>NZ_LMXH01000001.1:0-305154 GCF_001541095.1 Paenibacillus sp. FJAT-26967
TGAACTGCACCCCGTCAAGTAGACACTATAAATAAGTAAAGACACTAGGCGGCCTTAGTCCTGAACTCCACGGGACTGAGGCCGTTTAATTTTGCCTGTAAACGTTCGTTGTTGTAAAAGTGGATATAGCCTTCAATGTCCTTCTTGAGTTTTTCAAACGTGCTGTATGTATTCAAGTAATACATCTCGCATTTCAAGGTTCCCCAGAAGGCTTCCATGGGTCCATTGTCAATACACCGACCGACACGTGACATGCTTTGGATCATTTCTGCTTTATCCAGTTTTTGCTTAAACTTCTTTGAGGTGTATTGGAACCCCCGATCGCTGTGAAGCATGGGGGTGGCGCCCGGCGCAACCTCAAGCGCCTGGTCTAGCGTTTCAAATACGAGCTTGTTGTTATTCGAATGCCCCAGCACGCTGGAAACAATGGTGTTGCCATGGAGGTCCAGGATGGCGCTGAGATAAGCCTTCTGCCCGTGTCCGTACTTCAATTCCGTTACGTCCGTCAGCCACTTCTCATTTGGCACATCCGTCTGGAACTTGCGATTCAGCACGTTCTCGGCAATGTGCTGTGGTGTGGAACGCGGGTATCGTTTTTTCTTCCTGCGGATGACCGACTGGATCCCTGCGATCTTCATGAGCCGCCGGATCCGTTTGTGGTTAATGGGCTTGTCCGTGTCTCGGCTAAGCTTCACGGTGTGCCTTCGGTAGCCGTAAATCCCTCGCACTTGTGCATGAAGGGCCAGCATATTTTGCGTTAGCTGCTCGTTTTCGCGCTCCTGCGGGCCGGGTTTGTGGTTTACCCACTTGTAGTAACTGGAGCGCTCAATCCCGGCAACCATACACAGCAGTTTCACGCTAAACCCTTGTTCGTCATGTACCGCTTGTATGGCCCGATACACATGGATTTTCTGATGCCGGCTTAATTTCGCCTCCTTTTCAGTTCCTTCAACTTTTTTAGAAACGCGATCTCCGCTCTGAGCCGTTCATTTTCATACGCCAGCTTCTTAAGTTCCAACTTGTGACGCTCGGCCTCGGTTAACTCTTCAGGCGCCTTGTTCCGTCCACGACCGTCCTGAAGCGCATCTTCTCCGCCATTCTCGTACTTCTTGACCCATTGATACACCTGATTGTAGGAAACCTTAAACTGTGCGGCTGTCTTTGCGTAGTCGCGCTCTTGTGCCATGCAGTAGAGCGCGATATCGATTCGTTCCTGCCAAGTGGTAGACCGACCCTGTGTCATAACCCTTGCTCCTTCGTTAACGGATTTGAAGCTGTTAGGACTATTATACTTGTTAATCCACCTTTGGAGTTGGGTTCGGCTTGCAATTTTATAGATATCGATGAGTTCATATTGTGAATACTTGCCTGAAAGATAGTCCTGTACCGCTTGAAGCTTTAGTTCTGGCGAATACTTGCGATTGCGAACCCGTATTTCCAATCCTTCAATCCCGTATAACTCATACCGATGCCGCCATTTCACCAGTGTACCTACACTGATGTTGTATTTGTCGGCGATCTCCTTCCGAGTGGCNTTCCAATCCTTCAATCCCGTATAACTCATACCGATGCCGCCATTTCACCAGTGTACCTACACTGATGTTGTATTTGTCGGCGATCTCCTTCCGAGTGGCATCACCTGTTTGAAGCTCCTCTATGATCGCCATTTTCTCGGTCCCATTATATTCATGTATGTGTGCCAAAAAGAAATGCCCCCCTCCAAGTAGTCGGTTTATTTATTAAACCTGTCTACTTAAAGGGGAGCATATCATAACAGGGGACAGTCTTTTTTATCTCCGTATTTCAATAAATCAGTCCGCTTCTATGCGATCTATGAAGACTGGAATCCTTTGTCTGCCATGGAGTCCTATTCGTAAAAGTGTTAAAATAAACAGATCATGTTTGGATTGGGGAGAAGTGTAGTGTTAAATCAAAACAAAGTTATGATTGTAGACGGGATGGCCATTCTTTTTAGAGCTTTCTATGCAACTTCCTATAGCGGATATATAAGAAAAACCAGCTCGGGTTTGCCTACAAATGCAGTATATGGCTTTATTCAATATTTTTTCGATGCCATAAATACGTTTAAACCTTCCCATGTCATTTGCTGCTGGGATATGGGGAGCACAACATTCCGGACCGAACAGTACAGCGATTATAAGGGAAATCGTCCTAAACCCCCTATTGAGCTAATTCCGCAATTCGATCTGATTAAGGAAGTCGTAGCGGAAATGGGAATTCCTAATATTGGACTGGTAGGTTATGAAGCGGATGATTGCATGGGGACGTTGGCCAATCAACTGAGCATCGACTCCGAAGTTTATATTTTGACCGGGGATCATGATATGCTCCAATTGGTAAGTGAGCGTGTAAAAGTTGTCATCATGAAAAAAGGGAAATTAAATTATGCAGTCTACGACTCGGATTTATTAATGGCGGAGAAGCAGCTTAAGCCTCTGCAAGTGATTGACTTGAAAGGATTCATGGGGGATACCAGTGACAATTATCCGGGAGTAAGGGGGATTGGCGAGAAGATTGCACTGAAATTACTTCTCGAATATCAATCCGTTGAGGGTGTTCTTGAAAACCTGGATAAGCTGCCGAAGGGTGTCCGGACAAAAATTGAAGAGAATTTGGAAATGCTGCACTTATCCAGAAATTTAGCAACGATTAAAGTGGACGTACCGATTAAATGTGATTTGAATGAATGCACTTGGAGCTTACGCAAAGAGGCAGCCATCCGAAAGTTCGAGGAATTAGAATTTGGCGGTCTTGTTAAAGTGCTGGAGAGTGCCTATTGTATAGCTTTATAAAATAGACATGAAATGTGAATATCTTCACACGGCGGCCGACTCGGGGTTTATTTCACCGGGACGGTCGCTTCTTTGTATTTTTATAAATCATTAATATTTCAAAAATAGCGGATTTTTTTCAAAATAACCCGATATACTTTACAAATAAAAGAGGCTAGATTAAAATTCGTGGTAAATATAGGTGTAAAAACTAAATTGAGGATGATGCATATGGTCATAAATAGATTCAAAAAACCAGAGGGCAAACAACTTATCTATGACTCCTACGAGAGACTTGTGGGCCAGTGGGGAGTCGAAGTGGAAGAAAGCGATATTCCTACCACCTATGGTCATACACATATCCTTACTGCGGGTAGCCGGAACAATCCTCCGTTGATGTTATTTCATGGGGTGGGTGACAATTCCGCTCTGATGTGGCTATTTAATATATCCGAGCTGAGCCGGCACTTTTTTGTAATCGCTGTAGATACATTAGGGGGACCCGGGAAAAGCGAACCCAATGCTAATTATATGAAAACCTTCGAACAGTCGCTGTGGATTAACGAGATCCTGCTGTGGCTCGGCCTGGAAAAGGTTAGTCTTGCAGGAGTCTCCAACGGTTCTTATATAGCCAGCTACTATACGATTACGAATCCTGACAGGGTGAACAAGGTGATCGCATTAGCGGGCGGTGTCAAAGTCAATATGCTCCGAATGGTCATGCTGTTCATGCCGGAAGCCTTGCTGCCTGCCTCTGAGAAGAACACCAAAAAGCTGCTGAGAAAGCTATGTGCTCCAACCTCTACCGTTTTTGAGAGTAACCAAGAGCTTATGAACCACTGGACGTATCTGCGGAAATACTTTAATAACAAGTCGATGATGTACCACAAATATAAGAAATTTACGAACGAAGACATTTCAGTTTTGAAAGAGAAAGCGCTGTTCCTAATCGGGCAATACGATCGGCTATCCAATTATCCTGCTGCGATTAAGGATTTAGAGATGAACCAGGTTCCTTATAAAATTATTCCAGATGCAGGACATGGCATTAATCATGAACAAGCGGATCATATTAACCGTGAAATGATCCGGTTTCTAACAGTAGATGCCTAATTAAACGTGTTAGATCCGTATCGTCCATAATTGGAGCGGGTACTAACGTGCGCCGTATGCGGATTTGCAAATTTCTATGCAGAGGAATCTTCCCTGGGTTACGGTAAAGATACGACTGAAATACAGCGGATCGTCAGCTTAAGCTGCGGGTCCGCATTTTGTCTTTTTAGGGCAAAAGTCATAAAAAGGGTTTCCTCTATTTCTTGAATTTGGTATGGTAGGGGGTGAATCATTCCCGGGTATTCATAAAAAAATGAAACAAAATCCCTGCTCAAACGTTAGAAAGAGCATGAATATTAACCAATACGAAGTTTGAAAGGATGATACCCCATGGAAGCAAGTGTGCGCATTATTGAAAAATTAGAGAATGGTGATTTGAAAACAATCGACGAGAGAGCCTGGAGCCAGGCTATGTTCACGATGATGGAGCAAGCTAACTTCCTGCTGATCGGCGGGAAAGAATACGAGATGATCGAAGGCAGACTCGATGTAGAGAACGAGAAGCTGGAAGTACTGGTTATCCCTGTGAAGAAAGATAGTGAATAAGTTCAAGCCAGAAAGTCAGACCATGGAGGGATTCGTAATGAAGGTGAGGAGTAAACATAGCGGACAGAAGCCACCGGAACTTCAGGCCATCGAATGGAACACCGCTGAATTTCAGGCAGACGCGCTGCAACAAGTCCGGCTGCCTGCTGTGACGGAAGTTATTTCGGCTGCTATAGAAGCGGAGGCAGCTCAGGCGGCGCATGAAGTCCACCCTGCTGCCGATCAAGCAGAACGCAGCCAAGCAGATGAAGCCGGATCGGTGCCTGCCGAAGCGGCAGTGGATAACTCCAGACGCAGGACACCTGCGGGCCCGGCCCGTTCTTCCCGGACAGCTAAACCGCTCCGCGTACTGAGCACCTCGCTGGGTATGGTGCTTGCGGCTAACCTGCTGCTCGTACCGGCCGCATTCTCGGAGAGTAAGCCGGAACCGAAGCTGATTGAATGGTCGAACGAAGATGTGAAGACCTATTATGATCCGAATATGGACTGGAATATTCCGCTCCCGGATCAGGCTGGCCAAGCGAGCCCGACTCCAACCCCAACCAATGGAGGATCTGCTGCAGGAACGGGCTCCAGTGCACCGATTGTATATAACAACGGACTGGACTGGACAGATTTGATGCTGTACCATCTTATTTTCAACAGCGGCGGATCTTATTCATCTCGAGGATGGAGCAGTTCGCGACCGGCTTATGATTACAAGACTAAGAAACCATATTCCGTACCGACATATGATTCGACCAAATTCCAGAATAAACAAACTTCGAATTCGACGGTCAAACCAAAGACTTCGAATACAACTGGCGCGTTTAACAGTAAGTCAACGATTAACTCCCGTAATAATAGCTCATCGAATTCTTCGGGCAGTACCAAATCGGGGTCAACGAGCACCAAGTCCGGGAGTACTTCCGGCTCTGTTTCCTCCGGTTCCAGCTCATCGAGCAAATCCAGTTCATCATCGTCCGGGAGCATCGGCGGTAAATCGAGCGGCTTCAGCTCATCCGGCAGTTCTTCCAGCGGCAGCTAATGGATAATAGAGCGTTTCGTGTGGTCGGACAGCCGCTTGAAGACCGCAAAGCCCGTGTGGCTGAACTGGGCAGGATGGGATTTACATGGGCCGATATCGGGGCCGAAGAGTACTGGATCGATCAGCTCGTCGTTATGAATGGAGAAGTCTACGAAGACGTAAAGCAGGCTTCCAGGATGCTTTGGTCCGTATTCGATAAAGGAGCGCGTTTTGTACTCGGCAGGCGTGATCTGTATGAGATGCTGAGCATTCCCGAGGTACTCTGGGATGGGCTTGATCAGCTCGAACCGGGGCCGCCCGGCCTCATCAGCCGGTACGCCCGTTTTGATTTCAGTGTGTCGGAGGACGGCAGGGTGAAGCTGCTTGAATTGAATGCGGATACACCGACCGGGTACGTGGAATCTTCCATCGTGACGCCATGGATGTCCCGTCAATACGGTGTCTGCAGTCCGAACGCAGTCATGGCGGAACAGGTGCGCCAGGCTTGGTCGGAAGAGCAGCCGGAAGCGGCCGCTTGTATCGACTACGGCAAGCATCTGGAGGATTCCGGAACCATCGATGCTCTGGTGAAGCATAGCGGGCGACAGATGCGCTGTGTGGACTGTCTCGATTTGTGGGTAGACGAAGGGATTCTCAAAGATTCGGATAACCGGGCGATCTCGGGCATGTTTGCTCTTTACCCCAAAGAATGGATGGGCGTGGATGACGGCGGGGAAGCTCTCGCGTATGCGATTGAAACTGGCCGCCTGAATTTGTTCAATCCTATTCATGCCATTATTTTGCAGTCCAAAGGGCTGCAGGCTGTGATCTGGGGGCTGCATGAAATGGGTGTGCAGCTGTTCACCCGTCAAGAACATGAAGCGATAGAACGCTATATGCTTCCGACTTATAACCAGCCGGTTTTTGAGGGCAGTTACGTGTCCAAATCGATGTTTGGTCGTGAAGGCGGTTCCGTGCGCATGTACGCCTCTTCCGGGGATATGGATATCCAGGACGAAGAAGGCTTCGATACAAGCACGTTATTCGAGAATGTGTACCAGGAGCGGGCCGATTTGCCGAGGGTTCAGCTTGCCCAAGGCGAATACCGGCTGCTCACCGGCATGTTCGTGATTAACGGCGAGCCTTGCGGGCTTCTGGGCCGCGCGGGCGGCTTGATTACGGGCAATGCGAGTCATTTTGTGGCGATTGGAGTTGACCAAATTGAATAAGAAATCTATGACCGGCAGGTCCCAGCAGCGTAAAATGCGCAACCGGATCATCATCGGCATCATTGTAGCCTTTGTGCTGCTTGGTTTAATTGCTTCATGCGCCGGAGATAAAACGAATGTGTTAGATCCGTCCGCGAACTCTTCTAGTTCAGCGGAATCTTCTGTAGTTCCATGGGACTACAAAATCGAGCAGTCCAAGGTTGGAGATCTGATCGGGGGAGATATGACCCTGCAGCCTAACAATCAGATGCTGCCTAACGATAATAACTATGCGACAGGTGATAATGTCTGGGTGCTCAGCTTTATGACCGCCGAGATGAAGACCGCTTCAGACGGGAAGAACGATGTAACGCTTTCCGCCTGGACTCCCCTCAAGACTTTTAAAACGGAAAAAGAAGCAAAGACCGATATGGATCAGTTAAAGCTTCAAATCGAGACAGAGGTTGATCTCATCGGTGTCTACAAGACCCAGTATGAAAGCAAAGAGCGCGACTTCGCAGTCGTGAAGCTCCCTTCAGGACATAACATCAAGCAGCCGATTTCCAAAGAACGGTATGCGGAATTAAAAGATAAAAAGCGGGTTAAAGTGGTGCTCGAAGAAGTACATGATTTTTCCGATTATGATTTAGCGATGTCGAAGTTCAGGGGGTGGGCGAATTGATCGGTTTTGATTTATTAATCAGTTTTATCGTAATTCTAGTTCTGCAGTTTGCCGGTATGGTGATATTCAGCTTCATAACGCCGTTCAACGATCTGGAAGAGCTCAGCAAAGGAAATAACGCGGTGGGCCTGGCATTTGGCGGTAAATTTATGGGGACGGCCATTATTCTGGGAGTTGCGGCTTATACCAATTCCTCTATCCTGCACATGGCGCTCTGGTTTGGAATCGGCTATCTCTGCCTGCTGTTCACCTATGTCATCTTCGACTGGCTGACGCCGGGCGTCAAGCTGTCCGAGCAACTTAAGAACGGTAACACAGCCGTAGGTATTCTACTGCTTACGGTTTATGTCGGCGTTGCTTTTGCGATGAGCAGTCTGATTATTTAAAAAAAGACGGCTGCATTTGCAGCGACGATCTTTACAGAAAGAACCCCCTGGAAGACGACCCGAATAGGGATGTATTCCAGGGGGTTCTTTCTGTTGGAAATGCTCAGGAAAGCGGGTGGAGCCGCTAGAAACCAAGTGGGAAGTTCCTACAGCTCCTCGGTCTGATCATCACCGGGATAGTCACGTTCGATCCCTTCGTGCAGATCTCGGTTTTCATAGCGGAAGCGGTTTGTGGGACGCTGGTCTTCACGCCAAGGAGTGCTTTTGCCCAATGTTGGAGATGCCATCGGCGATCCGTAAGGTCCTTCGGGAAATTCCTCCGGTATGGTATCGTTTCGCTGGGATTCGACCGTGGGCAGATCGGTGCCCCGGCGCTCTTCTTCGGTAAACCCTTCAGTCATGAGAGTCCCTCCTGGGAAAAGCGGCGCAGTGCCGCGGTAATTGTTCTTTTCCCAGTTTTCCCGCAGGCTGGTTCAAATATCCGTGAAATTTACGGTGCCGACGATTTGGTACAAGAATGAACGGAGTTCCTCGGCTTCTTCTTCCCCCAGCTTAAACACATGCTCCAGATAGCCTTCCTCATCGAGATCATCGGGGCCGATAACGGCCGATTTGCCGGATTGCAGATTGATAATAAGCTTTTTGCCATAAAAACGGTTCGTATTCAGGATGGCCAGGTCAAAACGGCACATGGACGGGCTGATAAAGCAGACAAAGCGGGTCGAGGTGTCCTCGGTATGATCATATAAAAAATCGAAATCAGACATGGCCGTCACTCCATTTTCCAGTTGATACTCCCGATTATAGCCGAAGGAAGGGCTGCCGTCCAAGAGAGGAGCCGTGCAGATTCAAGTAAGTTCTCTGAGGCTGTTCCTATTAAACAAAATATCCATGAAAGTTTTGCCAATGTATCGGAATACGCGTTAAGATGAAGCCAGGAGCAATGGGAGAATGAATCGTTTCCCTAGGTTTGTACCTTGAAAGCCCTATAGCTGCGAAGAATTGCTTGCCGGAGACTGGATTTTAAGTGAAGAAAATGATTTGGGGGAGAAGCCGTGATGACTAATAGAGTGGTGCGGGATGTACAAGTTGCCCTGCCGACCGGAATACTCGCTTCAGCCGATGTTTGGATAAAAAATGGTAAAATCGAAAGAATTGAGGGGGGGAATTCCTCTGCTCCGGTTCAAATTCAGAATGAAGGTTACGAGCTGATCGATGGCGGGGGCCGGCTGCTAATTCCCGGAATGATCGACGTACATATTCATGGTGCGAGCGGCTTTGATATGATGGATGGAACTCTGGAGAGCATCCAAGCCGTATCGCTTGCCTGTGCGGCTACTGGCTGTACCCGATTTCTGGCGACTTCTGTAACCTCCGATATGGACGATCTTCTGCGCATGATCCGCAGTGTGAAAGGGGCTGCCGGACAGGAGAGAGGGGCCAGAATTGCCGGCATCCATCTGGAAGGGCCTTATTTGAACCCGAAACGCAAAGGCATGCAGAATGAAAAGCATTTACGTCATCCCGACCTTGAGGAAATGACCCTGATTCTTAACGAAGCCGGATCCCTTGTCAAAATGGTCACGATAGCTCCTGAGCTGCCAGGGGGAATGGAGCTTATCGCCCTGCTCAAAGAACGGAATATCGTGATCGCGCTCGCGCACTCGGATGCGACTTATGAGGAGGCCAAACTCGCTTTTGCAGCCGGGGCGAGTCATGTCACTCACTGTTTTAACGGCATGCGGCCGATTCATCATCGAGATCCCGGGCTGGTAGCCGCAGCTTTTGAAGAAGAGCAGGTGAGTCTCCAGGCGATTGTGGATGGCGTCCATCTTCATCCTGCGATCGTCCGGCTTATGCACAAGATCAAAGGACCGGAAGGTATGGTACTCATTACGGATGCTCTCCAGGCGATGGGGCTTGGGGACGGAACGTATGAATTCGGCGGGCATCAGGTTGCGGTCAAAGATGGCGTGGCCCGGCTGAAGGATGGGACGCTTGCTTCAAGCACGGTGACTATGAACGAAGCGCTGCGTCTGACTAATGAGCTCGGAATTTCACTGGTGGACGCGGTCCGGATGGCAGCGACAACTCCCGCCGAAATTCTGGGGCTTCTTGAGGCGGGCAGGATCGAAGCCGGCTGTGAAGCGGATTTAGTGCTTCTTGATGAGCGGTTTCAAGTGGTCTGGACGATGATTGAAGGGGAGATGATCCACGGGTAAGGTCAGAAGGATGGGGCCTGCCGAATGGCTGGAAGAAGAGATACTGTTTCCGTAAACGGAAGGCCTGCATGATGGCTGGTTGGGACAGAGGTGCCTGCCGGCTGCAATATAGAACATGTTTACGGGAGGGATGCTCATGCAGAGAGAAATTACGGCCGAGACGCTGCTGCGTCAAGGCCAGGGCGTCTGCAACGAGGACGCCCTTATCACGCTGCCGGAGCGCAGCATGTACGGCGTCGCGGACGGCGTCTCCGGCTTGACGCCGTACCGGGACGCGAGCGGCCGTACAGCCGGCTGCATCGCGTCAGGGCTCGTGGCGGCATGCTTCGCCGATGCCGACGTGGATGACCTCGAGCGCATCACGCTCGAGGCGAATATGCGGCTGCGCGGGGTAATGGAGCGCCACGGAGTGGGCTCTGGAGATACCGGCAGCCTGTGGGGCGCCGTCCACGCCGTAGTGCGCGTGGACGAGGACCGCGTCGCCTGGGTACAGACAGGCGACTGCATGCTCTACGCCGTCTACACGGACGGCGGAGTCCGCACGCTGACACGGGACTCTGTAGAGTCCCATGATGAGCGTGCGCTCGCGCTCTGGCGCCGGGATTACCCCGGCGACTGGGAGCGCGGACACCGGCCGCCGGAGGTGAACGACGCGCTGCGGGCTAACCGCAGGCGCGCCAACCGCTCCGGCGGCTACAGCGTCGTTAACGGAGACGCCGGGCTGGTGCGGCACCTGGAGAGCGGGACGGTTGCCCGCTCCGGCCTCGCGCACTTGCTGCTCGTTACCGACGGTATTTATCCGTGGCGGGAGGAACATAGAGCGGACCCGGCTGAGTGGGTCCGGGGGATTGCCGCCGCGGGACTCGCCTCCGCCGTAGAGGAGCTGGAGGCATTCGAGCGGCAGGATGCGGCCTGCCGCCAAGTTGCAAGGTTCAAGCAGTCGGACGATAAAGCAGGAGTTTTGTTAACCTTACGCTAGAATAACACTTGTGCGAAGCCCTCAGGTTTGTAATTTATGTATGCTGCTGTGTTTAGTGGGAGAAAGCTTCATATTCCAAAGTTCCAAAGTTCCAAAGCTCCAAAGCTCGCGTAACAAATAACCTGCCTAGCTACTTGTAACTATATATGAATAATGGTATAATTTGGTTAAGCTCAGTACAGAGGAAGCACCTCTCCGCATGCTAGTTCAGCATGGAGGAGAGGTGCTTTTTGCGTATCCGGGCTTATTATGTACAGGAGGTCGAGTGTATGAATGTGATTTATTTAACGACGTTAGAGAAGCCCCTTGGAGAAGGTCGTATGAGGCAGGCCCAGTTTTTTGCAGGAGAGAAGGTCGGCATTTGGCAGGCCTTGTGGAATGAGACCCAGGCGGATGGGAATCAGGTACAAGATATCTGGTATGAGGGAGAAGTATGGAGCGAACTGCTTGAAGCCATCAGGCTGGGACTCCAGAACAAGCTGGCGGAAGGCTACAAGCCCCTCTTGAAAGGGATTGGAGAAGAGGCAGCCGTATTATCGGCTAAGGCGGAATCGACCCAACTGCTGCATTTTTACGGAGAATGTAATGCGGATGAAGGGATTTATGAGGAGCTGCGGAGCTGGAGGCGGGAACAGTCGTTCAAAGAAGGCCGTTCCCCGTTTATTCTCGCTTCCAACCGTATGCTGCAGATGATTGCCGCTTTTTGCCCGAAATCTATCGAGGAGCTTCTTCATATTCCCGGTTTCGGTCAGAACCGCGCCACCAAATACGGCGGTGATGTTCTTCGTATCACCAAAGATATGCAGCGCAGCACCGATTTTCCTCTCGATTGGGTAGCGGAGCGGACAGACCGGCTGGCATTTGATGTCTGGCTGAACCGTCAGAAAGAACGCCGTGTCCAGAAGGAAGCGGCTCGTCAGAGCGGCAAGCGCAAGCTGCTTGAAGCGATGGCGGAGGGCAGCGGGCTGGGGAAGCTTCGTGCAGAGCTTGCATTCACTTCCCGTGAGCTGGTGGACTTGCTGGAAGAACTCGAAAAAGAGGGCTACGATGTGCTCGCTTCTGTAGAGAAAGAGCTCATGAATATTCCTGCTGATCAGCTGGCTGAAGCGGAGAAATTGTTTGCCGAGCTGGGAGACCGATATTTGAAACCGGTCCTGCAAGGACTCTATGGTGAGAACCTGCCGGATGCACCGACTGCGGATCAGGTTTATGAATGGCTGCGTCTGCTGCGTTTTAAAGTCCGGAAGGAGCAGGCTAACGTTCGGCAGGAACAAGCCGGGTGAAGCCGGGTGACGATTAACGCCTGATGCAATGCGTACTTACCTCATAGGGTTTACCACTCCTCGCAATCATCTGCCTTATTCCCATCTCGCTCTAAGAACTCCCTTAATCTGAATGTTATCATTCGCTAGTTCTCTCACAACGATAATCTCTGCCTGCGCGGTCTATGTTATCTAGGTCACTGCCGTCATTCTGCATATTTTGTTTCCGGATACTCTCTCTGCCCGGGAGTAAGAAAGAGCAAAGAAACGATTGGTATGAATTGTAAATAAGGAGACCGTTTGCTAAACTGAAGCTATAGATTTTCTAAGAGAGGGCTGTTTATGAGACAGACATTTTCAGGGGACGACCCGCAGAAGAAGGAGACCGACAGAAGACTGCATTTTACCCTTCGTATTAACTTTTTTTTCTTTGCCACCTTTCTTTTGTTTTGTGTCCTGATTGCCCGTTTATCGTATCTTCAATTTGTTGAAAGCGCTGCTTATCAGAAAGATAAAATGGATGTTATGCATGATTCAACCGTGCTTCCGCCCATCCGGGGGAATATTCTCAGCCGGGACGGCGTTGTGCTTGCGAATTCCCAGTCGATCCAGTCGCTCTATTTTCGCGTGGAAGGCGGAGTTAAGAAGGATATTCTGATTAAACAAAGCATCGAGAAGGCCCGCAGGCTTGAAAGTGTCTTTGCTGAGTACGGTAATCCTGACCTGCCCAAGATGACGGCTGAGGCAATTGTGAAGGCAATGGATCTGGAGTATGACATCACCATGTCCAAGGAGCTCAATCCCAAGCTGCCGTATTCAGAGCCCAGGCGGATTAAAGCAAATCTCAGCAAAGAAGAGATAGCCTTTCTGCTCTCCAACCGGGATGAATTTCCGGGACTTGAAGTTGTGGAGGAAAGTATCCGGCAATATGATCCCCGCACCATTGCCGCTCAGCTTGTCGGATATATGAGGAAATATGATACGGCCCACAGCTTGAATTTCTATAAAAAACGGGAGGATCAGAAGTATCTGCTTCGCGAAATGGTCGGTTATGACGGTCTTGAAATGATGTATCAGGATGAGCTGAGAGGTCTGCCCGGGCGCAAAGTGTATCCGGTTAACGCTCAGGGCAAAATCGTAGGTAACCCTACGATCGAGAAACCGGAGAAGGGCAAAAACCTGCGTCTGACGATCGATTCCAAGATCCAGCTGGATGCGGAGCAAGCTATTGTGGATCAGCTCAAATGGCTTCACAATCCTCCGTCCGGCTATGGTAAATTTGCCGCTCCATATGCCCGTTCCGGCTATGCGGTAGCGATGGAAGTCGATACGGGCAAGGTGGTAGCGATGGCTTCGATGCCGGATTACGACACGAATATCTGGTCCGATGGAGTATATTCGCCAGAGGAGCAGGCAACAACGGAGAACTTCGTCAATAATGGGGCCATTCGCAATGCTCCGGCCAATTTTCCGAAAGAACAGCAGAAGAAGCATCCGTCCTCACTGGTTTATCTCGGCTCCACTATTAAACCGCTGACCGTCTTGGTCGGTTTGAAGGAAAAATTATTGTCGACGGGCAGCACTTATTACGATGGCGGTTCCTTCTCATTCGGTAAGGATAACAGCACGATCAGCAATTCAGATGGGGCAAGTTACGGCTCCCTATCGCCGACAAGAGCGATTCAAGTATCTTCGAATACGTTTATGTCAGCCAAGATCGGCATTCCTTTCTATAACAAATACCAGAAGAAATCCGGAGAAGCCTGGGAGAAACATCTGGCAGAATTCGGGCTTGGCGTGGTTACGGGAAGCGGTTTGCCGTGGGAATACGATGGAATGTCCGAAATTGATGCGGCTGCCAAAACAAGCAGTTATCAGTCTGCCATGGTCTATGCCTCCTGGGGGCAGAACGGTAAATACACCACCCTCCAGCTTACGCAGTACGTAGCTACTCTGGCAAGCCGCGGCAAACGCATGAAGCCGCAGTTCATCGAGCAGATGCTGAATGATAAGGGCGAAGTGGTTCAAGATTACAAGCCTGAAGTTCTTAATGAGGTAGATCTGCCGGATTCGTATTGGAGCACGGTCATTAACGGAATGAAGAGCGGGGCGGAGGGCATTGACAAGCTGCCTTATGCCGTCGCACGCAAGACAGGGACATCCACGCAGCAAGTTTCGGGCGGTCATATCGACAACGCCGTCTTTATTGCTTTTGCCCCGGAGAAAGATCCCAAGCTTGCTGTCGCAGTCATTGTTCCGGAGGGAGGATTCGGTAAGTATGGGGCTGCTCCGATCGCAGCCAAAATCTTCGAATCCTACGACCAGCATATCGGCGGTCTCAGCGGACCTAGGAAATAGGCCCCTTCATGGATGAATTCGTACCGGCTGCAGAAGATGGCTGGCATTAAACTAGGCCGTGACCCCGGCAAAATTGCGCAGTGAGAGTTCTTATGCTGCTCACTCGCTGGCTTAGTCGAACCGGTACCTTCTGCTGCTTAAGAGTTGGGGTACGCCCTGCATAAATCCAAACAGCCGCGCTGTTAGTGCTCCCGTCGGGAACATTAACAGCGCGGCTGTTTAGGTGTATATCGGTATCTGGTCCATGTTCAGATCCAGCCTTTTTTACGGAATAGAATAAACATACATAAGCCGAGAATGCCCATTAAGCCAAAAATATAAATGTCTGCGTGCGGAATCTCCAGGATGCCGAGAACATTCGTAAAATTCATCCCGAACAGGCCGGTAACGAAGGTGAGCGGCATAAAGATGGTGGTCAATGCGGTAAAGATTCTCATAATTTCGTTGGCCCGGTTGGCCACACTCGCTTGATAGGCTTCACGTAAGTTGCCCATCAGATCGCGCAGGGTATCGAAGGTATCGACGATTTTAACCGCATTATCATGAATATCATCAAAATACTTCTGCAGCTGGTTATCGATCAGCCGAAGCTCCTTGCGGTTCAAGGTGGCGACGACATCACGCTGGGGGACCAGCATTTTCTTGAGCCACAGAATTTCCCCGCGGAGTCCGATAATCTCATTCAGATGAGATTTCTTCGTATTCATCAGAATATCTTCTTCGAGCTTCTCGATTTTATCTTCGATCCGGTCGCCTACGCTGACATAATTATCAATCACCAGGTCGACCAGATGGTATAGAAAACGGTCCGGACTGTTCACTTCTTCATTCCACAGCTGAGGTTTGATAGCGCGAAGCTCCTGAATTTTCTGTCTGGTTACGGTAATAATGTAATGTTTGCCTAAAAATATATTGAGGGCGCGCAAGAAAATTTCTTCGTCATCGAACCGGATACTGTTCAAAACGATAAAATAGTGCGTATCGTAAATTTCAAGCGTAGGCCGCTGTTCTTCTTCACTTAAACAATCTTCGACAGCCAGATCATGCAGGTGGAAAAGGGGCTGGAGCAGCACCAGGTCATCCACGTCCGCATCGATCCAATAAAAGCCGGACTCGGGTGGTGTCAGCGTGTCATGAATATCTTCCACCATTGTAAAATCGCCTTTCTGTACCAGGCGTGTTTTCATCCGTTTCACCTCTTGGAGCGAAACAGCTCAGAGCACACCTATCCACAGGAGTCCTAGGGAAACCTACGGATGCTGGAGTGCCGGCTGCGCTTCGCTGTATTTGATTTTGTAAGGCTTTGACTCATTCCGTTGCCACTTCCGAAGCTGCACCTTCTCGGTCGGTCCCCGTCCATCCGTATGTTTCCCCCCTTTATTATTCCGTGTCGAACACTTGTCTAGTATATACCTACAATTTCCGCGATTCAAGCAGGAAGCCCCGGGAATTTATCGCTTTAAAAGTGTTCATTTTATCGTATGCCCCATGCCTTTTATGGTGAAAGGCGCAAAGCTGTATTCCCCTTTATTTTTACAGGGCTTGTTAGATTATGGAGAAAATTTATTCGTAAAAGTCTTGACTTTTACCGGGCAGCCTTTAAGATAGAAGATAACCGAATAAACTTTCTTATCAAGAGTAGGTGGAGGGACTGGCCCGATGATACCCGGCAACCGACATTGTATCCCCGAGGAGCAATGCACGGTGCTAATTCTTGCGGGAGCTGCTTGTGCAGCTTCTGGGAGATGAGAGAGAGCATGTTTGCATAAGGATGAACAGGCCTTTCTCAACTTTTTTGAGAAGGCCTTTTTATTTTCTTTTCCAAGGAGGAACGACAGATGCCTATTAAAATTCCCGATAATCTTCCAGCAAAAGAAGTGTTGACCTATGAGAATATTTTTGCCATGGATGAGACCGTCGCTTACCACCAGGACATCCGCCCGCTGCGGATTGTCATTCTCAATCTCATGCCGACTAAGGAAACTACGGAGACGCAGCTGCTTCGTCTGCTCTCCAATACGGCACTGCAAGTCGAATTCGTTCTGCTCCATCCCAAGACCCACACTTCCAAAAACACTTCTCCGGAACATCTGGAGATGTTCTATAAAACGTTCGAAGATATTCGAGACGAGAAATTCGACGGGATGATCATTACGGGGGCACCCGTTGAACAGATGGAATTCGAAGATGTCCACTATTGGGAGGAACTCCAGGAAATTATGGATTGGTCCTCCGATAATGTGACTTCGACGCTTCATATCTGCTGGGCTTCCCAGGCCGGTCTTTACCACCATTTCGATATTCCTAAATATTCGGTGGACAAAAAGCTGTTCGGCGTCTTCCCTCATACGATCAGCGAGGAGAACGTGGAGCTGCTCAGAGGGTTCGACGAAGTCTTCTTCGTCCCGCAGTCCCGGCATACCGAAGTACGCCGCGAGGATATTGAAAAAGACGACCGGCTGGTTATTTTGTCCGAGTCGGATGAGGCGGGAATTTACATTGTATCTACGAAAGACGGCAAGCAGATTTTCGTGACGGGGCACTCCGAATATGATCCGCTGACTTTGAAATGGGAATATGAGCGGGATGTAAACAAAGGGCTGGACGTTGAAATTCCTAAAAATTATTACCCGGGCAACGATCCCGGCAAAAAGCCGCTTATCACTTGGCGGGCCCATGCCAACCTGTTATTTTCCAACTGGCTGAACTATTATGTCTACCAAGAAACGCCATATGATCTGAATGCGGGAAGAGAGCTCAGCGCACTTAGTGCCTGTCTATAGATACCTTATATATTGGAGGAGAGAAGCCTGTGAATATCGAGAGTCGTTTGGCGCAAATCGGTTCAGTATCCGAACCCGTTACAGGGGCAGTAAGTTTCCCGGTGTATCAAGCAACTGCATTCCGTCATCCTAAGCTGGGAGAAAGTACAGGATTCGATTATGCGCGTACCAAGAGTCCAACGCGTAAAGTGCTGGAGGACGCAATAGCGGATCTGGAGTCGGGCGATGCAGGATTTGCCTGTTCTTCCGGAATGGCTGCGCTGCAGACTATTTTCACCCTGTTTAGCCAAGGAGATCACCTGATCGTTTCTCTTGATCTATACGGAGGCACTTACCGGCTGCTTGAGCAAATTATGTCCCGTTTTGGCGTAAGCGCTTCTTACGTGGATACCAATGATGTGGAAGCGTTGGAAGAAGCCTATCTTCCGAATACGAAGGCTGTGCTGATCGAAACTCCTACGAATCCCCTCATGATGGTGACTGACCTGGAGCTGGTTTGCAGCTGGGCGAAGAGCAAGAATGTGCTGACTATTGTGGACAACACGCTGCTCACACCTTATCTGCAGCGCCCTATCGAATTGGGAGCCGACATCGTTATCCACAGTGCGAGCAAATACCTGGGCGGCCATAACGATGTTCTCGCAGGGCTGATCGTAACCAAAGGACAGGAGTTGTCCGAACAAATGGCCTTCCTGCATAATTCCATCGGAGCGGTGCTCGGTCCGCAGGACAGCTGGCTGCTTATGCGCGGCATGAAGACGCTGGCGCTGCGCATGGAGCGCCATGAACAGAATGCTACGGCGATTGCCCTTTACCTGGATGAGCATCCGCTGGTAGCGGAGGTCTTCTATCCCGGATTGGAATCCCATCCGGGTCATGCCGTACAGAAGAAGCAATCATCCGGCAATACGGGGATTTTCTCCTTTAAAATGAAGGATGCCCGCCTGATCGAGCCCATTCTGCGTCATGTCAAGCTGATTGCTTTCGCGGAAAGCCTCGGCGGTGTCGAGTCTCTCATGACGTATCCTGCCGTTCAGACGCATGCGGACATTCCGCTCGAAATCAGGGAGAAGGTCGGCGTGGATGACCGGCTGCTCCGCTTCTCTGTAGGCATCGAGCATGTGGATGATCTGATTACCGATCTGGCTCAAGCGATAGAGAAAGCGCAGGCGGAGCTGGACGGAGGTGCCCAGGAATGACGGACGATCGCGGATTCGGCACCAAGCTTCTTCACTTCGGCGGAGAAATCGATAAGACTACAGGTGCTTCCAGCACACCGGTCTACCAGGCTTCCACGTTCCATCACTTCTCGCTGGATAACCCGCCGCAGTATGACTATTCCCGCTCCGGCAATCCGACGCGTCAAGCGCTGGAAGATTACATAAACGTGCTGGAAGGCGGCGCGCGCGGATTTGCTTTTGCATCAGGCATGGCGGCGATTTCGTCCGCGTTCTTCCTTTTGTCGAGCGGAGATCATGTCATCTGCACGGAAGACGTATATGGAGGGACATACCGCCTGCTGACGGCTATTCTCACAAGGATGAATATCGAGACGACATTCGTCGATATGACTGATCCGGAGAAAGTGAAAGCGGCGCTGAAGCCGAATACGGCAGCGGTCTTCCTGGAGACGCCTTCGAACCCTACGCTCAAAATTACCGACATCGCGGTTATTTGCAGCTGGGCGAAGGAGAACGGGCTGCTCACGATGCTCGACAACACGTTCATGACGCCGTATTATCAGCGTCCGATTGAACTTGGTGTCGATATCGTGCTGCACAGCGCGACCAAGTTCCTCGGCGGGCATAGCGATGTGCTCGCAGGGCTCGCCGTTGTCGCGAGCGACAGCCTCGGAGACCGGATGAAGCAGATCCAGAACGGTCTCGGCAATGTACTCGGGCCGCAGGACAGCTGGCTGCTCATGCGCGGCATGAAGACGCTGAAGACGCGGATGGAAGCGCACGAGCAGAATGCCCGGCGCCTGGCGGAGTGGCTGAGCAGCCATCCGGCGGTCGAGCGGGTCTATTACCCGGGGCTGCCGGATCATCCGGGCCGTGAGATTCACGAGAAGCAGTCGCTCGGCTACGGAGCGGTCGTATCGTTCGACGTAGGCGGAGGTCAGCGTGCGAAGAAGCTGTTAGGTGCCGTGAGCATTCCGCTGGTAGCGGTTAGCCTCGGCGCGGTGGAGAGCATTCTGTCCTATCCAGCGATGATGTCCCATGCGGCCATGCCTCCGGAGGTCCGGCTGGAACGCGGCATCACTGATGGACTGGTCAGATACTCGGTCGGCCTGGAAGATATCGACGACATTCTGGCAGATCTGGACGCAGCTTTGCGGCAGTTGTAGCATTCTTTCACAGGGGTTCGTTATCAGGGCTGCTTTATAAAGTAAAGGAAAAAGTCTCCGGGCTGATTGTGAAGTGCACCCCAATCGTTAGAATATGTCTAACAATTGGAGGTGCACTTCATTGCCGGAGACTTTTTGTGCTGTATATCTTATTTCTTAGAAGAGCTGGATTTGGAAGATGAAGAGGACCCGCTGCTTGATGAACTTGAAGAGCTGCTGGATGAGCTGCTCTTGCTTGAACTTCCGGAGGAACTGAAGCTTCCGGAGGAGCCGGAACCGCTGCTTGAGCTTGAACTGCCTGAAGAACTGGAACCACTGCTCTTACTTGAGCTTGAACTGCCCGAAGAGCTGGAACCGCTGCTCTTCGAGGAGCCGCTTCCTGAAGAAGCGGAACTGCTGCCGGAACTGCTTTTGGACGGAGCTGTCGAAGGGCTCGACTTGGTTGTGAATGAACCCGAGCCGCCAGAAGTAGTCGGCGGTTTGGCGGTTGCTCCGGTCGCCGGGCTCTTTTCTTTGGCCGAGCCGGAAGGGCTGGAAGCAGGCTTTGAGCTTGGGGAGCTGCTGGCAGCTGAATCCTTCTTGGTCGTAAATGAGCCGGTGCCGCTTGATGAAGTCGTGGGCGCTTTTGCAGCCGGTGCCGGTGAAGGTGAAGCAGCCGGCTTAGTTGCCGTCTTGGCGGCAGACGTATTGTTTTTATTATTTTTGTAGGAGTTATATTGTTTCTTCTTGGCTGTGTCCTCCATGATATCATCCAGAAGATCGGCGGCAATAAAGCCTGCGAGCAAGGCACCCGCTTCATCGAAGTTATCATGAACATACTCGTAGGTATCTACCTCGACATCCGATCCGTCTTCCCCTTGTGTGATCGTAATGATCTCATCGTCATACACCAGCACCATTTTATCTTCGGATACAGGGCTGATTTCTTTAGGGGCTTTTTCTGACTGTAGTGCACCGGCAACTTCGGATACTTTTAATTGTGGAGCGTGGTAGGTGGTGGAAAGACTATTGTCCGCGCCTTCCGTTTTTACCAGATCATACTGATTTTGTACATACTTTGCTGGATCAGGAAGAATAGACATAATGCCGTAAAGAATCCACACTAGAAGACCAAGAGTGACTAAAGTTGCTATAGAACTTTTTGCATATTTAGACATACAATCCGGACCTCACAGATGTAAAAACATCCCATGCCTGACAAACGCAATCATAACCCATTTTATTCATTTTCTGACCACCCTATAAAAAAATTAACTTCAAAATAGTTCTTAATTTACACTATATTTGAATAATAAGGTAATGCGCAAGAACTTTAATACTTTTATTCATCAAGGTATAACGAAGGCGGAGTGCCAGGTTGCCGGATGCAGTTGCAGCATAGCCCGTACATGCAATTTCCGTAGCAGGATCATCTGGCGTATGTTACAATGGGATAAAGTTTGTTTTTATATGTAATTTTTTTCACATAGTAAATGAATGCCGCGGGCGGATATACGCTGACAGGCTAGTTTTCGCACACGGAAAGACAGAGAGGAGTGAATGCGATGAACCCGATTGACCGCATTCTGGACAAATCGCTAGCCGGTGAACGCATAGATCTAGAGGAATGTGTGACGCTGCTTGAATCAGATGAAATTGAAAAGATGGGGCATACCGCTAATAAAATTATGCTGAAGCACCATCCTGAACCTATTACGACCTTTGTAATCGGTAGAAACATTAACTATACGAACGTCTGCGACGTGTATTGCAGATTCTGTGCTTTCTATAGAAGACCCGGCTCCACGGAAGGATATGTGCTTACTAATGAGGATATCTTTCGCAAAATTCAAGAGACACTGGACGTAGGCGGTACGGAAATTCTGATGCA
Source organism: Paenibacillus sp. FJAT-26967 (assembly GCF_001541095.1). Classification (GTDB taxonomy): domain Bacteria; phylum Bacillota; class Bacilli; order Paenibacillales; family NBRC-103111; genus Paenibacillus_F. The sequence continues at coordinate 21,555 of NZ_LMXH01000001.1, forward strand.
GGGCGGGACGAACCCTGATCTGCCATTCAGCTATTACACGAATTTGCTGCGTGAAATCAAGCAGCGTTTTGATATTACCATGCATTCTTTTTCTCCTGCCGAGATTTGGAAAATGAAAGATGTATCGGAAGGCCTCTCTCTTGAAGAGGTAATCCGCGATCTGCGGGATGCAGGGCTGGATTCTCTTCCGGGAGGAGGAGCTGAAATTCTGGATGACCGCATCCGTATGAAAATCAGTAAGAAGAAAGGCTCCTGGCGTGATTGGATGGACGCTATGGAAACCGCTCATCGTCTCGGCATGAGCACGTCCGCTACCATGGTGTACGGCTTTGGTGAAACGATGGAAGAGCGCGCCCTTCACTTACAGCGTATCCGGGATGCCCAGGACAAATGCATTCAGAACGGATATGATTCCAAAGGCTTCCTGGCGATGATTCTGTGGCCGGTACAGCCGGATAACACGAATCTGAACGTCGAGAAGAGCAAGCCGGAAGAATATTTGAAAATGCTCGCCATCAGCCGCATTATGCTGGACAATATTCCGAACTTCCAGTCTTCATGGGTAACCATGGGACCTGAAATCGGCCGCCAGTCGCTGCATTATGGCTGCAATGACTTCGGCAGCACGATGATCGAGGAGAACGTAGTATCGGCAGCGGGTACGACGCATAAAGTTAACATCGGCTCCACCCTCGAGATGATCCGCCAAGCCGGTAAAATCCCGGCGCAGCGTAATACACGTTATGATATTCTGCGCGTGTTCGATAATGAGAACGAGAAGGTCGAGAAAGACTTCGTTATGCAGAATTAACCAATCTAACAGATTCTTTCAGCGACTCTTATAGCAACAACCAAAAAACCGGAATCCGCCTCAGGCGATTCCGGTTTTTTGCTGTATCCGGGGCTAAGCCGACAAGCACCGTCACCCGATCATCTCAGGGACGGAGCAGCCGCACATGGAAGGACAGCTTGCTGCCGCTGCTCTCCGCCCATATCCGGCCACCGTGAGCCTCCGCAATGCTGCGGGCGATAGACAGGCCCAGGCCAGACCCTCCGGTCTCGGAGGAGCGCGCCGTATCCATCCGGTAGAAGCGCTCGAACATCTGGTCAAGCCGGGATGAATCCGGCAGATCTGTGAGGTTGGTGAATGTAACCCGGATGGGACGGCCTTCCGTTTGTTCCTCCCGGAAGCTGATTTCAATAGGGCTTGGACTCCGGCTGTATTTGACGGCATTGGTCAGCAGATTCTCGAATACCCGGATCATCTGGTCCGCATCAATGGAGACAAAATATTTCTCCGCAGGGATGGACAGTCTGATCGTTAAATTGTTCTGCTCGGCCAGGCCGACATACTCCTCGGTTAGTTGATGGAGAAGATCGTTCAGACAGACGGTCGTTTTGACTAGGGGCACTCCCTCGCTGGACATCCGCGTAAATTCAAACAGCTCTTCAATGAGCAGCTTTAACTTCTCCGCCCGCCCGTAGGCAAGCTGGGTATAGTGGTCGGCCTGCTGGGGATTCTGATACTCGCGGTCTTTCAGCAGCCTGAGATAGCCGATGATGATAGTCAGCGGAGTCCGCAGGTCATGGGATACGTTGGTGATGAGTTCCGTCTTCAGCCGCTGTGCTTTGCGCTCTTCCTCGATTGATAGCTGCAGCTCGTTCGCCATTGTGTTCATATGGCCTGCAAGCGCTCCAAGCTCATCCTGGCTCCGCTCCTTAACCCGGTAATCGAGGTTGCCCCGCGACATCTGAACCAGTCCGTGCGCCAATTCTTCCAGATAGCGTATTTTACGCCGGGTAACCCAATAGAACAGCAGAATGAATATAATGACGGCGGCAAAAATAGAGACGGTTCCCGATTTTTTGGCAAGCGGGACAGAGGGACCAGCCGGATAGACGGTATGAGTTTTCATAACCACAAAAGCTTCTGTACCGTTAAGTTCAAACGGATACATGGCCGTCAGGCCCTGCAAGGTCAGGTTGACATTACGGGACTGGGATTCTACAGAGCCTGCAATCAGCTGAGCCAAATTAAACCGGGTCTCGGGGCTGGACAAAGACCGGTGCAGAACTTCTCCGTCGTGATCGATAATATAGAAATCACTTTTCATCCTTAGCGCGTGATCGTTCAGAATCTGTTCAATTTCTTCGCTCTTCAGCGGATGGATTAAATCTCCGGGAGGTTTAGCCCCGGTCCCCGGCTTGCCCTGCCCCGCTCCGCTCTCCGGGCGTGCAGCAGGGTTGTTCTGCAGCAGCTCAAGGACATACGCGATGTTGTAGACCTCGTACTTGGCATCCTTTACATCCATCGAGTAGTTGGTTTCTGCGTCACGCAGCGGCTTGGTCAGATCGTGAATGTACCGGCCGGCAAAGATAGAGGCTGTCATGCACAAGATAAAAGCCAGGATTAGCTGGAGCTGCAGGCTCCGGGTCAGGCTGTTCCTGAACAGAACAGCGGCTTGGAGCGATCCTTTGAGAAGCAGACTCCCTATACGGTTCAGAACATTACGATTCAATTTTGTATCCTACTCCCCAGACCGTCTTGATAAATTTCGGCTGACGCGGATTGCTCTCGATTTTTTCACGGATCTTACGGATATGAACCATAACGGTATTGTCCGATTCAAAATAAGGATTGTTCCAGACCGATTCGTAGATGCGCTCGGTACTAAAGACGATGCCGCGGTTACGGGCCAGCATTTCCAGAATGGAGAACTCGCGCGGCGTTAATTTTACCTCCCGTCCTTCCGCATAAACCTCATGAGTAGCGGTGTCGATGATCAGGTCATCCAGCTCAATTCGGCTCGGGGGCGTTTCGCCGGGTATGGGAGCGTTTAATCTTTTATAGCGGCGAAGTTGAGATTTGACTCTTGCCAGCAGTTCAAGAGGATTGAACGGCTTCGTCAAATAATCGTCCGCACCTGTGGTTAATCCGAGAATTTTATCCATATCCTCGCTTTTGGCGGATAACATAATGATGGGCATGTTCTTTGCTTTGCGGATTTCCAGGCAGGCCTCCAGGCCGTTCATATTCGGCATCATAATATCCAGCAGGATCAGATCAATTTCCGTGGTTTTCAGCACTTCAAGAGCTTCCAGTCCATCGCCGGCCGAAACCGTCAAATAGCCCTCGTTCGTCAAATAAATTCCGATGAGCTCTACAATTTCTTTCTCATTATCTACAATAAGTATCGTTTCATTTCTCATTCCAGGTTCTCCTTTAAGCAGGCATACGTCTATGTAATCCGTTAATTAGGACAGTAACACGGTCTTAAGAGCCAGGCAACGGCTTTACCTGGGCATTCAATCAATCGTCCGGGGTAAGAAAGGCATTCAAGCAATATTCGTGCCGCCTACAGCAGTATAGGAAAAGAATCTTAATACTAGCATGCACAATTTCTTAAGGAATGCTTAAGAATCCGCTGCCCGCAGCGGAAGATGCCTGGCCCGGATACCTGTCCAAGAGTTGGTTGTATATCCGCCATCAGCGGGCCATATACTTTTAGAAGGAATCCATCGTCAGGAAGGAGTGAGCCCATGTCATTCGTTACTTTTGTTTTCAGCAATTCCGCTGCTTTTGATATTACGGCGCTTCAGCATAGGCTGGACGGCAGGCTGACGCCTTTTCAAAGCAAGCATCTGCATATAAGCACGGCCCTGGATCACTTGAAGGACAGCACGGAGCTTCACATACATGTCGAGCAGACAGGCAAACAGCATGTTAAGAAGGATGTCCTTCTGGAAGCTGCAGCTGAAGCCTGCGCGGAGCAAATTGTGGAAGTTGAAGAAGAGAAACTGATCCGCAGGCTTCTTGTACATAGCTTTAACTATGAAGATGAGGCTGAAATTAAGCAAATCGCACGTTATTGCAGCCAGTTTTTGAACGGGGAAGCGCCCACTGACAGTGAAGGTGATCTGGAGACATACGCAGATATGCTTACGTGGGAGCAGGGGGACGGGGTGCAGCTGCGGAGAAGCAAAATAAGCGAGCCGCTGGCCGCCTATCTGAAAGAAACTCCCTTGATCAATTTACCGGGATTTATTGCATTTCGTCTCCAGGCATATACCGAGGAGATTAGAGAAGTGATTGAATACGCGATTGATGAATACGTCATGGACCGGCAGTATCAGGAATTCATATCGCTGCTTCAATATTTCGTCTATATTCAGGAAACGAAAACCGAAGCGGCGCATTTGATACATAAGGGTGGGGCGGAGTTTATCATTCTGGACGAACATATGAAGCCGATTGATACGGATAAGCTGGAATCTTCGTTCACGCTGGAAATGCTTGAGAAGGATATCAGCTTTGAAGATATGATCGTGAGCACTTTGATTTCGGTTTCTCCCGCAAATATTTATATCCATACCTCGGAGCCGGATTTGCCTGTCATTCGTACGATTAAGCAAATTTTCGAGTCCCGGACTTCCATCTGTTCGTATTGCAGCGTATGCCGCGCCCTGCTTGCCGGCAATTCCCATTCCGGCCCGGTGATTCCCTTGACCTGAGCTGTTAATCGTCTTATAATTGTTATTCAAAGGCACTGACCGAAGATACGAACCGCCAGTAAAGCTGCTCTAGAGAATGGGGACCCGGCTGCAAGCCCCTGCAGATTTACGGCATGTTTACCCCTTCGAGAGCCGCGGAGCGGAACCTGTACGGTTGAGAGTCCTGAGCGAACGCTCATGATCTGCTGTACGGAAGTATGTTCATGCCGATTCATTCCCGTTACCGGATGCTGAATGAGGATTCAGTCCCGCTTCCATGAAGCAGCGGCGACGAATCGAATTAGGGTGGAACCACGAGCCAAGCACACTCGTCCCTTCGGGATGTGTGTGCTTTTTTGCGCTCTTTTCTAATAGCTGCAGACTTATTTATTCGAAATCTTATCGCCCAAGGAGGCTGACTACACATGATGAAATTGACTTTTCCAGACGGTGCCGTCAAAGAATACGCGCCGGGTACTACAGTGGAGCAGGTAGCGGAATCCATTTCCTCCGGTCTAAGAAAAAATGCCGTCATCGGCGTTGTGAACGGCCAGCAGGTTGACCTTAACCGTCCGATCGAAGGGGATGCCGAACTTAAGATCGTTACGCTTGATTCGGAAGAAGGCGTAGAAGTGCTGCGCCATAGTACCGCCCACTTGATGGCACAAGCGATCAAACGCCTCTATGGAGAGAAAGCCGTTAAACTGGGAATCGGACCTGTTATTGAGGACGGTTTCTACTACGATATTGACATTGAGAATCCGCTCACTCCAGAGGATCTGGGCAAGATCGAGAAGGAAATGTCCCGCATCGTGTCCGAGAATCTGCCTATTACACGCAGAGTGGTCAGCCGGGAGGAGGCCCTTTCCATTTTCGAGAAAATGGAAGATCCGCTGAAGCTGGAGCTGATCCGGGACCTGCCGGAGGATTCCGTTCTGACGATCTACGACCAGGGCGAATTTTTTGACCTGTGCCGCGGCCCTCACCTGCCGTCTACCGGCAAGATCAAGGCATTTAAGCTGCTCAGCGTAGCGGGGGCATACTGGCGCGGGGATTCCAAGAATAAAATGCTGCAGCGCATCTATGGCACGGCTTTCCCTAAGAAAGCGGAGCTGGATGAGCATCTGCATCTGCTGGAAGAAGCGAAGAAGCGCGACCATCGTAAGCTGGGCAAGGAGCTCAAAATGTTCACCTTCTCCAAAGAAGTTGGACAAGGTCTGCCGATCTGGCTGCCTGCCGGTGCTAAAGTTCGCCGCATTATGGAGCGCTATATCGTCGATCTGGAAGAGCGTCTGGGCTACCAGCATGTGTATACCCCGGTGCTCGCTAACGTAGAGCTCTACAAAACAAGCGGACACTGGGAGCACTACCAGGAGGACATGTTCCCCAAAATGGTGCTGGATAACGAAGAGCTCGTACTTCGCCCGATGAACTGTCCGCACCATATGATGGTGTATAAGAGCGACATGCGCAGCTATCGCGAGCTGCCTGTACGTATCGCGGAGCTGGGCACGATGCACCGCTACGAAATGTCCGGCGCCTTGACAGGTCTTCACCGCGTACGTGCGATGACGCTGAACGATGCGCATATCTTCTGCCGTCCGGATCAGATCAAGGAAGAGTTCGCACGCGTCATTAACTTGATTCGTCATGTGTATGAAGATTTCGGAATCAACGATTACCGGTTCCGTCTGTCCTATCGCGATCCGAAGGATACCGAGAAGTATTTCCAGAACGATGAGATGTGGGAAATGTCGCAGCGTATGCTGCGTGAGGTTGTGGAAGAGATGAATCTTCCGTTCTACGAAGCGGAAGGGGAAGCCGCCTTCTACGGACCGAAGCTCGATGTCCAGATCCGTACCGCACTCAAGAAGGAAGAGACGCTGTCCACCGTACAGCTGGACTTCCTGCTGCCGGAGCGCTTCGAGCTTGAGTATATCGGCGAAGACGGACAGAAGCACCGTCCGGTCGTTATTCACCGCGGTATCATCTCGACGATGGAGCGGATGACGGCTTTCCTGCTTGAGAATTATGCGGGCGCTCTGCCGACTTGGCTGATGCCGGTTCAGGCGAAAGTAATTCCGGTATCGCCTTCTTATGAGGCTTATGCGAATGATGTAACGGAGAAGCTCCTGCTTGCCGGAATACGGGCTGAAGCCGATAACCGCAATGAGAAGCTTGGCTACAAGATCCGTGAAGCCCAGCTGGAGAAAATGCCTTACATGCTCGTTGTGGGCGAGAATGAAATGAACTCCGGCTCCCTGTCTGTCCGCAAACGCGGTGAAGGCGATCTGGGTGTGCACAGTCTGGCTCATGTAGTCGGGCTCATTCAGCAGGATATTGCCAATAAATCCAAAGTGGCATCTGCGGAAGAGTAAGGCTTTTGTATAAAAGATCGTATAAAAGATCGTCAAAAAGGAGAACCTGAGGGTTCTCCTTTTTTGTATGGAATGAGAGGAAATAGACGGTTCTAGACAAGATCATATACAGAGGTTATAATTAACTTACTAAAAGTAACTAAATAAATTTTATATAACAATATATCCATAAGGAAGGGCGGTAAACTAAGATGCCTGTTATACACCCTGAAACTCATATCGGGTACGTACAGATTAAAGTCAGCGATTTAGCTGAATCGGTTGCTTTTTACCGGGATGTAATCGGACTGAAGGTACTCGGACAGCATGCTTCCACAGCTGAAATGAGCGCGGACGGAAAGCGTCCTCTCGTTATTCTGGAGGAAGTGCCCGGTGCCATCCGGATACCGGAAAGAAGCGCGGCAGGCCTGTATCATTTTGCTATTCTCCTGCCCAGCCGCAAAGAATTGGGTTATGCACTCCGTCATCTGGCGGAGCACCGTGTCCCTGTCGGACAGGGGGATCATCTTGTCAGTGAAGCGCTCTACTTGAACGATCCGGACGGGAACGGAATTGAAATTTACGCCGACCGGCCGCGCGATACGTGGCGGAAGGATAAAAGTGGTCATTACATTATGGCGACAGATCCTGTAGACTGGGAGAGTCTCCTGGCACTGGCAGGAGATGAAGCATGGAGTGGAATGCCGGCTGGTACCGTAATCGGCCATGTGCATTTTCATGTGGGGGATTTGAAAGAAGCGGAGCGTTTCTACTGTGAGTTGCTCGGCTTCGAAATTACACTGCGCTTCGGGCCATCGGCTTTGTTCATAGCGGCTGGCGGGTATCATCACCATATCGGCCTGAATACATGGGCGGGTTCCGGTGTCCAGCCTGCCCCTGCCAACGGGACCGGCCTGCGCTGGTTCACCCTGGTACTGCCTGACGAAGGCGAACTGAAGCGGGTGATTGGCCTTCTGCAACAAAATGGGATTGTTGTAGAAGAGCGGCCAGACGGTTTCTTCGTGCAGGACCCTTGGCAGATCGGTATTGTATTAACGGTTTAGGATCTTAAGAAAAGCTGAGACGGGGTTCAAGAGTGAGAGAGCTTTCTCTGGCGGCAATCCCGTTAAATGGCTTTAGAATATGCGACCACACACAAAAAAAATCGGCCGGGCATTCGCCAGCCGATTTTTAATTTTTTTACATGGAGATGTCGTTCGATTTATCCTGCTTCTTATCCCAGTAGCGTTTGACGGCCGGGATGCTGCCGATACCTACAGAGATAATGAAGGCTGCGGCAAGGGCAATCATAACAACCAGGTAACCGGATGTAATAATGATGGAGCCCAGTCCGATTTCGGTTAGTCCGATTACAACGGCCAGAACGATAATGACCGGTTGAACGAAGCCTTTCAGCGGATTACTCGGAGAAATCATACGCTCTGCGATGCCGGCAAGTATAATGCCGATGCACACAATGATCACAACCAGGATCACTTTGGGAAGCATAACCATCAGAGCGGCAAAGGTTGTGGAAATAAAGCCAAGATCAAGTACATTGGTGGCTTCTACCAGGAAGAAACCGAAGACGAATACGGCAATCAGGGTCCCGATCCATTTGGTAAGCGGGAAGGCCGGCATGGAAGCATTGGCAGAAACTGCGCCCTGCATCCCCATCTCCGAACTAGTTGGCCCGGCTTTCCGGCGGAAAGCCGGCATAAGATCATTTACTTTGCGGTCGAGGCCCATAGGAGACAGAACCGTAATGATCAGGTTGCGGACGATTTTCGCGAGAATGTAGCCCAAGTACAGCAGGAAGGCTGCAACAAGAATTTTCGGGATCCAAGCCATCACCAGGTTCAAGATATTCTGAGCCGGCATGCGGATCGATTCGATCTGCAGCAAGTTCAGCGCTTGCACCGCGATTGGGAACAAGATCAGGAAGTATACAACGCTGTATACAAACTGCGATGCATTCAAGCTGTCTCCGATCCAGCGCTGAAGGTTAGCCGAAGCAGTCAGCGTGGAAGCCAGACGAGCGACGAATTTGGCGATAAGATGTCCGATAATAATCAGAATCGTAGCGCCTGCAAGCAGAGGCAGATAGCTGATGATCAAATTAATGACGGAAGAGATCGGTTCCGAAATAGCCGGAATCTGCAGCGTCTTCAGAATCGTCGGCGCGAAGAGCAGAATAACGATGGCGTAAGCGATCGTGCCGGCTACTTCACGGTAATGGACAAGTGCAGGCATCTTGCTCTTAATCGTATGAGAACCGAAGAAGCCGGATACGATACTTTTGAGCATAGTTCCGAGAATGTGCGCGACTGCTGCCAGCAGGGCCGCAGCCAGTAAATGCGGTATGTAAGACGTAATACTTCCAATAAAGCCGACGAACGGATTCAAGACATTGCTGAAATTCAGCATTTCAAGAACAATCAGCAGCGTAATAAGTATGAGGAAATATTTTAATACCTGTGAAATAATTCGGCTGATTGAACTGTCCGGAGGGAAGAACTTTCTTCCTTTCGCATCGACATTTGACTTAAGAAGTCCTTTATATACAGCTTTAGAGACAGCATTCGCTATCCAGAGACCAATGATCAGAACAAGGATGGCTCCAATAAGCCGCCAAATGGAGTCTCCATTAAGCATAAATAAGTTCCAATCGTCCCAATTTCTAACGTTCATTCGACCATCCGCCTTTCAATATTGAGTTCTATAATGATGATTTTGCTCTCCCAGTACTTACCCCGCTACTTGCAAATTAAACATTCTGATCTCTCATCCTTATTTTGTCATTTGATCAACCGAATAAATTCATAAGAAGACGGATAACCTGACCTTGACAAGTTTTTCCAATGTTTAGACTTTCGCGAAATTGGACAAACTCATATATTAGGGGGAGGTATCAAATCTATGTTGCCTGATTCAAGCAATCAATCCAAATGGTTCAGTATGGTTATGATGTTGAACATCGCTATCGTTTTAAGCGGCCAAGATCAAACAAGTCTGACGGGAATAAAAGATGTTGCGGCCATCCAGGAAACACTCGCTCCCGTAGTAACGGAATTAACACAACGCCCGCTTGAAGAAGCTAAGGCTGAACCTGATAAAACAGAGCCTGATAAACCAGAACCTGAGACCAAAGAGGTTCGTGCTGCTTCCAGTGAAGCAAAAAAAGTAAGCTACAAGCTGTCGCCTGACGGCAGCCAGGATTTAGCGCAGTACAAGGCCGTTGAAGTTGTCGCGACCGGTTACTACTCCGGAATCGAGTCCACGGGTAAGAACCCGGGCCATCCCGGATACGGCATTACGAAGTCGGGTATGAAGGTCAAGCGCGATGAGCATTCCTTGTCCACAATCGCCGCCGATCCCAAAGTGTTTCCGATTGGCACGGTTCTCTATATTCCGGGTTACGGATATGGGATTGTAGCAGATACGGGAAGTGCTATTAAGGGGAAGAAAATTGACCTCTACTACGAAACAAAAGACCAGATATACAAAGAATGGGGCAAAAAGAAAGTGAATGTCTTTGTGGTCAAACAAGGGAGCGGCAAAGTGACCCAAGTTATCTGGAATCAGCTTGTCCAAGAAATTTTCCGTCAGAATCCCGTCGATACACCTGAGGCTTAATCGTATATAGACAACAAGCGCCTGCAAATTTGCAGGCGCTTGTTTTTTGCGAAATGAAGTATACGCCTCTCTAGGTTAAAACCTTTTTTAGGATAATGATCCTTAATCTGTATCTTTATCTGTTCCACATCCAGTTCCTATTATATAGAAGAAAAAAATCAGAATGAGCTTAAGTCCTGACAACAGGAAGCTATTTCCTTCATATCCTGGTCCGTTCCGGCAAACCCTATTAATGAAATGCGGGAGGTGAATGACATGGGCAAAAACAAGCAGAACAAGCCGAATAAGAAAGCGGCACAGCAAACCGAATTCTCAACTGAAGTAGCAGTGCCGAGCAGCCAGCAGGCAAAAGATGCGCAAAACCTGAATAACAATCAATAAGCTCAGGACAATTAAATGGTCCCGCATGACAAACAAGGGAGCTCCCAAACCGGGGGCTCTTTTCTTTTGGTGGAGGTTTATCTGCTTTTCTCAGTCTTGCGACCGAGGAAACAATCAATCCTTCGTCTCTTCTCAGTCATGACGGTACGAAGTAAACTAAAGATAGAATGAAAGGACATGAAGGCGGGGAATGAAACGATGAATAGTTCTAGGGTAGGACGGCTGACGGGTGGTCTGGTGCTTATTGCAGTCGGTATACTGTTTTTTCTGAACATGATGGGGTGGATCACAATCAGCATTCGCCAGTTATTTGCAACTTTTTGGCCGGTTCTGCTTATCTTCTCAGGTCTTATGACTCTGATCTTCAGACATTCGAAGCAGCGGGGGGAAGAATTCGGAGGAATTATTCTGCTGTGCGTGGGCACGATCTTCCTGCTGCGCAACTTAGATTTGACTCCGTTCTCTATCGGTCAGATGTTTCAATTTATGATCCCTGTTGTGCTGGTGTATGCCGGTATCCAAATGATTTTTAGCCGCAAAAGAAAAGATGCCGGATCGGACTTTGGCTCCCATTACGGTTCCGGGTATGGATCTGATTATGATTCAGGCTACGGTTCCAAATACGGGTCTGATTACAGTCATCCAAACTCTGACGATAATTGGCAAGAGGAAGGCAAGGGTTGGAACGAGAAGAAAAGAGCTTTCGAACGCAAGATGAAAGAGTGGGAGCAGCATTCTTCCGGATCGCTGCACTCCGACTCCAGTGCTCACGATCCTTATCATCAACCTGCCGGAGGACCGGGAGGCATGGAATATCACTATGTGAACAATTACAAGAAAACGCAGAACAAATCAGGCTTTATCGGGGATTTCTACATCGGTAAAGATTACTGGGAGCTGACTCCGATGAATATCTCCTCTTTTATCGGCGATACCTTCATAGATTTGACGAAGGCCAGTATTCCGGCGGGTGAAACTAAAATTACCGTGTCAGCTTTTATCGGAGATGTTAAAATTATTGTTCCGGCTGATCTGGACATTGAAATTAAAGTGACGGCATCTTCCTTTATCGGCGACATGAAAGTGCTGGATCGCCATGAGGACGGAATGATGCGTTCGATGTCCATGCAGACTCCGTATTATCAGGAAGGCATCAAGAAAATTAAACTAAATGTATCCATGTTCATCGGAGACGTTGTGGTGAAGAAGATCGGGTAAGGGGAGACGGTGTTGATGAGAAAATTATGGAGCATGAAGTGGCAGCTGTTGCTGTATTTTCTCGCCTCGAGCCTGCTTACCCTGGGGGTTCTGGGATTCGCCCAGCTGTACATTCCATGGGAAACGGTGAATGATACCTGGAAGCTGATGTTCGGACTTCTTACAGTTCTGATCGGACAGGCGGTCGGCTTTATAGCCGCCCGCTCTTTTCAGCGCAAAGTGGATGTGCTGCATATGGCGATGCTCCAGCTGGCTCAGGGGAATTTGAAGGACCGGCTTCCTGTCGATCCCATGGATTCTTTCCGCCCTGTCTACGAGGCTTTCAATAAGATGGCAGGTTCCCTGGAAGAACGGACTCATCTTCTGCAGGAAATGGGAGAGGAGCGGGCTTATATGGAGCGCAGCTCTGTGGAGACGGCGGTTGTGGAAGAGCGCAGACGTCTGGCGAGGGACTTGCATGACACGGTCAGCCAGGAGCTCTTCGCTATCCATATGTCCGCTTCTTCCCTGCCGAAGGTCATCGGACACAACCCGGATGCAGCGGGACAGTTGATGGAGCAGCTGATCCAGATGTCGCATCATGCCCAGAAGCAGATGCGCGGTCTGATCTCCCAGCTGCGGCCGATCGAGCTCGACGGCAGCACACTTGAGGAAGCGCTGGAGAAATGGTTCCCCGAGTACTGCAGGGCCCACGAGCTGCAGGGCAGTTTGGATGTGGAGACGCAGGAGCCGATCTCGGAGACGATTGAGCATCAGCTGTTCCTGATCATCCAGGAGGGGATGGCGAACATCGTCAAGCATGCTTCCGCCAGGCGGATTGAGCTGAAGCTGCATGACTCCGGCCGCCAGTACGTACTTCAGCTGCTTGATGACGGCAAAGGCTTCGAACGGAGCGCGATTTCCTCAGCGTCACACGGTCTGTCTACGATGAGGGAGAGGGCGCAGAAGCTGGGTGGCGAAGCGGAAGTTATCAGCGGAGCGGGTACAGGGACGACCGTGCGGGTGAGAATACCCAAATTTACCAAAGTGGCGAAAGGGGACGCAGCTGAGTGAAACAACAGGTAAAAGTAATGCTCGTGGACGATCACGATATGGTCCGGGTCGGATTGCGCACCTATATTATGCTGGAGGAAGAGCTGACCGTTGTGGCCGAGGCGGCAAACGGCCAGGAAGCTTTGCAGACGCTGGAGGGACTGGACGGAGAGAAGCTGCCGGATGTTATCCTGATGGACCTGACAATGCCCGTTATGGACGGAATCGAGGCGACCCGTCAAATTACGCAGCAGTATTCCTCTTCTATTAAAATTATCATGCTCACCAGCTTCCTGGAGGAAGATAAAGTCGTTCAGGCGATAGAGGCCGGCGCCGTCTCGTACGTGCTTAAGACGATTTCTTCCGACCAGCTTGCCCTGGCGATCAAAGGAGCGGCAGATGGAATGCCGGTCATGAATCCGGAAGTATCGCTAGCCTTGACCAGGGGACTCAGGCAGCGGTCGGTACAGCCGGACGATGAGCATCTGACTTCCCGCGAGCGGGAGGTTCTTGCTCTGATTTCGGACGGGAAGTCCAACAAAGACATCTCCGAGGAGCTTCACATCAGTATCAAGACAGTCAAAACGCATGTCAGCAATCTCTTGATGAAATGTGAGCTGGAAGACAGGACTCAGCTCGCTATCTATGCGCACCGCAAGGGGTGGGCGAGTACAAATGCATAATAGATTCCATCAGGAAGAGAGCGGCCGCAGGGGCCGTTTTTTTTCTGGATTGACGGGCTGTAACGTTTATAAGAGCGGGTGCTTATAAAAACAGGAAAATGGAGGCAACCTAGACACAACGGATCGACACTTACTAGAAGACTGGGAGGCTGCCTCGGATGAAAGCATTACATTCTTCGCTCGATCAGACCGAAGAGGCATTTGACAATGTGCGGGATTATTTACACCAGTTCGAATTTACACTCGGAGGCAACTGGGATTATGACCATGGTTCATTTGACCGGTATCTGGATGAAGCGCATAAGGTATGGCTGCGGATTCCATTTGAAGTAACGCTGGGCCAGCTTGGCGGAGATACAGACGAAACAGATGCGATGGTGAGGATCGGGACCCCCTATGTTCTGAAGCATGTCTATAATGAAGGCGTGGATCATTCCGCTCACTTGATGACCGCATCCGCACTGATCAATCAGTTCCAGGCTCCGCTGGACGAAGATGCCGAGATCGAGAGCGAATGGATAGGCAAAGCCGAGAGGCTCCTGCGTGAAGTGGAGCAGAAATGGTTAAATTAAGTGAAGAAGCCCGCCTGTGATTCAAGCAACTTGAGGTATTTCATCAAAAAGCCGGTGCTAAAACCGGCTTTTTTAGCTTCCTTTTATAGAATTTTAAGGTTTGTTTAAGGATGGAAGTCCATTATATACATACAGAGACGGTTAAACATTCCCTACAAATTACATCATCGCAACCGTCCTTCATTTATCCTTTACCAGACTTTATACGACTATTAATTAATGGAGGAATGAGCCATGGATGATAAGAAAAAAGAGTTTGACCCGCAGTCCGGTTACCGTGAAGACAACTATGATTCGGAACTAAAGCGCGAGGAAGCGGCTGCACAAGATAATCAGGAGCATGCGGAGAACCATGAAAAGCCTTCTTATTACTACTCTTATGGGCCGTATAAAACAGGGATGAAGGGCGAAGAACAGGCGGCCGAATCCGAAGTGGCGACCACGTATTCACATGCGGATGAATCAGCTGCTCCGGTAGAGGTTACACCGCCCAGACCGGTCCGTTCCTTCTCCTTTAACAACCGCAGCGAGAACAAATCATCATCCGGCGGAGGATGGGACGGCTCGGGCAAGAAACGCGGTTCTTCCATACGCAGCGGGTTCGTTGCATTCCTCGCCGGTGCTGTAGTCGTTGCATCACTGATGTTTGCGGCCGATAAAACAAACCTGTTCACGAACAATCAAGCGCTGTCCTTACCGGGTGCCCAGCCGAACAGCTCGAATACCGCAGCAGCGGGAACCGCGAACAAAGCTGCTTTGGACACGGCTCGCCCGGCTAATATCGCACAGATTTTCCAGCAGGCGAGTCCGGCTACCGTTAAAATCGAATCGTTCGTGAAGAAGAAAACAAGTCAGGGGAATTCCAGACAAAATGATCCGTTCTATCGTTTCTTCTTCGGTGACCAGGATTCCGCTACTCCTGAATCGGGTACGGGTTCCGGAACCATGCAGAAGACCGGAAGCGGAACGGGCTTTATCTTCGAGAAAGACGGCTACATTCTGACGAATGAGCACGTAGTGGAAGGCGCCGATGAAATTCAGGTAACTGTCCAAGGATACGAGAAGCCGTTTACGGCCAAACTGCTGGGCAACAGCTACGATCTTGATCTGGCTGCACTGAAAATCGAAGGGGAAAAAGACTTCCCGACCCTGCCGATCGGAAGCGCGGATAGCTTGAATGTCGGTGACTGGGTTGTCGCGATCGGGAACCCGTATGGATTTGATCACACCGTAACAGTCGGGGTGCTCAGCGCCAAGGAGCGTCCGATCTCCATCCAGGATGAGCAGGGAACACGCAACTACAAGCACTTGCTGCAGACAGATGCTTCGATTAACCCGGGGAACTCCGGCGGTCCTCTGCTGAACATGAACGGTGAAGTGATCGGTATCAACACAGCCGTAAGTTCGCAGGCTCAAGGTATCGGTTTTGCGATTCCGGAGAGCACCTTCTCCCAAGTGCTGGACAATCTGAAGAACAACGTGAAGATTCCCAAAGAGCCGGCACCATTTATCGGTGTCAGTCTACAGGATGTCGATAAAGAGTTAGCCGCCGAACTCAAGCTTGGGAACACCGAAGGGGCTATGATTGCCGAAGTTACGCGTAAAAGCCCTGCTTTCCAAGCCGGTATGCGCCCTTATGACGTCATCGTGGATATTAATGACCAGAAGGTCCAGAATGCCGCGGCCGTCACCGAGAGAATCAAGACACTCAAAGTAGGCGATAAAGCCAAAATCGGGGTCATGAGAGACGGAAAGCGCGTTGAGCTGGATCTGACTATCGGGGACCGTAATGAACTGGAAACCGAGCAGCAGAAGAAGTAACCTTATATGCCGATCCGTGAAGGAGCAGAGAAAAGGCAGAATTCATGCTGATTCTCTGCTTCTTTTTCTGGTAAAAAATAAGTGGCGGCTGGGAATACACAGAATAATTTTATCCGCAAGAGGGATTTGGTACAATAGAGGGATAGAAGCCTCGGGTTGCAGGCGCTGGAAAGTTAATGGAGAAGGGTGCAGATGAAGAGGAATGAGAGAAACGATCCTGGTGATTGATGATGATGAGAAAATTACATCCATGCTTCGGCGCAGCCTTGCTTTTGAAGGCTATACCATCGTGACGGCGAATAACGGCAATGAAGGGCTTAAAAAAATGCTTGAGCAGGAGCCTGGGCTCGTGGTGCTGGACATTATGATGCCGGTGATGGATGGATGGGAAGTGTGCCGGCGGATCCGCGAAAGCGGAAGCCTCGTGCCGATCTTGATGCTGACAGCCAAAGATGAAGTGACGGACCGTGTAAAAGGGCTGGATTTGGGAGCGGATGATTACCTCATCAAGCCTTTTGCGCTCGAAGAACTGTTAGCCCGTGTACGCGTGCTCCTAAGGCGTCGTGTAGAGCGGGCCGAGCAGCCGACGAACCGTCTTCATTACGATAACGTGACGCTGGATCTCGACACCCGTGAAGTTTTCCGGGAAGAACAGCTCATTGAATTGACGACCAAGGAATTTGATTTGCTTCATTTGTTTATGCAGAATCCGAAGAGAGTGCTTTCGCGCGACATTATTATGGAAAAAATCTGGGGCTACGATTACAGCGGGGAATCCAACGTGCTAGAGGTCTATATAGCCCTGCTGCGGCAAAAGACAGAAGAGTACGGACACAAGCGTATCATACAGACGGTGCGTGGAGCGGGGTATGTCCTGAGAGGAGAGAGTTAAATGTCTATCCGCCTCCGGTTGACACTGTGGTATTCCGGTATTTTGGCGGTTACCCTGCTGTTGTTCGGCTTTGGCCTTTATCTTTTTCTCTCGTTCTATATTTACAGCGATTTGGAGAAACAGCTTAATGATACATGGAAGCAGACGTATGAACGTAAAAAGACGGTAGGTATTCCGACGTTTCGCGGGGGGTATCAGCTCAAACTGGAACTGGATAATCTGGATACGTTCTCGGAAAATTATTTCTTCCAATTATCCAGTCTGAATGAGGAAGAGGCACCGCTCATCCATGACCGTTCTTCTCTACTGAAGGGCTACGGGCTGTCGCTGCCGATCTCGGAATCCGCCAGGCAGAAGATCGTACAGACGGATCAGTTTATTGTCGAACGCTTGAATTTAACAGTAAGCAACCGGTCAGTGCCGATCATCCTGGTCAGCAAAGGGTTCAATATTTCGGAGAACGGCCAATTGATATCGCGGGGCGTGCTTCAAGTAGGGGCTCCTATCTATTATTATCAGAATTTCTTTAACCTTCTCCAGTATTCACTTGCCATCCTTGCTCTTGTTACCGTTCTCATCGCGGCAACGCTGGGCTGGTTCCTGGCACGCAAAGCGCTCCGGCCGATTGAGCAGGTGATCGTCGCCACGCAGAAGATCGAGAAGGGAGCGGATCTTGATAAGCGGATTATCTATGACGGGCCGGAGGATGAAATCGGCCGTCTGACGGTGACGATCAACAATATGCTCGGCCGCCTGCAGCTCGTCTACAGTGAGCTTGAGGAGGCCTACCGCGCGCAGCGGCGATTCGTCTCCGACGCTTCCCACGAGCTCCGGACACCGCTTACGACGATCCGCGGCAACGTGGAGCTGCTGGAGAAGATGTGGAGCAAGTCGCTCACATCCGGACAGGGTACTCCAGCCAATCCGGAGCATGTCGAGATGTCGATCGAGGCTATGCAGGATATCGCCGGTGAGGCTCACCGTATGAGCCGGCTCGTCAACGATATGCTGTCGCTCGCCCGGGCAGACGCGGGCTTCGAGATGGAACTGCGGCCTATCGAGCTGAAGCCGCTTGTCGAAGAAGTCGCCCGCAGGGCTCTGTTTCTGCCCCGCCAGGCGGAATGGATCGTCGGCGATCTGGATGTTCTGGACGGTTTGACGGTGCGCGGCAACAAGGATTATATGCAGCAGCTGCTGTTTATTTTCATCGAGAATGCGTTCAAGTTTACGTCCGAAGGAAGTGTCCGTCTGGATGCGCTCCGATCCAGGGAACAGATCGGTCTGCGGATTGCCGACACGGGTATGGGAATGGACAAGGAGGAAGTGCCGCACATCTTCGACCGTTTCTACAGGGCGGATGTTTCCAGAGGCAAAACGGCGGGAACCGGCCTTGGGCTGTCGATCGCCAAATGGATTATTGACGAGCACGGCGGGTCCATCGAAGTCATTACCCGGGAGGGTGAGGGCACTACCTTCGTCATCTGGCTGCCCGTTGTCTTTCTTCCCAGCGCGTGATGGGCTATAATAGAATCAACACGACGAAAAGTAGGTGCTTGTTATGAAAGTCGTTAAGATTTCCCCCAGGGGCTATTGTTACGGCGTAGTAGATGCGATGGCACTGGCCATGCAAACGGCTAAGAACCTCGATCTGCCCCGGCCGATTTATATACTCGGTATGATTGTGCACAACGCTCATGTGACTTCTTTCTTCGAGGAAGAAGGCGTAATTACGCTGGACGGTCCCAACCGTCTTGAAATTCTGGATCAGGTGACGACCGGGACGGTGATCTTCACGGCCCACGGCGTGTCGCCTGAGGTCCGCCGCATTGCGCGCGAGAAGGGCTTGACGGTTGTAGATGCGACTTGTCCGGATGTGACCAAGACGCATGACCTGATCCGTGAGAAGACGGCCGAGGGCTATGAGATTATTTATATCGGCAAAAAACACCATCCGGAGCCGGAAGGCGCCATCGGCATCGCACCTGACCGTGTCCATCTGATCGAGACGCTTGAAGACGCGGATGTACTGGAGCTTGCGCTGCAGAACTCCCGCGTGCTGATCACGAATCAGACAACGATGAGCCAATGGGACATTAAACACATTATGAAGAAGCTGCTGGAGCGGTTTCCGAAGGCGGAGATTCATAATGAAATTTGTCTGGCGACCCAGGTTCGTCAAGAAGCTGTGGCTGAGCAGGCCAAAGAGGTTGATCTGGTTATCGTCGTCGGCGATCCGAAGAGCAACAACTCCAACCGCCTGGCGCAGGTTTCCGAGGATATTGCGGGGGTAAAGGCATACCGCATATCCGATGTATCCGAAATCAGCCGGGACTGGCTCATGACGGTTCGTAACGTAGGAGTGACATCCGGCGCATCGACGCCGACTCCTATTACGAAGGAAGCGATCGCTTATTTGGAGCAGTTCGATCCTGCGGATGAGTCGACGTGGGAAATTACACGGACCATCAACATGAAGAAGCTTATCCCAATGCCCAAAGCAAGAGCCGGCATTAAATCCTAGCCGATCGGGTTCGCTTAATTCGGCAAGCCGTTACTAGCCGTATTTAGATTGCCGCCAGTAATTAAAGAAATAGATACGTTAAAGACTGCTCGATAGTTAAAAAGCCGGATTCCTGTTTGAAGGAATCCGGCTTTTGTTTGTTAAATGAGCGGAGCTGCTGTTTAGGTGCTGCATCAGGCGTCTTGACTGTTATTTCTTCGGGGAGAGTTCATTTTTGTGTTCAATAACTTGCAATACTTTAGGTTCAATGGCTCTTAGCTGTTGTTCATATGAATCCGTGCTTGTTGGAACATCGCCATTATTTTCACCTTGAATTTGTGCATCAACCTGGGTTTTTGAAATGACCTCAATCACTTGTTGTTTAGAGATATTTTTAGATGCCGCTATCTCCGCAACAGAGGTACCTTTTGCTAATTCTTCTTTTAATTCTGCCGGGCTAATTTCCAGTAAAGTAAACAGATCTGCATCATTTAAAAAGTCATCGGCGAAATAATCAGGTTTACCGTTTCTCGAAAAATATCCTTCGATTTTATGGGTTGAAGGTGTAGTGTCGCCTCCGATTAGAGAAACACTGCTCGTATTGCCCTGAATAAATACCTGATAGAACGGTGTTTTTGAACCTTTTTTACTGTAATTCAACACCAACGTTTTGTGATCGGGGTTCTCCATTTGCTCGATAGCAAATTCGTACTCTCCGATGTTGCCATACAGTTTATCAATCAGATTGTCTGTCTTCGACTTGATTTGCTGATCGGTTAAAGCAGTGAGCGGCTTCTCTTCAGGCTCCCAATTTTCTTGTATCACGTGCTCGATCGTTCCTGTGGCAGCGTTCGAATGAAGGGTAATCTTTTTGCCGGTTCCTCCTTTTTCCTGAAGGATGATGCTGGTTTGGACACCTTGAACTTTGCTTGCATCGATAATCTCGAATGATTTTGTTTCGGGAAATGCGCTATACAGCTTCTCCAGTGCAGCCTTGCCAGCTTCATCCACCTTGACTTGTTCAGCCGTCATTGGTGTTCTGGCAAGCAGATCAATCAGGGCAGGGGCCGCAAATGCTGCGGTGGGAATAAGAATTGCAGCAGCAACTATTCCGCCTATTAATCGTTTTTTCATGGTTTTTTCGCTCCTTTTTCGCTGCAAATAGTGAGAATAAGATTGTTCGACTCGTCTGGAAACGGACGGAGGACACTCCATAGTTTCCGCTTCTTTGTGCAGATGTTCACGGATTTCACGTTCAATAGTCATTGAGCTTTTCCATCCTTTCCCGGGGGAGATTCCATACGTGTTTGCGGAGCACCTGAAGGCCGGCATGATACCTGGACTTGACTGTACCCAGTGGAATATCGAGCAGTGCCGCGATTTCCTCCAGTCTATAGTCGTGAAAAAAGCGGAGGATAATCACTATTCGCTGTTTGTCGGTCAGTTTTTGAATGGCCTGCGATATGATTGGGTTCGTCCCATCCATCAACACATGGGGTTGATCCCAGTAGGGCTCTTCCCGAGAAAAGGCACGGATGCGTTCAAAGATTCGGAATCTCCGCCAGCTCTTGACCCGGAATCTCTGCACTTGACGGATTACTAAGCCGTGCAGCCAAAAATGGAAAGGCCGGTTCGTATCGTAGTTAGCAAGTGAGGTCCACATTTGCATATAGATCTCATTCATCACATCTTCCCGATCCTGTTGATGATCCACCAGAAAGGAGACGGTCCGGTAGACGTCCTGATAGGTGGCCTCATAGATCGCATGGAACGCCTGTTGATTGCCATCTTTCATTTTTGTGAGCAATTGGTACATATATTCACTTTGCATTCAGAGGGCCCTCCTGAGTAAGCAGCTTACACACTATATTGTCGCTGTATCAAAAAAAGGTTCGGTTCTTTATTTTCAGTCCGTGTTATAGCCGGGTGAATGATTTCATTTTAATTTGAGAAAGGGCATATTGAAAAACTATTTTCCATTTTTGGATATTATCCGGTAAAGATGTTTCTTTTCTGGATCGATGCAGGTAAGAAGCTTCACCATTGTTTAGCTATCCGGGCTTGACGAAACTGAAATAGAGTTGTATATTTACTTTATTGAATAAAAGCATGAAAGCATAAAAGCATAAAAGCTAAAAAGCATAGAAGCTAAAAAGCATAGAAGCTAAAAAGCATAGAAGCTTAAAAGCGAACAAGCGATGAAGTATAACCGGAAAATAACCATACAAACCCACAGGAGTGTGAATGAAATGATCGCAATTCTTTCTAATAAGGTGGAGCAAGGCCGAATTGATGATATCGTCCAGATTATCCAAAGCCATGGTGTGCAGGCTCATGTATCCCGCGGAGATGACCGGACAGTCATCGGAATTATCGGTCAAGCCGATCCTGTACTTGCAGAACAGCTGCGTCAGCAGAAAGGCGTCGAGCAAGTGGTGAAGATTTCGAAATCCTACAAACTGGCAAGCCGTGACTTTCACCCGGCGGATACGGTAATTCGAATCAAGGATGTCGAAATCGGCGGCGATCAACTGGTTGTTATGGGCGGCCCCTGCGCGGTAGAAACCCCTGAGCAGATGGATGAAATCGCACGTCTGGTCAAAGCGGCCGGAGGCCAAGTGCTCCGCGGCGGAGCATTTAAACCTCGTACGGGGCCATACAGCTTCCAGGGCGTCGGAGTGGAAGGTCTGGTCATGATGGCTGAAGCGGGACGCAAACACGGGCTTCTCACGATCACAGAAGTCATGACACCGGAGTACGTGGATGTATGCGCCGAATACACGGACATTTTGCAGGTCGGTACTCGCAACATGCAGAACTTTGATCTGCTCCGCAAGCTCGGCACGATTCAAACGCCAGTGCTGCTTAAGCGCGGATTCAGCTCCACTTACGATGAGTTCCTCAATGCGGCCGAGTACATTCTGGCGGGCGGGAATCCGAACGTTATGCTGTGCGAGCGCGGAATCCGAACATTCGAGACGTACACGCGCAACACGCTGGATCTTACCGCGATTCCGGTGCTCCAAAGCTTGAGCCATCTGCCGGTCATCTCGGACCCGAGTCACGGAACGGGACGCCGTGAACTCGTCGAGCCGATGACCAAAGCATCCGTAGCTGCGGGAGCTGACGGCCTGATTATCGAAATGCATACAGATCCGGACAATTCCATGACCGGAGACGGAGTTCAATCGCTTTTCCCGGATCAATTCGCCAAATTGCTTCGTGATCTGGAGCAGCTTGCCCCGCTTTGCGGCAAACGCTTCGACACATCCAAGGAAGCTGTACTGGTTTAATTCCATTAATAATTTCATTATTAAATCGCTTGAAAACCGGAGAAATCCGGTTTTTTTTGTTTCATGTGATGAAACCTTACATAATTTAAAAAAATACCTGACATGACTATTGACGATATTTCCGGGAGCACTATATAATATGTAAAAAGATGAGTTGAAAACTTGAACATTACACAGAGAATCTAATGTGAATGTACGGAATTAGGAGGGTTTACACATGTCAGTTAAGAACGTATTAGACCTTATCAAGGAAAAAGGCATTGAATGGGTTGATTTTCGTTTCGTAGATCTACTGGGTAAAGCGCACCACATTTCTTTGCCGGCTTGCGAAGTTGAGGAAGAAACATTCGAGAACGGAGTCGCTTTTGACGGTTCCTCCATTCAAGGTTTCCGCGGTATCGAGGAGTCGGACATGGTTATGATGCCGGATACGGAATCCGTCTATGTGGATCCTTTTACCGCTCATCCGACACTGATCGTTATGTGCAACATTCACACTCCTGATGGCGAGCGTTATGAGCGCGATCCGCGCAGCATCGCACACAAAGCAGAAGAATTCCTGCAAACAGCCGGCGTAGGTACAACGGCATTCTTTGCTCCTGAATCCGAGTTTTTCATTTTCGACGACGTTCGTTATGAAAGCAGCATGAATACTTCTTTCTATTCGGTCGATTCCGAAGAAGGGGCATGGAACACATCCCGCAAGGAAGAAGGCGGCAACCTGGGCTTCAAAATCGGAGTCAAAGGCGGCTACGTGCCTGTACAACCCGTGGACAGCCAACAGGATATCCGCAGTGAAATGTGTAAACTTCTCCAAGAAGCAGGTCTTCGCATCGAGCGTCATCATCACGAAGTAGCAACAGCAGGTCAAGCCGAAATCAACTTCCGCTTTGACACCCTTACTAAAACTGCAGACAATTTGATGAAATACAAATATATTGTACACAACACAGCCAGACAGTATGGAAAAGTAGCGACTTTCATGCCTAAGCCTCTCTTTGGAGACAATGGTTCCGGTATGCACGTTCACCAAAGTATCTTCGATGGCGACACGCCTCTGTTCTTCGACAAGAACGGCTACGCGAACCTGAGTGAAATGGCTATGCACTACATCGGCGGTATTCTGTATCATGCTCCGGCACTGATCGCGCTGACTAACCCGTCCACCAACTCGTTCAAACGTCTGGTTCCTGGATACGAAGCACCGGTTAACCTGGTGTTCTCCAAAGGAAACCGTTCCGCGGCTGTCCGTATTCCGGTTGCTGCTGTGACTCCGAAGGGCTGTCGTATCGAGTTCCGTACGCCGGACTCCACGGCTAACCCATACCTTGCTTTTGCAGCTATGCTGATGGCGGGTCTGGACGGTATCAAGAAGAAAATCGATCCTCGCGAGCTTGGCTACGGCCCGCTGGACAAAAACATTTATGAACTGTCCGATGCAGACAAATCCGAAATCCGCAGCGTTCCGGGCACATTGGAAGAAGCTCTTGACGCTCTGGAAGCGGATCACGACTTCTTGCTCCAAGGTGAAGTGTTCACGAAAGACTTCATTGCGAACTATGTCGATATCAAACGCGGCGAAGCGAAAGCTGTTGCGATCCGCATCCACCCGCACGAGTACTCCTTGTACTTCGGCTGCTAATAGCCTTTCTTGCAAGCTTAAATAATGCCCTAGAGTCTCCCGAAACAGTTTCCAAATGTTTCGGGAGTTTTTGTTTTCTTAACACAGGCTTAGCATGTTCCTGAAGTCTATGTCATATTTTGGTTGTATGATAGAAGGAATGAAGGAGTAAGGTGGTGCCACACATGAAAGATTGGACCGAGAAGGAAGTGCTTCACCTATTGGGGAGAACGTCCTTTTCTGCTGTCCCGTCAGAAGTTCAAGAATGTTTGAAACTGGGAAAGGAAGAATCGGTCCGAAGGCTGACTTCCGGAATTCCTTTAATAGATGGTTCACAGGATGTACTGCCATTCGGACAGGTAAAAGCGGACGACAAACCGCTTATCGAGAAGGGGCTTGGGGATCAGCAAACCTACTGGCTTTACCGGATGATCGCGTCTCCGACTCCATTGGTCGAGAAAATGACCTTGTTCTGGCATAGTCATTTTGCCACGTCTTATTACAAAGTAAGCGACATGATGCTGATGGTGCGGCAAAATGAGCTTCTGCGCAAGCATGCGCTGGGCAGCTTCCGCTCGCTGCTCGATGCGATCCGGCAGGACCCGGCTATGATGCTGTATCTGGACGTCTCCACGAACCGCAAAGGGTCTCCGAATGAGAATTATGCCCGTGAGATGATGGAGCTTTTTACACTCGGAATCGGCAATTACAAAGAGGAAGATGTGAAGGAAGCGGCGCGGGCCCTCACTGGCTGGAGCTACGACCGCAAAACGGATAAAGTACAGTTTGTCGACAAGCAGCATGACGAAGGCGGCAAAGTGCTGCTGGGAGAGAGCGGCAAATTCAATGCCGAAGATACTGTGATTATTCTGATGAGGCAGACGGCTCTGCCGAAGTTCATCGCCTCGAAGCTTCTGACATACTTCGGTACGGAGAATCCTCCGGAAGCATGGATCGATAAGGTGGCGCGGAACATCAAGAAATTAAATACGATCGGGGATGTTCTCTACGAACTGCTGATCTCCGATGAGTTCTATGACCCGGCGTACCGGATGACGCTGGTCAAAACTCCCGCGGAATACGTGGCTGGCGCTATGCGCTCGCTGGATATTCCGCTGACGGCAGCCATGCGGGCCTCCATGGGCCTGATGGGCATGGATCTGTACGCCCCGCCGGATATATCCGGCTGGAAGGGCGGAGCATCCTGGCTGTCCACCAACCGCCTGCTTGCCCGCTATCAATTCGCGGACAAAGTGTCCAAGCGGGTTACGGACAGCCAAATCCAGGCGATGTCGCCCGCAGAATCAGGAGCGGGCGGTGAGACTTATGTCGAGCGCTGGAGCCGCAGCGTCGGCATTCCAAGTCTTGGCCGCAACACGGCGGCTGTATTGTCGCGGTATGCGTCCGAAACCATCGTAGCCTCCAAGAAACCGGCAGGGGGCAAAAGAAGTCTGCTTCAGCTTCTGCTCATTAGTCCGGAAGCACAGATGAAGTAACCGGAGGGTGAGAAAATGAATCTGACACGAAGAGAGTTTCTGATTAAAGGGACGGCGTTGGTCGCGGCGCTCGGGCTTGGCGGACCGCTGCTCTATGCGGACAGCAGGAAGCTGCTTACGCCGGGGCCGTCCCGCGATACGGGAAAGGCACTGGTCGTCGTGCAGCTGTCAGGCGGCAGCGACGGGCTTAATACGCTGATTCCCTATGGCATCGGTGCTTATCATGACGCAAGGCCGACTCTTAAGCTCAAGCAGCATGAAGTGTTTGAGATCAATGGACAGCTGGGGCTGCACCCGAGCCTTAGCGAGCTGAATGAGCTGTACAAACGGGGCAAGCTGGCGATTGTTCAAGGCGTGGGATATCCGAAGCAGGATTATTCGCATTTCAGATCCATGGAGATCTGGCATACGGCGGAGCCGGAGAAGCGGATAACCAATGGCTGGGTAGCCCGGTATGCCGCCGCTTCGCTGGACGCCGGCAATCCGCTTCGGGCGGTACAGCTCGGTAAAACACAGTGCAGGGCGCTGATGCATGACTCTTTGTCGCTTCCATTGGTATCGACAATTGATTCTTACAAAATTTTTACGAACAAAACATCCGATCCCGACCGGAACCGTCTGAATAAGGCTTTCCTGGATATGTACGATCCGGGCAAGCAGATTACGCCGCTGCGCGTTATTTGCAGCAGCGGGATGGAAGCCTACCGCAGTGTGGAGGCCGTGCAGGCACTGGCTCCCCGTTATCAGGAAGGGGTGATTTATCCGGATACGGCTTTTGCCAGGGAACTGCAATTGGCTGTGAGATTGCTGGCGTCGGGTTCGGATACGCGCGTGTTCTATACGCAGGTCGGGCCTTTCGACGACCATGCCCATGAGAAAGCGAATCACGGCAAAATGCTGCGGACCGTAGACGCGGCTCTGGGAGCCTTCTACCGTGACCTGGAGGCTCACGGGCTTCAGGATAATGTTATGATGATGGCATTCTCGGAGTTTGGCCGCAGGGTCAAGGAGAATGGCAGTGGAGGTACGGATCATGGAACGGCCGGGCCTGTCTTCCTGTTGGGAGGGAGTGTCAGCGGGGGGCTGTACGGGGCTTATCCGAGTCTTACGAAGCTGATTAAGGGCGACCTTGAATCTCAGGTGGATTTTCGTTCGATCTATTACACGATTGTGGAGGATTGGCTTCAAGGCGATGCCAGGAGCACGTTGGGCCGGGCATACGAGAAGCTGTCGTTTATTTAGTGACCAAGAAGGCCAGTCCATGACGGAATGGCCTTTTTTTGTTCTACCCTGCGTTCAATGTACGGTCTTATAATGGAGATGAGAAGACTTTGTTGTCAGCAATTTATTTGAAGTGACAGCCTTGCATTAGACTAAATTGTCTAATATTCGCTATTAAAAGGGGGAGATAAAGTTGAAAAAGTATATTCTGTTATGCTTATTCTTAATCACTGCGGCAGGCTGTTCCCAGCCTTCTCCTCCGTACTCTTATGCGGCGCTTGATGTTTCGAAAGTCTATACATCGTTTGAAGAGATCGCCCAAGCTTCTCCAATCATCGCCGAAGTAAAGATAACGGATAATCAAGAAACCATTCATCACCTCAATGCGGATTTTGCCAAAACACAGATAGAAATCGTTACAGTCTTTAAGGGGAAACAGCAACTGGAGCGCACCCGCCTTAGTCTGTCAGAGCTTGCGGCACTGAATATTACCAAAGACACTCACAAAGGGAACTATGTGCTTTTTTTGCGGCCTTATGAAGGGCCGGTCGCTCAAGATGCTTACACGATCGCCGGCGTATACCAAGGCAAGTTTAAAGTAGCCGACAATCATCAACTCATGTATGATGCAGAAAAATACGATGGGGTTAACACCTTTCAAAAAGAGTTTGTAAAAACAATGAAAACGGATAAGCTGGGCGCAAAAATTGAAGCTTCCGCCTCCACCGGGAATTTGGAATGAATGAAGTGGATTTTTATCCACTATGCTCAACGTTTTCTTGCTGAGCCAGTAAGGCTGCTGCCACCAACAAAAAAAGGCCAATCCCCGAAGGGATGGCCTTCTTTTTGTTTAAAGCTTCATGCGCGCCGGATTAGTACAAGAAAGCGCGGCTGATGATTACCAGAAGGATGAAGAGAACCAGAATGGCACCAGTGCTTGTGAAACCGCCGTATCCAACTCCTGACATTTCGCATGACCTCCTTCGTAATGGAGTACACGATATCCTATGCGCAGAGTTACGGGTTGGTCTGGGTGGGCGCGCCTAATCTGCTGAGGAAGGGATGCACGTTTTGCCCGATGCTGCCGTACACTATACAAGAGATGAAGCTTCGGCTGCGCCGGCTTCCACGGCAGCTGCTGCGCCTGGAGAACATGGGAGGATGACCATGGATTCACAGAATGTTCTGCCTAACAACAAGCTGGGTAAAACCCAATATCTTAACCGGCATCCGGAGCTAAAGAAGTTTCTTCCCGATTCCGCTTCGGAATCCAAAGAGCACATCCGGGATTGGCTGAAGAGATACAATGTGGTGTATGTCAAACCGAATAACGGGACCGGGGGCCGGGGGATTCTGCGCGTAGATATTCTGTCCAAAGGCAAATACCGCTATCAGATCGGCAAGCGCAAGAAGGTGTTTGACAGCTACGAGGATATGTATCGTTCCATGTTCCCGTATTTAAAAGAACGGAAGCATCTCGTTCAGCGCGGAATCCGGCTTCTAACCAGCAAAGGACGCCCGTTCGACATTCGGATTATGGTTCAGAAGAACTTTGACGGGGATTGGGAAAACACCGGAATCATCGGGAGAGTCGCTCATCCGGACAAAATCGTAACGAATTATCACAGCGGGGGAACACCTACTCCTGTCCCGCGTCTTCTTAACGATTATTTGGACCCGGATCAGGTGGAGGAATACGTGAAAAAATTGAACAAACTTGGATTAGAGATCGCGGAATACATGCATACGGGCTATCCGAAGGTAACTGCATTCGGTGTGGATATCGCGATCGATAAGGATCTAAAGCCATGGATTCTGGAAGTGAATACAAGGCCTGATCCCTTTATTTTCAAGAAACTCGAAGATAAAACGGTTTTCCGCAAAATATGGCGCTACATCCGGGCCAATCACTCACCGCTCCCCGTATATAAAGGTAAAAAGAAGCTCCGTAAACTTTCTTACGGCAAGGCATAGGGGGCGGGTGGGCTTCTCCGAGTAAATACAACAGAAAGAATGGTTCTAGTAAGGCACAAGAAGGCAACTTCCTGTGTCTTTTCGTCATCTCTGGTTAGGCCTGTCATAAGCCGCCTTGCAGCGGTTCAGCGGTTACCGGATCAAGAAGTAGATGCTGTATACATATAAAAAAACCTTTAATGCCGCGGCATTAAAGGCGTATGAAGATCACCAGACTATTCTTTCTCGCTCTCTTCCTTCAAGTGCATCGCGTATTGAATAGGGCGGCGGATCGCTTTGGCATACAGATCGCTGCGCCCCATTTTCTTGAACAGTTCCCGGCCCGGCTTAGGGTTCACTTCAATGAGCCAGACGCGGCCGCGTGTATCGATTCCGATATCGAGGCCGAATTCGAGCATGCTGCCATACTGCTTCTCAATGGCCGATACGATCCCGTGAGCAAGCTCGCGGCACTCGGCTACGATTTCTTCCGTTTTTTTGACGCCGAACCGTTTGTGCAGAACATCCGCCACACTGGCCGCTCTGCCGCCGCCGTGAAGGTTGGAAGTCGGATTGTTCACGCCTCCGATCCTCATGCCTTCACCGGTCACTTCCCAGTTTCCGCTATCATTCTTCTGGATCAGGAGCCTCATGTCAGATACGTGACCCGGAATCAGTTCTAGGTCCAATCCCTGTTGGATCATGAAGCTGCCCTTACGGATTCTTTCCTGCTGTACCCACCGGTTGAGCCAGCTGCCAAGCGATGAGATATCCTTGAAAAGCAGATTCCGCCTGCCGTATCCTCTCGTACGCCCAAGCAGCCGGTACCCGTCTTTTGTTTTGGAAACTTTTACGATACTTTTGCCTCCGGTCCCGTTACCCGGCTTAATATAAAGGATCGTATGTTTTTTGAACATTCGTGTCAGGTTGTCTAGGCTGTAATCCACGGTAGCAGGAATCCATTTTATAAGACTCTCGTTATTGGTAAAAAGCCGGGTTGCGCTCATTTTATTCGTAAACGTGTTGTTGGCATATATAAAATGCTTTTGTTTGCGGAACTCGCGATATCCGTCTTGAGCCGTTCTGCAGCGGTCAATCACCACATCGGGCCAAGGAAATGTCCGGTGAGTCCAGCCGCCTTTCTCAGATGGTACGTAGCCCCGCACCTGCTTTTTATCCGGGAACGCATCTTTATGCGAGAAGATAAACACAGTGGCACCTAATTTCTGGCCTTCCTTTACTAGTGAGCGGAAGTACCCCGGTTCTTTGAAGGAATGCCCCTCCCTCCAAGTGAGGATGCCGATTACGGGCTTTGCCATAACAACTACCATTCCCTTCCCTTAGACTGTAATATCATATGGTCCCTTGGGGAAGATGGTGTGGCTATCCCGCACCCAAAAGCGGTGTACTTGCCCTATAGGGTGACTGTACGCAGCTCTTCTAATTCTTGCTTCCTCGCTTGCATCAAAAAAAATCCGGGAGCTTATCTCCCGGATTTAAGACAATTATGCGCTTTATTTAAGAACACGCGCCGCAGCGACAAAATGCTTCTGCTGCCAGCTTGCATTCATATCACCAATGACAACATCATCCTTAGGGTTAACATTGTGAATAAACTTGCCATTGCCCATATAGAGGCCTACATGTCCGATTTTTTGAACCTTATCGGTGTATTTGTATGTAGCATTGGTGGAGAAGAACACGAGATCTCCTTTGCGGAGTTCGCTTTTACTAATTGGAGTCGCGGCCTTGTATTGGGACCTTGCTCCCCATTTGAGGTTGATGCCTTCCTTGGCAAACACATATTTGGTGAAGGAAGAGCAGTCAAACAACAGTTTGTTCGTATCGTTCTTACCGTACTGATACTGTACTTTGCCTTCCAGACTCTTGGCAAAAGCAATAATGTTATCGGCTTTTTTGGCTAACGTAATATTAGAGGATGACGAACCGCCGGATTCCGGTTTCGTGGCGGTACCGCCGCTAACCTTTTTCATGTAAAGGGTAGAGATGTAACCGGTCTGTCCCTTGTAATTGACTTTGACGTAGTATCTGTTTGTTTCTTCCAGAAGTTTCAGCTCCGTACCTTTTGGAACGGTGCCGTAAATTTTACCTTTTCCGGAAACAGGTTCCTGTTTTAAGTAAGGGGTCCCGGTGGTAATAATAGTGGATGTAGTACTTGATTTAACTGCGGGAGCCGTCTCTGCAAAGGCGGCTCCTGCTACAGAATAACTGCTGCCTAGTACGGCAAGACTTAGTACTAGTTTAGATAGACGCTTCATTCGATTATCATCTCCTGGTGTAAATTACTTGATGACTCTTACCGCTGTCACGTAGTGCTTGTCCCACCAGCCGGAACCCATGTTGCTGTATTTCACGCCTCCCTCACCGAAAGTGTGCAGGACTTTATTATTACCGGCATAAATACCGACGTGACCAATACGTTTAATTGAGTTCTTCGAATATTTTAGCGTAGCTGTCGTAGAGAAGAAGACCAGATCGCCTCTTTTAAGCTGGCTGCGTTTAATCGGCTTGCCGTTCTCATATTGACCGCGTGCTCCGCGTGCCAGTTTGATTCCGTTCTTTTGGTATACGAACTGTACCAGTGAGGAGCAGTCGAATGAGCTGGTGTTTCCTGTTTTCGCTCCCAATTTGTAAGGTCTGCCCATATAATTATCGGCCAGATCAATAATCTTGTTGGCTTTGTTTGCAAAAGCAGCATTGGAGATCGCGGCCTCTGTTTGTGTAGGTAGAGCAGTTAATCCACCCGAGAGGGCTATTGTGGCGCTCAGACTTGCGATGATGAGTTTCTTTCCTAGTTGTAGTTTCATGTCTTGTACCTCCATCTCGTTGATGTTTCCCAGTATAGCATAGGCGAGGATGGAGTTTTTTGGATAAAAAAACGCAAACCCAGGCGAGTACTGGGTTTGCGCGCTTTAATTAGAAAACAATTAGAATTGGCGGAAAGCGTGATGTGCAGCCGATGAATAGGCTTCCATAGGCGATTTTCTTCGATTATCTCTTCTTATCTTTAATTTTCGACTGAAGTTAAGTTTGGGCGGCCAAATACTTGGAATACCGGATTACCCTGCGGACAGACGGGCGGATTTTGCCTCCACTGCTGTCCAGCGGGGTATTGTCGTTCTTGGAGGGCTTGGAGTTGACCTCCAGCAGCCACACTCTTCCGCTCGTATCCACGGCGAGATCGACACCCAGTTCGCCGAACAAAGAAGGGATATTCGTCTGGATGCCGGCAGCGACAGCTACGGCAGCCTTGCGGATTTGATCGGAGATTTTCTTGAGGTCCGCCGCCGGAAGCGAGGTGCGGGCGAGTGTTTCCTTGACCGTACCCAGTGATCCTCCGCGGGCGAGATTGGACACGAAGTGATTGGCCCCGGCAATACGGGCGACCACGGAGGTTACGGCCCATTCTCCTTTTTGATCCTTTTGCACGAGGGCCCGGAAATCAACGGGACGTCCGCCCACATGAATGAGCGCAAGCCCCTGCTGAATCTGGTAGCGGCTTGTTTTGAGTTTGCCCAGTTGGGCGCTGAACAGCTTGGATAAGCTCCGGTACACTTTCCGGTTCGTACCGTTGACCGTAGGAATCTCACAGCTGTACGTTTTATCTCCAAGCTCTGTGATGCGGAGAATACCTTTGCCGAGGCTGCCTAGAACGGGTTTAAGGAACACAACCGGGTATTTATTGCACATATTCTGAAGCATGGCATAGTTTTTGAAAGGATGAGATTCCGGCAGGAAGCTTTTGCAGGCCTCGTCATTTTTGAGGGCTTGAAATACTTCGGTTTTGTTCAAATATTTCTCGTTAAAGACTTTGGACCCGTGTGCGGACTTTGCTTCGCGAAAAAATTGCTGGACCTTCGGGCGCGCTTCCAGTACCCGGGAAGTCAGCCGGTTGTAAATGACCGAAGGGACCGGAAACGTCCCCCGCTTCCAAGAGCCATCCGAGTATTGCCACCCGCTTACCTGGGAGCTGCCAGGCGTAATGCCTTCTACCGTGAAGATGAAAACACGCGCGTTCTGCTGCCTGCTTGCTTCATCAAGTTCCTGGCAGAAGGCCGTGATCGCGCCGAACAGTCCCTTGGACGAATCCGGGTATACGTTTTTGATCAGCACGCCGATCAAGGGATTCGTCTTCGGAACTTTGGCGCCACGGATTGTGGCGGTGTCATCTTCAGGTCCGGACAATGCCGGCTGACTAGCGGAGTCCGCTATAGAGGGCCCGTTTACCTCTAGAGGGAGATCCTTTTGTGATCCCGGACAGACGCGGTCCGAGGGATTTTTACTGCGTGACGGACGCTCAGTTCCCCGGACCAGTCCTGCCGGGTGTGCAGATGCTTGCCGCGCTTGGCGGGACGGAACAAGTCTGGCCATAAACAAACCCCTTCTCCAAACGAATCTCCTGCAAGCATTTTATTAGAAGGGGACGCTTGTTGTGCCTGTACCTGTGAGGGAATTACCAGAAGTAATGGCGGAACAGGAAGTACATCAGGAAGATAAGCAGCCCCGCGAAGATCTCGAACCAGCCAAGCCGCCCCGCCCAGTTTTTTTCTTTGTCCCAGCCGCTTATTTCGTAAATACGCTTCTCTACCAAGAGCAGCCCGAGACCGGCAAGCAGGAAGAAGGAAGCCAGATAATGCAAATAGCCTAAATACATAGCTTCTCCTCCTATTTGTATTCCATTCCGGTACGGTTCAGGTGAACTTTGGTGCTGACTTCTATCGGCAAGGTGCGGTACGCCTGATGCCATTTCTCTTTCGTTTTGATGTGAGTGTTCCAGTAACCCGGTTCCTTCGCTCTGACATATTCCCCTAATCCGAAAATATCGGACTCCTTGGCCTGGGTTCTACGGATCAGGTTTTCAATAATACGTTTGGTTTCTTTGGCAACGCTTGATTCAATTTGGCCGATTGTCCGCTCCGTGATCTCAATATCTTCGTTATATTTTTCGCCAAGATCCTGCTCCAGATGCACCGTGATGAGAAAATGCGGCTGCCCGTCCTTCATGTTCACCTGAATTCTGGATTTCCTCTCCGTCGTGTTCATCATGATAGGTCCTATACCCGGCACATTGACCAGAGGCGTATAGCCGCCCGGATTAATCTGCTTGACCGCCATGTACGCGCCGATTTCCAGAGGTTCCGTAGTTCCTACCATTTTATTGTTCCTGAAAAGAGCCATACCTCCGATCAGGATGTTTTCTTTCTGCCGGATGTCGACAAAAGGAAGATAGGCATCCTGTCCATGCTTGGACAATTTGCTCCAGAATTCACCGATGTAATCGGGAGGGAATTTGCCGAGCTTTACCGATTTCTCCAGCATAGACAAGACGTAGAGCGTCGGCACTCTTTCGAGTGGAGGTGCTACATTCAGGAACCGGGCAGCTTCTCCATTGGAGACGAGCAGCCACGTTCTTCTGCGGACCTCCGAATTGCGGCGGAAGTAGTCATTAAGATGTTCCATATGATCGCGGGCCACCTCTTCACTAATAACGATCACGCGGAGATGAATGAGATAAGTAGGATCCGCAATCTGCTGCTGCAGATTGTTCAGGGCGTCGTCGACGGTGTGCCCGTATACACGGACGACCCATACCGGCTTGTCTTTTCCTTGCCCGCCGCTACCGCCTTCGCTGGGCCCTAAGGGAATCCGTCCGGGAACCGCTATGGACGTGGTAACGCGGATCAATTTGCTGCCCGGTATCGGATTGGGGCTGGAATGATTGACGCGGTCGAGCTTGCTCTCCACCAGGGACTGATCGGTCAGGTCAATCGCCATTCCGAGAATAAGCGACCGGTCTTCAATCTCCAGGCGGTCCCAGCATCCAGCCAACACGAAGGGAAAAGAGAGGCAAACGGCTAGAAACAGAGGGAGCTTACACAGATTCGGTTTCAACCCGGCCTCCTCCTTTCTTGCGGATGTAAGCGACCACGAGCAGGATGCAAGGGTAGCCCACTAAGAGAAGCAGTCCTCCGGGAACCATAATGGAGGAGATTGTATACAACTGAAGCAAGTTTTGCGGCAGCATGCTGAACAGAAAAAAGAAAGGCAGCAGCAGAGTCGCGATCATTCTGTGGTCTTTCAGTCCAAGCTGTTCTTTCAGTGTCAGAACGATAAAGTAATAACCGCTGAGAAGGGAATTAAATACGGAGATAACCCACACGATGAGAAACGTAGCGTCCAGCCTCTCCAGGAATTCTCCCGGAATAATGGTTGCCCGACCTAACTCAAGTGTCGGCCACAGCAGCAGTTTGATTTCCTGCGGTCCGAATACACCGACTGATGCAATGACCAGCAGAAGATACAGCCCTCCGGATATACTTGTACTGATTATCCCGATCCGCATTGCGGTACGGGGATTCTCCATCCGGGGGATGATATAGGTATAAATAAGAACGTTGCGGAACAAAGCTGCTATGCCAAGTGAACCCATCCAGAATTTCATATCCGGCGTTCTCAGAACGGGCTGGAGATTAAGCCAATCTACATTGCCCAGCGAGAGTATAACGATGAATAGAGCAGGGAAGATAACAAACGGCATATAGAAGGAGTGGATGAGCGAGAAAGAATAGATATCTTTGCGTGCGGTAACGGCAACCAGGAGCAGCATCATCATAATAATGATCTCAAGGGGAGTCTGGCGGAGCACGAAGGTATTCATAACTTCCCCAAATTCGCGGAATGTGATAGCCGTCGTTACGATGAAATAAGCCGTAATCACGACAATGAACAGGCCCGACAGCCATTTGCCTATAATGGTTTTGCCGTAGACCACGGGAGATTGTCGGGGGAATCTTATCCCGAGCAAGCTCCAGGCCGTTACAATGAGTGCAGCCACAACGATTGCAACCAGGGTGACCAAAGGAGCGGAGTTTTCTCCGGCTAGTACGGCAACCCGCGGAAGCGGAAGAACGCCAATCCCGATCAAAGTCGTGACGAGGATGGAGCCTGCCTGCAGATTTGAGATTTGCGGATGGTTGTTCATGGCTTAGCCCCCTCTTGTTCTTCCGTCGCCTCCGGTATAGAGTCCCAGACAGATGAGTGAGAACGGAAATATTTGTCCGTCTGGTTCCGGCGGTTCCGGTTCATTGTCTGCAGATGATCGGGACGTTTCTTCATTCCCCATAGGGGTCCTCTTAAAAAAGTATCCTTCCATCCCTGAGCGTTAAAGGGCACCAGTGGAGCCAGATAAGGAATTCCGAACGAACGGATACTCAGCATATGATTAACAATCAGGATAACCCCCAGCATCACACCATAAAGCCCGAAGCTGCCTGCCAGAATGATCAGCGGAAACCGGAGCATGCGCAGGGCGATAGCGGCATTGTATGCAGGAGTGGCGAACGAACCTACTGTGGTTAAAGCGATGATCACAACGGTAATGGGGCTTGAGAAGCCCGCGGATACGGCAGCTTGCCCGATCACCAGGACCCCGACGATAGATAAGGCTCCGCCAATGAGCTGCGGCAGACGAATTGTTGCTTCGCGGAGGATTTCCATGGATACTTCCATGATCAGCACTTCAAGCATGGCCGGGAAAGGCACGCCCGCTCTTGCACCTGCTACAGCTACCGCGAAGTCGGTCGGAATCAGCTCCGGGTTGAAAGAGATGACTGAGACATAGAGAGCCGGAAACAGCAGGGAGAAGACTAAGGCGATAAGCCGGATAATGCGAATCATGCTGGCGATGAGGAAGCGCTCCGTATAATCGTCTACCGTCTGATAGAATTGGGTGAATACGGTGGGCGCGATCAAGGCGAAAGGAGAGCCGTCTACCATGATAACGACTCTTCCTTCAAGCAGGGCGGCGACGGTCTTGTCCGGACGTTCGGTATTCTGTATCTGCGGAAAAGGAGAGAGCGGATGATCCTCAATAAACTGCTCCAGAAATCCTGCATCCAAAATAGCATCCGTATCTATAGAAGAAAGACGTTTTTTGGTTTCGTGAATTAAGACAGGATTTGTAATGCCCTGTATGTAGCAGAAGGCCACCTCCGACTTCGTTAACCGCCCGATTTGCATCGCCTCTACACGGAAATCAGGGGTTTGCAGCCGGTAGCGGAGAAGGGACAAATTCGTCTCCAACTGTTCGATAAATCCTTCACGGGGGCCGCGGATGACCTGCTCGGTTTGCGGCTGCTCGATCGCGCGTTTCTGGATATGGCGGGTATCGGTCAGGAAATAATGGGAGATTCCTTCAACGAGCAGAATAGTCTGACCTCTCGTAAGGTTATCAACCAGCTGCTTAATTTCAGTAGAGGTCTTGATGTGACTGACTTGAATCACCTGATTAACAATATAGTCGGATAACTGCTCTCCGGTCTCGATATCGGGTGCAGGCCCGCCATCCTTGGAATGGGTCATCAAAGGTTTAAGGAGGTAGGAACGGATCACTTCCTGATCAGATAAAGAAGTCAAGAACACCAGAGAGGCAGGTGTGCTGTCAAATAACTGGAAATTACGGACGACAAGGTCCTCATTATTCTTCATTAATTCCTGAATGAGCCAGATATCATCGTCCAGAATGCCGCTTACTTCCCGGGGATGTCCGGACTCTTGCAAATATTCACTGGGGATGATCCCTCTACCGCTTGTACTTGTCTGGCTGCTGGCACCCGCCCCTGTTTTCTTCATCCATTTCCACATGGATTTCGCCTCCTCTCCCTCAGGGTCCGATCATTTCAATATACTCTGCTTAATATGGGTCAAATAGATCTGAATCATTCGTGAAAAAGGAAACGCCTGTCAGAAAACTGTCAGAAAGGTAGGCTCCTTTTTACTAGCATAAGCGGCTAGTTGGGAGCAAGATGCTGAGAGAAGGACGAAACTGCTGGCGGAAGAGGAACAAACTCTTATTCGGGATGCGGCCGTACTCCCTCTCTATTTCAGAACGACCCATTATATCGTTAAAGCGGATGTGAAGGGACTAGTGGTTCGTTCATTCGGTCCTGCTTGGGACGCACGCTGGGCTTCCGTTCTGGCTGAATAGCCGAGTACTTGCACCTATTACGGGGGTTGATTTTGCAAGGTTAGGTAACCCGGCGGAGATATGCGGTTTATGTACTCCGCACAAAGCCGTTCTTGGGGGAATTAAATCCATATTATGGAGAATAAAAAGAAGGACTATCTCGGCGTCTGAGCCGGTATAGTCCTTTAGCTTATAAAGGGGGACAAAGCGAAATCGCAGCCAACAAAGGCACCACGAAAGCAACATCAAAGCGCCACGAAAGCACCAAAGCTGCATAAACAGCCTATTAAGCCTGCAAAGATCGGCTTACTTGTAAGGCTTGTCCTGGTAGAAAAAATTCGGAGTCTTCCAGGTATTCTCGTACTGGTTATGGAAAATAGGGGTGGCGGCGGGAGACACCGGAGGAATGAGCCACGTCCAGTCTCCGGTGACAGGGCGCCCGCACTGCTTCTCCTGCTGCTCGAAAAGCTGAAACTGCTGCGCCGCGGTGTGATGATCGACGATGCTGACGCCTGCCTCGCGGAAGGAGTGATGCACCGCGTGATTCAGCTCCAGCAGGGCACGGTCTTTCCAGAACGACGCATTCGTTCCGGTATCGAGTCCCATGCAGGAGGCAACTTTGGGGAGCATGTGGTAACGCTGTTCATCCGCCAAGTTACGGGCGCCGATTTCCGTTGCCATGTACCAGCCGTTGAATGGGGCAGCTCCATACGTGATGCCGCCGATCTCCAGGCGCATGTCCGAGATAATTGGGACGGCGTACCACTGAAGCTTCAAATCTTCAAACCACGACAAATCCGGGTGCTTCAGCGGAACTTGCAGAACATCTTCTTGAGGTATTTCAAACCAGACAGGCTCAGCATCTCCTGCTTGTATGACGAGCGGAAGCACGTCAAATGCGGTGCCTTGCCCCCGCCAGCCAAGCTCCATACATTTACGGGTGAAAGCTATGGAATGCGGATCACCAAGGACTCCGGCATGGGTCTCATAGCCGGCATACCGGATTAACTGATGATTCCAGATGTGGATGCGGCGGTTGTTCGTAACTTCCGCTGAGGAGTCTGGGGCGAATACCGTAATAGCCGGCCGGATTTTGCCTTCATTGGTACCGTAACGGATATGACGAAGCAGTGCGTCGCGTATCCCTTCGGTCGCATGGGTATCCCGCTCATCAAATACCTGCAGCGTATTCCAGAAGAACCGGCCGATGCAGCGGTTGCTATTGCGCCAGGCCATTTTGGCCCCGTGCTGGAGTTCCTCATAGCGATGGGTATAAGTTCCGGTCTGCGATATTTCTGTGCTGATTTCTTCGAATCGGGAGGCTGCTTCTTCCTCGCTCCTGCCCCATTCGCTGTAACATGTATAAATGAAAGCCCGCGCTTCTTCAAGTAATTTGGAATTCATTTGGCTGGGACGCCTCCTCTGTCAAGGATCGGGACGGCAGCGGAAATCCCTTACTCCTTGCTATATATGAGCGTATCACAAAATGGCCGGGACAAATCCGAAAGTTTTGAGAACGGAATATGCCAGGCAGGTATGGCATTCAGTATGTCTTGATTCGGGCCGGTTAAACCCATAAAAAAAGATCCGAAGAATATCTCTTCGGACCCTGGAACGAGTAAGTTATTCTTCGTGCGATACGATTCTGACGTTAACCGGATTGGACAACTGTTCAGCGGATACCGTTCTCCCGTCCGGTAAGAGCACATCGAATAGGAGCAGAACGCGATTACTCTCGAGGGAGCCGGGCGAACCGATAACCAGTACGATAAAGGTGATCGTAATGGAAGCGCCGGCGGCAATTTCCCCAAGCAGGAAACCTTCAATTAAATCGGCTCCCGGCACAGGAAGTCCGTTGATCCGGATGCTGCCAGGCAAGAATGTAAAGCCCTCCGGCAGGATATCTTTCAGGAAAGCCCGGGTAATGGGCAGTCCGCTCGTATTAACAATCGTGACGGTAAAGGTGAGCTGATCTCCTCTCGCCGCTTCACTGCTGTCGACCTGTAAATCAATTTGCACGGTGGAAGAGTAGACCCGCAGGGATACTTCATTGGAAGCGATGGCTGCCGGATAAATGGTTTCCTGATTCGGAAGCTGGTACGTATAGCGGACCACGGCACGATTATACAGGATACCGCCAGGAGGCAGAGCTGTAATTTTCAGACGGAATGCGGCTGTGATGGATTGGCCAGGCTCCAGAGAGCCGAGTGCGAGTGAAGACGGATTGGCATCGGCCCGCGATTCCCCGTTTACTCTCAAGGAGCCAAGAACCCAGGCGGTTCCGGGCGGAAGCGGGTCCTGGATCGCAAGATCGGCTGGCAGTGTGCCGGTGTTACGGATAACCAGCGTATATTCCACTGCATCTCCAACCGTATACGAACCTGCGGAGGCTGATTTGCCCACGCTAAGTACAGGTGCCAATGTTTGCAGCAGGGACACGTTGCTTCGAGACCACTCGGTTTCGATTTCGCCGTTGGGAGTCCGGTAGCTTCCGGAGACTTCGGCCTGGTTCTCAATTTCCCCGGATGGCGGCAGCGACACCACTGCCAGGGAATAGGTGACGCTGGCCGATGCTTCCGGATTCAGCGGCGGCAGGAGTACGCCTTGCGCCAAATCTGCCGCCGGATTCAGGTTGCCGTTCACCCGCAGGCTGCCTGGCTGCAGTTCAGTTCCGGCAGGAAGGGCATCCCGGAGAAGAAGAGATTCAGCAATAACGGTGCCCCTGTTGATGATTGAAACGGTATACGCGACGATGCTGCCGACTGTTGCCAGTGATGTATCGGTTCGTTTGGATACTTCGACTCCATACGCGTATACGGGAACCGTAACCGTATTGGATGCAATTGTGTACGGATTCCCTCCGTATACGAAGCTGACTTCCGCCGTATTTACGACAGATCCGGACGCAGGAATAGCGGTGACAGTGAGAGTGTAGCCCACTTGAACGGAACTTTGAGGCGGAACCTCGCCGAGTGTAATCCCGCTTTGCGGATGAAGATCAGGCGCAGGCAACCCGTTAATTGTCACACTTCCTGCCACGAAGCCTGTGCCGTCCGGCAGCAGATCGCGGATCGTAACGGAAGTTGCCGCAGACTGACCGGAATTGGTCAGCGTGATACCGTAAGGCACGCTATCGCCAAGGGCAGCTGCCGAAGCGGTGCTGACTTTCACGGCGGATACAGAGTGATCGGTAACCGGAATGATCACGGGATTCGAGACGGCCGCGCCTCCATGCGTCCGCCCGTCCGGCGTCTGGAAGGCATAGGCCGCCGAAGCCTGATTGGCGATATTTCCGTCAGCAGGCTCGCTGGAAACGATCGTCCGGAAAGAGATAATAGTGGAAGATCCAGGTGTCAGGGTGCCCACTGTTATTCCCGCAGCCGGATTTAAGCCGGGTATAGTGGTCCCGTTGACCGTTACGCTGTCCGCAACGAATGTAGAGCCTTCAGGCAGCTGGTCGGTTACTGTGACAAAAGCGCCGGTTGAGCCGCTGTTGCTTGCGGTTAAGGTATAGGTTACCTGCTCGCCAAGCGAAATATTAGAGGTGTCTCCTTGTTTATCAAGCGTGATGATTGGCTGGAGAACCGGAATTCCGACCGTATTCGAGAAAATCGTGCCCGGGACCGTTCCACTGACAAAGGAGACGGCAGCGCTGTTCGTCAGAACAGGGGGAGCGGGCAGCGCCGCTACTGCAGCGCTAAATGAGATTAGCACAGATTCACCGGGTTCCAGCGTTCCTACCGGGATACCTGAGGCGGGGTTGGCTTC
The DNA here is from genome assembly GCF_001541095.1 of Paenibacillus sp. FJAT-26967. GTDB lineage: Bacteria > Bacillota > Bacilli > Paenibacillales > NBRC-103111 > Paenibacillus_F. The sequence goes on from NZ_LMXH01000001.1 coordinate 63,476, forward strand.
CGGAACATCGGCACCGTTAATGAGCACACTTCCTGGTGTAAAGACGGCTTCCGGTTGAAGCTCATCTGTCAGAACAACATCCTGAATGGCTTCCGAATCGTTATTGGTAATCTCTACGGTATACACGATGATGTCATTCATAACGGCACTCGTTAAGCTAGCCTGTTTGACAGCCGTTACAGGAACATCCGACACGGCCACAGCAACCGTATTGGAGAAGCCCGCTCCTGATCCCGTTCGGCCGCCGGGAGTCACAAAGGTGTATGCGGCATCTGCCGTATCGAGCAGCAGCGGTGGAGCCGGAACGGAAGTGACGAGCACCTGGAAGGTAACGACCGCCGAAGTACCGGGTGCAATAGGGCCTGTCGAGACGCCTGTCACGGGATCCGCTCCTGGAACGGGAACGCCGCCAAGCGCTACACTGTTCGCAAGGAAAGCGGAACCCGGCGGAATCGGATCCGTCACGATGGTGCTTGCTGACAGATTGCCCGAGTTGTTCACTGTGATCGTATACGTGATGATATCTCCGACTGTCGCGTTGTCGGAACTGCCTGTTTTGGTCAGAACCAAGAGGGGCTGATAGACGGGAACCGCGACCGTATTCGAAGCGGAAGTGAAAGTAAAAGGTCCGCTTGTAAATGCGGCGCTTGCCTGATTGAGAAGCTGGGCAGGCACGGGCAGGGATTGCACCGTTACCTGGAAAGTCACTACGGTTGTTGCTCCGGGAGCGAGGGTTCCGATGGCGATCCCTGAAGCGGGATTCGCACCTGGAACGCTTGTTCCCGAAGTGGTGACACTGCCGGGTACGAATGAGCTTCCGGCCGGGATCGGATCGGACACTACAACATTCGTCACGGCAGCTATGCCGCTGTTAGTGACCGCAACTGAATAAGTAAGGATATCTCCGATGATGGCATCCGCAGCTGTAGTCCCTTTTATTAATGTAACGTTGGGTGAAGATACAGGAATCGTAACCGTATTGGAGACGGCCGATCCGCTCACTGTCCTTCCATCCGGAGGCTGGAAGGTGAAAACGGCGGAAGCCTGGTCCGTTAGCTGCTGCGGGATCGGCACGGACGTGACGAGTGCCTGGAAAACCAAGGTAGCGGTGCTGCCAGGTTGAATCGTTCCGGCATTTATGCCTGCAGCGGGATTAGCTCCCGGCAGGGGAGCGCCGCTAACGATGACACTGTTGGCGATAAACTCGGAACCGGCCGGGATCGGATCGGTTAGTATGACTTGGGCGGCAATATTCCCCGTATTGGCGGCCTGAATGGTATAGGTCAGCGTATCCCCGACTGTAGCACTGGCAGTGTTGGCGCTTTTAGCCAGCTGCAGTAAAGGCTGATACACGGGAATGCTGATTTGCTCGGAGTAAGAGGTTCCCGAGAAAACACCGGAAGTAAAGCTGACTGCGGCCTGATTCACAAGGAGCGGCGGGACAGGCAGCGAGGTGACACTGACTTGAAAAGTAACCGCAGTTGAAGAGCCTGGTGCGATCACGCCCACACTAACTCCGGATGCCGGATTAGATATCGGTGACGGAGCCCCGTTGATGGTCACACTCCCCGGTACGAATGCGGTTCCCGCCGGGATCGGATCGGTCACGATCACATTGGCGACGGGTTCAATGCCGTTGTTCGCTGCGACGATGGTGTAAGTCAGGACATCGCCGAAGACGGCGTCCGCTGCACTTACGCTTTTGGATGCGGACACATTAGGGGCGGAGACCGGGATCGTGACCACATTAGAAACCGCGGAACCGCTAAGTATTCTTCCGTCAGGATGCTGGAAGGTAAAGGCTGCTGCTGCTTGATTGCTGAGTACGGCGGGTGAGGGCAGAGAGGTTGCCATGACCTGGAAAGTCACGGCGGAAACAGCTCCCGGTGCAATGGGTCCAAGTGCAATGCCCGCTGCAGGAGAAGCGCCGGGAACGGGGATTCCGTTAATATTGACGCTGTTAGGAACGAAGTCCGAGCCTGCCGGAATGGGATCGGAGAGAGAGGTAGTGGCGGCAATATTTCCTGTATTCTCCACCAGGACCGTATAGACAATCGTATCCCCGATCGTAGCATTCTTTGAATTGGCGCTTTTGGTCAGGTTAAGAATCGCCTGGTAGAGAGGGAGGACAAGAGTGTCCGAGAATGAGCTTCCGGAGAAAGCTCCTGAAGTAAAACTTACTCTGGCCTGATTCGATAATTGGGGCGGTGCCGGCAGCGAAGTAACGGTTATCCGGAAAGAGACTGTAGCTACGGCTCCCGGAGCTATCGTACCGGCAGGTACTCCATTGACCGGATTGGCAGCGGGCAGCGGTGATCCATTGAGAAGAACACTCCCCGGAACGAACGTGGAACCGGCAGGTATGGGATCGGTTACGATGACGCCGGTGACGTTCGTGATCCCGTTATTCAAGGCAGTGATCGTATACGTGATGACGTCGCCTACAGAGGCATCCGGCGCATTGGCTGTTTTAACCACCGTTACGTTTGGAGCCGAGACGGGGATTGTAACCGTGTTGGAAACAGCGGAGCCGGTAACAGTGCGGCCGTCGGGAGGAATGAATGAGAAGTTAGCCGCAGCCTGATTCGTAAGGGATGCAGGGACAGGTACTGAAGTTACAATAACCTGGAAAGTTACGAGTGCGGACGCTCCCGGTAAGAGGGTGCCGACTGCAATGCCCGCAGCGGGATTTGAGCCGGGAAAGGCCGTTCCGTTTACCACAACGCTATTTTCAAAGAAAGCAGTCCCGGAAGGGATAGGGTCCGATATCACCGTTAAGGCGGCAATATTTCCTGAGTTCACCGCTTCAATCGAATACGTGATCGTATCGCCTACACTTGCATGGGTTGAATTGCCGCTTTTGACGAGAGAGAGAATAGGCTGGTAGACCCGGATGAGAAGCGGTGGTGAAACGGACGATCCTGTAAAGGCGCCGGAAGTAAAGCTGACGGTTGCCTGATCCAGTAATTGTGGAGGCGAGGGCAGGGCGGTGACCGTTACTTGAAAGCTCAATACGGCCGAAGTTCCCGGAGCTATAGTGCCCGCAGGTATTCCGGCAGCCGGATTTCCGAGTGGAATAACAGTCCCGTTAAGGGTCGGGCTTCCCGGTACGAGAGCAGAACCGGCCGGAATAGGATCGGAAATGACGACGTTGGTTACATTCTCAATGCCGCTGTTCGTTGCGGTTATGGTGTACGTAATCGTATCGCCTACAACCGCATTTGCGGCACTGGCGGTCTTGGTCACATTCACGTTCGGAGCCGAGACGGGGATGGAGAGAGTGTTCGATAGAACGGATTCCTGGATAATCCGCCCGTCCGGCGGCTGGAAACTGAATGCGACTGAAGCTTGGTCGGTCAGGCGGGAAGATGGCGGCACGGTGGTCACAACCGTCTGGAAAGAAACCGTTGCGGTTCCCCCTGGAGCAAGAATTCCTCCTGAGAATCCGGCTGCCGGATCTGCCCCCGGCAGCGGCACAGCATTCAGGAGCACACTATTGGGAACAAATACGGACCCGTCCGGTACCGGATCGGTGATCGTCAGGTTGGCGTTAATATTGCCATTGTTCGTAATGGAGATCGAGTAAGAAACCGTATCCCCGACCGTGGCGTTGGAATAGTCGGCGGTTTTGAGAGCGGACAGTAACGGCTGATAGACCGGTACAAGCACAGTATTCGACAGGCTCGATCCGGTAAAGGCGCCGGAAGTAAAGCTGACGATAGCCCGGCTGTCCAGTACCGGAGGAGAGGGCAGGGTAGTAACCCGCGTCTGGAACGTAAGAACGGCAGAGGCTCCTGGCGCAATAATGCCTACGGGGACTCCGATTGCCGGGTCCGCGCTCGGCAGCGGAGCTCCGTTTAAGATAACAGTGCCCGGAATAAATACAGATCCCGCAGGGATGGAGTCGGTGGCAAGGACTCCTGTCACATTTTCAATTCCGTTGTTGGTGGCTGTAATGGTGTACGAAACAATATCTCCCAGAACGGCATCCGTTGAAGCAGTGGCGAGAGTTACCGTAACGTTAGGAGCCGAGACTGGGATGGCCAAGGGATTCGATGCAGCCGTGCCCGTGATCGTTCGTCCATCAGGCGGAGTAAATTCGAAATCAGCCGTTGCCTGATCCAAGAGGAGCGATGAGGGCGGAATCGACGTAATCACCGTCTGAAAAGTGACCGTAACCGGGGAGCCTGGGGTTACGGCACCGACAGGTATGCCTGCCGCCGGATCGGCCCCGGCAAGAGGTGCGCCGTTAATCGTCACACTGTTGGGTGTGAAAACAGAGCCGGCCGGCACCAGGTCTGTCACGGTCGCTGAGGCTGGTATGTTCCCGCTGTTAACGAGCTGGAGAGTATACGTTACGGTATCGCCGAGTGTGGCATTGGAAGTGCTGGCACTTTTGGCAATGCCCAGAATAGACTGGTAAACCGGAATTGTGACCGTATTGGACAGGGAAGAGAAGGACAGCGCTCCGCTCGTGAAGCCGACGGAAGCACGGTTGACCAGATTCTGCCCGGCCGGCAGTGACTGGACGATTACGCTGAACGTAACGGCGGCGGCACCGCCCGGAACGATAAGTCCCGCAGGTATGCCGGCAGCCGGAGAAGAATTTACCGGGATGCTGTTTACGGTAACACTACCCGGGACAAGGGTGGTGCCATCAGGAATGGCATCGGTTACGATGACATTGGTCACATTCTCGATGCCGTTGTTGGAAGCTACGATGGAGTAAGTAATCGTGTCGCCGACTACGGCATCTGTCCGGCTTGCGCTTTTGCTGGCCGTTACATTCGGGGACGATACCGGAATGACGACCGTGTTCGATGAAGCCGAGCCGTTAATGGTACGTCCGTCGGGAGGCTGGAATGTATACGAAACAGCTGCCTGGTCGACCAATTGAGGAGGGGTTGGCACGGAAGTAATCACCACCTGGAATGTCATGGTTGTTGATGCGCCGGGTGCAAGGAAGCCTCCCGCAACACCTTCTGCAGGGCTTGCTCCGGGCATCGGGACTTGATTAACAATTACACTGTTGGGCACAAAGGCGGACCCGCCGGCAATCGGATCTGTCAGGGTTGTTGTCGCCCCGATATTGCCGCTGTTCTGCAAGACAATCGTATAGGTTACGAGATCGCCAACGGTTCCGATAGGATCACTGGTGCTTTTGCTGGCTGTAATAACCGGTTGATAGACCGGAATGACCAGGGTATTCGAAGCCGCAGATCCCGAGAAAGAGCCGCTGGTAAAAGAAAGGGAAGCTTGATTAGCGAGCTGCGGAGGCGAGGGCAGTGACGTCACTCGTACCGAAAAAGTAACCGTCGCGGACCCTCCGGCCGCCACTGTTCCAAGCGTGATCCCGAGGACCGGATTCGCGGCGGGAACCGTAATGCCGCCTGCGGTTACTGATCCGGGTATGAATAAGGAACCGTCCGGAATCGGATCGGTAAGAACGACATTTGTGATTGGCGAGGAACCGCTGTTTGAGATCGTGACACTGTACGAAACCGTATCGCCGGGAACGGCATCCGCTGCAAGCGAGCTTTTAAGGAGAGTAACGCTGGGTAATGAGACGGGAAGCGTAACTGTATTGGACAAAACTGAGCCGTTCAGTAAACGTCCGTCCGGCGGCTGGTAGCTGTAGGATGCTTGAGCCCGGTTGGTCAGGAAGGCAGGAGCAGGCAGGGTAGCGGCAGCGGTTTGAAACGTGACTTCCACCGAGGCGCCCGCTGCCAGTGTTCCGGCTGCAATCCCGGCGGCCGGATCTGCTCCCGGAACAGGTGAACCGCCTACCGTCACACTATTGCTCAGAAAAGATGAACCGGCCGGAATTGCGTCCGTGATGGTCAGAGCCGCAGCCAGATTTCCCGTGTTCGTGGCAAGGATGGTGTAGGTGACGGTATCTCCGACCGTGACCCGGGTGGTATTGGCTGTCTTGACGGCGGTAACGATGGGCTGATACACAGGCAGCGTCAGCGTATCGGAGTGCGTCGTGCCCGAGAAAGCTCCGCTCGAATAGCTGGCGGTTGCCTGGTTACTCAGCTGCGGAGGCGATGGCAGGCCGATTACGTTGACGGAGAAGGTGACGGCGGCTGCAGCACCCGGACCTAGACTGCCGACAGTGATGCCGGCAGCCGGATTGGCACCGGGGACGGGCGCACCCCGGACCGTTACGCTGCCGGGGTTAAAAACAGAGCCTGCCGGAATCGGATCGTTCACAAGGATATTGTTAATGGGGCTGATCCCGTTATTCGTCACGACAATCGTATAGGTAACCGTGTCTCCGACCACGGCATCCGCAAGCGGAGTAGATTTGACCACGGCCACATTAGGTGCGGATACAGGCACAGATAGTGCGTTAGATAGGGCAGATCCTGCCAGCGTGCGTCCGTCCGGAAGTGTATAGGTGAAAGCAATAGCGGCCTGATCGATTAACTGGGCCGGGTTAGGAACCGAGCTTACGACCGTAACAAACGTAACTGTGGAAGTCCCTCCAGGAGAGACTGTGCCTACCGTGATTCCCGTCCTGGGATCGGCTCCTGCCAGAGGAAGGCCGTTAACCGTCACACTGTTCCCGGCGAATTCCGAACCTGCAGGGATCGCTTCGGTTAAGGTAGCCGAGCCGTTATAGTTCCCGCTGTTGGTAATCCGGATGGTATAGGTGATGCTGTCACCTACCGTGGCGGCTGTAGTGTCGGCGCTTTTAACGGCCTGAAGAATGGGCTGGTAGACTGGAATCGTGACTGTGTTGGAACTGGATGAGCCTGTAAAAGTGCCTGCCGTAAAACTCACCGCAGCTTGATTGACTAAAGTGGAAGGGGCGGCGGGCAGCTCATTGACACGGACGGAGAAGAGGAGTACAGCAGAAGCGCCGGCAGCTATAGGGCCAGCCGGCACACCTGCTGCGGGGTTGGCATTCGCTATGACAGAACCGTTCAGGGTGACACTCCCGGCAATTAAAGAGGTTCCTGCCGGAATGGGATCTGAGATAACGACACCCGTTACAGGGGCTCCGCCGTTGTTTGTTGCCGTAAGGGTATAAACAACGGTATCGCCGACAGCGGCTGCGGTGGCCGATGCGCTTTTGGCCACAGTGACGTTAGGAGCGGATACTGTTACAACAATTTCGTTGGACTGGGCGCTTCCGGATAAAGTCCGTCCGTCGGGAGGCTGGTACGTATAGGAGACCGCAGCTTGATCGGTTAGTCTGCCGGAGGCGGGTACCGTGTTCACGACCGTCTGGAAAGTAAGGACGGAAGTTCCGCTTGCGGCAATTACCCCTATAGGTATACCGGTTGAAGGGTTTGCTGCCGGCTGGTTCACTCCGTTCACGGTAACACTGCCGGGCAGGAAAGCGGAGCCGGCGGGGATTTTCTCAGAGACGGTTGCATTCACGGCAATATTGCCCGTGTTGCGGACTGTAACGGTATAAGTTAATGTGGCACCGACCGTTGCGCTGGGCGTATTGACGCTTTTGGCGGCTGAGATAATGGGCTGAAAGACCGGCAGAGTAATCGTACCCGAGAGACTGGAGCCAGTGAATGCGCCGGAAGTAAAGCTTACGGTCGCTTGATCCGTGAGCTGTGCCGGCGACGGCAGACTTGTGACGTTAACGCTGAACGTGACGACGGCGGAAGCTCCGGCTGCAATCGTGCCGACAGGAACCCCTGCGGCGGGGTTCGCGGCAGGCACGGCGGTACCGTTGACGGTTACGCTCCCCGCTGCCAGTACCGAACCCGCTGGAATCGGGTCCGTTACGACAACATTGGTAACGGCTGCTATACCGTTATTCACGGCTGTTATCCTGTAGATGACCGTATCCCCGACGACAGCGACTGTGGAGCTGGCAGTCTTGGTTACCGTCACATTGGGAGCGGATACCGGAATCGAAGTCGTATTCGAAGCAGCAGAACCGGACAGCGTACGCCCGTCAGGCGGCGTATACGTATAGCTCGCCGCCGCCTGATTAAGGAGTCTTCCGCCTGAGGGAATGGCGCTTACCACCGTCTGGAACGTCACGATGGCCGAACCGCCGCCGGCATCGAGATTGCCGATAGAGAATCCGGCGGCAGGATTGGCGGCAGGCTGCGACACCCCCCTGACCGTTACGCTTCCGGCTACGAAAGAAGAACCAGCCGGAATCGCATCGGTAAAAGTGGCGGCTGCGCGGATGCTGCCGGAATTCGTCAGGGTGACGGTATATGTGACGGTGTCCCCGATGGTTGCAGAGCTTGTGCTTGCGGATTTCGCAAGACTGATCACAGGCTGGTACACCGGGATCGTGACGGTGTTGGACGGCACACTTCCGGAGATGACAGGACCGCCGGGAACACTCTGGAAGGAGAAGCTTGCCGTTGCCAAGTTCGAAATCTGAGCGGGTGACGGAAGCGATGTAACCGTCACCCGGAAGACGACGGTTGTCGTGCTCCCGGCGCCGACTGTCCCCAGCAGGATGCCGGTAGACGGATCGGCTCCTGTACGGACGGTGCCGTTCACGGTCACACTGTTTGCAACCAGTGTCGTTCCTGCCGGGATGGCATCCGTGAAGACAGTGCTTCCCGCATCCACCAGCCCGGTATTCTGAACGGCGACCGTGAATGTAATCGGATCTCCCACGATGGCCCCTGTCACATTGGCTGTTTTGGTCACGGTCACAAGCGGGGCATTAATATCGATCTGGATAGCGGTCGCATTGACGAGGTAAGCATCCCCGGAAGTCGTCAGGCGCAGTATTCCCGTCGTCTGGGAGTTGCGCAGGGTGGCGGAAATGTCAACGTTCGTAATATCCCAGCCCTGCCTGCCCGCATTAATTAGCGTCCCGGGGGCGCCGTTGATGGCATTGCGCGTCCCGAAAGTTCCGCTTGTATCGAGCGTTCCGTCGTCTTTATTAATTTGAGACGCGAAAAAGTTGGCCGCAAAATTATTGGGTCCCGACAGCGCCTGCAAGGTAGAGTTGGAAGGTCCGAACAGAGCCTGGTCGCCGGTCCGGTTCGCGTCTCCTTCCTGAGCGCTAATCAGTGCACGCCCTCTAAGCGTACCTTGGGCGGGGGTGGCAAACCCGGAAATTACGACGTTAACCGGACCGGAAGTCGACTGGACAAGCTCGGCGCCCACATTAAACGACAAATTACGGAAGGGCAGAGCGGGATTATCGTACACCACAGCCAGCGTCCATCCGGCATGATTGGAGGTGGGGTCAGGGACGGTCAAGGTTCCTACAATTCCCCGGGCCGTGTAGGTGCCCGCTCCTCCGGCAGCGACGAGTGAGGTCACATTAGCGGTACGGACATAGGCCAGCACGGTATTCGCAGTGAGTACGACATTGTAGACGGTCAAGGGGTCCTGCGTAACACTGGAGGTGCCTGCAGGGGTTGTCAACGTAATCGGATTGTTGATAAAGGCTGAGTTATCGACGGTTAAATCGACGTAGGTTCCGCCCCATATCAGTTCTGCATAAAGAACAGTGCTTCCGGCCGGGAGATTGAGCACGGCTGAAGAACTGTTTGATGTGAACAGGTTGGTCGTGCCGGCAGGATAAGAGCCGAATTGAGCCGCTGTATTCGTTGTGATGTACGCTCCGATGCTGTCGATCGTCCCCGGCACGCCTACTGTATCGGAGCGGCTAAGTCCGAGTGTATTGCCGGTGAAGGTAATCGCACCCGTCCGATTGGTGGCATAACGCTGAAGAAAAGCCATTTACTAGGTTCCTCCGTTTGATGAAAAATGGAAAACAAATACGGCTGGAATTTTTCTAAGTGTATGTGAATGCAGAGCGAACATTCCAATGGATAAGCTAGGAAATTGAAAGAAATTTAGGAGGGACAAGCTTGGCAGGAGGATGAAAAGAAGTATGCTAAATTGGGTTAGATGTAAAAAAATGATAATAGCGGGCATGAGGAGATGTTTATTCAGGAGCTGAGGACTATTCAATTATCATAAAAGCAAGGAATGCGGCTGGCGGATCGCGGGCAGGGATTTCGGTAAACCGTTAATTAATGTCTTGTACCCTGATGCGCATAAAAAAACAAGGACCCGCCTCAGTTTCCCGAGGCGGGTCCAACGCGTCTACCCGCGCAGCGCAAAATCCGCTGCGCGCTCATACATCGGTGACCGGCCCATATGGGTGCGGTACACCGCGATCTTGTCCGTCTCCCATGTGACGGACGGCAAATCCCCTGGCGCGGGAAGCAGCTCCCGCGTCCAAGGCAGCCCGCCGCTATATCGGCGGGCCAGCGTGATGTGCGGGCGGTACGGCCGGTCCTCCGGCTCGAAGCCGAGGGACGCGCAGGCCGCCTCCACATCACGCTGCAGGGCTTGCAGGGCATCCAGGTCGCCCTGCACACCGGCCCAGAGGATGCTGGGGGCATCCTTTGGGCCGAAGGTCCCTGTACCCGCTGCGCTCAGGCGCAGCGGGGGATGGCTGCTCGCGGCCCCGGCGAGCAGAGGCGCCAGCTCCGGCAGCGTGGACGCCGGAGTGTTGCCGATGAACTTGAGGGTAATATGGTAATCGGCGGAATGAAGCCACTTCTGAAATCTTAAGCCGGACGATTCCAGCTCCTGGCGCCAGCCGCCCACAAGCAGCTTGGCTGACTCGGCAAGCGGGACTGCGACGAATAGACGGTCTTCGGTAGGGCTGGTCATGTATCGTGTTCTCCTTGTTGGAAGAGATTATCGTTAATGTAGACATGTTATAGAAGAAGCATACAGAAGTGCAGCACGTTCCGTGAATAATAGGAAGGATCAACAAGCTGCTTCACAGGTTTATAGGTCCATAACAGGCGGCAGGCGCCTATGAGGCCGGGATTTCCAGCATCGTAATCGATACACCCGGAGCGAACCCGATTTCCCTAACCTCCACAAATCCGAGTGACTTATACAAGCTTAAGGCGGGCTTATTAAGAGTGCCGGTACTTACAACGGCTTTGCGCCCTTGTACAATGTTCAGCAGAACATGCCGGACTAGCTTGCGGGCAATCCCTTTACGAAAATGACGGGGATGAACAACAAGCCTGCAAATATCGACTTCCCCGCTGTCTTCCGTATATGAAATAAATGCCGCGAGCTCGCCCGCCTCCAGGAAGCCGACAAAATTTTCACCGGATTCTTGTAATTTCTCCACGGTATCTCTCAGCTGCGGGATTCCTTGGAATCCGATCAGGTCTGCCTCTACCTGATACGAGGGGATCTGAACGCTCAGCATTGTGCGGGCCGTTTCTTCTTGTTGTACATCTAAGACGGTTATCATAACGGGTTTACTCTCCTTACAGTCAATCTAGTCTGTCTCTTCATTAAACCATGCCGGGGAAAAGGTTCAAGACTTGAAACTTTCATTTGATTTGATCTCGGAGTTTTTTGGTCGATGAAAAATAGAAAACAAACCTGCCGGTCCGTTCTTTAAAGAGTCCATAAATGGGGGGCAAGCAGGTGCAAAGCGGCCGTATTCATGGAAGTTTCACTTGATGGCTATGGAGAATACTGCTATCATAGCGATAAAACAAATGAAGCAAGAGGGTGTGGGAGACAATGGGAAACCGTGCTTACAATTTTAATGCCGGCCCTGCGGCATTGCCGCTGGAGGTATTGGAGCAAGCTCAGCAGGAATTTGTCGATTTCCGCGGTATCGGGATGTCGATTATGGAAATTTCGCACCGAAGCGCACAGTATGAGCAAGTTCACCAAGAGACGCAGAATCTGCTCAAGGAATTGTTCAACATTCCGGAAGGCTACAAAGTACTGTTTCTTACAGGCGGAGCCAGCACGCAGTTCGCTATGATTCCCATGAATTTTCTACAGCCCGGCAGTGTAGGCGCCTACTCTCTCAGTGGCGCTTGGGCGGATAAAGCGATCAAAGAAGCCAAGCTATTCGGAGAAACGGCTATTGCCGCCAGCTCCAAAGAACAGAAATACATGCGGATGCCGGATCTTAGCAATTTATCTCTTCCGGAAAATACAGCGTATCTCCATGTCACTTCGAATGAAACGATTGAAGGCTCGCAGCTTCAGAGCTACCCGGACACAGGAAACATTCCGCTGATCGCGGATATGTCCAGTGACATCCTGAGCCGTCAAGTCGATGTGTCCAAGTTCGGAATGATTTATGCAGGCGCTCAGAAGAACCTGGGACCTTCAGGCGTGACGGTTGCGATCGTCCGTGAGGACATGCTGGAGAAAGCGAATCAGAGCGTGCCGACGATGCTTCGCTACGATACGCACGTGAAGAACGATTCGCTGTACAACACGCCTCCTTCCTATTCGATCTACATGATTAATCTCGTTCTCCAATGGATCAAACGTCAAGGCGGGCTGGATGTCTTGTCGAAGATCAACCGGGACAAGACTTCACTTATTTACGAGACAATTGATAACAGTGCCGGATTCTACAGAGGCTGTGTAGATGTGGACAGCCGTTCGATTATGAACATTACGTTCCGTCTGCAGACAGAAGAGCTGGAGAAGCAGTTCGCCAAAGAATCCGAGCAGCAGGGCTTTGTCGGACTCAAAGGCCACCGCAGCGTTGGCGGATTGAGAGCTTCCACTTATAATGCTGTGCCTTACGAATCGTGCAAAGCATTGGCTGATTTCATGAAGGATTTCAGTAAGCGCAACGGGTAATGGCTTTAATGAAACATGCGACATTCTAGAATATTTTACTTAAATGAAAAAATGCAGCAAACCTTAACCAGGTTTGCTGCATTTTTTAAATGATAAGGAACGAAATTTAAGGTAAGGTATGAACACACACTTACTTTTTATATTTTAAATATTTTAGCAAATCCAGAAGAGAACCACCGATTATACCTAGGAATATATTCGTGAATCTAAGATCTCCAGAATAAATTGATTCAACATATGATAATACAGCTCCAATAATTGCAAGTAATATGGTAAACAAAACGAATACCTCCAGTAATCTTGATTCTCCATAGTCCCAAACGGGCTATGCTTTCCAATCCCAGTTATAATCTGATTGGAGTTCTACATTTCCGGCTGTCCAAGCAGGGACTTGTGAAACATGACTACCCACGTAAATGTTGTAATATAATTTACATATTTATCATATAATTGTAAATTTATTTGTAATGGTTTTCAACCTATTGATTGTAAAAGTTATTAAGTGAAGGGCCGACGAAGCAAACTCCCCTATCTCTCTTCGAAATAGGGGAGTTTGTCTGTATTCAGGCGAGGATTTCCTTTACAACCGGCTCCGTTAATTTGTAACCGACATTGCGTATGGTGAGGATGTAAGCGGGGGTCCGGGCGTTGTTTTCGATTTTATCCCGCAGGTGCGAGATGTGGACATCGACGATTCGTGTGTCGCCGAGGAAGTGATAATCCCAGACGCCGTGCAGCAGCTGCTGGCGGCTGAGAACTTTGCCCCGGTGCTTGACCAGGAACACAAGCAGCTCGAATTCTTTGGGGGTCAGCTCAACCTGTTCTCCCGCCAGCGTGACTTCACGCTGCTCGGGCCTGATACTGAGCTGTCCGATGGTAATGACCGCTTCATCCCCGGTAGAGGGGAGTGTCTGAATGCGCCGGATGATGGCCTGAATGCGTGAAACCAGCTCCTGCGGCGAGAATGGCTTCGTCATATAGTCGTCAGCCCCGTTATCGAGTCCGGCGATTTTGTCCGATAAATCCTGCATAGCGGTTAGCATAATGATCGGGACGAGGTTATTCTGCTCCCGCAGCTTGCGGCATACCTGGAGCCCGTCCATCTTAGGGAGCATCAGGTCCAGGACAATAATGTCCGGACGGAATTGTCCGATTGCTTCGAACACCGCCTCGCCATCATAGACACAATGAACTTCGAAGCCAACGAGCTTCAGATTGAACTCGATCAGCATGGAGATCGAAGGTTCGTCATCGACGATCAGCACTTTTTTCTTCATGAATCGGTCTCCTTTGGTTTCGTTTATTATCCTCATTATCGCCGGGGAGTATCACGGACATATTAAGATGAAGTAAAACGTATGTAAAAATTGCGGCCCGCATCCAAAGTGGTATAATACTTTAAAGAAAGAGGTGAACGTGCAAGGATGGCTTTTCATATTGTGTTAGTTGAACCCGAAATACCGGCCAATACCGGCAATATTTCCCGCACCTGTGCGGCGACAGGAACGTATCTGCATCTGGTTCGCCCGCTGGGCTTCTCTACCGATGACAGAACACTGAAACGGGCCGGGCTGGATTATTGGCATTCCGTCAAACTTGAATACCACGATTCTTTTGCTGAGGTCCAGGAGAAGTATGCGGGGCACCGGTTTTTTTATTCCACAACCAAGACGGACAGACGTTATTCAGACATTGAATTCCGGGACGGGGATTTTCTCGTGTTCGGGAAAGAAACCAAGGGACTCCCGGCTGAGCTGCTTGAGGCTAATCCCGGGCAGACTATGCGTATGCCGATGACGGATGTGGTACGCTCGCTGAATTTATCGAACTCGGCAGCTATCGTGTTGTTCGAAGCGCTCCGGCAGAACGGCTTCCCCGGGTTATCTTAATAACCCGGATACACAAGAAAAAGAGGCCTGAGCCTCTTTTGCGGTGCAGCTAAAAAATACCCAAACTTTTTGACGTGCCTTCACATAAATTGTGCTGTGCGAATCATCTTATCACTGTGAAAACGGCCTTCTTAGGAAGGTCGTTTTTTTAATAGAGCCAGGATACCCAGTAACCGAGCACAATCAGCGTAAAGAATAGAGTGACCGGGATAACGGTAAACGTTACTTTCATATATTGGCCCCAGGTAATCCGGACATTGCCTTGTTTGATCATATGAAGCCAGATTAAAGTTGCGAGAGTGCCTATAGGCAGAAGCAAGGAGCCTAAGTCACTGCCGATTACACTGGACAAATAGGAGATTTTCAGTGTCATCGGATCAAGGTTCATGTTGGTTAGAGTTAAGGTTCCAATCATTAAAGCAGGGTGGTTGTTGAACAGATTGGAGAGAACGGTGAGCAAAGTCCCCATAGCGATACTTGCAAGCAGGTAGCCTTGTGTAAGGAGAGGTTCCATGAATTTCATCAGCCACTGGGTTAATCCGATGTTGTGCAGTCCGTATATAATTACGTACATACTGAAAGCAAACAAGAGAATATACCAAGGTGTTTTCTTAATCATGTCTGTGGGAGGAATCCTGAGATAAATCCAGCGCCAGCCCAGCAGAGCCACAGAACCGATGACGGCCATGAGCGGAACAGGGAAGTGTACGTAGGAAGCGGCAAAGAGGGAAATCCGGACAGCGAGTACAAAGAGGAGAATATTGCGCATAAATTTCGGGCGATTCTCAGGAATGATCGGCACCGGCACGGTTTTGAGCGGATGATTGCCGGGTGCAGGGGGATAGCTCCAGTGTCCTGGGTTAAGCTTAGAAATTGTACGCGGAATCTGATTGAAGAAGTAGGCAAACAGGAGCAGAGCCAGGAGGAGCAGCCCTGCTGAAGCAGGAATGAACATCATTGCCGTATGCATGTAGAGATCCATATCAACCATTTTTAATGCAATGAGATTCACAATATTGCTGACTCCGATCGGGGCGCTGGAAGCCGTTGCGATTAAGGCTCCCGACAGCAGGTAGGGGATTTTTTGGTGATTTTTAAGTTTCATATGGTGAAGAAGCATGAGAAGGATCGGGGTCGTAATAAGGATACTGCCGTCGTTGTTGACGAATAGGGTCATAAGAAAACAAAACAGGTTCGTATACCAGAATAACCGGATTCCCGAACCTCCCGCTTTTTCTGACAGCTTCTCGGCCGCCCAGTGGAAGAAACCGAAGCTTTCGAGGACGATAGCCATAACAATCGTAGCAATAATGGTAACGGCCGCGCCCCCTATTGTTTCTGTAATGATGATCAGGTCAGATAAAGATACACTGCCGCTTAGGAGGACAAGCACTGCCCCTATCGACGCGGGTATGGCTTCATTTACTTGCGGGCGCCAGAAGATGAAGGATAGCGTACCGAGAAATATTAGAATCGTGACCGGCATCAAGTACTCGTTCATAATCTCACCTCCTTCCGGAAGAACTAAATGAATTTTCCTATCCGTTACAGAATTCAAACGAAGAAACCGGGTGGATTCTATCACCTCCTTTATATTTGTCTGCTAGATTTAGTTGTAATGTATGGTATGTGATTTTGCTTGGCATTGAACTGAGCGAACTCCTAATTTCTGTGAGATTCAACGGGTTGCTAGGATTGATATATAGCCACGAATGATAGGAAGCATCCCAGGTAAGGTACCTATATATTCAGATAGGGGAATGTCTCTTTGTCCCGGAAAGGACCTAGATCCTTTGAAATGTGCCATTCCCGGCATGGGAAATTCGTCTAGTCTGAGGCAGGTCTGAAGTTCTATATATAAAGGGCTCGAAATGAGAGCATGCCTGGGATATTTGCGAAGCCGGGTTATGACCTGAGAATCAGGTTAAACAAAGGACTTACCAATGGTTAATTAGAAAACTGGAAATTTTGTTATCAGATTTTACAGGCACGCCCAGTTATCAGTAAACCAATGGGTTCCAGTATTGACAAAGTTGTGGAATGTTCAAATATCTCTAAACTTTCAAAATTAAACAGCTGAAAATAAAAGATTTTACCGAAATAAGAAGGAATCGTACGAAACTTGGCGAATAAAAATGGGTAATGTTACTTATGCCGATTTGAATTTCGGATGAAAGAGGTGAGTGGAAATGATGAAACCTGCTGGAGTTGTACGTAAAGTTGACCAATTAGGTCGTATTGTTTTACCCAAATCGCTGCGCAAAAGATACCAAATGAACGAAGGCGATCCAGTCGAAATACTAGTTCAAGGGGACCATATCATCTTAGAGAGATACCGCCCAAAATGCGTATTTTGTGGAGAAATGGACCATGTGAACGAATTCAAAGAACGTCACATCTGTGCCAGTTGTCTGTCGGAAATGAACGCGATGAAACAACCAAGATCGTAGGTCTTCTTTCCTATCCATTCGGACTGGAAATCAGGACAACAGCAAACAGAGGCATCGCTTCCATCGGAGCGGTGCTTTTTGACGTTATATAGGGAAATATTCACCTCCCAAGGCAGAATGCTTGTGGTAATATAAGGGAGGAAATTGTAAATGCGGTGAAGATCGTAAATGGCATTGCGATCCATAAGAATTTTCCGCAAAGAAATGGAGGAGCTGGCATGGACTTTGAACCGCCAGGGTTTGGAGATTTTGATAGAGTCGGTGGATTCGGATCTTCGATGGGAGCATTCGGCTGGTTCGGAGTTGTTTTTATGATTGTGTTCCTGCTGATCGCCGGACTTATTATTTTTTCGATTATAAAAGCAATCGGCCAGTGGAGTCATAATAACAAGCAGCCTGTATTGTCCGTCTACGCCGTAATAACGGCGAAGCGGACTCATGTATCCCGCAGCAGCAATTCCAATATGAACGATTCTTTCTCCGATTCCAGTTCGACAAGTACGTCTTATTAACCGACATTCGAGGTGGAGAGTGGAGACCGCCTGGAGTTCGCCATCAGCGGCCAGGAGTACGGTCAGCTTATGGAAGGCGATGCCGGCAAGCTGACATTCCAAGGAACGCGCTATCTGGGCTACGAAAGAAGCAGAGCCGTTGAGTAAAGCCGGAATGGCCGCGGGCCCTTCCCGTCTGGGGCCTTCAGCGGGCGGGCAAGCGGGCGCGGCGGCGGGAGTTGTCGGAGCCATGCTGCTGGTTCAGCTGACGCCCGTCTGGGCCGGGCTTACGGCCGCGGCCCTCCTCACTGGGGCGGCCCTGTTCATCAAGCCTGCCTGCCGCGTCCTGCTGCTGACGATCGCATCCGTGTTGGCGGGCTACTGGTTGTCCGCGTGGCTGGGAGCTTGGCTAAGGGCGGAATCCTTAACGGGATTCGCCGAACCGGTTCGGATTGCTCTGTCCAGACTCGGTTTGATCGGTTATGTCATTCCGCTGTCTCTTCTTTACTTCTGCGTCAAGCCTAAGAATTCTTATCTGGCTGCAGGCCGGTTCGGGAACATCATTTATTTCCCGTTGGTCTGGCGGGGATTAAAAGATCCCATTTGGCGCTCTCTTCTTATTTCCTCGGCTGTTGTGACGTTTTCTTTCCTCTTCGTGATTGATTTCGGACAGGATCGGTTGCTGCAAATTCTCGGATACTCGGTTTTATTTGCAGGTATAAATGCGGCTTTGGAAGAAGTGATCTGGCGGGGGTATCTGCTGAGCAGGCTGGTTGATCACATGGGCGAACTCAAAGGAGTTCTTATTTGCTCGGCGGCTTTCGGCTTCTACCATTATTCCATCGGATTTCCCTTGGAAATCTGCATCCTCTTCGGAGTGCTGGGCATCTGGCTGAGCGGTTTAACGATTCGCGCGCAGGGGCTGCTGCCAGTATTCCTGCTTCATTTCCTTATGAATATCCTCTTCGGATTATCCGGAATGATATTCTAATACAGCGTAAACAGCATACAAACTCCATGAAAAAAAGCCCTGAGTCATCAGGGCTTTTAAACATTGACAGTACGGTACCCGGCTTACAGGCCTTTCGTCTTGTCCTCGTTGTACGAGGATGTGAAGATGGCCACAATAAACATGAGCAGGACCGTGTTAATAATCCAGAAAGCAGCTGACATCTGACACACCTCCAGAAAGCATACATTATGCTTATTATACCCAACTGCCGGGCAAAAGAAAAGGATATATAAAGTTTTTTGAACGAGATGGATCCAGGATAAAACCTAAAGGAACACGATTGTCTGTTTGTATACATGCAGAAAAATATAATTTACACATAATGTAAATGTTGGTATGTTACAAGTATTGTTGAAAATAAAATCACAGGAGGCGATGCTCAATAGAGTAAACGTGCACGGGGAATTCGTTGATGGAATAGAGGCTTTTGCACTTGTGAACATATAGAAAAGAGGGATTCTTAAGTTGAAAGATATCAGACCTGTATTAGTTTTCTCAGGACTAATGTTAATCGGATTGGGATTATTTGAAAAAATCCTAATGTATATAACCCCCGCTGGAAACAGCAATTTCAGTGGCATTGACGGTATCACTTTCAGGTACATTTGGAGCTTGTCTAATGTAACATTATTTATTGGCGGAACTGTCCTATTATTAGCATTCCTAATGTATTTGTTTATAAATGAGAAAAAGCAATAAAAGCATAAATTTATTTTGGAGCTATCGCTGCTTAGGCGGTGGCTTTTTGCTTTTTTGGGACGGGTTATCTTGCTGATGCCGCGAGCTGTTTCGCTTCATCAATAAGCTGGTTCATATTATGCTGCTTTTTAACAGCGCCTTAACACTGTGCTTTGCAGACGTTCAGAGTATATTCCAGGATGATCTGAAGGAGTTAAACCAGCTAAGGTCTAAGATTACAAGGGGCTCACTTCGGGTAAGTTAAACGAAAGACATTCTACCTATTATTTACTACAAGAAGGTGAGCTTAAGTCAATGAACTATGACGGAATTATTATCGGGGGCGGCATTGCCGGACTGCAGGCAGCCGTTCAGCTTGGCCGCTATGGTCATAAGGTGCTGGTAATTGATGCGGGCTACGGGCGCTCGACCCTATGCGCGCGTTATCATAACGTGCTCGGTTTCCCGGAAGGCGTATCCGGTGAGGAGCTCAGGAAGACGGGGCGCAAGCAGGCGCAGGCGCTCGGCGTGGAATTTGCGGACGGCCTGGCGATCCGCGCAGCCGGGACTCTGGGCACCGGCTTCCGTGTCGGTGTCCGCAGGCTTGCGAAGCAGGAGAGCGGCGGCAATCACCCGCTCGCGGCGCATGAACCCGGCGGGCGGGGATTGTCCACGGAAGCGGAAGCGGAGCCGGATACGGAGTATACCGGCTCAACCCTGCTGCTTGCCACCGGCGTAATGGACCGGTTCCCGGAGGTGCCTGGGCTGCGCGAGTGCCTGGGACATACGATCTACGTATGTCCGGACTGTGACAGCCACGAGGTGGCGGGCCGCCGGACGGTAGTGCTGGGTGCGGGCGATCCCGGAGCCCGCATGGCTTTGACGCTGCGTCCGCGTACCGACAAGCTTACGCTGCTGAACCATGAACGTAAGCCGGTCAGTCCTGCGGTGCAGGAGGAATTGGATCGTGCCGGGATCCAGACAATCCCGGGACCGATTGCCGCCATCCACGCAGAGGAAGGCGGAAGGCTCGTCCGCGTGCAGCTGGAGGACGGCGGCACGGTTGAAGCCGAGCGGGGCTTCCTCGCTTTCGGCGGCAATGCGGTGCACTCGGACCTGGCGGTACAGCTCGGCGCCGAGCGGATGGAGAACCGCCATGTAATGGCGGACCCGCGCAGCAAGGAAACGAACATCCCCGGCGTCTATGCAGCCGGAGATATCGGTGTGCATGCAGAGCAGCTTACCGTTGCCATGGGTGAGGGAGCAATGGCCGCCATCTGGATGAATAAGGCCATTGAAGCGAAGAAACGGAAGAGTCAGCAGGGGTAAGCCCCGCTGGCTCTTTTTTGGTACAACGTGGCAGGATGGAGGCGGGGCTGTCTCTATTCCTACTCTTGCCGTTCCTCGTGCCCAGTCCAAGTATCCTTGTCTGCTGCTTTTTTCTCCTCCAGAATTCTTTTATATTGTCGCAGCAGCCTGACCTTCCTCTGCTCGAAAAGCCTGGCCACAATGGAAGTTCCGCACCACTCCGCATTTTCACGGAAAAGACTGGCCGAGGGATGTGGAGCAGAGTCCTCCAGCAGTTCCAGGGCCTTATCCGTCAGCCTGTACAAATAAGCAGGTCTGCCCGGTGACTGCCGCCGTATGGTCTGCTGCACATAATGGTTCTGCAGGAGGGCGTTCAAATGACGTCTAATGCCCGCAGGCGTCATCTTAATTTCATGGGCGATGTGCTTAATGTCAGAGGTTCCCAGCCTCTCGAGGCAGAACATAATTTCTTTACGCGTAGGTTGGTCCAGAGGATGGAAATGCGCTGTTTTCACATGTGTGCCCACCTTTCCCTTAATAGCCAGACTCTATATGAGTATAAGTTTACAATATATACCATTTATACCTTTAGATTATAAGGAGTGAGAAAAGTTTTGTCTATATGCAAAAATTTTTACTAAAGTGAAATTTTGGTGAACGTGGTTTGTCCATTCTGTGAACGCCAGTTGTTTGCCTGTTTATGAAAAGAGAAGCCGCACAATTGAAAGTGGGGGTGAGTACAAATAAAGCCCGGATTTCCTTCGGCATCAAGAAGGAATCCGGGCTTATCGAGTGAGGGACTTATGTCTGCGCGGCTGAAATTGGGAGGTAGACTTGCTTCAAGCCTGCGCGGCTGAATTCGGGAGATAGAGTCATCCCAGGCCTTCCGTCAAAATTTGCGGATGTTTACAGGAAAAATCAACGGAACTCTTCCGGTTTCATCTGGAGTGTGCAGACCGCCGTGTACGGGCTGCCTTCCCCGGCTGCGAAACCGCTGGTTCCTGCAAATCAGGAGACTGCGGCGGTGACGCCTCCGGACTCCCCTCTGCCCGCTGTTCCGCTTGGGTTGAAGCAGCCGGGGCACCATCTGCTGCAAGAAGTGCAGAGGCATGGCGCCCGCGCGTTCTGCGCTTTGGGTCAGGCTCCGGCTCAAGTCCCGGTGGAAGCGGGTTTATCGCAAGAGGCCGAGCGGCAGCAGCCCTTGTGCCTGCAGGTTTCGCTTCGTCAACGCTTGCGCTCTCCAGAGGGGCGACCACGTGCGCGAAGGCAGCGAGCGCTTCCGCACCTTGCGGCGTCAAGCTGTAGACCCCGCGGTTCACGCGGGCGAACCAGCCGTAGACGTTGCGCTGCAGGAGCGCCGCCGTCTTCGCGTTGCCGGTGAGCTCCCGCAGCTTGCGCGGGCTGAGCGGTCCCTGCTGCCGGAGGAGCAGGGCGCAGTGGAGCGCCTTCTCGCGGTAGGCGGTCACCAATTTGCGGCGCGTGCTGCCGCCTACGTTGTAGTCTGCGCTGCGTTCGCGGAATTCACCGAGCAGGCGGTCGGCCTTGCGCTTGCGCGCGGGAGTGACCCGGACAGGCGACTGAAGCCCGGGAGGATCGCAGACGATATCCACGGCCGGCTTCTTCGTCTTGTAGAATTGCACCGTTATGAGGCCAAGTCCCAGACGCCCGCACAGCTTGCGGATGTCGCCCCATGTCATGCGGTGGGGAACCCTTCCTTTGGCCGGAAGCTCGATGGCGATGTAGACCTGCTCCGTCACGTCCTGCCTGCGCAAGCCCTGGATGAGCAGCGGCACGGTGAGGCTGCGCTTCAGCTCTACGATGACCGGAGCTTCGCCTTCCCGCACAGCGACAAGATCGCAGTGGCGGACCTCGCCGCGGACTTCATAGCCGAGCTGCTCCCAGTATGCTTTGACGGGCGCGTACAGCTCGGTTTCGCTTTGGATAGGCATGTCCGTGGCTCCTTTCAGACTTACGATGACCGGTTCTTATGGTACATTCTTTCAAGTATAACATAAGGAAACTTCGTATAAAGGGGGCATTTTCCGGAGGAATTATGGAAATTTTTAACGGAGACATGCTAAGATAAGCGACAAGTTGATCCATTTTTTGCATGGGAGGAACCTTTTATAAGGAGGAGTTCGGAATAGTGGAGGACTTGTACAATGACTACCAGCATCTGCTCATTTCTATTGCTTACCGGATGCTCGGTTCACTCGCGGATGCCGAAGATATCGTGCAGGATGTATTTGTAGATGCGGAACCGCACGGGCTGGCGCATATAGAGAACAGGAAAGCCTACTTGTGCAGGTCGGTGACGAACCGATGCATCAATTATCTTAAATCTGCGCGAAAAAGAAGGGAAGTCTACGTCGGCACCTGGCTGCCGGAACCCCTTGTGACGACTTCGGAGGGGGATCCTATGGACACCGTAGTGAAGCAGGAAAGCATCACTTACGCTCTGCTCGTTACGCTCGAACAGCTGAATCCGGCAGAGCGGGCCGTGTTTATTCTGAGGGAAACTCTTCATTATACCTACAAAGAGATCGCAGAAGTGCTGGACCGGACAGAAGGCGGCTGCCGCAAGCTCTGCAGCCGTGCCAAAGCCAAGCTTGCCGTGCCGTGGGAACAGCCCTCATCAGCTCTTTCGCCAAGAACGGAGCAGGAGGAGAAGTTCGTGGAGCTGTTTCTGCATGCGGTGTCATCGGGGCGTTTCGACGAATGCCTGTCCATGCTGACCAGGGAAGCTATCCTGTATACGGATGGCGGGGGCAAGGTGCGCTGCGCCCTGCGTCCCATACTCGGAACGCAGCGGATTCAAGCTCTGTGGTCGGGGATTGCTCCAAGAGGTTATTTTGAAGGGCATATGCTTCCTGTGTATGTGAATGGCCGGAGAGGATTCGTACTGGTGAGAGCAGGCAGGCCGGTCATGGCTGTCAGCATGCAGTGGACCCCGGAGCAGGATCGCATCAGCAAGCTTTTTATCGTGTCCAATCCGGATAAACTTCACCGTATTCGGCTGTCATAAGCTCTTTGCTGCACCGGTGCCATGCTTCATTGTGCTTTTGTTCGCCCGTTACCCGGTGTCACAAATCCCATCGCTGTCTTGTTCTATCCTTGAGATCATTTATTTGGAGGAGGAAGAACGATGGAAGAGAGAATGAATATGGTAACGGCGGTGCCAGCCGGATATGCGGCAATGGCCGAACTGGAGAAGTATGTGAAATCGACCAGTCTGAATCCCGAATTAAAAGAATTAATCAAAATTCGCGCTTCCCAAATAAACGGCTGCGCCTTCTGCCTGGATATGCACACCAAGGCTGCCCGCAAGCTGGGAGAGACGGAGCAAAGATTGTATACGCTGAGCGCATGGCGCGAGACGCCCTTCTTTACGCCGGAGGAACGTGCGGCTCTCGCCTTCACGGAAGCCGTTACGCTGGTAACGGAAGGACACGTGCCGGATGATGTTTATCAGCAGGTGTGCGTTTATTACGATGAAGTCCAGACTTTTGAAATCCTTATGTCAATCGTGGTCATCAACGCTTGGAATCGTCTTGTGATTTCTACGAGAAGAATGCCCGCCGCAGACTAAATGCATCCCTAATAGAAGGCTGGTCCCTGCCATGGAAGTGCTCCTTTGCTGCCATCTCATGTAAGGCTTGTTTTTCCTTTGTTCCTGTACAAATTTACAGGCAAGTATTGCGCTGAGGCCGCATAGGATTGTAGTACCCTAAATCACCATCACGAGCTATCCGCTCTTTCGAGGCAATGGCAGTGAGAGGAGGTACCCATGGATATTTTCAAACGCATCACGGAGCATCGGACTGAGAAGGAACAACTGGCATGGACGGGTTCGTTCCGGGAGTATCTGGAGCTGGTCCGTCAAAATCCGAGCCTGGCGATGACAGCCCACGCACGTGTATATGAGATGATTGCTTCTCACGGCATCGAAAAGAATGATGGGCCTACCCGCTACAACTTCTTTGATCAGGAAATTTTTGGGCTCGACCGTGCGGTAGAAAAGCTGGTGGAAGAATATTTCCATTCGGCTGCCAGAAGACTTGACGTCCGAAAACGTATTTTGCTGCTGATGGGGCCGGTAAGCGGAGGTAAGTCAACCATTGTAACCCTGCTCAAAAAAGGGCTGGAGCAGTTTTCGCGGACGGATGCAGGGGCCGTCTATGCGATTAAAGGGTGCCCGATGCATGAAGATCCGTTCCATCTCATTCCCTCTGAGCTGAGGCCGGAAATTGAAGGGGAACTGGGCATCCGCATCGAGGGGAATTTGTGTCCTTCCTGTCAGCTCAGGCTCAGGACCCAGTACGAAGGACGCATTGAAGAGGTCGAAGTCGAACGCGTCCTGATTTCGGAGGATGACCGCATCGGAATTGGTACGTTCAGCCCATCCGATCCCAAATCGCAGGATATTGCGGATTTGACAGGCAGTATTGATTTTTCCACGATTACGGAATATGGCTCCGAGTCTGACCCGCGCGCCTACCGTTTCGACGGCGAATTGAATAAAGCCAACCGCGGACTGATGGAATTCCAGGAGATGCTGAAGTGTGACGAGAAATTTCTGTGGAATTTGCTGTCCCTGACGCAGGAAGGCAATTTCAAGGCCGGACGGTTTGCTCTTATATCGGCGGATGAGCTGATCGTCGCCCATACGAACGAATCGGAGTATAAATCTTTTATTGCGAACAAGAAGAACGAAGCTCTTCAATCGCGTATGATTGTAATGCCGATTCCTTATAACCTGAAAGTATCGGATGAAGAGAAGATCTACAAGAAATTGATCAAGCAGAGCGACATGTCGCATGTGCATATTTCCCCGCATTCCTTAAAAGCAGCCGCGATTTTCTCCATTCTGACCCGCCTGAAGGAAACGAAGAAGCAGGGCATGGATCTGGTGAAGAAAATGCGCATGTACGACGGGGAAGCGATAGAAGGCTATAAGGAAGCCGATCTGAAGGAAATGCAGAACGAGTATCTCGAAGAGGGGATGAGCGGGATCGATCCGCGGTATATCATCAACCGTATTTCGAGTGCTCTGATCCGCCATGATCTTCAGTGCATTAATGCGCTGGATGTACTGCGCGCCCTTAAAGACGGGCTGGATCAGCATCCGTCCATTACCAAAGACGAGCGGGAACGCTACCTCAATTTCATTTCGGTGGCTCGTAAGGAATACGATGATCTTGCCAAGAAAGAAGTGCAGAAGGCGTTCGTGTACTCGTTCGAGGAATCGGCCAAAACTTTGTTTGATAACTACCTGGACAATATAGAAGCTTATTCGAATTGGGGTAAAATCAAGGATCCGTTGACCGGGGAAGAGATGGACCCCGATGAGCGGCTTATGCGCTCCATTGAGGAACAGATCGGGATTTCGGAGAATGCGAAAAAAGCGTTTCGTGAAGAAATTCTGATCCGAATTTCGTCTTATTCCCGCAAAGGGCGCCGGTTCGATTACAGCACGCATGAACGGCTGCGCGAAGCGATTGAGAAAAAGCTGTTCACGGACTTGAAGGATATCGTCAAAATCACGACCTCAACGAAGACACCGGATGAGCGGCAGCTTAAGAAGATCAATGAGGTGACGAGACAACTCATTGACGCCCACGGATACTGCCCGGTCTGTGCGAATGAATTGCTGCGCTATGTCGGCAGCCTCTTAAACCGTTAGGACCATCACTATCTTCAACTGCCCTTCCGTCTGTTAGTCTAGACGGACAGGGCTTTTTTTCCATTCACCTGACAAGGGATCGCATCTTATAGAGGGGGTGTGATAAGATAGGGCGATATGGAAGTTTTTTTTAATATTACTAGGTGAAGTTGAATAAAAAGTTCCGGTCATTCATTCCCGATTGGTCCAGGAGGATTTACACCATCATGTCCAAACAAGATCCGAAGATGAATTTGACAGAAGGACCGATAGCGCGCAAACTGCTTCTCTTCTCCCTTCCGGTTCTGTACGGGAATGTCCTTCAATCCCTCAATGGAACGGTAAATAGTATCTGGGTAGGTAAATTTCTAGGTGAGAGCGCTTTCGCCGCTACCTCTAATGCAAATAATGTGATGTTTCTGATGTTAAGCTCGATCTTCGGAATCGGGATGGCGTCCACGATTATGATCGGACAGAGCATTGGCTCGGGCGATATAGGACAAGCCAAGAGAGTAGTCGGGACAAGCGCCTTGTTCTTTTTTACGTTGTCCATGTTCGTTGCTGCGGCCGGTTTTTTCTTGTCTCCTCAAATCTTGGGCTGGATGAATACGCCCCCGGATGCGATAGAGATGGCTAATGCGTATCTCCGTATTATTTTTATGAGTATGCCGTTCATGTTCTGCTTCAGCCTGATTATGACAATTCTCCGCGGTGCGGGAGATTCCAAGACGCCTTTTAAATTCCTGGTCATGGCAATTATCCTCGATATCGTGCTGAACCCGCTGCTGATCTTCGGCTGGGGGCCGGTCCCGGCATTTAATATTTCGGGTTCGGCACTTGCGACAGCGATCTCTCAATTTGTCGCGCTTGCCGCCATTCTCCTCTCGCTGTACCGCAAAAAGCATTTTCTGCGGATTACGCGTGCCGACCGCCAGCTTCTTCGCTACGATCGGGAAATTATAGGTTCCCTGGTTAAGAAAGGGGTTCCCATGGGTTTGCAGATGATCGTCGTATCGACGAGTGCGCTTGCGATGATTAATCTCGTCAATCGTTTCGGTTCGGAGGCTACGGCTGCTTTCGGCGCGGCTATGCAGCTGTCCTCTTATATTCAGATGCCGGCGATGGCAATCGGGGGTGCCGTATCTTCCTTTGCGGCTCAGAATGTCGGCGCAGGCAAATGGGACCGGGTTCACCGGGTTACGTGGCTTGGGGTTGTCTTTAACTTTTTAATGACGGGCGTGCTTGTCGTTCTCATTTATCTGTTTAACCGCCAGGCGCTGGGCCTGTTTCTTCCGGAAGGCCGGGCCATTGAAATCGGCATGACGATCAACACGATCACGTTGTGGAGTTTCGTTATTTTCGGCATCACTTTCGTTGTGTCGGGTGTGGTCCGCTCGACCGGGGCTGTCATGGTGCCGCTGCTGATTACGTTCCTCGCCCTGTGGTGCATGCGTATTCCGCTATCCTATTATCTGGCTGATTCCTATGGGTTAGATGCCGTCTGGTGGAGCTTCCCGATCGGTTTTACGGTGGGTTCGGTCCTCTCCGTTGCTTATTATTTCTGGGGAAATTGGAAGAAGGCGAATATGCTTACGTACGGTGCTTCGAAGTCTTAAGTGGCTTAATCCTGCATGCTGATCTTAAAAGGCGCCCAATCATGGGCGTCTTTGTGCACCTTCTGGGCATTCGTACATACGATGTGGTAGATGCAAGAAGCTACATCACAATCTACCGAATGCGAGGGAATGAGCCATGACTTTCGAGGGACAGAATCAGGAAGCTTTTTTGAACCAGGGTAACTTTTTTGAGCAGCAGCAAGATTGGAATCAAGGGACTGCCTTGATCAACAGTGAGGAAGAAGAAGCAAGGAAAAATCAGTTTGGCGGACCCGGCGGCAATCCGGGTGGTTATCACGGCGGTTTCCATGGAGGTTATCCGGGAGGCGGCGGCTATCATCATGGCGGAGGCTACCACCACGGAGGCTATCCGAATTATCCTTTCTACCCTTACTATCCGCAGCAGCCGTTTTATCCTTATTATCCTCCTTATTACAATTATCCGTATCCATACCCGTACCCATACCCGTACTATCCGTACAAAAGATAACGGCTCCATATTGAGCAGGTCCGGCCTTTGGCCGGACTTTTCCTTTACATTCGTGCGGAAGGAAGGGGAGGCAGATGCAGTGGGTTTCAATGCCGGATGATTTTGTTCGGCGGGAAAATAAGCTATAATAGAAAAGCCCCGATGGACAACCCGGGATCGGAAATGTCCGGGTAAACAAATAGACGATAAGACAAGGATGGTTCCGGTGCTTAGAAATATTTCGGATACGCTTTTTTTGATTTCTTTGGCTGTTCTTATGGTCTCCGCCATTATGAACGGAATTAATTTTCAATCTTTCCTGCTCAAAAGAAAAGATGATGACCCGCGCAAACTTGAGGTTCCTGTCAAAAGCACTCAGCTGGAGAAGCAGAACAAGGGCTTGACGACTTTTTTCCGTTCCAAGCTGACATGGATCGGTCTGGCGTGTGTGTTTATCTCGGTCGCACTCTCGTATATCGAACGTTACGTATAGAAATTGAAAGACGGCCGCAGTCTTGGAAGACAGGCCGCTTCTTGTCGTTCGTTTATAGTTAAAACCTATTAAGTGTGTTGATATTAAGTATTGGAATTTATAAAGATGTACGCGCATACTAGATCTATATCCATATTTTGTTAAGTCGGGGGCGATATAGATGTTGAACCGTACGGAAGATGTAAGCTGGGATGCGGGGCACTATGACAGTCAGATGGATTTTGTGGCCAAACACGGAAGATCCGTGCTGGAGCTGTTGGGTCCGGTTCAAGGGGAGTCAGTACTGGATCTGGGCTGCGGGACAGGCAGCTTGAGTGTGGAGTTAGCGGAGCGGGGAGCGGATGTGACCGGAGTTGATCTGTCGGAGTCGATGATCGAACAGGCACGGCTGAAGTATCCCGGGCTCCGGTTTGAGGTGGGGGATATGCGCAGTTACCGCTCCCCCCGTCCATTCGATGCCGTATTCTCGAACGCGGCGCTGCACTGGGTTCCGCAGGCGGACGAGGCTGCCCGCACGATAGCGGCAGCACTGAAGCCCGGCGGCCGTTTGGCCGCCGAGTTCGGCGGCTTCGGCAATGTGGCCCGCATTGAGCGGGCACTGGCCGAAGCGCTTGCCGGAGCGGGGATTGATCCGGCAGGGCGCAACCCCTGGTATTTCCCGACGATCGGGGAATACTCGGCGCTTCTGGAGCGCGCGGGGCTGGATGTCCGCTACGCGGAACGGTTCGACCGCCCGACGCCGCTTCCGGAAGGGGAGCTTGGGCTGCGCCACTGGCTTCATGCGTTCGCCGGAAGCTACTACGCTGGCCTCGGCAGCGAGGTGCAGGAGCGCGTGACGGCTGCCGTGGAGGAGCGTCTGCGGCCGGAGCTGTACGCGGACGGCACATGGAGCGCAGACTACAGCCGCATCCGCGTTCTGGCGGTGAAGCTGCGGTAAGCAGGAGGGTGTGGGTGTGACTCTCCTGCTGGAGGAATAAGGGCGCCGGCTGCTGCGGCGTCCTTGTTGTACGGGGCTGCGCCACGGGCGGCAAAGGTGGCTCCAGCAGTTCCGGCAGTTGTTGCCGCTCAGCGGCTGGCCGGGGACTGCGCGGGTTGCAGCCATACGGCGCGTGGATGCTAACCACAGGCCTGGTGTGTTAAGGTGCGCCCGGTCGGACAAAATGCATGATTGGCAGCGCCTTGTCCGGCAAGATGTAAACTGCAGCATGCAGATGCTAATGACAACCCAAAGCGATCCGCATGAGCTCCAGTCCCGGCATCACGGCCAACAGGTGCCATTCTTATGTACAACGCCTGCGGGCTACATCCACACCGGAAAAAAATTACTTGCAAACAGTTCGAATTTTTCCTTCAAATCCTTATATTACCCCGACGCACGGGCGATGAACTCAGGCGCGAGCACCACTTTCTCATTCGCCCGTCCGGGGTGCTGCTTCCGGTAGAGGAGTGTCTCTACCGCGCGGATACCCAGCAGCTCCTTGCTCAGCTCAACGGTGCTGAGCGGAGGGGATGCGGCGGCAGCGGCTTCAATGTTATCGAAGCCGATTACCCGACACTGCTCCGGAATGCTGCATCCGCGCCGCTTGAGCAGTGTGAGAAGCTCAAGCGCTATGTAATCGTCCGCGCAGATAAAACCATCGGGCAGTTCGCCGTTCTTGAGCTGGTTGACCCGGACCGCTAAATCCTGCGCCCAAGTGGGACTGGTCATATAGGGAACTGTCCATCTGGACAGCGCGACCGGCTGTCCTTGTTCCGCAGCGGCTTCCGCAGCCAGACGGCAGCCCAGTGCACGTTCCCGGAAGCTCATGGAATAGGAATCGCTGCCGATAAAAACCAGAGAGTCGCAGCCTTCTCGCAGGAGCTGCTTGCAGGCTGCAATAGCTCCGTCCATGTTGCTGTTAACGACGCAGTCTACATTAACAAGCGGTTCATCATGGTCGACTAGTACGAGGGGAAGATTGGTCTGCTGCAATGAAATAACCGCACGAGTCGAGAAGGTGCCGAGCAGAATATGTCCTGTGCATAGAGCAGGATCCAGGTAATCGGGTATATTTAGCTCATTTTCCTGATGGGGAGGAACCGGAACGATCCAATAAGAGATTTTCTTCTCCCGGCATTCTTGAGTAAGCCCCCCCAGTACCTTAGACCAGAAAAAAGGATCCAGTTGTTTGACGGTGTGGATCCAGACCAGAATGTAGGTTTCGCCCGGTAACCCGTGATTAGCGAAAGAATGGATACGTGTCCTAAGCTCAGCTGAAGCTGAGCTTTTTATGATTTTTTTACGGTACCCCATGGATTTGGCCGTTTCAATGATTTTAAGCCTTGTTTCTTCGCTGACCCCGTATTTGCCGGAAAGCGCTTGCGAAACTGTGTATTTAGAAATGCCAAGCCGATCGGCAATATTTTGCATGGAGACATGTTTACTCATCGTGCACCGCCTTTTCGGTTCATATCCACAGGACTTTTTATCATTTTTCCCTCATTAAGCCATTCTGTCAATACTTTCTTTTTGCATCCCTTCCTGACATTTCCTTTCTTCTAATATAGACCTTTTGCTTCGCGGGATTTATGCTAAACTAACAAAGATGTACATTATCTTGATTAATTGGGATCAGGAAAAGAGGCAGTGTGAACTGCAAATGAATGGAGGGGCAGGTTGTTGGTCAAAACCTTACAGCTGCAAGCCAGACAGCTTCTTATGTTCGGCTATCAACAGGCATTGTCTTGTTTGTTTCCGGCTCTGATCTTTGCGAGTCTGGCGATTTTAAAAGTATTTGATGTCCCTTATATGTATGATGTCATGCTCGTGGTCTGTCTTCTGATCCAATGGATCATGGTTAAAACCGGTCTTGAAACGAGGGATGAGTTGAAAGTTATCTGCCTGTTTCATTTGATCGGGCTTGCCCTGGAGATCTTTAAAGTAAACATGGGCTCGTGGTCTTATCCTCAGGAAGCCTGGACGAAAGTATGGGGCGTCCCGCTCTACAGCGGATTTATGTATGCCAGTGTAGCGAGTTATTTATGCCAGGCCTGGCGCAGACTTCATGTTCAGATACATCGTTGGCCTTCTTCCTGGCTGACTGTACCGATCGGAGCAGCCATTTATTTGAATTTTATGACGCATCATTACATAACGGATTTGCGCTGGGTGCTGACTGCGCTCTTATTTGTAATCTTCTTCCGCTCGGCAGTTACGTTCCGGGTAAGAACAATCAGTTACCGTATGCCGGTTATCCTTTCTTTTTTCCTGATCGGATTCTTTGTGTGGCTGGCTGAGAACATAGCGACTTATTTGGGCGCTTGGCAGTATCCCAATCAGAGGGAAGCGTGGAGCATGGTATCTTTGGGTAAAATGAGCTCCTGGTTTCTACTCGTTATTGTGAGTTTCCTGATCGTTTCTCAGCTTAAGCATGTGAAATCCAGTGAAAGCCGCGGGCAGGAGCCGCCAGTTTCGGTATCGGACTAGTGCGGGGAGAGGCGGCAACGATTTCCATGCCTGCAGAAGGGGTAAAGGAACGTATACTTTGCTTCACCATGGGGGGATTCAGATGGTAATGGGGTGGTTGTGGGCCGTACAGGTTGTTTTGTTCATAGCAGGCACCGCTTCCGGCATTCGCCGAAATAATAAGGAAGGCTCGGGGCTGAGCCTTCCGCTGTGGGCCAGAATGTGCATAAGCCTGACATTGACTGCGGCAGCCTTTGCACTCTGGAGAGGGAATCAGGACTCACCCTATGCCGAATGGGTATTCTGGGGAATGGCCTGGTCCTTCATCGGTGATTTAACGATGGCGGGACTGATTCCTATGCGCCATAGACTCATAGGAGGAATGGCTACGTTCGCAGTGGCTCACGGCTTTTACATTGCAGCTTTTACAGCAGCTCTGAATAACGAGGGTGTCTCTGTTCTTAACACAGGTCTAATCCTTGCGGGGGTAATTTATCTGGTGCTGCTCATAGCCGGGTGGCTGCGGTATATCCGGAATCTGCAGGCTCCATACGGCTACAATGCCGGAGCATTTGTGTATGGTCTATGGATTAGCATCATGGCTTCCGTGGCGGTCGCACTTGCCTGGGGCCTGGGCGCAGCACACTGGGTTACCGCGCTTGGCGGCCTGCTCTTTGTGATTTCGGATTTTATTATTGCAGTTGTTACAATCGGAGCTAAACCGTTTCGCCATAACGCTTATTGGGTCTGGTTAACGTATGTAGGTGCACAGATGTGTATCGTGTACGCATCTGTTCTTGCCCTCTGAAGAACGCTTGTGAGAGTAAACGGTGTCAAAAGCAGGCTGATGTTGACAGAACATTTCCCGGGCAATGTCAAATGCTGTAAGGGCAGGAATGAGGCTTAGGCTATCATTATTCGATAGTCACGTTCACTTTTTCACCGTTAGTCTGATCGTAATGAAGGAAAGCCGCATCCAAAAAAGCAAGCAGTTCAGGGTCGAGTGGATAAAGGCGCATCGGATTCTCTGACTTCCCGTGCTGATCCCATACTTTATTCACTAACTGCATGTTACCGTCCATAGCCTGTACGGCCATTTCCGTAATACGCCCAGCAAGATGCTGGGCAGCATCGGAGGCAGGATCTTCATGCATGAGTGTTTTGGCCTCAGCGATTATATCCAGCCACGGCTGCATTCCTGTCTCTTCCTTGTTGAGATTAGGGAGATTCTTCAGACTTTCCCTTTCCTCCGTGCTGAAATGTGCTTGCATATAACGTATTTTCTCAGCGGGGTCCCGCTGCGATAAGCGGATCATTTCAAACATCGTGCTCCAGTTTAAGGTGCCTTCGATCTGCACAGAGTGGAGCGTTGCATGGAGCATACTCTCCAACTCATGAAGTTTCTCTTTCTCCTGTTTGACCATCTCGAGCTGATCTTTCAGGCATGTCTGCCAGTCGGGCCCGTAATGGGTGAGCATTTCCCGGATAGCCTTCAGGCTGAGTCCCATTCTTTTAAGAATGGAGATTTGCTCAAGTTTGATGATGTCTTCATCGGAATAGAGCCGATGTCCGCCTTCTGTCGCGCTTGAAGGCTTCAGGAGACCGATTCCGTCATAGTGATGGAGTGTGCGTACGGTTATGCCCGCTCTGCGGGCCAATTCACCAATGGTATACATAGTAGTTCCCTTCATTAAACTTTTCTTTATCCTAAAACTAACCCGGTTTGGCTTCAAGTAATTTTTTCTTCATGAACAGTGCGGGTGCTTCTCAGACGTCTGGAAATCAAGGCGCATAGGGGAACCGGTGTTGTCGAATGCTAGAGAAGCGGAGCGGATGATCGGCCAAGTCGATCGAACCGTTTACCTCTAACTTTAAAGGAGCTGACGTTTCGTGACACACTCGAAAAGCCGCAGAGAAAGTATGGTCAAAAGCCGTAAACAAAGGCAAAATCCGCACGGTAAGGTCCCTTCGCTCAAAGAAATCGCCGCTGAAACGAGGCAGGGGATCGAGTAGCACGCTTCGGCTTCGATGTAAAGCCACGGCAGACAAACAGGAGCCCGCATATACGCGGGCTCCTGTTTCCGTTTTCTAAGAGAGTCCTGCATACCGTGAACCTACACTTTCAGCTCCGCATGCTGCAGATGCTCGGTTTCCACTTGAATAGTTGTATGCTGGATGTTGAAACGTTCTTCCATCAGGCGGATAGCCTGCTGGAGAATATGCTGGCTGTCAGCCGGGTCTTCGATTAGAAGGTGGCAGCTGAAGGAGTCAAGACCGGATGTGATGGTCCACGCATGCAGATCGTGAACATCACGGACGCCGGATATGCTGAGCAGCGACTGTTTGATTTCTTCGCAGTTTATTCGGCTGGGCGCGCCTTCAAGCAGGATATGCGTAGTTGCTTTAAGCACTCCCCAGGCGCTGCGGAGGATTAGAAGAGCGACAAGGACGCTGATAATCGGATCGGCCTGGTACCACTGGAAGATCAGCATAAGCAGTCCGGCAATGATGGCACCTACGGAGCCTAAGGCATCTCCGAGTACGTGTAAGTAAGCGCTTCTTACATTCAAATTGTCCTTGGCGTCTCCCATTCGGGTAAGAAACCAGGCACTTGCCAGATTGGCAAGAAGACCGATGGCTGCGATAATCATCATCGAGCCGCTGGCAACCACCGGTGGATTAGCGAACCGTTCAATCGCTTCCCGGATAATGAAACCGGCGATAACAAATAAGGTAACGGCATTAAAAAGCGCGGTTAAAATTTCAACGCGGTGGAAACCATAGGTCCGCTTGGGCGAAGCGGGTCTGGCTGCAAACCACATTGCAATCAGGCTGAGCAGTAAAGAAGCTGCATCGCTGAACATATGACCGGCATCCGAAAGAAGGGCCAGAGAATTGGTGACGATTCCCCCGGCAAACTCTAGCAGCATAATACCGGCAGTAATGATGAAGGCGATGAGAAGCCCTTTCTTGTTGTTCGGACCGTGATGGTGCCCTAAAGCATGATCGTGCCCATGGTCGTGCCCATGATGATCATGCCCCTGGTGGTCATGACCTCCATCGTGGCTGTGCCCGTTATGACTGTCGCTATGAGGAACCTGGGTCTGGGAGGCTTGGGAGGCTCCGGATGGTCCGTGTGAATCATCGGTTCTCTGCGTAGATTTAGGGGAACTCATGGAACCCATCTCCTTTGCTATTCATGTTCAATATGCTGAATCGTTTGTTTAAGAAGAGAAATGACGTGCTCATCGTCGCAAGAATAATATAACGTCTTGCCATCACGGCGGAATTTGACCAGCCGCAGTACTTTAAGCAGGCTAAGCTGGTGTGAGACGGCAGAGGGGGTCATATTCAGCAGCTCTGCGATGTGATTAACGGAGCACTCCTCTTGGGAGAGCAAGTAAAGAATTTTGATACGTGAAGGATCGGATAGAGCTTTGAAAATTTGGGAGACAGAATCGACTGTCTGGGGGGAAAGAAAAGTATGGTTGCAAGATTCCATGCTATTTGTCATCTCCAATCATCTGAACAACTGTTCATATGTTAATTTGATATTAACCCAGACTGAATCACATTTCAAGAGATGAAAGTTATTTTTTCCTTGGGCATTCGGAGTGGACCAGGGATATTAAACTTTTTCGCACACACTTGAAGTACCCTACGGGGGTATGTTATTATATATGTATGGAGGCGATTCAGATGGAACCAATCAGCTCCAAAGAATATCAGGATGATGCAGCAATACCCGCTATTACAGCGGAAGGGGCCGCTTGTGGAGCAGATTGTCATACGTCTAGCGGCAATTCTGACAGACATAGTCATCACAGTGACAAGGTGAAAAACAATTTGATTTCTCGTCTGAATCGCATTGAGGGTCAGATTCGGGGAGTAAAGGGAATGATAGAGAAAGACACTTATTGTGATGATGTATTGAATCAGATTGCAGCCGCTCAATCCGCCCTGAATAGTGTCGGTAAATTATTACTGGAAGGTCATCTCAAGAGCTGTGTTATGGAACGTATTCAGGAAGGTGACACGGATGTCATTGATGAACTGCTTATTACTGTCAATAAATTAATGAAATAAAGCAAACAAAGGAGAGATTATAGTGGAACGAATTGAACTGAAAGTAGAAGGAATGTCCTGCCAGCATTGTGTCAATTCCATAGAAAAGGCCGCCAGCGAACTGGGAGCCAAGGCCCGGGTTCATCTCAATGAAGGCCGGGTAGAAGTGGAATACGATCCTGCCACCGTAAAACCGGAGCAAATTAAAGAAGCTATTGAAGAACAGGGCTATGATGTAACAGGTTAAGTTGTTGGTATGTTTAACCTTACCGAAATGCACCCAAAAATCGCTTAATCGGCTTATTTTCAGCCGGTAGGCGATTTTTTTTGATTACCGGACAAGCGATGGATTGCGTTAAACCAGATTACCAAACAGATGAAAGAATATCCATTTTTTGAACGAAATAATAGGAAAGAGATAAATAAATTTGTAAAAAAGTAAATAAAAGCAAACATATATTCGAGACAACTTACTGTCAATAAGGAGTGATATTCTAAATAATGTAAGTGACTATATTCCATTTACAATTAGGAGTGAGGGAATGAATCGTGTACAATCCGGGAAAGCACTGCAGGTGGACATCGGGAAAATCTGCGCACAGCTGGGACTGGGTTCGAACATCATGGAGGATCTCAAAGAACGACATCATACAGCGTCAGCAGAGAGAATTGAACCAGAGTCCGGTGAACGAATGTTGCGGAGCAGAGAAAGAACGAAAAAGATCTTTTTATCGGGCAAAAGAAGTAGGAATTAGGCACTTGGTGCTTAGTTCCTATTTTTTGTAGCTAGATTGATAATTTATGAAAAATTTAGAGCGTTACAATGGGTAAATGTACTAAAATAGGAAATAAGACCTAAAAAAGAGGAGGACAAGTTTATGATCGAAAAAGTGATCCGCTTGCTGAATATTATTCAGGCCATTCAGGCTAATCCGGGAATATCCGCCTCTGATATAGCGTTCAAATGTGACATTCATCTGCGAACCGTGTACCGTGACCTCGATACGCTCAGTCTGATCGCTCCGGTAACGAACGACGGGCGCGGTACCGGCTATCGTTTTATGGGAAAATTTTTTCTGTATCCACTCAATTTTACAGAGCAGGAGGCGCTGGTGTTTTCCCTTCTCCCTTCCGTAGTGGATACGAGTAAGCTGCCTCCGGGCTTTGATCAGGCCTACCACAAAGTGATGGCCACTCATTTTAAAGAAAAAGCGCATCATAAAGATATCATTCAGAATATCGCCGAAATTATTCAGATGGGGACACCGGCCTACCGGCAAAAGCATCCGAATTTTCTTCAGCCGATTATCCAGGCTATCTTGGAGCATAAGACCATACGGACCGTGTATCATACGCAGTCCCGCAATGAGACAACGGAGCGGCAGATCAATCCCTACTATCTCGTGCCGCGAGAGCAGCGGTTTTATATGATCGGTTTCTGTCATTTGAAACAAGAAATCCGTACCTTCCGTATGAGCCGATTTCAAGCGGTTGAGCAGACGGAACTGAGCTTTGATAAAGGGGACTTCAACATTAAGCACTATCTCAAAAATACATGGTCCATTGAACGCGGGGACCGAAATATTACGTTCAAGGTAAAATTTAACGCAGAAGTTGCCCGCTATATCCGGGAGGAAGAGCTGTTTGTGCACCCGAGAATGAGGGACCAGAAGGATGGCAGCCTGATTTTTGAAGTTACGGTAAACAACGAGAGGGAATTCCTGAATTGGGTTATGCAGTATGGTCCCGCGGCAGAAATCCTGGAACCTAAGGCTGTGAGGGAAAAGTTGAAGCAGCAGCTTCACCAGTGGGTGGGCATGTACGGCTGAGAATGTCCGGCGATTGGATAACAAAAGAGCGCAAACGATTTGAAATCGTTCTGCGCTCTTTTATTGTTAGTTGGGAAGAAAGGTGAAGCTGTCCAGAATCTCCAGCACCTCTGGGGTATGGGCGTCTTTGTAGTCTTTCAGTACGGAGTACGAGACTTCGTACCACTCCTCTTCGGTTTCGAATACAATCGAATTGACCAAATGAGTATCAAATCCATCGTCAAAGAGTGAAGTAATTTGCTTGGCTTTACGACCTTGGAAATCCATATCGACTTGTTTTATAATCGTGATGGCCTCGTCTGTGGAGAGATTATCCTTGACCAGATTCACATACTCATCTAATGAAGTGATCTCCGGATACTCTTTTTTATCTTCGGTTATCACAGCTAATTCATTAAGGTTAAAGGATTTCAAGGCTAGCTGGATAAAA
The DNA here is from genome assembly GCF_001541095.1 of Paenibacillus sp. FJAT-26967. GTDB lineage: Bacteria > Bacillota > Bacilli > Paenibacillales > NBRC-103111 > Paenibacillus_F. Next base: position 101,919 of record NZ_LMXH01000001.1, read on the forward strand.
CCTTCATCGGTTTCCAACTGCGTCCACTTCCCATATGTCGTAAGCTGGGCCTTGTTATCCGCTGTCGTAAAGACCTGTTTGCTCTTGACTATCGCCTGATTATAGTCCGCATCCCACTCGACCCGGCACCCGGTAGATTCCGCAAGGAAACGGAGGGGCACAAACGTATAGTCCGATATTAATGCGGGCGCAGCCGGAAGCGTGACTTCCGTGCCGTTTAGATATGCCTGGGCACTACCAACCCGCATTTGGATTTGGATGTCGTCTTTAACGGCAAAGATGGTCTGTGTCTCTTCTTCCCAGGTGACGGTAAGGCCAAGCTCCTCATAGAAAGGTCTGGCTTGGACAAGCGTGGAGCCGTTAGTAAGAACAGGTGCGGCATCAAAATTCAGTATCTCGGCGTCCAAAAGCACACTTACTGAAGACGGCTCGGTTGGTTTACCTGTCGTTTCTTCAACGATTTCCACACCTTTAAGTTTAAGTGCCTCCAGAGTAGATTGTGCCGTGTCATCCAAAGGATTGTCATGAACGGACACTTGTTTCAGTTTAGGCAAACTAGTCAAGACACGGATATCTTTAATCTGATTGTTGTCGAGATAGAGATGGGTAAGGGTCGGATGAGCCCGTAAAGGCTCGAGACTGATAATTTGATTATGGCCCGCATTGAGCCATTCGAGCTTCAAATCAGCCAGAGGAGTCAAGTCATCAATCCGGTTATGGCTGGCCAGCAAATCAGTCAAAGAATCCAGCTCAGCCAGAGGTTTCAGATCCCGGATCTGATTGTTGCTGACTATAAGTTTCTCCAGACGAGTAAGGCTGCTCAAAGGAGTCAGATTCTCAATCTGATTACCGCTTATAGCTAGAAAATTAAGGTTCGTTAAAGTCTTAAGGGGCTCCAGATCCGTGATAACCTGACCAGGCAGCATTAAACTTCTCAGCATGCCGGCATGCTCCAGACCCTCCAGGCTGCTGATCCCATAAAGCGGAGACTGCACGTACAGGGAGGTTAACTTATCGAAGTCGGCTTTCGTTAAAGGATCGGCAAATTGGTTGATCTCAGATCGAATGCTCTCTTCAAGAACGGTGTCCTTGATTGTAATAGTCTGGGCAAACGCTGCAGCCGGCTGGATCAGGAGAAAAATTAGAAGAAATACAAATCCCAGCGGTAGTTCAGATGAATACTTATTTAGATACAAAGCGGTACTCACTCCTTGAGGAATATTTTGTCATCCGTTAATTCGAGAGGGAGGATTCGAATTCCTTTTTTATAAAATCCGCACCAAAAACTTCCTTTCGGCAGCTCGTTAGGACAACTAAGAAAGCAAGTACGGACAAATACGATTGAATTCAAATATGGTAAAATTCAGTAAAATGTATGCGTTTACACATCTGTGGGTGCTGCATAATAACTGTCCAAGTGAAGGGAGAAATGCAATTTTGCGTAGACAATCACTGCTATCCTGTTTGCTTATTCTAACGATGATCGGCAGTCTGTTCGGATTCGGGACGGCCGCTTCTGCCAATGTTCCGGCAGGATCAGGGGCTGCGGCCTTTACGCCTGAGGATCTGGGAGCTCCGGTTCAGCCTGCACAGACGCTTGATATTGTATTCGGCCGGGAGGACGGAGCGAATGTCGCCTATACGACAGTAACGGGCAGCCCGTCCGCAGGCGAATCCGCCGTTTTTAACGTCATTGATTTGGACCAGAATAAATTAGTGCGCGAGCTTCCTCTGCCGGATGCAGCTAACGCATGGTCCCATGCCATCGACGCGCAGGGACGTGTATTCATCGGAGCAAGCTCCAAGATGTTTATGTATGATCCTGCAACTAAGAAGGTTGCCGATCTGGGTGTTCCCATACCCGGTACTTCCTCAATCTGGTCACTCACGGCAGGGGACGACGGCAATGTCTATGGCGGCATATATTCCAGCACCGTAGGCGGCCGCGTTTTCAAAATTGACGGTAAGACTCTGAAGGTGACGGATCTGCTCGGCAAGCCGGTGGATGACGGCACGGCGCCGGGAGATGACGGCAAGACGGAGCAGTATATCCGCTCGATGGCTTTCTATAAAGGATATTTGTATGCGGGAACGGGCTCTATCAACGGCCGCGTCTGGAAGATTGATCCGGTGACGAAGACGTCAATCTCGCTTGAGCTTCCAGGAGCACCATCCGATGCTATTTATAAAGGCAAATATAACGAGATGGGCTTCGTGTACGGAATGAACATTGTGGATCACTATCTGTTTGTATTCTATAACGGCCCGCTGATGATGCAGGTATACGATCTGGATGCAGAGCAGTGGATGAGCGCCTCTTTTGATAATATCCGCGGGGTTCAAGCCGTAAGCGGGTATAAGGACGGTAAAGTCTACACGAGTAAAAAAGACGGCCAAATGTGGGAAATTGCTATTGATACCATGACGGAGAAAGCGGCAATGCCGTTTGACGGGAATATGCGTACAAGTAAATGGGTGAATTTGACGAATCAGTCTGAATTCCCTAACGGTGCAATGGTAACGGTCTCATTTGATGGAAAAATCGTTCTGTATGATCCGACACGGAAGAAGAGCAAATCACTTCCCCAAGTTATCAGAGGCCAAGGAATCAATATCCAGGCTCTTGAAACCGGCCCGGACGGCAAAATTTATTTGAGCACGTATATGGGCTCCGATGGATCCCAATTCGATCCGGCTACGGATAAGTTTACGAACTTTCCGCTCGGGCAGGCGGAAGGTATTGGATTTGTAGGCGATACGATCTACTTCGGCATGTACCCGAAAGCGGAGATTGAAGCGTACGATACCAAGACACCGCTACCAATGCAGACAGGTGCTAAGCGTATTTTCGATATCGGCAATCGTCAGGACAGACCTTTTATTCTGAGCGAAGGCGCTGGTAAGCTGTACATCGGTACGATTTCGGGCTACGGCTCCAACACCGGGGCGATTACGGTGTACGATCCGGCAGCATCCAAGGCAAGCGGTCAGTCACAATTCGAAGTATTTACCGACATCGTGCCTGAGCAGAGCATAACAGGCCTCTTGTACAAGGATGGGCTTGTATATGGCTCTACAAGCATCATAGGCGGACTGGGCGGAAAGCCTGCTCCGGGAGCCACCGCTAAGCTTTTCATATGGGATACGAAAAGCAAGAAAGTAATCAAAACGTGGGAACCGGAAGTTCCGAATATCGGTACATCCACCATGATCAGCGGTCTGACATTAGGTAAAGACGGAATGATCTGGGCATCTGTGAACGGGATCGTGTTCTCGTTTGATCCCCTTACGCACAAAGTCGTCAAATCGTTGAACCTCTATCCGGAAGTGAACGAATACGGCCAGTGGCGTCCCATTCACCAGCGCTGGACACAGGACGGACTGCTGCTGACGGATACGGCAGGCAGACTGGCTGTCATCGATCCGGTGACTATGGCTTATAAGACACTGCTTGATAAAGCGACTCTTTTTACACTGGATTCGCAGGACAGATTGTATGTAGCAAGTGCGACCAAGCTCATGCGCTACCCGAAACCGGAAAAACCGGTAAAAGCGCCGGAATTGATCGTCTCTTACTTGAATGTACCAAACAGCGGATTCGAGCAAAAGAACCCGGATGGCTCCATTCCGGGCTGGACGATTGAAACTCCGCTGGATAACCCTTCTTTGTTCTCTGTATCCACCGAACAGAAGAAGAGCGGAAGCAGCAGTCTGAAGCTGATTGATAACAGCATAACTGTCTCAAGTTCGGTCTACTCGGATCTTATTCCCGTAGCTGCCGGCAGAGACTATGTAGCTACGACTCAGTTGTTCCACGGAGATGCCCCAGCGAGACCGACAGGGGGATACTACGGCAGCAGCCGCTCCTCCGCAGCAGTCCGCTATTATGATGAGGCCGGCAAAGAAATTGCAGGAGCTGGTGTGACCAAGCATGTAGACTCCTCTCCCAAGAAATGGACGCAGGTAGAATTGGCCAGCAAGGCTCCGGCGAATGCCGTATCCATGCGTGTTGTTCTCTATGCTTCGCCTCTATGGGTAACGACAGCGTATTATGACGATGTAACGGTCTATACGAAAATTTACGACAATGAGATTCCGACTCTAACATTGGAATCCGATCAATTACATATAGCGGCAGAAACGGAAGCCGTTATGAAAGCGACTGCCCCTGTTAACACTGAAATCGTACTGACGCAAGGTTCTAATGTAATCAGCCGCGCAGGAGGCAAAGGTACGGAGCCTACGCTCCTTACCCTCCCAGCAGTAAGCGAGGGCAGTCATGAGTACACAGTAACGGTACAATTGCCGGGAACGGGGGAGAAAAGTGTTTCCCGGAACGTAACGGTGAGGGCTTATCCGTACACGGGGCTGGAAATTGACTCGACCCATAAAGAAATTTCTCTCTTTGATACGGTAACTGCGGTTACTTACGCAGTCTATGGCCCCGTACGTATGGATGTTTCCGATCAGATTCAGCTGATGGCCGATCCTGCCCACAAGGTAAGAATATCAGGCACAAGCATCAAGACAGTCGATTCCGGTTATGTAACGATTTCGACTAAATTTCAAGGGAAAACAGCGGCTTTGTCTCTCTATATACATGGAGGAGGCTCTAATTCTCCATCAACTCCGCCGCCAGTCACACCTAACCCGGTCGATCCTAAGCCGGAAGACTGGAAAACCGAGCAGACGGCCGGAAACCAGACCACAATCAGCGTGAACACAGAAACGCTTGAGAAGTGGCTTGCTCAGCAGGGGAACCCCAACACCCTGGTGCTGGCGACTGATTCCAAATCCGATCAGGTACAGGTCAAACTGACAGCAGCAGCAGCGGAACTTCTCTCGAAGCACAACCCGGCTATGGCCGTGCGTGTTCAGACACCGAACGGAACCTTCACTCTGCCGGTGAAAGATTTGGCATCTCAATTGGCAGGCAGCGCTTCGAATTCTGCTGCCGTTCACGTGAACAAGCTGACTTCGGGTCAAGCAGCACCTTATGTTCAGGCTATCCATAACTACAATCAGGCAGCTGATCTGGTTGAATATAAAATCGAGACGACCGTCAACGGGCGGACTTCGGTGATCGGTTCACTGGACGGATTTGCGGCCAGATCACTTACAGTCAAGGAAGGCATCAATCCGGATCATCTCGTTGCGGTCATCATTGACCCTGTAACCGGCAGTATACGGCCGGTGCCCGCTGTCTTCACTTCCTCGGGGGCGAAGCTCTGGTCTATGAGCGGCAGCGGCGTATTCACCGTCCTTGAGAACAAGCAGAGCTTCACTGACGCTGCCGGCCACTGGGCCGGAGCCGACATCGAGAAGCTGGCTTCGAAGTTTATTGTCAATGGTATGAGCGACAATGTGTTCGGTCTGGATGCTAAGCTGACGCGCGCGCAGCTGACCGCAATACTGGTCCGTGCGCTGGGTATCGCCGATCTTGCAGGAAGCTCATCGGGCTACAGCGATATCGGTGCATCCGCCTGGTACAGCAGCGATGTCAAAGCCGCCGCTCAGGCTGGCCTCATCCAAGGCTATGAGGACGGTACGTTCCGGCCGGAGCAAGAAATCAACCGGGAAGAAGCCGCTGTTATTATCCAGCGTGCCATTGCATTCACCGAGCAGTCCGCAAGCCGCAATGCGGGGGGACCGGCTGCTTTTGAAGATGTGCAAATCGTATCGGGATGGGCACGGGATGCTGTAGCCGAACTTCAGCAGATCGGTATTCTGAACGGCAAGAACGGCAATGAATTCGCGCCCAAAGATGACGTGACTCGTGCAGAAACCGCGGCAATGATCACCCGTTTGCTGAAGTCGATCCAATTCATGAACTAAATCTCAACTTGCATTCCCGGTAACACCTCCAAATGAAAGGCCTCCTGATCCCGCGTGAGCGGTGGACAGGAGGCCTTATTTCATTGTCCGCCTGTGTGCGGGCTGCGGCTTGTGCATCCGCATCCAAGTAGGCGTCTTTACAAAAACTTCCGTTGATTCTTCTTCCCGTCATAAGAGAACAGCACAGGTTTTTCCTCCACGACGCTCTGTAAATACACCGGTTTGTTCCATAAGCGGTATAAGTAAGGCAGTGTTCTCTCCACATACTTCAGATCCAGCTCCACGCCCTCGTAGGAGTGACGAAGATACAGCTCGCCGTTGCGCTGGTAATCGCCATCGAATATTTCCAGATAAGGGAACCCTCCGTTCACCCGGGAATAGACCAGCTGGTCCCGTATGTTTTTCCAGGCCTTGTCGGTAATTTTCCATTCCGGCCCTTTTTTCTCGAACACATAGAGATCCAGGTCCTCGACCAGTTCCTTGGTCATGTAGTTGCGGATAAAAGAAGTATCCGAGTCGAATTCGCGCACCTCGAACATTTTACTGCGGCCTTCGCCGCCCGGCCGGCCGTATTTTTCCCTGTCTTCCTGCGAAGGTTTATCCCAGCGTTTTTCAATATCCTCGAAGATTTTGAGGCCGAGATAATAAGGGTTGAGCGTATGGGTGGAGGGCTGTACAACCCCCGAATTCAGCTTCGAGTATTCGATCGTTTCCTCTTCCGTCATATCCAGTTCCCGCAGGATGCGCTGATGCCAATAAGAAGCCCAGCCTTCGTTCATGATCTTCGTCTCCATCTGCGGCCAGAAGTAGAGCATTTCATCCCGCAGCATCGTCAGAATATCGCGCTGCCACTCTTCCAGATGGGGGGCATGTTCCTGGATAAAATGGAGAATGTCTTTTTCCGGCCGGGCCGGAAACCGGCTGTTCTCCCGGCTCTCTTGGTTGTCCTGCGGCTGACTGGAACGCTCCAGGTCCCACAAGTCCTCGTAGCCCGTCCGGGGCTTCCCGTCTCGGCCCAGATGCCGCCGGTCCTTGTCGGCGTTACTGTCTTTGCGGACACGATAAGGCTTCGTCAGACTCGGATCGACATGCTCCTGCACAGCCAGGACGCAGTCAAGGAATTCCTCGACACGGTGAGCCCCGTATTCGATTTCATACTGCCGCACACGCTCGGCGGTAGCGGACATGCTTTCGACCATGTTGCGGTTCGTCCGGGAGAAGCGTGCATTATTCTTGAAAAAATCGCAGTGTGCCAGAACGTGCGCGACGATCAGCTTATTCTGAATAAGCGAATTGCCGTCCAGCAGGAAGGCATAGCACGGATCGGAGTTGATTACCAATTCATAAATTTTGCTGAGGCCAAAATCATACTGGGTCTTCATTTTATGGAAAGTTTTTCCAAAACTCCAGTGTGAGAATCGGGTCGGCATGCCGTAAGCGCCGAAAGTATAAATAATGTCGGCGGGGCATATTTCGTACCGCATCGGATAGAAGTCGAGTCCGAAGCCTTCGGCGACTTCAGTAATCTCCGCAATCGCATATTCGAGCTGGCGGATCTCATCGGGGGTCATGCCAATTCGCCTCCCTCGGTCCGGGGTGAGAAGAACGACCGGAGTGCTTTATACACTTCTGTTTTTTCACGGATAATGTAGTGCATGAATTTGGGATGATGAATATTCCGGTACGCGGACATCAGCGTGCTGCTCCGGTTGTATTGGTTGACCTCGCCGTATCCGAACATGTTGCTGCGCTCCATAAGCTGGGCAATCAGCTTCACACAGCGCTCATTATCCGAGGTCAAATTATCTCCGTCCGAGAAGTGGAACGGATAAATATTGTACTGCTCGGGCGGATACCGGCTGTCGATAATATCAAGGGCGGTCTGGTAGGCCGAGGAACAAATTGTCCCGCCGCTTTCGCCCTTCGTGAAAAATTCCTCTTCCGTGACCTCTCTGGCTTCGGTGTGGTGCGCAATAAAGACGATTTCGACATGCTCGTATTTCGTCCGCAGGAAGCGGGTCATCCAGAAGAAGAAGCTGCGGGCAATGAACTTCTCGAACGATCCCATGGAGCCCGACGTATCCATCATCGCGATAATCAGCGCATTGGAATGGGGCTTCTCAACTTCGTTCCACGTTTTGAAACGCAGGTCGTCGGGGGAGATGCCGTGGATTCCAGGGTCTCCCTGCGAAGCATTACGTCTCAGATTCTCGAGAATGGTACGCTTCTTATCGATGTTGGACATGATTCCTTTTTTGCGGATATCGTTAAAAAGGACCTCCTTGGCGCTGAAGTTCCGTTTGTCCTTGCGCTGCAGGAAAGGAAGCTCCAGCTCTTCGAAGAGCATGGCCTGCAGCTCCTCGAACGATACTTCGGCTTCGTAGTAGTCCTCGCCGGGCTTATCTCCGGCTCCTTCGCCCTTGCCGCCTTTGGCGGGCTGGGGATCTACGCCGAGCACATCGCCGACTTCGCTGTCGCCGTCTCCCTGACCGACATGCTTGCTTTTCTGGTAGTTATATCGGAACCTGTATTCATCGAGTGAGCGAATGGGTACTTTCACGACTTGTTTGCCATTCGACAGAATGATGCTCTCATCGGACACGATATCGGGAAGATTCTGTTTGATGGCATCGCGGACTTTTTCCTGGTGTCTCGTCTGGTCCTGGTAGCCTTTGCGGTGCAGGGACCAGTCCTCTCTGGAGACGATAAACGAAGGGTCTGTCATGAGGGGCACCTCCTGTTTGCGTTCGTTGGACGAGCATAAAAAACGCTTGTTACTAAATATATTCAAGGAGAGCTCGGATATGTGAGGGCAACCGGGTGCCGGAAGAAAAAAGCGCCCGGATAGAGGGAGAAAGGTTCCCGTCTATCCGGACGCTTTTGCAGAAGAATTAACTATCGGTCTGGCTGCGCTTAGGGGTCACTCGGGCTTTGAATTCATCTCCGAATGGAATATGAACGACATCAATGCCGAAGATCTGCTGTAAATCCTCGTAATGAATCTGCACTTTGCGGGACTTGATCCGTGCCGGATGCTTGAGCGGCATCTCGTCTCCATTCAGCTCGATCGTGGAGCTGTCCGGTTTGATTTTGCCGTGTTTTCCCCGTACGTGGAAGGAGACTGTCCGGTCCTTCGACACGTCCACAGTGCCACCCAGATCTTCGATGACCTTGCGGAAAGACACGTAATCGGAAGGTTTCTTGCCGTCTATGACATTGCGCTGGATGGCCCGGTCCAGACTTTTGGGCTTGACCCAGGGGCTGCCTCCCGTAATTCGCGCAATCTGCATCGGATCGTCCTCTTTGGTCGTGATTTCGCTTACGACGGTAAAGGCATACCGGAACCCGGCTTTCTGAAGAAGGGAGGAAGCGTGCTTGTTGTAGAACCCGTACGGGTAAGCGTACGCATCCGGCTCGCTTGAACCGTTGCTTCTGAGCTTGTCGGAGCAAAGCTGCGCATCGCGGAGAACGCGTTCATCGTACTGGGCGTCCGTCTCGGGCTGACCGTCAACAATCATATTGGTGATCAGCAGCGGATTGCCGTTCTGTTTATTGTGCATGCCATCGGAATGACATTGGCAGTCAATGTTAACTTCTTTGCTTGAAGCCAGGGCTTGCAGTTCCCTCTTGTTCATAAACTTGAGGCTTCCTGCAGGCGGATTGTCGAGTGTCTCGGTAATAACGAAATTCACGGCTGGAATCTGCAGTTCCTTGAGAATCGGATAGGCATTCTCATAAAGGCTTTCGTAGCCGTCATCGAAGGTGACCAGCACCGCCTTGTCCGGCACCTCACCGCCTGCCATGAACTCTTTGAACTGCTTCATGGTAATAAACTGGTAATTGCGCTCCCGTAAATAAGTCAGCTGTTCCCGGAACAGAGCGGGAGTAATGGTCACACTACTGGTATCCGTATCGCTGATGTGATGGTACAGAAGAACCGCAACCTGATCTTTGTAGGACACATTCGGGGTATACGTGCGAACCATGTAAAGCGTACCTGCGATGATGAGCAAAGGCAGGAGAAAAAAAGGGGCGAGCTTTAGAACTTTTTGCATACCGTAAATTGGACTCCTTTAACGTAGCTTAATCTATTCCCCCCATATATTCGTTCTCGTGAAAAATTTTCCTTTTAATTTTAGATTGTATAGTAAATTATTATTTTTATTTACAAATCCGTCAGAGAAGGACAAACAACGTAAAGAGAATGGCAAGCACGATGCGGTAATAAGCGAATGGTGTGAGGCCCCATTTCTCCAGCAGCTTCAGGAATGTGACAACGGCCAGCATGGCAACGGCAAAAGAGGTGATAAATCCGACAGCAAACATGGGAATATCACTTGCGGTCAGCAGATCCCGGCTTTTATACAAATCCAGACCTGTGACCCCGACCATAATCGGAATTGCGATGAGAAAGGAGAATTCAGAGGCGGTCTTATAGCTTGCTTTGGCGAGCAAACCGCCGGATATGGTGGAACCGGCTCTGGAGAAGCCGGGGAAAGCAGCCAGACATTGGAACAGGCCGATCGTCAGGGCCTGCTTATACGTCAATTCATCCAGGCAAAAAGAAACGGGCTCCGGTTTTTTCTTCTCGGCGAACAGGATAAGAATCGCACCGGCAACGAGCCCGATGACGACGGTGTAGGGCTGGAAAAGATACATTTTCACAAGATCAAGCGTTAAGACGCCGACGATTCCCGCTGGAAACACACCGAGTATGACATGAAGGGCATTGAATTTTTTCTCTTTATTAAGCAGGGGCTTGATGTTGAATAGGGACACCAGACGCTCCCGGTATAAGACGGTAATGGCCAGAATAGCGCCCAGCTGGATTACGATCTCGAGTGTTTTGGCCCGCTCGCCTTCAAAGCCCAGCAAATGTCCGACCAGGATCAGATGCCCTGTAGAAGAGATTGGAAGAAATTCCGCCAAACCTTCCACAATCCCCATTATAAAAGCAATTAGCAACTCACTCATCTTAACCCTCCCGTATCCGATAGCACATGCGGTCTGCCGTGCTTCTTTCATATATTCTCAGTCAATATCCGTCCGGCTGAAATAAATGAGAATGGCGGCCAGTCCGCCTAATGATGCAGCGGCGATCAGGGCATAGGTGTAGAACGCCGGATAAGTAGGGAGCAGGCTCTGATTCGTAATATCTTGAACCGCCGCCCAGGGGAACAAGTCCCGGTGTTCCGAATTGGCTCCCATCACATTGATCATTGTTATGACGATCGTGAAAATAATGGTCGGTACGTAATTTTTGAGTACGAGCGTAATCAGAACCGCAGGCATGGACAAGATGAACAGCAGCAGCCCGCCCGTCACAAAACGCTGCAGGGATTGCAGGACCAGCGCTCCGCTAAAGCCGCCGAATCGCGTAAGGAGGCCAAGTCCCAGTGTGAGGGACCAGGCGACGAGCGTCAGCGCGATGATCCACATCAGCAGCATAAGCAGCTTGCTGAGAAGATAGCTCATCCGGGATACTGGGATGGTCAGCAGATTCTTGAGGGTATCCTCCTGGTACTCCCGGCTGAATAAATACGCGGTAACGACGCCGTAGAGCGGAACGCCTATGACCAGGACCACATACAGATTCGTCTCGTAGAAAAGCTGCTCGAACAGCACTACAGGCGGATTCGCTTTCGTCTGGAGCTGCACCCAGGTGGCGACGACGACCATAAAAGGAGCTACAGCCGCTCCGAGGATGCTAATCAGGAACATCTTAGAGCGTTTGAGCTTGAGAAACTCGGTGAAAAGCAGACTAGCCAATCGTCCCACCTCCAACCAGCTTCGTAAAGTATTCTTCAAGCTTGTCCTCACTCATTGAGATTCGGGACACTTCGATATCGTGCTGGACGAACATCCGGTTAATCTTTCCCTGCTGTCCGAGGTGAGAGTAGACACGTATGCGCCCGTCATCATGAACCTCGTAATCATGAATATCGAAATGTTTTTCCAGCAGGAGGACGGCTTTATTGTCGTTGGATACCTGGAACTCCAAGTACTTGCGGTTTCTTGCCCGGAGCTGTTCGAAGGACATTTCTTCCAGCAGCCTGCCCTCATGGATAATTCCGAGCTGATCCACTAGCTGCTCCACCTCGGAGAGAATATGGCTGGACACGAGGATCGTGATCTTTCTTTCCTCGGCCAGGGCTTTGATCAGCTTGCGCATTTCCTTGATGCCGATCGGATCGAGCCCGTTGGTAGGCTCATCGAGGATGAGCAGCTCGGGGTAGTGCAGGAGAGCGCGGGCGATTCCAAGCCGCTGCTTCATCCCGAGGGAATATTTCCCGACGAGTTTCTTCGTTTCATGCTGAAGACCGACGGTTTCCAGCGCTTCTTCCAGCGCGGTTTTCTTGTGGATGCCCATGATCCGGGCATTGATCTGCAGATTTTCCCGGGCGGTCAGATTCTCGTAGAATCCGGGGACTTCGACAATCGAACCGATTCGTCTCAGAATTTCCTTGTGTCGGGAGAGCAGACTCTCACCGAAAATTTCGATATCGCCCTCCGTCGGCTTGATGAGGCCGAGCAGCATACGGATTGTGGTCGTTTTGCCGGCACCGTTGCGGCCGAGGAAGCCATAGATCTGACCCTGCTTCACGGTCATATGGAGACGGTCTACGGACTTCTGTGTCCCGTAGAGCTTCGTCAGATTGGTGGTCTTGATTACCACACTCATGTCGGGTGCACCTCTTTCCATAAGTTCATAGGCTCATGGCTTAAGGATAAGGAGCCGGGCTTAACTGCTGCTTATCTATTTCTTAATTGTTTCTTAAAAGAGCTGGACGGGCCAGCTGCGGAAAAGTGAGCGTGAACGTCGTCCGGCTCCATGGCACGCTGCTAACCCCGATCCGGCCCCCGTTCTTCTCCGTCAATGCCCGGGCAATGGACAGTCCGAGCCCGCTCCCGCCGGAAGAAGGGCTGCGCGCAGCATCGCCCCGGTACATTCTCTGGAACACATGACCGATGTCCGCTGAAGCAATACCCGGCCCCTGATCCCACAAGGACAATTGATAATCGCCGCTCTTGATTTCGGTAAGTTCGATCCCGAGAACGCCGCCTTCTTTCCCGTAATGAATGGCATTCTTGATGAGGTTGCCCAGAATCCGGTTCAGACTTAAACGGTCGGCGGCAATCATGAACCGCTTCTCTTCCGGGATTCGAATGACCAGTTCCATTCCCGCTTGTTTGAGCTCCGGCAGGAACTCGATCAGTGATTCCCTCGCTGCCTCGGCAAAATCCAGAGGCTCCGCTGAGATTGGGAACTCGTCGGCATCCAGCTTGGCCATGTTAAACATTTCATCGGTCAGGTGCTTCAAAGCGCCGGCTTTGCGGGACAGGATATCCAGATAATCACGCTGCTCTTGCTGCGTTACTGCGGCATCGTCTTTAAGAGCATCCACATAACCGATAATCGAGGTCAGCGGAGTACGGATGTCGTGAGAAATACTCGATAGGAGGCTTTTCCGGGAAGCTTGGGATTGTACGGCCTCGATTTGTACTTGTTCCAGCTCATGGATGAGTTCGTTAATGGTGAAAATCACTTCATTCATAGAGGGGCTGTCCTTGGCCAGCAGCCGGGTTGTCCGGTTGCCGTCCAGGACGCGTCTAAGCTCCTGCTGCATCTGCTTAAGACGGGCGCGGGTACGCAGTTGCCCATACAGATATAGCCAGGAAAGAAGGAATAAGGTCAGCAGACAGGCCCATCTCAGCCAGTTAGGGGGAGGGCCTGCAAGTTCAGCCAAGATAAGCGCGCTGATAACGAGAAGTTGTAAGAACGGGAGGGATAGAGTCTTATCAAGCTTCATCTTTCTCACCTACGAACTTGTAACCGATCCCCCATACCGTCTGGATCCACTGCGGATTGGACGGATCTCTTTCAACCTTTTTACGCAGCTTGCGGATATGAACCATCACGGTATTGTCATCTTCTAAATAATCGCTGTCCCATACGTTCCGGAAAAGTTGAGTTTTAGTAAATACCTGCCCCGGATGCGAGACCAGGAATTTCAACAGCTGAAGTTCTTTGCCTGTTAATGGAATTTCGTCACCGTCACGTGTGACCGTGTAATTCTGCAGATCCATAATAAGTCCTTTGAACTTGACGATATTCGGCTCCGCGCGATGGACAGAATCCAATTCGCTGCTGCTTCCCAGTACCAGGAAACGCCTCATCAAAGCTTTCACCCGGGCGATCACTTCGTGGATGCTGAAAGGTTTGGTCATATAATCATCGGCGCCTATATTCAGGCCTACGATTTTATCCGCCTCATGATCTTTGGCCGTCAGCATCAGAACCGGGACATTGCTCCTGTTCCGGATAACACGGCACACCTCGATTCCGTCCACTCGGGGCATCATCAGATCGAGAATGACAAGATCGTACCGGCTGCGTTCAAAATAAGCTATGGCTTCCTCGCCGTTTACAGCGGTATCCACCTGATACCATTCTCTTTCCAGATAAATCTTCACTAAATCCCGGATTTCTTTATCGTCGTCGGCCACTAGAATACGCACATTTTTCATAAGTCCACCTGCTTTTTCTGCATTTAACAAAGAAATCAGACCGCTAAGATGCGCGGAGATGTCCTTCTAAAAGTAATACAAAGCGCAAAGTAAATCAAAGGCGGGGCCTAAATATCATCTTTTCAAAAAGAGGCGCGGAGCGTGCTGCATCTTAGCTTTACTGGCGCATAAGATGTACAAGAAAGCGGGAAGGAGTGGAGCTGTGGATAAGTTTCTGGTTACTTTGGGTGGAGTTCTCGGCGGATATGCGCTGGTAAAAACACCTGTTGACGGCACGGTCTTAACCAGTCTGGAACCTGTACTGGATCTGGTAGGATCGCTGTCGATGATCGTATTTGCCGGTGTGTTTATTGTACGCGGTGTACGTTCGCTTTTTGGTAAATAAGAGGTAGGTTCCTATACGAATACAAGCAACTGCCGCGATTCGAGAATCCGGCAGTTTTTTAACGGGAGGGAGGTGACAAGGAATAGAAGCTTGTCATTTGTTACACTTAGAATTACTTTCATAATACTTATTAGATTATTAAAAATATATAGGTATAATTTTCTTGTAATTTGTCTTTTTGCATGATACGATGATTTTGTTAAACGATTAACCCGATGATATAAATTGCCGTTAGTAAGGAGGTTTCAGTGACTACTTTAAAAGATATTGCAAAACATGCGAATGTAAGCGCTTGTACTGTTTCCAGATATTTGAATTCCGATATTGTCGTCAAAAAAGAAACAGAGGCCAGAATTCAACGCGCAATTAAAGAACTTGGATATGTACCCAATGTGGTTGCAAAAGCATTAAAACGTAATGAAACCTTTAATGTAGCTGTAATCTTGCCAAAGATTAATAATCTTTATTACTCTGAGATAACTTCCGGCATCAGTCAAACTTTAGGAAAGCATCATTATAATCTTTTTGTATATGAAGTAGACAATCTAAACTTAAATGAAGATGAAATCCTTCAACTTATGCGAGAAAATATGATAGCTGGAATTATATTTATTGGATTATTTTCTGATGTATCTTTTAAAGAGAGTATTCAAAGCGTTTTCGAATGGAATATTCCAGTCGTGTATGCAAATAGATGTATTCCGTACAACGGTTTTCCGTTGGTGTACCCAGATTTAGTTAAAGCAAGTAAGTTAGGTGCAGAGCATCTGTTTTTAAAAGGAAAAAGTAAAATTGCCTTAATGCATAAAAATCTGCCTAACCATCTGCTTGAATATTTTATAGATGGTTTTAATCTGGCGAGTAAGGGTCAGCAAAAGCCAATGATTATGGAAATTGAAGATGGTATGGACCTGCCGAAAAATTGTGTTCCACATCTTCTGGAGAACAATATTGATGGTGTATTTGTACTTAACGAATTGAGTGCCGTATATTTGACTAAGGCATTGGTTCAAGCTAAGATTCGTGTATTTGAGGATATTGCCGTTCTAAGTCTGGGAAATTCCCTGATGTCCCAAATTTCTACGCCCGAGCTTACTTGTGTAGATTTGCAGAACCGAGAATTAGGTATAAGAAGTGCAGAGATTATTCTAAGCCAGATCCGAAAACAAGTATTCGAACCCATAACGATATTGGAGCCGTTTATCGTTGAACGTAAATCCGTCTGATTTTTAGAGATAAAAGGCTGGAAGTCAGATGGATTTTAAAGTGGATAGAGGATCAACGATGCTCTTTATCTAGTAATGAAAGCTTGTTTTTTAGTTAATCGTTTAACTAAAAAGTGCTTAACCGCTTATTGCTCTAATGATAGTTTTATCAATGGAATTCATCTATTAGTTAAACGTTTAACTAAACATGATTAATGAAATAAGTTAAGAGCTTAGCTCTACTTATAAAAAATGAATAAAAAGGAGAAATGAAAATGAAACAGACAGAAACCCATTTACAAAAAGTCCGCGCTATTTTTGATATTTTAAATGGCAAAAAAGAAGCCGATCTTCTTATGAAGAACTTGAACATTCTGGATGTGCATGGGGAAACGGTATATCAAGGTTCTATACTCATTTATGATAAGCGTATTGTAGCACTTAACCCAGACGAATCTCTAATAAGAGTTAAAGATGTATTTGACGGGAAGGGACTTTATGCCATTCCAGGTTTGATTGATGCACATTTACATTTTGAATCTCAATTAGCCCATCCGACAGCGCTAGCTGAGGCGATGGTTCCTTGCGGAACGACGACTATTTTTGCTGAGTGCCTGGATCTTCTTAGTGCGGCTGGTGAGAATGGCGTACAAGCAGCTAAAGATTTATTCCAAGATTATGATAAACTGCCTTACCGATTGTACGCGTTTGCACCCGGTAAAAAAACAGCGGCATCGGTGACAAAAGCAGTGCTGGAGATGGAACCTGTTATAGGATTAGGTGAATTTGAACACTTCACTTACAGCTCGGGAGATGAGGATGATTTTCATAAAGCCGCTTGGGTCCGGGATAAAGGCGGATTTATCAATGGGCATTGGGGAGTGACTGCCCTTTCGGATATGATGTTGAACTATTTGCCAGCTATTGGCGTATCCAACAATCATGATGTCTGGAATGTAGATGATATCGAAAAAAGTATTCGCTATGGTTTTGCCACACAAATTAAGTTTGGCGTAGGCAGCAGCGAAGTCATCAGAACCTTGCTTCGTGCCATTGTAGACCGGAAGTTCCCGACCGATAATTTTATGCTTTGTACCGATAACATATCGATTGAGCGTTTGCTTAAGATGGGGCATATGGATTGGATTATCTCTCTGTGTGCGGAGATGGGAATCAGTCCCATTAAAGCAATTAAAATGGCTTCTTACAATACGGCTAAATCTTTCCATATGGAAGATCAGATCGGTTCTTTGACACCAGGACGTTTCGCAGATATCGTGTTGACAGACAGTTTATCTAAAATAAACCCTCTTTATGTATTCAAAGATGGTGAATTGATTGCAAAAGATAAAAAATTATTGAAGAATGCCGATATCGACTACTCATCAATGTGCACGCAGGGGATAACAGGTTTAGATGACTTAACACCAGAGCAGCTGGATATTGTACCCCTAGAAGTTTCTGAAGACGGAACTCAAGCAAAAGTCTACTTATTTGATGTATATGGGCGTGGTCATGCCAAGTTCTACCAGGAAGTCTGGGTACCCCTGAGAGATGGGCAAATTGTTCCGGAATATGAGGGCGAGAAATTCAGCCGTCTGTCTGTTATTCAGCGTTATTCAGAAGGAAAACGACATGTAATGAATGGTTTATTTAAAGGTGTTTCTATAGAGCGAGGTGCTGTAGCCACTTTTTGGCCTGCTCCAACCCCCTATTTCGTCGTAGTCGGACAGGAAAGTGAAGAGATGTGCTACTGCGCAAAAGAAGTGGATCAGTATTCAGGAGCATGTATTGTAACGGAAAACCAAACGAATAAAAGTGTGATGCCGCTTGAAATTTACGGTGTGATGGCGAATATGAGCGTAGATGAATTAACGTCTAGCGCTGCAGCAATTGATGCTGCCCTGGAGGATTTGGGTAACCGCAACGAGGGTGAGCCTGTTGTTAATAAGCTTTTAAGCCTGTTTATTTCTCTGCACCGTTTCCGTTTCATGGAATAATAGTACGAGACGTTTTGAACGAAATTCCTTTTAGTAAATGTGCTTCAAATTTTGGATGGGATGATGTTTGACGAGAACATCACCCACCAAGAAAGGAGCCACTTTAGTCAAGTCAGCCCATCCTTCATTTAGATCAAGCCGGAAATTTACGTGAAGCATATATCCGCGCCAATGGAATCCAAGAATGTTCATGGAAGAAAGTAACGTTTTGTTAATGTGTAAGCGCTTACGTTTAAAAGAGGAGTTTAAGTTCTACAAATTTTATCTAGAAAGAGGGATGGTATATGCAAAATAATACGGTTACCAACGAACTGCAAAGTAACAGTACCTTAACAAAGCGATGGGCCATGTACTTAATTGGAATTTATATTTTGACTTTTGGTGTTAGTTTGGCAATAAGAGCAGGTATTGGAATTTCGCCTCAAAGCAGTCTTACCAGGGTTATGACGGTGATTCATCCTGAATTGTCCCAGGGGACTTATAATTTCATTCTGGAACTTATTATGTTGTTGTTAACTTATTTAGTATTGCCAAAAGATTTTAAATTAAAAAACTTTGCTTCATTAATTCCTGCTTTGGCCTTGGCTTTCTTTTTGGATTTTAATCTACAACTGACCAGTTTCATACAACTGGATGTTTATTTTGCCAAATTAATGCTACTTGTATTCGGAGATGCAGCTCTAGCCTTTGGTTTATTTCTGATGATTCAAGCTAACCTGGTGCTTATGCCTATTGATATGTTCGTGAATACGGTATTTAAAAGAACGGGAAAAAAATGGGGGAACATTAAAACGATTTTTGATTGTTCCTTGCTTCTTTTGGCGGCATGCATCGGATTGTTTTTCTTGCATAAGATTATGTTTATTCGCGAAGGTACCATACTAAATGCAATATTGGTTGGACAATATATCAAATTGTATTCCTATCTGTTTAAGAGATCAAAGGCCAGAAAAGGGGGAGCACCGACAATCTGATAGAGTTTATACTTTAAGCATCACCCGAGCTGGATCGAGATGTTCCTTGTATCCTTCTGATAAAAAGTGAGCGTCTCGTTCTGTTCATAGACCTTTCGCAGAAGAGACCGCTCGTCTCAGCTGCCCGCTGTAATACAGCGTACCGGAGCTTAATGAGCATATTCATCGCGCGTTAGTCATGTACATACAACAACAGGACCCTCCCTAAGTCAGCTTGATGACTTGAGGAGGGCCCTGTTTTTCTATTAAGATTGTCCCCACTTTTCGTGGTAGATGAGATCATCCATTGTCCGGCGCTTCTCCCAGCCGGTAGACTCCAGAATGGGTTTGTCCGGATACTGGTCCGTATAACCGATGGAGATTAAGGCAATGGGATCGATGTGCGGAGGGATTTCCAGGATATCTCTTACATCATTTTTCTTGTAAAAGCTCACCCAGCCGGCGGCCAATCCTTCAGCGCACGCAGCCAGCCATAAATTCTGGATTGCACAGGCGACCGACAACATATCGGTTTCCGGGATCGAGTTGCGCCCCAAGACGTGCGATCCGCCCCGGGTAGGATCGCAGGTGATACAAATCGTGAGAGGCGCCTGCTTAATGCCTTGAATTTTGAGTTCCAGGAACTGGTCCTGACGCTCTCCTTCATAGTGAATGGCAAGTGCTCTCCGTTCTTTGTCCGCGGCCCATGCCAGGCGCTGTTTGACATCGTCCGATGTGACGAGGACGAAATTCCACGGCTGCATAAAGCCGACTGATGGCGCATGGTGTGCTGCGCTTAACAGATTCATGACGGTGTCATCCGGAATCGGATCGGAGCGGAAAGTTCGGACGTCTCTTCGGGTATAAATGACTTTATAAACGGCATCTTTTTCTTCTGGAGTAAACATGTCCATCACCTCCCTTCTATTATATGCCTCCGGCTAACAGATTTCCTCTTAATATCTCCCGTTAAAAGAAAGGTTCGAAATAGAGGTATGATAAAGCAGGACTCTCATTTACATTGTCTGATGCTGGTCTTCCTTCAAAATTATCCTATTGCGGTTCTCATTATCCTACTTGGGCAGAAAAACAAAATGTTAAGTGGAAATATTAATTGGTATTTGAAACATTATCTTGTTTTCAACGTTAAAAACTATGAATTATAGGAGAAGGTGGATATTCATGTTAAACAAAAGGATATATATGACGATTCTTGGAATTGTTATAGTTGGAAGCGCTGCGTTAGCCGGTAACCAATATATTAGACCCGCTAAGCAAGCTAATGAGTCGGCCCAAGAAGGAGTGCTATTATCAACCGCTCAAGCAGACCATAAAGTATTTAATAATCTCCAAGAACTCGAGTCATTCGCTGATGTTATTATCGAAGCTAATGTGATATCTCCCGGTACAGTTGAGGAATTCTTTCAGAATGGTCATAAGATTGATGCGGCTAATAAGGTACAAGTAAAAGTTAACCGTTCTTATAAGGGAGATCTTAAAGAGGGGAATGAAATTACCGTCTATGAACCCGGGTATATGAAAGACGGCTTGTATGTAAATATTGAGGGCTATAAGATAATGAATATGAGTGGAAAGTATATGCTTTTCTTATCCAAGGCACCGACAGGCACTTATGCAGTTGAAGGAGTGTATCAAGGTAAATTTGACTTAAATATAAAACAAGAAGTAAAAGTAACGGATTATAAAACTTCGAGTTATACCTTGCAAGAATTCGAAAAGCTTGATTATGTAGGTCATGAAATAGAAACATTCAACTCCTTAAAGAAAGAAGTTCTTTCAAAATACGGTTCTAAATAAAATAGCAATGAATTAGGTCACAAACTGGTAAAAAAACCTTGCCAATGGAAGCACTTCCGTGTAAGATAGAGTCAAATTCAATAAGTACGTGATGTTGGCTAGAGATGATGAGAAGCCTCCGCATACCCTTCCTTTCGAGGAAGTGTTTTATGCTGGAGGCTTCTTTTATTTTTGCCTTATTTTAGGCGATAAATAAAGGCTTATGTGCCACAATCGTCCGCCTTTTTCACGACTTAAGAACCTGTATCAGAGCTTAATTTTGTGGCTGTCCGTTGTTACGCACTTACGGAGTCCCGTCTGCATCGTTCACCGCGTGAAGGTCGAATGGCCCCGATCGCCAAGGGCCTGTGCAGTGCAGGACGGTAGCGGCGGCCACTCTTGGCGCTCAGCCATTGCTTGCCTGGTACATTTGGGCAGGGTCAAACTAGCCGTGAGCAGCTCTATGTATCGGGGCATCCAGTAGGGGGAACAGATGGATCTTATATTGTTGGGGACGGCTTGCGCCGCTTCGGGACAAGAAAGGGACAACACGTACTTACTTCTCCGTGAAGCAAGCGGGAGTACGCTGATTGACATCGGCGGCAATCCTCTGGGCAAGCTGAAGAAATTAAACCTATCCACACATGATGTCAAAAGAGTGCTGTTCACGCATTTTCACACCGACCATATTTACGGTCTGCCTTCTTTGCTCTGGGGGATGTGGATTGATAAGCGTACAGAACCATTTGATATTTATTGCGAGGCCACAGAGAAGCAGTGGCTGGAGAGCTGGCTGAGCCTGATGAGAACGGGGGAGTGGCCGGTCGCTTTTGAGATACGGATTCATGCCTTCGATTGGCAAACGGCTTCAACCGTGTGGGAGGAAGGAGATGTATCGCTTTCCGTTTTCCCGAGCTTGCACGGAGTTCCTACGGTAGGAATCCGGGCGGTCTGCGGGGAGAAAGTGCTGGTCTATTCCGCAGATACGACTCCTAATCCGCTGATCAGGGGGATGGGACCTATCGATGTGCTTGTACATGAAGCAACCACGGCTGAACAAGGGTTGCGGACGCACAGTACATTATCCGAAATTGCGGATTACTATGATTGGAGCGGGGTCGGTCAAGGAATACTGGTTCATCTGTCTGACGGAGAGCCTTACGAAGCCGTTATGGCGCAGCTGCCTGTAAGTGTTTCTTCCAAGTTGACGCTGGGGCAGGACATGGCCGTAATTTCGATCGATTAAACAGATAAAGGGAGAGACAGAAGTGGAACAATACGCAGGTTATATTTTCGATTTGGATGGAACGATTTATTTGGGCGATCACGCCATCGAAGGTGCCGTAGAGACCATCCAGCATCTGCAGGCGCAGGGCAAGAAGCTTCTTTTCCTTACAAACAAAACGATTGACTCACGCGAGAGCTACGTGAAGAAATTAAATAAATTCGGGATCCAGATCGGCATGGAACATATGCTCAATCCGGCCCTTGTCACCATTCATTATCTTCAGAAGAACTATGCGGACAAGAAGGTTTATGTAATCGGGGAGCCTGTGCTGAAGGAAGAGTTCCTGGATAACGGCATCAAGTTTGCAACGACCCCTCAAGAGACCGATATTATCGTCGTATCTTGGGATCGTGAGTTCCATTACAGACATCTGGATTTCGCCTACCAGGCTATTAAGCACGGTGCCGAAGTAATCGCTACCCACCCGGATAGAACCTGTCCGATGCCAGGCGGCGATGTGCCGGATTGCGCAGGCATGATGGGAGCTATCGAAGGCGTGACGGGCAAGAAAATCGAGACCATTATGGGCAAGCCTTCCGTGATGACAATTATGGCCGCTCTTGATATTTTGCAGCTGGAAGCGAAAGATTGTCTGATGTCAGGCGACCGTCTAGAGACAGATATCCGTATGGGCGCACTGGCAGGAATGAGCACAGCTCTGGTGCTGTCTGGAATAACACAGGAAGAAGACTTGGCTGCATCGGATGTAACCCCTACTTACGTAGTTCCGTCCGTTCATGCTATCCTTAGAGAGAGCGTTTCTTCCAAGTAAATGAGCTAGTTACCGGAATAACTGACTGACCGTTTGATTGGACCGGAGACCTGGAGATGTTTAATCAACGATGAGGTGATCAGAAATGAAAGAAGTATCGGAACGTGCACAGAGAGTGGCTTATTGCCTGAAAAAGAAACCCGTGATTACCAGTTTGATGAATGCGGAGGAGCTGCCTGCCCTTTTGCAGACCTCCTCCAACATTGTGTTTATTCTTAAATCCGATATTTTCATGATCGAGTCCATTGTCGAGAAAATTAGAGAAGCCGGCAAGCTATCCTTTGTCCATTTTGATTTGATTGACGGGATCGGCAAGGACAAGGCCGGAGTCGCTTATATGGCGGAGAAAATCGGGATTGACGGGATCGTAACGACCAAGAACAATATTATTGCAGAGGGTAAAAAGTACGGTCTTATCACCGTTCAGCGGTTATTTGTTTTTGATTCAGTGTCGCTGGATAACGGGATTCGTATGACCAAAAGCTCACAGCCGGACGCGATTGAAGTTCTGCCGGGCATGGTATGCTCGCGCATTATGAAGCGGATCCGTTCCGAAGTGGATGTTCCCGTCATTGCAGGGGGACTGATGACAGACCTGGAAGATTTCAATGAAGCTCTTAAAAGCGGTGTCATCGGCATTTCAACGTCCAGCAAGGAATTATGGAAATGGCAGGATGCTAACCGGTAGAGTCTTCCGTCAGGAGGCAATTGGATTGCAAGCTTATTTCGATGCCCGGCCAGGACAACAAGATGGACAGGGAAGGCAGGGGACGGTTTTGGGAGGATCGCTATCAGGTAAGGGGGTGAACGTAATGGGTTGATAATTTGGCAACTCAATAGGAGAAGGTTGAACGAATGCAAGGCAGTTGTAGTTTTTTTGAACGGAAAATTCCGGATAAAGCGGATAAACTAATAAAGTTTTTCGGCGATAATCGTTTATTAATATTTTGTAAACGCTTACATATTATCTGGATGAATTGGGAAATAACGGTTATCCCATGCGGGAAAGGTACTGCTTGCCTGGTTTACCGTTTTTCATAGATAAACACACTAGAGGAGGATGTTAGAATGCGTAAACTTTTGAGAAAACAGATGGTGGGTGCCTTATCCTTGGTCCTGGCAGCAACTCCCCTCCTGCTTGTCACGCCCAAAACGGCGGAAGCGGCGGTAACGACTACGGCTATCCCGCAGCTGTTAATTACGGAGCTGATCCCGGATACGAGCAACTTTGCAGGCTACGACGCTTTTGAGTATGTAGAAGTGTACAACAACAGCTCGGCTACCGTCGATCTGAAGAATTATGCGATTAAAGCCGGCAGCTGGTCATCCAAAATCACCGATTCTTACAAGCTCGGGCCGTGGGAAACAGGTGTAGTCTGGACCCGGAGAGGCGAAATCAGCCCGCTGGGCAAAGACGCTTTTAACAGCTATTACTTCCTCTCCTATGCAAGCAAGCATGTACCGGACAATCGTCTTTATGTCATGGAGGATGTCGGCGGTTTTACGAACAGCGGTACCCAGACCGTGACGATTATAAATCCGGACGGGACCAATGCGGTTACGGCTTCTTACACGGCAACGGATGTAAAAGAAGGTAAAACGATTACATACCGCTACCCGGCATCGGGCGGGACCGCTATGCAGAAGATTGCGGGAAGCCAGGAGCCGACTCCGGGCAGAATTGATCCCGGACAAGCGCCTGCGAAGCCTAAGCTGGACCAGCTTGCGCCTCAAGCACCGGCAGGCTTAACGGCAGCAGCCGGCGGTGGGGAAGCGGCTCTAACCTGGGCTGCGAATCCGGAATCCGATGTGCTGCAGTACAACATCTATAAGAACGGCAGCCTGGAGTACACCGTTCCGGCCGCTCAAACCCAGTTTACCGCGTCACTGCTGACAGGTAACGTTCCGGTTACGTTTGAAGTCAGCGCAGTGGATACGTCGGACAACGAATCCGCTCGTTCTGCCGCGGTGTCGGTGACGCCGTCTCATCAGCAGATTACTCAATCCGAGAGATCGGTTAATCCGGAAAGCAGCAAGTACCAGGCTTTGTGGAACATTTCCTCAGACGGCCCGGTTATTCCGGGACTGGCACAGGATGCAGTTCCGCAAGGAATCGGTTACTATGCGGCGAATAACTGGATTCTTACCGTCTCCTATATGGAAGATGGCCGACCGGGCCCGCTGTCTATCGTAGACAACACGACAGGACAGCTGGTTAAGACAGTCCATCTGTACAACGAAGACGGCACTCCGTACGTCGGACATGCCGGGGGGATATCCGTAAGCCGGGATAACGCGTGGATCGCTTCCGGCAAGAACGTATTCCAGGTTAGATTGGCGGACCTGATTAATGCACAGGACAATTCGGAAGTTCGTTTTGCCGGACGTGTGCCTCTTCCTGTGAAGGCTTCTTACAATTCCTTTGCCGATGGCGTCCTTTGGGTAGGTGAATTCTACGAAAGCAAGAGCTACCCGACCGATCCGAGTCATCATATCACTAACCGTGACGGCGTACAGCAGTATGCCTGGACGGCAGGCTTCAGACTGGACCCTGTAACAGACACGTTCCGCAGCGAGAAATGGAACGGAGATGCCGCAACGCCTGCGGTGCCGGACTACCTCTTGTCCACGACCGATAAGGTCCAGGGGATTTCATTCATGCAGAATTCCATTGTGCTAAGTCAGTCCTACGGACGCAACAATGACAGTGCGCTCTATCGTTACAATAACCCGCTGCAAGAGCCTGCTCATGCAACAGGTACGGTAGGCACGACGAGTGTTCCGCTCTGGTTCCTTGACGGGCAGTCCGCTAAGGCGACCAACAGCAAGCTGACGATTGTCCCGATGTCCGAAAGCATCGTCCCTATCGGTAACGAGCTGTTCGTTCTGCTGGAGTCCGGTGCCAATACTTACCGCTATACGACTACTTATGTGATGGATCGTATGCTGAAGATCAACTGGAACCAATGGGACCAGATGTAAGGTAGGAAGCCATACCGTTTAGTTTGTAACAAGAAACCCGCCGGATCTCTATGGAGATTGGCGGGTTTCTTGTTAATCTTCAAGGGACAGGTACGCCTATATTTTTTATAATCGTTATAATACAAGGAGTGATGGAACTTGGAGAGGGAGGTTCTGAATGGCTATATGCATTGAATTCAAACTGATTAAAGTATGCGGCACGCTGGCTACTTATCAATATGGCGAA
Organism: Paenibacillus sp. FJAT-26967; assembly: GCF_001541095.1. Taxonomy (GTDB): domain Bacteria; phylum Bacillota; class Bacilli; order Paenibacillales; family NBRC-103111; genus Paenibacillus_F. The sequence continues at coordinate 127,891 of NZ_LMXH01000001.1, forward strand.
TGTCTGAAAGAAATGGACGGACTGTTCGAAGTTGATGTGTACAAACTGATGACAGGTGAGATTGCGGGAGATACGCCCATGAGCGAGGTTGTGCGTTTGCTGCCCTCTGCTACGAAGAGCGAGTTTATGGCCTATCGAGCTTTTCGCAAAATCCGCAATTATTATGCGGAGCACGGGGAGTATCCGGCTCAGGGCGGGTATTATGCGTAATTAACAGCGGCGCTTACCGGACGAGATAAACAAAGAAGAAGCAGCCAAGCTGTACCTTCTTTTGTTTGTCTGGAGATTATTTTCTTGAAAATATTATGTAACGGAGTATATGTCAGTAGAAAAGGCGAATCATCGCTAATAGTAGAAGCCAAGGAATCTGAGCGATGCTGAGTTATAGCGAAGCAGTCATTCGTTTTCCGCTGCAGGTGCCTCATATGAACTTCAACAAAGAACTTCAACGGTAAATCCGCCGGGAGCTTCGATATAGAAGGTCCAGCCATGCGCTCTTTGCGGAGGCTCCACATCATAGCCGTCATCCTTCAATCGTTGATTGATCTCGTTCACCCGCTCTTCGGTTTCCTGGATGAAGCCGATATGAAAGGTCTTCGGGTAGTTTACTTGATTACCTTTCATCAAGGTGAGCACCAACTCGTCATCGTCGAAGAGTACAGCGAATGAATTACCGCGTGTATGCCGGGTTTGCAGATCGAAATACTTCTCCAGGAACTCCCGGGCTGCATGAACATCGTTTACCGTGAGATTGAGATGGTTTAGCTTCATCGGAATCGCATCCTTTTATAGTATTTTATTCCTTTAAATTAGCTTACTCTCTAATCTTACCAAGTTCAAGCGAGTAAGAATGTTACAAGCGCTTATTCGATAATTTTATGGCAGAATTCCGTCACATGAGATTAATCTATCTTTAAGTGTCCGATAGTGCTGAGATACTTATTACATGTTCATACGTTCTATTTACCGGAAAATAGGAATTTAAAAATACGTTAAAAGCGGATGTCCTCATTAGATGAAGACACCCGCTTTTGTTGTTTGCTGCAAATTAAGCTTTACCAAATTATTTCTTCGGTTTTGGAAGCTTTTTAACGCCTTGGATTGATTTTGCTTTGATGGTTCTGCTCACGCCCGGAAGCGGCGAGAAGACACGGACCAGCTGCTCCTGCAGGACATTGTTGTTTTCAACCGTGAACGTATCGTTATCTATTGCGAATGTGTTCACAATCAGATTACGAGTAGAAGGAACTGTGACACGGATCTCGTAGTGGAAGGATACACCCGCCAGACTAACGGTTACGAACCGGTTCTGATTGGCACTGATTGTGACGAGCTGATTGAACAAGGATACACGGCGATCCCAGTCAATAACTTGTACCCGTACCGTTCTTGAACTGAAGTTGAGGTTGAGAATTTCCAAATGCGCCGCTCTTGTGGAACGAGTTCTATTGATTGTACCTGTGGATAAGATAACTGCCATAGTGACCACCTCCTTTCTGAGATCATCATATGGTTTGTTCTATGAAAAGATGGCGGCTTTTGTACGAGACTATTAAAAAGGGGTGAAAGACTCGGTAGGAAGAAGATCGGTTGGTAGTGGAAACCGGAACGGACAACCGATTTCGGTTCTTTTACGTTCATTTATGTGCAAGGCCGCCACATGATCGGACCCGCTATTCTGCCGCTTACACGGCTGCGGATTATTGGAACGGTCATGTTATTGTGCAGACGGCGGCTGGATGAACAGGCAGGTGTTTCTCCATTCAGATACTGTACGCAATCATGCGGCCCCCTTATCGTACTCTTCTTAGACGGGTTTCCTTCCTTAAGCCTACAGGAGGGTTTTTCTTTGTTTAGTAATTTTTTTCAGAAATATTCGAATACTAGAGAAAAAGCTTTTAAAACGGTGCTTTGTTGGTAATTCTGCAGTAAATAACTTATAGAGTGATTGTTGACTTCTGACTGTTTAAACACTAAAATATTTCGTATCCGAATTATTTGGCTATGAACATATCTTTCGTCATGAAGGGCAGGAGTAAATGAGTGAATGAACGGATGAATGAGCAGCAGCGAATTCACCAGATTTTTAAGTCTTACCGGGAAGTAAATCACGCTTTCTATCATGTCCTGGCTAAAACCGCGCAAATTCATGGGCTGACACGGGTTCAATTAATTGTGCTGAGGGCATTGAAGGATCATCCAGATATAGGTTTGAGCGAACTCTCCGAATGTATCCAACTTGGGAGAAGTACAACAAGCGGGATCGTGGAAAGGATGGTTAAAGCAGGTTTGGTGACGCGCCAGCGGCTGCACGCGGATCGGCGCAGCCTATCTCTTAATTTAAGCGAGAAAGGGGCCATGATCTGGCAGCAAGTCAAAGCAGAACATTTGGTGAAGATGACACCTCTGCTGGCTTTGTCTGAGGAAGATCAGCAGCAGTTATTTCGGATTAATGAACAAATTATAAACATTCTACAGAGAGTGAGAGATGATAACGACCATGAGTGAAGCTATACAAAATTTAAGGAGAGGCCCTATTGTGGCCTCTCTCCTGATCGGGGCCTTCGTCGCCCTCTTGAGCCAAACCTTCCTCAACGTGGCGCTGCCGGGTATGATGGTGGACCTGAACGTCAGCGAGAATACGATTCAGTGGCTATCCAACGGTTACATGCTCGTCAGTGGTGTACTCGTACCGATTAGTGCATTCCTGATTGAACGTTTTTCAACAAGGAAGCTGTTTCTGTCGGCGGTAGGCCTGTTCACACTGGGAACGATGATTAGCGGTTTTGCTCCCGGATTTGAGCTGGTGCTGGTAGGACGGCTTGTACAGGCCGCAGGAGCAGGGGTTCTGATGCCGCTGATGTCCATTGTATTCCTGACGATTTTCCCGATTGAAGAGCGCGGTAAAGCGATGGGCATGATGGGTGTGGCGATGATTTTCGCTCCGGCTATCGGCCCGACTTTATCCGGCTGGATTATGGAACACTACTCCTGGAGAGCTTTGTTCTACATTATTATTCCGTTGTCGGTGTTTGCTCTTATCTTTGGCGCTTTCTCGCTCAAAAATGTAACCAAGACATCCAAACCGCGTCTGGACGTTCTTGGCGTCATCTTGTCTACGCTGGGCTTTGGCGGTATTCTGTACGGCTTCAGTGATGCAGGTAAAGACGGATGGACCAGTACGGTTGTCCTCACCTGTCTGGCGGTAGGCGCAGTTTCTCTGATTCTGTTTGTCTGGCGTCAACTGGTTATCGAGAAACCGCTTCTGGAATTCCGGGTCTTTAAATTCAATATGTATTCCCTCACGACAGTTATTAATGTCATTATTACGATGGCCTTGTTCTCCGGCATGATTCTTCTGCCGCTTTATCTGCAAAGAATCCGCGGCTTTACGCCAATGGAATCCGGGCTTTTGCTTCTCCCGGGTGCTATCCTGATGGGGATTATGTCGCCGATTACGGGAATGATCTTCGATAAAATCGGTGCGCGCTGGCTATCCGTGATCGGTTTGCTGATTACAGTAGTCACCACCTTTGAATTCAGTAAGCTTACAGCGGAGACGACCTTTACGTCCCTCATCATTCTGTATACCGTCCGGAGCTTCGGGATGTCGATGCTGATGATGCCGATTCAGACGGCCGGTATGAACCAGCTTCCGCAGCGTCTTAATGCCCACGGCTCCGCTATGTCGCAGACGCTTCGTAACGTAGCAGGCGCTATCGGTACCGCGCTGCTGGTTTCGATCATGACTAACACGGCGGCTACTAAGGGTAAAGAACTGGCGATGGCCGCACAAATCAATCCGGCGGATCCGGCCAATCAGGCCAAAATGGCCGAGATTGGCCAGCAGGCAGCCATCCACGGCATTAACTTTTCTTTCGTCGTGGCAACCTGGATGTCTGTAGTGGCCTTGGTGCTGGCGTTCTTCATCAGGAAGGTTGAACCGCATAGAGAAGTGAAACATGTGGAGATTCCCGATGATCAGAAGGAAGCGGCTACCGCCTCAACCAAATAAGCAATGAAGGCAAATAAACAATGGATGAGTCGCCAGCAGGCGCAACGGTCCATCTGAATGAATCTCCCTGTCAACTGCTCTAAATAGCAGCGGCGGGGAGATTTTTTTTATCAGAAAAGGATGTGAATTTCCCGGCTCGAGGAAGCATGTCACAACAAGAATGATCTGTGAAGGAATTAGGATAGGTTTTGTCGAATTTTGGACGATATCAAGGGTTTAAAGGAGAGGAATTGGATATGCGCTGTACAGTTTGCCAATGGGTTAAGATTGTCGATATGAATAATGAGGCGATGTCGGAGCAGTTATTTAATCACGGCGAGGTGGCGGGCGCGGCTCTATCCGTAGGCGCTACGGTCGTGACTCACTCGCTGGGCTTGAAGAAGTTCGAGATCGTATATGACAGCCGGGAGGGAATCGAGCCGGCCCGCTCCAAAATCGTCGACATTGAAGTCGACATGCTGAACGAGCCGTCCACGACACGTGTCTATCTGGAGCCTCAGGTGCTGATCCTCGGGCAGCACGATGTAGGCGAGACCGAGTAAGAACCTGCAGACGGAAGGTCCGGGAGGCTAAGCCAACCGGTGAGCGGAGGGTTCTTCGGGAGCGTGTATAAGATGCGCCTGCAGCCAGACGCTGCAGAGTGGCATCGTCTGCAATCTCCGGATGGATGTGATGTGGCGCAAAGTTAGGCCCTCCTAGTCAAGACTCTGAACATTCCTTGACGGTAATGGATTCTTCCTTGTGAATGAGCTATCATGAAGGAAGTGAGATTACCGCTGCGTATAAAAGGAGAATTCGACTATGATGCGTTTGTTTCTGATGCTGGGAAGCATCAACGCGTTTCTTTCCGTAGCGCTGGGTGCTTTTGGCGCACATATTCTGGAGGAACGCATTTCGGCCGATATGCTTGAGGTTTATCAGACCGGCATTCAATATCACATGATGCATGCTCTGGGTCTGATTGTTGTAGCTTTGCTGGCTGACCGATTGCCGAAGAGTCCCGGACTTGTAAAGATTGCAGGCTGGGCGATCTTGATCGGCATCATTCTGTTCTCTGGAAGCCTCTATGTTCTCAGTTTGACAGGTATCAAGGTTCTGGGCGCGGTGACACCGCTGGGCGGAGTTGCGTTCCTGTTTGGCTGGACTATGCTCGCTGTCGCAGCCTCAAAGAAGTAAGAGCCGGTTCTCACCGGCTCTTTCTTTATGCGTCTTTCGTCATAAAAGCAGGAATTTTGCAGGATTGTGTAGAAAGTATCCATTTACAGGAATTGGCCTATCGGTAAAACCATGAATCGGATAGGAAACGGACTGCATACCTGAATTCATCCTTCTGGTGGAAAGGAATATCTATGCTGGCGTCATTCACCTTAAAAGAGGATAATGAGGGACTGAATGAATCGGACCCTATGTTCGCTCACGCGTTCCATCACGCTTTAATCGGTTTGGCGGTTGTCAGCCGGGAGGGAAGGTTCCTGCGGGTTAATCACTCGCTGTGCGAGCTGCTCGGTTACAAGCCGGAGGAGCTGCTCTCGGCCAATGCGGAAGATCTGCTGGTTTCTTCCGAAGATCTGCGGTTTCTCGCCGACGCATCCGGTCCTAGTGCCGCAAACTCACGCCAGATCGAGAAATCTTATACAAGCAGGACCGGAGAACCCCGGTGGGGCCTGCTTAGAATCTCTTCTTTCCGCACGGGCGATGGAGAAGTACGTTTCTACGTCCAGCTTCAGGACTGGACTTACCGCAAGCTGCTCGAGAAGAACATGAAGCGCAGCCGTCTTGAAGTCTGGTCTTTATTCCAGCATAATCCGGATACGATTTGCATTCTTGATTTGAAAGGCCGCATTGTCAGCTCAAACTTAGCCATGATCCGTTTCACCGGTTATGATCCCCTTGATCTCCGCGGCGTCTATATCCTCCCTTTTATCCTCCCTCAAGATAAGCAGGCAGCATGGAAATTGTTCGAAGAAGCTATGGCTGGCCGTTCTTCTACCGCAGAACTGTCTTTTTCACGCAAAGCTGGCGGGTGGGCGACTATGGAAGTCCGTACTCTGCCGATTGTAGTGGGCCAAACTGTGGAGGGCATTTATGCGATTGCCAAGGACTTGAGCGGGCGCAAGAAAGCCGAAGAAATGCTGCGCACCTCCGAGAAGTTGTCGGCTGTGGGCCAGTTGGCGGCGGGTGTGGCGCATGAAATCCGTAATCCTTTGACAGCGCTCAAAGGGTTTACGCAATTTCTGCAGTCCGGCGCGGTAGCTAAAGAGACTTATTATGAAATTATGATGTCCGAGCTGAACCGGATTGATCTGATTATTACAGAGCTGCTCATGCTGGCTAAACCCAGGACCTCGGAATTCAAACGGCTAGATCCCCAGCTCATGATCCGGCATGTAGTGACGCTTTTAGAGCCGGAGGCGGCCCTGAATAACGTACAATTCGTGATTATTGCCCAAAACAGCCTGTCAGATATGATGGGTGCTGAGAATCAATTGAAGCAGCTTTTCATTAATTTGCTTAAAAATGCGGTTGAATCTATGCCGGGTGGCGGACAAATTGAGATTAACCTGCATCAGGATACCCGTGAAAGCATATATGTTGAGATTAGAGACCAAGGATGCGGCATTTCTCCAGAGGAGCTCATGCGGATCGGTGAGCCTTTTTATTCGACTAAAGATCAGGGAACGGGCTTGGGAATGATGGTAAGCCGCCAAATTACAGAGGAACACAAGGGGACGATTGAAATTGAAAGTGTGACGGGGGAAGGTACAACGGTACGTGTCAGGCTGCCCTTAAAAAGGACAACTCGAACAAAAGGGGCGGTGCGGTTATGATACCAGTCTTATTAGGCGGCTATGCGTTCATCGTCATTGCAGGCAGCCTGCTGCTGGAAGCTTACGCGGTCTGGATATGTCTGGCAGCATCCCTGGTGCTGGCACTGGCTCTGCAGCAGATCAATAAGCGCCGGATGCAGGCAACTGTTCCAGCTTATCGCTCTGCTAAGGATACGGGTACGGCACTCCCGGAGGATAGCTCGGCAGAGAATAGGCAGCCGTCGTCCGATATCCTGGATAGTTTGTTCGATCACAGTCCGAGCCCGGTCGGGTTGACGGACGATGCAGGGCGTTTCCAGCGTGTCAGCCGGACACTGGAACGTTTGCTGGGTGTTCCGACGAATCAGCTTATCGGGACGACATTCGACAGCTTTATTTCGGAGGAACAACAGGCATCCCTCAGAAAGCGTTACACGATGATGAAGCTGGGCACTCCGCAAGTGTTCGATACGTCCGTCCTGCACCGCAGCGGCTACCGGGTTGATTTGACCACTACGGCCGTACCTCTTGACGATCAGGGGAACAAGGACCGCTTTCTGTTTATGTTCCAGGATATTACGGAACGCAAGCGTGCGGATGAACAATTCAGGCATATGGCTTACTATGATGACATGACGGGTCTGCCGAACAGACGGCTTTTCCGGGACCAGCTGACCGGGGCGCTCCGGTTAGCCGAAATTCATCACCAGTGTGTAGCCGTGCTGTATGTGGATATTGACGGCTTCAAGCTGTTTAATGACTGTTTCGGTTATGACTATGGCGATATGCTGCTTCTGCAAGTAGGGGAACGCTTCACCCGGTGCATTTCCGACAATGATTTTATAGCCAGAACCGAGGGCGATGAATTTGCCTTTTTCTATACACAAATTGAAGGACGGGAACAGGCGATGCTGCTGGCCGGTCAGCTTCAGGCTGTTCTGGAGCAGCCCTTCATACTTGATCAGGTTGAACTGCATGTGACGGCAAGCGTTGGCATTTCCCTGCTCTCCCGAGAGAGTGAAGATGCGGACACGCTGATGAAGCAGGCCAACATGGCCGTCACAAGAGCCAAGGAGAACGGCAAGAGCGATATTGTGCTCTTTAGCTCCGAGATGAGATCCCTCGCTCTGCAGAAGCTCCAGCTTGAGAATGATCTGCGGCGTGCGATTGCGGGCCATGAATTCGTGCTGCATTATCAGCCTCAGGTAGAAATTGAGAGCGGGAAGATCATTGGAATGGAGGCCCTCATTCGCTGGAACCATCCGATGAAGGGCAGTATTCCACCCGGAGATTTTATTCCGTACGCAGAACAATCCGGCCTGATTGTCGCCATATCGGAATGGGTGCTGCTTGAGGCGTGTCAGCAGAATAAAGCTTGGCAGGACGCCGGGCTTCCGAAAGTACCCGTATCGGTTAACCTCTCCTCCAGGCAGTTTCTGCAGCATAACCTCAAGAACAAAGTGAATGAGGTGCTTCGGCATACCGGCCTCGCTCCGGAATACCTCGAGCTGGAGATTACAGAAGGGATGACCATGGATGTGGAGCATGCGATTGCTTCCCTGGTCGAGCTGAAGCAGTTGGGCGTGCAGGTGAGCATTGATGATTTCGGAACAGGCTACAGCTCGCTTTCTTATCTCAAAAAATTCCCGGTCGACCGGCTGAAAATCGACCGTTCTTTCGTCCGAGATATTATGGACGATCCGAGTGACGCTGCTATTGTGGCGACGATCATCTCGATTACCCGCCATTTGAATCTGAAAGTAATTGCCGAAGGGGTAGAGACAGAAGAACAGCTGTCCTTTCTCCACCGCAACCAATGCCATGAAGTACAAGGGTATTGGTTTAGTCCTCCGCTGAATGCAGAGAAGATGGGGACGCTCCTGGGAAGAATTACATGCCGGGCGAGTCAGCATGTCGAAGCTTAGCATGGCGGCAGAAGCTAGCTCTATAGCGCAGGTGCACAGCAAAAAGCCCGGATCCGGTGATCCGGGCTTTAGATATGGGGGTCCGCTCAATGAACGGACATATTATCGATCTCGTTCAATTTGAACAAGTAGACCTTTTTCTCATCGACGTGATATACCGATACATTCCCGCTCTCTTCATCAAAGTTGAGAACCCGGCAAGGCAGGCTGAGTCGAATTCCTGCGCCTTTAACTACGGACAAACGGATTAAAGTGTTAGCTTTAATGATTCTCCGCAGGTTCTCCTCCAGTGTCTCGTAATTGGATGTAAGCGGATCAGATGAGCTGGCTTGAGCGGGTTTAGAAGCTTGAACTGGGTTAGCTCCGGCCTCCGGGACAGAAATAGAATCCTTGGTCTCCGTTGAGTTAAAGCTTGCTGCTGCAGGTAGTGATGCAGCACCTGAGCCTTCCTTGCTGCCGGAAGGTTCGTTTAACTCAATCAGCTTGCCGAGTTGAATCCCCTCGATGATGCGATAGTCTTTGAACTGGGCGTTATTCAACGTCTGAAGCAGGCTTTGCAGAGCAAGTCCATTCGTTTCTTCCTCAATCAGTATATTCACGGTGAAGAGATGGCCCTGTTTCGATGATTGGTTCTTGTTGTTTGGCATGCGACCTCCGACATACGATTTCTAGTCTTTTCTAACTATATCATGATTAGGTCTTTAGTTATAGATGTATTCGCGCACAGATTCATACGCCCGGGCATATACTGCCTAGTGATTCCAAGCGAGGAGATGTGGCGATCATGATGAGAGTGGAACCCATCGAACTGGACGGACGGACCGTCGTAGCTATTGAAGTCAAATTACCAAAAACAACACTCCTGGTAGTTACGACAGATAAAGGGTATATCATGTGCGGAGCACTGGATGTCGGTTTATTGAATGAACGTTTGAGTGACCGTAACATTATCGCGGCAAGAGCGACTGGAGTCAGAACCATCGGCGAACTGCTTGACGCCCCTCTGGAATCCGTTACCCATACGGCCGAAGCTCTCGGCGTCCTGCCGGGTATGACAGGCAGGGAAGCCATTCGCAAAATGCTGTAACGGACGGTACTGGAAGAAGGATGCAGGTTCTGCAAGCTGTTTGCGGAACCTCATCCTTTTTTAGGCGTATGTAGAAGAAATGTGTGTTACTTACACACTATACGTAGGATTTAGATGGAATGGGAGGGTAGCGGAGGGAGGAATCTCAAATTATTATTACACCGGATACTTCTGTCCTTGGCTGCCCTCGCTCATGCGCTGAATAGAGCTTTAACAATATTTAAACCAATTGCTGCAAGGGGGAAACAGTCATGGCGACGGTTGTCTTACATAAAGTTACGGGAAAAGTATATCTTCTGCTCGGAACAGGTTATGGCGCCTATTATTCAGAAAGTCCGAGCTTCATCGGGGGCGCTTTATTCCCCCACGAAAGAAGCGGAGAAATACCGGTAGCGGCGGTGTGCGGAGAAGACGGGGAAATCGAATGGATGTATACAGATGATCTGCAGGTTGTGGAAGTTGACGGCATTCGGGTATCGGAAATCTACGGCCGGATTCAAGGCAAATATGTGCTTGTAACTGCTGCTGCAGGGCATGATGAAACGCAAGAGGAGGAGCCTGAGTATGAGAACTGCCCCGGCTGCGACAGGGTTGTGCCATCCACAGTGAGGGTGTGTCCCGGCTGCGGACTTACTCTGATCAGTGAAGAGGAAGAGGAGGAACGTTGAGCTGTTCGCGGGAAGTGGAGAGCATGCTTACCAGTTGGAGGTTATCCCCCCATCTGTATTATACTTAAGAAGTGAACCAGACCCTTATTAGGAGGAAACGAATCCATGTTTAATAATCTGAGTGAGTTTCAGCAAGAATGGAAGAATGAAGCGGCAATAACGTTGAACGTGCTGAACGCCCTGACAGATGAATCACTGAATCAGAGCATCGCGGCGGATCACTTCTCGTTAGGCGAGCTGGGATGGCATTTGACAGTTACTATGCATGGTCTTCTGTCTGCCGTTGGTTTACAGTTTGAAGGCCCGGGAAGCGAGAAGGATCTGCCCGAGTCTGCTTCGGCAATCGCGGAAGCTTACGAGCGGACAAGCAATGGCGCGCTTGAGGCGATACAAACCCAATGGACCGACGAAACCCTTCAGCAATCTAAGCCGCTGTTCGGCCAGGAGATCCCGATTTTTGCTCTCTTGCGGATGCTGCTTCAGCATCAGGTTCATCACCGCGGTCAGATGAGCGTCCTGATGCGCCAGGCGGATCTGACGGTTCCAGGCATCTATGGTCCGAACAAGGAACAAAGTCAAATGATGCGCAAATAAGCCTGCAATTCCGGCTTAACTTGCGTTTCCAATTGTGCAACGAAGTTTAAACAACACCAAGCTATCCTGCTTGGTGTTGTTTTTTTTAGAGACGCATGAGTATAAAGAATGTGTTACTCTTGCAATAAGGTAATATTTAACACAATTATACGGATGGAAGTGTCTGGGGGAATATCGGATGAAAATGAGGTTTCGCGATCAGCCTATCACGTTATCTTGGCGGTACTTTGTCATCTACTTGATCATCAGTCTAGCTGTGGAAGTAACAGCGTTCTCTGTTTCCAGGCTCCCTTCTATAGATGAAGGGGCTGCGATGGTGACGTTTATCTGTTTTCTACCCCTTAGTGCGTTACTCGCGCTATTTGCTCTTTTTATCGGTATCATGATCAGTTTTCAAAACCGGAAGTATTATCAGTCTCTTCTGCTTGTGCTGGCAGTCGCGGGGAGTTACATAGGTGTCTTTGCTATTTTCGCTTTTTGATCAGGCAATGATTTCCAAAAATGTTCCGTACGTGGTACGATAGACCGAATTCATAGAGAAGCCAAGTCTGGCTTCCTTTAAGGAATTCAGCTAAATAAAGAGAGGGTAATAAGGGGGAGAAAGCTGGTGGAAGAAATCTTGCGTGCGGCCAAGAAACTGGCCATTCAAACGGCGCTTCAAGCCGGACAAGAAGCCAAAAACCGTTTTGAGAATTTAAACAGCATTTTAGTAAAAGATGATTTCGGTGATATGGTGACTGAAGTGGATCATCTGGCGGAAGAAATTATTGTAAATGGAATCAGCAGGCATTTTCCTGATCATGTCATAGATAGTGAAGAAGCCGGTCACAACGGGAAAACGAGCGATTGGGTGTGGGTGGTAGACCCGCTTGACGGAACGAACAATTACGCGATCGGAATGCCGCTCTATTCCACAACTCTGGCGCTTTTGTACAGGGGAAAACCTGTCCTCGGCGTCGTGTATGAGCCGATGGTAGACCGGTTGTTTGTCACGATGGCGGAAAAAGGGGCTTACTGCAACAATGTGCGCATCCAAGTCAAGAAGAATGAAAAGATTCAGAGAAGCTCAATCGGCTGGATCCAAGGCCATGCTGTGCAGAACGAAGCCAAGGCCGTACAACTCCGTCATTATTTGGATGTTAACGTAAGACGGATGATGAGATTATGGGCGCCGACTATTCAGTGGTGCATGCTGGCTAAAGGCGACTTGGACGGAATCGTCCTGTATAATTCAGAGAGCAGTGATTTATACGCGGGTATTCTGCTGGTACAGGAAGCTGGCGGTATTGTGATTGACTACGAGGGCAATCCTTTTGAAGGCGGAAGTGCGGAGCATTATCTGATTGCCTGCCACCCGGAACATAAAGAGTACTTTATGGAGCTGGTCCGTCAGGGATTGGGTAAGAAGGAGTAGCTGTATGAATCATTCACAGGATATACCCGCGCGCTGGAGGGTATGTATACAATTTGGCCGGGATATGCAGATTCCCGGTCAAACTTAACGGCTGCTTAGCATCCAGGGGAAGGAGGACGGAACATGAAGGATCGAATTGTTATGATTACGGGCGCCAATTCGGGCATGGGACTGTCTACGGCAATAGAACTTGCGCGGCAAGGCGCCAGAGTGATCATGGTATGCCGCAGCAGAGAGCGGGGAGAACGGGCGCTTCAGGAAGCGGCCCAGCAAAGCGGTTCCCGGGAAATCCGGCTTATGATCTGTGATCTGGGATCGCTGGCGAGTATCCGGGGCTTTGCAGCAGAATTCAAGCGCAGCTATGACCGGCTTGATGTACTAATCAACAATGCCGGTGTCGTTTCGATTAAACGGGAGCTTACTGCAGACGGGTTTGAAATGATGCTGGGCGTGAACCATTTGGGCCATTTCCTGCTTACCAATCTGCTGCTCGGGCATCTGGAACGCTCCACACAGGGCAGGGTCATCGTGCTGTCTTCGGGAGCGCACAAAATCGGGAGAATTCATTGGGAGGATCCGACTTTAAGCCGCGGATTCAGTGTCTGGAAAGGCTATGCACAATCGAAGCTGGCCAACCTTCTCTTTATGACCGAGCTTGCACAGCGGCTTAAGCACACGAACATAACGGTAAACAGCGTGCATCCCGGTGCTGTCAGTACGGGTTTAGGAGTCAATCGGAACACGGGATTCGGTAAATCCATCCACGCACTGCTGAGACCTTTCTTCCAGACGCCGGCCGAAGGTGCCTCTACAGCAATTTATTTGGCAGCAAGTGATGAAGTCCTTCGTACGACCGGGCAATATTACTATAAGAAAAAAGTGTCGCCCGTATCGGCCGCAGCCCGCGACCGGCAGCTTGCAGCCCGCTTCTGGGCCTGGAGTGAGCAGGAAGTGAAGCTGGAGGAGTCCGAGAATTATTTCGCATAACCGGAATCATTCCATTCACCGTTAAGATATCATCACAATACTCTGCGGGAGGGTAGCGGCTTCCTGCGGTTAAATAGGTTAAATCTCCATCCCCTCCTGGAAACTTATTGGGCCAGCCTTTAGGCTGAACTCGTAAATTCCAGGGGGGGCTTTTTGTATGAGTTCAGCCGAATAACCCCGCAGCCGCGGGCTTTCCAAGCCGAGTTTACCGACTTTCAGGTAATTGCCATCTTTTCATATTCGCAGTTTGGGTAAGCAAGGGGAAGGAATGTGAATAGTCTAATCGGGCTTCATGCGGCTACAATAAAATCATGCACGGAAGAGGCCTGGATGAGGCAGGCTCCGTACAGGCAAGTTTAGATAAAGGAGAGGGTTAGATGAGAACGTGGCGGAGTAAGTGGAACAAGTTTGGGAAAATCGCGCTGACAGCTTTATTGTCGGGCTCGATTCTGGCGGGGTGCGCCAAGGAAGAAGATGCAAGCGGGAGTAAAAATGGAAGCGCTCTCGGAGAGAAAGCGGTCACGCTGAATATGATGACCTTCTCTCATACGAACTGGCCTTATAAAGAAGACTGGCCGATTTACAAATTCCTGAAAGAGAAAACGAATGTATCTTTCAAGGTGCAGCCTGTCATGAGCGATTATGCAACAACGATGAACTTGGCGATCTCATCCGGAGAAATACCGGATCTGATGATGGTCAACAGCTTGAAGGCGGCGAATACCCACGGATCAAGCGGAGCTTTCGTCAATTTCTTCGATCATCTGGACAAGATGCCGAATTATAAGAAATTCCTGGAGGATCATCCGGATGTGAAAGCATCCATTCTGTCTCCGGACGGGAAGAACTTTTTTATGCCGCTCTACGGTCTGGAGCAGCAGTCGCGCCGCTCCTGGCTTTTCAGAGACGACGTGTTCAAGAAGCATGGCTTGACGCCTCCGACCACCTACGACGAGCTGTATACCGTATCCAAAAAACTGAAGGAGCTGTACCCGGGCAGCTATCCGATTGCCGTCTTCAACGGCTTGTCACCGCTGGTTAACATGGCTCCGGGCTTCGGAACAGAAAGCGAATACTACTACGATTACGACAAGAAGGAATGGCGTTACGGCCCGTCCGAGAACAACTACAAGACGATGGTCACGTACATGAACAAGTTCTACAAGGAAGGTCTTGTCGCTCCCGACTTCATGGCGCATAAACGGAAGCAGTTCAACGACCTGCTGCTGCAGAACAAAGCCTTCATTGCCAGCGACTACATCGGCATTATGGATGAGCTTCCGCTGACGCTAGGAGACAAAGCCTCCGAGTTCAGCCTGGACTACATGATTCCTCCTGTAGGCTCGCCGGAAGGCAAAGCGCAGAACGTATTCGGTGGCCTTCAGGCGGACGGTTTTGTAGTCTCCGCCAATTCCAAGGAGCGTGATCTGCTTCTGGCTTATATGGACTTCCTCTTCTCTCCGGAAGGAATCGAGCTGGCGACTTGGGGCAAGGAAGGCGAGACATTCACGACAGAGAACGGTACGCGGAAGTTCAAAGCGGATTATAAAGGGTTCGGAGATCTGAGAACCAAGACGGGAATAGCCACAATCGGTGCTCATACCGTTCTGGATATGAAAGCTTACGACTCCATGAATTCCCCCAAGATGCAGGCAGCTATGAGCAAAGTCGCTAAATATGAGACGAAGACGCAGCCGCGTCTTGCTTATACGAATGAAGAGAATGAAGTGATCAGCATGACAGGCGAAGCGGTCAAGAAATACAAGGAAGAGCAGATTGCGAAATTCATTCTTGGCCAGAAGAGTATGGACGAGTGGGATGCTTACGTAGCCGAGATCAATAAGCTTGGCGTGCAAAAGGTGCTGGATGTTCATAAAGCGGCGTTTGAACGCAACCAGAAGTTCTTAAACGAAAGCAAATAAGAGAGCGGACCACTAGCCGCTTCAACTTCGTCAGATAGAAATTCCTCCGGCCGCGGATTCAGGAAATTCTGACTTTCTCGGAACGGAGGAGCTTTATCTATAAGTCTCTTCTAAGAATTTTACAGAAAAGGGGGAAGAATCCCTTGCAGGTATCAACGAAAGTGACGAGAAAAGCGAAGGAGAACTTGTCCTTTGGACGCAAGCTCAGACGGGATAAGTATTTGCTCCTCCTCCTGCTGCCCTGCCTGCTTTATTATCTCGTATTTAAATATGCACCCATCTTTGGCGTAGTCATCGCGTTTAAGAATTTCAATCTGTTTAAGGGCGTAATGGAAAGCGACTGGGTCGGCCTGAAGTATTTCTCCATGTTTTTCGGCAGTCCGGACTTCTGGCCTGTCCTTCGCAATACGTTCCTGCTCGGTCTGTACAAGCTGATCTTCGGTTTTCCGGCGCCGATCATTCTCGCACTGCTGATTAACGAAGTCCGCAAGTCGATTATGAAAAGATTCGTCCAGACTATCAGCTACCTGCCGCATTTTATATCCAACGTAGTTGTGGCGGGGATTGCGGTGATGTTCCTGTCGCCGACCAGCGGAATTGTGAACCAGCTCCTGAGCGCGATCGGAGCGGAACGGATCAATTTCCTCGTGGAAGCCTCCTGGTTCCGTTCCATCTATGTATCGACGGACGTCTGGCAGCACATCGGATGGGGAACCATCATTTATCTGGCGGCGCTGACGGCTATAGATCCGCAGATGTATGAAGCGGCCCGGATGGACGGGGCCAACCGCTGGAAGCAGATGCTGCATATTACTCTTCCGGGGATTACCCCGGCGATCGTCATCATTTTAATTCTGGATATTGGTAAAATACTGGAAATTGGATTCGAAAAAGTATATTTGCTGGCAACGCCGGCCACCTATGAGACCGCCGATATCATTTCGACTTACGTATACCGGGTTGGCTTAACTCAGGGAAATTACAGTTATGCGACCGCGATTGACTTGTTTACCGGGATCATCAGCTTTATCTTCATCATCGCGGCTAACGCCTTCAGCCGCAAAGTCAGCGGAAGCAGCATCTGGTAGAGGGGGAGAAGATATGAAACAACGGTGGAATTGGTTCGATGCGTTGAACACCCTGGTGCTCTTCGGCGTCGTAGCGGCCTGCTTGTATCCGTTCATTTATATGCTGGCCGTATCGCTCAGCGATTCGGCGGCAATTGCCCAGGGGAAGGTATGGCTGTGGCCCCATGGCTTTAATTTCGACATGTACCAGTATGTGTTTGAAGACGGGCGCGTGCTGAAGGGCTATAAGAATACATTGATTTACGTTACGCTGGGTACCGCAATCTCGCTGATCGTCACGGCTCTGGGAGCCTACGCGCTGTCCAAGAACAAGATGGTGCTGTGCAAACCGGTCCTTCTGATGATCGTCTTCACGATGTTCTTCAGCGGAGGCATGATCCCGACCTTCCTGGTCGTGAAGGAACTCGGCCTGGTCAACACGGTCTGGGGGATGGTCCTGCCCGGAGCGGTGGGAACTTGGAACCTGCTCATTATGCGTACCTTCTTCATGGGGATGCCGCAAGAACTCGAAGAGTCCGGCAAAATTGACGGACTGTCCGAGATCGGAATTTTCTTCCGGATTGTTCTGCCGCTGTCAAAGCCGGTACTGGCAACAATCGGCCTCTATTATGCGGTCGGCATGTGGAACAATTTCATGGGGCCGCTGCTCTACCTGCGCAGTGCGGATCTTCAGCCGCTGCAGGTTATCCTGCGCAACATCGTCCTTTCGGGACAGTTTACCGGGAGCGAAGGACCTGTGGTGGGCGATATTGTCATCGTGGAGGACGCTCTTAAGTTCGCGACGATTATGGTCTCCACCCTGCCGATTCTGATGGTATATCCGTTCATCCAGAAATATTTTGTAAAAGGAGCCTTGATCGGCTCCGTCAAAGGCTGATAGAGCCGGCCCGTCACCCGTTATTCCGGAGTATCGTTTTCCGGTAATCACCGGGCGGCTGGCCGGTTTCTTTTTTGAACATGCGGATAAAAGAAGTCACATTCCGGTAACCGATGGAGTTGCCGACCTCCTGGATGGATAACGAAGTCGATTCCAGCAGTTCCTTGGCTTTGGAGATGCGGATTGCATTCAGCTGATCGCTGAAGTTGCTTCCGGTCTTCTCTTTGATATAGCCCGATAAGTAGGTGGGCGACATGTTAAGCTTCTGCGCCATCAGATCAAGAGAAATATCCTCGGCGTAATGAGTTTCCAGAAATGTAATGACATATTGGATAATGTCGTAATTTTCTTCCCTCTTGAGCTTAATGGCACGCGCCGCTTCGGATATAAGCAGCTCCAGCGATTCCCGGTACTGATCCGGCGTTACGCTGTACGACAGCATCAGAGGGGTATCGGGACGCCATTCATGGACGATCTTCAGCAGCTCTACCGTCCGCCGGATCCGGAGCGCTGTGTGATCGGCGAACCGCTGCAGCTGTTCGGAAGTCGCCCCCTGCCGGTCCAGTCCTTCCAGGGCGCGCTGGACCAGCTGCCGGCAGGCGGTCTCACTGCCGGCTTGCAGGTTGACGTAGAATTCATGCTCCTGCTCCGTGGTAAAGCCGGTCAGCTCCGGCACAGGTTCTTTCTCCCATATAATTTGTGTCTCTTCCACCGGTTTGGCCTGCCCGATCAGAGATAGGGCCTCGGCGTAAGCCTGGTCGAAGTCTGCGGACTGCTGGAAAAGCGAAGACACGGCAATGGTAATCAGATAGGAGCTGCGGTCCTGATCGAATATCTGTTTTAACCGGCCCAGGCACTGCTGGAGCTGGCCGGATTTCTCGCCGGAATAGACGATCGTCAGAATTTGCTGGGTCTCCATTTGAAATGTATGAGACAGCGGGAAGGCTGCGCCGATCTGAAGCCGGATAATTTCCTGAATCTTGGCGGTCGCCTTCAGCATCAGCTCCTGGAGCCGGTCGGTCTGCAGCTGCCGGTATCTGAGCTGATGGACGACAATCATGAAGGCACCATCCCCGACCCACAGGTCCTTAGAAGCCTGCGGGTCTATTTCGATATTTTTGAACCGGGCCATGTAATTGTAGCTGGTCAGCATCGGCCGCGTACTCTCCATCCATGCCTTGATCTGCTGGCGTTCGTGCTTAAGACCCTGCAGATGATCAGAAATCGCATTAAATTCGGCGATACTCCCATGATACAGCTCGGTCTCGATCTGATTCAGACCGGTAATCATTTTCTTCAAAGGCCGGTTAATCGTACGGCTGAAGAAAAAGGAGGCCCCGATGCCGATCAGAACGGTCGCGGCAAATAACAGAAGCGCAATCCAGTTCATCCGGGTAATATTCTGGTTCAGATTGTCATGGGGAATGACGGTGACATAAGTAAAACCGGACTCGCTGCCTCTCTCATAGAAATAGTACGTTCCGTCATTCAGAATCCATTCCGCCTTGCCGTCCCAGGCAGGTAAATCTTCAGCCATTGCGGTTTCATCGGATTTGAAGAGAGGCTGGCCGACGGAATCCAGCAGAAAAAATTGCGAGCCGGGGCGTCCTTGATACGTCTCGTACCATTTTTGCATATCCACAAAAGCGATAATTTCGTAAGGGCTCCCTGTCACATTCGTTCGTATAGGAAGCAGAAGGACATTCCCCCGGTCGGGGTTTATCGTAAACGTCCGGCTCGGGAGGGTCAGCAGGAACCCCGGCTCATTGCCGCGGTTTTTCCAGAAATCAAGGGGATAGCTTTTATTGACATAGTAATAATCGAACATGCGGTCCTCATCGACCAGTCCGTCTTTCTCCAGAAGGAACGCATGGTTCCGGTAATAAATCATGACATTGTTGAGGTGGTAGTAGGGCTGTCCGACTAAACCTCTGATCTGAGCGGTGATTTTCTCAATCTGCAAATAATCGATCCCGGCTTTGCCGCTTCCTTCGGCCTGCCGCTGAACGTTGAGCACGTATTCGTCATGCTGCAGAGTAAGGAGGCTGCTTTTCCAGGTCTTGTACTGCTTCTCGAAGCTGTCTACGGTATTGCGGATCAGAGTCCGGTTATAGTGAACGATTTCGTTGCCTACATTGCGCGTGTAGAACGTTAAGGACCATATATTGTAGGACGAGAGTAAGACAATGACGATAAGAAAATACAGCAGCATTTTGACGAAAAGAGAATTAAACGGAAATCGTTTGGTTAAGTTCATGCGAAATCTCCTTATGTATACGCTCTCTTTACTAGTTTAGCGGAGAGTAGGGAGATGAGGAAGGAAATAGTTGCTACTTTACAACTTATTCATGAAAAATTTATTCTTCCATAATAATGAGATAGTCCGGATAGGAATAACCGGTTATCGGGAATGAATTCATTTTTGCACAAACCCGGCTACATCATTTGAACTGTCTTTAGTCCTATGTCCATAGGTATAATCAAGTCGAACCAACGAGTACACTAAGCGGCAAAGGAGTGGATGCCGTATTCTGGACGAACGCAGTACAAGGATCTTGGCACTTCTGCAGGAAGCTGCGGATTACGTGTCTCTGGAAGAATTAATGAAGAAGCTGGGGATTTCCCGGCGTACGGTCTATTACGATCTCGATAAAATAAACGATTGGCTCAAGCAAATGCATCTGCCGCCTGTGGAATATGTACGTTCCGCCGGTTACTATCTGCCGGAAGAAAGCAGGGCGGGCTTACCCGGTCTGTCGGGCAAATTGCCGCCGCAGTATTATTACTTCTCGCAGCGGGAACGGCTCTCCTGGCTGGCCGTGCAGCTGATATCGGCGTCAGATTCTCTATTCGTCCACAATCTGACTGACAGTCTTCAGGTCAGCAGAGGAACGGTGCTTAAGGATCTGAATCTCATCCGGCCTGAACTGAAGGATTTACGTCTGGAGGTTACCTATGACCGCAAGCTGGGGTACCGGGTCCGGGGCGAAGAGAGCGACCAGAGAAAAGCGCTGTCTCATTACCTCGGGAATGTGCTTGGTAAAGCGGGCTGGGAAACGGCTGTGAATCAGCTTCATAAGCTTCCCGGTTATGAACTGGCTAAGCCGGTGTTCCCGGAGAACAGTGCAGAACAGTTAAAAGAATTATCCGGGTTAATAGCTGAGAGTGAAAGGCTGCTTGGCCTGGAGCTTACGGATGAGATGGTCTTCAGTCTTACCGGACAATTTCTGTTAACGGTCCGCAGGATTCAGCTCGGAAGAGTCATCACTGTAGATGAGGATGAGCTCAAGGTACTGCGGCGCATGCCGGAGTACACCGCGGCCAGACAAATCGCGGATGGTCTGGAGAGTATGACCGGAAGCGCGATGCCGGAAGAAGAAGTCGGCTATATGACGATGCACCTTCTCGGAGCCAGACTGAACTGGATGGACCCGCTTGCCGGTACAGATGAGATGCTGGGGCCGCTGAAGAACGCAGCCCGCGAAATGACAGATGCCTTCCAGCGTTACGCCTGCTTATTCCTGCCTAACCGGGAGGTTATGGAAGAGAATCTGCTCGTTCATCTCAAACCTGCATATTACCGGATTCGGTACGGACTCGAATACGAGAATCCGCTGCTGGAGAACATCCGGTCGAAATACGGTGAAGTGTTCGAGCTGGCAAGGCGCTCAGCGGGGCCATTCGAGAAGCTGGTCGGCCGAAAGCTGGACGACAGCGAAATCAGTTATCTTGCGATGCATTTCGGCGGCTGGCTGCGCAGAGAGAACACACAGCCGGCAGCCAGAAGCAAAGCCGCGATTGTCTGCGTGAACGGAATCTCCGCTTCACGGATGCTGAAATCGCAGCTGGAGCATCTGTTCTCGGCAGTTGATATAACAGCCGTACTGTCGCTCAGAGATTACAAGGTGTTCGGCGAAGATGAAATTGATTTCATCTTCTCGACAATTCCGCTGCCGGACAGCCGGGTTCCAGTGTTCGTCGTAAACCCGATTCTGAGCGACAAGGACAAGGAGCATCTGCTGAATCAGGTGAATACGGCTTTGGGACGCCGCTCGCGGGTGCAGGCCAGTTCCGTTCAGGCACTGATGGATATTGTACGCAAGTATGCGGACATCAAGGATGAAGCGGGGCTGACCGACGAGCTGAACCGCTACATGTCAGCCGAGAAGACTTGGCTCAGCGAGTCGCGCAAGCCGGCGCTGGCCGATCTGCTGCCCGCTTCGATGATCCGGGTTCAGCCGCGGGCTTCAGACTGGAGAACGGCCATCCGGATGGCTTCGGAGCCGCTTCTGCGGGAAGGCCGCATCGAAGAAGCTTATGTCCAGGCGATGATCGATAAAGTCGAGGCGCTCGGTCCTTATATTGTCGTAGCGCCCGGCATCGCAATCGCGCATGGCAAACCTCAGGACGGGGTCAAGCGTCTTGGCATGAGTCTCCTGAGGCTGGAGGAAGCGGTCGCATTCTCGGATCAGGAGAGGCATCAGGTCCAGGTCATTCTGGTGCTTGCCGCTATTGATGGAGAATCTCATTTGAAGGCTTTATCCGAATTAACGATCCTGCTGCGCGAGGAGAAGAGCTTGACCCGGCTTAAGGAAGCCGGGACGATCCAAGAACTTGCGGGGCTGATCGGGCCAAATGGCAGTGGTAGATAGAATAGCTGTAACGGGAGAGATGAGAAATGAAATTTTTGGAACCATCACTGATTGCTCTTGATGTGGAAAGCGCAGCAGCGGAGGATGCCATCCGCAAGGCAGGGGAACTGCTGGTCCGTGCGGATGCAGCCGAAGCGCGTTACGTAGATGCGATGGTGGAATCTTACCGCGAGAAAGGGCCGTATTTCGTACTTGCGCCGCATATCGCACTGCCGCACGCCCGTGCGGAGGAAGGGGTTAAGGAGGCTTCGGTTTCTCTGCTCCGTCTGAAGGAACCGGTCGTATTCGGCCACGCTTCGAACGATCCGGTGAGACTCGTGTTCGCCCTGGGAGGCTCGACAAGCTCGGAGCACATCACGATGCTGCGCAAATTGACGACGCTGCTCAGTGAAGAAGGCAATATCGAGAAATTCATGCAGGCACCTGATGTAGAAACGATCCAACAACTATTAGGGAGGAATTAACAATGAAAATTTTATGCGTATGCGGTCTGGGACAAGGAACTAGCCTGATTCTGAGAATGAATGTGGAGAATGTATTAAGCGGCATGGGGGTTAACGCGGATGTGGAGCATACAGACGTATCCACGGCATCCGGTTCCCCGGCGGACTATATTATTACAAGCAATGAACTGGCTCAGAGCCTGGAAGGGCATTCGGCCAAAATCGTGATCGTGAACAACTACTTCGACAACAATGAAATTAAACAAAAATTAGAAGAAGTTCTGTAACTCATAAGGAGGGGTCTCCATGGACGTACTTTTTTGGATCGCTACCAACATTTTCGGAACACCGGCTATTCTGCTAGGATTTATCGTTCTGCTTGGTCTGCTGCTTCAGAAAAAGTCAGCCAGCCAGCTCGTAAGCGGTACCTTTAAAGCTATTATCGGCTTCCTGGTAATCGGAGCGGGTTCGGACGTTATCGTAAAAGCACTGAATGTATTCGAGCCGATGTGGAAGGAAGTCTTCGGACTTGAGACAGGCTCTCTGGGCACCTTTATGGGGCAGGAAGCGTTTAACTCCAAATTCGGGAGTGCAGTTACATTGGCTATGCTGCTCGGTTTTCTGATCAACGTAGCGCTGGCCCGCTTCACACGGTTTAAATATATTTACTTGACCGGCCATATGATGTTCTGGACGTCGACCGTATTCGCAGGTGTCATGGTACATGCTGCCGGAGATGTGCCGATCTGGAAACTTGTCCTGCTGCTTGCTGTTGTGCTGGGTCTGTACTGGACCTTCCAGCCGGCAATTACACAACCGTACATGCGCAAAATTACCGGCAACGACAACATTGCCCTCGGTCATACGTCCGCATCGGTAGCGCTCCTGTCCGCCTGGTTCGGTAAGCTGCTGGGCAACAAGAACAACGATTCGGAGAAAATCAAAGTTCCCAAAGGACTTGAATTTCTGCGTGATTCCAATGTCATTACGGCTCTGAGCATGGGGATTCTGTTCCTCGTCGGCGCCATCATTCTTTCCTTTAAAGGCACTCCCGGGGCTCAGGAGCTTATTGCCAAATCGGGAGACCAGAACTTCATTATTTATTCCATTATCCAATCGTTCACATTCGCCGGAGGTATCGCCATCGTACTGATGGGGGTCCGGATGTTCGTAGGCGAGCTTGTCCCGGCATTTAACGGGATCGCCACCAAGCTGGTACCGGGCGCAAAACCTGCGCTGGATGCTCCGATCGTATTCCCTTACGCACCTAACGCGGTTGTTCTCGGCTTTATCGGAGCGTTCGCGGGCGCACTGATCTGGCTCCTGGTTCTCGGCAACACCGTTGCTTACATTTTCGTACCGACGATGATCGTATTGTTCTTCCACGGCGCTACAGCCGGGGTATTCGGCAACTCGACCGGTGGTGTGCGCGGCGCGCTCATTGGCGGCTTCATTACCGCTACCGTCGTCGCCTGGGGGCAGTTCTTCATGGTGAAATTCCTGATCTCATCCACTGTACCGGACACGGCGATGTGGGCGGCCGATTCCGACATGTTCATAATCGGACCGATCCTGAGCTTCCTGGCGAAGCTGTTCTTCTAAGAAGCGCATAAGTATTTTTGGGGATTTCGATATAAAAACAAACAGCTCCCGGCTTCTGCCCGGACCTTGCTAATTCACTTAGCTCGCTGAGCCCGCACATTGTGGAAAAAAAGGCCGGGAGTGAACATAGATAGAGTGGAGGAGAAACGCATGAGCTATATCCGCACACTTCATGGAGATATTTCACCTAGTGAATTCGGTTTCACTTATTCTCACGAACACATCGTCTGCAGGCCTGCTTTCTGGCAGGAGCGTGGAGAAGATGATTTACTTCTCGACGATAAGAACAAATCCAAGCTCGACGTGCTGGATTTCAAAAAACACGGTGGACGCTCCATTGTCGACGCGACCGCGGTAGACTACGGACGTGACGTACAGGCCGTTCAGGAAATTGCCACGGAGACCGGCATTCAAATCGTCGGCACGGCAGGCTTCAACAAAAGCTTCCTGTGGGATGCGGCGATTAAAGAAGAACTGAAGCCGCTGACCGGTGATTACCGGACATATGCGGAGTGGATTGAGGCGAAAAGCATTAATGAACTGGCGGATTTCGTAATCCGCGAGGTGGAGGAAGGCCTGGAAGGAACTCCTTTTAAAGCCGGACAGGTGAAGTTTGGCACCGGCTATAACCGGATTACTCCGCTCGAAGAGAAAACACTGCGCGCTGTTGCCCGGGCTCATCATGAGACGAAAGCGCCCGTTCATTCTCATACGGAAGTCGGCACCATGGCGCTTGAACAAATCGAGCTGCTCAGAAGCGAGGGCGTGAATCTGTCCTATCTGAGTCTGGGGCATATGGACCGTAATCCGGACCCTTACTATCATGAACAGATCGCGGCGACCGGAGCTTTCATGTGCTTCGATGGGATCGGTAAGATCAAATACGCGCCGGAGAGTACCCGCATTGAGCTTATCTTGAATCTCGTACGCAAGGGCTACGAAGATCAGATTCTGATCAGCGGAGATACAGCGCGCAAGACCTATTACAAGCATTACGATTACGGGCCGGGCCTTGAGCATATTATCGCCAAATGGGTGCCCCGCTTCGTGGATGAAGCCAGCCGCAGCGGACTAAACGGAACGGAGTTAATCGAGAAGTTTTTTGTGGCCAACCCGGCAAGGTGCTTTACCTTCAAAAAATAAGGAGGGGACACGATGAGGTTCGAGACAGAAAACTCTTACGAGGTGCAGGACAAAATCCGACAATTCCGGGCGGCTATATTGCCTATTGGGGCGGTTGAAGCCCACGGTCCCCACTTGCCGCTCGGGACGGACAATTTACTGGCGGAGAGACTGGCCGGCATGCTGGCGGAGAGAACAAGCAGCTTCGTCCTGCCGACGCTCCCGTACGGACAGGTATGGAGCCTGCGTAATTTTCCGGGCAGCATCAACGTATCTAATGAAGCACTGATCCGGATGCTGACAGATATCGGAGAAAGCCTTTACCAGCAGGGTTTCCGTATTTTTGCCATGGTGAACGGTCATCTCGGCAATGCGGTTGCTCTGAAGGAAGCGGCGCGCGTGCTTTACGAGCGTGTCCCTGAACTGAAGGTCTATTACTTCTTTTATCCGGGAACGAGAGAAGTGACTGCCGAAGTAAGAGAAACAGTTTCGGCTCACGGCACCTATATGCATGCGGATGAAATTGAAACCTCCTATATGCTTTACCTCGCCGGAGAATATGTTGAGATGAGCAAAGCCATCGATGGCGCCCCGGTGATAACGGCTGAAGCGGACTGCACGCCGACGCCGTGGGAAGAGATGACCTCCTCTGCCGTGCTTGGCGATGCGACTCTCGCAACGAGAGCAAAAGGCGAGAAAATTATTGAGCGCAGCCTGGACGTGATGTCGGATATGCTGAACCGCGCCAAGGAAAGACTGGCAGTAGAAGAGAGAGCGGATAACGGAAGCAAAAGCAGCAATAACGAGAGTAAGCTGAACAAGGAAAGCAGGCCGAGAGAGCCTGGTCTTAAAAAGCGAATCGTTAATGGAAAGCAGCAACCCGTATAAAATCAGGCAACCGCTGTTGGCTGTGCCAATAAATAAGCAGTAAATGAGTTAACAGGACAGGCTGGCACAACTTGTTTAGGGCTCATAAGAAGGAGCGGCAGCCGTCCAATACAGACACCGGGGTGAGAGCTATGATGATGAATACGTATTTTGATCGAATTGGAGAACTGCTGAACAAGGTTCAACGTGAAGAATCGGCTCAAATGAGAGAAGCCGCAGAGAAAGTGGCGGCCTGCATAGAGGATGGCGGCATTATTCATTTGTTCGGCTGCGGACACTCGCATATTCTGACCGAGGAAGTATTCTACCGGGCAGGCGGGCTTGTGCCGATCCGTCCTATTTTTGTAGAGAAGCTTATGCTTCATGAGGGCGCTGTCCGTTCTTCCGAGCTGGAGAGACAGAATGATCTGGCTGTCGACTTCATGCAAGAGCAGGATATCCGCGAAGGCGAAGTGGTTTTTGTCCTGTCGACCTCGGGAAGAAATCCCGTTCCGGTTGACGTCGCTCTGATGGCGAAAGAAAAAGGAGCGTTTACTGTCGGGATCACTTCACTGGAATATTCCAAAAGTCAGCCGTCCCGTCATGTGAGCGGCAAGCATCTGGCCGACGCAGTGGATCTTGTTGTGGATAACTACTCCGTAAAGGGTGACGCTGTGCTTTCCCATCCTGGAATGAAAGTTCCCTTTACGCCAAGCTCCACCGTAGTGGGGGCGACCCTGTTGAATGCGATTTTTGCGGAAGCGATCGAGATTATGATTGAGCGAGGCACTCAGCCTCCGGTATTTTTGAGCGGCAATATTGACGGATCCGATGCTCACAACCATGCTTTGATCGAGAAGTACAAGGAGCGCATTACTTTACTATCTTAATCGGTAAGGTGCAGCGGGAAACGGAGATAGGTGGAGGAGGAAATAAGATGTATACACAAACCGTAACCATACTGAATAAGCAGGGATTTCACGTCCGTCCGGCACAGCTCTTTGCCGACAAGGCAGGAGAATCCGGGGCGGCTGTTAAGCTCAGAACAGAAGACGGCAAAGTAGCAGACGGTAAAAGCATGCTGGAGTTGATGACGCTGGGGATTGAAGAAGGAGCGGTCATCACGATCGAAGGCAGCGGAGACGGGGAGCAAGAAGTGGTTGAAGCGCTCGCTGCCCTTGTGGAAAGCAAGTTCGGTGAAGCCTGATGACGGAGCTCCGTATAGACGGAATCGGGGTATCCGAAGGAATAAGGTTAGCGCCAGCGTATGTGTACCGCCCGGCGGCTGTTTCTTATGGACAGCCGGAGGAAGCCCGGCAGTTTATTGACAGCAGTCAGGTAGAAGCCGAGATAGCGAAGCTCGGTGAGGCCCGGGAGCGCTGCGCTGCCGAACTGGAGGCGCTGACGGAGAAGGCCAAGGTCTCTGTCGGCGAAGAACAGGCGGGTATTGTAGCCGGACAGCGCAAGCTGCTCGATGACCCGGCCTTCTATCCGAAGATGGAAGCCCGCATCCGGGAACAGCATGAGACGGCCGGGGCGGCTGTAGCGGAGGTCATCCGCGCCGTGGCTGCTCTCTTCGAAGGCATGAAGAATGCGTACATGCAGGAGCGCGCCGCGGATATCCGTGACATAGGCGGCCGCCTCTTAGCCTGCCTGTCGCCGGAGCAGTCCCGGGGTCTCGCGGACATCCGCGGTCAAGTGATCCTCGTTGCGGATGACTTGACCCCGTCCGATACCGTGCAGCTTGATCCGGCCCTTGTGGCGGGTTTCATCACCCGCACGGGCGGAGCGACCTCGCACACCGCGATTCTCGCACGGTCGCTCGGCATTGCAGCTATCGTCGGCGCAGGCAGCTTAATAGACGGGATCGAGGACGGTGATCCTCTCGTCCTCGACGGGTCCGACGGGCTGTGTATCGCCCGGCCAAGCGAGCAGACGGCGGCGGAATACAGCCGCCGGATGGGGCTGGATCTCGAGCGCCAGAAGTCGCTTGAGGCCTATGCCGCGCAGCCGGCGGTTACCGCCGACGGCACGCGCGTAGAGCTCGCGGCGAACATTGGTGCCGCCGCAGAGGCGGAAGCCGCCCTCCGGCTCGGAGCGGACGGCGTGGGCTTGTTCCGCACGGAGTTTCTGTTCATGCACGCCAAGGAACTGCCGGGCGAGCAGGAGCAGTACCGTGCGTACCTGGAGGCTGCGCAGCTCATGGACGGCAGGCCGGTCATCATCCGCACGATGGACATCGGCGGAGATAAGGAACTGCCTTACCTGGAGCTGCCGAAGGAAGCGAATCCGTTCCTCGGCTACCGTGCGATCCGGATCGGCCTCTCCCGGCCGGAGCTGCTGAAGACCCAGCTGCGCGCGGTTCTGCGGGCCAGCGCCTTCAGTACGATGAAGGTGATGTTCCCGATGATCTCGGGCCTGGACGAATGGCGCCAGGCCAAGGCTGTTCTTGCAAAAGCACGGCTGGAGCTGGAACAGGAAGGCGTAGATTTCGACCGGAACATGGAAGTGGGCATTATGGTCGAAATCCCTTCCACGGCTGTTATGGCCGGATTATTCGCCCAGGAAGTCGACTTCTTCAGCATCGGCACGAATGATCTTGTGCAGTACACGCTGGCAGTAGACCGGATGAATGAGCATGTCGCGTACCTGTACGATTATTTTCATCCGGCCGTGCTTCATCTTATCCGCAATGTCATCGAAGCGTCGCATCATGCCGGCAAATGGACCGGCATGTGCGGCGGCATGGCAGGCGATCCGCTGGCGGCCCCGCTGCTGCTCGGACTCGGTCTTGACGAGTGGAGCA
The DNA here is from genome assembly GCF_001541095.1 of Paenibacillus sp. FJAT-26967. Classification (GTDB taxonomy): domain Bacteria; phylum Bacillota; class Bacilli; order Paenibacillales; family NBRC-103111; genus Paenibacillus_F. Next base: position 156,767 of record NZ_LMXH01000001.1, read on the forward strand.
TGGAAGCAGGGGGGCTGAGCCGGATGAAAGAGACACTGGCTCGTCTTGACCGCGACGCCTGCCGCAAACTGGCGGAGGACGTGCTGCGTCTGGATACTCCGGCTGCCGTCCGTCAGGCATTGAAGGATTTTGCAGCCGTGGAGTAAAGCTATGTAATGTGAATGAATGGAAAGCTTCCCTATCACCGTATGGTGGTAGGGGGGCTTTTTGTTAGTAAAATGGTTTAAAATGACTAGTGAACTAATTAGTAGATAACGGCAGTTCTAATAGGTGATTTGCAGGAAGATATGTTTTTGTCCGGTACCCCGGTAATTATGCCTTAGATGCAGGATAGTGCTCGGGTACCCTAAGCATTCTAGTTTTCGTGGTACAAGATCTAAACTGGAGCGAGCCGATAATTTAGAAAAGAATGTCAGCACGTATGATGAATCGGAGTCTGTAGTTACTGAATTATCAAACTGGCTGAGAAACAGGAAAGCAGAAAATATAAAATAAGCTGACAACGCCCCTATAACGGTGTCAGCTTTAATTTGTATCTCTAATTCCATGCAGAGGTCATTCTTCCTTATGGTGAGGACAATATGCTTTCATCAGTCTCAGCGTTTCCTCGTCGAGCTCGAGACCCCGCTCTTCCAGTCCGCTTATAACGCCTTCACGCTTGGCGCCTTTCATGTTCTGGCCGAATTTGAATTTGGCGGAGATATCGTCCGGGTCGATACGGATGACGGCGACTCCGTTTATCTGTTTGACATAGCCCGGGTCATCGAGCGTAACAGGATCGTAGCCCCCCTCAGGCTGCAGTTTGTGCATAAAGCTGACGAATGACCGTGCTTTCTCTTCCAGGTCCTCCACAAGGGTTGCCCGGCCTTTGATAATGACTGATTTGAAGAAAGCCGAGGCTGGACAAGCATACACCGGATCTGTGAAATAGGAAGGAATAAGCGCATATTCTTTGGCGACAGAGAAAGTTACTAAAGAGTCTCTCTTCATGTCCGCAATTTTCTCGCCGATTTTACTGCCGTGCGCATAGAGAGCGCCGTCCGTATAGACGAAATTGAGCGGCTTCAGGTTCGGATATCCGTCCTCGCCGACAGTTCCCAGTACGCCGAAAGTCATTTCACTTAGGAAGCTCTCAATTTCGCGCCATTCTTCCATGGCAAATTCTTTTCTCCTCATGGTGTGTCACTCCTGCTTGTTTTTTGTCTAATCATAGCGGGCCGGTTGACTTTTCAAAAGAGCCACTTTACGCTATTTTTAGTGGACCAGTTAGCCTATCTGGCTATTGACTTCATTGTGCTGAAAAAATGCACGCGTGTACACTTTTTCACAAAGGATTTGAAAGCGTCACCACGGCACTAAGTAAAAGAAAAAGCGAAACAGCATTTGACTGACCAACAGGACATACAGGCGGAGGTAACAGCATGTTAAAAGTAGCTTTGCTCAGCTTCTGGCACGTTCATGCGGCCGATTATGAGAAGGACGCCATCCGGCATCCGGGTACGGAGCTTGCAGCGATCTGGGATGAAGATGCATCAAGAGGTTCGATGGAGGCGAAGAAGCGGGGACTTCCTTTCTACGAGAAGCTGGATGATCTGCTGGCCGATCCGGCAATCGGAGGGGTCATTGTAACGACGCCCACCAAACTTCACCAAGAGGTTCTGATAGCGGCAGCAAGAGCAGGCAAGCATATTTTCACGGAAAAAGTCATTGCCTCCACATGGGCGGCATGCAGTGAAATCCTGCAAGCCGTGGAGGAAGCGGGTGTCGTGCTCACGGTGTCTCTGCCGAGACTGAACCAGCCCTATACGCTGGCTGTTCAGAACATCCTGGAGCAGAACCTGCTCGGCAGGCTGACTCTTGTGCGCGCGAGGCTGTCCCACAGCGGCGGACTGAGCCGGGAAGAAGGCGGCGGTTGGCTTCCGGAGCGCTTCTTCGATCCGGAAGCTTGTCAGGGCGGCGCGATGATTGATCTGGGCTGCCATCCGATGTATCTGACGCGGCTGTTTCTGGGCATGCCGGAGAGTGTGACGGCTTCATACGGGAGTGTGACAGGTCGCGGCGTAGAAGATAACGCGGTCAGCGTGCTCCGCTACCCGGACGGGGCGCTTGGGATGGTGGAAGCGGGTTTCGTGAACAGTTATTCCCCATTTGTGATGGAGATTCACGGAACCGAAGGAAGCTTGCTGTATTCCCAGCATGACGACAGACTTCTGCTCCGCACGCGCAAGCAGGAAGGAGCAGGCGAGAGCTGGACTGTGGTCCATGAAATGCCGCAGCCGAATCCGTCCGCCTTTGAACAGTGGGTGGATCATATCCGCTGCGGTACCAAGGCCGTGGCAAACGTTCAGCTGGCGGCTGACCTGACCAGGCTAATGGAAGCCTCTAACCGATCAGCTGCTGAAGGCTGCGCGGTGCAGATAGAGCGGGATTAAGATTTCTCTTGAGGAGAGACCTTCCCGTACCTTTTTCGAAATAAATAGTCGCAGACTGCCTTATTCCATTCTTTTCACGATAGATAAAGTACTCTATGCTTGTTTAGGAAGACCGGCCGTTCTACAGGCTGACCATAACTATTGGAGGTAGGGAACCGATGAAATACCGCAAATTGGGACGATCCGGATTGAAAGTAAGTGAAATCAGTCTCGGCAGCTGGCTTACATACGGGGGTTACGTCGAACGTGACAACGCAGTACAATCGATCCGCAAAGCGTATGAGCTCGGAATCAACTTTTTTGACACCGCCAATGTGTATATGCAGGGGGAAGCGGAGAAGGTCGTCGGAGAGACGCTGAGGGAATATCCGAGAGAATCTTATGTACTTGCTACGAAAGCATTCGGCCCTATGGGCGAAGGCCCCAACGACCGGGGACTTTCCCGCAAACATCTGATGGAGCAGGCGCACGCCAGCCTTCGGCGGTTAGGCACCGATTATGTCGATCTCTTTTATTGTCACCGCTATGATCCGGATACGCCGCTGGAAGAGACGCTGCGCGCTCTTGACGATCTTGTTACGCAGGGCAAAATCCTGTATGTCGGGGTGAGCGAGTGGACAGCCGCACAGATGGCGGAAGCTCATGCGATTGCTGACAAGTACTTGCTTGACCGCATCATTGTGAACCAGCCGATTTATAATATGTTCAACCGTTATATTGAAAAAGAAGTGATCCCGCTCGGCGAGAAAAAAGGCATCGGACAAGTGGTCTTTTCACCGCTTGCGCAGGGGTTATTAACCGGCAAATACAAGTCCGAAGAGGATATTCCGGCGGACAGCCGTGCGGCTAAGGTCGATTCCATGCGCAAGGCGCTTACGGCCGGGAACATCGCCAAAGTCCGGAAGCTCGAAGGCATAGCATCCGGGCTTGACATGACGATCGGCCAGCTGGCGCTTGCCTGGATTCTGCGCCAGCCGAATGTGGCGAGCGCACTTATTGGAGCCAGCAGGCCGCAGCAGGTGGAAGAGAACGCGGCAGCCAGCGGTATTGAGCTGCAGCAGGACGTCCTGGAGAAAGTCGAGGAGATCTTGTCCGGGAACTCCGGGGACTCCGGGAAGTAATCAACTCCGAAGGATAGCAAAAGACAGAGCAAGACCGCCTAAAAACATACCACAAAAGCACCGGCTTATACCGGTGCTTTTGTGCATTCTGCGCTTCTGTATTAAGGCGACTGCAGAATTCTTCCCGTTGTATCCGTTTCTTGAGCAGAGGGTGCACTCCTGCGCCCGTTAACGAAAGCGCAGAGGGCTCCCAGCAGCAGAGCCAGACAGCTGAATTTGAATACCAGCCCAAATGCATCGCCGTATGCGTGTCCATCACATCCTGAAGTTTGGGCAGGAGCGTCCGCAGCTCTGCCTTATCCCGGGAGAACGATTCTTGTACCTTCGCGGCAGAATCGGGTGGAGCAGCCCATGTTCAAGAGCCCGAAGGGTCTCCCTCACCGGAATCGAGCTAAGAAAGTAGAAGAATCCAAAAAAATCCAGTGCGGGATTAATACGGGCTGGCTTCTTCCTTATATTTCCCAATAGGATCATTTTCTAATAGAAAGTGGCCTGCGGCATAGACTATAGAAAAATTTGATGGCTCTATTGTTTGCTGGAGCAACTATAAAGAATCAAGAATCACTAAAATCTCCTTTTACATTTTAATACATTTATGGTATGAATAATCCAGAAAGGAGTGGCTCATTAAAAACATAGATTCATATTTTAAAATCTAAGGAGGAAGAGAAGTGAAAAAAATGCTCTCATTTGTACTTACGTTAAGTCTTTTTTTAAGTCTATCTATTACAACAGCTTTAGCTTCTTCGATTTCCCAAGAAAGGACTGTACCCAATACTAAAGTCGGTTTTGATAAGGTTAAAGATCAATTAAAATCTCTCCATAAGCTTGGATACCTTGATAAGGACTATTCGTATGATACATTTTCAGACTACAAGCCTAAATACTTTGAAAAATATAACGGTAATTTAGATATTTACAATGAAAGCACTCAAATAATTGCGTTGGACACGACTACCAAAAAGCAAATTAATGATATTCAGAAAATTATCGATGCAGCTGATACTAATTCTCTAGTAACACCTCAAAAATCAAGCTTAGCCTTCTTTGAGGTAAAATTCTTTTTTGGCGTAGGGAACGCTGATACGACTGATGCAGAAATTATTAATACTGGTACTGTACTTAGATGCTGGGGCATTGGATGCCCAAAAGAATATGAAATAAAACTTAGAACTCTTGTTTCAACAAATCAATATGGTTCTTATGGTATTTATGCTTCTATTTCAGAAGATGCCCGGGTTCTAGAAGATGTTATTGATACTGAAAAAATCTATAACACTCACTTCTGGAAGTATGACAATATTATATATGCAGAAAAAGATCCAAGTTGGCCGGCTGGAGCTCAAAACGGTACGATCCCACTTCTCTTGAATAAGAAGGGTTTAGCCTACCCGCTCAATTACTCTGACCCCCAATCAGGAATACCTTTATATGTTCCACCAACTAATCTTCCTGTGAATCAGGTAACCAGATCCAATGATTACCGTTCCAAATTTATATCTTATTATGAGGGAAACTGGGGAACCCCAACAAAATTCACATGGGGACAAGTCGAGGTTCATCATATGAAGCCATTGAAATATGGTGGCTCGAATGATTTTTACAACCTAATTCCATTAATGAATTATTTCAGCTCTTCCAATACAATTCTCAAACACTCGCAATTGACAAGATGGTGGGACTCTTATTAACATGAAATAATGAGAAGGAAAACCCTTCTTCTTAATAAAAAGTATGGAGATGTATGATGGAGATTACTCTGATTGAGAAGACTCTAACAGCTTTGAAAAAGAGATATCAAAGTAGTTCTTCTTTAACTGTTCAAGGTACAGGTGGATATCTTATTGAAACTAGCTCCCATTTCAATAAACCAAACATATCTTCACAAGTTGTTAGTTTTTTTAACGAGCACAACTGGGCAATTCCGGATGATTACAAGAAGTTTTTAGAAATGCATGACGGAGCAGTGATTTTTCAAGATAATTATTCTCAAAGTGGAGGCCTGCATTTACTTGGTTTAGATCATATTGAATTGGTAAGAGAAGAATATAACTATTTGTTTTCAGATCGTTGCTATCCCATTGCTATGTTTAATGCTTCTGTTATATTTATAGATTCTAACCGATTGGAAGAGAAATCTCATTATTTGTATTGGCAAGATTGCAGCGATAACATATCAATGAATCTTAAAGTAAGTTTTGAAGAATGGTTGGATTTGTTCGTAGTAACACAAGGTTCAGAATTTTGGTTATGGCCGATCTTCAAGTAAGAAAGGGTGAAAATCGTCCTTTACTCAAAATGGAAATAAGTAAGGATATAGGTTCTTGTTTTTCTCAAAACAAGAACCTATATCCTTTTCTGTATTCCTATGATCTATTCTTCGAACAATTTAGCTAAATTTTCGGTGAAAGGCGCCTTTACAACACCCTTTTCCGTAATAATTGCGGTGACATAATCATTCGGCGTTACATCGAATGCCGGGTTGTACACTTTCACGCCCTGCGGAGCCGTCCGCTTACCGAAGCTCTGCGTAATCTCTTCCTCTCCGCGCTCCTCAATCGGGATTTCTTCGCCGGTCGCGGTGCTAAGATCAATCGTGGACATCGGACATGCCACGTAGAAAGGAATGCCGTGCGCTTTGGCCAATACGGCTACGCTGTACGTGCCGATCTTATTGGCTACATCGCCGTTAGCCGCAACGCGGTCTGTGCCGACGATAACTGCCTGCACCCAGCCCTTCTTCATCACGGCACCCGCCATGTTGTCACAGATGAGCGTCACATCGACACCCGCCTGCTGAAGCTCGAAGGCCGTCAGACGCGCACCCTGCAGCACAGGACGCGTCTCATCGGCGAACACCTTCAGCGAGATGCCCTGCTCTTGGGCGAGGTAGAACGGCGCCAAGGCGGTGCCGTACTTCGCTGTAGCCAGGCCGCCGGCGTTGCAGTGCGTAAGCACACCCATGCCGTCCTCGAACAGCTCCAGCGCGAATTCGCCTATGCGGCGGTTGGTTTCTTCATCCTCGGCCTGGATTTGTATGGCCTCGGTGAGAATCGCCTGCTTCATTTCGCTATGAGAAATGTCCATTTGGACGAGCTTCTGCGTCAGTCGCTTCAGCCGGTCCAGTGCCCAGAACAGATTGACTGCGGTCGGCCGCGAAGTGGCAAGATAATCCGCCTGCTTCGCAACTTCGCCTGCGAGACGTCTGCGGTTGGCTTCGCGGGAGATGGCGGCGTCTTCCGCGGAATCTTTGAGGCCCAGGAAGACGCCGTATGCAGCGGCGATGGCAATGGCCGGGGCGCCGCGCACCTTCATAGAGCGGATGGCTTCCCAGACGCCGTGAACGGAATCAAGCGGCAGATAAACAATTTCTTCAGGCAGAAGACGCTGATCGAGAAGATCGAGCTGTTCTCCGTTCCAGCGGACCGATTGAAGCCAGCCGCGTTGTCCTTCCGAATGTGTGTCAGTTGTTGAGGTCATTTCACTACTCCTTCTCTTGAAACTGCCGCATCGCGGGCGATTGCAATCAACTCGTCAATCGATGCCGCTTTGCGGTGGTGCTTGATCAGGGAGGTACCGACAGCGAGCGCCAGAAGCTGGGCTTTCTCACGGGCGGAGGCATCTTCGATGCCGTCAATGTCCGCTACATGCGACAATCCGTAAATACGGCGCACCATTTTGCATCCGGCGTAGCCAATCGTTTCCTGCAGGACGCGATTCATATACCAGTCCTGATAAGCGGGGGTCTCCGACATCGGATCTGTGATGTCGTTATCCCATAGAGTTCGGAATTCACGCTCGAATACAGTCCAAACCTCTTTGACGGTTTCCAGAAGATATTTCCTGTAGTCCGCACGTTCTGCTTCGTCTGTACTCCAGCCTTCCTGAGCGGCATAGTTCAGGAGCAGATTCGCAAGGAGGGCTCCGATATCAAAACCCATCGGTCCGTAGTAGGCGAATTCGGGATCAATCACTTTGGTGGAGTCGGCTTTGATGAAAATACTTCCTGTATGCAGGTCGCCATGCAGCAGCGACTCCGCCCGGGTCAGGAACGTATTGCGCAGAATGGCCACTTCCAGATGAAGATCATGATCCTTCCAGATTGCCTCGACGGCATCCTTCAGATGAGCCTCGATGTTATTGTTGGGCGAATCCCGGTACGGATCGTCAAAAATCAGATCCTCTGTAATTTTGCATAACTCAGGGTTGATGAACTGGCCGACTTGGAGTTTCTTCTTCTGCTGGTTCATGCCAAGATCTGATGTATAGAACAGCGTGCGCGCCATGAAGGTGCCGATATGTCCGGCGAACAGAGGATAACGGTTATTCTCCATAAGACCTTTACGCATGATGACATGATCGCTCAGATCTTCCATGACGGTGAGCGCTAAATCTTTCTCATAAGCAAATACATGAGGGACGAGTTCCGGACAGAATGAAGCTTGCAATTGCAGAGCTTCGCTTTCAATACGCGCCCGGTCCAGGGTCAAGGGCCATGATTCACCCACAACTTTGGCATAAGGAAGGGCCTGCTTGAGGATAAGACTGCGGCCTGATTGTTCATCGGTAATGTGAAAAACAAGATTAAGATTGCCGTCTCCGATTTCACGGCTTGTCAGCTGCGCATCAGCCGCAAAAATATTCGGCAGCTCTTTGGCATATGCTATCGCTTCCGCTTCGGTAAGTGCGCGGTAAGTGGTCATGGGCAGTTCCTCCTGGTAGTTGTATGCAAAGACGGGTCGCTCCGGTGATCCGTTAATTCCGACTTAAGCACTAGTATAAATGAAAACCCCCCTTCATGAAACTGCTTTTACTGAAAAAGAAGGTCGTTTTTATCCTCTCTTTGGGTTCTCCGGCTTATTCCGGCTGCCGCTTCGGCTCTAAAAGGACTTGTACATAAAATGAAGGCGATTCGCCTACACTAGCCGAAGAACACGAGATCAGGAGGATTAAGAGATGTCAATTGCTATCCGTTCCGCTCATAAAGTGCTCAACCGTCAGGTTGCCAACTGGACTGTATTGTTCGTTAAACTGCATAATTTTCACTGGAATGTGAAAGGTCATGAGTTTTTTACCCTGCACGTTAAATTCGAGGAATTGTACAACGAAGCGGCTAATTATGTCGACGAGCTTGCAGAGCGCCTGCTCGCGGTAGGCGGGAAGCCGGTGGCGACGATGAAGGAAAGTCTTGAACTCTCCAGCATTAAAGAAGCGGCCGGCGGTGAGAAACCCGATGAAATGGTGCGCAGTCTCCTTGGAGATTTCGAAACGATCATTGGAGAGCTGAAGCAAGGAATCCAGGAGGCCGACGAGGCCAAAGACGAGGGAACAGCAGATATGCTGCTGGGCATCAGTGTGGCTCTTGAAAAGCATCGCTGGATGTTAAGCTCTTTTGCAAAGAACTGAGTCCGATTAACCTGCTAGTGGCCGGCAGCCCCCGACTGGGGGCGCTGGTCTTTTTGCGCACCTGTGCCGGTCATTGCACTGCCCCGGTTTGCCATTACGGGAGGGGGACCTCTATAATAGAGTGAAGTGAGCCGATAACTTGGGCACAAAGAGGTGATTTGATATGAACCATCCCCTTATCGCGTTAAAAGAGTGGGCAGCCGCTGTGCAGGCGCTGGAGCGCGGAGATCAGATTCTGATCATGCGCAAAGGCGGAATCCGCGAGGAAACGAAGCATTTCAGCGTTGTTTCCGATGCTTTTTACCTGTATCCGACTTATGAGCATCAGAAACCTCATCTTGTTAAAGACGAGAACAGGCAGCATCTGGAGGCCACTGTCCACGAATGGAACCCGGAGGACAGGCAGGTCACGATTTCAAGCTGGGCGGAGCTCGTCCGGGATATCGAAATCAGTGATCCTGAAATGCTGAATCGTCTGCTGCCTTTTCATATTTGGACGGAATCATTCGCGGAAGAAAGACTCAAATGGAAACGCAAGCACCCGCTTCATGTAATGGTGCTGCGTGTGTACAAGCTCGATCAGCCAGCCGTGCTTCCTGTCCTGTCCGATTATGAAGGCTGCAAGTCCTGGATAGAGCTGCAGACCGATCTTGCCCCCGCCGGGCGAACGCCAGTACTGAGCGATGAAGCTTTCCAGAAGATTCTGACGGAGCTGGATCAGGCTTTGGCCGAGTAAAGCGGATTGAAGCGGACAGAGCATACTTAACATACATATTGACAACCGGAAAGTCTGCTGGATACACGGGACAAGCAAAATAAAATGAAAAAGCTCAAACAAAGGCGTTTAGGCTTGAAAAGCCGTGCATAATGTACTTTCTTGATTAAAGTAGGCGGGATAGTCTATCATGAGGCTATTGAGAATCATTGATAATCATATTAGAATGATTATAAAGTGAAATTCATTTAAAAGTTGGAGGGTTAATTCACTATGGCAAATGCACCCGTATTTAAGATAGAGGGTCTGAAAGCAGCAATCGAAGGTAAAGAAATTCTGAAAGGCCTCAGCCTGGAAGTTAAGGGCGGCGAAATCCATGCGATCATGGGACCGAACGGAACAGGTAAAAGTACGCTGGCATCCACGATCATGGGTCACCCTAAATACGAAGTAACGGAAGGGTCCATTTCCCTTGACGGTGAAGACGTGCTGGAAATGGCCGTTGACGAAAGAGCGCGCGCCGGTCTATTCCTGGCTATGCAGTATCCAAGCGAGATTGCCGGCGTGACCAATGCCGACTTCCTCCGCAGTGCGATCAATGCCCGCCGTGAAGAAGGCAGCGAGATCTCTTTGATCAAATTTATCCGCCAAATGGAAGGCAGCATGAAGGAGCTCGAAATGAATCCGGAATTCATGCACCGTTACCTGAATGAAGGATTCTCCGGCGGTGAGAAGAAACGGAATGAAATTCTGCAAATGCTCATGCTTGATCCTCGTATCGCGATTCTCGACGAGATTGACTCCGGTCTGGATATCGACGCACTCCGCATCGTCGCTCAAGGTGTGAATGCTATGCGCAGCGAAGAACGCGGGTTCCTGATCATTACACACTACCAGCGTTTGCTGGATTATGTAACGCCGGATTTCGTCCATGTCATGATGCAAGGCAGAATTGTTAAATCCGGAGGTCCTGAGCTGGCTCAGCGTCTGGAGAAAGAAGGCTACGACTGGATTAAAGAAGAACTCGGCATTGTTGACGAAACGGTGGGTCATGATGACGAACAGGAATTTCAAGTACCTATGAATACGACTGCACCGAAATACAATTAATGGCCTGGGCTATTTAATTTAGGAGGAAATAGAAATGACGACACAAACCATTCTTCCCGTTGATTCCCAAGCCGTCGCCGAAGCGTCGAAAGCCAGACAGGAGCCGGAGTGGTTGACCGATCTGCGTGTGCAGGCGGCCAATCTGGCGGAATCTTTGGAATTACCGAAGCTTGAGAAAACAAAACTGGATCGTTGGGACTTCAGTTCCTTCGGAACCTACAGCAAGCCTCAAAGTTTGGCATCCGTAAGCGACCTGCCTGAACAGGTGAAGTCGCTTGTGAACGAAACGAACATCATTGTTCAGCGCAATTCAGGCGCTGTTTATCATAAGCTTTCGGAACAAATCGCTAACCAGGGTGTTATCTTCACGGATCTGGAAACAGCTGTACGCGAGCATGGCGATCTGGTGCGTCCTTACCTGGGCAAAGCGGTGGATGCAGGCGAGAATCTGCTGACAGCCCTTCACTCTGTTCTATGGAGCGGCGGCGTGTTCATCTATGTTCCTAAGAACGTGAACGTAGAAATTCCGCTGCAAGCATTGTTCTTATCGGATGATTCAGCGGCAAGCTTCTCTCCGCACGTATTGATCGTCGCAGAGGCGAACAGCTCCGTTACTTATGTGGAGAACTTTACATCCACGGGTGCCGGCAAGCTGGTGCAGAACGGTGTAACGGAAGTATTCGTGAAGCCGGGCGCTAATGTACAAGTGGCTTCAGTCCACAACCTCGGCGAAGGGGTAACCGACCTCACTTACCGCCGCGCTATCGTTGAGAACGACGCCCGCGTGAATTGGGTAGTCGGCGAAATGAACGAAGGCAATTCGATGTCGGATACGACTTCCGTCTTGAAAGGCAACGGTTCATTCTCGGATGCGAAAGTCATCTGCGTCGGAACGCAGGATCAGAAGCTGAACCTGACGACCCGCGCTATTCACTTCGGTCTGAATTCTTCCAGTGACATGATTACGCGTGCTGTTATGAAAGACAACAGTACAGCTATTGTGAACGGCATTACGAAGATTGAGAAGGGCGCTACGGGCGCCAACGGTCAGCAGACCGAGCGTGTCCTGATGCTGAGTCCTAAAGCTCGCGGAGACGCGAATCCGATCCTGCTGATCGATGAAGACGATGTTAAAGCCGGTCACGCAGCGAGCGTAGGCCAAGTTAACCAGGAGCAGGTTTACTACATGATGTCCCGCGGTATTTCCCGTGACGAAGCGACTCGCCTGCTCATCTACGGTTTCCTGGCGCCGGTCGTATCGGAGATTCCGATTGCGAAGCTGGAAGAGCAGCTGCAATCGATGGTAGAGAGGAAGCTGGGGCAATGAAACCTTCGGAAATACGTGAACTGTTCCCCATTTTGAATCAGGAAGTGAACGGGCATCCGCTCGTTTATCTGGATAGCTCTGCGACTTCCCAGAAGCCGGTCCAAGTCATCGAAGCCCTGAAGAAATACTACGAATGGGACAATTCCAACGTACACCGAGGCGTTCATACTCTGGGATCTCGGGCGACGGATGCTTACGAAGGGGCGAGGGCCAAAGTCGTACGCTTCATCAATGCCCGTTCCGAGCAGGAAATTATCTTCACCCGCGGTACAACGACTGCGATCAATCTGGTCGCCAGCAGTTATGCGCGCTCCATCTGCGGTGAGGGCGATGAAATTGTCATTACGCCTATGGAGCATCACAGTAATCTCATTCCGTGGCAGCAGGTCGCCAAAGCGACAGGAGCCACGCTGAAATATATCCCGCTTCAGGCGGACGGTTCAATTACGCTAGAAGATGTCGAGAAGACAATCACCGACCGTACGAAATTCGTCTCCATCGTGCATTTGTCCAACGTGCTTGGTGTCTTGAACCCGGTGAAGGCAATTGCCGAAATTGCCCACCGCCACGGCGCCAAAATGATGGTAGACGGCGCCCAGAGCGCACCGCATCTGAAGGTAGATGTGCAGGATCTGGACTGCGATTTCTTCGCCTTCTCCGGCCACAAAATGTGTGGGCCAACCGGGATTGGGGTATTGTATGGGAAGAAAGAACTGCTTGATGCCATGGAGCCGATTGAATACGGCGGCGAAATGATCGACCATGTAGATTTGTATGATTCCACATGGAAGGAGCTTCCTTGGAAATTCGAAGGAGGCACCCCGATCATTGCAGGAGCAGTCGGTCTTGGGGCAGCCATCGATTTCCTGGAGGATATTGGTCTGGACGCGATTGCGGCTCATGACGCCAGCTTGACGGCTTATGCCATGGAGCGTATGCTTGAGATTGAAGGTCTGAGTGTATATGGCCCGCAGAAGAATCGCGTAGGTCTGGTCACGTTTAACGTGGATGTTGTTCATCCGCACGACCTGGCTACCGTTCTGGATGCGGAAGGAATCGCCATCCGAGCCGGTCACCATTGCTGTCAGCCTCTTATGAGATGGCTGGAACAATCCGCAACGGCCCGTGCCAGCTTTTATTTATACAATACTGAAGATGACATCGACCGACTCGTCAAGGGCTTACTAAAAACAAAGGAGTACTTCGGTCATGAACTTGGATGATTTATACCGCAGAGTCATTATGGATCATTATAAGACACCAAGAAACCGCGGAACGTTCGACGAGAACGAATCCGTCTCGATTAATTTGAACAATCCTACATGCGGGGACCGTATCACTCTGCAGATGCAGGTGGAAGACGGGGTAGTGAAAGCTGCCAAGTATGTAGGCGAAGGTTGTTCGATTTCGATGTCTTCCGCATCCATGATGACGGATGCCGTGAAGGGTAAGACCCTCGATGAAGCATTGGAGATGGCAGAGAACTTTTCTAAGCTGATGAAAGGTGAGAATGTGGAATTCGAGTACGAAGATATAGAAGCTTTGTCCGGTGTGAACAAATTTCCGGCCCGCATTAAGTGCGCTACATTAGCATGGAATGCGCTGCGTAAAGGAATTGATCAGACCAAGCAAGCGTAATTACAATTTTGAAGGAGGTTAGCACGATGGCCAAGCAAATGCCAGAAATGGAAGAGTACAAATACGGCTTTCGGGACGAGCATAAATCCATTTTCCAATCCGGAAAAGGGCTGAATGCAGAAATCGTAACCGAAATTTCCAGAATGAAGGGCGAGCCCGAGTGGATGCTCGAGTTCCGTCTGAAATCACTGGAGCAGTTCTTCAGCATGCCGATGCCGCGTTGGGGCGGGGATCTGGACGATCTGGATTTTAACGAGATTCAGTACTATGTGAAGCCTTCTGAGAAGCAGGGGAAAACATGGGAGGAAGTTCCGACTGAAATCAAGGAAACCTTCGATAAATTGGGGATTCCGGAAGCGGAGCAAAAGTTCCTTGCCGGTGTATCCGCACAGTATGAATCCGAAGTCGTTTACCACAGCATGCAGAAAGAACTTGAAGATCAAGGCGTTATCTTCATGGATACGGATTCTGCGCTTCGTGAATACCCGGATTTGTTCCGTGAGTATTTCGGAACGGTTATCCCTCCGACAGATAACAAATTCGCTGCGCTGAACAGCGCGGTGTGGTCCGGAGGAAGCTTCATTTATGTGCCTAAAGGCGTAAAATGTGAAGTGCCTCTTCAAGCTTACTTCCGTATCAACTCGGAGAACATGGGCCAATTCGAGCGTACACTCATCATTACGGATGAAGATAGCTTCGTTCACTATGTTGAAGGCTGTACAGCTCCTGTATACAGCACGAATTCCCTGCACAGCGCGGTTGTAGAAATCGTCTGCCGCAAAAATTCCCGTGCCCGTTATACGACCATTCAGAACTGGGCACCGAACATCTACAACCTCGTAACCAAACGTGCCGTTGCCGAAGAAGGCGCGAACATGGAGTGGGTGGATGGCAATATCGGTTCCAAGCTGACGATGAAGTATCCAGCGGTTATTCTCAAAGGCCGCGGCGCCAAAGGCTCCGTGTTGTCGATCGCCGTTGCGGGTAAAGGCCAGCATCAGGATGCAGGTGCCAAAATGCATCACTTGGCTCCGGATACGACTTCTACGATCATATCGAAGTCTATTTCCAAGCACGGCGGTAAAGTAACTTACCGTGGTCTGGCATCATTCGGCCGCAACTCCGCCGGTTCCAAATCGAACATCAAGTGCGATACGCTTATCATGGATAAGCAATCGACTTCGGATACGATCCCGTACAACGAGATCCTGAACGATAACATCACACTTGAGCATGAAGCAACCGTATCGAAAGTATCCGAAGATCAGCTCTTCTATCTGATGAGCCGCGGTCTGACGGATGCGGAAGCGACTCAAATGATCGTCATGGGCTTCATCGAGCCTTTCACCAAAGAATTGCCGATGGAATATGCGGTCGAAATGAACCGTCTCATCAAGTTCGAGATGGAAGGCAGTATCGGTTAAACGCTGCACTGCAGCGGTTCCCCGATCTCGCACAAAGCCCGTACGAGGGTCTACTTGAAAGTAAGCATCTTTGTTTAGAAAGACGTGTCTGGTGACGATCCTGCGTGTCAGGATGGTCTGCCGGGCATGTTTTTTTTATGCACTTTAAGCGTTAAAAACTCGAACCAGAAAACCCGGTGTTTCCTGAACATAGGAAACACCGGGTTTCTTCTTTTAGAAAGAAGTTTGAGGTCGTAATGGGTTTACTGGAAGGTCCTGAATCATGGTTCTATTCGAACAGTTTTACTACTCCAAGAGGGTTAAAGTAAACAATATAATCTCCCGCCGGTGTACATAATCCGTATTTTTCTTGATAATGGTCAATTGTCTCCGTCAAAAACTCCTCGGTTACATTCAAATAATCCGCTAATTCATATCGGTTCTGAACTCCGTGTTCGAAAGCCTCTGTTATGGCTAGTAAACTAACGAGTCTCTCATAGGCCCAGTTTCGGGCCCTCTTCTCCTGCTTGCGATTCTGTAAGGTTGACTGATCCAAGATGTTTCCTGCAGAAGTGTGATAATGGCCGAGTTCTTCAGCGATAATGCACGTCTTTTCGGTCCAGGTGCGTATTGCTCGAGAATTCAAAATGATAAATCCATCCATATATAAACCTTTGAGTTTACGACTGTTGAAAACATGTTCGACAACCTGGACGCCATTTTTTTCTGCTTCAGCAAGAAGTGATTTAAACAAATGGCTCAACCTCACTTACGTTTTGATTTGATGTATTTGGCGTATTCTAGAATTTCACGCATTTCTTCTTCCGTGTATTCTTCCCCGTCAAAATGGGCTGCAATGGTCCCGGGAAAGCTGGAATCGGTCTGCTGCATTCCGCCATCTTCAATAAGGTTGCTTTTCTTGATGCCAAAACGGTTGGCGATTTTCTCGATAGCCCCCATCCGGGGCTCTTTGTGGCCCGTTTCCCAGGCGGAAACAGCTTTGTTCGTAACCCCAGCGATATCCGCCAAATCTTGTTGAGTTAACCCGTAGCGCTCACGAACGATTTTAATATTTTCGCTAATTCCCACAACCGAATCCTCCGCTCTATTTTAAGTAAATTATAGGATAGTTGATGACGAAAATCAACTGAAAGGTATAATTGTCGTACTTATAAACGTTGACAATCCACTTAAAGTAGAATAATATAACTCCATTACGATAGAAAGGGGAACAAAACCGTGGCCCTATCTCCAAGACAAGCAAGGGAATTATGCGGCTTATCTCAGCAACAAGTGGCTGACAGACTAGGAGTCCCTCGGCAGACCTATATGAAGTGGGAACGGAATGCGAATGAAATGCCTCTAGATAAAGCCAAGGAATTTTCAGAAATTGTCGGTATTAGAATAGATGAAATTTTTTTTGATTAGAAGTCTACTTTAGGTGGATTTGTTAATGTTTGAGTAGATAAGTTATATTCTCTGAATTAGCTGCTCTGACAAGAAGCGGAAACATTCTACGGGTACGTAAGAAATTATCTGTTGAAGCAGAAAAGCACGAGGTGAAAATATTGGCTGGATATATTAAAGATCACCGCAAGGAACTGAGCAGTGATATATGGCGGATGCCTCCTTTATATCATCGGGTCTGGCAATATCTGAAATATAAATTTAACCACGGAAAGGCTGAAATGACACTTGGAGACGGGACTTTGCTCGTAATTCTCCCGGGGCAATGCTTATCCACCTTGCGTACAATCGCAAAGGGGGTGGGATGGCAGGAGCAGGGAAAGTTATATGAACCCAATCCTAAAACAATTGACTCTATCTTAAAGTGGATGAGAAAGCACCGCATGATCCATTATGAACCTGTTACGGGTAACGCTTCCCCTGGGGTTAGAGGTAACAGTTACGGGACGCTGATAACCGCTATAAATTGGGATCTATATAACCCTGCTGCTGTTAAAGATAACGCAAATTCAGGGGATGTTACCTGTTACCGGGGTACAGAACAAGAAAGTACTGCTACTGAGGGGATAGGAAATATCTCTCACTTACAGGGGCCTATGGCAGAACCTTTCATACAGATTGTGAAGGCCTATTGTGAACTTCATAACCGTCTGGACATACACCTTAAACCAACCGAACGGCAGGCTATCAAGGGTATGTATGCATCCGGCATACCGGTTT
This sequence comes from Paenibacillus sp. FJAT-26967, assembly GCF_001541095.1. GTDB lineage: Bacteria > Bacillota > Bacilli > Paenibacillales > NBRC-103111 > Paenibacillus_F. The sequence goes on from NZ_LMXH01000001.1 coordinate 174,106, forward strand.
CCTTCGTCATTCAGACTATGCGTAAACTGTACGATGCCAAGTGCGGGCGGGATAAAGAAGCTGGGCTGGTTTTCAGTCAGCCGTCGAGCTTCAACTATTATGTTAATGCCATTAACGAGGCTTGGGCAAATAAGGTCCTGATAGGAAAACCCAGGATGGCTTCATCGAAGCAGAGCGGAGGGATCAGGAATTCCCAGCATTCCAAAAACGAGCTGGCAATCCGAAAAATACAGGAGGCGGAAGAACGTGAACGAGGTCGAAGTGCGCAAGATATTTCTGGTGATTGATAACACATTCACCGGCTTTTCTTATGATGATTTCAAAGTGAAACTATGGCAGAGCATTCTAAAAGAGATCCCCTTTGAGCTAGCGGAAAAGAACCTTATGGAATACATCCTTCATCCGGATCACCGTTTTCCGCCAACACCCGGATTTCTGGCCAGGAAGCCGGGACATGGACGGGAAGGCCGGTATATACCGGACGCTGCCGAAACCCGTCAGATGCTGGATAACCGCTTCATAGTCCGTGATGCCAACGGGCAGCAGCGAATGATTGAACCTGTCCCTCTACCGCCCGAACTGAAAGAGAGGTTGAGCAAGCTTGGTACTAGACATTCATAACACGCCGCTGCCGAATCATCTGCAAGCGGAACAGGCAGTGCTTGGCGCCATTCTGATGGATCCTCTAACGATGGGTCAGGCGGATGTCATTCTGAAAGGCGATGAATTTTACTATCCGAATCACCGAATCACGTTCGGCGCCTTGTTGGAACTTGCGGGTGAAGGGATAGCGATAGACACGATATCACTAGCGGAGAGGCTCCACAGCAAAGGAATGCTGGAGAGTGCCGGGGGTGTTTGCTACTTAGCGGAGCTAGTTAACTCCGTGCCGACCGCAGCGAATCTGGCTTACTATGCCGGTCTTGTGAAAGACAAGGCGGTGCACAGGCGAATTATCCTGCAGCTCAGGCAGCAGCTGAAGCATGCGGAAGAGCGCGAGGATATAGCTGAGCTGGTTGCCATGATCCAGGCGGGTACGGATACATTGACCGCACAAGAGTGTATTCAACAGCCTTTTCATCCTATCAAGAAGGCAGCCATTCAATGTTTCGAGAAGATTGAGCGGAATTTCTACAGCACAGGCAGCGGTGAAGGAGCGGGGCTGCTTTCCGGCTTCGATGACCTGGATAGGCTGACGAACGGATTCCAGAAGTCGGACTTGATTGTTATTGCAGCAAGACCTTCGGTCGGTAAAACGGCCTTTGCTCTCAATATCGCTCAGAATGTGAGTATAAGGAACAAGGAAACGGTTGCTATTTTCAGCCTTGAAATGGGAGTGCAGCAGCTTGCGCAACGAATTATCTCGGCAGAGGCAAATGTGGATGCCGGCAGGCTCAGGACAGGCACACTGGAGCCGGCTGACTGGAACAAAATGACGATGGCCCTCAGCCGGATATCGGAGGCTCCTATTTATATCGATGATTCCCCGGCCGTTACGGCGGGGGAAATCCGGGCAAAGTGCCGGCGGCTGAAAAAGGAGAAGGGACTCGGCATGATTATCATTGATTATTTGCAGCTGATCGCCGGAACACGGAAAGACGGTAACAGGCAACAGGAAGTGTCTGAGATATCGCGTACACTCAAGCAGCTCGCCCGTGAGCTGGACGTCCCGGTCCTCGCTCTTTCCCAGCTTTCCCGCAGTGTGGAGCAGAGGCAGGATAAGCGGCCTGTTTTGTCGGATCTCAGAGAATCGGGATCCATTGAGCAGGATGCTGATATCGTAGCCTTCCTACACCGGGAAGATTATTACGATAAAGAATCAGAGAAGAAGAACCGGATTGAAATTATTATGGCTAAGCAGCGAAATGGCCCCGTTGGCACGGTCGAGTTGGTTTTCATGAAGGAATTCAACAAGTTTGACAATTTATGAAGGAAACTGAGGGGGACTTTCAATGGAACGGACTATGCAGCAGAAACAAAGCGGGTTATTTCCCGCCGCCAATGAACAAGAGATTCAGCGGACCAAATTTTTGCTAGAAAAATATAAAAGCATGATCCTGTTAATGGAGGACTTCGAGAAATACGAAAAAGATCTCGCTATGGTGGGGGTAGATGGTGAAGCAGCCCGCCGGATCGATCAGGACGAGCTGTATTCGGATAAAACAGCTAATGCCGTCATCCTGATGGAGAAGCAGCGATGGGTGTACCAGCAGTATACACTTTATACCACCATGCTGTACCGTGCGTTCGGTTTGATTAGAGACCCGGAGGCCAAGGAAGTAATTAAACGGAGGTATATAGAAGGGTGTTCTTATACGGAGACCATTTTGTTTTTCCGGCGCGCCGCCCTCAGTGACAGCACGATCCGACGTAAGATGACGGAAGGAATGGTCAATATGGCTAATCACTTGAAGCTGATCGGTTTCTTTGAACAAGATAACGCTGAATTCTGACTGTAATGTGAATGCAGTTGGACGTAACCTGACTCTAGGATGAGCACCAACTGGACATTTGAACGTGATAAGATGAAATTGTAGAAAAGTGATAAAAACCTGATAGCACCGCGCCGAACCTCCATATGAGGACATTGACAACTAATAAGCGGTGGTTAATCAGAACATTTTGGGCCCTGGCTGAGACTGCCGGGGCCTTTGCTATTCCCTTGGGCCCGAGCACTTTAGTTTTTATCAAAGCTTAGCCTGTATATCAAACGGGAGCGTGGTGAGATGAACTTGTAGAACACCCTGCAACAAACGCAGGTCATGGAGTATTCCAGGCCCAAGCGGGTCGATGAAAGAGGGATGGGCAGAAGATGACGGAAAATAAAATCCGTGATGCCGTCGCCGCATCGGTTGCGGCAGCTTTTCCAAGCAATCAAGTATATGACGAGAAGGTTCCAGAAGCTTTACAACCAGGCAGCTTCTATATCCAGCTTATCGCAAGCAAACAGACACGCCTGCAAGGACGCCGTTACAGCCGGGCCTGCACGCTTGAGATCCGGTATTTCGGCGCAACCGGCAGAGAGCGGCATCATGCAGCTGAGCAATTGTACGATAAGCTGGAATTTATTACGGCGGCAGGAAGTATGCTCCATGGAATCAGAATGCGGCATGAAGCCGTTGATGATGTGCTGCGTTTCTACGTGGATTACGAATTTCAAGTGCTGCGCACGGAGGTATCTGCTGCGAAGATGGGCAGCCTGAAACAGGAGGGACAAATCAAGCATGACTAAGTTGAAAAATGAAGAAGGATACACCAAGGAACAGTTTCTGGGGTCCGGCCAGTTTACATTGCTGCAGAAGGATGTTCTTGCAGGTTTGCTCTCTGATGATGAGCGATATACCTGGAGCGAAATTGAACAGATCCAACAAGAATTTTATTTGAAGGAGGTACAGAAATGACCGGAGGAAATTGGACAACGCAAAATAAAGTGAGACCCGGTACGTATATTAATATCGTAAGTGATCCTAAAACGCTTGGTACAGTGGGGGATCGCGGTACCGTAAGCTTCCCGCTGGCACTCAGCTGGGGTGCTCCGAAACAAGTAATTGAGCTTCAAGCAGGTGAGGATCTCAGAGACCAGCTTGGCTATGATATTACGGCTCCGGAAATGCTGCTGCTTCGTGAGGCATTCAAACGGGCTAAAACTGTTCTGGTTTATCGTCTTAATACCGGTGTTAAAGCGGCTGTTACGAAAAGCGGATTAACCGCGACGGCTAAACATGGAGGAATACTGGGTAATGATCTCGCTATCGTGATCCAGCCTAACATTGACGACAATACGAAGTTTGATGTAAATACACTTCTTGCCGGCAGAATGGTAGATACGCAGACGGTTCCGGCTATCCAGGATCTGAAGGATAATGCATGGATTGATTTCTCAGGAACCGGGGCACTGGAGGTTACGGCTGGAATGCCATTGACAGGCGGGGATAACGGTACGGTAACGAACCAGGATCATGCCGATTACCTCGCAGCTGCGGAAGTGCTGGACTTTAACACCCTTGCTCTGCCGTCTTCCGATCCGACGCTCAAAAGCATCTATACGGCATTTGTCAAACGCCTTAGAGACGCAGAAGGCAGGAAGATTCAGCTGGTGCTTGAAAATTACCCTCTTGCAGACAACGAGGGCGTGATCAGCGTCAAGAACGGTGTCATTCTGGCGGATGGTACTCTCGTCCCCGCATCGGAGGCGGTCGTATGGGTTGCCGCTGCCACGGCATCCGCTGCCGTCAATCAATCTCTTACCCATCAAGCTTATGACGATGCGGTTGATGTGGATATCCGTTACACGAATACTCAAATCGTCACGGCTATCGAGAATGGGGAATTTGTGTTCACGCCAAGTGCGGGACGTGCCCTTGTAGAAGTGGATATCAATACGTTTAAATCTTTCACTTCCGCCAAAGGCAGACAATTCTCCAAGAATAGAGTTATCCGGGTCCTGGATGGTATCGCAAATGACTTGAAACGAATCTTTGATTCCTTCTACATCGGCAAAGTAGATAACAACAAGGATGGCCGCAATCTTTTCCTCAAAGAAGCTGTGCAGTATCTGACGACCCTCCAAGGAATCAATGCGATCAAGAACCTGGACGCCCAGAAAGACGTTCAAGTGACAGAAGGTATGGATAGCGACAGTATTCTGATCTCTTCGTATGTTCAGCCGGCAGATGCCGTAGAAAAAATTTATATGGAAGTGAAGGTGAGATAACATGGGTTTCCTAAAAGGAAATGATACCATCTCCGGCCAGGAAGGCCGGGCTTACGCTACGATCGACGGCAAAGTCGAGGAAATGTTCTACATCAAATCACTGGAGGCGACAGCTGAGAAGCAGAAGTCCGAGGTGCGTACACTGGGCCGTCGTGGAACTCAGCATAAAGCGGCAGGCTGGTCCGGTTCCGGCAGCATGACGATCTATTATGTAACGTCCCGTTTCCGTAAATTAATGTACGACTATATCAAAACAGGTAAAGATACCTATTTTGATATCATGGTCACCAATGAAGACCCGAGCTCCACCATCGGTACCCAGACAGTTACGCTCCTGGGTGTGAATCTGGACAGCGTTATGATGGCCTCTCTCAATACGGAGTCGGAAGCTCTGGAAGAAGACATTGAATTCACGTTCGAAGATGTGCAAATCCCCGATTCATTCACCGCACCGGTACTGGGCGGCTAACAGGAGGAATATAAATGAGCAGCTTAAGCATGTTTTTCGCGCAGAACGCGAGCGTGGATACGGAAGAAACGGTAGAAGTATCATACCGTTTTAAAGATAAAGACGGTAAGAATGTATCCTGGAAGATCAGAAGTATCACAGAAGAAGAAAACCAGGAGTGCCGTAAGGCTGCAACCCGCAAAGTGAAGGGAAAAGGCGGCATGTACATGCCGGAAATGGATACGAACGAGTATCTGGCCCGTCTTGTTGTCGCTTCCGTCGCTTTCCCAAACCTGAAAGACGCGGAGCTTCTGAAGTCTTACGGGGTGATGGCCGCTGAAAAGCTGGTTGTCAAGATGCTGCTGCCGGGTGAATATGCCGTTCTGTTGGAGAAAGTTCAAGCCGTTAACGGCTTTGACCAGAGCGTGAATGATCTGAAGGATGAGGTAAAAAACTAATGGAGGAGGGCGATGGCGAGGCGAATTATGCCTACTATGCCCTCCATGAACTGCACATTCTTCCGCATGACCTGACAGCCATGTCTGTCAGAGAAAAAGCTGCGATCTTTGCTATGATTGACTATAAGGTAAGCAAAGAGAAGCAGGCGCGCAGGAAGAGGAAATAGGCTTTGCTTCTGCCGCCGCATGCGGCCTGAATTGCCTGCTGCGTCTTGTCGGCAACGAAATAAATGACGCCCCTATACCAGTAGGGGCGTCTTATTTTTATAGAGGAAGGAGGAACGCGTATGAGTAGTGCTTCTACAAGTCTGCAGCTTTATAACCCGCCTCCTACAAGTGTGCAGCCGTACAATCCTTCACCAGCGGGCACAAGTCTGGAGCTTTTTAGTCCTAAAGCAGCGAGCAGCAGCTCCGGTATGTTTGATTCCATGGGCGTTAATTTGACTCAGATTAACCAAACCATCAATATGATGGTTGTGAACATGCAGAATGTGCAAGCAGCTGCCCAAGGGGCGCAAACGGCGACAAATGGACTACAGGCAGCCGCAAAAGGAGCTCAGGGAACGACTGAGGAAGTAAAAGGCGCCACGGAAGAAGTGGCGGAAGCTGTTAATGAGGCGGAAAAATCCCAGAATCGGTTTAACTTGTCGATCTTAAAAGGGATTCAAAACTTTCAGAAGCTTGCAGCTACAATCTATGCTGCGGTAGGGCCGATAGCCCTTATGTCGGTCAAGGGGGCTATGGAAGATGAGAAATTAAAAGATCTCTTTGTTGCACGAACGGGGAATGAAGCTCTGGGCAGTTCCATGTTTAATAAGTACAATCAGGATGCTTTAAAATCAGGCATGGACCCTCAAGATTATCTCAAAGGGACTCTATCTTTAATGCCTTCTGTACAGAATACGAAACAACTCGATAAAGCAAATAGTCTGGCTGCCCGGTTAAGTATTCTTGATAGTTCAGGGAATAAGCCTGAGGTTGCTTTCGAAGCTATTCGAAAAGCCATGTCGGGGGACATAACTAAACTTACCGATAAATTCAGTCTTCCTAAAGCCGATTTACAGAAATATAAGCTTGAAGATCTCAGTAAAAAAGGAGATATCGACGGGTTAATTGCTGCTTTTGACAAACTTCTTCAAAAACAGAACATGGGTCAACAAGCATTTGATACCATGTTTAATACACCGTTAACCCAGGTTGAGACGCTTCGCAGCAATTTCAACGATGCGATGTCAGGAGCAGGCGGTAATGCTATGAATGCGTTAATGCCTATCATTGAGATGTTAAATCAGGCGTTTCAAAATGGGCAGCTTCAAACTTTTTTCAATGCGTTATCCGGGGCATTATGGATAGCCGTACAAGGTTTTAGTTTCTTGGTCTGGGGAGTGCAGCAATTCATTAACTTAATTGTGTTTGCCTGGCCCGTTATTGCCTCGGTGCTGGCTGGTATTGCGGGTGCTTTAACGGCTATACTGATTCCGAGAATATGGGGAATGATCGCTTCTCTATGGGCTGCAATACCACCCTTGTATGCTCAAGCGGTTGCATGGATGATGACGTACGCACCGATCATTCTTATTGGTGTACTAATAGGAGCCCTCGTATTTATGCTGATTCATTTTGGTGTTACGGGTGAACAAGTTGCGGGTTTTATTGCGGGAGCATTTATGATGTTAGTGGGAATAATAATGAACGTTTTTGCATTCATTTATAATTTCGTTATGAGTATAGCAGAATCTATTTTCAACTTTCTAGCAGATCCGTTGTATGCATTGGAAATGATTTCCTATAATTTGGCTCAATCTTTTGGGGAATTAATGTTAACCATGTTGCGGAGTGCCGAGGAATTCGCGGGCGGCTTTATGAAGACGATTCTCCAGGGAATCAACGGCGTATTGAAAGGTATGAATTGGCTTGCTGATGCAATGAACAAATTACCTGGAATGAACATTCCACCGCTCGGGTTGTTTGATGAGAATAATACGCACGCTCTTAGTGATGGTTTAAGCGGAATTATGATGAAGATGAAAAAACCTGAAACGGACAAGAAAGTACTGAAATTCGATCATATGGAATACAAGAACCTAAAGAACGAATTTGATTTCGGGTATGGCAAAGGAGCAGGAGCTTTTAATTCAATAGCGGATAAATTTAAAAATGAGAAAGATCCTCAAGAAGATCTGAATAAATGGAAGAATGATCCGAGTAAAGGGATAGCAGGGCCCAAAGCCGCCAATATGGGCAACATGGGCAACATGGGCAACATCGGCAAAGTCGATACAGTCGGCCAGATCGAAGACAAGGTCGACATAGCCGATGAAAACCTGCAGCTTATGAGAGAGCTAGCGGAAATGAGCAGCATTCAGAACTTCGTTACGCTCACTCCTACGGTGTCCGTGGAGACGGGGGACATTAATACCGGTGACGACATTAACACGATTGTGGACAGGATTACCCAGGCCCTGACCCTCGAGGTTGCCGCTTCCGCCAAGGGGGTGTACGGCTAATGTACGATTACGGCATTTATTTAAGCTTTAACAATCAGGAGAACGGCTTCCGGCTTCCGGTCAATCCGGAAGAAATCGAAGTGTCGGGCGGGGTAGAAGGGAAATCGTATAACCTGGTGAAGGGCGGAGAAATCAATATTCCGAAGGATCCCCAGTTGACCGAAATCAGTTTCAGCAGCTTTTTCCCGGCGGTCCGTTATCCGTTTGTAGTCGACACCGTGCTTCTGGAGCCATTCCGCTATGTGCAGCTCATTGAGAGTTGGATGGCCACCCGGCGACCGATGCGTTTTGTTTTTGTCGGCTCTAATTTCGACATAAATCTGGCTGCTACCATCAGTTCCTTCACTTGGAAGGAAGCGGCGGGATCACCGGGCGATATTGAGTTCGACATGACGCTTAAGAAGTACGTCTTTTACGCAGCGCGGAGAGTTATCGTGAAGACGAATTCGAGCGGCGAACAGGTCCAGGCGGCGGAGCAGCCGAAGAGGCAGGATGAGAAACAAACGCCTAAGACATATACGCTTAAAGCGGGGGATTCCCTCTGGAAAGTGGCGAAGACGGTATTGGGTGATGAGAGCCGGTTTAAGGAGATTCAGAAGTTCAATGGTTTTACAGATGCGCAGCTCAAAAAACTTAGAATCGGGACGGTAATTAAACTTCCATAGGAGGGACTTATGTTCGAATTGTTGATGGATAATCGCAATGGCTATGTCTGGGATATGTCCGAACTCGTTCATAACCTGTCCTGGAAGACAAGCCGGATCGGCCGGGCATCGAGTCTGGAGATTGATTTCATCCGCGGGGCTCTTTATCAGAATAAGGCGTTTAACGTTAACAACGGGGATGTGATCTGGCTTCGGAAGGATCACATCAACGTGTTTCACGGCTATGTTTTTACCGTGGAGAGAGATAAGGAAGAGACCGTCAAGCTCACGGCTTTTGATCAGCTCAGGTACTTGATGTCTAATGATACCTATGTATTCTCCAATACTACAGCAACGGATGTGATCCGGCGGATTGCCAAAGATTTGGACCTGAAAGTGGGCGTTCTGGAGGAGACGGGCTATGCCATTCCTTCGATGGTGGAGGACAACAAGAAGCTTTTTGACACGGTATGCAAAGCTCTGGACATGACTCTGGTTGCCACGAAAAAGAATTACGTGCTGTACGATGATTTCGGTGAGATTACGCTGCGGAATATCGATAATATGACAGTTGAAATCGCTGTGGGAGACGAGAGCTTGATGGTGGGGTATCAGCAGAAGCGGAGCATCGACCAAGATGTCTTCAACCGTGTCAAATTGGTCCATGATAATAAGGAAACCAAGCAAAGAGACGTATACATTGCCCAAGACTCCGCTAATATTGCCAAATGGGGAAAGCTTCAGTATTACGAAAAAGTGAATGAGAACATGAACAGTGCTCAAATTAATGAGCTGCTGAACAACCTCATGACGGTTAAGAACCGGGAAAAGAAGACGCTCCAAATCACCGCTCTCGGTGATCTCCGGTTCCGGGCCGGCTGCTTTGTCTACATTTATATCCAGGAGCTGGAGTTAAAGCAATATTTTCTGGTTGATGAATGCACGCATCGTTTTGACGGCAGTGAGCATACGATGACATTGGATTTGAAGGTGATTTAAGATGAGCCTCCTTAATTTAATTAAAGAGATTGGACGCGATGCAGTAGGATCGGACGATCCGGTCGCTGTCTTGTATGCAGCGGTTACCCGGGTGAGTCCGCTGGAGGTAAGCGTGGATCAGCGTTTCCGGCTTGCAGAGGACTTCTTGGTGGTATTGGATCATGTAACCGATATCCGCGTAGGCAGCAGTCTTGTTCTTCTGCGCGTTCAGGGCGGCCAAAGCTTCATTGTATTGGGAAAGGCGGCTGAATCATGAGCACTTTACCCGTTACTTCTCTCCCGACCACGCTGGCATCGGCAGAGCTGCAGCCGAGTCTGACTTACCGGGTCGACTTCGAGAATAAACGCATATCGGGCATGATCGACGGGATCGAAGCGATCAAACAGACCGTATACGCTATTCTGAACACGCAGCGGTATGAGCATTTGATCTACAGCTTTAATTACGGCAGTGAGCTGCCCGGTCTCATCGGCACAGATTCACTTCTGTTGCAATCCGAGCTGAAGCGCCGGGTCGCAGAAGCGCTGCTTCAGGATGAACGGATAACAGCCGTAACGGATTTTACGTTCAGCTTCAAGGAAGACAGGGTGCTGTTCAGTTTCCGGATATATACGATAGAAGGGGTATTGGAAGTAGAGAAAGAGGTGAGAGGACTTGGTTGAGTACCAGACATTTGACATCCTGATTAAGCGGATGCTGAGCCGGATACCGGATGATTTGGATAAGCGTGAGGGCAGTATTATCTACAATGCAATCGCCCCGGCCGCCGCAGAACTGGCTCAGGCTTATGTGAGCCTAGAGCAGGACAAATCACTTGCATATGCAGATACGGCAACCGGCGAATACCTGGAGCGGCGGACAGCCGAATACGGGGTGAACCGCGAACGGAAAACGAAAGCGCTTAAGAAAGGACAATTCTTCGCTAAAGGAGATACCCTGCTGGATATACCGCTTGGCAGCCGGTTTACAGCGCAGAACACGAACTTCACAGCGGTTGAACGACTGGCAGCAGGGGAATATGTCATGGAAGCTGAGACCGCAGGAAGAACGGCCAACCGGATATTCGGGACGATGATTCCGATTGACTATATTCCGGACCTGGCCCGTGCGGTGCTGACCGGAGAGGTTGTTCCCGGTGAGGACGATGAAACGGATGAAGCTCTCCGCAAACGCTATCTCGAAGCCATCAACGAGCAGCCTTTTGGCGGTAACGTCGCGGACTACAGAAAGAAAATCAACAGTCTGGCAGGTGTCGGAGGCGTTAAGGTATTCCCGGTCTGGCAGGGTGGCGGCACAGTAAAATGTGTAATCATCACCAGCGAGTATAATGAGCCTTCCGCTTCCCTTGTCGAGAGCGTCCAAACCATTGTAGATCCTGTCGTCAGCAGCGGTGAAGGGATCGGGATGGCTCCGATCGGTCATCGGGTTACGATTGCAGGAGCAAGCGGTGTAAGCATTGAAATTGAAACGAACATTACCCTTGCGAGTTATACCACGATAAGCCAGGTGAGGCCGGAGATTGAGGCCGTCATCGAGGCTTATTTTCTTTCCCTCCGTAAGCTCTGGAAGGACGAAGAACGGTTGATCGTCCGGGTGAGCCAGATCGAAGCGCGCATCCTAGCCGTAGCGGGTGTCACAGACATCACGGTCACCAGACTAAACGGCAGCACCGGCAATGTTGAGCTTGAAGCGGAAGAAATCCCGGTTAAGGGGACGGTGACGCTTCATGGCTGAACTGATTAAATACTTGCCGCAGCAGTACCGGGATATTCTGGAGTTCCAGAAGCTTACAGCTGCGGAAGATCCTGAATTCGATCGGCTGCACAAGGCCGTTGAGCAGGCGCTGGATGATAAATTCGTGCTCACGGCATCTGAGTCTTCCATTAGAAGATGGGAGGCTCAGTTAACGATTCGTGCAGACACTTCGGCCGAAACGTTGGAATTTCGCAGAAAGCGGATCATCAACCGGTTATCCACGAAGCCGCCTTTTACGGAGAGATACCTGCAAGAGCGACTGGATTATTTATTGGGTCCAGGCAAAGCGATTGTCAGCATCGATGTTCAAGCGGCTATTCTAAAAATAACCGCGAAATTAACAGACGCGCCTCTTTTTAAAGAACTGGCCTACACGATCCGGAATGTAAAACCGGCTAATCTGGTTTACCTTCAGGAGACAGCTTTAGGCGACACGATACTGATCGAGGAACAGCTGTTTAAGACGCCGTTATCCAGGCGGACGCGTTTATCTACGACATGGAAATTAGGAAGTACGCCTTTTGCTACACGGAATCAGGAGGTGCAGGTGAAATGATTGAACCGGCTTATTTGAATGAACTGGCTGAGCATACGAGTGCCAAAGTGACGAAGATTGTGCTGAATGGGACCTATGAAATTGAGCAGTTGAGGGTCAAGACCGTTTCAGGAGGGATGCTCTCGCTGGAGTATTTGGTTCCCTTCGGATCAGTGGATGCTGTCCAAACGATTGAAGTTGAAGATTCGCTTCATAATAAGGTTTCAACTAATCAAGTATATGTTCCGATCACTTCGGATACGATCATGCGGCAGACCATCACGATTAAGGAGGGATAATTTTGAGCTATCAGGCAAAAACAGATTGGAAATTAGACGATACCGTAACCGAGAATGATTTAAATCGAATTGAGCTGGGAATTGGAGAGGCTCATACGTCGATTGACAGTATAGAGGCAAATATCAAGCAAAGTCCCTTGCTTACGCCCGTGACTCTGAATAACGGCGTGCAGGTCGTTAATGCCTCCAGGACCTCGCCGTTTAGGTTGGAAAGCCTTAAGGGCCGGACGTTGGTAAATTTACTGGGCAAGCTTGGGAATGGTGAAAACGTGTCAAAATGGAGTGTGAACCGGGCAATTGCCGGGACAACTTCTAATATCTGGACCAGTGGTAAAAGTGCTGTTTACGTTACTGCGGCAGAACCGATAGGTGAACATTTTGTATCTACCGAGCTTATGAATGTTAGACCGAATAAGAATTATTGCGTAATCGGAGATATGAAAACAGCAGTTGGAGCAGGTGTCTATCGTGTGATAGCTTATGACTCAGCTAACAAAGTACTCCTGGATAAAATTAGTATACCAATTAAAAATGAGGTTTGGGAGGCTGTCGGATTTCGTTTTACAACACCTTCAGGTACTTTAAAACTAGAAGTTCGGATACAGGTTCTGGACGCCGCTCTAATGACACAGTTTACTCCTGCTAATCCCCCGCAACAGGTTTTTGCGGATTCCATCAGACTCTACGAAATATCGCAATCAGAATATGATTATATATCCGGTACTGAATGGACTGAGTATGCTAAGCATTTCCCTTACGTCGATAGCGTCCAGCACACAACCGGAACATACGTGACTAAGACGGGTGAAAACCTGGCGCCTAGTTCGGAAAGTTGGATCATATCTACACCGAGTCATTCGGATATAACAGGCCTTTATAGTACAGATATGCGCTATAAGGCGGATGCGAATGTTTTCGTCGAATTTTTTGCCCCGGTAGTGCCCGGTCAGCATTACACTCCAACAGTTACGACAAAGCCAGCTAATGCAAAAGCCTATTATTATTTCACAGATGCTAATAAAAGACGTTTGACGGATGTACTTCGAGATACGAAGCCAGCCCCGGCAAACGCGGCATTTATGGAATTTGTTATGAAACCCGTAGACAGTAATCTTAATCCAATTATATCTGAAGTGGTTACTTATTCAAATCCAATGATCGTAATTGGGACTGCATCCAAGCCTTTCAAGCCGCGAGAGGATGATTATCTCTTTTTCCCGGACATTAAACTTGCCTCAAGCGTCGATGGTAGCGTGTGCGACGAGGTAACGCAGCGAGACGGGAAGTACTGGAAAACGTCTAAGCACCAGCAAATCATACTGGATGGGAGCCTAGACTGGAAAGTTACACCTGGCACAGGGGGGGGGAAGACCGTTGAACTTGCCTCATTATCGGCTGCTGTCAAGACTGTGCCCCAAGGTCATCTTGTGAAGCATAATGGAAATTTAATCAAAAATGATCTGGGAGGCGTCCTGGGCTGGACTGGTGAAGAGTGGCAAATCGGAGGCAATAACTATAATATTTTGTATCTTCGTATAGCAAACTCCGACAGCGGTTGGGGTCCCGACTACACGCCAACTGCTGACGAAATAAAAGCATATTTCAACGGTTGGCGAATGTTTAGATGGGGTGGCCCTAATAATGATCCGTACAATACGACTGATAATTCTCTAAAGGCATGGGTACAGATCGGATCACTTGATGCTCACTCCCCAGACTATACGGTGCGCACCGTCCCCACTGTAGTAGCTCCCAATTTCAATTGGGTCCCTTATCACCTTAACTACCAACTAGAGCAACCAACGGTGAAGGAGATCACCCCCGAAGGCAGTATCACGCTGCACGAAGGGTTGAACCAAATTGAGGTAGGCGTGGGGATGATCGTACGGGAACAGGCAAAGCCTAGCTATAATCAGTATGGAAATACCTGGCATATTAACATGCAGGGACATCCGTCGATAGCTGATTCAGGGACTAGGTATGCGGTAAATAAAATTTTAAGTATCTATAGAGGAAGATTGAAGGATACCTGGCGTGTAATTACAGCGGGGAACGGTGGCTATGCGTTTGGAGAAGAGAGGGCAGAAATACCAGATCAACAATACGGTAAAGACAGCCCATACTCAATCACATATCTAGCTTTTGACCAATATGCTATCACGGCTCCAGTCGGAAGTCTTACAGGATCATACGCTTCCAATCTTAAAACCACCTTGGACACTGTAGCAGCGAATCAAGCGAACGTTGAGACAAGGGTAAGTATCCTGGAGAGTATAGCGCCAAACAAGGCACAGCCGCAATGGATCGCGGCGACGCTGCTTAATGGGTGGTTGCCGCTATACGGCAGTACTCAATACTATAAAGACTCACAAAGTAATGTACGCTTGAGAGGAAGAGTCAGCCAGGGTGCAATTACAATTGCTTCTGCTATTTTCTATTTACCTGTCGGCTACCGTCCTAGTAGGGCCTTATATTTCCCTATTCTTCAAAGCAATGGGTTCGGCTATGTCACAATTTTTCCGACAGGGGCTGTGTGTATAGAATCGGGAAGCAATGATTATGCTCTATTAGATAGTATTACATTTAATACCAACATTTAGCAGGAGTGATCAGATGAAAGAAGCAATCATAACCGATACGCTGGGTGTGTTCGAAGAAACGACGCTTGTTACAGATGATGTGATAGGCGTCTTTCCCATTTATGGCCCATTGCCACATCCCGAAGAAGGCAGCGCAGAAGTACAACAGGAACCGAAAATCACCGGGTACCGCATTGCTGTAGGTGTTCCGCCAGGCTTGTATCGCCCCAAGTGGGATTTCGAAACCGAGTCATGGACCGAAGCGCTCACGCCGGAGGAAATCGAAGAGATCATAAAGCCGCAGCCGCAAGA
Organism: Paenibacillus sp. FJAT-26967; assembly: GCF_001541095.1. GTDB lineage: Bacteria > Bacillota > Bacilli > Paenibacillales > NBRC-103111 > Paenibacillus_F. The sequence continues at coordinate 189,357 of NZ_LMXH01000001.1, forward strand.
AGCGACTGAGGCCGAGCAGAAGATTGCAGCGCTGGAGATAGCACTTGCCGTTCAAACGGAACAAACCTTTACGGCCCTGGACGCCGTGGCAACTGTTTTTGAACAACTTCTCAGCCTGCAAGATCAGTTTGCGGCCATGTCACCAGGGGGAGGCGAACCTACGGCATGACAAGTATGGTAAACGTATATGTCGAACTGATCAAGGCCGGACGCCGGGAAATTAGCAGTGTTCCGATCTCTTTGCGTACCGATGTCGAAAGGGCTTTAGCAATGGATCTGGGCACGGACGGACAACCTAAGGAATAAGCTCAAAGTGAGCAAGCGCGCTTCAAGCGTCTTATTATAAATCAAGTGGCACTTTGCAGGGCAGAGTGCTCAAGATTAATGAAAGGATCATGAGTATGGAAGGAGCTGAAGAGCAAGTGACTCCTGAGATTACGGATTACGGGGTTCAGATCGACCGGTTGAACCGGGAGAGTATCCAATATCGTGCCGATATTGATACACTCAAACAAAGTCAAATTCAGACGGATGTTCAAGTGCAATTATTGATTGCAGGACAAAAAAACACCGATAATTTAGTCGACCAGGTACTGAAGAAATTTGACGGTTTTGAGCAGCGCGTGTTTAGTACGTTAAGTGACATTACGCGAAACAATGCCGAGCTGCTGCAGTTTGTAACACGTGAGAACATCAAGGAACGCTTTGAAGGCAATAAGGAGCGGACAAGCTCTCAAACAGCTTGGATGAACTTCGCTAAGTATGTCATTGGCGTTACAATCGGTATCATTGTCACTTATCTATTCAGCCAATAAAGATGATGGTTAAAAGCCTTCCGGTTTCCGACTGGAAGGCTTTTATTATTTTAGGGAGGGGTAGTCCATGAAGAAAGTAAGGATCGTGCTGGATGCGGGTCACGGCGGAAGAGACTCGGGTGCGGTGGCGAACGGACTGCAAGAAAAGCAGTTGACGCTTCTATTGGTTCACAAGATTGCCGGACACTTGGGAGATCGGGCGGACACCCGTCTGGTGCGCGCAACGGATAAAGACTTGAATCCTGATAAATCGAAGGATTTATCGGAGCGAGCTGCGTTCGCTAATACCCTTGGGGCCGATTATTACCTGTCTGTACACATCAATGCGGGTGGTGGGAGCGGTTTTGAATCATTCGTGTATACGTCAGTCAAGGATGACAGCATAACAAAGCAGATTCAATCCGCGATTCATAAGAAAATCGCGAAAATATTCAAAGAGAAAGAGCTGCCTGATAGAGGGATGAAAAAGGCAAACCTGGCCGTACTCCGTCAAACTGCGATGCCTGCTGCACTTCTTGAATATGGATTTATTGACAATTCTACTGACGCGGCTCTGCTAAAAAAGGAGGACTTCCTGGACCATATAGCAAGGGCAACCGCGGACGGACTTGCGGAAGCTTTTGGGCTGCCGACTGCAGCTGCTGCAGCTGATACCTTAAAGGATGATCTGGCTAAGCTGCAAAAGGCAGGTGTGATCAATTCCCCAGAGTATTGGGCTGTCCATGCACGAACCGGCGGGACGGCAAGAGGGGACTACGTTGCACTGCTTATCAAACGTATGGCCGAGAGGCTGTAAATTTAGAGGAGGATCATTACATGGCTCAACACATTACGGAGATTCTTACACCGCTCATTCTAGCGTTTGTTACGGCTCTGGCAGGCGTGCTGACAGTGGCGATTACTTCCGCGAAGTCGTACTTGATCAGCTGGATTCAGGCACGGACAAATGCGGATCAACAGGAGCTGATTTTCAAAGTAGCGCGTGAAGCTATGGCTTATGCTGAAAATCAGGATGAGTTTATCAAAGGAAAAGACAAGTTGAACGCCGCTATTGATTACGCGGCCAAGGAACTGCAAAACCGGGGTGTTAATGTGGATCGTCAAAAGCTGCTGGCAACGGTGCAGGACGCCTGGATGGAGTATAACAAACCTATTCAGAAAACCGCCTTCGAAGGCACAGAGAACGTGGAAATGAACACAACTACGCTTCATACAGAGGCTAAGTAGCAACTTTTACATTTAAATATTTTGAGAATTCCACGCTACTTCTGCAAGGTTTATCTGATAGGCTAATTTAGCTGGAAACATACAACTTACCTTGATACCCTCCAATCGTTAAGATAAGATTAGATTAGATGAAAGATCATATCCGTTAATCTTAGAGAGCAGTTACTTCTAATATCCTGCGTGCCCGGTTTCTCCGGGCATGATTTTTATAGCATGCTTGCTTGTACGTACAAAGGAGTTTGAACAATCTATGAGAATAAGGCAACTAGCTGCCGGCGAGCGGCCCCCTATGGATCTGCTCCTCTTGGCCGACCCGTCTGAAGTGATTGTAAAAGAGTATTTGCTGAGAGGACAATGTTACGTCGCGGTTAAGGAAGAGAAAGTAATAGGCGAATATGTGCTGCTGCCGACTAGCCCCGAAACGGTTGAGCTGGTGAATGTAGCGGTGTCTGAGGAGTATCAAGGCCATGGCGTCGGTAAGAAGCTTGTCAACCATGCGGTTCAGCAAGCGAGGGTTTCAGGCTATAGGACGATTGAAGTCGGAACCGGCAATTCGAGCGTGAACCAGCTTGCTCTGTACCAGAAGTGCGGATTCAGAATGACGGGAATCGATCGTGATTTCTTTATCCGTCATTATCCGGAAGAGATATACGAGAATGGTATTCAGGTAAGGGATATGGTAAGACTGTCACAGGATTTGTAAAAAAACGTTCTCCGTTTACCTAATGTAATTTTTTATCTACAAAAAGCAGCCACAACTTGTTAAAAGAGTGGCTGCTTTTTTTTTATTTTCTCTATAGTCACCGAATGATGCAGTTACAAAAAGGGGATATGGACTCGGATGGTAGGATCTGCCGCAAGCGGAACAACAAAGCCTGCAATCCATACCGCAGCGATCAGCAAAGAGAAAAGAGACAAAACCAGGCCGGAGGAGCGGCGGTAACGACGCCAGGCTATGAACCCGCTGATCAGGGCGGCGAAGCCAAAAAGCAGCCCGAGGGGGATCGTCACGAGCAGCAGACTGAACAGGCACGCGAGCAATCCGCTAATGAAGGCGAAGACAGAGCTGAATCGGGATGATCGTCGTTTAACCGTCACCGCTTTTGTGTGCTCTCCCGAATGTATAGAGGTTTCCTGCTGACGCTGGGGGGAGGACTCTATCTGATCATCTTGCTCCAAGGGAAAATCCACCTTTCTGTTAGGCTTAAAATAACGTGTGCTCAAAACCGGGAATTTATCCGGCATGTTTTCCAGCGGTTATTAATTAGTGTAACACAAAACAGCCGAACGGCTCTTGGAGAAGAGGCGCCGGCTGTACAATTCGAATCTGGGTAGTATTAGTGAATAGAGATAGAGATGATTTCCAGATCAGGACGATGAGTCAGATCAATAAATTCTTCATCAACCTGGACTAGCGGACGGAAAAAGTCATTCGGGAAGGTCATCACGATGATTCCGGAACTGCCATCCGAGAGGGTTGCTTTTTTGCCGATGAAGTTAGGAATCATGTTGGCGATAAACACATGCACCGCTTCCGCATCAAGCTCCCCGAAACTCATTCTATGAAGTTCCTTCAATACGTAGAGCTGGTCTTTCTTCTGCTGATAAGAACGATTGCTGATCATAGCGCTGTATACATCGGCTACCGCTACAATTTTGGCTGCAGGGTGGATGGCTTCCGCTGTTTTTCCTAACGGATAACCAGAGCCGTTCATGCGCTCATGATGCTGTAAAGCGACGAGAGCAGGCAGTTCTTCGCCGATCGACTTGCGGATAATATCATACCCGTAAACCGTATGCTTGCGCATTTCATTGAACTCTTCTTCGCTCAGCTTGCCGGCTTTCTGCAGCATATCGAAATCAATCTTGCATTTCCCGATATCGTGAAGATATCCGGCCCGGCCGATCTGATGTGCTTCCTTATCGGAGTTGCCCAGCCAAAGTGCGATAAAATAAGAAAGAATGCCTACTTGCACACTGTGCTGATATGTATAATCATCGCGGCTATCGAGGCAGAGCAGAAGATTGACGACGTCCTTCTCTTCCCTGACTGTAGTGATCAGAGGAGCAAAATGCTTGTTGACGGTCTCCTCTTCTATTTTACCGGAATTCATGACGTCTGCGAACAGATCTTTGATACCGTTAATTGCGGTTTGAAACGATTCTTCATGACGAAAGATTTCCTTTGTGGCGGCGTTTTCATCTTGCTGAGGATTCTCGGGCAGCGGACGTGATTTAATATCGACATATTCAATTTGATGCTTGCTTAATTTAAGGATGTCGAACTCGTCCACTTGTGTATTGGCTGGTAAGATGTTCAATCCAACGGAATTGAACGTATCATGGGTAAGCCGGTCACCCACCTGAAGTTCTGCTATATGAATTCTCATTGAATTCATTCACCTTTTTCCCAAAAATTCTCAATCACCTTAATAATATCAGCAAAGACAGCGTTCTTGCAATGAAACCTCTTCCAATTTTCGGAATTATTTAATGCGATTCGACCTAAGAAAAGAGAGAGGATAAGATGGCAAGCGGCTGGAAAAAAGCATGAGATTAGGTATGAGATCAAGCATGAGAATAAAGGCTTTTCAACAAAGAAACGAATATGCGAAGAAGTTGGCAGGGAGTGCGCACTGCTGTCCCTATCTCTATAGTATTGGGTCCCATATAAAGGGAATCGGCAGAAGAGAGACATCAAATAATTAAATGCATTCCTATAAAAAACAGCGGTCTCCCGCTAATCTCAAGAGGACACGCTGTCTCGGTCTTACATGCCGATATACCGGCTGTATATAGTTTTGGCCGCTGCGGGGTCACTAACCCCTTGAATTAATACTCTCCCGTCCGGGAAAATCACGAGCGTAACTTCATCGCTCGGATGGAAACGGAGCAGGAAACGGTTCCTGCTGACTCCCCCGAGCGGCGATAAGCGCCGCTCCCACTGGTCCAGGGTAATAACGGGTGCCTGGACAGGAAGGATCTGGACAGAGTCGCGGCCGCACAGCGTCTGGATGGTCTCACCCTCGATTTCGGCATCGAGGTACTCGAATTTCCGGTGCGCGCATGCGGGACAATCCTGCTTGCGCGCACCGGCCACATCAACCGACGAATACTGGTTGTACCAGAGGTCCCACTGCTGCATGCGGAGGTTGACATGCTCGCGGTCCCCGATCAGGAGCTTCATCGCTTCAGTTGCCTGATAGGAAGCGACCATATGAATGATCGGGCCGATCACACCGGCGGTGTCGCATGTATCCGCTGCGCCGTGAGCCGGTGCTGCGCCGAACAGGCAGCGCAGGCAAGGCGTCTGGCCGGGCACGATCGCAAGCGATACGCCCCGTGAAGCGACGGCGCCGCCGTAGATCCACGGAATGCCGTATTTCACGCTGACGTCGTTGATCAGGAAGCGGACGGAGAAATTATCCGTCCCGTCCAGAATCAGATCAACGCCTGTCAGCAGGTCATCGGCATTCAAGAGGCTCAGATCGCCGACATGCGCTTCGATGTCGACGAGAGAGTTGATCCGCGCAAGCTTGGCTGCCGCGGCTGCGGCTTTGGGCTGCGCCTGGCGCGCATCTTCTTCGTCATAGAGCATCTGCCGCTGCAGATTGCTCTCCTCGACGAAGTCGCGGTCGATCAGGCGCACATAGCCGACTCCGGCGCGAACCATGTGGTTCGCGAGGACGGTGCCGAGGGCGCCGAGGCCGACGATTGCAACGCGAGACTGACTCAGCGTGCGCTGGCCTGTTTCGCCTATGGGCTTAAACAGTACGTGGCGCGAATACCTGGACGGGACCGTCTCAGGTTTGATTTCATCCGGAGGAAGTTGCACAATCCTCATTCCTTTCTACTATAGAAGTGACATAATAAGCGGCGCAGTTTGCCGCGGTCATTTCAAGACCGGGTCCAGTGGGTTCCATTCTCCGGATGCATACCCTTTCCACTCGGAACCGTCCTCATGAATCTCTTTTTTCCAAACCGGAAGAATCTGCTTCACTCGCTCGATCGCATAGCGGCTGGCTTCGTAACACGCCGCCCGGTGAGGCGTTGATACCGCAATGACAAGGCTGCTTTCGCCTATCGCAACAGGGCCCAGGCGGTGGGTCATAGCACAGCGTGCTCCCGGCCAGCGTCCGGCGATCTCCTCGCCGATCGTTCTCATGGTTATAAGGGCCATGGGTTCATATGCCTCGTATTCCAGCAGGACAGTACGCTGCCCATCTGTATGCTCCCGTGTCGTGCCGATGAAGAGGAGCGTGGCCCCGCAGTCGGGATGAGCCGTCCTGGCTGCGACTTGATCCGCATCAATGGGACTGCGGGTCAGTGCATAGGGGGAGGAGTCTTCTGCCTCTTTCTCCTTATTGGCGCTTCGATCTTTGCCGCTGCCGCCCGATACCGGCGGGATCAGAGCCAGCTCGTCCGTTACGGCAACCGGTTCTTCTGGTGCAGCGTAAGTATGATTCTTGGCTAGGAAGCAGTGGGCCAGCAGGGATCCCGCTTCGGGAAATTGACGGCTCATTTCTTCCAGCAGCTGCTGTACCTTGACGGTATCACTTCCGCCAGCTGTCTTCTCATCTATAGACAGATCGACAAAAGGCCTGCCGAGCACATCGGCCAGACCTGCAAAAAGACGTATTCGGAACGTCATGAACGGTCACACTCCCGCAACTTGCATTTACCACTAGCATATCATACGATTTGATGAAAATGATATAATGAGGCAACCAGTGTCTTGCGGCTAATCTTACATAACAGCAATCGGAAGTGCATATTTTTAAAAGAGACAGGCTTTCCTGCGGAGGTGAGAGGATGACCACAAACCGTCAATCGACACAGACTTTACGGATTCTTCATACGAATGACCTGCACAGTCATTTTGAGCAGATGCCTAAGATAGCCTCTTGCTTCAAAGAACTGAAGCGCCGCTATGCAGGCGAAGCTATATTGACGCTCGATATTGGCGATCACATGGACCGGATGCGGCTTGAAACAGAAGGTACGAACGGTTCCGCCAACATAGAAGTGATGAACGCTACAGGTTACGAGGCGATGGTCCCGGGCAACAACGAGGGGCTGACCTACGATCATGAATCACTTAGAGAGCTATTTGAAAAACAGGCCCTTTTTCCGGTTATCGGAAGCAACATCGAGGATAGCGTTACAGGTGAGACGCCGGGGTGGATGCTTCCGTATCATCTCATCCGAAAAGGAGAGCTGACAGTCGGTCTCATCGGCCTGACGGCCGCATTTACGGATTATTACCAGCTCCTCGGCTGGAATGTCCGTGATCCGATGGAATCGGCAGCTTGGTGGGTCCAGAAGCTCCGTCCGCAGTGCGACGTGCTTATTGTCCTGTCTCATTTGGGGATTCGGTACGACGAGCGTCTTGCCGGGGAAATCGACGGAATTGATGTGATTCTCGGCGCTCATACGCACCATTTGCTCCAGGAGCCTCTTCTTATCCGAAATACGCTGGTATGTGCAGCAGGGAAGTACGGGAACTACGTCGGTGAAGTGAAAGTAGAAGTCGATTTGACCTGGCGGCGTATACTCCGGATGAGCGGATGCGTCCACACGATGTCCGGGTGGGAAGACGATCCGGTCATCCAGGAGATTCTAAGCCGCAACATGGAGCTTGGCAGGCGTGCTCTGGATATCCATGTTGCGGAGCTGGCCGGGCCTCTCGAACTTGACTGGTACCGGGAGTCCGCGCTCGGCAACCTGCTGGCCTCCGCGCTGCGCCGCTGGATGAGCGCCGAGATCGGCCTGGTCAACGCCGGACAGCTCCTGCGCGGACTTGCGGCAGGACCCGTCACGCTGGGCCATCTGCTCGCCATCTGTCCCGGTCCTATTAATCCCTGCCGCGTTAAGCTGGCGGGAGACAAGCTGCGGCAGGCTCTGGAGGAGTCGCTGCTGCGGGAATTTCAAGATAAGCCGATCCGCGGCTACGGCTTCCGCGGAGAAGTGCTCGGCATGCTCTGTATCGATGGAATGACAGTCCGTTACGATCCGGAAGGTGAACCGATGAACCGGATCAAGGAAGCGTTCATTGGGGATGAACCGCTTCAAGACCGCCGGATTTACAGCGTCGGAATGATCGACATGTTTACTTTCGGCGTCGGCTACATGTCTCTGAGCGAAGGCAGCGATGTGGAGTATCTGCTGCCGGAACTTCTGCGGGATCTCCTTCGTGAAGAGCTTCGATCGGGGGAGCATTTGGACGAAGCGGATGAGCCTAGGTGGTATCCTCTTGCCGGTAAACAGCCGCTGCAGGAATGATATGCCGGCTGACCTACTGCCGGCTTCCGCGGTCGGGAGAAGGCCGGCTGATTTCTTGTTCTATTGTAAGCTGACTTTAAATACGACTAGGCGCGTGCGGGACTTGCCGGTCAGCAGCAAGTCAGAATATCGAATACTACCCAAATTACTAGGGGGAGACTATGTACAGTCTGTGGATTGCTGCGATTATCGGAATTATTGAAGGACTGACGGAATTTCTTCCGGTTTCCTCAACCGGACACATGATTCTGGCCCAGTCTTTACTTGGGGTCCATGAAGATGAGCCCCTCATGAAGACCTTTACCATCGTGATTCAGCTCGGAGCGATACTGGCTGTTGTGATTGTGTACTGGAGACGTATTCTGCGTATTGTCGGAATAGATCGTGAGCCTGTACCTGTCAAGGCGGGAGAGTCCCGGCTGTCGCTGGTTCACATTCTGCTCGGAATTGTGCCGGCTATGCTGATTGCCTTTTTATTTGATGATCTGATCGAGACGTACTTATTCTCACCGCACACTGTTGTCGTATCGCTTATTCTCGGTGGTATTCTGATGATTGCGGCAGAGAAGAAAATGGAACGTAATGAGGCTCCGGTTGTCGAGGATATGGATGGCATATCGCTCCGTCAAGCCTTACTTATCGGGCTGTACCAATGTCTGGCTGTGCTGATTCCAGGCTTTTCGCGTTCGGGAGCCACGATGGCGGGAGGCATGCTGCACGGCGTCAGTCGTAAGGCGGGGGCGGATTTTACTTTCATTATGGCCGTACCGATTATGTTTGCCGCCAGTTCCTATTCGCTGCTGAAAAGCTACAAGAACTTCACGGCGGATGATATCCTTTTCTTCTTGACGGGATTTGTTGTTTCCTTCCTTGTCGCTCTGCTGGCAATCGTTACGTTTATCCGATTTGTGCAGCGCATGAAGCTGACCTATTTCTCTTATTACCGGTTTGCATTAGCCGCAATTTTTATCGTTTATTTATACTTCATTTGACTATTTTGTGTGATGGCCGGGAACCGCGTCGAAAAAACGCGGTTTTTGTATTGCTCTTTCCAAAAATATCTTATACAGTAAGAGAATAGAGAGAAACATTCCAGAAACGTGGGGTTACGAATACTATGCGGCTTTTTCCCATCAGCATGTGCCGTGCCGGTATGAAGCTGGGCAAGCACATTTATAATGAACAAGGTATGGTACTGCTGGCTGAAGGTGTCGAGTTGACACAGCCGCTCCTGGACCGCCTGGATCGTCATGGAATTAACTACCTGTATATTCAGGATTCCTTAACGGACGATATCGTTCACGTAGAGCTGATTTCCGAGGAGAACAAGAATAAGCTTCTCAGAGAAATCCGGAGTTCGTTCCGCAAACTGGCGAACGATCCGGGACGCAGAACATTAGCGAGCTATCATCATTTCGGCAAAACGTTCCGTTTGCATATGGACAGTCTGATTGAAGATTTGTCCAGACATGGTGACGCGATGATTATGCTGTCTGATATCCAGATTAAGGACAATTATTTGTATCAGCATTCACTTAATGTGTGTATGTATGCCACCATGCTCGGGATGAGTCATGGTTACGGGAAGGATGAATTAATGACTTTGGGGCTGGGCGCCCTGCTTCACGATATAGGCAAGACACAAATACCGGATGAAATCCTGTGCAAACCGACCCAACTATCGGATTCGGAATTCACCGAGATGCAGAATCATACCGTCTACGGGTATCGGATTCTCAAGGAGGAACCTAACATTCCCCTTCTGTCGGCGCATTGTGCCTTCCAGCATCATGAACGAATGAACGGAAGCGGGTATCCCCGCGGTATCAAAGGGGATGAAATCCACCCTTATGCGAAATGGATCGCGATGGTGGATTCTTACGATGCTTTGACTACCCACCGGGTGTACCGGCCGGCTTTGCTGCCCCATGAGGCATTAGAAGTGATTATGGGCGGCGCCAACACCCTGTATGATCCGGATATGGTGAATTTATTCCGGGATAAGGTGGCGATTTACCCGCTGGGGGTAACGGTGTCTCTATGTACGGGTGAAATTGGGGTTGTCGTAGATTTGAATGCCTCTATGCCGCAGCGGCCGGTAATCCGCATTATTGAGAATCAGCGGAGGGAACCGCTTAAAGTTCCTTATGAGGTCGATTTGTCCAAGCAATTATCCATTATGATAACCAGTATCAATCCGACCTGATACCGCATTATACTTTACGCCGAAACTCCCTTAGGGGAGTTTTTGTCTATTTCCGGATGAGAGCCGCTGATAAAAAAGGAATGAAATGGACCATACTAGGAAGGTTATCTTTTCTCTTCATAGCCTTGAAGTCACAAATCATACGGAGTGGATAGTACTCCGCTTAAGCGCGGTTCCGCGAATTTCCCGAATACGCCCTGCGGTCGATACGCTCGCCCGTAAGCTTCGGGAACCGGACGGGGGGCTGGAGACGCTTATTACGAGAGGGTCTGCATTCAAGCTCGACATGCCAAGCCGGATTCAAGACCAACTGCGAGTGGTAATTATATTTGTTCTTGGTGTAGTGTTCTGCCTGCTGCTTCCTTCGCTTATGAAGCTGCTGCGGAGTGTGGTTTATTTCATTTTTCAACGGCATCAGGTACAATAGAGGGCATATGTCCGCTATAGGCGGGGTATAACAGGGGGATCCTAGCGATCGCCCAATTTTGTTACCGGATGTGAACCCAATTGATTAATGAACCGACGATGAACCGTACCTGGACCGAACTCTCCCCTTCTTATGATCCGTGGGACCCGATTCGTTCGCTGAGACAGTACGGACGCCATACTTTAACGAGTGTAGAATTTACAGTATCCAACTTATGCAATATGCGGTGCGAACATTGCGCGGTGGGCGATACGCTCGTCATGCAGGAGGGGCCTAAGCTTCCTCTGGCCGATGCGCTGCGTAAGCTGGACGAAGTGGAACACCTGGAGACGATCAGTATAACAGGCGGAGAGCCGACTTTTTCCGTGAAGACGGTGAAAGACTATATGGTTCCGCTTCTCCGCTATGCGCATGAACGCGGGGTGCGCACTCAAATCAATTCGAACCTGACACTCGATCTGGAGCGCTATGAATGGATCGCTCCATATCTGGATGTCATGCACATTTCGTTCAATTACACGAATGCCGAGGATTTTCACGAAGTCGGTTTTGTAAGATCGGGCCGGCCTGTCGGGATCAAGGCAGCCAGCCGGCTCTATGAGCGCATGCTGGAGAACGCCGCCGCTCTAAGCAAAGGAGGCATGTTCATTTCTGCGGAGTCGATGCTGAACACCCGGACTCATGATAATATTTCGGAGATCCATAGGCTGATTGTCGAGATGGGATGCAGACGCCATGAAGTGCATCCGATGTATCCGAGTTCTTTTGCATCGAATCTGCCGATTCTCTCATTGGACCAGATGCGTGAGACGATTCACCGGCTTCTGGACAGTCGTGATCCGGACATGTGGATTCTCCTCGGTACGCTGCCGTTCTTTGCCTGCAGTTCTTCGGAGGAGGATCAGATGCTTCTTCGCCGTTTGCGTAATGAACCGAACGTTACGGTCCGCAATGATCCGGATGGCCGTAACCGTCTCAATGTCAATATGTTTACAGGCGACATTTACGTTACAGACTTTGCAGATGTACCTGCTCTAGGCAATTTATCTAATGACCGGCTGGAAGAGGTGTTTGACCGCTGGATTCAGCACCCGCTCAGCCGTACTGTCGACTGTCATTGCCCGGCGGCCGCATGCTGCGGTCCGAATCTGCTCGTAGCGAATTCTTATTATCCGGGTGAAGATTTTACCCGCCGCATAGCAATCATCTGACGACAGAATTCTAGCTGCAAAGGAGACGTATACATTGGGGAGTACATTTGAATGGGATAAAATAATTCTGAATATGTCCTTGGTGTTGATACTGGTCCTGCTCAACGGATTTTTCGTGGCTGCGGAGTTTGCCTTAGTCAAAGTACGGCAAACTAAGCTGCAGCAGTATGTAAGCGAAGGAAATAAAAGAGCTAAATTTGCATATGCCGTTACCAAAAAACTGGATGCCTATTTGTCTGCAACCCAGCTTGGTATTACACTGGCCTCCCTCGGTCTTGGCTGGGTAGGGGAAAAGGCAATCGCCCATCTCATTATTGAACCTTTCTTTCAAATGTTAAATTGGCATAACTCGGTTCTATCCGGAACCATATCGCTGATTCTTTCATTCTCTATCGTAACCTTCCTGCACATTGTACTTGGGGAGCTTACGCCGAAGTCGCTTGCAATCCGCAAACCGGATCAAGTGTCTTTGTGGACCTCTGCTCCTCTTATGTATTTCTATAAAATCTTCCTGCCCGCAATCTGGGTATTGAACGGTGCTGCCAACCTGCTTCTGAAAATGATCGGGGTTCAGCCTGCTACAGAGCATGAAGCTGCGCATACGGAAGAAGAAATCCGCATATTGATGTATCAGAGCACTCGAAGCGGACACATTGACCGTGATGAAATGAAGCTGTTCGATAATATCTTCGATTTCTCTGACCGGATCGCCCGTGAAGTTATGCTTCCACGTCTGGATATGGACTGTTTATTTATGGATCAGCCGCTGGAAGAGAACCTTAAGCTCATCAACGAGAAGAAGCATACCCGTTATCCGGTTGCTCTTGGGGATAAGGATCAGATCATCGGATTCGTCCATATTACGGACCTGCTGACAGATGATTTCAAGCTTCATCACGAGCTTCAGGCATTTATCCGTCCGATTCTGAGCGTGCCGGAATCGATGGAGATCAGCAGAGTGCTCAAGCTGATGCAGAAGAAACACTCCCAGCTTGCCATCGTGGTGGACGAGTATGGCGGTACAGCGGGGATGCTGGCGCTTGGGGATATTATTGAGGAGATCGTCGGTGAACTGCATGATGAGTTTGACGATGACGAACGTCCCGGTGTGGAAGTGAAAGATAATGTCACTTCCGTTGACGGACGTACACTCATTGCCGATCTGAATGTCCTGCTTCACTTGTCGATTGAGGACGATGAAGTGGATTCCATCGGCGGCTGGTTATTCAAGACGCTGGAAGGAGCGCCTGTCAAAGGTCGCAAAATCGAGTATGGAGATCATATCTTCGAAGTGGGCGAAGTGGATCGTCTGCGGATCACCCGGGTTCATATAACCAAGCCGGGTAATAAAAGCAAAACAGAGAAAGATGCTACCGCCGTTAACCCTGAACATTAAGGGGGAATGTCTTTCCGGTGTCGTGGAAAACAGCAGCGATTATGATTCTGGGGCTCTTGATGCTGTACGGCCTGTTTACGGTGGGCCTGCCGTTCTTGCTGGCTATTGTGACCGCCATGCTGCTCGAGCCTGTAGTAGCTCTTCTGATGAGGCTGCTTAGAATGGGCCGTTTTACAGCCGTATCTTTAGTCAGTACACTTTTTACTGTGCTGACCCTGGGATTATTTTCCCTGATCGGAGCCAAGGCATTTGTAGAATTTATGAATCTGTGGGGCAGAATTCCCGCTTATATCGGCGAAGCGAGCCTTTATCTGGAGGATGCCGCCTCTCATGCACGTATGAGAGTGAACACGCTTTTCTCAAGCAACGACACACAGGTCCAGCTCTGGCTCGAGAATGGACTGGCATCCGCCGCACAGGCCTTTCAGCGATTTGTCCTTATGCTATCCGATTCGTTCCTCGGAGCGGCTGCGGCCATTCCGAATTTCCTGATTCTTTTCGTGGTGTATCTGATCTCTCTGTATCTGATTTCTTATTCTCTGCCTGCTATGAAACATTCCCTGCTGCAGTTATTCGACGATCGTTCCCGCGAGAAAGTGGAGAATATGATGATTTCCCTGAGGCAAGCCCTCTTCGGCTTTATGTATGCCCAGGTGATGATGTCTATGCTGACGTATGTGCTCACACTGATCGGCCTGCTCTTTATCCGGACAGAGTATCCGCTGGCGATCGCCCTTCTCGTGATGTTCATGGAATTCGTCCCGGTAATCGGAACCGGGCTCGTGTTCATTCCTTGGGCCATTTACAGGCTGCTGCTTGGCGATCCGGCGATGGCGACACAGATTTTCCTGCTCTTTGTGGTGATCACAATCGTCCGGCGTGTTATCGAACCTAAGATTCTAAGTAATTCTGTAGGAATCAGCGCCTTGGCTGCCATGGTCAGCCTGTATGTCGGCTTCGAGCTGATGGGGGTTGCCGGTATGTTCCTGGGACCTCTGGTCATCATTCTGATTCAAACCATGCGGCAGGTAGGGCTGCTGCATTTTAAGATTAATCTGGATTAAGCTATTTTTTTGTATGAAGCAAAAGAGCTTGTCCGCTCGAGTTCATGGGAACTCGGGCGGGCAGGCTCTTTTTTGAAGGAGATAGTAAAGTTCAAAGTTCACGAGCTCGTCCACACATGTTCCGGTTTATCCGGGCATAAAAATGAAGGGGGTGAATCAGGCATACGCCAATCCCGCCCATAGGCGATGCCCTAAGTTAAAAGGAGTGGAAAGAAAATTTCCGGATAAGGAGGATGACCGATGAATCCACAAGTCAGGATGTATGTCCCGTTCAGGGGGCCGTTTGATCCGTGTCCGCCTATCGGTGTCAAAACCTATGTAACGCCGCCCAATTTATTCATTCAGTTCCAGCCGATGGGTCTGCCGCAGTTTAGTCCTTATGAAGCGTTGACACTGGGAACTCTTTGGCCCGATCTTTACAGCAATTATCATCCGAGACGATAAGGAGACTAAAGTGCGGTGACTACAGAAGGCGAAAGGAGAAGAAATTGATGACGATACAGCTAGACGAGAATTATTACCGGATGCTCACCGATCTGCAGGCCGCTGATTTTGTTCTGGTTGAACTGACTTTATATCTGGACACCCATCCCACGGACAGGGCAGCCCTGCAGCAGTTTAATGATTTCTCTATGAAAAGGCAAAAGCTGGCCTATGAATTCCAGCTTGTCTATGGTCCCCTTACCCAGTTCGGACAAAGCGGCCCTCCCCAGAACAGCTGGCGGTGGGCACAGGATCCCTGGCCTTGGCAGGTATAGATACCCGGGCATAGAGTTTACATGATTGGGGCAGGCACGCAAGTAGGATGTCCATAACAAGCACAGGAGTGCGCAAGATAGGGAGGATTTCTATGTGGATATACGAGAAAAAGCTGCAGTACCCGGTCCGTGTAAGCAAATGCGATCCGCACATGGCGAAGCTGCTGATCGAACAGTACGGGGGTGCGGACGGGGAACTTGCTGCCGCGCTGCGCTACTTGAACCAGCGGTACACGATTCCGGACAAAGTAATCGGACTGCTGACCGATATCGGGACAGAGGAATTCGCGCATCTCGAAATGATTGCGACGATGATATACAAGCTGACTAAAGATGCAACGCCTGATCAGCTTAAAGCGGCTGGGCTCGGTGATTATTACGTGAACCACGATTCCGCCCTCTATTATCAGAATGCGGCCGGAGTGCCTTGGACTGCGGCCTATATTCAAGCCAAGGGCGATCCGATTGCTGATTTATATGAAGATATAGCAGCAGAGGAAAAAGCCCGTGCGACCTATCAGTGGCTGATTGATTTAACCGATGACGTCGATTTACAGGATGGGTTAAAATTTCTGCGAGAGCGGGAAATCATCCATTCCATGCGTTTCAGGGAGGCCGTAGAAATTTTAAAATGCGAGCGGGAAGCCCAGAAAATATTTTAATTCGGGTCTTAAAAGCGGAAACCGACTCTGTCGGAAATTCCGTTTTTCTTATGTTATATGGAAATTTTTTATAAACTTACTAATTAACCGTAACTTATTACTCTCTGGAGCTGTCTATAATTTATAGAAGTATAAGATTGTCCTAACTAGTGAGATGTCTGCAGCTTAGAATTATTGCCGCTAATTTTCTTGGATTTTGTTGAAATGGGAATATGAAGTTCGTTCTCTGCGGAGCAGGCAGATACAAGAACGGACAAGGAGGTTGCTTTTTACATGGGAATCGCTTTAAGTTTATTGATTGGATTGCTTGTTCTTGCAGCAGTAGCCGTAAGTTTGCGTAAACCTAACGAATTCAAACACCTGGAAGGACCTTCCTTCCGGCCCTATGATGAGATTATGGCGGGAAAAACAGCCCCTTCCGTAGAAGCTACAAGTGCTTCCGCCTATGCTTCGCTTAAGGAAAAGCGGAAGTAAGACCCCGTCTTGACTTCTGTGAAAGATAGATGAGACGGGTATACAAAATGAGAATTTGATTAAAAGTGAATGAGTGTATTATGAAAACAGTGTTAATTCTTGAAGACTAGTGCGGACCGAAACGATACGTTGATGCATTACAATTTTTCTAGGGAATAGCGGGTTTTCATAAAGAATCTGTTTGATTAAAAAAATGAAAAATAAGTTAATTACCAATTTGTGTGTGTTTGATTGATAGTTTTCCTGTGATAGCTTGTGTATAGCGCCGAAACCTTTACGTTTCTGTTTGGATTTACAAAGAAGCTGGGGTGCGGGGGATGATTTTCGGATAGACGGGCAAGCCGCCCTCATAATCCGATTGGGGTGAACGCTGTCAGCAGCGTGGGCTACTTCTCAGCCCGAACCCGACAACTAACCTCGTAGGCAATACCGAGAAGGAGCGTACACACAGCTATGAAGTTCACACATCATTGGAAAAAAACATGCGCAGTACTTGTTCTTGGAGCCATCGTAACCTTATCGGGGGTACCGACCCGGGCTGCTGATGCTGCTAAGGCGGAGAGTCATTTACACTGGAAGTTGGCCAAATCCTTGCAGGAGGTCGCAATTCCCGCCAGTCTGAACTCGGAAGTAACATATAGGGATCCGTCTTTGCTGCTGTCCGGGACACAGACTATTATTCTCTCGGAATCTAGTTCTTTGTGGAATTTGGCAGCACAAGTTCAGATGGATGTGCTTGATCTGCTGGCTTTGAATCCGGAAGCCGACCCGCTGGATCTTCCTCAAGGGTTAAAGTTGAAAATTTTAAATGAGATTAATCTTCACCAACTATCGGATTTAAAAGCCGAGATTGTAACACCTCCAGTGCCGGCTGCAAAAGCAGCAGTTGATACCGTACCGAAAACGGCCGCGCTGCAAGCTTCCAAAGCTATTCAAAAGGCTGCGGAGCCTGATAAGAGCGCTGCGAAGCCGGTTAAGAAAGCGGCGGAGAAGAAGCCTGCCGCGAAGAAAACGCCGGTTAAGAAATCAGTACCCGCGAAGGCTGCTGCAAGTTCTAGCCGTGTCGTTACGACAGCGGCTGGCAAACAGATTCCTTACAAAAACATGCTTAACATCAAAGCGTCCGCTTATTCCGCGGACCCGAGTGAAAACGGCGGATATGCCGGCCTTGATTATTTCGGCAACAAATTGAAAGTCGGAACGATTGCGGTAGATCCTAAGGTCATTCCGCTCGGAACGACCGTGTATGTGACAGGCTATTCATTCGATGGCTTGCCGGCTAAAGGCATGATAGCTAAGGCAACGGATATCGGGGGCGCTATTAAAGGCAACCGAATTGATATATTTGTACCGGGATCCAAAGAAAAAGTGAACAATTTCGGATATCAGAACGTCAAAGTGTATATCCTTAAATAATCGCTTGTGGTGAGGGTGAGGGAGCTTAATGCTCCTTCACCCTTTTTGTGTCTTATTCAAGCGTCTCACGGTTTATTTGCTTTTAGTCGTTTGCAGAAGCTCGGGGATTGTAACAAGTTTATATCCTTCAGCTCTA
Source organism: Paenibacillus sp. FJAT-26967 (assembly GCF_001541095.1). Taxonomy (GTDB): domain Bacteria; phylum Bacillota; class Bacilli; order Paenibacillales; family NBRC-103111; genus Paenibacillus_F. The sequence continues at coordinate 207,431 of NZ_LMXH01000001.1, forward strand.
AAATGACGGATTAATTGAGGCAGAGCCTCTACGGTTCCGCTCAGGTTGTGCTTCTCCGTGCCTCCGGCACTGTGCTGAAGAACAACCGATCCGGCATGTGCATGTCCCTGGACATTCTGAATCACCTCTTGACTTGCTAGACCCTTCCAATCCAAGGAATCGACATCCCAGTTTACGATGAGAAGCTGGCGATTGGCGATCCACTTTACCTGGTCCTCACTAATGGCTCCGTAAGGAGGACGGATAAGCTTGGGACTATAACCGGTTAGCGGTTTGAGTATATACTGCGTGTCCATTATTTGAGCTGCAAACTTATCTTCACTCAGCTTGGGGAAATAAGGGTGGCTGAATGAATGGTTGCCTACCACATGACCCTCTCTTACCATCCGTCTAATCAGTTCGGGATGCGCTTTGGCACGGCTGCCAATGACAAAAAAAGTAGCTTTTACCCGGTGCTCCCGGAGAATGTCCAGTATTTGCGGCGTGAATTTCAAATCCGGGCCATCGTCAAAGGTGAGCGCTATTTTACCGCCCCGCGAAGGACCTCTCAGGCGGAACACGGAAGGATATTTACGGTGTATTTCTGAGAGCGTAAGTTTGCGCTGGGCGCTCTGCTGCCTTTGCTCCGCCTGCTGAAGCTTTTGAACGGGAAGAGCGGGCTTTCGCACTGCTGATCTTGATTGTGCAGAGGGGCTGCTCTTTGGAAAAGGGATCTTCAGCGTTCTTTTGGTCCATTCAGCTGGAGCTTTGGCCGCCGGTGATGCGGAAGGCTTCACGGGCAAATCTCTAGGAATGTCGGGATCAGCAGGAGGATGCCAAAGCGCAGAAGGAGCTGGAGCTGGAGGTTCGGCTGTCAGGGAATGCGGAATATACCGGTTCGGATCCGGTTCCAATACAGCAGAATGAGGACTCGGATCTTTGACGGGAACGCATGCGGTCGCGCTTATGAAGAGGACTGCTGCTAATCCGGCTGCAGCTGTAAGCCGTTTCATTTTTAACCCTCCTTACGGTCCGTTTTCAGTAGTTTTAATTAACGGAAGGGTTTTTATCCGAGAGTTGTTGAAAAATGGACACAAGAAAAAGGGTTGTCCCGCTTTGTAAATTATGTTAACCTTTTGAAGAGTGTCATAGGACACAATTTCTACAAATGCCGAATCCGATGAATCAAAGCCATCGGTACGGGGGACTTTTCATTGGGGTGAATGCGTGTGATTTTACTAGCTAGGGAACCTCTCTTCCCGAACCCGTCAACTAACCTCGGAGGCTGCAAGGAGGAAAATAGTTTTGAAGATTTGGGTACAGAGCATCGTGGTTTCATGCGCAGTAGTAACAGCGGGTTTATTGTCGGCAACTGATGTTGAAGCATCCTCCGCACGCACCGCTAAGGTTCAGGTCAACGATACGCTAGTTAACACCGGAAGTTTAAAGCCTTTTATTGACTCCAGTAGTAATCTCATGATTCCGCTTCGGGTTGTTGCTGAAGATTTGGGAGCAAAAGTAGATTGGACACGCTCGGGGTCACAGATGAGTCTTACGGTGAATGGGAATGGACACAAAGTCACTTTTACAACGGGAGAAAAGACAGCTCTCGTGGATGGCAAGAAGATTACATTGCCGAGCAAAGCACAGTTTATTGACAGCACCGTCTATGTTCCGATGCGTTTTCTTGCGGATTCCTTGAACATCCGTGTACAGTGGGACGATAAGAACACCATTGCTATTTTTAACGAAGATGGTAAATATCATGCACCTGCATGGTATGCACCTAAACCGCCAGTTGTTCAAGCAGCAACGTCCAGCAGCTCCAAGGGCAGCACGATCCTTGAGACAGCCAATAAATACAAAGGCGTCCGCTATGTCTATGGTGGAACTACGCCATCCGGTTTTGATTGTTCGGGTTTTGTAGGCTACGTGTTTGACAAGCATGGAGTGGATTTACCAAGATCCTCCGCCAGCATGTACGCCCAGGCAGGATATAAAGTTTCGAGCCCGCAACCAGGTGATCTCGTATTCTTTGCAAGCAACTCCAAAATGCAACATGTCGGAATTTATGTCGGATCTAACAAGTTCATTTCAGCTACGAACGATGGTGTTACAGTGGACAGCTTAGGCAGTTCTTACTGGGGTTCCCGTTATGTGGGAGCTAAACGCGTCCTGTAAATATTGTACTTATTCTCTACTTACTAATTCAGCTATTTCATTTAGATGCCGTCCGGGTGCGACCGGGCGGTTTTTTGCTGTTTTTGGACTTATTCTTATAACGATCGGGGACTCACAAAAGTTTCGCCATGAATCTGTTCATTTCACTAGAAAATTAAGTAAGATAGTAAGCTAAGCGTCGTTCCCTTTCGCTGCTAGATACATAGAATAGCAGAGAGGAAGGGGGGATAATTATGAACCAGTCGATTGCCGGAGGCCTTACCGCTTTCGCTGCCTCTGTAATTACGTTTGCTTTCGGCGGATGGTCCGATCTTATTAAGCTGCTTCTTGTTGCGATAGCCATTGATTATATCACCGGCGTAGCAGCTGTGTTGAAAGAAAAATCCGGTCTCAACAGCAATGTCGGATTCTGGGGACTGGCCAAGAAAGGTTTCATACTGCTCGTTATATTACTGGCGCATCGTATAGATGTGATGATGCAGACCGATGTAATTATGAATGCGGCTGTTTACTTCTATCTTATGAATGAATTGATTTCTATTACCGAAAATTATGGACGGCTCGGCTTGCCGCTTCCTAAGAGAATCAAAAACATTATAGCGGATCTGAAGAATAAAAATGATAAAGATTAAAAACCGGTAAAATTAATTACCCTCTATTTTCCAATATGAAACGGTTTTCTGGAAAATTTTCCGTTTAGTTCGAACGGACTTTTTTTATGACTTGGTCCTAATACATATTGTAGCTTTAAATGCTTTCCGAAGGGTAACAAAAGAGTGACAAAATGAGAAGAAACAAATAACTGGTATTATAGTTGCTTGTAAGTTAAAAGGGTAACATACTACATAGAATAGAATAATCCCTGAATAAGGAGAGTGAACATGAATGATTTTGCATTATCCCGCGGCATCGCGCTTTTCCACGGATCTGGGCTGGCTCGTTAGTCATTTCAGTTTCTCGTTTGGCGAGTACTATGACCCTGAAAACAGCCGTTTTGGTCCAATGCGTGTTCTGAACGATGATTATGTCCAAGGTGGAAGAGGCTTTGGCGCTCATCCGCACCGGGAGATGGAGATTGTCTCGATTGTACTTGAAGGACAGCTCGAGCATCAGGACAGTACGGGGCACCGGGCCATTACAACCTTTGGAGGTGTCCAAAGAATGACGGCCGGTACCGGTATTATTCATTCAGAGGTGAATCCGGGTAAAGAAGAGGTATGTTTGCTGCAAATGTGGTTTGACCCGGAAGAACGGGGTCTGGCCCCATCCTACGAAACAACCGAATTCAATCCCGCAGAGATGAAGAATCATCTGCTGCCTGTTGTCTCCAAGGCGCAAACCGGGCCGAACATTGCTTCTATTCATCAGGACTTGACCCTTTACTTGTCGGATCTGGATCCCGGAAGAAAGCTTTCTTTTGAACAGTCGGAAGGCAGACGTATATTTTTTATGGTTCTTGAAGGAAAAGTAACGTTGAATGGCGTAAATGAACTTAACAGGAGAGATTCCGCGCGTATCACGGATACTGCTTCTCTAATAATTGAAAGCAGTGCCGGTGCACGGATCATGTTAATTGATTTACCCTGAATTCGCCGCATTGGAAAGGGGTTATACAGATGAGCTCGAATCATCGCTTGTATGTTAAGCACGCAGTAGGAAGCCGGATGCTGCTCGATACGGACCAAACCGGGGGACAGATACAATTGTCCCGGGTTGCGGGCGGCTGGTGCTTCAAAGTCAGCGATGTTGACTTGGATATTGCGAGGGAAATCGCTGATTTTCGTGACGAGCTGAACCTTTTTTACATGGAAGAGGCAGCGGATACAGCTGAGAAATGGTGGTATTACGGTCAGAAAACCCCCGGAATCGAATATGAATCCAATGGGCATGTTCTTAGCATCACGGTAGATACCCGAATGGCCTACAGCAACCGGCACGTCTGAGGACGTCCGGTTTTTTTGTTGCTTGCAACGCGGGAAAGATACCGAAATAGACAGGACCGTATAGCCCGCAGAATGGCAGAGAGTTCCTCTTGCAAGAAAGAAACTGTAGAGATATAATAAGAACAAATGTTCTTATTTTTTTTATTTGGAGGAGGATCGGTATGGCGACTATGGAGCGGTATCTGGGGCGTAAAGTCAGTATTATTTATATGGACCGAGAAGGAACAATCAGCAAGCGGGACGTACGTCCTGTGACTGTCCATGGAGATCAGATCCAGGCTTATTGTTATGCAAGGAAGGCGATGCGAAATTTTCGTAAAGAAGATATTCTGGCATGGACGCCATCCGCTGAATCAGCCGCTTCTCCCAACCCGCCGAGAGTACATCCTCATTTGAATAGAAAAAAGGAGAATTATTCTTTTGAATCGTCAATTTATGGTTGACATCCGCCATCAGCGGGTTTAAGATCAAAACAAAGTGGACACCGTTCACTTTTTCATTTATTTAATTAATTTGTCCACTGGAACAATTAATTATGAGGAGGATTTATCTTATGAAATTGTCGGTTGGCGGCTTTTCATTCAATCAGTCTTTTTTAAATGGAACGATGGATGTATTCGGCTATCTGGAAACGGTCAGATACCGCTACGGACTGAGCACGGTGGATCTGTGGAACGGACAGTTTGCCGACCGTTCGGACCCGCTGCTCAAACTGCCGGACAAAGAATTCCTGAATAAAATCCGCCGCGGCCTTGATGAAAGAGGCATGACGCTTGTAAATATCGCGATAGACGGGGCACATCTGTGGGACGCTGACCCCGATAAAAGGGAAGCGCTTCACAAAAACGCGCTGGAGTATATAGAAGCTTCTATCCGTCTGGGCGCTAAGACGGTACGTATTGATACAGGCGGACGCGGACAGTCCTCATTCTCGGAGGAGGAGCTTGATTATGTAGCCGGACGTTACCGTGAATATTGTAAGATCGCGAAGGAGAACGGCTTCATGATCGGTCCGGAGAACCATATGGGCCCTTCGCTTGTACCTTCCGAAATGAAACGGCTGGCAGAGGCGGTGGACCATCCTTCCTACGGCTTCCTGCTTCATATCGGACGCTGGGATCAAGAGAAAGATAAAGGGGATGAAATGATCTCTCCCTGGACCGTACATACTCATTTTGACGTGGGCGCTGCGGCTTCTGCGGATGCTGTCGAGACGATCCGCATGCTCCGCAATAACGGCTTCGACGGGTATTGGGGCGTAGAGCACCATGCTATGAAAGAACCTTATACGGAAGTGGAATGGTTATTGGCAACGGTTAAGCATTTGCTGCTGCAAAGTGAAGAAGATCTACACAAGGAGGCGTAATTCTCATGAAAACTGTAAAAATCGGTCTGATCGGTGCAGGCCAAATCGGCAAACTGCATTTGGACGAATACAAAGGCATACCTGGTGTCGAGATTGTCGCGGTGTGTGATGTGAACGAAGCGGAGGCGCGCCGCGTATCGGAAGTGTACGGGATACCTCACGTATACACCGATTACAACAAGCTGTTAGAGCGCGACGATCTGGATGCCGTTGATGTCTGTCTGCACAATAATCTCCATGCTCCGGTATCGATTGCAGCTATGCAGGCAGGCAAACATGTCTACTGTGAGAAGCCTATCGCAGGCACATATGCCGATGGCAAGTCCATGGTCGATGCATCGCTGGAAACCGGCCGCCATCTTCATATTCAGCTTGCGACATTGTACAAGAAAGACACGAAGGTGGCCAAAGCTCTTATAGAGGGCGGGGAGCTCGGTAAACTGTTCCATGCCCGTTCTACAGGCTATAGACGGCGTAACAGGCCATTTGTAGACGGCTACGGCACACCGGCTTTTACAAGGAAGGCAACGGCTGCTGGCGGCGCGCTGCTCGATATGGGCGTCTATCATATCTCCAGAATGTTGTATTTGCTCGATATGCCCAAAGTGGAGCGTATTTCCGGCAAGTTGTACCAGGAAATGGATATGGACCAAGGACGCCGCGAATCGTCCGGATTTGATGTAGAGGAACTGGCACTCGGTTTTGTACGATTTGAGAAAGGCATGACGATGGACATCGTGGAATCATGGGCGGTTCACATGAATGCATTCGAGGGAAGCTCCATTCTGGGCTCAAAAGGCGGCCTCCGCCTGCCTAACAATGCTCCGGGGGAGAACAAGCTCAACTACTTCTCGACACGCTGTGATATGGATATGGACACAAGCATAGATGTCGATGCGGCCGATCTGCGCTGGCACCGGATTCGTGATGGCGAGGATGCTTACGACTCTTCTCAAAGGCACTGGATTGCCGTACTGCAAGGAAGAACCGGACTACTTCCGACCAAGGATATTGCTCTTCAGACGATGCTGATCAGCGAAGGGATGTATCTGTCAGACGCTATCGGGCGCGAAGTCAGCGCAGATGAAGTGGCTGCCGTACTGAAGCCGCAGAGTGAACGCGTCGATGCTTAAGCGGCTGCCATAGCCGTCACAGAGGCTGACACGGCCCTGCGGTCCATAAGAATACCATGGGGGCCTGGGAGCGGAAGCTTTCCCCGGCCCCGACTGGTATGACGGATCAGGCTCGTCCCGCTCAGAACCGAATCATAAAGGAGTATACTCTCATGACGACTGGAGCCGCCGACCGGCGCTCATTTACTATGTTCAAGCTGTACATCGTATTCTTGTACAGCGCATTCTCTCTTTTATTTACTTATTTGCCGCTTCTATTCCTGAAAAATGGACTGACGCCCTTCCAGATCGGGATGCTGATGGCGGGCGGTCCGTTTGTTTCTATTCTAGCGAATCCGTTCTGGGGCTACTGGAGCGATCGTACGCAGAACATCCGCAAGATCTTGATCGTGCTGGTCGTATGCAGCCTGATTGTCGTTCAGCCTGTTTTTCATCTGCAGTCTTTTTCATGGCTGTACGTGGTTCTGCTGATGTATTTCTTTTTCCAAAGTCCTATCTTCTCTCAGAGCAACAGTCTGATTCTCAGCACTATCGAGAATACGCCTCATAAATTCGGCACTTTCCGGCTGTGGGGATCACTGGGATGGGCATTTGCCGCTGTTCTGGCGGGGCCTTTGCTGACGAAGATCGGCATCGAGAATTTGTGGTGGCTGTACAGCGGTGTCCTGCTGACTTCACTCTTGTTCGTGTTTAGTATTTCACAGCCCAAACAGGCAGCTTCTGTAGGAACGATCCCCGGGGGCGGCTTTCGTAATCTAATCAAGAACCGGACCTTTCTGCTGCTGCTTCTGCTCGGTATTCTGATCTCGGTACCGAACTCCATCAACTCTACATTCGTTTCTATTTATTTGACACAAATGGGCGGATCGGCAACTTGGATCGGGTGGGCGGCATTTTTGTCTTCTGTCTTTGAGGCGCCTGTATTCCTGCTGTTGGACCGCTATCTCAAAAAAGATTCAAGAACCATGTTTGCATGTTTAGCTCTAGTCAGTTTGCTGTTCAGCATCCGCTGGATGTTCATGACAATTGTGGACAGTCCGGCCCAGCTTATCTTTATTCAGCTCTTTCACTGCCTGACGTTCGGAGGCTATTATTACATCGGGACGAATTTGACCGCACATCTGATTCCTTCCCAGTTCAGAGCGTCGGGTCAGGCGGCTTTTGCGTTGACTTGGGGCGGTGTTTCGGGGATTTTCGCCGGATTTGCGGGCGGCTGGATGTATGATACACTGGGGGCCGCCAAAATGTACGGAATCGGAGCAGGCGTTTCACTGATCGGTATGACAGGCTTTATTCTGATCTGGCAGGGACTGCGGCGCAAAGCTCATAACGGGGACTAGGGGATGACCGTGTAATTTATTAGGAAAACTGATTTTGTATGGGGATAGAAGAATGGATCTGGAGAACCTGCAATTGTGAAATCTTAGACAGCCAGACTGCAAGGTGGGTGAGAAGGAGTAAGAAAATGAACGAGAATATGGCTTTGCAGGGAGTAGGTAACTATGAATCAAATCGGCAATCAACAGATGCTGCGTGAGATTAACAAATCTTTACTGCTGAATTACATTTATGAGCAGGGTCCGATCTCCAGAGTGGAGCTGGCCCGTAAGACAAGGCTGAGCCCGACGACCGTTTCCGTTTTGATGGAGGACGCTATCCAGGAGGGTCTGGTGCGCGAAACAGGTACGGCCGGTTCAGGAGTCGGCCGCCGGATGACGCTGCTGGACATTCATGCGGAAGGAGGCTGCGTCCTGGGCGTAGATTTGTCCAATGCGCCTGCGCGCTGTGTTCTGCTGGACCTTCGGGGCAAGGTGCTCGCAGCGGAACGGCTCCAGCCGCTATTCGGCGAGGATACGATCCGGATCGAGCTGCCCAAGCTGATTCGCTCTTTTCTCAGCAATCAGTCTGCTCAGCTCAGTACTATCCGCTGGATGGGCATTTCCATTCCGGGCCGTATCGATGAGAAACGGGAGAACATCGTCAACTCGACGTATCTGGGCCTCCAGAACTTTCCTCTCCGGACTTTGCTCTTCGAAGAATTTGGTATTCCGATGCATCTTGTCAACGATCTTGACGCGGCTGGCTTTGCCGAGCGATTTAACGGAACGGCTAAAGGCTTGCAGACTATCGTTTACATTCTGATTGATTATGGAGTCGGAGCAGGACTAGTTCTCAACAATCAGATTTATAGGGGCCGGAATGAACGTGCGGGACGCATTCAGAATTTTGCCCCCTATAGCACCAAATACCTGTCCAAACGGCTGATGGATTCGTATCCGGATCACTTCAGTGATATGGACCCCACTCACATTATCCAGCGGTTCGTGGAGCTGGGTATAGGCGGCGTGGAGCCGCTGGCGTCCGAACTGAACGGGATTATCCGGGGTATAGCCGCTTACTGCGGCGATGTTCTTCAACTGCTGAGTCCGGAGCAGCTTATTCTAAGCGGCTGGATCGCGCAGAATGAAGCGTTCTTCAGCAAGCTGGCTGAGGAAATCCAGAAGTCGGAAGCTGCGCTTGTGCCTACCCCGGTGAAGGCGCCTCAATGGAAAGAGTACGGAGCGGCAATCGGTGCCGCCACGATTGGTCTTCACCGCATGTTCAAATCCCGTACGATGAGTTAACGCAGCGGATAGAGCCGCTGCCGCTGGTGAAGCCGCCGGTGATGGAGCATAATCAGCACAAAAAGCAGCCTCCGGAATCCACTTTGACAGTGGAGGTCGGAGGCTGCTTTTTTGTTAGCTGCAGCTTATTTGAAATCAAGTGAAAGCTCACGGCCGAGTACCCATACGCGTTCCAGGTCCAGGGACGGGCTGACCAGGACGAGATCAGCCTGTTTGCCGCGTTCGATGGAACCCATACGGTCCGCCACACCCATCTGGCGGGCCGGGTTGCCGCTCGCATACTCACTTGCCTGCTGGACACTGACGCCGACGCGGTTGACCAGGAATTTGAAGCCTTCGATCATCGTCAGCGTACTTCCGGCCAGTGAGTTGCCCTCTTTGAGCCGGCAGACGCCGTCTGTCATGATGACATCCAGACCGCCAAGCTTATAGTTGCCGTCTTGCAGGCCGGCAGCGGACATCGCATCGGTGATCAGAATCAGGTTATGCTTCGTCTTGGCCATCGTCAGCAGCTTAATGCCTGCTGGATGTACGTGCACACCATCCGCAATGATTTCCGCGTGGATGCGCGGATCCGTCAGTACCGCTCCGACCGTACCCGGATTGCGGTGGTGAAGCGGAGTCATCGCGTTGAAGGTATGCACCGCATGACTGAGACCGTGATCGACGGCACGCTGAATGGTATCATAGTCAGCGTCCGTGTGGCCAGCTGCCGCCACGATTCCGTTGCTGCTCAGCCACTCGATCACTTCAAGAGCTCCTTCCCGCTCCGGGGCGAGTGTCATCATTTTGACGACGCCGGGGAAGCGCTCCTGCCAGTCCTTCAGCCACTCGGTAGTCGGCAGCACGATATACTCGGGGTTCTGGGCGCCGCTCCACTTCGGCGAAATGAAGGGGCCTTCCAGATGTACGCCGATCAGCTGCGCATAAGGCATTCCGGCACGAATATACGCATCGGTTGCAGTGATGGCCGCATCAAGAGCTTCCTGCGGGCCGGTAACGGTAGTTGCGAGCATTGCAGTCGTACCGTTCGTGCTGTGAAAACGGGTAATCGTATCCAGCGATTCAGCGGATGCATCCATGAAGTCCGCGCCTGCTCCGCCGTGAACGTGCACATCGATGAAGCCGGGAAGCAGCCAGCTGCCGCCCGCATCAATAGCTCCCGCAAGATCCAGCTGCGCGGTTTCATCCGCGCTGAATATCTGCTCGATCCGTCCGTCAACGGCCAGCAGGGAACCGTTCTCAATGATTCTGTTCTCGGTTACAATACGGGCATTGGTGATCAGAACGCGCTCTTTACTGTTTGAAGCGCTCATTGAAACAACCTCCCAGCCTCAGCGTCAAGAAGAACAACCAGATTCGGGTGAGTCTGCAGCAGGCTTGCCGGACACTGAGTCGTAATCGGACCTGTCAGCGCGCGGTGAAGAATCTCCGCCTTGTCGGCGCCGCGTACGACAAGAAGCAGCATTTTGGCTTTTAGAATGGTGCCTACGCCCATTGTAAGAGCGTGAGTCGGAACATCGTCGATCGAAGGGAAGAAGCGTGCATTTGCTTCCCGCGTCTTGTGATCCAGCTCAACCAGGTGCGTGCCGTTCTGCAAAGAATCGGCCGGTTCATTGAAACCGATATGCCCGTTATGTCCGAGACCGAGGATCTGCAGGTCCACCTGCTTAACTTCTTCCAGTTCGCGGTTATAGCTCGCGCACTCTTCTTGCAGATCCGCTGCATTGCCGTTGGGGATCCGGATACGTTCAGGAGCTGCATCGATGTGACTGAACAAGTGCTGATTCATATAAGAATGGTAGCTTTCCGGGTGATCGACGGGAAGGCCGACATATTCATCCAGATTGTAAGTGGAGACGGATTTGAAGCTGACACGGCCTTTTTTATAAGCTTTTACCAGTTCTTCGTAAATGCCGATCGGTGTGCTTCCAGTAGCCAGACCCAGTACGGCATCCGGTTTCGTCTGTACAAGAGCGGCAATAATTCCCGCACCTGCCTCGTTTAATTCCTGCTGGCTGCTAAACTGATGAATGATCATTCTATTCTCTCCCTTTGCTTCGATATTTACGGACCATTTGGTACGTTCTTTCCAGACGAGGTACATGTTCGTCAAAACGTTCACTGACCATACTTGTGAACAGAATGTCAATGACATGCAGTTGGGCGATGCGGGATGCCATATCGCCCCGGCGCATTCCTTCTTCCAGTGTCGATGCAAACAATTGGATGTCGGCAAGGTCGGCCAGAGGATTCGAACCATACTTGGTTAAACTGATAGTAGTAGCCCCCTGTTCCTGAGCGCAGCGGAGGGCTTGTATGGTCTCTGGCGTGTCCCCGGAGTAGGAAACCGCAAAGGCGACATCTCCGGGAACCAGATTGGAAGCGGAAGTGACCTGCATGTGCGGATCGGACAAGGCGGTGGCGCTTTTGCCGATCCGGACGAGTTTCTGGTAGAAATCAAGGGCGACGACACCGGATGTAGCCACGCCGTACAAATCAATCCGGCGCGCATTCTGCAGGGTATCGACGGCCAATTGTACCTGCTTCAGGTCCAGCAGGCGGGTCGTGTCCGCAATGGAGCGCATGTGATTGGCTTCGATAGCCGATACGATCTTGTCCAGCGGATTGCCGGCTACGATGTCCTGATAGGACTGGCCCGACGGCTGCATGGCAAGTTCGGCTCCAAGCTGAAACTTGAAATCGGTGAATCCCTGGAAATGAAAAGATTTGCAGAAACGTGATATGGTGGCAGGACTCGTGGTAGAGTGCTCTGCGAGCTCAGTGATTCCCATCCGGACAACTTGATTCGCGTGATCCAGAATGTAAATGGCGAGAACCTGTTCCTGACGGTTAAGCCCGTGCTTTTTTTCCTCAATGGCACGAAGAATACTGGACATGGGAAATCGCACCTTTATGAAAAAAATTTTAGTGAAAATATCTTTCCTTAAGAAAAAGATTTTCATATTCATTTTAAAATATTTTCAGGGGAACATCAATAGAGATTTTCTTTTACGGCTTTTTAAAGTTCACGAAGCGGGTAAGGATGTGAGACGTTTCATTGACAAGCCGAGCTCTGATTTGCGATGCTAAAAATAAAAAATAGGATGTGGAGAACAACTATGAATAGAACCGAGAAACCCGCTGCTATGCTTTTTGACCTCGATGGAACGTTGTTCAAGACAGAAACACTCCTGCTTCCGGCTTATCACGCCACTTTTGATGCGCTTCGCGAAGAAGGGGTTTACGAAGGGCCCACGCCGCCGGACGAAAGGGTTCTGGGAGGGCTGGGCATGCTTCTCGAACAGATCTGGGAAAGAGTGCTGCCGGATTCATCCGCCGAGGTGAGAGACCGTGCCAACGAGCTGCTTACGTTTGAACAAGACAAGCGCCTTGCGCAGGGTGAAGGCATGCTTTACGATGATGTGGAATCTACCCTCAAAGCTTTGCATGACGAAGGAATCCGCTTGTTTGTTGCCAGTAACGGGCTGGAGGACTACGTGAAGGAAGTGATCAGACTGAAGGGACTGGCCCCTTTATTCACCGGATTGTACAGTGCGGGCGAATACAGAACCAAATCCAAGGTCGATCTTGTCAAAAGACTGCTGCAGGACCATGACATTCAGCATGCCTGGATGGTCGGCGACCGCTCTTCGGATGTGGAAGCGGGTCATTGCAACGGCCTCCGGGTCATCGGTTGTGATTATGCGGGATTTCGTTCGGACAACGAATTGGATGCTGCGGACGTAAGAATCTCCTCTTTTGCCGAACTGCTGCAGCTCCTGCCGGGCAGGGAATGCGGAAGCGGTGTTTAATCTTACTTTCTATAGAGTAAAGACAAGTATAACTCCCTGCAAGCAGGAATGGATTCCTGTTTGTGGGGATTTTATGTTTCTAGTGCACGAAATTGGGTGAATGGTGAACATCAGATTGTGAAGTAGAATCGTATGCATCCCTAGTTTGCCCGACGGGATAATTAATCATTATTTTACAGAAGTCTGGAAAAAGGATAATCTCTTTAGGTTAAACTAAGACAGGAGAAATCAACTATTTCATATAATCTGACATGATTTTTTCAGTGTCACTAGGCTCCAAGAAACTTTTTAAGGATATGGATCGTCTATGAGTATACAAATTTTGTAAAGGGGGCCGCATTCTTGAAATCAGTGCAGCTAGTGAAAATATTACTTATCTGGTTTGTCCTGATTATAGCGCTTGTTCTGAGGCTTACATACCTGCTTGGCAACGAATATGAACCTTTGGAGTACGATCAGAAGAACTATACCGTGATGGCCGAGCAAATTATTGAACAAGGGGTATACGGTTACCTGAGTACGGAATCCAATACATATGTGACACCCGGTTTTCCTTTGTTTCTGACCGCAATTTTAGCGGTGTTTGGCTATACGGATATCGAGCAGACCTACATGGTGGTGAGAGTTTTACAGGCTTTTATCAGTTTAGCGGCAATAGGATTTCTTTATAAAATCGGAAACAGGCTGTTCAATTGGCAGACGGGCATCGTGGCAGCTCTGATGGCAGCCGTATACGCGCCTTTTATTTTCGTGACGTCTCTAATTCTTACAGAGGTTATATTCATGACTTCTTTAATGGCGCTCGTCTACTATCAAGTGAAGATTATCCAGGAAAACAAGCGTAAGGATCACTTGATAGCCGGAATATTGCTGGCGCTTTCGGTTCTGATCCGGCCTAATATTCTTCTTATCGCTCCCGTGCCTTATATTTTCCTCTGGTTTCAGTACCGCAAACCGTTTGTCAAGGAGATCGGCTGGGGTGTGCTTGCTTTTGCAATAGGAATGCTGCCCTGGTGGGTACGCAATCTGGTGACGTTTCAGGAATTTATTTTTTTGTCCAAAGAGGGAGCGGCAAACCCGCTGCTGGGCGGAACTGACCCGTATATGAGAGGGACGCTGGATTGGAGCCGCATTGACCCGAATGATCAGAAGGGTGAAGCGATCCGGCGGATCAAGGAGGGGCTGCAGACCGATCCGGCTCTCTGGATCCGATGGTTTACGGTGGGTAAACTGAAGGAAATGTTCTGGAACCGGATTTATATGGGGGATTATCCCGGAACGGTTGCTGGCTGGTATGCGCTTATGCTGCCCAAGCTTCATAAGCTGCTGGTGCTGGCAGGTCTGATGAGCTCTTTAGTGAGCTGGTTTATTAACAAAAGCTACCGGTATCTGGCAGCGATCTTCTTTATTATGCTCGGCACTCAGCTTATGTTTATACCGGAGCCGCGTTACACGATCGGCATGATGCTCCTGCTCATGCTTATGGTATCGGGACTGCTCGTTCAAGGGATTGCTTACCTCTCCGGCAGGCTGGGCGCAGGCAGAAAAGTACGGCGGGCCGAGGCGGGCGGACGCTGACAAGAAAAGCGCGTTCCCGGTAGGAACGCGCATTCTTTGCGCGGCAATCGTTGCGCCAACTGCCAGCGTTTAACAGATGAAAGAGGAGGGGAGATCTACTTGCAGACAGACTTTAAGCGGCATTCTGGGTAAATCGGGCTGCGATTCACGTACGATCCCATTTGGAGCGTGGACGAAGAATCAGCCGTGCTGATATGTCCGTTGTTCAGGCCGCATGCTCCAAATCAAGCTTTCTCCGGCTCGGTCTCCTGGGCGGCTGCTATCGCTTCGGCAGCGGGGGTATCGGCCGCAGTCAACAAGGGCCGGGGCTGCTGGGTTGCCGGCTGGGGCGCGCGTGTCGTCAGGCCTTTGATGAGCTGCTCCACGTCGATCCCGGAGACATTCTTCAGCATCTCGGGGGCGGTTGCCATCAGCGATGTGACGTAATTACTGAGGCGTGCAGCTCCTTCGCCGTGACCGGTATCGACCACCGTCAGCTTGTCGATGTTCTTGATCGGTTCGGCAACTTTGCCGGCCAGCTCAGGCAGCATCTTCACGATGATGTCGAGCACGGCGGCTTCGCCGAACTTCTCGAAGGCTTCGGCCAGACGCTGCTTCGCTTCGGCCTCGGCCAGACCGCGAAGCCGGATTACATCGGCTTCTGCCGTACCGCGCGCCCGCTCGGAGTCGGCGATCGCCAGACCGTCGAGGCGTTTCTGTTCGGCGTTAGCCTTGGCTTCCGCCTCGATGCGGAACTGCAGCGCTTCGGCTTCTAGCATCTTGCGGGATTTCTCCGCTTCCGCGGCCTGCACGACGGAGTAACGGTCGGCGTCCGCTTTCTTCTTGACTTCGGCATCGTATTGTTTTTCGCGGCGCAGGATTTCTTTGGTTTCCAGATCGATTTCCCGCTCTTTACGAACAAGCTCGACACGCATCTGCTCTTCGACTACGCTCTGTTTTGAGCGTGCCTCCTGGATATGATAGGCCTGATCGGCTTCGGCCTTCGCCATATCCTGATCTTTTTTGAAGGCGGCGACTTTCAGTTCTTTCTCTTTGCTTGCTTCAGCAATGTTCGTATCCCGCAGCAGCTCAGCCTTCTGTCCTTCTTCCTCGGCCTTTGCTTTCTGGATACGGGAATCCCGTATAGCTTCTGCTTCGGCGATATCGGCATCCCGCTTCACTGCAGCGATCCGGGGCTTACCGAGTGCGTCCAGATAACCGTGTTTGTCGCGGACATCTTTGATCGTAAAGGATACGATCTGGAGTCCCATTTTCTTGAGATCGCGGGCGGCGACGCCTTGTACCTCTTGGGCGAAGCGGTCACGGTTGCGGTAGACTTCCTCGACGGTCATCGATCCGAGGATAGCGCGGAGATGACCTTCGAGAACTTCCTGCGCTTCGCTTTTGAGCGCTTCGGTCGGTTTGCCGAGGAACTGTTCTGCGGCAGTTGCCACATCTTCGACAGAGCCGCCGATTTTAATGATCGCGACCGCATCTGTCATGACAGGTACACCTTGCTCTGTATAAACCTCGGGAGTCATGACATCGAGTTTATGGGAGAGAAGGGAGAGAAACTGCGACTGCTGGAAGATAGGCAGGATGAAAGCCCCGCCGCCGCGCACGATTTTCATTTTGCGGCCGGATTCGTCGATGCTGACGTTTCTGCTTCCAAGGAAAGAACCCGTAACAATCATGGCTTCATCCGGGGAAACGGTTTTGTAACGGGCCCAGAATGCGATACCGAGTATGAGGATGACAGCAACGATAATTCCGGGGATAATCACAACATCTGATAAAAACATGGGCACAGCTCCTTTGTTGGTTAATTAAGCTCGGATTCGGAATCCAGTGGAGAAACGAGCAGGATACCGTCCTTGACTTCGACGACAACGACACGCAGATGCGAAGGAATGGTCTTGCCGTCAAAGCTTGCGGCAATCTGATTCGTCACTCCGCCGCCAATGCGCAGAATGACTTCCCCGTGTCCGGCGGCAGGTACAGGTATCGTTACTTCGCCGATCTTACCGGTAAGATCCTGAATCGAGAAACCGACGGAGTTCTCGCTGTTCGCCATCGGTTTGACATACACCAGATACGTGAGCATCGACAACGCAGCTGCAATCAGCAAGGAGACAATTCCTGTCTGCAGAGCTGAGAATTCCGTGTAGCGGGTAAGGAGGATGCCGGCTCCTCCGAAGGTCGTAATTCCGCCGACAAGGACGGCAGGCTGGAGTACAGGCATGTGATGACCGCCTGCAGAGTCCAGGAATCCGAAGAGGTGTCCGAGTATTTCACCGAAAATAAGTGTAACCAGTGCAAACAGAACACCGGCGATAAACAGACCCCAGTACCAGGTTTCCATCTCATCCCTCCTCTATCAAATACTGGATGATGCTATAAAATTATATACGCTTTCATGAGCGGATTGGTTTCGTTCCGACTCTGCAGTGGGTAAAGTCCTGTATACATATGCTGGAAGTTGCCATCGAGATAACTGTTCAAGTTAATCAATTTGCACTATAATGATTCAGTGTTCGTACAGCAGGTTGAGAACTACTACAAAGGTCTTTTTGTTACAAGATGCTGACAAATTGCTAAACCAAAATTATAGAAAACGATGAACCTAACAGAACCTAACAACAAGAGAGATCTGGACATAAGAAGGGGTAGTCGGATAGAGAAAAGGAGGAAACCGTATGTCCAGACAAAGCGACGTGCTGATTATCATCCCTGCTTATAATGAAGAAGACGCAATCGAGCAGACGGTTGAACATCTAAGACGATATACGAGCTATGACTATTTGATCGTCGATGACGGGTCAACGGACCGGACGTCGGCTATCATAAGAGAGCGGGGATATAACGGAGTTCGTCTGCCCGTTAACTTGGGTATCGGCGGTGCGATGCAGACCGGTTACCGATATGCTGCGCGTCACGGTTATGAATATGCCATCCAACTGGATGCAGACGGACAACACGATCCCCGCGATATAGACAAGCTCGTGAGCGAGATCCGAACATCGGATACGGATATTGTAATCGGCTCCCGCTTCGTGGAGAAAAGTTCTTACAAAAGCAGCCTGCCTAGACGTATCGGTATTTATTACTTTTATATGCTGATCCGCCTGCTTACAGGCAATCGGATTTTTGACCCGACATCAGGGTACCGGATTGTGAACCGCAATATTATTAACGAGTTCTCTAAGCAGTACCCCGTGGATTACCCGGAAGTGGAAATATTGGTATCCATGGCCCGCAGCAAGTACCGGATCAAAGAAATTAGTGTGGAGATGAAAAAACGCCAAGGCGGTGTATCATCCATTAATGTGGTGAGGTCGGTCTATTATATGCTGAAGGTGACCATGTTTTCCATTATCCGGAGAAGCTTCTAGGGAGGGGCCTTACTTTGATTCAAGGCATTACAATTGGAATTACTGTCTTATTCCTATTCCAGATATTATATTATACGAGCAAAAATAAGCTCAAAGACCGCCATGCCTTCACTTGGATTCTCATAGCAATTACAGGCATTATTACCGGCATCGGTATTCCGCTTCTGAACCGGTTTGCCCTTTGGATCGGCGTGTCCTACATGCCTTCGCTCATCTTCCTGATTGTGATCGTTGTGATGCTCAGTATGCTTGTTCATCAAACCATTCAGTTGTCGAAGCAGCAGGACATGATCAAGACGCTCGCCCAGGAACACGCTTATCTCGAGAACGAAGTCATGCTGCTCAAACAGAAAAGTGAGAACGGGCCTGATACTTTTACACATACAGGGAGACAAGAAAAGCCATGAACCCGGTACATATCGGATTGATCTTATTGAATACGCTCATGCTGGTGAGCGGACAATTTTTATGGAAATACGGGCTCTCCCGCAAAACAGATCCATTTGAAAATCTGCAAAGTATCATTCATTTGATGTTTTCTCCTTTTATATTGGGAGGACTTTTCATTTATGGACTGGCTACAGTCCTCTGGCTGTTCATTCTGAACAAGGTGGACATCAGTATCGCCTATCCCATGCAGAGCGTTGCTTATCTGATCACAGTTATCGGTGCTTATTATGTGTTCAACGAGCAGCTCTCTTTGCTCAAAATAGCAGGATGTATCGTGATTCTGATCGGTGTAGGGATGATCGGACTTTCGGCGCGTTATTCGTAACGCGCTTCTATTTATGAGGGGACCTGGCAAGGATTGACAAGGAATCAAATACGGTAAGGAACTGGTAAGAAAGGGGAGTAAGAGAGTCATTGATGTGGAGGAAACTGCGTTCTCTTTCGGTGCGTTCCTGGCTGGGGATCGTTCTGCTAGTCTCAACTTTGCTTAAAATCATCGAGGTTCTGGTCAACGGGCACTCATACAGCCTTGGATCGGACGATAAGTTGTATATCGAAACGGCCCGTATCTGGCTTGAAGAGGGGATGTTAACCTACAACGATCCGACTCGTCCTACGATGTTTATTACGCCGGCTCTTCCGGCATTTATTGCTATTTTCATGAAATGGATCGGCACCGGTTATGAACTGGAACAGACTTTGCGGATTGTTCAAGTCCTTATGGTTACTTTCGCGCTCTATCTTTTATTTCAAATAGGCACACGTATTTTTAATGAAAAAGTGGCGCTTCTAGCGGTCATACTCACAGCTTTTTATTTACCCATGTGGCTCGTATCATTTCTGATTTTGACCGAGGCATTATTTGTATTGGCGGTTATGCTCCTGATTTACACCGCTCTCAAAGCCATGGATAAACCGACGCTCGGCGTAGCGGCAGCTTTTGGACTTGCCTGGGTATTCGCTGTATACGTCCGGCCTACGATTGCGCTCTGGCCCGGATTATTTCTTCTTCTGCTTCTTTACTGGCGGGCGATTCCCTGGAAAAAGCTGCTGACGTGCCTGTCCGTCGCTTCCGTTATTTTCGTGCTGTGTCTGCTCCCTTGGTGGGTTCGCAACTATGAGGTGTCCGGCGGCCGTTTCATTCCTTTGACTCAGTCAAGCGGCAATCCCCTTCTGCTCGGGACGTTTCCTTTTGGGCCTCCTACGATTGAGGAGCAAAGGACTTGGCCACGGTCCGATCATTTAGCTGAGAATGACGCATATGATACAAAGTGGGCCAAGGAACGAATCAAAGAAGGGTTTACCGAACAGCCGCTTTATTATTTGCAGTGGTATACGGCAGGTAAATTCACTATGTTCTGGGGCGATGTTTATTACTGGGTTAAAGTTCACGGAATTAACATTATTCCCGTCATCATGATGCACTATTTCATCCTGATCTACGGATTTAAAGGAATCTGGCAGTCACGCCGTAACCGCCTTACTCTGTTGCTGACAGTTCTGTTTGCTTATATGACGTTGTTACACATGGTTTATTTGGCGCATTCCCGGTATACAGTCCCGCTGATGCCTTTTATGGCCTTGTTCGCTTCCTATGCGATTCTGAACCAGTGGAACAAGCGGATTAGCCCGGATAGCCGGGGACATCTAGGCAGCCGTGACAACCACCCGGCATGATCTGCCAGGCAGCTGATTCATTCTGCTGCTGAATACAATCAAAGATCGCCCGCTACCTTCTTTCAGGTGGCGGGCGATCTTTGATTTGTGTTGAAGTGAAGCGTCCGGGAGAAGGGGCTTCACTGTTCATTTGCTCTTCTTCGCTAAATACTGGCTGTAGCTGATAATGCGTTCGAGTGACTTATTACGGATATGCGGCTCGTCGAACTTCATCGGCTTGGAATTGGCCTCGAAGAACCACGTGCGCCCGTTGGTATCGATACCCAGATCCATAGACATTTCGCCAAGCGTCTGCTTAGAGGTCTTCTCCAGGTTATGGGCAAGCAGCAGGGCAGTTTTACGCGAATGCCGGAGGATGCGCTTGGCTTTGAGGCTGCCGAACGATTTCGCCAGCAGCCGGGCCGGATCATCAATAGTTCCGCCCCTGGGTACATGGGTTGTGATGCTTCGTTTACCGGCAACCCGGGCTCCGATTCCCGTTACGCTCCACTTGCCTTCCGCGGTCTTCTGCAGCAGGGCCCGCAGGTCGAACGGCCGCTTGTTATAGCTGGCTAGAGAGATCCCTTGCTGGATAATGTACTCTTCTCCGCTGGTCAGACCGTCAATCCGGTTCCAGGCATCGTTTAGATCATTGAATTGTTCATAATGAGAGTTCATTTTTTCTTGCATCGTCAGTTTAAGGACAGGCTGGCTGTTCTTGACCGGGATCTGCTCCAGCCGCATGATTCCTTTGCCGGCCTTGCCTTCGATCGGCTTGAGGTAAATACAATCGAAGCGATTCAGCATGCCTTCCAGAGAGGATTTGCCGTGCAGCTGCTTGGTCGTAGGGACATATTTACGGGTCGTACTCGATTGATCCAGCCATTCGAACAGTGTCCATTTATCAAAAAAATACGGATTGAACACATTCAGGCTTTTACTCCGGATACAAGCCTGAAGCGTCCGCTGTACATCACTTTGGATCTCCAGGCGTCGCGTCGGAATCCGGTTATAGATAACATCCGGGAAGGGCATGAGCTGCTTTCTCCATTTCTTGCTTGGAAATTGATAGCAGAAAGCTTGCACTTGCTTGCTCCCCAGCTTTATATCGGCTGTAGTCACCACATAAACGAGTGCGCCATGTTCGTAACCGGTCCGGATCAAATCGATGAAATTCTCCCGGTTTCCCGAGAATTTCCGCTTGGGATCGGGTGTTGTCAGGATGCCGATACAAAGGGGAGGCTGCTTGCTGCTATGGATCGTAGCGTCCACTAGCTATCCCTCCTCGCACGGAAGCGGCTCAAGTAGACGCAGTGATCGTAGACATTGGCGAGTGAAGCTTTATCCTGCTGCTTGAGGCCCGGGTGTTTGAAGATAGAGCGGCCCGGCTTGGCGTTTGCCTCGAACATCCACGTCTGTTCATTCTGATCAATGCCCAGATCAAAGCCAAGTTCCCCGAGGGGGTGATTGTAATTATGCTCAATGGCTTTGGCGAGTTCGATGGATGTCTCCTTCATCTTGGTCAGAATGGATTCGCTGCGTCCGCCGTATACTTGCTTCAAGGCCTGCTCGGCTGTCATCAATTGCCCACCATTGCGAAGGTGCGTGGTTACGCTCCCCTTACCGGCCTTCTTGGCGCCGATAGCTGCGACTACCCACTCGTTATTGCCGTTCTTGGTCATATGAAAGCGGAAGTCTATCGGGCACGAATCGATTTCAATCAGCCGGATTCCCTGCTGGATGACATAGTTGTTCAGCTTTCCGCGGTTGACGCCGAGCATTTTGACAAGGCCGTCGAATTTGTTGAACCGGAGCAAGACATTTTTGCCGCTGCGCCTGTACCGGACGAAGTAACCCCTGCCTTGTGAATAAGTGATCCGGTAGATACCAATACCGAGACTGCCTGCTGTCGGCTTTAAATAAATAAATTTGTGATTTTCCAGGAGTTCCTTAATTTGCATCGCTGTAGGATTGAGGACGGACTCCGGGACGAATTTGAAGACGGGATCATTTTCCAAGAGCCGGTAAACATCCCATTTATCGAAGAACCCCCAGTTGAATAAGGGGATGTTCCGTTTAACGAAACGCTGCTTGAATATCTCGGTCGACTCCATCTTCTCCGCTTTGCGGCTAGGAAGACGGTTATATACGACGTCGGGAAGAGGAACCGTTTTGCGCACCCAGCCTCCTTCGGGAAGAAGGAGATATCCGGACACGGTACCCTGCTGCCAATTCACATCTTTGGGTGAAAAAGCCACATGATAAGACTTGCGCTCTCCCGGCTGCATAATAGAGCGGATGAAAGGGGTGCGTGAGCCGAAGGGACCGGCAGTGGTACCTATCGTATTCGTCAGAACACCGATGACAGGACCGAGCCGGATCTCTTTACCGCTGCCGCTTGAAGCAAGGCAGGGGCCGAGCCGGGGAAGCTTGATAGAAGCAATAACGGATTGGGGCAAATAAAGATGAAGGCCGGCTTTCTTGATATACCGGGCCGGAAGTGTGACGGACTGGGAGCCGACCTGGAGCTGGAGCTGCTTGCTTTTCGATAACCTCAGCGCTTTGGCCAGTTCTCCGGAAATGAAAATGTTTCTTTCCTGTTTGGTTGTTACGTGAACCGTGCACGTCGTCAAACTCATTGGGTTACCCTCCTAAACTTGTTGCCCCTGCTGCTGCCCGCTGCGACTTGAGCAGAAAAGCTGCATACCTGACCGGGTTGCAAACAGCCAGCCTTGCGGTCTCCCCGCCTGATAGGCTGCGGAAGGCAGCCCGGCCCGGCTTGGAATTCACTTCGAGTATGCGGATCCGGCCGTCACGGCAGACGCCGTAATCGATACCGAGTTCCGCAAGACGGCCGTGTGAGGATTCCAGTACGAGCGGAATCCGGTAAGAAAGTGCGGATATCGTGTCGATTATCCCGCTCGCAGCGGAGCGGCCGAACTGCTCCTGCAGGAAGGGGTCCGCTTCACAGGAGCTGCCTCCGCCATGCAGATTAGAGGTGACGCTGCCTTCATCTCCGCAGCGCACCGCCGTTCCGGTTAACTCCCAGGAGCCCCGGCCGTTCTTCTGCATAAGGGACCGGACATCGTATGCTGTACCGTCCGCAGTTGTTAACGGCAAATACTCTTGGAGCAAATAGCGTCTTCCCTCTACGAATTTGCGTATCCATCCGAACAAGGCGGGGGTATCCGTGAATTCCAGTTCGATCAGCCGATTGGAGCGGTCGCGGCCTTTTACCCGGTAAAGGCTGCTATTCTTGCCCAGTTGTGCGATATGGAGCGTGCCTTTACCGTGCGTGCCCGCCTCCGGCTTCAGGAAAGCCTCGCTGCGGATATGCAGCCAAGCCTGGAGCTGCCGGAGGGTGCGCAGCATACAGGTAAGCGCAAGGTGAGGGCGGAGCACGGAATCCGCTGCTAGCAGGCGCTGCACATCCCACTTGCCCCTAAGTCCGCCGCCCAGCAGCCGGATACCGGGCTGGTCGCGGAGCTGGGCAAGCAGGCGCCTGTAGACAATGAGGTCTGCCGGGCTGCTGCAGAAGCAGCGGTCATAGATGATCGGAGGAAGGAGGAAATGTCCTTGCTCCCAGCGGGCTGTATCAGCCAGGAAGTGATAAGCGTTCACTGAGTTCTTCTCCCAGGAGACGCTGTCCGGCGTAAATACGATAACGTCTACGCCTTCCTCTGCGCCAAGGAGGCATAACTTGCGCAGGAACGGCTCCGAATCTCCGGACAAGATGGATTCATCTGAGGCAGCCAGGACGCCCAGACAGCGGTTTGCGGCACCGCCCATTGTACGCACCGCCTTATTGTGCAAATTTCGCCAGGTAAATGGCGTAGTCTATCAGTCGTTTGATCGATGGCCGAACGGCTTGCTCCGGGTGAGGACGGGCAAACTCTTCCCGAGAGGGCTTCGAATTGACCTCCAGAAGCTTGGCGCTGCCGCTCGTATCCACCGCCAGATCGATCCCGAGTTCCCCGAATAATCCGGGTACACGGGAACCTACCGAATGTGCGATCCCGAGTGCGGCTTTCCGGAGCTTCGTATGGATGGCTTGCTTCATGGCACGAAGCCGGGATTGTTCGAGTGCTTCTTGAACTCCGCTTATCGTGCCGCCCCTTGCGATATTGGAGACAAAGTGCTCCTCCGCCGCGATTCGTGCTATGAGCGAAGATAGGACCCATTTCCCTTCACCGTCTCTCTGAACGAGAGCACGGAAGTCGACGGGGCGGCTGCCGATTGTAAGGAGATCGAGTCCCTGCTGGATCTGATACGGCTGGATGCGGACTTTAGCCGCGATATAGGCGTAAGCATGCGAGAGAGTTTGAAAATGCAGGGTGACCGTGCTGCTAATGGCCGTATAACGGATTTGGCAGCGATCATCGGCAGCGCGGAACAATCTGAGAATGCCTTGGCCGAGGCTTCCCGCCGCGGGCTTGATGAACAGAACCGGATAGCGGTGAGCCATCGTTTTTAACAGCTGGTAGGTAGTGAATGGGTAGGCTTCCGGCAAATGGTCCCGTAAAGCAGGATCATTCCGGAGCACCTGAAATACATCATTTTTATCCAGGTATTTATCATTAAAAATTTGTGTGTCATAAAGGAGATGCACGGTTTTCAGGAATTCCCGCACATCCGGCTTCTTCTCGTCCTTACGTGAAGTCAGCCTGTTATAAATGACATGGGGGACCGGGAAAGATCGTTTGTGCCATTCACCGTCATAATACATACCGCCTACATCGGGAAGCGAGCCCATTTGCTCGGGTGAGAAAAAAAAGATACAGACTCCGGCTGCCTCGCAAGTTTGGGCGAGTTCCTGACAGAAGGCTGTCATAGAACCGAAGGGCATCTCTGCTGAGGAAGAGTACAGGCGGCTGATGAGGACACCAACGAGCGGCCCGAGGTAGAGCGACTTGGCGTGAGCCAGGTAGAGCAGGGAGAGCCGCCAGCCGCCGCGCAGACCAAGTTTGCCGCACAGCCTCTCCGGCAGATGCAATTCTTCTTCAGCGGACCGGAGCCGTTTAACGGGCAGTGGCTGTACCTTCGCTTCGCAGGTTGCCGAGCCGAAGCGCAAACAGATTACGCTGTCAGCAGTGAGCCGCCAAGACCGCAAAAGCGCAGGACTCAGCCGGATTACGTCATGTTCTTCCGCGCAGTCATCGGCAGGGCTGCGTACGATTGCGGTCTTACGAGGCATACGGCGGGCTCCTTCCGGGAATGAAGGGGTATGTTTCATCTGGGTGATCTTAAGAATTACTCCATCATATGAGGACATATATCCCTTGGTGCAAGGGCGGATATCAGGTTCTCTGGATTCAGGAGGGGAAGCACGGTTAAGTAAGCTAAACAAATGTTAAATAAATGAAAAGAAAGGGATTGACGGATTCCTGGAATCCATGTAGTATGGAATTAATTTCAAACCCAAACTTTAACATGTTACCGAAAGGGCATTAGTTAAAGAAGTGATTCTGCTTCTTTGACTGTGCCCTTTTTCTGTTGTCTGAAGGAGGTGAGGATTTTTCGGTAGACGGACACTGTTTCTTAAGCATCAGGGGGATCGTTTCAAAATGAAATCGGTTACAAAAAGAATCTTAAAGGAGTGTTTGTACACATGAAAAAGTCCAAATGGTTAAACATGGGTGTTTCTTTACTTCTTATTTCCGCTTTTGCGGCAGGTTGCAGCAAGACGGCTGCACCGACATCAACACCCGCAGCTTCACCGGCTGCCACTACTGATACGGGGTCCGGCGCCAAGAAATTGACCGGTGATTTTGAAATCCAGTATTTTGTAGGCGGATACGGGGATACATGGTGGAAAGCTGCCATCGACGAATTCCAGAAAGCGAATCCGGATCTCAAAATCAAGCAATCCGCCGGTGCGAAAATTAACGATCAAATGAAACCGCGCTGGATTCAAGGCAATCCGCCGGATGTGGTCTATATTGACGGAGCAGGCGCGAATGCAAGAACGATGTTCCAGGACGGCCAGCTGATGGACATTACCGACTGGCTGAAAACCGCAAAGAATGCCGATGGCAAGAACATCATGGATATGCTGATCTCCAAGCCGGAAGAGTATGAGGCGGGCAAATACTACGACATCCCGCTCGTATTCGGATCATGGGGAACGTTCTGGGATCGTGCCGAATTCAAGAAGAACAACTGGGAAGAGCCGAAAGACTGGGAAAGCTTCTTGGCGGTTGGCGATAAGATTAAAGCGTCCGGCAAGATGAGCGTATATATTCACACGGGTGTCTACCCTTACTACATCAATGGAGCTTTCCTGGATGCTGCTACTGTAGCGGCAAATAATTACGATACTTCGATTATCAAGAAAATTAACAACATGGAAGAGGGCGTATTCAAAAGCGAACCGGTTATGAAATCGCTTGATAAACTGGTCGAGTTGCGCGACAAAGGCTTCATTGACAAGGGTTCCGTTGCGCTGAATCATACCGATTCCCAGACTCAATTCCTGCAGCACAAAGCCGCATTCATTCCGAATGGTCTCTGGATCGAGAATGAAATGAAGAAAGATGTTCCGCAAGGCTTTGAATTCGGCTTTATTCCTTCGATTACACAGGCTAAAGGCGCTAAGAGCGTGGCAATTCCGACAACAGCTATGATGGGCATCGCCAAAAAAGCGAAGAACCCGGAAGCGGCAAAAGCATTTATCCAGTTTATCTTCACGGAAAAACAAGCTGCTAAGTGGGCGGAAGCAACAGGCGCACTGCTGAACATCAAAACAAACCTGGACAGCACGAATGCAAGTCCTCTTGCGAAAACCGCTATCAAATCGTACAGCTCGCCTGATACGGTGGTTGCGCCAGAGCCGGTGATTCCGGAAGATCTGAAGAAGGTACGTAACGATGCTACTATTGCTTTGACACAGGGCACCATTACCAAAGAAGAGTGGGCCAAACGTCTAGAGGATGAAGCCGCCAAACAGCGTGCCAAGTTAAAAAAATAAGCACACATATCTCCGGAATGGATAATGAGGGAATGTAAATTCCCTTATTGTCGTTCCGCAGCAAAAACGGAGGTACGCGCATGAAAGGAACACCGGTTACCGGGAGAGCACAAGCTCCTCTTGCGAAATCTAAAGGGGGAAGAGGTCAAGCCAAACGACGTCTTTTCATCGCTTCATTTATTTTACCGACCCTGATTATTTATCTGGTTTTCACGGTTTATCCGATGCTCAAGGGTATTTATCTGAGTTTGTTTGACTGGTCCGGCGGCTCGATGGATTACAACTTTATCGGCCTGGATAATTTCAAGGAAATGATCCGAGATCCGATTATCCCGAAGGCGATTCTGAACGATTACTTCCTGGTTCTGGGCAAAGTCATCGGTTTTATGGTTCTGGCTTTGTTCTTCGCTGTTGCGATAACCAGGCTGAATATTAAAGGAGCCGGGTTCTACAGGGCGATTTTCTTCCTGCCGAACGTGATTTCCGTCGTTGTTGTCGGCGTACTCTGGCGTTATGTGTACAACCCGAATCTCGGTTTCCTGAACTCCATCATCGGAGCCATTAAAGGCGAAGCCTATGTGTTCCCTTGGCTGGGGGACAAAGCGACGGCGATGTGGTCACTGCTTCCGCCATCCATATGGGCAGGCGTAGGCTTCTGTACACTGCTTATGATCGCAGGTATTCTGAGCATCCCGGAGAGCCTGTATGAGGCGGCCGGCCTCGATGGTGCTACCCAGTGGCAGCAATTCTGGAACATTACACTCCCACTGACCTGGGAACAAATCCAGACTTCAGTTCTGTGGATCGTCATGACAACACTTAACGGTTCTTTTATTATCGTGTCGATTATGACCGAGGGAGGACCTGATAACGCAACACAGGTGCTTGGCTCTTATTTGTACCAGCAGGGCTTCAAGCAGTTCCACCTCAGCTATGCGGCTGCAATCGGCGTGTTGACGCTCATCGTATCATTAATCACCACGGCCGCCTTGCAGCGGATTATGAAGAGAGAACCGCTAGAAATTTCGTAGAGGGGTTATTTGCATGAGCTATGGACTTAAAAATCCGTTCTGGCGTTTTGTCGTCAACCTGTTGTTGATTCTGTGGTCCATTATGGTGCTGTATCCGCTTATCTGGACCGTATTCGGATCGCTGAAAGACAATCAGCAGTTTTTCCTGGGCAATCCCTGGGATCTTCCGAAATTGCCGCTTCTTTTCTCTAACTTCAGTTATGTATGGGAGAAATATCAGTTTGGCGGTTATTTCATGAATTCGATTATCGTTACGGTTGCAAGTGTTGTGCTGGGGCTTGTGTTGTCCGCCATGACGGCCTATGTTCTGGCCCGCTATGCTTTCAAGGGAAGCGGCGCGCTGTACTATCTCTATATTGCTTCCATGATGATCCCGATGTTCCTGGGTATGATTCCGCTGTTTTTTCTGATGAGTGATATGGGATTGACCAACTCCCTGCTGGGCCTTATCATCGTATATACAGTATCTACCATCCCCTTCAGCGTCTTCGTGCTTGTCGGCTTCTTCAAGACCCTGCCGTCGGAAATCGAGGAAGCCGCAATGATGGATGGAGCTTCCCATTACGGTATCTTTTTTCGAATTATGATGCCCCTCGCCAAACCCGGACTAATTTCCGTCAGTATTATCAATGTCCTGAATACTTGGAATGAATATATACTAGGTGTTGTCCTGAACAGCGAACCTTCCAAATACACGCTGCCTGTCGGCATAGCCGTTATGCAGGGAGAGATGCAGTACAGGACCGAATGGGGTCCGCTGTTCGCAGCCCTGCTCATTTCGATGGTGCCCGTTATGATCTTCTATCTTATATTCCAGCGTCAAATAGCAAGCGGAATTACAGCAGGTGCGGTGAAATAAGCCGTCACCTTGCTTTCCGTATATGACCAAAAAGGTGATATCACATGCTGCATACGCTTCAAAAAATCGGCCGGTCTCTCATGATTCCGATAGCCGTCCTGCCGGCCGCCGCAATTTTGCAGCGGCTTGGCGCTTTTACTTTTGAGAATCCGTTTCTTGTCTATATCAGTAAAATATGCGATGCAGGCGGCAAAGCCATCTCCGACAATTTGCCGCTGATGTTTGCGATCGGCATTGCAATCGGGATGACGTCGGGGCAAGGCACGGCCGCACTGGCCGCAGCAGTCGGATACCTCGTGTTTATCCGGGTACTGGCATCTTTCGAAGATGTGCCCGTGGATTTGCATCTGGATATGGGGGTCCTCGGCGGAGTTATGACGGGGCTCATTACGGTGATGCTATTTAACCGATTTCATAGCATCAAGCTTCCGGATTACCTGATGTTTTTTGGAGGCCGCCGTTTTGTGCCGATTATCACATCGCTTGTCATGGTCGTGATGGGAGGACTGATGGGTCTGGTCTGGCCGCCCGTTCAGGATGTGATCCGAAGTGCGGGCCTCTGGATTGTGGAGGCAGGCGGTATCGGTGTGTTTATGTACGGATTCCTGAACCGGCTGCTCCTGGTTACCGGACTGCATCATATTCTCAACAGCGTGGTGTGGTTTCAGATCGGCGAATACGTTACCGGACCAGGGAGTATCGTCCATGGGGATATGACCCGTTATAATGCGGGGGATCCGACCGCGGGCAGCTTCATGAGCGGGTTCTTCCCTGTTATGATTTTCGGACTGCCTGCAGCTGCTTTAGCGATGGTGAAATGCGCCCGTCCAGAGAAACGCAAACGTACGGCAGCTCTTATGTACAGCGCCGCTTTGACTTCGCTTCTTACTGGTGTGACAGAGCCGCTGGAATTTTCATTCATGTTCGCGTCTCCTTTGCTGTATGGTGTACATGCGCTGCTAACGGGGCTTGCGATGGCATTCATGTATGCCGTAGAGATCAGAATGGGATTCAGTTTCTCGGCAGGAATTATTGATTTAGTGTTGAATTGGAAATTAAAGGAATTTCCTTGGGCGTTTTTAGGAATCGGGGTTATATACTTCTTGCTCTATTACGGGCTGTTTATGCTCCTGATCCGCTTATTTCATCTGAAAACGCCAGGACGTGAAGAGGATTTCCCTGAGCTTACACCGGTAATAGCCGCAGATAGTCCTTCGATGGACGAGAAGCGGATTTCCGCCATTGTAGAATGCGTGGGGGGAATCGGCAATATCATTAAAGTAGACTCTTGTATTACCCGGCTCAGATTATGGCTGGAAACGGATCAGGGAATAGAAGAGGACACGCTCAAAGAGCTGGGGGCATTCGGCATCATGAATATGGGTAAGGGACACGTTCATATTATTTTCGGCACGGAATCAGAGCTAATTAAAGACTCTATTGCCAGACGATTGACTGCCTGAAGGGGAGGAGGCCATTTATGATTCAAAGGAAAATCATTTACGTGCTTTCTCACAATGTGGTCATGACCAAATTATCCACTGGCAAAAATTCGATTGCATTCGGTAAAGGAATCGGATTTAAAAAAGAGCCTGGCATGACGATCCAAGATTCGGATATCACACAGGAATTCCTGCTGCAAACTTCTGAGGTTCTGGAGCATTATGAACATATTCTTCATGCCGTTGATGTTAAAATTATCGGGATAACCGAGGAGGTCATTGCGTTCGCCCAGGGACATCTGGAAGGGGAATTCTCCGAAACCATCCATGCGGCGCTCGTCGATCATATTAATTTTGCCGTAGAACGCTGCAAGAGGGGCGTCCAAATCGGTAATCCTTTTGCTTATGAGATTAAACATCTGTATGAAGAGGAGTACCGGATTGCAAGCAGAGCGATCGACTTTCTTAATGAACACCTGGATGTTAAGCTTCCGGATGATGAAATCGCTTTCCTTGCGATGCATTTCCATACAGCCCGTACCAAGCTGGAAAAAGGGACGGCTCTGGCCGTTGTAAGACTGGTGGCGGATGTCATTGAGCGTGCCAAGGAGCTGGGGCTAGACTTTGACAATTCCTTCTCGACCGTTCGTTTTATCTCTCATTTGAAAGCGCTAATTGACCGGATCAAGCAGGAGAAAACGATACGCAACCCGCTGCTTGGTAAAATTTGCGAAGAATACCCGCTTGCTTTTCAAAAGGCGGTGCTGCTCGCGGAGCTGCTTAAGAAAAACTTGCAGAAACCGATTCCGATGGATGAAATCGGCTTCCTGGCGCTGCATTTGGAAAGGCAGATGCAGCGTTCTGACATGGGCTAGCAGGCATCGCTGCTTCGCTGCTGCCGCCCGGAAAGTATGGGACACGGAAACGGACAGCCTCATATTTTCTGGACGGATTCAGCTGGCCTCACTCGGGCGGATGCATAACCGGCGAAGATAGAGTAAGATCGGAATGAGGAGGGATGAGTTTATGCAAGATTCTTCATTTCGTGCTTTACATGCTGAACTTAATGCCGCTGGAGGCATTTCGCTGGGGATAAGGGAGATGACTGTTGGCGAGCTTCCTGCGGGAGAGCTGCTGGTGAGAGTAGCTTATTCGGGTGTTAATTTCAAGGATGGACTAGCTTCACAGCCCGAAAGTCATGTTGTCGCAGCTTATCCCATGATACTTGGAATCGATCTGTCCGGTACCGTGGTGTCCTCGGCAGACCCACGGTTTAGCGAAGGTGACCAGATTCTGGTCACCGGCTATGGGCTGGGCACCGGACATTTCGGCGGCTACAGCGAGCTGGCCCGCGTGCCGGCGGATTGGGCGGTGCCGGTTCCCGGCGGCCTGTCCCTGAAGGACGTGATGGCCCTCGGCACCGCAGGCTTCACAGCCGCTCTCTCCGTGCAGCGGCTCGAGGACAACGGCCTGCGCCCGGACCAGGGCCCCGTGCTCGTCACCGGGGCGACCGGCGGCGTGGGCGGCAGCGCCGTATCCATGCTGGCGGGCCTCGGTTACGACGTAACCGCCAGCACGGGCAAGAGCTCCGAGCACGCGTATCTGCGCGCACTCGGAGCTAAGGATGTGCTGCCGAGAGAAACCCTCTCGGCAGAAGGGAAGGCGCTGCGCCGCGAGCAGTATGCGGCAGCGGTGGACCCTGTGGGCGGCGCGTCGCTTCCGTACGTGCTGAGCACAATCCGGTACGGCGGCTCTGTCGCCCTCAGCGGGCTCGCCGGCGGCGGATCGTTCCCCGCCACCGTGTACCCGTTCATTCTGCGCGGCGTTAACCTCTTGGGCATTGACTCTGTCAATTGCCCGGCGCCTCTGCGCAGGAAGATCTGGGAGCGGCTTGCGGGCGACCTTAAGCCGCGAGGCCTTGCAGACATGATCCAGCGGGAAATCACGCTGGAGGAAGTGCCTGCCGCGCTGGAGGACATTCTCGCGGGCCGCATGCGCGGACGCGCCGTAGTGCGGCTGTAACGCAGGAAGTGCCGAGGCGCTTGGTCCGGCTCTTCTGTGTTGAATCGCCGCTTCTGGGACATGCCCTGTTTTTCCTGCATTGAATTGCCGCTTATAGGACATGTCCGGCTCTTCCTGTGTTGAATCGCCGCCCTCTGGGACATGTACGCGGCTTCCGCTTTACATTGCCGCTTGCTTGCAGGATGTTCCTCTCTTCCGCGTTGTTTCGCTGGTCAGCTCGGCTCAGCGGATGCGAGAGCCCGCTGCGTTTACAGCTTTCTTGAGGGCAGCATACATCCGGATATAGCGGGATATAGCCGATATAGCTGTATGAGAATGAGAGCTGCAGCGGGAAGAAGCAATTGCAGCCATGTGCAGACTAGTATGCGCAGTGGGTTGCGCTCTGTGCAAAGGACCTGCGCATGATCCTATCAACACACAAGCCGGCCGCCTAAGTTTCAGGCGGCCGGCTTTTTGGATTGGACTGATATCGAGGGAAGGTTTTATAACAATAAATTCTACGGCTCTACAATCGATCCTACAAACAGCCACGCGCCTGTCTGGCGATCCTCAATCGCGATGAAGAACGGACGGTCCACTTTCAAGTCGAAAGGATCCCGGGGCGGATCGAGTGATACCTTTTCTACACCGACAACGGTTGCAGCCGCAGCTTCTGTGCCCTTCTCATTCACTTCGATAAAGCTTTTGTGCGTGACCTGTCCGATAAACAAGTTTGGAGGCGTGGCAGCAATTCGGCTAAGATCAGCTTGGAGAGGATCGAACGGAATTTTCATTCCCATTTTCTCCAAGCTTTCAATAAGTGATTTTCCATACTCGGCTTTAAAGCGGGGTATGCGGATTTGTCCGGAACTTTTCTTGAATGGCTTCTGAAGCTGAGAAGGATCTTGCCATATCTTCTCCTGCAGAGCCTGGAGCGTTGATTGTTCATCCGGCAGTACGACCAGCAGATCCATCTGCCCTTCCCCATAAGGCAGTCGTACGGCTTCATAATCCTCTGTTTTCACATACTCGTAAGAGCCCTGCTGAGACATCATTTTAACGGTTTTTGAGGAACCGTTCTTCTTTTTGAATAAATCATCTTTTGTATCTGCTGTACGAAACTTTTGCGTCCATCCGCCCTTGAAGTAAACGGCATTAACCAGAAACATGACATCACTGGGGTTTACCTGCGCGAGCAGATTCGGAATTTTCTCTTTGGTCTGCTGCTCAACCCATTTGTTGATGGTCCGGACTGTCTTGTCGGAATCGCCAAAATCCAATTCTTCCGCTTTAGCCCCGTAGTAGGTTTTATTGGTGTCGAGAAAATCTTTTTTGAAGGAAAAATCTTTGCGAAGCCACATTGAATTAGCTATATGGACGTCTACGCCTTTTCCCGTTTTTTGCAAAAGAGTGTTCAAGGTCTGATTTCCCCGATTAATCTCGTCATCGCTCATTCCCTGCCAGCCCAGTACCGAGGCAATTTGTTCTTTGGTAGTGCCGCTGCTGCCGTTGTAGGTCATGCCCAGCGCCATGGAGATGCTGAGAGGAGAAAGCAGCAAGTTGACATCGGGGTCCTGGAGAGCGAGCTGCTTATGAATCTGCAATCCAAAAGTGTTCGCTGCCTTCACTACTTTTATATCGAGATTGGAGGCTGTCTCCTGACGTTCTTGTACAGATATTCGGGGCTGGGCCGACAGGGAACAGGAGCTGAGCAGGCTGATGACAATGAAGCCCGCTGCCAGTTTAGTGAATGTCAAAATGATCTAACCCTCCATTATTGTGTGAGTGTGATGTACATGCTTAGACGCGGCTTTTCTGGTAAATGTTTCAATAAAGATAGTTTGGAAAAGGCTCTTTCATATACACAGCTTCTGTAGCGGTGACTGTAACAGCCTGTATACATACATACCGGTTATCCGTGTTCATCTGTAAAAGGGGAAAAAGCAAACGGAGAACCTACTCTTTTTGTTATTCCAAATTCTTCTATAATCAGACTTAGCCGGTCACTTCAAATAGAAAAGGGGTTTGACGCATGTTTCCTCATTATTATTTTCTGGAAAAAGAAATGGAGCAGCACAATCGGGATCGAGACCGCAAGCTTCGTGATTACAATCGGATAGGCAGATTTCTTCATGCTAGGCGTCAAAAAGAAACCGGGACAGCGGATCAGATGAAGGATATGCATACGAAAGATGTACCAACGAAATCCAGACCCGTCTTATAAATCGGGACTTGAGCGCCTAAGGAAACATCATATATCCCCGAAGCCCGTCATAGGATGTACAGATAGGCAGCGTGTCCTCATCCGGATGCGTAACTGTTAATCTCAGGGGGAGTGTGGACCATGAAAGGATTAAAAAACGTCATTTATATGAGTCTGGCGCTGGGAATGCTGCTGTATTCCGTGCCGCAGCTTAACATCGGAGAAGGGTTTACCCTGCCAACGGTCGCCGGAGTGGTTTGGATCTGTTTTGCACTGCTGGTCATCGCAGCTCATCTGCATGAGCTTCTGGGTGTCGACGAGGAAACGCGTCAGGACCTGGTCCGTGTCAAGCGTATGAAAAGATGGCAGAACGAGCAGAAAATCCAAGGGAAAAAACAGCTGGGGCTTCGGAAATAACAGGGAACTGCCTTATGTTTCGGGTTTACTTAGTCCGGTATGACCCTTTATTTTTCATAAAAAAGGAAATGGTGCCGCTCTGAACTTTTCGTTTGGTTCGTGTTCGTCTATAATGATACTAACAGACTAATACAGAGAACCGGACGGGGGTAATACAGTTGGATGAAACCGGAATGGAGACTTTAACCAAGCATGAGCAAATTCTCCGTTTTATAGAAAGCTTGAAGATAGGCAGTAAGATCAGCGTCCGCAAAATTGCCGATCAGCTGGAAGTCAGTGAGGGGACCGCTTACCGCGCCATTAAAGAAGCCGAGAATCAGGGGCTTGTCAGCACGAAGGAACGCGTGGGTACAGTAAGAGTCGGCAAGCGCGAGCGGCGCAACATCGACAAGCTTACCTTCGAAGAAGTGGTGAATATCGTAGATGGTGAAGTGCTGGGCGGCATGAACGGCCTAGATAAAACGCTCCATAAATTTGTCATTGGAGCTATGGAATTAGACGCGATGCTTCGCTATGTGGAAGCGGGCTCTCTGCTTATCGTGGGCAACCGGGAAGAGGCCCACGAGATGGCGCTTCAGCATGGGGCGGGGGTGCTGATTACGGGAGGATTTCATACGAGCCAGGAAATGACGAAGCTGGCCGATAAGCTGGAGCTTCCAATTATTTCGAGCAGTTATGATTCGTTCACAGTGGCTTCGATGATTAATCGAGCTATCTATGACCGGCTGATCAAGAAGAAAATTCTTCTTGTTGAAGATATTCTTACATCGAACCCGCATGTGTTTGCGCTGAAGTCGAACAGTACGGTCAAGGAATGGCGGGCGCTTGTGGAAGAAACGGGACACAGCCGCTTTCCGGTTACGGATGAGTGGAACCGCGTGATTGGACTTGTAGCGCCGAAGGATATGCTGGGGGCCGAATCCGATCAGACGGTGGACCGTTTAATGACGCGCAACCCGCTTACGGCGGGTCCTCTTACTTCGGTAGCTTCTGCAGCCCATATGATGGTCTGGGAAGGCATCGAGCTGCTGCCTGTCGTGGATGGTAACCGCAAAATGCTGGGGATTATCAATCGGAACGATGTGCTTAAAGCGATGCAGTACATTCAGAAACAGCCGCAGAATGGCGAGACATTCGAAGATTTGATATGGGGAAGATTCGAGGAATTCCGGGATGAGCAGGGCAATGTGGTGTTCAAGGGTACGATTACTCCGCAAATGACCAATCATCTGGGAACCGTATCCGAGGGTGTTTTGACGACACTCATGACAGAGGCCGCTTATCGTGTGGTACAAACGGTAAAGAAAGGCGACCTTGTCATGGATAATATGTCTACTTATTTCATTAAGCCGGTTCAGATGGAAAGCGAGATCCAGATCCGCCCGAATATTCTGGAGGTGAGCCGGAAGTTCGGTAAGATCGATGTGCAAATCTATCACGCCGGCACTTTAGTATGCAGAGCGATGCTGACGGCTCAATTTATAGACGGGGTTTAACGGGACATCCGGTTAAAATAAGCATAATTGCGAATTCCGGCAAATAAATTAAAGAGGCCAAGCAGCATGCAGACCGTACCGAAAACTCGGCGTGTGGCCGTGTCGGACATAAAGAAAAGCTGCGTAATGGCAATGACGATAAGCATCAATCCCATGCTGATGTTCATCAGAGCGGTATTGATGCCCTTTTGTTTCGGATCGGTTTGACGGCGAGAACGGAAGCTGAAGATAACCGAGAATAGAAGCGTAATGAAGATCAGGACAGATAATGCAATTTGTATCGTTTCGAGCATCTAATAAAATCCCCCTATTGAGCGTTTTGCTTTAACTGTACCGACTTTCCGGGCAAAAAGCAACGAAGCCGGGGCCTTGTAGGCAGCCGGCTCTATCCATAAAAGAAGGAAAGAAATTTATTAATGTAGAACTATGAACTGACAAGGTTCAATAAACGACTTCATAACAGCATTCTAAGCAGGATAGTTTTTTATCTCTAGTTTCTTTTTTAAACTTTCCCAGGAGGAGTTGAGCTGTACATACGGTACCTCGACTGCTTCAAATTTTTCAACTAACGCGTCCTTAAGCAGATCCTCAAAATGGCTATCGAATTGATACTGGGTCATAAAGAACACTCCTAAGCTCTAAACTATGGATAATATTGTATACTTTTATATTATCTTTAAAAGCTTACATATTCAGCGCAATTTTGTTTCGCTACCATGCAAATTCATCTGCACTCTTGTGCAACCGGATAAACATGGTATGGGGTTATATTTTCCTATCATATAGGGACACAATTAGGTCCTAATGTCTCAAAGTATGTAGTTAGACTTAAAGGATCGGGTTGAATGCGCATTTTCTGCTGCGTTTGAGCGCAAATTCAAGGTTAGGGGCAAACAAAAAAGATTGCGTATCCGTAATTAAGCGGATAGGCAATCTTTTTGTTTTTTGCTATGATGTGGATAGGTTTACCACATTAAATATCTAACTTCTGGCTTCTCGCTAATTACGGCTTTCTGCAAGGATGCCACTTCGAGTTTAGACAAAGATGTGGAGGATGAGGATACCGAATTGGAACTTACTGCTTCTTTGACCGCTTGCTTAAGTTCACGGGACCATAGTACTGCCGTTTGCATGACAGACACCTCTCTTTAAGAAGGATATATAACTTATTTCCTATATTACCTTAAAATCTTTCACTCGAAAAGGCGGATTTTATGAAAATCAATAAAAAATGGTTGATCTTGTTTTTATTAGTCATCATCTTCCTGCAAATATGGAGCTTAAGAGTAGCTTATCGCTATCCCTATTTAGGTATTTTGCTTGAACAGAATGCAAATAAACAGTGGTATATCTCACAATTAGAAAAAGTAAGTATAGGGGACCGGATTGGTTTTCACACTAAAGATATTATTCTAAGTATTGATGGAAAAGAACCTGCAGAACATTTTACAGTTAAAAAATATTACAGTATAGAGCAGGCCGATGAAATTAAAATTCTTCGGGACGGTAAAGAATTATTGTTTGTAACAAGAGATCATGCCACCTCAATGACTATTGATATTCTTTCTTTATTAGGTGAAATAATTGCTTTGTTATTCGCTTATTTCTTGTTCAGCCGACAATCTAATTCGAAATCAGCCTTTATGCTCTCCGCTGTATTTCTTAATATTGCTCTTATATTTATGTGTTTAGGAGCGTCCATTCGAATAGATATTTTGGCGAAAGGGATGATAACAAGTTTAGTGGCTTGTCTGCCCTTTGTATTTTTACATTTCTTAATTACTTTCTTTAAAGAGAAATCTAGTTTGAATATATCTACTAAATTCATGAAATATGTCTATATGACCTTAACATTATCTTCTTTCCTTCAATTGGGCATGTTTCTGCCGGACATTAATATCGGGTTCTACAAAACAATTTATTACGGAACGATGTTTATATTTGTAATCGGGTTTTTACTGAATATATATTGGCTCGGCTATCTCTACAATAAATACCGCAAAACAAATGATTACTTATTTACGGTTATCAAAACGGTCATCATAGCGCTGACGATTTCATTCTTCCCGCTCGTTTTCCTGACATTCATCCCAAGAATCGTATTCCAGCAGGAATTAGCTTTTTCCTACTACAGCGGTTGGTTTGTACTCGTATTTCCAGTCGTTTTCGGTTATCTGATTATGTCCAAGCAGTTGTATGACTTGGATATTATCCTAAGAAGAATTTATTCCACAGCCGTTATTTCGATTCTTCCGAGTGTTGTGCTGGTTGCTGTGAACTACTTTATTTTCCAGAAAGATGCCAGCGTCAAGCATTTGGTAATCAGTTTCACTACGACCATGGTTGTCCTGACCTTCGTTACTTACTCCCTGGAGTATTTTGCGACGAGGCTGGAGAAGATCATGTTCCCTAGGAAATATCACTTGCAGAACTCGCTTAAGAAAATTGCCACAGACCTCGGCAGCATTACCAATTTCCGTGAGTTAAAAGACATTGTTCTCGTGGATATCGTCGATACGCTGCAGGTATTCGGGGGTGCTATCGTCATTCAGTACGCATCCGGAAATCTGGAAATTATCAGCGAAGGAAACATTGACGAGAAGGAAGTTAAACGGCGGTTTATTTCGAATGACTGGTTTGACTCGGAGTATACGAGAACGTTAATCAAGGGTCATGAGGAGTATATTTCCTATCTGGTTCTGACTAAGAAGAAGACGAATACGTTTATGAACCGGGAAGAAAATCAGTGGCTGAATTTGATTATCTCATATTTATCCGTCAGCCTGGAGAATTTGTATCTGATCCGCAAGCTGAACATGAAACTGCTGGAGCTCGCATCCGAGCTTCCTAATCAGGAAGGCTCTTCCGATTATGTCTGGTTCCGTAAAACGATGTTCGATCTGCAGGAAAAGGAACGTACCCGGATTGCAACCGATCTTCACGACACGACTATGCAGGACATCTTTTTCGTCCAGAGGAAGCTTAAGAATCTGCAGAAGCAGATGTTGAATCCGGATGACCACCGTCTGCTCAAAGATATTTTGAATCATCTGGAGCTTATTAATATGAACCTCCGGCAGTGCTGTTTTGAACTGAATCCGTATTTGCTCAAGAACATAGGACTTGTCCGTGCGCTTCAGAATCTGGTAGATACGGAGTCAAGCATGGGAGACTATGAGATTCAGTTCAGCACAGAGGGCAAAACAACGGCTATGGAAAATCTCGATTATGATGCCAAACGCCATATTTTCCGGGTGATCCAGGAGTTAATCACGAATGCCAAGAAGCATTCACAGGCCAGCAGGTTGTTCATCCAGCTGCGTGCAAGCGGAGAGGAAGTTGTTATCCATTACGAAGACGATGGCGTTGGCTTTCAGCAGGAACTGGCAGGACGCAAAACAGTTGGCCGTTCGGGCATGGGCCTGGAACAGATGAAAGGCCGTGTGCTGCATTTGAACGGTAACTTTCGAATGGACACCATGTCAGGCAAAGGCGTCGAGGTTACGATTCACATCCCAATAAAGGAGGGCTTACTGACATGAATAATATACAGCAGATCCTGATTGTAGATGACCACCCCGCCATGGCTTACGGGACGAAATTCATTCTTGAGCAGGAAAAAGATATTCAGGTTGTGGGTGTAGCTAACAGCGGGGAAAGCGGTATCGAAATGATGATGCAGCTGAAGCCTTCCATTATTTTTCTCGATTTTCACCTGCCGGATTTAACAGGGATGGAAGTCGCAGTCAAGATGAGGGAAATAGATGAAACGATTCAAATTGTTATTTTCACGGGAATTGATTATATGCCGATTCTGAATAATCTGCTCGATCTGGGTGTATGCGGCATTATGTCCAAAGATTCAAGCGAGGAGCAGATCCGCAATATGATGCGTTCTTTAAAAGAAGGCCAGACGGTTATTCCTATATCGCTGCTGCATCAATTACGGCTGAGCCAGCCGGAGGATGATATGTCGAGTTTGACCGACGAGGAAATCAATATCATGAACCAGATTGTAAAAGGGGCGACCAACGAGCAGATTGCCGATGAAATTCATATGAGCAAGCGTTCCGTAGATAACTACGTGCGCAAAATATATGATAAGTTCGGAGTGAAATCACGCGCCCAAGCCATCGAGAAATTCATACAGATGAAGCGTTAAGCGTTAGAGTATAGAAGCGACATATCTACAATCCGAAAAGGCGGTGCCGCATGAAGGCGGAAGTTTGGAGCGAGATCCAGAATCTTATCGAAACGCACTTTCCCATAGAGTCTTTACGTCTCTTGATGAAGAAAAGTGTGGAGGACAAGCGGGAGGAGCAATCCATCTGGGGGGAGTTAACACTCGGCGCACATGATTTGCTGGGCGGGAATCATCCCGCTATTCACCGGGTAGCTGCACTTACGGAGCT
Source organism: Paenibacillus sp. FJAT-26967 (assembly GCF_001541095.1). Classification (GTDB taxonomy): domain Bacteria; phylum Bacillota; class Bacilli; order Paenibacillales; family NBRC-103111; genus Paenibacillus_F. The sequence goes on from NZ_LMXH01000001.1 coordinate 248,355, forward strand.
GATTCTTCTGGCACTGGATATTATGGATGACCTGCAGGATCAGGACAATACAGCCAAACCTTGGATGAGAATTCCGCAGGAACAAGCCTTGAATATCTACACCGGTTTTGTAACGGCTTCGATCTCGGAATTAGGGGCTCTGCGCCTGCGCTATCCGGGAAGCCCTCTTCCCGATCCGGCTCAGGTCGGGCGGTTTATAACCGAGGCGATCAACGGGCAGCATCTGGATATTACTTGCGCGGCTCAGAGCGAAGAGGATTATGTAGATATGGTACAGCGCAAATCGGGTGCATTGGTGCAGCTTGCTCTTTATTTGGGCTATACCTGCACCCTTGGCGGCAGTAATGAAGAAACGGTTAGCCAATTAAACCTGCTGGGTCTTTATACGGGCTTGATGGCGCAGCTGGACAACGACCTGAGCGATTTGCTCCGTTTTGACTATAAGAACGATATTGTCCAGAAGAAACAGACCATTCCCGTGATGTTCTTGCTGGATGAAGAGGAAGAGGGCTCCCCTTGGATCCGGCAGTATTACCAGGGCGAAATCGACCAAGAGCAGTTTTTGAAGCATAAGCCGGAATGCGTGGAGTATATTTATGGCTCCGGCTGTATTGAATACACGCGCACCATACAGAACTTATATCTTCACCACGCGGACGAGCTGCTGGCGGAAATACCCGCACTTGCTTCTAACAAAGAAGCATTCCGGCAAGTCGCGCTGGCGCGTTTTGAGCTGTAGTCCTCAGGAAGTTGGTTAGAAGGAATCGCCTCCCGGCGCGTTCGTGCCTTTGTCTGGCGCGGGCAGCTTCCTGGGCTCTTCTGCCGTAATCCACACTGTAAGCTCCGATTGGACAAGTACCATTGATTTCACGTTGACGATATAATCTTTATCGACGACCCCGTAATAGGTCTTGTTCGTGATGAGCCTCTCATACAGTTGGGGGGAGTCCCTGATTTCCCCTACTTTTTGCCCCTCCACAATCTTTAAATCTCTTTTGACCCGGTCTTCAATCGCTTTCTCTACATGACTTTCGAGCGGATGCTGAACACTGTTGTATAAATGAACAGTTACGTGCGTAATGAGTCCCTGTTTGTTTCGGAACTTATTCAAGGATTCGATGTCCAGCTGCAGCTCACTGTTTTCTTTACGCAGATTTAAATTATCGATGACCAGTACATTGTAGGTATGATGGTACAGGCTCAAGAATACGGCGCTGCCTACAATTCCTCCGGATATGAATAGTCCGAGACCGGATAGAAGCCGGGGGAACCGGTTGAAATCAGGCATTCTCACGGCTGTCCGCCCCCCTTGCAGATCAATTGGATAAGAGAAGTTCCGGAATGTGCGCCGATGTATGCGCAGATAATCAGCAGAATCTGTTTAATGGCAGGTGACAGCTGGCCGTCCTGGAAATTATCCTGTATCATCCGGATCGGATCAATTGTGCCGCCGATCGCGGCAACCATGGCCCAAATCTTGATGTTCTCGGCAATCAGCTGCATTTTATAGGTGGGAGGTTGAAGCGAGAGGACGGAGCCGATTCCCGCCAGCATGCTGCCCCCCATGACTACTCCGAAGGCAACGCAAAAATTCATAATAGCAGCTGTGACAAAGCTCGTCACGGGATTCCCTTCTTCCTTTTGACCGGCAGGGCGGTTGTGATAGTTGCTTGTTTGATCTAGTCTATGAAGCTGAGAAATGAAATATGAGAGAGAGAAGCAAAAAGATTACTAGAAATTCAGTTGGTCTAATAGAAAGAAGCAAGGAAGAGGTTAGACTGCATAGGGGTCACTAGGACAAAGCGGCTGTATCATTAGACCTAGTGGGTTATTCCACCCCAAGCGCTGCTATGCTACAATAAGAGGAAACGTTCCGGATAGCCGTCGCGGCTTCCGGGCACACAAAATCCCGCAGACGTGCCAGCGTCTGCGGGAGAGGATACAATAGACTGCCCCCGGGCATCGGTTTACGGGCCGGATAGACCTACTTGCTCCTCTGGAGTTCAGGGAGGTCTATTTCTTTTTAACATAGGTAAGGAGGGCAAGAATAAACATGCCGAACATGAACATGAGGGTCATGGTATCCTTCATATCCAAAGCGCGCACCTCCCTTCTTGAAGCGTGTTATTCGCCTCGGAGGCCGACTCTATTGTTCACCCAGTATAGCATGAAAACATATACAAACATATGTTCCTATAGGATTATTTTTCTTCTTTATCCGGTTAAAGTTTTTGCTAGAATCTCTAACGAATTGCGCTATACTAGATTAAAGTGAAACATGCAAACGGCCTAGGGAAAGAAGGGATCATTGTGTACGCTAAACCGCATATCCGCGAGCTCGCGCCCTACATACCCGGCTTTCAGCCGGCTGCAGATCAGCAGGTCATCAAGCTGAATTCGAACGAGAACCCGTATCCGCCGTCTCCGCGGGTACAAAAAGCGCTGCAGACATTCGATTATTCCCTGCTGCGCCGCTATCCGAATGCAACGGCCGAATATGTGAGGGAAGAGCTGGCTTCTCTTTATAACGTGAAGCCATCACAGGTCTTTTGCGGGAATGGATCTGATGAAATTATCGCCCTGTTGTTCAAAGCATTCCTCCCGGAAGAAAGTACAATTGTACTGCCATACCCTACATATTCGCTGTATAAGACGGCAGCCCGCATTCACCGGGTCCATTCTGAGTTTGTGGCGACCTATGCAGATTTTCGGGTGGACATCGAAGCTTTGCTCGCCGTGCCTTCCGAGGCGATAATTCTCGTTAATCCGAATGCGCCTACGGGACTCCTTCTCCCTGTTGAGAGCGTTACGGAGCTCGCCCGGCGCTACAAAGGTCTGCTGATCATTGATGAAGCGTATATTGATTTCGCCGATGGGGCGGCGACAGCCTTACCGCTCATTCATGAGCATCCGAATGTGATCGTTATCCGCACGCTGTCGAAATCTTATTCCTTGTGCGGAATCCGGTTTGGCTATGCTTTCGCAAATGCGGACCTGATTCAATCGCTCGACAAGTGTAAAGATTCCTACAACGTAAGTATGCTTACGCAGACGATTGCCGCTGCGGCTTTGCGGGACCAGAGCTATCTTGCCGGAACGGTCCGGCGCCTGAAGGAATCCCGCCGGGAATTGATCGGACAGCTGCGCTGCCTGGGTTATTCCGCTCCGGATTCACAAGCGAATTTCGTCCTCTGCACACCTCCGGCTTCCAGGGGCTTAACTGCCCGTCAGATTACAGCGAGACTTGCCGAGCAGCACGTCTATATCCGTTATTTCGATTCTCCCCTGTTGGAGGACAAACTGAGAATCAGCATCGGAACCGAAGAGGAGAACGAATGTCTGCTTCAACTTTTACGTTCCATGTAACTTCGCAATGAAAATATAAGGAATTATGGAGGTTTACCCGAATGACTAATCAAGGCGCAATATCAGCGAAGCTGGCGGACCAGCTTGAGAAAGGTTCATGGATTCGGAAGCTGTTTGACGAAGGCAAACGTCTCACTGAAATTTACGGAGCGGATGAAGTATTCGATTTCTCTCTGGGCAATCCTATAGTAGAACCCCCGGCGGCTTTCCGGCAAGCCCTCCAGGATACGATTACGGATGAGCAGCTCGGCAAACATCAATACATACCCAATCAAGGACTGCCGGCTGCCCGGCAAAAAGTCGCGGAGTATCTAAACAGCCGTTACGGCGGTAAGATCGTTCAGGAGCATGTGGTCATGACGGTCGGTGCCGGAGGCGGATTGAATGTCGTGTGCAAAAGCCTTCTTAATCCGGGAGACGAAGTGATCCTGCTGACGCCTTATTTTGTCGAATATGACTATTATGCAGACAATCATGGAGGCATCCCTGTCCATGTTGCTCTCACAGATGATTTCAGCATCGACACGAAGCGGGTTGCGGAAGCTATCACGGCGCGTACACGGGCGATTATCGTCAATACACCGGGCAATCCTACAGGCAAGCTGCTGTCGCAGCAGAACTTGAACGAACTGGGCGATGTGCTCAAAGCAGCCGAGAAGAAGCACGGTTCTCTTCTGTATCTCCTCTATGACGATCCGTACAGTCAGCTTGTGTATGATGCGGTACCGCCTAATCCGTTTGAAGCGTACCCGCGCACCATTCTCATCAGCTCCTTCAGTAAGGATCTCGGGATAGCCGGTGAGCGTCTGGGATATGTCGCGGTGGATTCTTCCGCCGAGAATGCTGCTTTGCTTGCGCAGGCCTTCGTGTTCAGCAACCGGACGCTCGGTTTCGTCAATGCACCGGTTCTTATGCAGCGTGCTTTAGCGAGAATGGAGTCATTGACAGTGGAGCAGAATGAATACCGCAAACGCCGGGATTTGATGGTAGCGGTTCTTCAGGAAGCGGGCTACGAGTTCGATGTGCCGCAAGGTGGCTTCTTCATCTTCCCTAAGACACCGATTGCGGACGATGTGGAGTTCTGCCTGAAGGCCGTGCAGGATCACAGACTGCTTATTGTCCCGGGAAGCGGATTTGGACGGGGAGGACACTTCCGTTTGTCCTACAGCGTTCCTATCCGTCAAATAGAGCGTTCGGGTCCTGTCTTCAAAGCCGTGCTGGATTCTTACCGTTAGGATCAAGTCTTATTTAAAATGGTTATCAGAGTATAATTGCGCCGCCTGCCGGGATGATCTCGGCGGGCGGTTTTTATTACGGGGAGTAACCCGAACGCATTTTCGCCTTTTTGAAAAATGTGATAGAATAGAAGAAAGGAAAGTTTCGGAGGAGCCGCCATCATGAATTCATTCGTCCATCTGCATGTACATAGTGAATACAGCCTGCTTGACGGCGCCGCACGCATCCACGACCTGGTGGAGACGGCGTCTCAATTTGGCATGAAATCGCTCGCCCTGACGGATCATGGTGTCATGTATGGGGCCATTGCTTTTTATAAAGCCTGTATAGCCAAAGGCATCAAGCCGATCATCGGCTGCGAGGCTTATTTTACCGAGGGATCGATCCGTACGAAAGGGACTAGGCAGGAACAGCCTATCTACCATCTGATTCTTCTGGCTCGCAATATGCAGGGCTATCAGAATCTGATGAAGCTTTGTTCGATCGGTCATTTGCAGGGCTTTCATTATAAGCCGCGGATTGATCATGAGAATCTGGCGAAGTATTCGGAAGGATTACTCTGTCTCAGTTCGTGTTTGGGCGGAGAAGTGTCCCAGCATCTGCTGCACGACCGTAAGGAACAAGCGAAGGCGGCCGCTGAGCGTTACCGGTCTATTTTCGGCGAAGACTTCTACCTGGAAATTCAAGACCACGGCTCCATCGAGCAGAAAAAAGTGATGCAGGGCATGATCGAGCTCAGCAGGGATACCGGCATTCCCCTCGTCGCTACCAATGATGTCCACTATGTCAGGCAGCCGGATCATGTCGTACAGGATGTCCTGCTGTGTATTGGAACGGGCAAGACGGTGGATGATCCGCAGAGGCTTAAATTTGAGACCAGCCAGTTGTATCTCAAAAGCGAAGAAGAGATGCGCAGTCTGTTCGCCCACGTACCGGAGGCGCTGGACAACACCGTCCTTGTTGCGGATAAGTGCCGGCTGGAGCTGGAGTTCGGCAAATCGGTCCTGCCGCGTTTTCAGCCGATACCCGAAGAGCTGACCGCGGGTGAGTATTTGAAAGAGCTGTGCAGAGCAGGGCTTGCCCAGAGGTATGGAAGCCGTGATGGCTGGCAGGACGAAGAAGGGGAATACCGCAGGACTCTTGAAGACCGCCTTGCTTACGAGCTGCGGGTCATCGAGAGCATGGGATTCTCCGATTATTTCCTGATTGTATGGGATTTTATCCGCTTCTCGCATGAGAACGGTATTCTTACCGGTCCCGGACGCGGTTCTTCCGCAGGAAGTCTGGTTGCCTATGTGCTCAGAATTACGGATGTAGATCCGATCCGCTACAAACTTCTCTTCGAGCGGTTCCTGAACCCGGAGCGGATTACGATGCCGGATATCGATATCGACTTTAATGATGAGCGCCGGGATGAGGTTATCGATTATGTAGTGGCCAAATACGGCCAGCAGCATGTAGCCCAGATTATTACGTTCGGAACTATGGCGGCCAAGGCAGCCGTCCGCGATGTCGGACGTGTGCTGAACGTTCCTTACAATGAAGTGGACCGGGCAGCCAAGATGATTCCGGGACAGTTGGGAATGACACTGGAATCTGCGCTGAAGGTTAACCCCGATTTGAAGGAGCTGGCTGTCAAGCAGCCTAAGACGGGCGAACTGCTGGATATGGCGAAACGTGTCGAAGGGATGCCTCGTCACGCTTCGACACACGCCGCGGGAGTTGTCATTTCGCGCGAACCGCTTACGCATTATGTCCCTCTGCAGGAAGGGACCGGACAGACTCCGCTGACCCAATATTCCATGGAGCATCTCGAAGCGATCGGACTGCTGAAGATGGACTTCCTGGGACTGCGTACGCTGTCCATTATTGAACGCACGCTCCGTTCTATTGAGGAGCAGGAGGGATTGCGGCTGGATCTCGCCCAGCTGGATATGGATAATGATCCCCTGACTTATGAACTGCTTAGCCGAGGGGAGACCACTGGAATATTCCAGCTTGAGTCTCCAGGTGTACGGCGGGTACTCAGGGATTTGAAGCCTTCCGGCTTCGAAGATATTGTATCTGTGGTTGCACTCTACAGGCCGGGCCCGATGGAATTTATACCGCGCTATATTGAATGCAAGCACGGTTTGGCGGAGCCCCAAATACCGCACGAGGCACTGGTGCCTATTCTCCAGGATACGTACGGTATCATTGTATACCAGGAGCAGATCATGCAGATTGCCTCGGCAATGGCCGGGTTTTCACTTGGAGAAGCGGATCTGCTGCGCCGGGCGGTTTCCAAGAAGAAGCGCGAAGTTCTGGATGAGCAGCGTGCGCATTTTGTGGAAGGCAGTCTGGGGCAAGGGTTTACCGGTGACGAAGCGAACCGGGTCTACGATATGATTGTCCGTTTCGCCGATTATGGATTTCCGCGCGCCCATGCTACCGCTTACGGTGTGTTAGCCTTTCAGACGGCTTATTTAAAGACTCACTATCCGCGTCATTTTATGGCTTCAATGCTGACAGCGGTAGTGGGAAATCACCGCAAGACAGCGGAATATGTCGATGAATGTCGCCGGATGAAGCTTGACGTACTGCCTCCCGATGTCAATGAAAGCGGAGTGAATTTTACTCCCGTTGCCCTTAATCCGCGCAGGCTCAATGAATCGGATGAACATACAGCAGCAGAGCCTTCGGCAGAAGAGGGGAACAAGATCCCGGTATCGTCTGCCAGTGAGGCTGGGCAATCCGGGGGAGCCAGTAGTGCTGGACCGGACGATCACAATGGCCGTGAAGCAGAGCGTGAAGGACTTCAGGCGCGCAGCACTATTCAGCGGGAGGGAGGCGGTGGAGCTGCCTCCGCTCCTAAAGGGGCAATCCGTTTCGGTCTCGCAGCTATCAAGAACGTAGGAACGAATGCAATAGAAGCTATTCTGAAGGAAAGGCGTCAGAAGCCTTATGAAAGCCTGCTTGATTTCTGCAGGCGTGTAGATTTGCGTGTGTGCAACAAGCGCGTAATTGAGTGCCTTATTCAGGGGGGAGCACTGGATGAACTCCCCGGGCACCGTTCGCAGTTCATAGCGATGCTGGACGATACGGTAGAGGCAGCTTTGAAGTGGCGCAAAGAGCGGGACGATCTCCAGCTTCACCTGTTCGGATTCGTGGAGGAGCCGAACTGGGAAGTGGAGATACCCGACGTTCCTCCTCTGACCCGCACCCAGCAGCTGGAATACGAACGGGAGCTGTTAGGGCTGTATATTTCGGGACACCCGCTGGATGATCATGAAGATTTGCTCAAAGAGCTTGAAGCGGACCCGCTTCACTATTTGCAGGACTACGCCGATCACAGTGAGGTGATTGTCGCAGGGATGGTCGTAACCAGTAAGACCATTGTGACCAAGAAAGGCCAGCCGATGGCTTTTATGGATCTTGAGGACCGCATTGCGAAGGTGGAAGTCGTGCTTTTCCCGGAAGTATGGAAAAAGCATGCTCCCCTTGTGCAGAAGGGCAGCGTAGTGCTTGTCAAAGGCAAACTTCAGCTGCAGGACGAGGATCCGCCGAAGCTTCTGGCCGAAGCGCTCTGCGCGCCCGATGATCCGGCTGCGCGCCGCTGGCAGCGTCGTCAGATGCGCCCGGGCGGGCAGCAGTCCGGAGGCCCGCAAGGACCCGGCCGTAAGGGTGCAGGCCAGACGCGGCAGGGCCCGGCGGAGCAGCAGGTTGCGGGCAGCGGAGCCGGCAGGGCCCAGGCAGCCTATGACGGCAGCGTACGCAGCGGAGCGAACCGCAGCGAGACTCCGCGGACGGATGCCCGGGGCGGAGTGAACAGCGCGGAAGGGCCTCGAAGTGATGCGAGAGGCGGAGTGAACCGCAGCGAGACTCCGCGGACGGATGCCCGGGGCGGAGTGAACAGCGCGGAAGGGCCTCGAAGTGATGCGAGAGGCGGAGTGAACCGCAGCGAGACTCCGCGGACGGATGCCCGGGGCGGAGTGAACAGCGCGGAAGGGCCTCGAAGTGATGCGAGAGGGAGAGTGAACCGCAGCGAGACTCCGCGGACGGATGCCCGGGGCGGAGTGAACAGTGTGGAAGGACCTCGAAGTGATGCGAGAGGCGGAGTGAACCGCAGCGAGGCGCCGCGCAGTGATATGCGAGGATCCGCCGGTCGCAGCGAAGCACCGCGCACGGAGGCGCGAGGCACCGCTCAAGGCGGCGCAGGCAGCGTGCACGAGGCCGGTGCACCGCAGCGCAGCCGCTATGCCGCCAGCGGCCCTGACCGCGCTGCCGCACCTCGAACCGGTGCGGAGCGTACGTCCGCCTCAGGGAAGGCGGACCACACGTCTGCCGCTCCCGCTCACCGGGAGCGGGCGAGCACACCCGCGGCCAGGCAGCGGGTGTACGTGAAGATTGCGGCTCATCTCGAAGAGCCGCAGAAGCTTGTGAAACTGCAGGAGCTGCTGCAGCTTCACAGCGGCCCGCTCGAAGTCGTGCTGTTCTACGAGCGGACCCAGCGGCTGCTTGCACTGAGCGCGCAATACCGCGTGAAGCCGTCGCCGGATTTGTTCGCAGCTGTTGAACAAATCATGGGTAAAGATTGTGTCAAAGTGAAATAAACATTTCCCTCCCCGAATAAAATGGTAGAACCCGCTGAAGGCTGCCGCTTGTCCCGAGATGGAGCCGAGGGCGGGGGATGAGGGAGGGATGCAGGCGTGAATGCGACACTGGTGCTGCATATGCTGGAGAAACGCGGCGTTAAGGCTGATGATATTGCCGGAATCGTATACCAGCTGCAAAAGCCTTATAACGATGCCTTAACCCTGGAGACATGTCTGGAGAGCGTCATGACGGTGCTGACTAAGCGTGAAGTGCAGTACACCCTGCTTACCGGCATCGCACTGGATGAGCTGGCAGAGCGCAGACTGCTCCCTGAGCCGCTTCAGAGCATTCTGGACGCTGACGAGCCGCTGTACGGAGTGGATGAAACGATGGCGCTTGGAATTGTTCATGTGTACGGAATGATCGGTCTTACCAGCTTCGGTTATCTGGATAAGCAGAAGTCCGGCATTATCCGTACATTGAATGATCATCCGCAGCAAATCCATGTTTTCCTCGACGATCTGATTGCGGCTCTGGCGGCGGCGGCTTCCGCGAGAATCGCCCATCAGAACCAGCCGGCATCCTGCTATCCCGGAGAAGGGGTGGAAGATGGACCCGGTGGAGCCGTCCTCGGATTATAGCGTATTTTGTCGCTGCGCTGCTATTAAGAAGCGGTGCCCAAGCAAGTTGATTATACCCCGGTACGTATAGTTTTTCTTTTAGTGCAGGAGAGAGGTTATATAAAGGTTTGAAACCAACCGGGCTATACGAGAGTATATAGCAGAGTAGAATCCTTCTGCATTCTTGAGGTGCTCAAGAAATCCGGAGACTTCGGCACAGCCTTCGGGTGTGAGGAGTCTCTTTTTGCCGGATAAGATTGTGGGTTATGTCGTCCCTGCATGGCAGTTGGCTGCGCTGAACCCGTTCTCAAGCCCGATGAAGTAAACAACCCTTCCTTGCGGTAAAAAGAAAGGTTGTGTTATCATTATTCCATTGTATAGACTTGTGAGAACGGAAAGTCGTTTTAAGCGCGCTGCAGCGCCATCGATTGGTGGGCATTCATTTATAACCCGGGCAATCTTGAGGAGGTATATATTTCGTGTGGACCGTGATTTATATCGCCCCCACTCCCAAAATCGCGGAGCGTATTCAACAAAGCTTGTCGGAGGAGGGTTTTCTGGTCCAAATCCGGGCGATCAACATGACCAAAAACCAGTTTGAAATCGTGGTTCCTGAGGGTGAAGTGGAAGAGGTACAGGAAGTGCTCAACACCATTTTACATCGCTGACCGCAGCGGCTGCAGGGGCGTTATTGAACAGACGCCTGCATGATGAATAGCTGGAGCGGATATTGTAAGCCAAAGAGGTGCGAATGTGTTAAAGGATCTTTTTCAAAAACGCAAATATGCAACCATCCCTTCTGAAAAAACGAAACGGGAAATACCCGAAGGGCTGATGAATAAATGTCCGCGCTGCGGAACGATTCAGTACAGCAAAGAGCTTGAGAAGAATTTAAAAGTATGTACATCATGCAATTATCATTACAAACTAAATGCGCTTGAACGCGTTGCGATGACTCTCGACGAGGGCCGTCTGTTCGAGTACGACGACAACATGGTTTCGGAGGACCCCCTTCAATTTCCGGATTATGAAGCCAAACTGAGCAAGGCAAAGGATAAATCCGGTCTGAAAGATGCGATTGTGACCGGGGAAGGAACCATTGGAGGCTATCCGGTCGTATTCGGAGCGATGAGCTTTGATTTTATGGGCGGTTCTTTGGGTTCTGTCGTCGGGGAGAAATTAACGCGCGCTATTGAAAACGCTATACAGAAAAACTACCCGTTAGTGTTGTTCTCGACTTCGGGCGGGGCCCGTATGCAGGAAAGTATTCTGAGCCTCATGCAAATGGCCAAAACGAGTGCAGCTATCTCCCGTCTGGATGAAGCGGGCGGTCTGTTTATCTCGGTCATTACGGACCCGACATTCGGTGGTGTATCGGCCAGTTTTGCCATGCTTGGAGATATTATTATAGCGGAGCCTGCGACCTCTTTCGGTTTTACAGGACGCCGTGTTATTGAACAGACAATTAAGCAGAAACTGCCTGATAATTTCCAGACTGCGGAATTCAATCTCCAGCATGGGCAGCTCGATAAGGTCGTAGCCCGTAAGGACCTTCGTGCTACACTGACCAAGCTGCTTGATCTGCATGCAGGAAAGGGGGATGCGAATTATGGCGAGTGAAATGTCATTTGAGCAGCCGTTAGTAGAACTGCGCAGCAAAATTGATGAGCTTAAGAAATTCGGAGAAGATAAGAACATCGATTTCACAGAAGAAATCAAGCGGCTGGAGGAACGTTACAAGCAGCTCGAAGAAGAGCTGTATACGACGATATCCGCCTCGGAGAAGATGCAGCTGGCCAGACATACTCAGCGTCCGACTACAATCGATTACATACAAACGATTTTTACTGATTTTGTCGAGCTTCACGGAGACCGTTTGTACGGGGATGATCTGGCTATTGTTGGCGGTGTTGCCAAGCTGGACGGGCTGGCTGTTACAGTAGTCGGGCATCAGAAGGGTAAGGATACGAAGGACAATATTGCCCGTAATTTCGGATGTCCTCACCCCGAAGGTTTTCGTAAAGCACTTCGTCTTATGCGTCAGGCGGACAAGTTTCGCCGGCCTATCATTACGTTTATCGATACCAAGGGGGCTTATCCGGGTAATGCTGCGGAAGAGCGCGGCCAGGGTGAAGCTATAGCCCGGAATCTGCTCGCTATGGCCGGCTTTCGCGTGCCTATCGTCTGCATCGTGATCGGTGAAGGCGGAAGCGGCGGAGCATTGGCACTGGGGCTGGGCAACCGGGTTCTGATGCTTGAGAATGCGATTTATTCGGTCATCAGTCCTGAAGGGGCTGCAGCGATCCTGTACAATGATGCATCCAAATCACTGCAAGCGGCAGAAGCTATGAAGATTACAGCCAAACAAATTGCGGAGCTGGGTGTTATCGATGGAATTGTTCCTGAACCTCAGGGAGGCGCCCATCGTGATTTGGAGCTCCAGTCCACACATATAAAGGCGGCGATTCTGGAGCACCTGCAGCAGCTGTTAGCCATGTCCGCAGAAGAATTAAAAGACGAAAGATACGAGAAATTCAGACAAATCGGCAGATATACATTCACTCAGGAGGGTAATCATGCGTAAGACAAAAATTGTATGTACCATAGGACCGGCAAGCGAATCGAAGGAAAACCTCAAGAAGCTGATCGAAGCGGGAATGAACGTCATGAGACTGAACTTTTCTCATGGTGATTTTGAAGAACACGGCAACCGGATCAAGAATATCCGTGCAGCGTGTGAAGAGCTAGGCGACCGTAATGTTTCTATTCTTCTGGACACCAAAGGACCGGAAATTCGACTGGGCAAGCTGAAGGAAGAGCCTATCGAGCTGGTCGCGGGCGATACGATTACTCTTACAACCGAAGAAATTCTCGGTGACCGTGAACGCGTGTCCGTAACTTATGACGGTCTTGCCAGTGACGTAACTCCAGGCTGCATTATTCTCATTGATGACGGTCTGATCGGCCTTACTGTAGAAGAAGTAAACGGACCGGACATTAAGTGCCGGATCGTGAACAGCGGCCCTATCAAAAGCAAAAAAGGCGTAAACGTTCCGGGTGTAAGCATTTCCTTGCCGGGCATCACGGAAAAAGACGCTAACGATATTATTTTCGGAATCGAGCAAGGTATCGACTTTATTGCGGCTTCTTTTGTTCGTAAAGCCAGCGATGTTCTGGAAATTCGTGAACTGCTGGAGCGTCATAACGCTTCTCACATTCAGATTATCTCGAAGATCGAGAACCAGGAAGGCGTAGACAACCTGGACGAAATTCTGGAAGTATCGGATGGTCTGATGGTAGCTCGTGGAGACCTTGGCGTCGAGATCCCGCCGGAAGATGTGCCGATCGTTCAGAAGCATATGATTAAGAAATGTAATCTTGTCGGCAAACCGGTCATTACCGCGACGATGATGCTTGACTCCATGCAGCGCAACCCGCGTCCTACCCGCGCTGAGTCAAGTGACGTAGCCAATGCCGTATTTGACGGCTCCGATGCGGTTATGCTGTCAGGTGAAACAGCGGCCGGTAAATACCCGGTTGAAGCCGTTCTGACGATGGCACGCATTGCAGAGCGCGCAGAGCAGGCCTTGGACTACCGTGAACTGTTCGTGCGTCAGGCACAGGCGCTCCAGACTTCCGTAACGGAATCGATTTCGCAATCCGTTACGAATGCTGCGCTTGAGCTGGATTCCAAAGCCATCATTACAGCTACAGAGAGCGGTTATACGGCGAGAATGGTTTCCAAGTATCGCCCTAAAGCTCCAATCGTAGCCGTAACCCGCAACCGCCATATCATGCGCCGTTTGAACCTGGTATGGGGCGTTCAGCCTGTGCTTCTTCATGAGAATGCCCAGACTACGGACGAGCTCTTCGAGCAGGCAGTAGATGCAAGCATCCGTGAAGGCCATGTTGATCTGGGAGACATCGTCATCATCACTGCTGGCGTGCCGATCGGCAACGCAGGCGCAACGAACCTGATGAAAGTTCATCAGGTTGGCGAGATGATTGCCAAAGGTACAGGGATCGGTACTCAGCATGCCCAAGGCATCGTTGTTACAGCTGAAACGGCGGAAGAAGCGGTGAGCAAGATGAAAGACGGCGCCATTCTCGTCACCCGTACCACGGACAAGGAATACATGCCGGCAATCGAACGTGCCGCCGGACTTATTACGGAAGTCGGCGGAATTACATCGCACGCTGCGGTAGTGGCTCTGAGCCTTGGAATCCCGGTTATCGTAGGTGTGGATCGTGCTGTCGAGCTGATCAAAGATGATATCGAAGTTACGATTTATCCGGAAGTTGGCATTGTTTACTCCGGGCGTGCACGCGTACTTTAAGTTTTGGGTTTGGAAAGCAGAGCTGGCTCTGCCAGCTTATTCTAAAGAGAGGAGTGGATTCGCAGGTGCGAATTCACTCTTTTTTGCAGAGAAGGATCGCTCTGGCAGCAGTGGCACAACATAAGGTGAATACAGCACATGGAGGTTGTTTGTATGAAGGAGAACGAAGCGGCTACCGGGCAGGATTGGTTTACGCAAACACTCAGGGTCCGGTACCAGGAAACCGATCAAATGGGCGTGGTTTACCATGCGAACTATTTGACCTGGCTTGAAATTGCAAGGACGGAGTACATCCGGAGTAAAGGTTTTACATACAAAACAATTGAGGATCTGGGTCTGATGCTTCCTGTTGTCGGGGCAGAGCTCAAGTACATCAGTCCGGCCCGGTATGACGATGAAATTACCCTTGCTGCGCGTATTGTGGAGCAAAGTCCGGTAAAACTTGAATTCGGCTATGAGGTCCGCCGGCAGGAGCAGCTGCTTGTTACCGGGACAACCCGTCACGTTTGGGTGAATCTTTCTTGGAAGCCTGTACGTATAAATAGAGAAGCACCGGATTTATATCGATGGCTGCAAGGAGGTTGATGACCGTTGTTGCGTAAGGTACTCGCTGTAATACTTCTGGTTCCTGTTCTTGAGATTGCACTGCTTATTGGTATGGTGAGTCTCGCCGGGGGCTGGTTTACATTCACATGGATTCTTGTGACCGCTCTAATCGGAGCTTTATTGGTCAAAAGAGAAGCCCGCAGAATAAGCTCTTATAGAAAAAGCCAAGTGACGGTGATTCAGAATCCGGCGGATTCGATCATCGACAGCTTAAGCTTTTTCATTGGGGGTCTGCTGCTGATTATTCCCGGATTTATCACGGATCTGATCGGAATTCTGCTCATTCTTCCGTTTACCCGCCCTCTCTTTAAAGTGGGGATGGTATATCTGCTGCAGAAACTGATGCGCGGCGGTAATTTTATGTTTATCAACCGGCGCTAATGACTTAACAGACGCAAGAACTTATCGTTATATGCCAAAAGAAAAGGCCCGTCAGCGAACTTCTGCGTTCGCTTCGGAGCCTTTTTTGATGTAAGTGACAATGTCATGAAAAACATGGGCACGGTAGATGGCAGTGAGAACGACCATAAGTACGGGGCCGAGAATAAGGCCGATAAAGCCGAAGAGCTTTAGTCCCACGAACAGGGCGATCAGGGCGGCCAGCGGATCCAGACCGACACTGGAAGCCAGTACTTTGGGCTCCATAATCTGCCTTACGATGACGATCAAGCCGTACAGGACGGATAAGCCTATCCCCAGGTAGACATTGCCAGAGAAGAAGGCGTAAATGATCCAGGGGACCATGACCGCTCCCGTACCGAGGTAAGGCATCAGATCACACAGCCCGATCAGCAGGCCGATCGTAATGGCGTAGTCAACCCGCAGAATCAGCAGTCCAATAATAACCGCTAAGGCGGTCAAAGAAACAAGGATGAGCTGAGCTTTGAGAAAGCCGAATAGAGCTTTGTGCAGGTCGCCGCTGATTAAGCGCACGGCTTTGCGAGCCGTTTCAGGGATAATTGCGGTATAACGCATTACAATCAAGTACCAGTCTTTGCTGATAAAAAAGGTCGCAAGCAGGACGATAATGGCCACGGTTGCAATGTTAGGCAGGGATTGAACGATGCTGATCAGGGCGTTGACGATGGCCTTCACAGCATTGGAGCTGAAGTCTGCAACAGTCCCGGTCACTGAACTCAAATTGGTGCTCAGGTCAAGATTGTTGCTTTTCATAAAACTATTCAGTTGGCCTATAACCCCCTGAAACCAGGAGGAGTTCCAGAAGCTCGCCGCTTTATCTCCCCATGTATTGATGTTGTTCTGCAAATTAACGGCAAGAGCACCGAGTTCTACGATGACTTTAGTAACCAGCAGAGTCACTGCAGTGACGGTCAGTGCAATGAGAATCAAAATGACCGTGGTGACGGATAACCAGCGCGGGAATTTGGCTCGTCGCTGCAGCAGATTGATGACAGGGTTAAGCAGATAAGCAAGCAGCCATCCGAGTATAAACGGATATACGAGCGGTGTTACGTAACGTGCTGCCCACCAGCCGAAGTAGAGCAGCGCTGCCACCAGTGCTCCGCGGAAAATTTGATGCAGCAGATAGGGATTGAATACTCTCATTTGGCTTCCTCTTTCTTATGCGGATGAGATTCTGTACAATCGCAGCGATAGTCAGATGACTCATTGAATTTGTATCGACGTTCAGGAGAGCATGCTCCTGTATGCAAGCAGGAATCTGCAGGAAGGAAAGAATCTGCATTCTTTCATTATATGTAGATAGGGCCGCTTACTAAACATACCCTCAAAGCGGCTCTTGTGAATCTCGTCGGCTGACGGTTTTTGTGTCGGCGAAGTAGAGGCAGCGGGCAGCTCTAAGGCTTATCGGCAAAATTGAACCGCAAATCAGGAGTAGGAACTTTGTATGACAGCCTTATAAGGCCAGTATTTGGCGAACTCGGCCGCCGCTTCCTCTATATGAATGAGCTCGGAAGGATCCTGTTCTCTCAGGCTCAGGTTTAACTGAAGACAGGACCCTGTGATCCAGGCTTTCAGTCCGGTTATGTTGCCTGTCTCTCCGTAGTCAAATGAAGAGGCAAGGCGAAGCAGAGAACCCAATTTCACGGCGCATTCTACATCTGACTGGTGCAGAAGTTTCTCGAACCGCAGAGCCTGCTGGCGGGTACGTTTCGAGTTCTTGAATGTGGCGATCATGGCGCATAGGATCGTCTCTCTATGGCTCAAGCCGTCAATGCGCGACTCCGTAATCATGTGGAAGGTATGCCGCGCATGCTGGTAGCTGCTGATGGCAAAGCCGATCCGCTGCATAAGGGCGGATGCCTCCAGAAGCGAGCGGTGACGAGGCTGGAGCAGAGGCGAGGCGGGCGCCACCGCATCGAACAGGATGGCGGCATGGGCCGCGGCTCTGCGCACATAATCGTGAGGCTGCGGGGTGTACAGGTTCATCATATTCTCTATGCTGAAGCGGAGTACGTCTTCGATCGGCAGGCGGTCTCCCATAGCCGCTTCGAAGAAGAGGCCGTCCCTGAGGCCTGCACTGCTGACTATCAGTCTGGATGCGTCCAGACGCTGGTATATGGCCTGCAGCAGGACGACGCCGGTAACAATAATGTCCGCGCGGCCTTTGGACATGCCGTTGAGCTTCTTGCGCTTCTCGATGGGAAGCGCAGGGAGGAGATCTGCGTACTCTCTGAGATCTTCCGCCTGCAGCTCGAAATTGTGCATAACCGGAAGAGGATAATCCGTACGCTTCTGTATCAGCTTGGCCAGCGCACGGCCGGCGCCGCCCAGGCAGACCAGCGGCAGAGCGCGTGCGCTGCCGATCCATGGATGCCGGTCTATAGCCTGCCCGAGAAGCAGCCGCAGATCGCGGATACGCTCCTGCCGGACGATTCCGCCCGGCGTGTATTCCCGGGCGGCCGTGACTGCGCCGAACGGGAAGGATACGCTGTTTACCCGCTTGCGGCCGAGAAACAGCGTAATCTCTGTGCTTCCGCCGCCGATATCTACGATAAATCCATCGGAAATATCGAGGGTGTTTACGACCCCGAGGAATCCGAGCCGCGCTTCTTCTTGTCCGGGAAGCACCTCGATGAGGATGCCCGATCGTTCCGTAAGCTCCCGGGCAATGTCTGCCGAATTAACCGCATTGCGGATGGCAGCGGTCGCGGCAGCTTTCACGTGATCGGTTTCATAGACATCACAGATCCGCAGGAATCTGCGGAGCAGGGGAACGACAGAGAGGATTCCGTCTTCAGTCATGGCCCCGTCTGCACCAATGCGTTCGGCAAGACGCGCTGTTTCTTTGGTCTCGTGAAGAATGCGATAGGCGCCCGAAGGTGTAAGCTCATAAATGACAAGCCGCACTGAGTTGGAGCCTATATCGATAATGCCGTAGCGAATGTTTTTCATAAGTTAGTCCCCCGGAGGTTGAGAAAGTTTATCGAATATGTGGTATGATAAAAAATGACGAAATTTTGCACGCTCTAATTGTATCAATACAGAGCTATGACCACAAACAGAGAGCAAGCGTCCGGATTTTCAAGAAGGTTTATTTATGAGAGTGATAATGAAGTTTTATGGCGCTTTTGTTCACTTAATGGTCAAAATACTTTATTATTGGAAAGAAGAGTACTGCAGTTTTTGTCAATCCAGTGAAATAAGGAGAGGTTTCCATGACAGCTACCAAAGGCTTGGAAGGTATTGTTGCGACAACATCGTCGATAAGCTCCATCGTGGACGGTGTGTTAACTTATCGCGGATTAGATATCGATGATTTGGCGGAAAACGCCTCCTTTGAAGAAGTCATCTACCTGCTTTGGTTCGGTAAATTGCCTAATCAATCCGAATTGGATCAGCTTCGCAGCGATTTAAATGCGAGTTCTGCAATTCCGGATCAGGTACTTGAACAAATTAAATTGTATCCCAAAGATACAAATTCCATGGCAGCACTTCGTACGGCTGTATCCAGCCTAGCCCTATATGATGACGAAGCGAATGATATGAGCCGTGAAGCTAACGTCCGCAAGGCGATTAAGCTGCAGGCGCAAATTCCTACCCTTATTGCCGCATTTGCGCGCATCCGTGAAGGCAAAGAACCTGTTGCCTCCAAGGGATTGCCTTCTCTTGCTGCAAACTTTCTTTATATGCTTACGGGCAAGGAACCCGATGAAACCGCTATCACGGCTCTGGATAAGGCGCTTGTCCTTCATGCAGACCATGAACTCAACGCTTCCACTTTTGCGGCTCGTGTAACGGTTGCAACCTTGACAGATATGTATTCCGGCATCACATCGGCTATCGGCGCTCTCAAAGGCCCTCTGCACGGAGGAGCGAATGAAGCGGTTATGGCAATGCTCGAAGATATCGGTGAAGTGGAGAACGTTGTTCCTTACATCAACCGTAAGCTAGAGAACAAAGAGAAAATCATGGGCTTCGGACACCGCGTTTATAAGAACGGCGATCCGCGCGCGAAGCATCTGCAGAAGATGTCCCAACAGCTGACAGAATCTACGGGTCTTGGCAAATGGTATCAAATGTCCATTCAAATCGATGAGCTTGTAACGAGCCTCAAAGGATTGAAGCCTAACGTAGACTTTTATTCCGCTTCCGTGTATACGACACTTGGTATTCCTCGCGACCTGTTTACACCGATCTTCGCGATCAGCCGCGCATCCGGATGGACAGCGCACATTCTTGAGCAGTACGATAATAACCGCCTGATCCGCCCTCGTGCCGAATACACAGGCCCTACGAATCAGAAGTATGTACCGATCAACGAGCGTTAATTACTAGCCGGCAACGGGCTTACATAACAGGGACCCGTCTTTTTCCCTTGCCCGGTAATCCGGCTTCTATGTGCGTTTGCACAGAGCCTTTGCTCCCATATAACCCATTATCGATTAGGAGGATTTTTATTATGCCGAAATTTGAAAGCTATGCACTGCCGACTGAAGGTCAGTCCATCACAATTGAGAACGGTAAGCTGAACGTTCCGAACAACCCTATCATTCCATTTATCGAAGGCGACGGAACTGGTCCTGACATCTGGGCAGCTTCCCAGCGCGTTCTGGATGCAGCAGTAGAGAAAGCTTACAATGGCGAGAAGAAAATCGCTTGGTATGAAGTTTTTGCCGGCGAGAAAGCATTCAACCAATATAACAGCTGGCTGCCGAACGATACGCTCGAAGCTATCCGCGAGTATATCGTAGCCATCAAAGGTCCTCTGACTACGCCAGTAGGCGGCGGTATCCGTTCCCTGAACGTTGCGCTTCGTCAAGAGCTGGATCTGTACACTTGCCTGCGTCCTGTCCGTTATTTCAACGGCGTACCTTCACCTGTGAAGCATCCTGAGCTCGTAGACATGGTTATCTTCCGTGAGAACACGGAAGACATCTATGCAGGTATCGAGTATCAAGAAGGTTCCGCTGAAGTGAAGAAAGTGATCGAGTTCCTGCAAAATGAAATGGGCGCTAACAAAATCCGTTTCCCTGAAACTTCCGGTATCGGTATTAAGCCGGTTTCCAAAGAAGGTTCCCAGCGTCTGATCCGTGCTGCGATTGAATATGCAATCAAGCATGGCCGTAAGAGCGTAACCATCGTTCACAAAGGCAACATCATGAAATTTACCGAAGGTGCTTTCAAGAACTGGGGATACGAGCTTGCTGAGCAGGAGTTCGGCGATAAAGTATTCACTTGGGCACAATACGATAAGATCAAAGAAGAGAAAGGTACAGACGCTGCTAACCAGGCTCAGAAAGAAGCTGAAGACGCAGGCAAAATCATCGTGAAAGATGCGATTGCCGACATCGCTCTGCAGCAAGTTCTGACTCGTCCGACCGATTTCGAAGTGATTGCAACTTTGAACCTGAACGGCGACTACCTCTCCGATGCACTGGCAGCACAAGTTGGCGGTATCGGTATCGCACCGGGAGCTAACATCAACTACGTGACAGGACACGCAATCTTCGAAGCAACTCACGGTACAGCTCCGAAATACGCTGGTCTTGACGTAGTTAACCCGGGTTCCGTGATTCTGTCCGGCGTTATGATGCTTGAGCACCTGGGCTGGCAGGAAGCGGCTGACCTGATCTATAAAGGTATCGAGTCCGCTATCGACGCTAAGACTGTTACTTACGATTTCGCACGTCTGATGGACGGTGCTACTAAAATCAAATGCTCCGAGTTCGGTGACGCAATCATCAAGCACATGGGCTAATAGATATACCGCTTTACGGTTGTACAACTTCAAGGGACAGGCCGGGTCAGCCCGGCTGTGTCCTTCTAAGTATTTGTGGACTTCAGACCATTGTTACCAGATACACGCTTACCTTTCATGAAGCGGAAGATAATGAACAGGAGGTTTCACAATTATGGCTATTCGCCGCAATAAAATTACGGTTGTAGGTGCAGGTTTTACGGGAGCAACGACAGCTCTTATGCTGGCTCAAAAGGAACTGGGAGACGTCGTTCTCGTCGATATCCCACAACTAGAAAACCCGACAAAAGGTAAAGCTCTCGACATGATGGAAGCAAGTCCGGTTCAAGGCTTCGACAGCAACATCGTGGGTACGTCTTCTTATGAAGATGCAGCTGGTTCCGATATCGTGATTATTACTGCAGGTATTGCGCGTAAGCCTGGTATGAGCCGTGATGACCTTGTGAACACCAATGCAGGCATCGTAAGATCCGTTTGCGATAACGTTAAGCAGCATTGTCCGGATTCCATCGTGATTATCCTCAGCAACCCGGTAGATGCGATGACTTATGTGGCTTACGAGGCGCTAGGATTCGAAAAAGAGCGTGTAATCGGCCAATCCGGCGTGCTGGATACGGCACGTTACTGCACATTCATCGCTCAAGAGCTGAACGTATCGGTGGAAGACGTCCGCGGTTTCGTTCTTGGCGGTCATGGGGATGACATGGTGCCGCTCGTACGTTATTCCAACGTTGGCGGTATTCCGATCGAAAAGCTGATTCCTGCTGAGCGTATCGAAGCGATTGTACAACGTACACGTACAGGCGGCGGCGAGATCGTTAACCTGCTCGGTAACGGCAGTGCATACTATGCTCCTGCAGCTTCCCTGGTTCAAATGGCTGAAGCTATCCTGAAAGACAAGAAGCGTATCATTCCTGCAATCGCTCTGCTGCAAGGCGAATACGGCTATGAAGACCTGTTCATGGGCGTTCCGACTCTGCTCGGCGCAAAAGGAATCGAAAAAGTATTTGAACTTGAACTGACTGGCGAAGAGAAAACAGCACTCGACAAGTCCGCTGATTCCGTTCGCAGCGTAATCAAAGTCGTAACGGGCGCTTAATTGATTTGTCCGGTTGCTGTCATAAATAGTACTCCACAGAGAAGAGCCGATTCGGCTCTTTTCTGTTGTCTGGGGGAAACGGTGCGGGAGTTGCTAGAACTTGGCACCGAGCAGATGATACTGCGCGAAATCGAAAGCGAATGTGAAATTGAAAGCGTAGGCGTGTGCTTAGTGCTAAGGATTTTGCTTATAAAAACATATAAAAAAGCTGTCCGTTATTCGGACAGCTCATCAAGTGTTTTCTCAAGGCTGGGGGCAAGACGGGTGAGGAAGTAATTCACTTCGGGCATATCCAGTTCTGAGATGGACCGCTCGATCTGTTTCTTGGCGGTGCCGAACTCGCGGTTGCCGGCTGACAGTTCGGCCGTGCATTTTAAGTAGGCGTCAAGCAGATCTGCCGCTTTGACGATCCTGGAGAGCTCTGGATCAGCATGTCCGCATATGAGCGGCTCATAGGTGCTTCTGAGCTCGTCAGGGATCATGGTAACCAGCTTGTCCGCTGCAAGCTGTTCGATCTCGCGGAAATTCCGCAGAATGTGCGGATTGTGGTGCTTGACCGGCGTCGGAATGTCGCCGGTAATGACTTCCGTGACATCATGGAACAATGCCAAGGAGACGGCCCTGTCGGTCGGCAGCTGTTTGCCGAATACTTCGTTGCCGATGGTGCACAGCACATGAGTGAGCAGTGAAACATGGTACGAATGCTCGGCGACATTCTCATATACCGTGCTGCGCATGAGACTCCACCGCTGTATATAACGCAGCCGGTACAAATACGCGAAGAAATGGTGCTCTGATTCCATGTCAGCCATGTAGGGGCTCCTTTCCGCTTATGCCGGTATGGGTGCAAAGGTTCCGTGTACCCGCACGCAGCAGCGGGTATGCGGTTCAGCGTGGATATGTAAAGATGGCGAAAGCTAAAAGTTACCTGCCGGAAACCAGGATACAAGCAAATGACCGGGCGGGAATCGCCGCGGCCGTAATAACGAGTGTCCGGCACAACACGGTACGATCCGGTACAACCTGGTGTGCCGGTTCGTCCGGGTCAGGATTCCTGACCTGCGAGGCCGTTATGGACCTGCGGGTGTTTTTGACTCTGCCTGCCTGATTAGGGGCTGCTCCCGCCAATCGATGTAGCCGCTTCTGCGGTTGTAGGTGATTTCACGCCCGAGCAGCTGCTGCAGGTCGGGAAGATTAATCCGAAGTACGGATTGTTCCCTGCGGATAGGTTCTTGCAGTTGAACGTTGCCCTCGCCGGATGTGAACAGCTTGCTCCCGACATTGCCGGTCAAGGACCTGTCGCCGAGCCGGACAAGAATAGAGCTGCCGTCATCGACAACAGTTCCGCCCAGTCTGGATACGGCATCGGCCAGGTCGACTGCGGTGAATGTGTCCGGCCGGGCTACTGTCCTGCGCTTCAGCATGGTATGAAGCCTCTCAGGGGTAATCCACGGGCTGCCGGCATTGATTCGCGGAATGCGCATACGGTCCGCTTCCCGGGTTGCCATCTGCGGGATGATGGTAAAGCCGTAATTGAAGCCTGCCTGGCGGAACAAATCGGCTCCTTCTTCATTGATGATGCCATAAGGATAAGCGACCGTATCGACCGGAAGGTCCTGAAGGGGCTCCAGCTTGTTCGCGCAAGCCGCCGCATCCGCCGATATCCTGGTCCGGTACTCGGCATCCGTCTCGCTTCTGCCGTCCCGTGTGTCCCTTCCGACAAGTGCAGCTTCTCCGTTAGGAAGTTTGCGGTGCGAACCGTCCGTATGGCACTGGACTTCCATGAAATTCGTTTCCCTGGACATGCGGGCGAGTTCTTCTGGGGACATGGACGGGATATACGTAGACTTCGGATCGGCAAGCGCATCCGTTATCATGAAGTTGACGGCGGGAACGCGAAGCTCACGCAGAATCGGATAAGCATTCTTGTAGACACTCTCGTATCCATCGTCAAAGGTGACAAGTACGGCATTATCGGGTACCGTGGCGCCGTCCATGTACTGCTTAAATTCCTGCAGAGAAATAAAATGATAGCCTTTGCTGAGTAAGAACTGCAATTGATCGCGGAAGAGCTGGCTTGTAATGGTGCTCGTACTTGTATCCTCATCGTGAATATGGTGGTACATCAAGACAGCCACCTGGTCCCGGTACAGCACTTGGTTCCTCTCCGCCTGGGTGGGTACAAGCAGTGCGCCCAGTCCGATCACGGAAAAAAGCAGGGCACTAATAAGTCGTTTGTGCATGGATGGATATGCTCCTTGTTTCTATTATCCTTGGTGACAAGCGGTGATAACAGTGTGGTATAATTAAAGTATTGGAATAATGAGTTTTCCTGGACAGGTTCCAGGATGCAGACTCGTAAGATGTGACCAGAGGAGAGGAGATCAACACCATGCAGCAGTTTCTACAAAGTGTATATGACCTGATCGTGGAAACATCCACGAACCTTCCTGCAGACGTTCGCCGGGCGATTCGCCATGCCCGGACACTGGAGGATCAAGGAACCCGAGCAGCGCTTTCGCTGAGTACGATCGCTCAGAATATTGGTATGGCGGAAGCCAACGTATCTCCGATTTGTCAAGATACGGGAATGCCTACGTTTATTATACACTGTCCGGTTGGAGCTGACCAAATCACGATGAAGCGTCAAATCCGTGAAGCGGTGGCGCAAGCGACTAAAGACAGCAAGCTTCGCACGAACTCAGTCGATTCGCTTACTGGAGAGAATACAGGAGACAACCTGGGACCGGGTACTCCGGTGATTCACTTCGAGCAGTGGGAACGCAGCGATATTGAAGTTAAGCTTATTCTAAAAGGCGGCGGCTGCGAGAACAAGAACATCCAGTACAGCCTGCCTGCTGAGATTCCGGGCCTCGGCAAAGCCGGCCGGGATCTCGACGGCATCCGCAAGTGCGTGATGCATTCCGTGTATCAGGCTCAAGGTCAAGGATGCAGCGCAGGCGTTATCGGCGTCGGCATCGGCGGCGACCGGACCACGGGCTATGAGCTTGCCAAGCATCAGCTTTTCCGCAGGCTCGATGATGTGAATCCGAATGAGGATCTGCGTAAGCTGGAAGATTATGTGATGGAGAACGCCAATAAGCTCGGAATCGGAACGATGGGCTTCGGTGGACAAGTGACTTTACTCGGCTGTAAAGTCGGAGTCATGAACCGTCTGCCGGCAAGTTTCTTCGTATCCGTAGCGTATAACTGCTGGGCATACCGCCGTCAAGGTGTCGTCCTGGATGCTTCGACAGGCGAGATCCGCGAATGGTCTTACGAGCGCGGCTCCGATGTTCCGATGGAAAACGCGGCGCTCGATCAAGCGGCACCTGTGGAAGAAGCTCCGTCCCCGGCAATCGCAGCTGCGGTACAAGCGGAAGCGCCTGCCCGGCAGCGCGAAATTGTTCTTCAGACTCCGATCAGCGAAGAGCAAATCCGTGAGCTGAAAGTAGGCGATGTGGTCATCATTAACGGTACGATGCACACAGGCCGTGACGCGCTGCACAAATACTTGATGGACCACGATGCTCCTGTGGATCTTAACGGCGCAGCCATTTATCACTGCGGTCCGGTAATGAGCAAAGATCAGGCAGGCAACTGGCAAGTCCGGGCAGCAGGTCCGACAACCAGCATCCGGGAAGAGCCTTACCAGGGAGATATTATTAAGAAGTTCGGCATCCGTGCTGTCATCGGCAAAGGCGGTATGGGGCCCAAAACGCTCGCCGCTCTTAACGAGCATGGCGGTGTGTATTTGAATGCGATCGGCGGCGCGGCGCAATACTATGCGAGGTGTTTCAAAAAGGTTGAGGGTGTAGACTTTATGGAATTCGGTATTCCGGAAGCCATGTGGCACTTGGAGACGGAAGGCTTCGCTGCGATTGTGACGATGGACTCTCACGGCAACAGCCTGCATGCGGATGTAGAGAAGAATTCCCTTCAGAAGCTGGAGCAATTTAAAGAGCCGGTATTCATTTAATACTTGTAATATAATTGGAATACGGACTTATACGATGATTAAAAAGTTGTGAATATAAGGAAGCCGGAGGCAATTCGCTTCCGGTTTTCTTGCCATTTACATAATCTTTACTTTTGTTGCCCGCGGCGGGAGCTTACACTTAAGATGGAATTTGTGTGTCTGCAAATACGGTATAAAAGAACGATAGCTATTAAGGCAGACACTAGCAATAAGATGATCCCGACGTTTGGAGTGAAAAGAACCGATGCATAAATTTCGTGTCCGATTAACTGTTATTCTTATGATCATGATCGGGGGCTCCATGCTGATCGCCGGTGTGTTTATGGCGAAGCTGCTTGAGGACTCCCATATAAAAGAACTGGAGAGCAATCTCGTACGCGAGCTTCGCGTGATGGAAACAATGGGCGACTGGAACCGTGCAGGCAAAGAAGAGTTCCTGATTCCGTATTATACGCAGCAGGCACAGCGTCTGAAGCAATATACGGAAGCTCGTGTTACTTATATCCGGGAAGACGGCCGAGTTCTGGGAGATTCCGATGAGAATCCGGCAGAAATGGATAATCACATGAATCGGGCCGAAATCAGTCAAGCTATGAAGGAAGGCGCGGGTTATACCATCCGTCACAGCAATACGCTGGAGCGGAATATGCTGTATGCGGCGATACCTGTAAGAGACGGCAGAGGTGAAGTGAGCGGATACCTGCGGCTTGCGATTAGTCTGGAGCAAGTGGAACAGACAATCCGCCATCTGTGGCTGTTCCTGCTCACCGGACTGCTTATCTTGTTCGCGGCAGCGGGCATAATCAGTTACCGGATTGCCAGAGGTTTGACCCGGCCGATTGAGAATATTACTCAAGTCGCCCAGCAGATTACGAACCGCAATTACAAAGCGCGGGTAGAAACTCAAAGCCTGGATGAGGTGGGGCAGCTGGGCCAGGCGATTAACCGGATGGCTGACAGCCTCCAGATGCAGATGAACCGGATTCTGGAGCATGAGGGACGCCTTAAAGGTGTCCTTGAGAATATGGGCAGCGGCATTCTGATGGTGGATAAGGATCAGCGGATCGTACTTGTAAACAGGTCTGTGGAAGATATTCTGGGCTTCTCTTCGAGTGAACTGTACGGGAAGAAGTATAATGAAGCCAAGCAGCAGTTCGAATTGACGAAGCTGATTCAGGAATGTATAGAAACGAATAAATATATCCGCGAAGAAAAGATTTTCTATTATCCGGTGGAGCGGATTCTGGAAATAAGTCTGAGCCCGATTCTTCAGGCGGGCGGGGAATGGTCGGGCGTGCTGGTCGTTCTGCACGACATTACCGCGATCCGCCGTCTGGAGCGGATGCGCAGCGAGTTTGTCGCCAATGTATCCCATGAGCTCAAGACGCCGATTGCAGCTGTAAAAGGCTTCTCCGAAACGCTGCTGGCGGGCGCACTTGACGACCGCGAGACCGCGAAGTCGTTCCTGCAAATTATTTTTGATGAAAGCGAACGGTTGAACAGGCTGGTTGGGGATATTCTGGAGTTATCCAAAATCGAGTCCAAACGCATTCCTCTCCAGCTGTCGCCTACGAGCCTGGACAGCATTATTGAAAAATCTCTTCAAATGATGGAGTCAGAAGCGGCGAAGAAGAAGATATCCCTATCCATGAGTGCAGAGGAGAATCTCTATCTGGAAGCGGACGAAGACCGGATCAGCCAGATTCTCATTAATCTCCTGGCCAATGGAATTAATTATACGCCGGAAGGCGGGACGGTATCGGTACAGGCCGAGTCGATTGAGCATGATGGCGGTATGGATGATGAACGTATCCGGATAAGCATTAAAGACAGCGGCATCGGAATACCAAGTAAGGATTTGCCGCGTATTTTCGAAAGATTCTACAGGGTAGATAAGGCAAGATCCCGGAGTTCAGGCGGAACCGGATTGGGTCTGTCGATTGTGAAGCATCTGGTCGATATGCACCAGGGTACGATCCGCGTAGAAAGCGAAGTCGGCTCCGGAACCGAATTTATTATCGAGCTGCCGGTCATTCATCCTTAGACGCGGTGTTTTTTGAGGATAGTTTACATGGCCTTAATGATTTGTTTACATGAGATTTACATTTCACTGGTATGATTAGCTTACACTAGTCGTACAAGACGTTAAAAGGCGTGGGGGACACGATGTCACAAAAAATTCTGGTTATTGAAGATGAGCCTACACTCGCAAGGCTGCTTTCTTATAATTTGACTCAGGAAGGCTATGAGACTAAGGTGGTCGATCATGGGGGAGACGGTCTGCAGGCTGCTATGCAGCAGCCCTATGATCTGATCATTCTGGACATCATGCTGCCGGGATTGAATGGGTTTGAAGTACTGTCCAAGCTGAGACAGAAAGGCAACGCGACGCCGGTTGTCATTCTGACGGCCCGCAACGCGGAGGAAGAAGTCGTTCAAGGTCTGAAGCATGGCGCAGACGATTATATTACGAAGCCGTTCGGAGTTGCGGAGCTGCTTGCCAGGGTTGCCGCAGTTTTAAGGCGCACCCATACGGATGAACCCGGCAGCGAGGGCAAGAAATCAACGGACAAGGTTATTGCGTTCGGAGATCTTCAGATTTTTCCTGAAAAATATGAAGTTTATCTCGGAGAAGAATCGATCCCGCTTCGTCCGAAGGAGTTCGAGGTGCTGCTGTATCTCGTCCAGCGTCCCGGCGTTGTCGTCACACGCGATGATCTGATGAACATCGTATGGGGGTTCGATTATATCGGCGGACAGCGGACGGTGGACGTGCATGTTAGTTCGCTCCGCAAGAAGCTGGAGATGAACCAGCAGTCGGTGCAGATTGAATCGATCCGCGGGGTAGGCTATAAGCTGGTTGCCCAGCAGGTTCGCCGGTCACTTTAACGAGTAATAATGGACAAGATTCCGTACTGAAGAGCCCGGCCGAATTCGGTCGGGCTTTTTTTTATATAGGATACTCTTATCAAGCAAGGGGCTTAAACAAAATGCGCGGGCATGGTGCTCAAGCTGGGTACAGAGCCAAGACGACGCCGGGAAGCTATTAGGTTGACGGCAGGAGAGAACTTAGGGACTACCGGTTCCATTCCAGCATTTTTTTGCGAAATTCATGCGGGGAGCATTGATTGACTTTCTTGAAGGTTTTGTAGAAGTGCGCCATATTCGGCATGCCGATTTGTTCGCCGACCTGCGCGACGCTGATATCCTGGGTGAGCAGGATTTTCTCCGCCCGCTTGATTTTCTTGGAATTCACGTAATCCATGAAAGAAATGCCGAGTACTTTCTTGAAGTATTTGACAAAATAGTAGTAGGAGATATTCGCGGCTCTGCTAGCCTCTTCCACGTATACTTTGCCGTCGATATTGCGGTCGATATATTCGAATACAGGCTTAAGCCTGACGAGGTCTGTACTGCTGCCATAATTAAGCAGTCTTTCCGTATCTCCGCGCAGCAGGGTAAGTACGATCCGCTTGATCAGAATACTGACGGCAATTTCGTAGCCGACCTGCTTGTTTTTCCATTCCATGTGGATGTCCTTGATGTACGAGAAGATTTCAGACCGGATGGCCGGATTATCCCGGAAGATATAATTAAGCTTACTGAGCGCCGATTGAGTCTCTGAGAAGTATCGGAGATATGCAATCCCGCTTTCGTCAAAATAATGTTCCAGATCAAACTGAAATACGTAGTAGATCAGAGGTGAACTGGATGCCGAGCGGTCACGGTGCAGCTCTGAAGAACCGATAAGGAGAACATCGCCTGCCTTCATGCGGACAACCTCGTGTTCAAGGTAGACCTCCAGTTCTCCCTCGACGACGGCCAGCATCTCCACCTCCTTATGGTAATGCCACTGCCCCAGCAATTCAGTCTCCCTGCGGGCTTGAAAAACCCGCATAGCCAAAAAAGGGTTTTCATAGTTAATTTGTTCATTATAGATTTCCACCGACTGGACCCCCGAATGCCAAAATTGCATATAAGTATCGCCAGATTCGTAATTTTCTTTTGGCGTCGTATCTTCTATACTTTATTGTAGTACGTTCGAGAGGACAGGGGAAGCCGATAAATTTTAGAACGCGCGTACATTTAGAATGCCGACCCTGTCTGCTCCTATCTACATACCTTGGTTAACCATTTTAAGGAGGAACTGCAATGTCACAAAAGTACCGGATCGGAATTATTGGATGCGGAGGTATTGCTAACGGCAAACACCTTCCAAGTCTGGCCAAACTGCCTAACGTAGAATTGGCTGCATTTTGCGATATCATCCTTGAACGGGCAGAAAACGCAAAGAAACAATACGGCTCCGGAGATGCTTGCGTGTACCAGGATTACCGTGAACTGCTAAAGGATTCCTCCCTTGATATAGTCCATGTTTGTACACCAAACGATTCTCATGCGGATATTACGATTGCGGCTCTGGAAGCAGATAAGCACGTGATGTGCGAGAAGCCGATGGCGAAGACATCTGCCGATGCCCGCCGGATGGTAGAAGCTGCAAAACGTACCGGGAAGAAGCTTACGATCGGTTACAACAACCGGTTCCGCTCGGATTCCCAGTATTTGAAAAGACTTTGCCAGGACGGTGAACTGGGTGAAGTATACTTCGCCAAGGCTCATGCGATCCGCCGCCGCGCCGTACCGACTTGGGGCGTGTTCCTGGATGAAGAGAAGCAAGGCGGAGGCCCGCTGATCGATATCGGTACTCATGCGCTGGATCTGACCCTGTGGATGATGGATAACTACAAACCCAAAGTCGTTCTGGGTACCGCTTATCACAAGCTGTCCCACCGCGCAGATGCAGCTAACGCTTTTGGACCTTGGGATCCGGCTAAATTTACGGTCGAAGACTCCGCTTTCGGAATGATCACCATGGAGAACGGCGCGACGATCATGCTGGAATCCAGTTGGGCTTTGAACACGCTGGAGGTGGACGAAGCGAAATGCACACTGAGCGGAACAGAAGGCGGAGCGGACATGAAAAACGGTCTGCGCATTAACGGCGAGAAGAACAGCCGTCTCTACACGCAGAACATCGAGCTGTCCAGCGGCGGTGTCGCTTTCTACGAAGGTGATACGGATAACGCGCCGGATCTTGAGATGCGTCTATGGATCGACGCCATCGAGAACGACAAGGACCCTGTCGTTACACCGGAGCAGGCGCTTGTCGTATCGGAGATTCTGGAAGCGATCTACGAATCCTCCAAAACAGGCAAAGCCGTGTATTTGAACGAAGATAAATAAGCGGAGTATCCCGGAGGAATTGTTTCTCTAGGGGACGGTGCTCCCTCTTTGAAAAATAGTTAAAAGACAGCAAGCTGTCGTTGGCAATCTGCCGGCGTCAGTTTTTTTTTGTTGTCTGGGTATGAAGTTATTTACATAAGATCGTATAAGAGTTTCATTCAAAATTTCTTTGCATACAATGATGAGTTGTATATAATTACCTCATAAACCAGAAAGTAGTATTCATGCAAAGAAAATATTATTTATTTCTATTGTCTTTAATTGTTGTGATAGCGATCTTTGACGTTCGTGTGAGAAAGTAGAGATATACAAATGAAGAAAATTATCTTTTATGTATTTGGCGTCTTTATATTAATTGCATTGGTATTTTATATTTATAATCAATCACAAACAACGATTACTAAATTTAATGAAAATATTTCAATAGAGAATGTAAGAATGGTTTCAGTTGTGCACAAAGGAAAGGAGATAGAAATTCGTGATGCGAATTTCATTTCTGAATTTTTACTTCTATTAAAACCATCGATCCAATTGGAAAAAAAGCCGGATGATGACCGATGGGACTTCTTTGTTAAAATAGAAACAAATAAAAATGACGAATCCTTATATTTATATTTTAGATTGCTGACAATGGAAGAGGGGTACTTTAACTATAATAATAGTGAAGAATATTATGCTATCGATGTTAATGATAAATTAAAAATAATAAAAAATTTGGAGGGAACAGGAGTAATATTGTTTGATTAGAGTATTACATTACACGCCTGTTGATGGATCGGGACTATGGAAAGTTTGAGCGTTGGGATCGTTACAAACAAGAAGGACGGTATGTTGGTCGTTGACGAAAAAACAAAAAAAAAGTTCAAACAGACAAATAAAAAAACGCTGCTGCCGGGCATCCGCGTTTAACAAAAGTAAAGTCCGTTGCCTTTCGAGGTAACGGGCTTTTTGTATTGGGATCGAATAAACATGAATGGGTTTGAAAAGGGATAAGGAACTTCAATGGGGCGTCAGGTGGATCGGGACAGACCTAGGAAGCTTGGGGGAGCATCACGTCACATAGATGTCTTCACTCTTCTTCGTCAGAGGACGGCTCTTCGAACGGTTCTCGGTCTTCTTCATAGTACAAGCTGCAGCACCTCCTTGTGTTGGTTATTGTATGCAGGTGATGTGAATAGTATAACTACGAATTGTTAGCTAACGAACCTATTTTTGTTAAGGGCAGGTCAATAGGAGCCGGACATAAGACCCGGATATCAAAAAAAAGTGAGCCGCAGCCCGGTAAAGGGACGACTCACTTCTTCATTTTCTATAGAGGGTGAGAAAAATTATTTCGGGGACGGGGTCCTCGGCTCACCTGCATTTCGTTCGACTTGCTCCTTAGGGTCCCGGGGGTCGGTTACTTCTTTGGTTCGGGGTGACCAGAGAAACAGAAAAAGAAGCGAAAGTGCGACAACAAGCGGCGGCGCGTACGTAATCAGGAAATATTCCACGACTGATCATCCTTTCTTGTCGGATTTGCCCTGCACATAACTGGCGTCGAACAGGAAAAGTCTCATTAGCAGCACGAGTGAAGGCACGAGGATGAGCAGTCCCGCGATAAAGGCGGTCACCAGCGCAGCCCCCATCGTCTGATTCGTGAAGTTCTCGTGAATGCTGATGTACGGATACAGAATGTACGGAAGATGTGAAGCCCCGTAGCCGAAGAAAGCAAAGCCGAACTGCAGGATAACGGCCACGAAGGCAAGGCCGAGATTGCGTTTCTTCCATACACTGTACACGGCAATCAGGAAGAATAGGAATGAGAGAACGAACATCCAAGACAGATCCAGCATATTGGCAAAATGCTCCGGATTGTGCTTGGAGATGGCGAAGAAAGCAAGCACACTCGCCAGAATGGTCGGAATGCTCCAGAAGAGCGCGTAGCCGCGGACAATTTCGAAAGCCGCCTCGTCGCGGGCTTTATGCGCATAGTAGGACAGGAACATGGCCGAGATATACAGCACGCTCACTATCGCAAGCAGAACGACGGACCAGGTGTAGACACTTCCGAACAAGGCGCTCCAGTCGAGTGTGATTGTTCCCGCATTCTCCAGAATGATTCCGCCTTCCGATATGGCAAGGACAGTCGATAAGGCGGCCGGAATCAGCAGCCCCGTAGCTCCGTAGATCAGCATGTACCATTTGTTGTCCTTGGAGCCGTACGTGCTGAACGCATAATACGAGCCGCGGAATGCGAGCAGAATTAATGCGATCGAGCCGGGGACAAGCAGCGCTGTCCCGTAATAGCGGGCGGTTTCCGGGAAGAAGCCGACGAGTCCGATGTAGAAGAAGATTAGAAAGACGTTCGTCACTTCCCACACGGGTGACAGATAGCGCTCGATGATGCGGTGCGTGATATTTTTGTTGCCGGTAATGACCGAGTAATAGCTGAAAAATCCGGCTCCGAAATCAATGGAAGCGACAATTAGATAACCGAACAGAAATATCCAGAGTACCGTGATGCCAAGAAGTTCAATACTCATTTAAGCGGCCCCCTTTTCTCCAAAACACCGAAGGCGATCAGTTCATCTGCCACATCGTTGTTGCGGAACAGCTTGGAGAGCACTTTCACTGCGGTGAAAGCAAGGATCAGGTAGAGCAGACAGAACAGCAGCAGCATCTTATCGACGTGCATAGAGGTGGTCGCGGCATCGGCTACCTTCATGTAGCCGCGCAGAATCCATGGCTGGCGGCCGACCTCGGCATAGAACCAGCCGAGCCAGATGCCGAGCATGGACAGCGGCCCGCACGCAACGATCGTGCGCAGCAGCCAGCGCGGCAGAGGCTTAGCGGCCCGTTTGCGGCGGCTCATCCACAGATACACGAGCGCAGCCAGGATCGTGAACGATCCGATGGCGACCATGCCGTCGAAGAAGTAATGCACGTAGAGCGGCGGTTCCAGCTCATCGTCGATCTGATCGAGCCCCTTCACCTCGTAGCCGGGCGTGCCTCCGGCAAGTATGCTTAGGGCGTAAGGGATTTTGATCGCGTATTTGACTTCGTTGTCTTCGGTCAGGATGCCGCCGAACAGAAGCGGAGCTTTCTCCTGCGTCTCGAAATGCCATTCGGCTGCGGCCAGTTTCTCCGGCTGGTATTCCGCAAGGAATTTACCGGACAAGTCACCGATGGCCGCAGTGGCCAGGGCGAAGACGAGACCGGCTGTCATGGTCAGCTTCAGCGCTTTCTTAGCGTAGAGCCTGTCGCCTTTGCCGCGCAGAAGCGAGAAGGCCGCGATCGCCGCGAGAATAAAGGCACTGGTCATGTACGCGGAAGCGAGCACGTGAGACACTTTGGTAGGTGTCGACGGGTTGAACATGGCCGCGAGGGGATCGACGTTCGTGATGACGCCGTTCTCCAGGGTAAATCCCTGCGGCGTATTCATAAACGCGTTCACCGTGGTGATGAAAAAAGCGGAAGCCGAAGCTCCAATGGCAACGGGTATAAGCAGCATCAAGTGTTTTTTGGGCTTGAAGCGGTCCCAGGTATATAAATAAATACCGAGGAAAATCGCCTCTACGAAGAAAGCGAAGGTCTCCATAAAGAGCGGAAGCGCAATGGCCTGCCCCGCAATTTCCATGAAGCTCGGCCACAGCAGACTAAGCTGGAGACCGATAGCCGTACCGGTCACCACACCGATGGCAACGGTAATGACGAATCCCCGTGCCCAGCGGCGGGCGAGCAGGGAGTAGTAGCGGTCATTGCGCCGGATTCCCGTCCATTCCGCCAAGGCGATCATGACAGGAACGCCGACACCGATCGTCGCAAAAATGATATGGAAAGCCAGTGTCAGCTCCGTCAGATAGCGGCTGTACAGCACCGGATCATAATCGAACATAATAGTGTCAACTCCTCTTAGTAGTATTTTAATAGAATAAGCAGGCTGCATTCGTGCAGCCATTGCAATCGGCTGATTTCTTCCTCTGACCCGTTATCTCAGCTGGATTATAACTGGAAACGTTAGCTGAATAGTCTTCTGAGAAAAGAGATCAGCATGATCGCAGCCACTGCGAACATCAGAATCATGAGATTCTTCTCGTGCTTTTTGAATGGAGTCATTGTCATCGCCTTCCCCCTTGGTTCATACGAAAACAAAATCTTGATGTGAATAAAAAACCTTATAACACTAGGATACATCTTGTATGTGATTATTTTCACAATATATGTGATGGATCGTTGACAAACGGGTGAAGAAAGCTTGAATAAATCTTGACAACAATTTGACAGCTGCCAATAAGGCAGCTATTCATGTTTTACAGCCGATAACAGGCATACAAAAAAGGGAGCCGCGGCTCCCTTTCTATCAGAAGCTTATTCAACTGTGGAATCGGACACGCAGCAGGATCAGACACACAGCAGGTAAAGCCAGTCAGATCTGCTGATTTTTGCCGGTGGAAGCAAACTTCATGGGTGAATGAAGCTGAAGAGAATGAACCGGCAGCGGCCGGCTGAAGAAGTAACCTTGTCCTTCGTTGCACTTTTCTTCGATCAGATACTCCCACTGGACTTCATTCTCGATGCCTTCCGCGACGACGTTCATGTTCAGGCTGTGGGCCAGCGAGATGATAGCGGAGGCGATCCGTTTGCCGTTCAGGTCGCGGTTGATATCGTCAATGAAGCTGCGGTCGATTTTGACCTTATCGAACGGGTACTGCCGCAGATAGCTTAAGGAGGTATACCCCGTACCGAAATCATCAATGGAAATAAAAACACCCGCCTGCTTCAGCTTCAATAAGCTTTCATTGATTAATTCCACATCATCGAGCAGGATACTCTCGGTAATTTCAAGCTCCAGCCATTTGGGAGCCAGATTCGTCGTACCGAGGATTTCAATGACGGAATCGACGAAATTCTCATGCTGCAGCTGTTTGGTTGAAATGTTCACGGCTACCTTAAAAGGCGGCACATCCGAATCCTGCCAAGCCTTGGCCTGCTGGCAGGCGGTGTGCAGAACCCAGGAGCCGATGGTAATGATCTGCCCGCTTTCTTCCGCAACAGGGATAAAGTCACTTGGCGGAACAAGTCCGAGTTCGGGGTGTTTCCAGCGGATGAGCGCTTCCATGGCTGTAATCTGCTCTGTTTTCAAATCAATGATAGGCTGATAAAAAAGTTCCAGTTCATTCTTTTCAATCGCGAATTTGAGATCGCGCTCAATTGTAAGTTTGTAGGAAGCGTTCTGGTCCATTTCTTCGGAATAAATCGTATACCTCGTTTTACGGAACTTTTTGGTGTAATACATAGCGGTATCGGCATTGCGGATCAGTTCATGAACGGTGTTCTCCCGTCCTTTGCCGAAAGCGATCCCAATGCTCGCTGTAACGGTTACCGAATGACCTTCTACCTGAAAGGGCTCTGCCAGCAGGTCGATAATTGCTTCGGCAGTCTGCTGGGCTTCTTCTCTGGATGTTTCGGGTAAAAGGATGGTGAATTCATCGCCGGCCAGGCGGCTGAACGTATCTGTCGGTTTTAGCACTTGCGAGAGCCGTACCGCCACCATTTTGAGAAACTCATCCCCCAAATGATGACCTAACGAATCGTTAATGAGCTTGAAACGGTCCAGATCGAGGAACAAGACGGCAAATTGTTTGCGGTCTTCTTCGGAATAGTTCATTAACTGCCCCAGCCGGTCCTCGAACAGCTTCCGGTTCGGCAGGCCCGTAAGCGGATCATAGAAAGCGAATTGTTCCATCTGCTGATCATACAGAATCCGCTGGGTAATATCTCTGGCCAGTCCGTATGTACCCGTGATTACACCGCCTACTTTCATAGGAAAGTGGGTGGCGTTCAAGTGAATAGGCGTACCGTCCTTCTTGGTGATCACGAGATCCCCGCTGCTCGGTATGCCGTTCTTGGCATCTTCGAAATGCTTGATCGCTTCGGGCAGATCCTCGGGGTGGATGAGGGGAGCAAACGACATGTTCAGCAATTCTTCCGTCGTGTAACCGGTGATTACTTCACTTGCGGGATTCGCACTGAGAAAATTCCCTTCGTCATCGAAGGAGAAGATGGCATCCGGGCTGTTATAGAAGAGAGATTTGTACTGCTCGTTGCTCTCCAGGAGCTTCTGCTGCGTCAGCACCCGCTCGGTTATATCGATCACGCTCCCGAATAAGACGGTTCTTCCTTCTATTTCCGCGGCCGAGGCGTGAATTTCGGTATAGATCAAACTGCCGTCCTTGTGGAACTTCCGCAGTACATACTGCCCGTCAGCCGGTTCGCCTGCTCTCCGGCTCTTTATTCTTTGCTGGATCATCTCAAAATCATCCGGATGAATGATCTGCTCCAGCGATACACTTCCGTCGGTCAATTCCGGTGCCGTATATCCGAGTAATTTGGAATAATAATTGTTTACATAGGTGTAGTGTTCCCCTTGCAGAATATAAATTCCGATTGGAGCATTATTAAAAAGAGTCTGGAACAAGGTTTGATAAAAGGGAAGCAGCGATTGATTGTTATCGGTCATTATGGACATTTGATTTAAAAAATAGCGTAAAGAATCAGAATCGGTGTCAGGTGTACTCGTCTTCTCTGTGGTTCCCATTCAAAACAACTCCCAGATAGAGATGGTAAAGAGAATATTAAATCCTTATTTTCTTTTTATCGGATATTTCTGCGGAAATAATGACTGTTTATAGGTCTAAAGTCGTAAAAATCTTTAAAATATTAATTTTTCATAAAAAATCATAGTCGTGGGAACCGGTAAGTAAGGGAGTGTGATTCTTTTTACGAATAATTTACAAATAGGTGCCTGTCCTAGTTTGGCTGGAGCATGAAAGGGATAGGCTGCAATAGGAGGTAAATAGAATAGCAGCGGTCACTTGTGATCTGGGCACAAGTGACCGCTGCTATGTAATGATATTCGGAAACGAGCGTTCCTATGTCTGTAAACGAAGGCCGCATAAGCATAGGTGCTGAGAAGGTGCTGTCCTTCGGCTTACTTTCCGCCCGGCAGCCGGATGCTGACCGCCGTACCTTCTCCGTCGGTGCTGTCCACCGTCAGACCATAAGCTTCGCCGAAGTAGAAGTGGATGCGGTCGTGTACGTTTTTGATCCCGATGTGCCGCTGATCCAGCGTGTCCGAAGGCAGCTTCAGCCGCTCGCGCAGCTTCTCCAGCTCTTCGGCACTCATGCCCGCCCCGTCATCCCGGACGGTGATGACCAGTTCTTGACCGGAGAGCGTGGCGCCGATCTCGAGCAGCCCCGGACCGGATTTGCGTTCCAGTCCGTGGACGATGGCATTCTCGACCAGCGGTTGGAGCGAGAAATGCATCACTTCCGCGGATTCGCTTCCCGGGTCGAGATTTTCGACGTACCGGATTTTGTCGCCGAAGCGCATCTGCTGAACCCGGACATAGAGGCGGATGTGATCCAGCTCCTCCCGCAGAGTAACGGTTTCTTTGCCGGTCTGGATATGAATGCGGAACAGCTTGCCGAGGATGCCTACCATTTCCGAGATGTCCCGCTGACCGTTGATAACGGCTTTCATCTGAATCGTTTCCAGGGCGTTGGCGAGAAAATGGGGATTGATCTGGCTTTTCAGCGCTCCGTATTGGGCGATTTTTTGCTGGGCTTTCGCCATGGAAGAACGTTCGATATAATTTTGGAGTTCCTCCACCATTTTATGAATTCCCTGATAAAGCACCCCGAATTCATCCTGCCGCCTGCTGCTCAGATTCACATCGAAGCGGCCCATGCCGACGAGCTTAACCTGGCGGGTAAGCTTGATGATCGGCTTCGTGACGCGGTTGTACAGCAGGATCATGAACAGTACGGCAGTTCCGAGCGAAGCGAGAGCCAGCCCCAGAATGAGGTTGCCGAGCAAACCGGCCGGCTTTGTCATTTCTTTCTCCTCGATGGATTGAATGACCTTCCAGTCCGAATAAGGCGACGTGAGGAAATGAATGTACGATTTTTTGCCCGAAATAGGCGCGTAAAAGCTGCCCGTGCGTTCTTTCAGAACGGTTTCGATTATTCCGGTGTCCAGCTTGTAGACGCTGCTTGGGTCCATCTGGTTGTTGGCGGAGGAATAAACGATTCCCCCGTCGCTGTCGATGATGACAAAGTTGCGCATGCTCGTCTCCGAAAGTTTCAAAATCTCCCGCAGCGAATCCAGGCGGATGTCCACCAGCATGACGCCGAGCTGCTGCTTGCTTCCGACCTTGTTAATAACCCGGGCGATGGAGATGACGGGCTCGTGCACGTTCGTCCGGTTAAACGGGGGATGGGTGCCGAACAGCACGACCCCGCCGTTATGCTGGAGGGTCTGGATGTACCACGGCTCTTTCGTAAAATCACCGGAGGTATAATCGGCCCGGTTAAAATCGGCGGAGTAGAAGGCGCGGTCTCCCGCATAAATGCGGATGCTGTCCACGTTCTTGATCGTCATTTCGATTGAGCTGATAAACGTTTCGATTACGCTCCGGTACTGGAATTTCATATCTTGGCTGTTTTCTTCCTGATGGTAGGTGTAGTTTTCCAGGGCGTTCTGAAGCTGGGCGTCGAGTTGGGCGTTGAGCGTCCCTTTCTCGATACTCTGCAAATACTGGTCGATATTAAAGGAAAGGTTGTTCAGGATCAGGTTGGAGCTCGTCTGATACTCCGTCTTCACGGCTTTGAAGGAGAACATATATATGATTCCCGACATGATCAGAAGCGGCAGGGTAACGGTCAAGATCATGAGCAGGAAAATCTGGTGATTCACATGCCTCATACGGGTAAACTTCACGTTCGGTTTTCTTAACTTCACGGCACTCACAACCCTATTTGTTTTCGGTAATCGGTCGGTGTCAGACGGGTAATCTTCTTGAAGGTTTTAACGAAATGTTTGTAGCTCTTATACCCGCACAGATGGCAGACCTCCGTCACCAGATACTCGGGCTTTTGCAGGCAGTCCATCGCATGGGAAATACGGATTTCGGATACGAACGTCATATAATTTTTGTTTAATTTGAGCTTGAACAGCCGGCTGAGATAGGAAGGATTGTAGAAAAATTGGTCCGCCACCATCTGCAAAGTCACATCTTGATCGAGATGCTGCCGGATATAAGTTTCGATCTGTTTGAAAATAATCCCGTTGCCGGGACCGTTCGTCTGCGATGACTCTTGGTAGACGCTGCTTAGGTGCAGCATCCACCCGCTCATCCAGTCCAGAAGTCCCTCCAGCGTCCGGAAATCGTCCACGCAGCTCAACTTGAGGAGCTTGTCGCTATAGACGCCTTCGACAGGAATATCGTGTTTGTGGGCGAAGCGCAGCGTGACGGACACGATATCCTGCAGAAAGCCGAGCAGGCTGCCGTAAGCGGCTCCCGGCGTGTCCAGCAGTTTCTCCCGGGCAAGCCTCGCCAAAAGCTCCCTGATCGGCTCGGCGCCGCCGGTCTCAAGGCCGCGCTCGAGTTCGGCCTTGTCCGGGCCGCTGAGCCGGACGAGCGGGTCTGAGTCGCTATCCGCCGGAAGAGAGGCTAGCCTGCCTGCTTCCAAGAGCTGCCGCTCCGGCTGGAAAAAGCGCAAGTAAAGCGCTTTCTCCGCCTGCCGGAGGGAAGAGCCCGCTGCGGCCGGGTCAGACGAGTGGCGGCCGAGCGCCGCGTAGAAAGTGGCCTGATCGGTGCCTGCCTGGCGGAAGAGTCCGCTTGCCCTTGAGACGTCCGGGCCGGAAATTCCGGCCCCGGTCAAGGACGGACTCGTACTCTCTTCCAGGAATGCAAGCGCATACATTTTGGCGTGATCAAAATACGTCAGGACCTGGATCCGATCGGCATCGTCGTAGCAGCAGCGGATGAGCTCCGACGCCAGCTTCTCCGCCTGGTTTCTGAGACGTCCCCGTGCCAGGTAGCTCA
The DNA here is from genome assembly GCF_001541095.1 of Paenibacillus sp. FJAT-26967. Classification (GTDB taxonomy): domain Bacteria; phylum Bacillota; class Bacilli; order Paenibacillales; family NBRC-103111; genus Paenibacillus_F. Next base: position 289,470 of record NZ_LMXH01000001.1, read on the forward strand.
GCGGCTGCTGCGTAAACCACGTGACGACAAAGGGCAGGTATGTATACGATGCGCCGTCCAGTCCGTACGAGGATAGCGGGACCTCTCCGGGAACGGATTCCTCCAGGAGAAGCTTCACAAGCTGGCTGCGCTTCAGCTTTATCGTTTCCCGGGCCTGCGTTTCGAGCAGATTTAGCTGGACGCGCGCCGCTTTTCTCTGCTTCAGTGTGTCCAGGCATTCCGTCAAGATCGACAGGCTTTCGTCGTACTCCAAGGGTTTGAGAAGGAACGCGTGAACACTCCCGAGCCGTATGGCCTTCTGGGCGTAGGCGAAATCGTTATATCCCGTTAAAATTATAAAAACGGTATCCGGGAGCTCGGAGCGCAGTTCTTCGATCATTTGAAGGCCGTCCATTTCCGGCATGCGGATGTCCGTAATGACGATGTCGGGCCGTTCGCCAAGCGCTATGTGGAACCCTTGTTTGCCGTTTTCCGCTTCCAATATGGTTTCGACTCCAAGTTCCTGCCAGGCAAAATAATGTTTGAGCCCCGCGCGAATGAGAGGCTCGTCTTCGACAATCATCAATTTGTACATAGATGTCCTCCGGAAGTGTTGTCATGCTGATAGTTAGATGTAAAACTAGTATACTAAACACCGGACATAGAGGACAGGTTTAAATCCCAACAGGTCAAAATACGCCCATGAAAGTAAAATCTAAGGGATTATGCAGCGCCGCGATATGTTCTATGCTTAACACAGGAAATGAAAGCGATTCATTTTCAACTATAGAGGGGGATAAGAAATGAGAACTTGGAAAAAAGGACTCATGACCGCAGCGAGCATTGCCCTGATCGGGACACAACTGGCCGCTTGCGGCAGTGATCAGACTAAACAAAATGAAAGCGCTTCACCTAATCAGTCTTCATCCAAACCGGTAGAGATTACCTGGTGGAACTTCCCGAATTTCCAGCCGCTGGACGGTGAAGTGGGTAAGTACGAGAAGCAGATTATCGCTGCCTTTAATAAAAAGTATCCCGATATCAAAGTGAATCTGGAAATGATTACGTACGAAGGCGGACCGCAAAAGCTCAATGTGGCGATTGCTTCCAACACCGCTCCCGACGTGATTTATGACGCTCCGGGACGCATTATCGACTGGGGCAAGAAAAATTTGCTGGCTCCGCTAAACGATATGGTGTCCGAAGAAGTGAAGAAAGACATTTCACCGGCGCTCTGGAAGCAGTCGATGGTCGGGGATCAGATTTATATGTATCCGGTTAACACAGCTCCTTTCATGATGGCGGTCAACAAAAGCGTGTTCGATAAAATTGGCGCGACGGATCTGCTCCCGCTTGATCGTCCCGACCGTACGTGGACGGTGGCCGAATATGAGAAGGCGCTGCAAGCGGTTAAAGAAAAAGCGCCGGAAATTATTCCGTCGGGCTTCTACGCGAAAAGCACAGCGGGCGATCAGGGAACGCGCGCTTACATCGCCAACATGGGCGTATCCAGATTCTTGAGTGAGGACAACAGCAAAGCCGCGATCAACACCGACAATGCGGCCAAAGCTCTCGACTGGATCGTAAAAGGAAGCAAAGACAAGCTTGTCGTTCCGGGTGCGGTTTCCCTTGCGGCAGCCGACGTGAACGATCTGTTCCTGCAAGGCAAGCTTGCGTTTACGATCAACTACTCCGCCGTGCTGAAGGCTCAGAACGAGCCGAACAAGAAGGTGAAGTTCGATGACGTGCTGCTTCCGTTCCCGACACTCGACGGCTCTAAGCCCAAGTTGGAACCGTATCTCGGCGGAATGGCTATTTTCAACAACGGGGATAAAGCTAAGATTGAAGCTGGCAAAAAGCTGATCGATTTCATCGCGAACGATCCTGAGACGGCAAAGAAAAACCTTATCCAGACGGGCGGCTTGTCCGCACGTACATCGGTCACGGGGCTGTACGACAATTCGGAATACAAATACGCGGAGCTTGCCCGTGAATTTATTACCGATCCGCCGACGATTGCGGACGGATATGCCGAAATCCGCACGTTCTGGTTCCCTGAACTGCAGAAAGCTTTGTCGGGTCAAGCCACGGCCAAAGAAGCGCTGGACACTTTCGCCTCCAAAGCCAATGAGGCGATTACGAAAGCGAAGTCGCAGAGCAAGGCCAAGTAAACAAGCAAAGCGTGGGAGCGGGGTGCGAGTGTACTCCGCTCCTTTCACTAAACAACAGAGAAAGAAGGGATAGGGGATGGAAGCAGCAGTTCGCAAATCCAGGAAAGCGGTGCGGCGCGATTGGCTGATGAGTTACCTGTTTTTACTGCCGGCGCTCGGGTTTTTCCTGCTCTTTGTGGCGTACCCGATGTTCAAGGGAGTATATATCAGCTTCTTTGATTATTCGCTGAGGCATTTCGAATTTACCGGACTGGATAATTACGCCTCTTTGCTCAAAAACGATACGTTTCTCAAATCGATGAGAAATACGCTTCTGCTGGTCGTCATCGCGGTTCCGATCGTGATCGTGTTTTCGATTTTCGTAGCGGTGAACATTTACAAAATGAAAGAATTCTCCCGCTCTTTCTTCCGGGGGGTCTTTTATCTGCCGGCCGTATCTTCCGTCGTCAGCATCACCGTCGTCTGGGGCTGGATTTATCATCCGAACTACGGGATTTTGAACTACCTGACGGGTCTGGCCGGAGCAGAGCCTGTGTTCTGGCTGGGGGATACGCGTACCGCCCTGCTTGCGATTATTGCGGTGCTTATCACGACTTCGGTCGGGCAGCCGATTATTCTATACGTCGCGTCCCTAGGCAACATCCCGACTTCTTACATCGAAGCCGCTCAGATTGACCGGGCCACGCCTTGGCAGATTTTCCGCAAAATCATCTGGCCGATGCTGATGCCGACGAATTTGTACATCATCGTCATTACGACGATCAATACGTTCCAGTGCTTCGCTCTCATTCAGCTGCTTACCGCAGGCGGTCCGGTTTACAGCACCTCTACCGTTATGTACGGCGTCTATGAACAGGCGTTTGTGCTCGGTAATTTCGGAATCGCTTCGGCGATGGGCATTTTGCTGGCGATCGTGATCGGAATCATCTCGGTCATCCAGTTCAAATTCTTCGGCAGCGATGTAGAGTACTAGGAGGGATACTTATGAACGCTTTACTTGATAGGAGTCCGGGGACTGCTGGCGCGGTCCGCAAAAAAAGCCGGCTGAAGGAGATATCGCCCGTTAAAGTATTCTCCTTCATCTTGCTGCTGCTGGCTACTGTGCTTTTTATTTTCCCGTTCTATTGGATCATCACCGGCGCGTTTAAAGTTCAGACCGTCGCGACCGCGATTCCGCCGGAGTGGTTTCCCCTGAAACCGACCCTGCAGAACTGGACGGATTTGTTCAAAAATCCGGTCTGGCGCTGGACGTTCAACAGCTTTCTGATCGCCTTTTGCGAAATGATCGCAGTCTGTATGGTTTCATCGCTGGCCGGATATGTGCTCGCGAAAAAAGTGTTTCCGGGCCGCAAAATGATTTTCACGCTGTTCGTGGCTGCAATGGCGCTGCCCAAGCAGGTGATTCTCGTTCCCTTGTTCACCATGCTGGCTGACTTCGGCTGGGTGAATACGTACTGGGGCCTGATCCTGCCTGCAATCGGCTGGCCGTTCGGCGTCTTCCTCATGAAGCAGTTTGCGCAAACGATTCCGGGCGAATTGATGGAAGCGGCGAAAATGGACGGCTGCTCGGAGATCAGACTGTTCGCCACGATTATTTTACCGCTGCTTAAACCGGCGCTCGGCGCCTTGGCTATTTTTACGTTTATCGCTTCGTGGAACGATTATTTCAGCCAGCTCATCATGACACGCTCCACTTCGATGATGACTCTCCCGCTTGGAATCGCGACGATGCAGGGCGAGTATACGACGAACTACGGGGTGATGATGGCGGGAGCGGCTCTTGCGTCGGTACCGATGATCGCGATTTTTCTCCTGTTCCAAAAATCGTTTACCCAGGGAATTACGATGGGCGCCGTAAAAGGATAGTCAGCGATCGCCGTTCTGAGTGGTTGGCGGGCAACAAATATCAAATAAAAAACATCTATTTGCGCATTTTAGGTGAAAATATCCATTATATTCGCTTGTATAAACGGAGGTTATCCACAAATGAGAACGGTAGATTTGGATCGTTTCAAAGGCATTACGATCGCCATGTATTCCTGCTACGATGAACAGGGAGAAGTTTCAACGGAAGCGGCCCGCATGCTGGCCCGGCATTACGCGAACACGGGCGTCAGCGGGTTGTACGTCGGAGGCAGCTCTGGAGAAGGTATGCTGCAATCGGTAGAGGAGCGCAAAAAAATGCTGGAAGCAGTCATTGCCGAAGTCGGGCGGGAGCTCACCGTTATCGCCCATATCGGAGCGCCGTCCACGCGTGACAGCGTTGCGCTTGCCAAGCATGCGGAGGAAGCGGGAGCACATGCGGTATCCGCCGTCCCGGCCATCTATTACCGTCTGCCTGAGGCAAGTGTGGAGCATCACTGGCAGTCGATTGTAGACAGCACGCTACTACCTTTTATCATTTACCATATCCCGCAGACGACGGGCTTCCATTTGTCTAAAACGCTTTTGACCCGGCTAATTCGGCAGGACAAAATTATCGGGGTGAAAATTTCCGCCGAAAGCACGTTCGAGCTTCAGCAATTCAAGGCGGCGGGCGGAGATGACATTCTCGTATTAAACGGACCGGACGAGCAGTATCTGGCGGGACGGAGTATCGGGGCGGACGGCGGAATCGGCGGAACGTACGGGGTTATGCCGGAGCTTTTCCTCGAAATCGAGAACTGCTTCCAGGAAGGCAAGCTGGCGGAAGCGCAGAAATGGCAGTTTACCGTCAATGAGCTGATCGCCGAACTGCTGACGTTCCCGTCCCTGTACGGGGCTTGCAAAGCGGTCTTGAAGCTGCGCGGACTCGACTCCGGCGAGCCGAGACTGCCTCTGCTGCCGGTACGTGAAACGGACATGGAGCGGGTGGGGGCACTGAACGATAAAATACTGGACTGCATAGCCCGGGCGGAAGCTTCCCGCAAGCAACGGCAGGGGAGTACGCGCCAGTGACGGAGACGGTAATAGAGGAGCGAATGAGATGAATACACACGATATTTTTCTTGCCAGAGGTCTGATCGTATCCTGCCAGGCTTTGGAGGACGAGCCGCTGCACGGCGGCGACACCATGGCCAAAATGGCCAGGGCGGCCGTACGTTCCGGCGCGATCGGCATCCGGACCAACGGTGCCCACGATATTGCGGCGATCAAACAAGAGGTGGATGTGCCCGTAATCGGTCTCATCAAGCGGGATATTCCCGGCTCCGGCATATTTATCACGCCGACACTGGAGGAAGTGGAAGCCATCGTGGAGGCGGGAGCCGACATTGTGGCGCTGGATGTGACTAGCCGGGAAGACCGGCTGGAGCGGGTAAAACCGCTCATTGAGTATGCTCATTCGAAGGGCAGGCTCGTAATGGCGGATATTTCTACGCTGGAAGAAGGGCTTGCAGCCGAAAGCCTGGGCGTCGACTTCATCGGGACCACTCTTTCGGGCTATACCGCTTACAGCCTCCAGCAGGAAGAGCCGGACTTCGAGCTGCTGAGGGGGCTGTGCTCCCGTGCGAAGGTGCCCGTCATTGCCGAGGGGCGCATCTGGACGCCCGCGGATGCGGCCCGGGCGCTGGAAACCGGAGCATCCTATGTAGTCGTGGGCAGTGCGATTACCCGTCCGCAGCTGATTGTCGCCCGCTATGTGGATGCGATCGGCAGCCGCTTGTCTTAAGGAGGGCCTTTGGCGGTGATGACTGCGAACTCGGCGAGCATCGCACCCTCCGATACCGCCGTCGGCGTCAATACCGGAGGCGCGAAGCTCAGTGCGTGACTCGGGTTACGCGTGGGGGCGGCGCGCTGCGTACGGTGAGCCTGCCGACGATGGCCGGGACGGTCAGGACGGAGGAGCGTGGGTTTCAGGCGGACGAATCCCTCATAGCCTTTCAAGCAGCAGAGAAGCCTTCAAACCCCATAGCTGTGGGTATGAAGGCTTTTTGTTCAACGTTTGCGACGGATTCGTTCTCCGGTGCATTTTTGAGGCAGCCCCTTTTATGAAATGGATCGGCCGTAAAGGGATGAAAGCTGCCTCCTTGTTCTTCGCTCGGAGTGCCAGTCACGGATATAAAATTGGGGGGAAGTAACCGGGATGGAAAATACATGAAGAAGTATCGGCCGAAAGGTCAAGAATCCCTCTCAATAGGTCAATAGGTCAAAACAAGACCCCTTAAAGTAAAAAGTAAGGGATTTCAAGCATGTCCGGCAGGGCCTAAAATGAAGACAGTTTTAAAAATCATACACCCCGGGAGGTTGTTTTATTGAAGGAAAACAAACTGTTTTCGCCGGTCGTTCAAGTGTTATCGCTCGCATTGGTTTTATGGCTTCTGGGTTCCGGCCTGACAGCGGGACTTGCCTCGGCTGCTCTGCCGGCAGCGCCCGTCCTGGACTATCCCGTAAACAAAACGTTTAACGGCACGGCGGATTTCACCGATCTCACATCGGATATTTCAAGGGTGTCCGGTCTTGCGCAAGGTTCGATTGCCGCGAAGGTAAGAACATCAAGCGGTGCGGCGGTCAAAACGATTTTCAGTTTATCGGATACGAAAGATCCTTCCAGCAACATGTCACTGACGATAAACGGCGGTTCCCTGTATTTTGAAAATCGTGAAAACGGCGTTTACGCGACGAAACTTAACGCTCCGGCTTCTTCCGTTATCAACGATGGAAACTGGCATACGGTCGTCCTGACCGTGGGAAGCGGAGGCACTGCCATGTATATCGACGGTGCGCTGAGTGTTACGGACGCATCGACGAGTTTCTTCCCGAACGTGAAAACGCCGGACGGCATGTGGATCGGCCGAAATGGGGATAACGGCGGAGGCCAGTGGTACTATGCAGGTGATATCGCTCTCGTGCAGCTCTACGACAAAGCCCTGTCCGCGGATGAAGCTCTTGCCGTCAGTACGGACCGAGCGCTTGCTCAAAACGCGATGACCGCATCCGCATCGAGCTTCCAGACCGGCAACGAGCCGGTCAAAGCGCTGGATGGAAACACGGGCACGATGTGGCACACGCTCTGGAGCGGTACCGATACGACGCGAGAGCTTACGCTGAACCTCGGCGGGGTTTACAGTCTCTCCAAACTGACCTATCTGCCCAGACAGGATAGCTCGGCGAACGGTACGATCACGAGCTACGAAATTTATACGAGTGCCGATGGAACGGCTTTCACCAAATCGGTATCCGGTACCTGGGCCAACGATAAAACGCTTAAAGCAGCCGTAGTCGCGGCGAATGGCGTCCGCTATGTTAAGTTGAAAGCGCTCGCAGGAACAGGCGGCTTCGCTTCCGCTGCGGAAATCGGCGTTTACGTGCCGGGCGGAGACGGTACCCCTCCATCTCCGGGGGGGCTGTCCGCCAAAGCGACCAAGTCATCGGAAATATACGTGAGCTGGAACGACTCTGCCGGAGCGACCGGTTACGATCTGGAGGCGGACGGTACCGTTATCAGCGGAGTAACATCGCCATACCTGCACACAGGGCTAGCGGCGGGTTCCACGCATACCTACAAGATTCGCGGTCGCAACAGCCGCGGTACGGGCGAATGGAGCGCGCCGGTTTCGGCGGCGACTTTAACGGGCAATGCGTTCAAAACGGTTCCAACCGCGCTCTTCGGTCCGAATATGTTCGGATCGGCGGGCTACCGCATTCCGTCCCTGTTCACCACGAGCAAGGGGACGCTGATTGCGGGCATTGACCAGCGGATTCCGGGTAATGCGGACAGCCCGAACGACATCAATTTCGCAATCCGCAGAAGCACGGACGGGGGACAGACCTGGAACAGCATCCAGGTGCTGATCGACTATCCCGGCTCCGGATACAACGGGGCGTCCGTAATCGACTCCGAGCTTATGCAGGACCCGGCGACGGGCACGCTTTTCGCTCTGGTCGACCATTTCCCCGGCGGTTACGGATTCGGGCAGGCGAAGGCCGGGACGGGCTTCGATGCCAACGGCAACAAGATACTGACGGACAACTCCGGAGCTGCCTATACGCTGAGAGCAGGGGGAGCCGTTTATAACAGCGCGGGCGCGGTGACGACTTACACGGTACGCGATAACGGAGACGTGTACAACGGCGCGACTTATGCCGGCAATATTTATCTCAAGACCGGCATCGCTCCGGAAAGCCTGCACGAGTATGGCACGTCTTACCTTCAGATCATTCAGAGCACCGATGACGGTCTGACCTGGTCCGCTCCGGTCGACCTTAACGCACAGGTCAAAGCGGACTGGATGAAATTTATGGGCACAGGCCCCGGAAACGGCATTGCCATCGGTTCGGGTCCTTACGCGGGACGGCTCGTATTCCCGGTCTATTACACGAACACCGGGGGCTACCAGTCCAGCGCGGTCATTTACAGCGACGATCACGGGAAAACCTGGAAAAGGGGCGAATCTCCGAACGACGGCCGTGTCGTAAACGGAGCCGTTCTGAATTCGCAGACGCTTAACGTCAGCACAGCCCAGCTCACCGAAGATGCGGTGATTGAGGTTACCGGCGGCGGTCTCAAAATGTTTATGCGCAACACGTCCGCCCAGAAGCGCGTGGCGGTAGCGACCAGCAGTGACGGTGGTGCCACATGGGACGATAATGTGACGTTCGACTCTGCGCTGCCTGAACCTTATTGCCAGCTTTCGGCCGTGAACTTCCCTGATCTAGGAGACGGCAAGCGCCGCGTCCTCTTCTCGAATCCGGCGAGCACGGGAAGCCGCACCAACGGCACGGTTCGTCTAAGCGAGGACGGAAGCTCCACGTGGGCTTACTCCAAAGTAATCACACCGGGCAGCTACTCCTACTCGTCTCTAACCGTGCTCCCGGACAAGAGCATCGGCCTGCTGTACGAAGGGGAATCCGGCGAAATTTTGTTCACACGCTTTAATCTGGACTGGATCAAAACTCCGTAATTCCCGGATCTTTCAAGGCGCTTATACAGCGGCTTGAAAGATCTTTTTTTTGGCTTTATCCGGCCGGCAGTAGGCTACGCAAGGGGGCGCGTGAAACCAAAATCGGCAATAACGCTCAGGAAGCGCTCAATCAGGCGAACGGCAATCTGGAGCTGTTTTTTAAAGGCGTACTGAAGGGCGCAACGGGACTCCCGGTTATTTTATTCAATGCACGGATGGTTAAGCTAGCCTTGGAGATGATTTGAGCTTTGGAGGAAAGCGGAGTAAGCTTGAGAAGAGAGATGGTATCAACTTATTCTGTGGGATGCGTCTTGCGGAGAGATTTTTTGCGGGATTAAAAAAGCAGAGTAGACTTACATGGAAGCAGAACTTTTACAGACAAAGGAATGAATGGATATGAGCCACAAAAGAATTGAGATTAGCCGCAACTTGCTGAGGGACTGCCTGGGATTGAAAAAGGGAGAAGTGTTCCTGGTCGTGGCCGACGATGATAAAAAAGAGCTGGCTGAATCGCTCTACGAAGCGGGCAAGCTGTTGGGCGCGGAATCCATGCTGATGGTCATGCAGGAAAGAAGCCGTTCAGGCGAAGAGCCTCCGGCTGCCGTAGCCAGCGCGATGCTGGGCGCCGATGCCGCTGTCTGCATCACGAAACACTCGCTGACGCATACAGCGGCCCGCAAGCAGGCCGCTGCTGCCGGTGTGCGCGTGGCTACGATGCCGAGCATCACCGAGGACATGTTCATGGAAGGCGCGATTACGGCCGACTATTCCAAGGTGAAGGAGCTGACCCTGCAGGTCACCGGGCTGCTCACAGAGGCTCAGAACGTGCGGATCGAGAAGGACGGCTACGTCCTCACGTTCCCGATCGCAGGCCGGAGCGGCGTGCCGAGCACGGGCATGTACGTCAATCGCGGCGAATCCGGCAACCTGCCTTCGGGTGAAGCGTACATCGCTCCGGTTGAAGGCAAGGCCGAGGGCCAGATTCTGATTGACGGTTCCGTCGCCGGAATCGGCAAGCTGAACGCTCCGCTGCTGCTGACTATTCAGCAGGGACGCATCGTCAGCGCAGAAGGCGAAGCCGCCGGGCAGCTGCTGCGCACCCTCGGAGACGGGGACGGCCGTCTTCTCGGCGAGTTCGGCATCGGCACGAACGATAAAGCGAGAATCACCGGTGTCGTCCTCGAGGACGAGAAGGTGTACGGCACGATCCACGTGGCGTTCGGCAGCAACAACACCTTCGGCGGCACCATCGCCGCAGGTGTTCACATCGACTGCGTCGTGAAGCAGCCGAGTGTGGAGCTGGACGGCCGTGCTGTGATGGCGGCAGGGAAGTTTGTGTAGGGTGTAAGCAGTAGGGGAATCGCTTGTCTTGTTCGGCCCTTTGGGGCGGAAATGGGGCAGGCGATTTTTTTTGTGTGATAGTACAGTTAACTAAATCTAACGTTATATGGGGACAGACTTTATTGAAGAACAAGGTTAGCTCATTGCCCAAGAAACACCTTGAATTGTAAGTGGTATTTCTGATCCTGCCGGTTAGTAATTAGTTGCCATGTGTTTGAACCGTCATCTATTAAATTGCAGAAGAGGTATTCTCTAGATCGAAATAAACTTTAATAAAGAAATGTTGTAATTATGTAAAAACCAAATAAATTTTGCGTGAAATTAATCAATTTCGACATAATAAATTAAATTATATCAAAACATTCTATTGTAAAACAATTTTACAAACAAGATAATACATATGTATTAATACAGTAGTTTAAGAAAATTCTGTAATTTGCAGTAATGAAGGGAGATTCAAGTATGTCTATCATTTATAGTGGAGGGTTTAAGTATGAAGATTCAAAAGAAAATGTTCAAATTATTTCTCAGTTTTATGATTTCATTGTGTTTAGTGATGAATCTTTTTCCGACCGTGAATTATGCGAACAGTGCATCAGAGAAGGTTAATTTTAAGGAATCAACTGCAGTTGAAGATCAGACAACAGCTAAACCAGCCCCTTTACAATTAACTGAGAAACAAACGATGATCGATGATCTAGTAGAGAAACAAGTCGCTAACAAGTCATTTCTCGCAAGGGAAAAAAGCGATAAAAAGCACAGCAAGGAAATCGAAAAAGACCGGACACCGAACAGCAAAACTTTTCTTAATAAAGATAATACCCGTACCACTCTAATGTCCAATGAGCCTTTGCATTATAAAGAAGGACAAACATGGAAAGAAATCAATACCTCCATTCAAGCAGATACGACGGATAAAGAGTATGAACTCGGAGTAAAAGAAAACTCATTCCAAGTAAAATTTAATAAAAAAAGTAAGCAGCCGATTAAGTTCTCCAGCGAGAGCAATTTTGTAACGTATGAAGCACTAAATAGCCATAATGTAACCGGTATCACGAAAGATAATACGATTACATACACAGACGCGTGGGACAACGCGGATCTGATCTATATGGTAAATCCTTCGGATCTGAAAATGCTTGTGCATTTAAAAAACGAGAAAGCCCCAAAAAAGTATAGCTTTAAGCTTAAGACAGGTGGAGTGCAGAGTAAATTAAACAGCGATGGTTCCGTGGACTTCTTAGATAAGAAAGGAGAATTGCAATTCTCTATCCCGCCTATGTGGGTAAAAGACAGCTCCAGTGAGGAGCTTCGTTATGACCGTCTGAAGGTTTCGCTGAACACGACTAAAGAAGGTCAGGTTCTAGAAATTATTTTGGATGATAAGGGTCTCGTGTATCCGATGGTCATCGATCCGACAACGGTAACGAAAGAAGCTAGAGCCGCAGGCCCTAGAATTGGATTATCTGTAGAGTTTCCTTCCATAAGTTCTTTGGAAGTCATTGAGGCTTCATTTACTTCCACAACCGGATTCAAAATTAGAACCTCGGGATATTGGGGGGATTATCCGAACGCCCGCGGCGGTATGATGACTTACAGTTTCCTTAACGGTCCGAATGTAACTGTATTTAACAACTATATTTTAACCGGGCAACACACTTTTAAGATTAGCGGAGATGATATCCGAGCCAAAAAGCCAGGTCTGTGGCATATCAATAATGCCACAGCTGAGGTACCTGTTTATGTTGAAGATGGGAATGAGATTACGGGATTTGTCACTTCTTTCTCAGCTAGTATCACTTACGGGATTCCGGATGCACCTGTAATCTCATTATCAAATGACAACTGGACCAATCAACCTGTTACGGTTAACATCACATCACCCGCCTCCACAAGAGAGCTGAAGTACAGATTAATCAACCAATCAACAGGAACTACGGGGAACTGGGCCATTTATACTGGACCTGTCAGCATTACAAATGAAGGCAGTACGATAATTGAAGCACAAGCCATTGATCAGGGAGGATATCCTAGCAAGATTGCCTCTTCAACGGCTCGGATTGATAAGACTCCTCCTTCAGTTCCTTTAAATCTAAGAATTCATAGCGTTACGGATTCAGTACTTAAATTAACTTGGAATGAATCCATTAATCCTAACGGACCTACGAGATATGATCTTTTTAATGGTAATGATTACATTCTAACTACCACTCCCTATTATGCCTCTGTAAGTTTACAAACTTTGAATGAAGCGAATGTATTTACAATAAGAGCCAAAGATGCAGCTGGGAATATATCAGCCCCTAGTGAATCATTCATATATAGACTAGTTCCGGACGCTCCAACGGAGTTAACAATAGCAGAAGAAACAGCCGATTCGGTTTCACTCACATGGGAACATAACAATAAGATTGACGTGCAGTATTATGAACTCTATAACAACAATAATTTGATTGAGAAGACCTTTACAAACAATGTTCAGTTAGATGTATTTCTTCTATTTAAGATAAATTCTTTTACTGTTAAAGCAATTAATCATGCGGGGAAAGTATCCGCTTCGAGTAATATAGTATCCTATACATCAAATCTGCCAGATATAAATTATGCGAGATATTATTATGATCTTAATGGGAGATTAAAGTTTCAGCGACTATCCGACAAGGAAATACTCTATTACCAATATGATCCCAATGGAAATCTAATAAAGAAAACGTTGAGGAAAACGTCAGTTGACGGGAATATCATCCCGTAGCCAGAACACAAGCGCAGAGGGGAATCACGGCTTCAAGCAGCCCGTTATCCATTATACTTACGGCTGATATTGATCTAGTGACGACAACTTAAGGCCAACTCAAAGTAATTACAACCCAATATAAGGAGGCTTTTTAGTGAAAAACAAAACATCATTGTTAATCATACTATGCTTATTTGTACAGCTGATAGCACCCCTAACACAGTCATGGGCAGTCAGTGCATCAGATACAGTACCCGCCAGTCCATCCTCTAATAATCAAGAAGTTATAACGCTAGAATGGCTTAGCCGCAGCTATCATATCTCGGAGATTACTTTGCTTGAGGAGCTGAATAAAGGGTACACGCTTCTAGAAATATATTCAGCCTTACAAACGGGTAACGAGGATTTCAAAGAAACGCTTAAAAAAATAAACCCAGATGTTGAAACAAACCTTCAAAAGCTGGACTATTCATTGGAGGCTTACGAAAAGAAAAAAGCAGAAGTTAATTTCGATCCACAAACAGTTAGTTCACAAGTGTATGGACAGCATGAGCTCGAATTACAAGATAATTCACAAACTGTTGTATCCGATACCTATGAATTGCAAGGTAGAAGTCTGACTTCATCGAACAGCTACCCGCAAAGTTATGATCAATTAGCAATGAAGCGTTTAGATATTAAGACGGATGCTCCTTTCTCTACAAGTGCTGTGAACGAGAATATTTCTGTAATGAATGGTTCTTTACAATTACAAACAACCGATATGACGCTTCCGGGTAGAAATGGTTTAGGATTTTCTTTAAATCGGATCTACGACAGTTCCAATACATCTTATTACGATAAAGATGTTGAATATACTTCAGGTTATAAGACAAGGTATTATCCGGGATTAGACACAAGATTATTCTATCTATATGCCAATAAACAAGTAGAAACCAGTCAGGGCCATTCATCTAGATTTGGTTTTTCTAATGCTTCATATGTTTCATTTATTCAGTTTCACATGCAGAGTAAATATTGGATTTATCCCATTCCATCTATTGTTGAAGAGTTTGATGACGATGTAAAAGATTCATTAGCCGAAGGATGGCCTTATGTAAATCCGGATGACCCCAATAGTAGACCTGTTTCTACAGAATCGGTTCAGTTAGATGGTGTGAATCTAATGACCAAAGCTTACACGACGGGGCAGGTTATTAAGGATCCTACTTTTCAAAATTACCCCACATACAGATGGGGGTATAGAAATATTCTTAAAGATCTTAGAAATGAAGACAGATTCTCAATTGGCAAAGGCTGGAGTTGGGATATTCCCTATATTGACTACAATAGAGAGAAGAATAAACAAGCCATTCATTTATCCGGCGGTGCTACCTATGAATTAAACGGGAACATACTAGTCGGTTATCCGTGGAAAGACCTTGAATTAACTCAAGATATCTCCGTTAGGGTAGGGAATAAGACTTCTACAAAAGCGCTGAAGCATCTCAATGGTCAAAAACAATATTTCTCAACTAATGGAGAATTAATTCAAATATCCGATGCCTACCAGAATTCCATCCAATTTGAATACAATAATACGGATGATCAGAAAATAGGGCAATTAGTTAAGATTAAAGATTCAATCGGGAATGAAATTAATATTGCCTATGAAAATAGCTCCGTATCTGTAACGATGGGAGATAAGACTGTCAAATATGACAAGATAAAGGACCCGAAAGGAAACAAGGAACTACTATCACAAGTAACGGATCCTTTGGGTAAAAAGACTTCTTATATTTATTCGATTGAGAATACGCCTTTTGATTTAGTGAATGCAAAACGGATGAAAAATAACTACTCCGCTTTGCTTAAAGAAGTGCATCATCCGACTATGGCTAAGACTGTCTATACGTATGAGCCTTTTTCTAGAAAACTGGGTAGTTATGCAAAAGAAACAGTCAATCGTGTCAAAGCCCGTGAAGATGTGATCACCTATGCCGACGGCACGGAGAATAAGTCTAATCACGTCGATTATACCTACTCAGGTGACGGCGGATCGTTTCAGAATAGCAATTCATCCTTCGCTACCACCATCAACAACGGTAGAACCCAAACGACCTATAGCTACGACAAAGTCTATATCGACGACAATACACCGGAAGTCTTCTACAACACCCAGATCAAACAAGACGACGGGGTGACGCAAACGACCACGGCCATGGAGTACAACCGGACAAACCGCTGGCCGTCTCCAACGAAAACCACCACGAAGACGGTGCAGGGTGCTTCCAGCTCGACGGAACAAGTGAGTCAGCGTACGTATGATGAATACGGGAATGTGCTGACAGAGACGGACCCCGCCAATACGGTGAGCACGTATCAGTATGATGCAGCCACCCATTTGCTCAGCAGTGTAACGGCACCGGCTACGAGCGGGTTAAACAGCTACATGGAACTGGAACGTTACCCGGTGACCAATGGAATCAAGGAAGTACGGGTAAAAGAGAACAATGCGGCAGGTGCCCTGCAAGCCCACACGAGTTATACGTATGATGCTTTCGGTAACCCTACACGCATTACCATTAAAGACGACGCGC
>NZ_LMXH01000001.1:306014-312415 GCF_001541095.1 Paenibacillus sp. FJAT-26967
ACAGCTGGACGGATCAAGCCATGTGAACTACAAGTACAATGGCGATAACCTGCTGACAGAGCGGACAGAGAACGGAATTACAACCCGTTATTATTATGATGGCGATCAGATGATTGCCGAAGGCACAGTTACCAATGGGGTGGCCGCTCATAAAGCCAGCTACCTGCGTGGGAATCAATTGGTAGCCCGGGTTGATGCAACGGGCAGTAAAGCGTACTATGTTCATAACGGACATGGAGATGTCGTAGAACTCAGAGATGCAAACGGGAATGTAGTTAATCAGTACGCCTATGATCTATGGGGCAATCCAACCACAATACTCAAAGGAGTAGACAATCCGTTCCTTTATAGCGGGGAGTACTGGGATGAAAGTGTGAAGCTTCAGTACCTTCGTGCCCGCTGGTACGATCCGAGTATGGGGCGGTTTATTAATGAGGATACGTATGAAGGGCAGTTGGATAATCCGCTGAGTTTGAATTTGTATACGTATGTGGAGAATAATCCTCTAAAATTTGTTGATCCTAGTGGGCATGCTCAGCAAGCTGTTGATAATAGTGGTGGTGGAAGTTTATTTGACACAAGTTGGATACCTTGGAATTTGAAAATTGCTGCAAACTGGACGATCAATGAAATGAAATGGATGTGGCAAGCGGCTACTACTCAAGGTGAGAGGAATTACTGGGGGAATCAAGCTGATAGTTTAAGAAGTGGCCTTAGGGAAAAAGGATATTCTAATAGTGAGATAATGCAATCTAGTGACGATACAATTTCAAGAGAAAATGTATACCGAATATCTAGGGAAGCACATCCATTTTTAGCGTTTATTGAAGATTTTGTGGGGGCAGCTCTTGATTATCCAGGTGAAGCTGCAACAATTAAGTTTGCTTCTTCATTTTATGCTGCTCGAGTGGGGAAAAAATTTGAGAAAGAATTAAATTTTACTACAACTACAACCAAACGAATGGAACAAGCTGGAAGGTATGTGCCAATCCAAACATTAAAATCGGCTATTAGGTTTGGACAAGAGATGCCTGATCCACAAGGAACCTCAGCCAAAATGTACTACACTGTTATGTATAAAAATCAAAAAGAATATAATTTAGAAGTTCTGTATAATAAAAGTACAAACACTGTTCTCCACTTTATGTATACTAGAGACTCATTAGGCCCTTTACAATCTAAAAAATAGAAGGAGGTTAGCGTGTGAATCGGACCCCAAAGGAACGTTTGTATTGGTTATTACTTCTTTATAAAAATAGTCAAATTGATGCTGAAACATTTTGTAATGAATTTCATATAACTTTTGATCATGATTTGAATGAACATTTATCCGATATAGAATATACTCTATTTAAAGAGATATCTGTAGTATCAGCTAGATACTCTGGATTCGAAGAAGATCATTTGAAATACCCAGGAGTGTATTTTACATCCATTGATGTAGATAAGGCTGTCAAAAAAGCAAATTTAGAACTTAATTTAAACAATTAATTAAATATCGAGGGAAAGCACTATGTAGGGATGCCATTGCGAGGAGTTGAAAAGTAACTACCATTTGTTTCATAATACGATTAATTGGCGTTTCTCATTTTTTATCATTGTTCCCCTATTAATTTGGAATTTAATTAATAAATAAAGCAGAAAGATAGGCCCAGGTATACACTGAGTACTTTCAACAACCGCATAATTTATACGGGATACCCACAAGCGAAGGTTTTCGTTTGTGGGTATTTTAATTCAAACCACTTGACTTAACAATGTTAAATGGTTATAGTTAATTTAACAAAGTTAAGGAGTTGGGTTATGTTTGGTCTTAAATACATTCTGGAAACCTATCATATGTCGAATGCGGATTTAGCAAATAAGCTTGGGATTAATCGAGCGAATATTTCTATGTGGCTTAAAAACAAGGAGATTCCTGCTGTTCGTATCCAGGAATTGAAAAAAATCTTTCCTCAAATCCCAGAGCCATTATTCAACAAAGAACTAAAAAAATCGGAGCAATTGTCTATCCAACAAATCTATTTTACTGTAACGGATCAGTTTGAGTCGGTTCAATCTCTCCATATTGATTCAGAAACAGGGCAAGAAATTTGGTTCACCGAAACCGTAAGCGAAAATGAGGGATTTATCAGGTTTCTTGAACATGAACATGAAAAAGTTAGCTTACTGGAAAAATATGAAACGTTGATCGAGGACAATGACACGGGGAACAGCAGAATAAACTTGTTAGAAGAATTCGCTGCTATTGTCCAGCGAAATGAATCAAGGTCACTTGAACTGCTGGACATGGTTTTTTACTATCTCCAAGATAAGCACAAGTCCGATTTTGATCCTGTATTTTGGAATGTTGGGGAGCAAAGTGAATCCTATAAAGAATTTCACAGCTTTCTGGAAAAGCATAAATTCATCGGCTAATGTCCGTAAAAGAGGTGGATGTTAGCAAGCATTCTTATAACATGTCTAATCTCATCTAAAATTTTAGAAGTTATTTAACTCAAGGGGGAATTGAATGTTCGATACGATAGTCATGAAAGCCAGTTACGTTTCTATAGCTTTTGAAAATTGGAATAGCTTAAAGCCCATTATTAAAACTTATTTGGATGAAGAAATGGGATTACGCAGACGTTCGTTTGTTCTGCATGATGAGAAGATTCCCTATATCACCTACAAGGAATGGAGTCAAAGCTTAATTGTTCAAGTCTCTATTCCTAAATTTCTTTATGGTAACAACGTCATGCTTCTGCATGAGAAAGACATCTCTGTATTTTTCCAACGTTTACACGAGAGGTTATTCGAATTATTCGGGGTACCTCTTCGGCCTGAAGATTGGTATTTATATCATAACAGGCTGGATGTCTGCTGGAATTTTGCAGTAGATGGACAAATCGACGACTATTTAAACCGATTAAGTAGGCTTCAACTTTCATTCAAGAAGACTGTGGTTACGGGGTATTTGGAGACGGTAGCTTTTAAAAACAAGAGCAGCCAGATTATTTTTTACAATAAACAAAAAGAAGTTGTACATGGAAAAGAAAGTAAAGAGATCATAGAGCAAGCGGATGGGCTGCTTCGGATGGAGATACGTCCAAGTCATCATGATTGGACAAAGTTTTCGAGACGTAAGCGAGTAATTGATCTTCTAAAGATCGATGTTTTTACGGAGATAACCCGAAAAGTTATGAAGCAAATCATTTTCCCGAATGAGGCAGATGGGATTAATCTTGCTTGGTTAAAATCGCAGTCGTACAAAATTTCTCAGATAGAGACTGTGCTTGGTTTCCAAGTGCTTCATCAAAAGCTGCCAGAAGGCGTATTAAAACAATTTTATACAGCCGCTACATATGCCAATCGGAAAAATTTAGTCAAGGGCATTCCTCTTCCAAGGAAACAAGAGAAGCTTGAATTACATATAGATTATGCCAAATTGGGTTAAGAAGTGGTTTGCCCGGATCGTTTTGTTACGATGCGATAGCGATACAAATCGGACGAAAAAAAGGTAAAAATCCAGCAAGAATAAGCTTTTGCGATACCAACGACGATGGATTGTAAAATGGGAGGAATGACGAGTTATAGAGAAGAAAAGAATGAAACAAGGAGATAAGCACCACTTTTCTCGATAAAGAGCTTTAAAATGGTCTCTATTATCAGGGGGGGGATTTACATCAAGTAAACAAATCTAGTTCACCTTGGTCCCCTAAGCTCTTCTGGAAATAGGGATAGGTTAGGGGGAAGGCGGTAGGACTTTATTCCTCTTGCTGGGAAACGATTAATTCACTGATATCAATTTGCAGTGCCTCGCAGATTTGCTCCAATGTCCGAATGTACACACGATCTACCTGTTCAGAACAAAGGTGATTGATGGTTGCTACTCGCATATTCATGGATAGTGCAAACTGCCTTTGTGAAATACCTCGTTCAGCAAGGATTTCTCTTAGACGAATTTTAATAATCATTGTAAACCTCCGTACTGATTCCTGTTAAGCGTCATCCTATTTATATTCTTCAATATAGCATATAACAAGTAGAAAAGCATTGAACTATACTCTTAAAAGTAATATAATAACTTACAGAAGTATAACTCTTAAGAGTTTAAACTCTAAAGGGTAACGGTAATTAAAATTTCTGTAACGGAGGAGTAATTCAATGAAAGTTATCGGCTATTTAAGAGTCTCAACATCAGGTCAGGCTAAAGATGGTTACAGTTTGTCTTATCAGCAAGATGAAATCGAATCATTTTGTCGGGAGCAAGGTTGGGAGCTGCTGCATGTATTTTCTGACGAAGGAATTAGCGGTGCTAAAGTAGACGAAAGTGCATTCGAAGTAGATCGGGAAGGATTTCAAGATATGCTCTCCTTTCTTTCCACTCAGAGCATTCATCATGTAGTTGTTTTGAATACAAACCGCTTATGGAGAAGCGATATCGTCAAAGTATTGATACATAGAGAATTCAAGAAATTTAGTGTCGATGTAAAATCTATTGAACAGCCTACCTACAGCATTTATAAAAAGGACCCATCGGATTTCTTAATTAACGGATTAATAGAGCTACTGGATGCCTACCAGCGCTTAGAGATTGCTATGAAACTTGGCAAGGGAAGAAACAGGAAGGCAAAGGAAGGCGGGTATGCAGGAGGACGGGCAACTTTCGGTTATAAGGCGACGAAAGGCTCGAAAATTCTAGAGATTGATGAACGGCAAGCCGCGATTGTACAGCGTGTATTTGCATTAAAAGATAAGAATCCGTCTGTAAGTTTGGCATCTATAGCCGAGCAACTGAACCTTGACAATTACAAAACTCATGAAGGCAAACTTTTTACCAAGGTACAAGTGAAGCGTATTTTGGATCGAAGAGATTTCTATAGTGGAATCTATCAATATGCTTATATCGAAGCTGTCGGTAAGCATCCAGCGATTCTTTAATGGCTATGGACGAATCGTTAATTATGGAAGAGCAGAGATTGAGGAAACAAATTGAAACGATAGAAGCTTGTCAGATGGCGGTATTTGAGGTCATCAGGCAATATGAAGATAGCACTTTTAAACTCATGCAGGAAGAGATTGTGCTCGCCATACACGCCATTGGAATGGATCTACAGACTGAACTGCTCCATGTCCGATTTACCCAAGCAAGGCAACATTAAATAATGGTTACACAGTGGAAAGCTTTTATAAAGTGAAAGGTATTGCTTGCGTATAAATGCAGCACAGACTGCTTGAAATGAGGGTGCAAGCCTTCTCTTTATTATACCTTTTCATGGGTAACAACAAACTATAGGAGGAATAGAAGACTGAACTATTTACTAGAAGAGGATGCGTTTGAAGAAAGAAGACTGAATCATATTTTTGTAGGTGTGGATTTACATAAAAGGCATCATACCGCCGTTTTTTTGAACGGATTCAAACGTAAATTAGGCGAAATCAAATTTGATAATCGGCCCAGTGCGTTTCCTGAATTAATAAAAGCAGCCAGTAAGTACTCCAAGGGTAAGGGGATCGTTTACGGGTTAGAGGACACGGGGGGCTATGGAAGATCGCTAGCCGCTTTCCTGGTGGATTACAAACAAGAGGTGAAAGAGGTTAATCCTTCTCTGGCAAGCGCAATAAGAAAAGCAAATCCCATTATTCATAAGTCTGATTCCTGGGATGCTGAGTGCGTGGGCTATGTGCTGGTTGATCAATTGGAGAAGTTGCCGGATGCCAATCCTATCGACCACTACTGGGCGATTAGCCAATTGGTTACATCAAGAAATTCAATTGTCCGTGAACATATCACACTGTTAAATCAATTTCATGTACAAATCTCACATCATTATCCAAGTTACAAGAAATTTTTCAGCCAGATAGATGGGAAAACGGCCCTTGCATTTTTCGAGCGATATCCGGCTCCTCATCATGTAATTGGAATCTCGGTAGAAGAATTAAGGTTATTCCTGCTAAAGCCGAGTAACTACGCTTGTTCCTTCAAAACGGCAGAAAAAATCTTGAAACTGATTCTTTCGGATGGAGCAACCAAACGAGACTATCAGGAAGAACGAGATTGCATCATCCAAAGCACCATTAGGCGAATCCAGTCATGTAAGAACGAATTGGAATCTCATGAACAAAGGTTAGCAATGCTGCTTCCACAAACAGGCTATAGGCTAGAAACTATGTATGGCATTGACACGGTAACGGCAGCTAACTTCATTGCGGAGATTGGGGCCATTTCACGATTTAGCAGCAGTGACAAATTAGCCCGCTACGCAGGTATTGCTCCTGTTGTAATCGGCTCAGGAGATAAACATACCAATCACAAGTGTGGACAAGGAAACAGGCAATTGCATCAGCTTTTCTACCAGCTTGCCTGTCGGCAGATCGGGGTGAAGAGAGGAAGCAAGCAGCCGAACCATCCCCAATTC
>NZ_LMXH01000001.1:313145-314083 GCF_001541095.1 Paenibacillus sp. FJAT-26967
GGACAAGGAAACAGGCAATTGCATCAGCTTTTCTACCAGCTTGCCTGTCGGCAGATCGGGGTGAAGAGAGGAAGCAAGCAGCCGAACCATCCCCAATTCTATGCCTATTACCAGCGGAAACAATCAGAAGGAAAGACCAAAATCCAGGCACTGGTTTGCCTAATGCGAAAGCTAACCAATATCATCTATTCACTCATGAAAAATAAAAGCGAATACATCATGCCTCCTTCAGCTAATTTGCAAGCTGGATAAGCAGCATGACAGACAGAAGCGTACGTATCAAGAACTTTAGGGAGGTGGTATACTAATGGATATCTATATCAGGCAGGGAGGATTTCAAATGCTCAGAAAGCTTGAAGGCTTGCATGCCGAATTATTTAAGACATGGGTACAGGAGGATGACTCCACCATTGTAGATATCGAGGGAAAGCACTACTTAGTGAAGCCGCTGCATAACATCGTCCAAGAGGAAATTGAGAGCGACGAGGAATTGAAAATGCTGATTAAACAGGCCAAAATGGACATCGCAGGCAACAAGACTTATACAACCGAAGAAATCCTGGAGGCCATCGAAAAGGGCGACCTATGAACATCCAATGGACCCAAGCAGCCAGGGATAGTTTAAAGCAAATCCAGAGTCAACACTACACGCGGGAAGAGACGAAACGCTATCAGATTGAACTTGTCCGCAAAATCCAACATAAGATTCTTCTTCTGTCCACCGCAATGCCGACAAACGAGCCTTCGTGGGCAGGTACATACCGCATATTTATAGATCGCTACAAAGTCTATTATTCCATCTCCGCAGATCACCAAACCGTTTACATCGAAGCCCTACGACACCAACATCAAAAGTCAGACTAGCTAAGGCGGGGAGCAGACCCTGTCTTTTTATTTTGCACGGAGCGCTTTATAAATTAGGATACGTATGAAGGGCA
>NZ_LMXH01000001.1:314384-523464 GCF_001541095.1 Paenibacillus sp. FJAT-26967
ACACCAACATCAAAAGTCAGACTAGCTAAGGCGGGGAGCAGACCCTGTCTTTTTATTTTGCACGGAGCGCTTTATAAATTAGGATACGTATGAAGGGCAACTCGACAATCCGCTGAGCTTGAATTTGTATACGTATGTTAAAAATAATCCTCTGAAGTTTGTTGATCCTAGTGGGCATGTGGAGGTAATGTTACGCTATATTGTTGAAAAAAATGGGGGAAGTGTTAAATATTCTGAGAAAAGTTTCCTGGGTTTTGGAAGCTGGGAACAAAAGATTTCAGCAACAATCAACGGGGCTACTAAAGAATATTCTATCGGTAAAAATGATTTTGCCTTATATATTACTAATGGTGTAAGTGTTATTGACAGTGATGTGTTAGAAGATGATTTCGGTTTAAGTCAAACGCAAGCAACGCATCAAGTTGGAGATTCATTTAAAAGTGTGGATCACGCCGCAATGGCATGGGGGTTTAAATATAATTCATTATCTATAAATGATAATTTAGAGTATGCCTCGGCAGTATATGCAGACGGTGGTAATTTTAAGTTTACAAATCCACTGATAGGAGATAATGATTCTGTTTCTGTTCCTACACCTCCTAATGGTAAAAATTTAGCAGCAATTATACATTCGCATGGAGCCTATGATGCTAGATATAATAATGAGAATTTTTCTGGGAAAACTGGAGATAAAGGAATAGCGGATACATTAAAATCACTTTTATATCTTACAACACCAGGAGGGTACCTGAAATTATATAATTCATTAAATTCTAAGACCTCTACTATTTCTAAAAAAATGCCAAGCGACCCCAATTATCCGTGATTTTAAATTGAATCTAGTTGAGATATTTTTAAAGAAAGAGGTAGTTTATGTTACATTCTAGATACCAACAAGTAAAAATTATTATGTTAGTATGTTCAATTTTGTTAGTGATCCTTCTCGTGTATATGATGGATCAAGAAAAGGAAGAGATAGTAGTGGGCCAAAGTTTTGAAGAAGTTAATCAAAATATTACTGAAGTTTCAATAATAAATTTAATTTCTAATCCCGAGAAATATGATGGTGAATTAATCAGAGTAGTTGGTGTTGCCAATATAGCATTTGAGAGTAATGCACTGTATTTATCAAAGGAGGATTATAAAAATAGTATTACTAAGAATGCTGTTTGGTTGAAATTGAATTACGATCAACTAAATGTTACACAAAAAGTATTAGATAAATTAAATGGGAAGTACGTGTTGATTGAGGGTATCCTTAATATGAACAATAAGGGTCACTTCGATAAATACTCGGGATCAATTGAAAAGATAGCAAGACTCGAGAGATGGAATTGATTTACTTGTAACATAAAAATAAATAATGTTTAGTAAAATTTCGAAAGCTTATTTCAACGTCAACCCTGAGTAGGAATAGGCTTTTTTTCTGTGCAATTACTTAACGATATCTAGGAAGCTAGGACAGTTAAGAAATACAAGGCATAATGACTTCAAAACAAAACTTGCTCAGGGCAGGAAAGTTGAAACGGGTTGTACTGGGTTCTTGGAAGGAATGTTTTATAATTTAGGATACGTATGAAGGGCAGTTGGATAATCCGCTGAGTTTGAACTTGTATACGTATGTGAGTAATAATCCTATGAAGTATGTTGATCCGAGTGGTCATGCTGAAATGTCTACAGGTAGTGGGGGTTTTGATATAAACTCATTACGATGGGACACTAGCATTACAGCTAATTGGACTATTAACGAGATGAAACAACAGTGGCATGCTAACCCTAAGAAAAGAGATTATTGGCTGCAGAAGCTGAAAAATTGAGAAATCAAATGAGAAGATCGGGAATAGCTAATGATAATATTATGCAAAGCTCAGATGACATGCTCTCAAAAGAATTGGTTCTTTTAATCTCGAGACAAAACTCTCCCATACTACATGGTATGAAAGAAATTGTTGATGCTTCCTGGGATTATGTTGGTCATGGTGCTCCTGGTATCAAGTATTATGTTGCAGGTATTGCGAAAACGGGTGAAACTATTGGTAAATTTGGGACTCTAGTGAAAAATCCGAATCTAAAGGTCGATTGGGCAAAGTCAATGGGACACGCTGGGGAAAGAATGGCTGAAAGAGGTGCAACCCAATCGATGGTTAATTCTTATGTAGCTAATGGAAGAGTATTTTCACAAAATAATGGTAGCAAATATCTTTTCTTTTCTAGAGAGGGAGCCGCCGTCGTAGCAAAGGATGGTAAATTAATCACCGTTATACCTAAAACTAACTATGATGCTGGATATAGAGAACTTACAAAGATTTTATTTGGTAAATGAGGAGGATAAAAGTGGACAAAAATTTAAATGAAATTAAAGAAATAATTAATGAATGGAATCCAATCAAAATTGAGCCATTACTTGATGATGAATATACAGTAGAAGTTCAGTTGATTAATGACTACCTTCAGAAACATGAAGACATTACATTCAGTGATCTTGGTGAAAAAATAAACGATATCTTCGATACTAAGTTTAAAGGCTATTTTATTAAAACAGAAGATTCATTTTATATTGCCAAAAAGATTTTAAAAACGAAGTAAACATACCTAGACCGGATTGTTTTAGAAAAAATTCATCTAGATGTGATGAGAATCTTTTTCCAAGACTTTGAGAAATATGTTTCTCTCAAAAAGTTTAGTTTTCATTTAAAAACCCACATTGTGATTTATACAATGTGGGTTTTTATCTTGACTTAACAATGTTAAACGATTATAGTAGATTTAACAAAGTTAAGGAGTTGGGTTATGTTTGGTCTTAAATACATTCTGGAAACCTATCATATGTCGAATGCGGATTTAGCAAATAAGCTTCAAATTAATCGAGCGAACATTTCTATGTGGCTTAAAAACAAGGAGATCCCTGCTGTTCGTATCCAGGACTTGAAAAAAATCTTTCCTCAAATACCTGAGCCATTATTCAATAAAGAACTAAAGAAATCAGAACAATTATCTATCCAACAAATCTATTTTACGGTAACGGATCAATTTGAAAGCGTTCAATCCCTCCATATTGATTCAGAAACAGGAGAAGAAATTTGGTTCACCGAAACCGTAAGCGAAAATGAGGGATTTATCAGGTTTCTTGAACATGAACATGAAAAAGTGAGTTTACTTGAGAAATATGAAACGTTGATTGAGGAAAATAACATGGGGAACAGTAGAATAAACTTGTTAGAAGAATTCGCTGCTATTGTCCAACAAAATGAATCGAGGTCACTTGAACTGCTGGACATGGTTTTTTACTATCTCAATGATAAGCACAAATCGGATTTTGACTCTGTCTTCTGGAATGTTGGGGAAGAAAGTGAAACCTACAAAGAATTTTATGCCTTTCTGGAAAAGCACAAATTCAGGGGCTAATGTCCGTAAATGAGGTGGATGTTAGCAAACATTCTTATAACATGTCTAATCTCATCTAAAATTTTAGAATCTATTTAACTCAAGGGGGAATTGAATGTTCGATACGATAGTCATGAAAGCCAGTTACGTTTCTATTGCTTTTGAAAATTGGAATAGCTTAAAGCCCATTATTAAAACTTATTTGGATGAAGAAATGGGGTTACGCAGACGTTCGTTTGTTCTGCATGATGAGAAGATTCCATATATCACCTACCAGGAATGGAGTCAAAGTTTAATTGTTCAAGTCTCTATTCCTAAATTTCTTTACGGTAATAACGTCAAGCTTCTACAGGATAAGGACATCATTGTGTTTTTCCACAGGATGCGGCTGGGAATCCGCCTATATGTAGATCCGGCAACGAGCTGGCTTAATTAAAGTCACCTACCTGAATGAACTCACCTTGAATTAAGTGTATGACCCGCAGGGCAGACGAACCCAAATGACAGATCTTTTCGGTGTGGTCACGAACTACCAGTTCGATGGGCAAAGCAGACTCAACGCAGTCGATACGCAGAGCGGACACTGGGAGGAGAGAGCAAACCTAATCTCGTTAACCCAAATAATAGAGGGGTATGGTCACAAGAAATATCAATATCTCAATTTATACCACAAGGAGCTATAACAGGATATGTTAAATAACAAGCAAGAAGAACCTTATAATGAAATAATGGTAAGGCTAGAAGAGATAATTTTTGAAGTAAGTATAATCTTGTTAACTAAGAAAGATTTAACAGAAGAAGCAATGCAAAGAGTGTACTCCATTTTGGAAGAAATGCAGTCCATACTGAAGGATGAAAATAGAATACCTAAGAGTCTTACAAGTATGCTATTTGCATTTTATAAAAGAGCAGAAGCTGAGATGTCGTATCGAAAACCAATAAACTCATCTCAAAGTAATTTTATAGGACATTTACAAACCTACATCGGTCGGATTTTCGGTGAAAATTAATTAAAGTTCTAATAATATGAAGAGCTGACCCCGTTCGTAATTATGAACAATGAGATTAATAAACATTAAAATTTTCTTCAAGGTCAATTAGTAAAGGGATGATGCAAGGAAGAAACGAAACGCGCTATCAGATGGAACTTGTCCGCAAAATCCAACATAAAATTCTTCTTCTGTCCACCGCGATGCCCACAAAGTGAATAGGAGGGAAATATGCGTGAATAAAAAACAAACCGGGATTGAATGGATCAATATTGACTCTGAGCTCAACGAAGGTTCTGGAAAATTATCTATGTCAACCTATGATAACATCGTTCTTTTAAGTTTATTACAAACACATGAGTATGGAATGGAGGCAGAAATAGAATTAAATACTTTGGAATTTGCTAAGTTAATTGATATTTTAAAAAGGGCTCATAGGATGATTTGCAATGAGGAAATGCCTCAAGAGAGATATTGTGTGGATATAATTCGTTTGAATAATTCATCACCAACAAAACAAGGAATAATTATAATAAACTTATTCAAAAGTTATATTATTTTCGGGGTCTCATTAACGACTGGTGGAGACCCGGAAATTAAAATGAACAAAGATCAAGCGCTTGCTCTATTAGAGTTGTTTATTAAAATAAGTAAGGGCAGTAGTTAGTTAGCGAATTTCTCATATATTCATTGAATTAAAAAGGCGGCCTCTTCTCAGAAATTCAATCGGGGAGAGGCCGTTTTTTGCGGGCTTCTCTTCTTGCTTACCTCTGATTCTGAGATACAATAAATATGGCGAGAGAAAGTCATTTTATACCTGGATTTAATTTATATTTAAAGGAAAAGATATATCTGTAAGTGTAGTGCATTCAAATGATTCAATCCGTGAGTTACTATTTTAGTAACCTTGCCATTTAAAAAACCGCTTGTGAACGCCTGGGTTAAAAAAAAAATCAATAGGAGGTTAAGATGGGTGACAAACTATTATTTGCACTATTCGTTCTTCCAGTAATAAGTTGGGGTATTGTCAGTATTATTAATCCTGACTTTTCTTTTATATACACAAAAGGTAGTTCGAAAAGGGAAGAAAGACCTCTAAAATTATACCTGATTAATATTAGAATATCCGGTGTTATATCCATAATATTTTGTGCTTGTCTACTGTATATGTTTTTTTCGGGTCAATTCGGATTTTGACGCTTGGATTTGTTGAAAGTTCCGATGCTAAAAGTGATAACTAAATACGAAATAGCGTAAAATTTAGATTTGTTAAAGTGCCCCCCTTCATGGAAGTTGGGAAAACATTTCAGGTAAATACCAATGAAATTATTGGGGAAGTTTACTGGAAAAATATGAAACGCCTGATCAAAGAAAGAATAGGGGTAACAGCAAATAAATTTTTTAGAAGATTTTACTGTCATTGTCTATCTTTGCGGTTTATGACAACACTCCCTTTATAGATTAATCCCCCTTTAGTATATAATTTTCTCCCTTTAATTTAACCGCTGGTCAATTGACAAACGCAGATAACCGATAGTATGATCGAATTGTAAATAATAACAATTTAATTACAAATTTACCACTACGTTACATTCGTTGTGATTAGAGATTTAAAGGTTGTTATGTACCATTCGATGCGTGCATCCGGCTCAACTATCATAGAGATTTAATATAAAGGGATTTTTGAAAGGGGAGATTTTTGAAAGCGTTATCATTTAGTGGTATAAAGCCTGTAAACAAAAAATGACGGGAGATGAATGATTAGTGAAAAAGAAATTAACCGTGATTGTACTAAGTACGATGATGGCATTGTCCGCAATTCCTGTTGGCGCAGCCGACGGCAATTCCGGTTCGGGCCCGCAGAGTGATTTGGCCGCCCCGCGTTTTATCGGTGAGAAGTGGATTGCACCGCAGGGAGCATCGCTGGAAGCGAAAGTGTGGGCCTACTTGAACGCCAAGAAGGGGCTTCTGAATCTGACGGGCGATGCGGAGCGGAGTATCCGGATTACGGATCAGGCGACGGACGCCGAAACAGGAACTCAGCACGTGCGTCTGAAGCAGTATATCCAGGGAGTTCCGGTGTTCGGCACGGATCAGACGCTGCATTTTGACAAGGAGGGCAATGTCTCGGCGTATCTGGGCAGTACGGTTGCCGACAACGGACAGCAGTCGCTCACGAATGTCGCGCCGAAGATCAGTGCGGAGAAGGCGGTCGCGATCGCGAACAAGGATATGGAGAAACGGATCGGCAAGCTGGGTGCCCAGCAGCGGGAGCAGAAAGCGGAGCTGAACTTCTATCCGGTCAAAGGGCAGAACGTGCTGGTATACATCACGGAAGTGAATGTGCTGGAGCCTTCTCCACAGCGTGAGACGTATTTTATCGATGCGGCTACGGGGAGAATCGTTAACCAGTACGGCATGCTGGACCATGCGACCGGTACGGGCGTCGGCGTGCTCGGTGACACCAAAACGTTCACCACAACACAAAGCGGCACCCAGTACGTGCTGCAGGATACGACGCGCGGCGGCGGTATCGTGACCTACACGGCGGGCAATGCCCAATCGCTCCCGGGTACGCTGCTCAGGGATGCGGACAATGTATGGACGGATCCGGCGGCTGTCGATGCGCATGCTTATGCGGGAATCGTTTATGACTATTTTAAAAATAATTTTAACCGGAACAGCCTGGATGGCAACGGCATGGCAATCAAGTCGACGGTGCACTACGGCAGCCTCTATAACAACGCCTTCTGGAACGGGGCGCAAATCGCTTACGGTGACGGCGACGGCTCGACGTTCCGCGCTTTCTCCGGCGATCTCGATGTAATCGGGCATGAGCTGACGCACGGGATTACCGAGCATTCGGCGGGGCTTGTGTATCAGGGAGAGTCAGGAGCGCTCAATGAATCGATTTCCGACGTTTTCGGCAACAGCATTCAAGGAAAGAACTGGCTGATCGGGGATGATATCTACACACCATACACACCTGGCGATGCGCTGCGCTCGATGGAAAACCCGACGCTGTTCAAACAGCCGGATCACTACAGTAACCTTTACCGGGGTACCAGCGATAACGGTGGCGTGCATATAAACAGCGGAATTCCCAACAAAGCGTTCTATCTGCTGGCTCAAGGCGGTACGCACAGCGGTGTCAGTGTCACCGGTATCGGCCGAAACGATGCTGCCAAGATTATTTATAAAGCGCTTACTTACTATTTAACGAGCACATCCAATTTTACGGCCATGCGTCAAGCGGCTATCAGCTCGGCCACTGATCTGTTCGGTGCCAACTCGGCACAAGTTAACTCGGTAAAAGCGGCTTACGCCGCTGTCGGCATCGGAAGTCCTCCGCCTGTTCAAGATACACAAGCGCCGTCGGCACCGGCGAACCTGGTCTCGACAAGCAAAACTTCGAGCAGCGTAACCTTGTCATGGAACGCGTCGACGGATAATGTGGGCGTGACCGGCTATGACGTGTATAGAGGCTCCGTACTGGCGGCATCCGTAACCGGCACAAGCGCGACCGTCAGCGGTCTGAGCCCCGGAACAGCTTACACCTTCACGGTGAAAGCGAAGGATGCGGCCGGCAATGTATCGCCGGCGAGCAGTGCCGTGACGGTGACGACCAGCACGTCGACCAACCCGACGGATACGCAGCCGCCGACGGCTCCCGGCAACCTCGTGTTGACAAGTCAGACGTCCAGCAGTGCATCCTTGTCGTGGAGCGCATCCACAGACAATACGGGCGTAGCCGGATATGATGTGTACAACGGCTCGACACTTGCCGCTACGGTGACGGGAACGAGTGCGACCGTTAGCAACCTGCAGGGCGGAACGTCCTACACCTTTACCGTTAAAGCGAGAGATGCCGCAGGCAACGTATCGCCGGCGAGCAACGCGGTAACCGTCGTTACTGATCCAGGGACCGGCGCAGCTGCCTGGGCTGCGTATACCAACTACCCAATCAACGCTCTCGTCACTTATCAAGGGAAAACCTACAGAGCTATCCAGGCTCACACGGCTATGCCAGGCTGGGAACCGGCTAACGTTCCGGCTCTGTGGGCAGTAGTTAGTTAGTAAGTCTTCATATAAGGTGGGCCTCAGGGAAACTGATTTATGAATGAACAGGCGGCCTCTTCTCGGAAATTCAACCGGGGAGAGGCTTTTTTTGTGGGCTATTCGTCTTGTTTACCTCGGATTCTGAGATACAATAAATATGGCAGGTGAGAGAAAATATGTTTGAAATTAAATATAGAATTATTTTAGATGAGAAAGTATGGAAAGAATGAATTTAGAACAAATTGAAAAAGAGGGTACTATTGAAGGTTTTTTTCTAATGAAGTTTCAAGAAGAAGAGTATGGACTTTATCACAATGAGGAACTGGGGGAAGTAGAGGAAGGTTTTGATATTATCTCCACTTGGTTTGATAACCTGCTAGAAGTTGTTATAAAATCTGAATTTGAAAATTATATAGCTTTAAAGGATATCGAGTCGTTTAATACTTGGATTGAATTCATATTTAAAGGGAGAAATATATCTGTAAGTGTCGTGCAGTCTAATGATTCAATCAGCGATTATTTAGTGACCTTGCCATTGAAAAACCGCCTGTATCCGGAGTGGAAAGGTATTGTAATCAAACAGGATGATTTTAAAAAAGAAGTGATTCGTAAAACTAAAAATTATATTGCAGATGTATCATCACTTAATACGTATATGATGCAAAGTCAAAGAATAAATAAATTGTTAAAGTTACTGGATAAATTAAAAAACAATTAAAGGTATTGCCGGTAACCTTGTTACTAGATATGGCTATAAGAAAGATAGATTACTAAAATTGAACTTAGAAAATAATATTGGTGCAAATTTTCATATTAAAGTTAAGTTAAATGATTGAGAAGGTGGCATTCGCGTGTGATAATACCTGTGCTTAAAGGTATTGATTTTGTTGGAAACCCAGAAGAGCATATGATATGGGAATACGATGACATTCAGTACTTGTCGAGCGAGGAGATACAAACAAGGGGAGACCTAGATTCATGAAAATTTGGGGAAGAGAAATGATTATTGAAGCATCAGCTGTAGAAATTGCTGGGAAGTTGTTTGATACAGGAGGAAGCATGATCACGATTAAAGAACCTTTGCTACATCTAATAAAAGATGTGATAAACGAAATTAATTTAGAATCTACTGATGTCACTTGGTCGAAATACGAGTGTACAGAAGAATTATTGAACGAATTAAGAACGTATATGGATAAAATATTAACAAATGACGATTCTGTGCTCCAAGAACTCAAACTTTGCTTTGCTCCTACTAGCTCTTTGCAGGAAATCTCAATAGAAAATGGATGGGAGGATAAATTTCTGGAGTACGCAAAGAGATTTGAAATCATAGTTATTGCAGGTCCAAGGGGATTATAGACAGGTATGACGTGGAATGTTGTATTCGCGAAAATGTTTCCATATGGAGTTAATAATGCAAATGAGCTTGGCAAATGTCAGAAGTACGACACTATTTTTTAATAGGAGGTTAGAAATATAAATGCCACTTTGGATAAGATATATTTGGATTTTTTCAATTATTGTAAATATATTATCTTTAGTATGGTATATACTTGAATCAACAACATATTTTCAAAGAGGTCTAGATTTGCTGAGTACAGTTATATTGATATTTATGGGAATTCCATCTTCCCTTTTATCATTGGGCTCGATATTATTATTAAAAAAAGGATGGGTCCCCAATGGTAAGATGAGTTATACGGTATTATTAATTGTAATTCTTATACTGTTTCTATATTCTATTTCGTTTCTTTTTTAGAGTGATCGTAACGACTGGACGTTGCAGGGCTAAGACAGAGAGGTACGATAAATAAACATGACGCAAACCATAGAATCGGTTCAAGTCAATAACTTAACAGTACTATGTGACCCTAAGTTATTTAATTATGGACAAATGCGTGATCACTGCGAGCAATTTACATATGAATTTAACAGCGGGAAAATCTATGGAGTTATAGGAGAATGCGGCTCTGGGGGTTGGGCTCTTTCTTATTGTTTGTCGGGCAAAGTAAAAGCCCAGCATGGAGAAATAGTAATTAACCAGTCAAGGGTTGATCAAAACCAAATCATAAACTATGGTAGTTATGTTGGTGAGGGAACTTCATCACGGATGTTCTTTAAAGAGAGGACAGTAAGGCAACAAATCAAGCAGGGGCTAGAACGAAGAAACAGCAAGTATACTTTTCAAGAGATAGTCGATTTATTTGAATTGTCCTCATCAAGATTAAATAGAAGCTTAAGATATATTAGTAATGAAAGATGGAATGCATCAATAGCTATTGGTCTTGCAAATGGAAAATCAATATTCTGCTTCCCATGGCTAAGTACAGGTTGGATACAATCTATACAAGGTAGGATTAACACATGTGCAAGGATACTTAAGGATCGAGGGGCAATCATCATAATCCCTACTTCGAAAAAAGATACATTAAACGATATTGCGGATTACTCAGTAGAAATTTGTTAATGTTGATTATCCTGACGCAAGAAAGAAAAGCATGTCAGATGCTAAGTAGGTAAAACCTGTGAGATTTTTAACGTGGACAAAAATAATATGGGTTATTCTGATCGCTATCAATTTATTATCGGTAGTATGCTTTGTGCTGGATTCAACGGGTAATTTTCAGCATCAGCAGGGCTTGATCGGTACCGTAACCTCAGTAATGTTCGGAGTCCCCTCTATACTTTTATGTTTTGTCTCGATCCTGTTACTCGTAAATAAATGGATTCCTGATGATAGAAAAAGCTATGCTTTATTAATTTTTATTTTGAGTTCATTAATTTTGTTCTCCCTGTCCTTATTTAATGCCTTGTATGGGTAATTTCCTCATTAATTAGTTGAAGACTTAGAATGATCTTGTTGTACCTCGATTATAGATTGGAAGGCCCCGCATATCACAGTCTAACACTAAAACAACCCCGATCCAGATAAAAACTGGATCGGGGTTGCTCTCTTTTATAACAGGATAATCTTATTTAAAATTCACATGGAAGTGATCGTCATGATCGGCACGAATCACGATTTTACTGCTGGTCAGTCCATGGTTCGTATAATAGAGAATGGAAGATATATTCGGATTGTCAACAGCGAGCTGCAGGACTTTCTTCTGCTGGTCAACTGTTAACCCGGCGTTGCGGATATCCACGCCTTTGCCGTCCTGGTGGGTGCTATGTTCAGGTGTATCGTCTCCATCGATGAGACTCCCATCGTTTATCTCTAGTTTTTTAGAGTAGGTGGAGTAGAAACCCTGGGCAAACGAATTTAATGTCGTCACAGAGCCGGAGGTAAGCCAGCTGTGATCCAGTTTATATGTGTTATCAGCGGACAGACCGGCTGCGGTATCGTTATAGTTGATATAGTAGCTAGTGTCTTTGATGCGGACAAATCCTTTAGGAGAGCTGCCGATGGCGGCATGCATGGCGTTCCGGCTTCCTGCTCCGTAAATGCCGTCTGCAGTGAGGCCTTTCACGTTCTGAAAGACGATTAAATTATTTTTAGTGGCTTGGTCGAAAGTGCCGTCCGTGCTCGTAATCGCAGCGACCCCGGTAAAATAGGAACTGTTGCTGCCGTAAGCTCTCCAATCTTTGAGATTCTGCTTGAGCTTTGCGATTTGAGCATGAGTTTGTCCAAGTGAGTACGAGCCTTGATAGTTGGTGCCGTACTTCGTGTTGGAGGCGGCTGTTCCGACAGCGGCGACATTGTTATGTCCGGAAGCGGCGAAAGCGGATGTGGCTAGCGCAGCTGCAAGAGCTCCTGTCACAATTACACTTGCCATATATCTTTTTCTATTCTTCATAAACGTATAACCTCCATATAAAGAGAGTTATCATACTATGAAATAGCAGATACTTCCAAAACCTTAACATGGTATTTCTGGAAAATGAATAGCAAAATATAATAAGTTTAGTCGATTTCAGTCGAATCTAGTTAAATTAAGTTAAATAGCGCATGAAATGAGCCTAAGTGACATGATATTTTATTAGGATCGGTTAATTGACACGGAGGTCGCGATAGGAATATTTTGTAAGTTATTGGTTGCTAAATATATTATTTTTGGTGTGTTAAAAGCATAAAAATTGATCTAATTTCCGTCTTGATCTTGATCGATTCAGCAGCCCATGTGATCTACGAGAGTAAACTATGTACGGGGTTTATTTTTAAGTTTACGGACGGCAGAAGGCAGGCATATAAAAAGCCCTCAGCGTCTCCAACTGGAGGGGACTGAGGGCTGAACTGCTCTACCCGTGCACAATGATCAGATTGATTAGCTAACGCTCTACGGCCACTTCACAATCTGAATCTTATCTACCGGATAGGTCGATGAAGACCGGTACAAGTTCGCTCCGGACTCGAACAGGACGTACAGCTCATCCTTAACGGTGACGAGCCCTTCGGACATCGGCGGCGCTTCGAGCTTGCCTTTCTCGTTCTTGCTGTCGAGGAACCACAGAGGCACTTTGTCCGCTCCGATGGTGACGGTCTTATGCGGCTGCTCCGTCTTCATGCTGTTCGCATAGTGAAGCAGGGTGCTGGCATTGTTGCGGCCGTAAGACTGGCTGAGCAGGATGCCGTCCTTGTTGAATTCCATACCCTGGATGGTATCCGGGATGGAAAGGATGGCGTCCGGCGTCACCGGGCCTTTGGCCGAAGAGGTCTTGGCTGCTGGCAGCAGGTCAGTGGCCGGGTCCAGCTTGAAGCCGGTGACCCAGGCTTTGTGCAGCTTCTCGTCACGGTTGTTCATGTGATGGCTGGGTTCTGTGGGATAGTCCTTCACATAAGAGAACTCTCCCGACCAGATCATGCCGTCCGCATAGGTGGCAAAGGATGAGCGGGTATCGGTCGCTACCGAACCTTTGAAGGTAAGCTTTCCTTTGTCCGCTGCGGCATCGATCTCTTCAATCGGCACGTAGAAAAGCGTGCTGTCCGAAGAAATCCACACATGCTTCTCGCTCACGGTTACGCCGCCGGCATGGCCGACGTAGGGCTTTGTCGCATTCTCGTACAGTTCTAGAGCCTTGACCATTTTGCCGGATGCGGCATCAATGACAGTCAGCAGGCTGCTTTTGCCTTCTTTGCGGTAGTGGGAGACCAGAATCCAGTTCTTATCTTTCACATAGCCGATTCCTTGCGGCACGTATTCTTGCAGAAGGGCTGGAACGACGGGTCCTTCTTTGCGCATGTCCAGGAAGGTTTTCAGTTCTTTCATCTCTACCTGGAACTTGATGCCCGCAGGCTCCTGTGTAATTTCTCCGCTTGCCTTGGCCTTGGCGTCAGGTGTAGCGGAAGGGGCTGTTGTTGCTGCTGGCGCAGAAGCAGGTGCGCCGGCTTCTTTGCTATCTCCGCATCCTGCAGCCGATACGGCCAGCAGGCTTCCGATCATGGCGGCTGCCATTATTTTCAGGCCATGATTCCGTTGTTGTCTGCTCATGAACTAGTTCCCCGCAATCAGAGCTTGGAGCCTGCCCGGGTAATCGGTGATGATGCCGTCCGCGCCGGATTTAAGGGCAAGCGCCATTTGTTCTTCCGTATTGACAGTCCAGACATAGACTTCAAGATTAGCTGCCTGTGCATGCTGAATATCTTCCGGATCGAGCTTCGCGCCATTGGGATGCAGGGAGAAGATATCCGTACCGGCTGCTTCAGCGAGCTTCTCATGATGCTGCAGACGCAGATTATAGAGGAGACCGACCTTGATTTGCGGTTCCAGTTCTTTGATAAGCTGAAGGCTTTTCCAGTCAAAAGAAGAAATGACGACGGTGTCCACACGGTTCGTTTTTCTCAATAATTCGACGAGAATGGGCTCTAATTGTTTGTTGTAGGAACCTTTGATTTCGATATTAATGATGATGTCCTCGGGGGTCATTGCAAACACTTCTTCGAGGAGAGGAAGGCGTTCGCCTGTGTAGGTTTCGCTGAACCAGGAGCCGGCATCGAACGCTTTCAGTTCTTCTACGGTCATCTCGTTAACGGCACCTGTGCCGTTAGTCGTGCGGTCAATCGTCGCATCGTGAATCACGACAATTTGTCCGTCCTTGGAGAGATGAACGTCCAGCTCGTAAGCTCCGCAGCCTTGCTCCAGACCGAGTTTGAAAGCGGCAAGTGTGTTCTCCGGTGCTTCTCCGGAAGCACCGCGATGTGCGATATTAAGAGGCTGTTTGGCTTGAGACATAGAAGATTCACTCCTTAGGTGAGGGTAGTGGTTTGTTAAATCCTATCTGGGAGTACTTGACCGAACTGGCGGATCATGAACTCCGCCATGAGCTTGTAGCCTTCGGCATCGGGATGAAGATTATCCGGTAAATGGTGGTCATATTCCCGGCCGAATATATCGAGGCCGTCCACATAATAGAGGCGGCTGTCACCGTTCTCACAGAGTGTGCCAACGGCTTCACGGATGAGCAGCCTCATGCCTTCGAGGGTAAGTCCGACCTTGTTAGGCGTACTTTCCCGTTCCGATGCATAGATCGGGGATTGTACCACAATTGGAATGTCCGGATGCTTCTCCCGTACAATCTGTACGAAGCCGATCAGCGCGGGCTGGAAGGTCCGCTCATTCAGGGAACCGCCGCCCATAATATTGATCCCGACGCACAGGGAAATGAAATCCGCCGGCATGTCCCGGATCATCCGGGCTACCATCGGCTCCATGTGGCAGTTGCCCGAATAGCCGAGGTTGGTCCCATGCCAGCCTTGGCGCTGCGCAACGATTGCCGGCCAAGTCTGTGAAGGGCTGGCCGCCGCTTCGCACTGTGTAATGGAGCTGCCGTAGGCGATCCAGCGAGGACGCGTATCGTCCGGGACGGAGTAGGTGGCATCCGCACCGAGCTCCAGATGGCGCACTGTAACCGGGTGTCTCTGGGACAAGAACAGCTCGATCGACTTCTCGCCTTCCGGCAGCCCTTCGAACCGGTACACGGTTTCACCAGGCGCCAGTACCGCTGTCGCGAACAGCTCGCCGTCAATGACGCAGTCCATCAGACGCTCGGCGTCCATCGGAGCCACTTCTACGGCTGCAGAGCGGCTGTCGCTTGCGAATCGGATCCGCACCCCTGCCGGAACTCCGGCTTTGCCGTTAATGGCATCCGGCATGAAGAGGGTCCGCTGCGCATAGGGAATGCGCCACGGCTTAGAGCCGTCAACCTGAGATTCCAGACTGACGGCTCCATCGAAACAAAGTTCGTTTGCATGAATTTTATGCATCGTGATCATCCTTCCGATGGCCTATCATTACTTGAATGTCGAGTTAGACATGGCCGTAACGATATGTTTTTGGGCAAAGATGAAGATTAGAACAATTGGTAGAATAATCATCATGCTCGCTGCCATAATCAGGTGGAAGTTAAGGGCTTCGTCCCCGGCAACGGAGTCTCTCATCATGGCAATACCTACCGTGAGGACGCGCATGTTGTTCGTGTTGGTCATGATGAGCGGCCAGAAGTAAGAGTTCCAGCTGCTGATAAAGCTCAAGATTCCCATGGTGGCGATTGTCGGGAAAGCCATAGGGGTCAAGATACGGTAGAGCACCTGCATGCGGCTTGCGCCGTCCACTTTAGCCGCTTCGATGACGTCATTGTTGATGGACTTAAACGTCTGACGCAGCAGGAAGATGGAATAAGCGGACGCCGCATGCGGAATGATCAGCGCGTAGAAGCTGTTGATCCAGCCCAAGTTCGACATCATCACATATACCGGTACGAATGTAACCTGATCCGGTACGATGAGTGCTGCGAGTACAAGCAGGAAGAGTTTTTCTCTCCCAGGAAAATTACCTTTTGCGAACGCATAAGCAGCCATGATACCCAGGTTGATCTGCAGGAACAGGATACCTGCTGTCTGAATGACCGTATTAATGGCATATCGGCCAAATGGCGCAGCATTAAACGCATCCACGTAGTTGCCCCACATAAATTTATCCGGCCAGAACGTAGGCATGGCTAGCCTTAATTCGCTTGAGGTTTTGAGCGACGTAATGAACATCCAGTAGACCGGAAAAACCATGATGAGGGTTACCAGGATCGCTGCGATGATTCTAATGGTTTTCCAAACCGGTTTTGACATCAGACGAACCTACCCTTCATAGTGAACTTTCTTCCTGGACACCAGCATCTGAACGGCAGTCAGAGCAATGATGATGAAGAAGAAGATAATGACTAATGCGGAAGCCCGGCCTGTCCGGAAGTTCACGAATGCC
The DNA here is from genome assembly GCF_001541095.1 of Paenibacillus sp. FJAT-26967. Taxonomy (GTDB): domain Bacteria; phylum Bacillota; class Bacilli; order Paenibacillales; family NBRC-103111; genus Paenibacillus_F. The sequence continues at coordinate 331,012 of NZ_LMXH01000001.1, forward strand.
ATCTCGTAAATCCAATAAACAATCGCTTTCGTCGAGTCGAGCGGGCCGCCGTTGGTCATAATGTCTACGGATTGGAACACCTGCATCGAAGAAATAAAGTTCGTGATAACCAGGAACAAAGTCGTCGGCGACAGCAGCGGAAGCGTAATGTGCAGGAACTGCCAGAACTTATTCGCTCCATCCAGGCTGGATGCTTCATAGTACTCAAGCGGAATACTGCGGAGACCCGCGATGAAGATCAGCATGGCAAAGCCGATTCCTTTCCAGATGGATACGGCAAGCAGTGTCCAGATCGCCGTATCCGGGTCCTGCAGCCAGTTGATTGGCGCGATTCCGAATAGGCCCGTGATTTTGTTCAGCAAACCGTACTGGTTGTTGAAGATCCACAAGAAGATCATGGATGCGATAACCATGGAAATGTAATACGGCATAAAAATAGCGGAACGCATAAAGTTAAAGAGTTTGGTAGATTTGTTAAGCAGCAGGGCAAGTCCTAGGCCCAGAGCCAGGGTAAGGAATACATCCAGGACCGTATAGGTGAACGTAATACGCAGTACCTTGTAGAACAAAGGATCGCTCAGAAGCTTGTCGTAGTTCTCCAAACCGATGAATTTCTTCACCGGTTTGGTCATGTTCCAGTTCGTAAAGCTGATATAGAATGAAAAGAGCAGCGGATAGTAAATGAATACGCCTAGAACCAACAGGGCGGGAGCTGCGAATGCAAAATCTTTCAGACTTTCCATTCTGCGGCTTGGGCCTTTTCTCTTAGACGTCTTTGGATCAGTGACGGCAGTGGATGCCTGATTCATTCTCGTTCCTCACTTCCTTTATTGACTAAGAATCAGACAGAACGTCGTTCATTTTCTGAATGTTCTCTTTGAGCAACGGTACAGGGTCTTTGCCGTTCAAAGACATTTCACCGACGATATCTTTATAGATATTGCTCATTTCCGGATAAGCCGGGTGCTGTGGACGAGGTCCTACGTTGTCGAAGTTGTCGAATACAGCTTTATATTGAGGCCATTTCTCGAAATACTTCTTGCCTTCATCAGTGTTAACAACGGATTTATGAGTTGGCAGGTAACCCGTTTCGTCTGCCCATTTGATGTTGTTCTCCGCGTTCGTCATGAACTGGATGAACTTCCATGCGGCTTCTTTCTGGTTGTCTTTCGCGCCTTTCATCATCACGATACCGGCGCCGCCGATATGAGATTTGCGTTCTTTGTCGCCAGGGATAAAGGAAACGCCGACTTCGAACTTAGCGTTTTGCACGTAAGTTTTGATGATCGCGGAGGAGTGCTGAACCATACCGACTTTTTCTTCCAGGAACATCTGACGCATGGTATCGGAAGCACCTTTACCGAAACCGACCATCAGGGAACCGTCATCTACCCATTTCTTGAAGTTGGTAGCCCAGCGCTGGCTTTCGGGTTTGTCCAATGCAGTCTTGGAGCCGTCAGCAGTCAGGATGGAGCCGCCGCCGTTGGAAACCCAAGGATCGTAGTACCAGGTATCCCAGCCGGGAACGGAGAATGCGTAACGGCTGGTTTTGCCGCCTTCTTTAACCGTAACCTTCTTGTTGAACTCCTCGATTTCGTCCCACTTCTGTGGAGGCTTCACGCCGAGCTTGTCGAACATCGTCTTGTTGTACACCATAACGCTTGTGCTGACGATTAGCGGGAATCCGTACTGCTTGTCTTTGTATGCGTACGCTTGAAGCATACCTTTGGAGAAGTCTTCCATATCTACTTTATCGCGCTTGATGTAAGGCGTCAGTTCTTCGAACAGTCCGCCATCGGCAAAGTTCGGTACGACCGAGACTTCTACGTTTGTAACGGCAGGAACATCGTTAGCAGCAACTGCTGCGCTGAGCTTTTTCTGAAGATCGGTGTAACCGCCCTGGAAGACCGGCTCGACAGTGATGTGCGGAAATTTCTTTTTAAATTCCGCGATCATGTAGTTCACACCGCCCATTTGAGCTTCAGCATGTGAATGCCAATATTGAATCGTAACCGGAGTGGTATCGTTCGGGTCGCCTTTAGGAACTTCCGCTGTTTCGCCGCCACTTCCGCCTGTGGAGCAGCCTACCAGGGTTGTTGCGGCAAGTAGTGTAGCCATAGCAGTGCTTAGCCATTTTTTCTTAACCATTTGTGAATTCCCCTTTCCATAATAAGCAATTTCAAAACAACAAAAAATGGAGACAGAGATATAGCATGTCCCGTGTTTAATAGACTGCCGACCTATGCCGCTAAGCATAAGACGCAAACAAATAAACGTAGGCACATGGGTATTCTCGTAGTCTCCACCCAATGTAAGTATGAAATTAAGCGTTTTCAGTTGTAATTATGACATCCATCACATGCAGTGTCAACACTGTTAATCGTTAAGATCCCGTAAATCTGGAGTTTATTTTACAGAAAATTTAGGAATGGTGGAAAAAGGCATCTTTCCTTAACATAATTAGAAGAAATACCCAAGACAAATTTTTTCCTGCATCAAAAGTCCTACTCGTCACTTGGGGATAAGCAGCAATTATTCGAATGCAATTTCCTTTTATTATGTGTAAAACAAGAAATTGACAGTATTTCGATACTGGATTACACTTTGAATAAATTAGTACCAGATACTAATATTTAGGATTATTCGAAGGGAGAGCTGCTGCTATGCTAACGGATAAAACGATCGTGATTATAGGGGGAAGTTCCGGGATCGGATATGCGGCTGCAAGAATGGCGTACGCTTCTGGAGCGCGGGTTGTAATTGCAGGGCGATCGCAGGAGAAACTTCAAGCTGCGGCCGAAGCGGTCGGCAGCGGAGTCCGCACGTTTGCCGTCGAGATCGCGAATGAGGCGAGTGTAGCGGGTTTGTTTAGCCAGCTATCCCATGTGGATCATCTGTTCATAACCGCTTCCGATGTTGTGCTCGGTCCGATTCTGGATACGGACAGCTCTAGGCTGCAATCTACCATGGACAGCCGGTTCTGGGGTTCTTACTATGCGGCCAAACACGCTGCTCCCAGAATGAGGCTAGGGGGGTCCATCACCTTCATGTCCGGTACGGCTTCGCAGAGACCTTCACCCGGCGGCGCAGTAGCTGCCGCATCCGGCGCTGCGGTTGAATCTCTCGGCCGGACGCTGGCTCTTGAGCTTGCTCCGATCCGCGTCAATACGATTAGTGCGGGGGCTGTAGATACTCCGCTGCTCGATGTGTTCTTTGGCGAGCAGCGGGCGGCCGTTGTGGAGAACCTGACCCATACTCTTCCTGTAAGGCGGATGGGCGCACCGGAAGATGTCGCGGAAGCGGCCTTATATCTCATGAGCAATGCTTACACCACCGGGACGGTCCTCTCGGTAGACGGAGGCATCTTGCTTATTTAGGAGAAGAATAAGCCTATCGGAATTACGATAGATTTAACAGCAATAGCATTAGCATTAGCATTAGCATTAGCATTAGCATTAGCATTAGCAAGAGGCACATTATGTGTGAATTGCTTTTGCTTTTTTTATGTGAAAAAATGAAAAAATCAGGTGTCGGTCCTAACGTCATCCCAATCAGCATCCATGTAACGGATGAGCCAGTTAAGAGCACGGTGTCTCTCGACGACAACCTCGTCATTCAATCCGGCGGGAGCAGGCTCACCGCTTACTCTCGCATTTACGCACGCCCAATCATACCGGTAAATAAGATCGGCTTCATCCAGAATTTCTTGTTTGCTCCGCATGCGGGCGTTCTCTGCAAAGCCGTCATAATGTCCAGACTCCCGCAGAATATCCACCGCGGTCTGTACGTCACAGATTTCCCCGGGGAATTGCAGTTCTTCTATATAACCGAGCGCCCATAAAAGCACCCAGTAGCATTCATACATCCACGCAAATTGGACGGCGTCCGTCAGAGCGGGCCGCTCCCGGGCAAGAAATTCTTGTTCCCGCGGGGTGAAGAAATCATCGGCCTGATAGAGTCCGATCAGACGGGCTGTAAAAGCTTTCTCTTCCCCGGCATCTACCTCTTCGGAGGAAAAACTGGCGCCGTACATGGCAAGGATGCACAAGGCAACGGCCCGCCTGGTTATCTCTTCCTTAGTTCGTATAGTTGCATGCTCATCTCCCGGAAGGACAGGCAAATGCGGGGTGGAGGGTACGCCTCGCTCCTTCAGCAGTTCCATGCTGCGGCGCTTGCGGGCTTCTCCCGTCTCCGTTACGAGAATATGCCCGTCGATCAGATCGGCACTAACCGTAACTTGATAATCCTCGAACTCTGATTCACCTTCAGGGTTCAGGAGCAGTTTGCCATGTGCAAGGATGGCTCCCGAAGGAAAGAAGATGAGCCCGTTTACTTCGGCAGCGGCGGTCCAGATTTTGTCCATCGTATCCTGGTCCAGCTCTTTACTGGATACAAGGCCGACAGCGGCATTGAGTGCGGTGATCTGCATAAGCAGTTTTTCTTTGATGTGGGGATGACCGGTTTCGACCGGATAATAGAATGCGTACATGCCTTTAAGCATGTCTTCGAATTCCGCAGGATGGCTTTCTAAAGTCATTAAGGTAAAGGTAAGGGTGTGCTTGGCAAACAGCTTCCCGTAGGTCACCGTCAGTTGATTCCGGTCATCCGACAACCGGGGGGTTCCGTCCCGGAACGCTGCGGCAATGGCCTCCATGATTTTGCCGGTATCTTGGATAGATACATACATTGTGCAATGCTTCAAGTTATCGACACCTCGCTGCTGGGATATATTGTACAGAATCTTTCCTATCCTACTGAATTTTCGGCGGCATGTAAAATAGGGTATGGTAAATGGAGCAGAGATGCAAATGATAGAAACGTTACTAGAGAGGTGAAGAAAAGTGCCGAATGTTTTGCTGGAGGAATTTTCGCCCTTATGCAATATCCAAGCTTTTGTTGAAGAAGATGAGAATAGTGTCTATTTTTATTTATGGGACTATCCCGGACAGGAGCATGCATCTATCCGGTCTTGCTGGGTCCGCAATTATGGCGCAGCTCCAGAGGAGATGAACATAGAAACTATGGAGGAGGGACAGGCTCCCATGCTGCCGGCGCACTGCTGCTCACATCCCGAAGGCGCAGAGCGGCTTGATCCGCAGCGGCTGTCCCTCGTCTGGTTCGAAGAGGGCGATGCAGCAGCTCTGATCTATGAGGGAGAGATTCTCAGTGTGATTCCAGGATGGGCGGGGCAATCCGGAGAAGAGAGATTTCCGGGTTACGCCAGGGATTGCACGGAAGAATCGGATCTGTGCCTTCCACTCGGAACACCGGACAGCAATGTTCTGCATGAGAGAGTAGAGGGAGCCATGGAATTCTGGAAGAGCTGGGAAGATAATCCCTGGCCCCGGCTTCAAGAGCAGTTTATCCAGCGAATCGAGTCCCGTGCAGCGCCTGTGGATACGTATTATGCGATTGATGGAGGAAACTGGCCGCCTAAGGCGCTGGTCAAAACCAAGGTCCGGGACGGAATCGTCTATGTCTTTACACTCGGAGCCTCGATTGCGCCCCAGCCCAAACTGGAGCTGTACTCCGAAACGCCAGAGCAGCTGAGACGGTTCGAGCTTGCTTTTGCGATCCAAGAAGAATGGCTGTCCCGCAATGAAATGAAGCTGCTTCAATATATAAGCGCCCAAACGAATCTGCCTTGGTCTCATATGACCTTTCTGACCGAGGGACATACCATTCCTTGTGAAGAAATGAGTTCAATCGATTCTGCTTTCGAGTATGTTCTGATGACCAGACCGGCGGATGCGCCGCAGATGGAATATCCTAACTTGAATAACGAAAGAGTAAACGTGCTGTGGCTCGTTCCGATAACGGCCGCAGAAAGGCGGCATGCGGAAGAATTCAGTTCTGAGGATTTAATGAAGCGGGCGGAAAACGCAAATCTTTGGATTTTTGACGGTACTCCTAAGTTCATGTCCGGTTCGAAGGACTAAGAAGCTTGCACGGCAGGAGCAGGAATAGGAACATTAATTAAGGTGTCTCTTAGGAGATGCCTTTATTTTGTTTCTGCCGCACAGTTTTTTCAAGGAAATAGAAAGTTTTCAGAAGGAGGAATGCTCCGGTCCGGCGAATATATCCAGTCTGAAAATTCGACACTTATTTTCAAATTATGACAAATGTGAAACGATAGGCAGGGGAGATCTGATATGGGAAAAAGCCGGTTGCTGATGATAACAAGTCTCATCTTGTTTATCCTGCTGCCTGTCTATTGGTTTATAACAACGGTGGAGTCGGACCGTAACAGGCCGGTCTCCCGTGAAGGGTTCCTGGATCTAAGCAGTTGGGACTTCAAGGACAAGGGAGTGGTGAAACTAAGCGGAGAATGGGAGTTCTACAGAGACCGGCTGCTGACGCCCGAAGATTTCCGATCGGGACAGGGAGGAGAACCGCCGGAGCCGACAGCGGTGGTGGAGGTGCCGGGCCGTTGGAACGATTATATATCGGCCAGCGGAGAATATAAGGCAACCGGATACGGGACCTATCGGCTGCGCATCCGCGTAAGCCATCAGGAACAAGCGGTATACGGAATCCGTACCACCAATATCCGGACGGCCAACCGCGTATTTATCAACGGCCAGGATGTCGGAACGGGAGGTACTCCCGGAACGTCGGCGGGGGCCGCAGTACCTGAGAACGTTCCGTATACCGGCTATGCTTCTGTAAGCGGGGATACGGTGGAGCTTATCGTTCAGGTATCGAATTTCAGCTATTCATCCGGAGGGATGATCTATACGGTCATGTTTGGTGACCAGCAGTCGATTATTCATGACAGGGAGTTTGCCTTGCTGGGCGATCTTGTCATTCTGGCGGCTTACTTAATCCCTGCGCTTTATTTTTTCGTCCTATTTAATCTGCGCAAAAAGGAGCGCTCGCTGCTCTATCTCGGATTGTTCTGCCTGTCTGCTTTTATCTACGTGCTGACGCAGGGGGAAAAGCTCATGGCCGCCGCCCTTCCGGGTATGTCTTATGAGCTTTTTTTGAAAATCCAGCTGCTCTCCTCTTCCTTTATTTACTTTTTTCTTCTCCGTTATGTGGCTGTTTCGCTGCCGGGGGTAGTTCACCGGGCGGTGCTGAGGATCTCGGAAGCGAGCACGGTTATCCAGGTGCTGATTTCGCTCCTGCTGCCGCCTCTTATTTTCTCCAGATTGGAAGTGCCGGTGCTATTATACGGATTTATAAGTGTATGTTATGTGCTGTACGCTCTGCTTAAAAGTACGTTCCGGCGGGATTCCGACAGCTTTCTGATGTGGATGAGTATCCAGAGTATCCTGGTCATCATCGTTATTAATCTGCTGAATCTGATTGGATGGATGCAGGGCAGAGCGGTCATCCATTATGAAATGCTGCTGTTCGTCAGTGCCCAGGTGCTGCTGCTTGCGAAGCGTTTTGCAACGACGTTTCACGAGGTGGAACAATTGTCGGACAAGCTGCTCACGCTGGATGGGATGAAAGACGAGTTCATGGCGAGCACTTCCCATGAGCTTAGAACCCCACTCAACGGGATCGTAAATTTGGCGGAAGCGATGATCGCGGGTTCAAGCGGGGAGCTGAGCGAGCCGCAGAAACGGAATCTGGCGATGGTGGTCTCCACAGGCAAACGCCTGTCTTCGCTGGTCAACGATATTCTTGACTTCTCTAAGCTGCGCAAGGGTGACATCAAGCTTCAGCGCAAAGCCGTCGATTTGAGGTCGGCCGCCCAATCGGTCATGGAAGTAATCGGATACACGGCGGGTAAGAAGGATATCCGGCTTGTACTGGATCTTCCGGAGGGACTTCCGCTGCTTGATACCGACGAAGACCGGCTGCGTCAGATTTTGTATAATCTGCTCGGGAATGCCCTGAAGTTCACCAGTCAGGGGGAGGTTCGCCTAAGCGCCCGGACAGACAGGAAACAGGTTGTGATTTCGGTAGCGGACACAGGGATCGGAATCAGACGGGAGCGCTTCCGGCATATCTTCAAATCGTATGACCAGTCCGGTTCTGCCGTTCACCGGCAGTATGAAGGAACGGGTCTGGGGCTGAGCATTACCAAAAAACTCGTTGAACTCAACGGGGGCACGATCTGGGTAGAGTCAGAGCCTGGGACAGGCTCGGTGTTTCACTTCACGCTTCCTACTATGGAAGGAACCTCATGGCCTGAGACAAATGCGCCGGAGAAACCGGTTGTCCTATTCCCCGATGATTTCCTGGGCCCCGCGGTACATCGCGCAGAGGAACCGGAATATACGGTACTGGTTGTGGACGATGACCGGATTAACCTGCATGTGCTGATTAATCTGCTTTCGCTTGAGAACTACGAAGTGATCGCTGTCGATAACGGACAAGAAGCTCTTGAAGAGGTCTTCCGTAATCCGAGCATAGATCTGGTTATCTCGGACTGGATGATGCCGGGAATGTCCGGGCTTGAACTGAGCCGCAAGATCCGGGAGAGGTATCTGCCGTTTGAACTGCCGATACTTCTCATAACGGCAAGAAGCCTGACGGAGGATATCCAGGCCGGTTTCCAGGCGGGCATCAATGATTTCCTCAGTAAACCGGTGGATGCGGGAGAACTGCGGGCCCGGGTGCGTACCCTGCTCGAACTGCGCAAATCCATCCGGACCACCATTCAGACGGAGATGGCTTTTTTGCAGGCCCAGATTAAACCGCATTTTCTGTACAATGCCCTCAATACCATTATCGCCATCTGCCCGGTGGACCCTATGAAGGGAACCGATCTTCTCATTGAGCTTAGCCAATATTTGCGGAGTTCATTCGATTTCCAGAACCGGGACCGTCTCACCTCGGTTGCGAGGGAACTGGATCTGGTGAAGTCTTATCTGGCTATCGAGAAAGCCCGCTTCGACGAACGCCTTCAGGTTGTTATCGATGCGGACGGCAGCGGTCATGCGCAGATTCCTCCACTGAGTATCCAGCCGATCGTGGAGAATGCGGTCCGGCACGGTATTATGCAGAAGGCAAGCGGAGGCACGATCACCCTGCATATATCGGAGACTCGGGAGAGCGTGCAAGTCGTGGTAGAGGATGATGGAGTCGGAATTAAGCCGGAACGAATGAAGGAGATTTTGTCCGATGCTTCTCTGCCTGGCAGGGGTGTCGGCCTGCGGAATATTCACAAGCGTCTGCTGACGCTTTACGGAAACGGTCTTAATATCGAAAGTAAAGGCAGCGGAGGGACGAAGGTCAGCTTCGAAGTTCCTAAAAAAATTCCATAACATTCCGATAAGAAACATAAGGGGGGATAATAAGGATCGATGAAAGCCATTTTAATTGACGATGAAAAGCCTGCATTGCTCCATTTGGAGCGGTTAATCGAACAGGACGGCCGGATCGGGGTGGCGGCCACATTCACTTCGGCTAAGGCAGGGCTGGATTACTTGTCCGGACAACCGGTGGATATTGTGTTCCTGGATATCGGCATGCCGGAGATGAACGGTCTGGAAGCGGCGGAACATATCCAGCAGTTAAACCGGGACGTGCGGATTGTGTATATTACCGCAAGCTCGGACCATGCCATTGAGGCATTTGAACTCTATGCGCTGGATTATCTGCTGAAGCCGGTGCATGCGGCCCGTTTTGCCAAAACGCTGGATAGGATCGAGGATTCCCTGGGGGGGAAAGATCCGAAGCCTGCCGCCAAAAAAGAATGGAATAAGCCGGCCGTACTCAGCTTCCAAAGGTTGACACCTCTTTACGGCGATTTGCAAGCAAGCGGGACGAAGAAATGGAGAACGCTCAAGGCACAGGAACTGTTCGCTTATCTGCTTCATTATAAAGGGCAGTGGGTCCCCAAAATCCGTATTCTCGACACACTATGGCCTGAATACGCTCCCGATAAAGCGATGACCCATCTGCACACTTCCATTTACCAGATACGCAAGCAGCTCAAGGAATGGGGCGTACCGTCCACCGTTGAATTCGGCTTGAACAGCTACAGGCTTAAGCAGGAGGGCATGCTGACGGACGCGGATTTGTTTGAGCGGGTATCGGAAGAGCCCATCCGTACCGAGCAGGAGAGGGAGCAGGCGGAATCGGTACTGGCGCTGTATAAGGGGGATTACCTGGAAGAGCATGATTACTCCTGGGCCCAGCCCAGAAAAGACGAACTGCATCAGAGGTATGTGCAGTTGGTTCATGCTCTGACGGAGTACGATCTGGATCACGGACGCGCAAAAGAAGCTATCCAGCGGCTCTCTGTCCTGCAGAAAGAAGATCCGTATTCCGATGAGGTCTGCCGGCTTTTCATGCACGCCTACGCGCAGCTCCAAGATTTGCACTTGCTTCGCCATCATTATGAATCATTCCAAGAACTGCTTGATGCAGATTTAGGCGTTGCACCTGAACCTCAAACGATACAATGCTACCGGAAATTGACGTCGGAGAGCTAAATGTATGCCCGGATAACCTTCTACTATTCTACGGGAATATTAGAGGTTTTTTTTTGATAAAAAAGGTTGAACAATATCCCTGAAAATGGTACATTGTTTAAAACTTACTATTCCGCTTTGAATTGTATGTATTTTCTTCCGGACAACCGGGGAAGTCGCGAAACTGTGGCCTCTCCGGTCTTTTTGTTGTTTTGGAGGCATCTACGCCAGGAAATATAGAAGGAGCGTGTCAACTATGGGAAGCCTGCTGGACGTATGCGTCCGGGAAGCGGCGGATTCAGACCGCGATGCCGTGCTTGCCGTTATGCTGGATGCATATGGAGAGTATGCGGGCCAAATGGCTGCAGACAGATGGCACCAGTACCAGGAAGCTATTGTGCAGTCGGTTCAAGGGCCGGGTCCGGTTGCAAGGATCGTGGCTGAACTGGCCGGACAAATTGTGGGCAGCGTGCAGCTATTCGTCTCATCGGAAGCGGCCTACGGAAGACCGGAGCTGGGTATTCACACGCCTATTATCAGGTATTTATCCGTATCCCCCCGTGCCAGAGGCAGAGGAATTGCAACGCAGCTGATTAAGGAAAGCGTCAAGCGGTCTCTTGCACTGGGATCTGCGACCCTGCATCTGCATACGTCCGATATGATGGCGCCTGCGATCCGGCTGTACGAGAGGCTCGGCTTCGAGCGTGCGCCGGATAAAGAGTTCTATAACGGGGACATCCTGGTCAAAAGTTACCGCCTGCATCTGCAGGGGCCGTCTTTTCTCACCTCCTCCTGAGGTTGGGAATTGAATTAAAACTCGTTCCATTATTTTGAAAAAAGGGGTGAACGGGCATGATCAAGCTGGCCGGGATATCCAAAGCGTTCGGCAAGCAGCTCGTACTGCAAAACATTGATTTGACGGTGCGCAAAGGAGAAGTTGTCGTCATTCTGGGCCCGAGCGGATCCGGTAAAACGACTCTCTTGCGATGCATGAACTTCCTGGAGAGGCCATCCAGCGGCGAGGTGACGATCGGAGACTTTACGGTGAACTGCAAGCGTCCCGCCAAAAAAGATATCCACACCCTGCGCGGAAAGACGGCTATGGTGTTTCAGCAGTACAATTTATTCAAGCACAAGACGGTTCTGGAGAATGTGATGGAAGGGCTGATCGTCGCCCAGAAAATACCCAAGCAAGAAGCCCGTGCCAGAAGCGCGGAGGTTCTGCTGAAGGTAGGATTGTCCGGCAAGCTGGATGCCTATCCGAGTCAGCTGTCCGGCGGACAGCAGCAGCGTGTCGGTATTGCCCGGGCGTTAGTGCTGAACCCGGAGGTTATCTTGTTCGATGAACCTACTTCCGCTCTTGACCCTGAGCTGGTTGGCGAGGTGCTGGCCGTGATCCGCAAAATCGCCAAGGAAGGCATCACGATGATTATCGTGACCCATGAGATGAGCTTTGCCCGCGAAGTATCGAACCATGTCGTGTTCATGGACGGCGGGGTTATCGTCGAAGAAGGGAAGCCGGGCGAGCTGTTTCATTCACCGAAGGAAGAGCGGACGAAACAGTTCCTGAAGCGGATTACACCGGAGCTGAATTACTCGATCTAAGCGGCTGGGTACTCGGCGCATAGACAATGGAGGCCGCAGCTTGCTGCGGCAGCCATAGGAATAGGACAACAGACAGGAGGAATCGCGTTGGCGATCAAATTAAGTATTCTGGATCAGACCCCGATTTATGAAGGTGAAACGGCTGCAGAAGCCTTTCAGAGAACCGTCCGGCTTGCGCAGAAAGCGGAGGAACTCGGCTATACCCGCTTCTGGGTGTCCGAGCACCATGATTCCGGTGTGGTAGCGGGTTCCTCTCCCGAAGTGCTTATTGCCCATCTGCTGGCCAAAACGGATCGGATCCGGCTCGGATCCGGCGGCGTCATGCTGCAGCATTACAGCCCCTACAAGGTGGCGGAGAATTTTAACGTTCTGGCTTCGCTCGGTCCCGGAAGGATTGATCTTGGCATCGGGCGCGCTCCGGGGGGACTGCCGAGATCGACTCAGGCTCTGCAGCAAGGCGGGGCGGATCCGGTTTCTCTCACGGATAAAATTACCGAGCTGCGCCAGTACATACATAACCGGCTGGAAGAAGATCATCCGCTTTACGGACTGCGGGCAAACCCCGTTACGGATCATCCCGCGGACTTGTATGTGCTCGGAACCAGTGCAGCCAGCGCCGAAATCGCGGCAGAGCTGGGTCTGCCCTACGTGTTTTCTTTATTCATTAACGGCGACCCGGATACGGCCATTCAAGCTTTGCAGGCTTACCGGTCAAATTTCAATGACACGTTTGGAACGAAGCCGCAGGCCATCTTAGGCGTTTCTGTGATCGCGGCCGAAAGCGATGAAGAAGCGCAGAGACTTGCCGGCGATCACAAACTTGTCAAAATCCACCTTGAAAGCGGCAGAACGATTACCGTAAGCAACTTGGAGCATGCACAGGAATTCGGCAGCCAGACTAAGGAAAAATTTACAATTGAGGTAAAAGAGCCGCAGGTAACCAAAGGCTCGATAGAGAAAGTAAAAAAAGAGCTGCTGGAGCTTCAGCGGGCGACGGGGGTTGACGAGTTTATCGTCATCACGGCAGTTGAAGATTTCCCCCGAAGACTCCGCTCCTTCGAGCTGCTCAAAGAAGCATTCAACGACACGTCCGATGACGATGAAATAGAAGAAAACGTATTGGCAGGAAACCCGTCGTCAGGTAGGGGAGAAGCTGATGATGGAAGCGGCAAACACCGGATCGTTGAACCGGTCATCTAGCTGCTGCATGAACCCGCTGAACAGAAGGAGGCAGAGAGAATGGGAAGAGAGTCCACACTTACGCGTCCGGAAGCAAGTGAGCTGCTGCCGAAATTGATCTCGATCCGGCGCCATCTGCATCAGTACCCGGAATTATCACATGAAGAATTCGAAACGACCGCATCCGTCAAGGGCTGGCTGGAGGAAGCGGGCATCCGTATTGCACCGTTCAGTCTCCGCACAGGATTAGTCGCGGAAGTGGGAGGCGTGAAGCCCGGCCCCGTCATTGCGATCCGGGCCGATATTGACGCGCTGCCGATCCAGGAGGAAACGGGACTCCCGTACGCCTCCCGGTTCCCGGGCAGAATGCATGCGTGCGGCCACGACTTCCATACGGCGTCCGCGATCGGTGCAGCCTACCTGCTCAAAGAGAAGGAGCAGGAGCTGGAAGGCACCGTCCGCTTCCTGTTCCAGCCGGCGGAAGAGAAAGCCAGCGGAGCGCTGAAGGTGATCGCCAGCGGCGCCCTGGAGAATGTGCAGGCCATCTTCGGACTGCACAATAAGCCTGATTTGCCGGTGGGAACACTCGGCATCAAAGAGGGGCCGCTGATGGCCGCGGCCGACGGCTTCGTCGTCGAGCTGACGGGCCTCGGCTCCCATGCCGCAGTGCCGGAGGCCGGCATCGATCCGATCGTGGCTGCCGCCCAGATCGTCTCGGCCGTGCAGGCGATCGTCAGCCGCAGCGTAAGTCCGCTGCACAGCGCCGTCATCAGCGTAACCAAGCTGCACAGCGGCACCGCGTGGAATGTGATCCCGGACAAGGCGGTCCTCGAAGGCACGATCCGCACTTTCGACGAGCCGGTCCGGCTCCGGGTGCTGGAGCGGTTCCGTGAGGTGGTCGAAGGAGTGGCTTCCGCTTACGGGACGAAGGCTTCCGTACGCTGGGTCCAGGGGCCGCCGCCCGTCATTAATGACGGCGCTCTGGCGGAGCTCGCGGAAGAAGAGGCCACGAGCCTGGGTTATACGGCGGTGAGGCCGGTGCCCTCACCTGCCGGAGAGGACTTCGCCTTCTACCAGCGGCAGGTGCCGGGTCTCTTCGTATTCGCAGGCACCGCTGGCAGCCGCGAATGGCACCACCCGGCCTTTGACCTCGACGAAGCCGCTTTGCCGGTCAGCGCGCGGTTCTTGGCCGGTGTTGCCGAGCGGGCGCTCCGGCAGGGGAAGACCGCACCTGCCGGTTCTTCGGAAGCAGGGCGGCTCAGCCAGGCAGAGCGGCTTGCGGCCGCCATGCGTGTCAAGGACGGGGAGCAGGCCGAACCGGCGGATTCCGTAGAAGCTGGCAAAGCCGGGGCTCCCGCTGACGCCGTCAGACCTGCGGGAGCCGGGACAAGCGGATGAGAGCGGGAACGGCTTACGATGTCATCGTTGTCGGTGCAGGCTCCATGGGGATGAGCGCGGGGTACCACCTCGCGCGCAGTGGAGTGCGCACGCTGCTGCTCGACGCGTATGACCCTCCGCACGGCGAGGGGAGCCATCACGGTGAACCGAGGCTCATCCGTCATGCCTACAGCGGAGGCTCCGCGTATATTAAGATGGCGCTGCGTGCGCAGCAGCTGTGGCAGCAGCTGGAGGAGGAGTCAGGGACCAAGCTGTTTGCCGCTTCTGGCGTAATCAACGTGGCGAGCGCGGATTTGTTCAAATTCCCCTCCCGTTTGAAGGATGCAAGGTCGCTTGGCGTAGAGGTTGAAACGCTGGACGCCGCCGAAATTTGCAGGCGCTGGCCCGGCTTCAGTCTGCCCGGGCATTTTACCGGCATGTATGAGCCGGATGCGGGCTATCTCTTCAGCGAGCAGTGTGTTGCAGCTCTGCGCAAGCTCGCTGTGGATGCAGGCGCAGAGCTGCTGACCCATACGCCTGTGAACCGGATTGAAGTCCGGCAGGGATGCGCAGCTGTTCATACGAAGAATGGCATTTATTATGCACAGCATGCCATTCTGAGTGCAGGCGCATGGTTCCGGACGCTGGAGCCGTTCATTACTCTTCCCGTCCGCTCCGTCCGCAAAGCGATCGGCTGGTTTAACCCGCTGGTACCTTTGTATGAAGCGGGTTCTTTTCCGGGTTTTACATTGGCGGATGCCGGAGGCACTTATTACGGGTTTCCCAGTATCGGAGGTGCGGGCCTGAAAATCGGACGGCATGATACGGGGCACGACTGGACAGCGGGGGAAGTACTGGAGCCTTTCGGCCGCTATGCGGAGGATGAGGGAGACCTGCGGGCTGTCCTTGAGACTTACATGCCCCAAGCGGCAGGGACCTTGAACAAGGGGGCCGTCTGCAAGTATGAGCTGACGCCGGACGATGATTTTATTATAGACCGGCATCCATTGTATCCGAATGTACTTCTGGCGGGGGGCTTTTCGGGGCATGGGTTTAAGTTTTCCAGTGTCGTGGGCGAGATTCTGACGGAGCTGATCCTCAACGGGCGTTCTGGTCTAAATCTGGAGCCTTTTGCATTATCAAGGTTTGGGGCGGGGGCTTGCGCGTCTGGGCCCATCTAAAAAAGGAGGAAGTGCGATGAGTGAAACGGTTGTGGATATCGGACGTTATCTGGCTACTTATGCACAATTGAAGGAAGCGATTGAAGGATTGACTGAGGAGCAGCTGACTTGGAAGCCCGCACCGGATAAATGGAGCATCACGGAGGTGCTGGCTCATCTGGCAGACCACAATCTGATTGTGTCCTTCCGGATTCGTGAAATCCTTGCGGGTTCCGATAAGCCGCTGCCGTCCTTTAACCAGGATGACTGGGTGGGCGGGCAGAGAGCGAACGAGGGGGACGCTTCCGAATATCTGGATCTATTTGATGCCCTGTTGCGTTACAACAGTTTCTTGTTCTACCGGTTGTCTAAGGAAGATTGGGAGAAAACGGCTGATTTCCGCGGGAATCCCGTGACTGCCGGGTGGTTTGTGGAGGCATTTACGAATCATGTCGGCAAGCATCTTGGACAGATCGAGCGCAATAAATCGGCTTATGTGCCGGTCTGATTAACGATAGCGTGCGGGTTTCTTACAAAAGTACAAAGAGCAAGCTTGGCGGGTAACGCCCTGAAAGCTTGCTCTTTTTGTGTTCACAGTTCGTGCTTGGCGGTTTAAAAGCGGGGTTAGTTCGTGCAACGGTATAAGTCTGGTGCTCATCAGCGGGGATAACATCTCATTGAAGCGCCTGATCAGCGTTCAGCAGCAGACGGGTCTGCTCCTCCCAGCCCTGTTCATCGAGAACTCCGAGAACGGTGCTGGTCACCTTCCCGTTCTTATCTACGAAAAAAGTGGAGGGGATGGGCTGAATCCGGTAGGCGGCGGAGGCATCCCCTTCCGTATCGAGCAGCACGGGGAACTTGAACCCGTAGTGTGTGCTGAAGGCCTGTGCTTTGTCGGGGGAATCCATCAAGGTGAGGTTAACGGCCAGGATCTGAACGTCTGATCCGTACTGATCATGCAGCTTGGCAAGAGCTGGGGCTTCCTCCTTGCAGGGAGCGCACCAGGAAGCCCAGAAGTTAATAATGACCGGTTTGCCGCGATACTGCTCCAGGCTATAGGTCTTCTGATCCTGCCCGGCGAGTGAGAATTCAGGAGCAAGAAGACCGATCTGCGGGCCGTAGTCTGCCCCGGCCCCACTCAGCTGAACCGGCTGCTGATACAAGCAAAGCCCGGCCAGCAGGAAGACGGCGGTTAGAATGCCCCACTGGGCTGTTGCTTTCATGCCGAATCTCATCTCCTTCTAATGAACCTCGAACGATTCCATTTTCATTTCATGTGTCTCTGCAGTCGTTACATGGATAACAATCGAGTAAGCTCCTTTGTCGGTAAAGGAGCCCTTCAGGCTGTAGCTCCCTTTGTTGTCGGGCTCCGCCGCCTGCTGCAGGTGTTCCCCATCCGGTTCATCCTGTCTCCAGATTTCAAAGCCGACTGAAGCGTCTTTAACGGGGATGTTTCCCCGGGTGATCTTCACCGTTAGGCGAGCCGTTTGATTGGCTTCGATTGTCTGAGGAACAGCGGCGAATGTGATCGTGAGCTCTTTGGTCTCCGGTGCGGGACTCTCTGCGCTGTAGGAGGCGGTTCCGGGATTGCCGCAGGCGGGAGGCAGAGCTGCCAGAAGCAGCAGGAAACTGAGCAACCGGGCTAATCTGAGCGGCTTAAGGAACCTGTTCCAATAAGTACTTCCTGTGTACAGGTCTTGGGAATGACGGGGCACCATTTATCCTCATTTCTTTAAAAACTGAATAACGCGTATCCTGTCCGTTAGGACAGAACGTAAATACCGGCCGTAAACGTACAGCGTGAATGAAAGTTGTTTATGGGAGCAGATGCAGAATCTCCAGAATTTCGGACCGGTAACGGAAGAATTCCGGGCTGTTGCGCTGGCGGGGACGAGGGAGACGGATCTCCAGTATCTCGCGGATTTCGGCAGGTCTGGGCGTCATAACGATGACCCGGTCGCTCATGTAGACGGCCTCATCGATATCATGGGTAACGAATACCATCGTGGTGCCGCGCTCCCGCCAGATCCGGATCATCTCATCCTGTAAATTCATCCTTGTAAAAGCATCCAGAGCCCCGAGCGGTTCATCCAGCAGCAAGACTTTCGGGTGGTTGACCAGCGCCCGGGCCAGTGCAGCCCGCTGGGCCATCCCTCCGGAGAGGGTGTGCGGGTAAGCCTTTTCGAAGCCTTTTAGTCCCACCAGTTCGATGTATGTATCCACTTCGGAAGCAAGCTCCTTCACGATTCCTCTGGCTTCGAGGCCGCTGGCCACGTTGTCCCATACATTTTTCCATGGAAAAAGTGTAGGGTCCTGGAAAACCAGCCCCCGGGTATAGTGAGGACTGCGGATGGGCTCCCCGTCGAGCACCAGATCCCCCGAAGTAGGCTGGTCAAGACCGGCTATTAGCCTCAGAAGCGTAGATTTCCCGCAGCCGCTCGGGCCGATCAGCGACACAAACTCACCCGGATGGATATCCAGGTTAACGTTCTGAAGAGCGGTGATGGTTTTCTCTTCCGTATCCAGGAAAATACGGCTGACCTCCCGGATGGCAATCCGGCCCTGAACTTCAGCGGTTGTTACCATTTGATCAATCCTTTCTGCCAGATGAGCACTTTATCTTTGAATTTGAACAGCAGCGTAATGATGCCGGAGAACAGCACCGCCATAATGAACAGTGCGGCATACACCTTATAGTATTCGCCCCAGCCCTGCGCCCAGGTGATATAGAAGCCGAGACCTGCCTTAACTCCTAGCATTTCCGCAACGATCAGGGTGACGAAAGAGGTGCCTGTTCCCATGAACAGACCGATAAAAATTTGCGGAAATGCTGCCGGTATCGCTACTTTGCGGATCAGATAGCTTTCGCCCGCACCGAGGGTCTTGGCTACTTCGAAGAAGGAGTTATTCACATTGGCTATTCCAGTCCATGTCATAACCGTTACGGGGAACCAGACGGCCAGGACGATCAGGAAGACGCTGGCGGAGAAACTCGTAGGGAAGATCACCAGTACGATCGGAATCCAGGCTGTCGACGGGATCGGGCCGAGTACCCGCAGGAAGGGATTTACCCAGTAGCGGAACCGGTGATACCAGCCCATCAGTATGCCGGTTGCGAGGCCGAGTACCGTACCGATGATATATCCGGTGGCGAGCAGGCGGAAGGAGTAAAGGGTGCTGACGGCCAAGCTTGAGGCTTCACCGATAAGAGCGTCCAGAATCTTGACCTGAGACGGGAAATACGGCATCGGGAAGAGATCCAGCTTCTGGGTCAGCAGCTGCCAGATGCCGAGCAGCACAAGAACCAGCGTTACGAGCGGCGCCTGCTCCCGGAGCTTGCGACCGAGGGCGGGGCGCAAGAATCCTCCGGTGATCAGCGCAGCATAGATGAAGAGAAACAAGGCAAGCAGTCCGGTATAAATTCCATTGCTTGCCGCGGGCTGTTTATCCGGCAGACCCAGATGCACAAAGAAAGAAGCGCCGGTGATCAGAACGGGCAGCAGGGTCTGCCAGGTCCATAACCGGCTAGGGGTGGATGCATGTGAATGAGGAAGAACTGCCTTCTCAGCGGAATACAAACTCATTGGAATGGGCCTCCTTCAGGTATAGATAAAGAAAGAGACACAGCCGCATTCATAATGGGCATGTGTCTCCAGTGGACTAGTAAACACAAACTATATTAATCCGATAAGATTAGGTTGAATTTACCATTTAAGGATATCGGTGTCAATAAAAAAGAATTAAAAAAGAGAGCTTGACAAATTGAAAAATAGAACCTAATATTTTCCATATAAAAAGTATGTAAGTAAATAGGTTTAATCGGAATTAGTTGACCGGTTATCTGGAAACTAAACGCGATTCTTCCCCGGGGAGGAACGTGTTTAGTTTTTTTTATGGCTATTTTATGGTTGGGAGGAGGCTAGGGAACCTTGTGAACCGCACCCGAGAATCGGATAAAACAGCCTAAATCAGAAGCGGCGGATCGAACCGCTGAATATGTACGGACGGGAGTGGATATGGATGAGAAAATTAACGTTAATCGGCGCGGCATCCGTGATTATGGCAGTCAGCTTAACAACGGGCTGTTCCAACAAACCGGCAGAGAAAGCGGCAAGTACTCCGGAACCTGCTGCCACAACCGCTGGGGGGGAAGCACCTGCAGGAAGCTCTTCTCAGGACCCCGCCGTCAAGAAAGCTGCTTTCAAAACCGGAAATAAAATTAATGTGGCTTATTCCGGGGGAACATGCGATGCGCCTACTTTCGTAGCTTGGAAGAATGGCTTTTTTGAAGCCGAAGGGCTGGATCCCCAGATGACTAAGATGGATTTCAACACGCTGAAGAACGGGATCGCAACGGGCAAAATAGACGGAACCCAGGGCAATTTCTCCTGGTTCAAGCCTGCCGAGCAGGGACTGGACGTTAAGCTGACCGGCGGCCTGCATGCAGGCTGCATTCAAGCGGTCGCTCCCAAGAACTCCAGTGTAAAGGCCGTAAAGGATCTCAAAGGAAAAACGGTCGGTGTCGATGTGATCGGCGGCGGTCCTATGATTACCCTGTCAATTGAGCTCAAAAAGCATGGCATCGATCCGAAGAAGGATGTGCAGTGGCGGGTATACCCGTCCGATCAGTTGGTTACGGCAGCGGAGAAACGAGAAATTGATGCCTTTATCGTCTGGGATCCCGTGGGGGAGAAAGCCATCAACGAGAAGGATTATACGCTCCTGCTCAGCAATGCCAGTGACGAGCCTTACAAATCGGGATTCTGCTGCTACGCTTTTGTCAGTGGCGAATTGGCCAAGAAAGATCCGGAGAAGGCAGCGGCATACACCCGGGCCATGCTGAAGGCGGCCGAGTATGTAGGCACTCACCAGAAAGAGGTCGCCCAGCTTGAAGTGGATAACAAATTTGTAGGGGCGGATGTCGCAACTAATGAGAGACTGTTGAACAATTACGTGTGGAGACCGGGTGTGAACAATGCGATAGAGAATGCGAATTTCTTTATTAAAGAGCAGAAAGAGCAGGGGATTCTCGATGCAGCCACGGACGAGAAGGCCTTGGCAGAACGGCTGATTTTCAAGGCCATACCGGATTATAACGGCAAATAATCAGACGGATAGAGGTGCTTGACTTGAGAATGACCAAAGTATCGGCCGTCCTGCTTCTTGGATGGGCGCTTCTAAGTCATACCGCCTACTCGCCGGGTTCAGCGCAAGCGGAGGGAACCGGGACTCAGCAGGAGCTGCCGCCCTGTCACCTTCCGGCTGGCGGGACTGCCGGAGGCGGCGCAGCGCCGGGTGCCGGAGCGGTTCCGGCGGGATGGACGAACATTACCTTTGCCGGACAGCCAGTAACAGCCGGTCCGGCTGAGGAATCTGCGGAAGATAGAGCGGAAGGAGAATAATATGAGCGGATTAAACGATTATCTGGCCGCCAAAAAACAAGCGATTGATAAGCGCGAAGAGGAGCGACGCCAGAGTTCCCCGGTTCCATCGGAGGTGCTGACGGCACGCGTGAGAGCTAAGGATCGGAGCGGAATCCGTGAAATCCGCATCCGGAATTACCAGATCATCAGCGACAGCCCTCCGGACTACGCCGGGTATGATCTCGGACCGAGTTCTCCGGAGCTGCAGCTCGGTGTTCTAGGCAGCTGCCTGACTCACATCACCCTCATACAAGCTGCGATCCGGGGGGTTCGGCTGGATTCGCTCGAGGTTGAAGTCGAGGGTGACCAGCACAAATACGGGGGCAAACCCGGTTATGAGGAAATTCCATTCTGGCCGCACAATCTGCGCTATACGCTGCACATCGAATCTCCGGCATCGGAGGAAGAGATCACGGAACTCTACGGGGCGGTAGAGAAGGTGTGCCCTATCCTGAATTTGTTAGCCAATCCGCAGACAATCACGGGGCGTATTCTACATACGGCCGGCAGCGGGCAGGCGAAGGAAATTACCGTCTAATCCTGAGAATAGACGCATTGGGAGGAAAAGGAGGAGAGCAGATGATGAAGCAGATTCTGCCTGACGGAACCCCTTCCGTGCTAGGCTTGAGTTCCAGGCTGGCAGGCAGTGTTCTGGAACTGATCGGGGACACTCCCGCCGTGAAGATCAGGCGCCTCCTTGGGGAGGACGATGCAGACCTGTATGTGAAGCTGGAATATTTCAACCCCGGCGGAAGTGTGAAGGACAGAGCGGCACGCTATATGATCGAGCAGGCGGAGCATGAAGGAAGGCTGCAGCCCGGCGGCACCATTATTGAAGTGACCAGCGGGAATACCGGGATCGGACTGGCAATCGTGGCGGCAGCAAGAGGCTACCGGCTGATCGTGATCATGTCGGATAACATGTCAGTAGAGCGTGTGAGGCTGCTGAAGGCTTACGGGGCAGAGGTCGTCATTTATCCGGCCGATGAAAAGATCGAAGGAGGCATCCGCCGGGCGAAGGAACTGGAGAGTCGTATTCCCGGCAGTTTCCTCCCTATCCAGTTCGATAACAGGGGAAATGCGGATATCCACCGGTTTACAACGGCACTGGAAATTTGGGAGCAGATGGACGGCAGACTGGATGCATTCGTTTCTACATCGGGTACCGGCGGTACGATTACGGGCACCGGGGAGGCGCTGCGGGAGAAGCTGCCGGACTTGCGGATTATTGTGGTGGAATCCGGCTGCTCGCCGCTATTGTCCGGGGGCGAGGCCGGTCCGCACCGTATTCCCGGGACAAGTCCGAGCTTCATCCCCTCCATCTTGAATACCTCTCTTTATGATGAGGTGCTGCAGATTGAAGATGAGGACGCCCATCATACGGCAAGAGAGCTGGTCCGCAAAGAAGGCCTGCTTCTCGGACCTTCTTCAGGGGCCGCCGTCTGGGCGGGCATTCAGGTTGCGAGGAAGCTCGGCAGGGGGAAGAAAGTGCTGTGCATTGCCCCGGATACCGGGGAAAGATATTTGAGCACGGAGCTGTTCGAGCCTGCGGTTAAATAACTTTCGGGTATTACCTGCATGGGCAGGCTGATAACAAGATCGTTGTTCGTCAATAATAATGGAATATTATGTATATCCCGTGAAGAGAGTTTGTTATACTTGAAAGGAGTGAGGGATAAGGAGGATCAGCGATGCAAAAGCATGGTACTCAACAGGTGAGAGAAGAAGAGGAACATTTAATCCACCGGGCAGAAATTCAATCTTTTAATGATGCAACCGAACATAACCGGACGATACTGGGTGTCCCCGACAAGAAAGTCGATTTAAAAAGCATGCCGAAGCCTTTACGCTGGTTTGCTTATTGTGTAGGTATTTTATTTGTTCTGATGGTAATTGGTATGCTCATTCAATATTTGAACGGTTAGTACGATAAATGTTTGCAATATTTAGTATGGGAATGATTTCGATAGGCGATATAGAAAAGGCGCGCAAGCCGGTAATCCGGCTGGCAGCGTCTTTTTTGCGCTTTTACAGCGTGGAATAATATTCTGGCAGCAAGCTTTACAAGTTAGAAACATTCTGAAATGTCCGCGAAACAAGTGTCCTTTAAGCTCGGAAGAATGTAAACGAAACTATTAAGTAAAGGACTGACGGCGCTTTGAACATAATGGAATTGCTGAAACCTCTGCGAAATAAGCAGATAGAGGGCTATACAGATACCGACATAACCGGACTAAGCGCCATTTCGGGTACAATTCGTCCAGGGGACATGTTCGTATGTTTGCCCGGAACGAAGTCGGACGGGCATTTGTTTATTCAGGATGCGGCACAGAAAGGGTGCGCGGCTATTCTTGCTGAAAGAATCATAGAGAATAGACCACCCGGGATTCCTTATATCGTCGTTCCGGATACCCGTAAAGCCATGGCAATCTTGGCGGATCAATTTTACGAGCATCCCTCTTATGGAATGAAATTGATCGGGGTGACGGGTACGAACGGCAAAACGACTACGTCTCATCTGATTGAACGCATTTTGAGCGACTATGGTCATAGAACCGGGCTGATCGGTACCTTAAGCATGAAGATAGATGAGCATGTGGAGAAGACGACACATACGACACCGGATGCCATTCATCTGCAGGCATTTCTTCGTAAGATGAAAGACCGGGGAGCGAAATACGGCGTGTTAGAAGTGTCCTCGCATGCTCTTGCCATGGGAAGAACAAGAGGCTGCGATTTCAAAACGGCAGTCTTTACGAATCTTACGCATGATCATCTGGATTACCACCAGGACATGAGCCGTTATCTGGAGGACAAAGCCCTTTTGTTCACGGGACTTGGCAATTCCTATGCCGGTAAGGAAGAGAAGACTGCGATCCTTAATGCGGACGATCCTGCCTCGGCGTATTTAGCGGCCCGGACCGCGGTACAGACGTTTACGTACGGAATACGCGAGCAGGCGGATGTCCGGGCTCGTAACGTTGAAATACGGCCGGACGGGACATGTTTCCGCGTAAAGACGCCTGTCGGGGAGGCTGACATACACCTTCGTATTACCGGTGAATTTAACGTGTACAACGCTCTGGCATCCATAGCGGCCTGTCTGGCAGAGGATATTCCGCTCGAATATATCCGCAGGAGCCTGGCTTCATTTGAAGGTATTGCAGGCCGGTTTCAGCCGGTCGATGCCGGGCAGCCCTTTCATGTGATTGTTGACTATGCCCACAATCCGGACGGTCTTGAGAATGCGATCGAGACTGCTCGCCGAATCAGTGGGGGCCGGGTTATCACAGTAGCGGGCTGTGAGGGAGACCGCGACAAGGCGAAACGGCCGTTAATGGCGGCTAAAGCGGCAGGTCTGTCGGACTGGGCCATACTTACATCCGATAACCCCCGCTCCGAGAATCCCGAGGCGATTCTGGCTGATATGACTAAAGGGATTCCTCCTCAGGATGAGCCGCAGTGGGAAGGCATCGTGGAACGGCGAGAAGCGATTTACCGGGCGCTTTCTTATGCACGGGAAGGAGATTGTGTACTTATAACAGGTAAAGGTCATGAACAGCGGCAAATCTTTGCGGAGAACCGGTCGGTCCCCTTTGACGATGCAGAAGTGGCCCTGGAATGGCTGAAGGCCGCCAAGTTTGAATCCGAACCGGCCGGAAAAGGAGGAAAGCATTAACGTGAAGTTTACCGATCAAATAGATGCAGGCACATTCGACAATTTCGTATTGAATTCGTATTCGGCACATTTTATGCAGACCACCGCCTGGGCGGAGCTGAAACGTGCTTCGGGCTGGCAGATGCGAAGAGTGGGGGTCATGAATGGCGATAGAATTGCGGGGGCGTCGCTGGTGCTATTGCGGCCTATCCCCAGGACCCGCTATAGCATCGGCTACGCACCCCGCGGTTATCTCCTCGATTACAGCGATGCCCGAGTTGTAGAGGAAATGACCCGGGGAATCCGTGAATGGGCCCGCAAGCAGCGGATCGTATTCCTGATCTTGGATCCCGAGCTTGTCGTAGCTGTGCGTGACAATCAACAAGCGGACATTGAGCTTGGAGGAAAGCCGGATCAAGCTGTAGAACGGATGAAGAAGCTGGGCTATCTTCATGACGGGGATGAACTTGATTTTAACGGCGTTCAGCCCCGGTTTACTTTTCAGCTGCCGCTGGGGTACGAAGAATCGGTTCTTATGGACGGTTTTCACCGCAAAACTTTATACAATATCCGGCTGGCGGCCCGCAAAGGGGTAGAGATTGTTAAAGGCACAGAGGCCGATATCGGCACCTTTGCCCAGATTATGGCGGTGACGGGCAAAAGAGACGGTTTTGTTACCCGGGATGCCGACTATTTCAAGCGCTTGTACAGGGAACTGCATCCAGCCGGACTAGCTGAACTTTATGTGGCCAAGATCAACCCGTCACGGGCAATCGAACATCTGAAGAAGGGGCTTGAGCAGGCCAGGCAGGAAGCTGAAAACCTGGATAAACGACTCGCGAAAGATGCGGGGAATCTTGCAGAAGAGGATAAACTCGCGGAGATAACCAGTAAATTGGAAATTTTAAAGAGCAGAATAGCAAAATATTCGCAATCTATTGCCGAGATGGAAGAAATTAAGCTTTCTCATCCGGAGGGGCTCGTCGTGTCTGGGGCCATAGAGACGTTTGCTGGCAAAACAGCCTGGTATGTATACGGCGCGAGCGACAATGTATTCCGTGACTATATGCCGAACTACCTGCTGCAATGGGAAATGATCCGTGAAGCCAAACGCAGAGGCTGTACGACATACGATTTCGGAGGCATTTCGGGGGATGTATCTCCGGATAATCCTCTTTGGGGGCTTTACGCATTCAAGAAGGGATTCGGGGGTCAATTTGTTGAGTTTGCAGGAGAATTCACATATGTGTTCAACAGGCCGCTGTACAAGCTGTGGACAACCGTGTTTCCTATGCTGCGCAGCGTACGGAAGCGGCTGATGAGCCTACGAAGGAGTTAGAGAAAAAGCGCACAGACCCGGTATCCATGCGATACGTAGTCTGCACGTAAACTTCTTGTCCCCTATTCGGTTAGCTTTTATGGGATATGAATGGTTTTTACATGGCTGGTGTGCATAAATAAATGTTTGCCATTGGCTGTGATGAGTTCGAGCATGTTGTTCTCAACCGCATTTAGACGTCCAATCTTATTGGAATCTTCCCCGAGATCGAATACGACCAGTTCACCGATGAGCTTTTTGAGCTGTTGCTCGAACGTCCTGGATAACGTTGTTCCTGTCGGCTGGAGCGGGAAACGGTCCTGACTTAGATAATAAGGTGTTGTATTGGTTTCATAGGGGGTGATGGTTTTGACATGTTCAAGAGATACGTAAACCGTGCGGTATACCGGGGAGAAGAATACGAAGAAATCATTCATGATACTGGTGACGTAACCGTGGACGGATTGCGTCCCCGAAATGTATATTTCTGCAAAAATACCTTTCGCATTCATCAGAATTTTGCGGTAAGCGATATCCGAATGATCGAACGGCATTTCCGGTTTCACGGTGAGGTTGTTAGCGGGGTCTTCGCTTAGCGTCATATTCTGCAAATGAATGGTCGGTATATAGATGAATTGTGCGCCATTATGAACGACGAGAATATCATTCCCTACATCGATTAAACAGCCCCGGATGGGTAGTTTTTTGCCGGACAGCCCGATATCCACGTATTTGCCTATAAAAGAGTGCAGCAGCTTCACCACAGGTCCTCCTTTCAGTTTCAGATGTTTCAGATTGAAGGCTCGGTGTATCGTGCCAACCTTACTTTCTTCATAATCCTCCGGCTAACATCCGGATGCCCCTCGGTTTAGCAGGGAGGGCGGCCGTTATTGTACGGCCGCCGTTGTAATTCGGATAGGATCTTGCAGTGGGGATTAGAATGTAGGTCGGGGAGGTTGCTTAGGATCTTAGGATCATTCAACGTTCATTCAACATGGATTCCTTAGAAGAACATCCGGAAAATATTGTTACGGTGTGTACCATGTGAATGATTTCCGCGAGTCTGATTTCCTTTTGTCTGGTTCCCGTGTGAATGATTTCCGCGAGTCTGGTTTCCTTTTGTCTGATTCCCGCGTGTTTGGTTTCCGCGAGTCTGGTTTCCTTTTGTCTGGTTCCCGCGTGTTTGATTTCCGCGAGTCTGATTTCCTTTTGTCTGGTTCCCGCGTGTTTGATTTCCGCGAGTCTGATTTCCTCTTGTCTGGTTTCCTTTGGACTGGTTCCCTTTGCTTCCATCTTTTTTGTTGCCGCCGCTTTTACTGCCCGCGAGGCTGATGCTTTTAATGTGGAAAACCAAGATTCGGACGACTTCGTTCTTAACGACCAGCACAACATAGTCTTTTCTGACCTCCGCAATGACACCCTCGATTTTCTCTGGTCCCCCGCGGTTGATTTGTACAAATTTTTGATGAAACTTCTTAAGAAGCTCATAGAAATCATAGGCGGATATGGATTTCGGATTATCGGAATAAACGTTGTTACTTCCGCCTTCCGTTACGCTTTTAACATGAGAAGCGTTAATATACACGATTCCTTCATTGGTTTGTACAGTAAGGTAGTCAGAGTGCACGTGAATCAGTTTACCTGTAATTGAATCCGGACCGCCCCGGTTTACTTTGACTTCTTCGCCTATCAAATTCGTAACATAACCCAATTCGTTAGCAGACATATTCGCTTTCCCCTCTCAATAATAAGTTTGTGGTTTGCTTGCTTACGGATTTCTCCTATAGAAGCTTGGCGCCGGCAGCGTGAGATGATCCGCCTCCTTTCATTTGTCATTTCGCTCTATCTGTAATCTATTTATATGTGCCGTATATCAATCGGTACTGGTTGTCTATCTATTTATTATTGAATCCGCTTATACTCCCTGAGCAAAAGGTAACGGATAATCTCTCATTTGATGAAAGAGTAAACCTATGACTATACCGCTCTGTGAATAAAAGAATAGGATGTACTATCTTAATAGAGGGAGGCAAATCATATGGAGAAATTCCCGGATTTGTTCGAAGCATGGTGGAAAGAGGAAGAGGAAGAAGCGCAGGCTGTTACAAGTAAAAGAAAACACCGTACGCACGGAACAAGAGGTGACCGTACGCACGGAACAAGAGGAGACCGCACGCACGGAACAAAAGGAGACCGTACGCACGGAACAAGAGGAGACCGCACCTGCGGTAATCGCACGCACGGAACAAAAGGAGACCGTACGCACGGAACAAAAGGAGACCGTACGCACGGAACAAGAGGAGACCGCACCGGAGGCAACCGCACGCACGGAACAAGAGGAGACCGCACCGGAGGCAACCGCACGCACGGAACAAGAGGAGACCGCACCGGAGGCAACCGCACGCACGGAACAAGAGGAGACCGTACCGGAGGCAACCGCACGCACGGAACAAGAGGAGACCGCACCTGCGGTAATCGCACGCACGGAACAAGAGGAGACCGCACCGGCGGCAACCGCACGCACGGGACCAAAGGGAACCGTTCATTCGGCAAGTGCATCCGGCCTATCAGATGGATATAGTAGTAAGTTGAATTATAGATGACCGGTGCCAGCCGGAACCCGTTCTGAAGGATGACAACCGCCGTGCCGTCCTGCATTCGAATCGAATATGGTAACGTAACACGAACAGCCTATCCCTAGGGATAGGCTGTTTGCTTATAGCGAAAGGTGGAAAAACCTATGTCGCTTCCTAAGTTCCACATTACGATGGGGACGGAAGAGAAACAGCAGCTGAGCCGGAATATATGGAGCCGCCAGTTTGTCAAAGCCTCGCTTTCAGACGGGCGCAGCACGACACCTATTCAGATCAGATACCGGGGAGGACATACCCGCGAGTACGCTAAGAAATCGTATGAGATTCGGTTAAAAGGAAAGACCTATCATTTAAACGCGGAATATGACGATCCTTCCTTGATCCGCAACGCATTGTCGTTTCGTTACTTCCAGATGATCGGTGTACCCAGTCCGCATACCCGTCATATTGTTATTTGGATCAATGGCAGAAGTGAAGGCATCTATTTACTTATAGAAGCAGTCAAGCGTTCTTTTTTCCGGCGAAGAGGAATTATCGCACGATCTTTGATGTATGCCAGCAATGACAGTGCAGGCTTCTCGCTTATCGATCCCGAAACGGGAAAGCCGAAGCGCTCGTTATTCGAAGGATATAACCTTATTAAGGGCTCGGTAGAAGACCGTACGCGTCTGAAATTGTTCATCCGTTCTTTAAATACATTCAAGGGGGAGCGGCTGCAGCGGTTGTTAACGAAACGGATTGATGTCAATAATTACTTGCGCTGGCTGGCCGGGGCCGTCATGACCGGGAATTACGACGGTTTTGAACATAATTATGCGATATACGAACACAAGGCTACCCGGCGTTACCGGATGATCCCTTGGGATTATGAAGGAAGCTGGGGGAGGAATTGCTACGGCAAGCTGGTAGGCAGCGATCTTGTCCGGATTACCGGTTACAACACGCTAACACGGAAGCTGCTGTCGTACCCGGCCATTCGTAAGCAGTACCAAACCGTATTGTCTAATCTGCTGGAAACCTCCTTCACTTCAGACGCAATTATGCCTATCGTTCATCGCCTTCACAGCCGGCTTATTCCCGATATTTATGAGGACCGCAGCCGCAAATGGCCTGCATCCGTATTTGAGTCCGAGCCGGGCGTCATTAAGAAATATATAGAAGACAGGCGTAAAGACTTGAAGGAAGGGTTAAGATCGTTATAACTTGTTTGTTTTCTACGCAGCAAAAAGCCAATAGAACCCCGCAGCCGGTACATGCGGGGTTCTATTGTTGACTCGTACGGCCGTGTTCGGCCAGGCGGCTATTACCGGACGGAAGTCACGGATTGCGAAGATTTACCTCATCGCCAAATCGGCGGACCGGCGCCGAGCCGGTCGAGTGAAGCGGGCATTAAGGCCGCCTCAGACGAACTTTCTGTCAGGAAAGGGTCTGCGGGCTTTTTTGACGAATAGAAATGAGATAGCAGGAGGATGAATGGGAGGAGCCGCCTATGTTATTTGCGGAATTGGAGCCTTTTCTGGATAAGAAACGGAAGGAACTGCTGGAAGCCTTGTCGGCATTCGGCAAGAATGAACGTGAGTATACCGAATATGAAGGCGGATGGAATATAAGTGAAATTGTGGAGCATTTGTGTATCGTGGAAGAGCAGGTGATTCACACGATCGGCCAAATGCTGCGGGATGCCCCTTCAAAGCCGACTGAGAGTGAAGAGGACAAAATCGTCGATATCACGGAGATTTTCCGGCGGAATGGTCTGCTCGGCAGCCGCAAGCAGTCACCGCCGGAAGCGGTTCCTGCCGGAACTTGGGGATATGACGCGGGGCTGTACAGGTTAGCAGAGGTTCGAAGCCGGCTGAAAGCATACCTGCCGGAACTGGCTGGCCGGGCAACCAACGGCATTACCGCCAGGCATCCGCTCGGTGTGGAGCTCAACGTCTGCCAGTGGGTGCTTTTCAGCGCTTTCCATGAGTGGGCTCATCTCCATCAAATAAAACGAATCCGCCAGGCGCATGACCCGGCCTTGTAGCCCGGATACAACAAATAAGCCCGCTTCCTTCAATACGAAGGAGGCGGGCTCTTCAATAAGTCCGGTTAGCCGCGCATGTATACGGGCGTCTCATAAATGGCTTCTTTCTCAAATACTAGCTCAAACGATTGTTCATTACCGTCTACGGACGGGCCAATGGAGTATACGTGGCCGCCTTGTTTCGGCTGGGCCAAGATTTTGCCTGCAGATTTGGCGGAACGCCGGCGTTTGAGGCCGCTGTTCATTCTGTTTCTGACCGGTTTCATCTTATTCCCCTCCCAGCAGATCATTAATCGAACTAATCAGTTGTCCGTTCACTTCGGTCATGTCATTTAACTGGGCTGCGCTTAACGTGGCCTGACCGATCATATGCACCGTCAGCGCATACTTTCTAGCTACAGGATAACATACCAAATATTCATTTTCAATGGAGGAGGAGTGTAAATGCATGGTGACGCGGTTGTTCAAATGGGCATCCACGACAAGAATTCGTTTGTCCCCGGGCTGAAGATGGTCATTCGCTTGGAGCGGATAGGTACGGTCCTTCATGCCTATGCCCGTGGTGCCGGCCACTTGTGTAATCGTCGTCTCTCCTGCAAGGTGGACCGTTACGCCCTTCACGGTAAATTGCGCAGGGCATGTATACGATAGCCGGATGC
The DNA here is from genome assembly GCF_001541095.1 of Paenibacillus sp. FJAT-26967. GTDB lineage: Bacteria > Bacillota > Bacilli > Paenibacillales > NBRC-103111 > Paenibacillus_F. Next base: position 362,384 of record NZ_LMXH01000001.1, read on the forward strand.
CCTCGCTTAACGTCTGCAGGCTAGCATCATCAGGCTCAAAGGGCACACCCTTAAGTAGAGTACGGAACAGACGGAGAATCCGTGCCAGCTGCGGGACCGTTGTGCCGTTGTGCAGACAGCCGATTTCCCGCATCTTGCGCTTGATGGAGCTGCATGCCGCCGCCGTTGCAGGAACCCACTGCTCATCCGTCCGGCGGATTTCGTAGGTCAGTGCGTTCATACCGAACAAGTCGGAAGGAGTACGCAGCCCTTCGACATCCGCATCATGGACATTCTCGGGTACGTGGTCCGGCAGAAGGAAAAAGACACGCTCCCTGCCGAGCTGGCTCATGAACAGGCCCATTTCAAAAATCGTGTTGTCCCGGGCGGCTGCATACTGTTTCCCGCGGATCTGGACCACATCATCCGTAGCCAGAATAAAAAGTGCGAAGTCGCTGCATTTGACCTGCTTATCCAAATCTTCCATGGTGTACCGGCCGGGATTGAAGGTGCCTGCGAACCAAGGGTTCACTTGGGCAACCGGGGCCAAATTCTCAAGCACGCCTTCTGCAATCGGAATTGCTTCTCTGGAAGAGCCTATAAAGACCTTGGGTTTCAACTGCGGATCCATTAGGTCCCCCCTTTACCGAAAGTTACCTTCCCCTTTTAAAAATAGCGCAACACAGAGGTTTTGTCCACGCCGGTAACCTCCTCAATATTACTCTTCAACCTTCTTCTTTTTTATTCTAAACTAATGGGCAGAGACTCATTATTAATTGGAAACGGCGCTCAACCATCAAAAGGACAAAGCAGATTATGTTAATTCGCTAGTCGGAGCATGTAAACATCTATCATAACTTTAATTTAACCAAAAAATATGGTTCTGTCGGTGCGTACGTTAATATTCCTGATAATAAATATATTCAATACCCCCATCTCCTCCTCAGTTCTAAAATGAGAAACATAGTAACCTCGCCGGATTTCATTGGGCGGTTGTACCGGTGCTGCAAAGCAACAAGAATTAATAGCGGAGCTTTTTTTAAACAGAGGAAGGATATCGGACAGAGGTAGCAGAAGATATTCATGATACCCGCGACTAACGGTCAGATCGGACATAGCCAAGGAGCGGTTCGTTCTTGATTCAAAAAAAGAAGGCGCTTACAAAGCTCCTCTTCGTATTCGTATAACAAGACTGCCGGGTGAATGATAAGAATCCGCGTGGATAAAACAGGAAAGTACAAGTATTCGCAGGGATAATATGCATCCAGTATATAAGAGGGGAGTTATAACATTGAACAAACGATATGTCATCGGGATTGACTTCGGAACAGAATCCGGGCGGGCTGTCCTTGTGGACGCAGGCAATGGGGAAGAGATATCCGATCATGTGACAGTCTATCCGCATGGCGTTATAAATGAGGCTTTGCCCGATTCGGGCAAGCTGCTTGGGCCGGATTGGGCGCTTCAGCAGCCGGATGACTATCTGGAGGTGCTGCGCCGTTCCGTACCGGAGGTACTCCGCAGTTCATGCATTGATCCTGCGCAGGTGATCGGGATCGGGATCGATTTCACATCGAGTACCGTGATGCCTGTAGATAAGGCGGGAACTCCGCTTTGCCTGCTTGAGGCATACAAGGACGAGCCTCATGCCTACGTAAAGCTATGGAAGCATCATGCGGCCCAGAGGCAAGCGGACCGGTTGAATGAAACTGCCGCTGTCAGGGGCGAGGCTTTCTTAGAGCGGTACGGAGGCAGGACTTCCTCCGAATGGATGGTTCCTAAAGCCTGGCAGGTGCTCAGCGAGGCTCCGCAGCTGTATGAAGCTGCGGACCAGTTCTTGGAGGCGGCTGACTGGGTCGTGCTGCAGCTGACGGGCCGTGTCGTGCGCAGCAGCTGCTGCGCCGGGTACAAGGCCTTGTGGCACAAGACCGATGGCTACCCGGAGCCGTCCTTCTTCGCTGAGCTGGACCCGGGGCTGGAGCACTTCGCAGAGACGAAGCTTCGCGGGACTCCGGTACCACTCGGGACCAAGGCGGGCGGGCTCACGGCTGAGGCGGCCGCGATGACGGGACTGTGCCCCGGCACAGCCGTCGCTGTGGGCATCATTGACGCCCATGCGGCCGTACCGGCTGTGGGAGCGGTACACGCCGGACAGATGGTGATGGCGATGGGAACATCGCTGTGCCACATTCTGCTCGGCGACCGGGAGATCCACGTCGAGGGCATCTCCGGCGTGGTCGAGGACGGCATTATACCCGGCTTGTTCGGATATGAAGCGGGTCAACCCGCCGCAGGCGATATCTTCGGCTGGTACGTGGAGCAGGGCGTGCCGGGATATGTCGAGCGGGAAGCCGCCGCGCAGAACATCAGCATCCATGCCTGGCTCGAGAGCCGGGCCGCACGGCTTGCGCCGGGCGGGCACGGGCTGCTCGTGCTCGACTGGTGGAACGGCAACCGGTCCGTACTCGATAACGCGGGCCTCAGCGGTATGATCCTCGGCTTGACGCTGGGCACCAGGCCCGAGGAGATTTACCGCGCGCTGCTGGAGGCGACTGCCTTTGGCACTCGCAAAGTGATCGAGACCTTCGAAGCCGCGGGGGTCCAGGTGGAGCAGCTGTATGCCTGCGGCGGGCTGCCTCAGCGCAACCGGCTGCTCATGCAGATTTACGCGGATGTGACAGGCCGCGAGATCCGGCTTCCGGCTTCGAAGCAGACGACCGCACTCGGCGCCGCGATGTTTGGAGCGGTAGCCGCCGGAGAGGAGCATGGCGGCTACCGCTCCATCGCGGATGCGGCCGCCAAGATGGCCCGCCTGCGCGAGGAGACGTACCGGCCGAATCCGGCGAACACGGCCTACTACGAAGAGCTGTACCAAGAATACAACCGGCTGCATGATTATTTCGGCCGGGGCGGAAGCGACGTGATGAAGAGGCTGAAGGAGATGAGGCTGGGACGTTGTTAAAGTCCATAAGCCTCCGCTTTAAGCGGCTTTAAGCGGCTTTAAGCGGATTTAAACGATAACAGGGCACAGGATCGCCGGGCAAAAGCGATATACTGAAGCCGCGCTCCAAAACATCAAAGAGCTGGCACCTTTTCTTAAGGCGTCAGCTCTTTGATGTTTTTTTCATTTATCACGTCAGCAGGTATGGAGGTCTTACTCGCCGCCCCATGCAGCTGCACCCTGCTTGAGCACCTCGGTAACGACCAGCTCGCAAATGCGGTGTGTTTCCAGAGAGTCTTGCGCAGATGGAGAGGGCGGGTGGTTCTCCCGGATGGATGCCAGGAAATGGTCGATAATCTGGTGGAAGCCTCTCCGGTACAGCACAGGGTCCCAGTCGTTGAATTTCAGGAAACTTTCTTCTTTTCCTGCAAGACTAGTGGTGCTGTTCAAATCTTTGACAATCCATTTTTTCCCCGGGCTCATCAATTCTACTATTTCTTCACTGCTTCCGCTGTCCCGGTTCATGATACCGACGGCCGTAAAACCTTCTCCGCCGAGTTGAAGCATAACATGATGGAGGCGCCCGTCCTCCTGATGGGAGATGACACGGATATCCTTAATTTCACCCGGGGCCAAGAAGCGCAGCGTATCCACGACATGAATGAAGTCATCGTATACAAAAGGTCTCGCATAGCCCGGGGAAGGGGGTCTGTTTTTCTGCATCAGGATCATACGCGGGTTTTCTTTTTCTTTGAGCGAAGCGTACATAGGCGCAAAACGGCGGTTAAATCCGACCATTAAGGTGCGGCCTGTTGTTTCTGCAAGCTCCACCAGCTCGCGAGATTCTTCGTATGTATAAGACAACGGCTTATCCACATACACATGAATACCGCTGCGGAGCAGCTTGCTGACAAGTGCGGGATGGGATTCCGTAGCCGAGTGGACGAATGCGGCCTGAATTCCGCCGGCTATTAAGGCGTCTACGTCTGTAACATGCTCCGCAACGCGGTAGGTGGAAGCCAAGTCTTTCAGGGTGGCATGATTGCGCGTACAGAAAATCAGTTCGATATCTGGTCTCGCGGTAATCACAGGCAGATAGGCTTTCTGAGCGATGTCGCCAAGCCCGATAATTCCGATTCTCATCGAATTCCTCCTCTTATGTGTCTGACTACATTATACAGGAACACAGGTGACAGATTCTATTCCGGGCAGTTGATAGGATTATACGCTTACGGTTGCTGCATGAATAATCCGGAAAACATGCCAAAAACCTCCCTGTCCATGTAACAAGGAAAGGGAGGTTCGGGTAACGCCGGTTTAGACAGCCGCAGCCATTCCGTTTAATCTTTGAAAATTGCAAATGGCGGACTTAACCGGACCGCAAACGCTGTGCTTAGCGGGCAGTAAGCACAAGTTCTTCGCATTCATCCGAGCAGCAGCTGCTGTGCGCTTCTTCGCACTCTTCACAGCAGATGTGCTGAAGGTGGCAGAAATCATTCGCGCAGTTGATGAAGGTATCGGCAGGCTTGCCGCAATGATGGCACTTACCTACGACAATATCCTCGTCTGTGCGGTTAATCGGCACGGAAATCCGCTCATCGAATACGTAGCATTTGCCGTCAAATAATCTTCCTTTGACTTCAGGATCCTGGCCGTATGTGACAATTCCGCCCTCAAGCTGGGCTACGTCCTGGAAGCCTTCCTTGATCAGGAACCCGGTCAGCTTCTCACAGCGGATGCCTCCGGTGCAGTACGTGAGAATCGGCTTGTCCTTGAGCTCGGCCATGTTCTCCCGGATCCAGTCCGGAAATTCCCGGAAAGATTCAATGTCGGGACGGATAGCATTGCGGAAGTGGCCCAGATCGTATTCATAGTTGCTCCGGCCGTCCAGAACGATCACGTCTTCCTGCTGGAGCTGCTCGTGAAACTCCGCAGGCGACAGTCTTTTCCCTCCGATGACATTGGGATCCAGCTCCTCTTCGTAACGGAAGGTAACGAGTTCCTTTTTGTGGCGGACGAACATTTTTTTGAAAGCATGCTCGTCAGCCTCATCAATTTTGAATACCATGTCGGCAAAAAGAGGGTTCGCATGCATATCGGCCATATATTGATTCGTCTGCTCGACCGTACCGGATACAGTACCGTTGATGCCTTCGGCTGCAATAAGAATACGGCCTTTGAGACCGAGGTCTTTGCAGTATTGGCGGTGCTGAACTGCAAATTGCTCCGGCTCGGGAATAGGGACGAATTTATAGTAAAGGAGGATTCGGAAATCTTTAGCGCTGTTGTTCATTTGAGTACCACCTGTTCTAATGAAAATAAATTAAAAGCACCTTGAAAATAACAGAAACTAGCCGATTAATCAACAACGGTAGAAAAGGGTGATCCCTTTTCTACCGCTATCGAGGAGTATCATGAGGATACCCTAATAATTATAAAAGATTACAGGTACATAGTAAATACAAAACGGCTCATAAATCACTTCCGGGCTCCATGCGATTCGTTGCCCGCAGCTTGCACACGGCAAACCAGTCAGTGAGCAGAACGGGTGCGCGGTTTCTGCTCACAACGGGTACTGGTTCAGCTTGTTAATAACCGTCCGTTTGATGGCCGGATTTCTCGGCGATATCCGCGCCTTCCCGGGCAGGTACGGTTCCGATGTGTCTGGACTGCGCATCGGCTTTTTTGAGTCCTTCCGCCACACGGCGGCCGTAATCCGCATCCGCTTGAGTGAGGTTATGGATCATTTTATCCCGGACGACCGGGCTACTGACGAGCAGAGCATCGACCAAGTTGGCGATGAGCTCATCTTTCTCCCAGTCTTCGAATTTGCGGTAAGTATCTCCGGCCTGCCCGAAGTCATTAGGGCGGCTGATCTTGCGCCTGACCAGTTTGTCGCTGTAGGAAGGCTCATGATCGGCACCCTGCGGAGCTGCCTCCTGAAGCCCTCCAAGTGAGGACGGCTCGTAGTTCACATGAGGATTCTGGCCCGGCGCCCGGTCTACGAAATAAGTCATCTGGCCATCCCGCTGATTTGTGGCTGCGTGTTTCTTGGGTGCATTGACCGGAAGATGGAGATAGTTCGTGCCGACACGGTGACGCTGGGTATCCGAGTAAGAGAAGGTGCGGCCTTGCAGGAGTTTGTCGTCCGAGAAATCCAGCCCGTCCACTAACACCCCGGTACCGAATGCCGCCTGCTCGACTTCCGCAAAATAATCTTCAGGATTCTTGTTCAGCACCATCTTGCCGACCGGCAGAAACGGGAACTGTTCATGATCCCATAATTTGGTCGGATCCAGCGGATCGAAATCAAGCTCGGGATGTTCATCGTCGCTTAGGATTTGAACGCTGAGTTCCCACTCCGGATGGTCACCGCGTTCAATCGCTTCGTACAAATCCTGAGTAGCGTGGCTGTAATTCTTCGCTTGTATCTCTTCCGCTTCTTTCTGGGTCAGGTTGCGGATCTTGTTGTTGATCGGCTCCCAGTGATACTTGATGAGTACTCCTGTGCCTTCTTGATTAACCCACTTGTACGTGTTAACCCCCGAGCCCTGCATCTCTCTGTAGCTGGCCGGTATTCCCCAAGGCGAGAACAGGAAGGTGGCCATATGGGTGGATTCCGGTGAACTGCTCAAGAAATCAAACATCCGCTCGATATTTTGAATGTGAGTGACGGGGTCTGGTCTAAAGGCATGCACCATATCCGGGAATTTCAGAGGATCACGGATGAAAAATATTTTCAGATTATTGCCGACAAGATCCCAATTGCCTTCTTCCGTGTAAAACTTCACTGCAAAACCACGGGGATCACGAAGGGTTTCCGGTGAATGTCCGCCGTGTACGACCGTGGAGAACCGCACGAAGACGGGGGTACGTTTGCCTGCCTCCTGAAAGAGCTTGGCGCGCGTATATTTGGCGACAGGCTCATTGCCGACTTTGCCGTAGGCTTCAAAATAACCATGAGCACCTGCACCGCGTGCATGTACAACGCGCTCAGGAATTTTCTCCCGGTCAAAGTGCGAGATTTTCTCTAGAAAGTGGTAGTTCTCCAGTGTGGAAGGACCGCGGTCACCGACTGTGCGGATGTTCTGATTATCCGTAATAGGGTGGCCTTGACGGTCCGTTAAGGTCATTCGCTGTTCACCCGGAGCCAGGCGCTCGTCTGATGGGCCGCCGACGCCAGTTACCGCCGTACCGCTCGGAATTTCTTCTTTCATAAAGGTGCTTCCTCCTGTCTAAAATGAATTGTTACCATTATTTTCGAAAAGGAACCATTCTATGCATGTTTTAAAATGCTCGGGAAATGGGGCTAAAGTAGGAGCTGTATACATGCCGGCTTCCAATTAATTCATATGAATTTCCAGAATTGAAAGCTTGTTTGCACGATTTGTAAAGGTGATATCCGCAGCTTTAAGTCCTGATGGAGAATCTGGACAGCTTTTCAATTAGGGAGGATACCGAGATTAAAAAGCATCGTCCGTGAGTGAATTTGACAAGTTGCAGAATCGGAGAACCTGCTTCTTTTTATAGCGTCCCGGGGAGAGCCGAAGAGCCCGCCGATTTGTTTGACGATGATGAATAACGTCAGGGAAGTTTGTCCGAGACGATTCTTATTCGCAACGGGAATACGCTTCTAAAGCCATTCAAAGGATGCTTTGCAGCCGAACCGGATCGATTTTACGCAGAAATCAATAACAGCCAATCTTGCTTGCATTCGTCGAAAAATCCACAACAACCCCTTCAGACCGCAGTCTGATCCCATGGATTTTCTTTTGTGTACATTGCGGACAATCAAGGGATGGAAACGTATAATATTAAGGCTTTCTTGATTTTGTTGTCGAATGATTTATGGTATTATGTACCAGATAGAACCTGGATTTCGCTTAATGATATTCGTTAACTTCCTGGTAAATGTGTTTTCTTCTTAGAAGAATAAAAAACCGAGACTTTTGGACTATTTTTATAATAAACAAAAGAGGGGAAAACGAACGTCGCGTCGAATAAGGAATTATTAGCATAATAATAACGACAAAATTGAATTGATAAAGGCAAACTATGTGAAAGCATAGGACGCAAAGCCACGGGTCTTAAGCAGCAGCAAGACAGCCGGGTTACCGAATTTTGGGCGAGTAGAAGTAAAGGCTGCGGTGTTTTTGGTGCGGTCTTTTATTTTTGCCGTTAATCCGGGACGATTCCGGGCGTAGGGAGAACGGAGCGAATCGATTTTCGTACAATTTTCGGCAGAAATGGGGGACATCAGTGAAACAATTTGCATGGCTGGCAACAAAACGAGCTCGTATGGCGCTTATCTACCTGCTTTGTATCGCACTTGCTTTACTTTTTGAATATGGCAAGCTGCATCTTATTTATGGGATTACCTTTTCATTTTCGAGTATTTTTCTGTTAGTCGCCGTTTGCCTGTTCGGTGTTCGCTGGGGACTTATTGCAAGTGTCTTAGTTCAGGTTTGCTCGATCTTTATATTTCATAATCCGATGTTCGGCTGGATTTACTGTCTGGAGATTCTGATAATCGGACTCGTAAACCGCAGGAAGCCCGGCCAAATGCTGATGTGGGATGCGATTTACTGGTTTGCGCTAGGTTTGCCGGTGATGTACGGCATTTATTCGGGGTATTTCAGCTCCGTCTCACATGAACTGATCCTTATGCTGGTCTTGGCGCTGTGCAACGGATTGTTCAATGCGCTGATGGCGGAAATTGCACTGAATTATATTCCGTTTAGCCAATGGATAGAGCCTTCCCGCAAAAAAGACAGGACTTATTCCTATAGTAAGGTACTTTTCCATTTGTCTATTGTGGCCGTGGCGGTGCCGTCTCTGATGTACATCGTCATGAATAGTCGTTACTCGGATCGTGTGGCAACGGAAAACTCGTATCAGTTCGCGGTCAATGCAGCGAGCAGAATTCAGCAGGAGCTCAGCCTCTGGGGGAAGGAAGATGTTCTCGGAATTAAACTCAGAAGTAAATTACAAATCGGCTATTTGAAGCAAATTGTACAGAAATATACATCGGAGACGCTTACCAATATTGTCATTACCGATCACGAGGGCAGAGTGCTTGCTTCCAACGGCAAAGAAACCATACTCAACGGTAAGTATAACTGGCAAAGCGGCAAAAATGTCCTGGCTTTGCAAAAAGATTTCTACCGGGCACTTCCCAGCAGCAATCATCTCGTATTGCCGGCCCAGCAATGGAAAGAAGGCAGCTATATCTATAACAGCAGCCTGCCGGGGCTTCCGCTGAATCTCTACATTGAAATGGAGGTTCGTCATCATCAAGCAAACGTTTTTGCTCAGTTTATGAATCAATTATGGTACTTGCTGCTGTTCGCAGCTGCAGCCGCAGCTGTCGCGCATTTTCTCAGCCGGATGCTCGTGCAGGGGATATCGAAGCTGGCCTCTTCCACCACGGATCTGCCTCAGAAGCTCAAGGAAATGAAAGCGATTGAATGGCCGAGCAGCCGAGTGTTTGAAATCACTTCTCTGTCTTATAATTTCCGGCAGATGTCGCTCAACTTAATGCAGATGTTCCACGAATGGAAAACCATGAACGAACAATTGGAAGAGCAGACCTATAAGCTGAGGAAATCTGAAGAGAAGCTTCACCAGCTTGCGTTTTACGATATTTTATCGGGTCTTCCTAACCGGGTGTATTTTACAACGCATTTGCAAGAGCTCATTTTGGATTCTGCGGAATCCAACCGGTCCATTGCCGTAATGTTCGCCGATTTAAACCGGTTTAAGCAGATCAACGACACCCTCGGGCACGATGTAGGGGATTTGCTTCTCAAAGAAATTAGTGAGCGGTTTGCCTCCAGCCTGACAGAGAACTGCAAACTGTTCCGTATAGGCGGAGACGAATTCGTCATTCTGATGGAAGATGCGGATGAAGTCCGTGCCTGCGAAGTCATTGAGCGGATTTTTGCCTCTCTGGTGGAGCCTATCCGGCTGCTCAATTCGTCACTGTACAGCTCCGTCAGTATTGGCATCAGCATGTTCCCAAGAGACGGAGACAGTATGGATGTGATCGTCAAAAACGCGGATATCGCCATGTATTTTGCCAAAGCGCGGGGTGGGAACAGTTTTCACTTCTACGAGAAGAAATTGAATGACATGTTTGAAGAGGAAATGCTTTTGGACCACGGTCTGAGGGAAGCGCTGCAGAAAGATCAGCTGGTTCTTCACTACCAGCCTAAAGTGAATACGTTTACAGGAGCGATTTGCGGAGTCGAGGCTCTGGTCCGCTGGGAGCATCCTGAACTTGGCCGTATTCCTCCTGATAAATTCATCCCGCTTGCAGAAAGTTCCGGCCTTATTCTTAAAATCGATGAGTGGGTGCTGATGGAAGCGTGCAGGCAGAATAAAGCCTGGCAGGATGCCGGACTTCAGAAGATACCGATGGCCGTCAATTTATCCGGATTGCATTTTTCACAGACTCATCTCGTGGAACTGATCCAGCAGGTGCTGGAACAATCCGGATTGGATGAAAGATATTTGAACCTGGAAATAACCGAAGGCGTCTTTATCAAGAATGTAGATCCTGTCATTGATACTATTACCCGGATCAGAGATATGGGCATACAGCTTTCCATTGATGATTTCGGCACGGGCTATTCTTCCCTCAGTCAACTGCAGCGTCTTCCAATTTCCAATGTAAAGCTGGACCGCTCTTTTATTCATGACATCGCCGATGAACCCAAGAAGGCCGCAGTCGTGAAGGCCATTATTGATCTGGCCCACAGCATGAGGATGACCGTAGTCGCCGAGGGAGTCGAAACCAAAAATGAAATGAACTACCTGAAACAGTGCAAATGTGATGAACTGCAAGGCTATTATTTCAGCAGACCTCTGCCGGCTGATGAATTCTCAGCTTTGCTTGGCTCGGAAGACGACTGGAAGAAGCCTGCTGCAAGAACAGTCTAGCGGGTAATAGAAGGAGGGGTAAGAATGACTACCAAGCTGACAAGGCTTGCTATTGTTTTGCTGCTATGTATCGTGGCAGCTGCGGGTTGTGCGCCTTTTGCCAAACAAACCGCAATCCAAGAAGGGCAGGAGGTTAATCATAATACAATCCCTCCCAAAGAGGAGCCGGCAGAGAATATCGAACTTACGCTCTGGTCGCATTATAACGGATTTGAAGCGGCAATTGCCAAGTTTGAAGAACTAAATCCAAATGTGAAGATCAAAACGAAATTGTTTACTTATTCCGAATATGTATCCGCTTATTTGCAGGCCATTGCGGATGGAACGCCTCCTGATGTGATGATGGTCGACAGCGGGGATTTCGGACATTTTACGGCAATCGAAGGTTTGGAGAATTTGCTTAACGCACCTTATCAAGCGGGCAAATACGCCAAAGAATTTAGCCCCGCACTATGGGACAGCGCTATGGGGGCGGACGGGAAAAGCCTGATTTCGTTCCCGCTTGCGACAGGCCCGACCGTTACTTATTACCGGGCGGATATCTTAGAAAAGCACGGTTTTCCTTCTGAGCCCGAAGAACTGGCCATATATATGGAGGATCCGGCGAACTGGCTGAATATGGCCAGGAAATTAAGGGGTTCGGGTATTTACCTCACCCAGTGGGATAACGAAACGCTCCTTTTATTTGAGAAGACTATGGGAACGTTCGACCGCAAGCTGAATTTTATCCGCAGCAACCAGACCTTCTACAAAGCGGTGAGCATTGCCAAAACGGTCAATGATGAAGGACTCGAGGCTCATCTGGACATTTGGACCGATGCAGGAGTGAAGGCGGTACAGGAGGGAAATCTTGCGATGTTGTATCTGGGAACCTGGGGTGCGGCGCAGATAAAGAGCTGGGCTCCCGAGACGGAAGGGAAGTGGAGAGAAACGCGGCTGCCGTTCGGTTTATACGGCTGGCAGAACAGCTCCAATTTTGTTCTTCCATCGGACGCCAAAAACAAAGAGATGGCTTGGAAATTTATTGAGTTTGCCGTAACCGAGCAAAGCAAGGAAGGGTTATTCGGCGCGGTGCCCGCCTATCTGCCGGCACGCGGCAATGCCAAGGAACTTGCGGTCACCAATCCGTTTCTCGGAGGACAAAAGGCTTATGCGCTGCATGAAGAACTGATGTCCAAAGTACAGGAATTCCCGATTACTCCGCTTGATTACAAAGCACAGGAAGTATGGCAGAAGGGAATCATCGAAGGAATCGAACGCAAAAAAGATACTCAAAAAATTGTGGAAGAATCCCGGGCAGAGGTTGAGAAAGCCGTGCAAAGAGATAAAGAAATCCTTTTGGGTAATTTCAAGAATTAATTACAGACACCGGCACCGGCCGGACATACCAAAGCCCCCGCTTAATTTGCGGGGGCTTCTTGTCATGTGTCCAGGTAGGCAAAAACTGTCTACTTCAGCTTCCAGAGAGCCGGAACATTGGCAGGTTCCCAGCCGGATAACGAAGTGTGCGGCTGGCGGCAAAGATAGCTCTTGCCGTTATAAGTTACTTCGTCATTGAGTTTATAGCTCACTCCTGCCGCCCATGGAGCCGCTCCGCCTGCTTGCGCATCCGTTGTTGTCTGCACGGTCGTGCCTGCGGATACATTGCCGGCAGCATCTTTGGCTTTAACGGTAAACGTATAAGCCGTAGACGGAGTTAATCCGGTGATGACAGCGCTTGTGCCGGATGCATTCACGCTGGTTGAACCGTAAGAAACGGTGTAGCCGGTAACGCCCACGTTATCCGCCGAAGCGGTCCAGCTCAGGCTTACAGAATTGGAGGACTTGGCTGTCACTTGTACATTGCCGGGTGCAGAAGGAGCGGTTGTGTCCGGGCCGCCGCCGCTGCCGGCTGTTGTAACGGTCAAAGCAGGTCCTGCCGCAGAGACATTGCCTGCCGCATCTCTGGCTTTGACTGTGAACGAATAGGCGGTATTAGCTGTCAGTCCCGTCACGGTATGACTGGTTCCGGTGACGGTTGCGATCTTGGTATTTCCCTGATAGACCTCATATCCTGTCACACCTACATTATCTGTAGAAGCATTCCAATCGAGTTTAACCCCGCTCGATGTCACATTAGAGGAGCGCAAGGAAGCCGGTACGCTAGGCGCCTGCGTGTCGGGGGTTCCGCTTCCGTAGGAGTCCAAATAAGTGCGATGGTTATTAGAGAACTCGAAATTATTGAACTGGTCCCAGTTAATCGACCACGTCATCAAGCCGCGGAGTCCTGGCTGAGGCGTACTGCGCATGGTGTACTGTCCGCCGAAGGAAGTTCCCTTCATTAAGTAGTTCAGCGCTTTCTGAACTTCAGCAACCGTTGTGAAGCCGCCCCCCGCATTAGCGTTGGCCGGCAGTCCCATCACGACCTGATCCGGACGAAGAGCCGGGAAGACATTATTGGCGTTCTTTCCTACCGGAAAGCCGGTCAGCAGCATGTCGATCATAGCTACGTGGAAATCAGCAGCGCCCATAGTATAGTACTTGTCGTCAAGTGCGGTGATCGGGCCGGAATTATACTGCTGCACCTGGAGCCAGTCGAGAATATCGCGCAGGCCGTGGATAACCGGCAGGTAAGCTCCGGCGCGGGTGTCGCAGCTGAGGCAGGTGCCGCCGTAGAACGAATAGCCGAGCTGTACGAAGAAAGTCTCCGGTGCCATGGTCAGCATGAAGGAATCTCCGAAGCTGTTATGCAGTTCCCGTACCGCGGAGATCAGATTTGTAATAACAGGCGTCGTCGGATTGCGGAAATCGGAATCCCCTGAATTCAGATAGAGGGAGTGGCCTTCGAAGTCGATATCGAGACCGTCAAATCCGTAGGTCGAGATAATATTTTTCATGGAATTGACAAAATTAGTACGGGCTTGGGCAGACACTAGTTGAACCTGTCCGTTCGCCCCGCCAATGGAAATGATGACTTTCTTGCCCTGGCTTTGCAGATAAGCGACATCGGCTTTGAACTCGGCTTCTGTATACTTATACGGAGTAAAGCCGATCGTTCCCCCGGTCACTCCGGCAGTAGGTTCGGCAAAGGATATATTGATGACATCAAATTTCGGTGAGACGTCCCGAAGCTTGATGAAGCCGGAACCATTGTCGAAATTGTGCCAGTAACCGACGATAACTTTTTTGTTTACAGGCAGAGAAGCCGCGGAAGCCCGGTTGGAGTTCAAACCCAAAGCCGGCAGAATCAGCGACAGCAGAATGGAAACGATCAAAAGCACACGAAGAACGATCTTCACCCGTGTTTTGGACGGTGAGGCTGGTCGCGTTTTGGAACTCATTACATGATTACCTCCTCAATAATAGTAAAATGATAGCGCTTCCAATAATGGTAATTTAAAGCATTCCCAAGTACAAGAGTCTCTTCTTTGTCTGTCCGGCTTCGCCTGGACGTACAAGAGCTGCTCTTGCGGGTATTCACCACCCTTCTTAAGGAAGAAGTCCTGTCGGGAAGCAAACACCTTAACGGATTACCATCGCAAGGCTTGTTCTCCGTACCATCCGGGTTTCCTTCCATTTAATTGTAAAAGTTATTCAATTTAAGTATCCGGTAAATAGAGCGCTAACAAAAGGGATAAGATCAGACGATGAGGGAGAAGTTTCTCTTGAAAACAGCCTCCGGAGTCAGCATGCCGGGCCGGGCTTCTGACTCCGGAGGTCGATTTGATTCTATCTGGGGGAAATTTAAGGGGTTTCCCGAATCTTGAATTTGCTGATTTCGGCGAAGAGCTGAGCAGCCAGCTCGTGGATATTGTCAGCCTGGGCGGAGAGACTCCGTATGGACGAATCGTTCTCTTCGGAGGCTGTCGTCACTTCTTGCACGCCGGCGGATGTCTGCTCGGCGATCCCCGCTACGTGCCGGATATGCCGGGCAAGTCCGGCACTATTGGTGAGGGACTGACCAATGCGCCCGTTGACGAAGTAAATCTGCTTCGTCACAACGGACATCGATTCCTCGATGGCAGTGAAAGAACCGAGCGTGCGGCTCACGACAAGCTCCTGCCCGCCGGCTAGATGCCCTGCTTCCGTCACGGCCGCCTGCAGCTCACTCATGCGCCTCTCAACCGAGGCGATGGTACCGGCGGCCCGGCGGGCCTCGTCACTGGACTGCTGCGCGAGCAGGCGCACTTCCGAGGCGATGACCGCGAAGCCGCGGCCGTGCTCGCCTGCGGTTGCGGCCTCGATGGCGGCATTCAGCGCCAGCAGGTGGGTCTGTGACGCGATCTCGGTGATCGCGCCAAGGATCGCGCTCGTCTGCCGGGAGTCGGCGGCAAGCGAGGACATCGAGGCATGCACCTGCTCCAGGACACGCCTGGAATCTTCGCTGGCCCGCTGAAGCGAGGCAACGGACTCTGCCCCGCGTACCGTGGCCTCGGCCGCCTCTTGGCTTGCCTGATGCATGACCGCCGCATATTCGGCGATCTCCCGCGTCTCCCCTTCGAGCAGGGTGACGGCACCCGAGGCATGCTCGGATTCCGCAGCCTGCTCGGCAGCGCCCTGCGCGATCACGGACATCGCTTGAACGATGTCCCTGTTAGCCGCAGCCGTGTCCGTCGATACGCGCCGGAAGACCTCGGATTGTCCGTTCAGAGTGGAGGCAATGCGGCGCGTCTTCTCCAGCATGCCGCGCACCTCCGCGGTCATCCGGTCGAAGCTGCGGCTGAGCTGGCCCAGCTCATCGGGCGCGAGGCTTCCGATGGCATGGCGCAGGTCGCCGGCGGCGATCCGCTCGACAGCTTCCTGGAGCTTGCGGATAGGAAGCAGATAAGAGCGGATGATGAGAAGGGCCGTAGCGGAAGCGATCAGCAGTGCCACCAAGGCTGCTGCGGCTGTAATCCGTATCGTCTGGCGGATGACCGCCGCCGATTCATCTACAGCAGTCTGCGCTTCTTGGGAATAAGCACTGTAGAACTGGTCCACATGCGAGAAGATGATCTGCCTGAGCTTCTGTCCCTCACCATAGAAGTGAATCATGCTAAGCTCCAGTTCCCTGGGGCTTACAGATTTTTCCTGAATAAGCTTGGCAGCCAAATCAAAATTTGTAAGATAGTCCGAAGAAGCTACAATAAGCTCGCTGCGCCACTCTATCTGTTCTTTACGGCTTTCGGCAGCAGCCACCTGCTCCAGCAGACGGTTGTAGGCGGCCCGTATCTCTTGATACCGCTGTATATAAGCAGGGTCCTTGGAGAGCTGGAGCCCGGAAGCGATTATACTTAGTTCCTGAGCGGTCTCTTTGAGCTCCAGGGCTGCCGTTTTCTTGGCGATCCGGTCATTCTGCAAAGAAATTTTAGTCTGAATCTCGCGGATTTGATGAACTTGAAAAGCTGCCAGGATGACAAACAGCAGGATCAGTACAGTAAAAGCTGTAATTAATTTTTGTTTCATGGTTCTTAAATAGAAGTAATTCCGCATGTTCATCCTCCGATAGTCAATTGTTGAGAGATCCAATATCCATATATAGGTATTTGGTCCCCTTCAATATATGACTTTCGTATTAGAGAGAATGATGAATTGTGTAAAGGGAGGGTAAAATAGCACGCGAAACGAGTTTTGCAGCTAGCGATGAAAGTTTTACATGAATTTAACGTAGAGAGGAATCGGAGTTTACATTCGCTTGTTACGATAGTCTAAGAAACACAAAACAAAGAAAGATCACGTAAAGGAGGACATGTATAACATGTTCAAGTTCATGCCGAAAAAAGGTTTATCACTCGCACTCGTTGCCATGCTTAGCTTAGGGGTTCTTGCAGGCTGCGGTAAAACAGACGGAGAAACGAATAACTCGGCCAACGGCGGTAAGAGCGGCGGCGAAACCACTGAAATATCAGGTACGGTAACGGCTTCCGGCTCCAGCGCTATGCTTCCTCTCGTGAAAGAAGCGGCCAAAATGTTCATGGATAAACATGCTAAAGTCACCATTAACCCGACTGCAGGCGGTTCAGGTAAAGGCTTGAAAGACGTAGCCGACGGCATTTCGAATATCGGTAACTCGGATGTGGCTGCAGGCGACGAGTACAAAGACAAGAACCTGAAAGAGCATGTCGTAGCGATAGCTCCTTTTGCACTGATTACAAATCCCGATGTAGGCATTGAGAACCTGACGAAGCAGCAGGCTGCCGACATCTTTACGGGCAAAGTTACGAACTGGAAGGAAGTTGGCGGCAAGGATGCTAAAATCGTCGTGATCCATCGTCCTGACAGCTCCGGTTCACGCAAATTAGTGAAAGAAATCGTTCTCGATAACACAGAGTTTACTAAAGAAGGCGTTGTTCAGGAAAGTACGGGCGCGGTTAAGACTGCTGTCGGCACCCAATCGGGTTCCATCGGTTACATCGACACCCCTTATCTCGATGACACCGTCAAAGCAGTGAAGTTCGACAATGTCGCCTTCTCCAAAGAAACCATCAAGAATGGTACTTATAAGCTGTACGGTACGGAGCGTATGTACACCAAAGGCGAGCCTACGGGCGCGACTAAAGCTTTTATCGATTTTGTAATGAGCCCGGAATTCCAGGGTAAGAAAGTGGAAGAACTGAAATTCCTTCCAGCTGATCTTCTGAAAAAATAATGATTACGCCCTTCCCCGGATGTCCTGAAGCTTAGTAAACTTCGGGGCATCTTTTTTTGTGCGGAAGTTTTACATTGCCTTTACAAAAGCTTAATGCCGTATTTACAAATGAAGCCTATCATAAAAGAGAACGTGCTAGTACTTTGTACTCACCCGCCAGAATACGCAAATGATTGAAGGGGGCTTCCCGCTTGGATACTTACCCGCAGCAAACAGCGGCTACACAGGAGCAGAAGCACAGCGGCTCAGGTCCGCCAAAGCCATCACGCTGGATGAAGCTGCAAAAACGCCAGGATGGCTTGATGAGATTTCTATTCATCGGCAGCGCCGTGCTCGTTTCGATTGTCATATTTTCGATCATCATGTTCGTCGGTATTCAGGGGCTGCGCACTTTTAGCGGCGTCAGTCCTATGGAATTCTTCTTTTCCACCGACTGGACGCCGAGTGAGAACAAATTCGGAGCGTTTCCGTTTCTGTTCAGCACACTTCTGCTGACACTGCTGGCCATTGTGCTTTCCGTGCCGCTCGCAGTTGCCGGAGCCGTCTTTATGGCCAAAATCGCGCCGAAATGGATGCGCGAGATCATGCGTCCTGCAACGGACCTGTTCGTGGGCATCCCTTCCGTCGTATACGGCCTAATCGGCCTTACGGTTATCGTTCCGTTTATCGGCAAGCTGGTCGGTGGAACCGGCTACGGAATTCTGCCTGCCGGTATCATCCTGGCGATCATGATTCTGCCGACCATTCTCTCCATCTCGGAGGATGCTATCCGCGCCCTGCCGCCAAGGCTGGAGGAAGCATCGCTGGCTCTGGGGGCAACACGCTGGCAGACGATCTGGCGGGTGCTGCTTCCGGCCGCAAGACCCGGCATTCTTACCGGGGTCGTGCTTGGAATCGGCCGGGCAATCGGAGAAACTATGGCCGTCTTTATGGTCATCGGCAACTCGCCGCAAATGCCCAAATCCCTGATAGATTCGACAACCGTGCTGACGACTGCCATTGTCAAAGATATGGGCAATACAAGTTATGGAACCACGTGGAACAATGCCCTTTATATGATGGCCTTTGTCCTGCTCATCATTTCGATGCTCTTGATCGTGATTATCCGTGTCGTGTCCAGAAGGAGTGAAGTGAAATGAACAGTAAAACGACCGACCGTCTGGCGACGATTTTTTTCTGGATCACAGGAATCTTCATTCTGCTTATCCTGGCATGGTTTCTGATCCGGATTCTGGGAGCCGGGCTGCCGCATCTCAGCTGGGATTTCATAACCGGAGATCCCGAGGATATTGTGGCCGGAGGCGGGGTTGGCCCGCAGCTCTTCAATTCCTTCTATATTTTATTCCTGTCGCTATTATTTTCACTTCCAATCGGTCTGGGAGCCGGTATTTATCTCGCTGTTTACGCCAAGAAATCACGCTTTACAGAATTGGTCCGGATGTCGGTCGAAACCTTATCCTCCGTTCCGTCGATCGTGTTCGGTCTGTTCGGCTTTCTGTTATTTGTTGATTTGATGAATTTTAAAATTTCCATTCTGAGCGGTTCCCTTGCCCTGGCGCTTCTGAATTTGCCTGTTCTGGTCCGTGTGACGGAAGAATCGATCCGTACGGTGCCGGAATCCTACTGGGAAGCGAGTCTGGCTCTGGGCTCTACGAAATGGCAGGCGATTCGTAAAATCTTGATTCCGTCTGCACTCCCGTCTCTCATAACCGGTATTACACTCGTCGCCGGCCGCGCGCTCGGCGAGTCCGCCATTCTGATCTACACTTCGGGCTTGTCCGTGTCGAGGCATACGCCTGACTTTAACCCGATGGCGATGGGGGAGACGCTCTCCACTCACTTGTGGTACATCCAGGCCGAAGCGATCGTACCGGATGCGAAGCAGATCGCGGAGGGAAGCGCCGCGCTGCTGCTTATCGTTGTCTTGATCTTTAATCTGCTTATCGGCATACCGAGCCGTATTATCCAAAAAAGACTAACGGGGGGAAAATAAACGATGGCTGCTCCTGCGATGAATATTCAGACCGACACGAAAATACAAGTAGAAGGACTGGACTTGTTTTATGGTGAAAACCAGGCCCTGCACAGCATAGATCTAAACATCGCGCCTAATTCCGTGACGGCACTGATCGGACCTTCAGGCTGCGGCAAATCCACCTTCCTGCGCACGCTTAACCGGATGAACGACCTGATCGACAGTGTGCGCATTAACGGAAGCATCCTGGTGGACGGGATCAACATTTATTCGCCCGACAGCGACATCGTATCCTTGCGCAAACGAGTCGGCATGGTGTTCCAGCGTCCGAATCCGTTCCCGATGAGCATTTACGATAATATCGCCTATGGCCCCCGTATTCACGGGCAGAAGAACCGGGCCGTACTGGATGAGATTGTCGAGCGCAGTCTTCGGCAGGCAGCCTTGTGGGATGAGGTCAAAGACCGCTTGAAGAAATCGGCGCTCGGTCTGTCGGGAGGCCAGCAGCAGCGTCTTTGTATTGCGAGGCTGCTTGCTGTCGAACCGGAAGTGCTGCTGATGGATGAGCCCACCTCTGCGCTTGATCCGATCTCTACTTTGAAAGTCGAGGAACTGACGCAGACGCTCAAAGAGAAATACACCATCATTATCGTGACGCACAATATGCAGCAGGCGGCGCGTATATCGGACCGCACTTCGTTCTTCCTGAATGGAATACTCGTAGAGACCGATCAAACCGACAAGATTTTCACAAACCCGAACGATCAGCGCACCGAAGATTACATCACAGGCCGATTCGGATAATCACAAGGGGGCCCTTAACCGGATGAATAATCGTACGAACTTTCAGCAATCTATTGAAGACCTGCAGAATGAACTGCTTGATCTGGGCTCGATGGTCGAGAATTCCATCCATCAGGCGGTTGACGCCCTAAAGCGTATTGATACCGATCTTGCCCGGCGGACAGTGGAAGATGACGATGCGATTGACGAGCTGACCTTGCGTATAGAAGAAATGTGCCTGCGTCTTATCGCCTTGCAGCAGCCGATGGCCGGAGACCTGCGCATCATCGGAACGGCGCTCAGTATTGCGACGGACTTGGAGCGGATTGCGGATCATGCGGTAGACATTGCGAAAATTACAATCCGGCTGTCTGGAGAAACGCTTGTTAAAGAATTGATCGACATTCCGAAGATGGCGGAGATCTCCAAAGAAATGCTGCGTGAGAGCCTGGTGGCATACACAAACCGGAATGTGCATATGGCTACTTCTTTAGCCGAAAGAGATGATGAGGTGGACAAAATTTTCAGCCGGATTATGCAGGATGTGATCGGGATGATGAATGCAGACTTCACCCGCAACCGGCAGCTTACCCATCTGATTATGGTGGCCCATTACCTGGAGCGGGTTGCAGACCATGTGACCAACATCGGGGAAAGTGTCATTTATATGGTGACCGGCAAAAGAAAAGATTTGAACATCTAGCAGTGTTATATGAAGAGAAGCGGTTTGCCGGAATGAGCGGTGAACCGCTTTTTGTTGCCGGCTCTTGTATGGGCAGGAGGATACACGGGGAGCAAGTCGATGAAGGACCTATTACAGGGGCCTTTTTTTCATGTAATGAAAAAACCGCCCTAAGGGGCGGCTGGCTACAAGACTTGAACCAGCTGTTTGACAGATCGGATGATAACGACCTTCTGGCGGCCGATCCGGCGCTGTGACAGCTTTTTCAGATGGGGAGGATAAATCCAGACGGCATCCAGGCCGCACCGTGTCGAGCCGATAATGTCGTTCTTCCAGGAGTTGCCTACCATGACGCCTTGACTCGGATTAATGCCGGTTTCCTTCAGTGCCGTACGGTATAAGCCGGGATGAGGTTTGCGCGGACCATTCTGGACCGAGCTAAAGCGGCGGTTTTCAGGGAAAAATGAGGATAGCCTAAGACGGGTAAGATCCCGTTCCAATCTCTTGCGGCTGCCGTTGCTGATGATCGCAAGCTGATATCTCTCGCCCAAAGCTGCTAGAGTCTCTTCAACGCCCGGGAACAAGCGGACATAGCTGCCTTCTGTTTCCTCTACCTGTTCAAAGAAGATCCGGGCAAAAGCCTCATTGACAGGAAGCGGGTAAGTTTCCAGCGCTTTCTCCAGGCAGGCGGTGCGCATTTCTTCACTGGGCCGCTGATTGCGGGGTCTCAGTTTGCGCAGCTTCTGCCACTCCTGCTTGTAGATCTGCAAAGCATCATCCGCTGTCAAGAGGCCGGCGTCCTGTTCCCACCTTCCCGTGTATTCCCCAAGCACTTCCGCGAATGCGGAATCAAAACATTGCCTGCGGTCCACCAGTGTATTATTCATATCGAAGAAAATGATTTTCTTGGGAGCCGGGAAAAAAAAGGGACTCATTTGCAGTCCTCCTTTCCTGCTGAGCCGGAACTTGAAGCAGCCAAAAAGACGGATTGCCGGCTTTATAACGTATTAACAGTCTATGTGCCTGAGTCAGAGAACATCACCCCGGACAGAGCGCCATCGGCGCAAAAATTACCGGGTTGAAACTTTTTCATATTCGTCCTGGCTGTGCTATCATGAACGTATATGTCCAAAATCGGGGTGTAAGTGTGGAAAAAGAAAAATTGATTCTTATAGATGGAAATAGTATCGCCAGCAGGGCTTTCTACGCCCTTCCGCTGCTAAGCAATGCGGCCGGTCTGCATACCAATGCCGTTTACGGATTTACAACGATGCTGCTCAGACTCATAGAAGAGGAGAAGCCGACGCATTTTCTTGTTGCCTTTGATGCGGGGAAGGTTACCTTCAGGCATAAGGATTATTCCGAATACAAAGGAGGCCGGTCCAAAACACCTCCTGAACTTTCCGAGCAGTTCCCTCTGCTGAAGGAGCTTCTTCCGGCTTTTGGTATCCGTCAGTTTGAGCTGGAAGGCTATGAGGCCGACGATATTATCGGTACACTGACCCGCACCGCGCAGGAGGAAGGCAAAGAGGTGCTTGTAGTCAGCGGCGATAAAGACATGCTGCAGCTGGTATCGGATAAGGTGACCGTGGCGCTCACCCGCAAAGGAATCAGCGAGGTGGACCGGTACGATCCCGCAGAGATTCAGGAGAAATACGGGCTCACGCCTTCTCAAATTATCGACCTCAAAGGGCTGATGGGGGATTCCTCTGATAATATTCCGGGTATCCCTGGCGTGGGGGAGAAGACGGCGCTTAAGCTGCTGCATGAGTACGGTTCCGTAGAATCCGTACTGGAGCATGCAGACGATATGAAGGGCAAGATGAAAGAGAAGATCCGCGATCATGCCGATTCAGCGCGCATGAGTAAAGAGATCGCGACGATTTTCCGCGAGGTGCCGATGGACACCGAGTGGAACGCGCTCGCCTATTCGGGCGTGCAAGGACCTGAGCTGGCGGCTATGTTCCGCAAGCTCGAATTTAAATCGCTGCTGGAGAAAATGGATTTCTCCGGCGCGGGCTCCGGCGATGCGGCAGAGGATGCCGATGCTCCGCAGGCAGAGCCGCTTGTTGTCCGCCTCATATCGGAGGACAACATCGGTGAGCTCTTAGCTGCACTCCCGGATGTGCGGGCAATCCATGTCGAAGCCGCCGGGGACAACGCCCACACGGCTGTGATCATCGGAGCGGCTCTTCGCACGGCGGATGCGGGATACTATGTCCCCGCATCCGTTCTCACCGCTCCAGAGGCGCAGCCGCTGCGCGACTGGCTGGCTGACGGCAGCGCGGAGAAAAGCACGTGGGACCGCCACCGCGCGGAGCTGGCTCTCGCCTGGAGCGGGATTACGCTGTCTGGCGTGACGTTCGATGTGATGCTTGCCGCGTATCTGCTCGATCCGACAGAGACATCGCTCACGCTCAGCGGCATGGCGGACAAGTACGGCGTGCCTTCTGTTGCACCGGACGAAGCGGTCTTCGGCAAAGGCGCCAAGTTCAGGCTGCCCGAGACCGAGGTGCTTGCTGCGCACGTCTGCCAGAAGGCGGACCGCATCGAGCGGCTTCATGCCGAACTTCACGAGCGGCTGCAGGAGGTTGAAATGCTCCAGCTGTATTACGAGCTGGAGCTGCCGCTCTCGGGTGTTCTTGCCGACATGGAGCTTCGCGGCATCAAGGTGGACAAGGGGGCTCTGAAACAGCTTGGAGACGAGCTGGCCGTTCAGATTGACCGGACCATGAGTGAAATTTACCGGCATGCCGGTTTTGAATTCAATATTAATTCACCCAAGCAGCTTGGCGAAGTGCTGTTCGAGAAGCTGCAGCTGCCTGTGCAGAAGAAAACGAAAACCGGATATTCCACGGATGCTGAAGTGCTGGAGAAGCTGGCGCCTTATCATGATATTGTTAAAGGCATACTTCACTACCGTCAGCTCGCTAAGCTTCAGTCCACTTATGTGGAAGGACTGCTGAAGGAAGTGCGTCAGGAGACGGGCAAAGTTCATACTTACTACAGACAGACCATTGCGGCTACGGGAAGACTCAGCAGCCAGTATCCGAACCTGCAGAATATTCCGATCCGTCTGGAGGAGGGCCGCAAAATCCGCAAGGTATTCGTTCCTTCGGAGCCGGGCTGGTCGATTCTGGCGGCGGATTACTCACAAATCGAACTGCGTGTTCTTGCCCATATATCCGGGGATGCCAACCTCAAAGAAGCTTTTACGAATAACATGGACATTCACACCAAAACCGCCATGGACGTCTTCGGGGTGGCGGAGTCCGAGGTGGATTCCAATATGCGCCGCTCCGCCAAAGCCGTTAACTTCGGGATCGTATACGGAATTAGTGACTACGGTTTGTCGCAGAACCTGTCTATTACCCGTAAAGAAGCGTCACAGTTTATCGAGCAGTATTTTGCCGTCTTCCAAGGCGTCAGACAATATATGGACGATATTGTGAAAGAGGCGCGGGAGAAGGGCTACGTGACCACCTTGCTGAACCGCCGCAGATATTTGCCTGAAATTACGGCATCGAATTTCAATCTGCGTTCTTTTGCCGAAAGAACGGCCATGAACACGCCTATTCAGGGAACCGCAGCCGATATCATCAAACTTGCTATGGTTCAGATGGATGAAAGACTTAAGCGTGAGGGCCTTAAGAGCCGCATGCTGCTGCAAGTACATGATGAACTGATTTTTGAGGTTCCGCCTGATGAGCTTGAGGTTATGCGCCGTCTGGTTCCTGAAGTGATGGAAGGGGCACTGAAGCTCGATGTCCCGCTGCTTGCAGAAGTTAACGATGGCTTTAACTGGTATGAAACCAAATAAAATTGCTTAACAGCAGCAGAAGAGGTGAACAGCATGCCGGAACTGCCGGAGGTTGAAACGGTCAAACGGACATTAGGGCGTCTGGTTGCCGGTAAGACCATTGAAGAAGTGGAAGTCCGTCTCAAGCGGATCATCCAGAAGCCGCAGGAGCCGGAGCAGTTCGCCGAGCTGCTGCGGGGACAAACGATAGCCGGGGTGGAGCGCAGGGGGAAGTTCCTACGTTTCATCTTATCGGAGGGCGTGCTGGTGTCCCATCTTAGGATGGAAGGCCGGTACGGACTCTATAAAGCGGGTGACCCTGAGGATACTCATACGCACGTCGTGTTCCATTTTACGGACGGAACGGAGCTCAGGTACCGGGACGTGCGCCAGTTCGGCACGATGCATTTATTCGCCAGCGGTGAAGATCTGGTCTCACCCCCGCTTCAGAGGCTGGGGATCGAGCCGCTGGACGAGTCCTTTACCCTTGAAGCTTTCCGCAGCGCGGTAGGCAAACGCAAAGTGAAGATCAAACCGCTGCTGCTGAACCAGGCATACATCGTCGGGATAGGGAATATTTATGTAGACGAGGCCCTGTTCCTGGCAGGCATTCATCCTGAAAGAGAATCATCCGGGCTGACCCGGCCGGAGCTGGAGAGGCTGCATGATGCCATTATCGTGACACTCCGCAATTCCGTAGAAGCCGGGGGTTCATCGGTTAAGTCGTATGTGAACGGGCAGGGCGAGAGCGGAAGCTTTCAGCATCAGCTCAGAATATACGGCCGCAGCGGAATGCCTTGTGTAAATTGCGGCACATTAATTGATAAGACGGTCGTGGGCGGCAGAGGTACCCATTACTGCTGGAAGTGCCAGCCGCTTAAGCGTACCCGCCCTTCGTCCCCTAAGCAAAACTAGGCACATCTCCTCCTGCCCTTCCATATGATGGGGAGTAGAGCATGAAGGCAGGAGGGGATCAGTGTGCTTACCGTTTTTTCTCTGTTGATCCTGGCTCTGGCCGTCAGTTTGGACGGCTTTGGAGTCGGGATGATGTACGGATTGCGTAAAATCCGCATTCCTCTGTTATCCATTGCAATCATATCGCTGTGCTCGGGTATTATCATTTATTTATCCATGAACGCCGGGGTGTGGCTGTCTGTCTATTTATCGCCAGATTATGCCCGCATCGCCGGGGCCCTGATCCTGGTCGGAATAGGTATCTGGGCGCTGTATCAGTTCCTCACCCAGAAACAAGGTCAGGAAGAGGCCGAAGAAGGCGTGGCTTTGCTGTCCGGGCATGCCGTTCATGCAGCTGCGGAAACACAGGAGCCTCAGCAGGCCGGAATGCCTCTTGAACATCCGGGTGAAACGGTTACGGAGAGCACTTCTGCTTCTGTGTATTCTCCTGCCCATAAGATGCTCTCGATTGAGATTAAACGTCTGGGACTGGTTATTCAGATTCTACGCACACCTTCGGCGGCGGATGTGGACCGCTCGGGCAACATCTCTTCCTATGAAGCTACCCTGCTGGGTGTCGCTCTATCGCTTGATGCGTTCGGTGCAGGCATAGGTGCCGCCTTAATCGGCTATACGCCCCTATTGACCTCAGCCGTTATTGCGCTGGCAAGCGGAATCTTTATTGCTCTTGGACTTAGCATCGGTTTCCGTTATTCCGGTAAAAGCTGGGTGCGTTCCGTATCGGTTCTGCCGGGATGCGTGCTGATCCTGATGGGAATCTTGAAGCTGTGGTCATAGAGACCTGGTTCTTGCAGGTCATGTATCTTATCCAAATCCTTGAACATAAGCCTTCCCTCATACGGAAGGCAGTAACAATCCATGTAGGAGTCGAGTGCAATGAATATAGGACTAACGGGAGGGATCGCCTGCGGCAAAAGCACGGTTTCGGCCATGCTTGTCCGCCGCGGGGCGATTCTGATTGACGCGGACCGAATTGCGCGTGAAGTAGTGGAGCCCGGCAGCCCTGTATTGGCGGAAGTGGCTGCTCATTTCGGACAAGATATCCTGCTTCCGGACGGCTCGCTTCACCGCAAGAAGCTGGGGGAATATGTTTTCCGCAGTGAAGAAGCACGACGGAAACTGGAAAGTCTCCTTCACCCCTCCATCCGGAGTTTAATGAAAGAAAGGATGGAGGCGTCCGAACGTGACTTTCCGGATAAGCTGGTGGTCGTCGACGTTCCTCTTCTTTATGAGTCCGGGCTAGAAGGCATGTTCTCGCATGTCATGGTCGTATACGTACCCAGAGAGGTTCAACTGAAGCGGCTTATGGCCAGAGACACATTGACGGTAGAGCAGGCGGAAGCCCGGCTTGAGGCGCAATGGCCCATTGAGCGTAAAAAGGAACTTGCAGACATTCTCATCGATAATTCGGGAGCAATTGAGGAGACGGACAAGCAGGTGGAACTTTATATGCTGAATAGGGGACTGCTATGAGGTTGTTTCGCAAAAAACGGGTGTTCGCTCTGCTGCTGCTCGTTTTCGTGCTTTTTCTGTTCAGTAACGGCACTTATATCGGACAAAAAATATACCCTATCCATTACAGGGAGGAAATCCAGCAGAATGCCGCGGAGTTTAAAGTTGATCCTTTTCTTATTGCCGCTATTATTAAGGTGGAATCCAACTTCAAGCCGAACCGGGAATCCAAGAAAGGCGCCTATGGAATTATGCAGCTCATGCCCGAAACAGCCGAATGGATTCGGGAGACTTCGGATTCCGGTCAAGGTCAAGCGGATTTCCGTGATCCCGCCCGTAACATCCAGTTCGGTTCCTGGTATCTGGCTTGGCTGAATAAGCAGTACAAAGGCAATTGGCTATATTCCATTGCGGCCTACAATGCCGGGCAGGGAAACGTGAACAAGTGGAAGAATAACGGTGTTTGGGATGGAACTGAGAGTACTATCGAGAATATTCCATTCGGGGAAACCCGTCATTATGTGCAGCGCGTGCTGTTTTATCAGAAGAAATTTACGGAGCTTTATGACGATGAATATAACAAAGGCACCTTTGTACAATAAGAAAAGCACCGGACAAGCCGGCGTTGTTAGCCGCCGCCTGAACCGGTACTCCTGTGTTTGACTAGCATTGCCCGCAATGAAAATTAACGGGATTGGCCGGATTGGCCTGCCAGTTGTTGCTCAGCGATTTGCACAAGGCGGCGAGTAATGTGTCCTCCGATCGCACCTGTGTCACGAGTAGCCATGTTACCGTAGTAACCGTCTTGTGGGATGGCGATCCCAAGCTCTTGTGCTACTTCATATTTCAGTTGATCCAAAGCTTGATTAGCTTGGGGAACCACCAAAACGTTGCTGCCGCGAGATTGTCCTGCACCCATGTCTGTTCACCTCCTTGTCGTTTGTAAATGTATTATGTGCTTTTTCGGGCGCTTGATAACAAGCAACTTATGGGAATGAAAAAGACAAAGACCTTGAATAGGAAGGAGAGTGAAGAGAGATGAAATGTCCGTTCTGCGAACATAACGGAACCAAGGTACTGGATTCACGTTCAGCTAACGATAATAAATCCATCCGCCGCCGGCGGGAATGTGAGAAGTGCCAGCGGCGGTTCACCACCTTCGAAATGGTCGAGGAAACCCCTCTTATTGTGATCAAAAAAGATGGAAGCCGTGAGGAGTTCAACCGAGATAAGATTCTCCGGGGATTAATCAGAGCTTGTGAGAAGAGACCGGTGTCCGTCGACCGGCTGGAGCAAATCGTATCTGTAGTCGAGATGAACGTAAGGAATATGGCCCATGCGGAAGTGGACAGTATGCGGATCGGTGAACTCGTCATGGAACAGCTGTATCCGGTTGATGAGGTAGCGTATATCCGGTTTGCGTCTGTGTACCGGCAGTTTAAAGATATTAATATGTTCCTCAAGGAATTGGAACAGATCTTAGGGAAAACGAATTTGAATAACGCGTTAAATACAGATACATAACCCCCAAAGAAAGAACCGGCTGCATGCAGCCGGTTCTCTTGTTATCCGCAGGCAAGTGTCCTGATGTTGCCAGCCTTAATTCAGTCTTAATTGATCCTGCTTCGCATAGGATTGAGGGTGAGAACAAAAGGGGAGGCGTTAGAATTGGCTATTCGAGATCACAGGGGGCAGTATGAGCCCGCAGGTTGGGGGGCGGGACAATCCGTTTATCCCTATCCGGACTCAGGCCAGCCGGGGCATTTGCTGCAAGGATATGAGCAGCTGCAGAGTCATAGGATCAGAGGTCCGCAAGTCAATCCGCTATTTCCTGGGGGTCTGCAAACGGGTTCTCCATGGCCCGGAGGCTTTCCGCAGGACGGTGATCTGCTGAATCCCGGGGCGCAGCCGGGTGCTCAAGGCCAGCCTATTTCGGGCGGAATCGCGGTGGGTTCTTATCCGCCAAGCACAGGAAGTTCCGGAATCCCGGGTGGAGAGTTAGCCGGCCCGCCCAATGCCGGAGGGGCTCCGGTTATTCCGCAGCCGGTATTTAGTATTGATCCTTATGTGTATGCGGCCCTTCAGACTCTGATAGGCAAAGGCATCGTGGTGGAAACCGTAAGGGGCAGCAACCGGGGGAAGCTTGCCCAAGTTAAGCCTGATCATATCGTCGTGCAGGAAGACGGCAAACAGTTCTTTATTCGTACGGCACAGATCATCTGGGTAATGCCGGAATAAACTGGATCAGGGAAAGTGCTGCTATCCGGGCTATCCATCGGCTGGCTATCCGATGGTTTTTTTTCTTGTCCTTGGTTTCCCTCTTCCCTGGAATGATTACATTCCGGATGCTCTCTGACCTAGCCTTTGCCGATTAACAGCGACAGCAGGCCTGCCGCGATTAGAGGACCGACCGGAACCCCGCGGAACAAGGCAACCCCCAGTACCGTTCCGATGAGCAGTCCGGCAACTACGTTGGGCTGATGAGTCATGAGGGTTGCGCCGCGGCCGCCCAGATAAGCTACTGCCATACCGACTCCAACGGCGAGTAAGGTTTTCCAGTGAAGAAAGGACTGCATGATCAACGGTACCGACAGTTTGCCGCTTGCGATCGGAGTCATCACCCCGATAGTCAGGATGATGACTCCGGCAGTCAGCCCATACTTTTCGAGAAACGGAAAAGCTTGATGCACATTCATGACCCTCAGCAGCAGCAGAACCAGCATGGCGATCGTAACCGTGGCATTGCTGCTGAGCAGCCCGAGCAGCACCAAACCGAGCAAGAGAAGAGAAGTCGTATCCACCTGAGTCATTATCATCTGCTCCTTCGATAGGGTAGTTATTCTTATACCGGGTATTCTCTACATTCCTATATGCCCGACTTGGGCCGGAATAAACAAAAAGACCTTAACCCAATTGATGGATTAAGGTCTTCGGCTTGAATGCGGTCGAGAGGACTCGAACCTCCACGGCTGTTACACCACTAGAACCTGAATCTAGCGCGTCTGCCAATTCCGCCACGACCGCACGGTCACTGCTATACTTGACATGATCCGAAGATCAGAGTGTATGAGAGCAGTAGGATTATGGTGGAGCCAAGGGGGATCGAACCCCTGACCTCATCGCTGCCAGCGATGCGCTCTCCCAGCTGAGCTATGGCCCCTCAAAAGTCCCGTGATTTGTATTATACATAGATCGTAAAAAGAACGCAAGTCTAAATTTTTTTAAGTTGTTCGGATGAAAAAAGTACGATTTTTGCCGCAAACGATCGCCCTGCGTTTCTTGTATCAGGGCCTCTTTTCATGCTAACCTTATAGAAATCATGCGTTCCCCGCGGGGAATAGGAAATGGGCAGGAGTGGATACATTTTGTCGAGCAATGCTCTGTATTGGCTGTTTACGCTTCTTGCATTCGGAATTACGCTCCTTATGGGCTTTGTACTGATGCAGCGTACCAAAAAATTGTGGTTATCCTTCGGAATTTCCACCTTATTCAATACTCTGATGACTGTTTTCGTATGTGTATGGTGGGCGAAGGTTACGGATGATTCTTACAAAGTGCTCTTCTACAACATGTTCTATTTACTCGGGTATGTGAATGTGATTATTATTGATTTCTTTGCACTGCTCAGCATGCGGAAAAAAGCCGAAGGCCCGGTCAAAGCCAGAAAGAAGACCTATGAGGAAGAATATGGCGATTCCTGAATGAGTCTGAAACAATGGGACCAGGGAAGGAGATTTTAAATTAGATGTTGGCGGGAAAAACAAGATCTCGTGCTTACTGGTGGTGGCTTGCCGCCGCTATCTGCTGGATGATCGTTATTTTTGTTAAATCAGCCGAGTCCTACCAGGATCAGGATATGCGCCCTTTTTTCCGTGATCTGATACCTGAAGAGGTTATCGTGAAATGGGTGCCGCAGGTAGAATTCACTTATGACGGCGGGCTGGTTACATGGCGTGAGCCTTATGATTTTGTTGAATTTTTCATCCGTAAGGGCGCTCATATGGCTGAGTTCGGCATTCTTGTGTTTTTGTTTATCCGCATGTTTCTTGCCCGCAGGCTCCCTTATCTGAGAACTGTGCTGCTTGCAAGCGCCTTATCTGTTCTCTACGCGGCTTCGGATGAGTGGCATCAGTCCTTCGTACCCAACCGCACAGGACATGCTATAGATGTTGGCGTGGATTCGCTCGGCATCCTGCTGGTCGTGATCGTGTACAGTGCGGTGAGGCTCCTCCGCAGGCGGGGCAGAACCTGACTGCTGAAGGCCAGACTTTGCAGACGGTCTTCTTAGGTCGGTGAAGCGATGACTTTGCCGTTAAAATTGATCCCTTTGTCCGGCACGGATCACACCGCAATAATAGCCCTCCAATCGGGCATACTACAGGCAAGTGATGTTAACGATTGGGAGGCAGCTATGAACAAAATCAGACATGCTAAAGTGCTCAAAGTGACAAATGAAGCCGGAATAAAGGTTGCGGATGTTGAATTTGCCCTGGAGGGCTTTCAGCAGCCTCTTATGGCCAAGATTCAGCAGTCTTCTTCATCCTTATACACAGCCGCCGCTGCAGGACGGGATGAAGGTAACTTGGTCATCGGCGATATTTACCGCAGCGAAGGGGATCATTCCTTTGACTGGTATAATAATAATGAGCCAAGTGCTTACAAGGAAATTTCGGCAGAGCTGTTTGCGGCTGCCGGTATAGGGACTGAGGAGCAAAGAGAACAATTTAAGAGGCAATTGCTTGAATATGGAGACGTCAAGCATGAGCTGCAATCGGGTTTTGAAGGAGCGCCTTCAGATGTTGCCGGCGAGTCCGGCGAGTCCGGCGAATCCTCACTGCTTATATAGTAGAAGCAGAACATCGCACACCAAAAAAGATCGCTGCTTCGTCTTGGACGATAGAAGCGATCTTTTTTGGTGTGCCGGGATGTGTACCGGACAAGGCTTGTTAACGAGAGTGCTTGGTTTCAAAAGCGATAGGAAGTCCGAATCCCGGTGCAGCTTCCAAGTACTTTTTGTCTTTGGACTGGAATTGAAACATTCCGATAAAAAAGCCGACAAATCCAAATACGATAATCCGGATCGGCAGCCAGATCGGAATAAGCTCGCCGTTTCCTACAAATTCCAGGAGTGTAACCAAGGCGGTTAGAATAAAACTGGCGGGTAAGGCGTAATGCAAAGCGACAAACCGGCCGGGGCCTTTCCTTCTGGTATGGCTCCACTTACGTGCTTGCTCTTCGTTCATGACTGGCAGCAGCCCTTTCCAACTTGGTACGTACAGTTTGTAACTACTGAATCTCATTATACTAAATACAGCGGGAAAACTCACTTCCGCCTCTAGAAAAAAACGGAACCGACAGCTTAATGTCACAAGGCTGTCACACGGGACAGTGCCACAAAAGCTCAGTGAGATTCACGGGAAATTATGGTACCATAGGATGCGTAAGGTCATGTTGGAAGGAGAGATTCGTTTGTTGGGTAAAGTGTTCTTGTTTTCTTTTCTATTATACATCACAAGAAGCCCCATACTGGCTCTGCTGATTCTGCTTGTCATTCTATATGTAATTGACCGCCGATTTATCGGTCTGTCGCCCAGTCTGATGCGTCCCATCAAGCGCTTGAGGCGTATTTCGCGTTTAAAACAAGAGCTCCGCGCAAATCCTCATCACGCTTCATCCAAACTGGATCTCGCCAGATCCTTAATGGAATCAGGAAAGTACAGGGATGCGCTCAGCTATCTGCGGGAAGTGGAACCGGTTATGGAAGAATCCGCGGACGTGGCTTATGAAATCGGACTTTGTCTGCTGAAGCTCGGAGAGCTGGATGAGGGTCAGTCATACATGGACAAAGCACTGCAAATTAATCCCCGGGTCAGATTCGGAGATCCGTATCTCCAGCTTGGTGAAGCATTCGCGCACAAAGACCCGCACAAGGCTGTGGAATGGCTGGAGCGTTTTCGACAAGAACAATCCTCATCCGTTGAGGCTTATTATAGGCTGGGACTGTTATATAAGAAACTGAATCGAGAGCCCGAGGCAAAAGCGGCTTTTCGTGAATCGCTGGAAGTATACCGCAGCCTTCCAAAGTACAGCAGACGCAAACAGCGGAGATGGGCCATTCTGGCCCGGTTCAAATAAGTACGAGTGCGTACACACGATTACTATGAAGACATGGGAAGAAAAACTCCTCTACTTGACGGCATGGGTGCCTGGGACTACACTTAAACGTAGTTAAGAAGCGGCACTCAGCCGAGAAGAAAGGTCTTGAATAAACGGATGAATCTTATGTATATTGCAGCAGCCGCAGAAGGTGCGGAAGAGAAGAAACTGAGCATGGAATACTTGATGCAAAGTGTCCTTCTCGTCGGCATTGTCGTTCTTATGTTTGTCGGCATGCTGATCTGGACGAAATGGAGTAAGAAAAGGAGGCGCAAATAGCCGCCATGTATTATGTGAATGTAGATCAAATTAACCGGAGACTAGCCTTTATTCCCCAGCTTATTCAGGCTTGTGAGGAATTGGATAGTGAATTTGAGAAGGGCAGTCCTAAAATTATCACTTATTTTGCCCAAGAAAGAGTTCTCCACCTTGCAATCGAGACTGTTACGGATGTCGGAAGTTTGCTGATTGACGGTTTTATGATGAGAGATGCAAGCAGTTATGAGGACATTGTCGAAATTCTGGGAGGCGAGCGTGTATTCTCGGATGAGATAATGAGTACCCTTCTTGAATTGGTAAAATTGCGCAGGCCGCTGGTTCAGGAATACGATTCTTACACAAGAGACGGCAAACATCCGCTGCTTGGCGAATTGCCTCGCATTTTGCCGGTTTTCAAAGAGTCTGTGGACGTCTTTATCCGTAAAGAATTAATCTGATCCGGCTGTCCAGATACTTACTAAGTTTTCTAAACATGAATGTATCATAATTTACTTATGAGAGATGTTACGATACAATGAGAATATCCAGGCATCAGGCAGGTGATTCTCATGAACCGCGACACAGAGCCGTCCACCCGTAAAGTAGTTATGTCTCTGCTTCGGACTCAAGGTCCGCTTAGCGTCGGCGTTTTGGCCAAGGAACTTGGCATTACGGAGATGGCGGTACGACGTCATTTAAATACGCTTGATCGAGACGGATTGATTCAATCCGAATTGGTTCGGCAAGCTATGGGCCGGCCTTTGCATATGTATTCACTGTCCAAACAGGCAGATGAATTATTTCCCAAGAAATATCATACGCTTACGCTAGATATATTGGAAGAATTGGTAGCAGAAGAAGGCGAGGAGAAGCTGAACAGGCTTTTTGAACGCCGGGAAGATAAACTGGCAGAGAGGTACGGCCTGCGTATGAAGGGTAAGTCCCTCCCGGAGAAAGTGGAGGAACTGGCCCGCATTCAGAACGAGAATGGGTATATGGTCAGCCTGGAACAGGCGGAGAATGGTCAAATGATTCTCAATGAACATAACTGCCCTATCTCGCAGGTTGCAGACCAATACTCAACGGCTTGCCGTTGTGAACTGAATTTGTTCCGTAAGCTGCTTGGCGTTCCGGTTGAAAGGACCGAGTGTCTGGCCAAAGGAGGAACCAAGTGCGTTTACCGGATCCATTCCGGCGGCTGACTTTATACGACATCTTCTGCTGCGTAATGACAACAGGTTGAGCTTCAAGAGCTTGAAGGCCAATCCCGTCCATCCGGACGATGGGTTGGCTTTTTATATGGCGGCGGTGGAGGCTTCTTAAGCGCGGCCCTGCTTCTTTATACAACGGCAAGCACCCGAAAGCCATTTGAAACATGGCTCCCGGGTGCTTTTTAGGAGGAGAATTGGCTGTGTATCATGACCTGTCTTGCCCGGTTTCATAATCCTCCAACTTTACCTTCATACCCGCCTGGGCAAACCTGCAGCCTTCCGGCAGTCCATAATCATGGAGAAGATCAATGCCGTGAGACAGGTGGGTGAATAGAGTCCGGCCCGGCCCCGCTTCCCGGATGAGTTCGAGAGCCTCTGTTACGTCATAGACCGAACGTCCTCCGCCCTCTTCCTTATAGAAGCTTGTACCGAGCACAAGCAGTTGAACTCCGTTCATAGGTGCTTTTTCTTGCGCACTCAGATCAATGGAATCGGGACAATAGACGAAGCTGTACTTGCCGCAGAGAGCCCTTTCACTCCGGTCAAAGCGCAGCGCAAACGAAGTGCCGTTGGCTCCGTGGGCAACTTTCCACAGCCGGATGTTCCAGCTGTGGAACGCAAAGCCGTCATCGACTGCTTCATAGTTGACGTTGCGTTCGATCCACGGGAAAATAGCCCTCAGCCGCTCGATCACTTCCGCAGCGGCGTAGATGGTGCCGCGGATCTTCAGCCAGCGGCAGAGGTCCGCATATTCGGGGAGCCCGCCGATATGGTCGTAGTGGGCATGGGTGATCAGCACATGCCGCAGATCGCGAAGCCCCGTCTGCTCCATCTGCGTGCCCCAAGACGGGCCGCAGTCGATCAGCAGCCGCTCGCCGCTGGTGTGCAGCAGCACCGAGGAACGCAGCCGGCGGTTTACGCCTGTGCAGCGTGCTTCGGTGCATACGGCGCAGTCGCAGTAGACGCGCGGAACACCCAGGGAGTCGCCGGTGCCGAGGAAAGTCAGCGATTCCATGCGGCTACTCTCCAGTTCGTAATGGCGGAAGTGAATGCCCGCGCGTTCTCGGTGATGAGGTCATACCGCCCGGCTTCGATATCGTCCAGCTTGCAAATGGAGCTGCCGATCCCGACGGCGCAGCACCCTGCCCCGAGAAAGTCCGCGACGTTACGGGCCGTTACTCCGCCCACGGCGACCATCGGTACGGCATTCAGCGGTCCCATTAACTCGCGTATGTAGGGGAGGCCCAGGCCCGTGCTCGGGAAAATTTTAACCGCGTGGGCACCGGCTTTCCAGGCTTTCACAATTTCCGTCGGTGTCATCGCACCGGGGAATACCGGGATGTTCCGCTGCACGGCGAGGCGGATGACCTCTTCGTCCGTATTCGGGGTGACGAGGAAGGCAGCTCCGGCATCCAGTGCATCATTCGCATCCTGGACATCGAGTACAGTACCTGCACCGATATACATGCGGCTCCCGACGGAGTGCTGAAGTTCGCGGATCATATCGAGTGCGCCCTTCGTATTCAGCGTTACTTCCATGACAGTAACGCCGCCTGCGAGGAGCGCTTCCGCTGTCCGTGTGATAGCGTCCGGTTTGACGCCCCGGAGGATGGCAATTATTCGGGTGCGCTCCAATTCCTGGAGTCCTTGCTCGCGATTCATTGAGCTCACTTCACTTTCCAAGGTTCATTTAGCCCGCGGGCATGCGGGATTCTATTGTTTATGTTATCACAACTGGCAGGGCAGAGTCATGAGGTCAACGGCTTCTGTGAGGACACCCAAGCTATTTTAAGAATATGCCCTCATCGGTTACAATAGAGAGAGTCAGCAAAAAAACTATGCGAGAAAAAGGTGAAACCCGTGAAAGAAACAGAACGGATTAAATTAACTTCGCTTTCGAGCAAAGGGGGCTGCGGCTGTAAAATCGGCCCGGCCGATTTGAGCCAGGTGCTGCGCAGTATTCCGGCACCGGTCCCTAACCCGAATTTGCTTGTCGGACTGGATACCAGTGACGATGCGGGTGTATATAAACTGAATGATGAGCTGGCGCTGGTCCAGACCGTCGATTTCTTTACTCCGATTGTGGATGACCCGTATTCTTTCGGGCAAGTTGCTGCGGCGAATGCAATCAGTGATATTTATGCGATGGGCGGCAAACCGCTGACCGTCCTGAACATTGTGGCTTTTCCGATCAAAACCCTGGACAAACAAGTGCTCGCCGATATTCTGCGCGGCGCAGCCGACAAGGTACAGGAAGCCGGAGCCACGCTGGTCGGCGGACATTCCATCGATGACAATGAGCCTAAGTTCGGCCTGGCTGTTACGGGTCTTATCCACCCGGACCGCGTCCGCACGAACGCCGGCTCGAAGCCCGGAGATAAGCTGATCCTGACGAAACCGATCGGAGTCGGCATCTTGACGACATCGATTAAGAAGGATCAGCTTAGCGAAGAAGAAGTGAACCGCGTCACGACGGTCATGTCTACGCTGAACAAAACAGCAGCCGAAGTGATGGACGGCTTTGAGGTTCACGCATGCACCGACGTGACCGGCTTCGGCTTGCTCGGGCACGCTTCCGAGGTTGCCAAAGGAAGCGGTGTGGGGGTCCGGATTGGTGCCGAGCAGGTTCCTTTCCTGCCGCGTGTCCGTGAATTAGCCGAAGCCGGATTCGTACCGGGCGGCACCAAGAACAACTTCGCGCATCTCGAAGGGAGTGTTACATTCGATGCTTCGATCGACCAGATCGGTCAGTGGATGCTGTGCGATGCGGTAACTTCGGGCGGGCTGCTCATTTCGGCAGCCGCTGAGGATGCAGACCAGCTTCTGGCGAAGCTTATCGAAGCGGGCGTTGAAGCGGCTGTAATCGGCGAGACGACCGATGAGCATCCCGGACACATCATGGTGGAGCAGAGCATCCGCTAGAACGGGTTTGGCCCGTTGTTCATCTGCGCGGCCGGGCTTGTGCCTTGGCGGCCATCGTCTTTTTGTTACAGAAGGAGTGTAAGACATATGTTTCGAGACATAACCGTAGAACAGCTGCTAGAACTTCAGGAGCAGCGGGGTATTCAGCTTATCGACGTTCGCTCGGAAGGGGAATTCGGAGAATTCACGGTCCCGGGCAGCATGAATATACCGGTTTTTAATAATGAAGAGCGTAAGGAAGTCGGAACGATTTACAAGCAAATCAGTGTCCAGGCCGCCAAAGAGAGAGGGCTGGAGATCTTCTCCGCCAAGCTGCCCGCATTCATGAAGCAGTTCGAGGAAATTCCGGGCCAGAAAGCCGTATTCTGCTGGAGAGGCGGCATGCGGAGCAAGACGGCGGCTACGGTAACCTCCTTGATGGGGATGCAGGTGTACCGGCTTCAGGGCGGAATCCGTTCCTACCGCAAATGGACGGTGGAGCAGCTTGGGATTTTTGATTTCAAACCAGTCTGTGTAGTCATTGGGGGCCCGACCGGCACCGGCAAAACGCACCTGCTCCAGAGGCTGGATGAAGCGGGTTATCCTGTCATAGATTTGGAGAAAATGGCGCAGCACCGGGGATCGATCTTCGGGCAGATCGGGCTGAAGCCGAACAACCAGAAAGCATTCGAATCTCATCTGATTCATAAGCTTCAGGAAGTGAACGCACAGCCGTTTGTCCTTATTGAGGCGGAGAGTAAGCGGGTCGGCAAAGCCGTTATGCCCGAGTTTCTCTATCAAGCGAAGGAGCAGGGAATACCGCTCTTTATTGATATCCCGATTGCGGAAAGAGTCCGTCACATTGTAGAAGATTACGAGCCACAGCTTCACAAAGAAGAATGCGTCGACGCATTCGGTCTTATTGAGAAACGGATTCATTCCCCTATTGCGGCCGATATCAGCCGTTATCTGGCAGCGGATGAATTCGGTAAAGCAGTCGAGCTGATGCTTGAAAATTATTATGATCCCAGATATGAGCATGCCGCGCAAAGTTATACGCAGGAAACGGTTATGCTCAAAGCGGGGGATGAGGAGCAGGCTTTCAGGCTTATTGTAGAGGAACTGCAGAAGCGCTTCCCTGAATACCGCCCTGAACCTAAAGCCGCTTTACTTTCAGCAGAATAAGCGTCCCCTTGCAGCACCCGCACCACCGCTTTTTGAGCGGCGGGCGGGTGTTTCTGCGTTAGAGCAAGTATTTTTTGCAGGAATCTGTGTCAAAAATAGGCGTTCCTGCTTATACTGTATTATTCCCTGGGCATTCGTCTAACCGGGGCGTTAAGCCGCCGCTGATCCAATGCTCCAAGAACATGACATTCGGAGGTGTCCGCTTATATGACGTGGATCGAAATGTCCGCAGCCGGCGCGGTCATCGCTTTCTCGCTGCTGGTCTGGCAGACGATTGTTACGCTCCAGGCCTTACGCCAATCGCTGGAACGGATGGAATCCGCCGTGCTGCAGTCCCGGCACCGGCTGGAGGAGACGGCAGAGCAAGCGGCAGCGCTGATCGCCTCGGCGCGCGAGTTGACCGAGGCTGCAGCGGAGCGGGTGAAGACGGTTCAGGAAGCGTTCTCCGCAGTGGATAAGGTCAGCCGCACGCTTGATGAGGGAGCGGATGCCATCGGCAAGGCCTCCGCGCTCCTGGTCGATTCGGTTCTGCAGGTGCAGCAAGCCGTACATACTCGGCAGAACCGGATCGCAGATGCTGCGGAGTGGGGGGCGGCCGGTATCGGGCTCTGGAGACGCTGGCAGAGCAGCCGGTCCAAAGAGCACTTGTCTGGGAGCGGAGCAGAGTAGTCCGGGAGCAGACGAGGCCGGACTATGCGTAAGAAGCCGGGCACTGGCAGGGGACGAGAATATGGAGAATGATCCTAAAAAAGGAGCGATGCAGGATGGCCAAAACAACAAGAGGGAAAGATCTGATTTACGGAGCGGTATTCGGTAGTGTAGTGGGCGCGGTCACGGCGTTGTTATTTGCGCCCAAATCAGGCAAAGAACTCAGAGCGGACATTGCGCAGCAGGCAGCTCAAGTATCGGAGAAGACGCAGGAAATTGCCCGTACGGTAGGAGAGAAAACGTCCGATCTGGTTGATAAGGCAAAGGAAGCGACGGCGAGCGTCACGGCTGAAGTCCGGTCCTGGAGAGACCGCGGCTGTACGGATGCAGGCAAACTGATCGACGAGGAAATTGCTGCTTCGGAAGCGGCCCAGGATCTTGTCATTGTAGGGAAGTGATAACTTTATACGTGCTATTAAAAAAACCTTCAATTCCACTTTCCCAGTGGTTTTGAAGGTTTTTAAGCATGAATTTTTAAGAAGTCAGGAATAAGAATGGCACTCAAGAAGAATGAGTTGCAAAAGCTTGACTGCATCCCGTCAAGATCATTTCGATAACGGGGCAGCAAGGTGCTGCTTACGGAACATATTGGGTGATACGCCCTCAAGCTTCTTAAAAGCACGGCTGAAGTACTTCTCATCCTGATAGCCTACAGCTTCTGCTATCGAAGTGATCTTAAGCTCGGGATCGGCGAGCAGCAGCTTCGCTTTGTTGATCCGAAGGCGGGTCACGTAGTCGGTGAGAGTTTCACCGAATTCTGTTTTGAACGAGCGCGAAATATGACTTGGACTCAGGTGGAAGGTTTCGGACAGTTTCTCCAGAGGAATCTGCTCCCGGTAGTGCAGCCGGATATATTTCTCGATGCTGCGCATGACAGGATTCCGGTCCCCGCGAAGAAGGAATCCAGCGATTTCCGTGAGAATCCGCTCCATCCGTTTCGTCCAGATGGTCAGATCCGGCTGACCCAGATCATTGAGCGGCAGTCTGAAGGACAAGTCATCCGCTTCGCTCAGCAATTCTTCGCCCTCGTCGTCAACTTCGTTCTCCAGCAGCAGCCGGCTGTGCATGAGCGTGAATTCCTGCCACCACATCTCCAGTTGGCGGATGTGAAGGTAAGGATGCTTACTGGCCTGGCTTTCCCAATCCTCCAGACTGCGCCCGATCTGCACAAGGTCGTTCATACGGACCGCTAAGACAAGCCGGTCCTCATAGGCCGCAAGCGGAGCCTGCAGCATATGAGCGGCCTGCTTACGCAGTTCGTATGGGTGGAGATAGGCGGTCTGATCCCGCATATTGCGCAGCTGAAGGGCTGTCTCTGCCTCATGGAAGGTACGCTGGATGCCGGAAGGGAACGGTTGGACCGTTCCGTAGCCGAGATGAAATTGGCCGCGCAGAGCGGCGTACAGCCCCTCGTTGATCTGCTCCAGCATGGCGCCAGCCTTCTCGAACCGGTCGAAGAATAAGAGAACCGCCTCGTGACGGTGCCAGTGGCGGAAAGCCAAGCCGAGATTTTCCTTGCTCATAAATTCGCTGCATATGTTCGTTACGGCAAAGAGCAGCAGATCCATCGCGCTGGCGAATTTGGCCTGTAATCTCGTATCCAGCGTCTGCAGAGAGACCACGGCTGCAAGCACCTGCTTCTGATCGCTGCCGATGCCGAATTCCCTCTGCAGGGTAGCGGCATGCATCGGGTACTGATCCGGGTCCAGCAGGAGCTGGACGAAGCTCTTGTCTGCGAGCATAGGCCGGTACAGATTGGCTTTGGTCTCGGACTGAAGCCGCTCCGAGCGTTCGTTCTCCTCATCCAGCCAGGCTGCCACGGCTTTACGCACGGCGTCCTCCAGTTCTTCCTCGTCGATGGGCTTAAGCAGGTAATCAAAGCTGCCGAATTGCAGAGCGCTTCGCACATAGGTGAAGTCGTCATAACCGCTAATGACTATCGCTTTACTGCGGATGCCGCTTTCCGCAATCCGGCTGAGCACATCCAGACCGGTCATGCCGGGCATCATGATGTCCGTGAAGACCAGGCCGGGCTTCTCCTGCTGGAGAAGCTCGATGCCTTCCTCGCCTGAGGCGGCTTCATAAACCTCGGTAATGCCGAAGCGGTCCCAGTCTACGAGCAGCCGGATGGTTTCCCGGACATGGGCTTCGTCATCAATAATGAGCGCCTTCATAACTTAGCCTCCACCTCTTCCTGCATAATCGGGATCGTTATTCGCACGTGGAAGCCGCCTGAATCACTGCGCTGCACTTCCATCCGGGACTGTTCCCGGTAATAGAGCTTGAGGCGGGACAGAACGTTCACCAGCCCGATGTGACTGCCCGGAGTACTCATCTCAGCCACGCTGTTTACAAGACTTTCCTGGAGCTCGGTAAGCTCCGTCTCCCCGATGCCGAACCCGTTGTCGGTCACATCAATATGCAGGACATCCCGGCCGGGAGAAGCGAAGCACCGGACAAGCACCTCATTGTCGCTGCGGGCACCGTCGAAGCCATGTTTGAAATAATTTTCGACTAATGGCTGAATGATCATTTTAGGAATGAGAATGCCTTCAAGTCCCGGGTCCAGCTG
Organism: Paenibacillus sp. FJAT-26967; assembly: GCF_001541095.1. GTDB lineage: Bacteria > Bacillota > Bacilli > Paenibacillales > NBRC-103111 > Paenibacillus_F. The sequence goes on from NZ_LMXH01000001.1 coordinate 404,509, forward strand.
CATGTCACACTCGAATTGATCTCGGAAGCGCTGCTTCTGAAGCTTGATGTACGAGCGGGCGTAATCCCATTCGCTTTTAAGCGGCACAATCGTCTCCTCGGTTTTCATACTGTAGCGCATCATTTTGCCCAGCGAGGAGATAAGGGAATAAACTTCACGGTCTCCTTTCTGAAGAGAACGGGCAGCGATCGACTGAAGAGCGTTATTAATGAAGTGCGGATTGATCTGCGCTTGCAAAGCCTTGAGCTCATTAGTTTTATTCGCGACTTCCAGCTTATATTCCCTTAAAATCAGTTCGTTGATCGTATGCATCATGGAGCGGAACCGGCGCGCAAGAATACCGAGCTCATCGTCGGCCTTGACACGGATATCCACGTTCATATTGCCGGATTCGATTTTGTTCATATAGCCGATCAGAGCAGAGATCGGAGCCGTCAGGCGGAACGACAAGAAAATCGTCACCAGGGTAGCCAAACCCAGAAAGATGATGCCGACTAGCGTATTGATACCGGTTAGTTCGCGCTGGCTCTCATATAGGACCGAGTCCGGTATCCCTTTGACGAGCAGCCAGGGTCCACCGGGAGCATCTATGGTTTCATAGATGTGAATCCCGTTAAAGGTGCTGTCCTTGGAGCGGAAATAGCCGCGCTGGGAATCCGCAGCGGCGGTTCTCAGTTCACTGAGCCAGGGTGCGCGCGCTTTTTGGCCGTCTATGGGATCCGGGTGGGCTTGGAACATAATCTCCCCGCCGGTTCCGACGATAAAGAGCTCTTCGCTTCCCTGTGAGTAGAGCTCGCTGCTTATATTTGCGATGGTATCGGGAGAAAAATCAATCGACATCGATCCGAGTGGAATGTTGTCCACTACATTATATAGCGCAGCCTGGTAAGTGAAAACGTCCGCTGTCGCATAATTAAAAAAGTATTTTCCGTACGTAGAAGGAATATGTGGCGGAAAAATCTTGCTTTCTCCTTGTTGGAGATCCGGTTTAAACGGCCCTATTCCCTGATCGGTCCGGACAAGCCGGTTATCCGAAAGCAGGTAAGATTTCTGAACCTGCTCTACATATAGGTACACTTGCCGGACATCCGGTGAAGCATAGATAATGGTCTGCATCGAACGGAGAATCTCCTGCTCGGTCAGGAACAAGCGAGGCTCGGAGAAGTTCTGTTCCACACGGTTTTCGAGTATCTCCATTAATTTAGCATTGTGATACAGAAGTTTCAGGTTCTGTTCCATGCTTTTCAAATAAGTCTCCAGGTTCAGTTTTCCTTGGTGGATCAAATTAAGATTATCTCGGATTGCCTTCTCTTCCAGATTGGTCTTCGTATAGAGATGCGAGACAAGAATGGAAGTCGCAATCGGCAGAATGGTCGCCGCTAAGATGAATGCGATCAGTTTATTCCGCAGCCTCGAACGCATCGCAACCCCTCCTTTAATGAGCATAAATAGAGAGTAACACGGGAGCGGTCAAAATGTACACGCAGGTTATGGTTTGTCGCGGGGTGCGCAAAATAGTCCACCAAGGGAGCAATTGAAGAAGTGTTTTCGTAATTCCGGTTGATTTACAATAGCCATATAACGAAAAAACCCTCATATGAAAGCGATTGCATGTTGGGAAGGGGGAGGGAATTCATGTCGGCACGTTCCAAGAAACATGATTGGCTTCAACAATGGGTGTTTGTAGGGCCCGCACTGTTGTTTTTTACGCTGATTGTTGCGGTTCCCTTCATTATGAGTCTGTACTACTCGTTAACCGAGTGGAATGGAGTCAGTAACGGGGTCAAATTTATAGGATTGGATAATTTCAAGCGAATTCTTTTCGATGATGCGGATTTCCGCAATGCTTTCTGGTTTACGATCCGTTTCTCGGTAGCCATGATTATTTTAACGAACGCGGTCGGGTTTATACTGGCTCTGCTGCTTACTCAAGCTTTTAAAACAAGAAATATTCTTCGGACCGTGTTTTTCATGCCGAACGTGATCGGCGGACTGCTGCTCGGCTTTATCTGGCAGTTTATCTTCGTCAAAGGCTTCGCGTCGATCGGAGAGATGACCGGCTGGTCCTTCTTCAATCTTCCTTGGCTGGGCGATGCGCCTACTGCCTTCTGGGGAATCGTCATTGTCTCGGTATGGCAGGGCGCGGGTTACTTGATGGTCATTTATATTGCCGCGCTTGCTAACGTGCCGCGTGATTTGTTTGAAGCCGCCAAAATTGACGGCGCCGGCAAATGGCAGCTGCTCCGCAGTGTCACGATCCCGCTCATTATGCCCGCATTTACCGTCTGTCTGTTCTTGTCGATCTCCTGGGCTTTCAAAATGTTCGATCTGAACTTGTCCTTGACCAAAGGCGGACCGTTCAATTCAACCGAATCGGTAGCCTTGAATATTTATCAGGAGGCATTCCGGAACAACCGGTTAGGTCTGGGTACAGCTAAAGCGCTGGTATTCTTCTTCGTAGTCGCTTTGATTTCCCTCATCCAAGTAAGCATCACCAAGAAGAAGGAGGTGGAGTCATGAGCGGGAGCAAATACAGAACCAGTACTTTTATACTAGAAGCTTTAACGATAATTCTGGGTATTTTATTCCTGGTACCCTTTTACTTTGTAGTGGTTAACTCATTCAAACCGTTTGGCGAGCTTCTGCAAAATACGGCTTCACTGCCCAAAATGTTTAGTCTGGACAATTACTCGCGTGTCATCGATATTATTAATTTTCCGCGAGTCATGGGTAACTCTCTTATTATTACGGTTCTCTCGAACATCGGATTGGTCCTTTTCTCTTCCATGGCCGCTTACCGGTTCGTACGCAAGCCGTCGAAATTGAACAATCTGCTGTTTCTCATATTCGTAGCGGCCATGGTAATTCCGTTCCAATCCATTATGATCCCGCTTGTGAAGGTGGCCAATGAATTCGGATTGATGGACAGCAGACTGGGACTCGTTATCTGTTACTTCGGGTTTGGAGTTTCCCTTAACGTCTTCCTGTTTCATGGTTTTATCAAAAGTATTCCCAAAGAAATCGAAGAATCCGCCACGGTGGATGGCTGCAGCTGGTTCAGCATCTTCTGGCGAATCGTTTTCCCGCTGCTTAAACCGATTGCAGTTACGGTGATTCTTCTGAACAGCTTGTGGATCTGGAACGATTATCTGCTTCCATCGCTCATTCTGACGGACATGAAGCTCCAGACTATCCCGCTTGCCACATACGCATTCTTCGGACAGTATACGAAACAGTGGGATCTGGCCATGGCGGCTCTGACACTCGGTGTCCTGCCGATTATCGTATTCTTCCTTATTCTTCAGAAGCACATTATTGAAGGCATTACAGCGGGCTCGGTCAAAGGCTGAGCATAAGCTGCAAGCAAGTGGCGGTTCCCCCGGTTATCCGGGGTTTACGCATAAAGCATTCTTAAGAAACAGATTCGTTTTGCATAAGAAAAGGGAGGTTATTAGAAATGACCCGAAATAGAAAATGGCTTGCACTTGGATTAACGACAGCACTTGTTGGGGGACTTCTTGCAGGTTGCGGTGATAAAGATGCGGGGACTACTCCTGGTTCAACGGCAGACGGCGGAGATAAGAAGACCGTCAAGCTGAAAATGTTCCAGTTTAAAGTAGAGATTGCTGAAGCACTTACGAAATTGATTGCGGAATATGAGAAAGAAACAGGCGTCAAAATCGAAGTTCAGACGGTAGGCGGCGGTGCGGATTACGGCGCTGCGCTGAAAGCCAAGTTCAACTCCGACGATAAACCGGATATTTTCAACAACGGCGGTAATGCGGATATGGAAGTATGGCAGGAGCACCTCGAAGACTTGTCCGACCAGCCTTGGGTGAAGGATCTGGCACAAGGTGCCGGCGATCCGATGACCAAAGACGGTAAAATCTACGGCATGCCGATCGGTCTTGAAGGCTACGGCTACATTTACAATAAAGATCTGTTCCAGCAGGCCGGTATTACAGAATTACCAAAAACAATCACGCAGTTGGAAGAAGCGGCCAAGAAGCTTCAAGCCAAGAACATTACTCCATTCGTCAACGGCTACGGCGAGTGGTGGGTACTCGGCAACCACTTCGTCAACGTACCGTTTGCTAACCAGGCAGACCCTGACAAGTTTATTAAAGATCTCAATGCGGGTGCAGCCAAAATTCCCGGCAACGCGGCATTCGACAACTGGGTGAAACTGTTCGACCTGACACTGAAATACGGCAACAAAAATCCGCTGCAAACCGACTACAACACGCAGGTAACGGAGTTTGCGACCGGTAAAGCGGCTATGACGCAGCAGGGGAACTGGACACAAGTTCAAATTTCCAAAACCAACCCGAACATCAACATCGGTTTCCTGCCAATGCCGATCTCTGACGATGCGGCAGCTTCCGATAAACTGCTTGTAGGCGTGCCGAACAACTGGGTGGTAAACAAGAATTCCGCGAATAAGGAAGAAGCGAAGAAGTTCCTGAACTGGCTCGTGAATTCCGATATGGGCAAGAAATACATCACCAACGAATTCAAATTCATCCCGGCAGTCAAAACCATTCCGGTTGACGAGAAAGTAGTAGGACCGCTGGCAGCTGACATTATGAAATATGTTAAAGAAGACAAAATTCTTTCCTGGAACTGGTTTAAATTCCCTAGCGGTGAAGCGACTTCCAAGAAGTTCGGTGATATTATGCAGGGCTATGTAGGCAAACAGGTCAACAAAGACCAGATGCTTACCGAATTCCAGAAGACTTGGGATAGCCTGAAGAAATAACGGTATAAGGTTCATCACTATATGATTAATAGCAAAACACCACCTGCAGAAGGATTGGATCAACCATTGGTGATCCGCATGCCTTCCGGGTGGTGTTTTTTTGTCGGAATTAGTCTTGAATCTGCTCAGATTTTGTAAGATAATTATGCTAGTTCTAACAGAAATTGCAATTCATCCAGAATGGAGGCTGCCGGGGCTGACCATCGGTTGTCTGGCTGGCATTTATCCATAGGTGAACCGCTGCTCTGAGAGGTAAGAGCCTCTATTCCGACAGGCGTGTAACCTTGCTTGACATGCCCTGAACTTGCGTGCGGCAGCAGGAAGAAGTTGCGGGCAGCCAAAGAAGATGCGGTGCTAACCGCTCTAAAACTTTTTCCGGAGGTTTCGGCAATCTTCTCTTGTAAGCGCGTACAGGAGGAGGATCTGCTACATGCGTATGAAGGTAGCACCGGATTAGCCCGATCCGGAAGATGAATCGTTCCGACGGGATTCGGTCGGAGGGCAGGATGAGGGGGGAATTTATTCACGATCGGATATTCTCCCTTGCAGGAAGTACAGGGGGAAGAACAGGTTCGTACGCTTACCGTGGACTTCCGGCAATTCTTTTGATTATAATAATACAAGTTCATGCTTGACCCCAAGAGAGGAGCAGTATTCCATTGAAATCGAACTCATTTATCAAAAATAACGCCCTCCATATGGCCTGGGCGGTCTCCCTGGTTGCTACCATCGGCAGCCTGTATTTCTCCGAAATTCTGGAGTATGCGCCTTGCAAGCTTTGCTGGTATCAGCGCATACTGATGTACCCGCTGGTTCTGATTCTCGGAATCGCCGCCGCACGCAAAGACAACAAACAGGTGCTTTATGCGCTGCCATTTTCCGTATGGGGTATGGGGATTTCCCTGTACCACTATCTGATGCAGAAAACGTCGCTGTTTAAAGAAGGAGCGGCCAAGTGCGGCATGGTTCCCTGCGACCAGGATTATATAAACTGGTTAGGGTTTATCACGATCCCGCTGCTGGCCTTCACCGCTTTTACCCTGATTACGATTATACTGGGCCTTTTATGGGCGCAAATGCGCAAGGAAAGATAAGCTTGTCAGCTGACCGAAGTGTCCTGAATTCGATAAGAATTTCAGGGCGCTTTTTTTGTGTGTTCAAAGCAATCACCCGCCCGTGTCAATCCGATTCCGCCGCAGCCTTTTTTAGAGATTAAATGCCGTAGGGATGACGCCGGGATAGGGAGTTTATTTTCTTGTTTTTACATAAATAAACAGGGATTTCCCGGGTTCATGTCGAAATATGGAAGCGGGACACATATTACAGGGAAACTAGGGTGATTTCAATGAATAAGACCGCTTCCGCATCGGCAGTTCTTCTGCTTGCGGTTTCTATTGCTGCCGGCTGTTCCGACACTGCTCCAGGTAAGGATTCAGGGAATACTACCGTCCAATCAACGACTTCCAGCCCATCTGCGGCAGGGACCACAGCACCTGAGCCAATGTCAACGGCACAGTCAAGCACGGAGCCCTCATTGAAACCGGCTCCTCCTGCCAGCACCCCTGCGCCATCCTTATCGCCATCACCATCGGTCAAGCCGTCCCCAGCTCCTTCGGCCAAGCCGACAACGAAACCAACCGCTTCTCCCGACGGAAAAGAACCGGATAAATCACCTCCAAGCCAGATAAAGGGAGCCCGCAAGGCGCTCTCGTGGTATTACATGAAGAAAGCGACCGGCCAGGTGCCGGGTTTTCCGGGTGAAACCAAATCGTTTACGGATAAGCAGAAGGCCGTCTGGGTCGGTCAAGGCAAGAAAGTGTACCTGACGATTGATAACGGCGGGGATATGGGAGATACCGCGAAGCTTCTGAAGACTTTGAAAGATAATCAGGTCAAGGCGAGCTTTTTCATTCTGGGAAGCAACGTCAAGAAATACCCGGATTTTATTCGTCAATTACTGGCTGACGGGCACCTTGTCGCCAATCATACGATGACCCACCGGGATATGAATACATTGACGGATGAACAGGTCCGCAAAGAAATAACGGATTTTGAGAATTTGTATAAAAATGTGACCGGACAGAAAGTGACGAACTACTTCCGTTTTCCTTACGGCAAATACAGCCCGCATCTGTTGAATCTGGTGTCGGATATGGGTTACACGTCCGTGTTCTGGTCGACAGCCATGAGGGATTGGGAGCCTCGTAAGAATGGGGCGGAAGATCCTTATAATGATATAATGGGCAACCTGCATCCGGGTAATGTCATTCTCATGCATCAAGGCTCCAAAGAGAATATAGAGGCGCTCGACAGAATTTTGAAAGATATTAAGAAAGCGGGTTACAGCTTCGGCCTGGTTAATGAAATCAAGCCGTAAGCCGCCCGTTTTTCATGATCGGTCTGCTGGATATATGCCCTGCCATGCGCCTCTTTGCCGCGCCATTCCTAGGATTCAGCTGCGGGCAGCATTATCCGCTGAAGCTGCTTTCGTTGGCACCAGGCTTGAAATTTGGTATGATACCTAGGTACATTCCGGCATTGGAGATCATATTCTATCCATGTATTTAGGAGTGTATTGAAGAGTAACCAATTCACTGGCAAAGGAAGCGTGTATGTGTGCAGCAAGCGATAGCCATCCTAGACTCCGGCGTTGGAGGTTTAACCGTTGTAAAAGAAGTAATGCGACAGCTTCCACAGGAGAAAATCATTTATTTCGGCGATACGGCGCGGACTCCATACGGTCCCCGGGACGCTGAAGAAGTTAAGCTGTTTACAAACCAGATTGTGGATTATCTGATACAATTTCAACCTAAAATGATCGTAATTGCATGCAATACCGCGACGGCAGTGGCGCTGGACGATATCCGCAACCGGCTGGATATACCGGTACTCGGCGTTATTTCACCGGGGGCAAGGGCTGCGATCAAATCGACGCGCAGCGGCATAGTCGGAGTCATCGGTACCGACGGCACTATCCGGAGCAATGCTTACGAACTGGCGCTCAAAACGATTTCGCCTACCATTCAGGTGCATTCCCAGGCTTGTCCGCAGCTTGTACCGCTGGTGGAACAGGGAATCTATAATTCTCCCGAAGCGCTGGAAACTGTCCGGGAATCTCTCAGTCCTCTGCTTAATAAGCCGATAGATTGCTTAATTCTGGGTTGTACCCACTATCCATTCCTGACCCAGGCGATTACAGAGGTTGTCAGCCCGGATGTTACTCTGCTGTCCTCTGCCGATGAAACAGCACGGGAAGTCAGTACGATTCTATATCACCAGGGGATGCTGGCTTCAGCGGACGAAGTTCCGGTTCATCAATTTTTCTGCAGCGGAGATGCTGAAATTTTTCATAAAATAACTGAATCATGGCTTCATGAACAGCTTTCCGGAATGCTGGTTGTCTGGCAGGTTCCGACTTTTATATGAGCTGTGCTCGATAAGCAAAAGAACAGGACCGGGTTTCCCGTCTGAGAATCCAAGTGATCTTAGCGGGAAGCGCCGGTTCTTCTGCATGGGCAGGGACATGAAGCGCCGCCGTGCCGCATAGACTTATACTCACAACTTGATGCAGGGAAGCGGCAGGACGGGGCCTCAAGTCCGCTAATTTCTCTGCAGCTTGAGGAGGTGCTTGCATTTGTCATTCCGGCATGTTGTCCAGGAAGGGGAGACCCTGCAGCGAATTGCCAGGTTCTATGCGGTCAGTCTGCTCTCTCTAACCGTTGTCAATCCTCAACTGTCACCGGATGAATACGTTGTTCCCGGCCAGGTTATCCTCATACCACCCCGGCTGGATCATCAATATATAACGCAGTCCGGCGATACTTGGGAGAAGGTATCTCAGCGGTTTGGTATGACAGTCCAGGAGCTGCAGGATGCAAATTCATGGCTGGACACCATACATCTTAGAACAGGCGTTACGATTGATTTGCCGCCCGCAGGAAGCTTGGCGCTCGTCCGCACGGATCAGGAATACGGGTACTCAGAATTGCTGACAGATTTGGATAAGCTGAAGGAACGGTATCCTTTTCTGAAGGAGGTTTGCATTGGAACCAGCGTGTTAGGCCGTAAAATCCCTGCTGTGCGCATCGGCGGCGGTCCGAGAGAAATACATGTGAATGCATCCTTTCATGCCAATGAGTGGATGACTTCCCTGCTGGCAATGAAGTTTCTGGAGGAATATGCCGGGGCTATTGACGGGGATGGGACACTGTGGGGGGTTAGTGCACGGAAGCTGCTGAGCGAGACGAGCTTATGGGTGGTGCCGATGGTCAATCCGGACGGGGTGGAGCTCGTGCTGGGCGGTATATACCCCGCCCACCCCAGGTGCGAGCAGCTTTACGAGTGGAACGGAGGTTCCTTTGATTTCCGCCGGTGGAAGGCTAACGTGAACGGCGTTGACTTGAACGACCAATTCCCGGCACATTGGGAAGACGAACGGGAGCGCCGCGCAGTGGCAGGACCGGGTCCGCGCGATTATACCGGCGAGGGCCCCTTGACTGAACCTGAAGCGCAGGCTATCGCCTCCTTCACGCGCAGCCGTAATTTTGCTTGTGTCGTGGCTCTTCATACCCAGGGCCGCGAGATTTACTGGAATTACAGGGATTACGAACCGGAGGATGCTGAGTTTATCGCCCTGCAGCTGTCGCTTGCAAGCGGCTATAAGAGCGTGAAGCTGAGTGGAAGCGATGCGGGGTATAAGGACTGGTTTATCCAGGAGTTCAGGCGGCCAGGGTTTACCATTGAGTCGGGTATGGGATTGAATCCGCTTCCTCTCAGCCAATTTCCTTATCTGTATGAAGAAACAGCCCGGCTGCTAGTGAAGGCACTGACCTTACCTTTGTAATCGACCCCGGCCGGTTCCCTGGCGAATGTGTCGTGACAAACGTCCAATCTGAGGCGGGCCCTTCCCCATATACTAAATCAGTTGATGGGGGAGGGATTCGTTATGGCGGGCAAGGGCGGCAAACCAGGCAAGAAGAAAAAGGATTTACCATCGGGCAGAGAGCAGTACACAATGAGAATCGTGGAATCATCTATCTGTGCGGTATGCAAACAGCAGTGTCTCAGGGGAATCAGGTACATGGAACGTATGTCCCAACCCGGTTCTTTGGGCAAGGGAGTGCCGTGTATTCTGACAAGGAGAAAAGTAACGTAAATTTCTTTCTCGCCGGTTGTTCCTGAGAAGGGGTACGAAAAAGCCCGGGACTCACATAAGAGTCCGGGCTTTTTACTGTCTTAAATAGAAATTTAACATTTTAATGTAATAATAAAGAGAGGGACCTCCTGAAACAGAGAAAGTGTTACGAAACAATAAGTATAAGCTGTAAATAATGAAGAATATAACCGACAAGATCAAGCGAAACTAAGAATATTATTTATTTTTTTTAAGAGAGTTCAGAATTTACAGTTTTAAGGAAGGGTGGAGAGAGTGTGTGGATCAGAAGATCCAGTCAGGGCCTGACCTTACATTTATAGACAAATTACAGACCGGCAAAAAGGAAGAAATTACAACTGACATTTATCTGTATGAAATTGCATTTTAATGGTAAAATAGAATGTATACCGACATACATATAACATTTTGAAGTTTATTAAGATTTGTTTTATGATTAGAGTAGAAAAAAAACTCACTAGGAGGAATAATATGTCCGGAATTTTGCCACTCGACCAGTTCAAAGAGCTAGAACGTGAAGAACAAGTACGTTTGATTAATCAATGGAAAGAAGATTACTCTGTAGGTGAAATTACTGCAGCGTGGAAACTTAACAATGCGGCAACCTATTATACGATTCTGAAGAAGCTCAACATTTATAATGATACAGTCAGAACTTCGAACAAGTTTATGGGTTTTACGAATTATCGTCCGCAGGGACGCCCTATGGAGCGTCAGGTAGAATCTATGGATATGCGCCGGATGCCGGATCCTATGCAAGAGGGCAACCGTCCGTCCGTATCTGCTCCTTCTATACCTGTATCGGATACGTTCCGCTACAACGTCAATGGAACTTACCCGGCTGAGGAGGTCGCTCAGATTCTGGAGAGACTTAGTCTTTTCTTAAAAGTCCGCAATGTGCCCGCTAATATTGATCTGACTCTTCGTTTTGGCGAGTCGGATACTAACACGTATAACGGAGAATAGGAACGGGGAGATTCCTCTCTGAATGACCCGGCAGAAATACCCGACTGTCCCAATCAACTTAGACTTTTTTCTGCGCGGCAGTTGATCGTCTACAAATGATTACCGGAGCACCCGCATGCATGCGGGTGCTTTGTTTTTTACAGCCGTATTCGGGTAAAGATACAAGAGGCCTGTCAAGTTCATCCCTCAGCCGAGATAGAGATTCATTTCGGTTGAAACGGAGCCGGCTTTGTTACGTATGAAGTAGCGGCAGGTACGGATGCACGAAAGTTGAAGTTAAAGCTGTATCCGGTTCGAGCCGAAAGAGATCAGATCGTATATCCGTCCCGAAGGAGGGATTCCCTTGAAAAAACTGCTGTCCCTGCGGCATTGGAGTCATTTATTTAAACGGGCGGGCAGACTGCTTATGTCGCCTGGAGTTCCGCTTACGAGCAAGCTGCTGTATTTGGTCCCGGTGCTGCTTTATTGGGTTCTGCCGGACGTTCTTCCGTTTATGCCCATTGATGATATAGCCGTTACCATGTTCCTGACCAATGCCTTTACCAAATGGATGGAGAATAAATATCCGCAGGCCTAAGGAATAGGGGGGTTAGTCGGTCCTCTAACTTATCAAGGATAGCGCGTTAGAACTTGGGTGAATTCAACTGCCTTAATCGCGTCGTCCTTAAATTAATTCCAAACGCCTGACCCTCAGTACAGCCGGGAGTCAGGCGTTTGTTTTGCTATCCCGTATTTTCCAAAGGGCAGAAGCGGAAGATTACCGGATAAATTCAGGAATTCTTATGGAGTTAAAAGATCAATGTTGACCGTTATGAATGGAGCATTTGTTTTCAATAAAAGATATTTGATTTTCGATCCGGTTTACTTTTTCCTTGTCCTCCGTTGAGTCAGACGCCGTGCTAATTCTCAGATCTTGTAATTCTTCTTTAAGCTGATGCAAATCCAGGCCGGCGTTGGCGCAGTCATAACTGCTTTCCAGGTTTTCAATCATTCCCAAACCTCCCAGCAAAGTGGTATTGAGCGTACAAACGCCTATCATTTTCCTTTGCCGCTGCTGTTTTTACGGTCAGAGGTGCGGGTGGTTGTATTCTGACGGCCATGACCCTGCTGCTTGTGAGACATGTGAGTTCACCCCCTCGTCATCCGGATAGGTTGTTCATTACGTTTCTTAGTATGGTGTCGGCGCTGGTTTCTATTCAAAATTGCCGCGGACCGGAATTCGCTCTCGCACCGGTTTGCCTGTGCCTGCTGCAGACTGTTCGCCTCCTCCAGGGAAGAGCTGGAGCATGCAAAAAAGACCTTGAGGAGGGGACTAGGCCCTTTTCAAGGTCTTGCTTATGATCCGTGCGGTCTTATGAGAACCGGGTTAACAAACGATCTTCCAGGCTCTTCTTCACCTTTTTGACCGCTTCAGTCTCTACTTGATGATTGGAATGGAATTTCTCGCCGGAAAGCGCCATCGCTTCTTTCACGGTCATTTCAATGAGGATGGTTTCCTCGCCTTGCGGTATTTGAAGATTGGAATTCATGTTCTTCACTCCTCTTATTAGGTAAGGTAGGGGTGCGACTATCGGTATGTCGGAAGCTATGAATTCTTGCAGGGTATTAACGTGAAACCCTTATTCTATCGCCCTTTTAATATAACATATCATGTGAGGTCATACAATAGGTTGTGACCGTTTTGTGAATAAAAAATAGAGCCGTGCAGACATTATCTGTGGCTCCGTTTCTTGTGTATAGGTTATGAGGGCGTTCAGTTGATTTTAATTCCCAGCACATGGTCAAGCGGCACGGGACCGATATCGCGGCTGTCTTTAGAATTGTTCCGGTTGTCTCCCATCACAAAAACGTGTCCGCCCGGAACGATGACGGTTTCTGCGGATTGATAGCTCATAACTCCGTTCACGTAAGGTTCTTCCAGCGGCTCGCCGTTGCGGTACACCTTGTTATTCTTGAATTCCAGTGTGTCGCCCGCTTTACCGATGACTCTTTTCACATACAAGTTATCGTCGATTTCTCCGCTGAGCAGTGTGAAGAACGGGTGCTCCAGAATGTCGTCTTTGAGCGTACGCTCCCGCTGTACACGGCTGTCGATAATCACGATGTCCCCGTAATCCGGCTCGCGCCCCAGCGTATGAGATAGCTTGGACACATAAATGCGTTGATTATCGGCTAGTGTCGGGTCCATGGAATGTCCAAGCACCTTGGTGGGCTGAATTCCGAAAATACCGATCAATAGGGCAATAGCAAAGGCCATTCCAAGCGACAATGCCCAGCCTCCGATTTCTTTTGCGACTTTGTTCATATTGGTACATGCCTCCCATTTTTAACAATCACTCTCACTTTTGTAGTATATCACGATCCATATGGCCTGCACAAAAAAAGGCCAGCTCCGGATATCGGGCTGGCCTGAGCCGGGCAAGAGGCCCAGCCGGCTTCTTGCTTGTGCTAGTATTCGTTCTCGGGTGAGCGGATCCATTTACGCAAATACCCTTGATCGTAGAGAGCTTTGATGAGAATGATCAGGATAGGGGAAAGGATGACTCCGGCTACACCGAATAGAGATAATGATATGATCATGAAGGATAGCATTGTAAACGCGGAGACGCCAAGAGATTCCCCGGTAATTTTGGGCTCCAGTATTTGTCTCACAAGTACGGTGACACCTAGAATAACCGTAAGCCAGATCGCTGTTACCGTACTTCCGGCAATAAAGTGATAGGCTATCCACGGCACGAATAGCGCGGATACGCCAAGCAGCGGCAGCACATCGAAGAAAGCAGCCAGCAGCGCGATCGTGAATGCGTTATTCACACCGAGAATCATAAGTGAAACCAGAATCATCACGAAGGTAATGGAAATTAGAATGGCTTGAGATTTTAAATAAGATACAATTCCTTTAATTACGTTTACTCTTAGGAAATCATACGCTTTTACGAATGTCTTAGGCGTTTTTTCCCTTGCGGTCCGTTTCCACCAGTTAATTTCGAGACTCAGGAAGAACGCCAGAATGATGCCGGCTACGAAATTGATCATCATGCTGGAGAATGAAGACACCAGACCCGTAATCCCCGTCGTCAAGAAATGGAGCAGCGTCTGCAGGAAATTTGTAGCAAAGTTAGTCGCCTTGGCTGCCATTTGATTGGCGATTTCCCTTGTTTTATCGATCACATCCGGAGGTAATGCCGCAATACTGTTCTGAAGATCAGCGGTCCGTTTTGTAATTTGTTCTTGCAGAAGCTGGGTGTATTTAGGCAGAACGCTCAGTAAATTATCCAGTTGGGTTGTGAACAGATAACCGGCTCCTGTAAATACGGCAAGGACAATTAAAATGAAGAGCAGGGTAGATATCGTTGTAGCCAGCATTTTCTTGAGGCCTTTCCGGTTCAGGAAGCGGGCCAGCGGTTCGATCATCATGAAGATGACGAACGCCCAGAAGATGGGCGTCGCTATACGGTACATGAAACTGAACAGTTTCATAAACAGGAAGACCGTCAGCACAATAAGTGCGATATCTAAGATGGTCTTGTAGTACCGTTTGTAGAACGAGATCATAGCATTCCTCCGTATCCGATTTGAACGCTGCCTATTGGGCTGTCAGAATCAATGGCCCGTCACTTGTAATCGCGAGCGTGTGCTCATATTGAGCGGATAAGCTGCCGTCCACCGTGCGCGCTGTCCATCCGTCAAGATCTACGGTGGCAAAATACATGCCCGTGTTCAGCATCGGCTCGATCGTCAGCACCATGCCTTCTTTGAGCCGTGTGCCGCGTCCCGCAGGCCCGTAGTGAGGCACCTGAGGCTCCTCATGCATCTTCTGTCCAATTCCGTGACCGGTGAAATCGCGGACCACAGAATAGCCCTTGGCTTCGGCAAATGCTTGAATAGCATGGGCAATGTCGCCGATCCGGTTGCCGACGACCGCCTGCTCGATCCCTTTGTAGAGCGACTCCTTGGTATCTTTGAGCAGATTGCCGGCTTCCTCCGTAACCGTGCCGACGGCATAGGACCAGGCCGAATCGGCCAGCCAGCCGTCCAGATTGACGACCATGTCGATGGTTACGATATCCCCGTTGTTAAGAGGTTCTTTCTTAGGGAAACCATGGCAAATGACGTCATTGACGGAGGCGCAAGTGGCATAGGGATAGCCGTTGTACCCCTTTTGTTCAGGTGTTGCACCGTTCTTAAGCATAAACTCTTCGGCGAACTGGTCAATCTCCCAAGTGGTAATGCCCGGGCGGATCATTGTAGCGATTTCCCGGTGGCATGCGGCCAGCAGCTTGCCCGCGGCATGCATTTTGTTGATTTCGTCTTTAGTTTTGATGGTTACCATACTCATCACATCTCCTCTGCCGATTTGAATGTCTATTTAAACCTATGACTTTTCGGCAGCTTCTAGTTTCTTTTCTGTGCAAAAGTGTGCTGTTCCGAAGACATAATCTGTTACCTGTCAAATAAAGTCTACCACTAATAGTATAAAATAATGAGACAAATTTCAAATGGGGCGGCGGTTTCTTTTTTGCGAAATTGCAGCTTCCTAATCAGTATAATCAGGCTCTTCCTGTACGCCTTGGAGTGTTAATGTTGATTTCAGGCGGCGGTTTCTTTACAATATAGATTAAAAGAATTTATACTTTTCAGGAGATGTGACTATGAACGTCAAAATTACTCGCAACGCAGCAAAAGTTTTGAAAATGGAACTGGAGAAAGAAGAGAACGCAGGTCTTCTTGTCCGTGTTCAAATCAGTCATAATCATGGAGATCATGCTCACTACGCGTTAGGACTTGATACACAGACGGACAACGACGTTGTCGTCAAGACCGATAAAGAAATCGATGTACTGCTGGATAAGAATGAGCCTCTGCTCGACGGAATCCGTATTGATTATTTCTATATGCCTCAAGAAGGATTCATGATTACGAATCCGAGCAAAGGTAACCACGGAGACCATTAATGGCTAACGATATCCGTATTTGTGAGAAATGCAGGCATATGCAAGTGAAGTCCGCGGTTTCCAAACTAAAAAAGCTGGTTTCTTCGGAAGAAGAGATTAAGATCGGCTGCAAGTCTTATTGCGGACCCTGCAAGCGTTACGCTTTTGTATTCGTAAACGGGCGTTACATAAAGGCTCCTTCTGAAGACGAAGCTATCGAATTAGCCAAGAAGCATCTTAAATAATGAAAAGTGGCCCGGACGAATGTCCGGGCCGCTTTTCGTTTTATTGAGGAGATGGGGGAGGGCCGCTGCGGCCGGGCTTGCCTGTCAAATCCAGGAGGGCTTCTTCCAGTGCCGGGTAGGTGAATTGGAATTCATGTTCCAGCAGCTTTCGGGGAAGTACCCGTTGTCCTTCCAGAAGCAGGACAGATAATTCACCGAACAATCCTTTCATGACCCAGGAAGGGACGCGGAAGAGGTTCGGACGGTGCAGGACACCGGCGAGCACCTCTCCAAATTCGCGGTTGCGTACGGGATTCGGGGCCGTTGCATTAACGGGCCCTTCGATCTCATCGTTGCGGATGCAGGTATCGATTAACCGGACCATGTCGTCTATGTGGATCCAAGACATCCACTGATTGCCGCTTCCGATCGGGCCGCCTACCCCCAGCTTATAGGGCAAAGCCATTTTGGGGAAGGCGCCTCCATCCGTGCCGAGCACGATGCCGACACGGACTTTGACGACTCGTGCCGCCGCGATGCGATCAGCCGCTTCCTCCCACTGTTCGACGACTTCAGCCAGAAAATCAGTCAGCCGCGGAGGGCTGAATTCATCATATGTATCGGTTTCCGAAGTGCCGTAAATAGACATCCCGGATGCGTTAATAACGACCGGAGGCTTGTTGTGCAGTGCGCTGACAGCGTTCGCCACGGCTGCAGTCGTTTTCAACCGCGAGGCGAGAATTTGCCGTTTGGCGGTTTCGCTCCACCGCTGATTAATAGAAGCACCGGCCAGATTAATCCAGGCGTCCAAACCTTCAAGGCTATGCGGGTCCTGTTCGATTTCGGACCAGGTAATCGTACGGACGCCAGGGAGCGACTTACCCGGATCAGACCGGGATATGAGAATGAGCTCGTCTTGTCTTTGTGTGAAATACGAGATAAGATGTCCACCGATAAAGCCGGTTCCTCCGCTGATCGCAATTCTCATGTGTCGTCCCACCTTCCATACCTGTATATATCTATTATATGCGCAACCGTTTTTTTCCACAAACCCTACCCGTTTTTTTACTCGCAGAGGCGCACCTTGACGTCATCTTGCCGTCATTCCATGAACCGGATTCAGGGCGGAATAGACGATATGATACAATACAAGGACAAACAGGGTTGAAGAGCGGGGGATGAGACGATGCTTGTGTTAAAAAGGTTGCGTGACTGCTCGGTACATCAGGCAGTGGAAGTATGGAATGAAGGATTCGGCGATTATTATGTCCCGATGAAGTTAAGTGCGGATGCGTACTTAAGCCGCTTCGTGAACGAGGGGCTTTCTGCCGATCATTCCCTGATCGCTTGTGAGGGGGATAGACCGGTCGGATTTCTTCTTAATGGGATTCGGAAGGCGGGGGATCGGCTTGTTTCGTGGAACGGAGGTACGGCCGTGATTCCTTCGTACCGTGGTCAGAGGGTCGGCAGCCGACTGCTGGAAGCCTCCCTGGAAATATACAGGCAGGAGGGTGTCTCGGTTTCAACGATCGAAGCTTTCCGGGAGAATACAGGAGCAATCCGGTTGTATGAATCGCTGGGTTACCGTACACGGGAAGTTCTGCTTCAGATGAAATTCGGTAGCAATGCGAATACGAGTGTACCGGAAGTCCAGACTCCGGCGGGAACTGCTCCTTATGGCATATTCGGCGACCGGGCCTGGGAAGAGCAAGGACATCCGCCTGCAGGATCTTTAGAACGGAACGGCCGAGTCTACACGCTTCGGCGGGGTACCGCCCGTGATGCAGCCAAGCTGCCTTTCTATCCAGCGGCAGAGGCGTGGCAGGGCAGTTGGGCGAGCCTGACCGCAGGAGAGTCGGTGATAGTGCTCTCGGACGGACAACCGGCAGGTTATGCCCTATACAAGCGCACATTTAATGCAGATGGCCGCCAGACAGGCATCGTATTGTACCAGTGTGAAGCTGCGCCTTCCGCTGAGGATGAACGCAGCATCCTGACTCTGCTTTTGCAGGCCGTATATGCCAACCCAGCGGGTCAGGATCTGGGGCTGGCCAGGAATGTATCTCATCTTCGGTCCAGCGGAGAGCATCTGGTTCATTTGCTGAAGCAGGCGGGATTTGTGACGACCCACGAATTGGTATGGATGACTCAGTCTCTATAAGTGAAGTTCCAGGACCCGGGAAGACCAGTAAGGTAGAAATCACCAAATCCACACAAGATGTTGTGTGGATTTTTTTTTGTAGGTGGCGAATGAAATTTCGTGTATAATGACTCCAATAAACTTTTATTGACCGAAGGTAAAGGAGATTGGACCTGCCGGTTGGATGCTGACAGAAAGGAGAACCACTACACTTGAACCGGATTCGGCATTTTCTATCTTCGTATCATCCGATTGTGCATACCTTGCTGTTTGGTACCGTGATGGCACGGGCCGCATCTTCAATGAGTATGCCGTTTCTTGCCCTCTATCTGGTTGATACCACGTCCATGAGCAAGGGTATGATCGGGCTTGTTATCGGTGCCAGCTCACTGGCTGGAACTGTCGGCGGGTTTATCGGAGGCACCCTGTCCGACCGTATTGGGCGCAAGGCGGTGATGCAGGGAGCGCTGTTCACCTGGGGAGCCGTGTTTATCGGATTTTCACTCGTCTCGCACCCGTTCTTGTTCCTATTGCTGAATCTCATCAGCGGGTTATGCCGCTCTTTCTATGAGCCTGTTTCGCAGGCCCTTATGGCGGATTTGACGGAGAAAGACAAACGGCTGCGCGTATACTCGCTGCGTTATCTGGCCATCAACATAGGAGTAGCGGTCGGTCCGCTGATGGGCGCGTATTTCGGAATGATTAAAGGGTCCCTCCCTTTCCTCATTACCGGATTTGTTTACCTCGCCTATGCGGTATTCCTCTGGACGATGATGAACAAATTCAGAATCAAGCACGTCGCAGCAGAGGTGAAAGAGCGGATTACGTTCTCAGCTGCCTGGCACGTCGTACGCAAAGATATGACGCTCCGCTACCAGCTGCTTGGCGGCATGATCGGAGCGATCGGTTACTCCCAGATGGCGATTACCTTATCGCAGTACATTAACGAAAGCTTCGCGGACGGGGTGAAGCTCTTTGCCGCTATGATGAGCGTCAACGCTCTCACCGTAATTGTGCTTCAACTGCCGCTTGCCAGATTAACAGAGAATAGATCCCCTCTTCTCTCTATCGTACTTGGCAACGTTCTTTTTGCACTCGGGGATGTAGGGTTTGCTTTATCGGATCACTGGATGCTGCTCCTTGCCTCTATGGTTGTGTTCACTGTCGGCGAAACCTTGAACTTCCCGGCCGCTACGATGCTAATGGACCGGATCGCTCCCGAGCATATGAGGGGCACGTACTTCGGAGCTCAGACGCTGACCAGCCTCGGCCATTTCATAGGGCCTTGGGTCGGCGGCATTCTGCTCGCTTCAATGGGAGGTTCCATGTTCCTCGTTATGGCCGTGGTTACGATGTCCAGCTCTTTGCTCTATTGGAGAGGGAGCCTGCTGCTTGCAAGAAGGACGGAATCAGATCTCAGCCGGAATCAAGCCCTCTGATGAATAGTGATTCTCTACATGTCTACAAATGAGAAAGACTTCTCAAGTTTCGGTACAAGCTCAAAAAACATCCCATACCGCTTCTTCAAGTGGTGTGGGATGTTGTTATTTCTTCTCTATAAACAGAAGACAGATCTATAACCCGGCAGAAAAAGAAACGGAAGACTTACGGCTGCCTTAATGTGCTGGGAAAATACGAGCTGTCTACTTGGCGCGATCCGAATCTAACGGAGCGCTTGTAATGGAGCTTCTATCCGCGTTTGTGTGCATCCCTGCATCGGATTTAGGGCTGACGGTAATAGCTGCGACAAAAGCGAGCACGGAAAGGAGCGCTGCGGATTTACGCACCAGCGGACGCTGGAGGAACGGAACCTTGGATGGGTTGTTGTTGGAATAGACGAAGACAGCAAACATAAGAATGGAAACGGTGAATGAGAAGAGTGCCAGAAACCCTTGCATAATGGTTCCCCCTAGTTAATAGTATGGGTAGTATTTCCTATGTAAATAGTACCATACCCAACTGAAAATGGGAAGATTTTATCAAAAATTTATCAAATTTCAGCTTCAAATGCCTGATTAGGGTCCCTCTATCTAAAAAAGCCCCCTTAAACTAGGTCCATTGTATAGGACCTGTTAAGGAGGCTGCTCCGCTAGCTGATATTACAGGCTACTGGTCAGAAGGCTCTTTATTCACGTTTCTAGGCGGCAGAGGGCCGAAATATTGATACAGCTGGCATTCGATCCGTCCGTTAAACAGCTTGCGGCGCTTATCCGCGGAACGGTTGAAATTATGCTCCAGCTGCTTGCTGGGGCTCAGCACGAATGTACTCCAGGTCGGAATGGAAGCGGAGAGGTTGCCGAGCTGCCGCAGGGCGCGCTCCACTTCCTTCTGATCTCCCAGCCGCTCGCCATAGGGCGGGTTCGTAATCAGACAGCCGTAATCGCCGCGCGGGCGGGCTTTGACTACCGGCTCTACATAGAATTTCAGCTCGTTAGCCAATCCGGCCGCTTTAGCTGCCGCCTGGGCGACTTCGATCGCCTTCGGATCAATATCGGAACCGGCGATCTCAAGGGGCTTGTCATCCTGCAAGGAATCATAAGCTTCCTCGCGTGCCTGTTCCCAGCGGTCTTCACCGATGGCATCCCAAGCTTCGGAGGGGAAAGAGCGCCGCAGACCGGGTGCAATGTTCCAACCGATCATAGCTGCTTCGATCAGGATCGTACCGGAACCGCAGAACGGATCGTATAGGGGCCTTTCCGGGCGCCATCGGCTGAGATTGATCATGGCAGCCGCCATCGTTTCTTTGAGCGGCGCCTCCGTTACGAGCTTGCGGTAGCCTCTTTTATGAAGACTAGGGCCGGTTGTATCAAGAGTAAGGGTGGCTATATCGTTAAGCAGGGATACCTCGATGACATAGAGCGGGCCATCCTCATGAAACCAATCGGTATGATAACGTTCTTTCATTTTCTCGACGATAGCTTTCTTTACAATCCCCTGGCAGGCAGGTACGCTCGACAGCTGGGATTTGTGGGACCGTCCTTCTACGGGGAATTCCCCGTCTCCCGGAATCCAGTCCGGCCAGTCCAGCGCCTTGGTGCCTTCAAAAAGCTCATCGAATGTGCGGGCTTCAAACTGTCCCATTTTGATCAGGATGCGGTCGGCCGTACGGAGCCATAAATTGGCCCTGCATACCGCCAGCTCGTCTCCTGTAAATGTAACCCGGCCATTCTCTACGGTGACGTCTTCGTATCCGAGCTCACGTATTTCTCTTGCGACGATCGCTTCAAGTCCCATTGGACATGTGGCAATCAGATCCAGTTTAGCCATGCTTTCAGTTCCTTTCCGGTGGTGTCCGTGTAATTTCTAAGTATAGGGGAAAGAGAGGCAGGTGACAAATCGGACTTATGTGAATTAGATCCCGGTTTGCAGCGGTTGAACGGAAGCGTTTTTTGGTTTACAATGACGTCACTGATTCAGGCGGGCCGTTTATATGTACAAATTCGATAGAACCGATTATAAAAGAGTCAGGGATAAAAAGGAATCCCCGCCGTAGTCAGGCGGGGCAATTGCCAGAAAAGAGGACATCTGCATGACCGACAAACAACAATCAACAACTCCCGGAGAAGAAGCGGGCTTGAGGGCGGATGGCTCTTCGCCGTCCCAAGGCGCAGTTGCGGCAGATGATCTTAATCCGGAAACCTACTTAGAACGGTTATACCCGGAGGATGAAGCGCTAGAGCTGGTCAACGCGTCCATTCGCGCGAATAATATGCCGGAGATTTCCGTAGCTCCCGGCTATGGCCGGCTGCTCACGATGATGGTGAGGATGATCGGAGCGAGCAAGGTGCTGGAAATCGGCGCATTGGGGGGCTACAGTGCAATCTGCCTGGCCAGAGGGCTGAGTGAGGGAGGTCAAGTCCTGTCGCTTGAAATCAACGAGGCCTTCGCTGAGACGGCCCGGCTTAACGTGCAGGCAGCCGGATTCGGTTCCTTCATCGGCTACCGGATCGGGAATGCTGCCGAGAGTCTGGAGGCACTGCGCTCGGAGGGTGCCAAGTTTGACCTGTTCTTCATTGATGCGGACAAGGTCAATTACCCGAATTATCTGGAGTATGCGATCGGGCTGGCTAACCCGGGCGCGCTGATTGTCGGCGATAATATTCTGATGAGAGGCCGTACCGTCGATCCGGCTGTGAAGAAGAAATCAGTTGAAGCTATGCGGCAGTTCAACCGGCAGTTTGCATCGGACCCCCGGCTTGAGAGCACGATGCTGCCTGCATATGACGGGCTTGCGATTGCAAGGGTGCGCTGATCCGTAAAAGCGGCTGTAATTACGAAGAGGCGATTATTTCCCGCCATGCTTGAGTGGGAAATAATCGCCTCTTTGAGTCGGGGTCCGGCTTAATTCTCCCCGCTGTTGGTTTACAATTCCTCATTCACCGGGTTTGATGGACGGATTCGAAGGTGATTTCATCAGGGTGCGGTAGGACCACACCGCATTGACCGCCAGCATGAAAGCGGCGAACAGGAAGAGCTGGCGGATGTTAAGGAATCCCGACAGCATACCGCCGGTAACAGGCCCGAGCATGTTGCCAAGGGACAAGGCACTCGTATTGAAACTGTATGAACGGCTCTCCATGCCTACGGGCGTATACGTCCGGATCAGGGAATTGACGGTCGGAAGCAGACCTCCGATAAAGATTCCGAGGCAGAAGCGCGCAGCCATAAGCTGCCAGACATTCTGTACGAATGCCTGCGGGATGAAGAAGATTGCCGCTCCGGCCAGCGAGAAGATCAGAATACGCTGCGGGCCGATCTTGTCGGACAATTTACCGAGCAGCGGGGCCGCGGCCATGTTGGAGAACCCGGTGATGGAACCTACCATACCCGCGTAGAAAGCCAGGAGCTCACCCGTTCCATGCAGTTCTTCTACGAATAGAGCCATAAGCGGCATAGAGGACTGGATCGAGAATTGAATAACGAATGTAATCGAGTAAAGGGCAATAAGCTGGCGGATCGGCCGCAGATCCCGATATCCCTGCATGACAGACACTTTGGGCCGTTTCTTCGCTTCCTCGACATTGAATTTTTCTTTGACCAGCAGCATCGTTACTACGGTAGCGATAAAAAGCATAGCTCCGGTCACATAAAAAATATAACGGAACCCAATAAGTTCAGCTAAAAGGCCGCCGATAAGCGGTCCCAAAATGGTACCGGCTACTGCGCCTGACTGAAGAGTGCCCATGGCGAATCCGATTTTATCGCGAGGCGTGTTCGTGGACATGAGCGCAACGGCAGCGGGCGCATAGCCCGAGATGGTTCCGTTGACGAGCCTGAGCACCAGGAGAACCCATGGGGCATGTGCGAAGCCCATGGTCGTCATCACTATGGCCATTCCGAACCCCGAACGGAGGAGCATTACTTTACGGCCATAGCGGTCCGCCATACCTCCCCAGAACGGCTGAAAAAGAAAGGAGGTCACAAAGTTGCCTGCAAAAATGATGCCGGTCCACGTTGCGATTTCTTGCGCATCCTGAAGACCCATTTCCTTCAAATATAAAGGCAGAAAGGGCATGATCATAGTCATGCCGGCCATTACAAAAAACTGTCCGATCCACAGGACAGCCAGATTAACTTTCCAATTGATCATGCTATCCCTCATTCCTGCTGCGTATAATTTCTGTCATCAAAAATCCGTCCGCGGAATTCATCCCTTTTATTATATCACAAAAAAAGAAAATTTCTCCTTAAGCAACGAACTAGGTTTGCCGGCCGTATTGAATACAAGTTAAAGGGGGAACCGGATGAAGCTCACACTCGACTATGCATAAAATTCCATTTAAGAGGGAAATATAGTTGCATAAGGTCATGTGAAGGAGCTGATCTCCATGCCGTTTGGAGCCCATGAAACTGTCGAAGTACACGAGATACTAACTGAGAAAATGAACATGATCCAGCATTTTTCACTGTATGCCGGAATGTCGAGTCACCCGCAGGTGGGTGCCCTCGTTCAGCAGCATCTCTATTCTGCTATCCAGCATTACAACGAACTGGTAGCCTATACGCATGATTACAGTGCAGCCGGACAGCCGCACGCCTATGGGCAGCCGCCGGCGGTGCCTGTCCAGGATATCGCCTATGGGCTCCGCCATCCGGCTCAGCAGTCGCCGCGTACCGACGGTACGCTGGGAGATGAACAAATCTTGACAGCTGTGCTTTGCTGCCATAAAAACAGTTCCCGCAATCAGATGGCTGCCGCCCTGGAATGCGCCGATCCGAACATCCGCCGGATGCTGCTGACTTTTGCCGTGGCAGCGGCCGATCATGCCTATGAGGTATTCTTGTTCCTGAATGCCCAGGGACAATACCAGGTGCCGACCATGCATGATCATACCGCGAAGACTTACCTGCACACATTTCAAGCTGTGAATGAGCAGCCGGGAAATGGTTATGCACCGGCAACTTCCGATTCTCTCCATGGACAGGGCGCCGGATTTGCAGCCTCTTCCGGCAGCGGGTACGGGAGTCAGGCACAGTCTGGTAGACCGGATAACGGTGGTTTGTCTTCCGCACATCAGGCGGGGTCGCCTTATGACAATCGCGGATATACACATTCCTACGCAGACTCCGGCTCTTACACGCAGACGCCCGCCTACCGGACGCCGGAGCAGCCGGCGCCCTCCTACAACGCCTCCCATAGAGATGGGGGACACAACCAGGGGGACAGCTCCCGCATCGGCACTTCGTCCTACCCGCAGGTTGACTACAGAGGATCGTATTCTTCACCGTCCGGCGGTGTGAATAACAACGAACAAGAGTACCAGGGCAACACACAACGGGCCTTCTCGGACTCTAATGCGCACCTGTATGCTTCTGACTCCTATGGTACAAGGGGGCAGATGAACGCAGAGAGGGTCAGAAGCCGGGAAGAGAGCGGAAACCCGGACGTATATAAATCCCACTGATTTCTTACTATGCTTGTAAGAGCAGCTGGTGATGTACTTCCTTGTTAAAAATATTCAAATGAGCCCAAACGCCTTGAGGCCCTGCTGCGGAACGTTTATAATCGCAGAAGGGCCTTTTTTCCATTTGCGCCCTAATCGGATTTAGGAGTGGATTTGACCGATGACAGCCAATACCCGTAACATCTACTGCGTAGGACGCAATTACAAGCTGCATGCCGCCGAGCTCGGAAATGCCGTACCGGAAGAGCCGATGATCTTTACTAAACCGACTCATGCGCTTGCGCGCATGAACGAAGATAGGCTCGCGCTTCCGCAGAGCCGCGGTGAAATTCATTACGAAGGTGAGCTTGTGCTGCACCTTGCCAAGGACTATAAACCCGGCTTGACCGTAGATGAGCTTGTGGACAGCTTTGGACTTGGCCTCGATTTTACTCTGCGTGATGTACAAAGCGAGTTGAAAAAGAAAGGTCATCCCTGGCTGGCTGCCAAAGGATTCCGTAACTCGGCGGCTCTGACGGAGCTGCGTGCTTTCCCGGGTGCGAAATCACTGGAATCAACTAATTTCCATACCGTACGCAATGGAGAAACCGTTCAGACCGGCAACATCCGCGACATGATTTTCTCTCTCCAGACGATTATCGACTATATCGGTTCCAATTATGGTCTGGGAGCGGGAGATCTGATTTATACAGGCACTCCAGCCGGAGTGGGCGCTTGCGCGGACGGCGATGTGTTTGAACTGACGTGGGGCCAGGAAGTATTCGGCCGCTGCACGGTTCAGATATAGGTGGAGCTGCAGATGATACGTCAAGGCGTTAGACCCGGAGCCGGATTATGAAGAAGCGCGAGGTCCGAATTTTGCTGCTTTCTATGATCTCTGCTGTTCTTCTGATGACGGGACTTTATTATGCCAAAGATAGAATCTTCCCGTCATTATCAGCCGAAGGGGTAGAATCCGCCGCTCCGTCACCGTCCGTCAGCCCTGCAGATCCCGTGTCTGCTTCTGCGGAGCCGCTGCAGCCGCCATCTCCGGTACCGGCAGCATCTCCTTCCGGCAAAGGATCAGAGCCTGCACCGGAGAAGAAGGAGCCGCAAGCCACAGCTGCAAGTACACCAACGCCCAAGCCGAAATCAACGCCTAAATCAGAGACGGCCGCACCCAAACAGATTGCGCCACATGAGCCGATCGACCTGATTTTTGCGGGCGATGCCCTGATGGACTGGTCAGTCAAAGAAACGATCAAGAAGATGGGGCCGGATTATCCCTTTCAGTTTGTGAAGCAGGAAGTATCCAAGGCTGATTATGCGTTCGTTAACCTGGAGACTTCCGTTACGAATGCGGCTGAGAAAGACACGAATCAGCTTTATAACTTCAAGTCCGATCCCGTTTCGCTCAGAGGTCTCAAGAACGCAGGCTTCGATCTGGTATCGATCGCCAACAATCATGTGCTGGATTTCGGACGTCAAGGATTCCTCGATACGCTCGACAATTTAAAACAGACCGGGCTGCCTTATGTAGGCGGAGGACGTAACTCGGAAGAAGCATATAAAGCCAAGACAGTCAAAATTAACGGGGCAACGGTTAAATATCTCGCTTTTTCCAGATTCATCCCGACTCCTGACTGGTTTGCGGGCCCGGATAAACCCGGCATTGCCCAAGCGTATGACAAATCTGCTGTTCTACCCGTGATCAAACGGGAACAGAAGGATTGCGATTATTTGTTTGTCTATATGCACTGGGGTATCGAGAAGAATCATAAACCGGAAGAGTGGCAACGGACTTTTGCCAAAGAAATGATCGATGCGGGCGCGGACGGCATCATAGGCAGTCATGTGCATGTGCTTCAGGGCTTCGAGTATTATAAAGGCAAGCTGATTGCGTATTCGATCGGGAATTTTCTGTTTCCCGATTATGTCAAAGATGCCAAAGCGGATACAGGTCTGCTTAAACTCAAACTAAAGGATGGCATCATTACAGCAGATTTTAATCCTTATTATATCCAGAAGGACCAGATTATTAAGCGGGATGCCGCCTATGACCAGAAGCAGCTGAGCTTCCTGCAGTCTATCTCTTATGGTGTCCGGCTGCGCGGAACAGCTATTGAACCGGCAAAATAAGCGGAAGCTGCATATCTCGGAAAATAAGCCGAGTCTCTGTAACCTGACCTCCGCTTTCAGTAGAATGTTCTAAAGAAAATTAGAAAACACACCTCCTAAGGGGGTGTGTTTGGCTTTATACAGTTAGTTCCCAGTCCGAACAGGGTTAGCGACGGGCCTTTCTCTCCGCATCTTCTTCCTGTTCTTGCTGGATCGGATCTGGCAGAAGTCCTTCCTCGGTCAAATCCTCATTGGTCTTCATGGCTTCCATGTCTTTGCCGAGCTGCTTGATTTCAGCCATATCGCCCGCCATGGACCCATTCATGACTTCATTGATGTCGCGTTTGGCAGAGTCCTGCCGGGCATCATGCTTTTCGTGCTCCCGCACCGTTTCTAAATCTTCGTTCTCATATTGTTTAGGAATGTTGTTCTTTTGATTGGTAATAGGGTTGTGCGTATTTTCTTCCGTAACCGGATTTGTCTCGTTGCTATTATTAGCCGGGTTGTTATGGTTAGTATCCATTTCAAAATCTCCCCTCGAGTCACGTTTATTTCTGTCAGCCTTACATCTATCATTACCCTCAGCGCAGAAAACGAAACCGTACCGGTTCTGTGCTATCATTAGAAAAAAGGGGAGGGAGGAAGACGGATGGATGTTTGGATCGGCTTATTAGGGAGCGTATTGATAGCGGGTGCCGCTTACGACAAGAAATCATTGACGGCTTCTGGGGCCGCAGCTGCCATTGTGGTAGGGACCGTTCTGTATTCACTGGGGACAGCCGCCTGGTTCGGTACGCTGATTGCGTTCTTCTTATCCTCTTCGATGCTGTCGAAATACAAACAAAAGCGCAAAGCTGCCATAGAATCGGGCTATGCCAAAAGCGGAAACCGTGATGCCGGCCAAGTATTTGCCAACGGCGGGCTTGGCATGCTGCTGTGCATCGGGGGAGCACTCTTCCCTCACCCTGCATGGTGGGCCGCCTTCGTCGGTGTAATGGCCGCTGTAACGGCTGACACCTGGGCCACCGAAATCGGCGGGCTGAGCCGGACTGCGCCGCGGTCGATTCTGACCGGCCGCAAGGTGGCCGCAGGGACTTCCGGCGGCGTCACGGCTCTGGGCCTGCTGGCGACATGCGCAGGCGGACTATTCATCGGCGCAGCCGCCTGGGGGTTCGGGCGCCTCGGCAGCGGCGCCGGACTTGCGGCGGCGGGACCGCACCCGCTGGAGATGCTGCTGCCGCTGATCGCGGCAGGGCTCGCAGGCGGGATCGCCGGTTCACTGGCCGATTCCGTAATCGGCGCGAAGTGGCAGGCGATGTACCGTTGCCGCGTCTGCGGCCGCGAGATTGAGCGCCGCACGCATTGCGGCGCAGAGGCTGAGCCGCTGCGGGGCTGGGGCTGGATGACGAACGACGCCGTGAACGTCATCGGTTCGCTCGTCGGCGGAGCAGCTGCAGCCGGCGCTGCCCTCTTGGCGGGCTGGCTGTAAGGCAGGCCGCCGCACATACCGAATAACCGAACCTGGTAACCGGGTTCGGTTATTCGGTATGTGGCTTTTTTGGCATTGTTGCCGATTGTCTTGGCTCTGCCCGCTCATTGTATAAACATTCTGCATACAAAATGTACTGTCAATTTTGATTTTCTTCAAAAAAAGCCTCATTTGGTCATATCATGGCATAAATCTGAGAAAAACGGTCAAAATAAGCACGTTTTTATGAATTTCTCGTTCTCACGTTTGGAATGGTCTGCAATCTATGTTAGGGTTTAATAAGGGCGGTCTCAAATTAAAGATGAGGAGGAATTGACGTTGTATGGATCATATGATATTTGAAGTAGGAACGGCGCTGCTATTAGTCGCCATTGCTTCTGTGCTTGCCAGTAAACTGAAATTTTCAATCATTCCCTTTCTGATCATACTGGGGATGCTTGTTGGCCCTCATGCGCCAACACTCGGAATAATTGATTTGAAATTTATAGAAAGTCAAGATATGATTGATTTTCTGGGACGCATAGGGGTCTTGTTTCTCCTTTTCTATCTAGGGCTAGAATTCTCTGTTCCCAAACTAATTAAATCGGGCCGCAATATTGTGGTTGGCGGAAGCGTGTATGTTCTTCTGAATTTCTCTATCGGACTTGCTTATGGCTTTCTGATCGGCTTTCCTTTGTATGAAACGTTAATTACAGCGGGGATGCTGGCTGTCTCTTCCAGTGCAATTGTAGCGAAAGTGCTGGTTGATCTAAAACGTACAGGAAACAATGAAACCGAACTCATCCTAGGAATGATCTTATTCGATGATATTTTCCTGGCTGTATTCTTATCTATTATGTCCGGGTTGCTGCTTGGCGGGGCTACATCGGTGGGAGGGACGATTCTCTCGGTCGGTATCTCCATCGGCTATATGATTTTGTTTTTCATCATCGCCAGAAAAGGCACCAAGATTTTGAACAAGCTTTTAAATATCAAATCGAATGAAATCTTTATCATCGTGGTGTTTGCTTCTTTATTCTTTATTGCGGGATTCTCCGAGACTCTGCATGTGGCTGAAGCGATTGGCGCCCTGTTGTTTGGTCTTGCCTTATCCGAAACTGTACATAGCAAAAGGATTGAACATCTGGTTGTCCCGTTTCGAGATTTCTTCGGTGCCGTTTTCTTCTTCAGTTTCGGTCTGAGTATTGATCCGCTGACGCTGGGGAATGCAGCATGGCTCGCTATAGGTGCAGCAGTGCTGACGATAATCGCGAATATTGTATCGGGGATGATTGCCGGTCGCAGCGCCGGATTATCTCATAAGGCCTCTACGAATATCGGTCTCACGATCATGGCCAGAGGAGAATTTACTATTATTGTAGCGAATCTGGGAATATCAGCCGGATTACTTCCGATTTTAAAGCCTTTCTCAGCTCTTTACGTGTTGATCTTAGCGATTGTCGGGCCTTTATTAACGAAAGAGTCGAAACACATATATAACGTCATGAACAAAATGTTTAAATGGAGCAAGCCGAAAGAAAAAGTGAAAATGAACGGAAAATGATGGGGAGGTTCTCACAATGAGTATTATAAAAGAATCGGATCTGCCGGGTATCGGGAAGAAGTATCAGGTGATCACGAGCTCCGGAGACAAAATGGTTATTGTCGTTCATAACGACGGCAGAAGAGAAGTGTATCATTTTGAAGATGATAATCCGGACGAAAGCATCTCGATGGTGACCATGGAAGATGAGGAAGCGCGTCAGGTCGCAGCAATTATAGGAGGAATGACGTACAAACCAACGGCACTGGAAACCATTGAAGTATCCCTGGAAAATCTGATTATCGAGTGGAGCAGAATCGAACCCCACTTTATAAGCGTCGGGAAATCCATCGCGGAGCTTCAGGTCCGGGAGAGAACCGGGGCAACCATCCTTGCACTTGTGGAGAAGAAAAACCAGAAAATCACACCGGGCCCCGATGATATTATCTCGGCGGATATGACGGTCGTAATGGCTGGTGAAAGAAAGCAAATTAAACTGCTGAAAGAGCTTCTGCTGCACGGCTGAATGGGCAAGCGCAGTTGTTTCAACCCCTGCCGCAAGTCGCATGTCCGTGGTGAAATATTCTTTAACGCGGATGGCGGCTATACCCGCTTTACATGCAGAATGAATAGCAAAAAGCCGATCCCGGCTGCGGGATCGGCTTTTTGCTGCGCGGTTATCAGGGCTGGCCTAGACGTCACCGGCTCCGGAATCTCTGCGGCTGCCGAACCGTTTGCTCGGCGTATCGTCATCCTTAGGAGGCAGCTGATCATCACGATCTAGAGCCGAAGTTGAAGATAACGGTGTGGACGAAGACTCCAGACTTGTACTTGTGCCCGGAGATGACGGAGAAGCTCCGAGCTTTTTTCTTAATTCACGAATCTCTTTACTCATCTGCACTTGGCGCAGAATTCCGAATAAACCTACAATAAGTCCGCCTAATACAGTGGAAATCACGATAACAAGTATGAGAGGGGCGTTGGTTTCGACGAATAGAAAGTTGACGCGGACACGGTCCATATTAACCACAGCGAATACAGTGGTCAGCAGGGCGAATAGCAAGGCCCCGATGGACAGCCATTGAACACGGCCTGATTTCATGGGCAAATCACTCCTTTCCCTTAAGTCAAGAAAGGGCCGTGACATGTCACCGGCCCTTTCTGCTGAAGGTTAACCCGGTGCAGGTTACTTTGTCAGCTCTTCCATTTGATCCAGCAGTGAGGAGAACACGCTCATAGCCTGCTTAATCGGTTCTGGAGAGGACATATCCACACCGGCTTTTTTTAGAATATTAATGGAATAGTCGCTTCCACCGCTCTTCAGGAAGCCCAGGTAGCGTTCGACCGCAGGCTGGCCTTCGTCCAGGATCTGCTTGGAGAAGCTTGTAGCCGCTGAGAAGCCGGTCGCATATTTATAGACATAGAAACTGTTATAGAAATGGGGGATGCGCGCCCACTCCATTTCGATGTCTTGATCCACTATCATCTCTTTACCATGATAGAGAGTGTTTAAATCATAATAAATTTTGCTGAATTCCTGAGCGGTCAACGATTCGCCCTGTTCCATTTTCTCATGGGTGATTTTCTCGAATTCAGCGAACATGGTCTGACGGAACACCGTCGTACGGAACTGATCCGCGTAATAAGTCAGGAGGTAAAGCTTCTTTTTAGGATCATCCGTGTTTTTGAGCAGGTGATCCATCAGGAGAGCCTCGTTTAGCGTCGAAGCTACTTCAGCCAGGAAAATGGTGTACTGGGCATCGCGATAAGGCTGGTTCTCATCAGAGAGGTAAGAGTGAATGGCATGACCCATTTCATGGGCTAATGTAAACATGCTGTTCAGGTTGTCTTTATGATTCAGCAGCACGTAAGGATGCGTACCGTAGGCACCCCAGCTGTAAGCTCCGCTGCGCTTGTTCTGGTTCTCATAAATGTCGATCCAGCCGTTCTTGTAGCCGTCTTCCAGAATGTTCACATAAGTCTGACCCAGCGGTGCAAGGCTTTCCTTGATGGTTTCTTTCGCTTCATCATACGTAATTTTCATTTGAAGATCGTCGACAAGCGGGACGAACAGGTCATACATGTGGAGTTCGTCTAATTTGAGCAATTTCTTACGAAGCTTCATGTAACGCTGAAGCAGTGGAAGCGACTCGTGAATCGTATCGATCAGATTCGTATAGACTTCCGGCTTGATATTGTCTCCGAACAAAGACATTTCCAGCACGGACGGATATTTACGCGCCTGCGAATAGAACAGGTTCTTGTTGATGTTCGATGAAAGAGTAGCCGCTATGGTATTCTTCTGTTTCGAATAGGTCTCATAGACCGCTTTAAAGGCCTGCTCGCGAACTTTGCGGTCCCTGCTTTCGAGGAACTGGATGTAGCTTCCGTGTGTCAGCTCTGTTTCCTCGCCGTTCTCGTTCTTGACCTTGGGGAACTTCATGTCAGCATTGTTAATCATTCCGAAAATGTTGCTCGGAGCGCCTGACATATTGCCGGCCATCGCAAGAAGCGCTTCCTCGTCCTTGGATAGGACATGCGGCTTCTGCCGGATCATTTCTTCCAGCGTGGATTTATACGGTTTCAGTTCGGGACTGCTTACCAGGGATTTCAACTGATCGTCAGAGAGGCTCAGGATCTCAGGAGAGATGAAGGACAACGCTTGGCTGACTTCGACACTGAGCTTCTGCGCCTTATCTGACAAAGCCTGGTACTCCGGGTCCGTCATGTCTTCATGATGCTTCATGTTTGAATACACGTAAAGTCTTTCGGTATGTAAAGAAATGTCGTCTTCAAGCTCAAAGCATTGTTTTACCGTTGAAGCGTCGCTCAGTTTACCCATATACTGCTTGATTTTACCGAGTGATTCTTTCGTTTCGTTGTATTCCTTATTCCAAGTCTCTTGACTCGCAAAAAGATCTTGTAAATTCCAGCGGTGTTCAGCCGGTACGTCTTTACGAACGGGAATTCGGTTCATCGGAACCCTCCTGACAGATGATTTCGGATTGGGGGCCGAATGTGCGCCGCTGCCGGGAACCAGCGTAGACGCAAGCAGTCCGGCTAAAGCAAGGATCGGTATGAAACGCATAGAGATCACGCTCCCGGACGGATTTTCCCCGGAGGGAATCTCATCCTAGTATGGCCGATCAGCAAGCTAATTATCATTATAGGGGAATGCGTTTGTGAAGTAAATTCGGCTTTATTGTCCCGTACTTCCGAGCTTGAACAAGGAGATGACGACAAGAGAGAACGAACATAGCACCATGATCAGCGCAAAAATAGCCATTGGCCTTTTCATATGATCGGGCAGCCGGCTGCGGGAGAGAAGCACGATACAGGCCAGTGCGAAGCCTGCAATCACAAACAGAAGCACATCATTAAAAAAACTCATACCCGTTATCACCCCCTGTTTAATCGTTGAATTCGCAAAAGTCTGCTGTTATGTATTCGGTTTTGAAACCGTGATTTCCTGTTTGAAGGGCGGAACCTAACAAGAAAACCCGCCATCCTTTCCGCGAAAGGGGCGGGCTCGGTGATGCTAGGTTGTTAGGGAGAATGAGATCAGCCAACAGACTTTGTCGGATCGCTGCCGACTTTGACCAGGACAAGACGGCCATTCGAATCGGCTTGAACCTTGAAGCTGTCTTCAGGAGCGATGTTAGCCTCGTGACCCAATTGTTTGGGCAGGGTAAGCTGGCCGCGGTCGTTAATCTTGACCGAATAGCCCGACAGCTTAACGACATAGCCTGTTACCAGGACGCCCACAACAATGACGGCGACGAAGAGCCATTTAACGATCGGATTAGCGACGAAATAGTCGTGCATAATAAATTTCTCTTCGGTGAGCATTTTCGCTGCCGTGAAAGCCAGTACACCGGAACCGATATACATCACGATAGGGAAGCGGTCGACCACTTTAATGAATAGTGTGCTCCCCCATACGATAATCGGCACCGAAATGAGAAGTCCGATGATTACTAGACCGATATGTCCGTGAGCCGCACCGGCAATTGCAATCACGTTATCGATACCCATTGCTGCGTCAGCTACGATAATCGTCGTGATCGCCGCACCGACTGTATTCTTTGCCTGGATGTTCGCATGATCGTTCTTATCGGTCAGTAATTTGACGGCAATCCAGATGAGCATCAAACCCCCGACGAAGAGAAGGCCTGGGATCTGGAGAAGATATACCACGAGTACCGTGGCTACGACACGAATCCCTACCGCACCCGCGGTACCCCATAGGATAACCCGCTTCTGCAGGTTCTTGGGAACATTCTTGGCGGCCATACCGATGACGATGGCATTATCACCCGCTAGGACCAAGTCGATTACGATGATGTTGAGCAAGGTGATTAATGTTGCTGCTGATAACCAGTCCATGATAGTAGGTTCACTCCTTCAACTTAAAAGTATGTTTTGCAAGACAGGGACTTCTGATTCGGTCAGAAACTAAAAATGCCCTACCGAATTTCGGTAAAGGCATTTTCACAAAGGAAAAAACCTTCACCAGTCATGCTGGCAAAGGTCTTGCTAACAACGTTACGTTGCCAATAAAGCCGGGGCTATTAACCCGAACTGACGACTTTACTGTGGCAGCTACTCCCCTTTGAGCGTCCCGAACATTCAGTTTTCTGTGAGATCAGTATAACGCGCATTTTGTCATGGCGTCAAGTAACTGACTAGCCTGATTTTTTAAACGCTGCGGAAAGCTTCCATCAAGGTGTTATATTCTTCTTCCGTACCTTCGTACTTGTCCTTGGGGAAACGGTCATTGGCCCATTTCATCAAAGCGGGCCGACTCATGAATGTGTGTGTGTCCTCGCCCCATTGATCTGATATTTCACGAAGGATCAGGCGGGAGCCGTTTACTTCTACCGTAATCATGTTCCATTTGTCTTTTTTGAAGATAACATGCTTTTTTATCGCGTGTGACATGAGAAATTCTCCTTTAGCTATTAAAAGATGAAGGGACGAATGTAAAGGTAAGAATGCCCCAACTGTTCCGATCTTACTTTAGCATAAGGCCAGTAAAATTTCACTAGCCATCCGGCCGATAAGGTGGTAGAATCCTTTCAATATCCTTTACTGGAAAAGTGTGGATATTGAAAAGGCCGATTCATGTTGAGTACATGGGTGGTCAGGACAAAGCCGAGGAAAGCTTAGCTGAGATGAGGAGAGTGTTTGCTATGCAAAAAAAAGTAAGGTTTTATGAACAGTCCGGGGTGGCGATGACTTGCCGCAACTTCAGCGAGTACCTGCATATGTTTGACTTGCGGGAAGAACATCTCGTGGGGCGGAAGATTCTCGACACCGGAGCGGGAGCTTCTTCATTTACCGCGGAAGCTGTCCGAAGAGGCATTGATGCGTATGCCGCTGATCCTTTGTATAGCGAGGATGCAGCGGGGCTTGAAGAACGGGGCCGGGATGAAATCGGCAAGTTCGTTGCGAAGCTCACGGAACGGCAGCATCTGTTTAACTGGGATTTGTACGGGGGACCGGAGCAGCTGCGGGCAATTCGTGAGCAATCATTCGAAGTGTTTTTGACTCATTACAGAACAAATAGCCGCCTGAATAGATATACAGCCGCCTCTCTGCCGGCACTGCCCTACGAGAAGGATTCCTTTGATTTAATCCTGTGCAGCCACTTCCTGTTTTTGTATGCAGAGCAGTTTGATCAGGAGTTTCATAAGCAGGCTTTGGAAGAGCTTTTACGCCTATGCCGGGCAGGGGGAGAGGTACGGATTTATCCGCTGCTGGCTTTTGACGGCAGCCGTTATGAACACCTGCCGGCTCTGATTGAACAGCTTGGTATGAAAGGAATTTCGGCTGAATTCCGCCCGACAAAATTGGCATTTATCCCCGGTTCATATGACTATTTGGCCCTCCGCAAACTTGCTGCGAAAGGGGTTTCAAATAGTTGAACTGGCAGACAAAGGATGATATAATATCCATATTCGCCAAAGATGGCGATACATTTAGGAGGTTGTTCACTTGAAAGGTACAGTTAAATGGTTTAACGCAGAGAAGGGCTATGGCTTCATCTCAGTAGAAGGCGGCGAAGACGTATTTGTACATTTTTCCGCTATTCAAGGCGATGGATTCAAAACTCTTGACGAAGGCCAAGAAGTAGAATTCGAGATCACGGATGGTAACCGCGGTCCTCAAGCAGCTAACGTCACCAAGTTATAAGATCCAGGGATAACCACCTTCTTATAAATAGTGTCATAGCAAACCGAGACAGCTCCCGATCGCAAGATTGGGAACTGTCTTTTTTGCGTGGATTCGTGTAAACTTAAGAGTACATTCTTAATCGTTAGGAGCGTTACTATTATGAAGTTTAAGCTTTTCAAAGACCGCAAAGGAAAAGCGGATCAGCAGAAAAACAACCAGTTCGTTAAACTGGGCCGGGAGATTTTCGTGGCAGCCAGACAGGGCGGTCCGAACCCGGACGCTAACTTCGCCCTCAAGACGGCAATTGCCAATGCGCGGCAGGTTCAAATGCCTAACGACAATATCGAACGAGCTATTAAGAAGGCGGTAGGCGAACAAGACGGCGATGATTTTGAACAGATCATCTATGAAGGTTACGGTCCCGGCGGTGTAGCGATTATGGTTAAATCCCTGACGGATAACCGCAACCGGACTGCGGCGGATGTCCGTTCTATTTTCAACAAACGCGGTGGGAATATGGGTGAATCCGGCTGTGTATCCTATATGTTCGATGAGAAGGGCGTACTCACGATTGAGCGCGGCGAAGATCCGATTGATGAGGACGAGCTGATGATGCAGGCTGTTGAAGCGGGTGCGGAAGATTTTGTCGCCTATGAGGATCACGTGGAGATTTTGACTCATCCGCATGAGCTTGAGCAGGTAAAGAATGCGCTCGAGGACCAGGGTATTGAGTTCACGGCGGCATCCGTATCTTGGCTTCCGCAGAACACCATTGCAGTTGAGGGTGAGAATGCCCAGAAGCTGATGAAAATGATGGAGTCTTTCCAGGATAACGATGATGTCCAAGATGTGTATGCGAACTTTGAGATCAGTGATGAAGAGATGGAGAAGATCGGGTAAGATTCTTCGTCTATCTATAATAGAGAGCCAGCCGGTATATGCCGGCTGGCTCTTTTTTTAATAAGCTACAGAGCTGTCAGGTTTAGGTTCATAGAGGTTTTCCTGCTCCAAGTCGACAAATTCGCCGGGGTTAAGGTATATATAGCGTTCAACCTGTTCGACCGCCAGGGGAATCCTGTCACGATACTTGGCATGAACAGGCTTCACGGAAGCGAGCAGAGCGGGATGGCAGTCGAGATGATCCTTGGCCAGGCTGAACGTTTCCAGACTTACAGGATGAGCTGTTTCAATGAGGAGATTCTCCAGGTCTTGAAGAACGGAGTGCAGCGAATCCTCGCCGAAAAACCGCAAACTCCATTTAATTCCCTGCCATTCGGTCCCTTTTGCATAAAAATACGCGGACCACCAATAAAAATCGGACAACGACTTAGCGGCATGATTCGTATGGACGTAAAACATGAATAAGGCCTGCTGCCCCTTGGACAGCTTAGCGTACGTTCCGGTAAAATCTTGTCCGGCCGTCCGCTCTTTCTTGTACGTCTCAATCAGCGGTTTAAAGCAGGCTTGACTGAGCTCACCAGCGTGTAAAGAATGAAATAAAGAAGATTTCATTTGAACCAGCAGTATAATCACTCCTTCACGGAATAGTATACTGCATGCGGGTCTATAAAGTAATTATTTTCTAATTATGGGGGGTGCACTTCCGATTCCGTTCCACAACATGTCGATAATTTTAACAGCTGCTTGAGTTTTGTCGGGGTAGGTAAAAGAGCCGTCAGGCTGCTTACTGTGTCCGATCATCAGGAGAGCCATATAGGAACGTGCGGCCAGCCATGAATCTGTGCAGCAGATTTCACCTTGACGGGCTGCCTCCTCGAATGCGTCGGCAAGTGCTTCCAGCAGGCGATGTTCCGCTTTACGCATCTCTTCGTTCTGTTCGGGTGTTAATACCGCTTCAATTTTATTCATAAAGCCTTCGAATTCGAAGCTCGTCGTTGCCTTGAGATGATTGACGGTTACTTCAGTCAGCCGCTGGCGGAGCGGAAGAGGCTTCTGAAGAATGTTCAAAGTGGCTGTGCGCACGACATTCATAAGGCGGATCGTGGACTGTGTAAGCAGCACGGCTTTGGACGGATAATAGTAATAGATGGACGCTTTGGTCACGCCGCAAGCTTTGGCAATATCGTCCATCGACACGGCATCATAGCCAAGACGAATAAATTCATGCATGGCGACATAAAGGATACGGTCGGAGACAGGAGCTCCCTGTTCATTAGAACGCGGTCTTCCAGGTGGTCTGCGGGAGTTTGGATCCATTTGCATTGCTTCCTTTCACACAGGTAATCTGATCCTCATTATAAAATAGTATAACATAGGCGAACAATGGACCTGAAAGGATGCTCGCAATTTGCACTTTAAAGCTGAAGGAGGTGATAGACAGAGCTGCTGGTAATGCTTGTAGAAACGGTGCGAATGAACCCGGAGAACCGCAGAAGGAAGCGGAATTAAAGTGCGAAAAAATTTAAGGTTGATTAATTAACTAACCAGTATATATAATTATAACAAAAGCCAGTTAAGATGTCATGATCAGATATCAGCCGGGCTTATACATTGAAGATTAAAGGAGCGCGTGTCGTATGAAAAGTCCATCCTTTGTAGAAGGAATTGTATCCCGTGTCGCAGGGCCCAGAAGCAAATGGGTCACGGTTGCGGCCTGGATTCTTGTGACCGTCCTGCTCACGCTGGTCTTTCCCGGAGTAAACAGCCAGGAGAACAATGCAGCAGACCAGCTGCCGTCCGATTCATTATCTGTAAAGGCGGCGCAGCTTCAAAAGGAACAATTTCCGGGCAGCGGCGGTAACCCTGCGCTTGTTGTGTTCTACCGGCAGGCAGGTCTGAGCGATAGCGATTTGTCCGCTCTGCAGAAAATCGCCGGTCAGTTGACGGAGCAGCCGCTGCCGCAGCAGACGGCAGTGCCTCCCTATCACAAAATGCCTCTGCAAGCTTTGAAGCAGTCGGTCAGCGAAGATGGGACTTCTATCGTTCTTCCCATTACATTCGATGCTGGAGCAGACTCCGATAAGCTGAAGGAGAGCACGCAGAAGCTGAGCGAACTATCCGCATCTGTGATCGGCAGCGATCCCTTTGCGGTTAAGGAACTGAATTCAGATGGGCTGATAGCCCGTGTAACCGGTCCGGTCGGAATAGGCATTGATGCCACCGGTCTGTTCAAAGGTGCCGACTTCTCGCTGCTTATGGCAACGGTTGTACTCGTCCTGGTACTGCTGATTCTGCTGTATCGCTCCCCGGTTATGGCTATCGTTCCACTTGTCGGTGTCGGATTCGCTTACGGGGTTATTTCACCGATACTGGGCAAAATGGCCGAGCTCGGCTGGATTGTGGTGGATGCCCAGACGATCTCCATTATGACAGTGCTGCTATTCGGCGCCGGTACAGACTACTGTTTATTCTTTGCGGCACGCTACCGCACCGCCCTGCTTGAACAAAAAAGTAAGCATCAGGCGGTTAAAGAGGCTCTATTCGGTTCAGGCGGAGCGATCGGTATGAGCGGGCTGACTGTTATTGTATCCATGCTGGCGCTGATATTTGCCCGGTACGGATCTAATCACCGCTTTGCGATCCCGTTCAGCCTGGCGATTTTTATTATGGTACTGGCCAGCATAACACTTGTTCCTGCCATTCTAGGTATCCTTGGGCGCAAATCTTTCTATCCGTTCGCTCCCCTGACCCCTGAAATGAGAGCGGAGAAAGAAGCCAAAAGAGGCAGGCCGGTTAAAGAACAGCATGCCGTAGGGCGTTTGAGCGAGCTGCTGGGCCGACTGGTCGTCACCAAGCCCAAAACGATTCTGACAGCAAGCCTGATTCTGCTGATCGTGCTGGCGGGCTTCTCTACCCAGATCAAATACACGTACAACCTGCTTGCTTCTTTCCCGGAAACGATGCCTTCGCGTGAAGGGTTTAAGCTCCTGTCGGATCATTATTCTCCCGGCTCGCTAGCGCCCGTGAAAGTGATGGTGGATACGGAAGGCAAAGCCGTCGATGCTGCGGCTGCGCTTAAGCAGCTTCCGTATGTAGAGTCGGTCTCGGAACCCGTGAAGGGAAAGACTACACCGGATATCGTCGCTTATGAAGTGCTGCTGAAAGAAGATCCGTTCTCGAACGAATCCATTGGACATATCCCGGACATGTACGCGGCTTCCGAAGCTGTTCTTAAGGATGCTGGGATTTCAGATCCGGGGTCGCGCGTGTGGATTTCGGGACAAACCGCTGAACAGTACGATACGGAGCAAATAACAGGGCGGGATACGAAGGTCGTCATTCCGATCGTGATCAGTATTATTGCACTACTGCTTCTGGTTTATCTTCGCTCTATTGTAGCTACGATATATTTGATGGCCACCGTTCTGTTGTCTTACTTCTCGGCACTCGGCGCAGGCTGGCTGATCTTGAATACGTTCTTCGGGACGGATGCTATCCAAGGCTTGATTCCGCTGTATGCGTTCGTTTTCCTGGTGGCGCTTGGAGAAGATTATAATATCTTCATGGTTTCAGGCATCTGGAAGGCAAGCAAGAAGCATCCGCTAAAAGAAGCTATTCGGATCGGAGTCAGCACGACGAGCAGCGTGATTACTTCCGCCGGACTTATTCTGGCAGGAACGTTCGCTGTGTTGTCTGTACTGCCGATCCAGGTACTTGTACAATTCGGAGTTATTTGCGCAGTCGGAGTTCTGCTCGACACCTTTATCGTGCGGCCTTTCCTCGTGCCGACGATTACACTCTTGCTGGGTAAAGCAGCCTTCTGGCCTGCGAAGCCCGAAGGGCCTGCCGCTGCTGCGGAAGAGGGACGCTGACGATAAGAACAAAACAAGAAAGCAGCGGCATTGGCCGTTGGTAGTATCCCCTCACGGAAAGACAGTGAACAAACCGCCATATTATTATGGGGTTTAAGGACACTGTCGGCCGGGAGGGGATTTTTTTTGCCGCCAAAGGAAGGCCGGAAATTTACGAAACAGGAGGAAGAGACGCAAAGAGAGGCTGCACGCTTGGATGATTATCGGGAACATTGACTAAGAAGCGTTTCGGAGTATGACTACATCCGCTTTCTTTTGGGCCCGGGGGTGGGCTTCCGTAAGCCGCTATTCTGAGTGGCTGTCCTGAGGTGCCAGCTGGCTCCAGGTGGCGCGCGTGTAGGCGAGCCGCATACCCAGGCGTTCCATATTGTTCTGGCTCGTTGAGCCGAAGCCTGCTTGAGCTGCCACGATACGGCACCCGGCTTTAGCCGCTACGTGCATCCGCGTCTGAAGCATGGCCGTCTGCAGGCCGCGGCCTCTGAATTCGGGCAGAGTAGCCGCGAGCGTACAAGAAGCGACTTCACCGTCGATATGCATGACACTTACACCTGCCGGGTGCCCGTCGACATAACCAAGGAAGAAGCGCCAGCCGGGGCGGTCGAAGAGCACGATATTGTTGTCGATAAAGTGCTGCGTGCCGCCAGGGTCCATCCCTGTACCTGAGCAGTGCAAGGCGCCGTACAATCCGAACTGCTCTCTGCGGGTGATAAGCTCAATATGGATGTGAGGAGGCAGTACGGGCGCTATAGCCTCGGGGACACCGTACAAGCAAGAATGGAACCCGTCCTGAAAGTATCCTCTCTCAGCCAGAGCGCGGGTTACCGTGGCGTTCGTTTTTCCGGGAATTAGTTCGAAGGTGCAGGCTCGTCCACGCTGCTTATAGAAGGCTAGAAGCGGGTCCAGCTGGTCCAGATCATCCGGTCCCAATCCCTTTACTGTATTAAAAATCGGCCAAGGCATCTGCCGGACATAATAGGCCGTGGCTCCGCCGAATCGGGCGATCTCCGCTCCCATCGGGTTGCCTTCGCGTTCACGGATTCCTTGAATTCTCGAGGTGACAAAGCGGATTTCTGCCAATTCCAGGCCCTCCGCTAAGGATTGGGTGACTAAGGGGAATTTCATCTTGCATCCTCATTTCTTCTGCTTGCTGATCAATTGATTCTTTGTTCCAAAATAAAGCCTCCCGGTTTCCGGATTGGAATAGGGGAGGCAGCTATTACTTGAATTTTGCTATACGATATCCAGAATCTCATCGATTTCTTTGCGGGATAATTTGCCGGGACGTTCCTTAGGATGACCCAGGGCAATCACCATGTTGATTTGCGCCTCATCCGGAATCGGCAGAATCTCGCGGAGGCGATGCTGGGCAAGCAGAACGGGTCCTGTCATGGGACAAGTCGCAAGACCGCGCGCGTGAGCGGCAAGCATCAGGTTCTGGGAAGCGAGGCAGGAGCTTTTGATCCCTTCTTCCGCCCAGACAGCCTCCTCCACAAACCCGATCGGATCGAATATCCGTTCACGGAACTTGGATTCATACGGCGTGGCTAAGCAAACGATGACAACGGGAGCATCGGAGAAGGCGGTGGCATAGGGACCGAAAGATTTAACGAGCAGCTTGCCTTCACGTGCGAGTCCGCGCTCTTCGGCGGCGGCGGCACGTTTGTGAAGCTCGTCCCATGTAGCCTCTTCAATAGCTTTGATTGTATCCCGGTTCATTACAGCGATAAATTTCCAGGTCTGTGAATTCGTATCGCTTGGAGCAAAGCGCGCGCAGTCGATTAATTCTCTGACATCCTCTACGGAAACCTCTTCGTCTGTAAACTTGCGAATACTGCGTCTTCCAAGCATGACGGTTTTAAAATCCTCATAATTCATCGGGTTCAGTCCCTACTTTCCACTTGAATGAGTCGGGTTTGTAAGAATTAAGACTAGGTGCTAGTATCTTCTCACAATTATAGATGAATTCAAGCGGTTTGCAAAGAGACAGATCGGTTTGTACAGAAGACGCTAATCCGATTTTGCTTATTGGAGTACTACAGTATCTCCTTCGTTCAGTCCGCTTAATACTTCTGTTTTCTCGGCCGTTTCCATTCCGATCGTGATATCTCTGCGTTCCACTCCGCTGCCCGTATCGAGCATGACGAAATGGTTCTCTTTATCCCGCTGTACCGCGATGGTCGGAACCACGAGCGCTTGCGCTTTACGGGAAGTCTCAATGGTTCCGGTCAGGCTGAGACCTGCGATCAGTTTTTCGTTAGCTTCAAGAGACACAACGACTTCAAACTGTGCGGACGAGGCGGGGTTGGCATCGCTGCTTGTTTTGGCGAATTTGGATACTTGCTTGACGGCACCTTTGAGAGTTACTCCAGGCAGAGCATCTATTTTGACGGTAACCGGCATTCCGGCCTTAATTTGAAAAACATCAAATTCTCCAACGTAGCAGAGAAGCTCAAGCTTGGACAGATCAACAATTTTACCGATCCGGTCATTTGCCTGTAGAGCTTGCGGGACTTTGGCTGAATCTTCGAACAGGAAAATTCCTGCTTCAGGAGCACGGAAGTTCGCTTTTGCCAGCATCTTCTGCTTTTCGTTTAATTGATTCTGGGCGGTTTCACGGTTCATTGTGTTCAATTGAGCCTGAATTTTGGCGCTTTCTGCATCCGCATAGCGTTTCTTGGCTTCACCCTCGGTCATACCGGCCGGATCTGAGCCTGCAGGAGCTGATCCCGCATTTTCCTGGAATTTGGCAAGCTGAGCCTCCAGGTCTTGTTTCTTGAGATTGGCCTGCATTTGAGCGATTTCATTGTCAATCGAAGAGCTATCCAGGACGAATAGAGAATCGCCTTTTTTAACCTGGGTGCCCTCGCTGACATTCCATTTGACGATATCTCCACTGAAAGGGGCATGCACCCATGTTTCTTTCTCATAAGAGGATTTCCCCTTCACTTCGATGGACCCGACCAATTCTTCACTCACTGCCTTGAATGAAAGGTTACCCATGTCTCCGGTTAAATCTCCAGGTGAAGGTCCCCCTTTGGGGTTGCTCTGTATGTAGAGGAATACACTAATACCGATTACGACGACAGCCGCAATCAGAGCCCATATTTTTTTCTTCATCGTGACGATTTTCACTCCTATTCGCGTTTGATTGCGGTTAGCGCGTCCGTGCGGGACGCCTTAACTGCGGGATATATTCCAGACAAGACGCCTGTCATAATGGCAAAGAACATGCCGGTCGGAAGAATCCAGGAAGAGATGAATAAGATTTGGTTGTTCTCCCCGGGCTGGATCTGCCCTGTCATAAACAGGATGGCGTTAATTCCCCAGACCACCCAATAGGACAACAGGATTCCGAGCAATCCGCCGAGCAGTCCGAGCAGAGCGGATTCGACGATGAACATGTTACGAATCTGGGCAAGATTTGCACCAAGTACTTTCATAATCCCGA
This sequence comes from Paenibacillus sp. FJAT-26967, assembly GCF_001541095.1. GTDB lineage: Bacteria > Bacillota > Bacilli > Paenibacillales > NBRC-103111 > Paenibacillus_F. The sequence goes on from NZ_LMXH01000001.1 coordinate 449,115, forward strand.
TCTGCCGCCGGCGCTGGTAGGTTGACATCGTCATCGCTACGACAATGGAGATGGAGGCAATAAAGAGAATAAAAAGTCCGATTCCAAGGAATACGATCCGCATAATGACGAACTGGCCTTCCATGCGTTCTTCTTGATGGAGATTGTTTTGTGTGTTCAGCCTGAGTTTCTGGATTTGCTTCTCGACAGCCTCCAAATTGGATGTCTGATCCACTTTCACAAGTACTTCTGAATAAGATTCCTGCATAGAAACAGGTTTGCCGTCAGGAGTTTGTCCCGATGCTTGGGAAGCCTCCCGGATTTTTTTGGCCAGCGCATGAGAGATATAGGCCTGTTTGTAATACATCACCCTGTCACTGGACATGCCGTCCGGTTTCTTAAGGACACCGGTTACGCGAACAGGTATTTGTGTCTGCTGTTTTGCTGTATTAGCCGGGTGCTCTTGCATGACGCTGATTTGTTTCTGATAAAGAGGGGTCGGGATTTTCTCCAATTCCCGCATGGCTTTCCACATTTCCTGATCATTCGGATTCTGCTGCATTTGCTTGCGCCTGTTTTTCTCACCCTGTTCATCGAAAAGTCCCATGGCAGCCCCGGGAGAAATGATGATGGTATTCTCGACGTCCGAAGGTCCGCCCTGCTGGAATTCGTTTCCGAATTTAACGAGTGTATCGAGGTCCGTGGCAATGAGTTCGAAATTACCGGTTTTTCCGTCATCTAAGGTGAAATAATAATGTCCCATCCGCTGGAAGCTGGCGACTGCTTTTACATGAGGCAGTCCCCGGATGAGGTCCAGCTTCTGATTTGTAATAGCATTCGGGGAAGCGGCAGTGGAAGACGCACCGGCGGAACCTTGAGAATCGCCCCCTGCTGCCTGGCCCTGATTATTTTCTTCGTTGCGGATCGTAATCTCATCGGTCTTGAGGAAAGATTTCATTTCTTTGTCTGTGTAATAGGCGGCCGATTCTCCAACGGCCAGAGCGACTATGATGGCTGCCGAACCGATTGATATGCCCAGTGCGCACAAAGCCGTTACAACTTTACGCCGGTTGAGCTGATCCCAGCTGAGGCGCATGTAATCACGCAGTTTCACCGGGTATCACCTCCAGCTTGAACATTTGCGTAAGAGGCGGCTTCAGCCGCAGCAGCGCTCTCATCGGCATAAGTGACGCCTTCTTCGTTCTCTTCCACGAGCTTACCGTCCCGCAGCTGGATAACTCGCTGCGTCCGGCCCGCTACTTCGCGCTCATGCGTCACAATGATAAAGGTAATTTCGAGCGTACGGTTCAAATTCAGCAGTAAATCGATAATTTCCGATTCAGTCTTAGTGTCCAGATTGCCTGTCGGCTCGTCAGCGAAGACGATGGCGGGACGGGTAATCAGCGAGCGGGCTATACTGACCCGCTGCTGCTGCCCTCCGGAGAGCTGGGAAGGGAACAATTCCGTCTTCTCCGCAAGGCCGACCTGGGCCAGCAGGGCTTTGGCGCGGTCCTTACGTTCGCTTGGCTTGATTCCCTGGAACACGAGCGGAAGCTCTACATTTTCCCGGACCGTCAGGTGTGAGATCAATTCGTATGACTGAAAAATAAATCCGATATGATGGCGCCTGAACTCAGCGAGCTTATTCTCGCTCATGCGCTCTATCGGCTGCCCGGCAATCAGAATACTGCCTGTAGTCGGCTTCATGAGACCGGCCATCAGGTTCAGCAGGGTTGATTTACCGGAGCCGGAACTTCCGAGCAGGGCTACGATCTCTCCTTTGTTAACGGTAAAGTTAATGTCTACGAGGACGTGAGACTGTTCCGTACCGCTTTGAAAGGTATGCGAAAGCCCGCTTACCTCAAGCATGCGAATCCTCCTTTGAATTTGGAATTGCAGTTAATCTGGCTTCTAGGGCATTGAGCCGGGCGTGGAACACAAGAAATCCTGCCGCAGCCGTTAAGGCGAGCGCCGATCCGATCAAGTACAGCGTTTTGCTGCCGTAATCTGCAAATAGGTATCCTCCGAATCTTCCGCTGACGATTCCTGCGATGCTGGACCAGGTGATAGCGAATATCGCTTGTCCCGAAGCCCGGTATTGGTCGGGTATTACCCGCGTCAGGTAGCGCAGCGCAGTGACAAGGAACACGCCGAATGTGACGCTGTGCATCATTTGGGCAACCATGACCCAGGCGGTTTGATCGGAGAGGCTGACAATCAGGAACCGGATTGCATACATAAACCCGGCTACAGCCAGAAGCGGCAGTTCTTTGTACCTGTGCCCGTACTTCCCGAGGAAGAACAGCACCGGTATTTCACTAAGTGCCGAGACCATCATAGCGACGCCGACCGTCATGTCGGATGCGCCCATTTCACGCATATGCAGGGCAAGGAATCCGTCGTTGAACCGGTGGGAGATCGACATAATCAGGATAAGCAGCAGAAAGATGAGCAGACGCGGAGCGGCCAGCACCTTTCCTATCCCTTTGAAGTCGATTTTGCTTTGCGCTCCTCTTGTGTCCACAATCCCGAGAGAGAATAGTAACCCGGTCATAATAACCGCTATAGTAATAGACGAAAGCAGACTGATATTAGTTTCTTTGAATAGCATTCCGAAAAATAAAGCGGAGAAAGCAAACCCGATGGAACCGAAAACCCGGAAGGAAGCGTAGCTTTTGCCCGTATGCCTGGAATACAGGAGAAGCTGGCTGTCGTTGAGAGATTGTCCGGGCTGCTGGAAAAAATAAAAGCCGGCCATCAGAATATAAAGCATCGTAAAAGAGTCGGTACGGAACATCGACAGAGCAAATACAAGTTGTCCGATATACAAGGTAATGAGGATCGGTTTGATTTTCTGCAGTTTATCGCTGGCAAAACCCCAGATCAGATTCGCAAAAATACTAATCATCGGGCCGATCGAGTACAGCAGACCGATCTGTTCCCTGGTATAACCGCGTGAGTCGAAGTAGAGCGGGAAGAACGAAGCGATCAGAGCCATCATCATATAATAGGAAAAGGTAAATCCGCGCAGGACGAAATCTTGCTGTGTTTTCAACTATATCCACCCATTCTGTCTTCATATAAAAGCGTTCAAAAAGAAAAGACGCCGCTTAAGGGGCGTCCTTCTGCTAGTGCTAGTATAATGAAGGGTTAAGACGCGTGCAATTAAGCATACGGGTGTATGAGGCAGGTGGAAGGAGTGTATTTCTCTTTTTCCTTTCATTATCCAATTATATGGACGAATCCGGGTATAAAACCATGATATCTTTCCTAGTCAGCCTGCCTGGATTGAAGTAGGATAGATGTAACGGTCCACTCCAAAGATTACCGACAACTTGTAGTGGAAACGTCACGGCTGCTCATGATAAATTAGAGGGAAGGTTACATGTTGCGGTATTCGGAAATGCTGGAAGGGGTGTTCTTGTGACCTGCCGTTTTGTACATGATAAGCGACTGGGGATCCCTCTGCCCGAATTCGATCAAGAGTGGGAAGACTTCTCATTGGAAGAGAGAGGGGCTATCCTTCTGAAGTGGGAAACCATACGCGGGACAATTCCGGAACGGATCAAACAGCTGGAAGGATTCATCATCGCCAAACAAAATAAATTGAATGTTGAGGACGATTTCCCGACATCTTGCGCCCTCAACTATGAAATCGCTGATTTAGCGAGTACGATTAATGATCTGCACTTGTGGTTTCGCACCCATCAGAATGTGGAGAGCAAACGCCACGGATGATATAGCGAACCGCAGTGTCTGTCCACCTGCGGGAAGGTGCGGCTGTGAGACGGATGTCCTTGCAACCGCAAGGTGTAAAACGATTGTAATTCTGGTAAGATAGAAAGAAAAAAAGAGATTTGATCTGAAGCGCCAGGTCAGAGCCGCAGGAAGGAGTGCTTGAGGTGCCACCAGAAGAAGAGAAACCATCATGGATCAGGCTGATCGCCAAACCTCTGCTCGAAAGACGGCCGTCGCTCTATCCCATTGAGGAATGGGATTCGCTCATCGATGTCCGTATCGGCAAACTCCAGGTTTCCGCATTAAGCGGAAATGACCCAGATAAGGAACCCTACGCATTGGCACTTAAGGCCGGACTGTATCTGCTGAATGAAAGCCTGGACAATAGTCATGAGATTTCTCAGGACATTACAAACGACACGGGCAGTTACTGGCACGGTCTTATGCACCGGATGGAGGGAGATTACAGCAACGCCAAGCACTGGCTGCAAGATGTAGGCAATCATCCCATACACACGGTACTGATGACAGAAGTCCGTTCTTATCTTGAAGAGCAACCTACCCTGAATGACCTGGATCATGAAGCGATGAAGGCCAAACTTGATGTGCTCCTGACTTCACCGGAATGGAATTCTTCTGTGTTTACGGATGTGATCGAACTACAGGTTACGCTGCTGCAGAATCCGGAGATTGATACTTGGCTGACCCATATTCAATACCTTGAAATAAAATTGCTGCTCGCATACTGCTATCGTCAGTGCTACGGAGGAGAATTGCTTGAACTCGCTGAATCTGCCAATTAACTTTTCCTTGGATATGCCACGGGGCCCGCTTAGCTTAATGTACCGCATATATAAGTATGTGCTTCCAGGTGTAAGGAAAGAGTTGGAAGGTTGGCGGAGTAAAGTCCGGGAAATTCCCGATGAAGAATTGAGAATGCAGGCGACAGCAAGCATAACAAGCAAACAATTTCACTGTCAGGGCGGCGCAATTTATGCTGTGGCCAATTTGCCGATGCGGCGTGTGCTGATTTCGCTTATTGTTTCCTTTCAGACTATCAGCGATTATCTGGATAATCTATGCGACCGCAGCACCTCGCAGGACCCGGAAGATTTTCGGAGTCTCCATCAGGCGATGCTTGATGCCGTTGATCCCGAAGCTCCGCTGCATAACTACTACGCGTATCGCAGCCAGCGGGATGACAATCAATATCTGGCGGATCTTGTGAAGAACTGCCAGGCTTGTATTGCCGAGTTGCCGTCTTACGGGATGGTAGAGACGGATATCCGCTCGCTAGTTTCTCTTTACTGCGACCTTCAGGTACATAAACATATTCACCCGGAACTAAGGGAACAGGCCTTGCTCCAGTGGTGGGAAGTGCACAGCGCGGGGTATCCCGAGCTGTGCTGGAACGAGTTCGCAGCAGCAACCGGCTCTACACTGGGTATGTTTATGTTGTTCGTTGCTGCGTCGGATCTTTCTCTTACAGAGGAACGTGTAAAGGGAATCAGATCAGCTTATTTTCCTTATGTTTGCGGTCTTCATATTCTGCTTGATTACTTAATTGATCAGGAAGAGGACCGGATCGGCGGGGACTTGAACTTTTGCAGTTATTACCCCGATATGGACCGGACCGTTCAGCGTATCGCCTTCGCTGCCCAGCAGGCGAGGGAGAGGACTTCCCGTCTGGAGGATGCTTCTTTTCACCGGATGATTATCGAGGGACTGCTCGCGCTGTACTTATCCGACCCCAAAGTAAAGAATCAGAAGCAGGTGCGGCAAATCTCCCGCCAGCTAATGAAAGACAGTACAATCAGCAGATTGTTCTTCTGGGTCAACAGCTTATGGATCCGCAGAACCTCTTGATTCTAATAAAGTTTGGTTTATGCTTTTACTATTGCTCACAGGCAAGCAAGGAGGAAGTTACATGACAGTTAAATCAATTGCAGTATTAACAAGCGGTGGCGATTCCCAAGGAATGAACGCGGCCGTCCGCGCCGTTGTGCGCAGCGCGCTTTATTATGGTGTTAGAGTGTATGGGGTTCAGCGCGGCTATCAGGGACTGATTAATAATGATATTACCGAAATGGACCTCAGAAGCGTCGGAGATATCATCCAGCGCGGGGGAACTATTCTGCAGACAGCCCGTTCCAAGGAGTTCATGACACCGGAAGGGCAGCAGCAGGGAGCAGATAACTTGCGTGCCCATGGGATCGACGGCTTGGTCGTGATCGGCGGGGACGGTTCCTACCAAGGCGCCAACAAGCTCAACAAGCTCGGTATTAAGACGATGTGTCTGCCGGGAACGATTGACAATGACATTCCGTTCACCGATTTCACCATCGGCTTCGATACGGCTGTGTCTATCGTGGTAGATGCAATCAACAAGCTCCGGGATACGATGACTTCGCACGAGCGTTCGTCCGTTGTTGAAGTGATGGGCCGCCACTGCGGCGAAATCGCTCTTTACTCCGGCCTTGCCAGCGGAGCGGAAACGATCCTCGTACCGGAAGTTACGTATGATGTGAACGAAATCGCTACCCGTATGAGTGACAATTTTGCACACGGCAAGCGCCACAGTATTATTCTGGTTGCAGAAGGCGCCGGCAAAGGGGATGACATTGCCCGCCAGATCATGGAACACAACGGAATTGATGCGCGTGTAACGGTACTCGGACATATTCAGCGTGGAGGCACTCCGACTCATTCCGACCGTATTCTTGCAAGCCGTCTCGGCGACTTTGCGGTGCGCAAGCTGATTGAAGGCGACTCGGGCAAATCCGTGGGTGTTGTCAAAGGTGAGCTTGTTGCCACCGACATTGATCTTGTCGTGAACACGAAGCGTCCCTTTAACATGGAGCTTTACAATCTCGCACTCCGGTTGTCCCAATAGTATTTTCTGCACAACAGCTGACATTAAGATCGATAGGCAGCTATCCTAATTGATTATTCTTAATAAAGTCTGCTGCATATAAAAAGCCTTCTTTCCCAATCTGTCCCGGACAGCTGAGGAAAAGAAGGCTTTTCGTATTTGGAGAGTATTTGGACGGAGCAAGAGTTTTAGTAGCCCAAGCGCAGGTCGACCAGATTGAGCAGCGGCTCATTGGCCAGGAACCGGCGCAAGTTCGGATACACGATCTCTGCGGAGCGCTCTACATATTGAGGAGTGTCCCCGGATATATGAGGCGTCATCGTAACCTGCTCCATCTCCCAGAGCGCAGAAGTAGCAGGCAAAGGTTCCTGCTCAAATACATCGAGTGCGGCACCCGCGATATCTCCGTTTTGGAGAGCCTGAATCAGATCAGCTTCATCAACGACGCTTCCCCGGGCCATATTGATGAGGTATGCGGATTGCTTCATTATGGCGAACTGCTCGGCACTTAACAGGCGGGCCGTCTCCTTTGTGCCGGGTACGAGAAGAAGCACAAAATCAGATTCGCGGAGAAGGGATTCCAGCCCGGCGTCACCGCTTCTGATTTCGTCAAAATGCGGCTTGAGGCTGCCGGAGCGGCTGTAGCCTAGGATGCGCATATCGAACGCTTTCGCTTTGCGGGCTACTTCCGTACCGATGCTGCCCGTACCGATGATTCCCAAAGTCTGGCCATGGAGCTCGCCCGTAATCAGCTTGTGGTTCCAAACCTTATTTCGCTGACTGTCGTAAAAGGCCTTCGCATGCCGTACCCAACCCAGCATAACCGAGAGTGCATATTCACTCATCTGGATGGCATGTACGCCGCTCATGTTGGTTACTGTTACTTGGCGCTCATCGAATTCTTGTAAAGGCAGCTTGTCCACACCCGCAGACAACGTCTGCACCCAGCGGAGCTTGGGGAGAAGGGGGAGCCAATCCTCGTCAAATTTTCCCGTCGTAATCAATACTTCGGTGTTCTCTAGAGCAAGGCCTGCTTCTTCAGCCGTCTGGAAGGTCTGGAGGTTTACTCTGCCAGCCAAATCGGAAGGAAGGTTCTCCGTTAGATAAGACACGTCCATTTTCGTTAAAGCCGTAACATTCAGCAACACAATCAGCCTCCTTTTCTTCATTGTAAAGGAATGTGTGTGAGAAAGAAAACGCCAGCGAAGTCAGAGTCTAACTAGGCAAACACCCCACATTTTGGTAACATAAAAGGAATCTTATAAAAAGAACCGTCAAGAAAGCGGATTGGGGAGGAAATAACATGTTTTTATATAAAATAGAAATGGAATTACAAGAAGGTTTAAGCTATTTGATCGTAGCTGCCGACTCGGACGAGAAAGCATTTGAGGCTGTGGAAGGTCATTTAATCCGGCACTTTACCGTAGCTCCGGAAGTAAAAGAAGCCGCAATCGTGGAGAAGAAGCGTCTGAATAGCGGAGCAGGTTACGTGGTCGAGACTAGCGTATCCGGCTAAGATTGTTCGAAGGCGCTTAAGTATACATACAGGATAATTGCTGAATCGACTTGATAATTGAATCTAGGTTTCTTAAACAGCTGGGATTCAAGGGAGGGGGCGATCCGGATGAAACAGAGGATACTCGGATCAACAGGAATGAAAGTCAGTATACTCGGATTCGGCGGAGCCGAAATCGGCCAGGAACAGGTGGAGCAGCAGACAGTCGATGCTCTGCTCAACGGAGCGCTCGATGCGGGCCTGAATGTCATTGATACCGGAGAATGCTACCAGTATTCCGAAGAACGAATCGGGAAGGCTGTTTCGCACCGCAGGAATGATTTTTATTTGTTCACCAAGATCGGCCATAACCAGGGCTTTGAAGAAGACAACTGGGACCTTGGTATGATGGAGCACAGCTTGGAGAGAAGCTTGAAGCGACTGAACACAGACTATGTCGATTTACTGCAGCTCCACAATTGTCCGGAGGATCTGCTGAGAAGAGGCGAAGTAATTTCCCTGCTGCAGAAATTCAAGGAGCAGGGCAAAGCCCGGTTTATCGGCTGCAGTGCCGATGGAGCGGCCGCGCAATACGCTGTGCAGACCGGCCTGTTCGATACGCTTCAGACGTCGCTTAACATTGCCGATCAAGAGGCGATTGAACGGACGATTCCGGAAGCGGTCCGGCGCGGTATGGGCGTCATTGCAAAGCGTCCGATCGCCAATGCCGCATGGCGTACGGGGAATAGGCCCGAAGCGGCCTACCACCAGGAATACTGGGAGCGGCTGCGGCGGCTGCGGTATCACTTCCTGAATGCGCCGCTTCCGGAATCTATCGGGACAGCGCTGCGCTTCACTTTGTCGGTACCGGGGGTGCAGACGGCGATCGTGGGTACGACCCGTCCCGGCCGGTGGGAAGAGAACGCCCGGCTGGTCTCTCAAGGCGCGCTGCCGATGGAGGCCATCGCAGAGATCCGAGGCCGGTGGCAGGAAGCATCGGCAGGGCAATGGCCCGGGCAGGTTTAGCTCCGGTCGATCCTAACGCCCTGCTGCGGGAGCGAGGGGTCCGCTCGAACCGGGACGGACCGGCGCAGGGCAGCGGCAATGAGACACCGATAGAAGTTTATTCTTTCTATCCGCATAGAAGAGCCAGGCTAAGAGGTGCGTCCTCTGCCTGGCTCTTCCTGTTGTATGTATATTCTTGCTGCCTTACTTGTAATCAACGCCTCTGGTGTAGTTGTTAGCTGCATTCCACAGCAGGAATTCTTCGGTCCCGTTTTCTTTCAGCGCCCGGTATTGATCCTGCATTTGTTTGGCTCCGTATCGGATGTGCCCCTTTACCCATGAGGCGGTAAAATCTTGAATCCAGGGACGGACCACAGGGGCTGTCTTCTGCTCTTTAAGCGGCTGAAGCTTCTTGTTCGTATCCTTCATGGCTCCGCTGATCGTTGCATAGGGATTGGCATCCGGAACATCGACACCATACCAGCCATTTGTATAATGGCTCGGGTAGATCATGGGGCTGATCACATCGACGTTCTGTGAGATCGCCTGGAAATCTTGTCCGATTCCTTCTGCTGCTGGTACAGAAACCGCATATCCGAATATATCGACCGAGATGCGGACACCCAGCGGTGTAAGCTGTTCATGCGCGTATTGGGCAAATTCAGAAACGGCCTGAATGCGGGTCCGGTCGTCTTTGTCATACTTGAGGGTATCGGCGCGTTTCTCGAATCCTTCCGGGAAACGGACGTAATCGAATTGAATTTCTTTGAAGCCTGCCTTTGCCGCTTCTTTGGCAACCGCAATGTTGTAGTCCCACACTTCTTTTTCATAAGGATTGACGAAACTCTCCGGTGTTTTTTTGCCGTTGGACCACACGGTCCCGTTGGGATTAAGGAAAGATAATTCCGGTTTGTTGTTGGCAAGCATCGTATCTTTGAAAACTACGATCCGTGCAATAGGATACACATCATGCTGCTTAAGCTTCTCCATCAGAGCGGGCATGTCGCGGATCAATTTTTTGGTTGTGCCTTTGGCCGCCAGTTCCGCATTGCCGGTATCGTAGGTGACTTGGCCCCAGTCATCCTTTACATCAATCACCATGGAATTCAGCTCAGTTTCGTCGAGCAGTTGAAGAAGCGAATCAAGCTTGCTTCCGCCTGCGCTGTGTGCGGTCAGATAAATTCCTTTGACCTTAGGCGCATCGGGCTGCGGATCCTTCTTGTTGACAGGGGCGAGACCTCCATCAGGTTTGTCAGTGCCTGGGGCTGCGGCAGTGCTCTTGGTGTTAGTAACGACGGCTTTGGCAATTGATTCTAAAGCAGGATCGGGACCAGTCCCGGATATACTTCCCCACAGCAGCATCATAGCTGCCAAAATTACGTTCATGCTGCTCTCTCCCTTTGCGAAATTTGTCATGTTGCCATAAATGTAAAATTACCCTCCTCGAGTAGGGGTGAAGCAGAATATTTCTCAATCTTTACCGGAATAAAAAAAAGACCCGGCTCCGGCGGAACCAAGTCTTTGTGTATAAAGTTATTTCCGTGTTTCTTCTTCAACGGAAGAATTGATTTCTTTGCGCGGCGCTGCAGGCTGGCTTGGTTCATCAGAAGCAAGACCATTCGTAGCATCCTTGAATTCTCTGAACATCCGGCCGAAGCCGCGTCCGAGTTCGGGCAATTTGCTTGGTCCGAAGAGCAGTAGAGCCACAACGGCAATCAGCAAGATATGCCATGGAGAGAAAGCACCCACTAACGTACACCTCCAATTCAATACAGGCGTGTCTACCCGGTTATTTATCGTGGTCCTATCATAACATGGAATTAAGAGGCAATCTAGTTTATTTGCTACTTTTTTGTGAACATAGCGTATTCATGAATTTGGGAATCAGCAATGCAGCAAAAAACGCTTTCCTCCTAGTGGAGGAAAGCGTTGCGGCGGTTTTCTTTTATGCTGTACTGTACAATTTCGATAACATCCTCTTGGTCAAGTGAATCGATACCATTCATAAGGACGATTTCGGAATTGAGTTCGGTTCGCGTCAAAAAGGTATAAAGCTCAGGCGTATAAGTCTTTACGATATCGGACAGTTTAACGGTTTCCATTTCCATCATCCTTCCTGTCTGGATCTGATGAAGAAACTAGCGGAAATTATACGTAAACCATGTTAATGAGACGACTCTCTAGAAGTATATCATAAAGTTCACAGCCGCGCATTGGCACTTCGTGGAGGAAACCTCTGTATAACAATAATGTTCGGCCCTACAGGCGCCGGAATTCACCGAGCACACCTACCGTCTCCACAATGTTGACGAATGCTTTGGGATCCGCTTCTTTGATCATTTTCTTAAGCTCGACCAATTCATAGCGTGTTGTAACGGTCATTAGAAGATCCTGCTCCTGGCTTGTATAGGCCCCCTCTGTACGGATGACCGTAACGCCCCGGGGGACAGTGAGCAGTTTCTTAAGCATGGCTTCCTTCTGCTTGGTGACGATAAAAGCGGTCACTTTAATATGTCGGATGTGAATCGTATCAATCATTTTACCCGCAATGTAGATGGACAGCATCGAGAACAGAGCAAGGTCCCAGTTGTTTTTAAAGTAACCGAGAATAAAGATCACCCCGCCGTTCAGGATAAACAAGATTTGTCCCAGCGGAAAATCGCGTTTGCGGGTCAGGATGGAGCCGACAATATCAAAACCGCCTGTCGAGCCTCCGGTACGCATGGTTATTCCAGCTCCGACACCGACAAGCACGCCGCCGAAAACTGCGCCCAGAATAGGCTCCTGGACTAGCTCCCGAACGGGGATAATTTGCATGAACCAGGTTGTCGCAATGACAGAACCGACACTGATAATAATAAAGCGACGGCCGATTACGACAAGTCCCCATATGATCAAAGGGAGATTCAGGACAAAGTAGAGAATCGAGATGTTCAAGCTGGTCAGATAGCCGATCAGCATAGCAATCCCCGAGACACCCCCGCTTAGCAGCTCGTGGGGAATAAGAAACATATTAAAGCCGAATGCGATTAATGCCGCGCCTGCTATCACGACGGCAGATGAGATCGCTTTTTTGTCCACAAGATCACCTCAGGAAGTAGTATGCAGATTAAAAGTACCACTCATCCTGCATAAACATCAAGAGAAATTGACCATGGGATAATAAAAAGATCGGACGAAGACTCGGTCGGAATTTATTTGTGATTCCATTGCTTCGTCCGATTGCTCATAAGAGGATATTTAAGAGTAGTTGTGGGATTCTTGAACGGTTCCGTCCTTGCGGTGGATAACAGCACTTGTATTACGGTCGGAAGCGAGCTGATTAGCTTTATCGACAGCTTCCGCTTTCGTGTCTGCTTCAAAGCGGGGTTTGTTGTCACCCTCTTCTTTAACGGCCCAGCCGTCACCGTCCGGAACGACATGCACGGGGGATGATTTCTTGGCGGATGCCCGGCTCGAAGATGAGTTGTCTTTGGCTGCTTGCTCTGAGTGTTCGTGATCCGGGTGATTCTCAGCCCATTCCTCGGCTTTCGCGGTTGCAATGGCTATGGCGCGGCCTTCTTCATACCCGTCGTCCAAAAGAGCGTTGGCGATTTCAATAGCTTTATCGCGCACGCGGGAGGACAGGTTTTTCATGGAAGGCGGGTAATCTCCCTTTCTCCAAGGCATGATAAATTCCTCCTCTCGGTTTTACGAGTTTTATTGCGTGCCGGTATTTCCTTACCCTTTATCGAAATCCGTTAAGCAGCAGCGCAATGTTATGTTTGGGAGCTACAACGGGGACGGTCCCCAAGCGGGCTCCGTTCTTCCTGTGCCGGTCTGAGCCGGACAAAAAGTATTTTACCTGTCTAAAGGGCTCCGTTTACAATAATAGATATAATTCTGTAAAGGATCAGATGTCAGATGGGGGAGAAGGCCGATCATTCACTGGATTATTTGTCTCATTTCCTTATTTTTTCAAATTATGCTGAATATGACCCGGCCCATTCTTGCGCTGTATGCGGTGGATTTGGGTGCAGATGCATTCCGCATCGGTACGCTTACGGCTGCTTATGCTTTTCTTCCTCTATTATTTGCCATTCATGCAGGAAAAATCGCTGACCGCATCGGAGATAGGATACCCGTGATGGCGGGAATAAGCGGGACAATAGCAGGACTGTTGCTTCCATTCCTTTTTCCGGCTATCCCTGCACTGTATGTGTCCCAATTACTGGTAGGAATTTCTCATATTTTTATCAACATCTCTTTACAAAATGTTCTGGGGAATTCGGCAAGCAAAGAAAATCGTGACCGCTACTTCAGTACGTTCAGTATGGTTGTTGCTGCCGGAGGTTTTATCGGCCCTATCGCAGGCGGTTATCTTGCCGAGGATTTTTCTTACGCCGTGGTGTTCTTGACAGCCGCAATGGCCGGATTAGTCCCGGCGGTACTATCGGGTTTTATTCCGGTCATCATCCGAAGTCTTAAGACGGAGGGAGAGAAGCGGGCTGAGCCCTTCGCAGCATTCAAGCTGCTGAGGCAGCCCATTCTGCGTAAAGCTCTCGCTTCGAGCGCTTTGGTGCTCTATTCCCGTGACGTTTTCGTCGCTTACTTTCCTCTGCTGGCTGTCGGGGCAGGACTCCAAGAGTCAGAAATCGGCTGGGTCATCGCCGTGCAGGGACTTGCCATGGTGGCGGTACGCTTCTTTCTGGTAAAGCTGACTGCTTTAGCAGGAAGGGAGGCTGTGCTGTTCGGATCGGTCATGACCGCAGGTGCCTCCTTCCTGCTGCTGCCTTTTGCTGATCACCTGGCTGTCTTCATGTTGTTAAGCGCTTGTATGGGCTTCGGACTCGGCTGCGGTCAGCCTTTGTCCATGACTACGATCTACAATGCATCTCCTAAGAACAGGACCGGAGAGGTCCTGGGAATGCGTATTGCCTCTAACCGGCTTTCCCAGCTTGTAGCTCCGCTGCTATTCGGGACGGTGGGAGCTGCAGCCGGTCTCTTGTCTGTTTTTCTGTTAAGCGGAGTATTCTTGATCGGAGGGGCCGTGGTGACGAGAGTCCCGCCTGACCAGGAAGGTCCACAAGATTCGGAGAGGCAGGTCTAAGTAGACTGAATCAGAAGATAAGCCGCTTTTGGAACATATTGAGAAGAGAGATCATCATCCCGATGGTACGAAAAAGCGCCTACAGCAGTTAGCTGCGGGCGCTTTTTTAAGTACGATGAGGGTGCCACTGAAATAAAGCAGCTACCGGCGTCTTCTAAAAGAACCGGCTCGGCCGCTTGTCCCGGGCTTCTTGCCGGTGCCGGGTCGGATACGGGTCGACCCGTCATAACGCCGGTTGCTGGAATCGCTCCCGCGGTTAATTCCGCCGGTGTTCCCGGAGGAACTGCCGGGGCTGCGGAAGGAGCCCTCGCGCTCCGAGGTAACGGGCGGCTTGGTTTTACCTGCCCCGGGATTGGTGCCGGGAGCTCTCTGATATTGGGGGGTGGACCGGTAACCCCGGTAATCATCCGCTCTCCGCTGATTGATCCAGCCTCCGCCGAATACCGACTGAAGCATGGCGACGGTCAGGAAGGTCTGCAGAAAAGACGGACTGTAATGCTCACGGGCATAACCAATGGAATCAATCTGAATTAGTGTGTTGACGCTGTTCTTCTCATCGCGCTGCAGGTTTACCACCCTGTCCCCATAGATCAGAAACATCTGATCTTCCGAGGGTTGACTCATTTCTTTCGGAGACTCCTGCGCCGCTAACTCCTGCGCGGCTTCCTGCACACTGGTGTTCTCAGCCAGATAGACCTTCGATAAATTACTGCCGCTGCCTTCGGCGCTGATAAGCGGATAGTGCTGCTGTACTTGATCCGATCTGGGGTTAACACAGCCCGCAAGCAAAGCGAGCACGAGCAGGCAGGCTATTCGGGATGTCCATCTGTTCAATGCGGCGGCACCTCCTGAAACGGTAGGGACTTACGAACTACGGTTCAGGCCAACGTTTGTCCGGACAGACCTGCCGCCGCAGGAGGCAGCCCGCCGCTCAATGCAGCCGGTTACAGACTTCCCTTCATGAACTTGACCTGGGAAGCCGGCGTGCGGCTGCCTTGCATGGCGACAAACTTGCCATCCTGCCACTGCAGGAAGAAATAGCGGTCATCGGGACCGAAATACCGCCAGATCATGATGTCGTCCCCGCTGCGGAAATCGGTATTCCCTTCAGCGCGACTGACATCGCTCCGGTAATTCTCCAGTTCAAACGTGGCTTCGCCGTCTAATTCAAGGCGGGAGGGGACATCGTTGGGGTCATCCAGCGCCCCCTCCATAAATTCACACAAAAAGCATTCATAGGTACGTCCCTTCTCGACGAGCAGGCAGCGGATTTCTTTGCCGCTTTGAAGATAATAAGCATAGCGGTGCGGTGCAAATCCGCGGTCGAAATAAATGACTTTACCCGAAACGACATATTCTTCTAAATCCACATTGACGATATCTCCTACCCGCGAATCCTCCAGGGGATTCGTCTGTTTGACGGGCTCGACGGTTTTGTTGCTTCGCATGATGTTGCCGACACGTTTAAATATAGACATGAATGGATGCTCCCTTACGTTTAATCTGAGGTTCTTATGTCCATTATATACGATGGAAACTGTTGATGGTTTCGAGGGCCTTCGAACTTGAGTTTTGCTTCATGAGTAAATAGTCACTGGAAAACGTTGAGCGAAATATGTTATACTATTCAAGATATTCTTAAGGGCGGCTCTATGAATCAGAAAACAAGCAATTTCGGATTAGGGTTTCCGCACGGTGAACGGATGTCAGTTAAGAAAAGTCGTGCTTAAGGGTATAAGAAAAGAAGAGAGATCTTCATCGGATAAAAGGAGAATGAACGGATTGAAAAATTTTTCAGAATTTGATTTAGATGCAAAAGTAATCAAAGCGATCACAGAGATGGGCTTTGAAGAATCGACTCCCATTCAGGAGAAGACGATTCCACTCGCGATGGAAGGACACGATCTGATCGGCCAAGCACAGACCGGTACAGGTAAAACGGCCGCTTTCGGTATTCCGCTCGTCAGCAAGATCGAGCCAAGCGAAGATAAGATCGTAGCACTAATTATGTGCCCGACTCGTGAGCTGGCCATTCAGGTAGCGGAAGAAGTAGCCAAACTGGGCCGCTTTAAAGGTATTCGCTCCCTGCCGATCTACGGCGGACAAGATATCGGCAAACAAATTCGCGCGCTTAAGAAGAAGCCGCAAATTATTATCGGTACGCCGGGCCGTCTTCTTGACCACATCAACCGCAAGACCATCAAGCTTGAAGCCGTTCAAACCGTAGTTCTGGACGAAGCGGATGAAATGCTTGATATGGGCTTCATGGATGATATCCAATCTATCCTGAGCCTTGTACCTGCTGAGCGTCACACGATGCTTTTCTCAGCTACAATGCCTCCGAACATCCAGAAGCTGGCTCAACAGTTCCTGACGAACCCGCAGCATGTTTCCGTAATCCCTAAGCACGTCAGCGCGCCGCTGATTGACCAGGCGTATGTTGAAGTACATGAGAAGCAGAAATTTGAAGCTCTCAGCCGTCTGATCGATATGGAAGCACCGGAGCTTGCTATCGTATTCGGACGTACGAAGCGCCGGGTCGATGAGCTTGCAGAAGCTCTCCAGAAGCGCGGCTATGCAGCTGAAGGCCTTCACGGCGACCTGTCCCAGAATCAGCGCGACAACGTTATGCGCAAGTTCCGCGACGGCAGCATTGACGTGCTCGTAGCTACAGACGTAGCGGCTCGTGGTCTCGACGTATCGGGCGTTACCCACGTAGTGAACTTTGACCTTCCGCAGGATCCAGAGAGCTACGTTCACCGTATCGGCCGTACCGGCCGTGCTGGTAAAGAAGGTACAGCATGGACGTTCGTTACTCCTCGTGAGATCGACCACCTGCATTTTATCGAGAAAGTAACCCGCCACAAAATTCCTAAGAAGCCAATGCCAAGTCCGGCAGAAGCTATGGAAGGCAAGCAAAAGGTAACGGCAGAGCGCTTGATCAACCTGCTTCAAGAAGAGAAGCACCTTGAATTCAAGGGCGTAGCCATCCAATTGCTCGAAGAGTATGACTCCGTTAACCTTCTGTCCGCAGCCCTTCAGCTTCTGACTGGCGGCGAGAAGAAAGAAGTTAACGTTGAGCTGACTCCGGAAGATCCTATACGTGCCAAGAAGCGTCGTGTTG
This sequence comes from Paenibacillus sp. FJAT-26967, assembly GCF_001541095.1. GTDB lineage: Bacteria > Bacillota > Bacilli > Paenibacillales > NBRC-103111 > Paenibacillus_F. Next base: position 466,417 of record NZ_LMXH01000001.1, read on the forward strand.
ACGTACGCAGCTCTGGACGTAAGTTCAGCTATGGCAGCGACCGCAGAAGCGACGGACGCTCTGGCGGCGGCTATAACCGCTCTGGCGGTTCCAGCGGCGGCGGATCCCGCTACGGAAGTTCGTCTTCCTCTTCCCGCGGAAGAGACGGCGGACGCGACTATCGTGACCGTGACGGCGGCAGCCGTTATGGCGGCGGATCCGGCGGATCCCGCAGCACAGGTTCTGACTATAACAAAGACCGTTCCAGCAGCAGCAGCAGTCGTCGCAGCGACGACAGCAACGCATAAGAGGAACATGAACAAAGACGATCCCTGTACAGGGATCGTCTTTTTTTTGTGGGAGATTCGATTTTATTTGACGATCTGCGATCTAATGCTCTAACGGCATATAAAAGGCTGGCGGATTAGTAAAGGAACGAACGCGTAATGATAACCAGCAGGATGAACAGTACCAGAATGGCCCCAGTGGAAGTCCAGACACCCGGAACTTGTGACATGAACAATCTCCTCCTTCAGATGAATGGGAATCCTTCTTGCCTTATTAAGATATGACGATGGCAACGAAACGAAAGGGCGGCTACCTATGGCTATAAAAATAGGCTATAATAGAGATTAACACCACCAGAGGGGGACAAGAGTTTGGAATATCGAGGTTTAATGGGCGGTTTTTACAGAATTTCTGAATGGGTAATGAGGCTGTCCGCCATCAATGTGCTGTGGATAATATGCAGCATTCCGTTTTTCTTTTTTGCATTAACGGGGCTGATGTCAGGTGACGTGAATATGCTGATACAGTCTATTTTTCCTATGGCGGCAGTGGCACCGTTTACACTATTCCCGGCTACGGCTGCTATGTATACGGTTGCTCGCAAATGGGTGACCGGGGATGAAGATGTGCCGCTTTTCAAAACCTTTTTTAAAGGTTACAAAGAGAACTTTGTTCAGAGTCTTGTAGCAGGAATTCTATTCGTTCTGATCGGGATTCTGCTGTTCGTAAGTTACCGGTTTTATTCGAACTTAGACAACATGCTTGTCCTCTTGTCCTATATGTTTATTGCGATGGGCATTGTGATGGTAGGTGCATTCTTTAACCTTTTCTGTATTATGACACATCTTCATATGAAGACGTTTCAGGTGGTAAAGAATTCGTTCCTGCTTACAATCGGCAATCCCGTTAGAAGTATATCGACTATCGTCGGGAACCTGGCGATTCTTATAGTGAGCTTTAAGTTTACTTTTCTGCTTGTTTTCTTCGCCGGCAGCATCGGCGCCGCTTTTACTTTCTGGCAGTTCAACCGCAGCTTTGATAAAATAAAGCAAAAGCAGGAAGCGATGGAGGAAGCGGAGAGGGAAAAGGCGGAAGAAGAAGCAGCGGAGAGCGAAACTTTAGAACTTGATGGAGATACAAACGCGTCGAAAAATGGTGATAAAAGCAACTAGATTCAGCAGCATCTGAGCTTCTGCTAAGCTGTTAGACCTAATTACACGACAGGCAGTCGATTCCAGTTGAAACGGAACGCGGATTGTCTTATAATAAGAAAAACAGAGAACATCCTGCGATGTGCGTTGCGGTTTTTATTGTTTTAAACCAATGACGGTTTCTAGGGAGATCAACATCGAAGCACGGCTGACATGCCCCCGAAAAGGGACTTCAAATGTGCTTTTGCGGTCACCCACCTGCTAGTGCAGGTTTGAAACTTAAAACTGTACGGCATACGCGGGGGTTCTTTTTTATGTTTAAGGAAGGAAGCAGCTTGCACAATAGTGCTCAGCTGTTTTTTTGTGTTGTCGAGCAGGTGTCGAGGCTTTATCGAATTTGATAAAGCTTGTGTGCTTTTGAAATCGTTTTGGGTTTGTGATATGTTAAAAAAGTGAAAGCCCGATCTACATAGAAAAGAAAATAAAAAAATTGTGCCGAAAGTGGTGGAGTGTGTATGAAACTGTTTCTTGATACAGCCAATGTAAATGAGATTAAGGAAGCGCACGAGCTGGGAGTTATTTCGGGAATTACGACGAATCCTTCTCTGATCGCGAAAGAAGGCCGTGACTTTTTTGACACACTGAAGGAAATTGTTGATATTGTAGGCGATATGCCGATCTCCGCTGAAGTTGTGGCTTCGGATGTGGAAGGAATGGTCAAACAGGGAGAGAAGCTGGCCAAAATCGGCAGTGGCATCGTCATTAAAGTACCGATGACTGCGGATGGACTCAAGGCCACCAAACGCTTCAGCAGTCAAGGAATCAAAACCAACGTGACCCTGGTATTCAGCTCTACACAGGCTCTTCTGGCCGCGCGTGCAGGCGCTACTTATGTATCACCTTTTATCGGCCGCTTAGATGACATCAACCAGGTAGGGATGAATCTCATTGAAGAGGTCAGCCAGATTATCTCCATTCACGAGCTGCCTACCGAAATTATCGCGGCAAGTGTAAGACATTCGACACATGTGATCGAGGCGGCATTGCTCGGATCACACATCGCTACGGTTCCGTTTAAAGTGATCGAATCCATGATGAAGCACCCTCTTACGGATGCGGGCGTTGAGCGCTTTATGAAGGACTGGGAAAGCGCTAACCAGCAAATCTTCTGATCTGATCTTCTGACCGTGTTCCAGCGCGTTAGAATTAGGCGTATAAAACGATACCGGCCTCTCTGTAGAGAGGCTTTTTTTCTATCACTGCAGGTCTGATGAGTTTTATTTGTATATTAGAATTACTGAACTATACCGCGCTTCCATGCAGATATGGTGGTGAGAGGACTGAAATTGGGGAAATATCCCCGTTTTTCGGGTTCTCCTCTTTTTCTTCATGATAAAGAATGGTAAGATTGTTTTTAGTGTGGTTTGGCAAGCATGCATTCAGGATATGCTTCATGAAGGGGGAAAGACTTTGAAACGAACGTTGATCGGTTTGCTTCGCAGTTTTGAGACGACCGGTGAGAAAGCCAAAGATCCGGAACTTAAGACCCGTTACTACAAAATTTCCAAGAATGAAATGTGGGAAGAAACCGTCGGGATGATCAAGAAAACACCTGGCTACAAACTTCTGCACGAAGTTAAAAATGTGGGTGAAATTGTAGTGGAAAAGCGTACTGCACTTGGTCGTACGCAGGATATTACGATTACTTTGTTCGAGGTTAATCCGACAACAAGCGCCGTGGATATCTATTCCGCTTCTCGAGGGAACTTAGGGGACCTGGGTTCCAACTACCGGACCATTCTCGATATTTATAAACAATTGGACAAGAAACTCGCGGCCTACAAACTAAGCCGTTAGGCTGTCAGTAGTCTGCACCAATAAAAAACAGCAGAGGAATCTGATTCCTCTGCTGTTTCCTTATCATGCAAGAATTCTCAGTCTAATGATTAAACGAGTTTGTGAACAGCATCCAAAGCTGCTTCATAATTCGGATGGTTCGTCATTTCCTGAAGATATTCCACGTACTGGATTTTGTCGTTAGCATCGATTACGAAAATAGAGCGCATATCCAGCTGAAGCTCTTTGATTTGTACGCCGTAAGCTTGGCCGAATGAATTCGATTTGTAATCCGAAAGCAGAACGACTTTATCGATACCGGCAGCTCCGCACCAGCGGCTTTGTGCAAAAGGCAAGTCCGCGCTGATCGTCAAAACTACGACATTATCCCCGAGCTTGGCTGCTTCTTCGTTAAAGCGGCGGGTCTGTGCATCACATACACCCGTGTCGATCGAAGGCACGACGCTAATGAGTTTTACTTTTCCGGCATAATCCGAAAGAGAAGCTTCAGTCATAAGGTCTTTGTTTAATTTGAAATCAGGTGCCGTGTCCCCGACTTTAAGTTCCGGACCGACGAGCGTAATGGGATTCCCCTTAAGAGTGGCAATACCCGTGCGTTCTTGTGACATATGTACTCCTCCTTATCGATTCAACCTAATTGGGTTGGCAATTTCCAACAATCTTTATTATAACGCGCTGTTCCCGGGATTGTCCAATGGGTTGTACGGAGGAACCTGGCAGTAATGAAATACGGTTCTACGCCATGAAAAAGAACTCTATAATAGATGGTGGCAGGATGACGATAGAACGGAGGAAAACGTGGAGCTAAGACAACTGCAGTATTTTATAAAAGTGGCCAGAAAGCAACATATGACTCAAGCCGCCGAAGAGCTTCACGTAGCTCAATCTGCCGTCAGCAGGCAGATCCGTCAGCTTGAAGAAGAGCTTGGCGTCCAGCTTTTTGTGCAGAAGGGTCGTAACTTGCAGTTGACCTCTGCCGGACGGCTCTTCTTGAGCCGGACAGAGGATATTTTGAACGATCTGGACCGGGCTGTCATCGAAATTCAGGAATTTTTGGACCCGGAGGCGGGGGAAATCCGTATAGGCTTCCCGCACAGTGTCTCGATGTCCATTCTCCCTTCCTTTATTTCATGTTTCAGGCAAGACCATCCGAACGTGAGGTTCCGGTTGAGACAGGGGACCTACACCAGCCTGATCCGGGATGTGATGGACGGTGTCATTGATCTTGCCATTATTTCGCCTTGCCCGGAATCACATGAGCATGTGAAGGGAGAGGTGATGCTGACGGAAGAGTTATTTGCTGTTCTGCCGCCGAGCCATCCCTTGGCCGAATCAGTGAGTATCCGGCTGGAACAGCTCAGGGAGGAGCCGTTCGTCCTATTCGGAGAGCAGTATTCCTTGCGGCCGATAGTGATGAACGCCTGCCAGCAAGCGGGGTTCGTGCCCAGGATTGAATTCGAGGGCGACGAAACGGATACGATTCGCGGGCTCGTGGCTGCCGGTATGGGGGTTAGTCTTCTTCCGGAGCTTGCACTCCGGTACAGTACGTTAATCGAGCCTGCTGTGGTGAAAATTATGGACCCCAAAGTAACCAGAACGGTGGGCGTTATAAGGCGTAAAGGCGAGAAATTGCCCCAAGTGACGGATATCTTTAGACAATTTCTGCTTGAATTCAAACCAAATCGGGCGGATTAGACGGGGATTGGGATGTAAAAAAGCTTTCGTGCCACAAGGCGCGAAAGCTTTTTTTGCGATGGTCCGGCGGATCATCCGAATATGTTAGTCGTCCGAACGTCCGGTGAAAATCATAATGTACTTGATGAGTTCCAGCAAGGAAATCAAAGCGGCTGCTACATAAGTGAGTGCGGCTGCATTAAGAACTTTGGCAACTCCGGTTTCTTCTTCATTCGTAATGAATCCGCCGGCTATCATCAATTCTCTAGCGCGGTTGCTGGCATTGAATTCCACTGGCAGAGTAACCAGCTGGAACAATACTGCGGCGGAGAAGAAAACGATACCCAGCAGCAGCAAGGAAGGAATCTGCTGGAAGATGAAGCCTGCGATCAGGAGAATAGGAGCAATACCCGAGGCGATGTTCACGACAGGGAACATCTTGTGGCGAGCCACCAGCATCGGATAGGATACTTTATGCTGGATCGCGTGTCCTACTTCGTGACAAGCAACCGAAACGGCAGAAATGGTGCTTTCGTAATAGACGGGTTCTGACAATCTGACTGTTTTGGAAATCGGATCGTAGTGATCTGTCAGAGTGCCTGGAGTCGGTTCGACGGGAATATCATATAAACCTTCGGCATCCAGCATGCGTCTAGCAGCCTCGTATCCTGTCATGCCCGACATAACGGGTACGGCGGACCATTTGTTGAAAGTGCCCCGGACCCTGAAGGATGCCCACATCGATAAGCCGAAGGCAATAATAATTAAAAAGTCCATAGGATGAAAAAACATAGATAGCAGACCTCCAATATTAACGTGTTAATCTAGATAGTTACGTAAATGGACCTTTGCCCAGCAGGTACAGAAGCGCCTCGGCACAAGCTGCTGTCGGCTGCGTGATCAAGTTGTAAATCTTCTTTAGCTGATTCGGCTTAAGCTGCTGAATCATAGGATCGAGCTCCTTAATTTCACGCTGCAGTTGTCCGAGCAATACCTGATAATTCGTCAGTTTATCCGTGACCTGATCATTATGAGCAGCTTTATCCAGCATAAGCATCGTGGTACGGATTTCTTCTAACGTATACTTCTCTTTTTTCATATCTTCAATACGTTTAAGTCGAAGCAAGGTTTCATCGGAATAAAAGCGATAATTATTGTCCGATCGTTTCTCGGGATGCAGGAGACCTAACTTCGTATAGTAATCAATTGTGCGCGGGCTTACGCCGGCAATCCGGGACAATTCACCGATTTTATAAAGCTTCATATCCCCATCGGTTCTCTCTCCTTTACTGTAATGTACGCTCATTCGTGCCTTTAGCCTAATGATACCCGATCACAAACCATACAGTCAAACGTGATGCTTTTACCTAAATCAGGATAAAAAATGCGGGGAGGAAAAGCGTCGAATGAGTTTGTTAAACCTCGTTTTTCAAAGAGAAAAGATAATAGTTATGATTATATGTTAGGTTTCATTACATAAATGATAAAAAAATGAATATTTCCTATTGTCATATCCTAAAACGTTCGCGTATAATGACAATAATAAACAACGGTGTTAGAAAACATAACATAAAAGGAGTGGGTAATCATGATTAAAAAAACGATGATCGGATTGGGAGTTTTCGCTATCCTTTTTCCAACGCTCGCGTTTGCAGAGCCTGCAACGAATGAGCAATTACAAGCGGCTATAAATTCAGTGTGGGTATTGATTGCCGCGATGCTGGTTATCTTCATGCAAGCCGGTTTCGCTCTGCTGGAGGCTGGTTCAACGCGAATGAAGAATGCGGGTCACGTGGCAGGAAAAACAATTTTGACTTTTGGTATCTGTGCTTTAGCTTTTTGGGCTTTTGGTTTCGGCCTCGCTTTCGGGGATGGTTCCGGTCTGTTCAGCAATAATTTGTTTGGTTTAACGGGATTTTTTATGGACGGTGTCCATGCGGAAGCTTTCACGTCTTTGAGCGCATCTGATGTACCAATCGCGATAAAGTTCTTATTCCAGCTTTCATTTGTAGGGGTTTCCCTTGCGATCGCTTGGGGCGGTTTCGCAGAACGTGCTAAGCTGCCGGTTTATTTCATCTTCGGTGTGTTGTTCACTATCGTAATTTATCCGATTGTTGCGCACTGGGTGTGGGGCGGCGGCTGGTTATCCAAAATCGGTATGCAGGATTTCGCCGGCTCCACAGTCGTACATCTCCAAGGGGCAACTGCTGCATTGGTAGCTACGATTTTATTGAAGCCGCGTATCGGTAAATACAATAAGGACGGTTCCCCTAATAAAATTCCGGGCCATAATCAAGTCTACTCCGTGCTGGGTGTTATCATTATCTGGATCGGCTGGTTCGGCTTCAACCCCGGCAGCACGTTAAGCGCCATGGGGGACGGTTTCTTCGGATTCATCGCACTGAATACAAATTTGGCAGCCGCTGCGGGCGCAGTGGCAGCAATGGTCATCTCCTGGATTTACTTCGGCAAATCCGACATTCCAAGTATGCTAAACGGGGTTCTAGCCGCTTTTGTGGCGATTACCGCTTCCTGCGCATTCGTAACGCCGCTCGGTGCGATCGCAATCGGCGCTATTGCCGGAATCATAACTTTCTTTACGGCAATCTGGTTCGAGAAACGCGGCATCGATGATCCCGTTTATGCTTTTTCCGTACATGGTGTTGCAGGGATTTGGGGTACGCTGGCAACCGGATTCTTTGCGACTCCTGAGCTGGCCAAGACAGTTGGTGTAGGCGGAGCAGGCCTGTTCTATGGAGGCGGACTCCATCAGCTGTGGGTTCAATTTATCGGAGTCGCCGGTGCATTGATCTTCGTTCTCATTCTTTCCTATATTGTTCTTACCCTGATTAATAAAACCGTAGGTCTTCGTGTTACCGAAGAAGAAGAGATTATGGGTCTGGATCTGTCTGAACATGGTACGTATGGATACCCGGAGCAATTGAAGCACAGTACAGAGGAGACGTCAGATGCCCGCCAGAAGGCAGACAAAACGGATAACCGTTCTGTACCGGCGTCTTCATAACCTGAAATGAAGGAACTCTTGTGAGTAAGGAGATGCTGCCATGGGAGCGATAACAAGCTCCGGCTGGGAAGAGCTGCGACTAGAGATTGCATGCGCGGCAGCTTCAGATGATCTTAGAGCGCTTCGCGAGAAGATGCAGGAGCTTTTCAGTTCGGAGCAGTCAAGCAAACCGGCTGCAGAGTTGTACCATCATTTGAATATTGTTCACGATATGCTGATCAGCCGCACTGTGAAGATGGCGGAGCGCAGGCTGGTTGCGGAGGGAGGCGGGGAGCCTCCGCTGCCTTATGCCTTTATCCTGGTAGGCAGTGCCGGCAGGAGCGAACAGACACCGTGGAGCGATCAGGATAACGGGCTTGTGTATGCCGATCCGGCCCCGGGTATGGAGGATTCGGCTGCGCTGTACTACAGCAAGCTGGCGTCCTTAATCCGGCAGGGGCTGGAATTAGCCGGATATCCGCCCTGCAGGGGCAAGGTGCTCGCTGATCAAGCCCTGTGGAGGCATAGTTTAACGGGCTGGAAGCGACTGCTGGACGGGTGGTTTGCCGAGCCGGTATGGGAGAATGTACGCTACCTGCTTATCGCCTCCGACATGAGGGCGATCAGCGGCAATCCGCAGCTGGCAGATGACATTAAACTTCACTTCAACAACAGAATTCAGCATAACCCGGAACTGCTGCTTCCGCTTATGGCTAATACGCTGCATCACAAGGTCCCGCTGGGTCTGCTCGGGAGAATCGTTACTGAGAGATACGGTGAAGCTGCCGGAGGGGTCGATATTAAATACGGGCTCTATATCCCGCTTGTTAATGCGGTCCGGTTGCTTGCGCTGGAAAGCGGCATTGCAGAGAGTGCAACGCTTATGCGAATAGAGGAACTTGTGAAGAAAAAGGTGCTGCCGGATGAGTTTGGAGCTATCTGCCGGGATGTTTTTGAGAAAGCGATGGAGTTTAGATTAGCCACGCCTTTCACCCATAAGAATGGGCATTTCAATGCCAACGGCGTAATGCCGGCTGAGAAATTAACCAAAGCCTGCAGGCTGGAGCTTAGGCGTGATTTCCGTTTTGTCAGGCAGCTTCAGAAGAAGGTTGTCCAGCGGGTCCGCATATCCGCATATCCGCCAAACAAACCTTGAATCGGGCGCTTCCAGTTATCATGAAAAAAACGGACATTAAACGGCCGGCGGAAGGAGTAGAGCGATGAAGGAGATGCGTCCGGACGTAGGCATGTGGCGGTTGTATAAGATGGGCGGCATCACTCCGGCGATTACCTCTATGTTCAATCCGCGGAACGCGCAGCAGATGGCCTTCATCCGGCAACTGCTCAAAGATCAGCGTAAGCACTCGCTCCTGGATACGCCTCTGCACAATTTGCCGCTCGTTGTATTTGACCTCGAAACGACAGGCTTCACTTCAACAGGGGGGGATGAGATCTTATCGTTCGGTGCCGTGTCAATGACCGGTGCCGAGATGGAGGGGAAGAGTTTTTACAGCCTGGTAAACCCGAACCGGGGAATACCCGAACATATCGAGAAGCTGACCGGAATCACCGCAGTAGAGACGGATCAGGCCCCAGAGTTGATCGTAGTTCTTAGAGAATTCTTCGAATTTGTAGGTGCGCGCGTTTTGCTGGCGCACGGATCTGCGCATGATAAGGCTTTCCTTAATGCAGCTTTGTGGAAAACATCCAAGACAAGTCTGACGCACCGTGTTATTGATTCGATGATGGTGGCTAAGTGGCTGATACCGGGAAGTAGGGAGTATTCCCTGGATACTTTACTGAAGAAGTACGATATTCCCGTGCTGCGCAGGCATCACGCTTTGGATGATGCGAAGATGACGGCGGTTCTCTGGCAGAAGCTGCTCGGAGAAATCAGAGAAATGGACGTAGATACGCTGGGCGATTTGTACAATTTATTGAGCAAAGCCTAGTCATGCGAATGCAGCACCGGGACCATTTCCGTATAAAAAACAGGTTGCGACGAACAGATGCCGTCAGTAACCTGTTTTTTTGTCATGCTGCTGTCGCTCGGATTGAACTTCATACCTGCTCAGAATCGAAAGACAAGGGGATCGTGCATAATGGTTCTCCAGTTAAAGCACCTGTGAGGAGATTAGGGACGGCATAGACGGCTATGTCCGGTTCTCTGCCGGAAGGGCAGGAAACAATCCAATACGTCGCAAGCTGCGGCCAGAGCAGGATTCCATTCAAATCTTCTCTGGATGGGACAGGAGGGCCAGGATGGGAATGAAACATGCCGATGATGGAAGATTTCTTGGGATGCCTGGAAATGAACGCTCCAGATTCTGGTGCAGGGTCTTCCAGCAAGCGCATAATGTCCAGAGGGTCCATTAGAAACGATTGCTCCGGATCGTCTGCGACATTGGGCACCCAGACGAAAGAAGAGACAATTATGTCCCCTTCGTCCCAAAAGCCATATATAAATCCGCATGCCTCTTCAGGAAGGTAATTCTTGAAATTATCCATCCACGTCTTGTATATGTCTGTGTTTACTCGAATGATCATGCGCCCAGTATACCGGAATCGGGATTCCGGCTCAACTGATTTCGCCTTTGGGCTTTACCAGGAAGAAGACAAAGGCCAGAGTTATCCCGGCGAGTGAAGCGACTGTAATGAAGATCATCCGGTCCGAAATATCCATCAGCCATCCGAAGATAGGAGGACCGAATGCTACACCGATAAACCGCAAACTGTTATAGATAGAGGTAATCATCCCGCGCTCACTTTTTTCGACAGATCCCGTAATCATGGTATTCAAGCACGGGAGGAGCAGCCCGGTACCGATAGCGCTCAAGGTCAGCAGTCCGATGAACAGATACAATTTATCGAAAGCGAATATAGTGGAAGCAAGAGAAAGCGTCATGATCAGAAGGCCTACATTGATCAGCCACCGCATGAGTGTACCGTTCTTTTTGATAAGCGCACCGGTCGTATAGGAAGTGACAACCATTCCCAGCAACGGAATCGCGAGTACAAAACCTTTTCTCACCCCATCAATGTGGTACGGGGCTTCTTCCAGAATGTTGGATAAATAAAAAAGCACGCCAAACAAAATAAAGAGGGCCAATGACCCCGCGAAGAATGAAGTGATCAGCCAACGTCCCTTTTCTTTTAGAATGGAGCCGATCTTATGCAGATATTCCTTCAGCTTGGGCGGCTTTTTCTTGGCTTCTGGTTCTTTGATCAGGAACATCATAGCCAGAAGGGAAAGGAGGCAGAAGACGGGAAGCGCAAAGAAAGGAGCATACCAGACCAGCAGGGCCAGTAAGGCGCCGAAAATCGGACTGACGACTTTGCCGAATCCGTTGGAAGCCTCCGTCAACCCAAGGGCTTTGCTTTCGGTAGCCCCTTTAAACATATCTCCGACTAAAGCCATTGCGATGGGGGCCGTACCCGCGGCCCCGATTCCTTGAATGCCCCGGGCGATGATCAGGATCGTGTAGGATTTCCATACCGCTCCAAATCCGGCTAGAATTCCGGCTGCCCCGTATATAATTAAGGAAGGAATGATAATGCTTTTGCGGGTGAAGCGGTCTGACAAATAACCGGAAATAGGAATTACAAGACCTGCTGTGATGGAAAACAGTGTAATAACCAGGCTGCTCTGGAATTTGGTGATAGCAAGCTGCTTCTCCAGATCCGGAAGAATCGGAACCAGCATCGAGTTCCCCAGCACCAGAACAAGGGGGACGGTGGCAATGGCAATAAACTCCCATACATGTCCTTTGGACTTGTTTTTTTTGGAACCGGCATCCGATTTGTGACCGGTCTGCTCCGTTTCCTCTGCTTCAATTTCACTTTCAAAAACTATATTCAGCCTGCGGGCTTTTGTTTTCTCCATGAGGACGACCTCTCTTCTGCTTGGTAAGAGTAGGTTTACCCGGTTGTTGAAGTTCATACGGCCGCGGGAAGTACATAATGTTGGAATCCGGCAAATTTGGCGATACTAATGGCATATGAATTTATTTGTGCTCCTGTGATAAAATAAATTGGAACTAGAAGAAAAGAGGGCTGGAAGTGAAGCGTAACGCAGTTATTGTGGCGATTGTTGTTTTGCTGGCTGTTGCTGCCTTCGTGCAGAATGGGAAGTCAGACAATAAGGAGACAGCTGCTCCTGCTAAGGTGGGTCCACGGCCCGGGATGATATCCCCGTCTTTTACACTGCCGGATCTCGAGGGCAAACCCTATCAATTCGGCGGAGAACGGAGCAAGCCCGTTATTTTGAATTTCTGGGCATCCTGGTGTGGCCCCTGTAAAGCCGAAGTTCCTGATCTGATCGAACTTTACGGGAAATACGGAGACAAAGTCGACTTGGTGGCGATTAACATTACAAGCCAGGATAGCGAAAAGAGCGCGAGGGACTTTGCCAAGGAATATGGAATTAACTTCCCTGTTCTGCTTGATGCACCCGGGGATGTGACCGCCTCCTATAAATTCATGGTCGTTCCGACAAGTTTCTTAGTGGGTAAGGATGGAGTGGTCCGGGAGATGGTTAACGTGCTGCCTAAAGAAGAATGGGAAAAGAAAATCAAGGATTTAATTCGCGACAAATGAGTGAAACCACACATTTAAAAAAAGCCGCACGTCCTGCAGTGAGTCAAACTAACTGAGGCGTGCGGCTTTTTATGGTTTTTGCTTTGTAAGGGGGACCGGTCAGTGATTAATCAATCCGACCGGACGCGTATCGGAAGCCGTATTCTCCAGAGAAGACTTGCCGATTAAAGCATAGCGGAAGCTGTCGACAAGCGCGAACCAGCTGGCTTCGATGATGTTGGAAGAAACGCCGACCGTATTCCATTCGGACTCGAAATTACGCGATTCGATGAGAACACGGACTTTGGAAGCCGTGGCGCCTTTGTCGTCCAGAACACGGACTTTGTAATCGGACAAATGCATGGCAAGCAGGTCCGGATAGAAAGGAATGAGCGCTTTACGGAGCGCATTATCCAGTGCGTTAACCGGGCCATCGCCTTCCGCGGCCGTATACATCGTCTGGCCTTTTACGCTGACTTTGACGAAGGCTTCCGAGCTTACCGGGCGGTCTGCGGATTTCTCCACGAAAATCTTAAAAGATTCGAGGACAAAAGGTTCGATGCTGTCTCCGGCTGCTTCACGCATAAGAAGCTCAAGGGATGCGTCCGCACCTTCAAACTGATAACCTTCATGCTCCAGATTTTTAATCCGGGAAATAATTTCACGCGATCTGCCGTCCTGCTGGTCAAAAGCCAGACCAAGCTCTGCAGCCTTGGAGACAAGGTTGCTCTGTCCGGCAAGTTCGGATACCAGGACACGCTGCTTGTTCCCGACTTTCTCCGGAATAATATGCTCGTATGTGCTGGCATGCTTGAGAATGGCTGAGACATGAATGCCTCCTTTATGTGCAAAAGCGGCGCTTCCGACATAAGGCTGGTTCATCGGCATGGAGATGTTAGCGATTTCACCGACATAGCGTGCGACAGACGATAACGATTCCAACTGCGCTTCGGATACGCAGGAGTAATTCAGTTTCAATTGCAGGTTGGGAATGACCGAACACAAGTTGACATTGCCGCAACGCTCACCGTACCCGTTAATCGTGCCTTGAACCTGGCGCGCTCCCGCACGGACTGCTGCCAGAGAGTTGGCTACGGCAAGTTCACAGTCGTTATGGGCGTGAATGCCCAGCGGAACGGAAATATGCTTCTTCACTTCACTTACTATAGAAGTAACCTCTTCGGGCATGGACCCGCCGTTCGTGTCACAGAGCACGATCCAATCGGCACCTGCAGCTTCGGCTTTGCGGATGGTCTGCAAGGCATATTCTGGATTGTTCTTGTAACCGTCAAAAAAATGCTCGCCGTCATAAATGACTTCCAGTCCTTTGTTTTTGAGAAACCGGACAGAGTCGAAAATCATCTCCAGGTTTTCCTCGAGGGTGGTCTGGATAGCTTCGTGAACATGAAAATCCCACGACTTGCCGAAAATGGTCGCGACCTTGACGCCCGATTCAACAAGCGTGTTCAAGTTGACGTCATCTTCCGCACGCGTGTTCTTGCGTCGTGTGCTGCCGAAGGCGGTCACTTTCGCATGTTTCAGGTTTAATTCCTGGACGCGATTGAAAAATTCAATATCTTTGCCGTTGCTGCCCGGCCAGCCGCCTTCAATATAATGAACACCCAGCTCGTCAAGCTTCTGGGCAATTTTGAGCTTGTCTTCAACGGACAGGCTGATTCCTTCACCCTGGGTGCCGTCACGAAGCGTGGTGTCGAAGATTTTGATTGAATCGGACATTTCGGTGATCCCCCTCTAAACATGTGGCTATAGTCTGTTCATTTATGCGAATGTATGATTCACGATTATACCATAATATTACGGGTGTAGAAGGAGTTTTCGCAAATTTAAACGTCACTTCGCGTCTTGATTCCTCCTCGTCCGGCAGATAGACTGAATGTAGATAGCAGCAGCTGGAGGAAGAAGCGCCAAGCGGATGCTGCGCTTGCGGGAGGAGGGGAAGAGTGTGAATGTGCAGGAGAGTTATCCGAAAAAAGGCCGGGTTATTCTTCATATCGATATGAATGCCTTTTATTGCTCGGTGCACGAAGTCGCGGAGCCGGAGCTGTACCGCGGCAAGGCGATAGCCGTTTCCGGAAGTGTCGAACAGCGTAAAGGCATTATCGTCACCTCTTCCTATCCTGCCAGAGCACGCGGCGTCCGTACCGGCATGCTTGTACGGGAAGCAGTAAAGCTGTGTCCAGAGCTCATCCTGATCAAACCTGATTTTGATATGTACCGGCAATATTCACGCGGATTCCGCCGCATTGTTTATGATTATTCTCCAATGGTTGAAACCATGTCGATAGATGAATGTTTTGTAGATATTACAGGTTCCAAACAGTTCGGAACCCCCCTTGAAATTGCATCTGAAATCCAGATGCGGATCAGAGAAGAGCTGGGTCTTCCATGCTCGGTAGGCGTTGCGCCTAACAAACTGCTTGCCAAAATGGCCTCGGATATGAAGAAGCCTAACGGTTTGTTCGTTCTCAGACTCCGGGATGTCCCTTCGGTGTTATGGGACAGGCCATGCGGGGAGCTGTACGGGATAGGCAAGAAAACGGCCGATAAGCTCCTTAAGCTGCAAATTCGTACGATTGGCCAGCTTGCGGGTGCAGATCACGACCTGCTGCAGAAAACTTTCGGCATAAGCGGTCCTGCGATGAAGCAAGCGGCCAATGGCATAAGTCATTCGGAGGTGAATCCCGAGCGTGAGCCGAACAAATCTGTCGGTCATACGACGACGCTGCCCTATAATTATACGGAGCGCCGGGAGATAGCCCGGGTGTTTCTGAATTTATCGGATCAGGTAGGAAGACGCCTGAGGCATCAGAAGCTGGTGGCTTCTACGGTACAGATTACGATCCGCGATCCGGATATGAAAACCATTACGCGCAGCGTCACCCTGCCTGTACCGACCGATCAGCACGATGACATCCACCGCGCTTCCTGCGAACTATTTGACCGCCAATGGACCTTAGGCAAGCCGATCCGTCTGCTTGGCGTGACGGCCCAGAATCTTGCGCCGAAGGAAGAGGCTGCGATCCAGCTGGATTTGTTCAGCTACGAAGCGCAGCCGAAGAAGAACAAACTTAGCGAAATTATGGATGCACTCCGGGATAAGTTCGGTGAAGATGCGGTTGTAACGGCGGGTATGATCGGTGATGATCCTTCGGCTCTGCTGCGAAATCGCAAAAGAAGGGGGACTTCTCTGGAGAGGGATCCGGATGGCGAAAGCTTCCGAAATGAATCAGGCGATTAAAAACACTGAAAACCCGGGGAAATACTCGGAATAATTCGTCCGGACGCCGGAAACACGTGCTGTGCCTGGTTTTTAACCCCTGTGACGCGTTGATGTTTAACCGGCTTTATATTATAGTGGACAATGGAGGATATTATGAGGAGGAATCACGATGGCTAAGTATACATGGGTGGAGAAAGACACTTGCATTGCGTGCGGTGCTTGTGGCGCAACTGCACCTGACATTTATGACTATGACGATGACGGGATTGCGGAAGTTATCTATGAAGGCGACGGCAATCACGGAGTAACGGTAATCCCGGACGAGCTCTATGACGATTTGCAGGATGCTCAGGATGGCTGCCCGACGGATTCAATTAAAGTGGCAGATACTCCTTTTAATATGAACGGATAAATAGCCGGCATGCTGGCAGTTATCGAGTAAGATCTTAGAAGCCTTGTTTCCAATTAGGAAGCAAGGCTTTTTTTATAGAGGGGGCATAATTCTCCATTTAAAGAGAAAAGAAAAGGGGGACAGGACAGCCGTTTAAATCCCCGAAATACAGGTCCGATTAAACGAACAACTTCATTCTGCCGATAAATAGGGAAAGAAAGCGGAAACCCGAGAGGGGTGAGGGAATGAAGGGAAAACCGGATGAGAAGCTCGCAGAGTTCCTGCGTCATAATCCGATTGACGACCGCTCCTATTTGAAAGATTATATTCGCGAGCATCGTGACCAGCGGATGGCCTGGTATTTGCTTGGAAGAGAATATTCATCCCGCGGGGAGCACGGGAAGGCCGCGTACTGTTTCGGACAGTCGGGAGAAATTTTCGAAGCGTTCGAGAAAAAGAAAATCGCCGTCGACTGGTCAGCGCTGGATCCGGCGGCATCGTGGCCGCCGCAGCTGATTGCGGCCGCAAAGCGCCGGCGCCGCCATAGAATGGCCCGTACCGGACTGATTCTGCTGCTCTTGGCGCTGTGGCCGACCATCGCCGGCCTGGATCCGGACCGGCGCGCAGCAAGTTCCCTTCCGGCCGGCGCTGCATTAGCGGCAGCGGAGCCGGCCGCAGGCGAAGGCACGCTGCGTGCTTACTTGGCGGCCGCAGGCGAAGGTAATCCGCTCGAAAGCGCAGGAGCGCTCGAGCGGATGCTGCTGCGCGACAGGAAAGGCGGCGGGGAGGCCGCACTTCTGTCGGCGAAGAGTCTGGAAGGGCCCGGCGGCAGGTGGCTCGCCTGGCACCTTCCGCTGCAGCCGCTCCTCTCCGTAAGGAGCGGCGAGCCGGGACAGCCGGCAGGCATCTCCTACTATGATGCCGCCACCTGCGCCTGCAAACCGGACGACCCGGCCCGGCTGGCGGGCCCGGTCGATGCTTGGCGGCAGAGGCAGGAGCAGCTCCTCGTGCTGCGCTCTGCTGTGGAGGCTTACCGCGAGACCCGCGGCAAGGTCCCGCAGAGCCCGGAGGAGCTGCTGCGGCCCTATCCGGACAATGTGCTGTCCGGGATGACGCCGTATATGCGGGAGATGTTCCCGCATGTGAGGAAGCAGGCTGAAGCGCCGGGCGGTCTGCGGGGCGCGGCTGGCAGCAGCGCGCCTGGAGATGCGCCCGCGGGCGGCTCCGGGGCTGCGGCGGCAGCTTCCTCCCCGGACCCTGCGCTGCAGGAGCCGATGCGGATCATTATCGACAAGAGCACGCACCGGATGGCGCTTGTAAGCGGAGAGACGATAGTCCGCAGCTACAAGGTCGGGCTGGGAGGGATTCGGACGCCGGAGGGAGAGTTCGCTATCTCGGAGAAGGTGCGCGATCCCAAAGGCAAATCACAGGGAGAGTTCGGGACCCGGGGCATGGTGCTCTCGGGAACGAATTATGCGATCCACGGAACCGGCCGTCTTGCTTCTATCGGCAAAGATCAGTCTCTGGGATGTGTCAGAATGGGGCAGGCGGAGGTTGAGGAACTATTTGATATGGTGCCTCTCGGGACGAAAGTAACTATCGGGAGCGGGCTGCTTCCCAAAGGGCTTACGAATGGACCCGGTTCATCGGGCCCGGGGAATAATTCTGCCGGAGGCTCGATCCCGCCCCAAGCGCCCTTTAAGCTTCCTGCTGAAGTTCAAGAGAAGAATCCCGGCAAAATATACCGCTGGTTGAATTAACCGGTTCGGTCTTGTGACCGGACCTGGAAAGAAATAACGGTAACAGGTTTGACGGCCTCCCGGGATGTATGCCGGGTGGTCTTTTTGACGGCCGTGAATAATAGGAGATTAACAAAGGTCCGGGCTCCCCTTCTCCTGGTCCTGTTAATGGATGTTATGGGATGTGCTTGGGGAATCCCGACAGGCTGTGTGAAGTGATTAGTTCCGTTCGGTACTAGTCTGCTTTAGCTGGACACAGGAAAGTCTTGATTTGTGTCTTATACTCCAGCGGAACCGTTCCGCAATTACAGGATAACAGCTCAACCATTCAGCCGTCTCCGACCAGTAGTATCCGCATGATTGCTTATGCAGCACAGTTTTCAAACCGTAGGGCTAGAAGAAAGAAGTTCAAAGCACGCGATAAAACAAGCTGCACAGGGGTATATAATTTCATGCGATTGGAATCGTTCTCAATCCAAAATATTTTGCAATATAACGGGGAACAGGATAAACTGACAAATGAGAGTTAAGAGGAACGGAGTGTCGACTGCATGGTATATAAATCGATTGCCAAGCCGGTCTTGTTTCGCATGGATCCGGAGAAGGCGCATCACCTGACTGTCCACGGTCTTGAATTTGCTTCAAAGGTCCCCGGACTTCCATCCTGCATTCAGGCAGTTTGGGGTGTACGCAAGGCGGCGGAGCTGCAGATGAGTTTGTGGAATCTGTCCTTCCCGAGCCCGGTTGGTCTTGCTGCGGGATTGGACAAGAATGGAGTTGCCGTTGCCGGATTTTCACAGATGGGCTTCGGTTTCATGGAAGTGGGCACGGTTACGCCCAAACCCCAATCCGGCAAT
Organism: Paenibacillus sp. FJAT-26967; assembly: GCF_001541095.1. GTDB lineage: Bacteria > Bacillota > Bacilli > Paenibacillales > NBRC-103111 > Paenibacillus_F. The sequence goes on from NZ_LMXH01000001.1 coordinate 485,173, forward strand.
GATAAACCGAGGCTTTTCCGCCTTCCTGAGGACGATGCACTGATCAACCGTATGGGGTTCAATAACCTGGGGGCGCAAGCAATGGCGGACAGTCTTGGCAAACTCAAGAGTACGCCCATCCCTGTGGCCGTCAATATCGGTAAAAATAAAGTGACTCCCAACGAGCATGCTGAAGAAGATTACCGCTCGTGTATCCGCACGCTGTATAGCCATGGCGATTTTTTTGTCGTCAATATCAGTTCACCGAATACACCGGATCTGCGTAATTTGCAGCATGGCAATGATTTGCAGCGGCTGCTTGACGCTGTCGTAGGCGAGATGAACGCCCAGCATCAGGAGCATGGAGGTTCCCCGAAACCTGTTCTTGTTAAGATTGCGCCGGATCTTACGGATATCGAACTTCAAAGCACGATATCCGTAATCGAGGCCAGCGGCGTATCGGGTATTATTATTTCGAATACCACGCTTAGCCGGGATGGACTTAGCCATCCGAACCGTGATCAAGCCGGGGGGCTTAGCGGACGTCCGCTTACAATCCGCTCTACAGAGCTGATTTCGCGTGTGTATGCAATGACCGGAGGGAAGCTGCCGATCATTGGCTCCGGCGGAATTTTCACTGCCCAGGACGCTTATGACAAAATAAAAGCGGGAGCCAGTCTCGTTGAAATCTATACCGCGCTTATTTATGAAGGGCCGGGGATTTTGAAAAAGCTGAATGAAGGTCTGCTAGCTTTGCTTAAAAAGGATGGCTATACCCATATTTCCCAGGCAATCGGAGCAGATCATCGATCTTGACTGGAAGTGGAGGCAGTTTGAATGGATGGAAGAGATTGGAAGAAGTTTTTGTTTCCTTATGAACAAACCGCAGAAGAACTCAAAATCAAATTCAAAACGTTACGGGCGGAACTGAAAAACAGGGAAGAGTATTCCCCTATTGAGTTCGTTACCGGACGCGTTAAGAAAATTTCCAGCATCCTCGAAAAAGCCAAAAAATTAAATGTGTCTATGGACGATTTGGAGACCGGTATCGAAGATATCGCGGGAATCCGCATCATGTGCCAGTTTGTGGAAGATATTGAAACACTCCGTGAGCTGATACATCAGCGTAAAGATATGACCGTCTTATATGAGAAGGATTATGTCGCCAATAAGAAGGAAAGCGGCTACCGGAGCTTCCATATCATTATTGAGTATCCGGTACAAACGTCGCTTGGTATGAAAAAGGTGCTTGCCGAGATTCAGCTGCGAACACTGGCGATGAATTTCTGGGCAACGATCGAGCATTCTTTAAATTATAAATACAAGGAAAGTATGCTGCCTGATGAAGTCCGGATCCGGCTCAGCAGAGCGGCGGAAGCCGCCTACGTACTCGACCAGGAGATGTCGAATATACGGGGTGAAATTGTAGAAGCACAGAAGCTGTTTGAGGATCACTCCAGCCTCGTAACGGTTGTACTGAACTGTATTCAAATGCTGTACTTTTACCACCGGGTCCGTGAGGCCGTGCAATTTCAAATGCGGTTTAATGAGATATGGGAAAAAGAGGACACAAGAGCGCTCAGAGCCCTTAAGGAAGAAATCGAGGAAGCGATTGCCCGTGCCAAGAAGGGCGGGCGCTAGGGCGGATATTATTTTCTCCGTGACGAAGAGGTCTCCTCAGGTTTGACAATGACCCGCGCCGGTTTTGCCGCCGATTGCAAGGGGGAGTTAGCGATGCATGTTTACGATCCTCTATACACTGCCTTTTTGTACGAATTTAATATCAGCCGGGATTATTATGAATGCCACGAAGTACTGGAGAAGCTCTGGCTGGAGGAAGGCCGTAATCCTTATTATCAGGGTTTGCTGCAAATCGCAGTCGCTCTGTACCACCATGGCAACGGGAATGTAAGGGGAGCAGTTAAGCTGCTGGAAGCGGGGATCTATAAGCTGGAACCTTACAAAGAGCAGATACTGGGCATAGAACTTGGTATCCTATTAGCAGACGCGCGCCTATACCTGCGGCGGCTGCGCAGCATACAGACACAGCCGTTTGAGCCTTATCCCCTTGACATCCATTATACGGACCGGCAGCTTGAAATGATCATCCGGGAACGGCACAACTCAGAGAGTTAGCTTAAGTATGACTAACACGATCGGGAGTGTGGAACTATGATTATTGGTCTTCATCACGCTCAAATTACAATTCCTCCGAATCAGGAAGAGCAGGCGAAGCAGTTTTATTGCGGCGTTCTGGGGCTTGAAGAGATCGCGAAACCGGCCGCTTTGGCCGGACGGGGCGGTTTCTGGGTCACGGCAGGTGACCGGCAGATTCATATCGGCACAGAGAACGGAGTGGACCGTATGCGGACTAAGGCGCATCTTGCCTATCAGGTGGAGGATATCGCGGAAGCAGAGTGCAAGCTTGCCGAAGCCGGTATCGAGGTACTGGATGCCGTCCCGATTCCCGGCTATGAACGGTTTGAATTCCGGGATCCATTCGGTAACAGAGTGGAACTGATTCAAAAAGCGGATTGAACATAGAAGCGGAGCGGCGGACCATGCGTGGTTTGCCGCTCTTGGTTTGTGGGGGCAGAGGTGAGAATGAGAACGAATGGGAACAGGGAAGATTAATAATAGGATGAAGCAGGAGATTTTGAAATGCTGTACGTGCATGGACTAATTTTCCGTCCCTTGTGAGACCGTTCCTGTGCCAGAAGGAGAGAGTGCAAACGCTGCTGAACATAAAAAAGGATAGAGACTCAGACGCTATGCTGAGTCTCTATCCCGCTCTCTACTATCCGGTTTAGATTACTTGCTCTTATACTTGTTGAAGAACTCTTTGAATTTCTCAGGAGTGTTGCCTTCCGTGGCCCCATTCTCGGGTACGCCGCCTACCATCTTGTCTACCTGAACGCCATCTTTGTAATAGACGAGTGTAGGTGTGTACTCGATGTTGTATTTCTGCCAGCCTTCTTTGAATTCCAGAAGGTTGAACTGCTTCACATCTACACCGAGTTCCTTCTGCAAAGGAACCAGCACCGGCGTGGTTACTTTACAGTGCGGACAATCCGCGCCGTAGAAATACAGGAAGAAGCTTTCTTTGTCAGCGATCCGTTTGTCTAATTCTGCCGGTTTGATCAGATTCTGATAATTAGGATCTTCAAGTATGTCGCGGGTAGCGGGTTGAAGTTTGGAAGCCGGTACACCGTAAAGTTTGTTCGCGGCTTCGTCGTTGCCTTTATTGGATTGCTTTGTTAACACGAAAATCCCGGCAAAGAGGATAATGATAATCCCCAGATAAATGCCTAACTTTTTCATAATACACCCCTCTTGAAATGATCAGAATTACTTTATTTACTTCTGGATGCAGTTGTCAGAATCCTGCTTGTTGTGCCAGAAAAAGTGAGCATTTCGTGAAAAAATGAAAAGATTGACGAAAGCTGCGTGTGCAAGAATCGGAGGAATGTACTATAATACGGGTAATTGAGTCGTGCGAATAGGTTGTCCCGACACCTGCCCTATCCCTGATGCCTGGGGAAAGAGGGCTTTTATTATGGATAGAATAAGAAATCGAGGAGGTGGAACGAATTAGTGAAACGCACAACGATACGGCTCGACAAATTATTGTCTCATATGGGATGCGGAACCCGCTCCGAACTCAAGAAGCTAGTGAAGCAGGGAGCTATTAAAGTCAATGGTGCACTCGCGAAGGACAGCGGATTACAGGTTGACCCCGAGGGGGACCGCATCACCGTTAACGGTGAAGAGATACGGTACAGGGAGTTTGTTTATCTGCTGCTCAACAAGCCGCAGGGTGTCGTATCGGCAACGGAGGATAACCGGGACCGGACTGTGATCGATCTGCTCGGCAAGGAATACGCGCCTTTCGATATTTTTCCGGTAGGGCGGCTGGACAAAGATACGGAAGGGCTTCTACTCCTTACCAACGACGGTAAGCTGGCCCATAATCTTCTCTCCCCGCGCAAACATGTTCCGAAAACCTATTTTGCCCATGTAGAAGGAATGGTTGGAGAGAGTGACCGACAGGCATTCGCGGCGGGGGTGGAGTTTGACGACGGCTATATCACGCTACCGGCTGAACTGCGCATCCTATCCGCCGGGACGGCCGGGGAAACGCCGATGACGCATATTGAGTTAACGATTCATGAAGGTAAGTTCCATCAAGTGAAACGTATGTTTCAGGCAGTCGGTAAACGAGTCGTTTATCTGAAGCGGATTTCGATGGGCCCCCTGGTACTCGATCCCCTGCTTGGGCTTGGAGATTACCGGGAATTATCGGAAGCCGAGCTGTCTTTGCTCAAAAATTACGGAACGGGCAGTAAGTATGAAAGAAATTAAGTAAGAAAGAAAGAAAGAAAGCTAGTCTTGCTATATCTGTCGTGGAATGTGTCCTTGGAAGATGAATCTTACAGGGACAGGCAGCCTACGACCTATAAACGAATGGAGAAGGGAGCCGGCAGCATGGCTTATCAATTAATTGCTCTCGACGTCGACGGCACCCTGCTGAACGATGATTATTTATTAACGGAACGTACCCGGAATGCGGTAAGGGCTGTACATGAACAAGGAGGCCGGATCGTCCTCTGCACCGGAAGAGGTCCGGCAAGTGCAATTCCGGTTCTGGATGAGCTGGGTTTGGAAGGAACCGTTATTACCCATAACGGCGGAGCTACGATTCAAACTCCCGGGCTGGAGCTTCTGCATCAATATGCATTCCCGGTTGCGCAGATCGCGGAAATGATTGATTACTGCCGCAAGCATGGGGTGCATTTTGATGTGTGCGCGCCGTTTGATATGTATGTGGAGCGCTGGTCCGAGGTGGAGCAGGCGATGTATAAGAAGTTTTTTGTGACCCCGCATCTTGTGGAGGATGTGACGGCTCTTGAAGTATCGCTTGTGAAATTTACTTTGTACAGCGCAGACCCTGCCGTGATGGATGCGGTAGAAAAGGATTGGAGCCTTTCGGGATTGTATGGTGAACTGAGAATGATCCGCAGCGGGGAACATTTTATCGATGTCATGCATGAACAAGCTACCAAAGGCAATGCGCTTCGCCGTTTGTGCGCTCAGCTGCAGGTCCATCCGGAACACGTTCTGGCCATCGGCAATTATTACAATGATATAGAAATGCTTTCTTTTGCGGGTCTTGGGATTGCCATGGCGAATTCGCCTGCCGGAGTACTCGAACAAGCGGATGACAGCACGGCATCCAATAATGAAGACGGCGTAGCTGAGGCATTGGAGAAACACATTTTAAACGGCTGAGAAGAAATGAAAAATAGAGTCTAATTAAGAAAGGCGGTGCTGCCAATGGTTCAGTCTGGTGACACCCATAAAACCAAAGTTCTGCTTGCCATCATGGTCGTAACATTCTTGTCTTCGATAGAAGGCACAATCGTGTCCACAGCGATCCCTCGTATTGTCGGTGATTTAGGCGGGATGGATCTTATGAGCTGGGTCGTATCAATTTACCTGCTTACCACTGCCGTAACCACGCCGATTTTCGGCAAATTGTCCGACTTGTACGGGCGCAAGAAAATTTTCGTTATCGGGACAGGGCTTTTTCTTATCGGTTCTATGTTGTGCGGTATTGCGCAGACGATGGAGCAGATGATTGTGTACCGTGCCCTGCAAGGCATTGGCGCCGGCGCCATTCTGCCGGTTACCATGATTATTGTCGGAGATATTTATTCTTTCGAGGAGCGTGCCAAAATTCAAGGCTGGATCAGCGGAATCTGGGGATTGTCCGGAATTCTGGGTCCACTGGCAGGCGGCCTGATGGTGGATTACGTTTCCTGGCGCTGGATTTTTTATTTTAACATTCCTTTCGGGATAGTCTCGATTGTACTGATTTCCGCTTATCTGCATGAAAGCAAGGTAAGAACGAAACGTCCGATTGATTATCCGGGGATTCTCAGTTTCACGGTCTTTACGACCGCGCTCATCTATGCTTTGCTCAGCGGCGGCAGCCAGTATGCCTGGAATTCGCCGGTGATTGTAGGTCTGTTCGTTATTTCGGCTGTTTTTCTTGTTATCTTTATTGCGGTTGAGAAAAAATCCCCCGAGCCCATGCTGCCGCTTGACTTGTTTAAGGACAAGCTGCTGACGCTGATTAACTCGGCAGGCTTCCTGCTGAGCGGGCTGCTGGTTGCCGTCACGATCTACTTGCCCCTGTGGGTACAAAGCGTAAACGGGGAGGGAGCGACAGGCTCCGGGCTCGCCCTGGTCCCGCTTTCCCTGTGCTGGACAGCCGGCGCGGCTTACGCGGGCCGGAAGTTCGTGAAACTGGGCGTCCGCACCACAGTTCTAATCGGTGTGGCCGCTATTTCTCTGGGTTCTGTCGCCCTTGCATTCATGACGCCTGCTACTCCGTCCTGGATGCTGATCTTCTACACCGCACTGTTCGGAATCGGCTTCGGGCTATGCTTCACAGCCTATACCATTACGATGCAGTCTGCCGTCGGCTGGCGTATGCGAGGGGTCGCGATGTCTTCGCATACGTTCATCCGTACGCTCGGCCAGACGCTCGGTATTGCTGTTTTTGGGATGCTGTATAACAATGCCTTGCACAAATATCAGGCGGCTCATCCCGATACGGTGGGCGGTCTTGATCTCAACAAGGTGATAGGAGCGGAAGGTCGTGCGACAATACCTCCCGAGTCCGCAGCAGGAGTTACAGAGCTGTTTGCGTTCGGATTGGAGCGGATTTTCATGTCTCTGCTTATCATTGCGGCGGCAAGCGTTCTACTCAGTTTGTTTCTGCCGCAGCGGTTTCATGTTGTTGAAGAGGAAGAAACTCCGGTTTCCGGTTAAGATTGCACGACCCAAGGCTTCTCCATGTTTTCGTGGAGGAGCTTTTTTTAATTGAAGCTAAGATGTCCCTGCATGTACTTGCGGTCTAAACGGATTGGAAGTCATCACATATATTCCCGGTGAACGGGATATTCTACTTACTGACAATGATCCGGGAAAAGCCGGGCACGTTGGCTTTCATCGTCCGGGAATACCGATAAGGGAGGCAGAGCGAATGGCCCATATTGTACTAAGACCCGACTTGAAAACGGCGGGCGGAGAAGTTACGGAAATATTGGTTGACGGCCGTTTTGCCGGAATTATCAGTTTGGTTTACCGTGAAGGGGAGCGGATGGCCGGGGGTATTCAGCTTGAAGATGTGGAGCTAACGCCTGAGGATAAGCACGAAGTGGATATTTTTATGCGTGATTATATCCAGTGGCAGGTAGATGCCCTCAATATCCGCGAATGTGATATTGTACTGACTTATGGCAGTTACGACTTGATTATCGGTACACCGGAGAATGACTCGGATACGGAAGCCGCTTATACGGACGATGAAACGGAACTCGAATGGACCCGGGATGATTTAGAATATGAAGATTATGAACAAGACGGGCTGGAAGACCTTAGTATGGTGGAAAAAGACCATGCAGCCGCCTACGATGCCGAGCCTGACTATGAACTGGTACTTATAGAAGAAAACCGGGGCCGAGTCCGCTATCAGTTGTTTGATCCGGGTTCGCGCCTTGTGGCGGAGGCCTCATGCCGGATTTACGGTACAGAAGCCGTATGTATGCTGGATTGGGTCTTCGATCCTCTGGAAGAGGAGATGGAGCTGGCCTCCAATCTGATCGTAGCCGATTTCCAGGAGGAGGAGACGGAGAATTTCCTGTTCCACAGCCGGTTCGACGGAGAAATTGTAGACACGCTCGAAATTTCGCTGGAAGAATTCGATGCGGATGAGCTGGATGCGGAAGGGGATGAGTTCTCTGTCATCTTATCTCGCGATGATGGGGATACACTGACCTATGAAATATACGATCAGGAGTATGGCGGGCTTCCGGTGGGAATTGCCACGATTGATGTCAGCGAAGCCGATTGTACAGGATTTATCGACTTTAGTCAGACCGATAATTCGCGGGAGCGTCAAGTGATTGCCGGGCTGCTGATGGAGGAGCTGGATAAAGAGCAGGAATATGATTCCTTGCATATTTCGATGCTGTACCGGAATAAGCTGATCGATGAAATTATGTTCGAGAACATCCCGGTTCACCATTAACTGCATAAACAAGAAGCAAGGGTCATGAAGAGACCCTTGCTTCTTTTGATTGGTGCATTCATTTTATTTCATTATTTATTTGTGCTCGTTTACGAGTGCTTTGAGTGTCTGTATAGATTGCACACCTACAAACGATTTCACTTCCGTACCGTTCTTAAACAATTTCAAAGTAGGGATGCTCATAACTCCGAATTTAGACGGTGTTTCCGGGTTGTCGTCCACGTTCATTTTAGCGATGGTGACAGCTTCTCCGGCTTCAGCATTCAATTCATCCAGAATAGGGCTCTGCATTTTGCAAGGACCGCACCAAGGTGCCCAGAAGTCGACAAGTACAAGGTCGTTGCCGGCGAGTGTTTCCTGGAAATTCTGATCGTTAATTGTAATCAAAGACATAGGTATCCCTCCGTTTATCGATATTATTTATCTAAAAAGCTCCTTAACCTATGCGGCACTTATGCCTTATAGGCGTTAACCGAAGTTAACGGGGAGGCGTTTTATAAAAAGAAAAACTGTAACTATTTAAGTTACTTATATCTATCATATTAAATATTACAGTTAAAAATGTCAAGACCAACTTTCCACATTCGACATTTTCAGTCATAATCGAAGTGGAAGGAAGTGGAACGTATATGAGTGTCCTGCAAAATGAATTGACACATCTTATCTTCCTCGCGGAGGTAGTTCTTACCGCACGTAAGAAAGATTTGATGGAAGAGACGCTGCAGTGTCTGCTGTATGTGATCAAATCGCTGCCTGAGGTAGAAGTTCCGGATTCTGTAGGGGACCAAATCGCACAGCTGACACAGAGGATAGAAGATCGTTTGCGTCAGGAGAACGAACGGATTCAAGAAATCCACGCCAACATTGCACATACAAACAGGCCAGCCCCTTCCAGATAGAAGGGGTATTTTTTGTACCTATAATGAGACAATCCCTCTGTATACGGATACGTTAAATCCGCCCAGAGGGATTGATCATGTCCAGCCGTTATGCAGCATTGCTTAAGTCTAAGAACCAGATTCGGAATCGGATGGTTTGTTACGTTCTTTCCAGAACAAGGCGCTGAGCATACGCTCAATCCATTCCTTATCCATATCGGTCAGTTCGATACCGTCAAATATAAGATCATTGTCATGCAGAAATCTCCGCAGATTAACGGGCGTCTTGGGTAAGAGCACCTCAGCATCCGGAGATTCCAGGTAACCTGCGATCGTCATTAGATCCGCATAAGGAATATTAAGGCCTTCGGACAGCTTCATTAACACCTCGGGAGAGGGGACATTACGGTTTCCGTTCTCCAACTGCGAAATATAACCGGCTGAAACGCCTGAGCGGTCCGCCAATTCACGAATCGTGTACCCTTTAAGTTTGCGGAGATCTCTGAGTTTATCATAGAAAAACATAGGCAAGCACCTGCGATCTGGTAAACATTAGTTAACATTTTTATCATATCAGGGAAAATAAGGTTTTTCAATTGGTTAACGGAAGGAAGCAGAACCGGAATAATGATTGCAAAAGTAAATTCGTTTGTTTCCATCAGTGAAATAAAATGATAGAATGTCAACATAGCGCATACAAACAGCCGTCCCCTTTGACAGACAGCAAGGGCCTTTTTATGCTTGTAATTAGACAATCCCTCTGGAGTTGGATACGTTGATCCGTTGCAGAGGGATTGTTCATGTTAAGCAGCTATGCAGGATTGCATGAGGTCTAAGAGTCCGATTCGGAATCGGACGGTCTGTTCCGTTGTTTCCAGAACAAAGCACTGAGCATACGCTCCATCCATTCCTTGTCCACATCGGTCAGTCGGATACCATCAAAAATAAGATCATTGTCGTGTAGAAATCTCCGCAGATTAACAGGAGTCCTCGATAAGAGCTCCTTAGCCTCCGGAGCTTCGAGATAGCCGGCAATCTTCATTAAATCCGCATAAGGAATGTTAAGTCCTTCAGACAGTTTCATTAATACATCCGGGGAAGGTGCATTGCGATTCCCGTTCTCGAGTTGTGAAATATAGCCAGCGGATACACCTGAGCGGTCAGCTAGTTCGCGGATTGTGTATCCTTTAAGCTTGCGGAGATCTCTGAGTTTATCATAGAAAAACATAAGAAAACACCTGCGATCTGGTAAACATTAGTTAACAAATTTATCATAGCAGGGAAAATAAGGTTTTTCAATTGTTAAAGGGAAAGAAGCAGGACAAGATCTTTGATTTCTATAGTAAATTTATGTGTTTGCAACAGTGAAATAAAATGATAGAATGGAATTTATTAGGAAGTGGAAAAGAGGGGACGCTGTGCGAATTACCGCTAAATCGGAGGAACTTATTCGTAGAAGAATGCTGCTGGGCTTGACTCAAAGAGAATTAGCCAGACAAACGGGGCTTAGCCATGCCTATATCTCGCTGGTTGAGAGATCGATGAAATCGATCGGCCCCGGCGCTGCCAAGCGCCTCAGCAGCGTTCTCGGTAAACCGGTTGAAGAGCTGTTTACTATTCAATAATGATAAAAAGCGATGCGGGCCGGGACAGCCTGCATCGCTTTTCTTATGTAGTGATTCTTTTTAGAGCCGTGTCCATTGATCTTCTATGTACGCTGTTTATTAGGCTCCAAAACGGACGACCTTGTTCTTGCCGGTTGTTTTGGCTTTGTACATGGCTTCATCCGCCTGCTTAACGAGCTGCTGCGCAGTACTGCCCTTCTTGAAGCTGCTGTATCCCATGCTGACGGTCACAATAGTCTCTTCCTCAATGCGTCTGCGTATATTCTCGGCCAGCTTAGCCGGCGAAGTGTCAGGATCTGTGATAAGCACGACAAGCTCTTCTCCGCCATAGCGTCCCACGATTCCGCTGTCCTCCGCTTCCTGTTGCATGATGAGCGCGACCTGCTTGAGCATCTCATCCCCCATATGATGTCCTTTGGTATCATTAAGTTTCTTGAAATTGTCGATGTCGCTGAACAGAACGGCTACTTTCTTATTGAGCCGGATATACTGGGCAACCCGCTTGTCAAAATATTTGCGGTTGTATACTTTAGTTAGTCCGTCAGTAATGGAGGATTGGTAGATCGCCTGCATAAGTTCAACAATACGGTCAAACAAAAGAAGAAAAAGAATGCATATGTACCCGATGGGGAGAAACCATTCCGCAAGCGTCAGCCACTTATGTTCACCTGCGAACATGTAGGTGTTAATGGTATGAGCCGTCTGCTTGGCGAAGAAGATGGTCATGATCGTTTGAAATTTGCCCTGCTGCCCGACCATCGGTGTGATCATATAGGCGCACAGAAAGATTAAGACGAACATATAGAGGTTGATAGGCAGATCGGCAAGTAAGGCTGCCTGCTGCGCATTGCCGTCCGTTGTGGGATAGAAATGAAAGACGGACACGCCAAGTGCCAGAACAATGAGCCCGTAGAAATAAATATACTGGCGTCTTTTAGTCGGATTATAGAGCTGATAAATGCCCAGATTAACCATGACGAAAGATACCGCCTGCAGAAGGTCGTCGATGAATCCCGTCAGATCGTTCAATCCTCCGGTTGCTTGCCAGTAAAGCCGCAGCATATTATGGACCAGCATGAGAATGATGGAGAGCGTCATAGAAAAATAAGCTTTTTTACGACGGGTATAGTAGAGTCTTCCAGAAATAAACAGCATAAGAGCTAGAATCACAAGGATCATAGAGGTGGCGGTATCGGGCCCCCATACTTCAATCGGCGCATTCCACAAGATTAACATTCCTCCGGTTTAATCCGTTCCAGATAACGGAAAAAGTCAAATGTACGTTCGTATTTCCAGCTGCTCTCATTATAGCAAAAACCTAATTGCAGCAAAATAGGCTTCTTTCCAAAATGTTACATTCCGTTGATAAGTCTATACGTTCAGCAGATGGTGTTCCCTTTTCTATTGATCCTGCAGCAGGTACAATAAGAAGAGGTCCAGCGTATCATGATAGAAGCTACAGCTGCACAGAAAAGGCCGCAATAGGAGCAGGAGTGTGCATCAATGAATATTTTGCAAGCGTTATTTTTTCCTCCGGACCAGCCGGGCGGAGTTTCTTCCATGGTTCCTTATACGACGGAAAAATTCAATAAAAGAGGCTGGGAGATGGAATTGTTCTCGCTCCCTAAGCGTGTAAGAGGCAAAGGGACAGAGCCGGTGGGCTTTACGACTTTCGACTTGTCCCGTTACGGAGAAAATCCAATTATCGATAAATATGTACAAACTTATAAAGACTACATCTGGTGGACAAAGCTCCGTATCCGCAAAAAATATGATCTTATTCATGCCCATCATCCGATTGCCGCATTGGCTATGAAGGAAGTTTTTCCGGATACGCCGGTAATTGTGACCATCCACTCCAGTTATGAGCGCGAGCTTCTCCTCAACGGAAAAATCGCAGATGGAGGACCGGAACAGCTCTTCTTAACCTCTATTTATGGAGAACTGGAGTCCAAGCTGGATCAAATTCTGACCGTCTCGAATTCGTTTAAGCAGTACATAAGTGAGTTCATTCAAGATCCCGAACGGGTAGGCGTAATTCCGAACGGCTACGACGAGAAGCGTTTTCGTCCTATTTCTCATGAGAACGAGGTCGCGCAGCTCATTACGGTCTGCCGTCTCGTACCGGCCAAAGGACTGGAGACCCTTCTGGAGGCGTGCGCCAAATTAAAGGAACGCGGTCATCCGTTCGTTCTGCATATTATCGGGGACGGCCCGTCGCGTACAGAGCTGGAGGAGCTGGCCCGGGAATTGAATTTATATGAGGAGATCATTTTCTACGGGTATATGCTGCATCCGGAGGAGTTCATGCCTTTCTTCGACATCTTCGTGCTTCCTTCAAAAGCGGAGGCATTCGGCTCCGTATTCGCTGAAGCGGCCCTGTGCCTGCTTGCGCTCGTCGGGACAAATGTTGGCGGAATTGCCGAACAGATCGAGAACGGACGCAACGGGCTGTTAGTGGAGCCGGGAGATGCGGTCGGACTCAGCATTGCCCTGGAGAAGGTGGTTGTCGATCCGTCTTACCGGTACCAGCTGGCAAGAGCTGCATCCGATAAGGCGCGCAAATCGTATTCACTCAACCGAGTGATGCGGCAGCTGCGCAGTGTATACGAGAGGTATGAACAATGAGAGTACCGTCATCATGCATTCCTCCGAAAGGGGAGGGGAAGGAATGAAACCGCTAAAATTTATGCATGCGGCCGACCTACATTTGGACAGTGCATTCAAAGGCATGCATACCGTTCCAGGTCCGATTCGTGAAGTGATTCGTGAATCGACTTTTACTGCGCTTGGCAGGCTTGTACGTCTGGCAATTCTGGAGAATGTCGATTTCGTAGTCTTTAGTGGCGATATCTACGACACCGCGGACCGCTCGCTGCGTGCCCAGCTGCGTTTTCGCAGTGCATTGGCGGAGCTGGACAAGGCGGGCATTCCGTCCTTTGTTATCCACGGGAATCATGATCCGGCAGATGGACGGGCAGCCCGGCTTGATTGGCCTTCATCGGTTCATGTGTATGCTGCCGGCGGAACTGTGGAGACGGTGCCGGTATTCAAAGAAGATCGCGGCACGATTGCCCACGTACATGGCATCTCTTATCCGACAGCTGCCGTCCTGGATAACTATGCGCTGAGATTCAACGGCAAGGACACTTCGGTGTACCAGATTGCTTTACTTCATACGAATGTAGACGGGAATCCGGGCTTTGATAATTATGCGCCCTGCAGCAGGCAGGATCTTCTCGGCAGAGGAATCGATTATTGGGCACTGGGCCATATCCACACAAGAGAAGTGCTGAATGAGCGGCCTCTGGCTGTATATCCCGGTAACATTCAAGGACGCAGTATACGGGAATGCGGGGAACGGGGCTGTTATATCGTTCGTGTCGATGAACACGGCTGCACCCAACTGGCCTTTCATACGCTGGATGCTGTCCGGTGGGAACAGGCTGTTTTTTCCATTGAGGGGATAACAACCGAACAGGAGCTCCATGAGGGTCTTCATGGCCTGCTGGACGAGCTTCGGGCCGGGGCCGGAGGCAGGCCTGTAATTGTGAGGCTTACATTGACCGGACGGGGACCTTTGCATTTGCGGCTTCAGAGCGGAAGTACGCTTACGGATCTAGTGCGTGAGCTCAGGGATAGTGAAGCGATTAAATATGGGGCGGGCTCTCTCAGCACGGGTTCGGACCGTGAACAGGAGCAGTCCGGCTATTCGGAGGATAAATACCGGGAGGGGTATGGGGCCGGCGAGACATCTTCTGTTCGCAGAGGGAACGGGCAGGAGAGTCACCCGCCCTTTGTCTGGGTGGAGTCCATAGAATCCCATACGGGACAAGATCTGGATCTGGATCAGCTGCTGGCAGAAGAAAGCTTCATGGGCGATCTTCTCCGGCTGACCGAAGAATTGGCAGGGGATGAAAAGAAGCTGGAAGCCTTTGCGGCGGAAGCACTTCATCCGCTGATGTCACAGCCGGGAGCGGCGAAGCTCTTCGGCGGCAGAGCGGCAGAGGATGAACTTCAAGAATGGCTGCGCGCTGCGCGAGAGCTGGCTCTCGATCTGCTGGTGGCTGGCGGGGGGCGGGAGCGATGATCATTACAGAGATTCGTATCCGAGGATTCGGTGCGCTGCACGAGCGGGTGTATCGTTTGCATCCGCAGGTGAATGTTCTGTACGGGCCCAATGAAGCGGGGAAAAGTACGCTGCTCGGTTTTATCCGGGCAGTCCTCTTCGGCTTTCCTACGAGAGCTCAGGCAGCCGAAAGATATGAGCCTGAGGGAGGGGGACCTCACGGCGGATCTCTCGTGCTCGAAGATGAGATGGGACGGAGCATTCTGGTGGAAAGATACGCCGAATCCGGCGGTCCGGGGCGTTCTCCCGCTGCCGGGAGCGTGAAGGTTACGCTATTCGACGGTACGAGCGGCGGGGAAGAATTGCTTCGCGGCCTGCTTGGGGGCTTGTCCGTCGAACTGTTCCGCAGCCTGTTTGCCTTCGGTCTGGGAGAGCTGCAGGAGCTCAGGACGCTGCAGAGTGACGAAATCGGAGGATACCTGTACGGAGCAGGCTTCGGAGTCAGCGGAAGCACGGTTGTGGAAGCTGAGCGTAAGCTCTCGGCCCGTGCAGATACGGTCTATAAGCCGCGGGGACGCAACCAGGAACTTAACCGGAGCATACGCGCTTACGAGGAGCTTCGTGCCGGCAGACTCCGCACCCGGGATGAAATCGCCCGGTACGAAGAGGCGCTAGAAGAAATGCGCGGGCTTGAGAACCGGCTGGAGAGTACGGAGCGGGAGCGCAGGGAGGTCTTGGTTCAACTGGATTGGATGAGCCGATGTCTGCATGCCTATGAACCGTGGCAGAAATTGCGCCTGGCAGTTGAAGAAATGGACGGATTGCCGGAGATTCCGGACTTTCCCGTCGAGGCGGTAACGCGTTACGAAACGCTTCGGCAGGAGCTGGATGCACTGGAAGACGGCCAGAGAACACAGCAGGAGAGAATGCGGGAATTCAGCAGGCGTATGCAGAGCTTGCAGGCCGTTCCGGAACTGCTGGAAGGGGCCGCCGAGCTCAGTTCCCTGCAGGAAGGAGCCGCCGAATACCGTGCAGGTCTGCGCGCGGTGATTGAGCTGGAGACAGAAAGGAATCACCACCGCAGCGAGCTGGAGGCTCTATTGCGGGAACTGGACGAAGACTGGACTGAGGCCGACCTGCGGAACTTCCCGGTGTCCGTTGGAATGAAGGAAGAGATCCGTGCGTCCAAAGAAGCTTTTGGGAAGTGGGACGGGGAGCGCCGACTTCTTGACGCGGAACGAAGCCGCCTGTTTAACAGGCGGGAAGATCTCGGCCGCGAGCTGGCGGACAAGCAGCTTGAATGGAGTGAGTGGCTGAGGCTTTCAGGTCTGCGAGAAGAGAATCCGGGAGCAAGAACCGCGGAAGAGGCGGCTCTTCTCCGCAGAATGGCGGCAGATTATGCGCAGTGGAAGCTGCTGCAGGGGGAAGCGGAGCAAAGGTTCCGGATACGCGAGGAAGAGAATCGGCGGGAGGAAGAGCTCCGGAGACTCTCCGCAGAGCGCAGCAGCGAATCGGCCTCCCTGCAGCGCCGTTTTACTTCGGCAGCAGCAGCGATGACGGTACTTCTGCCGGCAGCGATGGTGCTGCTGGGGCAATATGCCGCAGCAGCAGTGATCTTTGCTCTGCTCGCAGCCGCTACTATCTGGCTGCTGCGGGGCCGGAAGAAACCGCAAGAACGGGGTGCTGAACGCTCGGATGGAACTGCCGAGGCGGCACACGCGTCCCGGCGGCCGCGAAGAGGCGTGAACAAGCTCCGCTCTGATGCAGAGCTTTCCCGGCTGAGCAGTTCTACCCGTTATACGGATGAGGCTGCGTCTGCGGCAGATGAGGCAGCGCAGATCCATATTGCCGCTCTGCAGTCCCGGCTTCAGGAAGCACTCGGCCTCTTGCTCGGCTCCCGGAGCAGAGGCTCGGCGGCCGGACAAGAGGCGGCAGCGGGCTATTCCCGGATGGAAGCGGCCGGGTCGGCTGATGGACATAATCAGCCTGCCGCTGCTACGTCAGTGCCCGCCGCGAGAGAAGCTGCCCTTCCATCCTGGACCGATACCCGCCGCTGGCTCCAGACAGAGCTGGAGAGCTGGCAGACGGGCACAGACTTATGGGCCCAGAACCGGGCCGAAATGGAGCGCCGCCGCGCCAAGCTCGAGGATCTCAAGCAGGAGCTGCAGGCAGCTCAGCGTCAAGAGACTCTGCTGGCGGAGCGCAGCCGGGAGCTCGAGGAACGCGCTTCCGCCGACCAGGAGCGGTGGAGCCGCTGGCTGCTTGAGCGGAAGCTGAGGCCGCATCTGTCCCCGGAAGCGGCGTTTGACTCGCTGCAACTGATCAGCCGCGGTCACGATCTGCAGCAGCGGATTACCGCTCATTCCGCCAAGCTGGCAGCGCTGAAGCAAGCGGCAGCGGCTTTCGAGGAGCGGGCAAGGCGGCTCCTTGGCGAAGCCGGGGCTGCCGATCCGCTGCTCGGCCTCAAGCGCCGTGCCGAGCAGATGGCGGAGCAGCGGGAGCTGATCGCTGAGCGTGAGCGCTTGGCCGCTCAGGCGGCGGAGGCTGCGCGGCTCGAGACGGCTGCGGCCGAGCAGGCGCAGCGGGTCCGCGGGCGCTTGCAATCGCTGCTGCGCGAGGCACATGCGGACGGCGAAGAAGCGCTTCGCCGGGAAGCTGTGCGTCAGACGCGCAGGGCGGAGCTGGCCGCGGAGGCTAAGCTGCTCGCCGGTGCGGTGGATGCGCATGCCGGTGCAGCAAGCCGAGCGCAGCTAAGCGAAGCGCTGTCCGCTGCCGATAGGGACAGCCTGGCGGCAAGCGAGGCGGAGCTGTCCGCACGGGCGGCTGCGCTGGAGGCGGAGGGCAACACCCTGCGGGACCGCCGCGGACGGCTTGCAGGCGAGCTCGAGAAGCTGGAAGGCGGCGGCGAGCAGGCCTTCCATCTCCAGCGCTGTGAGGAGCAGCTTGCGGAAGTCCGTGAGCTTGGCGGCAGGTATGCCGTGCTGGCTCTGGCTTCGCTGCTTGTGAAGCGGACACGCGAACGCTGCGAGAGCGAGCGCCAGCCGGGCGTGCTGCAGCGCGCGTCCGCGAGCTTCGCCGAGATGACCGGCGGCCGCTTCATCCGTGTGACGGCACCCCTCGGACAGCAGAAACTGTATGCGGTGCGGGCGGACGGGCGGCAGGTGGACACGGGCAAGCTGAGCCGTGGCACGGCGGAGCAGCTGTACTTGGCTATGCGCTTTGCGCTGGTCGGGGAGTTTGCAGGTAAAGTGGTTTTGCCGCTTGTGTTCGATGATATTTTCGTAAATTTTGACCGTCAGCGCATGGAGGGAGCCCTTCGATTATTGGAAGGGATGAGCGCGGGACGCCAAATTCTTCTTTTTACCTGTCATGAGCATGTTTGCGAATCCGCAGTAAGCACTTCACCGGCTGCGCATGTCATCCAACTATAAACGCTTCATAAAAGCCGCATAAAAGTCCGGAAGTTTACCAAATTGTTTTTAAAATCAGATCAATTCTTGATCAATACTTCTATGAGTGACTCGTAACTCAGCCCAATGAGACAGCAAAAACCTTCCGTTCACCGCATGCGCGGGACCGGAAGGTTTTTGTTTTTTCTTCTATTCCTATATGGATCAAATTCTATATGGATCGAACAGGGGAAACGTCTATGATCTAATAGTCGGTGACACGGATCTCGCGGTACAGCCGCTCGACCTCTTCCATCGTCACAGCGCCTGCCTGAGCGTGCAAGGCGTTGGCGCTCCCGCATGCGGCACCGAAGCGGACCATATCGGCATCGCCGTACCCTCTGCGGATCGCGGTAACCATGCCCGCCACCATGGCATCCCCGCTGCCGACAGGGTTAACGGCGGCGACTGGCGGCAGCTGCACACGCCGCAGATGGCCGTCGCTGCCTGCCAGTGCCCCCCGGCCGCCGAGCGAGACGATGACATGGCGGATACCCAGGCCCATAAGTTGGCGGAGGCAGACGGCTAGGTCATCGTCGGAGGAAGCGGCCCTGCCGAGCAGCCGCTCGATCTCGTGCTCATTAGGCTTGATGAGCAGCGGCCTTGCCTCCAGGCCGGCAGCCAGCGCATCTCCGCTCGCATCGAGCACGGCTGACGCACCTGCATGCTGCGCCAGCCGGATGAGCTCTGCGTACAAATCCGCAGGGCATCCCGCCGGCAGACTGCCGGAAAAGCATACGTGCGTAGAGGCGGCCGCCAGCGAAGCAATCTTGGACTTCAGCTCCTCCAGATTAGGAAGCGGAATCTCAGGTCCGGGCTCCAGCAGTTCCGTCTGCGTACCGTTCTGGGCATCGAGTACGGTCAGACACAGTCTGGATTCACCCGGAACTTCGATGAAATCATGCCCGATACCTTCCGCATCCAGACCCTGGCGGATGAATTGCCCGTTAAATCCCGCGGCAAAGCCCGCAGCGGTTACAGGCTCACCCAGAGTGCGAGCCACCCGGGCGACATTCACCCCTTTGCCGCCCGCTACGGCAATCATTTGACCGATCCGTAAGACGCGGTTCATCTCGAAAGAGGATACCGTGTAAGTTTTATCGATGGCGGCGTTGAGCGTTACGGTCGTTATCATGACAACAGCATCTCCTGTCTTGGCGGCTAGCGGAAATCTTTGGCGCGGCCAACGCAGCCTGTCAGATGCATTTTGGCCTGCGCCAGTTCTTTTACAGCTGCTTTGGCCGGAACCATGTATTTGCGCGGATCGTTTTCTTCCGGATTTGCATCGAATACGGCCTTAATGGCATTTGAGAAAGCAATGCGAAGTTCGGTAGCGACATTCATTTTGGCCATCCCCAGTGCGACACAGCGCTTGACCTGATCGGCAGGAATGCCGGAACCGCCATGAAGGACGAGCGGGAGATCGACTTTGGCGAAAATTTGTTCCAGCTTGCCGAAAGCAATGTTCGGCTCCCCTTTGTAAATGCCGTGAGCGGTACCGATTGCCGGAGCGAGAGTAGGGACGCCGGTGAGCTCTGCGAACTTCACGCATTCGTCCGGATCGGCAAGCAGCGCGTCTTCGTCCGCGACTACGATATCGTCCTCGACGCCGCCTACTTTGCCTAGCTCCGCTTCTACGTTAACGCCTGCTGCGGCAGCTACTTTAACGACTTCTTGTGTGCGGCGGACATTTTCTTCGAATGGATGCATGGATGCATCAATCATAACGGAAGTATAACCTTCACGGATACAT
The DNA here is from genome assembly GCF_001541095.1 of Paenibacillus sp. FJAT-26967. Taxonomy (GTDB): domain Bacteria; phylum Bacillota; class Bacilli; order Paenibacillales; family NBRC-103111; genus Paenibacillus_F. Next base: position 505,024 of record NZ_LMXH01000001.1, read on the forward strand.
TGGATAAGCAGATTATAATCGGTACAGTGATCCAGATGAAGCGCGATGGGGACGGTAGAACGTTTGGCTGCTGTAGCGGCGGCGGCAACGATATAGTCGGGCCCGAGATGTTTTACGGTACCAACCGTAGTTTGCAGAATGAGCGGTGCCTGCAGTTCCTCGGCCGCATCGACGACGGCCTGGAGCATTTCAAGAGTATGTACATTAAAAGCCGTAATACCGTAGCCGTTCTTGCGGGCAGTTTGAAGCATAGCTGTAGATGAAATTAAATGAGACATTTTTGAAAACCTCCTCCTACAAAATGATTGAAACGATCAAAAAAATGATTTATACTGTCATTATGTTGATTATAAGGGAGGAAAATAGAAGATGTCAAACGAGAATGTTCCAATTACTTATAAAGAAATCAGTGCTCAAGCGGAGGCTATAAAGGCCGCCTGGGAGCAGCTTCAGAAGCAACCGGACTGGGTGAACCGTTATATAGGTAATGAGAAATACGATGAGGTTGTATTTATCGGATCGGGTTCTTCCTACTATCAATCGATCACCATGGCGGCTACATTCCGCAAATGGACGGGACGCAGTGCTTCCGCCCAGCCTTCTTCCGATATCTTCCTTATCCGGGATTCCACTCTTGCCAGAGGGAAGCAGATCCTGATTGTCGGCGTATCCCGCTCCGGGGAGTCCCATGAAGTTATTCTTGCTCTGGAATCTGTAAAAGGTGTATCTCACATAGATACATGCGGAATAACCGCACATGAAACGAGCAAGATGTTCGGCATGACGGAATGTCTGTTGTCGCCGCTCGGCAAGGAGAAGAGCACCGTGATGAGTAAATCGCTCAGCTCGATGACGTTCATGATGCAGGCCGCAATCGCGATGGCATCCGGTCAGGACGCATACTTACAAGAGCTTCAAACTGTGTTAGAATTAGACGAAGAACTGGTCAAAGCCTCGGATACCATCATCAAAGAATGGGTAGCGGCACATGATTGTAACAAGACGATCTATCTCGGCCTGGGCGCACTCGGCGGTCTTGCTCTTGAAGCTTGTCTCAAGCTGAAGGAAATGACCTACACATGGACAGAAGCGTACGGTACCCTGGAATTCCGTCACGGTCCCAAGTCGATCGTGGATTCCGGTACGCTTGTCTGCCTGCTGCTTTCCGAATCCACACGTGAATACGAGCTGAAAGTAGCCCGTGAGATGAAAGAATACGGGGCACAGGTCCTGCTTATCACCGCGAAGTGCGGAGATGATACGGATTTTGCGGATCTGGTTATTGAAGTCGGCGGCGCGGAAATCAGCGATGAAGCCCGCAGTGTGCTTTATTTGCCTGCCGTTCAATACAACGGGTATTACAGCGCCATGAAACTGGGCCTTAACCCGGATGATCCGCGCAACCTGACCCAGTTCGTCCAAATTTAACTTGTGTGACGGAGTGACAGCAGAATGAATGAAGCAACTTCTTCCAAGGGAGATCTCAGGCGCCAGCAGATTATGCAGCTGCTTAAGCAGCAGGGGCGGATCACGATTCAGGAGATCATCGAGCAATTTCAGTGCTCGGAAGCGACTGCAAGACGTGATTTGGACCTGCTGGAGAAGAAAGGCGATATCGTCCGTACCATTGGCGGTGCCCTCTTTGAAGGGTTATCCGCGGTACGGGAGACTTCATTCGCCGAGAAGAAGCAGCAACTATGGCTGGAGAAGGAAGCGATTGCACGGCGGGCAGCCGGTTTAATCGAGGAAGGCGACAGCGTCTGTCTGACCGGCGGAACGACGACCTTCCTGATTGCCCGCGAATTGAAGTGGCGGCAAGGGATTACAGTCGTTACGAACGCCGTGAATATCGCGATGGAGCTGTCCGACAGCGAGGGCCTTCAGGTCGTCGTCGTAGGCGGCGTCATGCGCAGCAAAACCTTTGAGCTGAGCGGTCCGCTGGCTGAGAAGACAATCGAGCATCTCAATATTGAGAAGCTGTTTCTCGGTGTAGACGGGGTGTCGGCGGACAAGGGGATTACGACCTTCTCCGAGCTGGAAGCACAGACAGCCCGCCTGTTAATGAGCCGCGCCCAGCATACGATTGCAGTGTTTGACCATACCAAGGTTGGCAAAACCTCCTTGTTTTCCATTGCCCCGATAGCGGATGTGCATGTTTGTGTCACAGATGCCCCGCTGGGGACTGACATGGAGAAGGTTCTGAAGCAGCACGGCATTACCACTTTGTATGCGGATGCATAAGGGAAAGGACGGACGGGTATGAGCTTTTTCGTCGGTGTAGATCTTGGAGGAACGAATATAGTATGCGGGCTGCTGGACCAAGAATTCAATTTACTCGCCAAGAGCAAGCAGCCTACAGAGGCGGCAAACGGCAGCGATTTTGTCCTGGAGAGAATCGCGGTTATGATTGAAGATCTTCTGCGTGAACAGAATATTGACCGGGGGCAGCTTGGCGCAGTGGGTCTGGGCACGCCTGGTTTTATTGACCCGGTGCGGGGAGTATGCACCTTTGCAAGCAACTTGCGCTGGAACAATGTGCCGGTTTCCGACATACTGGGAGCCAGGCTCGGCGTTCCGGTATTTATTGATAATGATGTCCGCATGTACATATTCGGTGAAGCCATGAAAGGCCCAGGACAGGGCTATGCGAACGTACTCGGCATTACGCTCGGTACGGGGATGGCAGCTGCCCTGGTTAATGAAGGGCAGCTCTACTACGGCGGCGGTTTTATGGCCGGCGAGATCGGGCACATCATTGTCGGCGACGCAGAGAACACACCATGCGGCTGCGGACTGGTCGGCTGCTTGGAGACGGTTGCCTCGGCAACCGGCCTCGCCCGGCAGGCGAGGGAGGCACTTGCCGCCGGACGCGCGAGCGTGCTTGGCGAGTGGTTCCCGGGAGCGGAAGCCGCGAACGTTACGGCGGCTGACGTCTCACGGGCCTATGACGAGGGTGACGCCCTCGCCATCGAGATCATGAACCATACGGGCAAGCTGCTCGGCAGAGGCCTGTCCTATGCCGTCACTTTGTACAGCCCGGATGCGCTTATCATCGGCGGTGGTGCTTCGCTCGCTGGCGAGCGGCTGCTGGGGCCGATGCGTGAAGAGCTCCGGAAGTCCGTCTACCACGGCTACTGGGACCGCCTCACGATTCACCCCGGCGCACTCATCGATGACGGCGGCGTGATCGGCAGTGCGGCATTCGCAGCAAGCCGGGCAGCTCTGCAGCAGGTTGAGAGCATCCGTTCTGAAGAAGCATAAGCAGGCGATTGCTATTATTTATACAGGGGTATTCCCTGTTTGGAACTTAATGAAGAGGAAAGACCTTTCCGTTCAGCGAAAGCTACGGAAAGGTCTTTTTATGATGAAAAAAGCAGATATTTGTATCCGGACAGAAACTTCTGCAGGTAAGAAGTCGTCTTATATAGAAGATAGACTCAGGAATTTTTTTCAAATACAGATTGCATTGGAGCCGGGGAGTCGACTAGTATTAATACAGTCGCTGCTTGTTTAAACGGAACGATTTTTCCACATCATCATACCGAGCCAGACCGAGCATACTACGCCGAACAGCGGGTAGAGGAAGGTCAGTAGTGATTTGAAGCCGATGAGGCTGACAACGTAACTTAAACCGAGCAGGGCCGGCAGGACAATTCGGATGCTAAGTCCCGTTCGCTGCTGTACCTGCAGAGTAAGGCCATATACATTGCCCAAATAAGTCGTGAAGATTTCACCATATATAACGAGCAGATAGATGAAGGGAATCAGTGTTCCGAGCCCGGTCATGATGCCGGCCATCGGTATTTCGAATTGTCCGATTCCGGGCATCTGCGCACTGAGTGCATAATGAGCCGCCAGCAGAAGCAGTCCGATCATGAGTCCGCCTGTAATACCGCCCCGGATGAGCACTTTACGGTCCCGGATTTGGGAGCCGAGCGGAACTAGTACGGCTTGTGCGGTTGCCAGGTTGAATCCGGTATACAAGAGGGGTGCCATCCAGACACGGATCGGGGAATAATCGGTCTTGATCGCGAGCCATGCCCCGGCTGTAGGAAGCGTAGACGTGTATATAACGAGAATCAGACTGAAAAGGATCATGACAGGCACCACAATCGTATTGACCGTCATTATGGCGCCGATGCCCCGTGAAATCACGATGTAAGACAAGCATAAGGTCACGAGCAGTCCGCTTTGAAAAGACATCGACAAATGCTCGGAGAATACGGATCCGCCGCCGGCTAGCATGACGGAAGAGATCCCGAATAGAATGACCATAGTAAACAAAGAGATCCATTTGCCGGCTTTTGGCCCGAATAGAACTTTGTTCAAATCTTCGTAGGATTCGGCCTGAACATCATTTGCCATCAGCATCAGTTTGATCCCGAGCCATACGAACAACAGACTTGCCAGCGCGATAGTGAGGGCGGCCGTCGTACCGTAGCGGGTAAAAAATTGAAGGATTTCCTGGCCGGAGGCAAAGCCGGCACCCACAATAGTGCCCACATAAGTAAATGCCACCTGTGCGGTTTGCGCCCATGGTTTCAAAGCCATGAATCCCCCCTTTGTATCTTTATAGTACAAGGTATGTTCAAGAAGGGACGGGCATGACAGCAATTTGAATCGTACGGGTGTTATCCCGTTAGGAGTGTTATGGAGTGAAAGAAACGGTTTTTGAGCTGATATCTGCTTATGGATATCCGGCTCTTTATGCACTGCTTGCAGCCGGCATTATCGGACTGCCGGTTCCGGATGAGACGCTGATGACATTTATCGGATCCCTCACCTTGGAGAATGGTCCCTTATCCTTTACATACTCTTGGATCGTTTCTTATATGGGGACGATGACGGGGATGATGATTTCCTATACGGTGGGCAAACGTCTCGGCAAACCTTTCCTATATAAAGTGAGCCGCTGGATACGTTTAAAGCCGGATAAGCTGGAACGGGCCGAGAAGTGGTTTCACAAGCATGGCATGTGGGCGATTTTCTTCGGTTATTTCGTTCCGGGATTGAGGCACCTTACTTGCTATTATGCGGGTGTTAGCGGAATTCCGCTTCTGCGTTATGTTTTATTTGCAGGATCAGGGGCACTGGTTTGGTGTACGGTTTTCCTCTCGCTGGGCCATTTTATCGGGGAAAATTTTGAAGTCGTGCTGCAGGCTCTCCACAAGTACCTGGGCATTACGGTTACGGTACTTGTTATCGTGGGTGCCTTGTGCTTTCTGATTTACTATATCCTGCGCAAGAAAGCGAAGAAAACGGAATAAAGCGAGATTTGATATAAAAGACAGACATAGAAAAACCGTGCTGGCTGCAGCACGGTTTTCTGTGTTCGGGTTAACTGGCCGGAAACAGTTTGATCGATTTGATCGTCCCGCTTCCAGGATCTACATCCAGTTTGAGAATCGTATTCAGCGCTTTGTACGCAAGGACGTAATCGGTCCGGTTATCCGGTTTCCCGAGTACGTTCAAGGCCTCCCCGATAGTGTCGCCAAGCTGGAGTCCATTCAGGCCCGGATCAATATCAGGAGAGAGAACCTGAACGAATTCGAGCCGGTCGAATACGTTGAATCCGATGGAGAAATCCGGATACTCGTAGACGGTTACAGCCTGCGGGTCCTCATCCATAATGAATGTATTCCGGGCTTTCCCGAAGAGATTCAATACTTCTTCTTTGGGAGTACCCAGTGTCGCCCCCATTAAAGTGGGTTTTGAAACACGGTAAGCCTTGTCCGGGGATACTTGCGGTTTCTCCTTGACGATATCCGAAGGTTCTTGCCCGTTAGAGGAGACAGCTGCCGAACGATCGGGAACCGGTGTGGCCGGTGCAGGTTTATTCGTATTCGAAGTTACTGCCGGAGGAGCAGCAGCGCCGGATTGGTCTTTACTTTGCAGGTTATGTACAGTCTCACAGCCTGTCGCAGCGGGCAGGATGGCGATCGCAAAGCCGATCAGCACGATTCTGTGGAGTTGTTTCTTCATTGCAATCGTTCCTTTCCTACTGTCGCCAAATACGTAAAAAGCGACAATCCTTATCATAAGCTTTATGGTCTATGGAGACAACATCAATTTACGATCAGAATAGAATGCAGTATACATTTAAGACAAGTCTCTATGAACATGAAACGGCCTAAATTAAGATCTTACTATATAAGACTGGTATAGGGGTCAAAAAGTTTCCGCTCTCGTGCAGGAATGCTGCAAAATGGGACTTGAAACCTATGTTTGGCTTGTGGTACGTTTACACATATTCAAAGGTGGAGGAGAAGCAATGGAACTGTTGAAAGAGCGTATTATAGAAGCAGGAAGTGTCGTTTCCGACCAAGTCGTTAAATTGGACGCCATCTTGAATCATCAAGTTGACCCGGCATTAATCGTAGAAATGGGCAAGGAATTTGCCCGACGTTTTGTTGAGAGTGCCCCGACTAAAATTTTGACCATAGAGTCTTCAGGAATCCCGCTTGCTTTTGCTGTAGCTAACGAGCTCGGTGTTCCATTTGTATTTGCCAGACGCAAAAAGTCCGTGACCATGGATGAGAATATGTATTGTGAAAGGGTCCCGTCCTTTACGAAAGGGATCGTGACCGACATTATGGTGTCTTCTCAATATATAACCTCCAATGATCGTATCCTAATCATTGACGATATTATCGCCAATGGCGATGCAGCCCGCGGTTTGATCAGGATTGTAGAGCGTTCGGGTGCGGTATTGACCGGGGTAGGCATTGCTGTCGAGAAAGCATTTCAGGCAGGTGGACGCTCCATCCGGGAGCAGGGTATCCGTACCGAGTCTCTGGTCACGATCACGTCCTTGGAGAACGGAACAATTCATTTTGCCGACTGCTAAAAAAATGCCGTACAATTTATGAAAACATTTTCATTCTGCGTCAATGCTTTCCTGTAGCGGGTATATTCGATATAATAGAGTTACGTAACTGGAGAGGAGGGATCGCTATGGAAAACGGGCCAATTCCGGCTGAGTACTTGCTGGAGAAGCTTTCCGAAGCGAAGAACCATTTCGAACGCGCCCTGGACTGCAAACATACTGAATTTGATGATTTGTACCCGTATATGATTGAGCATCCGCAATTTTTCTGGTATAAACGTTATGTCGCATGGTCTGAACTCCTCACTGTCGTCAAGTTCTCAATGGAACTGTCGGTTGAATGGGAATCTCAGTTTACTGTGCAGCAGGTGGAATATATCAAGAAACGTGTGATGTCAAGCAAAGTGCTCGACGACTGGTTTGAAAACACCGATTCAAAAGAACACGTTAGTTAGCAGGCAGGAATGAACTTAAATAAGACCTGGGGGACCACTCCCTCAGGTCTTTTGTTATTATAAGCCAAATTGTTTAAAGTTCTTATCGCGATCAAACAATTCCAGTAAATTCACGAGAGGAGCAAGGCTTCAATCGCTAAAACACGACGGTATACCAGACGCCGGCAAAGAAGGGCAGTCCGAGCACACTTAGAACACCGTGTGTAAGCAGACTAACGAACAGCAAGGCAATACCGATCCGTTTAATCGAAAAGAATCCGCCGCTAATGTGTTATCGGAAGCTTATTCCGGGCTGGGATAAAAAAACGACCGCTCAGGCGGCCGTTCCATTATTGAAGCACATTCATTTTCTCAATATGCTGGCGTGTCTCCTCGGTGCCTAAATTGTACAAGGTCTGGTAAATTTCTTTCAGCTCGTAATCATACTCATCGTTTTCTTTATCCTTGTGATATTCCTTAAAAGGCAGCAGAGCCCGGAAATGTGTTTTATTGTCGGACTCTTCCAGTACCTCGAACAGTTCCGCAAGCTTGTCGATTTCTTCACTCGTTGCACGGATTTCAAAATCAAAGTTGATTTCTCCCGGTTCATCCACGATTTCTCCGGCACCTACGCTGACATAAAACGTTTTTTTGTCATCTACAGCCATTAGGCCTCGCTCCCTTCCTATGTATAAAGATTTCGTTTCAACTTTCCATAGTTCGTTTCATTTATCAGGATTGCCCAAGTATTTTCGATCTAAAACAGAGGCAAGCCGCATTTTTCATTACCCTATGCCAGGATATGGTGAATCAGTGTAAGACAGATCCTAATAAGAGAACTTGGCGTTGCGGGCAGTTTTAGGTATGCTAGGAGAGAAGTCTGGTGGAATAACCGCTATAATGCAGATCGACTAAGGAGGCAGCCTGTTTATGATTAGTGACGAGCAGTTGGATCAATACCGGGTAGAAGGCACCTTGCTTAGAATTGTCAGGGATGCCGACCCCCGTAATGATATACGCGGTTACATAGTAGCCTGGAGCGAAAAGAAGGTAATTGTGCGCAAGAGAACACGTAAAGTAGTTGAATTGGACCGCAGCTATGTGTATCAGCCGTATATTGAAGCGCGGCCGCCGGAGTTCACGCTGCCCAAGGAAGAGGATGGGGAGGACTAGAGAATTGGCGATCGTTAAGCAAGATTCAGCAGAGGTGTTCCATTATGTCTCCGAGCCTGCGGCTGCACTTACAGAGACACTCCGAAGCGGAGAGGGAGACTGTTATTTACTTCTCGAATCGGAGCAGCCTCTAAGAACGCTGAGCTCTGCCCCGTGGGGCGGGGGGTTCGGATTGCACAGAAGGCTGATTAACCGTCAAGTGGATAAATCCTACATGTGTGAGGATCCGCTGGCCGAAATGGATGATTTTCTGAACCGCTCCGAAATAGAGCCGGCCGGGACGGCCTGTCTGCTGACATCGGTACATATGAATGGCATAGGACGCTGTCATATGCGATGGAACGAGACAGGTCCCGCCCGGGCAGAGGCAGCTTACGAGGCGGGCCCAAGCGGAGACATCGCCGTCAGCGTCTGGGTGACTGTCGGTTACAGCAATAAAGCACGCGCCGGACGCGTACTGGCTCCGGCGGCGTTATTTCCCGGTACGATCAACGTAATTGTGGTGATCGAGGGTAAACTTACGGACGCCGCCATGGTCAATGCGGTGATCACCGCGACGGAAGCCAAGGCTGCGGCTCTCCAGGATCTTGGCGTGGCGATGGAGGATGGATCGGCCGCGACCGGCACGACGACCGATGCGGTGCTGATCGCCGCCACGCAGAGCGGCCGTGCCCATCTCTACGCGGGCACGGCGACACTGCTCGGCCATATGATCGGCCGTGCGGTATACGAAGCGGCGATGGACTCCGGCCGCATCTACGCGCAAGTGCTCGCGGGCCTCGGATCAGGCGAGGCCTAGTACGTTAGAAGCGGCGAACGAATCTGCCGCTTCTAGCTATCTCCTGCTTCTATCATTACTAAAAGCAGCTCCCCCGGTGGGGAGCTGCTTTTCTATTGAAGCTTTCTTCTGATGAAACCGGAACAAGTATCTGCCCGTATAGATAACTTATTGAGATGAAAGGAGGGATCGCGGTGATGGACTGGAGCCTGGATTTGCCTATGCTGATATTAGCGCTTGGTTTCACTTGCTGGTGGCTGAGTGAATGGTTCTATACGGCTCCGCCCATGCCTGCTTACGGCGTAACTCCGCTGATCCGGACTCCTTATTCGAGCATTCCGGCCGTGCTGCGTACAGTCGGCAGCCGCAGCAGCCTTATACGAAGGAAGATCCCTTCCAGGCAAAGCGACGAAAATGATGATGAAACAGATTCCTCCCATGTTGACGGATATCGTGCACCACGTCATTCCATCACATATTCTGGGAGGAACTCGTATGACATTCTTACAACCGGTCGTCTCTATTCTAGACGGCGTAATGAAGATTTTATATTCATTCACCCATGATTGGGGACTCAGCATTGTCGTGCTGACACTCCTTATACGCAGCTTGTTATTCAAGCTGAATCTCAGCAGCGCACGGCAGCAGGTCAGAAGCTCCAAAGTGCAGCCGATCCTCCGGGATCTCCGCACTCGTTACGCTTCCGATCCGGCCAAACTCATCCAGAAGATGACTGAGCTTAATACCAAGTACGGTATCAAACCCTTCATGCCTTTTGCAGCCGCTCTGATCCAAATGCCTATTTTTATGAGTCTGTACCCGTATTTCACGATGCATGGAGCCGGAATGACGAGCCTGATCGTTCCTTGGATGCAGTCGCTGGGTATTTCGGACCCATCCCATCTGCTGCCTTATCTATATGGTCTGTTGAGCTGGATCGGACTAAGTATTCCTCTCCTGCCGGAACAGGCCGCTTCACAACCGTTTCTTCTGAGAATGGGTTTGCCTCTTCTTGTTGTCGCCATCTCGATGGCTGTTATGTGGCGCTCACCGGCAGCTCTCGTTCTATACTGGAGTGTGAATGGCGCTGTGACCCTCATGGAGCGGATCTGGTACAGGACTCCTGCCGGTCGTAAGCTTTTGTATCGTGGAGTGACGGGTGATCATCCTGACTCCGGTCATGAATGAGGACGACGGATTATACTAAGAACAGTTGGGCGAAAAGGATTGGCAGTGAATGGAGTCGCAGTGAGGTCCCAAGAGAACGATCGGCTGATCCTAGTTAGCAATGAAAACATGTCAATTCCCGAGGCTGATCTCTGCTCATACCCGAGGCTGATCTCTGCTCATATATGTAACTGTGCGGGGCTTCGGCCCCGGGAGTTTCTTATTAATACGGGTCATGGTCTCTTGGTGAGAAGGAAGTTCTATTTATATTGACAAAGGTAGGGCTGCGTGATATATTTAATCTCGTTCTCAACATTCATGCGGACGTGGCGGAATTGGCAGACGCGCTAGATTCAGGTTCTAGTGGGGTAACAGCCGTGGAGGTTCGAGTCCTCTCGTCCGCATCATGCATGACGAAACCACTGCTACCGGACTGCCGGAGCGGTGGTTTTTTTGTATCCTTATTGTATGAAGTAAAAGGGGAATTGACTGTAACAATTTAATTGAATTTTGAAACGGATGCATGTCAGATACCGTATTAACATTTATAATAAAGAGAGATTTTGAATTCTGAAGTTATCTAAAGAGGAGTGTGTGTATACTTGGAAAGAACATTAACGTATTCACATCATGGATCACTATCACACATATTACGGATGTTCGCACTGTCATTGATGGTGTCATTCGTAGGTATGCTGGTTGGTATGATTATTGTACCGCCATCTCTTGTTCCGTTGTTCATAGTAGTTGAACTGGTTATGCTTGTTGCCGCTATCGTAATACGGATTAAAGGCAAGAACATCGGTTATGGCTTCTTGTTCACATTTACGGCTATTTCGGGCGTAACTCTCTACCCGGTAATTATGAGTTACGGCTCCGCTATCGGAGCGAATCTTGTGTCGGGTTCCTTCTTGGCTACGGCAGCGATCTTCGGAGGACTGTCTCTGTATGCGGCCCGTTCCAAACGTGATTTCAGCTTCCTGGGCGGGTTCCTGCTCGCATCGACAATCGGTTTGATTGTTGTCGGACTGGTCTCGATGTTCGTCAGCTTCGGTTCAGTAACCAATCTGGTCATTGCTTCCGCAGGTATCCTGATATTCAGCGGATGGGTACTCTATGATGTAGCCCAGTACCGTGACGGTGTTGAGCCTCAGGAAGTTCCGCTGGCCGCTCTGAACTTGTATTTGAACTTTATTAACTTGTTCTTGTACATCCTGCGTTTTGTCGCTTCCATTGTCGGTATCAGCCGTGACTAGAACGCGATAAGCAGCACACGAAGACCACTAAGATTGGGAAAGTCAGTCGCTTCTGGCGGCTGGCTTTTTGTGTTCATGTCATGGACCGTCATACTTGGCTATGATAGCGGCGATCCGCTTCCGCGCTTCCGATCCGTCCTCGCCCCAAAAGAGTGGTTTACTTAGTCCGATAGGGGAAAGAATAGGAGTAAGCAGTAGGATGGTTTAAAAAGCAGGAGCGGTAAAGGAGATGGGCTCGTGGCTAAAGGAAACGATCTCGTAAAGTATATTACGCAGCAAGTCGTCCAATATATCGATACACCCAAGCAGCAGAGGCAAGAAGCGAAGGTCCGGCATAAAGAAAGACGGGCAAGCTGGTCTGTGCGCTGGTTCGGTATGATTCCGATGTCAATAGCGATGTGGATCGGGAAAGTACGCAGAAGCCGTAAAGCGAAATAAGGTTATAAAAAAGAAGCTTCCATTCCCTGCAATCCGTTACCGGATCAGAAGGTATGGAAGCTTTTCTATGGGAAAGAGGAGGAGATACCAAAGGTTAGTGGAAAAATCGGCCCAGTGAGACGATATCTTCAAAAGCAAGATACCGGGTGCCCTCTTGACCTAAAGCGACATACGCGGTGTCGCCTGTCCAAATTGCTACACCCGTAACCGGAAGCGGGACTGTAAGCCGTCCACTGAAGCTTTCGGACACGAAAGTAAGGGGTTCCGCATTCAGGAACAGCTGCAAATCGCGGATGCTCCGAACAGGAAGAGAGTCGTTCTGAAGCCAGTTCAGACTGCTATAGGGATCAAAGGCCGGGAGCATCGAGGCAGATTCGGGCACTGATGATAAAGCGGCTCCACTTAGCTTGTGGTTAACAGCGGGATTATAATCGTTAAATGTCCGGATTTCTCCAGTTGCAGCATCAATGAGGATACTGTTTCCAGCGTCGGTGTTATCTATCTCCCACACCGCATGAAGACCATCCGTATAAAGCCTTGTCAGATCATGAGCGGCTAAGCTCAGCCATGTATGGTAGGTCATAGAGGTATCGATAAGTTCATGCTGCACCAGAGAGCGGTACAGCGTTCCTGTACTGAACAGGGGATGATCTCCCGTTCCGTATTCGGCGAGCTTGTAGGAACCGTCCTGAGCCGCCTGAATAATCATATAACCGACTTCACTGCCTCCCGCGGACAAGATCACGATCCAACCATGTGTACCAGGACCGAGCGGGGCGGAAGTCCATTGTGCGCGGCCCCAGGCTTCGAATCCTTTCTGTGAGGAAAGAGCTTCTTTCCAGCGCTGGATGTGCGTATGGAGCACTGAATTCGATTCTGGTACTGACGCGTGAATGGATGCCGCGGACCCCGGTGATATTTCAGGTTGAGTACTTCTGACGACCCGGCGGTTATCCGGTTGTGCATGCGCCGGTTCAGCCCCAGCTAAAGCGGACTGCTGTTCACCTTGAGAGAACGAAAGCGTACCGGCTGTAAACCAGACGGCGCCTGCCAGGAGTAAGGCCGCCCCTATTGCTGCTTGGTTCATCCTATCACCTGCCTGGCAATCATTCTTAAATATATTGTAAGGGACAAGCTTTGAAAAGTTTGTTAAAACGTGTAGCGGAGTGCATAGGAAGTTTTAGCGACTTTCGTCGCATCCTCACCTTCCGTCTGCTTTCAGATGAAATAATCCGCAGTTGATGACGGAAATGAGAACGCGGGGCCGATACTGCCAGTCCACTTCCGCTTGACGCGCCGAATACCGCGTCTCTATTTCTTCGCGGGCTTCCGGCTCTGCCGCCGCAAGCATCCCTTCATAATAAAGGCGGACAAGCTGATGTTCCTGCGCCAGTATGTCGTTAGCCCGGTCTGCCCAGCTGTGATCTGTGCGCCTGATCTTCTGTTCCAGATAGCTCTCCAGAGCGGAAGCGGCGCGGGAGAGTGTTAAATTATCGCCAAGCAGATGAATATTTGCCGGGAGCTTGGGAGCGAGCTGTTTAGTGAGCATATAGGGATGAAATTCCTCGCAGATGTCTCCTGTTGTCATATTAATAGCGAGAGAATGAATTTCGCTCCTTTTCATATCGCACGCAAATTCAACTTTGAAGTTCACATTCATCCATGTGCAATACGTTAACGGTATAGCCCTGTTGCGGAACTGACCGCTATTATCGTCTATGACTTCGAAAAGCCGTGTAAACCTGCCGCTGCCGAGGGCAGTCTGGAAAAGCTGCTGAAGTCTGCGGCTGCCGTACGTAACTTCGTCCCGGGGGACCCGGCCGATTGGCGGAGCAGGGGCCGTGCCGAAATAGCGGCCGAGGATACTGTCGGCCGAACGCACGGTGTCCTGCGCCAGTTCCGGCGCCGCGGGGCCGGGAGAGCCCCCGGGCGCAGATGCGCCGGCAGCGTAGCCGGGCTGGCCCGCAGCCGCAGGGCCAGGGGCGCTCCCGGGCGCCGATGTGCCGGCAGCGTAGCCGGGCTGGCCCGCAGCGGCAGGGCCAGGGGTGCCCCCGGGCGCAGATGCGCCGACAGCGTAGCCGGGCTGGCCTGCCGCCGCAGGGCCGCCCGGTGTTGGCCGCGCGGCGGCGGCTGCTGCGGCGTCGCCCTCGGGGTCGAACACGAAACGGTAGGTCATCGTTTCGGGCTCGACCCCTGTGCGTTCCACGAAGCTCCAATAGTAGGAGCGTCCGGTCAGCTCTTTGTCGGCCTCAGGTGATAAATTCACCGTAACGGCATGCTTGGTTTTTTCAATGATGCGGCAGTTGTAAGCTTCTAAAAAACGCATCACAAATCGCTCAACTTGGCCGGTATTCATGAGTCACCTCTACGTTCTGCCCGATTGCACTCAAGATAGAGCCTATTTTGGCTTTGCGCTCGTTATCCGGCTCCAGATCCTGCTGGATCGTCTGTAAAGAATCGCCGAGATGGTCGATCTGGCGGCGCATGTCTTCGTGTGAACGGGATTCCATCATCATCTTGAACAGGGAGGATTCTAACGAAGTCGATTTCTTCTCCAGCCTTTCGAGAATAGAGTCCAGCTCACCAATAACCAGCTCGAACATGTTGATTTTCTCATGCAGCAGACTCAGGATATGTTCTTCGATCGTATTGCGGGTGGACAGGTTGTAGATCCGGACATCATCGGTCTGACCCAGACGGTGCACCCGGCCGATTCGCTGCTCCACTCTCATCGGATTCCACGGCAGATCAAAATTGATCATATGATGGCAGAATTGAAGGTTAATTCCTTCGCCTCCCGCCTCAGTGGCAACAAGAACCTGAGCACGGGTGCGGAAAAGATCCATCATCCAGTCTTTTTTGCCCCGGTTCATCCCTCCGCGATAAGGTACCGCGCTGATTTTGTGCTCCTTCAAGTAATTCAGAAGATATTCCTGGGAAGCGCGGTACTCGGTGAAAATAATGACCTTGTCATTGATTTCGCGAATGAGCTTCATGGCAGTTTCCGCTTTCGTATTGGCGGTAATACTGCGGATCAGCTCAACCAGACTCCATATTTTCTCCCTCATGGGGGAGTTCTCGTCTGTTTTTTTAAACATATTCACGAGGGTAATAAAAACCGCATCACGGGAACTGCAAACTTCACGTTGCAGGGTAACGAGTGACAGCATCGAATTCGCTTCCCCGCGGGATTCTTCGTAACGTTTGCGAATAAAGTCGGTTACTCCGTCGTAGAGTGCCTGTTCTTCGGGTGAGAGCGTAAGCAGAATGTTCTTGACGATTCTTTTCTTAAACTCGACATTGCCGTCTCCGCGTCTGTTGCGGATCATGATCTTGGAGAGCTCCTGCTGAAGAATACCTTCGTTTTTGGGCATTCTTTTGCCCATCACAAAATTGGACTTGAAATTCGTCTGGCCGCCCAGTTGCCCCGGCTTGAGCAGATTAATGAGATTATACAGTTCCTTGAGATCGTTCTGAACCGGAGTAGCCGTGAGGAGCAGGCAATATTTTTTGCGGAGCTCGCCTACGAACTGATAATTGGTTGTCTTCTTGTTCTTGAGTTTGTGGGCCTCGTCAACGATCAGCATGTCATACTCCAGATCCAGTACGATTTCCCGGTGAGGATCCCGTTTGGCTGTGTCCATGGAAGCGACAATGACGTCGCATGTCTGCCACATGTAAGATTTTTTCTGGGCGGCGGCATTAATGCCGAATTTCTGGTTAAGCTCCCGGACCCACTGGAGAACGAGTGAAGCGGGAACAAGGATAAGTGCTTTGCGGACGAGCCCCCGAATCATATATTCTTTGAGAATAAGTCCGGCTTCGATGGTTTTTCCCAGACCCACTTCATCCGCGAGAATAGCACGGCCGCGCATATCGTAGAGCACTTTCTTGGCCGTTTCGATCTGGTGGGTCATCGGCTCAATTTGATTGACATGTTTGAGGCAGAGGAGCTCATCAAATTTGTGAATGAGATTGGATTGTTCCGCTTCATAGGCAAGCTGGTACAGCGTCCAGTTGTCCCAAGGACCGTTGCGAAGGACTCGCGACTCCCACTCCATGAACCATTCCCGATCCGTGTGCATGTTCAGCCCCTCATGAATCGGGCGGATGTGCTCCGTTCTCTCTTTATTCATCAGGCCTAGCCTCCTTCTCGAAAATGTGGGGCGTGGGTGTATCCGCGAATGTGTTTCAATAAGTGTTTATTTTAAGTTTTAAAAAACGGGGGGAAGGATCTTTTTTTCTAGTATGAACCAAAGAAGCCGGATTCATAATCATTCCTTTGCTAAGCTGTTTGGGAGAGTATTTTGCGGCCTCTTAAATGACCGTTCTCAAACGGATATGGTATGATTGAAGAAGATCGGAAGCTACGATACAGGCTTTATAAGCAGGGTGAGGAAGGAAGAAGAACATGACAGCATGGCGATATATACATACAGGAAGCTTGAGCGGTCCTGAGAACATGGCGATAGATGAAGCGATCCTTACCGCGCACAGCGAAGGTAAAGTGCCTCCTACGGTCCGTTTTTACGGCTGGGAGCCTGCAGCGCTTTCGATCGGTTATTTTCAAAAAGCGCAGAAAGAAATCGATCTGGCCCGGATTGCCGAGAAGGGGTTGGGTTTTGTACGCAGGCCTACCGGCGGAAGGGCTGTTCTGCACGATCAAGAGCTGACTTACAGTATCATTGTTGCTGAAAATTATCCGGGAATCCCGGCAAGTGTTACGGAAGCGTACCGTGTGTTAAGCGAAGGACTTCTACGGGGGTTCCGCAAACTGGGGCTTGCCGCTGAAATGGTGAACTTGGCTACGGAGGAAGAAAAGAAGAAGTATGAGTCAATGGGCTCTGCCGCGTGTTTTGACTCTCCTTCTTGGTATGAGCTGGTCGTTGAAGGCCGCAAAGTGGCGGGAAGCGCTCAGGTCAGACAGAAGAATGTAGTGCTGCAGCATGGGTCTATTCTGCTTGAACTGGACCCGGATCAGCTGTTTGATCTCCTGATTTTCTCTAACGAGCGGATCGCCGAGAGAATGAAAAACAGTTTTATCCAGAAAGCGGTAGCGATAAATGATCTGTGCAGAGGAGCGGGTCTGAAGCCGGTTCTGTTGAGTGACGTGGTCCAAGCTTTCCGGGCAGGGATAGCGGAAGGAATGAGTATAGAGCTGCTGGAAGGTGAACTGACACCTTATGAACGGGAGCTTGCGGAAGTCTTGGCGCGGGATAAATATGCTTCGGATGAGTGGAACCTGAAGCGTTAAGAAGCTGAGGCTTTGCCTTGTAAGAAGCGGTGCAGAAAGCTAATAAGAGCGAAAAAAGATAATAAACATAGAAGATTAATAGATCTGAAAGTAACAACGGGGTGAACAAAATGACTTTATCAGAACTTATCGCCCGTACAGGGGAGCGTCCATTGACGCAGCGGGTAATTGCCGGGGAGCTGCGGATGCTTGGCGTGCAGGAAGGCATGACTTTGCTGGTTCATTCTTCGCTCAGCTCCCTGGGCTGGGTAAACGGGGGCACGCAGGCGGTTATCGCTGCCCTGCAGCAAGTCTTGGGACCGACGGGCACGCTGATGATGCCTACTCATACCGGGGATTTATCCGACCCGGTCAACTGGTGCAATCCTCCGGTTCCCGAGGAGTGGTGGGATACGATCCGGGAAACCATGCCTGCTTATGATCCGTCAGCCACCCGTACGTTCGGAATGGGCGCACTGCCGGAAGCGTTCCGTGCTTATCCAGGAGTGCACAGGAGCGCCCATCCCCAGTTCTCGTTTGCAGCGTATGGACCGGAAGCGAAGCGGCTGACGGCAGGCCATGAGCTGCCTTACGGCCTGGGGGAACAATCTCCGCTTGCCCGGTTGTATGAGCTTGGAGGTTATGTGCTGTTATTAGGAGTGGATCATGACTCCAATACCTCCCTCCATTTAGCTGAATATCGCGGAGAATATTCAGGGAAGTGTGTAGCCTTATCGGGCGCGCCCGTAATTAACCGCGAAGGAGAGCGGGAGTGGGCGATATTCGAAGATGTAGCGATGGACTCGGAGGATTTCGTGCGGATCGGAGAGGGGTTTGAAGCTGCCTATGCAGACCTCGTGCAGCGCGGACAGATCGGGTTGGCGCCTACCCTGCTAACGCCGCAGCGTCCGATGGTGGACTATGCGGTGGAGTGGATGAAGCTTCACCGCTGAGAAACACCGGTAAGCGGTACTGAGTGCTGGATTTACGCTGTCAGACGAAGACAAAAAAAACCAGCCCCTGCTGCCTATGGGAAAGGGACTGACCCCGTAATGTGAGACAAAACAAAACACCTTCAAGAAAATGCTTCATGTCGTAAGATATGGAGGACAACTTTGGAGGTGTTTTTGCATTGG
>NZ_LMXH01000001.1:524449-550477 GCF_001541095.1 Paenibacillus sp. FJAT-26967
AAACGAAACTAAATAACCAGTCGCCGCTTGAATTCCGACGACTGGCTGCATAACTTGAAAGGTGTTTTGATCCCTGTCTCACAAACAGGGGTCAGTCCCAAAGCAGGGGCTGGTTTTGGTTTGATCTGTTCTGGCGTGCCGGGCAAACGGCAGATTGGAGCACCCGCATTGGCGCGAACGGTAATAACGGCAATACGGTTATTCTAGTGAACAGATAAAGTGGTTGCATGGAATGCGTCTTGATATAACGAATGTATATATGGCAGACAGATATTCAATCAGATAATTTAAAGAGAAGAGCCGCCCGGGAGCCTTGCTTCATAGGCTTGCTGCAGCCTGCGGATGATTGGGCCGGGAACACCGGCTCCGACAGGCCGGCCGTCCAGCTTCACGACTGGCGTAATCTCTGCGCCGGTGCTTGTAAGGAAAATCTCATCGGCAGCCCGAAGATCATCGACGGTATAGAACTGCTCCTTCACCGGGATCTGGAGCCGGGCGGCGAGCTCAAGCGTCACGGCCCGTGTAATGCCGTGCAGGATATGATTGTCCGCGGGATGTGTCCACAGGACACCGTCCTTGACCATCATGACATTGGAAGAAGACGACTCCGTCACGGTGTCTCCGCGATGAAAGATTGCATCATCTGCTCCGCGGTCGATTGCCTCCTGCTTGAGCAGAACGTTAGGCAGCAGGTTCAATGTCTTGATATCGCAGCGGTGCCAGCGGATATCTTCCAGCAGAACGGCTGCGATGCCGTTCTCAAGCTGTGCCAGCGGACGCTTGTACTCCGTGCACCAGCCGGTGACGATTGCTTCGGCGTTAAGCGGGAACGGATGAGAACGTGGAGCGGCGCAGCGGGTGATCTGGACATAGACGAGTCCGGACTCCATCCGATTCGCTGCTATGAGCTCCCCAAGCAGCTCCTCCAGGCGTTGGGCCGGGTATGGAAGGGTTATTCTCACTTCTGAAGCACTTCGCAGGAGACGCCGGAAATGGGCCTCTTTCTCAAATAGAGCGCCGTCATAAATACAGAAAACCTCGTAGATGCCGTCGCCAAAATAGTAACCGCGGTCCAAAGGTGAAATATGTACTTCTTCATCGGGAATAATACGATTGCCGGATAGCATCATGGCCTATTGCTCCTTTAAGCATCTAAATTCAAAACGGCGAACATCCGTTTCTTTTTTGAACAAAGCTGATTCTATTATATAGATGATATTGAGCTTACACAAATGGCAGAATGTGCGGCAGGAATTTGTTCAATAAATCGTTTCAGCTTCCCAGATTTAGGCCCTTTTCTTTTGGGGCGGGAGCGTTATAATGAAAGTCTGGCCTTTTCCAGAGGCTGATAGAATTTGTCGTAAATTGTCGAATATCATTAAAGAAACCCGAATGAAATAACGAGTAAGGCGAAGAAAAAGTGAGAAAACCGCTCCTAGTATTTTGTTAGGGAGCTGAATTCATAGGCGGTTTATTCGTAACACTAGATGTAGTGCTGTATAATGAATTTTGAATACTAGATGTTGTGCTTATTTACATACCGAGAATGGCGCAGTGGTGCGGGTTCACGGGTGAAGGATCAATGATTGGGAGGGTGTTGCAGTTTTGAAAACGATGCAGCGGAAAAGTTTGGAAGGTTTAAGCGAGAAAATCTTTTTGGACCGTTATGCTCTGAAAGATGCGGATACGAATAACACCAAAGTGGGTGACGTAGCGCTTGTACTGACGAAGGATGACCCGAAATTCCCTGCCAAAGAAGTGGGGGAAATTATTGCGCGCGACGGACGTAATGTGACCGTGAAGCTGCGCAGTGGTGAAACCATCGAGTCCAACATCGACAGACTGACCCTTAATATAGAGAAGACACCGGATGAGCTGTGGGAGCGTCTTGCCAAAGCAATGGCTTCGGTAGAAGCGACGCCGGAGAAACAGCAGGAATGGACCGAGAAATTCCGTTATGTACTGGAAGACTGGAAGCTCGTACCTGGCGGCCGGATCGCAGCCGGGGCGGATGCAAGCGATGAACTGACTTTGTTCAACTGCTACGTCATTCCATCCCCGCACGACAGCCGCGGCGGAATCATGGAGACCTTGTCGGAGATGACCGAAATTATGTCCCGCGGCGGCGGCGTCGGAATCAATCTGTCTTCGCTTCGTCCGCGCCGTGCCATCGTCAAAGGCGTAAACGGTTCTTCGAGCGGCTCTGTATCCTGGGGCGGATTGTTCAGCTACACGACAGGGTTGATTGAGCAAGGCGGAAGCCGCAGGGGCGCGCTCATGCTTATGATGAATGACTGGCATCCGGATGTGATGGATTTCATCACGGTCAAATCGACGATGGGTCAAATTACGAATGCGAATCTGTCCGTTTGCGTAAGCAACGATTTTATGAAAGCCGTAAAAGAAGATCTGGATTGGAATCTTGTATTCCCGGATACGAAGGATCCTGAGTATGACGAGCTCTGGAACGGTGACCTCGGCGAGTGGAAGAAACTCGGCAAAGAGGTTAAAGTATACCGCACCGTAAAAGCGCGTGAGATCTGGCATACCATCATTGAATCGGCATGGCGTTCCGCTGAGCCGGGCGTTGTATTCATGGAATATTACAATCAGATGTCCAACAGCTGGTATTTCAACCCGATCATTTGCACGAATCCGTGCGGAGAACAGGGTCTGCCGGCTTGGGGCGTATGCAACCTGTCCGCAGTGAATCTGTCTAAGTTTTATGACGAAGAGAACGATGACGTGGCTTGGGACGAGCTTAGCAAAACCGTCCGTTACTCTACCCGTTTTCTGGACAACGTCATCGATAAGACACCTTATCACTTCGAGGAAAACCGTGAGAATCAGCAGGGTGAACGCCGCGTAGGTTTGGGTACGATGGGCCTTGCTGAACTGATGATCAAACTGCGTATCCGCTACGGAAGTCCGGAATCTCTTGTGTTCCTGGACAAGATTTACGGTTTTATGGCACGTGAGGCTTATTTGGCTTCTGCTGACATTGCCGCCGAGAAGGGTTCCTTCAAGCACTTCGATACGGAGAAATTCCTCCAGAGCGGTTTTATGAAAAACATGGAAGAAGTTTACCCGGAAGTCAATGATTCGATCCGTAAAAATGGCATGCGCAACGTTACCGTCATTACTCAGGCGCCTACGGGCAGCACGGGAACTATGGTCGGAACGTCAACTGGGATTGAGCCTTATTTCGCATTTGAATATTTCCGCCAAAGTCGTCTTGGCTATGACAAGCAGTATGTTCCGATTGCGCAGGAATGGAAAGATGCGAATCCGGGGCAGGATCTGCCGGATTACTTCGTGACTTCGATGAGTTTGTCCGCGGAAGATCACATCCGCGTACAGGCGGCGATTCAGCGCTGGGTAGACAGCTCCATCTCCAAAACGGCGAACTGCCCGGCAGACTTCACCGTCGAAGAGACGGAAAGACTGTACGAGCTGGCGTTCGATCTGGGCTGCAAAGGCGTCACGATTTACCGTGACGGCAGCCGCGATGTGCAGGTTCTAAGTACAGGCGCTGAGAAGAAAGAAGAGAAAGCAGCGGCGGCGGCTCCGGCTAAGCAGGAGAATGCGGCGGTATCGGCGGAAGCCAAGACCCCGTCTGTAGATTCGCAAGCTCTGACTGTGCAGGATAACAGCGGATCTGTGACGGAGCAGGTCTTCGATAAAGAATACAAGCGCCGTCCGCAGATTCTGCGTGGTGCGACTTATAAAATCAATACACCTTTTGGCATGGCGTACATCACGATCAATGACATGAACGGCTCGCCGAGCGAGATCTTCCTGAACGTGGGCAAAGCCGGCTCCGACGTCTTCGCGATGGCGGAAGCACTCGGCCGCGTGTGCTCCTTGTTCCTGCGCTATGGCGATCACGGGAACAAAGTGAATCTGCTCATCAAGCATCTCAAAGGAATCGGCGGCTCCGGCGCGATCGGATTCGGCGCTAACCGCGTCGAATCCATCGCCGACGCAGTGGCGAAGGCGCTTGAGATGCATGAAGAGGCAATGGCGGGCGAGACCGGTGCAGAAGCTTACGTGACGGCGACGAGGGAAGTCGTCGAGGCGCCAGTCAGCTACAGTGCTGCTCCAGCTCCTGCGGCCATGCCGGTTGAGCTCACTTCGCTGGACCTGTGCCCGTCCTGTGGCTCCGCTTCGCTGGTGAACAGCGAAGGCTGCAAGAACTGCACGAACTGCGGGTACAGCCGCTGCTCGTAAGAGAGGGATGTTCGTACTCTCTTTTATATATGTGATTTTGCATAAAAGGTGAGAATTTTTGCTCACTAGGTGAGAAATATTCGTCATATATATTGAGAAAAATGACTTTATGCAAAAAACCGTATTTTTATTCATTTATGTATATGCTATAAAGACATTCAACTCATAAAATAAGCCTGTAGCAGTAAATTACATAGCTACAGGCTTATTTCATATTTAGAAATAATGGAGGCTAGATTTTAATTTTCAAAGTGCTTAAGATGCTTAATGTAGACTTTGAGACTATTGTTTTAGAGTGTTGAGACAAAAAACTTGAAGCGTCGCATTACTGCTATGATGGCGATTGTATTTAATAAGACATTTAATGGTCCGTGATTTACTTTGCTATTTCCGTTCCCTTGTTGGGCACTGTTTTGGATAGTGATCCTCCTTGGTGATAGGGAACACAATTTGGATTGTATATATTTATCAGAAATGTCGCACGAGAGCTTAAGGCTGCGCCAACAGTTGATCTTGCTGAAAATTGGTACGGGTGTGTCCTCCCGTTTTAAAACTGATTTCTTTCTTGGAAAATATATTGCCCTTACTATAGTATTCTATAATAATGAATTGAGCTTTATGGTTGACCTCATAGTAAATTCCTAATGCATATCTACAAACATGTTCTGGAAAAGTTTTACCATCAAACGACCAAATATCGTCGTAGCTATCCTTCGTTAGTGCGATTAATCTATATCTGTCACTTTCTTTCTCCTCTTGCTTCCTATTGGATTTTTTCATTTCTATCGCAACTAGATTATCCTGATGGATATTATTACCTCTGCTGTGGACAATAATATCACAATTTATCTTTACAACAATGTCCTTATGCCCACGAATTGTTTTTAAATGTGTTTTAACTTTACCATTTTTATTTCGATTGTATTCCACATCAACTTTATAACCAGCAAACTCAGAATTCTGCACCAAAGTATTAAGGTGTAACATTAGTGCTCCACACAGAGTCCTTTCAGAGACGTTTGAAAGCAATAGTTCAAGATCATCTTTAATAAATTTTTGATTTGCTTTTTCAAATATTTCAGTTAACCTTTCTTCCATAATGCCTCCATACTCGTTTTTTGAATTAAAATAGCAATTTCATTTGAAATTCTCTAAATTCAAGATCTAGCAGTCTTTTTTTCTTTCCTTAATGAGGATCGAAAGGCCCGAAACGTGTAATATGAATCGCAGTTTACGAAGCTTACATATAAAGTCCCATTATTTATAACCTTCATCTAGCTTCTTAATTAAACCAGTAATGCTATTTACTAAATACTCTAATAATTCATCACTCAATTGTTGGATTCCTTTGTAAATAGATCCA
Organism: Paenibacillus sp. FJAT-26967; assembly: GCF_001541095.1. GTDB lineage: Bacteria > Bacillota > Bacilli > Paenibacillales > NBRC-103111 > Paenibacillus_F. Next base: position 530,043 of record NZ_LMXH01000001.1, read on the forward strand.
CCAAAGGTTATTTCATCATCCCAATGGTCATATCTATGGACTAACTTATTTCTTATCAATCTTAGATTATTAAAAATATCAAGAATTCGATTGGTATCTTTTTCATTTATCCTTTTATTTAAGTACAGCTTCTGTAATTTTATATTGATATTCTTTACATTCCCAGGTTGTTGATTTAATTCATATAGGTTATCAATAAGCTTTTCAATTTCTGAAAACAAAATAATGATGAATGTCATTTTCTGATATTCTAAAAAATTCATCTCAATTCCCAAAATCTCCTCTTCAATTGGGATGTATACTTCATCTCTCGTTAAATAAATCTCATGACTTTCAGCAGATTTTAAAATTTCTTCTATATTATTTTCGATGTCCGTTCTTTCTTGATTTTTTTGAGCAAGAAGATCTTGATAGCACTTCATTGAGTAATTATAGAAATCAACTAAATGCTTTATACGATCATAAAAAATTAAAAACTCAATTTGTCCAGAAGCTGAATAGATTGTATGTTCATCTTCCAAATCTAAAAATCGTATCATTCAATTCTCCTTTGGTTCGCTGTTAATTTAATCTCTAGGGGTCTACTTCCCCACAGCTTGCTGCGAAGAACTAACTCGAAGTTAAGAGAATACCCCGCAGCTTGCTGCGGGGAAGTTTATTTACAAAAGATTATTCTTTAAAAAGAAAAAAAGAAACTATAGGTTTTAATCCCCGGTCTGTACACTTACTATGTCCACTTCTCCTTTTGTATCCTGTAAGTCTCCAAGCAACGTGTCAAAAATTCTCCTTCATCCTCGGTTAATGATTCCTTGTTTCCGCTTGTAATGATCATATGAATTCTCGATTTGGGTACTTCCATTGGGCCCAAAATGGTATTCGCTTGAAGGTCTTCTGCAGAGAGAACCTTCTCAAGAGGTAGTTCATTGAATTTTTTGAAAAATTGGATAACGACAAGGAAAAGCTTCAATTTATCAGAAAGACTAAACGTCTCTTTACTGTAAATTTGAAGGATAGAAAGCCGCTCCGCAATAGCTCCTGATTTAAATTTCTCATCGTCTCTCAAATTAAGAAGGGCGAGGTGGGGTGACTGAAGATTTGCCTGTTGAATGTGAGTGATAAGCTCGCGTAATTGACTAACGTCTCCGTTAACTAAAATGTAATCGACAGTATCCCACAGTATATCCTCAATCTCTGATATAAAAGCTTTAATCTCCTCAGGTGTCTTTTCTATGACTCCTACATTTACTAACATTTCGGGATCTCCGCCTGTTATTTCTGCAAGAGCCTTAGTTACCTCCTCGGATGCCGGTGGCTTGGCGCCTGATTTTAGCTTACTTATATAGGATCGATCAATGGTAATGCCCTTTTCTTTGAGTTGTTCTGTGATCTCTGTCAGGTTTAGGCCGCTCTTTTGAATGTACTGTTCAAGAAGTTGGGCATAGCCCATATCAATCACTCCTATCATACTGATGCATATCATTATACGCGATTCCATAAATTTGACAAATATAAGAAATGGAGTTAGGATATTCGTAGTCACATGCGTGACTAAAAAAGTCACTTGCGTGACTGATATAATATGGAGGTGCCAACATCCGTATGAAACTGTGCCTACTAGTACGTCCTGAACCGTTCCCTGATGAGAGCTTTAAAGGCTACATTATTCGCCTGTCCGAAGCAAACGGCTATCCTTTCCCCAATCGAATTTACAAAATGGCGGGACTCTATAAGTATAACAAAGGTATGAATGTATGTATGGTCGATGAAAAGGTTGATGTTTCACGTTTAAGTCAATTAACGACCTGGAGCGAGGAACAACTGCTTTCACTTAGCTTCTACAACGAGATCGCGAAGTTGGAACAAGACAAAAACAGCAGACTCGTTCACAAATTATGGCGTTTTGGCACCTGTGTATATAAACAGCAATTATGTCCTCTTTGTCTGATCGAAACTGCATATCACCGGAAATTGTGGGATCTGAATATCGTAACGACATGCCCAGTTCATTTGTGTTTTCTGATCGATCAATGTCCGCAATGCCAGAAGAAAATATCTCCGCATCGTTCGCATCTTTTGTACTGTAATTGTAGTTACGATTTTAGAGAAGCACAGGTAGAAAACGTATCGAAGGAACAAACGTATGTAACACAACTGCTTAATCGCAAAGTGTTTGACTGTACAACCTCAGATATTCCCATACAAAACGGACCTTTGGAACATATGGAGTTTCGACACATTGTTTATGTCATTATGGTTTTTTGCGATGTTATCTCATTATACTTTCGTGGCAATAAACGACTTCAATTCGCACAATTATTCAAGCAAACCGGGTTGCATCATCTTGTTCAACATTCGGTTCGTATCTTTGAACATTGGCCTGACTCTTTTGATAGTTTTGTAGACGAATTGAGAGAACTTCCCAAAGGTATGAGAGAGGGAGGACCAATGGGAAAGGAATTTGGATATTTTCATCAAAAGTTGCAAGAACGTTTATATGATCCGACCTTTATGTTTGTAATTCAGCGGCTTAACGAGTACCTAGATCAACACGTTTTAGTAAACCCCAAAGCAATCGAACGACTGAGGAAGAGATTAAACCAAAAGACAGCAATTCAAGTGAACACCCAGTGTTAAAGGATGATCAGCTTTGCACTTCCAAAGACGTTATGAGGCTACTCGCTATAGGTCAAGATCAAATCGCTCCTTTGGAACAAAAATCTATTATTAAATGCATAAGCGGCCCGACCGTAGACGGCAAGCAAGAATGGTTGTTTGATTTGGAAAGTGTAGAGAAGATCTTGAGTCAAATTCAAAACCATATGCAGGATCCACCGTCTGAAAATTCTTCCATGATTACTTTTCAGAAAGCACTTCATATATTTGTTAAATGGGGCCATACTTTACCTGATTTTGTGCAGAAGATCGTATCGAAATCAATCAGAGCATGTGGACGGACCCAAGAAGTCGGGTTGAATGGATTTCTATTCATTAGTAGCGACATTGAACGTGCTGCCAAGGGAACATGGATATCCGTAGATGATGCTGCACGTGAGCTTTCAACGAAAAGAGAGGTTATCATTTCCTGGATTCAAAAAGGTTTTCTGCAAGTTCGTGAACGTATTCGCAATCAAATTTATGCGATTCACCCAAAGGATTTCCACAAATTTATGAGATTATACGTATCAGCGATAGATTTAGTCAAACGGCATCCGCACATTCGCTCCTCTGAGAAACTCATCCGCTGGCTGGATAGTGAGGGGATACATCCCGTAACAGGGCCTAAAATTGACGATGGCCGCGGATATCTTTACAGGAAAAATCCTAAATTGAATAAGCTGTTAGGTTTAATAGATTCATAGATTGGAAAAGATAATTAGTAGATTCTAGAAAAGTTGGTGTCAGAAGAGTGGAAAAGGTTGCCAGAAAAATTCCGGTAAGTCGAGGGAAGCATTACCGTTGGAAAATACCGTTTCTCAAAAACGGAAAGATGATTCATTGTGAAAGTCGATTGGAGCGTGATTATGTGAGGTTATCTGATTTTGATCAACATGTCGTTGATCTAGACTATCAACCGCTATGTATACCTTTTCTTTTAAAGGGCAGGCAACGTTTTTATTATCCCGATTTTAAAGTTACGACAAGAGATGGTGAGGTACGACTGATTGAAGTGAAAGCACACTCTAAAGTATACAAGCCTGAAGTTAAATTGAAAGCTATCGTTGGCCAATTATATTGCAAGCAAAGAGGTTGGCAGTACATGCTCATAACTGAAGCGCAACTGTATGAGGACAGTTGTTTGCAATTTAATTTGGGCTACCTGAGAGCGCTTGGTCATCAACCGAATGTGCCTACCGATACATTGCAACTCGTATATGACACATTAATTTATTCGGGGGCCTGCACCATTGATATGCTCCGCGAAAATTGCCCCGGTATTGAAGATGAGTTTTTCTATGCTGCCATTTATAAGCTTATCTATTATCAGAAAGTGTTCGCTGATTTGATTACCACGGAAATATCCGACGAGACGATAGTATCAATCAATTCTAACCATGAGACTGGAGGAGAAGCATATGCGATCTAATAATCACAAAGCTATTATAGAGAAATTATTTATGCAAATGAACATGAATTTACTTTACCGTCTTCCCAGCGCAGAGAAGCCGAAGGACGGTGGTAAATAAATGCAAGGCTTTTCCTTTACGCCGGGAATCCGGTTCCGTATGAAGGATCTGGAATATATTGTTCGCAAAGAGAAAGGTAATGATATCGAAGTCACGAACTACTCGTACGACACCGTAGAAATGTTTCGTTTGGATGAATTGGTAGAAGCGTGGTTCAATGGGACGCTGGTGGTCAAACAGGATGATGTTCCCGAGAAAGCACAAGTAGCAAGGTATGATTTGGAGATGTATTCGGATCAAGAAAAGGAAGTAATGGAAACACGGTACAAAATTTTAGAGCCGATTATTCTCGGACAAATAAAACCTTCGGGATATCAAGCCTACATTGATGGATTACCCGAACAATTGCGTAAAATGACATCGGTTGCTTCAATCTATCGATGGAAAAAACGTTGGGACGCTTCACAGGATAAGAGAAGCCTTATAAAACGTAATGATTTAAAAGGTCCTAGGAAACGAAAAACGCCGACAGAAGTGATCGAGATCATTAGAGGCATTCTTCGTCAATTTGAAAAGGAAGGATTGAACATCTCCAACAGAAAAATACACATCGAGTTAAAGAAACGAGTGAAAGATATGAATTTAACTCGAGACGAAATACGAATGGTTAAGGCTTGCAGTGATACGACGGTATATCGGATTGTTCAGGAACTTTCGGATACGTACCAAAAAGATAAATCGAGACACGGAACCGTGCAAGCCAATTTAAACAAAAATGGCGCGACCGGTGAAGTGCATGTAGAACGGCCTTTAGAGAGGGTAGAACTTGACTGGACGCCGATAGACCTCATGATTGTCGATACGATGACACTAGATACAGAACGGTATTATCTCATTTATGCCATTGATAAGTTAACAGGATATCCACTTGGATTTTATATTTCTGAAAAGGAGCCGGATACGTTCTCCATAAAGCAATGTTTATTACATATGATGCTACCTAAGGTTCATATTCGCAGCTTGTATCCAAGGCTAAAGCACGACTGGCTTGCCTACGGTGTCCCGGAAACGATTGTCGTCGATAACGCGAAAGTTAATGATTCGGAAGACCTGGAAGAACTATGTACCCTGCTAGGCATTGAACTGCAATATCCGCCTGCGGCATCAGGGCATCTGAAAGGCTCCATTGAAAGGGCATTTGAAAGTCTAAATGAAAAGGTGTTCCATGGCATTCCGGGAACCACATTCTCCAATACTCAGCAAAGATCCCAGTATGATTCAGAAGGCAAGGCATGCGTAACGCTTCGAGCTTTATATGAAATCATCCATATTACTTTGATCGAACTCATAGCGAATGATTATGATACCTCACGAGGCGGTACGCCTCAGTTCCTTTGGACCGAGGCATTGAAAGACACGCGAGTGCAGAGGAAACTGCCGTTTAAGAAGGAAGATCTAAAGGTGCTACTCGGGACAGGGATTGAATATCGGACCATCACCAACAAAGGAATCGAGATTCAGGCTCAATTTTATCAAAGTCCCGAACTAATGAAACTGCGGGACCGCAAGGAACGAACCAATGACGATGCTAAGGTGAGAGTACGGTTCGATAAAGCTGATGTGAGAGTCATCTACGTCTGGGATGACGAGAATCGACAGTATCTGGAGGCATACCCGACCCGAAACAGTTTGCGCCGCAAAAAGATCGACCCGCAATACCCTGTTCATTATGCGCAGCTTCATAACTATTGCTATAACAATAATAAAGCATATCGGGAATTTGATACAGATCAGGTTGCCGTGGGATACCGTGAAATAGAAAATATTGTGAGCTTGAGCAAACTTGAAGTGGCAAAACTTGAAAAGCTGACACAAGATGAACGGGCTGCAAGGTATTATGCCGACATTTCGTCAATCCAGCTCGTATACGAAGCGCAGTTAACACCAGGTGGGCTAGAGACGCTTCAGCTTATGGACAACAGTGAAGTAAAACCTAGTCATAACAAATGGAACAACAAAGGCAAGAAAGCCGGAGGATCTCAACAATCTGTTCCATCAACAGGAGAACAACAAGACAGTAGGGTAGGTGCAACTGAGGTATACATTGACGATCTGAATGACGACGAAGACGAGGGCACTTCATTAAAACAAGCAAGGGGATAAACGATGATAGAGCGAATGGAGCAATTTCCATCATTACACGGTAACCCGGCAACATTTCAAGAGTATGCCAGACGGATAGAACATGTCAAAAAAATCATAGTGAAACATCCTAAGTTCAACGAAGCCATGAGGCAGCTCGAAGAAGTACACGAATTATCTAAGGAGTCCGTCTTGGCCGAAAGTTTATACATTGGGGGACGAACAGGTGTTGGAAAAACCACACTTTTGGAACAATACTTGGAACGATATCCCCGCAAAATGATGAAGACTTACACGCATGTACCTATCTTGTATGTGAAAGTACCTCCCAGAGCAAAGTCGCCCAAAGCGCTTGCTTCCAAAATCTTAAGGCAACTCGGTGATTTGCTTTTTGATAGCGGATCCGAAGAAAACATGACCGAACGAATTCAGACTTTCGTGCAAAAATGTCATATTGAAATGATCATATTGGATGAGTTCCAACACTTAATTGATCGGGATACGCAACATGTCCTTGCGTTGGCATCTGATTGGTTGAAGACACTTGCCGAGGAGATTCGAATACCGGTCGTTCTTTGTGGACTACCGGAATCCCAGCGGATCTTTGAGCACAATGAGCAACTCGATGGACGGTATGCGAATCGTATTTTATTTGAGCCGTTTCACTTCGGGAGCCGCGAGGAACAGTTGGAGTTCCGAAAATTTCTAAAATATATGGATGACCAGCTGCCTTTTTGTGAAAGTTCGAATTTGGGTGATCCACAGACAGCGGCGAAAATCTACTATTTTTCACATGGTGTCCCCCGTTATATCAAGGATATGTTACGAGAAGCAACGAAAATCGCTCTCCGAAAGGGGGAGGATTGCTTGACAGAGAGAGCGTTGCGGGATGCTTATCACCGAATTACTCGTTCTGTCCGCCCTTTTGCCATAAACCCGTTTGAACAATCTAATTTCGATTTGAGAGAGGTAATGGAAGTGGAGCAAAAGATGGAGGAGGCTTTCCTTAAGAAGTCCCAGGAGGCAAGAAAGCAGGGGCGCAAAAAGAAATGAAGAGTTCAACAGGAGAGCACTTGCGATGATGCAGGTGCTCTTCTTTTTTGTTTTTATAATCTAACAGGTTATAAATCTATCAAAATTGGAAATAATAGAATTATATCTAATAGAAAGGGTGAATTTTCATGATGATTATGAACACCTCATCTGGGCAAGGGGTGATCTTGCCATGGGGCATTTTATTCGATGGTCATTTTTACTCTTGCAGCCGAGCTATTCAGGAGCAGTGGTTTTCAAGTGCAAGCAGGATGATTTTAAGCAAAGTGAAGGTTTATTTTTTCCTTGTTACCCAGATATCATTCAGATCGAGCTCAACAATCGAAAGACTATCATCACTTGTTATGTGCTAAGTGATACTGTCACTCCTCTTAAAAATAGGCAAAAGTAATACAAGCAGTTACAGCGGCTTAAACAACGTTATCCAAGAAAGCGGAGAATGAAGCGATGAACGAACTAATAACGCTCGTGGAGCAAAATATCAAATCATACCAAGCATCGATTGAGAGAAATAAAAAATATTTTGATTACCCTTTTACAAACAATAGTGATCATTATTACAAATTAATACTTCTTCATGATCGTTTGGAATGCTGGGAGAGTATTCTTAGGCTTCTTTTTCGGTTTAAAAACAATCGAGTGGAGACCGTTGAGAAACAAAGCGACTTGTTTGACAAAATGATTAAGGTTCAAACAAGCGGTGTTCCTGGTTTTGTAACGAAGCTCACAATAGCTCGCATGTTGGACTATATGAAAACATTGGAGTGGAGAATAGAAGAACTTCATGGGATTTGGAAAGTCCCGGACGACGTGAAACGGAATGATAAACTGGAGGGTACCGAAGATGTTACTGATAAGGCCGGAGGTAATTGAAGGAGAGAGTCTGGCGAGCTTCACACATCGGCTAGCCAAAGCGAATGTGTATCCTTCCGGCTCAAATTTGGCTAAGATACTGAGGTGTGATGCGCCACGAATTAGCAAAAATGATTTCGATGACAAGATGGTAGAAAAACTGAGTCAAATCTCCGGATGCGCTGCTGAGAAATTAAAAGCCATGTCAGCTGAGGTGTTTCAATCCGTTCTGGGAGAGACGTTCTATCAACAAATGATCCAGCGTCGTCGGGTAAAATACTGTCCGGCATGTATCACGGAGGGAGTGCATCGACACTGCCGGATCTGGCTGTTGTATCCTTTAACCGTTTGCACTGAACACATGGTATTGCTTATAGACAAATGCGATGCGTGCGGAGCTTACATTAGTATGGACAATTATATGAGAGGGAAATGTTCCCGTTGTGGCCATTCCTATCTTGCATCTCCCTACAAGCGGATAGAGCCAGAAAGTATAGTGTACTTATCACAAAAGGACTTAACTGACCGAATCTCTGGAAGAAGAGAGTCACTAATTTTTCCTGAATTATCATTGCAGCAATATTTGTCACTTGCCTATCACAGTTTCTATCTGTTAGATGGTATGACCAGTTTTACTCATAATGAACTAATTCCCATCCGCGGCTTTCTTCGTAATAAGAATGGCCAACAGAGTGTTGAGAATGCGACAACTGCATTTGCTAATGTGCACTGGATGTATAGTAATTTTCCGACCCATTATTATCAGGTGCTGCAGGCCTTCTTCCGACAAAAATATCGTACCAAATACGAGAAGAAGGCATTCTATGAGAATGTATTCTCAGACAGGGCGTTTCTTCCTATTCAAAAGGCATATGATGATTATTGGTTGGAGCAATGGCACGAAGGCAAGATACGATCGGATTTCTCAGTATTCAAGTCTAATCAAGCTTTACTTACAAAACGTGTGTTTTTATCACGCGAGGAGATCAAGGATAAGTTTGGCTTTGGGAAGGTAGAAAAGCTGGCGGATAGTAATATGATTCAAACGAAAATCTTAAAACAAGGAAGCAGGAAACGATATTTTGTAGAAAAAAACTCGTTGGAAAAGGCCGTTCAAAGAAGGGGACAATTCATTACCCGAAAACAAGCAGCGAGTTTACTGGGGATTGGTCGAGATGCGGTACCGTCAATCCTGCAAGCCGGCTTATTGCATGAACACAAAACACCATTCTCCGAAGACACGCTTTTAGTGAAAAATGAAGTCGCGGAGTTAATGAAACGTTGCCGCGGCCGAAAAGGAGAGAAGACAGATGATGATTTGTCATTCCATCAAGCATTAATAAAGTTTTCTGTGAATGGGCTGACTATTGTAAAACTCATTATGTTCATAATGGAAGGTAGACTTTCCCCACGCACATCCTCTCCAGAAGAAAAACTCTCCGATTTGTTTTTTAACGAGCAGCAGTTGTGGGAATGTGTTTCTGATCTGAGGAGGGAAAAGCAGCATTCGGATGGATATTACATGAAAGATGTTATGCTTTTACTGCATGTTGGTGAAAGCACCATGAACCGCCTGATGGTCGAGGGAATATTTGTGCCAGAACGAATTTTATTGTTAAGGGATGGCAGAAAACAGTACCTATTTAACATGTCGTATATAGACAGATTCCTAAGTGAACACGTCACGATTGATCAGGCGTCAAAAGAATTTCAGGTATCAGAAGTGACCATACGCCGAAGGATAAAGGAAGGCAATCTACAAGATGCAATGAGGGGGATCGGGAAAAAGTATTGGCAAAGTAGAGCAGAAATACGGAAAATAGTTCTTTGTCATATTGCATCACCTGCGGCCTGACTTCATTAGGTGCTTCTTCAAGAATTATTGAGTTTACAAATTAAATAGATTGGAGTTGAACGTACGTGACGTTGTTAAATGATGCTGAGAAAGTGAACTCTTTGATTCATATTTTAGATCGTCATATTAAAAAAATTCCGACTGAAGGCACCTTTGCATATTATCTGGAATCACTATGCATTTTTCTGAAAACGAAAGACGCAATTCTCCGAAAGGAAGCCATCTATAATAGTGAATTATTTATCGACACTATATCTCATGTTTTAAGAAAACAACTTACTTATAAACATGTTATTGGTTCTTTAATAGCTGCGTTTGATAAAGTCGGATACTCAGACTCAATGGATGCAGCGGCCATTATTATTGAGTTTGAGCAGTTTCTTAAGCAGATGCCCTCAGAAGAAGCCGAAAATGTGTATAAGGAACGTTGGGGTGAATCATAAAACTAGTCTTGACAATATTACGAAAATCCCGGATAGCACCTCAGTCAACTTGGTGCGTAATCCGGGATTTTCGTAATATTAATATAATAAGCATTTATCTTAGAATATTTGAGAGATTATTTGACATGATCGTTCTGGTTTTTTTGTTAATCTTAATATCTCAACTCTCGGTGCGACCAAGCCTAGGGTGTGAAGTTTAGCAGGTGGAAATCCTGCTTGGGAAGGCTAAAGCCAAGCTACCAATAGCGAGTCGTGGACGGCTGAAAGTAATTTCAGACTTAAGCGAAGACAGAAGGTAGCAAGCCTGAGATGGCCTCCCTTCTAGCGTCTGCAAGGGAGAATCCAGCCAACTGGCGAACCTGAACGTTTGCGCAATGCAACTGGGTCGAGGTGCTTTAAACAAGCTACATGGTCATTAGAAATTTGTGCACCATACAAGCGACATTGACGAGTGGTACGACTTATCCGTGAATCCTAGAGTTGGAGGGAACTCCATTATATACCGCTTTATGTATATCAAATAGATCGTTTGTAGAAAGAGGAAAAAGAAGGAAAAGGTCGAAATATATCAAGAATATTACTATTTTTCTATAAGTCAATAGTCATATTTTAAGTGGTTGAGTATTGATCGCGGTGAAAAAAAGAACTATAGGAGATTTAGATTTGTATGGATATAGACTATGGAAAAATCAGGTTATACAAGGATCGTATCAGAATATTTTTTATAATCTATTTCTTTGGCGAAGAATGCCAAGATTCAAGTCGGCCGAATTGTTGTAAAGTTCTGCAATCTGAAGTGAAAATTCAAAAAATAGATTTTTTATTAAGAAACCCGGATTACCTCGCATATGAATTGCTGGAACTAATAAAGACTGGAACAGTGAGTAAGACAGAAATTAGAGATGTTATAAAAAAAATATTCGTCGATAACGAACCGGAAGTACGCAGATTAGAAATGGAAAAGTTCTTTTTTGGTGCCTATGAAGACATAGATCATGTTATTGCATTTTTGATTTCGTGTGGGTTTATTGAATATTCAAGTGAACGCGATACAAGCTTAAGAGTGATTAAAAAGAGTTATTATGTTACAGATGAAGCCGATGAGAAAATGGCTGAGAATCTCAAAAGTCTTGGATTGTCAAATTGGTATGTTAATAGGTGTGGGTTAATCAAAAAGTATTTCGGTGATTATTCTGGTTCAAATTTAAAAGCCCTCCAATATCAGATTGAGGAATATAGAAATACTTCTTATAAAGAGTATATTACCGATATTCAAGAACTCGTAAAAAAACAGTTTTTTAAGGAGTTTGGTGAGAGTCTATGAATAATGATTTAGAAAGTATCATTAATAAACTAGTGGAAGAATTCAAGCATGTAAATATTAATCAAGCAAAGGCTCTTATTAATTTCGATTCTGCAATCGAAGATATGCCCATTTCAACAGGAAAGAGATTGGTTATAAATTATCTGGAATTTAATGGTCAAAAGAAAAACGGTGAAAGTATAAATTTCATAAAGGAGTTTGAACAAGGTGTAAATATAATTATTGCAGACAACTTGAGAGGTAAGTCTACAGTCTTTAAAGTTCTAAAGGCTGCTTTAACTGGAGATGTAAACAGTATTAAAGCTGATGTTAGACAGTGGATAAAAAACGTTACTTTAGGTTTTAAGATTAGTAATAAAGACTACACGGTAATGATATCTTTGGAAAAAAGATTCAAAGGAATTCTATATAGTATTCCATGGAAAGAGCTTGCTGATGTTAATTCTATTGATGACAAGATCATTTTCCAGGCGAATAATAACACAAAATACTACGATGAAATTCAGAAGTTTTTCTTCAATCAATTTTCCTACTATTCTTTAAAATGGACTCAAAAGTCTTCAGCAAAAGACAGCAATGACCTTGTGGAAGCAAGTGCAAGTTGGAAAACATACTATAAGTCTATTTATTTAGAATCAAAAGATAGTGTGTCTTTCTATGGGGGACAGGATCAGAAGGTTTTTCAAATGTTGTTAGGTTTTGAATATACTAATTTGATAAACCATCTCAGCGTCAAGAGGGATATGTTGCTGTTTGAGTTGAGCAAGCATAAGGAATTTGAGAACCGGAAGGACAATGCGGCAAAAAACGAAAATGGTGAAATTGAACATAAATTGGAGCAAATTCAAGGAAAACTAGAGCAAATTAACAATAATTCACTAATGCAAGAACTTTCTCGACTTCAAAATGAATATAATCGAATGATAAGAAAATTGAACCATACTAATACAGAAACGTTGAAGACGAGTCAAGAATCTCAAAGAGCAATTAAAAAGCAGGCGGAACTATTAAGAAAACTTGAGGAGTACGAATACGAAGAAAGAAGAATTCGTAAGGAAATGATAAGATATAATCGACTCCTTAACGATTTATTAGAATATATAGAGATTGGGCAATTTTTTTCTAATCTAGACATTAAGTGTTGTCCAAGTTGTAATCAAGAGGTAAATAATCATCACTCTCAAATTGATGAAATATGCCCTTTATGCCACGAGCATGTAAAAATCGATGATGAGAATAGGCAAGTTTATCTCCATAAGATTGAAGAAACAAAAACACTACTAAAGAAATTAGAAAATGAGATAAGTTTAATTAAAGTGAAGATACAGGAAATTAAAGATAATTTGGAACAAGCGAATCGCGAAGTTGAGGTAATAAGAAATCAGCTGAAACTACAGGGAAAATATGAAGAAGAAATGGAATCTGAGCTCTCTAATATTATCGGTAATATTAATTTGGTTAGACAAAATAGTAGTGATATATCGGAAGAAGAGAAAAAATTAATAGCTGAACGTGCTGTGTTGCTATACAAGAGGGATAGTGCTAGTGATAATAGTAACGAACAGATAATCGTAGAAAAAATGGAAGAGGAACTAAAGATACTAAATTCAGCGATTGATTTCCTGGATCAAAAAAGGTATGAAAAGAGCAAAAATATTTTAGACACATTGGCAAGTATGATGTTGGCAGAGATCCATGAATTTGGACTTGAATCGATAACAGATATTGAGATCGATAATAAATTTAATGTAACTTATATACAAAATGATGTTAGTATGAAATTTGATGACATTGCAGAAGGTGAACAGTTAAGAGTAAAGCTTGCTTTTTACTTAGGACTAATGCAGTTAGACATAGAGAAAAATTTTGGTCGCCATACACGATTTCTTATTATTGACAGTCCTAATAAAGAAGAAGGGGATTCTAAATATTTGGAAGGGTTAAAGGATGTACTAATAAATATAAACGATAGATACGGTGAAAATTTGCAAATAATTATTGGTACTGCAACTCGTGAATTAGAGAACGTTTTAAAGAATCAAACGGTCTACCCTAAAGGAGATTATGTGTTCTAATGAAACTAGGTGAAGAATATTTTAATTGGGAGCTGAAGGAAAGAATACGATATTGGGATGAAGAGAATTTTCTCTCTGAAGCAGAAACATTAAATGAAAAAGAAATTTATCTTTTTGCTAAAAATGTTTTGAAAGAATCTAGTGAAAAACTATATTGTAAGCGAAGAGCCTTACAGGATCTACTAACCTTGGTCTACAGGGGGAAAGTGAAGCCACGACGAATTATTGGGTTATTGCTTGATGAGTGGGAAGGGGAACAAGAGACCAGTTTGGAATGTTTACGCCTTAAGTACTTATCTTTATTTTATCAGAATGAATCGGATGATATAAAAGAAATTCTAAAAGAAAAATCTAATGATAAGAATTGTGAAATAGTGTCAGAAGCAAGTTATCAAATGGGATTAATCCAAATTTTCGATGCAAACGATACATTATCGAAAAAAGATTACCAGATTAAAATAGCAGCGGCAGAAAGTTTTTTTGAATCAGCAGAAAAAAATGATGATAACAGAATAGATGCCAGGATACTCAAACTTATCTGTCAATATTTAATAGATAGTTTATCCTTCAAGTCAAAGTCCGCAGATGAGTTATACTTACGTATTATGGCTTTAATTTGGGAAACAAGATTACTTTCGTTAGATGAATGTTCTAATGCAGTATTTATTGGAATTAGTAGATGTATTTCAAAGTTACAAAAAATTAAGTGCGAGAATCCTGATTATTGGATAGATTACAGAAAAGAATTTAATTATTTATGTGTTCAATTTTATGAATTGAAAAATGTTGAGTATAAAGAAAATTCCTTCTTTGAAAAAGTAGTAAAGGATACAAGCGAAAAAATCATTGAGCATTTTATTGAACCAATATTTAAGTTTAATTATAAAGCTGCTCTTTCAAAAATAGATGTTTTACTAAATCAAGATAGTATAGTTGACGTCGAGAAAGGGTTTTTAAATTACTTAAAAAATATTGTCATCAGTGATACTATTTCTGGACAAGATACAAGTCTTAGTTATATTAAAGAGATTTATCCAATGGTTAATGATACTGATATAGAAGAATTTATAAAAGGTTTGCATGAATCCAATAAAACTGTTGCAGTGTGGAAGCTTCTTGAAAGTACAAAACGTTATTCATATGATGTGTTATTAAATTCAATTGTTAATGCATGTGTAAAATTACAAGGAAATCATATATATCGAAATGCCTCTGAAGATGATAGGAATGGATTTATAAAGAACATCTTGGAAACAGCAGGATTTTATGTAAAGGATCAAACAAGGTGGGGGATTTCAAATACTGGTAAATCTGCAGGTGAAGTTGATCTCCTTATTGAAGAAAAAAATTCTCCATACTCAATTATTGAAGCACTGAATTTATCATCTTTAAATGAAAATTATTTAAATCTCCACATTAATAAGATTTTTAAATATGACACCACAGGACTTCCATTTAATTTTATTGTTAGTTATGTGAAGATAAAAGATTTTGGTGTATTTTGGGAAAAATATAAAAAGCATATCACTGAACATAAATATCCAGCTGAATTAGAAACTATTGATTTTAGTATAGACAACGAATTTTATTATTCGGGGATTAAAATTGTATTAACTAAGCATAACAGGAATGGCGTGATAACTGGATTATATCATATATGTGTTAATATTTCTGAATAAAAATAGCGTGTAGAGCTAAAGTAACGGCTAAATCTGGGTTTTCTAGATGGAATATAACAAGGCTAACTGGCCTAGAGCGTTTCGTTTAAGCAGTAATTTTGAAAATGAAGACAAAAAGAGGTAGCATGAGGCGTTCCAAGTTGGTGTGATGTTTTCTTCGCTGTGTCTGCCTGCTTCGCAGGTCGGCCGAGTCGGTGCACAGAGCCGAACGCCTCACTTCCTGAAGTACACACGGACCTCCCGGTTTTAGTAGATTTAATCGGCCAATACTTCCTTTGGGGACACCTGGAGCCGGACCTTGTTCCATCGCTATACTGTACGCTTGTTTGAGGAGACAAACCATTACGATTGTCTCCAAACGTTTAGTTATACACAGAATTCAAAAATGTTTGCGCACAACCGATATGAGATCATACTCGGGTTCAGTGGCTTTCTTTCTGGTTGACGTGGTCCTTTGACATAGACTTACGACAAACTTCAAATTTGATACAATACAGAAGAAAGGTGGGTTTAATGAGAGAATATCGAATAAGTGGAGTGACCTTTTCGGGTGTTAAAGTGGATGAAGCTGTTAATGCATACTCGTTACCTTCCGCGCTACGCGTAATCCTTCTCAAGTACAACGAAAGACTAAAGAAACCCTACACTATTTTTCTCATAAGCACAATTGAAGATATTTCACAGTTGCCCGATAGCAGGCCGTTACGTCCGATTGATCCGCTCTTGTCCGATGATAATGTCATTAGGATTGGTGCCCTGCTAAAAGCGAACCTTTTCGTGACGGAAGAGGATAAATCGCGCTTTATAGGTTATTTCCATCCAATGGTACGCAGAGCAGTATCTTGGCTATGGACGGATGCTTCCATTGCAACTCATGAGGATAAAGAGCAGGAAATGTACTCAGCCATAATCGCAGAATTTTTGCCGTCGTTCTCTCCAGAGCTTGGAAGGTTAAGGAGGTACATTAAGCTCTGCGTTCAACGTAGATTGATTCGTGATTGGAACCAGGAAAAGTACATTAATGCCGGGAAAACAACAGCACGGCCTAAACATGAACTCTTGGAGGAATATAACCGCCAGCTTCAAGCGCGTGATATACCGTTAACCGATGAGGGAGAGCGACAAAAGCTAATAAACGCTTGTATCCGAATTATTCAGGAAGGTACTGAGTTGACCATGAACAATCGTCGCGGATTGTTTGAGTGGGTCGTTCGCACAGGCCTACATCGGGAATTAATAAGATACAAGAAGCAGGTCGAGGCGTTGGACCTGGTGTACGGTACAACTTCAATGACTGAAATCGAGGCTGCAATTACATTGGGAGTATCTCAGCAAACGTTAAACAAGAACAAATGCCGTGGTGAGGCCAGCCTCTTTAAATATATAAAAAAATTTTTTGTAGATAATTAAAACGTCTGTAATTTGGATCTTAAACTCGGGAACCATTCCCTGTACAGGTTTTAATCTGTATTGTATGATAGTTATATAATATTAATAAATTTAAAGTGACATCTATTTTTCAATCCATCTAACCGCTATTTGTTATTTATACCCCACATGTAATTTTCATTTTTTTAATATGGACGTTTTTTGTAGCCAGTCCTGTGTTATGTGCAAGCAGCAAGTAGCTTTATCTTTTCAGATCTCCTTATGTGACTTCAGGTCCCAGTGCGCAGCTGTTATTAGCTGCCGCATTGGGGCCTTTTTTTGTTCCCCCCAAATTTCGTTAAAAATCGGCCAAGAATTCATAACAATATATTAAAGGACTTGGCCCAGAAGGATTGACGAAGACAGTAGCTCGCTCTTTCTTGTTTTCCTATTTTTCATTAAAGATCAGCCAAAAACTCATATCAATACATTTAAACGATAAGGCTCAAGTGGCTTGCCGGTAAAGGCAACCCACTTGGGCCTTTTTTTGTTTTCTCCGCAACATCTGCGGTCGAGCGCTGGACTTCCAGCGCTTTTTTTATTTCTTCCAAAGGAGCGATGTAAATGAAGACAAGCACTGACTGGACAGGCATCCCGGGTTCGAAGTATCCTCTTCTTATGGCACTTCGACCCACCAACATGCGAAATAAAAACCAGCGAATCTACCGGGATGCTCAGGGTTACTACTACCATAAGGACGCTTTGCATAGCGAGGTAGAGGTCTATGATACCCGGGGCAAACATCTCGGTGTCAAGACTCCCGAAGGTGACTGGCATCCGAAAAAAGGTCAGGACAAGCGGAAAACCCTTAAGGGAATCATTTAATCTCCTCAAAGCCAGCTGGCAGTAGAATCTGCCGGTTTGCTTTATTCGGTGTTCTATTCGATTTTTATGAAGAGTAGGTTCCAGCAGATTTCCTTAAGCCTCAAAGGAAATCTCGCATAATGCGTCGAAATCTATCTGTAGAATTGAGTCGAGTATAAGTTGGTCTTGTCATATTTTCTTGGCTGAATTGAATATCTGGAACTTTAGAATCCAATCCAAGGAGTGCAAAGTATATCGCTAATCAGAAAAACCTTAATAAATAGGAATCGAGTAAATAGTTTTCTAAAGCTGAATACAGATGAAATTCTTGTGAAGGATTTTGATCTTCACGGTAAATGCGTTAGTTTCTATTTACTTGCAGGAAATTGTCATGCAATAAAAGATCCCTCAAGACAATGTTCATTGTTTCTTCAAGGTCTTAATGATCTTTGGGATCATAAAGAAGAAGGTAAATCAAATCCGAGGCATTGCCCTTATATTAATCAGTTAATGTTGGAGCAACCTGAGCGAATGTTCCCAATATACTTTTACAAATACAAATGTGGGCATTACGGTACAGGTTAAGGTCAACACAGGAGTTGTATCTCTGGAACATTAGGCAAAGCATTGCCCAAAATTCTTTTTGGTTTTGAAAGGCATATAAATTGCGGAGCATGTAATGAACCAGACCACTATACTCTAAAGAGTTTTAATAAGGATTACTACACCCCCAAATTGATGATGAGAGGAATGTTATTGTGTTAGAGTCAATAAATATATTGAAAGAAAAAATATATCATCATAAAACTAAGTCGTATTTTAACGAAGTCATTAGTTCAATCGAACATCGAAATTATAGATCAGCAGTTGTTATGCTCTATTCGGTTGTAATTTGTGATTTAATATTTAAGCTAATGGATTTAAGGGATATCCATAACGATGACAAGGCTAGAAAAATACTGGAAGACCTAAATGCAGAGAAGGAAGATACACCAGTTTCACCGGCATGGGAAAGTAATTTAATTGAAAAATCATTTAAGGAAGCTAAGCTTTTGGAGAATGACGTTTATACTCACATTGTAACCTTGAAGAGTTATCGGAATTTATCGGCGCACCCTGTTTTGAGTTCGATAGATATTCTATATGAACCTAATCTTGAACTAGCGGTGTCGCTCACTACTAATATGCTTGAGGGATTACTGACCAAGAGTCCCATATTATCGAAAAATGTATTTAGCCCTTTCATGGAAGAGATAGAACGAATAAAAAATGAGTTTGCAAATTCAGAAAGGCTTGAATCTTATATCCACTCTAAATACTTGCAGCATTTTAATAAGGAATTGACCGAATATATCTTTAAGAATTTATGGAAAATTGTATTTAGGAATAATGGCGATAAAGAAAGAAAAAATCGAGATATTAATTACCAGGTACTCATAATCATTTATCAAAACAACGAGGGCATCTTATTTCCGTACATAAAGAACGAGAGTACGTATTTCAGCGAATTTTTGGACAATAGCCTTACAATTAATAAGTTCGTAGATTTCTTAACTCTATACCCGAATGTATACCCTTTATTAAGCGATCACGCGGCGGAACTATTAAGAAACCGAATCCGGGATAACTACAAATTACTCATTAAAGCTCATTTTCTATCAGGATCATTTGAAGAGCATCTCAATATGCTCGAAGAAAAATTATGGGAGCAAAGTTATTATTACCATAATCAACCTTACGTTCACAATTACGAACTACAATCAAATGAGGTTAGATTTCTATATCAATTGTCTGAAAAAAATCAATGCGTAACACAATTTTACGATACCATGATTAGTTACTACGTTCACAGTGGTCAATATAGTTCGGCTGAACACGCATTTGATAATTGTATCGAACCTTATTACAAAAACTTTACTGGAGATCACTTCAAGGATCTACTAAGTGAAGCAAATTATAACGAGCAGTGTTACCAAAGAAGGTATGCTGGTTCTCAACATAATCGTTTGTTAGAGGAAGCGAAAAAACATTTAGATGATGATTTTGATTTTAAGAAAGAATACCCTAATTTATTTTAGTAATGCTTTTGGGAGGATAAATGGAGGAACTTAAGAGGGATAAAAGATAATTCTATAAAGCTATCTTGCACACTGAGGACTTACCTTCCCCATACAATAATTTTCTACTTGGATGCTGCCAAGATGCATTGTTGATATTGCATAGATATTTATATGAAAATGGCTGTATCACTTTGAAGCTAGTTGGCGCTGAATACCACGGTGATAATGGAGAAATCATGAGCCATGCATGGCTTGAATTTGACGGAACGATTGTAGATATCACACACTCTCAATTCAATGAAGTCGATGATATTATAATCATAAAAGAGCGGGATTTACATCAAAAGTTCATTGAGAATTACAGGTATAGAAAGCCATACTGGGAGAAATATACGGATGATCATACATCGATTATGCTCGACTCTTTCTATAATAGGGTTATTAAAAATTTGAACATTAGTGGGATGAAATAATGAGTAAAGACCTGATTGAGAGGCGGGACTGACCCCGTAATGTGAGACAAAACAAAACACCTTCAAGAAAATGCTTCATGTCGTAAGATATGGAGGACAACTTTGGAGGTGTTTTTGCATTGC
>NZ_LMXH01000001.1:551139-676508 GCF_001541095.1 Paenibacillus sp. FJAT-26967
AAACGAAACTAAATAACCAGTCGCCGCTTGAATTCCGACGACTGGCTGCATAACTTGAAAGGTGTTTTGATCCCTGTCTCACAAACAGGGGTCAGTCCCCTCACGCTATCGGTTTTTTTAATTAATTGGATGAATCAATACTGCTGATATACTGCTGAAACTCCTCAACCAGCTGCTTCTCGAAATGTGCCGCATCCGCGATTTTCTCGCTTATTCGGACCAGGGTAGAGTTTCTCCCGGTAATCATGAATTTAGTAAGCAGTTGTTGAATAACTCCCCATTTTTCACCAGCTTCTCGCACGCCATTGGAGAAATAGAGCAGTCGATCATCCTTATACAAGTCTGCTAATAAAGCGACAAGCTCGGAATACTTGTATCTTCCCTTTGAGATTTCGGAAAATCTTCTAACAATCAGTGGGACTAATCCCTCACTGCCTCTCTCTAGTTCATAATCAAATTTATCGAGAATATCTTCGGATAGTCGTTTCATGGCACGGAAAACATCAGTATTTTCTGCGGGATTATTAAGGATCAGCAAGGAATTGCTTATATTACGAACCCAATCCTTATGCCAAACGGGCCTTATTCCCGTTTCTATGGTGAAGATAAGATAACCATGAATTCCTTTCATCATAAATTCATACGATAATTTTTCCACTTTTTTTGAGAACATAGGATCGATGCAAAGGAAATGTCCAGACGTCTCATCGACACCGACAATGATTAGAAAGTGATCGTCATGCTGTTTTTGAAAAGACGGAATCCAGGGACACCAATAGGAATCCGTTAAGACTGCTAAGGGTCTGCTGCATTCTAATTCTTGTCGAACGGATGTTAACATCTGTTCCAATGTAAGGAAAACCTCATAATCGATTTGTAAACCATGATGAATCTTCATGTAATCGACACACTGAATATATTTTTCATCACCGAGCGTACTGTGTGAAATTCGATCGCCTAATTTTATTTTCTCCGGACCTGTGGGGGCATTGAAGTGAAAACCCCAGCTATCTATAAACAGCATTTGATAATCGATTTGGAGCCAATTGCAGATCGAAGCGATCATACCTTCTTCACAAGTTAACTGTGCATCATAATTAGGAGTCAAATGGAGTGTCTGTACCACTTTAATTCACCTGGCTTCTTTCAATGAGCGCAACGATTTCATCAATGGTAGACAATTTATCTAAGGTTAGGAAGTCATCTGGAATTTCGATGTCAAATTCGTTCTCGATGGAAATTAACAAATGGACGAATTTCATGGAATCTACGCCATTGTAGACTAAATCATTACTTAATACGTTATCCGGAGCAGCCTCCAGCAGCTTATTTAACAGACTTTCGACTTTTTGTTTAATAGGATTCATCACTCGGCTCCAATCGGAATAGGTTTACTTAGTGGGTTGTACTATTTCATTTAAGGTGTGTAATAATATGTTAAATGAAGCGTGTATATCGACAAGCATAATGTTTTATTTACAATTATTTCAACGCCGGTATGTAATTAATCTGACATCACATGAGAGATATTATTTATGTAAGGAAGGAGAGATGTGCATAAATAAGAGTTTGAAGGAGAAAAATCACTTTAATTTGCAGAATCATATACAGCTATTATCAATTTAAATGGATTTATTGAAAAATACAATATCTAATGTGAAAATTGATAGAATGTTGAAAAAAAATATCGCATTGGTATAATTAGGTAGTGTAATCTTGATAATGGGAATACAAAATTCGAGCAAATTCTTGTTAATATTTGCTAAGGGGTGAGGATTGTGCCTAGTACCCAAACTCGGACGGTTCATGAAATGTTCGAGAAACAAGTGGAACGAACACCAGATAAAATAGCGGTTGTATATCAGCAAGAATCTCTCACCTATACCGAGTTGAATAGAAGATCTAACCGGCTGGCCCATGAACTTCGCCATGCAGGTGTCAAGCCTAACGATATTGTAGCGCTCGTGATGAAACGCTCTGCGGATATTATGGTAGGGATGATGGCCATCCTCAAAGCGGGAGGTTGTTATTTACCTATTGATCCCTCATTCCCGCCCGATCGAATTCGCTATATGCTCGAGAACAGCCAAGCTTCCGTGATGGTTACCCAAAAAGAACTCAGATCTTTCCTGGACTTCCGCGGCCAGATATTTTGTGTGGAGGACATAGCGGATTCTCAGTCTGATCAGAATCTTGAACCGGTTAATGCTCCGGGCGATCTGATTTATGTGCTGTATACATCCGGATCTACAGGCAAGCCCAAAGGCGTGATGGTGGAGCACAAGGCCGTACAAAACTTCATTGAAGGCGTAACCCGGCTGATTGATTTTTCGGAACAGAAAACGATTGTCAGTTTAACCACGATTTCCTTTGATATTTTTGTCCTTGAGACGCTTTTGCCATTTTGTAAAGGAAATCGCGTAGTTTTAGCCGATCCGATGTATATGATGAGGGATATTGGTCAACATCGCATCGATATGATCCAAACGACACCCTCAACGATGCAAATGCTGCTAAATGATCAGGCGAATAGGGATGTTATCGAGAGAATGAGCGATATCATGCTGGGTGGCGAGAGCTTCCCGAAGAGTTTACTGCATAAACTGCGAGCGCTTACACAAGCAAATATTTATAATATGTACGGCCCAACCGAAACAACGGTATGGTCTGCCATCAACAACTTAACACTTGCTCAAACGATTACGATCGGACACCCGATTGCCAATACGGAATTATTTATTGTCGATGAACAGATGCAGGCGGCGGCAGAGGGTGAAGTGGGAGAGCTGTGCATCAGCGGTCTTGGTGTTGCCAGGGGGTATCTCCATAACCAGGAGTTAACTGACCAGAGGTTTATCCGCAGTTCCTTGTGCCCGGGACAAATGATGTATAGAACGGGTGACATGGCCAGGCGGTTGGCAAATGGGGAAGTAGAGTTCCTGGGAAGAGTCGACAATCAGATCAAGGTACGGGGATTCCGTATCGAGATGGGGGAAATCGAAGAATGCCTCTCCCGACATCCTCTTCTACAAGAGTGTGTAGTAGCAGCGAAGACCAATGAATGGGATGAGAAATATCTGGTTGTGTATTATGTGTGCGGTCACGATGTGCCGGCCGCAGAGATTATTGCTTATCTGGCAGAGCAGCTGCCCGAATATATGATCCCCGGATTTTATGTAAGAGTCCCGCAAATACCGCTGACGCCTAACGGCAAAATCGATCGAAATGCCTTACCCGAGCCTGATCAGAAGCGTCCGGTTCTCTCTACGGATTTCATTCTTCCAAAGACTGAGCTCGAAAGCAAGATGGCGGAACTCTGGAGGCAGGTTCTGAACCGTGAGGTAGGGACCCAGGATAATTTCTTTGAGCTTGGAGGAAATTCCGTCCTGTTATCCATGTTAGCAGTGAGAATTAATGATTATATTCCGGATCGGATTGGCATTACGGATATTTTTTCGAATCCGACCGTTGAGAAGTTAGCACAGCTTTTGCAGAAAAGAATGGGCAATCAGGATGAATGGAAAGGACTGGTCTTCCCCTCCGACTATTACCTTCCCGAAGCAAGCGAAGCCAGCGAAATGGTTCTGGAGGTTTCCGTGAACTCGGCAACAAAGAGCCGTTTGCAAGAAATGGCGAGGAGCAACCAGGCGGAATTACCTGCGCTTCTGCTTACGGTTTATGCCCACCTGCTCTCTGAAATTTCAAATGAGGAGAGAATAGGAATAGCGGCTTTAGCCGGCACGCCGTCCAGACGTATCCGGGTAGAGGTCGACTTCAAAACGACTACGGAATTCACAGAAATTTTAAAACAGGTGGAACTGCAAATCAATCAGGCGTCTGGGTTAGTTGATCCGGTGCCGGTTAAGGAAGTGGGCAGGTTTGTGGTTCCTTCGTTTGTGTTTGCATACCCGGGCACGAAAACAGGATCTATAAACAGCCGTTTAAAACTACAAATCGTGGAAGATCAGGAAGAGCTGACGTGTCAAATACATTTTCGTCCTAGAGATTTTGCTGTCTCAAAAATGCGGGAGTTCTTAAATTACTATTCGCAATTGGTTACAGCTGTAGCGCAGTCCATATAAATAAAGGCTTCCGGATGCGCCGTATCGTGCTTCCTTATACAAGTCCGATAATAACCTGCAAGACTGCTTGGAATTACGGAGGTTTCCTAATGGAGGGGAATTATGTCACTTAACATAAAAGCTTTGACTAAACTCATCGTGAGCCAGGAACCTAAAGAAGAAGCCAAAGAGGAACTCAGGTTCAGCAGGGATATCGCGATCATCGGGGTGTCATGCAGATTTGCTGATGCAGCGAATAAAGAAGAATATTGGCAGTCGCTTGTTCAGGGTAAGGACCACATCCGGCCGTTTCCCGAAGAGAGGGAACGGCTCAATGAGCCCTACTTGGCCGCTAAGAAAGCTGTGAGACCAAACGATTCTTATTACGAAGCGGGTTTCCTGGAGCAGGTTGATCTGTTTGATTATGATTTTTTTTCGCTTTCTCCTAAAGAAGCGAGTCTGATGAGCCCCAGTCAGCGGCTTTTTCTGGAATCTGCTTGGGAAGCAATCGAGGATGCGGGGTACGGCGGAGGTCTTCTGCAGAATAGCCTTACGGGAATTTTCTTGGGACATAGTACAGATTTTGGCGTGAGCTACAAAGAATTTATTGAATCGAGCAGCCCGGATGATATGAGTGTTTCGATCTCCGGTAATATCAACTCGATCATAGCCAGCCGTATTTCTTATTTGCTTAATCTGCAAGGCCCAAGCCTGGTAGTGGATACGGCTTGTTCATCTTCTCTAGTCGCGGTTCATCAAGCCTGTCGTTCCATTCGCAGCGGAGATTGCGATCTGGCACTTGCCGGTTCGGTCAAGGTCGATTTGCTGCCGTTAACCAGTATCAAAGCAAAAGAAGATGAGATCGGCATCACTTCTTCCGACAGCCGGGCAAGAACGTTCGATGACAGCTCTGAGGGCACAGGTCTTGGAGAAGGTGTTGCAGCGATTCTGTTAAAACCATTGTCTCAAGCATTAGCCGACGGTGACCACATATACGCACTGATCAAAGGAAGTGCAATCAATCAGGATGGTACATCTGCGGGTTTGACCGCTCCTAATCCTTCCGCTCAATCCGATGTGATCGAAAGAGCCTGGAAAGATGCCGGGATTGATCCGGAAACAATCGGTTATTTTGAGGCTCACGGTACAGGGACGAACCTGGGAGATCCGATTGAAATTAGCGGGATAGAAGAAGCGATGAGCAGGTATACCGATAAGAAGCAATTCTGCGCCATCGGTTCCGTCAAAACGAATCTTGGACATCTCGATCATGCTGCTGGAATCGCGGGGATGGTTAAAGCGATTTTCGCTCTCAAGGAGAGAATGCTTCCTGCATCGCTTCATTTCCAAAAACCGAACAAGCGAATTAACTTTGAGACATCGCCAGTGTATGTGAATGATCGGATAAGACCCTGGATTGCAGGGGGAAATCCCAGAAGATGCGGCATCAGCTCATTCGGTCTGAGCGGAACGAACTGCCACGTCGTTCTGGAAGAAGCAGCTCCGGGTCCGGCAGATGTGCCGGGGGATGTCCATAGTCCGCTAAGAAACCAGGGTCAGAACCTCTTAACGTTATCGGCCAAAGGACAAGAAGGGCTGAGGGATCTAGTCCGGGCATATCAATTCCGTCTCTATAATCATGACGTCATGGATTTACGTGATATGTGCTATACGGCTAACACAGGACGAGGTCACTATTCCCACCGGCTGGCTGTTTTGTTCGATGACCAAGCTGACCTTCGGATTCAATTAGACAGGTTATCCAGCCTTGATGTTAACAAGTGGCAGGACTCTGCTGTACTTTACGGGGAGCACCGGATCGTTTCAGAGAATCAGACGCTTCGTAAGAAAGGCGAACTGACAAGAACGGAAAAACTGAAACTGACGCAAGCGGGTAAGGAATTGACTGAAGGGTCTTCTTTATCTATCAAGGAACTGGTTCAAATTTATCTTTCTGGCGGCGATATTAATTGGCAGGTTCTTTATGAAGGAGAGAATCGCAAACGGCTGAGTCTTCCGACGTATCCCTTTGCCAGGACTTCCTGCTGGGTAGAGGCAAACGAGGAAGCATCGAAGGAAAGAGAAGGGTCGCCTTATATTCTCAACGATTCGCACCCTCTGTTTGACGCCTGCTTGTCGGAGTCATACGATCGTGTAACTTATCTCAGCGTACTCTCCGCCCAGGATCACTGGGTTCTAAGCGAGCATCTTGTTGCGGGCAGTTGTGTGGCTCCGGGCACGATTTATTTGGAAATGGCCATCGAGCTTGCCAAAAGATATTTCCCGAACCGTACCATTCAGTTGTCGGACGTGCTGTTCCTTACTCCTTTTTCCGTTAAACCGGGAGAGAGGAAAGAGCTTCAAACTATTCTTACAAAAGAAAAGGACCGTTTCCATTTTGTAGTCATGAGCCGTTTCAAGCAGCAATGGACCAAGCATGCAGAGGGAACCATAATCCCATCGGCCATGAAGCAAGGGAATGCTTTTGAGATCACGACGCTCCAGAAGCAATGCTCAGGTGGCGATATGCCGTATTTTCCGTACGAAACCGTCAATCGTATTGAGACCGGACCTCACTGGAACTGTATCAGAGAAGTAAAACAGGGTTCGCGGAGCTTGATCGCCGATCTATCTCTCGAAGAAGCTTACACCACTGAAGCGCTGGAATACAACCTGCACCCTGCTTTGATGGATGAGGCCGTGAATGTGGCTTTGCGCAGCCTGGGAGAGGAATTGTATTTGCCTTTCTCTTACAAACGTTTAACGATTTACAGAAACTTGCCCTCCGATATTTATAGCTATATTAAGAAGAAAAGTGCAGACGTGGCCAGCCCCGAAATCGCGACGTTTGATGTTCATTTACTGGATAAGTCCGGTAATGAACTGGTATTTATTGAAGATTACTCCATTAAGAAAGTAACAGGGAGCCTAGTTTATGACCAGCCCCGTAATCACAAGAATACCTATCATTTGAATTGGAAAAAGTCGGAGACTCCGCTTCATCAGCAGCAAACAGCATCGTTATCCACCCTTATTATTGAGCAGGGTGATTCTCGCAGTAATCGTATAGTGGGGCAGATTCAAAGCATCCGGAGGGACGTTACTGTTGCGGGCGAAAGCTATGGGGATGATTACGATACCTTGGCGAACCTCTGTAAAGAACGTAAGGTAGAGCAGATTATTCACTTATTAGCGTTTGCAGAACCTAAGGAAGCGGAAACCCTGGATGATTTTCAAGTGCAGGAAAGCAGGGGGATATACAGCCTTTATCACCTTACGAAGGCCTTGGTCAAGGCGGGGCTGGAGAAGGAAGTCGAGATTGTGCTGATCGCTCCTTCCGTCCAAGAGAATCCTCATCATGCTTCCATGTTCGGCCTTGGTAAAGTAATCGGACAGGAATACTCCAAGCTTAACTGCCGTTGTATAGAAGTATGCGATTTAACAGATGAGGCAACCATTGTTTCCGAAATTAATAGCGCCAGCAGGAATTATTGGACCTTGTATAAAGGCGGAGAGCGGTTCGTACAAGAATTGTCCTCTATCGAACTGCAGGAGATCCCGGATCAGCCCATTACGATTCAAGACGATGGCGTGTACATCATTACAGGCGGAGCGGGCGGGCTAGGGCTCGAAATCGCAAAGGATCTGGCTTCCCGCAATCGAATTCATCTTGTTTGTATTAACCGGTCTGCCTTTCCCGCTGAAGGGGATTGGGAGCGGTTATGTGATACGTCTACGGACCAAAAGCTTATCTACAAAATTCGCAAAGCCCAAGAGATAAGGGCAAGTGGTTCAACTATACAATTCTTCTGTGCCGATGTTTCTTCCAGGAGTCAAATGGAAGCGGTGCTTGATACAGTCCGGGGCCAGTATGGAGCCATCCGTGGAATTATTCATGCCGCAGGTGTTGCCGGAGACGGTTTTATTATCCGCAGAGAACGAGAAGTTTTCGATAATGTGCTCGCTCCCAAAACGAGAGGAACCTGGATTTTAGATACGCTGACAGCCAAAGATAATCTGGATTTTCTGGTTCTTTTTTCATCCATTACGTCCTTTTTGGCCGGACAAGGACAGGGAGATTACTGCGCAGCCAACTCCTACCTCGATGCTTATACCCTGTACCGCAATCATCAAGGCAGGCGTACATTGACAATTAATTGGGCCGCATGGGAGGAAGTAGGGATGGCTCATGACTATGGCGTGAGCAGAGATTCCGACATGTTCCTGCCTATTGAGATTCAGGATGCTCTGGAGGCCTTTCATACGGTATTAAGCAAGCAGGTACAGAGGGTTATTATTGGGGAACTGAACAGCAACCATCCGTCTTTATTCGATGATTCACTTGGTTTTGAACTAGATCCATCGATTATGTCTTCACATGGTGAGGATAATTTCGGATTCCAGGTAGGAGAAGCCAAGGATGAGATCAAAGAAGAATCCTCTCGTGTCACATTGACGGGGCGTTCTTCCGACGATCCTTACACGGATTGGGAGCTAAGGATAGCTCAAGTGCTGGGTCATGCTCTCGGACAGAAGGAAATTAATATTTACGACACATTTTATGAGATAGGCGGCAATTCGATCCTTGCGGTTAAAGTGGAGACGCTAATGGAGAAAGCCGATATTCCGATTGGGATATTCGAATTATTTGAAAAGCAGACCGTAAAGGCGCTCGCAGAGCATGTGTCCGGTCAAAATGATTCGGGAGAGCTCGCATCCCAGGCCGATAATCTTACCGGCCACCAGCGGATAGAGGAGATTGAAGATTCCGGTCTGATCCTGGACAATATACAGCCTTTTAATGACTTGTTCTATAAAGATTGTTTTCATAACTCCCTGTTCCCAGTCCTATTGTTCTTTGAGAAGAATTACACTGTTTTTTCGGCTAACGATCTATTCCGGTATACGCAAGACGGGATGACGAATCATTTCGAGAAGACTATCGCTGATTTGCTGGCGGAGCTGGGAATCGGAGTGAGTACTGCAACGCATCATAGTCCTAATAAAAATGACGAAGTGATAACGGAACAGGACCGAATATTGCTGGCGGACTTCTCCAGAAACATTGGGATGGAAGCGACTATGCCTGCTGAAGATAGCAAGCAGCTAATCCCTCGCATTAAAAACGCTGTATCACAGGGGAATCCGGTAATCGTATGGGTGGATTGTTACTATGAGCCCATTCGTCAAGACACCTTTCATCAGGACCATTGGATGCACAGCTTACTTGTTTATGGATTTGATGATGACAAGAAGATATTCAACATAATTGAACATAGCTATCGCGGCAATTTGACCTATAGACCGCAAACGATCGGGTACGAGGATTTGCAGCGATCTTATGAAGGATTTCTTGTGAATTATCTGCCGCACACTAACATGCCGTCCTACTATGAATTTCTAAACAATACGGATAAATCCGGCCAGAAAGAACCCGATTACCGGGAAGTATTTAAACGCAATGTGAGGGATCATGAAGAACTGCTATTCGAGAGTTTGAAGCAGCTTAAGGAAATCACGGACAGGATCCTTCTTGCGGTTTCCGATGAAAAACGTTTAAAAGAAGAAGCGGATGGATGCATGGAGATCTTGAACTCGATCATAGCTTGCAAGCAAATCGAGGTGTTTAATATCAAGGAGTTGTTCGGTGATGAAGAGCCGTTAACGCAAGAGCTTGAGAATATTCTGGATCATTGGAATTACGTAAGACACCTCATAGTGAGATATGCGTTTACATCTGTCTACAAAATGAAGGATATTACGGAGCGGCTTAACTCCATTCATCCGGCAGAAAAAAGGTATTACGAGCAATTGTTAGCTAAAATGCAGCAGCCCGCCTCTAACGTTTAACATCCATCATAGCTCGAAGAGGGGACAAATATGCGAAAATGGTATGCGATTTTTGTTCAAGGCGCCAAGGAAGAGGATGTCATGAGACGGATTTTGGAGAGATTCGATCGTTCCTCTGTATATTGCTGTGTACCGAAGCGGAAAGTACCTGAAAAAAAAGATGGGGTTGTAAACGCCGTAATCAAACCGATGTTCCCGGGGTATGTTTTTTTGCAGATTCATATGGATTTTAAAACCTACTATGAAATCCAAGCGATTCCTGAGGTTATCAAAGTATTAAACTATGAGAATAAAAAGGACAAGCAAGTATCGCAGGAACAGGGTCATGAAGAGATGTACTTTAAATCTATTCCGGATGAAGAGATGGAGCATCTTATCAAGCTTATGGATGACAAGGCGATTGTCGATTATTCTACTGTTCTGCTGAACAATAACGTCATAACGATCGTCTCGGGTCCGTTAAAGGGAATGGAAGGAAGCATCAAAAAGATCGATAAACATAAAAAGCGGGCCAAACTGCTGCTGAATTTCCTGGGTTGTGAGAAACTGATTGATCTGGGGATTGAATTGTTAGCTCCGACACCGACCAGTCCTATACGTTAGTAACGAACTTAAGCCCGGATAAACAGCCTCTTCGTATGTCGGGAAGGTTAAGAATTGTGCCACAAAAGTAAAATTTTATGGTATTATTTTAACAAGATACATCAATGGTTATTTATTTAAAAAAGGTAATTTACGACTAATATCAAGATTTCCTTTTTTTAATTGCATCATTATTCAATGATTATTGCATTTCGTAATGATTCTTGAAAAAATTAATCGATGTTCCGGCACGTTAATATTTTTCAAGCGGACATAGCTATTTAGGAAGGTAAGTGCTCCCACTTGTCGTGGCGAAGCACTGCCTTTTTTCTGTGCAGATTTTGAGCCGGTATCCTGCTGCAAGAAGGTATATCATTCCGTGAGGAGAAGATCGCTATTCGTTCCCTTCATCAGAAAGTCTACTTGGCTGCACTAAGTATTTGGACAGCCCTATGGCTCATTTATCCAATCATGGACCGGGTTTCCGGTGAAGGCAGCCCCTATCAATCAGGCGGGACCTTTGAATCCGGGCAGATTGATTCCTTTATTGGGAGGAAGATGGAAGACGGTAAGATTCCGGGAGTATCCGTGACCATTGTCGATAAGAAGCAGATTCTCTACCAGAAGGGTTTCGGAATCGCGGATCAGACGAAAGCTCCGGTTACGCAGGAGACCCTATTCGAGATTGGATCGACAAGCAAAGCGTTCACCGGGCTGGGGATTCTCATGCTGCAAGAAAGAGGCAGTCTGCAAATTACAGATGAGATCACCCGGTATCTTCCGTCATTCGCTGCAACTTACCAGGGAACGAGGCCTAAGCTGACCCTGGAAAATTTTATGTATCAAACCAGCGGAATCCCCTTTCGTACGATTGGGGATATTCCCGTTGCTTCAGGCGAAGATGCTTTGGAACAGACGGTAAGGGTACTTGAAGGGATTGAACTTGACTTCTTGCCTGGCACCAAATTCTCTTATGCAACGCTCAACTATGATGTACTTGGCTTGGTGATCGAGAAAGTAACGGGACAGCATTTTGAGGATTTTATTCGAACCGAGCTGCTTAATCCGCTTGAGATGAACCAGACGTTTGCATGGCGGGGAGATCTGGATCAGCAGAAGCTGGCTGCCGGTTATAAACTGCTGTTCGGACAGCCGCAGCCGTACCAGGCACCCGAATATCGGGGCAATACGCCCGCCGGGTATTTTATCATAAGCGGGTATGACCTGGCCAAATGGCTGCAAATTCAGCTTGGAGAATCAACGCTGGGCTGGGTACGGAATCTTGTCCGTACTTCGCAGATTCCGAATGCGCAAGTCCAGCCGGATTATGATGGATCGTTATATGCCTCCGGCTGGTTTGCTTATCTAAAAGAAAGTACGGAGCTGTCACATGGAGGCGGCAATCCCAATTACTCCTCCTATTTTGTGTTGAATCCGGAAAGAGGTCTTGGCGTAGGCATTCTGGCGAATATGAATTCTTCATACACGCAAGAGATCGGCCAAGGAATAATGGATATGCTGATGGGCCGGGACGTACAAACAGGCACTTCCGACCAATTCCTTCAGGTGGACAGGATAGCCGCTATCGTAACAGCAATTACCGGAATCAGCATTCTCGTCCTGCTGTTCCTTCTCGTGAAAGGCATTATACAGATCCGGACCGGAGCCAGACAATATACGGGTTTATATAATCGTCTGAAGATTCGTATGTTAGTCATGGCGGTACTCCTATCCGCTCTCGCGTATTTGCTATACCGAATAAATGATATCGTTTTTGACGGTTTGAATTGGAGCTTCGTCCAGGTGTGGGCTCCCAACAGCTTATTCTATGCCTTGTATGGAATTTGGGGATGTGCCTTGCTTTTTTGTCTGTGTGATATATTTGCCCGATCTTGTCCGGCAGCTAAGAGCCCGAAGCTAACTTTCTAGCTGCCGGCATCCTGATAAGACTGATGGGCACGCGATACTAATTTGGAGGAATCAGGCCGATGGAACGAATCAAGTTATTTTGTTTACCCTATGCAGGCGGTTCTGCAATGATGTACAAGCGTTGGAGCAAATTAATGGATCATGCCATAGAACTGGCTCCCATTGAACTTGCCAACCGGGGAACTCGTTCTAAACACCCCCACTACGAAAATCTAAATCAGGCAGTCGACGATTTGTATAAATGGATTCTTCCTTATCTGGACGGAAGTCCGTTTGCTTTTTTTGGACATAGCATGGGCAGTCTTCTTTCTTATGAGTTAATTCATAAAATTAAAGAATTAACGGGACAAGAGCCGATTCATGCTTTTTTCTCAGGGAGAAATCCTCCTCATATCATAAAAGAAGAGAGCGTCGCTTTTGATTCCGGCAAGGAAGAGTTTCTGGAAGATTTGAGGCAGCTTGGAGGAATGCCGGTTGAAATTTTGGAGAGCGAACCCCTGCTTGATTATGTGCTGCCCATTATTCGCGGGGATTTTAAAATGATGAGCACGTATTCCTATGTTCCCCGTTCAGCGAAATTTGAATTCAATATATCGGCTCTTGGAGGCAAAGCGGATAAGGAAGTACCGGTAGAGGACTTGAGGGAGTGGGCACAATTCACGAATCGCGAATGCCGTACGGTCCTTTTTGAAGGCGGGCATTTTTTTATAAATGAGCTGCCGGAGGAAATCGTATCACTCATTACCCGGACATTGAGGACTGCCTTGCTGGCGGGAAGAGGAAGAGGCGGTTCACTGCATGCTTAATGTGGGTTCCGAAAAGCTGAACAAGCAGGATATCGAGGATATTCTATCCTTGACCTCTATGCAAGAAGGAATATTATTTCATCATCTGAGCGAAGCTGGATCGGATACGTATATCGAGCAGTTTCATTTTAGAATCACGGGTACGGTTCATTCGCATCATTTCATCGCGGCCTGGAATAATGTAGCTCGAAGCAATGAAATGCTAAGGGCTGTTTATCGCTGGAGCGGGCTGGAGAAACCGGTTCAAATTATTCGCCGACAGGTAGAATTGCCTATTCGGATTGCCGGATTCGAAGAAGCGGGGGTTAGCCGCAAGAGTCTGGCATTAGAGGCCCGGAAGCTTGTGCAGCTTACGACCCATCCGTTTCGGATTGACTTGATGCTTCTCTCGGAGTCGGAATCAGAGATGATCGTGACCTTTCACCATATTCTATTCGATGGATGGAGCAGTCATTTGCTGCTGCAGGAATTTATTGCGGCCTATACGATTTTGACCGAAGGAATTCAGGTACCCCAACCGGTTAGAAAGACATCGTTTAAACAGTTTGTTCTGTGGAAAAAGAAAAAAGAAACGCCAATGCAGCTTGAGTTCTGGAAAAATTATTTAAAAGGACATACAGCGCAAACTGAAATTCCCTATGTGGATAAGAGTTATAACGGGAGTCAGCCACAAAAAGGGCATTCCTATAGGCTTTCAATCCCGGAAGCTGTAACAAATAAGGTGCATGCTTCGGCCAGTATGTATGAAGCCACTGTTTCGGCGCTGTTGTACATGGCATGGGGGATAACGCTGCAGAAGTATAACAGCACTCAAGACGTAATGTTCGGCATTACCCTTTCGGGGCGTCCTCCTGAAATAAGCGGAATAGATCAGATGGCAGGTCTGTTTATTAACACCGTGCCGCTCCGCTTTAATGTGGAGTGCGATCAGAGCGTGTCTTCTATTCTGAAGCAGACTCACCGTATGCTGCTGGAGATGAGAGAATTTGAACATACTCCACTGGCGCGTATCAATACCTGCCTTGACTTTGACCGTCAGCAGAATACGTTCAGCTCCATCGTGGTTGTTGAGAATTATCCGGCTGATGAGCGTATGCCGGTGAATCCGCCCATCGAGATAGATTTAATGAGCAAGAGGGAAACGACTAACTATGACCTCGTTCTGGAGTTTGCGATTAAAGATACCATACAAGTAACTATGCATTACGATGCCGTGCGTATAGCGGAAGAGGATGTAGCCAGAATGGCGGGGCATCTCTTAAGAACGATCGAACAGATTGTAGAAATGCCTTCGGTCCACTCATCCGATATCCGGCTGCTATCGGATCAGGAGATTCATGAAATGGATATCTTTAATGAGACCGATCAGCCATTTTCGTTACAAACTACTATCGTTCAACGGTTTGAGGATGCGGCTGCAAAATATCCGGATCATACGGCGGTCGTCTACCGGGATAAGCGGATGACCTATAGAGAGCTCCAGCAGAAATCTGCGGAGCTGGCAGCGCACCTTGCCCAAAGAGGCGTCCAGTCTGGCAGCATTGTCGGACTTATGGTGGAGCAGGATATCCGGCTTGTTGTCGGTATGTTGGGAATCCTCCGGGCAGGGGCGGCTTTTGTACCCGTAGACCCGCACTACCCGATCGATCGAATTCATTACATGATTAAGGACAGCGGAGCGGATATCATGGTTTCCCATCATCCGTTCATTGATTTACTTCCTGCAATGGATAGTTTGGATATGGATAGCTGTACGTCTGATGTGAAGCCGGCAGCGCCATTGATTATGCCTGCCGATCTGGCATACGTAATTTATACCTCCGGCACGACGGGAAAACCTAAAGGGGTTATGATTGAAGACAAATCTCTGGTAAACCTATGCTGCTGGATGGTCGATTATTTGGAAATCAGGGAGACAGACAGAGCTTCACAATATGCATCCATGTCTTTCGATGCAGCCGTGATGGAAATCTTCCCTTACCTGATCAGCGGTGCATCCGTTCATCTGCTGGAGAAATCGCACCGGCTGGATATTGGCCGTATGAATGCTTATTTTGAAACCAATAAGATTACGGCGGCATTTTTACCGCCCCAGGTTTGCGAGCAATTTATGGAGTACCCCAACCATTCCCTGCGGTTTCTGATAACGGGGGGCGATGTACTCCGGATAAGCCGGGAGACGAACTACCGGCTTATTAATCTATATGGCCCGACAGAGAATACGGTTGTCGCAACCTACTATCCGATAGATAAGCCCGCCGGGCCGAATATTCCCATAGGCAGGCCGATTGCCAATGAGCAGGTTTATATTCTTGATCCTCATGGAAACATGCAGCCGGTGGGTGTTCCGGGTGAACTGCATATTGCCGGCGCGGGATTATCCCGGGGCTATCTCCATCATCCCGAATTGACGTCCAAAGCGTTCGTGGATGCGAAATGGGGGCAGCAGACACGCTTATATCGGACCGGTGATTTAGCCAAATGGAATAAAGGCGGAAATGTTGAATTTCTGGGCCGCATGGATAATCAAGTTAAAGTTAGAGGCTACCGGATAGAGCTTGGAGAAATCGAAAAGCATCTGATGGATACTGGTGATATTAAAGAGGCAGTTGTCTTGTCGGCAGGCTTGCAGGGTGAAAACTACTTATGCGCATTTTATGTGCCCCGGCACGGCGAAGCGGCAGTCGATACAATCAAAGAATCGCTTGCCGGTGTACTACCGGCTTATATGATTCCAAAGCAGTTTGTGCAGGTTGAACAAATACCTTTAACGCCGAATGGCAAAATCGACAAACGCCATCTGCTCGGTCAAGCCGGAGAACTGAGAAATGATGAGCCAGAGCTATATAGTCCCGATAGTCCGTTAGAGCGTCAGATTTATGGAATTTGGTCTTCTCTGCTTGATAAGAATCAGTTCAGCATAGAAGATAATTTCTTTGAAATCGGCGGGGACTCGATTCTATTGATGCGAATGCACGCTAAAATCGATAAATTGTTTCCGGGGAAAATAACGGTACAACATATTTTCGCGTACCCCACCATTGCTAAGCTGGCTGCATTTATCAGGGGGAGCGAGAACCGGATGATCGGCGCAAACAAGCTTCCGCAGCTCGTATTGCCGGCTGATTTTTTTGGTTCACGTGCTTCAAACGAAGGGGACACGACTTTCAGAATACAGGTGGACCCTGCCGTATCGCTTTCCCTTAAAGAAATTACGAGAAAACATACAGTCACCGAAATTGATCTGCTGCTTGCAGCCTATGTGTTTACCATTTCGCAATGGATTAAGCAGCCCGTTGTCCGCTTCCATTTCATTTCCCTTCAAGACAAGCTCGTTCACCCGATCGACTGCGACTTGGGCAAGAAGGAAGAGTTTATTGAAATAATGAACGACATTTACCGAAGCAGAAGCGACAAAGAGCTGGCAGCGCCACTCCGGCTGCCGCAGCCGGCTAATTCCGAGGAGTCACCGGCCTATACGATTCATTGCAGTTTTGCCGATTGCAGAGGCGGGAATTATGCAGATATCCCGTCTGTTTATGATCTTTCTGTAGGCGTAACGGATGATGAAGGGCAGCTCGGCCTGATATGTCTCTACAATTCAACTCTTCTTTTGAAAAGTAAAGTCCGGATGTTCATGAATATGTATGTGGCTGTTCTGAATCAGATATCCCAAAAAATGAAATGATGGAGATGAGATTAGAATGAACAAATTAGCATTTATTTTTCCTGGACAAGGCTCGCAATATGTGGGGATGGGCAAAGATCTAGTTCATAACTATCCAATAGCCAAGGAAGTATTTGAGGAAGCAAGCGAAGCGCTCGGGTTTAGTCTTGAGAGGTATTGCTTTGACGGCACGATGGAGGAACTGTCTCAAACTGAAATCACACAGCCTGCTATTCTTACGGTGAGCGTAGCGGCTTTTAAGGTATTAACGAGTGAAACGGATCTGGTTCCTTCCCTTGTTGCCGGTCACAGCCTCGGAGAGTATTCGGCGCTTGTGAGTGCGGGAGTTATTAGCCTTGCGGATGCTGTCCGTCTGGTGCATAAACGCGGGAGATTCATGCAGGAGGCTGTCGAGCAGAATGTCGGTGCTATGGCTGCCGTGTATGGAATGGATAAGGAAATTGTGAGAGAAGTTTGTCTGTCCGCTAGCAAGGACGGGCATGAGGTAGTGATTTCAAGCTACAATTCACCGGAGCAAGTGGTTATTTCAGGACACCGTTTAGCGGTAGAGCAAGCCGGCGGAAGTTTGACAGGAATGGGAGCTAAGGTGATACCTCTTCGAGTCAGCGCACCTTTCCATTGCGCTTTAATGGCGTCTGCGGGGGAGCGGATGCGAAAGGAGCTGGAAGGACAGGTGTTCGGCAGCTTCACGTATCCGGTTATCTCTAACGTTACGGGACGCCCTTATGACCGCAGCGACGAAATCGTTCAGAATCTGACGGATCAGATTACGCTTCCGGTTCTTTGGAGCGAGTCCATGAACTATGCGGTAGAGCATGGTATAAGCTCTGTGATCGAATTAGGGCCGCAAACCGTTCTCAGGAACTTGATGAAGCAGAACGCGCCCGATGTTCATGCTTGTTCTTTCGGCGAAAGCAAGGATCTAAACGCTGTGCAGGAAGTGATCACCAAGCAGCAAGCCGCTGAACCCGACAAGGTATTGTTTATTATTCGCTGCCTCGCGATTGCGGTTTGTACGAGAAATACGAATTGGGACAATGAGGCGTATACCAAAGGTGTCATCGAGCCGTATAGAAAGGTTCAGCATATGCTGGAAGAGCTGGAAAGCAGCGGCGGGCAGCCGACACTGGATCAAATGCGCGAAGCTTTGACCATGCTTCAATCCGTGTTTACTACAAAGGGTACGGAGAAAGAAGAGCAGCAAGAAAGATTTGAGCAGCTGCAGCGGGAAACACGCACATGGGAGCTCTTTCCCCAACTGGCTGAAGGGATTTTGGAAGCGGAGCCGGTCGTATTGTAGCCCATCCGGGTTGGATGCGGGAAGCAGGGAGAGATCGTTTAGTGACAGGGGGGCACTCGGATGAAATTGGCTGATATTCTGATAGAAGATGTGATGGATGAAGAAAGTATTGAAGAGATTCAAGATAAGGATATCGCCGTAATCGGGATAGCCCTGCAATTTCCGGATGCGGCATCTCCTGCTGAGTTCTGGAATAACCTGATAAACGGTGTCGATAGTATTAAACCCATTCCGCAGCGAAGAAAGAAAGATGTGGATCATCTAAGAAATACGATTAAAAAGGATTTGAAAGGTGAATACCAGGAGGCCGGTTATCTGGAGGAGATCGATGCGTTCGACTATTCGTTCTTTAATATCTCCCCGAAAGAAGCCAGTTTAATGGACCCTGTCCATCGTAAATTTCTGGAGATAGTATGGAGTGCCGTTGAGGATGCCGGCTACAGTACCCGCTTCTTAGCGGGAGAAAATGTCGGTATGTACGTGGGGGTTAGTCCGGATGCGGATTACAAATCCGTCATTGCGCAGCTTGAGCCGGATCATTTATTTATGTCGTTACCGGGAAATTTGCGGCCGATGGTAGGAAGCAGACCTTCGCATATGCTGGATTGGCGGGGCCCTAATATGGTAATCGACACCACCTGCTCTTCTTCGTTAGTGGCGGTACATACCGCATGTCAAGCGATTCGCAGTGGTGAATGCGAGATGGCTATCGCGGGAGGTGCTCAAGTCCATCTGTTTCCCGTAAGGGATTTCAATGTCGGTATTGAATCTTCCAATAACCGTACCCGGGCATTCGACGACGGTTCCGACGGGACAGGGACAGGGGAGGGAGTGGCGGCGGTACTGTTGAAATCACTCGGACAAGCCCGCAAGGCCGGGGATCACATTTATGCCGTCATTAAAGGCAGTGCCGTCAATCATGACGGGGCTTCGATCGGTATCACAGCACCGAATCCCGTTGCTCAAGAGGCAGTCCTGGTGCAGGCATGGAAGAATGCCAATATCGCGCCCGAAACGTTGTCGTATATTGAAGTGCACGGCACCGGCACCAAACTCGGAGACCCCGTGGAGATTGACGGAATTAACAGGGCTTTCTCCCGGTATACGAGCAAGAAGCAGTTTTGTGCCATCGGAACCGTCAAAAGCAATATCGGCCATTTGGATCAAGCAGCGGGTATAGCCGGTTTTATAAAAGCCGTGCTTGCTCTGCACCATAAGAAACTTCCGCCATCCCTGCATTTTGTCCGGCCTAACCGCAAAATTAATTTTGAAGATACGGCTATCTATATCAATGACCAACCAGTGAATTGGACCGGTGCTCAGGCTCCCAGCAGATGCGGGGTCAGTTCATTTGGTATAACCGGTACCAACTGTCATATCGTACTGGAAGAGGCGGCTTTATTGGAAGAACCGCGGGCACACCGATCTTCACTGACTGAAGAGGTACACGCCTTTACAATTTCGGCCAAATCGGCGGATTCCCTGAAGCGGCTCGTTGAGCGTTATAAACTTGCGCTTATAGAATATGACTATGATCTTAAAGATTTTTGTTACACATTAAACACCGGCAGGGATCATCATGATTATCGTGTTGGTGTGGTGCTGGCCGGCGAGCAATTGAATAAGCAGGCACTCATAACGGTACTGAACAAAATATTGTCTACGGAATCCGAAGCTCTAGGTACGCAGGACAGTTTTTTTTATGGTGTGAGAAGGAGCCGCCCAGGTAATGACGAGAACTCGGCACAAAATACCGATCGGCTTACAGAGCAATTTATAGCTGGAAATTATCGGGAAGAGTCCGTATTATCACAACTCCTGTGCTTATACACGCAAGGAGCTGATCTTAACTGGCCTCTAATCTACGGGGCACGCAGGTATCGTAGAGTTTCGCTGCCTGCGTATCCCTTTACGCCAAGCAGGTGCTGGATTTCTGATCCTTCTGTCAGTAAAGGGCAGGAGGAAACGGCTGAGGCGGCTTTCTATCGAAAAGAATGGAACAGGCAGCCGCTAACCGAGCAGGCGAAACCGCACAGCAGGCCTGTTCTGTTAATCGACAATGGGACAGCTAAAGGTGAAGAGATCGCCCGGTCCTATAAAGAAGAAGGGATAGTCGTTGTGGAAGCCCGCATCGAAGATCTGAATGATGACAGCTTGGAGAGGATTCTAACAGCGAACCGTATCGACCAAGTCGTGTATGTGCAGCATAACGGGGTAAATCGGGTCATGGATAGTGAGCAAGAGCTCGATCGCAATTTGAGGAATGGGTTTTACCGCTTGTTTGGGCTAATGAAGG
The DNA here is from genome assembly GCF_001541095.1 of Paenibacillus sp. FJAT-26967. Lineage (GTDB taxonomy): Bacteria > Bacillota > Bacilli > Paenibacillales > NBRC-103111 > Paenibacillus_F. The sequence goes on from NZ_LMXH01000001.1 coordinate 571,652, forward strand.
GTATAGATCGATTCGACAAAACCGGGATAGACCTATTCCTGGTTACGGATTGTGCTCATAAGGTAACGGATGAGGACTCGCTGGTTATCCCGGAGAACGCCATGGCAGTAGGTCTTGGACTAACCTATGCATTAGAGCACAGAGCTTCGGCATGCCGCATGATCGACATCGATGAACTAACCGATGCACGTGTTCTTGTCAAGGAGATGCTCTCAAGTTCTAAGGACAAGATTGTAGCTTTCCGGAACAACGCTAGGTATACAGAGGTCCTAGTTCCTGTCATGGAAGCAAGTCAATCAGATAACCGGTATCCGATCCGTGATAACGGCGTGTATGTCCTTACAGGGGGACTTGGCGTTATAGGCCGGCAGATTGCCAAATCATTGGCAGCGGACCATAAAGTGAATCTCGTTCTGCTTGGCAGAACGGAACTGCCGGAACGGCATGAATGGGAGGCTATCGTTCAAGATTCGCAGGAACATCCTAATTTCCGTCAAATCTTTGACCTGTTAGAGCTTGAAAAAACGGGTGCCAGTGTCTTCTACTACAGTGTGGATGTGACCGATGAACGGCAAATGATGCCTACGATGAACGCCGTAAGAGAGCGGTTTGGCCGGATTCACGGAGTTGTTCATTGCGCGGGTGTCGGCAGCCGGATGAAGGGGGCTCTTATCCGTGATGAAGACCTTAGCGTTGTCCAGCAAGTGCTGTCTCCTAAAGTCAAGGGGACATGGATTCTCGACCGCTCTACGCGGCAGGACACCCTGGATTTCTTCGTGCTGTGCTCTTCGGCAATCACACTGATAGGCGGAGCGGGAAGCGGACACTATACGGCCGCCAATTGTTTCCTTAACGCGTATGCCTCCCGGCGCCGGTTGGATGGGGCGAACATGACCTCGATAAACTGGTCTGCGTGGCAGGAAGGGTTGAGCGAACGTGAGCAAACTGGAATGAGAAGCAGCCAATTATTCGAACTGCTGGGTTCCGATGAAGCGACACAAGCTTTCTATCGCGCGCTACATCTGCCCTGCGCACAAGTGATCGTCGGCAGGATCCACACTGAATCTGCTGTATGGAACATGGAGGAGTGGCTTCCTTTCGGTTTGTCTGAAGAAATTAAGGATGCTCTTGCGAAGCGCTCTTCGGAGGGGGAGTTCAACAAATTACCCGAATCTGCTGTTATCTCCCCGGGAAAACAGATCACAAGCTACGGCGAGATTACCAGGTATATAGCATCTGCCTGGAAAGATGTATTAGGTTATGAGCAGATAAAGGAAACGGACAATTTCTTTGAAATTGGCGGCGACTCGATCATGATCACCAGCATTCAGCGGAAGCTGGAGCAGGTTTTTCCAGGTGTTGTAACGCTTGGGGATCTTTTTTCATTTCCTTCGATTGCATCCCTGGCGGAATATATACATGGCCGGATTCACCCTTCTGAGCCAAATGATCCAATCGTGGAGCGCGATTATGCACCACCCGCTTCCGGTATGCAAATTACGGAGATGTTGAAACAATTAAAAGAAGGAAAGCTGACTGTCGATCATGCCATGAAGAATTATAGATCGCTGGGGGACCTTAAATGAATGAGAGATTGACCAAACTTATCTTCGAGAATTGTGCAGCCGGTAGAATCGATGAGGCAGCGGGTGCGGAATTATTATCGGTGTTGATGGAAGAACCCCGGGACCGAGAACCTGAGGGCTACGCGATTATTGGAATGTCGGCTCGTATCGCCTCATTTAATGATATCGGGGAGTATTGGCAGGGGATTGCGGCGGGCAAAGATTCCGTACGGAAATTTCCCGAAAACAGGAAACCAGATAGTCTTGGGTTCATCTCCCACTATACTTCGTTGAATGCCAACGAGGCTCGATACTCGGATGGGGGATACTTAAACGACATTGATCAATTCGACGCCGCTTTCTTCCGCCTCTCGCAGAGCGAGGCTAGGCTCATGGACCCTAGCCAGAGGTTGTTCCTGCAAACCGCCTGGGAAACGATCGAGGAAGCAGGCTATGCGAACGGACAATTGAAGAACAGCCGCACGGGCGTTTATCTGGGATATGGCAATTGGCCCGCTTATGGTCAATATATCATGAAGCATGCGCCGGAGCTCTCAACAATTGCGATACCGGGCAATCTTGCTTCAATAATTGCGGGGAGAATATCTTATCTTCTTGATTTGAAAGGTCCGAGTTTATTAGTGGATACGGCCTGTTCTTCCTCTCTGGCGGCCGTCCAGCTCGCCTGTCAGTCTCTGAAGAGCGGTGAATGTGACCTCGCAATCGCCGGCGGGGTTAAGATATCGCTGTTCCCGGTCGAGGGCGGAATGCAGGCGGGCATAGAATCGTCCGACTATAAGACAAGAACATTCGATGACAGTGCGCAGGGTACGGTTTGGGGAGAAGGAAGCGCAGCGATCCTCATCAAGCCGCTTCGGAAGGCGATCGAAGACGGAGACCGGATTCATGCGATCATTAGAGGGGGGGCCATGAATCAAGACGGCACATCAGTCGGATTGACAGCCCCCAATATGCATGCACAGGAAGACGTCCTCGTATCCGCATGGAAGGATGCGAACGTTGCACCCGAATCCATCACCTACATGGAGGCGCATGGCACCGCTACCAAGCTTGGCGATCCGATCGAGATCGAGGCGATAGACCGGGCATTCCGGCGCTACACCGATAAGAAGCAATTCTGCGCAATCGGTTCGGTCAAGACAAACATCGGACATCTGGATTTTGCTTCAGGGATTGCGGGTTTAATCAAGGTTGTGCTGGCTCTCAAGCATAAGAAACTTCCTCCGGCCCTGCATTTTCAAAGTCCGAATAAAAAAATTAACTTTGCCGATTCACCGGTTTATATAAACGATACACTGGCGGATTGGGAGGCCCCGGCAGGCCCGAGACGATGCGGAGTAAGTTCATTTGGTTTTAGCGGAACGAATTGCCACCTGGTTCTGGAAGAGGCTCCGCTCCGTAACGTTCCCAAGAAAGCAGCCGAACGGGCTCAGCATATTTTTGTGCTGTCGGCCAAAAGCGAACGCTCTTTAAAGCGGCTATTGCAGAAATATGCGGGTTTTTTGGATGAGCCGGGCGATCTGGAACTTGGCGATGTTTGTTATACGGCATCCACCCGGAGAGAGCATTTTGATCACAGGCTGGCAGTAATTGTGTCTACCCTTCCCGAACTCCGTGAGCATATCCTTAAGCTCGCTTCTTCCCTGGATAATTACAAAGAGTCGGAACATGTGTATTACCGGGCTCCGGGAAGTGATTCCGTCTTAAATAAAGACAGCCGCAACGAGGCTCCGGCCTATAAGAGTCTTCAGGAAACAGCGGCAATCTATGTAAGCGGCTCTAAGGTTGACTGGGAGGGGATTTATTCCGGCAAAGAGTGGCAAATAGCAGATCTGCCAACCTATGCATTCGACAAGACCCGTATGTGGCTGGAGTGGGATACCGCTTTAACGGAAGTTAAAGAGGCTGTGGCCACGTACACCGTTAGTAAAAGCAGCTCTAAGCAATTTTCCTTAAAAGGGCGGGAGTCAGGCGAATACTCCGAATTTGAACGAATGGCGGCAGCGGCATGGTCAGAATCTTTTGGAGTCGAAGAACTTGATATCCGTGATAATTTTTTCGAATTAGGCGGAGACTCGTTGATGGCTATCCACCTGTTGTCCCGTTTCAATCAAACCAATGGTTATAAGATCGATATTTCGACGATTTATAATTACCCGGTTTTGGAAGGCTTCTCTTCGTATATTGAGTCCTGCGACCCTGTTCAGGCAGCCGGCAGTTTCGCTGCGGCATCTATCTCCGCTTCGGCACAACCTGGCAGGGCATACGATCCGTTTCCTTTAACAGAGGTACAGATGGCTTATTTAAGAGGGCGGAGCGATCATTTTGAACTTGGCGGCGTTTCTACGCATACGTATTTGGAGATTGAGACCCGCTTGGATTTGGCAAGGTTAAACCGCAGCCTTCAGAAGGTCATAGACCGCCATCCGATGCTGCGTACCGTCATTCTGGAGTCGGGAGAACAGCAGGTATGCCGGGATACGGTACCGTATTCCATTTTAGTGGAGGATATCAGCAGCTTAACGCCTCTAGAGCAGCAGATGCGCATTGAAGATGAGAGAACAATAAGATCACATCGTATGTTCCCCATCGGCCAGTGGCCTATGTTTGATTTTGCTGCGCTGAGACTAACAGGCGATACGCATTACTTATTCGTCAGCCTGGATGCCTTAATCGTTGATGGGGCAAGTACACAGACAATCTGTAAAGAGCTCATTTATTATTATGAAAATCCGCTCACGGAGCTGCCGGCACTGGATTTTACTTTCCGTGATTATATGATGGCGCTTCAGGAGGTTAGAGACAGTCACAAGTATATAGAAGACAAAGCTTATTGGAGCGGGAAAATCAAAGAGTTTCCGATGGCTCCGCAGCTGGGATTGATCCAATCACCCGAGCATATAAAAAAACCTCAGTTTCAGCGCATGAAGGCCGTGTTTCACCAGGAAGACTGGAGTAAGGTTAAGGATTTTGCAAGAAAGAATCAGGTGACGCCATCCGTGCTGCTCTGTACTTTATATGCAGAGGTTTTAGCTTTTTGGAGCAATCAGCCCAGGTTTGCCATGAATTTGACGATGTTCAACCGGAATCCATACCATCCGGACGTGTACCGGATCGTGGGGGATTTTACTTCGGTGATACTTCTCGATATAGATATGAGCGCAGAGAATACTTTCCGCAGCCGGGCACAGCGCATCCAGAATGTGCTGGCTGAAGCTTTGGAACATAGAGCTTACGAAGGCATTGAAGTCATAAGAGACTTTGTCAGGCATAATCATCTGCCGGTGGGAAAAGCCGCAATGCCTATCGTTTTTACAAGCATGCTGTTTAATCAGGATGGAGATCAGGAGTACTTAAAGCAGATTGGCCATGTGAAAATGGGGATTACCCAGACGCCTCAGGTTTATTTGGATAATCAGGTTATGGAACTGGACGGTCAGCTTTCCGTTACATGGGACTATGTGGATCAGTTATTCGATCCTGTTGTCATTGAAGCTATGTTTAGTCATTATGTGCAGCTTGTTGAGGGAATCGTTCAGAACGGGCAGCCGGCTGCGCTTGACATTACCCCTGAAGATAAGGGCTTTATTCAAGCGTTCAATGATTCGGAGGAGGATATCGCCCCGAAATCTTTGAACCGGATGTTCTGTGAACAAGCCAGAATGACTCCGGACTCTGCAGCTGTTATTGAAGGCGACAAGCGGATTACGTACCGTGAGCTGGACGAATGGTCCAACCGGTATGCGAATGCTCTTATCCGGCATGGCATCGGACAAGGGGACTTTGTCGGCGTACTCGCCTCCAGGCGCAGCGAAACGATCGCTCAACTGCTGGGAGTTATGAAACTAGGGGCCGCTTACATTCCGATTGATCCCGATCATCCGGAGGAACGCAGAAACCACATCGTCTCCGAAAGTGGTTGTAAACTGCTTCTGGATCCGGACTGGGATGCCGATTCCTATTCTTCTGCGTTTCCAAGTAAAGGGGCAGACTTCCCGGATGAGGTTGCTTATGTGCTCTATACTTCCGGGAGTACAGGCGTACCGAAAGGGGTCGTTATTACACACAAGGCGGTCAGTAATACCATTCAGGACATGAACCGCAGATTTGCGGTATCACAGGAAGACCGCATTCTTGCCGTCTCATCCTTATGCTTTGACTTGTCTGTCTATGATGTTTTTGGTGCTCTGAGCAGCGGGGCGGCTGTTGTGCTGGTTGCAGATCAGCGCGATCCCGGTCTATTGGTGGAAAATTTGATCCGTCATAAGATTACGATCTGGAACTCGGTTCCGGCACTCTTGGAAATGGTATTGGAGTATGGACAAAGTCCGAGTCTGAATGACCTGCGGCTCGTCTTATTAAGCGGCGACTGGATTCCCGTCACACTTCCGGAGCGAATTAACAGATTCTGTCCCGAAGCGGAGCTGATAAGCCTCGGCGGTGCTACGGAAGTATCCATCTGGTCCATCTATTATCCGGTTCAGCATGTCTCACCGGATTGGATCAGCATTCCTTACGGTTACCCGCTGGCTAATCAAACCTGGTTTGTACTGAATTATCAGCTGCAGATATGTCCAGTGAATGTTGCAGGGGAGCTTTATATCGGCGGAGTCGGCATCGCTGAAAAGTACTGGAATGATCCGGTCAAATCGTCCCAAGCTTTTATCGACCATCCCGAGCTCGGCCGTTTATACCGTACCGGCGACTACGGGGTATTGCGCAAGGAAGGTTATATTGAATTTCAAGGAAGAAAAGATACTCAGATCAAAATCCGGGGACACCGGATTGAATTAGGCGAGATCGAACATGCCGTTGCCGGCAGCAGAGGAATTAAGCGTGCTGTCGCTATTGTCAAAGAAAGCCCGGACGGGAAAAAGTATCTGGTTCTGTTCTACTCAGCGGATAAGGCATGGGACAGTGAAGATTTAAGAGAAGTCCTTACCCGTAAACTGCCGGAATATATGGTGCCCCGGGTGTTTATACATTTGCAGGATCTTCCTTTAAGCGCTAATGGCAAAATCGATCAGAAAACGCTGATGAATATTCCGGTGGAAGCTGTTAATGAGAGTGTGGCTCCTAGGAGCGGAACTGAACAGCGATTAGCCCAAATCTGGAAAGAAGTTTTGTCGGTCGATAATATCGGCGTAACGGACAATTTCTTCGATCTCGGCGGAGATTCGCTTATTATTCAAAGGCTGAAGAACCGGATCGAGAAAGAGTTCGAAACGGAAGTTTCTGTGCGGCAGCTTTTTGAGGAACCGACAATTGAACGTCTTGCCATAGTTATCACAGGCGAACAGGTGCTGAAGACGGGCAGCGCCGGCGAGTTACAAAGCAGTTCCCTTACCTACACGAACGGGACCGAGCAAGTGTATTATTGGTCTCCCGTTGTTCATTGGACAAGACAAGACGGGATGATTACCGCCGGTGATTACGCAAACGGCGACCCTCAAATCTGTGCGCTCTTCCCTGATTTGTATTTTCACGCACAAAAGGGGGCATCGTTTCAAGAACTTTGCGGGCTTCTTGCGGCTGCAGGTACTGCAGCAGCAAACCGGGTCATTCAAGATTTGATCGCCAGCCGTGTGCTGGTTCATTCGATCTTGCCTCCTGCGGAACTATTCTCGGCCCAGGATAAGCTGTTCCGGCACACATACGGTGACGATCTCCTGTATAAAGAAGATGCGCTTCAAGCTTACAAGGAGAAGCAGCTTAACCGCTCACAGCAACAAGAAGGCGCTTATAGCATCAAACTGGGGCAAAGCCCGGAACTGCCCGCTTATGTTCATGACAGAAGGACGTACAGGCAGTTTGATCATGAGCAGGCAATCAGCGGACAATCGTTCGCCGGTATGTTATCCATTCTCAAGCAGATACGCGAAGACGGAAGGACGCGGTACTATTACCCGAGCGCAGGCGGCCTTTATCCGATTGATGTCTATATAAATGTCAAAAAGGACCGGGTTGAGAATATTACCGGTGGCCTGTATTTGTATAATCCTGTTTCTCATACGTTAATTAACGTTACGGATATAGAAATTCCAATGGAGAAAGCCCATCTGCATACGAATATGAAGGCTGGCGAAACCTCGGCCTTTACTATATTCCTGATGTATAACCCGGATGCGAACATGCCGCGTTACGGCTATAGAGGCTACTATTATGCTCTGCTCGAAGCAGGCGTCTTAATCGCTATGCTGACTCAAGCAGCCGGATTAAACGGAATCGGTGTATGTTCCGTAGGAGAAATTAAGTATACCGAAATTGAACCTTACTTTGCATTAAAGCATAATCAGCTGCTTCTTCATACGATAGAGGGCGGTTCGATTCCATTGTCATCCGGGCAGGATGCGGCAATTACGGAGTATGCACCCCGGATAAAAGCACCGCATAAGTTGATTTCGGAATCGGTGGGCTTGGAACAGGAATATTATCCGCTGTCCTCTGCACAGAAGCGGGTGTACATTTTACAGCACTTCGAGGGCGGCAGTGAAAGCTACAATACACCGGCTGCGCTGCTCCTGGAAGGGCGGTTAGACCGCCACCTTTTGCAGCGTGCCTTCCAAGGCATTGTAGAGCGGCATGAAAGTCTAAGAACTTCCTTTCACATGAAGGATGGAGCAATCGTCCAGAAAATACATGAGAAAGTTCATTTTGGAGTGGAATTTGCTCAAGTCGAAGAGAACCGGCTGCCGGAAACGATTACCCGGTTTATTCGGCCGTTTGATTTAGAGCAGGCTCCGTTACTGCGTGCACAGCTCGTTCAAACCGGGGAAGACAGGCATATCCTTCTATTCGATCTACACCATATTGTCACGGATTGGTCTTCGACCGGAATCCTTGTAGGCGAACTGGCGGCTTTATATAATGGATTCCATTTGAAGCCGCTGCCGATTCAGTATAAAGAGTTCGTTGTCTGGCAGGAAGAATTGCTGCGCAGTCCCAAACTTAAGGAGCAGGAGGACTACTGGATTTCCGAGCTCACGGATCCGCCTGTACTGCAGCTGCCGACAGATTACCGCCGGCCACGGGTTCAGAGTTTTGAAGGGGATCGTATCGAGATCAATCTGGACGGTTTTCATAAAACTAAGCTGAAGCAGCTTGCTCAAAAGACCGGGACGACGTTATACATGGTTCTGCTGGCTGCCTTTAATGTATTAATGTCAAAATATACCGGGCAGGAAGACATTGTTGTCGGATCTCCAGTGGCGGGCAGAGAGCAGGCAGATTTGGAGAAAGTCGTCGGAATGTTCTTGAATACGCTGGCGCTGCGAAATCGGCCTCGCCGGGATTTAAGCTTCCATGAATTTCTGCAAGCTGTCAGAGAAAATATGATTAAAGCCCTTGATCATCAGGATTTGCCGTTCGAAGAATTGGTGAACAAGCTGGATCTCCCTAGAGAGACGGGGAGAAACCCTTTATTTGACGTTATGTTTGTTTTGCAGGAGAACTGGAACAAGAATATGTCTCTTGACGGGCTTAGCATATCCTCTTATCCGATGGAGTTCAATCAATCCCGGCTGGATCTTACGCTGACCGCTTTTGAAGAAGAAGACACCCTGAGATTGGAACTGGAATATGGTACCAAGCTGTTTCGTAAGGATACGATCCAGAGAATGGCGCTGCATTTCACACAGCTTTTACAGCAAATCGCGCTTTATCCCGATCTTACGCTGGCTGAACTTGAGATAATGCCGCCGGATGAGAGAAATCGTGTGGTGTATGAATTTAACCGGACGGCGATAGATTTTCCCGAACACTTGTCACTGGCGCATATGTTTGCCCGGCAAGTGAGCCGGACGCCCTTGAGCACGGCCCTCGTGTATAAGGAGAAGCGTCTCACTTATGCGGACCTGGATCGCAGATCGGACTGGTTAGGCCGCCGGCTGCGGGAAGCTGGAGTTAAGGCTAACACCAAGGTCGGGCTAGTCGCAGACCGCTCGGACAATATGGTGGTGGGAATGTTAGCGATTTTGAAAGCGGGCGGGGCTTTCGTGCCTATCGATCCGAATTTCCCGCAGGAAAGAATCGCTTATATAGTAAAAGACGCTTCTGTGCAGGTTATTGTGGCAGAGAGCTCTTTTAGATGCGACTTTACGTTTGATGGAAGAATCGTTGAATGGGAAGCGCAGGAGCAAGAAGAAGTAGAGGCGTCGACTCCGCTTGAATTAGTGAGCACGCCGGATGATCTTGCCTATGTAATGTACACGTCTGGCTCGACAGGGGTTCCGAAGGGAGTCCTTATTGAGCAGAGAAATGTGGTAAATCTGGTGTGCTGGTTTGCCAGAAGCTATGACCTGCGAGTGAACCGCAATGTTCTGCAAATGACGAACTTGACGTTTGACGTTGCAGTCGAGGAAATTATGGGCGCTTTGTTAAGCGGCGCCACACTCGTAGTCCCTCATAGGGAAGTTATTTATGATAAGAATGCATTCGCTTCTTTTATTGGAAACCACAATATTCATCTAGCCCAGTTCGTACCGGCAACGCTGAAGGAATACTTATCCGGGTATGGACGCAAGCTCGAAAGCTTGGATGTCGTCATCAGCGGAGGGGAAAAACTCGACGATACGCTAAAGGATGAACTGCTTGAGATGGGTTACTCCTTGTATGATCATTACGGTCCTACGGAAGCAACGGTAGATGCAATTGTCACCCAATGTCAGAAGGGCAAGCATGAAATAGGCAGACCTATTGACAATGTGAACGCATACATTATTAGTGGGGACGGCCGCCCACAACCGATTGGCATTATCGGGGAGTTGTGCTTATCCGGAAGCGGTATTGCGACCGGGTATTTGAATAGGGACGAGTTGACCCGTCAAAAATTCGTCGAGAATCCTTTCGCTCCTGCCGGCTCTAAGCGGCGTCTTATGTACAAGACAGGCGATCTGGCCCGCTGGAATCCTGACGGTACGATCGAATTGCTGGGGCGTATCGACGATCAGGTTAAGATCAGGGGAATCCGGATCGAGCTTGGAGAGATCGAGGAGCAGATCCGCAGGACCGGGGCCGTCAAGGACGTTGTCGTAATCGGGCTGGAGGATGAAAGGAAGGACAAGTACCTTTGCGCCTATGTCGTATCGGATGAAGAGACGGAATACAACGTCTGGCGAAACCGGTTGAATTCAGTATTGCCGGATTCACTGATTCCGTCGTTTTTTTGCAGGCTGGATTCACTGCCCCTTAATGCCAACGGCAAAGTGGACCGCTCCAAACTGCCTGCTCCGGCTGTAATGGTGAAGGCCGAGATTACAGTGGAACCGACTAACCATTGGGAGCGTACGCTGCTGGATATTTGGAAAACGGTCTTGAGTGTTCAGGAAATCGGCATTGATGATCAGTTTTTTGATAGGGGAGGCAATTCACTGAAAGTGATTGAGATGTATTCCCTTATCCAGCAAAAGTATCCCGATCAGCTGCAGATTACGGATATTTTTGCGTTTCCGACGGTCCGTAAGCTTGCCAGCATGCTGGAGGAGCACGGCAAAGAGTCTGTTTCCCTACAGACGCTTTCGTTTCCGCAGTCCTTTATACTGGACCCCGGAGGTCGGAGGCAGGATAAATTATTGCGGTTCGGTCTGGAGCGTAACCAGCTGACCAAGCTGCAAGGCAGAGCTGACGAGCTGCAAATCGAGCTGAAGGACATGCTGCTGGGGGCATACCTGATCCTGTTGTCGGAAGTTCTCGATGTTCAGGAACTGGGGCTGCAGATTTGTATAGAGAACAGAATCGTCCCGATTACGATAGATCTGACATCGCCGGATACGCTTGCAGAGCTGTTTATGGAATTGGCGCAATTGACCAGGAATGCAGCGGACAACAAAGAGGGGCTGCTCTTAGAGAACTTGGGGGCTCCTGCCTCCGCGGAGAATGATCTGTACGCGCTCTTTTATTATTCCAGAGCTTCATCGGATTCGTCCGGCCACTACTTTGATTTGACGCTGCGGTTTCAGGAAGAGCCGGATAAGCTTACCCTCCTCTGGGGCTACAATGCCGGCAAGCTGGCAAAGCATAGAATGGAAGAGTGTATCCGGGCCTTCATACGAATTCTAGACATTATAATCGAGACCATATCCGAAGAGCAGGAACTAACCGGAAACAGGTGATAATACGTGATCAAGAAATTACTTGAACTGGATAAAAAAGTCATCTTTGCTCCGGATCCGCATCAATTTAAGATTGAAGACGTGGCAACGAATGATTTTGCTGTCATCGGAATGTCGGGAACCGTAGGTAAGATGAACAATCTGGATGAATTCTGGGAATCTCTCAAAAACGGTGTGGATAGCATAGATGAGCTGCCGGCCGCGAGAAAAAGGGATTTTAACGATGTATTGTCTGCGGTCGGTTTACAGAATACGGGCGTGATGGAGGTAGAGGGGGCTTATTTATCCGCTATCGACAAATTCGATCATCAATTTTTTAATATTTCGGCAGCAGAAGCCCGTTATCTGGACCCGCAGCAAAGGCTCTTTCTTGAAACGGTCTGGCATGCCTTAGAAGATGCCGGCTACAGCGGCAATCGTGCAGTCGGCAGCAGAACCGGTATCTATGTAGGCTACAGCGAATCCAGGCCTTCCTACGAGAATCTGATATGGAATGCGGAATCTATGATGAATGCTGCTGCGAAAGCAGGCAACATCAGCTCCATTATCGCGAGCAGAATGGCTTATTTAATGAATTTTAAAGGCCCGTGTCTCTTGGTGGATACAGCCTGCTCCTCATCACTCACTGCAATTCATCTGGCTTGTCAGGCGCTGAGGGCAGGCGAGGTAGAGATGGCGATCGCAGGCGGAGTGAAGGTGGTCCTGCTGCCTGCCAAGGTAAACGCCAACGAAGAAGTCGGCATTGCATCAACGGATGGCAGAGCGAGAACGTTCGATTATTATTCGGATGGAACCGGATCAGGTGAAGGCGTCGCGGCCGTGCTTCTGAAGCCTTTGCATAAGGCGGTAGAGGACAACGACCATATCTATGCGGTAATTAAAGGAAGCATGATCAATAATGATGGAAGCTCGATCGGCATTACCGCTCCCAATGTACTTGCCCAGGAAGATGTCCTTCTGAGAGCTTGGGAAGATGCCGGAATTCATCCCGAGACGATCTCCTATATCGAAGCCCACGGCACGGGAACGAAGCTCGGAGATCCGATAGAAATTGACGGGATTAGGCGGGCTTTCAAAAAATATACGGATAAAAAACAATTCTGCGCCATTGGTTCGGTGAAAACAAATGTCGGCCATTTAGACAGCGCCGCGGGCATTATCAGCTTTATTAAAGCGGTACTAGCTCTTCATCACAAGCAAATTCCGCCGAGCATACATTTCCAGAGACCTAATCCTAAAATCAATCTGGAGGATTCCCCTGTCTACGTCCAAGACAAGATGACAAGCTGGGAACCACAATCTGCACCTCGCCGCTGCGGTGTCAGCTCTTTCGGTTTAAGCGGCACGAACTGTCACATCGTACTGGAAGAAGCGCCCGAGAAGAACGCCGTCTTGCCGGATAGCACTGGCTTATTTGTTTTATCCGGTGCTACACAAGCTTCTCTGGATGAGCTGATCCAAACGTATATTCGTTACTTTGACGTCCATACGGAACTATCCGTTAAGGATGTCTGTTATACGGCGGGGATCGGAAGAAAACATTTAAACCACCGCCTGGCTATCGTGGCGAGCAGTGTAAGCGAGCTTAGAGACAAGCTGCAGCAATTTACAGCTGCCGGCATATCTGAAGGCAATAGAGTGTGGTTCAAACGGCACCAGCTGATCGACGCGAATAAGACGGTTAAAGGCGATGGCGAGATTTGGCTGGAGGAAAAGCAGCAGTTAACGGCACAAGCGCAATCGATAACCGATTCCTGCCGGATAACCGGCTGCGATCAAGCCGAGTTACTTGTAAAATTGGCGCTGCTCTATGTGGAGGGCGCTGATCTACAGTGGGCGTCCCTCTTCGAGGCGGGTACCGCAAACTCGGTACCGCTGCCGGGCTACGCATTCGACAGGAAGCGAAGCTGGGTCCAAAGCAAACCGGATACGTTCTGGCCGCCAAGTCTTGAGGCGGAATCAGCACAGGATATCCGGGCGGGCTCGGCAGATACGGTTCCTATTCAGACGAAGCTCGGTGATCTCTATCTGAGAGAGTTCAGCGAGAAGGATTGGATCATCCGGGATCATCAAATCAACGGGACCGGCCTTCTTGTAGGGACCGCTTATCTCGACATGGCCTTGTCAGCGGCATTGCATGCAAACCCTGACCGAAGCATTAAGCTGGTTAACGTTACGCTGCTTTCCCCTTTCCTTATTCCGACGGGACAGAGTAAAGAATTACAGACGTTGGTTCAGCGACAAAAGGACCAGAGAATGACATTTTCGATGGCGAGCAGGGAAGACGGCCCGCCACCCGGATGGACGGATCATGCAGTGGGGGAGATGGAAAGCAGGTCCCCGGAAGATGCAGATGTACAATCGTACTCTTTAGAAGAAATAAAGAGCAGGTGTTCTAAGCTGCTGCATGGGGATACCCGGCAGCCGGAGAGAATGAACAGCCTTCAGCTCGGAGAACGCTGGTTCAGTCTGAAGCAGGTGTATGCAGGCGACAATGAAATGCTGGGATATTTCGTGCTTCCGCAGCAATATCAGTCAGAGGTTGCGGGGCACAAGGCATATCCGCCACTGCTGGATGCGGCACTTAATATACCGGATCCGACTGTGAGCGAGAAGGACACATTCATCCCTTTTCAATTCAAAGAGGTCATCTTTCACTCTCCGCTGAAAGCCGTTGTCTACAGCTATCTCAGGAAAGTAGAGGAGACAGAAAACTCCATTACCTATAACGCATCTATCATGGACGAGCAAGGCAAACTGCTTATCGAGGTCCGTGGTTATGTCATGCGAAAAGCTGCTCTGCTACCGGAAACGGAAGTTCCATCCGCTTATTACGAATTTGAGTGGCGGCCGATAAAAATCGGATATAACCGGAGAGAACAAAAGCCGGGAGGCATCCTGGTATTCAATACTGTGCAAGGGCAAGGAATAGCAAAGCAATTAAGAGCGCAAGGCAGCTCACCCGTGCTTGAGGTTGTCATCGGAGAGAGCTATGAACGACTGGACGAGACGACCTTCAGGATCCGCCCGGACCTGCAGGATATCACACGTTTATTGACAGAGGTACAAGATCGGAAGATCAGCCGTTTTGTTCATGCCTGGTCGGCGGCTGACCTTGATTTTGGTGGATTCGATGTATCGGAAGATGTACTGGAATTGCGTCTAGCCCGAGGAATCTATTCTTTGTTCCATCTGACGAGGGCACTGCAGAGTGAATATGCAGGCAGGCCCGTCTTGTTGGATGTGCTTACTCTATGCGGGAACAAGGTTACAGGCAGGGAAGCATCGCTGATTCCGGAGCATGCTGCCATTCATGCTCTATTGAACGTGATGAGGCAGGAGATGCCGGATTGGCATGTGCGGTATATGGATATGGATGAAAGCACGGAATCGCTTGAGAGAGCGACAGCTTGCATGCTGTCTGATTCGCCTGCGGAGGTTTCATTCCGCAGCGGGATGACGTATGGCAAGCTGCTGAAAGAAGCGGATCCGGGCGGACATACGGATATTAGCATCCACTCCGAAGGTGTATACATCATTACAGGGGGCGTTGGAGGTGCCGGTCTTCAAATGGCCGCCTACCTTGCTTCAAAGAACCGTGTACAGCTCGCTTTAATAAACCGGAGCCGTTTTCCAAAGCGGGATATCTGGGAGTCCTTGGTTCAGGAAAGCTCAGATGAGGTACTGATCGGAAAAATCAAGATGATTCAGCAATTGGAAGGTCTTGGGAGCGCGGTATCGGTCTATTCGGCAGATGTATCGGATCACGGGCAGATGACAGAGGTCTTTCATAAATTAAAACGAGAATTCGGTAAAATTAACGGAATCATTCATACAGCCGGGCTTCCTTCAAGCGGGTTATTGCCTCTCATCCGGGAAGAGGAATTTCAAGCGGTACTGAAGCCGAAAGTGCAGGGAACAAGGGTGCTGGACGAGGTTACGGCATCCGAAGAAATGGATTTTGTCATCTATTTCTCGTCCATAACTACTTTCCTCGGAGGAGTAGGCCAAGGTGATTATGCGGCTGCGAATGCTTATCAGGAAGCTTACTCGGAATTCCGCAATCAGCAGGGAAAATGTACGATAGCTATCGTATGGCCGGCTTGGATCGAGACAGGAATGGCAGCGCGCCATGGTGTCAATCTAAGAGATGCTTTCCGTCCGGTTACGAACGTTCAAGCATGGGAAGCGATGGATCGTATACTGACAAGCAGTTCCGGCAGGGTCATAGTCGGTCCGATCCAGTATTCGGAAATTGCCGGAATGGATGATCTTCCGTTCATGCTGCATACCGACATACAATTGCGGCTGGACCGGGAAAAGCAAGTTTCAGCGGTCTCGGCAGCGGCAAGAAATTCCGGGGCGGCCGTTACAATTACGGGAAGATCGGACAACCGGTATTCCGCATTGGAGCAGGAGATGGCGAAGGTTTGGGCTGAAGCGCTGGGAACCGATGTCATTGACATCTATGATAATTTCTTCAACCTGGGCGGAGATTCGATCTTCGCGATGAAGATCGTCAATGCTTTTGGAAGAGAAGCCGGGCACCGGCTTCAAATAACCGATGTGTTGACTCACCAGAGCATCTATGCGCTAACTGCTTATTTGGAGCAGCAAACCGGTCTGATCGGGGAGAGCTCGAATATAGGCAGTGAAGCCATTTTGCCTGCTGAATCTCAAGCCTATTATCCGGTTACGCCGAGTCAGAAACGCATCTTTTTTGTTCAGCAAATGGAAGGGGCCGGAACTGCCTACAACATCCCGGAATTGCTTCGGATTGAAGGGGAGCTGGATCTTCAGCGGGTACAGAAGGCTGTCGCCCGGGTCATCGAACGGCATTCGATCTTGCGGACATCCTTTGAATGGGCGGAAGGCGAAATTGTCCAGAAGATTAATCCGGCCCATGAAATAGAATTGCGGCAGTACGAAGCGGCGGATCATGAAGTTCAAGGGATTATCCAATCGTTTATCAGGCCGTTCGACTTGAGCAAGGCGCCGCTTTTACGATGTGCCGCTATCAAGCTGGCCTCGGACAGACATATCTTGTTGTTTGACTTTCATCATATCGTGACCGACTGGACGTCTTATAACGTGTTTGTCCAGGAGTTCGGCGCCTTTTACGAGGGGATAGAGCCGGAACCGGCAGTGCTGCAATATACGGATTATGCTGTCTGGCTTAAAAAGCACTTGTCTGATTCACGCATGAATGCGCAGGAAAAGTATTGGCTGTCCGTTTTTGACGGGAACCTGCCGGTTCTGAAGCTGCCTACGGATTTTCCGAGGCCGCAGGTACGCAGTTTTGAAGGAGACCGTCTGGCCTTTGAGATGGATAAGGAACTCACCGGGCAGTTAAGCCTAATGGCCAAAAAATCAGGCGCAACCTTATTTATGCTGCTGCTGGCTCTTTACTCTATCCTCTTGTCCAAATACAGCGGCCAGGACGATATTGTGATCGGTTCTGCGATCTCCGGCAGAAGAAATAAGGGAATCGAGAATTTAATCGGTATGTTTGTGAATATGCTTGCAATCCGCAACCGGCCTCAGCAAGAGATGACATTCGAGCAATATTTAACAGAAGTCAGAGCGCAGGTGCTGGGAGCTTACGAAAGCCAGGATTACCCGGTCGAGGAATTAATCCGCAAACTGCCTATACCGAGAGACACCGGCAGAAATCCGTTGTTTGACACGGTATTCATCTTCGAGAACATTGAAGTGAGGCAAATGCAGCTCCGGGATATGTCTATTACCCCGGTGGATTACGATTTCCCGATTTCCAAATTTGATTTATCTCTCTACGCCTTGGAGAAAGAAACGCTGCATTTCAGCTTCGAATTCTCCACCAAATTGTTTAAAAAAGAAACGATTGAACGAATGTCGGCTCATTTTATTCATTTGGCGCAGCAAGTGTCCGAACATCCCGAGATCCGAATTGCGGATGTGGAGTTAATGACCCAGCAGGAAAAGCAGCGGATTTTGAGCGGGCTTCAAGTACGGCACAGCGACAGCGGCAATAACAGCCGTAACGAGCCGGGGGCAGAGATGCTGAAATTAGAGCTGGATGCCGATTTTAATTTCTAGCTAGCCAAAGGAGAAGTTTCCTCATGTCACGTTTGGATTTGAATGTACTGTTAAGTGATCGGAAATATACGGAACAAGAAAAGTTCTGGCTGGATAATTTGGCAGGCATCTCTTCGGATCATATCGGATTAACGGAAACGGTCCGTGTGTCTGATGAGGGAAGAGGGTATTCGGAGGAGCTTCTGGATGCTGAGGCACAAGAGAGACTCCTTCTGCTATGCAATCACTCTGATATGTCGCTGTACATCGCGTTTACTGCAATGATTCATATTGTTCTGCATAGGTGTCACGGTTTACCGGAGTGCGTGATAGGAATGCCGGTGCTCAAACAGGCGCGTACGGAAGAGACACTGAACGAAGCGGTTCTTCTCCGCAGTCATACTCAAGGTAACATGACGTTCAAGGAACTTCTCATCCAAACGAAGAGAGCGGTATTGGAAGCGTACCGCCATCAGGATTATCCCCTGCCGGTTATTCTGGAAAAGCTGGCGGAACGAGCTAATGAATCGGTGCCTGCCACTCCTTTGATGTCGTATGCCTGCATGTTTGACCAACTGCACGAGCATGCTTTTCGAAAAGAAGCCCAGGTTGAAGTTGTTTTTGGCCTGGAACGGACGCCTGAAGGACTTAAGCTGGTGCTGGACTACGATTTGGCGCGCTATTCGGACGAACAAGCGGCCTTATTGCAAAGCAGCTTCCATCATGTCCTTGAACACGTTTCGAAGAACATTCAGACGTCTGTCGGGGAGGTTCCTTTGCTCTCTGAAGAAGAGAAGAACCGAATCGTATTCGGGTTTAATGAGGGCAGGGTTCTTACCCCTAGGATGACGACCATCGACCGCTTGTTCGAGGAACAGGTTGAATGCAATCCCGGCAGAACCGCTCTTATAGTCGGGGAAAAGTCTTACACCTACGGGGAGCTCAATCAGAAGGCGGATGCGCTTGCAGCCCGGGTCATTGCGGCCGGAGGCAAACCGGATCAAATTATTGCTCTGCTCGCAGACCGGTCATTCGATATGCTTGTCGGTATAATGGGCATTCTCAAATCGGGCTGCGCTTTTCTGCCGGTGGATCCGAATTATCCGGCGAGCCGGATTGAGCACTATATGTCTGACAGTCAAGCCGAGATTATAGTGACGGCGACAGCCAAAACGGATATTCAGGGCTTTAGAGGAACGCGAATAGACCTGAATGAATTGCAGTATGTTCAAGGCAGTATCACAGCTGCGGCATCGCACCAATCGTCTAATCTGGCCTATGTGATTTATACGTCAGGTTCAACGGGAAAGCCAAAGGGTGTTATGATCGAGCACCGGTCAGTCATCCATTTTATCGAAGCGATGTGCGACCGGATTGCTTTCCGAGAGGAACAGACGCTGTTGTCTGTGACCACGTACAGCTTCGATATTTTTTATCTGGAGACGCTGCTCCCGCTTCTGCGTGGGATGACTGTTATCTTGGCGGATGAAGCATCGCAGATCGATCCGGGCCAGTTGGCTGCGGTGATCGGGAAGCGTCAGCCCGATTATATCCAGACGACACCCTCCCGGTTAAAGCTTATGCTTGAGAACGAGCGCTGTGCAGAGCTGATGGGGAACTTTAAAGCCATTCTGGTAGGCGGGGAAGCGTTCCCTTCTTACTTACTTGATCAGCTTAAGTCTTATACCGCAGCGAAAATCTACAACATGTACGGTCCAACGGAAACGACGATCTGGTCGGCAATGACAGAACTGAAGCAGGACGCTCCGCTTACGATCGGTTCACCGATTGCCAACACCCAGATTTACATTCTGGACGACAACCTGAATCCTGTTCCTGTATCTGCAATTGGCGAGCTTCATATTAGCGGAGCCGGACTTGCAAGGGGCTATTGGAATCAGCCCGATCTGACGCGAGAGAAATTCGTAGACAATCCGTTCCTTAAAGGTTCTAAGATGTATAAAACAGGGGATTATGCCAGATGGCTTCCCGATGGCACAATCGAGTATATCGGCAGAAACGATCAGTTGGTCAAGCTGCGCGGTTACCGCATTGAATTAGGAGAAATTGAGCAGGCTCTCAACGAAATCGAGGGGATTTCAGGGGCTGTCGTGCTGGCCAAGCGGACAGATGACGGAAACCCGTTCTTATGCGGATATATCGTGACTGCCACACCTCTGCCGACTGCAACAATTAAAGCTTTGTTGAAAGAAAAGCTGCCGGAATATATGATTCCGGCATTTCTTGTGCCCGTCGAAACCATTCCGCTCACTCCTAACGGAAAAGCGGACAGGGAGTCGTTAAGGAAACTATCCCATGAGACCGTGCTGCCTTCAGATAACGAAATGCCTAGGAACGATCTGGAGCAAACCCTGGCAGAGATCTGGTCGGAGGTCTTGCAAATGTCCGCCGATCAAATCGGTACCGAGAGCAGCTTCTTTGACGTCGGCGGTGATTCGATTTCCATGGTTCAGATGGTCGCTTTGATCGACAAGCAGTTCCCCGGAAAGGTAACCCTGACAGACCTGTTCGTTCATAAGAATATAAAAATGCTGGCACAGCTGATTCTTAAGGATGAAAAAGTTCAGGAAACGGCGCTGCATGACTTAGCCGTTTTTGCGCTCCCGGAGCGATATTTTGCCGGCAATGAAAGTGCATCATCCGAATCGTCGTACCGAATTGCAGCCAGTGCTGAAATGTCAGGACGTATTCAGGAAGCCGCCCTGCAGGCAGGTATAACTAAAATGGACGTGCTGCTGGCCGCTTGTTTCTATTTGATGTCAGATATCACGGGCAGTGAGGAAATGCTTATGTATACCGCTCTGGACCGGACTGATGAGGTGACCCCGCTGCAAGTAAATCTCTCAGCGATCGAGGATATTTCCGATCTGTTCGGGAATGTCCGTGAAGCCCGGGAAATTGCGGCGAACGGCTCCGTACGAATCGGGCATATCCGGGCTAAAGAAGAAAGAGGGGATCATTCGGTCTCTGCGCTTATCTATGACAAATCCAAAGTGACAGCGGGCTACGCGCTTTCGGGTTTATTCGATCTCGTGCTGGAACTCGATCCGGACGATGTGAATATTTCGCTTGAGTTCGATAACACGAGACTGGATGGGGCTAGAATGATCGAGCTCTTAAAGAAATATATGACTTTGCTCCGTATGATGGTTCAGAAGCGGGAGCAGGCTGAGTTGCGATAAATAGGGGAGTGGAGTGTAGATGAGCATAAAAACGATTGGCGTCATCGGGGCGGGAGTAATGGGAATCGGAATAGCCGAGTGCTTCGCCAAAGCAGGCTATAAGATCCTATTAATCGATCTGTCGGATGCGATTCTGAAGCAAGCCCGCAAACGTTTGGAAATGAGCATCGGGTTCAGCCGGTTATTTCAAAAAAAAGATGAACCCGCCCCTGACCTTAAAGAAATCATGGGGAAGATTACTTTTTCAACAGATTATGATGACGTTCGCAGCGCTGATTTCGTAATAGAAAACGTAACGGAGAAGTGGGAAATCAAAGAGGAGGTGCACCGGAAGCTGGAGCAAATTCTTCTACCCGGCTGTAAGGTAGCGGCGAACACTTCGGCCATCTCCATTACCCGGATCGGCTCCATTTATTCCGACCCATCCCGCGTGCTGGGGATGCATTTCATGAATCCGGTTCCCATGAAGCCTGCCGTAGAAGTGATTAAGGGTTACCATACGTCGGAGGAAACCATTGCAGAGGCCAATGCCATCTTGAACGGGGCAGGCAAAGAGGGCATTATCGTTAATGACGTGCCGGGTTTTGTCTCCAACCGGGTGTTGATGCTGACTATAAACGAGGCTATTTTTGAAGTGCAGGATAGAGTGGCCAGCGTAGAAGATATTGACCGGATTTTCAAGCTTTGTTTCGGGCATAAGATGGGACCGCTGGAAACTTGCGATTTAATCGGACTGGATACAATCTTATATTCTCTGGAAGTACTCTTCGACAGTTATAAAGATACTAAATTCAGGCCGTGCCCCCTGCTTCAGAAAATGGTGGACGCAGGGCTTCATGGCAGGAAGAGCGGGAAAGGGTTTTACTCGTATGAATAATATCTTTTAGTGGAGGTTCATGGATGGAACAATCAAAAGAAAAGATCAAAATATTTCTGTCTCGTTTCTTTAAAAGCCGGGAGCTGCAGGACGAGGATGATATTTTTGCGCTGGGGTTCGTGAATTCTTTATTTGCCATGCAGCTGGTCATGTTTCTGGAAAAAGAATTTAACATTGTCATGGAACCGGGCGATCTGGATATCGATCACTTCAGGACCATTAAGGCGATAGTGAATTTTGTGGACAGTAAAGCGGATGTCAATGTCACTTAAATATTAATGAAGGAGTTATCTGCATGAATTTTGACTTGACCGCCGGACAACTGGAAGCCAAAGAAAAATTCGAGTCTTTCGCCAAAACCTGCATTGAACCCTATGCCCGTCAGATGGATAGTATGCAGGAAACCCCGGATGAAGTTCTCTCCAGCCTTCGCCAAGGGGGGTATCTGGGAGCTAATATCTCCGAGCAGTATGGCGGTAAAGGCTGGGATTCGATGATGCTCAGCTTTCTTCATGAGGAGATCGGCAAAAGCTGTTCTTCAATCCGAAGTTTGCTGACGGTTCACGGGATGGTTGCGTATGCCATACAAAAATGGGGATCGCCTGAGCAAAAGAAGCGATGGCTTCCCGATTTGGCGAGCGGAGTAAAGACGGGTGCTTTCGCCCTAACGGAAAAAGACGCGGGCAGCGATGCCAGTGCACTCCGGACAGAAGCGACTCAGGATGAGCTTGGATATATCATCAATGGAGCTAAGAAGTGGACAACTTACGGGCAAACGGCAGACCTTCTGCTCGTTTTTGCACGCTTGGAAGGTGAAATAACGGCATTTATAGTGGAGGGTTCCGCCTCTGGCCTCACCCGAACAGCCGTAACGGGACTGCTCGGTTTAAGGGGGTCGATGACGGCAGACCTTACGTTCGAGAATTGCCGTATTCCTAAAGAAAATTTACTTGGACGAAAAGGAGCCGGCTTATCTCATGTCGTGCAATTTTGTCTGGACTACGGCCGATTCTCCATCGCATGCGGCTGTGTGGGCATCGCACAAGCGAGTCTGGAAGCTTCTTTACGATACAGCGGGGAACGCAAGCAATTTGAGCGCACATTAATCGAGCACCAGCTGATCCAGAAGATGATTACAGAGATGGAGGTTCACACTTCCGCCGCCAGGCTTCTTTGCCGCCAAGCGGCTTATTCGCGTGATACCCTGCATCCCGACTGTGTACTGCAGACGTGGAAAGCCAAATATTTTGCTTCGATTACCGCGAGCCAAGCAGCCAAAGATGCCGTCCAGATCCATGGCGCCAACGGATGCAGCTCTCTTTACCCGGTGGAACGATATATGAGGGATGCCAAAATAATGGAGATTATCGAGGGAACCAATCAAATTCATGAATTAATGATTTCCTCCTATACCTTCGGACAATTTAATTAATCGGATGAAAGGAGGGCAGCTATGGACGCCGAGGAAAAGAAAATCAAATGCCTGGTATGGGACCTGGATTTGACATTGTGGGACGGCATTCTACTGGAAGATAGCGAAGTCCGGCTCCGCGATGGTGTGCTGGATATCATCCGGACGCTGGATGAACGCGGAATTCTACAGTCGGTTGCCAGCCGTAATGAGTACGCCCATGCAATGGACAAGCTGGAGCAGCTTGGAGTGGCGGAATATTTTATATATCCGCAAATTTCCTGGAACTCCAAGTCTCAGTCAATCCGGGAGATTACGGAACAGATCAACATCGGATTGGATGCGGTCGCGTTTATAGATGATCAGCAGTTCGAGCGGGAAGAGGTAAACTTTCATTTGCCCGAGGTATGGTGCTTGGATGCGTCGGAATTGGAATCGCTCACGGATAAAGCAGAGATGATCCCGCGTATTATCTCTCCGGATGCAAGGCAGCGGAGGGGATTATACAAGAGTGAGATCGAAAGAAAAAAAGCGGAAGAACACTTCACTGGAGATCAGAATGAGTTTTTGTCCACACTGGATATGGTGATGCAGATCCATCCTGTAACGGTGGGTGATCTTGAGCGGGCCGAAGAATTGACCGTCAGAACCCACCAGCTGAATGCGACAGGCTACACCTATTCATACGAGGAGCTGCTGCATTTCAGCCGCTCGGAATCGCATCTTCTTCTCATCTGCGAGCTGGATGACCGGTTCGGCAGATATGGCAAGATCGGTCTTGCCTTGATTGAATGCATAGAGAAAACATGGGTCCTCAAGCTGATGCTCACTTCCTGCCGGGTCATGTCTCGCGGGGTCGGAACCGTGCTTTTGAATCATATTATCCGCAAATCTATAGAGGCCGATTGCCGGTTGCTGGCCGAATATTTACCGAATGACCGGAACCGTATGATGCACATAACCTATAAATTTGCCGGCTTTAAAGAGATTGGACAAGAAGGAAATACGATAATTTTTGAGCATGATGGACGCACGGTTCAACCTGCTGCCGAATATGTCAAGCTGATCACCTCAGGGTAATTACAGAGAAGTGGGAGGAAACCATTTTGGAGAGAGCCGCCTTTTTATTTCCCGGACAAGGATCCCAGTATATCGGAATGGGCAGCAGCTTATATAAGGAACATGCCGCAGCGAGGCTGGTATTTGAAGAAGCAAGTGATCTGCTGGGCAAAGATTTCGCTCACATTTGTTTTAGCGGAAGTATAGTGAATTTAAATAAAACCGAGCACATGCTGCTTGCAATCTTCCTGGTCAGTGTTGCAACTTTCCGCACATACATGGAAGAAGTGGGACAAGAGCCCTCTTACTGTGCAGGACACAGCTTAGGGGAAATTTCTGCGCTTACTTGCTCAGGAGCGATACGATTCGCGGATGCGGTCCATATCGTGCATCAGAGAAGTTTACTCGCGGAGAAAGCCGCTGAACACGGACAAGGTGCTATGACCGTTGTAAACGGCATTCAGGAAAATCAAATCCGGAATATATGCGAAATGAGCTCGCGCGTGGGCGAGCCTGTGTCGCTGGCTTGTATAAATTCCGATGTCCAGTTCGTGATTGCGGGACATTATTCGGCAGTCGACAGGGCAGAGGATCAAATCGCTTCAATCGGCGGGCAGATTACTCCCTTACTAATGAGTCCGCCATTTCACAGCGCATTAATGGAAGAGGCAGCGGATGAGCTGGAAGCCGTTTTGAAGTCTTACACTTATCAGAAGCCAAGGTGGCCGGTCATAGCCAACGCAACGGTCTCCGTCTATAACGAACCGGAGGATATTTACCGTTATCTTAGAATGCAGCTGACACAGCCGGTACGGTGGAAGGAAACGATGGATTTCCTGAAACAGCGGCAAATTACACAAACCATTGAAATGGGACCTCAGTCGGTTCTTACAAATCTAGTGGCAGCAAATTATCCGGGCGTACAATCGTATTCTTACGGACAAGCAGACGACCGTCTCCACTTATTGAAGAAAATCGGCAGCGGGCAAGGTGAAATACAAGGGAAAAGCTCCGTTTACAGCAAAGAATCTTTGGTAAAGAGATGTTTGACTGCCGCAGTCTGTACGAGAAACCGGAACGGGAATGAAGAAGAGTTCTTGACAGGGGTAATTGGCCCCTATGAGCAGTTAGAAGATATCGAACGCAGATTGGAACAAGATTACGGGGCCGTCTCGCAGGGGGATTTATTGCAGGCTCTGGAGCTTTTAAATACGATTTTTCATACTAAAAAAGTGGCCGCTGACATTCAAACGATGCGTTTTTGGAAAATACTCGAGGAGACTGGGAATCAGGAATTGGCGGAGCACCTGCCCTTTTTACAAGTGCTGAAATAAGATGCCGACTTAGGAGGCGAACCATGAAGAGCAAGCTTTTTGACATGGATGCGGAGTCATGGGATGCGGAGGATCAACACTTTCAAATCCAGGAAATATCGAAGCGGGATGTGGCTATTGTCGGCATGTCGTCGAATATTGCCCACGCTCAAAATATACAGCAGTTTTGGGATATACTGCGGACCGGGCAGGACTGTATAGCTCCGCTGCCCCAGGGGCGGAAAGAAGATGTGGATCACTATTTTTCATATATGAATCACATCAACGGCAGGGAAGGCCGCCCGGAATATTCGGAGTTTGCTTATTTAAACGAGATTGACCAGTTCGACTATTCATTCTTCGGCCTTTCGCCCAAAGAAGCCCAGCTGATGGATCCGAATCAACGATTGTTTTTACAGCTTGCCTGGGAGGCAATAGAGGATGCCGGTTACAGCGGGGGCAAGATCCGGGGAAGTAAAACGGGCGTATTCGTCGGATTCGGGGGCGATATTCTCTACAAGCAGCTTATTGCCAATGTCGAGCCGGATTCCGCCGCTTTCGCGCTGGCGGGTAATCTCGATGCGATTATTGCCAGCCGCATTTCGTATTTGCTGGACCTGAAGGGTCCGAGCATGTTAATCAACACGGCCTGCTCTTCGGCGCTTGTCGCGATCTATATGGCCTGCCAGGAAATCAGAAGCGGCAATTGCGATCTCTTCCTTGTAGGAAGCATTAACATTAACATGCTTCCGGTCGAGAGTGAAATTAAGCTCGGACTGGAGTCTTCCAGTAACCGGAGCCGGGCATTCGACGATGAAGCGGACGGCACAGGCGGCGGCGAGGGAGGGGGCGTGCTTGTATTAAAGCCGCTTCAGAACGCCCTGCGTGACGGTGACCATATTTATGGCGTGATCAAAGGCTGCGCGATTAATCAAGACGGCAGCTCCAACGGAATCACTGCTCCCAATCCGGCTGCGCAGGAAGAGGTTATTGTGCGTGCCTGGGAGGATGCCAGGATTGATCCCCAAACCATCACCTATATAGAGACGCACGGCACGGGAACCAAGCTGGGAGATCCGATTGAATTTGAAGGCTTACAAAAGGCATTTCGGAGAACGACGAGCAAGAAGCACTTCTGTGCGATCGGTTCCGTTAAATCCAATATCGGACACTTGAATCACGCCGCCGGAATAGCGGGCATTATAAAAGCGGTATTGTCGCTGCACCACAAGCAGCTTCCGCCATCTTTGCATATCTTTCGTCCGAATAAAGAAATCGACTTTAAACGGTCTCCTTTATACATCAATGACACCTTGTCCGATTGGGAGACGGAAGGTGTTCCGCGCCGCTGCGGCGTCAGCTCGTTCGGTCTGAGCGGCACCAACTGTCACATTGTGCTGGAAGAAGCGCCCGAGGTTAAGAAGCAGCTCCAGCCTGCCGGCAAAGGTCCTTATCTGCTGTCCCTCTCTGCCAAAAGCGAAGAGGCGCTTACGGATCTGGTCCGCAAATATTCGCTCCAGATACCCGTTTGGAGCGATGAACAGCTGGGCGATATTTGCTACACCGCCAATGTCGGCAGGGAGCAGTTTGCGTACCGGGCGGGCTTCTGCATTCGTAGCCTGGAGGAACTGGCATCGCAGCTAGAGAGTTACCTGGAAGGGTCTAACCAGTTCTCACCGGAGAGCCCGCCCAAGCTAACTGCCCAAGAAAAGCAGGAATTGAGTGCTGAAGCCGTTCTCCTCGTCCGTTCTCATAGTGAGAGGGACAAGGCCGACGAAACTGTTCTTAGCCGGTTATGCCAGCTGTACATGAACGGGGCGGACGTCCCTTTTCAAGAATTATATGCGAATCAGAAGCATCGTCTGGTAAGTCTGCCTACCTATCCGTTTCAGAAAAAACGCTGCTGGATCGATATTCCCGTCATCGAAACCGGTGAAGAGGCTATGTACCACGGGGTACGGTGGGAAGCTTCCCCGCAAACCTCGGCGAGAGCCGGGGAAGGGGACAACGTTCTAATCATAGGAAGCAGTCCTGAGAAAATCGGTTCACTTGCCGCTTGTTTTGAATTGAATGGTAGTCATGCTGTTCAAGTGTTACCCGGAACGGATGGGTTCAGAGCGGTCAACGAGAATGCGTATACGCTTTCATATTGTGAGGATGATTACAGGGAATTGGCAGATTTTATCGCGAATCGTCACATTACCCGAATTATTCATTTCTATGATGCAGAGGAGATCTCTACGAAAGAGCAGCTGGAGGAAAGCCAGCGGACCGGAGTCTCCCATTTATTCCAGTTATCCAAGACGCTGATGAACCGGGACCTTGAGAATGATTTGGAAGTCATCCTGATTACACCTAACGTTAATCCGGTGGACGGTTCCGAGTCACAACTCTATACGCAGTATGCACCTATGCTCGGGTTAGGAAAGGTCGTCAGTCTGGAAAGCTTCCGGATCAGATGCAGATATATCGACGTTGATCCGGTTACTACCCTCGATGAAATCTATTCGGAAATATGCAGCGAGTTTAGCCAATACGGGACTGCCTACCGTAAGGGAATCCGATATGCTGAAATCTTGGACCGGTTGTCTATAACCGGTAATCAGGACGATGCCGGCATGAAGCTGAAGGAAAATGGCGTGTATGTGATTACAGGCGGCCTCGGCGGTATCGGGCTGGAGATCGCTCAAGATTTCGCCAGCCGCGCTAAAGTGAATCTATGCCTGATCAGCCGTAGTTCCTTGCCTCCAAAAGAGGAATGGGACGCGGTTCTGGCAGGCAGTGATAATCCGAAACTGCTTCGAAGCTTACGCATTATACGAGAGATCGAACAATACGGAAGCGAGGTCCGCTGCTACGCAGCCGATATTGCGGAAGAAGCGCAAGTCGCCCCGATAATGGATGAGCTCCGGTCCCGTTATGGCACCATAGACGGAGTTATTCATGGGGCGGGAATTATCGGCGAAGGGTTAATCGTAGGGAAAGGGGACGAGCTGTTTAACCGCGCCCTTTCCCCTAAACTATACGGCACCTGGCTGCTTGACAGGTTGACCCGGTCGGATGATTTGGATTTCTTTGTTCTGTTCTCGTCCGTTACTTCCCTGACGGGAGCACCAGGTCACGGAGCTTATACCGCAGGGAACAGTTACTTGGACATTTTCGCTGCGAACCGTAGTTTGGAGGGCAAGAAAACAGTCACGGTCAACTGGGCCACCTGGCTGGAAGTCGGGGTAGCTGTGGATTACGGCGTCAATGTGGACGGTTTGTTCAAAGTGCTGACCACTAAAGATGCCATTGGGGCGTTTCATCAGTTAATGGAATCGGGAATGTCCAGAGTAATCGTCGGTAAAATCAATTACGAGGACGAAGTGGTCCAATTGAACGACGATTCGCAAATCAGGCTATCCGCCGATATTGTACGGACAATCCGGCATAAGAGCAAGGAACTGGAGTCTGCTTCCACATCACCGGCTCAGTCGATCACTCCTGTTGAACTGCAGGGCAGAGAAGGAGAGCCCTATACCGATACGGAACTTCAAGTCGCATCGATCTTCGGCTTCGTACTCGGATATGAATCTCTGAATATCGACGACAACTTCTATGAACTGGGCGGCGATTCCATTCTCGCCATTAAGATTGTGAACGGCATTCAGCAATGTTTCGATATGAAAGTGGAGATTTCTCAGATCCTAAAAAATCATCCTACCGTATCCGGGCTTGCCGCCTACTTGGATCGGCTTCGTTCGTCGGAAGGAGAGAGAGGCTGCACAGATTCAGTCAAGGCCATACAGCCGGTAGGCAAGGCCGGCCATTATCCCGTATCTGCTTCACAGAAAAGATTGTTCACTCTGAATCAGTTCGAGCCGGATAATGTGAGCTATAATATGCCGCTGGTTATGCGGATCGACGGTTCATTGAATACGGACCGCATCCACCATGCGGTCCACGAGCTAGTCGCCCGTCATGAAGCGTTCAGGACTTCATTTACGCTGGTAGACGGCGAACCCGTACAGATTATCCATGAAGAAGCGGGCTTCGGGATGGAGAATTACCAGTGCCGGGAGCATGAAGTGGATGAAGTGATCCGCAGCTTTGTCCGGCCTTTCGATTTAGAGACGGCGCCGTTATTCCGGGCCGCTCTGATCACTGTAACGGATACGCTGCATCTTCTGCTGATTGATATGCACCATATCATTTCGGACGGCACCTCGATCAGTATCCTTATTCAAGAATTTGCTGATTCTTACCAGGGAAAAGAGCTTCCCCCTGTCCGGATCCAGTATAAAGATTATGCGGTGTGGCAGAACGATTTACTGGGTACGCCTTACATCGAAAGGCAGGAGAAGTACTGGCTGGACAGCTATTCCGGAGAACTGCCGGATGTTCAGCTTCCTTCGGATTATCCGCGCCCGTCGTCCTTTAATTATGAGGGAGACGTATATGAATTCGGTATTGATCCCAAGGCGACTCACGAAATGAGAGTGTTTTGCCAAAAAAACGGCGCCACCATTTTTCACTTTCTGCTATCCGCCTACTATGTTCTTTTGTCCCGACTGGCAAAAAGCGAAGATATTGTAGTCGGTGTGCCGGTCATCGGCAGAAGCCAGGAAGAAGTGCAATCCACCATTGGTATGTTCATTAATACAATTGCACTTAGACAGCACCCGGCGCAGGGCAAAAAATTTACAGATCTCTTGAATGAGGTCAAAGAGAACCTGCTGACTGCTTATGAAAATCAAGATTTTCAATTTGAGATGCTGCTTGAGAAAATTAAAGCAAAGCGGGAAGTTAACCGGACCCCTTTGTTCGACACCGTATTTAATCTGCAGAATACAAGTTTTGATCATGGGGTTGCTGTCGGGGATCTCGTATTTACTCCGCAGCCTTTCGGCGATAACTCGACCAAGTTTGATATGACGATCCATTTGGACGAGTTGGCGGACCGGATTGAGATGAATTGTAACTACCGGACGAGCTTGTACAAGCATGAAAGTATAAAGTATCTGATGGGCGAATACGTTGAGCTGGTGCGCCAGCTGTGCGCAGATCCAAACAAAGTCATTGCCGAATATGACTTGCTGAATTCCACATCACTGAGCAAGTATTGTTCGGCAGAGGTTGTTGAACGAGCAGCAGCAGATACCCTTGTAAAGAGGTTCGAAGACATCGCGGACCGCTATGAGAATCGGGACGCAGTGATTGTGAATACCGGATCTTACAGCTATGGGGCATTAAACCGGCAGGCGAATCAGATCGCACATGCTATACTGGATGCCCCTATGAACCCGGGGAATGCGGAAGCGGGCAGAAGAGTCGCTTTATTATTCGAGCATGGCGCGGAAATGATTGCAGCGATGCTCGGCACGCTGAAGTCGGGCGCGGCCTATGTCCCGCTGGATCCGGGATTCCCGGCAGAGCGGCTGCAGGAGATCCTGGAATCTTGCTCCATCGGAATGATTGTTACCAATGATAAGAATGAAGGCTTGTCCCGCCAAATTACGGGACAGCGGATCCCGATCCTGAATACGAATTCGTTGGATGAATCCCCGGATCGTTCTAATCCGAATGTGTCTATTGACTCCGCACAGACGGCTTATATCATGTACACTTCGGGCTCTACCGGCAAACCGAAAGGCGTCGTCCATACTCATTCCAATGTGCTGGCGTTCATTGACCGGTTTACGGCGGAGCTGACGATCCGCCCGGAAGACCGGATTTCGCTGTTTACGTCCTACACCCATGCCGTCGGTGTTATCGATATTCTCGGTGCGCTGTTAAGCGGAGCGGCCGTACTGCCTTATGATCTTAAAGCAGAGGGCGGTATCGATAAACTACCGGCTTGGCTGAGCTGGCGGCAAATTACGATCTATCATTCGATTCCGTCGATCTTCCGCTATTGTTTTGAGGAAGCTGTAAATCTCAGCCCTCTTGAACACATCCGGTTAATTATCCTCGGAGGAGAAGCGGTATACAGCCGCGACGTCGAACTGTTTAATGCCACATTCTCGCCTTCCAGCCAGTTTGTTAATTTGTTCGGTTCTTCAGAGGTGTTGATCGCCACGATAAATATCATCGAATGGGGACAGCCGATCAGCGGCAAACTCATTGCTGCGGGACTTCCCGTTCCGGAAATCGAGCTTTGCATCGAGGCTGATAACGGTGAGGAAGCCGGTATTTTTGGAAAAGGCGAAATGGTATACCGCAGCCGGTATTTAGCCCGTGGATACTGGGACAATGATGAGAGTACCGAAGCAGCGTTCGGAAACAGTCTAACCGATGGTGAGTCAGCTGTGTTCCGCAGCGGGGATTTGGCACGAAGACTGCCCGACGGCACGATTGAGTTTCTGGGCCGGAAGGACTTCCAGGTCAAGTTGAGAGGGTATCGTATCGAGCTGAATGAAATCGAGATCCATCTGAATCATATGAACGAAATCGAGAAATGCGTGGTCGGGGTAGTTGACGGAGAGGAAGACGAGCCTCAGCTTGTTGTCTGTTATGAAACGAAGAACAAGCTGCCTTTGGATAAATCGCATATCCAGCAGCTGCTGAAGAGCAAACTGCCGATTTATATGGTTCCGTCGCACTATATTCATTATGAAACTATTCCGCTTACAGCGAATTACAAGATCGACCGGAAAGAATTGCAGAAGAATATGTTTGCCTCAGCGGTGTCGCTAGACGGCGGTACCGACCCGGATATCGAAATGAAGCTGATCGAATGCTGGAAAGAGCTGCTGAAAGCGGATGAGATCGGTGCACAGGCTAACTTTTTTGAACTGGGCGGTCATTCTTTGAAAGCGACAGCGCTGATTTCCAAAATTCACCGGACTTTTGACGTGAATATTTCGATCACGGATATTTTCCAGTACCAGACTGTCAGAGAAATGGCAAAGCTGATCGCACAGGCCAATATCGAGCGCTACGCAGAAATCGGGAAGGCGGCGCAGGCTCCTTATTACCCGGTTTCTTCTTCTCAGAAGAGAATGTATCTAATTTGTCAGAATGATCAGGTCGGCACCGGATATAACGTATCTGGAGCTGTCAAGCTGCGCGGTGAACTGGATACGGACCGATTTATCGGAGTATTTGATGAGCTGATCCAGCGGCATGAATCGTTGAGGACTTCTTTTGATATTGCGGATGGCGATGTCCGGCAGTGGATTCACGGCAATGTTGACTTTGTTGTGGAACAAATGGAATGCGAAGACAATGAAGAGTCGATCCGGCAAAGAGTATCCGGTTTTATCCGTCCTTTCAATCTCGGTCAGGCTCCTCTCTTCAGAGCAGCTCTTATCCGCATCGATTCAGGCAAGCATCTGTTCATATACGACATGCACCATATTATAGTGGACGGTACGTCTGTAGGGTTATTGATCCAGGACGCGATGGATTTGTATGAAGGCCATCGTTTGAATGAACTGAGCATCCAGTACAAGGATTATGCCGTCTGGCAGCATCAAATGTTAACGAGCGATGCGGCCGGCAGGCAGCGGGAATACTGGTCAGGCGTCTTCTCGGGTGAAATTCCGATCCTTCAGCTCCCCTTGGATTATAATCGTCCGGCGGTAAAAAGCTTTGAAGGGACCGTCTTTACTTTTGAAATCGGCCAGGAGTTATTGAACGGACTCAAACAGCTTGCCCAGCGTGAAAAAGCAACACTTAATATCGTCTTGTTAGCGGCATTCCAAATCGTGATGGCGAAATATTCGAGGCAGCAGGACATCGTGGTAGGAACGCTTGTATCCGGCAGAACCCATGTGAATGCCGAACGAGTGATGGGGATGTTTGTGAATACACTGGCACTGAGGGGATATCCCGAAGCCGGCAAAGCAGTCGCGGATTTTATTGCAGAGACCAAAGAAAGTTTACTGAAAGCGCTGGATCATCAAAATTATCCGTTCGATCATTTGCTGCAGGATCTGAAAGTAAAGACGGACGTAAGCCGGAACCCGTTGTTTGACGTGGCTTTTGTTCTCCAAAATATGGAGAGGCCGGAACTGCAGCTGGGGGGCCTCACGGCAAGTCCTTATCCGATGCATTCGGTTACGTCTCAGTTTGACTTGAAATTTGAAGCCAACGAGGCGGAAGAGGGCATTTTCGTTAACGTAGAATACGGCACTCGTCTTTTTAAAGAAGAAACGATCCGAAGAATGTCTGCCCACTATAAAAATGTATTGGAGTCCATTTGCCGGAATACCGAGCAGAAAATTTCGGAAATTACTCTGTTGACGCAAGAAGAGCAAGAACAGATCCGGGTAATAAACGATACATTTGCCGAGCTTTACGGCGGGGTGGATATAGTGGATGACTTTGAGAGCAGTGTCCGGCGTAATCCGGGTAAAGCCGCCCTTCTCTGCAAGGACCAGAAGGTGACCTATGCCGAGCTGAATGAGCGGGCAAACCGGCTGGCATGGGTGCTGACGGACAAAGGGGTCGGGAAAGACACGATTGTCGGAGTCATGGCCGAACGGTCCGTCGAAATGGTTGTAGCGATCCTGGCGATCCTGAAATCGGGCGGCGCTTATTTGCCGATCGATCCGCAATTTCCGGATGAACGCATAGCCTACATGCTCCGTGACAGCGGCGCACGGATTATTTTGACAGTAGAGGCTCTGCTCCACCGGATTGAATATGACGTTGACACCATACTGCTGGACCAAGCGCATCCGGGTATAGCGGATAACCTTATAGGATGCCGCCGCCCGGATTCCCTTGCTTATGTCATTTATACGTCAGGTTCTACAGGACAGCCCAAAGGAGTCATGATCGAACATGGATCCTTAAAGAACCGTTTGCACTGGATGCAGCAGAATTATCCCATCGGCGAGAAGGATGTCATCCTGCAAAAAACGAACTATACGTTCGATGTTTCCGTATGGGAGTTCCTCTGGCCCTTGTCGGAGGGAGCGGCTCTTAGTCTGCTGGAGGTCGGCGGCGAGAAGGATCCGGTAACGATTGCAGAGACAGTAGCAGCCCATGTAGTCACTGTCCTTCACTTCGTACCTTCGATGCTGAGCGTATTCCTGGCTAGTGCGGCTTCGGGGCATATGTCCTATGGGCAGCTTTCCAGTTTGAAGTACGTTTTTGCGAGCGGGGAAGCTTTACAGAAGAAAACAGTGACGGTGTTTAACGAGGGTATAGGTACCTATGGGCCGTGCAAGCTTATTAATTTATACGGGCCGACGGAAGCGACTATTGATGTCACTTATTATAATTGTCCGGCGGATTCCCTTCCGGATTCGATTCCTATCGGGAAGCCCATCAGCAACACGCAGGTCTATGTGGTTCACGAAGATATGCAGATGCAGCCTATCGGCGTAATCGGCGAGCTATGCATCGGAGGAGCCGGAGTGGCACGCGGATATATTAATAAACCGGAGCTGACTCGCGAGAAATTCGTGGACAACCCATTTGTACCCGGACAAAGGATGTACAGAACAGGCGACCTGGCAAGATGGACAAGCGCCGGAGAGATTGAATATCTGGGCAGAATGGATCATCAGTGTAAAGTGCGCGGATACCGGATCGAGCTCGGTGAAATTGAAAAAACGCTTCTGCTCCATAACTCCGTTACGGATGCTATCGTGCTGGCGAGAGAAGATGCGGACGGTTCCAAGCAGCTATGCGCATACGTTATTGCCGCACAGACGGAGCTGCTGCCGGGCGATCTGAGGATCTTCTTAGCGGCTAAATTGCCTGAGTACATGATACCTTCCCATTTGATCATCATGGACAGCTTTCCGCTGACGGCCAATCAGAAGGTAGACCGCAAGAAGCTGCCTGAGCCGCAGGAGTCGGCAAATGGAATTACCGAGTACGCGGCACCGGCTGACCACTTGGAGGCTCTATGCGTCCAAATCCTGACGGATGTTCTGGAAGCCCGCCAAGTCGGGATGAACGATAATTATTTCGAATTGGGCGGTAATTCCATCCATGCGATTCAAATTTCAGCCGCCATGTATCAACAGAATTATAAATTAACGGTCCGTGATATTTTGCGGTCTCCCGATATACGCGGAATAGCCCGGCAGATCACTCCGCTTGAGAAGAAAGCGCATCAAGGTTATGTATCCGGTGAAGTCGTTCTTACTCCGATCCAGAAGTGGTTCTTCGGGCAAGACTTTGCAGAGAGTCATTACTGGAATCAAGCTGTGATGCTCCAATTCAACGAACGTGTAGACCCAGACAAGCTGGTTCAGTGTTTTAGCGGCTTAATCGCGCATCACGATGCGCTAAGAATGACGTATAGGCTGGAAGGTGAAGCCGTCTCCCAGTTCAACCGCGGTCCGGAAGGTGAGTTTTTCTCTCTTGAAAAATTTGATTTCCGGGAAATATCGGACTTCGCAAGCCGGATTACGGAAGAATCGGAGCGTATACAAGGCAGCATCCGTCTGGACGGGGGACAGCTCGTTAAGCTTGGATTGTTCCAGACAGCACAGCAGGATCATCTTCTGATTGCCATTCATCATCTGGTCATAGACGCTGTATCCTGGAGGATTCTGCTGGAAGATTTGTATGCGTCCTACTCGCAAGCAAGCGGACAAACGGCTATTCGAATGAAAAGCAAAACGCATTCGTTCATGGAATGGGCGGATTTCCTCAATCAATATGCCGATAGCAGCGAGCTGCTGAAGGAAGCGGCTTATTGGCATGAGCTTGCTGATATGCCATGCATGCCTCTTCCGAAGGATTTTCCTGACGGAGTGACTCCGGAGACGGGACCAAACATGCTCGTTTCAATGGAATTAAACGAGGAAGAAACGAACCGCTTGCTGCATGGGGTTCACCAAGCCTATAACACGGATATGAACGATATTTTGTTGACGGCTTTAGGACTCGCTCTTAAGGACTGGACGCAGCATACTGCGTTTACCGTTTATTTGGAGGGACACGGCCGGGAGGAGCTGTTTGAAGGCATCTCCGTATCCCGTACGGTGGGATGGTTCACTTCTTTGTATCCGGTCCATCTTGACATGGAGTATGAAGATCTGTCCTATCAGATTAAAACCGTGAAGGAATCGCTCCGGCAAATCCCGTCCAAAGGAATCGGCTTCGGGATTCTGGCTTACATGACGGACCTTACCAGCCAGGATTTAGCGCTTAAAGTGCCTGAGCCGGACATTTGCTTCAACTATTTGGGGGAATTCGGCAAGGAAACCGCTAATGACATGTTCCGGTTGTCTGACATTTCTGCGGGAGCGACGCGCAGTCCGTCTGCAAAATCGCCTTATTCACTGGATATCAACGGCGTTGTGGCGGAGGGACGCTTATCGATCTCCTTTACTTTCGCGCCGCAGGAATATAAAAGCGGTTCGATCACGAAGCTGTCCGGCATGTTCAAAGATCATTTGCGCGCCCTTATTGAGCACTGCTCAGCTTCTGAAGCACCGCAGAATACACCGTCGGATTATGGGACCAGGGATTTGTCAATTGAAGAAGTGGAGGATATTCTCGAAATCTTCAAAACAATTCATGAGTGAGGATGGAATGGAGAGGGCAGCTATGCGAGAAACGCTTGAGGTTCAAAAAATTTACCGGCTTACTCCGATGCAAGAGGGGATTCTGTACCATTCGCTGGTAGCTCCGCAAAGTGATGCGTATTTTGAGCTGACCACCTTGAAGATTGAAGGTCCCCTGGATATCGGATTATTCCAGGAGAGTTTTAACCA
This sequence comes from Paenibacillus sp. FJAT-26967, assembly GCF_001541095.1. Lineage (GTDB taxonomy): Bacteria > Bacillota > Bacilli > Paenibacillales > NBRC-103111 > Paenibacillus_F. Next base: position 608,936 of record NZ_LMXH01000001.1, read on the forward strand.
GCTGATTCAGCGTCATGATGTGCTGCGTACGAATTTCGTCTACAGCAAGCTTAAGAAACCCCATCAGGTCATCTGTAAGAAGAGAAGGACAACGGTCAGCTACGAGGATTTGAGCACCCTACCGGAAGAGGAACGTTTGGAGAGGCTGGATGCTTTTAAAGCACAGGATAAAGCCAAAGGATTCGATCTGCTAAAAGACATTTTAATGAGGATTTGCATTTTTAAGCTGGGACCTGCGCAGTACACACTGATAAGAAGTCATCATCATATCATTCTGGACGGCTGGAGCTTAGCCCAGCTTACCCGGGAGCACTTTGAAATATACAACTCCCTGTGTACGTCCACAGAGAGCGATTATCCGGCTCCGCGTCCTTTTCAAGAATATGTTGACCGGCTTCAAAAGCAGTCCCCGGAGGATTATCGCGGCTACTGGTCCCGCGTCTTACAGGATTATGAGACTTCCGCTTCTGTGCCCAAGTACAAAATCAGCAGATCAGAGATCGAAGATCCGTATGCCAGGGCAGAGCTCACCTTCACGTTCGATGCGGAGTCTACTCAGCAATTAAATCAGTTGTCGCAGCGGTTTAAATGTACGATAAGCAATGTATTTTATACCATTTGGGGCATTCTGCTGCAAAAATATAACCGTTCCGACGATGTTGTATTCGGCTCAGTCGTATCGGGAAGACCAGCAGACATGCAGGGCATCGACCGGATGGTCGGGTTGTTCGTCAATACGATACCGGTTCGGATACGCTGTGAATCCCGGGTGGCTTTCGCTGAGCTTTTGCATAAAGTACAGGAGGAATCGATAGCTTCCCAGAAATATGATTACGGTTCCCTGGCGGAAATATACAACTTGTCAGTGATGAAGCAGAATCTCTTCAATCACCTAATCGTCTTTGAGAACTTCCCTGTGGGAAAAGATCTCGTCGTATCGGGAGATGCCGATTTTCGCGTTACGGAATATCACATTGAAGAACAAACGAATTATGAAATGAATATTATGGTTTGTCCTACGCCTGATTTTACATGGACCTTCGTGTATGACGAGCGTCAATACGAGCGGAGCCAGCTGGAAGAGACTGTGGGGCACTTCCAAAAAATACTGGAGCAGGTATCGCTTCATCCGGACACACCGGTTGCGGAAATCGAACTGCTCCGTCCGGAGGAGAAATTGCGGCTGACGGAATGGCCGCAAACGGCTTCTGCCGGGAAGGGCGAAGCTGTGACCCTATGCCGCCTGATTGAAGAACAAAGTGAGCAAAACCCTTCCGGACCGGCAGTTGTGTTTGACAACCGGACGATTTCTTACGGCGAATTCATGACCGAAGCCAGTCGTCTGGCTTCGGTACTCAGAAGCAGGGGGATCGGTCCGGGTGATGTCGTCGGACTGCTGGCTGCAAGATCGCCGGATCTGCTGATCAGTTTTGTGGCGATCTGGAAGACCGGCGCTGCTTTTCTGCCGCTTGATGCGGAGCTTCCACCCGAAAGAATCGGATATATGCTTACCGATGGCGGAGCCAAGCTGCTTGTAACCGATCTTGACGATATTGTGGAACGCTGCTGCTGGAAAGGAGCAACTTTGTATCTGAAAGATGCCGATCCGGGTGCAGAAGAGCAAACACAGGCTAGTTTCACGGCGCATCCCGAACAGCTTGCATATATATTGTATACGTCGGGTTCTACCGGTGAACCGAAGGGTGTCCAAATCAGGCATCGTTCTCTGGTGCATATGTTAGAAGGGTTATCCGAAGCCGTCCCGTTCCGTCAAGGCAAGACGATTCTAAGTGTCTCCAGCATCTGTTTTGATGTCTTTCTTGTGGAGACCTTGCTTGCTTTGGCAAACGGCCTGCGGATCGTGATGTCCAGCGAGCGGCAGCAGAAGGACCCGAAACAGCTCAGTAAACTGATTCAGGAACACGGGGTCGAGGTTGTACAGGCGACACCGTCCCGCTTGAAGCTGCTGTTGAATGAACCTTCTTTCGCTTCCTCTTGCGGGCATTTGGAATATATCTTGGTTGCCGGGGAACAATTCCCTGTATCCCTGCTGCGCAGGGCGACGGAAATCATTCCCCGGACCGCCGTATACAATGTATACGGGCCTACGGAAGCGACTGTATATACGAGCATTAAACGGTTGACGGCGGATAAGCCTATTACGATAGGGCAACCTCTTGTCAATTACGGGGTCTATATTATAGACCGTGCCGACAAGCTGCTTCCTGCCGGTGCGATCGGAGAATTGTGTATTGCAGGCAGTGGGCTTGCTCAAGGGTATGTTAACAAAGAAACGCTGACAAACGAAAAATTCGGACTCTTGCGGATTGTGGACGGAAATAATTTACTGAAGGAAGAACGGATTTACCGGACCGGCGATCTTGCCAGACGCCTGCCGGACGGTGACATTGATTTTCTTGGAAGATTGGATCATCAGGAGAAAATACGGGGATTCCGGATTGAACCGGATGAAATCAGCAGCCGCCTGCAGTCTTACCCGGGTGTCCGTGATTGTATCGTTACCGTGAATAAGGACGAAACAGGGGACAAGTTCCTGACGGCGTATTATTTGTCGGAGCGCGAGATGACGGTAGATGAATTAACGTCACATTTATCGAAGTTCCTGCCTTACTACATGATTCCGCAGTATTTCATCAGGCTGGAACAATTCCCGATGACACCGAGCGGTAAAATAAGCCTGCGGGATCTGCCGCTGCCCGGCGGCCACCGTCCGCATCTGGGTGTGGCTTATATGAAACCGAGTTCCGAAATTGAAACAACCATAGCTAGGTGCTGGGCCGGTGTTCTGAAAATTGACAACATCGGAGCGGGGGATAACTTCTTTGATCTGGGCGGCAATTCGATCAAATTGATTGAACTGCTGTCCCAGATGGATTTGCATTTTCCCGGTGCCGTGCAGATTACCGACTTCTTTGTACATCCGACAATCGCCAAGCTTGCTAAGCATATCGAGGCGGGCCGGAGGGAGATTACGACCATAGAGCCTGTGCGGCTCCCCGGAGAATATTTGAATCAGGCAGACCGGGAACGCGGAGAAGAGAACGTTGTTCTGCGCTATAAACTGGGCCCGGCACTAAGCAGCATTCTAAACGAGCAGGCCGATCAAGACGGAGTCGGAACAGACGATGTCCTGATCGGTTTATTTGCTTTTCTGCTGGCTGAAATTACCGGGTCCAAGGCATTTCACATAACCGTTTATCTGAAAGAAAGATTAGGGTCCCTGCCTGTCGATTTAGAGGATCTGACGGATTTCACGAGCCTATACAAGAAGATCAATAATGAGCTGCTTAAGGCAGAGGCATTGAATGATCCGGTGAGCAGGCAAAACAATTCCGGACGGGATCAGGTATATATCGGTTTTTCGAGTTCCACGAGGATGCCGGAATCTGTACGGGCACTGTTTGATCTTGTTTTGGTAGTATCGGGGCAGAGCGGAGATCTGTCGCTCTTGCTGGAATATAACAGCCGTATGATGCAGGAAGACAAAATGAACGAAATCTTAGCCAGAATCGGACAGTTAATAGAATTGGTTCATTCGCCTTTGGCCAATCGACCGTAACTTACACAAGTCAGGAAGTGAAGGAACTTGATAAATCAGTTTGAGCATATTCGGCGGTTGACGCAGAGCGGCTCTTTGGGGAAGGATTTCTCGCCCCCCGCAATCGATAAACTCGACAAAAGAGAGATCGCGATTATCGGAATATCAGCCCGGATGGCTGAGTCAAATCACGTAGATCAGTTCTGGGAACAGTTACAAGCCGGGAAGGATTTCATCCGGACGATACCTTCGAACAGGAGGGCAGATCAAGAGAGTTTATTTCGATCTCAAGGAATCCAGGCCGATGCCATTGAATATGCTCAGATTGGTTATTTAGATCAGGTGGATCGTTTTGATCCTCATTTTTTCTCGCTATCTCCCAAAGAAGCAAGCTTTATTGACCCCAGTCAAAGACTGCTGCTCACAGAAATATGGAAAGCAATCGAAGATGCGGGTTATGGAAGGGGCCAGCTTGCCGGATCGAAGACAGGCGTATACGTCGGCTATTCCAGCGATCCGCTGAGTGATTATAAAACGCTCATTTTTAATGTTTGTCCGGAGCAGGTAAGCACCTCCGTTACGGGAAGTTTAAAATCGGTCCTTGCAAGCCGGATTTCTTATCTGCTTGATTTGAAGGGGCCGGCGATGGTTGTGGATACTTCCTGTTCTTCTTCCCTGGTCGCCGTACATTTGGCCTGTCAAGCCTTGCGGGTTGGAGAATGCCGGACCGCCATTGCCGGGGGAGTAAATATCCGTCTGCTCAATATAGAGGGGGAGGAACACAATAAGGTCGGAATCGAATCCTCAGACGGAAGAACCCGGACGTTCGACGCCAGTTCTGACGGTACCGGTGCAGGCGAAGGCGTAGCCGCTATAGTCCTGAAACCGCTCAATCAAGCTGTGCTGGACGGGGACCATATCTATGCCGTTATTAAAAGCAGCGCAGTTAATCAAGACGGAAATTCTATCGGTCTAACAGCGCCTAATTCACGCGCTCAATCGGAGGTTATCACAGCGGCCTGGAAAGAAGCCGGTATTGACCCCGAGACGATTTCATATATCGAGGCTCACGGAACAGCGACGCATTTGGGCGATCCTGTAGAGATTGACGGCTTGAGGCAGGCCTTTGAGCAGCACACAGCCAAGCGTCAGTTCTGTGCCATAGGCTCTGTCAAAACCAATATAGGTCATCTGGACAGTTGTGCAGGAATGGCCGGCTTGATCAAAATGACCCTTGCTTTATACCATAAGCAGATCCCTCCGCATCTTCATTTTAATCGGCCTAACCGGAGAATTCCGTTCGAGGGATCACCTTTGTATGTAAATGACAAACTGATTCCGTTCCCTGCATCGGGGCACCCCCGCCGGGGAGGTGTAAGTTCCTTCGGCTTGAGCGGAACGAATTGCCATCTCGTACTGGAGGAGGCTCCTCTTGAGGAACTGTCCGAAGAACAGGCCGGTACAGAAATTCTGACGCTTAGTGCGGATGACGAAGCGATGCTGAAGGTAGTTGCGAGGAGCTATCTGGACATCTTGGATACAGTCGAAGCGGAATGCCGTTTGCGGGATTTCTGCTACAGCGTGAATACAGGCAAGAAGCATCGCAAGCACCGGGCCGCCTTGCTCGTTAACGATATAGAGGCAGCCCGGCAGAAGCTTCGGGCGTTACTGCTCCCGGAACCAGCAGAGGCACCAGAGGCGGCCCCGTTTACATACAGGGGCAGTTTCGAGATCATTCCGGAAACGGTGACGGACAAAGGTCCTAACCAGCTTTCCGTGCAGGATAAAAAAAGGCTGGACGCGGAAGCGGAGAAGCAAGCCGGACAATATGCGCGTTCAGGAGGGAACGGTTCTGAGGCGGAGTTAGCCGAAATCGGCAGATTATATGTCCAAGGAGCGGAAATTCCCTGGGAACGTGTCTATGCTGGCGGAAGCAGGCGCCGGATGAGGCTGCCTGTGTACCCGCTCCGACAGGAGCGGTGCTGGCTGCCTCTGGCCGGTGCCGAAGAGGACCTGGCATCTTCCGGCAGCGGCTATTATAGGGTGTCTTGGACACCCGCCGTACCGGAACACACTAGTGCCCGGCAGGATGCACTCAGTCCCGTCCTGCTCATTACAAGCGAGGGCAAGCTTGGGACTGATCTTGCGGATTTACTAAGAAGTGAAGGCCGGACTGTCCTGACCGCCCGCTTGGGAACGAGTTTCGTCCGGGTAGATGACCACAGCTATCAAATCACAAGCAGCGTTGAAGATTACGTGCGGCTGCTTGAAGATGCTGCGGAGCGGGGGATCGGACAAATCCTATACATGCCGATGGCATCGCCGCAAGACGAGATTAAGCAGGTTAGCCAGCTCCGGGACAAACTCCACAGCGGATTTCTGGGCTTGTTCACCCTTAACAAAGCATTGAATAAGACTGCTCTTTGTCATAAAGCGGAACTAGTCATCATTTCCCTAAGAGCCTCTGTAGTTACCGGAGAAGAGACAAGCGTATTTCCTGAGAATTATATGCTTTATGTGCTCGGCAAATCAATCCGGCTGGAGGGAAGTGCCGCCAAAGTCCGCTGTATCGATATTGATGGAAACGAAGATGCGAAGCACATTCAGAGTGAACTGTACGCACCCGATTGTCACGCAGTGGTCGCTTACCGGAAGGGGCTCCGGCTGATTGAGGAGCTTGACCTGCTGACGCATGTACAGCGCAAAGATCCTGCCGTATCCCTCAAAGAAGGCGGCGTGTACTTGATAACGGGCGGCTCCGGGGAACTGGGAATGCTTGTTGCCCGCAGCCTTGCATCTGCCTGCAAAGTAAAGCTCGCGCTTCTTCAGCGGTCCGGTCCTCTGGATGAGGATCGTGTAAGAGCCATCAGGGAATCCGGCTCGGAGGTGCACGGCTTCCGCGCGGATATCAGCGATGAGGTGCAGGTCCGGCAAGCCTTAACCGGCATAAAAGAAACCTTAGGAGCCATCGATGGCATTATCCACTGCGCCGGGGCCGGGGTAGGCGAACGAGCGGGCAGCCTTCATGAGCAAAAGGAAGAAGAAGTGATGAAACTGCTGGCCCCGAAGGTGATGGGAACTTGGCTTCTGCACGAAGGGACTAAGAGCGAGGAGCTTGACTTTTTTATCATGTTCTCCTCGATATCCTCGATTTCAGGTGGAATCAATGACGGTGGTTACAGTGCGGCTAACGGCTATCTGGATTCTTTTGCGGGTTTCCGTCACCTGGGTGGCAAATATGGAACAGCCATTCAATGGCCGATGTGGCAGGTCACCGCGAGCAAATACGGAATTAGCGATGACACGCACATGTACAAGACACTTCCGGACGCGAAGGCATTGTCTGTCTTCCATGATTTGATCGGCGCTTCAGAGAATAGAGTGGTGGCAGGTGAACTCCATCCGGACGTTACGGACGCTCTCAGCACAGTCAGTATACGAATGTCGGAGCGATTGGCTGCTGAGGTCGGCAGCCTGATTCCTGACCGGGCCGCCTTCTCTCATAAAGAAGAGGAGGTCGTCCTCAAGGAAACGGAGCTTTCATCCATTCAGCCCGTTCATCATAAAATCGCACAAATGTGGGCGAATGTGCTTGGGGTGAGGGCTGTCGGGGTGTATGAAAGTTTTTATGAGCTTGGCGGAGATTCGATCTTAGCGACCCGGTTATTCCGGCTGCTCGAACAAGAATATCCCGGACAGCTTCATGTTTCAGATATTTTCTCCTATCCGACTATTCACGAAATGGCGGTATACATTGAAAAGCTGTCTCAGCGTATGTCGCAGCCGGAGGACGATGATGAGCTCGACTCGATATTGAATCGTTTGGCGGAAGGGCAATTGACTTCAGCAGAAGCGTCTAAACTTTTGAAAACGGTGAGTGATAACGAGTGGAAACCATAAAAAACTATATCTTGGAGCAGGTCGCTTCCAGGCAGTTATCGAAAGATGAAGCGAAAAAGCTGCTGAAAGACCTTCATTCGGATACGCCTGAAGTGCAGGCGGAAGATGTCGCAATTATCGGAATCTCCTGCCGTCTGCCGGGCGCGCGTAATAAAGAAGAATTCTGGAGTTTATTGGATAAGGGTGCATCCAGCATAGGTCGATTTCCCGCCGGACGCAGAAAAGATGTCGATCATCTATTCGCCGTCACGGACGAAGATCCGTATAAGATCGGCGGTTACTTGGAGGAGCTGGATACATTTGATCACACGCATTTCCGGATCTCGCCCCGGGAAGCGGAATTAATGGACCCGGCACAGCGTTTGTTTCTGCAAACAGCATGGGAAGCGCTTGAGGATGCAGGTATCGCAGGCACTCAAACCATGCATACGCTCACCGGTATTTATGTGGGAATCGACACGACCGGAGGCTCAAGTTACGCCAGATTGACGGAAGAGATCGACGATCCGTTAATGCTTGCCGGAGCCAGTACAAGTATAGTCGCGAGCCGGTTGAGTTACATTCTGGATTTGAAGGGTCCGGCACTTGTTGTCGACACGGCCTGCTCGTCCAGCCTTGTTGCCCTGCATATGGCATCCAAAGCCGTAGCATCCGGAGAAGTCGGCATGGCTATCGTCGGAGGTGTTGCACTCTCTTATATACCGCTCGGGACACATATGCTGGATTCGGCCGACAGCCGGATCCGCACCTTTGATAAAGAAGCGAGCGGAACTGTCTGGGGTGAAGGCATCAACGCGATCGTCTTAAAACCGCTTAGTGCGGCTCTCCGCGACCAGAATAGCATCTATGCTGTCATAAAAGGCAGTGCGGTCAACAATGACGGCACATCCAACGGCATTACGGCGCCGAATGCGAGATCGCAGGAGGAAGTCATAACGAGGGCTTGGAAGGATGCGGGAATCCAGCCCGATACCATCGATTATGTCGAGGCGCACGGGACCGGCACGAAGCTTGGTGATCCCATTGAAATCAAAGGTCTGACCGATGCCTTCCGTAAGTTCACGAACAGAAGGCAGTTTTGCGGCATTGGTTCGGTAAAGACCAATATCGGTCATACCATCGGCGCTTCCGGTCTTGCCTCTGTGATCAAGATGGCGCTCTCGTTGAAGAAGAAAGCGATTCCTCCGACTTTGAATGTCAGTCAGCCGAATCCGTTTATACCATTTGATGACTCCCCGCTGTACATCCATGATAAACGCACCGATTGGATAAGAGGAAGTCATGCAAGAAGATGCGGGGTGAGCTCCTTCGGTTTCAGCGGTACGAACTGCCATCTAATCATGGAAGAAGCGCCTTGGTCCGAGAACCCGGCTGTACAAGCATCTGAACCCCCAGGTCACGTATTCACTTTATCCGCAAAAAGCCAAGAGGCGCTCAGTGATCTCGTAAAGACATACTGCGGCTGGCTTGCCGCCCATCCGGATTCAAATATCGGGGATATATGCAAGACCATTAATATGGGACGAACGCACCATCATTACCGTTTGGCTGTCACAGCAAGAAGTTCGGCGGATCTGCTTAAGAAGCTGGAAGGACTGCCAAGCATCGGGTCTCTCACGCTTCCCTTTCTAGGTTCTGATGTTTATTGCGGTGTCCACAGCGTGGTGACTATTAAGACGGAACACAACCGTGATAGAGTCTTACTCGAGTCGGAAAAGAACGAGTTGACCCGCAAGGCAAATGAAAGCATCCGTTTAATGGAGTCATCGGGCTGGCTGGAACCATCGGCCGCTCAGATTGGACAATGGTATATCGAGGGGGCGGATATCCAATGGGAGTTTCTATACAAGAAACACAATTACCGCACTTTACATCTTCCGACGTATCCATTTGAGAAGCACAGACACTGGATAGAGCGGAAAGCGGCGGACCGGGGAAGCGAATACGAGGGGCAGCTCCCCTCTCTGCTGAACCGCCGGGCAGCCGCTTCTTACAAGCAATGTATCTATGAAGCGGCGCTAAGCCCGCTAGACCATTGGTTTGTCTATGAACACCGGATACTAGGTCAGTATATTCTTCCCGGCACTGTCTATCTGGAGCTCGCGCTCCAGGCAGCCGGTGATTATTTGGGCACCGGCTGCCTGGTCATAGAGAACTTTCAGATCCTGAGTCCGCTGATCTTCGCGGAAGAGGAGGGGAAGGTGATCCAGACCGTGCTGCAGGAGCAGGGGGATTCCTTTGCTTTTAGTATGGTCAGTTTAGAGAGTCAAGGCGCGAATGCCGCAGCCAGTGAGTGGACGGTTCACGCTTCGGGTGAAATCCGGTTATCGCAGGCAGAGACGTCCGGCCGGATCAATCCGCCGGATCTGCTAGATCTGATGCACCGGCATGAGGAAGAAGCCGTGCTGCTTCCTGAGCGCAAGGATGACGGGCTGGCACTGGGACTCAGGTGGCAGGGAGCCGTACGGATAAAGGAACACGAGGGCGCGATTGTCGCTAAACTGAGTCTCCCCGGACAAGTTGCAGCGGAAACCAGCCAGTTTACCCTGCATCCCGCGCTGCTTGATATGGCGACTTCGATCGGGGCGATTAAGGACACTTCGAATGGGTTATTTCTTCCGGTCTCGTACAGACAGCTTATTATCCACCGGGCTCTTCCGGCTACTTGTTACAGCTTAGCCAAGCCGCATGATTCGAATGATCCGGATAAGGAAGTATTGAAATACAACATCACGATATGGGACGAATCAGGACAAGTCGCCGCTGAAATCTTGGATTACACTCTGATTCGGAAGAAGATACATCAGGGCCGTTTAAACCCGCTAGGCCGCACGGCTTGGCTGCCGGAGCCTTTAACTGCCGAGATCGGAGGATCCTTGCGGCAAGGCGGCACGGTTGTCATTTTTGCAGATAGACAAGGGTGGTCCAGCCGTATAGCAGCCTGCTTGCTGGAGCTGGGCACGAATTGTGTATTCGTATACAGAGGCAGTGAGTATCGCTCTGAAGAAGGAAATTATTTTGTGGGCAGTGATGAACAGGATTATGTCCGGTTATTCGCTGATTTGAAACTTTTACCGGTCACACACATTGTATATATTCATCCGGGAGAAGATCCTGCTTTTGCAGATATAGATACGGTAGAACGATTTGAGGCCAATCAGAAGGCAGGAGCGGACAGTCTGATTTTTACGGCTAAAGCGCTGCTGCATCATCAATATACCCGGCATATTCAGCTGGTGCTCTTGACCGGAACCGTTCATCCTGTCGATGGTTTTGAACAGACGCTGAACCCGGGAAGTGCCGCTCTGATAGGGCTGGCCAAAGTTATCGGGCAGGAATATGATCATCTTCCTTGCCGCTGCATTGATTTCGATGAGACGACTTCCGCTGAAACGATCATACGCGAAATGGCAGCGTCCGATCATACTTTTGTGACAGCTTTCCGCAGCGGAATCCGTTATCTGGAATATTTCGAAGAAGTGGAGATGACGGAGAAAGCGGAGCCCAAGTTCGTCGAGCTGAAAGCCGAAGGTGTGTACGTTGTAACCGGAGGGTTAGGCGGAATCGGTTATGAGACAAGTAAACAGTTGTTTGAGCAGAGCGGAGCGAATGTTGCTTTTGTCCATCGTACCCCGCTTCCCGGTTATCTGGATTTACTGAAGGGTACGGCGGAAGACAAACAGCTTCAGCGTCTGGCAAGACTCGAAGAGCTTAACGGACTTGGCATGCATGCCGAATATCACACTGCAGACATTGCCGACTGGGAGGAAATGGATCTTTTATTTACAGAACTCAGAAGAGAGTATGGCAGGATAAACGGCATTATTCACTGTGCGGGCATAGCAGGCAGCGGGTTGATGCTCCGCAAGGATATCCAGTCGTTTTATAAGGTTATGGAGCCCAAGATCAAAGGAACATGGGTCTTGGACCGGTTAACTCTCCAGGATGAGCTGGATTTCCTGATTACCTTCTCCTCCGTCGCTTCCCTGATCGGGGGAATCGGGCAGAGTGACTACACGGCGGCCAATTACTTCCTGGACCGTTATGCGGATTACCGCGCAAAGCAGGGAAGAAGGACGTTGAACCTTAACTGGGCTGCGTGGGGCGAAACGGGAATGGCGGCTGATCACGGCGTCAATAAGGACACGATCTTCAAAGCACTTCCCACGGCTCAGGCGCTTGAGCTCTGGGAGCATGTCCTGCAAAGCGACTTGTCCCAAGCAGTTATCGGCGAACTGAATCTTGAAGATACGGGGCTGCTTGGACAGCACAAGCTGATGCGTCTTTCACCGAATGTGAGAGCCGCATTGGAAGCGCAGCCGCACGCCGAAGCCGGCGGGAGGAAGGCTGCCGTGAATAAACAAGCCGCACCTCGCGTCGAGCTGACGGGTAAAGCGGACAACATTTACAGTGAAGCCGAACTTCGTATCGGGCAAATATGGGGCCAGGTCCTGGGCTTAACCCGCATTGATATATACAGCGATATCTATAGCTTGGGCGGCGATTCCATCCTTGCTATTCATATCTGCAACCAGATTTCGGAGCAGTTTGATGAGAAGGTGGTAATCAGTCATCTCTTTGAGCATCCCACTATTCACCAGCTGTCGGTATATATGGAAAGTCTGGAAAATCCGGATGAGCAAGCTGTTGGGGCATTGAGTGCGGAAACGCCGGTTCATAGCCAGCCGGTACAGTTTACGGAGCAGCAGCAAGCGCTTCAACCGGATCTGAAACCCGAGGAGTATTCAGAGTATGAGCTTACGAGCTCGCAGAAACGCATCTGGTTCCTGCAGCAATATGATCCTCAGCTTGTTACTTATAATCTTGTGTCCAGCCTTCATCTTTATCATGAGCTTGATCTGGAGAAGCTGGAAGCGGCTATGAACAGTCTCATCAAGCGGCACGATATGCTGAGGGCGGTGTTCTCGGATAAAGACGGACAGCCGCAGCAGAAGGTGCTTCCGGACTATTCGATCAAGCTAGAGTGTATGGAGCTGGCCGGGGAAGCTGCGGAGGAACGCTTGGAAATGCTGCTTATCGAAGAGCAGCATACCGTATTTGACCTATCCAAGCCGCTGCTGCGCGGGAAGCTGTTTAAGCTTGGAAGCGAGCACTACTGCTTGTCCGTAAGCTTTCACCATCTCATTATGGATGGCTGGAGCGCCCGGATCTTTTTCGAAGAATTAAGAGAATTGTACGTTCAGAATCAGAATGGTGAGGCGCCTTCACTGAAGCCGCTTGCCAGACAATATACAGACTACGCGGATGAGCAGAAGAACTGGATTACCAGTAAGGAAGCGAATCAGATGGAACATTACTGGCTGGAAGAATTGGCTAAACCTCTTCCGGTTCTTGGTATGCCTCTGGACTATAACAGACCGCATATGCAGACATTCCAGGGGAGTCATGTGTCCAAACGAATGGATGCGGACACATTCCTCCGTCTGAAAGAAGTAACAAAGCGTCAAGGCGTCACCATGAATATGATCCTGCTGTCCGCGTATGCCTTCCTGCTGCACAAAGTCAGCGGAGATAAGGACATTATAATCGGTTATCCGGTTGCAGGCAGGGATCGTCATGAGTATGAAAGGGTGCTCGGTCTATTCATGAACATGACCTGCATCAGATTTAAGATGGGCGAGATGCAGACGCTGGAAGAACTGATCCGGTATACCAAGGCCAAATGTCTGGATGCCTACCGCAACGGTTCGTATCCGTTCGAGAATATTGTCGCCAAGCTCAATCCGGATCGTGATCTCAGCAGAAGTCCTATCTTCTCCACGATGTTCCAGTATTTTGAATACGCGCAGGAGAACCGCGGTTTAAGCCAATTCGACCTATCCTTGATTTGTAAGGAAGAAAGCGATGAGATAAGCATCCGCTTGGAATACAACATTGCGCTATTTGAACGGCAATCAATCGAGCGCTTTCTGGACTATTACCTCAATGTGATCGGGGCCATACTGGAGCGCTCACAAGTCCATTTGGCGCAGGTCAGCTTGTTGTCAGGCCGCGAATTGCGCATGCTGAAATCCTTTAATGAGACGGAGATGGCGATTCCCGGAGAAACGGCTCTGGGCATGTTCGAAAAGCAGAGCGTCCTTAATCCGGGGTTGAACGCACTGCGGTTCGGAGCGCATACACTGACGTACGCTGAATTGAATGCCCAAGCGGATCTGTTGGCTGCGGCGCTGCGCAAGAGGGGCGTCCGGAAAGGCTCCATTGTCGGGCTGCTTGTGGGCAGGTCGCCGGAACTGATGGTCAGTATTCTGGCCATCTGGAAAGCGGGGGGAGCTTATTTGCCGCTCGATCCCGCTTATCCTAAAGAGAGACTGCTGTTCATGCTGGAAGACAGCGGGGCCTCGATTCTTGTAACGGATAGTCAACGGAAAAGCCTGCTTGATTTCACAGGAGAAATCGTTCTGGCGGATACGCTTCATGAGCCGCAATCTGATTTGTCTGGCATTTCTGCATCATTGCATGACTTGGCTTATGTTATCTATACATCAGGATCGACCGGCAGGCCGAAGGGTGTCTTGCTAGGACATCATTCTCTTTCGAATTTTGTCGCCGGAGTGCGGTCTAAGATAGAGTTCGGACCGGACAAGCCTGTTCTCTGCGTGACGACAAGCTCTTTTGATATCTTCATCCTGGAAGCGATTGTCCCGCTTACCGCAGGGGCTGAGGTCGTTCTTGCAGGCGATGCCGAGCAGCTTGACATGCAGCGGCTTGCCGGGCTTATCGTGAAAGAACAAGTCAGGATGGTACAGATGACGCCGTCCCGGCTTCAGCTGCTGCTGCTGCATGGAAGCAGAGACTGGCTGTCTGGCGTAACTGAAATTATGGTTGGAGGGGAAGAGTTTCCGCCGAAATTGTTGAGTCTGCTCCAAGAGCAGACTTCTTCTAAGATTTATAATATGTACGGTCCGACCGAGACGACGATCTGGTCCAGTGTCAAAGAATTAACGGCGGAACGCGTTACGATTGGCGCGCCGATCGCGAATACGGGTTTTTATGTGCTGGATGAGCATCTTCAGCCGTTACCTGTCGGGGTTATCGGTGAACTGGGCATTACGGGTTACGGACTGGCCCAAGGTTATATGAATCTGCCGGACATCACGGAGCAAAAGTTCGTGGACGCCCCTTTCCATGATGGGGCCGGTAAGAAGATGTACTTGACCGGTGATCTGGTGAAACAGCTTCCTGACGGTGATCTGATTTATTTGGGGCGCAAGGATAACCAAGTCAAGCTTAGAGGGCACCGGATCGAATTGAGCGAAATTGAGCAGGTCCTTACGGATTTTACAGGAATATCCGAGGCGGCTGCTGTCGTAAGAGAAGAAGCATCGGGCCGGTCCATGATATGTGCCTACTATACAGGGGATGGGGAGTTTAGCGGCTCCAAGCTGCGTGCCTACATGGAAACGAAAGTGCCGGATTACATGATCCCTTCTTTCTTTATCAAGCTGGATGAACTCCCGCTGACCCCCAATCAGAAGATTGATAAAAAGGCGCTGCCGGCTCCACTGCTTAACGTGTCTTTGGACGATGAGCGGTATGAAGCTCCGGCAAACTCCATCGAAGAAACACTAGTCCGGTTATGGCAGGAAGTGTTGGAGGTTCCTAAAGTCGGCATCCATGATAACTTTTTTGATTTAGGGGGCGACTCCCTTATGTCCGTTATGCTCATCGCCAAGATCAAAGATTATTATCCTGAAGTAGAGCTGCAGGACATGTTCAAATATACGAGTATCTCCAAAATGGCCAAGTATTTGGACCCGGGGACCGAGGCGGAAGCATCTGTGGGGCAGGAAACGTTACAACAAACTCCTAGTGATGATCTCGATAAAATTCTCAGCTTGTTCGACAGTGTGAAAAAAGGAGACGTCAGTATGGACACCGCTCTTAAGAACGTGGAAGACTGGAGAGAATAGCAGATGAACCGAGTCTATCAGTTCGTTTTCGAGAATGTGTTGGCAGAGAAACTGGACCGGAATCTCGGAGCGCAAATCATTTCCCTGCTGAATCAGGAAAGCCGTAAGGAAAAGGACGACATCGCGATTATCGGGATGTCTGTCCGTATGCCGGGTGCCCGGAATGTCGGACAATTCTGGGAGAACCTGAAAGCGGGCAAGGATTGTGTCGGAGATTTTCCGGTCAGCCGGAAAGAAGAGCTGGAAACCATCCTGCCTTGGATGCAGGAGGACTCCAGCTCCGTTTCTTTCAAAAAAGGATCGTATTTGGATAAAATCGCAGAGTTCGATGCTGCTTTTTTCCGGATTCCCCCGGCAGAAGCGGCTTTGATGGATCCGAATCAGCGCGAATTTCTACAGGCGGCCTGGCATGCTCTAGAAGATGCGGGCTATATCGAGAACAGCGTCGGCGGCAAAAATGTCGGCATCTATTTGGGCTACAGCTCCGATTTCGGCCTGGAGTATAAAAGTATTATCCGGCAGGCACAGCCTTCGGCCGTCGGAGTTTCCATTCCGGGCAACTTGAAGTCGATAATCGCGAGCCGGCTGGCCTATATATTGGATCTGAAAGGACCAAGCATGCTGATTGATACGGCATGTTCATCTTCGCTCGTAGCGTTCCACACCGCTTGTCAGGCGCTGCGGGAAAATCAGTGCGAGATGGCTCTTGCCGGCGGAGTCAAAATTAATTTTTTACCGCTGGCGGATACGGGCGGGATCGGGATCGAGTCAACCGACGGCAAAGCGAAATCCTTTGATGACAGCTCCAAGGGAACCATTTTCGGAGAAGGTGTAGCGGCGCTTGTCTTAAAGCCTTTGTCAGCGGCTAAGAGAGACGGCGACCAGATTCTTGCCGTGGTTAAAGGCTCGGCGATTAATCAGGATGGAGCCTCGATTGGAATTACGGCCCCTAACGCGGCCGCACAACAAGAGGTGATGGTAAAGGCGTGGAAGCAGGCGGAGATAGATCCGGAGTCGATTTCCTATATAGAAGCGCATGGAACCGGGACGGTACTGGGAGATTCCTTGGAATTGACAGGAATAGAGAATGCGTTCCGGTCATACACGAATAAGAAACAATTCTGTGCGATCGGATCCGTGAAATCGAATATCGGGCATCTCGATCATGTGGCCGGATTAGCCGGCATTGTGAAGGCTGTGCTGGCACTACAGCATAAGCATATCCCGCCAACCCTGCATATTCGGCAGCCTAACCGGAAGTTTCGATTTGAGCAGTCTGCCGTGTATGTGAATGACAAGCTGCTCCCATGGAATCCGGGGGGTGTTCCAAGACGCTGCGGCATCAGTTCCTTCGGATTGAGCGGAACGAATTGCCATGTGGTTCTGGAGGAAGCGCCCCCGGCTAAGGATGAGGAAGCGGCAGTCTCCCCGCCCGATTTCTCCGGTATTTTTACGGTCACGGCAAAGAACGAGAAAGCTCTGCTAACCTTGCTGGCAGAATATGATCAGGTTCTGAGCTTGAGCGGCGGCGTTTCACTGGAGAACATTTGTTATATGTCCAATATCGGCAGAGGACATTACAAATACAGGGTTGCGGTGCTGGCGGATACAGTGGAAACGCTAAGAGAAAAGGTGTGTACTCTCTTGCATCGTGGTCTGCGCAATGAACCGGAAGAGGGAATATACTACGGAGTGGTCCAATCGGAGTGGTCCAAGCCCCCTCTTCTGCCTGACAATCTGACGCTTGAAGAAATGTGCGCTCCGTACATTGCAGGCGCGGAAGTGTTATGGGACCGGATGCATTCCGGCCTGAAGCAGAAGGTGAGTCTGCCGCTGTATCCTTTTGCAGCTACAAGATATTGGGTTGAAATGGAAAAGGGGTTGAGCAGGAGCCCTGGCCGGGAAGGAGGGCCAAGTCTTCTTCTGCCCGCAGCCGAAACAGCAAGCCTCTATCATCAGGTGCTCTGGGAAGCAAGCCCTGAAGAATCGCAGACCGCACAGCCGATCGAGGGCTGCACGATTGTGCTGCATGACGGAAATGAGCTTGCGCAAGCCTTATTGCTGAAGCTGCAGACCTCAAGCGAAGTGGTTGAGGTCCAGTGGGGTGAAGGGTATGAAGCCGCAGGCGGCTTTAAGTATACGGTCAGCGGTTCCGAGGCCGATTATATTTCGCTGTTTGAAACGCTGCGTGACCGCCGGATCGGCCGCATTATCCATCTGCTCACGCTCGGACAGAGCGGCATGGAAAGTTCGGCGGACCTGAGGCTGAATCAGGCCAAGGGAACAAGCAGCCTGTTCCACCTGGTGCGGGCGATGTCCCGTGCATCGGTACGCGATCCGCTGGAATGTGTCATCGTCACCTTGTGCGCTTACGAGATGACAGGGATGGAACAGGTGCTCAGCCCGGGCAGCGCCTCACTGATCGCTATGGCTAAAGTCGTAGAGCAAGAAGCGTCAAACGTCAGCTGCCGCTGCATCGATGTGGATGAGCGGACACCGCTGTCCGCTTTGCTGAATGAACTGGCAGCCGCGGCAGGCGATCCGGTTGTCGGTTACCGGGGCGGCGTACGTTACCGCCAGCAGTTCCGTGAACTGGATCTGGGGGCGGCCGCGCAGGAACCTATGCCGATCCGCAGTAACGGCATCTATGTCATTACCGGCGGGACAGGCGGAATCGGGCTGGAAATTGCCCGCTACCTGGCACAGCAGAATGGGGTGCAGCTGTGCCTGATCCACCGGAGCGAGATGCCGGACAAACCGCTGTGGGACGAGTGGTTGAGCGGCCAAGCGGGCACTCAGACGGCTGCGCGAATTCGCTCGATACGCGAGATCGAAGCGTTAGGCAGCGGTGTGACCTGCTACCGGGCGGATGTAGCGGATGAAGAAGCGCTGGCACGCGTACTGGATCAGATCCGGAGCGAACACGGCGCTATTCATGGCATCGTGCACAGTGCCGGTGCGGCGGGAGAAGGTATGATGGTGCTGAAGAAGCCAGCCGCCTTCAGCGGAGTAATCGGACCGAAGATCTACGGTACGTGGCATCTGGATCATCTGACAAGAGCGGATCGTCTTGACTTCTTCATCATGTTCTCCTCCGTAACCGCGTTAACGGGAGGAATGGGCCAAGGGGACTATAGCGCAGCCAACGCTTATCTGGATGCTTATGCATCTTACCGGGCGCGCAGGGCAGGCAGAACGGTGACGATCAGCTGGCCTGCCTGGAAAGAAACCGGTATGGCCGTCCGCTATGGCGTACACAATCAGCGGAGCATCTTACAGCCCGTCGCAACGGCGGAGGCGATGGAGATGTTCGCCGGAATTATGAGCAGGAACGTCCGTCACGTGATCGCAGGCAAGCTCGATTCTGCCCAAGAGGAGAAAGCGGAACCCGGCGTCCGTACCAAACGTCTGGATTTCAAAGGGAGATCAGATGGCAGCTATACGGAAACGGAGCTTCTGGTAGGGCAGATTTGGGGGGAAGTTGCCGGATTTGATGAGATTCATATCGAAGAAACATTGTACGAACAAGGAATCGATTCCATACTGGCCATCCGAATTGCCAACCGGCTGCATGATGAACGGAATATTCCCGTTACGATCGGCGATTTGTTCCAATACTTGTCGGTATCCGGCTTGTCTGTTTTTATTGATGAATCCTTCAAGAACCCGGAGGGGGTCTGCACGGCGGCGCCGCAGGAGGACAATCAGGCAATCAGGGAGCCGGAAGCGGCCGATTCGTATCCTTTATCTAGTGCACAACGCAGGATCTGGTTCCTGCAAAAAATGAATCCGCAGATGACGGCTTACAATCTGCCTTCTCAAATCTTTATTAATCGGACGATACAGCGTGAGGGTTTAAACAAAGCCTTGAGCATTCTGATTCAAAAGCACGAGGCTTTGAGAACCGTTTTCATCGAAGAAAACGGCGAGCCGCGGCAAATTATCCTGCCGCACCTGAACTATGAAGCCGAATTTCGTGATTTGACGAATGAGGCTGGGGATCCGGGCGAACAGCTGCAGTCATGGATAGCGGCCTTGAAGAAGCATCCCTTTGATCTTTCGCAGCGTCTGTTGAACGTAGTTCTATTCAAGCTGGCCGATGAGGAATATTGTTTGTTCCTGAACATTCATCACGTTATTACGGATGGATGGAGCATGGATCTTTTCTTCAAACAGCTTCTTGAAGTATATGACGGTCTCTTGACCGGGCAACCGGCCGGCATTGCCTGGCCGGAGGCTAGATATGTCGATTGTGTGCAGCAGGAGCAGGAATGGCTGAATGGCCGCGAATGCAGAATGATGAGCGAGTATTGGCGGCAGGAACTAGCGGGTCCGCTGCCGGTTCTGGAACTTCCTGCCGACTTCTCCAGGCCTACTGTTCAGACTTTTAACGGAAATTATATCAAGTTCAGAATCGGTGCTGCCAGTGCTTCGGCACTCAAAGAACGCTCCCGTTCTCTGCAGGCTACGATGCATATGACACTGTTGTCCGCTTATTTCCTGCTGCTTCACAAATTAACTTCTCAAGATCAGATCATCGTAGGGATACCAATGACAGGCCGCGATAGTAAATTGCAAGAAAACGTCTTCGGTTTATTTATTAATACGCTGTGTATCCGGATCGATTTTGAGAGCCTTACAACATTCGATGATCTTGTGGCAGAGGTCAGGGATAAGAGTTTGCTCGCTTACAGAAATGGGAAGTTTCCTTTCGAAGCTCTGGTTTCGGAGGTTAATCCGGCCCGTGATTTAAGCCGCAATCCCATTTTTAACACGATGTATCAATACTATGATGTTGCTTTTCCGGATAACGATGGTTCAAGCCAATACGATTTAAGTTTTCTGGCTATCCATGTCGGTGATGAAATTGAAGTGAAGCTGGAATATAACAGCGACCTGTTCAAGGCGGAAACGATCAGACGCATATCTCAGCGGTTCTTATGGATGCTGGAACAAGCAGCCGGTCAAGGACCTCAAGAGATTCAGGAAATAAGATTGCTAACCTCCCTGCAGGAGGATAAGCTGCTGGAGCAGTTTTCGTCCGAGGACCCTGATTGCGCTAGCGATTTGGCCATTCATACCCGATTCGAAATGCAGGTCGGCCGCACACCGGATGCGATAGCTATCCGAAGCGGGGATTTGGAGTTAACTTATCAAGAGCTCAACATGAAGTCTAACCGGCTGGCTGAGCGGCTTCGGGAAGAAGGGGTTGAGCGGGGGGATGCGGTTGGCGTTCTGCTTGATCGTGGAGCCCATGCGATCATTGCCATGATAGGTATTCTCAAAGCGGGAGGAGCGTATGTGCCCCTTGATCCGAATTATCCGGTGGAACGGGTCATGTATGTGATTGCCCATTGCGGGGCTCGGGTTCTGATCACGGAAGAGGAGTTAACCGGAACTTTTGCAGATCCTATCGAGTCACATTCTAACCTTCAAAGAATCCTGCTGATGAACGAAAGCAGTGATCCGCATAAGAATCCGCGCTATCGTTACTTGGACCCGAGTGAAACCCGGCAAGCGGAACAAGAGGAAGGCGCCCAAATTTCTCCGGACCATTTGATGTACATCATGTATACCTCAGGTTCGACAGGACAGCCCAAAGGCGTTATGGTCACCCATCGGAACGCGGCTAATTACTTGCTGTGGAGCATAAAGGAACTTGGAATAAGGGCTGAGGACCGGATGCTGCTGGTCAGCTCCATAAGTTTTGATATCTCCGTCTTTGAAATCTTCGGTGCCTTGCTAAGCGGTGCGAGCTTGCATCTTGCAACGAATGAAATGCTGCTGGATGTACACCAGCTGTATCCGTTTCTGGAGCGCCATCATATTACGATTTGGCACTCTGTCCCAGCTCTGATGTCCCAGCTGCTGCATAACCGGGCTCAGAGTCAACATCATCTTTCGGGATTTTCCAAGGGAGTCCGAGTGGTTATGCTGGGCGGGGAAGCCTGGAGCACGAAGCTGTATCACGAAGTTCGCGGCGCTTTCGAGAATGCCAGAATAATGAATATGTACGGGCCGACGGAAGCGACCATCTGGGTAACAAGCTATACGATTGAAGAAGAACAAGCTCTATCGGAAGGCATCCCGATTGGCCGGCCGGTCGCGAATAACCGTATATTGATTCTTGATCGTTACGGTCATTTATGCGATATCGGTATCGAGGGCGATTTGTATGTATCCGGCATGAATGTAACGAAGGGTTACATGAATGATGAGGAGCGGACTCGTCAAGCCTTCATTGGCAGCACCGGAAGAGGCGCGATGTACCGAACAGGAGACAGGGCCAAATATTCAGCCGAGGGCTATATTCAGTACATGGGCCGTGCGGACAATATGCTCAAAGTCCGGGGATATAGAATTGAGCCTGGCGAGATTGAGAGCGTGCTCCTGTCTTGGGACGAAATTCAGGAAGCCGCAGCCGTTGTGCAGACTTGGAACGAAACGCAGCGGTTAGTCTGCTACTATGTGTCTCTGCAAGAAATCAGGCATGAAGAATTGAGGATGCGGCTGAGAAGTAAACTGCCTGATTACATGGTTCCCGCGTTGTTTATCAGCATGGATCAGCTTCCTCTTACGGCGAACGGCAAGGTGGACCGGAGAACGCTGTCAAACATGGATATTACCGATCGTCTGGCCCTTGAAACCCCTTATGCGGAGCCGGTTACTACGGCTGAACAATTTTTAGCGCAAGCTTGGACTCAGGTGCTGGGTATCGAAGAAATAGGCATTAATGATAGTTTCTTCGAACTGGGCGGCAGCTCTTTGCTGGTCAACCAGCTTCATGCGCTAATTGAGAACCGTTATCCAGGTACAGTTACCATTATCGATCTTTTCAAAAATCATACGATAGCCGCCATGGCAGCTTATTTGGATGCCTCCGGGAATCCGTCTCCGAAATCCGAATCCGCCGCGGCCAATAAAGAAGCGGATACGGCTATAGCCGGCCTTATAGAAGGCATGGAGAGTGGCAGCCTAAATCTGCAGGATATTCTCGACAGCTTAGATGAATTGGAGGTCGAAGATGAATAAGGTCTATGAGTATGTGATTGAGAATGCGGCGTCGGGCTTAATCGAGAAGAATGCGGCTGTACAGATCGTTAAGATGCTTAAACAGAGGGAAAACAAGCGGATCGAAGAGATTGCGATCATCGGCATGTCCGTAAAGTTCCCTAAGGCGGACGGAGTAGAACAGTTCTGGCATAACCTCCGTGAAGGGATCGATTGTGTAAGCGGTTACCCGGATGGGAGAAGAGAAAACATCGAAACGCTGCTGGGTACGAATGCGAAGCAACAACCCGTTCAATATTCGTCCGGAAGCTACCTCGATGAAATCGACACCTTCGATTACTCTTTTTTCGGTATGTCACCGAATGAAGCGAGGTTAATGGACCCGAATCAGAGACTATTCTTGCAGACGGCCTGGCAGGCGATCGAGGACAGCGGATATTCCGTTCCCATGATGAAAGGCACGCGTACCGGGGTGTATGTCGGGCATAGCTCGGATTTCGGAGAAAGCTACAAGAAATTCGTACAAGAGATCGAGCCGTCCATGCTTGGCGCATCTCTTACAGGGAACATCAAGTCGGTCATTGCAGGCCGTGTTTCCTACCTGTTGGATCTGAAAGGCCCGAGCATGATGATCGATACCGCCTGTTCTTCGTCTTTGGTGGCTGTGCATACCGCCTGCCAAGGTATTAAAAACGGAGAATGCGAAATGGCTCTTGCCGGAGGCATCAAAATCAATCTGCTTCCTGTCCGGTATGAGGATGAAGTAGAAGTCGGGATTCAATCTTCCGACGGCAAGGCGAGGTCGTTCGATGACAGTTCAAGCGGTACGGGGATGGGAGAAGGAGTTGCGGTCATCCTGCTGAAGCCTCTGAAGAAGGCATTGAGCGACGGAGACTGTATTCATGCCGTCATTAAAGGAAGTGCGATCAACCAAGACGGCGCTTCAATTGGTATGACGGCACCTAATGTCGCATCTCAGGCCGATGTGATCCGGCGTTCATGGGCCGCGGCCAAAATCGAGCCGGATACCGTCAGTTATATCGAGGCCCACGGTACAGGTACGAAATTAGGAGATCCGATTGAAATAGAAGGCATCGAGATGGCTTTTAAAACCTATTCCGAGCGGAAACAGTTCTGCGCTGTCGGATCGATTAAGACGAACCTGGGTCATCTGGATCATGCGGCAGGAATCGCCGGACTGATTAAGTGTGTACTGGCGCTTAAGCATAGAGAGCTGCCGCCTAGCCTTCACTTTAAAAGACCGAATCGGAGAATCTCTTTCGATCGGTCGCCGGTTTATGTTCAGGACCGGTTAAGTGACTGGAGATCGGAAACGTCCCCGCTCAGATGCGGAGTAAGCTCCTTCGGATTAAGCGGGACGAACTGCCACATCGTGCTGGAGGAAAGTCCGGAACGACCGGAAGGAACCTTATCTGCCGAGACTCTTGCCGGGGTGCCGGCAGTATTGACCCTATCGGCTAAAAGTATAAGCGCTTTAAATGCGCTGCTGGAAGATTATACGGAATTCCTGAAAAAAGCGGGGACTGCTTCTTTGGTTGAGATATGCGCGACAGCCGCTTCTGGAAGGGAGCATTACGGCATCCGGCTGGCTATTGTCTCAGACAGCAAGGAAGCGCTGCTGGATAAACTCAGAAATTTGCACCGGGTCGCAGACGAGCCGCTTGCCGGAGATGACGTGTACTTCGGACGGCATCAAATTGTCGTCAACCAGAAGAAGAAAGCTTCGTCCGGTACGATTACGGAAGAGACCAGGAAGCAGCGGAGCCGTGAAGCCGACTCCTTCGTAAGCCAGGTTGGCGAGCAGGACCAGCCCAGCCGGGAACTGCTCAGAAGGATCTGTGATCTGTATGTGGCCGGTGCAGATGTAGATTGGAGCCGCTTGTTTGGCCGTCAGCGCATCCGTAAAGTGAATCTGCCGACGTATCCGTTCGACAAAAGCAGGTGCTGGCTTGCGCCTTCTCCGGTGCAGGAATACCAGAAAAAGCTGGATCATCCTCTGCTTGATTATGCGATAGACATGTTCGACCGGACGGTTTATGTTACGCATTTCTCAGCGGAACGTCACTGGGAAATCGGAGAGCACGTAGTTGGCGCATTGTATGTGCTTCCGGGAACGGCATATTTGGAAATGGTCAGGGCCGCCAGTTCACTTATCAGAGGAGAGGCTCCCATCCGTATGGAAGACGTCATGTTCCTCGCGCCCCTTGCGGTAGGAGCCGGCGAAAGCAGGGAAGCCCAGCTTCATCTGATCCGGCAGGACAGCGGTGGCTATGAATTCGTAGTTGTCAGCAAGGAGGAAAGCGGGGCGTGGACCAAACATGCCGAAGGCAGGTTTACATGGGAGGTTCCCGCATATTCCACGAAGGCCGATTATGGACATTTGATCGGACGTTATCCGGTTATTTCCATCGAAGACTCTTCGCATAACAAGAACCACTTTATTCAGACAGGCGGTCATTGGAGGACGCTGCGTAAGCTCTACAGCGGATCTGATGAGCTGCTGTCTTTCTTTAAACTGCCGAAGGATTATGAGGATGAAAGATATCGCTACGGGCTGCATCCGTCTCTGATGGATTGTGCGGTTAATATTGCGATCGACCGTTTATCTTCAGGCGGATATTTGCCGTTTTATTATAAGCGGATGGATATCTACGAATGCCCGCCCGGCGAAGTATATAGTTATATAACCAGGATCACGGGCTCCGGCCATTCGGAAACACAGACGTATTCAATCGTTCTTATGGACGGTGAAGGGAAATTACTGGTGCATATCGAGGGCTACACGGTAAAAAAAGTTCCCGACTATGCAGAGTTCGGCACTGCCTCCCCGGTCCAGCCCTATAACGAGGTCATATGGGAAGTCAGCTATGATGAAGTGCCGCCGGCCGAGCCCATCGAAGGCTGCACTCTCGTCCTGCATGACGGCGATGACCGGGCAGAGGCATTGTGCAGAGAACTTCAAGCGGGCTCAGCGGATGTGGTCGAGGCCCGTTGGGGTGAAGGCTTTGAAGCAAGCGGAGATTCGAAGTATCGCGTCAGCGGCTCCGAAGCCGATTACATTGCATTATTTCGCGCACTGAAGGGCAGGCGTATCGGGCGCCTCCTGCATCTGCTTACGATGGGGGACAGCGGCGCGGAAACAGCAGCGGACCTGAGGATGAATCAGGCCAAAGGAACGAACAGCCTGTTCTACTTGGTGCGGGCGATGCACCGCGCATCCTTGCGCGAACCGCTGGAATGCCTCGTTGTTACTTCGTGTGCATATGAGATGAGCGGAGCGGAACAGACGCTTAACCCGGGCAACGCGTCACTGATCGGGTTAGCCAAAGTGGTGGAGCAGGAAACGGGCAGCATCAGTTGCCGCTGCATCGATCTGGATGAGCAGACTCCGGTGTCCGTTCTTCTAAAGGAACTGTCAGCTGTCAAAGCTGAACCGGTTGTCGGATACCGCAGCGGCATCCGCTACCGCCAGCAGTTCCAGGCGCTGGATCTGGGCGCTGCTGAAGAAGATCCTATTCCAATACGGGCTAGTGGTGTCTATATCATAACGGGCGGGACTGGCGGAATCGGTTTGGAAATTGGCCGTTATCTGGCAGCGCAGAGTCAGGTGCAGCTATGTCTGATCAACCGGAGCGAGATGCCGGACAGGCAGCAGTGGAACCAGTGGCTGAGCAGCCAAGCCGACACGAAGACGGCTGCCCGGATACGGTCGATCATGGAGATCGAAAGGACAGGCAGCAAAGTGTCCTGCTACCGGGCAGATGTGGCGGATGAAGATTCGCTGGCACGGGTCCTGGATGTCATCCGTCAGGAGCATGGAGCCATCCATGGCATTGTACACAGTGCCGGGGTAGCGGGAGACGGCATGATGGTGCTCAGGAAACCTGAAGCGTTCGAGCAGGTTATCGGGCCGAAGATCTACGGAACGTGGAACCTGGATCATCTGACAAGAGGCGACCGTCCCCATTTCTTCATCATGTTCTCTTCTGTTACAGCATTAACCGGAGGACTGGGCCAGGGCGATTATACGGCAGCCAACACGTATCTGGACGCTTACGCGGCATACCGCACGCGCGCAGCGGGCAGAACCGTAACGATCAATTGGCCTGCCTGGAAAGAAACGGGAATGGCTGTCGAGTATGGCGTGCAAAATCAGCGGAACATCTTATTTCCGGTATCGACCGCGGAAGCGATTGAGATGTTCGCCGAAATTACCGGCAAGAACGTCCGGCATGTCATTGCCGGACGGATCGATAATGATTTCCTCCGCCAAACGGAGCCGATGTCTGACCGCAAGAATAGTCAGCCTGCCGGGGAGGTTTCATCAGATACAGCGGCAAGGAGCTCGATTGAGGCGAAGGTCAGCGGGGCGTGGAGCAGAACGCTGGGCATACCCGATATTGATCTGCACGATCAGTTTAGCGATATCGGGGGAGACTCGATCATGGCTTCTTTGCTGTTGAAGGAAATAGACAAAGAATTCCCGGGCCTTATGGATATTACCGATATTTTCGCCTACCCGACCATAGAGCAGATGTCCGTTGTTCTCGATCAGAGAATGGATCGTTCTGCTGAGGCAGCAGTTAATCAGAAGCAAGTTGAGCCCGAGGAACCTGCAGCGGAAGCCGAGCCGGGCGTGGAACAGATTATGGAGAGATTGGCATCCGGGGAGATTTCCATGAATGAAGCGGAATATTTGTTGAGCGTGCTTTCGAAAGGATAGGGTGATGGAGTTATGCAGACACAGAAACAGCAAATCGTCCTCAAACTGGTTGCTGATAAAAAAATAACGCCGCAGGAAGCCGCTGTCTTATTATCAGGGCAGGGTGCTGCCGCCAAAGAAGCTCCGGACCATCAGATAGCGATCATCGGCATGTCAGGGAAATTTCCCGGTGCCAGTAATCTGGAGCAATTCTGGAATAACCTGCACGATGGAGTGAAATCTATCGGTCCTTTCCCCTCAGGACGCCGCAAAGATACCGATCCCTACATCGCCCGGATGGGTGAGCCTGATAACGTGTACGGATTGGGCGGTTTCCTGGAAGAAGTCGATAAGTTTGACGCTTCATTCTTCCGGATTTCTCCCAGTGAAGCGAGAACGATGGACCCGCTCCAGCGGCTTTATCTGGAGACCGCCTGGGAATGCATCGAAGAAGCGGGTTATAGCGCGCAAAACATTCACGGATCCGCGACAGGCGTGTTTGTCGGCAATGATCATGCTTTCGGACAGACCTATAAACAAATGTTGCCGGAAGAGGCTCCCTTTGCTCTTACCGGTTCCTATACGTCGATCCTGGCCAGCAGAATCTCTTACGCGCTCAATTTGCGCGGGCCTGCACTTGTCGTGGATACCGCGTGCTCATCCGGATTATCCGCCGTTCATTTGGCATGTCAATCGCTGATCGGCAAGGAATGCCAGATGGCGATAGCCGGCGGGGTATATTTGCGGCTGCTGCCGCTCCAAATGAGTTCTATGCAAACGGTGGAAACCGAAAGCGCGGATGTGCGCGCCTTCGACCGCTATGCGGATGGCACCGTCTGGGGCGAAGGAATGGGAGCTGTCCTGCTTAAGCCGCTGAAACAGGCTCTTCTGGACGGTGACCATATTCATGCGGTCATTAAAGGCAGTTCCATGAACAATGACGGCTTAACCAACGGCATCACCGCACCCAGCCCTGATGCGCAGCATGACGTACTGCTGGCGGCATGGAACCAGGCGGGTATTTCGCCGGATACACTCGGATACATTGAAGCTCACGGAACGGGCACGGTGCTGGGTGATCCTCTGGAGATCAAAGCCATCTCGCGGGCGATGAGCAAATTCACGAATCGCAAACAATTTTGCGGAATCGGATCATTAAAACCCAATGTGGGACACCTGGTATCCGCTTCGGGGATTGCCTCCCTGCTCAAAGTGGTGCTCGCGCTCAAGCATAAACAAATCCCGGCTAGTCTCAACTTCCGGGAACCGAATCCGTATATTCCGTTTACGGATACCCCGGTGTATATCAATGATAAGCTGACAACTTGGCATAAGCAGGAGAATCCCCGTAGGGCCGGAATCTCCTGTTTTGGTTTTAGCGGCACGAATTCTCACATGGTTCTGGAAGAAGCGCCGCTCCTTCCGTTGAGAGACAGCTCCGCTGTTTCGACCGTGCGGCACCTGTTTACTTTATCCGCCAAAAGCATGAGCAGTCTTCAAGCTTCCCTGCACAATTATTCGCGATTCCTACGGGAGAACAGGCAGCTGCATGTGAGTGATATCTGCTATACCCTGGCAGTCTGCAAAGATCATCACCCTTACCGGATTGCGCTGGTTGTCCGGGATAATGATGAGCTTACCGATTTACTTGCCGAGTTTGGCACAAACCTAGCAAACCATCTGGAAAAGCCCGGTCAATCAAGGCTATTCTTCGGCTACCATAAGCTTGTAACCGAAAATCGTACCTTACTGGAACCAGGAGATTTGAATAAAACAGAGAAAGATCGCCTGAGCAGAAGAGCCAATGAGTTATTCCGCCGGCTCAAAGCCGAAGACAGAGCGGCAGAGAGCGGAATACTGGATGAGATCGCCCGTCAATATGTAAGCGGAGCGGATGTGGATTGGAATTTCGTGTATGGCGGTTTGTACCGCAAAGGAAGAAAGGTGAGTGTACCTGTCTATCCTCTTGAGCGGCACCGGTTCTGGGTACAGGGAAGCGAGTCTCTGCCCGCTGCCTATGATTCACCGCATATCGATCAACCGGTTCAGGCTCATCATCTGATAGACGTTACGCTTACCGGCAAATTACAGGGTGAAGCTTACACGGAAACCGAGAAAATGATTGCGGGGGTATGGGGCCGGCTTCTTGAACTGGATTCGATCCATATAGAAGATAATTTTTTTGAATTGGGAGGAAACTCAATCCTTTCACTAGAATTAGAGGTAGAATTAGATAAATGTGGAATAAACTTGGATTTCGAAAGTGTAAATCGGTATCCGACCATCAAGGAACTCGCTCACTATGCGGAGAGTCTAAAAATGGATGCCAATTAAAAGCGATGTTGATTGATGAATGGTGCGAAGACGCAGGCCAGGGGGCTTAAGTATGAATGGTAAAGATATCAGACTGTCAAGGATTTTTCATCCTGAAACCAAGCGGGCTTGCCTTGTACCGTTAGATCATGGGGTTACAATGGGACCCATTGAAGGGATACGGAATATCTGGCCCCTGATTGAACAAGTGGTGGCCGGAGGCGCGGACGGGATCGTTCTGCATAAGGGATATCTGAATAAAGTGAAGTCTCAAATTCCTGCGACCAGGAGCAGCGGATATATTCTTCATCTATCGGCCTCAACCCTGCTCAGTAAGGATCCTTCTCACAAAGTTATTGTCGGTTCTGTAGAAGAGGCGCTCAAGATGGGGGCCGACGCTGTATCCATCCATGTGAATCTGGGAACGGAGCATGAATCGGATATGATTCAACAGTTCGGGGCCGTCTCCAAGGCGTGCCTGGACTGGGGAATGCCGCTGCTTGCGATGATGTATTCCAAGACAGAACCTGTCAGCGGCGCTGACATCGCCCATGCCGTCAGGTTAGCGGAAGAGTTAGGTGCAGACATCGTAAAAGTGGAATATCCGGGCAGCGAGGAACAGATGGAAAACTTGATGGGCGGGGTTGATATTCCTGTTCTTGTAGCGGGAGGAAGCCTTACAGGAATAAAAGACGTGCTCTCCATGATTAATGAGAGCTTGCTCGCAGGGGCTTCCGGAGTCGCGATCGGGCGTAATGTTTTTCAGAGCGGTAATCCGGAGACCACGATGAGAATCATAAGCAGCCTGGTTCACGGAAGCTTAACCTATCGGGAATGTTTATTCGAGCTCAGAAAATTGGAAGATCGAGGATATGTTAATCGGTAAAAATAATGGATAGCGGGTGAACCTATTGAATAAGGGCCACAATGTGGACTTCAGTCTGTTTTTTTTCTCAAGCAGTGATGACCAGAGCAATACGGATAAATATAAATTGGTTTTAGAAGGGGCCAAGTTTGCCGATCGGAACAAGTTTAAGGCCGTCTGGACCCCTGAGAGGCATTTTCACCCGTTCGGGGGAATTTTCCCGAATTCTTCCGTACTGTCGGCAGCACTGGCCATGATCACCCAAGAAGTGCAGATCAGGGCCGGGAGCGTCGTGTCTCCGCTTCATCACACGGCCCGGATTGTTGAGGATTGGTCCTTAGTGGACAATTTATCAGGCGGACGGGTAGGCGTTTCTTTCGCAACGGGTTGGCATGCCGATGATTTTCTGATCAAGCCGGATCATTTTGAGGATAAATCCAGCCATATGCTGGAACAAATTAAACAAGCCAGAGAATTATGGAGCGGTAAAAGTCTGTCATTCCTTAATGGCGAGAATAAACAGGCCGAAGTCACAACCTATCCGCGCCCTATTCAGGGGACCCTCCCGATTTGGATTACAACCTCCGGGCGGGAAGAATCGTTTGTTAACGCGGGCAGACTCGGAACTCATGTCTTAACCCATCTGCTTTATCAGGATGTCGATATGCTGGAACGACACATCAAGGCTTACAGAAAATCACTGGAAGAGAACGGATTCGACGCCGATGCGGGATGTGTGACTGTAATGGTGCATACGTTTGTCGGGCAGAACCTTGAGGAGGTAAAGCAGACCGTAAAAGAACCATTCCTGAATTATTTAACCACCAGCATAGACCTGATGCAGGCACTTAATATGAACGGAAAGAAAAACAACGACCCCAAAATGATGGAAACGATGCTCAATCTCATATTCGAGAGATATTGGAGCTCGGCTGCCTTATTCGGAACCGCAGAGAGCTGTTCGAAATTTGCGGAGAAATTAGTGTCTGTCGGAGTCAATGAAATCGCATGTCTGATCGACTTTGGTGTGGAAACGAACGCGGTTCTGGATAGTTTGAATGAACTTGTCATTCTGAAAGAAAAAGTAAATCGTCATGTTACTACGATGTCTTAAACGTCTGGAATGGGGGACAACGAATGAATATCGAAGAGAAGGTTCTGGAGATTGTCCGGGACATAATGCTCTCCAAGGGGCCGGACTCTCTGTTAACGATCAGCCGGACAACTTCGTTCAGGGATGAATTGGGTCTGGATTCGTTTGATTTAGCGGAATTAACCGTGCGGATCGAAGATCTCTATCAGGTTGATATTTTCGAACAGGACAACCGGGTGGACACGGTGGGTCAGGTGATAGAGAGGATTCAAGTACATGGCAGCGTGGGATGAACAACACCTGTTTTACTTGGATCACCGCAATCAGCAAGAGATTACCTATCGTGATTTTATTAAATGCCTGAATGAAATGAGCGAATATCGGTCGACGGTTTATGTGGATCGAGCAAATCCCTATCTTTTCTTCTGTGAACTGATAATCGCTCTTCTAAATGGCAGTGATGTGCAGATTATGGATGCGGAGCAGCGCGGAACGGCTGCAGAGGAGCCTTCATTCCAGTCAAGAGTACAGCTGCGAGAACCTCAGGAGATCGTGCTTCTGCTCCGTGAACACGCAAATGCATCCGTACATATGCTCACATCCGGAACTTCGGGGAAACCCAAACGAATAACCCATTCGATCCGTACATTACTGCCGCATAGAAGCAAAAAGAAGCGGGATGTCTGGGCGTTTGCGTACCATCCTTCTCATTTTGCGGGCATTCAAGTCTTCTTTGAAATCGTGTCTAATCTGGATACGCTTATTTACTTTTTTGACTACAGAGAGCTGCCGCTGGACGAATTGCTAACGGGTAGGGAGATTACTATAATCTCGGCGACTCCAACCTTTTACAGGTCGCTCCTTCCTTATCTGCACGGCACTTACGGCAAAGTAAGAAGAATCATTTTTGGCGGAGAGAAGTACGAGGAGAGCTTGGCGAATAAACTGAAGATTTTGTTTCCGGACGCCTTGCTCAAAAATATTTATGCGACCACGGAAACGGGGAAGCTGTTGGAGTCCCAAACGGATCTATTCACCATCCCGCCGGCCATGCAAGGCTTACTAAAAATCGAGAACGATGAATTGCTGATTCATGAAAGCTTATTAAGAGAAGGTCCCGACTCCAGACTAATTAGTCAAGGATGGTACTATTCCGGCGACTTAATCCAGTTCGAGACAGAGGATGAGTTTAAATTTGTCTCCAGAAAAGGGGACGTTGTTAAGGTCGGCGGATATAAAATAAATCTGCAAATAATAGAAGAAAAAGTTAAAACACTGGACGGTATTGATCATATAAGGATCTACTGCAGACCGAATTCAGTTGTCGGCAATATGCTTACAGCTGAAATTGTGACGGATAAATACAGTGAAGTTCAAATTAAGCAGCTGTGCCGCAGCGAATTGGGACTTGAGTCGTGGGAAATACCACGGGTTATTTATTTGGTTAAAGATATTGCCCAAACCATCACTGGAAAGAAGTTGAGGAATTGAAAACTTGTGTATTGGTTACTGGAGATTCCGGGGATCTGGGGCAGTCGATATCGGAATGCTTGCTGGAGAGTGGCCATTCCGTAGTAGGACTCAGCCGGACCGAGAATAACTATATTGCCTCACTCAGAGATACTTATCCCGATCGCTATGAGCATCGTTTTGCGGATTTGTCGGACCCGGAAAGCATCGCGTCCCTTTTTCATAATCTGAGCTATAAAGTTACAGGTTTAGTTAACAATGCTGCGATGGCTTATGACGATTTAGTCACCAACGCGAGATTGGAAGATCTGGATACGATGTTTAAGGTGAATACAATTTCTCCTATTCTCTTAACGAAATATTCCATACGGAATATGATCCTTCATAAGACGGCGGGTTCGATCGTGAATATTTCGTCGATCAGCACACAAGAAGGCTACAAAGGGTTAAGTATGTACGCCGCCACCAAGGGGGCGCTGGAATCCTTCACCAAAGGAGTCGCCAGAGAATGGGGAAGATACGGGATACGCTGCAATTGCGTAAGACCCGGATTTATGGAAACTTCTATGAACAAGAACCTCCCGGCAGCGGATAAGCAGAAAATTTATCGCAGGAACTCTCTTCAAGGCCCTGTTGAAATAGGAAGCGTAGCCGAAACAACCTTGTTTTTGCTGTCTGCAAAGTCAAGCTCCATTACGGGAGCCATCATCGATGTTCATGCAGGAGCGTAAATGAACCTACAATTGGAAACTGTGCACTATGAGACGGAATATGGAGATTATGATTGCGAAATCAATGCCCTTATATATTGGCTAAGGCATGAAGGTATCGAATACGACTCTCTGCTGCGGAATAACTGGGATTTCAGATTCGACTCCTTGAACGACACGTTCAAAGGGACCATCCCGTTAAAGGATCAACTGAAGCATTTGGAACTTCATAATCAAATGAACTACAGCATTCGTCAACCTAATGAGCTTGCGGATGAAAGCCGTCTTATTGTAGCTCTCGATGCATTTTCTCTGCCCTATGCTCAAGAACATTTCAGAACACGAAACCAGATCCATTATACGCCGGTGTATTATATAAACCGTGAGCTTATTGAAATAACCGATCCGATTTTCAAAAAAAGATTTTTCATTAACGGGGATGAGTTAACCGAGTATTGGGGTCATTTCCGTGAGCCCATTATCGAAATTCATTGTATAGGCACTTCTCAAGTGGAGAAACCGGCTGAAGTATACATTCTTCAACAAGACCTGGATAACTATTATCTGGGTCATGTGAACCAGCTTCAGAAGAGAATAACCGCTTTTCTATCAACGAATGAATCGCTGAGAAGTCTCCATGAGTTCAAGCGTTATTACTCTTTATTCAATGGAATGCTGGTAGCGAGGGAAGTGTTTCTCCGGAAGTGGGGACTCATGGATGCTCATGAGGAAGTCGTTCATAAGTGGAAGAAGTTAATGAAAACCTGGATGGGGATTTGTGTGAATCCGGAGCGGAATACGCCGGTGTTTCAGCGGAATTTAGTTGAACTTGCAGACTATGAAGTTGAATTTTTGAGAAAACTCAGACTCTGACTCTTATATAAAAAGGTGTGTTCCCATTGTTTGACGTTCCGTACGGGGTATTTGAATGTTTTACAAACGCTACCACCGCTATTTTAAAAAACAGCAAGATCAATCCGGTCGAGCTTTATAAGTTCAACTGGGATTTCTTCTACAATAGCCAGTATGACTTTATAAGCGGGAATGTGGATAATCTGGTTCTACTCCAATTTGCGCGCAGCAATTACGGGCTGGAATTTCAGGAGCTGGAGTTTAGCTATATTCCGGACAATGAGTATACCATTCTAGCTCTGAACTCGTTCTATGTCCCGTATATGACGGAGCTCTATCAAATTGCCGACCAGCTGCATTATGTAATCGCCAGGAAGCAGGAAAATGAGTTTGAAATTATAGATCCCTTCTATAAGATTCAAGAGAAATTTTCCGGTAAAGATGTACATGAGTTATGGTCCTATTATTCCAAGCCTGTCATCCGAATCGATGTGTCTTCAGTCGGGAAAGCATCATCATTTGCAACCGACCAAGTGGTTCCCTATATCTTAACCTTGGATTATCCCCATCAATATGAATCGGTTTTTCAGCTGCTTAGCGGCAGCCTAGGGGGGATTGATTTCGGCGGTTCGAAGAACTTCTTGGAGAGTCCGCTGTTCAAAAGATATTTCTCCAGTATAAGAACCGTTCTGAAAAATCGGGAAACTTTTTTTGAAATCGAGAAAATAAATAAGGCCAGTATTACCAATGTATTGACGGGCTGGCAAGCTGTCCTTAAGGAACTCATTAAACTATCTTCGACACGAAGAACAAGCGGGCTAGTGGATTCCTTCGAAAGAGCCATACACCATGAGGTTCTTTTCCTGAACAGCTTCAAAGCCATTCATATGTAAAGCTAAAGGGGGGACAGCTATGGATGAATCCGCAGTGAGAGAAATAGTAATAAGGTCTTTAGAGGACGTTCTGGAGAAGAAAATCCCTTCAATAGAGGAATGCAACTTGATTGATGAGGGACTGGATTCTTTCAAGCTTTTGAATCTTCTTGTCCTGCTTGAGGAAGAATTGAATTTTGAATTCGAGGACCATGATCTGGCACCGGAAAATTTTACGACACTGGCGGCATTTATGGAAATGTTATCCAAATACAACGTTGATACCAGTTGAAATGAAATTTAGGAGGAAATAACCGTGTTCAAAGTCGTCTTCTTTATGCTTACTTTGATTTTGCTTACAAGCTGTGCATCCCCGGGGGTAGAAGAGTTTAAATTAAGTAATAAGGCCCCTCAAAATGTAACGGCTATTAACAGTGACTCCTCTGCCGGGCAATCCGCAGATCAACAGGATGCAGCCAAAGCTGTAGAGAACTTAGGAGGGAAAGATTTGGAGAAGAGTATCTTAACTATGGAAACGAAGATGTGGGATGCATTTGCTGACGGAAATGCGGAAAAGTTCCTGGAAGTCGTTGCAAACGATGCGGTGATGGTTGTGGGCGGGATTACGGAAACGGGAGCGGACTACGCGAAATTCATTCCTGAAATTGAAGTGACGAGTTACAAGATAGAGAAATTCACAACGAAAGTCATTCACCCCAACGTTGTTTTAACGAATTACTTTGTTAAAATAGAAGCGCCGAATACGGATGCGGCGGGAACGTTCAATGTGTCGTCATTATGGAAAAAAACAGGTGAACACTGGAAACTGGTGTTTAATCAAGATGCCCGCATTTATGGAGAGATCCCCCAATAAACACGCGAATATTGACAAAAAAGGTCAGCCGGAAACATCGGCTGACCTTTTTTGTCAGGATAGCTCTACAGCCGAGCCTTCTAGAGAAATATTTGGCCGGGAAGCAGCAATGCCGTAAACATCAACTCCCCACAGTGAATAAGTCCAAGGCGATCCTCTTTTAATTCCCAAGACTCTTACGTATCTACCGCTATGATGGACGGAATGAATGTCCTCCACCCCGCTTTTGCCCTTTGTAGTCGAGTAAACGGTATTCCATTGTTTTCCGTCAGCGGATAAATCAACCTGATATTGCTCGGCGTAAGAATACTCCCAATCCAAAATAATGCGATCAATTGCGTAATGATCCAATAGATCAATGATGACCCACTCCGTATCACTCCCCTCCCGGCTGCTCCATCTTGTTTTGGAATTGCCATCCGTGATGTTCGCTTTGACATAAACCGAGTTTTCTTCCGAGGAAGCGGTTACGGGTTTGCCTAAAGCAACATTACCTTGTACGGCTTCATATCGGATGGAAATCCGGTCGTTAATCGTAGTCATGTAATCGGATGAGCTTTTTACCTTAATATGAATGTGATAATGAGAACCGGGTATGAGATCCGTCAATTCGAAATAATTAAACAGTGTGGTTCCGATAAGCTTGTCATTCGAATAAATTTCATACTTTTCAAGATAAAATCCTTCACCTGGTTCTTGCCATCTTAAATGAATTTTATCCGAACCGATTTTTTCGTGGTGAAGTTTCAGATCAAGCTCCTCAAGAGCGTTTGTCACTGTGAAGTAATGTTCTCTATTATTTGTCGTTTTCGAAAGAATGGCGCTTTGTATATCTTGAATCACCTTAACCTCTAATGTATGTAGTTTGGTTACATAATGTAAGATATTCAAGCTGCGATTGCCTGTCAATCTGGCCTTAACCACTGTATTTTTTAATTGTTCCGCCAAAGTGACAATAGCCTGCAGCTGGTCTATCACTTCGCCAGGGAAATGGATCCGGGTTAAGAATAGAGACAGATAATAACGGGAGCCTGCAAGAACAGCGAATATGTTCTCCAGGTTGTCATACGGAACGGGATAATCAGCTTCAGCATGAATCTGCGCGATTATGGCAGCGATCTGTTCATAGAGCTGGAAGTTATCCTCGAAGTCGATAAACTCCCGTTCGAATTTCTTAATGGCGGCCAATACGGCTTCTTCATTAAACGTATAGGTATCATACGACAGCTCGACTATGAATCTGAAAGGTTCTCGCAAATGATTGTATGCGGCAGCTATATCAGATTCTTGGTATTCAACGGCTTCCAGGACGGGAATATCCGAGATGATAAAGGAGTTCGTATCCTGATGGTAGGAATTAAGGGTTAAGGCGTGTATACCGGGAAGATGTGTGAGATGGGGGATGTGCTTTTGATAGATATGCATGTATAAGCATGCACCTGTCTGTAGCCGCTCTTCTATATAACCCCGGGCGCTCTGAAAGTCGGGGAACATCTTTTTGTCCAGGGTGAGGTTCATGATGCTTAAATCATCCAGGCTGTTCGTATCCATCGTCCATCTGTTTAATTGCTGTGTGATAATCTGATCCATAATTTCTTCCGTACGTACATAAGCGTTATAGAATAAATAATCGACCGGTACTTCATTTTGTAATAAACCGTATAGAATCTGGACTTTCAGACAGTTTATATGCCGGTATTTGAA
Source organism: Paenibacillus sp. FJAT-26967 (assembly GCF_001541095.1). Lineage (GTDB taxonomy): Bacteria > Bacillota > Bacilli > Paenibacillales > NBRC-103111 > Paenibacillus_F. The sequence goes on from NZ_LMXH01000001.1 coordinate 646,816, forward strand.
GTAGGACAAGATATTTTTGTTTAAAATAACAATCACCTCATCAAATTTTATACATAGAAGAAAGCTCTACCATGATTATAATAAAGGAGTAAAATATAGTAAATTATTAAAGACTAAAAACGTGTATTTTATATTTTGGGATGATGATAGTAAAGAATCAGTTCGAAGTTGGGATGAGAATGGAGCGGTGCAGACGAAAATAATGCTTTATGCTGAAAAGCTCGAATGAAAGAGGTAAGCAATTCCAACAAATGGATTGACAGCGTTAGATAAATACAGGTAATATACAAGTATAAAATTTATTCATTGTTTTACTGAAAACGGCATCCCGCGAAACGGCTCATTTGAAAACAGTGGTTAACAGGATGTCATGAACGTCTATGTAATGGGAGTTTATTCTTGACACTCTGACATATATACAGGTAAGTTACAAGTGTGTTTGCCAGAGGACGATTTATAATTCATGAAGCTGCGGGATGAGGTTAAGCTGGATAGAGAAGACGGTCGATTGGAGATTCTATTTAATACGACATCGGATAACTCTGATTTATCTCAATTTGGGAAGATATAGGAAGCTTGTATCCGGCATTTCTTTACATGAAGATGAATGAATTGCCCAAGGTGAAAGCGCTTTCCTACAAATATCCTCCCATCCGACGCATCTTTGAATCTATCGTTAACTGTGCGCGAGTCACCTGGTTCATACACAATAATAAGAGTTTCTGTCGTTCTCTGCATGAAGACGGCGGCAGCAAGAAGAAAAAATGGGAAGTGTCTCCGGGTGTGTACCGCCTGGTACAACCCTGCAGGGACAAATGAGGGGTGAGCTTTTGAACACTGTAGTGAACAAAATGGAGACCGGCACAAAGCCGGGGAAATGGAAACGCATTCAGAACAGACTTTGGAAAGACCGCTATATCTATTTGCTTCTTGCGCCAGGTCTTCTGTATTTTATCGTGTACCGCTATATTCCTATGCTGGGTATTGCCATCGCCTTCAAGGAGTATAGTCCGTTTCTCGGTTTTGCCGACAGCCCATGGGTAGGATTCGATAATTTCGCCCGGATCTTCGAAAGTTCCGAGGTGATCCGCGTACTTGGGAATACGCTCATTATTTCCCTTCTGCAGATTATTTTTGCCTTTCCGGCACCGATCCTGCTGGCCATTATGCTTAATGAAGTCTCGCGGTCGGCAACGAAGCGCATCATTCAATCTGTCGTTTATTTGCCCCACTTCTTATCGTGGGTAGTGGTGGTGGGAATCGTGACGATCTTTTTCCGGAATGATGGTCTGGTCAATGATTTTCTGGTACTGGTCATGGGTATGGAGCAGGGCGTCCCTTTCTTGACGAATCCGGATTATTTCCGTATCTTCCTGGTTCTTGAAGTGATCTGGAAGGAAGCCGGATGGGGGACGATTATATTCCTGGCCGCTTTGGCCGGAGTGAATCCTTCCTTGTACGAAGCGGCGGTTATGGACGGCGCCAGCAGGCTGCGCCAAATTTGGCACATTACGCTGCCGGCTATCCGCAGCACGATTATCATTCTGCTGATTATCCGTTTGGGCGACGTTCTAGAAGTCGGATTTGAGCAGGTTTTCTTGCAGCTTAATGCGTTTAACATGGAAATCGGCAATACGCTCGATACCTTCGTGTACTACAAGGGGATCCAGCAGTCGGATTACAGTTTGTCAACGGCGGTCGGAGTCTTTAAAGGAATCGTCGGGCTGGTGCTGGTTATTACAGCCAATAAGCTGGCCAAACGGTTTGGAGAACAAGGGGTTTATTGAGTGAAGAAAGCTTTCCTGCCGGGAAAGCTGTGAGGAGTGAAAACGGAATGAATGCGCTAAAGCATAAATCAATGTTCGACCGGCTGTTTGATACCGTCAATCTGACGATTCTTGTCCTGATTTCCTGCGTGATGATCTTTCCTTTTATCTACCTGTTCTCTGTATCGTTCTCCTCCTATGAGGATTTTCTGGGCAGCAAGCTGCTCTTGTGGCCATCGAACTGGACGACGGATGCTTATGAATATATTCTCCAGTCCAAAGCTTTCCGCCAGTCGCTGCTTAATACGATCTTCGTCACGATAGTCGGAACGGTGGTCAATCTGTTCTTTACGGCAACGATGGCCTACGCGTTATCAAGACCGATCATCGGTCAGCGGGGATTGATGATGATGGTTGTGTTCACGCTGCTGTTCTCAGCAGGCATGATCCCTACCTATCTGGTTGTAAAAGCAACCGGCCTTCTCGATTCCGTCTGGTCGCTGATCCTGCCGGTGGCGATTACCCCTTTTAATCTCATTGTAATGAGACAGTTTTTCTTAGGCATTCCGGATGATTTGAAAGAAGCCGGCGTTATTGACGGAGCGAATGACCTTCAAGTGTTCACGCGTATTATTCTTCCGCTCTCCAAGCCTTCGCTGGCTGCATTCAGTCTGTTCTATGCCGTCACACATTGGAACAATTATTTTGCTCCTATCCTGTATATTAACAATTCGGACAAATGGACGATCCAGGTCATCCTTCGTCAAATCGTTGTAATGGGGGAGACTACGGCGACACTGGCAGATTCTTTCGTGGAAAATCCGCCTCCGCCGGAAACCATCCAGATGGCGGCCATTCTATTGGCAACTCTGCCTATCCTTGTCGTTTATCCGTTCCTGCAAAAGCACTTCGCCAAAGGCGTTATGCTCGGGGCGGTTAAAGGCTGATTGTGTTTCTCGGCAGCGGAATAATCCGCTCTAAATGCAAGCTTCATAATAACTGATGGTTTCAAGGATTCATCCTATATATGAATGAACAATTGGGGGGTAACAGAATGAAAGGAAAACGTCTCACATTAACTGCAGTCGCCGCCGCACTTGCGGTCAGCACAGCTGCTTGTACAAAGGAACCGGCTCCAGCCGCTTCCAGTGATCCCAAAGCAAGCGGATCGAACACCAAGTATACCATTACAGCGCTGGATTTCCGGTATGGCGATCCGCCTCCGAACAGTTCTCCCGGACTTAACATGATTAATGAGCGCTTCAACATCGATTACAAGATTACGTATGTTCCGAATACGGCTTATGATGAGAAAATCAATGCGACCTTCGCTTCCGGGGAAATTCCCGATATGGTCGGTTTTATGTCCACAGACTTGAAAAACCGGTATGCCAAATTTGCCAAGCAGGGCGCTTTCCTTCCCTTAGACGATTACATCAAAGACCAGCCGACGCTGAAGCTGGTTCCGGACTTCGTCTGGGATTCCATGCGGGTTAACGGCAAAATCTATGCGATTCCGCAGTATTCTCCGAAGTATCAGACGGTGACCGTTATCCGCAAAGACTGGCTTGATGCGGTGGGGATGAAGGTTCCTACCAATTATGAGGAGCTTAAGCAGGTAGCCATTGCCTTTACGAAGAAGGACCCCGATAAGAACGGCAAAGCCGATACGTATGGAGTCGCCATGGGGCTTGATATCAACCCTAACTTCAACCAGGGCCCGTACTGGGACCCCGATGCCTGGTACCACAAGAACGCTTCCGGTGAGTTTATTCCGGGCTTGATCGGACCGGGACGCAAGGAAACGGTTCAAATGATGGCGGATTTATATAAAGAAGGGGCCATTACGAAGGATTACGCGATTCTGAACTGGGCCGATACGAATAAAGAATTTTACTCGGGCAAAGCCGGCATCTTCATCGGTACTCCGCGCGGGATGTCTCAAGCTTATATGGACGGTTTGCTCAAAATTCAGCCTAACGCGCAGTTCGTTCATCTGGAGCCGTTCAAAGATGCTTACGGCAATGAAGGGTTGCAGGCGGGAGCGGGCTACAATGGCATGGTCGTTCTGAACGCCAAACTGGCCAAAGAGCCGGATAAGCTGAAGAAAGTGCTGGAGCTGCACGAATTTGGCCGTAAGTTCTATGCGGATGCGGACAAGAACGAGAAGAATGCGGATTTTGACTGGTGGTCCGGTAAAGCAGGCACAGGCTATAACATGGAGAACGGCGTAGCTGTGAATACCAAGAACTTCGCTTCAGACGGTCTGGCTCCATCGACTTATTTTGTAGACAATACGGGCTGGGCGCCTAAAGATACGGATGTGAACTATTCCCTCACGTATCAGACGAAGCCGCTGGTGGATCTCGTAAAAGGCATCGAAGATATGTATAAAAAGACGAAGCTCTACGCGAACCCGATCAACGGCCTGGAATCTGCAGCAGATGTATCCAAAGGCCCTGAGCTCAAAAAATACGTCATGAATGAACAAGTGAAAATGATTGCCGGTAATCGCCCGGTATCCGATTGGGATAAGCTTGTACAGGAATATATGGATCGTGGCGGCAAAGAGATTGTCAAAGAATACAACGCGAATATCAAAGTGAAAGATCCGAAAGAATTGTTCAAGTAAATCTGGTCGAAGGGGGCAGCACCTTGCCCCTTTTCTTTTTTAGAAGGAGGAGTGAATGATGGAACGCTTGGCGAAAATAGGGGTCTGGTTCCAGGAAGACTCCGCTATGAGAAGATGGCACGTTGGCCAAAATGTATTTGAGCGGTATCTGGAAGAAATTCTCGCCCATGCTGGAATTCCCTTTGAAATATTCGGAAATTGGGATGCGCTGGAGGATTATGCTCCTGATGTGCTGCTGGTCGCTCACAGCGACGAACACGATAGAACTCTAGCGAAGCTGAGAGGATTTGTAGAGCAGGGAGGTACACTGATTTCCTATGCGGGTTTGAACCGGTTGGCAGGCACCCTGGGATGCAGAGAATCCGTATGGAGGGAGGCGGTCTATGCGGAAATCCCGGATACAGGGACATCCGCGGACGGAATCGGGCTTCGTGCATTGGGTGCGAAGCCTTGGCAGCCCATAGATTCGAAGGAGAGTGAGCCGAAGCGTCAGAACTGCGGCGTCCTTCACAAGGAACATAAGGACGGTGAAGAGGCCGGGCCTGCTTACATCGAATTTACTATTGGAAGCGGCAGACTGATTCGCTGGAATGTCAATATCCCCGAAACGGTCGTTATGCTCCAGCAGGGCAGCACGCCCGTTACCAGCGACGGTCTGCCAGCCCCTGACGGTACAGGGAACCTGGACGAGGGCATTCTGAAGGCGGACGACCGCTGCGAGCTGAATTGGGTACTGGACCGCTCTGCGACCGAAACAGGAGCCGCGTACTATGGGGTTCCTTATGCGGATTTGTGGCGCGAAGTTCTGCTAGCGCAGCTGATCCGCGAGGCTGCTGCGCTGGGCCGTCCTACCGCCTTTCTTGATTATTGGCCGGAGGGTATCCGGCAGGTTGCTATGATCTCGCATGACAGCGATCTCAATATTGATGAGTCTGCGATGATTACGATGGATGTATTGAAAGAGTTCGGCGTCAAGTCGACCTGGTGCATGATAGAACCGGGTTATTCCCCGGAAGTGTACGACCGGGTTCATGCAGAGGGTCATGAACTGGCTTTCCACTTCAACGCGCTGGAAAAAGAAAAGGGAGTCTGGAGCGCAGAAGAATTCGAGCGTCAGCTGGCTTTTATCCGTTCCAGTACACAAGCTCCGGTTGTATCGAACAAGAACCATTACACCCGTTATGAAGGATGGGGCGATCTGTACCGCTGGTGTGAAGCAGGGGGAATCGAGAGCGACCAGACAAGGGGGCCGAGCAAAAAAGGCAACATCGGATTTCCGTTCGGTACGTGTCACCCGTATTATCCGGTTGCATGGGCGGACGAGCGCAACAGAATGTACAATGTGCTGGAAATCGGTTTCCTGACGCAGGACCTGGATCACGCTACTTTGGCCGATCATTCCGTGATCCATCCTTTCCTGGAGCAGGTTAGCCGTGTGAGGGGCGTAGCGCATTTCCTGTTCCATCAGGTTCATATTCTGCAGCAGCCGAAGGTTCGTGAAGCGCTGCGACAAGTAATCACAGAGGCGCAGAAGCGGGAGTTCCGGTTCTGGACAGGCGAGCAGATTACCCGATGGGAACAGTCGCGCCGTCAAGCACGCATGCGTGTAGATTCTGAAGGCAATCTATCACTGGACAATCTTCCTCCGGGAGCGGTCATCCGGGTTTCATTGCTTGAATCGGGAAGCGCCAGTAGAGCAGGAGTTGAAAGACGCTTTGGATATGATTGCCGGATCCACACGGCGCAGGGCGGTCTGCATGTGGAAACACAATCCTAACGATGGGGTGACAGCATGGAAGCATTAGCGGTAAACGGAGGCACGCCGGTCAAAACGACTCCTTTCGGCACCGGGAAAAGATTTGGCCTGGAAGAGGCAACGCAGCTGCTGGAAGCGCTGGAGCAGAACACCTTGTTTTACCATTTCGGGACGAAGGTGAAGCGGTTTTTAAGTGATTTTAATGAGATCTACGGAGTCAAATACAGTGTTGCAGCGTCATCCGGTACGGCGGCTCTGCATGTGGCGATGGGAGCTGCCGGGGTTACGGTCGGGGACGAGGTTATTACGAGTCCGATTACGGATCAGGGGACTTTGATCGGAATCTTGTATCAGAATGCGATTCCGGTCTTTGCCGATCTGGAGCCTCATACGTATAACATGGACCCACGGTCTATAGAAGCGAGGATCACACCGAAGACCAAAGCAATCGTTGTCGTCCATCTTGCAGGCAATCCTTGTGACATGGACCCGATCATGAATATCGCCCGCAAGCATAAGCTGAAGGTGATTGAGGATTGCGCGCAAGCTTATTTGACCCGGTATAAAGGGAAGCTTGTAGGGACAATCGGGGATTACGGCTGCTTCAGCACGAACGATTTCAAGCATATTTCGACGGGTGACGGGGGAATCGTAACGGTTAATTCCGGTGAAGAGGCGGACTATGAGACGACTCATGCTTTTGCCGATAAAAATTACCGCCGGTTCGGTACGACTTTGCAGCGGGATCTGCACGTGGTAGCGCCGAATTACCGGATGACGGAGCTTCAGGGTGCTGTCGGAATCGCCCAGCTTAAGAAGCTGGAGTGGATCTGCTCGCAGCGACGGAGCTTCGGGGATAGGATCAGCGAAGGATTAGCCGGCTTGCCTGGTGTTACTCCACCGCTCGTAGAGCCTGATAACGAATGCACGTACTGGTTCTACATGTTCCGGCTCGATGAGGATCTTCTTACCTGCAGCCGGGATGCTTTCTGTGAGGCACTGACAGCGGAGGGAATACCGAATCGGGCCGGGTATATTCCGGATGTGTGCTACATGCAGCCGCTTTTTCAGAACAAACAGGCCTACCAGGGAAGTCACTTTCCGTTCGAGTTGAGCGAAGCGACATATGAGCGCGGTCTATGTCCGAATGCGGAGCAGATTCTGAAGACGGCTGTTCAAATCCCTCTCAATGAGTTTTATTCAGATGCCGACATCGAGGACATTATCCGGGCAGTCCGCAAAGTTGCCGGCTTCTATCTCCAAGGATGAGACACGATGAACGCTTCGTTTGCCTGGGCTCTCCGGTACATGCAGACGAGACCAGGTCCGCAGCCGTATGCAGGGCGCCCTCCGGTGAGGAGCGCCTGGTCATTACGGCGAGGGGATATGTCCTTATTGTGGATGCCGGAAGCGGGCATTGTACCCAGCTTGCCTTTCCGGAGGGGCATCTGGATTACCCGTTTGCCTGCATGAGCAGTGAATCCGGTCTGCTCTACACGGGCGCCGGGCAAAAAATCATGGTGCTCGATCCGTTCCAGGAACGGTTCATTTACTGGGCGGAGCCTGCACCGGAAGAGGAAATCGTCGGCTTTTCCTTTGCCGAAGACGCGGCCGGACATGTTTACTTCACGACTTACCCGGGCTGTGAGTTGTTCCGGATGGATCCGGTATCCATGGCATGCACAAGGCTTACACGGCTCCATACCCGGCAAAAATATGCCATGTCGCTTGCCGCCGGCAAAGACGGCTGGGTGTATGCGGGGATCGGTACTGCGGAAGCGGGGGTTGCCGCTTACTGCCTCGCAGACGGCACGCTGCTCCACTTGCAGGGAGAGGGTCTCATGGAGACGGTACGCGGAAGCGGGCAGGTCCGGCTCGGCTCTGACGGGCACGTGTATGCGAGCCTGCCGACCCTGGGCGAAAGCGAGCCGGAAGGTACTTGCACTGCCAATTGGTTCCGCCTGCAGGACGGTAAAGCTGCAGCGCTTGCAGCGGAGAATACACCACCCGATGTCGCTTTTGTTTACAAGGGGACGGGCTATTACAAGCTGCATCGCGATCTGTCCGGCGGAAGAAGCGTTACCGGCTACCAGCTTGCAGACGGAGAGCTGGTCATCCGTGAGCCGGATGGGAGCCAGACTGTTGTGCCGCTGGCTTATCAAGGCAATGGGGCTGCACTTTCCCCGATGACCGGGGGGCCGGACGGAATGTTGTACGGGACCTCCAATCATCCGCTGCACTTATACCGGTATGACCCGCAGCGGCAGGATCTGGTCAATCTCGGCGGTAAGCTTGTGGAGAACGGCGGCGGCGGCAATATTTGCGCGTATGCCGTGCAGGGCCCGTATCTCGTCGGGGCGGCCTATGCCGGAGGGTTCGTGCACAGGCTGGACACCCGGATGCCGCTTGAATCCGGAAGCAGTTCCGGGCGGAACCCGGTGCTGCTGCTTGCCGATGAGCGGATTCACCGGCCTCGCTGCGCTGTAGCGCATCCGGGCGGTGAACATGTACTCATTGGCGGCTTCCCCGGCTATGGAGCTGTAGGGGGCGGACTCGTGGAGCTGAATGTTCATCAAGAGACGTGGACCGTCTATGAGGATCATGATATCGTCCCCAATCAAAGTACGTTATGTCTTGGGACGCTAAGCTCCGGTGATGTGATAGGCGGCAGCAGTATCGAAACGCCTGGCGGAGCCGACCCTGCAGCTGAGGAAGCGGTTTTATACCGGCTCGACTGGCGGCAGCGCAGGGTGAGTGAGAGGTGGACTCCTGTACCGGGGGCGAGGGAAATTTCTCTGCTGCTTGTGGATGCGTACGACCGGGTCCATGCGCTTACGGCAGATTCGGTCTACTTCATCTTTGATCCTTCCCGCGGAATTGTATTGTATCAGCAGGATTTATCGGAATGGGGCGGCATAGTGCGGCAGGGCCTCATTCTGATCCAAGATAGGCAAGGGCAGGAGCAGATCATCGGGCTTCTCAGCAGAGGGATCTTCAAGGTGCAGACGGATACGTTGAAACCGCAGCTGCTCTCCCTGCTGCCGGTTGAAGCAACCAGCGGATTAGCTTTCTTGGAGGGCCGGTTGTATTTTGGCTGTGGAAGCGAGTTGTGGAGCTATTTCATGGAGGAAGGAGACTGCAGTGATGAGCTATAAACTTTCGGAGAGAACACTGGACACACTGCCGAGGCTTCTTGAAGGCATTGCAACAACCGAGCAATGGCAAGCCAAGCGCTCACGGATCCAGGCGCAGTGGCTGCAGCTGCTCGGGACGCCTCCGGCAGCCGAAGAATGCCCGCCGGATTACGATATTGTGATGGAGGAGCGAGGAGACGGCTGCCTCAGACGCGATATCCGCTATCAAACAGCGGATGGGGATCACGTTACCGCAACCCTGCTGCTGCCGGATTCATGCCTCACGGGTAAGAAACGGCATCCCGCCGTGCTGGCCCTCCATCCGACGGCTGAGGAAGGGCGGCTGGATACCGCTGCGCCGTCTGGACGCGAGAACCGGAGGTACGGTCTCGAACTCGCAGCTCGGGGTTACGTGGTGCTGGCACCGGATTCTATCACGTGCGGCAGCCGCATTTATCCGGGCTCGGAGGCGTTCCAGACCGCTCCATTCTACGAAGAGTACCCGGAATGGACCGCTGTAGGCAAGATGCTCCAGGATCACATGCGTGCCGTTGATCTGCTCAGCTCTCTGCCGGAGGTGGACGGGGGCCGGATCGGAGCCATTGGGCATTCTCTGGGAGGCTATAACGGCTGGTTTCTTGCCGGAATGGACCGGCGGATAAAGGCTGTTGCTTCCAGCTGCGGTTTCTCCATGTTTACAGGGGACCCCGATCCGAACCGTTGGGGGCAGCGGGACTGGTTTTCTCATCTGCCCGCACTGACCGACAGCATCCGGGAAGACCGGATTCCATTCGAATGGCATGAAATCGCGGCTCTTGCGGCACCGACTCCGCTTTGGATGTGGAGCGGGCTCGGGGACACTATTTTTCCGAACTGGCCGGCGATTGGCGCTGGAATGAATGATCTGGCAAGTGTGTATGAATTGCTCGGACGAGAAGGCGCGTATGAATTCTGGATGGGCCATGGGGGCCACGACTTTCCGGTCAAGGCCAGGTCGCTCGCTTATGATTTTCTGGATGAGCATTTGAAACAAGGGATGTCAGATTGATGAGACCTGTTTAATGTTGGTAACCTTAGGTCTCACATGGTATACTGTTGCTTAATCACTTGTATAGGAGCGGTATACATTGTTGCGGAGAAGAAATAATTTTCAGGAAAGATACGACCATTTTCTCCAGGAATTACGGGATGAAATTGTCAGTGGAGCTCTTCAGCCGGGCGAGTATATCTTACCGGAGAATACGCTGAGCGCGAACTATCAAATAAGCCGTGTTTCGATTCGGAAGGCTTTGACGGAGCTTGTAGAAGAAGGATTAATTGAGAAAATTGCGGGCAAAGGGAACCGGGTGAAGCTGCCGGGACCGGAACAGACACCTGTCACCTTGCGGCTGGCCTGGTTTTCCAGCTCTTATGAACTAGATATTGTACGCCGGATGATTCATAATTTTGAACGGCAGAATCCTTTTATCAAAGTGGAGCTTACGCTGCTTCCCGAAGATGGCTATACGGATACTTTGATCCGCATGATGGATCAGAAACAGGGACCGGATGTATTTATGATGTCGGATCACCATTTCCGGGAATGGATTGAAACGGACCGGACAGGCGAGCTCGCCGGATACGTGCCCCCTCATTTGAACCCGGAGGAGACGAGTTACCCGCAGGTTTTTGATTTGTTTACCAATGACGGCAGGATGCTTGCCGCACCCTTTATTTTTTCACCTGTCGTGATTTGTTTCAATCGTTCGATCTTCAGGGAAAACGGGCTGTCGGAGCAAACACCGCTCAAAGATTGGGACGACCTGCTTCGTGTAGCCAAGGCATGCACGAGGGATGCGAACGAGGATGGATTTACCGAACATTACGGTTTCTGTTTTTCTTCCTCATCTAACCGCTGGCCGGTGTTTCTGCTGCAGAATGAAGGAGAGATTATGTCTTCCGATCATACCCGGTCTACTATGGCTAAAGAAGAAACGATTCAGGCGCTGGAGTTCTGTACATCCCTGATGTATAAGCACCACGTATCGCCGATATACTCGCACGGGAGCAGTCATCTGGCGGAGCGGCTGTTTATGAAGGAGCGGGTAGCCATGATTATGACCACCTATTACTTCATGAATGAGTTCCGGGACCATTCCATCGAGTGGGATGTGCTTCCCGTTCCGAAGCAGCGCAAACAAGCCACGCTTCTGCTTGGCGGCGGGCTTGCCGTGAATGCGGGCAGTCAGCATGTCCGCTCCGCTCAGCGTCTCGTTGATTATATGACGGGGACGGAGGCGCAGAATCTGCTCAAAACTTACGGCTGCACGATTCCTGCCCTTAAATCGGCGGCCGAGAACGATCAGCTGCTTAGTCCCGACATTCATCCCCAGCATTATAACCGGTTTCTGGATGTGCTGCCTTACGCGGTGCCGCTTCGCAGCCTTCATCTCAAGCAGCGGGAAATTTCGATGCTGTTTGACGAGCTGAGCTTGCTCTGGGCTTGTATGGAAAGTCCGGAAGAGACTTGCCGCAGAATTGAAGATAAATTTAATGAGAGTTTGATCGGACTGCCGCTTTCCTAATGGAAAAGCGGTTTTTTTATTTGGATCACGATCTAGGTGCGTTCGATTAAAGACAGATTATACTCGATAAATACCTGTATACATCCTGTATTTATTTAATTTTTTGTGCTATATTGTTTCTATTTAATGAAAGTGCTTTCATTTGCGTTATGCAGCTGATTCCAGGGTGCAAAACCAACCGGTAACGACACTGGTTGTCAGAAGGCCGGGTATCAGCGGGAAGATTTTAAGTCTATCACAGGGGAGGCTTTATCTTGAGTCAGAAAGTCGTTCGTCAGGCAGGTTTACTGCTATTGAGTTTTTGTTTGTTCTTGTCCAGCTGGGGGATGTCCACTCCGGCGCGTGCAGCCGCAGATGTGCTTGTGCCCGTGTCTGCACTTGAGAATGCGGGTTTTGAAATGCCGGTCTCGGCAAATGTGATTCCGGGCTGGACTCAGAATCTTGGGACTGGGAAAACCGGAACGGTTGAAATCAGTAACAGCATCACACATAGCGGTGCGGGCAGTCTGAAAGTTACAGACGGGGACAACACCGCAAGCTTCGGTCTGGAAAGCGGCAAAATGAAAGTACTCCCCGGACAAACTTACCGGGCTGCCGCTAAAGGATACATAGGAGGCGGAGCGGTGAATATCCAGCTGCGCTTTTATGACAGCGCGGATAAATTGCTTGCCGCCGGCGGAATCGTGGAGGCAGGAGGTTCTGTCTATAAGGAGGGGCCGCTGAATGAATGGCAGACTCTATCGGTTCAGACGCCAGCGCCGGCTGGAGCAGCCAAGGCTTCACTCGTTCTCGTAACGGGCAAAACCAAGAAGGGAACTGTGTACTGGGACGATGCCGCGTTCACCCGGGTTATGCCTCTTACCAACAGCGGCTTCGAAGAGCCTGCTGCGGGTGGTGCGGTACCAGGCTGGACACAAAATCTGGGCGGCGGCAAAAGCGGCGGACTGTCCGTATCCGGAGAGAAGTTTGCAGCGGGCAGCTCGAGTCTGCGCATTACGGATAACGATACCGTTAATTTCGGAGCGGAGAGCAGCAGAAGCAGTGTGACGCCGCTGGCTTCCTATACAGTCACGTCGGATGTCTATGTAGAGAGCGGGTCTGTTCAGCTTCAGCTGCGGTTCTTTGGGGCTGACGGGACGCTGATCGCATCACAGGACGGCGGAATCGCCGTCCATGATCCGAATTTTACCAGTGCTCCTGCCGGCCAGTGGCAGCGCCTTTCTTTGAAGGCAGCGGCTCCGGCACAGGCCGCATCGGCGGCGGTTGCTCTAGTCTCCGGCAAGGATTCGCTCGGAACAAGTTACTGGGATGAGGTTTCCCTCGAAGAGGAGGCGTTCGTCATGGCTCCCAAACAGGATCAAGGCGGTCTGCCAGGCGGTCCGGCCCAGTCTCTTTTTCTTGCCAATGGCGGATTTGAACAACCGGCATCCGGCACTTCTATACCCGGATGGACTGTGAAATCAGGGAATGCCAGCCTGAGTCAGACGAATGCTTTTGAAGGCAAGAACAGTCTCTTTATACAAAATGAGGCTAATACGGGACCTGCCGTAAATGTAGAGAGTGATCTCATCGATGTAGAAGAAGGTGCAAGCTACTCACTTACTTCGAGTGTATTCCTGCAAGCGGGCAATCTGGAAGGCATGTACGTCTATGTCTATGATGCAAAAGGTACTCTTATCCCGGGTCCGACGGGCTCTAGTTTTCATGCCTACGTGAACCTGCTCTCCGCTTCGGCAGACGGCAAATGGGGATTGGCTGAAGGAACTTTCAACGTGCAGCCGGGAGGCAAAAAAGCGAAAGTGTCTCTCATCACCGGCACCAAGAAAAGTTTTCAGGTATATCTCGACGATATCAGTTTGCTGAAAGCAGTTGTGAATGGAGGGTTCGAGCAGGAAGTGACCGGCGGCAGCATACCCGGCTGGAGAAAAGTTAACGAAGCTGCCGATGCAGGCTCCTTCGGAGTGACCGGGGAGAAATTCGCGGCGGGAGCCAAAAGTTTAAAGATCCAGAATACACCGGACCGATTTCTTAACGTAATTTCGGAGCTCATTCCGGTTGAAGCGGGTGCCACCTATACGGCGAAAGCGCAAACATTCATTGATTACGGAACTGCCGATATGTATGTCCGTTACTTTGATGCGAGCGGGAAATACTTAAACAAACAAAATTTCAGCATCAAATCGGAGCCGGCTTCCACATGGTTTACGAATTACGTCGAAGCGGCAGTCCCGGCTGAGGCAAGCTATGCGGCTGTCATGTTTGCGGGCAGCTCCAAAAAAACCTATTCCTATTATGTGGATGACGTAAAGTTGATTAAAGGAAACCACGTCGTACATGAGGTCCCCGCTCCGGATAACGCTCTCTCCAAAGTGGCGCAAGATCTGGGCGTTCAAGTTCGCAAAGCGAATATCATGAGGGGAGATATCGGCAAGTACGGCGATGGTCGTGATGTGATGTACACGGTTGTTCAAGGATCGCCATCCGTATTTACCGTTATCGACATCCAGACGGAGAAAGTGATAACAAGCAAGCCGCTTCCGGATACAGAAGGAGCCTGGTCAGTAAAAGTATCGAGTGACGGCACTGTCTATCTCGGAGCTTATAACAAAGGCCTGCTGTACCGCTATGATCCTGTATCAGAGAAGCTGAGTAATCTGGGTCATCCTCTGGCTTCCAAGGATGCGGTCCTCTATCCGATGGACAGCGGGCCGGACGGCAAAATGTACGGGGGCACTTACCCTACAGGAAGTGTCTATCAATATGACCCTGCAACGGGGATATTCACGGATTATGGCACGATGGCATCCAAGACGGATGGAGAACGCTGGACACGTGTAACCGTCTATGACGCGGACACGGATAAAATCTATGCGGGCGTCGGCAACCAGGCGCGTCTGGTAGAGTATGACATCAAGACCGGGACCAAACGGGATCTGCTTCCGGAGAAGTACAGGAATATCATTTCGGTCTATGATCTGAACCTCGTTGACGGCAAGCTGTTTGCCCGCAAAGAGGCGAACAACAGTTTCGAAACGTTTGTCCTCGACGCCAAAACAGGCCAGGAGATTTTGATCACGGATGGGGACACGGGAACCCAAAGTTATGAATTGATTAACTACTCGCGCGGCGTTTCTCCTAAATCGCCGATTGCGAACAAGATGTACTATGCCGGGGCGAACGGAATCTTGTTCGAGTATGATCTGAGTACGAATACCTATCGTTCGCTTGGCGTCAGCATCGGGGGAGCGGCGATTGGCTATACCTTCGTACAGCTGAAGGAAGAGGGCTTCCCGGGCTATAGTCTGGTTGGACTCTCCGGCAACGGCGGCAAAATGTATAAATACAATCTGGAAACGGGTAAAGTCCAGTTGTCCGACCTTATGCTGCCTGCTGAAGCCGTAAAGATCCATGACATCGAGAAAGGACCGGACGGTAAAATATATACGACAGGCTATCTTGCCGGTAATGTAGGTGTGCATACGCCAACGACAGGCAGCAGCATGTATCTGAACGGAATGGGCCAAAGTGAGAGTGTTACGGTCATTGGCGACAGCATGTATTTCGGATTATATCCGGATGCCAAGATCTATGAATATAATTTGAAAAAGCCGTGGAACCGCGATGAAACGGATAAGCTGAATCCGAATCTTCTCTTCAGCCTTTCCAAGAATACGCAGATTCCGGGCTATACGCTTCAAGACCGGCCGTTTGGTATCGCCGGTGCCGAGGATCTGAACAAATTGTTCGTGGGAACGGTACCGAAGAACGGACTTTTGGGCGGAGCCTTAGCGGTATATGATCTTACCGAGCGCACAGAGCCTGAAGTCTACTGGAATCTGGTTCCGGACCAGAGCCTGATCACGCTTGCCTATAAAGACGGGATCGTATATGGAGGGACTTCTATTCATGGCGGGCAAGGCGGGGCGCCTAAAGCTGCTGAAGCCGTTTTGTTCGGCTGGGATGTGTTAAAGAAGGAGAAGGTATTCGAAGTTGTTCCCGTCGCCGGGAAACAAGCGATTACAGCTCTTCATATAGGACCGGATGGAAACATATGGGGACTTGCAAACGGAGCTTTGTTCATCTTTGATCCCGAGCAGCAAAAAGTCACTTACAGCAAGAACGAGTTCCCTGGTGCAGTCGGCCGCTGGATTGACGGATCGATGGTTACCGGTACGGATGGTCATGTTTATGCAACTGTGGGCGGGAATTTTTTCAAAGTAGACGCAGGAACCAAGGAGGTAACGGTGCTGGCTTCGCAGGCGCAGAAGGTTGCCCAGGATGACTTCGGACATTTCTACTTATATTCCGCAGATGGGATCAATCTATATAAATACACGATACCAGAGCTTGTTCTGAAACTGACGGGGGCAGAGTTGTCTGTACCGAAGACCACGCTTCGAACCGGTGAAGAGCAGCCCGTTACGTTGAAGGGTCTCTTGGAAAAGAACCGGAGCACAGCAGAAATGGCAGGGGCTTCCGTTTCTTATACAGTGAGCGATACGGAATTGGCTGTAATTGATCAGGGGGTAGTCAAGGCTATGAAGCCGGGGCGTGTGGATATCCGGGCAACTGTCGCTCTAGGTGGAAACACCGTACAATCGAATGTTATTCAACTGGTGATTGAAGGATCCGGATCTGGTACGGGGCCTTCAGAACCGAATAATCCCGGCGGACCCGGCTCACCAGGCGGCGGAGGAAGCCCGAGCTTACCCGGCGAAGAGCAGCCGGAAGACGGAGTGATAGTGGAGGCTCCTGTAAAATCACAGGGAGGTACAGCGGAGTATGAGGTGAAGGAAGAATCGTATTCCAAAGCGGCTGCGCGGGCGTCCGCTTCGGGAATGGATACGCTTCTCATACGGCTGAAGGATGCCGCAGAGGAGGGTAAGATTACTCTTCAGCTTCCATCTTCCACTGTGGATGTCGCTGTGAAGCAAGGCATCTCCAAACTTACAATCGGCACCGGTTTCGCCGACGTGACTCTGCGAGTCGATGCGCTCCAAGAATATACGGGAGCTGCTCTTAGCATGGAGTTCGCAAAGACAGATGCAGGCAGCCTGGACCCGGTCACAGCCGGGCAGGCGGGAGGCCGCCCCGTCTATCATGTCAAGCTTTATGCAGATGGCAGCAGCATCACGAGTTTCAAGGACCGCAAAGCCGTGGAGATTTCTATGAATTATCGTCTGCATGAATCTGAAGACCCTTCGAAGCTCGCCGCTTATCTGTTGGATGAGGACGGCCAGCTGCGGGTAGTCAAACATTTCAGTTACGACGCAGAGAAGAAGCGAGTGACTTTGGTTACCGGTGAATTTAGTTCCTTTATAATTAAACAGGCGGAAGTAAACTTCACGGATGTAAGCGAAGAACGGTGGTCCAGTTCTTACGTTAATCGGCTTGCTGTCCGTGGAATTATTACGGGCAGAACCGATGCTCTCTTTTCTCCGGAAGAGAATGTGACACGGGCTGAGTTCCTGAAGCTGATGATGGAAGCTTTTGATTTAATCGATGAGCAAAGTGATGCCGATTTCACTGATGTACACGAAAAAGACTGGTACTACCGGACAGTCGCGTCCGCTAAGAAGCACGGCATCGTGTCTGGTATAAGTGATTCGGAATTCGGACCGGGTCAGAAAATTACAAGAGAGGATATGGCCGTCATTGCGCACCGAACTTTGCAGGCCGCGGGAATTGAGCTTCCTGAGAAGAATGGCAGCAGTCCATTTGAAGATCAGGACGCAACGAGCAGCTATGCGCGCGAGGCTGTGGAGGACCTCTATCATGGAGGGGTGATCAGCGGGATAGAGGATCGTCGTTTTGCACCACAGGAGACGGCCACACGGGAGCAAGCGGCAAAAATTACATGGTTGCTTTTCGAGCTTCAATAGCAGCAGGTAAATGCAAAGAAGGCAGGGCCTAATCCGCTCTGCCTTCTTTGCGTTTATAATTTGCTATCGGCCGGAATTTTTGTTTCAGATTCGGCTTTACTGTCCGCCCTGCTTTTGATGGCTATTTGCCACAAGGAGAAGCCGTATTCAGTAGCTCTTTCCAGGCAATTTACTCTCAAAAATCTTCCCCTTCCAGCCGCTTCAATAACTTCTGTTCCTCCTGAGCCTGTTCTATTCTCGTAAATGTCAGACCAGGTGTGTCCATCGGTAGATACCTGCAGCCGGTATGCTTTGGCGTAGGCTCCTTCCCATCTTAGAGTTACGGATTCGATATCCGTTATAGCCCCCATATCGACTGATATCCATTGGGGCTCTGAGTAGAGACTGCTCCATCTGGTATTAGCATTGCCATCAACGGCGTTAGAGGGCTGGTAATTTTGATCCAGGTTATCATCCTCATAAGAAGAAGCGGTAGTAGGCCTGTAGAGAGCTTTATCCAGGTCAATGCCGTAAGTTTCAGTAGTAATACTGATATCTGTGCCGGGAATAGACTTCTCTCCGTATGCGTTTATGGCTTTTATGTTTATTTCGTAGGTTGTCCCGGGTTTCAGGTCTCTTAAAGTGAAGTAAGGTACTTTGGTAGTACATATCTGGTTATTCACGGATAGTTCGTAGGCAATAACAAATTGTTCTTTAGGTGAGCCGTTCCACGTTAAAGTCGCACTGCTTGGTTTTTTATCCAGCAGCGTGATTTTTTGTGGATTGGAAAGCTTTATATTAAATGTCGGGAAGTCTTCTGATGAATCGTTGGGAGCGAAAAACTTTTTTATTCTTTTTAAGGTTAGAATTTCAAAGTCTTTTAAAATCAGGGATTTTACGACGATATCATCAAAAAGAACATTTTCGGGATACATTTTGAGAAGCAATTCTTGTTTTAGTAAGGA
Source organism: Paenibacillus sp. FJAT-26967 (assembly GCF_001541095.1). Taxonomy (GTDB): domain Bacteria; phylum Bacillota; class Bacilli; order Paenibacillales; family NBRC-103111; genus Paenibacillus_F. The sequence continues at coordinate 665,494 of NZ_LMXH01000001.1, forward strand.
ATTTTTAATGCTCTCAGCTAAATCAGAGCAATGCAAAATCAGATCGCTTAAGTATAAATGAGAAGAAACGGAACTGGCAGAGTGAAGGTGCTGGACATAGCGGCTGAAGTTATATCTGGACCCGGCAATAATTTGAAAAGCTTGCCTCCATGCACCCAGAGATTCTTCCATTTCTGTAATCGATTTATTCTTGAAATCAGCTATAGAATCAATAAAAGACTGGTAAAAAGAAAAGTCGTCCGCATGACGTTTAATCCGTTCTTCAGCACGCTCCTGGTACGTTTTCCTTACATTATCTGAGACATGGAATTTTTTGAAATCTACAGCAAATAGCGGAGAGTTAAGTTCTTCCATAATATCAAGTATTCTTCCCCGATCTATCCACTTACCAACGAATTTACTGGCATCATTCAGTTTGTACGTATCCTCTGACTCATTCCATTCTTCGATCATAACAGAGTGCTTGGAATCTGGCGCGAGCAGGTCAAATCCAGGTAAGCAACGGGGTTCAATTCCGAAAAAAAGAATGTTCCCTTGTTGTAAATTAGAACGTATAAATGCCTCCGTCTGGTAACGGTCTTGTACTTCACATGGAATGGCTAAAATTCCTGTTTCAAACAAATCTTCGTTATTCAAACTCTCTGAAGGATAATTCCAAAACCCTTTGTTCTGAACAATGATATTTTCATAAATCTTATTCGTATTCTCATAACTGTTATAGAACAATTGATAAAAAGCTTCTCCATGATGAATTAAATGTTCGACGAGTTCGATTTTTACGCAGTTCAAATAGTTCTTTCTTAAAAATAGAGCGTCCAATATAAAAACTCCTTTCATGACAAGCTGTGCTAGTCTTTTTTTGGAGAAAATCTTTGATCATTATTAAGAAAAAGTGGCATCTATGATAACCATAATTTTAAAAAAAGACTATAAAAATTAAACAGTAAGAAATTATTTACATATTTAAATGATCTGTATATTATTAGGTTATAAGTGCTGCCCAAAGTAATTTGTATTATAGGTCTTGAAGCATATTAATACAGACTTCTCACGAATTAGATAGATATATTATATCAGGCAAAAAAATAAATTAAAGTAAAATTATGTACGGCTCAATAAAATTTTGGAGGGAATACATGGCCCGATAAACCGAAAGAAGATGAAGCTAGAAAGCCCTCACGTTAATTGATTAGGAATAGTTGTGACATGAGTTATTATCCACTAGTAAATATATTTATTATGTAAACAATTAAGGGGTGAATTACTTGATACGTTCTAAACTTGTCAGCATCATAATTCCAACCTACAACAGGGCAGACTTGCTGCACCGCCCCATTGCATCTGTACTCAAACAGACATACTCCAACTGGGAGCTGTTTATTGTAGATGACGGCAGTCAGGATAATACTAAACAATTAATTGAAAGCTATTCACAAAAGGACAGCAGAATTAAGTACATTGCCAATGATCGCTCGAAAGGACCTTCAGGCGCGAGAAATTGCGGCATCATTCATTCGGAAGGCGAATACATTGCTTTTCTGGATTCGGATGATGAGTGGCTGGAACATCATTTACTGGATAGCATAGAGATTTTGGAGACAAAGGATGCTGAGGTTTGTTTTTCTTTGTGGATTGAAAAACACGGTGAAAGAGAGATCCGGGTATTTGATCCTTTACACACGCAGAATAATTTAAAACAAAAAGCAAGTCTCTTTGAAACTTACAAAAATGCCATTATATTTGATGAACGGTTTTTTGAGCATTATGCTACGGATGACGGCTGGTTCTATCACATTAATACGATGGTGATACAAAGACAATCTCTGAATAGAGTCGGGATGTTGAATGAGAAGTACTTTACGGGAGAGGATACAGAATTTTTTATCCGTTTTTTTGCGGAAAGTAAAATCGCGCTCATCAATAATTATCATTTCCTGTATCACCAAACACCGGACAGCCTGTATAACTTTTTCGACCGAAGCAAAGTTGATATCGAGAGCCTCTGCAAAGATAAGGCGTTGTGCGATAAAATCACAGACTCCGGCATCAACTCCAATCAAATTCGTTTGATGATCAGGAAGCGCGTGCAGCAAAGCAAAAGGATCAAGGACAAGAAACAATGCTTTAAAACGATCGATGGAGCTATTGCCAAGAAATATTTGACATTGAGTTATATTAACAGGGATGATTTCTGGAAGTCTGTTTACTTTTGTTTATTATCGATGAGATATGGATGCAGCAAAGATAAATTCTTATATCTGATTAATTTGCTTCCATTCAGGAAGACCCGTACGATCAAACAAATTGAGCTGGATTTTTACTAGACAGAAGATGTGCCGGTACTCACTCCTTTCACTCCATAGAACCAAGGAGAAGATTTTATGATTACTAAGAATAAGCGTGTTGAAGGAGTAGTTTTTGACTTCCGCAGCCTTGATCTTGTCGAGCCGTATGCTTGCTTAACCTTTGATGATGGTCCGGATTGCAGGCACACTTTGACCATTCTTGAATTGTTGAGGCAAAATAACTCAAAAGCAACTTTTTTTGTGGTAGGGGAGTTCGTAATAAAGCATCCCGAAATCATAAAACAAATGGCTGAGGAAGGCCACGAAATCGGGAATCATACCTTCGCTCACCCGGATTTAAGATATCTTACTCCAGAGCAAATTAAATCTGAAGTCAAGAAAACAGAACATCATATTTTCGAAATTACAGGTAAAAAAACGGTGCTCTTTCGTCCGCCTTACGGGAAGTATACTTTACAAACTGTAGATGTTATTAAGAAACTGGGTTATGAATTTGTAGTGTGGAGTCATAACCTTTATGTTAGAGATTGGGAGCTTCCCGGCGTTGATATTCTCGTCCAACGGGTCATGAATAATACCGTGAGGGGATCGGTTATCCTTCTGCACGATGGAGGCGGTCATCGGGACCAGACAATCGAAACGATCCGGATAGCGGTTCCGCAGTTAAGAGAGCAAGGACTCCGCTTCGTCACAGTCAGTGAAATGATTAACAAGCGAAAGACTAGATAGAACCAACAAAGCTCGCCAGTTGCCCGTAACGGGTAATTGGCGAGCTTTGTTTTATACGAATTATTTTAAGTTAAACCATACAGGAGTTACCGAGTGAATTGTGCCGGAGTGCGTATAGTGGATCCCGCTAATTGTAAACTTCCCAAGCGGCTGCTGGGGAAGTTTAATCACGAGAAAACTCTCTCCGTTTAGTAGGATGGTTTGATTTAGGATTTTACTAGGTTCATAAAGCTTTGTTACGAGCACATTCGAATAATCAAGATGACTGCCAGCCGGTACTATACTAGAAGGCTTATACTTCAACTTGATCAGGATAGAATCTGAAGTTGCAGGGGCTGAATCCAGCAAGTAACCAACAGGTATTTGGTTATCAGTCTGAAGCTGACCATAAACTTCCCCGGTTACGGAATTGTAGGGATGCAGACTTTCGATATCCAGAGAATAAGGCACCGTGTAGGTTGTTTGCGTACGTTCGGGATTACAGCCTATATCATTGCAGGCTTCAACTTCGAACGTGTAGGATTCACCGGGCTTTACTGGAATTTCCAGTAAGTTTTGCAGGCCGACTGTTGAATACAAAACATGGTTAACATAAACATTGTAAGTCATAGAGTCCGGGTTGCCAGACGAATAATCGGATACCCATGCAAGCCTGTAAGTGCCTGTCTCCGAATTGTAAAAGAGGGGCTCAAGGTACTTTACTTTTCCCGGAACGGTATAGATCGATAGAAATAACAGGATAGTCGAATTGTACGAGCACAAGATCCGGACGAAGACTTTGTACCAGAGTGACTTTGGATTCATACTGTCTTACCGTAACCTTGATCTCTGTAGTAGCGGAGAGTGCACCGTGAATAACAGCAGCGGTTAACTTTACTTCCGCATCACCTGAACCGGCAGCCGGTCTCTCTAAGGGACCCAAGGTGATAGAAACTGGTTGTCACTTGACCAAAAGATCATGAAGGAGCCGTCCCCGGAGGCTTTCGGAAATTCGGGTGTTTGTGTGATAGACCCAACAGAGTCTCTAGGCTCATAAATAAGGTCCACCGTTGGCAAGAAGTCTCTTATTTCGTAGACATTCTTTTTAAGAGTCGTTTGGAACTTACTCGCATTTCTGATTTCATGTTCTACAGCTCCATGGTAAAGAGCAATGATATAAAGTCTTTCCACTTTTTATAAAAAAATATTGTAAATAACAACATTTGGAATGATAATAAGGATAAAAAGGGGAAAGGATGGTTTATATGTTTATAATTCGCTCGCGAAGTAAATGTTAGTGTACAAACAATCCTGTGATTAATTTTTATACGTACTAAGTGAAGGAGCATTTTTATGAAAAAATTAATTTATTCACCTATTATTATCTTTTTAGCAGTCATTTTATGTTCTACTTTTACTATTAAAGTGCATGCTTACTCATCATCATTATTAGACAATAATGAAATAAAGGAAGAGGAAATTATATCAATTCAAAAGATTAGTGAAAGATATAAAACTTCTGTAATCGATCTATTGCAAGAATTAAACAAAGGATATACATTAACAGAAATTATTACATCCTTACAATATATTCAACAATCCGGGGAAACTTTAGGAGAGAGATTACATGAGGTCAATCCTAACATTCTTAAGAGCTTAAAAGATATGGACTATTCTCCAGTAGAATCTAATGGTTATTTGAATGAATCAAATTCAACAAAAATTCAATCTTTAGTTGAAAATTTCACGCATCAAGATAGCGGTTTCGTTGAAATGCTAAATGAAAAAACGAGTATCATAGATAGTAATTTACCAGTGCCTTTATTAAATGAAAAATTTGCTGCAAACTCTACCTCTTCGAGCGATCCGATTCAAGTTACTTTAAATAGAATACGTACTAAAGCAGACAGGGCAACCTATTCGGCAGCTTCGAACTTTGAAGGAGCTTCCATGATTAGTGGAGCTTTACAACTTCAAGTTCCAGATATGACACTTAAAGAACAGGATAGCTTATCATTTACCCTGGAGCGACAATATGATAGCGCGGAGTCAATGTACTCTGAGAAAGATATTTATTCGGGATATTCTTACAAGGTCAGATACTATCCTGGTTTGTCGGTAAAATTATACTATAAATACAATAATATGCCTGTGGATAATTATTTTGGAAGTGGATCCAACTTCTTTTTTTCGCCTTATAGATCTTTTTTACAATTTGGAGGGAAGTATACGTATTGGAACTTTCCAACTACATATCCAATTGTTGAGGAATTCAATAACAAAACTAGTGAAGCATTTTCTCGAATTTGGAAATATCAAAATCCATTGTCGAATGATAGCATACCTTTTATAACTAATAATTCTATTCAGCTTAATGGTACGGAATTAATAGCCAAAGCTTTTACGACCGGAGAGGTTAAAGCAGATCCATCGTTAGTGCCCGAGTATGGTAATACATTAATGCATGATAATACCCTAAAAAAAGATGCAAATGAGAACAGATTTCCTATAGGAAAAGGATGGAGATGGAACATACCATATATTGAGACTATTGATGAAAAAAAATTCATCCGTTTGCAAGATGGAGTTACATATGAAGTAGTAGGTAGCACCCTAAAAGGGGACATTGATAACAAGTTTACTTTTGAGAATGATTCAACAGTTAATGTAGGTAATATAATGTCTAGTTATGCGCTTAAAAGTACTGATGGAAAAAAGCAATATTTCTCTAAAGATGGACAACTGATCCAAATATCAAATTCAAGTCTTAATTCAATCCAATTTGAATATCAGAATGTAGCACCATATGGACAAGTGATAAGTAAAATAAAAGGTAGTAGTGGCGATGAAATTGTCATCGGATATTCGGGAGCGAAAGTAACAATAACAAAGGGGACTCAGGTTGTTACATATGACAAAATTAAAGATCCTCAAGGAAATAAAGAGTTACTAGCACAAGTTACGGATGTATCAGGAAATAGAACTCAGTATGTATATAATATTAAAGAAGTACCATTTGATTTAGTTGGTGCGCAAGATATGAAAACAAACTTCGTAGCACTAATTACACAGGTGTATCAGCACGATGGCATACGTAAACATTATGAATATGAGGACTTTACACGAGTTTTGGGACCAAATGCAAAAGAGAAAGTGTATAGGTTAAAATCCAAGCAAAATGTAACGAGATATACAAACGGTAACGAGGCTATTACTGATCGCACTGTATATAAATATTCAACAGATGGATTATCTTACAAAGTAGGTAAAATGAGCTTTATCACTACGGCTCATAAGGAACTCACCAAAACTGCCTACAGTTTTGAAAAGTTCAATGAAAATGATAATATTCCAGAAAGAATTGTGAGTAAGGGGATGACCGAAAGTCCTGGATCTGTCCTAAAAGAGTATGTTTACGATACAAACGGTCGCTTAGATTTCGTGAGAATACTATTAACCGGTGTTATACAAGATTACATCTATGACAGCAACGGTAATCTAATTAAAATTCAGTAATTGTATCGCGTAAGGAGTGATTTTAACACTTGGGAGTCTCATCTCTCAAGTCTTCATTCCTTCCAATAGTTTTATTAATTTATGGCAATTTGATAAGAAACTCTACCAAATATAAGGATTGGTGAAGTCTTCATGAAAAAGAAAGTAAATTATTTGCTCTTATGCTGCCTGTTCATTCAATTAGTTGCGCCCTTACACAGCATCACATATGCCAGTAAGGATAAGAACGAAACGATCCGCTTATCACAAAAGAATCAAGATGTGCTGACGATCGAAGGGTTAAGCCGTAAGTACCAAGTGCCAGCAACGGCTTTATTGGCGGAGCTTAACAAAGGCTATTCTCTGGTAGAGATTCAAGCCGCTCTCGCGCAGAAAGCCTCCCAGCCATTGGGAGAAACTCTGGCTCAAATGAATCCCGCTGTTGAAGAAAGATTAAAACAGATGGATTATTCGGCCGAACGATTTGAAGAGAGAAAAGATCAACCAGCGCCGCAGCCCCCGTCGATCGATGAGGAAGCCGGCACATACGTCGAGTCCTCGAGAGAGTCGAACATCACGGATCCATCCCGGTTTTATCCGGCTTCTGTAACGGAAGACATCTATTCGGTAACCGGTTCTGTATATGGTATGTTGAGTTCCCGGGCTGCTTCTTCGGATAAATTTCCGCAGAGTTATGATGAATTTGCTGTAAAGCGGTTGAACATGAATACTGATCGTGCTCCTTATGGGGGTTCAATTAATGATAACGTGTCTACTATCAATGGTACTTTACAAATGCAATCGACAGATATGTCGCTGCCGGGTCGCAACGGGATGTCTTTTACTCTCAACCGCAATTACAATAGCTCAGATGCAATCTATTACAACAAAGAAGTTATCCATGATAACGTTTTTGAGGTCATATATTATCCGAAACTGACTGCAAAACTCTTTTATAAGTATTCGGGTGACCTTGTTACGCATGGAAGTGCGTCGGATTTTTACTTTCAGCCGTACTATTTTTCATGGTTGTATCATTCCTTTGTACAATTTAACGGCCAATATACTTACTGGTCCTATCCTTTGAATCGGGCCCCTATAGAAGATTTTAACAATCAATTCCGTGAAGAACTTGAACATACGTATAAATTTGATCCAGCTAACCCGGATGCTTCGCTATTCATGATAAAGGATGATCTATATCTTAGCGGCACTCCTCTTATGGCTAAAGCCTATACCACAGGAAAGGTGGAAGAATATCCAAATAGTAAGAAGCCGGTCTGTTATTATACGGATAATTATGGAAATTGCGGCGAATTTAAATATGCCTACGGCAATCAAGTCAGCGAGATGAGTCAAGAGAAAAGATTCCCGATCGGTAAGGGCTGGAGCTGGGATATTCCCTATATAGAGACCAAAAGCGACAACAAGAAATACATTACTCTATTCGGAGGTTCGACATACGAGTTAGACGGACTCCATATAAAAGGCTACCCTTGGAAAGATCTGAAGTTAACCTATGATGGCTCAGTCACCGTAAACGATTTAACTTCCTCCTATGTTCTTACTGCTTTGGATGGTCAAAAGCAGTACTTCAGTTCAGAAGGCAAGCTGCTGCAAATATCAGATTCATACCAAAACAACATTCAATTCGAATATTCTTACGTTTCACGTTACGGAACGGTTTTAACCAAAATTAAAGACGCGTTACAAAATGAAATTAAAATCCAGTACTCAAGTTCAGAAGTAACTCTTAGTCAAGGGGATCGCACAGTAACATATGAAAAAACGAAAGATCCGCAAGGAAATAAAGAGCTGCTATCTCAAGTAACTGACCCTGCTGGTCGCAAAACGCAATATGTATACGAGGTTGCTTCAGCCCCTTTTGATCTTGTCGGTTCCTACAAGAAAAAAGATAATTACGTAGCCCTGTTGAAGCAGGTGTATCACCCGACAAACGCACGCACTGATTTCAGTTATGATTCCTATAACCGCAGTTTAGGCACCACTGCTTCCGAAACGGTTTACCGTGTAAAATCGCGTGAAGATGTAATCACATACACCGATGCCAGTGTAAGCAAATCCAATCATATCGATTACACCTATCAAGGTGACGGCGGATCGGTTCAAAAGGCGAACTCATCCTTCGCTACCACCATCAACAACGGTAGAACCCAAACGACGTACAGCTACGACAAAGTCTATATCGACGACAATACACCGGAAGTCTTCTATAACACCCAGATTAAACAAGACGATGGTGTGACGCAAACGACCACGGCCATGGAGTACAACCGGACAAACCGCTGGCCGTCTCCAACGAAAACCACCACGAAGACGGTGCAGGGTTCCTCCGGCTCGACGGAACAAGTGAGCCAGCGTACGTATGATGAATACGGGAATGTGCTCACAGAGACGGATCCTGCTAATACGGTGAGCACGTATCAGTATGATGCAGCCACTCATTTGCTCAGCAGTGTAACAGCACCGGCTACGAGCGGGCTAAACAGCTACATGGAACTGGAACGTTATCCGGTGACCCATGGAGTTAAGGAAGTACGGATAAAAGAGAACAATGCGGCAGGTGCCCTGCAAGCCCACACGAGTTATACGTATGATGCTTTCGGTAACCCTACACGCATTACCATTAAAGACGACGCGCNTAAAAGAGAACAATGCGGCAGGTGCCCTGCAAGCCCACACGAGTTATACGTATGATGCTTTCGGTAACCCTACACGCATTACCATTAAAGACGACGCGCAGGATATTGTCGTTACCAATGGGTACAGCACTCAATACCAATCCGCATTTCCGACCGAGCAATCCGTACAAGTTACGGATGCAGCCAAACAAAACACGACGGTGACTCAGCGGTTCGAGTATAACCCGGCTACAGGTGCTATGACGAAGTTTACAGACGGCAAAGGCTTTATGACTAGTTACGAGTACGATGTATTAGGCCGAGCCACCAAAGTAACCCAGCCGGATTCAAGCACGTATACGTATACCTATAACGATGCAGCGAATGAAATCACCACCGTAGATCCAACAGGAGTCACACAGATTACGAAGTGGAATCCACTGGGGTGGAAAATAAAGACCGGCCTCAGCGGAAAAGCCTCACAAGAGTTCGGTTATGATGCGTATGGCCGCCAGACTTGGAGTCAGGACGGGGCAGGTAACCGCACGACTTATGAGTATGACAAATGGGATCGGCTGATTGCGACCACCTACCCTGGAGCAGAGCAGGCGAGATCAACCGTCTCTTATGACGATATTCACCGTAAAGTGATCAGCAAAGATGGCGAGAACAATCGAGCCGAAGAAACTTATGATTTGCTCGGCCGGGCCACAGCGCGGGATATTTTTAGTGCAGCCGGGGCTTTAACCGGTTCGGTCCGGTTTACTTACGATGCTGCAGGCAAAGTACTCACCATGAGTGATGGGGCAGGAAGCAGCGCCGGAGATGTACAAACTACGCAGTACAGCTATGACGCTATGGGCAGGCTGGTATCCGTCACGGATGCGAAGGCCAATACAACACGCTACACGTATAGCAAAGCGAGCAACTTGACCCAAATTGAGTATCCCGATCGTAACAAAAAGTTGAAAAGCTACGACCAGATGGGAAGAGTGATTCAAGAAACAGATCCGCTGGGTCAGATTGAAACTTACTTTTATGATCCAAACAGCAATGTAACAAAAAGTATCGATCGGAAGGGAAATGCGCACACCTTCACGTACAATGCAGTCAATCTGCTCACGGCAAGCGAGACGACGGATGAAAGAATAGCCTTCTCGTATGATGCGGCCGGCCGCCGCTTGTCTATGCAGGATGGGACCGGTACAACGAATTATACCTACGAGCCCTCAACCGGTTGGCTGACGCAGGTCAAATATCCGGATCAACGGACCCTGCAATATGCCTACGACCCGCAAGGAAAACGCACGAAGATGACCGATCCATTCGGTGTCGTCACCAATTATCAGTATGATGTACAGAACCGGATAACCGCGGTCGGTACGGAGCCGGCTGATTGGGATGCTGCGTATCAATATAAAAAGAATGGATTACTGTCTGCCACACAAGCGAAGAATGGGGTCCAGGCTGCATTTACCTATGAAGGTGTAAATCTGACTGGGTTAACCCAAGCCAAATCAGGAACAGCGGTTCAGTCCTTCTCTTATGGCTATGACCTTCATGCTAACCAAACAAGTAAAGTGGAGAATGGAGTCACCCAATCCTTTTCGTATGATGCTTTAAACCGGATTGCTACTTCATCGGAATACAACGAAAATTACAGCTATGATAATCGGGGCAATCGGCTTACCATGGAAAGCGACAAGCCTATAACACCCGTAGATACGAGCTACACGTATGACAATCGGAACCGGCTGAATGCCGTACAGCTGGACGGATCAAGCCATGTGAACTACAAGTACAATGGCGATAACCTGCTGACAGAGCGGACAGAGAACGGAATTACAACCCGTTATTATTATGA
>NZ_LMXH01000001.1:676828-681542 GCF_001541095.1 Paenibacillus sp. FJAT-26967
ACAGCTGGACGGATCAAGCCATGTGAACTACAAGTACAATGGCGATAACCTGCTGACAGAGCGGACAGAGAACGGAATTACAACCCGTTATTATTATGACGGCGATCAGATGATTGCCGAAGGTGTAGTCACAAATGGGGTGGCCGCTCATAAAGCCAGTTACCTGCGTGGGAATCAATTGGTAGCCCGGGTTGATGCAACGGGCAGTAAAGCATACTATGTTCATAACGGACATGGAGATGTTGTAGAGCTCAGAGATGCAAACGGGAATGTAATTAATCAGTACGCCTATGATCTATGGGGGAATCCAACCACAATACTCAAAGGGGTAGACAATCCGTTCCTTTATAGCGGGGAATATTGGGATGAAAGTGTGAAGCTTCAGTACCTTCGTGCCCGCTGGTATGATCCGAGTATGGGGCGATTTATTAATGAGGATACGTATGAAGGGCAGTTGGATAATCCGCTGAGCTTGAATTTGTATACGTATGTGTTAAATAATCCGTTGAAGTATACAGATCCTAGTGGGCATTGTGTTGCAGGTGTGGATTCTGGATGTTATGTTGATTCGGCTAGTGGTTTAGACGACCAACTTATTGACGCAGTTAGAACGGAAGTAATGAAAAGCTCTTCTTTATGGTCGGATTTACAACAGTATAAACAAAGTTGCAAAAGTACTTCCTGTGTAGAGAATGTCCAAGCTAAACAGAAAATGCTTGAGCATGCTAATGATAAATGGAGGAATAACGCATGTAGTTACAGTGATTGTTCTATAGGAGTAGCTAGTTTTATATTGAATGGTGCAATTGCTGTTGGGGTAAAATTAAAAGTTGCTCTGCCTGAAGAGAGTGAAGGAATTCTTGATAGTATTATAGATTTTGTTTCACCTAAAGCTTATGCCGCGGACCTACCAGATAAATCTATTGGAGAAAAGACGAGATATGGATATATTGAACATTACTACCGTTCAGGTGACCATGGCCCTCCACATGTTCATGTGATCGATGGTGATGGTAACGTAGTAAGAGTAGGGCAAAATGGAAAGCCACTTGATGGAGAACCTAAATTGAATAAGGATCAGGCAAGAATGGTTGAGATGTATAGAGGACAAATCAGAAGTTCAGTTGGTAGAATTATGCGATGGTATCGTAGTAACAATCCAGATAAATACAAGCCCTAAACGTATAGAGGTGGTGACAGAATGAGTGATCATATTACAACCATTAATTCAATTTTTGAGCAAAAGTCTTTAGATAAGAATTCACTTCTTCGTAAAATTAATGAAGCTATGGCCGTTTTATCAATTGGCGAACAACTAGAATTACACTGTCTATTGTCAACTGAAGCACTGGTTGGACTTTACGAGACTATCGGTGAGATAGATATTAATTCTCAAGCAAAAGAACATATAACTTGGCATTATTTTAAACAAAGACTTCTTGTTGAATCTTCAATAGTAGGAGATGATTTCCTTAAGGATCTACTTAGTGTATATGAGGTTACTAGATATTTAGCCTTAGAAAGCCTAATCATAGAACTTTTAAAAACTTTTAGAATTACAAATGAGCAATTAGTTAAGATAGAAGACAATGTAAAAAGTAAAACATTTTTAAAAGAATCGATTTTATATAAATATCGTTCGTATATAGTAAGGGATAATAAATTAACTAAGGACGAGGTTATAGAACTACTTAATCTAAGGGCGTATCATATTCTTGATTTTGCACTTGAAAGCAATGCAGTATCCGTCGAAGGTTTAAATCAATTAATTTTACCGATAGTGACATCAGCAGATAAAAAAAGAAAGGAGGGGCTCTATAACAAAGCAAAGTCAAAGCTAAAAGAAAATTTTTAAACATTTTGAACCACAATACGAAAACTCGTGTTGTGGTTTGTTTTTATTTATGTTGACTAACTAATTAGGCAAGTGATATATTAAAGATGCCTAATTGATTAGTCTTTTATGGAGGGATTCTTATCATTGGACTTGAATACATCGTAAAAGTATACAATGGTACTTTTAAAAAATTAGCTGAGAAATTAGAAATTACACCGCCTACTGTCATGGGGTGGATGAGCAAAAAAAGGCCTATCCCTAAAGCAAAGCTAGAAACCTTATCAAAAATGTTCCAAATAGAGGAAGAGTATTTTCAAAAAGAACTAAATGAAGTTGAAAAAATTGAGATACAGTTGGATTATTTAAGAAGGCTTTCCAATAAGGAAGCTTTTAAAATGCCAGACTTTATTGTAGATGACGATGGAAATAAGCATAAGGTAATGAAATGGATTGATCCTTATGAAGATGAAAGGCGTTTACTGCAAAGAGAGTACGCGATAGAGACTGTGATTTTGCAACTAAGATCCAGCCTTTATAGTGAACTTTATAATCCTGAATTCTTTGGGGATAAAAATTATTTGTGGATTTTACAAGAGCTGTCTAGTTTTTTTATGGAAACTTCGCCCGAAGGATGGAGCGATGAGAGAAAAGAGACCTGGGTGGATCAGCAAAAAAAGAGAGCTTCCGCACTTCGTATGTTATTAAACTATTTTAATCATTTTAAAATAGAACATGAGCAATTTATGCGAGAACAGAGCTTAATGGATGATGACCTTCACGATTTTGTGAGGAAACATGATTTGATTCGAAGCAAAAACGAATTATGACATCACAGTTTCTTATAACATGTCTAATCTCATCTAAAATTTTAGAAGTTATTTAACTCAAGGGGAATTGAATGTTCGATACGATAGTCATGAAAGCCAGTTATGTTTCTATTGCTTTTGAAAATTGGAATAGCTTAAAGCCCGTTATTAAAACGTTTTTGGATGAAGAAATGAGGTTACGCAGACGTTCGTTTGTTCTGCATGATGAGAAGATTCCATATATCAATTACCAGGAATGGAGTCAAAGTTTAATTGTTCAAGTCTCTATTCCTAAATTTCTTTACGGTAATAACGTCAAGCTTCTACAGGAGAAGGACATCATTGTATTTTTCCAACGACTACACGAGAGGTTATTCGAATTATTCGGGGTACCTCTTCGGCCTGAAGATTGGTATTTATATCATAACAGGCTGGATGTCTGCTGGAACTTTGCAGTAGTTGGACAAATCGACGACTATTTAAACCGATTAAGCAGGCTTCAAATTTCATTCAAGAAGACTGTGGTTACGGGGTATTTGGAGACGGTAGCTTTTAAAAACAAGAGCAGTCAGATTATTTTTTACAATAAGCAAAAAGAAGTTATACATAAAAAAGAGAGTAAAGAGATCATAGAGCAAGCGGATGGGCTTCTTCGGATGGAGATACGTCCAAGTCATCATGATTGGACAAAATTTTCGAGACGTAAGCGAGTAATTGATCTTCTAAAGATCGATGTTTTTACGGAGATAACCCGAAAAGTTATGAAGCAAATCATTTTCCCGAATGAGCCGGATGGGATTAATCTTGCTTGGTTAAAATCGCAGTCGTACAAAATTTCTCAGATAGAGACTGTGCTTGGTTTCCAAGTGCTTCATCAAAAGCTGCCAGAAGGCGTGTTAAAACAATTTTATACAGCCGCTACATATGCCAATCGGAAAAATTTAGTCAAGGGCATTCCTCTTCCAAGGAAACAAGAGAAGCTTGAATTACATATAGATTATGCCAAATTGGGTTAAGAAGTGGTATGCTGGGATCGTTTTGTTACGATGCGATAGCGATACAAATCGGACGAAAAAACGGTAAAATCCAGCAAGAATAAGCTTTAGAGATACCAACAACGATGAATTATAAAATTGGAGGAATGACAAGCAATAGAGAAGAAAAGAATGAAAGAAGGAGTAAAGGACCACTTTTCTCGATAAAAGGCGTTCAGATGGTTCTTTTATCAAGGGGGGGGTTATTTACATCAAGTAAGCAGATCTATTTCACCCTGGTCCCCTAAGCTCTTCTGGAAATAGGGGTAGGTTAGGGGGAAGGCGATAGGACTTTATTCCTCTTGTTGGGAAACGATTAATTCGCTGATATCAATTTGCAGTGCCTCGCAGATTTGCTCCAATGTCCGAATGTATACGCGATCTACCTGGTCAGAACAAAGGTGATTGATGGTTGCTATTCGCATATTCATGGATAGTGCAAACTGCCTTTGTGAAATACCTCGTTCAGCAAGGATTTCTCTTAGACGAATTTTAATAATCATTGTAAACCTCCGTACTGATTCCTGTTAAGCGTCATCCTATACCTCGGTAGATGAATTAAGGTTATTCCTGCTAAAGCCGAGTAACTATGCTTGTTCCTTCAAAACGGCAGAAAAAATCCTGAAACTGATTCATTCAGATGGAGCAACCAAACGAGACTATCAGGAAGAGCGGGATTGTATCATCCAAAGCACCATTAGGCGAATCCAGTCATGTAAGAACGAATTGGAATCTCTTGAACAAAGGTTAGCGATGCTGCTTCCACAAACAGGCTATAGGCTAGAAACCATGTATGGTATTGATACGGTAACGGCAGCTAATTTCTTGCGGAGATTGGGTCCATTTCACGATTCAGCAGCAGTAACAAATTAGCCCGCTACGCAGGTATTGCTCCTGTTGTAATCGGCTCAGGAGATAAACATACCAATCACAAGTGCGGACAAGGAAACAGGCAATTGCATCAGCTTTTCTACCAGCTTGCCTGTCGGCAGATCGGGGTGAAGAGAGGAAGCAAACAGCCGAACCATCCCCAATCA
>NZ_LMXH01000001.1:682153-689815 GCF_001541095.1 Paenibacillus sp. FJAT-26967
ACACCAACATCAAAAGTCAGACTAGCTAAGGCGGGGAGCAGACCCTGTCTTTTTATTTTGCACGGAGCGCTTTATAAATTAGGATACGTATGAAGGGCAGTTGGATAACCCGCTGAGTTTGAATTTGTATACGTATGTGAGTAATAATCCTTTGAAGTATGTTGATCCTAGTGGGCATGTTTTAGAGGGTTACCTGGTGGGAATTAACATCGATAATGCTCGAAAGTATGGAAACGATGTATACTGGCAAGTACGGTCGAAACTAGGTACTCAGGCAAAATCTTTTATTCCAGGGGCACGGAATGACGACAATAATGATTTTAAATTTTGGTTTGGTGTAGCTACAATGACGAGCGATTACCCACAATTAAACAATGAGAAAGATGCGGCTTGGGCAAAAGCGTTGCTTGTTTCAATATTTCAAGCTAAATATGAAGAAGATCAATCATTTTTAGACGGTATGTTTAATTTTGTAACAGGTGCTCTTCCAGTCCCTGCTAAGGCTGGAAAAGTAAGTTCTATAAGTAAAGCCGAGAATACTTTTTTACCAGATGCTGCTTATAATAAACAACTTCCTAAATTCGTTAATCCCGGAACTAAATCGCTTAATAAGTATGATGAAGCAGGCGAATTAACACAAACAAAATATTATGATGATTATGGTAGAGAGACAGGCTGGGTAGACTGGACAGATCATGGTTATCCATCAAATCATTCAATTCCTCATTATCATGGAGTTGAATGGAATGCTAACTACCCAATTGGCGGTTATAAATCGGATTTTCGCTGGATTAAGGATTGGGGGAAATAAGATTGAATTTTTATACTTTTGAAAGTGTTGATTCAAATAACAATATTCATGAGATTATTAAATTGTTAGAGTTTTTAACGGAGAAGGAAGATGTACAATGGATTATAAGCGATTTAGACATTGTTCCTCAGTATCGTGGTGACTACTCCCCCAGTGAAAAAATAGAAAATAGACCGCAGGTTTATCTTTTCGAGTTAGAAATCAAAAATAATTTCTTTATTAGTTTGAATTTTTCAAAATTAAGAAAATTACTAGAGGAAGCAAGTTGTATTCGAAGAGGGGTATTTATTTGTTTGCAAGAACAAACGGAACTTACCGAATTTTATGCAACTGTAGAACCCAAAGAACCTCATGCAATCCAACATAAATTTGGATTGCATGAGGTGAGAATTTTAGATGATTTAATATTTATTTTAAGCGATTCAGATATAAGTTATCTAGAGTTATAAGTATCTTAAGGAGGTCTTGAAGTAAGTATTATAATTTATATAATATCGATTTTAAAAATAAAAATATCAAACTGGTATTACCACAGTACTTTTTTGAACTGTAGCCTCATTTATGGACAGTTTTGAAAAACGGTTACCGTAGTCTTAGGCAGCTAGGAGATGACTTCTGAAATCATCAGGAGTCATCTTTTTTACGATAGTCGGTGATAAAGGGTTTTTATTAAAATGGAATAGGATTCGTTCCCATAATTTATATATACGGGAATTATTCCCGGCTTGCTGGCCGGGGGATGATTCGGTATCGTTAACGTAGGTGTTTTAACGCATGGCCAATATTCTGGGGGGATAGGGATGCAGGTCACCAAACAGCTCGCTGATATCATCGTCAGGAAAACAAAGGAATTGACTCAGATGAACATGAACGTCATGGACCGGGAAGGAGTGATCATAAGCTCCAGCGACCCGAAGCGGGTCGGGACTTTGCATGGAGGCGCGGTTGAAGTTGTCCGAACAGGGGAAGAGATGATCATTTCTCCGGAGACGACCAATAAATGGGCCGGGACGAAACCCGGAATTAATATGCCTCTTTATTTTCATGACGAGATAATCGGTGTCATCGGTATTACCGGCCGGGAAACGGAAGTCATTCCTTTCGGACGCGCCGTCAAAATGATGACGGAAATGCAGCTTCAGCAATCCTATCTGTCCGAGCAGATCGAAATGACCGAGCGCGCCAGAAGTTATCTTGTGCAGGATATCATATCCGGTGCCGAGCGCGAGCCGATGGATATTTTACTGGCCAGAGGGCAGCTTCTGGGAATTGATCTTACGCTGCCCCGGTCGATTATGATCATCCAACTGAGTGCGTGTCCTGCACTGGCAGATGACTTTGACCAGGCTTATTACCGTGTCCTTGATATCACGAGGATGTTTCGTTCTCCGAAGCAAACCCTGCTTGCCCAAATCGGAAGGGACCGGTGGGTCGTTCTCACGGATCTTTCCTTCTATAAAACCGACAAGCAGGCCAAGGAAGATTTAATTGCCATTTCTCACAGCATTATAAAAACTATAACGGAGCGGCTGCAAGCAGACGTACGTATAGCAATCGGAAAAGGCTGCCGGAATGTGCAGGAGCTCGGACAATCTTTCCGTGAGCTGCTGCGCATGATTGAAACCATTTCTAAATATCCGGACAAAGGTCCGGTTATGCATATGGATGATGCCATGCTTGAACTCATTTTAGCCGATATTCCCGATTCTTCTAAACTGAAAATTATCCGTGAGGAGCTTGGCGGGCTTATCGAACATAAAGACTTGCTGGAGACCCTTCAGTCCTTTTATACGTGTGAAATGAACTTTAGTATGACGGCCCGCCAAATGGGGATACACCGCAATACACTGATGTACAGGATGGAACGAATTGAAAATCTGGTAAAAGGGAATCCGAGGCATTTCCAGGAAGCGTTACGGATACAATTGGCAATGATGCTATATAAATTGATGATGTAAGGGCTTGCATTTTATTTTTTATAGGCAGGGTGCACAATTTTTTTAGCAAAATAACGGCGTAACTTGTATAAGTTACACGTTGAGGGGCGCCGGGAATTGTCGGTATAATCGCTATAGGGAAAATCACACGTCACCAAATTGCCTGGCAACAGCGGCAGCATCTATCCGGATGAACCGGCTTGGGCCGTTGATTCCAGAAAAACAAGGGGGTTGTTCGCCTGCGTCGATTCAGGATGCGGCATGACTACAAAAGCGCGGTAGAAGGGTAGGAACCAGCATGAAAATCGTAATTGCCCCGGATTCTTACAAGGGAAGCCTTTCAGCGAAGGAAGTCGGTCTGGCTATCGAGAGAGGTATTTATAAAACCGGTTTTGAAAACGTTACCAAAATTGTGCCCATGGCCGACGGTGGTGAAGGAACAATGGAATGTCTGATTGATGCCACCGGGGGAAGATTTATTGAAGCTGCTGTGAAAAATCCGCTTGGACGTGAAATTAGCTCGGGTATCGGAATACTTGGAGACGGGAAGACCTGTGTGATTGAGATGGCGATGTCTTCAGGCTTGTATCTGATCGGAGAAGGCGAGCGGAACCCGCTGGTCACAACAACTTATGGTTTTGGACAACTTATACAAGCGGGGCTTGACCAAGGCTGCCGCACCTTTATTTTAGGAATCGGTGGAAGCGCTACCAATGATGGCGGCGCAGGCATGCTTCAGGCGCTGGGGGCCAAGCTGCTGGATACGGACGGACATCCGGTCGGCTTCGGTGGCGGGGAGCTTGCCCGGATCGCATCTATACATTTGGATGAATTCGACAAACGGATAGCCGACAGTCAGTTCGTAGTGGCATGTGATGTGGACAATCCTTTCGTGGGTCCGAGCGGCGCTTCGGCTGTATTCGGTCCGCAAAAAGGAGCTACACCCGAAATGGTACAGCTTCTCGACTGTAATTTGCTTCATTTTGCAAATCTTATTCAAGAAACCACCGGAGTCGCCGTGCAGCAGGTGCCGGGTACCGGTGCAGCGGGAGGTCTTGCCGGTGCTTTGCTGGCTTTTATGAAGGGGCGGCTTGAGTCCGGTGTTTCTATTGTAACGAGAGAGACAGGCTTGGAAGAAGAAATTAAGAATGCGGATTTGGTCATTACAGGGGAAGGTCAAGTGGACTTTCAGACTGCAAGCGGCAAAACGCCTGCTGGCGTTGCTCAGGTGGCCCGGAAATACGGAGTGCCGGTTATCATTCTTGCGGGATCGATCGGTCATGGAATAGAAAGTCTTTATGAGCATGGTGTAACAGCGGTGGTTAGTATTTTGAACCGGCCCATGCCGCTTGAAGATGCGATGAATCAGACAGGTTTACTGCTGGAACAAGCCGCAGAGCAAGTCATACGCATTTATACCAGAGGGGGATCACAATGAATCAGGCAGCAGGTTTAAGCCAAGAAATTATCGCTTTAGGTCCCATTGTGCTTCTCTTACTTCTTTTCTGCATCGTATTTATTGTGTATGCAACAGCCAAGTGGAAGCTGCATCCCTTCCTTTCTATTATTGCTTCCACCTATATTCTTGCTCTGGGTACGAATCTGATTGGTCTTATCCGGGGTGTCGAGGGTCCTATCATTAAAGATATCGGTTCCACGATCAGTTCAGGGTTCGGCGGCATTATCACGAGCATCGGTTTAGTTATTATTTTCGGTACCATTATCGGCAAAATTTTAGAAAAAACAGGTGCAGCCGTGAAAATGGCGGAGGTAGTCCTTAAGCTTCTGGGCGACCGTCATCCTGCAATAGCTATGACGATTATTGGCTGGATTGTTTCTATTCCCGTCTTCTGCGATTCCGGTTACGTCATTCTCTCTTCTCTAAAAAAATCATTGGCCAAAAAGACCGGTGTGAACGTCGTCACATTGTCCGTTGCATTATCTACAGGATTGTACGCGACGCATACGCTCGTTCCTCCGACACCGGGTCCCATCGCTGCCGCGACTAACCTCGGAATAGGACCGGATGGACTCTTCTGGGTGATTATTATCGGGATTATCGTGTCCATCCCTGTTGCGCTGGCAGGTCATATTTGGGCCAGAACGGTAGCGAACAAGCTGCCATCTACTCTGGAAGAGGCGACGGAAACATTTGAGGAATACAAGGAGCGTTTCGGAAAACTGCCTTCCGCGTGGGCGGCATTTGGTCCCATTGTTGTTCCGATAGTGCTGCTGGCGCTGGGTTCTTTCGCTAATTTCCCGGTTGGAACGGATGCGGCCGGAGAGAAGGTTCTTCTCACCAGCGGGTTTCTTAACACTTTGTTTACCTTCCTTGGAGCTCCGGTTAATGCACTGTTTATTGGCGTGCTGCTGGCGATCTTTACCCTGCTGCCTAAACGCAACGAAGAAAACCTTACAAAACTGATGGGAGAAGGACTTCTCGACTCCGCGATTATTATCATGATTACAGGAGCGGGCGGTGCACTGGGCGGCGTTATCAAAGCGACTCCTATTGCTGATTATGTCAAAACACTTATTGACGGCAATGCTGCTTTTGTCGGCGTAGGCGCACTAATTCTCGCGTTTATTATCTCGGCTATTCTCAAAACTGCGCAGGGCAGCTCCACCACGGCATTAGTTGTAACATCGACTATTATGATGCCGATGCTTCCGTCACTGGGTTTGGATGCGATGGCAGGCACCGTGCCGATCGGGCAGATGCTGACCGTAATGGCGATCGGTTGCGGCGCAATGGTGGTCAGTCATGTGAACGATTCGTATTTCTGGGTTGTATCTCAATTTTCCGGGATGGAGCTGAGAACAGCTTACCGCGCGCAGACCATGGCTACTTTAGTGCAAGGAATTGTCGGTATTCTTGTCGTTTGTATCATAGGCGTTTTCTTCCTTTGAGGAAATAAGTATAGGAACATTGAGCGAAGCGTGCAGACCGGAGATTTCAAGATTCTGGTTTGCATGCTTTTTTTATTAAAGATATGTTTTGAGAAAAGGTTGAAGTCCATACCACGATCGAAGACACGTTTCTTTGGAATCAGGAGAGGCAATATGAATGAGGCAAGCAGCGGCCTTTTCTCTGGGTGTACTGGATAGTGTACAGAGATCTCCAAGCTTTTAGTCGTTGTAAAAAAATACCTGAATACAAAAGCTTGCCAAGCTATGTTTCTGCGTGTTAAGTTATTACTCCCGGTGCTGAACAACACAGGGAACCAAATAAACATTGAGTAACAGAAATGTTTTGGAAGATTTTGATGGTTGCAAGGCTGATAAGAATTATGTTACTATGTAGTTCCGGCCATGAGAAACGCCGGTACAAACAAGCCTTACGCAAGAGATTGTCCTTTGAAAACTGAACAACGAGTGATTGAAACGTCTTGAGCAATCAGGACGCTAAACAGAGAAGAAATTCTCGTCAGCATTAACTTTTTGAGNCCCCTTTGAAAACTGAACAACGAGTGATTGAAACGTCTTGAGCAATCAGGACGCTAAACAGAGAAGAAATTCTCGTCAGCATTAACTTTTTGAGCTATTAGAAATAACTCAATTCGATGTATGGCATAGATGCGCGACCTTGTTTAGCGGAAGTTATTTATGCCAATCGGAAGCTTGACAGGATGCCCTTCATTTCGATGTGGACATCTTGAGAAGCACCCTTATCGGAGAGTTTGATCCTGGCTCAGGACGAACGCTGGCGGCGTGCCTAATACATGCAAGTCGAGCGGAATTGATGAAGTGCTTGCACTTCGNGCACCCTTATCGGAGAGTTTGATCCTGGCTCAGGACGAACGCTGGCGGCGTGCCTAATACATGCAAGTCGAGCGGAATTGATGAAGTGCTTGCACTTCGGAGATTTAGCGGCGGACGGGTGAGTAACACGTAGGTAACCTGCCTGTAAGATCGGGATAACTACCGGAAACGGTAGCTAAGACCGGATAAGTGGCCTCCTCGCATGAAGAGGTCAAGAAAAAGGGTTTCGGCTCTTGCTTACAGATGGACCTGCGGCGCATTAGCTAGTTGGTGAGGTAACGGCTCACCAAGGCGACGATGCGTAGCCGACCTGAGAGGGTGAACGGCCACACTGGGACTGAGACACGGCCCAGACTCCTACGGGAGGCAGCAGTAGGGAATCTTCCGCAATGGACGCAAGTCTGACGGAGCAACGCCGCGTGAGTGATGAAGGTTCTCGGATCGTAAAGCTCTGTTGCCAGGGAAGAACGCCAAGGAGAGTAACTGCTCTTTGGGTGACGGTACCTGAGAAGAAAGCCCCGGCTAACTACGTGCCAGCAGCCGCGGTAATACGTAGGGGGCAAGCGTTGTCCGGAATTATTGGGCGTAAAGCGCGCGCAGGCGGTTTTTTAAGTCTGGTGTTTAATCCCGAGGCTCAACCTCGGTTCGCACCGGAAACTGGAAGACTGGAGTGTAGGAGAGGAAAGTGGAATTCCACGTGTAGCGGTGAAATGCGTAGAGATGTGGAGGAACACCAGTGGCGAAGGCGACTTTCTGGCCTATAACTGACGCTGAGGCGCGAAAGCGTGGGGAGCAAACAGGATTAGATACCCTGGTAGTCCACGCCGTAAACGATGCATGCTAGGTGTTAGGGGTTTCGATACCCTTGGTGCCGAAGTTAACACAGTAAGCATGCCGCCTGGGGAGTACGCTCGCAAGAGTGAAACTCAAAGGAATTGACGGGGACCCGCACAAGCAGTGGAGTATGTGGTTTAATTCGAAGCAACGCGAAGAACCTTACCAGGTCTTGACATCCCGATGTAACACCTAGAGATAGGTGCCCTCTTCGGAGCATCGGAGACAGGTGGTGCATGGTTGTCGTCAGCTCGTGTCGTGAGATGTTGGGTTAAGTCCCGCAACGAGCGCAACCCTTGAACTTAGTTGCCAGCAGGT
>NZ_LMXH01000001.1:690190-692685 GCF_001541095.1 Paenibacillus sp. FJAT-26967
TCGGAGACAGGTGGTGCATGGTTGTCGTCAGCTCGTGTCGTGAGATGTTGGGTTAAGTCCCGCAACGAGCGCAACCCTTGAACTTAGTTGCCAGCAGGTTGAGCTGGGCACTCTAAGTTGACTGCCGGTGACAAACCGGAGGAAGGCGGGGATGACGTCAAATCATCATGCCCCTTATGACCTGGGCTACACACGTACTACAATGGCCGGTACAACGGGAAGCGAAGGAGCGATCCGGAGCCAATCCTATCAAAGCCGGTCTCAGTTCGGATTGCAGGCTGCAACTCGCCTGCATGAAGTCGGAATTGCTAGTAATCGCGGATCAGCATGCCGCGGTGAATACGTTCCCGGGTCTTGTACACACCGCCCGTCACACCACGAGAGTTTACAACACCCGAAGTCGGTGAGGTAACCGCAAGGAGCCAGCCGCCGAAGGTGGGGTAGATGATTGGGGTGAAGTCGTAACAAGGTAGCCGTATCGGAAGGTGCGGCTGGATCACCTCCTTTCTATGGAGACTCGGGTGCCGAAGCGCACCCAGTCAAGAAGGCCTTAAGCCTTCACAACTTCAATCACTCGTTGTCAGTTTTGAAAGGGCAAGCACCTTTCAAGATACAAATCATTCTGGAGTTTGGCGACTCCGGAAACACGCGCAATTCGTTTGGTGACGATGGCGGAAGGGAACCACGCGTACCCATCCCGAACACGACCGTTAAGCCTTCCAGCGCCGATGGTACTTGGACCGCAGGGTCCTGGGAGAGTAGGACGTTGCCAAGCGAACCCACTTTGTGGGTTTTTATTTTGCTGAAAATAGCGGGCGGTTGCTTGCTAAGCTGGTTTTGAAACTAAATATGGGCCCTTAGCTCAGCTGGTTAGAGCGCACCCCTGATAAGGGTGAGGTCGGTGGTTCGAGTCCACTAGGGCCCACCATTTAAACTTCATAAGAAGAAGCCAAACTTCACTTTTGGGGTAAAGTTTGGGGCCATAGCTCAGCTGGGAGAGCGCCTGCCTTGCAAGCAGGAGGTCAGCGGTTCGATCCCGCTTGGCTCCACCAACAACTTCCAATGGGAACGAGTACAAATTGTGCTTGATCTTACAAAGAAGTCTGTGATAAGATGTTTCTTGCCGCTTTTAGCGGAAGACAAGTTGTTCCTTGAAAACTAGATAGCGAAAGTTGTAACTAGAATCATCCAAAACCTTGATGGTTTGATGGAAGTGAAGTTATATGCCGAGAAGTGATTTGTTAAGCGCAGCTTAATAGCACAAGCCGGTTTATAACGGAGCCTGGTCAAGCTAATAAGGGCACACGGAGGATGCCTAGGCGCTAGGAGCCGAAGAAGGACGTGGCGAACGACGAAATGCCTCGGGGAGCCGTAAGCAGGCTTTGATCCGGGGATGTCCGAATGGGGGAACCCAGCTGTGGTAATGCGCAGTTACCATGCAGTGAATACATAGCTGCATTGGAGGCACACCCAGGGAACTGAAACATCTAAGTACCTGGAGGAAAAGAAAACAATAGTGATTCCGTCAGTAGCGGCGAGCGAACGCGGATTAGCCCAAACCAGAGAGCTTGCTCTCTGGGGTTGTGGGGCGTCGATATGGCAAAAGTTCATTAGGTGAAGTGATCTGGAAAGGTCCGCTGGAAAAGGTAACAGCCCTGTAGCCGAAAGTGAACGTATGCCTAGACCCACCCCGAGTACGGCGGGACACGTGAAACCCCGTCGGAATCCGGCAGGACCATCTGCCAAGGCTAAATACTCCCTAGCGACCGATAGTGAAGCAGTACCGTGAGGGAAAGGTGAAAAGCACCCCGGGAGGGGAGTGAAATAGAACCTGAAACCGTGTGCCTACAAGAAGTCAGAGCCCGTTAATGGGTGATGGCGTGCCTTTTGTAGAATGAACCGGCGAGTTACGTTCACGTGCGAGGTTAAGCTGAAAAGGCGGAGCCGCAGCGAAAGCGAGTCTGAATAGGGCGAATGAGTACGTGGGCGTAGACCCGAAACCGTGTGATCTACCCCTGTCCAGGGTGAAGGTGCGGTAACACGCACTGGAGGCCCGAACCCACGCATGTTGAAAAATGCGGGGATGAGGTGGGGGTAGCGGAGAAATTCCAATCGAACTCGGAGATAGCTGGTTCTCCCCGAAATAGCTTTAGGGCTAGCCTCGGGGGATGTGTCGTGGAGGTAAAGCACTGATTGGGTGCGGGGCCCGCCAAGGGTTACCAAGTCCAGTCAAACTCTGAATGCCACAGACATTACCCCGGGAGTCAGACAGTGAGTGCTAAGATCCATTGTCAAGAGGGAAACAGCCCAGATCATCAGCTAAGGTCCCCAAGTGTGTGTTAAGTGGGAAAGGATGTGGAGTTGCACAGACAACCAGGATGTTGGCTTAGAAGCAGCCACCATTTAAAGAGTGCGTAATAGCTCACTGGTCGAGTGACTCTGCGCCGAAAATGTAACGGGGCTAAACACACCACCGAAGCTATGACTTGCATCTT
>NZ_LMXH01000001.1:693749-693954 GCF_001541095.1 Paenibacillus sp. FJAT-26967
GAAGGTAGATCGTGAGGACTGCTGGACTGTACAGAAGTGAGAATGCCGGTATGAGTAACGAAAAGATCAGTGAGAATCTGATCCGCCGAAAGCCTAAGGGTTCCTGAGGAAGGTTCGTCCGCTCAGGGTAAGTCGGGACCTAAGGCGAGGCCGAAAGGCGTAGTCGAAGGACAACAGGTTGAAATTCCTGTACCACCGTAAGCCG
>NZ_LMXH01000001.1:694047-1574326 GCF_001541095.1 Paenibacillus sp. FJAT-26967
TAAGGCTGGGCTGTGATGGGGAGCGAAAATTACAGTAGCGAAGGTCTTGATCTCACACTGCCAAGAAAAGCTTCTAGCCAGGCGAAGGTGCCCGTACCGCAAACCGACACAGGTGGGCGAGAAGAGAATTCTAAGGCGCGCGGAAGAACTCTCGTTAAGGAACTCGGCAAAATGACCCCGTAACTTCGGGAGAAGGGGTGCCCCGGTAGTGTGAATAGCACGAGGGGGCCGCAGTGAAAAGGCCCAAGCGACTGTTTAGCAAAAACACAGGTCTATGCGAAGCCGCAAGGCGAAGTATATGGGCTGACGCCTGCCCGGTGCTGGAAGGTTAAGGGGAGCGGTTAGGGGTAACCCGAAGCTGTGAACCGAAGCCCCAGTAAACGGCGGCCGTAACTATAACGGTCCTAAGGTAGCGAAATTCCTTGTCAGGTAAATTCTGACCCGCACGAATGGCGTAACGACTTGGGCGCTGTCTCAACGAGAGATCCGGTGAAATTTTAATACCTGTGAAGATGCAGGTTACCCGCGACAAGACGGAAAGACCCCATGGAGCTTTACTGCAGCTTGATATTGGACTTTGGTACGATCTGTACAGGATAGGTGGGAGCCTTTGAAGCCTGAGCGCCAGCTTGGGTGGAGGTGCCGTTGGGATACCACCCTGATCGTATCGGAGTTCTAACCTGCTACCGTCTAACCGGTAGAGGGACCGTGTCAGGTGGGCAGTTTGACTGGGGCGGTCGCCTCCTAAAGAGTAACGGAGGCGCCCAAAGGTTCCCTCAGAATGGTTGGAAATCATTCGAAGAGTGCAAAGGCATAAGGGAGCTTGACTGCGAGACATACAGGTCGAGCAGGGACGAAAGTCGGGCTTAGTGATCCGGTGGTACCGCATGGAAGGGCCATCGCTCAACGGATAAAAGCTACCCTGGGGATAACAGGCTTATCTCCCCCAAGAGTCCACATCGACGGGGAGGTTTGGCACCTCGATGTCGGCTCATCGCATCCTGGGGCTGAAGTAGGTCCCAAGGGTTGGGCTGTTCGCCCATTAAAGCGGTACGCGAGCTGGGTTCAGAACGTCGTGAGACAGTTCGGTCCCTATCTGTCGCGGGCGCAGGAAATTTGAGAGGAGCTGTCCTTAGTACGAGAGGACCGGGATGGACGTACCGCTGGTGTACCAGTTGTCTCGCCAGAGGCATAGCTGGGTAGCTATGTACGGAAGGGATAAGCGCTGAAAGCATCTAAGCGTGAAGCCCCCCTCAAGATGAGATTTCCCAGTATGTAAGACCCCTTGAAGACGACGAGGTAGATAGGTTGGAGGTGGAAGCACAGCAATGTGTGGAGCTGACCAATACTAATCGGTCGAGGGCTTGACCTACAGGTCTTTACGCGAGTAGAGGCCAACATCGGAAGCATGGCCTATGGCCGTGCACCACAAGATCTTTGGATGGATCTTAGTACATCTTTCGCTGCTAGTTTTCAGGGTACAACCCTGGTAAGTTTTTATTCCCTGATAGCTCAGTTGGTAGAGCACTCGACTGTTAATCGAGTTGTCACAGGTTCGAGTCCTGTTCGGGGAGCCATATGGAGAGGTGTCCGAGTGGTCGAAGGAGCACGATTGGAAATCGTGTAGGCGAGAAATCGTCTCGAGGGTTCGAATCCCTCTCTCTCCGCCATCTATATATGGCCCGTTGGTCAAGGGGTTAAGACACCTCCCTTTCACGGAGGTAACAGGGGTTCGAATCCCCTACGGGTCATCATATAAATAAACTTTGACAAGTTTAAGGTTTATGATTATAATGTAAATCTATGGACGCTTAGCTCAGCTGGGAGAGCATCTGCCTTACAAGCAGAGGGTCGGCGGTTCGATCCCGTCAGCGTCCACCATATAAGTTTTAACTGACGCGGGGTGGAGCAGCCCGGTAGCTCGTCGGGCTCATAACCCGAAGGCCGCAGGTTCAAATCCTGCCCCCGCAATTAATTACCTGGAGCTGTGGTGTAGAGGCCTAACATGCCTGCCTGTCACGCAGGAGACCGCGGGTTCGAATCCCGTCAGCTCCGCCATTTTTTACAAAACCAAGTATATAAATGGTCGGTCAACATATAATAAGGCTCGGTAGCTCAGTCGGTAGAGCAGAGGACTGAAAATCCTCGTGTCGGCGGTTCGATTCCGTCCCGAGCCACCATTTATGAATTTCATATGCCGTTGTAGCTCAATTGGTAGAGCAACTGACTTGTAATCAGTAGGTTGGGGGTTCAAGTCCTCTCGACGGCACCAGTTTCATGGAGGCTTAGCGAAGTGGCCAAACGCAGCAGACTGTAAATCTGTTCTCTGACGAGTTCGGTGGTTCGAATCCATCAGCCTCCACCAGTTTTAGGGGCATAGTTTAAAGGTAGAACAGCGGTCTCCAAAACCGTTAGTGTGGGTTCAATTCCTGCTGCCCCTGCCAATTAAATACTGTATGGCGGTCGTGGCGAAGTGGTTAACGCATCGGTTTGTGGATCCGACATTCGGGGGTTCAATTCCCCTCGTCCGCCCCATTTCTTACTAGCTAGTTAAACAACTGATGTTGGGGGTTAGCCAAGCGGTAAGGCAACGGACTTTGACTCCGTCATGCATAGGTTCAAATCCTATACCCCCAGTACATTATGCGGAAGTGGCTCAGCGGTAGAGCATCGCCTTGCCAAGGCGAGGGTCGCGGGTTCGATTCCCGTCTTCCGCTCCATATTTCTTAAGGCGCCATAGCCAAGTGGTAAGGCAGAGCTCTGCAAAAGCTTTACCCCCAGTTCGAGTCTGGGTGGCGCCTCCACTATTCTTCTTGCCGGAGTGGCGGAATCGGCAGACGCACAGGACTTAAAATCCTGCGGTAGGTGACTACCGTACCAGTTCAAGTCTGGTCTTCGGCACCAAAAGTGATTTAACAGTTTGTGCCCTTAGCTCAGCTGGATAGAGCGTTTGACTACGAATCAAAAGGCCAGGAGTTCGAATCTCTTAGGGCACGCCATATACACCTGCCGGTGTGGCGGAATGGCAGACGCGACGGACTCAAAATCCGTTTCTCGCAAGGGAGTGGGGGTTCAAGTCCCTTCACCGGCATAATTAAAAACCCGATGTTATCAATAGATAACATCGGGTTTTTCCCTTTTATATGAAAACCGATGTGAGACGATTTTGTAAGTAATTGCAGATGGGAACTTAAATGAGGTATCAGATAAGGAGATACTCAAAAGAGCCTATAATACACTTTTGAAGTGGAATTATAGGCTCCTTTGCATTTATGGTTAGTCATATGCTGGGCAGTTATATCATGAGACTTTTATAAAGAAATGCGATTAAGAAACTGCTCTAGATGTTGGTTAAATGCTTGGGAATTTTCACGTGTTGTCAGGTGTGCGGCTCCTTCAATTTGAATATACTCCGCTTGTGGAAGTTGTGAGGCCATTGCACGCATGAGCTCAGGAGTTGTGATGGTATCTTTTTGACCTGCGATAACTAATGTAGGAACCTCAATATCAGCTAATAATTCGGTGGAATCTTTTCTGAATGCCATAGCGAGTGTGGCATGAACGAGACCTAAAGCATCCATGTCGAGGATTTGTTGGTTGAGTTCCTCTGCGAGTGACGGACGGCTTGCCCGAGTGTCCTCTGTTAAAAGTTTGGGAATCATAGCGTCAGCAGCAGCATTCGTTCCTTTCTCAAGTAGAGAAGCCGCCATTTTCATACGGTTAATTTGCCCTTCAAGAGGATCGGCATCAGGTCTTGTATTAGCCAGAACCAGTCCTGCAAAGCGTTGCGGGGCTTTACGCATTAAACTGAATGCCACATAGCCACCCATTGAAAATCCGGCTAGTACGGCTTTTTCAACTTGAAGTTGGTCTAGTAAAAGTAATAATTCGTCTGCCAAATGATCCAAGGTAATCAAATCCTTATGTGGATCTGATTGTCCAAAGCCTCTAAGGTCAGGGGCGATTACACGATGGGTGTTTTTAAAATAATCAATTTGGTCCTGCCACATCCGGTGATCTAAAGGGAATCCGTGTAAGAGGAGTAGAGCAGGCCCGGAGCCTTGTTCCTCATAGTAGGTTTGTAGCCCGTGAATTGTTGTAAACATCAATATTCTCTCCTTTTAGTGCAGCCATATTTATTTTATATAAGCCTTCTTATGATTGACTGAATTTTATTTCATAAAATCGTGTCGAACATGTCAGGAAAATTAATGTATATAGCTAACCAGCCATTCTGTAGACTATAGAACTGTAGTAACTTTTCATTATTGATAAAGGTGCTGCAGGCTTCGACAGGCTCTCTGCCTTTAAATTATTTCCTCGGAAATTGTTTATCATTATCTGTAGAATCTATACGGAAGTCCGCAAAAAAACGTATAAAAGGGATTCTTACACTTATACCCATGAATTTAAAAGTTGAATCCTCTCATTTTAGGTTTTGATCGAAGTCTTAAGTTATTATGTTTGTTGAAGCTTTAGGTTATTAGGCAGAATAGACAGACCAAAAAAAACAGGAATGTTTGTCGAGTTTTGTGCGTGGGTAAATAAGAAGATGTGGATATAAGAAGTTAAGGTGAAAAAGCGACAATGAACTGTGAATAGGTACAATAAGTTGCAAGGAATGTAAGTTGATAATCAGGGAAGGCACCAAAGTTATTTAATTTGCTGAAAGAATTAACTGTTCGAAATTGGAATTAATTATTAATGCGCACTTGTTCAGATATATAAGTAGTTTGTAAAATTAGATTAAGAACATAAGAACAGATACTTTCCTGGATCAACATAGTGCCAGTAATATAGGAGGGGTTATGCATGAAATTTGTAACGTTTATGGGCGAAGAAGGACCACGTTTGGGGATTAAACTTAAACAGGGAGTGCTGGATGTTGCGGAAGCTGTTAAAAACCTGCCGGATTGTGACGATGGATCAGTTCCCACACATACTCATGCTTTAATAGAAGGCGGAGAAGAGGCAGTGGAGGCACTTCAAAAACTGGTTGATGCTCTTCCTGAGTCTTCAGCTAATGAGCCTTATTTATTGGAAGAGTCCTCACTGATGTTCTGTTCCAGCGTACCCAATCCGGATAAAATTATCTGTGTAGGACTGAATTATCAGAAGCACGCGGAGGAGACCAAAGCTGCAGTGCCGGAACATCCGATACTATTCAACAAATTTAAGAATGCGTTGACGGGTCATAATTGTGATGTGCCTCTGCCGGAAGTGGCTAAAGAGATCGATTATGAAGCCGAGCTAGCTATCGTTATCGGTAAAAAGGCGAAAGATGTCCGTAAGGAAGAGGTATCCTCTTATATCTTCGGATATACGTGTGCGAATGATTTGTCTGCAAGGGATTTGCAAAGAAGAACAAACCAATGGATGATCGGTAAATCTTGTGACGGTTTTGCACCTCTGGGGCCGTATCTGGTAACTCCCGGAGAAGTGGGCGACCCGAATCGTCTCAAAATCCGCTCTCTTGTAAATGGCGAAGTGCGCCAGGATTCCAATACATCGGATATGATTTTTAACGTAGAGGAATTAGTCAGCTATATTTCTCACCATATGACGTTGATGCCGGGGGATGTGATTCTTACTGGAACCCCGGAAGGAGTTATAGTGGGATACCCGCGTGAAAGCCGAGTTTATTTGAAGGATGGAGACCAGGTAACGGTTGAGATTGAGCAATTGGGGTCTCTGACGAACAAGCTGGTTACGGAGAAGAAACTTCAAGACGGAAAACCTGTGGGCCATACTTTAGGCGTGTAAGAGCAGGGAAGTGACGGAGCCTCCTATAAGGTTCAAATGAACATGTGGGTTTTGGGTATATGAAGGTCACTGAAGCTCTATGGAACATAGGATGCAGAGTGGTATTTTTGTTAAAAACAGCAGAGAAGTATTCGCCGCAGCGAATGCTTCTTTTTTTATATTCTTTTAAATCATATTAATCCAAACGGATAACTAGTTTTAGGGGGATAAAGTAAACAAGCTTATTTTCTAATTAAAAAAAGGAGATGTCAGGTTTAAAATTGAGAATTTAAAAGAAAATGAGGTAATTCGAAGAACATTATTTCTTTTTGGGGGTAGTATTACATTTTCCTAAAACTTCTTTAACAATTGTTTGCTATCCTAATCTTGTAAACATTAAGTTTAGATAAAGCCGGGTCTTAAATAAATAAAGAAACGGAGTTGTTGTACATGGCTAAAAAATCTTGGTCGACCCAGGAAATGGACAGACTTTGTACGCTGTCAAAAGATTGTCCGCCGTCGGTTATTGCCAAGGAATTATCCAGACCAGTTACTTCCGTGCGGAAGAAGCTGCGAGAGATTGGCGTGTCATACGTTAAAGGGGATGAATGGAAGCGCAAGCAGGTTCAGATGTTGATTTCCAATGATAACAGGGGCGAACTTCCCCGTAGAAATAGAGAAGAGATGACCGAAGAAGCTCAGGTTCTAAATGAATTTTGGACAACGCTGCTATCCATGGCCAGTGTGGCTAAGAAGCAAGGGAAGCGGGTAGACGTTTTGTCTTTCATAGATACGTACCGGAAAATTAAATTAGGCGGCTAAGTAATTCTCGTACAGAAGAACATTCTGCAAGGGGATTCTTTTTTTTGCCTTCATGCGACTTCTCCATCTTTTTTTGCTATATTGGTTAAAAGAGTAGGGAGGAGAGGTCCCATGTCACCCAAAATTGTTTCTGTAAATGTCGGGAAACCGAAGACAGTTCCATATCGCGATAAACATCTGGAAACAGGTATTTACAAAAATCCGGTCAGCATCCCGCTGTACTTGTCAAAAGTTCAATTGGACGGCGATGGACAAGCCGATCTTGCCGTTCATGGCGGTCCGGACAAAGCACTTTGTGTCTACAGCACCGATCATTATCCCTACTGGGAGGAGCTTCTTGGTCCTCTTTCATTCGGGGCATTCGGTGAAAATATAAGCGTTGAAGGGCTCACTGAAAAGGATACCTGCATAGGGGACATCTATGAACTGGGGGAGGCCCTTGTGCAGGTCTCTCAACCCAGACGCCCCTGCTTCAAATTGGGCTACTTGCATGACAATCCCAAGCTCCCGTTGATAGTGCAGGAAACAGGCTATACAGGGTTCTATCTGCGCGTTCTCAGAGAAGGATGGATAACGGTACAACCGGCATTTACTCTCGTTCAGCGTCATCCTCTAGGACTCTCGGTTGATTTTGTTAACGTATGTAAATACGGCAAAACAGATAACCTTGAAGGTTATCGGACCATTCTGTCGAATGAGGCTCTAGCCGAGAGTTGGCGAGGCTCATTTGAGAAAAAACTGGCAGTGGCGGATCAGACCTTAAGTGCAGATGCCGACAGGGGGCAGGGATGATGAACTTTCCTGCTAAGCTGGAAGACAGGTTCGGAAGGCTGCACGACTATTTACGGATTTCAGTAACGGACCGGTGCAATTTACGCTGCGTCTACTGTATGCCGGAAGAAGGGTTAGCATTTGAACCGGATGACCGTCTGCTCCGTTTTGATGAAATTACCGAAGTGGTGCGCGTTCTTGCCGGGCTCGGGGTGTGCAAACTGAGAATTACGGGGGGAGAACCGTTAGTCCGTAAAAACTTACATCTTCTTATAGCTGATCTGGCCGCCATACCGGGCATTCAAGATATTGGACTTACCACGAATGGTATTTTTTTTGCTCCGCACGCGGAGAAGTTCAAGAAAGCGGGATTAACCCGCTTGAATATTAGCCTGGACTCTTTACGGGAGGACCGCTTCAGAACGATTACCCGAGGCGGGGACTTAAAGCGGGTTCTGGCGAGCCTAGATGCCGCGTACAAGATTGGACTTGAGCCCGTTAAGCTGAATGTAGTCCTGATGAAGGGGCTTAATGAGGATGAGATTGACGATTTTCTGCAAATGACAATCGAGAAGGACATCCAGGTGCGGTTTATCGAATATATGCCGATCGGTCATCAAGATGTGAGCTGGAAAGAGCGTTATGTCCCGCTTTCTCGTGTGCTGGAAAGGTGCAAGCATAAGGGCTGGGCATATGAAGCGGCCGGGAATCTCACGGGAAATGGGCCTTCACAAAATTACCGCATACGTGGAGCAAGAGGTTCCTTTGGTCTGATCCACCCGGTAAGCGATCATTTCTGCGCCTCATGCAACCGGCTTCGCTTAACGGCGGACGGTAATATCAAGCCGTGTCTCTATTGGTCTCATGAATATAATGTCCGCTCTTATCTGGGTGATGAGAATGCGTTGAAAGAACTGTTCTTCAAGGCTCTTGCCATCAAGCCTGAAAGCCATGAAATGGCTAAAGCGCTTGCCGGAGAATCACCCTCACACGAACCCACTCTTCGCAGGATGTCTCAAATTGGAGGCTGATGAGCCGAGTAATTCTTTTGCGCAAAATAAGGAGGAAATTATGATTGAAATTAGAACGCTGCGCCAGGAAGAACTTCGGGACAGCTTGAATTTGTCGATGTACGCTTTTCAATATGTGCTGCCTGAAGAGGAGATTGTGGAACGTCTCGCGGAAGCTGACCCGGAGCAGACCTGGGGCTTTTTTATTGACGGCAAATTAGCAGCGAAGCTGACTATTTTTGATATGACGACATGGATTTATGATAAACCGTTTAAAATGGGAGGCGTAGCTGGAGTGGCCAGCTTGCCGGAGCACCGCCGCCAGGGAATGGTCAGCCAACTGCTATCGAAAGCCCTGCAGGTTATGAAAGAAAGAGGACAGACGATCTCTTATCTGCATCCTTTTGCTGTCGCGTTTTACCGTAAGTTTGGCTGGGAATTGTCCATGACTTATAAGAGATACGAGCTGCAAACAAGTCAGCTGCCGAGAATGCAGCAGGCGGGAGGAAGCATCATCCGGGTCACGCCGAGTGCCGCTGTCCTTAACCCGATCTATGAAGCATATGCGAAGCAGTTTAACGGACCGATCGAACGTACGCAGGATTGGTGGGACTCCCGCATATTTAAGAAGAAGGGGCACGTTGGCGTTTATCTGAATGCGGCTGGCGAGCCTCGCGGGTATTTGCATTATCAGATCGAGAACTATGAATGCACGATTCACGAGCTGGTCTATCTGGATCAGGATTCGAAAAGCGGTCTGTGGAAATTTATAAGTGACCATGATTCCATGTTCCGCAAATTAACTCTGCAGGCACCTCCGGACGATGATCTCCCATTCGAGCTCGAAGATCCGCGGATCAAGCAGGAGATCGGAGCTTATTTCTCTGCCCGGATCGTTGACGTGGAGGGCTTCTTGAACCAGCTGGAGCTGCGGCATGCGTGCCTGCCGGCAGATACGGCTCTAAGCCTGCACGTACGTGACGAGCAGGCGCCTTGGAATCACGGCACGTTCGAGCTGCGTCTGAACGGGCCTGAGGGTACCGCGGTCGTTACCAAGACCGCGGAGGAACCCGGCAGCGCAGACGGAGCGGCAGCTGACGAGCTGGCGTGCGATATTCGCACGCTGACTGTCCTGCTGCTCGGCAGTAAGAGCGCCGCGGAGCTGCACCGGCTCGGCCGCCTGCAGGGCCATGGCAGTGCCGTGGAGCTGCTGCAGGCGGCACTGCCGCGCCGAGCGTGTTATTTGCCGGACTTTTTCTAGTCCGGCTCCGTACCAAAAGCCGCACAGAACGGGAGCGTTGCCCCGTCTGTGCGGCTTTTGTCGTACCGTGCGAGCTTCGGAGCGCGTGTGGTTCCCATGATAACACGGCCGGAAGGTGCACGGGGGTGAAAGAGCTTTTGACATAATGTTTGGGCCGGCAGAAGCAAGATCGTTTTAGAACCGGATGGTTTCCTAGTCTTACGATTTATTAAGCGTGATGAATAAGGGAACTGATACGCCTGGACAACTGCGCTTCTTCTCCGACAGCGGCTTGCTGGTTCTTCTGCAGCTCGGCCAGTAAGGGCTTCAAATGGGTGAGGGTCTGCTCGACCTTCTCCTGTAGAGTGGATATGCGTCCCTGCACGATCCAATCGAAAACAAACCCGTCCATAAAGTAATCGGCAAAGCCCAGAAACCCGCCATAATCCAGGTTCATATCCGACTGCCTCCCGACATCCTCCAATTCCCGTTTGAACTTACGCATATTAGACTGCGCCGCTTCTATCTTATTCTTGGCCTCATCCGCCCGGCTGCGCTTTATATGAGTAGCGATCATTCCGCCTCCGAGCATATCGTAAGTTCCCCAATTTTTGGCGGACTTGAGGAGCTCCAGTGCTTCCGCTAAAGAGTCAATCACTCTTCGTCCTGCCGTCACGGCTTCGGCGAGCTCTTTGGATTCGTTTAGCACTGTTTTTCGGCGGGCGTACAAATCATTGAGCTCGCTGCGGATCTCCGGGTCTTGCTCGCGCAGCCAGTCTTCTTTCTCCCTTAATAACTGCACAGCCTCTTGTTCCCATGACCTCGTATTGGCGATGGCTATATCGAGCTGTTCTTTCTCGTAAATGAGCTGTTCTTCGGCTGTACTGGTTTCTTCCAATCGGACACGGGCTTGCAGAGCTTCGGCCTCTTCTTCTTCGAGCTTCTGTTCTTTGCGTCCTAGAATCGTGTACCACATATTGCGAAAGGAAGGATTCTCGAGCTGCTGTACGTCGCGGCTTTCCTCTGCAAATATGGCTTCTGCCGCGATCCGGTTACGCCTAGCATGTTCCAGTTCTGAAATCACCTTGGTGAGCCGGCGGCTCAAATGATCCAATTCGCTTTCCTTGCCCAGGGTTTCTTCATATCGCTCTTTCCAGTCTTCCCGCATGGTAATCACCTCTCCAGTTTATATACCCTATGGAAGCTATTACGCATGGCGGAAAAAAAGGGTTGCACTTATCATCGACTGGAAATGAAGAATAGAAGGTCAGGATTCCGAAGACGGGATGGGCTTCAAATAGCGAAGCAGCCGTTCTTGTTCAAGAAAAGGTTTGATCTGTACGGAAGTTTTAAACAAATAGGGCTTGCCCGGAGTTGTAAAGACAAGCAGCAGAGGCTCATTCAATTTGGCCGGATCCAGGAAAAGAAAAAGCTCGTTGGTGCTGGCCTGCAGCCAGCGGTTATTCACTGCGAGCGGAGGATCAAGCGGAAGCTTGAGGACGACACCCTGTACCGCATCGATTTTGGACTGGACGGCGACTTCTTTGATACCGCCAATCCACTTGAGCGCTTCGGACCGCATCTCTTCCGTTACTAAAAGGGTTTGCACGACTTTTTGCTCATCCACATCATACAGTTGGGCGCGGATTTCTTGTGTAGGACTTCCGGCAGATGGCGGGACGGCGTGGACGGGGGATGCTTGAATACCGTCCGCAAGAGCAGCTGAGGGGGCAAGGAAGCAGAACGAAGCGGCAAAGAGCAGCAGAGCGGCAGATCGAAGGTACATTTTTAATGGAATTAACATCATGAACTACACCTCTCTTTTGGTCGAAGACAAGATATATACAGGGATTAAGATGGGATAGCGCATATCGCAGGATCTGTTGGTGATTGGTTTAGTTTAGGAAAGCACTCCTTAATTTATACGCTGCGCTTTAATGGGAGAAAGAGGTGGCGCGGTCGCCTTACCGCACGGATTATCTGCCCCGACCTTGGTCCAGGTGGGATACCGCCGGGGGACGGTGTCCGGTTAAGGAAAGGGGGAGTACAATAAACGTATACATTTCTTATCTTGGAGAGGTTTATTGATTATGATATGCTATGAAAGGCTGAAGACTATGGATTGGCTTGCCAGCTAAAGGTTAGGGATCTTAAACAGAACGGATAGTTTTAATATAAACTTTGTTATAACTATAACGCCAGCAAGAGCAGAAGTAGGAGGTGCCCCATGGAACAGCAAACAAACAACAACAATCGCCATCGTAATACAGCACTGCTGTTAATTGCAGTGGGTATTTTCCTGATTCTAGAGCGCTGGTTCGGCATTTTTGTCGTAATTGCGCTTGTGCTCATGCTGTTTGGTTTCTATAAGGTCAAGTATGAATCCCAGAAAAAAGGCATCATTATTATGAGCATCGGCGCTGTCATTCTGCTTGGCAATGATTTCTCATTGGTGCTGGCCATTATTCTCATTTCACTCGGAGTGTTTTATATTCGTTCGAGGAAATTTCAACCGGGGGATGAATTTGTCCAGCGGCAGCATCTGATCGATACTATCCGTCCCGGCAAAGAACCATGGGTTCTTAAAGACAGCAGTATCTGGTTTGTCATGGGAGAGGTTCATATGGACTTTTCCTACGCTATTCTCGACAAAAAAGAAACAACGCTCGTACTCCAGGGAATCATTGGAGATGTAAGGCTGATCGTCCCGGAGGAAATCGGAGTCTCGATTGAGTCATCGGTTACGATCGGGCAAGTCAGCTCCCCTTCCCAGAAGGAATCGGGAGTTATGAACAAACTGGTCTGGCAATCTCCGAATTATGACACAAGAGAAAATCAGGTGAAACTAATCGTTTCTTTTATCGTAGGGGATGTAGATGTGAGGTTGTTGTAAATCAGACCTGTACTTCACATCAGGAGAATGAAATCAGTGTACCGCTAGATTAGGCGGAAGGGAGATAAGCCATGGAAAGCTACAAAAAAAGATTGACCAACATGATCTGGCGGAGCATGGCAGAATCGATCGTTCTATGCTTAGCGGTGCTTTCTTTCGTCATTTATTTGCTTTATTCCGCCAAATTTATCGTGCCTATTACTTCATGGGGAGAGGGTCTCAGAATTGGCTCTATGCTAATCGGCGGAGCCATTGTGCTCGGTGCCGCTTACGGATATTGGAACAGTAACCGGACGACGCGGCGGCTGGAGCTTCTCATGGAGACGATGCAGCTTCTTGAAATTGGCAGCTTGTCCCGTTCTACACTGCCTCCGCTTGGCGAAGATGAAATCGGCCGTCTGGGTGAGCAGCTCGGACGTGTCGTGAAGAAGTGGGAGGAGCAGGTTGCGTCGTTGCAGCGGCTATCCAACAATAATGCACAGCTTGCGGAGAAAGCCAGAGTGTCCGCTATTATCGAGGAAAGACAGCGCCTGGCCCGCGAGCTTCACGATGCCGTCAGCCAGCAGCTTTTTGCGATTTCAATGACGGCAACGGCTGCGCTCCGGACGCTGGATAAAGATTTTGGGCGCGCCCAGCGCCAAATCCATTTGATAGAAGAAATGTCATCGGTAGCGCAGTCTGAAATGAGAGCGCTGCTGCTCCATTTGCGTCCGGTTCATCTCGAAGGCAAGCAGTTGTCCGAAGGTCTTAACCGGCTCCTGGAAGAGTTAAAGGCAAAAGTTCCGATGGAAATTATGTGGGAAGTTGATGAAAATATCACCCTTACTAAAGGGATTGAGGATCATCTGTTCCGGATTGTTCAGGAAGCCATGTCCAATGCGCTGCGGCATTCTAAGGCAACCAAGCTGGAACTGAGGATGCAGCAGAAGGCGGGGTGGCTCCGCCTGCTATTCCGCGATAATGGAATCGGATTTGATCTGGATGAGGAGAAACAGACTTCCTATGGCATATCGACGATGCGGGAGCGGGTGAACGAAATCGGCGGGTCGCTTCAACTGGTGACAGCACCGGGCAGCGGCACAAGGATCGAAATCCGGGTACCGATTATAATGGAGGGAGACAACGAATAATGGAAACGTTAATTAAAGTGCTCCTCGTAGACGATCATGAAATGGTGCGAATCGGGCTTGCAGCTGTACTCGGAACCGAGGACGGGATTGAGGTCGTCGGTGAAGCGAGCAACGGGGAAGAGGGCATTCGCCTTGCGCAGGAATATAAACCGGACGTAGTCCTGATGGACCTTGTCATGGAGGGGATGGATGGAATCGAAACGACTAGAAAGCTGCTTCAGCTCTATCCGGACTGCAAAGTCATTGTGCTGACCAGCTTTTTGGATGATGAGAAAATGTATCCGGTGCTTGAGGCTGGAGCATTCAGTTACTTGCTCAAAACATCCCGGGCTACCGAGATTGCGCAGGCTATCAGAGCTGCGGGCAAAGGACAGTCGATCCTGGAATCACAAGTAGCGTCCAAACTCATGAACCGGTTCCGTCAGCCCAAGCCGGCTGCTGCCCCTCATGAAGACTTGACTGAGCGCGAGATGGAAGTACTCCGTCTTATTGCGACCGGTAAGTCCAATCAGGAAGTTGCGGACGATCTCTTTATCGGAATTAAGACGGTTAAATTCCATGTTACGAACGTCTTAGCTAAACTGGGTGTCGAGGATCGGACTCAGGCGGCTATTTATGCATTTAAGCACGGATTGGCTGAATGACCAAGCCGTTGTATAGATAATCCTTCCAAGCGGGAAGAGTACTTAACTGGTTGTCTTTAGCCGGGAATCGTTCTGTGTCAAAGACTAGCTAAATAAAGAAAGTCCGTCACGCTCCAGATCGAAGCGGGACGGACTTTCTTTATTTACATGGCGGTATCCAGGGAGGATTGACGCCCTGAGAAAGGGCGGTAAGCCCGGAGAGCATGCGCGAACTTCAGCGGCAGCATGTCTGGACGGAATTCTTCCGCGGGGTACATTCCTTCGGAAGATTCAACCGGAGCGTCTTCCTGTGCTTGCCTGGGCCTCTTCCATTCATTCGTCTCACCCAGCCTGCGGAGCAGGGCAGGAGCACCTGAATCCATAAAGCCGGAGGCGCTGTTTGCCTGCGATAGCTGGGACGAGCGGGTACGGCTGCGTTCGGCTTCTTCAGTTGGAGCGCCTGACCTGCCCGGATTCTTGGTTTGGGGAAAGAGCGTTTCGGCAAAAGCTTCTCTGCGTCCTGTCGGCGCCATAGCGTTCATTCGCCTTATGGCCTGGATCCGGAACAAACTGGAATGACTTCGGTACGTATCGTTGACGTATTGCGGAGTCACTACAAACATGAAGTTAACCTCCTTTTAGCCTAGAAATTATATGTATTCTCATAACAGCTTCCATATAGTTACAATCCAGTTATCACTCATATTACCACGATTCTGAATATTTGAAAGCGAAGAACAGCAAAATGAGAAAGATTTATTAGGAAGAAACCACTGGTTTGACGTGGTCTACAGCCGCGACTTACAATGAAGGAATACATTCAGGAATATGGGTTGTCAGGGACCGGAGGAGTACTGCAGACATGAAGATAGGTATTATCGTTGCATTTCTTGTGATTAGTTTATTATTTACATGGGCTATTTCTAAAAAGTATAGGAAGTAAACTCCTCTAAATACTCATTTTCGGAGCAAACCTGCCGAAGCCGCATAACATGCAGTATCTGCATGAGGTGGAGGCGATGCTTCATGATTCGAAATCGAAATTCAAGTAAAGACGATGCCGCGATTGTCCGTCTCACTCAAAGTGAGCTTCTTCCTTTCACCCGTCTGACGACGCCTGAGGCGGAAGTGAAGCTCCCGGATTTACAGAAACGGTTTGCTCTAGGGAAAACATATGTTGCCGAGTCCGGAGCTCAAGCTGTTGCCGGTTTTGTTAGTGTGCAGGTGTCGGGTACCCACCTGTTTGTGGATATGCTCGCCGTTGACAGCAAGTTCCATGGCAGAGGACTGGGTACATTATTGATGGAACGGGCGGAGAAGTATGGCCGCAGCAAGAAATGCAGGCTTTCTTCGTTGTATGTGGATCGTGTGAATCAGAAAGCCATTTCTTTTTATCAGAATAAAGGATATGAGACAACCCGTTATCTGCCGAAACTGGGCGTTCAACTGATGCAGAAAAAGCTGTAATCGCAGGAAGGTTTCTTAAGCCTTGCAGGTTGATATAATAAATAAACCAGGACGATTCGCCCTGGTCAGTTAAGGTAATGAATGATTAACCGCCTGAATGGTTAAGGAAGTATGAACAAAGCGAATATCATATCCTGGCTAAGAATGAGCGGGGCATAACCGGTATAGGTTCCGGCTGCTGCGCTTGTTTTTTGCTCCTGGACGATTTCGGATGCGTTTTGTTTTAATTTGGCTTTGGCGGTTTTGCCTGCAATTTTTAAATTCTTGTTTTTACTTGCAGCAGGGACATACTGAGAAGGATCTTCATTTAAAAAAAGATTGCCGTCCTTCATTCTGGTGAACATTCCAAAAATTTCGCCTCCGTCTCTAAGATAGACTAGAACAGGATGGCCAATATAGGGTTTTAACTGCTGCTCGTTAACAGGGAAAATCCGCTGCACGGTCATGCACCTCCAAGGAAACTTTTCTGCTATAGGCTATGGCATAAAGGCACATAATGACTGGACATATGCCCGGTTATGGAAAAATAGTTGAATCCCAAAGGCAATTTCGGTATGCTTATGCTAATCTAAAACCTCAGAGAAAGAATGATGCGACAATGAATGGTGCTGTTTTTCTGATTTTCGGAGCTACAGGAGACTTGGCAAAGAGAAAGCTTTTCCCTGCGTTTTACAGTTTGTATCGCGAGGGCAAGCTGAAAGAAAACTTTGCTGTGATCGGACTTGCTCGACGTCCACGGACAAATGAACAATTTCGTGAAGATGTGCGGCATTCGATCAACGAATTCGCCCGCTATAATGTAGAAGACAACGAGGACTGGGCTAAGTTTGCCGAACATTTCGAATATTTGCCGCTCGATATCAATAATGTGGACGGGTTCCGGGAACTGAACACACTAACCAACGAGCTGGACAGCAAGTTCCAAACCGGTGGAAACCGTCTGTTCTATCTGGCGCTTGCTCCCGAACTGTTCGGTAACGTGTCGTACAATTTGCGCGAAGGCGGCCTGCTTGAAACAACCGGCTGGCACCGTCTTGTGATCGAGAAGCCGTTCGGTTATGATCTGGAATCCGCAGGAGAACTTAACCAGCAGCTTCGTCAAGTGTTCGAAGAGAAGGATATTTACCGGATTGACCACTATCTCGGCAAAGAAATGGTTCAGAACATTGAGATCGTCCGTTTCGCGAACGCATTCTTCGAACCGCTGTGGAACAATAAATACATAGCCAACATCCAGATTACGTTAGGCGAAACGGTCGGAGTCGAAGACCGCGGCGGATATTACGATCATTCCGGTGCTTTACGTGACATGGCCCAGAATCACATGCTACAGATGCTTGCAATGATGGCAATGGAGCCGCCAAGCCGTCTTCACCCGGAGGACATCCGTGATGAGAAGGTAAAAGTTCTGCGCTCGCTGCGTCCTTTGGAGAATGCAGAAGACGTGCAGCGCAACGTGGTCCGCGGGCAGTACAGTGCGGGCAGCCACAAGGGCAAAGAGCTTCCTGCCTACCGCAGCGAAGATAAGGTGAATCCTGAATCGAACACGGAGACCTACCTGGCTGCCCGTGTCTATGTGGACAACTTCCGCTGGGCAGGCGTACCCTTCTACATTCGTACAGGCAAACGCCTGCCGGTGAAATCCACGGAAGTGGTCGTGGAGTTCAAGAACGTGCCGGACAATGTGTACTTGTCTAACAAACACAAGCTGCAGCCGAACCTGCTTGTGTTCCGGGTTAACCCGATGGAAGGGATCTACCTGAAGATGAATGCGAAGCAGCCTGGCTCCGAAGGGGTCATCATTCCTATCGCGATGGATTTCTGTCAGAGCTGCCAGGTCGGCCTGAATACGCCGGAAGCGTACGAGCGACTGCTCTTCGATGCGCTGCGCGGAGATTCCACGTATTTCACCCGCTGGGATGAAGTCGCCCATGCGTGGCAGTTCGTGGATCAAATTGCGGCAGCCTGGAAAGTAAGCGGGGACGATCTTGCTCACTACCCTGCCGGATCCTGGGGTCCCGCTCAAGCCAATGAACTGCTTGCGGCAGACGGATTCAAATGGTGGCCTGTAAACGGTCAGCTTGAGGGCGAAGTTGCCTGGGCAAGCCAATCCTAAATTAGTTTTGTACGATTTACGAAGCATCTGCGGCATTTTGCTGGCGGATGCTTCTTTGCTAGGAGGCTGAATTATGTACCGTATTTTTATTGTCGAGGATGATGACAAAATCGCGGGCATTTTAAAAGAAACATTGATAAAATACGGATACGAGGTGGGCCGTGCGCAGCGGTTCCACGATATCAAGAACGAAGGAATGCAGTGGAAGCCGGATCTGATTCTGCTTGACATCAATTTGCCTCGTTTCGATGGCTTCTACTGGTGCAGACAAATCCGGACGTGCTCGAATGTTCCGATTATTTTTTTGTCGGCGCGTACGGGGGATATGGATCAGGTCATGGCGATTGAAAATGGCGGAGATGATTATTTGACGAAGCCGTTTCATCTGGATGTGGTATTGGCCAAGATCAAGGGAGCTCTGCGCCGCGCATACGGGGAGTATGCGCAAGCACCGTCCGCGCGAGATGAATGGGAGCTAGGCGGACTACGGCTGGACCGGAGTAAAAATAGTCTGGTGTATACCGATAAGCGTGTAGAATTGACCAAGAACGAAGCTTTGCTGCTGGACTGTCTGGCATCGAGGCCCGGAAGTATTGTAAGCCGGGAAGAGCTGCTCGAAGCGCTCTGGGACGATGTTGATTTCGTCGATGACAATACGCTTACCGTGAACGTAACGCGCGTCCGCCGAAAGCTGGAGGAGCTGGGTCTGCCCGGTGTTATTGAGACGGTCCGCGGACAGGGTTACCGTTTGAGTACCAAGTGGGGGAGTCCTGTTCATGAATGACCATGCGTGGACATGGAGGAGCTTCCTGCTCGACCGGCTGCTGTACATCGGCGCATTCCTGCTATCCACGGCACTGATGCTGCTCGTCATCTGGCTGGATCTCCTGGAATCGGGGCTGCGGATTAAATCAAGCAGCCTGTTCTATTTGCTCCTGCTTGCAGCCGGCGTATTGACCGGCACACTGGCCTATGATTACATCAGGCAGCGCCAGTATGCCGAGGCTCTGAACCGGCGCCTGGCGGAGGGAGCCTCCGGTATAGACCATTCATCGGCTATTCATACGGGTGTTACCCG
Source organism: Paenibacillus sp. FJAT-26967 (assembly GCF_001541095.1). GTDB lineage: Bacteria > Bacillota > Bacilli > Paenibacillales > NBRC-103111 > Paenibacillus_F. Next base: position 712,940 of record NZ_LMXH01000001.1, read on the forward strand.
GGAACAGCAGGCCGTGTCGGAAGTGCTGCGATTGCAGCAGAGAGACTATATGAACACGCTGGCAAGTTACAAAGCCGCCCAGGAGCAGCATTTGCATTTTACCAATCAATGGGTCCATCAATTAAAGACTCCGGTCTCCGTCATAGATCTGCTCGCTCAGCAGTCTGCCGGTAAATCGGACCCGGATAGTATTCCGGAGCTGCTGGACGCCATCGCAAGTATTCAGGAAGAGAATGAGAAAATCGCTTACGGGCTTCAAATGATGCTCTACACCGCCAGACTCGAGAAATTCGAGCTTGATCTTCATCCCCGCCGGGTCGATCTTACGACAGTGGTTCGCCGGGTGATCAACGAGCATAAGAAAGCGTGCATCCGGGCTTCCATTTTCCCGAAGATTGAAGCGGATTCCGAGTCTGTTGAAGTCGAAACAGATGAGAAGTGGCTGGCTTTTGTCCTTCATCAAGTTGTCAGTAATGCCATCAAATATTCCCGCAAACAGCCTGGAGCGAAGCCCCTTACCATCCGGATCGAGCAGCTCGCGCACGGCGCGGCATTGTCCATTCAGGACAAGGGAGTGGGAATCGCGGAGGAAGATTTGCCGCGGGTCTTCGATGCGTTCTTCACAGGGGAGAACGGGAGAGGGGTCGTTACGGAATCCACGGGAATGGGCCTGTATCTAGCCAGACAGGTTGTATCCAAGCTAGGCCACCGTATTCGTATTGAATCGGTCCCGGGGGAGGGAACTACCGTCCATCTCATGTTTCAGAGTGAAGGTATTCATCAATTCACGGACACCCGGTAAGAAAGGTGACACAAATGTAAGGTTCACGGCCTTAACTGAAAGGTAATTCGATGGGTAACTCCACTGCTGTGGCCTATACTGAATACATAGCCACAACATGGATGGAGGAAAGCAATATGACGGTTTTGAAAGCCGAACAGGTTACAAAAATTTACGGAACGAAGAGCAACTTAACGTATAAAGCGCTTGAGGATGTCCGTCTGGAAATAAAAGAAGGCGAGTTCGTGGGTATTATGGGTCCGTCCGGCAGCGGAAAAACAACTCTGCTCAATATACTGGCGACGATTGATAAGCCGACAAGCGGACATGTCGAGATCAACGGGACGAATCCCGCAGCGTTGTCCGGCAAGCAGCTTGCCTTGTTCCGCCGCAGAGAATTGGGATTTATCTTCCAGGACTTCAATCTGCTGGACACTTTATCCGTACGCGAGAACATCATCCTGCCTCTGGCACTGGATAAAATTCCGGCAGCTGAGATTGAGAAAAGGCTGCTGCCTTGCGCGGAGCTGCTGGGTATTACCCGTATTCTCGATAAACGGACGTACGAAATATCCGGCGGGCAGAAGCAGCGGGCCGCTATTGCCCGTGCGATTATTCACAAGCCGTCGATCCTTCTGGCCGATGAGCTGACGGGCAATCTGGATTCCAAAGCAGCCAAAGATGTGATGGAATCGCTCAAAGAGCTGAATGAACAGCTGAATGCAACGATTATGATGGTTACTCATGATCCTTTTGCGGCGAGCTATTGCAAGCGAATCGTATTCATTAAAGACGGGAAGTTCTTCTCAGAGCTCCGCAGAGGTGCTAACCGGCAAGCTTTTTTCCAGCAAATCCTCGATTCTTTGAGTGTTCTTGGAGGGAATTTCGATGAATTTTCGACAACTCGCTCTTAAGAATATCCGGGGCAACTGGCATCAGTACGGGGCCTTTTTCTGGAGCAGTGTATTCTCCGTCATGATCTTCTATATGTATTCGTCCTTTATCTTTCACCCGGATGTGATAAACGGGAAGATGCCGGGTGCCTCCCAGATCCGGGAGATTATGATCGTCTGCGATTATGTGATTATGATCTTCTCGTTTTTCTTTATTTTGTATTCGATGTCCGCTTTTTTTAAATCACGCAAAAAGGAGTTCGGCCTGCTGACGTTGTTCGGTATGACCAAAGGCCAGATCCGCTGGATGGTGCTGTATGAGAATGTGATTATCTCTATTCTGGCTATTTCGGCAGGTATCGGGATTGGAGCTTTGTTCAGCAAACTATTCTTCATGGGACTGACCCAGCTGCTTAAAGTGGATTCGCCTATCGCATTCGTCATTCCGCTTCCCGCCCTGCTGTTTACGGCAGCCGGTTTTTTCCTGCTCTTTCTGAGCATTACGCTGCTGACGCTAGTAAAGGTAGGAAGGTCCCAAATTATTGATCTGCTGAAAGCATCGAAACAGCCCAAGAAACCGCCGGTTTACTCGATCTGGCTTGCTCTTCTGGCCTTCTGCTGTCTGGGGGCAGCCTATTATATGGCTTACCAGGTTACGATAAGAAGCTTTATCGTATACTTCATGCCAGTCGTATTCTTGACCGTATTAGGGACGTATTTCTTGTATACACAAGGAAGTGTGTTCATCTTGGGGCGGCTTCAGAAAAACAAAAGCTTCTATTACAAACAGACGAATCTGCTCACTGTCGCTCAGCTCGTCTTCAAACTGAAGGATAACGCAAGACTGCTGTTCATGGTCTCGATTCTCTCTGCGGTGGTTCTGTCTGCTTCAGGAACGGTGTATGTGTTTCTTAAGGATACCCGTAATCAGATCTTGGAGCACTACCCTCAATCGATTACGTTTACCGAAGTAGGCTTGAACAGCCACCGCGTGATTGATCCCGAAATCTTGAAGCGCACGCTGAAGCAGGAGAATCAAGAAATCGAGTACGAGATACGGCTGGCCGGTATACCCGTAACAACGGATGTACTCAGGTTCGGCAAGGTTGTGGAAGACACCTTATTCCTGGTGTCCGAAGAGGATTACAACGTGCAAGCAAAGCGGATGAATAAACAGGAACTGTCCGTAGATCCCGGGAACGCTGCCTATGTATTTCCCTACAAGGAAAATAACGATAAAATCTTTAAGGAAGACGAGCAAATCCAAGCAAGACTTAAGGGCAAGACAGAGTCGTTTGTGGTGAGGCAGCAGCTGAACGGTTCGCCTTATCCCGCCCAGTATGAAATTTCAAATTTACTTGTCATGGATAAAGATGCCCATAAGAAGCTCATGAGTGAGACACCGGACGAGGAGAAAAGTGTTATTTACGGCTATGAGTTAAAAAACTGGGAATCGTCTTTGGGAGCGGTCAAAAAACTGAAAGCTTTGGTGCCGGAATCGAAGGAATTCAACTTCACCGCCCGGGTCGAACAATATCAGGAAACCAAACAATTAATGTCTCTTACTCTGTTCATCGGTATTTTCATCTCCTTCCTGTTCTTTATCGCTTCAGGCAGCATGATCTATTTCAAGCTGTTTACCGAAATTGAAGAGGATCAGGAACAGTTCCGCGCGCTTAACCGGATTGGAATGTCGGATGAGGAAATGAAGCGGACGATATCCAAGCAGGTCGGTATCATTTTCTTTCTTCCGATGTTGGTAGGGATACTCCATACGGTATTTGCGATGAAGGCGCTGGGAAATATCCTGGTATCCGATATCTGGTCTTATGCAGCTGTTGTGCTCCTGATTTTCGTGGTGATGCAGACCGTATATTATCTGGCTGCACGCCGTTCTTACATCAAGCGGATCCTGCAAGGTGCCGCGCAATAAGATCTTAGCAGCTTCTCTCCCGTCTTGCGGAAGAGAAGCTTTTATTTTATCTTTTGCCTCGGGCTGAAGCAGGCATCTGTTCATGATTGAGCAGCCAACAACTGGATGCAGATCTGCCGAAAAAACGATATAATAAGGAAAGCTTAACCGGAAGGAGCTGGCAGAAATGAACAGACGCTCGTTTCTCAAATGGATGACGGCCTTTATTGCTTTAGCTGTCGGAGCGGGTACGGGAACAGCAATCAGCGCATGGAGGCGCAGTTCAGGTATTCCAGAAGTAGTAGAACCAGCAGTGGCCAAAGCGGAATCGCCATCCAGTTCCGAGGACGGGAAGGCGCTGGCTTCATTTGCCATTCTGAGTGACATGCATGTCACGCCGGATGATCCGCTGACGATTCAGCACGCTAAATCCGCTTTGACGGATGTGACCACATTCGGTCATTCTGTGGATGCTATTTTTTTCACAGGGGATGTAACAGATTACGGGCGCGAAAGAGATTACAAAGAATTGCGGAAGCTCATGCAGGGGTACAAGCTTCCTCCTGTGCATGCCAATATGGGAAATCACGAATATTATGACCTGTGGCTGGATGCTGAGGGTTCGTTTAACCGGGAAGGGATGCCTAACGGGAAGACGGATTCGATGGCCCGGAGCAGGTTCATGAAATTTTTCGGCTATAAACAGCCTTACAACCGCATGGATATAGGAGGCGCCGCCGTTCTGCTCCTGTCCCAAGAGGGGTATATGCAGGAAAAGCCGGAAGCAGGCGAAGGGGCCTGGTATACGGATGCCCAGATGGAGTGGCTCAAAACGCAGCTGGCCGGTCTGGAGAAGTCGGCCCCGATTTTTATCATGATCCATCAACCGCTGCCTATGAAAGGGCGTACGGGAGGCAATCATCAGATTGTAAGGGGGGAGGAAATTCGCGAGTTGGTGAAGCCGTATAAGAATGTATTCGTATTCTGCGGACACCGGCACCAGGATTTCCAGAATGGAGCGGCCCATTACTTGCAAGAGCCTTTCCACTACTTCCACAACTCATCGGTCGGCCGTACTTTAAACAAAAGTATTCCTCAGGTGAATAAAATTAAGACGCAGGGTTTGTATATCCAAGTTTTTGCGGACAAGGTCGTTGTGCGGGGACGTGACTACGGCACCAAACAATGGCTGGCTGAAGCGGACTGGACTATTCCTCTCGATACAGGTAAAGTGTAAGAAGCATGTCGGCACCGGATGCGTTGAACCACATAGGATGAATTATAGGGAAAGCAGGAAGGAATAAACAATGAGCACACCACTACAAAAAGAACTTCAGGCGGAAGCCGCCAAGCGGCGCACGTTTGCGATTATTTCTCACCCGGATGCGGGTAAAACTACACTGACAGAGAAGCTTCTCTTATTCGGGGGAGCGATCCGTCTTGCCGGAACGGTTAAAGGACGCAAGGTGGGCAAATATGCAACCTCAGACTGGATGGAGATTGAGAAGCAGAGAGGAATCTCGGTTACGTCATCTGTGATGCAGTTCGATTACCTTGGCCACAAGGTTAATATTCTGGATACGCCGGGTCACCAGGACTTCAGTGAAGATACTTACCGGACGCTGACAGCGGCAGACAGCGCAGTCATGCTGATTGACGTAGCCAAAGGTGTCGAGGCGCAGACGATCAAACTCTTCCAGGTATGCCGGCTGAGGGGGATTCCGATTTTCACCTTCATTAACAAGCTGGACCGTGAAGGACGCGACCCTTTTGAGCTGCTTGAAGAGCTGGAGCAGGTACTGGGTATCCGCTCGTACCCGATGAACTGGCCGATCGGAATGGGCAAGCGCTTCTGCGGCGTCTACGACCGCCAGCGTACCCAGATTGAGCTGTTCCAGGGGAACGATCATAAGCAGGTCGCCGTACGTAAAGTAGAAGGCTACGAAGATCCAGTGATCAAAGAAATTGCCGGCGAGCATCTTTTTGAGCAGCTGGGTCAGGAGCTGGAGCTTCTGGATGTGGCGGGCGATCCTTTTGACTTCGATAAGGTCATGAAAGGAGAGCTTACACCTGTATTCTTCGGCAGTGCCGTCAACAATTTCGGTGTTCAGACCTTCCTGGAGAATTTCTTGGAGCTTGCACCGAAACCGGAGCCCCGTAAAAGCACGAATGGCGATGCCATCGAACCTACACACGAGAATTTCTCTGGATATGTGTTCAAAATTCAGGCGAACATGAACCCGGCGCACAGAGACCGGATTGCATTCTTACGCATTGTATCCGGTAAATTCCAACGCGGCATGACGGTCAAGCACGTACGGGCCGGCAAAGAAATCAAGCTGTCCCAGCCTCAGCAGTTCCTGGCACAAGACCGCGATATCGTGGAAGAGGCTTATCCCGGAGATATTATCGGCCTGTTCGATCCCGGAATCTTCCGGATTGGGGATTCGCTCAGCCAGAAGGAAGAGATCGTATTCGATGAACTGCCGACCTTCTCGCCTGAACTGTTCAGCAAAGTCACCGTCAAGAATGCACTGAAGCATAAACAGTACCAGAAGGGGATCGATCAGCTCACCGAAGAGGGAACCATTCAAGTGTTCCACACGACAGGTGTGTTCGATGATACCATTCTCGGTGTGGTCGGCCAGCTCCAATTCGAGGTGTTAGAGCACCGGATGAAGGCGGAGTACGGTGTCGATATTCAGCTGCAGCGGATGAACTATCAATTTGCACGCTGGATCATCGATGAGAAGATCGATCCTTCCCGCTTCCGCATTAACTCGCAGCTCGTGACGGATAAGAAGGGCAATTACGTCGCTTTATTCGAGAGTGAATATGCACTTCGTTCCGCTATGGAGAAGAATCCGACGGCGCAATTCCTGACGAATGCTCCGTAAGTTATACAGGCAAACCTCAAGCCATCCCGGTTTCAAGTACGGGATGGCTTTTTTGCTGTCTGCGCAGCGTGGCTAATCTTCTCCAATCGGCTTGAAGTTCCGGATCGTGAACGGAAATTAAGTGATTTTCATGCAGCAGCAAGATTTAAAATAGACACCGGGTAGGAATTTGTCCGTTGCAGGTCAAATGCGGTTCTCATACAATAACCCGTACGAAATCAATATAGCAGTACGGCCGTGAACCAACATGAAGAAGGCGTATCTGCTAGGAAATCAGGGTGAGCCGGTACACACAGGCCGGTCAATCACCGCGTGATCGGCGGGGAGTGTCCCGCCATGTTCAGACCCCATGGAGGAGGCAGCAGATTAATGAGAAGATTCGTGCTGAGCAAATGGGCCAAAACAGTGGCGGTCCTCCGCAGCTCCGTCGTGCGCCCATATATCCCTGCAACTCGTGTGATGACCAAAGACTCTCTTCTGGCGATGCTGAGCAAGTATAAGATGGTGTATGTCAAGCCGGATAACGGCACGTTCGGCAACGGGGTTATGAGGGTAGACTACGAGGCAGGGAAGGTGCAGGCATACCGGTACCACCACCGCACCAAGGTGCGCAAATTTGCCCGTTTCGATGATCTGTATATTTCACTCAAAGCAGAAACAAGAGGACGCAAGTATCTGGTTCAGAAAGGGATACGGATGCTGAAGCATCATAACAACCCGTTCGATTTACGGGTGATGGTTCAGACCAATTTATCGGGGAATTGGGAAACGACCGGTATTATCGGACGGGTAGCCCACCCGACTAAGATTGTGACCAACTATCACAATGGGGGCAAGCTGCGTTCCGTGGAAGCACTGCTGTCCCCTTATTTGAAAAAAGAAGAGAGACTGCGGTTCGAAGCCAGACTCAGTAAGCTTGGGCTGGATATAGCCAAGGCGATGAAAGCGCGGTACCCCGGAATTGTTGAAGTTGGCGTTGATGTGGCGGTGGATCATCAGCTTCATCCTTGGGTTCTTGAAGTCAATACACGGCCGGATCCTTACATTTTCCGGGCACTGAAGGATAAAAGAATATTTGCCAAGGTTCTCCGGTACCGGAGGAATAACCGGTTGTAGCATGGATGTTTTTCGCTGATACACAATTAAAAGGCAGGCAGCCGAAGGTGGCTGTCCTGCCTTTTATGGGGGATTGCAAGCTCGGTGTGCCTGCCCAGCCGATCAGTCATGCTGTCTATTCCGGGCGGTTCACGTCTTTAGACGCAGAAGCCTCTTGGAGCGGAAACCGCAGCAGGAAAGTCGTTCCGCTTCCCGGAGAGCTGGTTACGTGAATTTGTGCATCGTGAGCCTCTACGAGTCTTTTTACGATGGACAAGCCTAAACCGGTTTCACTGCGGTCTTTGGATCGGGAAGGATCGGCTTTGTAGAACCGGTCCCAGATCTGCTCCATTTCTTCAGCAGACATACCCCGGCCGGTATCCGTTATGCTCAGTTCCGTCGCAGAAGCCGTCATGGCCCCCGTTAAACGGATGGTGCCGTAAGAGGTGAACTGGATGCTGTTCTTAATGAGATTAATCAGGATTTGCGTCAACCGGTCATAGTCCCCGTAGATCACTGTATCCGGCTGGCAGTCGATTTCAAGCTTGATCGGTTTGTCGTCAATCAGGAAACCGAAGGATTCCGCAAGCACTTCAAGCAAATCGTGAAGCGGATATTCCTCTTTGCGCAGAGTGATGAGGCCGTGCTGAATCTTCTCCATATCCAGAAGTTCATTAATAAGACGGATCAGACGAAGCGTCTCATCCTCAATAATTCCGTAGTATTTGGCCTGCTGCTCCTGCCCGGTAATGTAATCGCTTCGCAGCCCTTCCACTATGCCGCGGATGGAGGTCAAGGGGGTTCTAAGCTCGTGCGTAACATCCGTAATAAACCGCTGCCGTTTGATCTCGTTGCTCTCCAGCTTGCGGGAAGCGGCTTCGAGCTGCTCCGCCATCCGGTTGAAATCACGCGCAAGATCGCCGAGCTCATCGGTCCGCTTCAAATCGGACCGGGCATCGTAGTGGCCGTCGGCGATAAGCCGGGTCGCTCTGCGGATCGACTGCACCCCCCGGCTCATATTGCGTGAGACGACCAGGGCGATGGCCATCGCAAGTACGAGTACGAGCAGGCCTGCCAGCATAACGGTCTCGTATACCCGTGAGATCGTTTGTGTAATTCCTTTAACAGGCGACATGACGAATAAATAATTATTGCCGTCCTGATTCTTGATCTTAAATTCGTGCGGGTAGACTAGATACGGATCGGGACCGCTTTCTTCCACGATTAGGGCTTTTCCGCTCTCCAGTTTTGGAATCTGAGCGAGCAGGCTCTCCATGAATGTTTTGGAGCGGAAAGTCGGTGGGGCATTACGCTGGTCTTTGAAGTAAAGCTGCCCTTTGGCGTTCATGGCGACAAAAGAGATGTTACGCTCCCGGAGCATAGTCCGGTACGCACTGAGGGTCAGATCCGGAACCTCTTCGCGCAGCAAAAGCCGGGATATTGTATCACCGGCACTTTCCAGCTCCTCCGTCTTCTCGTCATAAATGTGCAGCTTAAACAGGTACACAAAGATGAAGCTGACCAGCACAAGCACAAATAGCGACAGGAAGAGAAGGCTGAGAAACTGCCGCTGAAAAAAAGTGAAACGCTGACGGGTCGGGATAAACTTCATAGTCTATTCCTCCAGCTTGTAGCCGACACCCCATACCGTTGCGATTAAAATCCGCTCGGGTGTGCCGATTTTGGTGCGGAGTCTCTTGATATGAACATCGACTGTACGCTCGTCTCCATAAAAATCGTAGCCCCAGACGGATTCCAGGAGCTGTTCTCTCGTAAACACCCGCTTGGGATTGCGCACGAGAAGAGAGATCAGATCGAACTCACGCGGGGTGAGATTCGTGAAGGTGCTTCCGCCGACGCTGACCTCGCGCGTCCGGGTGTCGACCCGGATATCCTTGTAGTGAAATCTCTCCTCGGCATTTATGTCAGAACCATCGGGTGAGCCGGATTCCGGTGCAGCAGCGGACTGGCTGTCTGCGGCTTTACCTGTTCCAAGCCGGTAGCGGCGCATAATGGCCTTAATCCGGGCCAACAGTTCGAGGGGGCTGAACGGCTTGGTTATGTAATCATCGGCCCCGGATTCAAGTCCGAGCAGCCGGTCATTTTCTTCACCGCGTGCCGTCAGTAGAATGATGGGGGTTTCGCGGGTGCTTCTAATCATCCGGCAGAGCTCAATCCCGCTGCGGTTTGGCAGCATCCAGTCCAGAATAATCAAATCCCATTGCTCCGCATCAATCATAGTCTCAGCTTCGTTTCCGGTATGTACGAAAGTAACCTGTGCTTCTCTTTCCAGAAAAGGGCGCAGCATCTCGCAAACGGAGCGGTCATCTTCAACGACGAGCAGATTCATCATGCTCCACTGTTCAACTCCTTCGAGGCAGTAGGTTTATTAATAATCGCCAGGATACAAATCGTATGGTTTCTCGGAGTGGCCTTTCTCATTTAAGCATAATCCGTTGCCTGTGCTTGTGCAAGCAGCTAGGAAGAGCCCGGCATCCGAGCCCTAGGTTGGTTTGACAAGAAGTGAAGCACTATGAGAAAATGTACGCGTGTACATTAATTTGTTGCCCCGGCTAAAGATAGACTGAATCCCGGATTCGTGGGATTATAGACCTAATAAACAGCTTCGAATTAATCAGGTAGAGGTGTAGTATGGTTACCAGAAAAGATGTGGCTAAAATGGCCGGAGTCTCCGAGGCGACCGTCTCCCGCGTATTCAATGGGGTCGGGCCGATGAAGGAGAACACCAGACAAAAGGTGCTGGCTGCGGCTAAAGAATTGAATTACCATCCGAATGCGGTGGCGAGAAGCTTTGCGCTCGGCAAGAGCGGGCATATCGGCGTTATTCTGCCCTATGTGCCTAAAGTGCACTTATTCTCTACTTATTATTTCTCTGAAATCTTGAGCGGAATCGGAGAAGGAGTGCGCAGGCAGGGCTGTGACATGCTGGTTATGTTCCGGTCTCCCGATGAGCGGACCGATTATACAGAACCGTATCGTTCACGTAAGGTGGACGGGTGTATTTTTCTTGGCGCACTGGATGTGCCGGCCCAGCGGGAAGGATTCCGCGAGCTTCACGGGCAGAACATGCCTTTCGTCCTGATTAACCAGCATTACGACAATGAGCCGTACAGCGTGGTGGATGCCGATCATGAAGCGGGCTGCTATGAAGCCGTCAAGCATCTGATCGATGGCGGTTTCCGCCGCATTGCTTTTCTAAACGGGTCACCGGAGTATTCCAACAGCAGCGACCGGCTGCGCGGCTACATGAATGCTCTGGCAGAGGCGGGAATAGATGTGAAGCAGGAACGCATACTGGACGGTAATTACAGCCGGACCAGCGGTTACGCGGCCGCACAGAAGATCGCTGCGCTCGGCCGTGAGGTTGATGCTGTATTCTCTTCCAACGACCGCATGGCCGTAGGACTCATGCAGGGACTCAAGGAACTCGGAATCGTGCCCGGCCGCGATCTGGCAATCGTCGGTTATGATGATTCAGAGGCTGCCAAACTGAGCGATCCCCCGCTGACGTCCGTGTATGTTCCGTTCTTTGAAATGGGACTGCGGGCGGCGGAAGGTCTGCTGAAGCAGATTGATGGCTCGACCGAGCCAGGCGGCAGCGATAGGGATGCCCCGGTACACCAAAGACTCTCCACACGTCTTGTGGTCCGCCAATCCAGTCTGCCGCTGTTAATATAGGTCCTCTGCCTGCATCCATACTTCCACACCGGGCCGCTTACGGGACGGGTATGCTATAATTGAACCTACAAACATAGCGATTCGTGCGGGAAATGGCAGCTGCATGGATCAAAATATGCTTCTGGGGGAAGATATGGATAAAAAGCAAGGACAGCTGGTAGTGGTAACAGACTTTGATGGAACTTTGATGCATGAAGATGTAGGTGCTATGCTGATGCGTGAGCTCGGTGTGGAGGAGAAGCCGGAGACCAAAGGGATGCTGGCTAAATTCCTGAACAAGGAAATCGGTTCCCGGGAATGGATTCATGAATCCTACGGCCAGCTAGCCGGACGGCAGCAGGAAGTGAACGCCATTGCAGACCGGGTTTCACTTCGTGAAGGTGCGGAGAAGTTCCTTGATTTTTGTAAAAGCGGCGGAATTCCGGTCACGATCCTGAGTGACGGAATGGAATATTACATTCATCGCATCCTTAAGAGATTCGGTGTCGAGGTCGACCGGATTATTGCTAATCCGATTCAATACGACGAGCAGGGCAACTATACACTTCAGGTTCAGAATAAGAACGGGGCCTGTTCCTGGTGCGGCTGCTGTAAAGCTGGCGTAGTCCGATCCTTGAAGGCACAAGGATACCGGGTGATCTATATTGGAGACGGAAGCAGCGATATTTACGGCTCCGGTTTTGCCGATTGGGTATTTGCCCGCAGCAGTCTGGCCCGTTATCTGGAACAGGAACAAATTCCGTTCTATCCATTTGCGACTTTTCATGATGTTATGGAAGTTCTGGAGCCGCAGCTGGAGAAGTTCCATAATGGACAGGCCGACCAAAGAAGCGAGATTCCACATGCTTTTTGCAAGTTTGCGGCGGAGTAATCGTGCGTATGCGGCTTCAGCGTCTAACCAGTTAAATAAGCGATTTGTACGGATTACGATAATAAAGGGCGGCAGCACAGCTGGTTCGTTACAGCGGCTGCCGCCTGCTGTTTTATTCCCGGTTCATACGGATAGACGTACATATGTCATTGCAGAAATGCCGGATGCAAACGTCCATGCTTCTTCCCGTAACAGGTTACGAAGGTCAGGTTAAATGTTCGCGAAGCGTAGTGACAAGCTCGGTCTGAGTCTGCGGCGTAATGTTCTTCCAAATCACTTCAAACAGAACACCCAGACCTGGAAGCGCCTGCTCCTGGCCGTCGATGGAATCATTGATGATTTCCTGAAGTTCTTGATCTGACTTGCCTTCTACACGCTGTACGATGGCTTGTCTTAAGCTTAGAATCATGCACTCATCGCCTCTCTTCCCTTTATGGTCGCCTTTAATATGCTCGAAAACGGGTCTAATCATGCTATAATAAACGACAGAACAGGTATCCTATATCGTAAGGATGGTTGCCCATGAAAAAACAGTTTGCGGTCATTGGTATGGGACGATTTGGTTCCTCGGTGGCCATCAATTTGATTGGATTAGGTTTTGAGGTACTTGCTTTGGATCACAGCGAGGAGCGCATTCAGGAAATTTCAACAGTCGTTACTCATGCCGTTCAAGTGGACTGTACAGACGAAGAAGCGCTGCGGGCTCTAGGTTTACGTAATTTTGACGTCGTCGTTGTAGCCATCGGCGAGAATATACAAGCCAGCATACTGGCCACCCTTCAGTTAAAAGATATGGGAATCCCGATGATTGTCGTCAAGGCAGCCAATGAACTTCACGGCAAAGTGCTCCGTAAGATCGGTGCGGACAAAATTATTTTCCCTGAAAGAGATATGGGGCAGCGTGTGGCGCATCATCTTATATCACCGAATATTCTGGACTACATCGAATTATCCAGCGAGCACAGTATTCTCGAAATGAAAGCGAACCGGAGAATGGTCGGCAAAAATTTGCGCGAGCTGAACATGCGGTCGCATTACAACTGCAACGTGATCGCTGTCAAGCAGGACGGTCAGCTTGTCATTCCGCCCCCGGTCGAAGAACCGGTCAAGGAGAATGACATTCTCATTGTGCTGGGCAGCAACAAAGATTTAAAACGATTTGAAGTCGCATATTCAGAGTAATGGAGCTATAGCCATGGCAAAAGAAAATGGATTACCGGATCTCGCATCCGTTCAAAATTCGAGGGTCAAAGAATGGGCCCAGCTGCTGGACCGTAAAGGCAGGCAGAAAACAGGCATGTACCTTATCGAGGGCAATCATCTCGTCGAGGAAGCCGTGCGGGCGGGAGCGGCTGTCCGCACGATCGTCTACGAGGCAGACAAAGGTCTGCCTCCAAAGCTGGCTGCCGGCGCTGCTGACGCCGGCATTGAGACCGTGTCGGTGACGCGCGCCATTATGGAGCGCTGCACCGATACGGAAACACCGCAAGGCGTCTTTGCGGTGGTGGACAAGCCGGCTGCGCCGGCGGAAGCGCTGCTGGCTGAGGGCGGCGCGGGTCTCGTCGTCGCGGTCGACGGCGTCCAGGACCCCGGCAACCTCGGCACGATCATCCGCAGCGCCGATGCCGTCGGAGCCGCAGCAGTCGTGCTCGGCCGCGGGACGGTCGACCTGTACAACCCCAAGACGATCCGCTCGACGATGGGATCGTTGTTTCATCTGCCGATCGTGGAGGCGGATCTGCAGGAGCTTCTGCCGGCCGCGCGGGAAGCCGGCCGGCAGATCGTCGTCACGAGCCTTCAGGCGCAGTTGAGCTGTTATGAGCTCGATCTGACGCGTCCGACGTGGCTCGTGGTGGGCAATGAAGGCCGCGGCGTGTCGGACGCGTCCGCGGCGCATGCCACGCATCGGGTCATTATCCCGATGCAGGGGCAGGCGGAGTCGCTCAACGTGGCGATGGCGACGACGGTGCTGCTGTTCGAGGCCTCACGGCAGCGGTTGTTGTGAGACGGCAACGCCGGGCCTCTTGTGCGAAGCCGGCCCTTCAGGCGGCTCAGTGCAGGGGAGGAGCGGTTCTGTAAGCTCAGTTGACTAGGACCGACAAAAAACGATCGGCAAGCCACCGGTCGTTTTTTTGTTGCGCTTATGCAGCTTTAATCCGTTCAATCATCTGGCCATGGAAGTTTCTTTCCTTCACACAAAATACGTGAGGAATTGCTTTTTACAGCGATAACGTGTCGAAAGAAACTTCGAACGCGTGTTTAAGCACGATCCCCGCCGCTAACTCCGTGCCGTCCGGCAGCTGCTCCAGATAATCGAAGGTGAGCCCGCGGCATGTCTGGGGAATGTTCCTGAGAATGCTCACGGTCAGAGCGTTTCTTCTTTCACTGCCCAGCATGTCTAGAATCCGGCCGCACAGAAGAATGCGGTCCGGATTCAGAATGGTGATGACGTTTGCGATAGCGGCGGATACCGACTCGATGATTTTGTCGGCTAGTTCAATTACTTCCGGCATGCCGTCAGCCAGATCGGCCTTCAGTGAATCCAGGGTGTACGCTGTATTGTGAGCAAGGCCGCTGATCGAAGCCAGTGTGGTGAGGCAGCCTTGCCCGCCGCAGAAGCATTCCAGGGCGTCCGCTCCATGGAATCCTTTATAATGTCCGAATTCGCCGGCTACAAAGGTAGAACCGGTGATAAGTTTCTTGTCCAGGACAATGGCACCGCCGATCCCGTAATCCAACATCAGGGTGACATTGTTCACGGATTCGCGGAGCGTGCCTTTCATGTTCTCATTGACCGCGAGCAGGTTAACGTCGTTTTCCAGATATACCGGGAGGCCATGCTTATCCTCAAGCAAGTCTTTGAGCGGAATGCGCTGCCACCCGAGGCCGGGCGTACGGAGGAGGCAGCCGGTGCGTGAATCGACCAGTCCCTTCACACTGATGCCGATTCCTTTGACTTTGTGCTCATCCGGCATGGTCTTCAGCAGCTCCCCGATGACACCATGGAGCAGCAGAAGCAGATGTTCTTCATTCTCGTATCTCTCGGTCCGCTCTACCGCCCGGATTATCTGTTCGCCTTTCAGGTTGTAGACAGAACCGCGGATGGACTTGGCTGCGAGTTCGATTCCGATCATATGAAAGTAAGAGGCGTGAATAGAAAGCGGTACGCGTTTTCTGCCGATACTGCCTGCTTCGGAAGAGGAAGGCTGAGTTTCGGTGATCGCATGCTCCTCCAGCAGCCGGCCTGCAATATTGGCCACGGTTTGATGGCTTAATCCCGTTCTTTGGGCAAGCTCGACGCGGGAGATAGGTCCTTCGGAGAATATAAGAAACAACACCTTTTGCTGATTAATGGATTTGAGTAAAGTGCTGCTGGAGCTTTTAGCAGTCGACAAGAATAACAAGCCTCCTTTTACTAATACTTAACAAACTTTCTGTTGAACTCGGCAGATTCTTTGTGTATTCTATTAATAAATCAATTTGATTTATTAATTATAACCGAAGTTATTCCAAACACAAAATGATGGTTTAAGGGTGGAGGGTAATCGGTGTGATGACTCCTAAGGGATAAAAAGCACGGGAAACCACAGCTTAATGTAAGCGCATTCACGACCGTCTTAACTTTGCAGAAAGGAGTTTGACTGAGGTTGCCTGAAATTTCCTGAAGTTGCCCGAGGTTGCCTGAAATTGCCTGAAATTGCCTGAAGGAAGCAAGCGTCTGCTGGGTTTTTACTAAAGCAAGAAAACGGGTCTAATCATCTGCCTTCAAGGCGGATGACATCATTTTAATATGTGGAGGCTGACATGTTTATGAGATCAATCCTATCAAGAAGTACGGCCCTTGGTTTAGCGGCGGTGGTGACTGCTTCGATGCTCCTTACCGCCTGCGGCGGCGACAAAGAAACGGCAGCGGACAAACCGTTATCTTCTGCGGAAGT
The DNA here is from genome assembly GCF_001541095.1 of Paenibacillus sp. FJAT-26967. Taxonomy (GTDB): domain Bacteria; phylum Bacillota; class Bacilli; order Paenibacillales; family NBRC-103111; genus Paenibacillus_F. Next base: position 729,026 of record NZ_LMXH01000001.1, read on the forward strand.
GTATGAGAACGGCCTGCCCAAAGACCAGCAGGTAACGCTTAAGTATGGCTTTTTCCAAGGCGGACTCGGGCGTGAATATATGGATTACGCGATCAAGACGTTCACCGAGAAGTACCCGAATGTAAAGATTGATATGACGGCTTCGCCGGATATTGCGAACATTTTGTCTACCAAAATGTCTGCCGGCAAAGATGACGATATGTTCGACTTGTTCAACCGCGAACCTTCCGGCGGCATTGTGGCATTAGCCAAAGCAGGGAAGCTGGAGCCGCTGGATGATCTGTGGGAGCGTAAACTGCCCGACTTGCCGGACAAAACGGTAAAAGACAGTCTGATGGACGGATTTTTCGAATCCGCTAACCGGGTGGACGGCAAGACGTATGAAATTTCGACTTCGGGAAGTTTCGGCGGGCTTTTCTTTAACAAGAAACTGTTCGAGAAGAACGGCTGGAACCAGAATCCGAAGACATGGGGCGAATTCAACAGTCTGCTGGCCGATATCAAATCGGACGGGGTTATCCCGGTTACCTTCCCGGGCGTCTATCCGAATTATTTTGACTGGGCTTTCGGCACAAGCAAGCTGTTTGAACTGGCGGATGCCAAAGGGACGTTCGATGCCTTTAACAAGAACTATCAAAACTACACACTGCCGGAGTATCTCAGCCCGGAAAGTATCGAGAGATGGAACCGGATCTATGAGCTTGGCAAGAAGGGTTACTTCCCTGAAGGTTTGCCGGCCCTGACCCATACCCAGTCCCAAATGCAGGTGATTCAGGGTGAAGCGGCAATGGTTTCAACCGGCAGCCACGTAGAGAACGAAATGAAGAAATCAGCACCTGCTGATTTTGAGTGGGGCTATATGGCGGTTCCTTTTGTAGAGAAGTCAGACCAGACGATCTGGGTACGAAGCGGCACAACCAACGGAAACTTCATCTGGGCGGGCAAACCGGACCTGAACAAGAAGTGGGCGCGTGAATTTATCCTCTGGCAAATGACGCTGGACGTGCAGCAGTTTACAGCGGAAAAAGCCGGCGCTCTGCCTCTGCGCAAAGATCTCGTTGAGAATCCCGAGCGTGCGGAGAAGCTGCAAAGTTCGGCCCGTGCCGTGCTTAAGTACATCAAAGAGAATAAGGCCCGCGCCTACAAGGCAAGCCGGTCCGTATCGATTTCGGATCCTTCTTATAAGCAGGCGACGAAGCTGATTGATGAAGCGACGACGAAGATCTTCCTGGGCAAGCAGGATCCGCTTCCGGTCCTCCAGCAAGCAGAGGAACTGCTGAAGAAATCGCTCGATAAGATGAAAAAGTAAAGCGGAGTCAGCAGGGGGACGGAGATTCCCCTTGCTTTCCTTTTGCGAGAGGAGTCGTGAATGTTAATGTCCACTACCGTACCGGCCAAACGGACTGCGATGCAGAAACTCGGCCTGGACAAAGCCGCAACTCAAAAAGCGATTTTTCTGCTGCTGGCTATCGTCCCGCCCTTCGGAGGGTATCTTGTTCTGACCCTATTCCCGAATATTCTATCTGTCTACTATTCCCTGTTAGACTGGGACGGGCTTACGGATTCGACTTTCGTCGGATTCGATAATTTCGTCAGTGCCTTCCAGGACCCGTTCGTATGGCGGGCACTCTGGCACAATCTGCTTCTTATGCTGTTCATCCCGGTTCTTGTAGTTCTTATTTCGCTGCTGCTGGCTTACTTAATAACGAACAAGGGCTACAAAGAGAGCGGCTTTCTCAAGATTCTGTTCTTTTTTCCGAATGTATTGTCCACGGTCGTCGTTGCCCTGCTATGGGCCTTTATTTACGACGGTTCTTACGGACTGTTGAATGAATTGCTCAGTCTGACCGGCCTGAATCTGGATAACTTCTACTGGCTTGGAGACGAGCGAACCGCATTGTGGGCGCTTATTCCTCCGTGGGTATGGGGAGGAGTCGGCTTATACGCGATCGTATTCGCGAACGCCATGATGGCGATCCCGAAGTCGCTGTATGAAGCGGCGATGCTCGAAGGTGCAGGACATATGACGAGGCTGTTCAAAATTACAATGCCGCTGGTTATGCCGGTCGTGCGGGTAAGTGCCTTGTTCCTGATTGTAGGAACGCTGAAAGGTTTTGAAATGGTGCTTATTCTCACTAACGGCGGTCCTTCCGGTGCAACGGATATTATCGGCTTGTATATGTTTAACCTTGCGTTCGGCAACGAGTACCACAACTACGGCTATGCTTCTGCCGTCGGAATGATTTTGTTTGTTATCCTGGTGACGGCGAAACTGCTCATGGATAAGTTCGTGCCTAATCGCGGTGTTGAGTTTTAATTACTCTTTAGTTTCAAGGAGCGATACAATTTGACTGAAAAACGGACGTTTGCCGACTTGCTCTGGCGTGCTGTGTTGTATGGGTGGGCGCTTTGCATTCTGTTTCCCTTGGTTTGGGTCATCTATGAATCCCTCAAGACCAATCCTGAATTTTTTCAAAATATATGGGCGCTTCCCAGCCAAATTCAGTGGCAGAACTACTCCAATGCATGGAATGAATACGGCTTCGGACGCGCTCTGCTTAACACTCTGTATTATGTCGGGGGAAGCCTGATTGTCTCTCTGTTCTTTACCACGATTAATGCGTATGCGCTGACCCGGATGCAGTTTAAAGGCAGAAATCTGATCTGGAGTCTGATTATGCTGTCTTTGTTCCTGCCGGGGGTTAATGCACTCGTTCCCCAATATGTCGTGATGCGTGAGCTCGGCTTGACGAACAGCTTAACCGGCTTGATCATTCTGTCGAGTCTGGGCGAAAGCGTGTTTTACTTGATGCTCCTCGGAGGATTTATGAAATCCTTGCCTAAGGATCTGGAGGAGAGCGCCACCATGGATGGGGCTTCCTTGTTTCAAATCTTCTGGCGTGTCATTGTACCTCTCTCCACACCCGGTATTGTGACCGTAGCTATTTTCAAATTCATGGGGTACTACAATAATTTCATGGGACCGTTCATATATTTGAGTGATCCGGACAAATATCCGATCGCCGTTCAAATGTATCAGGCTAACAAATTAATGGAGTTCAGCGCCGATTGGGTCACATTATTTGCAGGCGTTACGATTGCCATGATCCCGTCCATCATTATTTTCGTTCTGTTTCAGCGGCTTATTATGGAAGGAGCCACCATGGGAGCAGTCAAAGGATAAATATACGATAAGAGAGCTTGCCGGGGGCAGGCTCTTTTTATTTGACATTCTTGCAGGAAAACCTGACATATACAACTTCGAGCAGGTGGACAAGCAGCTGTTTGGCTGGAGAGTTGAGGATATTGCGCTGCTGATTTTTACTTTTTTTATCCCCAAAAAAGCTAATACCAAGTACAATGCAAGTAGGGCACAATACGTGCCTGTTACCTACATACGAACAAGGGGAATGCGAACATGAAAAAATGGATGAAAATGATTCTGCCTGCCGCTCTGGCTGTTACGATCGGAACCGCAGCCTTGCCGGCACAGGAAGCTCAGGCTTCCATTATCAGCTCCAGCGGATGGGAGTACTACAACCTGAACGGTTATGCGGACGAAGGGGATTCCGAAAGCGGCATTTACAAAGAGAATGAAGCAACGGGAGAAGTTGTTAAACTTACGGACGAGTGGACAACAGGGGACATCTATGTAACGGGGGACTGGGTGTATTATACCGTTATAGCTCCGCTTGATTTTATGGGTGGCGACGGTATGATGCCCAGTTATATGATGCGAATCAAAAAGGACGGAACCGGCAAGGAGCAGATCTCCCGAGAGAAGATCTATACGATGGCTGTCGAGGGCGATTGGATCGTTTACAGTGCCTATGAAGGAACCGATAAGTATGAAGGAAACAAGCTGATGAGAATGAAAGCGGATGGCACGGAGCTATCCTCTTTTACAGAGGATAGCGCCATTCTGCTGGCAGGCAAGGATGGATGGATTTATTACATCAACGCAGCCGATGAACACCTCTACCGGGTGAAAACAGACGGAACAGGCAAGACCCGACTGGCCGATGAATACAGCAATATCCTGTACGGAACCCTTCAAATCGAAGATGATCTTCTTCTATACACGGGATCCAAAGAAAAAGAGAGCGGGAGCAGTGCCTCATACGTCATCCGGTTGGATGGCTCCGGCAAAATCAAAATTTCGGATGAGGAATCTTTCCTCGAATCCGTCGATGAGGAATGGATTTACTATTACGACATGGACCCGGAATCCTATGATTTCATCTATACCAAAATCAAACGGGACGGAACCGGCAAAACCCGTCTGGAAGAGCCGGCTCCAGTTGATCCTTCCACTGACCCCGCAGCGCCTGCTTTCACTGATGTAAGCGGACATTGGGCGGAAAATGCGATTGCATGGGCCAAAGCCTGGGAAATATCTTCCGGCTACCCGGACGGAACTTTCCGGCCGGATAGCAATGTCTCGGAAGAAGAGTTCCTCAAGATGTTTCTGGCTGCTTTTGGCGTAGAAGATGAGCTTGGAGACCAGGCTGTCCGCTGGTCGGATGCCTACTATGAGTTTGCTGCAGAGCGCAACTATCCGGTGCTTGGCGATACGAGCACGGATGCCAAGAGCAGATTCATTACCCGCCAATCGGTCGCAGAGATTATGGCCAAAGCGGACGGAGCAGATGTGCTTGGTGATCAAGCGGTCCAGTATTTGCTGGACATGAGTTATTCCTCAGGCAAGAATGGCGCGACTGTCGAAGGTTATGCCGGCCAGGATACGCTTACGCGTGCAGAAGCGATCCAGTTTATTAGAAATGCTATAGAGAATGGTCTGGAGATCTGAGAGCCGGAATCATTCTTCTGAAAGAAGTTTGAAGGTTTTATAGGAATAAGAAAAGGCAGTTCCACATTGGCGGGAACTGCCTTTTCTTATTCCGGGCATGATGGTGCGTCCGCACTTGCCCAAGGACCGGTGCGCAGCTTTACAGGGCGGGAGCGAATCCTTCTTCGTTCAAATATTCCTCGGCTTCTTCCAAAGATTCGAATACCGAATCGAGATTTAGTCCGGCATACACGAACCATAAGTCATCTTCCATGCGGAGAGTAAGCGTCTGATTGCCTGGGCCTTGCCACAACTGTTCGTTCTTAGACTCATTAGCCGCAGCAGAAGGAGCCGCCCCGGCTTCGATAGCCTGTGCCGCTGTACCGGACAAAGAACGAATGGACCGCTCTACGAGGGAGCGAAGCTGGTCTTCCGAATAGTCCCGGATGTTGACCATGCCTTTATCGTCGGCAGGACAATCCGGGATAAGGGCGGCATAGATATAACCGTTGCCGTTGGGGTGAACATGATAGGCAACGGTTTTTTTATCATGGGCACTTTCTTCGTAGTGAAAATTTACACGCCCGAGGGAAACGTTCTTCCGCTGCAGTTCGGGAAAAGACTCGAGAATCGCGATTTTTTGATCAAAGCTTAGCATAGCTGCCTCCAATTTACCGTACCTAGTTTGATGTGATTGTAACACATCGGTTTACTTTCGAACAATGGAAGCACGCTGTCCGGCTTCTTTAAGAACAGCAGCTTCGTCTTCTGACGGCGGTTTGTCTTCTTTTTCGGTCCGGGCCCGCATACGGTAATAATAATGCCGCAGGACGGGGGAGGAACGGGGATGATCCGGCGAAGATGGAGGAGCAAACCTACCGGCAAGCAAGGCTGGAAAAAAAGGCTGTTCATCGCGCTGCTCATTTTCATGCTGATCTCGCTGCAGTCGATGATTATGATCGAACGGAATCTGAAGCCGCCTCTTATGAACCTGGCCAAAGTCCGGGTGAAGCAGATGGCAACGGAATCCATCAATGAAGCAATCTCGGACCGGGTTTCCAAAGGGACGAATTTCGAGAAGCTGATTGATTGGAAAACCGACAGCGGCGGTAAAGTGACGGGATTCCTGCTCAATTATTCCGAGCATATGCGGATTACATCCGAGACGCGCAGCGCTGTACAGCAGCAGCTGGACAGTCTGAAGGAGCTGCCGGAACACATTCCGCTGGGGCAGGCGATGGGAAGTGCTATTCTGGCATCGTTCGGACCGAAAATTCCGATCCGGCTGACACCTGCCGGGGCGGTTAAAGTAGATCTGAGCACACGGCATGAGAATGCGGGAATCAATATGATCTTAGTTGAAGTCTATATACGTATTGTGGCAGAAGTGTCAGTCATTATTCCGTTTGATTCCGAGCCGGAGATTGTCGAAACGGAAATTCCGATTTCGTATTCTCTTGTTGTAGGCGACGTGCCCATGTATTACTTCGATAACAAAGGCAACCCCGTAGGGGCCAACAAGGATGCGGTGCCTCCGAATATTTCGCTGCCGAATATGAAGCAGCCGGCCGCGCCGGGAAGCACCGGGACCACCCGTCCGGAGAACGACTCCGAGGGGGCAACGAAGACGGAGGAATCCCTGCCGGACGTGAAAAAGGAGTAAGCTGCGCTGCACTCAATGTGAAGTAAATCCCAGCACTGCACCTCTGAGGGCGCAGAGGCCGGCAGAACCCGGCAGAACCCTAAGAACAAAGACCGCCTCCATGTCTAACTGAGGCGGTCTTTGTCGGCTGCGGAACAGGGCCCTCAATATGAAGCAGATGATGTGCTGAGCTTGCCCGCGATAACTATTCTTGTGCATTATTTGCGGGTAGGCTTCTGCTTTTTACGGTCCTCGTTTTCATATTTTTTTAAGGACGGATAAGGGTCGAAAGGCCAGTCAGTCAAGCCTCTGTCCTTATACATGCCGAAATGAAGGTGAGGGGGAAATTTACCGGATGTGCCGGGCTTTCCGTAGCCGGAACTGCCCACCCAGCCGATAACTTGGCCGGGCTCCACGACATCCCCTTCCTGAAGCTTTTTATCAAAGCCGGAGAGGTGCGCGTAGTAATGATAGACATTATCCAGGTCCCGGATACCGACTCTCCATCCGCCGTAAGGGTTCCAGCCTTTCACTTCAATATATCCGTAAGCCGTGCTTCGGACGGGCACTCCATATCCGGCGAATAAGTCGGTTCCCTCATGAATGCGAAAGCCTCCCCATCCTCTGCTGGCCCCCCACGTGCTGCGGTAAGAGTATTGAGCTTTAAGCGGAAGGGGAAAAGCATGCTGATGGAGACTGAGAGTGCCGAATTTTTCATAGATAGCTGTGAATTGATCAATGCGCTGGACACTGCGTGTATTATTGTAGTAATCCCACAGGGAAATGCGTATGTCCTCGGGAGTCCTGCCTTTGCGAAGCATCAGTGTGGCCATGGATGCCAATCGGTCGAGGTCGTTAGAACGGTCGGCCAGGCCGTCGCCTGAACCATCCTTGCCTACTCCTCCGAAGAATGCGATACTGCCGGGATCCGTATCTTCATGATCCGGGTTCATCATCCCTACCCAGGTTAATTCGGTGAAATCTATACCGATCAGCCTGTTTGCGGGAGGAGGTTTCTTCGCGCTCTTGTTGAGCGTATGTTCATACCGGTCCACTGCCGCGAGCAGCGTCCAGGGGATGCCTGTGATCTCCCCTACCTTCTGCATTAAATCTTTACGTACGGCATCGGCGTTGCGCGGGGTATCAGCTTCAGGTACTTTGGACTCGCCGGCCGCCGCGGACGTATTCGGCAGGGCAAGCAGACAAAGCACCATACAGCCTGCCAGCCAGCGGTGATTGCGCCGTGTTGCTCTTTTCATCCAACCACCCTCTTTTTGGGGATAATGAACATAGGATGCGCAGATCAGGCCGTTTTTTATCCGGGGAAGAGCAGAGAACTCCTGCCATCTGCAAGGATTGAAAAGCGGCGTGGATTGTTTTGGCATTCGTGCTATAATAAAAAAAGCTCGGCTTCGATACCGGGCCTCCGGTTGATGCTGGATTACAATGCCGCGCCCGGAGCCTGAATTGGACCGTCTAAAGAAACCGCAGGCCGCAAGCGGCGCGAGCGAATAGAAGGTGGAGCATGAGATGGCAACGAAACAGCAGCAGCGTAAGCCGGAATGGCTGAAAATAAAATTGAATACGGATGATAATTTTAAAGATATCAAGAATATGATGCGATCTAAGACCCTTCATACCGTATGTGAAGAAGCCAAATGCCCGAATATTCATGAATGTTGGGCGAACCGTACCGCCACTTTCATGATTCTGGGCGATATTTGTACAAGGGCTTGCCGTTTCTGTGCCGTTAAGACCGGCCTTCCGACGGAGCTGGATCTTCAAGAGCCGGAACGCGTGGCAGACGCTGCCGCGCAAATGGGCCTCCAGCACTGCGTTGTCACCTCGGTGGCCAGGGATGATTTGAAGGACGGCGGCGCTACGATTTTTGCCGAGACAATCAAAGCAGTCCGCGGTAAAATGCCGCTGTGCAGCGTAGAGGTGCTCATCCCTGACTTTATGGGAGAAGAAGATTCTCTCCGTATCGTGATGGATGCGAAGCCGGACATTCTGAATCACAATATCGAAACCGTGGAAAGAATGTCGGATCATGTTCGTGCCAAGGCTAAATACAGCCGATCCCTGGAACTGCTGGCACGCGCAAAAAAGATGAATCCGGATATTCCGACTAAATCGAGTATTATGATCGGTGTAGGGGAGACATGGGACGAGATTCTGCGCACGATGGATGATCTCCGCGCACACAACTGCGATATTATGACAATCGGACAATATTTGCAGCCGACTCCAAAACATTTGGCTGTAGAGATGTACTATACACCGGAGCAGTTCGCTCTGTTGAAGGAAGAAGGAATGAAGCGGGGATTCCGACATGTTGAATCCGGCCCGCTCGTCCGCAGCTCGTACCATGCGCATGAGCAGGTCCGATCTGCCTCGCAGACGTCCGCTCCATGACCGATACCGGTACATAGGGGAGGAATAGGTATGATTCACATCGGAGGCAGAGCCTACGAGTTGGTGACCGAACACCGCAACGGATGGAATCAAGAGGTATTCAAGGACCGCTACAGTGAAGTCCTTGAACGCTACGATTATATTGTTGGAGACTGGGGTTATAATCAGTTGAGGCTGAGAGGATTTTTCCGCGAATCTCATTCCAAAGCTGCCAAGGAATCTTCCATTGCATATCTTCAAGACTATTTAAATGAATATTGTAATTTCGGATGTGCTTATTTCATTCTGGAGAAGCTGCCGGGCAAGCATCAGCCGCCTGAGCTGTCTTCTGAAGAGGAAACGGGAGAAGGCGGGGCTAAGCCCGCCAAATCTCCACAGGCTTCCAAGGCGGACTCGGAAGCGGAGCCGCCGCGGGATAACAGGCAGAGACCTTCACGCGAGCAGCGCTATGAGCGTCAGGAGCGTCAAGAAGGCGGCGGCAGACCTGAAGCCAAGCAGGAAGGCAAGGCCGAGCAGCAGCGCGGTGAACGGAGTGACAAAGCGGAGCATTCGTCCCAGGGTGGCAGGCAGCAGCGCCAGCAGGAGGGGAACCGTCAGGACGGGCATAATTCGCAGAAGCCAGGCAAGTCTCGTTCTCCCCGTCCTCCCCGCGGCGAGCAGCAGAACCGTGGAGGAGATTCACCGCGCGGTGAGCGCGCGTCTTCCGAGGGTAAACCTCCTCGTCAGGGCGGAGGCAATTCCTCCATTGGAACCGGAAGCGCTCCAGGACAGGGCCGTTCGGGTAAGCCGGCTCAGCCCAATCAGGGACAAGCCCCCCATAACGCACCTACAGGTCCGCAATCTTCTTAATTATTCGTCTAAGTAATTAATCGCTGTAGGTTTGTGCGCCACAACAAATAACCCGCTAATCCATCGTTGAAGATGAATTAGCGGGTTATTCCGCGTTGGATAGGGGGTTGATGCCTATAAATGCCTTGAGGTTTAACTAAGACCTTTAATTGGCTTTGTCCGCTTTAAGCGCAAGACGAACGAGCATGTGCGCAAGGGCATGACGTTCTTCCTGGCGGCCTACATTCCAAAGCTCCTTAAGCAGGTTCTCTTCGGAGTTGCGCGGCTCTTCATGCTCCGCTAAGTATCCGGCTACTTTCTCCGCTGTTACAGCCAGCTGTTCTTCTCCGAGGCCGATACTTTGTCCGACATGGACACGGCTGCCGAGGTAAGATTTAAATTCGTCAAAGTTTCTCAGGATTCTATCTTTTTCACTGGGTTCAATCCGGTCAATTACATCTCCGACTTTGTTAGGGTCCATATTACCTTCTCTGTCGATCATATGTCTGTTATTCTCAGTCATTTCGTAACGCCTCCTATTACCTGTATAAGGTTGGTATAATGTTACAAGGGATGATTACCCTGTCATTCCATATTTGAATCTTATCGGTCTCTCTGTTGTTGAGGTCTGCGTCTTTAGTATTTGTAAAAGCACAGCGTTTATTCGGAAGAATTGTCAGCGGACAAATAAAATAAGCCCGTTATTAACGGGCTTGAAGATAGGAGATAACTTGTAGAAATAACAGGCTGCGCATAACCGTATTTATTGGAAATCGTTTCCGATAAACGCCTCTCTGACCCTTTTCCAGAAAGGGAACGGACGGTAACGGGCGAACTTCACTTTCAGATCGGGGCTTACCCGGCACCGGATCGCCTCGATATCATTACGTTCTACATACTGGTAATCGAACGCCAGATAGATAGGATGTTTGGATTTCGGATAAATATCGCAATGATGATGCAGAGGCAGCAGCATCGGTGATCCGAGAGTCCGGTATACACGATTGTTAATGGAGGCAATCTCCGCTATCTGTATAGCGGCCAGAGACGGATGGACGATTGCTCCGCCAAGACTTTTATTGTATGCGGTGCTGCCTGAAGGAGTGGATACGCAAATACCGTCACCACGGAACATTTCGAACATTTCATCGTTAATATCGACTTGTGCTACTAAGGTGTTCTCGATCCCTTTGAGTGTAAATTCATTGAGAGCCAGACGCCGCTCGACTCCTTCAGAGGAACGGATTTCGATTTCCAGGATCGGATATTGGACAATACGCAGATCCTGATCAATTTCGCGGCTGTGCATAAGCTGAACGAGATAATCAAGCTGATCGGGCTTCCAATCGGCAAAGAAGCCTAGATGACCAGTATGGATCCCGACAAAAGAAATCCGGTCCAGCTTGTCGATAAACTGATGAAAAGCAATCAGCATTGTGCCGTCACCGCCAATAGATACGACAACCTCAGGTTCTTTATCATCCACCTGCATGCCATACTGCGCTGCCAATTCATGAAAACGCTCGGCCAAGCGGGCGGACACATCATCTTGACGCTGGACTAAGAAATATTTCAACACGGTTCCTCCTAGGAAGATGTTTGCTCGCAGTAGTTATCGATCAGATCCAGAATTTGAGGCGGAACATCGTGGAACTCAATGCCCACGCGAAAAGACTCACAGCTAAACGGAATACTGCTCCTGACCTCGCCGCTCAGCGTAATGGGTTCCCGAACATCAGGGAGAGAGAAAGAAATCTCCAGCATGAGGGACTGGACCAGACGCTGCCCGGTTATCATTGAAGTTCCACTGCGGCTAATTTCAAGCATAGTACCTTCGAATAGCGGCGTTTCGTTATGGAAATGCTGCCGCGCGCCAACAACCCTGCACGTAATAGGCGTGGAAGAGGGGAGAGGCCTGCGGTGGTGCCGGCGATTCTGATAAGAATAGAGTTCCTGCGGGGAAAGCAATTTCAATACACAAGAGGAACTCTCTGTTATCAACTCTTTAAAGCTAACGAATGAATAGTAAACAATCCCCTGATCCTGGAACGAGAACTCAATAAAAGAGATCCGCTGGAGGTGATCAAGAGGATTGACAAGCTCGAACTCGAGTGAAACCGAGAAAGCATCAAGGTCCGCTTCCTCCAAAAACACACGATCTTCATGGCAAAACGGCTGACCTTCCATCGTTTCTCCGACGATGATCAGCTTGCATTCGGTTCTCGGAACGAGAATATGTTGAGTCAGCGCATATGTCCAATTCATCTTATCACCACGGTCATGCGACGGCATTCAGATTTGTTTGTCGAATCATAATTCATAATGAAACATCCTTTTTCATAATAATCAATTACAGCAGATAACACAATGCTCACCTGTATTAATTCCTAACTTTTCCATGACTGTGAGGCTTCGGTATGAGTTTGATTCGTTTAATTGACAGAATATTCATTCAAGATAACCGTTTTAGGAAGGAGTGAAGGAAGTAAAGCGCGAATAGAATGAAAATAGCAGATGCAAAAACGGCCGCAGAAGCCGGCAGCAGACGGAGCCACAGTGCCGCTCCCGGTTCATAGGCGCTGCTCATTCCGCTTGCGGGTAAAGCAGATGTGATGGCGGCACGCAGAGGCTCCATAGGTCTCCATAGTAAGAGTACGAGCACAGAGGCAATAATACCGTGCAGCAAGCGTGCTGCCAGAAATGGCGCATAGCGCATATTCGTCTGGCTGAGTACACTGACAATTTGGGCATGAACCGATAATCCGCCCCAGGATAAAATGAAAGCCGCTGCCGCCGTCTTGAAAGGCAGGAGAGACGCGTCCCTCATATTCCCGGCTGCCTGAGCTCCCAGTGTTACTTCGAACGTCCCCCCGATCAGCGGATCCGCTAAAGAAGAAGGAAGATAAATCATGCTGAGGAACGTTCCCAGCATACCTTTCAAAGCATGGATCATCCCGCTGACCGTAAGCATTTCTAGAACGACGGAGAAGAACACCACCAGACATCCCAGCAGGAAAACGAGATTGAGGGATTGTTTGATCCCGTAGGCAAGCAGGACACCTAATGTCCGGCCATCCTCAAGACGGGCTTTATGCATGGCTTTGAATGCGCGTGTCCAGACAGATACGCGGTTAGATCCCGCTGGTGCGGAGACAGGTGGCGTGGAAGGGGCATGTCTTCCGTGGAAGCGCATCAGCAGTCCGACCAGCACAGCGCCCCCGTAGTGAGCCGCGGCCATGATGGCGGCTAGGGAAGCGTCGTGAAAGAACCCGACGCATACAGCTCCGATGAGGAAGATCGGATCGGAACTTGTTGTAAAAGAAACGAGCCGCTCGCCTTCCTCACGGTTCACGAGCCGTTCCTTCCACAACTGGGAAGTGAGCTTCGCACCAACCGGATATCCGGATGCGAAACCCATGGCCATAACAAATCCGCCGATGCCCGGAATACGAAAGACAGGGCGCATCATGGGATCGAAAATCGTACCGAAGAAGTGAACAATTCCGAAGCCGAGGAGCACTTCGGAGATTACAAAAAACGGGAAGAGGGCAGGAAAAAGCACATCCCACCAAATGGCTACTCCGCGTACGGCTGCTGCCAGGCTCTCTTTTGGGAAAACCAGCATAAGCAATAGGAGGCCGAGAATAAATGTGATTAAAGGCAGCATCACAATGAACGAACGCCTTGACATGGGGTTGTACACCTCCTCCATAACGTATATGAAAGGAAGAAGGGAATCATTCTCTTTGTAAGCGCATACTTTTTTTGAGAAAAAAACTGGAATATGAACTTGCGTGTGGTACAATGGTACCAAACCTGGTTTTCATCCTGTAACCGTGGGAGTGAAACTTATGGCTGGAGTTATTTCTGGATTACTGGTTTGTTTTTTTGTATACGTAATAAGAGAAGCGCTGATCAATGCGGCAGAAGATGATCTGGAAGGATATTGAGCAGCTGTTCCAGCGGCTGGCAATCCTCATGCCCCAGGAATCATGAACGCAGGCTGCAGATGACAGATGGCGAACTTAAAGGATGATAAGATACATGACTTCTGGCAACGAGCTAACCCTTTATGCATTAATAGGCGGAGAGCCGCATCTGCGTATGCTTGTAGAGGCGTTCTACCCGAGGGTGCAGGAGCATCCGCTGCTCGGACCTTTGTTCCCGGAAGATATCCGGCCCGTGATGGAGAAGCAAATTCAGTTCCTGACCCAATTCTTCGGAGGACCTATGCTTTATACGGAAGAGCACGGACATCCGATGATGCGTGCCCGCCATATGCCGTTCGCGATCACCCCGGAGCGGGCTGAAGCTTGGCTCTTCTGCATGAAGCAGGCTGCGGAAGAAATCGGAATGCCGGATGATTTGAAAGAAATTATGCTGGCTCGTCTGCAGGGTCCCGCCCACCACTTCGTCAATCAAGCTTCTACCTAAACAAAACGCTTATTGAAGCACTCATGATCAGGCATTCAGCCGGCATGGTCTTTTCAATAAGCGTTTTGTTGTTGTTCGGCAGAAGTGCAGCTTATCCTGTCAAACGTTGTGCAGCGATTCTTGCCGTTATTCTTCGACGTGTAGAGAGCCTGGTCGGCTTCATTAATGAGACTCTGCAGATCAAGTCCGGTCTCTTCAGCGATGGTCATGCCGATTGATATCGTGACAGGCGTTTCGCCGGCATGCGGGAACGGGTGGGACGAGATCAGGGCAATCATGGGCTCTGCATAAGCTTGAAGCCGTTCCGTGTCCGTTTCAGTACTCATCAAGACGAATTCTTCCCCGCCGTCGCGCAATATAATCCTGTGTATGGAGAGAGCTTAGGAGCATGCCGCCTGCTTCCCTCAGCAGCTGATCTCCCTGTAAATGTCCCCAGCACTGCAGGGACAACCAGATTCAGCAGAGCCTGGAAGAACCAGAGATCCGCAGTCCATCCGCTGTAAGCACCGGGTAGCAGGGTGACAAAAGAGCCGTAGTCAACCCTTAGCGGAGACGTCCATAACTGGGCAGATAGCGGAGATCTACGACGCCGAACTCTGCCGGGAGCGGTTGCTGCATCAAGAGAATGCAAGCGGCTCCCGTAAGAATTGGTGTTGCGATTTGTTCATATGTTCGAACAGGCGCATATGTTGGATTTTAAGCGCCATATAGCGGAGTGTGACCAGTGTACAGGCAATGATGAGGGCAACCGGATATTCACTCAAGCGGAACCACTCCTTGCTCTTGCAATGGCTGGCTCCATTCTTACCGTCGTCTGAATGGCCGATCTGCGAGCAAATAATCCTGGTCCGTATCCACAATCGTGACTTTCTCATGGCAGCAGGGGAATACGAGCAGCTTCTTTCTGCCTTCATGAATGGGAAGTAAATCTTTGGTCCTCAGAGGCAGGAGTACGTTCGATTGGCCGCAAAAAGGACATTCGGATACATAGATATCTTTCATAACGGTTTCATAGGGCCATGTATGATTAAAAGGAATCACGTGTTTAGTCGCTTTCTTCGGTTCGATCGGATGATTTGGCTTCTTCGGTCTTGGCAGAGGCTAATTCAGCCAATTTCTGCAGCAGAATGTGCTGCGGCATGTGCATCAAGTGTTCGAGCGGTACACCCAGATGTTCAGCTAGCTTAACGGCAGTATCTGCGGAAATATTTAAAGGTTTCATTAGACCTATCCTTTCCTTGAGAAAATAGTTCTTTGTATCTATTGATAGCATAGTTAGGCTGGAGAAGCAATTGCTGTGAAAACCGTCCCTCGCTTTTACTGTATCCTATTGCAGGCTCTCTAACAATAAGAGGGAAGACCCTTTCTTTTGTTTAAATCCTGTTTATGGTTTAATGGACAAGTAGCAGATTACGCTTTATTCTCTAATTCGGAAAGGTGAGATTACGGTGCACAAAACCCTGAACCAAACTTGGGATTTGGATGTTTTTTTTCCGGGCGGCAGCGATTCTCCGCAGTTTGCCGCGTTCTTGGAACAGCTCGGAGAGGATATTCAACTTTTCCGCAACCGGTTGGATTCCGCGGCTTCGCCTCAATCGGCTGAGGATGCCTCCGGGCTGCAGGCTCTTGTAGACTTGTACCAGGGAATCCTGAAGCGGGTCCGTGAGGCGGATTCCTTCGTGGGGTGCCTGGCAGCGGATAATCAGCATGATAAGAAAGCTGTACAACTAGGCGGTAAGGTCAAGAGCCTGTACGCCGATTTCTTGTCCTCCCTAACCAGGCTGGACCCGATTCTTACAGGCACTCAGGACGACGTATGGAAGACCTTGCTGGAGACAAAGCCGCTGAACGAGGTCGCGTTTGCACTCAATGAACGCAGAGTGCAGGCGAAGGAGAAGCTTCCACCCGAGCAGGAAGCGCTGATCAGCGATTTGGCCGTGGATGGCTATCACGGCTGGAATGATCTCTACAACACGACTATAAGCAAGTTCAGGATGGTTGTAGAGGAGAACGGAGAGCGTCAAGAATTATCCGCCGGTCAAGCCTATAACAAGCTGCATACCTCTGATTTCGCGAAGCGAACCGAACGGTTTGAGCAGTGGGAGCAAGCTTGGGCGGAGCAGGCTGATTTTGCCGCAGAAGCGCTCAATCACCTTGCCGGTTTCCGGCTTCAGGTGTACAAACAGCGCGGCTGGGATTCCGTACATAAAGAACCGCTTGAAATCAACCGCATGTCCAAGCAGACACTCGATACCATGTGGGACGTTATCGACCGCAGCAAAGGCATTTTTGTTAATTATTTAAACCGCAAGGCGAAACTCCTTGGTCTAGAGAAGCTGGCATGGGCTGATGTGGAAGCTCCGTTAGAGGGCGGAACCAAAACAGTCAGCTACGATGAGGGAGCTGAGCTGATTGTGGAGCAGTTCCGCAATTTCAGTCCGCGTTTAGCTGAATTTGCCAAGCTTGCCTTCGATAACCGCTGGATCGAGGCCGAGGATCGGGCAGGCAAACGTCCCGGAGGGTTCTGTACCTCTTTTCCGCTTGCCAAGCAGACCCGGATTTTCATGACATACAGCGGTACGCTTAACAATTTATCTACACTGGCCCACGAGCTTGGTCACGGCTATCATCAATACTTGATGGACGATATGCCTGCACTGGCTCAGGAGTATGCGATGAACGTAGCAGAGACGGCTTCTACATTCGCCGAGCTGATCGTCTCAGATGCGGCTGTTAAAGCGGCGGCAAACGATGAGGAGCGAATCGTCCTGCTCGAAGATAAAATTCAGCGGGCAGTCGCCTTCTTTATGAACATTCATGCCCGCTTTATTTTTGAGACGAACTTTTATGACGAACGTCGCAAAGGGCTCGTAAGTGTGGATCGCCTGAATGAACTCATGGTGAGTGCCCAGAAAGAAGCTTTCCAGGACTCGCTTAGTTCCTATCACCCGCATTTCTGGGCAGCCAAGCTTCATTTCTATTCAACGGATGTTCCGTTCTATAATTTCCCGTATACGTTCGGGTTCTTATTCAGCGCCGGAATTTATGCCCGTGCTCTGGAAGAAGGGGCAGCATTCGAAGACAAATATGCCGCGCTGCTCCGCGACACCGGCAGTATGACGGTTGAAGAGCTGGCAAGCAAACATCTGGGCGCGGATCTGACACAGCCGGAATTCTGGCAACGTGCCGTGGACACCGTTATCTCCGATGTCGAGGAGTTCATGCGTCTGACGAAGGATAAAGTACAAGGTTAACTTTGTAGAACCCAGAATTGAACTAAGTTCAATTCCGAGTCTTTAAAAAGAAGAGGCACACGGTTAATGAAACCGTGTGCTTCCTCTTTTTGTAAACGGACAGTTTGTACATGATTAGAATTTGAAAATTTGTATGGTTTGTTGAAGTTGTCTGACCGATTGCGTCATCTGCTCGCATTGTTTAACAATTTCGAGAACGCCGCTGATCTGTTCATTCATGGAAGACGAGACTTGCTCTGTGCCTGCGGCCGATTGCTGCGTAATGGCCGATATATTCTCCATCGTGGCAGATATTTGCCGTGCGCCTGTCAGCATATGCTCGCTCTCTCCCGCAAATTCACCGATCTGGTCCGAAATAAAACGGACTGAATTCACGATGTCGGCAAAAACCGCTTCTGTATCTCCGATCAGTTCGGTCTGCTTGCGCACTACCTCTTCATTCACTTTGATATGGGATAACGCTTGTTTAATCCCATTCTCAATATTCGTCACCAGCACGAATACTTGGCGGGTCATCGTGGTGGATTCCTCCGCAAGCTTTCTTACCTCTTGTGCAACAACCGCAAACCCTCTCCCTTGTTCACCTGCTCTAGCCGCTTCGATCGAAGCGTTCAGTGACAATAAATTGGTTTGTTCGGCAATTTCCGAGATCGCTTTGGTAATTGTCGATATTCCTGCGGCTTGTTCGGCAAGTGTGCGGATGGTGTCGGATACGCGCGCAGTCGCTTCGACATTTCTTTTCATGCCGTGTCCCTGTGTTTCGACGGCATCCCGGCCTTTATCGACAAGAGCCAGCATCTGATCGGAATGGGTGTTCATAGAACGTGTAGAAGCAGACAGATTCGTTACTTTATGCTCAATATCTTTGGTAGAGACAGAAATCGTAGACACTTCTTCGGAGATTTGCCCGGCGCCGGAAGCCAGTTCCTGTGCAGAGACTGTGACCTGCTGAAGCACAACTTTCAACTCCTGATTCTGACTGTAAATATTCTGGCTGTTGTCGGAGACTTGCCGGGTGATGGCGCTGGTGTCTCCGAGAATGCTTCTCAGTTTATCGATCATTCCGTTAAAAGAACGGCCGAGCTCGCCAAGCGCATCATCCGAAGTAATTTCAACCTTTTTGGAAAAATCGCCCTTGGAGATGTTAAGAGCAGCGCGTGACATGCTTTCTATCGGCTCTGTAAGCGTTCTCTCAAACCAGCGGACAAGAGGGTAACTTACGCCAAGCATAACCAGGAGAAACACTACAACGGTGATCCTGCTTAGATCGGGGATAAAGAGCAGGATGAGTAGAACTGCCGTATAAAGCCCTATAAGTCCGTAGCAGCCATAGTGCAGTTTACTCTTGAAGGAGAGGGTTGTCCATTTGTTCATACTCAATGCTCCTTTTGTCGGAATATATCCGAAATGTAACATATTTCCTGCGGTCATTATATCATCCGGTTTTAATAGGGTCTACAGTTTTATTAATGAATAATCATATAGGTAGCACGACTTAATAAAATACTCCTTTACGTTTATTTTTAGGGAATCTTGATCTAAAATTTATCAAATGGTGATACGAAATGTGCCTTTATGACGAACGTTGTAAAAATAAGTTCCGAATACTTTAAAAATATGTAAAATTTTGTTGTATTTAAATTAAACGGGTACTATAATAGGCTTAGAAAACCAGATTTACTACATAAAATAATACAAATCCATAACAAAAATGGAAGTATACTTTATTGGGGGGCACTTATGATAATCGAACCGGTATCTTTAGTTCGACAAGTTGAAATCGTATTTAAAGAATTGCGTCAGGAGTTGGGGGAATTAAATTCGGGGACTGTGTTCCTGCAAATCCGTAATAACTCAGTGGGGAAGTTTGGCGTACGGCACAATCCGCTCGAGAGCCGGAACGGCCTTGTTCACAAGGTCGGAGAGGGGCTGGCCGAGTCTCAGTGGCAGGCGTTTCGCCAGCTTGCTTTGGACTCGCTTAAATACAAAGTCAACTGGACGCATGGAGAAATTACATTCGATTTTACGGTCAAGAAAGACACTTTGTACGCAAGCGTGATGTTTGAGTCGAATTATAATATGTCGAATCTCCTTTAGATAGACGTATTGGAATTAAATAGAAATTAGAAAACCTCGTGTGACTGGTCAGGTTGCATGGGGATTTTTTATATACTTGGAGGTTATTCGGCACAATAAAAAAGATGGCATTTTAAGCCACCTTTTCTAGTCATGCCTAAGTATGTGTGAAGCCGACGATTAGCGTCCCAGTTTGCCTGCCAGTTGCTGCTCAGCGATTTGAACCAGTCTGCGGGTAATGTGTCCACCGATCGCACCTGTATCGCGGGTAGCCATGTAACCGTAATAGCCGTCTTGAGGAATTTGAATGCCCAGTTCTTGAGCCACTTCGTATTTAAGCTGATCCAAAGCTTGGTTAGCTTGTGGTACAACCAGTGTGTTGCTGTTGCGGGATTGTCCTGCACCCATTGATATCACCTCCTCCGGTAAAACGTAGTATGAACCGTTTTGTAAAAAATACTCGTAAAATTAAAAAAATTGTTCTTTTTTTGAAAAGAGCGGAATTATCAATGTCGAAATGGCTGATTCCCTACCCGCGCGGGATGGATCCTTACTTTTAAAAGAAACGTGTTCGTATTCGATACGGGTTTCGGTTTGTGTTAAACTATAAGCCGGGGTTAGGGGAAGCAGAATGTCCCGCGACCTGGCTAATCGAGATGGAGCCCTTTGGTAAGGAAGGATGGAAAGAATGGCCGATAAAAAGTTTTATGTCGTCTGGGTAGGAAAAACTCCGGGCATTTACAGCACCTGGGCTCAGTGTAAAGAGCAGACGGATGCCTTTCCGCAGGCTAAATACAAGTCTTATCCCTCAGAGGCGGAAGCGAGAGCAGCTTATGAACGGGGCTGGCAAAAGTCGCTTAACTTCGGTGCGAAGAAGAAAAGTGCGGGAGCGGCGGTTACACCTGCAGCGGTACCGGAGATCGATTATAACAGCCTATCCGTAGATGTCGGCTGTTCCGGCAATCCCGGGATTGTAGAATACAAAGGTGTAGATACGCAAACTGGCGAAGTAATTTTCTACCGGGGACCGATATCCAAAGGTACGAATAATATGGGCGAGTTTCTTGCGATCGTTCACGCTCTGGCCTATTTGAAGCAGCAGGGGAGCTCGAAGACGATCTATACGGATTCCATAACGGCTCTCAGCTGGATCCGCAAGAAGGAAGTTGCTTCGAACCTCGTTAGAGATTCTTCTACCGAAGAGATTTGGACACTGGTGGACCGGGCGCTGCAGTGGCTTCGTACAAATACATATCCGAATAAAATAGTAAAATGGGATACTAAAAAATGGGGCGAAATCAAAGCAGATTTCGGCCGTAAATAAAAGAAACTCTCCTCGAATGATGATGATCGTCGCGGGAGAGTTTTTTTGTACAAAAAAATAAATTGACGAAAACAGCGAACAGCAGTATCATATGCTTTAATCCAACTGGATCACTTGGATTAAAGGGATGAAAACTTACAGAAAATGAGACTAACGGGGGAGAGGTTACCAATGAAAGGAATACGTAAATTAGTACATACGGCAACTGTGATGATCCTCATCATCGGACTGCTCGCGGCATGCGGCAAACCAGCTGCCGAAACAACTGCTAATGCAGGAAAAACCCAAGAAAGCACAAAAGACAATAAAGGCGCGCTTGCTGATAAAAAAATAGCGCTGATTATGCGTCAGAATCTCGGCACATTCTCGGCTCAATATGTAGAAGGCGTTAAGGAACAAGCCGCTAAGCTCGGCGGAAAAGTAACGGTTATCCCTGCGGACGGAGACTTAGCTAAGATGTCCTCTAATCTGGATGCCGCTATTAACCAGAAGTTCGACGGCATTCTGCTCGATCACGGCACGGCTGAGGCTTTGCAGGCCGGTGTTCAGAAGGCGGTCGAGAAGAAGATTCCGATTATCGCCTTCGATTCCAACATCAAGGGAGAAGGCATTGTAGCTCTGGAGCAGAATGACCAGAAGATGGCGGAGCTTACTCTGGGTCAGCTCGGTAAGGATGCAGGCAACAAAGGCAATATCGTAAAGGTATGGGTAGCAGGCTTCCCTCCTATGGAGAGCCGTGAGATCGCCTACAAAGCATTTATGAATTCCAACAAAGAAATTAAAGAGATCGGGAAGTTCGGTAACGCGCAAAACCCTGCTCTTGATACGCAGGCTCAAATGGAAGCTTTGTTGAAGAAGTATCCGAACAAGGGTGACATCACCGCCGTATGGGCTGCCTGGGACGAGTTCGCCAAAGGTGCCGCACGTGCGATTCAGCAGGCTGGACGCAATGAAATTAAAGTATACGGAATTGATATGAGTGACGAGGATCTGCAAATGATCCAAGATCCGAACAGCCCTTGGGTTGCATCGGCCGCAGTGGATCCGAAAGATATCGGCCGTATTCAGGTTCGTTACTTGTATCAGAAGCTTAACGGCGATAAGACGCCGGAGAAAGTCGTACTGGAGCCGGTTTACGTATCGCGTGATCAGCTCCCCAAGGATAAGAAGCTGACGACTGATCAGCTCAGCGAATATGTGAAGGGCTGGGGGAACAGCCAGCAAGGTTACACGGACTGGATGAAAGAACTGGAGAAGCAATCCGTTAAATAAAAAAGCAATACGTGCAGTCCCATCGGGTTATTGACGATGGGACTACGGCGTTCAAGGAGGAGAGCGGTTCAACATGGCGACGACTTCACAATCCTTGCTGCATATGAAGGGCATCACTAAATCATTCCCTGGCGTACGGGCATTATCAGCTGTCGACTTTGAGCTAAGAGGCGGCGAAGTACACGGTCTTCTGGGAGCCAACGGAGCGGGGAAAAGCACCTTGATGAAGGTGCTGTCGGGTGCTTATCTTGCCGACGAGGGGGCAATCACGGTAGAAGGTAAGCCGGTACAGATTTCTTCCCCCAAGGATGCGATGCGGCACGGAATTTACTGTGTGTATCAGGAAGTAGACACGGCTCTCGTGCCGGAGCTGACAGTTGCGGAGAATGTACTGCTGGACAGAATCGCGAACGGGCGCACCTGGCTGCGCTGGGGAGCATTGAACCGGGAGGCCGCGAAGATCCTTACGATGATCGGATCGGACATCCCGGTTCGTCTGAAAGTATCCCAGCTTACCATTGCCCAGAAGCAGCTTGTCCTGCTCGCGCGTGCAATTGCACATGAAGCACGGTACATTATTTTTGACGAGCCGACCGCGCCCTTAAGTCTGGAGGAGTCGGAGCAGCTTTTCGCGATCATGGAGCGTCTGAAGGCAGGGGGAGTCGGGTGCGTCTTCATATCGCACCGGCTTGCCGAAGTGACCCGTATCTGCGACCGGATCACAGTGATGCGTGACGGGAGCCATGTCTTGACGAGATCTGCCAAGGATGCGGACCACGCAGAGATCATCGAGACTATGCTCGGCAAAACCTTCGCCGAGGAATTCCCTAAGCTTCCGGCGAAGCTCGGCGGAACGGTGCTTGAAGTGACCGGCCTGCACCGGGGAACGAAGGTTCGCGGCGTGGACCTGTCACTTCGCGAGGGCGAAATCCTCGGCATCGTCGGGCTCGTCGGAGCCGGCAAAACCGAGCTCAGCCGGCTGTTGTTCGGAGCCGACCGCGCTGATGGCGGCGAAGTCGTCCTGCGCGGCAAGCGTCTGAGGCTCTCAGAGCCGGAGGACGCCGTACGCGCAGGGATCGTGCTTGTGCCTGAGGAGCGGCGCAAGCAGGGCGTGCTCGTCGATGAATCGGTTCAGCACAACTTGTCGCTGCCGATTCTCCGGCGCCTGAGCGCTGCGGGTTTCATCCGCAGGCGGGAAGAACGCAGCCATGCGGAGCGGCTGATCGGCCAGCTCGGCGTGAAGCCCGCGCTGCCCGGCCGCGCGGTCAAGCATCTGAGCGGAGGCAACCAGCAGAAGGTAGCCGTCGGCAAATGGCTGCCGACCGATGCGGCCGTATACATGTTCGATGAGCCGACGAAGGGCGTGGATGTCGGAGCGAAGAGCGATATCTTCCGGCTGATCGGCCAGCTGGCGCAGGAGGGCAAGGGCGTCATTTACCTTTCCTGCGAAATATCTGAAATTCTCGGCATCGCCGACCGTATTCTGGTCATGAGCTACGGCCGTATAACGGGAGAGCTCAGCCGGGAAGAAGCCACGGCGGAAGCCATTCTAACATATGCTAGCGCAGGGGAGGCCGAACGAGTTGAAGGATAAGCTACTTGACATTTCGTTCCGATACGGGACACTAGTTGTCATCGCGGTTGTTTTTATATTCTTTTCAATCATTAATCCGAATTTCTTGTCGTATGATAATATTTTTGATATTTTGCGTTCCATTTCTATCGTTACTTTCGTTGCAATCGGAGTTACGTTGTCTCAGATTGTGGATGGATTTGATTTGTCAGTAGGCTCCACCGTTTCACTGACAACTGTAGTTGCCGCTTCCTTGATGGTCTGGTATGAGCAGCCTCTTATCGTGGTCCTGACCGTGCCGCTCGCGATCGGTATAGCGATCGGTCTGCTGAATGCTTTCCTGATTGTGAAGGTGCGTATTCCCGATTTGCTTGCAACGCTGACTGTGATGTACACCATTGCAGGTGTACACAAGACTTACACCCAAGGGTTCTCCGTCTACAATAATATGCCCATGCCGGATGGATCGACGGCCCCAGGCGTCGTGTCGGAGAGCTTCAAATGGCTGGGACAAGGCAAGGTGCTGGGCTTGCCGGTTCCCGTTATTCTGATGATCGTGGCCGTTGTTGCCGTACACATCTTCCTGACTTATACACGCTGGGGCCGTCAGCTCTATATAACGGGCGGCAACCGCGAAGCGGCCAGACTGTCCGGGATTCCGGTGAACCGTGTGCGTACGGCGGCCTACGTGCTGTCGGGGCTCTTTGCCGCTGTAGGAGGCATACTGTTCGCGGCCCGTATTGGTTCGGGTCAAATTGATGCGGGAGTACCGCTGCTGATGGAGTCGGTAGCCGCTGTGTTTGTAGGCTATTCCGTGCTTGGCGCGGGCAAACCAAATGTAATTGGTACGTTCTTCGGTGCGGTGCTCATCGGAATTCTCCTTAACGGACTGACAATGCTGAACGTTCCTTATTTCTCTTTTGACATTATTAAGGGCGGGGTGCTTGTGCTGGCTCTTGCGGTTACATTCGTTCATTTGAATCGCCGCAAAGCCTGACCAGGTGCAGTACGGATGAATGAAGTTCCGGCAGTTCCGGATAACCGGATACTTCCATACGTATTAAGAGCGGGGGCATACATGAAGCGGATTTCCGCTTTGCGTATGCCTTTTTGCATACTCGAGAATTCCGGATTCAAAGGTCGATCGGCAGGGATTAAGAAGTTACAAAATGATGGAAAAATGTAACCGTTGGCGATGGAACAAAAGCCGGGAAAAGAACGTTATAGGAAGAGAACCATAGACTTGAAAGAGATGAAGCCTGCCGATTGCCGATTCAGAGGCTTTCATGAGAGGACGGATTGAACGTGAGGAAAAGAATGTTTGCTCTGGGCTTAACGGTAGGTATTGCCCTGACGAGTACGACAGCTGTGTTTGCGGCGGATTTTGTCAAAGCGTACCTTTACCCGGTGAAGCTGGTGATTAACGGGCAGGCGCAGAATATGCCTCCTAGCTCCGGTGTGTTGAATTACAACAACCAGGCGTATGTGCCGCTGCGTTTTGTAGGCGAAAAGCTGGGTGTGAAAGTAGGTTATGAGGAGGGGGCGAAGGTGGAGGATACCGAGACCACTCTAGATACTCCGAGCCGGGGAAAGGATCCTGAGCGTATACATCCACCTGTTCTCGATCAAGATTTTATCGCGCAGGCAAGCAAGGGGAAGCTTAAGGGAATCGAGATAGAACTGAATACCCCAAAAAGAGAGCTACTGAAGAAATGGGGCGTACCTGATGAAATTGGCGAGGTGCATAGTGAATTTTACCGGTACGGCAATGTGACGCTGTATTTCTCTGCCGATGATGTGGTTCGTGTTATAGATGTTAAGCTGGATCTTGCTCCTGCGCAGGTAAGGTCAGTGATGGGGAAAGCAGATTATGACGGGATGAGTGAAGGCGGGTATGAGGAATATATGCTCGGATACCAGGCGGGAGTCAACTATCTGTACTTTACTTTCCAGGCGGAGAATTCCACAAACGGCAAGCTGCGCTTTAAAAATCCGATGTAAGCGTCTTTGCTAAGAAATAAAGAAATTTGAAAAGGCCTACCCTTAGCACCGATTTGGCTGCTTCCAGGTATGCCTTTTTTGCTTTGTATGACCTGCGCAGGTATGGATTGCAGTCTGATGCCCTAAGCTATTAAAAACGCATGTAGAACAACCAGGCGATACTGCCTGCGAAAGCGCCTGCCGTTATGGAAACGCAAATCCAACCGTTCTGCAGCAGTTTACGGAGCGATGTAAGCCAGTTCTGCATGAGCACGGTCCTCCTCTATTCTATGTTTACCATAATAGGTGAGGCGCTGCTGTGTCGTTGGAAAATTTTGCAGTTCTACAGAAAAAGATGATAAAATAAACGGAACTATATCCGAAACTATTCGTTATACTATATAGTAAAGGTGAATAGATATGGGCTGTCAGACCCATGAGTTTGTGAAGATAGGAGAGCACCCCGGTATATGTTTACAAAAGACTTCTTTCAAAGCAAAGGTTTCAGAAGAATTTTGATTTTTGCCCTGCTCGCGGTCATTCTTTATTTGATGCGGAGTATGATCAATCTTATTCTATTGACGTTCATTTTCGCATTTCTGATGGATCGTCTGCAGACCTTCGTGTCCTCGCGGCTTAATCGTTTTGTAAGAGTGGACCGAAGGTGGATTGTTGTAGTCTCGTATGTGGTGTTTCTATCTGTTCTAGTTGTAGCCGTGTATCGCTATTTTCCGGTTGTTGCTAATCAGGTATCGCAAGTTGTCAGCCAGCTTTATGAATTTTATACACAGCCGCAAGATAATGAAGTGCTCAGCTACATCGTGAATCTTGTGAAGCCTTATGTGGAACAGTCCGAGATATCCAAGTACATGAATCAAGGATTCGGTTTCGTATTCAAATCGGTGACGGATATCGGCAAAGTGCTCATGCAGTTATTTATCGCACTGATGCTCAGCTTGTTCTTCCTGCTGGAGAAACCGAGAATTATCCGGTTCACGGCACGTTTTAAACAAAGCAAGATTGCTCCTTTTTACGAAGAGGTTGCCTTTTTCGGAAGCCGTTTTGTTCAATCGTTCGGTAAGGTGCTGGAAGCCCAGTTTATTATTGCTCTCGTCAATGGCATTTTGTCCGTGATCGCTCTGTGGATCATGGGTTTCCCGCAGTTAATCGGACTCGGAATCATGATCTTCCTGCTGGGCCTGATTCCCGTAGCGGGTGTCCTGATTTCTCTTATTCCGCTGTGTACGATCGCGTACAGCATCGGCGGGATTATGATGGTCGTGTATGTGCTCATCATGATTGCCGTGCTTCATGCGCTTGAGAGCTATATGCTGAATCCTAAACTTATGTCGGCTAAAACAAATCTCCCTGTATTTTACACGTTTATCGTGCTGATTTTCTCGGAGCACTTTATGGGAGTGTGGGGGCTAATTATCGGTATCCCGATTTTCATGTTCCTGCTCGATGTAACGGCTGTTACACGTGATAATGATAATGATACCCAAGTAAAAACAAAACCAGTGGTGTGATTGTTCCGCTTGTCTGGTTTTAAACCGTGTAATATACAAGAAGAGCCAGTTCCTATGAGGATACTGGCTCTTTTGATTTTGGCCTTTACCTTAACTTGCCGCAGCCTTGCATCCGCTTATCCCGTTTGAACCGAAGACCGCTCCAGATCCTCAGCGATTAAATCAGCTGTTAATTGGCCGGATAAGGTCACCATAGGGACACCGCCACCGGGGTGGGTAGATCCGCCCACGAAATAGAGGTTGCTCAGCTGATCACTGCGGCTCGGGATTTTGAACCCGCCATTCAACTTGCGGTCAGTAGCGACCCCGTATATGGACCCTCCATTGGAACCGTATAAGCGGCGGATATCATCGGGGGTAAAGGTATATTCAAATTCAATGCTTTCACGGAGTCCGGTAACCCCCATCCTCTCAAGCTTGGCAAGGACAAGATCTCTATACGCGTCTTTATGCTGAGCCCATGACTCGCCTTCCTTCAGAGGAGGTACATGTGTCAGGACGAACAAATTTTCTTTCCCTTCGGGCGCTTGTGTCGGGTCTGATTTGGATGAAATGCCGATATAGATCGTCGGATCTTCCGCAGGGATGCCTTCTTCAAAGATTTGTCGGAACTCTTGGGCCGGATCTTCCGAGAAAAAGAAGTTGTGGTGGGTGAGGTGGTCATACTTCTTATTGACACCAAGCAAGAGAACAAGGCCCGAAACGGTAGGCACGTATTTTTCTTGCAGTTTGTCGGCAGCGGTTTGCGCATAGGACTGTTCATTCAACAGCGTTCGATGGGTGGGGATCGCTTCCAGATTGGAAACAATAAGGTCCGCAGGGATGCTCTCCCCATTCTCCAGGAGTACGCCAGTTGCACGATTTCCTTCCGTCACGATCTGCCGGACAGCGGCCTGAGTTCTGATCTTAACGCCAAGCTCTCCGCACAGCTTCCGCATTCCTTCGGCGATGTTGTACATGCCGCCTTCTACATAATAGATACCTAATCCGAGCTGCACGTATACAAGCTGGTGAAGGATAGCAGGCGCCTGATAGGGAGAAGAGCCTATGTACATAATGAAAAAGTTGAACAACTGCTGCAAATGCTTGTTTTTAAGAAATTTGCCTGTGATTTGATCCATGGATTTGAGAGGATTCATAGCGAGCAAGTCTTTCAAGGTGTGCAGGCTGCGCATATCGCCGAGACCCGACAGACTGCGCTTGTAGAAGCTTTTCTGAGTAAGCTCATACATTTCCTGACAGTAACTTACATAAGTGAGGAAAGAGGAGGCGTCTGCCGGTGAAATACGCTGAATTTCGCTTAACAGGGCGGGCAGGTCGCTTGAAATATCCAGCTGTTCACCATCTTCGAAAAAAGTACGCCACTGGGGTTCGACACGAACAAACTTCATGTAATCATGGACGCTGCGGCCTGCGCTTGCGAAAAGCTGCTCCAGCACCCATGGCATTGTCAGAATAGACGGGCCAGTGTCGAATGTATAACCTTGGCCGCTGCGCTGATTCAGCTTGCCGCCCACTCTTTCACTTTTCTCCAGGACCATAACCTGATGTCCGTCCGCGGCTAACCGAATTGCTGCCGATAACCCGCCCAGTCCGCCTCCAATAACTACGACTTCCTGTTTCATGTGTAGAAAACCTCCTGTCAGAATGGTTTTAGCATGAGTATATACCCTGTATTAGGGTCGCAACAAAAAGGAGATTGACATTGTTTCTCTTGGATTGTAAGTTGTTTGTATAAGGTTTGTCAAAAATTATCCTTACCTATACATACACCAGAGAAAAATGGCTGAATCGGAAAGAAGGGGCAGACTTTGTCATTCTTATCGTGGGTGATACTTCTGACAGGCTGGTTGTCAGGCTGGTTTCTGTCGGCCAGAAGCGGGGAGTGCCGGAAGGAAGACCGCTGTGGAGCAGCAGGCCTAGAGAGCTACTGTGCAAATAATGGGGGCGGAGACCCTTCTCTCGATACGCCGACAGCAGCGTGGGGCTTAGAGGGCGTGAGTCCGCATGGGGAAGGGCCGCGTGTTGAACCGGCGGCTGCATGCTTGCCCGCTCACACGTACGGCCCGCCGCGCGTGTCCGTGATCGTGCCCGCACGCAACGAGGAGCGGCGGATCGGTCCGCTCCTCGCCTCCCTGCGGGCACAGACACTGCCGCCGGACGAGGTCATCGTAGTCGATGACAGCTCGACCGACGGCACCGCCCGGCTTGCGCGCGAGAGCGGCGCAGCCGTCGTCAGCCCGGGTGCTCTGCCACCCGGCTGGCTGGGCAAGCCGTGGGCTTGTCACCGCGGCGCCCAAGCGTCAGGCGGCTCCGTGCTCATCTTCCTCGATGCGGATACGCGCCTCGAGCCGGACGGCGTGGAGCGCCTGCTTGCCGAGCAGGCGCTCTGCGGCGGGCTGCTGGCGGTGCAGCCTTATCATGAGGTGAAGCGGCCGTATGAACAGTTGTCGGCCTTCTTCAACCTCATTGTACCGGCGTCGACCGCCGCGTTCACCCCCTGGGGC
The DNA here is from genome assembly GCF_001541095.1 of Paenibacillus sp. FJAT-26967. Lineage (GTDB taxonomy): Bacteria > Bacillota > Bacilli > Paenibacillales > NBRC-103111 > Paenibacillus_F. The sequence goes on from NZ_LMXH01000001.1 coordinate 758,649, forward strand.
GATCGTATAGCGCCCCAGGCGTCCTTCGGTCCCTGCATCGTATGCAGCAGGGACGATTATACCGCGGCCGGGGGCCATGAAGCCGTGCGCGGTGAAGTGCTGGAGAACCTGGCGCTCGGACGCCGGTTCCGTCGGCTGGGCCTGCCGATCGTGTGTCGGACAGGCAGAGGAACTCTCTCCTTCCGGATGTATCCGGAAGGGCTGCGTGCTCTCGCCGAAGGCTGGAGCAAGAGCTTCGCCAAAGGCGCCCGAACCACTTCGCTGCCGGTTCTGATCGGCGTCGTCCTGTGGCTGAGCGGCTGCGCGTCAGCCGCAACTGTGTTGCTTGAGGCAGCAGCTTCCGTATTGCCGTTCTGGATAGGAACTGAAAGTTATTCTCACAATCCGGCGGGTGGGGGTTCTACGTCAGCGCTGTCACGGGGAGTGCTCTTGTTTACCGCAGCCGTTTATTCCGCGTTTGCCGGACAACTCTGGATCTTGCTGAGACGAACGGGCAGCTTTCATTCCCTTACGGCGCTGCTGTATCCCATTCCTCTAGCTTTCTTCTTCATCTTGTTCAGCTGGTCGGCTGTCCAGACATTTGGGCGGCGTAAGGTTTTTTGGAAGGGTAGGGAAATTACAGTTTCCAAGAATGGGGGTGCGGAATAGTGCTTATCGGGATGTCGCCTATGTGGACGGTTGTAGTCAACATATTCGTCTGGTTGTTTTTTCATCTTAGTATTTCTTATGCGGCTTTCCGCGTCCCTTTGGAATATTTTCAGCAGGGCAGCGCCCTGTATACCGAGCGGAGTTGGGAACAAGGTGGACGTTTCTATGAGAAAGTATTCCGTATCAAATCTTGGAAGGGTTTGCTGCCGGATGGCGGTGATGTCTTCACTGGCGGCTTCGCCAAAAAACATCTGGCTGCCAAGGACTCGGCATATTTGCAGGTTTTTGTTGCAGAATCCCGGCGTGCTGAGTTGACACATTACGGAGTCATGCTGCCCGCTCCGTTATTTTTTGTATGGAACGAACCTTGGGTCGGGGGGATTATGCTTCTGTATGCAGCAGCAGTGAATCTTCCTTGTATACTTGCCCAGCGCTACAACCGTATTCGTTTAAATCGGGTGCTGAACCGGATGAAGCGCCCTGTCGAAAATTTAAACTTGAAAAATTACAAGCAGTTATGATATAATGATATCTTGTACTTGATTACCCCATTTTAGTTCCTCTTTTATGAATAATACTCCTCCACCTATTCAAATTCCAACTAACCCTAAGAATTTGTAAAACCGTGTTACTTGATTCACACTGGCGCGGTCATCGGAGCCGCAAGGATGAAAGAGAGGTAGGGCTTTCATTGTTTTAGGAGAACACTAGATTGGTCATCGATTATTCATGATCAACAGGAACTAGTAAATAAGGCCGTTTCTGAACGCCTTCTATAGGACATATCAACACGAATTTAAACATACGTCTTCATTTTTCTATATAGAAACGGCAATGGGATATTCTTTAACGCAGGTTATCAGCAAGTGATAGGTCCGTTAAAGGAAAACAGGATACATACAAGCAGTAGTAGCTTTGTCTTCGTACCGCTTGTAGTGCTACGCAAGAACAACAATAGAAGCCCGGCAGCGATCCCGCTGCCGGGCTTCTCCTCCTTATAGCGGTCTTTGAGACTGCAACCTTGGCTGGTTGTATGGGCCTGATTTTAGACCGTTCACTATCAGATGATCTTGATCTTTTTAGTACTGAGTAAGCGGGTCATGAGATAAGCCAGTGTTCCTCCGGCAAGGAAAGCAAAGTAATAAGAGTAGAACAGAGTTCCTGACTGAAGAGACGCTTGGTAGCTCTCCCAATTATAAACTCTTATTAAGGCGCCTGAGATTAAGGCGGCGCAAATGATGATGCCCCAGCTAAATACAGGACGAAGTCTCGGGAAAACAAGGGCTCGTCCGTCATATTCGGATTTACTGTGCCGGTAAGTATATGAAGCAATGCTCGCGAACAATAGCAGATATACCGCAGGGATGGATAGATAAATCATGGAACCCGGATCTTGATCATAAGGGGAGAGCAGTAATAAGGCCGGATTTAGGATTGCCAAGAAGTCCTCATATTTTTCGATGAATGAGAAATCAAAAATAGGAGCGGCCGGGACAAAGCTCCATAACATCGATAGAGACATTGGGAAAATGCTGGAAAGTAAGGACAACCCAAGTTGGGAAAGGACTCCTCCTGTTATCGTTCCTATCAGAAGTACCAGTGTGTACCAAGCGCATACAGCCAAGATTGCCTGAAACATCTCAATGAAATGAATTTCCGGGATGAGACATTCGCGCAGCGGTGAAAGGAATATGACACCAACATCGGCTGCTGTGGATAAAATCACAGAGCCTGTGAGGAATAGAATGCCGATCGACCACTTAACCCAGAAAATTTGTGATCTTCTGAACGGGAGAGAAAACGATAAATCTTGCTGTCCACTCCATCGCTCCATGCCAATTAGCATCACGCCAGTGCCAAGAGCAAGGACGGATAGCACGACCCGGTACGCAACGAAATCTTCATACGGATTATAGAACAGCCAATAGGTAAAATTCTGTTTAAGCATTTCGAGCCGGTAATTCTCTATTTGTTCAGCCGACATGGAGTAAATATCTATATAACGAGAGAGTGCCAAACACAGTATTCCGGCTATTGGCATAAGCCACAGAAGCACTTTGGCCTGCCTGTATTCTTTGTACCATAATGCTTTAGGAAACATACTCGTCATCTCCCCCCAGGCGGTAATCAAATACGTCATCCAATCCTATGTTTATCCGCTCCAGCAGAAGGGGCTTCTGCTCTTCCAGCAAGCGCAGGATTTCCTGAGTGTCGTCTTGTAATAGAAGGGTGTAGACTCGTCCGATATGGTGGACGATGCGGATCTGAGGCAGATTGAGCAAATCTGCTGGGGTATCTCCGCTAAACACAATCTGCAGCTTGTAAAGTGTTTGCTTGGCTCCATCCAGTGAAGAAATGGATGCAAGTTCTCCCTCCCGTATCATGATAACGGTATCGGAGATACGTTCCAGCTCATGAAGCTGGTGGGATGAGATCAGAAGAGAAACTCCGGCTTCTGATACTTCTTCAACAATATAAGATAATACTTTTTTACGGATAATCGGATCGAGTCCATTGGTAGGTTCATCGAGGAGAATAAGTTTGGCGCGTGTAGAGAAAGCGAGCAGGATACCGATTAAAACTTTCATGCCCTTGGAGAATGAACGGATTTTCTTGCTCTCGGGCAGATTAAACCTCCTCAGCTGTGTTCTGAAATGTGCCTCGTCGAATCCAGGATAGGATAGCCGGTAAAGCTTGGCGCATTCCGATGCGGTATAGCTGTTGAACATGGATAACGAATCCGGCACATACACGATTTCTTGCCTGGTTTCCGGGAAGGCTTGCACCGACAATCCGTTCCAAGTGATCTCACCCTGATCGGGATCGAGGATTCCGATCAGGGTTCTCAGCAGGGTTGTTTTACCGGCACCGTTGCGGCCGATCAAAGCGGCGATATGACCGGGCCCCAAATCGAATGAAATGTTGCGAAGCACAGGTTCCCCGTCAATTCTTTTACTAATCGAGTTAACGCTCAGCATTTCCTCACTCCTTTATTCCTTTGTGAAATTCGTCCATCCATGCCTGGATCTGCTCGGGTCCAACTCCCAGGAAACCGGCCTCTACGAGCAGCTGATGAAAGGAAGAGCGAAGCTTTTCAAGACGCTCCTTCTCCATTCCCGGAGCGGATGATTCGGCAACGAAAGTGCCTTTGCCGCGTGAAGTTTGAATAATACCATAGCGCTCAAGTTCCTGATAAGCTTTGGCGACGGTGTTGGGATTAACGAGCAGGGTAGCGGACATCTCCCTGACCGAAGGCAGTTTGTCGCCAGGCCGGAGAGCTCCCTTGAGAATGAGTTCTTTCATTCCCTGAACGATTTGCTCGTAGATAGGAGTTTCGCTTCGTTCAATAATTTTCAGCATAGCAGGCAGCACCTCTTGGTAAGCGAGATAGAAAAGCTTGTTTATCCCCTACACAGCAGTTTTAGTTTTAGGGCGGCGGATTAAATCATGCATTGCGCGGATCTTTAATATTGTATTATATGATGTAGTACACTTAGTACAATATTGGAAATGGACGCTTGGTGTCAACCTCTTTTTTCCAAATTTACGATTACGTGGATCGTTCTACTTTTGTTTTCTAAAGTACCCGCATGTTAAAATCAGGAGAAAATAGAGTGGTGGAGAGAGTGAACCGATGGATCCTAATCTGAAGATGACGCGAAGAGCTTTTCTGGGCAAAGGCAAAATAGTAATCGGCGCTTTTCTCGCGGCGCCCTTTGCTTCTTATGGCTACGCCAGATTTGCCGAGCCGAGATGGATACGCACGACGCATGTCCCGCTGAGAATGAGCCGCCTGCCAAAAGCATTCGACGGGATGAGAATTGTTCATTTCAGCGACGTTCATATCGGCCCTTACTTGTCGCCGGAAGAGCTGCCTCAGCTGATGGAGCGGATTCAAAGTTTGAATCCCGACCTCATCTGTTTTACCGGTGATTTATACGATTACCGTGTGTACGATAAAGCCCGGGTCACAGCGGCTCTCGCCGGCTTGAAAGCCCCGCTGGGCAAGTTCGCGGTACTTGGGAATCATGATTATTACGAGTCACCCCGTGAGACGGAGAACGTATTCCAGTCCACCGGGTTCGAGCTTCTTACGAACCGTTCCGTGCCGGTCAAGCGGGAGAAATCCCAGATCCGCGTTGCGGGAGTTGATGATATGTGGGAAGGCCGGCCGGATCTTGACCGTGCTTTGAAAGGCACAACAGGTCAGGAATTCGTGCTGCTTCTGTCTCACGCGCCTGATTTTGCCGATATCGCTCTGGAGGGGCCTGTCGATCTTCAATTATCCGGCCACAGCCACGGCGGCCAGGTCAGGCTGCCATTCTACGGCGCGCTGACAACTCCGATGCACGGCAAAAAATATGTCGACGGTCTCTACAAGCTCGGCGGGGGCAAACTGCATGTATACACGAACCGCGGTATCGGGATGACGCTTCATCCTGTCCGGTTCTGGTGCCGCCCGGAGCTTACTGTCCTTACGCTTTCAAGCGGCAGTTAAGCTGCCTGTCCGATCCGTTGAGAGCCTGTTCCCGGGCCTGTTCAGTTCACCCGGACGGATCGGGCTTTTTGCACACGTCAAAAAACAAACCTATCCTGAAATTTACCGCATTATGGCGATCAAGCAGCCTGAGTAACAATTAAGCTAATTAAAGCAGGGGGAGATAAAAGGATGTCCCGTATGCAACCTATTCCTCTAAAAGTCATGTCTTTTAATATTCATTCCGGAGTTAACTTGGCCGGGCAGCTTAATTTGCAGGCCATTGCAAGTGTGATTATGCAAGAGAAGCCTGATTTAGTCGGTCTTCAGGAAGTAGATTCTCATTACTCTGAGCGCAGCGATTTCGCAGATCAACTGGAATGGTTAGCGGATTACTTGGGAATGAACGGAGTATACGGGCCCAATCTGGATCAAGACCCGCTTCAAAGCGGTATGCCGCGGCGGCGTTACGGAACGGCAATTCTAAGCCGGTTCCCGGTCATTGGCTCTCATAATCATCATCTGTCCAGTTTCGGAGATGAGCAGCGTGGTCTTCTGGAGGCACAAATCCAAATTGGCGCCCGGGAGATTTTTTTCTATAATACTCATTTGGGTCTAAGTACCGGGCAGCGGGTTCAACAAAGTTCGGAAGTTGCGGAGACGATCCTCAGTCAAAAGAGGGCACATACAGTCATTCTGACTGGCGATTTCAATGCTTGCCCGGGCAGTCCGGAGCTTGCGGTACTTGCGGATGCGGGGCTTGCCGATGTTTTCGAGGGACTTAGGTATGAAGCCAACACGTTTCCCTCGGATCAGCCTGCCGACCGCATCGATTACATCTGGTACCGCGGTTCTTTAGTCAAGATAAGCGCAGAAGTTCTTCATACGCAAGTCTCGGATCACTGTCCCATCGTTGCCGGGTTTACGTTTGGCGGATAAAGCGCCGACCTGGTATCATCTCCGGAATAAGAATAGGGATGCTTGTCATACAAAGGGACGGGAATTCTCTTCGTAAACTGCTGTGGCATACTCCCGCTTTCTTCCAAGCTGGTGAAAAGTAAGCTTGTTTCTCCAGCCCTTTTATGCAAGACAGGCGTTACTCCGTGACATTCATCCAGACCGATTGTGAATAGGGACATATAGTATACCGAAAGACAAAACTTTCATCGGAAGGGGAAATGCACGATGGGTTATGTTGGAGGATATCCAGGCGGGGTCAATAATGCGTGTTGCGTTACTCCAGGTTATGGTGCAGGTACAGGGGTAGGCGCTATTCTAGTTTTGTTCATTCTGCTTGTTATTATCAGCCGCGCATTCCTTTGCTAATCTTGTCCGCGTGAGCCAAGAAGAAGTCCGGCCTTTAACGGCCGGGCTTTTTTTGCCGGAGGCAGGCTGTGCACGTTGATCAAGCGGAGGCGCAGCCTAAGAAGTCGGCATTGACTTCCCGCTCAAACGGGGTATAATAAACTAAAATTAACAGGTACTTTTAGTAAAGGCGAAGACGGGAACAAGTAGGCTGCAGCTGTTCTTCCAGAGAGCCGGTGGATGGTGCGAACCGGTGGGACAAGGCAGACCCGAATGGATCCCCGAGCTTGAAGTGGAACGGAAGCGGGACTTTCACAGTCCATCAGCGGATCAGATGAGCCGCGGCACTTCCCGGTATATGGAACGGCCGCTCCCCGTTATCGGAGCTGAAGGCTTAGTTCTGCAGCGCGCTGTGCGTGAATTCTGCGGATTTAGGCAAATAAGGGTGGCACCGCGGTCTTTCGTCCCTTCGACGAGAGGCCTTTTTTGCGTTCAATTCGTTCAATTTTACATCATTCAAGGAGGGTTTATTGATGAAAAGAGTACTTTCCGGCATGCAGTCGAGCGGCAGATTAACACTGGGTAACTATATCGGTGCGCTGCGTAATTATGTGAAGCTCCAGAATGAGCATAAGTGTTATTTTATGGTGGCGAATCTTCATGCTCTCACAGTCCCTCAGGAGCCTGCCGCTCTCAGAGAGCAGACCGAATCGGTTGCCGCGCTGTATCTGGCTGCAGGTATTGATCCGTCCAAAGCAAGTATTTTTCTCCAATCCTCTGTCAAAGAACATGCTGAGCTGGGATGGTTGCTGACGACTCTGACCTATATGGGTGAGCTGGAGCGTATGACCCAGTTCAAAGACAAGTCCGCAGGAAAGGATTCGATCGGTGTCGGTCTGTTTACTTATCCGTCTCTGATGGCGGCCGATATTCTTCTGTATAATGCCGATCTGATTCCGGTAGGGGATGACCAGAAGCAGCATCTGGAGCTGACCCGCGATCTCGCGCTGCGCTTCAACAAACGGTTCGGCGATACGTTCACGATTCCGCAGCCGTATATTCCGGAAGTAGGCGCCCGCATTATGGGCCTTGACGATGCTTCCAAGAAAATGAGCAAGAGCAGCCCGAATCCAGGCAGTTTTATCGCGATGCTCGATGAGCCGGATGTGATCCGCAAGAAGTTCAGCCGCGCGGTCACGGACTCCGGCCGAGAGGTGAAGTATGACCCGCAGAACAAGCCTGAAATCAGCAATCTCATCAGCATCTATACCCAGTGTTCGGAACTTACCGTGGCGCAGGTGGAGGCCAAATATGAAGGCGGACAAGGCTATGGAACGTTCAAGAAGGACCTGGCTGAAGTCGTCGTCGCTCAGCTTGAGCCTATCCAGACCCGGTACCGCGAAATCCGTGAATCGGGAGAGTTGTACGAGGTGCTTCGCAAAGGGGCGCAGGAAGCAACCGAGCTTGCATCTGCGACGGTACGCGAAGTGAAAGAGAAGATGGGAATTGTTCAGCCGTAGAAGCTGTTTATTCTTAACTATACCGGTATAAAAAAAGCGCCGCACGGGCGCTCCAGGAAATTATTTTCCCGGAGTTTCCCGCTTGCGGCGCATTTTGGCTTTGGTGACAAAGCCAAAGCCCATAAATCCTATCGACAACACGATAAATAAAACGACAAGCAGCGGTTCGCGTGTAGAAATAGCGAAGCTGATTCCTGCCAACAGGATCGTGCCGATGACGGCAAACAGAAGTCCAAATCCGCGACTCATTGAAAATTCACCTGCTTTCAAAGTTTTTTGTTATAGATGCGTATAGAAATTTGTAACCGTCACATACTATTCTTGCAAGCTTGCAAATACATCACGAAACTTAGCTGACTGAAAGGAGTCTGATCCCAATGGGAACTGGACAATCTCGTAACAGCAATGCACTGGTAGTACCGCAAGCAACTCAAGCACTTGATCAATTGAAGTATGAGGTAGCTCAAGAACTGGGCATTCAAATTCCTCAAGATGGCTACTACGGTTACATGGCAACTCGCGACACAGGTGCTATCGGTGGTCATATCACCCGCCGCCTGGTCCAAATCGCTGAGCAGCAGCTGGCTGGTCAAAGCCGCTAATTCTCACCTGAAATTGCAAGAGGCAATCTTCATATGAGCTCAAGGGGACTTGTCCCCTTGAGCTTTGTCTTTGGGCAGCGGATTGCCGCGGCCTGACAGAGCAATCATTTCCATATCGGGTGTACGTCTATCAGGCGGCGAACCGGACAAAGAAAACCGCGCCAAGAGGCGCGGTTTTTAATTTAGTGTCCGAATAGATCGGAGCCGGTTCTAACACGCCTGTTCTCACTTTACCAGACAGGCCTCCAAAAGAAAATCGTTAAAAATAAGCAGTTGTCAGTAACTGTCCACACGAAGCCTTTTCTGCAGCCGGTCATCACTGAGCCAGCCGATGTAAGAATCAAGGGGATTATAATCGTGATCCATCAGCAGGACGGCTACGAAAGGATATTGCTTCCGGTGACGGTAGCGTACATCGCTCCATCTGACCTCGTATCCCCATGGTTTTTCTATAACCTGGGCACAAGCGTGGCCCGAGAAATAAAGAAAGGCTTGGATATCCTTATGGTTCTTAGAAGCATCGGCGGCAGGGTGGATATCACATTTGACTTGATCGATCCAGCGGAGCTTGCCGCTGCGAAGATCTCCTAGCGTATACAGCCCGTCCTCATTTTGTTTGACCACATTCCAGGCATACAGATTGTAGGTGGGAATAGCCATGTACTTATCACCGGCTCTATAATCCGGGTCTTTAAGCGGGAGTTTCTTCTCCACCAGGTAATGAGCCGTTGTCCGCCACACATAATAGAGAGCGATCAGCCCGTAAAGCAAAGGGAATATGAAGGACGGTTCTGCGAGATGAACGGCCCATAGGAATATAGCGATAAGGTGGCCTGTAAAAATAAACGGATCAAAAATATGGATAATGTTCCATGAGATCCATTTGTCCGTAAACGGCCGGAAAGCTTGTGTTCCATACGTGTTGAACAAATCCGTAAAGACATGAAAGGCGACTGCGATAAATACCCACAAGCCTAAATGCAGAACCGGAACGCCTTTGAAGATAAGAGCTAGGAGTCCCGTAATCAGCAGTGTCCATAAGGCAACAAACGGCAGCGAGTGCGAAATGCCGCGATGATTGCGGATATAGACAGCATTATTCCGGAAACGAAGCAGTGTGTCGAAGTCCGGAGCTTGTGAGCCAAGAACGGTTCCGATAAAGACGGCTGTCATGGCCGTTGAATTGGAAGCAACGACCGGGTCTACCGTGGACAGGCCTGCGAGGCCAAAGCCGATGACTAAATGAGTTCCCGTATCCACTGGCTCTCCTCCTAAGCTGGAAATGTCTTTGCCTGTATATTATAGTTTACCATGATCAGGTTAAATTTAAATCAAACGGAGGGAATATGGGCAAAGTTTTTGTTGAATATGCTATTCTTCCTGAATTCCGTCACGCGTATCTGGCTTTTATACTTGAACGTCAGGCGCTGGACAAACGATTGTGTGTCTATGAAGGGACAGACCAGCCGGGACTGTTCGTTGAAACCTGGGAACCAGTATCCCACGAAGAGTACGTTTCCATGCGTGCGAACCGACAAAGCGGGGATAACCCCGTATGGAGCGACATGCACAGCTGGGTCAAAGGTGGAAGCGCCAAGCTTAACATTTGGCATTTCCATGAGATTTATAACCCGTTAAGCGGCAATTAGAACCGGATTCCGCTTAAAAACTGCTACAGCCGACAGGGCGCAACAAAAGCCTCGGCTGATGCCGAGGCCGTTTGATTCCGGTTAGCGGGGCTGTATCGGTGTGTTGAAGTAGTTGAGCGGCTCATCAAAGGTAGCATAATCAAGATTAACCATGAGCAGCAGGTAACGCATGCCGGTTTTGGGATCGCTGATGATAATATGATCCCGGCCCGCCGCTTCAACAACACCGCGAAAAATTTTGGCGTTCCATTCGCTGTTGTTTTCGTAAGTCATGTAGAAGGTTCCGACTTTACCGAGATTAAGGCGCAGAATATTCTCTACATAAGACTCTTCCAGCGGCAGTGCATTGACTTGACCTCCCGGGGTGATGCCGATGCCGCTTGGTACTGGCGGAGGAACTTGCTGCTGCTGGGGGAAGGAAGGGTATGAAGGATATCCTTGCATATAACCGGGATAAGCCGTGTAACCGGGCACTGCCGTTTGAGCAGGGTAGTTCATGTAGCCTTGCGGTGTACCGACATTCTGTTTGATACCTGGGTTTGCGCTGATCGTCATAAGTCTTACATCCTCCTTATATGACCCACATCAGGTGTTATGTTCCGGCTTTGCCGGGTGGGCGTTTATCCATAACCATCATATGGAGTAGGCGTTCCTTTGGTGACAATAAAAAAAACCTTGCAAAGGTCCATGACCCCGTGCAAGGTTATTCGCCGATCCTATTCGGCAGCAAGCATAAATTTATAGCCGACTCCCCAGACAGTTTTGATGTACTTGGGATCTTTAGGATCTTTTTCGATTTTTTTTCGCAAATTAGCAATATGTACGTCGATAGCTCTTTCCGTTACGAATGAATCAATACCCCGGATACGATTAAGCAGTTCTTCGCGACTGAATACTTTCCCCTCATGAAGCCATAACAGTTTGATGATTTCGAATTCGGAAAATGTTGTTTCGACGGCGTTATGATTGACATATAAGCATCGTTTGTCCGTATCCACGTGAATGGATGGGGGGGTGTCCCGTGCGGGTGCATCGGATTGTACGTGAGACAAATGGGACCTGCGCAGCAGCGCTTTAATTCTCGCGGAGAGCTCGCGCATGCTGAATGGCTTGCATAAGTAATCATCTGCACCAATCAGCAGAGCTTTGACCCGGTCGGACACTTCATTCTTTGCGGATACCATAAGGATGGGCAAAGGCGACATACTCCGGATATCCGCGCACAGCTTCATGCCGTCATAATCCGGAAGCATAATGTCGAGAACGACTAGATCAGGCATAAACTCCTTGAATAGCCTTAGACCCGTTTGCCCGTCTGAAGCGCGTTTTACTATATAAGCGTCTTCGGCCAAGTAAATCGACATCATATCCCCAATGCTGTTATCGTCCTCAATGATCAATATATTGGACATTAAGGTGGACCCTCCCTGCTTGAGGAATCTGATAGTTGTTAAGAAAATGTTGTGATTCTTCATGGTTTCTTAACAACTTTCTTGAATTTTCCTAAAACCATTTATTTTAACTATACTAAATCCATTTTGTGACGTCTACCACAGATTCCTTTCAAAATTGGAAATTTGGAATTCGACAATATCATGACAACTCCTGTCATTACATTGTCAAACGATGTCCTGCTTGTTATGATGAATTGGAAGTAAGCAATGGTCGTCAGGTTGTTGTTAGATTCAGTTGTTTATATGTAACAATTTGGAGGTTGAGATCCTTGGATAAACAATTAGGATACAAAGCTACCGCGGATACGGTGCTGCACGCTGCTGAGACAGCGGGAGTCCAATCAGCAGCGCAGGCTGACGTTCCTTCAGCTCCGGCTACTTGGAGAGATTTTCTCGTTCTCACCAAGCCGGGTATTATATTTTCAAATCTTATTACCGCTTTCGGCGGGTTCTGGATTGCATCGGCAGGGACGTTCAACTTGGACTGGTTTCTGCTGCTGATTTATGCGATGGTCGGTACGGCTCTTGTGCTGGCGTCCGGCACGGTTCTGAACAACTATTTGGACCGTGACATGGATGCGAAGATGGAGCGAACGAAGAAGCGCGCTACCGTGAAAGGTACGATTAAGCCTTCCGTTGTTCTTGCATTTGGTATTATACTTGGCGTAGTCGGACTTTCCCTGCTCTATCTGCTGGTGAATCCGTTAACCGCACTGCTCGGAATAACCGGTATGTTCTTATACGTCTGGATCTATACGGTCATATTCAAAAGAACGTCGGTATGGGGAACGTTCGCCGGAAGCTTCTCAGGAGCTGTTCCGCCGGTAATGGGTTATGTTGCCGTCACAGGTTCACTTGATATGACTGCTCTTATCCTGTATCTGATTTTATTCCTGTGGCAGCCGCCTCACTTCTGGGCGCTCGGCATACGCCGCAAGGAAGAGTATCGTGCAGCCGGTTATCCGCTGCTGCCGGTAGTCAAAGGCAATTATGTGACCAAAGTAAGCATGATGCGTTACATCGTACTGCTCGTTCCGGTTTCCCAGCTTCTCTTCCTGTACGGTGGAGATGTCAGAGTCGGTCCGCTATACTTCTTCGCGGCAACGATCATGGGATTGATCTGGGCGTTCATGTGCTACAAAGGCTTCAAGACAAAAGATGACGACAAATGGGCGAAAGGCATGTTCGTCTACTCGGTGAACTATCTGACCCTGCTTTTCCTGATCATGGTTGTGGATTCCACAATTATGAATCTATAATCTATTAACAATAGGATTCATTTTCAAAACAAACATCCCATGGCGACATGGGATGTTTTTAAAGGGGAGACAATGACGCATGGCAGATGGATTTTGGTCGAAGAACTGGTTTAAAGTAAGCATTTCAGTTGTCCTGATTGCAGTAATCGCTTCGTTCGCATTTAAATTGAGTACGCAGGACCAGGGCAGAGATTATTTGGACAAAGACAAATCAATGGGACCCTCTCCAAGCTATCAGCTGACGGATGCAGAGGGCAACCAGGCTGCATCTGCAGACTACGACGGTAAAGTTAAACTGGTTTATTTTTTCTTTGCCAGCTGTCCGGACGTTTGTCCGATTACGACCAATTTTTTGTCCAAGGTACAAGATGAGATGAAAAAGGAGAAGGTGTTTGAGAATAAAGCGAACATCGTATCTATTTCATTTGATCCTGCCAGAGACACCCCGGATGCGTTAAAAGAGTATGCACTTAGAAACCGTGCTGATTTCACCGGATGGAAATTCCTGACGGGGACGGACGAGAAGGAAATGGCGGCTTTGGCCAAAAAGTTCCAGGTGGGGGTAACGAAGGACAAGAACGGCAATTTCACCCACAACAATGTTATTCTTCTTCTCGATAAAAAAGGAGAGATTCGGACGTATTACAATGCGAATAACCCGGATCTGGATCAGACGGAAATTGTAAAAGACATGAAAGTATTAATCAAAGAAAGATAAGCTTTGGTTCCTATAAGGCAGGCGCAGGCGGATACAGAATGTATTCCTCCAGCCCTGCCTTTTCTAATTGCTGAATGAGATACTCGTCGGGAGTCCCCTCTACACCGGCATAGCCGCGGCGTGTGTAAATCTGCTCTCCGTCAGGGAATACGTCCCTGAGTTTGCCGCGTATCTTTTTGCCGGAAGAGTCGTTATCCGTGAATACGTAAACTTCCTGAAAGCGGACCTTTCTCTGCAGCTTTTCAAGTGCCTCTGTTCCCGGTGTACCGTATGTACAATATATTTCGACATCGCTGCTCAGAAGCCGGCGCAGTTTGCTCCGGTCATTTTTGCCTTCCACGATAATGGCGATGGGCATTCCCGTCCACTCCTTCGTCTGGACACTTCTTTCTGCGAGCACAGTATGCTGCCAAGTGTCGGTATTATTATAATGGACAAAATTCGCCGCTTCAAATAGAAGGAAAACGCATGACGACAAGCATTTCCTGGGAAATGTCGAAAACCTGAAAAACGGCTTGGATTCACAAGCCGCTGTTCTCCGGATTCTTTTTTAATGAAAGGAATGGACGGAAGATCAAAGAGATATGGAAATTAGCTTCCAAGTGTTCCTAACAGGTACGTGATTGGATCTTCTAAACGGAAGCAGGCCTGAGCAAACGGAAGGGAAGCAGTGTAAGTGCACACATCAGAATAAAAAAGGCTATGAAATAGGGGGACACGAAGTTTCTCCACTGTCCCGCAACCATCGGGCCGATAAAGGCGCCAATGGAATAGGCGATGGACAGGAGAGAGAAGACCCGGCCGTAACGGTTGCTGCTCGTAATCGCGGCAAGCAGGGTCGCAAGAGACGGGAAGATAATGCCTTTGGCCATCCCGATCAGGAACAGTGTGACATGGAGAGGCAGGGGCCACTGGATGGCCAGTCCGAAGAACAGGACAGAGAGGATCAGGGACCCTGCAACCGTCCGCTGAATAGGCGGGATCCGGTTCAGGAAGAACATGCTGAGGGACACTAATGCTCCAAGGCTGATCAAGGAGAAGAACAAACCGGATGTCAGCAGGGAGTTCTGGGCTGTTTTCATGAGCGGCAGTTCAAAGAAGAGGATACCCTGGGAGCAGGACAATGCCAGAGGGACGGCGTAGAACAGCCAAGGAATGGATGGCGAAGCCGCATCAGGAATAAGCGGAGGTGTCATTTCCTGCTTGCTGTCTGCGCTCTTGAATGTAGAGGGCAGCAGTTCTTCGGCTGTATGTCTGCCCGTATCCGCTGCGGTAGTCTTGCGCGGCTCTTTCAGCCAAGGGATAGATATCAGTCCCGTAATGATAAGCACCCAGCCCAGCAGAGTAAAGGAAGCAGTGAACCCGAACTGTGCAACGAGATAGGCGCCTGCCGCGGGCGAGATGACGGAAGCAAGAGTGTGAATCAGACCGTTACCTGCCATAAGCTTGCTCTGATGAACACTATCCGTCGCGATTTTGGCGAGCATGGCCAGGCAGGCGGGTGACAGGAATGCCAGCACGAATCCGCTGATGGAACGGATCATAAGAAGCTGCCAGGGATCCTCTACCCGCGATTGGAAAATGAGTACGATACCTGCTACAATCAGGCTGAATACGATAAAGAGCTTGCTTCCGTATTTATCTACGCCAAAGCCTGCTATCAAATTGCCGGGTAAGTGGGTAATGGAATACATCCCCATAATGAGCCCGATAAAGGATGGCGCAGCTCCAAGAGACAATGCGAACGGAGTCAAGATCGGATATTGGGCATGAAGATCGAAAAAAGCCACGAACATAAAGAAATAAAGCCATATTGCCGTTTTCATATCGGAACACACCGCCTCATCTATTTTGCTGCGGAACTACTTGTCTCACCAACTCGTCTTTATAAGATGTACGCCCCTTGTCCCGTACTTATGCTATCTGAAATTAGACAGGCTTGCCGCCGCAAAGAAAGAGAGGTAGGAGCGATGGATCCGATTTTTATTATTGCCATTGGCGTGCTTCTTGCTATTGCTGTCATTCGTCTGGCCAAAACGAAGCGCAGCGTACAAAAACAAATTGACCGCGGCGACCATATCCGCCATGATTTGGAAATGTTGCGTAAGAAAAGAGAGGAAGAATAAACGATTCGTCGTATAAACATAGAGAGTAAGCCATTTTACCAGAAAAATTAAGGGGGATTTGAGTTGGAAGCATGGATTGCGTTTATTCAGGAGCGCTGGCTGCTGATCGCGGCGGCGATCATAGTACTCCTCGTGGTGATTAGTCTTGTTAAAACGATCATTAAATGGGTATTGGTTATTGTGATAGTCGGTGCTCTACTGGTTTACGGAGCGAATTATAAGGATACGCTGCAAAGTGTAAGCGGGGCTGCTTTGACTGAAATCAGCAGCCAGGCGATCAAAACGATCCAGGACGAAGCAAAGGATGCCAAATACACCAAAAATCCGGATGGAACGTATACCGTCGGAACCAAAAGTGTCAAAATCGAAGGCAAAGACGGATCGGCGGACGTGGCCATTACATTCATGAACCGTACTTTCAACGTCAAAGCAGACAGTGCTATTCAGGCTTTTATCGATCAGGCCAAAAAGAATACGGGACAGCAGTAACAATAACTTACAAAAGCTGGGAGGTCCGGTGCTATGTCCGATTCAATCTTTAGTTGGGAGTCCATGAATATCATCTCTGTCATCCTCATCTTGGTCGTGGTCGGCTCAGCGATTCAAGGCATTGTACGCGGAACCTCCGGTTCAGCTAAACATTTGCTGCGGATGATTTGCGAGACGTTCGTAACCGTGGCGACCATTTATTTGGCTTGGCAGGCGTCCAAACTGCTGTCAGTTCCATTACAGAACTGGCTGAAGAGCCTTTCCATACAAATTCCCGCGGCAGAGATGCCCGTCTGGAAACAGACGTATTATACCGCAGTAACAGCTATACGGGATTTTGAACTGTTCCGGTTCGGTGTGCTCTTCTTGCTCACCTATCTGGTGATTAGACAAATTCTGTACTGGTTTGTTGATCCAATCCTGCTGCGATGGGCACACAGCCGCTGGGACCGGGAGGACAAACCCTCGGTTGCCAGCGCCGCAACCGGGGGCCTGATCGGTTCCGTGACAGGCGCCTGGCGGGCGATGCTGGTGGTAGCCGTGCTGTTCGTCTATGTCACGCTCTTTCCTCAAACGAAGCCGGCTAGTTATATCGGAGCTTCGAATCTGTATCAGAAAGGCGCCCGGGAAGTTATTCAGCCGTTTACGGGGGACTTTCTACAGAGTCAGCTGCCGGTCTTTACCCGGGCGGTTGAGCAGGAATTCAATCAGATCCTCCAGCGGAAATATGAAGTGGTGGATGCCAATATCCCGGACGATATATCCGCTGCAGCCAAAGAAGTGACCAAGAATGGCGGCACGGATGAGGAGAAAGCGGAGCTGCTGTACAAGTGGGTGGGCAGCCGGGTTGCTTATGACTACGGCAAGGTCGATCTATATGAACAGCAGCGGATCTGGAAGGAACAGACGCCGGAAGACACGTTCGCAAGCCGTACGGGCGTTTGTATCGACTACTCCCGGCTGTACGCGGTAATGGCCCGTTCCATCGGACTGGACGTCAAAGTCGTAACGGGGCTTGGCTCGGACGGCCGTGGGGGCTACGGTCCCCATGCCTGGAATGAAGTGTATTTAACTGAGAAGAAGCAGTGGGTACCGCTAGATGCCACCTGGGTATCGAGCGGCAGCAACTGGTTCAATCCGCCGAATTTCGATGAGACGCACATCCGTGATGCTTAGAACAACCGCTCCTGACCTAAGGAGCGGTTTTGTTCTGAACAGAGCGGATCGTGAGGAACAAACGGGTGGGCATAACTGTCATCCTGCGACATTTTTCACAGAGGTACATGTATGGTAAACTAGGGTGGATGGGGACAGGAAAGTTAAAGTCCGCGTCAGAACCAACGTTACTAAGGAAGGAAGCACGATGGACAACGAAGATATTCAAAAGAAAGATTCTGGTAAACGGCACTTTTCGATCCGGATTAATTTATTCTTTTTCGCCACATTTTTGCTGTTTTCCGTCTTGATTGTGAAGCTTGCTATTCTTCAATTTGTTGAAGGAGAGAAGCTTGCGGAGGAAGAACACTCGGCTACCAACCGGGAAACGCCAATTGCCCCGATCCGGGGGAATATCTATGATTCCAACAGCTACCCGATCGCATATACGATACCGGTTCAATCTGTGTTTTTCCGGATCGAATCCGGGCAGAAAGATAAGGATGAGGTCATAGCATTCGCTCATAAGCTTGCCGATATTTTCCAGCAGTACGGCTCCGCTAAATCGAAGCAGACGCCTCTGACGGCGGCAGCCATCGTGGAACTTATGGACGTCGGCTATGATATCGACAAGAATAAGACGAAAGAGCCCAGCTATTATTCCATCCCTAGGCGGATCAAAGCGGATTTGTCCAAAGAAGAAGTTGCTTACCTGCTTGAGCACCGCGATGAATTCAAATGGGTTGAAGTGATGGAGGAAAGCATCCGCACCTATGATGAGGACAAAATCGCCGTGCAATTGACTGGCTATATGAGGCAGTTTTCTACAGCGCGCGAGTCTAAGTACGGACTGTCCTTCTATAAAGACAAGACCAAGACCGAAGAATATCTCGATACCGAGGATGTAGGCTATGACGGTCTTGAGCTGATGTACCAGGAAGAACTGCGGGGTAAGAACGGCTACAAAACGTACCCGGTTAACTCGTCCCAGAAAATTATAGGCAATGTGACGATTACCAAGCCAGAGAAGGGGAACAACCTGCATCTGACGATTCACAAGGATATTCAGACCCGTACGGAACAGAAAATCATGGATCAACTAACCTATTTGCGCCAGCCTAAATCAGGCAGCTACGGCTATTCGCCGAATGCGCGCTCCGGTTATGCGGTAGCCATGGAAGTGGATACGGGGCGGGTCATTACGATGGCGAGTATGCCGGATTACGATCCGAATCTGTGGACCGGCGGGATCAAGACGACGGATTATGTCAAAATCCAGCCTTTCGTGAACAACGGAACCATTACGACGGCCTATCCGGATTATCCGGAGAAAGAACTGAGGAAGCATGCCAACTCCATGGTTTACATGGGTTCGACCATTAAGCCGCTGACTGTTCTTGTCGGTCTTAAGGAAGGCTTTTTCAAACCTCAGGACAGATACAACGACACAGGCTCATACTCGTTCGGTAAGCAGGGTTCGCAAAGTACAATCTGGAATTCAGGACGTAAAGCATGGGGCCCGATTAATGCGGCCCAGGCGCTGGAGCACTCATCGAATACGTATATGTCGGCGTGGATCGGCAGCAAGCTGTATTTCGAGCGTAAGAACGGACTGCAGCTTTGGGACGATTATTTGAAGAGATTCGGGCTGACCACCTCTACGCAGAGCGGTCTGCCTAATGAATATGCCGGATCGAACGAATCGATTGCCAATGCCGCTTTGAACAGCGCTCAATCTGCCCTTATTTATGCTTCGTGGGGACAGAACGAGAAAGCAACGACTTTGCAGCTGGCCCAGCACACGGCTATGCTCGCGACACAGGGGAAGAGATTGAAGCCTCAGTTCGTCGATAAAATCACGACTTATGACGGTGAAATCGTTAAGAAATTCGGACCTGAGATACTGAGCGAGGAAAAGTCCTTCAAGCAGGAATACTGGGATACGATTTTTGCCGGGATGAAACGGGTTAAATCACAGGGCTTCGATAACGTGAATTACACCTTCGCATCCAAGACGGGAACCTCGACACAGCAGATCGGTACCAAAATGGTCGATAACGGCGTATTTATCGCCTTTGCACCGGCTGACAAGCCTAAACTGGCTGTAGCGGTTGTCATTCCAGAGGGCGGATACGGCTCCTGGAGTGCGGCTCCGATCGCCCGGGAAATCTTCGATGCCTACGATGAGTACATCGGGTTGTCCGGCACGCCTCGCGGGCCTGCAACAGGGAACACGGATAAGAAGAAGTAAGCTCTGTTCTGCGGATAAACGCATGTTAGAGCGGCTTAGATGTTCAGAGCGAGACGGCCGGCCCGGGTTCTTAGTCGGACCGGAAGATGCCAACCGGGTTTTTCGCCTAAACATGGAACCTCCATTCAGGAGGGGACATAGTATAGGGTAGGAAACCCGGTTATTTACGGTCCGAAAGTTGCTTGTTGCCAACAAAAATGCCCAAAGGAAAGAGGGGTCGGCTATGAAGAAGCGCAAGCTCATGTCCTCCGTTAAGCGTCTCATATGGACGGTCATCTTCTTATAAGTAAAAGATCACCCGGGTTGCGAGCCCGGGTGATTCGCAGTTGTAAACGTCTGGCAGCGGGAAGGGTTTTCATTTCTTCATTCAGGGGAGCCCCTGCAAGGATTGCGAGTTTCCATTTTCAGAAAGGGGACAGGTTGTGCTATACTAATGTATCGAATAACAACATGTGTTGTAGTTTTTATGGAGGTGTGGATCACTCGTGTGTGGTATCACCGGTGTTATGTACTTTGAAGATAGAGAGCCATCCTTGTCCATGCTTCAGAATATGACGGACGTCATTCATCACCGCGGTCCGAATGACTCGGGCTTCTGGACGGAGAATAGAATCGGGCTTGGTTTCCGCAGGCTTTCCATTATTGATTTGGCCGAAGGCCATCAGCCGCTTTGCAATGAAGACGAATCCGTCTGGATTATTTTTAACGGAGAGATTTACAATTATAAAGCTTTACGGTCCATGCTGCTCGATCGCGGCCATGTATTCCGTACAAACAGTGACACCGAGGTCATCGTGCATCTGTACGAAGAGTTCGGGGAAGAGTGTGTCAAGCACCTGCGCGGGATGTTCGGCTTTGCTATCTGGGACCGCCGCAAGAAAGAACTGTTCGCAGCTCGCGACCATTTCGGCATCAAACCTTTTTATTATCAAATGAATGACCGTCAGCTTCTCTTCGGTTCTGAAATTAAGAGCCTTATGGCTTCCGGCAGCATCAGTCCGCTGATCCGTACGGAGAGCCTTATGAACTACTTAACGTTCCAGTATGTTCCGGAGCCTAATACAATGTTCCAGGGAGTCCAGAAGCTGCCTCCCGCTCATTACCTCAAAGTTACCTTTGATGGAACAATGTCGATCCACCGCTACTGGGATCCGATGTTCCAGCCTGAGGAGCGCCCTTTTGGCGAATACGTGGAACAAATCAGGGAGACGCTCAAAGATTCGGTCGTGCATCACATGGTTAGTGACGTAGAACGCGGCTGCTTCTTATCCAGCGGCATCGACTCGACGGCCATTGCGGCGCAGATGCGCCAAATCGAGCCGATCCGTACGTTCTCGGTCGGCTTCGAAGGGCCGAATAATGAGACGATTATTGCGCAGGAAACGGCAAAAGCGCTGGGCACGGAGCATTATTCCAAAATTATTACGCGTGAGGATTTTTTCAATACGCTGCCTAAGGCCGTCTGGCACCAGGACGAGCCTGTCGCCGATCCTTCGGCGATTGCCCTTTATCATGTAGCTCAGCTCGCGCGTGAGCACGTAACGGTCACTCTCTCGGGCGAGGGGGCGGACGAGCTGTTCGGCGGATACCGGATCTACCGGGAACCGACGTCACTGGCTCCGCTGGAGGGTCTGCCGCTGCCGCTGCGACGCTTGATGCACCGTATGGCGCTGATGCTTCCGCAGGGAATGAAAGGCCGCAATTATATTCTGCGCGGCACGACGCCTCTGGAAGAACGTTTCCTCGGCAACGCCAAGATTTTTACCGAAGATATGAAGGCTGAGGTTCTGCGCGTTGATCACGACATGCTGAAGCGGTATCAGAATCCGTTCCAGATCGCTGCGCAGTATTATGATAAGACCAAGCATCTCGATCCTGTTTCGCGGATGCAGTACATTGACATGAACCTCTGGATGCCGGGCGATATTCTGATGAAAGCCGATAAAATGACCATGGCTCATTCACTGGAGCTTCGCGTGCCTTTCCTTGACAAAGAATTGTTCGAAGTAGCCCGCAGGATTCCTGCCAAATACCGCATTGCAGAAGGAACAACGAAGCATATCTTCCGCAAAGCGATGGAAGGCGTTGTACCTGATTTCATCATGAACCGGCCGAAGCTGGGCTTCCCTGTTCCGCTGCGTGACTGGCTCAAAGGACCGACCGGTACGACTATGGTGGAGCAAATCAAAGCCAGCGGGATCGAAGACTACATTCGTCTGGATGCTGTCGAGAGAATGGCCAAGCTTCACCAGGATGGACAAGGAGACTATGCCCGCAGACTGTGGACGATCTACATGTTCGCTTTGTGGCATGCCACCTATATGGAAGAAACAACCCAGAAGAAAGTCGCGGCATTCTAATATAAGAGCAGCTCCGCTTAAGCTCTGTACGTTAACATGATAAGAATTATGGTTATATCTGGTTCACGGCCGTATAATAATGGTTGAGACAAGAGAGTAGCTGATCATTACGGACAGAAGCTGACAGCGGAGCTTTATTATTTGCTGGCAGGAGATTATTCATTGAAATGATCCGGCTACGCATTCTTGAAGCACCTGAAGACGATGCATACGATGTGGTTTTCCTGTAGAAAACCTGGAGGAGGAAATTCGGTGGGACAATATAAACTGGTGGCGCTGGACATGGATGGCACGCTTCTTACGGAGGAAAAAACAGTTTCCGATGCGAATAGAGAGGCGATCTACGCTGCGCTTGATGCTGGTGTAACGGTTATTTTTTCGACGGGGCGCGGGGTACAGACTGCACTTCCTTACGCGGTAGAGCTGGAGCTGCAAACTCCGATTGTATCCGTGAACGGCAGTGAGGTATGGAAGGCGCCTAATCAGCTGTTGAAACGCACTCTGCTGGATTTGGATCTTGTACAGCGGATGTATGATCTTGCTATCGAGCACGATACCTGGTACTGGGCTTATTCGGTTGAGGGGATGTATAACCGGGACAAATGGGCTGATGACATCACCAAACCGGAATGGTTGAAATTCGGTTTTTACACTGAGAACAATGAGAGCCTGGAAATCATCCGGGGTGAACTGGCCAGTTGGGGTGTTCTTGAAATTACTAACTCTCACCCGAATAACCTCGAATTGAATCCCAAAGGGGTCAGCAAAGCAAGCGGGATTGAAGAAGTTTGTAAATTGCTGGGCATTCAAATGTCCGAAGTCATCGCGATGGGAGATAGCGAGAATGACATCGCCATGATTCGGGCTGCAGGTCTGGGTGTCGCTATGGGGAATGCTCAAGAGGGTGTTAAACGCATAGCCGATTTGATAACTGTGACCAATGAAGAGGATGGGGTTGCAAAAGTCATCCAGGAATACGTACTCAATCCGTCTGCCTCGACTAAGCTGTAAGAACCGGGACGACTTAGTTTAAGGAAGGATGCCGCATATGGTTATTTTGGGATGGTCCCTTATTATTTTGCTGTTTGTCATCGGGATGGTAGGAGCGGTATATCCCATTCTTCCCGGGGCACTCGCTATTTACGCCGCTTTTTTTGTCTATGGATTTTTCTTCAGTTTTGAACCGTTTGGTTTCTGGTTCTGGTTCATTCAGACTGTAATCGTAATTGCGATTACGATCGGTGATTATCTCGTCAGCGCATTGGGTGTCAAGAAATTCGGCGGCTCCAAAGCATCGGTTTGGGGGAGCACGATCGGACTGCTCATTGGTCCCTTTGTGATTCCGGCCTTCGGTCTGATTCTGGGACCCTTTATCGGCGCCCTGATAGGAGAACTTTATCACGGTTCGAGTCTCAAACAGGCTGCCACGGTCGGGGTTGGCTCGGTTCTTGGATTTTTCTCCAGCGTTGTCGTTAAGATTGTCCTTCAAGTGCTGATGATTATTTTCTTTATTGTCTGGATCTGATCAAGACGCTGCTGACAAAACCTACTCGGAAGGAAGACGACAGATGATTAATGTTACGGTGTGGAATGAAAATGTACATGAGAAAAACAACCCGAAAGTCGCGGAAGTGTATCCTCAGGGCATTCATGGGGCCTTGGCCTCCGGTCTTGCCGAGGATTCTTTTGAAATCCGTACGGCAACGCTGGATCAGCCGGAGCATGGTCTTACTCAAGAGGTGCTGGACAGCACCGATGTTCTGATCTGGTGGGGGCATAAGGCACATGGCGACGTGTCGGATGCTATTGTAGACCGTGTACAGAAGCGTGTACTGGAAGGCATGGGACTGGTTGTTCTACACTCCGGGCATTTCTCCAAAATCTTCAAAAAGCTGATGGGCACCTCGTGCGATCTGCGCTGGAGAGAAGACGGGGAGAAGGAACGCCTGTGGGTTGTTGATCCTGCTCATCCGATCGCCCAGGGGGTCGGCCACTTTATCGAACTGGAGCATGAGGAAATGTACGGTGAGCATTTCGATATTCCCGCGCCGGACGAGCTGGTGTTCGTCAGCTGGTTTGAAGGAGGGGAAGTCTTCCGCAGCGGCTGTACGTTCCACCGTGGGCAAGGTCGTATTTTCTACTTCCGTCCGGGACACGAAACATATCCGACCTATTATAACAAGGATGTTCTGAAGGTTATTTCCAACGGAGTTAAATGGGCGGCGCCTGTGAATACAACGAGACCGGTTTATGGCAAATCGGAGCCGCTGGAGATCATTAAAGGCAGCCAATCCTAAAGAATAACTCACTGCTACACCATCCGGAAAAGGACTCCTTTTCCGGTCTTATTATGTAAGGGGAGAAGGAACGACATTGTCTAAAGATTCGCTCGTCAAAGGTACGCTTATATTGACCGTGGCAGCTCTGATTGCCCGGTTCCTCGGCGTATTCCAGCGGTTCCCGCTTGTTTATATGCTGGGCAATGAAGGGATGGCGAGCTACTCGGTCGCCTTTAATATTTACAGCATTCTACTCGTTGTCGCTACGGCAGGTATTCCGAGTGCCCTTAGTAAAATGGTGTCTGAACGAACTGCGCTCGGCCAGATGGACGAGGCCAAACATATTTACCGGGCTGCCCTGCTGTTTGCTGCGGGAGCCGGACTTGTGGCCAGCGTGCTGTTGTTTGTGCTCTCGCCGCTGTATGCGGAGAAGTCAGGCGTTCCCGGCGCCGCATTGCCGACCATGGCGATAGCTCCGGCGCTGCTCATTTTTCCTGTCATCGCCATTATGCGCGGGTATTTCCAGGGACGGCAGCACATGCTGCCCAATGGGATCTCTCAGGTTATTGAGCAGATTATCCGTCTTATAACGGCTCTGGGGCTGGCTTATCTGCTCCTTGGTTTTGGTTTGGAATGGGCCGTGGCAGGTGCATCTTTCGGCGGCGTGACCGGCGGGATTGCCGCGATGCTGGTATTGATGTATTTTGCCCGGAAATTCCGGAGGGAGGATCTACAAGAGGGATTGGCTTCTGGGAATGCCAAGCAGCTGTCAGATCGTGACCGCTCGGCAGCGGGGACGAAGCTCCCTTATAGTCAGATCTATAAGCAGATGCTGCGTCTGTCGATCCCTATCGTTATTTTCTCCATCACCGTTACACTGATTTATGCGATAGATTCTTCGACGCTTGTTCCGCTGCTTCGTGAGCAGATTGGAGCGGATACGAGCAGAGAGCTCGTCGGAATCTTGGGGGGACAAGCCCAATCGCTGGCAGGACTGCCGATTGTACTGGCTATTGCACTCAGCCAATCGGTTATCCCGATTATCTCAGCAGCTTATTCCCGCCGCGAGCTGGATCAGGTGCGTCATCAATCGGCTCGTGTTATGCAGCTTGCGATTCTATCCGGCCTGCCTATGGTGCTTGCCATTTGTACAGCTGCCCGTCCCTTGTCGGGGATGTTCGATTATGGCGGTACTCAGGCGGGGTATGAATATGGGCCGCCCATGATCGCCCTGATGACTGCGGGAGCCATGTTCCAGATCACTATGCAAACGTCGGGTGCCGTGATGATGGGCATGGGCAAAATGCGCGCGCTTGTTTCAAGCGTCGTCTTCGGGATCGCGGTCAAGCTGATCGGCAACCTGGTGCTGTCACCGTGGCTGGGTGTCTATGGCATACTGCTGTCCACCATGCTGTGCTTTATTGTCATGACAGCTTTCAATCTGGCTGTGATGCGTAATGTGGTTTCATTCCGCATTATGAATGCCCGCCGCTGGACCGGTATCGTCGCGACAACGGTTATTGTGGCCCTTGCCGGATTCTTCACAGAGCGCTTCTTGTTTACTAATTTAGAGCTATTCCCGTGGGGAGTTGCCAATGCAACGCTTAATGCCATTATTGTAGGCGGTTTAGCCTGCTTGCTCTACGTCATCCTCTTGTTCGTGACGAAAGTCGTGACCAGTGAGGATGTGAAATCCTTCCCGGCACCGCTCCGGAAGGTGCTTGCGAAAGCGGGCCGCTTAATGGGCCGCGGTTAAGGCGCTTGCGCGGCGTCTTAAGCCGCAGACAAGCTGCAAGATGCGCAAAGCCCCTCTACTGGAGAGGAGCATCGGTTCTCGCGCTTTCTGCGGCAATCATACGGCAATGCGCAGCCAATCAAAACACCTTCAAGAGAAAGTAACCATGTCGTAAGACAAGGGAACAAATCTTGAAGGTGTTTTTGCGTTGGCAAATAAAAGCTAAACGCTAAGACGAAAGTAATTCAATTTTTTAGATACAATATGTATCAAAAACTCGCAAGACGTTATATAATCATTATTGAATTTGGTAATATATAGGAGGTTTTGTGCAGGTAAACTAGTTTAGGTTTTTTTGTGGTAGAGATGATTCAATACTTATTGGCAGGAGGGAGTAAGATGATGAGAAAATTAATACTGGGTGTGGCATGCGGACTGTTGACAGTTTCCCTTGCGGCCCCTATGCTTTCCGCGGCAGTTCCCCAATCGAATTTACCAGGGTCATGGGATGGCATTACGCAAACAGCTCCTTTGAATGGGCCTTATGAAGATCCCGGGCAGAGCGATGTACCTTTTGGGGCGGGTTCCTTCTACAAGCTTCCTTGGCGTTCGTATGTCGATACCCAAGAAGCTAGCCAATTCCTCGATTCCCTCGGAGTTGTGATGAATGTGAAGGAGAAAGAAATTGATGCTACAGCCCAAGCGCTTGCGGAAGTCGGCATCAAGCATGCCCGTTTTGAAATGGGCTGGGGGAACGTGCAGTATGACGATGAAACGAAGGTGGCCTATCCTGTCAAAGAACAGGAGTATGCCAATACACTGAAATCTTTGCAGAAGCACGGAATCCGGCCCTTGATTCTCTTGAACTCGAACTCAGGAATCCCCGCTCCTTACAAGGAAGTCAAAACGGCTCTGCTGGAACCTGCCGTTACAGGGGCTACATACTTGAAGCTTGATCCTGCCCAATTAACCGGGATTGTCGTTAAATACACGGGAGTCAGGGAGATAAACAATCAGGGACACGCTTTAAGTCAAGGATTTAACCCGCTTATTACCGAGCTCAATCCGACAACGGGGATCGCCAAACTCTCTTCGCCGCTTCAGGGAGCAACTATACCTGCCGGCGCATATTCCTTATATAAGCTGAAATACCAGCCTCTTTCGGGCAAAACTTTCGCGGACGGAACGCCGAACCCCGCTTCCGAAGAAACCATAGAAGGCTGGAAGACTTATGTAAAAAGTGTATCGGCCTTCGCGAAACGTGCACTGGGTACCGAAGGAAAGGCAGACGCCGGCTTCGACTTCGAAGTTTGGAACGAGCAAACATTCGGGCATCATTTTATGGACATTAAGTATTATTACGAGCCGGATCTCCAGTTCTCGCAGCCGCCTACGTATATAACGCGCAAAGGGGAGGCCGTAACCGGACAGGAGGTTTTTCTCCCCGTTACGACCGATGTGGTGAGCGATCCGGTTAATCAGACTCCGGGTGTGAAGGTTATCAGCGGATTCTCTAACCAGCGTCCCAAAGACAACTTCCGTTGGATCTTTGACGGTCAGGCCGGCATAAGCCGCCACTATTATACAGGCTACGACAAGAATAAATTCACTTACAAGCCGCCGACGTGGCATCGCACCGCTAACCAAACCGCCGATGCGCTCGGGAATCTCGGCAGCACCTTTGTCCCTTCGTTCATGCAGGCCAATCCCGAATATACTTACACCGCTCTTGTAACCGAGCATTTAAGCCGGGATATCCAGCCGTTCCCGAACAATTACAAGGACCACTACCGTTTCGCCAACTTTAACCGGAAAAACGTGGAAATGTGGCAGACCGAAACGAATTTCGGGACGCAAAGCTTCACGAACGAGCTGGCAGCCGCCAATGGAGTTCCCGGGGACGCTCCGGCTCTGGGCGCGATTCGCCAAAGAATCGCCACAAAATCGACTCTGCGCAATTATGTATTCCAGAGCCATAAAGGACTGGAGCGACTATACACCTATGTCGCCAGAGAAAACCATGATGTCACCTCCGCCGTACTGCCTGTCGCGTTTTACGACGAACTGGCCAAGAACAATTTTGTGCTGAACGATACTGTACGCGCGAAGATCGGCCCCCAGCTGACAGCCGTGAAGAATACGGTCAACCTGTTAAAAGGAGGCGAGAAAATCGACAACCTGCGAAAGCTGAACGTCGCGGAAGTGATTGAGCACAAACCCCGGCTCGTGTTCAAAGGGGACGGAACTCCCAATCATCCGGATTATTACAACCGCGAAGACCTGGTGATCGCTCCGTTTCAGCTGAAGCCGAACAAATTCGCCATCGGCTATTATGTCGCCTCTCGCAATCTCACTCAAGCATGGGATCTCACCAAGGGTGCCCTGGACCCGGCCCGGTATGATTTCCCGGATCAAACCTTCGAAGTTACGCTGAAGAACATCAACACGGTGTCCCCTCAAGTGTCCGCGTACGATCCCGTAACCAATACGAGCATTCCTGTCACGGTTACAGGCACCACGGCGGATTCGATCAAGGTTAAGCTGACGACTTCGGACTACCCGCGTTTTCTGATCATTGAGGAATCGGCACCGGGACCGCAGGTCAAGAATGTAACCGTGAACAAAGTAAACAACGGAGGACTCCTCAGCTTTGTTCCTAACTTTACGGGCGCAGTCAACGTATCGTGGGGTAAATATCCGGCTAGGGCAGGGAGTAAATTCAAACGGGAGTATTTCAAACTTGAGCATCAGAAAGGAACGCCTACCATCGACTACATTGATCTCCTTGATTATAACGACAAAGGGGGCCTGTTCCCTGAGGATAAGCCGGGTTCGGTACGGATTACGGGCAAAATCAAGCCGAAGTATACGGAGACGTACACGTTCCAGCTATTGACTTACGATCAGAAAGGAAGCGTATGGCTGAACGATCAGCAAATCATCGTACCTTACGGCAAATACTCGGCAAGCGTCCCGCTGGTAGCGGGCACCGAATACAACATCCGGTACGAAACGACGTCGCCATATGTCGGCCTCAAAACGGCCTCGCTCAATTGGTACAGCGCGTCACAAGTTTATGAGCCGGTTGTTACATCCGAAGGTCCCGACAATCAAAGTGTCATTCAAGTCGTTAAAGATCAGCCGGTCAGTTACAGCATTCCGGGCCTCCGCGAAGGCGATGGGGTAAAGCTGACTTATAAGACAGGGGCGCCTAACAAATACCCTCAGTGGAATTATGATTATACCGGTGTTCTATGGCCAGCAGCCTCGCCTGGAACGAACACCTTGACCGGTCCGGTGAATTCAACAGCCGAAGCGGTGACGCAGCTTTCAAATATACATGTAAAGTTGCCTGAACTTGAGAGCAATGAAAACTTAATTCAGCCTTAATGTAAGTCACTACCAGAGGCACAGCCATCATGAACTTAACCGGCAGTGTCTCTGGTTGTGTATGCCTGCAGCTTGCCGATCATCACTCTGCCTTGCTGTGCCAGAACGCTTCCTTATCCCTTCAACTGCTGCGCAGCCACCGCAGCTGTCTGTACCTTGTGGAGGCCGAAGCAGCTCTCTGCGCTCATTTCGAACAAATCGGGGACAGCAATATCACTGATAAAGCGGAGAACATCCGCGGTATGGAACCAGTCACCCGGCACAACCGGCGCCAGGGGCACATCGTCCCAAGCACCCGAAAGCCTCGGGCTGTAGAGCGGGGAAGCTCCGGGCACCAACTCACAGCCGGAGATTTTATTCAAACGCGTGGCGATCGATGGAGGCTCTTCTTGTGCGTTCGTAAACAAATGCGGCCAATAATCTGATCTTGAGCCTGTATGGGGATATCCCGCGAACCGTAAGACTCCTTCATAAACAGCGGGAATGCCGAATAAAATGCCATAGAGTGTTTTACCGAACTGGATTCGTTCGCGCAGATCGCTGAAGTCTTCGAGAATGGCTCCCGCAAGATTGATCGGGCGATCCTGCAAGACCCCGTCCTCGCTGCTTTTTGCAAATGGAAAAACGATCTGATTGAGCTGCATCAGCGACTGCATCTGAAATTCCAGGGACCCCAGTACATGCTCGGCATAGAATGGCTCTTTAACAACCCTCCCTTCAATGTAGTGCTGCTCGTTGATAATTAGAGCGGTTGTCAGCATGACGGAGTCTCGGGCTCTCCAGAACTCTTCCCACACGGGTTTCATAAAAGCCGAGACACCAAACGCGGGCAGAAGGTGCATAAGAGACTGTTTGCTTGTCAAAGACGCTTCATATAGAAGCAGCTGCGGATAAGCATCTCCGAAGATAAGGGAATTGGCTTTTTCCAGGAAGGAGAAAATAGCTTGCCGCTGTGAGAGGCTTAGAAGAAAGGGCAGATATTCTCCATGCAGATCGGTCATGCTCCACCCGCCGTTCCGGGAGACCATATGCGCAAGCAAAGCCCAATGAAGCTCTGGATGCCTGATATACATTTCCCAGTAGGCTTGTGTCCTTGTCACGTTGTTGCGGTTGCCGCGGTCGGTGGCTAGTCGGATTTGTTCTATGAAGCTGTTTTCTTCCGAAGTAAAGGATAGGGACTCAGACGGACCGGGGCTTTTCAGAGATTCGGATGCCAGAGCTGTGCAAGTATGCTGCAGCCGCCGAACGCTTGCTTGGTTAGGGACTAGCTTCCGGGGCCCTGCAGTCTGCAACTCGCGGGCGGATTTCCAGGAAGTTCGTTTGAATGAGATCAGCTGCGCCAGTGTCTTGGGAATAGAGCGGATCCAGCTTCCGATTGTCCTCCAGATGCTGTTCTCTTTGGCATGGCTCATACGGATAAGACCTGCCTTTCAGGGGCGTTATGTAAGTTAGACTCCTCTCCTTAGGACTGTCTTATTCAAAGTCCTGGGCCTTCAGTATGTGCCTTTATTAATTTTCAAATTTTTTTATGAGTCTTTTTGCTTATTCCCGCGTATAAATTAAGGTTAGCATTATATGGAATTGGAAAGGAGTCTTGCAATGAAGAAAGTTGGTTGGAAGCAGTGGTTATGTGGAGGTACCGGAGCGCTGATGCTCGTATTGACAGGCTGCCAGTCTGTAGACGGTCTGGATATTAACAAGGCGCTTGTTAAGCAGTATGAGGTCAAATCGGCAGAAGCGGTGGAGTCACTGAAGCTGGAACTTATTACGGGTGATACGAAGAAATTGCCGGATGATGCCCAGAGATTGCTCGATCTTTTCAAGAATGTAACGATCAAGTTTACGGAAGAGAAGATGGAGAGCCAGGAGAAGGCATCCATCAAAGGCGAGTTTGTATACGGCAAAGGCAGTATCCCGTTCCATTTATCTCTTGACAAACAGGATATGTTTATCAGCATTGAAGGGGTCTCCAAGCCGATACATATCCGTAACGCTCAGATGAATCCGGTTGCCGGCGGCATGATGATGCCGGATCAGGAGAAAATCGAAGAAATGACTAAAGCGCTGCAGGACAGTATGCCGTCGCTGGCATCCTTCTTTATCGGTCACGCGCCGAATCCTAAAACGATCAGCGTAACTTCCGTAACGGAAACGGTCTATAACGAATCGGTCTCTCTCAAGAAGCTTCATGCTGAAGTTAAAGGCGGCGAAGCGCTCGGTCTGGTCAAAACACTGCTGCAAAACATCGCGGCGGATGAGGAAGGCTTAAAAGAATTTATCGGAACACTATTTGATGTATTAGCTCCGATCGTAAAAGAAACCGTGGAAGAAGCGGGAGAAAGCAATGTACTTATCGATTCTTACCTCAATAACAAAACCTTGGCTGTAGCAACCATCTATGAATTTGTACAAAACGGATTGAAAGAAATTCTTAGCCAGTACGACGCCGAGACGGATAAATTTCTGAACAGTCCCGGACAAGAACCGCTCCGAGATATCCTCAGTGACAGATCTTCCGTCAAAGTTGATCTTTATGTGGACAGTGACCTGCAGATCCGCAAGAGCACCGCGGATATAAATGTCCCGCTTCCCGAGGCAGAGACAGGTCTCAAAGGAATTAAAGTAAGCTCCACAAGTGAGAGATGGAATATTAACAAGCCTGTAACGATAGATCCTGTTAAAGCGGATGGGGATAAAATCCTGTTCGATGCATCCAATCCGGATGCAATCCCGTCCCTGGGAAGCTTCCTGCGCTCGATCGACAAAAACTCTGTCTTCTATAAGCTGATTAAAGAAGATCTGCAGGTTACCAAGCGTAATGCGCTGGTTTCGATGGATGACGAATGGAGTAAATACGGTTTTGCCGGTTATCTCAAGAATGACGTATCTATGGCACCTGTTACTTATGTATCCGAATTACTGGATGCGAAAGTGAAGTGGGATGGTGAAACGAAACAAATTACAGTAATTGACGATCTGAACGGTCGCACCGTGGTGTTCACACTCGGTTCCGATCAAGCTGTAGTGGACGGTCAAACCGTTTCACTGGAACAGTCCGCAGAACTGACAGGTGACTTCACATTCGTACCGCTGAGATTCCTTGTGGAATCCTTAGGAGGCGAAGTGAAGTGGGATGGTGAGGAGCAAGCTGTCCGCATCACCCGTCAATAAGCAAGGCAGTTCATCTAATCCGGCTGCAGGCTGAACCGGATAAATAAGAAGGAGCACTTCCTGCCCGCTAGGGTAAGAAGTGCTCCTTTTGCTAAAGAAGAATTACTCGGTTCTTTTCTCCGTGTCGGAAGGCGGTTGGGGCTTGTTCCCCGGCAGCCTGCCCGACCGCAGCAGCGCCTCCCGCAGAAGAAATTCGATATGTCCGTTAACGCTGCGGAATTCGTCGCCCGCCCAGCGTTCCAAAGCTTCGTACAGCTTAGGATCGAGACGCAGCGCAAAGTTTTTCTTGGCACCCATGAGGCCGCTTAGTAGATCGAACCGGAATTGATTACAGGTTGGGCGGAACGGTCGGAGACAACGGCAACGAGCAGGTTGTTGATCATGGCTGCCTTGCGCTCTTCATCCAGTTCGACAACACCTTCTGCCTGAAGACGGGAGATGGCCATTTGCACCATACTCACAGCACCTTCAACAATTTTCTCGCGGGCAGATATAATCGCAGATGCCTGCTGACGCTGAAGCATCGCGCTGGCTATTTCGGTCGAGTAAGCAAGGTGAGTTAATCTTGACTCCAGCACCTCTACCCCCGCTACTTGCAGCCTGCGCTCCAGTTCATGAGTCAGCTCTTCCGCGATTTCTTCGGTATTGGCTCTCAGTGAGTAGGCCTCACCATTGTAGGAATCGTACGGATACTTGGAAGCGACATGACGGAGTCCGGTCTCGCTCTGAATCTCAACGAATGTCTGATAATTGTCGACTTCGAACATGGCTTTTGCCGTATCGACTACACGGAATACTACGACTGAAGCAATTTCAATCGGATTGCCGTCTACATCATTGACCTTCAGTTTAACGCTGTTAAAGTTGCGTACCCGCAGTGAGATTTTCTTGCGTTCGGTAAAAGGAATCGTAATCCAGAAGCCGCTATCACGGATTGTTCCGCTGTAACGGCCGAAAAAATTAACGATCATTCCCTGATTCGGCTGCACCACGGTGAAACCGCTAACCGGGACGAGAGCGAGAACAAGCAGAATAACAGCAGGAATAATCATTTCCGCGACTAAGAGATAAGCTCCCGCCGCGAGTAAAGCCAGCATCGCCAGCACCCCTACAAAACCGTTCAGTTTCCATACATTGCGTTCTTTCATGGCACCAGTCTCCTTCGATTTGATAATTAAATTCATTATATCGTTTTGATATTTATATGATATCACTTTTTACATTGATTGTAAATTGGTTAAGGAAACCATTTTGTTACCATATCCGTATTCCATCGCTATGGAATTATTGACACCGCCTTTTGAGCATGCTATAAGATAGACAAGTAAGTAATCCGATGATGCCGGTCGGGAATCAGACCCGGCAGATTCCATATCTGAGGTGAACAGCATGGAAAAAATCCATAATGAACAAGATTTCCGCGCCGTGGTTGAAGAGTCAGGAGTTACGATCGCTGTTTTTAAAACAACCTGGTGCAAAGACTGCCATTATATTGAACCTTTCATGCCGGACCTTGAACAAACTTATGCGGGACGGATCCGTTTTATTGAACTGGACCGTGATGAAGTGCCGGACCTGTGCGAAGAACTTAACATTCTCGGCATCCCGAGCTTTATTGCTTTCCGCAACGGCAAAGAGCTGGTCAGATTCGTAAGCAAGCTCCGCAAGACGCGGGAAGAAATCGAGCAATTCCTGGACCGTGCTATCGAAGTGGGAAATGCACTGCCTGAGTAATTAGTACCCTTTAGAGTCCGCAAGGCTGAAGCCATTCCATCCGGGATGGCTTTTTCTAATGAAAGTCCGGATCAAGGGGATACGATGCAAATTTATGGAACGGTCGGGTCATTTATGAGGGCATGATAAAAGCATAAACTATTTGCTGCTTAATCCGATTTTCTTAAAAAAATGCGCCCCATTTTCTGCCTCCTGCTTGTTTCAAGGCTTTGTAACATTTGCGAATGGAATTGGACCTTCATACTAGCTATAATAAATTAGAAGGCTTTACTGCCGTCATTCGACAATTACTACCGTAAAATGGCATCAGGAATATAGAGAAGTAGGTGCATTTATGTATACTTTAGCTAGACGGTTCTCCTTGGCAACGATGATCGGGATGTTCCTGATCATTATGATGGGAGCTCTCGTTACGAAGACGGATTCCGGTTTGGGATGCGGCTATGAGTGGCCGCTGTGCAACGGTAAGTTCGTCCCGGCATATACGATTTCCTCGATGATTGAATACAGTCATCGTGCCGTGACCGGGCTGGTCGGCTTTTTGATGCTGGCTACCTTTATCCTTGTGTTTAAGTCGGTGGAGCGCAAGGATGCGAAGTACTTTGTAGGAGGAGCCGCCCTCTTTACTGTTATTCAGGCAGCCATGGGAGCTTTTGCAGTGGTTTGGCCGCAATCTTCAGCAGTCTTGGCGCTTCACTTTGGACTTTCACTGCTAGCCTTCGCGATGACGCTTCTGTTGTGGCTAACGTTTACGAAGTGGGGCGATTACACGGTATCGGTAGCACGTGAAGCAAGGCACGGTGAATCCATGGTTCAGCCGGGCAGTGCGCCCGTCGCTCCGGGATTCCGCAAGTTTGTCTGGTTTATTGCAGTGTACTGCTACATTGTCGTTTATGTCGGGGCATTCGTACGCCATACCGAATCTTCAGGCGGCTGTACAGGCTGGCCGCTGTGCAATGGCGAAGTCGTACCGACCCTTAGCGGGGCATCCGGTATTGTGTTCTTTCACCGCTTGGCGGCTGCAGGAATTCTGATCTGCGGGATTATCCTCTTCATAATGGCCCGCAAAAACTACAGGCATCTGACGAATGTATATAATGGAACGAAATGGGTGCTGGTTTTACTTGTCGCCCAAGTATTCAGTGGAGCGCTCGTAACCTGGTCGCTGGGTCACGAAACTTTATTCTTGTTTACTGCGATGATCCATGCCGTATTGATTTGTGCCTTGTTCGGTTTTATCAGTTACTTGTGCGTCGTTATGCTTAGTGCAAGGAAACCGATTGAGAAGAGTACAGCGGGTAAATAGAAATTTGAGCGTTCAAACAAAGCTTTATTATTCCTCCATATGCACGGTCCCTACAGGGCTCATTTCACTTCCTTCGGGAAGCCCCGGCGGAACTCCTTGGGAGTTTCCGTTGGATGGAAATGGGCTCTTTTTTAACTGGATAAGAAGAAAATTTTCTTTACAAAGATCAGCCGGCTGGTTAAGTAAGATAAGGGAGTGTCCGGCACCCTTGTATGACGAGGCTTGCGTATAAGCGTATGGTTCAGAGACAGGGGGCTCATACTGAGGGAAATGAAGTAAGGGGGGAAAGAGAGTGCTGAGAATGATTTTTGATGAAAAGAGACGTGTAGACCGCTGCGATAAACAATTGGAGCAGGCGTTTACCTCCATCAAGCATTATTTGAACAAGCTTCAGAAGGATCGCCGCACAGAACATACTTACGAGCCCAAGAAGCTGCATAGACTGTATGTATGGACGCAAAGCTTCCTGGATGCCCTGGATGAGCTGGAACAGAGCCAGTATTGTGCCGTGCGGTTCTCGCAACAC
Source organism: Paenibacillus sp. FJAT-26967 (assembly GCF_001541095.1). Classification (GTDB taxonomy): domain Bacteria; phylum Bacillota; class Bacilli; order Paenibacillales; family NBRC-103111; genus Paenibacillus_F. The sequence goes on from NZ_LMXH01000001.1 coordinate 794,803, forward strand.
ATAACCAAATCCTATCTGGATGAAATGAACGCGGAGGAGCTGGATCATTACAGGCGGTATGTTTATTTTTATAAAAATGCACTAATCCGGTTGTTTTCTATCCTGGACAAATTAGGTTATTTCTTGAACGATCTGTTCGAATTGAAGACGGAAGTAATTAAAACGCACTTTTCCTTTTTTACCGTATTGCGTAGAATGAGAGAGACGGGTGTTCATCCGGCCCTTCAGCAGAAGCTGTTCGAATTGAAAGTGAAAACAAAGCAGCCGCTTGAGATTCTCCGGAATCAACGCAATATGGAGATTCATTATGTAAATGTGGATATGCTTGATGACTTGATGCAGAACCATTCGTATTTTGGCGACCGCATCGGGGTGGAGAACTTTCGTACGAATCTCGCGGAACTTGCCAAGGGGTACGGGATGGTCTGCGAAACGATGGATTTGGTCTTTCAATATATTTCCCGTAAAGCTGCGGGTGAACACGGGGAGGGGAAACATGGCGGAAACGCGCAGGACAGCACTCATTACAGGAAGCGCGAAAGGTCTGGGCAAAACAACGGCTCTGGCGCTCGCGGGTCTCGGATATGATATTGTCATCAATTACGTACATAGTGAGAAAGAAGCACATGAGCTCGTCCGCCATATTCAAAATCTGGGTGTACGGGCGGCCGCAATCCAAGGGGACATATCCCGCAGTGAAGATATACAGCGCATCGCAGAAACCGTCGTCGAGACGGTTGGAGGGATCGATGTGCTGGTGAACAACGCGGGCCCTTTCATCCGCGAACGCCGGTTATTCGCGGATTATACGAGCGATGAGATCGACTATCTCATCCGCGGCAACTTGCTTGGCGTGATCCAGCTCGATCACGCCCTGCTGCCTCAGATGCGGCAGAAGCGTTGGGGCCGCATCATTCACTTCGGCTTCGGCCATGCTGCCGAAGCGAGAGCTTGGCCGCACCGGGCGGTATATGCGGCGGCCAAGGTAGGGCTGGTGTCGTTCACGAAGACACTGGCGGAGGAGGAAGCCGCCCATGGGATCACCGTGAACATGATCTGTCCCGGAGACATCCGCGGCGCCAACAAAGAGAAGCGGATCGAGGATGTCGAGGGACAGACCGATGACGAAACGCCGCGCGGGCGTCCAGGCACCGGGGAAGATGTGTCCCGGGTGATATCCTTCTTGTGCGACCCGCGGTCGGATTTTCTCACCGGCAACATCATGGAAATTAACGGGGGGCTGGACCCCATTCAGACGCTGCCTATGCTGAAGCAGTCCAAATGACCGGCGGAACAGCGGCAGCGGATGGAGCCTGAAATCTGAAGCGAGCAAGGCTGCTTTCCAGCTGTTGGAAGGGACGTAGGTCCGTTCTAGGTCTGGGACATGCGCAGTCGTCAGCGTATGTCCTCTGTAAGAGGCTGGAGCATGGTTCAGAAGCCCTCCAAGCGGCTCAGCCTGTACATATTCATTCATAGAATAAAGCCCTGTCACACAAGACCTGAAGGTCTTCGGTGACAGGGCTTTATAATTTTTCTATAAGGGATATACAAGGATCGGAAGAGCTCTTCCCCGCTCTATAACATACGAAAGCCGGCACAGGGCCGGCTCCGGATTAGAATACTTGAACAACCTCAGTGATGCCTTCAACTTCCTCAACCAATGCACGCTCAATACCAGCTTTAAGCGTAATCGTGGAACTCGGGCAGCTGCCGCAAGCTCCCATCAGCTTTAATTTAACGATGCCGTCCTCCACATCAACGAGTTCAACGTCACCGCCGTCACGCTGCAGGAACGGGCGAAGCTTATCTAGAACTTCCAGTACTTCATCATAGATGGTTGCACTTTGAGTATTTTCTGTCACGTAAATCAACTCCTTTCTCCATCTATTATAGTACATTTTCATGAAAAAAAATATCCCCCTGAAGGAAAGAGGCGGTTGGTGTAAAATGTTCCGTTCTTGTGTTTTATGGCCTATTAAGAAAAAGGGGGTTGCAGAATCAGGATTATGTTATATAATACAATTAACTAATTCGCATAACTGTATTATAACATTGGGATGTATGCCTCCACCAAAGCACACAGAGAAGGGATGGATGAACATGAGTGAACAAAGGGATTGCTGTCATTGCTACGGAGAAGGGGAAATGGAATGTGCGAGTTGTACAGGTGAAGGAAACCTGGGGAACCGCGGGATTTGCCTGGATTGCGGAGGGAGCGGCCGTAAAGCGTGCGCACGCTGCAGCGGAAGCGGTGTGACAGCGGATGCGTTCGACACGAGTGATTCCATCACGGACATCATGAGAAGCTTTTATTTCAAACCGGAGTATACACGAGGAAGATAAGAGCACCTGCCCAGCATTGCTGCGGTTTCGCAACAGTCAGGGAGCGTTCTGCTGCTTAAAAAGCGCTGTATGTGTTACAATAGAGGGAGTACAGTACTATTAGCCTCTATTCATACAGGTGGAGATTAAGATGAGACCTATTATAGAATTCTGCGCCAGCAATCCTGCTACGGATGACCTGCTTGAGAAGCTGGAGGAGAATCCCGATTATGACGTCATCGAGTACGGCTGCCTTGGTAACTGCGGCGAGTGCTACTTGTTCCCGTTTGCTATGGTGAATGGAGAAATGGTAGCGGCCGAGACGACTGAACTGCTGTATAACGAGATTATCCGTAAGATCAAAGAAGTCGAAGCGATGCTTGATCTTTTCGATGATTAAATAAGAAAGCCCGGTGTGCACATCACTTCCGTGATGGCACACCGGGCTTTTCTTATGAATTCGCTTCGTTCAGCTCGTTAAGCAGCAGGAATCAGCCGAAATGGTTCTTGGACATCCATAGGACACCGTTCTTGAGGACACGTGGAACCATGCCTGTCATGACTCTGTTCTTGCCCATCAAGCCGAATCCGGTTTTCTTGCCGAGTGAGCCAAGAACACCTTTGAGCTTGATTTGACCAAGACGCGGTGTTTCATTCTTCCAAAGCGCCTGCATGACTTCCACGATCTGCTTGCCTTGCGATTCGGCAGCCTGTGCACTTGGTGAGAAGGGCAGACTGGCACAGTCGCCTACGACAAACACATTCGGGTGGGCGGGAATCTGATGGTATTCATTCAGGACTACGCGTCCTGATGAATCCTTCTCCACCTGAAGCTGCTCCACGAGAGGACTCGGCTTGATGCCGGCTGTCCAGATGGTAGTGTCGGTGCGGATGATTTCTTCTTCGTTGTACAGGTCGCCTCCGTCCAGGCGTCTGAGCGTTACATGAGAACGCATTTCGATGTCATGCGCCAGCATCCAGTCTCGTACGAATTCCTTCGCCTTGGTAGGGAAGGAAGAGAGAATGCTCGCTCCGCGGTCAAGAATCCGGATGTTGATGTCCGGCCGGCTCTCGCGCAGCTCCGCAGCGACCTCTACGCCGCTTAGACCGCCTCCGACAATGGTGACTTGCCCGTAAGGAACAACGTCATTGACGCGCTGGTAAGTGATACGGGTCTGCGAGAAGGTCTGAATGCCGTTGGCGAACTCTACGGCACCCGGGATGCCGTGGAAGTTATCCACGCAGCCCAGGCCGATTACGAGGTAGTCATAATCCAGAGGATCTTTGCCTGCAAAAAGAACCTGTCTGGTCTCGATATCGATTCCGGTTACTTCTCCGTACTTCAGGTTGAGCCTGGGATCGTTCGGATAGTGAACACGAAGCTCCGTATCAGAGGCCGTACCTGCGGCTAGGGCGTAGTATTCTGTCTTGAGTCCTTGAAAAGGTGACCGGTCGACAAGGGTAACGGTCCAATCATCAGGTATTTCTTTTTCCAGAAGCTCTGTGGCTATGGTCATACCGCCATAACCGCCTCCCAGAATAACAAACTTATTCATGGTACATGAATCCCTTCTGCGGTAGCTTTGTTCGTACAACTTTACTGTTTGTCTCTCATTGGAAGTTTCTCTTAGTCGTTCTTACCCCAATTAGTTGTAGGTTTGAACCACGTTGTAGAATGTATCACGTTCTACGGGAATCCTGCCGGCTCCTTTAATCAGCCAAACAAGGTCTTCTTTCGTTATTCCGTCAGGTGATTGGGCTCCAGCCGCGTGCGAGATACGTTCTTTGACGATCGTGCCATGAGCATCGGATGCGCCGAATTGGAACGCGAGCTGAGTTACTTTGACGCCCATATTAATGAAGTAGGCTTTGATGTGCGGAAAATTGTCGAGCATCAGCCGGCTGATCGCGATGGTCTTGAGTTCATCCACAGCAGGTACCCGGCGGCGAATGCCGGCTTTGGAGCTGGCCGGTTGGATCGAGTTCGGGATGAATACGTGGAATCCGTTCGTTTCATCTTGAAGCTCCCGCAGCAGTGCCATATGCTCAATTCTTTCTTCGAGCGTCTCAATGGAACCGTAGAGCATCGTGGCGTGAGTTTTCATTCCGAGCAGATGGGCTTCACGGTGAACATCCAGCCACTGATCAGTATCCGCTTTCTCGACTCTCATCTTTTTCCGGTAGCGTTCCGTCAAAATTTCGGCACCGCCCCCAGGAAGCGTATCGAGACCGGCATCCATCAGAGTGCGCAGTACTTCTTTGTAACTTAGACCGCTGATCCGCGCAAAAAAATCAATTTCGGCAGCTGTGTGGGCTTTGAGCGCTACCCCGGGATAATGCTGTTTCAATGTGCGCAGCGAATCCACGTAGTACTCAAAAGGTACGTGAGGGTTATGTCCCTGGCTGATATGAAATTCACGGATATCCGGATGGAAATTGTCCGAGATATAGGACAGCATTTCGGAAGATGACAGCGTGTAGGAGCCCTCTTCGCCTTCGTCTCTGCGGAAATGGCAGAATGCGCAGTGCTCTTCGCATACATTTGTGAAATATAAACTCATGTTTTGTACAAAATAAATGTGCTTGCCGTTTTTCCGAAGGTTGGCTTTGTTAGCTAATTGACCAATGGTCAACAAATCGTCCGATTGGTACAGATAAAGGCCGTCTTCCCGGGTCAGACGCTCTCCGTGCTCGACTTTTTCTGCAATTTCAGCCATGCGGCGGTCAGGACTTTCGATCATGACATTCATTAGTATACCCTCCCTGAAGGATCTTTTGAATCCCGTTCTTTGTAATTTTTTAATTGCATCGGTATAACCGACCTTAATTCTGAGAAGCTTCCGTTCAACAGGTGAGCTATTGTGCCTATGTGTATTTGTTCACAAGCTCCGGTCTATATCATTCATCACGTTTATTTCATCCTTCCTATTATAAACCTGTCATGGTCAGGGGGCAATAAGGATAAACCTTGACCAGAGGAGACATAACCTGGATGATGTCGGATTTTGTACAAAGTTGTTGGAAAATATTTTCACATTTTTAGTGTAAATTTGGAAAAAGGTGCTTTATTAACCAACCGTTTATGTTGTACACTTAATAAAGTATCTTTTTGCCGGATGGGATGGTAGGGAAATATGCAGCAGCCGTTAGATCGGGATATCGGGAGAAGGCTCATTGAGGACATTGAGCAACTGAGGTTCCAATTGGTAGAGAAGGGTATGCAATATGGATTTCTGCATCCATCTGTTCAACAGGACAGCAGGGATTTAGATAAGCTGCTTCTGCAATTTTATAAATTGGAGCAGGCAGTGGTCCCTCTTGAGGCGAAGCAGAAATAGGGGTATACTATAAGATGATAAGTGGATTACTAAAATGACTGCTTAAGGAAGCGGGTCTATTTGTTAAGGCCGCTCCGTACAAGGAGGTTACCTATATGAGTTTACTGAAGATCAGCGATGAAGCTACAGATAAGATCAAGGAAATGCTCGAAGCGGAAGAAAACCCGAGCCTGTTCCTGCGCGTAGGCGTCAAAGAAGGCGGCTGCAGCGGATTTTCTTACGGCATGGGACTCGATGATGACCAGAAGGCTGACGATACTATTCTGGATTTCAGCGGTTTGAAAGTAGTCGTCGATTCCGACAGCGCGAAGTATCTGTACGGCGTAGAGATCGACTACAAAGACGCGGGCATGGGCGGCGGCTTCACGATCGATAACCCGAATGCAGTAGCATCCTGCGGCTGCGGCGCTTCGTTCAAAGTGAAGGGCGAAGAGGGCAAAGCGGAGAAGTGTGAGGATTAAAGGTTTTATCAGATTATCGTATGTTTGTGAGTGAATGATTTACTTGCATATTCTAATGATTTCTCTTTTTTGGAGAAGAGAACGAGCCTTCCAGACTTGTGTATTAAAACTACACGGGACTGGGAGGTTTTTTTATATAAATTTGAATGGATGTAAGCGTAACGTTTGAACATAGTATAATTATGAGAGCAATATATTGCATGGGGGAAACAATGTTTACATTCAAACAATTGATTGTCGAAGCTGGTTTTGCGGAGTCCGGGCTAAGACGTCCGGATTGTTTGCATTTTACGATGAAGGATATTGAATCAATCTCAGATTGAAAAACCCTTCTCCGCACAAGGCGCAGAGAAGGGTTTTGGTTTTCTTATCCAATTACACGCATTAAGCCTGCGGCTGCGGCACAGCTTCCCCGCCCAGCACGGATGTGCACTGCGGACAGCGGGATGCTTTGATCGGAATTTGTGAAATGCAGTAAGGGCACTCTTTAGTAGGATCGGGAGCCGGCTCTTCTTTCTCCGGCTCTTCTTTGCGGCGGAGCCTGTTCATCTGCCGGATCATCAAGAAGATAACGGCGGATACGATCAGGAAATCGATCACCGTATTAATAAAAGCGCCGTAATTAATCCGCACGTCTGTCGCCAGATCAAAGTGCAGATTTTTAAAATCCATTTTGCCCAGCATCAGCCCGATAGGAGGCATAAGCACATCATTGACCAGCGAGGTCACGATTTTATTAAAAGCAGCACCTATAATGACGCCGACCGCGAGGTCTACGACATTGCCGCGCATGATAAATTTTTTGAATTCAGATAAGATTTTGTTCTTTTTGACAGTATCCATTTATTGACATCCTCCCTTTTTACCCCTCCTAGTCTAGCAGATCGGGCAATAGGGAATCAATGAAATTTTAATAGAGGATACGCTTAAGAACACGGGTGTTTTCTCCGTACTTCTGCTTCATCGCTTTGGATTGTTCGAGCATATAAGTATAGAGTTCTTTGAGCCGTACTTTTTGAGGCCGGATGGTTTCTTTCACTTCTCCGTTAACGACGATGTCGTACACGATCATGATTCACTTCTCCTTTCGCTTCTGAACCCATTATAACGAGTCCGTATTAAATTCATGTTAAAAAAGATCGTCTATCGTGTGAAATTGTTTGCTCCATACGATAGCTATGTAAAAGAATATGCGAAATGAGTCGGATTATTCCCCTATTTTGGAAATGGTATCAAAAAGGTGTGATCAGCCTATGGAATGCGCTGTTATGAATTATGTTAATTGAAGGAAGATATTTGATTATTTGTTTTTATCGGCTCTTTGTAAAAGGAGGGTGTGTATAACTTTGTCCACATTATCCACCTACAAAACTCGCCATTTTTAGAGGGTATTCACAAATTACCCACAAGATATGCACAAGAGAGTGTGGATAACGGAACGCTTGTTCTAGAAAAATGACCATGGTAATATAATAACAAGTTGTACGGGAAAGGTGGTTGGCATGAGACAGATTAGTGATGAGACGCTTGTTGAATCTTATTTCAAAGCACTGGACCTTGAACTCGAGTCAGATTTTGTCGATTTGTTATTAGGTGAGATCAACCGCAGACATATCGTGCTGGAAACTTACAATGGCGAAGAAGCTGCCCTTGCGTAGCTTCTTTTTTTTGTTCCCGTCTATATTAACTTCTCCCCGCTTGCTATTTCTTCGATTGCTACAACCCGGTTCTGACCGCAGCCTTCACAGCCTACAATATGCATACAACGGTTGCTGAGCACGTCAGGATATCCGTTAGAAAGCCCGATTTCTTCAATCTCACGATACGGGGCATAGGGCCCGAGGTAATCATTGTACCTTCCAAAATCAGCAGCAGGACCGGAACAGCCAGGGCATATAGCGGTTAAGGTTTCCATTCCGTTACAGACAGGGCAGTAAGATGACAAAGGGCATTCCTCCTTGGGTGATCTGCCGGTAAAACGGCAGCAAGGTTAGAATGCCCTTTGAAGTTTATTTTCATTGATGGATCAGAATTTCATATTGCTGCTGTGCCCCGGGGACAGCTTGGCGGTTGGATCCATATAGACCTTGGCATTATTGACGGCAGTAGGAGCCTCGCCGAATCCGACGGCAATGAGCTTAAGTTTGCCGGGATACGTCGTGATATCGCCTGCGGCGAAAATACCCGGGACATTCGTTTCCATGCGTGAATCGACGACAATAGAGCCGCCTTCAATTTGTAGCCCCCATTCGGAGATCGGTCCGAGAGAGGACACGAATCCGAAATTAACGATAACTGCGTCTACGTCTACAATTGTTTCTTCGCCGGTTTTGACATGAGTGAGTGTAACTTTCTCGATGGAATCGCCACCGTCAAATCCGGTAATTTCTGTTGGAGTTATTACATCAACCTTCGAATTATTCAATTTCTCTACGCTGTGCTCGTGAGCGCGGAATTTGTCTCTGCGGTGAACGAGCGTGACCTGCTCTGCGATCGGTTCCAGCATCAGCGCCCAGTCAACAGCGGAATCGCCTCCGCCTGTAATCAGCACTTTTTGACCGGCGAAAGAATTCAGGTCTTTAACGAAATAGTGGAGGTTGTTCCGCTCATACCGGTCCACGTTCGGAAGATCAATTCTGCGCGGCTCGAAAGCCCCGACGCCTCCGGTAATAATGACGGCGCGGCTAAGGTGTGAGCCTTTGTCGGTGAGTACTTCGAACAAGCGCTCTTCTTTCTTGATTACGTTCAGTACCTTCTCTTCCAGGAAGACCCGGATAGGGAAGTGGTTCATTTGTACGGCCAGGTTATCCACCAGCTCTTGAGCCGTTACTTTGGGGAAGCCGGCTACATCATATATATGTTTCTCAGGATACAAGGCGGCTAACTGACCGCCGAGCTGCGGCATACTCTCGATTAATGTAACCGAGGCCTGCCTCATACCGCCGTAGAACGCCGCGAACATGCCCGCGGGACCTCCGCCGATGATCGTCAGATCCCTTACCTGCTCCTGAAGATTTTCATTAGGTTCCGTATGTGCTGCTTCTTTCACTTATCCGACACCTCCACTTTTATACGCTATCCTTACTTTGTTCATTATAAACGTCCGTATTCAGGAAAGAAACCATTTGACCCGGAGGAAAAAGACCCGGATTCATTCTTATGAAAATTATGAAAACGCTCTTAATTAAAAGGTTCGGGAGAAGGGAGAAAAAGAGCTTTCTAATTTGTCGGAATTCACGAAAAAAGCCCGTTTTTTTTAGGGAAAATGTCCCTTGCTATTTAATAGGGCACATTATATGATTGCATGAGATTGTTGCCAGATAGGCGTGATATACCAAGAAAAGCGCCTGCATAAGCGGCTCCAATCCGCATCATTTTATCGGAATGTTTTAAGCCTGGAGAGAGTGTGAATCAATCACAACAGAGGCCTTATAAAAAGATGGAAGTGAGAGAAACCAATGAGTAGAGTGCCAAGAATTGTTATTTTAGGCGCGGGCTACGGTGGTGTTGTGACATCTTTACGTCTTCAAAAAATGCTGAATTACAACGAAGCGGACGTAACGCTTGTAAATAAACATGATTATCACTACATCACCACGCATCTGCATATGCCTGCTGCCGGAACGGATAATCCAGAAAATGCACGTGTCAATATTTCTTCGCTAATTGATGAGTTCAAAGTGGATTTTGTTAAGTCTACCGTTGTACAAATCCGTCCCAATGAGAAGAAAGTAATTCTCGAAGACGGGACTTTATCCTATGATTATCTCGTGATCGGCCTTGGGGGCGAGCCGGAGACATTCGGAATCCCCGGTCTCAAAGAATATGCCATGACGATCCGTAGTATTAATAGTGTTCGTTATATCCGTGAACATATCGAATATCAGTTTGCCCGTTTCAAGCAGGAGCCGGACCGCAAAGAGCTGTTGACGTTTGTTGTCGGCGGTGCCGGTTTCTCCGGAATCGAATTTATCGGCGAGCTGGCCGACCGGATTCCGGAACTGTGCAAAGAGTTCGACGTCGAACCGAATCTCGTGAATATTTATAACATAGAAGCGGCCCCGACAGCTCTGCCGGGTTTTGATCCCGAACTGGTGGAGTACGCGATGCAGCTGCTGACCGATAAAGGCGTTACGTTTAGAATTGCCACGGCGATCAAAGAATGCACGCCGGAGGGCGTGCTGATCGCCGGGGACGAATTCATTAAAGCCGGTACCGTTATATGGACCGGCGGAATCCGCGGCAACCACCTGCTGGAGGATGCCGGGTTCGATACGATGCGCGGACGGATCAAGGTGGACGAGTTCCTGCGCGCGCCCGGTCACGATAACATCTTCGTTACGGGCGACTGCTCGCTCGTCATGAATCCGGAGGGCCGGCCTTATCCGCCGACTGCTCAAATCGCGACGCAGCAGGGAGACAACTGCGCCTACAATCTCGTTGCCTCTATCCGGGGCAGCTCGCTCAAAGAATTCAGCTTCGTGAATCGCGGAACGGTAGCGTCGCTGGGCCGGGGCGAAGCAATCGGCATCGTCGGGACGAAGAAGATGAAGGGCAGCACTGCGGCTCTGATGAAGAAAGTCATCGATATGCGCTACTTGTACACCATCGGCGGTCTTCCACTGGTTGTGCGCAAGGGCAAAATCCGATAAACGGATGAATTGAACAAGCAGGCCGGCTACTGGCAGACGTCCGAAGAGGAGAGCCGGTGCCGGCCTTTTGTATTCATTACAGGAAACGGGGGTATTTTACATGAGGCATTGCAGCGTTCAAGTGCGCGGTAGACTGACGCGCAGCGAGCTGGAGCGTTATAACGCGCTTATAGAAGTCGGGCATTATCTGGAAGAGCAGAAGCGGTATGATCTGGTAGCCGTCGTGCAAAAGGAAATAGATGTGCTGATTCTCCCTGCTATCGAGCGGCTCAAGGAGAGAAGCCGGCAGCGTGACCGGGATACGGAAGAATATCTGCGCCGGAAAGCGGAGATGGAAGCCGAAATGAAGCGCATCCAGGATGAGGAAGAGGAAGACTAGAAACGGTCGGTGGTATATTCTGTCGCGAACGGCAGGAAGAAGATTGCCGTGTTGTTCTCATTGCCTTTGGGAGAACCGTCGGATTTGGTTAATACGCAGGGCTTGCGGAGGCAAGGCGTAGTTTAATGATCTGTACACAGCAAAAGACCCCGGTTCCTGGAACCGGGGTCCTTTGGGCTTGTTGTGTATTAAACGTGCAGCAGGCGCGCCAGGCGGTCGTTGTCGAGCAGGTTGCCGACATAGAAATCGCCGAATTCGCCGAAGCGTGCGCTGACTTCGTCAAAACGCATCTCGTAAACGAGCTTCTTGAACTGCAGTGCGTCGTCTGCAAACAGAGTGACGCCCCACTCCCACAGATCGAAACCGACAGAACCGGTGATGATCTGTTTGACCTTGCCCGCATAGCTGCGTCCAATCATTCCGTGGCTGCGCATCATAGCTTTGCGGGAATCCAGGTCCAGCATGTACCAGTTGTCGCTGCCGTCACGCCGCTTGTTCATCGGATAGAAGCAGATATGCTTCGCCTTGGGCAGCGTCGGTTTGAGGCGGGCAACAACTTCCGGATTTTCCATCGGATCGGAGCCCGGCTTGGCCATATAGCTGCTCAGTTCAACGACCGATACATACGAGTAGACCGGGATCGTAAATTTGGCAAGCGTCGATTTGTTGAATGCCGTTTCGAGATCATTCAGTTCTTCCAAAGTTTCACGAAGCTGCATAAACAGGATATCGGCTTTCTGACCGACGATGCTGTACATCGCAGTGCTTCCTTGCTTATTATTCTCAATTGACTGCCACTCCCCGATAAAATCGTGCAGCTCGTCCTCTGCCCGCTTACGCTCATCTTGGGATGCTTCTTTCCATGCATTCCAATCTATGCGGCGGAAATCATGTAAGGCGTACCAGCCTTCTAATGTTTCGATGGCTTCACTCATAGGAAATGAAAACACTCCTTTTCTATACAGGAATTCACGTACTGCCATATCCCTCTCATTGTATCGACTCGCTATGCAAAAGGCAAATGAACAAACCGTGTCACCAGGCGATTGTTCAAGATGTAGACACTTTACCGGACAGGGGAATTTGTCTACAATAGAGAGTAAGAATGTGGATAGAAAAGGAGTGGACGAGTTTGATCCAGTTTGTTATCGTCATTGTCCTGATGTTCGTGCTGTTTTTTGGACTCGGGTTTATTCTAAATATGCTGATGAAAACGACCTGGTTTCCGAGCTATGCGTTCATAGCGCTTATGATCGGACTGGCTTTCTATTACAGCGACAAAATGTCTGCCGTTACCTACGTGGATATCGTTCCGGTTATCGGCGGTCTCGCAGGTGCAGTTGTCAGCGGGACAACCATCCGTACCCTGCGCATTAAAGGCTTCAAAATGTTCTAGCTGCCTCACACTACAAAAACCATCCTGCCTGCTGGGCATCCGGAGCAGGATGGCGGGAACGATTAATAAATGGACGGCAAGAAGCCCTTGGGGGAGCACCCCGCGGGCTTTTTTCATTCGAGATTATACTTGCGAGACTTAGTAAGAGTGGTAAGAATTCGGGTAATCGTAAGCGTTAACCGGCTCTTTTGGAACCAGGAAGCTCGCAATGAGGTAGATCGCAGTGAAGGCTCCGAAGCTGAATAACGCACAGACCACGGCGATCAGCCTCACAACGGTGGAATCCACACCCAGGTAATTCGCGATTCCTCCGCATAATCCGGTCAATTTTTTGTCTGTTCTGGAACGAAATAATTTATTCATCTTAATCTCTCCCTTGAATGAGTTCGTGTTTTCTTCAATCATGTTCTTCTTCGTCAGCTCTTTGCCGTTTCTTTCTTTCATGTCTTTATTGTATAGAAGATTGGAGCCGGTCAAAACGGCCTTGAGACGGTTTGTTTCTTAGACTTTGGTCGGGGAGGCGTCACCTTATAAAGACGGGGAAGCATGCTGCCTGGAGAAGGCAGGATTGCGATTCACAGGGAATTTATGAGCGGATTGAAAACGAAAGGGATATTTTTTCATTCCCTTCCTTGTCGATAATTGTGGTAAAATGAAGCCCAGACCTTTTTTAGGTACGGATGGAGTTTGATGCTATGCGTTTGACCAATTTACTGCATTTTACGGAAAACCACCGGTTCTGCGTTTACCGGGATTTTGCGCTCAGCAGTCTTGATTATAAGATGCTGTCTTCGATCTATCAGCCGATGATCGGGGGCTGCGCCATCAGTTTATACCATACGCTCTTCCAGCAGCTGTCCGCCGACAAAGCGGGCTATGCGGGGCTGGAGCAGCAGCGCAAGCTTTTCTTATCCATGGAACTGGACCCCGGTGAACGCAGCCGCAAGCTCTTTATCGAGCAGACGTCCAGGCTTGAAGCGGTAGGACTGCTGCAGACTTCGCGGATTTATGTTCCGGAAGAAGAAGATTACATCTACGAATACACGCTGTTTTGTCCTCTGTCGCCCAATGAATTTTTCCGCAATCAACATCTGACCCTGCTGCTTCGTGACAAAATAGGCAAATTCATGCTGCTTTCGCTGCGGGATGATTTGACTACACCGGAGCCTGAAGAATTAACCGGTGCCGACAGCGAGAATCTGTCCGTTCCTTTTTATGAGCTGTTCAGCCTGAACACGCATGTGATCGATTACGAGCTGGAACAGGCGCTCTACGAAGCTTCGGCCGGCAAGCAGACAGGCCAGCCTATGGACGTAACGACCAAAGGATACGAGTATGCCGATCTGATTACCCGGTTCCCCCGGGGATCTTATAACCGGATTCACGTAGAGAATCTGAAGTATAAGCCGGAGATAATGATCTCCATTAATATGGTCGCAAGGAAATACAGTCTTACGCTTCAGGAAACATGCCGGCTGTTGGATGAAGACGGTATGTTCGATGAGGATGGCGAGCTTCAGATTGATTCTCTCCAATACAAGGCGAATTTGTATTTCCGTCAAGGCAAGAAGAGAGAGGAAGAACGCGAGCGGTTTCTTCAACGAGCCGAAGCGAATTCGGCCGATTCTTCGCCGGAAGCTGCTGAAGCGGCTTCACGGGAGGTTGAGATGCAGTATTATCTGGAAGTGCCTGCGTTCCTGCAGGCATCTAATAATGAACACCAGTATAATACGCTTCTCAAGAACGAGCCTTACACGCGTGTTCTGCAAAGCTTTTTTACGCAAGGACCCGTTCCGAACGGCGTCCTGGATATTTTCGAGAAAATCGATCTCAATTATAAATTGAAAGAGGAAGTCATTAACGTCCTTATTCATTACATTCATATAGACAAACGATCCTGGGCCAAGTCGTCCATTGAAGCGGTAGCCTCGGATATGCTGGGCAAACATATAGCTACCTTCGAAGAGGCCGTCGACTATGTGCGTCAGCGGATCAAATTCCGCGAGCAGGCAGCGGCCAAAGCTGCGGCAGCGAAAGCTTCGGGAGCGGGAACTTACAGCGGCAGGAGCCGGACACGTACACCTGCAAGCAAGACGCAGAAGCCTCAGATTCCAATTGTCCAGAACAGCGGACAGACCACGCGCGTGACGGATGAAGAGCTCGAAGAGATGCTCAGTAAGGCCAAACGGCTGGATGAAATGTTCAATTCTTAATTACGCAGAACTGATGATGGTTCTCATTCATATTAGCAAGTATGCCTATGGCGGGAGGAGGAACCGTGTTGGAGTCGTTGTCTGATATGCTGAAGCAGATGCCCAAAACCGACTGGATGAAAAGAGCGGAGCAGCAGGCCAAGCTTGTGCTGGAGGACCCGATGATCCTCAAGCTCCGGGAACAGCATCCGGCACTCGATGACCGTACCTTAAAGGTGAATATGAACCGGCTGTATCAGTATGTGAGAGAGTATAATCACTGTGCAAACTGCCCCGGTCTTGAGAACTGTCCCAACGATATGACGGGCCATTATACGGTACTGAATGTCGAAGAAACAGGCGAGCAGACGTATATCCATGAGGAAAAAACAGCCTGCCGGAAGTTTATCGCCAAGCAGACGCAGGATGCGATCCGCAGCCGGATCCGGACTTTTCATATCGATGAGCAGGCTTTGAGCCGCGAGCATACCTATGCGGATATCCTGCGGACGGACTTGCAGCGGGCCAAAGCGGTGGATCAATTGAACGATTATGTGATCCGTACAGCGGAGGAGGGTCCGCTTAAGAAGGGCTTGTATCTTCAAGGCTCCTTTGGAACGGGGAAGACGTTCCTTATGTGCTACATGCTCTATCAGCTGGCAAAGAAAGGATTTACCGGCGCTATCGTGTATATGCCGGACTTTGCGGAGGATCTGAAGGGAATGTTCGGAGACCCTCAGAAGCTGAGAGAAACGATTGAACTGCTTAAGGAGACCGATCTTCTTGTGTTTGATGATATCGGTGCGGAGAATTTAAATCCGTGGCTGCGTGACCATGTAATCGGAGCGATCCTTAATTACCGCATGAACCGCAAACCGACTTTTTTCACGTCAAATTATGATCTTAATGCCCTTGAGAAGCATTTCAGCTTTACGAATAAGGACGGCGATGAGGAATTCAAAGGCCAGCGTATTATGGACCGGATTCGTCCCTATGTAGAGGTGCTGGTTATAGACGGGAAGAACAAGCGGGGAGCCTGAGCGAGCGGCAGTTTAGCTGGAGGAATCCGGAACAATAAGCAGAACCGTCAAGGGCGTCCTTGGCGGTTTTTGCCGTGTCGTAACCGGGCAGCGGAATTAAATTAAAACAGTCCGCCCGCACCGGATCCTTCGGCGGGCAGACTGTATGTATCCGGCATGCGTCCGGTTTAGTCATTTGTATTTGTAGAAGAATTACTTCTTAAGCTGCTCAAGTTCATGGGTGACCCGCTCCACCATTTGGGCAAAGGAAGTCAGCTCTTGGGAGCTTGCCGCTTGCGTACGCGCATAGTTAGTCGTCTGCTCCGACTCGGAGTGAACTTTATCCAGAATCGCGTTAATGGCTTCGAGCTTGTCTTGGATAAGCTCCAGAGATTCCCGCGAACGCGATGCCAGCTTACGCACTTCGTTGGCGACAACCTCGAATCCGCGTCCGTATTCACCGGAGTGTGCAGCTTCGATCGCCGCATTGAGGCCGAGCAGATGGGTCTGATCCGAAATTTCCTTCATCAGGGATCCCATGCCTTCAATATGAGTTACTTCTTCATTCAACTGCTGAAGCAGTTGATGGGATTTGTCCTGGGATTCGGCGGTGGAGATAGCTGTCTCCGCTACCATCTGGCTGCTGCTGCTTAGTTCGACCATCATAGAGGCGAGGTCCTGTACGGCTTTATTGATACCGGTCAGCATCAAGGCCTGATCATCCGCGAGCTTCTGCACTTGAGCCTTCTCGTCTTTCTCATATGCTTCGAGGACGAGCTGGGAATCAAGATTGAACATCTTGGTCAAAGCATGTACGATCTCCATCCAAGGACCATCCGGCATAATCCGGCGGAAATGAACCAGAGACAGATCCAGATACAACATATAAGTGCCGAGATACCAGTCTGTAGTGAGACCGATCCGCGAATGGACCCTTCCGACAATCAGACGATCTTCAATGTATCGTTCGTTAATCACACCGGCTGTCATCGAAAGAAAATAGTCGGTTTGCGTTTTCTTCAGACGGTCCAGTGTGCTGTGGCGCTCAATAATTTGTTTTAAGGCGGGCTCTTTAACCAACTGATCGTAAAGTTCCTCGACCATGACATCCACAATTTCTTTGAAAGCCATTTCATGTGACTTCAGCAGCTGCAAGTCTTTCTCGGTGATCCCGGTAAAACGAACCTGCTGCGATCTTTTGTCAGACAATTGAATCAAGAAGGGCACCCCATTTTCTTCGAGTTTGCTAATTTCTGTTATGGGACATGTTGCCCCCGAACTATTCTTCTACATTTCTGTTGGAAAATCCTTCTTAAAGGGAGCTTAGGTCCAAAATGATGCTTACCATTGTGAGTTGATGTTCAATATAGGAGCGCGATAGCGTGCAAAACGCAAGAAAAAAACCTGTCCGCATAGCAGCGCAGGTTTCCTTCCGGACTCTGTATCAGCCCACCAGCAATTTGATAACAACTCCAATGGTGAAGATACCCATCAGAACGATGAAGAATCCACCAAAACCAAGGGCGACATCCATAAAATCGTTGCGGGGCTCTTCATTTACATGAATTCTAGGATCGCTCACGCATGTTCCTCCTTGCTTATCTGCTTAAAAGTGCAGATTTAGGCTTATGATCCAGTATACCCATTTTTCAAGAAACTTGTAAAGCATCCTAAAGTGGAATCCGTGACAAACTTGTAACATAGAAGTGGACTGCCATTTTTTACTGGGGGGTGACTTCGTTTGAAAAAGACTCGTATTGTGGTATACTTTACATGTTGACATATCCGGATCCGCTGAGGATTTCGATGAACTTTTAGATTATTAAGGAGGAAGAAATCATGGCGATCGTAAACGTAACGGACCAATCCTTTAAAGGTGAAGTAGAAGCAGAAGGAACGGTTCTTGTTGATTTCTGGGCACCATGGTGCGGACCTTGTAAGATGATAGCACCTGTGCTTGAAGAGCTGTCCAAAGAACAGACTAGCCTCAAAATTGCAAAAGTGAACGTGGATGACAATCCGGAATCCGCTTCCCGCTTTGGCGTGATGAGCATCCCGACTCTGATCGTATTCAAGAATGGTCAACCGGTTGATAAAGTCGTGGGCTTCCAGTCCAAAGACGCGCTCAAGAATGTACTTTCCCGCCATCAATAAGATTTGATGGGATAATGAATGAGAAAAAGCTCTTTTTCTGCTATGCTGGAAAAGAGCTTTTTTTGTCGTTAGCAGGCAGGGAAGCTGTTAAGTAAGGGAGGGAGAGGCTGTGACGGAAGAACGGGGAGAGGAACCTCTCCACATGAGGACCCGTGAGGAAAGCGAGGAGCTCATCCGCAATAAACTCGCACTGCTGCCGGATAAACCCGGATGCTATCTCATGAAGAATGCCGAAGGTAAAATCATTTATGTTGGGAAAGCCAAAGTACTTAAAAACCGCGTACGTTCTTATTTCACCGGCAGCCATGACGGTAAAACGCAGAGGCTCGTATCGGAAATACGCGATTTCGAATATATCGTAACGTCCAGCAATATCGAGGCGCTTATTCTGGAGTGCAACTTGATCAAGCAGTACTATCCCCGCTATAATGTGCTGCTCAAAGACGACAAGTCGTTTCCTTATATCAAAATCACTAATGAAGAGCAGCCGCGTCTGGAAGTTACACGCAAAATCATTAAGGACAAAGGAAAATATTTCGGACCTTATCCGAATGCTTTTGCGGCGCAGGAAACGAAGAAACTCCTGGACCGTCTGTATCCGCTCCGCAAGTGCAAGACGATTCCGGACCGGGTCTGTCTTTACTATCATTTGGGGCAGTGCCTCGCTCCTTGTGTGCATGATATAACGAGGGAGCAGAACGAAGAGATGGTGCAGGGAATCGTCCGTTTCCTGAGTGGAGGACATGACCAGGTCAAGAAGGAGCTTTCCTCCAAAATGCATGCCGCGGCTGAAGAACTGAACTTCGAGCGCGCCAAGGAACTGCGCGATCTTCTGATTAACATCGATGCGGTGATGGAGAAGCAGAAAATCACGACGACCGACGTGGTCGACCGGGATATTTTCGGCTATGCCGTGGATAAGGGCTGGATGTGCGTACAGATTCTGTACATGAGGCAGGGGAAGCTGATCGAACGGCATGTGACGATGTTCCCTTTCTACGGGGACGAATACGACGACTTCGTGTCGTACGTCATGCAAGTGTACAGCGAGAACCCGGCGCTGCCCAGGGAGATCTTCCTGCCGGGGCGTTCGCAAGCCGCTGCAGACACCGCCCTGCCGGTGGAATCGGCAGCCGTACAACCTGCGGATCCTTCGGATGCCGCCGCGCTGCCGGAAGCCGCTGAGGGTGCGGGGCAAGGCATCTCGCCTGCGGCAGGAGCATCTGGACGCAGCTTTGCAGACGCCGGCGGAAGAAGCCGCAGGGAAGCCGCCCTCGCGGAGCTTGCAGACCATGCAGCTGCCGAAGAGGCCGATCTTCACGCCGCGGCAGGGCCTTCCGACAGCGACCAGAAGGACGTCAAAGCCGCCCTGGAGAGCTGGCTGAAGGTGAAGGTCTACTTCCCTCAGCGCGGACTGAAGAAGCAGATGATCGAGATGGCGACCGACAATGCGCGTGTCGGTCTGGAAGAAAAATTCCGGCTGATCGAGCGTGACGCCCAGCGGACCGTACTGGCTGTCGAGCAGCTCGGCAGCTGGCTGGGAACCGGGCCGGTGCGCCGGATTGAGGCGTTCGACAACTCGAACATCCAGGGCTCAGACCCGGTTGCGGGGATGGTCGTCTTCACCGACGGTAAGCCTGACCGCAAGGAATACCGCAAGTTCAAGATCAGGACCGTGAAGGGACCGGACGATTACCAGTCCATGCGTGAAGTGATACGCCGCCGATATGAGCGGGTGCTGAAGGAGAATCTTCCGCTTCCCGATCTGATCATCGTCGACGGGGGGAAGGGGCAGATATCCGTCGCAGTCGATGTCTTGGAGAACGAGCTGGGCTTGTTCGTGCCCGTATGCGGCCTCTCCAAGGACGTCAAGCATAAGACGGCGATGCTTCTGGCAGGCGATCCTCCCCAGGTCGTGCCGATTCCGCGCGACAGCCAGGAGTTCTATCTGCTCCACCGGATTCAGGATGAGGTCCACCGCTACGCCATTACATTCCATAGGGAAAGCCGCGCGAAGTCCATGGTCGTCTCTCAGCTGGACGCCATTCCGGGAATCGGCGAGAAGCGCAGGAAGCTGCTCCTGAAGCATTTCGGTTCGGTTAAAAAAATAAAAGAGGCCGCAGTCGAAGACTTTAGGCCTCTTGGAATCGGCGAGAAGCTTGCCGAAGTTATTCTTCAATCCCTCAGGGGAGAAGTGGAGGGGGAGCCGCAGAACTAGGCGGCTTCTTTTTTTTGCCGTGCAGCCAGGAAGCGGCATACCCGATTAAAGCGGGCAGCCAGATGTAGGCGATGCCCAGCAGGGGCTCGCTCTCAGGGCCAAGCGTCAGCAGTGTCAGCCCCATGAGAATGCTGTTCATTGCGGTATGGGCGAATACTACGGTGAGCAGGCCGTATCTCAGGAAGGCCAGTCCGAAAACCACGCCGAGCAGGGTTACCTCAATCAGCCGGGTGTATACCGGATAGATCGGATAGGCCGTATGCCCGGCGGCCCAGATCAGGCTGGGAATCAGCACCGCCAGCCATTGGAGCCGGAAGCGGAATAGCGTCAGGAAGAGAGCGATTCCGAGCAGCCGGAATGTCGCTTCTTCCGAGATGGCAGCCGCCCATGCCATAAGAGGCAGAAGACCGGGCTGGAGCAGGTTCTCGGGCGATGTGGACGGATCATTGATGGACCAGACCCCGAGTCCTCTCTCGAATATCAGGAAGAGCACCTGCTGAAGCCCCAGCAGGAAAAGGCAGAGAAGATAACCCTGGAGCATGCTTCGTTTGACGTGCGGGCCAAAGTCTTCTTCGCTCCAGCGGGGCCACAGGCTTCTCCCTGCACGCCGCCACAAGCCTTCTCCGGCAACAAAGGAGAAGTAGACGGCTGCGCCCATCAGCAGCGTTACGAAGTTCATGAGCAGCAAGGCCGCCATCGTGTCCTGACCGTCTGCCGTCATCGGACTCATTGTTTTGTATGCCGGGTAGGAATTGATATTATTCATCACGTAAATCACGATAAAAACAGCCGTTAGCAGCACTCCCCGGCCAAACTGAACCGTTCTGCGCCTTACGATTGTATAGGCTAGGGCGGCCAGTGCCATAAGACCGTTTCCCCATAGGGAAATTCGGGTCATGAAGGCAGCGGCATCATCCTGCTGATTAAGCCAGGAAGAATACGACTGGGGAAGGTCAAAACCTTGCTGGAGTGAGATAACACGGCTGCCTTCCAGCTGTACGGTGATCTCCATCGCAGCCTTGCCGACCGTGTCTTGGGTCCGCTTGAATACCAGCTGGCCCGAAGAGCCCGCTTCCCCCGGAAGCTGGCGGAATTGCTCGGGCTCATACCCGAGGGAGGATATGGCACTGCGTGCATAGGAGACCCGCTGCGCCTCGGAGAGGGAGCCTGGCTGCTGCATCGCTGTACTCGCCTGAAGCTGTTTCCACCCGAGTACGGCCTTAGTCTCACGATGGATATCTACCGTCCAACGTTTGCTACCGGGTGATTTCTCCGCGACTTCAACGCGGTAGAAATCCAGCGGCAGCTTGCTGCCGTATGTATCTTTGTAGGTCTGCTGAAGCTTCTCCTTCTCCAGGTACCCGCTCATGTCTTTGTCTGACTGATAGACGACGAAGGTATCTAACGAGGTTCCGGGCGCTGTTAATTCCTGCTGCTGCAGCCAGTGTACCGCGGATTCCGCCGCTTGGGCTTTGGTTATTCTCTTCATTGCATCAGTTGGGGCCGTTTCAGAAGAATCTGAGCTGAGGTTGTAGGCCAATAAAGCGGCGATATACAGAATGATACCGATTCCGGCTAACAGCAGCAGGGACCTGTCAACTCTTGTTTTTCTCATAGGCAAGCCTCCGCGATCTCTTGTTTTTCTAAACGTAACATAGTTTATGCAAGGATGCCAAATGGTGTCTGCCAGCTAGCTGTAAGTAGATTCAGGCCTTTTCCCCCTCCAAAACCAGGATAAAAGGGAATTGTATTCGTTGAACAACAGATATATAATTCTGATGATTCTCAAGCTCGATTAACTTCATACGCCGAATTTCCATAGGAAAGCGGGGGAACCATATCCATGGGGTGAATTTTGCCGCAAAGCCTGAAAAGGCCGGGGCGAATAGGGTGCCTGTACATCCGAATCCGACAGCTAACCTCGCAGGCGAAGAGCAGGAACCATACCGAAAGGCAGTGGGTTTCCAGTGTCTTTTTTGCGTTAACATTTTTAGGAGGAACCCGTATTGTTGAAAAAGGTGAAATTCAAGCCGCCCCAAGTTCTCGTGCTTGGTTTTGCGGGTATTATCCTGATTGGCACACTGCTGCTCATGCTGCCTGTATCCTCTGTGAACGGACAGGCCCTGTCCTTCATTGATGCGTTTTTTACAGCGACCTCGGCCACTTGTGTGACCGGACTCGTCGTCGTTGATACCGGGACCCATTTTACGCTCTTCGGGCAAATCGTAATCATCTTACTGATTCAGATAGGCGGGTTAGGGTTTATGAGTATGGCCACGCTGTTTGCATTTATTCTGCGCAAGAAAATTTCACTGAAAGAAAGGCTGCTGCTGCAGGAGGCGCTTAACCAGGGGAGTGTAGAGGGCATTGTCCGCCTGTTCCGCAAGGTGTTGATTTATTCCATGACCATCGAAGGAATCGCCGCTGTGTTATTTACGCTGAGGTGGTCGCAGGACCTGGGCTTCGCCCAAGGGCTTTACTACGGCATCTGGCATGCCATCTCCTTTTTTAACAATGCGGGATTTGATTTGTTCGGCCCGATCACGGGCAAGTTTAGTTCTCTCACCGCCTATGCCGATGATTTTGTCATCAATATGGTCTCTGTTTCTCTTATTATACTCGGCGGTATCGGTTTTATTGTCATTTCGGATCTGATCGAATACCCCAGTAAGAAAAGACTCTCGCTTCATTCCAAGCTTGTGCTAAGCGCAACGGGAATCTTAATCGCACTGGGCACTCTCGTTATTTTTATCTTCGAATACTCGAATGCGAAGACGCTGGGATCTCTCGGATTCGGAGGAAAGCTGCTTGCCTCCCTGTTCCAGTCGGTTACGCCCCGCACGGCGGGAGCGAATACGCTGGATTTGCCTGCACTGCGTCAGGCGACGCAATTTTTTATTATTGTTCTCATGTTTATCGGAGCTTCCCCGGGTTCTACGGGGGGCGGTATCAAGACAACGACGTTTACTACACTTGTAGGAGCGATTATTGCGATGATCCGGGGCAAAGAGGATATTGTGTTTTTCCGTAACCGGCTCGGTAAAGACCGGATTCTCAAAGCTATTACCTTGACGATGTTCGCCCTGTTATTTGTCATTCTCGTTACGATGCTCTTATCGACGACGGAGGATCACGATTTTCTGATGATCTTGTTTGAAGTCGTTTCCGCATTCGGTACGGTGGGATTATCTCTGGGATTAACGACACAGCTGACGATTTTCGGGAAGGTCATGATCGCGCTGACGATGTTCGCAGGCCGGCTTGGCTTGCTCACGCTCGCCTATGCACTACAGCCAAAGAAAGAAAAAGAATTGTATCGGTATCCGGAAGGTAAAATCACGATAGGTTAGGGGATAAAAGAAGATGGCATCATCTATTCAGTACGCAGTTATCGGGCTCGGGCGATTCGGCTCCAGCTTGTCCAAAGAATTAACAGAACTAGGCCATGAAGTGCTCGGAATTGACAGAGACGAGGAGAAGGTCGATGAGATGAGTGACATTCTCACTCATAGTGTGGTGGCGGACGCTACCGATGAAGAGGTGCTCCGCTCGCTTGGCGTCCGTAACTTCGATTGTGCCATTGTGGCAATCGGCGACAACATCCAGGCAAGCATCATGGCTGCGATCCTGCTCAAAGAACTTGGGGTCAAAACGGTTGTAGCCAAAGCCCTGACCGATCAGCACGGCAAAGTGCTGGAGAAAATCGGGGTGGACCGGATTATTTTCCCGGAAAGAGATATGGGCATCCGCGTCGCTCACCAGCTCGTATCCCCGAATCTCCTCGATTTTATTGAGCTCTCGAAGAATTACACCATTGCGGAGCTCGTCGTATCGAAGCGGATTGCCGGGCTTACGCTCAAAGAGCTTGACCCCAGAGCCAGATACGGCTGCAGTATTGTAGCGATTAATAAATCGGAAGACATGATTATCGCTCCTACCGCGGACGATATTCTGCAAGAGAACGATGTGATGGTCGTTATCGGACGCAAAGACCAGATTGATGATTTCGAGAGCGAAGCCATCCGTTAGAAAAGCCGTTTTCCCGATACACGGGAAGACGGCTTTTTGGCAGGTATGCTGATGAAAGTTCAAGCTGATTGGTGTTAATGCGTGATTCATTTTCTTATTATTTCAGGGGCGGTGAATTTTTCCTTCATCTATATAGGGATTCTCAATGCAATGAGAATTGAATGGCGGGCCCAGCTCTATGATTCTCCGGAGAAATGGCCCTTGGCCTTTTGTATAAAATGAGTGACCGCGTCATTCTGATGAGTTTCTTTTACGAAAATAAGCGAAGTCGTCCTGGGTGTCTGCAAAAGTTCAGGAAGCTCGCGGACACATAACCCGCTGTGATCCTGATGCTTGTCGTGCAAATAGGATTTGGGCAGCAGGGTAGCGGCCTGGCAGGTGACGACAAGGCGCATGATCGCCTCGAAGGAATCGATCTCCATTTTGACATCCGGAAAAATAAAATAACGGTGGAACAGTTCGTCCGTGAGGACCCTGTACCACGTCCCTTTGGAGAACAGAATCATAGAGAGTCCGTTCAAATCCGCAATCGTCAAGGATTCCCGCTCCAAATAAGGATGCCCTTGGGGGAGGACCAGGCACAAATGGTCATCGAACAGCGGCTCGCAGGCCAGGCCGGGCTGGTCGATTGAGGAAGCGACGAGTCCGATATCGACTTTTTTTTCTTTGACCATCATGACGATTTCATGGGTCTTGCCTGTCAGAGCTTTCATGTCGGTATAAGGGTATTCGGCCAAATACATCGTAACGAGTTCGGGCAGGGTAGTCTGCAGAGTCGTCAGGCTGGCTCCGATGGTCAGGCTCATATGCCTCCCCGCTGTCTTGTGCTCATGCAGAGTCTGAAGAAAGCGGCGCTCGTCCTGACGCTGCTCCAAGGCGTATTCGTAGGTGATCTCTCCGGCACGGGTGAGGTCAAGGCGCTTGCCTTTGCGGGTGAAGAGCTTAATGCCGAGCTGCTCTTCCAGTTTCATGATTTTGCGGGACAAAGCGGGCTGAGACAAGTTCAGAACTTGCGACGCTTTATTGAGGCTGGCTTGTTCGACAACAATCGCAAAGACGTCGAGATGTTCCATAATTAACCCTCCGTAGGTCGAATTTCATCTCTATATGCAAAATAATTATAATGAATATAAGAAAACAGCAATTCCATTATAAGCGATAAAGAGGTACGATGTATATGTCACCACTTGTTCACAAAAATTTCAGGCCTTCGTCGCTAAAAGAAAGCAGGATTATGCGATGGAAGCGCCTTTTTGGCGGTTGACGGTCCCCGGACAGGGGAGTACAATTGAATTTGGTTTTGTCTGGAATTGTCGAGACATAATAAGTCTAGGCGAATTATTTGAGGGGGGACGCATTACCAATGGGCAAGAATTCTTATTTTAACCGCAAATTGCATTCCTTGCTTGGTGTTATTCCGGTTGGTTTTTTCTTGATTGAGCATTTGCTGACCAACTTTGAAGCAACTAAGGGACCTGCAGCGTTTGTGGACCAAATTAACTGGCTGAACAGTTTGCCGCTCGTACTTTTACTCGAGATCTTCGGCATTTGGATTCCGCTTCTGTACCATGCCGTTTACGGCCTGTACGTAGCGTTCACAGCCCGCAACAATGTTAGTCAATATGGATATTTCCGTAATCAGATGTTCTTGTGGCAGCGTATCACCGGAGTTCTTACGTTCCTGTTCGTAGCCTGGCATTTCTTCGAGACCCGTTTTCAAGTGGCAATCGGCAACGTCGAGCATGAGCGCCTGGGTCAAACGATGCATGACATCGTAACGAATCCCGTTCTGCTTACGGTGTACGTAATTGGTGTACTGGCGGCGTCCTTCCACTTTACAAACGGCATGTGGTCGTTCCTTGTAAGCTGGGGTATTACGGTAGGACCTCGTGCGCAGCGTATTTCATCTATTATTTGGATGGTACTGTTTGTAGCAATGGCAGCAATGTTTATTGCTTCGCTCGTGGCGTTTATGGATCCGCAGTTCCAGGAGCTTCCTGTACTGAGCGAAAATTGATTGGGAGGATGAACAGCAATGGCTAATTCAAAAGTAATTGTCGTAGGCGGCGGTCTGGCCGGACTCATGGCAACGATCAAGGCAGCGGAAGCTGGGGTGCCCGTTCAGCTTTTCTCCCTGGTTCCTGTTAAACGTTCCCACTCCGTATGTGCGCAAGGCGGTATTAACGGAGCGGTTAATACAAAAGGTGAAGGTGACTCTACATGGGAGCACTTTGATGATACAGTTTACGGCGGTGACTTCCTGGCTAACCAGCCTCCGGTCAAAGCGATGTGTGATGCCGCTCCCGGTATCATTCACTTGATGGACCGGATGGGCGTTATGTTCAACCGGACACCGGAAGGACTTCTTGACTTCCGCCGTTTCGGGGGCACGAAGTATCACCGTACGGCATTTGCAGGTGCTACGACAGGCCAGCAGCTGCTCTACGCGTTAGACGAGCAGGTACGCCGTTTCGAGACAGCGGGCCTTGTAACGAAATTCGAGCACTGGGAATTCCTAGGGGCAGTCATTGACGAAGATGGCACGTGCCGTGGTATCGCCGCTCAAGATCTGCGCAACATGGAAATCCAGACGTTTTCTTCGGATGCGGTTATTATGGCAACCGGAGGTCCTGGTATTATCTTCGGCAAAACAACCAACTCCGTTATTAACACAGGTACCGCTGCGAGTGCTGTTTACCAGCAGGGCGTGTATTATGCCAACGGTGAGTTTATCCAGATTCACCCGACAGCGATCCCGGGTGACGACAAGCTGCGCCTGATGTCTGAGTCTGCGCGTGGTGAAGGCGGCCGGGTATGGACGTATAAAGACGGTAAGCCTTGGTACTTCCTTGAAGAGAAGTATCCGGCATACGGAAACCTGGTACCGCGTGATATCGCAACGCGGGAAATTTTCCATGTGTGTAATGACTTGAAGCTCGGCATCGACGGTGAGAATAAAGTATATCTGGACCTTTCCCACAAAGATCCCAAAGAGCTCGATGTTAAATTGGGCGGTATTATCGAAATTTACGAGAAGTTTACAGGCGACGATCCTCGCAAGCTTCCGATGCAAATCTTCCCTGCAGTCCACTATTCCATGGGCGGTCTATGGGTGGATTACAACCAGATGACGAACGTACCGGGACTATTCGCTGCCGGTGAGTGCGATTACACCGTTCACGGTGCAAACCGTCTGGGCGCGAACTCCCTCGTATCCGCTATTTACGGCGGTATGGTGGCGGGTCCTAAAGCAATCGAGTATATCCAAGGTCTTGACCAGCACGTTGAAGATATGTCATCCGCAATCTTTGACCGTGAGAAGAAAAGACACGAGGAGAAATACGAGAGCCTGCTGAATATGAATGGTACGGAGAATCCTTATGTGATTCACAAAGAACTGGGCGACCTGATGAACTCTACCATGACCGTTGTCCGTTACAATAAAACGCTTGAAGAAACGATTACCAAGATCAAAGATCTTAAAGCACGTTACATGAACATCGGCATGATGGACAAAGCCCGCTGGAACAACCCGACCGTAGCTTTCACCAGACAGCTGTGGAACATGCTTGAGCTGGCCGAGGCGATGACGCTGGGTGCTCTTCTCCGTAACGAGAGCCGCGGTGCTCACTATAAGCCGGAGTTCCCTGAACGTGATGACCAGAACTTCCTGAAAACAACCAAAGCTAAGTGGACCCCTGAAGGTCCGGTTATCGAGTATGAGGATGTAGACGTATCGCTCATCCCGCCGCGTAAACGCGATTACACGACGGACAAGAAGAAAAAGAAAGAAGCGAAAGAGGGAGGGAACTGATCATGGCCGAAGTGCAAACAGCTAGCAAAACGGTCAAGTTTATCGTCACCCGCCAAGATAATCCCGAGTCCGCGCCATATAAAGAGGAATTTGAAATTCCTTACCGTCCAAATATGAACGTGATTAGCGCTCTGATGGAAGTTCAGCGGAACCCGAAGAAATCTGACGGGCAGGATACAACTCCTGTATGCTGGGAATCCAACTGTCTCGAGGAAGTGTGTGGCGCTTGCTCGATGGTGATCAACGGGAAAGCCCGCCAAGCGTGTTCTGCTCTGATCGACAAGCTTGAGCAGCCAATTCGCGTAGAACCTATGCGTACTTTCCCGGTTGTAAGAGACTTGGTTATCGACCGTACCCGGATGTTCAATGCTTTGAAGAAAGTGAAAGCATGGATTCCGATTGACGGTACGTATGACCTGGGTCCTGGGCCGCGTATGGCGGAATCCAAACGCCAGTGGGCTTATGAGCTGTCGAAATGTATGACTTGCGGCGTATGTCTGGAAGTATGTCCGAACGTCAACGACAAGACAAGCTTTATCGGTCCAGCAGCCATTTCCCAAGTGCGCTTGTTCAACTCCCACCCGACCGGTGAAATGAACAAGGATGACCGACTGGATACCCTGATGGAAGATGGCGGTATCGAAGGCTGTGGTAACTCACAGAACTGCGTACGCTCTTGTCCAAAAGGTATTCCGCTTACTACTTCCATTGCTGAAATGAATAAAGATACGACAAAACACCTGTTTAAGAAATGGCTGGGCAGATAAGCCTGACTGTTCTTAACCGCTTTGAAAAGAATACGGCACTTCCTCGTCTGTTTAAGACGAGGGAGTGCTTTTGTTTTGAAACTGTTAACCGGGTAGACTTGGCGGGAAGTTATTTTCTCCGACTGCAACCAGATAGAGAAATGAGGAGAAAAAATGTGGAAAGCGATTCTGCTTGTATTTCTGGGCTCCTGTAGTTACGGAATGCTCTCTACGATTGTGAAATTTGCTTATGAGGCCGGCTTCGAACCGGGAGAAGTTGTCGGAGCGCAGAATTTATTCGGTACTCTTATCTCCTTGGCGCTGGTGCTGTTGATATCCCGGAAGAAGATGAGCCCCCGCCAATGGATTGCGCTGCTGCTCGTCGGTCTGACGACTGGTTCCACGGGGATCTTCTATTATAATTCCTTGCAGACAGTTCCTGCTTCTATTGCCATCGTACTGCTGTTCCAGTTTACCTGGATGGGCGTTATTCTTGAGGCGGTTCTGAACCGGAAGAGACCCAGCCGTGAGAAAGCGATCTCCATTGTCCTGCTGCTCATAGGGACGGGGCTGGCTTCGGGGATTGCCGGAGTCGGGACCTTGGACTTGCCCGTTATGGGGGTTGCTCTTGGTTTGCTGTCTGCCGTGACCTATACCGGCTTCATATATTTCAGCGGCAAAGTCAGCACAGAGGTTCCTGCACTCAATCGGACTTTTCTCATGAATTTGGGCGGGTTTATACTTGTATCCATTTATCATACACCAAGCTTTCTATGGAACGGGGCTCTTGGGGAAGGATTATGGAAGTATGCGCTGCTTGTAGGGATTCTGGGCGTTGTGCTCCCGACGCTATGCTTTAATTATGGCATACCTAAACTGGGCACGGGTCTGGGAGCTATTATCGGGGCTGCAGAGCTTCCTGTTGCGGTTATTATGTCGGCGGTGCTGCTTCATGAGGGCGTCTCGCCGCTGCAGTGGGCTGGTGTGCTTGTGATCCTGTTTGGTATCGCATATCCGCATTTGAGGCGAAAGCCGGGTTCAATCATGCGGAGTGAAAAGTAAAGGCTATTCTCTGGCAGAAAAATAAAACGCGTTAGTGTTATCCATGGATAACACTGACGCGTTTTGTGTTAGATGCAGTGTTAGATGTAAGAAGGCGGATAGATGCTGCGTTATTTAATTATGAAGATCCGGGGGACAAAAACCGGCTGGTAGCTCGGCCGTTATTTTCGTGCAGAAGTGACCATCTATCTGCTGGAGACGCAGTGCAGAACAGGTATAGAAGCAGCGGAGGGGCTCTATTCTGGAACAAGAATTCAGCCCCGAGCGTGCTGCCACTGATCTTAGAGCCTTAGAGCCTTAGAGATCGTTTGTGAGCACGACCTTGCCGACTGCTTCGCCCGATTCGAGGAGGCGGTGTGCATCGGCCGCACCGGTGAACGTGAATCTGCGCTCATCGAGCAGCGGGCGCAGGTGTCCTTCGTCGGCCAGTTTGGCGAGGCGCGCGAGTGTCTCGCCATGATGGTTGCGGCCGGCGCCGGTAAGGAGGGGCAGCACGGTGAATACGACGTGCAGCGTCAATCCCTTCGCATGAAGAGGGCTTAGGTCATGCGTGGAACGCGCGGCAATGGCGACGACATGGCCGCCTGTCCCTGCGGCAGCGAAGGAGCGGTCGAGGTTCTCACGGCCAACCGTATCGAACACGACGTCGAAGCCGCTGCCACCGGTGCATCTGCGGACGTAGTCCTCTACCGCTTCCGCCCGGTAGTTGATCACTCCGTCCGCGCCGAGCTTCGAAGCGATCGCGAGCTTCGTTTCGCTGGATGCAGTCGCGAACACTTCGGCGCCGCCCCATTTCGCGAGCTGGATCGCGATGTGGCCGACGCCGCCCGCCGCGGCGTGTACCAGCACCCGCTGCCCGGGCTGCAGCCGGGCGCGGTCGAAGAGGCCCTGCCAGGCGGTTAACGCCACGACTGGCAGGGCCGCCGCCTCGCTCATGGAGAGCGAGGCGGGCTTGTGGGCGACGAGATCGGCGTCCGCAAGCATATATTCGGCGAGGGCACCGCCGAAGCCCTTGAAGCCGCCTGCGAGCCCGTAGACTTCGTCGCCGGGGGAGAAGCGCGTCACGCCGTCTCCGATGGCCTCGACGATGCCTGCGACATCGCCGTGCAGGATTGCCGGCGTATCGGGGGCCACGCTGGGCATCAGGCCTTGCCGGATACGCGTGTCAATAGGGTTGA
The DNA here is from genome assembly GCF_001541095.1 of Paenibacillus sp. FJAT-26967. Classification (GTDB taxonomy): domain Bacteria; phylum Bacillota; class Bacilli; order Paenibacillales; family NBRC-103111; genus Paenibacillus_F. The sequence continues at coordinate 825,763 of NZ_LMXH01000001.1, forward strand.
CTCCGCTGGCAGCCACGCGGATCAACAGATGGCCGGGCTTAACGGCCGGCTTCGGGACTTCTTGAACGGTAAACATATCCGGTGCACCGAACGATTCGATAACGACTGCTTTCATATTCATATATAAGCACCTCCGTGAAGTGAAGTCTCTTCCTTGAACTGCTTTTATTATAAGGGAGCCCCGTATTCTTGTAAAAAACAGGTGAAGGACGAACATACGGCTTGTGATCTGACAGATCCCAAAAACAACCGTTCCCGGATGAAAACCCCGAGAAACGGTTGCTTTTTGCAGCTCTGTCTGCTGGCCGGGGAAATGGACAATCTGCCATTGATCAGAATCCGTTATTCTTGGCCCTGAGCCTTGTTATCCGATTCCATCTGCAGCTGCTCTTCCTTATGCTTTAAAAATTCCCTGCCATATTCACCATGGGGATGAATCCCCGCATGCTCCATTTGGATCGTGGAGTGCGAGATCCCGTACTTATCTTTTAAAGTTTCATTAATAGCAAGGATAATGCAGAACGGCTGAATATTATCATCGATAAATACATGCGCAGTCAGAGAATAGTGATCCGTAGAAATCGCCCACAAATGCATTTCGTGGACATCCTCGACGCCTTCAACCAGTCCGATATCTTTGCGGATTTCTTCCAGATTGAATTTGCGCGGTACGGATTCCATTAGAATCAGATACGATTCTTTAATGATTTTGCTTCCTCCGATAAAAATAATACCGCCAATGACCATGGAGATAAGCGGATCGAACCAGAGCAATCCCGTGAAATAAATCAGGATGGCCGAGATAATGACACCCGCGGAGCTTAGAAGGTCTCCGATAAAATGCCACAGCGCACTCTGGACGTTCAAATTTTCCTCTTCCTTGACGCTGTGATGCAGAACGAGAGTGAGCACGAGATTCACGACGAAACCGATTGACGCGATGATCAGCATGAGCTTGAAGTCGATCGGTTCCGGGTTTAAGAATCTGCGGATTCCTTCGATAAAGATTCCGACCGCAATGATCGCAAGCGCAAGGCCGTTCAGGAACGACGCGATGATCTCAAACCGCAAGTAGCCAAAGGTATATTGCGGGTTCGGTTCCCGTGTAGCCAAATAAATAGCTGTCATACTCAGGCCGAGCGCAATGACATCGGATACCATATGTGCAGAGTCGGATAACAGCGCGAGAGAATTGGACATAATGCCGCCGACTATTTCAACGATGGTGAAGAACAAAGTGAGCATAAGCGTAATCCAAAGCGTTCGTTTGGAAGTCGACTGCTCTTTGACATGGTGAAGATGATGATAATCGTACATGGGGTTACCTGCTTTCCTTGACGGGATAATCGATTTCCTCGCGGCTATCGACACCGGTTTTGTTGGAATTATACGTCACCTGCCCCTAACACGCAATGGGGAAGTTGGTTCCGGAGAAGCCTCTTTACAGTAAATTTAGTATAACGCTTTCATTTTTGTTACATAAATGAAACATTACTGTTACGATCTCATAATATAAGGGAGGTATTATAATAAGCAAGACCCCCTTTTTAATATACAACGTTTCAGGCTTACCCCGTTGGTAAGCCTGCTTTTTTTGTCTGGAAACATAGTAAGCTCCGTAGACTGGCAATTGCTCCAGCAAGAGCAGCAGAACTCTCCGCATCCAGAACCATTGATTGAGCGGGGGCGTGCAGCTGTCTGGAACTCATTAAAATAGCGCTGCAAAAACCTCGGAATGCCGCTCGCCACACGCATCATTTCCATAGTCTGCGGACAAATCGTACAGGATATTAACAGCATCCCCTTCTTCTCTGAGCAGGATAAACCATTTGAAAGCTGCCGTTATCAGTCGTACTTTAATCGTCAACGCCAATAAACCGGCCGGTTCATCCCGGTCGGTTTATTGGTGCAATCTACAGGTTTCAGCTTTAGAGAGGAACGTTAATCCGTTCTTTTTGGCGGAAATAGCACCACTCTTTGTATCCGATTTCTTTCAGCCGCTTACTGACCAGCTCGAATTCATCCCCGACACGCTCGGGAACATGGGCATCAGAACCGAAAGTAACGGCTACACCGTAGTGGAGCGCTCTTTCGAGAATAAGATCCGAGGGGTACCAGCCGCCGACTGTTTTCGTTTTTCCGGACGTATTGATTTCGATGGCGAGATCTTCTTCACCGATAACTTTTAACGTTTCATCGACTTTGGGAGTAGGAATCTCAGAAAAAGCGGGGTAAAACCCTTTCATCGCGTCAATATGTCCGAGGATCTGGAATAACCCGGCTCTGGCAGACTGCTGAATCAAATCATAATACGTTTCTTTATGTAGAATATGTGCGGCCTCATCCAGTCCCTTCCAACGGTTCTTGTTAAAAATGCTGACGCCGCTGGATTGATGAACGGACCCGATGATGTAATCAAAGGGATAAGGTTCAAAGGAAGAACGGTAGAGCTCCAGATGTTCCGGGAAAAAATCGGACTCGACCCCGAGAAGGACTTCGATTTTGCCTTCATATTCACGTTTGAGGCGGAGCACTTCCTCTACATATCCGGCAAAAGCGCTGCGCGCCATCGCGATGCCTGGAAATAATTGATCCTGCTCGCTATAGAAGTAAGGAGAATGATCGGAGATGCCGATGACGGATAACCCTGCCTGAGCGGCAGCTTCAACATAAAGACGGATTGTGCCCGTAGCGTGTCCGCATCGTTCATTGTGAGTATGAAGATCAAATTTCATAAATAACCTCCTATTCGGAACCGAGAAATTGAGTTTCAGGCATTCCTTTTAAATCTTGCAGAAACTGGTGCATGGCGGAATTCAGATACCGCCCGGACTTATACACAACACCGACCGGGTGCGTCATCTCCAGTTCATCGACTTTTACCATTTTGAGCGTTCCATGGTGAAGGTCGTTTACGGCGGAGAGTTTGGAAATAATAGCGGCACCCAGATTAAGTTCGACCATTCGCTTGACTTCCTCACTACTCGACAGTTCCATGACGATTTGAGGATTGATATCGAATGTCCTAAACACCTGATCCACGAATCTCCGCCCTGCTGTTTCAGGCGACAACATAATAAAAGGCAGGTTACGGAGTTTCTCGATCGAGATGTGAGAGTAACGGCTGAGAGGATGGCTGCTTGCTACAATCAGCTCAAAGGTGTCGTAATAAAGAACGGATGTTTCGAGGGAAGGGTATTTCTCGTACAAATAAGAAATGCCGATATCGACGCTGCCGTTGTCCACACTTGTCATAATTTGAGAAGAGGTCATAGAGTGAATGGTTGTTTTAATGAGCGGGAATTGATCTTGAAAATAAAACAGGACCCGCGGCAGAATTTGCATCGCGATCGATGTGGTCGTCCCGATATGAATGTGCCCCTGGGGGGTCTGGCTCAAATCGGCAAGACGCTGCTTGAGGTCTTCGACGGTCCGCAGAATTCTCTCGGCATGTTCGAGAAAGAGCTTCCCGCTGTCCGTCAGCGTAACAGGCTGATTTCGGTCGATCAGAATGGTTCCGAATTCTTCTTCGAGGCTCCTGATCTGCGCGGATACGGCTGGCTGCGTCAAGTTAAGCAGCTCACCTGCCTTGCGGAAGCTCATCGTCTTGGAAATCGTCAGTAGTGTCTCCAATTGGTTGAGATTCATTAAGCAGTCTCCGATCATAAGTAAAATTTATCATAACTTTAATCCGGATAAAGATAGTTTCTTATATTATAAGGGATGCGTAATCAGAGATCAATGAATGGCTGCTAGTAAATTCCATTAAAACCATGTCGGAGGATGACTTTTACAGGAGTTTAACACCGGATGGATTCCATAATGAGGAAACGTCAGGGGATTTGTGCACAAGGATGGTACGGATATTAAACAGCGGGCTCGCTTGAGCCCGCTTAATTTTTATAGCGAAACAATATGTTCCCACAGCTGGAGAAGGTCTTGACTGATATGTTCGGGTTCATTGCCGGAGGCCTTAATCTGCTCCTTCACGTTGTCCGCGGTTGCCAGACCTGTAAGGACAAGTGCTGTCCGGCATCCGGCCGCTATTCCGCCGCCGATGTCAGTGACGACATTGTCGCCGACAACCCAGGTTTCTTGCGCCGGCGTGCCAAGCTTTTCAAGAGCGAAGTTCATAATGATCGGTGAAGGCTTGCCAATCACGACCGGTACGGCTCCGGAAGCTTTGCAGATTAAGGCGCTGATGGACCCGGCACCTGGAATAAATCCGTCGTCTGTTGGAAGAAGATGATCGGGATTTGTCAGAAGATAACGGGCTCCGCTCTGGATAGATTGGACGGCAATCGCCAGCTTGTCATAAGTAAGGTGCCGGTCAAGCCCTTGTACGACATAGTCGGGCCGCTCCTCAGTCAGCTCGAACCCGGCGTCGGTCAGAGCTGACTTCAAACCCTCTTCGCCAATGCAGTAGATCCGGCTGCTGCGAGCGTGCTCCTGCAGATACTTCACGGAAGCCATGGCTGTTGTGTAGATCCGCTCAGGATGCACCCGGATTCCCATGTCCGACAAATGCCCGGCTACTTGAACCGGGGAACGGGTAGAGTTATTGGTAACAAGCAGATAGGGAATCTCTTTCGTATCCAACAGGCTGAGAAAAGCGTCGGCCCCCTCAATACGCTGGCGGCCTTTGTAAAGTGTTCCATCAAGATCAATCAAAAATGCAGTCATGTGCGTGTTCACCTCATGATCTATCGTATCAAAGGAACTTTTGGCCTACAAGCATAAGGGATAAGTTTAATTTGCGCTTATCATTGCTTGTTATTAGGCGGAGTAACAGAAGCTCATAGGACCTTAGTTGTGCTTTTGTGAAAACCGTAGGACGAAAGAAGTATACGCCGGAGGATTTTTTCGCTATAATGTAGAAACATGTAAATGGTCGGTTCTGGAAGATGATCTGGAGAGCGTAGCCATCGACAATGTCTCCTGATTTTCCTGGAAAGCACCCAGTATCCATTTCGTTACAATTCGTAAACAAAGGGGATAAATGACACATGAAAGCGGAGTACATCAATCCTTTTTTGGAGTCCGCGCTAATCGTTATTGAGCAGGTCGCGAATGTTCGTCCGACTACCGGCAAACTGTCAGTCAAAGAAGTTATCTTCATCGAACGCTACGTATGGATTCATATCGGGATGACCGGTCAAATGCAGGGGGACATCCGGTTTGGATTAGAGGAAAGCACCGCTTTGCGCATGGTGTCCGCCATGATGGGAGGGTTCGTGCTCACCGAAATGGACGAGATGGGCCAGAGTGCAATCTCCGAACTCGGTAACATGATCAGCGGCAATGCGAGCACGATCTTGTACAACCAGGGGATCCGGGTAGATATTACCCCGCCCAAGGTTATCAGGGACACTGATCCCCAGCTCACAGATGCTGCCAAAGCTCTTACCGTTCCTCTATTGATGGACGGGATCGGCGAACTGGATATTCAAGTGCTCCTCGTATGATGTCGATGTCTGAGGGCTAGTAAAAGGCAAAACGGAACGCTTCAAGGGGAAGCACTCCGTTTTTTTCTTTTTGTAAGGAAGGAAATGGTTGACCGTCAGCACGGTTCATTACCCGAAGAGAAAATGGAATGCCGCCCGGGATGTTCGGCCTCCCTCATTTTGAATCGCATTACAGAGGTAAGGTATACTGGATTTACGAAAAACTACGGATGGAGCGGATAGGATGAACATTCAGGGGAAAGTCGTCGTCATTACGGGAGCGTCAAGCGGCATCGGTGCCCAGACGGCGCGCCTGCTGTCACAGCGCGGAGCTGTGCCTGTTCTTATGGCCCGTTCGACGGATAAGTTGGAAAAGCTGGCGGAGGAGCTGGGAGGCGGCTGCAGGGCATACAGTCTCGATGTAACGGACGCGGAAGCTGTCCGGCGTGTGTTCGCCGAAGTGGAGCAGGCGTATGGACAAATCCATATCCTCATAAATAATGCAGGTTTCGGCTTGTTTGAGAAATTCACCGATGCACCTCTGGCAAGCTTCGAAGAGATGATGGACGTGAATTACTTCGGAATTGTCCGCTGCACCAAAGCCGTACTGCCTGGGATGCTGCAAGCCCGCTCCGGTCATATTGTGAATATAGCGTCTATGGCAGGCAAGATGGGCTCCGCCAAATCATCGGGGTACTCCGCCACCAAACATGCCGTCTTGGGCATGACCAACTCTCTGCGGCAGGAGCTTGCAGGAAGCGGAGTGAATATAAGCGCGGTTAATCCCGGACCTATCGATACGCCGTTCTTTGACCGTGCGGACCCCAGCGGCACCTATGTTAAGAATGTGAGCTGGTTTATGCTCAAACCTGAGCGCGTTGCGGCAGCTATTGTCCGGACCATTGAGAAGAACAAGGCGGAGATTGACCTTCCCTTCATCGCAGGACTGGGAACGAAGCTGTACTCGTTATTTCCCAGATTGCTGGACAAGTCCGCACAACGTCTGCTGAACAAAAAATAAGAATAAAAAAGCGGCTCCCCGTAAGTCCGGAGAATCGCTTTTTTTTGTATATCCGGCAGAGGTTTTAGAATCCTCTGTACACCTTTTCCGCTTCAGTAGCTCTGCAGACCAGTCTGTTTATTAACAGCCTGTACGATTTCCTCGTCCGTTAGTCCGTGAGCGCTGATGACGGGAGCGGGGGTAGTGGCAGCGGTGATGCCCATAATGTTCTGGTCCTGACCGGAAATCACCAGACATGCTGCGTCCTGGGACTGTTCGATGGAAGTAACCTCATACCCGTTGTCCGCCAGCGCCTGTTTAATGCTTGTTAAACTTTCCTCAACTGCGATTTTAGCCATTGTGCTTCGCTCCTTAATTAGGGATTTCCGGTTTATTGTGGCTGATGCGCGGTCATTTTATTCAGGTTATCTGTGTGGTTGGACAGACCTTGTAACACACTCAACGCGCTTCCTATGATTCGCAGGAGGCTTCCAGGCTTTATGTTAATGCGGAAGGCTCTTACCAGGTTTGATGTTCGGGCAGCAAAGAGCAGTGGACAGATGTTTCGCATTCATATTAATTTCCTTTTGGAATGAAAATAAGAGAAGTTGCCAAGTTAGGGTTCGATCCCGAGGTATAAGGAGGTCAAATTTCATTATGTCTGATTCTATCCAATCCGGCAAAAAAATAAGTACGCTCTCCCCGGCAGCACACACACCAGCACCACAGTCGGACAAGCTCAAAGACGGACAACTGCTGGATCGTCAGCTGCTGTCCCGCCATGCACGGAATGTGTCGCTCTATATCGTAACTTATGCGGCGCAAGGGCTTCGTGTAAAAGGCTATCTCGCCGTTCCTGAAGGGCAGGGGCCGCTTCCTGCCGTTATCTATTGCCGGGGAGGAATCCGCGGCGTCGGGATGGTCCGGATTCGCCGCGTGATCTCCATGGCGCGGAGGGGGCATGTTGTCTTTGCCCCGTTCTATCGAGGCAATGAAGGAGGCGAGGGCCGGGAAGACTTCGCGGGCGAAGACCGCTATGATGTATACCATGCGCTGCTGATGCTGAGGAAGCTACCGGAAGTGGCACCGGAGCGGATCGCGCTGATCGGGTTTTCACGCGGCGCGATCATGGCGCTTCTCACTGCAAGAGACTGCGAGGATGTCGGTCCGGTCGTGGTATGGGGCGGGGTCAGCGATCTCCATGACACCTACGAGGAGCGGGTAGATTTACGGCGTATGCTCAAACGCGTGGTGGGTCACCCTCTTAAGCAGGCGGATGAATACATCAGGCGCTCCCCGTCGCGCTGGGCCGATCGTATCGATACTCCGGTTCTGATTGTGCACGGCACTGCGGACCCGATGGTCCTTATTTCGCATGCGCATAAGCTTGCGGATGCACTCCAAAGGGCGGATAAAGATTACACGCAGTTATTCTACGAAGGATTGGAGCACCGTTTCCCGAGAGAAATGGACGAAAAAGCGCTGGATGAAGTTTTTCAGTGGATTCAGGAAAAACGTAAGGAAATGTAAAAATTAGTAGTGGATAAATACGGGAAATAATTTCCTTTATTTTCTTATTAGAAGGAATCAATCTTCAAAAAACAACTTCCTTAAAAGGTTCTTGTTCCTCCTGAATATTCGTTTGGAGCCATTTTCGTGGAGAAAACATACAGAATCGCAGTTTTTTATTATTTTCTGTGATAATAATCAATTATTTTGCAGTTTAATATTGTTAACTCCCTTGTGATAGCCTAATATGAGTTTTAGGAAATATTGGTTTACATAAGGGGGATGTCTCATGTCCAAGCACATGATTCATTTGTTTACATCGAACTACTATGAACTGGATAATGCTCTCCAGGAGAAAATATATAAGGAATTTCACGTCATGGTGTATCCATCCATTTATTTCATTTTGCAGGATCATAATTTGGTGGAAGATATTATTCAGGAGTCGTTCCTGAGAGCGATCCGCAAAGCTCCGCAGCTTAAAGAAACCGATAAGTACGAGAGCTGGCTGAAGAAGCTGACCCGCAATGTGACGCTGAACTACTTGCAGAAGCATAAGCGCAACCGCAATGAACTCGATTCGGAAATTACGCTCACTGTCCGCGAAAGCGCCCCGGCCTATGAAACGGGAGCAACCCCGCTTGAGAAAGAAGTTGAGCTGAAGCTCATGCAGGAAGCGATCATTCATTACGTTAATCAGCTCACGCCCGCTTATCGGCAGATTCTGGCTATGAAGTGGCTTCAGAATATGTCCTATAAAGAAATGGCGGAGGAAATGAATGTAACGGAGGGTGTAATCCGGCAGCGTCTTTACCGGGCGAGGGAAGCGATCCGGCAGAAGCTGCTGGAGGAATGGGATTTTCAAAGTGATAGAGACTGAAATTTTGATCCCGGATAAGGGGATGGGCCAGGCTTTCATTAAGCCGTAAGAGTCCATCCTTTTGGCGTTTGGGTGAAAGGAATTTGTTCAGGAACGCTTCGTAACGTATAATGAAGACAAACAACAACGGTGAACAGAAAAGAGGTTTTTCATGTACGACACTTTTGAACAGCTGCAGATAGATCCCGCTTGGACGGTGAAATTGGGAGAGCGGGGAATCGGCCAGCCGACTGCTGTGCAGGCCGAATCGATCCCGGTTATTCTCGGGGGCCGGGACGCTATCGTGCAGTCGCAGACAGGTACGGGCAAGACATTGGCATTCCTGCTGCCCATCTTGCAGAAGATAGATCCTGCCGCTAAGCATGTACAGGCGATGATCATCGTGCCAACGCGGGAGCTCGGGATGCAGATCATGAGAGTCGCCGAGGATCTGATCGGCGATGGCAGGGTCCGCTGCCAGGCTCTGATTGGCGGTGCGGCGCTTTCGCGGCAGCTCGAGAAGCTGAAGCAGAGCTCCCCGCATCTTGTGGTGGGGACGCCGGGCAGAATCAATGAGCTGATTAAAGCACGGAAGTTAAATGTGCATAAAGTATCTACGCTTGTCGTGGATGAAGTGGATCATGTGTTCGAGCTCGGTTCTATGAAGGAAGTATATTCGATCTTCAAAGCGCTGCAGCGCTCCACTCAATCGCTCTTCTTCTCGGCAACTATTCCGTCAGAGATTACGGAAGCGGCAGATGCCTGGATGACAGATCCCGTTGAAATCCGTATTAATCCGGATCAGCGGACGGCTTCGACGCTGGAGCATCTGTCGTTTAATTGCGAAGCGAGGGATAAGATTGATACGCTGCGAAGAATTGTGCGTCTGTACAATCCGCCGAAGGCAATGGTGTTTGTCAACGCAACCGCAGATGTCTCAGACGTCGTGTCCAAACTGCAGCATCTCGGCTTGTCCGTAGATGCCTTGTACGGCGAAGCGGGTAAGCAGCAGCGGGCGAATGTGATGCAGTCTTTCCGCGACGGCAAGTTCCAGCTGCTGCTTGCGACGGATGTAGCGGCACGTGGACTGGATATTGACCAGGTAACTCACGTCATTAACTTGGATATGCCGCTGAATGCGGAATCCTATCTGCACCGCGCCGGACGTACCGGGCGGATGGGACGCAGCGGAACGGTCATTTCGATCGTAGCGCCCAAGGAACGCTTCATCATCAGCAAGTTCCGCAAGTCGCTCCGCATCTCCATTGATGAGAAGGAGATGTATGAGGGCAAGGTGGTAGACGCGGGCGAAGCGCCGCGCGGCGGAGGTTTCCGCCGCAGCGAGAGCCAGGATGCTCCGCGCAGCGGCGGCTTCGGCGCCCGTACGTCCGGCCCGCGTGATGCCGGAAGCCGGAGCCCTGCCGAAGGCGAGCGGCCGCTCCGCGGCAGCAGTGAAGCAGGCCGCGGAGCGGCCCGCACAGGCGGGGGGCGCGCTGGCGGCGCTTCCGAGCGCGCCGGTGAGAGCCGCAGCGGCGCAGGGCGCGGCGCGGGTACGGCTGCTGGAAGCGGAGGAGCGCAACGCCGCCGCCAGGACAAGCCTGGGGCGCCGTCTAACGTGCAGCAGCCGTCCAGGAAGGCTGGCGGACGGAAGCCGGAGACTGCGAAGGAGCGCAAGAACAAGGGCGCACCTAAGTGGCTGAAAGCAAAGCAGCAGGAAGAAGGCAGCGAAGGCTGACTTGTTTGCCGCTGCAAACCGGTAAACACATCCTAGACCAGACAACAGCCGGTTCATGAAGAACCGGCTTTTTGATTTCCTTTACTGGGGGTAAGTAAAGCTAGCAGACTCCATACTCCAAGGAGGGTTACTATGAAAGTTATCCGGCGGACCGTGATTACCCTGCTGATTCTGGCCTTATTGCTCGCGCTGGCGGGCTGGGGGCTGCTTACGTATATAAAGCCGCAGCAGCCGCTTAATTTGAATTACAAGGAAATATCGCTCGAAAGTCAGGCGATTGACCTGCTGCGAACCAAAAAGCCGGAGGTTCGGCTGTCCGAATATGAAATTAATCAACTCGGCAAGAAAGGAATTGCAGAAGCGACGCTTCCGAATCCTGATGTTAAGATAACAGGCGCGGAATTCCGCTTGAACGGGCAGGACCTGACAGCCAATGTTAATTTGGTGTGGAAGGACCGGGTTCCGGTTGGAGCTGCGATGCTGTTTAAGCTGGATTGGACGGGAAGCCAGCTTCGTGTAACCCATACGGGCACCAAGATACGTGATATCGACGTGCCGTTAAGTCTTGTTACCGTATCCCCGATAGATCTTCCGCTCGAATCTTATTTGCCCCGGGCCGTTCATATTAGCGGTGTCCGGTTTGATCCGGCTTATGTCATTATCGGTCTCACTCTTTTGTAGAGTGAGACTTTTTTATGCGAAAAAAGGGAGGGATTGCTTATTTTTACCAAGCATGTCCTCTTGACCCCCCCAAATTGAAGCTCCCGGCAGAATTGCTATAGTATAAACCGAACAACTTCGCGAAGCGTTAAACGGTTCTTCCGGTCCAGGCCAGGACCCGGGTCTACTAACAACAAAGGAGTGTTTTGCGGATGAAAAAGTTGAAGTTGAAACAAACGATTGCATCGACGCTTGTACTGGCGGTTGCGCTTGGAGGAGGCTCGGCAGCATTTGCCGATGGGAAAGATCGTGACAACGGACATGAGAGACATGAAAATAGAGAGAAAGATAAGGACCGCAGCAAAGACTGGAAAGAGGAGAAGCGCGGGGATAAGCATGATGACGACGATCTCAAGCTGGACTTCGACGACCTAAAGGGAAGCGACGTGGAATGGGCGCTCAAATATATAGCCAGCCTGGCTTCCAAGCGTGTATTTGAAGGCTATGAAGACGGTTCATTCAAGCCGCGCAATACGATCACCCGCATTGAGGCGATTACAGCAGCCGTTCGTTTAATGGGGCTGCGTGATCAGGCGGAATCCGATCAAGAGAAGAATACTAAGCTGAATTTCAAGGATGCGGATAAAATTCCCGGCTGGGCAGTAGGATATGTATCGGTTGCACTGGAGAACGATTTGTTTACCGAAAGTGACGATATGGTTCAGCCATCGAAGCCTGCCGACCGCCTCTGGGCAACGATTCTGCTCGTCAAGGCTATGAAGCTTGATGCAGAAGCCAAAGCCAAAGTAAACACGAAGCTCTCTTTCAAAGATGCGAAGCAGATCCCGGCAGGAGCCGTCGGTTATGTGGCCGTTGCTGTCGAGAAAGGGCTGATTGACGGATTCGAAGACAACACATTCCGTCCGAACACACCTGTAACGCGCGCTCAGCTTGCCGCACTTCTGGACCGTACGGATACTCAGATTCCTGACAAGGACCCGAACACCGCTGTCGGTAAAGTAGCGGGAACGGTAAGCCAGAACACGCTGGTCCTTGACCAGAACGGGACGCTGAAGACGTATGTGCTTCATCCCGACGCTTTTGTATACCGCAACGGATCCAAAGTAAACGCCTCTGCGCTGCAGAATGGCGATACGGTTAAGCTGCGCTCGTATAACAATACGGTTGTATTCATTGAGGTGACCAAAGCGGCTGAGGCCGACCGAACGCTGCTTACAACCGGATTCTTCGATTCGATGACCCTGAATAAAGAAGGGCGGATTGCGACGATTACGGTCACAACGAATGTGAATGGATCCGTTCAGAAATCCACTTATCAGGTGGCCTCGAACGTCTCCATCCAAGGTGATGTCAACAAGCTGGTTCCGCCAACCGTGGTTGAACTGAAAGGCAAAGACAAAACCGTCCAATCTATCGTTATCAAGTAAACGATCCCCATGGGAACAGGCAGCGGGCTTCATCTCTTAAAGCCGCAGCTGCGCATGTACTGCCGGGGTCCTCATTGTATTGATCAGGTTGGTACAGCTGATAAGCCAGGTTGAGTAACCCGGCAAGAAGCACAGAGAAGCCCTCCCGGATGATTAGTATCCGGGAGGGCTTCTCTGTCTGCTTATACCTTATTCAAGGTATGGGTTTAGTTTATAGAGAGGATTAATGACTTGAGTGCACCGGTCAATGCAGCTTGCGGCCCAGTGACTGATCCACCCATAATTGTTTACTGAGCTGATCGGGAGAAATCGGTTTGCTGATCAGAAAGCCTTGAATGCTGTCACAGCTCTGCTGATGAAGGTAGTGGAGCTGTTCTTCGCTCTCGACTCCTTCCGCAATAACCGTCATATTCAGACCGTGTGCCAAACCGATGACCGTGCGGACAATCAGCTCGTCTCCCTGTTCTTCGTTCATGTGCTGAATAAACGATTTGTCGATCTTAAGACAGTCAAAGGGATAATCCTTCAAATAGCTCAGAGAAGAATATCCCACTCCGAAATCGTCGATAGCAATGCTGACTCCCGTCGCTTTCAGCTCATTTAACATCCGCATGGTACGCGATCTGCTCTGCAGGAGCAGGCTCTCGGTGATTTCAAGCGTGACCCACTTAGGATCCAGTGCGGTTTCCTGAAGAATGCGCTGGATCGTTACCGGCAGTTCTTCGCTCTGGAATTGAACAGAGGACAAATTCACAGAGATGTTAACAGGAGGAAATCCTTCCTCCTGCCAGGCCCTATTCTGGGCGCATGCGGTACGGAGAACCCATTCTCCGATTGATAGAATGAGCCGGCTTCCTTCTGCAAGCGGGATAAATTCAGCAGGCGCAACCTCGCCAAGTTCTTCATTGTTCCAGCGGATTAGAGCTTCAATCCCTTGCACGGTACCGCTTTTAAGGTCCAGTTGAGGCTGATACAGTAGATAGAATTCGTCCCGTTCCAGCGCAGTGCGCAGGTTTCTCTGTAAAACCAGCTTTTTCTCGACAGCTTCCTGATGGTCAGGGACGAAAACGGTATAGGTGTTTCCGCCGAATTCTTTGGCTTTATACATAGCGGTATCTGCATTTTTGAGCAGCTGCTCCGCGTCAGTTCCGTGATCAGGGTACAAACTGATTCCGATGCTCGGGGTCATAAAGGTTTCTTTTCCATTTAACAAGAACCTCTTCTTCAGGGCTTTCAGAATCGTTTCAGCCGCTTGAATGCATGCCTCCGATTCTTCAATATCCTGAATGATTATCGTAAATTCATCGCCCCCCAGCCTGGATACGGTATATCTTTCATCGATGCAGGTCCGTAATCTGTCTGCAACCTGAGTGAGCAGTACGTCCCCGCTTAAGTGGCCCATGGTGTCATTAATCGTTTTAAACTGGTCCAAATCGAGGAATAGAAGTCCGACCTTGGAGTTGTTAAGCTCTGCCTCGTTAATGTGGTCTGTCAGCCGTTCGTTGAAAAGCGCGCGGTTGGGCAGTCCGGTTACCGAATCATAATAGGCCATCCTTTTGTAACGCTGATTGCTCTCTTCGATGATGTCAATTTGCTTGACGTAACCGGCTACAAAATAATGGATGATTTTAATCGCGACGACGGTGAATACGAGTTCAACGATAAAAAGTTCATAAGTGGTCTGCAGCAGCATTTTATAAAGCACAATGGATGCAATGATAATCCCGAGCTGAAGGCTCCTTGCTTCATAAATCATTTTGCCGGCAGGAACGGGAGCCTGTGTGATCGACCGGATAATGCCGGTACGCAGCAGCAGATTGACGCCCTCGAAGGCCAGGAATGCACCAATGATAGAGACCAGCAGCGGGACACGCTCCGTCAGGGTAATTACTCCCCAAGCGGCGAGCAAACTGATGAAATACATCCCAAGCGTCGTGAAAAAACGGAACCAGCGGATTTTCAGAAAAGGCCTTGTCTGCATAACAAAAAAGGTAGCCGTGTTCAGTGTAATAAAGAAGGAACCGGCGCATAAACCCATTTTGAACAGCGCGATGGTAAAGCCGATGGTGACTCCGCTGTAATAAGCGCCGCTGGGCATCTTGATCGGCATAAGCTCGAAGGCGATGACCATAAAGGCGACCGGCAGCAGGATTTTCAGGTCATAGGCTCCTTCTGCTATAAAAACAGCCGCCAGGACGAGCGCAGCGACCCCGACAACTGCGAGCAGGGAAGTATAGGTGTTTTTATCCTTCATTCTTTTCCCTCTTTAACGAATTACCGGCCAGGAACCAGATAATGCCGGCTCCAATCCAGAGATCTCCGATGCTGAATACTCTGCGGATGAAAGGAATCCAATCGCCCATCCATCCAAAAGAAGAGGTAGACATGAGCTGATGCCGCGGTTCAAGTTCAGGTAGCCCGGATAAGCCCGCCATTTGAAGTGCAGACTCTGACACAGGCATGAGGCCGCCGTGAATCACAAGTGCTGTCAAGTTCCACAGGGCACCAATGAAAATAAAAGCGACCCCCGGAATGCGCCGGTTCAACCATAGAAACAGAACGGCAGCACCGATGGCGATTTCGGTCAAGTAGGGGTAAGTCCGGTTTGTCTGCGTTGTGACGAAGAAAATCAACAGTTGGGCGGCGAAGCTTCCCAGCAGCAGGTAAGGCCATTTAAAGCTGACATTTTCAATAAGGGTAAGAGGGTTTCTCCGCAGCGAGACCGTCAGAATGACGGCCAACAAGATGAAAGTAATCATAGTATCCTCCAAAAATAAAAAAAGGAACCAGGCTCAGCCTCGCTCCTCTTAGTGACTCATGGACCCCATGGGTAGGCCAATCCAGATGAGTATACCAATGCCGCAACCGTTATGATAGCAAAAACCCAACGTTTCATCTCTACATCCTCCTTCCCTCTATCAAGTAGGTATAAACTACCATTATGTTCTTCCATTATAGCCGCGAATAGTTAAATGTACAAGGCAGGCGGGGATGGCATTCCTGTGTCTGGACAAGGCTTTATTAATGCCGACAGCCGCTTCATAGTTGACGTTTGCGTGAACGTGTTCTATGGTGAAGGAATCCCCTTTATGAACAGGATGACGGAAATGATCTATGTATATGCAGGGTTCCTTTTAACCGCCGCCGTAATTTATTTCCTCCTGATTTTTCCTACCCAGTGGCTCAAAGTAGAGCGTATTCGTTGTAATCAGCATCTGGGAATTAAGGTGCTTCAAATTAGTGATCTTCATGTGGAGAAGCTCCGGATTCGCCCGGGTAGAATTTCCAGGGTCATTCATGAAGAACAGCCGGATTACCTGGTTCTGACGGGCGATTTCACGAGAAAATCCATGCATTTGAACAAGGTACGACGCTATGCGGAGGCTATCGGATCACATGGCATTCCGGCTTTTGCCGTGCTGGGCAACCACGATCACCGGCTGCGCAGGGAAGAGCTCCAGGAACTTGTGGAGATTCTGGAGCAAGCAGGGATCCGCGTGCTCTGCAACGAATCGGTGAATACCGGAAGCTTCTATATCGTCGGCATTGATGATTATGACAGCAACAAAAGCAGGGTATCCAAAGCCTTCAGGCACGTAACAGACCGGACGAAACCCGTTGTGGTACTGACGCACGATCCGAATCTGGTTCTTGCCATGAAACGCAAGTACACGTATTTGATGGCGGGGCATTTCCATGGGATGCAGTTTAATATCCCTTTTCTGTTCCGGTTTATCGATAAAGGCCCGCTGGCTGCCAGCGGCATTTACAAGGGACTTCATACAGGAGCGGGCGGAATGTTCTATATCTCCCGTGGAATCGGCCAGGCGGGGCCCAATGCCCGTTTTCTGATCTGCAGTGAAGTGAACGTACATGAATTGTAGGTCAATAGGACGGCGGAGGGTCTTGCAATAAGAGAAGGCAGGATGCCGCAAATTTGTTTCTATTCATAGTAGATAGAGATAGAGATAGAAAGGCACGTTATACTTATCCCACTAGTAAAAGAGCAGGAGCACGTCCTCTGGTATGAAAACCAGAGGACGTGCTCCTTGTATGATGAGCTGTTTATTTAACCGCGGCTTTCTCCAAATCTTCCACGCCTTGGTGAATCAGGTTAAACAAATCTTCGATATTCTCTTCCTCGATACAGGAGAACGCTACGCGCAGGTCTGTATCGCTCAGCGCAATCGTGCCGACGCCGTAAGCCTCAAGCAGGCGCTGACGGAGGTCTTCCGCATGAACGGTCTTGAGCTTCAGGCACATGAAGTAGCCGGAATTGAACGGGTAGTAGCCCCAAGACTCGTCGAACCTGCCGCTGTCGAGTACAGCTTTGACTTTATTGGCGCGGCCCTTCATGATCTCGAATTTCTCCATCTTCTGCTCATGGAACTCAGGTGAGTTCAGTGCACGCAGAACGAAGGTTTGAGCAGGGTGCGAGCAGGAGGAGATGGCAGCACGGATAATGCCCATCGTCTTCTGCTCCAGAGCGCTCAGGATTGCTTCATTCTTACCTGCATAAGTGATGAAGCCGACGCGGAAGCCCCAGACATACTCTTCTTTGGTAGCGCCGTCGACTTTGACAGCGAGCACCCGCTCATGCAGATCGGAAAGCTGGCCGAACAGAGATTCCTGCAGGGAATCCTCGAAGAATAAGCCGAAATACGCATCGTCCGTTACGACGACCACGTTGATGCCTGCTTCTGCCGCTTCGCGGATGGCAGACACGATCTCATTGCCTTCTTGCTGGTTCGGTGTGTAGCCCGTCGGATTGTTCGGGAAGTTCAGCACGACAAACGCTTTGCCTTTGCCCTGCTGGGCAAAGAGAGCCGCGCGGAGACCGTCGGCGTTGAAGGTACCTTCCTCGTTGTAGAGCGGGTAATAGACCATTTCGGCGCCGCGGCGGATTCCGAAAGTCAGCTCGTAATTCTCCCAGTTCTTATCCGGGATGATGACACTGTCGCCAGCGTCTACGAACAGGTCGGCGGCGATGCTCAGACCGTGTGTCAGCGCATTGGTCACAATCGGCACACCGAATGTTTTACCGGCGAGCGAAGGGTTTTCATCTATCATTTTGCTGCGCCAAGCGGTACGCAAAGCCGGTTTGCCGGCTGGGGGCGCATATTCATAAATGTCTTTGGGATCATACGCGGACAGCGTGTCCTGAATAACCTTCAAGTGCATGGGCTGGCCGTTCTCAATTGCGGTGCCGATTGTCGCGTTGTATTTCCCGGCTTTGGCTTTGGCTTCGGCCGATTGGCTCAGAATGCCTACTTTAGGGAAATAGATCTGCTTGCCTAGTGAAGACAGCATAGCGTACACATAGGGATTTTCTTTCTCGATCGTTTCATTTAACTGCTTAGCAAGGGGATTCATTCCGTTCCATCCTTCCGGGGTTTTGGAATTTCTTTTAGCAACTATTATAGCACTGATAGCCCGATTGCGTCACTTCGTTAATTAAAAAAAACGCTGCCTGATTACAGGCAGCGGGGAAATGCGGAAATGAAGATCGGTCAGGACTCCATTGCTGCATCGTAGAGCAGAAGAACTTTACGGATATGCGCAGCAAGCGATTCCCGTGAGCAGACCAGATTCACTTCGTAGTATTCCATCTCGATCAGTTCGGGATGTTCGGTAACGCGCTCAAACTGGATCTCGCGAAAGCCGATTCCGCGGTTAGACTCGCGCTCCATAGCATCAGCTACAGAGCGGAGAGCGTCAGGGTCCAGAGCATCCTCTTCCATGTTGAGGATCATATAATGCCACATTTCATCCGCTTCTGGATCAATGGGGCGGTGGATTTGAGCAAGATGACGAAGCAGCTCTATGTTCGTTTCCATCCTTGCACTCCTTTCCATTAGCACGGGCACAGCTGATTACTGTAAGCTACAAGCTTATTGATTGGGCGCCCAGCTATCGTGCAGCCGAAGCGGCCATTAGTAATCCGTACTGGAGATTTCCCTGAACGACACGGATTTACGATGGTTGTACGGGCAGTGAGAATGAATAGCCGCCAGATTTCCCTGCGCATCCGGCTGAACTCTGCCTGCAACGCCGATGATCTTGCCGTCCGGTCCGACAACTTCTTCCCGGAAGAGATAGGTGAGAAGTTGACCCTTGGGATCGGTTAAGGCTTCCAGCCGATTGCCCAGAATAGATTTGTTAAGGGCGCGTTCACCAAGCAGATCAATCTCAGCAGAGGTGTAATGCTTGGGATAGATCGTTTTGCTGTAGGTGACGGAAGAGAAAATTTCGCCCGTCAGGGGGTTATCCGCGGTCCTCTGGACCGCTACCTTGCGGATTCCGTTCTCCGGTAATTCTTCTACTGTAAGAAGCGTGTAGCTGTCACGTTCCAGCACGTGAATCAGCTCCGCCCAGTTGTGCAGGCCTTGAAAATTCCATTTCCCCCGGAAAGGGGAGGCGGAGTCAGGAGGCGTGATTCCGCCATCATGGACATGACTGCGGGTAAGATCCGTTGTGAAACGGAGAACATGTTCAGGAGCGGGCGATGCGTTCTCTTTTTCTTTAGTCGGAGGGGTTCCCCCCTCTTCCTGAGGTTCCTCCGTTTCATCTCTCTGATCCTTTTCGAATTCACTGCTCATGGAAGATGCTGTACCCGCAGTCTCATCACGATGAAGAGACTGCTGGAGCCGTTTCATTCCTTGCTTAAGAGCCAGGGCGGCTGCATGTGCAGGGGAATGATTCAGCAAGTAGTCAAGCCCGCCGGAAAGTGAAAAAGAAGCGCCTTCCGCAGCCCCGGTGCTCTTAATAGAAGTTGCCCTTCCTCCTGCGAATGCTCTTCCAGCCGTACTCCAGAAAGGGAAGAAGGAGCAGGATAGGATGAACGCGCCGAAGAAGAAGGCTAACTTGGCCCATCCTGACTGACTGTCCCACCAGATGGAGCCTGCGCTTTGCAGACAGGACACACAAGCTGTTCCTGAAGCGCCCGATCCGGCGGCTGCCGCTTCCAAGAATGCCATTCCAGCCGCTGTAAGACTAACCGTACCTAAGAGGATGACCCCGGTGACAGAAGCGAGGGACTGCAGAGTATTCATCCGGTCTTGAAGCTCCCCGAGGCGCCTTTTGGCTTCTTTTTGGCCATAGAGCAGGGTGAAAGCTAACCTGCGGCGGGTCCGGTAGAAATGAATCAGACTGATATAACGTTCAGGCCCGTCAAGAAATGCCTTCGCAGATCGGTAAATTTCACCGGACGGCTTCAGACGCGTCTCATCAGGAAGCAGCGTCAGGCCGTTTCGGACACGGTTGAGATCATAATAATCCCGGATAATTGCGGCAATAAACATCAGCACGAACAGGATTTTCATGGAAGACCCGCTGCCGAGTGTCGTATGCAGTCCATTCAGCCATATAGTCTGACTGCCGTTATGTACGGCGTGATCGGCAATGGCCCATAGCAGCAGAAATACGGGAAGCGCATAAGCCGATGAGCCGATGGTCCGGCGTAACCGGACGGCGAAACCGATGCCCAGTGCGCATAGCGCTGTAGCTGCCGCGTGTCCGGCCCAGGACAGGGCAAGCTCCTGATCGGCGGAAGGAAGAAAGCGAAGGATCTTCCAGACCAGATAGCCGCCGGAAGCTTCATCCTGATTAAGCAGTCCGGCATTGGCTTGCAGTCTCATCAAGGTTTCCTCGACCCACTGAAAACCAGCCCCGGTTGCTCCGCCGATCAGTGCATAATCGGTCAGACTTAAAGACGTGGCTCTGCGGGAAATCCACAGGAACAACAGAAGCGGAGACAGCTTCATCATCTCCTCCGTAATCGGTGCAACGAGCGCTGCATTCCATCTGGCGAATGCAGCCGCATCCAGCGGCACGAAGATGACGGAGACGAGCATCGTGTTCAGCGGGGCAATAATCCATGCTCCTATAAGCAGGAATCCTGCGTAGGCGCCCCAGCTGAGTGTTTTGGAACGGGCTAAGATCCATAGCTGCCAAATGACGTAGAATGCGGCGAGTGCCTGGAAAAGTATGAGCCGGCTCTCCTTCATTAAAAAGAAAGAGAGAATGAAAGCGGCAAGCGCGACCCAGGCAAACAGCGAATACATTTGTATAAGACGCGGAGATTTTGTGACGCTCTTTCTCCATAAGAGAAGGATTCTGTCCGCAGCCGATCGTATTTTAAACCGTAACCCAGAGAAAATCATCAGACGTATTTCCTTTCTTTGCAGCCGTTTCCAAACAGAAACCGCCACCCGGTAACTAAGAAGAAGTAAGCCAGGCAGACGGTCGTATCTGTTTACCCGCGAGCAGACCTGATCGAATCAAGCTTATGTGAGCCGGGAGCCTTGGCTGTTCTTTATAAGGATTCGTACTCAGAACCCCAAATCAGACCACAGTATAAGGCATATGCATGGTCTTTGGCAATTCAGCGTTGATTTCTGGCTGGAAGCTGTGAGAAGGTAAGAACAGGCAATGAGGAGATACAACGGTTCCTGCAGACAGGAATGTACGGGACATTGGAGGTTTCTGTGAAAATTTTAATTCCATTTAACCCGGATGCACAACAGTTTTCTTATAAAAATGAAGCCCTTTATCATGCGCTCCGGGACAGTATGATTGAGGGGAAGCTCACTTACGGGACCAAACTGCCCTCCAGCCGAGAGGCCGCAAGCACCTATGGAGTATCCCGGGGACTGGTAACGCAAGTGTATGAAATGTTAATGTCGGAAGGATTTGTAGAAGCGGTCCCGGGAAAAGGCACGTATGTTGCTTACCGGAGTGGACCGGGCAAAACTCCTTCTATTTCTAATAATAAGGTAGAACTGTCTGTTTGGGGAAGTAAGCTGGCCGAGGCGATTCGTGAGCCGGTAAAGGCGCATGCAGGCGATGCAGGTGCACCAGTCGGCGCTAGCCTGCAAGAGACGGGTGCTGCTCCCGCAGAGCGCATCGAGTTCGAGCTGGCGGGCGCGGACGCGGCTGCCTTCCCGCGGCAGGCGTGGAACCGCTGCCTGCACGAGCAGGTGCGCAGCAGCGATTACACGAGCAGGCCTCTGCAGGACCCGCTGGGCGATCCTGCGCTGCGCGCGGCGGTTTCGCTGCATCTGCGGCGCTCCCGCAGCATCGATGCCGATCCGGACCGCATCGCGATCGTGAACGGCTCGATGCAGGCGATCGCGCTGACGATGCAGCTGCTTGTGAACCCGGGCGATCCCGTCATCGTGGAATCGCCCGGGTACGGCGGAGCGCGGCGGGCCGCGGCAGCCGTGGGAGGGGTGCCCGTCGATGCCGTTATCGACGAACAGGGGATTGTACCGCAGCCATGGGAAGCCCGGCTGTTGTTCGTCACCCCCGGCCGGCAGTTCCCGACCGGGGTCCAGCTGCCGCTGGCGCGCAGGCAGGAGCTGCTGCGCTGGGCGGGCAAGCGCGGTGGCATCATCATCGAAGATGATTATGACACCGAGTTCCGCTACGCGGGGCGGCCGATCGAGCCGCTGAAGGCGCTCGACCGGGAGGACCGTGTCGTCTTCATCGGCACGTTCTCGCGGACGATGTACGACGGGCTCCGTCTCGGCTACGTGGTGCTGCCGCACTGGCTGGCAGAGCCCTTCAGAGTGGCCAAGAAGCTGTATGAGCCTCATCCGGCAGCTCTTCTGGAGCAGCGCGCACTGGCGGCTTTCATGAACAGCGGCTCCTATGAAAGGCATTTGCGGCGAATGCAGCGGATCTACGGAGCCAAAGCGGCACAGCTCCGCTTAGAGCTGGAGCCATTGTCGGCTGCGTTCGAGTGGCTGCCCAACGAGGCGGGTATCCACATATTCGGATGGTGGAAGGGCGCCCCTTCTGACTACGCAGCCTTTATGGCGGAGTGCGGGCGTCGGGGTGTGATCTGGCGAGATGCGGCGCCCTATCTCGGCAATGGTTCCGGAGCTGCGGCCTGTCTGGGCTTCAGCCATTTGAGTGCCGCAGAAATTAGCAGAGGGACGGCTTTGATGGCCGAAGTGCTCCGTAATTTTTATGAACAGAAAGGTACACCGGAAGGAATCTCGTCTAAATTATGCTATGATGAGAAATAGAGACAGGCCTCTCAGGGTCTTGTCGATGATGGTTAGGCTAAAAGAAACTTCCGTAGGAGTGATACGATTATGGCAGGTTTTATTGGAGGCACCAGTATTATTTTGCGTCTTGAAATCGTCAAAGAACGTACGAATTTTGGGCAAATTGCAACCACGATAGGCGATGCAGGCGGAGATGTGGTGGCAATCGACGTAAACCGGTCCACGAAGACGACTACGGTCCGGGACGTAACCGTTAATGTAAGCGATCAGACTCAGCACGACGCTATCATCAAAGCGTTGAACGCGCTGGACGGTGTGAAAGTAGTTAACGTGTCCGATCAGACATTCCTGCTGCATCTGGGCGGTAAAATCGAGACCACTCCCAAAATACCGATCAAAAACCGCGATGATCTGTCCCGTGTGTACACACCTGGTGTCGCAAATGTTTGCATGGCTATTCATGAAGATCCTTCCAAGGCTTACTCGCTCACCATCAAAAGAAATACGGTAGCGGTTGTATCGGATGGAACAGCAGTGCTGGGTCTGGGGAATATCGGACCGGAAGCTGCTATGCCGGTTATGGAAGGTAAAGCTATGCTATTCAAGCAATTGGCTGGGGTGGATGCTTTTCCGATCTGTCTCAACACACAGGATACGGAAGAAATCATCTCTATTGTGAAAGCGATTGCACCGGGGTTCGGCGGTATCAATTTGGAAGATATCTCGTCTCCTCGCTGCTTTGAAATTGAACAAAGGTTAATTGAAGAACTCGATATTCCGGTTTTCCATGATGATCAGCATGGCACGGCGGTCGTCCTGCTCGCCGGAATCCTGAACGCGGTCAAAGTTGCCGGGAAGAAGCTGGAGGATTGCAAGGTGGTCGTGTGCGGCATCGGAGCCGCAGGTATAGCCTGCACCAAGATTCTCCTTGCGGCCGGGGTGAAGAATGTGATCGGCGTGGATCGGGCAGGAGCCCTGGTCCGCGGAGAAGAGTATCCTTACGAGCCGTGGAACTGGTATGCCGGGCACACGAATCCTCATGGGGAGAAAGGTAAGCTCTCCGAAGTTATCGTGAATGCGGATATCTTCATCGGGCTGTCCGGTCCGGGTGTCCTGAAAGTGGACGATATCCGCAGCATGGCTGCAGATCCGATCGTCTTTGCTATGGCGAACCCTACGCCGGAAATCTCTCCCGAGGAAGCAGAGCCATACGTAAGAGTAATGGCGACGGGCCGTTCCGACTATCCGAACCAGATCAATAACGTACTCTGCTTCCCGGGTCTCTTCCGCGGATTGCTGGACTGCCGTGCGTCGCGGGTGAATGAGCAGATGAAGCTGGCTGCGGCCAAAGCGATTGCTTCGGTCGTTTCGGATGACGAACTGAACGAATTCTATATAATACCGAGCGTATTCAATACGCACGTAGCCAAGAAAGTACGTGAAGCCGTAATAGCGGCTGCTTTCGAGACGGGAGTCGCCCGCCGTAAAAGCGCCGATATCCGCGGCGAAGAAGAGAATGGAGAGAAGCCGGCCGGCGGGGGATCGGGTATGCTATAATTAGCACCAGATTCAAAGTTCATCCGAAAGCAGGCGATCCTCTTGTTTCAAACCGCTTCTTATGAAGGAACCCGCGAAGAGCAGTATCATCTGGTCATCGCGCAGTTGAAAGCACTAATTGACGGAGAGACGAGCCGCATTGCGAACTTGGCGAACGCTTCGGCGCTGCTCGGCCAATTTCTCCACGATATAAATTGGGTTGGTTTTTATTTGCTGGAAGGGGAGCAGCTCGTGCTCGGGCCCTTCCAGGGCCTGCCGGCCTGCGTCCGCATCCCGCTTGGCAGAGGCGTATGCGGAACGGCTGCAGAGCGGCGCGAGACGCTGGTGATCGAAGACGTGGAGCAGTTCCCGGGCCATATTGCTTGTGATGCCGCTTCCCGGTCAGAGATCGTCGTGCCGATCGTTAAGGACGATGAGCTGCTCGGTGTTCTTGACATCGACAGCCCTCAGCTGGCCAGGTTCGATTCCGTGGACCGCAGCATGCTGGAACGATTCGTTGCGGAGCTGACCGCTCAGCTGTAAGATTATTAAACCTTCGCGCTTTAAGGTGCGGAGGTTTTTTTGTTCATATGAGGGGCGGACGAAGAAGGTTTGGACCAGAGGGCTTCAGGAACTGGACTAATCAAATACTTCCTAAGCAGCAGCTTATGATCGACCAACCCTCCGATCACTTCTGTCTTGCGCATATATACCTCCGGCATATTCATGATGCTTGTTCCTCCCGAAAGATCGGTGAAAAGCAGAGCGAATCTTCCAAGCAGAAAATACTTTTGCTTGCAGTGAGCTGCACACATCTTAGCTCTTTGGTTGTGTGGATAAAGATACGTTCCTTTGTCTATAAAGTTACGATAAATCGCGGGCTGTTGACAAATCGGATGATGGATTCCTAAGATATGGGTACCGGTGGAACTAATATCCGGGAATCAGGATTGGAAAATGAGGTGCACAGATTGCCTACTATTACAGGTGTAAATGTACAGATGGACAGGGAACCGCTGCTTCATCCGTTTGGTTTCAAGGGGGGACAGTTAACCGAGCTTTGGCAGCCTATCGTTAAGCTGCAAGGCGACAGAGGATACAGGGGGACTGGGGTTGGTGTTCAAAGTCCGCTCTGGTCCGATACCCGTTTGATGGCGACTCTGGGTGAGCAGGATGCCAACAGGCTGATGATGGAGTGGACTCAGGAAGCAGCTTCCCGTCTGGAAGGGGTCACGTTTGAGCATCCGGTCGATTTGTTCGGGCAGCTTCGCTCGCTGAGAGCGGATACCTGGTTCGCTGATAAAGGGTTCGAATCCGTTCGTCCGACCTTTGTTTTGAATGCGCTTGCAGCGATTGATTTCGCAGCCTGGGTGCTGTACGCGCGTGAGAAGGGGACTTCCCGCTTCGTTGATCTGCTGCCTGAGTCCTGCACGTCCATCCTTAAGCCGGATGCCCCGGCTGTCATGACCGTCCCTGTAGTTGCTTACGGTACGAGTGACGAGGAAATCACGGAGTTGCTCATGGACGGATATTCCGTGCTTAAGATCAAGCTGGGATCGGCACCGGAAGGGTCGTCCGGCAGTGAAGATATGCTGAACTGGGACATGCAGCGTTTCCGTCATATCCACAAGCTGGTTACTTCCCTGGAGGACCGTGCACACATGCCGGAGCCTATCCGCTATTATCTCGACCTTAACGGTCGTTACGAAGCTAAGGATGATCTGCTGCGGCTGTTGGAGGATTCGGAACGCAGCGGTTCGCTGCCGAAGGTTGTGCTGGTCGAAGAGCCGTTCCTGAGCGGCGGGGAAATAACGGTGGATGATGTGCCGGCGTGTATAGCAGCCGATGAAAGCATCCAGTCCGAAGAGGACGCACGGCACTATATGGACCTCGGATACGGAGCGATCGCCCTGAAACCGGCTGCCAAGTCAATGAGCCTCAGCATTCAGGTGGCAGCGCTTGCATCTGAGCGCGGAGTACCCTGCTTCTGCGCCGATTTGACGGCTAGCCCGCTGCTGGTAGAATGGACGCGCGTGCTTGCTGCGCATCTGCAGCCTTTGCCGGGTATGAGCCACAGTCTCATGGAATCGAACGGCCGGCAGAACTACAGCGGATGGGACCGCCTGGAGAGCTATCATCCAGCTGCCGGCGCTGTCTGGACAATCCCCGATAGCGGCCGGTTCCTGCTGGATGAAGCCTTTTATAAGAGAAGCGGTGGGGTCTTTGAACTTAGCGGGTATTACGAGAAGCGTTGACAGGCGTGAGATTGAGGACTTCTTTGAGGTAGGAAGATAAGGAATCGAGATGATTGCCGATAAAGAAATCCTGATCTTTGGAAGCGCGCTGTGCTGCCGGCACCATGGATAACTGGGCGGTAAATACCAGCTGACGCGGATTCTCCTCGAGCATGTGAGTGAGTCCCCGTGCAACCGTATCAATATAATCGTTCTTCTTGCCCTGCATAAGGAGCTGGAAGGTGTTCTCGAGAAGAACGGGTTTGACGCTGATTTCTTTGCCTGCTTTATCCGCATAGGCAGTCAGCTGGCGCATCGTCCCCTCGACTGTATCCGGGTTGGTAAATACAAGTGTCGTCGGCCGGTCAAGCTGGCACATTTTGTGGAACAATGGATCATCGATCTTAATCACAGGAATCCCGTAAGGAAGAGATTCAGGCAAATGCGATGTAAAAAACGTACACGTAATTAAAATAGCATCCACATGGCAGCGGGAGATCCAATCCAAGGCTGCCTTTATTTTGTCCTGAATTAATTCTTCGGAGAAGTCGGCATCCTGTTTAATCCGGTCCAGTCCCGGATCTACGAAATGGACCAGCTCTACATTAAAAGAGCTGAGCGCTTTATCAATGTATTCAATGTTGGAATAATGGGCATGAAAACAACCGATTCTGATCACGTAAGACACCCCGTCCTTGAAAGTTGTCTATGAAGTATATCAGGCAGGACGAGGTTTGACAATGAGAACGGAATCCTAAAACATCCGGAAAGTTCCTATATAATGGAAAATTATTATTTTCCTGATTGCATCGTAATAAATCGGATCAGTTCCTTGTTAACCTTGCCAACCTCACAGTAAAACAAGCCATGACCGCTGTACTGGAAAGGAATGAGCTGAGAATTTCTGATCCCGGCCCGGGTAGCCTCCGCTAGAGGAAAAGGACAGATCTGATCCTGCAGGCCGTGTAAAATAATGGTTGGAACTGTAATCTTGGATAAGTCCTGCCGCAGGTCTTCATCACGCAGCGAAGCTGCTACCATAGCCGTTGCATGGCCGGATGCCTCAAGGCCCAGACTATGGAACCAGTTCTCTAGAGGCACAGATATGTAGCGTGCAAAGAAACGGCTCCCGAAGTCCTTGATCATTTGCGGACGATCCGTATAAGAGGCCTGAATAAGCAGGTTTACTTCATCCGGGTTCATGCCGTGGGGAAAGCCGGGCTTTTGTGTAAAAGAAGGGGCGGCCGCTCCAAGCAGAGCAAGCCTCTCAATCCGGTGTCCCGCGTGTTTGGCCATATACCGGATGGCGATCGCTCCTCCTACAGAAAATCCGATCAGCGTGATTTTGTCCAGCTGGAGGGCGTCAATCACTATTCGCAGATCGTCTGCAAGCCGATTGTAAGAATAGCCCTCCCAAGGTTTGTCGGATTTGCCGAAACCGCGAAGGTCGATGGCAACGCAGCGTATTCCCGCTTTGGGGAGCTGATTGAACTGATACTCATACATCTGATGATTGACCGGCCACCCGTGAATGAACAAAGCGGTCTGCGCCCCGCCCGGATTCAAATCTTCGACATAAATATTAACGCCCCGTTCCACCGGTATATAAAACCCCATTCATGAACCCTCCCTTAAGATAGTAAGATTCGGATTAGATTAGTGTATGAGGAAGAGGTTGGACAATATATCCGGGATGGGGGTACGGCTGGAGGAACAATGGTGATTTTTGCATACAACAAAACAAGCCGGCACAGGAGAATCGTGCCGGCTTGTCTGGTCTTACTGATACGTAATGCAAAGGCTGGATCTAGATTTCAGACGACCATTCCTTGAGTTTGCGGTCCGATGGGAGCAGCAGCGTCAGAATGCCCAGAATGAGCAGGTAGCCGGAGAGCTTCATAATGAGGCTGATGCCGTAGACGTCAATCAGACTGCCCAGCACGAGTGCGCCTAAGCCGCCCATACCGAAGGCGAATCCGGTAATAAGTCCGGAGACCATGCCGACTTTGCCGGGTATGAGGGTCTGGGCGTACACCACCGTGACGGAGAAACTGGAGAAGGCGATGAATCCGATCAGCGGCAGCAGTATGGCTGCCCATTCCAAGCTTACATAAGGGATTAGTACAGCTAACGGTGCGCCTCCCAGCATGGAGCCGAGAATGATCGTTTTCTGGCCGAACCGGTCTGCAAGCGGACCGCCGAAGAATGTGCCGAGTGCTCCAGCTGCAAGGAATAAGAAAATATAGATTTGCGCTTGCTCCAGTGTGGTGCCGACCACATCGCGCAAATAGAACGCGTAATAGCTGGTCATGGCAGCGGAATACCAGGAACGGACGAAGACCAGGAACACAAGGACAATAATAGCGGAGACGATCTGCTTCCGCTTGGTCGGGTCCATTGTGCGCTGGACGGTCTTCTTGGCGGTAGTGGCGCCTGCTGCGAGCAGACCCCGGTACCAGAAGGCGATGTAGGTCTGCACGAGCATGGCGGCGCCTGCAACGAGCGTGAACCAGATCGCGCCGAACTGGCCGAGCGGGATGAAGATCCACTTGGTCAGCAGCGGAGCCAGCGACTGGCCGGCGTTGCCGCCGACCTGGAAGATCGACTGGGCGAGTCCTTTGCGTGAACCGGCAGCCAGATGCGCGACCTTGGAGCCCTGCGGATGGAACGCGGCCGAGCCGAGGCCGACCAGCGATACGGCGAGCAGAACGAAGCCGTAGGACGGCGCGTATGCGAGCAGGAGCATGCCGAGGAACGTGGCGGCCATGCCCAGAGGAAGCATGTACGGCTTGGGCTTCCGGTCTGTATAGATGCCGATTACCGGCTGCATAATCGATGCCGTCAAGTTAAAGTAGAACGAGATCCAGCCGATCTGCGAATAATTGAGCTGCATGCTTTCTTTGAGAATCGGATAAATAGCGGGAATGACCGACTGAATCGAGTCATTGAATAAATGGACCAGGCTAATGGCGAACAGCACCCGGTATACGGTCGGATTGGACACTGGTACTCCTGCTGAGGGCCTTACAGTGCCGGTTTTAACAGCCCCAGGGATTGACATAGGGACGGCACTCCTTTCAAATCTTAGTGACCCGGACGCTTCAGTGTACCCAGACGTTCTCCCATCCGTACTTTGCTTCCGACAGTGAGATCGGTACGCGGAGTCAGGATATCGTTCTCCGTGACGAGCACGACTGTGGAGCCGAATTCGAAGTAGGCAAGATCATCGCCGGCTTTCAGGATAGAAGGAAGCGCATCTACGTATTGGATGCTGCTTACGTTCATGGCTCCAACCTTCACGACGGCAACTTCTCCGGCGTCATGTTCCATGACGGTGATGAGGCGCTCATTGCGGCTGAGAACGCGTTTCATATGGCGCAGCCCGAATTCGTTAACCGGATATACTTTGCCGGGAACGTGTTCTTTCTCGAGAACCTCACCTGTAATCGGTGAGTGAATCCGGTGATAGTCGGTCGGGCTCAAGTAGAGCACGAAGAAAAATCCTCTGTCATAGTTGATGGTGCGCGGTGAACGGTTGAGCAGCTCCTCAATCGTGTAGTCCTGCCCCTTCACTTGAAGCATCTGGCCCGAATCTACCGGTCCCATACCGGTGATAACGGCATCGACCGGACTGACAAGCGCGCTCGGATCAGGTTCGATCAATCGCAGCCCCGGTTTCAGGCGACGGGTGAAAAATTCATTAAGGGTAGCGTATTCCGCGATAGCCTTCTCTGCGTCTTCGACCGGAATACCGTAAGTCCTGGCAAACCAGGGAATGAGCGGACGGCTGGCAGCGGATTTGGAAAACGAACCAGTCATCCGGGAGATCCATTTGCGGGATGAGAGTTCCGTTAGAAGTCGAAACAATGGTTTCATGCTAATTCAAGTGCTCCTATCTATGGTTGATCGTTCTCTTCGCTTTATCTTGCCATAGAATAAACGTTTTGACAATTGCGGAAACCGCTGTTTTAGGCCAGGATGGAGCCGGAAATGCCGGTTTTAGCGGCTAATAAATAAGATCATCTCTTATTTGAATCCCGTGTAACTCACAAAAATCTCTATACTTCTTTAGTACGGTATAAATATCATCTTGTCCGATAATTTGATTGTTCTCATCAAAATACTGAAGCGAACCCGCTAATATAAAAAGAGTCACCACTTCTTCGTCTTCTGTTATCAAGGTATGAATGTCGCCAGGCGGCTCAAATATAAAGGTGCCTGGAGCAGCCACCCATTCACGCCCTTCATACCTCCAATTACCGTGAATATTATACCCGATCACCGATCCGCCAGTGTGTCTATGTCTGCCCAAAACCTGATGACTCTTAATTTTGAATAAGTAAATCCATGTTCCTGTGCTGAGATCAAAACGCAGCGGTTTGAAATAACAGGAATGATTCTCCGTGAACGGAACCCAGGGCAGTTCTTCGATGTTAACAATTCGTTCCGGCAGCTGAAATTTTTCAGCAAGTTGTATCACCGATTCTTCAATAAGACTATTCATTATGAGCACCTTCATTCCTATGTTGGTGGAGTTATAGTTAATATTCGTAATCTCATCGAAATTTCCCTTTGTTCACCTTTTGCAGACAGGGGGCAGAGCCACAATGGCTGGATCGTACAGGGTGTGCGGCTCGTTATATCTCAAAGGGCCAAGCAGGATGCCGACTGTTATCCTTGTTGGTTTACAGGAAGGGATTTTGGCCGGAGGGGGGTATACCTCAAAAAATAACTGGTACAAAATGTCAAGATTAGTTTATAATAAAAAAGGAGCATTTGAAAGCGCTTACTTTAATTGAACATAGGATAGGAGGAGGCAGTGAATGAAAAAAAGGACTAAGGCTAAGGAGATTAATTACACCCAGATTGTGCAGTCGAGCCAGTTTAAAAAGCTGTTGAAACAAAAAAGGCAGTTTATTTTGCCGCTCTCTTTGTTTTTCTTTGCGTTTTACTTTACGCTGCCGGTTCTTACCTCGTACACTACCGTGCTTAACACTCCTGCAATCGGCCCTATTTCGTGGGCCTGGGTATTTGCGTTTGCTCAATTTATTATGACCTGGGTGCTGTGCATCCTTTATTCCCGGAGAGCTGCGAAGTTCGATGTCATGGTTCAGGAAATCAAACAACAGATGAGAGGCTAATCCGCATTCATTTCTACTTTTGGAGGGAAGTCCAGTGAATTTGATGGCATTCTGGTTGTTTCTGGGGATTGTAGCGCTGACCCTGTTAATTACTTATTTTGCGGCCAAAAAAACGAATTCAACGGAAGAATTCTATACCGCAGGCGGCGGTCTGACGGGATGGCAGAACGGAATGGCTATCGCAGGAGACTATATGTCGGCCGCATCCTTCCTGGGTATTGCAGGTACGATCGCTCTCGCCGGTTTTGACGGTTTCTTCTATAGTATCGGTTTCCTTGTGGCGTATCTCGTCGTTCTATACCTGGTTGCCGAACCGCTGAGAAACCTGGGGAAATATACAGTGGCGGATATGATTGCCGCCCGCTTCAATGAGAAGAAAATCCGCGGCGTGGCCGCTCTGAATACCATTACAATCTCGACCTTTTACATGATTGCCCAGCTCGTCGGAGCGGGGGCCCTGATCAAGCTGCTGCTTGGCCTCGACTTCACCACGTCCGTCCTGATCGTAGGCCTCCTGATGACGGTTTATGTCGTGTTCGGCGGCATGACAGCCACCTCCTGGGTACAAATTGTTAAGGCTGTTTTGCTTATGGGGGGAACTTTCGTCCTGTCGCTGGTCGTTTTCTCGAAATTCAACTTCAGTCTGACAGAAATGTTCGACCAGTTGAAGGCCGCGACACCGCTCAAAGAAAAGTTCCTGGACCCGGGCAATAAATATAAAATTCCGCTGGATACGCTGTCGCTTAATCTTGCGCTTGTGCTGGGTACCGCCGGCCTGCCGCACATCCTGATCCGTTTCTTCACGGTAAAAGACGCGCCGACTGCGCGCAGCTCGGTCGTTTATGCGACGTGGATCATCGGGATCTTCTACGTGCTGACGCTGTTCCTGGGCTTCGGAGCGGCCGCTTTCGTCGGCTATGACAACATTATCGCCGAAGATAAGGGCGGCAACATGGCTGCTCCGCTGCTGGCGCGGGCTCTGGGCGGCGATTTCTTCTTCGCTTTCATTGCCGCCGTTGCGTTCGCCACCATCTTGGCCGTTGTCACAGGGCTCGTTCTGTCGGCCGCATCGGCCTTTGCGCATGATTTTTACAGCCACATTCTCCGCAAGGGGCAGGCGAGCGAGACGGAGCAGATGAAGGTGGCACGCTGGGCATCTGTGGGCGTGTCGATTCTTTCGATTATTCTGTCTCTTGCCGCATCCAAGCTTAACGTGGCGTTCCTGGTCTCGGTCGCCTTTGCGATCGCAGCAAGCTCCAACTTGCCGGTTATCTTGTTCACGGTGTTCTGGAGACGGTTCAACACCACAGGCGCCGTTACGGGCATGCTCGTCGGCTTAATCTCGTCACTGGTTCTCGTAGCGCTCAGTCCGAGCGTCTGGAGCCCGGAAGCGGGCAAGGCGATCTTCGTAGGAAATCCGATCTTCCCGCTGACCAATCCGGGCATTATTTCGATTCCGCTGGGCTTCCTGGGGGCGTATCTGGGCACGATCTTGTCTAAGAACAAGTCATCCGGCGCCAAGTTTGACGAGATTGTCGTTAAAGCGAACGTGGGCAATATGAATATGTAACGAAGCAGCCTCACCTTCGAACAAAAGAAGCCAGACCCGCCTATGCGGGACTGGCTTCTTTCTTTGCTTACATCTGCTATTCATCAAACTTGCAATCTTGCAGCGGAATCACCTTGGTCTTCTTGGTGAATTTATAACCCAGCCATACGAAGAGGAACAACGGGATTCCAATGTATGAGGCGATCAGACCCGGCCAGTCTATGCCGTTCTCGGAGATAGCGGAGTAGTTCTGGCCGAGAATAACCACGATACAGATAAACAGAGCGAAAATCGGGCCGAACGGGAACCATTTGGCCCGGTAAGGCAGCTCCTGCAGGCTGCGCCCTTGAAGATTGAAGGCGCGCCGGAAGCGGTAATGGCTGAGCGCGATTCCGAGCCATGCGATGAAACCGCACATACCGGAAGCGTTGAGCAGCCAGATGTAGACGACCCCGTCGCCGAATAGGGAGGCGAGGAAAGCGAACATGCCGACCGCTGCCGTTGCCAGCAGGGCGAAGACAGGCACGCCGCGGCTGTCGAGCTTGCCCAGGAAACGAGGGGCTTTGCCTTCGCGTGCCAGGGTGAAGATCATACGCGTAGAAGCGTACATGCCGGAGTTGCCCGCAGACAGAACCGACGTCAGGATGACTGCGTTCATCACGGAAGCGGCAAATGCTAGTCCGGCTTTCTCGAACACGAGTGTGAACGGACTGACCGCGATGTTCTCGATGTCGCCGCTGATCAGATTCGGGTTCGTATACGGAATGAGCAGGCCGATCACGAAAATCGCCAGGATGTAGAACAGCAGGATGCGCCAGAAAATGGTGCGGATGGCTTTGGGCACGTTCTCACGCGGATTTTCACTTTCACCTGCGGCAACCCCGACAATTTCGGTTCCCTGGAATGAGAAACCGGCTGCCATGAAGACGCCGAGAATGGCCATGAAGCCTCCGTTAACCGGTGCATCGCCTAGTGTAAAGTTGCTGAAACCGACGGCCTCGCCGCCGATGATGCCGAAAATCATGAGAATCCCTACGATAATAAACACGATGACCGTCACGATTTTAATCAGGGCGAACCAATACTCGGATTCTCCATACCCTTTGACAGTCAAGTAATTGAGAAGGAACATCAGCAGCAGGAACAGCACGCTCCATATAATCGAAGGGCTGTCCGGAAGCCAGAACTTCATGATCAGCGTAGCTGCCGATAATTCCGCTGCAATAGTAATCGCCCAGTTGAACCAGTAGTTCCACCCGAGTGCGAAGCCGAAGGCCGGATCGATGAACCGGGAAGCGTACGTGGAGAAGGAACCGGATACGGGCATATAGGCAGACAGCTCGCCAAGACTCGTCATGAGAAAATAAACCATAATGCCGATAGCCGCATAGGCCAGCAGGGCTCCGCCAGGTCCGGCAGAGGCAATGGCTCCGCCGCTTGCCAGAAATAGTCCCGTTCCGATCGAGCCGCCGAGTGAAATCATCGTCAAGTGACGCGCTTTCAGGCCCCGTCTTAATTCTCCCGAAGAGTGGCTGGAGGACGGTTGTTTCATAATGAACACCTCTGTACTTCAAATTTAATTTGGTGCGCTACTTGACCGGCGGTTAATAAGATGTGATAACAAAAAGCCGCCGAAAGGTTCTCCGGCGGCTGCTGCTTCTATCTCGTCTTCCATGAAGATAGCGCATCACCGCTGCTTGGAAGGGCAGTAGTGACAGTTCCGCTTCTATTCGAATGCGGACCCAATCCGGTATCTGAGAAGATGTCCCGAATTTCGGCGGCTGCTCCTTTCTCCCGGCTTCGCAGACGTCTCTGTTCGTCTCCCCCGGGTTACTGATAGCATCCGCAACCTCTACCTCATCGGAATGGATGAGGATTTCTGCTATAAAATTTGTATAATGACAGGCTACGTCAAGTATAGAGAAAAAGTCGTTTTCAGGCAATAGGAGAAACTGGAAGCGTACTCATTGCGGCTTTTTTACAAAGGGAAAACATTACGATAATACGGACGAAACACCGGGCCTGTACGATAGAAGCAAGTTAAGAAAGTAGGGTGACTATGAGCAGAAGAAGTATAGGTGATTTTGGTTCGCAGAGAATCATTGCAGCGGTCCGCAGGGCCGAAGACTTAAAAGCTGCCTGTGCAAGCGACCTTCCGGTTGTGTTTCTTCTGGTAGGCGATTTATTTACCGTGCAGGATTACGTCAGGCAGGTACTGGATGCCGGCAAAAAGGTTTTCTTGCATGTTGATTTTATTAACGGGCTCGGCAATGATCCGATTATCGTCAAATATTTGGCGGAGAAGGTTCAGCCGACGGGTATCATTTCAACGAAATCGCACTTGATCAAGCATGCGAAGAAGCAGGGCCTGCTTACGATCCAGCGCATGTTTCTCATTGATTCGGCGGCTCTGGATAACGGGATTGCCAACGTTCAGCAGAGTGAACCGGATGCGGTTGAAATCATGCCGGGCCTGCTTCCGCGTGTCATTGCCGAGGTTAGTTCGCGGCTGCAGATCCCGGTTATTGCAGGGGGGCTGATTCATCACCATGAAGAGGTGGAGGCGGCGCTTGAGGCTGGTGCGGCTGCGGTTTCTATGGGCAGCCGGGCTTTATGGGCAAACGACAGAGTTCTAACCGGGACGGCGGATACACACGTTTTTACAAATTCTCCAATCCGCCAACACACAGGGGTAACACTGCACAGATAGATATCGGCTGGTAACCAACTGAATGGGCAAGGGTTGAGACGAGGAGAAAACTCTATATGCGTCATCACCATAGATAGGATCGGCAAGAACCCGCGGAGGTTCCGGCGGGCCTATGTTACGGCACGTCTGAGAACCGTCCGCTCACTGCGGGTCTGGCGATCTTTGCCCAGCCATTCGAGACAGGAGCCCAGTGGGCCGAAGTAAGCGCCGCTACTTTGATCGTCATGGCGCCTCTGCTGGCGGGATTCGCACTGTTCCAGCGCCGGTTCATGAACAGTTTCATGCAGTCCGGCATGAAGTAACGAATGAAGACCGTTCCGTTCCTCCTTTCATGCTAGAATAAAAGCATCTTGAATGAGGGGAAGCTGGGGAGCTTGTGACTTTTACGTATGAAGCTGACGAAACTTATAAGATTTACGAAGCACATGGCGATCGGGATGCTCCGCTTCTTGTTTTTTTGCACGGCGGCGGTGCTGGGGGCTGGATGTGGGAGAAGCAGGTCCGTTATTTTACGCAATACCGCTGTATGGTTCCTGCGCTGCAAGGCCACGGAGCGCGTTCTGAGGGCTCTTTCTCCATACGCGGGTGTGCGGAAGAATTGGTCGGCCTCATTCGCCTGGAAGCGGGCGGCAAGGCCGTTCATCTAGTCGGATTCTCACTGGGCGCCCAGATTGCTCTTGAGATATTGGGACTAGCTCCAACCCTGATCAGTTACGCCGTGATCGACAGTGCTCTGGTCATTCCGATGCCGGTAATGCGCAGCCTGATCGCACCTTCTATTCGATTAACGCACGGATTGACTCGTAACCGGACGTTCTCCAAGCTGCAGGCCAAACAGTTGTCCATAGGAACGGAATACTGGGAATCTTATTACGCGGACAGCAAGAGATTGAGCGCGGATGCGCTGATCACCATACTGCGGGAGAATATGTCCTACGAGATTCCCCGGAATTTGGGCAGCAGCAGGGCCAGAATCTTAGTGACGGCCGGGGAAAAAGAAAGAGGGATCATGAAGCGATCGGCCCTCAAAATTACCGCCAGCCATCCTAACGCCCAATGTCTGATTGTTCCGGGAATCGGACACGGCTTTTCATTGGCGGCTCCTGAACTATTTAATAAAACTCTGGAATCCTGGTTCGTTACAGGGGAGATTCCGTCCTTGCTATTTGAATGAATCTGCTCTTTCAGAAGTATCCTTCGCAGATGTAAACAAATGAGTTCGGGTGAAGACTTTCGTACAAATCGTACGGTGTCTTCTTTTTTTTGCGGCAAAAGAGGAACCACACAAGCTTAAGCGTTCATTATTGTCCATTTACCCATACGGGGCGTGTCATACCGACATATCTTAGTGCAGGGAGATTTGCGGAAGGCAGAATCGGAGGTGGGCGCTTAAGTGACCTATAAGATCGATATCGATATATCGGCGTTCAAGCTTACGCTCTATGAGGATGACAAAGCGGTCAACAGTTATCCGGTCGGGGTCGGGAAACTCGTAACGCAGACACCGGTCGGGACGTACACGGTTATCAACAAACAGCCGAATCCGGGAGGGCCTTTCGGAGCTTTCTGGATGGGTCTTTCCAAGAGGCATTACGGCATTCACGGGACGAACGATCCGTCTTCAATCGGCAAAAGATCATCGCACGGGTGCATCCGGATGAAGAATCCCGATGTGCTCGCATTGGCGAAAGTAGTGCCGATCGGTACGGTCGTAAACATTCATCCGTAGGAGGGAAGGAAGGTGTGTAATGAACGGGACATCAATCGCTATTGTGTCGCCGGGTTCGTTTGCACTTCCTTCGGGAACGAGCAGCTCGGTTGAACATGTTGTGGAACGGCTCGCAGACAGGCTTAGTTCAGCTGCCAGGGTAACCGTTCTTGGCAGGAGAACAAGACTAAGGCCCGCCCGTGAACAAATAGGCGGGGTCGCTTACGTGAGGCCGAGCTTCAAGGGGGGGCAGCCTTACATCGCTGCCGTCTGCCGCAAGCTGATGAAGCTGAAGCCGGACGTCATTCAGGTTGAGAATCGTCCCCGTTTTGTCCGGTACTTGCGTAAACGGATGAAGCGGGCCAAGATCTGCCTGGGTCTGCATTCGATCACGTTTATTTCGAAGCCGCACATCGGGCGCAGGGAAGTGGGGGAATGCCTGCGGTGCGCCGATCTCATCTTCGTAAACAGCGAATTTTTGCGGCAGCAGGTCATTTCGCGTGTACCCTCCGTTGCAGACCGGGTGGTGGTCAACCCTCTGGGAGCAGACCCGGCCAGCTTCGTTCCCCGCTGGAGCCAGGAAGAAGCCCGGCAGGAGATGCTGGCTTCCCTGGGACTTGCCGGGCACAAAATCATCGTGTTCGCCGGGAGACTGCTTCCGATGAAAGGCGTCGAGCCGCTGCTGCGGTCGATGCCTGCCGTGTTCGCCGCCCACCCGGATGCGGTGCTGCTCGTGATCGGCGGCGCAGGGTACGGCAGTTCCAGGCAAACGGCCTATGTGAAGCGGTTAAAGCGGCTTGCATCGGGGTATCCGGGCCGGATCCGCTTCATCCCTTATGTATCCCACGATCAGATTCCGGCCTGGTTCCGGCTGGCAGATGTCGTGGCGGTTCCTTCGCTGGGCAGCGAGGCTTTCGGCCTCGTAAACGTAGAGGCGATGTCCTGCGGAGTGCCTGTGGTAGCTACGGAGATCGGGGGGATTCCCGAGATTGTCATGCACGAAGCGACAGGACTTCTCGTGCCGGCTCATGCAGTGGAAGCGGGCCTTGCGGAATCGATCAGCCGTATACTGGCGGATGAAGAACTTAGACGCAGGATGGGCGAGCAGGCCTTTCTGCGCGCCTCGGAGCTGTATACGTGGGAGCGGATGGCGGAGCGGCAGCGTGCTCTGTATGAGCTTTTGAACTAAACGAAACGGAAAGTCAGTTATTTTGAAGGAATGCGTTCTACAGGAAAAGGGCCGCACATGTGAACTGACCTCCAATTGTTAGGTGATGTCTAACAATTGGAGGAGCAGTTCAACATGCGTGCGGTTCTTTTTTATGCGCGTAACCGATCTCTTGGATGGTCCGAAAAATGTATTTGCAGGAGCTTAACAAATGTCATTATCGGCTGTAGGTCCAGGGGGAAGAGAGAAATCTGCGGTATTTTTCAATAACAGGCGTAAACACCGGAGTAGATGCCTGCATATGATATAGAAGTGAGATGATCCGGAAAGGAAGATGTAGATGAAGAAGCAGAAAAATGCGGCGGGGAGCGGCAAGCGTTCCGCTTCAGGTAAATATAACGCCAGCATGAACGAACTCAACTGGTTGGATGAGGAATCCAAACGGAGCAAGAAACGCGGTGATGCGGTGATATCCAAAACGGAAATAGAGACTAAGAAGGGCGGCCCTGCCGCTGAAAATAACTCGAAGCAGTCCGTAAAGCTTAAGCCTGCCGGTCTGCAACGAGGGAAATCGGAAGGGTTGTTAACCAATAAGAAGCTTACCGGCAATCCGGTTCTGTCCGAGATTCCGCAAGATCATTCCGATCTGGAGTTTGCGGAAGAGGAACTGCTGGAGTTTCTGATTGAGGATGATGAGGAGACGGAGGAGGAGCCCTTGCAGGATAAGGGGGACCGTTCCGTGAAAGCGTCAGCGGATACTCTAAAGGATAAAATCTCTGTCCCGACACCAGAAGTACGAGAAGCAGCAGAGCGAAAAGAGATCCAGGCAGCAGCCCCTGTGGAACCGGTGGTGTCCGAATTAGTACCTGATAAGCCGGGAAGCCCGAAAGCCCAAAACGTGAAGACGGAAAGCAGAAAAGCAGTCCTATCTAAGAAAGAGACCGTTACGCAGGAAAGCGGCGGGGCTGCGGCTAAAGAAAGTAAAAACAGCGACAAAAACCCGGACAAAAATCCGGACCGGAGTTCAGATAAAAATCCGGATCCCCGTTCTCCCAAAAGCGGTTCGCCACTGATCCTCCTGAACGAACGGAAAGATGAAAAAAACGGCCAGGCGGTCGTTTATACCGATGATATTGTCGAAGCGGCTGTCACAGGGGAGAAAATCGCAAGCCGTGCGATAGATGAGTCGAAGCTTAAACCTTACAGCATCGGAACGCGTTCTCTCCAGGATTTTTCCGTAGACCGTTCCAAATTGGCGGACGGCAGTGTAACGAGTGAGAAACTGGCTACGGGAGCCGTTCTCCGGGAACATCTGGGCTACGGCATCGTTAACGGGGATCATATCCAGATCCGCTCCATTACAGCCGATAAAATCGCAGATAAGAGCATTACGGTGGAAAAATTGGCCGATCAGACCTTTGACGCGGCGAAATTTGCTCCCCAATCGATCCAAACCCATCATTTAGCGGAAGCCAGCATTACCCCGGAGCGATTGGAGGATCAGGCGGTAACCTCGGAGAAAATCAAAAGCGGCGCGATTCTCTCCCGCCATCTGGGCAATTACGTCATTAATTCGGCCAAACTTGCCAACGATACGATTACAACAGATAAAATCCGTAATGAGGCCGTCACCGAGATCAAAATCGCACCGGGGAGTATCGCGACCGGACATATTCAGCTTGGCGCTATTCTAGGCAATAAAATTGCACCCGGCGCAATATCGGGGGGGCATATTCAGGAAAATTCAATAACCGAACAGCATGTCGGCGTGGAAGCTATTGGAGAAGATCATTTAAAACCGGGTGCCGTTACGGGTGAAAAGCTTGCGGACGAAGCAGTCGGCTCGGCCCAGATTGCAGGAGAAGCGGTCGGACCGCAGGAATTGGCCAGAGGTGCTGTCGAGCCGCGCCATTTAACGGAAGGCGCGGTCCATGCGGCACATATTGCAGACGGGGAAATCGCCTCCCGGCATATCGGTGCGGCCGAGATTACGACGGAACTGATTAAAGACGGAGTCGTTACTGCGTCTAAGCTGTCTTCTAATGCAGTCGATAGCCGGCATATCGGAGAGAATGCCGTATTGACCATGCATTTGGCTAATCAAGCCGTCACTACATCGAAGCTGGCGACGGAATCGGTATCGACCGACAAGTTGACGGATTATGCCGTGAGCACTTCCAAACTGAACGACAATAGTGTAACGAATCGTAAAATCGCACGCGGCTCCATCGAAAGCGAGCACATCCAGCCCCTGGGGATTCAGTCCGTACATTTAGCAAACGGTGCGGTAACGGCTGCGAAAATATCCGATCAGGCGGTGAATGGAGGGCACCTTGCTGAAAATTCAATCGGCAGCCATCATTTAACGCCCGGAATTGTGGAAGGGTACCATCTTGCAGCGGAAACGATCGAGGCGTTTCATCTGGCAGACGGTGCCGTAACGGAAGCGGCGCTGGCGGAAGGTTCGGTGACAAGCGAAGCGCTGGCGGAAGGCTCGGTAACGAGCGAAGCATTAGCGGAAGGGTCCGTGACAAGCGAGGCGCTGGCGGAAGGTTCGGTGACGAGCGAAGCGCTGGCTTACGGTGCCGTGACGGAAGCTGCGCTGGCGGAGGGCTCAGTGACGAGCGAAGCGCTGGCATACGGTGCCGTGACGAGCGAAGCGCTGGCGGAGGGCTCGGTGACCAGCGAAGCGCTGGCAGATGGTGCCGTGACGGAAGCGGCGCTGGCCGAGGGCTCGGTGACCAGCGAAGCGTTAGCAGAGGGCGCCGTGACGGAAGCGGCGCTGGCCGAGGGTTCGGTGACGAGCGAGGCGCTGGCATACGGTGCCGTGACGGAAGCTGCGCTGGCCGAGGGCTCGGTGACAAGCGAGGCGCTGGCAGATGGTGCCGTGACGGAAGCTGCGCTGGCCGAGGGTTCGGTGACGAGCGAGGCGCTAGCATACGGTGCCGTGACGGAAGCTGCGCTGGCAGAGGGTTCGGTGACCAGCGAGGCGCTGGCGGAAGGTTCAGTGACGAGCGAAGCGCTGGCTGAGGGCTCGGTGACAAGCGAAGCGCTCGCGGAAGGTTCGGTAACGAGCGAAGCGCTGGCAGAAGGTTCGGTGACCAGCGAAGCGCTGGCGGAAGGTTCGGTAACGAGCGAAGCACTGGCGGAAGGCTCGGTGACCAGCGAGGCGCTGGCGGAAGGCTCGGTGACGAGCGAAGCGCTGGCGGAAGGCTCGGTGACGAGCGAAGCACTGGCGGAAGGTTCGGTGACGAGCGAAGCGCTGGCGGAAGGCTCTGTGACCAGCGAAGCGCTGGCGGAAGGTTCGGTGACAAGAGCTGCGCTCGCGGAAGGTTCGGTAACGAGAGCTGCACTGGCGGAGAACTCCGTGACGAGAGCCGCGCTGGCGGAAGGCTCCGTAACGAGAGCCGCCTTGGCCGAGGGCTCGGTAACGAGCGAAGCGCTGGCCGAAGGTTCGGTAACGAGAGCGGTGTTGGCGGAAGGCTCGGTGACCAGCGAAGTGCTGGCGGAAGGTTCGGTGACGAGCGAAGCGCTGGCCGAAGATTCGGTGACCAGTGAAGCGCTGGCGGAAGGTTCGGTGACGAGCGAGGCGTTGGCGGAAGGCGCGGTAACAAGTGCAGCGCTCGCAGTGGGTTCGGTGACGAATGCCGCCTTGGCGGAGGGCTCGGTAACCCGAATAGCGCTGGCTGAGGGCTCGGTGACGAGAGCTGCCCTGGCGGAAGGTTCGGTAACGAGAGCCGCTCTGGCGGAAGGCTCGGTGACGAAAGCGGTGCTGGCAGAAGGCTCGGTGACCAGCGAAGCGTTAGCAGAGGGCGCCGTGACAAAGGCGGCTTTGGCCGAGGGCTCGGTGACCGGTGAAGCGCTGGCCGAAGGTTCCGTAACGAGTGAAGCTCTCGCCGAAGGTGCCGTGAGGA
Source organism: Paenibacillus sp. FJAT-26967 (assembly GCF_001541095.1). Classification (GTDB taxonomy): domain Bacteria; phylum Bacillota; class Bacilli; order Paenibacillales; family NBRC-103111; genus Paenibacillus_F. Next base: position 868,391 of record NZ_LMXH01000001.1, read on the forward strand.
AAGCCGCGCTGGCGGAAGGATCGGTGACAAGCGCCGCCCTGGCGGAAGGCTCGATAACGAGAGCGGCGCTGGCTGAAGGATCGGTGACAAGAGCTGCGCTCGCGGAAGGTTCGGTAACCAGTGAAGTTCTGGCTGAAGGGTCGGTAACGAAAGCGGCGCTGGCCGAAGGTTCGGTCACGAGAGCCGCCTTGGCCGATGGTTCGGTAACGAAAACCGCGTTGGCGGATGGTGCGGTAGTCAGAGCGGCGCTGGCAGATGGATCGGTGACGAGAACCGCGCTGGCTAAAGGTTCGGTAACGAGCGAAGCGCTGGCAGCAAGCTCGGTGACGAGTGAGGCACTGGCAGATGGTGCCGTGACGGAAGCGGCGCTGGCCGAGGGTTCGGTGACCAGCGAGGCACTGGCGGAAGGCTCGGTGACGAGTGAAGCGCTCGCCGAAGGATCGGTGACGAGAACCGCGCTGGCTAAAGGTTCGGTGACGAGTGAAGCGCTGGCAGCAGGTTCGGTGACGAGCGAAGCGCTGGCGGAGGGCTCGGTGACGAGCGAGGCATTGGCGGAGGGCTCGGTGACGAGCGAGGCATTGGCGGAGGGCTCGGTGACGAGCGAGGCATTGGCGGCAGGCTCGGTGACGAGTGAAGCGCTGGCAGCAGGTTCGGTGACGAGTGAAGCGCTGGCCGAGGGTTCGGTGACCAGCGAGGCACTGGTCGAAGGCTCGGTGACGAGCGAAGCGCTTGCCGAGGGTTCGGTGACAAGCGAAGCGTTGGCGGCAGGCTCGGTAACGAGTGAAGCGCTGGCGGAAGGCTCGGTGACCAGCGAAGCGTTGGCGGAGGGCTCGGTGACGAGCGAGGCATTGGCGGAAGGTTCGGTGACGAGTGAAGCGCTGGCGGAAGGCTCGGTAACGAGTGAAGCGCTGGCGGAAGGCTCGGTGACCAGCAAAGCGTTGGCGGAAGGCTCGGTGACGAGCGAAGCGCTGGCAGAAGGCTCGGTAACGAGTGAAGCGCTGGCGGAGGGCTCGGTGACGAGCGAGGCATTGGCGGAGGGCTCGGTGACGAGCGAGGCATTGGCGGCAGGCTCGGTGACGAGTGAAGCGCTGGCGGAAGGCTCGGTGACGAGTGAAGCGCTGGCGGAAGGCTCGGTGACGAGTGAAGCGCTGGCGGCAGGCTCGGTGACGAGCGAAGCACTGGCTGAAGGCTCGGTGACGAGTGAAGCGCTGGCCGAGGGTTCGGTGATGAGTGAAGCGCTGGCAGAAGGCTCGGTGACGAGCGAAGCGCTGGCGGCAGGCGTTATCACAGGATGGCACATTACCTCCGGGAGCATCGGTGAAGAACACCTGCGCATTGGCTCTGTAGCAAGTCAGCACCTGCAGGCCGGGTCAGTTCTGCCGATATTGATCGCCGACGGAGCGATAACGGAGCAGAAGCTCGCTCCAGGGGTGATTACATCCGGCAAGCTGGCGGAGGGATGTATCGGTTCCGATCATCTGAAGCCTAATGCGGTAGAAGAAATCCATCTGGCGGATGCCTCTGTAACAGGCGGTAAAATCGCACCGGGTTCTATCGGAGCCCAGCATCTGCAGCCTGGTCTTATCGAGCACGGACAGCTGGAGGACGGCAGCGTAACGAATACCAAGATAGCAACAGGAGCGGTCCAGCAGATCCACTTGTCAGAAGGTTCCGTTACCGAAGCTAAGCTGGCCCCGGAAGCCGTCCGGTCGGAGCATCTGGCCCCTGCTTCCATAGAACCGAGCAAGCTCGCTTTCAGAGCGCTGCAGGTATCCTCCAAGCAAGAGACCATTCAGCAATTCGGGTTAGTCGCCTTCCGCTTCCAGGAACGGGATGAAGTACTGGAGATCGGCATTGCTTTTGAGGAGGCATACGCGAGTGAGGATTATGTTCTCGTCGCAACCAGCAGCCACGTGGCGTGCTACGCCGTGTGCAAACACAAGACGCCAAAATCGGCTGTAATCTCGATCATCCGTACACAGCCGCAGGTTGAATTCGATGCGGTCTTGAACTGGATTGCAGTAGGTCCCAAAGTATAAACGAACTATAGAACAGAGGATGATACGTCTGTAACAATGGCGTATCATCCTCTGTTTTTTGTCTATATGCATGTTAGAAAGGTTTGCCTGCAATTCCGCACACGTTCTTTTCCAGGCTTAAACAACCATGACACCTATTACGGGTACAAAGGCCAATTTTACACGATATAGTCAAGAGTCCCAGTTCCCTATATAGGGAAAAGCATATGATTTAGCATATACCTATCTCGATGGAAGATGGAAAATACGGACGAAGAAATGGAAATATCAGGGTGGGAGTAAAGAAGGAGCATTCAGGCTTGCGGCGGCTGTTCTTATAGGCGGCAAAGTCTGGAGGAAAGGGGTATGCCTTGTGAGAGGAGTAATACTGGCAGGCGGCACAGGAAGCAGATTGCGGCCCCTGACGACGATTATCAATAAACACCTTCTGCCTGTTGGAAAGTATCCCATGATTCACTACTCCATTAAGAAGATGAAAGAAGCCGGTATTCTGGATGTGCTGCTCGTGACAGGAAAGCAGTCGGCTGGACTCTATACGGAGTATTTGGGCAGCGGATCGCAGTGGGGCATGAATATTACCTACGCCATACAGGAGCAGGCGGGCGGCATAGCCGAGGCTCTGGGACTGGCGGAGCGTTATATCGGGCAAGGGGAGAAATTCGTCCTGCTTCTCGGTGATAATTTGTTTCATGATTCTTTGCAGCCCTATATTGCGGATTTTGAAAAGCAGGCCGATGGAGCCATGGTGCTGTTAAAAGAGGTGTCCGATCCCAGGCGCTACGGGGTGCCGGTTCTGCGAGATAAACGGATTGCTTTTATTGAAGAAAAGCCCTCCAATCCGAAATCCTCTTACTGTGTGACGGGGATTTATTTCTATGATTCCGAAGTGTTTCAGCTTGTTACCAGCTGCAAACCGTCCCGCCGGGGCGAGCTGGAGATTACCGATGTAAATAATGCGTACGCCAAGGCGGGCAAGCTGACCTATCGCATGCTGAAAAGCTGGTGGGTAGATGCCGGTACGCATGAATCGCTCTATGAAGCGGCTGCCCACATCCGGAAGGAGGAGATTTAATGGGCACACTCCTTGTAACCGGAGGGATGGGGTTTATCGGCAGCAGCTTCATCCGTTATTGGCGCAAGATAAATCCGGGGGACCGGATTATCAACCTCGATCTGCTGACGTATGCAGGGAATCCGTATAACCTGGCGGACCTGGTCCCTTCGGACACGTATACATTCCTGCGCGGGGATGTGGCGGATGCGGGTTTGCTGGATAGGCTCATGGGGGAAACGGAACTCGATGCGATCGTACATTTTGCCGCAGAATCACATGTGGACCGCAGTATTCGGGAGCCGGCCGCCTTCGTCCGGACGAATGTGCTGGGGACTCAGCAGCTCCTTGAATCGGCGAGACGGGCGGCTGTCCCTAGATTCATTCTGGTTTCCACGGATGAGGTGTACGGCTCTCTTGGCGACAAACCGGGGGCTTTTACAGAAATGACGCCACTGGCTCCGAACAGCCCTTACTCAGCCAGCAAGGCAGGCGGCGATCTGCTCGCGCGCGCCTATTACGAGACGTTCGGCTATCCCGTTATCGTGACGCGCTGCTCCAACAATTATGGCCCGATGCAGTTTCCGGAGAAGCTGATTCCTGCGTTGATCATCCGCGCCCTGCACAATCTGCCGCTTCCGATTTACGGAGACGGCCTTCATATCCGGGATTGGCTGCATGTAGACGATCACTGTTCGGCGCTGCACGCGGTTCTGGAAGCGGGCCGGCCGGGTGAAGTCTACAATATCGGCGCAGGAAATGAACGCACCAATTTGGAGGTGGCGGGCAGGGTGCTTAAGGAGCTGGGCCTTCCCCAAGGTCTTCTTGAATTTGTCGCAGATCGGCCCGGACACGACAGGAAATATGCGATTGACGCTGCCAAGCTTGCGAGTGAGCTTGGCTGGAAGCCTCAGCGCGGCTTTGAAGAGGGGCTGAGCGCGACAATCGGCTGGTATACGGCGAACCGCTCCTGGTGGGAGTCCATTCTGAGCGGAGAGTACCGCAACCACCCTTACCTGAAAGGGGGCGGGCGTTCTTGAAGGTACTTATAACGGGGGCCGGCGGCCAATTGGGCCGGGATCTCATACGTGTGCTTGCCGCCCGGCATGAACTGCATGCGCTCACAAGAGGACAGCTCGATGTAGGAGACGATACGGCGGTTGAAGCGGTTGTTAACCGAATCAGTCCGGACGTCATCATTCATGCGGCTGCCTATACGAATGTGGACGGAGCGGAGAGCGAGGCGGAGGCCGTTTATCGGGTCAATTCGGTTGGCACATGGCACATGGCGGCAGCCGCTTCACGCAGCGGTGCCAAGCTCGTCTATGTCAGCACCGATTATGTCTTCGACGGAGCCAAGGGAGCTCCTTACACGGAGAGAGACAAACCGAATCCGATCAGTGTGTACGGTACTTCCAAGCTGCACGGCGAGAAATTCGTCTCGATGCTGTGCGAGCGGCATTTTATTGTACGCACCTCTTGGCTGTATGGCCGGAGCGGCAGTAATTTCGTCACCAAAATTATTGAGAAAGCCAGAGGGGCCAGTCCGCTGCAGATGGCGGGAGATGTATTTGGTTCACCCACTTACAGCTACGATTTGGCGGAGTTAATCGGGCATCTGATCGAGACGGAGCATTACGGCACCTATCACGGATCGAATGCGGGTGTCTGCACCCGCTATCAATTTGCAAGTGAAATTATCGACTTTCTCGGCATTCCGGATGTCCGGATGGAGCAGGTGACAGCGGAAAATTTCCCGCTGCCCGCAGCGCGGCCGCAGCATTCGGCGCTGGCGGATACGGTGATTCACGGAATCGGAGTAACACCGCTTAGACCCTGGAAAGAAGCGCTTCATCATTTTCTGCAAGCCGATTTACCGGCTATTGAAGAAGATGCAGGGGATCGGCAATGAGCGCTTCTTACGCTAAACAAGGCATCCAGGAGGCCTGGAACGACGGATACCAGCGGGGCTGGGAAGCGGGACGCCGTATCGGCACCTGTCAGACCGTCCTTGCCCAGCTTCCGCCGAAACCGGTTTTCTTGTATGACAAACGGGTTCTGTTTATCAAACAAGGATTCGAGGCGATTGATATCGGAATTGAACGAGCTCTGACGGGAGCGGTGCGGGAACTGATCGTGAGCGGACCGGACGGCATCCTGGAGACGGCATTAGGGAGCATGCCTGATCTGGTTCTGGTTCTGAACGGTCTCCACGTTTTTCCGAAGGATCATCTTGCTCAGATAGACCAGATCCGGCAGCTCGGTATCCTTACAGCGATCTGGTTCGCCGATGATCCGTATTTCATGGACTTAACTTCCAAACTCGTCGCTCATTATGATTATGTTTTTACGCACGAGCGTAATGCAGCCGCTTATTATGTCTCGCTCGGATGCAGGAATGTCTACCATCTTCCGCTCGCTGCACCCGAACATATTTTTATGCCGCAGCCTGTCAGTCCGGAATATCTGAGCGATGTTTGTTTTATAGGCAATGCCTTCCCCAACCGCATTGATTTCTTCAATCAGCTGATTCCGCTCGTACCGGGCATCAAAATTGTCCTGATCGGCGCTCTATGGGATCGTCTGAAGCATTATAAGCGGCTGCGGAGCGGAATCCGTCTGGGATGGAGCCCGATGGAAGAAGCGGTCCGCTATTACAATGGGGCCAGAATTGTTCTGAATCTTCACAGGGGAGAGATTGATCCGGTATACAGTAAAAATTCGGCTGGGATGAGAGGCCTTTCGATTAATCCCCGGACGTATGAGATATCGGCCTGCGGCGCTTTTCAAATGACAGATGTCCGGGAGGATCTGCCGAATTTATATGTGCCCGGGACCGAGATTGAGACGTTCCAGACCCCGGCAGAGTGTGCAGAGAAAATCTTCTACTATTTAAACCATGAGGAAAGCAGACGGTCTGTGGCGGTGAGAGGATTATGGCGCACCCGGATGGAGCATACCTTCGCAGATCGGATAGGCAGGCTTCTGGGCCCTGTTTTCACATCCATATAATCTTTGCGGAAAAGGAGATGAGATGACGTGCCGGCTCATAAGAAACGAAGGCAAACGCCAGCAGCCGCTCAAGCCGAAGGCTGGCAGAACGGATACGCCTTAGGGGCTGAATCCGGATACCGTCTCGGCCGCTGCGAATCTATTATGCGGCAAATCCCGCAGGAACCGGTTCCTGTCTGGGATAAGAAGGTGATGTATGTAACTTCGGGTAAGGGACTCCCTTACTCCCCGCTGGATACAGCGGTCATCGAAACTATCCGGCCTCTGGTCAGGGAGCTCGTATGGGCGCAGCCGACTTCGGAGCTGTCTCTGGTGGCTGCTCAGGAAATGCCGGATTTTGTACTGGTTCTGGATGCGATGATGCTGCCGCCCGATCAGCTGGATCTGATCCGGATATGCGGGATCCGCACAGCGGTGTGGCTGCTGGATGATCCGTACTATACGGATGTGACGCTGAATCTGGCTTTGGCTTTCGACTATGTTTTTACGATGGAGCTTAACTGTGTCGCTTTTTATATAGAGCATGGCTGTAAGAATGTTCATTATCTTCCTATGGCGGTTTATCCCGGGATGTACCGTCCGAAGGCAGTCTCTGCCGATAATCACCGTGCGGTAAGTTTTGTGGGGTCGGGTTATTGGAACCGGGTTAGTCTCTTCAATTCCATTACCCCTTCTTTATTGAAGCATGATATTCACTTCTCAGGACTGTGGTGGGACCGTTTGGCTTCGTACCGGAAGCTCGCCCGCCGGATTAATCTGAACAAGTGGATGGAGCCTGAAGAAACGGCGGATTATTACAACGGGTCCAAAATCGTAATTAACTTGCACCGGGCTTTTGATGATGAACAGTTCAATAATAACAGCAGGGGGATCCGGGCTATTTCACCGAATCCGCGTACATTTGAAATATCCGCCTGCGGGGTGCTTCAATTGACGGATATCCGCGATGATCTATCCCGGTTCTATATCCCCGACGCGGAAATTGTAACCTATGCCTCGGCAGAGGAACTGCGGGATAAATTGGATTACTATCTGACTCACGAGGATGAACGCAGGGAGATTGCGCTGCGGGGGCTCAATAAGACGATGCGGGAGCATACATTTACACACAGGCTGTCGGAGCTGTTCCGTGTCGTTTTCACGGATGGGGAAGTGCAGGTTGCTGCACAACCCGAGATTGCCCCCGTCTTATAGCGGTTCCGGAAGAATTCGTCCAACGAACGCCCCCGTTCATGCGGCATATACTACAGGGAGTGCTTAAGCAAGATTACTTGCCGGCCGACTGTCAGGAAGGAATGACAGCAAGCAATGGATACCTATAAAAAAACGGCGGGCCGTTCAAAACGCTCATCTGGAGGACCCGTCGGTTCAACCGCTAAGCAGGCGGCCAGAGCTGCCCGTTTGAAATCCAAGCGGGTTGTGACAGGAAAAAAAGCGGGTACCGGTGCTGCGGGCACAAAACAGGCTCGTTCCGTCCGGAAAAGCAGTTCCCGGAAAAAATCCGCAGCCGCCGCTGCGAAAAGCAGCATGAGAGCGAAACGGAGAACTGCGGCAGCTCCCCGCAAAGGCCGGAAGAAAACGGTTGTAAAGCGCAGAAAAACAGCTGTCCCCGCATACAATCAGGCGTTTCATGAAGGCTATAATACGGGGTTTCAAGCAGGTCTTGCACAAGGACTCCTTGACGGAGAACAAAATTTGCAGAATCCGCCTCAAGTTTGATGACCACATATAGGAACGGGCTTCCCGGAACGGATTTTACAGTTCAGGGGCGAGCCCGTTTCTTTTTATTGTACCCCGGCATAAGAGTGCTTCTGAAATTTGTACGAATGATACGGGTTCAACTGTCGTGCCGTGAAGAATGCCCCGCTAATATATTGTACTACCCAGACAAAAGGAGGTGAACATCATACCTGCGGTTTAGGTATGTTGCCGATGAGCGCACGAAGCATGAGGATTATGCTCTTCTCCCACCTTTGTTCAAAGGAACATATAACCGGAGCCGAGAAGCTGCTGCTCTTCATGGCAAGGGAACTTAAAGCACAGCATGATTGCATTCTGGTCGTGCCCGGCGAGGGTATTCTGTCAAAAGAAGCAAGGGAAGCGGGTATTTACACGGTTAGCGTCTCCTATCCGCTGCTGTGGGAAATATATACGCCAGGGCCCGGGCTGCAGCAGCAGCTGGAGGATCTGCCTGTTAAAGAACGGAGAGCAATGAGCGGGCTGCTGTGTGTGCTGGGGGAGTACGCGCCTGAGCTGGTCATTGTAAATACTTGTGTGAATGTGCTGCCGCCTCTGGCAGCCAAGGCGCTCGGGATTCCTGTTCTGTGGATGATCACAGAGAAAATGATAGACACCGGGTTTACGCCGGTTTCTGTAACTTATATTAACGCACACGCAGATCTTGTGGCGGGTATATCAGAAGCGACGCTCACCGCTTTTGGGGGATCCGGGGGTGAAGCGAACCCGGTGTTGTATCCTTCCTGGCATCCCGAGAGCATTCAACCGGAGCAGTGGGCCGAGTCCAGACAAAGGTTGAGAGGAAGCTTCGGCATAAGCGAGGATACGGTTCTGGCCGGATATATATCATCGGATATTTACCCGACCAAGGGATTGGAGCACTTTATTGAAGCGGCCTTGCAGCTCTGTCCGGCTAGCCCGGAAGTGCAATTTATAATAGCCGGACGCGCGACGGACATCGGATTTTACAGACAATGTTATGAGAAAACGGCCGTCTCCGGCTATGGGCGGCGGTTTCATTGGGTAGATTTCGAACGTGACATCGGTAAGATTTATCCGGCTATGGATGTTGTGGTCGTACCGAGTCTGGCAGAGGAAGGCTTCGGAATGACAGCCCTTGAGGGGATGCTGTTCGGGAAGCCGGTTGTCTCATTCGATTCCGGGGGACTGAGAGAAATTTTGAACCATACGGATAATGGCCGTTTTCTCGTCATGAGAGGGGATGTGGCCGGCCTCGCCGGACGGATCGCGGAGTTGGCTGCGGATCGGCAGCTGAGAGAAGTGACCGGGGTCCGCAATCTCGCTGCGGCTTCGCAAGCGTTCGGCATTGACGTGTACCGCATCCGTCAGCAAAGTCTGCTGGCAGGCATGGAGGCGCGGATCGCAGCCGTCACAGCCGCTTCTCCCGTGCTCGCAGCCATAGCGAAGCCGGCAGTCCTTGTACGCGGAAACGATCCGCAGCTGTACGTGCTGCGGGATGGGGTCCGCTACCCGGTTACAGCGGGGCAGCTCCGTCTGCTCGGCTTGCCGCCGGTACCTGTGCAGGTGCCTCAGGCGCTGATTGCTTCACAGCCGCTCGGATTTGCGGCGTGCTCTTCCGGTGAAGCGGCTCCCCGGCCGGGTCGCGGAGGTGCGGGGCGGCGGAGAATGCGCGCCCGCCGCAAACGGCGGGCTGCGGCTGCCGGGAGCGGACGCTCCGGGCGGAAGAGCACATCCGTACGCAAGCTCCGCAAGGTCCGGTCCGCGGCCTGGGAGCGCAAGAGCCGCATCGGGCGGGCACAGCCCGGCAAAAGCCGCTCTGCAAGGCGCAGCCGTGCGGGAAGCAGGCCGGCGCTAGGGCGGCAGGCGCGTCCGGCAGCAAGCGTGCAGCGCAGCAGAGCCCGCGCGAAGGCCGCTAAGGGCAGGGGGCGCAGGCGAAGGTAAGCGGGGAGCTTGCACTCGCGCAGAGCAGCGCTGCCTTGCGCGAAGGCGCCGTCAGCCGTCAGGCTGCGAACGGGTGCCTGTAAGCTAGTGGAAGGGGCTGAGCAGCCGGTAGAACGGATTGAACGTGCTCATGTGCGCAAGCGACCCCATCCCCTGAAGGCTTCTCAATCGCTTGGTAATCATGGAAGGAAGGTGCAGGAATTGAAAATCTTGACGCTGCTCGGAACCCGGCCTGAAATTATCCGTCTCAGCCTTATTATGCAGAAGCTGGACCGGTTGGCGGAAAAGCATGTTGTGGTGCATACGGGCCAGAACTTTACGTATACGCTGAGTGACGTGTTCTTCAGGGAACTGGGATTGCGGCAGCCGGACCATGTGCTTCAGGACCGTCAGCAATCTCTGGGAGGCCAGCTGGCGACTATATTCTCTGAACTGGAAACGATCTTCAACCGGGAGCGGCCCGACCGCGTTCTTCTTCTGGGGGATACCAACAGTGCTCTGGGGGCTATCCTGGCCGAACGGATGGGGATCCCCGTTATTCATATGGAAGCGGGCAACCGTTGTTTTGATCTTACGGTACCTGAAGAGAAGAACCGCCGAATTATAGATGCGGTCTCGACGATTAATATGCCGTATACGAAACAGAGCAAGGAACACCTCATCCGGGAAGGAGTACCGAGCCAGCGGATCGTACTCACGGGTAATCCGATTTACGAGGTTCTTCAGCATTACGCTGCCCAAATAGAAGCAAGCAGCGTGCTGGATCGGCTTGGGCTCAGGCAAGGCGAATATATGGCTGCGACGATTCACCGCGCTGAGAATGTAGATCATTCCCCGCATCTGCAGGAGATTGTGAAGGGGCTCAGCGGTACGGCGGAGAAATTCGGCCTGCGGATGATTTGCAGCCTGCATCCGCGTACCAAGTCGAAGCTGTCTAAGGAAGATTTGACCGTCCACCCGCTTGTAGAATTTCATGAGCCCTTCGGATTCTTCGATTTTGTCAAGCTTGAGAAGAATGCCGTTTGTGTGCTCACTGACAGCGGAACCGTTCAGGAGGAATGCTGTATTTTCCACGTACCGGCCGTAACGGTCCGCAGAACGACAGAAAGACCGGAGACGATTGATTGCGGCAGCAATATTGTGTCGGGACTGCAAGCTCAAAACATTATAGATGCCGCCGGATTAATGAAAGAATTGCCTCGCTCCTGGCATTGTCCGGAAGGCTACTTGGATACGGATGTATCGGCGAAAGTTGTGAAATATTTGCTGGGAGGGAACCTTCATGTTTCGTAACACGAGAATCTTGGTAACGGGGGGAACAGGGTCCTGGGGCTATGAACTAATTCGGCAGCTTCTCCCCCAGAATCCGAACGAAATTATTGTGTTTTCCCGTAATGAATCGACACAGGTAGCGATGCAGAGATCATTCGAGGACAGCCGCCTCAGCTTCTGCATCGGCGATATCCGTGACCGGGAAGCGCTTATCCGTGCTTGTGCGGGAGTCGATTATATTTTCCATCTGGCGGCGCTCAAACATGTGCCGGTATGTGAGGAACAGCCCTATGAAGCGCTCAAAACAAATGTGGTAGGAACACAGTATGTAATTGAAGCGGCTATTGAAAACAATGTGAAGAAAGTGATCTACATCTCAACCGATAAGGCGGCCAATCCTTCCAATTTCTACGGCATGACCAAAGCTATCGGGGAAAAGCTGATCGTACACGCCAACCTGCTGCGCACGGAGACGAAATTCGTGTGTGTCCGGGGCGGTAACGTGCTGGGGACTAACGGCAGCGTGATTCACTTGTTCACGAAGCAGATTCATGAGAAAAGTCAAATTTCAATCACGGATAAAGGGATGACCCGGTTCTTTCTTACATTGGAGGAAGCCATTACTCTCTTGTTCAAAGCCTCGGAAGAAAGTCTGGGCGGTGAAATATTCGTCATGACGATGCCGACATGCAAAATCATCGACCTTGCGGATATTCTTATTGAAGCTTCTGGCAAAAGCGACGTTCGGATTGTAGAGACCGGTACGAGACCAGGCGAGAAAATTCACGAAATTCTGCTCACGGAATTCGAAAGCCAGACGACCATTCTATACGACGAACAGTATCTGGTTATTCTGCCTACACTCGATATTCCCGGACTCAAAGAATACTATTCCGCTTATCCAGGAGCTGATATTTCAAGCTTCTCTTCCAAAGACAATCTCATGGAGAAAGATGAGATCAGAGCTCTGTTGGTCAAAGGAGGGTTTCTCACATGAAACTGCTCGTCGTGGGCGGGCAGGGAATGGCAGGACACCTATTAGTGGAATATTTCCGCAGACTGCCCGCATACAGTGTCGCCTACACGACCCGGGATCGGAGCGATCGGAATGGACTTCAGGCTGATGCCCGGGATATGACCCGGATTCGCAGCCTGATGGAGGCGATCAGGCCGGATGCCGTAATTAACTGCATCGGCATCTTGAACCAATTTGCCGAAGCTGACCCCGTTAACGCCTTCCGCGTTAATGGGATTTTCCCGCACGATCTGGCTGAAGCGGCCCGGGATGCCGGAAGCCGGCTGATTCATATCAGTACAGACTGCGTGTTCTCGGGCCGTCACGGTGACCATACAGAGAACGATGAGCCCGACAGTATATCCGTGTATGGCCGTTCCAAAGCTCTTGGTGAAGTAATAGAAGCCCCTCATCTCACGGTGCGGACTTCTATTATCGGGCCCGAGATCCGAACGGGGGGGATCGGTCTTCTGGAATGGTTTCTTGGCCAGACCGGTGAAGTGAAGGGATATACGAGAGCTTACTGGAACGGCGTGACGACACTGGAGCTCGCCAAGTTCATCGGGCATATCCTTGTGAAACCGGAAATAACCGGACTGGTGCATCTGACTGCTCCGGAAAAAATAAGCAAGTACGAACTGCTGCATGTATTCCGCAGTCAGTTCGGCCGGACGGATCTTAAGATTCGCGAAGATTCGTCCGTAGAGCTCAACCGGACACTCAGAAGCACCCGGCCGGAGATCCGATACACTGCGCCCGCTTACGATACGATGCTGAAGGAATTGAGCGAATGGATGTGGCGGGAGTGACAAAGATTCTCATCACTGGGGCCAGCGGTTTTACAGGCCTTGCGGCCTGCTCGTATTTTGCATCGCTCGGTATGGAGGTCGCAGCCGTTGTACGGAATGACTCCGCACGGGTCACAGGCGGGACCTCCTATGTCTGTGACTTGACAAGAGCGGAGGATGTCTCTCGTCTGGTCCATGAAATCAGACCGGACCTAGTACTGCATCTGGCGGGACGCAATTCGGTAGCGGAGTCTTGGAATGATCCCGGCTCGTTCCTGCAGGCGAATCTGATGGCCTCGGTGTATCTTCTCGAGGCGCTGCGGCCTTTTCCGGACACGCGGATTCTTGCCGTGGGGTCCATGATTGGCACAGCCGCTGACGGACAACCGATTCCGCATCCGTACGGCTTTAGTAAAATGCTGCTGATGTATGCGGCCCAGGCTTGGCACCTGTGGTTCTCGCAGCAGATCATGGTGGCTCTGCCGTCCAATTTGATCGGACCGGGTCCTTCCACAGGTATATGCGGTCTGCTTGCCCGTAAGATAGCCGGCCTGGAGACAGGGGCGGCGCCCGAACCGCTGCGTCTGTCCTCACTGGGCGAAGAACGCGACTATGTGGATGTGCGGGATGCGGTATCGGCATACAAAACCATTCTCGACAAAGGAGTGCCTGGCGCCGTTTACTCGATCGGGACGGAGCAGCCGCGCTCCTTGGGCGAGATTGTGTCGGTCTTCCAATCACTCACTTCAGCAGCGCTTCCGCTGGAGGTTGAGAATAAACCGCGTCCGGAACTTGTCAGGCAAATGGATGTAACGGCTCTGAAAGCGCTGGGATGGTCGGCGCGAATTCCGCTTGAGCAATCACTGTCGGATGCGCTGGACTATTACAGACATGTCTGACTCACGCCATACAGAAGGAAAGAGGTGAATGCATGCTGCCGAAAGTAACGGTCGTGATTCCCTTCTATAATTGTCCGTACGTGGATCAGGCGGTTTCCAGCGTGCTGAACCAGACCTACACCAATATCGAACTGATTGTGGTGGATGACGGCTCTACTCTTCATAAGGAAAAACTGGAGCCTTACATGGACCGGCTGATTTATATCGGAAAGGAAAACGGGGGAGCCGCATCTGCGCTGAATCTGGGCTTTCGGAGCGCCACTGGCGATTATACAGCGTGGCTCAGCTCGGATGATCTTTTTTATCCCGATAAGATGGAGCGCCAGGTGCAGTTCATGTTGGAGCGCAATTCACTATTCAGTCATACAGGCTTCGATCAGATCAATGAGTCTGGAGCAGTGACACATGAGAATGTGGCTTACCGGTACCGGTATCCGCATGAATTCACACGCTCTTTTTTATCCATTTGCCCGGTCAATGGCTGTACGGTCATGATGCGCAGGGACTTATTCGGTGCGGTCGGTTATTTTGATGAAACACTCCGCTATACACAGGATTACGAGTTCTGGATCCGGGTGCTGCTGGCGGGTTTCCCTCTGGATTTTCTCGATTATCCGCTGACCTTGTACCGCCTTCATGACGGAATGGGAACTGTTCTGCATCAGCCTGCCATCTGGGAAGAGGTATTAAGCGTGAGAAGCCGATACCGGAAGCTTCTTCTGCGTCTTTCACGCAGCCAGAAGAGCCTTCTTGCCGCAAGAAGGCGTCCGGCACGCAAGCCTGGCGGCGGGGGGATCAAACGGCGTAAACGAAAGATTATTAAGCCTGCAAGTGCAGCAGGCAAGTCAGGGAAAAGGACGGGAAGGAGGTAGAGGCTAATGCCGCCCCGGGTGAGCATCATTATTCCTTTTTACAATTGTGCATATGTGGATCAGGCCATCGTCAGTGCGTTAAGCCAGACTTATCCGGATAAAGAAATTATCGTTGTTGACGATGGTTCCACCCGGCATCAGGACAGAATAACGCCGTACCTGCCGTGGATACATTATTTAGGCAAATCTAACGGAGGGACAGCTTCCGCGTTAAATCACGGAATCCGCCACTCTTCGGGCGATTATATCGCCTGGCTTAGTTCGGATGACCGTTTCTATCCCCATAAGTTAACCGCTCAAATAGCGGGATTAAGTTTGAGTCAGGCAACTGTCGGTTTTACGAATTATGAAGTCGTCGATGAGCATGGCCGTGTCATGGACGCTCCTAATTTTCCTACGGATGACGGGAACACCCGGCACTTCACCACGTCATCGAAGCTTTATGCCTACATGCTCCAATACAATCCCATTAATGGCTGCACGATTGTGATGCATAAAGAGCTGTTCCGGCGCTACGGCTTATTCGACGAGACATTTAAGTACACGCAGGACCTGGAGATGTGGCTGCGTCTTGCCGCTGCCGGAGTACGGATGGAGTTCTTGGACGAGAAGCTGACCCAGTACCGGTTCCATCCTGCGATGGGAAGCCGGAATCATCAGCAGGCTGCAGAGCAGGAGGTGGCTGTACTGCGTGCCAGATACAACCCGGTGATTGCAGCCCGTATTGCTGCTATGGAAACGGAGAAGTAGCCGGGCGCAACGGAAATCCGATAGGGACAATCGGATTTTTATGGACGGCTTTTTTTCGGATTCAAGGAACGAATAGCGGTCTTGTGCATATGCGCAGCCTCTTTTAAAACAGCCGGAAAGAAGGTGAGTCATGAAGCTGTTATTTGTGTTCTATATTCCGAGCGGAGGGATGGAAACCCTGAACCGGCAGCGGATTATTGCGCTGGGGAAGATCGGGATATCGTGCAGTCTGCTGTATTTGCACAAAGGGACGGGACTGCAGAATCTGGACGGCATTCCCGTATACGTGACCGGGGACAATAAAGAGATCCGGGAGCTTGTCGCACGTGAACAGTTTGACGCCGTCATCATTTCTACAGTGGCGGAGCTGATTCTGCCTTTGCGTATGAACGGCTATAAAGGTCTCATTATCTATGAGGCACAGGGGCTGGGAAGCGTGGAGGAGGCCGAATTTATTCTGAAACGGATTGCTCCGCTGCTTATTCTTCATGCCGACGGTGTCTTGTACCCGCGCACCCCGCATCTGATTCAAATTTTCGACAAGTATTATGCCCGTATGAGAAGGTTCAGTTTTCATAACTGCATAGATTCGGATAGTTTCCGTTTTCAAGGGGATACAGTGGCCCCTGTTCCTATTATCGGATGGGTAGGGAGGCTCGAACGGAATAAAAACTGGCGAAGCCTGCTGGAGATCGGCCGTTTGTTCAAAACCCGCGGGCGGGCGTTTGAAATCCGCATGTATGTAGATAACACGCTTGGCCCCGAAGAGGAAGATTTCCGAAGCATGGTAAGGGATTATGAACTGGGCTCAAGTTTGATCGTCATGCCCAATATTCCGCACAAAGAGATGGCCAGGCAGTACTCCATCATCGGCGATTCCGGCGGTGTTCTGCTGTCGACCTCGCGTGTAGAGGGATTCGGATACGCGGTTCTGGAGGCTATGTGCTGCCGGTGTCCCGTGGTCAGCACCGATTCAGATGGAGTCAGAAGCTTTATCGCAGACCGCGTGACGGGAAGATTCTATCCCCACGACGATCATGAAGAGGCGTACAGGCAAATATCGGGGCTGATGGAGAACGTGCCGCTGCGGGAAGAAATACGCTACCGGGCAAGCCGGCATGCGGCGCAGCAGTTCTCTCCCGGCCTCTATGCCGAGCAATTCACTCATATGCTGGGTGAGCTGGGTGTCCAAGTGATGGAGAAGCGCGCTTAAAACGCTTGGCGGTTATCGCCAAGCGTTTTGTCCTGGAATCGGCATCCGTCCGGTGTCGGCTGACTATCTAAGCAGCAGCTCTTTCAGCCTGGCGGAAAGGAAAAGCTCCGTCGAAGGCATGCCCGCCTGAGGATCGAAACGGTAGGCAAGATCACTCCGGCTGCTGTTGTAGGAAACGGATAGGGTCCCCTCAGGAGCTGCGCGCAGGGCGTTTGATAAAATTTGAAGATCCATATATTCGAAATCTTTTTCCCTGTACATAACGGAAGCGAAAGGAGTCGTAAGCTCCTCCAGGCAGGCGCAAACGGCTTTAACCGGATCGGCACCGGGAAACGAACGGAAGCTCAGCAGAGGATCCTTAATATCACGCAGAAGGTCGGGGGCACGCTGACCGGAGGTCACGTCAACAACGATTACCTGATAGTTGCTGTAGTATTGGTCCAGGAGCTGGTCGAGCCGCTCCGGGAGCTTCTCGGAAGCTTCCGTTACCGGGAAGTAAATGGTTGTTTCCAGAGGGATGTTCTTTCTTCTTCTGGCCTGCATCTTGGCCAGACGGAAAGCATGACGCCAGCGCCTGTGCTGCTCGATGGAGCCTTTGAGACGGGCCGAAATGCTGAAATCCGAGTCGACCCGGTACTCGACAAGTTCTACGGGGATATACCGCATATCGCATAAGTCTGATAGTCTCAGCCAATATTCATAATCTTCTACGGGCTCCATATGATAACCGTTAATCTTCCGGGCATAAGAGGATTTGTACATGAAGGATACCCCGACAATGCATACGTCGAGGAGCTCTTCCTTCGGCTTATCCTGATACCGGCGGAATTCCTCCTGAAAGGCTTCGTCACGAAGCGGACGTCCCTCTCCGTCTATTTCCCGGAAACAGCTGTAGACCAGCCCGACTTCCTCCGGTGCAAGTACGAGTTCATGACGGAGAAGTTCTATAAAATAAGGATGGGTGCGGTTATCGCTGGATACCCAGGTTACATACCGGATATCGGGATCTTCAAAAAGCGGCTCAAATCCCCGGTTCAGCGAAGCGGAAACCCCCATATTCCGGTCGTTCTCGAGAATTTCAACCCGCTTGTCGTGAGAAGTCAGTTGCCGGATCTGCGGACCCATTTGTTCCGTTACGCCATCGATGACAATAATAAACCGGAAATCGGTATACGTCTGGTTAAGAATGGTTTGGATCGCTTCCTGTAAATAAGACGGTTTCTGCAAATATACCGGCATAACGATGCCGACATCTCTCATGGTCAATATCCCCTCTTTCCCCGCCGGTAGTTTGTAACGGCCCGTGCTGCCGTTCTGTCAATTGCATACTTCAGTTTATTCCATTCCATTTGACGGGTGTGGACATTGCCAAAGAGATGTTACTAATTTCACAGTTGTCCATACCATTATCCGCTTCGAGCATAAACTGTTAGCAAGATTATTTATCAGGAGGCGGTTATGCCTAACTTTCAAGTAAATGCCTCGGGTAATCCGAAGCAGGAACCGTCGCTCGCCGTCAATTTGCTGGATGCCAACATTATGATCGCAACAGCTACCGATTTTTCGCTTGGGCCCCCGCTTACCGGCGTATACCGGTCGCAGGATGCGGGAGTGAACTGGACGAATTCATTTCTTCCCCTGCCGCCCGGATTTACGGGAGCGGAGGCCGCCTTTGCGGCTTACGGATTTCCGAATCTGTTCCTAATCGTAGCCCATGTTTTTCCCGGTGACTCCAGCGGTACGATCGCGGCATACAGATCCACGGACAACGGGCTCAGCTTCTCGGCGCCGATTATCGTGAATCCGGGATACGGCACGTTCATTAATAACGATTGGACCAAAGTGTTCTTCGACAATTCCCAATCCAGTCCGTTTGTCGGCAATGCTTATGTCACTTATAACCGCCAGTACAATGTCGATGCGGGCGGATTTTCGGTGGCCACTTTTCAGCGGTCGCTGGATGGGGGCATGACATGGGATGCTCCGCTGATTTTGTCGAATACCATGAGGAATACGGAACGTCCCGATGTGGGCATCGGATTGCAGGGAGATCTTTACTTCGCTTGGATCGACACGACTACCCCTACAGCTTATTACGTCAGACGGTCGCGGGATGGAGGGCAGACTTTCGAACCGTCCATTCTCGTATCCGCCGTCTCCGTCGTCCCGCTTGTGCTTCCGGTTCCCGGATATGAGTTCCGTGTACTGACCTGCTCCAACATTGTGGCGGATACCGCGCTTCTTTCTCCCGGCAGGGGAAATATTTACGCGGTATGGCAGGATTACCGGCAGGGGTATGCGGACGTATTTCTGTCCCGGTCGCAGGATCAGGGACTAACCTGGAGCCCGCCGATTCCCATTACGGCAAGCCCGGCGGGCGCCCAGAACTTTTTCCCGGCTATAACAGTATCGCCCAAAACCGGTACGATCACCGTCGTCTATTACACGAATCGGCTCAACGGCTTCGATCTCGATGTGTATGCGGCTCAATCCCGGGATGGAGGGAGCACGTTTGTCAATTTCCGTGTGACCACCACTTCTTTTAATCCCAACGGAGACAGCCCGATTCCGACACCGCTTATCGGAGATTACATTGATGTCGGCACCGTTGTGCCGGACAATTTCTATGCCGTATGGACCGATACAAGAACCGGCTCGCAGACGACGTGGGGTGGATTTTAACTTATTGAGGGAGGCGAACAGTTATGACAGATTCGCAGGTGTCTCCTGCAGGATCGCTTGCACAGACGCCGAGTGTAGCCGCCAATTACCTGACTACGCTGAATATAGTAGCTGCCGCAACGGATTTTACGACAGGAGCGGCGCAAATCGCGGTGTATCGTTCGGTTGACCAGGGGATCTCGTGGGGACCGATTGTACTGCCGCTACCGCCAGGGTATATCGGTGGCGAGTCCAACGTCGCTGCATACGGTTTTCCGAACGTATTTATCGTGGCCTCTCACGTCTTCGATGCGGCCGGTAACGGCTCGATTGCCGTCTACACGTCAACGGACAACGGAATCAGCTTCGCAGCTCCAGTCATTGCGGCGCAAGGGTATACCACATTTATCAACAACGTGCAGGTGAATGCGGTTTTTGACAATTCCCAGGCGAGTACTTACCAGGGCAGTGTTTACCTGGTCTACGTGCGCCAATTCAATACGGATTTTGTGGGCGGGTCCGTTATCTTCTTTCAGCGTTCGCTGGATAACGGACAGACCTGGCTGCGTCCGGCCCTTGTGTCACCGGACGCCGATTATGTGACGCGCGGGGACGTGGTTGCGGGATTAACGGGTATTGTATATGTCGCTTACATCTCACTAGCTCCATTCACACGGTTTGAGGTGAGCCGTTCGCTGGATGGGGGGGTTACTTTTCAAACGCCGGTGATTGTTTCACCCGTAGCGCTAGTCCCCTCGATCCTGCCTGTTCCGGGATACGGCTTCGAAGTGCCCACCGGAGCCAATATCGCCATTGATAATTCGGCTTTGGCTACAAGCGGAACTCTGTATGCCGTGTGGCAGGATAACCGGCAAGGTTACTCGGACGTATTCCTTTCGAGGTCCTTTGATCAGGGACTGACCTGGACGGATCCCGTCTCGGTTACGTCGGCTCCGGCCGGTACCCAGAACTTTTTTCCCTCTATAGATGTGTCTCCCAAAAGCGGGCTGGTCACCATCTTATATTATTCCAATCAGATTAACGGATTTGACTTGGATACGTATGTGGCTATATCGGCGGACGGGGGCGCTACGTTTTTCAACAGGAGGGAGTCCACCGTTTCCAGCAATCCGAATGCGGGCAGCGCCACACCTGTTCCGTCCATCGGGAATTACACGGGAATTACTACGGTTCCGCCTTTTGGATTTATCGGCGTATGGACGGATACGAGAACGGGGGTGCAGACTATATTTTCGGGCAATTAATACCGGCAGGAACGTTGACGGGCGACTTTCGGAAGCTGCGGCAGACAGGCAATTCTCCCAATTTCGGACAGCTCCGGGTGTCGCCCAATCTTTCTATGCTGCCAAGCATATACTGCTTGAGAGATTAATAGAATGGGGGTGAAAAGATGGCTTTTACGACAGGATTGATACTCAATACGAGGGATTTCGGAACAGCCGCCGCCAACGCAGCCGTTAACATCAGCAACGAAGACACGGTGAATACAGCCCAGATTGTCGTTCAAATCTTTTATACGCTGAGTACGGGTGTTGCCAAGACTCCGCTTTATTTCCAGACCTACACGGTACCGCCCAGGTTTGCAGATATTCGTACATTTTTTATATCCGGTGTGCTGGCTTATGAAGTCCAGATAGCCGTTATCGCTCCGCAGCCTAATCTGGTCGTAGCTTCCGTGTTCGGTTTGGATACTTTCAACAATCTCGTACCTGTCCACCGTGTACTGCAATCAGAACTGACCCCGATTCCGTCATTGGGAAGCTAGTTCCCGGGACTGACCCGTATGCCTGTGAATTCGTGCTGCCGGCTGCGGCAAGTTTACAAAAGACACGTAACTCTAAAAGGCCGCTTCCTGAGGAAGGGCCTCTTTGTATGGGCGGAATACAGGGTTCAAAGCGGATCGATGACCGTCAATTCATTGTGGGTGAATGTTGCGATTAGAGCTCCTTCGTTCTTAGCGTACATCGTCATCGTCATGGGGTATGGGGTTGTCAGATTCGTGTGAATGTAGAGTGTAAAAGGCTGATTATGGTTGTAAACGGTCGGCAGATGGGCAATTGAACCGGGCAGCGGCGCAGGATCGAGATGATACAGCCCCAGAAGAAAACGGTTCTCGCCCTGATAGCCTTGAATAAGCACGTCAAAGTGCCGCTGGGCGATATTCTGGAAGATGAGATCAAAACACTGGATATAGCGCGAATCGCAGGATCCGTATACATAAGCGTCAAAACGGTAAATAGACATAGTCACCTTCCTTCCGTTCAATCCGGCATAGTTCAGTATATGTAAATGTTTCACATGCGTATGGACACGTACACATTTTGAGCCCGGTGAGGCAAACGACCCGTTGAAAAGATGCATAGCGGCATATAGTGTAGGGAGAAAAGTATGCAGGTGACAGAAGGCTGTTTAGTAGTTTCGCGCAGAAAAGAGGGGACCATTCTTGAGGATACTGCTCGCTACCTACTGGCGGCTTCCGCATTTGGGCGGGGTATGGCCGCTTATGGTTAATATGAAGGAAAAGCTGGAGGCGCTGGGTCACGAAGTCGATGTATTCGGCAACAGTGAGGATGAAAGCGTGTTTCATATGCCGTTTAGCGGTCGTGTTTTCCATAAAGATGCGGTGCGGCCGTTTCTGGAGAAGAAGATAACCCCTGAGCTGTATCCGGTTCTTCACTCCAGTTCCTGGCTCTCGCATTTTGAGTTGAACACACTTTGCATGGAGCTGGCGGCCGCATATTTCGGGCTGGATAAGTATGACGTGATTCATACACAGGACGTCCTGGCTACCCGCTCGTTCAAGCGGATCAAACCGGCACGTACCGGACTCGTCGCCAGCCTGCACGGCTCTGTAGCCCACGAGATCAAGCTGCACCTGATGGAGAATAACGTCAATCTCGGGGAATCCGTTATCTGGCGGTTCCAGTCGGCGATTGAGTATCTCGGCGCCACAAGCAGCGATATTACAATTGCGTCCTCCCAGTGGCTGAAACAGCTGCTGACAACGGAGTATTCTGTACCTCAGCATCAGGTAGAAGTGTTTCAGTACGGATACGATACGAGAGATTTTTATTCGCAAATGGGGTATTCGAGTTCTCCTGTCTACAAGCCTCCCGGCAAAAAAGCCATCATCTTCACAGGGCGCCTCATTCCCATTAAAGGGGTCTCCCTGCTCATCGAGGCTGCTGCACTGCTTCGGACGGTACGGGACGATTTCGTCTGCTGGATTGTGGGGGAGGGAGATATGGAAGCGGAGCTTAACAGGCAGTGTACGGAGCTGGGGCTGCTGGAGACCGTCCAGTTTCTGGGCAGGCGCAGCGACGTGCCGTATCTGCTTGCCCAATCCGATATATTCGTACAGCCGAGCTATGTAGACAATCAGCCCTTATCATTGATTGAAGCGCAGCTGGCAGGGAAGCCTTCCGTGGTCAGCGACGCCACAGGCGTGCCCGAAATGGTCGAACACGGCCGTACGGGTCTTATCTTCCAGTCGGGTAACAGCCAGCAGTTGTTCACGCATTTGTATACGCTGCTGGAGAACACAGCTATGCGTGAAACGATGGGCAGGGAGGCCGGGCAGTGGGGGGCGATCCACTGGTCCATGGATCTGATGGTCCAGAGGCTTCTCGATGTATACGGCAGAGCGGTTGCCAAAGCCGCCGCCCAGCCCTGAAATTCCTATCGGTGCGTAGAAAGGAGGATGACCGTGAGCGAGAAAGTTTATGTAATGGGTGATCTTTATAATTCGCTTTTTTCCGTACAGGTGTCCAATCCTGAATATCTTGTCGATTATAAGCTTTGGAATCAGATCAGAGCCGGACTTCCTGACAGTTACCGGATGCCTGATCCTGTTATTCTGCACATTCTGAACAATCATCCCAACGGGTAGAACGGCCTGCAAAGAATGGAAACAGGAAGTGTATATGTGAAAGGAGGAAGAGCATGAGACTCGTCTTTCCCATCCTGACTTTGAACTTTGGCGGAGCCCAGCGAATGCTCGCGGAAATTACGAACGGATTATCGGATCAGGGGTATGATGTCACGATCGTTATGCCTGCCCATGCAGAGGTCAAGTTTGATATAAGGTCCAAAATCGTCCGGGGCCGCCACAGCATTACGCTGGATGCCGATGATATCCCTCCCGGAGATATAGTCATTTCCAACTTCTATACGACAGTGCCCGCATGCGTGGAAGCGAGTAAGAGAGACCGGAACGTTCATGCCCGTTTCAGTCTCTGTTATGAACCTACCTTTTTGCCGGATGATCATATCACTTTTCCTACTTATCACTGCACACCGCATGTAATCGTGCTGTCCGGCTGGCAGCAGAAGCTTATCGAGCTGAATCACGGCATCCGGGGCCATATTGTCCCAATTGGAATTGACCCGTTCATGCACAATCTGAATCTGCGCCATTCTACGCCTCCAGCTGTGAAAATATCGGCTGTCGTCCGCAACTCGGAGGGAGGAATCGCCTGGCACCGGGACCAGGATTACCTGGTCAGCCAGCTCGCTTTCGTTAAACACTATTATCCCGATACTGAAATCAATCTGATCTGCCCGCCCGATGAATTTCATGCGGCACCGACTCTGCAGCGACTGCGCGATACGGGCAGCTTTCAATTCTGTCTGCCGAATAAGGATGAAGAACTACGCTACTTGTACAACAAAACGGACATCTACGTCAGTTCCTCCCTCTATGATTCGGGATCTTTGCCGGGTCTGGAGGCGATGAGGTGCGGGGCGGCGCTTGTTACGACTTATTCGGGGGGCAATCTGGATTACGCGAGACATGAGCATAACTGTCTCCTGTCCTACCGCTATCAGAATCGCCTGGCGGCCGATATAATCCGGTTGATCCACGATAAGGAACTTCGCAGCCGTCTTGCTCTCCAAGGCGAATCGGATTCATACCAGTGGCCTTGGGCGCGAAGCGTAGAAGCATTCGCGCAGGCTCTCCATACGATCTGGAACAGCCGCTGAGCCAGTAGTAAGAGGCCCCGGTATTCTCCTGTCAGAAGAGAATACCGGGGCCTTCCTGATGAATCCGGCCGGCCTGCGGGAGCGCTGCCGCCCGGCAAGGCGGCTACTTGCCGAGGAAGGATGTGTACGTTTGGCGAAGCCCTTCCTCGACACGGAAGCGGGGCGCCCATCCCAGACTCTGCTTCGCTCTGGCATTATCCAAGCAGCTGTGGCGGATATCGCCCGGACGCGCCGGCGTGAAATGAATGGGGACTTCCTGTCCCCGGAAGTCTCCAAGGAGCTCGGCGATTCGGCGTATGGTAGTGGGGCGGCCTGTGCTCACATGATATACCCCGCTTCCCGGGGCTGAGGCGGCGGACAGATTGGCCTCGACTACGTCACGGACATAGATGAAGTCGCGCGTCTGCTCCCCGTCGCCGTGGATGCCAAGCGGCAGATTCTGGCGCAGGCGCTCCATAAATACGGCAACAACGCCTCCTTCACCCTTCGGCGTCTGCCTGGGGCCGTATACGTTGCCGTAGCGCAGAATGGTATACGGCAGTCCGTACAGCCGGTTGAAAATCCGGATGTATCCCTCAGCTGCCAGCTTCGACTGGCCGTAATAGGAGAGGGGGGCTGCCGGAGCATCTTCGGACAGCAGCGGGCTGCTGCTGTCTCCATATACACCCGATGTGGAGGCGAATACGAATCGGCCCACGCCATGCTTCCGGCAGGCTTCCAGCAGCCGGATCGTGCCCGTTATGTTCACATCCGCGTCGAATGCGGGATCGGCAATGGAACGCTGGACATCGGCCTGGGCCGCCAGATGAAATACGATATCCGGCCGCAGCTGTCCGATCAGCCCGGCCGCTTCCGGTTGCGCCAGATCCTCTTGATGCAGGATGGAGCCGGGCGGTATCCATTCCTTCCTGCCGCTCGACAGATTATCGAGAATATGGACTTCATGTCCGTTACTGACAAGGGCTTCTGACAAGTGGGAGCCGATGAACCCCGCTCCGCCGGTAACTACCGTTCTCATACATGCACCTCGCATTTTGTGTGTAGTCCTACTCATCGTATGAACACACGGGAGAGGAGGACCGGGCGGCAGCGGGTTATCAAGCGGAGCGGCTCCTGTTTTCCCGCCTTTTTTATATTTGCAAGGCGGCCCGCCCTTTCATCCGAGCAGCCCTGTCAATAAGATAAAGCATCAGGTTACTGGAGCCGTGAGACAGGGCGTGGCACTATCCGAATATCGGGGAGTATTGTTAAAGGATGGGGGAGAGCGAATGAATATTTTGCTGGTGAGCTACTGGCCCATTCCGCATGTCGGCGGGGTCTGGCCTTTTATGCTGCAGCTCAAAAGCAGGCTGGAGAATTGGGGCCACCGCGTAGATATTATGGGGAACGGTGCTGACGAACCTGTCTATCATTTATATGGAACGGGTCGCAAAGTAGTTAAAGAGGATCTGCTGCATTTAATACATGCGAAACTGAACCCCTATAATCTGCCTGTGCTTTACCGCGATGAACTCGTGCACCGGGTGGAAATCGACCGGTATTGCATGGAACTGGCCGCTGCCTCATTTGGTCTGGCACAGTATGATGTGATCCACGCGCAGGATGTTCTCGCCGCCATTGCGCTTAACCGGGTAAGGCCTGAAACTACCGGTCTAATTACAAGTATTCACGGATCTCTTGCGAGAGAAATCAAAATTTTACTGGACGAAGACGGCCGGCGTGATTCCGCGCTTGAGAGACCGCTTGTCCATTGCTACTACCGGGCACTCGAGTACCATGGGGCGATGGCGGCCGATAAAGTGGTAACGTCTACTCACTGGCTGAAAAATGTACTGACACAAGAATACGGAGTCTCGCCGGATCATATTGAAGTTTCCCCGTACGGATTGGATTTGTACTCGTTCCAACAGAAACTTGCAGCCGGAACTTCCCTGCTTCATCCCCTGGACAAAAAGGTAATTGTCTGTCCGGCGCGTCTTGAATCGATAAAAGGGATTCATTATTTAATTGAAGCGCTCGCTGCGCTGAAACAAAGACGCAGCGACTGGGTGTGCTGGCTGATCGGAGACGGCGACAAACGCGAGGAACTGGTTGCCCAGACC
The DNA here is from genome assembly GCF_001541095.1 of Paenibacillus sp. FJAT-26967. Taxonomy (GTDB): domain Bacteria; phylum Bacillota; class Bacilli; order Paenibacillales; family NBRC-103111; genus Paenibacillus_F. The sequence continues at coordinate 894,729 of NZ_LMXH01000001.1, forward strand.
CAGGCTGCAGGGCTGGCGGAAGATATCTTATTCTTCGGGTACCGGGACGATGTGCCGGCCGTGCTTCAAATTTCGGATATTTTCGTGCACCCGAGCGTCCAGGACAATCAGCCTTTTGCCGTGATGGAAGCGCAGGCGGCAGGCAAGCCTGCCGTCGTCTCGAGTGCGGGGGGCCTTCCGGAGATGGTGGTACACGGCGAGACGGGCTTCGTGTCTGCAATCGGTGACACCGGTACACTGGCCAGTCATCTGGAGCTTCTTCTGGAGGAAGATGCACTTCGTCTGAGGATGGGAGAGGCGGCCCGTCTTTCGGGCAGCGAGCGGTGGTCTCTGGACCGGATGACGGAGCACTTCATGAAGGCTTACTTAGCCGCTGGCCGAGGTCGAGGCCGGTTTTAAACAGCAGTTTGAATGAAAGCCGCACGACTGCATCGTGCGGCTTTTGTGTGTGCGGGTTAAGGTCCGGGAAATGAAAACGGCAGACGGAAAATGTCCCGTCTGCCGTTTGGGGGAAGATGATGTTACGGCGCGATCACGAATGCCCCGAAATGAACAGGTCCACGAATCGAGGCGCTGCCAAGTCCGCGCAGAGAAACGGTCAGGAAGTAAGGCTGTGGACCGGCCGGAACGGATGTAGCCGGCAGCGTATGCTGGAAGGAAACTGTCATGAGGTTATCCGTGATGGTCGTCAGTACGCCGGTTCCAATAAGAGCAGAATCGTCGACTTCGTAAATAACCGTTCCCGTGGGGCTGCCGACACGGATTTTTACTTGCAGGATCGGAAGCAGCGGAGTAAGGAGAAGAAGATCCGGTGCCCAGCCGATGGTTCCTTCGAACCTGAGCAGATTAGTAGAATCCGCAGGCGCCAAATTGATCGTTGCAACTCCGACCTCAGTTCCTCCCAGAAGAGGGTTCGTTAACGGAAAAGGTAGGGAGCCCCCGCCTATTAGAGCATCATTCGTCTGATAGTCTAAAATAGTCGCCATGTGTTTCATTCCCTTCAGGTAATTTGTTCTTACAGGATTAGTAAATTCATTTTTCAGCTGCTTCGTCACGGACAAGTAACCGGAGGAAAGCATCCATTTTACCCCTGTTTACTCCTCATCCAGGACAAATCCTTCGAACACAATGGGGCCTTCGACCCGTGCTTTGCTTCCAGAGGAACGGACGGTCAGGTAATACAAGGAAATTTCGGCTGAGCCCCCTCTGTCTTCTCCTTCAATCCTGGCTGTGCCGGTACGAAAGCGTGAATCTTCACTGCTTTCCAGAACTTCCCCGGACGGGTGATCTCGTCTTATCTTGATCTCCAACTCTCCGATATCAGAGGCAACCGTATTGCTCCAGGCGATGCTTGCTTTAAGGATAATCCGGCTTCCCGGCGTAATCTGATACAAGTAAAGGGGGCATAAGTATAGTTCCTGCTCTCCTGCAAGGAGAGGCAGTGCATGAGTGTGCGGAGCTATTTCTACCTTCTGGTAGTACTTATACATGTCTTTCACCTCCGTGTTTCCGGATGGATAAGTTCACATCCTTATTAGTAAGGTATGCCAGGATAATTCGCGGGACTGGATGTGCGCGTCTATTTTTCACGGTAAGGACGGGGGTCCAAGCTGAAAATGCGGTTCGAGCATTGTATACAACAGGATGTAAAAGGGGGGAGTTCGATGCGTTTAAAGGATTTAGCGGGCACCTATGACTCCGTGTTCAGCCTGGGACAGAATTGCCTGCCGGCCATTCAAATGGAGAAGCACGGATTACGTTCTTCCGCCGGTGTACTGGACTGGATGATTTCCGATTCGCTTACGGACGTAAACCGGCTGCTGGGCAGGCAATTCGACGGATTTATGGCGCTTCACAATATGAGCGTGGTCGAGCCGGATACGTTGCAGCCTAATTATCAAGTAAAAGATTCCGCTTATCAGGTAATATCCGTTCATGATTTTCCGGTTACGAGGAATTCGCCGCAGCATCTCTATACCTACCGGGAATTTAAAGAGAAGCTGGACCGCCGTATTAACCGGTTTTTGAAAAAAATAAAGGAAGATGAGCAGATTTTATTCATCCGCATGCACGGAACTTATGAAGAAACAGCGGAGCTGGAGCAGGTGCTGAGCGGACTTGTCACTCACGATTTCAAAGTCCTGCTGGTCGAATATGATCAGGTGCAGGGGATCGTCGAATTAGACTGGGCGCTGCCCCGTACTTGCGCCGTCCAGGTTCCTTATGCGGATATTTGGAATTTTAACAGCGACAAATGGTGGGAAGCTCTCTTTACGGACATTCATGCACGATAAGCAGGCAAGAGAGGAGTGGGCGACTTGAAATTAAGCGGAATTCCGGGAACTTATGATGCGATTTTTAGTTTAGGTGAGAACTGTACGCCTTCGCTTCAATTGAGAAAACTCAATTTGCGGCCATTCTCTGGTGTATTTGACTGGATGGTCTCGGAGCTGACAGATGTCAACAAGGTACTCGAGAACAGATTCGCGGGTTTTATGCAGCTCCCCAATCTCAAAGCGATCGGGATGGATTATGCAGGGGGTAATTTTCTGGTTATGGATAAAAAATACCGGCTGATCGCAGGACACGATTTTCCGGAGAGGCACAATACGATTTTCAATCTGAGCTCCTATCCGGAATACAGAGCTAAGCTCGACCGGCGGATATACCGGACTCTGCATTATATGATGCATGGCCAAAGCCTGCTGTTTGTAAGGACGGATGCATCGTTTGAGGAAGCTCAGGAACTGGAACGCGTACTGAACAAGGTCATCAGTTACGATTACCGGGTTCTCATTATTAATCATGTTAATTATGATGTCATTGAGGAATTGGATTGGCCGCTGGAGAAAATATGCGCCGTACAATGTTACAGCTTGAATCCCGCTTCATGGGAAACGCTGCTCAGGGATGTCAAGGTTCGTTAGTCAGGTGCGTTGCAGCCCGTTTTTATCTAATTCCCCGATAGCCCTCCCGCTAACTGTGCCAAAGCCATACTGTAATAACAGGAAGCAGGGACTCTGTAAGAGGACAGGGGGGAACAACGATGAAAAAACAGCGTAATGCCCTTCGGAAGCGCCGGTATGACTTAACAAGCAGGCGAGGCTATATCAATGATCCGTCTCCTAAGGTTTCGGTGATTATTCCCGTGTATAACGAACGGCGCAGACTTGCTGCCGTGATCAGGGAAGCCTACCGGGCCCATTCCAGCATAGAAGTGATTGTCGTGATCAACGGATCAACGGATGGCTCCAGGCGGCTGGCTGAAAAAATGGGTGCACGTATTATTAGTTATGCCGAGCCTCTGGGGCACGATGTCGGAAGAGCGGTCGGAGCGAGGGCGGCGCTTGGTGATATTGTGCTGTTTACGGACGGGGATATTGTAATTCCTGCCGTCAAGCTGGCTGCGTTTATACATGCGGTCGAGAGCGGGGTTGATGTGGCCATGAATACCTATATCGGACCGTCGAAGCGTTCTGCCGTACACCGGGTTATTCTAGCCAAGCACGCATTAACCGCTTTTATGCAGCGGCCTGATTTGTCGGGCACTTCTTTGACTACCATTCCGCACGCCTTAAGCCGCAGGGCTCTGGATGCGATTGGAACGGAAGTGCTCGCTGTGCCTCCCAAAGCACTCGCTGCCGCAGTCCGCAGCGGACTCCTTGTAAAAGCTGTCGAGTATGTTGCCGTAGGAGCCAAGAATCCGCTGCGCCGCAAGGGAGCCGGACGGGATCCTGTCGGAGACCTTATTGTCGGGGATCATCTTGAAGCTCTTCACTACTGGATGGAAGCAGCAGCGTTACCGGCCGGGCCGGCAGAACCGGCGGAGGAGGAAGAGAATGAAACGGCATACGAAACAAAGACGGAGCGTGAGTCCGAAGCAGCGGAGAGCTTCCGGCAGGAAGTCACGGCCGCGGAGGACCCGGAGGATTAAGCAGAAGAGTATTCAGAGGGGGCGGACGTGGCGGGTATCTACCCCGGCTGAATTAGCCGCCTCCGGTTATCACCTTGGCCGGCTGCTTGCCGGTGTATACCCCTTACAGCTGGCTGAGGTGTCAGGCGCCCGGCCTGATCCGGATGGATTGGCTGTTTATAAAATGGATATGGGCGCTTTGTGGGGCCGCCATGCCAATACGCTGGGAATAACAAAGCTGCTGGGAGAAGACTATGCGGCTGCTGCTGCTTCTTTTGCGCTCGGCTACTGTGAAGAACGGGGGCTGTCCGATCAGGGCTGGCTTCCTTTACCGACTCATCGGACAACAGCAGCCGTGGTGAAGCTGAGAAAGGACGCAGGAGCGGCAGAGACTGCCGCACTTCTCCGGGAACTTAACCGTATCCCGCTGAATGAGCTGATTCTTGTCCCGGAAGATGGGATGCATCCTGTCCGCGAAGAAATTCGTGCACTCATCCCCCCTGGAGCCAAGTTCTTGGAATCGGACGGGAAAGAGGATTTGGGGGATGGGGGATTATTCAGCAGGATACAATCGGATCTTGTCCTGGTTCTCGAAACGGGCTGCGCCTCGAAGGCCGAGGATCTTGTCCCGTTCGTGCTGCTTATAAGCAGCGGGATCGACATTGCCCTGTCGGACAGCTCATCGGATATGCCGCTGTTTCATCAAAGAGAGGATAGAGAGATTGTAAAACAATTTGTGAACTACAGTCTGGGACGCGGAGATTTGCTGGCGGATAGTTTAACAGCCGTTCCTCATGCGATGTCGAGGCAGGCGATCGAAATGATCGGCGATCATTTGTCTGATCCGGCCAAGGCGCATGCAGCAGCTCTGCTTGGAGGACTTGCGGTGGCGTCTGTGGATAATCGCGGCAAAAGGAAACAGGCCAGAGGGAGAAGACCTCTTTATGCCAGTGTGGACCTGAGTTCTGCCGGCGCGCACCTGGAGGGGCTTCGTCTGGCCATGGAGAAGAAAGGCAGCCGAATTTTGTATCCCGATAACTGGCGCAAACGCGAGTATGCGGCGGACAGGTGATCTTTTCGGCGGAAGGTTATGTTTGCGGGGCGGCCACTGGCACACCTGCATCCGGCGTCCTGCATATGTTGAAGGATAGAGCCGGGAAATTGAAAGATTAAAAAGATCAAAGGCTGCTCATAGGAGGCGTATTATGGAACGGGAAAAAAGCGCAATCCTTCGGCACATGGCGCGCTCCCATCTGGAGCTGTCCAGGATCCTGCATTATAAAAGTGAAGTATGCGCACATATGTCCGGTTTAATCGGCCAAATTCCGGATCAACATCCGACTTTTGAGGGGATCGAATCCCTGCTTAGCCAATCCGCGGGAGTAACGAAAAGCGTGACGAATTATTTAGCCTCGCTGGCGGAACTGGAAGAGGCACTCGCTACTAATCTGCAGTTGGCCGTCAAAGAATTGAGTGAAGAAGATGAAAACGAATAAGAGGGGCGGGTAGAACGGATGAGCAGAGAAGGTTCTTATATGCAAATCCTCCAGTCTGCTGCGCAGATGCAGGTAAGCATCGCATCCATTCTGGAATCCAAGGCGGCTGAAGCGGAGAAATCCCGTGCCTGGATTACGCATCATTTGAATGCCGCTCATTTTGCTTCCCATACCGACCAAGTCCAGCAGCCGCTGGAAATACACGAAGGCCTGCTGGAGCTGATCGATGCCATGACCAAAATGGAGCAGGCTCTAGGCAGACATTTGCAAATACTTGTAGGTGAAGCGGACAATGAGAATGGCGGAGGTTTGGGCCAATTTCAAGGATTTGATGGAGGGGCAATGGGATGACAGCATGGAGTGAATGCCCCGCCTGGAAACTGGATATGCTTCAATCGCTCGCTCGAAGCCAGCGGGCTTTGAGTCGTTTGCTTGAAAGTGCCGCAGTGGCTGTTCCTGCCCTTCAGCGCCATGACGCGGGTTGCGATAGCGTCATGGTGAGTTTCCAGCCGGAGCAGAAGCGGAAAGGTGTGGAAACTCCACCAAAACGAGATCTTGCCGCTAGGCCGAAGAGCTCCTGTCAAGAGAATCGTGCGATGAGAGCAAGCGGCGACAGCAGGGGGCGGGAACGGCAGGAGCGGGGTGCGGCAAGCGGCGAAGCGGCCGCCAGTATGAGTGGAACGGGAAACGTACGTGAAACACAAGTTAACGCAGCCAATAGGCGCAGCCGGGTCGGGGCAGATGCGGGAGAGAACCGCATAGCTGCGGTCATTAGTGCTGCAGAGTGTAAGAATTTCGAAGGTAGAAATGTAAGCAGCAGGCAGCAGCAAGCAGCCCCGCGCGCAAAAGGCGAAGAAGCAGTGCTTCCGCCGGAAGCACTGCTTCTTCGCCTTGCGGCGTACCACTACGCGCTGCTGCGCAAAATCGACCTGCTGCTGCCTCCGCGCCGCCATACCTCGCAGACTCCGGCAGAGCCGTGGCTGCAAGTAGGCGTATGCGCAGGCAGCAGCGGGAAACGCCGGCGGCGGGCTTAGCAAGCTCCCGCCGATGCTTGCGCGGTTAGGCAAGTCCGCGCCCGCCGTCTTTCGGCCATGCCAAGTAAGCATGGCTGAAGTGTGCGCTTATGCCCGCTGGTCATTCGGGCACAGAGGCGTCCGCAGGCTCAGCCCCAGCGGACAAGCAGGCCGCCGTGCACGAGACCGCCGCCGAACCCGTACAGCATGAGCAGGTCGCCGGGTTTGATTTTGCCCTCCCGCACACCCATATGAAGAGACAGAGGAATTGTTGCGGCGGAAGTATTGCCGTAATATTCAAGGCTGTAGAGCGTCCGGTCCATTGGAATGCCGGCACGCTCGCATAAAGATTCGATAATACGCAGGTTGGCGCTGTGGGGGATAAACCAGTCGATCTCGGAGGAATCCACACCGCTGGATTCCAGAAGGGCATGGACCCCTTTGGGGACGGTCCCGACTGCGAATTTATACACTTCTCGTCCATTCTGGACAAGCTTGCCCGCTCCGGCGAGCAATTTATCGTCTAAAGATTCCGACAGTCCCGCGCGGTACAGATGAATGCCGCCTTTTCCGTCTGAGCCGAGATGATGCCCGATAAACGCGCCCGCGTCTGCGCCTGGGACCCGTTCTACCAGGGCGGCACCGGCCCCGTCACCGAGCAGAATACACGTAGTCCGGTCCGTGTAGTCCGTAATCGCCGACATGTGGTCTGCTCCGAGCACAAGAATTTTGCGGTGGAGACCGGCGGTGACGAAAGCGTTGGCGGTATGCAGCGCATACACGAACCCGGCGCAGGTTGCATTGAGATCAAGCGCTCCGGTCGAAGGGATGCCGAAGTGCGCCTGGACGAGGCAGGAGACGGTCGGGAAAGGAAGATCCGGTGTATTCGTCGCCGTGAGAATAAGGTCCACATCGTCGACGGACACTCCGTATTCCGTCATCATGTTCTGAACAGCGGATATACACATATGGCTGGTGAATTCCCCCGGAGCGGCAATACGCCGCTCCCGCATGCCGGTACGCTGCACGATCCATTCATCATTCGTATCCACCATTTTTTCCAGGTCGTGATTCGTCAGTTTTTTGTCAGGGACATAGCTGCCGATAGCTGAGATGCGGGCCTTCGATTCCATAGTAATCACCTCGACGTTTTATTTGGTATCAAGTATTAGTATCTGGTGCTAATTTATAGTTTAAATTTACACCAGCTCCACTTTTTTGTCAAAGAGCAATGATCTCTAACATGAATAGACATGTTCTAAAGCATTTTGTAGCAAAGAAAGGAATTTACAAGAATCAGTAACTTCAGTTAATGACCCTCATGTATCTACTGAAAGACTAATTAAGAAACTAGATTCTTTACCGAAAGAGCCATTCTTTTTAGAGGCGAAAAAATACTTGGAAGACAGTAAAGTAAAATCAGTGATCCAGGATGTTTATGTATTATCTAAGACAACTCAAATAGTTGTATATAACAATACAAATAATAATACAATGAGCCTAGATGAATATATAGATAATTACAAAACGCAAACAAATGCAACAACAGCAGGAATGAATGGCGTTGTAATTACAAATGAAATGTATAGCAATGTAAATAACTCTATAATTCAACACAAAGTTACATATGATGGATATATAGGAAAGCAAGCTGATTACTTAAATATAAAAAATACACTAGAAGCTAGTACGTCACGATTTGGATCATTTTCTACATTAGCTACGAATTATCAAAACATACGTTATAAACAATCCACGTCAACCACAATAACAGCAAGTACTTACTTTTGGAGAGGCTATTATAGTGCTATAATTTATGAAGGTAGTAGTTCAGTTGGTTTCAAAACAGGATATACAAGTACAATCCTATATAATCGTGGCGCTGTACCCTATTTTAGTTATACCGACGCACACTCAGGCATACGACTAACTGAGCCGAATTTCAGTAATATGAATGCCGTCCCCACACACCTTAGAGTAGACTGGACGAATAACGATAGAAGAGATTATATCGTTTGGTACGTTACTAATTATGGAAAACCGGCTTTTAACTGGGAAGACTACGATATTCATCATATCATTCCTAGGGAATATGGCGGTACAAACAGCCCTTATAATTTAATTCCGTTGCCACGACAATATCATCAATTGTTTCACACTTCCTTTTGGAGACTATATTAATAGCAAGGGAGACTTGTTATTATGGCATCAGTAGATAAAACTATAACTGGACTAAAAGAATTATATAAGGATACGTACAGACTGATTCAATCAAGTGACGGGTATTTATATAACACAAAATGCGTGTTTAACGAACCGGCATCTACTCAACAAATTATTTCGCTTTGTAATGAGAAAAAGTGGACTCTTCCTGAAGACTATAAACAATTTTTATCGATAACAAACGGAGCTAAGATATTTTATGATGAGTACTATGGAATTTCATGGGAGTTTTTTAATATAAACGATTTATTAACCCTCCCATACTTGCAGTTTCCTGATCACTTGGTTCCGATCGCTTTTCATATTGGCGATTTCTTAGTAATTGACACTAATAAGGTAGACGGAAGCACCTACTTATCTTTTCAAGACCATGAGGAATCATTGTCCAGCCCTTCTGTAATTTTTAATTATGGATTTGACGTTTGGTTAGATAGATTAGTTATCTGTCAGGGGACTAAATTTTGGGAATGGAAATAAGAAGAATTAAAACAAAGACACGGACTAGTTAAAGTTAAAACCCTCTTAGCGTCCATTTGGATGTTAAGAGGGTTTTGCTATTTATTCTCCTAAAGAATAGGGATGGAGTTGGAGTTGTTCTACGGCGGATTAAGAAAAATCCGTGAGAAATAAAATCCGGCTTCTCTTAGTATCGCGTCAAATTAGCCGACCCCTTAGCTTTACACCCGTCTCTGTGCAACTGCCCGGTCGAGCCGCTGCATGGCTTCCTCCAGGGTCTGGCGGGTACAGCCTACGTTCATCCGCATGAATCCTTCCCCGTCCTGTCCAAATGAATTTCCTGCATTCAAGGCAAGTTTAGCTTCATCCAGCAGAAAACGGGCAAGCTCTTCGCCGCTGAGACCGAGCTCCCGGAAATCAATCCACAACAGATAAGTGGCCTCCGGCTGATTGACTTTAAGTTCCGGGATGTTCTGCTGAATATACTCCCGGACGTATGTCATGTTTCCCTGAATGTATTCGAGCAGAGCGTCGAGCCATTCCCCGCCTTCCCTGTAAGCCGCTTCGGTTGCAGCGAGTCCTGTCGGCGTGATGGAACTGAGCGAGTAGCGCTGCAGAGCTTTGCGGAAAGCCGAGCGGAGCTTGGGGTTAGGGATGATCATATTGGCTGTGTTCAGACCGGCCATATTGAACGTCTTGCTCGGCGCTGTACAAATCACGGAGCATTGCTCCGCTTCTGTGGAGACGGCCGCAAAAGGTGTATGGGCTCCGGCTTCGAACACGAGGTCCGCATGAATTTCGTCGGAGACGACAATAACGCCTCGGCTCGTGCAAATCTCTGCCAGCCGCTCCAGCTCGGACCGGGTCCAGACCCGGCCCACCGGATTGTGCGGGCTGCACAGGATCAGCATTTTGACCGGATGGGCATCAAGGTCCTGCTCCAGCCGGTCAAAATCCATGGTGTAATCCCCTTCAGCCGATAGATGAAGAGGGTTCAGCACGAGCTGTCGGCCGTGGTTCTTGACCACCTGGTAGAAAGGCGGGTAAACCGGTGTCTGGATCATAACGGCCTCGCCCGGTTTGGTGTAGCACTCCACCATCAAGCTCAGTGCGGGCACAACGCCCGGACAGAACTGAATCCAGTCGTGCCGGATGTCCCAGTTATGCCGCGATTTCATCCAGCCGGCAATAGCCTCCAGGTAGGAGTCTGTAATGTAACTATAACCGAGTACGCCATGTTCGGCGCGTTCTTGCAAGGCGCGGATCACGGCAGGCGGCGCGGCGAAATCCATGTCGGCTACCCACAGCGGCAGAATATCGGATGAGCCGTACACGACGTCGGTACGATCCCATTTTAGCGAAGCGGAATTGATGCGGTTAATTGGAATGTGGAAGTTCATAGCAGTTTCCTCCTGAATGATGTATAGAGCGCTTGTAGGCCTTGAAAGTGCATGTATATGTATGTTGTGCCGGAAAAGCAGGCCCGGTGCAACCTGGGGTCCTCATCTCCTTATAGTAGTGGCAGAACGCTTGCTAATCAAGCGGGGACTGCCAGGATGTGCAGGAACGCCTGGGAGAGTGGGATCACAGAAGGGTGCGGATATCATAGAGTGAAAAGGGAGATTCTATAGCTTGCCAATCTTAATGCGGGTGGGATATGATTGTTTTTTGCAACATATCTTAAACACTAAGAATACTCGGAACGCGGTGTTACACGGGTATGCGAGGTTATTCTAGTGCTGAATCGACAAGGAGTCTGTTTCTATGAAGTTATTCTTATCCACAATACAATGGCTGGTTTTCATCCTGGCAGGCAGTCTTGTTGCACCCCTCGCTGTAGGGAACGTGCTGGGTCTTCCACCGGAGGAAATCGCCTCTTTCATGCAGCGCACCTTTTTGTTAATCGGAGTCTCCGCTCTGTTACAAACCTTATTCGGGCACAAGCTGCCCATGATGGAAGGCCCGGCCGGATTATGGTGGGGTGTTTTTGTTGTTTATGCCGGTTTGATTGCTTCCGGTTCGCTCGCTCTGACTGACGGTCTCCGTCAACTGGAGATGGGCATGCTTATTACGGGCGGACTGTTCCTGCTGCTTGGCGCCATGGGCTGGATCGGCAAGATCCGCAAACTGTTTACGCCGCTTGTGACCGGTACGTATCTGATCATTCTCGTCGCGCAGCTCAGCGGTTCCTTTATGAAAGGGCTGTTCGGGATCGGATATTTGACTGACGAGGTGGATGTGCGGGTGGCGCTTCCAGCCTTCGGGGTGCTTCTGATCGCTATGCTGCTGCCTAGAAGCCGATTCGGATTTCTGCGCAATTATTCCGTGCTGATTTCGCTCCTCGCGGGATGGCTGCTCTTTATCGCTCTTGGGATCGCGCCGGAGGTTCTTCCGGCTGCTTCGGCATTTGATATCCCGGGGATCTTCGAGTGGGGGCTGCCGCAGTGGGATGCGGGTGTTCTTCCGACCTCGATTCTTATCGGTCTGCTGCTGCTGGCGAATCTGATTGCAAGTATTGCCGTCGTTGAAAAAGTTGTAGCCAAGAGCCAGCCGGACATGCCGCCTGTCGACTACAACCGCACCAGCCTGATAATGGGCGTATCCACCGCACTGGGCGGTGTATTCTCAGCCATGGGCTGTGTGCCGATATCCGGCACCGCCGGCTTCATGCTGACCACGGGGCTTGTGAAGCGGCTGCCGTTTATTCTGGCAGCCGCGGGTATCGCCCTGGTCAGTTTCTTCCCGCCGGTTACGGCGGTGCTGACTTCGCTGCCGATGCCGGTGGGCTATGCGGTTATCTTCATACCGTTCGCTTCCATGATCGGTCTGGCGCTTCGTGAGTACCAGTCGCTCCAGGGCGGCGACCGTGATTTCTTCATCATCGGCGTGTCGCTGATGATCGGGATCGGCAGCCTGTTCGTTCCGGCCCAGGCGATCGCCCACCTGCCCGGGTTGATCCGCACCATCGCTAACAACGGACTGGTGCTCGGGATGCTGGTCTGTATCCTATTGGAGCAGCTGTTCATTTACCGTGAAAAAGCTGCTTTGCGCGGCAAGGACGGAACGAACGCTTCCAGTTAATTTGACCTGCTGACATGGATTCGTCTCTGCCGCCCTTTCAAGCGGGCGTTTTCATCTTGCGCCAGTTTGCCGCAGGAGGAACGGCTTGTCGGATTTGTAACGTATGTCTTTACAGGTTAATGGAGCGGAATCCAGCGTATATAAGCAGGACTGGGAGAATATTCGGGTTAATTGGGAATTGCACGAGAAAAAGCAGGGGAGAGATTCCCCTGCTTTTTCTATGTTTATGAGGAAGAGCGGAGGCAGCCTGTAAAGGAGCCTGTATGAGGCTTGGGCCGACTTCGTGCTGCATGCAAGCGCCAGACACGCAGATCGGCCGAGTTTCCTTCGGGGGGTGCAGTTTTTGCCAGGCTTATGCATCTTCTTAATTCTTGACCGCCTCGTATACAAAGGTCTGCTTGCTGCTGCTGGGTTGTTTCCCGTGTTCAAAATCCGCAGATACGTTCACATCCGTGAATCCGATGCTTTCCAATAACAATTTGAATTCCTCCACTCCGTACCAGCGCAGCGCAAAACGCTGCAATTCGGTCTGGATGAGCGTGCCGTTCCGCCATTTTTCATACTTTAGATGATTGACTTTGGACTGGCTGAAGAGATCCGCTTCCACGAGCCTGTTCTCCAAGGTAATCGTATCTCCGTCAGGAAGATGGAAGGTAGAGATGCCTTCGAGACGCCCCGCTTCAAAATTAGGATCGGGCAGAAACAAATCCAGCAGCAGACGGCCGCCGGGTTCCAGATGCTCGTAGAGCCGCTTCAAGGCTTGGACGGATTGTTGACGGTCTTCGATCAGCAGAAACGAACCGCCCGGAATAAGAATAGCTTCATATTTGTGGGGTAGAGCCAGCTCCTGCAGATTCGATTCGTATAAATTTGCCGCGAGCCCGCGCTCTTCACAGCGCTGACGGCACGAGGCGAGCATATCGCGGGAGTAATCCATTCCGTCTACCTGAAGACCCGATTCAAGCAGCGGGATCAAGACCCTTCCGGAACCGGCCATTGCTTCCAGGATGCGTCCTTTGCAATGCTTTAATTTATTCTGATAATAGTCCAGATCGCCGTTTAGCGATTGGCCTATTTTTTTGGTATGGTCGTAGACCTCTGTACAAAGCGGACCGTATTGACTAAAAGACATGGATTTTTCCTCCGTTGGCTGTTGGGGTTATACGGAAGGGATTCAGCGGCATAGCGCTTCCTTCGGTTCTCAAGTACGTTCATTATAGAATTAAAGAAAATCCGTAACAAGGGGACAAACGAGTATAAAAAATTTTTCACACCAAGCCATTACATTTTACGGTTCGAAGAGAAATTATTATGCATCAATTTATGTTCAGGAAGAAAGAAGTTACGATTTAAATCCGCAGGAAATGCGGGCAAAAGGGATAACTTAACGTGACTAACGCAGGCGTGCCAGGGTGACCCGTCATAATGAGCCGAGGTTGTACCCAAATTAGGGGAATAGTGATAGAATGTTAAATTAATTCATCGATGAACGAAAGATAAGGTGTGCGATGCTTAATTTAGCGATCCTAATGGTACTTGGTTCAGGTTTCCTGCATTCGATCTGGAACTTATATACGAAGAAAAGTCTCAACAAAAATGTGTTTCTTTGGTTTTGCCAGCTGGCGGCTTTTTTAATATTTTTGCCGTGGACCCTTATGGAATGGGATGCTTCCCAATTAACGGGAACTGGTTTGTGGATCGTTCTTGCTTCCATGTGCCTGCATGGACTATATATGACCCTGCTGGCAGCTGCCTATACCGTAGGAGATTTATCGCAAGTTTATCCGATTATGAGAGGCATCAGCCCTTTATTAGTTCCGCTCATCGGGGTGACCCTGCTTGATGAACAGCTATCACCTATGGGCTGGCTAGGTATAATCTGCATAGTGACGGGAATTGCTGCGCTCAGTAATGTTCAGCTGTTCAAACGCAGTAGCTCTGCCTCACTCAAAGCACCCTTGCTGGCCTTGGCCGTGGGCTTATGCATAGCCAGTTATATTGTAGTGGACAAAATAGCTCTGAATTATGTATCCGCCGTCGTATTGAATGAAGCAACCAATGTCGGAGGGATCTTGGCTCTTTCGTGGGCTGCTTTTTCGTCGGGAGGAATGAGGAAGGAAGTCAAGGTGAACTGGAAAATCATCTTGCTTGGCGGGCTTCTCGCTCCCGGGGGCTATCTTTTGTTCTTGTTTGCCTTGTCTCTCGCCCCTGTCGCGCAGCTTGCTCCTATGAGGGAGATCGGTACGGTATTCGGAACGGTTATGGGTATCTTCATCTTAAGGGAGAAACAAGGGGCTAGACGTTTGTTTACTTCTATTTTAATTACCGCAGGAATTATTATTGTGGGGTTGTGGGGGTAATTAGAGACGGCTAAAAGCTTGTATTAGAACTTACCCGGTCTTGATTTAGCCCTGGTTCATGGTGTACTGCATCATGATCCGCTCGTTACTGGAGCCTGATCACTTAGGCTCCAGTCTTTTTAATTGGACGAGAAGTAATCGGATCAGATCAGGGGTACGCTGGAGGTCGACAAAATTCTCAAAGTTAGAAATAAAAAGGAACATACGTTTGCATTAGATGGTATTTCATGGTACATTATCCATATAAATTATGGACAGGAGAGTTGAGATGCTTGCCAAACCGAACGAGACATTGAAACAATTCGCAGATTTTCTGTTATGGGTGGGAGAATTGAGGCGAACAGGCCAGAACCTTTGGTTAGTTCCTATATCTGCAGGCAAATGGTCTCTTAGAGAGGTTCTTACTCACTTGATGTACTGGGATAAGAACAATTTAGAAACGATGGTTCCCCTAATGACAGAGGGAGCTCAGTTATTCTTCGTGGATATTGAGAAGCATAACCAGGAAGCCGCAGCATGGGCCCAGTCCTACCGGACTTTAGATGCGCTTATTGATGATGTAATCGCAGTGCGACAACAGCTTCTTGAATTGCTTGAAGTAAAGTATGATAATACCACTGCCTTCACAATTGATTACGAGGACTATACATACCGGAAGTTTGTTGATGTATTTATTCATCATGACGAGCATCATAAGAAACAAATCGAAGCCTTCTTGGTTCAAGAGAAAGTTACATAGGATTGAGTAGATTTTCCTTCTAAGTACCTCAAACTCCTGATAGCTAAGGTTCCAGGGTATTTTATTAGCAAGTTCAGTCCGGCGGCTATCGTACTTACGAATTCAAGAGGGAGAATGGAGTATGTTAGCAACGAGAGATATTGAATCGGTATGGGAAAAGTTTGACTCGTTTCCTATGGAGACCTTAACCAAAGCCTGGTACTATCGTAGAACGAGTGGAAGCAAGCAAAGAGATATCTCATTAATGAAGGAACACCATGAGCAATATGGGATTACAGGCAACTGCTTTGACCTTGCCATCTGGCTGCTGCATGAGTTTGGCCAGCAAGGCATAGAGGCGTATCCGATTGGCCATCATTTGGGGACGCCTCATGCACATGTAGCTGTCATAGCCAAGAATGCGAACGGGAAGAGGTATCTATGCGATCTCGGAGATCAATGGCTTAAACCGATACTCGTAGATGCAGACAGTGAGGATTTTACATCGGATCGGCTGGCAGTTTTTTTTCCTGCGGCAGACGTTCAAGTTACTTCTCAGAAGGATGTCTTACTAATTTCTTATCATAGACCGAATGGCAGAATCAGCAGACAAGAATTCTCACTGGAGCCTTTGGATAGAAGCACGTTCATGGGTGCAGCCGAAATCTCCCAGAACACTTTAAAAAAGCCGCCTTTATTGGAATGCAGAGTTCCTTATAAAACTGAAATCGCACACTGGGAGTTTTATAACGGGTCAAGCTTTATGAGTACTACCGAAGGAATAATAAATGAACCAGAGACAGGTGATAAGGAAGTTTGGCGTGAAAGGATACGTCAAAAGACAGGTTATAGTAAAGAATTTCTTCTGGAGTCGATCCTGTAAGGCTATAAGCCTGGGCTTTCAGTTACTTTGCAATTTTCTTGTCGCTGGACAGAGACCGCTCGTTACACAGACTCCTTTTTTTGTAAAAATTATTGTGATATGCTTCGATCAGGCATATAATTGGAATATAAATACATACCAACCGGTAATTATACAAACAGATTACTGCTTTACTTTTAAGGGAGGTGATGCTGGTTTAAAGCAGAAAAATGTAAGCGCTTTTGTATTTGAAAACCCAAATCTGAGGAGGAACGAATGATGAATTTGGCTTTACCGAACCACACTTTGCTGCACAAGCTGGTTGCCGCTTGCGGTATGCTGCTGATGATTGCTGTCCTGATGCTTCTGTTTCCCAACACAAGCTCGGCTCACGGGTATTTGGATGTGCCCGCCAGCCGTGCGCTTTTATGCAAAACTAAAGTGAATACGGATTGTGGCGGTGCCGCATACGAGCCGCAAAGCGCCGAAGCGGGTAAAGGCTTCCCTAACGGAGGCCCTGGCGACGGTCATATCGCGAGCGCGGGTAACACTTTCCCCAAACTAGATGAGCAAACCTCGACCCGTTGGAGCAAAGTTCCTATGACGGCAGGACCTCAGGCTTTCAAATGGCAGTTGAATGCCGCACACGCTACAACCACCTTTAAGTATTTCATCACCAAGCCAGGCTGGAATCCGAATGCTCCTCTGACGAGAGCATCCTTCGATCTGACGCCTTTCTGCCAAGAAGATTTTAACGGTGCGAGCCCTGCCAACTATCACACGACGAATTGTAACGTTCCCGAAAGAACCGGTTATCATGTTATCCTGGCGATCTGGGAAGTTTCGGGAGCGCCTACAGCTTACGTTAACGTAACGGATGTAGATTTCGGTGGAGGCAGCACACTTCCCGCTCCAACGAACCTGGCTTCCGCAGCCGTTACGGACAACAGTGTTTCCTTGAACTGGTCAGCCGTAGCCGGAGCGTCAAGCTATCAAGTATACCGCAATAACGTGGCCGTAGGTACGACGTCCTCGACTTCTTTCACAAGCACGGGCTTGTCGAGCGGCACAACCTACAGCTTTACCGTAGCGGCAATCGATTCCTCAGGCAAAGCATCCGCAGCTTCTTCCGTATTGGCGGTCAAGACGACAGGCAGCGGCGGTGCGGGTACGTATGCAGCCTGGAGCGCGTCTACCGTATATGTAGGCGGTAACAAAGTTTCTTACAACGGTGTCAATTATGAAGCCAAATGGTGGACATTAGGCGAAACTCCAACCGGCACCAACGTTTGGAAGGTTATTCCTTAAAGATTACGCAGTTAGCCCTGGAGGCAAGTCCTCCAGGGCTTTTTGCCGAATATGAAGTCCTGTGCGAGCAGGGGCCGGATGACAAGAACATGCGTGCATAAGAGGCCGCTGTCGGAGAACAAGACCATCTATGCTTTACAATCGCGTAACAGCAGCCATTGTTATTTAATGATATAAGCTCTTGTCACTGACTTGTGACAAGAGCTTATATCGTTTGTCGTAGTAGAACAAGAACATATATCGTTAACCACTAAGTAAATGGAGCGAGACGTTTGTTGACATAATAGGACTACACGTGTAGTATATGAGTTGTAGGCCTACGTCTGTAATCCTTTTACATGTAACAGGAGGTTTCTAGCATGAAATTACCACAAATCACAGATGCAGAATGGGAAGTTATGAAAATCCTCTGGGCGAGGGAGGAATGTCCATCCAGCGAAATTGTTAAACAACTAACGGAAACAACGGACTGGAGTCCGAAGACGATTCGTACACTGCTTAACCGCCTGGTGCAGAAGGAAGCGGTTGGAATCAACAAGGACGAATCGCGACGAGCCCAAATGTTTTATCCATTGGTTTCAGAAAATGAGTATTTGCAAAGTGAAACCAAAACTTTTCTGCAAAAATTGTACGGTGGAGCCATTAAACCGATGCTTGCGAATTTCCTGCAGGAGAAAAAACTGACGGAACAGGAAATCAATGAGCTGAAACAATTATTCGATGATAACAAGAGCGATGCTGACAAATCGAAGACGGACATATAGCCATGACATATGTGCAGATGTATATGCAGGTTTTTTTCGACTGGGTGATTAGGGCTTCGCTGATGGCAAGTGTGCTGGTTGTTCTCATTGTCATGATCAAATGGCTGCTCAGAAACAAGTTGCAGCCGAAGTGGCATTATCTCCTATGGTTGCCTGTTGTCATCCGGCTCGTTCTACCTTGGGCTCCAGAGAGCTCGTACAGCGTGTACAATCTATTGCCAATTAAGCAACAGTTGTCTAATGAATCCCTCATGGGCTCGCTCGATGATATTTCCAATCTTTATGAACGAAGAAATCAGTTGAAGAATAACGTGGATTCTCCGAGCGAATGGACACTCAAAGGTTCATCCGACGTTCATTCCGCTGCGAACGTTCCTGAGAAACAAGTCCATGCAAAGCAATCGTTTGAGGATCTATTATCTACAATAACGCTGCGAGACATTCTGTTGTTTGGTTGGTTGTTAGGGGTCATAGTCTTGAGTCTTGTAACCCTTATAGCCAATATCAATGTGTATAGACGAATTAAAAAACAGCCCAATGTAACCAATCCGGCGGTCTTACAAGTATTCGAGCAATGCAAACGCCAAATGTCGGTCAAACAACCGATTCTTCTAACCGAAACAGATGCAGTGCCGAGTCCTGCGGTTTATGGGTTTATGAAACCAAGGATTTTATTATCCCGTTCGTTGATTCGTTCGATGGATGCCGATCAATTCCGTTATATTTTCAATCATGAACTGGCACATATCAAGCGCAGGGATGTTGCGATGAATTGGCTTATGCATGTTCTGGTTATTTTACATTGGTTTAATCCGATTATGTGGGTTGTCTACGCACGAATGCGGGCAGACCAAGAGGTAGCCTGTGATGCATTAGCCTTGTCCTACATCCATGCTGAACACAAAGCAGCGTACGGTCAGACGATCATTAATTTATTGGAGCATTATGCAGGAGCCCGGAGATATCCAGGATTGGTCGGATTATCGGGCAATTACAAGCACCTGAAGAGGAGAATACTCATGATTAAACATTTCAAGAAAAATTCTTTTCGCTTATCTGTATTAGGATTAGCAACGCTAATAACTGTCTGCTCATTCTCATTAGTAAATGCGCAAGGGACACCGGCCGCGAATACCCAATTAAATGAAACAGTGGAAGTGGTAAAACTATCGCAGCCTGGAGGCGGCCAAAGCCCGACAGTTAAAACTGCGGAAGAAGCCAATCTGGTATTGCATAAGTATTTTAACTTGACTGGATTTTCACTTGTACCAGATGAGAGAGAAGTAGCCACTGCATCTTATGTAACCACAGACGACAGTATGCGTGTATGGATTGGTCCAAATAATAAAATAATCGGTATCAATGATATGAAGGCATGGAAAGATAAAAAAAATAGAAATGAAACGAAAAAAGAACAAATGATTTCAATAGACCTAATTAAAGAGAAAGCGATTCAATTGGCACAACCATTCCTTGACGTTAGTGTTCAAGAAGTCCAGATCTCAACAACACATCCTCACAATGATTCGTATATTACATTTGATATTATTCCTTCTTCCGAAGGCAGTCTTACTGGTGACCCTTTTCGTATATCTTTCGACCAATACACTGGAGCTATCTTGAATGTTAACCCTTAAAGATAACAAGCGAAGCACACGAAAAAGTGTGCTTCTTTTTTTGTAGGGGAAAGAACAAAGGTATGTCGCGTGCGCTAAATAAGTTAAAGCAGGCGAGTCTATCAAAATTCTCGTTTAAATACACCATAAAAAACGACCGTTTATCAGTACTTGAACCTTATAGGATCCGAGTTAATGAGGCTATACCGAATATGAATTGTCCTAATGTATTTGATAAACCAACGTCAGAAAACAAGCAGTTTATGAAAATATGTTGACCGATGTGTATCCAAACTGAATTTCTAAAAAGTGCGATGTCGTTAATGGCATTGCATTTTTTATTTTTAAAGACAGTTAGAGACAGCATGAACAGAATGTGTCGGGTGAGCCGTAACGGCGAGAAGCTAAACGGAAGCTCCGTTTTTCTGGGAAAAGCGCTGTACCGCCTTCAATGTAAATGCAACCTTCCTTCGGTGAAATTGCAAAGCTACATAAAATGCAAAGTTCGCTTGACATAAAATGCAAAGTAAACTATGCTAAAAAAGCAAAGTAAACATTGCAAGGGTGTGATATCTTGAAGACAAGAATTGCAGAACTGCGTAAGCAGCATAAGCTTTCACAGGAAGATCTAGGGAAAATCGTCGGTGTTACCCGACAAACCATCACCTCCCTTGAAAGGGGAAAGTATACGGCTTCCCTTATTCTTGCTTACAAAATTGCCAATTATTTTGGACTCGCCATAGAAGAAGTTTTTGATTTCAGCGAAGTGGAGGAAATGTAAATGGACAAGTACAAGATTAAAGTAAAAACTCGCAAAAACGTACTGTCACTGGTAGCTACAGCTATGCTATTGATCTATGTGGGACTTGTATTTTACCGAGGTGGACTACCCGATTTGCCGAGTTTTATAAAGGGATTTCACACAGGTGCTTTTATCGGGGTTGAAGTGGCCGTCGTTTTTTTCCTCATCAAGTATATAAAAGCCAGCAAAAATGAAGCCGAGTTGAAGAAGCAATATATAGAGGAGAATGACGAGCGGAGTGTAATGATACTCAAGAGTGCCAGTATTCTCAGCACAGCCATCATTATCATAGGTCTGGGCATTGCCTCCGTGATCGCCGGTTTCTTTAATTCCTTAATATTCTACACCTTACTAGTTTGCTTATTATTTGTTTTGATCGTATTTTTTACATTATGGATGTATTATGCGAAAAAACTTTAAGGGTTGGATCAAAGCAGAAAAGTATAATCTGAATAACAGAGTAAATTGTATAATGAGGTCATACAATAAATATTATATTTCTATAGATTGGATATTACACACAAAGAAGCGAGTCATTTAAATAATTTGCTTCTTTGTTGTTACTCCGGCATTCATTTCATTGATACAACAAACACTCATAAATTCCAATCACCCGACCTTTGCTTCCCGTTATTCGGGGAGCAGCACCGGAGCCGTGATAAGCCCCTAGCAGAAATACAGAAGTCACAAATTGTGTGTATCTTCATTTCAAAATCTTCTAAAGCTTGAAGATGGTGACTTTCCACCGATTTGCCCATACGCATATGCCAATCTTTCTGATAGGGATAGTAGGCGAGTATTTCATCAAATTCTGAATCCTTACAAGGAAATAAATTACTTCGTGAATATGTTGATAACTATGTAACAGATTTTCATTTATATAAGTCAAAAACAACAAACCATCATTCAAGGGCAGAGTGATGGTTTGTTGTTTTTGACTATTCATTTAATAAAGAATAACGATCGGAATTAGTGGGGAATGTTATCAAGTTCTTGTCATCCGGTGTCGGATGACAAGAACTTATATCGTTTGCCGTATTAGGACAAGAACATATATCGTTAACCGTAATTGAGAATAATTCTCATGAGGTAGTGTGGTTTAATGTTTGAACAATCGTATAAAGTCCACGGTTGCCGACTTTAATATGGCTCGTACGCTCGTCCAGTGCTTGTTGCTTTGAAAAATTATTATCAGTAATGGATCAGGGGATAAAATTTTCAGGTCCGTTTGTTATGGATGTACGGAGAAAATAAAGTATTAGACGGTAAAAATATAGTTATGGACTGGGTAGGCAGGCAGCCCCAGCAAATAGCGATGATGTATAGATTTCTCTCCTATAGTTTGTATGTGCGATGACACTATTTCAATCAATTGCTCAGGGAATGCCAGATATGCTACTCCGATGAGACTGCCGTCTGGCCGGTGTTGTCCCACGTATTCCTTGATAAGACTTAAAACCTGCTCGGAATGTTCCATCAAATCCCTCCAGCACGCGATCGAGAATTTCCAGCGTCATTCGGGTCTGCGCCCCGATATCACCATCGCCTAGGAACGCGCCCCTTATCGTGGGAAAACTGTCCTGAAATGTTGATGGTTCCGATGACGCTGTAACTCTGGGTGATGCCGTGATCCCAAAGATCACGCATTATTATTCTCTCCTTCTGTCGCTCTTTCATTATAAACGGGCCTAGTCCGGTAACGCCGATAACCGCGGCATGATTAAAGAAAGGGCCTCCCGCAAAGGATGGCCCTAAAACTTGCCTATACAGACAGCGCGCAGACCCCTATCACAAGTAGGGCGAAAAGGGGATGAGCTACCCGCGACTGGCGGAAAAGCCGAATCAAATGGGCTGCTGCGTGTTTCATGGAGGTAAAGATAAAGGATAGACCGGTTCAGTCCGTTCCCGTATACAGCATGGACAGTGCCCAGTAAAGCGATCAAGTCAACGAGGCTTTACCGGAGGCTAGGGTCGCTTTTTGTTCTTTCCGCCAGATTCGTAATCGATTCAATGTCTTGATCGGTTAATTGATTCAGAAAATACTTGCGTATTGCCATTGAGACGATGGGTAAGGCCTCATCCAAAGCTGCTTTTCCGGCAGAAGTAATGATGACCTGGACACCACGATATGCGTCTAATGGGCTCCTTATAACAAGGCCCCGTTTTTCCATCCGCGTCAAATGATGGGATAATCTGCTCTTATCCCAGTTCATCGAGTCGGCTAGTTCCTGTTGGCGAAGCTTGCCATCTCCGAATTGTACTAATCGGTCTAATATTCCAAAGTCTCCTTCTGATAGTCCTGTATGTTCAGAAAGCTCCTGAACAACGCGACCGAAGATTCGCTTAAATGAACCTTTCCACATATTCCATATTCGCATTTCATCTTCGCTTACTTTGTTGGTATCCATGAAGGTATAATACCACGGTTGACACGTCAACCACAAGGTGTTAATCTACTCTTAGGTTGTCATGTCAACATCAAAAGAAACCGACGTACCAACCAATTGAGCAGTAAAGCCTCAAGAAAGGGGTTATTTTTTATGCAGGATAAACCCGTGACCTTGGTCACCGGGGCCAATAAATCAATCGGTCTTCAAATCGCGAAAGATCTCGCGGCGCACGGCTTCACTGTGCTCGTCGGCTAGCGCAATCTCGTGAAAGGGGAGACGGCCGCGAAGAGCGTCGGAGCGGATGCCCGCGTCCTCCAACTCGACGTTACAAATCAGGATTACATTTCCGCCGCGGCAGAGTGCATCCGCAGCGAGCTCGGTCGTCTCAATGTGCTCGTGAACAACGCGGGTATATCGCTCATGGGTCAGCCGGGCAGGCCTCTCGAGGAGGTCGGGAAGTCGGGGCGCCCAAGCGTAGCATCTCTAACGTGTTCGGCAGCATCGCTGTCACGCCAGCGATGCTGTCGCTCCTTCGTGAAGCGCCGGCAGCGCGTATCGTCAACGTATCGAGCGGCTCGGGCTCCCTAACGTTGAACGCGGATCCTACTAATTCACATCGCGAGATGTTCGGTGCCGTTTACAGCCCTTCGAAGACGGCTCTCAATGCGATTACGCTCGCCTTCGCCATCGAACTCGAAATGCCCCGGCTTCACCGCGACGACTCTCAACAACTTTGAGGGCACGGGCACCGTCGAGCAATCCGCGCGACATCCCGTGCGCCTTGCGCTCCTTGGCGGGGACGGTCCGACATGCACATTCTCAAACGAAAGACGTCAACTCCCGTGGTGATGTAGTCTCGAGCACTGGCGCACAGAGATATGTGTAGACAACCTGAAGGCGTGAATGCCTTACCAGTATCCTTAAGGAGTGTGTTATCAAATGGAATATGTAAAACTTGGACGCAGCGGCTTGGATGTTTCGCGGTTAAGCCTTGGAACCATGAGCTTCGGAGTACCTGAACGCGGCAATACCCCATGGTCGTTGAATGAAGAGCAAAGCAGACCGATCATTAAAAAAGCACTAGAATTGGGCATCAACTTCTTCAGTACCGCAAATATGTATTCCGACGGAACAAGCGAAGAAATTCTTGGACGTGCCTTAAAGGACTTCTCTCGTCGTGACGAAGTCGTCATTGCGACAAAGATCTTTGTTCCGATGCGCAAAGGTCCAAATGCTCTGGGGCTTTCCCGTAAAGCTATCATGACCGAAGTTGATAACAGTCTAAGGCGACTCGGAACAGACTATGTCGATTTGTACCAGATTCATCGGTGGGATCCTAGTACGCCAATTGAGGAGACCGTGGAGGCTCTTCACGATTTAGTTAAGGCGGGCAAGGTCAGATACATTGGTGCATCCTCCATGCTGGCATGGCAGTTTGCGAAAGCTCAACATGTTGCAGAGCGCAACGGCTGGACACGGTTCGTTTCTATGGAGAATAGATTAAACCTGCTCTATCGGGAAGAAGAACGAGAAATGCTCCCCCTTTGCAGAGACGAGGGAGTTGGCATCACTCCTTACCTGCCATTGGCTGCAGGCCGGTTAACCCGGGATTGGAATGAGCAGACCGCGCGATCAGAGAAGGACCAGGTAGCAAAGGTACTATTTGTTAAAACGGAAGAGGCTGATCGTAAAGTTGCGGAAAGAGTTGCGGAAGTTGCCACTGACCGGGGAATTCCACGTGCACAAGTTGCACTTGCATGGTTGTTGCAAAAGGAAGAGGTCACAGCTCCAATTATCGGCTCAACTAAGATCAGTCATCTCGAAGACGCGCTTTCGGCGTTGTCGGTTAAATTGACAGCCGAAGAAATTATGAGTTTAGAAGAACTTTATATACCGCATCCATTAGTATAAATTGAATACATATACACAACGACTCTTCGGGCGAACATTTCTACGGTGTTCGCCCTCTTATTTGGTTGTTCATGAGAGTGCCGGGTCTACCTGTTTACCTGTTACTTGGAGGGGAGTATTTTCATGCCTGGAACCCAGTTAGTGGGAAACAGAAGCTAAGCATTCTAGGGGAGATCGAACAGAGTGGTCTCAAAGCCACAGCCCAAATAAATGAGATTAACAAATCAAGCTTAGTTGCATGGCGGCGCCGGAACGAGCTTTATGGTAGCGAAGGACTAGAGATTCGAACTCGCAATCGTAGCTATTCCTCGGAACTTAAACTTTAAGCCGTGAAAGATTATCTTGATAGGGAAATGTCCTATCATCAGGTCATCGATACGTATAAAATTGCAATTAGAACGCAGCTTTCCAACTGGATTAATAATTACAATGGTCATAGCGGCTTAATAACCTACACAGGGAGAACAAGTGCTATGACAAAGGGGCGTTCTACATCATGGCAGGAACGGTTAGAGATAGTTCAGTACTGCCTAGCGCATAACCATGACTACAGGAAGTCGGCAGAAAAGCAGCATCAGGTCTCCTACCAACAAGTCTTCTACTAGTGGGTGAAGAAATTTGAGGACGACGGCGAGGAAGCCCTGTGAGACGGATGAGGGCGTAAGAATACAGAGTAAGAGTAAATCAATGCGGATCATGTCATTTAACGATATAAGTCCGGCACGAAATTCGCGGCTTTTTTTATTTTACTTAGCTATATAACTGATAGGTCTGTACAAAATCCAAATTTTGTCGTATAAGGAAAATGGAACAATATTTCCAGGCGGTTCGATCCGTCCTATATTTTTGGAGCCGAACAAAGTAAGGAGAGCTTATGACTACTATTGATAGGATATTTATAAGCATTTTTGTCATTGTCATTGTAGCGATTGGCGGGTTCATAGCCATGGTTTTTGCCGCATTGAGCGGGATGGGCACGTTCTATCTGATTTTTATCGTGGCGGCGATAGCTTTATTCATAACACTGGCCCTGCTTAGAATCTTTAAGGTCCTAACAACCAGACAATTTAACATAACACTTGCTTCTAGTGCAGCGATTTGCGGTCTGGTGCTGGCCGGTTATGAAATCAATAAAGCATATTTGGGCAGCATTACGATGAAAGAACAAGAGGTTGATCTAAACGCCTATAAGCCTTTCATGAAATCAACCAAGGCGGTTGCGCTGGAAGAGCCTTCTTCCTTCAAACTGGAGAACGATTTGCCCCGGCTGGACGGAGCTACGGCGCTTTATCCTTTGTATGCCGGAATTGCCCAGGCGGTCTATCCTGAAGCGGATTATGACATTTCTAACAGCGCAGTGATGTCGAGCAAGACGGATGGCGCTTATGAGAAGCTCATCCGGGGCGAGGTGGATATTATTTTCACAGCGGGCCCATCCAGACTGCAAAGACTTGATGCAGAGAGAAGCGGCCGGGAGCTTGTATTGACTCCGATCGGCCGCGAGGCTTTCGTCTTCTTCGTCAATTCGAGGAACCGTGTTAAAGATGTGACGCTGGAACAGATCCAGTCGATTTATTCCGGTCATCTGACGAATTGGCAAGAGCTTGGCGGGGACGACATGCCGATCCAGGCGTTCCAGCGTCCCGAGAACAGCGGAAGCCAGTCCGCGCTTCAAAAGCTGATGGAAGGAAAGAATCTGGTCACCCCGCCTCAAGAAGATGTCGCATCGGGAATGGGCGGAATTATCCGCAATGCGGCAAACTACCGGAACCACAAGAATGCGGTGGGGTATTCCTTTCTTTTCTACGCAACGCAAATGACCCGAGAAGATAAGATCCGCCTGCTCAGTATTAACGGCGTACAGCCAAGCAGAGTCAACATCCAGAACAAATCTTATCCGTTAACTTCGGAGTTCTATGCGGTGACCCTTGGCAGTAAGAACCCCAACGTAGACCGGCTGATTGACTGGATCTTATCACCGCAAGGCCAAGCTCTGGTTGAGAAAACAGGGTACACGCCTTTGAAGAAGCAGTGAAAATAAACAAGTACTAAGCCGGATCAGTCGATTTAAGTTATGGCCGCCAGGTTGAGGTATGCTGTAGACATAAAACCATTCATTACCTCTGTGTTTGAATCGGCGGGATTCCAGATTAAACCCTTCGCCAAGGCGGGCGGAGGGTTTACCAGTGTCATTCATGCGTTCAACTGCAATCCTTGGCAGCCGGCGGACCAAATGTCAGCCGGACGAGTGTGCCCCGCCCGGGTTCGCTCGATGCTTCGATCCGGCCGGCCTGCTGGATAACAAGCTGGCGGGCAATAGCCATGCCGAGTCCCGTTCCCCGGGTTTCCCCTTCTGTGTGGGTGCCCCGGTAATA
Source organism: Paenibacillus sp. FJAT-26967 (assembly GCF_001541095.1). Lineage (GTDB taxonomy): Bacteria > Bacillota > Bacilli > Paenibacillales > NBRC-103111 > Paenibacillus_F. The sequence goes on from NZ_LMXH01000001.1 coordinate 922,017, forward strand.
GCGGTCGAACAGCTTCTCCAGCGTCTCTTCGTCCATGCCGATGCCGTTGTCGCGGATGTCGAGAACGAATCCGCCTCCCGGCGCACCGGTTAGCTTCACTTCGACCGGTGTAGCAGGAGGGTTATGACGGATCGCATTGGCGACCAGATTGTCCAGCACCCTGCGGAATGCTTGCCGGTCGATCGGATAGGCAACAAGAGCTGCCGCAGGTTCGAATGTCACATTCGCATCCGCAAACTCCGGGTCATTAATGACCTGGAGAATGCTGCGGCGCACAAATTCATTCAATTCCGTCTGCTCCGGTACAAACGGCTGCCCTCCGTTTTTGAGACGGAAGGTCAGACTCAGGTCGCCGGCAAGCTGCTCCATAAAATCGGCCTTGTCTTTAATGATGGCGGCAAATTCTTTAATCTCCGTCTCCGTCCATGTATACTGAGGCGCCTCCAGCATATGGGCGTAGCCCTTAATGGACGCGAGGGGCGTTCTGAGATCGTGTGATATTCCCGCGATCCACTCATCCCGCGTCCGCTCCAGCTGGGCGCGCGCTTCCTCGCTCTGGCGCAGCGCTTCCGAGAGCTGCTGCAGCGTCTGCATGACGTCGCTGTACAAGCGGAAGCGCTTCTTGAGCCGCCCGTCCTTGCGGCGGCTCCGGGGCTGCCCGCCGCTGCTGGCGGGTTCATCGTAGCTGCTGCGGCTAATTCGCCTGAGCCATGCCAGGATGTGCAGCATCGGTGTGCCGAAGCGGTGCCCATACCAGAAGGCAGCGCCGACAAGCAGCAGCAGCATCCCGGCGAACAGGCCCAAGAAGGCGGCAACCGCCGCCTGGGGCACTGTCTCCGGGAAGGTGCCGGTACTATCGCTTCGCTGCGGCACCGAGACGACCCAGGTGCGTCCATCGGCTTCGCTGAGGGACGCCAGATCGTAGCCGTAGCGTTCGCTGTGCTGGGAGCGGAGCGCCAGATCTTGCAGGCTGTAAGCCGAAGGAAGATCTGGCGGCTTGCGGAAGGCCGCCCGTTCCTCGCCTTCCGGACTCAGCAGCTGGACGGCTGCGCCTGCTGCGATGAGCTTTTGCTGCAGCGGCTGGGGAAGATGGAGCTGCCCGTCTTCGTAGACGGAAGTTCCATCCCGTGCTCCGGCCTCCATAGGTTCGTCTTTCGAAGCTTTAGTTAATGCTTCAGTTCCTTCATCTTCTTCCTTCGCTTCTTCATTTGCTCCTGCTGCTCCACTGCCGGCCTTCGGAGCTTTATCCGCTTCTCCTGCCAGAGCTGCACTCCTTGACACCTCTTCGACGAGAATCCGTTCGATGCTTCTTTTGCCGTACAGGAGCGTGTACGTATTCCCATTCTTCTCTTCGATCCACAAATAAAGCGCATAGGGAAAAGGTTTGCGGCCTGACCAGTAATCCACGAATTCACCCGGGAGGTAGCGGTCTGGAACATCGGCGGGAACTCCGTATGAATGGGTGACCGAGCCGTCATCATCCAGAACCTGGAGCCAGCCGCCCTGGCGGAGAGCCTGATCCAGAAGCTTACTGTCAAATGTGATGCGCTCGTTTTCCGTGCGGATCGAATCGACTAGTTTCGTCATCCCGGCATTTGTAAAATCCTGATTCATTTCGATTCGGGTAATTTCATTGAAAAAATAAGAAACCGCGCCGCCGACCAGCAGCAGAATTAAGAATCCGATCGTTACCAGTTGAGCGATAAACCGGAGTATGAGCCGTTTTCTAACGTCCACGGTCAGGCTCCTCCTGCTGCGCAGGCCGCACAAGCTTATAACCGAGCCCGCGAACGGTCACGAGCAGCTTCGGTTCTCCGGGATTCTTCTCGATCCGCTCCCGGATGCGATGAACGTGCACCATCACCGTGTTATCGTCACCGAGGCTGTCGGTCCCCCAGACTTTCTCATACAACTGCTGCTTACTGAAAATCCGGTTAGGATTGCGGCACAAAAACAGCAGGAGCTGGTATACCTGAGCCGGACAGGAGTGGCTGCGTCCCTCGACAATAAGTTCCCCGGCCAGCGCGTCCAGCTGAAAACGGCCGTAATCGTACCGTTCACCCGGAACAAGGTCCGGGTAAGAGAGGGACTCACGGGCTGCGGATAAGGGGTCTTGGTTTGGCCGATATTTGCCGACATGAGGCTGCACCTGCCTGCGGAGTCTGGCTTTGATGCGAGCCACTACTTCCAGCGGGTTGAAAGGTTTTGTTATATAATCGTCTCCGCCGAGTGCGAATCCCGTAAGTTTGTCGAAATCCGAACCCCTTGCCGTCAGAAAAAGAACCGGTGCATCCGTTATTGAACGTATAAGAGGGCAAATATCGAATCCGCTTTTTCCGGGCAGCATAACATCCAGCAGAATAAGCGCATAAGGCTTCCGCCGGCACGCTTCGAAAGCCTCTTCTGCAGTTGCAGCGGTGTCTATGTCGGTAAAACCTTCTTTTCCGAGTACTTTTGTGAGCATATGTAGAATAGCCGATTCATCATCAACGATCAGAATGCTGGCTTCGTTCATAACGTCTGACACACTCCTTCGCAGAGCCTCATTGCTGCTTGTTTACTGTCATCATACCATGAATGGCTGAACGTAAAAGAAACGCAATCTTAACAGAAGCTTACGGAACCGGATGACTTTTTGAAGGAAAATTAAGGAAGGTGTAAGGCGGTGTTACGCTTGGGATAACAACAGTCTGTTAAACTGTTAACCAAGCAACGAATTCACGCAGCACAATACGGGTCGGGGAAGGGAAAGGATGGGATGAGGATGATAGCAAGTAGCTGGGCGATGGCCGCCCTGCTGATTTTTTCGTCATGGACGGGATACGGGCCCGCAGATAGAGGCGGCAGTAACCCCCTTGTCGTAAGCAAACCGGAGGATAAGGGAGGCGCAGCAATGAGGCCGGAGCAGCTTGGCAAGTTTTTTCTAGAAGGAAAATTCGAGACTATTTACAGCCGCTTCAGTCCTGAATTTAAAGAGCAGGTGAGCTTGAAAGACGTGAAGAAACTGGGACGATCGTTTAACCGGGGAGTTAAATCGTATACCTTGCAGAGCAAAATGAATGTGGATGGAGCTTACCGCTATGTATGGACAGACGATTCGAAGTCCAAGGGCATCGTAGCGATAATCGATGCGAATAAGATCATTCACGGACTTCAAGCGCTTCCGCTGCAAACCTACCCGGATACGGACCAAGCATGGAGTCAAACAGAGTTTGAGCTTCCATTCAGGGGGGAATGGGATGTCGTATGGGGCGGGACCAACGTACTGCTTAACTACCATTACGAACATCAATCCCAGCGTTACGCTTATGATCTCGTGAGAATGAAAGATGGTTCCAGCTATTCCGGAGACGGAGCCAAACTGGAAAGTTACTATGCGTTTGGCCAAGAAGTTCTTGCCCCGGCTCCAGGTACTATCGTAAAAATGGAGAATGGCAAGCCCGATAACGAGATCGGACAGACCGATGCTGAGAATCCAGCCGGGAATCACGTTGTTATCGACCATGGAAACGGTGAGTTCAGTTATCTGGCGCACTTTAAGCAGGATTCCATCCTTGTGAAGCCAGGGGACCGGGTTAAATCGGGACAGAAGCTCGGGCTGGTCGGCAATTCCGGCAATACAAGCGAACCTCATATTCATTATCATGTATCCGACGGACCTGATTTGTTTGAGGCCAGCTCCATTCGGATCAAATTCAAAGGCGGTATGGATCCGCTGCAGGGACAGAAAGTTACAGGTGTGGAGTAACGAATAAGCGATACTATGATCAAGCGGATAGGATAAGCGAATATAGTCAGATCGGCAGGACAAAAAACCTTCCTCTGTCACGGGAGTTTCCATACCCGGCAGACGAAGGTTTTTTGGGGAGGTGCGTGTTACTTGTACGACAGGTTAGGCGAGCCGTGCCGTTCCGGCTTCAGTGCCCGGGCCGCCTGTGCCTATACCGTTACATCGGTCTGGGTCTGGGTAGTCCGGCGATTCCTGCGCCGCCGGCTGTATGTTCCGCCGGATCGGCCCCGCGGTTCAATTCCATCAGATGAATGACCTCCGACTGCGCGTTCCGGAGCGCCTCCTCCGGACTGCGGATTCCGAGCAGAGCTTCATCGATTTGAGATGCGATCACACTTTTGAAATCCGGTGCAGACAGCGGTTCCGCAAATAACCGGGTGACCTCGAGGTTACTGGAGACTGCCTGATAGACCGGATTGTCTGCCATTTGATTATTGTACATGACATCTTTGTTAGCGGACATTTCCATATTACGCAGAGACCAGGATTGCTGCGCTTCTGCACTTGTAAGGTACTCGATGAACTCCCATGCCGCCTCCGGGTGCTTGGCGCCTTGAGGAATCTCCAAAGCATAGCCGCTGCCGCTGCTCCAATGTCCGCTTCCGGCCTTTCTTTCGGGGATTGGTGCGACGCCGTAGTCCAGCTCCTCGCTGAATTCGCGAATAGAGGAGGAGAATGCAGGACTCTCGGTCATCATAGCCACTTTTCCGGTCAGGAACGGATTAATCTGCGTCTCTCTATAATCTTCATTCACAGCCGCTATCGTATCCTGCCCCAGTCTATCATCCCAACGGGCCAGCCATTCCAGAGCTTCTGTTTTGGCTTCCGTATGGATGACAAGTTGTCCGTTATCGTCGAAGAACCCCCTTCCTCCGTCCGCATTCATCATCCAGCTTTCTTCGCCAAAGCTTCCCCACAGCGGATAAAATCCGATCCGGTCATACCCGCCCCCGGAATTCCGGCGGTCGAGCTTTATGGCAGCCTGCTCCAGCTGATCCCATGTTTTCGGAGGAGTGTCCGGATCAAGTCCGGCTTCACGGAAAGCCTTCTTATTGTAGAAAAGAAGCCGCGTATCCGTGAGGAAAGGGAGGGCGTAAGCTTCGTCTTGGTATTGCACGGCTTCCCAGAGCCGGGGATAGAAACGTTCCTTCAGAACAGGGGCTTGCTCAATAAATTTGGATAAGTTCGTGTTCTGGTTATGAAAGGCTCTCTTCTCAACGGAAGCCAGATCGCTCACAATCACATCCGCCGGCTGGCGGGAAGCAACGGCATTGGAATTGGTCGCCTCCATTTCGTCCGCAGGAACAAACGTATGCTGGACGAGAATGGTGTCCTGTGCCTGGTTGAAATCCTCGATCATCTGCCGGATAGCCGCTCCCTGACTGTCTGAATTCCATGAACTCCAGAAATTCAGCACCGTTTTGCCGTATTGAGCCGCAGGAATCGGAGCCGCCTCATAAGGTTTCGCGCATCCTGACACCAGGAGAGCGAGCGCAGATAGGGTACAGACGGTCCAGGTGGCGGTTTGTAGTGGTCGCATTTACTCACTCCCCTCCAAAATTTGGATCTACTCAGTAGTACCCGGTAGAAATTATCGTGAATCTGCGCATGAATATTCTTTTTTTATGTTGTTGTAAAAAGTCGGATAAGCCGTTACTTTATAGGAAGAGCCCTATATTCAGATCGGCTCAGCCGGGATAAATTAGGAAAAAGGAATGCAACATAATGAATAAAAGTTCCGTCAATGAAAGTGGAGGTGAACATCATGAAAAAATTAACAACGACACTGTTGGCTGCAATGCTAGTATTCTCACTCGGTTCCTCCGCGCTAGCTTTTTCGGATATCAAAGGAAAACCGGAAGAGAAGGCTATTCTTTCTCTCAAAGAGAAGGGAATTGTGGACGGCATTGATGCCCAGCACTTTGCCCCTAATGCAACCATGACGGCTGCACAAGGCGTCCAACTCATCGTTAAGGCACTTGAACTTGATACAGGCAAAGTCCGGTTTATTCGAGCGCCTAAAGCAAGCGACAGCTTCCCCAAAGCGAAGGACGATGTCTGGTATTCGGAATCTTTCATAATCGCGGGCGTGAACAACCTGCCGGTCGATCGTGAAATTGATCCTCAGCAGATCATCACGAAAGAGCAGTTCGCGGAATGGCTCCATGCCGCTGTCGAGAAGACAGGACCTTACCCGGTTATCCAAATGTTCCAGCTAATCGGGGATGAAGATCAGATTACTCCCGGCAGCATGAATGCGATTCAGGTTCTTCTTCTGACGAAGATCGCGAAGCTGGATGAGAAAGGCAACTTCCAGCCGAAGAAGCCGATCAACCGCTATGAGGCGGCAGTCTTGGCTTATAACGCGATGGAGTTTGTGGCCAAGCACAAAGCTGACGCCGGCGTACCGGCAGCACCGCAGCCTGCGGAAGACATCAAGGTCAGCGTGACGAAGGATAGCGAAGAGTTTAACAAAGTGACGCTCTCACGCGGGCTGATGCCTAATCCGGGTTATGGGATTTCCATTGACCGGGTTGAATACGTAACGGCTGAAGAAGCCGTTGTATACTACACGCTCCGTGCACCGGACCCTACCAAGATGTATCCGGCTGTTATGACTGAGGTGGAGGCTTCCACAACGGTCAAGGCCGGCTACAAGGTGACAGCTGCCGCATCCAAATAAGGAAATTCACCACATCATCCTTAATGACGTTAAGCCATACAGGCCGCTTGGTCCGTTTACCGGTTCGAACAAGCGGCAGGTCTGACAACGACAAAAACCTCACTTCCGATAACAAGGAAGTGAGGTTTTTGTCGTTGAGGAGTGTAGCGGCCGAGGCCATCCGGCTTATTCTCACGCAGGCAGGTTGTCCGGTTGGTGTGAAGTTATACCCGGGAGGATGACTGTGTGAACGATGCTTATACTTCACATGGACACGCTGTCATGCGCTGAATCTGACTAAGGATCAAGGTCCGGTTTACGCTCCGGTCACGGCATACTCAGCGGTGCTGGGCTTGCTCGGCAGATGATGAATCGAGCGGACGTACCGGATCGTACGCGTCTTGGCTCGCATCACGATCGAATGCGTCTCCGCACGCTCGGCCGGCAGGAATCTGACGCCGCCCAGGAAATCGCCCGGCGTGATGCCCGTCGCGGCGAAGATGACATCGTCATCGCCGATCATATCCTCCAGACGCAGCAGCTTCGCGGGATCGTCTATGCCCATGGTCCGGCAGCGGGCGACATCTTCGTCGCTTCCCGGCATGAGGCGGCCCTGCAGCTCGCCGCCCAGGCAGTGCAGCGCGGCTGCTGCCAGAACGCCTTCCGGCGCGCCGCCGGAGCCGATGTAGAGATCCACGCCGGATTCAGGGAAAGCCGGCGCCATTGCTCCAGCGACATCTCCGTCGCTGAGGAGTTTCAGGCGCACGCCTACTTTGCGGAGCACCGCGATATGCTCTTCGTGGCGGTCGCGGTCAAGAATGGAGACCGTCAGGTCGGATATATTCTTGTCCAGCAGCCGCGCGGCTTTGAGCAGGGTCTCCTCCAGAGGCTCGTCCAGGCTCAGCTTGCCTTCCAGAGCGGGTCCTACCGCGAGCTTTTCCATATACATGTCAGGCGCATGAAGGAGTTTGCCCTTATCGGCAGCAGCAATAACAGCCAGCGCATTGTTTAAGGATTTGGACACCAGCTCGGTTCCTTCAACCGGGTCGACTGCAATGTCCACTTCCGGCCCGTCTCCGCTGCCTACTTGCTCCCCGATATACAGCATAGGAGCTTCATCCATTTCCCCTTCGCCGATGACAACCGTTCCCTTCATAGAAACAGAGCGGAATGAATCCCGCATCGCAGCTGTTGCCGCGCCGTCTGCTTCATTCTTGTTGCCGCGGCCCATCCAGTGGGCTGCAGCCAGCGCTGCCGCTTCCGTTACACGCACAATTTCCAAGGATAGTTCTCTTTGCATTCCATTTCCCTCCACAGGCCAATTATGAGTCATATATAATCTAATGTGTTGTACTTAATAATAATATATGATATAAAAAAGGAGAAATCAATCCTTATTTGAGGATGATTGCAGATGACGCCGGTCCATGGGTAGATTTATGAGCTGCTGATGAACAAACTTTTCTCTTTTTAAAAGAATGAAAGGGTGTTCATACATGTTTGGTATTATGACGTCATATATCTCAATAAGTACCATTATCCAATAAGAGGAGCGATGAACGATGGAGAAAGTGAAATCGGAGAATCTGCTGGGAACCCTGCTTTGCAAGTGGTGCGACCGGGTATTGGGTGAGTTGGATACGGAGAGAGTGATGGTCTATTACATGGAATGCAGCGACAGAGCCTGTACAGGGGCAGCAGATAAAAAGGGAGTGGAAACGAATGAGCAAGCAGTGGCTAATGCACTTTGAAGAAGGAAACCAATCTTTAGCAGGATTACTGGGGGGCAAGGGGGCGAATCTTGCCGAGATGACAAGAGCAGGTCTGGCTGTTCCTCCGGGTTTTACGATCACGACGGAAGCCTGCAGGGCTTACTATTCAGAAAGCCGGCTGCCAGAGGGACTCTTCCGGGAAGTGCGCGAAGCGATGACGGTACTTGAGGTCCGCAAGGGCCAGCGTTTCGGGGATGCGGCTGCGCCGCTCCTCGTTTCCGTCCGTTCGGGATCGGTTACTTCGATGCCGGGCATGATGGATACCATTCTCAATCTGGGTCTGAATGACGAGACCGTACAAGGACTGGCGGCGGCTACGAATAACCCCCGGTTCGCTTATGACTGCTACCGGAGGCTTATTCAAATGTTCGGGACAGTAGTGTTCGGAATAGAGGGCGCCTGGTTCGAGAAGAAACTGCATGCTTTAAAAGAAGCGTACGCAGTGCAGTCGGATCAATCCGTTACGGCGGAGGCGTGGCAGGAACTGATCGGCACGTACAAATCCCTTATCCTCAAAAGAGCGGGAACTGCCTTCCCGCAGGATGTGTACGAGCAGCTTCATATGGCGGTCGAAGCCGTCTTCCGGTCCTGGAATAATTCACGAGCGCAAATATACCGCCGCCTGAACGGGATTCCCGATGAACAAGGCACGGCGGTTAATATACAGGCTATGGTTTTCGGCAATATGAACGAAGCAAGCGGGACAGGGGTTGTTTTTACAAGAAATCCAAGTACGGGTGAGAGAGTACTGTTCGGCGAATACCTGACAAACGCCCAGGGAGAAGATGTAGTAGCCGGTGTCCGCACGCCGCAGCCTATCGCCGGACTTCAGCAGGACATGCCTGCCGTCTATGAGCAGCTTGTCGCAATGGCGGGTCTTCTGGAGAAGCATTACAGGGATATGCAGGACATCGAGTTCACCGTTGAAAACAGCACGCTCTACATGCTGCAGACGCGCAGCGGCAAACGTACCGCCCAGGCCGCTATGCGGATTGCCGTAGAACTGGTCCGGGCCGGCATCCTTACGAGAGAAGAAGCGCTGATGCGGGTAGAGCCTTCGCACCTGGACCAGCTCCTTCATCCGAGTCTGGATGAAAGCGCCGCTCCTGCCGCGCTGGGCGCCGGTCTGCCCGCTTCACCGGGCGCGGCTTGCGGACAAGCTGTTTTCACCGCGGATGAAGCGCAGGCGCAGGCGCGAAGCGGCAAGGCCGTTATCCTCGTCCGCACGGAGACGACGCCGGAAGACATCCATGGTGTGCTGGCTGCCCGCGGGGTGCTGACTTCCCGCGGCGGCATGACCAGCCATGCGGCTGTTGTTGCCCGCGGAATGGGCAAGCCGTGCGTCTGCGGCTGTGAAGCGCTTGTCATTCACGCGAAGCAGCGCCGGGCCGTAATCGGCGGACAGACGATCGCCGAAGGCGACTGGCTGACGATTGACGGCGCAACCGGCCGCGTCATGATCGGCGAGGTGCCGCTGAAGGAGGCAGACATGTCCGCGGAATTGCTGGAGATGCTGCAGTGGGCGGACGATGTGCGCGGCATGAAAGTCTATGCCAACGCGGACAATCCGGAAGATGCGGCTAAAGCCCGCAGCTTCGGAGCCGAAGGCGTCGGCCTGTGCCGCACGGAGCACATGTTCCTATCGCCGCAGCGCCTGCCCATCGTCCAGAAGATGATTCTGGCCGATACGGAAGCTGTGCGCGCTGAGGCGCTTGAGGAGCTGCTGCCGATGCAAAGAGGCGATTTCGCCGCGATCTTCCGCGCGATGGCAGGGCTGCCGGTGACTATCCGGCTGCTGGACCCGCCGCTGCACGAGTTCCTGCCGAATCTGGAGGATCTTCTCATGCGCCATGCGCACCTGTCGGCTGCACGCAAAGAACAGGCCGGCTATGAGCTGGAGACGGATGGGAGTCCGGAAACCCCGGCAGCAGCTAGCAGCAATGAGCGGAGCTCCGGACAAGTGGTACGCTCGGAAGTTTCCAGAGAATTAGCACCTAATGCAGGGTGTAATTCTTCCGAACCGGACCTGGAGCTTCAACAGCTGGAAGCGTTGATCCGCAAAGTGCGCGGGCTTCACGAGGTGAACCCGATGCTCGGTCAGCGGGGCTGCCGTCTCGGAATTCTTTTCCCCGAGATTTACGGCATGCAGATCGAGGCGATCTTTGCCGCTGTGCAAGACTGTATCCGCGATGGCATCGAGGTGTCGCCGGAGATTATGATTCCGCTTGTCGGTCATGCTAACGAGCTTCGCATCATGCGTGAGCTGGTCGACCAAGTCGCGCAGAAGATGCTGGGTGACAACCGGAATGCGGTCCCTTACCGAGTGGGCACCATGATCGAGGTGCCGCGGGCCGCTTTGACTGCGCCTCAGATTGGGGCGCATGCCGATTTCTTCTCGTTCGGTACGAACGACCTCACGCAGATGACATTCGGCTACAGCCGTGATGACGCGGAAGGCAAGTTCCTGACACACTATGTAGAGAATAAGCTGCTGCCGGACAACCCCTTCCAGGTGCTTGACCGTGACGGCGTGGGGCAATTAATCGACCTCGCGGTCACCCGTGCCCGCGCGCTGAAGCCTAAACTGAAGACAGGCGTGTGCGGCGAGCATGGAGGCGACCCGAAGTCGATCCGGTTATGCCGCGAGATGGGCCTTGACTATGTGTCGTGTTCACCTTACCGGGTTCCGATTGCCAGAATTGCCGCTGCCCAGGCGGAAATCGAAGCGGCCGAAGCGGAGAAAAACAGCTCGGCAGAGCAGCAAAAGATTGTATCGTGACGGCATTTTATATATCATGGAATTATACCCGATTGCACCTGCGGGAATCCGCCCGTGAGGAGTGAGAGCTATTCAGTTGTCGCAGCGCCAGATGGAAATTCTGGATTTTATTCATAAACAGGCACCCATCACAGGAGAGCAGATCGCAGAACAGCTGGGTGTGAGCCGTCCGACTATTCGTTCGGATCTTTCCCTCCTCGTGATGCTCGGCCATATCAATGCCAAGCCGAAGGTCGGTTATTTTCCTAACAAGTCTTTTCGTGAAGAGCAAGCAAACGGTCTCAAGCTTAAGGTGAAGCAGGTCCAGTCGATGCCGGTCATCGTTCGCAAGACCGCTACAGTAGGCGACGCAGTCGTTGCCCTGTTCGTCGATAACGTCGGCGGTCTGGTCGTTGCGGACGAGGAAGGCATGCTGCTTGGTGTCATATCGCCCAAGGACCTGCTTAAGGTAACGCTTGGCAATCCTGCAGCTGCTTCCATGCCGGTCAGCTTAGTCATGACGCGTAAACCGCAGCTCATCACCGTTACACCGGATGATGATGTCATTGAAGCGGCACGCAAAATGGCGGAGCACCAGATCGATATGCTGCCTGTAGTTATTCCACATGAGAACGGGAGCGACCAGCCGTCTCTTGAAGTGGTCGGGCGCATTTCCAAAACGACAATGACCCGAGTGCTGCTTGATGCGGCCCGGAAGTGGTAAGGAAGGGGAACACATACCGGATGGTTCAGGATGCACAACAACAAACGATCACAATTTGCTCCGATTCCGTCGGAGAGACGGCGGAAACGGTCGTTCGTGCCACGATTCGCCAATTTAACGGCCAAGATGTCAAGATGAGGCGGATCGGGCATATTAAACATGAAGATGAAATCCGTGAGATTATGGAAGAAGTGCATCGTGAGGGCGGCTTCGTCGCCTATACGCTCGTTCAGCCTGAACTCCGGGAAATGATGAAGGAAGAAGCGATTCGTCTCGGGGTCCGTGCCATTGATATCATGGGGCCGATGATGCAGGCTTACATTGATACATTCGATGGCGCGCCAACCCGTAAGCCGGGTCTTATGCACGAGCTGGACGATGCTTATTTCCGGCGTGTCGAGGCCATTGAATTCGCAGTCAAATGCGACGACGGCCGCGATACGACATCGATGATGAATGCCGATATTGTACTCATCGGCGTGTCACGTACTTCGAAGACACCGCTCAGTATCTTCCTTGCGCATAAGGGATATAAAGTGGCGAACTTCCCGCTCGTGCCGGAAGTGAAGCTTCCTCCGGAATTGTTCGAGTTTCCCGGCAGCCGCATCGTCGCGTTGACGATGAACGCCGAGAAGCTGTTCAAAATCCGTATCGAGCGGCTCAAGACGCTGGGACTTCCATTCGGCTCCCAGTACGCCACCTTGGGGCGGATCAACGAGGAGCTGGAGCACGCCATCGCCATTGCGAAGCGTCTGCGCTGTCCGGTCATAGACGTGACCGACAAAGCTATCGAGGAGACGGCAGGTCTCATTATTGAGTTTATTCAGCCGTGACCTTTCAGGTTGCGGCTTTTTTGAGGAAATAACCTTATAAAAGAGCCCATTTCGCAGGCTAAGTGAGCCTTAGAATTTTGACTAAATTTAGACCCAACAGCCCACCTATCAAAGACAGGATAAGTCCTATAGTCCCCATGGCAAAACCGGCCGCAGATAGCGCTTCGATAAGTGACATTTTTTCTCTGTTTAGAACATATGAAGTGCCCCATGCTAAAGGATGAGCGAGGAAAAAGATCAGAAATCCGCACCAGAAAACATGTTTTTTACTCTCCCATTTATTAAGGAAAAGGATATAAGCCCAACCACTAAGAGATAACACGAGTACAGACGAGATAAGTAATAATGAGAAAACAAATTCAAAACCCAAAGAAAGAGTTAGGACCCAAGTAATGAAGGGAAATAGTAGGATGATCAGCAAGAATTTCAAAGATCTCAAAGTAAGCCCCCCGTTTGTAAGGAAGTCAAGGAATCATAAATCTTGACTTCCTAAAAATTTAATTTGAAACAGTGAAATCAGCATTGGGATACGGAGGAAAAAGATTATCAAATCCTTGATTCTTAAAACTATAAGCTAATACGGCATAACCATTATCATCGGGACTGCCGGTAACAAACCATAGCTCATGACTTGGTGCCTTATCATGATTTCCTGTAATAATGTACTTCCCACTTCTATTTATTTCTCCTATATATTCATAAGTAATTCCTGGAGCCGGTACTAATCCACCGACTGGTCTCACTGCAATTAAAGCATTATGGTAAATCTTCCATTTGATTTTTCCTGTTGCACTATCGTAAAAAGTACTGGGGGGATATAAATAGATATTATCGTCACTTGCAGTTTTGCTATCCAGTGGCTTGTATTTGAGATCATACCATCTTGTAGGCCAAATATACTTATTTAATGTGCTATAATAGGGCGTTTCATTAATAGATGAAAAGTTCGCAATGAATCTGGTATCTGTTCTTGCTGAATTACAAGTATAACATGGAGACGTACGTGTATCACCGCCATAATAGCCATCCCAACCAATATTTCGATAGGCAGTAGGTGAACGAGTATACGCTTCAGGGATATATGTTCTATATTTAAAGCTATATCTTATATCATATGCTAAAGCAGTTAAAGTATTCGATTCGTTTTTATCTATATTCTTAACTAATACTAGATCCTTTTTTTCATTCTTATCTTGGTGTTCACTAACAATTTTATAACTTGTATATTTAGAATCATCATAGTTATTATCGCTGTAATTGCTTTTTTTTAGATCAGAGACAAGTAATTCATCATTCTTATATATTTGATAGTTTCCGTTCCCAAAATCATCCCAATCCATTATTACTTTTTTCTTCTTTTTAACAATGTTTATTGTTTTTCCTTCCATTAAATTAGTTGTCTCTATACTCTTCTTTTTTGTCTGGGCTTTAACCTTTATAGTATTTTCTTTTTTTTCCTTTCCTTTTTCGTCTAGTTCTTTAATAAAATATTCTACGCTTGTTCCTGGAGTTAATTTAGTTTGGGTAAAATTTTGTTTATCGCTTTCTTGAACAATCTTTCCATCCAGATCTATGACCTGATAAATGCTTTTTTTGTTCCCGGACCAAGCTAAATTAATAGAATCGGCTGTTGTTTCAATATTTGTTATAGTTACCTCGGCTTCTGTTGCTTTCTCAGCATAAGAATTTTCAGGGTTAAAAATAAAGATCAAACCAAGCAAGAAAAAAACTTTAAGTAACTTGTACATTTACTTCCTCCCTTTTATATGAATGTTATTTTAAGTTATATGTTAAATAAACACATTTGGTAAAAATAAAACCTGAAAAGTAAAATAAAAACTTTTTATGTAAATAATTCTGGCAACAAATTTTATCATTTCACTTTGGTTGAGTTAGCAACTGAAATCCAGTCCGTTCAAAGCTGCATAACAGGAGTATTACTTCAAGTTTTATGAGTCATTGGACTCGATAACTTATGTATAAATTCTCTCAAGACCGTGAACCAACCTAATACGCCTATTTTCCTTCCGCCACCGCACCATTGGTAACCGCCCTTCATACACTAAGTTGACTGTATCCCTTACCCTTGTAATGACCCCAAAAACCCGAGCAAGGAGGGATGGCAACTTGAAGGGAAGCGACCATAAAAACAAATTCTTACTGACAAATCGCGAACGCGAAGTCTTCGAACTGCTGGTACAGGACAAAACGACGAAGGATATTGCACAGCAGCTTTTTATCAGCGAGAAGACTGTGCGAAACCATATCTCCAATGTCATGCAAAAACTGAACGTAAAAGGTCGTTCACAGGCGGTAGTCGAGCTAATTAAACTCGGCGAACTTAAAATCTGACGAAGCAACCCTTGCCAGGGGAAACCCTCTTTAGAATGATCCGCTTATCGGATGATCCTGAAGAGGTTTTTTTTAAGCAGTTTTCAAGGCAGGGGTGTTTAACTTAAATTCATCATCGAGAAAAAATAGGTCCTTAGTCCTAAGTTATGAAGGATTAATGAAGTGCATGGCGAATATCATGAAATAATACCCAATATTTAGGCGGGTGCGTGTGTCAGGGGAACATGGTTTATGTTCTTTTCTGTTGCTGAGAATACATACATAGGGAGTAGCGAATGCCGAACTGTCGAACTCGAAAAACAATTTCAATAACTAAAAGGGGTAGTGGAATGTGACGGTCGAACAGATACTTTTTAAAGTCTTCATGATGATTTCCATGTACAGTTCACCAGAAACGGTTGTGACTCAGCATGAGAATGTAATCATAGTAAATGGAGGGCACTGGAAACAGAAAATGACGGTTGTATTTATGTCATCCATTAGAAGTGAGGATCAGATTCCGGGGGAACTAATTTATGAAGTACTAACAGAAGATATAACACCTCAGCAACCCTAGCAGCTGGAAATAACGGAAAGAGTTCACTCAATGGTGGGCTTTTTTTATTTAAACCAGGAGGAAAAAAAAAGCGATCCCCGAATTTGTAAAGGATTGGAAAGGATTAAAATATTTAAAGGGGAGAAGCGGATGGATCGTTTACGTTATCCGATCGGGTTATTTGAACCGGTACAGAATCCGGCGCCGCAGCAGCGTAAGAAGTGGATAGAAGATATTGCGGAACTCCCGGGGGTTCTTGGGCACACCGTGCGCCATTTAACTTCCGAGCAGCTGCTCACACCTTATCGGCCAGGCGGCTGGACGGTCCAGCAGGTCATTCATCACATGGCCGATAATGACATGAACGCTTTTCTCCGTTTCAAAAGAGCGCTGACCGAGGATAGTCCTGCGGCAAGCTCCTACAGAGAAGATTTGTGGGCGGAACTAAGTGACTATTCCGCACCTGTCGAAACTTCGCTGGTTCTGCTGGAATCAATCCACAGCCGGTTTGCGGTTTTACTTCGTTCCTTGCAACCCTCCCAATTCCAAAGAACCTTCACAAGTCCCGCTCACGGCGAAATGAATCTGGATACGGCTGTTCACAGATATGCCTGGCATGGGCGGCATCATCTTGCTCAAATCACGTCACTTATTGAACGTTCGGGCTGGTCATTCCGCCAATTTATTTAACGGTGTGCGCAAGCGGACCTCTTTAGAATCATCGTTTTCCGGATGGTTCTGAAGAGGTTTTTTATCGATCTGAAGATAATTTTTATAATTCACAGAGGAATACTTGGTATTTTTTGTGTCTGCTTTGATCATTTTTACCAAATATTCATACATAAATCCAATTATTATCTTGCCTGTCATATCTATTGGGCATAAACTGAAATGGTTATCATTTCCTTTTGGCGGCGTATTTTGAAGGCGCACGTGCACGACAGGGGCTCGTACTAGCAGAGCTGTTGACGGTGCATGTAGTAGGAAGGGAATGTAACGATTTTATACAAATAGAGAGACAGGAAGTGGGAGAGCAATGAAAGTACTGAAATGGATTATGATGAGCTGCTTGATCGTGCTGTTAGCAGCAGGTACGCCGGTAAGTTCGGTCCTTGCCGCTGGCGGTGCGCCGGGAACACCGACATTAATGCATGATAACACGGATGGAGACGGCAACTACACGATCACCATGAACATGTGGTGGGGAGAGAACGGAACGTCGGTCAAGTTTTACGAGAATAATAATTTGATTGATACACAGGCACTGACAGCTAATTCGCCGCAGGCGCAGCAGGCCGCCAAGGCGATCAGCTACAAGCAAGCCGGGACCTATACATACAAAGCGGAGCTGATTAACAGCAGTGGAGTGACCACCAGCCAGCCGGTTACTGTTACAGTGACGACGGGATCGAACCCTCCCGGACCTGCCCCGGTATTCAAAGTAACGAACTTTACCGATAACGAGTCAATCGGTTACGCGCTGCCGCTTATTCGCGGAACGCTCAATAATACGTCGGCTACGTCGGTCACCTTGACGAATACGTCTTCCACCCGTGACACCAAGGTTATGCAAGGGGATGCGGCGCAGGGCAATTTCAAAGTGTTTGCCGATCTGGTGCCCGGAGAGAACAATCTGGTGATCCAAAGCGGAGCCAGCCAGATTACACTCAAATTAATCTACGAGCCTCAAACGAATGATGCGGTGACGCGTATTTTCTGGTATGTTCCGGAAGATGGCAGTACACAGTACCAGACTCAGCTTCCGAACGATCCGCAGAATTATGCAGCCAAGCTCAGTACTTATATGAAAATGGTGCAATCTTTTACGGCTGATTCTATGAACCGCAACGGGAACGGCCGCAAAACGTTCAATCTGGAAATGAATGAGACGACCGGGAAAGTGGACGTACATGTACTGAGGAGCCTCTACCCGACTTCTTATTATTATAACAAAACCTATAACAAGGATAATCTCTATTGGGAAGTTGCGGCCGCAGTTCCGCAGCAGTATCCTCAGACAGGCACTAAGAATCTTGCCTTCGTCGGTTTTACTAAATACGATGCGGCCGAGGATTATATGTATGCGCACATTGCGCTCGGCGGCGGGGATTACGGCGTGTTCGGGGGCTCGACGGTCTGGCTGTATCCGGACAACGAAACTCAGATCACGAGTAAATTTAGCAGCGCGAGTCCGGTAGACAGCAAGTTCCTCGGGGAGAATGTTTCCACCGTTCAAGCCGGGTTATCCGTTGGATACGGCGCAGCTCTGCATGAGCTAGGACATGCATTCGGTCTTCCGCATGAGGGTGGACCTAATTCCATTATGCAGCGGGGATTTGATTACTTGCACCGGTTTGTCGTCACAAAGGATGCATCCGGCTACGTCTTCGGTGAGAATGAGCTTCCGGCATGGGACCCGGTGAGTGCACCTACCTTGAATAACAGCCCGTATTTCCGGATGTACAAGAAAGCTCCCGGTTTGACCGTCGGCGGAACTGTTACGGCGAGTACGAATGACAGTCCTGCAGGTGAGACGAAAGAGAATGCATTCGATAACAATGAAGCGACGAAGTGGCTGACTTTTAACAGCAGTGCGTCCCTCCAGTATCAGTTTGCGGGGAATAACGCTTATGCCGTGAAGTCCTATTCGATTACATCGGCCAATGACGAACCGGATCGTGATCCTTTGAATTGGACTGTTTCCGGCTCTAATGATGGGGTGAACTGGTATGTGGTTGACACCCGCAGCAATGAGGATTTTGCTAACCGCATGGAGACCAGAACCTTTGCCGTTAACAACACTACGGCCTATAGATATTACAAATTTGACTTAAGCAATAACAGCGGCACGATTCTGCAGCTTGCAGATATTCATTTGTTCGATTAATACTAAGCAAAGCAGATGCGCTGTGAATCATAGAATAGATTGCTAGAATAGTTTATTCCGGACATCCGTTATAGAGGCATGTGCTAGTCATGCTTTTGTATCGGGTGTCTTTTTGCAAGCAGGGAGTGGTACTCGGTGGTCATACGAAAGGTCTACTAAAAACCAACATTTTCCTTTATAATGTAGGTATTAGTGCCTATTTTTATATCCAGAGAGAAGGTTTTATATGAAATCCTTACACAAGGTAATGAGTGTTTTACTTGCGGTGTGTATGCTGATGCTAAGCACGAATGCTTATGCGGAGAACATTCTTCAGAATCAAGCCGTTAATGGCGGCACGATCAATCAGAACATTGTATTCATTGATGTGAACAACCACTGGGCTAACGACGCTATCTACGATATGGCGAAGAAAGGCATCATTAGCGGCTACGAAGACTCCTCGTTCCAGCCTGAGAAATCCATCACCAGAGAAGAATTTGCCAAGCTTATTGCGCTCACATTTTCTCTCGATTTGCCGAAACCGGGGACACCGACTTTCTCGGACGTGTTTCCGGACAAGTGGTCCTATGAATACATTGAAGGAACGAAGGAATTCTTGACAGGATACTATCCCCCTAAAGGGAAGGCTTTCTTCAGCCCGGAAACTAAGGCGACCCGGGAAGATGTTGCAGTCGCGCTGGTCAAAACCTTGGGTTATTCTTCCAATGATGTGGAGGACAGCAATACTCTTTCCCGCAATTTTTACGATACGGATGAGATTTCATACGCACTTAGAGACTATGTCGCGATTGCGACAGAGAAACAACTGATCAGCGGATATGATGATGCCACATTCAGACCTCAGCAGCCGATCACCCGGGCTGAGGTAGCGACTTTGCTGTTCCGGGTTATCAAGTCTTCCTCCCAGGATCAGGCGGATGGACCGATGCTGGAAGTCAGCATGCCGGAGAAAACGGAGAACGGCACGTTCTATATTTCAGGCAAAACGCACCGGGATGCCAAAGTAATGATTAACGATGAAAGCACAGCAGTCGTTAACGGTGCCTTTAAAGAAGGTTTCAAGCTGGAGGAAGAAGGTACTTACGATGTGCATATCGTGGCCAAGCTTCCGAGCGGCAAGACGAACAGTGTGACCAAAACGATTACGTATAAGACGAGCGGACCGGTTCTCAAATTAAACGATACCCCGGAGACCGTCACAACCGAATCCTTTACAATCTCGGGTACGGTCAAAGATGTGAATGACAGCAGCCCCGCGGTCTATCTTAACGAAGAGAAGCTGTATGTGAGCTCGTGGGACAATTCGTTTACCCAGAAGGTCACCCTTAAAGATGGAGAAAATGTCTTCACGATTAAGGCTAAGAACAAAGCGGATAAAGAAACCGTAATCACCAAAACCGTGACGCTCCGTGCCGGAGGTCCCGTGTTGAAGATTAATTCGGTAGCAGACACGACCCAATCCGACACCATTACGGTATCCGGTAAGGTTACGGACTCGAATGACAGCAGCCCGGTCGTTTACCTGAACGATGAGGAGCTATTCGTATTCTCTTATGACGGTTCTTTTACCAAGAAGGTTAAACTCTCTGAAGGAGAGAACATCCTGACCTTCACCGCAGAGAATAAGAATGACAAAGTAACGACAGTGGTTAAGAAAGTCACGTTTAATGCCGGCGGACCTGTACTCAAGATTAATGCCTTGGCGGAGTCTACTCAACTTGACAGCATTACGGTATCCGGTACGGTTACGGACTCGAACGACAGTTACCCCGTGGTTTATTTGAATGGCGCGGAACTCTTTGTAACTTCTTATAGCGGTTCTTTCTCCCAGAAAGTCTATTTGGAAGAGGGGGAGAATACGCTCACCTTTAAAGCACAGAACAAGCTCGGCAAAACGACCACGATCGTCAAAAGCGTGACCTTAAACGCGGGAGGCCCTGTCATTAAGTTGAACAGCTTGCCTGAGAGAGCTGCAACCAAATCGATAACGATTTCCGGGAACGTGACGGATAAGAACGACAGCAACCCGGTGGTTTATCTCAATGAAATGAAGATTTACTTGTACAGCGGAGCCTTCTCGGAGCAAGTGACCTTAGCGGACGGTGTCAACACTTTTACTATTCGTGTTACCAATAAAGCGGGCAAGTCAAGCAGTGCGATCCAAACCATAACGTTCGAGCCAGACGCCCCCCTCATCACATTAAACTACTTCCCGGTGAATACGGCGCTGAATTCAGTAACGATTACGGGGACAATCTCTGACAAGAATGACAATTATCCGGTCGTTTATTTTAATGATCGTAAAATTTATGTGTATAGCGGTTCCTTCTCGGAAGAGCTCTCTCTCAAAAAAGGAGTCAACGAGTTCAAGGTTGTCGCTTCCAATAAGTTCGGTAAAACAACGACCGTAACACGTAATGTATACCGTAACGACAAGTAAAATGCCGATCTATTCCGACAATTGCAACATGTAGCTATCTTGAGCCTTCTCCCTGACGGGGGAGGGCTTTTGTGTTTTCCTGCAAGTCTTCCCCAGGCATGCAATTGTTAATTGTCTGTAACTACTCTTTTCTATTAAAAATGTAAAATGAAAAAAGGTAGTGAAGAGGAGGCAAGCTGTACCTATGAAAAAATGGATCCTTGCAGGGGGCCTTAGCGCCGCCTTGTTAGTCGGAGCTACTGTCGGAGCTTATGCAGCATCGAATCTGGACGTCATTCAGGCTTATTTGAACAAGTCTCTGCAAGTGGAAGTGAACGGAATTGTCTCCGTGATGAAAGATGAGCAAGGCAATGAACTGCAGCCGATCACGTATGAAGGGAACACTTATCTGCCGGCAAGATCGATTGCAAGTGCGCTGGATGTGGAGGTTTCATGGGATGGCGCGAACAATCGTGTTACGCTTACAGACCGCCCTTACATAACAGTTAGTGAAGATGAGGCAGAAGTTCTGAATCAATACGGATATACCTTTCAAATACCTGCCTGGGTTCAGAATCTTAGACTGGACATTTTGTCGGACGAGAATTTGAAAACCATTCAAGAAGACAGCAATCTGGATAAGCGGGTGCAATCCGTTGTGTTCGTGCAGTACATGATTCAGGATGAGAATGTCCACCGGCTGCATGATGAGATCGCTAGAATTGAAGTCTACAAGGCGGCGGATTGGGTGAAGAAGAAAACGGAGCCGGGCGCAGGCGCAGTGCTTAAAGAGAGCGGACAATATGTCTATACCGTCGTAAAAGCGGAGAAGCCCGATCTGGAGGCGGGTACGCGGGATGCCAAGGGCTACGAGGATTTAAGCGCCTGGCTGAGTCTGCAAAACTATTATTTGAATTTGACAGAGAAATAACCTATAGAAGATGTATAACCCATTCGAGAGAAGAGCATGTGAGTAAGAGTGTGTAACAGCACGTCTTTACCGGATGCTTTTTTTGTTGCGAAAAAAGATGCTCAATAAACTCCACAAAATTATCCACTAGTTCCGCAATTGAAGAGGTCGTTCCGAACGTGTCCATTTCCTTATAATTTTAATTGCAAGCGATTTCATCGAAAGGAGGGAATTCATACTATCTGCCTGATGATCCTACATTAGTAAATGGGATACATTAAACAAGAAAGGGTGCATCCAATGACAGCAACCACAAAAGGATTGAAAAAAGCCGCTCTGCAGCTTCTGGGCTTCATCCTTATCGTTACTTCGGTTCTCGGTTTCGGGACCGTGAAGACGGAAGCGGCGGCAGCTAATGATTTTCAGGCTTCGGTGATGGGGCCTCTGACCAAAGTAACGGATTGGAATGCGTTCAAGAACCAGCTGCGTACTTTGAAAAGTAACGGAGTGTACGCCATTACAACCGATGTCTGGTGGGGAATGGTCGAAAGCGCAGGGGATAACCAGTTTGACTGGGGCTACTACAAGACCTATGCGAGTGCCGTACAAGAAGCGGGCCTGAAATGGGTTCCTATTCTCTCGACCCATAAATGCGGCGGCAACGTGGGTGACGACTGCAATATTCCGCTTCCGAACTGGTTGTGGAGCAAAGGAACCGCGGATGAAATGCAGTTCAAGAGCGAGACCGGCTATGTCAACAATGAGACCGTATCGCCCCTCTGGAACGGAATCGGCAAGCAGTACACGGAGCTGTACAGCTCCTTTGCAGCTAATTTTGCTACATATAAAGCTATTATCCCCAAAATCTATCTGAGCGGCGGTCCGGCTGGAGAGCTCCGGTTCCCGTCCTATAATGCGGCGGCGGGCTGGAGCTATCCTGCAAGAGGCAAATTTCAGGCTTATACGGAAACGGCGAAGAATGCATTCCGCCAAGCCATGCTGGCCAAATACGGATCTCTAAGCGGAATCAATCAGGCTTGGGGACTTAGTTTAACAAATGCAAACCAGATTAATCCTCCGGGTGACGGAGACGGCTTCTACACGGGAGGCGGGTATAAGACGGCCTACGGCAAAGATTTCTTGTCCTGGTACCAGAGCGTTCTGGAAAATCATCTCGGGATCATTGGCAGCGCGGCTCACAAAAGTTTGGACCCGGTATTCGGCGTGTCGATCGGTGCCAAAGTTTCCGGGGTGCACTGGCAGATGACGAGTCCTTCCATGCCGCACAGCGCGGAACAGGCAGCAGGGTATTATGATTACAACCGGCTTATTCAGAAATTTAAAGACAACAACCTGGATTTGACCTTCACTTGTCTGGAAATGTCCGACAGCGGTTCAGCGCCGAACTATTCCATGCCTTCTACACTGGTCGATCAAGTCTCGGCTATTGCGAGTGCCAAAGGAGTACGCCTTAACGGAGAAAATGCGCTCCCGGCATCGGGCACTGCCGCTTTCAAGAAGATTGAAGATAAGATTACGAAATACGGCTACAGCGGCTTTACGCTGCTTCGTCTGGCAAACGTGGTCAACCCGGACGGTTCAGTCACAGGGGAAATGGCTAATTTCAAGCAGTACGTGATCACTCATGCCAAACCGGCTGATGGCACAACCGGATCTGTAACGCTGTATTACAAGAAAGGCTTCAGTACGCCTTATATTCATTATCGTCCCGCAGGCGGAACATGGACGAATGTTCCGGGAGTACGAATGAGTGACTCGGAAGTCAGCGGTTATGCCAAAATTACGATCCCTATCGGGTCGGCTGCCCAATTGGAAGCTTGTTTTAACGACGGCAGCAACAACTGGGACAGCAACAACACTGCCAATTACTTCTTTAACAAGGGAACCTACACCTATACCCCCGGAACCAACGGGGCAGCGGGTAAAATAACGACGGGAGCTCCGGCAGGCGCTTTAACGGCTAAAGCTTCCTAGCTGCCGGAAGTTTCATGAGCTTGGATAGATTAAAATAAACTCATGGATAATTGAATACTTGAACTTCCAGGAGTACATGAAACCAAGAACCAAGAACCGAGAACCGAGAACCAAGAACCGAGAACCGAGAACCGAGAACCAAGAACCAAGAACCAAGAACCAAGAACCAAGAACCAAGAACCAAGAACCAAGAACCAAGAACTGAACCTGAGCCTAAACTGTGAACTCATGAACCGTGAAACCACGAAACCACGAAACCACGAAACGCATGGAACCGTGAACTCATAACTGAACCTCCCAAAAAGACTTCCGTATCCACTCAGGTGGAACGGAAGTCTTTTTGGTAAAAAGCTTCTTACATTGTTATAAAAAAAACATACAGCAAGCGGCTATTAGCAGTACTTAGAGTGTTTCTGAAATACACATAGGGAATAGAACTCCATGTATCTGCGCTCCGTGTCCCGGCATCGGAACACCCCGCCGCTGAAGCACTCACAACATCAGTGACCGACCTCCCAAAGCGAACCCGACACTGGAAGATCGTCTGCCTGTGCAGCGGCTGATTTCTATCGGAAAATCTGGACAGCGGATGCCGTGCCAACCCGCGCCGGTTACGAGAACGGCGCCATCATCGGCTGGATCAGCCCCAGCGTGAACAGCGCGGCGAGAATCATCGCGACGCTGGCGACGGCGCCTTCCTCGCTGCCGAGCTCGCGGGCTTTGCTCGTGCCGGCCCCGTGGGCGCCCATGCCGAGCAGCAGGCCGCGCGATATGCCGCTGCGGATATGCAGCGAGCGGATGACCAGCGGCCCGATGATCGAGCCGCAGACGCCGGTGATCACCACGAAGACAGCGGTGATCGAGGGAATACCGCCGAGCGATCGCGATACCTCCATCGCGATCGGAGTGGTGATCGACCGCGGCGCGACGCTCTCGATCATCTGCGGGCTCGCATGAATCCATCCCGCAGGCAGGACTGAGGTCAGCACAGCGACCACTGAACCGCACAGGACGCCGGTTACGAGCACCACCGCGTGCTTGCGGAGGAGCTTGAACTGGCGGTACAGCGGGATGGCGAAGGCCACCGTCGCCGGCTGCAGCAGTTCGGTAAGCGGGCGGGTGCCGCCGCTGTATACTTCAACCGGCGTGCCGGTGAAGTACAGCATAGCCATCAGCAGCACAGGCGCTACGAGCAGCGGGGTCAGATAAGCTTTGCGCGTACGCTGATACAGCTTATTGGCTCCCCAGAATACCGCTATAGTAACGATTAAATAAATTAGTCCGGTAGCATTCATGCGGCGGCATCCTCCTTTTCAGCTTTCGCACCGCGGCGCTTTCCTACAAATTCGGCTACCAGGCCCGTGCTGGCCATGACGGCGAACGTGCTGACAATGATGATCAACACATACCGGCTTCCCGACATGGTGAACATTTCTTTATATTCCAGAATGCCGACCGCAGGCGGCACGAAAAATAACAGCAGCTTGGAGAGGAGATAATCCGCTCCTTGTTCAATCCATTCCAGCCGCACCCAGCCCAAATGCAGGGAGGCAAATACAAGTGCAATGCCTACAATACTGCCGGGTACCGGGAGATGCAGCACCTTCGACAGCAGGCTGCCGAAATAAGCAAAGCCGAACAGCAGCGCGATTTGACCGATCGTTATGGTCAACGGCTTTAGTACTTTCCATCCTTGTGTCATCCGGAAAACCCCTTCCTGTTCCATGAGTATACTTCCGGCCTTTAGATAGGTAAAATACATATATCGAATAGTTTTCATTCCTTTTCTCTATGGAAGGGGTAACAACGTAAGCGGCAAAGGAGAAAACACTCATGGACGTTCGTCACTTGCAATATTTTCTCGAGACGGCCAAACGCCGCAGCTTTACGAAAGCGGCTGAAGCGCTCCATGTTACACAGCCGACCATCAGCAAGATGATCCGTACGCTGGAAGAGGAGCTGGGAGTCGAACTGTTCGACAGATCGTCCCGCCAAATCGTGCTGACTGACGCGGGCGAAGCCGTTCTGGCGCAGGCGCAGCAGATCGTCCGTTCCGTGCAGCAGCTGTCCGTCCAGTTGGGTGATGTCGTGTCGATGCGCAAGGGGCAGATCCGCATTGGTCTGCCCCCGATGATCGGGGCCCCGTTCTTCCCCGAGCTGATCGCGGCCTTCCATCGTCTGTATCCGGGGATCGGCATCCGCCTGATCGAAGAGGGAGGGCGGACTGTGGAGCAGGAAGTCGAGAATGGCAGCCTGGATCTTGGGGTTGCGGTTCTTCCCGTTGATCCGCTGAAGTTTGACCAATTCGCTTTTGTCAAAGAAGAGCTGCGGCTGGTAGTTCACAAGGAGCACCGGCTCGCGAACCGGAAATCCGTGCGGCTGGCCGAGCTGAGCCGCGAACCTTTTCTCATGTTCCAGGAAGACTTTACTTTATATGAAAGAATACCGCAGGCATGCATTCAGGCGGGATTCAAACCGGATATTATCTATGAGAGCTCACAGTGGGACTTCTTGAGCGCCATGGCGGGCGCCGGTCTGGGTGTAGCGCTGCTGCCCGAAACTATTTGCCGGAGGCTCGATCCTGCGAAAGTCGTAGACATTACTCTGGTGTCCCCGAGTATAATGTGGCACCTGGCTATGATCTGGCGCAAGGATGGATACCTCTCTTTCGCTGCCAGGGAGTGGCTGAGATTTTCCAGGGAATGGCTGTTTGAACCTGAACGTTAAGGCGTAATAAAGAAGTGGTTTATCGGTTTTGTTTCCTATCGAAACATGATACGATAATAGAAATGTTTTCAAAATTTTGTATAAGAGATTTTGAATGAAATGAGGAGCGCTATGATCCGCACAATGGCTGTTACACGCAGCATGGAGCTTCTCTTCGACCTTCCTTTGGATGAACTGGATCAAGATCATATAGAATGGTACTGGGTAGACTTTGACTGCCCCACGGAGGAAGAGGCTCTCTTGCTGGACCGGCATTTTCATTTTCATCCGCTTGCCGTGGAAGACTGTATGCACCGGCTCCAGAGACCCAAGCTGGATCATTATGGGGACGTGCACTTTTTTGTCCTGCATTCTATTCATCCCTCGACACTGGCGGCATATGAGGTCGATCTTTTTCTGGCGCCGAAGTTTCTGGTATCGTTTCATTTTACGAAACTCAAGGAAATTGACGGGGCTTGGCGCAAGTTCCAACAGAACGAGGCTTACTGGGACAAGGGGGCATCCTTCGGGGCTTACCTGATTATGGACAAACTTGTGGATGATTTTTTTCCGAGTGTGCATAAGCTTGAAGATGAAATGAATGAATTCGACTCCGATCAGAAGGGGAATTCCATCCATACGCTGATGAGGCGCGTCTTTGACATCCGTACGAAGCTTGTCCAGCTCAGGCGCACCATTGTACCGATGAGGGATCTGCTCTACCGGGTCTTAAGTTCGGAGAGGATTCCGCACATCAAAGAGCAGCATGCTTACTTCTCGGATATCCACGACCACCTCTTGAAACTGTCGGAAATGATAGATTCCGTCCGGGATACGACAGCGGATATGCGGGAGAATTTCGTTTCCCTGAATTCATACCGGATGAATAATATTATGAAAACCTTGACGGTGATCACAACGATTTTTATGCCGCTGACCTTCATGGCTGGAATATACGGAATGAATTTTGACAATATGCCCGAGCTTCACTGGCAGTCCGGTTACTTTATTGTGCTCGGCGTAATGCTGGCTGTGGCCGCAATGATGTTTTATTGGTTTAAGCGCAAAGGGTGGTTCGATTAAGCGGAGAGACGGACTTAATCATAGAGAAACGGGGATGAGAATTTGAACGAAGAATGGTTCCGCAGAAGCTTCGGCAAAGACTATTTACTAGTGTACAAACACCGTAATTTTGAGGGGGCTTATGCGGAGGTCAAAAGAATGATCGACTGGCTGGATCTGCCGAAGGGCGCTGAAGTGCTCGATTTGTGCTGCGGCATGGGCCGCCATTCCCTTGCACTGGCCGACTTCGGTTTCAATGTGACAGGAGTCGATCTGTCGGAAGTCCTGCTCGAAGAAGCGCGCAAACTGGATCAAGACGGCCGCGTCACCTGGATGCAGGGAGATATGCGCTGCGTGCCGGTGGACCGGACTTTTGACGCGGTAGTCAATTTGTTCACTTCTTTCGGTTATTTCGAGAATGACCTTGAGAACGGACGCGTCCCGGGCGAGATTGCGCGGCTGCTCAAGCCGGGAGGCCAGTTTATTATTGACTTCCTGAATCCGGCTTTTGTAAAGCAGAATCTGGTTCCTCATTCTCTGCGTGAAGAAGAAGGACAGCGTATAGAAGAAACGAGATACATAGAAGACGGGTATGTACGCAAAAAAATTTCGATCCAGGACGAAGAGCATGGTGAGAGAGGCTATTCCGAACAAGTCCGGCTGTATGAGCGGGATGCTTTTCTGAAGATGCTTGAAGAAGTCGGTTTGAGAGTCGACCGTGTGTACGGCGGCTATGACGGCAGTCTTTACGAGCCAAAGACTTCAGCCCGGATGATCTTTGTAGGCAGCCGGACAGGGGGCGTGCCGCAATGAACACACCGGCATCTGCACCTGTGAAGGAGCTGCGCCGCGGATTGTGGCAGGTCAAGGTTCCGCTGCCGTTCCCGCTGCGCTGGGTCAACAGCTACGTGCTGCAAGGCAGCGCCGGCGGGGTCACGATCCTGGACCCCGGACTGCGCACGGAAGCTGCGGAAGAACTGTGGACCACCGTTCTTCCGCAGCTGGGTATCCCTTACGACCGCATCGGGCAGGTCGTATTGACCCACCACCATCCCGATCATTACGGGATGGCCGGGTGGCTGCAGGAGCGCACGGACGCGCCGGTTTACCTGTCGGAAACCGGCATAGAGCAGGCTGCGCTCCTGTGGGGGCCGGGGCAGCCGATGACACGGCTGCTTACGGAGCTGTTCGCACAGCACGGCATGGATGCCGCGCAGTGCGAACAGCTGACGAAGCATATGGACAGCTTCGTCCCGCTTGTATCGCCGCAGCCGTCGATGACGGCGCTGCGGCCAGGGGACCGCGTCCGCCTCGGAGATGCGGAGTACGAAGCGATCGAGACGCCGGGACATGCGGCCGGACATCTCTGCTTCTACGACGCCGATGCGGAAGAGATCTTCTGCGGCGATCATGTGCTGCCGCGGATCACGCCGAACATCAGCTTCATGCCCGGCGTGGAAGAGGACCCGCTCGGTGCGTATTTGAGCAGCCTGGATGTAATTGGCAGGCTCAAGGTCCGGATGGCGTATCCGGGCCATCGCGATCCTTTCGCGGGTTTCAGCGAAAGGGCGCTGGAGCTGATCCGCCACCATGAGGAGCGGCTGGCACTCATGACGGACAAGCTGCGCGAGCAGCCGATGACCGCGTACGAGCTGTGCCGTGCGACGTTCGGGGACCGTCTGTCGCTGCACCAGCTGCGCTTCGCGATGGCCGAGACTATCGCGCATACGGTCCGCCTGGAGCTTGGCGGACGTGTCCGCGCGGAAGAAGCCGGCGGCCTGATCGTCTACTCGGCTTAAGAATGCACCGGATTTCCGCCTTCTCCATACTCCGGCGATCATGACTCTGATCAAAAAGAACCTTTCAGAATCACTTTATCAAGTGGTTCCGAAAGGTTCTTTTGCGCATCCCGCAGGCTGCTGTGAATTATAAGATTTGTTCCGCCTCCGACTGTTTGCGGTGAGCGATCCGGGAGCTGGCTGCCGCCGCGATGGCTCCGACGATATCATCAAGGAATGTGTGCTTTTCGTACGTGCTTTTATCATTGAGCCTTTTTAGAATGCCGGGCTTTAATTTGTCAATATAGCCAAAGTTCGTGAACCCGATACTTCCGTATACATTCACGATGGACAAGGCCAGAATTTCGTCACATCCGTATAGACCTTCATCATGCTGGATCATTTCCTGCAGCGGAGAAATCAGCTTGCCTTCTTCGGCCAGCATGTCCAGCTGAATTCCGGTCAGGATCGCGTTCTGCACCTCTCTTTTGCCGAGTACGGCTTCCACGCTTGCAAGACATTGTTCAAGAGTTAACGTTTCGAAATAATCTTTTTGCAAAAAAAAGGTCAATTCTGCGATATCTGTAGTGGAAACTCCTCTTTTCTCAAGCATTTCCCGAGTCGCCACAGCCACTTTTTCACTATCAAGCGCATATTTCACGTTAGTCTCTCCTCCATGATCAATTCAGATGCGATACCCTAGTATACCCACTATTTAGGAACAAGTACAACAGCAAGCGGACTTGCGGTGAGGTATTGGACCGTCCACCTTTTTCGGACAACATCGGCATAAAGCACGGTGCATGCTTGTATACATAGAATTACGAAGGACAAATCTGATGGCGGACGAGGCTGCTGGAAGAAGGGTTATGGGGTCCTGGAAATGGTTGTGGAGCACTGGAAGAGGGACAGGAGCAGCGGAAGATTCCGCTTGTTCTCCGGCAAACCGGTTTGCGCAGTACCATATTGATTAGGAGGGTTGGACATGAGAAAACATCGCTGGGTGCAGGCTGCAGCCGTGACGGGAGCTATTGCGCTTGTGGGTACAGGGTGCAGTCTATGGACTTCGGAGACTCAGCCGATTGATGCTCCGCCGGCTGGCATCGAAACATCGCTGGGTGTAAGCACAGGTAAAGAGGGGGCGGCTGCCCAGACGACCCAGACCGCTAAAATGACCGTCTATGCGAAAGATCCGCAGGGATATGTGGTTCCGGTCAGCCTGGATCTTCCCAAAACGCAATCCGTCGCCAAAACGACTCTTGAATACATGGTAGCGGGCGGCCCCGGAGCCGGTCAGCTTCCTGCAGGCTTCAGCGCGCTGCTCCCCGAAGGGACAACGCTTACAGTAGATATTAAGGAAAAGACCGCAACCGTTAATTTCAATCAGGCGTTCAAAAAATACGATGCCAAAGAAGAAAGAAAAATCATGGAGGGCATTACGTGGGCTTTGACGGGATTCTCCACGATTGATGGGGTTAAACTCAAAATGAACGGACAGGAACTGAAGGAGATGCCGGTTGCGCGGACTCCGCTTGATGAACCGCTGTCCCGCAAACTCGGGATTAACCTGGAAATCCAGCAGGGAATCGATTATGGGCAATCGACGCCGGTCACGCTTTATTTCACGAATGGAACTGCTGATAAAGGTAAATATTATGTACCGGTAACCCGTCTGGTCAAACGGACGGATGATATCGCGCGAACTGTCATGGAGGAGCTTGTTAAAGGTCCGAACATCTCCAAAGGACTTCAGCCCGTGTTGAACGCATCCGCTAAAGTACTGGATGTGAAAAGCAGCTCGGACTCGGTCATGACGGTTAATTTCTCTGATAAGCTGCTGGATGAGAATCTCAAAGCCCCTGCGGACGGTCTCCAGTCGGTGATCTTGTCCCTGACTGAGAACACCAAAGCGTCCCAGGTTCAAATTACGGTTAACGGGAAAGCCAAAGTCGAGGCCACTGACGATCAGACTTACAGCAAACCGGTTGCCCGGCCGCTGCATTTGAATCCGAATCCGGAGAAGCTGTAAGCATAGAAGCTGCGGATTCCGCTATCTGTATGAACCCCGGGAGAGGCTGCTCTCCCTTTTTTTGTCTGAACTTGTATGTGCTTTTGCCCGGCTCCTTTGCTACAATAGGAAGGATAGAACTGGATACTGCACGAAAGATGCTGCGACCAAACAGGAGGAAACAAATAATGCGAGCCGATGGAAGACAGAATGACCAGCTAAGAGGTATGAAAATTACCCCCCATTATATCAAACATGCCGAAGGATCGGTTCTCATAGAAGTTGGAGAGACGAAAGTCATTTGTACGGCAAGTATAGAAGAGCGAGTCCCTCCTTTTATGAAAGGACAAGGCAAAGGTTGGGTAACGGCCGAGTACTCGATGCTGCCCCGTGCTACCCAGGTGCGTAATCAGCGTGAAGCGGCAAGAGGCAAACTAGGCGGACGGACGATGGAGATTCAGCGTCTGATCGGACGGGCCTTGCGTTCGGTTGTAAGTCTGGAAGCGCTTGGTGAACGTTCGATTACGCTGGACTGTGACGTGATCCAGGCGGATGGCGGCACACGGACGACTTCCATTACAGGGGCTTTCGTGGCTATGGCTCTGGCTATGCAGAAGCTGGTAGACAACGGTAAGCTGAAAAGCCTTCCGATTACGGACTATCTGGCATCCGTCAGTGTCGGAATCGTAGGCGGACGCCCGCTGCTTGACTTAATGTATACCGAAGATTCCCAGGCTCACGTGGATATGAATGTAGTCATGACGGGGGACGGTAAATTCGTAGAGTTGCAGGGGACCGGAGAAGAAGCTTCTTTCTCGCGTGAAGAGCTCGACAGCCTGCTTGCTCTGGCAGAAGGCGGGATTGCGACGATGATTGAGGAGCAGCGTAAAGCACTCGGTCACGTGAGTACGCTGATCGGAACGGGCGCACGTGCCTGAGGGGAGCGGCGGCGTAGTTGTTATCGCTACGCGCAACAAGGGCAAAGTACGCGAATTTGCCCATTATTTTGCCCGTTACGGCAAGGAAGTGCGCAGTCTCGAGGATTTCGATGCTATGCCCGAAATCGTCGAGGACGGCGCGACTTTCGCCGACAACGCCCGGATCAAGGCGTCCATCATTGCCCGGCATCTGAATCTGCCGGTACTTGCGGACGATTCCGGGCTGTGCGTAGACCTGCTCGGCGGAGACCCGGGCGTATACTCCGCCCGGTATGCCGGAGATTACGCTTCAGATGCCGAGAACAACGCCAAGCTGCTCAGTGAGCTTAGAGCGATGGCTTCCGCTCAGGCGGGCGGCACAGCCGGCTATGCGAGCCTGACGAATGTCGACAGCTTCACGGAGTCTGAGCGGCATGGGGGCAGTCCCGGCAGTGTTCATGGTAACCTCGCCCGTATTGACGGTAGCACCGGCAGTGCTGACGGTCACCCCGCCGGTAAGGACATGGACGCAGCCGGCAAGGAAGACGGCCCCGGGTCCAGCGCTGCCGGTACCTGGCAAGCAGGCAGTGGCAGCGCCTCTGCTGTCTCAGATCCTGGGGAGCAAGGACCTGCTTTGCTGAGCCCTGCCCGCTTCGTCTGCGCTCTGGCTCTGGTGGACCCGCTGCGCGGGGACACCCTGGAGGCGGAGGGCACTTGCGAAGGGTTCGTGATCGCGGAGCCGCGAGGAGCGGGCGGCTTCGGATATGATCCGTTGTTCTACCTGACAGAACAAGGGATGACGATGGCTGAGCTTCCGCTGGAGGAGAAAAACCTTATCAGCCATAGAGCAGCGGCGCTTCAGCAGTTTTTTGAGCGTCATGCGACGAGGTTAGTCTGATCTTATAGGGATATGGGTCTTTGGCTAGAGCAACCGGCTTCGCTTAACAAGCGAAGCCGGTTTTTTGTGTTTTTAGAAGAAAGTTAATCGCGACTTGCATTTCCGGATTATGGTTATAGGGCAGATAGTGGATTCCGCTTCTTAACTCCAATCTATGGAGTTTCTATACAAGATACACCACAAGATACACCACAACACGTATCCAGTCCTTGTCGTTCACTTGCCAGTTATTTCGTGTCCTCGTAGAGTGGACAATCAAGAAAATGTCTTTATAAAGGTGGACATAACACAGGTATACGCTTCCCCGGGTAAAGGACTTGCAGGAGACGTATACAGGATAAGCTGCAAAAATAACCTTTCCATGAAAGGAAAGGCTGGAGTCAATAATTCAAATTTGTTTCAGCATATATCTTAACGGATTGCCGGCCCTTCTTTTCCTGGTAAGTTTGCGAACGAACCTGGCTACCGGATGGATACCTTGTATTCACGAAGCCAGGTATCCACCTGGATTAAATAAGCGAACATTTGAGGCCCCGACATGAGTTGGCCGAACCAGGGGAATTCTGCGGCTTCGGCTCCCGGTGCCGCCATTGCCCGTAATTTCCCGGCATCTACGAAAGGGAGAAGAGGGGAACTCGAATCGCTGAGAATATCAAGAGCCCGTTCTTTGACCGCTGCCGAGTAGCTTGGATTGTGGGTTTTGGGGTATGGACTTTTCTTCCGGGCGAGCACATCTTCCGGAAGCACGCCGACCAGCGCTTTACGCAGAATACCTTTCTCGCGTTCTCCGGCTGTTTTAATGTCCCATGGAATGTTCCACACATATTCAACCAGCCTGTGGTCGCAAAAGGGCACCCGGACTTCAAGTCCGACAGCCATGCTCATTCTGTCTTTGCGGTCAAGCAGGGTCGGCATGAAGCGCGTAATGTTCAGGTAGGACATTTCGCGCATCCGGTTCTCCTGCTGCGTCTCACCAGCCAGCCGGGGCACCTCGGCAAGTGCCTGCTCATACCGGCTGTGCACATATTCCAGGGGCTTGATCCAGTCGGCGAAGTCCCTCGCCAGAATGCCCGCACGCTGAGGCAGTGACAGTGACCAGGGGAAGGTATTCGCATTTAGAGCATCTTCGCGGTGGAACCAGGGATACCCGCCGAAGATTTCATCGGCCGCTTCGCCGGATAAGGCTACGGTCGCATTGTTCTTGATTTCGCGGCAGAACAGGTACAGCGAACCGTCGACATCCGCCATACCCGGCATATCACGGGCAAGCACGACGGACCGGAGCGATTCCACGAGCTCAGGCGTATCGAATTCGACATAGTGATGCTCTGTACCGAGATAATCAGTCATGCGTTTGATCCATGGTGCGTCGGAATTCGGCTGAAACGCATTTTCTATGAAATGCTTATCGTTATCCGCATAGTCCACGGAATACGTATCCAGCGTCCCTTTGCCGCTATCCCGGTAATGGTTAGCGGCCAGCGTGGTCAGGGCGCTGGAATCAAGCCCTCCGGATAGCAGGGTGCACACGGGAACGTCGGAGACGAGCTGGCGCCGGGCTGTATCTGCGAGCAGCTCCCGGATATAGGCGGCCGTTTCCTCTACGTTCTCCGTGTGAGGCCGGTTCTCCAGCTTCCAGTAAGGCCGGACGGTCAATCCGCTGCGGTCATACACCATATAATGGCCGGGCTTCAGTTCCGCCAGATTCCGGTAAATCCCGTGACCGGGTGTTCGGGCCGGCCCGATTGCAAATACTTCGGCGAGGCCTTCCGCGCCGACTTCGACCTTCATATCGGGGTGGGCGAGAATGGCCTTCGGCTCGGAGCCGAACAAGAACACGCCGCTTAGCAGGCTGTAGAACAGCGGCTTCACCCCCAGGCGGTCCCGGGCAAGGAATACCGTCTGCTCCTGCTGGTCCCAGGCCGCAAACGCAAAAATGCCGTTCAGCCGGTCGACACAGCTGCGGCCCCACTCAACGAACGAGGCGAGCAGTACTTCGGTGTCGCACGTGCTGCTGAACCTATGGCCCCGGTGTTCCAGTTCTTTGCGCAGCTCCACTGCGTTATACAGCTCTCCGTTGTAAACGATGGAATAGAGACGGTCGCCTTCTCTGCGGATCATCGGCTGTGCCCCGTTCTGGGGATCCATTACGCTGAGCCGGCGGTGGCCGAATGCACAGTGATGGGAAATCCAGGTTCCGGAAGCATCAGGTCCGCGATGCGTAAGAGTTTCTGTCATATTTTCGAGAATGGATGAGGAAGTGGTTAAGTCTTTGCGCCAATCTATCCATCCTGTTATTCCGCACATGGAGTTCACCCTTTCGGTATACATTTCTAGGCAAGCAGGAGAAGATCGTTTATTGCGATGATTAAGGGTATGCGGAGGCAGAGCTGAAAATGTCTGTCCGCCTGAACTCAGGAGCCTGGAAGATGGGATGGCTTAATCCGGTTTTGTTTCTCCGGAAATTTTGTTACAATAGGGGCTAGATAGAACGTATCCCTCTCCAAGCGTGAGCGGGAAATTATGTTAAAGGTGGACTGTTATTGATGAAACGTAGATACGCCAGGGCGCAGACAGATTATTTGGCGGCCAAAGAACACTTTCTTGCAGCAAGTCAGCAGGCAGATAAGAAACTAAACGATATGAGACAAAACGGTGCGGAAATCGGTCAGAAAGAAATGGAAGATGCGATTGAGCGCAGCGGTTTCCATAAAGCTTTCAATGAACTTCGTCAAGCGGAGAACCGTTTGATCGAATGGAGCCACTTCTCGATTAAGAATGAAGGCGAATTCAAGAACAATAAGGCAGCTTTTGAGAAACTGTATCAAGAAGTGAAGACGAAGCCGGAATCGCGTGCCGTGCTGGTTGATATGGCTATGAGACTGGAAGCAATCGAATAATGCACTTATCTTTATCTCAGAGGGGCCTTTCGCAGGCTCTTTTTTTCTGTTTTTTTATGTGACAAAGGAATTCAAATCGAGCCTGTAGGGACATACTAAGACGGCTTCACTTACATTATTTGCCGAGGAGGCGTGCGAAGATGGACAGTCATTTTATCTCCAAATTGCATGATACTCAGCTGAAAGCACAGCGCAATCAGAGGACCCATGGCAAGAAACACCCGGAGAAAAGGCTCCCGAACAAACAGCATTGATTAAAACCAAGCGCGGTTTGAACAGGCTGGCTGCCGCAAAGCAGCCGGAGCAAGGACTCTTGGAATCCGGGCGGAGGTGATAAACATGGCGAAGGTTAAACAGACCAAAGGCAAAAAGTACGAGGTCAACGCGGAATTTGCCGAAGAGATGGAAGCCAAAAACGTCAAGCATGCAGCCCAGAACAATCCCAGTCAAGGGGTAGGAAAATAATGGTGGAGAACGAAGAAAGCCTGCTGCGTTTGCAGTGGGTTTTTTTGTTTGCGCGAAAATGGATATAGGTATATCAGATGTGGTGTTGCATAGCTATGACGCCGTATAAGCAGGAAATGGGGGATTTTTACTTGAAAATTAAATAAAACGAAGAAAAACAGCTGTTTTAGAGCTTATATCCAATTCGAAAAATAATTAAGAAAAATTTCGCCGGATAATATTGACAACCTGAAAGCGTATACATATACTATGTTTAATTAGTTTGTTAGTCATTCTAACTAAGTAAGGCGGTGGTAGGCTTGTGATCGGCAAAGGAAAAACCGGCAATACGAAGCTAGTTAAACAGATGAATCGCGAAGGTATTCTGTACCAGCTGCGCCAGCATCCCCGCTTGTCGAGGGCTGAACTGTCGGTGCGTACAAAGCTCAGCAGGCCTTGTGTTTCATCGCTTGTGGATGAAATGATTCATGAAGGTCTGATTCATGAGGTGGGAGCGGGAGAGTCCAAAGGCGGACGTAAGCCGATTCTCCTTGAATATAATGTGCAGGCTTATACGGTGGTAGGCGCCGTGTTTGAAGGCAGTGAACTGGAGATGGCAATTGCCGATTTGAAGGGAGAGCTTCTGCATAGTGTGCACACCCGCCTGACCCAGCCGGTTAACGGGGACTCCGCTTTGCAGGCGTTGGAGTCTAACCTGGAGAAACTTTTGAAGAAAAGCGGCTTTGAGCGGGACCGGGTTATAGGAATGGGTGTCGGACTGCCGGGGATTACGCAGAAGCGAAGCGGTACGGTGAGTTACGCTCCGAGTACGGGATGGATGAATCTGCCGGTCGGGCGAGAAATTGAAGAGCGGCTGGGCATTCCCGTCATTCTGGATAATGACGTCAACATGATGACGCTTGGCGAGTTCTATGGCGGAGCCGGTTCCGGATTTTCCAATCTGGTGTACATGTATGTCGGAACCGGTATCGGCGCCGGGATTATCATCGACAAGCAGTTCTACAGGGGCAGCAAAGAGGCGGCCGGTGAAATCGGCTATATGCTGATCGGCAGCCAGCGCAGCCGTAAGCAGGACGGCTTCGGCTTATTCGAGAAGAATTACTCCGCAACCGGGATTTGTGAGAAAGCCGCAGCCTCAGGGCTGGCATTAGATGCGGGGCGCAGTGTTCTTCAGCAGTTGTATCAGCTGGACTTAGGAGGCAGCGAAGAGGCGCGGACGCTTCTCGAAGAAGTCTATAGCAGCTGGACTTCGGGGATAGCCAATACCGTCAGCGTGCTTGACCCTGAACTGCTCATTCTGAGCGGTGAAATGGTCAACCTGAGCGTAGAAGGTTTGCAGCGGATCAGACAGCTGCTATCCGAGTGGGTACCGGTTGTGCCCGAGATCAGGCTTGCCTCTCTGAGGGAGCGGGCCGGTTTGCTAGGTGCCGTTCACAGCGTACTGGAAGCGTTTCCTTCTGCTCAGCCAGGCAGGTAGAACTGACGAACTGGAGCGGATTAAACGATATATTTTAGATTAGGGGGAGTTCAAGTGAAAAAGAAGTTGACCAAGTGGACCAGTTTAACCCTGATTGCGGCAATGGCTTTCGGATTATCGGCTTGCGGAGGCGGCGACACCAAGCCCGAAGCGGGAGGCGGCAGCGGGGGAGATGCAGGCGGTTCTAAGAAGCTCGTGATTTACACGGCCCGTGACAAGAATGTGGTGGATGAAATTCTGCCGAGATTCAAAGAGAAGAATCCGGGCATTGAGGTCGAAGTAATGACGATGGGAGCCCAGCAGGTGCTGGA
Organism: Paenibacillus sp. FJAT-26967; assembly: GCF_001541095.1. Classification (GTDB taxonomy): domain Bacteria; phylum Bacillota; class Bacilli; order Paenibacillales; family NBRC-103111; genus Paenibacillus_F. The sequence continues at coordinate 960,179 of NZ_LMXH01000001.1, forward strand.
GCGTATCCGCGGTGAGAAAACGAACCCACAGGCAGACTTCTGGTGGGGAGGCACACAGTCTTCTTTTATAACGGGGGCTGAGGAAGGGCTTCTGGAAACCTACAAGCCGACTTTCGCGGCAAATGTGGCGGCGGAGAACAAGGACGCTCAGGACCGCTGGTATGGGGAAATGCTCCTGCCGGAAGTCATTATGTACAACTCACAGGCACTCAAGAAAGAAGATGCTCCTAAAGACTGGGATGAACTTCTGGATCCCAAATATAAAGATAAGCTGCTGATCCGCGGCGTGCTTGCGTCCGGTACGATGCGCACCATCTATTCTTCGATGATTTACCGCCAGGACCCGGCCGACCCTCAGAAAGGGTACGACTGGCTGAAGAAGCTGGATGCGAATACCAAAGAATATACCCAAGACCCGACCAACCTTTATCTGAAGCTGGCTCGTCAGGAAGGCACTTTGTCCCTGTGGAACCTTCAGGATATTCTCATTCAAAAGGAAATGAAAAAACAGCCGTTTGATTATATTTATCCGGCCAGCGGCGCACCAATTCTTGTGGATGCCGTCGGTATTGTCAAAGGCGCCAAAAATATGGAGAACGCTAAGAAATTCTATGAGTTCCTGTTCGATAAAGACGAGCTGAAGAAGAAATCCGAGTCGTTGTTCCAGATCCCGACCCGGACGGATATTAATAAGGATGAGTTCCCGGCTTGGCTGAAAGGGTTGGATACCAAACCGCTTCAGCTGGACTGGAAGGTTCTCGCTTCGAAAGAAAAAGAATGGATGCAGTATTGGGATGAGAACATCAAGGGAAAAAACAAGAAGTAGCTTAAGCGGGTGGCATGAAAACCCGTCCTGACACATAAGTAAAAAGGTTTACGAGCGAATCGGGTGGGACAGAGCCACCCGATCCTCTTTAAACCAAGTTTGCAGATAAGTATAGTATTATTAATAAATGACGGATAGGCAGTAGAGGCTTTAATTTTGGGGAGGGATTCCATTGATAGAAGTCAGGCTGGATAAAGTCAGCAAACAATTTGGCGGAGCACGCGGAGTAGAAAATGTCGATATCCACATTAAACCCGGTGAATTCTTCACCTTTCTCGGACCGAGCGGCTGCGGCAAAACGACCACGCTGCGAATGATTGCCGGATTCTACTATCCGACCGAGGGACGCATTATGTTCGGTGAGAATAACGTGACGTTTACGCCTCCCAACAAGCGCAACACCGGAATGGTGTTCCAGAATTACGCTTTATTCCCGCATATGACGGTCTCCGAGAATATTGCTTTCGGTCTCCAAGTCCGCAAACAGTCCAAAGCGGAAATCAGAGAGAAGGTAACGCGCGCCCAGAAACTCGTTCATCTGGACGGGTACGGCGATCGCCGGATTGATCAGTTGTCCGGCGGGCAGCAGCAGCGCGTTGCGCTGGCACGCGCTTTGGTGATCGAACCGAATATTCTCCTCCTGGATGAACCGCTGTCGAATCTGGATGCCAAACTGAGGGAAGAAACGCGCTTAGAGATTAAGCGCCTGCAGTTGGAACTCGGCATAACCACGATATACGTAACACATGACCAGGCAGAAGCCATGTCGATGTCCGACCGGATTATGGTCATGAAGGATGGCGTCGTACAGCAGGTCGGCACGCCTCATGATATTTACAACAAGCCGCTCAACCGCTTCGTTGCTTCTTTTATCGGTGAATCGAACCTGTGGGAAGGAACGGTCGAGCGTGTCGAAGGCGGCACCGTCCACGTCCGCACCAGCTCCGGCAGTCTCGTTACAGGCTTCGCGGAGAATGCATCGCCGGAGTGCCGTCTGTCCGTGGGAGGTCAGGTGACGGTGTCCGTCCGGCCTGAATCGATCCGCGAAGCGCGGGCGGAAGAACGGGGACAAGAGAATGTCCTGGCCGCCAAGGTAGTCATGTCCGAATTCACGGGCGTCAGCGTCAATTATGTCGCGCAGATTGGCAGTATGCCGATCAAAGCGATGTTTATCGGGCCGGGTCAGCGTATGCGCGGCCGGGATGAAGATATTCTGTTTGCGATTCCGAAGGAAAGCGTCTATTTCGTAGAGTAAAGGAGGATGAGCTGTGCAAACGAATAAGCAGACTAAACGGCCGCCGGTCATCCGTCCGAACAGCCGGTGGACATCCATTACAACGTCACCGAAATTTGTTTACGTCCTCATTGCACCTTTATTTCTGATCCTGCTTGCTTATGTCATTTATCCGTTCTTCCAGACTTTCCTGCAGAGTGTGAAAATGGAAGGGATCTTCTCTGTCAAAAACTATGCCAAGTTTTTCAGTCTGGAGCATACCTCTAATCTGGAAGCCTTATGGAACAGTGTGTACATTTCGATCTTGAGTGTAATCTCCTGCGGTATCGTAGGGGTCACGATGGCGTTCCTGCTCGAGAGGTACGAGTTTCCCGGACGCAAAATTTTGTCCGTGCTGGCTATCGTTCCTATGGCACTGCCTCCGCTGATTGGAGTTTTGTCCTTTTCTTTCTTGTATGGAGACAGCGGGATCTTCCCGCGGGCGCTGCAGAAGCTGTTCGAGCTGGATCATGCGCCTTTTGCCCTGAAAGGAATATGGGGTGTCATTGTGGTTCACACGTTCACTATGTACACCTATTTCTATATGACAGCATCCTCTGCGATCAAAGGACTGGACCCGTCGCTGGAAGAAGCGGCGGCTAACCTTGGAGCGGGAAGAATCCTCATCTGGAGGAGAGTCATTCTGCCGATGCTGACCCCGGCGATCATTGCGGCTTCCCTGCTGGTGTTCATGATCTCGATGGCTTCGTATACGGCGCCGCTGGTCTTCGGAATTGACCGGACGATGACCATGCAGATTTATTTGTCCCGGACAAACGGTGATCTGGATATGGCGGCGACCCAATCTACGCTGCTGTCGATCGTATCGATCGTGTTCCTTATCGCGATGCGCTGGTACCAGAATGCGCGTAATTATCAGAACATGAGCAAAGGCGTCAGTGTTCACCGGACGGAGGTCAAAAGCAAGGCCGGTAAGTACACGACCATGGTGCTTTCTTTCATCGCAACGATTGTTCTGATGCTGCCGATTCTCGTTATCGTACTGCTCTCCTTCTCGGAGGACAGCACCTGGACGGTCCAGGTCCTGCCGCCTGAATATACATTCCAGCACTATATCGATTTGTTTACGGATAAGAAAACATGGCGACCGATTGTAAACAGCTTCCAGATGAGCATCGTGGCCACGATAGGGAACCTTCTATTCGGTGTTGCTGCCGCTTACGCCATGGTACGAATGAAATTCAAAGGTAAAACGATGCTGGACATCCTGATTATGCTTCCGTGGGCACTTCCCGGCACAGTCGTCGCGGTGAATTTGATCACCGCGTTCAGCGAACCGAACGTGTTCTCGTTCAATCAGGTTCTGATCGGCAGCTTCTGGATTTTGCCGCTCGCCTATTTCGTCCGTCATCTGCCGCTTATTTTCCGGTCGACTTCCTCGACCTTGATGCAGATGGACAGCTCCGTTGAGGAAGCGGCGCGTAACTTGGGCGCCTCCTGGTGGTACAGCTTCAGGCGGATCGTCTTTCCGATGGCACTCAGCGGCATCTTGGCAGGTACGCTACTGGCTCTGGTGGAAGGACTGGGAGAGTTCGTCGCTTCCATTCTCTTGTACACGAGTAACACGACACCAATGTCGGTTGAAATATTCCAGCGGATGTACGCTTTTGAATTCGGTACAGCTTGTGCCTACGGCGTCCTGCAGATTGTGATGATTATTCTCGTTCTCTTTGTTTCCCGGAAGCTGACCGGCGGCAATGCCGGATCGGCGATCTGACCCACCACGCCTACCGTTCATTATCGTGGCGGGTGTCATGCTCCTATTGGGCGGACGCCTGCCGCGATGCTGATAAAGGCAGGGAGAGGATTCTGTTCCTGCCGCCACTATTGCGTCAAGGAGGAGAAGCGATTGAATCGAACAAATGCAAGCAGATGGATGAAGAAATGGGTGACAGCAGTAGTCTCTGTGACGGTTGTAGGAACACTTGCCGTACCGGCGCTACCGCAACCCGCAGCAGCCGACAGGGGAGTCGTCGACCTATGGAAATCGATCAAACCGCTTACCACTGTCGCCAGTGCCATGAATACGGGGGCGCACCCCGATGACGAGCACAGTGCTGCACTTGCGTATGTCTCTCTCGGACAGGGTGTCGACACGTATAGTGTCATTGCCAACCGCGGAGAAGGCGGGCAGAACGAGATCGGCAGCGAACTCGGCAATGCTCTGGGCATCATCCGTACCCGGGAACTGCAGGAAGCCTCCAAGATTACGAATGTTACCTTAGCGAACCTCAGCACCAAGCTTGACGATGCGATTTATGATTTCGGATTCTCCAAAAGTCCTGAAGAAACACTTAAGAAATGGGGCGAGACGGTCGCGTACCAGCGGTTGGTCCGTGAAATCCGTGAGAAAAGACCGGATGTGCTCATCCCGGCATTCCTGAACGAAGAGTCTACCCACGGCCATCACCGGGCTATTAACGTACTGACCGTCCGTGCGTTTAAAGATGCAGGAAATCCAGCTATTTTTCCGGAACAGCTCAAAGAAGGGCTGGCAGTGTGGCAGCCGAAGAAGCTTTATTTGCCTGCTAACGATAAAGATTACAGCGTAGCTCTGCCGACAGGCGACTACAGCGAAATCTATGGCGCTTCTTATGTGCAGCTCGGTGAAGAGTCCCGCTTTATGCATAAGAGCCAGGGAATGGGACGCCATGTAGATGAAGGCCCCAAAGACACTTATTATAAGCTGGCTGGCTTAAACGGTACGGAAAGCAATAAGGAAGCCCAATCGGACTCCTTATTCAAAGGCATCTCCTTTACCTTTGCGGATTTGGCTCAGGAGCTGGAAACCAAAGGAAAAGACAATAAAATCGTAAAGGATCTCAAAACACTCCAGAAGGATGCGGATGAAGTCATTGCGGCCTATCCGAACTTCGTCAAAGTGGCCCGTGAGGTTCATGAGATGAAAGCAGATGTACAATCGGCTATCGGTAATGTGCAGAAGTCTTCGCTCGAAGCTTCCGTCAAAACGGATCTGCTCCACAGATTGAGTGTCAAGACGGGGCAACTGGATAAAGCCAGTCAGGAAGCGTCTTCCGTTACCGTGAAGGTCAAACCCGAAACCGGAGAGCTGGTCGCCGGACAGAAGGTGAAAGTAGCCGTAACCGCGCACAGCGGGGGCCGTGTAGGTTTGTCAGATCTTGCGCTCAAACTTAATGTTCCGGACGGATGGACAGCTAAACCTACAGGAGAAGTCACCTTTAAAAAGCTGGGCTACAACGAAACCGCCAAGGCGGAATATGAAGTAACGGTTCCGGCTAAATCCGATGACTTCAATCCGTATGCCGCACCGCTCCTTAGCGCTGACGTTACATACACAGCCTATGGCACTCAGGCCGGCGTACATGCTACTGCGGATAATGCCGTCGCGGTTCTTCCGGCAACATCCTTGACTTTGAGCCCGGAAGCGGCTGTTTTTAACACCCTCAAGCCTGAAGAGGCCGTTTCGGTCAAAGTAACCGCACGCAGCTATGCTCCGGGAGCGTCGAAAACAACCGTTTCGCTCCAAGCCCCTGAGGGCTGGACGATCGAGCCTGCGTCCCAGGAGGTAAGCTTTGCGGCCAAGAATGAAACGAAGGCGATTGAATTCAGCGTTAAAGCCCCTAAATCCGTGAAACCCGGCAAATTTAACATTGCTGCCGTTGCCAAGGAGAACGGCAAAGATAGCAGCCGTACCGTCCAGGTAATCACGTATCCGCATCTGGGGACGACTTATTATGTGAAACCGGCGAATCTCGCCATCGAAGCTTTCGACCTCAAGGTGGCGAATGATCTTAAAGTCGGTTATGTATCAAGCGGCTTTGATAACATTGATGCCGTGCTGCGCCAGGTGGGTGTTAACGTAACGAATCTGGATGCCAAAGCCATTCAATTCGGGGATCTCTCGCAGTACGACACAATTGTACTGGGTATCCGGGCGTACGCTTTCCGGCCTGAATTGATTCCAAGCAATCAGCGCCTGCTCGATTATGCGAAGAATGGCGGTAATCTGGTTGTGCAGTACCATAAGCCGGAGGATAAATGGTCGCCGACTCTGGCTCCGTATCCGATCAAGATCGGCACCCCGCTTATTCAATGGAGGGTGACCGACGAGAATTCCAAGGTGACAATGCTCGCGCCGGAACATCCTATTTTCAACACGCCTAACAAAATTACGGATGCCGACTGGCAGAACTGGATTCAAGACCGTTCGGCTTACAATCCGGCTGAATGGGGCAAGGAGTATACCGAACTCATTTCTAACGGAGATCCGGGTGAGAAAGAATTCACAGGCACGTTCCTGTCCGCTAATTACGGCAAAGGGACGTACACGTACAGCTCACTCGTCTGGTATCGTGAAATGCCGAGTCTGGTTCCGGGCTCCATCCGGATGTTCGTCAACATGATCAGCTTGAAGCAGTAAGACTGTCCCGCAGATTCAGCGGGTCCGGAGTATCTGTTTGGGAGTATCTATTAATAGAAGGAAAAAATCAGAACGGGAGGATCTTCCGATCCTCCTTTCTATTCTAAAAAGAGGTGAGGGGCATGCTGGCCGGCGAAGTACATGGACGCGATGCGAAGAAGCAGTTCGGGGAAGCGGCATTTGCCGTCGTCCCGCTCGGAAGCCTGGAATACCACGGGCCGCACTCTCCGCTTGGCACAGATCTTTATCTGGCACAGGGCTTTGCCGAAAGGATTGATCCGAGTCTAAAACCGCTTATATATCCGGCAGTGCCTTACAGCGCATGTCCGGGCAAAACCAGCTCCTATCCGGGAACCATCACCATCGATCCTCCTGTTTTTCACCGGTATCTGGAGGCTGTGCTGGACGGTATATGCCGCTCCGGAATTCAAAGGGTTGTACTCCTTAACGCCCATGACGGCAATATGGGAGCCGCCCGTACTACTGCGGAACAAGTAACGGCCCGCTGGAAAGATGCAAGCTTTCTCCTGATCAACTGGTGGCAGATGGCTGCCGTGGATGCTCCGGAAAAGCTCGGATTTTTTCAAGGGACTACAGGAAGAGGTCATGGAGGTCCTTATGAAATGTCCGCTCTCAAAGCTTTGCGCCCCGATCTGGTAGAAGTCCGCAGGGAAGATCGTGATCTTACCCCGCCGGAAGCTTTGTCCGAAGTGCCCTATGTTCTGGTAGAAGGAACTCCACGGGGGTGGGACGGCTATACGGGGAATATTCACCAGATCTCGCTGGAGACTGGGGAATGGATTGCCGGAGAAGTGACGGCGAATATGAACAAGCTCATTGCAAGCTGGCTGACTAGTCATGACATAACGGACTAAAGAAATTCTTAGATAAATCATATGGGAGGATGGACAACATGAGAAGCCGTGACCAGATTTTACATGAGGAAGGCGGTCTATTTCCGGGCCTTACCTATACAGAAGCGGTACTGAAACCAGCTTTTAATGAAGCGAAAACTAGTTTGCTCCCGCCGATGATGGCGATCAACAAAGCACATCTCATCATGCTCAAGGATCAGGGACTTGTTACCAGTGAAGAAGCCGGGCAAATAGCCGGTGCGATCCGCGGACTGGATTTGGAGAAACTCCGCCAGTGTGAATATACCGGGCAGTTTGAAGATTTATTTTTCCAGGTGGAAAGTGAATTACTGGAAGCGGCGGGGGACATTGCTGGGAATTTACATCTGGCCCGCAGCCGTAACGATATGGGGATAGCCATCTACCGGATCGTGCTCCGGGAGAAGCTTCAGACGACGATCCGGGGAGGTCTGGCGCTCAAAAGCCAACTGCTTACATTTGCCGAGGAGCATGCAGACACACTGATGATCGGCTATACGCACACCCAGCAGGCTCAGCCGACCACACTGGCCCACTACATCATGGCCGTAGCCGATTCGCTGGACCGGGATATCCGCCGCCTGCAGGCGGCTTACGCGAACTGCAACCGCAGCAGCATGGGGGCGGCGGCGCTGACGACATCGGGATTCAAGATATCCCGCGAGAGAATGCAGGAGCTGCTCGGCTTTGACGAGCTGGTGCACAATTCCTATGACGCTATCGGAGGTGCCGATTACGTCGGTGAAATCGCAGCAGCCGTGCAGCTTGCGGGGATTAACCTCGGCCGCGCTTCACAGGACTTCCTCCTGTGGTGCACACAGGAGTTCGGCGTACTGCGGGTGGCCGATCCCTACGTGCAAATCTCCTCGATCATGCCGCAAAAGCGCAATCCGGTATCTTTCGAGCATATGCGCTCGCTTCTGTCCAGCTGTGTAGGAAATACTCAGACGGTGCTCACGATGATGCACAATACTCCGTTCGGGGATATCGTGGATACCGAAGACGACATGCAGCCTTATGCATGGAAGGCGCTGGCCGTACTGGATCAGATGTACCGTCTCTTATCCTGTGTCATCGGTACGCTCGATGTTGATAAAGAAGTGCTGCGCAAGAGGACAGAAGCCAGCTTCGCTACCGTTACGGAGCTGGCCGATACTCTCGTCCGTACCGATCAGCTTTCTTTCCGCAAATCGCATCACATCGTCAGCGGTGTTGTGAAGCATGCGCTGGCCGAAGGACTTGCTGCCAACGAAATCTCTCTGGAGCTGGTGAACGAGGTAGCTCTGGAAGTCATCGGGCGCAAGCTGCTGATCACTCCGGAAGAATTCCGCAGTTCACTGGATCCCGTTCACTTCGTGAATATCCGCACTCTGCCGGGCGGTCCGGCTCCGGAAGAGATCCGCCGCACGATAGCGGACCGCAGAGTGCGCCAGCATCAGCAGGAGGCATGGCTATCGGCCGCGCAGAAGCAGACGACGGGCGCACTTGCCAATCTGGACGCTGAGCTCCAAGGCTGGAGCGCGGGCCAATGACGGGGCCTGCGATTCCGCTGCTTGCCGTAGACGGCGGCGGGACGAAGTGTCTGGCGGTTTTTACGGATGAGGAAGGAACTGTTATCGGAACCGGAAGATCAGGGTCGGTGAATTATCAGACGACCTCAGCGGAATCGGCTGCCAGCGAACTTGTGCAGGCTATTCATGCCGCGAGGAAGCAGCTGCAATCCTCCAGGCAAGGCGCCCCGCAAGACGAGATCGGGCAAGCAGGCACCCGGCAGATTGAAGGGGAGGGCGGGGACGTCACGGGCACTCTGGCCGGCCTGTCCAATCCGGATAATCCGGCTGAGGAATTGCAGACGCTCGAGGTCGCCTGCGCCGTATTCGGAATGGCAGGGCTGGATACGGAGCATGACCGCGAGATGATTGAAGCCTTCGTAAAGGAAGCTCTGGTGAAGGCAGGCATCAGGGCCCGGCGGATCGTCATCGAGAACGACGGACTGGCTGCGCTGCTTGGAGCTACTGACGGCAAGCCCGGCATCCTGCTGATCGCCGGCACAGGCTCGATCGTGTACGGAATCAACGATTACGGCAGGAGCGCCCGGGCAGGCGGATGGGGGTACCGCGTCGGAGACGAGGGCAGCGGCTACTGGATCGGCAAGCAGGCGCTTATTGCCGTGCTGCAGTCGCTAGACGGCCGCCGGGGGCCTACTGCGCTCACGGACGCGGTGATGCCCTTCCTGGGCCTTCGGAGTGAAGAAGAGCTGTACAACTGGGTGTATTCCACCGAATACCGGGTGGATACGGTCGCCAGGCTGGCCAGGCTTGTGAGCGAGGCCGAGCAGGGGGGAGATCCGGCGGCCCGGTCGATTCTGGAAGCCGGCGCGGACGAATTGTTCCACGCCGCCAGAGCGGTCATCGAACGGCTGGATATGAGAGCAATGCCTTTTACACTTATACTTCAGGGAGGCGTTCTTCAGAATAACATGTTTATGCGCAGCAGATTGACGAATCAATTGCAGGATTTTGCCCCTTCATGTAATCTGGAAGAAGTCAAAAGAGAACCGATTTACGGCGTGATCACGCAGGGCCTCAGTCTGCTGCCGTAGCTCGGGAGATAGAAGGGTGGTTCCGTCATGAGGAAAACGTTGCTCTTTATTTTTGCACATCCGGATGATGAATCCTTTGCCTGCGGGGGCACTATGGCCAAATACGCAGATCAGGGGCATGCCGTCCATCTCGTATGCGCTACATCCGGCTGCAAAGGAAAGACCGGAGGGTACTCGTTTACCTGCCGGGAGGAGGTTGCCCGTTTCCGGGAAAGTGAACTTCAGCTGGCCGCCGGCGTGCTAGGTCTTCAGGAGGTTTGCTTCTGCCGTTACCCGGACGGAGGTCTGGCTGAGGTCGATGAAGAGGAGCTGGCTTCGCATATAGCGGATCTCATCTTGAAGCTTCAGCCGCAGCTCATCGTAACGTTTCCCCCAGACGGAGTAACCGGACACCCGGATCACATCGCTGTCTCGAAGGCTGTGCTGCGTGCGGCAGTTCGGACCGAGAGCAGCCTGGAGACCGCACCGGATCTGTACTATGTCTCCATTCCGAATTACTATGACCACTGCGGAGACTATGGCCCGTCAGAACGTTGTCCTATTACGGCGCGCGTAGACATTTCGGAATTCCGCAGCCGTAAGGGTGAGGCGCTTCAAGCGCATAAAAGCCAGGTTTTTTCGGTCAACCGGGCCTACCCGGGTGTGATGAACGGAGATTACTCCGTGATTGGCAGCTGCGAATATTTTACCCTTGTGCGCCGGCACGGGCAGACTGTCGAACATAATGGCTGCACCGGCACCGGTGAAATTCCGGAAATCGATCTGGTCTGATTCTTCAACGGATCGGATGATCCCTAACCCCAGTTCTCCCAGTAATTTAAGGAGAATTGGGGTTGTTTGCTGTATGGTTTGCGCATTGCTGTGGGCATAGCTTTGATTTCCTGGGCTTAATCCGGTACACTTAGGGATAAACTTTATGGAACTCACGGACGAGGTTCAAACAAAATCAGCCGGTTCCGGACCGGCTCTGAGGTGGATTACTTGACTCATTCTTATAATAATGTCGTACTGTTCCCCAAAACTTCGGCTGCTTACGAGAAGCAGATGACGCTTATGCTGGAACAGGAAAATTACGAAGAGGCTGCCCGCCTGCTCCGCTATCTTTTGCAATTTTCCCGTGACGATGCGGACAAACAGGCCCAGTGGAGGGCACTTCTTCAATGGCTGGAAACCATGTTTCCCGAAACGATTTTCGAGGATGGATTAAAGGTAGACGACGAAGACACGGAATTAACCGAAGAAGATCTGATGAGGCAATCCGTATCCGATAAATCAGCGGAAGGCCGTCAATATGTCGGCCGGCTTCTTGATATGCTTGAAGACAGGCAAGATATGGAACGTCAGATGATCGCACTGGAACAGCTCGCTTATGCGGATGATCCGCGGATCGACGAGTTTCTCAAAGAGTGGCTGCACACGGCGGAGAATCACCCGTTCATTCAGTTCCGCGCCCTTCAAGTGCTCAAGCAGCGCGAAGTTAAGGGACCTGCTGTCCTTGCTCGCAAGGGCGACAAAATGGTGATCCGGATCGAAGACACTCCGCTTAAGCTGGAAGAATTCCCGGAGAAGATCCGGGAAATGCTGTACCGGGTGCAGCAGCTCAGCGAAAACGACCAGCCGGATTTCGGCTTTTTTGCGGAGCAGACCTGGATGGAATTCCTGAAGACGGTCTATGGAACCGAGCTTTACGCTGCCATGAGCGCCTCGACCGAAGAAGAGATAGACGCATGGGCCTGCGCGCTGCATGGGGTTCTGCTTCAGACGCTCTACGGGGAAGCAGGCCGTGAGCAGCTTCTTGAACAATATGGAATCACGGCCGGAGCGGTCGGCAAATGGACAGAAGCTTACGGCTGTCTGCACTCTTTTATGCGGACATTTTTTACAGGCAGTTAAAAATCGGCGATTCATTCGATTCTCTTGAAAAGACAAGGTTTTGTGTTATACTAGAATGGTTATAATGGCCGGTAAAAGGGTTTTTCTGCATTTTGCAAGGTCAGAACGTGAAAAAATACTTGTCAGGGTACATTTTTGGAGGGGAAAGCATAAAATGAAAGCAAGCTGGGAAAAAATAGAGAAGAACACTGCCGTTCTTGATATCGAAGTGGAAGCGGAGCAAGTTGCAGAAGCACTCGATAGAGCATTTAAGAAAATCGTATCGAAAGTAAACGTTCCGGGATTCCGTAAAGGTAAAGTGCCCCGTTCTATTTTCGAGAAGCGTTTTGGCGTTGAAAGCTTGTACCAGGACGCACTGGACATCATTCTGCCAGAAGCTTACATGCAAGCTGTTCAAGAAACGGGCATCGAGCCTGTAGACCGTCCGGAAGTGGACGTAGAACAGTTCGGTAAAGGCCAAGCTTTGAAATTCAAAGCGAAAGTAGCCCTGAAGCCTGAAGTGGAGCTTGGCGAATACAAAGGCCTGGCTGTTCCTGCTGTTGACAGCACTGTATCTTCGCAGGAAATCGACGAAGAACTGGAACGCCTGCAGCAAAGACATGCTGAACTCGTTGTTGTTGAAGAAGGCGCAGCTGAGAACGGCGACATCACGATTATTGACTTTGAAGGTTTCGTGAACGGTGAAGCATTCGAAGGCGGCAAAGCGGAGAAGTACTCTCTTGAACTGGGATCCAACAGCTTCATTCCTGGTTTCGAAGAGCAGGTTGTCGGGATGGTCAAAGACGAAGAGAAAGACATCGAAGTCAACTTCCCGGAAGAATACCACTCCGAAGAGCTTAAAGGTCAAGCGGCTTCTTTCAAAGTTAAGCTGCACGACATCAAACGCAAGAACCTGCCTGCACTTGACGATGAGTTTGCTAAAGACGTTAGCGAATTCGATACGCTGGAAGAGTACAAGCAGGATATCGCGAAAAGCCTGGAAGAGAAGAAGAAGCAGGATGCAGAAGTGGGACGCGAAACGGCTGTTGTCGAGAAAGCCGCTGCTAATGCTAACGTTGAAATTCCGGCTTCCATGATCGAAACTGAACTCGATCAGATGGTAGGCGAGTTCGAAAGACGCCTTCGCATGCAAGGCATGACACTTGACCTGTACTTCCAATTCTCCGGTCAGAACGTGGACGTGCTGAAATCTCAAATGAGAGAAGATGCAGAGAAACGTGTTCGCAACAACCTGGTTCTTGAAGCCATTGCTGCAGCAGAGAAAATCGAAGCATCCGATGCAGATGTGGATGCTGAACTTGCACGTCTTGCTGAGCAGTACCAGAAGACTGTTGAAGAGCTGAAATCAATCTTTGAAGCTAACGGCAGCCTGGAAGGCATCAAGCAAGATCTGGCTGTTCGCAAAACGGTTGACTTCTTGCTAGCTAACAGCACAGAAGAGAAAGAAAAAGCGGCAAAGAAAGAACCAAAAGCAAAAAAAGCAGCAAAAGAGGAAGCTAAGGAAGAAGCGGCTGAGTAATCTCTCTCCTTTTTAAACACCTTATGAACTCGACAAAAGCTGTATAATAGGACACATACAGGGCACGTACTCCAAAGCGTGCCTTTGTTTTACCCGGAAACAGGCAAAGAAACAAATTTGCACAGCGCCTGTCCCAAATATGACTTTACCTTTCAAACATGATAAAATGGAAGGTAAGTACCCCGCAAAGGAGTTGGTCCAATGAGTCTTATCCCTATGGTTGTGGAGCAAGAAGCCCGTGGTGAGCGTTCTTACGACATTTATTCTCGCCTGCTCAAAGACCGAATTATCTTTATCGGCAGCGCGATTGATGATGACGTGGCTAACCTGGTCATTGCCCAACTGCTGTTTTTACAGGCGCAGGACGCTGAGAAAGATATTCACGTATACATTAATTCTCCGGGTGGGTCTGTAACGGCCGGTCTCGGAATTTACGATACGATGCAGCACATCAAACCGGACGTGTCGACGATCTGCGTCGGCATGGCAGCAAGCATGGGTTCCCTGCTGCTGACTGCTGGTGCGAAGGGCAAACGTTTTTCGCTTCCTAACAGCGAAGTAATGATTCACCAGCCGCTTGGCGGTGTAAGAGGTCAAGCCGCGGATATTAAAATCCATGCGGATTGGATCATCAAGACGAAGCAGAAGCTCAACGATATTTACGTGAAACATACCGGTCAGCCGTACGATAAAATCGATCGTGATACGGATCGTGATAATTTCATGAGCGCAGAAGACGCGAAAGCTTACGGTCTGATCGACGAGGTCATCACTCGAAGCGACCTGAAATCATAAAGGAGTGATCCAATGTTTAAATTCAACGATGAAAAAGGTCAGTTGAAATGTTCTTTCTGCGGAAAGTCCCAAGATCAGGTTCGCAAGCTCGTTGCTGGCCCGGGTGTCTACATTTGCGATGAGTGTATCGAATTGTGCACGGAAATCGTTGAAGAAGAGCTCGGCCATGAAGAAGAGCTGGATCTTAAGGACATTCCGAAACCGAAAGAAATCTGCACCATTTTGGATCAATATGTAATCGGCCAGGATCAGGCGAAAAAATCGCTCTCCGTCGCTGTTTACAATCACTATAAGCGCATCAATTCTCAAAGCAAGATTGAAGATGTTGAGCTTCAAAAGAGTAACATTATCCTCGTGGGCCCTACCGGTAGCGGTAAGACGCTTCTGGCTCAGACCCTTGCGAAGATTCTGAATGTTCCTTTTGCGATTGCGGATGCGACTTCCTTGACCGAAGCCGGTTATGTGGGCGAGGACGTGGAGAACATCTTGCTCAAGCTTATTCAAGCGGCAGATTATGACGTGGAGAAAGCGGAACGCGGTATTATTTATATCGATGAAATCGATAAAGTGGCGCGTAAATCCGAGAACCCGTCCATTACTCGTGACGTTTCGGGCGAAGGCGTGCAGCAGGCACTCCTCAAAATTCTTGAAGGTACGGTAGCATCCGTTCCTCCGCAAGGCGGACGCAAGCACCCGCATCAAGAATTTATCCAGATCGACACGACGAACATTCTGTTTGTGTGCGGTGGTGCCTTTGACGGATTAGAGCAAATCATCAAACGCAGAATCGGTAAGAAAGTCATCGGTTTCAGCTCAGACGGTCTCAAAACCGACCTGAAGCCGGGCGAATACTTATCCATGGTTCTGCCGGAAGACTTGCTGAAATTCGGTCTTATTCCGGAATTCGTAGGCCGTCTGCCAGTTGTCTCCACTTTGGAGCCTTTGGATGAAGCCGCGCTTGTCCGTATTCTGACCGAGCCTAAGAATGCGCTTGTGAAGCAGTATCAGAAGCTGCTTGAGATGGACAATGTCAAGCTTGAGTTTGATGCTGAATCACTGGACGCTATCGCTAAGGAAGCCATCAAACGTAACACGGGCGCCCGTGGACTGCGTGCCATCATTGAGAGCATTATGCTTGATGTCATGTTCGATGTTCCGACCCGTACCGATGTAACGAACTGCATGGTTACGAAGGATTCTGTTCAGAACAAGCTGTCACCTGTATTGTCCTCGAATGAAGGTCAATCGGATAACAAAAAAGAAGAAAGCGCCTGATTCGAAGTCAGTTTCCGTAATCGGCTGCTCATACTATAAAGGTACCGACAGCCTCCAAGCTGCCCGGCTCTGGCTGCCCGCTTCATATTAGAGGCCGGGACAGCGGGCTGTGCGGTCTGGAGGATGTTTGGTTCATGGGAGAGAAGACACGCATGTTTCACAGAAAGGATACGAGACCGGTACGCGTCGGGGATTTGACAATCGGCGGCAGTGATGAGGTTATCATTCAGAGTATGTGTACGACGAAAACGGCGGACGTGAAAGCAACCGTGGCGGAAATCCACCGTCTGGAAGAGGCCGGATGCCAGCTCGTTCGCGTGACCGTCAACAATAAAGAAGCCGCGGAGGCTATCAAGGAAATTAAGAAGCAAATTCATATTCCATTGGTTTCGGATATTCACTTCGATCATCGGCTTGCTCTATCTGCCATTGAGAACGGGATTGATAAAGTAAGAATTAACCCGGGCAATATTGGCCGAAGAGAGAAAGTCGAAGCTGTTGTGAAAGCCTGCAAAGAACGCGGGATTCCGATCCGTATCGGAGTGAATGCAGGTTCCCTTGAGAATCATCTGCTGGAGAAGTACGGTTACCCGACTCCTGAAGCGATGGTGGAGAGCGCATTGTTCCACATTGGTATCCTGGAAGAGCTCGATTTCCATGACATCATTGTATCGCTGAAAGCATCGGACGTGCCGATGGCTATAGCGGCTTACTCACAAGCGGCTCAAGCTTTCAACTATCCGCTGCATTTGGGGATTACGGAAGCGGGCACGCTTTTCTCGGGTACCGTCAAAAGTGCGGCAGGGCTTGGAGCGCTGCTGAGTATGGGCATCGGTTCGACGATGCGTATTTCACTGAGCGCCGATCCCGTAGAAGAAATAAAGGTAGCGCGTGAACTTCTTAAGTCCTTCGGACTTATTACGAACGCAGCAACCTTGGTATCTTGTCCGACTTGCGGACGTCTGGATATCGACTTGTTCTCAATCGCCAATGAGGTGGAAGCTTACATTGCGAATATCAAAGTGCCGATCAAGGTCTCGGTGCTTGGCTGTGCCGTTAACGGACCGGGCGAAGCGCGTGAAGCCGATATCGGAATCGCGGGAGCCAGAGGAGAAGGGCTGCTTTTCCGTTACGGAGAAATGGTCCGCAAAATTCCTGAAGCGGAGCTGCTCAGCGAGCTGAAGAAAGAAATCGATCATATTGTGGTGGAATACGAACGGACCGGCGAAATTCCGGGACGTAAAGAGCATCAGGCACGCCACGGTATGCCGATCACCTAACCCACCCAAGACACAAAAAGTCACGATTCAGTGTTCTGAATCGTGACTTTTTTGCGTGCTTGGAATCCCGCTCTGGGTCAGGTAGGAGGTAACTCCATCACGGATCCCGTGAGCAATTTGGAGTTGGCCCTTAGGGTCAGTCATCCGGATTCGGTCTTCCGCATTGGTAATGAAGCCAACCTCTATGATGACGGAAGGGCATTTCGTTCTTTTTAGTAAATAATAGGTTTTGCCCACCATTGGCATAAACGATGTTCTGGTAGTGCTATTAAGGCGTTCCTGCAGCTGCGTTGCCAGTAATAAACTGCCGGGGTTATTCTGGTGGAGAACAATAGGCCCCTTCTTAGACCGGTTTAACGCGGAGTTAACGTGCAGGGAGATAAGGATTTTGGGCTTAATGTCATTGGCCATCTGCATCCGCTGAGCAAGATCGCGTATATGCCGGCTGCGGGTATTCAGCCATTTGTTATCATCGCTAAGAGCATAGTCTTTATCCCGGTTCAGAACGACGCGGTACCCTTTTTGAGTGAGGGCGGTATACGTCAATCTGGCAATTGCAAGGTTAATATCCTTTTCAAGCAAAGCGCCGTGGACAGCACCGCCGTCAATTCCGCCGTGCCCGACATCAATCAGCACATCAATATCGGAGATAGTGTGTTGAGGAGCTTTTTTAGATAAGACCGGTGTTCTCTCCGGTTCAGGCTTAGAGAAGGATGCAGAGCTGGCCGAAGCTTTACCGGTTCCGAGGTTCTTCTCGGCAGAGGCTGCCAGTTGGGAAGCCAAAGTTGCATCTGCCTGCTCCCGGCGGCCCCCGGCCTTTTCTCCGCATGCTCCGGTAATAATAAGTGCTGCGGGCAGCAGAACAACGCAGAGGGTTTGCAGAACGGACTTGTTGAACATTATTGCCCATCCTTTCTGATTGGATCGATTAATATTAGCATTCGCTAAATCTCGATGCTCATTCATATTTGCCGGAAAACATTCCGAAACGATGATTATTCCGCTCAAGGAGGGGAATACTGCCATATAGGAGATCGGACCGGAAAGGAATGGAGACGATGGATATGAGCCTGAGTATGATATTAATGTTGATTCAAGTGTTTTTTGCTGTTGTCATTGGGATGTACTTCTGGAATTTGCTGCGTAATCAGCAGACGAACCGGTCTGCGGTAGATAGAGAGTCCAAGAAAGAGCTGGAGAAGCTTAGAAAACTGCGTTCGGTGTCCTTGACCAAGCCCTTGGCTGAGAAAACGAGACCCTCAAGCATGCAGGATATTGTCGGTCAAAAAGAAGGTCTCAAAGCGCTTAAAGCCGCATTGTGCGGTCCCAATCCCCAGCATGTTCTCATCTACGGCCCTCCAGGTGTTGGGAAAACGGCGGCTGCGCGTGTCGTGCTGGAGGAAGCCAAGAAGAATCCGCAATCTCCTTTTCGCAATGAAGCCAAATTTACGGAAATAGACGCAACGACTGCGCGTTTTGACGAACGCGGCATTGCCGATCCTTTGATCGGATCTGTTCACGACCCGATTTATCAGGGAGCAGGTGCAATGGGCGTTGCGGGCATTCCACAGCCCAAGCCGGGCGCGGTAACCAAAGCACACGGAGGGATTTTATTCATTGATGAAATCGGGGAACTGCACCCGATTCAGATGAATAAACTATTGAAAGTGCTGGAAGACCGCAAAGTGTTCCTGGAAAGTGCCTACTATAACTCGGAAGACAATAACATTCCGAACTTCATTCATGATATATTCCAGAATGGACTGCCGGCGGATTTTCGTCTGGTTGGTGCTACGACCCGCACACCTAACGAAATACCTCCCGCTATCCGTTCCCGCTGCATGGAAATCTTCTTCCGTCCCCTGTTACCAGATGAAATCGGAGAGATTGCAGCCAATGCTTTGACCAAGATCGGCTTCCCGGTTAATGAATCCGCGATCGAAGTTGTGAAGCGCTATGCGACAAACGGCCGGGAAGCGGTGAATGTCATCCAGCTTGCAGCTGGAATCGCCATGACCGATAAGCGCGAGGATGTCACGGCAGCCGATATCGAATGGGTTGTGAACAGTTCTCAGATTCCTCCGCGTCCGGAGCGTAAAGTACCTTCGGAGCCGCAGGTCGGTTTTGTAAACGGGCTTGCCGTATATGGTCCCAACCTGGGAACTCTGCTGGAACTTGAGGTCATCGCAATTCCAACCATCAAGCCGGGGACCGGAACTTTTAATATCACCGGTGTGGTTGATGAAGAAGAGATGGGCGGGGGAGCACGGACGATCCGCCGCAAGAGCATGGCCCGCGGTTCCGTTGAGAATGTACTGACTGTGCTCAAGCGTCTGGGTCTGAAGACGACGGATTATGACCTGCATATCAATTTTCCCGGGGGGACGCCTATTGACGGTCCTTCGGCAGGCATAGCGATGGCAACGGCAATCGCTTCAGCTATTCACGGAATTCCCGTGGACAACAAACTGGCTATGACGGGGGAGATGAGCATACACGGGAAGGTAAAGCCTGTCGGAGGGGTCGTTCCCAAGGTAGAGGCGGCATTCCAGGCGGGGGCTACCCGGGTGCTTGTTCCGAAGGAGAACTGGCAAGAGATGTTTGCGGATCTGCCGGAGCTGGAAGTGATTGCAGTCGAATCCATTGAAGAAGTGATGTCTATTGCACTCGGCATCCAGACAGTCGGTAATGTCATCCCGCTATCCGCCTTCAGCGAGCAGATGCTGCCGGGGTCCATGCCCATTCTTCATGCGGGTCCGACTGACGGTGCAGAACCTTCAAAGTCGTAATACCGTCTCCGGGCAGAAGCGGCTTTCGGCAGGGGGAACCTTTCCGAAGGCTGTTTTTTGCCCAATTGGTGTTTTGTGTACAATTTTGTTAAAATGTTATCTACAGATAAGGACCCTCATTAAAAATGGGGTTGTCTTATAATCGAGAAGGAAATTCCCGCCAGTAAAAAGTGGAGGTGTCGGAACATGGGGCCTAATAAAACGCGGACACGCCGCCTGCCGTTGTTGCCTCTTAGAGGCCTGCTCGTCTATCCGAGCATGGTATTGCATTTGGATGTAGGCCGGGAAAAGTCGGTCAAAGCCTTGGAAAAAGCAATGATCGATGACAGCATGATATTGCTCTGTTCCCAAGCCGAAGTGAATATAGAAGAGCCTGCCAAGGAAGATATTTACCGGGTGGGTACGATTTCGAAGGTCCGTCAAATGCTGAAGCTTCCGAACGGAACTATTCGTGTGCTTGTAGAAGGAGTCGTCCGGGCGGAGATTGCTGAATATATCGCCAACGATGAGTTCTATGAAGTGAATGCGAGAGAGCTGCCGGAGGAAGAAGTAAACGATGCGGAGATCGATGCGCTGATGCGCACTGTGCTGAATCAATTCGAACATTATATTACGCTGTCCAAAAAAGTTACGCCAGAGACCCTGGCTGCTGTTTCCGATATTAATGAGCCGGGCCGCCTTGCTGATGTGATCTGCAGTCATCTTTCTCTTAAAATCAAAGACAAGCAGGAAATTCTTGAAACGGTGGAAGTTAGAAGCCGCCTGGAAAAACTGTTGAATATCTTGAATAACGAACGGGAAGTTCTGGAACTCGAACGCAAAATTTCCCAGCGGGTCAAGAAGCAGATGGAGAAGACGCAGAAGGAATATTATCTGCGCGAGCAGATGAAGGCGATTCAGAAGGAACTCGGGGATAAGGAGGGCCGTGCGGGCGAGATCGAGGAACTGCGCAGTCAATTGGCCGAATCCGAGGTGCCTGAGAATGTTCAGGAGAAGATTGAGAAGGAAATCGACCGTCTGGAGAAAATGCCGTCTACTTCTGCGGAAGGAAGCGTAATCCGTAATTATATTGACTGGCTGCTGGCACTTCCGTGGACGAAGAAGACGGATGACGATCTGGACATTCACAAAGCGGAGGAAATCCTGAACGCGGATCACTACGGCCTTGAGAAGCCGAAGGAGCGCGTGCTCGAATATCTGGCCGTGCAGAAGCTCGTCAAGAAGCTCAAGGGGCCTATTCTTTGTCTCGCAGGGCCGCCGGGTGTAGGGAAAACGTCAATCGCACGGTCGATTGCCAAATCGATGAACCGCGAGTTTGTGCGCATTTCCCTGGGCGGTGTACGGGATGAAGCCGAAATACGCGGTCACCGCCGCACGTACGTAGGCGCTATGCCGGGCCGTATCATCCAGGCGATGAAGCAGGCGGGAAGCGTCAATCCCGTGTTCCTGCTGGATGAGATCGACAAGATGGCGATGGACTTCCGCGGCGATCCGGCTTCGGCCCTTCTGGAGGTGCTGGATCCGGAACAGAATAACACGTTCAGCGATCACTTTATCGAGGTGCCGTTTGACCTCTCTAATGTAATGTTCATTACGACGGCCAATGCCATTCACAACATCCCGCGCCCGCTGCTTGACCGTATGGAAGTTCTCTATCTTCCAGGGTATACGGAGATCGAGAAGCTGGAGATCGCGGATACTTATCTGCTGCCCAAGCAGAAGCGCGATCACGGGCTCGAGGACGGACAGATGGTTATGGAACGCGATGCGCTCCTGCAGGTAATCCGTGAGTATACGCGTGAAGCGGGCGTCCGTAATCTGGAGCAGCAGCTCGCTGCCATTTGCCGTAAAGCCGCTAAGAAAATCGTTTCTAATCCGGAGCAAAAAGTGGAGGTTACCGTCGCTTCCGTCAAAGAAGACCTCGGTCCGCCGAAATTCCGCTATAATATGGCGGAGGAGAAGGATCAGATCGGGGCCGTGACGGGGCTGGCCTGGACCGAAGTCGGCGGCGATACACTCGTCATTGAGGTCACCGTCATGCCGGGAAGCGGCAAGCTGACGCTGACGGGCAAGCTCGGCGATGTGATGAAAGAATCCGCGCAGGCGGCTTTCAGCTATACGCGCTCCAGAGCGAGCCAGCTCGAGATCGCACCGGATTTCCATGAGAAGAATGACATTCATATTCATATCCCGGAAGGTGCGATCCCCAAAGACGGCCCATCGGCAGGGATTACGATGGCCACCGCTTTGATCTCCGCGCTGACGAATATCCCGGTCTCCAGCCAGGTGGCGATGACCGGCGAGATCACGCTGCGCGGGCGTGTGCTTCCTATCGGCGGACTGAAGGAAAAGGCGCTTGCGGCTCACCGAGCGGGCATCCGCAAGATACTTCTGCCGATGGACAACGAGAAAGACATCCGGGATATCCCGGAAAGTGTGCGCAATGACCTGACGTTTATCCCCGTCAGTCATATGGACCAGGTGCTTGAACATGCGCTTGTCAAGCCGGTAGACTTGCAGGCGGGTTCAATCAAGGATTAAGCTTAACGCGCCCGGCCTTAAACTACGAAAAGAGTGTGAAATATGAAGGTCAACCAGGCTGAATTTATTATCAGTGCGGTGGGACCCGGACAATACCCGCAGGATGCCTTGCCAGAAATCGCTCTGGCGGGGCGTTCCAACGTCGGGAAGTCTTCCCTGATTAACCGCATGATCTCCCGCAAAAATCTTGCCCGTACCAGTTCACAGCCCGGCAAGACGCAGCAGCTGAACTATTACCGTATTAATAACGACTTATATTTCGTCGATCTTCCCGGCTATGGTTATGCCAAGGTTTCCAAAACCAAGCGTGCCGAGTGGGGCAAATTTATCGAGAGTTATCTGCTGAAGCGTGAGACACTTAAAGTGGTCATGCAGTTGGTCGATCTCCGTCATCCGCCTTCAAAAGATGACCAGGCTATGTATACTTGGCTGAAGCATATGAATGTGCCTGTGATAGTGGTCGCTACTAAAGCGGACAAGATCCCAAAGGGCAAATGGCAAAAACACGCCAAAATCATTAAAGACGAGCTGGGGTTTGACCGCTCGGAGCCGTTTGTTATTTTTTCTTCGGAAATGGGTCTGGGCAAGGACGAGCTGTGGGAATTGCTCGAAGCCGCGATCGGCTGGCAGCAGCCGGGGCAAGATCTGGAGAGTCCGGATGAATCCGAAGCGAGTGAAAAAGTGAGTGAATCACGGGCCGCAGATTG
The DNA here is from genome assembly GCF_001541095.1 of Paenibacillus sp. FJAT-26967. Classification (GTDB taxonomy): domain Bacteria; phylum Bacillota; class Bacilli; order Paenibacillales; family NBRC-103111; genus Paenibacillus_F. The sequence continues at coordinate 982,995 of NZ_LMXH01000001.1, forward strand.
AAGAAGCTTCGAGATTGAAAGTTTACCCGTCTCTACCGGTAGAGACGGTTTTTTTATATTTTTACGGGAACATAACGCTTCGGCTGAGCTAAGTCCTTAATGGAAAATAGGAAGAGACAAATAGGCAACCATCTCTTGACGAAAAGAGCGGGGAAGGGTATCCTTTAATTAGAAAGTTATCTAAATATCTAATTAACCAACAATCATGACTTTACAGGAGGTGATGACGGTGAATGATACGTTCAAAGCCTTATCCGATCCGACACGCCGGCAGATTTTGAAGCTGCTGAAAGCGGGAGATTTATCAGCCGGAGAGATTGCCGATCATTTTCAAATGTCCAAACCCAGCATATCTCATCATCTGAATGTGATGAAGCAGGCTAAGCTTGTGCTGGATGAGCGCAAAGGACAAAGTATCATCTACTCGCTTAATACGACCGTCATACAGGATACGCTCGGGTGGCTGATGGAATTTACCCGAAAAGACGAAGGGGGAAAAGAAAATGACAAATCCGGCTAGTAAATTAACAACCTGGTCCTGGAAGGACGCTCTTCTGCTTATTATTGCGGCGGCTCCAACTCTGTTTGCCTTATGGGTGTACGAGAGGCTTCCGGATCAAATGGCCATTCACTTCGGTACAGGCGGCGATCCGAACGGCTATCAATCGAAGCTGGCCTTTATTTTATTGATTTCACTGCTGAATCTGGCTCTTCCGCTCTTGATGAAATGGATGCCTTCCCTCGATCCCGGACGCAAAAATTACGAGAAGTTCCAAGGTTTCTATGATCTGTTCCGGTTGATGATGACTCTTCTTCTAAGCGGAGCATTCTTCCTCACTCTTTTGTATAACCTGGGGTATGATGTGTCGATCGAGATGTGGGTACCGCTCTTCGTAGGAATTCTTTGGATGATTGTAGGGAACTATATAGGTAGAGCACGTCCCAACTATACGTTTGGAATACGTACACCCTGGACTTTAGCGAATGAAGAGGTATGGCGCCGTACGCATAGAATGGCAGGACCGATATGGATGATTGCAGGTATAATCTTTATAGGTGTCTCGCTGATCCCGGCTATCATTCCGCCATGGTTTGCATTCACGGCCGTTGTGTTGAGCATTCTTATCCCTACTGTTTATTCTTACCTGTCCTACCGCAAATTATCCCAATCTGATAGGTAACCGCCGGTCAATAAGAAAAAGCGTGGATAGCACGCTTTTTTCTGTTTTATCTAAAAGGCGAAGGGGTAAGGAAAAAGAGACAGCTAAAGTTTAACATTTTTGCGTGGAAAGTGATGAGTTTGTAAGCCAAACGAAGGCTTTTACGGGATGATCCTTGTTTTTTACAGCCAGGCGATCGTTTTTTCTCGTTTTCGCCTGATTTTCATCCTAAGCACGCAGGAATATTAAGCTTGGATGTAGTATACTATGTAGTAGATAAGATTAAAGGTGTTGTAAAAAATAGAATTGAGGGATTTCCATGGCACAGAGGTTAGCGACTGAATATGTCAAAACCCGCCTGCATTTAACGGAAGCCGAAATGTCCAAATTTGTCCAAATGCTTGCCGATCATCAAGTTACATCCCAGGTCAAAGTTATTGAAAACGGAAACCAGGAATTTGTTTTTCAGGAAGAAGCGGGGGAAGAAATTGTCCTTTCGTTTGAACGGGTCGGTAGACAGTATATAAGCTCTGGTACCTGCCGTGTGACGAGTCTGCGTTTGACGAATGTACTGCGCAAAGCGATTGCCGAATTCAAAGGATCAGCGGTTGTGAAGCGGATCTATGCTACGTTTGTCATGATTTATACGTATGAACTCGGCAGAGTGGTGAAGATTGTTGAGGTTAAGGGCTCACATACCAATGTGGTCTACGAATACCAAGATACACTTGGCCAGCTTGAGAAATTGTTCCGCAGAACAGAGATAGAACGTGAAATCAGCATGATACACGATCAAATCAACCATCTGCTGGATATGAGGAATGAAGTTAGCTGCCTGACGATGAAGCTGGATATTGACAGCCGCCTGACTCAGTTAACCCGCCGATTATTCATTCTGGAAGCTTGATTGACTAACCCAATAAGCGCAGCCATATACCATAGAAGAGCCCGGGTAACCGGCTCTTTTTATTTTGCATACAATCGGTCTTGAGTCGTAAAATTATTTGGTACGTCGATTCCATCTGGAACATATTGTATACGGATGGCTAAGATCAGGAGCTTGCCAAAACTATTTTAGCTTATTCGAAAAAAACTATTGCTTTTCTGGTCAATAGATGTTATTTTTAATCTCGTTGAAAACAATATAGGAACCAGGATTCACTCAGGACATTGAATGTTGCGAGAGATTATTCCCTCGGGAAGTGAATGACGTAGGTCCTAGCGGATGAAATGCAAGAACAATTTTATTCCTAGGAAGGGGGAACCGAGAGATGGAATATTCAACTTTCGGAAGACACGTTGCTGTAGATACTTGGGGAGTAGATTTTGAACTATTGAACAATGCAGAGTGGTTGCAAGCCCAAATGGTAGATGCAGCGGAAGCATGCGGAGCAACAGTAATGTCTGTTCAGTCCAAACAATTTGAACCACAAGGTGCCACAGTATTGGTATTACTGTCTGAGAGTCATCTTTCCATTCATACGTATCCTGAGAGAGGTTTTGCTGCGCTGGATTGCTACACTTGCGGTGAAACTGTTGATCCTCAATTAGCTATCGACCACATGATCTCACTGCTTAAGCCGGAGAAGGTCTTTGCTAAGAAACTGGTTCGCGGAATGGGCGAGTTTGAAGTTGAAACACCGGAAATCAAGCAAGCTGTACTGGTTAAATAAGTCGGGTAAATAAAGAAAATGTTTATATAAAAGCTAGATAACCACGGAGTATTCTATTCCGTGGTTATTTGTTTGTCAGGGCTCTCATACAATGGTACGGGTCTTAACTACCGGACCTGGAAGGGGAGAGCCGATTGTGCGAAGCCAATTGAAAAAGAAATTGATCCTGGGCTTACTGCTTGCCGGACTAATAGCATGGCCGCTGACAAGTCTATACGGATACGCAACCAGGCACGAGGATAACCCGGGCGCCGAGCGTCTGCTGTATCAGGTATCTTTGTTTCAGATCGAACTGCTGAACCGTTTCCTGCAGGATTCCGCACAGCCTATGGATACACGGCAGCTTGATTCACTCAAACAAACGTTGTACTCGGCAAGTTATACGCATGAGAGGTTAGTTCTTGCGCTGGGTAAAGATAATGTGGACCCTCTGCACAGCCTTCCTCTGTTTATGCAGTATATTCTTCGCCTGCAGATCGGCGGGGAGCGTGCGCTTAAAGCCGAGGAAAAGAATGTGCTGCAGGAAGCAGCGAAGCTGTTCGCCGGGCTGCACGAAGCCTATGGTAAACTGATGGCCTCAAGCGGCAGTATCGTTTCTTCCCAGAGTAAAACAGTGTCGGAAATTGATGAAAAGCTAAAATCGCTTCTGGAGAAAAAGCTTCTCCAATAAACGGTATATCTAGGCGAATCATAGACCACACTAGGCATAGCGACCTTCTTGAGAGCCGAAGCATTCAAAAATTAGTCAAAATATTTGTCGGTAACGAAGGTACGCTATGTTATAATTATTATTGTTAATTGCAAAGAAAGGTAGGTGTGCCCTGTGCATATTGTCGTCGTCGGACTTAATTACCGTACAGCTCCCGTAGCGATTCGTGAGAAGTTCACGTTCACCGAACAAGAACTGTCCGAAGCGCTTTTGGAACTGAAAGAGACAAAAAGCATATTGGAATGTGTTGTCGTGGCCACTTGCAACCGTACAGAAATCTACGCCGTGGTCGATCGCGTACACATTTGCGGGCACTACATCCGTAAGTTTATGGAAGATTGGTTTGAGATTCCGCGTACGGAATTCAACAGCCATCTATATATATATGAACATGACCGGGCGATTGAGCATCTGATGCGGGTAGCCAGCGGTCTGGATTCGATGATTATCGGCGAAACCCAGATTCTGGGGCAAGTGAAGAATGCTTATTACACGGCCCAGCAGCTTGGTGCCACGGGCACGTATTTCAATACTTTATTCAGACAGGCTATTACGATGGCCAAACGGGCTCATTCCGAAACTTCCATCAGCGACAATCCCGTGTCGGTCAGCTACGCCGCTGTAGAACTCGGCAAACGGATTTTTGGCAGCTATGAAGGCAAGAAAATCCTCATTGTCGGAGCCGGCAAGATGAGCGAGCTGACCGTTAAGCATTTGTATTCAAGCGGAGCGCAGCGCGTTGACGTGTTGAATCGTACGTATGAGCGGGCTCTGGAACTTGCAGGGAAGTTCGGCGGGAGAGCTTATCCGATGGAACAGCTGGAAGAACGCCTTACAGAAGCGGATATTGTCATATCCTCCACGGGATCGAGTGATTATGTACTGACGAAGAAACAATTGCAGTCCGTACTTCCGAAGCGTAAGTCCCGGCCGCTTTTCATGATGGATATTGCAGTACCGCGTGATTTGGACCCTGAAATTAATGATCTGGGAGATGTCTTCCTGTACGATATCGATAATCTGGAGGCTATTGTGGACAGCCATTTGAAGGAACGGCAGAAAGAAGCGGTTAAGATCGAGGCGATGATCAGCGATGAAATTGCCGCATTCGATCAATGGACCAAGACACTGGGTGTTTCTCCGGTGATTCATGCCCTCCAGGCCAAAGCAAACCTGGTACACCAGGAAACGATGGAAAGTCTGTTCAAGAAGCTTCCCGATCTTGAAGAGCGGGAAATGAAAGTGATTCGTAAGTTAACGAAGAGCATTGTCAATCAAATGCTTCGCGACCCGATTCTATCCATTAAAGAGATGGCCGGAGAGAAGAAAGGCGAAGAAGCGCTTGAAATGTTTACTAAGATTTTTGCGTTAGAGGAACTTATGGAGGAGCAGGAAAGAGCGGAAGCATTGGCAGATGCGCGCGCCGATGCAGCAGAAGCGTCGCAGGCGCATGCCAAGGAAGAGCTTGCAGGCAGCGGATTCAGTCTTCAGCCGGCGCTCGCCCACTCCTGATCTCACGGTTCTCCGAGACAGAGGAAGGAGACAACCGATGGTTACTCGCAGCATCTGGTACGATGCGATTATTTATTTATATGCCCTGAGCCTGCTGTTTTACTTCTCTGATGTTGCGCGCGCGAATCGGAGTGCGAAACAGTTAGGAACGGGGCTGCTTTATTTTGTGTGGGTCCTGCAAACGGCGTATCTCGGCTACAGCTTGTATGAGCATCTGGGCCGTTGGGTGTTCTCTATGTTTGAGACCTTATTCTTATTTTCATGGGTGCTGATTACCGCTTCATTGGTGATCAGCCGGTTTTACCGGATTGAGCTGGTGGTGTTCTTCGTAAATTTGTTCGGTCTTGCCGTACTCGCATTGAACTTCTTCAGCGATTCACATGTATCACCGTTAATTGATCAATGGAACATCAATGATGAATTGCTTTTTATCCATGTATCGCTAGCGGTAGGCAGTTACGCAGCTTACACGGTCTCATTCGTATTATCCGGGATGTACTTGTTTCTTCACCGCAAACTTAAGCGGAAAAGCTGGACGGCAAGCATGAAGAAGATGCCTTCGCTGGAGAAAATAGAGCGGTATACATATGTTAGTGTGGTTATCGGTACACCGCTTCTTATGCTGGCGTTGTCGCTCGGCGTCGCTTGGGTATTGATTGAGGATAATGTGTATCTGCTGTGGGACACCAAAGTGATTAACTCACTTCTCGTCTTATGCGCATACGGATTCTATCTTTTCCAGCATCATTCATTAAGCATGACGGGACCGAAGCTGGCCAAGTGGAATCTAGCCGCTTTTGTCATTGTTCTGCTGAACTTTATTTTGTCGAATGGCTTCTCAGGATTTCATAACTGGGAAATGACGGGGGTGGGGCAATGAACCGTGAATATGCGGCTATGCTGAAGCTGACTGGCAGACCCTGCCTGGTCGTTGGCGGCGGGGCGGTGGCAGAAAGAAAAATCGCAGCGCTGCTGGAAGCCGGGGCGGATGTAACGGTAATCTCCCCTTCCGTAACGCCTGCGATCCGGTCCTGGGCTGAAACCGGCGGACTGAGCTGGCTGTCGTTTCATTACGGAACTCCAGAAATAATAAGAAATCACGAATTAGAAGGTTCGGAAAAAGATCCGGTTAACAAGGGCGGAACTGTTTTTCCGGACCTCTCTCCATATGTAATCCTATTCGCGGCTACAGATAGCCGCGAGGTGAACGATCTGCTCCGGCGTGAAGCGGACAAGCTGGGCAAGCTCGTGAATATAGCCGATCAGCCGGATACCGGCAATATGACCGTACCCGCAGTTGTTCACCGCGGCAAGCTGACGCTGACCGTGTCTACTTCCGGTTCAAGTCCGGCATTGGCAGCGGAGATACGCCGCGAGTTAGAGAGTGCATATGGGCCGGAGTATGCCCCCTATGTGGATTTTCTGAGCGAGCTCAGAGAGACCATGCGCGAACGTATTCCGGATACACAGAAGCGCCAAGAGCTGCTGCGAAGGGTTCCCTCCTGGAATGTGCCGGAACGCATCCGAGCAGGTGATTTCGAGATTTGGCGCAAAGAAGTCCTGCATACGCTTAAGGAGGCTTCTTCTCCTGAAGAGTTCACTGCCGCATACGTTTCGATCGGTCCGTTCTTCTAGAAGGATAGTAATCCGAGCGGAAATGATGGATAATAAAGGATGCAAAAGAACGGGCGTTAAGATCAGGCCTGGGACATTGGCTTTGATGAATTACCTTACAAGCGAAGGCTTTTAGCAGAAACGGGAGGATATAACTTATGCGTACGATCGTAGTCGGAACCAGGCAGAGCGCTCTGGCGCTTACCCAAACCAATCAAGTTGTGGATGAGCTCAGAGAGCTTAGCCGGCAGCATGGAATAGAATGTGACTTTGAAATCCGCAAAATTGTGACAAAAGGAGACCGCATTCTGGATGTGATGCTGTCGAAGGTAGGCGGCAAGGGGCTGTTCGTGAAAGAGATCGAGCAGGCCATGCAGGACGGCGAGATCGACATCGCCGTACACAGCATGAAGGACATGCCATTCGAGCTGCCGGAAGGACTTGTGATCGGCGCTATTCCTCAGCGCCAGGATCCCCGTGACGTGTTGATCACGAAGGGGGAGACTTCCCTGGACGAGCTCCCTCAGGGAGCGCTCGTCGGTACGAGTTCGCTGCGGCGCGCTTGCCAGCTGCAGCACAGCCGTCCGGACCTGCGCATCCAGTCGGTCCGCGGGAACATTGATTCGAGAATGCGCAAGCTCGAAACGGAAGGGTTCGATGCGATTGTTCTGGCCGCAGCCGGCCTTCACCGGATCGGCTGGCAGGATCGCATCAGCGCCTACGTGCCGGCTGAGGTGTGCGTACCTGCAGTCGGGCAGGGGGCGCTCTGCATTGAGAGCCGGGCGGACGATGAGTTCGTGCTGAATCTTCTCGGGAAGTTTCAGCATGAAGATACGGCGCTGGCCGTCCGGGCCGAGCGCAGTTTCCTCGGCAGACTCGAGGGAGGCTGCCAGGTTCCGCTTGGCGCATACGCGACGGTCGAGCACGGAAGCGGGGGCGCTCAGCTGACGATTACGGCGATTGTCGGATCGCCGGATGGAGCTGAACTGCTGAAGGAGACGCTGAGCGGCAGCGATCCGGAAGCGCTCGGCCGGGAAGCGGCGGACAAGCTTATCGCGCGCGGCGCGGACCGCATACTGGCGGAGGCTTACGAGAACAAAGCGATTGACTAGCCTCTCGCTTTGCGGATGGATCGGCAGATTACGAATGGGGTTTTGAGAAGGAGTGGAGCTAGTGGGGAGAGGGAAAGTTTATTTGGTTGGCGCAGGTCCCGGTGATCCTAAGTTGATCACCGTACGCGGCATGGAAGCGATCCGGCGTGCCGATGTCATTGTCTACGACAGGCTGGCCAGTCCCAGGCTGCTTAAGCACCGCAAGCCGGAATCGGAACTGATATTTGTGGGCAAGACACCGGACAAGCATATGATGAAGCAGGAGAATATCAATCAGCTCCTGGTCGATTTGGGCCTTCAGGGTAAAATCGTGACACGTTTGAAAGGCGGAGACCCGAGCGTATTCGGCCGGGTCGGGGAAGAAGCAGAGCTTCTCGCCGAGCATAACGTCCCTTTTGAAATTGTTCCGGGTATTACGTCTGCCATAGCTGTGCCTGCCTATGCGGGAATACCGGTGACTCACCGGGACTTCACTTCTTCCGTTGCCATTATTACCGGGCATGAATATCCGAATAAAACGTATACGAAGCTCGATTGGGAGCATTTGGCCAAAGGGATCGGCACGCTTGTCTTCCTGATGGGCGTAGCCAATCTGGAGCAAATCAGCGAGCAATTGATTCAATATGGAAAACCGGCCGATCTCCCGGTAGCTCTAATACGCTGGGGAACATGGACGGAGCAGCAGACGCTGGTGGGGACGCTGGCTGATATTAGCCGCAAAGCCAAGGAAGCCGGTTTCGAGTCCCCCGCCGTCATTATTATCGGCGAAGTTGTCAAGCTTCGCGAGAAGCTGGCCTGGATTGAGAAGAAGCCTCTCTTCGGCAAACGGGTTCTCGTTACGAGAGCCCGCAGCCAGGCGAGCGAGCTTGTCGAGCTGATCGAAGAGCTCGGGGGGGAGCCGCTGGAATTCCCGGTTATCCAGATTCAGCCGCCGAGCAGCGCCGAGGCCCGGCGTCTGCTGGATGAAGCCATCGGCAGGCTTGAGGAATTTGATTGGGTCGTATTCACGAGCGTGAACGGCGTAGAGTTCTTCTTCCGGCGTATGAGGGAACTGCGCCAGGATTTCCGGGTATTGGCGGGGGCGAGCATTGCCGCTGTCGGGCCCAAAACCGCTGAGGCGCTGGAAGCTCACGGGATCTATACCCAGACGCCGGTTCCCGGGCAATTCGATGGAGATGAGCTGCTGAAAGAGCTTGGACAGGTTGTCCGTCCTGGCCAGCGCGCTCTGCTCGCAACCGGCGACCTCGCCCGCAAAGCATTGCCGGAAGGTCTGCGCAGCATGGGACTCGAGGTGACGGAAGTAGATGTCTACGAGAACGTGCTGTCTACGGAAGGCGGAGAAGAGGTACTGAATCTTCTTCAGGAAGGGAAGATTCACATTACGACCTTCACAAGCTCGTCAACCGTGACGAACCTGATGGAAGCGCTGAGCCGGCTCGGAGCGGAAGACCCGTGCGCTTTGCTGCAGGGTACGGAAACCGCGTGTATCGGCCCCAAGACGGCGGATACGCTGGCCCGCTATGAGATCGCTGCAGCTTACATGCCGCCGGAAGCGACTGTTGCTTCTCTAGTTGAAACGATTGCTTCGGGACGCAGGACCTTAAACTATGCGGGCCTTGAGACTCCCGGTTCCTGAGATTCTACAGGCTTATAGACAACTGAGCAGCACTTCAATAAACGATTCTTTAAATACTCGATTGGACAGGAAGCTGCGGGTGATAGTTTTCCGAAGCGGCTTTCTATTCATGTGTTTAACTAAGGAGGCAGTTTCAATGAGTTTTCCAGTTGTAAGACACCGCCGTTTGCGCGGTTCCGCGGCGATGCGTAATTTAGTGCGTGAGAATGCGCTGTCTGTGCATGATCTTATCCAGCCGATTTTTGTAGAAGCGGGAACGAATGTGAAGAGTGAGATTCTCTCCATGCCGGGCGTTTACCATTTTTCTCTAGACCGCCTGGAAGAAGAGATTCATGAAATATCGGAACTGGGTATTCAAGGGATTCTGCTGTTTGGCGTTCCCGAAACGAAGGATGCTGTAGGCTCCTCTGCTTTCGCTGAGGATGGCATCGTCCAGCAGGCAACCCGTCTGATCAAAAAATGGAATCCGAATCTGCTTGTGATCGCCGATACCTGCCTGTGCCAGTTTACAGATACGGGACACTGCGGAGTGGTTCATCACAATCCGGAAACCGGCTGTGCCGATATCGCTAATGACGAGTCGCTGGAACTTCTGGTCCGCACCGCAGTTTCCCAGGCCAAAGCCGGCGCAGATATCATCGCCCCTTCGAATATGATGGACGGTTATGTTCATGCGATTCGTACCGGCCTTGATGCCGAGGGGCTGGAGCATGTGCCTGTGATGGCATACTCGGTGAAATACTCCTCCGCATACTATGGTCCTTTCCGTGATGCGGCACACTCAACTCCTCAATTCGGTGACCGCAAGACCTATCAGATGGACCCGGCCAACTCCCGCGAAGCACTACGTGAAGCGGAGAGCGATGTGCTCGAAGGCGCGGACTTCCTTATGGTGAAGCCTGCACTCGCCTATCTGGATGTTCTTCAAATGCTGAAACAGAACTTTGACCTCCCGCTTGTGGCTTACAATGTCAGCGCCGAGTATTCGATGGTTAAGGCTGCCGCTCAGAACGGATGGATTAACGAGAAGGAAATCGTGCTCGAGACGCTGCTTGGTTTCAAACGTGCCGGAGCCGATATCATTCTGACATACCATGCCAAAGACGCGGCGCGCTGGTTAAAAGAGTCTTAAGGCAGGTTTTTTGTGATACGATTGGAATCTCTCCGCATGATCCTGACAAGGTGGTGCGGAGAGTTTTTTCAATCGCATAACGTCACTCCGTGGTATGAGCAAACAACAACACATTTATTTTGACGCTTTGTCAAACTTTTGTCGGAAAGGACTGGCAGGGCGCGGTTGTGAGGGAGTTATAATTAGGGCATAATGGTAACAAATCATGACAGGATCAGGAGAAGGTGTCTCGTGATAAACAACGATCGTTTTATTAGAGCAAGCCGTAAGGAAGATGTGGATCAACTGCCTGTGTGGTACATGCGCCAAGCTGGACGCTACGACCCGGATTACCGCAAAATTAAAGAAAAGTATTCTTTGCTTGAGATTTGTAAGCAGCCTGAATTAGCAGCTGAGGTTACGCTGATGCCGATTAAGAAGCTTGGCGTAGATGCAGCTATTTTATATTCGGATATAATGAATCCGGTAGCTTCTCTGGGAATTAATTTCGACATTGTAAAAGATGTTGGCCCCGTCATTGAGAATCCGATTCGTTCGGGCGAGGATGTAGCCCGTCTGAAGCCGATTGATGTGGAAGCTGATTTGTCTCACGTTATTGAAACGATCCGCATTCTGGATCGGGAGCTTACGGTACCGCTTATTACGTTTGCAGGAGCTCCATTTACGATTGCCAGTTATTTAATCGAAGGACGCCCTTCAAAGAACTACATACGCACCAAGGAAATGATGTACGGCAGTCCGCAAATCTGGTTCGCACTCATGGATAAACTAGGGGATATGGTTATCACCTATCTGCGGGCGCACATTGCAGCGGGGGCAAAAGCCGTCCAGTTGTTTGATTCGTGGGTGGGGGCGCTGGCTCCGGAAGATTTCCGGGTATTCGTGCTTCCTACCATCCAGAAAATTTTCCGCGGACTTGAAGATTTGCCGCAGCCCAAGATCTACTTCCCGGGCGTCAGTTCGGGCGAGCTGCTGCCGCTTCTTACAGACCTTCAGGCGGATGTTATCGGCCTTGACTGGCGCGTTTCGATCTCGGAAGGCCGCCGCAGATTAGGCAGCCGCTATGCCGTCCAAGGAAACCTTGATCCATTTGTGCTGACGGCTCCGATGGAAGTCATTCAAGAGCATGCGAAGCGGATCATTGATGATGGCATTCAAGAGCCGGGTTATATTTTCAACCTCGGGCATGGATTGTTCCCGGAAGCGTCTTTGGATAAACTCAAAGAATTGACTGATTTCATACATTCGTATTCCGCCAAAGCAATTGCAGAGCGGAACGCGGGCAAGGGGGTCTAAGACATGGAAAAGCAGAAAGTCGGCGTTCTCGTCATGTCCTACGGTACGCCCCAGAGCATGGATGATGTGGAGGCCTATTATACGCACATCCGGCGCGGAAACAAGCCAAGTCCAGAGCAGCTCGGGGAGCTTACGAGCCGTTATGAAGCGATCGTAGGGGGAGTATTCCCTCTTCGTGAGCATACCGATAATCAAGTCTCCGGTCTGCAGAAGACGCTGCAGAAGGAACATCCGGACGTGGAGTTCGTTTGTTATCAAGGACTGAAACACGCACAACCTTTCATTGAAGACGGTGTGGATTCAATGGCTGAGAGCGGCATAAAAGAAGCGGTCGGAATCGTTCTGGCGCCTCACTATTCCACGATGAGCATTGCCAGCTACAACAAACGCGCAAAGGAAAAAGCGGCGGAGCATGGCATTAAGATGGCGTGCGTTGACAGCTATCATCTGCATCCGAAACTTCTTCAAGCTCTGTCGGAGCGGATAGAGCGCGCACTAGAGAAATTCGCCGATGCAGACCGCTCCAGCGTACGTGTTCTATTCTCGGCACACAGTCTGCCGGAGAAAATTCTCGAACTCGGCGATCCGTACCCCGAGCAGCTTCTGGAGACTTCCAGAGCTGTCGCGGAGAAGACGGGCGTGACGAACTGGCAGTTTGCCTGGCAGAGTGCCGGACGGACGGCTGCTCCTTGGCTCGGACCGGACATTCTGGATGTGCTGCGTTCCGTAAGCGAAGAAGGCGTAGAGCGTGTCCTGATCTGTCCGATCGGGTTCGTCTCGGACCATCTGGAAGTGCTTTACGATATCGACATTGAATGCCGCCAGGCGGCGGAAGAGCTCGGCCTGCATTTGGAACGGACAGAATCGCTTAATACGGATCCTCTGTATATGGAAACGCTCAGCGATGCGGTCTGGAACAAATACGGCGAGTTAAAATCACAGGATTAATGATCACCAGGGGAGCGCTGAATTCGGGCGCCCCTTTGCATTTTTATAATCCGGATTTCCGAGGAAGTCCGGGCAGAAAGGGACGTTGACTATGAGCCAGGCACGGAAAGTGATCGTTATCGGCGGAGGCATCACCGGCATGACGGCAGCTTACTATCTGAAAAAAAGGTTGGATGCCGGCGGTTTCAAAGCTGACATCACTCTGGTTGAGGGAGCGGAAAGTCTGGGCGGCAGAATCAACACGCTTAGAAAGGACGGCTTCGTGATTGAGAAGGGGCCGGATTCTTTCTTGGCGCGCAAGCTTCCGATCATTGAACTCAGTAAGGAGCTTGGACTTGAGGATGAGCTGACCGGCACTAATCCCGAGGCGAAGAAGACGTATATCCTTCGCGACGGCAAGCTGCATCCGATGCCTCCCGGTCTCGTGCTTGGCATTCCGACGGAGCTCGGCCCGTTCATGAGAACGGCTCTCGTATCTCCCGCCGGTAAGGCGCGCGCACTGCTTGATCTCATCCTCCCCAAGAAGGAGGAGCCGGGGGATGAGTCCCTGGGCCACTTCCTCGAGCGCAGGCTCGGCAAGGAAGTGCTGGAGCAAGTTGTGGAACCGCTGCTTGCAGGCATTTATGCGGGAGATACCTTCGCGCTGAGCCTCCAGTCCACCTTCCCGCAGTTCGGGGAATTGGAGCAGGAGCACCGCAGTCTCATCTACGGGATGATGAATAACCGCAAGCAGACACAGCTGGAAGCAAGAAACTTGCCGGTACCCGGACGTAAGTCGACGTTCCTTACTTATAAGAACGGGTTGAGTACGCTTGTGCAGCGGCTTGAGGAAGTGCTGCGGGACAGCGGAGTAAATATCCGTACCGGTGTGAAAGTAACGGGCCTCCAAAAGCAGGGGGGACGTTACCGGGTTGCACTGGGTAACGGGCAGACGGAAGAAGCGGACAGTGTCATTGTAACGCTGCCGACTTATCATACGGCAGAGCTCCTGGGTGAGCTAGCTGGCGTGGAGAAGCTCAAAGCGATCAACTATGTGTCCGTTGCGAATGTGGTGCTTGCTTACCGGCAGGAGGATGCCAATGTATCGTTCGATGGTTCAGGGTTCCTGATCCCGCGGCTAGAGGGACGCAGCATTACAGCCTGCACATGGACCTCGACGAAGTGGCTTCATACGGCTCCGGAGGGCCATGTCCTGCTCCGCTGCTATGTAGGCCGCTCCGGAGCGGAGGACTGGGTAGAACTGAGCGACGGGGAGCTGGTCGCGAAGGTGCGCCAAGATGTCGCCGAGCTGATGGGAATAGAGGCGGAGCCTCTGTTCCATGAGGTGACCCGGCTTCACCGCTCGATGCCGCAGTACCCGGTCGGCCATCTGGACAACATCCGCGAACTGCGCAGCGAGCTGGCGGAACAGATGCCCGGCGTCTATGTTACCGGCGCAGGGTTCCACGGGGTCGGGCTGCCGGACTGCATCAGGCAGGGGCGCGACACGGCCTATGAAGCGGCGGAGCGGCTGATGGCTTCGACTGCCGTGGACGGCATAGACGGCGTGGCGGCTTCAGCAGCTCCTGGGCGGCAAGCGTGATCGTAAGGCGGGACTAGAACTTAAAGCGTGATCGAATCGAAGACGCAAGGTGACCGGAAATGCGATTGGAAATGCGATCAAATGCAATCAAATCAAATCCAATCAACATGCAATAAAATGCGATCAAAATGCGATCAAAATGCGATCAAAATGCGATCAGAATGCGATCAGAATGCGATCAAAATGCGATCAAAATGCGATCGGAAACGCAAGCGCAAACGTGATCTTGAAGCGCTGATCTCTGCCGGATTAACCCATGTGATCGGCACAAGAGCCGATTGCCGTGTATAATAAAGGATACCGGCTGTGAAGCCAGGCTCTTCTCTTATGAGAATGGCTTTCGTCTTCTCGTATATTGACAGAGAAGAAACAACTATGACCCAGGGGGTTATTGTCTAATGGAAATGAACCACAAGCGAATAGATACCCGATCAGCCGAAGCTTTTGCCGAAGCTAAGCAGTATCTTCCCGGAGGAGTGAACAGTCCGGTACGCGCTTTCAAATCAGTCGGCTTGACGCCTGTGTATATGGAGCGCGGAGTCGGACCTCGCGTGTATGATATCGATGGCAACGAATACCTCGATTATATCGGGTCTTGGGGGCCGCTTATTCTCGGACATGCCCAGCCGGACGTGATTGAAGCTGTCCGCTCCATGGCCGAGAAGGGCACCAGCTTCGGTGCGCCGACTCTAATCGAAACGGAAATGGCCAAGCTTGTTGTGGAGCGTGTGCCGTCCGTTGAAATCGTACGTATGGTTAATTCCGGTACGGAAGCTACTATGAGTGCGCTGCGCTTGGCGCGCGGATACACGAAGCGCAACAAGATCGTTAAGTTCGAGGGCAGCTATCACGGCCATGCGGATGCGCTGCTGATCAAAGCCGGTTCCGGCGTAGCGACTCTGGGCCTGCCGGACAGCCCGGGTGTACCTGAGTCGGTTGCCGTGAACACACTGACTGTACCGTACAACGACCTTGATTCCATCCGTCTTGTGTTTGAGAAATACGGTGAAGACATCGCCGCTGTTATCGTCGAACCGATTGCGGGCAATATGGGTGTCGTGCCGCCGCTTCCCGGATTCCTGCAAGGACTCAGGGACGTAACGACAGAATATGGCGCAGTTCTGATCTTCGATGAGGTGATGACCGGATTCCGTGTCCATTTGAACTGTGCGCAGGGATTATACGGAGTGACTCCTGACCTCACCTGTATGGGTAAAGTGATCGGCGGCGGACTTCCGGTCGGCGCTTATGGCGGACGGAAAGAAATCATGGAGCAGATAGCTCCGAGCGGACCGATCTATCAGGCAGGCACTTTGTCGGGCAACCCGCTGGCGATGGCGGCGGGCTATACGACCCTCAAGCTGCTTGGAGAGCCGGGCGTATACGAGGGATTGGAGCGCAAAGCCGCCCGTCTTGAGGAAGGTTTCCTGGCGAATGCCAAAGAAGTCGGGATTGCCAGCACGATTAACCGCGTCGGTTCGATGGTATGCCCGTTCTTTACCGGGCAGCGCGTCATCAACTACGAGACGGCCAAAACATCGGACTTGTCCGTGTTCACCCGATATTTCGGCAATCTGCTTGATTTGGGCGTTTCTGTAGCTCCTTCGCAATTCGAGGGAATGTTTGTGTCCACGGCTCATACGGACGAAGATATCGAGAGAACGATCGAAGTTCAGCGTGAAGCACTGAAAAGGCTTTAACGGAGTGGGGCAAGGCTGTAGAATCCCTTTAACGTGAATGGATCGCCGGTTTAACCGGCGGTCTTTTTGTTATTTGCGTCCTGCGGACCGCTGTCTAAATATTGTGGTCCGTTGGCGCTTCTTTAGCTGCTGCCACAGCAACATCGGCAATTCCTCCTGGTCCGGTTGGACTGCCGGTGGAGGTCTGCGATTGCGGGGTAAACGGCTAACCAGATCCGCCAGTGGACAGGGACTTTGAATGCTGCGGAGGAGAACAGCGGGCAGGGCAGGCTTCATTTCTTTTGAGAACGGAATCTGGTAAAATGATCTAGACTTTTTGAGAGAAGATCGGAGCTGAGTTAAGGTTGAAGCGCTACTACTTTTTTGATTTCCCGATCGATTTAATCGCGGTTGTTTGTGTGTTTGTACTGCTGCTCGCCGGCTGGGCAGCCGGGATGAGGAAAGGGGGAAGACGCCATGATGCACGCGGCAGGCAAGCGAAAAGGAGAATGGATTGAGCTTATGGTGCCGGCTGAGCGGGCAACATGGGAGGATGTGTATCCGTTTCTGCCTATCCCGCAGAAACTCTGGCGCAAGCTGGAACGCGAAGGAGGCATCCGGAATCAGGGGCCTCGTCTGCTGCTGCGCATCTTCCCGCAGGAAGCCCCATCGGTTCCGGCTGAATGGACGGAACTGGAGATTGTGTACGAGGACGATTATCTCCTCGTCGTCAACAAGCCCGCCGGGATGGCGGTTCATCCCGCGGAGCCCGGTCAAGGCGGGACACTGGCGAATGCGGTAGCCGGCTATTATGAGTCGACAGGCCAGGGCTGCGCCGTCAGGCACATCCACCGCCTCGACCAGGATACGAGCGGCGCTGTGCTGTACGCCAAGTACGAGCTGCCGCATGTACTGCTGGACGAAGCGATGCGCGAGAAAGCCATCGAGCGCATCTATGCGGCCGTATGTGCAGGGCATCCTGCGCCGCCGGCCGGTACTGTGGCGGCTCCGATCGGGAAGGACCGGCACCACCGCAGCCGCAGACGGGTCTCGCCCGGAGGCGATCATGCCGTTACGCATTACCGGACGCTGCAGAGTTTCCGGGGAGCTGCGCTTCTTGAGCTGCGCCTTGAAACCGGACGGACGCACCAGATCCGCGTTCACATGAGTTACCTGGGGCACCCGCTTCTCGGGGATACGTTGTACGGCGGATCACCGAAGTTGTTCGCGCGTCAGGCGCTGCATGGAGCACGGCTGCTGCTCCGGCACCCGATCACAGGGGAAGAGCTGGATCTTGAGGCCTCCTACCCGGATGATTTTAACGCTCTTCTTGCAGCGCTTTTGCATAAAAACTAAATTGGCAGTCATGCCGTCCTCCTTCTACCCATATATATAAGATAGAACGGGTGGTCCTGCGGTAATTCATATGTTTAATAAGGGACAACCGAAGGGAGGATGGCAGTGTGACAGAAAAGCAGAACGGTCTGCGATTCGACATTTATGAACGCGTTCATTTGGCGGACGAAGCCGCCGACATACGGGATCTTGAAGATGTGGAACTGGTTCCGCGCATCCAGGTCATTACCCAACAGGAACAGGCGCTGCTTAAAGGGAGCCTGCTGCTGAATGGAAGTTATCTGGATGATGAGGAAACAAAGCGCACGCTGGAACACTATATCCCGGTCGAAATTACGCTGCCTTTAAACCGGGTGCAGCGGATCGAGGATATTCTTGTGGAAATTGAGACGTTTGATGTAGATGTGTTGTCTGCCCGGAGTATAAATGTAACGGGAGTTTTGTCCTTACACGGGGTGGAGACGGCTCTGGGTGGCGGGGTGTGGGCTCAGGAGGAAGAAGTTCTCTTCGTTCACGAAACCGCAGATAGGGCTGACGAAGAACCGGTCCAGCAGATCATTCATACCCAGTATACGGGGGATTCGCAGCCGTTCCGGCAGCAGCAGCAGTTCCAGTCCGGTGCAGCTTACCAGGAGCAGCAGCGTCAGCAAGACACGGGAAACCGGCAGCAAGAGCAGTCAAGGAATCCATCTGAAAGTGCGGCATATTCGGACGGGCCAGCCGGGGATTCTTATCTGTCCACCTACGGGAACAATCCATATGCTTCTTTAGAGGCGGATAATCCGTGGCTTAGAGAGGCGCGTTCAGAGCGGCAGGAGCCCAGAGCGGAACCGACGGATTTTAATCCCTGGGAGGTACAGGAGCCAAACCGGCATACCTCGGCGGATGAGCGGGTCTCTTCGTCTTTCTCCGATTCGGATAGCAGATTCGGAGAGTTGACACTGAGTCAAGTCGCCTCGGATCAGAAGCCGGGTATCCAAGAGTCGGCTGGGCCCGACCTATCCGAAGAAGACGGTGGAGAACGGATACCGGAATCTTCTCCTGTTGCTGATACGGAATCTTCGGCGGAATCAAAGATACATGGGCAGCCGGAGCTTAAGCCAGCCGGGGAGTTCCTGCAGCAAGATGTTCAAAAGAACGAAACGCAGGGGGCCGAGGAGAAGCGGGAGAACGATCTGGCATTTGAAGAGCAGCTGTATACAGAAGTAGAACAGGCGGAAGCCTCAGCCGAACCTGCTGCGGAGGAAGAGCCGAAGGAGCTTAAGGTAGCGTTCGGAAGCAGAAGGCCGGGAGATGATGCATCCGGTCACCAGAGCGGGATTCATTCCCTTTATTCAGGCTCCGCTGCAAGCGACCGGACGGACCGTAAAGAACGGGAAGCGGAGATTCCGGTGACGGAAGAATTCAAAGCGGATGCTTTGGAATGGAAGAAGCTCTTTATTAACGGAGAGCAGGAAGTGCAGAAGTTTCGTAAAGTCACCATGTGCATTGTGCAGAAGGAAGAAACGATCGAAACGATTGCGAGAAAATATGAAGTAAACGCCAGAGAACTGCAGCTGTACAACCGGCTCGAGGAGCAGGATGTCAATGCAGGGCAGATTCTGTATATACCGAGATCCAAAACGAGCGGGGAATAACGTCCGCATGTAAGGCTGCTTTAATCCTTTATTGCCAGGGAGCTGCTTAAGCGGCTCTTTTTTTGTGCTGTCCGGCGCTCAATGCAGTAATCCATCGGTAAATCCTGGATAAAACGCTTCAAAAACAGCCCTTGAGTCCGGCAAAGATTGGGCTGAAAGAAGGAAGGTTTTTCTGGAATTGTGTCCCGGGTCACTGCCGGAGGACTCTAAAACCCGTGAAAGTACGAAAAACAGAGGGTTTTCGCTTATTATTCCAAGGCAGTGGAACAGGGGAAGCCGGAAAAACGGCCGATTTGGACGGCATTTTTTATTTATCGCACGAATCTGCCCGGATAGCCGGGATCATTTTGATCCAGTATGTCCCGGGTTTGAATGGAACTAGGTCTTTGTTCTGATTATTCCGATTAACATGATAGGTTTAATGTCGAACTTATTTTATGACCTCAAAATACATCCCTAAGACCTACACTAGTTACCCTGGCCTATACCCCGAAAATCACCGGGTCCAAATAACCGCGTCTAGGACCTGTCTTTCGAATCAACTCTTCATAATTCTCTTACGACCCCCTCAAACCGCCTACGGCCTGGCCTAGGGCAGACTGCTTCTGTTTTTTAATAGGCAAACAGATATAAATTTTTCATAAAGGCATAGTTACAAAGGTCTGCATCATATTAACCTGACTAGACCTCGAAAGTAAGAATAAAACGAGTGAAAAAGCTGGTTTATTATCAAAAAATTACAAAAATGATAAAATCAGAAAAATCCAATCGGGAATTCCTGCTCATAACAACCATTGGTAAAATAAGCTATAGTAACTAGTCCAATTTATAACCTAGCTCCCTCCTACAATCCATACGATTTGTGACATAATTTTAGTAACATTCGGATCTGGAGGTAAATGAATGATTGATATGCATACTCACATCCTTCATGGTCTGGATGATGGGCCTATGACTCTGGAAGATTCAGTCGAAATGGCGCGTATGGCTGTGTCGAATGGAATTTCCACGGTTTTTGCCACTCCTCATCACCGGACGAGCCGTTACTTCACTTCTCCAGAAGAGATAGAAGCAGCGATAAAAAAGCTCAGCGAGGCTCTTGCCGAGAAAAGAATTCCGCTTGATGTCAGGGGCGGGCAGGAGATTAGGATTACGCGCAGCTTGATCGATGATTGGTATGACGGGGGCCTACTTACTCTTGGAGGAACCCGCTATGTGCTGATTGAATGTCCATCGCATGAAATTCCTGATGACCTGGCAGAGATCTGCCACGAACTGTCTATTCTCGGGAAAGTGCCGGTTATAGCGCATCCGGAACGGAATAGGGCGGTAGCGGAAGACCCGGATAAGCTGCTGGAGCTTATGGAGTGGGGAGCTGTTTTTCAAATGACGGCGGACTCACTGCTTGGCACATTCGGCCCTAGAGTTGAGACGCTTGCCCACGACTTGTGTTCTCGGCGTCTCATTCATTTGCTGGCGTCAGATGCGCATGATCGGGTAAGAAGACCGTTCAGGCTCAGGGAAGCTTATTCACGGATAGAAGAGCGGATTGATGGGGATTTTGCGGAATATTGCCGCAGCAATGCCCGGCTGCTTGCCGAGGACGCTCCCTTGCAGCATGGGGAGCCGGTTGCTTCCAAGCCACGAGGGCTGTTCGCCATTTTTCGCTGAGCCGTGCCCATGCGCGCTTTAAGATTACGCAGCGGTAATCGGTTTTTGCTTTAATGTATGAAAGTAAAAACAATACGGTGCGTACAGCCTTAATAGTCCGCCAAGTTGATGAAACGCAAGGAAAGTGAGGGATTGAATGTTGTGAATATGGATTTTGAAATTAAACGTTATTTATCCGTTCTGCGTAAAAGGTTCTGGCTGATCATTCTCATTGTGTTTGTCGGATGCTCGGCTACGGGGGCGGTAAGCGCCCTGTATTTAACCCCGAAGTATCAGGCATCCACGAAGCTGATCGTAAACTCTCCTGCCAACAGCCAGGGGATGCTCCAGCTTGATATGAATGCCATCAATACGAATATAAGTCTTATCCACACGTACAAAGAGATCATTAAGACACCGGCCATTATGAATCTGGTTGTAGAGCAGCATCCTGAATTCGGTCTGACTGCAGAGGAACTAATGAAACGCATTCAGTTTACTTCGGTTAGTGATACACAGATCTTTACACTGAGTCTGCAGGATGCCAAGTATGAAAAGGCCGCTGTTATCGTAAACACGGTCGCTCAGATGTTCCAGAAGCAAATTCCGAACATCATGAAGATCGACAATGTGTTTATTTTGCACGAGGCGGATCTAACCAAAATACCGGCGCCCGTTGAGCCTAATGTCGCTGTAAATACAGCGGTCGCTTTCGTTGCTTCGCTGATGTTTGCCATTGGTCTTGTATTCGCACTTGAATATTTCGACGACTCGCTGAAGTCCGAAGAGGACATTGAGCATTACCTGGAGCTGCCCATGCTGGTTGCTGTGCCGGAAATCCGGCCGGGCGATATGAAACCGAAGCGGGCCCCCTCAGGAAAGGTAGGTGAAGCAGCCGGTGTCCAATAAAGGCAGACCTATTATTGCGCATACCAATCCCATGTCCCCTATTTCGGAAACATACCGGACCCTGCGAACCAACATTAAATATTCCGGCGTCGACGGGGACATCCGTACACTGATGGTTACATCCGCCACTCCCTGGGAAGGCAAGTCGACTACGATCGATAATCTTGCGGTGGTTTATGCACAGATGGAAAAGAAGGTGCTGCTGATTGACGCAGATTTGCGCAAACCTACGGCTCACCGAACCTTCGGTCTCACCAACCGTGCAGGATTGACGGACGTGCTGACCCATCAGATTGAGATCGGCGAAGCGCTCAAAGAAACAGAAGTGCCGGGGCTGAGCGTCATAACATCCGGTACGATCCCGCCCAATCCATCCGAAATTCTCGGATCTCAGCGGATGGCACATTTGCTGCTGGAGCTGAAAGAGAAGTTCGATGTCATCCTCATTGACACGCCACCGGTACTTGCCGTCAGCGATGCGCAAGTAGTTGCGTCCCAGTGCGATGGTGTACTGCTCGTGGTAAGCGCCGGGGGCGTCAAGCGGGACCTGGTACAGAAAGCGCGTGACAATCTGCAGTTCGTGCATGCGCGCATTCTGGGTGTAGTACTGAACAAGGTAGCCCGTAAAGATGCGAAGATGAACACCTATTACGATTACAGCAGTTGAATTAACCAGGCGGTCTGTATGAAGTCTACAAGGAGGGAAGAAGATGAGCTATTCAAAACGGACGCCCATGCTGGTACTGATCGACATGATCATGGTATGGGCCAGCATTTACCTTACTTTTTTGTCGCATTACCGGGGCGGGATTCCGCCCGAGGTCATGAGTGTCATTATGATGTATACACTCATATCCGGAGTCGCACTGGCTTGCGCGATGTTCTATTTTCAGCTGTACAACCGGATTTGGCAGTACGCAAGCGTCGGTGAAATGGTGGCGATTGCCAAAGCCGTCGTTGTTTCTTGTCTGATCTCCTATGCAATTATATCGTTTCTGTCTGCGGGCGAAATTACCCTGTACATGTTCCTGCAGAACCTGAACGGCATCCTGCTGATGCTGGGAGGTTCACGCTTTATCTGGCGGGTCTTCTGCGATAAGTTCTATGGCAGCAGCTCCAGAAGCTCCAAAAAAAGAGCAGGCAAACCCGCCCAGCGGACGCTTGTGGTCGGTGCCGGCAGCTGCGGCGTGATGTTCGTGAAAGAAGTTGCTCACAATGAGAGCTTCCACATGCAGCCAGTCGCGTTCATTGACGACGACCCTTACAAACAGAAGCTCCAGCTCCACGGAATACCCGTTATGGGTACCCGTCACGATATTCCTAAGCTTGTTGAACAGCAGAAGATCGACGACATTATCATTGCGCTTCCTTCGGTTTCCAAAACACAAATTTCGGATATCATCAACATTTGCAAAACGACAAAGGCGCGTCTTAAGATCATTCCTCATATCCATGAATTCATTCAGGGAAAAATGGCAGCCAACCAGATGAGAGATGTGCAGGTCGAAGATTTGCTGGGGCGCGACCCCATTGACACGGACCTCGAGAATATCGCGGACTATGTGCAGAATAAAATTGTCCTGGTCACCGGGGCAGGCGGCTCGATCGGCTCGGAGCTTTGCCGGCAGGTAGCGCCGTTCAAGCCGAGGAAGCTGCTTCTGCTCGGACACGGGGAGAACAGCATTTACGGCATTGAGATGGAAATGAGGCGGCTGCACCCGGGACTGCAGATCGAGACGGTCATTGCCGATGTTCAAGACCGGACCCGGATCGCCGATGTATTCCGGGAATTCGGCCCGCAGGTGGTCTTTCATGCGGCAGCGCACAAACATGTTCCGCTCATGGAGCGCAATCCTTCCGAAGCGATTAAGAACAATGTATTCGGCAGCCGCAACGTAGCGGAATGTGCTGACGAATTCGGCGCCGAGCGCTTCGTGCTCATCTCGACGGATAAAGCCGTCAATCCGACGAGCATTATGGGAACGACGAAGAGGATTGCCGAGATGTTCATCCAAAGTCTGGACAAACACAGCAAAACGAAGTTTGTGGCGGTCCGGTTCGGTAACGTGCTCGGCAGCCGGGGCAGCGTAATCCCGAGATTCAAAGATCAGATTGCCCGGGGAGGTCCGGTAACCGTTACTCACCCTGAGATGGTCCGATATTTCATGACCATTCCTGAAGCCGTTCAGCTTGTTATCCAGGCAGGGGCGTTCGCGCAGGGCGGCGAGGTATTTATTCTCGATATGGGCAAACCGGTCAAGATCGTCGATCTTGCAACGGATCTCATCCGGTTATCCGGCTATGAGCCGAATGTCGACATCGACATCCAGTTCTCGGGGATCCGGGAGGGAGAGAAGCTGTACGAGGAACTTCTCACCAGTGAAGAAGGCATGTCGTCCACGATGCACGACCGGATCTTTATCGGCAAGCCGATGAACATTAACCGGACAGAGCTTGAATTCGAAATGCGCAGGCTGGAGCGTGTACTGGGCAGCGAACCGGAGGAGATCCGTGCCCTGCTGCAGCATCTGGTCCCTACATACCGCAATGTTTCGTAAAGCCACAAGGGGATGGAAGAACCTGACATGAATACAACTGCCAAACTTACACAACGTTCTTTATCCAGAATTCTTATGAAAAGCAGCAGTTTATCGTTCGCCGTTAATATCGGCGGTATTGGCCTGGCACTGCTGATGCAGATCCTGCTGGCCCGGCAGCTTGGTGCCGTAAGCTACGGATATTATTCATTCGTGACTACGGTCGTGACATTCCTGGTTTTCCCGGCCAAGCTCGGATTCGATACGGCGATCGTCCGCTTCGTTTCCTCCTACCGGGCGCATGAGCGCTGGAATGAAGTGAAGGGCCTGCTTCAGCGGGCGAATCAGATTACGCTGGCGCTATCTCTTGCCATAACGGCCGTTTCTATGATTGTGGTCCTGCTGATAAGCGATTCCATGAACCGTGAGCTGCTCTTTACTTATATGGCCGGTCTGCTGGGCATTCCGGTCATGGCCCTGGCGCTTCTCCGGCAGAGCTCTCTGCAGGCGCTGAAACAAATGCTGCACGCGCAGCTGCCGGAGAAAATCATCCGGCCCGTCCTGTTCCTGGCGCTGCTTCTCGGATACAACCGGATTGCAGGCAGTCCGGCCGGAGCGGGTGAAGCTATGCTGATCTTCCTGGCCGCCATTGCCGTCTCTTACGTAATCGGCGCCGTCGTCTTGAAGCGTAAGATGCCGCCACAAGTCCAAGCTGCGGAGAAAGCTTACAACACAAGGGAATGGATGAACGTATCCTTGTCGCTGATGTTCGTGTCCGGCATGTATCTGGTGCTCGGACAGCTGAATATACTTATGCTCGGCTGGATGGACGGAACGACGGAAGCGGGGATTTACAGTGCCGCTGTGCGGATTGCGACACTCGTATCCTTCGGCCTGACGGCCATTAATATGACGGCAGCTCCGTTTATCTCGGAATCCTACGCGAGAAAAGACGACAGGCAGCTTCAGCAGGTACTCAGCATCAGCAATTTGGCGGGTTTCCTGTTCGCCGGTGTGATCTATGCAGCGTTCCTGCTGCTGAATGACCCGATCCTTGGCCTCTTCGGGGAAGAATTTAAGGAGGGGTCGCTCGCGCTTCTTATTCTTTCGACAAGTCAGCTTGTCAGCGCGTTCAGCGGACAGACCGGGACCTTAATGACGATGACGGGACAGCAGCAAATGCTCGGCAAAATTTTGCTTATATCGGCAATTCTGAATGTGCTTCTTAATCTAGTGATGATTCCGGCCTATGGAATGGTGGGAGCCGCCGTCACAAATTTAATTTGTACGATTGTCTGGAAAACGGCGATGGTTGTCGTGATCCGGAAAAAACTGAAGATATCAATCGGCATGTTTGCATGGCTGAGCGCCAGAAGAAAGCGGGGGGATAGAACGTGAAACATATTTTACTAGCGGGTGTGCCCCATTCAACCAATTTGGGCGACGGTCTGATCGCGATGACGGTCAACCAGCTCATCCGTACATGCGGAGATTATACCATCACCAACTTTGACCTTACGGCAGGGTTATACAATGAACCGCAGGTTACGAAAGCCGACAAAGAGGGGAAAGTCTACAAACTGAATGAAGTCAGTGTGAAAAAAAAGCTGACGCCGGATTTTCTGCGGTACGTCAAGTCTTATTCCGTTCACAAGAAAAAGGATCGTGTACTGAATGACCAGATCCGGCAGCTTGTAGCGGACAGTGATGCGGTGCTGATCGGCGGCGGCCATTTATTCATCGACACGTACCTGTCGTTTCCGATTGCCATGCGCAG
Organism: Paenibacillus sp. FJAT-26967; assembly: GCF_001541095.1. Taxonomy (GTDB): domain Bacteria; phylum Bacillota; class Bacilli; order Paenibacillales; family NBRC-103111; genus Paenibacillus_F. Next base: position 1,008,914 of record NZ_LMXH01000001.1, read on the forward strand.
GCTGGTCATGGAAGTCCGCAGGCAGCGTAAACCGCTGCATATCGTTTTTGTCGGAATGAGGGGACCCTGGAGCTTCCTGGCCCGCAGATGGTTCACCGAAATTCTTCAGTATGCCAAAACGATCTCCGTACGCGACGAAGATTCCCTGGCTTATCTGCTTTCGTTCGATTCGTCCCTTGCACGCAAGGCAGTGGCCTTATCCGATCCGGCCTTGGTGACCCGGGAAGCATTCCCTGAACCGGCTGCCCGGTTCTCTGTTTCATCCCGGATGGCTGCGAAACAGGGGGATTCTTCCGTTCAGACGATCGGATTAGGGATCATGGACCCCAATGAGATGAGGCGGCATTCTCCCTTCCTATGGGACCGGGATGACTGCGCCGACTGGTGGTACAGGCTGGCTCAGGGGGTTGTGGAAGGGGGCGGACGCGTCCGTATCTTCACGAATGGGGCTGATACGGACAACGCCTTCGTCGAGCATTACATCAAGCCGAGGCTGGCAGCCGTCCGGGATGTGGAATTCGCTTCGTATCCGGCGGATGTAAGCGACCTGGTCGACAGCATCCGGGACTGCGATGCCGTCATTGCCCAGCGCCTGCATGCCTGCATTCCGGCGATTTCGTTCGGCAAACCGACGTACGGTATCGCCTGGGACAAGAAGCTGGCCAGTATCTTTAAGGATCTGGGACTATCCCAGTATGTCGTCGATTTTCGCAGCGATCCCCGGTTCGTGCTGGCCCAGATGGCACCGGACACCAGAAGCCAGGAAGGGGCAACCCGGATTGTGAACGATAAAAAAAGGGACCTCGTTGCCTATGTCGGGAGGATCTTGAATGAAGCCTAAAATCAAAATTCTTCATGTCGTCGGCAAAATGCATCCCGGCGGTATCGAAACCCTGCTGATGAATCTCTACCGGACGATTGACCGGGACAAGTATGAATTCCACTTTGCCGTCCAGTTCGCAGAGAAAGGATTCTACGATGATGAAATCGTAGAGCTGGGAGGCCGGATTTTCAGACAGCCTCATCCGAAGAAGGGGCTGAGAGCGTTCCGCAAAGCATTCTTGAACAATTTACAAGAACACGGTCCTTATCAGGCCGTCCACAGCCATATTTACCAGTTCAGCGGATATGTCTTGAAGCTGGCCGGAGAGATGAACGTGCCGGTGCGGATCAGTCACAGTCACAATACACACGACAGCAAGCAGGAATCCTGGCTGCGCAATCTCTACCGCAAATACATGCGGGGGCTCATCCGCAGCAATTCGACGACGATGCTCGGGTGTTCGCGTTCAGCCTGCGAGGCGCTGTTCGGCGCCGACTGCTGGAGGGACGAACGGGTAGTTGTCTTCCCGAATTCGATCCAGGTTCAGCCGTACAGCCAGCTGCATCCGGACCGGACCGCTTACCGCAGGGCAATCGGTGTGACCGATCCGGATGTGCCGGTCATTGGACACATCGGCCGGTTCAGCGAGCAGAAGAACCATCCGTTCCTGCTGGATGCTTTTGCCGGCTACTTGAGAATCCGCCCTGAAGCGCAGCTCGTGCTGATCGGTGAAGGTCCCCTGCGCAGCAGGATGGAGGACCGCATCCGGGAGCTTGGCATCTCAGGCAGCGTGAAGCTGCTCGGGGTCCGCAAGGACATACCGGAGCTCATCGGTGCCTTCGATCTGTTCCTGCTGCCCTCGCTGTATGAAGGGCTTGGCATTGTCGTGATCGAAGCCCAGGCTGCGGGGGTCCCCTGCCTGATCTCGGATCAGGTGCCGGAGGAGGCCGACCTGAAGCTCGGGCTGGTCACCCGGCTGCCTCTGCAGGCGGATGCGGGTGAGTGGGCGGCTCAGATGGGCAGCATGACCGGAGCTGCGAGACTGGACTGGCAGGCACGGCTGGAGGCGCTGCAGCAGCACGGCTACGATATCCGCACCAGTGTGCAGAGGCTGGAGCGGATGTACGCTGCGACATAAGGCTGTAGCAAAGAGACTGCCGGCGGGCGCGCCTCCCCTCCGGAACCTGTTTCTGATCAGTTACGTCCTGCTGATGCTCCTGACAGCCAAAGGAGCTTTTCTGATCGACGAACGAATCGGGATCGTGTTCTTTTTCATCTTACTGCTGCCGCTTTTCTGCATGCTCAAATGGCCGGATCAGCCTTTCTTGCTGTATGTGGGATTCAGCGCTATGCTGATCGGCAAATTCGTCTACGCCGTCTCATCCACGCCTTTAAAGGGACCCGATGAGAACAACTATTACGCGCAGGTGCAGTCGTATTTGGGATTAGGCGATTTTCTCAGCTACGCCAGTGAGCATATTTCCACTTATTTGTTCAATTCATCGGCGTATCCGATCTTCGGCCTGATGTACATGCCTTTTTATAAACTGCTGAACGTGTCCGATCCGCTTGTCATCATTACTTACAATTCCATCCTGCTGATTTGGATCGCGTACATGCTGTATGCACTGAACAAGGCTTATTTCGGATTCGAGCTGGTGAACCGCCGTTTGTACGAAGGATGGATCATTCTGGGCCTGTTCCTGAGCCCGTCCTTTATGATGATGTCTTCCCTTTTTGCCAAAGATGTCACTTGTGTAGCACTGGGTCTTTACTGCACGTATCTGCTGATGAGCCGCAAGTATTTCTGGTTCCTGATTGTAATGCTCTATGCCACCGGCCTCCGGGACTACGCCATTGTGTACACGCTTTGCTTTTATCTGCTGTTCACCCGGCGGTTTAAGATTGCGCTCAGTATGCTCTTGGTTTCGGCGGGCGTGCTTGCGGTCAAAATCGGCGGGCTCGGCCTGGTCAACGCTTTTCTGCTGACGGCTTTTCTGTTTATGAGTCCGAATCCGATCAACTTAGAGAATTGGGAGCCTCATGTATTTTACCGTTCGCTGGAGGCAGTTTCCATGCTGGTCGCGCTCGTTCTGGCAGTGCTCATGTACATCCGTTACAAAGAGACGAGGCGGTTCTACCTGTTCTGTCTGGTACTTCTGTTCGCGTACGCCTGCACTCTCGTACTGGTTGGCTACATGACCGTAACCGGACGGAATCTGGATTATGGACTGGGAACAATCGGGGACAATATGGTTCGCAAGAAACTCCCGATTCTTCCTTTGCTGTACATGTTTCAAGCCTATACGGCCTGCTACACGGTAAAATGGCTGGCAACGATCCGCAATAAAAGGAGAGGTCGACATGAGAGGCCGAGACCGGTTTCACAAATTCAAGGCGGTGCTGGCCATCGCCATCCGCATCCTTCGTCTCTTCCCGAAGCCGGCGCTTAAATACGCCTGGACCCTGACGGATTTCCTGCCGGATATCTTGGGGGTAGCACTCAGATACTGTCTGCTGAAATGTCTCATACCCGGGTGCGGGGATAATGTATTCATCGGGCGTTCGGTTGAAATTAAATATTGGGAACGGCTTTATATCGGAAGCAATGTAAGTATTCACAAGCAGTGTTATCTCGACGCATGCGGAGAGATTCAGATCGATGATGATGTGTCCATCGCGCACCAGAGTTCGCTGATTTCTTTCCAGCATTCCTGGGAAGATGAGGCTCAGCCCATCCGTGACAACCCGGTTGTATGTGCCCGAATTCACGTGCAAAGCGATGTCTGGATCGGCTGCGGATGCCGGATCTTGGCAGGTGCAAGTATCGGAAGCCGCTCGATTATCGCAGCGGGGGCCGTCGTTACAAAGCCGGTTCCCGGCCAAACGATAGCGGCAGGTGTACCGGCCAAAATCATCAAGTCAATCAGAAAAGAGGGACCTTATGAACGTTCTGTGGGCTCATGATCATATGTTTTACTTTACGGACTCGGGGAAATATTACTCGGGCGGCAAGCTACCTTACGCCGTGTGGGAGAGGTATCTGTCCGTGTTCGACTCCCTGACGGTCGTGTCCCGGGGCAAGAAAATATCCGCCGCAAGCGATCTGGACAAAAAGAGCTTGTCGAGCGGCAAGAATGTTAATTTCATCGTGCTGCCTTCCCTGAGCAATCCGGTGAACAAAATTACGAAGAAGGGGTATGTGGAGCGGCTTCTGACGGAAGCCATTATGAAATCCGATGCGGTTATCGCCCGGCTTCCCAGCGAGATCGGCTCCGAGGCGGTTGCCATCGCCAAGAAGCTCGGCAAGCCCTTCGCCGTTGAAGTAGTGGCTTGCGCTTGGGACGGCCTCTGGAATTACGGAAGTATGCAGGGGAAACTGTATGCGCCGATCGCTACCTGGAAGACGAAGACCGATGTCAAAGAAGCGCCTTACGCGATCTATGTCACCGAGCAGTTTCTTCAGAAACGATATCCATGTCCGGGCGGACGCACCCAATCCTGTTCCAATGTGGAGCTGCCTGAAATGGGTGAGGACGTGCTGGCCGGCCGGCTGGAACGAATCCGGAGCATGGCAACACCTGTGACGATCGGACTAATCGGCTCCCTGAACGGACGCGCCAAAGGGATAGATGTAGCTTTGGAAGCCCTGTCCAAAATTAAAAATCAAATACCGCCGTTTAAGTTCCGTATTCTGGGAGATGGCGACAAGTCCCGATGGGAAGCAATGGCCGACAGCCTCGGGCTCAAAGATAACGTAGAGTTCTGCGGTATCCTTCCCAGCGGGAAAGCCGTATTCGAGTGGCTTGATAAGATAGACATTTACATCCAGCCGAGCTTCCAGGAGGGGCTGCCACGCGCAACGATCGAAGCGATGGGCCGGGGCTGTCCCGTGATCGGATCAACCGCCGGCGGCATCCCGGAACTGCTTGATCCCGGCTGTCTGTTCAAGCCGGGCAACGATAAGCAGCTGGCTGAGCTGCTGACCGGCACGATCATTAACAGGGACTGGATGCTGGAACAGGCAAGCCGCAACTTCGCCCGGGCGGGCAGCTTTACCAAGACGAAGCTGGACCGGAGCCGGAGCGAGTTCTGGGAGTCTTTTCACCAATATGTAAAGCAGGGGAGTGTAAGCGTGTGACCATTCTTGTGACCGGCTCTGCCGGATTTATCGGTTTTCATTTGGCTGCAAGACTGCTTGAGAGCGGGGCTGAGGTGGTCGGCTACGACAACCTGAACGACTATTATGACGTGACGCTTAAAGAGGACAGACTGAAGCAGCTCCAGCAATATCCGAATTATCATCATTACACAGCCGATCTATGCGATCATGAGCAGCTGGATAAAGTATTTACCGGTCATGACATCCGGGTTGTCGTTAATCTGGCGGCGCAGGCGGGTGTCAGATACAGTCTGGAAAATCCGAGAGCGTATGCGGATTCGAACTTAACAGGTTTCCTGAACATTCTGGAGGCATGCCGCACTTACAAAATTGACCATCTCGTTTTTGCTTCTTCTAGCTCCGTGTACGGTGCGAACACCAAAATGCCGTTTGCGGCAGAAGATAACGTGGATCATCCGGTCAGTCTCTATGCGGCCACGAAGAAAGCGAATGAACTGATGGCACATTCCTACAGTCATTTGTACGGTTTGCCGGTTACGGGCCTCAGATTCTTTACGGTATACGGTCCTTGGGGCCGTCCGGATATGGCGTACTTCTCTTTTACCCGGAATATTCTGGAGGGCAATACGATTCAAGTCTTCAATGAAGGACGTATGCAGCGCGACTTCACTTATATCGACGACATTGTCGAGGGCATCGTGAGATTGCTGGAGCGGCCCCCGGCAGCCAATGCGGACTGGGACCGGGAGAACCCCGATCCGGGTACGAGCTACGCTCCCTACAAAATTTACAACATCGGCAACAACTCGCCCGTGCCTCTGATGACGTTTATCCAGACGCTGGAAAAAAGTCTGGGACGCCATGCGAACATCGAGTACAAGCCGATGCAGCCGGGTGATGTGAAGGCGACTTACGCCAATATTGACGATCTGCAGCGGGATGTGGGCTTCCGTCCATCCACGAGCATCGAAGAAGGATTGGCCAAATTCGCGGACTGGTATGTGAGCTACTATGGCTCAGGAAGTCCTTCTTAGTCCCGGAAGAACGAGATTCGAAGAACCCAGCTTGCATACATCCAGATGGAGAAAGGAGGGCTTCGTTTTGAGCAAAATTGCGCATATATGCACGTCAGGAATTTCGCACAAAATTTTGGCGGATAAAATGGCGGTTCTGAAAGAGGCGGGTCACGAAGTCCATATCATCTCGTCGCCGGAAGGATACGATGAACAGTCGATGAAAGGCTACGGGCTCGGCCTCCGCTTTATTAACATGAACCGCAAGATCCGTCCGGTCCAGGACTTCAGATCGATTCTCGCCATGCGCCGCCTCATTAAGCAGGAGGGCTATGATATCGTGCATACCCATACCGCCAAAGCGGGCATCATCGGCCGGATAGGCGCATGGCTTGCCGGTACGCCCGTCATTATGCATACGAGTCACGGACTGCCCTTTTATGAGGGACAGACGGCCGGCGTTTACCGAATTTACCGGACGCTGGAGACAATCGGAACTTACTTCTGCGATGCCCTTGCCTCTCAGAATCATGAGGATATCGGGAAGCTCCAGGATCTCAACCGGCATAAGGTCGTGTATTACGAAGGCAATGGCGTCGACCTGGCGAAACTGGATGGGGCTGCTGCCAAGGTGACTCCGGCCGATCTTCAAGAGCTGAAGCGCATTTACGGTATCCCGGAGCACAAAAAGGTCCTCCTGATGGGAGCCAGATTAGAGCCCGTCAAGGACCCTAACTTCCTGCTGGAAGCACTGGCCTTGCTCAAGAAGCGGGGAAATGAAGATTTCATCTGCCTGATGGCAGGCAAAGGACCGCTGGAGAAGGAAATCCTGGCCCGGATAAAGGAGCTGGATTTGCAGAAAGAGGTGCTTCTGATCGGGCACCGTCCGGATCTGTACTCCTTCCTGAAGATGGCGGATATCGTTACTCTCACTTCGGAAAAAGAAGGCATTCCGCGTTTTCTGATGGAAGCTATGGCCTTCTCCAAACCAGTCGTGGCAAGTGATGTCCTCGGCACGAGAGAACTTGTGAAGCATAACGAAACCGGGCTGCTGGTCCCTTACAAGAGTACGGCTGCACTGGCCGACGCCTATGCTGTGCTTCTGGCGGACGACAGACTGCGCAGAACTCTCGGTGACGGGGGACGCAGAAGAATAGAGGCCGAGTTCACGGAACAGCACGTGGTGGGCCGTCTCCAAAGAATGTACGGCGAGCTGCGTGCGGGACGCTGCGGTAGAACGCGGCTAGGGGGCTGGATGCAGCGCGCCGGACAGCGCACGGCCGATCTTGCCATCGCGCTCCCGCTCGCGCTTCTGCTCCTGCCGGTCTATGCGCTGGTCGCACTGCTGGTCCGGCTTAAGCTGGGCTCGCCTGTCTTGTTCAAGCAGAAACGGCCCGGTAAGCTCGGAAAAGCCTTCCATGTGTATAAATTCCGGACGATGACAGACAAGCGTGACAGTTCGGGAAATTTATTTCCCGATGAGGTGAGGCTGACTGCTTTCGGCAAACTGCTGCGTAAACTGAGCCTGGATGAAATTCCCCAGCTGCTGAATGTGATCAAAGGGGACATGAGTCTGGTCGGTCCCCGCCCGCTGCTGATGGAATATCTGGAGCTGTATACGGATGAGCAGAAGCGGCGCCACTGGGTCCGTCCCGGCATAACGGGGTGGGCGCAGGTCAACGGACGCAATGCGATTTCGTGGGAAGAGAAATTCAAACTCGATGTGTGGTATGTAGATAACCGCTCCCTGAAGCTTTATGCGAAGATCTTGATGCTTACGGCCGTCAAGGTAGTCCGCAAAGAAGGCGTGTCCCAGGAAGGTCAGGCTACGACGACCAAATATACGGGCAATGCGAGTACCGGATACGGAAGCACGCCATGAGGCGTCTCATCCTGATCGGTGACGGCGGCCATGCCAAGGTCGTACGCGACGTGGCGCTTAGCGAGCACCGCTATGAGCTGACCGCCGTCCTCGACGACCGCTACGAGGAAGCCGGACGGGGTGAGGACGGCCTGCTGCGGGGGCCGGTGAAGCTGGCCCGGCACATGCTCCGCGAAGACGACGGCATGGATGTCTTCGTCGCCATCGGCAGCAACACCATCCGCCGGAAGGTGGCGGAGGCGCTGCAGGCAGCGCCCGAGCGCTTCGCGCTGCTGATCCACCCCCGTGCGGTCGTGAGCACGGAGGCGAGACTTGCGCCCGGCACAGTCGTTATGCCGGGCGCGGTCATTAATGCCGGTGCGAGCATCGGCGCGCACGGCATTGTGAATACGTGCGCTATCGTGGAGCACGACTGCGTCGTGGGCGGCTACGCGCATTTGTCGCCCGGCAGTGCGCTCGCCGGCGGCGTCACGGTGCATGAAGGCGCCCACGTGGGCATCGGCGCAGCCGTCATCCAGGGGCTCACCATCGGCGCCTGGAGCCTGCTCGGTGCGGGAGCCGTGGCGGTGCGCGATATCCCGGACCGCTGCACGGCGGTAGGTGTGCCGGCCGCGGTGATCAAGGGACGGAACGATTGAGCGGCAAATCGACTAAGTGACTATACAACTTAGTGACAGGGCGAGTATCAAACGATTTTATTAGAGGTTGTTCATACGACTTAGCGAGCATTTGCTTAAACGGGGATTAACGGGTGAATCCCGCGTTCCTGCCGCTACAAACCAGAAAACTGACACTCGTTACATAACAAAGGGAGGCTTGACATGGCCATTCAACTCGATAATCAACATCCGCTGCACAGCAGTACGGTAACCAGGGAGCCCAATCAGTCGGCTCCAACTGAGCCAAGGCCGCAAGGCATCCGCAGCCGGATCCTCTTGTCCCCTCCCCATATAGGAGCAGAGGAACAGAATTTCGTCCGGGAGGCGTTCGAGACGAACTGGATTGCTCCACTCGGACCGAACGTCGATGCTTTTGAAGCGGAGCTGGCCGGCTATGTCGGCACGCAGGGCGCGGTTGCGCTCAGCTCCGGCACGGCTGCCATTCATCAGGCACTGCGCCTGCTCGGTGTCGGTCCCGGCGACCGGGTGCTCTGCTCGTCGCTGACGTTCGTCGCGAGCGTCAACCCGATCGTCTACCAGGGCGCGGAGCCTGTACTCATCGACTCGGATGAAGCGACATGGAACATGTCGCCGGCCGCATTAGAGCGGGCTTTGTCCGATATGAAGCGGGAGGGGCGCCTTCCCAAAGCGGCCATTATCGTGAACCTGTACGGACAGAGCGCGGACATGCTGCCCCTGCTCGCACTGCTGGATGCCTACGGGGTGCCGGTTGTGGAAGACGCAGCCGAATCACTCGGGGCCACCTGCGAGGGCAGGGCAAGCGGTACACTTGGCCGGTTCGGTGTCTATTCGTTCAACGGCAACAAGATTATTACAACTTCAGGAGGCGGTATGCTCGTCTCCAATGACACGGAAGCGCTGGAGAAAGCGCGCTTCTGGGCTACCCAGGCACGGGACGCGGCCCCTCATTACGAGCACAGCGAGCTCGGCTACAATTACCGGCTGAGCAATATTCTCGCCGGAGTAGGCCGTGGTCAGCTGCGGGTGCTGGATGAGCGCGTGAACGCGCGCCGAGCTGTCTTCGAGCGTTATGAGCGCGCGATCGGCGGCATTGAAGGCGTGGCCTTCATGCCGGAAGCGCCTTACGGACGCTCGACCCGCTGGCTGACGGCGCTCACGGTCGACTCTGCCAAGGCGGGAGTGTCGACGCAGGATCTCATCGCCCGGCTGTCTGCCGAGAACATCGAATCCCGCCCGGTATGGAAGCCGATGCACCTGCAGCCTTTGTACCGGCACTGCGATTACTATCCGCACGACGAAGAGGCCCCAAGCGTATCTGAGCGTTTGTTCGCTCAAGGGCTGTGCCTGCCATCGGGCTCCAGCCTGACGCAGCAGGATCAGAATCTTGTAATTGATATATTGATGGACGCTTTGAAGAAGTAACGACAACTAAGGAGGAATGAATCATGAAAGTACGTAAAGCGATAATTCCGGCGGCAGGTCTCGGGACCCGTTTCTTGCCCGCTACGAAGGCCCAACCGAAGGAAATGCTCCCGATCGTAGATAAACCGACCATCCAGTACATTATTGAAGAAGCGATTGCGTCCGGCATTGAAGACATTCTGATTATTAGCGGGCGCGGCAAACGTGCGATTGAAGATCATTTCGACAAGTCGTTCGAACTCGAAGAAACGCTGGACAAGAAAGGGAAGCATGAGGAACTGAAACAGATTCAGGCGATCTCCGATATGGCGAATATTCATTACATCCGGCAAAAAGAACCGAAAGGTCTCGGACACGCCATCTGGTGCGCCCGCAGTTTCGTCGGCAATGAGCCGTTTGCCGTTCTTCTCGGTGACGATATCGTGCAGTCGGAAGAGCCGTGCCTGAAGCAGCTGCTCCGCATTCATTCCCGCTACTCATCATCCGTTGTCGGAGTACAGCGTGTCAGTGATGAGGATGTATCGAAGTACGGTGTAATTGCCCCGAGAGGCTCGTCGATCGAACCGGATGTCTTCTTCCTGGAGACACTGGTCGAGAAGCCGTCACGCAAAGCGGCGCCGTCTAATCATGCGATCATGGGACGCTACGTGCTGACGCCGGAAATTTTTGAAATACTGGAGAATCAGGCACCCGGAGCAGGGGGAGAAATCCAGCTGACCGATGCAATCCGCAAGCTTAATGAGCAGAAGCCTGTCGTGGCTTATAATTTCTCCGGAGTCCGGTACGATGTCGGCGACAAGTTCGGTTTTATCAAAGCGACACTGGATTTTGCCCTGCAGAGAGAAGATCTCAAACAGGATTTGCTAGGCTATATTCAATCCGTTCACGAGCAGTATGCTGCGGTTCACAATACGATTAATAAGGTGGCGAAATAGATGGAAAAAATTACGGTTGTGGGTAGTGGTTATGTCGGTCTCGTGTCGGGTACTTGTTTTGCCGATATCGGCAACCGGGTCATCTGCTGTGACGTGGATCCATTCAAGATTGCCATGCTCCGCAAAGGTGAAATTCCGATTTATGAACCGGGTCTGAAAGAATTAGTTGAGAAAAACATCGAAGCCGAGCGCTTGTTCTTCACCTCCGAAATTGGAGATGCCATTGAAGCGTCGGATATCATTTATATAGCGGTCGGGACTCCTATGGGAGAAAGCGGTGAAGCCGACATGCGGTATGTGCATGAGGTTGCGCGCACCATCGGCCAGCATTTGAACCGTTACAAAATTATCGTAAACAAAAGCACCGTGCCTGTAGGAACGGGGAGAGCGGTCGAACAAATTATTAAAGAAAACCGCAAAAACCGGTTTGTGAAATTCGATGTCGTTTCGAACCCGGAATTTCTGCGGGAAGGCTCGGCTATCGAGGATTGCATGAACATGGAGCGGGCGGTAATCGGTGCGACAAGCGACGAGGCAGCCAAAAGAATCGCGGAGCTGCATGCGCCGTTCCGTACCCGTATTTTCCAGACCAATCTAGAAAGCGCGGAAATGATCAAATATGCGGCTAACGCCTTCCTGGCGACCAAAATATCTTTTATCAACGGAATTGCTAACGTGTGTGAGCGTGTAGGGGCCGATGTAACCGCGGTTTCCGCCGGAATGGGGCTGGACAGCCGGATCGGGGGCAAGTTCCTTCAGGCCGGTATCGGGTATGGGGGAAGCTGCTTCCCTAAAGATACGTTCGCGCTGTCTTACATTGCCGAGGAGGCGGGATTTGATTTCAACCTTCTGAAATCCGTGATTACGGCAAATGACGAACAGCGTTTTGTCGTGGTGAACAAACTGAGAGAAGCGCTTGGAAGCCTGCAAGGGAAGCGGATCGGCGTGCTGGGTCTTTCTTTTAAACCGAACACGGACGATATGCGCTATGCGCCTTCTCTTACGATCATTCCGGAACTCGTCAATCAGGGAGCATCCGTGCGCGCCTTTGATCCAATCGCGAGACAGGCCGCCCGCAATCAAATTGCGGAATATTACGAGGATTTCGGCAGCATTGAGGAAACGTTGGAGGATTGCGATGCCTGCCTGATTCTAACGGAGTGGAGTGAAATTGTGGAGATGGATCTGACCCGTGTCAAGGAACTGCTGAAAGCACCGGTCATGGTCGATGGACGCAACTGCTTCACGACTCAGAAGATGGCAGACGAAGGCTTCAACTATTACTCGGTCGGCCGTCCGGCTGTTACGGTGGGAAGCATTCATGCCGTGGAATCCCAAACCCTTTCTCTATAAGGGAATCTGGCTCTTGCCTGTATTGCTGTGGACGCTGCTCGTCTTCGATTTGTCCCAACAAACGTTCCGCGAGCAGAGCATACAGCCTTTTCTGCATAAACTTGTCCCAAAGGAGGAGATCCATGCTTATATACCGGATGTAACGGTTCGTTATAGCCGGGCTGTGATTGATTCGCAGTCCGAACCGTACCGGTTCGTTGAATTTTTATTCCGAAAAGCGGCGCATTTGTTCGTCTATGCGGTGTTGGCCTTGTTTGCTTATGCGGCCCTTTATCCATATGGGATGAAGAGGCCGCGTATGTTCATCATCTCCCTGCTGTATGTTACTGCCATCGCGCTTTGCGATGAATGGGTGCAATCGGCTGCAGCAATGCGTACCAGCGCAATACAGGATGTTGTTCTCGATACAGCAGGCGGCATAGTAGGGCTTGGGGCAGCCGTATGGGCAGTACCATGGGGGAGCCGGTTCGTACGCAGACGATTCTCGTCCAGGAGGTGGAATGGCGATTTATGAACAGAACGTACCGCACTGTACTGTGGACATGCATTAGCTTACTTGTTCTCGTAGTGGCCGGGCGAATAGCCGTGGACCGGATCTCGGAGCAGGTGCTGCGCTCTGCCGTTTCGGAGGCGCTGGAAACTTCAAATGCCCGGCAAGCGGAGAAGGAAGGCGCGTCGTCCGTTCCACCAACTTCGGAATCTTCCGCTCCGCAAGTTCCGCCTGAGTATGGAGCGGATGCTGATGCACCGTCTTCACACGCTCCACCGGCGTCTTCCAGTGAGGAAGACAAGAAGCGATCGGCATCTTCCGGCAAAACGGCAGGAAGCGGTAGTGACCGCGCATCTATTTCCGCCGATGAGGCAGAGAAGGTGAGCGGGGAAATTTCCTGGAGCGAGCGGGCGAAAGTGGTCTCCGTCATGGTGAAGAGGCTGAATCCAAGCGACATGAAGCAGCTAAGTCACTTGCTGAGAGATGGCGTGTCACGCGAAGAAAAGAAAAAGGCGAAGGAGATTATTCTGACCAAACTGTCTCAGGAAGAGTATGACGAGCTTATTGCCATTGCAAGCAAGTATGGCCTTAGCAAGGGCAAAAGCTATCAGAAATCTCTTCAAGAACAGAAGCAGGAATAATTCAAAATCGTCCAAAAATGGAGAGTGAAATGATGAAAATTCGGAATAAAGCACTTGCGGCTGTTCTGATTGTGGGCTTAATGTCACCGGCGATTCCTTCCGGACAGGCTAGTGCCAAGCAAGTCGAAGCTTACGGGATTCGTGTCGATCTCGACCAGTTCGCTAATCATGTATGGGGATTTTTTAATGACTTCTTATTTCCCATTCTGAACGGGAATGGTCCTTCCGTTCCGGCACCGAAACCAACACCTACGCCGACGCCGACGCCGACGAAGCCGACACCGGCACCAACACCTACGCCAACCAAACCAACTCCGACTCCTGCTCCTGATAAGGAACCCGGACAAGGCTCTAATCAGCCGGGTAACGGTGGTCAACCGGGTGGCGGCACAGGCACCGGTGGCAAGGATCACAACAGCGGCGGCAATAAAGGAAATGGCCAGGACAAGGATAAGGACAAAGACAAGGACAAGGATAAAGGCAACAACGGTAATGGAAACGGTAATGGCAACGGCAACAACGGCAACGGCAACGGCAATGGCAATGGCAATGGCAACAACAATGGTGCGGATCGTGATAAGCGGTACGATTCAATTAATAAAGAAACCGTACGCCAATTGCAGGCTTTGAAATCCGCTTGCCAGAGAGATCTAATGGGCTATGCGTTCCAGTTTGCCGGGGCGCAAACCACCCATGAGAAGTCGACGTTGTATAAAGAAGCATCGGGACGATTTGCTCAGTGCGTATCCGACTTCAGAGATATTGTGAACAGCACGGAGAATACACTAAAGAGCGAGGGCTTCAGCACGGATGTTCTGAAAGAGTACCAGCGTGAGTACGATAGCCAAATGGAGGCAGGCCGCATGTTGCTTGACTCTATTGTGAAGTAAGATTAATGAGACCGGTGACGCTATATGCGTTGCCGGTTTTTTGTTGTGGAGTTTATAACTGATAGGAGCAGGAGTATTGATCGAGATTTTGCTTGCTAAAATATGCGTAACTATTCTTATGTTTCTGTACTCGTCACATGTGGAGGTGACAGTGAGACTTGAAAGAAAAGATACAGTTCAATAAACTGTACCTTAGTTCGAGGGGAGAGGGTTGGAAAGGTTGTAGTTAATTTTAATCTTTCCATCCTCGAATACTTCGATTGTTTTGATAAGCCTTTGAAGGAATTGCTTTAGTACCTGCTCATCGTCAATGTCAAGATCTATGAAGCGTTCAACTTCCTTCCTAAAGGCTTCTTTACGTTCAGCGAGGTTATTTCCTTCTTCTAAGGCTACGATGAGGTTAGCCTTTTTATCCATTAGTTCTTGCTGTTGTTGGGCGTTACGCTCGTTCTGATGCTTGAATTGCTCTGCTGTAATAGTTCCATCTACATGGAGAGTAAGCAACTTATCAAACCGTTTGTCCAATTCTCCTAACTGCTTATTGACTCTTTTAAGTTCCTTTTGCAAGTCAGAGTCCGAAGCCACCGCTTTTTCTTCCGCGATTCCGTAAAGGTTCTCTATCATCACGTTATCCCTAATCAATGATTTAAGGTCGCCTTTAACTGATCGTAGCAAGATTTTTTCCTCAATAATGTGTGAGGAGCAGTAGGAGGATGTGTACTTGACATAGCCGCCACAAACGTATGCACCTTTTCGTCTGTCAGGTTTGAAGTGCATTCCACTTCCGCAATCAGGGCATTTGACGATATACGAGAACAGGCTTTCCTTGCCGTTGCTCTTATGCTTGCCCCTCTTTTTCATCAGTTCCTGAACTGCGTTAAAGTCATCCTCAGAGATAAGAGCAGGATGGGCATTCTCAATAACAACTTGTTCTTCTTCTTTAATCTTACGCCTTATTTTGTATGTTTCAGATGCGGCTAGAATCCCTGTCGTTTCTTCTCTATGGTAAACTTGTTTTCCAGTATACACGGGATTGGTTAGGATGCCCTTAATGGAGTTCTGATGCCATCTAGTACCTCCATTTGCCGCCCCTGATGTGGCTCTTGGAGTCGGAACACCTCTACGCATGAGAAGATTACCGATACTAAACATCCCCAACCTTCGTGAAGATAAAGTCTGAAAATCTCCTTTACGATAGGAGCGGCTGATTCCTCTATCTCCAACTTTTTAGTGACGGAATTGGTGCAGTAACCAAATGGTGCTACCGAAACAATACGTTTTCCTTGGTTTGCACTGGATTTTAGCCCCCACTTAATTTTGTTGGATAGGCTTGAGTTTTCCTCTTCTGCTAAAATTGCCTTTAGATGGAACATCAACCTGCTTTTGCTAGTATCGGTATCGTAGCCATCCTCCGGCAAGATAAGGCGAATAGAGGAGCCCTCTAATTGATGTGCGAGTTCTAAGCTTTGTAAGGTATTCCGCCCCAAACGAGAAACCGATTTTGCGATGACAACATTAAATTTCTTCTTCTTGGCGTCAGTGAGCAATCGTAAAATCTCGGTTCGGTTCTTCATACCGGAACCACTTATTCCATTGTCAATGTACCTTTCAACAACTGTAAAACCTTGCTCCCTAGCAATATTTTCGGCTAAAGCAATTTGGTTTTGCAAGCTGTTCTTCTGTTCTTCTCTTCGTGTACTAACTCTAGCATAGATAACACAATTCATTATTCCGCCACTCCTTCCGATTTTGAAGGAATGACATCTGCTCTATCATTATCGTACTTTTTGGCGTCTATAGTGTCAATCTGATGGCTTAGAATGGCAGAGTATCTTCAAGAGTTGCTGTTCCGGTAAATGCTCGCTCAATTTTCATTTTGTTTCCCCTCCCAAAGTAGCCATCGTTCTATGGTGGGAAGGTGTTGCGATTAATGTGTTTACTCCCCTTGACCTATTCCATTTTTTAGAAGTATAGTACTGTTTGCGAACGTGTTCATAAGCTAATTTCGGGGAGGTGTAAGTTTGGATAAGACACAATTACTGCAAAAGGCAATAAAACAGTATGGGATAAATCCTACTAGTCTAGTGATTGAAAATGAACTTCAACCTAATAGTTGGCATGGGGATTTACATTTCAAAATCCATGTGGATAAGAAATCTTATTCAGCAAGATTTATTGGAAATAATCGTTACGAAACGGACGTATTTATTAAACTATCAGATGAAGTTCTGACTGAACAAATGAAATTTTGTAAATACCTTCTTAATTCCGGTAGCCCTTTTATGGAACATGTGTCAACTGGTAAGGGAGAACCGTTTACATCGGTAAAAGATGTAGACAAAGAATGGAAATTGGTACTCTTCGAGTGGATTCAAGGTGAACATCTTACTCATTGTACGGAATCCATAGCAGGAAAATTTGGTGCTTTTGCACGAAGGATACATAACATATCATCGAAATTCGAGACTGTGGTTTTTCCTAAAGAGTCACATAGTAAAGGTCATGAACATTTTTACAATTTACTTTGTAATCATGCTGAATCATCTAAATTTTCACCCCCCACAAACGAATTATTAAAAAGTTACTTAAATGAAGTTGAATATCATAAAGACAAAGCCAAGACTGATTCTTATGAATATATAGTTCAGTCTGACTTAAATCCACTAAATATTCTTTGGAATGAAGCTGAGGAGATTATTGGTGTTGTTGATTTCGAGTCAATAACTTACACGGATAGGGTGGAGGGGCTAGCATGGTTAGTAAAATGGTACTCAAGAACTCATGGAATCGCATCTCATGAAATGTCTCCAATTCTTGCAAAATCAGTACTACGGGGATATGGTGCAGAAGAATTACTCTCACAAAGAGATTTTGAGCGACTTCCTTCATTGTTATGGTTAACTGGATGTTTGAATTGGAATTTTACTGCCAAGACAATTGAGTTAATAAAGAACAATGAAGATACTCTTCTGAAAGAACATTTAGTAAAGTATTTTAAGCGAGGAGAAATACTGCTTTCACTTATATGATGTTTATCCTCCCCCCTCCGGGGGGTTACTTATTCTAGTGGTCGCTCCGCTCGGGGCTGTCGCCTTGATTTTTAGATTATATTTAATGGAAACACAGGTGGGTAAGGAAACATTATTCCCCCTAATGGGGTGGGGGAAAGGAAAACACATGTGGGTTTAGGTTTCCTACATGACATATGACGTGCTCAGGTACGGCTTTACCACGTGCATAATAAAATGCTCTGTCATGAATCCCTCGCCATATGGCGACCGTGACGGGGCTACAAATCATTGTAGTATCTGAGGATGAAGCACAACTTCAATACAAACTACCTGTCCATCTAACGGGGCAACACCTACTTGTGAACGCAGGGGCGGTTATTTTACGTGTGCTACCGCAAAGCCACGGGTAAAGAAATACATATGTAGTTGTTCAATGGAGTTCCATTGTAGCCATCGTAGCGAGGCTTTTTTAAGTTGCGATTATTCATGTTGAATCCCTTAGATTCTTCTAGGCTGTCGTACATACTTCAATACCTCTTGAGGTTCCATCCTCCATACTCCGCCCACTTTGTAGGCTAGCAGTACCCCTTCATATATCTTTCTGTAAATTGTACGCGGGTAAACGTTTAGGTAGTAAGCGGCTTCATCAATCGTCATCAACCTATCGTTTTGGATTATCATGTTATCAACTCCTTCAATATTGGTCGATTACATTATAAGAAGTGGATTGTCATGAAATAACAAATGATGGTTAAAGATTTCAATGGCATATATCTGTAAAAAATGCGAGAAAACGAAGGTAACATTTCAAGACTATATAATGGAGGTATCTAGTGATTTTGGGGTTGATATTAAGTTGCGGATTGTCGAAAGTAGGTTATACAATTCAACTTATTGAGCTACATTCATAATATATTTGAAAAAATATTATGCGGAGCTAACGAGGGTAAACTCTGTGGAACACGGGATAATCGATTCATCAGGCACTGGGTGGGGGTATAATAGAATGTGAAGGAGCGGCTTATTTCAGCCGCCCAATCAAGAGCAAATGCCATTCCAGTGTTAAGGTTGTACTCCCTGTCAACTCCACACATGTGGAGTGTACAGTGTTACTTAAATGGAAAGGGGCTTCTGATTAAGCCCCTTGCAGTAATCACCCATTCCCTGAGGGTGGGCGATGTTGTAGTGAATTTTGATAGTACCGTTTTGATGAACTTCTATCTTCTGAATGACCTGATGAAGCAGTTGTTTAAGGACTTGCTCGTCATCAATGTCACGCTGTGCAAACAACGCAATTTTCTTCTATTGCTCTTCCGTGTCTTTTTGTGTTTCGAGAACGGACTCCAATTCCGCTTTGCGTTTGGCAAGAGCTTGTTGTTCTTTCTGATTCAGTCGATTTTGAGCAGTAAACTGTTCAAGGGTAAGAGCCTGATTGGAGAAGAGAGTTATAAGCCCCTGAACATTCTTCTATAGCTGTTCTTGTTGTTTATTCAGTTTGTTTAACTCTTTGATTAGAGCGGATTGTTTTAGACCAACATTCCCTTTCACAGCATCGAATAGCCTATCCAATCTGACATTACTGTTAATCAATTCCTTGAGGTCATTCTTCACAGCCGCGAGTAACGTATCATACCCGATGACGTGAGAAGAACAGAATGCTTTCCCACGTTTCACGTAACCACAACAGACATACGCTCCGTTCTGCTTCTTTAGCCTATCCTTACGATATGTCATACCCTGCCCACAATCAGGACACAGCATAAGGTGTGCGAATAGACTTTCTTGATACCGAGAAGGCAAGCGGTGGCAAAGATGACCGCCCCGAACTAGCTAAGGCGTTGGAGATGTTACGTGAAGGGGATACCTTTATAGTTTACAAACTTGACCGTTTGGCACGTTCGACATTGAAGCTAATCGAGACCCTTGATCTGCTAAACAAGAAGGACGTTGAGTTCGTAAGCCTGTCTGATAACATAGACACATCTACTGCGGCAGGAAAAGCTATGTTCGGAATGATGGCGGTATTCGCGGAGTTTGAGAAGTCAATCATTCGGGAACGCACAATAGCAGGGCTTGAATCCGCTAAAGCACGCGGGCGGAAGGGCGGTCGCCCTATGACGGATAAGAAGAAACTAGACCAAGCAATCAAGCTACATGAGGGCGGAGAATTTACGGTAACACAAATTGAGAAAATGACGGGAGTAAGCAAAGGTTCGCTTTACCGAGAACTTAATCGCAGGAAGCAAGCAACAAAAGCAACTGAGACAGTTTAAGAGCCACTATAGGGCTGTATAAGGAACTGATTGGAGAAGAGCCACCCCAAAAAGGCGGTTCTTTTCATATGCCTTAGGCTAAAAAAGACCCTACCCAGTGCCTAGTGAATTGCTTTTTGCCGTACAAAATTTTCCTCAATGCAATGGTACTTACATCCAAAACGAACAAAGAGTTTGTGCATTCTCCTTGTGTACCAGTATATGGTATTATGACTGTGACTACATTAAAGTGTTCAAGGGACAGAGGGGAAATACGAATATTACGTTGGGGAGGTTACAGTATGATTTATGTAGTTCGACACGGACAAACAGATTTGAACAAAGAGAGAAGACTCCAAGGAAGACTAGGGTTGCCATTAAATGAACTAGGTATCAATCAAGCGGAACTTCTAAGGGATAAACTTAAGAATATAAAATTTGACTACGTCTTTACTTCCCCACAAGAAAGAGCTATCCAAACTGCTGAGATTGCTACAGGTGCTAAAGCAATAATTGATATGAGACTAGA
Source organism: Paenibacillus sp. FJAT-26967 (assembly GCF_001541095.1). Classification (GTDB taxonomy): domain Bacteria; phylum Bacillota; class Bacilli; order Paenibacillales; family NBRC-103111; genus Paenibacillus_F. The sequence goes on from NZ_LMXH01000001.1 coordinate 1,028,919, forward strand.
TGTATTCGATTTAGGTGAAGCCGATGGATTAAAAAAAAGCGATGTAAAAATGGTCGGAGTAGTACCTGATGCGAGTGTTTATAAAGGCGTTGAAGAAATTAAGACCTACATATCAAGAGTCTTCAACTTTATGAATGAACTTGAAGATAAATACAGCTTAAAAAATGTTAATATTTTAATATCAGGTCACAGATGTACTACTGGTTGTATTGGGGCTTATTTTGAAGGTATTCCCGAAGACGGGAATATTTTAAGATTCTCATCTGACAACGGACACTACAAAGAATATATTTTCAATTCGATTCCAAAAAACTAATTCTTGTACTGGTAATTAATCACTTTTAGTCGATAAAAAACCGCCTAATTATCGAAGCGGATTAGTTCTTAGTTCAACCTATGACAATATTCAAATTTACTAGAGCAAACACATTCTTACGGACACATTCATGTATGTTGTCACTGTCTGCTCATCACATGTGGAGTGTGTAATATGGATGGAATGGGGGAGCGAGCCTAAATAGGCTACGCTCCTTGTTATATGAAATGTATAATTAACTTAATACACTTAAAATGCTTGTTAGAAGTTAAGTATAGTGGTAATCAAAGGTGAGGGTTATGTTATGCCAAAAAATGATAATATGCTAACAATTCTATGGATGTTGAATTCGGGAGAGAAATTGACTGCAAAGCAAATATCGGAAAAGTTAGAGATAAATATAAGAACCGTTTATCGGTATATGGATGCACTATGTGCCAGTGGCGTCCCTATCATATCCGACACAGGGCACAATGGCGGGTATAGCTTGCTGCACAATTTTATCAAATCTCCTCTGCTATTTAGTATGGATGAAAAAAAGACACTGCTTCATGCTGCCCTATTTGCAAAAGAAGCCGGATATCCTTTGAGTGAGGCATTAGAGAATGCAACATCCAAGTTGAAAATGTATTCGAATCAGGAGCAGGAAAGTATACTAAGTCATCATGTAGCCGGATTTGAAGTAATAAACCGCAGGGGATACCCCGCTGTTCAGCCGGTATTGCAAGAATTAGAACACGCTGTAGCAAATGAATGTTCTGTAGAAATTTCTTATCGTAACAGTCATGAAGAGCAGTCCCCCAATAGGGTAATAGACCCCTATGGCGTGGTTAATTGGAACAATAAGTGGTACACCATTGCATTTTGCCGCCTGCGGAATGAGATCCGCAGCTTTCGGGTAGAAAGAATTCTGAACATCACGCGCGCGCCATTCTCATTTAGGCGTCCCATTGATTTTTCAGCGCGTACTTTTTTTATGAAAAATCTGTTACCAGATGTAGGAGGTAAATCCGGATTAATTTCTGTAGTTATTGGTGGCCGGGCAGAGGCGTTGGATGATTTATGCATACATTGGTTTTTGGAGCATCATTTGCAGGAGCGGACATCAACGCAAGCCGTTTTTTTACTTGAGGAAGAATCACTGTATACATATGTTCCGTATATAATTCTTCCCTATGGAAAATCTCTTCAAGTTATGGAGCCACAGAATCTCAAGAATAAACTTGTGGCGGTTGCTTCAGAGTTAATGGAATATTATCAAGATTAATAACTTCACTGACATCAGTTGTCAGTGAAGTTGTTTTATTATAAGGATAACCACTAATTAAGGATGAATGGTTGCTGTTACCTAATAAACTTTATGAGGAGCACTTAAAAATGAATAATACCGTATATCTTTATGTGTTTGATACCATGTCCGATTGGGAAATAGGTTATTTAGCCGCCGAACTGAACTCTGGAAGATACTTTAGGCAGGGGCTGGCTCCAGCAAAAATAGTCACCGTTGGGATAGAAAAGACTCCAGTAACTACAATGGGCGGATTGAAAATAATGCCTGACATTAAAGTGGATGAGTGCAGCATTAAAAGCGTAGATGCACTGATTTTACCTGGTGGCAATACATGGACAGAAGCTATTCACGTGCCCGTATTAAAAATTGCCGAGATGTGTTTAAAGGAAGGGATAGTAGTTGGAGCAATATGCGGAGCTACCTTAGGACTTGCTCAAGCAGGATTGTTAGATTCACGTTGGCACACAAGCAATGATTTGGACTACCTTAAAATGATTTGCCCTTCTTACACGGGCGAAGAATATTACAAAGTGGAATCGGCTGTCACCGATGGGAAATTGATCACCGCATCCGGAGTAGCTCCGTTAGAATTTTCTGTTCATGTTTTAAAAAGGCTAGATGTATTTTCTCCAAAAACATTAGATGCTTGGTATCATCTTAATAAAACGCATGAACCTAAATATTTCTACGAGTTAATGAATTCAATCCAATGACATGTGTTATGTGTTAGGTAATAATCCAAATGTGGTGCAAAGGAACTCAAGTTTGATTACTTGGGTTTCTTTGATTTGCTCAATTCAAGAAATGTATTGTCGGTCTATACTAACAATTCTGTCGAAAAGCGCTTCGGCGCAAGTGAAAACGAGGGGGACACAATACCTTGCTCAGAAGCTCAATGTGAACGTCTGAGCAGTTAGCAATCGAGAAGAAGTTGATAGTAATTATATGAGATAGACTTATGGAAACAAAGAAAAGAGGATAATTTCATGACAATGAATGACGAAACCCAAGATCTACAGCAACTACCCATCCCTGGTCCCGAGCACAGACTTCTAGAGATATTTGTCGGCAAGTGGAATACGGAAGGGGAAATTAAAGCTACTTCATCCAGCCCTGCAACCAGACTAATTGCAGTGGACACTTACGAATGGCTACCTGGGGGGTTCTTCCTTATTCACAAAGTGGATGGACACATGGGTAATGAAGTGGTCAAAACCACGGAGGTCATCGGGTATGATTCTTCGAAAAAGACGTATTTCACTCGTTCTTTCGACAATAAAGGAAACGCAGGTGCTTATCTGGCAAATCTACAAAATCGTTTCTGGACGATTAATGGTGAATTGGAACGCTTTAGGGGCGAATTCAGCAGTGATGGTAACACTTTAAAGGGAAAATGGGAATTATTAAGTGACGGTTCTAATTGGCAACCTTGGATGGATATCAAATTGACTAAAGAAAAATTGTAAAAAACAAAACCTCAACAGAGATCTGCAAAAGTCTTGGTTATGAGAAAATGAGTACTCCGAAGACTAAAAAAGCAACTCGTTCCTCGTCAGCCAGTGGACTGCTTTTAAGAACGCTAAGTTGGTGTATTGGCGCGTATACAGCTACGGAGCGGGCATTGTCCCGCTTCTTTTTTGATTATAAATTATGAGGATTGGGGTGCTTGACCTTCACACGATCCGGAAGTGATATTAACGATACGCCCATACCTATTCTCATTCATTAAAGGGACCGAAGCTTGAATCATTCGTAAAACACCAAAATAATTAGTCTCAAATGTTTCTCTCATTATGTTGAAACTTGCTCCTGTTGGTCAGGAAAGGGGCGGTGGCAGTCGCAGACTCTGGAGAAAATAAAGAGTGAGCACGGGGATACAGCGGCCGACGAGGCAAAGGTTTTCCGGAAGATGCCGATAATGGAACCGTCCGAGTACAAGCATCTGACCGAGCAGGCAGCGCGTCGTTGGGTTGATCGCCGAAGGTTTGACGAACAAGGAAATCGCGGGCCGTCTGAATATCGCATCGCAGACGGCAAAATGGCATATTAAAAATTCGTAACGCAAGCTGGGTGTCAGCAATAGGATACTGCTATTGCGACGAGCCAAACTTGTTGCGCTGCTCATAAATGGTGCGAATCCTCTGCTTCAGCTCTTGATCCGGATCACTGTCTTTACGCTTTAGGTGAGCGTAGCAACCACTTCGGCTGACTTCCAAGTAAGCACACAACTCTTCCAGGCGATATTTCCTCATCCATTTCCTCACAAGGTCCTTGTCATGAATCTCCAAATGCTCTGTTATTTTCTGCAGCTCCAACCTTCTTACGCATGCAGTCTAATTGCGTCTACCTTCAATGATTCTGGATAGTGTTTAAACATGAACTGTGCCCTCCCAAATACGACCGGTAACATTCCTCTGCATGTTATGAGATTCCGTGCATTGCTCATAGATGAACTTCCATTTTGAATAGCACAAATATCTTAATGTCTCTTTCTATACGTCATCCTCAACCCATTTCTTAGAGAAGTTTTGCAATAATTTTTTACGCGCCCGGACTAATAATTGTGCAGAAGCTTGTTCGGAAATATTAAGTTGGTGAGCGATTTCTTTATGCGATTTGTCCTCTAGGTAGTACAGCAGCAAAATATAATGATACTTTGTTTTTAAATCGTTCAAGGAGTCGTGTAATAGTCCATCACGAAGCTGCTGTTCAACTAACTCAGCTACATTTAACTCATATGAAGGTGGAAAACCATTACGGTATTGATATTTTACGATATTTGGATCCGGGAAATATCGATATTTTTTGTCTTTCTTGAACATGTCGTAAGCGGTATTTCTAGAAACCTTCTTGATCCATGCTTTTAAATTCACGGGGTGTTGTAAGGTAGACGCTTTGGTAATTACTTTTATGAAGGCTTCTTGAACAACGTCGTCTGCTAGTTCATGGTTCTGGAACAGAATGTAAATATCTTTATAAATTAAATCCCGGAATGACTGGTAAATCAATTCTTGTGTCGAACGATCTAGGTAATAAAAATTACATTGAAGAAAAGATAACCATTTCTCCATATCAATTTAAATTACCTCCTTTATTTCCTATTGTATCAAAAAAAACAAAATTTTGGTTAAAAATCGTCATGTTTTGTTAGTAGGATTCGTTTAGGTAGCAGATTAGTCCACTTTGATTTTGCAGGGACTAACTAAGATTTAACTCTAGATCATGTTACTCTTTATGTTGCTCTGACAAAGATAAGCGTAGCTCACAATTAATAGGGAGGTGATAGGCTGTTTATGGTTGTTTGACGATGCTCATTCAATCTGGTGGTGTTCAAAAACCAAAAAATTCGAGGAGGAATTATTATGAAATTCAGCAAAAAAGTAATTGTTGTTGGTGCAGCGGCGATGTTGAGCGTATCTTTATTTTCAGTGTCAGCATTTGCAGACGTAAAGACTAGATCGACAAATGGATATGGAATCTTAAAAGGAACGTTAACCAGTACAGCTTACACGGCATCATTTATTACAAATGTAACTTCAAATAATGATCAAGCCTACTTATCATACTCTTCATCGGTTCAAAATTCATCGGGTGCAACAATTGCGACGAAACCACAAACCAATAGTTCAAGAGGAATAACAACGTTCTATGGTTCTCATGTTGGTCTTCCGGCAGGTTCCTATGCTGTTAATGGGACACATGGTGTACAAGGCGGCAACACATATGGCGCCTATGCGGTTTATACGTATGTACGCATCTAAGCTTGATTAATAGGTAGAAGAAGATGCTTAGACCGTGCAGATAAAGCATTTTTCGTCTTTATCTGCATCGGTATAAGCATCTTCTTTTTTTATTTATAGAATAAGGAGAGAATTTAGATGAAAAAGCTACGGGTCTTTAAAGGGGCAGTTTTCTGTATAATTTTTACAATGGTGATAGCCGGCTGTTCTACGAATAATACGAAAAGCTTGCATTCGGAGGCTTCTCCTGGCCAAACAACTCAAACTCAGAATACATTGGAAGAGAATACAATTGTTAAGGGTAATTTGTTTCATGGTTTTTATAATCCCAAAATTGATGGAAAAGGAAAAATGCTCCCTTTACAGTACAACGGCGGTGAGTTAACGCTCGATTATTCCGTGCGAGCTTCGGGAGATGCCAAAAATGTTGGTTTTCTTATCTTTGTTGATGGAAAACCGCAGCCCTACAAATTGAATAAAACCGCAGCTTCATATCAATATATGCATACTATACAGGTAAAAGAGGATGATCAAGATACACCATTCACATTCTTGTTTACTCCGATCATAGGGAAATCAGGGGACAATCTTCATATCAGCATTGTCAGTATGTATAATCCTTCTTTTCTTCCGGATATGAAAGAGACGACATCGTATGGAGGTTACCAAACAACGTTGGAAACGGGCACGGAACTGATTTTTAACCAAGATACAGAAATGTTGGATATTGCTGCTCTTTCGCAACAAGAGGGATTAAGTAATGTCCACCAGTCAACGGAACCCGTGACGGAGGATTTGCTGAAGAAGCATAGTGTGATGGAGAAAGTTGATGTAGAAGCATTGGAAAAGCGTGTCTTTAGTGACTTATCTGTGAACGGTGAAACAAAGCAAGACAATTTTAAGGTTGATAAGAGTGGAAAACTTAAAATCACATTCAAACTTTTTGGTCATCCTGAAGTAAGATACAGGAATACGTTTTATATTAACCATAAAGCCCTGGCCAGTGAGGAAGTCAGTTCATTCGAAACCGTTTTATCTAAGGGGAATGCGGTTGTTGTGGATGCTGAAATTGAATTAGATAAGCTAGAGGATTTCAATACGTTTTATGTGGTTTCTGTACCTGTTAATGCAAATGACTTCCCGGATGATGTAATAATCGTGCAAAAGACTCCATCTCTACTACTTTATAAGTGATAAGAGGTAAGTGAAGATGTTCTTCGTCATCTGGAACTGGAATTGTACGATTATGTTAATTGGCTCAACTAGCATCGTATTCATGGAACATTAGGCTATATAACACCTGTTCAGTATCGTTAAGAAGTTCGCTCTTAAAAAGGTTTTCTGATTTACTGTTGACAATCCACTACTCGACGAAAGCCTATAAGGAAGTCGGGAATAAGTAAACCTCCAAAGCCACCAGTAATTTATAAAGTTGATCCGGATAAAAAGTCTCCCGGCATAGCTACTTTAAAAAGTCCAATGAAGAAGAGGGAGTTAATAGAAGGTAGTAGGAGAGAGCCGAATGTTTATAAACGTTTGTAGATAATTTAACCGGATCAAAGTGTTAAATCTACGTTATGTCTAATAACAATCCGAAAGCAAAGTGTAGGTTAGTTTTGTAAAATAAGGAAATAAAATGGCGGTACTTACTATGAAAATAGTACCCTTTAACTACTATGACTTTTCTTTTGAATGGAAAAATATTAATAATATCGCAACAGCTTATTTGTTCTGACATTCTCAAGGTTTCATTAAGAATAATTTACCTTGTGAGAGGATTTTATTTTGTAGCGGCAATCAGGCAATCATGTCCAGTTTGGCTCAGCATTCTAGCCGACGATACACAACCAGAATGCGTTATGAACCTAATAACATATTACGTTTACCCTTGGACCGAATCTTTTTTTGGAAATAAAATGAATTGATGTATTAATTAGTTTTATTTTTTGTTTCTCCTATCTTTTTGATAAACTAGTATTATTATACTTGCGGCAACTAAGAAAATACCAAAAACAAATGTTGCATTGGTAATATTCCAAACATATGTCGGGACATTTAACCTAATATTATCCATTGTTATGTATTGAGTCTTGGCATAAACGAAAGAAAACAATAGTACTTTTTCAAATCCAGCAAAAATAATCGCAAAACATCCTGTAAATAACAATACGCTACCGAGAAAAAAAATATATATCACCCCTTGATATTTGTAAGGCTTACACCTACATAGTGTAAGCCTTACTTATTATACTAATTAATAAGGAAATTCAATTGAATAAATTCCGTTAGCAAAGTCATTAGGAAGTTTTTCGGCGGCATTTGCAAAAACCATATTACTTGTTGACGTCGAGATCAATGTTCCATAAGTATACCATTTTGTTACGATATTGCCTCTTGTGTATTGGATCCATGGCCTGAATGCCATATATCCAGTCTTTCCTTCAGGAATTGGCAATTGGTACGCGAGTTGTGAAGAGGTAGAGTTCCCCCAAGAGAAACCGAAATGGCCCCTAATATACTCTTTCCATCCTCCTTCTACACCTACACTAAAAGATTCTTGATAAGTCCTTTGTGACGTCGATTGAATTTGGCAAGAACCTCCACCAACTGGACATTGAACAGAAGCGGAAACTACTTCCTTCGGACCCGTTGATTTCCAATCTAAATCTGATACATAACTAATAATATTATAGGTTGACATTGGGGTTGCTAAACTGTTATCCTTTTCGATTAATTTTTCCTCAATAGGCGTGTGATCCTGCACTTGATTTAGCATTTGGTCCGAGTACTCTAGAATTTCTAAGTATTCTTGTAGAGGAAGCGATGTACCATCAGCTGTTATAGGACTTGAAATATACAGCCTTTGCTTCGTATCGTTGATTACTTCTTCACCGTCTATGAATTCAATTAAATATCTCTGGTTGTCTAATGGATCAGAGTTAGAACTAGCGCTAGCAAAATTACTAGAATTACCGAATAAACACAACGTACTTAATAGAGTAAAAATTAGTGCTTTTGATATAATTGATTTCATGTCTTACCTCCTATATTATGGTATTTTAATACATAAACAAGATAACATTACATTTTAAGATAGTCAACTTTTTATTTAAATTCACTAGCATTGCGTAAACTTTCGTTAGTAATTATTTTGACATAGGAACCATTAACCGGGGTGTCCATATTTTCACAAAATAGTATAATGGACATGTGAACCGGTAAAAACGATCGCCTGACCCGCAAAGTTTACAATATCGAATCTGATCTTCGATCTCAAGGACGATGGTGGTTTGTTAGGCTAGGTTGGAGAAGGAGCACAAACTCAGGATAGCTGTTTCGCGTTAACGCGGCCCTCAGGTAGGATCGGTGGGTGCCGTGCAACGCTGATGTCAATGATTGGGTAGTCGGCGCTGCGGCCGATGATATCACGTGTGAATTACTACGGGAATGGTCATATTGAGGCGCCGGTCGACCTGCAAGCGTACCCGTTTGGGGAGCTATACTCAAATCGCAGGCAATGCAGGCGGCCTTATTCATCCTAAAGACTCACATTGGCTTAGGTTTTCTTTGTTTGCTAACAGCCTCCTTTCGTTACTGAACAAATACATAGTACTTTTTCAGGATTAAAAGAAACTTTTCAAAAATGTGAGGTTCCGCTAGAAAGGGTTGCAAAGGTACATGTATTCTTGAAAAACATTAAGGACTTACCTGAAATGGAGAAGGTATTTTCAGATTACTTTGCCGCAGATTCTTTTCCAGCAAGAATGACAACAACAACAGAGTTTATTGACTCCGACTGCCTTATGATGATCGATGGAGTAGCGTATACAGGCGTATAAGAAAGATTCGATGCCAAAGCATAGGCAACGTCTGTAGTGTGACACCAGCTTAGAATAGGGTGCTGCTATGCGACGCGCCAAAGAACTAAGCTTGCCGGATTGAAATCCCCCGAAGGGTTCTCCCCCGTTTGGGGGATTTTTATTTTTGCGTTTTCCGATTATATTCGACAAAGAGAACGTTAATCAGATGAGGTGGAAACATGTATTTTAACAGAAGGATGACAAAGCTCGGCAGCTTGTTTATCAGCATTATGCTGGTTTGTTCGCTCTTAGCCGGTTGTATTTCGACGTCAAGCTCCGTAACGTTCGACATGCAGGCGCAGCTGTCGGCAGGGGAGCAGTTGTATATGCGCTTCGCTGACGGGACGATAGCGACGTCCGCTGACCAAGCGGGCAAGTCGACTATTACAATCGATAATCCGCTGGGCAAGCAAATCGTCGGCGCTTATATTACGGACGGCACCGTGAGCTGGGTCGCCGGTTATTCGTACGATGGTTTTACTGTAAAGGTCAATTCTACTGCGGCAGAAAAGCCTGCCTTCGCGGCAACGTCCATCCACAAGGGCGTTTCCGTTCCGAATTCTGAGTTCGATGGTTTCTATTCCGTCACGCTCAACGTGTATGGCACAAGCGGCGGGCAGGAGTTGCCGGTTACCGGCAGGACAGAGGTGTTCGTTGGAGCGGAGGGCGCTCAATTTAAAAATACGGATCCGATGGATAGTGGGAACCGGAATAGCGACGCCAATGGCGGATTCTCCTCCTTTACAACAGGCGGTCAGGTCACGTTTGTGATTAAACCGCCCTCGGGAGTGGCCATTGAGGATCTGCAATTACGCATCTGGTCGGGACCGAAGCTGCTGCATTCTGACAGTGCGACAGATTTGTCGGATTTGAAACTGTGGGGCGGCAGCATGGAGCCGGCATTTCACCCCGGTGTAAACTCTTATAAGGTCAAGGTGCCGTATAGCGTGGAGAGCCTGTCCGTTACGGCAGCTGCGTATAGGCCCGACGGGTCGTTGACGATCAATGGAGCGGCTGCAGAATCCGGTATTCCGAGCGGGGAGATCCTCCTGAATGTAGGATGGAACAAGATTCCTGTCACCGTCACGTTGCCGAGCCAAACGTCGAAGACGTATACGGTGAATGTGCTGCGGCACACAGCCATGAAAGGGCTGGGGACTAAGCAGCAGCCTTATCTGATCACAGAACCGGATCACATGGACCAAATAAGGCAGCATCTTGGCATGAAGGATGTTTATTTCAAGTTAGCAGCGGACATTGATATGAGTAAACCAACTGATGATTCGGGCTGGGATCCGATCGGTACAGAGAGGATGCCCTTTAAGGGGCAACTGGACGGCGACGGATTTACCATATCGAACCTGGCCTTTGATCTTAAGAGCGATGGCGGCTTGTTCGGCTACGTTGGAGAAGAAGCTCAGATCCGTGATCTAAAGCTGATTGGCGTTAATGCGAAGTCCTCCCGAAGAGTCGGAGCGGTGGCTGCCGTGAACCGAGGGGCCATTTCGGACAGCGTGGTGGCCGGCATCGTACAGGGAGGCGATGTTGTTGGCGGCTTGGTCGGCATTAATGACAGCACAGCTGTCATCGAACGGAGCGCTTTCTCCGGCCAAGCCATGGGCAATATCCAAGTCGGCGGCCTGGCCGGCGAAAATTACGGCACTCTCCAACGAAGCTATGCTGAGGCAGAAGTGCAAAGCAATAATTCGGCAGGCGGCTTGGTCGGTTACAATGATACTAACGGCAAAATCGAGAACAGCTACGCGATTGCCAGTATAAGCGGATCGGGAAGTGCCGGAGGAATCGCGGGAGGAAACTATGGCAGAATCGGTACAAGTTATGCAGTGATCAAGGTGACGGGGGGGAATCAAGTAGGAGGAATTGCTGGACCCTACGGCTACGGAATGATTGAAAAAAGCTTCTACGACGCTGATGTCGCGAATATAGCGCATCCGTCTTATGGTTTAACGACTTCACAGATGAAGTCGGCTGCTACGTATTCGGAAGCGGGATGGGATATGAACGAGATCTGGATGATCGACTCTAATGTTCAAGCCGGTTATCCGACGTTACGTCGTCTGGCGATGTCGCGTGTGACCTACTACGGCAATGGCCAGACTGATGGGACGGTACCGATCGATCCGCAAGCATATACGTCCGGAAGCTATGCGCAGATCGCCGGCAATGCAAGCGGCCTTGTGAAGGAAGGTTACCGTTTCGTTGGGTGGAACACGGCGGCCGATAGAAGCGGGACGCATGTCGCGCCCGGAGCGCAAATGAAAGTCGGCTCAACCGGTCTCTCGTTATATGCGGAGTGGGCGCTGGACCAGGCACCGGAGCTTCTTTCGGCAAAAGCGGGAGATACGAGTGTCACGTTCGAGTGGTCGGAAGTGCAGTTTGCGACGGGGTATGAGGTATACCGGAGCACGTTATCGAGCGATTACGGAGAGCCGATTCATTCTGTAAGCAGCGCAGTACACAGCTATGTGGATACGGGACTGACGAATGGAACGACTTACTACTACGTGGTGAAGGCGACAAGTCCAGCAGGGGACAGCGAGATTTCAAACGAGCTGAGCGCCACGCCAATTGCGGCTCAGGGTGGAGGCAGCGAAGGCGGTAATACTGGCGGGGAGGACAATCCCGCCGGAGGTAGTGAAGGCGGTAATACTGGCGGGGAGGACAATCCCGCCGGAGGTAGCGAAGGCGGTAATACTGGCGGGGAAGATAATCCCGCTGGAGGCAGCGACGGCGGCAGTACCGGTATCACTCCACCGACTGCCGGGGATACTGAACAGAAAGTCGAAATTGAGCTGCGCGTGAATGGGAAAGTCGTTCGGGACGTATCCGCCTCCAGCGCTGCGGTCGGCGGCCGGAAGGTTACGACTGTAGCGATCGGTGCGGATGGCGCTAAGTCGCTGCTTGCTGCGGCAGAAGAGGGCAGCATCGTCACAGTGCCGGTGACCCAGTCGGCAGACGTCATTGTGCTATCTGTGAGGGGCTCATTGCTGAAGAGCCTGGATGAGAAGCAGATGACACTGAAGCTCCAGACATCGAATGCGTCGTATTCGCTTCCGGCGCAGCTCATTGATCTTGATGCAATATTGAAGCAGATTGGCACGACTGACGTGAATGACGTGAATCTCGAGGTCGAGATCGCTTCGGCTGCGTCCGGCAGGGCAAGCCTTGCAAAAAACGCTGCAGCGCAAGGCGGATTCTCTCTCGTCGTTTCGCCTCTTGAGTTTACTGTAAGAAGCGTACACGGCGAGAAGTCAGTGACCGTCACTCAGTTTGACGCTTACGTCGAGCGGACGATCGTGATTCCTGACGGTGTCGATCCGAATCTGATCACAACGGCGGTCGTCGTCGAGCCGGACGGTGCGGTACGTCATGTGCCTACGAAGCTCGTCGTCTTGGACGGGAAATATCACGCGCTCATTCAAAGCAGGACGAACAGTGTGTATGCTTTGATCGGTAACGAGGTAGAATTCGCAGACGTTGAAGGGCACTGGGCGAAGACGGCGGTGAACGAGATGGGCTCGCGCCTTATTATAAGCGGCGAAGGTGACGGCTTGTTCAGTCCCGATCGCGATATCACTCGAGCAGAATTCGCTGCCATTGTCGTTCGCGGACTCGGCTTGAAGCCCGAGGGTACGGATGCATACGTATCGTACTCGGATGTAGCTGAGAAAGCCTGGTACCATGATGCGGTCGCATCGGCCTCTCAGTTTGGACTGATCAGCGGATTTGAGGACGGTACGTTCCGTCCGAACGACAAGATTACACGCGAGCAAGCAATGGTTATTATCGCGAAAGCGATGAATTTGACCGGCTTGCAGGCTGACGGCAGCACGGCAGACGCATTGCAGCCGTTCACCGACAGAGATGCGGTCTCCAAATGGGCGAAGGAAGCGGTTGCGGGGAGCGTGAAGGCGGGAATTATCTCCGGTCGGAACGCATCGGAACTTGCGCCGCAAGCTTCGATGACGCGCGCTGAAGTCGCCGAGGTTGTTCGGAAGCTGTTGGCGAAATCTGATCTGATCTAGCGAATCTTGCATGCAAACGAGAAGGGCTCTCCCTCGCAGGTTATCTGCGAAGGGAAGAGCCCTTCCTTTTGTACCGCAGCCGCAAATCTATCGCACAGTTTTAGCGCAAGCGCAACCCCGACTACTTCGGCATGACGATGTATGGGCAGCAAAGCTCGGTTCTACGCTATATATCTTTTCTTTCATTTTCAGTCGCCCATTTCATTGCCTTCTTTACAATTTCGGTGCAAAAGGCTTCTTTCTCATCTTGATAGGCATGAACATTATCCGGTGATTGTTGGGCTAAATGTAATTTCAATTTTCCGTATGTTGTAGCTTCATCAGGATGATTCATTAAGTATTCTTTAAAGTTCAGATGATACTCGATGTTTATATTTCCGGCCTCGTAAATATGTACATGATGAGTTCTACAGTCTCCACCCTTCGGAAAATATCGTCGTCCAGCAATTCCTTGTTCCCCTCGTGATTTGTAGCCTTGATGAATCATTTGTTCGTTATATTCGTCTACCTTGATAATATTCTGGACGATAATGAGTATATCAATAATGGGCTTTGCAAACCCGATCTGAGGTACGGAAGTACTTCCAATATGATGGATATCAATTAACTCGTTCGAGAATATGGACTGTAACAGGGCTTCTTCTTTACGGTATAAATCAAACCAGTTTTCCGTCCAAGGAACAATTTCGGTTCTTCTCAAATGAACACCCCATTTGATTATGAATTGTTAGATAGCGTAATGCGTGATTATCACACTAGCATTGATCAACGGTCTGTAAAGATAGATCATTTCACTCGCGCAATCACACGTGCAGGGGAAGAATCCGCCCTGATATGCAGAGGCAGTGCAATGATTTCAAAAGACTTTACATGTCGTAGTTGTTCAACATTCGTTAAGTTTTCTATGATTAGAATGTTATTTTGAAACAGACACTTATGTACGTCAAATGGATACTTATCCGGTGACGGTGTATCCAAACCGATCATTTTCACTTGTTTCCTTACTAATAACTCCGCGAATTCTTCTGTCAGTACGGGATAATCCGTAAAATAATTTGATTGCCCGTAGTATTTACTGTGACCCGTATATAAAATAACAATTTGTTCCTGTTTGATGGACTGCTCATACTCTTCTTTGTAATGGATGGTGGTTTCTTCAGATACATCTAGTAAACATCCCTCACCCACAAAGGTCTCGAGGGGAAATTCGTTAAGGTACAAATTACAATTTATTAGATGCATGGGGCCATCGATATGAGTACCTGCATGCATATTAATGGTTATCTGATGATTATTATAATAATCCTTGTGTATGTACTTGGATTGTAACAATACTGTCTCCGTATCTCCTGGAAACCCTGGCATTCCATCTTGAATGATATGAGAAAGGTCAATTAACATCTTTATCTTTCCTTCCTTAATGATCTCCATATACACCTGATTGTACTACATATTTCGAATTGCGAATGTTCTTACAGTTATTAGTGTCCTCTCTTAATCAAATCTTGCTGTAAATGCCCCTCTACAGCCCATATCTCTGGTCCGTTTATTCGATACATCTACGCTTCGTTGGTTGGATTAACAGGAGAGCATCGCTTCCATGGATTTATTAAAGGGAACAGATGGTTAAATAGAGAATAAAGTGGCATGAAAATAAGAACAGGTGAAAGTGGGGGACTTATGTTTTTCAAAAAAGATCTGCTGGATAAGAAGAATTTACTTGAAGAATTAGATACACTTGGATATTCAGACAGAATTCATAGAATAGCAATACTAGGTCGTAATAATATTGGATCCGCTTCGTATTCCAAATTGCTTTTTTCTTTACTGGAAGGTGGTGCCTACGAGGCACATCTTGCATTAACCGGTGCGAGTGTAACACACAATGCAGCTATTATTTTGCTGGCATTAAAGCATCCTAAAGCCTCTGTTAGAAATCAGGCAGCAGGACTTTTAGCCAAAGTGGTCTCCGATATGGATATTGAACGTGAAATAGTAACTTTATCGTATGATTGTCGCCGCAAATTATTGCACAGTATTTCATTTATAGATCGCAAAGAATTGGCAGAGCGTCTATTGCCTCTTGTGTATGCCCGGTGGGGAGCGCAGGAGGCATCCATTTTACTGCCGGCATGTCATAAGGAAACGGTTAGTAAATGGATATTAGATATTGGATATGCGATTCAAAGCTGGTCTAAATTAGCTAGTCGGCATATTGACGTGGTTGCGGAGTATTTTAAAACAACTTTAGAAAGCACACCCCTTAGGGAAAAGGGATCTGTTTGGTGGAGATTTTCATCCGCTATCGAAATGTTATGCAATTTAAAAGGGGATTTGGTTTTAGAATGTGCCCTGAAACACAGCCCGATGGGAATCATACATCCTGCGCTAAAAAAACAGCTGGGTATTTTAATTCGTATCAATCCTGATGCCGTGTATAGGCTGCTAACACGAAATGAGTCGCGAAGCGATCTGATTTCTCAAGGAGTACCGGACGGTATTTTAAAAAGGAGAGATTGTTTTTCAATAGATCAATGGATCGAATTGGCGAAATTACTTGCCGAATACCCGGTGCATGTAGCGAAATTACTTCACCATATAGCTCCTTCAAATCGTAAAGTGCTCTTTGATTCCGTATATGAAGAAGATAAACGCCAAGAGCGCATTTTTCCAGAAATATTACTGTATGAGTTGCCGCATGCTTTACGTGATAAGGAAGCAGCCCGAATGCTTGGTATCCGTGAAATCTATGATAATCGGGAAAAAACAATGAGCATTACTGCTTGTCGTTCTATTAAGCATTCAAGGGAGATGCTTAAAAAAGCAGCACATGTATCCAGTGCAGAAGAACGCGCTAGGGCACTTACGCAGCTGATTAAGAGTACGGCTCTTTCGAGACAAGGTGTTACGGAGACTTTAGTGTTTCTGGGCCGTATCAAGAATGATCAGGACTCTGTGCGATATGCAGTGTTGGCAGAGCTTTCAAACAGTCCCATGTCCCTATTCACGGATGAGAATATAAGAGAGCTTACACTACTTGTTGATAGTGTGATTGAAGCTAGGGATACTTCATATGGTACAAAGGCTGCAACTCAAAACTTAGCTTTTCTCATTATGCGGTACCAGGCATCAAATCCCCAAAGCGAGATTTTCAAGTTCGCTTTAAGAACGATTGTAAAACTAGCTAAACAGAAGGGCCACCCGCTATTACCATCCTTAGAGGGAAATTTTCCTCGAGGTATAGAAGAAATACTATTTGACGAGATGTATCCATTAGCTGTGGAGGAAAACAAAAGAGAAAACTATAATTTTGTGATTAGTTTGGCAAATTCATTCGGAAAAAGAGGTTTTAGCCTATCCAAACTTCAAAGTTTATTAAAGGAAGCGACGAAAGCGAATATAGATTCTATAGCCGTGCAGGCGACAAGACATTGGCTTGCGTCTAATAAAACACGTGATGAAAGAGTCAAAGAATTACTAGCTTCGGATAAATCTTTTATTACCATTCATGAAGTATTCCTGCATTTGCATCTAAAACGTCAAGAATGGTTAGATCCCTTTATTTCGGGTGCCGTTATTAAAGGTAAGTTTTTATCGGGCAAAACCATTTATATTGTTCCGGCTGCGGAGGGGTTTAACAGGTGGCTGCCGCGTCAGCAAAAATCGTTCAGTTCCTTATTAGAAAGAATTGCATTCGATGCTAAGCACAGTCTTTGGGAGCGTTCAAGAGTTATCAAGATCATGGCGAGAATGCCTGATCTTAGCCCGGGTAAGATACTAGAACTTTTGAAGGATGACGAGGTATCTGTAGTAGAAGCTGCACTTTATGCCCTTTCATTATCGGACGAACCCGAAAAGGCACTCCCCATTCTACTACAGAATTTAGATGGAGATAGAGCTCGTGTAGCCATGTACTCGATCCCCAGATGCAGTCGTAAAGTTAATCCGGTTGTATTGACTTCAATGCTCCAAGAACTTTTAAATCGGGACAAACTGAAAATCACGGTTAGAAAAGAAGCCATCAGGTTACTGGGTGCTTATAGAAGTAGTGACAGCATTCCGCTGTTAATGAACGAGTTTGAAAAAACAAATTCACATAAGGATGTCATCATTGCAATAGGGCATGCTGCAAGGCAGCTTCTGGATGATGAACGTGGATGGACGATTATAAGTTCAATGGCAACTTCATCACAAAGTGATATTGCAAGGAGTTTATTATTCCAACAGCCTAATGAGCTTCCAGTAGAATATAGACCTCGATATCTAGAATTAATCATTGCAATTGCAAGTCATACGGATGCGGATGTAGGAAGATATGCTTTCAATTGTATGATGCATTGGACGAATGGCAACGAAGAAAGAATTGCGATTGCCACGGCAAAGGCTATTGTGGATTTAGAAGATAGTTCTAGATGGAATGCTGCAATGAACACGTTGATCGAAACATGCCGTGACGGTAAGGTCAATGAGATTGTAATAGGCGTGTTTAAGCATTTGGCTAGTGCTGCAATAAGTGATGATTGGAATGCAAATGCTGCAAGAGATCTGCCTCATCGGCAACGTCTCTTGAAATTTGCAGACAAGCTGGTATCTTTGCCGACGGGTACGCGTGTAAACCTTACACCTTTGTATAGGGGTATTATTGACGCTCTGGAGCCCAATGAGACACTCAAGCATGTTGAAATGAAATTGTATATCGCCTCAATGGATTGGAATCATGTAGAGGGAGCCGTTGCGAATCTAAACAGGATGGTTAGTCGTATTTCAAAGCAGCCGCATCTTTTGAGTGAAGCTTATAAGCAGACTGCGCTAAGTTTAAAAGACAGCAAAGGGTATTGGAATCCAGAAACCGCTGCAGCTATTGTAGAAGTACTGTGGTCTGAAGGTTGTTACGAATCCCAGTTTATTGGACTTTCTATACTTGAGGTTGCCGGAAGAGCTTTATTGTGGAGTCCGGATTGTGTTAACCTTCTAAAATCCTATAGGAATCACATAAACATTGAGATTCGCACACTTGCTTTAGACATTTGGACAGCGATGGATTAATTATTCTTATAATGTGAACTTGAATCGACGATAAAGGATGTATTTATGGAGGGAATGGGGGGCGAGCTTAAATAGGCCGCGCCCCCTATTTTAGGTTTTGGAAGTTGTAACTGATTTGGATTGAACCGTCCATGATGATTAAGCTATGGAGAAGAAGCAATAAAGTTAGAACAAGCCGCACTCTACATAACATCGTGGCAGGCTTAAGCTAAGGGGGTTAAGGAACATGAACAGATTTATCATAGGTCAATACGGGAGCTTTGACTATAAGAAGTACAACAGAGACTTCAAAGAAGGATTTTATGGTATTGAAGCGTGTTTGTTTAATCATGAAAATGATATTGCGAACTTATTAAAAGAAGCCAAGAAAGTAGGATTTCAAATAGGCGTGCATTTCCCTTTGCGGGCAGGAATTTCAAGACTTAGGGATGCGTTGTTTCTGTCCAGTGATAGGATTGTTAGATTAGAGGCCTATAATATTATTCAACAGGAGTTAGATTTTATAGCTGCTATAAAGCCTTCTTATGTTCTGTTTCATTATCCCAAGCCTGTTATCTTAGATGAGAGGGTTGATTGGAGTAAGTGGCGTTTTGAAGATAGAAGTGAATATGAGTATGAAAATTTACATTCCTTTAAGGACTTCAAAGAAACTAGTGAACTCTTATTTACGTGGCTTTCCCAAAAAGGTCGTGAGTATAACTTTACTCCTATTTTAGAGTTTGATGTTTTGAATAAATATATATACAACGATAATTTTCTTGAACAATTGTTGGAAAAGCATAGCGATATAAGGCTTTGTCTGGATACAGCAAGGTTATTTTTGCAAGATAGATTAGATCCATTCTTTGATTCCAAATTAGCCATAAAGAAATATGCAAGATTCGCAGACACGATTCACTTGTCTAATGTTCAAATCACGGACGATAATACTATTAAAAACAATCGATATCCCGTGTTGCCTAGTCAAAACCCAAGTGAAGGCTGGGCTCCAATCCAAGAATACTTACATACCATCATTCAAGAGAACAAGAACGTAAAGATAATGTTCGAGCATAGGTCAGATTTAGTCTCAGATGAAGAACTGTGGGAGTGTTATAACTGGGTAAACAAATTTTTTCAGTAGACTTAAATAATTCATTTCATTGTTAAGAAAATACTGCCACATCAGGTGTGACTGTACACTCAGGTCACGGGCCGGATGGTTTAAGATGATATGTGGTGAACTGTATCATAAATAGTCCGAAATTTCATACGAAATACAAAATGAGGACAATTCTGTAAAATAATATTTATATAAGAACAGCATTAATGATACTATGGATATGGGTATTTTTACCTACTGTTTAACACAAACATTAACTGAGGAGAAATCAAATGCAGGAAATACTGAAACTATATCGAGATCGTTTGACAGATCTTACTGCAAATAATAAAAGTCTCAAACTGATGAGGCTCACTAATAAAAACCATTTTGACATTCACTCATTTGCGAATATTGAAAAGGGGCTTGAAACATGTGTTATGGAAGGTGTTTGTGCACAGAAAGACGAGATAATTCTTATTCCACAGAGTAGTCTTGAGGAAGAAGCTGTCCTTGCAAATCGTAAACTCATCCAACTCAAGAGAGAAATTGATCTCATTGAACAGGAAACTGGGAATAATCCATTCTACGTTGGTTATGGTTTTCTTGAAGGTTATTTAGTACCTAATTTTTTTATCAGATGTCCTATTTTATTCTATCCAGTGAGATTGTCTAGAAAAAACGTAAATAATAAACCGTTTTGGATGTTAGAAGTAGGCGAAGAGGCTTCTCCATTTATTAATCGAACTTTCATCATGGCTATTCATAAGTACGTCGGAGGAGACATAAGTTTATCGATACAAGAAGAGTTGTCTTCATTGCCTGCTAATTTACCAGAGATTTTACCTTATATTTATGAACTTCTTAGGAAACACGATATCTCCTTGACATTAGAGACTTCCCAAGTAATCATGCCCTTTAAAAACATGAAGAAGGAAAACATTCCAGAAGGTAAAAAGGGATTTACGTTGTATCCCTATGCATTAATGGGCAAGTTCCAGCAATCTGCTAGTACTTTGTTAAACGATTATAATTCATTGCTTGAAAACATGCCCGAGACTGGGTTCTTAAATGAGCTATTTAACGGGTCGGAAAATAGTGAAGGCGATTTTGATGAAATATCACTTGAAGAGTTGAATAAGGTACATCCTTCAGAGAATTTCTTTGTTCTTGATACAGATGCGAGCCAAGAAGCGGTGGTAATTGCTTCAAGAAATAAAAAAGGACTCATTGTGCATGGTCCACCTGGAACAGGGAAATCCCAGGTAATTGTAAATTTAATTGTTGATCGTATGTCAAAAGGGCAAAAAGTGCTATTAGTGTGTCAAAAACCCGCCGCTCTTGATGTTGTGTATAATCGATTAGGACAAATCAATTTACAAAGTCATGTGGCTTTAGTACATGACTTTAATAAGAACAAGGTAGATGTGTATGGAAAAATAGCTTCGGTCATTGATCGAGCTTTACCTAAGACAGGACAGGATTATAGCCGCATCTCTAACGAAAAGCATGTATTAGCAGAAAAGCTAAATCAAATTGCAAGTGCCTTGCACAAAGAACGTCCGTTTGGAAAAAGTCTTTTTAATTTGTACAGTATGGCCAAATTGGATCAGGCTCAGATCATCGAGGTAGAAGATTTACTAAACAACCTAACTTATAATGATTTGGAATCGCATCTTGTTGATCTTAAGACAATTATTGAACTTAAAAAGAAGTACGATAATCGTAACTATCCATGGAGCAAACGAAAGAGCTTCGCTGCCTTCACAGTAAAGCAACATCTGGAATTAAATAGTATATTAGAACCGATGGTTATGGACATTAAAAAAGCCGTTGAAGTAAAGAGAGAAACCAGTGTATTGTTTGAACCTGTATATTATCTTGAGAACATGCCCGTACTTCAAGAGTTGGAAAAAGCGATTGTGGCGCTGAAAGAGCGAGGTTTGTATAAACATATTACAAAGTTTTTTAATGATGAGAAACGAGAGTCCGATAACGAAGTTTATCTTGAAATGGTTAGACAAAATTATGGGATACTTCTAAAAAAGATAAACATTTTAAATCATCGGCCAGAACCTATTACTAATCTTTCTTATGAAGAGGCTACAAAATGGAATGAGAAAATTACTAAATTTGATGAATTTAATAAGAAGCTAACGAGGTTCCTTAATTCTAATTGGTACTCATTAAAAAAGGAAGTTCAAGAACATTGTAAGGCAAATGGGATTTCCTTTGATGGTCATTCTGTGCGAGAGTACCAAGAGAAGATTGAATCCTTCTTATTATTTGAAAAACTTCGTCTAGATACACTTGATGTACCCTTCTTTTCGGATTCTACGATGGAGAATAAAATCGAACAGTGGAATACCTGGTTGAAGTTAAAGGAGAAGTCGATCCAATTTCTTCATGCCTTTGTGCAAGCACAAGTGGCATTCCCGCAGTTGCTTAGGAATCCAGAGAGTAATAGCGTTCTAGAAGATTATCATAGCGAAGCTGGTGTTAAACAAGTTCAAGGACTTATAAAATTAGCCGAACTTACTAAAGAACTGCATATAAAATTAAGTAGTTTGAGATTATATTTGATCGATGAACAAGTTAATGATCTTAAACAACAGATTAATGCGGGTATATATAACCCTTCTGACTATGAAGGTCTACATAAAACATTGAACCAGTTCGATAGCTTATGTCGCTTGGATCAAATGAAGGAGGAGTTAGGGAGTTTTAAAAATGTTTTGCTCGAGCGATGTGCTAAGAAATCATCACTCGAAGATACTCCAGATGTAGTTACATACTGGATTGATGTTATTCGAAACAGTTTTTTACACGCTTGGATTCTACAGATTGAATCTACCGATCCTCAAGTTAAGGATGTCTCGACAGAGATTTACGATCGGAACTTGGCGAGATTCAGAGATCTACTAAAGGAGAAACGCAAAACTGTTCCATCACTGATTGATTCGGTACTGGCGAATACATCAGCTCAGGTAGTAGGGAGCACGAGGCAAAAGCTAAAACATGAATCTAATAAGAAACGAAAACTAATTCCTCTTCGTCAAGTTGTTGGGCACTTCTATGAGGATTTATTAAAGCTTATTCCGTGCTGGTTATGTACACCTGAAGCAGTCAGTGCCATTTTTCCAATGAATCAGGATATGTTTGACCTCGTCATATTTGATGAGGCTTCACAGTGTCCTGTTGAGAACGCCGTCCCTTCGATTTATCGTGCCAAGCAATTGATAATTGCTGGGGATGAGAAACAGCTTCCACCTAGTTCTTTCTTTCAAGCTTCCAGTGATGATGAAGACGAAGAGGAAGAAGATAATGCTGCTTACGTTGATAATACGGACAAACATGCGAAAAGCTTATTAGAATGGGCAAAACCGAAATTCCCTGATAAATGGTTAACATGGCATTATCGTTCTGAGTACGAAGAGCTCATTAATTTTTCGAACTATGCTTTTTACGATAAAAGAGTCCAAATTGCTCCTTCAGTTGCAAAGGGTGGCGATTCAAAACCTATTGAATTTATCAAAGTGGATGGCCAGTGGGAAAATCGATCCAATCGAATTGAGGCGGAAAGAATCGTAGATACCGTTATTGACGTTCTTCAAAATGATACAAGGAAACCAACGCTTGGGATCATAACATTTAACAAACAACAGGCTGATTTAATTAATGATGTGTTTGAAGCAAGAATGGCGGCTAATACAGATAACAAAATGCTGATCGAGGAAGCCAAGTCGCGGAAAAATGGTGAAGAGAACGTAGGATTATTTATTAAAAACATTGAAAATGTTCAAGGTGATGAGAGGGATGTAATTCTTTTCTCAGTGGGCTATGCAAAAGACATGTCGGGGAAAATGGTTAGTCAATTTGGCCCGCTTTCAAGAGATGGCGGAGAAAATCGTCTGAATGTTGCGATCTCTAGGGCGAAGAAAAAAGTATATATTGTCTGTTCATTTGAGCCAAGTGAATGGACAAGAGTTGAAACGTATGCCAGAGGGGTTAAATTGTTCAAACGGTATTTAGAATATGGTAAAGCCATATCTGATAACAACTATGAACTGGCTCAGTCAATGCTAAATGGGCTCGTGGATGCTACGAATGTACAGGACTTACACAACCAGCTGATATTTGACAGTGGATTTGAAGAAGAAGTTTGCCATGCTTTACGGGCTCGTGGATATGAGGTTCATACTCAAGTAGGTTTCTCGGGATATCGAATAGATTTGGCCATCGTTGATCCAGTAAGTAAGGAGAAATACATCCTGGGCATTGAATGTGATGGAGCTGCGTTTCACTCTTCAAAAGTGGCCAGAGAAAGAGATCTGTATAGGCAACGATTTTTGGAAAGTAAGGGATGGAGAATCCATCGTATTTGGAGTCGTAATTGGTGGTTGGCCGGAAATAAGGAAATTGAAAAGATTATTTCCTTGATAAAAGAAATTGCCTAATTAGCTATCAATGAGACTATTATGTCATTTTTGATGTTTTGCAGGGCCCTCCAATCAGGGTGTCCCTTTTATAATTCGTTGATAGAGTGATACGCGCGAGCCCTATGACAAATAGTTCTAAACAAAAAAACGATTACAAACTAGTATTTTAAAGGTGGGGCTTCGTCATGTCTTGGTTCATGCTTTGCGCTATTTACAACCTGTTGTTTGGCATCTTTCATTTAACTTTCTGGAAATTACTCGTATGGAAAGTCGAATTAAAGCGGGTGTCACCAGATAATAGAGCGGTTATGCAGACGTTGAATTTGTGTTTGACATTTGTGCTTTTTTTAACGGCCTATTTGTATTTTTTCCATGCGGACGAAATGCGGACGACATCATTAGGCGAAGCGGTTACATATGGTGCAATGATATTTTGGATGGTGAGAACCATTTTACAAATCATGCTTTTTAATCTGAAGAAAAGAGTGCATCAAATACTGCTGGTTATATTCTTGACAGGTGTGGTCGTTCATTTAGCCGCCATAGTTAACTTGTAACATTAGCTTATAAATATGGTATATTTGTATTCACAGTTAGTGAGCAAGAGCGGCAGTTCTCTATTAAATGGGATTAAATTAAAAAATGAATTTGTGAAAGAGGGGGATTTCATGTCTGAACAAACAAAGTCGGAAAGGGTTCATCATGTATTTGAAAAGATATCGAATCAATACGACTCGATGAACTCTATCATCACTTTTAAGAGACATATCGCATGGCGTCAAGATGTCATGAAACGGATGAATGTTCAAGAAGGAAGCAGAGCTCTTGATGTATGCACGGGAACCGGGGATTGGGCGATGGCATTAGCAGATGCTGTTGGAACGCGCGGAGAAGTAATTGGACTGGATTTTAGCAACAACATGCTCAAAATTGCACAAGATAAGCAAGAAAAGCAAGCTTTAAAGCAGCTTACATTTATCCAAGGCAATGCCATGGAGCTCCCTTTTGAAGATCATTCATTTGATTATGTAACCATTGGTTTTGGTTTAAGGAATGTACCCGATTATTTAACCGTTTTACGCGAAATGCACCGGGTAACAAAACCTGGCGGCAAAGTAGTTTGTTTAGAGACATCCCAACCAACATTAATCGGTTATAGACAACTTTCCCTCTTTTATATGCGTTATATTATGCCGCTGCTTGGAAAATTTATTGCCAAAAGTTATGATGAATACTCATGGTTGCAAGAATCAGCCCGTGATTTCCCGAACAAAAATGTACTTAAACAAATGTTTGTAGAAGCGGGATTCTCCAAAGTTGATGTAAAAAGCTACAGCGGCGGCGTCGCAGCCATGCATATGGCTGTAAAATAGACGGAACGATTGAAGGGGCTCCGAAGATATGCTTCAAGTTTAGGAGCACGGCGTCTGAATCTAGTCCTTTTCGAGCAATGTCCAAATACAAAAGTTAAACACACCCAATAACGGTGTGTTTTTGTTATGCAGTCCGTTCGGATTTTCAACGACTCTAATTGTTCTCTCGACGGCTTTCGAAGATAAAAGTCTGATAGCATCAGTTTTTTAAATTCTCCCGATTTCTTCTCAGCAGATTGATTTGCATTTCCAGCTTTTGTTGTGCTTCGTCCAATGTTTTTCTTTGTTCAATGATTTCCATTCGTTTTTTTTCGTACACTTGCAGCAATTCTTCGCAATATATCCCTTTATTCTCGTCTGTTTCCTGAATTTCAGGGTACTTGCAATACATGATATCCCTGATCTGGTCTATTGTTAGACCTAAGCCCAAATACATTTGTATGGTACGAACGCTTTTAACCGACGATTCATCAAATTCGCGATAATTATTGGCTAGTCGTGAAACCTGAAGCAGTCCTTTGGACTCATAATGGCGTATGGAGCGTATGCTGGCCCCTGTATAATCTGCCAATTGGCTGATTTTCAACGAAAACAGCTCCTTAACATCCTGTTATTGTTTTTCCATAGTATGGCATATCAACCTGTTCTGGACAAACAATGGAGGCACTCTTGAATGCAACAACGCCTTGATTGAGGTTGCTGCAAAGCTTATTAGCTAAAGACGTGTAAATGTTCTGCAACCCATTGTGCAAACGTTCGGGCATCTCGGCGGGTCACTTCTTTAACGGTCGGTACTACGTTGTACGCTTCTTCAGGCAGATTTTCGTGCCAATTGTGTACATAATCAATCATCTCATCCGATACACCTGTTTTTTTAAGTCGTTCGCGAGCCTGCTGCTTCGTAAGTTCGTCAAATCGAATGTCCCGGCTGAGCGCTGCTGCGATGATGTTCACTTTATCGCGTGGAGTCAAAGCTTCAGGCCCCGTTAGCGTGTACGTTTTACCGGCATGCCCCGTTTCAGTTAATGCCGCCACCGCTACTGAGCCCACATCCGCCTCGTGGACGATGGCGTTTAAGGAATTGGCGAAGGGTTCCTGAACGAAGCTTGCCGTACGGATCGACTGGGCCCACGACAGTGTATTGGACATGAATTCACAATAGGGTTGAATGTGCGTCCACTCAAGATTGCTCGCTTCGGCTGCTTGTTCCACCGTTCCCTTCACACCGCTCCACAGAATGGTAACGCGTTGTACGCCTGCTTTTACAGCCAGGTCAATGATGTCGTCTCCGGTCTGCAGAGGAGCGCCACCCCCGCTGCTGGTCATCAAGTAGATGCCCTTGACTCCTTGCATTGCCGATGCGAGCGTCTCCGGTGCCGTAAGGTCCCCATATACATGCTCTACTCCTTGGGGCAAAATATCTTTTGCCGCTGCGGGATTACGCGTCAAAGCACGTACTTGTTGTCCGGACTGAACAAGCTGTTGAACGACATGGCGGCCGACATTTCCGGTTGCGCCTGTTACTAGAATGGTCATTGTGTCTCTCCCTTCGGATTGTGGTTTTGGAACAAATTGATACCCAGTTCCTCAAGAACATCGATTGCCTTCTCGACAGGTAGTCTCGGTAAGTTAAACTCACGGTCGATCACTTCCCGAACCTCGTTTCGGTTAGCTAATGTGTGCTTTTCGACCTCCCCGCGGTTGTTTCGGATACTCAACACGTTGTTGACTAATGAAAGTGATTGCTGGCGATCCAATTGCCATATTTGACACCGTAAGAACGAGGTGAAAATACCGTTTGGCTTGTAATAGTTTTCGATTGCCTCTTGAAAATCATCGAAGCGGTATATTTTGCGGATATCGAACGTCCAGTTCATTTCGGTAAGCGGCTTTCCGTCGACTTCTCTGTGGTACGTGTACGTTCCGGGTTCATCCCCCGGGCGCAGCCTAATTTCTATACCGCCAAAACGGGATACCTGATTAGGATCCGTCTCCAATCGAACGGGCTCAAAAAATGGGGCGCTGTTCCCGCAATCCACGTACATTTCCTCTTGTTCATCCGGGAGCCGGACGAGCAGTCCAACGTGACCGCCGCCCAATAAAGCGTAGCGGCTGTGAAATCCAAGACGGTTCAACAATTGGTTGAGGCTGCTGTTGATGACATAGCATGTTCCTCCCGTATGATGCTGAAAGAGTTGCTTCACAAACTTCTGCTCATCCTGCTGAAGCCTTTTTTGCTTGTGGTACGCTTTGAAATTCAATAATGAACTCACGTTTTCAAAAGGAATTCGATTTAGATGGGCAGTGCAAATCATTGTTAAATAGTCATAAGAAGGCTCTTGAACCGGAACTTGAATGTAGTTCAAATATTGAATAGCCCAGGGTGGTAATGATTTTATAATCAAGGTCTCCCACCTTTCCATTTCTTTTATTAAACCTCAAAGGTAGTATAAACTGTAACACTAGTGTAATAGTCAAGCTTCGAAGCTTCGAAGCTTTGCTTCACGATTTTACATAGAACAGATTAAAGAGTTATTGGATATTCCCACATATGCTACAATAAATTACACGAAATATTGGGGGTAATGAATTGAAGGGTAATTCATATACCATTTGGATTGAAGCGGAGCAGTGGGCCGAAGGAGAATGGAACATACATGATGATAATACGGATGTAAATGTGACATTTGAAGATGGCTCAAGATGGGTTGCTTCTTTTTTTAGCTATACAAACATACAGACGCTTGCTAGAACGAATCAACAAACTGGCGAGTGCTTATGTGGTAAGTACTTTTGGGGAAGTGACATGATTCTTGTTGATGAATGTAGTCGCAATCGAATTGAAGAAGTTATTGAACATCTGTTAAACACAGGGGACTTTGAACGTTTATTTGATAAGTGTGATGAGATAGATTGGGGCGAATGAAAAGAAAAATTATAAACAGGGTGGACCTCATGGGGTGGGAATCTTATAATTTTTTGCTTTTTGCTAAAGATAACAAGGCAGTGATAACATCAGATGAATATGGTGAAAGAATGTTGATGTTTATGATAGGCAATTAAAACAGACTTTAGATTTCACGAATGAAATACAGATGCTACAAAGTAAGAAACGTTTTTTTGAAAAGAGAAGGAGACTCATTCCAGACGATACTATTTCTGCTCCGATGCATTATGGGAAAGCATTTTGGGACTGGATTAAGGATCCAGATAAAAGGCAGTAAACCATGGTGGTGAAGCACGTTGAAAGTATGGAAATATTCCACGACCGATGAATACTTTGATTTCTTAGATTTTCAGGATGCTGTTGTAGAGAAAATTCAAGTATTAGAGAAACAAATTGTTGTAGAAATAGAATCAGTAAACATACTGGCAGGTCATCAGTGAAGCCAATATTGAGAACATAGGAGGATATAATGTCCTGGAGCAAACTGAAGCAACAACTGGAGAGTTTTCTCTGTCCCGCCTTACATGGCAGGGTCGAGTACCGCGCAACCAGTTACCGTTATTTACCTGATAAAGCAGGGCTTTGTTATATTTCGGTAGATAAAAAGAACGTACTTAATATGAGTGATAGAACGGGCTTAATCAAATGGTATCAGACGGAGCTGGAAATTAAGAATGATTCCGATATCCAAATTCCTGTCAACCATGAAGAAATTGAAACGATCCGAATAGAAACCAAGGGGAACGTTCCGGAGGATCGTCTACAAGTAATGGTAAGAAACAGAAAAATATCCGAATATGCAAAAGAGCTTTTGTCGGCACAGGCTTCATTAAGTAAATCAAATTTTATCGTTATAGCAAATAAGTTTTTATCTACTTCTATAGAAGAAAGCTTAGAGAGCAATGATATTTTGTTGAATATTCTAGCTTTGGTGGACAGACGGGTTGGAAAAAAGCGGATTTTGAACATGACCGAGGTAATGAAGTTAAAGCATCCAATTGTGCAGTATTTTTATGAACTACGGCGCAGTACATTATGAATCTTAATTAAAATGGATTATCAGCAACTGGATTAATGTTTCAGTTCATCCTATCTATTTTTTATGTGATTTATCATAATCGATTTTTCGATGTTAAGACGAACCATCTTTGGGGGTACAGATCCTATACATCTACACATTACGGCATTACGCAGTATGAGTGGCTACATTCTAGTAAACGGATGGAAGTAATCAGCTTGATAGGAACATCCGGGACCTTCACAAAGAGGCACCCATTGGGTGCCTCTTAAATTCTAATACCTAGTGATACACGTAGAATCGTACCACAAGACCGTTTCCCGGAATACGTAAGCTTCTACCGTTTACGGAAAGCGCCCCCGCGGGCCAATGCAAAGAAAATCAGCAAGGCGACGATAGATCCAACAATGGCCGGAATGATATGAAATCCACCTACAACCGGTCCCCACGCGCCCAGCAGTTCTATACCTAACCACGAGCCGATAAACCCTGCAATCACATTCCCCAGCACGCCACCCGGAACATCCCTGCCAATAAAATTGCCGCTTAACCAACCTATCAATCCACCCACGATTAACACCCAAATCAAATACATTGATTTTTCCCCTTTCTAGTCCTTTAACCAAGGTATGTTTGGATGTGGGATATGTGAACTCTTTTATTAAAGAAATTTCTGCCGCGATACAGCAACTAAAAAATGCCGATATCATTTCACCGCAGTCTCCCTTTTGAAGTAATAGAGATGGATTCCAAGATAACGAGAAAGTGATCGCTGCTGACTGGGATCACTTTATAAGCAAACAGGCTCAAATAATGCGGCACTCTCATGACCTGTCCACCCGGAACGAAGTGAAGAAAGCGCCAGTGAAATCACCTGGCTCCTTGTGTCAACAGACACCCGGAATCAGGTTTTTTCAACTGGCGCGATTCGTTAATTACCGTTATGCGTGCTTATTTTACCAGATCGTGACCCGATCCTCCGGAGCGACAAACATGCCGTCCCCCGGCTTAATTCCATAGGTATCATAGAATTCCGGGAAGTTCACAACCGTGCGGTTTACCCGGATTTTATTGGCTGAATGGACATCGCTTGTACTTAGGAGCACTGCAAATTCTTTTGTGGTTGTGAATCTCCACATTTCCGCATTGCTTTCGAAATACCCTTTGTAATCCGGATTGCTCATTTCGGATACAACTTGCAGGGACGCGGCCAATCCGCCCAAATCGGCGACATTCTCGCTTAGTGTAAGCAGACCGTTGTTCAGTACACCCGGGACAATCTCAATTCCATCGTAGAATTCGATCAGTTCCTGGTTTTTCTCTTTGAATTTCTTAAAGTCCTCTTCCGTCCACCAGTTCTTCGCATTCCCGTTCTCGTCGTATGCCGCCCCGTTGTTATCGAATGCATGGCTGATCTCGTGGCCGATGACCATCCCGATTGCCCCATAATTTTCTTCCGGTTTAGCGTTAATATCGTAGAAAGGCGCCTGGAGAATACCGGCAGGGAACGTAATTTCGTTATTCAGCGGGTTATAGAAAGCATTGACTGTGTACACGCTGGTTACCCATTCCGTTCTATCCACCGGTTTTCCCAGCTTGGCTTTCAATTTATCAACGGCCGCCGTGTTTACGGAGAAGAAGTTCGAGAACAGCGAGCCGCCTTGGTCATAGGTCTTGATAGCGACTTTGTCTAATGTCGTATCCCACTTATCCGGATAACCGATCTTCACGATCATCGTATCCAGCTTCTTAATCGCTTTGGCTTTTGTTGTTTCCGACATCCAATCAAGCGCTTGTATTCTTTTCTCATACGTAGCGATTAATTTGTCTACCATTTGCTCCACATCTTGCTTGGCTTCCGGCGAAAAATGCTTCTCAGCAAACATTTGCTCCAAGTATCCGCCCATCGCGGACTTCGTCATGGTTACGGCAAGTTCCTGATTCGTCTTTTTCCCTGAAACGCCATACAATGTTGCGGCAAAATCGTCTGCTGCGTCTCTGAAATCATCCGACAACAAACTGCCCGCTGCCGTAAGCAGTTGTGTTTTGGAGTAAGCCTTAAGCAATTCCAAGTTAGCTTCCGTCATAAACTCCGCGCCTTTTTGTGCCAGCTTCACGTCGAATACGATTACTTTATCCGCATTGCCGACTTTCATCGATTCCAGAGCCTGTTTCATATTTACTTCTTTATGCAGGTCATCGAATTGTCCGATTGTGTAAGGATTGTAGTATTTATTCACGTCGCCTTGTTCATGAGGTTCAAGCGAGACGGAGGCGAGGCTTTTCTCCATTTCATATACTTTCTCGGCACGGGCTTTCGCCACCGGCTCTTTCTCGCCAGTCAGCACAAGAAGTTTGGTTATATATTGGACATAGGCTTCCTTCGCTTTCGCGTCTTCCGTTACGTAACTGTTTTTATCCAGACCTGTGGTTAATCCGGTGTAATACAGAGCATTCTCGCTGCTGTTCTTTGCGTCGCCCATGATAGTAAAGCGGAACAGCAAGCTCAGCCCCAATTCTTTCTCCATGACCAGATCTGCTTGAACAAGCTCGTCCAGAGTTTTAGCCCCGTCGATTGACGCTACATATTTTTGAAGGGGCTCTAACCCTTGTTTGTTTCTACTCTCGGTATCAAGCGCCGCCGCATAGAAATCGGCAAGCTTCTGTTCTTTAGTACCTTCCGCGAATTGCTTGCCGGTCAGCTCCTTGATGATTTTCGCTATTTTTTCGTCGTTTTGCAGGCTCAGCTCCGAAAATCCTCCGCCCATGATTTCTCCGGCCGGAATGGTCGATTTATTCAGCCACCCTTTATTGATGGACTCATAAAAATCGTCATTTAAATGAGAGCCTTTAAGCGCCCATATTCTGGCGATAACGGTTTGGAACTCGTGGATCGTAATCGTGTCGTTTACGCCAAGTGTGCCGTCAGACTTACCCGTCAGCACGCCTGCTTGAGCCAGTTTGTCGATATCTTCCTTAGCCCAAGCCGGTACATCGGTGAACTTAACATCAAATGTCCCGGTACGCAGATCATTTCCGACCGGCTGCGGCAATTTGCCGAATGCCCTGCTTAACATAATCAAGGCTTCAACCTTCCTGGCTGGATCCTTCTCTCTCAAATCTCCGTCTTCATAGCCTTCAATAACGGCTTCTTTCGAAATGCCGGAGTTGTAGGCATCCGCAGCCTTTAGCAAAGCAGCAACAAGATCTCCTCTTGTCGCCGGCGGCGTTTTTTCAGCATACGCCGATACACTGACAGACAGGACCATGACAATGGCCATGAGTATGGATAAAAACTTTTTTTTCATCTTCAGGCTCCTTCGCGGTGGATTTTTATGTATAAAAACCAGGATATGAACAAGATTTTTCCCATTCATACCCTTATGATTATAGCCCAATCCGGTTAGTTTGAAAATGAAGGACTGTACTTGTCCGGACAGGCGGTATATCGTCTTCCAGACATTTATGCGAAAAGACACTCCTCGTTATAATTTATAAAATTTCCTCCATTCAATTTTATCTGACGTACATCTTACTTATAAATTTCAGATAAATTCTAGAGAAACTTTTTATATAATAATTTTTTTACTTAATATTTATGTTTCTTCCTGCCTAGGGGGTGAACTTAAGGCAGTTTCATTCAGACACGCCAGTTGTTGGCGGTAAAAATTCGTTGATTAAGCAACTTTACGAGTAACTATTCATTACTGTACGATAAACTAATTCCAAAATATTGTATTAGATAGAGAAAAGGTGGGGGATGGGATGAGTAACTTTTTGGCTGCAGTTAGAAATCGTACACAATCTGTAATGAGTATTGATGGTTTTCCTGTCATTTTGCTGGTAAATGTTTTTCTTGGAATCGCTTTCTCATTTGTACTGCCGTTTAACTCCATGTTCGGGATTGATGAAATCGGTATGAGCAATACGGCTTTCGGTGTTTTTATGATGGTATCCACGCTCTGCGGTGTTGGCATTAGTACGTATATCGGCAAGTTGTCCGACCGTGCATCTGATCGTAAGATGATTCTAATTCTTTGTGCTCTCGCTGGAGCAATCGGGTATATCGGTTTTGCCTATTCCCGCAACTATTATGTGCTTCTCGCCATCTCTGCCATATTTTTAGGTATAGCGTCCTCCACCTTTCCACAAGTTTTTGCTTACGGACGGGAGGTATTAGTGAAGGCTAAACTGCCTGCCAAAGAGATTCCGTTTTATATGAATATATTGCGAGTTCTATTTGCCCTCTCTTGGACCGTAGGTCCGGCCATCGCGGCTTATGTCCTGCTATATTTCGGTTTCAAAGGAATGTTCCTGGTAGCAGCCTCCTGCTATATCATCGTTGTAGGGATCGTTCTGCTTTCTCTCAAAAAGACATCCAAGGAAAAAGCCGCACCCAAACCACCGCAAGCTTCGGTCCCTCTGCGGCAGGTCATCTTCCAACCGTTTATATTTGTTAACTTGATTGCCTTCACACTGATTTCAGTAGCGAACACGATCGGCTCGCTGAATATGGCTCAATTCGTAACGAAAGTGTTGAACGGTGAGGAGAAGGATATCGGTATCATATTCAGCATTCCGCCAGTATTCGAAATTCCTTTTATGCTTGGATTTGGCATTTTGGCATTGCGGATCAAGAGCGATAACCTGATTCGTCTAGGCTCTCTGCTCGCTTTCGCTTACTTTGGAGCGATCTTCTTCGCCACTGAAATCTGGCATATATTCCCGATCCAGATACTCAGCGCGGCATACATTTCTATTACGAGCGGCATTGCTATTACCTACTTCCAGGACTTCATACCGGAAATGCCCGGTACAGCAACGGCTCTCTATTCCAACACAAGCAAAATCGGCTCCTTGCTCGGATTCCTGCTGTTCGGTTTACTATCGGATGCGTTCGGATACCGCAACGTCTATCTATGGTGTGCGATTTTTGCTTTTGTCGCTATGGTAATGCTCTTCGCCTTAGTCAAAGCCAAACGAGTCCAGTTCGATTCCGGTTCAGCGTTAAACGCATAGAGTTTTCATGATTATAAAAATTAGGACTTAAGATTTATTTTATTTCATGAATAACTAGGTAAATAGACATATATTAAATGGATTTTTGAACATACTTTGTTTATAATAATCTGGAAAGTAAAAATTTATAAGTTTGAAGCCTGAGCATTCCTCAGGTAAAAAAGGGAAATGGGAGAGATGAAACAATGCGCAGGAAGTTTAAGAAAGTTTCGGTTACGCTAATCTTCGCTTTAGTAATTTCAGTTTTTGCATCAATCAATGCTTCTGCCGAGGAATTTAAAGGGGAGACTTTTGATCTGGTTGATGAAAATTCCGGTTACAAAATAATGGTTCCTAACTTTGTTGAGATTAAACAAGTTAAGCTGGAATCTGAAGAAGATGTTTTTGAAGGTAATGTTGTTGTCATGGAAAAACCGGAAAAGAATAGCGACGGTACATATACTATCTTTAAAGTTATCACTACGGATAAAAGTGCCAAGACTTTAGACTCCTATCCAGGTGACGTCCTGTGGGGACAAATGGATAATGTTAACGGAGATTTTTCTGCTGATGGCAGCTTTATGTATAATTTGAAGCCAGAGGTGACCACGGAAGCCGCCTATCGATTTGATTTCTTTGTTCAGAATGAAAATGGGGATAGTATCTTCTCAGTTAACGAGTTGAATTTTATGTTTGTAGATAAAGCCGGGGCAAGTGAAACCGTTAAACAGGATGCAGCTTTGGCTGCACCAACAGCTTCCAAGGTTTTGGTCAACGGAAAAGAAATAGCTTTCCAAGCCTATAACATAAACGATAACAACTATTTCAAGCTTCGTGATCTTGCTATGGTTGTGAATGGAACCGATAAGAATTTTGAGGTAAGCTGGGACGATGCCAAAAATGCTATAAATCTTGAATCGGGCAAAGCCTATACAACTGCCGGCGGAGAACTTGCACTATCGGACAATCCGATTTCTAAAGAGGCCAAACCAACAAATTCTAAGATGTATCTGGATGGTCAAGAAATAGAAATCGTTGCTTATAACATTGACGGTAATAACTATTTGAAGCTTCGTGACATCGCCAAAGCGTTCAACATCGGCATTACTTGGGATAGTGAGACCAACACGATCGGAATCGATACAAAGATTGATTATAAAGAAGAATAGGCTCAAGCCGTATAAGTTTGTGCTCCAAGATGGTGACCTTCCAGGCACCATCTTTTTTTATTCTGACAGGGGCAGAATTTGATAGAGGCCTAAAGTAAATCGCAGCTAACGGACATATACTTCAATTAATAATATTGCTACTTTATAAACATAAATGTATACTAAGTATATAAAATTTGAGTCTTTCATTTTCCGGAAAAGGGGCGTGACAATTCATGATTACGCATTTCGCTCAACTTCAATTAAATACGGTTTCAATACAAGGTATCAAACAATTTTATCATGACCAGTTACGACTCCCTATTGTATATGAATCTGATAATGAAATATGTTTCAAGCCGACTGAATACTTTACACTATCATTTAAAGAAGCTGCAGAGCCATTATCTCCTGTCCATTTTGCCTTCGAAATACCTGCTTCTGAATTTGAAAATGTAGTGGAGGGGCTGCGTGAAACTGGTATTACATTTTTGAAATGGCCAGACGGCAGAGATATTGATGATTTCGGAACGGGGAAGAATGTTTACTT
Organism: Paenibacillus sp. FJAT-26967; assembly: GCF_001541095.1. Classification (GTDB taxonomy): domain Bacteria; phylum Bacillota; class Bacilli; order Paenibacillales; family NBRC-103111; genus Paenibacillus_F. The sequence goes on from NZ_LMXH01000001.1 coordinate 1,064,772, forward strand.
CCGAGACGGGGATGGCAATTTACTCGAAATCATTACGCATACATATGTTAAAGAAGGAATACTGTCTCCTGGTGGCGAGTTAAAGATACTGTACCTTAGAGAAATTGGGTTTCCGGTCGATAGTGTAATTGATTTCAGAGAGTTATTAGTTGATATTTTCAATTTCAAACTTGATAAAGTATTCGATGACTTTACTTTTGCTATTAGTGGAACAGCTCATGCGGTTATCGCTTCCAAAAAACGGAAGTGGATTCCGATTGCCATGACTGCTTTACCGCCGAAGATGAATGTATCTTTTGGCGCAAGCAGTTCCGGGTTTATTGAGATGGTCAAAACAAATTTAACTGCAAAAGGCATACATTATGATGAAAATAACGAAAAGGGTCAACTTCATTTTAGTATAAATGATTACAGTTTCCGTTTAGGCCTTACGGATTTCCCTGAAGAAGTCCCTGCGCTTTTAAATTTATAGCACAACAGCAATTTATTCAGGATGGGCTGGCGCTACTTGCGTTAGCCTCATGCGGCGTGAGCGCGCAGGACCAAGAGGTCTTGCGCGTTTTTTTGTTTTTACCAAAAGGAAAAAGAGGATGGCAAAATGCTTAACCTAAGCCAAGCTAAGGCAAGCAACACGGTATGGTCAGGCAAAGGAATTGTTAATTTGGAAATGTATAGTATTATAAGAATAATCAAGGATATAAAGGTAGCGCTGGCTGACGGCGGTAAGCCGATCTTGTTATCGTAAAGTAACTTACAGCAAGGGAGTGTTTATTTTGAGAATAAAACAGGTTGCTGTGTTGATTATAACTTTGCTTTTACTTGCCTCTTGCGGCAATAGGAATGAAATCAAAGCACAAGATTATTTGGGAGAGATATACAGCATCGCACTGGATTCCATCATGGAAAAAGACGAAGCCTTAAGTAATGAGATGGAGTTCATAGCGATTGACTTGAAAAATTCGGATGAATTGACCGGACAGGATAAGGAAGAAATCACAAAATATTTTCATGAAAAATATAAAGTCGAAGTTATGGAAGCTTCGTATGAAGAACTGAAAGAAAAAGGCTTGTATAATCCCGACACCCTGGTTTTAAAAGGTGTGCTTCTTAAAATTGAAAACGTTGACTTCGTATCCAATGCCACGAATGATTTTATTTTTGAAGGCGCTAAATATAGAGCGGGTGATGGGGCTGTCGGTGTGAAGGGCATTGTTTATTTTAAAAACGACAGATGGAAGCTTAAAGAATCGAAAGAGACTTGGATCAGTTAAGGTTTAACTCTAGCTGTACAATCCCTCCTATGTTACGATGTTGGGTGAGATCTAGTAAATATCCTAACATTATAGACATATGGAACGGAGACAGAACATCTTGAAAGCATTTAAGAAAGTCTACATAGAGATCACCAGCATCTGCAATCTTGCCTGTACCTTTTGTCCGCCTACCGAACGTAAGGCGAGTTTTATTAAAGTGGAGGACTTTGCTAAGAGGCTGGATGAGATCAAATCTTATACAAATTATATTTATCTGCACGTCAAAGGGGAGCCGCTTCTCCATCCCAAGATCGGGGAGCTGCTGGATATTAGCCATGAGAAGGGCTTTAAGGTCAATATCACGACGAACGGAACATTGATTGCGAAGAATCGGCACAAACTGCTGGGCAAGCCTGCCCTTAGGCAAATGAACTTCTCGCTCCACAGTTTTGACGGACATGAGGGTTCAACTAACCGCGAGGGATATTTGAGAGAGATCCTTTCCTTTGTCCGTGAGGCAGAGGAACACAAGGTTATCTTTTCTTTCCGTCTCTGGAATTTGACGCAGGATAACGCGACCAACCTTCAAAAGAGCAGGAACCGCCAGACACTCGAAATGATAGAGAAGGAATTCGGACTCGATTACAAAATTGAAGAAAAGGTCGTACCTGGCGGAGGGGTGAGAATCTCCGATCATGTTTATTTGAACCAGGATTATGAATTCCAATGGCCAAGTCTGACAGCACCGGAGGATGACGGAAAAGGCTTCTGCCATGGACTTCGCAGCCAGGCGGCCATTCTTGAGAACGGGACAGTGGTGCCGTGCTGCCTGGATGGAGAAGGAGTCATCAATCTGGGGAACATTAATCAGACTTCATTTGCTGACATCGTGGAGGGCGAGCGGGCAAATAATCTCGTCGATGGGTTTTCCCGCAGGGAAGCGGTCGAAGAATTGTGCAGAAAATGCGGGTATCGACAGAGGTTTGGAGCGTAAGGCAGGCGCTCTCTGCTCATAACGCAAGATATGTTTTGCTCTTTTATGCTATATGCAACACAAGACGAACCGGAGTAACAGCCGATCGTCTTTTTTTATTTCCTTATTCCGTCAGTTTCATTTCTTTCATAAGTTCGATGAAGTGCTGCGCGGTTTTGGTTAAATAGCGATTCTTCAACCAGATTAGTCCGGTGGCGAATCTCAGCTGGCTATCTGCGATGGCAAAGGATTGAATTTCGTATCCGCGATGCAGCTTCAGGATGGACTCCGGAATAATCGTGGTCCCGTCACCAGAAGATACCCACTCCAGCAGCGTGACGATATCTGAGCATTCCCCGATGACATCGGCGGTCAGACCGCGTCCGGCAAATTGATCCATGATGCTCCGATAGAGTCCGAGTCCTTCTGCACTGGGCAGAATAAGCGGATAGTGCTGGATATCGGCATAGCTGAATTCGCGTGCTTCAGGCACGAAGGTATTAGCTGTTACGAAGTAGAAGGGCTCGGATTGAAGCCGCAGCACTTCAAAATCGCTCAGATCCAGCGGGAGCCTTACGATGGCGAGCTCGATGGAGCGTTCTCTCATGAGCCGGAGAAGCTGGTTGGATTCATTCTGCTGTATTTTATAAGTAACCTTGGGGTAGCGGATTTTAAAAGCTCGCAGCAAACGGGGCAAAGGGGCCGATGACAAGGTGTTGACTCCGATCGTCAGCTTGCCTCGTATTCCCATGCCGATTTCTTTGACCTCGGTCTGCGATTCTTCCAAGAGCTTGGTTAAGTGAATGGCATGTTTGTATAAGGCCTGACCGGCATCGGTCAGTTCTAAGAGTTTACCGGTTCGGATCACAAGCTGGACTCCGAGCTCCTGCTCCAGTGTCTTTAATTGTTGTCCGAGCGGGGGCTGCGTCATGTGGAGTCTTTGGGCTGCTGCGGTAATTTGCTTCTCTTCCGCGATCGCTATGAAGTAGCGCAGCTGGCGAATATCCATTGGGCGAAGGTCTCCTATTCAAACGATAAAAGTATGGAAACTAAACTTTATAAATATTTTTCGTATAGTACTGGCTATGGTACCATACAAGTACCTTCAGAAGAAAGAGGGCGACTTTCATGCGTATAATCATCATTTCCATGGTTATCTGGCTGTTGGCAGGTTGTCAGCAGCCTGCAAATTTAGCCGAAGAGGATGTGTCGACAATGAATATATCCATTATTGAAGCCGCAGAAAGCGGAGATACGAGCCGGGTATTGCAACTAATCCGGGATGGGGCAGATATCAATACAAGAGATGAGCAGGGAAGGACACCGATCCTTGCCGCCACACACGGCAACCAGGCAGATACGGTCCGGGCATTGATTGAAGCGGGCGCCGATATCAATCTGCAGGATCACAAACTGGACAATCCTTTCCTATACGCCGGCGCGGAAGGCTTGCTCGAAATCGTGAAGATATTAAACGATGCCGGAGCAGATCCGGCGATCACGAACCGCTATGGAGGAACAGCGCTTATACCTGCGTCGGAACACGGCTATGTAGACGTTGTCCGGGAGCTGCTTACGGGTTCGGAGGTTGACGTCAATCATGTTAATAATCTGGGATGGACGGCATTAATGGAAGCGATTGTCTTGAGTGACGGCGGGGAAAATCAGCAGCAGGTCATCCGGCTGCTGATTGAGCACGGTGCGGATGTGACGATCCCGGATAAGAATGGGGTTACACCGCTGGAACATGCAAAAGCGCATCATTTTACAGCGATCGAACGTTTATTGGCAGATGCCGGGGCTTAATGATGTCTCTTTTATATAGTTAAGAAAGGACGGGGTGGTATGTTAAATGCTTCCTACTGGTTAACGAATGTAAGAATAGAACAGGGCTATATCATGGAAGATGGACAAATAGCAGGCACAGACACGGAGATTTGTCACATTCGGATTGAGGGCGGTGTAATCGCTGAAGTGATCCGGTCACAGCCGCTTCCTGCGAGTGATCTTCCGAAATATGACGGTAAAGAGCTGCTGCTGCTCCCTTCTTTCGAAGAAGCACATATTCATTTGGATAAAACGTATTACGGCGGCCCGTGGAAAGCGGTCAAGCAGGTACCTGGCATCTTCGGGCGGATTGAGGAAGAGAAGGCATTATTGCCTAAGCTGCTGCCACTCACGAGACAACAAGCGGAAGCTATTCTGGCGCTTATTCAACGATTGGGCTCAACACATGTACGCAGCCACTGCAATATCGAGCCGGTCAGCGGTCTGCGCAGGTTAGAGGCGACCGTGCAGGCTTTGGATACATTCTCCGGCAAAATTTCATCGGAAATTGTAGCTTTTCCGCAGCATGGACTGCTCCGGTCGGATTCTGCCCAGCTGGTCAAACAGTCCTTGGCCGAGGGGGCGACACATGTAGGCGGAGTAGATCCGCACACGGTGGATGGGGATATCGAGAAATCACTGCAGACCCTGGTTGAATTAGCGGTTCAGCATCAAGCCGGTATTGATATTCACCTGCACGATAGCGAAGACGCGGGCAAGCATACACTGATGCGACTTGCTGATCTGACCGAGGAAGCTGGACTACAGGGGCAAGTCACAATCAGCCACGCATTCTGGTTTGCAGGCGCTGAGCCTCAAGAAGCGCAAGAAATAGCCGGAAGGCTGGCGGCGCTTGGCATGTCCATCGCTTCAACGGTACCGATCGGAAGAACGGCGATGCCCCTTCCTATGCTGATTGACCAGGGTGTTACCGTCAAATTGGCAACAGACAGCCTTACGGATCACTGGTCACCTTTTGGGAATGGAGATCAACTGGAGAAAGCAGGGCGGTACGCAGAATTGTACGGGTACCAGGATGAATGGTCCTTGTCCCGGTCTCTCGGATTGATTACAGGCGGGATAACACCGCTGAATCAAGACGGTGAGCAGGTATGGCCTAAGGCCGGCGATACGGCCAGCTTTGTACTGGTCCATGCAAGCTGCTCCGCCGAAGCGGTGGCGCGAAGGGCGGAGCGCCAAGCGGTATGGCACCGGGGGCGCCTCGTGAGCGGCTCTGTTTAATTTGAGGATTCTGAAGGGCGCGAGAGACGCGTCTCTTATAGAAGCAGCACGAGGAAAATTCGGGTTCATGTGTTGTATGACAAGCGGAGGAGGTGCCGGTTAATAAAGGCACCTCCTTTTACGCTGTCAAGAAGCACCATTGACCTTGTTGTACGGAGCGGCTGAACGGTTCCTTCATTAATAAGCGCCCTTGGCGTCTTTAATACATGTCTAACAGAAAACCGAGATAAGCGAGAAATAGGACAAATAACAGAAACACGTCCAGACCCGTCGGAAGGATCAGCGTGCGTACAAATTGTATGCAGATCAGCGGGAAAAGCACGCCCCGAACAGTGTACCGGGTTTTCCACCACCATTTTTGCATGAGCATCCCCTTCGTTTGGTTTAAAAATGACCGCTACCAGTTTATGCGGCGGCATTCTTGGGTATGATGAAATTTCAGCGCGCAACAACCCTCTCATTCCTCAGAGACAACAAAACAGCTTTAGCCCGGTCTGACACCGGACTAAAGCTGTTTGTTTTGAAATTTAAACTGATTTTTTTTGCCGATTAATACAATCACAATATTTATTGCCAGAATGATGATAAATGAAATCCCGTAAATACCCGCTTGAACAAGCTGAGCAAGTCCATCAGGAGCGCTTATCCAGAGCCATAAGAATCCTGCAAGCAGGATTACACCATTTATAAGAGCCGTATATAATAATGTCGATTTCAAGCGGCTATGTCTAATACTCCTCATACTAAAAATAATTGTAACGACCAGAGAAAGAAGTATAGGCACTATTAATTTTATTAAATTTTCATCCAAATACATCACCTCCTTATATTAGATAATAGCATTAGGAAGTTAATTCGTGGTTGTTTTTCTAAGTTACGTCCAAGTAATTCCCGCACCTCCACGTTGTACAAGAGGACTCGTTTCGAACCACGGTTCATAATACAACTCCTTCTAAAATGGTTTTTTAGTGAGTATAACTATTATCCCTATTTAATTGTTTCGATTTTGGTATTTTTATGAAATAATACAATTATTTTTATTTCAAACATTTGTAATAAAATCCGTCTATGAAAATACACGATGCGAGTTTATACAGATGCTAAGTTGGGAAGGATGAAAACAGGTAGCTTCAGGGCCGAAAAGATTGACGTTATCGGTAGTTCTGGTTTATCATAGAGTGTAATTTATATGCTTAACTATGAATCGTTCTCAATGACTGAATCAACGTAGATGGGGAGTAGTAGACGGCGAGCCCTTCAGAGAGTGGAACCGCAGCGCTGGAAGGTTCCGCAGGGATAAGACGGCCGTACGAAGTCGCCCCGGAGTTGTTTGCGTGAATGCTTTGCCGTGCTGGACACGGTAGTCGATTAGCGCAAACCGGCCGCACCGTTATCTGCGCCTCAAGTGTCATGCACCGTCTCCTTTTACTCGCGGAACGGGCGTGAAATGAAGGTGGTACCACGGAAGCACATCCTTTCGTCCTTTGCGGCGGAAGGATTTTTTTGTTGGCTTAAATAGTGTGCAGGTATTTGAAATGGAGGAAATGGACTATGGCAGAAACAAACGATAAAACTTCGGTTTCCATGCCGACTACGTATGATCCCTCGCAAAGCGAGAAGAAGTGGTACGACTATTGGATCAAGAACGGATACTTTCGTGCGGGCCAGCGTCCGGATGCGGAGACTTATACGATCGTTATTCCCCCGCCGAACGTAACAGGCATGCTGCATCTGGGCCATGCGCTTGATTTCACCCTGCAGGATATTCTGATCCGTACGAAGCGGATGCAGGGCTACGATACGCTGTGGCTTCCGGGATCGGACCATGCGGGTATCGCTACACAAACCAAAGTTGAACAGAATTTGCGTGCGGAAGGATTATCCCGCCATGATCTGGGCCGCGAGAAATTCCTGGAGAAGGTCTGGGAATGGAAAGACCTCTACGCCAATACGATCCGGGACCAGTGGGCCAAAATGGGCTTTTCTCTTGATTATTCCCGCGAGCGTTTTACGCTCGATGAAGGTTTGTCCAAAGCCGTGCGTGAAGTATTCGTAAGCCTCTATAACAAAGGGCTCATTTACCGGGGCAAATACATTATTAACTGGGACCCGAAAGCGCAGACGGCCCTGTCTGACATCGAGGTTGAATATAAAGAAGTGCAGGGCAACCTGTACCATCTCGTATACCCGCTCAAGGACGGCAGCGGCTCGATTACCGTCGCTACCACGCGTCCGGAGACGATGCTTGGCGATACAGCCGTAGCCGTTCACCCGGAGGATGACCGTTACAAACATATGATCGGTAAAATGCTCGTGCTTCCGGTTGTGGGCCGCGAGATTCCGGTTATTGCAGATGAGTATGTAGAAAAGGATTTCGGAAGCGGTGCGGTTAAAATCACGCCGGCTCACGATCCGAACGACTTTGAAGTAGGTAAGCGTCACGATCTGCCGCAAATTCTCGTGATGGACGAATCCGGCACAATGAACAGCAATGCAGGCCCGTATCAGGGACTGGACCGCGCGGATTGCCGCAAGAAGATTGTGGCGGATCTTCAGGAACAGGGTATCCTCGTCAAAATCGAGGAGCACATACACCAGGTTGGCCACAGTGAGCGCAGCGGCGCCGTCGTGGAACCTTACTTGTCCACGCAGTGGTTCGTTAAGATGAAGCCGCTCGCCGACCGCGCAATCGAAGCTCAGAAGAACGGTTCCGGCGTTAACTTTGTACCGGACCGCTTCGAGAAGATTTACCTGAACTGGATCGAGAATGTACGTGACTGGTGTATCTCCCGTCAGTTGTGGTGGGGGCACCGCGTTCCGGCATGGTATTGCTCGGACTGCCAGGAAGTAACCGTAGCTCATGAAGATGCTCACCAATGTTCGCATTGCTGCAGTGAAAATATCCGCCAGGATGAAGACGTCCTGGATACTTGGTTCTCTTCCGCGCTGTGGCCTTTCTCTACCCTTGGCTGGCCTGAGCAGACCGAAGATCTGCAGCGCTTCTATCCGACCAATGTACTCGTTACCGGCTATGACATCATTTATTTCTGGGTAGCGCGGATGATTTTCAGCGGCCTTGAATTTACGGATCAAGTTCCTTTCCAAGATGTGCTGATGCACGGTCTGATCCGGGATGCGGATGGACGTAAGATGTCCAAATCGCTCGGCAACGGCGTAGATCCGCTCGAAGTTATTGCGAACTACGGGGCAGATGCCATGCGATACATGCTCTCCACCTCCAGCACGCCAGGCCAGGATCTGCGCTTCCGCATGGAACGCGTAGAGCAGACTCGCAATTTCGCGAATAAGATCTGGAATGCATCGCGCTTTGCGCTGATGAATCTGGAAGGCTTCACCGCGGCGGACATCGATCTTAGCGGGGAGCTTGGAACGGCAGACCGCTGGATCCTGCACCGTCTGAACGAAACGTCCCGTGAAGTGACGCGCTTGATTGATCTGTACGAATTCGGCGAAACCGGCCGTCTGCTGTACAACTTCATCTGGGATGATCTTTGCGACTGGTACATCGAATTCAGTAAGCTGTCCCTGTACGGTCAGGACGAAGCGGCGAAGAAAACGACTCAGTCCGTACTCGCTTACGTACTCGATCGTACGCAGCGCCTGATTCACCCGTTCATGCCGTTTATCTCTGAAGAAATCTGGCAGCATCTGCCGCACGAAGGCGACACGATCACGCTGGCAGCGTGGCCGGCTTATGACGAGAAGTTCGAAGCTGCCGATGCTGTGCGCGAGATGGAACTGCTCATGGACGTGATCCGTGCCGTACGGAATATCCGGGCGGAAGTCAACGTTCCGATGAGCAAGAAAGTCGAGCTGCTCGTCAAACCGTCTACTCCGGACGCGCAGACGATTCTGTCGCGCAACGAAGAATACATCCGCCGCTTCTGCAGCACTTCCGAGCTGAGCATCTCCATGGATATTGCATCGCCGGATAAGGCTATGACCGCTGTAGTGACAGGCGCGGAGCTGTTCTTCCCGCTTGCAGGCTTAATCGATATCGGCCAGGAAGTCGCCCGTCTGGAGAAAGAAATCCAGACATTGAACGGCGAAGTCAGCCGGATTGAGAAGAAGCTCTCGAATGAAGGCTTCATCGCCAAGGCTCCAGCCAAAGTTATTGAAGAAGAGAAAGCCAAAATGGCCGATTATGCCGAGAAACGGGATAAAGTACAGGCTCGTTTGGCCGAGCTCAAAGAATAGCGCATAACACTTTTATAATCGCGGTGCATGACGCCCTTTAACGGCGGAGGCACCGCGATTCATATCAACTAAAGGGATGATTATGATGGAAGAACAAGGAACAGCCATTCCCGCGTTCAGGCAGTATAGCGAAGCGGTAAACTGGATTAATGGTTTAATTCCCGTCGGAATCAAACCGGGACTTCAGAGGATGGAGCTGCTGATGGAGAAATTGAACCATCCTCATCGCAGATTGAAGTTCATTCATGTAGGCGGAACGAACGGCAAAGGCTCCACTTGCGCCTTTTTAACTCAAGTTTTGAGACAATGCGGTTATGATGTCGGTTCTTTTACCTCCCCATATCTGGAGAAGTTTACGAACCGTATACAGTATAACGGTCAAGACATAGAAGAAGAGACTTTGCTGAGACTGGCAAACCGCTTGAAACCGGTCGCGGATGAAATCGCGGCTACGGAGCTCGGTTCCCCGTCGATGTTTGAAATCTGCACAGCGCTCGCTTTGCTTTATTTCGGGACCGTTACATACCCGGACTACGTAGTCCTGGAAGTGGGACTCGGCGGAAGACTGGACTGCACCAATATAGTAGCTCCGGTCGTATCTGTCATCACGAACATTGGTCATGATCATATGGACATTCTGGGAGACTCACTTGAGAAAGTCGCTATGGAGAAAGCCGGTATTATCAAACCGGGCGTTCCGCTTATTACGACGGTGGAGCAGCCGGAGCTTATCGAGCTCTTCAAGAATGAAGCCAAAAGTAAGCGCGCGACAGCCTATGTGCTGGGTGAGCACTTTAGCTATGAGTCGGTATCTGCCGGTTTGGGTGAGCAGCGGCTGAATTTTAACGGCCCTTTCCGCAGAATCGAGAATGTGCCTGTTTCGCTGGACGGGGCGCATCAATTCAAGAATGCGGCTGCCGCGCTCATGACACTCGAAGTACTGCGGCAGTACAATGCGCTTATTGTCGAAGAAGAAGACTTGTATGCAGCTATGAGCAAAACCAAATGGCCGGGACGCCTTGAAATGGTGTCGGAGTCGCCCCGCATTTTGCTGGATGGCGCGCACAATCCAGAAGGGGCGCAAACCCTGGCAGCTGCCCTGGAGGATATTTACACGTATAAGAAACTTCATTTGATGATCGGCATGTTGTCCACTAAGAATCAACCCGGGTATTTCAGGCATATACTACCAATGGTGGATACCCTTATTGTTACGGAACCGGATTTTCATAAAAAAGAAAGTGCTTCCCGGCTTGCCCAGCGTGCCAAAGAAACACTACAGGAACTACAAGTAGACCGTGATATTGAAATCGTAGTGGAATCGGATTGGAAGCTGGCGCTTGAACAGTTAAAGCAGCGAACGGGACAGGAAGATTTGGCGGTCGTATCCGGCACGCTCTATATGATCTCCGATGTTCGTTCTTGGCTCTTATACACGACCGACTCTGAAAAAGGATGGTGAGAACGACATTGAATACTCTAGAACACGTACACTTTATCGGCATCGGCGGATACGGCATGAGTGCAATCGCTAAGGTGATGCTCGAAATGGGCTATCAGGTATCCGGCTCCGATCTTGCCCAGCAGGAACTGACCGAGAAGCTCAGAGCCAAAGGAGCCCGCGTTTTTATCGGCCACGAAGCGCAGAACGTAGAGGGCGCAGATCTGGTCGTGTACTCCACGGCTTTATCCAAAGATAATGTGGAAATGGTTGCGGCAGGGGAATTGAATATTCCGATCATCCACCGTTCCCAGATGCTTGCAAGGCTCATGAATGAGCGTAAAGGGATTGCCGTTGCGGGTGCGCACGGTAAAACCACCACCTCTTCCATGATTGCACTCGTGATGGAACGCTGCGGAACAGACCCGACCTATATCATCGGCGGCGAAATCATGAACATCGGCTCCAATGCCAAAGCGGGCAAAGGCGACTATGTAGTGGCTGAGGCGGACGAGAGCGACGGAACTTTCCTGCAGTATCATCCGACCCTTGCCATCGTAAATAATATCGAAGCCGATCATCTGGAGAACTATGACGGGAATTTCGAGAATTTGAAGCTTGCCTATGCCCAGTTCTTGAGTCAGGTTCGTGAAGACGGCCGTGCGATTATTTGTCTGGACGATGAGCATCTGCGTGCAATGGTGCCGCAAATCCGCAGCAAGACGGTTACTTTTGCAATCGACCGTGAGGCGGATTACATGGCAACGGATATAGAACTTGGCGATCGTAAAGTCGCATTCACCGTACTGCGTGGAGGCGAGACACTGGGGAGGATGCGTCTGTCGGTACCCGGACGTTTCAATGTCTACAATGCGCTGGCCGCTCTGATTGCGTGTATGGAATCGGGACTGACCTTCGGGCAGGTAGCCGCTGCCATTGAGGAATTCCGCGGCGCGAAGCGCAGATTCCAGGTGCTTGGCGAGGTGAATGACATCCTGGTCATTGACGACTACGCTCACCACCCGACAGAGATCGAAGCGACGATCAGCGCTGCCAAAGCAACCGGCAAGCATCTAATTGCTGTGTTCCAGCCGCAGCGGTATACCCGCACCTTTTACTTATTCGAGCAGTTCAGTCATGCTTTTAAAGAAGCGGACGAAGTGCTTATTACGGACATCTACTCGCCTGCGGGAGAGAAACAGATCGAAGGAATCTCCTCCGAGAAGCTGGTTGAGATGATCCGTAAGAACAGCAATCCGAATGTTACTTACATCCCGACCCGCCATGAAGCGGAGACTTACCTGACCGAACGCGTCAAGCCGGGGGATCTTGTGATTACGATGGGCGCAGGCGACATCTGGAAAACGGCCGATGGTCTAGCTAAGACTCTGCGTGCCCGTTACGAAGAATAATCCGGAGAAACTCCGGTCTGCAAGGTAACTGTATATATGACTCACAAGCTCTCCTGCATCTTCGGATGAAGGGGAGCTTTTTTGTGTTTGAGGGACTCTGTACGGTGACGGACCACAAATCTATCAATCTTGTGCAAGCGATAGGCATATTCTCCTTTTGCGGTTCATAGACTCATAGCAGAACAGTCATAAGGAGAGGAAGATCATGAATAAAGCGAGAATTACGTACCGGATGGATGAGGAATATGACCGCCCGGAACATAAAGATCATAAATCAGGCGGCAAAATTATACCTCTGACAAGAGAGGAGTTCTCCGTATCCGAAACGCTCTGGAGGGAGGATAATACCGTATCACCGGACGCCGGAGGTGGGCACGGGGGTGCTGACACCGGCAAACACAGGAGAGGACCTGCGCATGAACATGAAGGATTGAATGAATTTACTTCTGACTTTGGATCCTGGCAGAGCCCTTTTGATGAGGAAACAGAACGTATCGCCCGGCTCATTCGCGAATCTAACCCTGCGGATCAAGAAGCACAGGATCAGAGGCGTGGAAAAACTCGTACCTCCGCAGAGAATAAACCGGGGTTGTCAGGAAGTAAAGATCCGGTCTTGACGGGGGATCGGTATGAATATGCAGCTCGGGACAGAAAGCCGGAATTCGGTACGTACGAATGGGAAATGGAGCAGAAATACAGGGATAGTTCTGAACCTGTCTCTTCGGGCCGGGAGGCTTCTCATAAGCAAGACAGAATAGAAGCTCACAACAGGCAAACGGATACTGATTTTGTTTATCCCGTGAACGAGAAGAAAATAAAGGAAGAGAACAAGGAATTAGCGCCATCTTATGCGCCGGAAGCTTTAGATGAAGATGATGAGCCTGACTTTTCTAGGGAAAACAGACGGGATTTGCAGTTTGAAAAGTATGAGCTCCATACAGAAAGTCACCGCCGTCCAGTTCCGTATGAAGAAGTTCAAGAACGGGGGCCCGTTTATGAAGATCCGTATAACCGGCTGCACTGGGATGAGCCGGGGACTGGCGGAGTCCGCTATGCCCGTTCCGGTGACAAAGGAGGCTGGCTGAAGGTGGCGACCTCCGTAGCGGGCGCGCTTGTAACCGGCACAGCTTTTGGCTATTTTGTGTTATCCATGTTCTCGGGAAACAGTGAGAAGCCGATTTCTATCGACGTGGGCCAGTCTGCGGTCGTAACCTCTCAGCCGGTCAGCGGCGTCACCACGCCGACGCAGAAGCCGGAAGACTCTGCAGCCCTTCCTGGCGTCACGGCTCCGGCCGCGGGGGCCGCCGGCACAGCATTGACGCCGGTAGGCGGCAACTCCGCTGCTGTGTCAATCCCTGCGCGTTCCTACACGGTGCTGCAGCATGGCATCTTCAGCACGCCGCAGAGCGCGGAGACGGCGCGTTCCGACGCGCGGAGCAAGGGCGCTGCGGCGGTTGCGGAGCCCGGGGCCAAGACGACGGTGTACGTCGGTGTCGCCGGGAGCAAGGAGGACGCCGCCAAGCTGAAGAACGCTCTTGCCGCGAAGAAGATGGAGGTCTTCGCGAAGCCGCTGGATCTTCCTGCTGTCGGCAAGGTGTTCTGGAAGAGCGGCAGCGCCCAGCCGCTCGCGGATTACCTCGCGCAGGGCGCGAAGCTGGCGGGCACGGCCGGCAGTCTCTCCGCAGCGGAGCTTGCGGAAGCGGCCCCGGGCGCGCTCGATGCGGCGTCGCTGCAGCAGCTGACTGCCGCCCGGAGCACGTGGGCGGCACTGCAGCCGGCGGTCGGAGCCGGCGTCCCCGACGCGGCCAAGCCGCAGATCGACGCGATGAATGCCGCTCTCGGCCGGGCGGTAGCGAAGCTCGGCGACTATGCCAAAGCGCCGGCTGCCGGCCTTCTTGCGGAGGCGCAGGAGGCGCTGATGCAGTACGTCGTCGCCGAGAAGCAGCTGATGAAGCTGCTGACCGCAGCTTCGGCTTAGGCGCGGCCGTTTATCCGCGCAGAGGGGCTTAAGCGAAATTAAGCAGTAGTGAAATTACGCAGAGTTCAGTACTGCAACGGCCAGAACCAACAGCCGTTAGACTTGCTTCTACAACAAGAAAACAACGCCTGGTCTGTTTATGTCCAGGCGTTGTTTTCTTGTTGTATTCTATGGCTGATTTGTAGCGTATCGGTCCATCATTGCGGCAATTTCCGCTCTGGATATGTAACGGTTCGGTTTGAATTCGGTGTTGGTCACGCCATCAATGATGCCTGCTTTTTTAAGTGTAAAAACCGCTGGCGCATACCAGGCGGAGGCTGGCACATCATTGAAAACAAGGCTGCCGCTTGGCGGCGTCTGAGTAGGTACGCCGGTCATTTGCCGCAGCCGTTGAAAAACGGCTGCTACTTCTCCACGCGTAATCGGCTGGTTCGGACGAACCGTATGGTCCTCGTATCCGTCCAGCAGTCCGAGTCGGACGGCTTTGGACATGACCGTGTAGGACCAATGATTGCTTTTTAAATCGCTGAAGACAGGCACTTCGTTATCAGGACCGTCTGAAGTCAGGCCGTCAAGATGGAAGACTCTGTCCATCACGGTCACGAATTCGGCACGTGTCAAAGCGCGGTTAGGCTCGAACAGATTCCCGATTCCCTCCATCCAGCCCTTGTTCTTCATGCGCAGGATAGCGTCTTTAGCCCAGTGGACCGACGTATCTGCAAAAACAGGCGGCTGGAACTCAGCGATACCGTCCGCAATCGCTTTGGCCATTTTCTGGCGAAAAGCGGAATCTGCAAGCATTGCAGCTTCCTTGGAGTTGCTCAGAAACGCTGTCTCTACCAGTACGCTTGGAATCGTACCTTTGCGGACCACATAGACAGCGCTTGGGACAAGCCCCTGATCCTTAAGACCGGTCTGCTTCAGCACGGAGTTCAGCACTTTTTGCGCGAGCTGCTTACTGTAAGGTGTGAGTGCTTCCATCTCAGGGCTGGCTGGATAACTTGACTGCGGATAAGCGCTGTCATAATAGAGCACCTGCGAACCGCCCGGTGATGAGCTTGGATTGGAATTCGCATGCACGGAGACGAGAATATCTGCTTTTTGGGCATTTGTGAATTCCACTCGCTCGGCAAGTGTCAAGTAACGGTCGTCCGATCGTGTCATGACCACTCCGATTCCTTTTTTGATCAATTCATCCCGGAGTTTCAGTGAAATATCGAGATTCACCGTCTTTTCTTTCAAACCGTTTACACCGATGGCTCCCGGATCGCTCCCGCCATGGCCAGGGTCTACTACTACTTTGTAGGCCATAGCTTCATAAGGGAAAACGAGCAGAAGCACAAGGGTCAGCCATAGGAGTTTGCTGCTTTTTCTCATCTGGAATTCCCCTCCCGTTTCCAATTGTACAGGAACTTACCAGTGCCGTAAGCAAGAAATATGTTACAAATTGTTGTTTTCTTGGATTGAACGTAGTCAGGAGGTTCCGTATAATTATGGGGAAACAAGGGAAGAGAGGGTAATGAATGAAGAAAAATGGCTTCACCCTTATCTTATTTCTGATCATCGGTCTTATTGTCGGCATTATAACGGGTCAGCTGCTGGCTCCTGTCAAAGCCCTGTCATTCCTCACCCAATCGACAAGCATTGTCTGGCAGCCTCGGGCAGATCTCCAGGTGATCAGTTACGACATCAATCTTCAAATTAAGCTGAATTTGTGCAGTATCCTCGGATTGGCTGCTGCCTTCTGGCTGTACCGCAAAGTATAAGCAATAGATAGCGGTTTTCACCGTTTATTGGCTACCAGGCCGCTATAGTCGGGAAGGCAGCCTAAGAGCATTCTCAGGCTGCATGTATTTAACTTGTCACAAATTTTCGGGAGGCTTTAGTTCATGGATGAAATGCAGAGACCAACCAGTACAACCATACCACGGATCATTTTGGCTTCTTCGTCGCCCCGGCGGCAGGAACTGTTACAAGGGATGGGGCTTGCGTTTGAAATTGTAGTGAGTGATGTTGACGAAAGTGTTACTCCGGGTCTGACTCCGCCGCAAATTGTAGAGGCGCTTGCAATCCGCAAAGCAGAGGCAGTCTCCGGGCGTTTTCACTCCAGTCCGCACGACCAGGAGACCGTGGTTATCGGATCGGACACCATTGTGGTACTGGAGGGACAGGTGCTGGGCAAGCCTGTGGATGAAGAGGATGCTTTCCGGATGCTTTCTTCACTGCAAGGAAAGACGCACGAGGTTTACAGCGGTGTAGCTTGTCTTCGTGTGAACGGGAGCATGCGAGAAGTCCGTCACCGGAGAACAAGTGTACATATGAAACCGATGGATGCGGGCCAAATCCGGCGCTACATCGCCACGGGAGAACCTTCGGATAAAGCCGGTTCGTATGGAATTCAAGGAATCGGGGCTTCATTGATAGAAGGAATCGAGGGGGATTATTTCAATGTGGTAGGCTTGCCGGTCTCCCTGCTGAGCGACATGCTCATCCCTTTTGGGATTATGGTCCTATAAAAGCCATGCGGAGTCGTTCCGGCCGTTTTCAAGATCCCCCGCTTCTGGTACAATAAGGAGGACATCAGGAGAAGGAGGTGCTTTTGTCATGAACAGTGAGTTTACGATCGCGGTTCACAGTCTGGTGCTACTGGCCCATCTGCCGGAGCATATGGCTTCGAGTGACGATATCGCCCTTAATGTTTCGACACATTCTGCGCGTATCCGTAAAATTATGGGCTGTTTGCGCAAAGCAGGATATGTCCGGACCAAAGAAGGCTGCGGGGGAGGGTTTATCCTTAACTGCGACCCGGACCTGATTACTCTGGGGGACATTTACACATTGACCTCCCTAGGAACACTCAAGCCCCATTGGTGTTCAGGTAATGAAGATGACGATTGTGTTATTTCTGCTAATATGCAGAACGTTATGGATGAAATGCTCGATGGAGCTGAACAGAATATGATTCACTATCTCAAAGGCGTTACGATTGGAAGTATGCTTCGCAAGTTAAACCAATCCGAGAAGAACGCAGTATTATAACCGGTGCCTGCCGTTATTTCTTAAACCTTCTGACTTAACGAGCGGGCACGTGCTGTATGCCTGCTCCTGTCAGGCAGAGGCAGCTAGTCCTTCCGTATGCAACTCCCCAAACCCAAACCCAAACGCAAACCCAAACGCAAACCCAAACCCAAACGCAAACCCAAACGCAAACCCAAACGCAAACCCAAACGCAAACCCAAACGCAAACCCAAACGCAAACCCAAACCCAAACCCAAACCCAAACCCAAACCCAAACCCAAACCCAAACCCAAACCCAAACCCAAACCCAAACCCAAACCCAAACCCAAACCCAAACCCTACTCCCGTAAAACTGTTCCCACAAAATACTCACACAGTAAGCTCACAGGCTAGCTGCGACTTATCTGTAACAAGCGTAAGGACATGCCCACGGCCGTTATTTTTCAGGCACTTCCTTGGTACACACCTTCTGCAAAAGCAATCTCGCACGACAAATTATTCTGTTTCTATTGCGGCGCAGTAACAAAATATATTCATGCTGCAGACTTTCAAGCGGCTTGCTTCGTCGTTACATAGAAGCCCCTGCAAGCTTATTCTCTTTCTTTGGTTCGTTCTTTTTATCAAAAGACTATTTTACTGCCCGGATACATAGAGAATTCCGGCTTAGGGAATATCAGGAATTTCGTAAACTACATACCGGAAGAAGGGAATATATGATATCATCAATTGTCACCTTGCGCGAGATTCCGTCCGAAGAGAGGCCGCGCGAGAGAATGATGCAGGTAGGGGCCTCATCGCTCAGCAGCGCGGAGCTGCTTGCTATTCTGGTGCGTACCGGAACTTATTCTGAATCTGCACTTGGTCTGGCTCAGCGGATATTGTCCGAAAGCGGCGGTTTACGCGGGTTAGTTGAGACCAGCAGAGAGGAGCTCACCCGGATCAAAGGCATCGGCGATGCCAAGGCACTGCAGATCATGGCAGGAATTGAACTCGGCCGCCGAATTTCGCGGACCCGGATGGATGAGACTACGACAGTGCGCTCTCCATTTGATGTTTTTGACTTGCTGAAGGATGAATTGCGATATTTGCAGAAAGAACATTTCGTTTGTTTGTTCCTCAATACCAAGAACCACATCATCGGCAGAGAAACGCTGTCTATCGGCACTCTGAATGCCTCCATTGTACATCCGCGGGAAGTTTTCCGGGCTGCCATCCAGCGCAGCAGCGCTTCTATCGTATGCGTACATAACCATCCCAGCGGGGATCCTACGCCAAGCCCACAGGACATTGAACTCACTCTCAGGCTGATCGAAGCAGGCGAAATTATCGGTATTGATGTACTGGATCATGTGGTCATCGGTGACGATCGCTACGTCAGTTTGAAGGAGCAAGGTCATATGTAATATAATAGAGATTATGTTCGAGAAAGACCCCTAATTTCGACAATGAATACGAAAACTATGACGAAAACAATAAACCGTCGGTATTTTGCTGCCTGTTGAGCAGCTAATCAGAGAGAAGATGGATTTTGGGAAGGAGCCGTTTTATTATGTTCGGAGGCTTTACAAAGGATTTAGGTATCGATTTGGGTACTGCCAATACATTGGTGTATTTAAAAGGAAAAGGCATTATAGTGAGGGAACCGTCGGTCGTTGCGATTCGTACGGATACCAAAACTATTGTGGCTGTCGGCGACAATGCTAAGAAAATGATCGGCCGGACTCCGGGCAACATCCGTGCGATTCGTCCGATGAAAGATGGCGTTATTGCCGATTTTGAAACAACGGCTACAATGATCCGTTATTTCTTGCGCCAGGCACAGAAAGACCGCTTTATGTTCCAAAGGCATCCTAACGTGATGGTTTGCGTACCGTCCGGAATTACCGCAGTTGAAAAGCGCGCGGTAGAAGATGCTACGAAGCAGGCAGGCGCACGCGATGCCTATACCATCGAGGAACCTTTTGCTGCGGCTATTGGCGCGGATCTGCCGGTTTGGGAACCGACCGGAAGCATGGTTGTGGATATCGGCGGCGGTACGACCGAAGTTGCCGTAATTTCTCTCGGCGGCATCGTAACTAGCCGTTCCATCCGGATCGCCGGTGATGAAATGGACGAAGCGATTACCCAGTACATTAAGCGCACGTATAACCTGATGATCGGTGAGCGGACTGCAGAGACGCTCAAAATGGAAGTGGGTTCCGCGCTGCCGATGGAGCAGCCTGAATTCCTTGAAATTCGCGGTCGTGACCTCGTCACAGGTCTGCCCAAGACAATTTCCGTCACTTCAGACGAAATTACAGATGCTTTGACAGACACCGTCAATGCCATTATTGACGCGGTCAAAGTAACTTTGGAGAAGTGCCCGCCGGAGCTCGCTGCAGACATCATGGACCGCGGTATCGTGCTGACAGGCGGAGGCGCTCTTCTGCGTAATATGGATAAGCTCCTTGCAGGCGAAACAGGAATGCCTGTCATTGTGGCAGATAACCCTCTGGATTGTGTAGCCATCGGTACAGGTCGTGCTCTCGACCATATTCATCTGTTCAAAGGCGCAAGATCTGGCGCCAAGTACAGACGTTAGTCTAATCGCGACGACGTGAGAAGGTGCTGAATTGTTAAAATTCATGGGGAACAAAAGGCTGATCGTGCTAATGCTGGGACTCATCTGTTTTTTTATTCTGATGGGTCTTACGCTTAGCGGTCGGACTAGTTTTTACTGGCCGGAGAAATTTTTGAAAGACTCCATCGCTTGGACACAAAGCCTGTTCTACCGACCGGCTGCAAGTGTTTCAGGTTTCTTTGAAGACGTAAGCAAACTTAAGACCATTCATGAGGAGAATCAGATCCTTAAGAAGAGGCTTACCGATTACGCACTGGCTACCCAGCAGCTGAATTCGCTGGAAGACCAGAATAAGAGATATAAAGAAGCTCTGGAATTTACAGAGCGGCAGAAACAGGTATCGAATTACCGGTACCGGATTGCGGATGTGATAGCTGCAAGTCCCGATCCTTATAACGGGACGATTACCGTGAATCTGGGTGAGAAAGACGGGATCAAACCGAATATGGCCGTTATGAACGTGGACGGCATGCTCGGCAGGGTTCTGACCGTTACCGAGTTTACCTCTAACGTACAGCTTCTTACCGATCTTAGCGATACGCAAGCGAACAAATCCAAAGCAATTGCCGCTACGGTTAAAGGAAAAGAGTATAAATCAGGTCAGAACCAAGGCTCCTATGGAATGATTCAATCCTTCGATAAGGAGAAAGGCCTGTTGATCATGAATCAGGTAGATGTCAATGACAGGCTTGAAATTGGGGATACCGTAATTACATCGGGCCTGGGCAAAGTATTCCCGAGCGGAATTCCTGTAGGAACGGTTGTTTCCCGTGAACCCGGAGACTTCGGAATTACGCACAAAGTCGCTGTGAAGCCATTCGCCGATTTCCGGCACATCTATGAAGTGTTCATTGTTGAAGTGCCCGAGGTGAAATGATCATGATTCGTAACTCGCTCTGGCTCATTTTAATGGGACTGCTTATTCTGGAAGGGTCTCTTATTCATTGGCTTATCCCTCAGAACTGGCAGGATATCGTTCAGATATCTTCTAATTTTATGCTTATTATTATTTTGTACATCGGACTTTATTTAAACCGGCATTCGGCCCTGCTCTATGGTCTAGCCTTCGGTATGCTTCATGATTTTGTTTATTACGGACATATTCTCGGCGTGTATTCTTTCGGCTTCGGCTTGATTGGCTATATTGCGGGAATGATGCCCCGGAGGCAAAGCGGCCTGATCCTGTCTACCTTATTGATGATGGGGATCGGGGTGCTGTTGTTCGAACTGACCAAGTATGGGGTATACCGCTTATTTGATGTTATGAACATGGACTTTGAATTTGCGTTTACCCATATTATGTTGCCGAGCGTGTTATTCAATATGCTTTTTGCTCTTGCGGTGTATATTCCGATGCGGAAGCTGATGGAAGCCCTGCAAGGTCAGAAGGTTCAGGCGGATTAATAAATTTGCCTGCGGGATACGCCCCGGCAGGAGAACACAGCCTGCAAGCCGAATTGTATGGGGTGGGAGGTAGGAACGTTTATGACGACGGCTGGTAAACATCATGTGATTATTAAGGGAGTCAAAGACGGCCTAAACTTTCTTCTCGATGATTCTTGCGAGCTGGCGGCTGTTCTGGATGAATTGCGGCATAAGCTGGAAAGCACCCATGACCGCATATTGACAGGCCCCATCGTGCATGTCCATGTAAGACTTGGCAGGCGCATTGTCAGCGATGAAGAAAAAGAGGAAATCCGGGCTATCATCGGACAGAAGGGCAATCTTCTTATACAATCCATTGAATCCGATGAACCGGAACCGCTTGCCGGAACCGCAGCGCCGATCACCGTGCTCAAAGGTATGATCCGCTCTGGACAGACTTTGCAGCACGATGGGAATCTTCTTTATTTGGGAGATGTGAATCCTGGGGGTACTATCCTGTGTACCGGCAGTATTTACATAATGGGCTCACTCAGAGGTATGGCTCATGCCGGGTCGGATGGAGATGACACAGCGATTATCGCGGCTTCTCATATGCGTCCGACTCAGCTGCGTATTGCGAGTGTAATTAGCCGTCCTCCAGATGAATGGGGGTTCCAGGAGGCTTTCATGGAATATGCCTGCATCAAAGACGGTCATATGGAAATCGACAAATTGAATGGAATGCACCGCATGGTGCTTGCATAGAACAAAGACGGACCGCATAAGCGGCAGTTTTGTACGCAATAATCGGATCGCTGAGGAGTGAATACCATGGGAGAGGCAATCGTCGTTACTTCCGGAAAAGGCGGCGTCGGCAAAACGACCACGTCGGCTAATGTAGGGACCGCACTCGCTCTGCAGGGCAAGAAAGTATGTATGGTCGACACGGATATCGGGCTGCGCAATCTGGACGTTGTCATGGGATTGGAGAACCGCATTATCTATGATCTGGTGGATGTCGTTGAGGGACGCTGCAGGCTGCCCCAGGCACTGATCAAGGATAAACGGTTCGAGGAATTGTATCTGCTCCCTGCTGCGCAGACCAAAGACAAGCATGCGGTTTCCCCGGAGAGCGTAAAGGACATCGTACTGGAGCTTAAGAAAGATTTTGATTTTGTAATTATCGACTGCCCTGCCGGAATCGAGCAGGGTTTCCGCAATGCCGTTGCCGGTGCGGATAAGGCGATTGTGGTGACCACGCCGGAGAATGCGGCCGTCCGCGATGCGGACCGTATTATCGGACTGCTCGAGAATGAGAAAATCCATGCTCCTAAGCTTATCATCAACCGCATTCGTCACAACATGGTCAAGAAGGGCGAAATGCTGGATATCGATGAAATTTGCTCGGTACTCGCGATCGATCTGCTCGGGATTGTACCGGATGACGAGCATGTGATTAAAGCTGCTAACGCAGGTGAACCGACGGTTATGAATCCGACTTCGCGCGCTGCAATTGCTTACCGCAATGTGGCCCGTCGTATACTCGGGGAATCGGTACCGTTAATGCCGCTAGAGCAGAAACCCGGTATGTTCACCAAATTAAAACAGTTTTTTAAATTAGGATGATCGCCCCATGCTTGCAAAATTAAAAAAGTTGGACTACACCATCATTCTTATTTTGCTGGTTTTTATGGTTATAAGTTCTCTACTTGTACACAGCGCCGATGTAAGTGATCCTTTGATCAATATTCCTCTGAAAAAACAGATTATCATCTATGTGATGGCCTTAATTGCTCTGGTAGCCAGCAGTTTTTTTGATTACCGGATTCTGGTCCGGTTTTCCCTTTATCCGTATTTAATTACGATAGTGCTGCTTGTCTATGTGTGGAGAACAGCTGAAGTAATTAATGGATCCAGCGGCTGGATCAAGATAACAGAGGACTTTTCCTTTCAGCCTGCCGAATTGATGAAGCTGGTCCTGATCATTGCTCTTGCAGCCTGGCTGCACAAGAAGCAGGGAGAGGATCTCCTGTTAATAAGAGACGTTATACCGATGGGTCTGATTACCTTACTTCCTTTCGGTCTTGTGTTTGTACAACCGGATTTAGGAAACGCCGTTATATTAATCGGCATTCTCATCGGGATGTACTGGATCGGGAATATGAAATACTCTCATGCGCTTTTCGCGCTTGTCGTCATCGGAGGCGCCCTTATTGTCGCGATCTATTTTTATTCCATGTATCCTTGGTTGTTTAAGCATTATCTTGGCGAATATTTAGGTTTTAAAAAACACTGGTTTGATCGAGTAGATACATTTTTATTTCCGGAACGAGCGAATTATAACCTAAGATATCAGGCAGAGAACTCCCTACGGGCGATCGGTTCGGGTGGACTTGGCGGAGAAGGTTACCTGAATGGAAGCTCGATTCACTCCAACTTCATTCCTTATGCGTATTCGGATGCGATTTTCGTAGTGGTTGGAGAAGAGTTCGGCTTCCGCGGTGCAGCTATCATGCTTATGCTGTATTTCTTCCTGATCTACCGTATGATTCTGATTGCTATTCAAAGCAGGAACAGAAGCGGGGCCTATATTATTGTGGGTGTTGTAGCGATGTACGTTTTCCAGATCTTCGAGAATGTCGGGATGCTGATCGGTTTGATGCCGCTGACAGGTATTACGCTTCCGTTCGTCAGTTATGGGGGAACATCTCTATTAATTAATATGCTTTGTATCGGGATGGTCTTGAGCGTTAAGATATACGATGAAGAAGGAATAAAAGAGTAGGCAAAACGAGTCCGCCCGGGCTCGTTTTTTTGCGTCCTTTTTCTAATCGAGAACAAAAGGGAACTCTTCTCATAATCTGTACAAACCGCTCATATGCTGTAGTAAACAAGCCCTGCCTCACAGGAGGTCAAGCCATGGACAATAAGGATAATGTTCGCCAGCGGAGATTAGAAAAGATCAGGAAATTACAGGAATTCACGGCCAATCAAGAAAGATTGACCAACAAGCCGATAGAATTACCGCCGGTGGCTTACTCAGATTTGCAGCCTGCAAGCCGGAATTCAGTCCGACATGAATCTGTTTATGATCCGAGGTGGAATGATCCGGAATTCGTGTGGAAGCAGAAAATGGAGAGGGAGCTTCGCCAACCGGATGTCTATCCTCCTTCGTATGCCGGTTCAGGGTCTAGACCGCCTCATAATGAGGATGACCGTGTGCATGTACCGTTTAGCGTCCGTTTTCTGCGGCAGCTTGTGGCTAGTGCGGCTTTGTTCGGATTGGTATGGGGGATGTTTCAGCTTCAGCATCCTCTGTTGGAACGCGGTAAAGGATTGGTCACGGCTGCCTTGACGGAGCCGATGGATTTTCAGAAGCTGTCTGCCTGGTACAGTGACATGTTCGATGGAGCGCCATCATTTATCCCTGCCTTTCATTCGGAGGGTAATAATCCTGCTATAAAAGCGAGTAGCAGCAAAAGGTCGTTTTTTGCTCCCATACAAGGAACAATAATGGTTCCCTACTCCGACCAGCACAAGGCTTTGGTGGTAACAGCCGATCCGGGCGCTCCGGTTAACGCACTGGATGCGGGGCAGATTATTTATGCCGGCTCCCGAGAGGACACCGGCTATACGGTCATCATCCGGCATCCGGGGGGACTGCAGTCTGAATACGGGCAGATCGAACAGTCCCGTGTAGAAGTAAACGACTGGATCAAGGGAGGCGAAACCATCGGTCAAGTATCACGGGATGCGAAAAGCGGCAAAGGGCTTCTTTACTTCGCCATCCAGAAGAATAACGGGTATGTGAACCCGGCAGATGTGATCTCCATTGAGTAAGTGGCTGCAGGTGCGTTTCCGCTTTCACCCGCTCTTTACGATCGTGATGCTGTTATCGCTCGCAACCGGACACTTCCTGGAATCGGCTACATTGTTCGGTATTGTGTTCCTGCATGAGCTCGGCCATTATGGGGCTGCCGCCGCTTTTGGCTGGCGTGTCCGCGAAATAAGACTGCTGCCTTTCGGAGGGGTTTTAATCGTTGATGAACTGGCTTCGGTCCCCTCCCGAGAGGAAATGATCGTGGCGCTGGCTGGTCCTTTACAGCATGTCTGGTTAATTGCCTTGGGGCTTCTTTGTCAATCACTCGCCGTAGGAGACCCTGTATGGTGGCAATATTTTATAGAAGTGAATGTGATGATCGGGCTCTTTAACCTGCTGCCGATTCTTCCGCTTGATGGCGGCAAACTGCTGCAAGGCGTATTAGGGGAATGGATTCCTTATCAGAGGACCATTGTCTATGCAGCCTGGACGAGCATGGTGCTGAGTCTGCTGGTTACGGTATGGGCGGTGTGGCCATCGGGGTCGGGTCACATTGAAATGAATTTACTTATGATCGGCTTATTTCTTTTCTACCAGAACTGGGTTCACCGTAAGCAGCTGCCCTATCATTTTCTAAGGTTTTTGATGAATCGGCAAAAGGTATCCGAACGGCTTGCCTTCATGGGGACTCATGCCAGACCGATTGTCGTGTCCGGACAGCGCGGCATTGGTGAAGTGGTGAAGCTTTTTATGAGGGAAAAATACCATCTGATCTATATAGTAGGAAATCAGGGGCGTATTCAAGGCACTCTTCCTGAACAGAAACTCGTCGATTCCTATTTGCTGGATAAAAACCGTTCCAGTACGGTTTCTGACCTTCTGACTTAACGAAACAGGATAGTTCTGTACCGTCCTCAGTCCAAATGATCTTGTTTTAAAAAGCCGTATGTCACAGTTAATTTATCGCTTTAACCCAGTAAAGTGCGAAAATCATCTCCTTCATGTACAATAATGATGGGGTGAAACATCATGAAACAATTGATTGTGAGCTGCGAATCGTCAACGATTCAAGCTGCGCTGCTCGAAGGACGCAAGCTCGTAGAATACGACGCTCAGCACCCGAGCGACACACAGCGTGCCGGGAGTATTTACCTGGGCCGGGTAGTTAACGTGCTGCCGGGAATGCAGGCCGCATTTGTGGATATCGGATTAACGAAGAATGCTTTTCTCTACATAGATGATGTACTGCCGGTTCATATGCAGAAACAGCCCAAAACGAAGCCGCCTATCGGAGATCTTCTGACTCCGGGTCAAAAGGTACTTGTTCAGGTCGTCAAAGAGCCGGAAGGAAGCAAAGGCGCCCGAATCACGACCCATTTCTCCATTCCGGGCCGCTGGCTGGTCTACATGCCGGGGGCCGGGTACACGGCCGTCTCGCGCAAAATCGAAGCGGACGATGAGAAGGCCCGGCTGAAGGCCGCGGCCGACAGCCTGCGGTTCGGCGAAGAAGGGCTCATTCTTCGCACGGTCTCCGAAGGACGCAGCGAAGAAGAGCTGCGCCGGGACCTGCTCGATCTGCGCGAAATCTGGGCGCTGGTCGAGCAGAGGGCCGCTTCGGCCGCAGCGCCGTCTTGCGTCTACCAGGATCTCGAGCTGCTGCCGCGCCTGGCGCGCGATGTCATCACTGATGACGTGCTCGAGATCCGGGTGAACGACGCGGCCGTCTGCGACGGACTGCGCGGGCTGCTGAAGCAGCGCAGTCCCGAGCTTGCGGCGCGTGTCCAGCTGGACGACGGCGCCGAGCCGCTGTTCGAGCGCTTCGGTATCACCGAAGAGCTCGCGCGTTCTATGCGCCGCAAGGTTTGGCTGCCAAGCGGCGGGTATCTCGTCATCGATCCGACGGAGGCGCTGACGGTGATCGATGTGAACACGGGGCGCTATACAGGGACTTCGTCCCTGGAGCAGACCGTGTTCCGCACGAACCTGGAAGCGGCCGCTGAGATTCCGCGGCTGCTCAGGCTCCGCAACCTGCGCGGCATTATCATTGTCGACTTCATCGACATGGAGCTGCCCTCGCACCGTGAGAGGGTGCTGGAAACCATGACGGAAGCGGTCAAGAAAGACCGCTCGAAGACCGTCCTGCTTGGCTGGACCAAGCTGGGCCTGCTGGAAATCACGCGCAAACGCAAATGACTCGGCCGAAGTACAACGTGCTGCGGAATCAAACTCTAGCCGCATGCCGCTGCTTCTGATAGATATTGCTCGCTGCATTCCTATGATTCTATATCAACATATGGACAAGAAAAACTCTGCCTGCGGGAAGGGTTTTTTTGCGGTCTGTGTTCCGGTGAAATAGGGCATACTGATACAACTATTTGAATAAATGTCATTCTCACGAGAAGAGACGCACCATGACATAAGGAAAGAAGAGAGAATGAATGAATCGTAAACTAATTATTCTGCTTGGGATGATCCTGGCTGCCGGTATTAGTCAAGGCATGATCCTGCCGCTGCTTTCCCTGCTGCTCGAGCAGCAGGGTGTATCGGCTCTGGCTAACAATATGCAGGCTGCAGTTCTATATATCGGGGCGATTTCGGTCGTTTTTGCAGGAGAACGCCTCATCGGCAAATACGGATACAAGCCGCTTATCG
Organism: Paenibacillus sp. FJAT-26967; assembly: GCF_001541095.1. Taxonomy (GTDB): domain Bacteria; phylum Bacillota; class Bacilli; order Paenibacillales; family NBRC-103111; genus Paenibacillus_F. The sequence continues at coordinate 1,092,591 of NZ_LMXH01000001.1, forward strand.
TTGCAGGCTTTATTATGGTCGCGGGAAGTACGCTTACGTTCACACTGGGGTACATGCCCATACTGTGGCTGCTGCTTCGGTTTTTGATCGGAGCGGGGGACAGCTTAATTCACTATTCTACCCAAACCTGGATGACTGCGATCAGTCCGCCCGACAAGCGGGGGCGTTACTTGTCCTGGTATGGATTAATGTACGGAGCGGGCTTTGCGATCGGGCCGTTGTTTATTAACCTTCTCGAATTCGGTCAGTGGGTTCCGTTTGCCGTCACCGGCGTGCTCCTTGCCCTGATCGGTTCCTCGCTTGTTTTTGTGACTAACGAGAAACCTCCGGTCCGGGACCGCACAGGTGCGCATGCCGTGAAATATCCGGCTGTTTACATGATGATTTGGCTCCCGCTTCTGGGTCCTATGCTGTACGGTATGATGGAAGCTGCGCTCAATGTGAGTTTTCCGATTTATGCGGCGGACAAAGGCATTTCTGTCGGCTGGATATCCATTATTCTGCCGTGCTTTGTGGCCGGGAGTCTGCTGTTTAATGTGCCGATCGGTATGTTGAGTGATAAAATCGGTCCCAATAAGATTATGATGGTTTGCTCCATTCTAGGCGGCTTTACTTTTATCGCGATCCCGTACTTGGCCGTCAATGAAATATCCCTGCTGATTTTTATCGCTTGCGCGGGAATTTTTGTCGGATCGTTCTTCTCGCTGGGCTTAGCCTATATCGCGGGGGTCTTGCCTCTTACTCTGCTGCCTGCGGGCAACGTCCTTGCTTCGCTTCATTTTGACGGCGGCAGTCTGGCCGGACCGGCTCTGAGCGGCCTGCTGATGGAATACGTATCGGGAGAGGCGTTGTTCTTTCTGTTAGGCGGGAGTCTGCTGCTGTTTGCAGTGGCGAGCTTCTTCTACCGGCGGCCCCGGCAAATTGATCTCGGAACAAATAAATAATAACCGTTGCAATTGGATATGCCTTTTGCTATAATATTTTGAGTGCGTTGCTTAGGCATGCGCTGTAACCGCACGGATCGGGTTTTACTAAGCACGCGCAGAGGTTCTGCCGATGCCGCGTCACCTGGATATTGGCGAGTCTGAGACATGAGGAGGTGCAACGAAATGTACGCAATTATTGAAACAGGCGGCAAGCAATACAAAGTACAACAAGGCGATGTTCTTTACATCGAGAAGTTGGAAGCTGGTGCTGGCGATGTGGTTAAATTTGACCGTGTTCTGGCTGTTTCCGGCGACAAAGGTCTCGTTCTGGGATCCCCAGTCGTGGAAGGTGCTACAGTTTCTGGTAAAGTTGAGAAACAAGGCAAAGGACGCAAAATCATCGTTTACAAGTACAAAGCGAAGAAGAACTACCGTCGTAAGCAAGGTCATCGTCAACCGTACACGAAAGTCGTAATCGAGAATATCGAAGCTTAAGAGGCCGACAAGATGATCCACGTTACGATTTTTAGACGGTCTCAAGAAGACCAAGCCATTGAAGCTTACCAAGTCGAAGGACATGCGGAATTCGACGTTCCCGGCAAAGACCTCGTCTGCGCCGCGGTATCGGCCATTACGGTCGGGACGGTCAACTCGGTGGAGTCGTTAACTGGTGTTGTTGCAGGGACGGAGATGGAGAAGGGCTGGCTTGATGTTATCCTGCCTCTTGATCTTGAACCGGGTTCAATGGCACAGGTGCAGCTGATTCTGGAATCGATGATCGTGATGCTTCAGACTATCGCAGTTAATTACAGTGAATATATAGCCATTCATACAACCTATAATGAAGGAGGTTGACATCTATGTTGAATTTGGATCTTCAGCTGTTCGCATCCAAGAAGGGTGTAGGTTCCACAAAGAACGGTCGTGACAGTATCGCAAAACGCCTTGGCGTTAAGCGTGCAGACGGTCAAACAGTTACTGCAGGCAGCATTCTCGTACGCCAACGCGGAACGAAAATTCACCCAGGTAACAATGTCGGCATCGGTTCCGATGACACATTGTTTGCTAAAGTGGAAGGCGTTGTGAAGTTCGAGCGTTGGGGACGTGATCGTAAGAAAGTTAGCGTATACCCACACGAAGTTGCTCCTGTAGCAGCTACTGTAGAAGCGTAAGAATAGATTCATGCATGTACAGCCCTGGCGACGTAATGTTTGCTGGGGCTTTCTTTCTTTTATCGGGCTCTTCAGATACATATGCGACTGTTTAGTCCGCTGCGCCGGATGAGTTTTGCGGCCGGAGATGGTATAATGTGCTAACGGAATGTTAGAAACGGAGCGTATGCGTAAATGAAGAACGGTACGTGGATGCTGGCGGGTTTAAGCCTGCTTGGATTGACAGTGCTGGCTGTTGTGCCGATGGCGGCCCTATACCGGCTTGCTCTGGCGGTAATGATAGCGGTATGCTGGATTGCTGTATGGACTTTACAGAAGCGCATGGCGGAGCTCGAAGCAGAGGAGAAGCGTCATCAGGAGAAACTGCTTGCCCAGCAGAAGATGCTTCATATGATTAATCATCTCCGTCACGATTGGATGAATGATATTCAGGTTTTGCTTGGGTATATCCAGTTGAAGAAATACGATCATCTCCATGCTGTCATGTCCAATATCATGGGGAAACTGCAGGATGAGAGTCACTTGGCCAAGCTGGGTGACCCGGCCTTGATTATGTTCCTGCTGTCATGCAGGACTGGCGCCAAGCATATGCAGCTTGAAGTCGAACTTGAGAAAGAAGTGAATCTCAGGCAGCTCAGCCTTAATGGTGAGGCCGTCTGCAGACTCATTCCCGAATTAATCGAAGGTTTCAAACAAGCTTCCGCAGGGGAAAATGAAGAAGGCAGTGTTCTGAATATGCAGATCGTTCCTGAAGAGGATTCACTGCTGCTCGATTTTGTTTATCAGGGAGTTTACGTCCGCAAAGAACTTCAAGCAGCACTGGAGCATGTGGTCCGCTCCGGAGCAGGCAGATCGGTCAACGCGGTTGTGGAACAAAGTGACTATCAGGAACAGGAGGCGGCCTTCGCCCTGCGGCTGCCTTACCAGACATCAGTTGAGGTGTGATGCACATGTTTGTAGATAAAGCGAAAATTTATGTCAAAGGCGGCGACGGCGGCGACGGATTGGTTGCGTTCAGGCGCGAGAAATATGTACCTGAAGGCGGTCCCGGCGGCGGTGACGGTGGAGATGGCGGCGACGTTATTTTCCGGGTCGATGAAGGTCTCCGTACCCTTGTTGATTTCCGTTATCAGAAGCACTTTAAAGCCAAGCGCGGCGAAAAAGGCCGCAATAAATGCCAGCATGGCGCTAATGCGGATGACATGGTCGTCCGTGTACCTCCAGGCACGCTTGTGGTTAATGACGATACACAAGAAATCATAGCGGATTTGACCCGTCACGGACAAGAAGTTGTCGTAGCCAAAGGCGGCCGTGGCGGCCGTGGTAACATGCGCTTCGCTACAGCGAAGAACACAGCTCCTGAAATCGCCGAGAACGGCGAAGAAGGTCAAGAACGCTGGGTTGTTCTAGAGCTTAAAGTGATGGCGGATGTTGGCCTGGTAGGCTTCCCGAGTGTGGGTAAATCGACACTGCTATCTGTCGTATCCGCTGCTACGCCTAAGATCGGAGCCTATCATTTCACAACGATTACTCCGAATCTGGGGGTAGTTGATCTGGGTGAAGGCCGGAACTTCGTCATGGCCGATTTACCCGGTCTGATCGAAGGCGCCAGCCAAGGCATAGGTCTGGGCCATGAGTTTCTGCGCCACGTCGAACGGACACGCATTATCGTGCACGTAGTAGATATGGCGGGAATCGAAGGCCGTGATCCTTATGATGACTGGATGAAAATCAACGAAGAAATAAAGCTCTATAATGCGAAGCTCGAAGATCGTCCACAAGTTATCGTTGCTAACAAAATGGATATCCCGGAAGCAGTGGAGAATTTGGCAGCATTCCGCGACCAGCTTGCTAAAGACGGTAAGACGGTCGAAATCTTCCCGCTGTCCGCTGTAACCCGTGAGGGTATTAAGCCGCTTCTGTACCGCGTTGCGGATATGCTCGATGCTATTCCGGACGCTCCGCTTATTGAAGAAGTCGAGCAGGTCGAAGAGCGCAAGGTGTATCGACTGGAGAAGAAGAAGTCGGAGTTCGAGAACGACTTTGTGATTCGGCGTGAGAATGACGTTTTTGTCGTAGAGAGTCCAAGTATCGAGAAATTGATGAAGCGGACGAATTTTACGACCGAAGAAAGCGTTATGCGCTTTGCACGTATTCTCCGAAATATGGGGATCGACAAGGCACTCCGTGACAAAGGCGCTGTTGACGGCCAGACGATCCGGTTGAACGATTATGAATTTGAGTTTGTCGAAAAATCCTAAAATAAAAGAAGATCCCCTGCCCGAAAGTAAAGCGGGCAGAGGATCTTCTTTTTTTGTTTTGCGAGCACATCCGGGCTGGGTTGCCCGAAATGCCCTCGGGAGGCTATTTATATACGCTTTTGAGACGTTTTAAAGCGTTCTTTGCATTGGGATAACGGAATGGAAGGTCGAAGCGGCTCGTTTGTTTCAGCACGCTTTTACGGTGAGAGAAGGCATCGAAGCTCCCTTTGCCGTGGTACCCGCCCATTCCGCTTTCACCCACACCGCCGAAAGGCAGGTAAGGACTCACAATGTGCATAATGGTGTCATTGATGCAGCCTCCGCCGAATGAGACGGAATCGATAACACGCTGCTGCACGTTCTCCGATTCGGAGAAAACATAGAGGGCCAGTGGCTTGGGCCGCGCATTGATTTCCCGGATGGCTTCGCCCAGATCCCCGTATGAAAGGATGGGCAGAATGGGACCGAAGATTTCCTCCTGCATGACAGGTTCGTCCCAATGTACGGCGTCCAGGAAGGTAGGCGCAATCCGGTGGGCGTTCTCGTCCGTTTGTCCGCCATAAATAAGGTGCCCGGACTTCATCAGTCCCTGGAGACGGTTGAAGTGCTTCTCGTTAATGATCTTCGCATAGCCGCTGTCCGCTGCCAGCGGGTCCTTGAAAAAGTCAGCAACGAACACTTTCATTTGCTCGACCAGCTGCTCCTTTACACTTTCGTGTACATATAAGTAGTCCGGTGCGATACAGGTCTGGCCTGCGTTGAGGAACTTGCCCCAGACGATTCGTTTGGCCGCATGCTTCAGATTTGCATCCTCATGAACGATACAGGGGCTTTTGCCGCCGAGTTCAAGAGTAACGGGAGTCAGATGCTTAGCGGCGGCTTCCATCACAATACGCCCGACATTTACACTGCCGGTAAAGAAGATTTTATCAAAATCAACGGCAAGCAGCTCGTTGCTGGTCTCGACTCCGCCCTCTGCGACGGCAATATAGTGGTCGTCGAAAGTCCCGGACAATAGGCGGGCAAGAAGCGCGGAAGTATGCGGTGCCAGCTCGGAAGGTTTCAAGATTGCGCAGTTTCCTGCTGATATCGCTCCGATCAGCGGCGCCAGTGCCAACTGAAACGGATAGTTCCACGGTGCAATAATAAGGGTGACGCCATATGGCTCGGCATAAATCCGGCTTTTGGAACCAAAATGCGTAATGGGTGTGCGGACACGCTGCGGTTTGCTCCAGCGGCGGAGATTTTTGCTCACATGATTAATTTCTTCCAATAAGATTCCGATTTCCGTTGCAAAAGCCTCAAAATCGGATTTGCCGAGATCAAGCCGGAGCGCCTCAATAATAGAGGCTTCACTGGTTTTGATCATGTCTTTCAGTTTACTGAGCTGATCCAGGCGGTAATGAAGCGGCTTGGTGGCGCCCGTTTCGAAGAAGAGACGCTGTCTGCCATGAAGAGTTGAAACGCTTAACAAATGAATCCCTTCCTTTCTGGGAGCAACAGGCATTAGCATGGATGTACTCGCTTCTATATAAGATATTTCCGCAAACAGGACTAAACAAGATTGGGGTCAAGCAGTGGAGTCCAGCTTACCGAGGGGTCTCCGTTCTTGTCCCTTGTTGAAGTTCCGACCCAGGGGTGAGGGGTATCCCCATGGACTAAATAATGGTCGAGTGCAAACTGGAAAATAAAAGGGAGGTTGCGGTTCATGATTTCATGGTGCGGAATCCAGTGAAGATCTCCTTCAGCCGTTGTAATCCTTGGAGTTATATCGGTCTGTCCGACATAAATAAACTGCTGCCGGATCTCTTGTTCTTTTAACCGCATCAGAATGTATTGTAAGCGCAAACCGGATATCTCATGCCCGGCAATACCGGTTTCTTCTTCAATTTCCCGCAAGCATGCTGCACGGGGCAGGGCCATTTCGCAGGCCTCCAGATGTCCGCCCACCGCAGCCCACATACCTGGTGAGAGCGTGCGGTTCATGGATCTTTTCATCATCAGCAGGTCGCCCCGGGAATTGAAAAGCAGCGCGGCCGATATCAATCTCAGAGTAATCATCTTGACGTACGCCTCCCTTGCTGAATTTAGCTTACCATACGGTTGAAAAGGTGCGCAAACAGCTGGGTGGAGCGGATATTGGGCATTGCCGTTCCATGAAAACCCATTCTTGTACCCAGCCCATTTTGAATATCGCGCACAACTTGTTTCCCTGTACGGGTATTTTCCTATTGCCGAAATTTGACGACATGAAGTATAATGTCCTCTATAGAAGAACATACGTCTTTCTGGAAAGGACGGACTTTCTGTGGAGCCTAAACAGACATATATTAGCGAGTCCGGCTTTTATCTCGTCAATGAGCAGATTTTACCGGAAGGCATTCTCAAAACCGTACAGGCCAAAGAACTGCTGGCGCGGGGAGAAGTAAGGACCATTCACGAAGCGGTCGAACAAGTAGGGCTGAGCCGGAGTGCTTTCTATAAGTATAAAGATGGCGTCTTTCCTCTTAATAAGCTCGATAAGGAACGGATTGTGACGATCTCTATGGATTTGGAGCACCGTTCGGGCATTTTGTCGAAAGTGCTGGGCCTGATTGCGGGGCAGGAAGGCAATGTGCTGACGATCAATCAGAGTATTCCGCTTCAGGGCATGGCTAACGTGGTGATTTCAGTCGAAACTTCGCTAATGGGTGATAAAGCCAAAGAACTGCTTACACTGATTGAAACGCAAGACGGGGTCAAAAGAGCCGCTGTTATCGGGCAAGGAAGTTCAATGTAACCAACGGAATTTGTGAAAAATCAGACGGCATACAGGAGGCAGGATACAGGATGAAACCGATTAAAATAGGATTATTGGGGCTAGGAACGGTAGGTACAGGTGTCGTTAGAATTGTCGAAGGGCACAGCGAGGATTTGGAAAGACAGACAGGCTCTCCGATTATCGTAGAAAAAGTGCTGGTTCAGGATGTCAGCAAGCTGCGTTCCGTACCGATTGACCCGGATAAAATGACGGATCAGCCGGATGATATCATCCGCAATCCGGAGATTGACGTTGTCGTCGAAGTGATGGGCGGCGTGGAGCAGACGAAGGGTTACATTCTGGAAGCTCTGGAGCAGGGCAAGCATGTGGTCACGGCCAATAAGGATCTGATGGCTTTGCATGGCCCCGAAATTCTGGCAAAAGCGGCTGAAAAAGGCTGCGATGTATTCTATGAAGCAAGCGTGGCCGGCGGAATCCCGATTATTCGTACGCTGATCGAAGGCTTCTCCTCCGACCGCATTACGAAGATCATGGGGATTGTGAACGGAACGACCAATTATATTCTGAGCAAGATGAGCCAGGAAGGTGCGGCTTATGCGGATGTACTCAAAGAAGCGCAAGGACTCGGCTATGCGGAGTCGGACCCTACGTCCGACGTGGAAGGACTGGATGCGGCGCGCAAGATGACCATCTTGTCTACACTGGGCTTCCATTCGGAAGTTGCACTCGCCGATGTCAAGGTACGCGGCATCTCCAAAGTGAGCAAGGAAGATATCCAGTACGGCAAAAAACTCGGTTACGAGGTTAAGCTGCTGGGAATTGCGGAGCGCAATGACGATCATATCTCCGTATCCGTCGAACCTACCATGGTCAAAACCTCACATCCGCTTGCTTCTGTCAACGGCGTGTTTAATGCGGTTTATGTGTACGGGGAAGCGGTCGGCGAGACGATGTTCTACGGACCCGGCGCAGGCGAGATGCCTACGGCGACTTCCATCGTAGCGGATCTGGTTGCGGTGGTGCGCAACATGAACCTGGGCGTGAACGGGCAGCGCGGCTCAGCGCCGTACCGGGTGAAGAAGCTGGCGGCAGCCGAGCAGATTTCTTCGAAATATTTTGTTCTTCTCCATGTGGAGGATAAGGCGGGCGTTCTGGCGCAGATCACCCAAATTTTCGCCAAGCATGAAGTGAGTCTGGAGTCGGTCTTCCAGCATCCCAATGAGACGAATCCTAAAGCGGAAATCATCATTATCACACATGATGCCAATCAGGCCAGGATGAATGACGTACTCGCTGAGTTCGACCGCCTGGATGTCATCCAGACTATCAAAAGCGTCTACCGGGTAGAAGGCTGACAGGAACCGGATCACGGAGATCCCGCTTCTGCTGCGGGACTCCTTTGCTGACAGCATGTCAGGAGCATGGATAGAATCGGAACCGAATCAACGTAATTTAACTATTTAGAAAAGAGGCCGTAACGAATATGAGATATATGGGCTTGCTGCATCAATATAAATCGTACCTGCCGATCACAGATCAGACTCCGATGCTTACACTGCACGAAGGGAATACACCGCTAATCCGTGCGGAAAAATTGTCCGAGGAGCTGGGACTTGACCTGTATGTCAAATACGAAGGTCTGAACCCGACGGGATCTTTTAAAGACCGCGGCATGGTAATGGCTGTCGCCAAAGCAATGGAGGAAGGCAGCAACACCATTATGTGCGCGTCTACAGGTAACACCTCGGCAGCCGCAGCCGCATATGCTGCACGCGGGGGATTAAACTGCATCGTGCTGATTCCGAACAACAATATTGCGCTGGGCAAACTTGCCCAAGCTATCATTTACGGCGCGAAAGTCATCGCCATTGAAGGAAACTTCGACCGTGCGCTTGAGATTGTCCGTGAAATTACGGCCAAGCAGCCGATTACACTCGTGAATTCCGTGAATCCGTACCGGATTGAAGGACAGAAGACGGCCGCTTTTGAAGTATGCGACCAGCTCGGCCATGCGCCGGATTACCTGGCTATCCCGGTAGGGAATGCGGGTAACATCACCGCTTACTGGAAAGGCTTCAAGGAATATCAGGCGGCAGGCAAATCCGCATCCCTGCCCAAAATGATCGGCTTCGAAGCAGAAGGCGCCATGGCGATCGTCAAAGGCGAACCGATCCTCAATCCGGAGACGGTTGCGACGGCCATCCGCATCGGCAATCCGGCCAGCTGGAGCGGAGCGGTTAACGCGGCGAACGAGTCCGGCGGGCAGATTAATTACGTCACGGACGAAGAAATTCTGTCTGCTTACCGGAAGCTGGCTTCGCTAGAAGGGATCTTCGCTGAACCGGCTTCCGCGGCATCGCTGGCTGGCGTCATCAAGCTGAAGAAGGAAGGCCACTTCCAGAAGGGCCAATCGGTCGTCTGCGTGCTGACGGGCAACGGCCTCAAGGACCCTCACAATGCGATTCAAAGCGTGAAAGGGGATCCTTTCGTTGTCGAGGATTCGGAAGCTGCGGTTATGGATGCCATCCGCCGGCTTGAGCAGGTGGGCAGCTAATGCCGGCGGGTGCTGTTCGCGTCCGCGTACCGGCAAGTACGGCTAATCTGGGTCCGGGATTTGATGCGCTGGGGATGGCGCTCAATTTGTACGCCCGGATTGAGATGGCTGCTGCGGAGCAGACACAAATCGAGCTGCTCGGCACCAACATGCAGGGAATTCCGACCGACAAGACCAATTTGATCTACAAAGTCGCCCGTATGCTTTACGATGAAGCGGGTATAAGCATGCCGGAGCTGAGCATCCGCATGGACAGCGAGATTCCGCTGACGCGCGGACTCGGCAGCAGCGCTTCGGCCATTGTCGGCGCACTGGCAGCCGCCAATGCGCTGAGCGGCGCCGCTCTCCCGCCGGAGGAGCTTTTCCGCCTCGCGTCCAGCCTGGAGAAGCATCCGGACAACGTGGGCGCGTCGTTGTTCGGCGGCATCATCGCCGCCTATTGGGACGGCAACGAGGCGAAGCATGTCCGGATCGAGCCGCACGAGCGGCTGGAGGCGCTGGTCGCCGTACCGGCGTTCCAGCTCTCCACGGAGCATGCGCGGGGCGTGCTGCCTTCCGAGGTGCCGATGAAGGATGCCGTCTACAACATCGGCCACACGGCTGTGCTGGTGGCTGCGCTGGCCGCAGGTGATCTCGGTATGATCCGTCATGCCATGAAGGACGCATTGCACCAGCCGTATCGCGCGGCCCTGGTGCCCGGCATGGAGAAGGTGCTGCGCGAAGCCGCCGATCACGGCGCGCTGGGTGCGGCGCTGAGCGGAGCGGGACCGACGCTGATCGCGTTTGCAGACGGTCAGGAAGGCCGTAAGGAGGAACTGGAGACATTCCTCCGGGAGACTTTCCTTGCAGAGGGAATCGAAGCCGATACACGGTGGCTGAAGCCGTCGGGAGAAGGAGTTCGAGTCTGGACGATGCAGGGCGGAGAACCCGCTTTCGAACAATTCGCGGAAGGAGCGGAATAGCCATGCGGAAGAAGCGTATCGCTATGTTGGGGCCGGGAACGTTCTCGGAGGAGAGCGTTCACCATTTTCTGGGCACAGCCGATTACGAGTATGTACCTTTCAAGCTGATTTCGGATGTATTCCTGGCTACAGCTTCGGGTGAGACAGACTACAGCGTAATACCGATTGAGAATACGATTGAGGGTTCCGTTACCCTGCATATTGATTGGCTGGTTCATGAAGTAGACCTGCCGATGCGTGCGGAGTGGGTCTATCCGATTGATATGAACCTGATCGGTTTGCCGTCGATCACTGCTGAAGCCTCCGTGTCTTCCAATGAAACACGACTGGAAAGACTGGAGAGCGGGGAGCTGAAGCTGGTTCCTCCGGCCTCATGGTCGAAGATAACCAAAGTATTCTCCCATACGGTCGCTCTGGCCCAGTGCCGCAGATTTCTGCGTACTTATCTGCCGCAGGCTGAGATCGAGCTGATGGGCTCCAATGGCGAAAGCGTCCGTCTCGTCCGGGAACTGGGCGATCCGAACGTGGTAGCCATCGGAACGATGAATGCGGCGGGCATGTATGAAATGGGTGTCCTGGCTTCCCAAATTCAGGACAACCCGGACAACTCGACCCGTTTTATTCTAATCGGCCGGGACGAAATCGAATTCGCTTCCGCCGGGAAGATGAAAACAACTATACTGGTCACGCCTCCCGACGATTATCCGGGCGCTCTCCACCAAGCGCTGTCTGCTTTTGCATGGCGCCGGATTAACTTGTCACGTCTGGAGTCTCGTCCGACGAAGCGTAAACTGGGCAAGTATTATTTTTATATGGATGTAGAGGGCTCTAAGGATTCTGTACTGGTCCGTGCCGCTTTTGAAGAGATAGAAGCAATCGGTTGTCAAGTCCGTGTACTGGGCTGTTATCCAAGTTATAACTATGAGGTCCAGCGCCAGGAGGGAATTTCCTCTCTATCCTAGGAGTACATCTGCATGGATGGCTTTAGCGTATACAAATAAAGGCGAAAAACAGAGCTGAAATCGTTCTTAGCCGAATAAGATAAAAGTTAGGCCCGTTATCCTGGGAGATATATTCCATGGCAGCGGGCTTTTCCACGTTCCTTCCTTGCATGCTGCTGCGCCTGTCCGCAGGGGGCCCCGAAAGTTTTTTTGTTCAACGGGGATGTCAAATGCCCAGGGGCGCGCATAAGATGTAATGTTCATTCGGATTGGGGAAGACCGAAACGTACTTAGAAGAAGGAGGTAACACCCGTTGAAAATCCATATGGTCAAGAAGGGGGATTCCCTGTATAAAATCGCCGAAAAATACAAAGTTGATCTGCAGAAACTGATCGAAGCGAATCCCCAAATTGCCAATCCTGAAGTTATCCAGGTCGGTGACAAGGTGAAAATTCCGAGTGTACCGACGAAACCGCAGCATCCCGTACCGGAGCATGCGGTCAAGCACATTGTCCAGCAAGGCGATACACTTTGGAAGCTGTCCAAGGCATGGGGCATACCGCTCAAGGAAATCATCGAGGCGAATGCCCAGTTGAAGAATCCGAGTGTGCTGATGACGGGAGAAATTGTGTATATCCCCAAAAAGGGACAAAACACGGGGCATCCAGGTCAAACAGGCGGAACAGGCAGCATAGGCAGCTCGGAAGGGAGTCATACAGGCACGGGAGGCGGCGGTAATATTCCAGGCAAGAAAAACACCGCTCCGCTAACTCCGGCCGCTCCGGCGCCTGCTCCGGAACCCGAGCAAGTCGAGACACCTCCGCAGCCTGAGAAAGAAGAAGCGGAATTGGTCATTCCGCTTCCGGAAGTAAAGCTTGAGGTGCAAATGGAGTTGGAGCCTGCACCGGCACCTCAGCCTCCGGTGCAGCCGCTTCCGCCCGTTCAGCCTGAGGTGCCTCAGTATCAGCTGCCTCAGATTGAGCTGCCTCCTATGCAGCTCCCTCAAATTCCTGCGGCCCCTCAGCAGCAGATTTATGTGCCGGTAGAGAAGGAGGAGCCTTGTCCTCCTCCATATGTCACTTATTCGCATTACGAGCAGAATGTTCAGATTCAGCAAGTCTCGGAAGGCTGTGAAGAATCTCTGCCTATGATCGAGCCTTGCCCTCCGTATGCGCCATTCCCGTCACCCGCATTTGTTGGAGGAGCCCATGCATATGGACACGGACAACATCATGTTATGCACCCGTGGCAGGGGCATGAGCCTTCGTCCGGAGGCCACTTCGGGAAACACGAACACGATCCTTGCTGCCAGGAAACCGCTGTACCTTATGGGGCATTTGCTGCGCATGGCAGCTGGGGAGAGGGACCCATGCCTCCATATCCGGAAGTGGAGATTCCGGAAGCAGTGTCTTACCAGTTCCAAGAAGGCGGGAATCTGGAACAACATCCGTCGGGCGGTCAGCCTTCACAGCCGTGGTACGGTTCCCAGCAGGGTCTGCATGGGATAGGTACAGGTGCGCCAGAAGTGAATCTCAGCACTCCTTATACGACCGGAGAATCCTTCAACGTGCCGCAGCAGCCATGCGCTGTGCCGCAGCATGCAGAGCAGGCGTATAGCGCGCCGCAGTTATTCGTGCAAGCGCCGTACGGGCAAGGGGCGGTAGAGCAGTCGTATGGCGCGCCGCAGTCATTCGCGCAAGCGCCGTACGGGCAAGGGCCGGTAGAGCAGGCGTATAGCGCGCCGCAGTCATTCGCGCAAGCGCCGTACGGGCAAGGGCCGGTAGAGCAGGCTTATGGCGCGCCGCAGCCATTCGCGCAAGCGCCGTACGGGCAAGTGCACGCAGAGCAGGCGTATGGCGCGCCACAGCCATTCGCGCAAGCGCCGTACGGGCAAGGGCCGGTAGAGCAGGCGTATAGCGCGCCGCAGTCATTCGCGCAAGCGCCGTACGGGCAAATGCACGCAGAGCAGTCGTATGGCGCGCCGCAGCCATTCGCCCAAGCGCCATACGGCCAAGTGCACGCAGAGCAGTCGTATAGCGCGCCACAGTCATATGCACCGACACCGTACGGTCAAGCGCATGCAGAGCAGCCGCCCAGCCTGCAGCAGCCTTTCATTCAGACACCGCACGCCCAGCCGCCCTTCCCTCATACGGCGGGGAAGAAGGACTGCGGCTGCGGTTGCGGCGGGGCCAAGAAAGCACAAGCATGGCAGGGGAACGCGCCCTTTCCGGTCCAACAGCCGGGCCCTGGCTTTCAGCAGGTCTCAACCCAACAGCTGACGCCCTTCACTACTTACGGCCAGCCGGATTGGCAGTCTATATGCCCGCCAGCGGCACCGGGGCCTTATGGCATGATGCAGCCGCACGAGGCTGTACATCCATATGCGCCATACCCGCAGCCGGCATATCCTGTCATGATGGATCGTGAAGGTGAGGAAGCAGCCGAGAGGCTGAATTCGCTTGCCGAAGCAGGCGAGGGTGCAGAGAATGCGGAAGCCCGTCTTCACTTGATCGAGAATGAAGGAGAAGGTGTAGAGGCGGAGGCTTCGGGATCAGCCGGGAAAAATGCGAAAATTAAAGGTTCGAAAAAAGCGAAGCCTGCGAGAACGACTATGCGTGCGGTTGTCCGCAAATCCGTAAAAAAAGCGGATAAAGCCGAAACCGGCATTAACTTGCCCTGGATGAACGTGTAATTCACGTTGATACCACGATGGCTTCGTGTGTCAGATCTTGATGGGATCGGAAGATCCCGCGAGCTGTTTGAATTCCCTGCACGCTATCCGTCAACGGAAGCGAGCGGGGACTTTTTTTGTGGCATTTCCCTCTTTTTCCTGCCGGATTCCGTTTATACAACGGGCTGCAGCGAATGCAGATGGCAATACATGTATAAGCCTATTTTTCCCGGGAAACAATAAGGAAAACCGAGGATAGAAGGGGATGCCGTAATGGTTTACAACCTGCTCAAGCAGCTGAAGAAAAAACTCCGTCTTAAGCGTAAACGGCTGATTTTTAGCGCCTTTTTATTGCTGGCTGGAACTGCATGTTATCTGGTTCTTTACGATTCCCCCCTAACGACTTATAGAGAAGCAAGCGTACCGGTGCGGTCTGTATTCACGCCTGAAATAGACAATGCTTTAAAAGAAGAGCAGGAGCATGTGCTCCAGCTGATCGAAACGGAGGGGGGAAAACGTCCCGCCTTTATTCAGCGGACTTATGTATGCGGGGAGGAGCAGGAGGAGCTGGGGTTGAAGACGGCTCAAGAAATCGCAGACATTCACCGGGCGCATCCGGGCTGGGCTGTGAATCTGGACTCCAGCGGCACCGTATTTTTTACGCAGCATATTGACGATCTCTCTCCTAAATGTAAGCAAAATGCGTACTTTGGATTGGATGAAAGCGGGAATCTGTCCCTGTTCGACGGCCTTCCGGCCGACGATAAAGTCATTCGGACGTTCTTCCAGCTGAATATCGAATACCTGGAAAGCAGTCTGCCGCAGGAAACAGTCAAACAACTTCACGAAGGAATCCGGGTATCGGACGTTGCTGAATTTAACAGCGTTCTATCCACTTTCAGTGATTATGCCATTCAAGAGAGCGAGAAAGTCATATCGCCTAAATATTAACCCGGGAAGCCGGAACACATTAATTCGTATAAAATCCACAAAACAAAGCAAGCTGGCAAACTCCGTGAGGAATGGTCAGCTTGTTTGTCATTTCAGGGAATACCGGTCATCCTTGACTGTCACATAATCTGTTAAGGCTTCTTGATACAATTTCTCTTTGTGAGTTTCCAAGGCTTGAGAGAACGTTTCCTGCTGATTAGCATCGGTAATTTGGGGCAGTGTTTTATTATCTATCCACTTTTTGATGAGCTTTTGGTTAATGAGAAGTTCCTGGTACTGTTTAGGAGCTATTTCGTTCCAATATTTTTCTTCCGATACACCATAAGTGTCGATAAATTGTTTCTGCAAGGCTTGAACATCGGCCGGCTGCTGCGAGAGGAGTTGTTTGAGTCTTTCTGCCTCTTGTTTCCCTTCTTCTAAACTTACCGTTATTTGCTGTTTCTTTGCTTCTACTAAGATAATCTTCTCTATTATTATTTCTTTAAGCAAAAGATTTTCATCTATGCCATCTGTTAGTTGCTGCCCCGACATTGAAGCTGCTGATTTTTTTATGGCTTTATAATTCTCTAAATCTAGTTTTGAAATCGTATAATCTCCAACTTGCACGAGAGGTCCGGAAGTTTCTTTTTTATTATGAGCAAGCTGTGTTTTTAATCCGCTTAAGACCGGATCAGGTTTTACACCGCCATAGGCTATGGAGCCCGCTGCTGCACAAGCTGCAAGGACAAGTGTAAGTGAGAGTACCCGTATTCTTTTTCTGTTCACCTGCTTCTCAACCCCTATTCGATATTTATAAACAACGGAGCGGGAGCGACATGGATGCTATCAAAACCAAAGAAAATTGAGCATCTCATTTCTTTTGAATATAACATAAAAGGTAAAATATGTATATTGGAACAGGCGCACTAAGTGTTTTATTTGGCAGTAAGCGCATGGCACGCATATGTACCAGGCTCCAGCGGGCTTCATTCAATCCCTCAAAAAATTGCCGATATCCCTTTGCCTCTGAATTTGCTATAATAAAAATTGATACATATGTTCGCTTTTTAAAACGGGCATGCGATGGGAGAGATTACGTTTTGCGCATACTTGGGATCGATCCGGGGATTGCTATTGTCGGTTTTGGCTTCATTGATAAAATCGGCAGCAAACTGACCCCTGTTCAATACGGCTGCATCCAGACGGAAGCCCATACAGATCCGGGGCTGCGTCTTAAGCAGGTTTATGATGCGACATGCCAGCTTTTAGACAAATACAAGCCCGATGCTATGGGGATAGAGAAGCTGTTTTTTAACCGCAATGTCACGACGGCTTTTACGGTCGGTCAAGCAAGGGGAGTTGTCATACTTGCGGCTGTACAGCGGGGGATTCCTGTAGGCGAATATACGCCTCTTCAGGTTAAACAGGCTGTGGTAGGCTATGGGAAGGCGGAGAAAATCCAGGTGCAGGAGATGGTGCGGATGTTTCTCAAATTATCGGCTATCCCCAAACCGGATGACGTGGCGGATGCGCTCGCAGTTGCGATTTGTCACGCACATTCTTCTACCCTCCAAGATAAAATAAAAGAGGTTACAAAACGATGATAGATTTCCTAAGAGGCAAGATAGCGGCACGCGAGCCGGAATATGTGGTTGTAGACGTTCATGGCGTAGGGTACCGGGTATTCTGCTCGAATCCTTATGTCTTTGGAACAAAAGAAGATATAGACGTAACGCTGTATACGCACTATCATGTGCGTGAAGACGCTCATTTGCTGTTCGGTTTCCCCACCCGGGAAGAACAGGTATTGTTCCGGCAGTTGATCGACGTGAGCGGAATCGGCCCCAAAGTAGCGCTCGGCATCTTAGCCGGCGGCAAACCCGAAACGGTCGTCGCGGCTATCCAGCAGGAGAATATTGCTTTCCTGACGAAGCTTCCCGGCATTGGCAAGAAGACGGCCCAGCGCCTTATTTTTGATCTCAAAGAAAAGCTCGGCAAGCTGACGGTCACCGACCATGATCTGGCGGTTTCCTTCGGGTTGATCGATCCTCAGGATGAGGCTGGTGCGCAGGGCGTATGGGGCGAAGTCAAACAAGGTCTGCTCGCGCTCGGCTATACGGATGCGGAAGCAGATCGTGCATGGGCCCGGATTCAGCCCAAAATCAAAGATTCGGATCCTGCCGATGTGATTATGAAACAAGCTCTGCAGGCGCTGTTTCAACTGTAGGCTCTGAGGGAGGTTGCCATGGAAGACCGGATTATTTCCGCGAACTTAATGATGGAAGACGAAGTCGTCGAATTCAGCCTGCGCCCCCGTTATCTGGCCGAGTACATCGGACAGACGCAGGCGAAGGAGAATCTCAAGATATATATCGAAGCGGCTAAGATGCGCAACGAAGCGCTGGATCATGTACTGCTTTACGGGCCTCCGGGCCTCGGCAAAACAACGCTCTCGAACATTATCGCCAATGAGCTTGGCGTTAATATCCGCACGACAAGCGGCCCGGCCATCGAGCGGCCGGGTGATCTTGCTGCGATTCTGACGAATCTGCAGCAGGGGGACGTGCTCTTCATCGACGAGATTCACCGCCTCCACCGGACTGTGGAGGAAGTGCTGTATCCGGCGATGGAGGATTTTGCGCTCGATATTATTATCGGCAAGGGGCCAAGCGCGCGTTCGGTACGATTGGATCTGCCGCCTTTCACGCTGATCGGCGCGACAACCCGTGCCGGGCTGCTGTCCGCGCCGCTTCGGGACCGCTTCGGGGTAATCTCGCGGCTTGAATTCTACACCGTCGATGAGCTGTCTTACATCGTCAGCCGTACCTGCGATATTCTGCAGGTACAGATCATCGGCGATGCTTCCCGCGAGATCGGGATGCGATCCAGAGGGACGCCGAGGATCGCCAACCGGCTGCTGAAGCGGGTAAGGGATTTTGCGCAGGTGAAGGGTGACGGGATCATCACGGTAGAACTTGCGCGTGCAGCGCTTAAGCATATACAAGTGGATGACCTCGGACTCGATGAGGTCGATCATAAAATGCTCCGCGCAATCATTACTTCGTTCCGCGGAGGGCCGGTCGGTCTGGATACGATCGCGGCCACGATCGGGGAAGAGAGCCAGACGATTGAGGATGTCTACGAGCCTTATTTGCTCCAGATCGGCTTCCTTCAGCGTACGCCCCGGGGACGGATGGTCACGAATCAAGCGTACACTCACTTGGGACTTCCGATTCCGGAGCAGGGATAGAATAGAACTTAACGTACTTAAAGACGTACAGATCAGGCGCCAACGGGTGCAGGTCTGTACGTTTTTTTACAGGTGAATACGATTTGACAAGCAAATAACCGAACGATATGATTATAGTATGTTATTTGCGAACGATGTTCGCATATACGAACGATGCGGGGGTCCCTATGGAAAACACAAAGATTAATAAGTCTGCCGCACGAGTGATGGATATCTTAGTGCTGTTGTCCGAGAAGGATGAGCCGCTGACGATTTCCCAGATCGGCCGGGAATTGGAGATGCCCAAGAGCAGCACGTTCGAGCTGCTTAACACGATGGTGGAACGGGGATTTCTTGAAACCAACCCGCAGCTCAAGACCTATAAGCTGGGACTTAGACTTTTTGAAGTCGGCGCTGCTTATCTATTTAATACGGATTTGCACAAAGAAGCACGGCCTTATTTGGAGTCTTTGATGGCGCGGACAGGTGAAACCGCTTTTCTGGCGATCGAGTCCAGCGGTGAGATTGTTTATCTGGATAAGACGGAAGCACCTTCTTCCGTCCGGACAACTGCAACACTCGGCACGCGAAGTCCTATGCATACGACGGGCCTTGGCAAAGCGATGCTGGCTGCTTATCCGGATGCCAAAGTCAGAGAGCTGATCGGCGGCAAAGAGTTTGTGCAGCGTACCCCCAAAAGTATCGCGAATATGGAGGATCTGCTGGCCGAACTCGAAGCTACCCGGAAACGGGGGTACTCTATTGATGACGAGGAGAACGAGTTTGATATTTTTTGTCTGGCTGTCCCTGTTTTCGATGCGTCTGACCGGCCGGTAGCTGCGATGAGTGTAGCGGGTCTGCTGCGGCGGATGACGGATTCGAGAATAGAAATGTGCGCCAATTATTTAACGGAAGCGGCGCTGGATGTATCCAGAAGATTAGGTTATCGTCACAATCGGCTTTTTCCCTAAGGGTTAGAAGCCGCCTTTTTTAAAAACATATTATGAACGTAGTTCGTATATGCGAACAAATTATTTTTTCTGATCCCTCTATCTGATCTATTAATGAAGCGGACCGTTCAGGGATCTTGACGTAAGTTTAATTTGAAGAAAGTCCTTCCCCTCGCATAGCTCTTACCCTGCAATAGTCCCTGTTCAACAAACGGGTAATTCGAGAGGATCGTAGAAATTTAATAACTAAAGGAGAGAAAATAACATGGAAATGCTCGAGGTTGTACGGAAGCACAAATTGATCGCTATTCTTCGTCAAATTCCGGAAGACAAAGCAGATCAGGCGGCTGAGGCTCTGATCGAAGGCGGAATTCCTCTGCTGGAGGTGACTATGGACAGCGCAGGCGCGGCAGCAAGTATCAGCCGCTGGAGAGAACGCTACGGCCAGGACGCTTACATTGGAGCCGGCACTATTCTCGATATCGCTACCGCGCAGAAGGCCGTTGAGGCTGGCGCCCAATTTCTGATTTCCCCTCATTTCGATGAAGAAATTGTAGAATATGGCGTGAAGAACGGGCTGGAAGTATGGCCGGGTGTTTTTACACCGAGTGAGATGGTCCGTGCTCTTAAAGCGGGGGCGAAGGCAGTCAAGCTTTTCCCGGCAGGGGCTCTGGGAGCGTCCTACATCAAAGATGTGAAAGGACCGCTTGCGGACGTTCCGATTATCGCCACAGGGGGCATTCATTTAACTAATGCCCGCAGTTTCCTGGATGCCGGCGTAACCGGGATCGGACTGGGCGGCAGTCTGCTTGATAAAAAGCTGCTCGCCGAGAACAAGTATACTGAGTTGAAGGAACTTGCCCGCCAGTTTACTCAAATCGCGGAAAACGGAAGGTGATCGTGACCGCGATCGTTAGACCGGGCAGTGCTGAATCTATTTTCAGCCTGAAGACTGGAAATCTAGTAAGTTATCCAAGTAAAGTCAGCCGGATTTAACGGCTGGCTTTTTTTCGTTACCAAAGGCCTATTGACGCGCCAGGCTTCGCTGCCGATATATAAAGAAGGATTGTTGTCGGGGCCGAATACTGCCTTTCACACAACTTATCATTGAAAGCTGCGTCTAATAGTTGATAGAATACTAGAGTTGGCGACTGGCTTCATTTACCAGACCCTTAAGCAGAAAGGAATGTTTGCACCGGATGAAGAACAGAAGATTGAACTGGAAACTGGTTACGGCTTTTGTGCTGACGCTGGCGCTTGCAGCCGGAATGATGGGGGCGTCTACGCTTCCGCTTCAAGCAGCAGTACCCAAGCTCGATAAGATTCGCGTCGGATTATTTATGGAACACGGGACTTACCGCTCTCCTGAACAGGCGGTTACTCTTGTATCGGAGGAAGGCTTCAATCTGGGCGTACGCACGCCGGCTGCCGTTACGAACTGGGCGGTAGAAGGTAGCCCGCAGTTGCGTGTATCACTGGACGGTTACGGCGTGCGTGTGCTGGAAACCACCCAATACAAAGAAGCCAAAGCAGCTTATGACAAGCTGCAGAGCTCTCCTTCGGACCGGGCCTATATTATCAGCCGGACGAAAGGCGCAGCCGCGGCATATTCCGTTTATTACGGCAGCTACGCAGCCAAGGAAACGGCTGCAGCAGCCCTGAATAAGGCAGTTAAGCTGACGGGCTCTGCCGAAGCTGTTCTGAGCGGACCGCTTCACTGGTCGGCTGGAACATTTGCCTCTCAGGCGGAGGCAGCCAAGCAGGCGGCTCAGCTGGGACAATCCGGCGTTGATGCCGATGTTGTCCTTACGCAGGGAGTCGGCGCTCAAGCCGCTTACCATGTGTGGGTTGGCGCGGAAGCGGACGAAGCGGCCCTGGCGGCAGTTAAGGCCAAGCTGCCGGGAGCATCGCTTGTGCCTGTAGATCCGGCGCAGCCTTACCTGATTCAGCGCTCGGATGTGTCGCTGAATCAGACGGCCATCCCGCACTATGCGGCGGGAGCGGGAGCTCAGAAGACGTGGATCGAGAGCAGAGGATCTTCGATCGGCGTGAAGGAACGTTCGGACCGTGTGTATCGCGGCAGCATGGAGGTGAGCCGTTACAACGGGAAATTTGCCCTCATCAACGAATTGCCTTTTGAACAGTATTTGTATTCCGTTGTCAGTTCCGAAATGGACGGCAACTTCCCGCTGGAGGCCTTGAAGGCACAAGCGGTCGCCGCACGCACTTATGCGATTAAACAGGGGATGAAATACGGAATCGCACATCTCAGCGATTCTACAACGGACCAGTCTTATAGAGGTATGCAGCGCGAAGTGAAAATTGTGCAGCAGGCTGTCGATGCAACGCAGGGTGAGGTTCTCGTCAATGATAAAGGATTGATTTCAGAGCCGCTCTACTCTTCCAATTCAGGCGGTAAAACGGCAGATGCGACCGAAATATGGGGGAACGCCGTTCCTTATCTCAAAAGTGTGGATAGTCCTGACACGGGTGCAGCCGCAGGTAAAGCCGACTGGTACCGCATCTCGCTGGGAAGCGGCACAACAGGCTATGTAAGCGGGGTCTATCTGAAGAAGACCGGCCAGAAGAACGAAGCGGGTCTTGAAATCGCCGCTTCCACGCAAGCCGGAGTCAATGTACGCCCGCTTCCGAGCACGGACAATGCGAGCAGCCCTTCTTTTGCCCAGCTAAAAGATAAAGAACGCGTTACCCTGCTTGAGAAAGTAACGGAATCCAATTCGTATTCATGGTTCCGGATGTATGACCGTACAGAATTAGAGAAGTTTCTGGCGAGTGCAGGCGTGAAACTGGACGGACCGCTCCGTTCACTTGAAGTCAGTAAACGCGGGCCTTCGGGCCGTGCGATTGAACTCAAAGCGAACGGCGCTGTGGTGAAGGTGAAATATCCGAACGATTTAAGAAATGTTCTAGGCGGTCTGCCCAGCACGCTGTTTGAAATTGAAGAATCGGGAAGGTATACTATAGAAGGTGCGGACGGGGCGACCCAAAGTCTGACGGCCGGTTCCGGTTCTGTTCAGGTGTTAGCTGCCGGACAAACTAAGCCCGAGAAGGCCGGCACTGAGTTGTTCGTGATGGGTGCGGACAATCAGGTGCGCAGCGTTACTTCGGATACCCGCTATATCATCCGCGGGACGGGGAACGGGCATGGTCTCGGAATGTCCCAATGGGGGGCAAGAGGCTTGGCGGACCAAGGCAAGACCTACACCGAAATTCTACAAACTTACTATAGCGGAGTTTGGACCACTAAGGAATGAGAGACATACATGGACGTACAAGCATTTGATTACCATCTGCCTGAAGAATTAATTGCACAGACTCCGCTTGTGCAGCGGACGCAATCCAGACTGATGACGCTTGACAAGAAGTCAGGCGCTGTCGGTCATCATACTTTTGAAGATTTGGCCGATTATCTACAAGCCGGGGACTTGCTCGTGATGAATGACACACGGGTAATTCCAGCCCGGCTTTTTGGCGTAAAAGCGGACACCGGTGCCAAAGTCGAGCTGCTGCTGCTCAAGCAGCTGGGCGATGACCGCTGGGAGGCCCTGGCGCGGCCCGGCAAGCGGATCCGCAAAGGAACGGAGCTGCTGTTCGGCGTTGATGCCGCCGCGCTTGCGGCGGCTGAGGGTCAAGATTCAGCTGCAATCCGGAGCCAGGCCCCGCTGACGGCAGTTGTCGAAGCCGAAGGCGAGATGGGAGCGAGAACGGTTCGTTTCCGTTACGAAGGAATCTTCAATGAGGTTCTGGATCAGCTGGGAGAAATGCCGCTGCCTCCGTACATCAAGGAGCAGCTTCCTGAGAGGGAGCGTTACCAGACGGTCTATGCCCGTCATGCGGGTTCGGCTGCGGCTCCGACGGCGGGGCTTCATTTTACGGAGTCTTTTTTGGATAAACTTAAAAATAAAGGCGTTCGCCTTGCTTTCGTGACTCTGCACGTGGGACTCGGTACATTCCGCCCGGTTTCCGCGGAGAAGATCGAGGAGCATGAGATGCACGCGGAGTATTACGAGCTGCCGCAGGAGACCGCTGATCTCATTAATGAAACCACGGCTGCCGGAGGACGTATAGTAGCGGTGGGGACCACGTCGACGCGGACGCTCGAAACGGCAGCCCGTCAATCGCAGGCTACCGTGGAAGACAGCGGGGATACCGCTGCCGAGGCAGCCGGCGCCGCTGGCAAGCCGCACATCCTGCCAAGCAGCGGATGGACAAGTATCTTTATCTACCCGGGCGTTGAGCTTCAGCTGGTGGATGCCATGCTGACGAATTTTCATCTGCCCAAGTCCACACTGCTTATGCTGATCAGCGCAATGGCTGGACGTGACAATGTATTGAATGCCTATCGTGAAGCCGTTGAAGAGAAGTACCGCTTCTTCAGCTTCGGCGATGCAATGTTTATTTACTAGAGAAGGGAAGGCAACTATGGCTGCAGTTACGTACGAACATATTAAGACCTGCAAGCAGACGGGCGCGCGTCTTGGACGTGTACACACCCCGCACGGCACGATCGAGACTCCGGCTTTTATGCCGGTAGGGACCCAGGCCACGGTCAAGACCATGAGCCCGGAAGAACTGAAGGCGATGGATGCTCATATTATTCTGAGCAATACGTACCACCTGTTCTTAAGACCCGGCCATGAGCTGGTCAAAAAAGCCGGGGGGCTCCACAAGTTCATGAACTGGGATCGTCCGATTTTAACGGACAGCGGAGGCTTCCAGGTATTTAGCTTGAGCAACATGCGTAAGATTACAGAAGAAGGCGTTCAGTTCCGTTCCCACCTCAACGGGGACAAGCTGTTCATTTCGCCGGAGAAGGCAATGGAAATCCAGAATGCGCTGGGCTCCGATATTATGATGGCATTCGATGAATGCCCGCCTTATCCGGCCACGTATGAATACGTGAAGGACTCGCTGGAACGGACGACACGCTGGGCGGAGCGCTGCCTGCAAAGCCATGCCCGCCCACAGGACCAAGGACTGTTCGCCATCGTCCAGGGAGGCATGTACGCGGATTTGCGCAAGCAGAGCGCGGAGCAGTTGACTTCCATGGATTTCCCGGGGTATGCTATTGGGGGATTAAGCGTAGGCGAGCCTAAGCATCTCATGTACGAGATGCTGGAATGTACGACGCCGCTGCTGCCGACCGGCAAACCGCGGTACCTGATGGGAGTCGGTTCCCCGGATGCGCTGATCGAAGGCGCTATTCGAGGCGTGGATATGTTCGATTGCGTCCTGCCTACACGGATTGCCCGCAACGGTACGGTCATGACCAGCCAAGGACGTCTGATCATCCGGAATGCGAAGCACGCGGATGACCTCGGCCCGCTGGATCCGGAGTGCAGCTGCTACACGTGCACGAACTACAGCCGCGCCTACATCCGCCACTTGATCAAAGCGGATGAGACCTTTGGAATCCGGCTCACGACGTACCACAACTTGCATTTCCTGCTTGAACTGATGAGGGGTGTCAGACAAGCTATTAGCGAAGACCGTTTAGGCGATTTTCGTGACGAGTTTTTTACAAAGTATGGTCTTCACGACAACGACAAAGGATTTTAACCTAAGGAGGACATGAATATGTTTGAAATCGCTGCAGCACCAGGTGGGTCGTTAGCGGGCTTGATGACGTACTTACCGCTGATTCTGATGTTTCTCGTACTTTACTTCCTGCTGATCCGTCCACAGCAGAAGCGTACCAAGACCCGCAATATGATGCTGGGCAACCTGAAGAAGAACGACAAAATCGTAACGATCGGCGGCTTGCACGGTACAATCGTTGAAATTACAGACGATGTGGTTGTGCTTCGCGTCAATGATGCGACTAAAATGACGTTTGACCGTTCCGCGGTTAACTCCGTTGTAAGCACCAGCACAGTTGAAGAGAAATAAGGATCCGTACATGATCCTCTTGCAAGTTAAGCGAGTTCCAGTGTCCTTTAAGGGGATTGGAGCTCGCTTTTTTTGTGCATTCCTACTTTCTAGTAAAGCTTGGAGGAAGCCCAGGTCATTACTGCCATTGCTGCCATTGGCGGCATATACACAAAGACCTGACGGCTGCCCGCAAGTTCATGCGGTACCATCAGGTCTGTGGAGCTACTCGCCTACTTTTTGCTGCTTTAATCTGCGTGGCTGTACGAGAAGCCCGCCTAGTACGGTTCTTTCTTCGCTGATCCGGATTCCGACACGAGCTGCGAATGTTCCCAGAATCACTCCGCCGATCATGTCCGTCACCCAGTGGATGCCCAGATAGAAGATGGCAAAGATGATGATCGAGCAGGACAGAATCGAGAACCATTTCCAGAAACGGTTGCCCGAATGTGCGGCGAGAATCGCCATAGACACGGATATGGAAGTATGAAGACTCGGGAAGCAGTTATCCAGACCCGACAGGGGTCTATATTCGGATTCGAAAGCCGGAAAAGCTTGTGTAATGAGCAGATCGACTTTGGGATGAAACGCCCAGACTTCGAGAACCGGGAAGAACAAGTAGAACGGAATTGCAACGATGTAGTTGATCATAACGGTGTAGCACAGTGCGTAAAACAACCGGTGTTTTTTCTGATACGTATAGATCAGGATCGAAGCAATCATTAAACATGGGAAGATCACCACATAGAACATACTGGTTATCATCGTCAAGATATCACTCTGGAAAAACTGTTGAAAGGCAGCGACGAAATTCCCTTCAAGCGCATATACCTTTGGCGTAAAATCGGCGGTATATTTCATATGGCTTTCGACCCATAGTTCGATTTTGTTAAAAAACAGAATGGCCATGACCGCTACGAAATGCAGCAGGTATTTCCGTCTAGTGAAAATTTCCTGTACAAATGCTCCTGCTGCGTTGAACGGATTCGTCCGAAGTGTCACGAGAAGGAGAAAGTAGATGGAAATAACAATATACACGGTTGCATGGGTCATGGATTGTAACGGATACATTGAAGTTTCCCCCTAAAGATGGAAAAGGTATGAAGATGAACTAAGCTATTATAGCATAGTTAGGGGAGGATGGTGTATGTTTTGCGGGACCCATCATTTGCTACTGGAATTAACGCCAATGATGCCTCCAAGCGCTCCTGCGGCGAATGCTAAACCCACTAACAGTAGGGTGCCCGGTTGAAAGGGCGTATCGAAAGCAAGAAACCCTGTAACCCATACGCTGACAGAGTATATCAGTCCCAGCATCCCCCCGAAGTACCAGCCTTTACGGCCGGCACGTTTGCCGGATACCCATCCTCCGATAAAAATTGACAGCCCATGCGTAATATATGCAAGTGTGGATAAAGATGACTCCTGCGCAGAGCTTGACCACAAAATAAACGAGGTCAGAAGAGTCCCGATTACAAGAGCACCCAAAGAATGGAGCAGCCCGGTCAAGAACGGCGAAGACAAGCGGACTTGGTTAACCTTATTCATCGGATTCATGCACATCCTTCCATATTCTTAAGAACATTTCGCTAACATTATTCTATGGGCATGTTCATAAGAATAGTACAGATTCCGCTCGTGCGAAACGCGCAGGAAAGGGGGCTTTGCCTATATGCATGAAGCCGTTCAAGCTCCTGTCTGGCAGGCCGTTACGGCGTTAGCTGTCTTTGCCGCTGTTCTAATCGGCATGATCCAGCGCGTAAAATACCGCAGCCTGTTTCCGGCAGCCGGTGCTCTCCTCCTCTTACTAAGCGGCATCGTCACTCCGGTATCCGCTATCCGGAATTATATCCCGTGGGAGGCGCTCTATCTTGCTCTTGGCGTGGCTGCTGCAGCCTACCTGCTCGATAGGGCGGGATTGCTCCAACTGGCAGCGGTGCGTTTCGATCGTCTGACCGGTGGTCATCCGTCCCGTATGCTGGCTGTCATCATGCTGCTCTCTGCCCTGGGGGCTTCTTTACTCGATGCCGCAGCGGCGATGGCGGCTCTTCTGCCTCTGACGCTGGCTTTCGCCAAGTCATGGGGAATCCCCTCGGCGCCGTATACGGCCGGTATGATGCTTGCTTGTAACCTCGGCGGGAGCTTGTCCGTCATCGGCACGATGCCGGGCAGACTGATTGGGACGGCCGGAGAACTCAGCTTTGCAAGCTCCTGGCTAGTCCTGGGTCCGCTCACTCTGATTCTGCTGGTGCTTGCCTACCTGATGGTCTGGGCCGTATACGCCCGCACGCTGCAGGCGGCGTGCCCGATTATCCGGGAGCCGGTTTCTTCGCCGCCAGTCTTGACTGGAAGCGCAAAACTCAAAGCGATGCAGCCCGCTGCTGTCGTGTTTGTTATCATGGCCGGCGGTTTTTTCATTTCCCATGCAATAGGGATCCGGCTTGCCCACATAGCTGCCGCAGGAGCGCTAGTTTTGCTTCTGCTAGTAATAAAACGATGGGCCTGGCAGAAAAGTTTCGGGGATCTTAACGTTTCCTTATGGGTCTCTACCGCCGGGTGGTTCATTATAACGGGAGGGCTTATCCAGACCGGCGTGATCAGCGGTGCCGCAGGCTGGATCATGAAAGCTATGCCAGGGGATGAACAGTGGCTGGCGCTGTCGGTACTCTGGATGACGGCAATAGGCTCTTCTCTGTCGGACAGCTTGGCCCTTACAGCTTTATCCATCCCTGTTGTAGGAGAAATGATAAGTGTTTTACAAGCCGGGGGAGCGGCTCATGCGGACCGCTTATGGTACGTCCTGCTGGCCGGAACCCATCTGGGTGCTAATGCTACCTGCATAAGTTCCCTGTCCAGTCTGCTGGCGTTCGGCAGTTCGTTAGGCCGCCCCGGAGGCATTACATTCCGGGAGTATTTGCGCATAGGCATCCCCTTCAGCTTCTTTTCCCTCACCCTTTCCTCCCTATATTTAGTCGGATTCTGGTTTGGGAACAATTGAGTGGCATCTGTCTTGCATGAACGAAGAGGGCGGCGGTCAGAATACCAGGTAAACTCCGAGAAAAGATGTCCAGGAGGCTGTCATGGAATTGCTGATCATCTTTGTTCGCACCATTCTGATCTATTTTGTGGTGTTTCTTATGCTTCGGATTATGGGGAAGCGGGAGATCGGGAAACTGTCCGTGTTTGACCTCGTAATCTCCATCATGATTGCCGAAATCGCCGTTTTTGTGCTTGAGGATGCGAACATGCCGATGGCTAACGGTATTCTGCCGATGGTTACGCTAGTGATGATTCAATTGTTTATGGCTTTTGTGACGTTAAAAAGTCAGCGTTTCCGCACGTTATTCGAAGGCAGGCCCAGTGTCCTTATTGAGCACGGTAAGCTGGATAGGGAAGAGATGCGGCGGCAGCGCTACAATCTGGACGATTTGATGATGCAGCTGCGCCAGCATAAAGTGATGAACGTAGCGGACGTTGAGTTTGCGATTCTGGAAGCGTCGGGCAAACTTAGTGTCGTGGAGAAAAACCACCCCAGCAGAAGCGCCGCAGAGCCTTGTCCGGAGCAAGGAACGATCCGGTATGCCGGTCTGCCCGTGGCTTTAATCATGGATGGGAAAGTACAAGACGATAACTTGCAGAAAATCGGGCAGACCCGTTTCTGGCTGAAGAATGAAATCGGCAAGAAAGGGATTCAGGATTTTAAAGATGTATTTTTCTGTTCCGTGGATCACCGGGGTTTTGTTTATGTGGATAAAAAAGACCGCGGCCGCAGCTAGCGGCCAGGGGATCGGTGACAGGCCGGCGGACCCCAAAAAACCGGGATGCGCATGATTGGGTTGCGTCCCGGTTTTTTTGAATTTTCTTAAGGTTTGCGAATAAGTCTGCGTCCGAGTGTCAGCATGCGTGCCAGATCGGACCGGTTCACGATCCTCAGTATCGTGACTCCGATCATGTAGGCGGTCATCGCGGCTGCGGAGGCAATGAGAAATCCTAGCCAGAGCGGCTGGTCTGCCGCCGCGCGGTATACGGCCAGACAGCAGACCGAAGCGGCGGTCATCGCGGCTGTGACTTTGGCAATGTCGATTCCGCGCATGGTGAATTTTAAGTGGCGAAGCACACTTAATCCGTGAAGAAGAGTAACCAGCACGACATTCACACAGCTGGCCATAACGGCACCGAGAATTCCGAATTCCGGTTTGCTCGCCAGCCAGACGATCAGAAGCAGCTTCACAAGCGATCCGATCAGGGTATTAACCAGGGCGCTGCCGGGTTTGTCCAGCGCTTGCAGAGCGGCCTGCAGCGGTGCTTGCAGATAAATAAAGATAGCCACCGGCGCCAGCATCTTGAGCATGACAGCAATGTCGGTCTGCCCGTACATCAACTGGCAGAGCGGTTCGGCAAGGACGAACATGATGACAGCGAACGGGCCCCCGGTTACAAGAGCCAACCGCAAAGACTGATGCATACGTTTGTGGATCATTTGGATATCTTTCCGGGCGGCAGCCTCGCTGAGCGAAGGAACAAGAGAGACGGATAAGGAAGAAGTAAGGGCGCTCGGGAGCAGAATAATAGGAATAATCATTCCTTGCAGAGCACCGTATTGAGCGGTTGCCACTGCCGTTACGATGCCTGCGGCCGCCAGGCTGTGTGCGATAAGAATGGACTCGAGGAGATAAGATCCGGCACCAGCCAGGCGGCTTGCGGTGATGGGCAGTGAGATCTTAATCAGCCTGCGGAGATGAAGCAGTCTTCCCTGGCGCGCACTGGTTCCGATCTGCACCTGGCTGATAGAACGTTCCTTGCCTGACTGCCGGCGATAGTGAAGAAGCAGCACAAGCATGCCGGCAGCTTCGCCGACCGTGACTCCGATCATGGCTCCGGCTGCGGCCCAGGCAATGCCATAGGGCAGCAAAGCGAAGGAGCAGGCCAGTACCATGACGATACGCACCAGCGTTTCAATCGTTTGCGAGGTGGCGGTCGGAATCATATTCTGTTTTCCCTGAAAATAACCCCTTAGTACAGCGGAAACCGCGATAAGCGGGATGATGGGGCTCATGCAGAGGAACGTGAAATAAACGCGCTCATCCGTTAGAAGATGGGAAGTGATCCACTTGGCTCCCGCGATGCAGACGATTGTGAAGACCCCGGCAATGCTGAGTGAAAGAGCCAAAGCGAGCTTAAGGATGCGGATAGACCGCCGGTAATTATGCTCGGCCTCTGCTTCCGCAACCAGTTTGGCTACAGCTAGAGGAATCCCACCTGTAACAAACGTGAGGATAACGATCAGGAACGGCCACCCCATCTGATATAAGCCTACACCTTCAGCTCCAATGACTCTTGGAAGGGTAATCCGTGGAATAAAGCCAAGAATGCGGTTTATAATCCCTGCAGCGAGCAAAATCATCGTACCTTTGATAAAAGATTGCTTGGTCAACGTGCATTCCCTTCTTCCGTGTACGAGTTCTACTAGAACCATATGCCGCCAGTGGTCAAGCTAAGACCAAACATTTTTTGACCGGAGGCATAACCAGGCAGGAAATCCGCTTTTCACTCGCGAATAACGATAAAGGAAGAAGTCTTATTCTTGTACGTAAAGCAATACAGCCAGGGGGGATAGAATATGAATTCGGAAACGGGCAAAACGGAATCCGCTGCTGCGCTAGCCTCTGATTTTGCAGAATTGCCGGAGAATGCCCACATAGCTGAACAGGAGATGAAAGATGAGCCAGCAGAACCTATAGAACATTCAGAGAATGCTGGAGCTATAGGAGATTCAATAAAGGATGCAGCTGGACCAGCCGGAATCGAAGAGTCTGCGGAACCCGTTACATCTACCAATGTCAGGGATGCCGCGGATGAAGTCGAACCTGTAGAGATAGCCGCGTCGGGTGAAGTGATTGAACCGGGGGAATTCATACCGGTTGAAGTTGAGGTTGAGGGGCCAGATCCGGAAGCGGCTGCTGTCGGCAGGGACGAGATGAATGGGTATGAAGCCTTGCTTCATCGGGCCACTATCACGGGGGCAGGAACAGAACAGGAAATTGCGGCAGCCGGCAGCACAGGGATTGAAGAGGCTGACGCGAATGCGGCGGAAGAGACCGTAGAGAAACTCACGGATATTGAGCTTAATGAGGTGATCGAAGAACTTTGTATCAGTAAAGCCGAAGAGTTCCATATGATCGGGTATGAACATGTATCGGGTGAGGATATCTGGGCGTGCATTAACGATAAATATAAGAAAAAAGGCATCCCGCCTCTTCATCAGATTGTGAATGATATTTTGTCTTTAAAAACGACACAATTCATGAATTACGTGACGATGTGCATGTATCGGGGGTCCTGAATTAGATACTAGGGGCCTTTTTTTGTTTTTGAAGGTAAAAAACGTCAAATTGACTCGTTTTTCGCGGGTGGTTATAATAGGAATATTGAGTTGGGAAGGGAGATTATTAAGGCATGGATGTGAAACGGATCTCGGCTTTTTTCTTAACCGTCATCATCACGCTGGCCGTGATCGCGACGACGAGTCCAGCTTTATTGGGCAATATCAGACTCGGGTTGGATTTGAAAGGTGGATTTGAGACTCTGTATGTGGCGGAGCCGTTTACGGAGGGGCAGCAGGTAACACCGGCAACATTGAAGAAAGCCGCTGAAAGTATCGCCAAGCGTGCGGACAAGCTGGGTGTAGCCGAGCCAGAAGTATTGGCGGAAGGCGAGAACCGCATCCGCGTCCGGTTAGCCGGTGTGGAGAATGAAGATGAGGTTCGCGAGAAGATCGGTAAACCGGCTTCCCTGACGTTCCGGGCTCCGGACGGCACCGTGATGCTTAACGGCACGGACTTCGTAGAAGGCGGGGCTTCCGTCGGTTACGATAACCGCAACCAGCCGCTCGTACAGATTAAGATGAAAGACCGCACGAAGTTCAAAGATGTAACAACACAGATGATCGGTAAAACGTTATCCATTTATCTTGATGAAGAAGTGTTGTCCTCGCCGGGAGTAAGTAAAACCATTGACTCCGACGTGGCTTCTATTGAAGGGAATTTTACATTCGAAGAAGCCCAGAATTTAGCGGATACCATTAATATGGGTGCTCTTCCACTGAAACTGACGGAGAAGTATACACAAGTTGTAGGGGCATCGCTTGGTCAAATGTCTCTGGAACAAACGATTCGAGCGGGAATTATCGCTTCTATCATTATTCTTATCTTCATGGTTGTGCTCTACAGATTGCCGGGTATTATTGCGGCATTCACTCTGATTACTTACACATGGCTCCTGCTCCTCTTATTCGATCTCATTAATGCGACGTTGACCTTGCCTGGTATCGCCGCACTCGTGCTCGGGATCGGGATGGCAGTTGACGCCAACATTATTACGTACGAACGCATCAAAGAAGAAATCCGAAGCGGCAAGAGTATTCTCTCTTCTTTAAAAACAGGCTCGAAGCACTCCTTCCGGACTATTATGGATGCCAACGTCACCAATATTATTGCCAGTCTCGTGCTGTATTTTATTGGTAACGGCGCGATCAAAGGGTTCGCACTTACGACTATGCTCAGCATCGTGGTCAGCGTCCTGACGAACGTATTCTTTTCCAGGTTCCTCATTCACATGCTTATTAAAGGTAACTTGTTCAAGAAGCCGGGTTATTTTGGCGTGAAGGAGGATCAGATCCGTGAATTATAGTAACAAGTTCAATTTTGTTGCACACCGTAAAATATTTTTCATCATTTCCAGTGTAATTATCGCGGCCGGGGTCGTTGCTCTTCTGCTATTTCAGATGAACTACGGCGTTGATTTTAAAGCAGGTACGTCTATTGACGTATCGGTAGGTCAGGCCATTACCAAAGAAAAAGCTCAGGAGATTTACAAGACGGCCGGGTTTGATCAAACCGTCACCATCGGCGGATCTAACAGCGACCGCGTATCGACCCGTTTTGACGAGATTCTCAACAAAGAGCAGATCGATAAGATCAAAGCTGCTTATGCGGCCGATTATAAAGACAAAGTATCTATGGAAGTCAATACGGTATCACCGGATATTGCCAAGGAACTTGCGTTCAAAGCTATTATCGGTGTACTCATTGCAAGTGTGGCTATCAGTATTTATGTAAGTATCCGGTTCGAATGGAGATTCGCGCTAGCGGCCATCATTTCCATTCTGCATGACGCAGTTATCGTTGTGTCCATGTTTGCGATCTTCCGCTTTCAAGTCGATCTGCCGTTCGTAGCGGCTGTCTTGACTACCGTCGGTTATTCCATTAACGATAAAATCGTTATTTTTGACCGGATCCGGGAGAATCTCCGGTTCTCCAAGCTCAAGACGCCGGCTGATCTGGAAGTTATGGTTCACGACAGCATCTGGCAGACGATGGCACGCAACATTAATACGGTCATTACGGTCTTGATTGCCGCAATCTGTCTGTTTATTTTCGGCAGCGAATCTATTAAACTGTTTGCACTGGCCAAAATTATCGGTCTTACCAGCGGTGCGTACTCTTCTATCTGTATCGCAAGCCCGCTGTGGTACATGCTCAAAAAAAATTCCCTTGGCAGCAAGCGTAAAGTAGTAGCAGCCGCCGAAGCAAAAGAATAAGCTATCTGCCGCGTGAATTCCGTTCCGCGGCTTTTCCTTGGAATAAGATAAATGAGCATCTCAGCCAAATTATGCATAGGGAGAGTCGATATGTCTGATGAACGTTTGCAAAAAGCCCAATTAGCAGCCTGGGTCGGCGTTGGTGGCAACATCGTTCTTACCCTGATAAAATGTGTCGTGGGTCTTATGGCCAGCAGCAAAGCACTGCTTGCCGACGCTGTCCATTCCGCTTCTGATACGGCAAGTTCATTCGCAGCTCTGAGAAATCTAAGATCGCCCGGAACTCCGGTTGATCACGGGTTGTCTTACGGGCGCGGCAAAGCGGAATCGATTGCCACCCTTATTGTTTCGGTACTGCTTATGATTATCAGTGTCGAAATTGGCATATCGGCAGTTAAGCAAATCGTTGCCGGTGTGTATGAACCTCCCAAAGGCTACGTGCTTATTGCGATAATCGGTTCGATTATCTTGAAAGAAACGATTGTCCGTTATAAATCTTGGACCGCCCGAAAGCTCGGTTCACGCGATTTTGTTTCCTCTACACGGGAGAACCGTTCCGGCACTTATTCGTCCATAATTGCTTTGTCAGGTGTAGGCGGTGCTCTGATTGGAGCCAAAATGGGGTGGTCCTTTCTTTATTATTTGGACTCGGCCGCAGGAATTATCATCGCGCTTCTGATTGTCAGAATGGGATATGGCATCATAACAGATTCACTCCAGCATACAATGGACCGTGCTCTCCATCAGGAAGATGCCCGGGATATGATTGCCGCAGTTCAAAGTGTGAAAGGGGTCATTTCCGTTGAAGATCTCAGAGCACGCGAGCATGGTCATTATGTAATCGTGGAACTGCGGGTAAGTGTGAACCCGAGAATTACGGTTCTGGAAGGCAACGATATTGCAAGATCTGTGAAATATCAGTTAATGAAAAAATTTATACATCTATCGGATGTGACGATACATGTATTTCCATATGACTCCGGGTACCCTTACAAACACAGCATTGATGCAGCTTCTAAGGATGAGCTTCAGGTGCTTCACTGATTCGCTGTAAGGAGAAGGAGTCATGAGGGGAATTTAGGAGGAACAACGTGCTGGAATCCAAAGCAAGATGGCGGATTGATGAGGCAGACCAATCAGCCGCTCTGCAGCTTAGTGAAGCTTTCGGGCTGGACCCGCTGCTGGCGAAGCTGCTCGTGCTGCGGGGAGTTCGCAGCGCCGATGAAGCCGATTTATTTTTGAACGGAGGAAGCGGTCATTTTCATGACCCCTTCCTTCTCGACGGGATGAGAGAAGCTGTAGCACGTATTCAAGAGGCTGTACGGTGCGGAGAGAAGATCCGTGTTTACGGGGACTATGATGCAGATGGAGTAAGCAGTACCGCTCTGATGGCTCATCTCTTAAGAGGGCTTGGCGCTAACTTTGATACGTATATTCCTCACCGGGTCCAAGAAGGCTACGGCCTGAACAAAGGGGCCGCCGATTTGGCCAAAGAACAGGGCGTATCCCTGATGATTACAGTAGATACGGGAGTCAGTGCCGTAGAAGAAGTGAAGTACATTCGCGAGCTTGGCATGGATATTATTGTGACGGATCATCATGAGCCGCCGAATGTTCTGCCGGAGCCGATCGCTCTTATTAATCCGAAGAAAGAAAATTGCCCATATCCTTTCAAGGGGCTGGCCGGTGTAGGCGTAGCGCTGAAATTAGCGCAGGCCCTGCTTGGCCGGGTACCGGAAGAACTGCTTGAAATCGCTGCGATTGGAACGGTCGCCGATTTGATGCCGCTTCATGATGAGAACCGGATTATCGTCAAACTTGGTCTGGAGCGGATGCAACGTTCTATCTATCCCGGTATTCGTGCTCTGATGGAAGTCTGCAGCATTGATCCGAGTACGGTGTCCGCAACCAATATCGGCTTTGGTCTGGCTCCGCGTATTAATGCAAGCGGCAGGCTCGCTCATGCTTCAACTGCGCTCCGCCTTCTGGTAACAGAAGATGCTGGCGAAGCTGCCGCAATAGCAGAGGAACTGGATTTGCTTAATAAGGAGCGGCAGTTTATTGTAGATGATCTGACCACGCAGGCCAAAGATTCAGTCGAAGCCGGTCAAGAGGCAGGATCAGAAAAGAAAGGTTGTCTGGTTGCTGCGGGTGAACGGTGGAATGTAGGTGTGGTAGGTATTGTTGCATCCCGTCTTGTGGAAACCTACTATAGACCAGCTATCGTGCTCAGCATTGATCCGGAAACGGGAATAGCCAAAGGCTCTGCACGCTCTATTGCGGGCTTTGATATGTACCGTGCGCTGAGTGCATGCGCGGATTTGCTTGATCATTACGGCGGACACCAGGCAGCTGCCGGAATGTCGCTGCGGCGGGAGAATATCCCGGAGTTTGAGAGAAGATTGAATGGGCTGACTGACGAGTGGCTGACGGAGGAAGATTTTGTTCCGCTGCTCGCAGTGGATGCCGAGTGCTGTCTGGGCGATGTGCCCCTGGCTTGCATCGAGGAACTGGAGAAGCTGGCGCCGTTCGGCGTGGGCAACCCGGCGCCCAAGATCTTGTTCAGCGGACTCCGGCTGGATGAAATCCGCCTGATGGGCCGCGAGCGTCAGCACTTGAAGCTGGTGCTCACGGATGCAGCCGCCGAGACCGCATGCGGCGTCGAGGCGGTAGGCTTCGGCAAAGGCTGGCTCGGCAGCCTGATGACGCCTCAGGCGCCCGTTGACGTAGTGGGAGAACTCTCCGTCAACGAGTGGAACGGCGTACGCAAGCCGCAGCTGATGCTGCAGGACTTGCGTATCTCTTCTCTCCAGGTTTTCGACTGGAGAGGCAAGAACAGCGCCCGCGTCGGCGAGGAACTTTCCTCGCTCGGTGAGCGCCTTACCGCGCTGCCGGAGCGCGGCAAGGCGGTGCAGCCAGCGCTCGTCCTCTTCGGTGAAGAGGACCGCGCTCCGGCTGCACCTGGCGCTCAGGCAGGCCCCGTGTGGCGGTGCCTGCCTGACGGCAGCCTTGCTCCGGACAATGAGGCAGCGCGGGAACTGCGGTTCCCGGAGATGACCGACGTTGTCCTCTGCACGGCGCCGCGCACGCTCCCGCAGCTTCAGCGGGTGCTGGAGCAGGCGGACGGCATGCGCCGCTGCTATGCCGTCTTCGCAGACCCGGCGCCGCAGGACGGCGGCGTTATGCCGACGCGTGACCAGTTCAAGGCGGTCTACGCGTCTGTGCTGAAGCAGGGCATCTGGGATTTGCGCAATCCCGCCCTGCTGCAGTCATTCAGCCGCCGGTCGGGTCTGTCGCCGGCAATGATTTCTTTCGTCCTCGACGTATTCGAGGAGCTTGGGTTTATCCAGAAGGCCGGGGGCATAATCCGGCCGGTAGAGACTCCTGCCAAGCGTGATCTGACCGCTTCCCGCAAATACCAGGAACGGCTGGCGCGTGCGGAAATCGATCGCGTTTGCGTCTATACATCCGCCAAAGAACTGCAAGATTGGATTGCAAACTGCCGGTCGCCGCAGCTGTTATCCGCCCAACATTCATAAATTGGAGGAATTTCGAATGAATTTCAAAGACTATATCCGCGTGATTGAGGATTTCCCGCAGCCGGGTATTCGTTTTAAAGATATTACGACCCTTCTGCAGAACGGCCCCGTTTACAAAGAAGCCATCAACTATTTGGCTGAACTGGTCAAGGATCAGCAGATTGACCTGATCGCAGGTCCTGAGGCTCGCGGCTTCGTTGTAGGCGCTCCGCTTGCTTATGCCCTCGGAGTCGGTTTCGTCCCGATCCGTAAAAGCGGCAAATTGCCGGGCAAAACGATCGAAGCCGATTATTCACTTGAATACGGCAAAGATAAGCTGGCCGTTCACGACGATGCCATTAAGCCGGGACAACGCGTATTGATCGCAGATGATCTGCTGGCCACTGGCGGTACGATTCAGACCTGCGTCAACCTGATTGAGCAGCTGGGCGGCGAAGTCATCGGTTCTGCCTTTATGATCGAGCTTACGTATCTCAACGGCCGCGAGAAGCTGCCTGCGGGTAAAAACATTTACACGATGATTCAATATTAAGAAAAAGCTAAAGGCCTGTTCTCATTTTTGAGAACAGGCCTTTTTTTTGATAACCGTACGAAATGTTGAGCGAAGAAAAGATTAGACGTTTGAAAGATTGTAGGCTATATAAGTTAGTAACTTGAAGCGCCTTTTATATTGTGTAATGAACTTCCGGACACTAATCGTTAGAGATCTTAAGCACTTCCACAAGCTTGAAGAACAAGCTGAGCAGAATCGCTACGATAGTTGCAAGAGCCATTCCTTTAAGCTCAAAACCGCCAAGCTTGAAGGCAGCCCCGCTTAGACCGATTACCAGGACAACGGACGTCAGAATGATGTTCGTCGCTTTGGCATAATCCACTTTACTGTCCACCAGCATACGGATACCGGAAGAACCGATCACACCGAAGAGCAGGAGGGACACGCCGCCCATAACCGGGGTTGGAATAGTCATAATCAGTGCGGCAACTTTGCCGGAGAAAGAAAGCAGGATGGCGAACAAGGCGGCGCCGCCGATGACATAGGTGGAATACACTTTGGTCAGTGCGAGTACGCCGATGTTCTCACCGTAAGTCGTGTTCGGCGTCGAACCGACGAATCCGGACAGGATTGTAGATACACCGTTGCCGAGAAGAGAACGGTCTAATCCGGGATCGCGCGACAAATCTTTGCCTACAATGTTGCCGGTAACGACAAGGTGACCGATATGCTCGGCTATGACGACTAGAGCGGCAGGCAGAATCAGCATGATGGCAGTCACGTTGAATGTAGGCGTATACACTTGAGGCAACGCAAGCCAGTTTGCTTCGGATACTTTGGTAAAGTCGACGATTCCGACTGACCAAGCTAGAATATAGCCGACAATAATGGCGATTAGAATAGGGATAATTTTCATAAAGCCCCGGAATAATACGTTGCCTAGAACCGCAATTAATAGGGTGACCACGGATACTAGAATAGCTTTGGTATCAAAAGAGGAGCCGTCCTTGGCAAGGAAGCCTGCCATATTGGCCGCGGTCGGAGCCAGCTCCAGACCGATTACGGCGATAATCGCCCCCATTGCTGCCGGTGGAAAGACGACATCAATCCATCCCGTTCCGACTGCCTTGACGAGCCAGGCGACGAGTACGAACACGATCCCTACGGCGATAAATCCGCCCAGCGCCTCGCTGTATCCTTGTGTAGCGAGGACCGCAAGCACCGGAGAAATGAACGCGAAGCTTGAACCGAGATATGCGGGTATTTGGCCTTTACATAAGAAAAGGTAGAGCAGGGTGCCGATTCCGTTCATGAGCAGTACGATTGCCGGGTTGATCTGGAAATAGGCCGGGACTAGTACCGTAGAGCCGAACATGGCGAACAAGTGCTGAAGACTGAGCGGAATTGTCTTTCCTAACGGAGGTCTTTCTTCCACTCCAATGGTGCGATGATTCATGTCCGTACATTTCCCCCTTTATCGCGTTTAAGAGATGATCTGTAGAGTTCCATCGACAAGTTTAGCAGATTTTAAGAATTCGTCTATAACTTTTTTTGGGGCTGAAAGTAGTTTTGTGGAAAAACGTCGTCTTTTCCCGATTTTTCTTGCATTTAAAAGGCCGGGCAGTTGACGCATGGTGTTCATTTTAGGCATAATGGATAGAAATATCCATGTTTCGTAGAAGGGGTTTACCCATGGGAATCGAGCAGTTGCTGGAGAAAGCGGCACATTATTTTAAAGAGAACGATCTCAACCGAATAAAGGAAGCTTACGAATTTGCCGAACAAGCCCACCACGGCCAAGTCCGCAAATCCGGTGAGCCTTATATTCTTCACCCTTTGGCGGTTGCCGACATTCTGGTCGACATGCAGATGGATGTGACATCCATTATTGCGGCCCTGCTTCATGATGTCGTGGAAGACACTACGGTTTCGCTGGAAGCCGTCCAAGATAAATTCGGTCCAACCTGCGCGATGCTCGTTGACGGACTAACCAAGCTGGAGAGAATCAAGTTCAAGACGAAGGAAGAGCAGCAGAACGAGAATTACCGCAAGATGCTTGTGGCGATGGCCCAGGACATGCGGGTGATTCTGATTAAGCTGGCCGACCGGCTGCATAATATGAGGACGCTGAAATACCAGTCCGAAGAAAGCCAGCGGCGCATTGCGGACGAGACGCTTGAAATTTTTTGTCCGATTGCCCACCGGCTCGGGATATCCGCCATCAAATGGGAAATGGAGGACATTTCCTTGCGCTACCTCAATCCGCAGCAGTATTACCGGATCGTGAATCTTATGCAGAAGAAGCGGACGGAGCGGGAACAATATATTGAGGATGTTATTAATAACATTAAGGACAAGCTCCGGGAAATGGGAATCGAAGGCGACATTTCGGGACGTCCCAAGCATATTTATTCCATTTATAAAAAGATGTCGTCGCGTAACAAACAGTTTAACGAAATCTACGATCTCATGGCACTGCGTGTAGTCGTGGACAATATCAAAGATTGTTACGCTGCCCTGGGTATCATCCACACGCTGTGGAAGCCGATGCCGGGACGCTTTAAAGACTATATCGCGATGCCCAAGCCGAATATGTACCAGTCCCTTCATACGACTGTGATCGGACCCAAAGGCGAACCGCTGGAGGTGCAGATCCGCACCTGGGAAATGCATAAGACCGCTGAGTACGGAATCGCGGCCCACTGGACGTACAAAGAAGGAACGACTGCGCCGGAAGGCACCTTTAGCGACAAGATGCAGTGGTTCCGCGAGATTCTGGAACTGCAGAAGGAAACGGACAACGCCGCTGAATTTATGGAATCCATGAAGATGGATTTTTTCACCGATCTTGTCTTTGTATTCACGCCAAAAGGGGAAGTCATCGAACTGCCGGCAGGAGCGGTGCCGCTTGATTTTGCTTACCGGATTCATACGGAAGTAGGGAACCGCACCATCGGGGCCAAAATCAACGGACGGATCGTTCCGCTCGACCACAAGCTCAAGACGGGCGATATCGTTGAAATTCTGACTTCCAAACATTCTTACGGTCCTAGTCAGGATTGGGTCAAAATCGCGAAGTCATCACACGCACGCAGTAAAATCAAGCAGTGGTTCAAGAAAGAAAAGCGCGAAGAAAATGTAATCAAAGGCCGCGAAGGGATTGAGCGCGAGCTGAAGCGCCTTTCTTTCGATGTACCGTCTCTGATGACCGATGAGAAGCTCCTCGAAGTAGCGAGAAAGTTTAACTTCAACGACATCGAAGATATGATGTCGGCTATCGGCTTCGGCGGTATCACTGCCGCGCAAATATGTACGCGCTTGACTGAGAAGCTGCGCAAGGAGAAAGAAGCGGAGGAAGAAAAAGCGCTTGAGCTGAGCAATGAGGTCAAAGAGGTCAAAACGGCTCCTGTCGAGAAGAAAAGCAGGCCTGTCAGCGGCGTAAGAGTAAAGGGCGTCGACAATCTGCTCATTCGTTTTGCCCGCTGCTGCAGTCCGGTGCCGGGTGATGATATTATCGGCTACATTACACGCGGACGCGGCGTATCGGTTCACCGTACGGATTGCACCAATATTCCCGGAGAAAACACGGAAGAGGGAAATCGCGTCATTGAAGTCGAATGGGCGGATTCGATCGAGTCTAATTTCCATGTGGAAATCGAGATTACCGGACATGACCGCAGGGGACTTCTCAATGAGGTGCTTCAAGTGGTTTCGGAAAGCAAAACCGTCATTTCAGCTGTATCCGGCCGATCGGACAAGAATAAGATGGTGACGATTCATATGACGATTCTCATCCGCAATATCGACCATTTGCATTCCGTGGTAGAGAAAATCAAACGGATCCAGGATGTTTATTCCGTACAGCGGATTATGCAATAAATTCAGCAGCATGAGTTTAAAGGAGCGGATGAAGCCGTGAAAGTGGTTGTGCAGCGAAGCAAAGAGGCGCAGGTATCGGTATCCGGCGAAGTGATCGGCCGTATTGAGCAGGGGCTGATGCTGCTCGTAGGCATCACTCATGAGGATACGGAAGAGGATGCGCGTTATCTGGCCGATAAAATATCCGGCTTAAGGATTTTTGAAGATGAGCAGGAGAAAATGAATTTCTCCGTGAAAGATATTGGCGGAGGCATCCTTTCGGTCTCGCAATTTACTTTGTACGGGGATTGCCGTAAAGGCAGGCGGCCTAATTTTATGGCAGCGGCACGGCCTGAACAGGCTGAAGCTTTGTACGAGAAGTTCAATGAGCTGCTGCGCGGCCATGGACTGCACGTGGAGACGGGTGCTTTTGGCGAAATGATGGACGTTTCCTTTACAAACTGGGGGCCGGTTACGCTTATTGTGGACAGCAAGGCATAATTTGCTTGGATGACGGACATCTTAAGAGGCACAGCGGCCCGGATAAGTGGAGATAGAACTGCATTAATCCAAGGGGTGCGAATCGACTCGATAGAGGAGCCGTTTAAGACATGCGCCGATCTCCGAAGGAAATTCAGGTAACCAAATCAGATGAACAGGATGCCCACTCCGTCTATACCGAGAGGACAACCGCAGGAGCGGAAGGACTCGGGATGGAGGCCGGGGCGGAATTGACCCCTGTTCAAAACAGGTTTAAGCGAACGGTTAAAATACCGTTCCGTTAAGCGAACGAGCCGGCTTTGCCCAAGGGCAGAGCCGGTTTTATTTATACACGCAGCGCCCGGACAGCCGCCTGGGGTTTTAAGTCTTTGTCCGTCCTGCAAAATATGATACACTAATCATGGTATTTTTACAGATGGAGGGAGTACGAATTGATAAGGCAAATACAGTGAACAGATCTCATTCTATGACGCCCCCGTAATAGGAGCCGTTTACCAAAGCAGGATGATGACCGTTTGTAGCTGCAAGTTTGCCAGCTAAGCTCCTGCCTGAAGGACAAGTAAGCTGATAAAGCGACTCTCCGTCTAAGAGTGCGCCTTGTTGAACTACAAGGATGCTTATTGGTCCGTACATAAACCGGACATTGGTTCTTTTGACGCTGCCCTATTCCCCTTGCCAATTACTAGCGCCCGGCGCTGGACGCTTCTGTGAGAGCGGGATGTTAACCGGAAAACAATAAGGAAGGTGCCCCATGACAAAGAACAATACAAATTCGAAGCGCGCCGCTTCAAAAGGCTGGATCATATGGATGAGTCTGCTGCTGGCTTTAACCGTGATTGCGGCTGGAATCGCCCTGTACTGGCAGTACAAGCATTTCGGAGGGGCAAAGGAAACGACGGCCCACACACTGTCGGAAGTAAAATCATCTGCTTCTATCGAAGATCAATATGATGTAATTGTTGTCGGTACGGACCCGGAAGGTTTGGCGGCAGCTGTGTCCGCATCCCGTAACGGTCTTAAGACCCTGCTTGTTGACGGGCGGGACCGTGAGATTCTGGGAGGTCTGATGACTCTCGGATGGCTTAATAGTATCGACATGAACTATGTGCCTAAGCCTACGGTGCTAAATCCGCATGAAGTGCTGAACAAAGGGATATTCTCCGAATGGTACAAGAACATTGAAGGTGATTCCTTCAGTATCAATACAGCTGCGAATGCGTTTCATGATCTGGTCCGTAAGGAGAAGAATATCGATTTGCTGCTGAAGGCCAAGTCGATGGAGCCGATTCTGTCCAACAAACAAGGACAGCCTACTCTTGTGGAAGGGATAACGGTTACCAAAGAGGACGGAACGAAGAAAGAAGTCCGTGCCCACGCCGTAATCGACGCCACACAGGATGGGGATATCGCAGCCGCTTCCGGTGTGCCTTTCACTTATGGGCTGGAGGATATCGGCAATAAAAACGCCAAAATGGCCGTTACGCTTGTTTTTAAGCTCAAGAATGTGACGCCTGAAGTATGG
Source organism: Paenibacillus sp. FJAT-26967 (assembly GCF_001541095.1). Classification (GTDB taxonomy): domain Bacteria; phylum Bacillota; class Bacilli; order Paenibacillales; family NBRC-103111; genus Paenibacillus_F. The sequence continues at coordinate 1,136,349 of NZ_LMXH01000001.1, forward strand.
GCTCAAATCAGCAAGCATCTGAAGAATGATGACGATCCGATGTCCGATGCCAACGAAGTAAGCGCATGGGGCTATAAAGAGCTGTACAACTATCCGGCATTGAATCCGGAACGGGTTAAAATGCGCGGTTTGAATATCGGCCGGCAGGACGGCGATATGATTCTGATCAATGCCCTGCAGATTTTTAACATTGACGGATTGGATGCCAAGTCGCGCGCGGAAGCTTTTGAAATCGGGAAGAAGGAAATTCCGAACGTAGTGAAGCATTTGCAGCAGAACTACCCGGAGTTTGCCAAAGTTGAGCTGGCGGGCACGGCCCCTGAGCTGTATGTACGTGAGACCCGGCATATCCAGGGGGAATACCGTCTGAAAATCACTGATCTGCTGGAGAACCGCGACCAGTGGGACCGAATCGGCTTCGGATCGTACCCGGTCGACATTCAACGCTTAACACCGGCTGATACCGGAACGGTGGTCACCCAGCCTGCCCAGTACGCGATTCCTTTCCGCAGTATCGTGCCTAAGAAAGTAGACGGACTGCTGGTCATTGGCCGGGCCGCTTCTTACGACTCGCTGCCACACGGAAGTGCGCGCGTTATCCCTGTCGGAATGGCTGAGGGCGAAGCGGCAGGCGCCGCAGTGAAAATAGCCAAGGAAGCCAAAATGAGCTTCCGAGAGCTGTCTGCTTCCAAAGAGAATATCGCAAAGCTGCAGGAAGTTCTGAAGAAGCAAGGCATGGAGCTGGAGCCGTTCACGATCGAGCCGCCGGCTTATATGACACATAAGCAGTATGAGGGACTGAAGGCAGCTGTAACCATGTCTCTTGTCGGCGGTGGTTACAAGAATGAGTTCGAGCTTGATAAAGTATCGAATCCGCAGCGTATGGTGAATTATGTGAATCGGATGAAAAAGCTCTCCCCTGCCGCCTATTCCGGCGACGCAAGCGGAGCCGTCAAGGACATCAGTGAGGACGGACGCAAGAAAGATGCGTTGTCACTGGATCAAGCCGCCTTTACCATTACGCAAGGCCTTGGCATTAAAGTAGCCAAAGAAGCGGCTCTTGCTGAGCTGACTAAGCTCGGAGCCGTCGAGGATGCTTCCCTGAACACCATTAAAGACAAAGAAAAGCTGACGAATGGCGATACGTTTATGCTTATTAAGGACCTCCAGAAGTATGCGGAGAGCAAACAGGCGAAATAAGTTACGTAATGTTATATGCGCGTTTTTTTGTAACGAAATTGTAACTTGATTTTCATCTGGGATTAATGTTCGGGAGCTATACTAATTATCGACCCCCTTTACGATATAGAAATTCATGGACAGTCTGCAGCTACGTGCTGCAGACTCTTTTCTTTTTATGGACTTTTTTATGGGCTTAATGGAGAAGCGCTATCATTTGATAGATTTGGCGCTGGTCCCCCGGCAGTGACGCCTGGGCGACTTTAAGCTGCGAGGAACCGTTCCCGTCCAGAAAAACCCCATCCACTATACTGCGTCCGGCCCCCAGCGATTCAAGGATAGCGGTGCGGAATTCTTCGGCGCTGCAAGCGGTTGGGGTAACGACCAGCCAGACTGCGTTATTGCGGTCATACACGATGCCGGTTCTCATCCGGGATTCCGTCAGTGCAGGCATGTTCTCTTCCTTCGCCAGTCTGCGCCAGTCGGCTTCATTCCGCAGATTCATGGAGATCCCGCCCTGTGCCCAGTAATGAGCGCGATCCGTCACCTGTAGTTCGGATGCTTCCGAAGCATGCTGCACGGAGAAGGCCTGCTTGGCGCCGTCCCATACCAGCGTTCCCCGCCGATGGCCGGTATTGAACCAGCCTGAGCCGTAATCGCCGGGTTCGCCTTTGACCGGACGGTCGTTCATGACCGCGATGCTCAGCAGCTGGCCCTGCCAGAAGAAGCCCCCATTGATGCCGAACTCGGAGAGTTCCATAATGTTGCCTTCTACGGCTTTGAGCGCGATCCGCTCCGGTAGTGTTTTCGCGACATGCAGCTCGACCCCGTTGGCGGATTCGATTTGCGCATAGGCATAAGCAGGCTGAGCTTCTTCCTGCCTGGTTAACGGGGCAAGCAGGAGTGTCGCGGTGAAGCTGATTGAGGCTGCGGCCAAGTAGAGCACGAGCCTCCGGTTCATTCTCCGAAAGAACACAGATACACCCTCCTATCAAATGAAGCCGGATAAGTTCGAGATTTTAACTTTATACTTCTACTCTATGAAACTCTCAGTCCGGCTAGAACGCTTTAGAGAGAATGAGAGTCGGTTTTCTGACAGATTTATCAGTGAGAGAGGACAGTGGATCCATTTTTCTAATAAATAATGGTTCTTTGGAGGAAGACTTACTTTTGTCAAGTCACTATGGTATGATGTGAGTTAAGGAGATGATGTCGTATGGCAGATTTTCATTTGTGTCCCAAATTCGAAAATGCGTTTGAGCTGCTCGGCAAACGTTGGACAGGATTGATCATCCGCGTGTTGTTAACCGGACCCAAACGGTTTAAAGATATATCGGATCTTATTCCGAGCATGAGCGACCGCATGTTGTCCGAACGATTTAAAGAACTGGAATCGGCTGAAATTCTAATCAGACACGTGTATCCCGAAACGCCTGTACGGATAGAATATGAGCTCACGGAGAAAGGCAAAGGCCTCGAACCGGTTATGGATGAGCTGCAGAAGTGGGCGGAGAAAGAATGGAAATAACCGTGCCGGGTGCTTGACTTTGTGAAGCCCGGCGATTACAATCATTTCTAACACAATCGTGATAGTACATTGATCCGCTGAAGGGATAAAGTCGTTCGATTCCACGTACCTAGAGAGGGAAGCCCCAGGCTGCAAGCTTCCTTATGATGGCCGGACGTAAGACCTCCTGGAGGACTGGCGGTGAACAGCAAGCATTCTGCTTCGCTATATAAGCGGGTGGATGCGGGTTTAATTAGCCGTTATGCGTAGACGGGCGTTAACCGTATGAAGCGAAATTCCGCCGATCCGTTCTTACGGACCGTGCCGTAGTTTCGGAATGTGGGTGGCACCACGGGTGATGATCAGTTGATAACGTCTCTCGTCCCTAACCGGTTTAATGACCGGTTACCGGGATGGGGGACTTTTTTAATTTGTCCAGAGATCCCGCGCATAAGGCGACCAAAGCGAATAAAGGAGGAGCAGGCATGAGTATTCAAAAACCTAAGGGTACCCAGGACATTCTGCCCGGTGCTGTAGAGAAGTGGCAGACCCTTGAGAACACGGCACGCGAGCTGTGCACCCGTTACCGGTACCGTGAAATTCGGACTCCGGTTTTTGAGAACACGGAATTGTTCTCCCGGGGCGTCGGGGAGACAACCGATATTGTAGAGAAAGAAATGTATACGTTCCTTGATAAGGGAGACCGAAGCATGTCCTTGCGGCCGGAAGGAACGGCAGGGATCGTCCGCGCTTACGTGGAGAACAAAATTTATGGCGAGCCGGATGTAAGTAAACTGTTCTATACCGGACCGATGTTCCGGTATGAGCAGCCGCAGGCAGGGCGCTACCGCCAATTCCACCAGTTCGGGGTGGAAGCACTGGGGTCGGAGGATCCTTCGCTCGATGCGGAGGTCATCGCGCTGGGCTACACTTTTTACAAAGAAATCGGTTTGAAAGATGTGACAGTGGAAATTAACTCGGTGGGAACACCTGAGGTACGGGCGAATTACAAACAGCGTCTGCAGGATTTCCTCGCTCCTTTCAAAGATGAACTGTGCAAGGACTGCCAATCGCGCTATGAGCGGAATCCTCTGCGGATTCTGGATTGCAAAGTGGATCAGAAGCGTTTTGACGGAGCTCCTGAACTGCTGGATGATCTGGATGAGGCATGCCGCACGCACTTCGAGGCTGTAAAGCGCCATCTGGATGCCATGGAGATTCCGTACCGCATTAATCCGCGTCTTGTCCGCGGTCTCGATTATTATACGCACACGGCGTTTGAGTACAAGGCTGCCGGTATCGGCGCGATCGATACGATCGGCGGAGGCGGGCGCTATAACGGGCTTGTGTCTCAGATCGGCGGGCAGGACCAGCCTGGCGTCGGTTTCGGCCTGGGTCTGGAGCGCATTCTGCTCGTGCTCGAATCGCAAGGTGTTGAGCTGCCGAAGCCTCCCGTACTCGATGTGTATTTGATCGGACTCGGTGAAGCTGCCGAGAACGAGATCGTGAAGCAGCTGTACCGGCTGCGTTCGGAAGGCATCTTGGCTGAGAAGGACTATCAGTCCCGTAAGATGAAGACGCAGATGAAGGCGGCTGACCGCGCTGAAGCCCGTTTTGTCGCGATTCTAGGCGATGACGAACTGGAGCGGGGCGAAATTACGCTGAAAGCGATGGGAACGGGCGAGCAGGAAACTGTAGCGCTTGCAGATTTCGTCGGCGTGCTTAAAGCCCGTAAATAAGCAAGCCAGTACAATTAGCCGGACGTAAAGCCAGGACCATAGCATTTGTAAATGATCGAACAATCGTGTTACGACACTACTTATTTTGATGGAGGAATTCATAACCATGATGCTCAAAACTCATCACTGCGGACAGTTAACAAAGGCGAACATTGGAGAAACGGTTGTTCTGAACGGTTGGGTGCAGCGCCGTCGTGACTTGGGCGGAGTCCTGTTTATCGATCTGCGTGACCGCAGCGGTCTGGTGCAAATCGTATTCAATCCCGATTTTTCGGGAGAGGCGCTGGCGATTGCCGACCGCGCACGTAACGAATATGTGCTTGCAGTAAAAGGCGCTGTTGTCGAGCGCGATGCGGAGACAGTGAACACGAACCTCGGCACCGGTGAAATTGAAGTGCGCATTACGGAAATCGAAATTTTGAATGCGGCTAAAAACCCTCCGTTCTTCATCGAAGACGGAATCGAGATTGACGAAACCCTTCGTCTGAAGCACCGCTATCTGGACCTGCGTCGCCCGGAAATGCAAAAAACACTTATGCTGCGTTCTAAAGCAGCTAAAGTGTTCCGTGACTACCTCGACGAGAACGGTTTCCTTGATATCGAGACTCCAATCTTGACCAAGAGCACACCGGAAGGCGCACGTGACTATCTTGTGCCAAGCCGTGTTCATCCGGGCGAATTCTTCGCTCTGCCGCAATCCCCTCAGCTCTTCAAGCAGCTGCTGATGGTAAGCGGTCTGGAACGTTATTATCAGATTGCGCGCTGTTTCCGCGATGAAGATCTGCGTGCGGACCGCCAGCCTGAGTTTACGCAAGTCGACATCGAGACTTCGTTCATGTCTCAGGATCAACTGCTTGAGATGATGGAACAACTCCTAGTACGTTTGTTCCGTGAGACGATCGGCGTGGAAGTGGCGACACCGTTCCAGCGTTTGACCTATGCGGAAGCGATGGACAAATACGGCTCGGATAAGCCGGATCTTCGCTTCGGTCTGGAACTCTCGACGGTGACGGACATTGTTGCGGACAGCGATGTAAAAGTATTTAATATGATCGCCAAGAATGGCGGTATCGTTAAAGCTCTTAACGCCAAAGGCTGTGCGACTTGGAGCCGCAAGGAGCTTGACGATCTGCAGCCGTTCGCATCCCGCTACGGCGGCAAAGGTCTGGCATGGATCACAGTGAAGGAAGGCGAGTGGAAAGGGCCGATCGTGAAATTCTTCAAGGAAGAAGAGATCGCGGCACTGACGGAGCGCCTGAATGTAGAAGAAGGCGACTTGCTTATCTTCTCCGCCGATAAGCCTAAAGTCGTTTACGATGTACTGGGTAACCTCCGCCAGAAGGTCGGCCGTGACCTCGGTCTGATCGACGACAAGGCGTATAAGTTCCTGTGGGTTGTGGACTTCCCGATGTTCGAATACGATGAGGACGAGAAGCGTTATGCGGCGATGCACCATCCGTTCACCCGTCCGAATGATGAAGATCTGCATCTGTTCGACACCGATCCGGGTCAAATGCGTGCCCAGGCTTACGACATCGTTCTTAACGGATATGAAGTAGGCGGGGGATCCATGCGGATCTACCAGCGTGAAGTACAGGAGAAAATGTTCAAAGCGCTGGGCTTCAGCCCCGAAGAGGCAAAAGCGGAATTCGGCTTCCTGCTGGAAGCATTCGAATACGGAACACCTCCGCACGGCGGTATGGCGTACGGTCTGGACCGTCTTATCATGCTTCTTGCGGGACGCACCAACCTGCGTGAGACGATCGCGTTTCCTAAGACAGCGAGCGCTTCCGATCCGCTTACCGATGCACCGGGCGCAGTCAGCGATAAGCAGCTTGAAGAGTTGTCGATCCGTATCGCTCTCAAGCAGCCTGCCGCCAAAGCGTAACCGTCCCTATAGGGGCCGGAGGGTTCCGGCAAGCCGGATACGCTCATAGAGCCTGTATTCCGGCAAGGTGAAGCTTAAGCAGGCGCAGTTGGAGAAGAGGGACCTGAAAGGGTCCCTTTTTGCCTGAAAATAATCCAAAGTTTGCCGCTATGAGAACTGGCGTAAAGACCATTATCGTGCGAGAGCTTTTACACATACCTGCTTCAGAAGAGGAGAGCTGACCACATAGTTACGGTTGTCTCCCCTGAAACTTGACAATAGGCCGCCTGTCCCGTCAAACTAGCGGTAACCAATAATCACGTATACACCTAACAGAGGAGGAGTTACTCAATGTTACATCAATTCTCCCGGACAGAGCTTGCTATAGGCCCGGAGGGCTTGAACGTTATGAAAGGAAGTACGGTCGCGGTTCTCGGGATCGGCGGAGTGGGAGCCATTGCAGCTGAAGCGTTGGCGCGTACCGGAGTCGGGCGTATTATTCTTATTGATAAAGATGTTGTGGATATTACGAATGTGAACCGCCAGATTCATGCGCTGACGACCACGGTCGGGCAGCCCAAAGCGGAGCTGATGCAGCAGCGGATTAAGCTGATTAATCCGGAATGCGATGCCATCGCGCTGAGAATGTTCTATACCGAGGAGACCTATGAGCAGCTTTTTGATTATAAGCCTGATTATGTGTTGGATGCGTCGGACACGATCTCTTATAAAATCCACCTGATTAAGGAATGTCTGGCGCGAAAAATTCCGATGATCTCCAGCATGGGAGCCGCCAATAAGATGGATCCGACCAAATTCCAGGTCGCGGATATATCGAAGACCACGATGGATCCGATTGCCCGGGTAGTCCGTACCAAGCTGCGGAAGGAAGGCATCAAGAAAGGGGTCAAGGTGGTCTTCTCGACCGAGGAACCGAAGAAACCCCGTGAAGACGTCACCCAGCGGATTGTACCGGAGAATGCACCGGAGATCCGCAAGGCCCAGCAGCCTCCGGCAAGTAATGCATTCGTTCCGCCGGTTGCAGGCCTAATCATGGTCAGTGTCTGTGTGAAGGATCTGCTGGAGCAGGCAGGAATTGAAATCTAGCTGAACAGATTGCGCTTTGGTTATTATTTCAATTACGAGAGGCAGGAAACGTATGGGGAGGACACTGGCTTCGTTTGCGTTACCGGCAGTCGCGGCGGTTCTTGCAGCTGCGGTACTTATGATCCCGGCTTCCGGGAAAGCACGAGCTGCGGCTGCTGCGGCGGCGGCAAGCTCGGACAACTCCAGGGCTGTGACTGGCGGTGCTGACAAGATGAGGCAGCGCCTTATCGCTTCCGCAGAGGCAGACTGCACATGGAGAGGCGTCAGTGAAGCGCGCGCACCTGTGCAGTCTCTTACGTCCGCGGCAGAGGCCCCATATGCCAGGGAAGCGGGCGGACATGCCCGTTCCGATTCCCCGCAGCCTTTCATCGACGTTCCGCCGGATGTTCCCGGCGCTGCGGCAATCAATGAGCTGGCTGAGCGCGGCATCGCCGAAGGGATATCCGCAGGAAAGTTCGATCCTGCGGGGATCGCAACGCGCGAGCAGTTCGCGAAGCTGCTCACGGCTGCATCCGGGAGCTCGGGGGAGCTCGCTGCGTCCAAGGGCCGGCTGCCTTTTACGGATGTCACATCCGTGTGGTCCGGGCCCTATATCGCAGCGGCTTACGCTTCCGGCCTCACCAACGGCACTACTGCCGTCACCTTCTCTCCGGCGCGGCCTGTAAGCCGGCAGGCGGCTGCCGTTATGGTGTGGCGCTGGCTGGAGGCGCAGGGTGTGGAGGCTCCTGCAGGCGCGGATAGCCTGAGTACTGCCCATGCGGACAGCTGGGCGGGGAGCGCGGTTAGGAACCTCAGCGCGCTGATTCCTTGCTCGAGCCATGCGGACCCATCCCATACGCCGAAGTCAGTCATGACCCGGGGCGACTCTGCCGTATTGATTGCCAGCGCTTTGTACCTGCTGGAGAACACCGCCGATGAACGATTCGAGAAAGCACAGGAACCGATTGGCATGCAGGAAGCGGTAGAGCTAATCCGGCGTAGTGAACAGCGTACCGCAGACCTGATGCTTGTCCTGTTCGATCATCAGCTGGCAACGGGCTATAAACCTTCCTTTGACGCCATTGAAGCTCGCCTCCTGCGTTCCTACGCAGACAGCTCCAGATGGAGAACGTTCTATGAGCATCAATTGGGCGGAATTTATGAGATGTCGGGCATGGTCCCTTCTTCCGTCATGCCCACAGCTTCGTTTGAGATTACCGGAAGGACCGATGAAACCTTACAGATCCGCGGCAAACGCCCGGAGGGAGCTAACACGGCAGCCGCTTATCTTACTTACAAGCTTGTCCTCCGCGAGGCAGCGTGGGTGATCGACCATTTCGCGGAACTGCCCCTTACGGAGCCGTTTACCCAGGAGGAGGCCGCGGGTATTGTCGCCCTTTACTATGACGAGGCCGCAATCCGCTTACTGGAGGAACGGGAAGACCGTTATCTCTTTGAGGTTGGAAAGAAGGGAGAAGAATTTCTTCTCTCCGTCGACAAAAACAACGGCAGTCTTGTTGTGGAACAGACCTAGCACTTTAATAACTTAAAAGAGATACAACCACACATGTTAATGGCATGTGTGTTTTTTTTGTTTCCGTTTCCTCCTTTGTTGGAATGACATGGAAGGATGAAGGGCAATGTAAGAACAACGATAAGGATCGCCGCGCGACTACGCCTGCAAAGGAGCCCGTAAAGATGAACAAAACCGTGAATGCTGCTGAAATCGAGCAATGGCTGGCAGATAAATTCTCTACCAGTGTGGATCTCGAGGATGTTCAGCTTACCTATCAGGACAGAAAAGCTCGCTTGATCTATCTCAAGAGCATTTGCGATCCGCGTCAGATTCAGCAGTTATTTGTGGTTCCTTTCTATGAAATCCCGACCGAAGACCAGTACGAACAATATATCGGCTCCTTGCCGTGCTGCAAACGGTTCTCAAATGTAGTTAAAGTGCTGGAATCGATTCTGGGAGGAGGAGCGGCTTTATTTGTAAAAGACACCGTTTATCTGATCGAAGTGCTGCTGGATGAAAAAAGTGCCATTAAATCAGCCTCTGTCGAAGCGACGGTTCAAGGTCCCCAGGATGCCTTTACAGAATCCGTCCAAACCAATTTGAATATGATCCGCCGCAGGTACAAATCATCCAGTCTTAAGATCGAAAGCATGAACATCGGCACGCTCACCCAGACGGTTACGTCCCTGGTTTATGATGAGCGCTTGATTGATAAAGGTGTTCTGCAAGAACTCAAAGATAAACTGAGTACCCTTAAGATCGATAAAGTGCAGTCGTCGGGCGAATTGGAAAAAGCGGTAAGTCCTCCCGGCGTCCGATTGGTGCCTACGATTCTGACTACGGAAAGACCGGACCGTGCAGTCGATAATCTAAGCAAAGGCAGAATTGTCGTTATTATCGATACAGCCCCGTTTGTGCTGATTCTGCCTACGACCTTTTTTGATTTCTTTTCGGCTATGGATGATAAGGTGCAGCTGCCTTTTGTCGGCGTATTTCTGGTATTAATCCGCTATCTGGGGCTTTTTATGACGCTGACCCTTCCTGCGCTGTATGTGGCCTTCACTTCCTATAATCCTGAAATTCTCAAAATGAATTTAACGCTGCTTATTGCCGGAAGCCGGGCAAGCGTACCTTATCCGTCTTACATCGAGGTGCTGCTGATGCTGATTGTGATGGAGTTCCTGATCGAAGCAAGTTTGCGGCTGCCCAAGGCGATTGGCCCGACAGCAACCACGGTAGGAGGTCTGATCTTAGGTACCGCTTCTACGGAAGCGGGCATGGTAGGCAGCATCATGATTATTCTTGTGGCGGCCGTAGCCATCTCCAACTTTGTGATTCCCATTAATATGATGAGCTTTAGCGTGAGATTCGGCAAATATGTATTTGTACTGCTCGCCGCGATCTTCGGGCTGTTGGGTGTCGTTGTCGGGATTATCGGGGCGATTCTATATTTGTGTAATCTCCGAAGCTTTGGACAGCCTTACTTGAGACTGATTAAAGCCAGATTGGATGGAGGAGGCCGGAAATGATCACGAACCGGTATTTCTATTATCTCATTGCGATCAACGCGTTGATCAGCATTATCATTTACGTTCCCCGTATCTTGCTGGAGCATCGCTTTACGGGAACCTGGTCCTCCATTCTTATTTCCGTTCCCATCAGTATTTTTTTGATCTATGCGTTTTGTAAAATGCTCGCCTATTTTCCCAGGCAGGGGTTTCCCGAGCTGATGGAAAGATTTTTGCCCAGGTCTGTCGGAATTACGGTTCTGGTGCTCATGATTGGATTATGGTATTTTGCGGGTGCTTTGACGCTTCTCTCCTTTGTCGATATTACACTGCGTTATATTAGTCTGGATGTTCCGGGGATTCTAATTATGCTCGGATTTCTGATTGTCGTTTTCTGGTCCTGCAAGATTAATACGGCCTCAATTTTGTATGCGCTTGAGTTATTGCTGGTCCTGACTGTTCCTCTTGTCCTTTTTTTTATCATAAAAGCGATGAGTACATCGTTTTTCAGCTGGGATGCGGTTATTCAGAGCCTGACCTATTCGCTCAAGTGGCCGGATTTGTCCGCCATAGCGGGTGCTACTTTTCTTTTTACCGGTTATATCAACATGGTTGTATTCAACCGGGTATTTGAGAAGTTCCAGGCAAGAGGATCGTTTGTGATAGCTCTATCCGGTCTCCTGCTGCTTGTGGTAACGGTTATAGTCCCTATCGGTTATCACGGTTCCGTGGCCGTTGATTCTTATGTTTATCCCTGGTTTTCTCTGGCAGACTCTATCCGCATCGATTTATTTCTCGTGGAGAGAATGGTGTTTGTCTTCTACTTAATCTATATCGCTTTATTTTTGATCAGTACCACTGTCCACTGGCATGTTGCTCAGAACCTCACGGAGGGTCTTTTCAAATTCGACCGGAATACCAGGGCTTATAAAATAGTTTCCTACTCTACGGGTCTTGTTTTCAGTGCAGGGTGTTTGATTATGCTCCGTTTCAATCAGAAGCAGCTAGTCGATGTGGGGGAGGTTTTTTTGATTTTCCGTCTGGGAGCGGAAGTTCTGCTTCTGATTATTATGTTCTACATGTACCGGAAGGGGAAGAAAAGTGAAGCCTAATCATGTGTTTCTAGCGCTTATTCTTCTTGCAGGATGTCTCGTAGGGGGCTGTAACTTCAAAGACATAGACAAGCGGGTATTTGTGGTTTCTATGGGAATAGACAAAGGGGACGGCTCCGATATGCGTGTCAGTTTAAAACTTGCGATTCCGCAAGGGAATCCCAAAGAAGGGGCGGAAGAGTTCGAAATTATTGAGGAGGAGGCAAGAACGATATCCGATGCTCTCCGTAAAGCCAAATCCAAGGTAGACAAAGAATTGGATTATGGCCATATGAAGGTGCTTCTTATCGGGGAAGATATGGCGAGAGAGGATATATACAGGGTGATAAACTGGGCTGTAAGGCGGCGTGATATTCAGAGAATCAGTATGCTGGGAATCGGCAGTCCGTCTGCACTCGATGCTCAGAAGGTGAAGCCCAAATCGGAACGTATTCCGTCTAACGCCTTAATTCTTTCTCTGTCCAAGAACGGGACGGAATCTCCCTTCATCGTTTCTGAATATTTGTTCGACTACCAGAGGCGCTTGGATGAGAAAGGTCTGGATCCGTTTCTTCCAGTTGTTGAGGCAGAGAAAGATTATTTTGTCATTAACCGGGTCGCGTTGATGAGGAAAAATAAAATTGCGGTTGAGCTGTCGCCGGATGAAACAAAAATTTACAATTTGCTGGTCAGCCGGAATTTAAAAACGAATATGAGTGCCCAAAGCGAAAATAACTTCTATGAAATAAACCTGGATAATTCCCGTGCTTCTTATAAGATTGAAGAAACCCCGAGGGGTGCTGTTCTTAAGTATAAAATCAAAATCAGCAGCAATCTCGAAGAGAATGAGGTGCGCGAAAAATTCACCCGGGAAAGACTGGACGAGATCGAGAAAATATTTGAGAAAGAAATCAGCAGACAAGTATCCGATTTTTTGGAAAAACTGCAAAAGAACAAGACGGACCCGATAGGATTCGGACTCCGATATATATCGCGTCATTGGAACAATGAGACCGAATGGGAAGAGTGGGAGCGTTTATTTCCTGCTCTGGAGTTTGAAGTGGAGACTCATGTCCGGATTCATTCGGCCGGGACCGTTCACTAGAAGCGGAGCGCCTTTCGACAAAGAACATCCTCTAACGATATAATAAAGAGACGATCTTATTGGTGCGAAAGGCGGAATGACCGAATGGATATGGACTTGTTCAGCTATGCTGCTGAGAACGATTCCCGCGGAAAACTGCTCGCGGACCGCATGCGGCCGCGTACGCTGGATGAATATATAGGACAAGAACAAATCGTAGGGCCCGGCAAGCTGCTGAGGAGGGCGATTGAAGCGGATCAGATCAGCTCCATTCTGCTCTACGGGCCGCCGGGCTGCGGTAAAACAACATTAGCGCATATTATTTCGGAGAAAACTTCCGGCAATTTTGTCCGGCTTAATGCAGTCGATGCCTCCGTTAAAGATGTCCGTGAAGTAATTGAGCAGGCCAAAACGGAGAAGGCTCTATACGGACGCAGAACGATCCTGTTCCTGGATGAGGTGCATCGCTTTAATTCAGCCCGACAGGATGCGCTGCTGCCTGCTGTCGAACAGGGCACGATTGTATTTATCGGCGCCACGACCGAGAATCCGTTCCATTATGTGAACGGGGCCCTTTTGTCGCGCTCCACTTTATTTCAGCTGCAGGGTCTGACGCATGAACATGCGCGCACGGCAATGGAGCGTGCACTTGCCGACAAGGAGCGCGGACTCGGCTTCCTGAACATCGAAGCCGATGATGAGGCGCTGGAGCATATTGCGTTCATGGCCGGAGGAGATATCCGGCGTGCCCTTAATGCATTGGAGATTGCTGCGCTTACGACTGCGGCAGGTGCGGATGGCATTGTCCGCATCAATCTCGACACCGCAGAGGAGTCGATCCGGCGCAAGACCGTGAAGGCCGACGAATCGACCCAGTATGATGTGCTGTCGGCTTTTCATAAAAGCGTCCGCGGATCATCCGATGCCGCTCTTTTCTGGTTCCTCTATGCCGTGGAGAAGCTGGGAATGGATCCGATGACCTTCATCAGGAGGCTGATTGTCGCTTGCAGCGAAGATATCGGACTGGCGAATCCGCAGGCGATGGTTCAGGCGGTCACGGCGATGGATGCCTATCATAAAATAGGCTGGCCGGAGTCGAAGTATATCCTTTCCCAGGCTATCTTGTTTGCGGTCGAAAGCCCCAAATCAAATTCAATCCCACTTGCCATAAGCCGTGCGATGACGGCGATGGACAGTGCCGGACTGGTAGAAGTTCCGCTTCATTTGCGGGATGCCCATTATAAGGGGGCGGAGAAGCTTGGACATAAAGGCTACATGTATCCGCATAATTATCCGGGCCATTTTGTGAAACAGGCTTATCTACCGGAAAAAATGGAGGAGCAGGTGTTTTTCAAAGCATCCGAACAGGGTATGGAAGAGAAGATGAAACTAAATCAGCAGCGCCGCAGCAGATAATTCTCTTCCCCAAGCGTGATCACAGTATCACTGCACGGCACGGCCTAAGGAGCCGAATCAATTATGACAGAAGAATATGTTTTCTTAATCGCTATTTTACTGTTTGCCGGTGTGTTAATGACCAAATTTTCTACTCGATTTGGTCTTCCGGCTCTCGTATTTTTTATGCTAGTCGGCATGGTGCTGAATAATTTTATTTATTTCGATAATGCCGAGCTGACCCAGTGGTTTGGAATCATGGCCCTGATCGTCATTTTATTCGAGGGCGGGCTCCAGACCAAATGGTCTCATGTCCGCGAGGTAGTTAAGCCTGCGATCCTGCTGTCAACCGTTGGAGTTGTTGTGACGACCGCTATAATAGGTTTATTTGCCATGTGGATCCTAAAACTTTCTTTGCTGGAGGGGATGCTGCTCGGAGCGATTGTCGGTTCGACGGACGCGGCAGCGGTATTCGCGGTACTCGGCAATCAGAATGTCAAGAGGAAGCTGACATCGACACTGGAAGCCGAATCGGGTACGAATGATCCGATGGCAGTCTTTCTTACGGTATCCCTGCTGGAGTTGATGGAGAATCCGGATTCCAGTCTTCTTTTGATGGCTGCCTCTTTCGTATGGGAGATGGGACTGGGTCTGGTCCTCGGGCTGGTGATCGGTAAGCTGGCCATCTGGAGTCTGAATAAAATCGACCTCGATTCTTCCGGGTTATACCCGGTGCTGGCTCTGGCATTCGCCATCTTCTCTTACGGAAGCGCAGCGCTTCTGCATGCAAGTGGTCTGCTTGCAGTCTATGTGATGGCGCTTAAACTCGGCAACGCTGATTTCGCTTACCGGTTCTCGATTATACGATTCCATCAGGGATTTTCCTGGATGATGCAAATTCTTATGTTCATGCTGCTCGGGCTTCTGGCATTTCCGAGAGAATTCCCGGATATTATGCTGGAAGGACTCCTGTTGGCGCTGATCCTTATGTTCCTTGCAAGACCTATCGCGGTGTTCATGAGTATGCTGGGGACTAAGTTTAATTTTCGTGAGAAATTGCTCGTTTCATGGGCCGGTCTGAGGGGCGCTGTTCCTATTGTGCTCGCGACCTATCCTCTCATTGCCGGAATTGAGCACGGCTGGATGTATTTTAATGTGGTATTTTTTATCGTCCTGACGTCTACCCTGATACAGGGTTCTACGATTTCACCTCTTGCGAAGAAGCTGGGTCTCACGGAGGGGGATATGCAGCCTGCCGAGCACACGATTGAACTGCTTGCCATAGGCAAGGCTAATGCGGAGATCATCGAAGTCAAAGTGAAGGAGACCAGCGCTGTAACCGGTCAGACGATCCGAGCGCTCAAGCTTCCCAAAGAGGTGCTGATTACAGCGATTATCCGCAAAGGGGAGATTGTCACCCCGCGGGGAAATGTTGAAATCATCAAGGGTGACATGCTTTATCTGCTTGTCTCCAAGCCTATGCGAGAGCAGGTTAAACGAATTTTTTACGCGGAAGTTTCTCCCGTTAAATCAGATACGGTACAGCCTGAGTAGTTATATTCAGGGGCAGCTATATCGAGTTAAATTTCGTAGTATCGAACTTGCAGGCTGCAGCGGGAATGGGGATGAATTATTTCCCAGGTAATCAGACCCGTGCGGCTTAGCTGCTTATGAGCGGGGAGACAGGTGCTTTTACCAAAACCAGAACCAAAACCAAATCTAAGTTCCCCGACAAAAAATGCTCTTGCTGGCCCTACGGCCAACAAGAGCATTTTTTGTCGGATAATGAACTTGAAACATAATCCCGTATACCAGCAGCTTAAATCGCTGCACGGATGCTTAACGGATGCCTAACGATGGATCTTGTCGATGATTCCTCCGCCAAGACAGATATCGCCATCATACAAGACAACCGATTGCCCGGGGGTGACAGCCTTCTGCAATTGATCAAAGACGACCTCCGCAGTTCCATCTGCCCCCAGTGTGACCCGGACACCCTGGTCCGGTTGGCGGTAGCGGAACTTAGCGGTGCATGTGAAGGTGCCCTCAGGCTTGCGCGGGCTGATCCAGTTCACATCGGTAGCCGACAAGCCTTTGCTGTACAAACGCGGATGCTTGTCTCCCTGAACGACGTAAAGGATGTTGCGTTCGAGATCTTTATCGGCGACGAACCAGGGTTCGCCTGTTCCGGAACCGCCGATGCCGAGTCCTTGGCGCTGGCCCAAGGTGTAATACATAAGCCCATCGTGGCGCCCCTTGACTTCGCCCTCCAGCGTCTGGATGTCGCCGGGACGTGCCGGCAGGTACTGGCTCAGGAACTCTTTGAAATTCCGTTCTCCAATAAAGCAGACACCTGTACTGTCTTTCTTCTTGGCCGTAGCCAAGTTTGCTGCAGCAGCCAGTTCGCGGACCTGCGGTTTGGGAAGATGTCCGATCGGGAACATCGTCTTCGACAGCTGGTATTGGTTCAGGGCATGCAGGAAGTAGGTCTGATCCTTGTTAGCGTCATTGCCGCGCAGGAGGACATACTCTCCGTCCCGGTTTTCCAGACGGGCATAGTGCCCGGTAGCGATATAATCGGCCCCCAGATCCAGCCCTTTTTGCAGAAATTCGCCGAATTTGATTTCCCGGTTGCACATGACATCGGGGTTTGGAGTCCGGCCGTTTTTGTATTCATCCAGGAAGTATTGAAATACTTTCTCGGAATATTCTTTTTCAAAATTTACCGTATAAAACGGAATGTCGATCTGATCGCAGACTCTCCGAACATCTTCTGCATCCACTTCTGCGGTGCAGTGGCCAAACTCATCGGTATCGTCCCAGTTTTTCATGAAAACGCCGATGACGTCGTAGCCCTGCTCTTTAAGCTGAAGCGCTGCAACGGATGAATCTACCCCGCCCGACATTCCGAGAATGATTCGTTTCTTGCTGTTCATAGTCGGAATTGTTCCTTTCTTGTCGAAAAATGTCCTGCAACAACATAAGGTTAACATGCAGGTTCCTCTCATTATAGCGTTCTTTTTTAAAAGATAAAATATTTCATGAAGATGTCATGGTTTTGTAACCCAAATAATCGGAATTATGATAACATAGAAAGGAATATGGCAAAATGGAATGAATGAAAAATAGAGAAATAGGATACCCTGAAGCTAATGTTTTTACTCATCAGCACAAGGTAGAAGAGGTGTGAAATTGAAAATTTCTACAAAAGGGCGCTATGGCCTAACCATAATGATGGAACTTGCAAACCGTTTCGGAGAAGGTCCGACCTCTCTTAAGAGTATTGCCGAGAAGCACCAGCTTTCCGAGCATTATTTGGAGCAGCTCGTAGCACCGCTGCGAAACGCCGGCCTTGTCAAAAGCATCCGCGGAGCATACGGCGGATACATTCTTTCGAAGAATGCCGAGCAAATCACAGCCGGTGAAGTGATCCGGGTCCTGGAGGGTCCGATTTCCCCCGTCGATTTTACGGAAGAAGATGACCCGGCCAAACGTGATTTATGGATACGTATCCGTGACAGCATCGCGGATGTGCTGGACTCGACGACGCTTGCTTCACTGATTTCGTACCAGGAAGACAATAAGCGCGACAATTATATGTTCTACATTTGATAGGGTGACTCACATGGCAATTTATCTTGATCATGCTGCGACAACGCCCCTCCACCCGGAGGTGCTGCAGGCGATGATTCCGTACTATACAGAACATTTCGGTAACCCTTCCAGCATTCACGGCTACGGCCGGGCGTCCAGAACAGCGCTTGACCGTTCGCGCGCTGCCGTCTCGGCGGTAATCGGCTGCTCGCCAGCCGATTTGCTTTTTACGAGCGGAGGAACCGAAAGCAACAACACGGCGCTGTACGGGGTGGTAAAGTCTCATAAGGGACAGCGTCCGCATATGATTACAACCGTTATAGAACATCATGCAGTACTGCATCCGGCCGGACGTTTGGAGAAAATGGGCTGCGATGTTACTTATCTCCCAGTAGATATGACCGGTCTTATCCGAATAGAGGATATTGAGCGCGCCATTCGTCCGGAGACGGTGCTGATCAGCGTGATGTACGTGAATAATGAAATCGGCACGATCCAGCCGATTGAAGAAATCGGCCGGCTTGCAAGAAGCCGCGGCATTGCTTTTCATGTAGATGCCGTCCAAGCGCTCGGCAAGATTAAGATAGATTTGTCGAAGCTTCAGGTGGATCTGATGAGTTTCTCAGCCCATAAGATTAACGGGCCCAAAGGTGTAGGAGCTTTGTACTACAACTCGCGTCACCTCCATCTCATCCCGCAAATACTAGGCGGGTCCCAAGAACGCAGACAGAGAGCCGGCACAGAAAATGTGGCCGGAATAGTCGGTTTTGCGAAATCGCTGGAAATTTATAACAAAATGTCCGATAATTACAAAGAATTGGCGATCAGCTGCCGCAGGTCCATGGACGCTGTTTTGCATGAAGAACTGGGGCCGGACGGATTTGTCGTGAACGGAAATCCCGAGCATGGTGTGCCGTATATTTACAATGTCAGCTTTCCAGGTGTTCACACGGAAACGCTGCTGATGAATCTGGATTTGGAAGGAATTGCAGCCGCCAGCGGCTCTGCATGTTCATCCGGATCGCTTGAATTATCGCATGTACTCCGCGCTATGCAGCTTCCAGAATCTGTATCCGGTTCGGCTGTGCGGTTTAGTTTTGGTTTGGGGAACTCTATAGACCAAATTCAAACGGCGGCCCGGACAACCGCAACCATTGTGAAGCGGCTTCGTAAGTAATTAAAAGGGACGGGCCCCTGAGGCAGAATTTTAATCTGTCGCCAAGGAGGCAGCATACTTTGCGTAAGGCCCGAGATCTTATAGGTTTATCCGTCCTGTGCATTGCCACGGGCAAACGCGTCGGAACAGTCCGGGATCTTCTGTTCGATCAGGAGTGGACGGTCCTCGGCATACTGCTTGACGCGAAACATTGGTTCTCTTCCTGTCGTTATATTCATGCAGACGACATCTTAGCTTGCGGCCCGGATGCCTTGACGATAGAGGATGCGGGCTGTATACGAGATTCGGCAGAGGCTGAGGAATTGGGTTTGACCGCTTTCCATGGCGGCAAACACCGGTTGAAGGAATTGCCGGTTGTGACGGTGAATGGCCATCAATTAGGTGTCATTGAGGACGTTTATTTGCTTGAAAAATTGGGTACAAAGATAGTAGGTTTTGAACTGTCTGAAGGTTTCGTATCCGATTTGAAGGAAGGTCGCAAATGGCTTCCGCTGCCGGTATCGTTAACCATTGGGGAGGATGCGGTGATCGTTCCGCTTACTTCCCGGCTGGAAGTGGATGAAATCTTCGTATCTAAAGAAGAATAGGGTGAAGTTGCAAATGATGCGTTGTCCAAACTGCAATTCCAAGGATATCGGCAAAATCGGATCCCACCAATTTTATTGCTGGGGCTGCTTTATTGAATTGGCCGTTAACGGTGAGAAAATGTCCGTCTATCAAGTGGAAGAAGACGGTACGCTAAGCTCGCTGGATGATTTGTTTTTTGAAGAAGAAATGCCGCAAATGCATGTCCAGTAAGGACGGCATGTTATATACTTGAAGAACACGCACCGCCACAGAGAAGGACGAGCTTCTACGCTTGTTCCTCCGTTGGCGGTGTTTTTTGTGCCCGCAGGTTCTGCGGGGTACTTAAGTGTACTTAATTGCGGTGAGAAAGCGTATTAAGGTTTATGCAGATCGCTTATATGGAGTCTCGTGGCTGACCACTGCGGGCTTGGATTATTCCGGACGGGTTGTACATATACTTACAAGAGAAGGATCGACTACTACAGCAAGGGTGGGGACGATGAACCAATTTCTGAAAAGCGGGTGGTTTGCCGCCCTGATTTATACACTGCTCGGTCTGCTCGTTTTGTATTTCGTGCTGCAGATTCAACCTATTCTAGGAGGCGTTTACCGCTTTTTAAAGGCGGTGTTTGCTCCTTTTCTGATTGCCTTAATTATTTCTTACGTTCTAAATCCTGTCGTGAATCTACTCAGCACACGCAAAGTTCCCCGTACGTTCGCGGTTCTTCTGATCTATGCCGTTTTTCTCACTTCGACGGCGGTGGTTTTTATGAATGTGACTCCTATGTTTGTGAAGCAGTTGGGCGAGCTGAACGAGCACATTCCCGAAATGACGATTCGCGCGCAATCGCTGGTGGACGGAATGAACAGCAGTCAGCTTTTGCCGGATACGGTACGTACAGGTATACATGATGCGATTTTCAAACTCCAGAAAACCATTTCCCTCAAAATATCCGACACCATCCACGGAATTGGAAGCACGATCAGTATGCTGCTGATGGCGTTCATTATTCCGTTCCTGGCTTTCTATATGCTTAAGGATTTTCAATTGATCGAGAAAACCGTCCTTGCGGTTGTGCCCAAGTCCCGCCGCAGACAGATCGTTAAAGTGCTGGTCGATATCGATACCGCATTAGGCAATTACATCCGGGGCCAGTTTCTGGTCTGTGTAATCGTCGGGGTTCTTGCTTACATAGGCTACTGGGCGATCGGCATGCCTTATGCAATCTTACTGGCCGGGTTAGTCGCGGTTTTTAACATTATTCCTTATATGGGCCCGTTCTTCGGCGCAGCTCCTGCTGTCCTTATGGCGGCAACCGTTTCGTTCAAAATGGTTCTGCTGGTTATTATGGTTAATACCATTGTGCAAATCTTGGAGGGAAATGTTATTTCTCCGCAAGTTGTAGGCCGTACGCTGCATATGCATCCCCTGCTTATCATTTTTGCTCTTCTGGTCGGGGGACAGGTCGCGGGGATACTTGGACTCATTCTGGCCGTCCCGTTCTTTGCCGTTATGAAAGTAATCATCCAGCATCTGTTTCTTTACTACATACACAGGCGGACTGTCTAAAGGGAGTGGAGCCGGGTCATTGATTATGTCTGGTTAGTTAGCATTCACCTCGGAAAAATAACCGGAAGCAGCTGCTTCCTGTACGTGTCACGAAGGTCTCTCCGCCTGCTTGCGTTGACGGCTTCCTATACGGTACGATCAATGTATATAAACTCCAGGTCGTATTACTAGATCGTATCCGTTACGGATGAAGAGGGGAAACTTATGGCTCAGAAGGATCTCGTTAGTGAAACGGCCTCTCTGCCGGATGCAGTAAGCCGCAGCGCCGACTGCGAAGGGGCGCCGCCTGCAGCGGCCAGGACTGACCTGGACGAAGCGGGGATGCCTGCGGAGCGCTGGTTCGTCGCTACATCCCGGCGGTTAGCCGTGTATGAAGAGGACGGCAGCTGCATACTCGGCTTTGCTCTCGCGGACGTCTGCGGTATCCGTACGCAGGCTGCACCGCAGGGCGGTGGTCTGCTGATCGCCGATACGTCCGCGGGCGGCACGGTGCTTGCCCGCTACAGCGCAGCCTGCTCCAAGCAGGTGGAGACGGCCGTATATTCGGCCGGTCTTCTGCTTGAAGGCGCGGCCGGGCCGGAAGAGGATTCTCCCGGCAGCTGCTCCGTCTGCGGGGAGCCGGTGCCCGCAGGAGCGGGGCACGCATGCACAGCGGCTCAAGCTGCCCGGCCGGCCGCTAAAGGCAGCAGGCGAGTCGTTCTCCGCCTGCTTGCCTACACGCGCCCCTACCGGGGCCGTATGGCCGCTGCGGCGCTGTTCCTGCTCATCGCTGTCGGGCTTGAGCTCGTTCCTCCCTTCGTCACGAAAATTATCGTCGACGAAGTACTTCAGCCCGGCGGCGCCGTGCAGATGCTGACCGTATGGGCAGCGGCGCTTCTCGCCTCGCGCCTCCTGCTGACCGGTCTGCAAATTGCGCGCGGCTACATCGGCGTGAAGGTAGGCGCCTCCATGATGAACGATATCCGCCGCGAAACATATG
Organism: Paenibacillus sp. FJAT-26967; assembly: GCF_001541095.1. Classification (GTDB taxonomy): domain Bacteria; phylum Bacillota; class Bacilli; order Paenibacillales; family NBRC-103111; genus Paenibacillus_F. The sequence goes on from NZ_LMXH01000001.1 coordinate 1,158,208, forward strand.
AAGCGCTGACCGAGCAGTCGCTCAGCTTCTATGACCGGCGTCAGACTGCGCCTTTTATCGGGCGATTAAATCAGGATACAGATGCAATGAGGCAGTTTCTGACGGAAGGTGTCATTTTTGTAGCGAGCCAGGTGCTTACCGTGATAGCGATTGTGACGATGATGCTCTCACTCAGCTGGAAGCTTACTTTGCTAGTACTGCTTCCTACACCCCTGCTGCTTATCGGAGTCTGGTTTCTCTGGCCGATGGTCAGGCGCCTTTGGTACAAGCAGTGGCGCGCAATCCAGACGATCAATACCATAGTCGGAGATTCTCTCCAAGGAATCCGGGTAGTCAAAGCTTTTGGCCGTGAGAAAAGAGAACAGGCCAGATACCGGGAAGCAAATAGCGAGCTGATGACGCAGACCATCCGAATGGAAAGTTTGTGGCAGGCGGCGGCTCCGCTTTTTATGCTTATTACGGGAATCGGCGGTGTTATCGTCTGGTATTACGGCGGACTGCAAGTGGTAGACGGAAGTCTTACTTTAGGGACGCTGATGGCATTTACCGTCTATCTGACGATGTTCTTCGGACCGCTTCAATGGTTTACCCAGGCGATCAGCTGGACGAATCGTGCAATGTCCGCCGCGGAGCGCGTATTCGAAATCATCGACACGCCCAGGGAAGTTGCGGACTTGCCTGATGCGGTTCTTCCCGGACGGATCGAAGGTTCCGTCCGGATCGAGCATGTCACCTATGGCTACGAGAAACACCGGCCGGTTCTGAAGGATATTTCCCTTGATGTGAAGCCGGGTGAGATGATCGGATTAGTCGGTCATTCCGGAGCGGGGAAATCGACTCTCATCCATCTGATTTGCCGGTTTTATGACCCGGACCGGGGACAGATCCGCATCGACGGGATTCCTCTCACGCAGCTCAGCCAAGAAAGCCTGCGCGCCCAAATCGGAGTTGTGCTGCAGGAGACTTTTCTGTTCGATGGAACGATTGCGGAGAATATCGCTTATGCGAAACCGGAAGCTTCTCCCATTGAAATTATCCGGGCAGCCAAGATTGCCAATGCACATGATTTTATCGTTCGTATGAGTGATGGTTATGATACCCGTGTAGGGGAGCGGGGACACCGGTTATCGGGCGGGGAAAAGCAGCGGGTCGCGATTGCCCGCGCTATTCTGCACGATCCCCGGATTCTTATTCTCGACGAAGCGACAGCATCCGTCGATACCGAGACGGAGCGGCTGATTCAGGAAGCGATTGCCCGTCTGATCAAGGGGCGTACAACGTTTGCGATTGCCCATAGACTGTCCACCCTCCGCAGCGCAGATCGTCTAGTCGTTATCGACAAAGGCCTTATGGCGGAGACAGGTACCCATCAAGAACTGATGCAACAAGAGGGCATCTATTACAAACTGGTCAAAGCCCAGAGCGAGACCGTTCTGATGAAGGAGCGTGAAGAAACTGCCGACATCATATGAGCCTTTGATGCTTAATGCCGCTTTATGCATATTCGAACGGACTGCCGGCGGGCTGCTTCGGTTTTCGTACGGAGGGGAAGTTTACGAGGAAGTACTCCTGTTCCGTTCCTTTCCTTTCTCGGAGCCGGACCGCTACATCTCTGTCCAATCGCAGGGCGGTGATGAGATCGGGCTGATCCGGGATACGGCACAACTGGTTCCGGCCAGCCGCGGAGTCGTGGAGGACGAGCTGAGGCTGCGTTATCTCATGCCCCGTGTTACAGGAATCAAGCGGATCAAGCAGAGAACATCCGGCTGGTTGTGGGAATTTCAAACGCAGTTCGGACCGGAGCAGCTGATCCTGCCCAATTTACACGAGCATCTCATCAAGCAGGGAGAAGACAGGCTGCTTCTCACGGATTCCGGGGGCAGAAGGATTGAAATTGCGAGTATTGTTTCTTTGGATGCTGACAGTCAAAAGGAACTACGCAAAGTACTTTAAGATGCTTTTGTGTGATAAGGTATAGGGATTATCTCTCCATAAATAAGGGGCCGGCCTCCTTCTGTCCTCTAAAGGCCCGGTTGACATTGTTTCCAAAAATGAACTATAATTTTCTGTAACTGCATGAACTTATAGCTTTAAACCTTAAACAAGGTTGAATAAATAAAACGTTGAAGAAAACCAGTACGCCATAGACCATTTGCAGAGAGAAGGTTTCGCCTTGACGGCGGCTGAGAGAACCTTCAATGAAGGATGGCCGAACGCTCCTTTCAGAGTGTGGGTGAAGCCCAACGGAAGCGGATCCGTTATCGTCCGCAATCGAGGAGATTGTACGGGAGAGTCGAGGATTCTGCCTGTGCAATAACCAGGGTGGTACCGCGAAATCATTCGTCCCTGTTAATGACAGGGGCGTTTTTTGTTTCCGGAGGAGATGTTTCGTCTTTTCCTGCTGGCGGATAAATAGGTGAACGACCTCTTCCGGCTGCTTCAACGAGTTTCAACCCGACTCTATTCTGACTAATAAACGGAGGCTTAATCTGCAATGAAAGCAAGTGAAATTCGTTCCAAATGGCTGGAGTTCTTCGCCAGTAAAGGACATAAAATCGAGCCGAGCTCGTCGCTCGTGCCTCATAACGATCCATCCCTTTTATGGATTAATGCAGGAATGGCTCCGCTGAAACCTTACTTTGATGGTCGTGTGGTTCCTGAGAATCCTCGGATTGTGAATGCGCAGAAATGTATTCGCACCAATGATATTGAGAACGTAGGCAAGACTCGCCGTCACCATACGTTCTTCGAAATGCTCGGCAACTTCTCGATCGGGGATTATTTCAAAGAAGAAGTCATCACTTGGGCATGGGAGTTTCTTACAGATCCTAAATGGATCGGTTTTGATCCGGAGCGTCTTTCCGTTACCGTCTATCCGGAAGACACAGAGGCCTTCGAATTCTGGAATAAGAAAATCGGACTGCCGGAGGAGCGTATTTATAAGCTGGAAGAGAACTTCTGGGACATTGGTGAAGGTCCTTGCGGTCCATGTACCGAGATCTTCTATGACCGAGGCGACAAATACGGCGACCTCAGCGATCCCGAGTGCTGGCCGGGCGGGGAGAATGAGCGTTTCCTGGAAGTATGGAATCTTGTTTTCTCCCAGTTCAACCATAACAAGGATGGAAGCTACACCCCGCTGCCTAACAAGAACATTGATACAGGAGCGGGATTAGAAAGATTCGCGTCCATTCTGCAGGATGTGGATTCGAACTTCGATACCGATCTTTTCCAGCCTATTATTCAGGAAACCTGCCGTATTGCGGGCGTGAAATATCACGAGAATGAAGAAACCGATGTGGCGCTAAAAGTCATTGCCGATCATGTTCGTACCGTAGCTTTTGCCATCGGGGACGGCGTCCTGCCTACGAATGACGGCAGAGGCTATGTCATCCGGCGTTTACTGCGCCGCGCGGTCCGATACGGCAAAGTAATCGGGATGGATAAGCCGTTCCTTTACGAACTGGTTCCGGTAGTCGGCGAAATTATGGGTGAGTACTATCAGGAAGTGGTGGAGAACCAGGAGTTTATCCGCAAGGTTATCCGCATCGAGGAGGAACGCTTCCACGAGACGTTGTCTGATGGACTTTCGATCCTCTCGGATATGGTGGAACGTACACGTGCGGCCGGCGGCCGTGCAATTAGCGGACCTGATGCCTTTAAATTGTACGATACGTACGGTTTTCCAGTGGACTTAACGGAAGACTTCGCCAATGAGCAGGGTTTGGCTGTGGATCGTGAAGGTTTTGAAACGTCTATGGAAGAGCAGCGGCAGCGTGCCCGTGTTGCCCGCAGTGATGCCGGCAGCATGAAAATTCAAGGCGGGGCTCTCTCTGATTTGACGGATAAAAGTGAATTTGTTGGTTACACTGAATTGGTAGTTCCAGCCAAAATTGTGGCAGTCATTCATGAGAATGAGCTGGTAGACACCGTGGGTACGGGTGAGGCTTGCCAGGTCATTCTTGACAGAACGCCTTTCTATGCGGAAAGCGGCGGCCAGGTAGCGGATCGTGGTATCATTACCGGTGAAGGTGTACGCCTTGTTGTGCATGAGGTCGGCAAGGCCCCTCATGGCCAGCATGTGCACAGCGTAACGGTGGAGCAGGGTGTGCTTAGCCAAGGTGCGGATGTTACCGCCGAAGTAACCGAGGCGCTGCGCGGAGAAACCGTGCGTAATCACACGGCGACGCATTTGCTGCACAAGGCGCTGAAGGAAGTGCTCGGCAGCCATGTGAATCAGGCTGGCTCGCTGGTGGCGCCCGACCGGCTGCGATTCGACTTCTCGCACTTCGGCGGCATTACGCCGGAAGAGCTGCAAGATGTAGAGCGCCGCGTCAACGCTCAAATCTGGGCGAATACGCCGGTAGACATTTCCCTTCGTGCGATTGACGAAGCCAAGGAAATGGGGGCCATGGCACTATTCGGCGAGAAATACGGTGACATCGTACGGGTTGTACGTGTCGGCGATTACAGCCTCGAGTTATGCGGAGGCTGTCACGTTCAAAGTACCGGCGAGATCGGACTTTTTAAGATCATCAGCGAATCCGGGATCGGTTCCGGCATCCGCCGGATCGAAGCAGCGACAAGCCGCAATGCATATGAATATGTGGATAGTCAGCTCCAGTTGCTGAAAGAAGCGGCAGGCATTCTGAAATCCGGCGCAGGCGACGTGCCCAAACGTCTGGAAGGCACGCTTCAGCAGATGAAGGATCTTTCCCGCGAGAATGAATCCTTGCGGGCAAGGCTGGGCCGCATCGAGGCGGGTGCTCTGGAAGGCCGCCTGAAAGAAGTGGCCGGCGTACCGGTCCTTGCTGCAGAAGTGAACGCATCCGACATGGAATCCTTGCGCAGCATAGTGGATGAGATGAAGGTGAAACTGGGCTCGGCTGTTATCGTGCTTGGTGCAGCCGCAGGGGACAAAGTCAACCTGGTAGCTGCGGTTACTCCGGATTTGGTGGCCAAAGGGCTCCACGCCGGCAAGCTCATCAAAGAAACGGCTGCCAAATGCGGCGGCGGAGGCGGCGGACGACCGGATATGGCTCAGGCTGGCGGCAAAGATGCCTCCAAACTTAAGGAAGCTTTGGATGGTGTAGAAGCGCTTGTAACCGGACAAATTTCATAAAATTTCAGCAGGGAACAGGAATTTTTCGTCCCGTAGAGAATATATGACAGTAGCAGGTTTTTGCAACATGCAGCCGATAGAGTTGAAATGTGAAACATTGGAGGTGCCTTTCATGGATTTTATGGACAAAACAGTGAAATTCAATGTCAAAGCGGATGAGATCGAAACATCGCCCAAAGAAGTGCTTTTGACCGTCTACGATGCTCTGCAGGAGAAAGGCTACAATCCGATCAATCAAATCGTCGGTTACTTGCTGTCTGGGGACCCGGCTTATATTCCCCGGCATAACAATGCAAGAAGCTTGATCCGTAAGCGGGAACGCGACGAACTGATCGAAGAATTGGTACGCTCTTATCTCAAGGAGCATAAATAAACGGCCTTCTCCCAAACCGGTAGATGGCCGGCATAGGAGTTAGAAGTATGAGAACAATGGGCCTCGACTATGGTGACAAAACAATCGGCGTGGCCGTCAGCGACCTTCTTGGTCTGACGGCACAGGGCGTCGAGGTCATTCGAAGAACTAGTCCAGTGCGAGATTTTGACCACCTGAAACGGATAATTGGGGAGTACGAAGTGACGGAGATCGTGGTCGGCCTCCCCAAAAATATGAATGGCACAATCGGGCCCCGGGGAGAGATCTGCCAAGAATTCGCCGGCCAGCTCGAGGAAGCGTTCGCATTACCCGTACGCATGTGGGATGAAAGACTAACAACGGTATCCGCGACCCGCACTCTTTTGGAGGCGGACGTTAGCCGGAAGAAGCGTAAGCAGGTTGTCGATAAGATCGCCGCTGCGCTGATTCTGCAAGGATATATGGACTCTAAACGATGAGGTGATGGAACCATGGCCAAAGAAGAGGATTTTCAGCAAGAGGAAGCAGAAATTATTTATATCCCCGATGATGAGGGCAACGAAGAAGAATTCGAGGTCATCATGAAATTCGAAGTGGATGGTTCCGAGAAGAAGTATATGATGGTTGTGCCGGTCGAAGACGATGAGGATTCCGATGAAGTCTATGCATTCCGTTATGAGGAAGATGATAACGGTGACGACCTCAAGCTGTACACCATTGATGACGAAGAAGAATGGAATATCGTTGAAGAAACGTTTAATACACTAATGGCAGAAGAGGAAGAAGCATGAGTGTAAATCAGACGACCGAGTTGCGGACTTCATTCGGAGATGATATTATTTTATTCGATGAAAAAGACGAGTCTGTCGTCTACCGCATCTTGACCGAGCTTATTCACGAAGGGCACCATTACGCCATCCTTCAGTCGGAAGATATGAAGTTAGACGGGGAAATTTCCGTTCTTCGCGTATCGAAGAGTGAGACGGGCGAAATGGAGCTAGAGACCATCGAGGATGAGGATGAATGGGAAACGATCTCCGAGCTTTACGATGAACTCTCTTTTCCTGAACAAGATGAACCTTAAAAACTGAAGTAAACCCGAGCGGAGTCAAATCCGCTCTTTTTCATGCAGATCAGCGACTATTAGAGTTTTGGAGGGAAATATGGAGCGTCCTAAATCACGATTAAAACGCATTTTTGCTGTACTGCTCATCCTGGTCCTGCTTCTGGCAGGCGGTGCAGCAGCAGCTGCTTACTATATAAAAGGCGAACTCCAGCCTGTGGAGGCCTCTGAGCAGGAAAAAGTTTTTGAAGTGGTGCCGGGTGATGGAATCCAGAATATTTCGGCCAAGCTGCAGCAAGAGGGCTTGATCCGCAATGCGTCTATTTTCACCTATTACGTAAAATGGAAAAAGGAAGGCGGCCGCTTCCAGGCGGGAGAATACTCCGTTAAACCGGGAATGACGACGGATGAAATGATTGCTCTGCTGAACAGCGGACAACCTTCCAAGAATAACCGGTTAACCATTCCCGAAGGCTTTACTATTCCGCAAATTGCGGAAAAAGTAGATGAACAGCTGAAGCTCGATACGGAGGCCTTCCTCAAGGCCGCAGAAGAATACAAGCCCGGCAGCGGAGGGGAGATTCTTGCTTCCATTCCCGCCGATGCCAAATTAAAGCACAGGCTGGAAGGTTATCTTTTCCCGGATACTTATGAGGTTCCGAAGGATGCTACAGAAGCGAAGCTGGTTGACATGATGATCGCGCAGCTGCAGACGCGGGTAGACAGCTTACCGGCAGACTGGCAGGACAAGCTGAAGCAGAGCGGGTTGACTTTTCATCAGATGATGACAGTCGCTTCTCTCATTGAGCGCGAGGTGGTACTCGAAGAGGAACGTCCGATTGTGGCCAGTGTGATCTATAACCGGCTCAAAATTAAGCAGCCTCTGCAGATTGATGCTACAGTGCAATATGCGCTCGGCAAGCAGAAAGAGCGGTTGTTCGAAAGTGATCTTAAAATCGAGAGTCCGTACAATACGTACAAAAATCCCGGACTACCTCCGGGACCGATCGCAAGTCCCAGCCTCTCCTCCATTAAAGCCGCCTTGTACCCGGCAGAGTCCTCTTACTTTTATTATGTAACTAAAAAGGATGGAAGCAAGGGTCATTTATTCGGCGAAACATACAAGAAACACTTGGAGAATATTGAAAAGAGCAAACAAACAGAGAAAAACGCGAAATAAGAAGGTGAGCACGATGAGAAAAAAGCCGGAACTGCTCGTAACAGCAGGGAGCGCAGAAGAAGTAATCCAATTCATTGATGCCGGGGCGGACGCTGTTCTTGTCGGAGAAGCAGCGTTCGGTCTGCGTCTGTCAGGCGATATCATGATTGATGAGCTGGCATCCCTTATCCCGCTTGCCCATGAGCGCGGCGCGAGAATTTATGTTGCCGTGAACAATGTATTCGATAACGAGGGAATCGCCAGGGTAGAAGACTATCTCAAAAAACTTGCCGAGCTGCAGGTAGATGCCATTGTGTACGGTGACCCGGCAGTTCTGCGTATCGTACGGATTCACGGGCTCCAGCTGAGACTTCACTGGAATGCCGAGATGTCGGTAACGAATTACAGGTCGGCTAACTACTGGGCGGCAAGAGGAGCGGCACGCGCTGTGCTTGCTCGTGAGCTGAATCTGGAGGAAATACTTGAATTTAAACGTGGAGCGAAGCTGGAGGTTCAAGTTCAAGTGCACGGAATGACGAATATTTATCATTCCAAGCGGAATTTGCTCGGCAATTATTTTGAGCATTTGGGTAAAGATGCAGCTGCTATCGACCGGTCTATGCATAATGGCCTCTTCTTAATTGAGCAGGAACGTCTCGAAGAAAGATTTCCTATCTATGAAGATCCAAATGGAACTCATGTGATGAGCTCCGATGACGTATGTATGCTTGAAGATCTTCATGAACTGTTAGCTGCCGATATCGACAGTCTGAGAATTGAAGGGATATTAAAATCAACGGAATATATAGAGACAGTTATTCGTGCCTATCGCACGGCAATTGATTTGTATGCTGCTGATCCGGATGCGTACAGCTTTAATGAAGAGTGGCTGGATGCGATTCGCCGTTTACAGGATCCTGAACGGGAACTGTCTTTCGGATTTTTCTACAAAGAACAAGTATATTGAGGTGAGCAACATGAGTACTGCCGCAGCTGCAGTGGAAACCAGGGCCCGTGGTAAACGTGTCCGTTTGGACAAGCCTGAGCTTCTGGCTCCAGCCGGAAGCTTGGAAAAGCTGAAATTCGCGATTCATTATGGAGCAGATGCCGTATATATAGGCGGCCAAAAGTATGGTCTGCGCTCGAGTGCAGATAACTTCACTTTTGAGGAAATGCGTGAAGGGGTCGAATTTGCGAACCGTTACGGCGCCAAGGTATTTGTGGCAACGAATATTTACGCGCATAATGAAGATATCGAGGGATTGGACGAATATTTGCAGGAGCTTGAAAAGGCCGGAATTGCCGCAATTATTACAGCAGATCCGCTGATTATTGATACCGCAAGACGTGTCGCTCCCAAAATGGAGGTTCATTTAAGTACACAGCAGTCCGTAATGAATTGGCAGACTGTGCAGTTCTGGAAAGAAGAAGGAATTGAGCGGGTCGTTCTGGCCCGCGAGGTCAGCATGACAGAGATTGATGAAATCAAGCAGCATGTCGATGTGGAAATCGAAGCCTTCATACACGGCGCCATGTGCAGTTCTTATTCGGGCCGCTGCGTATTGTCCAATCATTTTACGGACCGGGATTCGAACCGCGGGGGCTGCTGCCAGTCCTGTCGCTGGAGGTATCGTCTCTATGCGAAGGGAGCTCCTTTATCCGACCCGCTCGCACAGGATTTCCCGCTGTATGAAGAGGAAGACGACGATTTCATGATGAGTGCCAAAGACTTGTGCATGATTGACCATGTGGCAGATATGATTGAATCGGGTGTTGACAGTTTTAAAATCGAAGGCCGCATGAAGAGTGTTCATTATGTTGCGACCGTGGTAAATGCCTATCGTCAAGCTATCGATAGTTATTTTGAAGATCCCGATGGATTTGAAATTAAAAGAGTGTGGCAGGAAGAGATTAATAAAGCCGCCAATCGTCCTCTCAATGCAGGATTCTTCTATGAAGTTCCGGACCATGAGGACCATATTTACGGACCGGAAGATAAAGCCGCTATTTACGATTTCGTAGGACTTGTGGTTGAATATGACGAAGCGGCTTCGACCGCACTCATCCAGCAGCGGAATTATTTCAAACCCGGTGCTGAAGTAGAATTTTTCGGACCGGGAGGGACTTTTTTCAAGCAGCGGGTTGAACAAATTCATGATGAAGAAGGCCATGAACTGGATGCGGCTCGTCACCCCATGCAGTTGATCCGGATTCGAACGGAACAACCCGTTAAGCCTCTGGATCTCATGCGCAAAAAATCGCGATAACCCTGTTTAAATAGCCGATTACCTACAAATAACGCTTGGCAGAATCTGTCAAGTGTTATTTTTTTTGTTTACTAGGTCTAGCGATACATAAAATCGACATTCTATAGGTGATTTGTCATCTTCCAGAGAGGATTTTGTTCATACTTGTTGAATTTATAGAGAATACATGGAAATTAAAGGGTTCGGCTTGAGTCTTTTTTCCTAAAACGAATTGGATGGTGATCTATATGAACGAAAAAATTAAAAAGACTTACAGCAGGGTCAGAGAACGCTTTCAAAAAAGTTCATCAGCATCGAAGCCGGACAACCTGCCGCCTGTGCAGAACCGACCATCCTCTGGTCTAAAGATAGTGAATCCAGCCAGATCGGTCGGCATGAAGCTGTTCTTAATCTTTATTGTCAGTATTTTGTTTTTTGTACTTACCGTAGGGATCACATCGTATCAAATATCAAAAGGGATGCTGCGTGACAAGGTCAGTGAGGCGTCCAGACAAACTATGATTCAGGCGGCGCAGAAAATGGATCTTCTTTTCCGCAGTTTTGAAGATCTTTCTATGCAGATGATGCTGGACAGGGACTTGCAATCCCAACTTAATATTCTAAGAGATGTACAACCAGGTACATATGAGCAGCTGGAGGCTTCCCGGAAAGTAAGCGAGAAAGTAGATACGTATACTTTATCCAATAAGGGTATTAAGAGTATTACTTTGTTGAAGAAAGACGGGCTTATGATCAATACAAACGGTTCCTCTTTCAACACTTCGGGAGCAGAGATTACAAATAAGGAATGGTTCAAACAACTGAGCAAAACTTCGGGGCAGGCTTTGTGGATGCCGACACTCCCGGAAGGGTATCTTAGCGGCGAGCCGACCCTTGCCCTGGGGCGCTATTTGAACTCAACAACTTCTTCAGCACCGCTGGCAATCATTGTGATGGAAATTCCGCTTTCTGTCATCAGTAAGGAATTAAATCTCATTCATTTAGGTGAGAACAGTACAATGTTAATCACAGATGCATCGAACAAACTCGTTTTTACAAATGAAGCCAATAAGATCGGGTCCGTATCATCGACTGTCTTAACAGAAGAACAGCAGAAGGTCGATTCCAGTGATTTTCAGTCTGCGGATGGAGGTATGGCGAATGTGTATGCTAAATTCGCAAGTACGGGCTGGTACCTGATTGGCAGTATGCCGATTAGTGAACTTGTTAAAGATGCGGATGTTATTTTTAACATCACGCTGAATCTGGCGATAGTGGCGGCCATTATTGCGGCTCTGATCGGACTTTTTGTGGCCCGGATGATCGGAAGACCATTGTCAGATATGGCCGGACTTATGCAGCAAGGTGCCCAAGGGAATTTGAATGTCAGAACCGGTCTGAAGACCAAGGATGAGATCGGAAGACTAGGTAACAACTTTGATCTGATGATGGAGCAAATTACTGCATTGGTCCGTCAAACGAACGAATCTGCTCAAGAGGTTCTGAATACGGCATCCGAAGTTGCCAATGCATCAAAAATCACGGCAATCGCAGCCAAGGAAATCGCTGTTGCAACGGATGAGATTTCGGGAGGCGCAGCAGGTCTGGCTACGGAGTCGGAACGCGGCAACGAGTTGACCTATCATATCGGACAGAAGATGCAGCTGATGATCGCGGCTAACCTGGAGATGGGCACGGCAGCCTCAGAAGTACGCAGTTCCGGAGAGCAAGGAACGAAATACATGGAAGAATTGAGAGATAAGACCGGACAAACGGAAGTGATGACCCGTTCCATGGTGGAGAAAGTCGATAATCTTAAGGAAAGTACGCGTTCTATCCGTAAAATTCTGGAGATGCTGCACAATTTGACGAAGCAGACGAATATTTTGTCACTTAATGCGACAATTGAAGCAGCAAGAGCAGGAGCATCCGGAAAAGGCTTCATGGTAGTAGCGGATGAAATCCGCAAACTGGCGGACCAGTCGAAGCATTCGATTGATGTAGTCGCAGGAATTACAGACACCATTCAGCGGGAGATTGACGAGACTGTCCAAGTGCTTCATAAGGCGTACCCGCTGTTTAATCAGCAGATCGGCGCTGTCAAAGAAGCGGATGGTATTTTTGCAGAAGTACAAAATCACATGAGTGAATTCATCGAGCGCCTGAACGATGTAACGGAATCCATCACGGATCTGGATCAATCCCAGGCCGTGTTATCGGATGCGATGACTAACGTCAGTGCCGTAGCCGAGCAATCGCTGGCCACATCGGAAGAAGTGGCATCACTCAGTACAGAACAGCTCAGTATCAGTGAGAATCTTGTCAGACTCTCGGACAGGCTGGAGAATCTATCAAATTCACTTAAAGATACCTTGTCTAAATTCACTGTCTAAAGATATGGAATGTTTCCTAGCAGTCTAACTCTGGTTATACCTCTGACTCGACTCCTGCCGGCCTTGCCGGCGGGAGTTTTTGTTTATGTTAAGGCCGTGATTTCTGCCGTAGTCCGGTGCGTCCGTATGTCTATTAGAAGGAATGTCTATACTGGAGGCAAAGACAGAGGTGAGGGGATTAAGGCAAATGCGGAATCGGCCCGGTAAACAGATGGCGATAATGAGGAATGATGAGAAAAGCGGCATGTTCACATATAAGAATGAAGAAGCTGGAGCGGGGACGGATTTGCCCGTGGGGCGATTAAAAAGAGAGGCGTTTACAAGCGATCCTCGAAGGAAGTTCTTTCTTCTTCTCTGCATGATAGGAATCATCTTTCTGCTGCTAGGGCGTCTGCTCTGGATACAAGTCGTACAACCGCATGAATTTTCTGCAAGAAAAGTGGATCTCGTTAAAAATTCCGTACTTCAGCGGCAGCGCAGTATTGTTCTGGATACGGGGCGAGGAGACATCTATGACAGAAATCATGTTCCTTTAACCGGAAAAACGATACGCACCGCGATTATTTTCCCTGTACACGCGAACTATATCGGGACCAAGGAGCAGCTGGCTGACGTCACTCAAGCACTGGGAGTCGGAGCGGAAGAGTGGACACAATATGTGCGGTCTCTTCAAGAGCCCGCACTATGGACGGGCAGCGTTAATGCGTCAGCAGAAGCTCCCCGCCGCAAGGAAGCCCGGACGAATCTGCCTCTAGAACTGACACCGCAGCAGATATCTCTTCTTACCGCTTCCGGCTTGCCTTATCTTCAGGTAACCGATTATAAGGTACGCTACTTTACTGATCAGATAGCTTCGCAGGTAGTCGGTTATATCGGACAGCACCCCGAACGAATTTCCGGTTTGTATGCGCAGGAGGTGGCGGATGGTCATCTTACATTGACGAGTGAAATAGGAGCTTCCGGACTGGAGAAAACGTTTGAGAACAGGCTTAGGGGTATTGGCGAGAAGACGCTGTCTATCTTTACAGATGCGCAGAGACGACCCTTAAACGCCCTGCATGCGAGAATTATTTCGCCGGAGCAGTCGTATTACCCCCTCCGTTTAATAACTACGTTAGATGCAAACATTCAGCAGAAGATCGAACAATTGATGGCCAAGCGTGAGATCCGGGAAGGGGCTGTTGTAGTTCTGGATGCGGCTAACGCGGACATAATTGCGATGGCTTCCAGACCCGCTTTTCGACCGGATGAAATCAGAATGAACGAGGGCAACTGGGCCAACCTGGGTCTGAAAGCAGCAGCTCCCGGATCTATTTTTAAAACAACAGTCGCGGCCGCAGCGCTGGAGGAAGGCTTAGTGACACCGGAAGAGAAATTTGACTGTCAAGGAGCATGGGGGAAGTATGGTTTTACCTGCTGGAAAAAAGAAGGTCACGGGGAAATTTCATTCGCAGAAGGATTTGCCCAGTCGTGTAATATTGTTTTCGGACAAGTCATGCAGCGTCTGAGTTCGGGGAAGCTGGAGAATTACGGACGCAGCCTGGGTTTGCTGACTTCCGTCGGCTGGCAAGGTGAGTTGACAGGAGGTGCGGCTGTAGCTCAATTAGACGGTGAAGAGCCTGGGCAATTGTTCGGAAAAGGTACACCGCCCGACGATGAAGGAGTCCGGCTTCAGACTGCTATCGGGCAGCGTGATGTCCAAATGACTCCGCTCCAGGCAGCTAATCAGATTGTAGCGCTTCTGAATAACGGACAGGTGCGTTCACCCCGGATAGTGAAAGAAATTCAATTTAAAGATGGTCTCGTCTTGGACAAGTTTAAAGAGAAACCGCTCCCTCTACAAGGTAAAATGATTTCGGCTGAGACAGCTAAGGAGTTGTTGGCTGAAATGCGTCTAGTTGTCGAGCAAGGCACAGCCAAGCAGCTGCAGCAGGCACAATGGGCCCTTGCCGGAAAAAGCGGAACCGCTCAAGTCGGATCGGGTACGCAGGAAACGGTGAACCAGTGGTTTGCCGGATACGGCCCTGTAACTTCTCCCCGGTATGCAGTAGCGGTACTGGTAAGTCACACCGCTCCCGAAGCACCTTCAGCAGCAGTGCCTCTTTTTCGTGAAGTGATGGATTTGCTGGCTGAACGTGATACGAACAAGAAATGACTCCGGACCTTTTAATGTCTTCTTCGTATAGATTTGCAGGCAGCCTGCGCTGCTGCGGAAGGGAATGCGATCAGCATGCACGTGCCTTTACCGGGTTCGCTGACAACATTGATCTTGCCGTTATAGCATTCGATAATCCGGTAAGCGACCATGACGCTTAATCCGGTTCCTTTTTGTTTTGTTGAATAAAAAGGGGAGCCGAGCCGCTTTATTTCATCAGGGGACATGCCGATTCCTTCATCTTCGATCGAAATATAGACTCGCTTCTCTACACGATACGCCCTGACCCTCAGGCAGCCTCCTTCAGGCATGGATTCAATTCCGTTTCTGGCTAACTGGGCCAGGCATTGTACCAGCTTGTCAGCATTTACCGTTAACCATAAGGAAGGCTCAACCGATGTATCGAGACGTACTTTCTGCTGGGACGCATAGACTTGGAGCTGCTTCTCCAGAAGAACGATAAGGTCGTTCATGGACCAGAGCGCTGTTTTGTCGGCATGAGGTGTTGCGAACGCCAGGTAACTGCTGATGATTTGCTGGACCTTGTCCATTTCCTCGATGACCATACCGGTATAGATTTTCTTCTTGGATTCACTCACTTCAGATTGAAATAACAACTGCATGAACCCTCTTGCCGTTGTCATCGGATTCCGAATTTCATGGGCGACAGAGGCTGCCAGTTCACTAAGCACATTCAGTTTTTCGGCGCGGTGAACTTCTTGTCTGAGAACTGCGGCTTCACGAATATATTCGGTTAAGTAGACGACCAGACCCATAGTTACACACTGGATCAGGATGGATGACGCATAAAAAAGGTGGAAATCTTCCGGTTGAGAGAGCCCTTTTATTTGATAAAACCATATTTTTAAAGCCGCAATAATGAATCCTAGCCCCCCCGCAAGCATTACAGGATAAATAATACGGTACAGACGGCGCTGGGGTTTATTTAATTTGAGGAACCCGTAAATGACTGCAACACAAAGAAACAAATAAAGACTTTGGTACAGCAAAAGATGTGGATACTTTACACTTAGAAAAAGTAGAACGGAAGCCGATACGAAAAAACCGGGAAGGCGTCCTCCATAAAGAAAGCTGGTCAGAACCGGAACCATATAAAGGCTGAAGTGCAGCCCGCTCTCTGAGCTGAAAGGATAAGCGGCACAAAGTACAGCCGCAAATAAGCTGAAAATCATCATAATTTTGCGGTCAAGACCGTGACTGGCTGTCCCGCGTATACCTTCGAAATAGGGCGACATCAGAACAGGAACTCCGGATAACAGGACATTACTTAACACTTCATGGAAACTTTTCAGCAAGTCGCACCCCTACTATCTGTAAGTTTTGGTGTAATTATGATTCGTTTAAACTATTTATTGAACAGGTGGCAGTCAATTTATTTATATTTAATTAGCTAAATTATTTCGAAAGTAAGAAAATTTTACCACAAATGGTACTTGAGTGTATTACTTCGACAGGTATTAACAAATTCCTACTAAAAGATTCATATTAAACTGTATTAATTAGAGAGATAAATTGCAGCCGGCTAGAGCTTCCCCTACAATAGACAAAAGAGTAAAATGACCAAATGAAGCAAGTAATTGAGAATGCCGACTCGGCTGTTGAAATAAGGGGAGTAAGAAATGACATCTAATCCGTTCACTTCAGATAAAATGATACTAATCGACCGGTCGGACGACCTTGAAGCGGATCTGTTATTTCCGTTTGCTTTGGAGGAACTGCTGATCCGTAAAGTGGGGGAAGAAGGCATTCCTGTGGTTCATATATGGAGGCATCCCCTGGGACTGGTGCTTGGATTAAGAGACAGCCGGCTGCCAGAGGCTAAATCTGCCGCCGGCAGGATTGCAGGCGAGGGACGCCAAGTGATCGTCCGCAATTCGGGTGGAGCGGCTGTTCCGCTGGATCCCGGGGTTGTGAATGTGACGCTCATTATGCCGAAGCCTGCAGGTAAAATTGATTTTCATGATGATTTTGAACGGATGTACCTCTTTCTGAGGGGGGTGCTGAATTCATGGAATGCAGGTGTGGATAAAGGTGAGATTGCCGGGTCCTACTGTCCGGGAGATTTCGATCTTAGTGTGGGCGGCCGCAAGTTCTGCGGAATTGCCCAAAGACGGCAGGCTCGTGCACTGTCCGTGCAGGCATTCGTCGTGGTAGAGGGCACTGGAGCGGAGAAAGCCGCTGTTGCGCGCTCGTTCTACGACGAAGCGGGGCAGGGCGCGCTGCCCGGCAGCTACCCGGTCGTCGAATCCGGGCGCATGACCAGCCTCGCCGAGTATGCGGGCGCTGAGCTGACCGCGCCCGCCTTCTGCCGCCTGACGGCCGAGTGGCTCGGCGATCAAGTGCAAGTGCGCGCGGCGAACTACCGTGAGTTCGCCGCGGATGAAGACATCGCGAGCATGATGGACGCGATGCGGGAACGCTACGGCTTCAAGGAGGAGTCCTCCGTTTGAAGCCGCTTCTCGTCCCAGAGAGAGCCTGCTGCCTGTCGGCTGCGTATCTCTGGGACATGAGGGGCCCGCGCTCGATTCTGTGCAGCGTGATTGCGTGGGAGTCTAAATCGGCTTGCGCTCTCCGATTCAGGTCTTCCGTGAAGAAAGAGATATCGATGTACTTCATGAGCGTAGGGTGATCTTGCGCGAGAGTCTAGGTCGCGCGTTGCCGTTTCAACGCGGCGAGCCTTCATGCCGCACCAAAAACCTGCAGAATCCGCCCGGGCGGGTCCTGCAGGTTTTTGGTGTAAGCGGTTTGTATGCGGTAAGAACCGCCAGCTGACTAACCAGGCGGTTCTGCCGGCGCAGCTATGGGCTCAGCCGAAAAAATATTCGAGCGTATTCGGCAGTTCTTTTTGCCAGAAGCCCCAGATATGCTTGCCAGGTTTCTCCTCATAATATAGACGGGTATTCTTCTGCTCAAGGATCGTCTTCGTCAAACGGTTTGCTTCTACGAAATTATAGATACCGCGCTCTGTTTTGACTTCTTCTTCATCCAGACCGATTAACATGTAGAGCTCCAGCCACGATAAATCGGTCTGGGCTGCCAGCTCTTCCCTCGTAGGCTCGAGAAATGCGCCTGACAGGGATATTACTTTCGTAAACAGGTGAGGATAAGCTAAGGCAAGATGAAGGGAAACCGTACCACCGAGTGAGTCCCCGGCTAGTACGCGTTCGGTTTTGTCCGCGCGAACCGCATATCTGGACTCAATATATGGAAGCATTTCTTCGGCGAAGAAACGGATATAGGCGGTATGGTTTTCACCATCCGGTGAATATTCCGAAGTCCGTATTTTAACATTTACATCGACGCCGACAATAATAACCGGTTCCCAACCATGGTCCAGGATACCAGCAGTCATCGAGGTCGCTATCCTTCCGAAATTAAAAAATTCTTCTCCGTCCTGACAGTAGATGACGGGATAAGACAGCACTTCGTTATAGCCTGGAGGCAGAAAGACTCTGATCGGCCGGGTAGAATTCAGGTGAATAGAGGCAATTTCTTCTTTTACAATGGTTCTTTTATAAAGACGAGCATCGGTCATGGTGACTTTCTTCCTTTCTCCAAAAGGGGAGGTTGTATTATAATAGTGTGAAGTTTTTGTTAAACTGTATTATATATATAATGAAACTGTATTATTCGCGAATGTCAACTATCCGCAACTATACCAATATACCTGTTGATATTCGATACGAAACAGGTTTATAATAATTAGTATAACAGAAAGTCTTTTATCTGGCAGGAAAATCATAGATGAGGTGACAATCACATGAGCAAGCCGCAGTATGAAGTTAGCTCCGAGCAAGTACAGCCCTTGACAATCATTGGACCGGACGGTTCCGTGGTCAACGAGGAGAAATTGCCGAAACTTAGCGACGATCAATTAAAGGAATTAATGCGCCGTATGGTGTTTACACGCGTTTGGGACGAACGCGCAATCAATCTGGGCCGTCAAGGCCGTCTGGGTTTCTACGCGCCGGTATCCGGTCAGGAAGCTTCAATGATCGGAAGCGAATTCGCCCTTAAGAAGGAAGATTTCATTTGTCCGGGCTACCGTGATATGCCGCAAATCGTATGGCACGGTCTTCCGATGTATCAGGCATTCCTTTACTCCCGCGGTCACCAGCATGGCGGCGAAGTACCGGCTGATGTAAATGTATTGATGCCTCAAATTATTATCGGGGCACAAATTCTTCATGCAACAGGGATCGGCATGGCTTTCAAGAAAAAAGGCGAACCGCGTGTTGCGATTACTTATACCGGTGATGGCGGCAGTTCCGAAGGCGACTTCTACGAAGGCCTGAACTTTGCGGGTGTTTTCAAGCTTCCGGTTGTCTACATGGTTCAGAATAACGGCTACGCGATCACGACTCCATTCTCCAAACAGACCGCTGCTCAATCTATCGCTCACAAGGCTTTAGCAGCAGGTATTCGCGGTGTTCAAGTTGATGGCATGGACGTACTTGCTGTATACGCAGCGGTATCTGAAGCAGCTGAAATCGCACGTAATGGCGGAGGCGCTACGCTTATCGAGTCCCTTACTTATCGTTTCAAGCCGCATTCCATGGCAGATGACACGACTAAATACCGTACGAAGGACGAAGAAGGCGAATGGGCTCCGAAAGATCCGATCGTCCGTTTCCGCAACTACCTGACCCAAAAAGGTCTTTGGAGCGAAGAGGAAGAAGCAAAAGTGAAAGAGGAAGCTAAAGCAACCGTGGCTGAGCAGATCAAAAAAGCCGAGCAGACTGAGAAAATGACAGTAGCCGGACTGATCGATTCCATGTTCGAAACTACGCCTAAGCACCTGGAAGAGCAAAAAGCCCAGTATTCCTAAGCGTTCAGCATAAAGCGAAATAAATAATAAGGATTGCGGCCCTATTCCAGGCCGTAATCATCTTTTAAACAAAACTTTCGGTATAATGCCGTGTTCTTTGACGAAATGAAGAACGATATGGGAGGCAGCAGATTTCATGGCACAAATGACAATGGTTCAAGCTATTCAGGACGCAATGCGCGTTGAGCTTGCAAGAGATAAGAATGTTGTGTTATTCGGGGAAGACGTAGGCCACGTTGGCGGTGTATTCCGTGCTACGGAAGGACTTCAGAAAGAATTCGGCGAAGATCGTGTATTCGATACTCCGCTTGCTGAATCCGCTATCGGCGGTCTTGCTGTAGGTATGGCGACACAAGGCTTCCGCCCGATCGCCGAAATTCAATTTGTGGGTTTTATCTTTGAAGCGCTTGATCAAATGGCTATCCAGGCGGCACGTATGCGTTACCGTTCAGGCGGGGCTTACCAGGCACCGATCGTATTCCGTACTCCTTTCGGCGGCGGCGTTAAAGCAGCTGAACTGCATACGGACTCTCTGGAAGGTTTGATGCTTCAGACACCGGGTATTAAAGTAGTGATCCCTTCTAACCCGTACGATGCCAAGGGGTTGCTGATTGCTGCAATCCGCGATAACGATCCGGTCTTCTTTATGGAGCATTTGAACTTGTACCGCTCTTTCCGTCAGGAAGTTCCGGAAGGCGAGTACACGGTAGAGCTTGGTAAAGCAAACGTGGTTCGTGAAGGTTCTGATGCGACAATTATTACTTATGGAGCAATGGTGCATACTTCTTTGAAAGCAGCCGAAGAGATCGAGAAAACCCGCGGTGTCAAAATCGAGGTTATTGATCTTCGTACCATTATGCCGATTGATATTGACACCATTGTGGAGTCTATCAAGAAGACTAACCGTGCTATCGTAGTTCAAGAAGCACAGAAGACATCTGGAGCAGCAGCGGAAATCGTTGCCCAGATTAACGAGAAAGCGATTCTTCATCTGGAAGCGCCGGTACTTCGTATTGCAGCCCCTGATACGGTGTATCCTTTTGCCCAAATTGAAGATCAATGGCTCCCGACACCTGCCCGCATTATCGACGGTCTCAACCAGGTGCTGGATTTCTAAAGCTGTTAACGGCTGAGCGAAATCACTACTTATATATAGGAGGTTGTTCTTCTTGGCACGTTTTGAATATAAATTCCCGGAACTCGGCGAAGGCATTCATGAAGGCGAGATTGTCAAAGTCAACGTCAAACCAGGCGATAAGGTAGACGATGATACCATTCTCATGGAAGTGCAGAATGACAAAGCTGTCGTTGAAGTTCCTTGCCCGGTAAATGGTCAGATACAAGAAGTGCGGATCAAAGAAGGTCAAGTATGCCATGTCGGTGAAATTGTTATGATCATTGACGCGGAAGGCGAACTTCCTGAATCCGAGGCTCCTGCTGAGGCTTCTCCGGAAGCCGCTACACCAGCGCCGTCTAATGCTCCTTCTACTGAGCTTCCACAGAAGGAAGATAAAAGCGCTCCGACCGCTCCGGCACCGGAAGAAATGAAGAACTCCGAAGGCGGCGAAGGCAAGCCTGCTTCCACGCCGAAGAACGTTCTTGCAACACCTAGTGTACGTAAGTTTGCCCGTGAGAAAGGTGTCAATATCGGAGAGGTTTCCGGCACAGGCAAGAACGGCCGCGTAACTCGCGAAGATATTGAAGGGTTCTCTGCAGGCGGTGCAGCGAAAGCTGAAGAACCTGCTGCTGAGAAAACAGCTGCTCCTGCTAAAACAACTGCTGCACCGGCCGTTCAAGGAGAACTTGAAGAAGAGCGTATTCCTTTCAAGGGAATCCGCAAAGTGATTGCGAATGCTATGGTGAAATCCAAGCAAACCGCTCCACACGTTACACTTATGGATGAAGTTGACGTAACCCAATTGGTAGCTCTTCGCACCAAAGCGAAGCCTCTTGCGGAGAAGAAAGGTGTTAAACTCACTTATCTTCCATTCATCGTGAAGGCTCTTGTAGCGGCGTGCCGCCAGTTCCCGGTTATGAACGCGATGATCGATGAGGAGAAGCAGGAGATCGTTTACAAGAAGTACTTTAATGTCGGTATCGCAACGGATACAGACAATGGTCTTCTCGTACCGGTCATTCACCATGCGGATCGTCAGAACATCTGGATGATAGCGGATTCCATCCGTGATCTGGCAACACGCGGCCGTGACGGCAAGCTGACTCCTCATGAAATGAAGGGCAGCACGATTACGATCACGAATATCGGTTCCGCAGGCGGAATGTTCTTTACCCCTGTCATTAACTATCCGGAAGTTGCTATTCTGGGTACGGGACGTATTTCGGAGAAGCCGGTCGTTAAGAACGGTGAAATCGTTATTGCTCCGGTAATGGCTCTATCTTTAAGCTTTGATCACCGTCTGGTTGACGGCGCAACAGCACAAAATTTCATGAACTATATCAAGCAGCTGCTTAACGATCCAGAGCTGCTCGTGATGGAGGTATAAACAAATGGTAGTAGGAGACGCTTCTTTAGATATCGACGTTCTGGTAATTGGTGCAGGTCCCGGTGGTTATGTAGCTGCAATCCGTGCGGCACAATTGGGTAAAAGCGTACTTATCGTGGATAAATCCGAATGGGGCGGCGTATGCTTAAACCGTGGTTGTATCCCGTCTAAGGCTCTTATTTCTGCAGCACATCAATACGAAGCAGCACAGCATTCTGAAGTTATGGGCGTTTCGGCTCAGAGCGTGAAACTGGACTACGCCAAGACGCAGGAATGGAAAGCTTCCGTTGTGAAAAAACTGACCAGCGGTGTTGCCGGGCTCCTTAAGGGCAACAAAATCCAGATGTTCCAAGGCGAAGCTATGTTTATCAACGAGAACGAAGCGCGCGTCTTTAACGATCAAGAAGCGCCGCGTTACCGTTTCAAGCATTGCATCATCGCAACAGGTTCCCGCCCGATTGAGCTTAAGCCGTTCCCGTTCGGCGGACGTATTCTTTCCTCCACGGAAGCGCTGGAGTTGAAAGAAATTCCGAAGAGCATGGTTGTAATCGGTGGCGGTTATATCGGAATCGAGCTTGGACAGACGTTTGCTAAGTTCGGAACGAAAGTAACGGTTCTGGAAGGATCCGATACTGTACTTCCAGGATTCGAGAAGGAAATGTCCCGTCTAGTTGCTAAGAATCTGTCTAAAGTAAATGTAGAAGTATTTACGGAAGCAATGGCTCAAAGCTCCGAACAGACAGACAAAGATGTTACCGTTACCTTTACTGTAAAAGGTGAAGAGAAGAAAGTAACAGCCGATTACTTGCTGGTTACAGTTGGACGCCGTCCTAACACCGATGGTGAGCTTGGACTGGACCTGATCAACATCAAATTGACCGACCGTGGTCTGATTGAAGTTGACGAGCAGGGCCGCACGAGCATCCCGCATATTTTCGCGATTGGTGATATCGTTCCGGGTCTTGCACTGGCGCATAAAGCATCTTACGAAGGTAAGGTTGCTGCCGAAGCTATCGCTGGCCAGCCGAGCGTTGTAGATTACAAGGCTATTCCAGCCGTAGTCTTCTCCGATCCGGAGATCGCAAGTGTTGGTCTGAACGAAACGGAAGCTAAAGAGAAAGGCATGAACGTATCTGTAGGCAAGTTCCCATATGCAGCTAACGGCCGTGCGCTTTCCCTGAATGCAACTGAAGGTTTCGTTAAGATCGTAGCAGACAAGGAGACGGGTCTTGTTGTCGGCTCCCAAATCGTAGGACCGGAAGCGTCGAACCTGATCGCTGAAATCGGCCTTGCCATTGAGATGGGTGCTACTCTTGAAGATATCGCCCTTACGATTCATGCCCACCCGACACTTGGTGAAATTGTAGCTGAAGCTGCTGAAGGAGCCCTGGGTCACCCGATTCATATGCTGGGCAAATAATTTGGCCGGATAATTCATTAAATTGGTCTTTTAATAAATAAAGACATGCGGTGGAGACATTCTCTGCTGCATGTCTTTTTTATTTGCGTGTGATCTGAAATGTGTCTTCCAGAGGAATTATATGGTATATTATGCCTATGAAAAAGTGAGTATTTAGAACTACTTTGATTGTTTTTGGGGTTTTCACTAGGAGATGATAGGTATGATTAAGGAGCTAATCGTAAATTTTGCGCTGTTATTAGCCTTCTTGTTTGGTGTCAGCCAATTATATAAGAATGAAAAATTGGATTTTAAGTCGTTTGGAATCAAAATAAAAACAGGCTTGTTCACAGGTGCCTTTGGAATTGTACTCATGTATTTCAGCATTCCTGTCGATTCATCCACTTTCGTGGACTTTCGGGGATTTGCCATTCTTCTTGCTGCACATTTTGGAGGCTTCTATTCAGCGTTGATTGCAAGTGTTCTGATTGGGGCTTCACGCGTTGTTTTTTTTGGTGGAATTAATTTGTCTTCCGTTATAGGGGTAATGAATATTCTTGTGGTAGCGGGGATAGCCAGTTTAATTGTTCATAGAGAGAAGAAATATTGGTCTCGGTGGGCCAAGATGATAATGGTTCTATTGGTCACTTCTGCTCTTAGTTTATATGCGGCGTTGGGCTTTAAAAGCCTGGATCTCCTGCCTGCTTATCTGGGTACGATGATGGTGGCCGGTTTTTTTACCGGTTATATGGTCGATTACATTGTTCGGGCTCACGATATGTTTCTGATCATGAAAGAAGCTTCCCATAAAGACTACTTGACAGGTCTTAATAATCACAGGACGTTTGATAAATTATTTAATGAATTAGTTACCTCTGCAAATAGCAAAGAAGAATCGTTATCTTTGCTTGCACTTGATATTGATCATTTTAAAAAAATTAACGACACCTACGGACACCCGGCTGGAGATGCAGTGTTGCAGCAGCTTGGTAAATTGTTTCAAGAATCCACCAGACGTATGGATGAAGTATGCCGCACGGGGGGAGAGGAATTTGCTGTACTATTGCCAGAGTGCTCTTTGGAGCAGGCCCGGGAAGTAGCGGAGACGATTCGTACGCGTGTAGAGAAGCATTCTTTTATCCTGGAGAACGGGCAGCATATTCGTCTAACCATATCGGTGGGTACGGCAACGTATCCGCTTATTGCCCCGGATCTGCTCATGGAAGAAGCTGATAAAGCCCTATACCGGGCTAAACATAATGGACGCAATCAGGTTTGTTAATTTCGCCTGGTTTGTCGACAAAAACTGCGGCTGAAGTTCCCGCCTCAAGTCGAACTTTTGTTAAGTCCTTAATGATGAAGAATAGTCTGGCGGGACTACTAGTGTCCGTTGAATGAGGGACTGGGACTTTCTCTCCATAGAATAAGAAATAATCTTCCGAAACTGTGTTTGGGTTGAGAGAATTTTATCCCCTCATAATTGAAATGAGAACCTGCCGGATATGATAGATCCAGGACTATAATCATATTGTAAGAAACAAATTAAAAGTTTTGGGGAGGTCTACAAATGAAAAAGAAATTAGTGACTACGGTTGCACTGGCTGTAGGTCTGACATCTGTTCTTGCAGCTTGCGGCAAGGAACCTGCTGCTTCAACTAATCCGGGTGCGACTTCAACAACAACAGCACCTAAAGAATTCACAGTATCTTTCCGTCATACTCAAATTAAAGACACGGCTAAGAAGAGAAAGGCTATGTTCGAAGACGTGCTTAAAGAGGTTGAAGGAAAAGTGCCTGGGCTTAAATTTGAGCCGGAAGGTGTAGACGAAGTAGTTAACCGTGACACGAAGCTGAAAGCGGAAATGGCTGCCGGCAACCCTCCAAAGATCTTCGAATTGTTTGGCGGCGCGGATACAAAGAACTATGCGAAAACAAACAACCTGCTTGATCTGACACCAATCCTGAAAGAACTTAACCTTACTGACAGCTTCGTAGACCTGTCCGAGTTTACTGTAGATGGCAAAGTTTACGGACTTCCGACTGCAGGATACATTCAAGGTGTTTTCTATAACAAGAAAATTTTCAAAGACAACGGCGTTGAAGTTCCAAAAACTTATGCTGAATTCCTGAAAGTTGCCGAAACATTGAAAGGCAAAGGCGTTACTCCTCTTGCTCTGGGCGGTAACGAAGCATGGGCGCTTAATATGCTGCCTAACACACTTTATGTCCGTAACGGTGGACAAGAAGCTGTAGCGGGTCTTGTAAGCGGAACGACCAAATGGACGGACGAAGCTTTCGTTAAAGGCCACAAGCAATTTAAAGAAGACATGTGGGATAAAGGATTCTTCAACCAAGATGCACCAGCTCTGAAATATGCTCAAATGCAAGATTTGTTTGCAGGCGGCAAAGCAGCTATGATCTTCGATGGCGGCTGGGCTAACCAGAAGTATTCCAATCCGGATCAATCCAAAATCGTAGCAGACCTCGGATTCTTTAACTTCCCGACAGTTGATGGCGGTAAAGGTAATGAACTGATCAACGGTTCTTACTCCAACGGTTTCGGTTTCTCCGCGAAGCTGAACGAGAACGAGAAGAAAGCCGTAACTGAATTCATTAAAGTAATGTACTCCGAGAAATACCAAGTTCGTCAGCTGACTGAAGAAGGATTCTTCCCGTCCATGAAGCTGAAAACTGGAGATGTTAAGCCAATCATCAACGAAATGCTTAAAGCGGCTGAAGGCAAGAAAACATTCCCTGCATTCGATGCAGTTGTTCAACCAAAAGTGAAGCTGGATCTTGAGAACGGTATGCAGGCACTGGTTGGCGGCAAGAAGAAAGTTGAAGAAGTCCTGGCGGATGTTCAAAAATCCCAGGAAGCTGAGAATAAAAAAGCAGCAAAATAATAAGCAAGAGATAAAAATTAAACGGGTATCACCCAAAGTGGTACCCGTTCTTATTCACATTCGTGTGAAGGATGGAGGCTGCTATGAATAAGGTTTATCGAAATCCTCTGGCATATTTGGTGTTTATTATACCTACCTTATTTTTTTACTGTACTTTCTATTTATACCCGCTGCTCTCAACGCTTCGTTATGGTTTTACCGACTGGGACGGTTTAACGGCTCCGGCTTTTAACGGGCTTGATAATTTAATGAAAGCAATGGGGGATGAATACTTCTGGACATCTGTTAAAAATAATTTGTACTTCATTTTATTTTCAGTCTTTGTTCAGGTCCCTGTCATTGTCATCTTCTCCGTATTAATCTCTGAAGTTAAAAAACTGCGCGGTTTTTATAAAACAACCGTTTTCCTTCCTAGTATTTTGTCAACCGCAGTTGTTGGCGTACTTTGGTCGATTTCAGTTTTTGATCCTACTGTTGGCTTGTTAAACAAAATTTTAGATTTCACCGGTCTTTCGAGTCTGACAAGATTGTGGCTGGCTGATGAATCAACGGCCATGTTATCCATTTTGCTTACAAACGCCTGGCAGTGGACGGGTTTCTACATCGTTCTTGTACTAGCTGCCATATTCGGTATTTCTAAAGAAATTTATGAGGCTGCCGAGATCGATGGGGCAACCGGTTATCAAAGAGCGCTTATGATTACAGTTCCGCTCATCAGACCAATCCTTGGTGTCATTGTCCTATTGTCGATTACCGGAGCTATGAAGGCACTGGATATTGTCATGGTTATGACCAAAGGCGGACCTTATGGTGTAACGGAAGTAATGGCTTCTTATATGTATAGAATCGGATTTACGAGCAATGATTACGGATACGCCAATATGATCGCCATTCTGATCTTTGTATTCACGCTCATCATTACTCTATTCAGCAATATGCTCACAAAAAAATTAGAGGATGTGGAGAACTAGATGGCGAAATTTAAGAGTGGGTTTCTCCACACTTTCTTGCTTGTATATGTATTTGTGACCTTGTACCCTCTATTCTGGGCCTTTCAAAATTCATTTAAAAAGCACGTGGATATCGTTGAAAGCCCGTTTTCTCTAATCAGAAATTTTACGGTGGACAACTATATTAATGCCTGGTCCAGTTCCAATATTGGACGTTACTTTATGAACAGCCTGTATATAAGTACATTTTCTAGTATCGTAACCATTGTTTTAGCTTCTATGACGGCTTATGCTCTTACAAGAATGGTATTCCCTAGAATGAACAAAGTGGTCACTGCCGTATTCTTACTGGCTATTATGGTTCCGGCAGGTTCCCTGTTAATCCCTCTTTATAAGTTTATTCTTACGATAACAAATAATCTTGGCATCAAACTTTATGACACTCACTGGTCCTTGATATTGCCGTATATCGCCTTTGGATTGTCTCTTTCCATTATTATTATTATGGCATTTATTAAGTCACTTCCCAAGGAGCTTGAAGAAGCCGGTGTTATGGACGGCCTCTCCATCTACGGTTTGTTTACAAGAATTGTACTGCCTCTTATGACTCCGGCAATCGTAACGGTGTTTATCATTAACTTCCTGGGACACTGGAATGAATTTGTCCTGGCGAATGTTATGTTGTCCAAAGAAAACCTGCGTACTTTACCGGTTGCTATGGCTTCGATGAACAATGGATTATCGATGAACTATGGTAGTCTGCTTGCGGCAACCATGTTCAGTATTATTCCGGTCGTCATTATTTATGCTATACTTCAAGAGAAGATTATCGAAGGCTTGGCTGCGGGAAGCGTCAAAGGGTAAAGGGAGAGGGAAGAGGAACAGAGATGATGAATTTACGAAAAAAAGTATTTATAGCATTCATGGGATTTATCATCGTTCCTCTTCTCATTATTTGTTTCATTACTTACTTGATGTTTCAAAATGTGACGGAGAAAAAGTACACGGAACAATCCGAGTTAACGGTGAAATCTATTGGCCGGAATATTGCGGGAATTATCAAAGAAGCCAATTATCAATCGGATTCCTGGATGCTCAAAGATATTCAATCGCTATTGATTACTCTTAACGATCCGAATAATTTAGAAGGTAGAAAAGATCCGAAAAACGATTATAAATTGAGGAATATTTTCCTCACGTATGAACCGCTGGGAACTTTCTCTTTGTACAATCTGCTTGGCGAAAAATTTTCTAGTGGTGTTATTCCTTTCAGTCATGTTCCCTTCGAAGTTCTAAGCAAGCATCCTATCTATGAGGAAGTCCGTAATTTGCACGGCTTCCCCAGATGGATCGGACCTTATGAGAACCCTGAGCTGACGGGGAATAATAATTTGTTTAGCCAGATCCGGATTGTCAATGAGTTTGAGACTCCGAGTAATAAAATCGGCACGATGTTCCTGCAATTTGATTTTAAAGAAATGGATAAGATCTTTAATTTCTATAACCAGGAAAACAGTCACTTCCTGCTCGTAAATCAGCAGGGAGTGATTTTGTATGACAACCGCAAAGTTATTAATGGTACGAATTTAAAAAAATATTTGTCGGAACGGATCGAGCTGAATACGAGTTATACTTCCACGAAGATGGACTTTGATGGTGTTGAGAGTGTTGTTACGATCTATGACGTCGGGCTTGAAAAGTATGGGGCCCCGAAGTGGATGCTGATTTCAATAACACCTTGGGACTATTTATCCGGAGATCTGGCAGCTATTTTAAAATGGGTCAGCTTGATTATGCTCCTATTTCTCATTTCAGCCTTGTTATTTAACTTGCTTTTCGTAAACCGCTATATCCGTTTCATTATACGGATCGTCAGTTCCATGAAGCAGGTTGAGCGCGGGGATCTGGATGTCAGGGTTAAAGTCGAAGGCAAGGACGAAACAACGATTCTGGCCAGAGGCTTCAACAGCCTCGTTCTAAGAATTAACGATCTTCTGGAAGAGGTCAAGCAGGAGCAGGAACGCAAAAACAAGGCCGAGCTCATGCTTCTTCAGGCGCAGATCAAACCGCATTTTCTGTTTAATACGCTGGAGTCCATTAATGCTCTTGCTGTACAAAACCAAGGTAAAAAAGTGAGCCAGCTTGTGTATCGACTCGGTACCATTCTGAGAATTAGTTTCCATCATAAAGAAGAGATTGCAATTGGATTGGAACTGGATTATCTTAAGAATTATATGGAAATTCAAAAGTATCGTTTTGAGGAATTATTTGATTTTGAAATAAACTTGCCGAGAGAACTTGAGAACTTCTCGATCTTAAAACTAACGCTTCAGCCTCTTGTGGAGAATAGTATTCAGCATGGATTTGAAGGGATTTCTTACAAAGGAATCATTTCAATTCGTGCAGAGGACGGGGGAGATCATATCGTTCTGTGGCTCGAAGACAATGGAATCGGAATTCCGGACGATGTGCTTGCGAGGTTCCAGTATCGTAAGGGTTATGTACAAAAGAGTGAAGCAGAGCAAGCTATACGTGTTGGATTAGGTGTCATGAATGTAGGGGACCGGCTTCGGATTCACTATGGCACGGGATACGGATTATACATTTGCAGCGAACCGGGGAAGGGTACACGGATCAAATGCATCATACCGAAAACGACAGCCAGGTGATGAATATGAATTTAAAAGCACTGTTAGTTGATGACGAAATTAATATTTTGCGAAATCTTCAAATCGTGATTCCATGGGAGAAGCACGGCATTGAGGTGGTCGGGCTTGCCCATAATGGTGTGAAGGCACTGGAGATGGTGCAGGAGCATCAGCCGGACCTCGTGTTAAGCGATATCCGGATGCCGCTCATGGACGGGATCGGCTTCTTAGAGAAGGTGAGCCAGCTTGACAAGGATATTCAGGTTATTCTTCTTACCGGTTTCCAGGAATTCGAATATGCCCGTTCAGCTCTTAAATTCGGAGCAAAGGATTATATCCTTAAGCCGATTAATTACGAAGAACTGGAAGCGATTGTAGTAAGAATAGCAACTGAAATTCGCGAAAAGCGCAAAGCGGAGCTGGATGAGCAGAAGAAGTGGAGCCGGGTTAAGCATTTGGCATATGAAAAGTTTTTGTTTGATATTTTGCTCGATTATACCAATGTGTCGACACGTCACTTTTTCGAAGATGACAACAGCCTAGAAGAAACGGAATTTACACTTCTGCTGATTGACCTCGACAATTATTCGCAGCTTTCCCGGAAGTGGAGCGAGAAGGAACGGAAGCTGGAGAATTTTGCGGTTCGTAATGTCCTTCAGGATGCGCTTGGGCCTTATCAACTGTTATATTCCGTTCTGCAAACCCGCGAAGGGGAATGGTGCGTGCTTATCCGGCAGCTTCAGGCGACCGTCTTCAATCGAGACGAAGTCTATAGCTGGAGTGATACGCTTCAGAATGCGGTCAAGCAGAATGTTAAGCTGACTGTTAGCGTCGGCATTTATCCGGAGCATCTGTCCGTGCTTAAACTGGCGGAGGCCTATAAGAAATTGCAGAGATCGCTGCAGCTTTCACCGAATGTTGAGCAGATTCTTATGCTTGAGGAAACCAACCCCAACCGCAATGAGTTAAATAATTCGCTGTGGGAATTAGTGGAAGGCATCGTATCGAGCTTAAAAAGACGAGATAAAGCCCGGATGGAAGCGACCTTCGAGAAGCTCAATGAAAGTCTGAGAGCGATCTCGGAGCATTCTTATTTGCGTGTGGAGCAAATTCTGCACTTCCTGATTCTTCACCTGATCCGTGAAATGCGCGAAATCAGCATTATCTCCGATGAAGAGGAACGCGCTCTATGGGCGAATCTGGAGAGAAGTGTCGGGGTCAAGGATCTGCTGGCGACTATTCACCAGCTTATTAATGACTGTATGAATGCGGGCATGAACCGCAAACCGAGTGAGCTCCTTATGATGAATGCCAAAGAGTATATCTCCAAGAACTTATCAAACGATTTCGGTGTGGAGGAGATTGCCGATCATTTGGGTATCAGCTGCAGTTATTTCAGCCTTCTGTTCAAACAGCATTTTTCGGAAACGTTCCTGGAATATTTGACTCGTCAGCGTATCGAGCTGTCGAAGTCTCTGCTTAGAATGAGCGATAAGAGCATCACCCAGATCGGCAAACAAGTGGGTTATGCGGAACGCCGTTACTTTACAAGGGTCTTCTTTAAGTTCACCGGTAAGACGCCGTCCGAATACAGGGAACAAATTTTAAGTGAGTAGGTCAAACGGAGGGATAGAAACCGATGAAGAAATTGGCAGATATGAACTTGAGACAGAAGATTGGACAGATGGTGATGTGCGGTTTTTCTGCCGCAGATGCAGAGGATTCGGCCAAGAAACCGAATCAAAGGATTATCCAGCTTATTAAAGAGTACGAAATCGGTGGCGTAATCCTGTTCCGTCGTAATCTCGACACGCCTCAACAGGTTGCCGAGCTGAATCATGAACTCCAGCTCCTGGCTGCAGACACTTCGGGAGGTCCGCTGCTGATCGGAATCGATCAGGAGGGCGGAATGGTCGCTCGGATTCACGAGGGCGTCGTCTGCATGCCTGGCAGCATGGCCATTGGTGCTACGCGCGATAAGCAAGCAGCTTACGAGACTGCGCGTATAAGCGGCAAAGAGCTGCGTGCCATGGGGATTAACTTGAACTTTGCCCCGTGTCTCGACGTAAACAACAATCCGCTGAATCCGGTTATCGGAGTCCGTTCTTTCGGGGAGACGGCTGAACTGGTGGGAGAACTCGGGACAGCTGCCGTAAAAGGCTACCAAGCATCGGGTGTCGCACCCACGATTAAGCACTTCCCGGGGCATGGCGACACGCAGTCCGATTCTCACCATGCACTGCCGATGATCCCGCATGGTCTGGAGCGGCTGCGGGAGATGGAGTTCGCGCCGTTCGTACGCGCGATCAACGAAGGTGCAGACGTGATTATGTCTGCGCATGTGATATTCCCGGCGCTGGAGCCCGATGGCCTCCCTTCGACCCTGTCGAAGCGGGTGCTCACGGATCTGCTGCGCGGAGAGCTCGGCTTTGGCGGCGTCATCGTGACGGACTGCCTCGAGATGAGAGCCATTGCCGACCATTACGGCACGGCTGAGGGAGCGGTCATGGCCGTTGAAGCAGGCGCGGATCTGCTGCTCGTCAGCCACAGGCTGCCCCTGCAAATCGAGACAATCGAGAAGCTGGTAGAGGCCGTGGAGTCGGGCCGGATCAGCGAAGCACGTATCGACGAATCTGTTGAACGCTTGCTGCAGCTTAAGCAGAAGCTTAGCATCACGGCGGGCGATGCCAGTCCGGCGGCTGTCTCTGCAGCAGTAGGGCTGCCGGAACATGTGGAGCTCGTGCGTGAGACTTTCAGGAAGAGCGTTACGCTCGTCAAAGACGAGCAGCAGCTGCCTCTTGCATCAGATAAGAAGACGTATGTGATCTGGGCTGAGGTCCGGGCGAATACTCAAATCGATGAGGTCATCGAGCAGGAGGAAACACTCGGTGCTTATTTGGCTGAGACAATCGCAGCGGTGACTGAAACCAGAATTGACACGATGCCAAGCGAGGCAGATGTCGAGCGTGTGCTGAGCGAAAGCAAGGACTATGATCAGGTGATTGTAGTCACGTACAACGCTTCATTCTCGCCGAATCAAATCCGCATCGTCAAAGAACTGGCCGCGAGAGATACTGTTCTCACCGTTGTTGCCGGACGCAATCCGTTCGATTATATCGAGTTTCCGGAAGTGAAGACGTATGTGGCCAGTTATGAGAACCGCCCAAATGCGATGTATGCAGTCGCTGATGTGCTGACGGGACGTCATCAAGCTGAGGGCAAACTGCCCGTCACATTGACTCCGGAATATTCTTTCGGCTGGTCCGGCCAGGCCTAATCCCTAACAATCATAAAGCCCTGCAAGCAAACGGGAAAGAGACGTTTGTTTACAGGGCTTTTCTTTGAGTACATCCGGAAACAAAAAAACATCCAATAAGTGAAGTGTATTGGTGGGGGATATACCAGAGGGAATAATAGATACAGCCGTCTAATCTCTAAGAGTGACAGATTTTCCAGTCGTGAAGTACAGAAGGGAAAGACACGTGCATACAATAATAATGGCCTAGTCTTACGCAGGTCTGTCGCTCTTATCATGGTGCCCTAAGGAGGAAAGGTATGGGAACAAACAGGTTAGCCGGTATACGCAAATTTATTACACAAGAAAAAGAAAGGATCTTGTTAAATATCCGCAACGGTACGATCGGCCGGGAACAGGCAACCGGAAGTCTCAATACCTTGTATCAGCTTGCAGCGGATATTCATGATATTAATTATATGAAGGAGCTCAGCTCCACAATTGCACTGCTGCGCTCTGCTTCAGATACTTGGCAAGGGCAAGGAATTTATGTGAATAAAACAGCGAATTCTGCACCTTATCCACCAGGTTGACTCATGCGTTCAAATCCAGAATAGGGGAAGCTTTGGTATAAAGATTAATATAAATTGCGGCGTCTGATCTCGGAAGCTAGCTGTTGCAGAAATTCAGCACCCAGCTTATTTTGAAGAGCTTGGACGAAACAATCGAGCAGTTGATAGTCACTAAGCAGCTCTACCGGTGATTTTTTCAGCATGACAATCATCCCTTTATGAATATTATGGTAAACGTGGGTACAATCTTATAATAAAAGATTCAAATCGTTTCGTCAGCGCAAATTCTATTACGCACCTGCGCGTTTATTTTTACACTTTCATGCAGTTTTTTCTTCCAAAAAACGATAAAAACGACCTGTTCCCTTCCATTTGAAAGGGGCTTTCGTCCTACGGAGTAAAATAGAAAGTCCCGAAACCAGGTATAAGGAACGGCTTTTCTACAGAATGACTGGAATTTTGCAGTTGAAAACTGTAAAGACTGCTCATTTTACAAACAGCTGCTGGAAAAACTTTTTGCGACAATAACGTATAAATCGTGTATAATTTTCTCAAAGATTTCTATTTTTTACTAGGTTCAGGAGGATGAAGCATGTCGTTTTTCCAACGAATGTTAGCAAGTATCGGATTCGGCTCGGCTCAGGTCGATACCAGGCTTAGCAAAAGCTGCTATTACCCGGGAGAAGAAGTCGAAGGTGTTGTACATATTCGCAGCGGACAGATTGAACAGCATATTGAAGAAATCTATATTTCACTAGTGACGCAATATAAACGTGAAGCAAATGATAGAACCGTAACGGAGACGAGGGAAATCGCCAAATATTTAGTGTCCGATCCATTTACGCTGAGACCAAATGAAGAGACGGAAGTTCCGTTTCGATTCAGGCTGGCGGATCATACGCCTCTGACTGTGGGACGCACACCGGTGTGGTTCTCGACAGGGCTGGACATCTCAAGCGCGATAGATCCAAACGACTCGGATCGGATTGAGGTTATCCCCTCTCCCGATATGCAGGTGGTGTTTGATGCTTTAAGCGAGCTTGGATTCCGGTTAAGAGAAGCGGATGTTCAGCAGTCATCCCGTTACGGCGGCCGTATCGGACTCATACAAGAGTTTGAATTCGTCCCTACCGGGCACTTCCGGAGCGATTTAGACGAACTGGAAGTTATTTTCCTTCCCGCTTCGGAAGGTACTGAACTGCTGATACAAATTGACCGGAGGGTCAGGGGGTTCGGGAGTTTCATTTCCGAGGCTTTCGACGCGGATGAAAGTCTGGTCAGGTTACGCATTCATCCGGATGATTTGCAAAGCGGTTCCGGCCACATTGCGAATATACTGGCTCATCTCATCCAGGATCATATTTAATAGCAACAAACCAGGCCATAAGAGCGGCCGAAGCGCAGATTTACGCTTCGGCCGTTTTTTACCGTTTATAAGAGCGGAACCGGAGTTTGATTTTGCAGGAACGGAATGATATGATCTTAACAATCTTTCAACGAAACCGCGGGGAGGGTACCGTACTATGAAAGCTTTAATCGTCATCGATTATACGTACGATTTTGTAGAAGGAATGCTGCCTGTAGGGGAGCCGGCGGTAGCTATCGAGGATCGCATTGCAGAACTGACAGAAGAGTTCGCCCACAGGGGGGACTACGTTGTGATGGCAGTGGATTATCACCGGCTCAATGAACCGGATCATCCGGAGACGCTGTTGTTTCCTCCGCACAATATTGAAGGCACGAGCGGGCGCGAACTGTACGGCCGCCTAAAAGCCGTGTATGAAGAGCATCAAGATCAAATCGTATGGATGGACAAAACACGATACAGCGCGTTCTGCGGAACCGACCTGGAGCTTCAGCTCAGATCCCGAGGAATTCAAGAAGTGCATCTGATTGGAGTCTGCACGGACATCTGTGTCCTGCATACGGCGGTTGACGCTTATAACAAAGCTTTTGACATTTATGTTCATGAGGATGCCGTGGCAAGTTTTAACCCGGCTGGACATGAGTTTGCGTTAGGTCATTTCCGTACGACGCTGGGCGCTAAAATAGTGAAGAACGGCGTTACCATCTAACTTTCCATAGAGCAGCAAGGACAGGTGAACTTAATCATGAGCACTTTACCGAATCTGACGTTACATACTGATAAATATCAAATTAATATGATGTATGCCCATTGGAAGAACGGCACCCATCATCAGAGAGCGGTGTTCGAATCTTTTTTTCGAAAGCTGCCTTTTGGCAACGGTTATGCGGTCTTTGCGGGATTGCAGCGGCTGATCGATTATGTGAACGATTTGAAATTCGATGAGCAGGCGATCCGTTATTTAAGCACACAGGAAGAAAATTACGATCCGGGATTTCTGGACGAGCTGAGAGCGTTCCGTTTCCAAGGCTCCATCTATTCGATGGAGGAAGGAACACTGGTCTTTGCGAATGAACCTCTTGTGCGGGTGGAGGGAACCATTTTTGAAACGCAGCTGGTTGAGACGGCTCTCCTGAACTTTATCAACTACCAGACACTAATCGCAACGAAGGCCTCACGCATCAAAAATGTATCGCCTCAAGATACTTTCCTTGAGTTCGGGACCCGCCGGGCACAGGAAGCAGACGCGGCTGTCTGGGGGGCCCGCGCTTCCTACATCGCCGGATTCGATGCGACTTCGAATGTGCTGGCGGGGATGATGTTCGGTATACCTGCCAAAGGCACGCACGCTCATTCCTGGGTTCAGGCACACGAGACGGAAGAAGAGGCGTTCGAGCGGTATGCGGACGCGCTGCCGGATCAGGTCACACTGCTTGTCGATACGTATCATACGCTTAAAAGCGGCGTGCCCAATGCCATCAAGACGGCTAAGCGGATGGAAGAGCGCGGCAAGCGTATGAACGCGATTCGCCTGGATAGCGGGGACCTTGCGTATTTATCCGTGAAGGCCCGCCAGATGCTGGATGAGGCGGGTCTGGATTATGTGAAGATTGTGGTCTCGAATGATCTTGATGAGAATACCATTCTGAATCTGAAGGCTCAAGGGGCGCGAATCAATACATGGGGCGTAGGGACACAACTGATTACAGCTGCGGATCAACCTTCTCTGGGCGGAGTCTACAAGCTGGTTGCTATAGAGAACAGTAAGGGCGAACTCGTTCCGACGATCAAAATATCCGGTAATCCGGAGAAGGTGTCTACCCCTGGCTGGAAGGATGTTTACCGGATTCTCGGGTCCGACACAGGCAAGGCCATCGCAGATTATATCGTCCTTCATGATGAGACGGACGTACAGGAAGGCAGGAAGATTAAACTGTTCGATCCCGTGCATCCGTATATCTACAAGTATGTAGATGAGTATGCAGCGATTCCACTGCTGAAACCGGTATTTGTGGACGGGAAACAGGTTTATGAGGCTCCTTCGCTGGATCAAATACGGGAACACCACCGCCGTCAGATGGATATGTTCTGGCCGGAGTATCTGCGCAAGTTGAATCCTGAGAAATATGCTGTAGATTTGAGTACACGAACATGGGAAATGAAAATGAGTATGATCGAGAAAATGAACAGATAGCGATGAAGGAATAGACATGAACGGATAGTAAAAGCCCATCGACCGCCGACAACATCTTCGGCAGCCGATGGGCTTTCTTATGCGGTAAACCGGCTGTTAAGCCACCTTATTCTCCTTGGGGATACGGGCGTGGACAAATAATCCGATGATGACCATGATGAGCAGGGAGCCCAGGGCAATCCGGCTTGCCAGGGTGCCGTAGTCCTGCAGCGTGTAAGTCAGCGTACCGTACAGCAGCGGACCGGCAATAGAGGAGACTTTACCGGAGAAGGCAAACAAGCCGAAAAACTGTCCGCGCTTGTCCGGCGGAGAAAGTTCCACGATCAAGGTCCGGGAAGTTACCCACATGGAGCCCATAGAGATGCCGTAAATAACGCCGGCTGCCCAGAACATGGTCTCATTAACGGCTAGTGTTCCAAGCGCGATTGCGGCTATCAGCAGAACGGCAACGGAAGTCACAGCGCTTTTGGCGCCGTAACGCCGCGTTATATAACCGAATATAAAGGAGCCGAAAATACTCGAGACGGTTGCCGCGAGATACAGGATGAGAAACCTGTCTGTCGTGAAGCCGACTACGGTTTTAGCATAAACCGCCATGACGGAAATGGCTGTTTGGAGCGCGTCATTGAAGAAGAAAAACGCGACCATGAACAGGAAGATGGGGCGGTATTTTTTCATCTCCTTAAAGGTCGTTATAATTTCCTTGTAGCCGCTCAAAAAGCCGGTTCTGACTGCGGCTGACTTCTTCTCTCCAGAGGATTCCTTATAGAACAGAATGATCGGCAAGGAAAAGAGCAGATACAGAAGCGCGCTGGGCATAAACGTCTGCTCGTAATGCTGCCCGCTGGCGAGCGGGTACACGGCTAGTCCGATCAGGGTACCGAAATAACCGAGCGCTACCCCAAACCCGGAGATTAAAGGGATTTCTTTGGGGCCTCCCAGATCCGAGATCATAGCATCGTAGAATACAACAGATGAACTGAAGAAGAACTTCGCGATCACAAAACAAAGCAAGACGCTTGCGATGCCAGCCGGCATGCCCAGCACGTAAGCTCCGGAGCCCCAGGACGATGCGAGCGCCATCAGCATGGTAAAGGCAATGGCAAGGAGGGTAAACGGCACCAGCGCCCCCTTTTTGCGGCCTGTACGGTCCATCCATACGCCATATAGCGGACTGAGCAGGACGATCAGCAGACCGGACAGCGCATTGGAGTAAGTGATAAACGTACTTGCAACCTGGTCTAGCCGAGCGTCTCCTCCGATAACCTGAGTCAAGTAGAAGGGGAAGAACAAAGTCACGATGTTCGAAGAGAAAATCGTATTCGCCAGGTCGTTCAGTCCCCAGGATAACACGGGGCGTGACAGGAACAGCTTGCGGCCTTTGGCCGGGGGAGGAACTTGTGGAGCGGGATTCGTCTGCGCCATGATGCACCTTCCTTCTTTTTTAGCATGTGAAGTTATTCACTCAGGCCATAGGCTTAGTACACACTTATTCGTGTGGACGGTCAGGAATTCCTTTCCTTTACAGAAATTTTGCAATCGTTTGCTTGGCGGTTATCAAAATCAGCTACAATAAGGATAAGGAAGTCAGGATCATGGATAAAGGAGGTATGGATATGAAGGATAACTGGAAAATACTTGAAGATTTCATAGAACAAAGTAAACGGATCGTGTTCTTCGGAGGAGCCGGAATATCAACGGAAAGCGGAATACCCGACTTTCGTTCGGCGAGCGGTTTGTACAGCAAAGGCGGCGGTTACGCGTATCCGCCGGAGGTCATGCTCAGCCGCAGCTTCTTCATGCGTGAGCCGGAGCTGTTCTACTCGTTCTACCGGGGTGAGATGCTGCATCCCGAAGCGAAGCCCAATCCCGGCCACCGGGCGCTCGCGGAGCTGGAGAAGCGCGGCAAGCTGACAGCCGTCATTACACAGAACATTGACGGGCTGCATCAGCTCGCGGGAAGCCGCCATGTATTAGAGCTGCACGGGTCTGTGCTGCGCAACACTTGCATGGAGTGCGGGGCTTCTTACGGGCTGGAGGCTGTCACGGACAGCCCTGAGATCATCCCGCGCTGCAGTGTCTGCGGCGGGATGATCAAGCCGGACGTCGTCCTCTATGAAGAAGGCCTGGATGCCGCCGTTCTGAATGAAGCGGCGTACCGCATCGCAGAAGCCGATTTGCTCCTTGTAGGGGGAACGTCGCTGACCGTGCAGCCCGCCGCTGGTTTAGTCCGTCGCTTCAGAGGAGACAAGCTTGCGCTGATCAACCGGAATCCGACTCCTTACGATGCAGACGCCGCTTGTGTTATCCGGGAGCCTATCGGACAAGTACTGGGGAGTATTCTCGGTATAGAAGAGGAGCCCGCTCCCGGTTTCTGATTTTTTTGGTGGAATGGGGAACGGAATTGACAGGAATTACTTAAGGAAAGATCGAATGACGAAAGAGAAGCAGATATGAAATCACCCAGGTGATCCTATGCTCAACTTCAACAGGGGCAGACCCGAAAGAGGAGAAGAATATGAATTCCATTCTGGATCGAATGATGAGTCCGATGAACCGGCTAAACAGGGGTGCTGGTACAAGATTTAGACGCAGCGCAGCCGCTCTGCTGCTAGGTACAAGCGTGCTGCTGGCAGCCTCTTCGCTTCCGCAGGCAGCCGCGGCCGGCTCTGTTGAAAGCGGGAAGAGCCAAGTGAAGGCAAACGGCAAGAACTTTTCCGTTAGCTGGGTTAAGGTAGATGTTACGGATCCGCGGCTTGAAGTGATGCCGGTTACGGCTGCCAGGGGAATCGGTTATGATGAAAGTTTTTCATCCATGATAGCCAAAAGCGGAGCCGTTGCGGCAGTGAACGGTACTTTTTTTAATGCCTATGAGAAAGATGCGTCGATCCGGTATCCGAATGGCTTGCTGCTGCATGATGGCAACCTCCTCCATTCAGGTGAGAATCAGTCTATTATCGTGGACGGCAATAAAGAGGTAGATATCCGGAAAGTGAACATGTCTTTCTCGGTAACGGTAACGCATGGCGGCAAGCCGTATACGTTCTCTCCCTGGGGGACGAACAAAGACTATGGCTCCGGACAGACGGATCAGGTTGTCTGGTTCACGCCGGAGTTTAAATCGGCTATCGACATGAACGGTACTAAAGTGGTTGTACGCAACGGCCTCATTACGGAAATCACTCCAAACGCGGTATACGTTCCCTATGACGGGTTTGTTTGTTTAATCGGGAACAGCTCGAACAACCGGAACAATCTGCTCCCTAATCTTCACGTGGGAGATTCTGTTAAAGCGGATCTGGAGGTCACTGAGAATGGTCAGGACATTCAGGGGGCCGATACTTGGCAGGCCGCAATCGGTGCGGGTCCGAAACTTCTGACCAACGGGAAAGTAGACATTAATCCTTCAAGGGACGGGTACTCGGACCCGAAAATAACGAAACAGGCAGCGATGAGAAGCTTTGTCGGTTCGGATGCGGCGGGTAAGCTGGTGATGGGGACGGTCAATGGCGCTACGATGCAGGATCTTGCCGAAATCGCGCTGTCCCTCGGCATGACGGATGCTATGAACCTGGACGGAGGAGCCAGCTCGGGGCTGTACGCGAACGGCAGCATGCTTACAACACCCGGCAGGGCATTAAGTAATGCTCTTGTCGTTAAGAAGTATTACAATCCGCAGGTCCAAGTTGCCGTAGACGGCAAATTGGCGGGCGGCTTCAAGGGATTCGTCAGCGGAGATACGACTATGGTCCCCATGCGTCCCCTGCTGGATGCTATGAATGCAAATTACAAATGGGATAACACGGCTCATTCTCTAACTCTCAAACAAGGAGATGTTGAGATGGTGATGACCGTAGGGAACTACTATATCCGGGTGAACGGGACCGATTATTGGGTTCCGAATCCGCCCGCGCTGATTGATAATTATTTGTACGTTCCGCTTCGCTTTACGGCGGAGCACATCGGAGCGGAAGTCAAGTGGGATCAGCGTCTGTACAGGGCTGATATTATTCTTCCTTAGCAGAGATTGTCGGAAGCAGTACGCAGCATATAAAAAGCAGAAGTCCTCAGTGCAAATATGGTTTCACTGGGGGACTTCTGCTTTTTTTGGGGGGATGAGACTGTTACCAGGCTCGCCCGTACTGCTTAGGCGCCGCGGGTTCTATTCCCAGCTCGCGTGCTGCGGTCCGAGGCCAGTAGGGATCACGGAGCAGCTCGCGGCCGATGAAGATAAGGTCTGCTTGTCCCCGTTCGAGGATATCCTCGGCCTGTTTGCCGCTTGTAATGAGGCCTACCGCACCCGTAGGAATCAGAGCGGTATTCTTGATCGAATCTGCAAGTGGAACCTGATAGCCCGGGAACACTTCAATAGGCGCAGGGACGAGTCCGCCGGAGCTGCAGTCTATGAGATCCACGCCCTGTTCTTTCATCAATGAAGCGTAGAAGGCGTAATCCTGGACATGGTTCCCTTCCGGATCATATTCATCTGCGGATATCCGCACGAACAGAGGCCCTTCCCATACTTTTCTGACCGCATGAATAATATCTTGCAGGAAACGGTAGCGCTTCTGCTTGTCCCCGCCGTATTCATCCTGTCTATGGTTGGAAAGAGGAGAAAGAAACTCGTTGATGAGATACCCGTGCGCACCGTGGATTTCGATCACATCGAAACCGGCATCCCTCGCTCTAACCGCTGCATCGGCGAAAGCTTGGACGGTGTCCGCGATTTGAACTTGCGTCATTTCCTCGGGAGTCCGGCTGCCGGGAAAAGGAATAGCCGAAGGTGCGGCAATCGGCCCTTCGACCTCAGCCTTACGGCCCGCATGAGCGATTTGAATGCCGGCTTTGGCCCCCTGCTGATGAATCAGGCGCACCAGATCGCGAAGGCCATCTATATGCTTATCGCTCCAAATCCCGAGATCCTGCGAAGAAATCCGTCCCTGCGGGGTTACGGCGGAGGCTTCGAGGATGATAAGGCCGACTCCGCCTACTGCCCTCGATGTGTAGTGGGTCCGGTGCCAATCCGTTACGATTCCGTCCTGTTTCTCACAGGAATACATGCACATCGGAGACATCACGATTCGATTGGGCAAGGTCACATCACGAATGGTCATGGGTTCATATAGTTTGATAGGAATCCCGCCTTTCCGATTAAATTATGTGGATACGCTACTATTATACCCGTTTTTGACGGAGGCTCCAAAATTGGACTCCATATGAGCACAGCAGTAATCT
Organism: Paenibacillus sp. FJAT-26967; assembly: GCF_001541095.1. Lineage (GTDB taxonomy): Bacteria > Bacillota > Bacilli > Paenibacillales > NBRC-103111 > Paenibacillus_F. The sequence goes on from NZ_LMXH01000001.1 coordinate 1,200,552, forward strand.
CAAAGCTGATGCAGGAGCTGTTTTACGCATTTGCCCATATCAAGTATTCAAATGGGTTTTGTCAGTTATTGAAGCGGATCAAGAAGGAGAATCCTAATGAAATTATTGAAACCCTTGTTCTTTATAACGGATATTGGTTTTATCGTATATTGGCTGGTAACGATCTTTCACTGGATACCGGATAGCGCTGCGTTTAAAGATTATGATAATCCGATTATTGTCGCTTGGAACTGGTCCTTCTTTCCACTAGACATTTTAATCTCTATAACGGGCTTATACAGTTTGTATTTGCAGAAGAAAAAGCGTCCGGCATGGAGAAGCTATGCGTTAATCTCATTGATCCTGACGTTTTGCTCAGGCTTGCAAGCCATTGCATTCTGGGGATTCAGCGGGGATTTTGATGTCACCTGGTGGGCATTTAATTTATATCTGATGATGTATCCGTTATTCTTTATCCGTTTTTTTATTGAGAAAGATCCGTCAGAGTCAAAGGCAAATGGGAACCCTGTTAGCAGATAAGGGGCAGAATCCGCTGACCAAACCGGATGCGGACCTTTCAAGACAAGACTGGCTTGCGTCGATATAAAGGTCAGTTTGTATGTTCAAGAATACAGATTCATTGAAGAGACCCAGGGGGCAGTTTGCCGGAAGGGTCTCTTTGCCGTGTTCATATACGCAGGAAAGCAATACCTTAAGATTTTCTCTATTTTAATAAGATTACAGCCTTTTAAGCATGCCGCCTCCATAGGACAATAGAGACAGGGCGAATGATCTGTTCATCTATGTTAGAAAGGAAGGCTGTACTATGAAGGTTATGACCGCCAAAGGCGCCGCAGCAGAGAAACCGACAAACAGCAAACGTGAGAAGAAATATCCGTTTCGCGGTATGCGCAAAGATTGGGATTTGTATTTAATGGCAGTCCCGGGGTTAATTTTTCTATTAATTTTCAAGTATACTCCGATGTACGGTCTTGTCATTGCATTCCAGGATTTCAGTATTTTTAAGGGTATTGGAGAAAGTAAATGGGTCGGTCTCAAGCATTTCGAGAAATTGTTCGTCAGTGATGAATTCCTGAACGTACTCAGCAACACACTTCTGATTTCCCTTTACAAATTAGTATTTTTGTTTCCGCTTCCAATTCTAATCGCGATCCTGCTCAACGAAATCCGTAAAATGATGTTTAAGCGTGTTGTGCAGTCTCTGATCTACCTGCCGCACTTTATCTCATGGGTTATCGTAGGCGGCTTGTTCATTAACTTGCTCTCCGTTAACGGAGGTATTGTGAATGCCGTGATTGTAAGTCTGGGCGGACAACCCATCCAGTTCTTCATGGACCATAGCATCTTCCGCTCCGTACTGGTCTTTACCGAAGGCTGGAAAGAGCTCGGCTGGAGTACGATCGTGTATTTGGCGGCGATTTCATCTGTGGACCCGCAGCTTTACGAAGCGGCCAAAATGGATGGTGCAAGTAAAGCCCGTCAAATGTGGCACATTACACTGCCGAGTATCGCTTCAACGGTCGTACTCATGTTTATTCTCAAAATCGGCAGCCTGCTGGAAGCGGGTACCGAGCAAATTCTCGTCATGTACAACCCGGTCGTATACGATGTAGCCGATGTCATCGGTACTTATGTCTACCGCGTCGGGATCGGAGCTTCCGATTACAGCTTCTCAACGGCTGTCGGACTTTTCGAATCCGTTATCGCTTTCGTCCTGGTCATCGGCGGTAACGCGCTTTGCAGAAAATATCTGGGAAGGAGCATCTGGTAATGGCTACAGCAAACATAAAAGAAAGCAGACCGGCCGGCATCAAGGAATCGCTGGGAGAACGGATTTTCTATATCGCGAACAACATTTTCTTTGTTCTGCTCGGCGTTGCCACTTTGTTCCCGTTCCTTAACCTGATCGCCAAATCATTCAGCAGCGAAGGTGCCGTTATTTCCGGTAAGGTTACGATTTATCCGATTGATTTTCAAATCGGGACGTATCAGTTCGTACTCGGCAATCCGCAGTTTCTGAATTCTTTTAAAATCACGATCTTACTGACGATCGTAGGTACTTTCACCAGTATGATCATGACGGTGCTGGCCGCTTATCCGCTTTCCAAGCCGAATCTGAAGTTCCGCAAACCGCTGCTGCTGACTTACATCTTTACGATGCTGTTCAGCGGAGGGATGATCCCGACGTACCTGCTGATGCAGAAGCTGAACCTGATTAATACGTTCTGGGCTTTATTCGTACCGGGCCTTATCAGCGTGTTCTATATGCTGCTTGTGAAGAACTTCTTCGAAAGCCTTCCGGAAAGTCTGGAAGAGTCCGCCAAGCTCGACGGCGCATCCAACTTCCGTGTCCTCTGGGACATCATGCTGCCGCTGGCGAAGCCCGTTCTTGCTACAGTCGGTTTGTTCTACGCGGTTCTGTTGTGGAATAGCTACTTCTCCGCTATGATTTATATTACAAGCTCAGAGCTTAAGCCGCTGCAGCTCTACCTGAAAGAATTGATCGCATCTACGAACGATGTGCTCAATCTGACGGGTGAAATTGACCTCGGCCGCGATATGAACAAAACGCCGGAAGCCGTTCAAGCAGCTTCCATCGTAACCGCAACGATACCGATCCTGCTCGTGTATCCGTTCCTGCAAAAGCACTTTGTAAAAGGTGTCATGGTCGGTTCCGTAAAAGGTTGATAGAACAAGGTGAACGCAAGTCCCCAAGGCCTTCTGTATGATATTGACAGGAGGGTTTGGGGAATTTTTGTTATACTATCAGACATAGAAGGTTGCCAGGATAAGTCCGTTTTTCAGCATTTGAAAGACTGGTTTTTACCATAAAACGTGTCAGATAGGGATCGTGTAAGGGGGGATTGTCTTGATTAGGGTCATGCTTGTAGACGATGAAGAAATGACGCGGAGCGGCCTCAGGGAATTCGTGCCTTGGGAAGATTTCAATATGACAGTCGTGGGGGAAGCGGAGGATGGCGTCCAAGCGCTTGAGCGCTTCGATGAACTGGAGCCGGATCTCCTGATGTGTGATGTGAGAATGCCGAGAATAGACGGCCTGGAGCTGGCGCGCCAGCTCAAAGATAAGGCACCGGTATGTAAGATTATTTTCTTGAGCGGTTATTCCGATGTGGATTATTTGAAAACAGCGATTAAGCTGCAGGCCGTGGATTACCTGGAGAAGCCGGTACAGCTGGATGAACTGGAGAAGCTGCTCGGTACCGTAGCCGCGGAAATCCGGGCTAACCGTGAAGAAAGCGCCCGGATTACCGGGCTGAAGGAATCCTGGAACCAGAGTATGCCCGAACTCACAGAGAGGCTGCTGAGGAACCTGCTTGCACTGCGCAGCACCGGCGAGTCGGAATGGCTCCAGGTAAAGCGGGAAATCGGGATGGTTGATGACACATTCCCGACCGAAGGGAATTGGGTATGCTGTACAGCTGCTTTCGGTAATCCGGCAGCCAGAGAGACTTGGCGGGAAGACGCGTATGCCGGCGCCAGAGAACTCGGTCTGCCGATTCTGGCCGGAATCGTGGACGGAGTCGGCGTCGCGTGTCTGGCGCTGGAGTCCGAGCGGCATCTGGAGCCAGTGTCACTGTGGCTTAACAAAATGACGGTAAAAGGCCGTGAAGAGGGGAAGAACCGCCGCGCCTTGTCTTCAGGAAATATATTCCATCCGCTCTATCGAATGGCGGTATCTTATGAAGAGTCTATGAAAGCGCTTCATTATTACTTCTACCGCGGCTGGAATTCGATCATCTGGTACCGTGAGCTGCCCCAGCAGCATCGCAGCGGTCTGCAGCTGTTCGAGAAGGATTGCTTCCTTAAGTTCGAAGATGCGCTTCGCCGTCAAGATTTCGAGGAAGCGGAGCAGCTGTTGGATCAGGCGGTGAATGAGCTGCTGCTGTATCCTTCGCCCGAGATCGAGAGCGTGCGGAAGAAACTGTTCCGCTGGTATGTGGCGATGACGCAGATTTATCCCGATGCCATGTGGGATTTCGAGAACGACGAGCTCTGGTCTTCCGTCTTCGTATCGGGCGAGTTGTTCACCATCCGCAGTTTTATGCTGCGCCGCCTGGAGATCATTAAAGAGAACACGGACGACTCCGCCAGCAGCGAGAAATCGGTTATCCGGGATGTCATCCGCTACGTGCAGCATAATTACAACGAAGATGTTTCCATCGCGGCTATTGCCAATCATGTCTATTTGGCGCCCACCTATTTGTGTCTTTTGTTCAAGAAGGAAAGAGGCATTTCCATGAACGAATATATAACTCAGTTTCGCATCAAGAAAGCCAAACAGCTTCTCAGGGACCGCAAGCTCAAGCTCTATGAGATCGCGCAGATGGTCGGATACCAGGATGCCAATTATTTTGCTAAAGTTTTCCGTAAAATAGCCGGGTGCAATCCATCGGAATACCGGGATTCCATGGAGGAAGGTGCGGGATGAAAGGGGCCAGCCGTCTTCTTCAGTTTTACCGCGGACTTAAAATCAGCCAGAAGCTGCTGCTAAGCTACATTCTGCTTATCCTTCTTCCAACCATAACGATCTCGGCTATCTCTTATCAGAAAACATCCAAGATGCTTATCGACAGGGTTGTCGAGTCTACGCAGCAGTCATTCGAGCAGGCGAATACGTTTATCTCTTACAAATTAAATAATGTCAAAGACGTTTCGAGTATTCTGTATATGAACCGTTCGATAACAGAGATCCTGGGCAAAAGCGAGACGGGCTACTCACTGGGTCAGCAGATTGACGATTATCAGAAGCTGAGTGATATTATCCTATCGGCATATAACAGCCGTGAAATTTACAGCATCCGGCTGTTTGTGGACAAGGATAGAGTCTTCCTGAAAGACAACATAACCATTCTGGATATGGCCACCATCAAGGATACGGAATGGTACAAGGAAATGGCGGATAACCAGGAAAGCATCTACTGCCGGCCTACCTATGAGCACGATTACAAAGATGTACGGGGCATCCAGAAAATTATTTCCTGTATCCGTCCCCTTCAGTCTTATGATTACAGCGGTGAATGGATGGGTGTACTGTCTATCGATATCGCCGAGAATAGTATCAGCGAAATTATTGACCGGACTAACATTACTCACCAGGGACAAGTGTACCTGCTCGACAAGAAAGGCCGTGTCGTATCGGCAACGGATAAGGCGCTGGTCGGTACCGTGCTGGGAGATGAGCAGAAGAAAGAATTGAGGATTTCCGCCAATGCGCCAGGAGGTGCCACGATCGTCCGAAAGCCGGTCGAAGGTACGGGATGGGAGCTGGTGGCGGTCATACCGGAGGAAGAAATTAGGGCTCAAAGCAGCCAGCTGGCCCAATATTTGCTGCTGCTGTTCGTCGTAGTGACGGTGCTGGCGGTCTTGACTGCTTTTGCCGTGTCACGTGGAATTACGCGCCGCATCCGGCTGCTTATCCGGCATGTGGGCAATATTGAAGCGGAGAAATGGACGTACCGGATGAAAGTGGACAGCTCGGATGAAGTGGGCATGCTGCAGCAGCATTTTAACCGGATGAGCGAGAATATGCGTAATCTGATCCAGGAGAAGTACAAAGCGGAGGTCGCTAAGAAAAGTGCGGAACTTCGAGCGCTCCAGGCTCAGATCAACCCTCATTTTCTGTACAATACGCTGGAGCTGATCCACTGGATGGCGATGAAGCACAAAGCCCAGGATATCAGTGATATTGTCGGCAGACTGGCCAAATTCTTCAGACTAAGCCTGAGCAAAGGCAAGGATGTCATCTATATCCGGGATGAAATTGAACACGTGAAGACTTATCTCGAAATTCAGAACCGCAGATTCTCAGGTAAAATCGATTATACATTTGAAGTCGGTCCGGGTCTGGAGGACATTGCAACCGTCAAACTGATTCTGCAGCCGCTTGTAGAAAATGCGATTCTGCATGGCATCCAGGAGAAAGAGGAGAAGCGCGGCATTATTCTAGTGGCCTGCTGGCGCGAAGGAAGCCTCGTCAAGTTCGTCGTAGAAGACGATGGGGTCGGGATGACCGAGGAGCAGGTCCGTAAGATTACACTGGAGACGCTGACAGGGGCGGGTGGCTACGGGGTCCACAATGTTGCTCAGAAAATCCGTCTCTACTACGGGGACCAGTATGGCCTTGTTTACGAAAGTATGCGGGGAGAGGGGACGAAAGTCACGATTACTTTCCCGGCAGTTCCGTACGGGCAGCTTGATTCGTCCTCTGAAGATCCTTCATAACCACTTTGGACAACGAATGCAGCATCTTGAGACAAATACAGGGTCCTATCGGCATGGTATAGTGGACACAGTTAGAACAAATTAGTCCAGATTGATGGGGGAGGACATATGAAAAAAATAGCCACCGGTGTTATCAGTCTTACGTTAGCGCTTTCATTATTGGCCGGTTGCGGGTCCGGAGCAACTGAAACGGGAGCGACAACTACACCTGATGCCAATGCGCCTAAACCAGAGCTTCGCATGTTAGGTTTTCAGAAAACAAACTTCGATCCGAACACGGATCCTGTCGGTAAGTTCCTGGAAGAGAAAACCGGATACAAAGTCAAGTACGAGACACTTCCGATTGAGAACCCGGACGACAAGCTGAATCTTCTGATCGCGAACAAAGAGCCGTACGATATTCTTAAACTCAGTGCATCCCAATATACACGTCTTGCATCTCAAGGCGCACTCGAGCCTCTGGATGATTTGCTTAAAACGTACGGAAGCAACATAACGACAGCCAACCCGCCGGAAGTTTTCGACAATGCTAAAATCGACGGCAAAATCTACGGTATTCCGGAGAAGCATCCGAAAGCATTCGTAGGTCAGGTGATGGCGGTCCGTCAGGAGCTGCTCGATGAACTTAAAGTAGGCGTCCCTACCACGATTGACGAGTTCTACAACCTGCTCAAATTAATCAAAGAAAAGAAAAACATCATTCCTTTGACAGGTTCTTCTACACCAAGCATGAACTATGAAATCGCAGGCGCGTTCGGAATTTCCGCACCTTTCGATGATGAAACCGGTAAGATCAGACACCGCCTGGAAGACCCGGGTATGAAAGAATACCTGGCATTCATGAACAAGCTGTACAAAGAAGGCTTAATCGATTCCGAGTGGCCGGTTAATAAAGCCGCTACGGCTAAAGAGAAATTCACTTCCGGTAAAGCAGCCATTTACGAAACGGATTTCGCTTCTCCTCCGTCTCTGGTAGCGGCACTGAACAAGACGTTCCCGAACACCAAGTTGGCTTTGATTCCTTCCCTGAAAGGTAAAGACGGCAAGCAGGAAAACTGGCTTCAAGGCGGCGGTATCTCCTGGTACATCGGTATTCCTAAGTCTTCCAAGAACAAAGAAGCCGCTATGCAGTACATTAATATGAAGCTGCAGCCTGAAATCTTCAAAGAGCTGGCAATCGGCCAAGAAGGTACACACTGGAAGAAGGACGAGAAAGGCGCAATGTCCCCGATCCTTCCTAAGTTTACCGAAGACCGCAACAACTCCGACTGGTTTATGACGAGCACGGATTCCAAGAACTTCGGCGATATGTGGCTGGTTCGTGTACGTAAAGATCCACTGGTCGGTTCGACTTTCGAAGAAATTCAGAAGCAAGCAAGCTACTCCAAACAAGATCCTACCCTTCTGGCTCCTCCGATGGATGTTGTCGCCAACAACCTCCAGAAGCTGACCAAAATGGAAACCGACTATATGATTAAAGCATTCGCAGGCGCTGAAGATCTGGCGAACTATGATAAATTCGTTCAACAGTTTATGTCTCAGGGCGGAAGCGAAGTTCTGAAAGCGTACAACGATTGGTATGCAACCGCTAAAAAGAAATAAGTATCAAAAAGAATTGGCCTCCAGGTTCTAACTGGAGGCTATTTCTTTTTGCTCGGCAGAGATAGAAGGAAATTCTCCAAAGATCATAAGATATTCCTTATTTTCTTAAGATCGAGGCCTTACCCCGCACTACCTCCAGGAGCGACAATAGGGATAAGGGGGGATACCGATGCATTCCTTTCAACGCGCCGGACAGGCGGTAGAAGCGGGTTTTGACAGATGGCAATTGGAACGTCCGATGACTTTGGGGAATTTCGTGTTGGAGCAGATCAGGGACAGCTGTTTTCACAAAGAACTGCAAGCTTTTCCTGAGAAAACAAGCAGCTATACATTAATTTATGTGCTTTCAGGTTCGGGCAAGTTGATTCAGGGAGAGCAGTCGGTCCCTTTTGGTGAGCGTGATTTTGTATTCGCCGCGCCGGGAGATTGCTGGAAGCTGGACAGTTCGTCGAATGGACCGGTACGTCTAATTTCCGTACGTTTCAGAGAAGTAGCGGGCAGATTTAATCTTGCGGAAGTTATTCAAACGATAGGCACGAAGGGTCCTCAGCCGGTCCGGAAAGATAATGGTGCACTTGAAGAGCTGCTGCTGGGCCTGCAAAGGGAAGTCGAAGCTCGTGACAACTATGCCAAAGCGATGGCGGAAAGTTACCTTCAGCAATTGGTTGTTGCTTTGTGCCGGCTTGGAACCCATCATGCAACCGCTCCCAAACAAGAATTCAAACGCGCGCCGATGAAGCAGGAATTGGCTTATCAGGCCGTAAGATATATGGATCAGTCTCTGCTCGAAATCAAGGAACTCAGCCAGCTGGCTGATGTACTCGGTTATAGTTATTCCCATCTATCTCATGTATTCCGGGTAGAAATGGGGGAGTCTCTGCAAAGTTACTGGGCCCGCAAACGCATTCTCAAAGCCATGAGGCTCCTTCAGTCGGGACGAACCAACATTACAGGTATCGCCGAAACGCTTCACTATCAATCGATCCATTCGTTCAGCAAAGCATTCAAGAAGATTGCCGGGTTGACTCCGTCGGAATATCAAGGTCTTTACGGCTTATCTTCCGGCAAACAGCGGCAGGTCTATAATTAAGCAAGCGCGTTTACTGCGTTTAACTATACAGGTGGAGATGAATAGGGATGAAGACGGTTTTACTGCAAGGAAAACGGGTGACCGACCGGATCTTCGAGCCGGCGCAGCTGAAGCGTCTTGAAGACATGGGCGCGGAGCTAGTCATTTTCCGTGAAGAGGATAATGCATCCCCTGAGGAAGCGGCTGGGATGATGCGCGGTGCGGAAGTGGTTATCACCTCATGGGGATGCCCTAAGCTCCAGGGAGCTGTTCTTGAGGCGGCTCCGGATCTCAAAGCGGTACTGCACGCGGCCGGTTCCGTCAAGCATGTGGTCACAGGCGAGGTGTGGGAGCGCGGCATCCGGGTGACATCGGGCGCCGCCGTTCTGAGCCGGGGTGTGGCCGAAACGGCTCTGGGTCTGACCATCATGACGATGAAGAACTTCATCGGCACAGCGGCCGCTGTCAAGGAAAGCGGCTGGTGGAACCAGCGCAAAGACCCGATCCGTGATTCGATCCGTGAAATGTACGGATCCACGATCGGCGTTATTGGCGGCGGCCATGCAGGCAAGCACTTCCTTCATCTGCTCAAAGGCTTTCAATTGACAGCGCTTCTGACTGATCCGACGTATACCCGGGAGATGGCGGCTGAGGCCGGAGCGGAGCTGGCGGGGCTGGAGGAGCTGCTTCAGCGCTCCGACATCGTCATGGTTCTGGCGCCCGAAATTCCGGCCACATACCGGATGCTGAACGGCGGAAATCTGACGCTCATGAAGGAAGGGGCGACGCTGATTAACCTCGCCCGCGGCTCTCTGATCGACGAGGATGCACTCGTGCGGGAGCTCCAGAGCGGACGCATTCAGGCTATTCTGGATGTTACGGTACAGGAGCCCCCTGGGGCGGCACATCCGTTTATGACACTGCCGAATGTGATGCTGACAGGTCACATTGCCGGAGCGGTCAATAACGGACTGCTGGCGATCGGCCGTTTTATTGTAGATGAATGGGGCCGGCTGGCTGCCGGGCAGAAGATGGAAGGCGAGATTGACCCGTCAAAGCTTGATACACTCGCATAGAAAGAGCCTTCCTGCATATAGCCGGATGGATTTTCTGCAGCCGGAGGTCCCGAAGCGGTCAAACCGCTATTACTTGTCTACAGATAGAAGCTGCCTGTACATAGTTCTGTGACCAAATCAGATCAGCTAACTAGCGCAAGAAGATTCAAGCAAGAACTTCATAAAGGCTGACCGGGTTATCCGGCAGCCCTGATTTTAAATCCATCCGATGGAGGAGATTTTATGAAAACGGCTATATTTACATCCAATCCGTTAAAGCGGGAAATTTGCGGAGAAAGCGCAGTTTATTCCTTGCAAGAATTACTGAAGACGGATTTAAGCCCTTATGGAGCCGTCCTGCTGATCGGTTCTCCGCACCTAGATGAGGAGACGGCCCTGACAAGCGAAGAGTGCGCCTATTTATGGAAGTATGTATTCGAAGGCGGTAAATTGTATGCGGAACTCATCAATGCATTTGATTTTCCGAGCTCCCGTCTATTCGGCTGGAAGCAGGATTTTCCTAAAAGCCGCCGGATGATGGAAAAACTCCGCTATGTCCCCAAAGAAGGGGTTCTTCCGGAAGGCCGACTGCTTGAATGGGATGGGGCCATGGCATACGGCTTCAGCATAGCAGCGGACACCCGTCTTGAAATCGGACCGTTCAAAGAAACGCACCAGTCGATTGAACCTCTGATAGGGGCAAAACCCTATCCGGGACTGAATATCCGCGAACTCGGCAAAGGCAAGGTCGTATTTGCCGCCTTCTCGCTGTTCTCCAGCCAGCAGCCGGCTGCGCTGCGTCCGTACAGGGACTGGGCGCAGTTTATTGCCGCATTGGCCGATGACACCGGAATCCCTTTCACGATGTGGGAGCCCGTTATGGAGCTGTCGCGTGGAACTTCGGCGGATGAAGCGATTGAGAAAAGTCTGAAATGGTTTGTTTCTTCGGGGATTATGCCGGAGCTAGACGGATCGAAGGGGATCTGGGAGAACGTCCACTCGGTTACGGCAAGAATCTCGTATGACCGCCGGCCGGACTGCCATGCTCACACGGCGCTTATGTTCTATCTGTACGGAAAAGCAAGCGGCAAGCCGGAATGGGAAGAAGCGTCCGGCGCGATGCTGCAGTATTTATTCGATGAAGGATATCAGGATATGGACCCGGAGTCTGCTTCATACGGATTTTTCAAATGGTTCGATTACCCGGGTGAGAAGCCCGATCAGATTTTTACGGATGATAATGCCTGGGTATGTCTGGTCCTCCTGTATCTGTACCGCAAAACAGGCAAAGAAGAATACCGCGAGCGCGGACTTCTTATCGCAGAAGGATTCCTTGCTACCCAGAATGCGAATGGCCTCAGAGCAAACTGCATCACGGGCAAAGAGCTTGGGGATCTGGGCAAGGACAAAATCGCTTCAGAGCTTGCAGTAAGCATGAATCCGCATTTTGAAAGCATTGCACATACCGCATTCATCCAGGCGTATCTGGTAACAGGCAAGCAGGAGTACCTGGATGCGGCTGTAAAAGGTTCCATCTATATGCTGGAGCACATGGATGAGCTGAAGTTCATGTACAGCCGGACATCCGGCCTGGCCCGTTTTCTGCTTCCGTTAGGATTCCTGGCGGCACATGACGGAAGCGGCCGGATTCAAGCGGGGATGCAGGAGATTACGGCTTACCTGCTCTCGAACCAGCATGAAACCGGCGGGATCGAGGAAGCGGATAATCCGGACCCGGACCGGTTCGGGCAAGAGGATGCGGGCGTATACATTCACAATGGCGAAGGCATTGCGGATCAGCTCTATACGAACAACTTCCTGCTGATGAATGCATGGGAGTTGTGGAAAACGACTCAAGATGATACGTACCGCAAGTTGTACGAGGATCTTGCTTCTTTCCTCAGCGCGATTCAAATCAGCAGCAAGGATGTCCGCTTCGACGGCGGCTGGATGCGTGCGCTTGACCTGACCCGCATGGAGTACTTCGGCAACAACGGAGACACAGGCTGGGGGCCTTATTGTATTGAAGGCGGCTGGACCAACGCCATGACTACGGCCGGTTTCTTGCTCGGAAAGCTGGATGAGTCGATTTTTGACTAGTTGGCGCCGTTATACACTTACCTGAGAACTCATCATACGAATGAAAGGAATGTCATCTATGTCTTCCAACATGCAGGCGGATCTTGTCATTATCGGAGGAGGAACCGGGGGCTGTGCGGCTGCGCTCGCTGCGGCCAAATCCGGCAAAACGGTCATCATGACCGAAGAAACGGACTGGATCGGAGGCCAGCTGACGAGTCAGGCGGTACCTCCCGATGAGCATCCGTGGATTGAAAGCTTCGGATGCACAGCAAGCTACCGGAGCTTCCGTGAAGGAGTCCGGGACTATTACAAGCGGCTTTTCCCGCTCGCGGAGGGTGTGCAGGCTCAGCGCCAATTCAATCCGGGCAGTGCAGGCGTCAGCAACATCGCCCATGAACCGCGTGCGGCGCTGGCAGTGCTAAGAGACATGCTAGCGCCATACATCCACAGCGGCAAGCTGCAGGTGCTGTATGGCTATCGTATTCTTCAGGCAGAGACCGGCGGCGATCAGGTAGAGAGTGTAACGGTATGCCACGCGGGTTCCGGTGAAACTGTCCGTCTATCCGCTCCTTATTTCCTGGATGCGACCGAAGAAGGGGACGTTCTTCCGCTGGCTGGGGTCGAATACGTGACGGGAGCGGAGTCCGCTCAGGTAACGGGTGAGCCGCACGCCTTACAGGGTGAGGCTGATCCTCAGGACATGCAGGCATTTACTTACGTTTTTGCGATGGACTATAAAGAGGGCGAGGATCACACCATTGAAAAGCCGGCGCAGTATGATTTCTGGAAGCAGTACAAAGCGGATTTCTGGCCGGATATGCAGCTGAGCTGGGCAGGCCTTGTCCCGCACACGCTTGAGCCGATTCAATACTGTCTTTTCCCTGACGGCAAATCTTTTTCATTGTGGAAATATAGAAGAGTCATTGATAAAAATCACTTTGCGGAAGGTATTTTCGAAAGTGATATTACGCTCGTCAATTGGCCCGCAAATGATTACTGGCTGGGTTCGATCATTGACGTAACCCCGGAAGAGCGGGCGAAGCATCTGGAGAATGCCAAGCAGCTCAGCCTGTCTCTGCTCTACTGGATGCAGACCGAAGCACCGAGACCGGACGGCAAAAGGGGCTACCCGGGTCTGCGTCTTCGCAAAGATGTGGTCGGAACCGAAGACGGCCTGGCCAAAAGCCCTTATATTCGCGAATCGAGAAGAATCAAAGCGGAATATACGGTTACGGAGCAGGATCTCAGTCCAGTCACTCAGCCGGGTCAGACGGCGATGGACTACTTCGACTCGGTGGGGGTGGGCTCATACCGGATCGACCTTCATCCTAGCACGGCGCTACGTACGTATATCGATGTATCTTCTCTACCCTTTCAAATCCCGCTGGGAAGCTTGATTCCGGTACGTGTAAACAATCTGCTGCCGGCTTCCAAAAACATCGGGACGACTCATTTGACGAATGGCTGCTATCGTCTTCACCCGGTCGAATGGAACATCGGGGAAGCGGCGGGCTACCTGAGCGCTTTCTGTCTGGATCAAGGTGTCAGCCCGCGTGAAGTCCGCAAGAAGAAGGACTTGCTGGAAGCGTTCCAAGCCGTTCTTGCACAGGCCGGTGTGGAGATGAAATGGCCATCTACCCACGCGGTTTAATTCAACTGCACCACATTCATCAAGCCTTATTAACTATATAAGCAAGGGGATCGCCAGCAATGAATAGTTTAATACCCAAACAAAGTCTAGTGGTATCGTGTCAGGCGCTCGAAGACGAGCCTCTGCACGGTTCCGTTCACATGGTAGCGATGGCACGTGCGGCAAAAGCGGGGGGAGCGTCCGGAATCCGGGCGAATTCCCTGCCCGATGTGCGCGCAATTAAAGCCGAAATCGACCTGCCGGTGATCGGGTTATGGAAGAAAGACTACGACGGTTTCGAGGTGTACATTACACCGACCGTTGAAGACGCAGTTGCCGTCTACGAAGCAGGAGCGGATATCGTCGCTATTGATGCGACTTCGAGACCGCGTCCGGACGGAATCAGTCTGCAGGACACAATCAAAGCACTGAAGGAGAAAGGCATCCCCGTGATGGCGGATATCTCCAACTTCGAAGAGGGCGTGCAGGCGGCGCAGTGGGGCGCAGACTATGTCTCGACGACTTTATCGGGTTATACGCCATACAGTCAGGTAGAGCTGCCTAATCTGGATCTTGTGAAGCGGCTGGCAGGCGTGCTGACGGTGCCGCTTGTAGCGGAAGGGGGCATCTCGACGCCGGAAGAGACCCGCGCAGCCCTGCAGGCCGGTGCGCATTTCGCTGTCGTAGGCGGAGCCATTACGCGTCCGCAGGCCATTACCGCACGCTTCATCTCCGGGATGAAGGAGTTGTCCCGCATATGAGGAAGAGTCCCCCGCAGCTATATCTCGGTGTAGATCTGGGAGGGACTGCCATGAAAGGAGCCGTCATTGGAATAGACGGCTCCTTTTTGGCAGAGCAAAGCGTCCGTACACCGGTTGAAGGGGGCCGGACTGGAATTCTTGCCGCGCTGAAGGTTCTGATCGCGGATTTGCTCGCTCAATCCCCCGGAGCGATTGAAGGAATCGGAATCGGCTCGGCAGGGCGCATAGACGCCGGCACAGGCACGGTCCTGTATGCGACGGATAACTTGCCGGGCTGGACAGGTACAGCTGTGACAGCGGAAATTGCGGCGGCATTCCCGTATCCGGTATTTACGGACAACGATGTCAACGTGGCAGCTATTGGTGAGGGCTGGCTCGGCGCAGCCGAGGATCTGACATCTTTTGCCTTCATGGCACTGGGAACCGGTGTAGGCGGAGCATTAGTTGCAGATGGCCGGTTAATCCGCGGGACGAAAGGGGCTGCGGGAGAATTCGGACATATGCTGGTGCAGCCGGAAGGAATTCCATGCAACTGCGGGCAGCGGGGATGTCTGGAGCAGTATGTTTCAGGAACCGCTCTGAACCGCATTGCCCGGGCAATTTCCCCGGACTGGGACAGCTACACATTCATCGAAGCTGTGAGAGGGGGAAATGCTCCCGCTATCCGGGCAATGAATGAATTCGCCCGTATAATGGCCATCGGCCTAGTGAATGTACAAAATCTGTTCGATCCTCCCGTCATTCTGCTGGGCGGCGGATTGATCGACTCACGCGATGCCTGGTGGAGTCCTCTGGAGCGTGCCCTGCGGGAGCTAACTCCTGCGGAGATCGCTGTGAGACCCGCTCTGCTAGGCAACCGGGCAGGTATTCTTGGCGCAGCCCGGATGGCAATGCCGGCTTATCGGTTAAACAAATCAACAGGAGGATGAAGAAATGGATCATTCTATGATACAAGCCAACCAGACGCTGTTATTTATCGGGGACAGCATAACCGATACCGGCCGTGATTTCAGCAACCCGGATGATATGGGCAAGGGCTTTGCCTTCATGGCCTCGGCTCTCTACAGTTCTTTATATCCCGAGAAAAATATCCGCTATTACAACCGCGGAATCGGCGGCAACCGGATCCGGGATGTCCGTGACCGCTGGCAGACGGATTGTCTGGATCTGAAGCCCGACTGGATTACGATGCTGGTCGGAGTCAATGATGCGGCAAGACGTTACGACCAGCCGGATATAACGACTGTGGACGAATTTATCGGCACCTACCGCAGTCTGATGAAGCAGGCGTCGGACACATGCGGTTCACGGTTTATTCTCTTGGAGCCGTTTGTGTTCCCTGTAAACGATGTCCGCAGGTCATACCGGGAAGATCTGGATCCCAAAATTCATGCGATTCGAGATTTGGCCCAGGAAACCGGCTCTGTCTTTATATCGCTGGATGGAATGTTCGCTGAAGCCAGAGCGCAGGCTCCAAATGAAGTGTGGGCGCCAGATGGTGTTCACCCTTCACCGGCAGGACATGCTTTAATTGCCCGTGCTTGGCTGAATGCCGTGGGCGCACTTAAGAGATTCTGATTTAGAGACAATTTTGCGCAAATAAATGGACGTTTTAAAGACTTGTCTTTATATAAAAGAGGCTTGATACTAGAGTTATCACGTGAACGCGAAGGGAGCTTCTCATGAAAACCGTACAAGAGCTAGAAGCGAAATTGGCCCAGCCATCCGAGGCCCTAATTAAAGATATTGCCGCAATTGATGGAGATATTATGCTGCTTGGTATCGGAGGCAAGATGGGACCGAGCCTGGCGAGACTGGCTATGAACGCAATTAAAGAAGCGGGTGTGGATAAAAAAGTATACGGGGCGTCCCGGTTTTCATCAGGCGGTTTGCGTGAGGAACTGGAAGCGGACGGTGTAACCACTTTCCCCGTGGATCTGCTGAATGATGAGCAGCTTAAGGCGCTGCCTGATGTTAAGAACGTCATCTATATGGCGGGGAACAAATTCGGTACGACGGGCAACGAGCATTTCACATGGGCGATGAACTCCTACCTGCCGGGACGGGTAGCCGAGAAATACAGAGATTCACGGATCGTCGTATTCTCAACAGGGAATGTGTATCCGATTACACCGGTCTACCAAGGCGGGGCAACGGAGCTGACTCCTCCTGCAGCTGTTGGCGAATACGGCCAATCCAGTCTGGGACGCGAGCGCGTATTCACGCATTTCTCCCACAAATATGATATTCCTATGGCCATTTATCGTCTGAATTATGCGATTGATCTGCGTTACGGCGTTCTTCTCGAAATAGCGAAGTCTGTCAAAGCCGGTAAGCCGATCGACATCACGATGGGCCACGCGAACTGCATCTGGCAGGGCGATGCCAATGAAATGGCGATTCGTATGCTGAATGCCTGCAGTACGCCTCCGACGATCTTCAACGTGACCGGTCCCGAAACACTGTCACTGCGCTGGGTAGCGAATGAATTCGGATCGAGACTGGGGATCGAACCGATTTTTGAAGGAAAGGAATCGGATACGGCTCTTCTAAGCAACTCGGCCAAAGCCAGCAAACAATTCGGTTACCCGAAAGTATCCATTCTTGAAATGATCGACTGGATCTCCGAGTGGGTTGAAGCGGACGGACATACTTGGAACAAACCGACTCATTTCCAGGAGAGAGAGGGGAAATTTTAAGAGATGGCCAGAAAAGATTTAAGCCCGAAGATGCTCAAAGCGCTGCATGAGGGGGTAGCTATTCCCGCTCATCCTCTGGCATTGGACGAGAACCGTAAATTTGACGAGAAGCATCAAAGAGCGCTATCCCGCTATTACATCGCCTCCGGCGCCGGTGGTGTCGCTGTCGGGGTTCACTCGACCCAGTTCGAGATTCGGGACGAAGGCATTGACCTGCTCGAACCTGTGCTGCGTATTGCTGCAGAAGAAGTAGAGAAAGCTAACCTGCAGCGGCCTTTTTTCAAAATAGCGGGTATCTGCGGTCCGACTAAGCAGGCAAAAGCCGAAGCCGAGCTTGCCGTAAGTCTGGGTTATGACATCGGTCTTCTGAGCATGGGCGGACTTAACGGCTGGGAAGAGGAGCAGATTCTGGAGCGTACGAGAGTCATAGCGGATATTATTCCGGTATTCGGATTCTACCTCCAGCCTTCCGTAGGCGGAAGAATTTTCAGCTTCAGGTTCTGGGAACAGTTTGTTGAAATTCCGGGCGTGGTCGCGATCAAAATGGCACCGTTCAACCGTTACCAGACCATAGATGTCGTGCGTGCGGTGTGCTATTCAGGCCGCCGTGATGAAATTGCGCTCTACACAGGCAATGACGATAACATTGTGACCGATCTGCTGACTACTTATCGCTTCCGGGTCAACGGCCAGATGGTAGAGAAGAAGATTGTCGGAGGGCTGCTCGGACACTGGGCCGTCTGGACTCATAAAGCGGTGGAGCTTCTGGAAGAAATCAAGCAAGTCCGGGATAAAAATGAGATTGCGGCGGAATGGCTGACGAGAAATATCGAAGTGACCGAGTCTAATGCGGCTTTCTTCGATCCGGCTCATCACTTCGAGGGCTGTATCCCTGGTATTCATGAAGTACTGCGCAGGCAAGGACTGCTGCAGGGCCGCTGGTGCCTGAACCCGGATGAGGAGCTTTCACCGGGTCAAATGGAAGAGATTGACCGAATGTACCGCGACTATCCGCATCTGAATGACGATGAGTTCGTCAAAGCGCATCTTCAAGAATGGCTTGCGGATTAATTGGGCAGCGGAATGTGTGATAAAAGGACAGTGGCAGGACATGCATGGCAGGCATAAACCGATTCATCTGCAAATAAGAAGCGGTATCCGGTTATTATCCGTAGAGGCGAAGAAGGGGAGGGAGCGGGGTTGAGATTCAAGGATGTGTTTTCTATTATCGGCCCGTCTATGATCGGCCCGTCGAGTTCCCATACGGCAGGAGCGATCCGGCTGGGCCGGGTTGCCCGGCAGTTGTTCGGGGAGCTTCCGGAGAAGGCGGAATTGACTTTCTTCGGATCGTTTGCCGACACCTACCGGGGACACGGCACCGATCTGGCTGTTGTCGGAGGTCTGCTGAATTATGAGACGGATCATCCCCGTATCCCCGATTCCCTTGAGGACGCGGAAGCCGCAGGGATGGAAGTGATTTTCCAGACCAGCAGCGGACAGCACACGCATCCGAATACCGCCAGAATCTCGCTGTCTTCCGGGGAGCGGGAAATGACCGTGGTCGGGGCTTCCATTGGCGGAGGCAATATCGAGATTCTATCGGTGAACCAGTTCGATCTGAAGTTTACGGGAGAGTTCCCTACACTGGTCATTTCCCATCTTGATCGTCCGGGAATGATCGCGGATATTACGGCTCTTTTGCAAAAAAAGAATCTGAATATCGGATATATGGATCTGGACCGGAAGGGCCGGGGCGGCGAAGCCATGACCGTCATTGAAGCCGATTCACCGGTTACAGGCGAGCTTATAGCGGAAGTTAAGCAGTTAAGCATGGTGGAAGACGTAAGGACTGTGGATCTCGCGGAAAGAGGGCAACTATGAGATTTCGTACCCTGCAGCAGCTGGCTGAAATATGTACAGCCGAAAGTAAATCAATCGGTGAGTTCATGCTGGAGGAGCAAGCGCGGGAGTCCGGCAGAAGCACCGAGCAGGAATTTCGCAAGATGGCGGATTACTATCAGGTGATGAAGGAAGCCGTGCACAAGGGGCTGACGGAAGACACGACTTCACGCAGCGGACTTACCGGCCTCGACGCGCAGCGCGTCATGAGCTACATGACGGGATCGGTGCCGTCGGTCGGCGAAGAAGCGTGCAGGGCCATGGCGTTCGCGCTGTCCGTGTCCGAGGTGAACGCCTCGATGGGCCGGATCATCGCCACGCCGACAGCCGGCTCCTGCGGGATTATCCCCGGCGTGTTCGTCAGCGCCCAGCAGAGGTTCGGCTGGGATGACCGGCGCCTCGTCATGGGCCTCTTCAGCGCCGGAGCCATCGGCTATGTCATCGCGAACAACTCGTTCGTGTCGGGCGCGGAGGGCGGCTGCCAGGCGGAGGTCGGCTCCGCGATCGGCATGGCCTCGGGGGCCATGGTGGAGCTGCGCGGCGGCTCGCCCGCGCAGGCGGTTCACGCGGTCGGCCTCGCGCTGAAGAACACGCTCGGGCTCATCTGCGATCCCGTAGGCGGGCTCGTGGAGATTCCGTGCATCGTGCGCAACGGCTTCGGCGCCGTGAACGCGCTGGCGGCCGCGGATATGGCGCTGGCAGGTGTGCAGAGCGCGATTCCGTCCGATGAAGTCGTGCAGGTCATGTACGAGGCGGGCTCTGCTATGCCGGCGAAGTACCGGGAAACCGCCAAGGGCGGTCTTGCGCAGACGCCGACCGGCAAGCATATGATGCAGGAGCTGAATCTGAAGAAGCGGAGCAGGGATAAGAAGTAGCAGCAAGCAGTTCAGATGATAGGTCTGGACTGCTTTTTTGTAATCGACTGACTCTGTAAAGTTAGATCTTGTTCAAGTAACGCACCCGATTCCGGCATACTTAAAAATCCACTAAGCGCCTTATACAAGACGGTTCTCCAAAGATTCGATTGCCAGATTAAGTGCATGTAAGCGGCGCTCATTTAATGTTTTTTGAGAACTGCCTTCTTTTGCATTTGCTATTTGTTTTTCGATAGACGGAAGGATACCTTGCAAAACTTCTTTAGAAGTCAATATGTTTTCTTCGCTATAGGAAAAACCTTCCCCATACCAAGTATTTTTGAGGCTTGCCAAACCGATATTTACAGCGTTTCGTCTCTTTTCGACAAGGGTTGTGTTTGAACCTTTTTCTGTCATGCTTATATAAGCATTTGAAAGTTTATTAAAAGTCGATTCCAAGGATTTAATAGACGAATCCTGGATAACCTTGCTGACAGTCTTCATATACGAACCTCACTTTCTTTGTTAGTAGTACTAAAAAGTTAATAATTTCTATTCGGCCATACATTCCGAACATTCCGATTGTTGAATTGCGGCTAAACACTATATCTGGCTAATCGTAACCTATCATAAGTATCCGGCATTTTAAATACAAATTTTTCTCCGGACCCGGCAGCTGCATGGAAAAAGCCCGTGACACGCGGTATCTGAGCGGATTGAAACTGGCCTTGTTTGCGATACGGAGGCCGGTTTTTTGTTGCGCCCGCATCTGGAACAGGCCGGAAAAAACCTTTAAAATAAAAGACTAGACAGCATTTTCGTTCAGATTGGGAGAGATCATGTTGGTACCTAACAGGGCTACAATTGGAATATGGCTGGATTCAAAGGCAGCGGATAAAAGATGGCGGTACGGGCTGAATGTTTTTGAGCTGTACTTGAAAGAGATCCTGGCGCATGCAGGAATTCCGTATGTGATGCTTGGAGACAGGGAAGCGCTTGAGAAGGCTAAGCCGGATATACTGCTTATTGCTGTAAGCGGGGAAAGCAATATTGAGCTGGAACAGCTCAAGCATTACGTCAAGGATGGCGGCATTCTGATCTCCTATGCGGGTCTTAACCGGATGGCGGGGGCACTGCAGTGCAGAGAGGTGGTATGCAGGGAACCTGTCTACGTAACGCCTCCGCACCTGAATACGGTTGCGGGTGGCAGGAAGCTTAGGGCTTTGCAGGCAAAGCCGTGGGTCCGTGTTGACCGTAGAGAAGGGTCATCGGAGGGCGGGTATTTGTTCAAAGGAAGCCCGGATGGAGAACAGATCGCTGCCGCTTATCTTGAATTTGAATTGGGGGCAGGGAAGCTGATCCGCTGGAATGTGAATATTCCGGGGACGGTAGTCGGCCTGCAGCAGGGGGAGAGGCCTGTCATCGAGGATGGAGTCCCTGCCCCGGACGGTACAGGCGCCCTGGATGAAGGTATTCTGAAGGCGGATGACGGATGCATGCTGGATTGGGCGCTGGACCGGGAGTTTACGGGCACAGGTATGCCCTATTACGCACTTCCGCATGCGGATCTATGGAGGGAAGTGCTGGTGTCTCAAGTGCTGCGAGAGGCGGCTAGCATGGGACGCTTGCTTCCCTTCGTTGACTACTGGCCGGACCATACGGAACAAGTCGCGATGATCTCTCTGGACAGTGACTTTAACCATGATGATTCCGCGCTGGCCGCGCTGGAACTGCTGGAAGAGATGGATGTCAGAGCTACGTGGTGCTTAATCGAGCCTGGCTATTCCAAGCCGGTCTATGAACAGGTTGCAGCGGCCGGTCATGAACTCGCATTTCATTACAACGCGCTGGCTCAGGAACGGGGCAAGTGGGAGCAGGCCGAGTTTAACCGGCAGCTTGATGAAATCCGCTGTGCGACCGGTGCCCGGATTACGGCCAACAAAAATCACTATACCCGCTTCGAAGGCTGGGGAGAGTTGTTCAGGTGGTGCGAAGATGCGGGAATTGTAAATGACCAGTCCCGTGGACCAAGCAAAAAAGGCAATCTCGGCTTTTTGTTCGGAACGTGCCACCCTTACTTCCCGATTGCCTGGTCGGATGAACGGAACCGGATGTACCGGGTACTCGAAACCGGTTATTTGACACCGGATCTCGCCTATCCTTCTCTTGCTGATACCAGCGTGATCTTTCCTTTGCTGAACCGGGTGCAAGAAGTCCGGGGCGTCGCGCATTTTCTGTTTCATCCGATTCATATCCTGCAGAAGCCCAAAGTGCGCGCGGCGTTACAACAAGTGATACGGGAAGCGAAAACGCTGGGCTACGAGTTTTGGACGAGCGAGGACCTGTATAGGTGGGAACAGGCTCGCAGGAGTATGCTCTCGGATGACGGGAAGCTGCATCTTGAAAAAGCCCCTGAGGGAGCTGTCGTATGGGTTCCCGTTACGGGAGCCGGTGGCAAAGCGGTTACGGGTGTTGAAGAGGCTGCACATGGATCAACGGAATTGCCTATGCTGCGGGAAGCATCCGGTGTAGGCCCGGAAACAGCAATGCGATTTGGAGTTTTATGCCGCAGGCTATAATTCATACTTGTGTTATAGGTATAGTTGGTTTAAGATAAAGAAATCATTTACATACCTGCCGATTGGTTCACCAAAGGCACCCTTTCTTTTCATGCGAAGGGGTGCCTTTTTTGTTGTCCAAAGCAGGCTTAATTGAATGGAGGGATATGGATGAACAGGCGCCACAAAACGAAACGCTGGGTAAGACCGGTAACCGTAACGACGGCCTTGGCGATTACTGCCGCCTTGCTGCCGGCAGGCGCTGCACATGCGGGAGGGACCGCCGGTGTTACTGCATCGGCAACCGCTGCTGCGCCGGCCGCAGCGACCGGCGCACAACCGAACGTCGTGTATATCGTCCTCGACGATATGGGATTCTCCGATCTCGGAAGCTACGGCTCCGAGATCAAGACGCCCAATATCGACAAGCTGGCGGCAGGCGGGCTCCGCTACACGAACTTCCACGCCACGCCGCTCTGCTCACCGACCCGGGCCAGTCTGCTGACGGGCCGCAATCCGCAGGCCGTGGGCATGGGCTCCGTGGCCAACGTCGATCTCGGGCCGGAGTATCCGCATACGAGGGGCCGGATCAGCCCGACGGCAGCAACTGCCGCCGAGGTGCTGAAGGGCGCCGGCTATACGACGCTGGGCGTGGGCAAATGGCATCAGGCCCCGCTTCATCAAGCGACACCGGCCGGACCCTTCGAGAATTGGCCGCTCGGCAAAGGATTCCAGCGGTATTATGGTTTTCTGGACGGCTACACCGATCAGTACGCCCCTCAGCTTATAGAAGACAACCATGTCGTAGACCCGCCGAAGAAAGAGGACTACCATCTGACCGAGGATTTGGCAGAACATGCGTCTCGTTATGTGAGTGATCATGTATCCGTCCAGCCGGATAAACCTTTCTTCCTATACTGGGGATTGGGTGCCCAGCATGCTCCTCATCAAGTACCGCAAAGATATGCGGATCTATACAAAGGTGTATATGAAGCAGGATGGGACCGGATTCGCGAGGAGCGGTTCGAGCGTCAGAAAAAAATAGGCTTAATCCCCCCAGATACACCCTTTCCGGCAAGGGATGCGGGTATTGCGGCCTGGAGCTCGCTCAGCCAGCAGCAGAAGGATCTGTATGTACGTTACCAGCAGACCTATGCGGGAATGCTGACTCAGGCAGACGAGCAGATCGGACGGTTTCTGGACGACCTGCGCAAATTCGGCAAGCTGGACAACACCCTCATTTACCTTATCTCAGATAACGGCGCGAGCAAGGCCGGCGGTGAAAATGGCAGTATAGGCTATTCGCAGTCGGGATTCGGCGGTGGTGGCGGAGGCACTTTGGAGGATAAGCTGGAATCGATTGAGGAGCTGGGCGCAGCCGGAACGTACACGGAGTATCCGGTCGGCTGGGCGCAGGTGAGTGCTACGCCGTTCAGGCAGTATAAAGGAACGGCTTATAACGGCGGTGTCCAAGTGCCGCTTATCGTGCACTGGCCGGGTGGAATCAAGGACCGGGGCGCTCTGCGTACACAGTTTCATCATGTCTCCGACTTGACCCCGACGGTCTACGAAGTGCTGGGGATTACCCCGCCCCAACAAGTGAACGGGACACCGCAGCAGCCGATAACCGGAACGAGTTTGGCCTATACATTTAGCGGGAAGAATGAACCGACCCGCAAGAAGACACAGTTCTTCCTGATGAACGGCAACCGGGCCATCTGGAGTGAGGGCTGGAAAGCAGTCGCTCTGCGCAAACCCGGAGTGCAATTGGAGGAGGAGGCGTGGGAGCTGTTTGATACACGCAGCGACTATAACGAAAGCAGAAATCTGGCGCAGCAGTACCCCGAGAAACTCAAAGAATTGAAGAAAATCTGGGACGAAGAAGCACGTAATAACGGCGCTTACCCTATAGCGAACGGCTACTCTTCACCTGCCGTAACCGGAACCGCGCCTATTCGAAGCAGTTTTATCTACTACACGGGTTTAAAACATATCGGTTTGTCCGCAGCCCCCAAGCTGAAAGGCATAAGCTATGAAATCTCCATACCGATTCAAAGGAAAGAGGTGGAGGAAGAAGGGGTGCTTGTAGCTGCAGGCGGAAGCGATAGCGGGTACACGCTCTATCTGAAGAAGAATGAGCTGATTTATGAGTTTCACCAGTATGGCAAGGTCCACAGAATCGTGTCGGATACACCCGTTCCCGCAGGGAAAGCAGAGTTGAAGTTCGTATACACCCGTGCTGGAGAAAAAGGCGGCAGCGGAGCCCTTTATGTGAACGGCAGGAAAGCAGGGGAAACGGTGCTGCCCTTTACAGACGTCCGTTCCACAGACGGGCTGGATATCGGCCGGGATACTCTGCTGCCGGTGAGCCTCAATTACGGGGATGGGGACGAATTTCCTTTTACAGGCCTACTTGAGAAAGTGGAATTCAAACTGTATCCGTCAGCGGACAGCAAGTAACAGGCAGGCTTCAGGCTAGCCCCGCAATCCTGTTCCTCTAAAGGAACAGGATTTTGGCTTGTCTGGAAGAGGTCATTCCTGTTGGGCAGCAAGCCGCCGTCTAAGGTTAAAGCTACAGGTGTTAGATGAAGTTGCCATGCCGAGGTAACCCTGCAAGACGGACTCGGAATTTTTTCCCCGGAAGTGAATTCATGCCCCGTAGATGCGAATCTCTTCTTGATGCTGCGTATGGTTTCCTAGCTCCTTCGTAGCGGTATCTTCTTAAACTATCGTTATAGTTGTTTATTGCCTTGTTATCCCGGATACCGGAGCGTAATATGGAAATATCTATCTGTCCGAGCTTGTCCTATAAGACACCTCTGATCTGTAAAGGAGCATGAACGATTGAATATCGGCATTAACGTATCGCAAAAAGAACTATCCGAATTTTTACTCAACGTGGCTGTTGTACGGCCTGTCTTTATATGGGGACCTCCCGGCATCGGCAAATCCTCGCTCGTCGAGCAGTTTGCCGCCGATCTGGGCCTTCCCTGCGTCTCTCTGCTTGGCAGCCAGCTTGCACCCGAAGATATTATCGGCGTTCCCCAAATCAAAGATGGCGTCAGCCAGTTCTGTCCCCCAAAATCATTGCCAGAGCCGAGCCTTATTGCTTGTTCCTCGACGAACTTAACGCTTGTTCACAGGAAGTCCAGAAAGCCTTCTACAGCCTGATTCACGAACGCCGGATCGGCGAATATCACCTGCCGCAAGGGTCAATCGTGATTGGAGCCGGGAACCGGGCACAGGATAGCGCCATTGTGAAGCCGATGTCTTCAGCACTCATTAACCGTATGTTTCACGTGCAGTTGAAGGTTTCTCCAAAGGAATGGTTCGGCTGGGCCTGCGACAACGGAATTCATCCCTATGTAATCGAATACCTGCAGGCCCGTCCCGATCATCTCTGGACTCAGCCTCCCAAGACCGAAGAACCGTTCTCGACACCGCGTTCCTGGCATATGCTCAGTGATGCTTTGAATGAATTTAGAGACGGTCTATCCGTGGAGCAGATCGAAGTCCTGGCAAGAGGATGCCTGACTCCGGATCATGCGCTTCAGTTCAAAGCATTTCATAAGAATTTGAAAGGCAAATACCAGCTGAACCAAATCTTAAACGGGGACGTGAGGTTTCCTTCGGATGCGGCGGATCGTGATTTGCTCTATTTCTTGACCTTGTCTTTCCGTGCCCTGATTATCAAAACACTTCCCGAGAAGAAAGATTCCATGAAAGAAGATCACAAGAGCTTTGCTCATCGTGCCAAAGCGCTTATAAAAGAACTGAGTGAAATCAGTCTGGAAATGGCGCAGCTTGTGGTGGCAGATCATGGGGAGGGACAGGTGTTACCGGGATGGTTTACGGTAGAAATTATACGGGATTTACCGCGTTTGGCAGGAAGGGACAAGTAAATGGGCAACAAAAGAAAATTAACGCTCGACCCCGCTGCCCGGAATTACGCTGAAGCACAGCATTTTATTGAAACGCATCCGATGTTCGCTCCTTTGGCAAGCCATGCCTGGTTCTACAGAAGTGATGATTTTTTCCGGTACTGCGGGGAAGACGGTTGGGCTGTGGTCAGCAAGCAGGGCTCGGTGCTAGTCCATCCGAAGCGCCGTGCAGAAGTGGAAGAGTGGATCTATATTCTGGCGCACTGTCTGCTTCATCTTGGATTCGGGCATTTTCAGGAACGTGAGAATCCTGTTCTCTGGAACGTTGCTTGTGATGTGTTTATTGCCAAGTTCTTGTCGGACATGAAGCTGGGCATAAAGCCCAAGGCGCTGGGCTTTAGGATCGATATTCCGGTATACGGCGAACAGCGTCTTTATGAGCAATTTCTGGAGCGGGGTGTTCCGCAAGAATGGAAGCATTACGGGACGGCAGGGGCAAAGGCGGGAGACATGCTTCTGCATGCGAATGAGCAGCGGTACATCGCCGATCGCAAAATAAACTGGGAGAATGCCTTTGCTGCGGGGCTGTCTTTGGCTGTCACAAAGGCTGTTCATGTTGCCGCAGGGGTTGATGTGTCGATGCTGAGCGGTGAAAAGAAGTTGACGCCCGGCAAAATAGCGCGCAGTTGGTTTATCGACCACTACCCGCTGCTGGGGGCGCTTGCTGCTGGCTTCACCCTCATAGAAGATGCTGCAATTTGTCAGCGGATGAACATCTCGGTAGCGGCTATTGACGTAATGGACCGTGAAATCTATTTGAATCCGGCTGCGGGGCTGAGTGCGGAGGAATGCAAATTCGTAATGGCGCATGAACTGCTTCATGCCGGGCTCCATCATCACGAACGCTGCCAAGGCCGGGACCCGTATTTGTGGAACGTCGCGTGTGATTACGTGATCAATCATTGGCTCGTCGAGATGAGGATCGGAGAGTTCCCGCAGGTGGGCATCTTGCTGGACGAAACTATGAAAGGACTATCGGCCGAATCGGTCTATGACCGGATCGTGACAGATATCCGCACTTACCGCAAGCTTGCAACGCTCCGGGGAGTCGGAGGGGCGGATATGCTGGACAAGGGCAGAGGAGGTTTCCGGGACCCGAGGGACGGGACTCGCATTGACGAATTCTGCCGGAATGCCCTGCAGCAGGGATTGCTGTATCATCACGAAGCGGGGAGGGGAACCATTCCGGCGGGCCTTGTCGAGGAAATCCGGGCGCTGGGGCAACCGCCGATTCAGTGGGATATCGAGCTGGCCAAATGGTTCGACAGCTATTTCACTCCCGTCGAGAAGGTCCGCACTTATGCCCGAGTAAACCGGAGACAATCCTCAACGCCGGATATTGCGAGGCCCCAGTGGGTGAGCCGGGGCGGTGAGGATGACGGACGGACGTTCGGAGTCGTGCTGGACACATCGGGTTCGATGGACAAGAAGATGCTTGCCAAAGCGCTCGGTGCTATCGCCAGCTACAGCCTTTCCAGAGAAGTTTATGCCGCCAGAGTCGTTTTCTGTGATGCGGCTGCCTATGACGCAGGTTATATACGTCCGGAAGCGATAGCGGAAAGCGTGAAGATTAGAGGAAGGGGAGGGACCGTACTTCAGCCGGGAATCGACCTGCTGCAGCAGGCAGAGGATTTTCCGAAAGACGGCCCTATACTGATCATCACGGATGGATTTTGTGATAAGGTTCGCGTTAAACGCGATCATGCATATATGCTTCCAAGGGGGCACCATCTTCCTTTTGTACCTAAAGGACCGGTGTTCCGGATGGAGTAGAGGGATACCCTGCGAGGGATTCACTGTTTACAGCCTCTCGGCTGTAAATAAGAATCTCTCTTTTTTATGTGAAGTTCAAAAAAACAACATATTTCATTCATTGATACACAAATAAATAAATGATATAAGTAAAAGATCATTGGGTGAATTACAAAATAATCTATTATTTAACAAGAAATTGAAGGAGAGAAAGCGATGGACGTATCTGTTATTATTCCGGTTTACAATAATAAAGAGGAATTCGAAAGATCCCTGTATTTTTTAAGCAAGCAGCAGGTGAGAGAGTCGTTGGCGTATGAAGTGATCGTCGTGGATGACGGTTCCACGGAACCGATCCGACAAATCGCGAAGAAGTACCAGTCTGAATTGCCGAATCTCCGTTATATTTACCTCGAGCGGACTCCGGACTCCAATCGGTCCCGAACAAGGAATACGGGGATACAGGCAAGCACGGGAAGCAAGCTGCTCTTCCTGGATTGCGGCATTCTGGTGCCGCCTAATTATGTGGAATCTGTCGCCGGACTTCTGGAAGGCCGACCGGAGCTTGTGCTGCTGCATTATATCCTGGGGTTATTTGCTGAAGTGGACGAGAATGAAGCGGAAGACATCCTAGGGCTTACTCCTGAATCGTTCGAGCAGTTCTGCGACAAGATGAAGTATACCGCCAATTGGGAGGATTATAGGGCGGTAAGCTTCGAAAGTGTGCAGAATGATCTGGACCAGTTACCGGCCCCCTGGGTCTTGGGATGGAGCGGAGCGCTTAGTACATCGAGAGAACTTGTCTCCAGGACAGACGGGTTTGACGAGTCGTTTAGAGAATGGGGAGCCGAGGACATCGATTTCAGCTACCAGCTGTACAGGAACGGGGGAAGCTTTCAAGCCACCGAGCATATCAAAACGCTCCATCTTCCCCATGAAGTTACCCATAATGATGAGAACAAAATGCGATCCTCGCTGCGGAATAAATTTAAAATTCATCAGAAGAACGGCGATTTTGATACGGAGCTGTACCCCTTCTGCGCAGATATGTACTATAACCAGCTTATGGGCAAATACAACCGCCTTCTTACCAAATATTTCACGCCTACATACAGCGAATCGTTAATGAATGAGTTGAATACCCGATATTTGTCCAATGAGGAAGGCAGGTCGCTGCTCGTGGGGTCTGATTCTCATTCGGTTATTCAAACCCTGCAAACCACACATGTTTTTCTTCAGAACAAAAGCATTTACGAATCGTATTCCCAGACTTTCAAGGATAAGAATATCGTCTACGCACTAGGAATTAACACGTTCTACGAGAAGCGTTTCTTTGACGTGGCCATCATGACGGACTATTACCGGATGTCCAGCCTGCCTATGCTCCTGTTTATGTTCAAAGAGCTGCTGCGTATATCCGGCAAATTAGTCGTCATCCATACGGAGGATCATCACTGTTTTGAGAGCGGAGCCGGCTGGCTGACTTGGGATCAGGTAACTCCGTTCTTGCGCAATTATGGATTTACCTTCGAGAAAGTGGAACAATCCGGACGGCACAGCATAATGGAGATTACATCTTCCGTTTCCCTGCAAAGAATGTCCACCGCCGACTTGCTGACGGTTTATTACATGTCTTTGTAGGCCAGGGGACCCCGCAGCTCAGTAGGTGATCTTTACTTCAATATCCTGCTCATAATTGCCGAATTGTCTGCCGAACAGACTTACACCGCCCGGGTGCTTCGCATCTTCGCAGGACCCGATCCGGAAGCGTATTTCTTCAGCCGGCGCAATGGCAAGATCCTGAACCGTGACAGGGGAAAGCTGAATCCCATCCATGAAAGTCCCGTCTGCCGTGACAAGCAGAGTCTTGAGCAGACCGTGCTGCGTGCTGCCCGGTTCCCACCAGGTGGGGGTAAGCTTGCCCCGGACACTGCCGAAGTCACCCGGTGACGTCCAGCTGCACACAGCTGTATCATTTACATAAAAAGTGATATCGGATGGCCAGTTTTCTTCAAATCCGGGAGCTTCCGAGCAAATTTCGAGCGAGATGCGGATGCTCTTCACAGGCAGTTTGCCTGCCAGATAATTCGGAATCCGGTATTCTACATACCCGCTTGCAAACCAGAGATGCTGCGCTTGTACATGCTCAGGTTCGGCGAAGTAGCGGGGATCGTCCCGCATGCCGATCAGCTTGCTCCCGGAAGCCAGGCCGCAGGTGGGCTTAACTTGATAGGCGCTATACTGCCCGACCGGAATGGAAACCGTATAGTGGTCTTGTGACGGGGCCTGCCATTCACCGCTTCCATTATCCGGTTTAAAGAGCAGGGTGACCCTATCCAGGCGGAGTGTACATTGCTTTTGCATCCCGCGTTTGCCTGCCATAAGCTGAGTCGTGATGATACCGGCTTCTTCCAGCTGATGAACGTGCTTCGTCACAATAGCGGAAGAGATTCCCAGCTTAAGGGACATTTCTTTAATATTCAGATTTTCATATCGGAGGAGTTCAATCATCTTGATACGGGTCTGTGAGGCAAGAGCCTCGAACAAGGGCAGATTACACTCAGTTACTTGCAGGTCCATATGTGCTTGCTTCCTCCATTTTATTGGTTTAAAAATTTCGACAACCTCATTGTATAACCAAATGGTTAATTAAACAAGTTTGATATTGACTATATAAAACGGCTAACTTACAATCTATTATAAAGTTACCGGGTTAATTATTAACTATTTAGTTAACTAATTGGGAGTGAAGACATCGTGAACCAAGAAGCTGTGAATGCGCAAGTCCCTCGCGACGAATATCCAAGGCCTCAATTGACCAGGCAGGAATGGCTGTGCTTGAACGGGGAATGGGAATTCTCATTTGACGACGCCCGTGTGGGAGATGCGGAGAACTGGCACCAGCCGGGTGTGGCATTTGAAAGGACGATTACCGTACCCTTTACCTTTCAAAGCAAGCTTAGCGGAATCGGAGATCCTGCCATCCATGATCTCGTCTGGTACCGGAGAAGGTTTGAGATTCCGGCGGGGTGGTCGGGCAAGCGGATTCTGCTTCATTTTGGGGCTGTTGACTACAACGCGCGCGTGTGGGTGAACGGGCAGCTTGCGGCTCTTCATGAAGGCGGACATACGCCTTTCCAGGCGGATATCACCCCCCTGCTTGCTCCGGGGAGCAACACCCTGGTGCTGCGTGCCGAAGATTTCAGCCGGGATGTTACACTGCCTCGCGGAAAGCAGTATTGGCTGGAGAATTCCGCTTATATTTTCTACACGCGGACTACGGGAATATGGCAAAGTGTCTGGCTGGAGCCTGTGAACGATGTACATATTAAGAAAGTGATGCTGACGCCGGACATTGACAGAAGTGAAATCCGGTTCCGCACGTTTGTCGAAGGACTTCAGGCGGCAGATGAGATCAAGCTGCAAATTGAAATAACCTTCCAGGGCGGCAAGGTCTCCGAGGATACGTACTCCGTTCATCTGCCGGAAGTGAGCCGGGCCATCGGACTGCATGACTTTACAGACCATGGTCTGGGCCGTCTGTGGAGTCCGGAGCATCCGAACCTCTACGACATTACCTTCCGTCTTATGCGTGGAGGAGAAGTGCTGGACGAAGCAGTAAGCTATTGTGGCATGCGTAAAGTATCGATTGAAGACGGCACCCTGTGCCTCAATAACCGGCCTTATTATCAGCGCCTTGTCTTGGATCAGGGGTATTTTCCCGAAGGCATACTTACCGCATCGAGTGATGAAGCCCTGCGAAGAGACGTGGAATTGACCAAGGAAATGGGCTTCAACGGAGTGCGTAAACACCAGAAGACGGAGGACCCCCGTTTCCTGTACTGGTGCGATAAGCTCGGTTTGCTCTTGTGGGGTGAGGCTGCGAATGCTTACGATTATTCCGAGGAATACGTGCGGCGTTTTACAAAAGAATGGCAGGAGATCATCGAACGGGACTATAACCATCCCTGTCTAGTAACATGGGTGCCCCTTAATGAAAGCTGGGGAATTCCCAATATCCAGGTGGACAAAAAGCAGCAGCAGCACGGCCTGGCCATGTATCATTTGACCAAATCTCTGGATGAGACGAGGCCTGTTGTGTTTAACGACGGATGGGAGCAGATGACAACCGATCTGTTAACCATTCATGATTACGAGAGCCGCCGGGAAGTACTGGAAAAGCGCTATGCGACCGTTGAATCTGCCATAAGCGCTAAACCGGGCAACCGCAGGATTTTGGTGGGAGGCGCAGCTTATCAGGGACAGCCCATTCTGGTATCCGAGTTCGGCGGTATTGCCTACAAGAAGAGCGAGTGGGACGGCTGGGGGTACTCCGGAGCAGAGAACGAAGAAGATTTCCTGGAACGGCTGAAGGCGGTTCTTGATCCGATGTTCTCTTCGCCTGTCATTCAAGGGTACTGCTATACCCAGTTAACGGATGTCGAGCAGGAAATTAACGGGCTGCTTACTTATGACAGACAGCCTAAAGCTCCTCTTGAGGAGATACGCAAGATTATGACGGGTGGAAAAGCTTGAGGTTGATTCCGATCTCGTTGGTAGCAAGGCTTAATTAGTGTGGATCGTAAAAGGGGCTTCTTTAGGGAAGTCCCTTTTGTGTGTGGCGGGTGATCTAGAGAATTAAGGGAGGCGAACTAGATGGCTCCAAATGTATCTGAATATCGCACCATTAGCATTTCAGTCTTCATATTCTTAGAGTTTAATTCGATCTAAAGTGAATATATCTCCATGTAGTTCATAAATTATCAACCTCCAATTAACCTTGTAGAGTTAGTGCGTAACCCTGTAGTATCAATAAAAAGTTAAATGTTGATTCCGTAAGTTGAAGATTTTGGGTTTTCTTGCAGAAAACAGCTTTACAGAATAATATAGTAGTCATGGAGGGATATCCATGATGATAAAGTTCAATTTAAGAAGACTGATGGCAGATCATCGAATAGATGACGTCATGGGATAGTCCGGCTTAAATCGGAATTCGATTAACAAACTCTATCGAGTTGAAAATTGAGAATCGACTAAGCTAGAAACATTATTTATTGTGCGAGACATATAATTGTACATTAGCCGAATTAATTGAATATACACCAAACAAATAGAAAACATACACATGACTACACGACTTAGCCTATTTACTGAGCAACACAGGCTAGGTCGTTTTTTGATAAAGACAATTTTGCATGTGGGACAAAGAGGGCTTGTTCTTCAGCTACCAACGTACTCACGCTTCGGTCTACAGTTCGGTTCGGGGAAGTGGGGCTACGGACAGACCCTGACGAGGTTCGCAAGTACCAGAATGTTATTTCAATTCCTGGGAAAATCATAAAGCTCAAGAGAAGTTAAGAAATTTTAAAAATCAAATTTAAAGAATAGGAGAGTCATTATGGATATAATTATTTTTTTTCTATTTATAGGGGTTCCGCTTATATTAATTTTTGGACTTAGTAGTTTGAATTATAAACTTAAAAAGCAGATGGAAAACCAAGAACGAATAATTGAACGATTAGATTTATTAATTAATCAAGAAAGAAAATTGTAAGGAGTAAAAAGAATATGAAAAATGTAGAGAACAGCAAATAACATAGTATCTACGCGCGGGGGCCGAGCTCCCTTGGTAGACATGAAGATTTTTCGAAGAAGTGGATCCAGCAGACAACCCTGCAAGGCTAAGTGGCGAATAATCCATTAATCGAAAGCATTTCACTGAAGTCGTCGACTTCTTATAATAATGCATTCACGCATCGCAGCCTTACGGCTGCTCGGTCGCCGAGAAGCATTTAAAGGAAGCTTATTCAGCCAACCCTGCGAATCTAATCGCTTCGCGGCAACCCCCATTGGGTTCTTAAGCCTCTCGGCGTCGTGAATACGGGAACGTTATAAGAAATCCCCGTAAGAACGCAAATAAGGAGGATAAATGAAAAAATATAAAAGAAGAATAATATTTACAGTCTGTTTTCTTATTTTTAGTTTGTATCTACTACATATATCAGAATACTCATTTAGTCAGGAAGGGGCACTTAAAGATTCATTCCCACAATACAATGGAGATATCGTATTTGAGCAGAACTTCAAAAATAATAAAGTAGTTATCTTAAAGGGACCGCAAGGGACTTATGCAAAATTAATAAAATCAAAATGGAAAACACTTTTTCATGTGACTAATGTTTCAGTTTTACGTCCGATGTATCCGGAAGATGAATCAATCTTGAGGGCTTGGACTGCAAATCTAAATTCGAATAAGAGATATGATACAATACTAGCAGTTGAAGTCTCGGATCCCAAAATTATAAAAGTGATCATAACAAATGAGCAGTTTGAAGAAGAAAAATCTGTTGATTTAAATGAAATAAAAGAAAAATCAAAAGTATTTATAGAGCTAGATGTCGTAAATGGTTATGCAGGTACTTTCCAGGTGATGGCGATAGATGAAGTGGGTGGATTTGTATTCCGAGGAGTAGATCATACAGGATCAATAAAATATTTCGGAAGATAATGTGATGGAGGAACATGATGATGGACATAAAGCAATCGTTTTCAAACAGGGTTAAAGATTATTCCGTCGACTTTATAGTTTGTGACAGTAAAAACATGATTCTCAAATGGTGGTGACGCTTTGAAGAGAGCAGTAATATGCGGTTTGGGGACATTATTGATTTCGGTTATCATGATCATTTTAATGGTGCAGTTGTTTCCTTATACAGGGCTCGGTAGAATAATTGCCATACCTATGACGATTGTGGCTAATTTAGCTATTATTGCATTGGGTATTTTTTTGTCCAGGAAGATGAAACTTCCCCAGTTTGTTATTATATGGATTGTTATCATCGTCATAACCGCATCAAATACGATTACATTCCATCCGCAAGAATACAGTCCATCAGTTTATAAGCAGATTGGAAATAGCATCTCGGCAATCAAGAATAATGTTGAAATGAAAAAGTCTTCATTATATAAGCCGATAGAATCTTATGACATAGAAAAACGATCCCCCGACAAACAGACACCAGAAGAGTATATTGTGGCTTTACATAAATTCAGGGCTGAAATACCTTTAGACGGTTCGTTTGTTCTCGATGAAAGTGTAGATAAATATGGCGTAGATCCTGCAATCCGAAATATCGAGGAAATTTCCGGCAAACTTGTTGGACATTATGAGATTTTGTGGTGTTATCTAGATATATTTAAATAGTTTAACGGTATCGTTCAATATAAACATACTAGTTAAATAACAAATGTAGAAGTAACTCACTGAGGGCAGTAACAGCGTATAACACAGCATCCACGCATCAAGCTTGGATCTCTTTGAGAATAATAGTTTGATTGATTAAAAAGTTAAAAGGAAACTCCCGGTTTGAAGCGTCATCTATGATTTAATTCAGTGCTGACCGGAAGTTTTTTTATGTTCCGAAGCATGGGCAAAACCTTGGTCCACCAACCTCGGCATTACCAGGAGGCTATGTTACTACTCGGGAGGAATTCTACTTATGAATGAAGTGTTCCCATTGCGGACAGTTTCGCAGCCATTCATTAATTATAGCTATATTATTTTCGATCCAAGAAGTCGTGCCTCTTTACTTGTTGATCCCTCTTGGGAGCTAGGCACAATTGTAAATAAGCTAAATGAATTGCAAGCCGACTTAAAGGGTATTTTGCTGACGCACTCCCACTATGATCATGTAAATCTGGTTTCGCAACTGACAGCGATCTATCATTGCGACGTTTTTATTTCAGTCAAAGAGCTAGAGGACTATGGATTCAAGTGCGATAATTTGAAAGGCGTTAACGATTTTGAAGTGTTAACTTTCGAAGGAATTACCGTGACATGTCTGCTTACCCCGGGACATTCTTCCGGCAGTATGTGTTTTTTGCTCTCTGAAAGTATTTTTACAGGGGACACAGTATTTATCGAAGGCTGCGGCAGCTGCAGTTCTAAAGGCGGTTCCGCTGAAGATATGTTCAAAAGCATTCAAAGACTAAAATCCATTATCGCTCCACATGTACGTGTATATCCGGGACATTCATATGGTAGTATGATCGGCGAGCCCTTTAATAATTTGTTCGATCAAAACATTTATTTCCAAATTGATTCAATGAAACAATTTATTGATTTTAGAATGAGACCGAATCAAAGTAACTTATTGAAGTTTTGTTAGTAATATGGAGGTGTGGAATGGACAAATCGATTGTATTCATGACAAGCTTGGGGGAGTCTTGGATAAATAGGTTTATTTTTAACACAAGACCCCATTCTACATATACTTACAACCCGTTTAATCACATTTTCCTATACACGATATAGGGCTATTGTATCGAATTGTTGTTTAAGGCAAAAAGCCCTCATGATGAGGGTCTTTTTACTTAGTATTGGGAATTTTCGCCCTCATTCTCTCCCTCTTCATCCATCCATTCCTGTATAAGCGTGTCAATAAATTGACTCTCCGTTAATTTTCCGTTAAAAAAAGCACGAGCATCTTCTGTAACTCCCGATATAGTTTGACCCATTATATCAGCGAAAACAAAATCAGTTGTCCCCAGAGTGATAGCTTGCTTCGCTATTTCTTTGATTGCTTCGTTATATTTCCCTTCGTTCCCCATAAAGAATAGGCCTTCATAAATAGCAATGAATTGTGTGTATCCGGATCCATCCGTATGATAGTCTAAAGAATAAATATTGTAGCTCTTCAAATGTTTTGCTATCTCATCTATGCTTTTTAAAGTGGGTGAAGGTGCTATTTCTGCGGTATAAGTATCCGGATCCCATTTCACATTAGCTCCCAGGGACTCAGCCACTGCCCTCACAGGCAGCATTGTAGTGCCGTCCAGGTTAATTCCCGGAACATCGCTGCTCACATAATCACCGTTAACTTTGACTTTTACGATGGAGTGTCCTTTGTAACTCCCATTGATGCTTGAGGCAGATACGACGCCGGCAAAGATGCTTAAGACTGCTGCGATAGAAATAACTTTCTTTTTCATTTTAAGACCCCATTCTATAAAATCTTTACAATCATATTGAAGCATATTTTTCCAATATACGATATAGCTCTGTGAATAAATTTGCTCGACAAAAGATGAGTTTCAAATGGTTAAAATAAGTTATTTTTAGAACTATTTTACTATTTTGATCCCCTCCAATTAGGGTTATCCTTGAACGATGGTTGATTAATTCGACTCGTATAAAATTATTGGGGGTTTGCTTTTAATGAAAAAAATTTGGGTTGCCGGAATTTTGAGTGCTTCACTTGTCGCAAGTAGTCAACATCCGCTTTTGCTGTCCAACCGCCATCCACTGGCCAGAGTATTACTCCCAACTAAGAAGCACAGGAACCAATATAAATATTCCATGAACAAAAATTGCTTACTTATTGCTGCGTCACTTGTGTTCCTTCTAGGCGGATGTCAAGATAAACCTGCAAGTTCCCATGTTAATCATGTTACACCTGGTATTAGACCGAGCGCTTCGCCCATCGCATCTGTTCCTCCTGAGACTTTGGATGGCACGTATTTTCCTGATCAAAATGCGTTTATCGTACATGATTTCGCAATCTCACAACAAGAGGGAAGCCCTGATCTTGTTTATACGCTTCGTTATCAGTTTGGAGACATACCAGCTCAGTTTTTATCAAAAGATGGACATAAGTATTATTTTAAACTTAGATTTCCGAAAGAATCATCTGATTTATTCGTAGAATCTGAGACTGCTGCTGTTGAAGGGCCTCGGGTGTCAGGCAGTAATGAGATACACAACGTCGATTTAAAGGCTAAACTTAAGCACGGCTTGTCTCAAGACCAGATAAACTCTCTGTTAAAAAATAAGAGTAATTACGTGCTGTCCATTTACGAAGACCTCGACTTTGCTGCTAATGTTATTCATAATGTAATGCCGAATAATCAAATAAAGAAACACGAATTCTTAAACTGATTAGGCTGACTTACGGCCTTCCAGATTTTAAACTGGAAGGTCATTGGCATATCATTTTTAAACATACATTCATATCGCTGAAGCCTACCCATATAGTTTAAAGCTATTAAATCAAAATATATCGTAGACAAGATGAGCGTGCTTTTCACCAAACATCTTGCCCGGTACAGGCACGTATAGGCACCTGCCCTCATACAATAAAAGGACCGCACCGATGGATGGTGGTTCGTAAGGGAATTGAAGCAGGAGGTGTCATCGTTGCCCGGACTGTTTAGCGCCATTGCTTTTTTTATTAAGGAACTGACACTGCTGGTTTCATACGTCAAAAACAATGCGTTTCCGCAGCCCCTCACGGAGGCCGAGGAAAGCAAATACCTTCAGCTAATGGCGGAAGGCCATGCACATGCCCGTAATATGCTGATTGAGCATAATCTGCGGCTGGTGGCGCACATCGTGAAGAAATTCGACAACACCGGGGAGGATCTCGAGGACCTGATTTCGATCGGCACGATCGGACTCATTAAAGCGATCGAAAGCTTCTCCCCGACGAAGGGAACGAAACTTGCGACTTTTGCGGCGCGGTGTATAGAAAATGAAATTCTGATGCATTTGAGGTCTCTCAAAAAGACCCGTAAGGATGTTTCACTGCATGATCCGATTGGGACAGATAAAGAAGGAAATGAAATCACGCTAATCGATATCTTAGGAACGGAAGCGGACGATGTTGTCGATAAGGTCCAGCTCAAAATCGAGAAAAGCAAAATTTACCGGAACCTTGATATATTGGATGAACGGGAAAAAGAGGTTGTGGTAGGGCGGTTCGGACTAGAGCATGGCGGGGAAGAGCGGACCCAGCGGGAAATCGCCAAGGAACTAGGTATTTCGCGTTCTTATGTGTCACGAATTGAGAAGCGGGCTTTGATGAAGCTGTATCATGAGTTTTACAAAGCAAAGCGGTAAAAAACTTCATAACGAGTCAAAAAGCCCCTTGTCTAAGAGGCTTTTTTTCATTTATCAACGATATTTATTACTAAACAATTATACAAGTTGTGACGATATTAAGAGTAATCTAATTTTCCAGCACGAAACAACGTGGAGGTTCCAATGAAAATGTATAATTCAAAGGGAAGTCGCAATGTCTTCCAAAAGATCAACCTGACCGGATTATTTGCCAAAATTATGCTGGTATCAGTCGCGTGTATGGTGATTCCTATGTTAATCGCCCTATGGTATGCAAGCAGCTCGTCGGGCGATTCCTTGGAGGAAGAAGCAAGAGAATCTATGATGAACATTGTATCGGAGAAGGTTCATCAGATGGATCTGGCCTTTAACAATTTATCGCTGAGTTCCTCCTCTATTGCGAACAATCCTTTTCTGATCAATACGTTCAAGGAGATGAAGAAAACCGGCAATTCCAAATCGGAGAATGCTGCGAATACATCCGCCTATCTCGGCAAAATTTTAACGGACTCTAATGGTTTATATGAAAATATTTATGCCGCATACAATAGTGTTATCGTGTCCGATGGCATCGGCGGCAAATCTTTGGATATCGACATAGGTGTTGCGGATTTGGATGCCGCCCTCCTGGAGGGAATTAAGAAAGGCCCCGTTCTGTACGGTCCTGTCCAATCTCCGGTAACCAGTGGACCTATTATGGCGCTTCTGTCTCAGATTCCAGACGGCAGCACGGGGGACAAGCCTTCCATTGTCGGTACGGCAGTTGATTTGACGAAGTTGTCGACGAATATCGTCAGGACCACACAAGAAGGCAACGTCAAGACTTATATGATCAATTCAGCCGGCGTTCTCGTTGCTGCAGAAGATGCTGGACAAGTACTGAAATTTGATATGGCCAAAGCCGAAGGGGATATCCCTGTTTTCTTCAAGGAAGTAAGTGAAAACAAAAATGGCTTGGGATATTTCACTCTGGATGGTCAGAAGCAAATCGCTTCTTACGGTAAATCGACTCTCCAGGATATGTACATTATTTCTTTCAAGCCAGTGGATGAATATATGCAGAATGTTTCCGACCTGCAGCGAGGTCTTGTTGTTGTTATCATCGGCAGCATTATTGTGTTCGCTGCGATTCTCATTCTGCTGTCCTACCGCATTACGACGCCGATTAAAGTCGCCACTGAGCACCTGAAAGTTATCGCCGGCGGGGACTTGTCTCATCCGGTACCAAAGGAACATATGCAAGCCAAGGATGAGACAGGTGTATTGATGCAGTCAATGCACACGATGCAGGCCTCGGTCAGCGAGATGATCCGCACGATTGTGCAAGAGTCGGACAAGCTGGGCGGGTCGGTAACGGCAGTGAGCAGTCATCTGACCGATCTCAACAGCCAAATTCAAGATGTGTCGGGCACAACGGAGCAAATGGCGGCTGCGATGGAAGAAACAGCCGCATCAACGGAAGAAATGAACCATTCTTCGGTGAATATTCGTCAGTCGGTTCATATGATCTCGGATAAAGCGAAGCAAGGCGAAGAGATCTCTAAGGAAGTCAGCAAACGGGCTGAGAATCTGCGTGAAACTGCCGTCATCTCATCGGAGCGTGCGGTTCAGATTGGCGAAGAGATGAGGAAGAACCTCGGCAGCGCCATTGAACAGTCCAAGGCCGTCGAGCAAATTCAGGTGCTTGCAAATTCTATTCTGGAGATTACGGCACAAACGAATCTCCTGGCCTTGAATGCGAACATTGAGGCAGCGAGAGCCGGTGAAGCCGGAAGAGGTTTTGCTGTGGTAGCCGGTGAAATTCGCAAGCTGGCTGAGGTATCCGGACAATCGGCCAACAAAATCCGTGATGTAGTCCAAATCGTGACCTCCTCCGTGGAGAACTTGAAGAACAACTCGGAGAATATGCTTGAATTCATTGATGGGACCGTTATCAAAGACTACAATGCGATGGTTGAGACCGGCCGGCAATATTACCGTGATGCGGAGTTCTATGAGAACTTGCTTGGAGATTTTAATTCAACCGCGCATGAATTGAGCAAAGCGATTCAGAATATGACACTTACGATAAACGAGATTTCCATGGCAAACAACGAATCGGCTGACGGAACCGGGAACATCTCGGATAAAGCAAGTATTGCCCTGAAGAGTTCCAATAAAGTGTTGGAGATTGTAGGCGATACCAAAGAAAGTGCCGAGCAGTTGAAACAAACGATTGCCAACTTCAAAGTATAGTTGCCTGTTGTATGTTTGAAAGACGCCTCCGACCTGAAGTGGAAGGAAGCGTCTTTTTATTAGGTATTACGCCTGCCTTGTAGTGGGGTGGAGGAGGATCAGACTGGTCTGTACTGCGTGGACCCTACATTCAGTAATCAAGTAGAGAGGCTGCCGATCCATCTGCTGCCTCTCTCCGGCAAATTAGTCGTCCAATGGGAGATCGTGCAGAAAAGTTTCATTAAATACTACTATGTAAACACACCCGACAAGGATGCCATTTATAAACCGAAGATAGCCGGCATTATCCGCCAAAATGCTAAGCTGGAAGAAGAATTCTTCAACTTGTACAGGCTGGCCTGACTAGCGGGCAACTTTCACTTAATAGGTCCCCTGTTGAGCTTTTCTTGTCTCGCTTAATTTTGTGAACATGACTCCTAAAATAATGAAGATCCTTAACCGGTTTCTAAGATTATTGAATAAACGGCATGAATTCGTTCGTATCCTCTGTCTGTGGAGTTTTTTATAATAAGAAAAAGAACCTTCGATCACTCATCAAAAGGTAGCGCTTACACATCCATAACTGCTGCTCAGGAGATTTGTAAGAATAGACCGCAGAGGAGAATAAACATGCCATTAGTTGATATGCCGCTGTCTAAGTTAACAAGCTATGAAGGATGCAATCCGCGCCCGGATGATTTCGATGTCTATTGGCGGGAAGCTCTGGAGGAAATGCGGTCGATCGACCCCAGAATGGAGCTGGTGCCTGCTGATTATCAGATGCCATTCGCCGAATGTTACCACTTATATTTTACCGGTGTGAATGGCGCACGCATTCATGCTAAGTATGCCAGACCTAAGACTTCCACTGGTCCTCATCCGGCTGTCCTGCAGTTCCATGGCTATAAGGGCTGCAGCGGGGACTGGAGTGAAATTATGCTCTATCCCGCCATGGGGTATTCCATTGCCTGGCTGGACGTCCGCGGACAAGGAGGGCTGTCCGAAGATACCGGAGGCGTGATCGGCAATACTCACCGCGGTCACATTATCCGCGGCCTTTACGATCAAGATCCGCACAAACTCTTCTTCCGGCATGTATTCCTCGATACGGCGCAGCTCGCTGGAATCGTGATGAGCTTTGATGAGGTCGATGAGAACCGTGTTGGCGCCACCGGCTGGTCGCAGGGCGGGGCGCTGACCATTGCCTGCGCAGCGCTGGAGCCCCGAATACGCAAAGCCGCAACGGTCTAC
Source organism: Paenibacillus sp. FJAT-26967 (assembly GCF_001541095.1). Lineage (GTDB taxonomy): Bacteria > Bacillota > Bacilli > Paenibacillales > NBRC-103111 > Paenibacillus_F. The sequence goes on from NZ_LMXH01000001.1 coordinate 1,243,059, forward strand.
CCGTTCCTCAGCGATTACAAGAGGGTGTGGGATATGGATTTGTGCGAGAACGAATATATAGAGCTCAAAACATTCTTCCGTTACTTCGACCCGCAGCACGAGCGGGAAGAGGAATTCTTCACCCGGCTAGGCTATATTGACATCCAGCACCTGGCTTCCCGGATCCGGGCGGATGTACTGGCGGGTGTCGGACTTCAAGACATCATTTGTCCGCCTTCCGCACAGTTTGCGGCTCTCAACAAAATCCGAACCAATGTAAAGCTCGAAATCTTCCCTGATTTCGGACATGAATCGCTTCCTGGTATGGGGGACAAAATCGTACGATTCCTGAGTGAATTATAAAATAGCAGCCGCCTAACCGATAACGGTTTAGGTGGCTTTTGTTTTGTACGAAGACGGATTTAAGGCTTTATTGGGCTCAGGTAGATAGTTATAGGCATAACCTATAGAAAAGATAGATTTTATATATTAGGTCAATGATTGGTTTTGACATATGATGAAACTAAATAGCGAAATGATGCGAGGTGGGACGTTTGGAAAGCCGGCAGGAGATTAGCAGCAAATTTAATGAGATTGCCCATGCATACGATCAACAAAGAAGAAAACTGATCCCGTGTTTTGATGATTTCTATAATACGGCGGTATCGCTTGCGAATGTAAGCACAAGTTCCCCTCATATTCTGGATTTAGGAGCGGGTACGGGGCTGTTCTCATCCATGCTGCTCAAAAGATACCCCAAAGCTAAACTTACACTCATCGATTTGTCCCCTAAAATGCTGGAAGTTGCAAAGTCCAGATTCCATGAATCTGCTGATGTCACTTATCTCGTGGACGATTACACGAATTTTACTGCACCGGGTAAGTTTGATTTGATCATTTCGGCCCTTTCGATTCACCATCTGTCGGATGCGGGCAAACAGGCACTTTACCGGAATGCTTACGCAAATTTAAAATCGGGCGGCATTCTTATTAATGCGGATCAGGTTCTGGGGGAGACTCCGTTTATTGAATCTCTGTATACGAATAACTGGAAAAATAAAGTTGAAGCGAGTGGCCTGGCTAGAGATGAACTTGAATCTGCTTATGAAAGAACGAAGCTGGATAGAATGTCCAGCCTAGAAACTCAAATCAATTGGCTGAAGGAAATCGGCTGCTCCGATGTCGACTGTGTGTACAAAAATTTCAACTTCGTTGTTATGTTTGGAAGGAAACGATCAGGATGCTGAGCATGGATTCTCTGATCTCGGTTTCTTCCCTGATGTGGCTGTATCTCGCAGCCTTTATAATTCATGATCTGGAAGAAATTATTTTCGTAGAGTCTTGGATGAACAAGCATTACCCGAGAATCAAAGGGCGGATCCCAAGCTTTGCCGGGCCGCTGCTGCGAGGTATGTCTACCGTCAAATCATCCCAATTTGCTGTGGCTGTTCTTCTTGAATTCGTTCTCTTTATCCCCGTTACTTACTGGGCAGTGGAACATGGGAATTATGTGTTGTTCGTCGGTTTTAATGCGCTGATGCTCTTGCATGTGTTCACGCACGCAGGGCAGTCGGTTTGGGTACGCTCTTATACGCCGGGAGTTGTTACAGCGGTTATCGTTACGCTGCCTTACGGACTTTATTTGTTCTACAGGCTGACCAATGAGGGAGTGCTGACATGGGGACAAATCCTGCTCTACGCGCCGACGGGTCTGCTGGTGCTCCCGGTCGTCCTGGGCGGGCACAAGCTTGGCAAAATGGTCATCCGTGACTGAGTGAAGGCAGTATCCACGAGTAATTGAAGCAAGATCCGGTACATCCGCCCAGTCGCCTACATATACTCCGGCATACAGTATATTAGCCTACTTCAGAAAAGGGAGTGTACCACTCATGAGTTATCAACAACCGCAAGGACCGTTCATCTCTTCACAGGGTTCGCAAGGCTTGCAAGGCATTCCGGGATTCCAGGGAATGTTCCCGCAGACGCAGGGGCAGGGGCCATTTGCCCCGCCTCCAGGACCTCCGGGATTCGGCCCCGGAGGCCCCGGCGGTCCGGGATTTGGACCCGGGCCAGGCGGGTTTCCCGGATTTCCGGGGCAGGGGCCTCAGGGGCCGCAAGGCCAACAGCCGCCCACCTCGCCCCCGCCGCAATTTGAGCCGCAGCAGGTCTCGACTTTTGCGGTAGATCCGGGTTCTATTAGGGGCTGTTTGTTCCGCAATACATTCGTGTGGCTGAATGACGGCAGCAGCTTCTGGTTCTATCCGACTTTCGTCGGACGCACTTCGGTCTCCGGTTTCCGGTGGATCGGATGGACCTGGGTATTCTTCGGAATTGATTTAAGACGAATCAGTTCGTTTACCTGCTTCTAGATACTGATTGGATCTAGAAGCAGACTGCTGAAGCTGGACCTATTCCGGCAGGCATCCGCATGCTTGATGCGGGTGTCTTTTTTTATGGAAGAATAAAGAGGAAATAAAGGCGGTAGAAGCGAACAAAGAACAAACGAAGACATGGATGGGATTTAAGGAAGAGGCTGAATTTAAATTAACTGTCTGAGTTTCGATGAGGGAACGGTTAGGAAGGTGCAGGATGAACACAATTTTGAAAGCCATCATACATAACGAGGATGCCAGTCCTTATCCGCTGTTTGTGGATTACTGCATGAAGAAAGAGAAAGGGCTCCGTAAGGACTCCTTTGTTTCGCTGCATTCTTTTATAAATGAAGTACAAAGCTGGGAGCATCAGGACCGGAAACAATTCCTCATCTGGTTCTTTGGGCTGTGTGAGCAAGCGGATGATGTGCACCAGGTCCTGGTCTATCCATTAGAAATCAATCTCGTTCAGCCCGTTCTGAAGGAATGGATGGCAGCTCAGAAGGAAGACGCGAGACCCTTCCGGTGGAGCGGCTTATTCCTGAATACCGGTAAGAATGCGCAGGATTTGCGCCAGGCGATTGCTATCGGCGGAGATGCCGAGCAGTTGGCCATAGAGCGGCTGATCCAACTGCTGCTGAATTCGATCTGGTACTCTTGTCATCATATCTCGGAGGATTTGTACTTGGGTCATATAGAAGAGGACATCGCGTTGCTGGACGAGCTGGACGTGTTGAACAGCCGGATTCAAGATGAAGCGCACCGGCAAAGAATTGGAGAGAAGATGAATTACTATCGGGAATTGCTGGCGGATTGGACAGCGTTCCGTGCCCGGCATACAGAGGGCTTTGCTGAGTGGTGCAAGGAGAATGGGAAGAAGTATGCATGGGTGCAGGCCTATTATTATGAACGTTAGGAAAGCATGGCAGACATTTCCATGCTTTTGGAAAAAGGGAGAGAGATGAGAATACGAATTATCGGCTCCTGCGGGAGCGGGAAATCGACTGCGGCACGCCAACTGGCTGCTATGTACGGGACTGACTATTATGAGACAGATAACCTCGTCTGGGATAGAAGTGAGGAGGGCTTACGATATCCTATAGAGGTAAGAGATCGTATGCCGAGGGATATTGTCCTGGTAAGTCATCAATCCGAATGCGGGAGGGGGCGGCATCTTGATCAGTAACAAATTAAAGAAATTATTATTTTCAATCTATTGGGATGATGGATGGCTGCGTTCACCCAAGTTGCTTAATGAAGAAGACGCGAGCCTGCTGCGAAAAGAAGGGTTATATGTTGATCAGTTAAGTATTTCTCATGACGATGTCATTCAAAGGATGAATACAATTGTATTACAATACTCCCCTGAATCGTTAGGGAATTATTTGCTAGCCAGCTTATCTGATCGGATATTGGAATATCGAGCTATACCAGACTGCTATAGCAATTTAAGACCTGTCATACCTCATAAATTTATGGGGTCAGGGTCTTGTCAACTGTGTGGAATATCCAAGGAATCTGAGCACGATATTACACAAAGCATCTTTACCATACATAAGTTTGGAGCAGGGGATACATTTTTTGCGTTTCCAAATGTTTTCATACTTGAAAAGTACATAGAATTGGAAGAGCCATTACCGAATAAGGAAGACATAGCAGTCATGAGAAAGATAGTGAAAGAAATAAACACGCTTCATCCCAATGATGGTGCCATTTCACTTGCTTTGAGACTGAAATCAATCATAAAATCAAATGATGAGGAAAGACATTTATTAATCGAACTGCTTGCAAAGATGGGAATAATAGAACCTTCAGGGGATCTATCAGAAAAATATAAAAAGGTTCCAACGAGATCTAATTGGTTTGGTCCGGCAAGTATATGGAAGGGAAGAGATTCAGTAAATCCTATTGCATTAAAGCATTATTTTCCGCATTACTATAAAGATTTATTCTAACTTGGTGATGACATGAGTGTACAACACGCCAAACATCATGCACCATGAATTTAAAATTGCACCAGAAAACATATAATTAAACGGTACGGCATGATCGGCGGAAAGAATGGATTGGGGCTTTTAAATCTGAAGGGAAGGCTAGTGAGGTACTTAAATGAGCGTACATCCGTTATACAAAAGTGAGAAAGGCAAGAAAAAAATTCATACTTTCTATGAATCGTATTTGGATTTGTTCCAGGCTGATTTCGACAGAGTGTATGTCCAGACGCGCTTCGGTAAGACCCATACTCTAGTGACAGGCCCCGCAGACGGACAGCCCGTCTTTATTCTTCAAGGTGGAAATTGCATTAATCCGATGACCTTATCCTGGTTCTCCGGATTACTGGGGGAGTATAGGATTTACGCACCGGATACGATCGGGCATCCCGGATTTAGTGCCGAAACGAGAATCTCGGCTAAGGATAACAGTTTCGCTCTGTGGATCTCTGATTTGATGGACCACTTCAATGTAGAGAAGAGCGCTTTTATCGGTCCCTCTTATGGCGGAGGGATTATCCTGAGAGTAGCCGCTTATATGCCGGAGAAAATTGCTTGCTCTGTACTGGTAGCACCCGCAGGGCTGAAGCTAGGTTCCAAGATGAAAATGATTCAGAAAATATTACTCCCGATGATCGGCTTCAAAATATTTTCTGCACCAAGTCAATTACAGAAAATCGCGGATGTCATGTCTTGTAACAGCATGAAGGAATTAGATAAAAGCATTATCGGGGAAATTTTCACCCATGTTAACTTAGAACAGGAGATGCCTAAATTAACCGGGAAGAGTGAGCTGTTGAATTATACTTCTCCAACGATGGTTATCGTGGGCAAAGAAGATATTTTCTTTCCGGCTGATAAGGTGATGGAGAGAGCCCAAGCGATCATTCCGAATTTGATAACGAATCTCACGTATGAGATGGGTCATTTTCCGTCGGAAAATCTTTTGAAGAAAATGAATCGGGAGATCAAGCAGTTTCTGGATGTGAATTATGGACAAGGGAGATGATTCTATGGATCTTTTAAACCGAATTGACTGTAATTTCATTCCTGTTGGTAATATTCTGGAATCGATAGACTGGTATGTTAACAAACTTGGTTGTAAATTTATGTGGCATGATGGAGGTTATGCAGCTCTTAATGTTACGGTCCATCATCCCAAGGAAGGTCAAGGGAACATCGTTCTCGGACAGGCTATGATCACCCTGGTTCAAGCCGATGAAGTGCGGCCGCTGTATTTTACATTCGATGGACGTAAGCATCCGATAATTAATTTTTTTACCCAAGACATTAGGTATACTCATCAAATCTTTAAAGACAATGGAATAGACGTAAGTGAAGTTAAGGAATACGGAAAATTAAAAAGCTTAGAGTTTGCAGATAATAATGGGCATCTTATGGGGGTTTGCAGTTTTTAGACACTCAATAAATAACGTCTATCCAGTAAACCGATCAGAGCATAATAGACATTGGACAATGAGAGCGGCGGGCTCTCTTTTTTATTTGGAATTATAGGGAAAATGTGTATAATTGCATGAAAGGTCGATGCATAGCGGATACGAATGATGCAGATGGAGTGGCGCTTATTCTAGAAAAAAGTCGTGAGCACTTCAACCGGACGATAATAAATATGAGGGGGAGTCGTGTATGAAAATAGAAACCCAAAGATTATGGCTCCGTGATTTTGGCAAGGAAGACTGGGAAGCTGTACATCAATATGCGTCTAATGCTGAAGTAGCCAAGTATATGATTTGGGGACCTAATAGCGAAGGGGAGACAAAGGCCTTCATCGATCAGCAGCTCGCCAAACAGCAGTCCACCGATCGTACGGATTATGAATTAGCGGTTGTTATGAAAGAAACGAATCAACTAATAGGCGGCTGCGGCCTGTATATCAATGAAACCAATGCTGAAATGGGCTATTGCTTCAATCCTGACTATTGGGGACATGGTTATGCTGCCGAAGCGTCTGAGGCTCTATTAAAGTTTGCATTTGAAACCCGTCATGTCCATAGGGTTTTTGCGACATGCCGTCCCGGGAATACAGCATCAGCCAATGTGCTAAGAAGAATCGGGATGACACAAGAAGGGCATCTCAGAGAACATATGTGGCACAAGGGGACGTTTCATGATTCCTATTTATTTTCAATACTTGGAGACGAGTATCAGTCTAAGAGCCGCGGAGGATAAATAAATGAAGCGAATAGGCCAGGGCAGGACAGCCGATATTGTCGAGTATAAGGAAGATCAGATCCTAAAACTATACAACAAAGAATTCTGTGAAGATGCGATTAGACAGGAATTCGAGATCAGCAGCGCCGCCTACTCCCTTGGTATACAGACTCCGCGACCATTTCAACTGACAGAGGCGGAAAATAGGCTGGGTATCATATTTGAACGCATCCCCGGATGTACGCTGCTTCACAATATGACCAAGATGCCTTGGCTTATGCCTAAGCATTCGAAAACTTTAGCCGCCCTACATGCTGAACTCCACACTCATGAGGCTCCAGGGGCGCTTAGAAAGCAGAAAAACCTTTTACGTCACTCTATTAAAAGTACGCTACTCCTGACAGAAAAAGAGAAGAATAAGATACTGGCCCACTTGGATGAACTGCCTGACGGGAACAAGCTGTGCCATGGTGACTTTCATCCCGACAACGTGATGATGAATCGGAGTCCCATCATAATCGATTGGATGAATGGAATGTCTGGCAACCCTGCTGGCGATGCGGCCAGAACTATGATTCTGATCACTTGCGGAACCATGCCCGAAGGCACTCCCTTCGTCCTTACGCTGCTTATTAATGCCCTGAGAAAATGGATGAAGACCGGATACCTGAAAGAATATTTAAGACTTACCGGACTAAATCGTGCAGATATAGACAAGTGGATACTGCCTGTAGCGGCGGCGAGATTGATGGAGGAGTCCCCCCAAGCTGAACAAGATAAGTTATTAGGTTTAATCTGGGGTCGGTTGAGGGGGATTTCATCTGCGTCTGATCTTGAGCAGGAACAACATGAATGATACACTCCATAAAATACTGCTGATAACTGTAGTTCTGAGCATCTTCCAAGCCCTTGTGGGAGAAAGTTTAATTTACGCCGCCTACTTTAACGATCAAGGGTTCTTGGATCAGACTAATAAAGTGATGGCCGCATTAATAATTTTCTATGTAATTCCGGTTGTTTTTTTATTTAAACTGAAGTTTTTGTATGTACTATTAGGTTTAATTGTCTTAACGCCTTTATTTTCTATCCTTTTTTTAATTCTTTGTGGCATGTTATTTCCAATCATGGATGAAAATCCAGGTCTGGGAATCCTTGTAATCCTTATATTATCCATCAATCTGGTGAGCGTCGGCATTGGTACGATAATCGGAGTTTTCATTCATGTGCTTCTTTATTACAAAAGAAAAATAATCGCATGATGTAAGAATGATTATAAATTAAAGGGAGCGCAGGTGACTCAGTTGAATTCCCTTAAAAACAAAAGGATTGCCCAAGTATCTTTTTATACGGGAATATGTATGGTCGTGCTTTTTATTGTGACGAACATAATTCTTAATAACCAGGAAAAAGACCAGGGTCGATTATATATCTACGATACCCCCAACATCAGTTGGCAAGAATACGGAATTAACAATACGAATATAGGTATCATTTCAACGAATACACCGGATCCAAGGTTTAGAGTAACCCGGTGACCTACTTTCATTTAAACATTAACGTTTGATTCGTTTAGAATCATCTCACGGAGAATAAGCCTAATGAAGCTGTAGTCTATTTGGTAGCACAGACTAATGTAAGATGGAGAAGTTAATTCGAACTAGGGGTTACGGGGATCTATCCTAACCGTTGACAAGGAGAACGATAAATGAATCCCATTATGATAGATTTTCCTGATCATTTTGTCACGGAACGGCTGCTGATCAGGCTGCCTATGCCCGGAGACGGTAAAGCGGTTTACGAAGCTGTTATAGCCTCACAGGATGAATTAAAGCTGTGGCTTCCTTTTGCCCAGCATGAGCAGACTGAAGAGGACAAAGAAGTAAATGTAAGAGAAGCCCATCTTAATTTTCTGAAGCGGGAAGATCTTCGATTTCTTATTTTCCTCAAAGATACCCATGAATTCGTCGGTTCCTCGGGTCTGCATAATCCGAATTGGTCCGTTCCAAAGTTTGAAATCGGCTATTGGCTGGATTCACGTTACACAGGACAAGGCTACATGTCTGAGGCGGTTAAAGGCATTACCGACTTTGCCTTTCGGGAATTGAAGGCGCACAGGCTAGAAATCCGCTGTGATTTGTTGAACATCAAGAGCCGGGCGATTCCAGAGCGCCTAGGGTTTGAGCTCGAAGGGATTTTGAAGAACGAGGACAGATCCGTAGACGGTACCCAGTTAAGAGATACTTGCATCTACGCCATGATTAGATAACCCGGGTGCATGACAAATTTTCCTGCTTAGAGAAACTGCTTCTAGCAGTTATCCTGACAGGTCTTTTTTATATACCGAACATAAATAAACATTTTTCTCAAATAAACTAATGTTAATAATTCTATGTTAAAGATGAATGTTCTAAAATAGTTTTAGTTTATAGCATCTAAACTGAATCTAACTAACTGAGGGAAGTGTGGCAATGGAAGTAAATCTGCCTGAAAGTAAGATGAATGAAAGACCGATGGGAGTAGCCGGACTCGGCGGATGGCTGGTGCTCGTTCAGATCGGACTGGTAGTCAGTATATTTGTCTACTTAGCGCAAATTGTAAACTATTTAGTACCCGTTCTAACTCCGGATATCTGGGATGCCTTAACTTCCCCTTCTTCCGAAGCGTATCATCCTTTATGGGGATTCATTATCGTTTTTGAATCTTTAGCTAATGTGCTGCTGTTGTTACTGTCTGTGTATATCCTTCTGAACTTTTACCGTAAAAAGAGAAGAGTACCCCGTTTAATGATTATGCTGTACAGCTTCAGCTTGGCTGCTGTCGTAATTGACAGTGTGCTTCTGAATCAGATTCCGATAATCATGGAAGTACAAGAGGATAACGGGATTAGAGATATTGTTAAAATGGCCGTCCTTTGCGCTATCTGGATACCTTATTTTATGAAGTCTGAGAGGGTTGCGAATACTTTTGTGAAGTAAGTTAGAAGGGGGAGCGCAGAATAAAATGAGCGAATTTAGTGCCAGTTATCACTTGAAGACTAACCATCGTGAAGCGGCAGTCCGATTAATTAAACAATCCGGCAGTGAAGGTTATGTGTATGAAGAGAGCAACGGGTGGATGACTTTCGTAATTGAGGGAGCGGCCTTCGACATCAAGGAATCGGTTATTTTTTATAATCCGGGTTTGAGTACACCTGCGACTGGACTGATGAGTTAATCATTGAGAAAAATCGTTATGACTTGGCACTAATGAAAGAATGGATCTATGAACAAGGGAACTCAGTTGAAGGACTGGAAGATTTATTTGAGGGCGCAGCTCAACATTCAGATAGGCCGCCCGCATACGCAGTCGCGCAGAAAATCGGGTTGATTCATTACCAGTGGCTTTCGGCGAATTACATAGACGCAGATAGATTGCAAGAAGACTGCATACTGGATACGTATATCCAGAGGAGACAAGGAACCGATCCTAGCTGATCGGGGCCTGACGAACTATTGCAAGCCTGAATTAAAGCAGCGAGCAGGGAGGCGTGATGTGGATGATCGTTTTTCAAAAGGAGGAACTAAGTGTCAGGAAGCTCGCACCGGAAGATGCACATTTGCTGGTAAAATGGCTGTCTGATCCAAGGGTGCTTGAGTACTACGAGGGTCGTGACCGGCCGCATGATCTGGATCTCGTGCAGAAACACTTCTATCCCAATAACGAGGACGTTACGCCATGCATCATTGAATATCAGTCTGTTCCGATTGGATATTTGCAATTTTACAGCATAGAAGAGGAAGAACGAAACGTGTATGGATACGGTGAGAATGAAGCGAACATCATGGGGATGGACCAATTCATCGGGGAAACGGAATACTGGAATAAAGGCATTGGTTCCCTCTTGGTCAGGGCAACGGTTCAATATCTTATCGAGCACTATGAGGCGGAGAAGATCATTATGGATCCTCAGACATGGAATGCTAGAGCACTTAGGGTGTATGAAAAGAATGGCTTCACCAAGAAAAAGCTGCTGGAGAAACATGAATATCATGAAGGCGAGTGGAGAGACTGCTGGCTCATTGAATTTCAAGGCATGGGCAATTGATCGCCGGAAACCTTGAAAGCGTGTTAATCTGTTCAATGAAGCTCGGATTAAATGAAGGAGAGATTACATGTTCAAAGCGTTTATTTTTGATATGGATGGAGTCATTATAGATAGCGAACCGCTGCATTTCAGAGTAGATGAACAGGTTATTACAAGTTTCGGAGTTGCCATCGCCAAGGAGCAGCTCGAAGAATTCGTCGGAATGACGAATCCGGCCATGTGGGCTCTACTAAAAGAGCGGTACGGTATGAGCCAGACTATCGAAGAAATGATAGCGATTCAATTGGAAATGAAACTGGCGTACCTTCTACATTCGGATGAACAACCTATAGCAGGAATACGGGAGCTCATCGCGGATCTGCACAGCAAGGGGATGAAGATAGGACTGGCCTCCTCCTCTCCGCGCAGCTTTATCGAAGCCGTCTTATCCAAGTTTAATTTAACTTCTTATTTTGATTGTATGATCAGCGGGGAGGAAGTGGAGCACGGGAAGCCGGCCCCGGATATTTATATCAAGGCGGCAGAAATGCTGGGTATAGATGCCCGTGAATGCGTCGTGCTTGAAGACTCGAAGCATGGACTGACAGCAGCACACGCGGCGGGAATGACCTGTATCGGATTCAGGAATTTGAACTCGGGCAATCAAGATTTAAGCCAGGCGGATCACATTGTGAATGCCATCAGTGAAATTGATTACTCCTTAATAAACCGTTTATAAGGGAACAGCGGCAATTATACTCCTGAATGGCGAATGAACGGCATACAAATATCGGTTCAGCAGGTGACAGACGGGCGCCGGCATAGTATAAAGGATATATATGGTAAATTAGGAGAGACTTCAATGGGGGCAGCTTGAGCTCTCCATTCTTTCCTCACGGAGGAGCTTGAATAAAATGAATCGGAGCAGCAGGAAAGAGACTTATCAGGTAATTCTTCTGCTGTCGGCGACTTTATTGTGCCTGGGATTAGCAGCTTATCTGCGGTTTGTGACCAACACGAATGTGTATAACTACCTGGCCTGGGACTTCTTCCTGGCTTGGGTCCCGGTCATTCTCTCGGGGATGATAAAGTTCATGAATAGACGGCTTGCCGCCGCTTTCAGCAGCAAGCTGGCCACGGGAGTTGTCTTCATCGCCTGGGTGTTCTTTCTGCCGAACTCCGCCTATCTGTTCACAGAAATTCTGCACACTTTCCGATACTTTGATCCCCAGCCACCGTCTATCAAATTTTGGTTTGATCCCGTTTTCTGGTACAGCCTCTCCGTTACCTTCACTGCGGCCGTAACCGGGCTACTGCTCTCAGCTTTGTCACTCTATCAAGTTCACGGTCTGATCGTCAGATTTGTAGCCCGGGTTTACAGTGGAGCAGCGATCGTTTGTATTGTGCTGTTAAGCAGTATAGGCGTCTATATAGGTCGGTTTATACGCTGGAATAGCTGGGATGTGCTGAATAAGCCGTTAGCTATTATGAAGGATCTACTAGCCGAATCTACACGGACAGACAGCCTCATGCCGGAGTTTGTGCTTCTGATGTTCGGAATTCAATTGTTTAGCTATGTGTTCTACTGCGTACTGAGGACGGGGGAGTCCGCAAGCGCATAAACCATGAGATGATTCGGAAAGATGTCTCCTCCGCCACACCAATCTTAATGTACAGGAGCCAGGAAAATGAATGAATTAAAGCCGATTCTCAGCCGCTTAATTCCCGTTCATGACGGCATACTCAGATCAGGTGAAGATATTGTGGAGCATATTGCAATCCGTCTTTATGACAGCGATTGCAGGAAGCTGGGTCATTATTTTAATGAAATCCCTCTAGTATTAAAAGATATTGTGCTGGTGATTGACATGGATACGGAGATGAATATGAACGGTATCTTAGGGTTCTTGGAGAACTCAACGGGTCTTTATTTGAACGAGACGATTGAAGCCTTGGATAGAATGGAAGCGTTCCGTGATGCCAACTGCCTGAGGAATATCCGGGCGATTTTGCTGGCATACGGAATTCACCTCCACCATGCGGGAAGAGCGGGTACGAACCCACGGGCTTTATATGAAGTATCGAGCCGGGACAAGCACCAAGGAACACTGCTTAAAGATGCAGTCGGAGCTATCGAGGCCGAAGCCAGCCGGATGTACCTGTACAGTGAGCACGAGAATTTATTTGATCATGTGTTCCTCTATGCGGAGAAGAATAAGTCAGTTCTTTATGAAGAGGTAGATAGAATTATGCTGGCAGCCGATTTAACATAAGTGTATTCTCGTTCATCCTGTTCGGATTAAGCGGTGACAGGTTGTTCAGATTCCACCGTATTAAGCAGTTAACTGGATAAGGAGTCCCAATGGAGCCTATACAATTGGAGAAAGTTCAGGAAAGGCTGGATCTGGAAGAGCTTAATGAGCTTGTTACAGGGAGTGTCCGGGAGGGCTTCCGGCATCTGACCCGGCTAGTGGAAGATTATCATGCAGGCTCGAATAGATTCGATCAGACCGGTGAAGCGCTCTTTCTATGCCGTGTGGAGGACAAGATAGTCGGCATTTGTGGTCTGAACCGGGACCCTTATTATGGTGAGGGGGTTGGCAGAGTTAGAAGGCTTTATGTACATAGAGCCTATAGAAGACATGGTATTGGGCATACGCTCACCAAAGAGGTTCTGAACGAAGCAGCCAAGCATTACAATCGGCTGGTCCTGTGGACGGATAATCCTGCAGCAGCTGCCTTTTATGTGTTGTTAGGCTTTACGGAGAAGACAGGCGGGAAATTCATGACACATTTCCTGGATTTGAACACATTTAAATCTATGCAGTGAACAACTAGGAGGGGGTTCATATTCCTTTTCCGGAAGCTCACTTTGCTGCTTTCCTGCTATCTGGACTGGATGCGTGAGGTCCTACTCAAGCGGATTCGTCCATCTGACTTCCCTATGTGACTAGAGCCTCGGTTCCGCTGAATCGGGCTTTTTTCTGTTCCCTGTTCAATCGATAGATAGATTGGAATTCGATAATTGCCGAACCGTGTAGATGAAAGGAATTAAGTTTTGAACGAAATGGCATTGGATAGTATAATTATGGAAATGTATCAAAGTGTTTTCCAGAATTGTTGAGGCATTCATGGTCAGCGGGCAACTGTTAGTCCAGAATCGAGGAAACGGGGTGCGGCTTTACATTACGAACACTAACTAATCAATCATTGGAGGTATCGAATTTTGTAAGATTGCGAAGGAGTCATACATGAGAAACATTAACAAGCCGCTTTTAATCGGACTGATTGTATCTTTATTTTTCAATATGTGTCAAGTAACGAAGTATTTGGATCATAAGGAACACGTAGAGGAGATGGAGTACAAATATTCAGCGGCGATGGGAAGAATAGCCGTGGGGTTAAGAGAGGTTACGGCAGAGGATTCCGGGGGATACATATTTGCGATGGAACAAGCCGCTAAAGCAGCTGCACTCGTGGAATTCACCCCGTATCCGAGAAGTTATTCGAAGGGAATTTATGATTCTTTAAAAAACCTTTATTTGAATCATACGAAATTCAAGGATGGAGATGAATTGTTCCGTCTTTTGGAGAAACTCTCCAATAACCCTCATGACGAGGGAAGCTACTTCCGAATTCAAAATATATTAATGAACAGTTTGTAAGGAATAAAGGCGGTGCATATGCCCCGCCTGCTTATCCCGAGCTTCTGTTCTAGTTAATATTAGCCGGATTCAAATAGAAGTAATGTTTGAGGCGGTGCTTGCCATCCGGATAGGCTTGTGAGCCCGATTCGAAGCTAATGTACAGATTTGAACCATAGAAGGCAATTCCTTCCGCCATCGGAGGGATGGTCAGGTCTTTGATTTTAGTTCCATTCGTCCCCTTATTATGAATAAGAAGCATACTGCTGTTGTTCCTGCCGCAGGACTGGCTGTAAATAACCTGGTCGCTGGTCATGGCCATTCCCTGAATGCGGTCAGGCGTTTTCCATGTATAGGTCGGTGTTGTGGAGATTCCTTCGGTGCTGTTCAGCTTATAGCCATAGACGGTCCCTTGAGAGCCCTTCGAACACTGAGTCGCTCCTTCTACATATTCACCCACCCATAAAACCCCGTCATAAAAGGTCGCATAGGAGGCTTTATGGCTCAAATCGTATTTCTGCATCGGGAGTTTGGCGTAATCGCTGGAGCCGGATATCGTGGTCAGCGGAATCCGGTATACATCGGTTCCCGATGCGACCCACAGATAACTGCCGCTGATCGCGAGCCCGCCTACATGACCCGTATGTTTAGTGCCATCCTCATGATACAAATAATAAGTCCGGACCCTTGTGTCCGCTGAATCTTTCTCTGTAATCATCAGGCTGCTGGCATCTGCATTAATGCTGGAATAATAAGAAGAGATAATCCACTTTTTGCTGGACCAGATCGCCATTCCCTGAGGAACCCATTTCTTCTCGCTGATAAGACCGGGAGTAAGGGGGCCCTGTGTAGCTACGCTGTAAAAACCAGGATATTCGGATTGATCAGCCGCATATACAGCCGCCGGAATGACAGCTGCCGCCGTGCTGAATAACAGGGTGGTGCTTAACAGTACGGCTGCGGAAAGCTTCTTTATTTTTCTCAATATATAACATCTCCCTTCTTCTTCATTTCATATTAAAGCGTTTTCATAAAAAAATAAATAGAAAATCACAAAAATAATATTTAGATTTTGTTAATAGGGTGATAAAAAGGTGTTAGTTTACATTTATTAAATAATTGATCTTATGCGGCTCTCCTAAAAAAGATAAACCACAATAAAATCAACATAAAAGGACAGCAGAACGCTGCCCTTTTACTCTTTTAAATTTTGCTTGGGTTCAAATAGAAGTAATTTTTGAGCCGGTGCTTGCCGTTTGGATAAGCTTGCGAGCCGGATTCAAAACTTACATACAGATTGGAGCCGTAGAAAGCAATTCCTTCCGCCATCGGTGGCAGGGTCAGGTCTTTGACCTTGGCTCCATCATAGCCTCTCTTATGAATGAGCAGTTTACTGCTGTTATTGCGACCGCAGGATTGACTGTAAATTACCTGGTCTTTGGTCAAAGCCATTCCCTGAACCCGGTCAGGGGTTTTCCATTTATAGGTCGGTGTTGTGGAAATTCCTTCGGTGCTGCTTAACTTATAGCCGTAAACCGTACCTTTGGAGCCTTTCGAACACTGGGTAGATCCTTCCGTATACTCTCCGACCCACAGAACGCCGTCACGGAAAGTGGCATAGGACGCTTTATGTTTTAAATCGTATTTTTTCATCTTCAGTTTGGCATAGTCTTTGGACCCGGAGATCGTAGAAAGCGGAATCCGGTACACATCGGTCCCTGAAGCGACCCACAAATATTTGCCGCTGATTGCAAGGCCTCCTACATGACCCATGTGTTTGCTGCCGTCCTCATTGTACAAATAATAAGTCCGTACACGTTTGTCCTTCGAATCCTTCTCCGTAATCATCAGACTGCTGGCATCGGCTTTGGAACTTGAATAATAAGAAGAAATAATCCACTTTTTGCTGGACCAGATGGCCATGCCCTGAGGCACCCATTTCTTGTCACTGACCAGCCCGGGAGTAACCGGTCCCTGTTTGGCTACATTGTAGAATTTGGGATAGTCCGATTTGTCTGCCGCATAGGCTGCCGTTGGTGTAAGGATCGCGGCTGCGCTGCTAAATAGCAAGGTTGTACTCAAGAGAGCAGCTGCTGAATTTTTCTTCCACTTTTTAATCACTAAATCCTCTCCCTTCACACCTATTTAAGGTTTTTAGCTAAAAACTAAACAAAAAAAATCTGGAATAGACCGTTAATTATATATACTAATGTAATAAAAATAACTAATTTACGAATTTATAGCGATATATCAATGACAAGTTCACCTTTAGTCAAATGCAAGACTGATAGACCATATATATCCAAATACAATGCAATCATGGTAAGATGTGAAGAAAATCGACGCTGAGAGGTTCGAGTGAAAGGCGTTATTTTGAAAAAAGTTCCAATCATAGCTTATAATAAAGAAGATCAATAGATTTATTGCGGGCTTAGTATTGCGTGCCGGTCTTGCGACAGTGAATGGAGTTTGTTGAGTGCAAGTACGGAAGAAAAGCTGTGTTTGTAAATGGGGTACTTCATATACATAAAGAGGGAATAACGATGTTAATTAAAGACGATAAAGACAGCCTGGAAAATCTTAAATTGTTTGTGGAAGATTGGGCAGGTCCCGTACTCCCGGAGTATGGACTTCAAGAGGAGGAAGTACCCTCGTATTTCCCCAAACCGCTCAGAGACCTTTATCTTTTTGCGGGCAATTGGCCGGCGAATTCCCGCAGCAGCCGGAAGAAAAGTCCCGCCAACGGGGAGCCGGCTATTTTTCAAATTCAGGATACCCTGATGAGCGTGGAGAATACGATCCGGTCGCAGGGCCGTATTTCATTTATTACGGAGAATCAAGGGAATTGGACTTGTGAAGTAGAAGAAGGGAACGATGATTCGCCGGTCTACTGTAATGCGGCTGCGCTCTGGGACGATACGGTAAAGGGGCATGAAAGGGTGTGCAATTCGCTGCAGCATTTCCTGGTCACCTTCTGTTTGCAGGAGCTGATGTTCAGCAGCAGGTTTGTAGGCGCTATTCAGGCCGATCTGAAACAGGAGCTTTTCCGGGAACAATTGGAGCCGATTTGGCTGGACGGGTATTATGTCTTCAAAGAACCGACCCACTCTTTTTATTTGTGTGCGAATAAACTTCTCATTATGGATTATGCCGGCTTGTGGTATGCGTCTAACGATGAAAGTGCGTTGTCCCTGATCGCTAACCGTGGCTTGGTTCATTCGCTGTAATCTTTGTGGGTCAGCAGGGCGACATTCTTAACCCCCGTTAAGTTAGATCGTCTTTTTGGCATACCGCTGCCTATCTGGTCCATGATCTGTTTGGCGTCAACAAGCGGGCTGAGAATTTTGCAAAGGCGGAGTTACATAGATGAACCACCATGTTAGCAGTAGAAGAAGGTCGTGGATCGTAATGGGATGTGCCTGTATATTCGTGGCTGCTGCGGCTGCAACCGGCTATCTGCTCAGCACGGATAAGAAAAACGATTATCTGAGCGGGCTTATGTTTCTGATGTTAACCTCCGGATTTCTGACGGCTGGCAATGCCGCTGTGCTGGTTGTTCGCAGGAGGAGAAGGCATGACTAAAGTGCATCTGCATACAGAGTAAATATATACATACGGAGGCGTATCTTTTGCATAGTTTGAAGAAAGCGGGTCTGGTGCAAAGGTTTGCAGCTATGCTGCTGGATTCTGTGTTGTTAGCTATTTTTCCCGTTTTACTCTTGCTATTCACCACGCAATTTACGGAGGGCAGCCTGGCTTGGACCATCGGGTCATTTGCGGTTTTTCTAATTCTTACGATGGTGCTGGCGGCACTCAAAGACAGTATAGGGGGAAGAAGTCCCGGCAAACGTATTCTAGGCCTGGTTGTAAGAGACGATCAGTTCAACGTTCCGGCGCGCCAAAAGCTGATTCTCCGCAATACCCGGTCCTTTTTTTGGCCCCGTGATCTGGCTGCGCTTGTATGGGGTCCCGTTCGCAAGAAAAAAGGAGATATTGCCGCAGGCACGGATGTGTATCTGATAAGGCCCAAACAGAAGATGTTCCTGACTTTCCTGCTTCTGGCCGGATCGGCCGTTACGTTTTTTGTTGTTGTATTTTTCGGAGTCGTTCTATTAATGAAAAGCAGTTCTTCTTATCAAGAATCCGTCCGCTACATCAAAAACGATCCGGGAATTCGACAATGGGTTGGAGAAGAGATGAAACTGGGGTTTTTGCCGACAGGAAGTTCTCATTCCGTGAACGGATATGGAGAAGCGGAATACAGGATTACGGTGAGCGGCACCAAAAGGAAGGCGACCCTGATCATAACGCTGACCAAAGAGCCGAACCAGAGTTGGCAGGTCAGTTACGTCAGGCAGGAGCAGCTACAGGAGCAGCTATAGGAGGGGTTTACTTTGATTAATCCGAATAATATTTATCGCATTGCAGATGTATCCGGCTTTACACCTCAAATCGGCCGCCTCCTCTCGATGACGAACTATGCCAGACATACTACGATTCAGGCCGTGGAAGGACTTGGCCCTCAGGAACTGGACTCTTCAAAAAAGAATCCCGGAATTGAGGATTAAATGATCATTTGGATCAATGGCGCCTTCGGTTCCGGTAAAACACAAACCGCTTTTGAATTACATAGAAGAATTCCGCATTCCTATGTGTATGACCCGGAGAATGCAGGCTATTTTATACGGGACAATGTACCTGAGGAAGTTAGTGAAAGCGATTTTCAGGATTATCCCATTTGGCGTGAAATGAACTATACGATGCTGAGCTATTTAAATAATCATTACGATGGCATCCTTATTGTACCTATGACGATACCGAATGCCCAATATTTCAGCGAGATTGTAGGCAGGCTGCGGCAGGACGGTATTGAAGTTCATCATTTTACATTGCGGGCTTCCAAAGAGGTCTTGCTCAAAAGATTGAGAAGCCGCGGAGAAGGAAAACGTTCCTGGGCCGCACAACAAATTGACCGGTGTATTGCAGGGTTCTCTAATGAAGTTTTCCGGCAGTATATCGAGACGGATAAGATGACGGTGGAGGATCAGGCTGTTTTGATCGCTTCACAGCTCCATATACCATTAACTCCTGATACGAGGGGAAAGACAAGGAAGCTGTACGACCGGATTCGGACGCAGCTGAGGCATATACGCTTCTAAAAAGACGTTCTTGCGACACCTTAATAGGGTTCAATTTTCGGAGTATACAGCCGATATTGGAAGAAGCGGGTTTGTCGAAAGGCGCCTGGTCAGCATACCAAGCCGGCAACCAAAGTGGTTAGTTTGGTGGAAACCAGTCTTATATGGGTAAGTCATACTAAGACCAAATCAGCTTTAGAGTAAAAGCTGTACAGAATTGATTTCTATGCATGATGCGAGGATGGAAGTAACTAACGTCTTATTGACGAATTTACAGGAGATGACATGAATAGAATTTTAATGATCAGTGATATCCATGGCTGCTTGGAACCATTCAATGATTTGCTGAAAAAAGTTGAATATGACCCGTCAGAGGATCACTTGATTCTGTTGGGAGATTATGTGGACCGGGGTCCTCAAAGTAAAGAGACCGTAGAGCGGGTCATGGAACTTGTTCAAAATCATGGCGCGGTAGCTCTTAGAGGCAATCATGACCAGCGGCTGGTTGATTTAGTCCGCGGGGATAGCTTTGAAGTGCAGGCCAAGTTCCTGGAGCATGGCGGGAAGCAGACGATTCACAGCTACTTCGATTTAGCCGGTGATCTGGTCGATGAGGAAGTGATAGGCGAAGCGAAGATGTATATCAATTACTGGTATTCGAGCCAGATAGAATTCCTCGGCAATCTTCCTCTCTACCACGAAGATGAGCATCATATTTATGTCCATGCCGGGTTGAATCCGGTCTTTAATAATTATAGAGATCAGCCTGAACGTGACTTTATGTATATCAAAAAAGACTTTTTTCAATACGAAACGGTTGTGGACAAGCCCGTTATATTCGGTCATACGAGAACTGCGGAGCTTCATAATAGTGCGGACATCTGGTTTGGCGGGGATAAAATCGGAATTGACGGCGGCTGTGCCTACGGGATGCAGCTCAACTGTCTGATTTATGAGGATGGAGTTTACCGGGCGGAACGGGTTTCCAATGTGCCGGTCAGAAAGAGGGGATAGAAGCCGCGATGGGAACCAGTTTTGCAGGAATGAATTGGAAAGAATTCTGGGATGAATCGGACTATTTTACAAGCCCGGACCCCGTTACTGGCGATAGAATTAGAGAAACGGAACACCTTCTCGGCTATAAGCTTCCACAGTCTTATCTGGAACTCATTCAATCCCGCAATGGCGGCAGTCCGGTGAACAGCTGTTTTCCGACAGACACGCCAACTTCCTGGGCAGAGGATCACGTAGCAGTTAGTGGGATATGCGGCATAGGCGGAACATGGGGGATTGATTCGGAGGACTTTGGCAGCCGGTTCATGATCGAAGAATGGGGATATCCAGACATAGGGATTGTGGTGTGTGAGTGTCCATCGGCAGGGCACGACGCTATCATGCTGGATTACAGTGAATGCGGGCGGGAAGGCGAGCCGCGGGTGATTCATGTGGATGTAGAAACAGACGGCGAGCCCAGAAGGACCTTTCTTGCTGAAGATTTTGAATCGTTTATCAGGGGACTCGTGAATGAAGAGGAATATGATGATTCGGAAGAAACACTTCAGGCAGATTTGGAGAAGACGGCGGGCGCTAAGTTTTCCGGAATTCTTGAAGAACTGAGCAAGCGTACGGCACTTCATCCGGACATGGAGTTTGCAATCAGGCATATTTGTACGAAACTGGTGCGCAGTAAGGGCTACTTTGCTTTGCATGCAGATGACCTTTCCTATTTGATGTATGATATTCAGTTCGCCATGTATACCGAACTGTATGCAGTAAACAGTAAGCAGCAGTATTTGGGGGCTTATCCTGATATCTTAACGTTCGGAGCTCCTTTTAGCACGGGAGGATATGCCGAAGGCTTTGTTGCAGAATGGTATGAGAAGCGGCTGGAACAGGGTCATATAGATGCTGGCGATGGACAATTGGCTTTTACGCCTGAGTACCGCCAAACGTTGAGTCAGCGGCTGACGGCCGAATTTTAGCAAAGCCTCTGGGGACGCCCGGGAGGCTTTGTTTTTTGAAAATATAAACGGTAATCCGATTTTGGTATAAACGAGAATGAGATTTTGTGTTCGGAAAAGATAGGAGGAGTTATGAGAAGAGCTGTTCTTTTCGGATCTGGCGTTGTCATTTTGATCTCCGTACTATTTATTTTTATAACTTCTTCCTCGTATAAGATTAGTCGAGATCCCCGGGAAATTGAAACGGCTATTGAATTTTGGAACAGCAGGGGAGCAGAAGCAACAGCAGATTACACCCTTAAGAAATCCAAAGATGTGGATAATACCAAGCTTGTTTATCTTTTTGTCGGTGATACGGATTATCAAGCTGAAGCTATTTTAACTAAAGGTTGGAATGGTAAATATAAAATCGAATCTACCGGTCAAGGCTCTAATTTGTTTCGCTATAAAACGATGAAGACCGATAAAGGCAGTTATGTATGGATCATGGGAAAAAATTACGATTTGAAAATAGATAGGATAAAAGCGTTTTTTAAGAGTGAAACTTGTGAGATGCGTATACCAAAGGAAGAATTCTTTATTGAAGTTTGCCGTCTTAAGAAAACCGATGTAGGAGTTTACGGCTATCCTTATAAAATTGAAGTGCTGGATGATCAGGGAAGTGATATTTTACAGGATTTATAAGTTAACTATCGTGAACTAGAATAGGAGAAATAGTATGAATGCTGTCTATGCCCGCCTTATCTTACCTATCCCGACTGGAAATTTAAAAGAAGAAATTTACCAGTTTTTACTGCACAATCACCCTGCCGCAGCGGAGCACTGCATGGAAGTAGGGGAGGAAGCTGGACGAATCGCCAACCGGTACGGGGCTGATGTCGAAGCAGCCCAAGCTGCGGGTTATCTGCACGACATCAGTGCGGTCTTTCCGAATTCGGAGCGAATCCGTGTGGCAGTCGAGCTGGGAATCGAGGTGCTGCCCGAAGAAGAAGTATTTCCTATGATCATTCATCAGAAAATTTCCAAAGCGATGGCGAGAGACTTATTTCACATCCAGGATGAAGAAATTTTGGATGCGGTAGGCTGCCATACGACACTGCGTGAGCAAGCGACTTCGCTGGATAAGGTGCTGTTCGTTGCGGACAAGATCCGATGGGATCAATCGGGAACTCCTCCCTATCTGGATCAAGTCAAGGCCAAGCTGGAACATTCGCTTGATGCCGCAGCATTTGAATATATCCGTTATCTTTGGCAGCGCAGAGAATCGCTGAAGGTCCTCCATCCATGGCTGGAACAAGCGTACTACGACCTTAAACAAGGAATACAGGGGGCGGTATAATGTTTACTAACAAAATTAATGACCATCTGGAGCTGAGATTGCTTGAGCCTAGATATGCCGAAGAATTATTTCGCCTCATAGACCATAACCGCGGGTATTTAAAAGAATGGCTCCCTTGGGTGGATGGGACCATGAAGGTAGAAGATTCACAGGCTTTCATCAGCGCATCTCTTCAGACTTTTGCGAATAACGGGGCCATGCAGCTAGGAATTTTCTATCAAAATAAGCTGGCAGGCTGTATAGGCCTGCACGGTATAGATAGGACCAATAAAAGCACTTCAATTGGCTACTGGCTTGGAGCCGAATTTCAAGGGCATGGGATCATGACGGACTCGTGCAGAGCCCTAGTGAACTTTGTCTTTGCCGAGTACGGGCTTAACCGGATCGAGATCCGGGCTTCGGAATTCAATGCCAAAAGCAGGGCGATCCCCGAGCGGCTTCATTTTGTGCAAGAAGGATGCGTAAGGCAGTCGGAATGGCTGTACGACCGCTACGTTGACCATATTATTTATGGCCTGTTACAAGAAGAATGGGCACAAACTCTAACCGCCGAGGAAGGGTCAGATGAATCTTTTTCATTTTAGCAGCGAGCCGGATATAAAGGTCTTCGTGCCCCGAGTGAAAGCGAACAGAACGGACATGCCCCCGGTTGTATGGGCAATTGATCAGGAACACGCGTTTACTTTTTATTTCCCGCGTAATTGCCCGCGGATCGTCTATACCAGGTCCGGCGGAATAAACAGGGAAGACGAGGCCAGGTTCTTCGGATTAAGCTGTGCGGATAAGATCATTACCGTAGAAACTCAGTGGTACAAAGCGATTAAAGAATCGACGATTTACAGGTACACGCTGCCGTCCGCAAGCTTTCAGCTCTTCGATAAGACGGCCGGCTACTACATTTCGGAGCAGACGGTAACGCCCGTCGTGATGAAGCCGATGCGAGATTTGATCGGCAAGCTGGCCGATCTGAACATTGAAATCAGGCTGACGCCTAACCTGCATCCGCTGAAGGAAGCGATTCTAAATTCCACTCTTGATGATTTTGGGATACATCGCTTCCATCTGGCCAAACCGTTTGAACAGGGAAGACCAATAGCTGATAACAAGGGAAATGTTTAGAAGCAGGAAAAAGAAGGGAGGGGTCTGTGTTGTATGAGCCGTCATACCAGCTATGCCGATTGGAACGGCCAACGAGTCAAGCTTACTTGGACTGCCTCCAGGCAGATTCCGGATCATGCCAAGGTAACGAGCGTTCACGGGGTTTGCTATCATAACGATAAAATCTTGCTGGTGCATGTGCACAAGCGGGGCTTCAATCTTCCGGGAGGTCACGTAGAGGGAAGTGAAACACCGGAAGAGGCTTTTCACCGGGAAGCCATGGAGGAAGGATGTGTCCGGGGGCGGATCGGACTGATCGGCAGCATAGAGGTAAGCCATGAGGAGAATGAACACTTTAGCCCGGACGGGAAATATCCGATGATCGGTTATCAGCTGTTTTACCGTATGGAAATTACCGAATGCCTGCCGTTCACTAGAGCGTACGAATGTTTATCCCGTATCTGGGTGGAGCCGGAGGAGATTCCTTACGTGATTGAAGACCATGGGGTTATTCCAATCATTGTACAAGAAGCTTGCAGAGACCGGTCAAGCGGACAGCTCCTTTAGAAGTGCCGGGGCAATGAAAAGACCGCCTTATGAGCGGTCTTTTTCCCGTAAAGGACGGTAATAAGGATAGTCCATCTTGTCTTGAACCTGAAGCGCGAATTCCGGGCTGGTCAACGTCTCCACCAGAAATAATCCCAAGTCAATCGAAGTGGATACGCCCCCTCCAGTGAAAATACCCCCGTCCCTCACAAGCCGCTCTTGTACGACTTCCCCGCAGTAGGGAGCCAGGAGTTCGTAGGCGGACCGGTTAGTCGTCGCTCTTCTGCCTGTCAGGAAGCCTGCTGCGCCCAGAAGAAGAGCTCCTGTACAGACGGATACTTTGTACTGGGCGGAATGCGCCGATCGGATCCAGGAGACGAATTCGGGATCATGCCTGAGCTGGCGGGTGGACATCCCTCCTGGTATGAAGATCAGATCATATCCGGCAAGGTCCGGGCGGACATGCTTGATTCGGATCGTGAGCCCCCGGTCGTCCGTAATTTCCTCCTGAATGGAGCAGAAATCCCAGCTAACCTTTTCTTTTGCCTGTAAAATGCCCATCCATGTGACGGCTTCCGTAAAGCCGATCAAATCGAGCGACGTCATTCCTTCAAATGCGATAAACGCCATTTTCATCCTTCCGCACCGCCTTCTAATGATTTGTTCACGACAAAAAGTACCGGATCACACGGATCGGGTACTTTGCCCAGGCGTACGGCGGTTATCCGTATGTGCTTCCTCATGGTTCTCCATGCTACGCCAGTCGCACATCGTTTGAATTTTCAATTATTTTACAAGAAGCATAATGAAAATGCAAGCATATTTAAATTGGTATAAGTATAGGCGCCGTTTTATAATAGGAACAAATGAGCTTTTAGCAGATTGGACATGAAACATAGTGATTACGTATAACATTTGTTTTATAAGGCAGGGAGACAGGTTTCTGCTTCTGAACAGGGAAAAGCCAAGCTGGATGGGCTGCTGGAACGGGATAGGCGGCAAGCTGGAAGAAGGTGAAACGCCCAGAGAGTCCATGGAAAGGGAAATTCTCGAAGAAACCGGCATCACGGATTACAAGCTTCACTATAAGGGTCTTGTAACCTGGCTCACAAACGAAGCGGAGATAGGCGGTATGTATTTGTATACAGCTGAGGTAACGGAGGATTTCGTATTTGCCGGGCCTGTGAAGACGGAAGAAGGCATTCTTGACTGGAAAAAGATAGACTGGATTCTGCATCCCCAGAATAAAGGAATCTCCTCCAATATTCCGGTTTTCTTCCCTTATCTGCTGCATGAAGAGGGCTGCTACGACCATTTTTGCGATTACCGGGACGGCAAGCTGGTCAAGCACCAATCCGTCCTGCTGGAAATAGCGGAGGATAGTCTGGAAATGACCGAGTTCTATTTAAGGAATAAAGGGGCTGTATCATTTCCAAATCCATCCTGATCCTTTATACTCTTGTTTAAGACATTCCTTTACCATTTTAAATGACGGTTTACTATGAGGTGGACGATGAAAAAAGTATTATTGTTAGGAGATTCAATCCGGCTCGGGTACCAGCCTCTCGTTAAGGAGAGACTAAGAGGGGAGGCGGAAGTTACAGGGCCCGAGGAAAACTGCCGTTTTGCCAAACACACGCTTTGGGGTGTGAATCTGTGGCTCAAAGAGATTGGCACCCCGGATGTTATTCATTGGAATAACGGGCTTTGGGACCTGCATCATGAAGCGCCTATGGTTGAGGCGCTGACGGCGCTGGATGAATACATAGAAACGCTTAGACGGATCATTAACGAGCTGCATCGTACTGGAGCTCCGATTATTTTTGCGACGACGACTCCTGTAACGCCTGATTATGTAGGGAGAAGCAATGCCGAAATCGACCTGTATAACACAGCGGCCGTTCAACTAATGAACAGGCACGGAATCGAAGTGAATGATCTGAATGCTCTCATTAAACAGAATCTCAGAAGTCATCTTTGTGAAGATAATCTGCACATGAATGAACAGGGGAGTGCGGCATGCGCCGCGCAGGTTGCCTCCGTCATCCGACAATATTTGTAACCGGAATTGCTTGCTCGCGACAAGGAGAATAGAAATGGCTAGAAAGAAAAAAAAGTTCCTGATACGCTTTACGCCGCCACAAGTGCTCGCCCTGGGAATTCTGACGATTATCATAATCGGATCAGTCCTGCTGTCCCTGCCGGCTGCTACCGTCTCAGGCCGGCCGCTGGCCTTCCTGAATGCTTTTTTTACCGCCACTTCGGCGGCTACTGTTACGGGGCTCACGGTCGTTAATACCGGAGCGGAGTTTTCTCTGTTCGGTCAACTGGTCATTCTGGCGCTCGTGCAAGTCGGGGGCCTGGGTTTTATGACGATGGCTACATTGATTGCATTGGTTCTGAGGAAAAAGATCTCTTTGAGGGAACGTCTTCTCTTGCAGGAAGCGATGAATCAAAGCTCTGTGGAAGGCATTGTACGGTTAATCCGCAAAGTACTGACCTACGCGCTGATTATTGAGCTCACAGGCGCTGTTTTGTTTGCCATTCGCTGGTCGTTTGATATGCCGCTGGGCAAAGCCATTTATTTTGGCGTGTTCCACAGTATTTCAATTTTTAACAATGCGGGATTTGATTTGTTCGGCGGCATCCCGGATTCCAAGGGAAGCCTGATGGAATATGTACATGACCCTTTTATTAACATCGTTGCTATAACGCTTATCATACTGGGGGGGATAGGCTTTATCGTGATGGTGGATCTTCTGGATTACAAGGAGACACGAAGGCTTTCCCTGCATTCCAAAGTTGTTCTTTCCGCCACAGGGCTGCTAATTCTGTTAGGATCGATCGTTATTTTTATTTTTGAATTTACGAATCCGAATACTTTGCAGCCGCTCAGTTTTACGAGTAAGCTGTATGCCTCCTTTTTTCAATCGGCCACGACCCGTTCTGCCGGCGTAAATACGATTGATATCGAATCGATGCGTCAGGCTACCCAGTTTTTTATTATTATCCTGATGTTCATCGGGGCAGCTCCCGGTTCCGCGGGAGGCGGAATCAAAATCACGACTTTTGCCATTCTCGTCGGAGCTGTATACGCGATGAGCCGCGGCAAAGAAGAAATTGTCTTCTTCCGTAAAAGACTGGCCAAGGACAGGCTCTACAAGGCAACGACTTTGACCCTCCTTGCCTTGTTTCTGATCATTGTCGGGACCATGGCTCTGTCTGTATTTGAGAGGGCCCCGTTTCTTATCATTATGTTCGAGATTACCTCCGCATTCGGTACGGCGGGCATGTCCCTCGGGTTGACATCTGAATTGTCCGTTCCCGGCAAAATGTTAATGACGGTCCTGATGTTTATCGGCCGGCTGGGTCCGCTTACTCTGGCCTATGCCCTTACTCCTAAGGGAGGCAAGGAGCTGTACCGCTATCCCGAAGGTAAAATCACAATCGGATAAAAGAACGTTCGGATGGCGGAGTAGCCCTTATCATCTGCGGATACCCTAAGATGGCGTTCACTTGAGCACATCTGGAGGGAGGAATCAAGATGTCGGGACAACCGAGTAACCGGGAGACGAATAAATTACCCGGCGGCGATCATCGTCAGCAGGGAATTTATGAAGATGTAACTCCGCATGAGCGTACCGGACTGAGGGCGGATGACTCCGTTCCGGTCTCGGAAGATTCGGATACGGACGTCACGGGAGCGATACAGGAGCAAGATAGACAGAACGTCTGGGGTTAATTGTATATTCCCTGGAGGTGCCGTGCCGGATGAATCTGCTGGATTGGCCTGCCCGGCTCAGCTTGAGCAATTCATACTAGCGCGCGTCTGCTGCCGGGCGCGTGCTTTTTATAAATGCGATGTCCATCACGGTCAGCTGATTTTCTGAAACCGTTGTTCATGAATTGCCGTATGCTCTGGTTGAGTCTGCATGTTTCGTGGTTACAAAAGTAGGCAACGGTTGTTAAGTTTACATAGGAGGAGTTTAAAACTTTATGGCATCTGAAAAAACGAGCGAGAAAACAAACTGGATCGAATTGATCAAAAAAGGGAATGTATCTTCGGGCACGGCCGCAGTCGGGAATGCAGCTATCGCTGTCGCCAAAGGCGTTGCATCCGCCATGACGGGAAGCGGAGCTATGTATGCCTCGATGATGCACTCCATTGCCGATGCGGTCAATCAGGCATTTGTATTTGTAGGAAGCGTGCTTGCCGAGAAGAAGCCGACACGCAGGTTTCCGACGGGATACGGACGCGTTATTAATATTTTCTGCATGATCGCGGTCATGGTCGTAACGTTCATGGCTTACGAAACGATTCGTGAAGGCATTCATCTTCTGCAGCACCCCTCTGAATCCAAAGGCTTCTGGATTAATCTGGTTGTTCTCCTTTTTTCCATCATCGTAGACGGATTGATTCTTTTCAAAGCCATGAAAGAAGTGAACAAAGAAGCGCGTGTGGAAACCAAAGGATTTGCGGGTACAGTCGGAAGCTCTTTCCGTAATGTCAAACGGGCAGCGCCTCCAACCCGCCTTGTTTTTTACGAAGATCTTGTAGCCACTAGCGGCGCAGTGCTGGCACTTATTGCGGTCGTTGTCACAACACTGACGAATTTTGCGGCGATTGACGGTATCTCCAGTATTCTGATCGGGATTCTGATGGTCATCGTAGCGTTCCGAGTAGGATATGATAACATGGTCGGTTTGATCGGTGTATCGGCACCTCCGGATGTGGAGAACAAGGTTGCGGCCATTATTTTCTCCGACTCGAACGTGACGGATATATATACGATGCGCGTCGTACAGGAAGGGCGCTATTATCATGTGGATGGTCTCATTGAGCTGAAGCCGGGGATGACACTTGCCGATGCGGACGACGTTAAGTTAAGAATCCGTGAGAAGCTGCTGGGCGATCCGGATATTGCAGACGTTACCCTGGGTATTCTGGAAGACAACGGAGTGAAGGACTGGGTACCGAATCCTGCCAAATAATTCCCTATCATCAAGCCCGGAAATTATTGTTATTGAACAGGCTGAAATCCCAACCGCAAAGAGGTTGGGATTTTTTTTGTGCCGCTAAACCTGTCGCATCATTCGATCGGCCTTCCCGTTCATCACCTTCTGCGGGTTGATTCACTCTCCAGAGTATAGACGCATATCCTGATAGGGATTCTAGACTAATTGTTAAAGGAGTCAACCTGCCGTGAAACCGAGTTACTTGCTCGCCATTCTAATCTTGTTTATCCTGCTGGTCGCCATTCTTTTAGGGTTTCTATAATGACATATGAACAAACGGCTGCTCTTGCGAAAGACAGCCGTTTTTTTGTTACAGGCTATTACTCAAAAGGAACTTGCAAAGGGCAGCCAGGACAAGTTATTCCTTTTGTTTACCCAAGCTTTTCCTTTCATACCTGCTTGCGGCCCGGACATGCTAAGAATTCAATTAAAGCCGGGAGGAGAGGGGATATCGTGGTCGAAGGGATTGGGGATATTATGCTGCGCTCTCTGGGAGCGATCTTCATGCTGTTCGTGATTACCCGGGTGCTCGGCAAAAAACAAATTTCCCAATTAAGCTTATTTGAATACGTAACGGGTATTACGCTGGGTGAGCTTGCCGGATTCTTATCGACGGATATCGAGGCTCATTATCTCCATGGTGTAGCTGCCCTTAGTTTATGGTTCTTCATCCCGCTGACACTCGAATATACCACTTTGAAAAGCAAGCGGCTGCGTCATTTATTCGAAGGAAAAGGCACGGTCGTGATCCGGCAAGGAAAAATTCTGGAAGATAATTTGAGGAGAGAACGTTATACGGCGGATGAATTATTGGAACAACTCCGGGCCAAAAGTGTATTCAAAGTCGCAGATGTTGAATTTGCCATGCTTGAAGCAAGCGGTGAGCTGAGTATTCTGCTTAAGAAAGATAAGCAGCCGCTGACTGTCGAAGATGTAGGAATTATCAGCGGGCCGGACAGCCTGCCTCATACGGTCATTATGGATGGACAAATAAATGATGAAGAACTGGCGGCATCTTCCCTTTCAAGGGAATGGCTGCACAAGGAATTGGTCAAGCTAAACGCAACCGTAGACAATATTTTTCTTGCTCAGGTAGGAGACAGCAACAAGCTGTATGTGGACTTCTACGATGACGGGAAAGGCCATAAGAAAGAGAAGCCGCAGGCTGAGCTGCTTGCCACCTTGCGTAAATGTACAGCCGATATGGATTCTCTGGCACGGTCAAGCGGAACAATCGAAGCCCGCGTAAATTATGAACAGACTGCGGCGGCGCTCCGGGAGGCTGTGCAGAAGCTGTCCGGCAAAGCCTATAAATAACCGCACAAGATAAAGGGGGTAAATACTGATGGCGAGCAACAAGAAGACAACGACACTTTCCCAGCAGAAATACCAGGAGTTGGCTAAGAAGAATGAACCCAAAAGACCCGTGGTCGCCAATTGTATCCGTGCTTTTATCGTCGGGGGATTCATTTGCATAATCGGTCAGGGCCTGATGATGTTTTTCGAGAAAGTGTTCGGCTTCACGAAGGAAACAGCGTCTAATCCGACTGTAGCTGTTCTTATCCTCATCTCCGTCATTCTGACCTCGATGGGCGTCTATGATAAGATCGCCCAGTGGTCGGGAGCCGGAACGGCCGTACCGGTCACGGGATTTGCCAATTCGATGTGCTCGGCGGCAATTGAGCACCGCAGTGAAGGCCTTGTGCTGGGAACCGCGAGCAATATGTTCAAGCTGGCCGGCTCCGTAATCGTGTTCGGCGTCGTGACCGCTTTTCTTGTCGGTATCTTTACACTGATATTCGGAGGAGGAGCACATTGATTAGTCACAAAGGACAAACCTGGGAATTTCATAATCCTCCGGTACTGATTTCAGCGGCAACCGTAGTCGGGCCCGATGAAGGGCAAGGCCCCCTGGCTAATGATTTTGACTTGATTCACCAAGACAACACGCTTAAGCAGAAAAGCTGGGAGAAAGCCGAGAAAGCGTTAATGGAGGACGCGGCTAATCTCGCCATCAAGAAGTCGGGAATGCAGAAGGACAACATCAATTTTTTCGTGGGCGGAGACTTGATGAATCAGATCATCTCCAGCAGCTTCGCGGCGAGAACCTTGTCTATCCCTTACCTGGGCGTGTTCGGTGCCTGCTCTACGTCCATGGAGAGTCTGGCAATCTCCTCTCTCATGATAGGTACGGGAGCTGCCAAATACGTCCTTAGCGGCACCTGCAGCCATAACTGTACGGTAGAGAAGCAGTTCCGCTATCCCACGGAATACGGCTCGCAGAAACCCCCTACCGCCCAATATACCGTGACAGGTGCAGGGGCCTCCGTAGTAGCGGCGAAGGGAAAGGGCCCTGTGGTGACCTCGGCTACAATCGGCAAAGTCATTGACATGGGAATCACAGATCCTTTCAATATGGGAGCCGCCATGGCACCCGCTGCAGCCGATACGATCGTGGCTCATTTCCGTGATATGAAGCGCTCGCCCGACTATTACGATCTGATTGTAACCGGTGACCTTGCTTCGGTGGGATTCAAGATCGTCAATGAGCTGCTGAAGGAGCAGGGAATGCCGATTCCCAGCCGATTGTTCAGTGACTGCGGCCTGATGATCTACGATATCGAGAAGCAGGGTGTCCAAGCCGGAGGAAGCGGCTGCGGCTGTTCGGCCGTCGTTACATACGGACACCTTCTCAAGCGGATCGAGAAGGGTGAAATCCGGCGTCTGCTCGTCGTCGCCACCGGTGCTTTGTTGTCCCCGCTGTCCTACCAGCAGGGAGAATCTATTCCTTGCATCGCCCATGCGGTAGCAATTGAAAGACAGGAAGGAGCTTAATCATGCAGTTTCTATGGGCATTTCTTATCGGGGGAGCGATCTGTGTCATCGGTCAACTGATGATGGACCTGGGCAAGCTTACACCGGCGCATACGATGACTACGCTTGTAGTGGCCGGAGCTATCCTGGATGGATTCGGCTTATATGACCCGCTGGTCCGATTTGCAGGCGCAGGCGCAAGCGTTCCGATTACAAGCTTCGGGAATGCGCTCGTGCATGGCGCGATCAAGGAGCTGCAGTCAAGCGGCTGGATCGGTGTCATAACCGGTATCTTCAAAGTAACAAGCGCAGGGATTTCATCCGCGATTATTTTCTCTTTCCTGGCGGCCTTGTTCGTCAGGCCCAAAGGATAAATTGGGAGATGCGGCCCGGCTTCCCGTTAGAATAAGCGTCCCGGTTCGATTTCTGGAACCGGGACTTTTTGCGTACGGGGAACAATGCGAATATCCCGCGGTTTTACAATATCCCACGAAGTGTGGGATTTTCTTAAAATTCAGGGGGGCATTATTGTACACGCTTTCGACTTTCCTGTAATATAAAAACTAGCACTTCCACTACCTTTTACCCGAAGGAGGATTTACGAAGTATGGCTGCTGTGTCCCAACCCAGAATGAATGAAATTACACAAATTAGATCCAATCTGGAATCATGTATATTAGGTAAAAGTGAAGAGGTTATGCTGCTGTTAACCGCACTTCTTGCAGGAGGCCATGTCCTGCTTGAGGACGTTCCCGGTACGGGGAAGACGGTACTCGTCAAGTCGCTAGCGCGTTCGATTCAAGGACAATTCCGGCGCATTCAGTGCAATCCCGATCTGCTGCCGACCGATATTACAGGTGTATCCATCTACCATCCGAAGAAAGAGGCTTTCTTTTTCCGGCCCGGCCCGATTATGGCCAATATTCTGCTGGTCGATGAAATAAACCGGGCGACTACGAAGACCCAATCGGCTTTACTAGAAGCGATGGAGGAGCATCATGTTACGGTGGATGGGGAAATTTACCCGCTCCCACGGCCTTTTATGCTGCTCGCTACGCAGAATCCGATAGATTTTGAAGGCACTTATCTGCTTCCGGAGGCCCAGCTGGACCGCTTCATGATCAAATTCAGTCTAGGCTATCCCGATAGTGCGACAGAACTAGAAATGATATCTTCGCAGAGCCGGGTTCACCCGGTAGAGCAGCTTCAGCAGGTGGTAAGCGTAGAACAAGTTCTTGCCATGCAGGATGAAGTGAGGAGTCTTTATCTTGATGACGCCATTGCCCGCTATCTGGTGGATATAACTCGCGGTACACGGGAGCATCCGGCTGTCCATCTGGGCGCGAGTCCCCGTGCGACGCTTGCGCTTGTTCAGGCGTCCAAAGCCTATGCATACTTGAACGGCCGGGATTATGTGCTCCCCGACGATGTGAAATACTTGGCCCCTTATGTGCTCGGGCACCGGCTGATTCTTACCTCGGAGGCCCGCATGGAAGGAGAGACACCACGATCCGTGTTCGAATCGGTAATGGCGCGCACCAAGGTGCCGGTCCGTCTGGAGAAGGCAAGATGAAGCGTTTTACCCCTTCGGCCACCCAAAAGAGCAGACAGGCGACATTAATTCTGGGCTTTCTGCTGGTCATGAGCTTCCTGTTCATATTATTCCAGGGAGGCAAGCTGGCCTCGATGCTTTTTGTCATCTTGAGTCTACTGACGGTATACCTTGTTCTGGGCAAATGGAGCGGAATCCGGCAGGCAGAGGCTCATAGAGAAATCATGACGGCAGACGGAACAGAGAGAATTCAAGCCGGTCAGTCGATACAAATCAAGCTGCGCATCCACGTGCCCGGCGTCTGGCCGATTCCTTATTTGCTTGTTAAGGACGAGATGATCCGCGGCAATAAGGAGAAAATGGGGATGAAAGGTTCTGTAGTCCTCAATTGGATGCGCAAAGGGGAATTTGTGTATAAAACCCCGCCGCTTCGCCGCGGCCACTACAGCATGAAGAAAGCCGAGTTCGCTACGGAGGATGTATTCGGCTTGTACGAACATACCGGAACGGTGGATCTCCCGTACAGTTTCGTCGTGCACCCACAGACAATTGAGATCCGCAACTGGGCGCAGTTTTCCCATTCTCCCCGGGGATCGAGGCACCATTCCGTTACTGCCCGCATGCAGCGGGAAACGACTCAGATCAACGGAGTCCGCGAGTACATCCACGGAGACCGGTTGTCCCGCATTCACTGGAATGCGACCGCGAGAACGGGCAACTGGAGATCCAAGGAGTTCGAGAGAGAGACTTTGCCGAAGATGGTCATAATCATCGACCGTGCCCGCAGCAGTTACCGGGCGCAGGCTGATTTTGAACTCGCCGTATCGGCAGCGGCCTCCCTGCTTCAGTTCGGCGCCCAGCGCAATATCGCTGTAGGCTTATTATCTTCGGGCAAGGACACTTACATGGCCCTGCCTAAGACAGGAACCCGTCAGGCCGAGATTCTCATGGACCACCTTGTAGAGGTGGAAGCTGACGGCAGCCGGACCCTGCAGCAGGTTATTAGCAATACTAAAGAGCTGTTCTCTCCCGGTACGCTTGTGATTTTCGTAACGCCCCGCAGAGGGACAGACACGCTGGCTCTTCTGCACAGCGCGGAGAAGCAGCGCATGCTTGCTTGTCATCTGTGTGCAGAAAGCATCAAAGATGCCTCAACCGATCGCTGGATGCGGGAAATCCACAAACAGGGCTTTATGGGCTATGCAATCCAATCGTTAACGGATCTGCCTGCCGCTTTAGGGGGTGCACAACCGTATGCATAGGCTCTGGAGAATAATCCGATGGCTGGCCGGCACGGAGGGCACTCAGAAAATTATGTCCCTGCTGGTTCTGCTATTCTTATATCAGTTTGTTGGCTGGATTCGCCAGGAAGAGGGCATGTGGCTTCCCGAAACCGTCACCGCCGTAGTATGGACCTTATTTGCCGTCTGTTTTACGTATTTCATCCCCAAGTTGTATTATCTTGTACGTGAACTTTTGCAAATTATTCTTGTTCTTCTTGTTCATGCCGTTGTTCTCGAGTATCAGTTCGTTCCCTTATCCCAAGTAGATTCCATGACCACATGGCTTCAAGCCAATGTGTCGCAGCTTGTGCCGTATATATGGTTCGGCCTTGCTGCCTGGTGGGTTTTCCTGATGATGATGTGGGCTGTCCGTACAAAACTCGGCGTATCTTTTGTTGTTATTTTGTCTATATTATTCTTCGCCGTCCGGGATTCGTTCAGTGTCTTGCTGCTCTGGCCACAGGTGGCAACGATTATCTTCTGCGGTTTGTGCATGCTGATCGTGCGCCATCTCGCCAATCTGAAGAAAAAAGCGCCGGAGAGCTGGGACAACCTGGCCGAATACCCCGGTCCGCTGATTGTTCCTGTCATTCTGATCATTGTCATAACGTTCTCAATGGGGGCGATCGTTCCTGCTATCGATCCCATACTGACCGACCCGTATACAGCATGGAGGCAGTTTAAGGGGGATAAGGTTTCTTTCCTTCCCAGCAGCGACAATTCCGGGAGAGCCGTTATTCCGGAAGCATCGGATCCGCTTCTCAAATCGTCCGGTTACAGCCGTAACGATGCTCAGCTAGGCGGCCAGTTCCAGTATGACTACTCGCCGGTTTTTAATGTAGAGACGAGTGCAAGAACGTATTACCGCGGAGAGACCCGAGCTTTGTATACCGGATCAGGCTGGGAAGCCAGCAGCGGGGATAAGCGTGCCAGGTCCGTCACAGTCGGAACGGACGGCAAGCTGGCCCCGGACCCGGCAGTGGATACCTCTAAGCTCAAAACCAATAAAATTAAACAGACGATTACGATGCGCAATAACGATGTATATCCGGTTCTCTTCGGCGCTTTTCCGATGGCTCAGGTCACTTTACTTGAGTATACCGGCAAAGAAGGCGCAGACCCCAGCCAGCCTGTGCCCGATCAGCACAACAAACTGCGCTGGTCCGGTCGCCAGAGCGAGCTCCGTTTTAACACCAGAACGAATTACCCCCGTCAATATGAGCTGGTGTCGGAGACACCGATGCTGGATCTGGACGGGCTTAAGAAAGTAGATATGGACAAACTGGACAAATCACAGTGGCAAGAATATTTGCAGCTGCCGGATAAGCTGCCGGATCGGGTTGTCCAGCTGGCCCGGGATACCACGAAGAACGAAACGACTGCTTACGGCAAAGTCCGTCAACTGGAAATGCATCTCTCTACTAAATATCCGTATACGAATACACCGGATGTATCCAAAGGAAAGAGCAGCGATTTCGTAGACCGTTTCCTGTTCGAAATCAAAGAAGGATACTGCGATTATTACTCGACCTCTATGGTCGTTCTGACCCGTTCATTGGGAATACCTGCCAGATGGGTGAAAGGTTATGCATCCGGTACATCCAATGAAGCATCCACGATGGGCTATATCCGGGGTGCCATGTCCGATCCCGATGCGGGGGGGACTTACAGTATCCGCAATTCGGATGCTCATTCCTGGATGGAAGTGTATTTCGAGGGTTACGGTTGGCTTCCTTTTGAGCCGACTGCCGGATTTTCCCTGCCTCAGAACTATTACACGGAACCGGCTGCTTCTGCGGAAGCGCCAGATGCGAATCCGGAGGCATCCGGAACATCGGATGCGGCGGGCGCCTGGTCATGGTTGAAATACATGGCATACGGCCTCTGCGCTGTGGTGCTGTTAGTCGCTATCATTGTCACTCTGATCCGCGTGTTCACGGGCAGAAATGTCTTGAGCCGATTTAGCCGCGGCCCCCGCGCCGATAACTATGCACAGAGTATCGTGCAAGAAGTAAACCGGCTGCTCCGGTACAGCAAGCGCAAAGGCTACGTGCGCTACGAACATGAAACGATCCGGGAGGCTGCTGCCCGGTGGAATACGCAGAGCTACTGGCTTGCTCCGGAGCTGGCACCTGTACTTGACCTGTTCGAGAAAGCCAAATACAGCCGTGCATCCGTAACGGAGGAAGATCTGGTAAAGGTGCAGCAAAGTGTCAAGACGCTGCGGGCGCAAATGAAATAATGCCAGAGAGCCTCTAGGGGCTATTGGAAGCCGCTTCCTTCTATGGATGGAAAGCGGCTTCCTCTTTTTTTATGCGGAAATTCTTTCATTCAGCATCTGCGGGTGGAACCGTATTCTGCGGGGTGCTGTATGGATGGCTCCGTTATAAGGGAAAGCTACTGAAAGACCGTTCTTTATCAGATGCTCCATCCCCTTCATGCAGGTTACGGCGGCCTTTTTCTTTTTGCAAGGAATTGGACATGTATGGTATAGTTCCTATAGATTCGAAAGAGGTTGGGGTGACGATGTTTGTTTAAAAAACTGGTACCGAGGCAGTTCGCACAGACGATCTATGATATTAATTTGGAGGAACTGTGGCGGAACGGAATTCGCGGGATCATTACGGACCTCGACAATACACTCGTAGGAGCGAAAGTGGCAGACGCTACACCGGAGCTTATTAATTGGCTTGGTAATGTAAAGCAGCTCGGGTTTAAGGTGGTCATTGTTTCCAATAACCAGGAACTCCGTGTCTCCGCATTTGCACTCCCGCTATCCATTCCATTCATTCATGCCGCGCGCAAACCGACGAATAACGCCTTCCGTAAAGCACTGGCATTGATGGACACTACGGCTGAACAGACCGTTGTAATCGGTGATCAGATGCTGACTGACGTACTTGGAGGAAATCGGCTCGGCTTATATACCATTCTTGTAGCGCCGATCGCCGTGAATGATGAAGGTTTCTTTACACGAATCAACCGGCGCATCGAGAAGCTGGCCAATAACTACATCTCGAAGAATAAATAAAGCTTTCCTTCACGGGAAAGCTTCACTTTGCTTGCGGGGGGAATTCAGGTTCTCCTGCTGTAAACTCAAGGAGGACACATGAACGAGGAAGAGATGAACCATTGCGGAGGCTGCGGTGCAAAGCTGCAGCAAGAGGACCCGAGCGCAACCGGGTATGTGCCGGAGGAAGCGCTGCAGAAAGAACCGATTATCTGCCAGCGCTGCTTCCGCATTAAGCATTATAATGAAGCATCGAGTGTTACGCTGAACCAGGATGATTTTCTGAAGCTGCTCGGTCATATCGGGCATAAAGAGGCCCTGGTCATCAATATTGTCGATATTTTCGATTTTGAGGGCAGCCTTATTAGCGGCTTGGCGCGTTTTGTCGGCGGCAATCCGATTGTGCTCGTCGTTAACAAAATCGACTTGCTTCCCAAAGTGACCAACTGGAACCGGATCGTGAACTGGGTCCGCAGGCTGGCCAAAGAGCAGGGGCTAAAAGTTGTCGAAGTCGTCCTGTGCAGCGCCAAGAAGAACATAGGGTTCGACCGGGTTATTCAGGCGGTTGAACAATACCGCGATGGCAAGGATGTGTATGTGGTCGGTGCCACCAACGTGGGTAAATCTACTTTGATTAACCGGCTGATTTCGGATTACAGTGATCTGGAGGCTGAATTGACGACGTCCCACTACCCGGGTACGACGCTCGGTACGGTCGAAATTCCACTTGATGACGGACGGAATATTATTGATACACCCGGCATCGTTTATCAGCATCGTCTGACGGAGCTGGTATCGAAGAAGGACTTGGGCAAAATTATGCCGGGCAAGCCGCTCAAACCGATGGTCTATCAGCTGAACGAAGGCCAGACCTTGTTCTTTGGTTCGTTCGCCAGGTTTGATTTCGTACGGGGTGCGCGTCAGTCGTTTACCATTTATGCATCCAATGCCGTACCGCTGCACCGCACGAAGCTGGAGAAAGCGGACGAGCTGTATGCCAATCATAAGGGAGTTATGCTTGCGCCTCCTTCTGAGAAGGACTTGCTCGAACTGCCGCCGCTGGCGAAGCATACGCTTCATATCCAGAAGGGCAAGAGCGTGGATGTGCTTATTTCGGGCTTGGGATGGATCAAAGTAAACAGTGAAGCGGGAGCGGAGCTTGCCGTTCATGCTCCCAAAGGTGTCAAAATCATTCAACGCGATTCCTTAATTTAAGGCGGTATGCCTTAAGTTTTGCAAGTTAATGAGGTTCGCGAAACTGAATTTTCAAGGATCAGGATGTACGGGGGAGATATAGATCATGGTGGAAAATCTGTCTTTGGACAGTAACACGGTCCTTTATGGGGTTTTTGGCGATCCGGTGCGCCATTCCCGTTCACCGATTATGATGAACCGCGCTTTCAGCGAAGCCCGGATTAACGGCGTATACGCGGCGTTCCATGTTATGCCGGATCAGCTCGAGCGGGCGGTTAACGGAATCCGCTCGCTGGGATTCCGCGGTGTGAATGTAACCATTCCGCATAAAGTCAATGTAATGAAGTATCTGGATGAAGTCGACGCGGATGCTCAAGCACTCGGCGCCGTTAATACCATTGTGAATAACCAGGGCCGGCTAACCGGTTACAATACGGACGGCATCGGTTATGTCCGCTCCCTTAAAGAGGAGACAGGACTTAATCTGGAAGGGAAAAAAGCATTGATTATCGGTGCGGGCGGCGCAGCCAGAGGGATCGCTTTTGCCTTGGCCAAGGAAGGCTGTTCGTTCATCGCCATCGCTAACCGGACCGTGGAGAGAGCGCATGAGCTGGCTTCCGCCGTACGTAACCGTACTAGTGCGGTGGGCATGGGTCTGCATGATTTGGGGGATATTATTCATGATGTCGACCTCATCATCAACTCCACCTCATCCGGTATGCATCCGAACGTTGACGAACTGCCGGTGCAGCTCGGCGGCCTCAGGCTCCGGGACGGGGTTATCGTGAGTGATCTGGTGTACAATCCCCTCGAGACGCGCTTTTTACGGGAAGCGGGAGAACGGGGTGCTATCACCCACGGCGGTCTCGGCATGTTTATTTATCAAGGAGCTTACGCGTTCGAATATTGGACCGGTGTTCCGGCTCCTGCCGCAGCGATGCGTCAGGTTGTAGAGCAATCATTTATTAAGAATTGAGGGAATTTTTTATATGCTTACTGGGAAACAAAAAAGACATCTGCGTGCGCTTGCACATCATTTAACGCCTATTTTTCAAGTGGGCAAAGGCGGAGTTAATGAACATTTGATCCAGCACATCGAGGATGCGATTGAGAGCCGCGAGCTGATCAAGATATCGGTGCTTAACAATTACACGGAAGATTGCAAAGAAGTGGCGAGGGAACTGGCGGAAGGCTCAGGGGCTGAACTTGTACAGACAATCGGAAGAACAATTGTGCTGTACAAGGAATCCCGCGATAACAAACAAATCGTGCTGCCGAGATAACCGCCGGTTGTGCCGGGCAGGAGATGTGGATATGAGAATTGGAATCATGGGAGGGACATTCGATCCCATTCATACCGGTCATCTGGTTGCAGGGGAATGTGCGCGGTCTGCTTGCGGTCTGGACGAGGTCTGGTTTATGCCGGCCAATGTGCCGCCGCATAAACCGAATGCGCCTAAGGCTTCGGCCGGGCAGCGGTGGGAGATGGTGTGCCGGGCGGTAGCGGATAATCCCGCTTTTAGGCCCTTGGATTTCGAGCTGCGCAAAGGCGGAGTTTCTTATTCGATTGACACGATCAAGCTGCTCCGGCAGCAGCATCCTGAGCATAGGTTCCAGTATATCATCGGCGCGGATATGGTGGAGTACCTTCCGGAGTGGCATAAGATTGAAGAGATTATGGGGCTGATCGGATTTATCGGTCTTCAGAGACCGGGCTACGAGCTCGATTTGGATGTCCTGCCGTCCTATATACGCTCAGGAGTGAGCATAGCTCCAATGCCTCTGCTCGATATATCTTCAACCGATATCCGCGGCCGCAGGAAAGAGGGGCGTTCAATCCGCTATCTCGTTCCTGCTCCGGTACATGAATATATCGAGGGGAATGATTTATATGGACCGTGAACAGATGATCCGGATTGTGCGGGAGAACATGCCCGAAAGACGCTGGAAGCACACCTTAGGTGTGATGGAAACCTCCGTTATTCTGGCCCGCTTATATGGGGAAGATGAGAATCGCGCGGAAACGGCAGCTATCCTTCATGATGTATGCAAGTTTTGGCCGGTTGAGAAGCAGGCCGAGACGGTCCGCGAAAGCGGCACTGATACGGATGTGCTCGACTTCGACAAAGAATTGTGGCATGCTCATGCAGGAGCCTGGATCGCCGCCAAGCAGTTCGGTGTGGAGGACGAAGAAGTATTGAATGCCATTCGTTACCATACATCGGGAAGAGAAGACATGTCGAAGCTGGAGAAAATCGTGTGCTTAGCGGATTATATAGAGCCAAGCCGGGATTTTCCGGGTGTGGACGCAATACGCAAGCTGGCCGAAACAAGTCTGGAGCAGGCTTTAATCGCCGGCTTTGACTCGACGATCTCCTTTTTACTGGCCAAAGGAAAGCGTATTTACCCCCTCACGGTACTGACGCGGAATCGTTTAATCCGTGAATTAGAGGTGTAAGGAAAAGGAAGAGCTGCTGCTCAAGATCAGTCTCTGTCTATAGACAAGACTTGCCGATAGAAGCCTGACCCAGAACGAACAAGAGATTGCTTAACGAAACAACATGAAGGAGATGATGGGATGAAAATAAGCCCCGAACAACTGATGAATATGGTCGTGGATGCGGCCGAAGACAAAAAGGCCATTAACGTGGTGGCACTGGATTTGCAGGAAATTTCCCTGGTTGCCGATTATTTCGTTATTTGTCACGGTAACTCGGAGACGCAAGTGCAGGCTATCGCAACTGAAATCCGCAAGCAGGCTAACGAAAAAGGCGTTACTGTCCGTGGTATTGAAGGATTCAATACTGCAAGATGGGTGCTGGTTGACTTGGGAGACGTAGTGGTTCATGTCTTCCACAGAGATGACCGGGAGTATTACAACATTGAACGTCTGTGGTCTGACGCGAGGGTTGTGGAACGCGTATGAATCTTGAAGCCGGAACACTCGTAACACTCGATGTGGCGCGGGAAGTGTCTCCATACGGGTATTTTATGACCGATGGAGAGCGCGATGTTCTGCTGCATTACACGGAGACGACAACCAAAGTAGCGCCGGGTGACCGTCTGGAGGTCTTTCTTTATTACGATACGGAAGACCGGCTTGCGGCGACGATGCACCGGCCGATGCTCCTTCTGGGAGAGCTTGCCCTGCTCGAAGTGGTCGATCTTCATCCGCGTTTCGGTGCTTTTCTGGAGATGGGGATAGGCCGCAACCTGCTGCTTCCCTTCAAAGAAATGCCGGAGCTCGAAGAGCTGCGCCCCCAAGTAGGGGACCGGATCTATGTCACGATGGATCATGACCGTCAAGGACGGCTGGTTGCCCGTCTTGCAGGAGAAGAAGTGCTGATGAACGAATGCTTCCCTGCTCCGCAGACATGGAGAAATCAATGGAAGAACGCGCGCGTCTATAAGCCGCTGCAGATGGGCACTTTCGTCGTGGTAGACGGAGGCGTGGTCGGATTCGGGGCCATCGGCCTTATCCCTGCTTCCGAGCGTGACCGGCTGCTGCGTGTCGGTGAAGAAGTAAGTGTTCGTGTCACCTACATCAGAGAAGACGGACGGATCAACTTGTCCATGCGTCAGCCTAAGGAAAAAGGGCGCGACCTAGACGCCGAGCGCATTCTGGAAGTGCTCCGTGAGCGGCCCAATGGAGCCATGCCTTATTCGGATCAGACCGGAGCGGATGTCATTATGACGAAGTTCGGTATCAGTAAATCCGCATTTAAGCGTGCTCTGGGCAAACTTATGAAGGACGGCCTCGTTTACCAGAAGGAAAACTGGACGTGCCTGAAGCAAGAGGAGAACTGAGAATGTCCTATCAGGATTTTGCCTATACGTATGACCGGCTGATGGAAGACATGCCTTACGAGGCCTGGATATCTTTTGCCAAAAAAGCTTGGGCAGCGTATGGAATTCAGCCTGAAACCGTCGTGGATCTCGGCTGCGGAACGGGGAATATATCCATTCCGCTGGCGAGAGACGGCTACAAAGTAACCGGGATCGACCTCTCGGATGACATGCTGGCTGTTGCGCAGCACAAGGCGGAGCGGCAGCGTGAGACAGGCCCGGGGATCCTGTGGCTCCAGCAGGATCTGCGGGACTGGGAACTTCCGCAGGATCAAGGGGCGGATACCGTTGTTTCCTTCTGTGACTGTTTCAATTACCTGCTGGAGGAAGAAGATATCCTGCAAGCTTTTGAGCAGGCTTTTCAAGGACTCCGCAGCGGCGGGGTGTTTTTGTTTGATGTACACAGCCCTGCTCAATTCGCGGAGTATGCGGCTTTGCAGCCATTCGTATTCGATGAGGAAGATATCGCTTACTTGTGGACGTGTGAACTGGATGAAGAGCGTACGGAGATCGAGCATGCCTTAACGATTTTTGTCCGGGAGAATTCTGCCGGGTCAGCGTCAGGCGAAGCTTTATTCCGCCGTATTGAGGAGACTCACCATCAGCGGGCGTACGATCCTCGGAGGATGCTGGATATGCTGGCTGCGGCAGGTTTTACCGATTTGCAGATTAGTGCGGATTTTGAATGGCAGGAGAAGTTGACTCCGGATTCGAGGAGACTTTTCTTTTCGGCCCGTAAACCCTAGCACTCCGGTGTAGAGGGATACTTGACAAGATACGTACAAATTGCCTATAATCATTACAAATTTGTATTCGTACCCGCTTTGAAGAGGACCAGTATTTTGCATGTATATCACAGAGAACCGGCGGATGGTGTGAGCCGGTATATGCAGCAGAAGAACTCACCTTGGAGCCGGAAGGCGAACGGCAACTCCCACCAATGACCGAACTGGAAGCATGTCCTTACAGCGGCGGAAGAGAAGGCAGGGAGATGTCCAG
Source organism: Paenibacillus sp. FJAT-26967 (assembly GCF_001541095.1). Lineage (GTDB taxonomy): Bacteria > Bacillota > Bacilli > Paenibacillales > NBRC-103111 > Paenibacillus_F. The sequence continues at coordinate 1,287,076 of NZ_LMXH01000001.1, forward strand.
TAACCGGACCGTTTAGCCCGCGTTAAGGGATCGAGTGAGCACAGGGCAAAGAATGCCCGGTGTTAACTAGGGTGGTACCACGGGAATATATAACCTCTCGTCCCTAGCCAATAGAGCTAGAGGCGGGAGGTTTTTTGATTGTCAATGAATGTCAGGAGGAACGGATTATGGCTCAAGAGAAAGAACAACAAGGATACAATCCCCAGTTTATTGAACCGAAATGGCAGCAGTATTGGGACGCTAACAAGACGTATGAAACGAAGGATGAACCCGGCAAGCCGAAGTTTTATGCGTTGGATATGTTTCCTTATCCCTCCGGCGCAGGTCTTCATGTAGGGCATCCGGAAGGTTATACGGCTACGGATATCGTATCCCGTTATAAGCGCATGCGCGGATTTAACGTCCTGCATCCGATGGGCTGGGATGCGTTTGGTCTTCCGGCTGAGCAGTATGCCTTGGATACAGGAAATGACCCCCGTGATTTTACGAAGAAGAATATCGAGACGTTCCGCCGTCAAATCAAGTCATTCGGTTTCTCTTATGACTGGGACAGGGAAATTTCCACGACGGATCCGGAGTATTACAAATGGACCCAGTGGATCTTTATTCAATTGTACAAAAAAGGCCTGGCCTATGTGGACGAAGTGCCGGTTAACTGGTGTCCGGCGCTTGGAACGGTTCTGGCGAACGAAGAAGTTATTGACGGATTAAGCGAGCGCGGCAGCCATCCGGTGATTCGTAAACCGATGCGTCAATGGGTGCTCAGAATTACCGAGTATGCCGAGCGCCTGCTTGATGATCTGGAGGAACTGGACTGGTCCGAAAGCATTAAAGACATGCAGCGCAATTGGATCGGCAAATCCAAAGGCGCCGAAGTGACGTTCGGCATCGAAGGTCACGATGCAGATCAGTTGACCGTATTCACGACCCGCCCGGACACGCTGTTCGGAGCTACTTATTGCGTACTGGCTCCTGAGCATGAGCTTGTCTCCCGCATTACGACTTCCGCTCAGGAAGCCGAAGTAAAAGCGTATCAGGAGAAAGCCTCCCACAAGAGTGACCTGGAGCGTACGGATCTGGCTAAAGAAAAGAGCGGCGTCTTTACAGGAGCTTACGCGATTAACCCTGTTAACGGTCAGAAGCTGCCGATCTGGATTGCCGACTATGTGCTTGCGGGATACGGAACCGGGGCCATTATGGCCGTTCCGGGACATGACGTGCGCGACTGGGAATTCGCCAAGCAGTACGGACTGCCGATCATAGAAGTTGTCCAGGGCGGCAATGTAGATGAAGCCGCATACGACGGCGAAGGGATTCATGTGAATTCCGGCTTTATCGACGGACTGGGCAAAGAAGAAGGCATTTCACAAATGATTGCCTGGCTCGAAGAGCATGGCAAAGGCAAGGGCAAAGTAACTTACCGTCTTCGTGATTGGCTCTTTAGCCGCCAGCGTTACTGGGGCGAGCCGATTCCAATCCTTCATCTGGAGGATGGCACGATGAAGACCGTTCCGGAAGACCAGCTTCCGCTGCTGCTTCCCGAAATGGACAACATCAAACCGTCCGGCACCGGAGAATCTCCGCTCGCTAACGCAACGGATTGGGTGAACACCATTGACCCTGAGACAGGTATGAAAGCACGCCGCGAGACGAATACCATGCCTCAATGGGCCGGAAGCTGCTGGTACTACCTGCGCTTTATTGATCCGCGTAACGATGAAGCTATCTGTTCACCCGACAAGCTGAAAGAGTGGCTCCCGGTTGATCTTTACATCGGCGGCGCGGAACATGCGGTTCTTCATTTGCTTTATGCGCGCTTCTGGCACAAAGTTTTGTATGACATCGGTGTAGTCACGACCAAAGAGCCTTTCCACAAGCTGGTTAACCAAGGAATGATCCTCGGGGAGAACATGGAGAAAATGTCCAAATCGCGCGGGAATGTCATCAACCCCGACGTGATTGTGAATGAATACGGCGCGGATACACTGCGTTTGTATGAAATGTTCATGGGTCCTCTGGAAGCTACGAAACCGTGGAATGCAAACGGGGTGGAAGGTTCTTACCGTTTCCTTAACCGGGTATGGCGCCTGTTCGTCGATGAGAATGGAGCGGTAAACGGCAAAATCTCGAGTGATGACAACGCATGTGCAGATGCCTTCAAGAAGACGTGGCACCGCACGATTAAGAAAGTCACGGAAGACTATGAAGCCCTTCGTTTCAATACCGCCATCAGCCAGATGATGATTTTTGTAAACGAAGCTTATAAGACGGAACACCTGCCGGTTGCCGCCATGAAGCAGTTTGTGCAGCTGCTTTCCCCGATGGCTCCCCATATTGCGGAAGAGCTGTGGGCCAAACTCGGAGGCACCGAATCTATTACTTATGAAGCCTGGCCGGTGTATGAAGAGGCGTGGACCGTGGATGACGAGGTGGAAATTGTTGTTCAGGTCAACGGCAAAATCGCCGATCGCGTTAAGGTTTCCAAAGATTTGGATGAAGCCGGCATGCAGGAGCTTGCGTTTGGTCTGGACAAAGTGAAAGAACTGAGCGCAGGCAAGACAGTCCGCAAAGTGATCGCGGTTAAAGGCAAGCTGGTTAACATTGTTGTCGGTTAGTCGGTGTCTGAAACAGTAACATCGATAGAGAAAGTAAAAAAAACCGTGTTGATTTCGGGACGAAATCGGGACGGGATGCATAAATCCGGGCAGCTCAAAGCGGCGTACAAACAGCAAACCCTGACTCAGGTAAACTGCTGTACGCCGCCGTAAGGCCCGTTGTTTTTAAAACCCTCCACTCATACTCTTAATTATATTCTTGCAGGAATTCCGCTGCTATCTTTCGACCTCTATTATCCGCTGTCGCTTGAATCCTTACCTCTTCGTTGCAAAGACAGACTCCACTTTTTCCAAATCTTCTTCATATTTTGCATGTGTGATCTGGATCAGCCGGTTAAACATGCCGTCCAAATCATGATCCATCAAACGCAATCCTTCCGCTGTAATCCCTCCGGGAACACATACTCTTTTCTGCAAAGTAACAGGATTAAAACCTCCGGTCGTAAGCAGTTTACCCGTACCCAGTGTCATTTCCGCGGCCAGTATATTAGCTTCCTCCCGCGATATCCCGGTTTCTTGAACGGCCGCATCTACATACTTTTGCAAAAAGAAAGCCAGAAACGCCGGCCCGCAGCTCGACAAATCGGAGCTTATTCTTGTATGCGCTTCGGACACCCGCACTGGTGTGGAAATATGAGTAAGTAAATTTTCTATCCATTCTTTATCTTCCGGATGCATACGCTCTCCGTGAATGCAAAGCGAAGAACCTGTCAGCACATAATTAGTAATGCTCGGTATGACCTTGGTTACTTTGCAGGGAAGCTGGCTCTCCAGATGCCTGAGAAGCACAGAACTGGTGATGGACACCAGGATTTGCGAGGGCTTCAGAACGGGGCGGATCTCGTCGATCACACGCTTATAATCAAGCGGTTTTACGCAGAGAAAAAGTACATCGCTGCCGCCGGCAACTTCCGGGTTGTCAGAGGCTGCAACCAGTCCCGCGTACGTTTCCGCCAACCTTTTTACTTTACCGGGGGTGCGGTTTGCGGCGCAGATTTGCTCAGGATTGAGTGCTCCCGAATGGATGAGCGCTTCGATAAGAATACTCCCCATGCTGCCCGTACCGATAAATCCCGCTTTCATCGACAACCCTCCTTTTAGATTAGCCTGACCTATGCAGGAACGGGGCTCTGCCCCTCTTGCTTGCAACGCTTATGGCACCTAGTAAGGGATAGGCCTGCTGGCGTAAAGAACGGCACAGAGCTATCTTAAACGTTCATTCCCTAAGAACAGGAAGACGTTTCTTAACGGTATGAGTATTGGGGCGCAAATATGCTTAATTTGTTTTTAAAAGTATTCCATTACCATGTTTTCCGGTGTTCTGTACTCGGATGGCTTTCATGGGCTCTAGATCGATAACGAAACAGGAGGAACAAAGATGAATTGGAATTTTAAAATGAAAATAGGCCCGTTGTCGGCTCTGGCAGCTGTCGTTCTCGGTCTCGCGATCTGGGTGTCGGCCGGCAGGGGGGAGAAGATACCCGCTGGATTTACGTCTTTGCATGGACAGATGGAAGAGGCCATGCTTCAAGCGGCAGGTGCATCTTCTACAACTAAGCCGGGTATAATCGGAGGTTCCGGCAGCCCGGATGTTCCCGGTCAGGCAGCCGTTAAAGGCGGTGCAGAATCAGGCGCAGCAAAAGAGGCGGCTAGTAGCGGGAACGAAAGCGGCAGGAGTGACATTAGAGCGGAATCGGCAATGACGCCGTCGCCGTTGCCGGCCGGAGGCAATCCGCGGAACGCTCCGGTAGGCGGCAATCCTGAGAATGCTGTACCGGGTTCGGTAGAGACGAGTCCTATCGTATCCAGTACAGCCGCGCCCGCAGAGGGGACAGAATCAGGCGAGAGCGGTAAAATTAGCGGTCAAGGAAAAGCGGACGGTGATCAGCCTAAAGTGGATATCAATCACGGCGGACTAGAGGAACTCATGAAGCTGCCCGGGGTAGGTCCAAGTAAGGCTAAAGCTATCATCACTTACCGTGAGCAGCACGGCAAATTCAAGCGGATTGACCAGCTTCTTCAGGTAAAAGGGATCGGAGATAAAATGCTCGCCAAAATGAAACCGTATATAATGCTGGGTGCACCATAATTATTTCCGTTTAAACACATCTGTTTAGAAGGAATTTAGTAATCTTTCTTTCATTTTATTAGAAAATGTGAGAAAATAGGACAAAATCAGCTTGGCAAATTGCCACGTAAAAGCGATAAAGGAGGAAAGAAACATGGCAGAAGAACGCCAGTATTCTCTAGAAACATTAGCCGTACATGCAGGTCAGGAAATTGATCCGACAACTCTTTCCCGTGCGGTGCCTATTTATCAGACGACTTCTTACGGTTTCCGGGATGCCGACCATGCGGCAGATTTATTCGCACTCAAAGAATTCGGTAATATATACACGCGTATTATGAACCCGACCAGCGATGTGTTTGAGAAGCGCATTGCGGCTTTGGAAGGCGGAGCGGGTGCGCTTGCCACGGCATCCGGTCAGGCTGCTATTACATATTCCATTCTTAATATTGCCGGCGCCGGGGATGAAATTGTATCGGCATCCAGTCTATATGGCGGAACTTATAATCTGTTCTCGACCACTTTTGCAAAGCTGGGGATTAACGTCAAGTTTGTCGATCCATCCGATCCGGAGAACTTCCGCAAGGCCATTACAGATAAAACAAAAGCTCTGTACGCCGAAACAGTGGGCAACCCTAAAGGGGATCTTCTCGATATTGAAGCCGTTGCAGCGATTGCTCATGAGAACGGGCTTCCCCTGATCGTCGATAATACATTCCCGACACCGTATTTGCTTCGTCCCATTGAACACGGCGCTGACATTGTTGTCCATTCCGCTACCAAATTTATCGGCGGACACGGAACTTCTATCGGCGGCGTTATTGTAGACGGCGGCAAGTTCGACTGGAAATCGAGCGGTAAATTCCCGGGCTTGACCGAGCCGGACCCGAGCTATCACGGTGTCATCTACACCGATGCCGTAGGACCGATCGCGTATATCATCAAAGCGCGTGTGCAGCTGCTTCGTGACATGGGGGCGTCCATATCGCCGTTCAACTCTTTCATGCTGCTGCAAGGTCTTGAGACGCTGCACCTGCGGATGGAACGTCACAGCTCCAATGCACTCAAAGCAGCCCAATTCCTTGAGTCGCATGAGGGGGTAGAATGGGTAAGCTACGCCGGGCTTCCGAGCCATTCATCGTACAAGCTGGCGCAGAAATATTTGCCTAATGGCCAAGGCGCCATTATGACATTCGGGATTAAAGGCGGTATCGAAGCAGGCCGCAAGGTAATTGAGAATGTCAAATTATTCTCGCACCTTGCGAATGTGGGCGATTCCAAGTCCCTCATCATTCACCCTGCGAGCACCACTCATCAACAACTTAATGAAGATGAGCAAGCCAGTGCGGGTGTAACGCCGGGAATGATCCGTCTGTCGATCGGAACGGAAGCTATCGACGATATTCTGCATGATTTGGATCAGGCCATCCGTGCCAGCCAGCTGTAGGTGAAGACGATGACCGGGCGCAAAGATTGGGACACTTACTTCATGGATATTGCTTACATGGCATCAACGCGTTCACAGTGCAGCCGCCGACGGGTCGGAACCGTTTTGGTTCAAGGGAAGAAGCTTCTGGGTACCGCTTACAACGGAGCTCCTATGGGGGTTCCGGACTGTTCGGAGGAAGGCTGTATGCTGGTGGAAGAATTCGAGCTTCAGGTCATCGACGGCAAGGAGGAGATGATCCGCAAGCAGCGCTGTATCCGGACCATTCATGCGGAGCAGAATCTGCTGCTGTTTACAGACCGTGAGGACCGTGAAGGGTCGAGTGTATATGTAACGGATCAGCCTTGCTGGACCTGCTCGAACATGCTGGCCAACAGCGGGGTACAAGAAATCATATACCATCGCCCTTATCCTAAAGATAGTGAGAAAGTCCAGGCACTAATGGCGGCCAGAGGAATTATCTTCCGGCAAATGGACCATTATGAGCCTCCTAGAGGTACGGATCACAGAGTGGTCAATTAATGAGATTGTATAAATGGCGTGAGGAAGAACCTCCGCTGCTCTTACAGAGCAGCGGAGGTTCTTTCGTTGCCGGGGGTGGGGAATCTATTAAAGGCAAACGCAGCATCGACTCATCGGGCAACCGCTGCCCTACAGCATTTGATGGATTATGATGCAGCAATGTTTAAGAGATTACTAAACTCCATAGAGGGGATAGATTCAATGGTATGGACTAGTAAAGACGGCGTATGGGTCGCCGTCCTATGGGTGCTCGGCTACGCAGCGGCGATGCAGTGGCAATGGCCGCTGCTGACGATCTGGGCCGGCATAGCGTGCGCTGCTGCGGCGCTGGCGGTGCTGGTGCTGCGCCTGCCGCAGCACCGCCTGATTGCCGCGGCGCTCATCGCCGCCGCGGCCTGCTGCTATTACGCCGACACCGACCGGCGTAATGTGACGGCGCTGCCCGCCGCTGCTGCCGCTGCCGTGAGCGGCAGCGAAGTGACCGTGGCGGGCACGCTTGTGACCCCTGTCGCCGTCGATGGCGACAGGGCTTCCTTCCAGCTGCGAGTTTCGCAGATGGAAGGAGCCGCCGCGGAGACTCCTCCGGGTGAGCGCATGCAGGTGAACCTGCGCCTGCTGAGCCCGGAGGAGCAGACCGCCGCCGCATCCTGGCGGAGGGGGGACCGGCTCTCGCTGCGGGGCGTGGTGCAGGAGCCGGCCGCCGCGCGCAATTTCGGCGGATTCGATTACCGCCGTTATCTGCGGCAGCAAGAGATTCATTGGCTGCTAACCGCCAAGGGGACGGAGCAGGTGAATCATACTCCCCCCGCGGCATTATACGCGGGAGGAGGCATGCAGCAGCTAAGCGACCGGCTGCTGCGGGGCTCGGACGAGCTGCGCTCGTTTCTTGGCGGCCGGATCGATATGCTTTTCACCGCGGCTCATGCCGGATTTATGAAAAGCATGCTGATCGGACTCACGGATGATATGGACCCGGACCGCTACGTGCAGTTCTCGAACCTCGGCCTCACGCACATATTGGCCATCTCCGGGCTTAATGTGGCTGTTTTTATCGGTGTGCTGATCTGGATTTTGAAACGGCTGGGCCTCGCCAAAGAAACTTACCTGCTGATTACCGCACTTTTGCTGCCCTTTTATATTTTAATTACAGGTGCCTCGCCGTCTATCGTAAGGGCAGGACTCATGACCATGATCGGACTGTTTGCAGTCCGCAAAAACCGTGAGAAGGATGTCCTTCAAATTGCGTGTCTGGTCGGTTGGGCATTGCTGCTATGGAATCCGTATTATCTTCTCGATGTCAGCTTCCAGCTTTCGTTCCTGGTTACACTCGGTTTGATTGTCGGTGTTCCCCGCGTTACTCTTCTTCTCCCCGTAAAAAATGCGCTGCTCCGTAACACGCTGGCCATCACAATCGTATCCCAGCTTGCTTCTTTTCCAGTATCCATTTACTACTTCAATCAGTTTTCTTTGCTTTCTTGGCTGGCCAATGCCGTACTGGTGCCCGTTTTCAGCCTTGTTATTTTTCCGGCCGGTCTGATCGCGATGATCACTGGACTTCTGTTCGCGCCTGCAGGACGCACGGTCGCTTGGGTTACCGAACGAGTGAATGAAATGGTATTTGGAGTTGTGCAGTGGCTGGATCAGTGGGAGGGGTTTCAGACCATCTGGCCGTCCCCGTCTCTTTTATGGATGTTGATGTATTTTTCTCTTCTGGCTCTGCTGTGCTTATCGCTTCAGAAATATTTGAAAATGCGGGATGAAGGCTCAGGCGCGGGTCCTATGCTTCATATTCCCGTTAACAATCAAAGCCCTGGCCTGTCACCTTCATTGGCAATGGTAATCCGTGAAGATTCAAGACATGGAACTGCTGCCGGAGCCCTGTCCGCCGCTAGACCTGCTCATGAAGGTAATTTCATACGTGCATCATCTTTGAAATCCGGCTTTTTCTCTGATGTTTCTACGAGTGAATCGGAGTATTTGGCCGGAGATTCGGAGCTGAAGGGGATTAGGCACAGCCGCTGCTTTTTACATGACAAGCCGTTCGTTGTATATTTAAACAGAAGCTTTAAGAATGGGTTCGGAATCCGAAAGTATGCCGCAGTTTCCGCCATCTTGGCTTTATGCTGGCTGGCTTTACTTTTCTACGGATACACACCGGACCGCTGGGACCGGACCGCCTATGTGGATATGATTGATGTGGGACAGGGCGACAGTATTCTGATCCGGTCTCCCGAGCGTAAGTTTATACTGGTGGATGGCGGCGGGACAGTTACGTTTGGCAAAGGCGGTGAGGAATGGAAGCAGCGCAGGGACCCGTTCGAGGTTGGCAAGAAGCTTCTGGTGCCTCTTCTCAAAAAACGCGGGGTGCATCAACTGGATGCCGTTATTCTCACGCATGCCGACCAGGACCACAGCGGAGGACTTCAAGCGGTGCTGGATGGGATTCCTGTAAAACAATTTATTTTCAATGGCACTTACAAACATAACGGGCAGATAGAAAAGCTTTATCGATCTGCTATGGATAAGAATATTCCGCTCTTGGCGGCATCCTACGGTAAAAGTCTGCAAATCGGCCACGATACCCGGATCGATTTTCTTTCTCCGAATTTTTCTCCATACATAGAACAACCAAGAGATACGAATGAAACGCATGTGCAGAAGGAACCGGATACGGCGGGGAAAGAGCTTGCCGATTCCTCTTTTCAAGATTTACGGGAAGACTCAAAAGAAAGCGTTCTTTTGTCCAGTGAGCAGAATGGATATTCTGTCGCATTTCTTATGACGATACTGGGCACTCGCTGGTTATTTACCGGTGATATGGAGCTGGATGCAGAACGAAGTGTATTGGATTCTCTTCAGAATCATACAAAAAAATATGTACAGTCTGCGCCGGCCGGTTCTTCTTCGGCAGATATAGGGAAGACTGCGCCTATAGATGTTCTGAAAGTTGCTCATCACGGAAGCAAGACATCAACCAGCGAGCAGTGGCTTGAGTACTGGAATCCGCGATGGGCCATCATTTCAGCAGGAGTCAATAACAGATACAAGCACCCGTCTGAGGATGTTATGAATAGACTTGAACAGCATGGGATAGCAGCGTACCGCACAGATCTTTCCGGGGAAATTCAGCTGATTATCCGAAAAAACGAAATATTTGCCCGTACCAAGTTTGCGCGGGATCCGATACCTGTTTTTCCATAGGGATGCTTGTTCTTGTGAAATAGTTTTGAAATAATACTCTGTTACACTTAAATAAGTAATGTTTATTTGAACACCGTACTAACGGAAGAGAGGCAGGACAGGAGAATAGTTTTCTCTGACATTTCCCATTATGTAAATTTTCTCCGGTTTAAGTATACCTGTAGTCTCTTTTTTGATATCCTATTAGAATGAAAGTCCTAAATTTATGTATATGTTGCAACATTCATGAATATAAAACCGTCTGTATAGTTGCAGGAGAGGGGGATTCTTGTGGTAGCGCCCGAACTGGTAAAAGCGGCTCAATCGGGTGACCGGGAAGCGCTTGTCGGAATATTGAGAGAAATTGAGACCCACGTCTACCGCACGGCATATTATTTGCTTGGTAATGAGCAGGACGCCCTCGATGCATCGCAGGAAGCGCTGATTCGTATTTATACGAAAATCCAATCTTATGAAGAGAAGGCTCTCTTTAAGACATGGGTGCAGCGTATTGTGACGAATATCTGTATCGACAAATTCCGCAAGACGAAGCCGACCGTATCGATTGATGAATACGAAATGACGTTCACTACCCCCAGGGACGTTGAAGACGAGGTCATGATCGGATACTTGGCTAAGGATATTAAAGATGCGATTGAGAAACTTCCGGATCATCACCGTTCGGTCGTCGTTTTGCGATATTTGCAGGACTTCTCGTATCACGAGATTGCGGACTGTTTGGGACTTCCGCTCAACACGGTAAAATCTTACTTGTTTCGGGCGAGACAACAGCTTCAAGGGTTACTCCAAGACTATCAGAAAGGAGGTGTACGGGGATGAATTGCAAAGAGGTGAAGGAACTCATGCAGAGAGATCTTGATGGAGATTTAAATGATCTTGAGCGGCAACGCCTGACTCAGCACACACAGCAGTGTCCGGAATGCAGCGCCATGCTGCAGCGGCTGCGTATGTTGTCCAGGGAGCTTGAGAACTTGCCGAAGGTCAGACCATCGTTCAGTATCGTCGATTCTATTCTGCCGCAGCTTGAGCAGTTGGATCAGGAGCTGAAGAAGGGAGGCCGTGAAGAGGCAGCCGGTCTCTCGCATATCCATGATCGCTCCCCGCGTTCCCCGCAGCCGCTTCCTTGGAAGCGCCGTATAACTGCCGCCGTTTCATGGAAGACCGTGAGTGGTGTGGTAGCGGCTAGTTTCGTACTCGGATTTTTTGCGTTTAATACGCAGGGCCCGGTTCGTTCCGATGCGGAAGGTTTGCTGAATCCTTTTGGCGTCAGCGAGAAATCATCGGAGATCGGAACGAGTCCGTTGCCGGATGCTTCATCTACAGCGGTTTCGGATCAGAATAGCGATAAGAACAAGGCGGCACAGTCGAACACGGACACTCCCGCCCAGACAGCTGCAGGTTCCGTTAAGGAATCACCTGTACCAGCGGATAACGGAGTAAAAGCCCCGGATTCGCGTTCTTCGGATAAAGATGCCGACCAGTCTGCCGGTACTCCTGGCAGCACGTCATCGGATACAAAGGCTGCTAATGAGGCGTCACCGGGCGGCAGTGTCACAACGCCGCCGCCTAGTTCAGCGGTTACGCCAACGCCTCCCGCTACTCATGATAACGGGGACAAAGGAATTTCTAAAAACACTGGCAGCCAGACCACACCTGCTCCTACCACCGGCTCTACCCCTGTTGTAGGGGAAGCGGATGGCGGCGGTCAAATCGCTACCAAAGAGCCGGATACGGATAAGGGAACACCCCTGACGGCTCAGCAGAATGCCGGATTATCGCCGGATAAGAAATTAACCGCTGCATTTGATGAGGGCAGGTTAACCATTCTTACAGCCGGCGGAGCTCCCGTATACGTTTCGGATAAGCAATGGAAAGAAACGGATGCAGTTAAGATAGTGGGCTGGAAAGGCAACGACGAGTTAACTTATCAGGTTACAAGCGGTGACCAGCAGCAAACTTTTATTGTATCCCTCAAAACAAAGCAGGAGCGCACTCAATAGGGTGTGCTTCTTTTTTTTGGGACGCGCACAATTCATTCGATAGAGCGTATGCTGAATTAACAAGGCACTCCATTTAAAGCACGGAGATCAGAAGAGATACGGGTGCTAAGCATCATGACAGCCACGGGACAAAAAGTTTCTAGAGCTTTTTTTCCGTGTTCAAATAGATGCCTTCCAAACGGTTGTATGCGGAGGCAGCATGTTCTTCTTCTGCTCGGGCACAGGGATTACGGCAAGACGGGAAACCGTTTTGACGTAATCCCTTTGTCATTGGTAAGATGGGGGATAAGGGATACCGAAGAGGGGAACGAACAGATGGAATACAAACAAGCATTAAAACAAATAGACGAAGGCCGGTTCGAGCCGGTTTATGTATGTTACGGAAGCGAGTCGTACCTGATCCGGCAGTTTATTCGGAGAATTTCAGATAAAATGATCGAGCCTGAGCATCGTGACTTTGCGGTCAGCAAATATGATTTGGCAGAGACTTCTGTCCAGAGTGTTATTGCGGACGCTGAGACACTTCCGTTCATGGTCCCGCGCAAATTAATTACGGCAGGGAATGCGCAGTTTTTTACAGGAAGCAAAGATAGCGGGAAGGTCGAGCATCAGCTTGATCGTCTGACGGAATACCTTCAGTCGCCTGTTGACTATACGGTGCTTATTTTTATGGTCCAGGCGGACAAGCTGGATGAGCGGAAGAAGATCGTGAAGCTCCTGAAGGAGAAGAATGTACTGGTGCCGTGCCTGCCGTTAACGGCGGAAGAGCTCCAGCAGTGGGTGCGCCGAGAGGCCAAGCGAGAAGATGTCACTTTGACGGATCGGGCCGCCGAGCAGCTTATTCTGTATACCGGTGGGCATCTTCAGACTTTAGCGGCCGAGATGGAGAAGATTGCACTGAATGTGGGCCGTGGCGGAACGGTTACGGAAGAGCTGATTGAAGCGCTAGTCGTGCGCAGCACGGAACAGAATGTATTCATTCTGATCGAGCAGGTTGTGCAGCTTCGTCTTGATAAAGCTTTCGCTCTGCTGGAAGAACTGCTTAAGCAAAGAGAAGAACCTATCAAAATTGTCATGCTGATGGCCCGCCAGTTCCGCATTATGCTTCAGGTTAAGGAGCTCAGCAAGCAGAGTTATTCTCATCAGCAGATAGCCGGACAGCTTGGTCTTCACCCCTATGCGGTCAAAGTAGCTGAAGGGCAGGCAAGAGCCTATGACACGGAGAAGCTGAGCCGCATCATTTCCCAGCTCTCAGATTTGGATTTTAAAATGAAAAGCGGCGGAATTGACAAGGTGCTCGGCTTGGAGCTGTTTCTGCTGGGGCTGGCAGTATAAGGTTCGCCATGTACTGTAGACGTCTTCTAAACGAGGTGATCTGATAGCCTATAATCTTGGTTATGTACAGCAGTCTACGGGCTATGGAACGGACGATGTTACGGAGCTTGTGCAGGACGCTGGGTTAGAATCGACTGTTATATAAATGCTTGAACAAAGAAGCCGGGTTTAGTCCCTGCTTCTTTGTTCTCTGTAAAAATTAGAGATAAGAATGAGGATGATGCCCGCAATCATTCCAATAATACTTATAGTTCTGTAGGGAATAAGTTCTTCAATAATCCTGAAGGCCAGACCTGTGGCAAATAATAAGGTGCCAAGAAGTGTGAGCCGCTTCCTAATGGAGGACTTGCTCATTATAATCCCTTCTTTCCTAATTATTTTTATTGCCAGTTGCTTAACTTTAAGAAATTAAAAAAAGACCGGGTCCCTTGGGGAATCCGGTCTTCTCGTCACCTATGTGTAGGTAATGCTTATTAGCCTTGTGCGGAAAGTGCGTTAAGCTTCTTCGCTAAACGGGACTTCTTGCGGCTAGCGGCATTTTTATGGATTAATCCTTTGGAAGCTGCTTTGTCCAATTTCTTGGACGCGTTGATCAGAGCTTCTTTAGCGGATTCTACGTTATTGCTGGCAACCGTCGTTTCGAAAGCTTTAACAGCTGTACGAAGAGCGGACTTGTCGGAAGCATTGCGCAGGCGACGTTTCTCACTTACTTTAACTCTTTTGATCGCGGATTTGATGTTTGGCATTGACATTCACCTCCTACTTCAGGTACACAATCGAACGTTTTCCATGATTGTTGACAACTCTATGTAGTTTAACACGGCTACTTTTAAAAATCAATAGCTTCTATCTAGCTTTCCGGAGAGCGCGAAATTGCCCGGTTCCGGTAGAAATATTGAATAATTTCTGGCTGTCGTCCGCACACTATAGGCACGCGAGAGGGCTGTAGCCCGTAACAGGAGGAATGATCAATGGCGGATCTTAGCGCTTATACCGTGAGAACCGATTTGGCGCTTGAAGCCAGAGACTTGGTGGCGGAAGCGAGAAGAAGCACGGAAATACCGGGAGTTATTTCGGAGATAACTGAAGACGGCGGCATTCGGATCACGAACATTCAGGTTACGACAGATGAAGGAGCGCGTGCAATCGGCAAAATGCCGGGACGGTATCTGACGATTGAAGTGCCGGAGCTTCGCAAGAAGGATTCCCAGCTGCAAGACCGCGTAGCTACAAAATTCGCCCAGGTCTTCGAGCAGTATCTGCAAAATGCCGGGATTACTCCGGATTCTAAAATACTGGTTGTAGGATTGGGGAACTGGAACGTGACACCGGATGCACTCGGACCGCTTGTCGTAGAGAACATCCTGGTCACGCGGCATTACTTCGAGTTGATGCCGGGACAAGTTAGTCCCGGTTACCGGCCGGTCAGTGCGGTTGCGCCTGGCGTGCTGGGAACGACAGGAATCGAGAGCAGCGAGATCGTTGAGGGTATTGTGAACAAATCGCGCCCGGATCTGATTATCGCGGTGGATGCGCTCGCTTCCCAGGCTCTGGAGAGAGTGAACACGACCATTCAGATTGCAGACACGGGAATCAATCCCGGCTCGGGCATCGGCAATAAGCGAAGAGGCCTCACGTTCGAGACGCTCGGTATCCCGGTCATCGCTATTGGCGTGCCGACAGTTGTGTATGCTTCATCCATTGTAAATTCCTGCATTGATATGATGCAGCAATATTTCCGTTCACAAACTTCCAATACGCAAGATATCCTCGGCATGCTGGATGATTTGCCGGAGCAGGAGCGGCTGGCTCTCGTGAGGGAAGTGCTGAACCCGCTCGGACATGATCTTCTTGTGACGCCGAAGGAAATTGACGAGTTTATCGAAGATATCGCGAATATTATCGCATCGGGTCTCAACGCGGCTCTGCATGATGCGGTAGATACGAGCAATGTGGCGGCTTATACGCATTAATTGCAGAGCTGAACTGGTTTCAAGGAGTATCCCGTGCTGCCTGAGCGCAGTGCCGGATACTCTTTTTTGTATGGCATTCGGCTCACCGGTGGGCCCAGGGGTATTTTGCCAATTCCAAAAGCAAGAGATGGCACGGATTTAATCTGATAGATTGCGCTCTAACGTGGAAGCACAGCTAATTTTGATGGGAAAAGTGGTTCTAGCGAAAGGGACGGGCTCATAGATTGGGAGTAGATAGATTCACTGCCGCACGAAGCGGATCACTGAAACCGGACAGGTACCAGCCCAAATGCTAGGAGGAATCCCCATGAAAAGAACAGACGTTACCTTCAATCTCAGCAAAATTCGCCATACGTTTCAAAGTGCCGGAATCATAGGGAAAACCGCAGTTACACTCAGCTTATGTACCCTGATTTTGTTTGTACTGCTCGGTATCGGAAGCATGCTGCAATCCCGGCTGTCCACTTCACCTGTCTCTTCGATGAAAGGACTGGCAGCCTCGGTTTCCAATCAGTTTTTTCTGGATATGCTGGGGTTAGAGGTGCCTCATCTCAGAAACGATCACCGCAAATTCACTTTCTCCCAGCAGAATATGTTGAGCTTTGCCGTCCGCTTCCTGACCGATATTAATCCCGGCGACCCCAAAAGTCTCATTGCCCAGGAGGTGCCCGGTCTGAAGGCTGAGAAGAGCACTGTGCTGCGCACGGGCAAAGACAGCGACGGAAGCGGCCCGGTCGAATATACGCCCGCTGAGGGCGTGGTGAGCGGGAATACGGGAGGCGCGGCTGCTGCGGAGCCGCCTGCGTCGACTCCGTCACCGACTCCCGCAGCGGGAGAGGATAAGCCGAAGGGGCCCGGACGCAATGTAGCTTTTATTTACCAGTCTCACAGCAACGAATCGTTTCTGCCGGAGCTTAAGGGAGTGACGGACCCGGATAAGGCGTACGATGCCAAAACCAACGTTACACTGGTCGGCAAGAAACTTGCGGAATATCTGGAGAAGGAGGGCGTCGGGGCGGTTCATTCCGATTCGATTTATCCGAGCACCGTCAAGGATTTCAAATATGCGTACTCGTACAAATATTCCTTGAAGACGCTTGAAGCGGCCGCGGGCAAGCATCCGGACCTCAAGTTCTACTTCGACATTCACCGCGATTCCCAGGAAAGAAAGCGGACAACGGTCAGCCTGAATGGAAAGGATTATGCCCAGGTTTATTTTATTCTCGGTGGCGAGAATCCGAACTGGAAAGAGAATGAGAGTTTTGCCGGCAAAATTCATGACATCTTAGAAGGCAAGATGCCCGGGATTTCCAAAGGGATTCACGCTAAAGCGGGACATGAAGTGAACGGCGTATACAATCAGAATTTTTCCCCGAACAGTGTGCTTGTCGAAATCGGCGGACCCTACAACACCCTGGAAGAGTGCTACCGGACTGCGGAGCTGCTCGCCAAATCAATCTCGGAAGTTATCATGGATGCGGAGAAAGTGACGGCTCCGGCAGGTAAAAAATCTTGATTCCTGATGAGCAGGAACAAAGACGGGAGGGCTGAACATGCCGCGCTGGTATTGGAAGTTGTTTATGTATGGGATTGTACTGAGTTTCTGCGTCATGTTCGGAGTCGACCTGGCTTCCCGCGGCATGAACCGGATTGAAGGGCCGGAGAGCGGCGCAGGCCGGCCGGTCTCGTCTGTCTCAGGCGGGCGGGCGGCGGGTCCATCTGCGGATGGAAGTCCTTCTGCCGGGGAGACGGCCATCAGGGCCGTGCCCCGGGGCGGCGTATCGGTGCCGGCCAGTTCCGCCGGCGCACGCAGCGGGATGCCTGCCGATTCAGATGCCACGAACGGGGCTGACAACCGCGCTCCGCAAAGAAACGGAGCTGCAGTGCAGCCAACCCCGGAGCCTTCGCCGCCGGCGCCGCGTCCTATCACGTCCGGCGGGCCTGAAGAAATCGGCTCCATGAACCATCTGGGCAACAAGCTTGGCGACCTGTTGGAAATAACCGCCCAGTCCGGCATGGACGGTGTCGTTTCCTTGTTCGAATGGGTTGTGAAATAGGGAGGAACACCCGGGTCAATGAGTGTAATCCCTGCATATTCAGGGTGTAAACGGATAAGCATTGCCGCCGAACCTCCGGACTGATATAATAAAAGATACTGTATGTAACTGTGTGGGGGTTAGGCATGACGGACATTCGCCAAAGGCAACAACAAATTCGAAACTTTTCGATTATCGCGCATATTGACCACGGTAAATCAACGCTGGCAGACCGTATTCTGGAATTCACCGGGGCTTTGTCGTCCCGTGAGATGCAGGAGCAGGTTCTGGACCAGATGGATCTTGAACGGGAACGGGGTATTACCATCAAGCTCCAGGCCGTCAGACTGAACTACAAAGCCGACGACGGGCAAGAGTATATCCTGAATCTCATCGATACCCCGGGACATGTGGATTTCACCTATGAAGTATCCCGGAGCCTTGCTGCATGCGAAGGCGCCCTTCTCGTGGTAGACGCCGCCCAAGGCATCGAAGCCCAGACACTGGCTAACGTGTATTTGGCCTTGGACAACAATCTTGAGATTCTGCCGGTTATCAATAAAATTGACCTGCCGAGTGCAGATCCGGAGCGTGTCAAGCAAGAGGTCGAGGATGTAATCGGCCTCGACGCGAGCGATGCCGTTCTGGCTTCCGCCAAGGCGGGCATCGGCATCAAGGAAATTCTGGAGCAGGTATGCCAGAAGGTCCCGGCTCCGCAGGGTGACCCAGACGAGCCTCTCAAAGCGCTCATTTTTGACTCGCATTACGATCCGTACAAAGGCGTCATTATGTACGTGCGTGTCGTTGACGGCTCTATCAAGACAGGTTCCAAAATCAAAATGATGGCAACCGGTAAAACATTTGAAGTCATCGAGGTCGGTGCTTTCATGCCCCGCATGACCATGGTCAACGAGCTTCATGTGGGCGATGTCGGTTTCATCGTGGCAGGCATCAAGACGGTCGGCGACACGCGTGTCGGTGATACCGTCACCAATGCCGCCAAACCGGCTCTTGAGCCGCTGCCGGGCTACCGCAAGATCAATCCGATGGTATTCTGCGGATTGTATCCGATCGAAACCTCGGACTACAACGACCTCCGCGATGCGCTTGAGAAGCTGGAGCTCAACGATGCTTCGCTTACGTATGAGCCGGAGACTTCTACAGCACTCGGGTTCGGCTACCGCTGCGGATTTTTGGGACTTCTCCATATGGAGATTATCCAGGAACGGATTGAACGTGAATTTAACATTCCGCTCATCACGACCGCACCGAGCGTTATCTACCGAATCACCATGACCAATGGTGATGTGGTCGAGATCGACAACCCTTCGAACTATCCGGATCCTCAGCGCATTGATTTCGTAGAGGAGCCTTACGTTAAGGCGTCTGTAATTGTGCCCAATGACTATGTCGGAGCGATTATGGATCTTTGCCAGAATAAGCGCGGAGAATTTCTGAACATGGAATACCTGGATACGAACCGGGTGACACTGTCTTACAATATCCCGCTTGCCGAGATTGTATATGACTTCTTCGATCTGCTGAAATCGCGAACCAAAGGGTACGCTTCCTTTGATTACGAGATCTCGGGCTATAAGAAATCGAACCTCGTCAAAATGGACATCATGCTGAATGCCGAACAGGTCGATGCTCTGTCATTCATCGTACATCGCGACAGTGCCTATAACCGCGGCCGTATTATATGCGAGAAGCTCAAAGAGCTCATTCCTCGTCAAATGTTCGAGGTGCCGATTCAGGCTGCAATCGGACAGAAGATTATTTCCCGAGAGACGGTCAAAGCAATGCGCAAGAACGTTCTTGCCAAATGTTACGGCGGCGATATCTCGCGTAAACGGAAACTTCTGGAGAAGCAGAAGGAAGGTAAAAAACGCATGAAGCAGGTCGGCAGCGTTGAAGTGCCGCAGGAAGCATTCATGGCGGTGCTCAAAATCGACGACAACTAAAACTGCTGCTGTTACAGCAGCTTAAATAGGAGCCTAGTGCTCCTATTTTTATTTTTATGACGCAGAGCATCCTGACTTCGATCTTGTTTGCTTTTGTAGTACAATGAAGGAACGGCTTCAGCCGGACCTTGACTGGAAAGGAACAACCCGCAATGAAACCACTTTATTCCGCCCCAAAGGCGGTTTATATTCATATTCCGTTTTGCACGAATAAATGCTATTACTGTGATTTTAACTCTTATGTCCTTAAAGGCCAGCCTGTTATGGATTATCTGGACGGGCTTGAACGCGAGATGGAGCTTACGGTGAAATCGATGCCGCCCGGAGAAATTGAAACGATTTTCGTCGGCGGAGGAACACCTACCGTTCTGCTTCCGGATCAGATGGCTCATTTTCTCAAACTGGTGCGGACGTATTTTCCCGAGCGTCAGGCTGAACTGGAGTTCTCGATGGAAGCTAATCCCGGTACGACCGATCTCGAGAAGCTTGCTGCGATGAAAGAGGGAGGAGTCAACCGGATTTCGTTCGGTGTCCAGTCTTTTGATAACGCGCTGCTGGAGACAATCGGACGCATTCATAACACGGATGATGTCTACCGCAGTCTGGAGAATGCCGCAAAGCTTGGTTTTGACAACATGTCGATTGATCTGATGTTCGGCCTGCCCAAGCAGACGCCCGAAATCATGCAGAAGACACTGGATGAAGCACTTGCACTCGATCTGAAGCATTACTCCATATACAGCCTCAAAGTGGAAGAGAATACGCTTTTCCATACGATGTATAACAAGAACCAGCTTCCGCTGCCGAGTGAAGATGAGGAGCTGGAGATGTACCTGCTTATTATGCGCCGCCTGAAGCAGGCGGGGTATGAGATGTATGAGATCAGCAATTTCGCCAAGCACGGTTATGAGAGCCGGCACAACCGCACTTACTGGCGCAATGAGCCTTACTATGGACTCGGCGCCGGAGCGCACGGATACGCAGGCGGCTTCCGGCATGTCAACATTAAAGGCGTTCAGCCTTATATAAATAAGACCAAAGAAGCGATGCCTCATCTGGAACGCTTCGAGGTTACCCGTGAAGAGGCCATGGAGGATTTCATGATGGTTGGGCTGAGGCTGCTGGAAGGCGTTAGAGATGAGGACTTCCGCGCTCAGTTCGGTATTTCTATAGAAGAAAAATTCGGGCCTATTGTCACAAGCCTCACGTCCAAAGGACTGCTGGAAATTGCGGGGGACAGGCTCCGGCTTAGCGAGAAGGGGATACTGTTCGGCAATGATGTATTTGCCGCGTTTCTTTAGATGATTTGAGGGACTAGCCGCCGTTTTAGATGAATATTATGTAAAATGCCACTTGTGCGATTATGCAAGCTGATGTATATTTATTCAATAAACATACGGCTTTGTATGATTCGTACAGGTGTTTTTTTACTTTTCAGCACGAAATGGTGGGAGTAGCGATGACGATAGCTTGCCGGAAAGCAACCGAAGTTGATGTGGACGAATTAGTGGAAATGATACAGGGATATGCGAGTCAAGGGATTATGCTTCCCCGCAGCAGAGAGATGGTACAGCAGCAGCTGGATTCTTTTGTTGTCGCGGTAGATGAAGGGGTCCTGATCGGCTGCGGTTCACTTACCAAACTGGGAGCGAATCTCGTGGAGATCCGGTCTCTCGGGGTATCGGAAGATTACAAGGGCAAGGGAGTCGGCTCTAAGCTCGTCGATTGTCTGCTGGAAGAAGCGAGAGATCAGAATATTACCAAAGTCATGGCTCTGACATACGAGGTGCGATTTTTTCAGAAGAACGGATTTACCATTGTACCTAAACATATTTTTCCCGAAAAAGTGTGGACCGACTGCATGCACTGCAACAAGCAATACTGCTGTGACGAAATTGCTGTACTTAGAGAGCTCGATTGACTTGACAACAGACCGAGAGGTCTGTTATTTTTGTATTATGATTTAGCACTCGCTAAGGTTGAGTGCTAACGAACGGACAACAGCCGGACGTTCCGGTTAGGCGTGCGTAGCGTGTAAAATCCAAAGAGGAGAAGGAGGAGTTACCTGTGCTAACAGAGCGTCAACAGATGATTTTAACCGCCATAGTCGATGATTATATACGTTCTGCAGAACCCATTGGCTCACGCAGTATTTCCAAACGGGGTGATGTAGGTTACAGCCCCGCGACGATCCGCAATGAAATGTCGGATCTTGAGGAGCTGGGCTTCCTGGAGCAGCCTCATACGTCCGCCGGCCGTATTCCTTCTCACAAGGGTTACCGCTATTACGTCGATCATCTTGTGCAGCATGGCTCGCTGGATGCCCACGAAGTAGAGACGGTCAAGCGCTTCTTTGCCGAGAAGCTCCAGGCTATGGAAGAAGTTATCCAGCACACGGCCAATATGCTATCGGGTCTGACCAACTACACATCCATCGTCCTTGGACCTGAAGTGTTTACGAATACGCTGAAGCATTTGCAGATTATTCCGATTAGCGACACGACCGCGGTTGCCATTATCGTAACGAATACGGGACATGTGGAGAACAAGACAGTCCCTATTCCTCCGGGAATACCCGTAGCTGAAATCGAGAAGGTGGTTAACCTTCTGAATGCAAGGCTCAAAGGAGTGCCGCTTCTGCAGTTCAAGTCGAAGCTGTATACGGAAGTAGCCGATGAGCTGAACAAATATGCGTCCGGTTATTATGAATTGCTGGCAATGGTTGAAAGCGTACTGGAGAACGATGAGAAGGACCGTATTTTCTTGAGCGGAACGACCAATATGTTGACCCAGCCCGAGTTCAAGGACGTCGATAAGGTGAAAAGCATTTTGGATTTGCTGGAGCAGACGCCGGTTATTTTCAAATTAGTGACCTCATCGCCTAATGGTCTGCAAATTAAGATCGGTTCTGAGAACAGTTTAGCCGCTATGAATGATTGCAGTCTTATTACCGCTACGTATGCGTTTGACGACAAACCGCTCGGGACGATCGGGATCTTGGGTCCGACCCGGATGGAATATGCCAAAGTCATCAGGCTGCTGGAGCATCTGTCTTCCAATATGGAAGTGCTGCTTTCGCGCTGGTATAAATAACACGGGCAGACGCCGGTTTATGCAGACTCCCTGAGGGGTAAACTTAAGCGTGGTTCGGCTGGAGCCAGCCGTCCACTCTTTTAAGGAGGTGAACACGACAAGTGAGTACCGAAGAAACGAAGAATAACCATCCGAATACCGACGCCGCAGACACAGAAGCTACATATGAAGCGGGACACGCGGAATCGGTTGATGAGGCAGGTACTGGACAAGAATCTGCTCAGCAAGACGGTGAACAATCCTCGGCTCGCGATGCCGAACTGCAGGAACTTCGCGTTCAGGCAGAGGAGAATCAGCAGCGCCTTTTGCGCACGCAAGCCGATTTCGATAATTTCCGCCGCCGTTCCAGACAGGAGAAGGAAGAGTTTGCGAAATACGCTTCTTTGAAGCTGATTGAGCAGCTGTTGCCGGTTATCGACAACTTTGACCGCGCCCTTCTTTCCAGCCGGGAAACACAAGATTTCGAAGCCTTGGCCAAAGGGATTGAGATGGTGTATCGCCAGCTGGAGCAATTAATGACCCAGGAAGGTCTTACGCCGATCCAGGCCGTAGGCCAGCCGTTTAATCCGGAGTTCCACCAGGCAGTTATGCAGGTGGAAACCGAAGAGTATGAAGAAGGAATCGTAGTGGAAGAGATGCAGAAAGGCTACATGCTCAAGGACCGAGTTATACGTCCGACCATGGTTAAAGTGAGCGTGTAATATAGACCGACTACATCCCGCCCACCGGTTTAACATAGATCTACACATGACCCTATAAGGAGGACTTCGTTTATCATGAGTAAAGTAATCGGTATTGACTTAGGAACCACCAACTCTTGCGTAGCTGTTATGGAAGGCGGCGAGGCAGTCGTTATTCCTAACCCGGAAGGCAATCGTACAACCCCGTCCGTAGTAGGTTTTAAGAAAGACGGCGAACGTGTTGTCGGCGAGACGGCTAAACGCCAGTCTATTACGAATCCGGATCGTACGGTTATGTCCATCAAGCGTCACATGGGTACGAACCACAAGGAAACGATCGACGGCAATGACTTCACGCCGCAAGAAATCTCCGCTATCATCCTGCAGAAGCTTAAAGCCGATGCGGAAGCATACCTGGGCACTACAGTAACGCAAGCCGTTATTACGGTACCTGCTTATTTCAACGACAGCCAGCGCCAAGCTACTAAAGACGCGGGTAAAATCGCAGGTCTGGAAGTTCTGCGTATTGTCAATGAGCCTACAGCAGCTGCGCTTGCTTACGGTATGGAGAAATCTGAAGATCAGACAATTCTGGTCTATGACCTGGGTGGCGGTACGTTCGACGTATCTATCCTTGAGCTCGGCGACGGCTTCTTCGAAGTAAAAGCGACAAGCGGCGACAACAGCCTGGGCGGAGATGATTTTGACCAAGTCATCATCGAATACTTGTCGAGCGAATTTAAAAAAGAGCACGGCATCGACCTCAGCAAAGACAAAGCGGCTGTACAACGTTTGAAGGATGCTGCCGAGAAAGCGAAGAAAGAGCTTTCCGGAGTTCTTACAACGACGATCTCCCTGCCGTTCATTACAGTAGTAGACGGCGTGCCGCAGCACTTGGAGCTTAACCTGACACGTGCGAAGTTCGAAGAATTGTCCGCTGGACTCGTTGAGAGAACACTCGGACCTACCCGTCAAGCGCTTAGTGACGCTGGATTATCCCCGAACCAGATTGACAAGGTTGTTCTTGTCGGCGGTTCGACACGTATCCCGGCTGTAGTGGAAGCTGTTAAGAAATTGATCGGCAAAGATCCGCACAAAGGCGTGAATCCGGACGAAGTAGTTGCCCTGGGCGCTGCTGTTCAAGCCGGCGTTCTGACTGGCGACGTAAAAGACGTTGTCCTGCTGGACGTAACGCCTCTGTCCCTTGGTATCGAAACGGCGGGCGGTGTATTCACGAAGATGATCGACCGCAACACGACCATTCCGACGAGCAAATCGCAAGTATACACGACCTATGCGGATAACCAGACGAGCGTAGAAATTCACGTTCTGCAAGGCGAACGCGCTATGGCTAATGACAACAAAACACTCGGACGCTTCATGCTTGGAGATATTCCTCCGGCACCGCGCGGCATTCCGCAAGTCGAAGTTACCTTCGATATCGATGCCAACGGTATCGTAAATGTATCGGCTCTTGATAAGGGAACAGGTAAGAGCCAGAAAATTACGATCACGTCTTCAAGCGGCCTGAGCGACGATGAAATCGATAAAATGATGAAGGATGCAGAGGCTCATGCTGAAGAAGACCGCCTCCGCAAAGAACTCGTCGAAGTTCGCAACGGAGCGGACCAGCTGGTATACTCCGCTGACAAAGTGATCAAGGATCTGGGAGATAAAGTAGACCAGGCTGAAATCGACAAAACCAATGCGGCGAAAGAAAAAGTGAAACAGGCGCTGGAAGGCAATGATCTGGAGACGATCAAAGCTGCGACTGAAGAATTGACTGAAATTGTTCAGCAATTGTCTGTTAAACTGTATGAGCAAGCAGCTCAGCAAGAGCAAGGTGCAGGACCTGCCGGCGCAGCCGATGCAGGCAAGAAAGACAACGTTGTAGACGCAGATTACGAAGTTGTAGACGAAGACAAGAAGTAAACCGCGCCGTAGAACGTCTGTTACAGAAGAGAAGTCAAAGCCGTCTTGACGGCTTTGACTTTCCCTGTGTTAGGGCGCCGCGGAGTCGGGTACGTTTTTTAGTGGGGGTGGAGCATGAGTAAACGGGACTATTATGAAGTGTTGGGCGTCAGTAAAGACGCGTCTGCGGAAGACGTTAAGAAAGCTTACCGCAAATTGGCGCGTCAATACCATCCGGATGTTAACAAAGCGGATGATGCAGAAACGAAGTTTAAAGAAGCGAAAGAAGCCTACGACATACTCAGCGACGATCAGAAACGATCAACCTATGACCGTTTCGGGCATGTAGATCCGAATCAGGGCATGGGCGGCGGAGCTGACTTTGGCGGCGGCGGTTTCGGCGATATCTTTGATATGTTCTTCGGCGGCGGAGGCGGACGCCGTAATCCGAATGCCCCGCAGCGGGGAAGCGACTTGCAATATAACTTGCAAATTGAATTCAAAGAAGCGGTATTCGGCAAGGAACTGGATCTGCAGATTCCGCGTACCGAAGATTGTGACAAGTGTTCCGGTTCAGGAGCCAAACCGGGCACTAAGCCGGAGACCTGTACGGTCTGCTCGGGTTCGGGTCAGCAGGAAGTGGTGCAGAATACGCCGTTTGGCCGTATTGTAAACCGCCGTCCTTGCTCCAACTGTAACGGGCAAGGCAAAACTATCCGCCATAAATGCAGCGATTGCGGCGGATCGGGGAAAATTAAGAAGCAGCGCAAAATACACATCAAAATTCCGGCAGGCGTGGACGACGGCGCACAGCTGCGCGTAAGCGGTGAAGGCGAAAGCGGTACACGCGGCGGTCCGGCAGGTGATCTGTACGTCGTGATTCATGTCAAAGCGCACGAATATTTCGAGCGCCGCGATGACGACATCTATCTCGATATGCCGTTGACTTTCGTACAGGCGGCGCTTGGCGCTGAAGTCGAAGTGCCGACGCTGACAGAGAAAGTGAAGCTGAAGATTCCGGCGGGCACGGATACGGGCACGTACTTCCGTCTTCGCGGCAAAGGTGTTCCGAAGCTTCGCGGTTATGGACAGGGCGACCAGCACGTGAGAGTCGTCATCGTCACACCGAAGAATCTGACAGACGAACAGAAAGATCTGCTCCGTGATTTCGCCAAGATGAGCGGAGAGGATACCAAAGAACATCAGGAATCGTTCTTTGATAAGATGCGCAAAGCTTTCCGCGGTGACTAATGCTGCGGAAGCAGGCAGTACTGGAGAAGCACCCTTTCATCCCCTTTCAACGGGCATG
This sequence comes from Paenibacillus sp. FJAT-26967, assembly GCF_001541095.1. Classification (GTDB taxonomy): domain Bacteria; phylum Bacillota; class Bacilli; order Paenibacillales; family NBRC-103111; genus Paenibacillus_F. Next base: position 1,313,230 of record NZ_LMXH01000001.1, read on the forward strand.
AAAGGGTGCTTTTTGGCGTGTGCTTATTAAAGGTGCAAGGGTTAAAAAGTAACGCTAGATAAGCATGCGATTTCATGTATAATAATACGTTGTATCTATATTCTAGTCAGAATAATTTGTGCAGATATACACATTTTCATCTATAAAGGAGAGCTTCGATTGAACCGACAAGTGGAACTTCAGCGAACTTTGAAGCTATGGCACATTGTTGTTATCGGTTTGGGATATATGGCGCCGATGGCGGTATTTGATACGTATGGGATCGTATCGGAAGAAACGGGCGGACACGTTCCGGCCGCCTATGCCCTGACTTTGTTAGCGATTCTTTTTACGGCTTCAAGTTACGGTAAAATGGTCCGTGTGTATCCGACCGCGGGATCTGCATATGCGTACACCCGGAATACGATTCATCCCTATGCCGGGTTTCTGGTAGGCTGGGCTGCACTGCTTGATTATTTGTTCCTGCCGATGATCAATGCGCTCTTAACCGGCATTTATTTGTCCGCGGTATTCCCGGGGATTCCCGAGTGGATCTGGATTGTCGGTTTTGTATTGTTCATTACCGTCCTCAATTTGCTGAAGATCAAAATTACGGCTTCGGTAAATACTTTCTTAGTCTTGTTCCAGATCGTAGTCGTGCTCTTATTCGCAGCACTTGCCATACGAGGCCTGATGAATGGAGATGGAGCCGGACAGGTGTTCTCGGCACAGCCTTTCTATGGTCCGGATTTATCGCTGCCGGCTCTTCTTGTGGGCGCGTCTATATTGTGTTTTGCTTTCCTCGGCTTTGACGCCGTATCCACGTTGACGGAAGAAACGGTCGATCCGGTCAAGAATACGCCGCGCGCCATTATTCTCGTTGCGATGCTCGGCGGGATTTTGTTCATGACGGCATCCTATTTTACACAATCTCTCTTCCCGGACACCTCCGTTTTCGAAGATCCGGAAGCGGCTTCTCCTGAAATTGCACTCTTTATCGGCGGCAAAGTATTTCAGCTTGTATTCCTGGCGGCGGCTTTATCGTCCACGCTTGCGTCCGGTCTGGTGTCTTTGACGAGTGTGACGAGGCTGCTGTACGCGATGGGGCGCGATCATTATCTGCCCAAGAAAATTTTCGGGTATGTTCATCCCAGGAACGGCACGCCTGTATATAACGTGCTCATTATCGGCTGCTTGTCGCTGACTGCTCTGAAACTGGATCTGGTCACAGCGACTTCGTTCATCAACTTCGGCGCCCTGATCGCGTTCACATTCGTAAACCTTACGGTTATTATTCATTATGTGTTCAAAAAGAAGCAAAGAAGTGCGATGGATTATGTACGGTATCTGATTTCACCGCTGATTGGCGCGGGCTTCGTGGCTTATATCTGGACTCATCTCGATAGTCATTCGATGACTTTGGGCTTGATTTGGACAGCGGTAGGAGCCGCATATCTGATTTATTTGATTACGGTTGTCAAACGCGATGTCGGTAAAATGAGAATGGACGATTCCGAGGCGAACAGCTAAGTGGGATGGCGGCATGTTCTTGTTTAAAAGGAAGAAACAGGCATATCCGCTTCATCCGTCCGTACAGACACCGGGTAATGAGCATTGATTCAGTCCCGGCACCGTGATTATGAGGCGTCTAAGACGCACTCGGAGCGAATAAGAATGGTCTCCTTTAAGCATGCTACTGGGTAGTTTGTCATAAAGGAGGCCATTGTCATGAGCAACAATCGCAATGAGAAGCAGAATCAAGAGAACGAGCTTCCGATCGGGAAGAGCGAGGATGTCGAATTCAGCGCAGAACTGGCGGATGCGGAAGACCTCGAAGCGCTGCAGCGTGCGGAAGCGGCCGACAGCCGCCAGGAGCGGATCAGCGAATGAGCGAGGAGAGCATTCTGGCGGCTTTCAAATCGCCGGAGGAGGCGGAAGCGGCGGCCGCTAAACTGAGAGCGCTGCGTGCGATCGATCTTCAGATCGATCGGATCGACCGCTATCAGGGAAACGACGTCCAGCAGGTGATGAACCCGCTGAGCGGAGACTTTGCCAGCCTTGGCAATCTGACGCAGGCTGCCGAGTGGTTCAGTCCTGACGCGGGTATTCTAGGCGCGTCGGATACGACCGCGAGCGGAATGAGCGATGGCGGTCAGGGAATGCCGACCGGCAGGGATATCCTGCTGACGGTCGTGGTGGAGGAGAGCACCCGGCCTCTGGCGGTGCGCGTTATTGAGCAGTGCGGGGGCGAGATTTGAGAGCCCCGCAGCTCCAAGGTCCCGTCCATATGAGTGGACGGGACCTTAGTTTTGCCAGCCAAGCCGCATCCGGCTGCGGGTGAACGGCTGGGTTGGCCGCGCCGGCGGGCCTGCCTGATTCTGTGCGGGAATCACCGGCATTCCACAACGCTGCGGCCCGAGGCTCTGAATACCGAGGGATGCGAGTAACGTGCTGAATGCGGGTGTTTGTAGTGAGGCTGAGTGCAGCCGGCTTTATGAACCGGGAGTGGTAGGTACGGCTTTGAGCGGCCGCCTGTATACGGCCGTCACAGCTGTTTATGATATTGAATGTGGCAGAGTGTTGGAACCGGATGGAAATGGAGCACCCTCCCTCTTTAAGGGCGGACGCAGGTGTTCCTTTTTTTATGCGAAAAAAGAGCGGAAGCAAGTTTTACCGGGCATGTAAAGTAGTGTACAATAGCTAGATATGTAAGCGGATAGAAAGCAGAATCCGCAAGGGGGACAAGATGACGATGCGTTGGCATGAAATAACCGTATATACAACCGAACAAGCGACCGAAATGATTTCCAATTTCCTTCATGAATTTGGGGCCGGAGGCGTTTCAATCGAAGAATCAGGTACTTTAAATAAACAGCGGGATACTTCGATGGGACAGTTTTACGAGCACCCGCTCAATGATATTCCGGAAGGATTTGCAGAGATTAAAGGGTACTTCCTTGAGGGTTCGCCTCTGGAGGCCATTATGACCGAACTGAAGCAGCTGGTTGAAGGGTTGACGGAGTTCGGGATTGATATCGGAACACCGGCTTACGGACTGCGGGAAGTGGATGAAGAGGATTGGGCGAATGCATGGAAACAGTATTTTAAGCCGACCCGCATTACGGAGCGTTTAACGATTAAGCCGACTTGGGAAGAATATGAAGCATCTCCGGAAGAATTAATTCTGGAACTCGATCCGGGCATGGCTTTCGGAACCGGGACGCATGCTACTACTTCCCTGTGCCTCAAAACACTTGAAGAGGTGATTCAAGGCGGCGAAGACGTTATTGATGTCGGTACGGGCTCGGGAATTCTGGCGATCGCGGCTGCCAAGCTTGGAGCACGGAGCGTTCTTGCGGTGGATCTCGACCCTGTAGCCGTAGCCAGTGCAAGCGAGAATGCCGTCCTTAACGGCCTGGATGACCGGATTCATGTCAAGCTGAGCGATTTGCTGCAAGTATTCAAAGAGAGTGAAGCAGGCCACGGAGCGGACCTGGGAGTTACCCTGCCTGTGAAAATCGTGGTCGCCAATATATTGGCGGAAGTCATTCTGCTCTTCGTGGACGATGTATACAAAGTGCTTACACCAGATGGATACTATGTCGTATCCGGCGTTATACAAAGCAAGGAAAAGGATGTAGAAAACGGCCTGCTGGCTGCCGGTTTCGAGGTCGAGGCGGTCCGCCGTGACGGAGAATGGGTAGCGATGGTAGCACGGAAGAGGTAGGTGGACTAACTTGCTCGCATACGGTTTTGATGTTATTCCTTTTGTACTGCTCGTGCTCATCCTTGCGTTCACGGTACACGAATTCGCGCATGCGTATTCGGCCTATAAGTTCGGAGACTCTACGGCTTACAACGAAGGCCGGGTCACACTGAACCCGCGTGTTCATCTGGATGTATTCGGAACCATTGTGTTTATCCTCGTGGGTTTCGGTTGGGCCAAGCCGGTGCCTGTGCGCCGTTCCAACTTTAAGAAGCCCCGGCTTATGGGCGTGATCGTCAGTGCCGTCGGTCCGCTCAGCAATCTGGTGATGGCTTTTATCGGCCTGCTTATCCTGTACCTGCTGTGGACTTTTGGCGGCATTGAGACATGGTCGACGGGTACACAGAAAGCGGCTCTTCTCTTCTTGGTCCTGTTAGTCCAAATCAATATTGTACTCTTTATTCTGAATCTGCTGCCTGTCCCGCCGCTGGACGGCTACCGGATTCTGGAGGATGTGCTGCCGGTTGCCGGACGTGAGAAAATGCGCCAGTATGAACAGTGGGGGATGATTGTACTTCTGCTGCTGGTATTTATCGAGCCTCTGTACCGGGTTACGCTGGGACCGATTTTTGCGCTCCAGTATGATATTATTGCAGGCTTTAATACAGCATTAAGCAGTATCTTCGGCTTCAGGATACCCGTTGAGCAGCTGTTCCGTGTTTCCGGCGGTTTGTAACGATAGGCCGGGCGGAGTTTTTCTTACACCGGGAAGCAACCTTGTTAATGGGAAAATCAGGTGCATACACGCTTTGCTGTTACAAAGATGCAATTCCAAATGACCCATGAAATTACCCCCAAAGGTAGCTTTTGAAGCAAGAACATTGTAAGATAAAATGTATGCTTTTTTGAGTCCTGACAAAGAAAGAGTGGCCGCAATGCAAAGATATTTTGTTCCCGCTCAGAATTTCGGCGAGGATACAGTCCAGATAACGGGTGACGATGCTCACCATCTTGCGCGTGTTATGCGCGCCGAAGAAGGCGACCGCTGTATTTGCAGCGATGGGGTCAGCCGGGAAGTTCTTGTTGAAGTTACAGCTGTGGATAAGAATAAGGTCGAGGCGAAAATTGTCGAAATTCTGGCGATGACAGCGGAACCTGCTGTAGAAGTATGGATTGCGCAAAGTCTGCCGAAAGGCGATAAAATGGAGACGGTCATCCAGAAGGGGACCGAGATTGGCGCGGCTCGTTTTCTGCCGTTCGTATCGGAGCGGACGGTCGTTCAATACGATGCGAAGAAAGAAGCGAAGCGCACGGAGCGCTGGAGTAAGATTGCCAAGGAAGCAGCGGAGCAAGCGCACCGGAACCGTGTTCCGGTTATCGAGCCCGTGCTGTCCTGGAAGAATCTTCTTCAGCGTGCGTCAGAAACAAGCGGGGCCTGGATCTGTTATGAGAAAGAAGACGGATTCGGAATCGGTACGGCTATCCGGCGTTATTTTGACGATGCAAGGGCAGAGGGTTCCGGTGAAGCTGTACATAGTGTCCGGTTATCCGAGGGACAGCAAGCGGGCTTATCTGCGCAGGCTCCTGCCAGATTGCTGCTGATTATCGGGCCCGAAGGCGGATTCAGCGAGCAGGAGATCCAGGAAGCGGAAGCGGCGGGCTGCGTGTCCGTTTCGCTGGGACGGCGAATTCTACGTACGGAAACGGCCGCTATGGTCGGCTTGACGTGCATCTTATACGAATCAGGAGAGATGGGAGGATAAAGTTATGTCAACAGTGGCATTTCATACCCTAGGATGTAAAGTGAATTTTTATGATACGGAAGCGATCTGGCAGCTGTTCAAAAACGAAGGCTACGAACAGGTCGATTTTGAACATACCGCAGACGTTTACGTCATTAATACATGTACCGTTACGAATACGGGCGATAAGAAAAGCCGGCAGATGATCCGCCGCGCCGTCCGCCGTAATCCGGAAGCGATTGTGGCGGTAACCGGCTGCTATGCGCAGACGTCGCCGGCTGAAATTATGGCGATTCCGGGTGTGGATCTGGTTATCGGTACACAAGACCGTGATCAGATTCTGACCCTTGTCAAGCAGTTTCAAGATGAGCGCAAGCCGATTAATGCGGTTCGCAACATTATGAAGACACGCGAGTTCGAAGAGCTGGATGTACCGGATTTTGCGGACCGGACCCGTGCGTTCCTCAAAATCCAGGAAGGCTGCAACAATTTCTGCACCTTCTGCATTATTCCTTGGTCGCGCGGACTCATGCGCAGCCGTGAACCGCAAAGCGTGGTGAAGCAGGCTCACATGCTGGTGGACGCCGGCTATAAGGAAATTGTCCTGACCGGGATTCATACCGGAGGCTATGGCGAGGATATCGAGAACTACAGCCTGGCACGCCTGTTGTGGGATCTGGATAAAGTGGACGGCTTGAAGCGCGTCCGTATTTCATCCATTGAAGCGAGCCAGATTACCGATGAGGTTCTGGAAGTGCTGAACACTTCGGATAAAATGTGCCGCCATCTTCACATCCCGCTCCAGGCGGGTAATGATCAGGTCCTGGCACGGATGCGCCGCAAGTACACGACCGCCGAATACGGCCGCAAAATCGAGCTGATCCAGAAGGCGATGCCGGGAGCCGCTATAACGACGGATGTAATTGTAGGATTCCCGGGAGAGACGGACGAAATGTTCCGGGAAGGGTATGCGTTCATGGAGCAGATGCAATTCTCCGAGATGCACGTCTTCCCTTATTCGAAGCGGACAGGCACGCCTGCCGCACGGATGTTGGATCAGGTTGACGAAGAAATCAAGAATGCGCGTGTTCATGAGCTGATTGATTTGTCGGAGCGGATGCAGCTGCAATATGCCCGTCAATTTGTCGGGAAGCAGCTTGAAGTCATTCCGGAGCGCACGTATAAAGGTGCCGCGGAAGACAGCGGACTGCTGATGGGCTACACGGACAATTACCTGCAGGTCGTATTCAATGCACCGGAAGAGATGATCGGCAAAGTGTGCACCGTACAGGTGAACGAAGCCGGTGTCAATGAATCTCAAGGTGTTCTGATTCGTACAGAGGATGCCAAGGCGGCAGAAGAACGTATTCAAGCAATTGTTTAAAATTGTAAGATATGTATTGACAGACCATATATGCGGTGATAAGATGGGGTACATCTAATTGAAGCCCTCTACCGGACCGCCGGAGACACAAGCGATTATGGCTTGTTGTTTCCGGCTTTTTTGTTGTCCGCCCAGCAGAAGCGGGAGTTGATTCTCAGCAGGGGAAGGAGGGAAAAACAAGGGTTGGCAGAATGGGGCAGCTATTGCTTCAGTTCTTGTCAATAGTTGTTTGAGGCACGATGCTGAAGTATGAAAACAAAATTTTTTATTTATAATTCCGAGTAAAAACATGTGTTAACTAATATATAAGGAGTGAAAGAGTATGACAGTTGGCAAACAGGATGTGGAGTTCGGCTGGTTTATCCCCACGACCGGTGACGGCAAGTACATAGGTGTGGAGCCGGAGAGAGAATCGACCGCTGATTATATGATTGAAGTCGCCCAGACAGCGGAAAAGGCGGGATTTACTTTTGCACTGATACCGACGGGCGGATCTTGCCTGGATGCATGGATCGTCGGTTCCTCTATTGCCGTGCATACGAAGACGCTGAAGCCGCTGGTCGCCCTCAGACCGGGGCTGATCGCTCCCGTACTTGCTGCACGGATGGCCGCCACGCTGGATGTGATCTCGGGAGGCCGGGCTCTGATTAACGTCGTGACCGGCGGCTCGCCGAGCGATTTGCAGGCTACGGGAGATCCTCTCGCGCTGGCGCACGATGAACGCTACGAACGGACGCGGGAATTCCTTCATATTGTCAAAAGCATATGGACGCGCTCGAATGAAAGCGGAGAGAAGTTCCTGGCAGGGGGAGGTTACCACTATGGCGGCGACGGGAAAGTTAATTTTAAAGGCCGCTACTATGAGCTGGAGAACGGGGCGGGCTTGCCGCTGCCTGTGCAGCAGCCGCACCCTCCCCTCTATTTTGGGGGCAGTTCTGAGGCTGGCAAACGAACCGCCGTAGAAACTTCGGATGTCTACTTGATGTGGGCAGAGCCTCTTCCGTGGATCGAGGAGCAGATTCAAGAAGTCGAGCGGATTCGGAGTGAAGTACAAGCTGAGAAGGGGACGGTCCGGGAGCTTCGTTACGGGCTCAGAGCGCAAGTTGTTGTTCGGACTACCGAGGAGGAAGCTTGGAAAGAAGCGTGGGAAATCATTTCGAAGGTGGAGCCGGAAGCGGTGGAATGGTCCAGCCACCGTTTCAAAGAAACGGATGCCACGAACCAGCAGAGGCAGAATCAGCTCCGGGAAGGCTCGCGTGATAATGGATACCTCATCGGGCCTAACTTATGGGCCGGAATTTCGATTCTGCGGGGCGGAGGCGCTATGACATTCGTGGGGACACCCGGGCAGGTAGCGGACAGGCTTCTTGAGTTTGTTGACATTGGAATCTCGTCGTTTATTTTATCGGGCTATCCTAACTTGGAAGAGGCTCAAATTACGGGAGATCTGCTGCTGCCGGTTTTTAAGGAAAAGCTGGTGCAACGTACCAACCAAACCAACCACACCAACCAAGAGGTCACCGTTGAGGTGTAAAGAAGGACGCGGATGCGAGAATTTTACAATCGTTGAAACGACCGCAGGAAGGTGACATTTGATTTTGAAATAAAAGGGGGAGCATGATGCTGAAAGTACGTAAAACCCGGTATACGTCGCTTTTACTTGCCGCCGCACTTATTGTGCCGGGGTTAATGGGCTGTTCCGCTAAGCTGGCTTCAAGCGGAGGAGAGTCGGGCGCTTCCCTCGGCCAGAAGAAAGAGAAAACGGTGGTTAACATCGGCATCCAGCACAGCCTGGGACCGCTGTTGATCGCCAGGGAAAAGAAGTGGTTCGAGGAAGCATACGCCAAGGCAGGAGCCGAGGTGAAATGGCATGAGTTCCAAAGCGGACCTCCCCATTTTGAAGCGATTACAGCCGGGCGCCTGGATTTCGGAATGGTCGGTAACGGACCTGTTATCGCCGCCCAGGCATCGAATCTGGATTTTAAAGAAATCGCTGTTACCGGGGACGGTAAAAAGGGCAACGCCATCCTGCTGCCCAAAGGAAGTCCGGTACAATCCGTCCAGGATTTAAAAGGAAAGAAGGTAGCTGTAGCCAAAGGAAGCAGCGGCTGGATTTTCTTGTACAGAGCGCTGGCCAAGGCGGGTGTGCAGCCTAAGGATATCAAGATCGTCCAGCTCCAGCCCGATGAGGCTAAGCCGGCCTTTGGTTCGGGTGCTGTAGACGCATGGGCCGTCTGGGAGCCTTTTATCACCAATGAAGTTCAAACTTCAGGCGCCCGCATCCTTGCCGATGGGGAGGAGCTGAATCTGCTTGGACCAGGGTTTGCGGTCGCGCGAACCGCGTTTACGAAGGAGCACCCCGAATTAACGGTACTGTTCCTAAAAACCTATGAAGAGGCACGCCTATGGATGGAGGAGCACCCGGATGAAGCGGCAGAGATATTGGCAAAGGCCAAGAAACTGGAGCCTGAGACGGTGCGGAAAATTCTGGAGAATACGGAGCCGATGAACGCCGTTATTTCGGATGAGTTTATAAAAGCGCAGCAGACGACGGCGGACTTCATGCATGAGAATGAAGCGATTAAGCAGCAAATTGATGTTACGAAGGTCGTGGACAATACTTTTATCAAGCAGGCACTGGCTCAGCTGGGGGGAACTGCTGCTGTCCCCGCTGCTCCATAGGACTGTCTTCATCCGTAAATGCTAAATAAACAGAGGCAATCTGCTTTGCAGCCTACTGTTTCCCCGTTCAACCATTCCTCTTTTAAGCTGTATCAGCTGCATTTTACAGTCTCGATTACGGAAGTAATCCACTACAGCCTCTTAGCAAGCTTGGGGTGAGTCCACTGGCAACGTTCCTCATCTAATGAATGACAGCGTCCTCCTGACGCTGTTTTTCTTTTGTTATGAAGCTTATTTACTTTTGCGCGTTTAGACGGAGAGTGCTGTTGGGTAAGAGGTAAAAGAGAACTTCCATAGACGTTGGACGGAGGGGGACTTATGGCCAACACACAGCACAAAGCCGAGCTAGAGAAGACTACCGTTACGGCGCCCAAAAAAAAGAAAAAGAAAGCGGTTCGCAGAATCGCAGGAGTTGTCTTCATAGGTATACTGACGATCGGTCTTGGAGCAGCCGGTTGGGCTGCCAAAACCGGATTCACCATGTACGAGCAGACCGATATCACCAAACTGTCTCAGGAACCGCCTCAATCGCTCCGGATTTACGATGCTAATCAGAAACTGATAACGGAATTAACTAATTCACGGATGGAGTACATACCGCTATCTGATTTTCCGGAGAATTTGAAGAATGCCATCATTGCCGTGGAAGATTCCCGATTCTATGAGCATGGAGGAATTGATTTTAAGGGCCTTAGCCGCGCCATGTATACGAATTTGCGGAACGGTGATGTGGTTCAGGGAGGAAGTACCATTACACAGCAGCTGGCCAAAGTCATGCTATTCTCTTCCGAGCAGACGCTGGAAAGAAAAGTGAATGAAGCCGTAGCTGCCTTGAAAATCGAAAAGAATTACAACAAGGATCAAATTCTGGAGCTGTATTTGAATTATATTTATTACGGCAGAGGCGCGTGGGGAATCGAACGGGCTTCCCAGACTTATTTTGACAAGAATGCTTCGAAATTGACACTTGCCGAAGCGGCGCTGCTTGCAGGACTGCCGAAATCACCGAATGTATATTCACCCCTGAACAATATAGAGAAAGCTAAGGAACGCCGTGATCTTGTGCTCTCTTTGATGGCGGATCAGGGGAAAATAACGGCGGAGCAGAAGAATGAGGCTCAGAGCGAGCCGATTAAACTTACGGACCAATCGTCGCTTGCGGCCACGAACAAATATCCAAGTTATGTCGATCACGTGATCGAGGAAACACTGAGCAAGACTAAATTGTCCGAGCAAGAAATTCTTTCTTCGGGTCTCCAGATCTATACGAATCTCGATCCGGCTGTCCAGGACGCGGCAGAGGCCGTGTACATGGAGAAGAAAAATTTCCCGGGCGATAAAGGCGGTCTGCAAAGCTCCGTCATCGTGCTGGATTCAAAGACGGGCGCCATTCGCGGACTGGTCGGCTCACGCAGCGAGAAGCGTGAATTCCGCGCTTTCAATTATGCGACACAGCTGCAGCGTCAACCCGGATCTACGATCAAACCGGTTGTGGTGTATACGCCTGCTTTATTGGCAGGGTTTAAGCCGCAGGATTTGATCAATGATGTGGAGACGGAATTCGGAAACAGCTACAAGCCCGGCAATTCCGGTCAGAGGTTTCATGGCTGGGTAACAATGGAGACCGCATTGATGCAATCTTATAACGTGCCGGCGGTTGCATTGATGAAAGAAGTGGGGATCGGCAAAGCGATGGATTTCGGCCGCAAAGCCGGTCTGCCTCTTGAAGATGACGACCGTGTGTACGGTCTGGCGCTGGGCGGCCTGAAATACGGCACCTCGCCGCTTGTCATGGCTCAGGCTTACACGATGTATGCCAATAACGGCAAACTGTCCAAGGCTTATGCGGTATCCAAAATTGTGGACCGCAGCGGTAACGTTATTCTGCAGGAAAAACCGCAAACAAATCAGATCATCGATGCGAACACCGCATATACCATGACGCAGATGATGCAGAAGGTGGTGACGGATGGCACGGGCCGCAGTGCCCGGATCAAGTATCCTGTTGCCGGCAAGACGGGAACGACGCAGCTGCCGGATGTGGCTGAATTCCGGACAGGATCAGGCAAAGTAATCAACGGAATGAAGGATGCCTGGTTCGTCGGGTATACCCCTGAGCTGGTTACGGCTGTCTGGGTCGGTTATCCCGTAACGAACCGGGAGCACTATATTCCGTCGGAAGGCGGAACGCTTCCGGGAGACCTGTTCGGCAAAGTCATGAGCGGAGCACTCAAAAACCGTCCGGTCACCGCTTTCCAGCCACCCAAAGGATATAGACTGGCTGGCGGTAAAATTCAGAGAATCAACGGAGAAGAAGACAAACTGTATGCCTCAGCCGATGATTCGTCTGAACGCAGGAGGAGCTCCGGCAAGGCGGATTCTCCGATTAAGAAGGTTGACAGAGCGGACATTTCTTCGCCAAGTCCCACTCCGACGTCTACTCCGGCTAAGAATGACGGCACAGCTAATAAGCCGGATAAGGAAAAGGCGGATCCTTCCAATAATAAGGGGGATGGCGGGGGGAAGAAAGATTCTGAAGGAAGCAAGGACAAACCGGACAAAGACAAACCGGACCAGACGGATCAAGACCGGCCTGGTAAACCCGGTAAAGAGGAAGACAGCCCGTCCAAGGATCCGGTTAAGCCGGATAAAGAAAACGGGAAAGACAAACCGGTAGCGCCAGAGCCCGTGAAAACGCCTACTGTCAAAGAAAGCGCTAAATAAACTTGAGCTTTGGCTTAATATTGTTTCGGCTGGACAGAAATCAAACAAGTACGCCCAAATCACTAGTCTAGGGACTGGTGATTTGGGCGTATTTTATGTACGGTTAAACCCGAGCAAAGCTATCAAGAAGTGTCTTTAGGCCGCCGTAATTCTCCGGTGCGCATCGGAGAGAACGACTAAAATTTATCTGTGCTGCGAGGTTATGGTGGAGCCGATCCGTTGGTTTCTTCAGGTGATCTTCGAAACCCGGTTGCTTGTCCGGCTCCTTATTAGTTAGAATGAAAAGCGTGACTAAAGCAAGACTTTACGAGGATTGTGAAAGGATGGTTCCAATGAAAGAAATATCAGGCGGCGGCGTGGTGTTCCGCAAGAAGGACGGACGAACAGAAGTGCAGCTGATCCAGGACCGATTCGGGAAGATGACGATTCCTAAGGGGAAGATGGAACCGGGTGAAACCATTGAAGAAACAGCGCTGCGGGAAATTAATGAAGAAACGGGCATTACCGGGCGGATTGTAGAACCTCTTGATAGGATAACGTATGATTACGAGCATAAAGAGTACGGCACTGTACATAAGGAAGTGCACTATTACCTGGTGGAGGCAGTCGGAGGCGACTTGCAGGCACAGGTTGAGGAAATAAACGGTGTAGAGTGGTTTTCTCCGGAAGATGCGTGGGAGAAACAGGTACAAGCCGGTTATGATAATAATGACGGCATTCTGCGTAAAGCTCTGGAGAAAATAGGATTTCGGGCGTAGCACCCCGAGGCAAATAAAAAGCCCGAACCGGTAAGGTGCACGGGTCCGGTCTGAGCTTACGTATGCGGCTGGAAACTTTTGCTGCGGCTGAAGGGCAGGTAGCAAAGCGGCAGAGCAATCAGGGAGCAGGCGATATTAAACAAAGTCTGCGCGCGCGCGATTAGAGCGGATGGGTCGGAAGTCATCCAGGCGGACGCATCATGAAGCAAGCCGATCATCGGGAAGAATAAAGCGGCACCGCCGACATTGAGCAGAATGTGCGACCAGGCAACAAAGACGCCGGCACGCGTTCCGCCAATGCTTGCCATCCAAGCTGTGACACAGGTGCCGACATTCGAACCGATGGTAATGGCGATTCCGAGTTCAGGGGAAATGACGCCGCTGGCGGCCAGCCCCATCGACATGACAATGACGGCACTGCTGCTGTGAATCAGTGCGGCTACGGCGGCACCAGCGATTATTCCCCAGAGCAGGCTGATCTTAGCATGCTCGATGAACCAGGCGAACAGGCCGAGGTTCCCGAGTGCAGGGCCGATGCTCTGCATGATTTGGATGCCGAGCAGCACAAGCGAGAACCCGGAAGCGGCCAGCGCGGCGTAGCGTACGCCGTGCAGCCAGCGGCGGGGGTTCCCGGGCTTGCCTGCCCGCCTGCCACCAGGGTCTGCCTGCCCGCCGCCGCTGTGCGCTTGCCCCGCTGGCCGGATGCTTGTGCCAGGGTCAGGCAGGCGGGAGTCGGCCCGCAGACTGCTGCTAGCCAGCGGGACTCGCCCCGCCCGCCTGCCACCAGGGCTCACCTGCCCGCCGCCGCTATGCACTTGCCCTGCCGTTGGGATGCTTGTGCCGGGTTCAGCCTGGCAGCTGTCTGCTGAGGCAGCGGCCGGCGTATGCAGCAGCAGCCGCGAGCGGCTGCCCGCCCTGCCGCGTATATGGACCGCAGGCTGCGCCCCTGTGCCGCCCTGGGCCAGTTCTGCTGACCCGGGCGCTCCGCCCGTGCAGGCATCCCTGCGGAGTTCGGCGCTGCGGGGCCATCCCGGCGCTTCGTGCACGCGTCCCGCGGCCTCCCGGGGGCCTGGGCCGGCTCCCGGCGAGACCAGCCAGCTGCCGAGCCAGACGGCGGCAGAAGCCAGCAGCAGCGGGATCGCGATGCCCGCTACGTTCAGCCCGATGAGCTCGGTCGTCAGGCACGTGCCGATGTTCGTGCCGAGGATGATCCCGAGTGTTCTCGGGAAGGTGAGCACACCGGCGTTGACGAGGCCGATCGAGATGACGGTGACGGCGCTGCTGCTCTGAAGCAGCGCCGTCAGCGCCGTGCCTGTCGCCAGGCCGTGCGCCGGTGTCTTCGTTGCGGTTTCGAGAAACCGGTAGATGTGAGGGCCGGCGAGCTGGTGCAGCGCCAGCTCCATCATTTTCATGCCAAACAAAAAAACAGATAATCCGGCGAGCAGGGGAAGTGCAAGAGTCGTCCACATGAGGCCCAGCTCCTTTGATTTTTCTCCCGGGTTACGGGTTGTCTGATTCATTCATTGAAGCATATATATGTACGTGCAGGACAGGGCATGACAATCGGCTTTGTCCATATCGTGCGCATAAAGTTTAATTATCGCCGCCAAGAGGCGGATTCGGGCATCAGGAAGGGGCACTTACATGGCAGCGATTGTGTTGCAGAAAAAAAGAAAAAAACGGCTGGAGCAGGGACATCCCTGGATTTATGCAAGTGAGATTGAACGCGTGGAGGGAGAACCGGCCCCGGGGCAGGTTGTGGAAGTACGCACCCATGCGGGACAAGTGCTTGCTTATGCCTACTACAATCCGAAGTCTCAAATAACGGGACGGGTAGTCAGTTATCAGCCGCTTGAGGCGATGACCAAAGAGTTCTTCTTGGAACGGTTCAGACGCTGTGCGCGCCACCGGGAACGTTTTCTGGAGGATTCAGATTCTTACCGGCTTGTATACGGAGATGCGGATTTTCTGCCGGGGCTTACGGTGGATAAGTTTGCCGACATCCTTGTTGTTCAAATTTTAACGCTGGGCATGGATGTATGCCGGGAAGCGATTACGGAAGCGCTGGTTGAGGTTTTTGCCCCTCAAGGGATCTATGAGCGCAGCGATGTAACGGTCAGAGAACTGGAAGGGCTCGAGCAATTAAAGGGCCCGCTGTATGGAGACTGTCCGCGCTATGTCCGTATCCTGGAAAATGGGCTGCACATTGAGGTGGATATCGAGCAGGGCCAGAAAACGGGTTATTTCTTCGATCAGCGTGAGAACCGCGCGGCGATTGATCCGCTGATGACGGGCTGGGGAGGAAGCGGCGGGATCGCTGTCCGCGAAATCGAGCACGAAGGCAAGCTGCAGCAGCTTCCGGTCAATGCCAACGGCAAAGTGGTCACGTTCCCTTACTGGGACGGGGCTACCGTACTGGAATGCTTCTCTCATACGGGGAGCTTTACGCTGAATGCTTGCAAATACGGGGCGAAGAAAGTGACCTGCCTTGATATCTCGGAGCATGCGGTCGAAAGCGCGCGCAAGAATGTGCAGCTGAACGGCTTTGAAGACCGCGTCGAGTTTGTGGTGGCGGATGCGTTCGAATACTTACGCAAGCAGGTAAGAGGTGTTGAAGACCGGCGCCAAAGAGCACAGGCCGGACAAGGGGCCAAGGTCGACACCTCCAAGCCGGTGGGCGAAGCCCGGACTTGGGATGTGGTCATTCTGGACCCGCCGGCCTTTGCCAAGACGCGCAGCGCCGTTGAAGGAGCCTGCCGCGGGTACAAGGACATTAACCTGCACGGGATGAAGCTGGTTAATGAAGGGGGCTACCTCGTGACGGCTTCTTGCTCCTACCACATGCAGCCGGATCTGTTCCTGGAGACGATTCACGCGGCGGCAGTCGATGCCGGCAAAATTCTCCGGCTGGTTGAGTTCCGCGCGGCGGGCAAGGATCATCCGAGGCTTCTTGGCGTCGATGAGGGCAATTACTTGAAGTTCGCTATTTTCGAGGTACGAAGCCGTTAGAGGACCGTCCCGTTTTTTCATTTTGCTCTTCCCGCGTGATACAATGAAGCTGAACACCTAGAACTGCAAGTAACCCGGGAGGTAATGAGCATGGTTAAATTTCAGGATATCAACCCTTTTATGGATAAAGTACGGCAGGATCTGATGAATGTGCTTCATTCATTCGGCCCCGATGAGAAGCAGCTTAGAGAACAACCGGACGGCTGGACCGTGACTGAAGTTGTTGAGCATTTGAGCAAACTGGAAGGAATGATCCTCTATCAGCTGACTCAAGTCGTTGGCAAAGAGCCGGTCGGGCCGTCTGAGGCACCGGAGGACAAAGTAACCGATGTGATGGAGATTATTCAGAACAACGGGGTAATCGGCAAGAAAATCGAAGCGCCGGAACCGTCCCGGCCGACCGGAACGCTCTCCTACGAGGAGGCGGTCCAGAAGCTGGAAGAGGTCAGAGCCAAGACCAAAGCTTTCATTCCCAAACTGGCGCAGCGGAATACAAACGATCTGCTGTTCCCGCATCCGCTCGGCTTTGAGCTGAACGCGACCCAGTGGGCGCATTTTATCGCTATTCATGAAACGGCTCACGTGAGACAGCTTCAAAGAATCCGTGAAGCTAATCGTTAAGCGAGCCAGATTAGCCGGTACACGCTGCGAAGCTGTATACCGGCTTTTTTGCATCCCCGCAGGCTTGAATCCTGTGATACAATGAGGGATGATTTCAAGCCGGCAAGCGTGCATGCATCAAGACCAGACCAATTCCAGATGAAAAGTGATGAGTTATGACCTATTTCGTACATATTTTTCTGAATAATATCGTCCCGCTGTCCATTATGATCCTTATTGGGGCGGCCATGTACAGGGCGTTTAAGCTCGATATCAAGACCTTATCCAAGTTGAATTTTTTCGTATTTTCCCCGGCTCTTGTCTTCGTGAAATTATATGAGTCGGAGCTTTCGGTTGCGGTACTCGGACAAGTCTTGTTCTTTTTCCTGCTGTTCTTTACGGCCATTTCCGTAATGGCAGAGATTTTTATCCGGATTCGCCGTTACAAGGGCGGGATGAAGGGGGCTATGCGCAACAGCGTCGTTTTCTACAACAGTGCGAACTATGCCATTCCGCTTAATCAGATGGTGTTTGTCGGAGATGCTTTTACCATGTCCATTCAAATGATCATCATGATGATGCAGAACCTGCTGCCCAATACTTTGGGCGTCTACAACGTCAATGCCCACAAGAGCAGTTGGAAAGACATTCTGAGAACCGTCGCTTTCCTGCCTACGATTTATATGATCCCGCTTGCTTTTCTATTGAGGCATTTCGAGATCCCGATCCCGCAGCCGATTAATACCCCGCTTCATTACATTGCGGATGGTTTTATGGCGACGGCTTTACTTACGCTGGGCGTGCAGCTTGGAGGCATGAAGTGGAAGTTCATGTTCTCCGATGTGCTCTGGTCCAACTTCTTGCGTCTGATCATGGGTCCGGTGATCGGCCTGCTGATCGTTCTGCTGCTTGGCTTGGAAGGACCTATGGCCCAGGCACTGGTGCTGTCCTGCGCCGTTCCTACGTCCCTTAGCAGTGTGCTGCTTGCCGTCGAATACGACAATGAGCCGGATTTCTCCTCGCAAGCGGTGTTTATGTCTACGGTACTGAGTATGTTTACCGTTACACTTGTGATTTATCTGCTTCCTTTTCTATAAGTTTAATCGCGTGAATGGAGAGCTTGAAATACGGGGATGCCATTCTTATGTGGGCCTACAAACAAGGAGGATTATGAATATGTTGATAGACATCAAAGACAAGATCAGGGAAGAAGAAGTGGCCGAACTGCTCGAGGCGGCTATCTTTCCCGATCCGGAGAGAATAGAGCAAGCTAAACTTGCATACGAGAATGATGCAGCGAAGCAGCTGTACGGTTACGAAGATCAGGGGGATTTAATCGGTATAGTCGGCTTTTCGGTAGACGCCGGTTCTTCCCTGACGATCCATCATCTTGCGGTACATCCGGAGTGCAGGGGAGCAGGTTATGGACGCGGACTGGTTCTAGAGCTGATTGAGCTGAAAAAACCGCGCGAAATCGTCGTAGAGACGGACGAAGACACGGTTGATTTTTACCGCAATATCGGATTCACGATCAGCAGTCTGGGCGAGACTTACCCCGGCACCGAAAGATTCCGCTGCCACTACTCGGCTGATTTGGAAGACGGCGCATAAACTAGTACAAAGTGAAGAACGGATAGGGATAATCAGCGGACGAGAGCGTCCGGGTTATCCGTTTGATTCAGCCGGCCGGGAGTACCTGGCTGGCTTTTTCTTTTGTCCTGAGGGCAGAAGGTCTCCGGTAAGAATTGCAAAATGTCCCACATCCCCGTCTTGGCCTCTCTCCTGTAAATTATGATACAATAGATCGATAGGGAACATAGATTCCCCATATTTGTCAAGGTGAATGATTCCATTTATATTGAATTAGGATTGCTTAAAGATCGCGAAAGGAGCGGATTCCCTTGAAGGTACGATTTATTGTAGGCCGTGCAGGAAGCGGCAAGAGCCAGCTGTGCATGGACGAAATGATACAAGAATTGAAGAAAGAGCCGGATGGGCCTCCACTCATTCTGATCGTCCCCGAGCAGGCCACTTTCCAGACGGAGCTTGCGCTGGTCGACCATCCGGATGTGGGCGGGACGATCCGTGCCCAGGTGCTCAGCTTCCGCCGCCTCGCATGGAGGATTATGCAGGAAAGAGGCGGAACCGCGAGACAACCGATTGATGATGTGGGCAAGAAGCTTCTCCTTCACAAGCTTTTACATAAGCGTAAGGATGATCTCCGATTTTATCAATCTGTCTATGAACAGACCGGTTTTGTTGATCGTTTAAACGATTTGTTCGCCGAATGGAGACGTTACTGCGTGACCGGAGACGGGCTCAGCCGCCACGTGGAGACTTATGAAGAATTTCTGGGCAGCCGCAAGCAGCTGCTTCGTGACAAAATGCGTGACCTTCAAGTCATTTATTCGGCATTTGAAGAAGAAATATCGGTCCGCTATTTGGACGGAGAGGGTACGCTTGCGAAGCTGGCAGAAGAACTGGGGCAATCCCGGTATATGCAGGATGCGCGTATTTGGATCGACGGCTTTCATGGCTTTACACCCCAAGAGCTCAGGGTAGTCAGGGAGCTGTTCCGGACCGGCAGGGAAATAAGCGTGTCGCTTTGCCTGAATAGGCCTTATTATGCCGGAGAGATTCCGGAGGAGCTTGATTTGTTCCATCCGACCGCCAGGACGATGGTGCAGCTTCAAGAGCTGCTGGATGAGATAGACGGAGGGCCCGCTGAAACGATTGTCGTAGAGCCGGCTATTAAGCCCCGCTTTGCGGCCAGTCCGATGCTGGCGCATCTCGAGCAGAACTTCGAGCAGCGTGTGGGACGGTATGCAAAGCCTTATTGGCCTGCCGGCAAATCTGCGGAGCGCGAGCAGGTCACTCTGTATGCGGCTGTGAACCGCCGGGCGGAAGCCGAGGGCGTGGCCAGGGAAATGACGAAGCTTGCGCGTGAGCAGGGTGTCCGCTGGCGAGATATGGCCGTGATGGTGCGTGATATGGGGCATTATGAGGATCTGCTGGAAACAACCTTTACGGATTACGGCATTCCTCATTTCTTTGACCAGAAAAGAACGGTTCTCCATCATCCGTTAGCCGAATTCATCCGGTCTGCGCTGGAAGTCGTGCTGCACAACTGGAGATATGACGCTGTGTTCCGGTGCGTCAAAACAGACCTGCTGCTGCCGTGGACTCCCTCCGGCGCTGCACAGGCCGGGAACGAGAGCAGCTCCCCTCAAGGGGCTGATTCCGCTGAGCAGGCCGCAGCGGAGGCTATGGAAGCTCCGGCAGCGGCGGATCTGACTTTGACGGAGCTGAGAGCCGCCATGGACCGGCTCGAGAACTACGTGCTGTCCTACGGGATCCAGGGGAGCAGATGGACAGATGGCAAACCGTGGACCCACCGGTCCCGGGCGTCGCTGGAAGAGGAAGAAACAGCGGCAAATGCGGCCGAGGAGAAGTTTCTGCAAGAGATTCAGCAAACCAGGGAGTGGGTGGCGCAGCCGCTTTTGCGTTTTCAGAAGCGCCTTCGCAAATCCAAAACCGTAAGCGCCAGAACCGAAGCGCTTTATGAACTTTTGACGGACGTGCATGCACCGGAGAGGCTGGAAGCTTGGCATACGGAGGCCGTGCAGGCCGGCAAACCGGAGAAGGCGCGTGAGCACAGCCAGTTATGGGGCAGCCTGATGGACTTGTTCGACCAGCTTGTCGAGCTGATGGGCGATGAAGAAATTTCGGCCGAACTCTATGCCGAGCTGCTGGAGACGGGTCTGGAGAGCATCAAGCTCGGACTCGTACCACCGGCGCTTGACCAGGTTCTCGTCGGCAGTATGGACCGGACTCGTTCGATGAAAATCCGGTACGCTTTTATTCTAGGCGTAAGTGATGGTGTAATTCCTGCCTCTCAGGCAGAAGACGGCGTACTGGCCGAAGCGGAGCGGGAGCTGCTTCTGCAGACGGGTCTGCCGATGGCGGACGGCAACCGCAGACGGCTGCTGGATGAATCCTTCCTGATTTATTCCTCCTTGGCTGTACCCAGCCGGCAGCTGTCTTTGTCGTATCCGCTCGCCGATGAGGAAGGGAAGTCTTTGCTTCCATCGGAGCTGATCCGGCAGATCAAGGGTCTGCTGCCCGATCTCAAGGAAGTGCAGTGGATGGGCGAGCCGTCCCCTGCGATGTCCGCATCAGAGCAGCTTGCTTATATGGCCAGCCCGGCCAGAGCGTTGTCCTATCTTGGCGTGCAGCTTAAGCAGTGGATGCGGGGAGCGGCCATAGGGGATGTCTGGTGGGGGACGTATAATTATTTCGCTTCCGAGCCGCAGTGGCGCGGGAGTATGCACCGCCTCGTCCAAGGCCTGCTTTATTCCAACAGGGAAGAGCGGCTGCCCAGAGAGACCAGCCGTCTCTTGTACGGCCGGCATCTCCGTGCCAGCGTGTCCCGGATGGAACGTTATGTAGCGTGTCCGTTTTCCCATTTTCTGACGCATGGCCTGAAGCTCAGGGAGCGCAGAGTTTTCCGGCTTGAAGCGCCGGATATCGGACAGCTTTTTCACGGGGCATTGAATTTGTTCGTAAAGGGTATTCAGGAGGACAAGGTCGACTGGGCATCATTGTCTAGTACGGAGACTTACAAACGGACATCGGATGTGGTTGACCGGCTTGCTCCAAGACTGCAGGGCGAGATCCTGCTGAGCTCCAAACGATATCGCTATATCTCTCATAAACTCAAGCAAGTGGTCGGTAAAGCGGCGATTATGCTCGGTGAGCATGCCAAACGCAGCCGGTTCGCGCCTGTCGGCCTCGAAATCGACTTTGGACCGGGCGGGACGCTGCCATCCTTGAACTTCCAGCTCGATAATGGCTGCACGATGGAAATTGTCGGCCGGATCGATCGGGTGGATCAGGCGCAGGGAGACAGCGGCCTGCTCCTGAGAGTCATCGACTACAAGTCGAGTCCGACAGCACTGGATTTGTCCAGCGTCTATTACGGCTTGTCCCTGCAAATGCTGACGTACCTGGACGTTATTCTTACGCATGCACCGGAGTGGCTCGGGATGTCGGCTACGCCTGCGGGCGTGCTGTATTTCCACGTTCACAACCCTCTGCTTCAGTTTACGAATGGAATGAACGTGCAGGATATCGAGAAAGAGCTGCGCAAACGGTATAAAATGAAAGGCCTGCTCATGGCCGATCCTGACGTTGTACGAATGATGGACAGCGGACTCCAGGATGCCAGCGGACACTCTCAGCTTGTCCCGGCGGCATTGTCCAAGGACGGGGGCTTCTATAAATCTTCATCCGTCGCATCGGAGGAGCAGTGGGATACGCTGCGCGGATTTGTACGCAGCAGAATCCGGGATATCGGGACGGAAATTACGGATGGACGCGTGGATATCACGCCTTACCGGACCGGCAATAAATCAGCCTGTCAGCACTGTTCGTATAAGGCCGTGTGCCAATTCGATCCGGTGCTGGAAGGCAATGAGCCTAATCATATGATCAAAATGGGCCGTGAGCGCGTATGGGCCGAGCTTTCAAAAACGCAGCCGGACAGTCGGGAAAGCGGGAAGGGGGAACGGGACGCATGAAAACTGATTCAGTAAGTAAACCGGCAGGGAGTACCTGGACGGACGAACAATGGGACGCGATTTCCTTGAAGGGACAGAATATGCTCGTAGCGGCAGCAGCAGGCTCCGGTAAAACAGCCGTGCTGGTCGAAAGGATTATCCGCCGCATATCGGACGAATCCGCTCCTCTGGATGTGGACCGCCTGCTCGTTGCCACGTTCACGAAAGCGGCTGCGGCCGAAATGAAGCAGCGGATTCGCGAGGCGCTGGAAAAGGAGCTGACGGAGAGGCCCGATTCACAGCATCTGAAGCGTCAGCTCGCCCTTATGGGTCGGGCTTCCGTGACGACTCTGCATTCTTTTTGTCTGGAAGTGATCCGCAGACACTACAGCCTCATCCAGCTTGACCCGGGCTTCCGCATTGCGAATGAGACAGAAGCCGAGCTGATGCGTCATGATCAGTTGGAAGAGATGATGGAGCAGTACTACGGGGACAGTGTGGAAGACAGTCCCTTCTGGCGGCTTGTCGATACATTCGGCGGAGAGCGGAGCGATGTCCCTCTGCACCTGCTGATTCAGAAGCTGTACGATGAGTCTCGGAGCCATCCATGGCCGGAGCATTGGCTGCGCGAGATGGCGGCGATGTTCGGTCCCGGGCCCGCTGTTCATCAAGCCGCAGGGAACACCATGGAAGGCCAGACGCAAAGAGCGGCAGCAATCGGGGCCTTGAACGAAGCGTATAAAGAAGCTGCGGCAGCTGCTTCTGCGGTAATGAGTGAGGGGACTGACCGCAATGAAACCCCTCTTGAGCTTGAAGAAACCGAAATCGCTAAAGACATCGAAGTCACCGGAGTAGAAACCGGTCAGGGAGCACCCGCAGATTTTTGGCTGGACAGCCTGACCGCAGATGTCCGGCTTGAACTTCAGGGGACTGCGGAGCTGCTGAAGCAGGCCATTGAACTTACCGGACAGCCTGGCGGGCCCTATCCGTATGAAGCCGCCCTTCAGGATGATCTAGCGGTTGTGAGCGGACTGTTGGAAATTGCCGATCATCATTCCTGGGAGATCCTGTACAGTGCTTTTCAAGCTGTAACGTTCGGCAAGCTCAAAGCCTGCAAAAAGGATGAAGCCGATCCGATGCTGCAAGAGCAGGTCAAAGATATGCGCAGCCGGGCCAAAGAACGGATTACTTCGCTCCGGGAAGAACTGTTCGGGCGTCCGCCGGGGCAATTTCTGGCGGAAACCCGTCAAATGGCGCCGGTCATTCATATTCTGGTCGATCTGGTTATCGACTTCTCAGAGCGCTACCGTCAGGCCAAAGCGGCCAAAGGACTAGTTGATTTTGCAGACTTGGAGCATTTCTGCCTCCGTATCCTGCGCGCGCCTGAATCGAATCCTGCGGAGCTGATTCCTTCGCGTGCGGCTATCGAATTCCGCGAGCAGTTTGCCGAGGTGCTGCTCGATGAGTATCAGGATACGAATCGTGTGCAGGAAGCCATTGTGGAACTGATCTCGGAGCCTGTGCCGGGTAACCGGTTTATGGTAGGCGACGTGAAGCAGAGTATCTACCGGTTCCGTCTGGCAGAGCCGGCCCTTTTCCTGGAGAAATACAGGACCTACAGAAGCGAAGGAGGCGGACCGGGCCGGCGGATTGATCTTGCGCGGAATTTCCGGAGCCGGCAGGAAGTCGTCGATGCCGTTAACTTCATTTTTCGGCAGATTATGAACGAAGGTGTCGGAGATATCGCATACGATGCGCGGGCCGAGCTGGTGAACGGCGCTTCTTATCCGGCCTCGGAGAGTCAGAATCTCGCAGTTGAAATGCTGCTCATTGATCGTTCCGCCGCTTCCCAGCCAAGCGGAGAATCCGACTATACGGATGGCGATGAGGGCGCAGAAGACCTGGGCGAAACGGCTTCGGGCGACGAAACCGGCATGCTGCTTGAAGGCCAGGAGCTAGAAACGGCTCAAATGGAGGCGCGGGCAATCGCGCTCAAGATCAGGAATATGCTGGAGCCTGAGACAGGGGAGCCTTCCCTTGTATATGACAAAAGATCCGGCAGCATGCGGACGGCCACGTACCGGGATATCGTAGTTCTGCTTCGTGCCACTCAGCAGTGGTCGCCTATATTTATCGAGGAATTGCGCCTGCTGGGAATACCCGCTTATGCGGATCTGAATACGGGATACTTTACCGCAACGGAAGTGGAAGTCATGCTGGCGCTGCTCAAAGTAATTGATAACCCTTATCAGGATGTGCCGCTTGCTGCGGTGTTACGCTCTCCTATAGTCGGATTGACGGCTGAGCAGCTGGCATCTTTGCGGATTACCGGCAAGAATATCCCTTACTACGAAGCAGTCCGCTCCTATGCGGAAGGCGGTTCCGCGTCAAGTCAGCCTGCCGATTCCGGTCTCCAGGATGCCGCCGGGTGGAAACCGGACCCGGAGCTCCACGGCAAGATCAGAGATTTCCTTGAGCGGCTCGGCCAGTGGCGGAGTGAGGCCCGGCAGGGCTCCTTGGCCCGTTTGATCTGGCAGATCTATGGAGATACGGGTTATTTTGATTTTGTAGGCGCTATGCCCGGAGGTCTGCAGCGCCAGGCGAATCTAAGGGCGCTTTATGACCGGGCACGCCAGTACGAAAGCACCTCACTGCGCGGGCTATTCCGCTTTCTGCGTTTTATCGAGCGGATGAAGGAAACCGGAGGAGACCTGGGTACGGCACGGGCGCTTGGCGAGCAGGAAAATGTGGTACGGATCATGTCCATCCATAAGAGTAAAGGACTGGAGTTCCCGGTCGTATTCGTCGCCGGTCTTGGCAAAATGTTCAACCAGCGCGATCTGCTTGACCCGTTTCTGATTCATAAGGAACTCGGGTTCGGTCCGCGCTTTGTCGATACGGAGCTGCGGATCGCCTACCCGACACTTCCGCAGCTTGCCATCAAACGGCGCATGCGGATCGAAACGCTGTCCGAAGAGCTTCGCGTGCTCTACGTGGCATTAACGCGAGCGAGGGAGAAGCTCTACCTGCTCGGTACGGTCCGTTCGCTGGACAAGGCTCTGCTCGGTTGGAGCCGCTATCTGGAGCACGGCAGCTGGGCGCTGCCGGATGATGAAGTGGCGCGTGCCCGCAGCTACATGGACTGGCTCGGACCATCCTTAATGCGCCACAAGGATGCAAGCTTGTGGCGGGAGCGTGCCGGACTTCCGGAGCGCGTACCTGCTTCGCTTGCGGCTGACAGTTCCCTGTGGCACTTTGAAGTGTTGACGCCGGATACGCTGGCCGCAATGGGTAAAGCGGATGAAGCCGTAACGATTCAGGCCGATCGCCTCGAAGCGTTAAAGACGCTTAACCGGGTGTCTACCTTTTCCAGCGAATGGGATGTGCCGCTTGCGAAGTCATTGTCTTGGACATATCCGTATGCTCAATCTACGGCCTATTTCTCCAAAACTTCTGTGTCCGAGCTGAAGCGGCTGGCGGAGCGTACCGGCGGGGCTGGTCAAGATGAGAAGCCTGCGGCTCAGCTCATGCCAAGTCCCGGAAGCGGACTGATTTTGCCGACACGGCTGCTCAAAATGGCGGCGGGAGAAGGCGCGCCGTTATCCATAGAGACGACATCGTTATCGCCTGAAGCCGGTCAATTGCCAAGCTCCTCGTCCACGAGTAAAGAGAACAGTGTGGCGAGGGCGGGAATGCCGCTTGATTTCATATCCGAACAATTGCTGTTAACGGGTTCTGAGGATACTCCTGTAGTTGATTCCATGGTTGATTCCAATGATTCCAAGCAGGAAGCGACCGGAGATAAGACCGATTCAACGCCTGCAGCCCGTTCCTCCCTGTTCAGAAGGCCTGCTTTTATGGAAGAAAAGAAGCTGACGTCGGCAGAGCGCGGAACGGTGTTCCACGCCGTTATGCAGCATATTCCGCTTGGGAATGTCACGGCAGATACGGTAAGGGTCACGGTACAGGAGATGATCGCCAAAGAACTAATTACACCCGCACAAGGCCGGGTGATTGATGCGGAGATCATTACGGGATTCTTTGCCTCTGAGCTGGGTGCAAGCCTGGCTTCGTCCGATCGGGTATGGCGGGAGGTGCCGTTTAGCCTGGGACTGCCTGCCGGAACCGTGTACCCGCATGCCGATTCGGCTACCCGCCTCGAAACCGTGCTGGTGCAAGGGGTAGTGGACTGTTTGTTCGAGACGCCGGACGGGCTTGTTCTTCTGGATTACAAGACGGATAAGGTCAAGGGTGTAGGAATTCCTCAATTGAAAGAGAGATATAAAGTGCAGATTGGGCTCTATGCGCAGGCTGTGGAAACCATTTGGCGGCGGAAGCTGGCCGCAACGTATTTGTTCTTTTTTGACGGAGGACATGTGGTGGAGCTCGAAAGATAGTGGTTTGGCCAGAATTAAACGCGAGATAGACGGCGCTGAACGGGAAATTATGAATGTATTCAATTGAAGATTTTGTCAAAAAGAGTTGGGGGACTAGTTATGCGAGTACTGCATACGGGAGACTGGCATTTGGGCCGTACTTTGGAGGGCCGCAGCCGGTTTGATGAACAAGTGGCTTTCGTCGATGAACTTGTCGGGATCGTCAAGGAAGGAAACATTGATCTTGTGCTGCTGGCAGGGGATGTGTATGACACGGTCAATCCGCCGGCTGCGGCTGAGCAGCTCTTCTATGAAGCTCTGTCGCGGCTTTCTGAGGATGGACGCCGTCAAGTTGTCGTGATCTCGGGCAACCACGACCATCCGGACAGGCTCGGAGCATCATCTCCGATCGCCCGTGCGCAGGGAATTACGCTGATTGGTCTGCCCAAGGCGGGGCTTCTGGAGATCGGTGTTTCGCGGACGGGTGAGACGGCTAAGCTGTTTGCGCTGCCTTATCCGTCCGAATCGAGACTGGGCGAGCTGCTTAGCGACGATGCCGGAGAGGAAGTTCTGAGGCGTGCCTATTCCGAACGAGTGGGAGAGTTGGTGCGGACCCAGACAGCCGGTTTCAGCCCGGATACCGTTAATCTGCTGATGAGCCACCTTTATGTGCTGGGCGGCAATGAGAGTGAATCGGAGCGCCCGATTCAGGTTGGCGGAGCGTATACCGTGGACACGTCGGCACTGGATGTCGGCGCGCAGTATGTGGCGCTCGGCCACCTGCACCGGCCCCAGACCATGAAGGGAGCAAGCCCCATCCGTTACTGCGGATCGCCTCTTGCCTACAGCTTTTCCGAAGCGGGTCAGGCTAAATCCGTTACGGTTCTGGACGTGAAGCCGGGAGAGCCGGCTGTGATGGAGGAAGTTTTTCTGTTATCGGGAAGGCCTCTGGTAAAGTGGAAGGCAAAAGACGGATTGGCGGAGATTCACCGCTGGCTGGATGAGGGACGCGACGCTAATGCCTGGATTGACCTGGAAATCCATGTGAGCGAAGCGATGTCTCTGCACGAAATACAGACACTTCGTAAAGCGCACGGAGGCTTTATACACATTAAGCCTGTTTACCCGTTGCTCAGTGCGCAGGAAGAGACGGCGGCAGCCTCAACGGCCGGTCTTCCGGTCGATGAGCTGTTCCGGCGCTTCTATGAGCGGCAGACAGGGGGAGCCGTGCCTGAACCGGAGCTGGTCCGGCTGTTTATGGAATTGCTGCAGGACGAGACAGGGAATCCAGAGACGGCGGAATAGGAGGAGACGAAGCATATGCGTCCAATTATGTTGCAAATGTCCGGTTTGCAGAGCTACCGGGAAACACAGGAAATTGATTTTACGCAGCTGTGCGATGCGGGCGTGTTCGGGATATTCGGACCGACCGGAAGCGGTAAATCCTCGATTCTTGATGCGATTACCCTTGCGCTCTACGGTAAAGTAGAGCGGGCTTCAGGCGGTACTCAAGGGATTATGAATCATGCGGAGAATACGCTGGCTGTCTCGTTTACTTTCCAGCTCAGTTATCCGGAGGGACCGGTCCGGTACAGAGTGGACCGTCAGTTCAAACGCGGCACGGATGTATCCGTAACGAATACGGTAAGCCGCTTTGTCCGGCTCAGCGGAGAAGAGCCGGTTGTGCTGGCAGATAAATCAACCGATGTGACGCATCAGGTTCAGCATGTTCTCGGTTTGTCTATGCAGGATTTCACACGCGCCGTAGTACTTCCGCAGGGGAAATTCGCCGAGTTCCTGTCGCTGACGGGCAAAGACCGACGCCAAATGCTTCAGCGGCTGTTTCACCTGGAGGC
The DNA here is from genome assembly GCF_001541095.1 of Paenibacillus sp. FJAT-26967. Lineage (GTDB taxonomy): Bacteria > Bacillota > Bacilli > Paenibacillales > NBRC-103111 > Paenibacillus_F. The sequence continues at coordinate 1,341,604 of NZ_LMXH01000001.1, forward strand.
GTACGGAGATCAGCTGAGTGCGCGAGTAAGCGGCAAGCTGAAAGAAGCGGACGGCCTGCTGAAACAGCTTGCAGCCCGGCAGCAGGGACTGGGGGACGCTTCGGCTGAGGCGCTGGCAAGTGCCGAGCAGCGAAGGAAAGAAGCTGATCTTTACGCAGCAGAGCAGCGTAAAACGCTCCAGGAAGCGGTGAAGCGGCATGACGAGATGAAAAGTATCTTGTCCCTGCAAGAGGAAGTGGGGCAGATCCATGTGCAGCGGATGAAGCTGGAGCAGGAAGAATCAGCTGTGCGTGCAAGAGAAGAACGCGTCAAACGCGCAGAAGAGGCAGAGAAGCTCCGGCCTTACGTGGAACATCAGGAAGCGGCTGCGGCAGCGGAAACCAAGCAGAGAAGCCGGCTGGAGGAGACCCGGATTCTTGCAGAGGAAGCCGACCGGAAGCTCACGGCAGCCGCTCAGGTGTCGGGGCAGGCGCAGGCGGAGTTGGGGAAGCGGGAAGAGCCGCTTCTTATCCGGCTGGAGCACCTTAATCAGGCTCTGGAGCAGGAGAAAGAGCTCGAGGCCCTTTACATTCAGTGCCGGGATATGCAGCAGCAGGAGAAGGAGCTGACCCGCGAGCTTGTTCAAACGAAGGAAGCATACCGCAAAGAATCCGACACGAAAGATAAAGCGCTAGCCAGACAGGCGGAATTAAAAGAAGCTCTTAAATCGGTACAGGTGGGATACGAGCTTCGGAGTAAACTCCAGCAGGCGATGGATGACAAAAGACAGCTTGATGGAGATAAGAGGCGCTTGAGTGAACTTGCTGCCGAGAATAAGCGCAGACAGGAACAAATTCGGACGAAGGAGCAGGAAGCTGCTGCTTCCGCACGGGAGATGAAAGTCTGGGCCGGGGATCTGGTGGACTGGATGGGCCGTGTCCTAGAGGAGCAGCAGGAGACTTCCGGGCTGAGGGAGCAGCTGCACACTAGCGAGGCTGCGGCAATCCGCCTGCTTGAAGCGCGCAGAGCCGAAGAGCGTGCAGCGGAACTGGACCAGCTGGCTGCCAAGCTGGCGGAGCAGCTGCAGGTGGGGGAGGCGTGCCCGGTGTGCGGAGCTGTGGAACATCCGGCTCCGCATCACAATCGATCATTGCCTGCAGCCGGCCGGCCGGCTGCTGACGGTCTGAGGGAGATAGAAGAATGTGAGAAGCTTATTCAACAGTACCGGACAGCCGGTGTCCAGGCGGACAAACATCTGCTTGCCCTGGATGCTCTCGTGAAACGGGCAAAAGAACACGGGAGTACAGATTCTAACCAAGCACTGCTGCAAGCGACAGGGTCATCCGTCGGCATGATTGCGGAAGCGGCTGCCGCAACTGCAAGTGCTGAGGGGGAATCAGGAAGTGATCTTCCAGAGAATCCTGGATCGCTTGAAAATTCTTCTTCTCCAGATCCGGATGCGGAAGACAATGGAAACCGCCTGGCAGATGCATGGAAACGGATGGAAGCCCGTATGCGGTTGTTCGCCATGGCGGCGGCGGAGCTGGAAGAGGCTTACCAGTCTCTTCTGCGGCGCTTACGTCCGCTTGAATCAGCGGCGCGGAGCAGCGAAGCCGAACTGCGCTCCTTGCGGGGACTGCTTCAAGCAGATGAAGCCAAAGCTTCCGCGCTGGAGCAGGCGATCCGCGAGCAGGACGCGCAGTGGCACGAGCGGCACGGCGCGGACGGCCTGAAGCAGGAAGATGTGGAAGCGCGGCTGAAGCAGCTTCACGAGCAGGAGCAGCAGGCGGAGGAGCTGAGCGCCCGCATAGAGAAGAGCATCCCGTTCATCGACGGGGTGCTGGCTAAGCTCGAACAGCTCCGCAACGATTCGGCGGAGCTGGACAAAACCGTCCTGCAGCTCACAACGAAGCTGCAGGGGCTGACGCAGCTCGCCGCTGAGAAGTCGCAGCAGCTGCAGGGACGCGCCGGCAGCGAGCCGGTGCCGCGCCAGATCGAGGCGGCCGCGGCCGAGCTCGAAGCGCTCCGCAGCCGCTGCGAGCGGGCGAAGCAGGCGCACGAAGCTTCCCGCCGCGAGCAGCAGGAAGCGGCGCAGGGGCTGAGCGCCGCGGTGCAGGCTGCCGCTTCGGCTGAGCGCCAGCTTGCCGAAGCGCTGGAGCGACTGAGCCGAGCGCTGGAAGCATCCGCGTTCGCGGATGCCGCCGCCGTGCAGGCTGCGTACGTCGGCGAAGCCGAGCGCAGCGCCTGGGCAGCGGCGGCGCGTATTCACCGCGAGCGGGAGCAGACGCTGCGCTCGCGGCTCGCGCAGCTAAACACGCAGCTCGCCGGGCGATCGGTGACCGGCGACGACTGGGCACAGGCGCAGCAGCTGCTGCTCGGCGCCCAGGCAAGCGACGAAGCCGCGCTTGCGGCCCGCGCCAGAGCGGAGCGCGACTGCGAGGAGCTGCAGGCCAAGCACGAGCAGTGGCGCGGACTTGAGGATCAGCGCGCGGAGCAAGAGACGCTGCACGGCCGGCTGGTTAAGCTGCAGTCGGTGCTCAAAGCGAATGCATTCGTGGAGTTCCTCGCAGAGGAGCAGCTCATGCAGGTGAGCCGCGCGGCGTCGCAGCGGCTCGGCCAGCTTACCCGCCAGCGCTATGCGATTGAAGTGGACTCGGGGGGAGGCTTCGTTATCCGGGATGACGGCTCCGGCGGCGTGAAGCGGCCGGTCGGTACGCTGTCCGGCGGCGAGACGTTCTTGACTTCGCTCGCGCTGGCGCTTGCTTTGTCCGCACAGATCCAGCTTAAGGGCGAGGTACCGCTTGAGTTTTTCTTCCTCGATGAAGGCTTCGGTACGCTGGATCCGGATCTGCTGGATATGGTTGTCACCTCTCTGGAGAAGCTTCATATGGACCGGCTCGCGGTCGGTGTTATCAGTCACGTACCGGAGCTGAGAGCCAGGCTTCCCCGCAAGCTCATTGTCGATCCGGCTGAACCTTCCGGAAGAGGCAGCCGTGTCCGGCTGGAGCTGCTGTAAGCTGCGGCTTACCGTGAATACCGTATACGGTTAGTTACTGTCCGGCAGCCTGTTTCAAACCGTGTGGATGGACGGATCAAGGCATCTGACCTTCTGTAACCCACAGTTCTATAGAGCGTATAACTCAGCCGAAAGCTGAGTTGTGCGCTTTTTTTATATGCGGCAAGAGGATAGGCTGCCCTGCGGCTGGCAAGCCGTGTTCACAGAAAAACCGGCTTTCCCATGGTCAGGAACCCGCATCCTGCATGTAGTTGCCGGGTTATTCCCTATACTCTCCTTCCGCTCTGTTCACATTTTGTTCACTTCTTGTACACATTTCTGGAAGCTAATGTGATGTCCGTCACATCTGCGATCCGCTTCCCCGGTTTATACTAAGTATGTGCTTAATTTCACATTCTTCTTTTGTAAAAGAGCAGTTTTCATCAAGCAGGTTTTAATCAGGCACAGACACCGGAGACAAAGAACCGGACGTGGAACAAGAGTGATGCCGCTCGGAGCAGCTTACGAAACGGTCTTGGATTCTTACTGCTAAGAGCAGCCCTATCGCTATAAAAGATATACAATCGGCAGGAGGAGATACGCATGCGGCGAAATAAGCTGGTGCTCATCGGGAATGGTATGGCAGGCGTCGGAGTCATTGAACAGATTTTGAAGCTGAATTCCGATTTATTTGAAATTACGATTATAGGCAGTGAACCTTACCCCAACTACAACCGGATTCAGCTCTCGTATGTTCTGGAGGGCAGCAAAACGGTAGACGATATTGTACTTAATGACTGGAACTGGTACCGCGAGAATGGAATTCGTTTATTGACAGGCACCACCGTTACAGGAATTGATACAGATGCGAGGCAAGTACTCACCGATCAAGGGGAGGCAGTGGCTTACGACAAGCTGGTGATCGCGACAGGCTCGAAATCGTTTATACTTCCGATTCCCGGTGCTGACAAAGAGGGCGTCGTAGGCTTCCGCGATATCGCGGATTGCGACCGGATGCTGGAGGCTGCCAGGAAGAAGACGAAAGCGGCAGTAATCGGAGGCGGCTTACTCGGTCTCGAAGCGGCTAAAGGGCTGGCGAAGCTGGGCATGGAGGTTACGGTCGTCCATCTGATGAATGATTTGATGGAACGGCAGCTTGATCCGGCTGCTTCGCGTATGCTTCAGGATGAGCTGGAGCGCCAGGGGCTGCATTTTGCCATGGGGAAACAGACCGCGGAAATCATGGGAGATGACCACGTAACAGGGCTGCGTTTTGCAGACGGGACAGAGCTCCATACGGAATTCGTCGTGATGGCGGTCGGGATTAAGCCGAACAACGATGTCGCCCGTGGCGAAGCCATTGAAGTTAACCGGGGGATTGTCGTAGACGATTACATGCGCACTACGGCTGAGGATGTCTATGCGGTCGGGGAATGCTGCGAGCACAGAGGCGTCTGCTATGGACTGGTTGCCCCGCTGTTCGAACAGGGACAGGTGCTTGCCAAGCACTTGTGCGGCGTGGAAACCAAACCTTATGAAGGAACCGTACTCGCCACTAAGCTCAAAATCTCGGGTGTAGATGTATTCTCGGCAGGAGAATTCATAGATAAACCGGAGCTGACGATTGTAAAAATGCAGGATGATTGGAGACATACGTATAAAAAAGTGCTGCTCCGCGACAACCGGATCGTCGGCGGCGTCTTGTTTGGAGATGTGACACAGGCGACCCAGCTTCAGCAGTGGATCAAAGCCGGAGCCCTGATGACGGCCGATATGCATGCGTCGATCATGGGTCTTGCGGGTGAAGCCGCCGTGACGAATGCGGCGGAGCTGCTCGCAGATGAAGATATCGTATGCGGCTGTAACGGTGTAACGAAAGGTCAGATCATCGAAGCGGTCCGCGACCAGGGTCTTACGACTATTGATGAAGTTAAAGGATGTACAGGTGCCTGCCGCTCGTGCGGGGGCTGTAAGCCTCTGGTTGAGCAGGTAATGCAGAGTGTGCTCGGAGATCACTTTACAGGTGCCGCTGCACAAGGCATCTGCGGATGTACGACGCACAGCCGTGATGAGGTGGTAGCTGCAATCCGCGACCATAAACTGATGACCACCCGGGATGTTATGGCAGAGCTGGGGTGGACCAACCCCGAAGGCTGCTCGAAATGCCGTCCGGCTTTGAACTACTTCCTGACCATGATGTGGCCGCGTGAATACGTCGAGGAGAAAGAATCGCGTTTCGTCAACGAACGCCTCCACGCCAATATCAATAAAGACGGCACCTATGCCGTTGTGCCGCGGATTTACGGCGGCGTTACAACCGCGGAGGATCTCAAACGGATTGCCGATACCGCCGTCAAATATGGCGTCAAAACCGTCAAGATCACAGGCGGGCAGCGGATCGACTTACTGGGGATCGAGAAGGAAGACCTTCCGAAAGTATGGGAGGAGCTCGATATGCCTTCGGGCTACGCTTACGCGAAGGCGCTGCGGACTGTGAAGACTTGTGTCGGCTCGGCGTTCTGCCGGTTCGGCACCCAGGATTCGATGGCGATGGGGCAGCTGCTGGAGCGTAAATTTGAGCGGATCGATATGCCGGCCAAAGTGAAATTCGCCGTAAACGGCTGTCCGCGCAACTGCGCTGAAGCGTGTACGAAGGACATCGGAATCGTCGGGAATGACGGGGGCTGGGAGATTTATGTCGGCGGTAACGGCGGGATCAAGCCCAGACTGGCTGATCTGATTGCCAAAGTGAAAACAGACGAGGAATTAATCGATATCTCGGCGGCTATCCTGCAGCATTACCGGGAAACAGCCAAATACCTCGAGAGGACTTCGGACTGGGTGGAAAGAATCGGGCTTGCTGCCGTTGCACAGGCGGCTGTCCACGACTTGGAGAACCGGGAACGGCTTGTGGAGAGAATGGAAGAAGCGTTGACCCGTGCAGCAGATCCTTGGCAGAAAGTAATCGGCAGCCCGGAAGACAAGCAGGCGCTCTTCGAAACAGTCAAGGTCGCCCGTACAGACACAGCGGATTAAATAAGGCAGCCCCGCAAGGGGCTGTACTCTAACTAACCGAATAGGAGTGATTGAAATGATCCAGGAACAGGCAGCATTGGAAGAACAGAATGCCGTATACATCCGTGTCGGTCATTCAGAAGACTTTCCGCCCCGTTTGGGTAAGACGGTTTTTGTCGACAAGAAAGAGATTGCGGTTTTCCGGTTAACGGATGGGCGCTTTTGCGCCATCGACAACCGGAGTCCTAACCGTAAGGGAGGCCCGCTTAGCGAGGGAATGGTATCGGGTCATACCTTATACGATCCTCTGTACGACTGGAAGATTAATCTTCTGGATGGCCAAGTAATGGCGCCCGATACGGGACAAGTGAAAATTTATCCGGTTAAAATCGAGGGAAGCGACGTTCTGATCGGTCTCTAAATGTTCCTCTGTTCGGATCTCTTGTTCCCTTCATCCTGTTTTACTACCGCGAGGAGATGACTCTGCAATGTTTACCGAAACCGTAGAACAAATGGCGGCTGCGGCCGCAAAGAAGAAAAAGTTCCTGTCGGATAGCCTGCTCCGCTATTTGGCCGCAGCAGGTTTGGCGGGCGCTTATGTCGGACTGGGCATTATCCTTATATTTTCGGTCGGAGCTCCCTTGTTTGCAGCGGGTTCACCCGTCACGACGATGGTTATGGGCCTCTCTTTCGGAGTAGCGCTGACCCTTGTTATCTTCGCAGGATCGGAGCTTTTTACAGGCAATAATATGATCTTTACGATCGGGACTCTCTCGCGCACGGTTACCTGGAAGGATACCCTCGTGAACTGGTTCTGGTGCTACATCGGGAATTTCGCGGGAGCCATGGTTCTGGTGCTGCTTGTGGTGGGAGCGGGCGTATTCGCCAAAATAGCGCCGGATCATCTGCTGATGACCATTGCGGCCAAGAAAATGAACATGGACCCCATGCAGCTCTTTTTCCGGGGAATCTTATGTAACTGGTTCGTCTGTCTGGCTATATGGACTTCGATGAAAGCGAAGGAAGATACCGCGAAGCTTATCCTGATCTTCTGGATGCTGTACGGCTTTATCGCTTCGGGATATGAACACAGCATCGCCAACATGACGGTCCTTGGACTGGCTCTAATGCTGCCGCATCCGGAGACGATTACGCTTGCCGGCTGGTTCAGCAATATGATTCCGGTTACTCTCGGCAACATCGTCGGCGGAGCCTTCTTCGTGGGCATGGTCTATTACTTCATCTCACCCGTTAAAAAAGGCGGCGGCAAAACGCTGTAATCCCCGGACCTGGCAGGATCGCGGCCGCGAACGACTGTGCTTGCTTTCACAAAGACACAAAGACACAATTATTCGGATCTAATTTATGAGAAATTCATGGGTTACCAGATGAAGGACCTTCCCGCTCCATCCATACAGGGGCTTAGAAGGTTCTTTTGCATGTCTTCCGGCCAATCTGCGGTCAACCGGGCTTGTTGATGTCGTCGATGTCCATGGTCGGTGTAAAGCGGTATCCGGGGATGTTTAAGGCTGCACGCAAAAAAAAGTGCACCGGCTACATCCGGCACACTTCTATGGGGCAGTTCTCACAATGGCAGATGCCTTTGAGGTAATCCAGATCACGGATCAGAATGTAGCCATTGTCCATTTCGATCGCCTGGGCTTTGCGGAGGTCGCTGAACATGCGGTTCACGCTCTCGCGGGTGGAGCCGATCATATCGGAGAGCTCGGAGTGGGTGAGCTTCTTCGTGATTCGGATGGTTCCGTCATCTTCATGTGCACCGTATGTGTTCGATAAGCGGATGATCGTAGAACAAAGAGCGCCCGGCTTGCCGTACAGCATCATATCGCGGTACTTCGTCTGGGTCATCCGGTGGGCGAGACCCATCCAGCGCATGAACTCCAGCGCGAATTCACCGCTCTGCCAGATGAGCATCTCTACGTCCTTCTTGTGTGCGACGCCGATTACGCATTCTTCGAGCACCTCGGCACTGTACCAGTGCTTAGTATCGTCATAGGGGTCGATCATTCCGATTAAATCGCCTTGCTGATATAAGTAAAGGACAAGATCTTTGCCTTCGTCAGTGGACTTCGTAGCGCGTACTCTGCCGCTTTTAATGTAATACAGTTTATCAGCCGCATCGCCTTCCCAGAACAAATAGGAACCGGGCTGGAGCTTCTGCTCGTGCATGGCATCTGTCAGCTTCTGTAAATTCTCTGTTTTAAAAGAAGCGGTATTGCGCGGATTGGAGTTTATTACAGGATGTGTTTCGGTATTCATGAGGCTTCTCCTCCTCTATTCCTTCTGCTTCCAGTATAACGGATATGATCTTTATCATATATGACAAAAGTCACAGCACCGGTCTATTTTATTACCCTTTGGTAAAAAGTGCAAACTTTAGGAATTGTCCGCGTACAACAGGACGCGTTCATTCGTCCCTTTATAAGAATAAAAATCAGAGAGCTCCTTGCCCGAATCCGTGCTGTGCTGCGCAGAACTTCTATGCCTGGTTCTATAGCCGAAACTTCTGCAGCTGATGGCCTTCCGTTATCCGTCCGATAATTACCGGCGGACGATTCTAACCGCTTCTTTGTTCAGCAGTTCTTTTATGATCCTGACTCTTATCGTATCCTTGAACAGCCATATGGATCATGAACGAAGCGGCAAAGAATACTCCGTTCTGGAATATCCGCCTTTATTAAATACGGGGATGACGCCGACAAAGAAAAAGCTCTCGCTGCGATCAGCCAAGACCCTGAACTTAGCCGCTCGGTCGGGCAGCCTATCGTGGCGGAGCCTTACATGATCAGGTCCGATATCCGTCAGGATGAGCGGGAGGTTGCTAGGCTTGAGCAGTTTACGCTGACAGTCCCGAAGGAGGCTTTTGCACAGGGGAAAGAGCCTGAATTGTCACAGAGATCGGCTGAATTTGCTACCGATGAAGAAGCTTGGGCAGCGGTAAACATTGATCCGCGTTATATAATCTTGAGTAAAAAGTTCCAGTTTGCTCCAGAGGAATGGCCGGATAATGACCAGATGATGCGTACCCTCAAACAAAAGCTGAGCGCAGGTGACAAGCTCACACTGAATGTATTTAATAAACCGGCTGCGCCTAATACACCCGGCTTCGGTAAAGACCCTGAACTGGCAGGAACCGCGGATATCGAAATTGCCGGATTCGCGGACACGAATACAGGTATGGAATTTTACAATATGATGTTCGTCCACCCCGAAATAGCGGATAAGTTTAGAGCGGAAGGATTCCGGTGGAGTATTTGACCGTGAAGGGTGAAGACATATTGAATGTAACTATGCACAAAAAGCTGACGCCCGTTTTTCTGAAGGCATCAGCTTTCTTTTTTAAATGGAGAGACTGCTTGTGATCTGACACCGGCTTCCGGCTGCTTTACGAATAAAACTGCTCAATATCCGTCAGCATCTGCTCGGCAAGAGGGAAGACCCATTCCTTTTCTTTACGCATATGCTCAAGCAGGATGAAGCACGACTGGAGTACATGGGATACCGAACGTTTGGCACACAAGCTTTCCATCGACTGCTCTTCTTTACAAGCCTGGAAGAATAACCGCAGGTTATGGACGGCCATCTTGTATTCCTGTTTCATAACAGCCGTCGGGCCCATTTTGTCACCGGTATAGAGATCGACGATCGGGAACAGAGTCTCCTGCTCATCCTGCTGGTACTGCTGAAAAAATTTCAGAAAACGCTCGGCGCGCACTTTGAGCTCGTGCAGTTCCATCTTCAAAGCAGCCCGGTCACCTGTCGTACCGATGCTGCGGGCAAGCATCTGCAGCTCCAGCAGATCGGCCTCCAGAAATTCATGCTGCTGCTTTAAGTAATATAAGGCATCGGATAATTGGCTGCCGGGGTCCATTGCGTTGTAGGGCAGTTGTTCCAGCGTTAACGTACTCATGATCTATTCCTCCTGTCGAGTCTTTCGGGTGACAAACGATCGGACTTGCGGACTTAGGTGCGGAAAAGAAGGATCCGCTTCAATATATAACGGGATATCCCGCTGTCAGGGCGAATGATTGCGGATCGTCCGGCGTATACATCGGATGTAAATAGCCGTTCTTAAGGGTGAGAACTTCTTTTCTCATTCCTAGGATAAGGCAGATTACGGTAATCTGTCTGTGAGAAATGTCATAGTGAAATAATTCACAATTCCCTTATAATGAAGGTGTAGAAAGAGACACTAGGAGGCGGAGAATATGGCTGTACAGGAGGGAGAAGCTGTAAAACCGGCGGCGGCTGCCAAAGCAGAGGTAGACCGGCTGGTGGAGAGGGCCAAGAAGGCCCAGACGGCTTTTCAGGATTTCGATCAAGCTCAGATTGATACAATTGTACAAGAAATGGCTCTGGCCGGTGCAGACCGGCATATGGTTCTAGCCAAGCTGGCTGTTGAAGAAACAGGGCGCGGCGTCTACGAGGACAAAATCATCAAGAATCTTTTCGCGACAGAGTACATCCACAACTATATCAAATATGACAAGACGGTTGGAGTGATCGATGATGATCCTTTTACCAGCACTCAGACGATAGCCGAACCGATCGGTATTATTGCAGGCGTAACCCCAGTGACGAATCCGACCTCTACGACCATGTTCAAAACACTGATCGCCATCAAAACGCGCAATCCGATCATCTTCGCCTTTCACCCGTCCGCGCAGCGATGCAGTTCAGAAGCGGCCCGGGTCTTGTACGAGGCTGCAATCCGCAGCGGAGCGCCCAAAGATTGCATCCAGTGGGTGGAGACGCCATCCATGGAAGCGACCCATGAACTCATGAACCACGAAGGAGTCGCGCTTATCTTAGCGACCGGCGGCTCCGGCATGGTCAGATCCGCTTACAGCTCCGGCAAACCGGCGCTTGGCGTAGGCCCGGGCAACGTACCGTGCTTTATCGAGAAGACAGCCGATTTGCGCCAGGCCGTTACGGACCTGATTTTGTCCAAGACCTTTGACAACGGAATGATTTGCGCATCCGAACAAGCGGTAATAGTAGAGGAGGCCATCGCAGCCGATGCCAAAGCGCTGATGAAAGCGCAGGGCTGCCATTTCCTCAGCGCCAAGGATACGAAGAAGCTAACTCAGTTCGGTATGAAAAGCGGTTGTGCGGTCAATGCCGCCATTGTGGGCCAGTCTGCGGTGCGGATTGCCGAAATGGCCGGATTCGAAGTTCCGGCCGGAACGAAGATCCTGATCGCGGAGCTTGATGGCGTCGGACCTGCCTATCCGCTGTCAGCAGAGAAGCTCAGCCCCGTCCTGGCCTGCTACACGGTGCCGGATGCAGCGGCCGGCATTGAGAGGGCGGCCGAGATTGCGGCTTTCGGCGGCCTGGGCCACACATCGGTCATCCACTCGAATGATGACACGGTTATCGCAGCCTTCGGCAGCAAACTTCCGACGTGCCGTATTATCGTGAATGCACCGTCCACACACGGGGCGATCGGCGATATGTACAACGCCAATATCCCGTCGCTGACGCTCGGATGCGGATCTTACGGCCGCAACTCAACTTCTTTGAACGTCACGGCTGTCAATTTGATCAATATCAAAAAAGTCGCACACCGGACGGTGAATATGCAGTGGTTTAAAGTGCCGGATAAAATTTATTTCGAAAAGAATTCCACTCAATATCTGGCTAAGATGCCGGACATTACCCGGATTCTGATAGTCACGGACCCGATGATGGTTAAGCTGGGATATGTGCAGCGCGTGGAACATTATCTGCGTATGCGCAGGCTTCCGGTTGCGATTGAAGTCTTCAGTGATGTGGAGCCGGATCCTTCCGTGGATACGGTCGAGCGCGGGACAGCTGCTATGAATGCGTTCCAGCCGGACTGTATCATCGCCCTGGGCGGAGGTTCGCCTATGGATGCCGCGAAAGCGATGTGGCTGTTCTACGAATATCCGGATGTTACCTTCCATTCCCTGAAGCAGAAGTTCCTGGATATCCGCAAGCGGACGTTCAAATATCCGAAGCTCGGCAACAAAGCGAAGTTCGTTGCGATCCCGACCACATCGGGAACAGGTTCGGAGGTCACGTCTTTTGCAGTCATCACGGATAAAAAGAACGGCCACACCAAGTATCCGCTGGCGGATTACGAGCTTACGCCGGACGTAGCCATTGTGGATCCGGAATTCGTATACTCGCTGCCCAAAACAGCCGTAGCGGACACCGGCATGGACGTTCTGACCCACGCCATTGAAGCGTATGTATCGGTTATGGCGAGCGATTATACGGATGGCCTGTGTCTCCAAGCGATTAAGATGGTGTTCCAGCATCTGGAGAATTCGTATGCGACCGGTGACAAATTAGCCCGCGAAAAGATGCATAACGCTTCGACCATTGCCGGTATGGCATTCGCCAACGCGTTCCTGGGCATCAACCACAGTCTTGCGCACAAATGGGGCGGACAGTACGGTACGGCGCATGGACGCACGAATGCGATTCTCATGCCTTATGTGATCCGCTATAATGCGGCGAAGCCTACGAAATATGCTTCGTTCCCTAAATATACGCATTACTGCGCGGATGAGCGCTATGCCGAAATTGCCCGCACGCTGGGTCTTCCGGCTTCCACGACCGAAGAAGGCGTAAAAAGCCTGATCGAAGCGATCCGCCGCATGAACAAGGCGCTGGGTATCCCGGCCACATTCCGCGAACTCGGATTCGATGCGGATGATTTTGAAAGCCGCGTTGAGCAGCTTGCAGACAAGGCTTTTGAGGATCAGTGTACAACTGCTAATCCGAAAATGCCGCTGGTCAGCGAACTGGCCGATGTGTATCGCGACGCTTTCTACGGCCGGATTTAACTTCATCCACCAAGAAACCGATAAAGCCAGATAAGCAGGGTATGCTGTAACGGCAGCCGAATACATCTTGAGAGTATTGTCAGAATACGAACGTCTTACCGGACCGGCCGGTTGATCCGGCCGCTCCGTTCATTCCAAGGAGGGAACTGAAATGGCCATTGAAGAACGCGACATGCGTACGAAGTCTGCTGAAGAAGGAGTATACCGCGGGTTCCGCAAAGGAAAGTGGCAGCGGGCAATTGATGTGCGTGACTTTATCGAGCTGAACCTGACACCTTACGAAGGAGACGAGGCTTTTCTGGCCGCTCCGACGGAGGATACGAAGAAACTCTGGGAAGTCGTAAGTGATTTGACCAGGCGGGAACGGGATAATGGAGGGGTGCTCGACGTAGACGTCAATACGGTCTCCTCCATCGTATCCCATGCCCCGGGTTATCTGGACCGGGACAAAGAGCGTATTGTCGGCCTGCAGACTGATGAGCCGTTCAAACGCTCCGTACAACCTTTTGGCGGGATCCGGATGATGGAGGATGCATGCGAAGCTTACGGGTTTAAGCTTCCGGAGGATATGGTCCGTCTGTTTACGGACATCCGCAAGACGCATAATCAGGGCGTATTCGATGCCTACACCACAGAGATGCGCAGCGCCCGAAAAGCCGGGATCATCACAGGACTGCCGGATGCTTACGGCCGCGGCCGTATTATCGGAGACTATCGCAGAGTAGCCCTTTACGGTATTGACCGCCTTATTGCGGACAAAAAGCAAGAACTTTTCCTTCTTGAAGTGGATGCAATTACGGAAAATGTCATCCGCGATCGAGAAGAAATTTCCGAGCAGATCCGTGCGCTGGCTGAACTGAAGAAAATGGCGGCGGATCACGGCTTTGACATCTCCAAGCCGGCGGCTAACGCCCAGGAAGCCTTCCAGTGGCTGTACTTCGGTTATCTGGCTGCCATCAAAGAGCAGAACGGGGCTGCCATGAGCCTGGGGCGTGTCTCCTCCTTCCTCGATATTTATATCGAGCGTGATTTGAAGGAAGGCACGCTGACCGAATCCGAGGCGCAAGAAATCGTCGACCATTTCGTCATGAAGCTGCGGATCGTCAAATTCCTTCGCACTCCGGATTACAATGAATTATTCAGCGGTGACCCGACATGGGTAACGGAGTCCATCGGAGGCATGTCGCTCTCGGGCAAGACACGTGTGACGAAGAATTCCATGCGTTTCCTGCATACGCTCTATAACCTCGGGCCGGCTCCGGAGCCGAACCTGACCGTCCTCTGGTCGGAACAGCTGCCGGAAGGGTTCAAGAAATATTGCGCCAAAGTCTCGATCGAGACGAGTTCGATCCAGTACGAGAACGATGATCTCATGCGCCCGTTCTACGGCGACGATTACGGAATCGCCTGCTGTGTGTCCGCGATGAAGATCGGCAAGCAAATGCAGTTCTTCGGCGCCCGTGCCAACCTTGCCAAAGCGCTCCTTTACGCGATTAACGGCGGTGTGGATGAGAAGCTGGGCATTCAGATAGGACCAGAGTCCGTACCGGTTACCGCAGAGGTGCTGAATTACGATGAAGTCATGCATAAATTCCGCGGTGTGATGGAGTGGCTTGCCAAACTCTATATGAACACTTTGAACGTTATTCACTTTATGCACGACAAATACTGTTACGAGCGGATCGAAATGGCGCTTCACGACCGTGAAATCGTCCGCACGATGGCTTGCGGCATTGCCGGATTGTCCGTAGTTGCAGATTCGCTCAGTGCCATCAAGTACGCTAAGGTGAAGCCGATCCGCAATGACAAAGGAATTGCCGTAGATTTTGAAATCGAAGGCGAATATCCGATGTACGGCAACAACGATGACCGGGTTGATTCTATCGCCGTAGAGCTCGTGGAAGCGTTCATGGGCATGATCCGCAGGCATCAGGCATACCGGAATGCGGTTCCGACCCAATCCGTTCTGACGATTACATCTAACGTCGTATACGGCAAAAAAACCGGTTCGACACCGGATGGGCGTAAAGCCGGAGAACCGTTCGCTCCGGGTGCGAACCCGATGCACGGACGCGACCGCAAAGGTGCGCTTGCTTCCCTCGGTTCGGTAGCGAAGCTGCCTTACGAGCACAGCCTGGACGGTATTTCCAACACCTTCTCGATCGTTCCTAAAGCGCTCGGTAAGGAAGCCGAGACCCGTAAGATGAATCTGGTTCATATGCTGGACGGTTATTTTGAGAACAATGCCCATCATTTGAACGTGAACGTGTTTGACAGACAGCAGCTGATCGATGCTATGGAGCATCCTGAGCAGTATCCGCAGTTAACCATCCGGGTGTCCGGCTATGCCGTCAATTTCATTAAACTGACCCGCGAGCAGCAGCTCGACGTAATCAACCGGACGTTCCACGGTTCCATGTAAGCATGGCCCGGGATTCGTTCGAAGTAAAGGACGTGTTGTCATGATAGGCAGAATTCATTCCATCGAAACGTTCGGTACGGTAGACGGTCCCGGTATCCGATTTGTACTGTTCATGCAAGGCTGTGCACTCCAGTGCGGTTACTGCCACAACCCGGATACTTGGGATACGAGTACGGGGCGTAAGGTTACGGTAGAGGAGATCCTGGACGAGATGGAGCCTTACATTTCTTATTATAAGAAATCAGGCGGGGGCATCACGGTAACGGGAGGAGAGCCGAGCCTGCAGGCGGTGTTCGTAGCGGAATTGTTCCGTGAATGTAAAAAGCGCTTTGGGCTGAACACTGCACTCGATTCATCCGGATTTTGCGAAGTGGGCCATGAGCACGTACGCGAAATGTTCGAAGAGACGGATCTTGTTCTGCTGGATCTGAAAATGATGGACCGGGACAGACATATCCGGCTTACGAGCCAGCCGAACGACAGAATTCTGCGGACAGCGCGCTGGTTGTCGGATCATGGCAGGCCTATGTGGGTGCGCCGGGTCATCGTACCCGGACTCACCGACACAGAAGATGAACTGGTCCGCCTGGGTTCTTTTATCGGAAGTCTGGATCATGTGGAGAAATTCGAGCTGCTGCCTTACCATAGCATGGCGCTGTACAAGTGGGATTTGCTCCAGCGGGAGTACCCGCTGAAGGATGCACGCACTCCTACCGATGAGGAGATGCAGGCGGCCCGGCAAATCGTGGATCGGGCCCGCCAGGAAGCAGCCGCTCGGAATGGTGTATATAAGAATTAGGACAAGTCTACCATCCGAATTTAATAGACTCTGCTATCGTTCTTCCCATCCAGCTTCCGGCCACCCCAATGGCCGGAAGCTTTTTCGTCATGTTTGTCCAAGTTTCGCATCTGTAAAGGTTTCGTAACTACTTGTGTCGAAAGATGCTTTAGTATGAGTAATAGAGAGAACGTTGTGATGGAAAACGGGTGCTCATCGTTATAGATACAGGCAGGCGAAGGCAGTTTTTGAAGATCCTCATAGCGATTCTATATGTATATGGACAAACATAGACAGGCTGATAGAAACAGAGAACAGCCGGAGAGAACATAATGGGAGAAGGAAGAAAGCAATGAAGAAGAAAAGAAGGTTTAAATTGCGTTATCCGTTGATGCTGGCGTGCGGTCTATTTATTGCCTACAACGCAGGGAATTCCTTATGGCACGCAAGCGAGACGGGAACAGCGGGTACAACGACACA
The DNA here is from genome assembly GCF_001541095.1 of Paenibacillus sp. FJAT-26967. Classification (GTDB taxonomy): domain Bacteria; phylum Bacillota; class Bacilli; order Paenibacillales; family NBRC-103111; genus Paenibacillus_F. Next base: position 1,358,109 of record NZ_LMXH01000001.1, read on the forward strand.
GCTGGAGCAGCCTGCGGCAAGCATGGCCCCTTCGGCCGGCACGAGTACACGGCCGAGTCCGACACCGGCACATCCGGCCGAGACCTCCACACCTGTGCCGTCTCCGACGGCAAGCCCGGTTAAGACGCCGAGCCCGACACCGACGCCGTCACCGACACCAGCCACACCGTCACCGACACCGGTTCCGACGAAGACTCCGCAGCCTTCGGACTCACTGAAGCCCGCTGTACCGGTACATTCTGTCGTCACTAACCGCAAACTCGTCGCTTTAACGTTTGACGACGGTCCTGATTTACACTGGACACCTCTGGTGATGGAAGTGCTGAGAGAATACAATGCGAAGGCAACGTTTTTTCTGGTCGGCCAGCAAATCGACAAATATCCCGATATGGTCAAGAAAATAGTTAGCGAAGGTCATGCCGTCGGCAACCATTCCTGGAATCATGCCCAGCTTCCCAAGCTGACGGAGGAGCAGGCCAGACTGCAAATGACACGAGCTGACGATGCGCTGAAAAAAGCGATCGGGCATGGAACGAATCTGTTCCGGGCACCTTACGGAGCTTTGAATGAAAGTGTCAATCTGACAGCAGCCAAAGAAGGCCAGACGATCGTCGGATGGTCGGTTGATACGAAAGACTGGGCGGGCAATTCCGCGCAAAATATTCTGAATAACGTTAAAGCGAATATAAAGCCCGGCGGGATCATTCTCCAGCATAGCTACGGGGGCAAAGGCGGAGATTTAAGCAATACGATTGAAGCGACACGGCTCATTTGTGAATACCTGCAAGGGCAAGGGTATGAAATTGTGACTCTGCCTGAACTATTAACTGCCCGATAAGCGATCCTGCAGCTGCGCTCTGTCGGTCGCAGAGCCGGATACTGCCGTCCATGCCTTGAGATAAGGTTGTGGGCGGTTTTGCTGTGAGAGGGGCAGGATGGGACCATATTTTAGAGGACCATGATCAGTAAAGCTTTGTTATAATGGACCTAGCATGAGAAAAGGGGAATGTCATGAAGTGGAGAACTGATAGGTTTCAGCGTCCGGCGGCAAGTCTGCTGACGGCTGCACTTTGTGTGCTGCTAAGCGGTTGTCAGCTTATCGCTTCTTCTCCCGTGGAATTGCTAAAGGCACCGGCTATGAGCTCTAGCCTGTACCAGTTGAGAGAAGCGGTTACGCATTATTTGCCGCAAGGCGCTGTTCTTACCAATCCCAATAAACTGCCGGACAATGGTGTGGCAGGTTCTATTTTTCAAGTGGATCTGAACGGGGATGGACAGAAAGAAGCGGTGGCCTTCTACCGGCTTCAGAAAAACGGTTTTCAACTGGGGGCCGTCATACTGGAGCAGGGTGATGGAGAGTGGCGTAAGGTTGCCGATATCAATGAACTCGGACGCGAGATTGACCGGGTGGATTTTGTAGATGTGACAGGGGATAAAGCTTCCGAGCTTATTGTGGGCTGGAGCGCAGGCGAAACCCAGAGCAAGGAGCTTTTCGTGTATACAATGAAAGGTTCCGAAGTCAGTGAAATGGAAAAAATCGCTTACACCGAAATTGCTATCGGGGATATGGACGGCAATGGAATACCGGAGGTAGCGGCCATGCTCCTCGAGCGTGAGAAGCTGGAGGCATCTGCTTCTTTGTATTCATTTGCAGACGGCAAAAAGAAACTTCTCCATAAATTGCCGATGGACGGCGGCGTTAACGGCTACTATCAAATGGTGATCGGTAAAGCGGCTCCGGGCCAGAACGGCATCTTCGTTGATGTAGGAATAGGGAGTCACGCGTCTTATACGTCCTTGCTCGTGTGGAACGGCGGGAAGCTGAAAGATGTTTTCAGCCAGAAAGATGACATGGGTAACGTGATGACCTTCAAAGATTATCCCGGCAAAACTCAGGACATTAACGCGGATGGGATTATGGAGATTGAGCTGCTCAAAATCCCCCCATTCAACGAAAGCAGTTCTTTGGCCGATATGCCCTGGATTCATCAGTGGTATCAGTGGGACGGCAAGAACGGTCTTAAGTGGGTGCATGATAACTATTACGACACCGGTGTATCGTACCGGTTTGATTTCCCGGAGACATGGCGGGGGAAAATTACGCTGGAGCGGTCTAAATCGGGCGGCACGGACGGTTATACGACTTTTTACTATTTGAGCGCTAACCGTAAAGAAAAAGCGGAGCTTTTGACCATCCGATATTATCCGACCGAGCAGTGGGAAGACATGAAGAAGGAAATGGAAAAGAAAGAAATCGATTTTGTTGAGCTTGACACGGTCTATGGAAGTAAAACGATTGCGTTCCTCCCTGAACGGCCGACGAACTTGTCGGTGAAATCTCTGCAGGAGTACAATCAAATGAAGCTGAGCAAGAAGGATGTGCAGGAGCGGCTGAAGCCCGCGTATTATTAAGGGACAAGGAGGAAGATCGGCTTGAGAGTACTCGTACTGGAGGATGAAGAATCCATCCGAGGGTTTATCCGGATTAATTTAAAACGCAATGATATCGATGTTACCGAAGCGCAGACGGGAGAAGAGGCGCTCCGAATCGTGAAGGAGCAAGGTCCGTTTCATATGGCGCTTCTTGATGTGATGCTTCCCACTAAAATGTCCGGTTTCGATGTGTGTGCCGAGATCCGGAGAATGTACCCCAAAATGGGCATCATTATGCTGACCGCAAAATCCCAGGATACCGATAAAGCCGAAGGGCTTGAAATCGGGGCGGACGACTATGTCACCAAGCCTTTCAGCCCGGTAGAGCTTATAGCGAGAATTAAAGCGTTGTACCGGCGGCTGGAAATACCTGAACGCGAGCCGGCTAAATTAAGCTTGTCCTGCGGGGCTTTCAGCCTGCAGCTTAAGGAGCGGAAGCTGCTCAAAGGGCAGACCGAAATTGATATTACACCGACTGAATTTGCCATCCTCAAATTATTCATGGAGCGGCCCAATCAGGGGATTTCACGCGATGAAATCCTGGATGCGGTATGGGGGAAACACTTTGTAGGTGATTTGAAAATCGTGGATGTGAACATACGCCGCATCCGCCAAAAAATCGAAAGTGATCCTTCACATCCGGCCCATATTGAGACGGTCTGGGGTTACGGATACTTATGGAAGAAGGATTCCGGTTTTGAGCAGCATCAGGAGTAAGGTTGTATGGAATTTCTTGTTGATTATCGTATTTATTGTGCTGCTGCTTGGCGGTCTCTTCCTGGGAACGATTTACCAGTATTATTACGGGAGTGCTCTTCAGGCGCTGAGCGAGCGTGCCAAAGTAACGGTTGAATTCTACAACAAGTATTTCGCGATGTCCTCTTTGCAGGAGAGGGCCCGTGATATTCTGCAGGAGCTTGGCAATGATGAAATGACACGCGTGGAGATTGTTGATCTGAACGGCAATCTCATTATCGATTCGTACGGATTTGCGTCCAAACGGAAAATCGAAACAGCGGATGTGCAGTCGGCTCTTCTTGGAGAGCCCGGCAAATGGATCGGGATGAATGCCGATACGAAGGAAAGAATTCTGGCACTGTCGAATCCGCTAAAGAACGGAGACCGGATCGTCGGAGTTCTCCGCCATACGACGTCGATTGAAGAGATTGACGCCATGGTTATGAAGACGGCGTGGATTATTATCGGCATCGGAGCGGCAGTTATTCTGGTATCGTTGTCCGTTAGCTTAATTCTGGCGAACCGGATTGTACGGCCTATCCGGGAATTGACAGGCGTTGCCCAGAATATGGCTCAAGGCGATTTTCACAATAAGGCGCTTAAGAGGAATGACGATGAGGTCGGTCATTTGGCCGAAACGCTGAACTACATGGCCGAGGAGATTCTGAGGAACGACAAACTCAAGAATGAATTCATTTCTTCGATTTCCCACGAGCTGCGGACTCCGCTGACCTCGATCAAGGGCTGGAGCGAGACGCTGGTTTCCGGTGATCTGAGCGAGAAAGAGGAGACGATGATGGGACTATCTGTCATTTCCAAGGAGACAGACAGGCTGATCGGGCTGGTAGAGGATCTGCTTGACTTCTCGAAGCTTCAGTCGGGGAATATGAAAATGCTGCGGGAACCCGTTGACGTAAACCGCATTGTGCAGGAAATGTACCAGCAGTTTGCGGCAAATTGTCAGCGCCGGAAGATGATTCTGCAAATATCGCTCGCCGATAAGCCGACATTCGTCATAGGCGACTCCAACCGGCTGAAGCAAATCTTGATCAATCTGCTCGATAACGCAATGAAGTTTACCCCGGAGAACGGGGTTATCCGCATTGCGGCTGAGCAGGATGAGCATCAGGTCCGGCTGATCGTAGAGGACCAGGGGGAAGGGATTTCTCCCGAAGCGGTTAAATACGTAACCGACAAATTCTTTAAAGCGGATAACAGACAGCCTGGAAGCGGGCTTGGTCTGTCGATCTGCCAAGAGATTGCCCAGCTTCACGGCGGTACGCTGGAGATCAGCAGCAGACTCGGTGAGGGAACTACCGTTACGGTCGCTCTGCCTCGTTTGATTGAGGAAGAGTAGCTGGGACAAGGGCAGAGTGAGTTCAGAGGGATGAACAGACCGATCGAGTGCAGCACCGTTTGTCTGCCGATGAACGTCTCTATACGGGAGCAGGTGAAAGCTTGCCTGATGAATAAGTACGAGCGTCATACCGATATAGCTTTGGCATTCGAGAAGACGATAGGGGAGCAGCAGGTTGCTGCGGTCCCTGACAGCCCCCCGGTAGCGTTGAAGCGTCACAACAAAGGAATCCAAACTTAAACCTTACCCCAACCGCGCATACCGTACTCCATACAAAGAGGCTTTCCGGCAGATCTGAGATTTGCAGGAGAGCCTCTTTCATTTATCGGATGCAGTCTTATGAAAACTAAGTTTACCTTTTCATAAGAGATCCGTCTCTCCGATCGTCCGCAGGCTCCGCAGGCTCCGCAGGCTCCGCAGGCTCCGCAGGCTCCGCAGGCTCCGCAGGCTCCGCAGGCTCTGCTTCCTCCAGGGTCAACTTTGCCGTATACCGCATACTCGCAATAGCCCGTTTCGTCTTCCCATTGGCAGCAGCCGGTGACGCAAAAAGCAGAAAGGAATGTTCTCTGCGCTCCGGCTCCGCTGCAATGGAGGATTAACAGCGGATGATCAGCGGATTGCATGTAAAAAACGGTTGGAAATGATTATTTCCCACCGAACAATAGGGGTTCTCTGCTACACTTACAGCAAGCGAAAAGAAAGGGTGTTAGCTGTATTGAATTTAATCGAATTAGGGTGGAATGCCGATTGGCAGGAAGCTTTGGATGGAGCAGGAATTGAGGGCGCACAGGCGGGGCGGGTAGTGCTTGAACATAAACGGATGTACCGGGTATATACGGAAGACGGCGAAGTGCTGGCCGAAGTAAGCGGCAGTATGCGGTACCAGACCCGCAGCCGTGCTGACTACCCGGCCGTAGGGGACTGGGTCGCAGTCCGTGTGCGTGAGCAGGAAGGCCGTGCTACGATTCACGCTCTGCTGCCCAGGAAGAGTGCTTTCGTGCGCAAGGTGGCGGGCTCGGTTGTTGAAGAGCAGATCGTAGCCGCGAACGTGGATGTGATCTTCCTGATACTCGCGCTTAATGGCGATTTCAATTTGCGACGGCTCGAACGTTATCTCGTTATGGCGTGGGAAAGCGGCGCCTCGCCGGTCGTTATTCTGAGTAAAGCCGACCTTTGTGCGTCGGGTGAAGAAGTTGCCGTCCGCGTAGGCGAAACCGAGGCTGTGGCACCGGGAGTTCCGGTGCACGCCGTCTCTTCGCTGCTCGGAGCGGGCGTCGAGGAGCTTCGCGCAGCCTACCTGGGTGAGGGACGTACAGCCGCCGTGGCCGGATCATCCGGAGCCGGCAAATCGACGCTGATTAACGCGCTGCTCGGGCGTGAAGCGATGGAGACCGGCGGCATCCGTGAGGATGATGCCCGCGGCCGGCACACGACGACTCACCGTGAGCTTCTGCTCCTGCCGGGCGGCGGCGTGCTGATCGATACGCCGGGCATGCGGGAGTTGCAGCTGTGGGAGGCGGACAGCGGCCTCAGCGCATCATTTGGCGATGTGGAGTCGCTTGCCGGCAAGTGCCGCTTCCCGGATTGCAGTCACCGGAGCGAGCCGGGCTGCGCCGTTCAGCACGCGCTGCAGGAAGGGTCGCTTGACCACGGGCGGTACGACAGCTACGTCAAGCTTCAGAAGGAGTTGGCCTACCTTGCGCGCAAGGAGAACAAAGCTCTGCAGCATGCGGAGACGGACCGGTGGAAGAAGATCGCCAAAGAGATGAGGCGCAAACCGCCCAAATGACCGGGAGGAAACGCATACTGGCGCTTCGCACTTGACGGCATGGCAGAGCTGTAAGTCAGATCACGAACCTTTGCCTGCGAGGTTCACGGATAAGCAAGACGAGTATATAGAACCTTCAGTTCCACTCTTGCAGTGGTTTTGGAGGTTTTTTTCACGTGTTTAAGGAAAATTTTTATTCCCCTTAACAGCGGGTCGTAAATGCGGCTTGGTGTTTGTCCTGGGACTTATGTAGTGGCCGGCCGGGAAAAGCATGAGTCTGGAACAGGATATTTAATGGAAGTCCGGGGTACACGATTAGGCCGCCGTGACTATTTCCATAACAAGACAAATAAATGGAAAATATAGCCTTGTATTCAGGGAGCGGAAAGCATATATTCATAACGTTTACCAAGTAATCTTTGCTGTACCCTGTTTATTTATATAGATCATGGCTGAGCGGAGAGGAATAAAAGAATGAACAAAAAGTTTATGAATTCCCCGGTAATGTTTGCATTAGGGATGTTTGCGCTGATGGTGCCGACTCAGGCGTTCAGTTCGTTTTATAGCTACTTTTATGTCGAAAAATTAGGCCTGGGGGTCGGACTTGCTACTCTTGCACGTACGATTTATCTGATCTGGGATGCCCTCAACCAGCCTCTGTTCGGCTATTTATCCGATCGTACAAGAACGCGCTGGGGCAGGCGAAGACCGTGGATCTATGCATCCATTCCACTTTTTATGGCCACTTTTGTCATGGTATTTGCCGTTCCAGAAGGTCTGACCGAGACTTCCCTGTTTATCTGGTTTCTCGTGGCTTTGATTTTATTTGAAGGCGTTTCCACGATTCTTTGGGTGAATTACGGCGCCCTTTTCCCCGAACTGTTTAAAGGCGACCGGATGCGGGCTAAAGCTTCTGCCGTTCAGCAGGGCTTTCAAATTGTGGCTCTTCTCATCGGCGCTGCTCTGACTCCGCTTTTATTCGGTGCGATGGGTTTTGGCAGGATGGCGCTCGTATATGCATGCGTGTTTGCTCTGTTTATGTGTCTTTGTGTCCTGTTCATCCGAGAGAATGCGGATGCTGCCAAGGAAGAGCCGCTGCCTCTGCTGGTAGCTTTCCGGGAAACGTTTAAAAATAAACAGTTTTGGATCTTTAATATCGCGAATTCATTTGCCCAGACGGTTAACGGTTTGCTGGGATCTATGATCCCCTTCTATGCGAAATATGTACTCGGACTGCCGGAGTCTCAAGTGTCGCTCCTGCTGGCTTCCGTCTTTGTCCCGGTTATTCCGCTCGTTGCTGTCTGGTTCTGGGTAATCCGCAGATTCGGAAGCACCGTAGGCTGGCGCATCTCCTTAGGCGTGTATGCCTTAAGTGTTCTTCCGCTCGGGTTTGCTTTCAGCCTTGGAACCGGTATTGCAGCCGGAGCGATAGCAGGCTTTGGACTGGCAGGGTTTCTGGTCACACCCGCCGTCCTAAGCGGTCAAATTATCGACCGTGATTTTGAAGTAACCGGCCGCAGAAGAGAAGGCATGTATACGGCGGTCGGAGGATTTATTACCCGCTCCAGCGGGCTGCTTTCGGCGCTGGCCTTCTGGATTGTAGGCATGATGTTCGGCTATGTCAGCGGGGAGAATCCGGGGCCGGACCCCGCCGGAACTTTCCGTGTGCTGATCTCCGCAGTTCCGTTCTGCCTGCTTGTTGTCTCCGTTGTGGTATCCATGTTCTTCCGGACTGGCCAAAGAAGTGAAGAGAAGCCTCTGTAGGCTCCTTCTAGGCATAGGCGGAGTAAAACAGGGCTAGACCATAGGGCAATCATCAATAAAGCGTTAAGCGCCATGTTAGAGCTTGTTTAGCCCTTACCAAATGTGCGCGAAGGGCCGTCGGCATCAGTATGGTCAGAATCATAGCGGCATATAACGCTTTTTTTAATCCGTACAGGCCGGCTGCAGGCGGCGCTGGACAGATCCGCATGAAGACACCGTACATATACGGGCTGTAACAGGCCTTCGTTCACACATTTTTCCTTTTTTGAAAGGTTAATTACATATTGGGTTCGTATAATAAACTTAAGAGAACATGTAAAGGAGTGGGCGGCATGTCCCCAGTCTTCCTTCATCGGTTTCATAGATCCACCATTTACTTCACGGTATTTGTCCTGCTGACCTTGCTAGCTAACTTGACTGCGGTTCGTACGGTTACCTTGACGGCTGAGAATTCCGTGGTTGTCTACGCGATTTTATTTGATTTTATGCTTGCCATTCCCGTGTGTTATTGGCTGTTTATCCTGCGCAGGAAGGGGAAGTCTGTCTTGAAGGCGCTGCCCCTGACCTTTATCGGGGCTTTGGCTGCGTGGTTTATCCTGCCGGTTTCACTTAGGAGCACCGCGTGGGACATTATCTGGCCTATTGAATTTCTTATTATTTTTGTAGAGGTCTTGTTTGTCGGCTACGAGATCAGAGTCGTGTACAGGGTAGTAAAGCATTTTCGCCAAGTAATAAAGACAGAGCCGGACAGGGGCGAAGCACTGCGGATTACGGTTAAGGAGAAGCTGGGACAAGGCAAGCTCGCTTCTTTGCTTCTTCATGACGCCACCATGGTCTACTATCTATGTTTTTCGTGGCGCAGGAGAAAGACTTCCGCCCCAATTGAATCCGGAAATTCCTTCACCTATCACCGTACAACAGGACAAATTCTGCATGCCGCGATTTTTACTAAAATTTTGCTGATCGAAAGTGTCGTGATCCACCTGCTCATCCAGCAGTGGTCCCATATGGCAGCCTGGATTCTGACTCTGGCTAACCTATGGCTGCTCCTTCTATTATGGGCCGACTGCCGAGTCTCCGTTCTGAGACCTGTTCAGATCACTAAGGGTGTCCTCCGGCTCCGGTACGGACTTCGTATCCAGGCCGATATTCCCCTATGTGATATCGAATCGGCCGAAAGTGCCCGCGAGTATGCGCCGGATTCCAAGGAACAGCGGGATGCTGTGCTTCCGGTCCTGGCAACCGCCAATGTAAGGCTCAGGCTGAGCCGTCCTGCTTCCGCGCAATGCCTGTTATTTATGCCGCGCCACGTCAGCAGCATCTATTTGGCTCTCGATGAGCCGGATCTATTTATTCGTCAATTGCATGAGAAGATGAGCGAGCAAGCTGTTTCCGATTAATAGAAAAACGGTAGCCTTTTGCCCAGAGCTGCATATGTTGGGGTAGGAGGTGTTCGCTCATGCAGAAGCAAGAAGCGCAGGGGTTGTGTCAACAGCATAAATACCGGTATGTGCTCGTCCAACTGAATGACGGAACGATGCAGGATGGTTTTGTGGAAGACGTGGATGACAATTATGTATACTTAGCTGTGCCGTACGATGGAAGAGAAAACGGATCTGAGGATTCTAGAGCTTACGGGTACGGATGGGGCTACCCTGGATTCAGTTATTATCCGTATCCGTACCCGTATCCGCGGCGCCGGTTTTTCCGCCGGGCATTCCCGCTGGCCGCCCTTGCGGCACTGACTTTACTGCCTTTTTATTAATCTAGGCTCCGGGTGTGTATTGAGTGGAACCTTTCTTAAATAGGGAGAAGAATAGGGCCGCAGAGGAAATGCCGTATGCATTTTCTCTGCTTTTTTTATGCGGGCTTAAAATTAATTTTATAAGGTCCGGGCATTTTCTTTTTAGTGAATTATTCAGTATGATAACAAGATAGTCTTATCCATTTTCCAATAAAAATTATGAAGGAGGAATTGAATCGAATGGATTGCCTATTCTGTAAAATAATAGACGGCCAGATCCCGTCCAAAAAAGTGTATGAGGATGATGAAGTGCTTGCTTTTCATGATATCTCACCGGCTGCTCCCGTACATATTCTTGTTATCCCCAAAAAGCACATCGCCTCGATGAAGGACGCGTCCGGCGAGGACTGGGCACTGATTGGCTCCATACATAAAGCAGCGCAGCACATCGCCCGTGAACAGGGGATTGAGGAGAGCGGCTACCGGCTTATTAACAACTGCGGACCCGACAGCGGACAACTCGTTTATCATATTCATTATCACCTGCTCGGCGGCAAAAATCTGGGTCCTCTGGTAGCTTTGCATTAAACTGCGGGAAATGAAGTGAAATTAGCTTCACCTTTAGGTTGACACCTAGATTCGGTTTCCCCTATAATGAAGTTTGATGAACCGCTTTGATTGGACGGTCTGTTCGGAGGGAGGGAAAACTGGTGTCAGAAACTCGAGTTCGCAAGAATGAAACCATAGATGCTGCACTTCGCCGCTTTAAGCGTTCCATCGCTAAGGATGGCGTGTTAGCGGAGATTAAAAAGCGCAAGCACTACGAGAAGCCAAGCGTTAAGCGTAAGAAGAAATCTGAGGCTGCTCGTAAGAGAAAGTTCTAGGAGGCAACCAAAGTTCATGAGCTTAAGCGATCGTTTGAACGAAGATATGAAGCAAGCGATGAAGAGTCAAGACAAGTTTACACTCTCCGTAATCCGTATGGTAAAAGCAGCTATCAAGAATATCGAGATAGATACGCGTAAAACCTTAGATGACAATGAAGTGCTTGATGTTCTGAATCGTGAGGTCAAACAACGCAAAGATTCCCTCCAAGAATTTCAAAATGCCGGACGGGACGATTTGGCCGAAAGCCTTAAGGCTGAGATCGACATCCTAATGAAGTACCTGCCGCAGCAATTAACAGAGGAAGAAGTAAACGTAATTGTACAGCAGACCATCCAAGAAGTTGGCGCTTCCTCCAAAGCAGATATGGGAAAAGTTATGGCTGCTCTCATGCCCAAAGTAAAAGGACGGGCTGACGGCAAATTAGTTAACCAACTGGTACAACAAAACTTGTAATGCAAACAGGGTCGGGAGCAGTGATGCTTCCGGCCTTTTTTCATGACGCGGAGCGTAAATTAATGAAACGTTTCCAGCTTGGATAACGTATTGTACATAGACATACTGCGGGATATGACACAAGAAGGAGGGAATGCCATGTCGAAATTGCACAGGGCAGGTTCTGTCGGCGCAGCATCCTTGATGCTGTGTGCTTTAATGCCTGGCATTGCAGGGGCCGCCGCGTCTTCTGCAGCAGGTCCTACCGCCATAAGCGCCCTTGGGGGCTTTCTGACGCATCCTGTTGTGACGACACTGCTATTAATGATTGGCATTGTCGGAATCGGACTTGAATTGTTGTTTTGGACATCCGGTCTGCTTGGTACGGCGGGTGTACTCGGATTCGGATTGTACTTTCTCGGGAACTACTTAGCGGGAGGAGTGGGATCTTTGGATATCGGATTATTCGTACTAGGCGTCATTCTGCTGCTTCTTGAGCTGATCATACCAAGCTTTGGTATTCTGGGTATTGCGGGGACTATTTCGTTATTCAGCGGAGTTATTCTGGCGGCAGAGAGTCCTCAGGCTGCGGCATTGTCTCTTGCCATTGCATTCGTGATCGGACTCGTTTTACTGTTGTTGATTGTCAAAAAATTTCCGCAGCGCGGAATCTGGAACCGGCTCATTCTTAAAGAGGAACTGACTTCCGAGCAAGGTTTTGTATCCTCATCGTTCAAACTACATCTCATCGGACAAACAGGTACCTCACTGACTCCGCTTCGTCCGTCGGGCACGGCGCTGTTTGGCGAAGACCGGATCGATGTCGTGACGGAAGGCGGCTTCATCACGGCAGGCAAGTCGGTCCGTGTCGTTCATGTAGAAGGCAGCAGAGTTGTCGTCCATGAAGAGAAGGATGAACATCCTGCACAAATAGACTAATAGGCATAGAGAAGCAGTGATGTAAACAAAATGTAACTAACAAAGGGAGGTTTTAATGGAATGGAATCTTATTTTTACTTGCTTATAGCAGCGGTTGTGATTGTGCTGCTCATGGTATTCTTCACATTCGTACCGGTGATGCTCTGGATTTCAGCTTTGGCGTCGGGCGTGCGTATTTCAATCCTGACACTGGTGGCTATGAGGCTGCGCCGGGTCCTTCCGAGCCGGATTGTGAATCCGCTGATTAAGGCAATTAAGGCGGGGCTGGGTCTGAATATCAATCAGCTCGAGAGTCACTATCTTGCCGGCGGTAATGTGGACCGGGTCGTCAACGCGCTGATTGCTGCTCACCGTGCGGATATTAATCTGCCCTTTGAGCGTGCGGCAGCTATTGATCTTGCGGGACGTGATGTGCTTCAAGCGGTACAAATGAGCGTTAATCCCCGTGTGATTGAGACTCCTACCGTTTCTGCAGTAGCCAAAGACGGGATTGAAGTCAAAGTTATAGCGCGTGTAACGGTAAGGGCTAATATTGACCGTTTAGTCGGGGGTGCTGGAGAAGAGACGATTATTGCCCGTGTAGGGGAAGGAATCGTTACAACCGTCGGTAGCAGCGGTTCCCACAAAGACGTTCTTGAGAATCCGGATATGATTTCCCGTACGGTACTGGGCAAGGGTCTGGACGCGGGTACTGCGTTTGAGATTCTGTCCATTGATATTGCGGACGTTGATGTAGGCAAGAACATTGGTGCCCACTTGCAAACGGAACAGGCTGAAGCCGATAAGCGCATTGCTCAAGCCAAAGCAGAGGAACGCCGTGCGATGGCTGTAGCTCAAGAGCAGGAGATGAAAGCACGCGTCGTCGAAATGCAGGCTAAGGTTGTTGAAGCGGAATCTGAAGTCCCGCAAGCAATGGCGGAAGCTATGCGCGGCGGAAAGTTCGGGGTTATGGATTATATGAACTATAAGAATATCGACGCGGACACGAATATGCGCAGCTCCATCGGCAAAATGTCCGATGACGGAAAAGGACATGAGGAATGATACCCGTATTAACGGGATTTTCCGGCGGTCATAGGTTTAGCCTGCCGGACAGGAAGGAGGCGGGACCTTGGAACGTCTGATTGAATTCTTTTCGGCTAACTTTTTCTTTGTCGTTTTAATTGGAATTTTCCTGGTCTCGCTGCTTTCAGGCAAAAGAGGAAAGTCCGGTTCATCGAACCGGATGCCTGATTTCAGCGGCCAAGGGATGCCGTCTGCTCCTCGCCGGACCCCGGGGCGTTCCGGTTCTTCCGAGATGAACCGGGATACCGGGACCGGGATGTCAGGCTCCCGGACCAGTCAAGCGCAGCAGGAGAGGCGCAGTGCGTCCGAGGAGCAATTCCCGGACGGTTGGAGCTCGGCTGCTGATCCGTCGGCTGAGCGTGGCCGGGACGCCGCAGGCGCGGGCGTCGGCCGATCGGGGTTTGCTGCCTCGGGTACACGGCCGCGTGCGCCTCAGGAGCCCCCATCCTCGCCTGGCAGCATACCCGCGTCCAAAGACACTCTGCATCCGCGTCATGCGGTGCAGGGGGCCATCTGGGCCGAAATACTCGGCCCGCCGCGGGCCAAAAAGCCGTTCCGCCGGTAATACCGGCTGGAACGGCTTTTTTTTGTGTCCGTCACGGTGTCCGTCACGGTGTCCGTCACGGTGTCCGTCACGGTGTCCGTCACGCCGTGCTAATTTTGCCTAGCTCCAACTTTTTAGAAACATTGCAGGCAATAAGCTCATAAAACGTTCCGGCGCCGCATAGATTGGAAAAAGCAGCGGTCTAAAAAGCATGTCTTTAGAACATACGCCTGCATGCTTATGCACTGACGGGCAATGGCTGGGAGGGACGAGAGAGGATGCGCCGGCTCACGCAAAAGTGGAAGCAACTGACCGCCAATATGCTCGACCTGCCTCAGGATGTCGTACAAGACATCCCAAGGATTACGATGATTGGCAATGTCCAGCTGTATGTGGAGAACCACTGCGGCGTCCTTCATTTCTCAAGCGAAATGCTGCGCCTGCAGCTGACGAAAGGAAGGCTGGAGGTAACCGGTCAAGAACTGGTTATTCGCGCCATTTTGTCCGAGGAAGTATTGATCGAGGGGATTATAGCAGACATCAAATATATGCCGTAAACCGGATTGGAAAGGGGCGCTTCGGGTGCAATCGGAAGTGATGCGGTGGATTCGGGGTTATGTCAGACTTGAGATGCAGGGCAGAAGCAGTGCGGAACTCATTAACCGGGCGCTGGCACAAGGTTTCGCTTTATGGGATATAAGGGTATCAGGTGAAGACAAGGTGCAGATCAGCATTCCCGGCCGGGATGCACTGCGTCTTCGTCCGCTTTTGAAAGAGACAGGCTGCCGTATGCGTGTGCAAAAACGCGAAGGCCTTCCTTTCGCCGTGAGAAAATGGTCCAAGCGTAAGACCTTTGCCATTGGTGCTGTCCTGTTTGTTGCTGCGCTTTATTTGCTTTCTTCCTTTGTCTGGAACGTAAAGGTCGAAGGTAACGTATCAATAAGGACACAGGCGATTCTGGATGCAGCCAAGCAGGAGGGACTTTATCCTTATCAATGGAAGCCTCGCTTGCCGGATTCCGAGAAGCTCTCTTATCAGCTCCAGACACGTCTGGAGGGGACATCCTGGGTAGGTGTTGAAATTAACGGGACGCAGGTGATCATTAAGGTCGTCGAAGCGGACAAACCTGAAGAAAAGCCTCTGGTGAGCCCGCGTAATCTGATAGCGGGCAAGCATGCGGTGGTGACGGAAATTCAGGCTAAGAAAGGACGCCCGCTAGTTCAGCCCAATACCTATGTCCGTAAAGGGGACGTGCTTATTTCGGGTACGCTAGGGGATGAAACTCACCAATCTATTGTGGTTGCAGACGGATATGTTAAAGGCATCGTCTGGTATGTATCGAAGATTGAGGTTCCGCTGGTTCAAACTTATCAGACCTATACGGGAGAGAGCAAAACGCGGCGCTACCTTGTTCTGGGTTCCCAAGGCATTCAAGTGAGCGGTTACGGCAAGCTGCCTTTCGAGCAATACGTGACAGTTCCCGAGCATACAACCTTGCAATGGCGCTCATTCAAGCTCCCGGTAGGATGGCTGAACGAGAAGCTTCTGGCCTCGGAGACGGTTGAACGACAGATGGAACCGGCTGAAGCCAAAGGAATGGGAATGGAGCAGGCCCGCGCAGATATTTTATCGGAAGGCGGACGAGAAGCGCGCATCGTCAGCGAAAAAATTTTGCATGAAAAAACAGAGAATGGTAAAGTTTATATGGAAGTACATTTTGAGGTAGAAGAATTTATTATGCAAGAGCAACCTATCGTAAAGCAAGGAGAATGAGACCTTTTGGGAGAATACGCAAAGACTGTTAAATTAGAGTTGTCTAACACATCGGAAGCTCAGGCCGTATTCGGTCCACAGGACCGCTTTCTGCACCTGATCGAACAGGAAATGAACGCAAGGATTTTCACGCGTGATGCAGAGCTTACGATCCAGGGAAGCACGGAGGAAGTCCGTAAACTGGAGCACTTATTCGAAGTGCTGCTGGAGTTGGTGCGCAACCAATATCCGCTGACAGAGCGCGATGTTCTGTATGCGGTGGAACTTGCTAAACAAATGAAAGCGGACCAGCTGTTGGAACTTTTCAAGGGAGAAATCACCACAACCTTTAAAGGGAAGCCTATCCGTGTCAAAACGATTGGACAAAAACAGTATGTTTCTACTATACAAAAGAAAGATATTGTATTCGGGATCGGACCGGCGGGTACGGGGAAGACGTATCTGGCGGTTGTTCTTGCCGTTAAAGCCCTTAAGGAATCCAGAGTAAAGCGCATTGTATTGACACGCCCTGCCGTAGAAGCGGGAGAAAGTCTGGGATTCTTGCCGGGTGACCTGCAGGAAAAGGTTGACCCTTATTTGCGGCCGTTGTATGATGCTCTTAACGACGTGCTGGGACCTGAACAGGTTGCTAAATCCCTGGAACGCGGCTTGATTGAAATCGCTCCACTGGCTTATATGCGCGGGCGTACGCTTGATGATTCGTTTATTATTCTGGATGAAGCGCAGAATACGACGCCCGAGCAGATGAAAATGTTTCTGACCCGTCTTGGATTCGGTTCGAAGATGGTCGTTACCGGTGATGTGACACAGATCGATTTGCCCCGCGGCAAAACTTCAGGTTTAATTGAAGCTCAGCGCATTCTGAACGGCATTGAAGAACTTGGTTTTATCACCTTCGCGGAGCAGGATGTTGTCCGTCATTCCTTGGTTCAAAAAATCATCGTCGCTTATAATGACGACTCGCCAATATCGGGTTGATTTACGGGAACGAAGAGGCAAGAGAGGAATGACCTTCATCATGAAAAAAGAAGTGACCATGCAGGATTTCAAAACAAGTAATAACAAGCTAAGCGGCTGGAGGACAAGTTTTCCGGCACGCTTGCTTCTGCTTTTCGCCCTTGTATTGATTTGCTATGTATCTTTGTTCTCAAGGCTTGTCCCGCAGACATTTGATATCACGCTGGGTTCAACTGCCGAGAGAACCATCTATGCGCCCAAGCAGCTCGAGAATTCAGTAGCTACAGAGAAAGCCAAGGAAGATGCGGCCAAGAAAGTGCCTCCGGTTTATAAAGTCGTTAATCTTCGCAATGAAGCTATGGTGGAATCAATCTATAACCGCATCCAGCAAATTAATGCAGATCCGGATGTAAAGTTTGAAGATAAGGTAAACGTATACCGTACAGCTATAACGATTATCATAGCGGACACAGAGAAACAGGCTCTTAGAAGTATAAGCGACAGTAATTTCGATAACCAGGCCTTTATTGATGAAATCAGAACCAAACTAAGTGAACAGCAGTACCGGATTCCGGAAGAGGTTTATTACAAATTCCCTCGTCTGACGAAGGAAGATGTGGCTGCAATGATTCCTATTACCCGGGAAATTGTTTCCAAACTAATGATTGACCAGGTTACTGACGCGCAGACGGCCAGAGCCAAAGTCGCGGAGCTTGTCAATTCCTCCGATCTTTCGAAGAATACTCTTCGTGAACTTGTGCAGGAGATTGTCCGCGTTGTTATTACTCCGAACAAATTTCTGGATCAGAAAGCAACGGAAGATAAACGTGCGCAAGAGCGTGAAACTGTGAAACCTGTTTATATCAATCAGGGTGATGTAATAGTCAGTAAAGGCGATATAATCACGGACGAGATTTATAAACGCCTCAAAACTGCGGAGCTTTTGAAAGAAAAGGCGAATTATTGGCCTCATGTCGGCCTGATGCTTCTGGTGTTTATTCTAACCATGATGATTTATTTGTTTATACGCCAAAGCACACTTTCTATAAGAACGAACAATGCCCAATTGCTCATGTTTGTGCTGATCTTTGCCATTAATATTCTGACCATGAAAGTAGTGGCGCTGGGCCAGAATCCCGAATATCCTTATATCGGTTATTTGGCGCCTGTGGCGATCGGCAGCATGCTGATTACGATCTTGCTGAACAGTCAGCTTGCTTTTGTCGCGAGCGTGTTGTTCAGCATCATGTCGAGTATTATTTTCAATATGCACGGTACTCAATTGTTTGATTACCGTTACGGTCTAGTGACGCTAGTAATCTGCTTTGCTTCCGTCTTCGTGATTCAAAAGGCAAGCCAGCGTTCTAGTATTTTGAAAGCTGGAATAGTCATTTCCTTTATTGCGATGATGACGATCATCTCGCTGATTCTGCTGGAGGATAGTATTACCCGCAGGGACATGCTATTTTCACTTTCTTTCGCAGCGGCGAGCGGTATTCTTACAGCGGTATTCGTGATCGGGCTGCTGCCTTTTTTTGAAACAGCATTTGGTATCCTTTCACCGCTGAAGCTCGTAGAGCTTTCCAATCCCAATCATCCGCTGCTGAGGAAGCTGCTTACGGAAACTCCGGGTACCTATCATCACAGCATCATGGTAGGGAATCTGGCGGAATCAGCCGCCGAGTCAATTGGTGCAGACGGCCTATTATGCCGGGTAGGATCTTATTATCATGACATCGGGAAGACCAAACGGCCGAGTTATTTTATCGAGAATCAGACGAACATTGAGAATCCGCACGATAAAATCGAACCGGCTCTTAGCAAATCGATTATAACGGCACATGCCCGCGATGGTGTAGAAATGTTGAAGGAATATAACATTCCTAAACCCATTCGCGATATTGCTGAGCAGCACCATGGAACGACACTGCTGACTTTCTTCTATCACAAAGCAAGGAAGCAGGCGGAAGAAGAAGGCCGTGAGGTTGAAGAACTGGACTTCCGTTATGAAGGGCCAAAAGCTCAGTCGAAGGAAGCGGCTGTCGTCGGCATTGCGGACTGTGTAGAAGCTGCTGTCAGGTCCCTGCGCAATCCGACAATTGAACAAATCGATACGATGGTGCGCAAAATTATTAAATCAAGACTGGACGACGGGCAATTTAACGATTGTGATCTCACCTTGAAAGAACTGGATACAATTGCCAAAACGCTGAATGAGTCTCTGCTTGGTATTTTCCATTCACGGATTGAATATCCAAGCGAACTTCCTGCCAAAGCAAAATAGCATTCGAAGACGAACCCATTAGGAGGGATAGTAGTGGCATTAGTATTAGCATGGAACGATGAACAAGATGTTTTGCCGGTTGATCCTAAATTTGCGGACAAGTTGAAAGAATTATTACGTCTGGCCGGTAAGGCGGAAGGCATTGAGGACGGAGAAGTCGCCTTAACCTTTGTGGACGATGAGAGCATACATGAGTTGAACCGGACATACAGGGGCATTGACCGTCCGACAGACGTTTTGTCTTTCGCCATGCTGGAGAAGGGTGAAGACGAGATCGCTATTATTTACGGAGAAGAAGAGGAAGATGAGGATGTAGCATCTGATTCTGAAAATACAGAAGATGAAGAAGGTTTTGAAGAACCGTTAGGGGATATCGTTATTTCTGTGCCGCGGGCTGCTGCCCAAGCAGAGGAGTACGGACATTCCGTGGAACGCGAACTTGGCTTTCTGTTTGTCCACGGATTCCTGCATCTGGTAGGCTATGATCACGACAATGAAGAGGCTGAACAGCAAATGTTCGCTAAGCAGGAGCAAATTCTGCAGCAAGCGGGGCTTACCCGTTGAGTTCTTTCCGTCGCTTTCTGCGGGGTTTCCGCTTCGCATACGAAGGAATTAAATATGCGTTTGATACTCAGCGCAATATGAAGTTTCATTTTTTGGTCGCTTTTCTGGTCTTTCTCGCATCGGTAATTTTAGGTCTGCCTCATTGGGACGTGCTCTTTCTTCTGCTGGCAGTAGTGCTGGTGGTGATGACCGAACTAATCAACACCGCAGTGGAGAAAGCGGTTGATCTGGCCATGCCCGAGCAGCATCCCTTGGCCAAAATCGCTAAAGATACAGCCGCCGGGGCCGTGCTGGTAGCAGCGTTATTCGCAGTTGTTGTCGGGATGGTCGTCTTCTACGGACCGGTAGACCGGTTATTGCGACAAGCGCAAAGCACTGCTTCTGCCAACATGCCCGGCATGGTATGGACCTTAGTCGCACTCGTTATGCTCGTGACTCTCGTTATTGAAACGCGTTTCAGCGACAGGGGCAAGCTGGTGAGACCTAGTCTGCTATCGGCGGTATTAACCGCACTGGCAACCTTGATCTCTTCCCTGTCCGGCCAAACGATTGTTACCCTGCTTTCTTATACTCTAGCGGGACTTGCTCTTATGGTCCTGGCGGAGAAAAAGCATAGAGCCCTGCCCTCAATGCTGCTGGGAGCTGTGATCGGCATTGCCATCACGCTGATCGCATGGATGTGGCGAGGATGGGGCTGAATTCACGGAAGCTCATGCAGATGTTTACGGCCGTAGTCGCACTTCAAGGTGGACACGGCTCTTTTATATCATGAAGAATAATCTTTTACGAGCAATAGGAGGAACAATAACAGCATGACTAAAGAAAAATTCAAATCGGGTTTCGTTTCTATTATTGGACGTCCCAACGTAGGTAAATCAACCTTAATGAACCAGGTTATCGGCCAGAAAATCGCCATCATGTCAGATAAACCGCAAACCACGCGGAACAAAATTCATGGTGTGTACACAACAGATCAGTCGCAGATTGTATTCCTTGATACGCCGGGGATACACCGGCCTAATTCGAAGCTGGGCGATTATATGATGAAAGTGGCTCACGGAACATTAAGTGAAGTGGATGCGATTCTTTTCCTGGTCGATGTGGCGGAAGGAATTGGCGGCGGAGACCGCTATATCATTGAACAGCTGAAGTCCATCAAGACGCCGGTTATTCTAATTCTTAATAAGATAGATCAGGTCCATCCGGAACAGCTCCTGCCTATCATTACAACCTATAAAGATCTGTATAATTTTGCAGAGATCGTACCGGTATCTGCTCTTCTAGGCAACAATGTAACGACTATGCTCGATCAGATTGTCCGTTATTTACCGGAAGGGCCTCAATATTACCCGGCTGACCAGCTTACGGATCATCCCGAACAGTTTGTATGTGCAGAGCTGGTTAGGGAGAAAATTCTGCATCTCACACGGGAAGAAATCCCGCATTCCATTGCGGTAGCTATTGAGGACATGAAGGTAGAACCAAATGGAGTTGTGCATATTTCGGCTGTTATTTACGTGGAACGTGATTCCCAGAAAGGAATCATTATCGGCAAGCGTGGTGCCCTGCTCAAAGAAATAGGCAAGCAGGCCAGACATGATATCGAAACGCTGCTTGGCTCCAAAACATTCCTTGAATTATGGGTCAAGGTTAAAAAAGATTGGCGGAACCAGGAACGTGTTCTGCGTGATTTGGGCTTCCGTAACGAATAAATTCGCCGCACCTGCGGTTGTTCCATTAATTGCTTCGTATAATCTGCTTCGGCAGGCTCATCTTAAGGGTAATCATCAATAATTGAGATTCCAGGAGAGGATGATCCGCATGAGAGATTTTACGTGGCAATATTTCTGTACAACCGGAGATGTAGATGCCTATATGCTCTACAAAGATTTGACTCCAAGTTCCGATACCGGTGCGGAAGAGTCTGAAACGTTCGAGCGGATGGCATTGGAGCCGGTTGAAGCCTGAGGAACACATAAGAACGTGAGACTGGTTCACGCTTCGGGGAAGGAAGCGCATGAATAATGCTGAACCGTGTGCAAGGGATTGTGCTTCGTAGTATGGACTATGGAGAAGGCAATAAAATCATAACGCTGTATACGCGTGAACTCGGTAAAGTGGGGGTTATGGCGCGCGGAGCTAAGAAAGTGAAAAGCAGGCTCGGTGCCGTAACCCAGTTGTTTACCAATGGAGATTACGTATTTTTCAGACAAGGCCAGCAGCTCGCATCACTTAATAGCGGCGAAATCATTGAGCCCCATCATAAGCTCAGAGAAGATCTTTACAAATCTGCGTACGCTTCCTATTTGGTCGAAATGGTCGATCGTATGTTAGGAGAGGAAGACCGCAGTTTATTCTTGTTTGACCAGCTGGAAGCAGGTTTACTGGCTATTGAACAGGACAAGGATATGCAAATTGTCGCGCATGTTTTTGAACTCAAAATGCTGGCATTGGCAGGGTATACGCCGATTCTGGATAGATGTGCCTCCTGCGAGCGTACTGATGAGCTGTCGGCTTTCAGTGTCAGTCTTGGAGGAGCCGCCTGCATCAATTGCCGCAGGCAGGATCACTACGCGGCTCCAGTGGCGGACAGCACCCTCAGGCTGATGAGGCTTTTGCAGCAAGTTGACTTACGCAGAATCGGTAACGTGAACGTGAAAGACTCGACTAAAGCGCAGCTCAAGCATTCCATGCGGCTTTATATGGATGCACATGTAGGTATTAAGTGGAAAGCACGGAGCTTCCTAGATCAGATGGATAAATACGATTTGTAGGTTTGACTTTTGTAAGTTCATTCCCTATAGTAAGTGGATATGGTTTATACGGAAATGGATGCTCGTTCATAGATGCAAGCCGTGGGTGAAACTTGAGGAAGAATTTCTTAATCTTCTCGTATCCGGGATGCCTTGGCATTCGAAGCTCCCGACGGTTCTTTTGTCGTCCTTTCCGTCAATTGGTACAGGGAGGGAAACCTATGAATTCAACAAACAACCCGGTTATCGTCTATGTGGTCTCCGATGCCATTGGAGAGACGGGCGAATCGGTTGTCAATGCAGTTGCCTTACAATTTTACCCTGCGCCTATTATTATCGAACGAGTGCCTTTTGTTCACGATAAGCAAGAGATCGACAGACTTCTCGATAAAGTATCCAAGCAGCAGGGAGTTATTGCTTTTACGCTGGTTATACCTGAATTACGTGATTATTTAACGACCCGGGCTGAACAGGCCGGGTTTGCTTTCGTTGATTTGCTCGGACCGCTCATCCATACATTCGAGAAAGCTTTCAATCGGAAAGCCAGTCATCTGCCTGGTGGGAACCATCCCCTGGACGAAGATTATTTCCGCAAAGTCGAAGCTATCGAGTTTGCTGTTAAGTACGATGACGGCCGTGATTTTAGCGGGGTTGTCAAAGCGGATATCGTTCTGGTCGGCGTATCCCGCACGTCCAAAACACCGTTATCCATGTACTTAGCCCACAAAAAATATAAAGTGGCTAACGTGCCGCTCGTGCCTGAAATGCAGCCTCCCGACATTATCTTCCGTGTACCTAATAATAAGGTTATCGGACTTCTTATTGATCCCGATAAATTAAATGCGATCCGCAGGGAAAGGCTGCGTACCCTTGGATTAGCTTCCAATGCAACTTATGCCAATGCGGAACGTATTAAAAAAGAGTTGGATTTTGCAAGGAAAGTATTGGACCGGATTGGATGCAAGGTGATCGATGTGTCGAACCGCGCAGTCGAAGAAACGGCCAGTCTTGTTCTCGAACACATCCGGCGCAGCCCTAATTTATCTTAAGCACATAAGAGGCAGGATTTTTCGGGTGTTCCGCGTATATAATAGTACGGAAGAACTTAAGTAAGAATCGGGGGCTTTATTTATTGTCATTTCTTCTTTTCAGATCATCGTAGACGCAGACGCATGTCCCGTCAAAAACGAGATCGTACAAGTTGCTTTACGATATTCGGTTCCTGTTCTTATGGTGGCTTCTTTTGATCACCGGCTTCAAGAGCAGGAAGGAGTTCAAATCGTACAGGTCGACCGCTCGGATCAATCCGTCGATTTGTTTATTGCTAACCATATCCACCGTGGAGATGTGCTTGTAACGCAAGATTTCGGACTGGCTGCTATCGGTTTAGGTAAGGGGGCGGTATGCTTATCTAATCGGGGTCAGGAGTATACGAACCAGACCATTGATTTTCTGCTCGATAGGCGCCACACCCAAGGAAAACTACGCCGTGGAGGTAAACATTCCAAGGGACCTAACCCCTTTTCAAGCGAAGATAGAGAATTTTTTCTACATGGTTTGACAAAAGTTTTACGTCGTTTGCAGGAGAATAGGCCTGTTTAGCGAATACGTATAGTTGTTTACCGCACATGAAGCTTTTTTTAAGGATTGAAGGTGGGGGAAATGGGTTACGGACGCATCCCGGATGAAGTGATTGAAGCTGTTTTGCAGCGACATGACATCGCCGATGTTATCGGCAAATACGTCCATTTGACCAAACAGGGCCACTACCTGAAAGGGCTTTGCCCCTTTCACTCGGAGAAGACACCTTCCTTTACCGTTACGCCTGAGAAACAAATTTATCATTGTTTCGGATGCGGATCTGGCGGGAATATGTTTCAATTTCTTCGGGAAATCGAAGGGTACTCGTTCGGTGAGGCAGTCAGCCATCTTGCGGAAGAAGCGGGCATTCCCGTTACTTGGGAAGATTCAAACCTGGGACAAAATCCCCAGCAGATGGACCGGTCCAAGCTGCTTGAAGCCTACGAGAAAGCGGCCAAGCTGTACCGTTACATTTTAATGAACACCGATCAAGGTAAAAATGCGCTGGATTATGTGCGACGCCGGCAGATGTCGGATAAATTGATCGATAGTTTTCAAATCGGATATGCTCCCGCGATGTGGGATACGCTTGTCCAGCAGCTGCAAAAAGCGGGATATGATCTTCCGCTTATGGAGCGCGGCGGGCTGATATCCGCACGCTCTGAAGGGGACGGATATATCGATAAGTTCCGGGACCGGGTAATTTTCCCGATCTGGGACGCTCAAGGCAAGGTGATCGCCTTCGGCGGCCGGGCTATAGGTGAGGTACAGCCCAAATATTTAAATAGTCCCGAAACCATGCTGTTTAACAAAAGCCGGGTGCTGTACAATTTCCATCAGGCACGCCCGCATATTCGGAAAACGAATACCATGGTTCTGTTTGAGGGTTATATGGACGTGGTAAAAGCGTGGGAAGCCGGAGTGAAGCACGGGGTCGGTACAATGGGCACCGCACTTACACCGGAGCATGCTGAAGTGATCCGGCGCAACGCAGGAAAAGTTGTCATCTGTTATGACGGAGATTCAGCAGGCCAGAACGCGGCTTATAAAGCTATTCCCCTGCTCGAACAAGCCGGATTGGAAGTAAAAGTAGCTATGCTGCCGGATGCCAAAGATCCGGATGAATTTATTACCGCATACGGCGCCGAGCGATTTGTACGGGATATTATCGAATATGCCGCACCCTCGATCAAATACAAGCTGCACTACGTCCGCCGGCATTTCCGCCTCCAAGAGGAAGGGGATCGGCTGCGTTACCAGCAGACGGCCCTGAAGATGATTGCGGATCTGAGTTCGATCGAACGTGAACATTATTTAAAACAATTGGCATCGGAATTCGACACATCCTACGAGTCCCTTAAGCAAGATCTTGCCAATCACCGGACCAAAAGCGAAAAAAACCTCACGTTCAGGGATAATATCGACGCTCCGTGGAATAATGGTAGGCAGAATAGGAAGGAAAAGCCAAAGACGCCTCTTTATCCGGCTTATCACAATGCGGAACGACAACTGCTTGCCATTATGATGCACGATCAGGACGTATGTGCCCATGTGGAAGAGCGGCTAGGCGATGAATTTAACGTGGATGCCCATGCGGTTCTTGCAGCTTATTTATATGCTTTTTACGCTCAGAATCCCATGCCTAATGTAAGCCGGTATATGGCTATGCTGCAGGATGACAAACTCGAATCTTTGGCTAGTTCTATCGCGATGATCGGCGCAAGACATGGCATTAATGAAACGGTTATTGATGATTACATTAAAGAAATCAAAAAATACCCGAAGCAGCAGGAAATAGTGAAAAAAAGAGAAGAAATGGTCCGTGCGGAGCGTTCGGGAGATCCATTGCAGGCCGCACAAATTCTTAGTGAAATCATTGCCCTAGAGAAACAGCTTAAGTTATCGTAACGAAAGGTTCCGGATAATCTAGGGAGGAGGGAGTTGGATTATGGCGAACGATCAACATACTGATATCGAAACCGAGTTGACCTTGGAGCAAGTAAAGGATCAGCTAATTGAATTAGGCAAGAAACGTTCCTCACTCACTTATAAAGATATTACGGAACGGTTGGCTCCTTACGATCAAGATCCGGAACAGATTGATGAGTTCTTTGAACAATTATCTGAAATGGGTATTGATGTTGGAAACGAATCCGATGAAGAAGAAGGAAGACCGAAGTCGGATGATCAGGACAATGAAGAATTTAGTTTTGAAGATGATCTGACTCTACCGCCAGGCATTAAAATTAATGATCCTGTCCGTATGTATCTGAAAGAAATAGGTCGTGTTCCGCTTCTCTCTGCAGATGATGAAGTGGGCTTGGCCAAGCGTATTAATGAGGGAGACGAAGAAGCGAAGCGCCGTTTGGCGGAAGCAAACCTCCGTCTCGTTGTCAGTATCGCCAAACGCTATGTCGGCCGCGGCATGCTTTTCCTGGATCTGATTCAGGAAGGCAACATGGGTTTGATCAAAGCGGTTGAGAAATTCGATCATAACAAAGGCTTCAAGTTCAGTACGTACGCGACATGGTGGATTCGCCAGGCGATTACGCGTGCCATTGCGGACCAGGCCAGAACGATCCGGATCCCGGTTCATATGGTTGAGACGATCAACAAATTGATCCGTGTCTCTCGTCAACTGCTCCAGGAACTCGGGCGTGAACCTACTCCAGAGGAAATCGCCAAAGAAATGGAACTCAGTACCGATAAAGTTCGGGAAATTATGAAGATTGCCCAAGAACCTGTCTCGCTCGAAACACCGATTGGCGAGGAAGATGATTCGCATTTGGGGGATTTCATTGAGGACCAGGAAGCACTTGCTCCGGCAGATGCAGCGGCTTACGAGCTCTTGAAAGAACAGCTTGAGGATGTGCTTGATACACTGACTGAGCGTGAGGAGAATGTACTCCGTCTGCGTTTTGGCCTGGATGACGGCCGGACCCGGACGCTGGAAGAAGTGGGCAAAGTATTCGGAGTTACCCGCGAAAGGATTCGTCAGATTGAAGCCAAAGCGCTTCGCAAACTGAGACATCCTAGCCGCAGTAAACGGTTGAAAGATTTTCTCGAGTAGCCCATACATTGTACCCGCCATCCGGCGGGTTTCTTTCTTTTCTGCTGAAGCGTACCAATTGTGCTGGCCTGCATGGTAAAGGCGATGATAATGTCTGGTACGATAAGGTAAGGTATAGGGGCAGCTTACGGAGGTCATCGTTCTTCTTAGGTTGGATCTTCTTCATTCCTGGAGAGGCAGATCCGTCGGCCCTTATGTACGGACGTATTTGATTGCTGATTATTGAACCTGTGAGTTGGCACGTACTGTGTACTGCAACCTGCATGGCCCTCAGGTCTAGAAATCTATGTAAAGTGGATGGGCGATTCAGCGGATAAAAAACTCGGCAGTAATTCCTTCTCAAGTTAAGACTGCAGCCGACCGATAAAGTTCTTGGGAAGGTGAAGAGAATGGAACAAGACAAAAGAGCTCTTATCGTAAAAGAAATCGAGCAGTGGCGCAGATCCAAACTGCTTCCGGCTCAATACTGCGATTTTCTCCTTAATTTGTATATGGAGGATGGACAAGAACCATCCAAACGGGTATTTGGAATATCAGCCAAATCCATACGGACGAGCCATTGGAAATTCTGGCTGGCAGCTGTAATCGGTGTTATGATAATGTCCTTAACGCTTCTCAATTTTAACTCTTTTGGAATTTCATTGCAAATTGGCGTTTCCGCTGTTTTTGTTGTATGTTGGTATATAATCAGTTTCAGGCAAAAAGATGAAGCGCCGCTTAAAGCGCATTTGTCATCCGGCATTGCTTCCGCTTCATTGATTGGCTTCGGAGTCTGGATTCTGTATGCCAACGGATTGGGACAGCAGCTGCCGGTCGGCATTTTCATCGCGCTTTGCGGTGCCGTGTGGCTGCTGGCCGGGCTGGCCGGGAAATTCCCGATGCTGCAGTACTGCGGCTGGATCGGTCTTCTCGTGACATACGGATTTATACTCAGTGACAGGCTGGAACCGGCTACCTGGTACAAGCTTCAGCTTGGATGGCTGCCGATCAGTTTTGTACTGATGTGGGGAGGCTGGCTGATCCAGCACCGCTGGAAAAAGCCGGGAGTGGTTATGCTTCTGGCAGGTGCAACTGTCTGGTTCGCTCCGGAATTGTTTGGACTTGCCTGGGGAACTTCAGCCGAACAACTGCTTCAACTTTCTTTAATCGGAAAAGTGGCAGCGGCCGGAGTCGCTCTTTTTGCCTACCGGAAAAATTGGACGGAATGGGTTGCTTAAATATGGTTAAATTATCCAAGAGGTTATTTACAATAGCAAATTTAGTGCCCCAAGGGGCCAGGCTAGCCGACATCGGCTCGGACCACGCACTGCTTCCAACCTATCTGGTTCAGCAGGGCAGGGTCCCTTTTGCCGTCGCAGGCGAAGTTAATAAAGGGCCCAAAGAAGCCGCAGAACGCCAAGTACGGGATGCAGGATTGACCGGCCGTATCGAAGTTCGGCTGGGCAACGGGCTTGCCGTTCTAAAGCCAGGTGAAGTAGATGCGGTTAGCATTGCGGGAATGGGAGGGGCTTTGATTGCCTCTATTCTGGATGCAGGTCAAGAGAAGCTTCAGAACGTGCGGACGCTGATTCTCCAGCCTAATGTAGGGGAAGATCTGGTCAGACGCTGGCTGCGCCAGCATGGATGGCATCTTGCGGCAGAGACCATACTAGAAGAAGATGGCAAAATCTATGAAGTGCTGACTGCTGTCCGGATGGAAGCGGAGCACCGTGCGGACGTTCCTCTATATGCGGAAAGAACGGTGGAGGAAACGACCCTGCGATTGACGGAAGAAACCCTTCTTAGAATGGGTCCTTATTTGATCCGGGAACCGAAGGATGCCTGGTTTAAAAAATGGGAGTACGAAATGGATAAACTGGATATGATCCGCAAGCAGCTGGAGCGATCGACTTCTGAATCCGCAGATGACAAGCGTGCGGAGCTTGAAGCGGAGAACAACCGGATCAGGGAGGTTTTGACATGTTTGCGAAAGGACAGACCGTAATTCAGCTCTTTGAAAAGTTGGCGCCGAAGCATTACGCGGTACCCGATGATAGAATCGGGTTGCAGCTGGGTTCGCTGCAGAAAGAAATCAAGAAGATCCTGGTGGCGCTGGATGTGACCGATGAAGTGGTAGAAGAAGCAATCCGCACGGAGGCCGATTTGATCATTGCTCATCATGCGATTATTTTCAGACCGCTTAAAAATTTACAGACAGACACGCCGGCTGGCCGTTTATATGAGAAGCTTATTAAACATGATATTGCGGTTTATATCGCGCATACGAATCTGGATGTGGCCGAGGGCGGCATCAATGATCTGATGGCGGAAGCGCTCGGTTTGACGGACCTGACTCCGCTTGATGAAGTACATACAGACAAGCTGAGCAAGCTTGTCGTGTTCGTGCCGCAGACGCACCACGAGCAGGTGCTGGAAGCACTTTTCAATGCGGGAGCGGGCTGGATCGGCGATTACAGCCACTGCAGCTTTAATATACCGGGCACGGGCACGTTCCTACCGCGGGAGGGAACGAGTCCCTTCCTGGGCAAGCAGGGCAAGCTGGAGCGCGCAGACGAGGTGCGGGTCGAGACCATCGTGCCCGCGAGTGTCCAGCGGGCCGTCATTCAGGCGATGCTGAAGGCGCATCCGTATGAGGAAGTCGCGTATGACCTGTACGCGATGGACCTCAAAGGCCGCACCTTCGGCCTCGGCCGCGCCGGCAAGCTGCCGCAGCCGGTTACGCTTGGCGAATTGGCTGAAGCGGCCAAGCAAGCCTACGACGTGCCGGCTGTACGCGTAGTCGGCGATCTCGGCCGCACCGTCCGCAAAGCTGCGGTGCTCGGAGGCTCCGGCGGCCGTTACGTGCGGCATGCGATGTTTGCGGGGGCTGATGTCCTTGTGACCGGGGACATCGATTATCACACCGCACACGACGCCCTGGCGGCCGGCATGTGCCTCATCGACGTGGGACATAACGTCGAGAAGATCATGAAGCGCGCCGTTGCGGATTACATGAACCGCGCGCTTGCAGAGAAGAAATATGCCACCTCGGCCGCCGCTTCGGAGCCGAGTACGGAGCCTTTCCAATTCGTTTGAAGCTGAATTGGATGAACTCCCAAGCATTCACGGTTGAATTTCAGACGGATTCGCTGTATACTAGCAAATGAATTCGGAAAGTTTGACAGACAATCGCTGGCAGTGTTCGCACTGCGAGAGGAAAGTCCGGGCTCCATAGGGCAGGGTGCTGGATAACGTCCAGTCAGCGCGAGCTGAAGGATAGTGCCACAGAAATGGACCGCCGATGGCGCTTATGGCGCACAGGCAAGGGTGGAACCGTGGTGTAAGAGACCACGAGGGGTACTGGTGACTTTACCCCTGGTAAACCCCACTTGGAGCAAGACCTAATGGGACGCGGTGTGCAGGCTCTGCCTGTAGACAGCCTTAGCCCGAGGCGCGTCTGGGTTGGTCGCTTGAGCTGTATAGCAATGTATGGCCTAGATAGATGATTGTCACTTCAATGGTGGGAGGGTGTCGTAGCCCGCTGCACCACCGGAAGGACAGAACCCGGCTTACGGCAAGCTTTCCATCCATACGACAACGGAAAACCGCTTGTTATCTTCGGATAACAAGCGGTTTTTTTATGTTTGTTACAACTTTGAAGTCAACGAACGGCAGGAACCGGTACAGCGGACGGCGATCCAGCCTGCACGGGTCCTTTGCCGGTGGCGGATTGGATGGCTCTCTCGACATCAATCAACCCATAGCCAAAATCGTTATCACGGCCCTTACTGCCCAGATCCTGAGCCGTTTGGCGCATAATGTCCATGATCTCGGTATTTTTGAGTGAAGGGTTGGCAGAACGGAGAAGAGCGGCCAGAGCAGTTACATGCGGGCATGCCATAGAGGTGCCGGATAAGGCGGCATACTGGTTGTTCGGATAAGTGCTTGCGATACTTACACCAGGCGCTGCTGCATCGATATAGTCCCCATAGTTGGAAAATGGAGCCCGCTTGTTCCCGGAATCGGTTGCTCCTACAGCAAAAACTTCCGGATAAGCGGCAGGGTAACCCGGACGCTCCGTATTATCGTTGCCGCTGGCCGCGATAAGGACCACATCCTTGTTGTAGGCATATTTAATAGCCTCATGGAGAAAGTCGGAGCTGGCATAGTTTCCCAGGCTCATGTTTATAACTTTGGCTCCGTGATCAGTAGCCCATATGATTCCCTGTGCAACGGCATAAGTGCTGCCGACTCCGCTATTGTCGAGCACCTTGACAGGCATAATTTTGTTGTACCAGGTCATTCCGGCTACACCCAGCCCGTTATTTACCTGAGCACCGATTATGCCGGCGACATGGGTCCCGTGTCCGACATCGTCTGCCGGTTTGCCTGTTGAATCGATTGCGTTGAAACCTTCTACGAGCTGGCCTTTTAAATCTTCATGATCCAAATCCACGCCCGTATCGATCACCGCGACAGTGATGTCCTGATTTCCTTTATTCACATTCCAGCCCCTGAGCGTATCGGTTATAGGCAAATTCCATTGATACTTGGAGAAAAGAGCATCGTTGGGAATCACGTCCGGTTCTGCGGCGGCTTCATGGCGTTTTTGGCTGCGGTCCGATTTACCTCCCGGCCACCAGTCGAAAAACCACCCGAGCGGTTTCGTGCCTCTTGAGAGATCATTGGATTCGTAAATGTAATGCGGCTCCACAAATCGGACGTCCGTCCTTTTACGGAAATAGTCCATTAACTGCCGCGCCTCCAGGGTGCGTGCTGTAATAATATAAGTATCGCCGATTTGCTTGATCTTCGTAGCTCCGGTTTCAAGCTTGATTCTCGACAGATCGCTGTCTTTCAGAGCTCTGTGGAACTGCACCACGACATCATGGCGTTCATAGTGGCTGGTTCCTTCATGTTCTTCCGGATGAGCGACACGCCGGGGCTGTAAAGTTTCGGTATCGACCGATTTTATTTTCCATCCTGTTTTCTGCTCATCGTTAAAAGATTTCAGGCGCAGGTTTTTTAACTGGTGGTTAGAAACCTGCTGGACAATGGTTTGTTTGACGATCGCCGTTATTGCGCTTTTTTTATCAGAAGAGGGCACGCTCGCGACAAAATAAGGTTTTTGATTAATCACAAAATTAGGAGAAAGATACGTTTTGGATGAGGCTGCGGATTTCCTGGCTTCTTCTAAATAAGGGGCGGCAGCCTGCGCAATATCCTTGTTGAGCTTGCCCGAGATGATTTCAGAACCGCCGGAAGAGGCTGCAGGGGTCCAGATGAGCCGAATCATATGTTCATGAGACTGCTGCATTTGGCGCAGTTTGTCTTGAATCCGGCCGGCATCCTGATCCTTCAAAGAGGCGTGAAGGCTGTTTACATGAATCAGGCACTGGTTGCGGCAGAGTTCCCCGGTTGTGGCCATATCCTGGGCGACTAAAGCTTGCTTGTACCTCAGTTCCGCTTCAGGCTCCATACGCCTTGCCTCGGGGCCGCTGCTGCAGGCACTGAGAAGGATAAGGCCGGTCATTGCTATATGATGAAGAACGACTTTTTGACGCCGCATAGAACTGCCCCCTTTCCTTTGATGAGGTCGATAAAAGTAGGGTGGGATACCGGTTCGAATTTTATGCACCGCGCGAATTAAGCTGGCGGAATCGGGTACCTTTTCCAGAGAAAGTATGATACTATATGGGTGGACTGAGCTGGGCGCGAGGTTCCCGCTCTGTTAACTAGAGGAGGTCATAACCGCAATGGCAATGGATAATGTAAAGAAGACATGTGAGAGAACGCGAAAGAAATTGAAAGATGCAATCGATCTTATGGAACCGTTTCTGAATACCTATTCCCTCCCTCAGCTTAATGCGGAGGAAAACTCCGAGATGGAAGATTTCTACCGCGCCTATTTGCAGGACACACGTCATCTGCTTGTATTTTGTGAAGTCGCTTATGAGAAGCTTGGTGTAAGTCTGCGGAGACCCACATTCAATGTTGAATTTACTCAGAAAGTGCTTTATGAGGTGTATCACAACTGCATTAGTCCTTTCTTTTATCCCAAAAATGAATGCTACTCGGAAGATGGCCGCTACGCTTATACCGGACAAGACGCCATTCGTTTCCGTAAAAAACCTACTCGCGAACTGCGCGATCTGACCATTGAATTGTCCAAAATTTTTGAAGAGCTACGCGAAGAACTGGCCTACTATGAGAATGACTATATTACTCAGCGCCGCATGCAGGGCGAAAGGGTTTAAAATAGAAAATGAACAGCCTCCCGGTTTCCGGGAGGTTTTTTTGTGTGTACGGATGATTGCGGCATGGACCTATGGACCGTGTGGGAGGAAGACTGTCAGGTTGTGTCAGCGGCGGAAGGGGATAGAGGGGAGCGCTTGGGGAATTCTACTCTTCAGGAGGTGATTAACATGCCAGAAGTAAAATGTGCCGTATCCAACTGCGCCTATTGGGGACAAGGGAACAACTGCCGTGCGGATGTCATCATGATCGAGACCGACAAGCATGCGAGTGCGGATCTTTCCTCTGAATTTGCCGGCGAAACATTTGATGTGAATCACAAAGACAAAGCCAGCAATGCGGCGAACACCTGCTGTCACACGTTCAAGGAAAAGAATAAGTAAACCGTCACCGATTCCTTATAAAGGCCGGAGGTGTTAGGTGTGGATCACAAAAAGCACGCGCATAAGCATAAGCACAAACATGCCAATGACGGACATGGTGCGGGCGGGGCTCATCGGGAAGCCAAACCGGAAGCCGCCCCCGGAATCGAAGGGGAACCGGTGAATACGATCGATCTGGGTGCGAACGAGGAGTATGCAGCCGAGCTCTCGCCGGCAGATCCAAGTCTGAGCAATGCGGATAAGGCGGAGCGCGGCATACCGGACAACTGGATGAATGCCAGAACACTCGGTATGATGGCCATGGGTTCGTCTATTCTGTCATTCTTTCTTCTTCCGCTGTTTCTGGGATCGCTGGGAATGCTGCTTGGATTTATGGCATTCTCCGATGGCCGCAAAGCGCTCGGCGGCTGGGCGATTGCTCTTGGACTCATCAGTTTTGTGTCCAAACTGGCATTTGTTCCTTTTTTATTTTAAATCAAATTGAGCAGGTCCTAAGGGATCTGCTTTTTTTATTTGTTTTGGGTCCTGAGGGATACGGTACGCTGTCGTGCGCTTGTATTTTTGTGTGCCCTTCACCGGCAACAATTAGACTAAGACCCGCGAAAAAGGTATAATTTGCTGATACATGTAGTACCTGACAGGAAGAAATGGAGGAACCTTTTTTGGAAACGGAACAAAAACAGGCTATGGAGCTTGTCAGCGTAACGAAGAAAATCGGCGGGCGCATTATTATCGACAACCTGTCTTTTACCGTTCGGCAGGGGGAAATATGCGGTTTTCTAGGACCGAACGGTTCGGGTAAAACGACGACAATACGGATGATGGTCGGACTGATGGCTATGACCGCAGGTGAGATCCGGATTGCCGGGTATTCAATCCGCACTCACCGGGCGCAGGCACTGGCAAGAGTGGGCGCCATTGTAGAGAATCCGGAATTGTACCCGTATATGACGGGGCGGAAGAACATGATCCATTTTGCGCGTATGGCTGCAGAGCCAGTTTCTGACCAGCGAATCAATGAAATCGTGGACCTGGTAGGACTGAGTGACGCCATTCACGACAAAGTCAAAACCTACTCGCTCGGGATGCGGCAGCGCCTCGGAATTGCGCAGGCTCTGCTACATAAACCGACTGTCCTCATTCTGGACGAGCCGACTAACGGACTGGACCCGGCGGGTATTCGCGAATTGCGGGACTATCTGCGGGAACTGGCCCGGCAGGAGAAAATCGCGATTCTTATCTCTTCTCATCTGCTGGCAGAAGTGGAATTGATCTGTGACCGGGCCCTTATTATCCAAAGCGGCCGGCTTGTAGGAGAACGGGCCGTAAGGGGGACTGCCGGAGAAGATGAGCTTGTTCTGGTGGAACTCGAACTGAAAGGAATGGAAAGAGCCGGGGAATCGGATTCCTCTGCCCAAGGCTACGGGCTTGTGAAGCGGGAAAGCGGTATTTATACGGCAAATATATCGAAATCGGCCATTCCGGAGCTTGTCGCTGACCTCGTGCGGGATGGGATTGAAGTGTATCAGGTCGCGATACGTAAACCGACCCTTGAAGATACCTTCCTGCAGCTGACGAAAGGAGACGAGGCTCTATGAGGTTCTTTTCACTGATACAGAATGAAATCATGAAGCTGGCGAGTAAAAAATCAACCTGGATCTTTTATGTGTTTATCGTGCTGATCAGCTTGTTTTTGGGGATTCCCATTAAAATATGGATTCAGAGTTATATAGGGAACTACGTTAGTTTCAGCAGTACCGTGATTATGGTCTGCTCCCTGTTCATTACGCTGTTTGCCCTTGTGCTGGGTGCGCAGACAGTGACGGAAGAGTACAAGGACGGCACCATTAAACAACTGCTTATCAGGCCCGCCGGCCGGACATCGGTCCTGATGGCCAAATATGTTTCCTGCCTGCTGACAGCGCTCCTGGCGTACATGCTGCTCTTCGTCAGTTCCATTGCCGTCGGAGCTGCGTTGTTCGGAACAGAACCGCTGGCGGAGCAGGAATTTATTGTTCATTTCAAATCAGTTTTATATGCCCTGCCGGATCTGATCTTCATGTACACACTTGCTTTCGTTATTGGAACGGTATTCCGCAGCAGTGCGCTGGCGATTACGATCGCCGTGGTGATGAATATGGCGGGATCTGTTTTTGCCGTCCTCCAATACGATTGGGCCAAATATTTGATTTTTAACAATACGAATTGGACTATGTATGACCCTAATCCGCATGTTTCTGAAGGGCTCTCGCCTCCATTCCCGGGCATGACGTTCGGATTTTCCTTCACGATCTATCTGGCGTATTGGATTGTTCTGATGGGCATAACGATCTATATTTTCCGTAAACGGGATATTGCTTAAAAAGAGTGCCGGCGGCAGATGAGTTCCC
Organism: Paenibacillus sp. FJAT-26967; assembly: GCF_001541095.1. Lineage (GTDB taxonomy): Bacteria > Bacillota > Bacilli > Paenibacillales > NBRC-103111 > Paenibacillus_F. The sequence goes on from NZ_LMXH01000001.1 coordinate 1,393,770, forward strand.
ATCCACTAAAAAAAGATAGGGAAACATCGCCGCAAAGGTTCAAAATCAGATTACAGCTGCCGATATACTCCTTATACACATGAAATGGGATAACTAATTGGGGATGACGATGATGAACGGCATAGATCCTAGATTAATGAAAGAAATTTTAAAGCTCGAGATGCTGAATAAATCAGCGCTTGTCAGCGGAGCGAGCGGAGGATCAGCAGGCACAGGAGCAGCGGAAGGCGAATTCGGTTCTATGCTGAACGCGCTGCTGTTGGAGCAAGCGGGTCTGGATTCAGGAACAGAAGCGGCAGGATCCTTGCCCCTTCAGGCTCTGCAGACAGGCTGGAGCGGCTTGAGCGGAGAAGATCTGGCGGCAGGGACCGCGCAGATGAGTCCGGCGGCTCTTAACCAGGCGCTGAGATCTTATGGGTCGGCATCAACTCCCGCTTCTGCGCCTGTATCCAGAGGTGAAGGGGCTTACGATGCCTTTATCGCGCAGGCAAGCTCCCGGACCGGCGTTGATCCTGCCCTGATTAAGGCCGTGATCCGTCAGGAGTCCTCTTTCAATACAACCGTCGTTTCGAAAGCGGGAGCCAAAGGGCTAATGCAGCTGATGGACGGTACGGCCAAGGGCTTGGGCGTAACGAACCCCTTTGATCCGCAGCAAAGTATTGAAGGCGGGGCGCAGTACCTTTCCTATCAGCTTAAACGTTTCGACGGCAATGTGGGTACAGCTTTAGCCGCTTATAATGCCGGTCCGAACCGGGTTAGCAGGCTGGGGATCAAGAATGACAAGGATCTACTAGAGAAAATGCACCTGCTGCCTACAGAGACACAGCAGTATGTGAAAAAGGTTATGAATCATATGGAACGTTATGAACGTGATTTTCCTCAAGTGTAACGATTCGGATGGAGAAGCGGCAGCCCCTCAAAGGTCTGCCGCTTTTCTTATGGCAGAAGGTTATGCCGCAGAAACAAAAGTAACCGATCGGAAGTACAGACAAGGATAACGCTGATTAGGGCTTAGGCAGCGGCTTGTATTAAGAATGGATTTGCGATTTAATGGGGAAAGGGCCAATAGGACCCCTATTGATTTTTTATCGCTTCGCTAGACGAAAGGACAGAATATATATGCTTTATTTGGATAATGCCGCCACGACACCACCTTACGAAGAAGTTGTTACAACCGTAGCGGATGTGATGCGTCAGCATTACGGAAATCCTTCTTCAATCCACCGGATCGGTATGGATGCGCAGAAGCTGGTAAGCCGCGCCCGGGAAGTGATCGGCAGTGTGCTGCATGCGAAGCCTTCCGAGCTGATCTTCACTTCGGGTGGAACCGAGAGCAGTAATCTTGCCATTAAAGGAGCCGCCTACCGGTACCGGAACCGCGGCAGCCATCTTATAACCACCGCTGTTGAACATGCATCGGTAACGGCTGCTTTTGAACAGCTGGAAGCGGAAGGTTTTACGGTAACCATTCTGCCGGTCGACGACACAGGCGCGGTCACTCTGGAGCAGCTGCAGGCAGCCGTAACGGACGAAACCATCCTGGTCAGTGTCATGCATGTGAATAACGAGATGGGACGAATCCAGCCGATTGCCGAAATCGGCCGCTGGCTGCGCGGCAGGCGGACTGTATTGTTCCATGTCGATGCGGTCCAGGGGGTCGGGAAGCTTCCGCTTCATCCCGCTGAAATGGGGATCGACCTTATGAGTGCTTCGGCGCACAAGTTCAAAGGACCCAAAGGCGCAGGCTTTTTGTATAAACGGGAAGGAATCGAACTGCAGCCTCTGCTTGCAGGCGGGGGCCAGGAGCATGGGATGAGGTCAGGTACGGAGAATGTTCCGCTTATTGTCGGGATGGCCAAGGCGCTGCGCCTGGCTACCGAGAACCTGCAGGCGGATATTCAGCGCAAGCGCGCTTTCCGCGATATCGTTGCGGATGGAATCCGCTCCATGCCGGAACTTATGCTGACAGGCGCAGGCGATCCGGCGCAAATGGCGCCCCACCTGCTTCATTTTTGCTATCCGGGCATGAATTCAGAAGTTGTCGTACATGCTTTGGAACAGCGCGGCATATATATATCTACGAAGTCGGCCTGCTCGTCAGGCGTTCCCGAAGCGAGTAAGGTGCTGCTCGCGATGGGATACGACAAGCAGCGTGCTTCCAGCGGTCTGCGGGTAAGCTGGACCGAGGAGCACAGCGAATCGGATGCGCACCGGTTTGTCGGAGAGCTGCGGCAAGTGATTGACGAGCTCGTGCCGGTTACCCTTACGGACAAAGGGGGACGCAAACGATGAAACCGGATCTGCTGCTTGTACGCTTCGGTGAAATGATGCTGAAGGGCAGAAACCGCTCGCGGTTTGAGAAGAAAGTCATCCGCCAGCTGAGAGACCTTCTCATGCCCTTCCCGCAGGTGAAGCTTGTAACCGAATACGGGCGTGTCTACATCGACCTGGGGGATGAGCCCCTCGAAGAAGTGAGCCGCGCGGTCGGCAAAGTGTTCGGAATTGATTCCTACAGCCCGGTGTATACGGCTCCCTCGGATGCGGCAGCGATACAGGAGCTTGCCGCTGAATTGATGCGGAGCATCGTCACGCGTCCGCAGACGTTCAAAGTCGAGGTCAGGCGCGTGGACAAAAGTTTCCCGCACGACACGTTCGAGATGAACCGCCTGGTGGGCGGAGCGGTTCTCCGGGCATGTCCGCAGCTTAGCGTGGACGTCCGCAAACCGGAGACGACGCTGCGCGTGGAGCTGCGCGAAGGAAGAGCGCTGCTCTTCGTCCAATCGTTCGAAGGTGCGGGAGGCTACCCGCTGGGTACGAACGGGAAAGGGGTGCTTCTCCTCTCGGGCGGGATCGACAGTCCGGTAGCCGGCTGGCAGGCTATGCGCAGAGGCTTGGAGCTGGAGGCTGTTCATTTTCACAGCTATCCTTATACGAGCGAGCGGGCCAAAGAGAAAGTCATCGATCTTGCCCGCAAGCTGTCTGCCTACAGCGGAGGCAGCATGAAGCTTCACCTGGTGTCGTTCACCGAGGTGCAGACTTCTATTTATGCGGAGTATAAGGATAATTTACTCGTCACTTTACTGCGCCGTGCGATGTACCGGATAGCGGAGAGGATCGCCGAGCGTGAGAAGGCTCTTGCTCTTGTCACCGGGGAGAGCCTCGGCCAGGTAGCCAGCCAGACGCTGCCCAGCCTGAACGCGATCGGCAGAGCGGTATCTCTGCCGGTCCTCCAGCCTCTGATTACGACCGATAAGCACGATATCATCCAAATGGCTGAGCAAATTGACACCTACAACATTTCGATTCTGCCCTATGAAGATTGCTGTACGTTATTTCTGCCGCCTTCTCCAAGCACCAACCCGAATCTGCGGGTCGTGGAAGCCATAGAGCGGAAGTTTCCTCAGTTGGAAGAGTGGATAAACAGGGCGGTTGAACAAGCCGAAACCATCGTGGTTCGTGCGGACGAGGAACCGGCCCCGGATTCCTACTTCTAATTAATGGACTCATAGCGCTGTTGATCAAAGTACATCTGCATAAGCGGCGGGCTGCTGCTTGGAGGAGCCGGCGTAGTATAGGGCCGGAGGGGGAGAGGCATTATGTTGGAGCAGATCGGAATGTTCCTGCAGATCATGCTGATCAATATTGTGCTAAGCGGAGACAATGCTGTCGTGATAGCCATGGCCAGCAAGAATCTGCCTGGCGCCCAGCGCAGGCAGGCTGTCTGGTGGGGAGCTTTCGGCGCAATCGCATTAAGACTTCTTCTTACGATTGTCGCCGTCAGCGTCCTCCAAGTTCCGTTTATCCAGGCCGCAGGTTCCCTGTTGCTGCTGTGGATCGCACTCAAGCTGCTTATCGACAATGAGAGTCATTCATCGATTCCGCAGGCGTCCAGCCTCTCCAAGGCGGTCTGGACGATCGTAGTCGCGGATTTCGTCATGAGTCTCGATAACGTTCTGGCGATTGCCGCAGCTGCGGGCAACAATTTGACGGTCCTCATACTAGGCATCGGACTGAGTATTCCGATCATTATTTGGGGGAGTGCCGTAGTTGTAGAGCTGCTTGCCAAATTTCCTATTCTTATTTATATAGGTGCGGCAATTCTGGGTTACACGGCGGGGGAGATGTTCCTGAGCGATTCTCGGACGAGCGGATGGGTACTCGGCAGCTTGCCGCACTGGCCGGTGCCATTCATAGCTGCTGGATTCGTTGTGATTGCGGGACTATTGCGTAAGTGGCTTTTCACACAAAAGAGTAACACAGCTTACTAGACGAAGACCGGACCTTGGCAGGTCCGGTCTTTCTATTTGCTCAGTTCTGTGATAAACTATCCAAGAATTGGTGATAATGATTATCATTATTGATGAACAATGCGACAAATTCCAACCTAAGCTTCTTACTTATACAATTGTCGCTTGCCCTTATAAGTCTAAATGTTTACAGGCGGTGATTCAGGTTGAGTGAAGCAGATACGCAGTTCTTCAGTTTATTGGAGAATCCGGATTATTATGAGAAGTCTTTCAGAATTATTTTTGGAAAGCAGCACAGACTTAAACATTGTACCGCTGAAGCCAGGCTGCTGGATCAAGGGCTGCAGGAAGTCATGAATCATTACACAGCCCATTACGACACCAAGCGTATTCGTGCGGTGGGTGCTACTCTGTCAAGTGCGTTAAGCCTGCTAGCCGCTGCATATCTACATGCCATGTCTCATTATAACTATACGCTTATTTGCAGGCCGGATGATATCCGTATTCATTACGAGGGCGTGACGCTTTTGTTTGAACTTGGGGCGCAGCCCGAGCCCATGGATAAGGATACTGCCGGCCGTTCCGTGTGGAGAGAGGAAGCTGTCCGCAAACTTTTTACAGATTGTATCGTCCCGCTTTATTCGCGGATCGGAGAGCTCAGCCGCATCGACCGGCATACTCAGTGGTCTTTTGTAGCCAACACTCTAAGTCGAAGCTATGAAGCCTGGCTGGATGCGGCGCAGACAGAAGAGCTGAGACAGCGTTTGCTGGAAGACCGGGAATATGTGCTGCAGGCCACCGATCCTGACTGGTTCGGCGGGCCCGGCAGGAACGGAGAACATCCGCTGTATGTTGATTTTAAATTTCTGCCTGATCTATACGAAGAAGGCAGCCAGGTCCGTATGAAACCGAGATGCTGTCTCTACTATCAGCTGACCGGAACCTACTGTTACACTTGCCCGATTATTTCGGAGGAAAAAAGAGCCGAGCGGGCGAAGGAGCTTACAGGAAAAGGTTAACTTCTGTAAAGCGACAGCCCTAAGCGGCCCTGATGTCCTTTATTCACTTCTATACGCTCAGCAGTTGCAAGATGCCGTCCGCATGATGAACAATGCGAACGGCTTATTTTGTTGCCGGCTGGTTAAGAGCTTCCCCACAGTCCGTTAGGCGGGGCTTATTCGTATGGTCTCCAGTTAGCTCTAATTAACTTAGGGCTGTATGACTTTATTGTCGAGCGCATGAGCAAATCTCCTTTCGTATCATTATGCAGTGGTATCCCCGCCCCGTTTTTACCATCGCTTAATAGTTGTTCCGTAATTTAACAGAAAAAGGTCCGCTCGTTAAAATCCTGCAAATAGTTAAAGCGTAAGATGAGAAGCGTTGGGAACTTAAACGCGGAGGGGATTCTTTTGAATAAAAGATTACAGCGTACGCTGGTTGCCGGTACGGCAATCGCACTTCTTCCATTCAGTCTGGTCAGCGGAGTGGCGGGAGCGGGTAAGACTGCCGAGCAGCAGCCGGCAGCCGCATCCAAGAATGTTATCGTGCTGATCGGAGATGGTATGGGACCGGCACAGGTTTCAGCGGCGCGTACATTCTCCAAGTACAAACTGGGCAAGAATAGTCTCGAGCTGGACTCGTATTATGTGGGGCAAGCTACCACTTACGCGGACCGCGGTGAAGACGGCGGTACCATAGTGTCGGGTGAGGTCACGGACTCCGCGTCTGCGGGTACAGCTTTTGCGACGGGCCACAAGACCTATAATGCCGGAATCAGCGTATCCAATGAAGACGTATCGAAACCTTTCGGATCGGTTATTGAAGCGTCAGAACTCGCAGGCAAATCAACGGGACTCGTCACGACCGCACGGATTACTCATGCGACTCCGGCTGTTTACGCTGCTCATGTGCGCAACCGGGACAACGAAAATGCCATTGCATCCCAATTTTTAACGGACGGGGACGTGGATGTGCTCTTCGGAGGCGGCAAGCAGTTCTTCTTCAGTAAAGAGGAGAAAGGCAAGCGTACAGACAAGACGATCATCCCCGATTTCGAAGCGAAGGGCTACAAAGTCGTGTATGACAAGCAGGGGCTTGCTTCCCTCGGTTCCCAGACAGGCAAAGCACTGGGGCTGTTCGGTAATTCCCATGTGGATTATGTGCTGGACCGGGACGCTAAGGTGCCGAACCTGGCTGAAATGAGCCAGAAAGCCATTGATATCCTTTCCCAGAACCCGAAAGGTTTCACAATGATGATAGAAGGCGGCCGCATCGACCATGCCGGGCACGCCAATGATCTAAGCTCCCTCGTTCAAGAAATGCTCGATTTTGACGCAGCCGTTAAGGTGGCGATGGATTTTGCCAAAAAAGATGGCAATACCTCCGTCGTGATTACCGCTGACCATGAAACCGGCGGGTTATCTTTGTCCCGTGATAACATTTACGAAATAAATGTGGATGCCTGGGACGCGCAGCAGAAATCTTCGGAGCTGATCGGCGCGGAATTAAAGAACGCCACAAGCAAGAGCGAAGTCAAAGCCATCGTAGCCAAGTATACCGGTTATGAGGATTTGACCGATGCAGAGGCCGATTATATTCTAGCCGGCGACGGTTCCTCGTATAAGCAGGAAGGCGCTTTTAATGCCGTGATGGCCCGCAAATACCTCATTGGCTGGTCCGGGCACGGTCATTCGGCTGTAGATGTCGGGGTATGGGCATACGGGCCGATTGCGGAGAAGGTGAAGGGACAGGTCGACAATACCGATATAGCCCGTGCTGTCGCATCTGTGGCAGGTCTTGATTTGGCCAAGGCTTCGGAACAACTGCAAAAGGAGTATCTGTATCCTAAATTTAAAATTAGCCGTGAAGGGGTGCCCCTGTATCCGGCCAGAGCTTTGGCGGAAGCCCTTGGGGCCCAAGTGAGCTGGGAGGGGGCGGCAAGAAAAGTGCTCCTTACATCGGCAAAAGGAAGTATCTCGGTCTCCATTGATACAAGCAGCGTTCAATGGAATGGCGGAGAGAGCGGGCTTGAGGCTCAAGTAGACCATGATGTGCTCTATCTTCCGCTGGAGGCCTTCAGTAAGCTGACCGGCAAGAGTCTTAAGTGGGATGCACTTTCGGAGCGGATTAAATTGTAATAATACTAGGTGGCAGAGGGCAGTGAATTCGGACGGGCAGGGCTGGCAGCAGCTTCTGCCCGTTTATTGATGGAGGGGATAGAGAAGGGGAGTAATCCAGGCATATAATCAGGAGCAGTCTCCTCTAGCCAGCCGGAGCGGTTTGCGATAAACTGGAAATAAAAGTGTCGATACACGCCATGTCTTGCCGAAAAAACCAATGGCCTGAATCCGGTCAGGCAGTCTCCAAGGGCAGACAAGCGTCAAGTATCGTCCGTATTCGGGGGGCAAAGGATGTCGAACAAACCTTTATCTATGGGGATCATCCTCATCGCGACGGCTTTTGTACTGCTGCTTGGCAAGCTGGGCTTTTTTACTATGATCTGGTCGCTCCTGTGGCCGCTGCTGCTTCTCGTTGTTCCCGGCGTTCTGCTTTATCTGCTAGTTTCTAACCGGACTTTGCCGGATGCGGCTATCGTACTAAGCGGAGTGCTCGTCACGTATGGCATCATCTTCTTTATTTGCGGCTTGTTTGGCTGGGGTTCTCTTAGAATTCTGTGGCCCGGTTTTATTTTCGGCTTTGCCGCCGGACTGTATCTGCTCCAGGGATTCCAGAGAAGCCGTCATAACTCAGTGCGTACGGCAGCCGTCGGTCTTGGTGTTTTATCTCTCCTTCTACTGCTGATTAGCTTTGTTTATAATGCTGGAATATACCTGTTCGTCTTTTCCCAGTTCGCCCAAAGCGGACTTGTCGGTACACTCTGGTCCCTCCTGTGGCCGCTGCTGTTAGTCCTTCTGCCAGGGGTGCTGCTCCATCTGTTCGTGTTTAACCGGACCCTGCCTGCGGGTGCGCTTATACTCGGCGGAATTCTGGTGGTCTACGGCGTATTCTTCTTTATCCTTAGTCTATTCGGCTGGGGACTGCTCACGCTGCTATGGCCTGTTTTCTTGCTTGGCATCGCGGCAGGTCTCTATGAACTTATGTGGTTTGAAAGAAGCCGCGATGCGGGACTGAGGACGGCTGCTCTAATTTTGGCGGCGTTATCCCTCCTGATCATCGTGTTTAATCTGCTCTTTCATGTGAGCGTCTATTTATTTATTGCTCTCCTCCTGGCTGCGGGCGTCCTGTTAGTCTTTTTGCAAAGACGCAGGTGGTGAAAGAGATGCCGGGGAATCCGGGCCTGCTTAGTAAGAATAAGGTTGTGTACAATCAACCATCATCCATTAGTTGTTAAAATGACTTGCTTTTTGGAGCCATTTCCCGTATAATCGGAACGTTGTAGCGTCGGCATGTGTCCGACGCTTTATTTTGAGCCAAGATGCTTGCTGTCCGGTGGATTCACTTTTCAGTTAAGCCGTACAGCGCAGCACGACCATGGATTTGATACTCGCTTCAGCATGTCCCCGTAAGATGCCGGAGGTTAGCCTCCTGCACTTTCGCGTAACATAACGGTAATACAAAGTAAGAAGAGGTACACCGGTCAACGATTACTAACAAGCGCACCTGCGCACAAGAGAGAGGACTTACTTTATGTTTCCCAGAGAAAAAATTCGCAACATCGCTATTATTGCGCACGTCGATCACGGTAAAACAACGCTAGTTGATAAGCTTCTTCAACAGTCCGGCACGTTTCGCGACAATGAAGCGGTTCAAGAACGGGCTATGGACTCCGGTGACATTGAGCGGGAACGCGGAATCACGATTCTTGCTAAAAATACGGCTATCAATTACAAAGACCATCTGATCAATATCGTGGATACGCCAGGACACGCCGATTTCGGCGGTGAGGTTGAGCGTATCATGAAAATGGTAGACGGCGTCCTGCTGGTCGTTGATGCATTCGAAGGCACAATGCCGCAAACGAAGTTCGTTCTTCGTAAAGCATTGGAGCAGAACCTGACTCCGGTCGTAGTTGTTAACAAAATCGACCGCCCTAACGCACGTCCGCTTGAAGTGATTGATGAAGTACTGGATCTGTTCATTGAGCTTGGTGCAAATGATGATCAACTCGAATTCCCGGTTGTTTACGCATCTGCGCTGCAAGGCACATCCAGTCTGGAAGCAGAAACTCAGAACGAGAACATGCTAGCCCTGTACGAAACCATCATTTCCCATATTCCTCATCCGACTGAAAGCACGGAAGAGCCCCTTCAGTTCCTCGTAACCCTGATGGACTTTAACGAATATCTGGGCCGTATCGGTATCGGCCGTGTTAACCGCGGGATTATCAAACAGGGACAAACGGTTGCCGTTATGACTCGTGAAGGCGGCATGAAGCAGGCCCGGATCGAGAAGCTGTTCGGTTTCCAAGGCTTGAAGCGCGTTGAAATCGAACAAGCGGGCGCGGGTGACATTATCGCGATTTCCGGTATTAAAGATATCAACATTGGCGAAACAGTTGCAGACCCGGCCAACCCGGAAGCTCTGCCGGTTCTCAAAATCGATGAGCCGACCCTGCAAATGACGTTTATCGTCAATAACAGTCCTTTTGCGGGACGTGAAGGCAAGTGGGTAACATCCCGTAAACTGCGTGAGCGTCTGTTTAACGAGCTGGAGACGGATGTCAGCCTTCGTGTAGAAGAAACGGACAGCCCGGATGCCTTTATCGTTTCCGGACGCGGCGAGCTCCACTTGGGTATCCTGATTGAGAATATGCGCCGTGAAGGATTCGAGCTTCAAGTATCGAAGCCTGAAGTTATTATCCGCTATATCGACGGAGTGAAGATGGAGCCGATCGAAAGTCTGCTTATCGACCTGCCGGAAGACAGCATGGGTGCTGTCATGGAAAGTCTCGGAACACGTAAAGCCGAGATGGTGAACATGGTCAACCACGGTAACGGCAACGTTCGTCTGGAATTCCTGATTCCTGCACGCGGCCTCATCGGTTACCGCACCAATTTCCTGACACTGACACGCGGTTACGGTATCATGAACCATGCATTTGACAGCTATGGTCCTTATGCAGGTGCAGGTGTGGGCGGACGTCATGAAGGCGTGCTGGTATCGATGGAGAACGGAGTTTCCACGACATACGGAATTATGTCCATTGAAGACCGCGGTACCCTGTTCATAACACCGGGTGCTGAAGTATACGAGGGTATGATCGTCGGTGAACACACACGTGACAACGACATCGTCGTGAACATCTGTAAAGAAAAGCAGTTGAACAACATCCGTTCGGCGGGTAAAGATGACACCGTTAAATTGAAAGTGCCAAGAATCTATTCTCTTGAGCAGGCACTTGAATATTTGAACGATGACGAGTATTGCGAAATCACTCCTAAGTCGATTCGTCTTCGCAAGAAGATTCTGAACAAAAATGAGCGCGAACGGGCTGAGAAGCAGCGTAAGACGGCAAACGTCTAAAATAAGCAATGAACCATCGAAGGGAAATCAGCGGGAATATAAGTTCCTTTGCCGTATTTCCCTTCTTTTTTACACCTGATACAATGGATATAAGGAGGAGATCGTTCATGAATGAATGGTTCGCCCAGAATTTTTGGATTACCTGTTTACTGATTTTCGTTATGATTTCCTATGTGTATAACAAAGTGTTCCGTACCCGGAGACTGCCGCTTCTTAAGACTCTGATCGTCTATATTCTGCTTGCGGTAAGCGCTTTGATGCTGACGCTGTTTCAAGTATTGGGACCGCAAATTCCGATCGTCCCTTCCCTTGCCTTTGCCATTCTGCTGATGATGATCTTGCGGATCCGGTATTTTATTGAAGGCCGAAGAAAAAAGAATGGGGCAAGCAGTACGAAATAAGTACGTTCCAATATTCGATTGCCCGGTAAGGGCGCGGGGGGATTCGTGTGACACTTCAGGATGCGTTGTTTAATTGGGCACAAATCCGCCTGGTAGCTGATGCGAGGCCGGATGATCATGCGGCAGCGGAAACCGCTGATTTTTTTGCCGAAATTTTGCAGGAAGATCACCAGGTGACAAGTTTTGGCCTTGTTGTTGTGGATGAGGAGATCATCCGTCTGGATTACACTCATGAAGGAGTCAACAAATCACAATCCTACGACCGGGACCGTGTAGAACGCCTTTTGGCCGATATCCGGTCCAATCCCAAATATAACGAACAATGAGCTCTGGAGCGGAAGAAGACAAGGGTGACATATCTTCTGTGTGGATGCGAATACAATAGAAGTATCCGCTGCTAAAGGAGTGTGAATCTGTGACTCCACCGCTGTACATAGCTTGATGATTAGCACCATGTTATACTGAATTCAGTTAAGGATTCTCTCGTCCGGTTCATATGCATGTATTTTAAGTTGCAGGAGGCGCTGGGAAGAATGGCAGATAACATGACCGCTCTTTCGGAACAACAGATGAATCTCCAGGTAGATTATAACGCCCGCCCGCATATGGCCGATACGGAATCCGGCGCATCTCTGATTGGTATGCTTTCATTTGAGGATAGAACGGATGCGGGTATGATTCGTTCTGTAGAGAACGAATACTCCAGCTTGGATGTTACCTTTATGGATGCTGAATTTATGAGCATGTTTATGGAGCGTGCAGCTGCGCAGCTGTACGGTAAGATTGAAGCGATACTTAAAGCCTAGGCACTCAGGTGCCCGGGCTTTTTGTCTCTTATGAAGCATGTCGGATTTTCACGGTTTCTGCTGATGAAAGATGGGGTGTGCAGATTCCTTGCCAAACACCTTTGAATCGGGAGGGGATTTCGGGAATGAAAAAAATTTTCGTGCTCGATACGAATGTTTTGCTGCAGGATCCGAACGCTATTTTCTCTTTTGAAGATAACGAAGTCATAATTCCCGCAGTCGTTCTTGAGGAAATTGACACCAAAAAACGCAATGCCGATGAAATTGGCCGTAATGCCAGAATGGTATCCCGGCTGCTCGATCAGATGCGTACAAGGGGTCGCCTTCATGACGGAATCACGCTTGATAGCGGCGGCACCCTGAAGGTGGAGCTGAATCACCGCAGCTTCAATAAAATGCAGGAAGTGTTCGCCGATGCGACCAACGATAACCGGATTATCGCAGTAGCTCTCAATTACCTGACAGAGGAGCAGAGCAAGCCGCAGACTCGTCCGGTCATCCTGGTGAGTAAAGATACGCTGGTAAGAATTAAAGCGGATGTGCTCGGGTTGACTGCGCAGGATTATTTAACGGACCGTGTCGTCTCGGATCATGAAATGTACAGCGGCTGTGCGACCCTGCATGTACATCCTTCAGTTATTGATGAATTCTATTCTTTCCGTTTTTTGAGCGTGCCGGCTCTGCATTTGGGTTATAAGCTGAATCCTCATGAATTTGTTATCCTGCGCGATGAACTCGGCACATCGAAATCCGCCTTGCTTAAGACATCATCGGACGGCAAGAAATTGGAGCCGCTGTACTTGTCCAACGATCCGGTATGGGGGATTGCGGCCCGCAACGCTCAGCAGAGGATGGCCCTAGAGCTTCTGCTGAATGATGATATTCCGTTCGTTACTTTATCGGGTAAAGCCGGGACCGGTAAAACTTTGCTGACGCTGGCAGCGGGTCTGATGAAAGTAGAGGATGAGCGCAAATACAAGAAGCTGACGATCGCGCGCCCTGTCGTGCCTATGGGCAAAGACATCGGTTTTTTACCGGGGGAAAAGGATGAGAAGCTGAGGCCATGGATGCAGCCGATCTACGACAATCTGGAGTTTCTGTTCGATACGAAAAAAACCGGAGATATTGATAAAATTCTGGCCGGAATGGGCAGTATTCAAGTCGAAGCGTTAACGTATATTCGCGGCCGCTCAATTCCCGGCCAGTTTATCATCATTGATGAAGCACAGAATCTCTCGAAGCATGAAGTCAAAACAATCGTTTCCCGTGTGGGCGAAGGCAGTAAAATTGTATTGCTCGGGGACCCGGGTCAAATCGATCATCCCTATCTGGATGCCGCAAGCAATGGATTGACGTACGCGGTAGAGCGGTTCAAGCATGTTGAAATCAGCGGACATGTCACTTTGGAAAAAGGCGAGCGGTCTCACTTGGCCCAGCTGGCTGCTGATCTGTTGTAGAGGGAGGCTAAGCGGAAACTTGGAGACCTACCCGGAGAGGCAAGAAAAAGCGTCAGGCAGAACAGCCTGACGCTTTTCCTGTAATCCGGACTGGCAGCATGCCTGCCAAAGATGAATAAATAATGAAGGCAAGCTCACAATGATAAGCCCTGGTCATCCGCTTCATAGGCTCATCATACCGGGGGGGCGACCGCTTTAGCCTATGTTGTGAGTCGTTAGCTTGCACCTTCAAGAGAGCGTTTTGTCGCTCCTCGGGCTCACCAGGTAAGTTTTAGCCGGATGGCCAGGAGACCTTCCTGCAAAGTAATCTGTTCCACCGATACGAATGAAAACAACTTCTTCGGATAGATCCGCAAATCGAATTCTTGCTCCAGAGATTTGCTTGTTGTGTCGGGGAGTTTAAAACCGTTAAACACAAGCTCCGAGACCCGGAACGCGACGACCGGCTGGTCGCCTTCCTTTTCCATCTCATAAGTCCCCTTGATCGACACATCCATATCATCTTTCGTACCGAAAGCAAGAACACCATCGGGCCGGAACTGGAAAGTAAGATCATCGAACATGCTGTTTTTGCTCCGCAAGAAGGCGTTTAACTCATGATCGGTCATCTGGAATTTACCGCCGCCGTTCTCAAGCGTCAAATGACTATTTTTACCGCCAGGTGTAAGAAGTTCAGGGAAATATTCCATGACACTTGCAAGTCCCCGGAAATATTCACGGAAGAGAGGGAGTCCTTTTTCTTCCCATCGGCCGTTTAACTCCTGAATGAGAGCAAGAATCAGCTCGCTGCGGCCGCTGGCATCCAGCTCCCGGTTGAGCTCTGCTTGAAGCGCTACGACCCGTTCCCTTTGTTTTAAGTAATTTTCCTTAGTCTTCTGTAAATCGGTCCGCTCATTGGCGAGCTTGTTCTTCATTGTGCCAAGCTCCCGATAGGCCTCTTGATGAGTCTTTAAGGCCTGCCGGTCGCGGTCAAGAATCAGATCCAGATATTCATAAGTCTTCAGCATATCCGCGAGGGAACGCACGTTAAGCAGCACGCTCCACAGCGATTCGCGTTCTCCTTTGTAGTAAGAGCGGATAACGCGTGCCGCCCGTTTCTTGGCTTCCTTGACTTGAACCTCCTGCACCGCGATCTTCTGCTCGGTATCCGTCATTTTGACCACGAGCTTGCTGTCCTCTTCGGCAAGGCGCTCAATTTCGCGGTCGATTTCATGGACGGTCAGACCCTTCTGAAGGAGAGCTTCCGTTTCTTTTCTGACGGCGTCCTTCTCATCTGCAGCCTGCACGGTTGGGAGGAAGATACCGGCGATTAGAAGGAGGCTGCAGAGCGAGCGTAACATTCTGATATAAAGCATGAATAAAGAGCCCCTTTTTACCTGTGATAAGTCCAGAAATTTGAAATGGTCCTTCAAAAAAATACTTACCTCCCGAATCCGGAACGTAAGCAGGTAACTGATTATTTACTTGCACCTTCCAAACGTTTAAGAATTTCATCGAAAGATTTGGTGCGTGCAGGGACTTCTTTCTGAACGGCCGGTACCCGATTGATGGCGTCAAATGTCTGCTGCAGCTTTATTTTCTTGTCCTCTGACGTATCCGGTTTGCTGCCGCTGTCCGTGAAGATCAGATCGATTTCCTGTTTACGAATGAATCCTTGCCCGTCCACCGTAACGGACCATTTGCCCGGGGCTTTGAGCTTAAACTTAGCGGCTTCTTGCTTCCATAGTGCTGCCTGTGTATCTGAGATAAATCCGTTAGCCTGAAGGGCATCCATGACGCGCGGCAGCTTCTCTTGAAGCTGTTTGTTCCACGCTCCTGCGTTCACCCGGGTTACGGCAGCCGTATAAGATTTGGCGGAGGAGCCGTCTGCGAGTATAGTGTCATCTTCATCGAACCAGGCAGCGTCTGCTCCTTCCATAAGCAAATCAGACAGGTCAGAAGTAAGGTCTGACACTTGCTGAAGCTTGTCTATCGCGTTGGTGCCTTGTTGATCACCCGGTGATTTCAAGCTGGTGACGAAGTATTCGTCCTTCTGATTAAGAAGTGGCAGGCGGAAGTATAATTTGTTATCTTGGAAAAAGACGGGAATGGTTAATTCGGCACCGGTGCTTCTTGAATTCATGGTAAGATCGGTCTGGGTTCGGAAAGGCTTCGCTTCGATAGACCCTTCCCAAGAGATCCGGCTGTCTTTAAGGAAAGAAAAGAGCTGCGCGGTCAAGGGACTTACGTTCTGGTCCTCCAGGAGTCCGTTCATCTTTAATTCGGCGTTTCCGGTAAACGAGTATGAGTTCATCTCAGCCTGTTTGGTCAGAGCCTGCTGTACGGCTGCTCTAGTAGCAGCGCGGTCGGTACAGCCGTTAACCAAGGCGGCAGGGACAACGGCGACGAATGCAAGTAAGAGCCATTTTTTAAACATGAAGAAGCTCCTTCCTTAATCTACCTTCTCTATTATATCTATTCAACTAGGGTTTGTCTTTATCCCTACTTTTTGAGGCGAAACGTAAAAAAATGATTGAATCGGATCTGCGAAGTAAAGAAAATAGACCTAGAACGGGGGATTAATAAGTGTCCGATCTCTATGATAAGAATTCGATAAAAACCGAGAGAGCAGCTTCGGATGTCCCGCAAGTGAGAGAGGCCCGGGTGGAGAAAGAGAGGAGAACACAAGAAAATGGAGATCCCTTCATTCTAAACGGTCATCCGGGGGTTGAAGCAGCACTTCTCCGCAAGATGAGTGAATCCCCATTAGGAGTTCTCTCCTTCCGGACCTACATGGAAATTTGCCTCTATGAGGAATCTTGCGGTTATTACCGCCGGGAAGAGCCCAAGATCGGCCGGGATGGGGATTTCTATACAAGTGCATATGTAGGCCGCTGGATGGGAGAAATGATTGCGCAAGAGGTCATTCGCTTCTCGAATTCTGAGAGTCCAGATCGCCCGGTTGAGCTGGTGGAGTGGGGCGGGGGCACCGGCAGGCTTGCGAAGCAGGTGCTGGATGCCCTGCGTGATCAAGAGCCTGCCTTGTACGAGAGGATTCGTTTCACCTCCATCGAATCAAGCGCGTACCACCGCAATATGCAGCAGCAGGAGCTGCGGGAACACGGCGCCCGCCTGCGCTTCGCTGCGGAAGCGCAGTGGCTTGCCGAGCCGTCCGGCGATGGCGTCTTTGCCATCGCTAACGAGCTGCTGGATGCGATGCCTGTGCACCGCATCCGCTCCTGGGGCGGCCGGCTCGAGCTGTGCGCGGTCGGCCGGGACGACCGCGGCGGGTGGTGCGAGCGCTGGCTGCCGCTCGAAGAAGGTCACGCGGCTGCTGTGCATATAAGCCGCGAAGCCATCCGCCTGGCGGACGGGCAGCAGGCGGAGGTGAACCTGGACGCGGGCAAGTGGATCGCCCGCGTGGCCCCGCGCATCCGCAGCGGCCGGATGCTGGTGGTGGACTACGGCGATACCGCCGGGGAGCTCTATGCGTCCCACCGGATGAAGGGGACGCTGCTGTGCTACCGGCGGCACCTCGCCGATGATCTTCCTTACGCCGCACCGGGGCGCAAGGATATTACCGCGCACGTCGATTTTACGGCGTGCATGGGGGCGGCCCGTGCGGCGGGATGGACCGTCGCCGGGTATGAGACGCAGCGCGAGTTTCTTGTGCGCTGCGGGATTCTCGGCCGGCTGGCGGCGCATGCCGGCACGGACCCGCTGGGCCCGGAGGCGCGCAGCAACCGGGCGATCCGGCAGCTTCTGCTCAGCGACGGCATGAGCGAGCTGTTCAAGGTGCTGACGCTAGCGCGCGGCTAAACGGCCACCGTCCGCTGGCGGCGTGCTTCAGAGGGAAGGAAGATCCCGCAAAAAAAGGTGTTTCGCGATTTCAGTCGCGAAACACCTTTTTTGTTCAAGTGCCATTATGTAGGTTGCATGTGAGGGTTAGAGTGGCATTTTGAAGACGGACCAATACGTAAATCCGCTAAACGAAAGGACCATATAACCCCAGAAAAGGACAATGTATGTCTTTTCCGAAAGTTTCAGATAACCCAGCATTACAAATACAATGGTTTGAAAAAAGAACAGCATGGACATGGGATACAATTCTCCCGCCAAACTCATCAGGGCGATCACCAGAGTCCAGAAACCTAGAACTCGGAACATGCGATCCATGAAAATTTCCCCCTCTCCTACCACGATGCGAAATAATCTAATCTTCATTATACCCAGTAGACCCGGTAGTGTAAACATACAAAAGACAACCTTTGTTAAAAGATTGTGACAGGGTTTACAGAAATGGTGGGTATTTCCTCTCTCAACTAAATTATCAGAGGTATGAGTGTCATAAATTTTGGAAATACCAAATAGTATCGAATAGATTCTATGAAATCTACCAGGGGCATAGAGATATTACGAATGGATACGTTCGCGGCTAATCATTCCTGTCCGCTTATAACGAACGGTCCGGTCGGATAGGCATGTGGATTACCGGGTGCACGACTGGTGACATGATCTACTTTTGGACAATAGGTTAGGAGGATTGTAAAAGATGACGGCAATCAGGCAGGACGCATGGAGCGATGAAGATGATTTGATTCTAGCGGAAGTTACGCTGCGTCACATCCGGGAGGGCGGGACTCAGCTCGCCGCTTTTGAAGAAGTAGGTGAAAGAATCGGCCGTACAGCAGCAGCCTGCGGTTTTCGCTGGAACAGCTTTGTGCGCAAAAAATACGAGGCTGCGATACAAATCGCCAAAGCCCAAAGACAAAAAAGAGCTCAGCTTAAGAAACATGCGGCTGTATCCGTTTTTAGCGGGGGAACAGCCACAGCGGTTCTGGAAGGAATGGACAGCAGATCCAGGGAAGTGAACGAAGAGGCCCTATCGATTGATGCGGTCATCCGTTTTCTGCGCCAATGGAAGCAGACTTATCAGGATCTTATGCGTCATATTAAGCAAGTTGAACGAGCTCTGCATGAAAAAGAAGAAGAACTGGCTAAATTCCGCCGTGAGAATGAACAGCTCAATAAGCAAGTCAATGAAGTTGAAACCGATTACCGTGTAGTCAATGACGATTATAAGGCGCTTATACAGATCATGGATCGGGCACGTAAAATGGCCTTCCTTGTGGAAGAAGAAGATGATAGTAAACCGCGTTTTAAAATGGATGCAAATGGCAATCTCGAAAGAATTGATTAAGCTGAAAGTTTAAGAGTCCCGTCCGGCTAGATGCGGCGGGATTTTTTATGTTATTGTGTATTGTTAAAAGGTCTCCGGGCGTTTTATACTCTTAGAGGAAATTCGGATATTAAAAATCCGTTGATGAACTTACTAGTGCCTCATTTGTGACGTATAGAGAGATTGAAGAGGGGGCGGAAAATATAGAGACAAAGAAATATATCCGCGTAATAGGCGGGGGATCGTTAGGTCTTTTGTTCGCAGCTAAACTGGCTGCATCGGGCTGCCGGATCGACCTTGTTACACGGACTAGAGAACAGGCGCTTCTTCTCCGGGAGAATGGCATTGAAATTGAGGGAGAGTCGTCGGTCTATATTCATGTGGACAACGTCCGCAGCTTCCAAGACTTGGTCTGGGAGTCGCAGACCTCGGGATCGAAGCCGGATGTGATCCTTCTCGCGGTTAAGCAGACGGTGATGCATGGGGAAATAGCCTCCTACATAGCCTCTGCGGTTAGAGAAACAATGATTCTCTCGATCCAGAACGGAATCGGACACTGGGATGCGCTGGGCATCTCAGCAAATCGGGATCATCTGATTCAAGCTGTTACGACAGAAGGCGCCCGCAAGATTACTCCTATCTCCGCAGCCCATACGGGCCGGGGCTGGACACGGATCGGACTGGTGTATCCGGATGAGAGCGGCCCTTTGTCAGAAGGGGTTATGGACGACATTCAAAAATGCTTCGAACAAGCAGGATTTCAGGCATCGTTGTCGAAAAATATAAATCACACGATTTGGGAAAAGCTGCTGATTAATGCGGTTATTAATCCTCTGACTGCCCTTCTGGGTGTAAGCAATGGAGAACTCCCTGAATCTCCACAAGCCCTTTCATTGATGCGCAGCATTTTTGATGAAGGCGTGGAAGTGGCGAAATATCAGGGGATTTCCATTGAGGAATCGCACTGGGACGAAATCTTGCAGGTCTGCCGCAAGACGGCCGGCAATCATTCTTCGATGCTTCAGGATCTTATGGCCGGCAGGCCTACGGAGATTGAATCGATTAATGGCGGTTTACTGCGGCTGGCGGAACGAGCAGGATTAGCTTTGCCCGTGAATGAGACTGTGTACCGGTTAATTAAAGCGGCGGAACTAAAAGGGTGATGAATGGTTGGATTTTCTGGCAGAAAGTCTTTCGAATTTGTATGCGGCTCTGGCAATGCTTCCTATACTTTCCTTTGTGCTCATTTGGATAATCGTCTATGCTTTTACCAAACACAAGAAAAAATCAGTCCGGATTACCATGGATATCACGACCTTCCTGCTGCTCGGTTCTGTCGCTTCGCTGTGGAACCAAATTTTCGTGAGTTCCTTCGGTTTGTGGTTTCTGCTTCTGTTGATCCTGATTGTCTTTGGGTTAATTGGCGGTTATCATACGGACAAAAAGGGGAAGGTGGAGCTGGGCAAGTCATTACGTATCGTTTGGCGTCTTAGTTTTATGGGACTTACGGTGCTTTATGTCATGTTTATGTTCATCTGGATGGGGACTGCTATACTAGCCTAGCAGCCCCTTCCTCCTGGGGTTTTTTACAAGCATTCGAATGCAAGAGAGCCTTTTCTGTCTAAAATCCTACTGCAAGCCTTTTAGAACCCCCGCTAACGGGATGAATTGACCTTAGTTCAATCAAGTGCTGTTTTAA
The DNA here is from genome assembly GCF_001541095.1 of Paenibacillus sp. FJAT-26967. Classification (GTDB taxonomy): domain Bacteria; phylum Bacillota; class Bacilli; order Paenibacillales; family NBRC-103111; genus Paenibacillus_F. The sequence continues at coordinate 1,414,021 of NZ_LMXH01000001.1, forward strand.
CGCTGTAACGTGCGCCAGACAAGGTGTTGAAGGTTTGTTGGACGGGCCGGATTACTCCTCTTATGTAGAAAATTACAAGTAGATTTTATTGACCTTTGGTTGTATAATAGGTAATTAGTAACAGTTTTGAATTTTACAACATTTTAACAAATTGCCGCTTGTAAGAGATTTTCTTTGTAAAGGGGCTAGACGTTCTGACATTCTATGTTATAAAATGTGACATAGGTTGCCGGACCGTACCATCCAAGATCGCTTCTAATCTTGGATTTTGTTGGCCTTCGGTATTACCCTCGTAAGCAGGGGAAGCGGTGTCGCCGGAAAATTCAAAATTTTCGGTCAAGCGCCTTGATCCATAAGAATCATCTATTAAAGGGAGGAAAATACCGAAATGAAAACTACAAAAAAATGGGTGTCTACAGCAGTAGCGCTGACGCTTGTTGGCAGTTTGGCAGCAGGTTGCGGCAATGGCGAGGAAGCTCCGGCAGCATCGGGCGATAGCAAAGAGACAGCTAAGCCGGCCGCTAAACAAGAATTGCGCGTGAACTTCAATGCAGAACCTCCGGTTCTTGACAGCTCCAAAGGAACTACGAATGCAGCGTTTACAATGCTGAATGCACTTAACGAAGGATTGTACCGGATCGATAAAGACGGCAAGCCTCAGCCGGGTCTGGCGGCAGACAAGCCGCAAGTTTCTGAAGACGGTCTTACTTACACGATCAAACTTCGTGATGCGAAATGGGCGGATGGACAGCCTGTTAAAGCAAGTGATTTTGTGTATTCCTTCCAACGCACACTGGATCCAAGCACGAAAGCTATGTATGGTTTCATGCCTGCATGGATCAAGGGCGGTAACGATGTAATTAAAGCTAAGCCGGAAGAACTGGAAGCGAAAAAGGCGGCACTCGGTGCTAAAGCGCTTGACGACAAGACGCTTGAAATCAAATTGGAGAAGCCAATTACATTCTTCGAGCAGCTGCTAGCTTTCCCGATCTTCTTCCCTCAGCGTGAAGATATGGTAACAAAGAACGGCGAAAAATACGGCGGAGACGCAGACAAAATCGTGGGTGCAGGTCCTTTCGTTCTGAAAGAATGGAAGCATGACGCCAGCCTGACGTTCGAGAAAAACCCGAACTACTGGGATGCTGCCAACGTGAAGTTGGAGAAACTGGTTGTGAATATCGTAACAGACTCCAATACATCCCTGAACTTGTATGAAACAGAAGAAACGGATTTGATCAACCTTTCCGGTCCGCAGTACATGGCGAAGAAAGATGCTGAGAAAGCAAACATTCAAATTAAGAATGAGTTGACTTCCGCTTACCTTATGTTTAACACCAAGAACAAAGCTCTTGCGAACGCTAACATTCGTAAGGCGCTGACACTTGCTGTCGATCGCCAGTCTTATGTAGATACGATTCTGCAGAACGGTACAGCTCCTGCTAAAGGACTCGTAGCAGACGGAACACAAGATGGCAACAAGAATGAATTCCGTAAGTCCGCGGGTGAGACTCTTCCTAAGGCAGATCCTGCTAAAGCGAAAGAATATCTTGCCGCTGGTCTGAAAGAACTGGGTATCGACAAGCTTCCTGAAATGAAGCTGACAGGCGATGAGCAGGGTACAGGCAAGAAAACGATCGAGTTCATCATGGGCGAGTGGGAGAAGAACCTCGGCTACAAACCAGTGGGCGAGCCAATTCCTCACAAACTGCGTGTAGAACGCCAGAACAAGGGTGATTACGATATCATCATGGCTCTATGGGGCGCTGATTATAACGACCCGATGACGTTCCTCGATATGTGGGTAACCGGCAGCGAATTCAACAACGTGTATTACAGCAATCCGGCTTATGACGAGAAGATTAAAGCAGCCGACAAAGAAGCCGATCCTGCAAAACGTGCTCAATTGCTCGTCGATGCAGAGAAGATTCTTATGACGGATATGCCGGTCGGTCCTCTTTACTCCCGTAAAGTTCCTTACCTCGTACGTAACACAGCAAGCGGACTTGTTCTGCCGAACTACGGTATGGAGTGGGAAGCTCGTTGGGTAGAAATGAAGGCGGCGAAATAAGCTACTTTTCATTCAGCTTTATAGCACCTTAAGTCAGAAGGGGACGCACCTCGCGGGACGTCCCCTTCCGGCTTCATTTTATCCCAAAGGAGGATCTTATGTGTTCAGATATATCCTGCAACGTCTGTTATATGCACTCATTACACTCTGGCTTATCGTCACGCTCACCTTCGTTCTAATGAAATTGCTCCCAGGCGATCCGTTTGGTGAAGCAGTTCTGAAGATGACCAAAGAGAATTATCAAATTCTTCTTGCCCAGTACGGCTTGGATAAGCCCTATTGGCAGCAATATTTAATCTATGTCAAGAACATTCTGCAAGGTGATTTGGGGGTTTCATTCCAATTCCCCGCCAGAGATGTAGCGGACATGATTAAAGGGGGCTTCCCGGCCTCTCTTGAACTTGGATTATATTCGATTTCGATAGCTGTTGTGTTCGGATTGCTGCTCGGGATTGTCGCTTCACTTAATCACAATAAATGGCAGGACCGTACGGCCATGTTTATCGCGGTGCTTGGGATTGCGGTTCCTTCGTTTGTCCTGGGTCCGATTATTGCTTATTACATCGGGAATAAGTGGCACTTGCTGCCGCCGGCTCTCTGGAAAGGCCCGTCTTATAAGATTCTGCCAACTCTTGCGCTTACGTTCGGAACCATGGCGAATGTAGCCAGAATGATGCGAACCTCTATGCTAGATGTTCTTAATCAGGATTACATCAAGACGGCTAAAGCTAAAGGCTTGTCAGGCCGAACAGTTGTATGGCGTCATACGATCCGAAATGCGATTATGCCCGTTGTAACCATTATCGGTCCGGTTTTTGCCGGCCTCATAACCGGTACGGTTGTTGTGGAACAAGTTTTCTCGGTTCCAGGCTTAGGTAAGCAATTGGTTAACGCTATTTATTCGAATGACTATACGGTTATTTCAGGATTGACAGTTTTTTATTCTGCTATTCTAATTTTTGTAATTCTAATTACCGACATCCTCTATGGGTATATTGACCCTAGAATTCGTCTGGGGAAAGGCGGGAAATAAGCATGCAAAAACAAGGACAACCCCAAGTTATCGCACCAGGCAAGTTTGTTCCTCTTCCAAAAGATGAGCAGCTGCAGGAACAAATCGTCCGCCCGTCGCAGACGTATTGGAAGGATGCTTGGCGACGACTTAAGAAAAATCGACTGGCTATGGCCGGCTTGTTTATACTTATCATTCTAACGATTATGTCTATCATTGCTCCTCTGCTGTCAAGCCACACCTACAGCGCGACAAATCCACCGATGGCAAACCAGAAGCCGAGTGCGGAATTCTGGTTCGGAACAGATGATCTGGGACGTGATTTGTGGACCCGTGTCTGGTGGGGAACCCGCGTATCGTTATTCATCGGGATTATCGCTGCAATCATTGACTTGATTGTAGGCGTTATCTATGGCGGTATCTCCGGATACTATGGCGGAAAAGTAGATTCGATCATGCAGCGTTTTATTGAAGTGATCTATTCAATCCCGTTCCTCTTGATCGCGATCTTGCTGATGATGGTACTGAAGCCGGGTATAACCTCTATTATTATTGCTTATGCGATTACAGGCTGGGTGCCGATGGCAAGGCTTGTCCGCGGACAGGTGCTTCAATTGAAAGAGCAGGAATATGTACTTGCCTCCCGTACACTCGGTGCAAATACTTCCCGTATCATCCTGCGTCACCTTGTTCCGAACGCTTTGGGTATTATTGTGGTTCAAATCACGTTCGTTGTCCCTTCTGCTATTTTTGCAGAAGCATTCCTGGGCTTTGTCGGTGTCGGTTTGAGACCGCCGCTTGCCTCTCTTGGATCACTTATGTCGGACGGGGCGAACAACATGCGCTATTTCCCGTATCGCTTGTTATTTCCAACCTTCGTCTTTAGTTTGATTCTGCTCAGCTTCAACCTGCTCGGTGACGGCCTGCGCGATGCACTTGATCCGAAAATGCGTAAGTAGAAGGAGGGAGTACCTTGAGTAAGCACAAAGAAAATATTCTTGAAGTTAATGATTTGAAGGTCTCCTTTAATACGTATGCGGGTGAAGTTCAGGCGGTACGCGGCGTCTCCTTCGATGTGAGAAAGGGCGAAGTGCTCGCCATCGTAGGAGAGTCGGGCTGCGGCAAGTCCGTAACTTCCCAAACGCTTATGCGTCTGATTCCTTCACCTCCCGGCGTTATTAAAGGCGGATCTATAAAGTTTAAAAGCAATAAAGGCGAGGTAGATATCGCCAAGCTTAGCAATACTCAAATGGAATCGATCCGCGGCTCGGAAATGGGTATGATTTTCCAGGATCCGATGACTTCTTTGAATCCGACTATGACAGTCGGCCGCCAGATTTCAGAAAGCTTGATCAAGCATCAGGGCATGAACAAAGAAACCGCCCAGCAGCGTGCCATGGAACTGCTTCGTCTTGTCGGTCTATCCAATGTGGAAGGTCGCGTCAAACAGTACCCGCATGAATTCTCAGGCGGTATGCGGCAGCGTGTTATGATTGCCATTGCACTTGCTTGTACGCCGAAGCTTCTGATTGCGGATGAACCGACAACGGCTTTGGATGTGACCGTTCAAGCTCAAATTATTGAACTTATGAAGCAGCTGTCCGAGAAAACAGGGTCATCCGTCATACTGATTACCCATGACCTGGGTGTAGTTGCCGAAATGGCAGACCGCGTTGTCGTTATGTATGCGGGTAAAATTGTCGAGAGAGGCACCGTCGACGAGATCTTCTATGATCCGAGACATCCATACACATGGGGGCTGCTCAAATCCGTTCCTCGTCTGGATACGAGAGCGGACGAAGAGCTTGTCCCGATTCCGGGAACACCGCCCGATTTGTTCGCACCGCCTAAAGGCTGCGCCTTCGCAGCTCGCTGTCCTTATGCCATGCAAGTATGTGTCGAGCAAGATCCGGAACATACTCCTCTGTCATCGGAACACAGCGCAGCTTGCTGGCTGCTCCATCCGGATGCGCCCAAAGTTGAGCGGCCCGTCGAAGTAGGAGGGAAGCAGCATGTCTGAACAACCGATTCTTTCTATTCGCAATATGAAGAAGCACTTCGATCTGGGTCCAGGCAAGATTCTTAAAGCGGTAGATAATTTCTCCATTGATATATTTCGCGGTGAGACTTTCGGACTGGTAGGGGAATCCGGCTGCGGTAAATCCACAGCCGGCCGTACTATTATCCGTTTATATGAAGCGACCGATGGTGAAGTCATTTTTAACGGGGAGAATGTCCACAAGCTTAGCGGCCGTAAAATGCATGAATTTCACCGCAATATGCAGATGGTGTTCCAAGATCCTTACGCATCGCTGAATCCGCGTATGACCGTCGGGAACATCATTGCCGAAGGCATTGACATTCATGGTCTTTCTACCGGTAAGAAGCGGAAAGAGCGCGTCATGGAACTGCTGGATGCGGTGGGCCTGAACGCCGAGCACGCAAGCCGTTTTCCGCACGAGTTCTCAGGCGGACAGCGTCAGCGGATCGGGATTGCCCGGGCACTGGCGATCGAGCCGCAATTTATTATTGCCGATGAGCCGATCTCGGCGCTGGACGTATCCGTCCAAGCCCAAGTCGTGAATCTGTTTAAGAAATTGCAGAAAGACCACGGTCTTACGTATTTGTTTATTGCGCATGACCTTGCGATGGTGAAGCATATCTCGGACCGGATTGGCGTTATGTACCTGGGTAATCTGGTTGAGGTAACGACATCCGTCGATTTGTATGCAAAACCGCTGCATCCTTACACGCAGTCTCTGCTGTCCGCAATCCCGATTCCGGATCCTGAAATTGAGCGTAAGCGGGAACGCATTATCCTTAAAGGCGAGGTGCCGAGCCCGCTAAACCCGCCGAGCGGCTGTCCATTCCGGACGCGCTGCCCGAAGGCGATGGATGTGTGTGCAGGTTCTATGCCTCCGATGAAAGAAGTAGAGCCGGGACACTTTGTTTCCTGCCATTTATACTAAATGTTCTTAGTACGCCGTCTGTACCAGAGCTTTCCGAGTAATCGGTCAGTCTGGACAGACGGTTTTTTTTCGTACGGAAGAATTAATAATGTACTGCGGATAGGGGGATACAAAAAATAAAAACGATTATGGCAGATGAATTTATTTTAACCTCAATATGAAGAAAGTCCCGAATGAACATAGAAGTTCACAGGGGGATTATTGAATCATTGGAGTAGAGCAATTAGCGATAAATCAGACTGGACGCCATGTATGTCATTTCATATTATAGAGGATAATGGAAACAAAATAACATGTACTTAATGGTAAATAAATTCAGTTCATGGACGTTAATTATTATTTAGATCCGGACGACCCGGATAAATGTGTATTTAAAAAGTACAGTTAGTGTGATATGTTTTAATAGTAGCTTACATTTTGACGATAGTCGTATTGGCGTGTACAATCAGGAAAGAGAATTTAACAGACAGGGTTAACGGGGGAGGCGGCTGCTAGAGATGCCGTGTACAGCTTATAAATGGAAGAAGAGCCAGCCTTTAACCGAGGATTACATCCAACAATACGGCCGTGTGTCGTCGTTATTTGATTATAATCCGTGGGGCAAGGAAAGTATGCATGAACGGGCCGATGCTGTCCGTCATTCGGATGCACTGCGTGCGGACCGCAGCGTGCTTGCAGAGGTGCTGATTGAATATAACCGTCGTATGGGCGGTAAGGAAGCGGCAGTTGCCGCAGCAGGCAAACTTGCTGACGAAGACACACTTGCCGTCGTAGGCGGTCAGCAGGCCGGCTTGTTCGGCGGGCCGCTGTATGTGATCTACAAAGCCGTTACGCTCATTATGGCGGCGAGGCAGGCAGAGGCGGAACTCGGAACGCCGGTTGTTCCGGTTTTCTGGATCGCAGGGGAGGATCACGACTTCGAAGAAGTCGATCATATCCATGTCTTGCGTCCGGGGCTCGACATCAGCAAGATTACGATTGACAGACCCTGGAATCTGCGCACCTCGGTAAGCCGCTGGGAAGCAGAACCGGAGGCGTGGGAAGCAGCGCTGCATCAGCTGGATGAAGCGCTGCCGGACAGCCCGCACAAAGCCGGGCTGCTGCGCGATTTGCGCACTGCGATTGCCGCCGATCGTACACTGAGCGGAGCTTTCGCCGGCTGGATGGCGGCGCTCTTCGGCGACAGCGGCCTCGTGCTGCTTGACGCCGACGATCCGGCGCTGCGCAGGCTTGAAGGGCCGATGTTCGCGCAGCTCATCGGCGGCAGTGCCTCGCTTGCGGCAGCGCTTATCCGCGGCCGCGAGCAGGTTGAGTCGCTGGGTTACGCGCCTCAAGTGGATGTATCGGACGAACAGGCTCACCTGTTCGTCCATGACCGCGGCGAGCGTGTCCTGCTGCAGCGCAGCGGGGACGGCTTCGCCGACAAGAAAGGGCTGCGGACCTTCAGCAGGGAAGAACTGCTGAAGATAGCCGCTGAGGAGCCTGAGCGCCTAAGCAACGGTGTCATGTCGCGGCCGCTCATGCAGGAGTTCCTGCTGCCCGTGCTGGGCACCGTACTTGGTCCCGCTGAGGTTGCCTACTGGGCGATGACACGGGACGCTTTTCACCTCAGCGGCATGACGATGCCGATCGTACTGCCGCGCCTCGAGTTCACGATTGTCGAAGACACCGTGACGAAGTGGATGGACAAGTACGGATTGTCCATGGATGATGCGGCTTCCGGCTCCCTGGCGGCGCGGAAGGAAGCTTGGCTCGGCGGCCAGAGTCCATTCCCCGTCGAGGAGCGCTTCGAGGAAGCCCGGGCCGGCGTGCGAGAGATCTACTCGCCGCTGCTGGATTCACTCGCTTCGATAGAAGCGGGACTGCCCGAGCTGGGACGAAGCAATCTGGATAAGATTCTGCGCCAGATCGATTATTTGCAGCACAAGTCGGAGCAGGCGCTTGTAAGCAAGCACGAGACTGCTTTGGCCCAGTGGAAGCGTGTGGAACAGTCCCTGACTCCACTGGGCAAGCCGCAGGAGCGTGTATACAATGTTTGCGCATTTTTGAACCGTTACGGGTATAATTGGCTTAGTGAACTGCTTGAGGCTGATCTGGCCCCTGACGGCAGCCATTATCTGATCTACATATAAGAGGAGGAAGTGCCATGACTGCAGCAGAAAACAGTATCGTAACCGATAAAAGCCTTGCACCGGAAGGTCACTTGAAAATTGATTGGGTTCAAGCGCACATGCCGGTTCTGAATCGGATCCGGGAACAATTCGAGAAGGAACAGCCGTTCCGTGGGCTTAAAGTAGCTATTTCCCTCCATTTGGAGGCAAAGACTGCTTATCTGGCCAAAGTCGTTCAGGCAGGCGGAGCTGAGGTAACCATAACGGGCAGCAACCCGCTCTCTACCCAGGATGATGTGTGTGCTGCACTTGTTGAAGACGGCATCACGGTCTTTGCCAAGTACAATCCGGATCCGAAGGAATACAAAGAACTGATGATCAAAACACTTGAAACCAGACCGGATCTGATTATCGACGATGGCGGCGATCTGGTTACCATACTTCATTCGGAACGCCGTGATTTGCTGGAGGGTGTCCGCGGCGGAGCGGAGGAGACAACAACAGGTATTTTGCGTCTGAAGTCGCTGGAGAAAGAAGGCCGTCTGGAATTCCCGATGGTAGCGGTCAACGATGCGAACTGCAAATATTTGTTTGACAATCGTTATGGCACTGGACAGTCGGTCTTTGACGGAATTAACCGGACCACGAACCTTGTTGTTGCAGGTAAGACAGTCGTCGTTGCTGGTTACGGCTGGTGCGGCAAAGGGGTTGCTATGCGTGCCAAAGGTCTCGGTGCCCAAGTCGTTGTGACCGAGATTGACGCGATCAAAGCGGTTGAAGCTTATATGGACGGATTCACTGTACTTTCGATGTCGGATGCGGCCAAGATCGGAGATTACTTCGTTACTGTAACAGGAAATCGCGATATTATCCGCGGTGAACACTACGAAGTAATGAAAGACGGAGCGATTCTGTCTAATGCCGGACATTTCGACGTAGAAGTGAACAAACCTGAACTCGAAGCTCAATCTGTTTCCGTGCGCACGGTACGCCGGAACATCGAGGAGTATCAATTGAAAGACGGCCGCAAAATTTATCTTCTGGCTGAAGGCCGTCTGGTTAATCTGGCCGCAGGTGACGGACATCCGGCTGAAATCATGGATATGACTTTTGCTCTGCAAGCCATGTCCCTCAAATATATGAATGACCGCTATGAGCAAATCGGCAAAGCTGTCGTTAATGTTCCTTATGAGCTTGACGAGCAGGTAGCGCGTTATAAGCTGGAGTCTCTCGGGATTTCCATCGATCGTCTGTCGGATGAGCAGAAAGCTTATTTGGACAGCTGGCAGGAGCACTAATCGTCTATTTCCTTAACGCTTTTCGCAGTTCCTTCGGGGCTGCGGGAAGCGTTTTTTTTTTTTTTTTTTTGCGGGGAATACCCTCCTCAAGCTACCGCAACTTATAGAGCCGGAATGGCGTCTGGTAGTTGATGTAGAAAATAATGGAATTTCAGGGGGGCTTAATGTGTCATTTAGAGAGAAGAAGCGCACTAATGCAAAGAAAAACAAACGCTTATGGAGTTCTTTGGCCGTATTGTTGATGGCCCTGATCCTTCTTGCCGGGTGCGGTTCGGCTGGTTCCGGCGCTCCGGACTCAGGAAATGCAGCAGCAGATAAAGCTTCCGTGAATTCAGAACTAAGCAAGGCTAGGAATGATTCGAAAGGAGAAGGAAGCGATTTAAACAGGGAATCCGATTCTCAATTAAAAGGAACCGATACTTCTGCCGTTCCTTCAACGGCTGCCCCGGCAGACAGCTTGAACCGTAAGCTGATCTATAAAGCTAATTTGACGATGGAAGTAAAGAATTATGCCCAGGCACAGACTGAGCTCCGTAATTTAGTAGCAGCCAGCGGAGCCTATTTGTTAGAGTTCACAGAGAATACGAGCTCGTCTGAGATCGGTGGGAATTTTACCATTAAAGTGGCTTCAGGCGGATTTAATTCATTACTGGATGCAATGGAAAAAATGAATCCGGCCAAGCAGCGGAATGTCACGAGTCAAGATGTCACAGAGGAATACGTGGATCTGGCCGCTAGACTTAAAGCTAAAGAAGTCGTGGAAGCCAGACTTCTTTCTTTTATGGAGAAGGCGGCCAAGACGGATGAACTGCTCGCCTTCTCCGCGGAACTTGGAAAAGTCCAGGAGGAAATAGAGAGGATTAAGGGACGAATGAGGTTTCTGGATCAGAATGTGGAGTTGTCCACCATAGAACTACGAATGTATCAACCGATTGGCGGCGCCTTTGTATCAGATGGCAGGAGTCCTTTGGGCCAACAGCTTGTAGCAACGGTTAACAAAAGTATTGAAGTACTGTTATCGGTTCTAAGAGGGATTCTTATAATGTTAGCCGCCCTGCTGCCTATTGCGGCAGCTTCCTTGATTCTGGCAATTCCGGGGTGGTTCTACTTTAGACACCGCAGAAGAAAAGCGGAGGCGTCCCGTAAGGAAGTGCGGCCGGCTGATCGTGATCATCATTTTCTAGTGAAAGAAACCTCTGAGGAGGAGAAGAAACCGGATTAAAGTCTTGGTTCCCGGAATAGACAGCGGAGTTTTATTGGAAGCTGTCATAATTGTGACTTGTGGATAATAGAAGCTCCGAGAAAGCCTGATGCCCACAGCATCGGGCTTTTTCTATGTTTTATCTCGACTTATCCACAAAGATGAGAAAAATTAAATTTAACGGATTTTTGCTTAGGAGAAGGATTTTGAGTGTAAATGAAGAAGTAAACATACAAAGTGGTGAAAAGTGGTGTAAAGTGGGACGGAAGGGGTGAGGGTCAATGTTTATGGGAGAGTACCAGCATAACATTGACGAAAAAGGCCGGCTGATCGTGCCGGTTAAATTTCGCGAAGCCCTCGGCAGCTCCTTCGTCGTCACACGCGGTCTTGATCAATGTTTGTTTGTTTACCCTAAGACAGAGTGGGCTGTTCTGGAAAAGAAGCTTAAAGCGCTGCCGCTTATGAAAGCCGACGCACGTGCATTCACGCGCTTCTTCTTCTCCGGTGCTACTGAAAGCGAGCTGGACAAGCAGGGAAGAGTCAACATTCCGAACAATCTGGTTGAGCATGCCAAACTCGAAAAAGACTGCATAGTTCTTGGTGTTTCCAATCGAGTTGAGATTTGGAGCAAGAACGTTTGGGAAAACTATTTTGAACAGTCCGAGCAGTCTTTTAACGAAATTGCCGAGAAACTGGTTGATTTCGATTTTGACTTATAACATCACGACGAAGCTTAGCGAGTTACTTAGGGAGGGATTTTTCTTTGTTTCATCATGTTACTGTGCTAAAAGAAGAAGCGGTAGAAGGCTTACACATACATCCTGACGGCGTATATGTTGATTGTACGCTAGGCGGTGCAGGGCATAGCTCTGTGATCGCCTCGAAACTGGGGCCGGAAGGCCTGTTGATCGCCTTGGATCAGGATGACGCGGCTTTAGCCAACGCTGAATACATACTTGCGCCTTATCGGGACCGAGTCCGCATTGTCAAAACCAATTTTCGTAAAATCGAAGAAGTTCTTCAAGAAGAAGCGAGGATTCTACAAGACGGTGTGCCTCAAGTAAACGGGATTCTCTTCGATTTGGGAGTGTCTTCTCCTCAGCTTGATGAGGCCGAGCGTGGTTTCAGTTATCATCAGGAAGCTGAACTTGATATGAGAATGGATCGCAGTACGGAGCTTACGGCCAAAATCATTGTCAATGAATGGCCTGAAGCCGAAATTGCCCGTATTCTATATGTTTATGGCGAAGAAAAGTTCTCCCGGCGGATTGCCGCGGCCATTATCAAGGCCCGGGCTAACGCTCCCATTACGACGACAAGCGAACTGGTTGAACTGATTAAGGAAGGAATACCTGCCGCTGCCAGACGTACGGGCGGTCATCCTGCCAAAAGAAGTTTTCAGGCGCTGCGGATTGCCGTTAACGATGAATTAGGCGCTTTCGAAGACGCTTTGCATCAATCCATCCGTTGTCTTGCTCCGGGCGGGAGGATTTCTGTCATCACCTTCCACTCTCTGGAGGATCGTATATGTAAACAAATTTTTTCAAGTTACGTGGGAAGATGTACATGTCCACCGGATTTTCCGTTATGTGTATGCGGAAGTACCGGTGTGGTTAAGCTTATCAACCGCAAGCCGATTACAGCAGGTTCTGCTGAACTCGAACATAATTCCAGAGCTAGATCAGCCAAGCTACGTATCGCAGAAAAGCTGTAATCAGGAGGGGACATATGTCAAGATACATCCAAGGAAACTTAGCCGAGAAATCAACCAGCAGTACTCAGCGTGTAACCGTACGCGAAACTAAGAAAGTCATCGTGAAGAATAAGCAGCTGCCTGTTGGCGAGAAACTGCTGTATTTGATGCTCGTCCTGTTTTGCGTACTGATTGCGAGCGGGATTGTTGGAAGGTATACGTCCATATATCAATTGAACAGTTCGATCAAGGAAACGAAAACCGAAATTGCAAAGGTAAAAGCCGATAATGATGCCAGCAAGCAGGAAATTGAGAAGCTTAAAGATCCCGAGAGACTTGAAGCGATTGCCAAGCAAAAAGGTCTGAAGCCTGCTGACGATGCACAGGTTAGACAAGTGACTCCCGGTACAGGCCAGGCTGCAGGAGGCAAGGACAGCTCTGTTGCAACGGGTCGCTAGGTACCAAGAGCAAGTTCGAACGTGAGGTGTTTGTAGATGGTGAAGAAAATTAAAATGCGCTCACTACTAATCGGAGGGGTTTTTACCCTTCTTTTTATTATCTTTGTAGGAAGAGTGTTTTGGATTCAAGGTGTTAAAGCCAATAAGCTTCTCTCCGAAGTTCAGCAAATATGGGAAACCGATAGGGAAGTGCCTGCTCAGCGCGGTAAGATCGTGGATCGAGAGAGCAGAGTGCTGGCAGAAGAGGTGCCTGCCTATTCCATCTCTGTTAATCCGTCGCTCATTAATCAGCTGGACATTTTAGATGGTGTCACAGAAGGTTTGACGGAGATCTTGAAGGATGGGCAGGATAGCTCGGAGCTGAAGGAGAAGATACGGGGCCTCGCCACCAAGAAAAGAACCGTTGTCCCGCCTGCAGAGAATCAGACGGATGCCGGCGCTTCAGCGGACAAAGGGAAGGACGATAAGAAGGATAAAAAGCTGGTTGATCCCTATCTTAAGAACGTTGAGGTGAATAACGAAGGCAAGAACATCGATAAGGCCAAAGCGGACCAAGTCAACGCGCTTATTAAGAAGCTTCAGGCCGAGGTCTATGCTAAAGAGAAGAAATACGGCGAGAAAGCGGACGTAGGAATAAACATTAAAACGGGCAAAAAGCGTTTTTATCCGGGAAATAATCTGGCTGCGCAAATTATCGGTTATACCAACCGGGAAGGCAAGGCCAGTGTCGGCATTGAAGCCCAGATGGATGAGTATCTCAAAGGGACTCCGGGATCGATCAGCTATAAGAGCGACAGTAAAGGCGTCGAACTCGTGCAAAGTAAAACGGTGCTTGTCCCGCCGGTTAACGGGAAAGATGTTAAGTTAACCATTGACAGTAAAATCCAATATTACATGGAAAGTGCTCTTTCCAAGGTTATGGACGAATGGAAGCCGAAGAGCTTGATGGCGATTGCTGCCGATCCCAAGACGATGGAGATCTTGGGCATGACCAGCTTTCCGAATTACAATCCCAATGAATTCTGGAAGGCAGCGGAGCAGGGACAGACGAATCATAATATTCAGTCCCAGTACGAACCAGGGTCTACCTTCAAGCTCGTGACACTGGCTGCTGCCATCGAGGAAGGAGTTTTTGATCCCGGAGCTTGGTTCAAATCCGGTTCTGTGCAGGTAGAAGGCAGGAAGCCTGTCTACGACCATAACAGAATCGGATGGGGAAACATTCAATATTTAATGGGGTTGAAGAAGTCCAGTAACGTAGCATTTGTTAACCTGGGTTATAAAATGCTCGGTACGGAGAAATTGGCTCAGTATATTGATAAATTCGGTTTTGGTAAAAAAACCGGGATCGACTTATATGGGGAGGTAGCCGGTAAAACCAAGCTTCCTTATCAAGTCGATTATGCGGCCGCTACTTATGGGCAAGCTCTGACGGCGACTGCAATCCAGCAGGCGGCGGCCTATGGAGCAGTAGCCAATGGCGGCAAGCTGATGCAGCCTTATGTGGTCAAAGAAATTATAGATCCTGCAACCAAGGAAATCGTGCAGGAGACTAAACCGAAAGTTGTGGGACAGCCTGTCAGCGAAGCGACTGCTAATAAAGTAGGCGAATATTTAGAGCAGGTAGTAAGCGATCAAGTGGATGGTACCGGCAAAGATGCTTATATAGAAGGTTACCGCATAGCGGGCAAAACAGGTACAGCGAATAAAGTCATTCCCGGTCAGAAAGGTTATTCTCCGGATAAGTGGGTCATCTCCTTTGCCGGCTACGCCCCTGTTGAAGATCCGCGCATTGTCTTGATCATTATCGCGGACGAGCCTCAGCTGGGCGGTGTTTATACACGCGGACACTATGTCGCGGCACCGGCATTCAGAGAGATCATGCTGAACTCTCTACGGTATTTGGGGGTTCCGTCCAGTAAGACGCAAACAACGGCTGCTCCTGTGCAGAACAATGCATTGAAGGCACCCGAATTGGAAGGTCTGACAACCGCTCAAGCCAAAGAGGCGGCCGGCCGTGCCGGATTGGAAGTTGAGATTCTAGGGCAGGGGACCAAGGTTATCACGCAATTCCCTAAGCCGGGTACCGAGATCGGACCTTATCAGAAGCTGTATCTCGCTGTGCAGCCGCCAGGTGAAGTGGCTGTTCCTGATCTGAAGGGCAAATCTTTGCGTGAAGTGATGGAGCTGTGCTCGCTTCTGGGGATTCGTACTGCAAGCAGCGGCGAGGGTTATGTAGTGACCCAGACTCTTCAGGGAGAAGGAGATCAGCGGCTCCTGACGGTTCAGCTCGCTCCGCCGGGCGGCGAGGTTGTAACCCCGCCCAAGGAGAAATATGAAGCTCCGGAATAACTGAATATAAGGATAAGCTTGTTCTAACCCTCCCTTATTCCGAATAGTCATGAAAAGAATAGTCATGACTTGTCTGGAAGGGGAGCGTTATCCATGCGAGTATCGAGCTTTACAGTGCGGCGGCGTTTGTTCGCCGCATTGATTTTAGGAACGGTCTTATTCGTCGCTCTGATTATCCGCCTGGGGTATGTACAGCTTTGGCTGGGACCGGGTTTGTCGGCCAAGGCGGAAGACTCCTGGCGGCGGGAAATTCCTTTCGCGGCGAACCGCGGTGAGATTTGGGACCGCAACGGAGAGAAACTGGCGTACAATATCAGCACGCCGTCGATTATGGCAATCCCTGTGCAGCTCCAAGACCCTAAGGCAACCGCCGCTAAACTTGCGGAAGTTTTGCAGGCGCCGGAGGAAACCATTTTTAAACAAATTTCCAAGCGTGCCCGGATCAATGAAATCAAACCCGCGGGGCGTAAGCTGACCTTGGAAAAAGCACAGGAGGTCAAGGCGCTTAATCTGCCCGGAATCGTGGTTGCAGGCGATAACCGCCGCTATTACCCGATGGGGAACCTGGCCGCTCATATTCTTGGTTTTACGGGGACCTACAACCAGGGATTGACGGGTGTGGAAAGCAAATATGACAAGTTGTTGACGGGTTTGAAAGGAAATATCTCCTATTTGGCAGATGCGGCTAACCGCAAAATGCCGGGTTCCTCCGAACAGTATACGGGACCGAAGGATGGGCTGAACCTCCAATTGACCATTGACCAGCATTTGCAATCCGTCCTGGAGCGTGAGCTGGATCAGGCGATGGTCAAATACCAGCCTAAGCATGCAATCGCCATTATGATGGATCCGACCAATGGCGAAATACTGGCGATGGGGAGCCGTCCGTCTTACGATCCGGGCAATTTCAGCGAATACCCGGTGGAAACCTATAATCGTAATCTTCCGATCTGGATGACGTACGAGCCTGGATCCACTTTTAAAATTATTACGCTGGCGGCGGCTCTTCAAGAGAAGAAAGTGGATCTCAAGAATGAGCGCTTCCATGATCCCGGCGCGATTGAAGTGGGGGGAGCCAGGCTCCGCTGCTGGAAGAGGGGCGGACACGGCAGTGAAACTTTCCTCCAGGTCGTAGAAAACTCTTGCAACCCGGGTTTTGTCGTGCTTGGTCAAAGGCTTGGCAAAGACATGCTGTTTGATTATATCAAGAGATTCGGATTCGGCCGCAAAACGGGAATTGATCTAGGCGGGGAAGAGAACGGGATCATGTTTAAACCGTCTCAGGTCGGTCCTGTCGAGCTTGCCACGACGGCCTTCGGTCAAGGTGTATCCGTAACCCCGATTCAGCAAATTACGGCTGTTTCGGCAGCTATTAACGGGGGTAAATTATTCAAGCCGCATGTCGCTAAGTCCTGGATAGAGCCGGAAACAGGCCGTGTCATTGAGACGGTTAAGCCGGAACTGGTGGACACGGTAATTTCGGAGGATACATCCAGACAGGTTCGGGAGGCGCTGGAGAGCGTTGTCGCCAAAGGAACCGGGGGCAATGCTTTTATCGACGGGTACCGGGTAGGCGGCAAAACGGGAACTGCCCAGAAGGTCGTGAACGGCCGTTATTCTCCAAACGAACATATCGTGTCTTTTGTCGGATTCGCACCGGCGGATAATCCGCGTGTCGTTGTTTATGCGGCTGTGGATGACCCCCAAGGCATTCAGTTCGGCGGACTGATCGCAGCTCCGCTGGTCAAAAACATCATGCAGGATGCGCTTCGCTATATGAAGGTGGAGCCGGATAAGAATCAGCTCAGCAAGAAATACAAGCTGGGGGAAACACCGGTTATAGAAGTGCCCAATTTGGTCGGCGCGACGGTACAGGATATTTACGAAGACCTTAATTCCGATTTTCTTCTGGCGAAATCAGGTGAGGGCAATACCGTAATTAGCCAGGCCCCGAAGCCCGGTACTAGAGTAGACCGGGGTTCAACAATTCGTGTATACTTATCTAATCCGCCGCAAGGCGCTACGGACAAAAAAGAGGGGCGCTGATTGTTTCGGCGCTTCTTTCTTGTCAGACTTTTGTCCATACTGGTACTAATCAAATACCGGCAATTCAAAATTAACTTTTTCGTGCAAATGGTGGGGGCGATAGAACATGCAGCTGAAAGAACTGGCTTCTCAGCTTTTGATTTGCAAGCTCGTAGGGGATGAAACAACCGAGATTACCGGAATCGCAACCGATTCTCGTCAAGTGCATACGGGAGATTTATTCGTATGTGTACCCGGATTCGTATCCGACGGACATGATTACGCTTCTGTCGCGATCGGGAATGGAGCGGCGGCTCTGGTCACCGAACGAAGACTTGATCTTGATATCCCTCAGATTATCGTAAGTGATTCAAGACATGCAATGGCGGTATTCTCCGCGCACGTATATCAATATCCGAGCCGGAATATGAAAGTAATCGGAATAACCGGAACGAACGGCAAGACAACGACAAGTTACCTGGTGGAGCACATTTTACGCGATCAGGGGTACCGGACAGGTTTGATGGGGACGATTTCCGCTAGAGTAGGATCTCAGATTATTCCGATGGAAAGAACCACGATGGAGGCTTCCGCTCTGCAAGATACATTCCGCCGTATGGCAGATGAAGGCACGGATTATTGTATTATGGAAGTTTCGTCGCATGCCCTGGATTTGGGACGGGTCAAAGGAATCCGGTTCCGTTCTGGAGTTTTTACAAATTTATCTCAAGACCATCTTGATTATCATGAGACGATGGATAAATATGAAGCGGCCAAAGGACTCTTGTTCTCTCGGCTCGGCAACGAATTCTCACCCCTGCCTGAGTATAAGCAGTATGCTATTCTGAACGGGGATGATCCGGCTTCTGAGCGTCTAGCCCGATTAACCGCTGCTGAAGTGATTACATACGGAGTCAAGCAGGAATGCGCCGTTAAGGCCAGTCATGTGAAAATTACCGCCAAAGGTACTGAATTCGAGGTGGAATCATTTGCAGGCACCATGCCGATGCGGATGAACCTTGTTGGTCTGTTTAATGTGTATAACGCTCTTGCTGCGGTTTCGGTATGCTTAGCGGAAGGACTTACATTGACTCAAGTGCGTGATAGCCTGGCAAGCATGCCGGGCGTCGACGGCCGGATGGAAGTGGTGGACGAAGGCCAGGACTTTCTGGTATTGGTTGACTACGCGCATACGCCGGACGGTCTGAGCAACGCGCTGGAATCCATACGTGAATTTGCGGCGGGCCGGGTCAGATGTGTGTTCGGCTGCGGCGGTGACCGTGATCGGACTAAACGTCCTTTGATGGGCCGGGTAGCTGCTGCTCTGAGTAATGACTTGTATGTTACTTCGGATAATCCGAGGACAGAAGAGCCGGAAGCGATTCTGCATGATATCGTACCGGGAATTGAGGAAGCCGGACTTTCGAGAGAACAGTATCGGCTTGTAACCGAACGGCGCGAAGCGATTCAAAAGGCTATTGAAGAGGCAGGCCCTGACGATGTAGTATTGATAGCGGGAAAAGGACATGAAACCTACCAGGACATCGGAGGGGTCAAACATGACTTTGATGATCGTCTTGTTGCGCGCGCCGCATTAAGGAGCCTGAAGAGATGAAACGACTTACTTTGAATGAGATCGCTCGGATGTCCGGCGCCGAACTGGTCCTCCCGGCTTCCTCTACAGACGGGGATAGGGTCTTCATTGATTCTGTATCCACCGACACAAGAACGATAACTTCCGGAAGCTTGTTCGTCCCTCTCGTCGGGGAACGCTTTGACGGCCATGCATTTGCCGCCGAAGCAGCCGCCCGGGGAGCTTCCGCCATACTATGGCAGAGAAACCGTCCGGAGCGGCCGGAAGGAATGCCGCTGCTGCTGGTCGAAGATACTTTGCAGGGGCTGCAAAAACTCGCCCACGGGTATCGCCAGTCCCTGCCTGTCCGGATCATCGGAATTACAGGCAGCAACGGTAAAACAACAACAAAGGATATGATTGGCTCTGTACTGGGAACCGCCTTCAGCGTCCATAAGACCAAAGGGAATCTGAACAACCATATCGGCTTGCCTCTGACGCTGCTGCAGCTCGAGGAAGATACGCAGGTAGCGGTCGTTGAGATGGGAATGAGCGGCCGTGGAGAGATTGAGCTGCTCTCCGAAATTGCCGATCCCGATGTGGCTGTCGTGACCATGATCGGGGATGCCCACCTGCTACAGCTTGGCTCAAGAGAAGAAATTGCGAGGGCCAAGACTGAAATTCTTAGCGGTCTGGCTGATGGGGGCACATTTATTTATCACGGGGATGAGCCTCTTATCCCGCTGGTGCTTCCGGAGATGAAGCAGCCGGGCAGTATGACACAAATTCGATTTGGACGAAGTCAGACCAATGATCTCTTTCCGGTCAGCATCCGTATGGACGAGGAAGGGACTCATTTTACGGTCAGCACGCCTCAGAGTTCGGAAGCCGATTCCGATGGCGAGAACTATTACATTCCGCTGCTGGGCGAGCATAACGTTGATAATGCGCTTGCGGCAATCCTGGTAGGGCGTACGCTCGGCGTGTCCGAAGGCGATATTAGACGCGGACTTGCAGGACTCCAGATGACGGGGATGCGAATCGAGAAGACAATATCCCCTTCTGAGGTTACGGTACTCAACGATGCGTACAATGCTTCTCCGAGCTCGATGAGAGCGGCAATCCGTCTGGTCGAACAGCTTGAAGGCTACTCGAGCAAGTACGTTGTACTCGGGGATATGTTGGAGCTGGGCGAGCAGGAGCAGGAATATCACCGTCAGATCGGGGCCTTGCTCTCACCCGATTCGCTTGCCGGTGTATACGCCTACGGACCGTTAGGCCGGTTTATCGCAGAGTCGGCAGCTTTACGATTCGGTTCGGATCGCTCTCGCTGGTATGAGGACAAAGCAGCTTTGACGGCGGAGCTGGCGGCTCAAGTGAAGCCCGGAGACCTCGTCCTTGTCAAGGCCTCTCGCGGTATGAGGCTCGAAGAAGTCGCAGACGCTCTGTTGGCCCAGTAGCGCACGGGTCATAAATATTGGGCGGCAAGCTAAGCAACAAATGAACGTCGGTCGGCGTTAAAGAAACGTAAGATTAAACTCATTTAAGACCATGCACTGCAGAGCGGTTGATATATGAACAGCCGTTCTTGTTCGATAAACGCTTGATAGCAGCTTTCCCGCAGGAGAGCTTTGTAGGAGGATAGAAATCGTGGAGTTAAAAGTGATCTTATTCACGATGGGAGTAGCATTTCTGCTTGCTCTCATCTCGGGCCCGCTGTTCATTCCTCTTCTCAGAAGACTGAAATTCGGACAGCAAATCCGCACGGAAGGGCCGCAAAGCCATCAAAAAAAGCAAGGAACACCTACCATGGGCGGTATTATCATTCTGATTGCGCTGACTATTGCGGCTCTTCGCTTCTCGGACAGTAACACCGAGCTGTGGATTTTGCTGATCGCTTCCCTGGGATATGGGCTTGTCGGTTTTCTCGATGATTATATTAAAATCGCATTTAAACGGTCGTTAGGTCTTAACGCTAAGCAGAAGCTGATCGGGCAGCTGGTCGTTTCGGCTGTTATCTGTGTGCTTCTGGTTACATCCGGACACAGTACGGAACTTTTTGTACCCGGATTTGATGTTTCGTTCGATACCGGGTGGCTGTACTTCCCTTTGATGACCATTCTTATGCTGGGCGCTTCGAATGCTGTCAACTTTACCGACGGACTTGACGGTCTGCTCGCCGGTACAAGCGCGATTGCTTTCGGCGCATTTACCATTATCGCAATGAACAATACCCAGCCGGAAGCCGCAATTTTTTCTGCAGCTATGGTTGGAGCGGTACTTGGCTTTCTTGTATTTAACGCGCATCCCGCCAAAGTATTTATGGGAGATGCGGGTTCTCTGGGAATCGGAGGCGGTCTGGTTGCTGTTGCGATTCTGACCAAAGCCGAACTCTTACTTGCCATTATCGGCGGTGTGTTCCTGATTGAAATTTTATCGGTCGTCATTCAAGTTATTTCTTTTAAAACCACAGGCAAACGTATCTTCCGCATGAGCCCGATTCACCATCACTTTGAGCTTGTGGGATGGTCGGAATGGCGGGTTGTAACAACATTTTGGGCGACGGGTCTTGTTTTGGCGGCAGTGGGACTTTATATGAATGAGGTGTTATAGCAATGAAGCATCCGAGCGAGTACCGGGGAAAGAAAGTGGTCGTACTCGGCCTGGCGCGCAGCGGGGTCGCAGCGGCCAAATTTTTTCATGAGATTGGGGCGCAAGTCATAGTTAATGACCGCAAATCGCGTGAAACGAGTCCTGAGGCTGACGAACTGGAGGCCTTGGGAATTTCTGTTGTTTGCGGGGGGCATCCGCCTGACCTGATCAGCGGGGACACTGTACTGGTGGTCAAAAACCCGGGCATCCCGTACACGGCGCCTCCCATTGTCCAAGCTGTGGAACAGGGAGTCGAAGTCGTTACGGAGGTGGAGGTTGCTTACCGGATTTGTAAAGCGCCGATTATCGGAATTACGGGAAGCAACGGAAAAACAACGACGACCACGCTCGTCGGCCTTATCCTGGAAGAAGACAAGCTTCAGCCTATTGTGGCAGGCAATATCGGGCGGGCTTTGACCGAGGCTGCTGCAGAGGCTTCGCCCGATCATTGGATGGTCGTCGAACTGAGCAGTTTTCAACTCAAGGGTACACATGAATTCCGCCCGGCCATCGCTGCTCTGCTCAATGTGTATGAGACTCATCTGGACTACCATGGTTCGATGGAAGATTACACGGCTTCGAAAGCCAAGCTGTTTGCCAATCAGACGCAGGAAGATATGGCCGTTCTTAATGCCGATGATCCAGTCTGCCAGAGTCTTGTCCATACAAGCCAGGCGCAGGTGATGCTGTTCTCCAGGCGGAAAGTGCTGGACCACGGTGTCTATCTGTCAGAAGACGGGGTTCTAACTTATCGGGATAAGGACGGAAACGTCCAGCCGATCTTGCCTGCCAAAGAGCTGGGTATTCGGGGCAGTCACAATATCGAGAATGCAATGGCTGCAGCGGCGATTGCTTTAAGTGCAGGTGCAACGACAGGGGCGATCGCCAAAGTGTTGAAAGAGTTTCACGGCGTGGAACATCGCCTGGAATTTGTTTCCGAGCATAACGGTGTCTCCTTCTATAATGATTCCAAGGCCACCAATCCGGCAGCGACGACGAAATCGGTTGAAGCTTTCGATAAGAAGATTATTCTTATTGCGGGCGGGCTCGACCGGGGATCGGATTATTCGGAGCTTTTGCCTCTCCTGAAATCCCGTGTGAAGGCAATTGTTACGCTCGGCGAGACAAGGGAGAAAATAAACCGTGTCGCCCGAGAAGCGGGGTTGAGCGGTGTAGAAACGGTCGATACTGCTAACAGTGCGGAAGCGATAAGCGAAGCCGTCCAGGCGGCAGTCAGGCTGGCAGGGGAAGATGACATTGTTCTTCTTTCTCCGGCCTGTGCCAGTTGGGACATGTTTCCTTCTTATGAAGAACGGGGACGCATGTTTAAGGAGTCCGTGCATAATCTTTAAGGAACGGGTAGTCAAGCCTTCTTCATCCGCGTCTTAGGAAGCGGTATCGTCAGTCACCCTGGAAGCAATGGTTTTAGACACCCGACATTCTTATTCGTAAGAGGTGTTCCTATGGCTAAAGCGCGATCCGCTCCGGATGTATGGATTCTTGTATCTACCTTACTTATTTTAACGATCGGCGTCATTATGGTTTACAGCGCCAGCGGTGTCATGGCTTTTCGCGAATACGGGGACTGGTTCTATTATCTGAAAAGACAGCTCTTGTTCGCCGTGCTGGGCATCACCGCCATGTTTTTCACGATGAATACCGACTATCTAATCTGGAAAAAGTACGCCAAAGTCGGCCTGCTGCTCTGTTTCGGCTTGCTGCTTATCGTATTGATTCCGGGTGTCGGAGTTGTTCGTGGCGGGGCGAGAAGCTGGCTCGGAATCGGATCTTTCGGTATTCAGCCCTCTGAGTTCATGAAAATCGGCATGATTATTTTCCTGGCGAAACTTTTGTCCGACAGACAGTCTCAGATCACGTCTTTCACCAAAGGTCTGCTTCCCCCGCTCGGATTAGTGGGACTCGCATTCGGGCTTATTATGCTTCAGCCCGATCTGGGTACAGGAGCCGTTCTTGTAGGTGCCTCACTGCTTGTCATTTATACGGCCGGAGCGAGGATTCTGCACTTGTCGTATCTGGGACTGGCAGGGCTTGCCGGCTTTGTGGGGCTGATTATTGCGGCTCCTTACCGGCTGCAGCGGATTACCGCTTTTATGGACCCCTGGTCGGACCCGCAGGGTGCCGGCTATCAGGCGATTCAATCGCTGTATGCGATAGGACCGGGAGGCCTTGTCGGACTCGGCTTGGGGATGAGCAGACAGAAATACAGCTATCTGCCTGAGCCTCAGACGGACTTTATTTTCTCTATTATTGCAGAAGAACTCGGTTTTATAGGAGGCTCTGCGGTCCTTCTTCTGTTCACTATACTGGTGTGGAGAGGGATGCGTACGGCTATAACCGCGCCTGATACGTTCGGCAGCCTGGTGGCCGTAGGTATTGTAGGCATGATAGCGGTCCAGGTCATTATTAACATCGGCGTTGTTATAGGGATGTTCCCGATTACCGGGATTACCTTGCCGCTTATAAGTGCGGGGGGATCTTCCCTCACGCTTATGCTGACGTCCATTGGCGTTCTGCTCAATATATCCCGCTACTCGAGGTGAAACGCATGCGAATCGTATTTAGCGGGGGAGGTACGGGAGGGCATGTATACCCGGCTCTGGCCATTGGTGAACAATGCCTTTCCGATCAGCCCCGTTCTGAATTTTTATATATAGGTACAAGTTCCGGCTTGGAGCGTGATATCGTTGCGCGCTCCGGGCTGAACATGCCTTTTGAAGCCGTTGAAATTACAGGATTTCGCCGTAAACTCGCTTCTCTGGATAATGTGAAGACAGTTGTGCGCTTTTTGCGTGGTGTTCAGCGTGCCAAAGGTATCTTGAAACAATACCGTCCAGACGCGGTTGTGGGCACGGGAGGCTACGTTTGCGGCCCTGTGCTGTTCGCTGCGGCCCGGCTCGGCATTCCGACACTCATTCATGAGCAGAATGCTCTTCCGGGCCTTACGAACCGCTTTCTGAGCCGCTACGTGGATACAGTAGCAGTAAGCTTCCGGGGGACTGAGGGGAAATTCCCCCATGCGGGGCGAGTTGTGTACACCGGTAATCCCCGAGCCACATCTATGGTCAAGGCGGACAAAACCAAAGGTCTGGCATCTCTGGGTCTGCCTCAGGATGCCCAGCTAGTCATTGTCGTCGGCGGCAGCCGGGGCGCCAAAGCCATTAACGAAGCGATGATCGAACTCGCTCCGCTGGTCAAGGGACTCCCCGGCACTCATTTCGTATTCGGGACAGGCCAGTCTTATTACGATTCGACCTCTGCCCGTATCGTGGAAGCTGCCGGAGCCCTGCCGGATAATCTTCAGGTGCTCCCGTATATCCATAATATGCCGGAAGTTCTGGCAGCTTCCAAACTGATCGTGAACCGTGCAGGCGCATCCCTGATGGCCGAGATTACCGCCTTGGGCATTCCTTCGATCCTTATTCCGTCACCGAATGTGACAGACAATCATCAGGAGCATAATGCCCGCTCCCTTGCGGACGAAGGCGGTTCTGTCATGCTGCTGGAGAAGGATTTGAGCGGCTCCGCGCTTTTCGATCAAATCAATAAAATCATGACCGATCCGCTGCGCTGGGAACACATGGCGAAGCAATCTGCCCGCATGGGTCAGCGCGATTCGGCTTCTCTGGTTGTTCAGGAGCTGAACAGGATCGTCCGTAAATCTTAAAGGACCTGCCGTCTATGCGGTTTTGGCAAACCGTATAGGCGATTGTCACACTCTATCGACTTCTACATAAACTACACTATAACCGTGGCAGAAACCTAAGGCGAAGCCGTACCGGACCCGTTACGCTGTTATTCATGTCGGATCCGGACCCGGCGCATCTGTATATTCAGAAGCCCGGCAAAGCTTCATCTCCCTTAAAGTTCTGTGAAGGAGGTTTTCCCATGCACCAGTTAATATCAGACTTGCAAGCGGCCCAGGTGGGTGAAATCCTGACGAACGAAAAGCTGGCTCCGTATACGACCTGGAAAATCGGCGGTCCTGCCGATCTGCTCATCATCCCGGAAGATAAACAGAAGCTGGCGGCGACCGTCAGGCTCCTGAGGCAGCATGAGACGCCATGGACCATAATAGGGCGGGGATCGAACCTGCTTATTGGAGACAAAGGAATCCGTGGAGCCGTCATTAAATTAAGCCGGGATTTTGAGAACCTGCGTTTTGAAGGAGAAACGGCGTATGTAGGAGGAGCTTATTCGTTTATCAAATTAACCGTAATGGCCGGCAAGGAAGGATTGACCGGGCTTGAATTCGCCGGAGGCATTCCGGGGTCAGTGGGAGGCGCCGTTTACATGAACGCGGGAGCTCATGGGTCTGATGTGTCACGCATTCTTAAACAGGCTGAAGTGCTGCTGGACACAGGGGAATTGATAACCATGCGCAATAGCGACTTGCAGTATGCATACCGGCATTCGGTCCTGCATACGCTGCCCGGCATTGTGACCGAAGCGGTATTCGAACTGAAGTACGGCGACCGCAAGCAAATTGCGAGCGCGCTTGCTGCACACAAAGCCCGCCGTTTGAGAACGCAGCCCCTTCAGCTTGCTTGCGCCGGAAGTGTATTCCGTAATCCGGAAGGCAACCATGCCGCCAAGCTGATAGAAGAGGCCGGCCTCAAGGGAACGATGATAGGCGAAGCCGTCATTTCTCCGCTGCATGCGAATTTCATTGTGAACACCGGCGAAGCGTCGGCCGAGGATGTTCTTGCCCTCATTGCACTGGCTCAGCGCACCGTGCTGGAGAAATTCGGCGTGGAGCTGCAACCCGAAGTACTGGTGGTGGGTGAGAGGTAATTCGGAGGTGAGACATTGGAGAAGTTGGTAATCGAAGGTGGAAAACCCCTCTTGGGAGCCGTTCGGATCCAGGGCGCTAAAAATGCGGCGCTGCCTATTCTGGCGGCAAGCATCATGGCAGCCGGAACCCATACGCTGCGCAATGTCCCGAAACTGCTCGACATTGAAGTAATGCTGGGTATTCTGCGCTCTCTCGGGTGCAGCGCCGAACACGACGGCGATACAGTTGTGCTGGATACAACGCGTTTGAACAGCTCCCATGTTCCGGAAGAGCTGATGAAGCAGATGCGTTCGTCGATTTTCCTGATGGGCCCTCTGCTCACAAGATTCGGCAGTGTTCAGGTGTATCAACCCGGAGGCTGTGCAATCGGGGAACGTAAAATCGATCTGCATCTGAAAGGCCTGGAAGCTCTGGGTGTGGTAATTGAGGAGAAGGGGAATACCATCATTTGCACAGCAGATCGTTTAAGAGGGGCGGACATTACACTTGATTTTCCGAGTGTCGGCGCTACCGAGAATGTGATGATGGCCGCCGTGGTAGCCGACGGTATTACAACCATCTCCAACGCAGCCAGAGAACCGGAAATCCAGGACTTGCAGAACTTTCTGAATGAGATGGGAGCCGATATTATCGGCGCCGGAACAGACACGATTACGATCAGGGGCGTTCAGACCCTTTCCGCCTGCAGTTACAGAATTATTCCGGACCGCATTGTAGCCGGTACTTTTATGGTAGCCGCAGCAGCCACACGGGGAAGTGTGACGCTGGAAGGCGTATGCCCGGCCCATCTGAACTCCGCTATTCATGTGCTTCGCCGCGCAGGTGTTCAAATTACAGTTCACGATGATATAATAAATGTGCATGCTCCGATAAGGCCTAAGGCCGTGGAGCGTATCGTAACCGCGCCGCACCCGTCTTTCCCGACGGATCTGCAATCGCAGGTTATGGTACTTCTTTCCTTAGCCGACGGTGTCAGTATAATGAAGGAAACCATTTTCGAAAGCAGGTTCAAGCATGTAGATGAGTTGACCCGGATGGGGGCGGACATCCATGTTGATTTTAACGCTGCTTTCATAAAAGGAGTTCCAAGATTATACGGGGCAACCGTTGAAGCGACAGATCTTCGAGCGGGCGCTGCCCTTGTTATTGCGGGGCTGGCTGCTCACGGGACTACGGTCGTGGAACAGATTCATCATGTAGACCGGGGATATGACCGTATTGAGGAAATGCTGACATGTCTTGGTGCGCGTATTCGCCGTCAGGCGCCAATTCTGGATGAAACGCCAATTACCAGTGAATAATGCAGTGCCTCTAGTCCCTTCCTGCTTACAGGAGGGGATACGAGGTTTTCAGACTTTCACACATGCATAGGAAATGAGCAGGGGGGTGGTGTGGCTTGCCAGAAGATAATAGAGTCCCGGTTCTGCCGAACCCTAAACCAAGAAGAACACGGACGAACCGCAAACTGCTCATGTTGCTGTTCCTGTTCTTCATCACTATACTAGCCGTGCTGTTCTTTCGTTCATCACTCAGCCGGATCAGTGAGATTCGCATAGAAGGGAACGAAATGCTGACTTCGGCGGAGATAGGACAAGCTGCTGCTGTTCAGGCGGGCGATCATTTCTTTGCAGTCAATACGGAGAGTGTGCGCCAGAAGGTAGCTGCTCTGCATATGGTCCAGACCGCTGAGGTGACCAAGCATTTTCCGGGCGAGCTGCGGGTCGTTGTCCATGAGTACCCTCGTGTCGCTTTTCAAATTGGGGCGGACGGGTCGAGGCAGGCGGTCCTTGCCGATGGTTCTGCGGTTGCAGTTCCCGATGAAGATATTCCTGTTGACAAACCTATTCTGACGGGCTGGTCGGATAAAGACCCGAATAGGAAGGCGCTCTGCCTGGCTCTGTCTGCTATTCCTGCTGGTTATCTGTCGGACATCTCAGAGATTCGTCCGGACCCTTCCGAAGCCTATGGGGATAAAATCAAGATATATACCCGTTCCAAGTTTGAAGTGATTACAACGGTCGGCTATCTGCCGGATAAAATCAAGAATTTGTCCGCTTATATCACCAGCATGCAGGAAAGCAAAGTAACGTCAGGTGTGCTGGTACTACTGGAAACAGACGATCACTTACCGGGCAGCGGTACAGGAACAGGCGACAAGGATGCAAAAGTCAAAGCTCCCAAATCTTCGAATTCTGCTGACAAGCAGACAGAAGCTGCTCCTGGTAAAGCAAGTACAGGAACAAGTACAGGAACAAGTACAGGTAAAAGCTCCCCTCCGCCGGATCAGCGTAAGACAGAGTGATTCGGAAGGTTGTAATTCGGTTAACTGAACCTGTTATGGGCTCCGCAAAATGTCTCTAACAGACTAGAGATATTCTGCCGATAATGAAGGTGGAAGTTAGCGCAAAAGGCATCTGAACAGGGCTGTTTTCTAACCGTATCCTCAGGTAATTCTCAGGAAAATATTACTATCCAGCCTATTAAATTAGTGTTAGAATTGATTTTATGGTATTCTATTTTTACGGTTCGTAAGTAGAAATTATAGACTATGAGGCTTCTTAAAAAAAATGTTGTAAAAAGAGGGAAACAAGCCGTCACGTTGAATAAATGTAAAAAGCAATGACGGGCAATGCCCTGATATCATTTCACAGGAGGTGCCAAGGGCTTGAGCAACAATGACATCATTGTTAGTTTAGACATCGGTACATCCAAGGTTCGTGCTATTATTGGGGAAGTCGTAAACGGAACCATTAATATAATAGGAGTAGGATCCGCCGATTCGGAAGGCGTTCGCAAGGGTGCCATCGTTGATATCGACCAGACTGTACAATCGATCCGCTCTGCGATCGATCATGCTGAAAGAATGGTTGGCATACAAATTACCGATGTTTACGTCGGGATTACGGGGAACCATATCGCGCTTCAGGACAGTCACGGCGTCGTAGCCGTCTCCAATGAAGATCGCGAAATCGGCGAAGAAGACATCGAACGGGTTATACAAGCAGCGAAAGTAATAGCGCTGCCTCCTGAGCGCGAAATTATCGGAATTGTACCTAATCAATATCTGGTAGACGGACAAGAAGGCATACATGAGCCCAGGGGTATGATCGGAGTAAGACTGGAAGTTCAATCCACCATCATCACTGGCGCTAAGATGGGCATACATAATCTGCTCCGTGTTGTAGAAAAATCAGGCTTGAAAGTAGCGGGGTTGATTCTGATGTCACTGGCATCCGGTCAGCTGGCGTTATCGAAGGATGAGAAATCGATCGGAACTGTGCTCGTGGATATCGGAGCAGGCTCGACCACGATCGCAGTGTTCGATCAGGGCAATCTTGTAGCGACGTCTACACTGCCTATCGGCGGTGACTTCATAACCAACGATATTTCAATCGGACTTCGCACGCAAATGGATATTGCGGAGAAGATCAAATTGAAATATGGATGTGCAACGATACAGGATTCCGTTGCGGACCAGGTGTTTAAGGTAAACCGGATCGGTAGTCAGGTGGACAAAGAATTCTCGCAGATTGACTTGGCCAATATTATAGAGCCTCGCGTCCAAGAGATCTTCCACCTTATCCGCACGGAGACACATCGCCTTGGATATGGAGATCCGGCTGGCGGTTACGTCCTTACAGGAGGTACCGTATCTTTACCCGGGACGCTCATTATCGCCCAGGAAGAATTAGCTGCAACTGTTCGTATCGCAGTGCCTGATTATATCGGGGTACGCGATCCTGCGTATACAAGCGGAGTTGGAATCATCCAATTTGTATGTAAGTTTATGCGAAACCGCCCGGTCAGTGCAACGCCGAAGAAGCAGGCAGCTAAACCAGCTGCTGTCAAAACACCCCAGACTGAATCAAGCCCTGGCTGGTTTGACAAAGTCAAAAATTTTCTCAAAGAATTTATTTAACGGGACAAGATCAGCTGTTTCTTAGGCTTCTTTACCGGTTATGGATACAAGTGTCCTGCCATAGACCGATGAGTGTTCAATGGCGGCGGGACAAGCACACCATTATACATCCAACAGAATGACTCGAAGTGTGTGCAGCTCTTAAGAATGCCGTGCCTAATAGGCGCGTTACCCATTTTGAGCAGTAAGCTCACGGAAAGTTAAGTTAGGGGGACATTGACTGCTATGTTTGAATTTGATCTGGATATAGAACAACTGGCCCAGATAAAAGTCATCGGTGTAGGCGGCGGCGGTAGTAATGCAGTTAACCGGATGATTGAAAATGGAGTGCAGGGTGTCGAATTCATTACGGTGAATACGGATGCCCAAGCCCTTCATCTGGCCAAATCGGAGCATAAGCTCCAAATCGGGGATAAATTGACTCGTGGATTAGGAGCGGGCGCTAATCCTGAGGTAGGTAAGAAAGCGGCAGAAGAATCACGTGATATTATCATGAACACCCTTAAGGGCGCTGATATGGTGTTTGTGACCGCAGGGATGGGCGGCGGCACAGGTACTGGTGCAGCTCCTGTAATTGCTGAGATTGCCAAAGAGTGCGGCGCGCTTACGGTTGGTGTTGTAACTCGCCCGTTTACTTTTGAAGGACGCAAGCGTGCTTCACACGCAGAGCAGGGGATTGCCGCTCTGAGAGAAAAAGTAGATACTCTTATTGTCATTCCGAATGACCGGCTTCTTGAGATTGTCGATAAGAAAACACCGATGCTGGAAGCATTCCGCCAAGCGGATAACGTGCTTCGTCAAGGTGTGCAAGGCATCTCGGACCTGATTGCGGTACCGGGACTCATTAACCTTGACTTCGCTGACGTGAAGACGATTATGACGGAACGCGGTTCTGCTCTTATGGGAATCGGTGTAGCTACGGGCGAGAATCGTGCCGCTGAAGCTGCTAAGAAAGCGATTATGAGTCCGTTGCTTGAAACTTCGATTGAAGGCGCACGGGGCGTACTGATGAATATTACAGGCGGTAACAATCTTAGTCTGTATGAAGTGAATGAAGCTGCAGATATTGTCGCTTCTGCTTCTGATATTGAGGTAAACATGATCTTCGGTGCGGTAATTAACGAGAACCTCAAAGAAGAAATTATGGTTACGGTGATCGCGACCGGCTTTGAGCATAATCCGCAGCCGCCGCAGCCACAGAATCGCCGTCCGGGCACACAGCATATGACACA
Source organism: Paenibacillus sp. FJAT-26967 (assembly GCF_001541095.1). Taxonomy (GTDB): domain Bacteria; phylum Bacillota; class Bacilli; order Paenibacillales; family NBRC-103111; genus Paenibacillus_F. The sequence continues at coordinate 1,445,397 of NZ_LMXH01000001.1, forward strand.
GCCCGAGACTCAGCAAACCCAGCAGCAGACCGAGCAGCAGCGAGTTAACAACTTGCGGCCGTTTGGCGGACAGCCGGGGGATCTTGAAGTACCTACGTTCCTTCGGAACCGTGGACGCAATAACCTCGACAAATAATTCCTTTACGGACTTCTTTTATTCGGAGACATCATACATCTTCGGGCAAAAGCCGTTATAACCGAAATACTTCGGTTATGACGGCTTTTTTCTTTTCCCCCAACATGCGACAAAAATAGTTGGCCGTCTTCCGCACGTTTAGACAGACTTTGAAGTTACAGTTTAATATACTAGTTTCATCCGCTCGGGGGTGAGGAAAATTGGTCGTTTACGCGGATCTGATTTTCCTGTTGAACGTCGTGATTGATGCGGCAATTTTATTCGTAACCGCTAGGACGCGCAGACTCTCCTTTAATCCATGGAGAATGGTTCTATCTGCAGCGCTGGGTGCGTCTTACGTAGTCATGATGTTTGTACCGCCTTTGTCATTTTTGTTTACGTTTGTCATTAAGCTTTTCGTCTCCCTAGGTATGATCTGGATCGCTTTCGGCTTTGGCAGTTTGCAGCAATTTCTACGTACTCTTGGCACTTTTTACTTGGTCAATTTTGCAGGAGCCGGCGGTATATTCGGTTTAAACTATGTGTTCCAAACTTCTGGAGATATCATGAATGGAATTTTATTCAGTCAGACCGGTACAGCGAGTTTTACTCTGAGAATCGAAACATGGACCGTGATTCTGCTTGGCGGAGGCACCTTGGTGCTGTACCGGCTGATTTTTGCGGGCGTCAAACGAAAGGAGGAACTGACCACTCATTTAGCTGAAGTGACGGTTGTAATCGAAGGGGTAGTGTTTCAGTGTACAGGCTTAATTGATACGGGGAACCAGTTGTATGATCCGCTGACCCGTACGCCGGTTATGGTAATGGAAGCCTCAAGGTTATCGGCGCAGCTCCCGGATTCATGGCTGAAACGGATTCGCGCGGCTGAAGTAGAACAGATCATTACGGCAATGGGTACAGAAGGAGAGTTTGTGTGGCAGGACCGCTTGAGGCTGATACCGTATCGGGGAGTGAACCGCAGTACTCAATTTATGCTGGCGATTAAGCCGGATAAAGTAATCATCACTCAAAGCAGCGGCCAAGTAGAAGCAACGAAGGTACTGATTGGACTAGACGGCGGTCAATTGTCCGGGGACGGGGCATATCATGCCATTATTCATCCGAAGCTGGTGGATGCCAGTTAAAGAAAGGTTATGAGTGGGAGGAAGCTGTTATGCGGGTCAAATGGAAATTACAGATGCTTATTTTTTACTACCGTTTTCTAATCTTATTAGGTCTAAAAGGGGAAGAAATTTATTACATAGGAGGAAGCGAAGCGCTGCCTCCGCCTTTGACAAGGGAAGAAGAAGAATATTTGCTGGGAAAACTGCCGTCCGGCGATGCCGCTATCCGCGCCATGCTGATCGAACGCAACCTCCGGCTGGTTGTCTATATAGCTCGCAAGTTTGAGAACACCGGAATCAATATTGAGGATCTTGTCTCCATTGGAGCCATCGGCCTCATAAAAGCGGTGAATACGTTCGATCCGGAAAAGAAAATCAAGCTGGCTACCTACGCATCACGCTGTATTGAAAATGAAATTCTGATGTACCTGCGCCGCAACAGTAAAATCCGCTCCGAGGTTTCATTTGATGAGCCGCTCAATATTGATTGGGACGGCAACGAGCTTCTGCTCTCGGACGTTCTCGGTACGGAGAACGACACGATATACCGCAATATCGAAGAGCAGGTAGACCGCAAGCTGCTGCATAAAGCACTGGATAAGTTGACGGAGCGCGAACGTACGATCATGGAGCTTCGCTTTGGCCTTCAGGATGGCGAGGAGAAGACGCAGAAGGATGTCGCGGATCAGCTTGGTATATCCCAGTCCTATATTTCCCGTCTGGAAAAGCGCATTATCAAACGTCTTCGTAAAGAGTTTAATAAAATGGTTTAACCCCAAGCCTATCACATATGTGGTAGGCTTCTTTATAAGAAGGAATAAGAAAGCGGGAAAGAGAAGGATGAAGATTAGCGGAACAATACAATCAACCATAAAGGCCATTATTTTTATACTCCTGTTAAGTAGCTGTGCTTTTAAGCAAACAGATCCAAATCTTTTGGAAGAGAAATATACGGGCGAAGATTCGTGCGGAAACAAAATCGAGCAGAATTTGAAGCTGGAGCGAATGGTTCTGCTTTATGAAAATCAGGATGAATTGATGAATAGGTTGAATTTATCGTCCCGAATTATTCCATGGGATCGTGAGCAAGCGGGATTAAAAGCCTATGAATGGGCTGACTTAAATGAAATCCAAAAAGCCGAACCGGATGCAGTTATTGCCTTGTCAGACCATATCGATGAGAGAGCCTGCTTACTGTCCGACAAACTTGGTAATTCGGGCATCCAGCCCTTATTTTTTGAGGCTAAGAATATTCGCGAGCTGCAAGTAGCGATTCGGGAACTTGGCGTACTAACGGGCCGGGCAACTGAAGCGAAGCAATGGGTAGAGGAAGTGAACCAAAGCGTCCAGTACGTTAGGAACGTTGTAGAAAAGAATACTGTAAAGAAAGTTTACTGGGAACTTTCTTTTCAGCAGGATCAAGCAAATCATGCCGGTTATACAGGCTTGACATTGCCAGGCACTCATTGGCTGAATGATGTCATAAAGGTGGCAGGCGGCATTAATATCGCAGAGGATGAAAGCACGGGCAAGTCCAATCCCTATGTTCATCTGAATGAGAGCAACATCGTGGAGGAAGATCCGGATGTTATTTATACTGCTGATTATTCAAAAGCATCAACTTCTTTTATACATCCTGACAAACGTTCAGGCTGGTCCTCTATTAAAGCGGTAAAGAACCGTCAAATATTTGAAATTAAGGAGCAGGCGTATCGCTTGGACAAACTGCCGGAAACAATAACCTGGCTGGCTGAACATTTACATCCTGAGGTCTTTTAATTTTTTTCAGAAAAAAATTCTCGATTCATGAAAGCGAATTCGAACCAACAAGGGCAGGAGAGAGCAATTTTTCCGCACTTGTCAAGCGTGTAAGACCACAGATTCAAGCGCATAAAAACACGGTCCCCGGAGATAATTAACAGTAATGTTTCTCCTTGGGAGGTAATCACCGTGACCAGAAATAAAGTCGAAATATGTGGTGTCGATACCGCCAAACTACCTGTTCTTACAAATGTAGAAATGCGTGAGCTTTTCGCTAACCTGCAAACGAAGAACGACAGATCTGCAAGGGAGAAACTGGTTAATGGCAACTTGAGACTGGTTCTCAGTGTCATTCAGCGTTTCAATAACCGCGGCGAGTTCGTCGACGATCTTTTTCAGGTGGGTTGTATCGGTCTTATGAAAGCTATAGACAACTTTGATCTGGGCCAGAATGTTAAGTTCTCTACTTATGCGGTGCCGATGATTATAGGTGAAATACGCAGATATTTACGGGACAATAACCCGATCCGTGTTTCCCGGTCGTTGCGGGACATTGCCTATAAAGCTCTACAAGTACGCGATAATCTGACCAACATAAATTCACGCGAACCTACCGTCTACGAAATATCGGAGGCGCTGAATGTACCGAAAGAAGATGTCGTATTTGCACTGGATGCCATTCAGGACCCTGTATCGCTGTTTGAACCCATTTATCATGACGGTGGAGATCCTATTTATGTAATGGACCAGATTAGCGATGAGCGCAACAAAGATATGTCTTGGATCGAAGGCATTGCGCTAAGAGAAGCCATGAGAAAGCTGGGCTCCCGTGAAAAAATGATTTTGTCGATGCGGTTCTTCGAAGGTAAAACGCAAATGGAAGTCGCCGATGAGATCGGCATTTCTCAAGCTCAGGTATCCCGGTTAGAGAAATCGGCTATCTCACAGATGCAAAAGTACGTGAGAAGCTGATTCCAGGTTTTGAAGCTACAAGTAAATGAACGAAATTGAAAGCCCGGGGCACCGGGCTTTTTTTGCAATTTATCTGTACACAGCAGTCCGCCTTTCTTCATTAATCCTACACAAGGAGGATTTCTTACGTTTAGCAGGACATTTTGACCGGGTCTTTCATATACTAGAGTAAACGGGCGAATAACCTGAAAGCGTGGGGACGGTACAATGAAAATATCGGATTTTCAGACGAAAGACGTCATTAATATCGTCGACGGGAAGAAGCTCGGCCAAATCAGTGATCTGGAACTTGACCTCCGGCAGGGCAGGATCGACTCCATTGTAGTTCCTAATAACAGCAAGTTTTTTGGTTTGTTTGGCGGAGGGACGGATATTATCATCCCTTGGAAACACATCGTCAAAATCGGCGCGGATGTGGTGCTCGTAAAGCTGGATGATGCCAAAACTCACCGGGCTGTAGAAGAAAGCGAAACAGTTGATTATAATCGCAGCGGACGGGGGTAATAAAAGAAGATAAACGCTTCGGAGCTGTGATTACGTTCCTCTTAATACGGGGACAACAGGTGCAATAACGATACAGGGGAACTTGGATCATATAATAATTTCCAATAGGAAGCAGCCAACTGAGCTGAGTCCAGATAGATTTTTGTCGTTCCTTGACTGCTTGTGATACACTTGAACAAGCACAAGGACGTTGCACGAGGCGAAACAGGAGGGACAAGCATGGAACCGTTTGTACGTACGAGAACTAACGCAGGGGAGCCGGAGCTGTTTGTGCTTTCCGGGCTGCAGGAACGTTTTCCTTTTCTGCAGGCCGGATTCACTTCGCGGCACGGCGGTGTAAGCTCGGCGCCTTTTGATTCGCTGAACATGGGTCTTCATGTCAATGACGGGGAGGACGACGTCATTGACAACCGCAAGAAGCTCGCAGAGGCCCTGAATGTCCCTTTCGGAGCCCTCACTTTCGGCGAGCAGGTCCACGGCAAAGATGTTGCCGTTGTCAGCGCAGAGATGAAAGGAAAAGGGCGATTGTCCCGGGCCGATGCTCTTCAGGATACGGACGCCTTCGTGACTGCCGACAAAGGCGTTATGTTGTGTGCCTTGTTTGCGGACTGCGTGCCGATTTATTTGATTGATCCGGTAAACCGGGTTGTCGGTCTGGCTCATGCTGGCTGGAAAGGCACTGTGCTTAATATTGGGGCGGCGACACTGGCTTCCATGTCCCGGTCTTTCGGAAGTCGTCCTGACGAGGTGTACGCAGCCATAGGGCCCTCTATAGGGGCCTGCTGCTATGAAGTCGATGATACTGTTGCTGATCGCGTCTACAAGGCGCATGAGGAGATAGGTGCCCCGCAGGAAGATACAGATCGTGTCGTAATGCCTCAAAATAAAGGTAAATACCAATTAAATCTTCAGGAATGCAACCGACAATTTCTTGAGAAAGCAGGAATTTTGTCGTCACGCATAGAAGTAACAAAGTTATGTACAAGCTGTGCAACCGATTCGTTTTATTCCCACCGTAAAGAAAAGGGATTAACAGGTCGGATGGCCGCTTGGATCGGTCTGAGAGAGGAATAAACCGGCTTATACGGTTAGTCTTGAAGACAGCAAGAAAGGAGTGAACCGCAGCTGATGAATTTGCAAGCCCGCATAGATGAAGTGGATCGGCGCGTGGAGGCAGCGTGCAGGCGGTCCGGCCGTAACTCTGCCGATGTGCGAGTAATTGCGGTCACTAAATATGTTTCATTGGAAGCGACACGCGAAGCTCTTGACCATGGGTTGAATCAGGTTGGTGAGAACCGCTGGCAGGATGCTAAGGAAAAGTGGGAAGCGTTGGGACAACGGGGGGAGTGGCACTTTATCGGTCATCTCCAGACCAACAAAGTCAAAGAGGTTATAGGCAAGTTTGCTTATATTCATTCTTTGGACCGTTTATCGCTTGCTAAAGAGTTGGAGAAAGAAGCAGCCAAAAGAAATATTACTGTGGATTGCTTTATTCAAGTGAATGTTTCCGGAGAAGAATCCAAATATGGGCTTCCGCCTCAGGAATTGGAAGCATTCGCGGAACAACTGCTTTCGTATTCTCATTTGCGCATCGTAGGCTTAATGACTATGGCTCCGCTGGAATCGGAAGCAGAGGCAACCCGTCCCGTATTCAGGCAGCTTAGAGAGCTGAGGGATCAACTGAACGCGCGAGAAATCCTGCCTTATCCTGTCCCTCATTTGTCGATGGGGATGTCGGGAGACTTCGAAGTAGCCATTGAAGAGGGGGCGACTTGGGTTCGGCTCGGTTCGGTCCTAGTCGGCAAGTCTTAGCTTATAGGAATTTTAGTGCAGGTTCGTCGTTAGCGGCAACTACACCATCTTATCCATAAAAGGAGGAAAATCAGGATGGGCGTTATGAACAAATTCATGAATTTTATCGGGCTGCAGGAGGAAGAAGAGATTGTGGAGCGTGAAAGAATCATCGAAACTCCAGAAGAACCTGAAACCCCTTTGCAGGAACAACGTACGAAACAACAGCAAAATAAAAATAACATTGTAAGTATTCATTCACAGAAGAACAGCCGGGTAGTACTCCATGAACCGCATTCCTTCGACGATTCGCAAGAAATTGCCGATCATCTGCGCTCACGCAGAACCGTTGTCGTTAATTTGCAAAGAGTTCGCCCCGAACAAGCCGTTCGGATTTTTGACTTTCTGAACGGAACCGTGTATGCGCTCAATGGTTCGATCTCCAAAATCGGACCGAATATATTCCTGTGCGCCCCGGATTCGGTTGAAATTCAAGGTTCCATTTCGGATTTTCTGCATGAAGCTTAGCATTGGATAAAAAGGTTGAGGTGAAGGCGATTGCTTTTTCAAATCTACTCATTAATTGACACACTTGCTCAAATTTACTTCTACATGATTTTCGGCTATGTATTGTTATCCTGGTTCCCTAATGCCCGGGAAAGCTTTATTGGAGAAATGCTCGCCAAGCTGGTGGAACCTTACTTGAGCGCATTCCGCCGGTTTATCCCTCCAATCGGCCCGCTGGATATTTCGCCAATCGTAGCAATGGGTGTTTTCTGGCTAGTCGTCAATGGACTCAAAGTAGTCATCGGTTTTATCTATGGATGGATCGGTGGCTAAGGGAATCTACGGACATTTTCATCCGGATGAGCATGCGTTCGTAGACCGGGCTCAGGAGTGGATCGAGAATGCGTCCCACCACAAAGTAAAACGGACCGATTTTCTGGATCCGAGGCAATCGTTTATCGTATCGACTTTAATAAATCGGAATCCCGATGTGCAGATACGACTGGATGGCGGATTTCCGGATGCGGAGAGAAGAAGGGCGATAATCGGCCCGGATTATCTCGATATGGCTAGTGAGGACATGGGCCTCAGAGTTCTGTCGGTCGAGTCCGGAGACAGCAAATTCCAGACCCTTACTCACGGCGACTATATGGGCGCGATACTGGCGCTTGGCATGAAGCGGGATAAAGTAGGAGATATCCATGTTTCTCCGGAAGGCTGCCACTTTGTTGTAGCGGAAGAGGCTGCCGATTATTTGCATCTTCACCTGAGCCAGGTTCATCGTGTTCATGTCGTGACCGAAATTCTGCCCATCGACAAGCTGATAGCTTCACCTGTCAGGCTGGAAGAGATGACATTGTCTGTCGCATCTTTGCGCCTGGATGGTGTGGTTAGTGATGTTTTCAGACTAAGCCGGGCTAAAGTGCTGGTTCCTATTGGAGCGGGTAAATGCAAGGTGAACTGGAAGCCCGAGGAGAATCCGAGTGTTCCGCTCAAAGAAGGAGACGTCGTTTCTTTACAAGGCTTTGGGCGATTCCGTGTGCTCGAAGTAGAGGGCACGACGAAAAAAGGCAGGATGCGGATTAAGATAGGTAAATATGCTTAACAGGGATAGATGCGAGAAATGAAGGATTTCTGATCTTTCTGTCGAAAGCCTACAATACCCATCAATATTTTCATAACCATACAAACGCTCCAACCGGTTAACATTTTAGGAGGTGCACCATGCCCTTAACACCACTGGATATACATAATAAAGAGTTTGCACGCTCATTCCGGGGCTATGATGAGGATGCGGTCAATGAGTTTTTGGATCAGGTCATCAAAGATTATGAAGCGATTATCCGTGAAAACAAAGAGCTGCAGAATCAAATTTTGGCCCTTCAAGAACGATTGGACCATTTCTCCAATATCGAGGAAACGCTAAGTAAAACCATTATCGTCGCACAGGAAGCTGCCGATGAAGTGAGGAATAACGCGAAGAAAGAAGCACAGCTCGTTCTTAAGGAAGCAGAGAAGAACGCTGACCGGATCATTAACGAATCACTGACCCGCTCCCGCAAAATCTCTGTGGAGACCGAAGAGCTTAAGAAGCAGGCTTCCATTTACCGTACCCGTTTCCGTACCCTTTTGGAAGCGCAGCTGGAACTGCTTCAAGATGACGGTTGGAAAACACTTGATCACGACAGAGTGCTGGAGCTGGAGAAATAACAATGTCCTAAGCCGGGTACGCGCGCTTTATTGATGTTCGTACTTGGAAGCGGCTAGGCTTCTATTTAACTGAATCTATGCAAAAGCGATGACTGGATTCAAGCCGCGAGCTCTAAACTTCTCATCCCTTTGGGATGCAGAAGTTTTTTCAATTCCGCAGGCCCTGTGTGGATACAGTCATACAAATATCCGTCGCTAATAGCGAGAATTGTAGAGGGGTTCCGGATAGTGACTGCTGGAATGGGGCACAACAAGGAGTATCCGACACTTTGCCGGTACCATCTGCAGGTGTCGCATCTCAGTTCCTGGTAACGTAGTACAGGGGACAAGACCCTATGTTCCGCTGTTACATGAATAGGACTGAGCACTGTGAAAGCAGGAGCGTACTCTATGGACTTTATGGATAAAACCAGCACGGAAGAAAAAGACGAATCCTTGAACGATTCATCGGCAGAAGTTAGCGATATCCGCTTGCTGAATCAAATTCATGCGAAGGTAACAGAAATTTCCGCAAACATAGAACGAACACAAATTGCGGATTATGTAGATCTGATGAACAAACCGCGCAAGCTCATTCTGGGCAATCTCATAGCGGGTGTAACCCGGGGAGTCGGATTGGGTCTAGGGATCACGGTATTTGCAGGAACGATTTTGTATGCGCTGAAAGCATTGGGGGCCCTTAATCTGCCGATTGTAGGAGAATACATTGCGGATATAGTGGAGTATGTGCAATTTCAGCTAGAAGGCCGCCGGTTCTATTAATTGGAGGAGAAAAACGCAGAGACTGGCCATCAGCTCTGCGTATCCTCCGAATCATAGTCCGGTTCAAGAAGCGGGTCCCCTTCGTTGTTATCGAGATAAGACCGGTAAGCTTTATTCCGTATAATTGTGAGATGATTACCGTATATATCGGTGGCAAGAAAACTTTCGAAAGGTTCCACATACCCGTCCAATTCATCCGCTTCGATGGCCATGTCGTTGTAATCCGATACCTGATTGTCTTCGGCCATAGCGGGGGAGTTGGAGGTTCCCCAACTTTCCACGATTTGCCAGGCGTCTTCTCCATCAAACTGATTTTGCTCAGGGAGTTCATCCAGGCTGGTCCGGCCAAAGGGAGGGGCTAGAACGGCTTCCTCTAAAGGCCGGCGGTCGGAGGCATAGCGATCCGGAACATGCTCATAGCAGTACAATGTCGTTGGAATGGCGCTTAGTCTTTCAAAAGGAATAGCTTTGCCGCATTCGGCACATAGACCATAGGTTCCTGCATTCATTTTCTCGAGAGCCAGGTTGACCTGGTTCAAATGATTTTCTACATTCTCCAGCAGCGAGATATCTTTCTCCCGTTCAAAAAGCTCGGTTCCCAGATCGGCAGGATGGTTATCGTATGTGGATAATTCGCCCGTATTGTCCCGTAATGAATCACGCAACCCGAAGTGCTCGTCATTTTCAAGCTGCTTATTAAGTTCTTGCCGCTCTGTCATCAATTGTTGCCTGATTTGTCCGATTTGCTGCGTATTTAATGATAACACGGGGTTTACAACTCCCTTCGGAAGGTTGGCCTATACAGATAGGGTTTACGAAGGGCTCTCTTTTTAAAGTGGAAATTCCAAGCATGGGACCCAGTCAACATCGTCACCCATCCAGGTGCAAATCCACACACTTATTTAGAGGAGGAATATTCGTTTGAGGTATTATATTATCGCCCTCATTGTTTTTTTATTAGACCAGGCAACCAAATGGCTTATTGTCAAAAATCTTGCACTTGGAGAAACCATTTCTGTTATCGGTGAGTTTTTCCAGATCACTTCTCATCGTAACCGCGGAGCAGCATTTAGTATCCTGCAGAATCAGCGCTGGTTTTTAATCGCTATGACTCTGATCATCGTCGTCGGCATTTTATTTTACTTAAACCGCACGCGCAAATTGGATCAAAAATGGCTTTCTATGGGGCTGGCTCTCGTTCTGGGAGGAGCTGTCGGTAATTTCTTGGACCGGTTGCTGTTTGGAGAAGTTGTGGATTTTCTGATGTTCCACTTTGAATTTATTAATTATACGTATCCAATCTTTAATATTGCAGATTCAGCGATTGTAATCGGAGTGATTTGTATTTTTATTGACTCCATTATTGCTTGGAAAAAAGAAAAAAGAGGGACGGCATCATGAGCGAAAACAGCGAGTACGAAAAGAACAATCTAAACGAAATGGATGAATCAGAGGCAGCCGAGTGGGTAGTTGAGGAGGTACAATCAGGGGAACGGATCGATAAGTTCCTGTCCGATTTGATGGATCAGGTATCCCGGACACAAATTCAACAGTGGATCAAGGACGGACATGCCCGGGTTGACGGACGCAGTGTGAAGCCTAATTATAAGCTGGCCGAGGGCCAGACGATTGTGCTGAGCATCCCGGACCCGACGCCTATGGAGCTGACTCCCGAAGCCATTCCTCTGGAAATAGTCTATGAGGATTCCGATGTGATTGTCGTGAACAAGCCGCGGGGACTCGTCGTTCATCCGGCTCCGGGACATTACAGCGGGACGCTGGTCAATGCGCTGCTGTATCACTGCAAGGACCTCTCGGGCATTAACGGCGTGCAAAGACCGGGAATCGTGCACCGCATCGACAAAGACACCTCAGGCCTTCTTATGGCGGCTAAAAACGATCAGGCCCACAGTCACTTGGCCGCGCAGCTCAAAGAACATTCGGTTACACGCAAATATATTGCGATTGTCCATGGAGTTCTTCACCATGATCACGGGACGATTGACGCTCCGATCGGAAGAGATGCCAGTGACCGCAAGCTCTACACCGTTACGGAGAAGAACAGCAAGCGTGCCGTGACCCATTTTGTAGTGTTGGAGCGTTTTGACGGTTACACGCTGGTAGAGCTCAAGCTTGAAACCGGCCGTACTCATCAGATCCGCGTCCATATGAAATTCATCGGACATCCGCTTGTTGGCGATCCTGCTTACGGACGCAGCAAAGGAATGACGATGGACGGGCAGGCTCTGCACGCGCAAGTACTCGGGTTTACTCATCCGAAGTCAGGCGAGAGGCTGGAATTCGAGGCGCCGATACCAGAAGATATGATGGATTTGCTTCATCGGCTGAAGAACGTCTAAACTGTTTTAATTTTAGAAGTGAGAACACTGCATGGGGAGGGGAAACGATCGTCATGGAATCGTTGATTAACCCGAAAGTCAAAGACATTCAAATATCCGGCATACGTAAAATCGCTAACAAAGTGGCTTCCATCCCGGATGCACTCGCGCTCACGATCGGACAGCCTGATTTTCCGACACCGCTGCATATTGTAGAAGCCGGGCAGCGTGCTCTTCAGGAAGGCAAGACCTTGTATACGCCTAACGCCGGAGTGCTTGAGCTTAGGCAAGCGGCAGCCGATTTTGTCGGCACCCGATACGGACTGTCTTACGATCCTGTCACTGAAGTTATCGTGACCAACGGAGCCAGCGAAGCACTGGATATTACTCTGCGGACGATATTGACTCCCGGAGCTGAAGTGATTCTGCCTGGTCCTATTTATCCGGGGTATGAGCCGCTGATCAAGCTCTGCGGCGGAATACCCGTATACGTGGATACAAGGCCGCATGAGTTCAAACTGACCGCGGACGTATTGGAGCCATATTTGACCGAACGGACCCGCTGCGTCATTCTGGGCTATCCGAGCAATCCGACGGGGCAAATTTTAACGGCAGAAGAATTGAGCGGTCTTGCCGCACTTCTCCAAGACCGAGAGCTTTTTATCATTTCGGATGAGATCTACAGCGAACTGGTGTACGGGACGAATCACTCATCGATCGCAGCCATTCCGGGTATGAAGGAAAAAACGATTGTCATAAACGGGTTGTCTAAGTCACATTCGATGACTGGCTGGCGTATCGGATATACGTTTGCTCCCGCATACTTATCTCAGCATATGTTGAAAGTTCATCAGTACAATGTGACCTGCGCGAGCTCGGTCAGCCAATACGCGGCGATTGAAGCTCTGACTGCGGGCCGTGACGATGCGCTGCCTATGAGAGTTTCATATGCCGAGCGCCTCCAGCATACTTACGCGAGACTTCAAGAGATGGGGATTCAGGCGGTTAAGCCTCAAGGGGCATTCTATTTGTTTCCGTCGATTGAGCGATTCGGTCTGACTTCGGAAGAATTCGCCTATAGACTTCTTGAAGAACAACGCGTGGCGGTTGTGCCGGGCGATGCCTTCTCGCCGCTGGGCGAGGGGCATATCCGACTGTCTTACGCTTATTCCTTAGAAGTAATAGATGGAGCGCTGGATCGTCTTCAAGCCTTTATTCGCAAGCTGGATTAAACCGGCACGTAAGAGATGTTTGCGGAAGCTTGGGTCTGTCTTCAAAATTTATAAATGAAATAACCCCTTGGAATAATCCGCTGCGGCCTTCAATGCCCTGGGATTATTCAAGGGGTTATTTGTTGCAGCATGGCTGCTAACGATTGCCCGCAGGCGGTTCATCCGATGAACCCGATTTCCAGCGGAAGTAACGGCTGACGGTATCAATGGCTAAACCGATTGCCCGTTCATCCGGCTCAATTTTTGCATGGTGCAGACCATAGGGGGTTTCGGCACCAAGCCAGAACATGAAGCCAGGTATTTTCTCGAGAAAATAACCGTAGTCCTCTCCAGTCATGGCTTCCGTACATTCCACTAGCTGAACGCCTGAATCGGTCTCGCCGATTAACCATTCCATAAATTCACGAGTCAGTTCCTCTTGGTTGTACACCTGCAAGTAATTCGATCCGTAATCAATCGTAATTTGGCATTCGTAAGAAGCTTCAATCCCGCGGGCAACCGCTTCAATTCTTGATTTGATAAGCTGCATAGCTTCCGCGGAAAGAGTACGGATTGTTCCTTCAAGCCGCGCTTTTTCCGCAATGATGTTCTGTTTCGTTCCTGCTTCCATTTTGCCGATCGTCAACACTGCGGAATCCAGCGGATTGATATTGCGCGCTACGATGGAATGGAGCTGGGAAACCATCTGAGAAGCGGCTACGATCATATCGTTCGCTTTATGCGGATAGGCTGCATGTCCGCCTTTGCCGGCAAGATCGATGAATAGCTCGGAGGTATTGGCGAACAGGATGCCAGGCCGGGTTGCGATGACGCCGACGGGATACTCCGGGGCAATATGAAGTGCCACGATCTGATCCGGCATCCAGTCGGCCAGTTCTTGAGCTGCCAGCATAGGCAGTGCCCCGCCGGGGCCTTCCTCCGCAGGCTGGAACAGCACGACGAGATCGTCCTTCATCGGCGTCTTGGCAAACTGCGTAACTATACCGGCTCCGATCGCCATATGAAGATCGTGGCCGCAGGCGTGCATATAGCCGGGATGCTCGGACTGGAAGTTATAGCCGGTTTCTTCGGGAATCGGAAGTCCGTCCATGTCTGCCCGGTAGCCGTATCGTTTGACCGGGTTTGTTCCTTTTATATAGACAAGAATACCGGTCCGCCATGTTTGTATTTCCATGTTCTCCTGGGGGAGAGTCTCTAAATAATCGAGCAGCAGGCGCTGGGTCTTGAACTCTTGAAATCCGGGCTCCGGAATCCGGTGCAATTGGCGTCTTAACTCTACATAAGGGCTGGTCACGTTAGCATCTCCTGCCTTTCTGCTGATCTGCAAGTATGAAAGTAAGGTTCAAGTGTGGAAAAAGCCCCGCGCATGCAGCGCAGGGCCGGGATGTGTATCTGCGCAAACCCTTCTATAAAAAGGGCAGCGGATCTTACAGCTCGCGAAGTTCTTTAAGAATTTCGGTTTTGGATTTCGTTTTGTCGTCCACACGTTTGATAACGCGGGCAGGGGTACCTGCTACTACAGTAAATTCAGGCACGTCTTCAACCACGACAGCGCCTGCAGCTACTACGGAACCTTGTCCAATGCGTACACCTTCCAGGATAACGGCATTAGCGCCTACCAGTACATCGTCTTCTACTACACATGGCTGTGCGGATGGGGGCTCGATTACACCTGCAACGACTGCACCTGCGCCGATGTGACACATGTTGCCGATTTGTGCGCGTCCGCCGAGAATGGCGTTCATATCGATCATCGTGCCTTCACCAATGGAAGCACCGATGTTGATCACTGCGCCCATCATAATAACGGCGTTATTCCCGATGGATACTTTGTCGCGGATAATGGAACCAGGCTCGATACGGGCATTGATTCCTTTCAGGTCTAGAAGAGGGATAGCCGAATTGCGGCGGTCGGATTCAACAACGAAGTCCTCAATGTCCGCTTTGTTTGCTTCAAGAACTTTTTGAATGTCAGTCCACTCTCCGAAAAGCACACCGCTTTTACCGGATACAAATGATTGGATTTCGGAGCCGAATTCAATCGCTTCTAGGTTTCCTTTTACGTATACTTTCACCGGGGTTTTCTTTTGGCTGTTCTTAATGAACTGGATGATTTCTTCTGTATTCATTTGAGTCATCTGTTCCACTCCTCCTGCATAGTAACTTATATCTTTACTATAATAGCAGAAGAAGAGGGGTTGCGCGATAGCATTGTCTAGAAAAAGCGACATTAACTGCGCCTAAGGTTCTTTCATTCCTCATAAACAGGCGGTATACCTGGAAAAAACGTTGGAAATAACGATTGACTTCTTTTGTCGAAAGTGGGATAATGGGCTACAAGTGAATAGGGTACCTTTAAAATCAGTCCAGAGAGGCTGGCAAGGTCAACGATTATGCAGAAGCGGTTCCTGAGGGAAAGCCGAACATGCAGCGAGCAGCTGCACTTTCTCCCGGATCTTAGCTACACGTCTGTTTCTGCGCATGCGAAAACCTTCCTGCCTATGGTCCAGGGAGGTTTTTTTATGGCCGAAATACAAGATACGCGTACCCGACATAAGGAGGCAGTCGACATGAGTGAACACATGCACGTACTGCTGGATGAGATGGCAGTGCGCCGAGCGCTGACACGAATCGCACATGAGATTCTGGAAAAGAACAAAGGGGTCGGAAATTGCATTCTGATTGGTATCCGGACCCGCGGCATCTACCTGGCTCAACGGGTTGCCGAGCGGATTAAGGAGATTGAAGGAGTTCCCGTGCCCGTAGGGGAAATCGATATTACTTCCTACCGGGATGACCGGGTGAAAGTGAAGTCCGTCGATAACGTGCCCGGAGGGGGCAAGCTGGACATTCAGAACAAGAAAGTCATCTTGGTCGACGATGTTCTTTTTACCGGCCGGACAGTAAGAGCCGCCCTCGACGCGCTGATCGATTTGGGACGGCCTGAAATGATTCAGCTCGCAGTGCTGGTCGACCGGGGCCACAGAGAACTGCCGATCCGGCCTGACTATGTGGGGAAGAACGTGCCGACTTCGAAGCTTGAGAAAATCGGAGTTCATTTAACAGAAGTTGATGACGCTGACCAGGTGGTTATCATACAACAGAGGGGGAATGAGGCGTGAGCACGGTAAAGAGCACAACATCCAGACATTTTCTTGGACTTAAAGGTGTTAGTTCTTCAGAGATCAAGGATATTCTTGACCGGGCAGACTTTTGGGAGAACCATCCGGAGAAAGTAACGGATCGGCTTAAAGGCAAATTCGTCTCTAACCTTTTTTTCGAGAACAGCACGCGAACGCGCTTTTCATTCGAAATGGCAGAGAAAAGGCTAGGCGCCAACGTCCTGAATTTCTCCGCGGCAGAATCAAGCGTACAGAAAGGCGAATCGATTTACGATACCGTCCGCACGCTTGAATCTATGGGCATTGATGCCGGAGTCATCCGGCTAAAGCCGGTCGGTCTGCTTGCGGAGCTGGCTGAGAAAATCCGGGTCCCGCTCATTAACGCCGGAGACGGCAACAATGAGCATCCTACCCAGGCGCTGCTGGATCTGTACACCATGCGCAGCCACTTCGGTGAAATCCGCGGGCTTACGGTATCGATCGTCGGAGATATCCTGCACAGCCGGGTAGCCCGCTCGAACCTCTGGGCGCTTCGGGAGATGGGCGCTACCGTTAAACTCTGCGCACCGGCGAATATGCAGGCGCCTGAACTGGCGGCTTACGCTCCCTACGTTTCCATGCAGGAAGCACTGAAATCAGACGTTGTCATGATGCTGAGAGTGCAGCTGGAACGGCATGACAAAGGCATGATCGCTTCCGCTGAAGAGTACCGGGAACAATACGGCTTGACAACCCGGCGGCTGGAGCAGATGGCTCCGCACGCGATCATCATGCACCCGGCTCCCGTTAACCGGAATGTAGAACTGGACGATGAGCTGGTTGAGCATCACCGCTCCAAAATTTTTACGCAAATTCATAACGGTGTTCCGATCCGGATGGCGGTTATTGAACGGACATTAAGTTAAGACAGATTCTCACAGCGATTGCTAAACACAGTTAAGAGGAGAGGGTACGCAGCATGGGAATTTGGATTCTAAACGGCACAACGCTGGATGCTTCCGGCCAAGAAGCGGTCAAGCATCTTTTTATAGAGAACGGGAAAATCGCACAGCGGCTGGACGGGCAAGAAACGCCGGATACTGCCGGTCATGAAGTGATTGAAGCGGCAGGCAAGCTGGTATCCCCCGGGTTTATCGATATGCATGTTCACTTGCGGGAGCCGGGCTTTGAGCATAAAGAAACCATTGCAAGCGGCACTCGCTCGGCTGCACGCGGCGGGTACACGACAATCGCTTGCATGCCGAATACGAAGCCGGTCATCGATACGGTCGATACGGTTAAATTCATCCAGGGCAAAGCTGAAACGGAAGGCAATGGAGTAAGAGTGCTGCCTTACGGCTGCATCAGCAAGAACCAGCTGGGCCGGGAACTGACTGACTTCGAAGGTCTTAAAGAGGCAGGCGTGGTAGCCTTCACCGATGACGGTGTCGGGGTCCAGAGCGCCCAGATGATGAAGGATGCTATGGCGCGCGCAGCGGCTCTTGGAATGCCGATCGTCGCGCACTGCGAGGATGATACGATGGTGAAAGGCGCTCCCGTATCGGAAGGCACCTTCGCCGACAAGCATGGCTTGAAGGGCATCCCGAACGAGTCGGAGGCGATTCACGTCGGGCGCGACATCCTTCTCGCAGAAGCGACCGGGGTGCATTACCATGTGTGTCATGTGAGTACGGAGCAATCCGTAAGATTGATCCGCCTTGGTAAACAGATCGGTGTTAAAGTTACCGCTGAGGTTTGTCCGCATCATCTGCTGCTTTCAGAAGAAGATATTCCGGGAATGGATTCGAACTGGAAAATGAACCCGCCGCTTCGTTCCAAGCGCGATGTCGAGGCCGTCATCGAAGCTTTGGAGGACGGCACGATCGACATGATCGTAACGGACCATGCTCCTCACAGTGACGAAGAGAAAGCCAAGGGAATGCAGCTGGCACCATTTGGAATTGTAGGCTTCGAAACAGCTTTCCCGCTGCTTTACACTAAATTCGTGGCAACAGGCAAGTGGTCGCTTAGCTTCCTGATCGAGCGCATGACTTCGGTGCCGGCTGATGTGTTCGGCCTGCCATGGGGCCAGCTTGAGATCGGCAGTGAAGCGGATCTGACCCTTATCGATCTGGAGAAGGAAAAAGAAGTGGATCCGGCTGAATTCTTATCGAAGAGCCGCAATACGCCTTTTACAGGATGGAAGCTGAAAGGCTGGCCGGTGCTGACAATGGTTGCTGGGTCGGTAGCATGGACGGAATCAAGCGAATAGAAAAACAGACAACTTTGAAGATATAGAGAAGGAGCTGAGGGGCATGAAGGCAAAAGCAAGACTGCTGCTGGAAGACGGTACGCTTTTTACAGGAAAATCGTTCGGTGCTGAAGGGAATTCAGTAGGAGAAGTCGTGTTCAACACAGGAATCACAGGTTACCAGGAGGTACTGTCCGACCCGTCGTACTGCGGGCAAATCGTAACGATGACATATCCGCTCATCGGTAACTACGGTATTTCCCGGGATGACTTTGAATCGGTGAAACCCTTCGTGCACGGCTTTGTGGTACGCCGTCATGAAGAGGCGCCGAGCAACTGGCGCGCACAATATACGCTGGGCAACCTGCTGAAGGAATACGGCATTATCGGAATCAGCGACATCGATACCCGGATGCTGACCCGTAAAATCCGTCATCACGGCGTGATGAAGGGCATTCTGACGACGGGGGATCTGTCCATCGAAGAACTGAAAGAGCAGCTGCAAGCCACGCCTCTGATGTGCACTCAGGTTTCGACAGTATCTACGCCGACTGTGTTCAGCGCGCCGGGCAACCGCGAGCGTGTGGTTCTTGTAGACTATGGAGCTAAGAGCGGTATCGTCCGCGATTTGTCCAAACGCGGCTGTGACGTCGTCGTTGTGCCTCAAGATACAACGGCCGAGCAGATTATGCGGCTGGCACCGGACGGTGTCCTGCTGTCCAACGGTCCCGGGGACCCCAAAGATGTACCGCATGCAGTAGAAACGGTCCGCCAGCTGATGGGCCAAGTGCCGCTCTTCGGAATTTGTCTGGGCCACCAGCTGTTTGCACTTGCAAGCGGCGCGGATACCGAGAAACTTAAGTTCGGTCATCGCGGAGGCAACCATCCGGTCAAAGATCTCATTTCCGGCCGCTGTTACATCACTTCGCAGAACCATGGCTACTCAGTTAAAGAAGATTCTATCGCCGGCACGGAGCTGACGGTTACACATATCAACAACAACGATCGTACGATCGAAGGACTCAAACATAATAAATACCCGGCTTTCTCGGTTCAATATCATCCGGAAGCAGCCCCAGGACCTTTTGATTCCAGCTACTTGTTCGATGATTTCCTGGAAATGATCCGCAATCACCAAACAGATAATCCGCAGGCTCCACGCCAGGCGCAAATGCTTGCCGCATGGAAAGCCGAGCAGTCAGACAGCAGCACGAAAGGAGAACTTCACTATGCCCAAAAATGAGAAGCTCAAAAAAATTCTGGTGATCGGATCCGGTCCGATCGTAATCGGCCAGGCGGCGGAGTTTGACTACGCCGGTACACAAGCTTGCCAAGCACTCAAAGAAGAAGGCATGGAAGTTGTCCTGATCAACAGTAACCCGGCTACAATTATGACAGATACGAACATGGCTGATAAAGTCTATATCGAGCCGATCACACTCGAATTCGTGACTCAAATCATCCGCCAGGAACGCCCAGATGGACTTTTGCCGACACTAGGCGGACAAACTGGACTTAACATGGCAGTAGAGCTTGCCCGTGCAGGTGTGCTGGAGCAGGAGAACGTGAAACTGCTCGGAACGCAGCTGACTGCCATTGAGAAAGCAGAAGACCGCGACTTGTTCCGTGATCTGATGCGTGAGCTCGAGCAGCCTGTTCCCGACAGTGTTATCGTTACGACTGTGCCGGAAGCCGTTGATTTTGCAAATGAGATTGGCTACCCGATCATCGTACGTCCAGCTTATACACTGGGCGGTACAGGCGGCGGAATCTGTCATAACGAAGAGGAACTGGTTGAAACGGTAGCTTCAGGTATCCGCTACAGTCCAATTTCCCAGTGTCTCGTCGAGAAAAGCATTGCAGGTATGAAAGAAGTCGAATACGAAGTTATGCGTGACGCAAACGACAACTGTATCGTAGTCTGCAATATGGAAAACTTCGACCCGGTAGGGGTTCATACAGGAGACAGTATCGTCGTGGCTCCTAGCCAGACGCTTTCAGACCGCGAGTACCAGATGCTCCGCTCCGCTTCGCTCAAAATTATTCGTGCGCTGAATATCGAGGGCGGCTGCAACGTGCAGTTTGCGCTGGATCCGTTCAGTTTCCAATACTATGTGATTGAAGTTAACCCGCGTGTCAGCCGCTCTTCGGCGCTGGCTTCCAAAGCAACCGGATACCCGATTGCCAAGATGGCCGCTAAGATCGCGATCGGCTATACACTGGACGAACTCATCAACCCGGTTACGGGACAGACTTACGCTTGCTTCGAGCCAACGCTCGATTATATCGTATCGAAGATTCCCCGCTGGCCGTTTGACAAATTCATCTCGGCGAACCGCAAGCTCGGAACGCAGATGAAAGCAACGGGAGAAGTTATGGCGATCGGACGTACGTTCGAAGAGTCCATTCATAAAGCAATCCGCTCTCTAGAGATCGGAGTACACCGTCTCTTCCTGAAAGAAACGGATCTGCTCGACAAGGAGACCCTGGAGCAGCGTCTGCAGAAGCCGGATGATGAGCGTCTCTTCCTGCTGGCAGAAGCCATCCGACGTGGATACACCATCGAACAACTCCAGGAGCTGACTAAAATCGACTGGTGGTTCCTGCACAAACTGGACGGAATGATCCGCTACGAGCAGGAAATTGCGGCCAGCGAACTGGATCTGGAAGTTCTGTATGACGCTAAGCGGATGGGCTTTACGGATCGCGCAATTGCGGAGATTCGTACAATCGCGGGTTGTCAGACCTTCACGAACGAAGCTGAGATCCGTACGCATCGCCTGGCGCAAAACATTAAGCCCGTATACAAAATGGTTGATACGTGCGCGGCTGAGTTCGAAGCAACAACGCCTTATTACTACTCGACTTATGAGGTAGAAGACGAAGTTCTGGAGACCTCCAAAGAGAAGGTTGTTGTCCTCGGTTCCGGTCCGATCCGTATCGGACAAGGCATTGAGTTCGATTACTCCACGGTTCACGCAGTCTGGGCTATCCAGGCAGCCGGTTATGAAGCGGTCATCATCAATAACAATCCGGAAACTGTCTCGACAGACTTCAATACATCCGACCGTCTTTACTTCGAACCGCTGTTCTTCGAGGATGTCATGAACGTAATCGAACGCGAGAAGCCAATCGGTGTCATCGTACAGTTCGGCGGTCAGACCGCCATCAACCTGGCAGCTCCGCTTGCCAAAGCCGGCGTACGCATCCTTGGCAGCGACCTGGAAAGTATTGACCAGGCAGAAGACCGTAAGAAATTCGAAGCGCTGCTGCGTAAGCTTGATGTGGCTCAACCTCCGGGCGGCACGGTAACCTCAGTGGATCAGGCTGTCGGGGTAGCTTCCCAATTCGGATACCCGGTTCTGGTTCGTCCTTCTTATGTACTGGGTGGACGCGCAATGGAAATCGTGTACTCCGATGATGAACTTCTCAGCTACATGGAATATGCAGTCAAAATCAATCCGGAGCATCCGGTTCTGATTGACCGCTACATGCTTGGCAAGGAAGTAGAAGTGGATGCAATCTGTGATAAGGAAACGGTAGTTATTCCCGGAATCATGGAACATGTTGAGCGCGCGGGGGTCCATTCCGGCGACTCCATTGCGGTATATCCGCCTCAGTCGCTCTCCGATGAGATCAAGAGTCAAATCATCGACATTACAACTAAGATTGGTCTGGAACTTCAGGTAGTCGGTCTCGTCAACATCCAGTTCGTCATCCATAACGATCAGGTGTACGTGATTGAAGTGAATCCGCGCTCCTCGCGTACGGTTCCTTTCTTGAGCAAAGTGACTAATATTCCGATGGCGAATGTGGCAACCCGCGTTATTATGGGTCAAAAGCTGACAGAGCTTGGATACAAGAGCGGCCTATGGCCCGAAGATGACTTTGTATCGGTTAAAGTGCCGGTATTCTCCTTTGCGAAGCTGCGCCGCGTAGATACAACCCTGGGACCTGAGATGAAGTCTACGGGTGAAGTTATGGGCCGCGATGTGAACTTTGCTAAGGCGCTGTACAAAGGTTTGATCGGCGCGGGAATGAAAATTCCGGCAGCCGGGGCGATTATTGCGACAGTAGCCGATAAGGATAAAGAAGAGGCTGTTGAGATCTTTGGAGGTTTCCAAAGACTCGGCTACAAGATTATTGCCACAGGCGGAACTGCAAAAGTACTTGAAGAAGCAGGTGTTCCGGTTACAACCGTTAACAAGCTGAGCGAAGGCTCGCCGAATATTCTGGATCTGATCCGCAGCGGGGAAGCGCACTTCGTCGTCAACACATTGACGAAGGGTAAGACACCTCAGCGCGACGGATTCCGTATTCGCCGCGAAGCGGTAGAGAATGGCGTCGTTTGTATGACTTCGCTGGATACGGTTCGAGCACTGCTTCATATGCTCGAAGCGATTAACTTCTCTTCCCGCGCTATGCCGGTACACGCATAAGCACACGGATATAAACCAAATCAGGGGGATGTACGCCCAGCTTGCCCGTTCTATAACGGGGAGGCCGCGTGACATCCCCTCCTTATGGACAAAATGCAGACTAAGGAAGCGAATGGGGGCGGCAGTGAATGGACCAGGCAGAAGTGAGAGAGGAAGCCGCGGCACGGATTATGGTAGCATTAGACTACCCCGATGCCGGGAAGGCAGAGATGCTGATCAAGCAGCTTGAAGGGATCCCATGTTGGATGAAGGTGGGCATGCAGCTTTTCTATGCGGCGGGTCCTGACTTTATCACGGGCCTGAAGCAGCGGGGATATCGTATTTTCCTGGACGTCAAAATGCATGATATCCCGAATACCGTAAAAGGCGGTTCGGAAAGTGTAACTCGCTTAGGAGTGGATATGTTTAATGTCCATGCGGCTGGCGGCGTTCACATGATGGAGTACGCGCTGGAAGGCGTCGACAAGGCGATAAGCGGTTCTTCTGCCCTGCGGCCGCAAGTCATCGCGGTTACTCAGCTGACCAGTACCAGCCAAGCGGTGCTGAACGATGAAATCGGCATCTCGGGTCCGGTAGAAAATACGGTTGTCCGCTATGCCCAGCTCGCCCGCAGGGCCGGACTGCAAGGCGTTGTGGCATCCCCTCTTGAAGTGGCTGCCGTCAAAGCCGCTTGCGGCAAAGAATTCGTCACGGTGACACCCGGAATCAGGCCTGCAGGCGCAGACCTGGGCGATCAGTCACGGGTAATGACCCCGCCGGAAGCATTCGCTGCCGGGACAGATTATGTAGTAATCGGCCGACCGATTACTGGAGCGGCCGATCCGCGTGAAGCGATAGAGCGGATTATAGACTCGGTTACGCAGCGTTAAACAGAGCGGGTAAACGAGTGAATGGGTGAACTGCATTTATAATATAAGAGACGGAGTGATTCAAGTATGACAGTTGAAACTTCTAAAGAACGCCAAATCGCGGCAGGTCTTCTGAGCATCGGAGCTATTGCTCTGCGTCCGAACGAACCTTTTACATGGACGTCCGGTATCAAATCACCGATCTATTGTGACAATCGTCTTACAATGTCCTATCCGGAAATTCGCGATGCGATTGCAGAAGGCTTTGCAGCTAAGATCCGTGCAGAGTATCCGGAAGCGGAGATCGTTGCAGGGACAGCAACGGCAGGTATTCCTCATGCAGCATGGGTAGCTCAAAAGCTGGGTCTGCCGATGATTTATATACGTGACAAGGCTAAAGGCCACGGGAAGCAGAATCTTATTGAGGGTGCGCTGAAACCGGGTCAGAAGGTTATCGTCATTGAGGATTTGATTTCCACGGGCGGAAGCTCCCTTAAAGCGGCTCAAGCGGTTAATGAAGCAGGAGGGCAGGCACTGGGTGTGCTGGCTATCTTCACGTACGGACTGGATCGCGGCAAAGCGGCTTTCTCGGAAGCCGGCATGCCGCTGGATACCCTGTCGAACTATGATGCGCTTTTAGAAGTGGCTGTGGAGCAGGGAGCGATCGCGTCAGAAGATTTGGAAAAGCTGCAGGCATGGCGTAAAGACCCTTCTTCATTCGGACAGGCATAATACCTGCTACAGCATATGGAATTGAGTTAAGAGTCAAGAACGAAGAAAACTGATCCTTGATGAGATAAAGCTAACACCAAAAAAGACCTTACCGTATCAAGTGCGGTAAGGTCTTTGTCTGTAATTAGCCTACGCGTTTGCCCATAATGATCAAATCGCGTTCTATTCCGTCCAGCTCCGCGATTCGCGGCAGTTCCGCCCACTTGCTGAAGCCGTAACGGTCAAACAGGGTTAAGCTGTGTGCATTGTGGCCGAAAATAAATCCAAGCAGCGTTTTAATTCCAAGCTCCGGACATGCCGCGATTGCTTTCTCTAGCAGATGGGGTCCGAGTCCGAGTCCGCGGCAAGCTTCGTCCAGGTATATGCTTACTTCGGCGGTGCCGTTATAGGCCGGGCGGCCATAAAAGGATTGGAAGCTCAGCCATCCCCAAACCTTCCCGTCTTTTTCCAGCACCCAGATGGGGCGAGTCTTTGGATTGTGCTCGGCAAACCAGTTTTCACGGCTTTGCACGGTCACAGGCTCAAGATCCGCTGTCACCATTCTTCCTGGGATGGTGGAATTGTAGATGTGCACGATCGTGGGAAGATCCTCCATGATAGCGTCCCTTAACTTGTATGTGTCCTGCTGCATTGTGTCTCCTCCGTCATTTCAAATGCACCGCGGCTGCTCCTGCAGGCTCCGCAGTATGTCTGTTCTATTAAGATGATCTGCTCTAACTTAGCATAACTTCTCAGAAGCCGCGAGTTTATCCCAGAATAGAGTGACCGTCTGAAGTCCTTTGTCGAAGTTATCCAAGTCAAAATGCTCGTTAGGCGCATGAAGATTTTCATCCGGAAGTCCGAATCCCATCATAACAACGGGTGCTTTCAACAACCGTTCGAAAACATCGACAATCGGAATAGAGCCGCCTCCGCGTGTTAAAGCCGTTTGCTCTCCATAGGCTAGTTTGAGTGCATCTGATGCAGCGACCATGATAGGGTGATCGGTGGGAGTCAAGAACGGGTTCCCTTGCAGAATCCTCGTTACAGACGCTTTAACACCTGGAGGGGTATGAGCGGCTACATGCTTCTCGATCAGCTCCATAATTTCTTCGGGCCGCTGATCTGCAACCAGCCGGCAGGCGATTTTGGCCTTTGCCTGCGCTGGAACAATCGGCTTGATGCCTTCGCCGGCAAAGCCGCCTGTAATGCCGGTAATTTCCAAGGTCGGCCTGGCGGTCGTTCGTTCTGTGAAGGTGTAACCTTCTTCCCCGTAGAGCTCGCTAAGTTCCAAATCTTTGCGGATCTTCTCTTCATTCTGTCCGACTCGTCCGAGCTCTTCCCGTTCCTTCTCTGTGAGGGTTACGATGCGGTCATAGAATCCTTCTACCGCGACACGCCCTTTCTCATCATGAAGCGAACCGAGAAGAGATACCAGCGCGTGCACCGCATTCGGAACACCGCCGCCATACAGACCGGAATGTAAGTCATTTTTGGCTGCCTGGACACTGATTTCTACACCGGCAACTCCGCGAAGACCGTAAATGAGCGCGGGTTTTCCTTTTTCCAGCATAGGAGTGTCGGAAATTATAACGGCATCCGCCTTTAATTTATCGGCATGCTGTTGAATGAAAGGAGCTAGAGAAGGACTGGTGATTTCTTCTTCGCCTTCCAGAATAAACTTAAGATTAAGGGGGAGAGTCCCTGCTGTTTTCAGTATCGTCTCAGCCGCTTTTACATGGATCCAGAGCTGTGCTTTATCGTCTGTGGCTCCTCTGGCATAGATTTTTCCGTCCCTGATCTCAGGCTCAAAAGGTGGTGAATCCCATTGTTCCAGGGGGTCAGCCGGTTGTACGTCATAGTGGCCGTAGATCAGCAGGGTGGGTTTACCGGGGGCATGAAGCCAGTCTGCATATACGATAGGATGGCCGGCTGTCTGCATGACTTCCGCATGCTCCAGTCCCGAATCAGTTAAAGCTTCCGAGAGCCACTGGGCGCATCGGGTTACATCTCCTTTATGTTCAGAGAGCGTACTTATGCTCGGGATGCGCAGCAGTTCCTTTAGTTCTTCTAAGTGACGCTCTCTATGCTGTGCCGCATATTGTTCGGTTTTTGTCATGTAATGAGCTCCTTTTTAACAACAGGTTAAAAAAACACTTCTTGATAATTTCCCCATTCCTGATTAAAATCCTGCAAGCTTTCGTGTGAGACTTGTGAGAAATGACCGTTTACAGTCCACAGCCAACAATTTGATAAATTTCATTCCATCGGAGAAACTTCCCGCCGCTTCATTCGTCTTATTTAGTGAGTCTTTATGGAAAAGATTTCATTTTTCAATCCGTACTCAAGTTCAAACAAACGTTCCTAGAGAGGTGAAAGCAATGCGCAACAAAATGGCCGCACGGGCAACCGCTATGGCTCTCCTATTAACCCTTAGCACGGGGACTGCTATGAGTATGCTACCCCGCTCCGTACAAGCAGCAAGTGAACCGGCTATCGGAGCCGTATCCGTGAACGGCGGTTCTTCTTTTGAGCTTAAGAAAATTCAGATGCTGCCTGACCCGAGCGGCAACATCGTCACGTTTACCGTGAACATACATAACAAAGGGAATTCAGATTTATCTCTGGTGGATTACTGGTTCCGTCTTAAAGGCAAGTCAGGCAATGCATACTCGGTCAGGATGATGCCCCAGGATAAAGTCGTCAAGCAGGTAGGCGCTCATTCAAACGAAGAAATTACGTATTATGCCAAAGTCGGCAGCGGTCTCAAACTTCAGGATCTGCAACTACAAATTATTAAATGGGATTCCAGTCAGGCAAATTTTGAAAAAGTGCTGGGCCAGGTCTCCATACCGGCTTCTTACACAGGTGTTACCCCTAAAGGGGAATCGGCAAGCTTCCAGACGGGCAGCAGCGAGTTGAAGCTGTCTACTCAGAAATTTACAAACGGCAAGAATGAGAAGTATTATTTGCCGGCGATCACTCTCAGACTGGAAAATACAGGCGGCTCGGCTGTCGTATTGCCGGATATCCAGTATTCGCTAAGAACCCCGGAAGGGCTTTTATATCCGCTGGAAGCTAAGAAAGCCAAGGACCTCACAATCAGTCCCAAGGACTCCAAGGATATTCAGCTCACAGGGACGATCCCGCTTAAAGCAGGCGAAAAGGGGTGGGAGCTTGTATTGACGCAGATACATCCGGAATTAAAATTCAATACACTCCTTGCCGCTCAGCAGTTGCCGGCTCCAAGTGAGACGACAGGCGGAGAAGCCGGGCGTGAGACGCAGTTTATGAACAAATCCGGTCTGTATACCGCTAACTTGAGCGGCATTTACCGCCTCCCATGGGAGGATCAGGATATTCTGACCGCTAACCTGAGGTTGTCTAACCAAGGGGAGCAGTCACTGCCGATTCCGGATATGACGGCTTACTTCCTGCTGGACAATGCTGTCAGAGTAGAAGCCAAAATCGTTCGTACTGACAAAGTAATCGGTATTGATCCGGGGGCTGTGCTTGCGGTTGAGATACTGGGCAAAATCCCTTATACCTATGAATACAAAGAAGTGAAACTTGTGCTGCAGGAGAAAGAAAGTGAGACGCAAATGAACGATTTGCTGGAACTGACAGCCAAATCGGAGTTGCAGAAGCTGCCATTTATCGGTTTAGGCTCTACGTACAAGCGAGAAGATACCGGCCGCAAAGCCAGTTATACCGTATCCGAGATTCATACATATGCGGGACTTAGCGGCAATATCGTTTCTGCCGAACTAGATATTGAGAATTTGGAAAAAAGATTTACACCTCTTACAGGACTTGTCGCTCATTTTCAACTGAAAGACGGCAAAGTTTATCCTGCAACCGTATCGGAAATCAAGAAATCAATCGCGCCTAACGGTAAAGCAAGAGCGAATGTGTGGACAACCATTCCAGAGGGTGTCGATATGGAGAACGTTCATCTTCTGCTCGGAGATGCAGTGACTCTTACAGAAGGAACCGTCAAACAAACGGGTGCTCAACAAGCGGCCAAACCGGATGCGTATGTAAAACCTATGACTTTTGCGCTGCCTAAAGAAAAGAATGACGTGAAAGATAAGCTTAAGGATCTTGATTTATTTCCTTATATCGTATCGTTTAGCCGCATTAATACATCCATTAATACGGACGTTCTTAGTCTTAAGTTCGATTATAATATCCGTAAAAAGCTGCTGACGGAGTCTTCTCCTGACGGCCACAAATTAGTGCTTGTCTTTGAAGATTTCAACGGCAAGAAATCGTTTGAGAAATCCTATGACCTTAAAAACTGGGAGCCTAGAGAAGGTCAGACGGCGGAACAGGTAACGGAAGCCGAACTGAGAATTGGTTCAAAAGAACAGTTTGAAATCCGTGTCCAGGATGCCGACTTGATTTACAAACAGAGATTTCTTGAGAAATTTCATTTAAGTGTATATCATGAATTTCAAGGACAGCGCAAGATGATTGCACGGCAAAGTTTGGATTGGTTTGTCTTTTCAGATTGATAGACTCAAAGAAAGACAGTAAAATGCAAAAAAAAGATAATATGAGAAAAAGTTCCATTCTAGGATGGAACTTTTTCCATTTATTCACGTACTGTCTGAAGGGAATGTCGCTGCTGCAGCGTCAAAATATAGGCATGCATCTACATAAAAAACATGCAGTTTATATTTTTTTAAGCTTTACGTTTTAAAATGATAATGTATGGGTAAAGCTTCCAGATTTAGAGAGGTTGTTATACGGGTGCGGAGGAGTAGAGTCGATGAACAAATTAACCAGTTTTTCAATGAAAAACGTAGCAGCCTTGTTTATTATCATGCTGCTGATTTTCGCGGGGGGGATTTATGCAACTAGTAAATTAAAAGTGGAGAGCATGCCGGATATTTCGTTTCCGATTGTTATGATCTCTACCCAATACACTGCCCCTCCCAAAGATGTGCTCGAACAAGTCACGGAACCGCTTGAAAAAGCCGTTGCCAGCTTTGAAGGGATCAAGAATTTAACATCTACTTCCAGTGATAATTTCTCCCAGATACTTATTGAACTGGAGCAGGATATTAAGCCTAAGGATGCCAAACAAGATTTGGAAGCGCTAATTTCCAATGTCAAGCTTCCGCAGCAGTCCGAGAAGCCTCAAGTGCTGACGGAGGGATTTTCATCCGCGCCGGTTTATTATTTATCGGTGTACGGAAATGAAGGGATGAATCAGACAGAACTCGATAAAATTTACAAAGATACGATTTTACCAGGCTTTAACTCCCTTAAGGGAATCGACCATGTAGATTCGGTCGGCAATCAGGAGGCCGCGCTTTCCATTAAGCTGAATCAGAACACGATTGACAGCTACGGTATGACGCCTTCGGATGTCTCGAACCACATTAGGGCCGCACTGACTTCCAGTCCCGCGGGGAGCGTTGAATTTAGCGGCAATACGCAGATGGTGCGTGTAACCGGTAAACTAGATACTATTTACAACCTCGATAATTTGACCCTCACTACACCACGCGGCGATGTGGTGCAGTTGAAAGACCTCGGCAAAATTGAAGCAATCAGTGAATCCGAGTTTGTCGCACGGCTTGATGGTAAACCTGCGATCGGTGTTCAATTGTTCAAAACTAAAACGGCTAACGCAGTTAACTTTGCGGATGAAGCGGACGCCATGATGGCAAAGTGGGAACAAACCCTGCCCGGCGTTAAATTCAAATCCATTTACAATACTGCAGATGATATCAAAAAATCCATTCATGGCATGGTGCAAGAGGGCGGGATGGGCGCACTGCTTGCTTCTATCATGATCTTGCTCTTCCTTAGAAATATTCGGATGACCCTGATTGTTTTGGTCTCGATTCCATTATCAATTCTTATTACTCTGTTAATGATGGTGCCGCTTGATATCTCACTGAACATTATGACCCTCGGCGGTATGGCGATTGCAGTCGGCCGGGTTGTGGACGATAGTATCGTGGTCATTGAGAATATTTACAGCCAGCTGCAAAAAGCGGAAGAACGCGGCGAATCCGTGATCAAGATGGCAACGGCACAGGTTGCAGGAGCAATTACATCCTCTACTCTGACGACAGTAGGCGTTTTTGGTCCCATTGCTCTCGTCAGCGGAATAATCGGAGAAATTTTCCGTCCGTTTGCTCTCACACTCGTTGTAGCGCTTCTTTCATCGCTCCTGGTGGCGCTAACCGTTATTCCGATGCTTGCTAAATTAATGGTCCTCAAGAGCAAAAAACTAGGCAGTCACGAGGAGAACCATGAGGGCAGAATTACTCAAGGGTATAGACGTGCCCTGGCTTGGTCGTTAAATAACCGCATTAAGACTTTAATTTTTTGCGGTTTGCTGTTTGCGGCTTCTCTTATCCTGATTACTCCAAGACTGGGTGTAGCCTTTATGCCAGAGGATCAGGCGGCCCGCCAAATGCTTATCCAAATCCGTATGCCGAATGAAACATCTTTCGATACGATGGACGCCAAGTCCAAGCAAATCGAAGAAATGATGAGAAATGCGAAGGATCCGGCCGGAGACCC
Source organism: Paenibacillus sp. FJAT-26967 (assembly GCF_001541095.1). GTDB lineage: Bacteria > Bacillota > Bacilli > Paenibacillales > NBRC-103111 > Paenibacillus_F. The sequence continues at coordinate 1,476,110 of NZ_LMXH01000001.1, forward strand.
ATTATTTACATACAACGAATCAATGGTAGGTTACAACATGAGTAACGATGTAGTGCCTTACCGGACACTTATGTTTACTGAAACGAATGCGAACAGCGATGCGAAGCAGGTGCTTGAAGAGTATAAGCAGAAAATCTTGTATGAGCTTCCAAAGGGCTCCGAGGTAGAAGCGCAGCTTCTTGCGATGAGTGCAGGAGGAAGCGGCACCGATTTCTCTTATGCTCTTAAAGGCGACGATATCGTGTACCTGAAGCAGGCCGCCGAAATGGTCAAGAGCAAGATGAAGGAATTTCCAGAACTTAAGGAAATCAAAGATAATTTGAGTGAGTCTAAGAATGAAATAGAAGTGACGGTGGATCAGAACAAAGCCCGTCTTTACGGCCTGAGCTCCGCCCAGGTGCTTGAAATGGTGAATTCCTGGATCGGTGTCTCCAAGCTCGGGGATATCAAATTTGATAATGTCACCTATAAAACGAACGTAGAGCTGGATCCGATTCATAAAAATTCGGTAGCTAAGATTGGACAGTTTTTGTTCAAAACTCCTACCGGGCAAATGGTTCAATTGAATGAAATTGCAAAAGTAACCGAGATCGAAGCCCCGACTTCGATCACACGCGAGAACCAGATGCAGACGCTCAAAGTAAGCGCCAAAATCGATGGCAGTGACAAAGGGGGCGTAAGCGGCCGCGTGGCTGAAGCGTTAGATGCTCTGAAGCTGCCTGCCGGGATAAGCCGTGAAGTGGCGGGTGTGTCCGATGACATTGCTTCCGGGTTTATGGATATGTTTATTGCGATGGGAGCCTCTATCTTTATCGTCTATCTTGTGATGGTGCTTGCCTTTGGGAATGCCAGTGCCCCGTTTGCGATTCTATTCTCCCTTCCGCTTGCGGTGATTGGTGGTCTGTTCGGACTTCTGGTAACAGGAGAATCACTGAATATCACTTCTTTGATCGGCTTCTTGATGCTCATCGGTATTGTTGTAACGAACGCCATTGTTCTTATCGATCGGGTTCAGCAGCTGCGTGAGCAGGGCGTTAATGTTAGGGATTCACTGCTTGAGGCAGGGATGTCGCGTCTTCGTCCGATTATTATGACAGCGGGCGCAACGGTTTTTGCGCTGATGCCGCTTGCACTGGGTCTGTCCCAAGGAACGATTATTTCGAAAGGTCTCGCGGTCGTGGTAATCGGAGGTCTCGTAACTTCGACGATCCTGACGCTTGTCGTGGTTCCTATTGTCTATGAAATGATCGAATCTATCAAAAGCAGAACATCCAAAATGGTACACCGTAAATCGAATAAGAATGCAGCTACAGATGCTATAACGTAAGATCTGTACAACTTAAAGTATAGAGAAGAGGAGATAAACCGATGAAACGTCCCCTAGTCACATTGGTCCAAAGAAGTACGAAATTGGCTGTAATTGCTGCTTTAACTGCTGCAATTGCGGCCGGATGTTCCGATAAACCGCTAGCTGGTCCACAGGATCAGAAGCAAGGTCAGGAATCTCAAATTAAGACGGTCAAAACCGTTAAAGTAACCAAGGAAAAAATTTCCGAGCCTTTGGAGCAGGTTGCCAATGTCATCTCGTCCATTCAAATGGACGTTGTGGCCAAAACGAGTGGCGATATCCTGCAGGTTTATAAGAAGAAGGGCGATAGCGTAAATAAAGGTGAAGTTTTATTCCGTATCGACGCGACTGATCTTCAAATGCAAAAGCAGCAGGGCCAGCTTGGCATTAAAAATATTCAAGCGCAAATGAAACAGGCTAAAGATGAACTGGCGAACAAGAAAACAGAGGTCGATAACAATATTACCAAAGCGGAACAAGGCATCAAAGATGCGGAGAAAAGCTTTAACAAACTCCGGAATGATTACGATGAAGGTCTGATAACCAAGGTTGAACTCGACAAAGCTCAGACTCAGATAGATGGGCTGAAACTTGATCTCAGCAGCATGAAACAGGCGCGTACGACTCTTGATAACACCGACGCACTGGCCTCCTTGCAAGTTCAGTTAGAGACTTCCGATCTTACTGTACGTAAAGCAGAGCGCGAATTAAGTAATACGGAAGTAAAAGCGCCGATCAGCGGTATTCTCACCGATTTGGGAGTGGAAGCGGGAATGACGCTGGCACAGGGCACGAAAGCCGGACAAATCCAACAAATGAATCCGATCCGAATTACCGCCGACTTGACGGAAGAAACGGTAAAGCTCATCCGCGGCAAAAAAGAGTTGAATTTCTATGTTCCCGGTGTTGAGGGACAGATGAAGGCTCCCGTAAGTTACTTGTCCGATGTTATGGATTCACAGACAAAAGCTTACACCCTCGAACTAGAAGTCGGGAATGCCGAGCATAAGCTGAAGCCTGGGCAGAAAGTCCAGATTCTGCTGACGGATGAGGCAGAGCAAATTGTTGTTGCCGTTCCGACACTGAGCATTGTTAGAGAAGGCAGTGAATCATTTGTCTTCGTCCTGCAAGGGGATATTGTAGAGAAGCGGAAAGTTCAGCTTGGCCGTTTAAATGAAACGATGCAGGAAGTCATCTCGGGTGTTGCTGAAAATGATCTTCTTGTTATTTCCGGTCAGCATCAGCTAAAAGACAAGGAAAAAGTGACGGCAGGAAACTAACCCTGCTTATCACCCAATTGGAGGAGAGAATATCTTGAAGAGCCCATGGAAATCTACCGCAACCACAGTCGTATTGACAGCCGCTCTGCTCGCATCAGCCACTCCGGCTTTGGCGGCAGCTGATTCCAAATCAGCTGTAGTCAAACCGGCCGTACAGGCACCGCTATCATATACATTGACACAAGATCTTCAGGTGGAAATTAAAACGGCTGTCAATGAGAAAACGCCCGATGGCACACGTTTAGGTGCAGTGGTCCGGATGAAGAATACAGGAGCCAAACTGGTACGTGTTCCGGAATACGAGGTTCGTTTGAAGACGAAAGAAGGGGTAGAGTATAAGCTTCAACCCAGCCTTGGAAGCCCCAAGTCGATCCAGCCTAAATCGCAAGCGGAACTTAGTTACCTGACTACAGTAGACAGCGCAGGCGGTGTAGAGCTTGGCGAATTGACATGGGTAGACATTGATGTCTATGTTTATCCTAAGAAAGAAACACCCAAGCTAAGCATTCCCATAACCGAGGTGGCATGGAGCGGGACGGATAACGCAGAAATTCCATCGGCTTCCGTCAAAAAATGGGGAGAGTCGTTTACAATATCGTCTCTAGACACTCCGCTTGAGTTTAAACTGTCGAATATCAGCCGTAACTATGAAGGAAACAAAGCGTCTTCTATCATACAGGTACTGCTTACTAATCCTTCTAAGAAGCGCGAAAAGCTGCCTGATATCGTTCTGGAAGGGAAGAGCGGATTAAAGACTTATGACAGTGCGCTTGTAGAATCCGGGGTCGCACTAGAGCCTGGTGAGCAAAAGTATGTTCATTTTGTTATTCCGACCGAACTCAATACGGAACTGGATGCGTTCAATATAGTTACAACGGAGAAGTATATCAATGATCAGAAAGAACCCGTAACTTATCGCGTCGGCAGAGTACATGTGCTGCTGCCTGATAAACAATCGGACGCCCTTCCTGTCCAAGGCAAGTATGCATTTGGCGAGGCCATGAAGATGGATCCGTTGAATAATCTCATCCATCCCGATATGTCCGTGTCGCTGGTTGAACTGCACATGGAGGAGAATGAAGGAGATGGCTTCAACACAGCCATTGCGAAGTTCAGGCTGACGAACAAATCCTCTCGCCCCTTGGGAATTCCGTCTTTCGCAACCGATTTGGTGAGCAGCGACGGGTACACGTACAGCGGAAGCAGACAAGGACAGACGTCGGCTCGTGTACTTCCTAACGCTTCATATATCGTTAGCTACTCCTATGTACTTCCAGCCTCAGAAACAGGCGAGGAACTTAAGCTGGCTTTATATGAAGCTCAAGGATCAGCATCTCCTGCAGTAAAGGCACCTGCTTCAGATGCTTCGGCTGGCGGACCTGATAAAGACGGCAAAGAAGCATCAGCTTCGGATGCAGCAGCAGGAGCTTCGCTAAAAGGAGCGGTGTCATTCAAATCGCTTCTTACAGCCTATAAGGTAGATGTTCAGCCTCAGCCGGAAAGTAAGGACCTGTTTGCCTTGTATCCTTTAAATGTTAAAGTAAACTTATGGGATATATCGGCCGTGTACAATTTGCAGCAAGGTTATAACTACAGGTTAAAATTGATGCTTGATATTAAGCAGGAGAAGGATGTTCTTATCGATCGGACCTTCTCGCAGCTACAGTTTGATATGTATGACAGCGGCGGGACACTGATCTCTTCCATCTCTCATCCTTTCTTTGGTCAAAATAAGCTCCAGAACGGCACTAATATTCTTAATTTCAGTCCTAACACCGAGGAACTAGGTTTCCCGATCACAATTAAAGTATACGAAGCCTTTGAGAACGACAAGGGGGAGACGGTTAAACGTCTGCTCGGTTCTTTTAAGCAATAGCCCGCATGTAACTGTAATAAAAGCCTTTATCAGCCTCTTAAAACGGCTGATAAAGGCTTTTATTGTGGAATGAAACCTGAAGAGGGAATTAACCCTTGAAAGGGAACGAGCGAATGACAGTCCACTCACCATTTTCCTGACGGCCTAACACATGCAGAGCATCTACCGTAAAGGAATAATCGACAGGCGTGTTTTTGAGGCTTGCCAGCACATCATGCAGCTCATCTGCACCCATCTTCTGGCCGACCGTTAGATGCGGATGATAATTATAAGGTTTGCCCGAGTCTTCCAAAGGCCCTGTACAAACTTCGTCATGAAGATCGACAAGTGGCTGGGTTTCTTTAAAAGCCATATAAATTACATTGTTAACGGGATAATAGGAAGAAAAGCGGTTGAAATTAACTTGGAAAGGAGCTTGTGTCTCTGTTACATGCTGCAAATGAAGTGAAGCAGCCTGCAGTTGCTCTTCCGTCCAGTCTTCTTTTTCCCTAACGGTAATATGGGGCTGTATAGCCTTGTAATAAGGGTCAAAGCGTTTGCGATAGCTGTTGGCATCCTGTTGAATTTCATTTGGTGGAAGAATTGCAATTCCGTACAGCATGTAGGTCCCTCCCTGGATATTAACGTATTGGATTTGCGTAATACTTCTATTATACCGCGTTTTGGTATCTTCTCACAATTCTATCTGAATAAGTGCAATACAGCGGATGCCCATAACCTTTTTAGCGGCTTGTTCATATAGTGAACATAACGTGCTTATTAAGGGGAGAAGACAGGTGGAATCCAAACGACAAGTTCATAGTCATGAAATAAAAAGTGCCGTGATGCTGAAGCTTGCTGAAAGAGGTGTACAACTGGAAGATATTGCAGAGATCGTGTTTGCGATGCAAGCTCCGTATCATCCTCATTTAGCTATGGAAGCTTGTCTGCAATCCATTCATGCGGTACTCGGTAAAAGAGAGCTCCAGCATGCCATTCTGGTTGGAATTGAACTCGACATACTGACAGAGAAGAAGCAACTGTCGGAACCTTTGCAGTCTATTCTGGAGAATGATGAGAGTCTGTTTGGATGCGATGAAACGCTGGCCATCGGTTCTGTTTTCGGTTACGGTAGTATTGCCCTGACGACGTTCGGATATCTCGATAAAGAAAAGACAGGAATTATCCGCAGGTTGGATACGAAGACCGGCGGCGCTGTCCATACCTTTCTTGATGATATGGTTGCTGCCATCGCGGCCGCGGCATCGGGAAGGATTGCTCATAAAAGCAGGGACGAATCGGAGCGGGCAAGCGGCTCTGGAGAAGATGTTTGAAGGAATCTGCAAGAAGAATTCCGTAAAAGTAAATGTTCCATCAATAGCCGCAGGCTGTTTGGGTTATGCTATCCCTAGGCTAATAAACCGTTAACGGAGTGTGGAGCATGCGCTGGATCTATTGGGTGAAGCTGTACGACAGCAAATTCCAGGCAGGAGTTCTTGCCAGAAGGATGGAAGAAGACTGGTGGATTTACGGATATGAATGTCCGCGAGAAGTCGAGATTTTCAAATCCAGAAGAGGCCGATTCGGCGTCAGATATTCCGTGCAATAACCAAGGAAGAATTGGTCTATAAATTCGAAAAAAAGATTGACTTTATAGCTGATCATGTTGTATATTTATTTTTGTCGCTATAATATAAAATTGACGCGGGGTGGAGCAGCCCGGTAGCTCGTCGGGCTCATAACCCGAAGGCCGCAGGTTCAAATCCTGCCCCCGCAACCAAATTTTTTTTGCCTGTTTTTAGCGATACAAATTAGCAAGGGCCCTTAGCTCAGTTGGTTAGAGCGGTCGGCTCATAACCGATTGGTCGGGGGTTCGAGTCCCTCAGGGCCCATTGTAAGCCGGAGTGGCGGAATTGGCAGACGCACAGGACTTAAAATCCTGCGGTAGGTGACTACCGTACCGGTTCGACCCCGGTCTTCGGCATCAGGGTGAAACCATAAAAACTTCTTTATCTTACCGTGCATTATGCATAGGGGATAAAGAAGTTTTTATTATTTTAAGAGATACAAGCAGCCGGATTAGTTTAGCTTGATCGCCTCACAAACATTTCCATGTTAGACTATACCTAGATGTTGGGTAAAGAAGATATAAAAAATAGGCCAAAGGAGGCGTATTTGATGTCGATCCCTTTTCGTATTGTATTGGACGAAAATAAAGCAATTCGCGGGGACTTTTATCCTGCGGCTTCCATTTCCAGAGGTGTACTCATTATCTCTCATGGATTTAAAGGTTTCAAAGACTGGGGGATGTTCCCATATGCGGCGGAGCGGCTAGCCAAAGATGTCGATGTAATCACGTTTAATTTTACACATAATGGTGTAGGAGAAGATGGAGAGACGTTTAGTGAACTCGATAAATTCGCTAAGAATACGTACAGCTGCGAGTTAGATGATCTGTCCACCCTTATTTCAGTTCTTACGGACGAATTTGACTTTAAAAATAAGCTGCTGAGTTCAGACAAAATGCAGCCGGTTATTTTTTATCCGAATCACAGCCGTGGTCTTAATCTGTTAAATACGGGACCAGATCATGCAGGTTCAGCCAATCCGTTATCTAAGCTGCCGTTCTTTCTTTTAGGACACAGCCGGGGTGCAGGGGTAAGCCTTATTTACGCTCTTGATCATCCGTCTGAAATCGCAGGCGTCATCAGTTGGAACGGAATTACCCAAGTCGATATTTTTGATGAAGCGACCAAGAAGAAGATGCGCAAAGAAGGACGCGCATATTTGACCAATTCGAGAACAAATCAGGAAATGCCGCTTGATAAGGTGATTCTGGATGATATAGAAGCTAGACAAGCCGATTACAACATCGTGGAAAGAATGCGCGGAGCCCAGTTCCCTGTGGTGCTGATTCAAGGAGAGGAAGACTATGCCCATCTCCGTAAAGGGTCCAAGAAGCTTGTGGACAGTAATTCCTGTGTGAGCTGGATACAAGTGCCCGGCGGCAATCATACCTTCGGAGCGGTTCACCCTTTTCAAGGTACGACAGATGCTCTGGAGAAGGCCATTGAACACACCTTGGAGTTTCTTCGCCAGAGGGTTGTTCCAACGGCATAAACGGGAACTGTGACCGTGTGAATGATTATACCGAGGCTGATTAGGGCAACATAGATCAGTTTTGAAGAATTTATCAAATTTCCGGAGTTATTAAGCAGTAAAACCCTTGATTCCTCAAGGGTTCTTTTGTGTGATCTGACCAGGATCGATACCGCAGTCAATTCTGTTAGTGATGCATGGACCCGGTTCCCGCGTTAAGCGGCTTGTTTAGATGTTGGCGTCAGTCTTGCGTTCCTATAGATACGTTCCAAAGTTTTTCTGGTTACTTATTATTGGTTTAAAGACTCGGTCACTCTTTTATACTTAACAGCTTTACTAAATACATATCGAACAAGCGGTCCGACAATTAAGAGTTGTAGAGGGAAAGCAAAAATAAAATTTTTGACTACTAAAGAAAAGTAACTTGTCATTAATGGTTCACCGCTTAAGGCGTTGGAAAAGTAAGACATTCCCAATCCATAGAGGGACATAAAGAGAACCATTCCGCTCACCATAAAAAATGCAAGGGATAGAATCACATATTCTTTCTTAGATTTATCAAATGGCAGGGAGAAAGCTAGCTTCTTGGCTACAGGCCCGACAATAAATAATTCCAATAAAGCAGCCGTTATAAAGACAGCGATCAGTTGAATAAGTAGTTCTTTTAAAGAAATGGTGCTAATCATGCCCTGTGTAAGCAAGTTATAAAATGTCATGAATACAACCATTCCACAGCACATCATCAGGCCAAAATAGACCTCTTCTTTCTTAGTTGTCGGCAATTTACATCATCCTCTCTGATTACCTTTGTTATTATAAAGATAGTGGAGGTCTTCACATAAGTGAATATTTTGTGAACGTTCTGAATAGGGGCACACAAACAAAAAAGCCGACCCATATGGACCGGCTAAAGGGAAACGCTACACATGTACTAGAGAACACCTGGACCATAAGCAGATCGGTCGTTTTCGTTATTTAGTATCTTTTGTATCCCAATGATCTTCAGATCATACAAAATGTGCAAAATGACCGGAAGCAGCAGGCTGCCTGTTATAAAGTATAACCATGCCATCACAGCTCCGAATACAAAAGATGACAGAATGCCGGCCAGCCCTTGAGAAAAGTGTATAAGTCCAAACACAAGGCTTACTATAACTGCACTGGCAAGGGAAGAGATTCCCCAGTGCTCCACTCCGTAGTTGTACAGGAAGCCCCGATATAAAATCTCCTCTGTTATGCCTACCGTGATCGATACCCATACAAATAGCCTGCGCTGGCGCTCTGTAGCAGGGAAGGTATGCAGCCTTTTCTCGTAACTCTTGGCTGCTTCTTTCCGTAAGTTTCTATTGTATCTTAGCAAGATCAGAGGAACCACATTGACTATGAGCAGGTATATAAGAGCTGCAGATAGCAGCGTGTGCCCCATCCAGCCCAGCTTTAAGGAATGCCGGACCCAATAAACGGAAGGATCAATCAATAGAACAGGAAGTGCAGCTATCCAGTAAACACCATGAAGTATTAGGTATGCCTGCTCCTTGGAAGCCTTAGATGCCATACGCTTGAGACGCCGCTGTTCAAGGAATCCGCTGATAGGAATAACCAAGCTTATATAGATTGCAATAAGATGCCAAGCAACATCCATTTAAAGGGTCCTCTCTTGATCTAAAATTAATACAATGTATTATAAATACAAGTGGCTTTATATAATACAAAGTATTATAATGCAGATATCAAATAAATGGAACAAGGGTGGTGTCAATGAATAACGAGCGCCCTCGAATACCGCCATTGTGCGGCACTAAGGAAGTGGCTGAATTACTAGGGATAACTCGTCAGAACGTTCCAAACACAAGAAAAACAAAAGGGTTTCCAGATCCGATAACCCATATAGGCAAGAGGCCGTTTTGGCTTGAATCAGATATATTAGAATTCAGAGATAAAAGAAATCATCGTAAAAGTGAGGGTATCTTAAGATGAGTGTATACATGGGGAACTTATTGCTGCTAATTATCAAGATACTGGGTTTATCATCTTTTGTTATCATGACCTTCACAATATTCAAAATCCCCTTGCGGGAAAATCATAAAAGTATCGCTGCAATGGGAATGATTCTGGGGACAGTCGGTTACTACATCAAAAACATTTTAAATTCACCCTTGTACTTTATTTTCTTGATAGCTGGCTTTACTGTACTGCTCATGGTAATCAGGCGTTATCCCATCTTGTACTGTTTACTTATAAGTCTTATCGGATTCGGTGCTTCAACCATTGTGGATACGATAATATCTTTTACAAATATGGGCTTAAACTTGGCGACAATTGAACAAATGAAATACGATTTTAACACCAATATAGCTTTAAATATTGCTTATACAGGCTGCTGCTTACTCATAGCAACGATCTTGCATACATTTAAATTAGGATTTTCATTTATCGTTCGAAGGTTTTCAGGGACCAGAACCATTCTTAAGCCGCACAATTTTGTGTGGGCTATGCTGTTGATCGCAGGGGCTCTGCTCACACATATTTTTATTGTATCTAATAATGAAGAATACCACACGTATCTCCTGGTTGGTATCTTAATCGTATTTGCGGCTAGTATCCTATACTCTTTCTTGCAGAATAAAAAAGTATTGAAAGACCGTTACCCTAAAACTGGGGGAATTGATTCTTGAGCATGACTGAAAAAATAATCGGATTCGTCGAAAGCAATGCTGACAATCCTGAATCTACGGCAATTTTAAGATATGGTTTACGTATTGCAATAGAAACAGCAGCGGTAGTGATCCCGGTAATCATTCTGAGTATAATAACCGGTCAATTTTTAGAAGGTCTGGTTTCGACAGCGGGGTTTTTAATTCTTCGCTATTTAAGCGGGGGGCTGCATTTTAAAAAAGCTTCTACATGCAATATCATTTCAATAATTATTTTAATAATTTCCATTTCAATACCTGTACCATTTTACAATGTTGGTTGTATCATGACTGTAGCAGCAGGAATAATTTTGTTCCTTACAACTCCCAGTAATACGAACCGGAGGCGTCTTGACCCGAAGTACAATCCTTTGCTTAAGATAATCGCCGCAGGAATGGTAAGCATTAATTTTATCGTTGAGTCGTCTGTCTTATCGTTAACTTTTTTTATTCAGGCTCTCACTACACTTCCCCTCTTTTGGAAGCTATTCGATACATACAAAAACTAACGAGAGGAGGTTGTACGAAATGAAAACATTTCTGGCGAATGCAGTTAACAAGGCTTTAAAGATGGTCGCGAGAAGAGCGACGGATACTGGCTGCACATTTATCTGCCATAATCCGGAAGCGCCTGATGAACTCTTTTCAAAGTAATCCCCAATAAGTTCCTGTCTGAAAGAGGCGGGCATCTGTAACTACAAAGCAGACTTCTTCTAAGGATGCGGGAAGACAGTGGAGATATCGATAATACGTTAGTCCAATAAGAAAAAGGAACACGCTCCCGAGGGAAGTGTTCCTTTTCTTATTGGCAGAGATTAAGTCTACCAGCAGAAGCATTCGTTGTGGCGCCGCTGTGGTTTATTTTGATTGATATTCAAAAATTTTCTTCAAACTTAAAAAATTTGAGGAATGACTTATGTCGGGCTTTATTGGCCTGCTTTAAATCTTCCAGGTTAACCGCGTGCATAATCCCTTTGTGCGACATGTGGCGTTTTACAAGTTCGAAGCAGGCTTGCTCTTGAGTTTCCAGGTCTAGTTGTGCATTGAGCATAATCCGGTAAACTCCTGGCAATGTCTCCATGTAAGAGCCTGCTATGATGTCCATATCATCCGGGCAACTGATCCGAATCCCCAGGTGCCTGGCCGCTCTATAGGGACAATTAATCGATATCTCTTCAAATACGGCTTTAATAGATCTGTCAGACATAATTACACACTCCCCGGGTTATTGTTTTAAAACATCTGGTCATGATGATGATCTGGGAGCGTATCTACGACAAGATGTTAATACAATAGGTGTTAGTTAAATATAACACACGTTATTTAGAATTTCTTCCTTTTTTTTCTTCTTCTAGGTCATTTAAGAATGTATATCGCATATAACCCATAACTTGTCTTAGTTTTTCCTCTGTTACACCCTTCGAACGAAACAAATTTTCCGTCTCAGAAATAAATCTCTTATACATCAGTTGTTCTTCCTCAGAAAGACCATCTACCGTATTTTCATCCCTAAGCGGTGATTCAGTTCGTCCTAGAAGGTAGTCGGTAGTTACATTAAATAAGTCTGCAGCTTTAACCAGTAACGGATATTTTGGGGTTGCGCCATTCTTGCCTTCAGTTTCATATTTTGAAATACTAACCCTTGAAACACCTAACATTTCAGCTAAATCATCTTGTGTCCAGCCGCGTTTTTCACGCATCTGTACAAAGCGTTCTGCAAATGAAGACACTAGGACTCAACTCCTAAATTGAAATGTAAACGTTAGTTATGGTTAGGTAACCAAAAGTAAAGTGCTATGATTCACTCATCCTTAACGAGTAAATTGAGTGTTCAAATAAATATATTTCCTAATTGATAATTTCATTATATGACGTAACTTGTGGTTACGCAATTGCGGTTTAGTGATCAAAAATACAATGCCGTCAGGCTATGCATATGCAACCGTTACAGGATGCGGTGATCGTTTTACTTCACCTAACGTTTCGGTACTAGCGGGCAATATACAACATCAATTTTTCTGAAAGCGGGCTGCTCTTATCAGGTTAATCTTTACAATTATTCGGGCGGCACCTCAAAAGCTTACCTGAATAACTGGTATAATTAGTCCCTATACGAGGTGAAGGTCACTCAAATGAGTGGCCTTTTTTATATTAGATCAGGAGGGGTTAAAAATGGAGCAGCCGATAGGAATGATTATGAGGATGCTACTAGAGGGACAGATCACGATTAATCAAGCACGAGGGATAGCAGGGATGGAGCCTTTAAAGGAGACCGGCGCGGACCGGGTTTCTCCGTAAGCATCCTTTATGCAAGCATTGCCATGACAACGGCAGGCTGACAGCGGCAACGCTGACGTTTAACCTCTGAATATGAGAATACCTCATCAAATAATAAAGTTGGTCAAATCATGGCTGTTTACTGTCACCGACACGAACAAAACGTTTCAGCGTTCTGCATATTCTTGTTAAACTAACGAGCAGTTTAGCTCAGAGATCTAGCAATTGATAAGAAATATTAGAAGCATATTAATATATAATGAAGAAGCTAGAACACACTAATGGAGGATTTTGTCATGAATAATATTTTTAATCATATGCATGCAGTGGAAATTTTAAACCGTACCGACAGACTCGCCCCGAGTTCTCAACCGCAATGGGGAACAATGAGTGTTGCTCAAATGCTGGCTCACTGTTCATCATTCCAAGACATTGCAATGGGGAATTCTTTTCCGCCGAGAGGTTGGTTAGGGTTATTTATAGGACCATTTGTGAAGTCCGTTTTAACTAACGATAAGCCTTTGGCTCGTAATATGTCCACTATTCCAACTATTATGATAGTGGATGAAAGAGAGTTCGAACAAGAACGGGAAATACTGAAGCAAAAAATTATTACCTTTCAATTTAATGGTCCTGAGAAGTGCACTACTCACCCTCATCCATTTTTCGGAAGGCTTACTTCAGAGCAATGGGGCAAAGGAATCTTTAAGCACCTAGACCACCACTTAAATCAGTTTGGAGTCTAAGATAACGTCTTGGACTGACAGGATCATTAAAAGGCGCATTAATGTTCACTAAGCTCACAAATGCAGCCGACCAGAACGCTCGCTCGACTCTGCTTCTTTACGAGTATTCAGAGAAGGACGATGATTGACGGTATAGCGTAAAAGTGATTAAGCTAAGTGGGAGACGAAAGCTCAATTAACCGCCTTTTCACAAAGGCGGTTTTCTTATGGTCACAAATCAACATTAGTATTTAACATAGCCTTAATCAAAAGGCAGGAGGGGGCAAATCCTTCCCGGACGTTTTCTGATAGACCGCGTCCCCCTTAAATCGCGTAAAAACTCGTATTTTGAAATTTTCAGAGACTTTGCATATTCCAAATGAGATAATAAAGCAACTCGGAGATTCCTTGGATGGCCTATACAGAAAAGGTGTGATCACGGACTATAGCTGGGCTGAAAAAGCTTATACTCGGAAGCTCAAGAAATCGGAACTTACTTGGCTGAATACGATTATTACTGCTCGTAAAAATGGAGTTGAAGTATGAACGAAGCCCCGTAACCTTTATAGGTCGCGGGGCTTTTTATTTATTACGGCTCAATTATGATTACTTTTTTTAGATTTTCTAAAAAACACTATGGCGACACCTAATGTAAAAATATCTGCTAATGGGATAGAAAAAAATATTGAAAATGGAGGGCTTATATTTAAAATGTTTTGTTTGCTAAAAATGTATGGTAATAAGATCATGAGTGGCACAACTGCAATGACTTGTCTTGTAATTCCAAGTATTACGGCATGTATTTCTCTTCCAGTAACCTGTAATAATGTCATGATCGTATAAGTAATACCAAGTAGGGGAAATGTAATGAAAATTACCCTTATAACATCCATAGTCGACACTAGAATAGACATATCAGATGTAAATATATGAAGTAAGTGATTGCCGAACATATAAATTACAAGAGTAATTCCAATACCATAAATAAAAGAATAGTGTATTGTTCTACTTACAGTCATATTCTTTTTTGCTAATTCCTTTTTACCATCATAGTAAGCAATAATGGTTTGAACTGCTTGTGTAATTCCAATTATCGGCATTAACATAAGAATATACATCTTATTAGCAATATTCCAAACGGATATATGTGAATTTCCACCTATCGTAATCAGCTGATGATTGACGATAAATGCAGAAACTCCAGCCAACATTTGTATAGTAGTTTGAGCAAAACCTATTTTAAACATCTTATAAGACATAAATAAATGTTCTTTAACAGATAACCTAGTAATGGAAAACCATAATTTATTTTTAACAAGATAAACAACCGAGATAAAAGCACATACTAGTTCACTGATTAACGTACCTAAAGCAATTCCAGTAATACCTAATTGAAAGCCGAATGTTAAAATTGCATTAAGAATAATATTTATTACAACTGAGAGAGTAATAATAATTGCTTCTGCTTTTGGTTTACCAAAAGCGCGGATAGAACTTGTCAAGGTATATCCAATTGAACTAAAAATATTACTGAATAGTATGATTTTTAAATAATCATGGGCAAGCATATATACTTCTTCTTTAGCACCTAGAATAAGTAATAACGGCTCCAAAAAAAATAATACTATTAGGGAAGTGCCTATACTAACAATTAAAGTCATTATAAATCCACTCTGAAAGTATTTATTTAACTTCAGATTATCGCTACGGCCTAAATACTTTGAAATCATGATTGCTGTTGAAATAGCAAAGAGCGTCTGCAGCGATACAAAGATTGCAAGCAGGGGAGATAACAATCCTATTGCTGACAATGCACTTTCACTTTGATTTCCTAGATGACCTGCAAAAGAAGTATCAACAACTGTGGTCATGGTTTCAATGATTAAGGAAAATATCGCCGGGAACGAAAAAGTAAATATTAATTTATTTACTGAATAGCTTTCATATATGCTCTTATTCATACTGCATCCCTCCAACAAATAAAATATATCACCCCAAACAAGACGTATAATGTCTTATTTGCTGTGTATCTTTTTATTTTTTTTGTAGGGAATAAAGTTCCGTTCAAACTCTACATCGGTTACCTGCGAGCTTTGAATATCAGATATCTTAATTAATATGTATTTTTCATCTAAAGCATAAAGATATAACCCATCGCTTCTTAATACATAGCTAATCGGTGCAACTACCATCGATTTATCATCAATTGATAGGCTAAGACAGTATTCTTCATCGAAACAATGATTTATGTTTTTATATACAACTTCAGTCATATCGATCTTTTCATTTAAAATATCCACAACGAAATATTCATCGGAATCATGTGCGAATAAATAAACTAAATCAGGGGCAATTAACGCCAGTTTTTTCATTATGCTGTCTTTATGTTTTTTTGTTGAAATACTATCGTAAACAGATAATGCAAATGTAATATTTAGCAGATCTTCATTATCAAAGAAACTTCTTGATAACTTGTAGTTCTCATCTATATATACTCCACCTTGATTTCCTTGTTTACAAGTGACAGGCACCCCCATCATAGATAATTTATCAACATCCCTCTGAATGGTTTTAATGCTCACCTCAAAAATATTTGCTAACTCCTCATGTGTTGTTTTTTTTACTTTAAGTAGGTAAAGCAAAATTTCAATTTGACGATTTCTAATCATCCTGCGCCCCCTGCTTTTCGTAAACTGAGTCTTTTGGTTAATCTAAGGTCTTATCATAGGATCTGATGCAAAAATAAAGCATTTATCATTTCACTTCTAAATTAAATGATAACCTAAAGACCTGTTAATAATTCTAAACAATTTGCCATGTAATTTTTGAACCTGGCGGAAGCGTTTGGACTGCCCGCAGCTGCACCTGCAAATGATCCGCTGCAGGATGCTCTGAGCAAGCTGCAAAAGGCTGGTGTGATTGACTCACCAGATTACTGGGTAGTTAATGCCCGCGCCGGTGGAACGGTCAAAGGGGACTATGCCGCGCTGCTTATCAAACGGTTGGCAGATAAATTATAGGGGAGGGTTTATTCGATGGCTCAACAAATTACCCCCGAGCCAATGGCCGGGGGCTTCTTTACTTATCTATATAGACGCTGTTAAAAATAATCCACCGAATAGATATAACAATAAAAAGGCAGCTATTATAATGCTGCCTAATTCCCCGTCCTGATCAAACTTCTTTCTTCGTTTCATTGCATATCTCCATTAATAGTATTTACAATTACTGTAAATTATACTTGTCTTATACGTCAAGTTTCGGCCCGAGAAAGGAGCAGATTTACCTGCTACCACCGTTTCCCCTAATCTTCAATCCACTCATATAAATCATCCATATTACAATCTAAAGCAACCGCAGACATCTTCATTTTAATGACAGAAAGCTTTCTTTCTCCTGCGATGACTTTTGATATAAATGATTCCGAAAGCTTTATCCGTCGGGCTAATTCTGCTTGTGTCATTTCTGCTTTCGTTAAGAGCTGAGGTAAACGGCTTCTCCCTATACGGAGCGCCAAAGAAGCGTACCTCCCTGCTGCTGATTATCTGACTCAAATTATAGGGCCTGCAGGTGTAAAGCAGCCGGTCCCGGCATTGCTTCCGTAGCGATCTTATCAACGACGATTACAATAAAGTGTAGGAATTAAAGACAAGACCACTGAGACAAAAGTCCCGATGGTCTTGTTTTTTAGTTGAGTCTATTTGTAATAACCATTAAGTGCGTAAAGCTTCCGCCTAATTTATTTTCGACTTCGGCTCTACCAGTGACGTAACCTGTGATAGTTACGGTCTGATCGGTTTTAATTTTTGCTGAAGTTGATGGTACTTGCTATACATGTGAAGAACGCGGCTATATACGGTTACGTGATGGTAGATGGACATGTTGGAACTGTGCTGAGATATGAGCGACAGAGCGGATTTATTATAGCAACCCCGTCAGCAAAGCAAAAAGAAGCCTTCCAACAGTTGCGATAATGATACCTAACAACACTTTAAGGATGATAGCTTGTCTATATCGCTAGCTTTTCAATTACAGAGCGGACGTATTCTTCAAATATTAGTGACCAGACAGCAAACATTGCCGTTTATAACACGGACATGGTCAACATGCGCCTGGATTATTGTAACCGTATTGAGCAAGCGGTTCGGCGGCTGCCGCGGCTTGAGCAAAGGTTGATCGAATGCCGGTATATGGGGACGGATTCGGACTACATCACAAATTACAATGTCTTTAATGAGCAACTAAACCCACCTATGAGCGAGACAAAGTACACGGGTATAAGAGGCAGGGCATTTTATAAAATAGTACTTTTCCTGATTGATTCAAAGGTCATCAAACCGGAGGCAGTTTTTAAAGAAACTGAATCATTGGAGGTCAATATACGGAAACACTTGGCGAGCTGCTTGCTGTATATCGTGAGGAAGCGGATAAAATTCGCACTTTAGTGTCAGCGCAAATTGACGGTGAATTAGACGTGACTACTACGAATGAAGGTTCGAAAGGGGGAACGAAATGATATCAAGTCCTAATTACATCAAACAGAAAGCTTTAGTGGAATTAGACGAGCATATTAAAATCTTACGCTCAAAGGCTGGACCGTTTTGCAATCATAATTTTTCGGAACGAGAGATCAAGGCCTTGGTAAAGGAAGCGAGAACTTGTCAAGACGCATTAGCAACGACACTACTTGCTAAAGCAACTCTACTTATCGGTATGGTTGACGAGACTATCTCGCGCAGATTTGAGATGCCGAATAGTTTAGCCGGGGGACAACGTAAGAGAGTGTTTTGGGCAGAGGGGTCCTACAGCAGAAGTAAAGAAACCATCGTCTTCATTTCTCAGTATTAGCGAATTAACTACTGAAGACGAGGATGAAGCAAGTGGAATACGCCTTGTCATTGATCGGATTTATTATTATCTATCGGAAAAAGAAAATGAATCTTGGAAGGCGTTTAGGGTAAGGAAAAACTTAAAACGTGAGATTGGGGACGAATCAATTTCACCGTAAGCTGCGATCAAGTTTGCGAAGCCGAAATCTTACGTAAGGATGGTTCCTGCCTATACAACATACCCCACTTATAAACGCACTTTCAATCCTTGAGCGAACCTATAGGAAAAGGATGTAGACAGCCTTGTAACATATTGAATACGGAGGAACATGACATGTATGGACTGCGGCTAAAAGACGGAACAAAGGTAGCTGGTTTACATTACAAGCCAGCACTCAATGACATCATCCTAATTGACGAAACGTGGAAGTCTACAAGGTGACGGAGATCGTGGGCAGGGTAGCTTATGCTAGACAGACGATTGACCACCCAAAGTGAATTATTCAACAAAGAAACAAGGATGATCCCCGCAAACCGTGTGGATCTGCGGGGATTTTTTGTTACTGTTTAATAACGACCTCTTATCTTGTTATTGCATATACGCTTACAACAAAGTTGGCTGTTGCGCCATTTGGTTTTGCAATATAAAGAGATCTATTTGCATAAACGTCGGTATACTTACCATTTACTACGTCAGAAAAAATAGTTGGATCACTGCCACCACTTACATCTTTCGCAACAGTGAAACTGATAGAGTTGGGATCATCGCTTCCAAAAGGCGTTATTTCCCATTGAAAATTGATTGTGTTGGCAGGAAGAGTATCCGTTGAAAAATTCCCACTGGAGCGGCTTGATTGGCCATCTTGAGGGGTTGGTGAAGAAGTAACGCTGGAAATAAGTATTCTGGACATACAATTATCATCCCTTCACTTTTGTGATGTCTTACAGTACAAGTCTATGGGTGAAATTATTATTTATTACAGCATAACTCGGAGCATGAAGAGTGGATGTCTCAGGATAGCCCGCGTGGGAACGGCCTACTTAACTGAAAAAGGACAGGCGTATTACGAATCATTGCCAGAAGAGGATTAAACATCAAATAGGGGAGGATATCCCTCCCCTGATTATCTTATTTATGCCTAGACACCTTTAGGACGTTTAATTTGAAGAGGCGGGGGAGAAGCCAGCCCTTTTCCTTACTCAATTGAAGAATCTTATAACCTAATGCAGTTTTAGTGACATGTATTTCGCACATAGTGCACCAATATCTTCTCTGATGGATTGCCTCATTACTTGGCTGCATGCAACCAACCCGAGTGCAGTATCTGCTGATATTTTAGCTGCAATCTCAGGATCAGTAAATCTTGCTCCAACAGGAATGTCTTCGAGTTTAACCGATGGTCTATCAGGTAACTGAGGTGTGGTAGCAATTCCATTGTCAGTAAGCAATTTGTCGCACTCTTTAATTTCTAGTTTTGCCTGATCAATTTGAGCATCCAGCAAATTTTTCAAGTCTTTGTCTCCAGCGTGTGGTTTAGGAATGCTTGGTAGCAGGACACAGCTCCCTTAGCTACCATGGAAGCCTGCCAGACACTAAAGATTTCACCATAATGCATTGGTTCATCTTTTGGATTACCGCTTAAAATTCCCATTTTATTGTCCGCTCCTTCTAATTTAGCGGGTTATACAGAGCGGACGTGTTCTTCAAATATTAGTGACCAGACAGCAAACATTGCCGTTTATAACACGGGCATGGTCAACATGCGCCTGGATTATTGTAACCGTATTGAGCAAGCTGTTCGGGGCTGCCGCGGCTTGAGCAAAGGTTGATCGAATGCCGGTATATGGGGAAGGATTCGGACTACATCACAGATTACAATGTCTATAACGAGCAACTAAACCCACCTATGAGCGAGACAAAGTACACGGGGATAAGAGGCAGGGCATTTTATAAAATAAACCAAAGGATGTAAAGGAGATTCTTGAAATCGGCGAGAAACAAACTTATGAATTTTTAAATCAGTCGCCTCCACCCTTTCATATGGTCAGAGTGGGCAGGCAAATTAAAATATCAAGGATGTTTTTAAGCGATTGTTTGAAGGGGAATAGGGTTTTCAAAAGCAAAGTATCCCAAAAGTATCCCAAATCATCATTTTGAGAAGTTCTCGCATAAAATGTATCACCCTATAAACAGCGAAAAACCCTTGATTTCTCAAGGGTTTTTCTTGGATGACCTGAGCCGGGCTCGAACCGACGACCCCCACCCTGTCAAGATGGTGCTCTCCCAGCTGAGCTATCAGGTCTTGTTTGTAAATTCAGTTGTTTCTGGCGACAAGTAGTATCATACCAAGGAAAGCATCAACTGTCAACGCTATTTTTAATCAAATATTTGCATTAAAAAAAACTCCCCGAAAAGGGAGCTTGGTACCAGTAAATCGTATATGTTGGTCGAACTAAGTGTTGATAGCGAGGGTTATTTATCTTTTCTGGGTAGATCCTCATCACCGGCAAGTTTGTCCATGACTTTGCCAACGACTCCACTAATTGGATCAGTTGCCGCTTTGTCTTCGCGCTCAGGCGGGGTGTTAATGCCACCTGCCGTATTTGAGATCTCATTATAATAGTCTTTCTTGTTCTTGTCATTTGATTGTGCCATGATTGTTCATTCTCCTTTCTTCTATCCGTTATAAGTATCTTGTACAAGAAGTTGAAATTTATCATTATCAGATAAATTAACCGGACTAGCTGCAATTCAAACAAGAGTGCATAATTTATCTAAATTTTCTGATAATTATCTTGTGATATTTTTCTTCTTGTTTTATAATGTAATCAGAAGATAAATGAAGAGAAAGGGTGATATTTCATGACTGCACTGCTTTTCTTGGGGGGATTCATCTTTATTGGCTTTAAATTCGCGAATATGCTCTCTAAACCAAATTATAACCATCGCAGCAAACGTAAGTCAGGCTATTCGAGTCATACGGATTCAAGTGGTTATTATTGGGGCGACAGCGGCTCAGATTGCAGCAGCGGCAGCTTGGGCGGCAGTGATTGTTCAGGCGGGGGAGATGGCGGTGGAGGCGGCGGAGGCGACTAAGTCGCACGAAGCGCTTTTTTTTATGTCTGAAAAGTTTATTAGCTGCTCGCCATAGGTAAAAATAGGGTTGCCTCTCCTTTATTTTTGTCACACAATAGGAGAGAATCTAATCAATCATACATAGCGGGAGGAATCCGAATGCCGGTAAAAAAAGTTGAACATGTGGGAATCATGGTAAGCAGCATTGAGAAATCCGTTTCCTTCTATGAAAGGATCGTCGGCTTGAAGCTGAAGGGGTCTGAATCGAATGGTTCATTGAAGCTCGCTTTTCTTGGTTTCGATGCCCATGGCGAGACGGAGGTAGAACTCATTGAAGGTTACGGAGGACCTGTTACGGAAGAAGGCCGAGTACATCATATTGCATTTACAGTGGACAGTATTGAAGAAGAATTTAAGCGGATCGGCCAGACGGACGTTAAGCTGATTGATTCCGAAATAACGACACTGCCTAATGGTTCCCGATATTTCTTTTTTCATGGACCGGATGGAGAATGGATTGAATTTTTCGAAAGCACACGTGTATAAGTTGGCGTATTGTTCTGCCAGGAAACAAACCTTCGGATGGAGTTGACACGAATTTTAATTCGGGTTATTCTACTAAGAAGTTAATAGAAGTGACGGAGACGAGGAGATTTCATACGAAGCGCTTGATCCCTAGGGGATCCGGCTGGTTTGTCATGGGTCTCTTTTTTTCGTGTGTATGGTTCCGGAACACTGAGAAAATGCTTGGCTTCGGAGCCTTGACTGCTATAAACGGACACGCGTACATTTCAGCAGGTGATAGTGTTTTTAGAGGAGGCTCTTGAAGATGACATCTTACATTTTATCCATTGATCAGGGAACGACCAGCTCACGCGCGATTTTATTTGACCGTGAGGGTCACATTGTACATACGGCACAGCAGGAATTTGCCCAATATTTTCCGCAGCCCGGCTGGGTTGAACATAATGCCAATGAAATCTGGGCCTCGGTTCTCGCAGTTGTTGCGACTTGCCTAATAGAGTCAGGTGTTAAACCGGAGCAGGTAGCCGGTATCGGCATTACAAACCAGCGAGAGACAGCCGTCGTGTGGGACAAAGCTACAGGGGAGCCTGTATACAACGCCATCGTGTGGCAATCCCGCCAAACCCAGTCGATTTGCGATGACCTGCGGGACCAGGGTCTTCAAGATAAATTCCGCGAGAAGACGGGGCTATTAATCGACGCTTATTTCTCGGGAACCAAGGTGAAATGGATTTTGGACCATGTGGAAGGTGCCAGAGAACGCGCGGAGAAGGGCGAACTTCTATTCGGAACAATCGACACATGGCTGATTTGGCGTCTGACGGTAGGCAGCACTCATGTAACGGATTATTCGAATGCATCCCGGACGTTGATGTACAATATCCATGAGCTGAAGTGGGACGAAGAGCTTCTGGAAATCTTGACTGTGCCGGCCAGCATGCTGCCGGAGGTGAAATCATCTTCAGAAGTGTATGCTTATACGAGCGAATCGCACTTTTTTGGCCAACAAGTGCCGATTGCCGGTGTGGCTGGCGATCAGCAGGCCGCTTTGTTCGGGCAGGCCTGCTTTGAGAAGGGAATGGCCAAGAACACCTACGGAACCGGCTGCTTTATGCTGATGAACACGGGGGATCAGGCGGTTGCGTCCAGCCATGGCCTTCTCACTACGATTGCCTGGGGAATCGGCGGCAAGGTCGAATATGCGCTTGAGGGCAGCATATTCGTAGCCGGTTCCGCGATTCAATGGCTCCGTGACGGGCTGCGCATGATTAAGTCCGCGAAAGACAGCGAATCTTACGCTTCCCGCGTGGACTCAACGGAAGGCGTGTACATCGTGCCTGCCTTTGTCGGACTCGGAACGCCGTACTGGGACAGTGACGTTAAAGGTGCGGTCTTCGGACTAACACGGGGGACGAGCAAAGAGCACTTCATCCGCGCCACTCTGGAGTCCCTGGCTTACCAGGCTAAGGATGTGCTTGCGGCGATGGAAGCGGATGCGGGTACAGAGCTGAAGAAGCTCCGGGTAGACGGGGGTGCCGTCTCCAATGAGTTCCTCCTCCAGTTCCAGAGTGATATGCTGGGAGTTCCCGTGGAACGCCCGCTCATCAATGAGACCACGGCCCTTGGTGCCGCTTATTTGGCGGGGCTTGCTGTCGGCTACTGGAAAGACTGCGATGAAATCGCCGCACAGTGGGCAAGCGGCAGGGCTTTTGAACCGGTGATGGCGCCGGAACGCAGCAGCGAGCTGTATAAAGGCTGGAAGAAAGCTGTGCACGCTGCGATGGCTTTCAAGTAAGAAGGGCGGCTCAACTCTTTCAGGAGGATTACAAATCATACGAAGCTCCTTGTTATCCCAAACTGGGATTAAAACAGGGAGCTTTTATTTTTTTACATGACACGCTTATTCGACAACCTTTCTAATGATTCTAATGAGATACTTAGTCAAGGAAACTAGTACAAACTGTCTGATTATAAGGAAAGGTTTGGTTACAGGCGGATACCGGGTAAGAAAAAAAGGATACCGGCGCGTTTAGTCCGCGTCTTGTTGGCATATCCTACTATTATCGGATCAGGAGGTTTCAACATGCGAAAACCTATTCAAACCCTGCTGCTTACCGCGGCTGCACTTACGGCATTGGCCGGCTGCGGTAACAGCAACAACGAATCGACCGATTCTCTTACTTCACCGTCACCGGCGGCACTGCCGACAGCTTCGGCTGCGCCTTCGCCATCCCCATCTGCCTCTCCTTCAGCTTCACCGGGTTCATCCGTGGTCGAGATAGGGCTTAAGAATGCAGAAGGTACCGCCATCGGAACGGCGCGCTTCTCCTCAGAAAATAGCGGAGTACGGTTAGAGGTCCAGGCAACGAAATTAACGCCGGGGGAGCATGGGATCCATATCCATGAATCGGGAGCTTGTGAAGGGCCGGATTTCAAATCCGCCGGTTCTCATCTTAATCCCGAATCCCGAATGCACGGGACTGAGAATCCCCAGGGACCCCATCTCGGAGATCTTCCGAACCTGAAAGCGGAGGCAAACGGTGAAGCAAAATTGAATGTGCTTGTGGAAGGCTTCACGCTGGAGAAAGACAAGCCGGGTTCGCTGTTTAAGCAGGGAGGAACGTCGCTGGTCATCCATGAGAAGCAGGATGATATGAAGTCTGATCCGGCTGGAAACTCGGGCAATCGTATCGCATGCGGCACGATTTCGAGCGGCAAATAGGCCATAATTGGCTAGCTGATGGAGGCAGGCAAGCATGATCAAGACACAAGAACTCAAACAACAAATGGATGATTTATCCAGACAAAACGACATGCTGCTTGTAGAAGTGGAGCAGTTAAAGAAAATGATCCAGAACAACGAACAGCAAGGAAATAACGGGCAGGGTTCTGCGGATAGCCCGGATCGTTCGGACCGTCAGTCTTCCTCGAGCTCGTCCGGCTCAGGCGGGGCTGATCATTCTGCCGGCGGCTCGCAGGATGCCGGGAATAACGAGTCCGAGGCGGGCGATCTGGAGCAAGGGAATGATAACCAGGCTCAGAGCTCATCAGGGCAGATGACCCGGCGCAGTTCATCGACTAGACAAAAACAATCCGCCCCGAATGAGAGTTCTTCATCCGGAAGCCAGCAGGGTTCTGCTCAAGATCAATCGGCTACAGGTCAGAACCAAGGACAGCAGCAGAGGGCGAATCAGGGGCAGAATCAGCAGAACGGCAGTCAAAGCTCCGGTTCCGGTGTATCCGCGATGGCAGACGATCTGAATGTCATCAAAAGCATGGTGGAGGAACTGGAAAGAAAAACAACGAGGCTGGTTTCGGATCAGACTAACGGATCGCTGACGGAGAAGGATGTCGTTAATTTGATTTTGTATATGATGAATGGAATGATTGACTGGACTGCTGATTTTGTCAGTCAGAATAAGACATCTTCTTGAACAATTCGACAGGTATGAAGCCGTGAGAGCGGCTTTTTTTCTTGGGAAAAAAGAGGGAAACTCATTGATCCATTCTTTAGAGAATTCGACAAGATACACTTATTTACAGTTCACGGAAGTCCATATAAAGTAATGATAGTGTTGTTTACTCGCTGGGGCTTGACCTGCCTGAACCGGACTATTGAGAGGATGAGCTGGGAGTATGAGAAATTTGGATATTCGAATCATAAGCACACAGCTTGGATTACGCTCCGAATCGTTGGAGGCTTGGCTGGCAAAAGAACAGCAGACGAAATCAGAGCAGATTTACAAACCGGAAATGAGAAATCAGTGTCACGGATACGATCCGTATGAGAACAAACCTTCAGATGAAATGTCTATTATTTCTTTATAGTTAAGACTTATCCAGACGATTTGTACAGCACAGTGCGGATCGTCGCCCGGCTTCGGGTCCTCCCCTTACATATCTTCCGCCTCCTGCCTCCTGATTTCCATGTTAATTCCCACCAGAGTCAGGGTCCCTATAGAAAAAGCCTCTCAGAGAGAGGCGCCGGCCAGTCGTCCCGTTAACAAATTAAACGGGTGCTTGAAACATTTGTTTGGCACAATATTCGATAATATCGCTCCGTCTTACAATTCCGATAAAATTACCGGAGTCGTCTACGATCGGTACAAAGTTCTGCACCTTGGAGAGATCAATCAGATCTTCCATGTTAGCATGAATATGAACCGGTTTATTTTTCATACGAAGCGGTACTTCTTTAAGAGTATGCCGATGTGCATTATCGAATGTAACGCCCGGTGTATTTTTGAAATACCAGAGCAGGTCTCCTTCAGTTATCGTTCCCATATATTTTCCATCCTCCGTGAGGATAGGAACTGCTGTATACCGGTGATATTCCATACGCTCTAGCGTCTGGCGGAGTGTAGCATCAATCGTCGTCGTAATGACTTCCTGTTTGGGAAGCAGGAAAAAAGCAATGTTCATGAATCAGGCTCCTTTACGGGCTAATAACGTGATCAATGATGACCCTCATCAGTTATTATACTATATCGCCGGGATAGAAACGATAGGTGCTGACCCGGATGATCGCCTGGACAATGCGGTCTCAAATAAGCTATAGTATCTCGTAACATTCAGAAAAGGAGATACACAGCAATGGAATTCATCCGTGTAACTAATCAGGAGCAGTTAAAGGAATGTCTGGATATCCGCAAGGAAGTATTCGTGATCGAGCAGCAGGTTCCGGTTGATTTGGAGATTGACGAAATAGATGCTTCCCCGGCAAGCGGGTATCACGTCCTTATCCGGGAAGATAATCAAGGGGTGGCGGCAGCACGCTGGAAAGACTACGGGGAAGGCCGGGCCAAGCTGCAGCGTATTGCGGTACGCAAACTTTTCAGAGGGACGGGCCTGGGTTCAAAGCTGGTATCAGGCATGGAGCTCCACGCCAAAGAACTCGGCTTTAGGGAAGCGGTTCTCGATGCACAATGCCAGGCCGAGTCTTTCTATGCGAAGATGGGGTACAAGACGATTTCGGAGGAACCGTTCGATGATGCGGGAATACCTCATGTACGAATGATCAAGTCGCTGTAGCTTCTATACCGCGTCTTTCTTGCGTGAAGAATAAGCTGGATTGGATTCTTCCGGGCTCGCCATCGGAAATGTCATAATGAAGCGGGTTCCTTTATTCACAGTGCTTTCGATCTCAATTGTCCCATCGTGATCCTGTACGATTTTGTGACAGATAGAGAGGCCGAGGCCTGTTCCACTGTCCTTCGTCGTATAGAAAGGGTTGAAGATCTGATCAAGCTGCTCCGGTGGAATTCCGGAGCCTTGGTCCTCTACCTCAAGGACAACATAGTAATCACGCGGATAAAGGCGGATGATTACTTTTTTATTGTCCTCCATGGACTCGTAGGCGTTCTTGATCAAATTAATGAGCAGCTGTATCATTTTATCCTGATCCATCCAGATATTCATCGGTTCTTGGGGAGGCACGTACACAACTTCATGACCGAACCGGCTCATTTCAGACAACGTTAGTGAAATTACCCGCTGAATGCATACCTGGAAAGATTGCACGCGGAAATGAACGGCATGAGGCTTGGAGAATTGCAGGAACTCAGCAGTGAGCTCGCTCATCCGGCTGATTTCATCCATAATTAGCGGGTACCAGTTCTCGATGTTGTAACCGTTTGATTTTGAAATTTGCAGAAAGCCTTTAATCGTCGTAAGCGGGTTGCGAATTTCATGCGCCATACCCGAGGCAAGCTCCCCCACGATCCTTAGCTTTTCAGAACGCAGCATATGTTCCTCGCGTTTAAGCCACATCTCTCTTTTCATCTGGAATAAATTGTTCTCTGCAAGCAGTATGAGATCATCTTTAGTTCCGCCCTTATCGGTTAGAACGGCGCTTCCGTATGTAATTTGTATGCCCGTTAATTTGGGGAGTTCGGAGCCGAGCTGCTGTTCGATATACTGGAGCATCTGCTCCTGTTCTGTGTAAGCTAACGCTACAGCGAATTCATCTCCGCCATATCGGGAAATGAAGAAAGCTTCCGAGAACTTGATTTGCAGAAGGTCGGCCACCTGCTTCAGAATTAAATTCCCGGCCTGAAATCCTTGTGATTTATTCATGGCCTTTAAATCGGTACAATCAATCAGGATGAACATGACGTGCGATTCCTTATGAAGCAGGTCCTTTAACTGCTTGTGACAGGATTCGTAATTCGGAAGACCGGTCAATGCATCATGAGTAGTTAATTTTTTTCGTTCTCCCGCCAGTTTTTCTCCTTGTTTAATCGAGCTGATAAGCGTGACGGAAATGAGAATGAATACGGCGGAATTCGTTACGTAGAGAACAAGTCCCCATAGTGTCGAAAATGTCGTGAATGAATGGACGACGGCTTTAGAAATGATCGGAAACAAAATCATATTAAGCCCGACTAGAGTCCAGATGGTTGATTTCGATTTATTGTCATGTAAATCAGCGGTAAGGATCAGTATATACAGGGAAAAACACCAGTCCGTCTGGGAAATCCAGTGAAACATAATAAGCAGAGCGAGTTTGGATAAAGATACATACAGAGAAGGTTCTTTCGTCAAATGGGCTAGAATGAGAAGGATACACAGCCCGATCAGCAGTAAATTATGCAGTGCCAGACCGAAAGAAAGAGATAGAACCGTAATAACGGAAGCATAAGAGGCCACGAACCATTTGTACATATAGAAATCCACCTCTTGGCAGGTCTTGTAAGCATCTCATCAGGGATTCGACTGGTTAGCAGTGGATGCAGTATAGGACCTGTTAGTTTCAAAGAACTAGGTCGAAAGACTTATTAAAATTGTTTCAATAAGTAAAACCAGGTGCGTACACCTGGTTCCGTTCTCTATAAAGTATAGATTTGGTGCTGCTTAATAAAAGTCATTTTTCCTGATTTGCCCACATGCAAAGGCATACTATCTCCGTAATGCATCAAATAGATCCGGGATTGCACCGACTCGGGTAAGGTCAGCAGTTCTTCGAGCGAAGCATGCACGACACCCGGACTCTCAAGCTGGCAGTCATGGAAAATCCGTTTGCATTTGCGTTTGTGGATGATTTCCCGGGTAAGCAGTTCCGGGCAAAAACGAATATCGGCACTATAAAAAATTTGATCGTTTACAAAAAGAGAGAAGCTCTTCTTTCCCGTAATATGAGGGGTTTCCATAATTTCGATCTGCAGGCCTTCATGGATAGAGACAGGATGCCCTTCATGTAGGAGCTCGACTTCGAAGTAATCCGTTAAGCCGGACAATTCCTCACCCGCATTCTCCATTCCGCCTTTGAGTGTATGTTCCCAAATAGCCTCTTCCAACGCGGCGGGAAGATAGAGCTTTAATTTACGTCCGTATTTGTAACGCATTTGAAAGGCAAGTTCCTCAAGCCCGCCGACATGGTCGGAATGAAGATGGGTAATCAGTACGCCTCCGAGTTCATTCACTTGAATGTTCAACTCATGGAGCGCGCGGGGAGCTGTATTGCCCGCATCCACCAGAAGCGTAAATCCGTTGCAGGTCCAGAGTGCATTGTTGTTATAGAATTTCTTGGCAAAAGCACTGCCGGTTCCGATCATTTGCAGCTGTAAGCTCACAAAACGGCCTCCGTTCTCTAGAGATACGTTCTTTCACAACTCTAGCACGGAAAAAGTTGGATTTCAACCGCTTTCATTCTGTAAAAGTTTTGTAGGATACGACTTCTGTACGGAGGGCGGCAGTGATATAATGGAAGGTGAAGAGGCATTAGGTAAGGAAAGTAGGGGGTTAAGATGGCATTATCTCTGGGGTCAAATTTACAAGCGATTTCACTGTTCGGTACGCTGGGTATGGCGCTTCTTGTTCTTGCTATCCGGATGAAGGCATCCAAGCGGCCTGTGAATGCGATGAAGATATTAATGCCGCCCATTGGAATGAGCACAGGCTTTCTTATGTTTGTGGCTCCAATGACACGCATACCGGTGACGTGGGGATTACTTGCTTTTGCAGTAGGGGCAGTCGTGTTTGCCTACCCTCTGATCCGCAGTTCAGGATTTACCAAGCAGGGTGATTATGTTTATCTTCACCGTTCCAAAGCTTTTCTGTTTATTTTGATCATCCTGCTCGCTATTCGGATGCTGCTCCACGGTTACGTGGAAGAATTTATCAGCGTCTATCAAACCGCTTCCGTGTTCTTCATTCTTGCATTTGGCATGCTCCTCCCGTGGAGGGTTGCCATGTACGTGCAGTACCGCAAATTGATGAATTCATAGAAGACTGTTAACCTGCCGCCGTTATTTCAGGGCTTGTGCCCTGATTAACAGGCGGCCCGTTTTTTCATGGACTCTACAATCAGACCATCTAATTGCTGGCTGATTTCCACTACTTTGGGATGATTCATATTATATTTATGTTTAGCAGCCATAAACGACAGTACACCTTTTAATTGCTCGATCTCCAGATCTAGTGTGAATGGGATGGACATAATACGTGAAACCTCCTCCTATAGTAGAAATGAGTGTGTCATAAAGGGATGGATGCCGGGTATTCGTTTATTTGCAGTTGAGCTTAGCTAAACAAGTTGGAGAGGAACAGAAGATATGTCATGGGTTTTGTGGAGTGCAGCTGCGCTCATCTCCTTTGTAATAGTAGGTTCTGTCGGGATTTCCGCCTATGTAGGATGGCAGCTTACACATCCGAGGAGGCAGCCTGTAGATGATTCGCCTCAAACCTATGGGCTGAATTACCAGGATGTAGAATTTGCAAGCCGTACAGATTCAATGGTGCTGAGCGGCTGGCTGATTTCTCCCGAGGAGAATGGCTGTGATCAAACGGTTATGACGATTATCTTCGCGCATGGCTATGCCGGTAATCGCTTGGAGCGCGGTCTGCCTGCTCTCGCACTTGCAAACACGCTTGTCCGTTCCGGATACCGGGTACTTCTGTTTGATTTCAGGAATTCAGGGAAATCTTCAGGGACCATGACTTCGGTCGGTTATTATGAGAAGCGGGATCTCCTCGGAGCCATTGATTGGATATCGGATAAATTTTCGGCGCAACCCATAGGTTTAATCGGTTTTTCTATGGGAGCGACTACGTCTTTGCTCGCAGCGGCTGAACACCAGAATGTGGCAGCCGTAATTGCGGATAGTCCTTTTCACCATTTGAAAAAATATTTGAAGACGAATTTACCGGTGTGGTCCGGACTTCCGAACTTTCCGTTTACACCTCTTATTCTGAGTCTGTTCCCTCCGCTGCTTAAGATTGATCCGGAGGAAGTGGATGCTATGTCTGCAGTAGAGGCGATCTATCCACGGCCAGTCCTCTTTATTCACAGCCGGGATGACGCGGCCATACCGCAGAACTCATCGGAACAATTATGGGAGCGGCATCAGGATCGGTTTGAATTCTGGCCTACTGTCGGCGCGCCTCATGTTGGTTCCTATCAGATGCTGCCCGAGGAATATGCTGGACGTGTCCTGGATTTTTTTGGTTCCGTTCACACGAAGGACAAACCTTTGGAACCTGCCGCACGCTTATTCCTGTAATTCCCATTAACCGCAATTCATTCCTGTGAATCGGTCTTTTGGAAAAAATATTATTTTTACCGGAAACGTATAAATTCAGCATAGAACCCTCGTGATAGAAGGGGTTTGACCTGTCTGATATTCCATGTTACGATACGTTCGAGATACGCTTTATAAGCATTAAATTAAATTGAAAAACGAAATGAGGTTCTACGATGAGCGATCACAAACACGAGCATGGCGAGGATTGCGGATGCGGGCATGACCACGATCATGAGCATGAAGAGAGTGTATTTATAGTAACGGACGAAGAAGGTAAAGAGCATGAGATGGTCATGGTCTATACCTTCGAATCCAAGGAACAGCTTTATGCGGTTCTTCTCGACAAGAATGACCCTGAAGCGGATGGCGTTATTTTCCGTGTAGAAGAAGAAAACGATGATGCTTACCTGGTAAACATTGAGGATGAAGAAGAATGGGAACGCGTCGTAACTGTTTATAACAAAATTATTGAAGAAGAGAACCGCGAATAGTTTGCGGGTATCCATGCATGAGTTCGTGAAGCCCAGCTGCACGTACAATAAAAAATCCCTTTTCCTGCCTGACAGGAAGAGGGATTTCTGCGTTGATGCTTGGATGTTATTTGCGCGGGTTAAAAAACATGGTGCGACCGTTAAATAGTTCCAGTTCCGCTTTCCATTGGCGGGCCAAATACTTGCAGAGTTCGTTGCCTTTGGATTTGTCGCCATGTGATGACGTGTCCGGAAGAACAACCTGAACATAATGCTGTTCTTTGTCTTCCTTTATCCGGGAACCGACACCCAGAACGATATTCCGGTAACGGGAAGAGGTTCCTTTTAAATAAAACCATTTGCCTTCCGCCTCAGGCGGGGTTTCCATCGTATAAGGAAAACCCGCAGCGTCGTACTCCCATCCGAGCTGCTCACCAGTTCGGGCCAGCTGCAGTTTGTACTGGGAAAGCTGTTCCTTCAGTTCTTCTAACGTGAGGGAAGATAGGGTGGAACCTGTGACAAAACGAATAAATGCGCTCTGACTCATAAATAACGGCACCTCCTGACAGCAATCCCCCACATCATAGCATTAGCGGTCATTTTTTACAATTGGGCTGTCTGTTAGAAAATCGCTTGGGTTTCAACGATGACTTTGACGAACTGGCAGCTGCGATCTTCAGGACCCTTCACTGGAAGACCCACTTCAACGTGCTCGATGATATAATCGATATTTTCCTGTGAAATGACTTCACCCGGCAGCAGAATAGGTATACCCGGCGGATAGACATAAATAAATTCCGCAATAATCCTTCCCGCTGATTCCTTAAAGGGAACAATTTCCGTATCTCCGTAGAAAGCATCACGCGGAATGAGGGAGAGTTGAGGAATTTCCGGGATAATGACGATTAATTCGTCTTGTGCATCCTCCGTATAATGTTCAGCGGCTAATTCCTTTAAAGCTTTAAGAAGAATTTCGATATTGTCTCTGGTGTCTCCGGGAGTGAATAGGCACAGGATATTGTACATATCACTAAGCTCAACTTCAATATTGTAATGGTCCCGGAGCCAGTTCTCTACATCGTAACCAGTGATTCCGAGATGCCGGATATGAACGGTCACCTTCGTCGGATCGTAAGCGTAGGTGGCCTCCGTTCCAAGAATTTCTTCTCCGAATGAATACAGCCCGGGAATCTTATTAATCTCTAGGCGGGCGTACTCCGCAAGAGCAATCGTATTCTCCGCGAGCTGGTGCCCGTTCAGCGCCAGATGACGGCGTGCGGTATCCAAGGAAGCCAGAAGTATATAAGAAGTGGACGTGGTCGTCATCATGCTCATAATCGTCTGGATACGCTTAGGATTGACACGGCTGCCTTGAATGTTCAGAACGGAACTTTGCGTTAAGGAGCCGCCCAGTTTGTGTACGCTTGTAGCGGCCATATCTGCACCGGCTTCCATAGCAGACATGGGCAGTTTATCATGGAAATGAATGAGCACCCCGTGGGCTTCATCGACAAGCACCGGAATGTCATAACTATGAACCAGCTCGACGATTTCCGAAAGATGGGTGCAAACGCCGTAATAGGTCGGATTTATGACGAGAACACCTTTGGCATCCGGATGTTTTTCTAGCGCCCTCTGCACAGATTTGGTTGTGATCCCGTGGTCGATACCCAGATTGGCATCTCGTGCGGGAGAGATAAAGACCGGTTTGATACCGGCGAAAATAATGGCGGCCATAACAGACTTATGTACATTCCGGGGAATGATGAGCTTATCGCCTTCACTCGCAACGGACATGATCATAGTCATGATGGCCCCGCTTGTACCTTGAACGGAAAAATACGTGTAATCGGCTCCAAATGCGTCAGCCGCAAGTTTTTGAGCTTCTTCTATAACGCCCGTAGGTTGATGAAGGTCATCCAGGGGAGCAATGTTGATCAAGTCAATGGATAGTGCATTATCGCCGAGAAATTCCCGGTATTCAGGATCCATCCCGACTCCTTTTTTGTGACCTGGAATATGGAATTGGATCGGATTTTTCTCCGCATGCGAGCGCAGTGCCGAGAATAGGGGCGTGCGATGGTGTTCCATCCGGCAACCCTTCCCTTCTGAGTGGAATTTCTGGACATCGTATATACGAATCCGAGAATAAACAAACAAATTAGAGTATAACAAATACGGACAAGCATGCAAGTGTATTTTATAAAATAGTTTGCCCTGCCGTTGGAGAAACTAACAAAAAGCAGGAAATATAAGGAGAAGGGGAGACCGGATGAATCTTGCGATATGGAAAAAAAGAGCGGGAGTGACTTCTCCTTTCGTCTTTCAATTGCTGGTTATTATGTTTCTCGTTGAATTTGTCAAAGGCGCTCTGCTGCTTACCATCTTACCCGTCTATATGTCAACCGTACTGGGCGCAACGGCCTATGTCGTGGGCTGGTCCCTGGCCGCCCAATATATTGGAGATAACGTCTTCCGGACACCTGTCGGATGGCTGCTCGATAAGGCGGGCTACCGACTCTCTATGCTGCTGGGAATCTTGCTTACAGGAAGTGCTGTCGTCATCATGGCGACGTTTACGGCCCACGGCTGGATGGTTGCAGCCTGTGCTCTGCTCGGCATCGGTACAGCGCCACTATGGCCCGCTGTTATTGCGGGCACCACAGAAGTAGCGGGGGATAAGGCGAAAGGTACAGTCATGAGCATCGTTTATATGGCCTGGTTATCCGGTACCGGACTAGGCCCTATTGTTATTAATTTTTTCATTCAGGGAGCGAATTACGGTCCTGCCTATCGGGTTCTGCTGATCTCCATGGGCGTAGTGCTTCTGGTATCGGTATTTCTCCCTAAAAAACCGCAGACCGTAAGTCCGGCAGATGCTTCACAAGCGGATAAACATGATCAGACAGTGGCAGTAAAGAATAAGCGGTTTCAGACGAATGTAATGAGCATGGAGGCCGGAGCCGATCCTTTAGGCGTTCTACCGGAACGTACCCGCCCAAAGAGTCGGCCGATCCTAAAACGCGCTATTCAATATTTACAGGAAGTGCGGTCCTCACTGCGGGAAATGAAGGTAAGCCGGTTTCTTTATCCGGCGATGTTCTTGCAGACTTTTGCGCTTGGAATCCTGACCCCCATCCTGACTCTTTTCGCGCGCGAGGTCTTGCATTTGTCTCCGGCCCAATACAGTATGCTGCTTGTTATTGGCGGAGGGGCTGCTGTTCTGCTGCTCGTTCCTGTCGGCAAGCTGGTCGATCGCTTCGGCGTCAAACTGCTGCTGGCACCCGGTTTGATTTGCAGCGCATCCGCGCTGCTCTCACTAGGTTTTATCCGCCAGTATTCCTTCGTATATGCGCTCGTGATTTTGCTCGGCATCGGCTACGCACTCATTATCCCCTCTTGGAATGCCATGATCGCATCGGCGGTTCCGAAAGAGAAGCGTGGAGCGATCTGGGGCTTTTTTCTTACGATTGAAGGGATGGGCATGGTAGTGGGTCCGATTGTATCGGGCAAGCTGTGGGACACGTTCGGTCCGGCTGTACCTTTTACGGTAAGCGGTTCGGTCCTGCTGGTCCTGCTCATTTTGCAGTGGCGTATCTTGGCTAAAAGTCAAACTTGACTTAAAGGGAAGCGAGCGTCTATCGGCCCCGCGGCCGGTGGACGTTCTTTTTATTTAATAGGTTTTTTTTAAGGCTATGTTAAATTCTAATGTTGATAGTGGAGAATTCAAGGTGTTGCAACCAAATATCCAATATAGCAATTCAAAAGAAACTGTTATATTCATCCTATGTTATCATAAGCATCAAACATAAATTATTGCAGTTAGAAAGGAGTAAGGCATGGCAAATATCGAGCACTTGCAAACCGTACATGTTCCAGCGTCGAAGGTGTATGAAACTTTAACCACCGCTGAAGGACTGTCGGAAATATGGACCAATGAACTCATTATTAATAATCAGATTGGCTTTATTAATGAATTTCGATTCGGCAGCAATGACGTAACTAAGATGAGAATAGAGGAATTGATCACTAATAAAAAAGTCGTTTGGCAGTGTATAGATTCGGATCCTGAGTGGATTGGTACGATTATTTCCTTTGATATTCAAGAGAAGAACGGGAAGTCTTTTATTACTTTGCGTCATTCGAACTGGAAAGAAGTAACGCCATTTTATCGCTCCTGTAACTACAACTGGGCTATTTTCCTTTATAGTCTCAAATCCTATTGTGAAGATGGCGATGGTATCCCCTATCAAAAACGTAAGTTTTAACAATTTATGTACTAATGCTCATTCCGCTAATGGGGAGCGATAGCTTAATAAACGTTTTTTTTCACCAAGGCGGTTTTCTTAAAAGAAAAAAGGAATAATTAGGTTATGAAAGATGCTATAATACAAGTGTTTTTACGAGGGGGGATGGTAAAAGCTGACGAACAGATATTTCTCATAAAAGTAAGCGCTTACTGTATAGAAGCCTTAGGAGGTGGATGACGAATTTCGGGTGGTTTTGGTGCTGATGGTAGTAAGGGGACTGCCTTTAATAGTTTCTGAGAAGGTAGAAGCTAATATAGAAGAGAAGGAGGCTTGAATTCTTATGAAAATGAAGAGGAAATTGTCTCATTCCCTTATGGTGCAGACAAACATAATTGCAGCAGCCTGTTTGCTCCTGTTGACATCGCCGGTATCTGCTGTGAGTTACCCGCAAGCAGCGGTTTCTTCCGATCAGGATCGGGTCGCGGTTAGATCGGAAGAAACGGCCGCGGCGGCCGCAGCAGCAAATCCGGATGAGTTAAGAACGCTGCCGGTTGCGATGCAGTCAGTCTTGCAGGAGCCGGCGCCGCTTAGGACGGTATCCTGTGCAACCGCTTCCTGCCTGCAGAGTGCACTCAAGAAGGCTTCCGCAGGCGATCGGATCGTGCTGGCTCCGGGCACTTACACGGGCACTTTCTCTTCACCGGGAGAAGGGACACTCTTGAACCGGATCACGATCGAGAGCCAGGATGCAGCAAATCCGGCTGTGATTTCGGGATACTCGGCAGGGGGCGGTTACGCGCTGAAAGTGACGGGAGATTTCTGGACTATCCGTAATCTGAAATTTACCAATGCACAGAAGGGCATCATTCTCGACCATTCTAACGATTCGCTTATATCGGGGGTTGAGGTATACGGAATAGGGTATGAGGGCGTACATTTCCGGGATGGAAGTTCTCGCGGCAGGATCGAAAATTCGTATATACACGATACGGGGACAGTGAACAAAGGGTTCGGGGAAGGCATCTATGTGGGATCTGCTGAAGGATCGGGTTACAACCAGGCTGTGCATGATACCGTTATACGCGGGGTGAGGCTCGGACCGAACGTAACTGCGGAGCATATTGATATTAAGGAACGGACGAGCGGGACAATCGTGGAGGACTGTATTTTTAACGGTACGGGCATCAGTGGCGAGAATTATGCGGACAGCTTTATTGATGTCAAAGGAAACGACGCTTCAATACGGAATAACACAGGCTACCGGAGCGGCAATGTGCTGATTAAGGATGCTTTTCAACTGCATCAAATAGTCGCAGGCTGGGGTGTTAACAACTATTTCAGCGGGAACCAATTGTTTTTGGACAACGCCAATGCTTATGTTATTGCT
This sequence comes from Paenibacillus sp. FJAT-26967, assembly GCF_001541095.1. GTDB lineage: Bacteria > Bacillota > Bacilli > Paenibacillales > NBRC-103111 > Paenibacillus_F. The sequence goes on from NZ_LMXH01000001.1 coordinate 1,513,445, forward strand.
GCTTCGAACGGTACGCAGGCATTTGCGAGCCAGAATGTCCGGACTCCCGCCGGGAACTTGTATACGGGGAATGTTACGGTATACTGAGCGTCTTTATCATGCTGTACTCTAACTGTATGAATGTGAGCTGTTTAGGATAAAAAGCCGGGATTCGCTAGCCTTGTGACAGGAGGCGGAATCCCGGCTTTTTGGTGATCCTACATATGATTGTATGCTCCGCAAGTCAACCTGGTAGTAAATGCGTGCGCTTAGGAATCTTTTGCAGCTGGAACTTTTTGCTGGATATATTTTTCCAGGTCCGGGGCCAGGACGTTCTGAATCCGTTCAATAAGCTGTCGTTTGGTAATCCCTTTGCTCTCTGCAATCTGCTGAAGGGATTTGCCTTGACTCAGTTGGAGCTGAAGGTCTTGCCGGCTGATCCCGATTGCCTGGGCAAGCTTATCCTGGTTCGGTTTGAGTCCGTACCGGGCTTTACCCTTGCCATGGAACTTGTCGTGGTGTTCAAGCAGGGCTTTGTCCTGCAGCATCCGTTTAAGATGGTCAGTCATCCGCTGCTTCATTTGAGCTGCGCGCCCGGCATCCAGACGGCCTTCTTTGACAGCCTGATCGATCTTGGCGCTGCGCAGTGCGGTTAGCTTCGCGTTTAAGTCGGCTTCGCTGATCCCTTTCTCGGCGGCGGCCTCTGCCAGGCTTTTGCCTTTGCTGAGCGTTTCCTTTAAAGCGGCATTTTGTATGCCGAGAATAGCGGCAACTTCATCAAGAATCGGCAAACCGGCAACACCGTGCTCTTTGTGGGAGCTTTCTTCGGATCGACCGGGATGATTTGCAGCAGGGTGTTTCCCGTAATGGGCATCGTCCCCCCGTTCTTCAAGCGCAAAGGCTTCTTTGTCACCAAGTGACAGAGAACCGAGTAGAAAAGCAAGCGCAAGCGTTCCTGCAAGCTTATTTTTAGGCAAGGAAACCATAGAAGAACCTCCTTTAAATGGATGTCTGCTCTAGTGTTTCCCAGATTACGCTAAAATATTGATAAACACGTAAAGTTTAAACGGCAGATCCAGTCATATTCGGCGGAGCCGCTTCATACTCAACCCCTTCGTGCCGATATAAAAAGAAGAGCCCGGGATTATCCCCGGGCTGTACGGTAAAACGGCATTAAAGTGTGGAACGTTTCTTTTGCAAGTGTCAGAAAAGCCTCTCCATCAGTCAGGATCGGATCAGAGGAGGAGAGGTGTCTGCCTACCAGGAACTCCGCTTTCTTAACATCCCTCAGACGTACGAGAGAGGCACCAAAGCTTTCGAGCGAAATTTCGTCCGAAGAGAAGCTTTTTTTCTGAGTATGGTCAAAAGAAAATACATAACCCTCCGGTATACTGTCAAACAAAGCTTGCTTATTCGCCAGGAATCTCTCGGCTATCGCCTGTTTGTCCGGCAGCTCATAAATAAGCGCAAACCATAGGAATACATGATCATCGAACAGACCGACTTGAAAATGCGGATGCTGCTTATAACCGCGTTTGTTCGCTGCAACCGCAAGCCACGTATCTTTGGGGGGATTGACAGTACGGCGTGCGTGCTTGGCAATATGAAGATACATTTCGGTGCCTGCCTGCATAGCGATTTCATCGCATAAAGCTTCACCGATTGCTTTGAATTTGGGCTGGATTCTTTCCTGGATGGCTTGCATGCGCTCATCGAGCCCGTCGATACTAAAGGTGGCGAAATCATTAGAGTTAAATCCCTTGAAATCGGGATGAAGAGTGCTGGAGTTAGACATAAATCCTCCTATCATGGTTGCGGATGTTTTGAGAAATATGATTGCGCAGAGCTGGGCCTGCATTGTTTTTACTATACCATAAACGTTTGAATTCGGCATAACCGGGCGGTATGAACAGCAGAGGCACCGGTTTGAATGTGAAGGGAGAATGAAAATGCGTCCTATACGTAAAAGAATGGTTGCTGCGGCAGCCGCAGGTTTAATGAGCGTATCCTTTGCTGCGGGGGTCTATGCGGACGACTGGATACAGAAAGTGACCGCTTACTTACGGAGTGATTTTAGTGTAGTCGTAAATGGGGTGCCAGCGAATTTAAGCAATCCGGTTCTGATCTATGATAATAACAGCTACTTGCCGTTAAAAGAGATTGCGTCCCGGTTGAGTGCAACCGTAAATTGGGACGAATACAAAAAAACCATTTACATAAACAATCGCATTTATCCGCAGCAGCCCGATGATCCCGATGATGTCGTTTTTGATGAAATCAAGCTTGAGAATCCTTCGGCCTATATGGTGAGATATCTGGGCGGCAATTATCCCGTTCTGATTAATATGGGGAGGGGAATGTACTATCGTTTGAAGGATGTTCAGCAGATGGGGATCGATACTAAAGGACTGCATAAGGCAAAAGAAAAATATACGGGTGAGCTGTATGTCAACGAGACCGAGCTCCAGAAAGCCTGGAAAGAAACGCCGCTGCTTACTTATGGAGAGGAAATGCCCCTTATTGCCGGGGAGAAGGATGATTTCAAAATTATAGCCTTACGCGGTTATGTGAAAGATATGTCTAATTACAAAATTGGTGATAAATATTATTACCACAATCCCATCTTCATAGAAAAGCTGGAAGAAGAAAACCACTATCGCTATTTAGTAACTGAGAATGGTACTTATTACGATATTTATCTCCAGCTGACTGAGCTGAAAAAGGATTATTATGTAGTCGGAAGCTATTCTAAGAAACTTATCGGCGATCTTGTTCCAACCCCGAATTATTAAAAGCAGCAGCTGTCCCCTCGCTCAGGAATATTCCTGGGCGATTTTTTTGTTTGAAAGCTCTCCCAAAGACATTGGCGTCAAGCGAATGCCCGGATTGTACCCGGGGTCCTGTGAGATGAAGAACGTCCTCAGCAGAAGGATGGAGGATGTGGCTGGAGCTGCAGACGTTCCTAAATAAACGGGTTGGTGTACTGTCTATGCCGGGTGCGCAAAAATAGAGCGTTATTTTTGTGCCAAAATGGGGTAAATAATTGACAATATCCAAGTAGCGAAATCATATGATACATAATAAGATGAAGTAAACATTAAGTTGTCTGAAATTTCTGTCAAAAACTGATCAAGCCAATCGAAGTGTTCCGGGAGGGGATTGCCGTGAGCAAAAATAACGAAGTCGAATACTGCAACCTTGAACTGCGGTTCGACCGCCGGCTCATCCGGCAGTTTATAAAAGCGCTCATTCAAGAAGGATACTCGCTTTATTGGAACGAAAATGATCATCAGTTCATTATTTCAATCCGCTCCGGAAGAAAATTGGTTAAACTGAAATTCGAACGGATAGGGGAACGTTATAAAATCGTCGGCAATTACTCGTTTAAAGATGAAAAACTAGCTGAAATGATGGAAAAATTAATTGGAGATACACGGGGACATGCTGTCGTTAAGCGTTTCAGAGACCGCCAGATTCTGATCGAAAACATCATGTTCGGAGAGATAATCCGAATGGTTGAGATTTCGGGTATTGAGCATAAGGTTCTTTTTCAGAAAGAACCTGTAGTTACCTTCGAAGAAATGCTCCAGGCGTTCCGCTCCAACCGTCCGGAAGAACGTATTCCCGTCCTGAGACTTGAACTGGATTACGAGCTTGCCGTACTCTCGGAAGCCCTGCAGGACGGCGATATCAAGACCATAGTCGATTCGAAGGAAAAACTTGAAGAGCTAAGACGAGAAATGCTTTTGCTTGAAATGTAAGGATAGAGCCTAGTGCGATACTGGATACTGAACTCCCGGGTTAACAGAGATGGAAAATATTGTTGTACAATAACGCAAGATATGTTATCTTAATGAGGAACTGAATGAATCGGGTGCGGAAGAACCGCCCATGTACATGCATACAGCATGTCGTGGGCGGTTTTTTGTGCTTTTAACATCTGAAGGGGGTGATGAGAGGTGGGGCCAGGTCATAGCAGGCTTGGAACCGGTACCGTGCTTAGCGGACGGTATAAGGTATTATCCGTAATCGGCCGGGGTGGCATGGGAACCGTGTATTTAGCCGAGGATTTGAAGCTGAGGGGCAAGCGCTGGGCCATTAAAGAAACACAGCACGTCTTGCATGATTATCAGAGGTTTATTGATGAAGCCGAAATGTTAATCCGCCTGCATCATCGGAATCTTCCCGGTATTGTGGATTATTTTCCGCCATGCGAGGACGGCTATAGTTACCTTGTGATGGATTACATTGAAGGAGAAACGCTTGCCGCCCGGTTTATAAGGCTCGGACAGCGTGTAGAAGTCACGGAAGCGTTAGCTATCGCCAAACAACTTTGCGAGTTGTTTCATTATCTGCATGATGAGCTGCCTGTTCCTATGATTTACAGGGATCTGAAGCCGTCCAACATTATGATTGACAGCCAGGACCATGTGCGGCTTATTGATTTTGGCATCGCCAGACATTACAAGACAGGCGGAAACTTGGATACCGTTCAAGTGGGAACGATAGGTTTTGCTGCACCGGAACAGTTCGAGCACAAGCAGACTGACCGGCGGACGGATCTGTATTCGCTGGGAGCCGTGCTATATTTCCTGCTCAGCGGCGGCAAATATTCCTATTCTTCGAATAAGCCTCTTTCGGATATGAATGAGGATGTGTCACACGATTTGTCTGATATCGTAGATAAGCTGCTTATGACAGATCCGGCCAGGCGCTACTCCAATGCCCGTGAGCTGAGAAAGGAGCTGGAACGTGTATCGGCCACTCTTCTGCAGGAAGACAGCATGACGGCTTCTTCCCGGTCTTATCTGGGTCCTGTCGTAATCGCTGTTAGCGGAATAGGACCGGGTACGGGGAGTACCCATACTGCTGTACTCGTGGCGCATTTTCTAGCTCGTAAGCGCCGGAATGTAGCGCTTGTAGAAGCCAATGATTCGGGCGACTTCAGCCGGATTGAGTGCACATATGAAGGTGTCAAAGAACCGATTTATGACCGTCCTGCCTTTAACCTGCGGGGGGTGCGGTATGCCAAAGCGGATGACGGGCTCGATATGATTGCTTTGTTGTCGGGACCGTATGATTTTATCGTACTTGATCTCGGGAGTTATACGAAGACCGAGTGGTTTGGAGAATTTATGCGGGCCGCTGTGCAAATCGTTGTAAGCACCGGTGCAGAATGGAAGCGGGCAGACATTTTATCTTTCTTTGAAGCCTATCCTGAACTTGAGCCTGCCCATTGCAGTCTCTTCGTACCTTTTGCTTCCAAGTCGATGATCCGTGATTTACGCAGTCTGCTCCCGGAATACCGGGTAATCGCTCTGCCTGTTCATTCCGATCCGTTCTGCCATCAACAAGATACAGCGGTCATACTCGAAGAGTGGCTGGGGCTTGCGGAGCGACGGAAGAAAAAATCAAGTCTATTACGTTTTAAATGGTTTAGAGCCTTTTAACAGGAAAGGAGAGAGTATGTGTCTGTCATTCGGCAAAGAACTAAACATTTGCTGTACGCCGGTTTGACGGGAGCGCTAGCGGCGGGTTTGATAGCAGCAGGAGTTTTAATTTACGGCGGACTTCAGAACCGCAAGGAGTTGGAGCAGGTCCAAGAGCGTTATGAAGCGGAACTTGCAGAAGCAAAAGGTGTTTCGAAGGATATTGGCAGCAGGAAAGTACTCGTGCTCAGCAGAGACGTTGAGGCGGGGGACAAGTTGACGGAAGCCGACGTTATCGAGAAAGACATACCCGAATCGGAAGCCCCGGCTTACGCTGAAGAGGACATACTGAAGGTTGTCGGCAAGTCGTTCAAAGTAGCGGCAGGAAAGAATACACCGGTCCTGGCATCGCTGCTGCATGAGGAGGGGGTTATACCAAAGGATCTGAGACATGAGGAATTTAAAATCATAGGTTTGCCGAGCAAGCTTAAAAAGGACGACGTTGTGGATGTCCGGATCCGTTTCCCTACCGGCCAAGATTATATCGTGATGGCCAAAAAGCATGTAGATGATGTGCAGGAGGGTACGCTCTGGATGAAGATGGACGAGAAAGAAATTTTGGACATGTCCAGCGCTATTGTCGACGCTTATTTGCAGGAGGCCAAATTGTATGCACTGACTTATGTAGAGCCCATGATGCAGGAGGAGGCAGTGCCTACCTATCCGGTTAATTTAAAAGTACTCGATTTGCTCCGGACGGACCCTAATGTACTGGAAAAAGCCAAGTTCGAATTGGCTAAAAGTATGCGTCAGCTTCTGGATAAAGATCTGCGGGGGATGGACGAGACGCAGAAGGAGAAAATCAGCAGCAGCCAGTCAAGTCTTCCGACTGAATCAGACGCGAATAGATCCGGTTCCGTACAAGCGCCATCAGTTAGGTCGCCCGGAGGAGCCGGCAAAGATTCGGCATCGCCCAGCTGGTCTAGCAGTACCGGTGTGTCAGGTAAATCAGCCGGTTCCGCCCGCTCTACGGATAATCCTCCAGCAGGCTCTGGGGAGCCGCCGGAGACCCCTGCACTTGAGACGGTCCCTTCGGAAGTCCGGCAGCAGCAGGAAGATGTTCTGAGAGAAGCTGTTTCGGGCAGATCAGAGCCATAATTCATGAAAGGAGGCAGGTTTAATGAAGCGGCTCTGTATTGGTGCAAGCGAACACAGTGATCTGCTGTTAGGTATATGCCGCCTTGCTGCCATAGCGGGCAAACGTGTGCTGCTGGTTGACGGAACAGCATCCGGCAGGATCACCTGTATCGTAGCTTCTGAGGAAGGGCCATCACTTATCCGCTTCGGCGGTTTTGATGTGGCCTGTCTTTTTCCCACACTTGGCAGTGTAATTAGTCATTTAGAGGAGCTGGAGCTCGTTTTTGAGGAATACGAACTCGTGCTGGTAGACACGGATCAACCTGAGTTTTTGGATAAGCTCCAAGGGAGAAGCCTCAAGTTCGATGGTCTCTACATAACGACAGCATATGATAAGTTTACACTTCATAGGACGGTAAATCTGATTCGGAATATGGATGCTTCAGGCATTCTGCCTTCCGTGAAGAGTACCGTCGTTATAAGGAATACAGTGGATTGTACCATCGGTGAAGATTATGTTGATAGGATTCTGGCCCCTCTTCCGTTCAAAAGGCCTGAACTTTACCATTCGCTTCCGTTTGACGAGGTTGATCTTGCCGCTCTGATTGACAGCGGTCATCAAGGAGTCATAGAACTAAGACGAATGTCAAGAAGCTATCGCAGAGTGCTTCTGTCTGTTGCACACGAAATAACCGGAGAGGATGAGCCAGTCCTTAAACGGATGATAAAACAGGCTATGAGGAGGAAATAAGATGAGCCAAGTTGCATTTTGGGCACCGGCCCGCGGACATGGAGCAGCGACGTCTAATGTCCTTGCCGTTTCTACTATGATCGCGTTGGATTATTTCGCACGCATCATGATAACCCATACCAGAAGGACAAAGACGGCCATGGAGAATGCCTTTAGCCGTTCTGGGGCGGGCGAAGGCAATCTAGTGTCGTTTTGCGAATATGGAATGAGTGCATTGGAGCGGCTGCTGGAGAGTGACAAGCTGACTCCTGAGCGGATACAGGATTATACGAAGCCGATTGTGAAGGATCGTCTTGATCTCCTGCCAGGATCGAGAAAGGGGGAATATGAATCGAGTTTATGCCGCGAGGACACACTCCCTTATATTGTAAAAAGTGCGAGCCGTTACTATGACGTCACCTTCGTTGATGTAGGGGATGAAGCCGATGATGGGGCAGCAGCGGCTATTCTCAGAAACTCTGATTTGATCGTGGTTAACCTCAGCCAGAACATAGATATTTTGGAACGGTACTTTGACAAGGAACTTTGGGTAGAAGGACTTCATATTAAACCACTGGTACTTGTACTGGGTAATTATGACGAAAACTCAAAATACAATGCCGTGAATATAGCCAGAAAATACAAATGGAAACAGCCGATTTATACGGTTCCGCATTTCACCGGCTTTCTTGATGCGAGTAATGAGAAAAACGTTCTGGAGTTTTTCCTGCGCAACCGGAACGTGGGCTCAAAACACCCGGCGTATGCATTCATTACCGAAGTGAGGCGATTATCCAAAGCGCTTCTTAATGAACTGGGTGTGGACACGAACCTTCTTCAGGAAAGGGGCGCCTAGCGGGGCATGTCGACTGGAAATGTAAATGCCGCATTCCTTGGCATGGTATTGATTCTGGGAATCGGACTTATTTATTTGCGGCTTGGCTATTTGCGTCACAAAGACGATGTTATTGCGATCCAGAATAAACAGTATTCTTTGGATAGCATGGCACAATTTATTAGAGATACCTTTACTGAAATAACAGCGGGGGCTCAGAGCGAGCTTCGCTTGTCAGAAGAAGAGCACCGGCGCAGCCTTAATAAACGGTTGGAGCTTAAAAGAGCTCTTAAAGGATGCGCGCATGGCGACTTGCAGGATAAAATTTTCGTAAAGCGCATGATAAGTGATTTACTTACTTCCGTATACCAACTGAATAACAGCAAAATTCATCTCGCAATTCCGTTTGATACCCCCGCCCTTCTTACTCCGCAGGATCAATTCGACATTTTATTGCATACGTTCAAAAAAAAATATGCATGTGCAGGCCTTACCCGTCTTATTGAGAAGCATAAGCTGGATACGATTAAGTATGTAATAGAAGAAGGGGACACACCTTCTTACATCATTACTGCTGATGAAATCAAGAAGATCTATTGCAAAGAAATAAAATCTCTTGCCTTTGAAGACAAATTGGAAGTTGTTGTTCAACGTATTTATCAGCACTACAAGGGCTTTGGTGTTATTGATGAAATTCGGGATATGCAGATTGACGGCGTTTCCGGTGGAGTATCCGGTGGATGTTCACATGAGCGGATTGACAAAAGTACATTGAGGTCCCTGGGTAATGTAAAATCCAAATTTTCTGTTTCGCATGATAGCGTTTGGGTCTTTTATAAAGGGAAGTCGATCCATTTCTCTTTTCTGGGATTTGGTTCAACGGATGAGCTTCGGCGTGTTTGTCAGAACATCTACAAATACAATTACCCTGGACAATTGTCCGAAGCGAATGGATATAAGGTAAACGATATGAAAGATGGTTCGCGAGTCGTTGTCGTGCGGCCGCCGTTTTCCGAATCATGGGCCTTTTTCGTCCGGAAATTTGATCTGCCGAACGCGGCACTGGAGCAATTAATTGTTAGTCCGAATGCCCGATTGCCGATTGAAATGATTGGATTCCTCGTCAAAGGCTGCCGCATTACAGCGGTAACCGGTGCACAGGGAAGCGGCAAAACTACGCTGCTGATGGCCATGGTTAAGTCGATTTCCGCCACTTTTACACTACGTATTCAAGAGATGGCATGTGAACTCCATTTACGTAAATTATATCCCCAGCGCAATATTCTCAGTTTCCGAGAAACCGAACATATAACCGGTCAGCAAGGTCTGGACGTTCAGAAGAAAACAGATGGTACCGTGCATATTCTCGGTGAAGTTGCAACGGACAGTGTGGCTTCATGGATGATTCAGATGGCACAAGTAGCCAGCTTATTTACACTATTCACTCACCATGCAAAAACCTTCTCTCATCTTGTTGAATCGCTCCGTAACTCATTGCTCAAAACAGGCATGTTTCATAATGAAGCGATGGCAGAAAGCCAGGTTGTCCATGTCCTCCATTTTGATATTCACCTCCGCAAGCAGGCAGATGGAAGCAGATATATTGAACGGATAACTGAATGTGTACCTTTGGAGAGGGCCCCTTATCCCAGTCGAGATCAGAAGGAAGAGTCCGCCCCTGACGTAGGCTTGCAATGGTCGGGGTTTCTTGACAATGCTGCTGAATACTTTCAGCGATCGACAGACCGTAAGCTTTACGAAGCCAGGAATATTATCGAATTCAAAGAAGGTGCATACAGAGCCTGCAGCCCGATCAGTCCGCGTAACATTAAAGATATGCTTGATCATATGACGGTAGAGGATGCACAGGTTTTCAAAAGATTTCTGAAAGAAAACTGGGGAGGAGAAGTCCTTGCCGCTTCGTGACGGGTTGATTTGGATTTCGGTTGTTTGTATTGCGTGTGCCCTTCTAGCCTGGGTTTTGTATCTATCCGCTTTACGCAGAGAAGCCAAGCAGACCGGTATGAATGCACATGAGCTGAAGAGTCTGCTTTCTCCCTTAAGGAGAAGCGGTAGAAAACGTCTTAAACAGCTGCACATTGTTTTATACGGGTATTTGGTCAAGGTCCCCGTAATATCCCGTTACACTCAGCGGATTTATAGAAGACTTGCTCCCCTTTACGCTTATGATGAATCGGCTATCCGCATAGAAACAGCAAAAATTACAATTTGCGCAATTTTCATTGCTTGGCTTTCAGCTGGAACCATCCTGCTTTTTTATCCGGACTACTCTTATATGATAATGGTCCTTTTGGGAGCTCTCATTCTTCACGGGATCTTAATCGATTCACTCGTCCATCGTGCGGAAGAGCGTCTGCTGAAGCAGCTTGTGGAGGTTTTGTCCGATGTCCGGCATTATTACCATCAGCATGGAATGGCGGACGAGGCCGTTTATGATGCGGCGCAAATAGCAGGGCGCCAGATTGCTCTGCATGCGGAAGCTATTTATACACTGCTGACAACGGATCAGTCCGAAACCCGGCTGGAATCTTACTATGAGTCAGCACCAAATCGTTTCATGAAGGTTTTTGCAGGAGTATCCTTCTTAGTCCGGGAATTCGGGGACAAGATTTTACCTCAAGGATCTATGTATTTGCATGCGCTGAGTAAAATATCAAGCGAAATTCGTTTGGAGATTTTACGTCAAGAGAAGCTGCAATACATGCTCAAAGGATTGACCATCATAGCTATTGCGCCCATCCTGGCTGCGAAGCCAGTGGAGTCTTGGGCCAGGAATCATTTTCCGGCGATGGATGAATTTTATTCCGGATCGGCAGGATTTGCAGTGAAATCAGGTATATTCGTGCTTATTCTAATTTGCTTTATATTGCTTCGCAAGCTTCAGGACATATCGGATGACGCCGGCAAGCAGGGAAGAAAGAAGCCGCCCGAAAAGAATTGGATTCGTGTTCAGGCAGTACAGCGGATTGTCAGAAAGTTTATGCCTAGTGATCGTTCCGTTGAATTTGCCAAAATAGACAGGCTCCTTAGAGAAGCTAATTCTCCACTGCTTGTTGATTGGCTGTATTTGCGGAGATTGATACTTGCTTCAGCAAGTTTTCTTCTCTTGTTGAGCATTTTTATGTGCATGCACACCCTAACTGTACGTCAGATCAACTTTTCTCCTACCAGAAGCGCTGCCATGTTCGGCGTTTTATCGCCGCAGGAGGAGAAGAAAGCAGCCGAACGTACAGAAATTGACCGCGCCATTATTGAAAAGTATAACCAGGGCGGGGGACAGCTTCGTGAGATTATATCCGGCGAGCTTCAGATTAAGGGGCTGGCCGCTCAACAGACCGAGCTGAATCACACTGCTGACCGCGTTATTAAGAAACTTCGGGGTATTTCAGACGCGACCTTGTCCTGGTGGCAGTTGGCGCTTTGCTTTATCTCCGGCTGGATCGGTTATCATTCTCCGATTGTGCTCCTGCATATTCAGATTAGAATGCGCCGCATGGAGTTGAAGAATGAAGTCGATCAGTTTCATACTCTGCTCTCCATTTTGTCCCAGTTCGAGAGAATGTCGGTCGAGCACATGCTCGAATGGCTAGACAGGTTTGCAGTTCAGTTTCGGGCGCCTATCTCCTCGTGTCTGCTTGCCTACGAATCCGGTGCTGAAAAAGCTCTGGAAAAACTCAAAGAGGAAGCGGCATTTGTGCCTTTTGCACGGATAGTAGAAAGACTTCAGGCTGCGGTCAGTCACATTCCGGTTCTTCAGGCATTTGATGATCTGGAAGCGGAACAGCATTACCGTTTCGAACAGCGCAAACAGGAATATGAACGCATGATTGAAACGAAAGCGGGCTGGGGACGTTGGATTGGTTTTGCCCCGATGTATGCTCTTGTATTTCTTTATCTCGTTATTCCGCTTGTTTATATGAGCATGCAGCAAATGAGCACCTACTACGAACAAATTCAAAAAATTTCTTAACTTAAAGGAGATTCAACCCAAAATGGGAAACGCACAGAAAGCACTAATTATGGCGGCAGGATTTTTCCTTGCCATTGCATTAATTACGATTGCGGTGGTTATGTTTATTTCTGCTCAGGATGCGACTAAAGCGGCACAAAATAATTTTTCCGACATTCAGACAGAGCTTTCCCAAACCGCTTACACCGTATATGATAACACCGTTGTTTCCGGGAGCCAGGTCGTTAACGCGCTTCGCAAGTTTGCAGACAAGGAACAGTTCGGCATACAAGTGAAGACGGGAAAAAATATGGGGGGTTCGTGGTATACCAATGTAATTGATATTTCTTCCCCAATAAGCAACAGTTACGGTTCCGTCGTCTCTTCTATACCACGTGAAAATATAAGTCATGCGGCAGTAGAAGCCCATATTGATTATGTGAATCCAAGCGGCAAATTCAAAGCTAAGATCATTAAGGATAAAAGTAACGTGATCCGCGGCATCGAATTCAGCCAGCAGTAGAGGAGAGAAGTATGAGCAGCGCAACTCATTCTATTCTCCATTTCTCCACAGCGATGCTGCTGTTCATGGGCGCCGTCACTTCAGGCGTTATGCTTTTGCTCACAACTAAAGTAGCAATTGAAGAGACATATGTTTCTCAAGTACAGTTGGATCGAAATCAGCAGACAATAGGACAAACGCTCGGCAGACTGGCTGAGGGGACGCTGTATACGGGGGCTGAGGTCATGATGACACTGCATGCTAATGCAGCTGAAACTTTTGACATAGAAGTCGATGGCACTCTCTTTGCAGCCGGGAGAAGTGCAAATGAGATTGATACGGCGGGTATGGATACAACTGCATTTTACCGGCTGAAAGAAATAAGAAGAAGCGATGGCTCCCTTGGACGGATGATGTTTACTAGAATCTGATGGACAACTTCCTGCAAAACCATCCAGTTGTTTCGTAAATCGGCTGCGGCCGGGATTGGGGTGGAGATGAACACATTAAGCAAAGGGTTTGCTCTCATAGTAGCTGTACTGCTTCTATATGTTTATCCGCTAGCGGATTCCGCAGAGAAACGGGATGATCTTACACGACTCCTTACGTTTCAAGCTCTTACCCGGTTTGTGGATAGCGTACGGGATAAAGGGGTAATCACCCCGAATATGTTCAACGATTTTCAAAAGGAACTATCTGTTTCTTCACAAGAATTTGAAGTGAGTATGGAACACAGGCACAAGCAGTACATACCTGTTTATAATGACAACGGTCATTTTCAGGATCGCTATTCTGTAGTGGATGAGGCTTTCTATCAGGCACAAATTATGGAGGTGCTGTTTCCAGACTCCATTCTTGCTCCGGACGATTCAGAACGTGCTTATCGGCTGGGTGCGGGGGATTTTTTTACGGTAACTCTAAGAAGTCTCGGTCAATCCTCATCTGCTGTGTGGAGAGATGCCTTGAACGGGACAAACAGTCCAGCGGGAGAACTATATCTGCCCTATGGGGGAATGGTCCGTAATGAAGACAGCTAAACTCGGAATTCTTTTTGTTCTGATCTATCTGCCATTTTCTGTTGTAAGTAAGATGGATTTGCGCACACAAGCAGATACGCTTTTTCTTGAGACCCGTTATAATGCTGCTGTAAATGCGGCTGTTCAAGACGGCGCCAACTCTCTTTTGGTAAATGAGAAGCAGGAAGGAGAAATCCGGTATGAATCCTTCAAGAAAGTTACACTTAACCGGGAGGAAGGATTGAACACCTTTTACCGGACTCTTTTTACGAATTTCGGAGTAAACGATGATAAGGTCAGCCAGAACATACTCGATCAGTATGTCGCTGCACTTATGGTCATTGGATATGACGGATGCTACGTGTACGCCTATGAATCCTATACAGACGCGGATGGCCGCCCCATGAGCCGTCGAGTTGAAAGTGCCAAAATTCCTTACGCGTACACGGACTCTTCCGGAGAAGTCATCTCTTTTACGCTGGACGATTACGTAACCATAAATAAACCCGGAAGCAGGGAATGGTACGAGGGTTTCCGCAGTGAGATGAGTTTGGTTGCACAAGCTGAGATTCTGAAACCCGGCTTTCCTTTTGACGAGGTCAGAAGAAGCACGATTCTGGCTACGATACAAAAAGAGCTTGAAATGACCATTAACGAGCATAACGTCAGATCGCTCAAGAGCGGGGCTTCATATACCTTTACACTTCCCACCATACCGGATGAAGAATGGAACAATACAATCGACGATGTAGGGATGCTTGCTTTTGTACAAGGAATTCCGATGGGATACCGGGCTTATAACAATTATGCGTTAGGAGGAGCCCGAATCGTTAAAAAGTCTGGCTATTACGGTTTTTATGATAATGGCATTCCATATTATAAAAGCAATTTTTGTCCCAAACCAAAAGAAATAGTGGAGGTTTTTAGCACTAAAAAGGAAGCATCCAGCAAAGGGTTTCATCCAAAAGAGTGCATAAACGGACGTTTATAGAGCGCATAGACAGAGAAATAAAGGAAAGCGCTTCACTGAAAAGATTGCACGATAAAATTGACATCTCAGCGGCGAAACGTTTATCATCAAGTCAATGATGAGTTCGATGCGGATTCCGCGAGCATGGCTGCATGTTTTATTGTTCAAGCCTGTAAGGTGCGGACTGTAAAATGTGTCGGCATCACGCGGAATCAGCTCAGTGGGTTGTATGGCTGCTATTGTTTTGCAAGAGCGGTTTCATGTAAATCTTTTGCGGATTCATTCTTGGTCCGTATAAGATTAGCGATTACATGTGTTGGGAAATCTACGGGTAGGGAACAGCGGGCTTTAAAGTCCATTCAGGATTCCTGATCCGGAGGTTTCCCATCTATGCGTAGACCGGCTTCAAAGCATAAAATGTGAGTCTCAGCCCGGAAGCTTTGCCTCGGCCGGGCGCCTATTTGTACGTTTTCCGGAAGGGGAAACGGCGATATCTTCTGCCCGAGCGGGTCGAATCCATCCTTCGGAAGCCGGTCTGCAGTTCCTACTGAATGTCAGTCGGTAACGATCTACTTATACAAGGAAAGGGTGTTTGATTCATGTCCAAACAACAAATTGGCGTAATCGGTTTAGCGGTTATGGGTAAAAACCTGGCGTTTAACATCGAAAGCCGCGGTTTTACCGTATCCGTCTTCAATCGCTCGCCTGAGAAAACAAAAGAGCTTCTCGAAGAAGCAGCAGGCCGCAATCTTAAAGGTACTTACAGCATGGAGGAGTTCGTTCAATCCCTCGAAACGCCGCGTAAAATTCTGATCATGGTAAAAGCGGGCCAGCCGACAGACGCAACCATCGAGCAGTTAGTTCCTCTTCTGTCTCCTGGAGACATTCTGATTGACGGAGGGAACGCTTACTTCCCTGATACCCAGCGCCGCAACAAGGAACTCGAAGCACTCGGCTTCCGCTTTATTGGCACCGGTGTATCCGGCGGTGAAGAAGGAGCGCTCAAAGGTCCTTCTATTATGCCTGGCGGACAGAAAGATGCTTACGAGCTTGTAGAGCCGATTCTGACAGCTATTTCTGCCAAAGTAAACGGCGATCCATGCTGCACGTATATCGGACCAGACGGTGCGGGTCATTACGTTAAAATGGTACATAACGGAATCGAATACGGGGACATGCAGCTGATCTGTGAAGCGTACCAGCTTCTCAAGGATGTGCTGAACGTCAGCACGGAAGACCTGCATGCCATCTTCACGGAGTGGAATAAAGGAGAACTGGACTCCTACCTGATCGAAATTACGCGTGACATTTTCACGAAGTATGATGAAGAAACCGGTAAGCCGATGGTGGATGTTATCCTTGATTCCGCTGGTCAAAAGGGTACCGGCAAATGGACAAGCCAAAGCGCTCTGGACTTGGGTGTTCCATTGTCCATCATTACGGAATCCGTATTCTCCCGCTTCTTATCTGCTATGAAAGAAGAGCGTGTGGCAGCTAGCAAAGTGCTTAACGGTCCGGCAGTTAAGCCTTATGAGGGTGACCGTGAGCAGTTTATTGAGGCGGTACGCAAAGCGCTTTACGCAAGCAAAATCGCTTCCTATGCTCAAGGATTCGCACAAATGCGTGCAGCATCCGAAGAGTATAACTGGAATTTGAGCTACGGCGAAATCGCAATGATTTTCCGCGGCGGCTGCATTATTCGTGCCCGTTTCCTGCAAAATATTAAGGATGCGTACGACCGTGATCCAGAGCTTCGCAACCTGCTGCTTGACGAATACTTCAAGAACATCGTAGAAAACTACCAGGATGCATGGAGAGAGGTTGTCTCACTTGCGGTTACCCGCGGCATTCCGGTTCCGGCATTTGCTTCGGCGCTGGCTTATTATGACAGCTACCGCACGGAACGGCTTCCGGCTAACCTCCTCCAGGCACAGCGGGACTATTTCGGCGCACATACGTTCCAGCGTGTGGACAAAGAAGGAAGCTTTCACTATAACTGGCTTGGATAATAATAGTTTTAATGCAAAAGGAGCCCGAGAGGGCTCCTTTTTGCGCTCGTTCATCTGGAGCCCAACCGGATTAGCGTGGTATATACCCCGAGCCGATCTTATCCAGCAACGGTTAGTCCTCAGAATTTCATCCAGGCGTTCTAAAGCAGCCCGTGAGCAGCTTCCTTCAGACAGCTTTTGATCCGATCCGCTTCCTGGTCAAAACCGCTTCCTCGGTGAATGAGCATCATGGACACCTCTGCGAAAGATTCAAAGTTTTTGAGTAATCTCGGTTGAGATAAACTTTGCAGGGCAGGGTCCTGTTCCGCCATTTTTTTACGTATGAATTCAAGCGCCCAGACTACATCATTTCTGCACAACATATAAGCGGGCTGTAGCATGAGTTGCAGCCGTTCGGATGCGTTCCAACCCGGCTTTGGCATTTGCGGACGAGGGATCAAATGGACATCGCTCCTTGTACTCTACTGGATCTGTACTTATCATCTTAACTGGAAAAGTAGCGGATTATTCACTATACAATATGATTTTGACTGAAATTGTATTCATCCCTGGCTTTTGCTGTGATATGATAGTGGAAAGTTATACCCAGAGAGGAAAGAAGACCAGGATGAGCATAGATTCCAAAACGAAAAACCTTGTGCTGATCGGTTTTATGGGCACGGGTAAAACAACTGTGGGCTTGAAGCTGGCTGAAGATCTAGGGTGGCGGATGGTAGATACAGATGAAGAAATTGTAAAGAAAGCGGGCATGTCCATACCGGATCTGTTCGCCGCTCACGGAGAGGCTTACTTCCGCAGTTTGGAGCGTGAGGTCATCGAAGAAGTTCTGGCAGGCCGCGATCAAGTCGTATCAACAGGCGGCGGTGCCGTTCTAGCTGAAACGAATCGCAAAATAATGAGAAATAATGGATTTGTAACGGCACTGACGGCATCGGTTGAAACCATAGTAGAACGTGTACAAAATGACCAGAACAGGCCGCTTCTGCAAGGAGACGTGGAAGAGAGGGTGCGCACCATGCTCCAGCTTCGTCAGGATGCTTATTCCTTTGCGGATTTGACAATCGATACATCCTCATTGTCTGTCGCTGAGATTGTCAGGTGCATCCTGATGGAGTGGAGAGAAGACGAGCATGAAGAAGAGTTGCTTTCAGGTTGATTCAACGGATGCGGCTATCCGCTTGTGAACCGTGATAGCCGAGGTTTTTTTAGCAGGAGGCTTTAATGAGCCAGTTGCCTAAATTCTACAATTCATCCCAGGCCAGCATGCCGCCATCCATATTTTTGAGGTTTTGGAAGCCTTGAGTTTCCAGAAAAGCATAGGCTTTGCCGCTGCGGTTACCGCTCCGGCATACAAGAATAACTTCGCCTTCTTGGGGAATTTCGTGCAGGCGTGTATGAATTTCGGTCAGCGGAATCGATTTTGCTCCTGCGATCATGCCTGCAGCAACTTCTTCGGCTTCGCGCACATCAATAACGGATAGTGGTTCACCTGCGGCTAATCTTGCTTTAAGCTCGGATGGCTGGATAATGTTCATAACAAGCAGAACCTCCCTAATTCGTTTTCTTGTACTATACAAAACTGCCAGAAGCAAGTCAAACGAAGGTTTGGCAAGGATCGTAGCCCTAGCAGCAGGTCCATCATCCGATTCATTCAAAGAGGGAAGAACAGCTTATGAAAGTCATTTATGTTGGTTTAGCGGGATTTGCGGGAGCACTTAGCCGCTATGGCTTGTCTTTCATATGGAATGAAGGTCCCGGCCGTTTCCCCTGGGGGACGCTTGCGTGCAATTTACTGGGTTGTCTCCTGCTGGGTTATTTGAGTACGGCTGTACTCATTAACTGGAAGCCGGACTTACGCTTAGCCGTAACGGCAGGATTCATCGGAGCCTTCACTACATTCTCGGCCTTTAGTCTCGAGATTGTGCAGCTTACAGCAAGCGGACGAAGCGGTATCGCAGTTGTTTACGGTCTCGTGAGCTTGTGGGGCGGACTTCTTTTTACTTGGATCGGTATGGCTGCGGCCGGGAAAAGGAAGGAAGTGGACCGGGCGTGAGTATATGGATGAAGCTTCTGCTGGTAGGTTCCGGCGGTTTTGCAGGTGCTGTCTGCCGCTATAAACTGGCCGGATGGATGCATGCCCGGTATGCATCTGCTTTTCCATATGGAACGTTAACCGTTAATTTGCTGGGTTCTTTCCTATTGGGTTGGCTGGCTGGCCACGTATCTGTAGAAACACTAGCCCTGTGGATAGGAACGGGTTTTATCGGCGCGTTTACTACCTTTTCTACTTTGAAGCTGGAAAGCGTAAGGCTGCTGAAACAGAGATTAATGCTTGTCTGGCTGCTTTATACAGGGACTACTTACACAATCGGGATTTTGCTTGCTTACGCGGGTTATTATATCTAACCAGCCTGGCTGGCTCCTCGTAATTGTGAGGCAATGCTCGTCGAATCTACATCTTATCTACATATGGTTATATTAAATTTAAATAGATAGAGCGAATAAAAGGAGAGAATATTATGAAGGCGATCGTAACGGCTACACCTAAACTTCAGGGTGAAATTCAGGCCCTTTCCTCTAAAAATTACACCACCCGGTATCTGCTTCTCGCAGCTCTGGCTGACGGGACAAGCACGGTCCGGTTCCCGGCCCATAGCGAGGACAGTGACGCCATGCGCCGCTGTATACGCGATCTTGGCGCTGTTCTCGAAGAAGATGAACATAAGATCGTTATCAAGGGTTTTGGCAAAAAACCTCAACCGATAGAAGAGCTTAACGTCGGTAACGCGGGTGCTGTTCTGCGCTTCCTGATGTCCACGGCAGCTCTCTGCCAGAGTGAAGTAACGTTTATTAATAAGTATCCGGAGTCGCTCGGCAAGCGTCCGCATCTGGATCTCATCCATGCTTTGGAACAAATGAATGTAAAAGTCGAACATAATGAAGGCCGTCTGCCGATAACTATTAAAGGGGGACAACCTGGTGGAGGCCGCATTACCGTATCCGGAAATGTCAGCTCCCAGTTCCTCAGCTCTCTGTTGTTTCTGACTCCTCTGCTTGAGGAAGACAGTGAAATCGAAGTTCTTCATGATTTGAAGTCCAAAGTTATTGTCGGACAGACGCTGGAGGTTCTTGAACAGGCCGGTATCCGCATCGAAGCCAGCGAAGACCTTATGCATTACCGTATTCCCGGTAACCAGTCTTATGAAGCTAAGGAATATATCGTGCAGGGAGATTACCCGGGATCGGCGGCTATACTTGCCGCCGCCGCAGTAACCGAGTCAGATGTTACTCTGCATCGTCTGGATGAGAACAGCCGTCAAGGCGAGAAAGCTTGCGTGGACGTTTTGCGCGCAATGGGAGTCGCTTTGACACATGAGAATGGCATCGTACGTGTGCAGGGGACAGGTAAACTGCAGGCTGGCGAGTTTGACGGGGATCATTTCACGGATGCGGTACTGGCTATGGTAGCGGCCGCTGTTTTCGCGGAAGGAACTTCCCGCTTCTATAACGTTGAGAATTTACGTTATAAAGAATGTGACCGTATTACAGACTTCCTTAACGAGCTCCGTAAAGCCGGAGCAAACGTAGAAGAACGTCAAAGCGAAATTATTGTGCATGGACGACCGGAAGGACTGGAAGGCGGAGTTGAAATCAACGCGCATTATGACCATCGTGTCATTATGGCTCTGTCTGTAGCAGGTTTGCGGAGCAAGAAAGGGCTTATCATTCGTGATGCCCACCATGTAGCCAAATCGTATCCTCAGTTTTTCGATCATATGATTTCACTCGGAGCGCAGATAGAATTAACGAACGAATGAATGGGTGAGTAAGATGCGTATTATTTGGCAGGGCATGAAAGTTACACTTGGTTTTTTCGTTATCCTCGGTCTCTTATTTTCCGGGGGCTTCATGTCCGTAATGCTGTACGCCAAAATAACCGGACAAGATGTTCAGACAGTGATGGCTATCGATGCGAGACCGGAGGAGACCCCGCCCGCACCGGAGCCGCCTCAGCCTGTTGCTGTAGCGGTTCAAGAAAGAAAATCCAAGGTTCTGCTGGACGCGCCCGTTCTAGCACAGAAGCCTGAACTGCCTTCGGGCTGTGAAGTGACGTCCTTGGCTATGCTGCTGCAATATAAAGGAATACAAATTGATAAAATGACTTTGTATGATCAAATGCCCAAAGATCCGACTCCGATTGTATGGACCAAGGACGGTTCTTCTATTCAATCATGGGGCCATCCCAACATCGGGTATGTAGGGGATGCTACGGGTAAATCCAAAGGTTTCGGAATTTATCACAAAGGTTTATTCCCGCTTCTTCAGCAGCATGTGCCTTCCGCGATTGACCTGACGGGTAAATCTTTTGATAGCTACGAGCAGCAAGTATCGGAAGGCCGTCCCGTGGTGGTCTGGACCACAATAGGATTTGGGATGCCTGCGAACTGGACGGACTGGAACACATCTATCGGCATGATCCGGACCACTTTTTCTGAGCACGCGGTATTAATGGTCGGCTATGATGAAACGGCCGTGTATGTAAATGATCCGTGGGACGGCTCTAAGAATCTCCGTATCGATAAGAAACAGTTCATCCGTGTATGGGAAGCGATGGGGAAGCAGGGCTTGTCTTATTCAGCTGACTAAGGCACAATGGTGTTGAATCTAAGCTCAACCATATTGGAAGGGAAGTGCATGTCATGACTTTCGAGAATCCCTCGCGTGAACGAATCAAGGAAATACTGGCAAACGCAGGGGCAATCGCCGTAGTGGGTCTTTCCGATAATCCCGATAGAGTCTCCCACATGGTTGCTGCCGCTATGCAGGCCAGAGGATACCGGATTATTCCGGTTAATCCGAATGCAGACCGAATCCTTGGGGAGAAATGCTATGCCTCCCTCAATGATATCCCGGAAGAAGTCGATCTCGTGAACGTATTCCGGCGCAGCGAAACCGTGGTTCCTATAGCGGAGGATGCCGTTCGCAAAGGCGCTAAAGTATTCTGGCTGCAGCAGGGAGTATATAACGAGGAAGCGGAGTCGATCTGCCGGCAAAGCGGTCTCGAAGTTATTATGGATCGCTGTATCAAGGTTGAGGATGCCATCTTAAATCCTAGAGGCGTGTAACATCCACTGGACTTTTATCTAATCGAAAATGAATGAGCCCGTATCTGGAGATTCTTCTTTGGCCTGCGGGCTCATTTTTTAAGGTTTTTTTGAAAAGAGAATCATAATTTGCACGGGAGCTGCAAACAATAGGTGAGGCTCCAGAACAAGGATAGGCTTGTCTGGAAGACTTTTCATTCCCTTGAAGGAGGAACTTCCGCATGTACAATCAGTACCAGAACCAAGCTGGAATCGGCTCCCAATCCCAGTATCAGAACCAGAACAAATTTCAGCCAACGGGTTATGTTCAATCCTCATATGGCCAGAATCAATTCCAGAATTCCCAGTACAGCAATAACAGTTACCAGAACCCGCAGGCGCAATCTTTCCACACGGCTAATTACCGTGGCGACCAACCGGGCCATGACAGCTACCTGCGTTCGGACTCTCAAACTCCGGCTCAGCAAAGCTACGCGTCTTACGGCCAAAACCAGTCATATGGTTCCCAGAACTTTGGAAATCAAGGTTATATCGCTCAAGGCCAAAGCTATGGCGGTCAGCAGCAGTTTGCTTCCCCACAGTCGTATCATACAGCCAATTACCGTGGCGACCAACCGGGCCATGACAGCTACCTGCGTTCGGATTCCCAAACTCCATCGCAGCAAGGCTATGCTCAAGCTTCTTATGGCGCTCAATCGTATGGTGCGCAGAATAACGCTTCCCAGAACTTTGTTTCTCAAGGTTACGGCGGTCAAAGCTACAACCAGCAAGTATCCCCACAGTCCTATCACACAGCTAACTACCGTGGTGACCAGCCGGCCCATGACAGCTACCTGACGTCGGATTCCCAGACTCCTTCTCAAAGCCAATTCGCAGGCGGATACTCCAATAACGCCGCTTCCGGCCGTCAGGGTTCCGGGCTGCCATATACAACAGGCACATTTTAAGAGAGTATCTCTTAAATAAAGACGGTCAAATAAGCAGGTCCTCGGACCTGCTTATTTCTTTTGACAAAAACTCCAAGAGCCATTAGGATCGAAAGAGAGAGGAGGCTGGATCGAATTTGAACTGGATGGGAAATTTGCAGCAGTTCGGGCGTTCATTGATGCTTCCGATGATCACGCTCCCTGTTGCCGCGGTGCTAATCCGCTTGGGAATCCTGCCATGGGAAAGTATAGGAGCAGCTTCTCTCGGTGAAATGATACTCCTCGCGGGCTATACGATCTTTAAGTTTCTCCCGCTAGTGTTTGCCGTCGGAGTTGCGCTGGGTTTGACTGAGAATGCCGGGATCGCCGGGATCTCCGCACTCATGAGCTATTTCCTTTTTACAGAATTAACCCAGCACCAGCTCGGAGAAGCTTTTCAGCTTGGGGTCGCGGGTGGAATATTGATCGGGCTGTTGTCTGCTGTCGCGTATAACCGCTGTAAGCATATCAAACTCCCGGAATCGGTTCAGTTTTTTGGCGGGCCGCGTATCGTTCCGCTGATCATGGGTGCGATTACACTCGCTTTGTCTTCCCTCATGATTACAATCGGGCCGCACCTGGAAAATGGGATGGAGCAATTAACAGCCTGGGTACTCAGCCTGGGTGGTTTTGGCACGTTTTTGTACGGAATTGCCCACAGGCTGCTGGTACCCTCAGGTCTGCACTACATTCTAAACAATTTTTTCTGGTTTCAGCTCGGTGCTTTTGAGAAACCGAATGGAGAAATGGTTTATGGCGATCTTCCCCGTTTCTTCGCGGGAGATCCTGCAGCGGGGGCTTATATGGCCGGTTTATACCCGATTATGATGTTTGCGCTGCCTGCAATTGCTTTTGCTATTATTCACGAGGCTCGTGAAGATCTTAAACCGAGTGTCCGCATCACTTTTCTGACCGCTGCGCTTACCTCCTTCCTCACAGGAGTGACAGAACCCATTGAGTTTGCGTTCCTGTTCGTGGCGCCGTTTCTATTTGTAATTCATGCGATATTATCAGGGTTTGCCATGTGGATCGCTTACGCCCTTAACATTAGTCATGGTTTCTCGTATTCGGCCGGGGCTATCGATTTTGTCATTAACGAGCACTTGTCTACAAATGGATGGATGCTGATTCCGATCGGTCTTGTTTTTGGCCTCATCTACTATGTGCTTTTCCGTTATGCAATCAGACGTTACCGGATACCGACTCCCGGAAGGGAAGAAGGGTCCTCTCTGGAAGAGTGGGCGGGTGATATTCCCTATCGGGCTCCGCTGATCGTGGAAGCGCTGGGGGGCAAAGGAAATATCAAAAAAATCGAAGCCTGCATTACCCGGTTGAGGCTTACGCTTGAATCAGACAGACTGATGGACATAACCGCACTCAAGCATCTGGGCGCAGCTGGAGTCATCCGGCTGGGAGGCGGGAATGTACAGGTCGTGTTCGGTACGTTCTCAGAGCTCATTCGTGAAGAAATTATGAAACTGCTGCGCAAAGATATACACCTGGTGCTGTTCAGCTCACCGGTTGCAGGCCGCATGATACCGCTAGATGAAGTGCCGGACCGTATTTTTGCGGGCAAAATTGTTGGAAACGGAGTAGCCTTTATCCCTGAGAAGGGGGAGCTGCTCTCGCCGGTATCCGGTAAAGTCATGCATATTTATCCGACCATGCATGCGCTGGGGATTCAAACCGAGGAAGGACTTGAAGTTCTGCTGCACATCGGTATTGATACGTCGAGTCTGTCGGAAGGATTTTTCCAGGCTCAGGTTCAACCGGGTGATGAAGTCGAAGCGGGGCAGCTGCTTATCCGTTTTAATTTGAGTCAGGTCAAAAAACATGCGAAATCGCTTGCGACTCCTATGGTAATTACGAATTCGGACCGGGTGAAATCATGGAGCTTTGCTCCATACAAGTCCGTTAAAAAAGGACAGGCATCAGTCATGTCCGTTGTGTTGAAAAAACCGGAACAGAGCGGAGGGGCTTCTAATGATTAAAGGTTTGGGAGCATCATCGGGGATAGCAATGGGCCCTGCCTATGTCATCCCCGCCTGGGATTGGGAATTCCCTGACAAAATGGTGGATGCCACGGAACTGTCCTTTGAATTTGAACGATTGTATGATGGCGTCCGGTCATCCAAAGATGAGCTGGAGCATATTAAGCAGGAGATTAGAGAAGTGCTCGGGCAGGAGCAATCTTATATTTTTGATGCTCATCTAGCCATTCTGGAAGACCCTGTTTTTATGAATGAGATTCAAGGCATCATCAGCCGGCAATATAAAGCGGCGGAGGTAGCGGTTAAAGAGGTTATAGATAAGTTCGTCGATATGTTTGATGTGCTGGATGACGATTATATGAAAGAACGGGCTATGGATATTAAAGATGTGGGCAACAGGCTGCTGAAGCATTTGCTTGGAACAGTGGAAGACACGCCTCCACCGGCTGATCATGCCTATGTTCTGGTCGCCAAGGAGCTAACCCCTTCCCAGCTCGTACATCTGGATCCGACAAGCATTCTGGGCATTGTTACGATGATGGGCGGCTTAACCTCTCATACCTCTATCATGAGCAGGGCCATGGGTATTCCTTTTGTCCTCGGCTTGGAAGGCAAGCTTATCCGTCCTATCCAGAACGGGGATATGGTGATTGTTGACGGTGAAGAAGGTGTCGTCTACGTGAACCCGGATCATGAGACGATCGAGCTGTATGAGTCGCGTAAAAACAACTGGCTGCTTCATCAGGAAAGATTACAGGAAATTGCCCACGTGCCGTCCATGACGGAGGATCGTAAATCTGTTCGGCTGGCCGCCAACATCGGTTCTATCAAAGAGATTGATCAGGCGCTTAAAAACGGCGCGATAGGTGTAGGTTTGTTCCGCTCCGAATTTTTGTACATGGACCGGGATTCTCTTCCGGATGAGAATGAGCAGTATGATGTTTATCGGCAGGCGGCAGTCAAGCTTGAAGGCAAGCCGTTAATTATTCGCACGCTCGATATCGGCGGGGATAAGAAGCTGGACTATCTGCCGATGCAGGTAGAGGATAATCCGGCGCTGGGCTGCCGGGCAATCCGCATCTCTCTTGAGCGGCATGAGCTGTTTAAGACACAACTGCGTGCAATTCTCAGGGCTTCCCACTTCGGTCAGGTCAAGATTATGTATCCGATGATCTCATCGCTCAATGAACTCCGCCAGGCAAATGAACTGCTGGCGCAGGCCAAACAGGATTTAAGCCGGCGGGGTCAACCGTACAATCCGAATATAGAAGTTGGTCTCACCATTGAAGTGCCGGGCGCAGCGCTTATCGCGGACGTGCTGGCCAAGGAAGTTAATTTCTTTTCAATCGGAACCAATGATCTGATCCAATTCGTCTTGGCTGTAGATCGAATGAATGACAGCATCGCGCATTTGTATGATCCCTATCATCCCGCGGTTATCCGTTTGCTTAAGCTCACAATTGATGCGGCCAAGTCAGCAGGCATACCGGTGGCGGTATGCGGTGAGTTCGCGGGAGATATCCGCGCACTTCCATTATGGCTCGGACTTGGAATCGAAGAGCTCAGCATGTCGATGCAGCTGCTGCTTCCCATTAAGCATCGTCTGCTTACGAGTAATCATGCGGAATGTGAACGGCTGCTTGAAGAAGTTCTGAAATGCGGTACGAGTGAGGAAATAATAGGTGTTCTGGAACGCTCTAACTCAAAATCAAGCGCTTCTTAAATCTATCCAGAAACAAAACCAAGGAGGAAATAAAAAGATGACCAATCAACAAATTTTGAGCGGACAAAGAATTTTGGCATTTGTAGATGATGAATTTGAAGACTTGGAAATGTGGTACCCGGTTCTGCGGCTCCGGGAAGCGGGCGCTCAAGTAGACATTGCAGGACCGAAGGGAGCTGCTGTATACACAGGCAAATACGGAGTGCCGATTACGTCCGATTATGCGTATGGGGAAGTTAAAGCTGCTGACTACGACGGACTTTATGTACCTGGGGGCTGGGCCCCGGATAAGATTCGCCGGTATGAGGATGTCCTGCGCTTAACCCGCGAGATTCATGAGGCCGCTAAGCCGATTGCTCAAATTTGTCATGCAGGCTGGGTGCTCATTTCAGCTAAAATTGTGAACGGCTTCACCATGACATCTACTCCGGGAATCCGGGATGATCTTGAAAACGCAGGTGCAATTTGGGTGGATGAAGAGGCCGTTGTGGACCGGAATATTGTCTCGGGCCGCCGTCCGCCGGATCTGCCGGCTTTTATGAGAGCGTACATAGAAGTGCTGGCTGACAAAAAGAACAGCCGGTAAATTTCCTTCACTGTGCGTAAGCGACCAGCTGCATTTGACTTTTTATATATGGATATACCTTCCTGTGTTAACAAGCAGGAAATTCGCTTCCTTTGGTAGAAATAACACTTGTACAGTTAAGTTGTGTAGACAGCAAACGTACATCGGGCTGCCAAAGGAGTGAGTGTATTGAAAAAGCGTTGCTTCTGTGGACAATCAGTTCACTTATGTCTAAGAACCGTGGTTTTTCAACAAAAAGTCGAGATTGAAAATGTCCCCATATATTCTTGTGAATCATGCGGCAAGAGCGGCGTCTACGCCAGTGTTAAGCCCAAAGTAACCGAACTTATCGGAAAACTTGGACCTGAACCGGACAAACAGATTGTCCGCTTTGAGGATGTATCCGAGGTTGCCTGTCTAATTGTGCGATTAGCCCATTCCTCTGAGGATGGATATGGCCTTAAGCAAGCATTCGATGAGAGAGTCAATGAGCTGCTTGACCTGCTCCTGCTAGCTAATTCTCTGGGGGATAAGCAGTGGGGAGCGGATCTGCAGCATCGCCTAGTGCAAATTAGTGAACATATGTTCACGGATGAAGGCAAGCAGGAAGTGTTCGGAGGGGCGTAACAAGAGCTAACAAGAGTGCAAGAGACATGTCGTCGTTAGCCTGTGCGTTTAAACAAACAAAAACGATCGTAATAGTCGCCTAATCTCCAAACTTGCTGGGATTTCAGTAGGGCCAACCTGACGAACAGACTGCTTTATGCGGAATGTGAACGGCGCAGGTTGGCTTTCGTCCTTTATTTTTGCTACTATATAGAGGGTCGTGTTTTAATTGCGAAAAGGTAAATAATGTCGTATGATAATCAGTAATATGGCAAGGACGACGAATATTCGAATATAAATGGAGAGAATGACCGTGACTGTTACTATTTATGACGTAGCAAGAGAAGCAGGAGTATCGATGGCAACGGTTTCGCGTGTCGTCAATAACAATCCGAACGTAAAGCCGCAGACCAGGAAGAAAGTCTTTGAGGCCATTGAACGGCTGGGTTACCGCCCTAACGCGGTTGCAAGAGGACTTGCGTCTAAGAAAACAACGACTGTCGGAGTCGTTATACCGGATATCTCGAACTCTATATTTGCCGAAGTGGCTCGTGGAATCGAAGATATCGCCAATATGTATCACTACAACATCATCTTAAGTAACGCCGACAAGAAGAAGGAAAAAGAAATCCGTGTCATCAACACACTGCTGGAGAAGCAGGTGGACGGGTTGCTCTTTATGGGCGGGGTCGTATCGGAGGATCATATTAATGCTTTCCGGACTTCCTCCGTGCCGGTTGTTCTTTGCGGAACAGCGGACGATCAGAATATTATGCCTTCTGTTGATATCGATCATGAGAAAGCGGCTTTTGATGCCGTTCAATTGCTCATTCAGAATGGGCATCGCAGCATTGGCATGATTTCGGGCCCGCTTCAGGATCCTGCTAATGGATTTTCCCGTTATCAAGGTTACAAGAAAGCCTTGGAAGAGGCAGGCATTGAACTGGATGAAGACTATATCCGTCTCGGCAATTACCGTTATGAGTCGGGGATCGATGCAACGGACTATTTCTTGAATCTTCCTAATCGTCCAACCGCTATTTTCTCGGCAACGGATGAGATGGCAATCGGTGCTATTCACAAGATTCAGGACGAAGGTTTGCGGGTTCCGGAAGATATGTCGATCATGAGTATTGATAATATTCGTATGGCATCCATGGTACGGCCGCAGCTGACAACCGTGGCACAGCCTATGTATGATATCGGGGCTGTATCGATGCGTCTATTGACCAAACTGATGAATAAAGAAGCCATGGAAATGACACAAGTCGTTCTTCCGCACGAAATTATTAAGCGCAGCTCAGTGGCTCCTCGTTGAGCCGCTTTTTGTTGAGCAGAAAGAAGAGGAGCCGGAGATGATCAACAAAATCGGTTTAATCGGAGCAATGAATGAGGAAATCGAACTGCTTATTCAAGCTATGACGGGTGTAAAAGAGACCAGAAAAGCAGGCATTACATACCGGGAAGGGCTTTTTCAAGGTAAAGAAGTTGTCGTCTGCAGATCCGGTGTCGGCAAAGTGAATGCAGCGGTCTGCACGCAGATTCTAATCGACCAGTTCGGAGTAAACGCCGTTTTGTTTACGGGTGTGGCGGGAGCACTGGACCCTGAGCTTAACATCGGCGACATTGTAATCTCTACCGCATGTATGCAGCACGATATGGATGTTAGAGCTCTAGGATTCCCTCGCGGAGTTATTCCTTATGAGGAAGTGTCCACGTTTGCTGCGGATCCTGAGTTGATTAAGCTTGCGGACGCGGCGAGCAGAGAGCTGTTTGACGGGCGTACCAAACAAGGTCTTGTTTTGTCAGGCGATCAATTCGTTGCATCGCGCGAACTAGTGGCCGAACTATTCCATGATCTAGGCGGGTCCTGTACGGAAATGGAAGGGGCGGCCGTAGCCCAAGTGTGTTCTATGAATTCCATTCCGTTTGTTGTTATTCGTTCCATGTCTGATAAAGCGGACGGTTCCGCTCATGTGAATTTTGCTGAATTTACCAAGCAAGCTTCAGAGAATTCACACCGTATTATTGAGCATGTGGTGCGTTCGATCTAGCTAAATATTTCTTTACATAGAAACCGCTTGTATCCACGGATACAAGCGGTTTCTATGTAAGCGGAAGATTTTAACGTTCTGCACTCAGTCTACGAATTACACCAGAAGCTACTTTACATAAAGGAGTGCGATTTCAACGGTCTTCTTGTTCTTCTCGACGATAACATCTCTCCGCGGGATGGGCTCCCAGGAATCAGTCTGATCCAGCCAAGTATCGGGGAGCTCGACAGGGCTTTCGGCCTGATTCTCCGTCAACCAGCCGGAGGGTAGAGAGAGCAGAGGTTCTTGCTCCAGCCGCTGGATCAGCGGATGATCGGACATGACGAGCCAGAGGAGGCTCCACGCCCGGGGGACAACGCGCCAAATGTCATAGCCGCCGCCTCCCAGAGCAACCCAGCGGCCCTCACACCAGCGGTCTGCCCACTGCCGGATGAGCTTCGGCATTTCCTTGTAGATCCGCATGGAGCAGTGTACGTGGGCGAGAGGATCGAGCGCATGGGCATCGCAACCATGCTGAGACACGATGATGTCCGGCTTGAAGCGCTCAATCAGGGGCTCCAGCACCTGCTCGAAGCTTTCCAGCCACGAATCGTCCTCGGTGTACGGTTCTACCGGTACGTTCACACACGTACCGAAAGCTTCGCCCTCCCCGCGTTCGGTCACATCTCCAGTGCCGGGGAACAAATATTTCCCCGTCTCATGAATGGAGAAGGTACACACGCGCGGATCGCTGTAGAAGCTCCACTGCACACCGTCACCATGGTGGACATCGGTGTCGATGTAAAGCACGCGAGCATTGTAATGCTCGGTGATATGCGCTATCGCAGCGGATGCGTCGTTATAGACGCAGAAGCCGGCTCCTTTGCTCTGCAGCGCGTGATGGAGGCCCCCGCCGAGATGAAGCGCCCGCTTGGCGGCGCCAGACATGACCGTCTCGGCTGCCGTAATCGAGCCGCCCACGACCATAGAGGTGACCTCGTGCATCAAAGCGAAATACGGAGTGTCCTCCGTATCCAGTCCGTACTGGGAAGCGCTTTCGACCCATTGGCGGGCCGGCGAAGGCTCACTAAGCGCTTTCACAGCTTCAATAAACTCAGGCTGATGAACACGCGCGAGCTCTTCATCGGTTGCGGAGCGGGGGGTTATGATTTGGGAGTCTTGAAGGGCTCCGGCTTTTCTGAGCAAGTCAACAGTCAGTAAAAGTCTTTTCTGGTTGAATGGATGTTCATCGTTGAACTTATAGGTTGTCTCATGCTCGTTATAAACAAATACAGATTCGTTCTTCATTGCGAGCTGTTCCTCCCGTAACCCCGGAAATGGTTCTAATACATGAACCGCTGTTGAAAGCGAATGCGGTCGAACTGCTCGATAGAATCGAAGGGGACGTTGCTTCCGATCCGTACCATCAGGCAGTTGGCCGGGTGCGAACAAATTTCCGGATCATCGGTGGCGTACCACACCATATCCACACACTTCATTAAATTTTCCATCATTTTGCGGTAATCCCACACACTGAGTCCGCTGCTTTCCAGATCCCAGTGCCAGTAATACTCCGTGGTAAATGTAATGACATTCTCCATCTGCTCGTCCGTAAAAGCTAATCGGATCATTTGCTTGCCGAGACCGAGTGCGCGGTAGCTGTTGGCTACTTCAATAGCACCCAGTTCAATCAGATCTTTCATATTCCCCTGGGACCAGCGTTCGATCTCATCAGGATAGTGGAACGTCACATAGCCGACAATACAATCTCCGGTACGGGCGATAATAATGCGGCCTTCAGGCAGTTCTGATATTTCAATTAATGCTTCATGCTGATCCTTCGGCTTACGAAAAGCATCCAGGTCATCGTGCATATGAAGGCCGCGAAGATGATCCGGCAGGACCGGACCTTCTACTGTAATTTCAGCGTCCATATTAGGCGGAACGAAAGAATGCGAATGATAAATTTTTTTATGCTCCATGAGAGGGGTCTCCTTACAAACGGCGTCAGTAACATGGATCTCTCTATACTCTCTTATATCACATTTATTGGTTATTTGAAAAGGAATAGGCAAACATAACCTGCTGTGTTATAATATTCATTATGAAAAATAAGTCTTTCCTGTCAGGCACAAAGCATTCAAAAGAGTTTGAAAGCGTTTCAATTGTCGGGAGGTAGGAGAAATGAGCCAGCTAAAAGGTGAAGTTATTGATGCAGTTTCACAGAATTCCAACCTAGGAGATTACGAGAAAGCTCGGGAAACATTCCGATGGGAAGAGGTAGAATCCAGCTTCTCTTGGTTCGATACGGGAAAAGTAAACATAGCCTATGAAGCTATTGACCGTCATGCGGAATCTTCCAGAAAAGACAAAGTAGCTTTGCATTACAGCGACCAAACAAGAGATGAGTCTTATACGTTTGCGCAAATGAAGGCGAAATCGAATCAATTCGGTAATGTACTGCGTAAGTTAGGCGTCAACAAGGGTGACCGGATTTTTATTTTCATGCCGCGTACGCCTGAGCTGTACATGTCCTTGCTAGGTTCGATCAAAGTCGGTGCCGTAGTCGGACCTTTGTTCGAAGCTTTTATGGAAATGGCGGTCAAAGACCGTCTGCAGGATAGTGAGGCCGTCGCTATTATCACAACGCCTGCACTTGTCCACCGGATCCCTACGGCTGACCTGCCGCATCTGAAGCATGTCATTCTAGTCGGTGAAGATCTGGAATTGCAGGAACGCCAAGTCGATTTCTATAAAGAAATGGCACAAGCATCCGAAGAACTGGACATCGAATGGGTTGACCGCGAAGATGGTATGCTGCTGCACTACACATCCGGCTCGACGGGTAAGCCGAAGGGCGTATTCCATGTCCATAATGCGATGCTCCAACAATATTATACGGGACGTATTGTCCTTGACCTTAAAGAAGACGATGTCTACTGGTGTACAGCTGACCCAGGCTGGGTAACAGGCACTTCTTACGGCATCTTCGGTCCATGGCTTAACGGTGCTACCAACGTAATTCGCGGCGGACGTTTCAGCCCGCAGGATTGGTATAATACGATCCAGAAGTACGGCGTAACCGTCTGGTACAGCGCTCCGACAGCATTCCGCATGCTGATGGGCGCGGGCGATGATGTGGTGAATCAATTTGATTTGTCCTCACTCCGCCATGTACTCAGCGTCGGCGAACCGCTTAACCCTGAGGTAGTACGCTGGGGAATGAAAGTATACGGACAGCGTATCCATGATACGTGGTGGATGACGGAGACTGGCGGCCAGGTTATTTGTAATTACCCGGGCATGCCGATCAAGCCGGGTTCCATGGGCCGTCCGATTCCTGGCGTTGAAGCTGCCATTATCGATGACAGCGGTAATGTCCTTCCTCCGAACCGGATGGGTAATCTTGCCGTAAAGACACCGTGGCCTTCTATGATGCGCAAAATCTGGAATAACCCTGCTAAGTATGAAGAGTACTTCCGTTTAAGCGGCTGGTATGTTTCCGGCGATTCTGCTTATATGGATGAAGACGGATACTTCTGGTTCCAAGGACGTATTGATGATGTTATCAACACGGCCGGTGAGCGTGTAGGACCTTTTGAGGTGGAGAGCAAGCTGGTTGAGCATCCTGCCGTTGCTGAGGCGGGTGTTATCGGTAAGCCTGATCCAATGCGCGGAGAGATCATTAAAGCGTTTATCGCTCTTCGTGAGGGTTTTGAACCTTCAGATGAGCTGAAGACGGAAATCTCCAAGTTTGTTAAAGAAGGTTTGTCCGCTCATGCGGCACCTCGGGAAATCGAGTTCAAGGATAAGCTTCCTAAGACACGCAGCGGTAAAATTATGCGCCGTGTATTAAAAGCATGGGAACTGAACTTGCCTACAGGTGACCTTTCCACGATCGAAGATTAATCATTATTCCTTGGCCTTTTTCTATACGGTACAACAAAACCCCGAGAACGTTTCGGGGTTTTTGTTTGGTTTATCTCATGACTATTTGATCCGCATGCGGCCAGAGTCTATTGACGTGAAAATCCCCTCAGATCAGGATTCGATAGTCCTGATCTGAGGGGATTTATGTTTAGAATAACCGGCTTAATGAAGAAGCTGCCATTACCGGGTGGTATATTTTACAGCGCTGGAAAGTTTGGATTCTCCGGAATCATTAACCGCGGATACTTTATAGTAACCGTCGTATTGAACGGCGACATGTACATATTCGGCTGCAAGAGCAGAATCCATACGCTTGTAATCTCCGGCAGATTTTTCACTGTAGTAAATGTTGTACCGCTTTACTTTATCTTTGCCGGGATTTGCTTCCCATTTGAGCTTCAAGCCAGAACCGCTCCATTTAGCGGTCAGCCCCGTTGGTGCAGATGGAGACTTCTTGACAGAGTCATCATTGGAACCTTCAACAGGCCCGCCAGGAGGTGCTGTGTTAGTTCCTGAACCCGCACCTGTGCCTGGACTCTGTCCATCAGGAATGAAACCTGGATCGAGGCTGCCGCTATCAATGGCATTGGATCTTCCAGGGGCAGACTCCTTGCCTGCGACATCAACCGCTGTCACGTAGTAAGCATGAGCAGAAGACGGGTTTACGCTGTCCGAGAATTTCAGAGCCTGGCCTGTGAGGACCACTTTACCGGATTGCCTGATAAAGGGGCCACCGTTATCGGAACGATACAGCCGGTAGCCGACCACATCATTATTCCCGCTAGGCTGGAAAGTGACAACAGCAGATCCGCCCGACTTCGTTACGGCCACGCTGGAAGGTGACGCTGGCGCATTTCCGTCATCTTTACGAGGATCGATTTCAGAAGGCGCATCCTCTTTATAATCTTTAGGCTTGTAGAAATCAAGTGACTTGCGATTTTTCGCAGGAAGTTTAGCAAGAATCCCGGACAATTCTTTAAGTATGGCATTGATGGACTTCTCGCGCATAATCACAACCTTGGATTGAACCATATCGCTGGGGGTCTGTTCCTGCGCGATGTAGTTGATTCCATTGTATTCGATAGTGCTCATCGATTTCATCGCATTGTCGACATCTTTAGGGATGTACTTGCGGTTAAACCAGTCGGTCACCAGATGGCCGGACTGTCGGTTGAGTTCGCTCGGCAGTTTGCCGGATACATCGGATACGGTAGCTTGCACGACGGTATTTGGTCTCGTGAATGTTTTGTCCGGAAAAAGCTCGGGCTTCTGCTCCACAGCAGCATTCATAATGAGGGACCAAATGTTCATCGCCCGCAATTTGCCCGGATCACTAAGCTTATGGATTGATTTATCGTATCCGGCCCATACGCCCACCGTAATATTGGGAGTGTACCCCATAAACCAGGCATCGCCATCGTCTTGTGTTGAGCCGGTTTTCCCGACAACCGGGATCTTACCATAGAACTTGAAACTCTTCTTGATGCTTGTCGCCGTACCTTCTGTAATGACGGTTCTCATCATGTCTGTAATCAGATAGGCGGTTTCTTCCGAAAAGACACGTGTAGGCTTAACCTGATGCTCATACACAACCTTACCGGTCGAGTCCGTAATTTTGCGGATCATAAAGGCTTCGTTAAAAAGTCCTTTGTTAGACATGGAAGCATAAGAACTTGTTAAATCTTTTACCGTTACACCGTACTCAAGTCCGCCTATTGCACCGGTTGTGTAATTATAATCCTTTTTGTCGATCGTGGTTATGCCCAGCTTTTTGGAAAAGTCGAGAGCTTCCTTCACGCCTACTGTTTCTGTGAACAGCTTGATAGCCGGGATATTATAGGACTGATTAAGTGCTTTGCGAGCCGTGACCAGGCCATTATATTTATCGTTCCAGTTCTCGGGAATGTGATAGCCCTTGCTGCCGTCCTTCAGAATGATCGGGGCATCGTCGATTATACTGGCCGGCTGAAGCTTGCCTTTCTCCATAGCTGGAATGTAGGCAGCGAGCGGCTTCATGGTGGAACCGGGCTGCCGTACAGCATCGATAGCCAGATTGTTCTGGTTCTTGCTGTAGTCACGGCCTTCGATCATACCAAGGACAGCCCCGGTTTTGCTATCCATCATAACAGCTCCGACTAGTTCATCGCCCTTGGTTGCATTGTGAGGCGAGAAATTCTTAGGATTCTTGGCTATGTTCTGCATAGAATCATAGATCGTCTGGTCTATGCTCGTATACACCTGGTAACCGCCGCGCTGCAAGTGATCGCGCATATTTTTAAGCGCTTCTTTGTATGCTGCACTATTCTTGCTCGGATCAAGATCAGGCTGCTGCTGACTTATTAAAATTTTGGCAGCTTGAGTCTCTGCTTCAATCATCAGGTACGGATAACTCGCATAGGCTTTTAATTGCTGTTTGGCCAAGGAGGATTCGATGTCAAAATTAAGGGCTTCCGTATACTGTCCCTCGGTTAACTTGTTCTCCTCAAGCATCCTTTTGAGTACGAGCTTCTGCCGCGTTACTGCGTTCTTGAAGCCTGTCGCGTTAGGAGCTCCCGTACTTGTGAAAGCGGAGTAGTTGCTCGGCTGCTGCGGAAGACCGGCGAGATAAGCCGCTTGAGCCGCATTCAATTTGTTCAGATCATCCAGATCGAAAATCCCTTTTGCGGCTGCTTTGATTCCATACAAGTTATACCCGGTTGCACCGTTTCCATACGGAATTTTATTCAAATAAGCCAAAAGAATTTCATCTTTGGAGATGAGTCTGTTCATTCTGAGTGACAGCAGGAGTTCTTTTGCCTTGCGCCCTGCGTCCCGATCTAATGTCAGGAATACGCGCCGGGCAAGCTGCTGAGTAATCGTACTGCCGCCAGTTTGTACTTCTTCATTAAAAAGCTTTTGTGTAACAGCACGGGTAACGCCTTTGATATCAACCCCGTTATGCTGGTAGAAATTGTTGTCTTCAATGGCTAGAACGGCATCGAGTACAATCTGGGGGATTTCTGACAGCTCGGCAAGCCGCCGGTCTTCCTCCGTACGAAGCTGGCCGATTACAGAATCGTCATTGAAATAAACGAACCCCGTGATGGCATTTTCTTCGATTTTCTGGCGCATATCTTCCTTGTTCCGGACAGGCTCGTCTTTGACAAGAGCGCCGACATAGCCTACGGCCGCGGCCCCTCCAATAATTCCTACGGCAAGAAACGCCACGAAGGCCCATTTTAACGTATGAAAAGTAATCGACAGAGCTTTACGGACTCTCGGTTTTTGTAAGAAAGAGAGTTTTTTTGCCATATTTCCAGGATTCCTCCTTTTATAACCGCTTCAATTATAGCACAAAGGCAAAATCTTGAATACCGCTGTACAAGGGGCCTGCTTCGGGGTGTTTGACATGTTTGTATCTTGTATGATATAAAGAGTGAACACAATATTTTATAAATGCTTTGAAAGACTTGAGTAGCAGGGCAGGTACAGGCAGCAGAGAGCCGATGGATGGTGTGAATCGGTGCCGGCCTCCATTAGCGAATTACCGTCTGGAGCAGGGAAAGGGAACGCGTAAGCCGTATGGCCTTATTGGCTATGAGTGCGCTTTGCCTATATTCCATTCGTATGGACAGGGCTGGAGCAGGGTTTACAGTAGCTTTCTCCCGGGATCATTCCCGTTATCCGTAATGAGTGAAAGTCACTCTTCTGGGCGTGCCTTGGGAGTGCTTTAATTAGGGTGGTACCGCGAGTTCAGAGCCTTCTCGTCCCTTTGTGGATAGAAGGCTTTTTTTGTGCGTTTTTTCACGGGAAGAAATGGTAACAGGCAAGCAGACAAGATAAAGAGAGGATCTGATGACTATGACGAAAACAGACGTATGGGCACAACTGACGCCCGAGCAGCAGGAGGAAGTGACCCGCCAGCTTGAAGTTCTGCGACGGGGTGCGGTGGAAATCGTGCCGGAGGAAGATCTGAAGCTCAAAATTGCGGAAGCTATTATAGACAACAGGCCGCTTAAAGTTAAGCTCGGTCTGGACCCGTCGGCGCCGGACATACATGTCGGGCATACGGTCGTGCTGCACAAGCTGCGCCAATTCCAGGAATTCGGCCATGAGGTACAGCTTCTTATCGGCGATTTCACAGGACGTATTGGCGATCCGACAGGCAAATCAGAGACGCGCAAACCGTTGACAGAAGAAGATGTTAAGCGGAATGCGGAAACTTACAAAAAACAAATTTTTAAAATTCTTGATCCGGATAAAACAACAGTTTGCTACAACTCAGAATGGCTGAGCCCGCTTACATTCACAGATGTTGTAGAGCTTGCTGCGAAGCTTACGGTAGCCCGGGTACTTGAGCGTGATGATTTCTCCAAGCGGTACACGTCAGGCCAGCCTATTCATGTACACGAGTTTTTCTACCCGCTCATGCAGGGGTATGATTCCGTTGCGCTTAAGTGCGATGTGGAGCTTGGCGGCACTGATCAGAAGTTCAATCTTCTAATGGGACGTACGCTTCAGAAAGAATACGGCGTAGCTACGCAGGTAGCTATTATGATGCCGCTGCTCGAAGGACTGGACGGCGTTAACAAAATGAGCAAGAGCCTGGGCAACTACATCGGAATTGATGAAGAAGCGAACCAGATTTACGGAAAATCCATGTCGATCCCGGATGAGTTGATGCTCAAATACTACGAATTGGCGACAGATCTTACGAACGATGAGCTGGCTGCTCTGCGTCAAGGTATTCAAGACGGAACGGTTCATCCGCGCGATGCCAAAATGAGACTGGCGGCAACTTTCGTTCGGATGTACCATGGGGAAGAAGCGGCTCAAGAAGCAGAGCGACATTTCGTAACGGTATTCCAGCAGCGCGCGCTTCCTGACGATATCGAGGAGATTGAACTTTCTGCTGCCGAACTTGAAGACGGTTCGATTCGTCTAGTGAAACTTCTGGTGTCGCTTGGTCTCCAAGCTACCAATGGAGAAGCGAAGAGAAGCATTCAGCAAGGTGGCGTACGCCTGAATGAAGAGAAGATAGCCGATCCTAATGCATCCGTTGCAATCAAAGATGGTGACATTCTTCAGGTTGGCAAGCGGAAGTTCGCCAAAATTAAATTAGCATAAAGACAGAAAAACCCCCCGATCCGAGGATCGGGGGGTTTTTGAGTTGCCGATGGATAACAATCGACTAGGAAAGACGGTTGTAGAACTCGACAATTTGCTTCTCGTCGATTTCTTGCGGAAGCTCGGAACGCTCAGGAAGACGAACGTACTTACCTTCTACTGCTGCTTCGTTGAACTCAACGTAAGTCGGCAGGTAGTTGCGGTTAGCCAAAGCTTCTTTGATTACGGACAAACCACGGCTCTTCTCGCGAAGACCGATTACGTCGCCGGTTTTTACCGTGTAAGAAGCGATGTCAAGTTTTTTGCCGTTAACGGTAACGTGACCGTGAGCAACCAGTTGACGTGCGCCTGCACGGGAGTTGGAGAAGCCAAGACGGTAAACCAGGTTGTCCAGACGGCTTTCAAGAAGCTGCATGAACGTTTCACCTGTGATACCTTTTTGCTTAGCAGCTGCACTGTACAGGTTGCGGAATTGCTTCTCGCTTACACCGTACATGTGACGAAGCTTTTGCTTTTCTTGAAGCTGCATACCGTAGTTGCTGAGCTTCTTGCGTTGTCCCGGACCATGTTGGCCTGGAGGAAACGGACGCTTCAGTTCTTTGCCGCTGCCGCTCAGGGAAATGCCGAGACGACGGCTTAGTTTAAATTTAGGACCAGTATAACGTGACATATTGGATGTACCCCTCTTCAAATGTTAGTTTAAATAGATAGGCAGATCCCGTGCTAATTTCACTGACGAATACGATTAAACATGTATCCATCTGACAAGCTGTTCAGCCGCAGGCTTGTCAGCAGTGAAATTATAGAGGGTGAGACACGAAAATCTCCCGATAACCTTTTGTACTCGACTTCTTATTTTATGCAAATAGAAGAAGAATGTCAAGTGAAAGAACTCTTATAATCTCTTGGAAAACATAGTGCATAACTACTAAAAATTTAGTATCATTAGGGGTATACTTCTTATTATTTCGGGAAGTGGAAAAGGAGTTGTCTATGAGCGACAAACTTCACCACCCTATGCCGGACTGTCGGACTGAAAAGGGCAAAAGGCTTGAAGAATCAGGCCTCGACCCGTATGTTCTACATATCGCTAAGCAGGAATGTGAGCTTTCTTTAAGGAATGAACTCTACAATCTCTTCTATAATTGGATAGGTCATTCGACTTGGTCTCTTCGTTCTTTGATTGGTTCCTTAGAACTAGTCGATCATTCGGGCCAATCTATCACATATTTTTGTTCGGACGGATTTTTGCACCCGCTTCACCAGGATGAGTTGAACTGGATGGAGGATTCCGTGGGCAAGTCCGCTTTCTCTGAATGCAAGCGTCAGCGGGTCATTGTTACCGTGAGCGGTGATGAACACGACTGCGCAGCGCTAAAGGATTATGTCACTTGCGCGGCTCCGCTGTACGATAGTACGGGTTCGTATATCGGTTCACTTGGCCTGGTTGTCAAGACCGGACAAGCCTGGGGTCTTCTGGAGACGCTGCTTGACTCCTGGATATTAGCGGTTCAGCAATTAAGTATGCGCAGTCAGACGGATGTGACTTCCCATAACCTTACGCGACAGGTTTATCGCAATGAGCGCGAGCTGCGCAAATGGGAGATTCTTTTTCAGACGACGAATAAGCTCCATTCTCAAATTGATGTAAACGCAG
This sequence comes from Paenibacillus sp. FJAT-26967, assembly GCF_001541095.1. Classification (GTDB taxonomy): domain Bacteria; phylum Bacillota; class Bacilli; order Paenibacillales; family NBRC-103111; genus Paenibacillus_F. The sequence continues at coordinate 1,553,703 of NZ_LMXH01000001.1, forward strand.
TCTTGTCGGTTGTAATCGACTGCATTCAAGAACTATACCCTTTCGTCAGTCTGGATCTGCTCCTCTCACAGGATTACCACAGCGGTTCCCTTCCGGTTAAGCTGCTTCGGTTTCAGCAGGAGGAAAATGACATATGCGCCAAAGCTTTCATGGAAGGGCGTGTGTTTGTCCAGGAGGAAACGCTTCCCGAGGGGATCAGACGCCGCGAAATCGCGGCTCCGTTATCAGGTAAGCAGGGGGTATACGGTGTGCTGCACTTGACTTATTCCCGGGATACGTTTGATCCGGCGGAGATTTCTTTTATTACGCTTTTGGCTGATGCCGCGGGCAATGCGTTTGAGAACGCCAAATTGTACGAGCACTCCAATCTGCTGGTGGACGAGCTTCGCCTTATTAATGAGATGACCCAGAAATTGACGCAGAGCTTGAGCCTGCATGAGATTTTTGATTTTGCCTGCCGCGAGCTCACGGATATATTTAAAGCCGATTATTGTTCGATTATGCAGACGGATGAAGAAAGGCAGAGACTAATCGTCAAAGCCAGCAACTTTCCTCCGATGTACCATGAGCATTTGACGATGGGAACCGGTTTCACCGGCCTTGTATACGAGAGTAAAGAAGCGGTTATTGTCTCCGACTATCAGCAGAACGACTACAAGCCGTCCAAGTTGATGGAACTCTCCAATTCACGTTCCATGATGGCGGCTCCGGTGTTAGGCGGAGGTGAAGTGCTGGGAGTTATCCTCGTTGTTCATCGGGATCCCCATTATTTCTCCTATGATAATTTTAAGCTGTTGCAAGCTTTGTGCAGTCATATAGGACTGGCTATTACCAATGCGGCCCTTCATGCGGAACTGCAGCGGCTGGTCATTATGGATCAGCTGACGGGCCTGTATGCACGTCATTATTTGAATACGCAGGTTCAGGAAATGCAGAAAAAAGACTTCTGCGGTTCCCTGATCGTGGTTGATATTGATTATTTTAAGCAGGTTAACGACACGTATGGGCACCAGGTCGGTGACCGGATTCTCATGCAGGTTAGTGATATTCTTGCGACGAGTATCCGTGAAACGGATATTGCGGCCCGCTGGGGCGGCGAAGAACTGGCGATCTATTTGCCGAGGGTCGGCAAGCAGCAGGCGCTGCGGGTGGCTGAGCGGATACGCGAGCGGGTTATGAATGAAACCAATCCCAGAGTGACCGTTTCCTGCGGAGTGTCCGACTGGTTCTGGGAGGATGACAAAATTAGCGTAGAGTCTCTGTTTTATAAAGCGGATATGGCTTTGTACCAGGCCAAGCATGACGGACGAAATCAAATTGTTATGGACCAGAGCCGTTCCCTCACCTCGTGATGGAACGGTTTTTTCTTGTTAAATTGGGGGTGGAAGGCGGGAAGCACGCACATTTCACATCCTCCTAGAAAGTGTTACAATAAAAAGGTGAGGAGGCTGGAACGTTGAAAGGGATTAAACTTATGCGCAGTAAACGACTCATTTACGTTTTGACTCTTCTCTTAATTCTAATTGCGATCGTCTATTTCTTTTTCTACAAAAAAGATGTCTGGAACATCGGAAGTATTCGCATGCAGCAGCTCGCACCCTGGCTTGAGTCCCTCGGTCTGTTCGGGAAAACGATTGGCGTTTTTCTTGTTTTTCTGCAAACGCTTTTTCCCTTCGTTCCATTTGTGCTTGTTGCAGGTGCAAACGTGGCGCTTTTCGGGATGAAATGGGGCTTTGTTGTCAACTATGTCATGTCTGTTGTCGCCAGTCTAGTCGGGTTCATTGCCGCCCGGTATTTTGTGCATGCTTGGGTAGAGAAGAAATTAAGCTCCAAACCAACCATTCAGCAGTTTAACCGCAAGTTAGAGACCCAGGGGTTTTTATATATTCTGCTCGGAAGGCTGATTCCCGTAATCCCTTCTTCGGCTATTAATTACGGGGCCGGGGTGACTCGTATTACGCTGCGCCATTTCATTCTAGGCACTGTGATTGGGAAACTGCCGATTATTTATCTGGAGTCATTAATTGCGCATGATTTATTCCATTTTCAAGATTATAAAGGAAGATTGATGATTCTGGTTGCGATTTTTGCACTGCTGATTCTACTGGGCAGCTTGTTCAAAAAACGTCTGGATTCACGCAAGCATACGAAAAAGGTGCCGCCGCGCTCACGCCAATCCGGTTAACTGATTACATAAGGAGGAATTTAAAAGATGAGAGATCCAAGAATTCAAGAACTGGCAGCCAATCTGGTCCAATATTCCGTAAACGTTCAACCTGGCGAGAATATCCTAATTGAAATGTACGGGACTGAAAAAGAGCTTGTCCGCAGTCTGGTCGAAGAGGTTTATGCACGGGGAGGCAAGCCCTACGTTAAGCTTATTGACCGGCGTGTGATGGGAACCATTCTGAAATCAGCCACTGAAGAACAAATAAAGGAATGGGCAGAAGAAGATTTGGCTCAGATGAAAAGAATGGACGGTTACATTGCCGTCAGAGCCGGAGAGAATGTCAATGAGTGGGCGGATGTTCCGGAGCAGCAAATGAAGCTGTATAATTTGCACTATCTGAAACCCGTTCATTTGGAGCAGCGCATCAAGCATACGCGCTGGGTTGTTCTCCGGTATCCGAATGCTTCGATGGCACAGCTTGCCGAAATGAGTACGGATGCATTTGAAGATTTTTACTTCGATGTCTGCAATCTGGATTACGGCAAGATGGATGAGGCTATGGACCCGCTTAAAGCCCTTATGGAGCGTACGGATAAGGTACGTCTGGTGTCTCCCGGAACCGATCTTACTTTCTCGATCAAAGGGATTCCGGCTATTAAATGTTCGGGCCAGAACAATATTCCGGATGGGGAGTGTTTTACAGCTCCGGTTCGCGATTCTGTCAACGGTACAATCACGTTCAACACTCCTTCTGTTCAGTCCGGGGTAACATTTGATCAAATTTCATTCCGCTTTGAGGACGGTAAAATTATTGAAGCGACAAGCAGCGATACGAAGCGGATAAATGAAATTCTGGATATGGACGAAGGCGCGCGGTATGTAGGGGAGTTTAGTCTCGGTTTTAACCCCTATATCAAGTATCCGATGAAGGATACGCTATTTGACGAGAAAATCGACGGCAGCCTGCATTTCACTCCGGGTCAGGCTTATGAGGAGGCGGATAACGGCAACCGCTCCTCGCTTCATTGGGATCTCGTATTGATTCAGCGGCCTGAATACGGCGGCGGCGAAGTATGGTTTGACGATGTATTAATTCGGAAAGACGGCCGTTTCGTTATCGAGGAACTTGATCAGCTTAATCCTGAAAATCTCAAATAACGCTATAACGGGCCTTGATTTTGGAAAAAGTTGTTGCGTGGAGTGGTGCCGCAAGGTATCATGAAAGAGTAAAGGACACGTCTGTGAACCGTATAGGAGGAATGCCTCATGCCAAGTGCCAATAATACTGCAATTGTAGAAATCTCCCAAACTGCGAACCAGTTCCGCTCTTCCATCGTACTTCAGTATGATAACAAGTATATTGATGTTAAGAGTATCCTGGGCCTGTTTACTACGCTGCTCAGCTCGGGCCAGTATGAACTTCATGTTCATGGACCGGATGAAGCTGAAGCGAAGAAAGCCATGGCAGAAGTTTTTGCCAAGCATCAATTAGAAATTGCGATTGTATAAAGATTAATAATAATGAACCGGAAGCGTCCCTGATAGGGGCGCTTTTTCAATAGGATCGCAGGGAGAAGTCACACGGGGCCTCTCTTGTAACTTGGCTTGTTTTCGTCTATATTAGACTTAAGGCGTAGGAATATGTACAGGGGGGAAAAGGTATGTCTTCATCTGATTTGCTGGTGAGCTTGAACCAGAAGGCACTTAATCTTCTTGAAGAAGATGCATATAAAATCGAGAAGCTGATTGAAATTCAAATGGAGAACCTGACAACCCGTCAGTGCCCTTTGTACGAGGAAGTGCTCGATACACAGATGTACGGCTATTCACGTGAGATAGACTTTGCGATTCGTGCAGGGCTGATTCCAGCTAGTGTAGGCAAAGAACTTTTGCATAAGCTGGAGCAGAACTTGGCTAAACTGTATGAAGCTTTAAATAAAAAGTAACCCACTTTTCAGCGGGTTACTTTTTTTGTGCATTAAACGAGGAAGAAAACGACGCCTAGTATGACGTATACAGCAAGAAGAAGAACTCCCTCGTACCAGTTGGAAGAACCATCCTGTGAGATCGATTTGGAGATTAGAACAGCAACCCCAATCGCTACGATCTCGTAAGTGGTGAAGACAATATCCATGGTTTGCCCCATAAAGAAGCTGGCGAATACGAGCACTGGCGCTACGAATAAGGCAATCTGCAAGGAGCTGCCGACAGCAATCTCAACGGCTGCGCCCATCTTGTTCTTCATCGCCATCATGACGGCCGCGCTGTGTTCTGCCGCATTACCGATTATGGCGATCAGGAAGGCGCCGACAAACAATTCGGAAAGACCGAATTTGGCTGTGAACTCATCGAGCGTTCCAACGAGCCATTCACTTGTAAAACCGACCATAACGGTGGCCAGAATGAGAAAGAGAATGGAAGTCTTTTTGGACCATGCGGGCTCGCTGTGCTCGACGACTTGATCCGAGAGTTCCTTTTTATGTGTGACCATGGAGAAGATGAGCCATAAAATGTAGGCGCAAATCAATATGCCGGCAACGACCAAGCTCATTTCGGTTGTTTCTTTGATTGTTAAGCTCTGGGCAAAAACAGCCGGAATGAACAAAGCGATAACGGCAAGGGACATGAGTGAGGCGTTATGTGAAGCGAGCTTGATATTAAAGTTCTGTTCTTTAAACTTCAAACCGCCTGCCAGAGCGCTTATGCCCATTACAAGCAGGAGATTACCGATAATAGCACCGGTTAAGCTTGCCTTCACCACATCGAATAATCCGTCTTTAACGAGAAAAAAGGCAATGATTAGTTCCGCCGCATTACCGAAAGTGGCGTTAAGGAAACCGCCCATGCGATCACCCGCATAGTGAGCGACACTCTCCGTTGCTTTGCCCAGAAAGCCCGCAACGAAGAGGATCGCAATACATGAAATAGTAAATTGGATCGTATTGCCCAGATGCATATAGTGTGCAACTGCACTTAATGCAAATGACACGATCAAACCAATGTTAAATAGATTTTTCTTCAACCTTAATCCCTCCGCCATGTATCTTTGATTACTGCTGTTTCGTACGGTTATGTAAGATAGCCTCTAATAATATACCCACAACTTAACAGATTGTAAAACCTCCTTATTAAAAAGAGTTTATGTTCGCTGGAACCAAATACAACCTTGGTTGCTTTCTCATTTGGCAAGACTTACAATAAGAGTAATGATAGATGAAAGGGTGGTTCGGATGGCTGAAGATATTCAAACGGGTAATATTCGCATTTCAGACGATGTAGTGGCTACAATTGCCGGCCTGGCGGCTGTAGAAACGCCGGGGATCGCAGCGATGTCAGGCGGGATTTCAGAAGGATTTGCCAAGCGCCTCAGCGGTAAAAATGTACAGCGTGGCGTTTCTGTTGAGGTAGGACAAGTAGAAGCAGCGGTTGATTTGCGTGTGATTGTCCTTTATGGCAGCCGAATCCAGGACGTATGCAGAGAGCTTCAACTAAATGTACAAGAAGCCGTGGAGAATATGACGGGACTTCGGATTGTGGAAGTGAATGTCAAGGTTGAAGGTGTCTCCTTCAAGGAAGATGAGATCGCCGCCCTTGACGATCCGCAGCGTGTGAAGTAAATCTCCGGCTCATCGCAGGTACATAACCAAGCAAAGAGGATGCTCTGAGAGCATCCTCTTTGTTGTGTTTGTCCTCTGAATGGCGTCAGCTCGAATGAGGGAGCAGGCAGTATAGAAGGTCCGACCTACCGGTATACACGGGTCGTTTGGGTAACCTTCTCCACTTTCTCTTTCTTCTCAAGCCGATTCTGCTCGCGTGAGAGACTGAGTACAATCCCCATGCCGATCAAAGTGGCCATAATCGAGGAGCCACCGTAAGAAATCAGCGGGAGGGTGACACCGGTCATTGGAATGGCGCCGATGACGCCTCCAATATTGATGATTGCCTGGAACCCGATCATTCCCATGATGCCTACTCCTGTCAGCATGCCGAATGTATCTGGGCAGCGGACGGCAATAATCAGCCCCCGCCAGATAAATACGATATAGATGAGCAGAAAGAGGCAGCTTCCGATTAAACCGAACTCTTCGGCAATAATAGCAAAGATAAAATCGTTATACGGCTCAGGTATATACATCTTCTGGATACTTTGTCCGAACCCTGTTCCCATAATACCACCGTGTCCGAGCGCATATAAAGCGTGCATGATCTGGTAGCCCTCACCGAGCATATCATCTCGGGGATTCAGGAAAGTGTTAATCCTCGCCATTCGAATACTGAAGAATGAAGAAGCACTCTGGGGATCGAATACGAAATAGAGTCCCATGAAGATCGTGATGACAGCTGCACCTAATCCGCCTAGAATGAGGAGGTGCTTGAGCCGGGCGCCTCCAACGAATATGACGGTAAAGGCGGTTAGGATAAAGATCGCGGCTGTACCGACATCGGGCTGGACCACAATTAGAGCACTAACGAAACCGGTAACGATAATAGCGGGCAGCAAGCCGGATTTAAGCTTTTTAATTTTTTCTCCCTTTTTACCGATCAACAAAGCCAGATACATGATAATGCCGATCTTGGCAAATTCGGAAGGCTGCATGCTCAAGGGGCCGATCTTTAACCGGCTTCGTGCACCTTTATCTTCGGGAGCGATCATAAGAACGACAACCAGCAGAATAAGTATGATTATAAAAGCCGGAATCACTAATTTTTTAAGTTTGGTATATCTAATATTCATCGTAAACAGTAAACAAAAGGTACCTATCAGGACGGAAATAATTTGGTTGGAAGTCAATAACCAAGAATTATTCCACCTTGTAGCTGCATATACCGAGCTTGAACTGAATACCATCACAACGCCGAAACAGACCAAAGCAAAGGTCAGGAAAAGAAGCAGAAAATCAGGTGTTCCTCTGCGCGGGGCATTCACTGGATGTCCCCTATTGGGCCAGCAGTTGATGAAGTTGGGTCAGCTTCTGCTTTGCTTTGTTCAGGATATGATCCGGAATCGGAGACTCGTAATCTAATCCGTGAGGGAAGGTCGCTTTGCCTATGTATGCTTCTTCAATATACAGAATGGCATAAGGGGATTCTAACTTACCGGATTCCGCGCGGGTGTTTACACGCAGGAAGTATTCTGCATTGGTTGTTTGGTCTTCGAGTTTCAAATCATAAGTAGCTCGTGTATACTCCCACTGCCAACGAACGAAACCAAGTTTCGTAGTTACATCATCGAGGTGGGCAAGGTCGCTTTTCAGGCCTTTAAAGCCAGTTGTTTCAATAATCACATCAGACGCCTCCAATATCTATACATTCTTTAACCATGATAGTATGTTTCCCAAAGTCTTGCAAGTAAACGCAGCCCTGCCGTGTTGTAATTTTTCATCTGTAATTAGCGGTGAAAGACACCGGGGGATTTGGTACAATGGTAGGAAGAACCAATAATACCTTGGAGCGGGTGATACCTTGATTACACTGGACAACGAGTTGGAGGCAATGTACGAAACAATGGTGTCATGGAGAAGGCACCTGCACCGGCATCCCGAGCTTTCCTATAAAGAAGTAAACACGGCTGCATTCGTAGCCGAGAAACTGAGGGACTGGGGCCTAGATGTGAAGACAAACATGGGCGGCCACGGACTTATTGCAGATCTCCAGGGCCACAAGGACGGTCCCACGGTTGCGCTCCGTGCGGATATGGACGCACTGCCCATTCAGGATGAGAAAACCTGTGAATACGCATCGACCGTCCCGGGCGTCATGCACGCCTGCGGTCACGATGCCCATACCTCGACACTTCTGGCTGCAGCCAAAATACTAAGTGAGCGCCGCGATCTGATTCAAGGCCGCATCCGGTTTATTTTCCAGCACGCTGAAGAGGTAACCCCGGGGGGAGCTGCCTCGATGATTGAGGCGGGTGCGCTGGATGGTGTCGACTTCATATATGGGGTTCACTTGTGGACACCATTGGAACTGGGCGTGGTAGGTTCCACACCGGGGGCCATGATGGCGGCGGCAGACGAATTTGATTTTGCTATCCGCGGCAGAGGCGGCCATGGCGGACTGCCGCATCAGGCGATTGACAGCGTTGTAATCGGCTCTCATGTTGTTGTGAACCTTCAAACGATCGTCAGCCGGACCGTGAGCCCGATTCAGTCTTGTGTGGTTACAATCGGTTCTCTGCACGGCGGCTCGAACTTTAATGTTATTGCCGAATCGTGCGAAATGAAGGGGACTACGAGAACCTTCGATGCCGAGCTGAGAATGGAAGTGAAGAGCAGAGTCGAAGAAATAGTAGAATCGACCTGCCGCATGTACGGGGCTGGGGCCGAGATAGATTACCGGCTCGGATACCCGCCGCTTGTGAACGATGCGGCAGAATTCCAGCGTTTTGTACAAGTAGCATCCGAACTGCTGCCTGCCGAGAACGTGCGGACATTAGAGCCGGTTATGGCGGCTGAAGATTTCGCGTATTACCTGGAGCGGATTCCCGGCTGCTTTATATTCGTAGGGGCAGGCAACCCTGAGATCGGAGCGTCGTATCCGCATCACCATCCGAGATTCGATCTGGATGAGCGGGCTATGCTGACCGCCGGTAAGCTGCTGATTCGGATGGCTCTTAGCACCAAGGAATCACAGCCGGTCGTTTAACTGACGGATCGTTCGCTGCACTTTTTTTCGTTGAACAGTATGGAAGATAGTTATATAAGCCGCGAGAATATTGCGGCATACCGGGATACAGGCGGTATAAGAAACCAAAAGGGCATCCGTTTTTACACGGATTGCCCTTTTTAATTACGCGATGAATTAATCAATCTGTGTCTGACTTCTGCCGATTGATTATTTATTTACCCGCTTTTCGGAACCCCGCCGATTGGGCCTCTTTCTCCGTACAGAACATCTCTTCGGCTTGTGTCTGATCGTAGCTGGCCCCGCCGGGCATATGATAGATCTTTTCATTTTTGGAGTTGATATTTCCTTTAATATCTGGATTTTTGCAGGAGGCAGTACTGGCAGGTTTACTGGGAACCGATTCACCGGAACTGCTGTCAGAGTTTTGTCCCTTTTTCTTTTCGGCCCCCCAGAGTCCTTTATTTTGCTGTCTGGCTTCACGTTCAAGCTTCACAAAGGCATCCGCAAACATAGCGTTCGGCTGAATGGTCATGACGTTGGCGTAGCCTTCTCGAATCAGCAGCTCATTGAACATCACCGTCTGCCCGTCTATAAATACATACCGCAGCAGGCGTCCGTACTTATCCGTATCACCGGCATCGCTGAAGAGATATATCTTCTTACCCGTGAGTTCATCTTTGGTGAAAGCCGAGGCTTCTTTGCCGTATTGTTCTACGGGGCTGTCCGGTTTGACGGTCTCTGGCGTATTTACACCGATAAGACGTACTTTCTCTCCCGATTCCAGTGTAAAAGTATCTCCATCTACAACGCGCTTAACTTGACCGGTCGTCATCTTTTGAGATTTCAATTGCGGATAATGTTTATAAATTTGATCGGTAAAAGAAGAGCCCGATTCATTGCCCGCACTACAGGCGGAGGCGAGTAATGTCGTCATCGAAATCAGCAGCAGCATTATAATTTTCTTCATAAGATCCGTCCTCTTGTTAGCATTTTGGAGTAGAAAGTTCACGTGGTGAGTGCGTGTGTGGAACCTAGTTATTATACAATGCTCCGAAATGGAGCACAAATCGGATAGCCCGATGTCCGTGGCATGTTTATTTCATTGGGCTTCCTTTCATACTATTAAATAGAAGACAGACCAATGAAGGAAGATGTAGGCCATGGACTTGCGTGACTCCGCTCCTCTGATCGTCCAGAATGACTTAACTATATTGCTTGAAACGGATCATGAGAACTTTGAAGCCGTACGGGCTGAGCTTGCATGGATTGCGGAATTGATTAAAAGTCCGAAACATCTTCATACCTATAGAATTACTCCGTTATCTCTATGGAACGCAGCGGCTTCCGGAATAACAAGCGCGCGGATCGTTCATTTTCTTGAAGAAAAATCGAAGTATGGGTTACCGCGCAAGGCGGCGGAAGAAATAATAGAAACCCATAACAGGTATGGGCTGCTCAGGCTTGTATCGGCAAGCGGCTGTTTACTGCTGAAAAGTGAGCGTCCGGAGCTGCTGGCCAAAATAAAGGGACTCCAAGATTTCAGGCGCTTTATCAGCGGCAGTTCCGGACTTTCGGAAGGGGCGGGGGCACAGGATTTTCTTGTTATCCAGCCTGATTTGCGGGGGCTGTTGAAACAAGAACTGACGCGTCTGGGTTATCCGGTAATAGATCAGGCCGGTTATCATTCAGGAGAGGAATTGCCTGTAAGTCTTAGCGGAGTGACTCTCCGCGGCTATCAGGAGCAGGCCGTCGATAGTTTCCGGTCTCCTGCCGGGACCGATAGCGGAAGCGGAGTTCTGGTGCTGCCCTGCGGAGCAGGGAAGACCGTGATCGGTATGGCTGTTATGGCAAGGCTGAGCTGCGCGACGTTGATTTTAACGACCAATATTACTTCTGTCCGTCAATGGATGAAAGAAATCAAAGCCAAGACAGATTTGGATGAATCCAGGATCGGGGAATACAGCGGAGCCCATAAGCAGGTTAGCCCCATTACGATTGCGACTTATCAAATCTTGACCCACCGCCGGGAAAAAGGGGGAGAGCAGGTTCATATGAACCTGTTCAACAGCCGTGATTGGGGACTCATCATTTATGATGAGGTGCACCTTCTTCCTGCTCCGGTCTTCCGGGCGACTGCGGATATTCAAGCTACCCGGAGGCTTGGCCTTACGGCTACGCTGGTCCGGGAGGATGGGCGTGAAGCCGATGTTTTCTCCTTAATCGGGCCCAAATTGTATGACATGCCATGGAAGCGGCTGGAAGAAAGCGGCTGGATTGCCCGGGTTACCTGCAGCGAAGTCGCCGTGGGAATGCCTCGGGAATCCATGCAGCTCTATTATGAAGCGGACAAGCGGAGCCGTTTTCGGATTGCGGGCGAGAATCCAGCAAAAATAGATGTTCTTATAAAGATTCTGCAGCGGCATCAGGGTGAGTTCATACTGATCATCGGGCAATATTTAGAACAGCTGCGCGGCATTGCCAAGCGGCTCAATCTTCCTCTTATTACAGGAGCCATGCCCCAGACAGACAGGGAACGGCTGTACCAGGATTTCCGGACAGGGCAAGTGAAGGTGCTGGCGGTTTCTAAAGTTGCCAACTTTGCCGTTGATCTTCCGGATGCTTCGGTTGCCGTTCAAGTTTCGGGAAGCTACGGGTCCAGGCAGGAGGAGGCCCAGCGTCTGGGACGGATTCTGCGGCCGAAGCGGGAAGAGAATCGCGCTTTTTTTTATACCTTGGTGAGTAAAGGGACAACCGAGCAGGAATATGCGCTGAAACGGAGAGTGTTTTTGTTGGAGCAGGGCTACGAGTACCGGATGGAGGAGGGAGACGATGAATTATAGACAGATGTTCGCTAAAATGCCGCAATCTGCACGTGATCGTATATTTGCGCAGACTTGGGTGAGAGAAGCGGCTGAGAAAGGGCTAATGCCTGAGGATGCTTTTGCCGATGACACCTCCCTGAGAGTGCTGCGCAGTGGTTTAAACGAGGAAGAAGACAGCCTTCTGCGCTTGATCCTGGTCCGCTTCGGCAGCCGGGCCTTCACGCCCGGAGAGCTGGAGGAAGCAGCCGGGCAGTGGGCGCTTGCTTTTATGAGAAGCGCGTTAGGAAGTTTGCGCGCCTGTGGAGTTATAGCGGCTTTCCGCAAATCATGGGGGGATCTGTTATATTTCCTTCCTCATGACGGGATGAGAGCTTGGCAGCGGATATATTTTCCGATAAGTAAATGGAGTGAAGAAATTACCGGAGTAGAAGCGTCACAAAGCAGCAGCGAACAGAAAGAACAACAAACAGCAGAAGCGGTGCTGCGAATTAAGGAATTGTCAGATGCCGGAGATAAGCCCAGACAGGGACTTGATCTCGATCTGTTTGCCGCCCTAAGCTATGTCGATTTGCACGAATTGACGCTTACGCAGCGTGGAGCTATTCACAAGCGGCATGTGCAGAAACTGGCTGACCGGCTTACGTTTGCAGAAACAGATTTAGCGGGCTGTAAATTACAGTATCCTTTCGGGGATACGTACAGTCCGGCGGTAGCCGTGGCTCTTGATTTTCTGCTTAAACTCGGACTTGCTGCCCGCAGTGCAGACCGGATAGAGTGTGATGAAGAGAAGCTGCGTGAGTGGCTGCATAAGGAGCGTCCGGAACGGATTGGAATCCTCTACAAGCTCTGGAGAGAGCATAGAATTCCAGATACCAGTCCATTGCAGCATCTTGTTCTTCTGATGGAAAGGGTGCCTGCCGGAAACAAACAGAGTTTATCGGTCCTGGTAGATCTGCTTAGAATGTGGGGAGTTGTCGGGAGCGCGAAGGAAGCGGACCAGTTGATACCGGAGGCAATCGAAACTTGGCTGCAGCCTATGCGCGCGTTCGGATGGCTGGAGTGGCACCCGGTCCAGGGGGGCTGGGACAGCGAGTTTGAATGGCTCATTCCGATTGATTATGCGGCTAGGCCGGGTACGGATGCGGCCGTTTCTCTACTTCTGCAGAGCCAAGCGACTCTCTCTAATGAAAGAGACGAAGCCTCTTCCCGGCTGGAAGAAGGCTTATTCCGTGGATTAGATTCAGCGGATAGATCACCGGGTTACGAAGTGGCGGAGCAGGCAGGGAATGATTCAGCACGCTGCCTGTTCGTACAGCCTGATTTTGAAATTATGGTCCCGCCTGAATGTCCGCTTTACGTCCGCTGGGAAGTCGCCCGGACTGCGGAGTGGCTGAGATCGGATCAAGTGGCCGTTTACCGCTTGACGAAAGAATCGGTTCAGCGGGCTGCTGACATGGGAATATCGGCTCAGCATACGGCCGCGCTGTTGGATCGATATTCCCGTCATGGATTGCCGGATCCGGTGCGGGTTACTCTGCTTGCCTGGGGCGAGCAGTACGGCCGTGTGTATCTGGCCGATATTACGGTGCTGCGCTGTGCAGACCCGGCTGTAGCCCGCCAGATAGAGAGGCATCCGAAGCTTCAATCTTATGTAGCGGAGAAGCTCGGTGAAGATACTTTTATTGTCCGGGACCACGAACAACGGGAACTTCTCCATATTCTCGAACATGCGGGATTTTCCCCCCGGAAACAAATTTTGAACGATCAGGCTCGCCGGAAGCCGAAGAAAGCTGTAACAGCAGCACCGCATAGAGGGGAAGATACGGGAGAGAATCATCCCAAAGGACTTATCTACGATAATGATCCGGTTCAATATCTGGATTTGGACGTCCGCATTCCCGCGTATAAGGAATTGATTGAAGGTCTCTGGGGCGTTCCCGCCGTATGGTACACAGAGTATCGCCGGTATCACCCTTCTACCTGCTTGAATATAATCCGTCAGGCAATAGAATGGGGCGCGGTTATTTGTATGAAGAGTGAGGAAGAGAGCGGCCGGAGTTCTGTGAGGACCCTAGTGCCCAAAAAAATTCTGCATCAGGGCAATCGTGTATTTGTAGAGGGATATGAGTGCAGCCGCAGAGCGGTGCTTGGTCTGGAGGAATTTGGAAGTATTTGTGTCCGCCTGCCCGGATTCAAAGAAGTGCACAATTAGAAGGTTAGCTGTCTTTGGTTTAACAGCGGGATAAGGAAAAGGTATCGTAAAGGATCTCAAAAAATGGGGAAACTCCAGTGGAACTATGATATGATAATAAGGTAGAACAGGAAACACAAAAGGAAGTGATAGAGAGTGAGTATGGCGGAAGCCAAGACGCTTGATATGTCTTCCATTCTAATGGAAGCGTATGATGTTGCCGATTCCATCAACCGTTCCGTCGAAGTGGCGGATTACTTATATTGGAAGCATGCGATGGAGAATGATCTGCAAGCTCAGTCAGTTGTCAGGGAATTCAACAAAGCGAAGGAATTATTCGAAGAATGCGAACGTTTCGGTCATTTTCATCCCGATTATCATGCCTCTCTGGATAGAGTGCAGGCTGTGCAGGTGAAATTTGATAATGTACAGAGCATTCGCGAATATAAGGAAGCGGAAGAGCGGTTAGATGAACTGCTGTATACGGTGTCAAAAATGATCGCAGGTGCTGTGTCGGATACGATCAAAGTTCCGGGCGGACTTGATACCGGCGGAGGGGGTTGTTCCGGAGGTTCTTGCTCCGGGGGCTGCTCAAGCTGCGGCTGACTTCATCCGTGTCTTTGGCAAGCGCGGGATAATCTGAGACCTGCGCATGATGCCGGAAGCAGACCAGTCCAGGTATCTTCCACGCAAGTGCAAAGGGCAGCATGACCTTCCGCTTCTTGCCGGAAGGCATAATTAACCAAAAAGCCGTGTTCCCGGAATTTGATTCCGGGAACACGGCTGCATTTCAAGAGAGGCGGAAGTCAGGTCTGATTACGCCGACTTCAGTTCCGCGCCAGTTCGTTACCTTTGGTTCACGAAATGCCGCAAGGGCTTTCAATTCGGACGGGCTCAGGAGTCCGAGCTGATTGAGCGCTTCCAGCACCGCACAGTAGAGCGCACGCTGGGCTCCGTCCTCGATTTTGAGGACGAGACCCAGGCCTTGCTCCGGTACGGTCAGCGCGAACAAACCCTCGGCGCCCATCTTACCGATGATGCGCCCGCCTGTCGCTTCGATCAGCTGTGTATCGAAGCGGTCATCACCCGCGAGGTAAGCGGGTTCGCGCCGGATCGCGCCAATGATGCGTCCGCAGGCTTCTGTGCGTGCCGGGGACAAGCCGCGCGGCTTGCCGAGCCTGGCATAGGCCAGTGCCAAGCGGTCAATGGCGAGCCCGAACACGGGAACGCCACAGCCGTCGGTGCCAAGCGGGATGTCTCCGGGCGTGAGGCCGGCCATGTCGGCAACCGCAAGCAGCATCTCCCGCTGAACGGGGTGATCCGGCGACATGTAGTCGTCGGCGGATTCGCCAAGCTTGGCGGCAAGCGTGAGCATGCCCGCATGCTTGCCGGAGCAGTTGTTATGCAGCGGCGTCGGTGCTTCCCCTTCTTCTTTCATCCGCTTCGCGGTTGGTCTGTGGAAGGGGAAATGTGCGCCGCACTGGAGATCCCCGGGATCTGCGCCGGCTTTGGCGAGTAAGGAGCGCGCCGTTTGTACGTGCGCCGGCTCGCCGTTATGGGATGCGCAGATCAGGGCGATTTCTTGATCCGACAACCCGAAGTCGGATGCCGCACCGGATTCCAGCACCGGCAGCGCTTGAATCAGCTTAGCCGTCGATCGTGCAAACGTAACCGCTTGCGGATCGCCCAGGCTATGGAGCAGGCGGCCTTCGTTATTAACGACGGCGATGTGCCCGCGGTGAATGCTTTCGGTAATGGGCCCGCGGTCGACCCGCGCGATAACAGCTGAAGAAGCAGAAGCTGACTGAACCATAAAATCATCTCCAACCTAGATTATTAACCAATGTATGAATTTTTAGCTAAAGGGGTCAACCGCCATGATAACGGATCGAACCGGATTAATCATATGGGTGACTGACCTGAAGGCGGCCAAAAATTTGGAACGTTTCGGATCGGTCCACTACATGTCCAAAAAAATGCAGTACGTGGTTCTTTATATTAATGCAAGCCGCTACGATGAGACAATCCGCCAACTGCAGAAGCTGGCTTATGTTCGCAAAGTGGAGCGTTCATACCGGGCCGAGATCAAAACCGAGTATGACAGCAATGGACCAGACAAATCAAAATTTTACACACTGTAGGGCAAAAGCGCAAATGTTACGATGTTTGCGCTTCTTGTTGTGCCCTCGTGTGTTTTCTGAGGCTTGTTGGTGAAGCCGGACTCCTGTTCATCCGCAGCACACCATTTAAAAGTTTGATTTTTTAGTTTATTTAGAATTTTCTACATTTGTGTGACATTTTTTCGGGATCACTGCCATATGAATAAGTTAAGTGACAATTTTTATTTGGAAATATTTAATAGATCGGTTACAATAGATGGCGTAGGTATAAAGACCTAACAGCGTGTGGAGAGGAGTTGTGATTCATGAGGGACAAAATAATGGACCGCTGGAGCACGTACGAACCTTTTTATGTTATCCTGAATGACAAAAAAATTGCGGACATTGTCATCACGAATCATGCTCGGCTCCGTTGGGCAGACCGGATTGAAAGCGAGAAAACGGGATTTGAAGACATCTGCGATTATTTATGGGAGAAGCTGAAGGACGGCCAAATTGCTTCTTATTATAAAAATGAACAGGATGTTTATCTGGTTGAGGATGACCTCGTGATGGTAGCTGAATTCTCTGTCATCGAGAATGAAACGGATATTGCAGGCAATCCTTTGCACAAAATGATTATCGTGACCTTCCTGGGGCGGATGTCGGAGACCATTGAACTTCGGGATCTTAAATCGTACTATTCATGGCTGCGTCATTCCCGCCGTATGACATTAATTAAGAACAGCCGCAAGCGCAGATAACCGGAAGCCGCTCCTTAGCTCCATTGTCTTGCGGAGAGCATGCTTGCTATTGCAGGCATGCTCTTTTTCGTACACGAAGTTCTGGTATAATAGGGGCAAAGAAAGGCGGCGATGATATGGCTCTGAATTTTCATCAGCTACATATTTTTTATACCGTTGCCGAAAAGGGGAGCTTCTCGCATGCCGCACAGGCGCTGCATATGACGCAGCCCGCCGTAACGATGCAGGTTCAATCCCTTGAGGATCACTTTGGGATTAAACTCTTTCATCGTTCCACCAAAAAAATCGAGCTGACCGAAGCCGGTAAAGCGCTTATTCCTTATGCGCGCAAGTGTGTGGAATTGATTCGCCAAACTGAAGGTGCTATGACGGGTTATAGCGCTATGGCGGAAGGACGACTGCAGCTTGGTGCTTCACTGACGATGGGAGAGTATATTCTTCCGCGTCTTCTGGGACCTTTCAGCAAAGAATATCCCCATATATCGGTATCCATGAAAGTGATGAACACTACCCAAATCTTGGATGAAGTATTCGCTCATCAGTTGACCTTCGGTCTGGTGGAGGCGCCTATTCAGCATCCCGATGTCCACACGGAGGCTATTTTGAGTGACGAACTCAAGCTCATCGTGCCTGCAGATCATCCTCTTGCCGAACTTGAGGTAATTCAAATGGAAGATGTATTCCGCTTTCCTTTTGTGCTGCGTGAGGAAGGATCGGGAACGAGAAGGGTAATGGAAGAAGAATTGGAACGCAGAGGCATACGCTCTCCTTTGAATATAGTAATGGAGTTAGGGAGCACAGGAGCGATAAAATCCGCGGTAGAAGCCGGTCTGGGTATCTCCATCTTGTCCCAAACCTCGGTTAAGCACGAAGTGAGTCTGGGGATTTTGAAGTTAAAGGAAATCGAAGGAATTTCTTTCAGGCGAAGCTTTCATGCGATTTATTTAAATTCCACTTTGCTGCCTTTGTCGGCCGTCAGCTTCCTTAATTTTATGAGGCGGGATGATCTGGACAAATGGCTGTGAACAGGTACGAAATGACTAGAAGATTGACTTGAGGGAGGAACCAGAGGAATGGAACAATGGGCCGATTTGCACACACACACGACGGCATCAGACGGGACTTTGCCCCCGGAAGAGAACGTGAGAATTGCCAAGGAGGCAGGCTTGTCTGCCGTTGGAATTACGGATCATGATACCGTGGCGGGTATTCCGGCAGCTGTTAAAGAGGGGGAGCGTATCGGTATTGAGGTCGTTCCCGGCATAGAGATTAGTACAGTAGCAGGGGGACAGGACATCCACGTGCTGGGTTATTATATGGATATCCAAGATCCTCTGTTTCTAAGCCGTCTGGAGGAGCTGCGCGGCACGCGGAATAAGCGGAATGAAATGATGCTTGAACGACTGCGGGAGATGGGGATATCCGTGACGATGGCAGAAGTGCTGGAGCATCTTGAGTCGGACAAGCAGCTGGAGGATACGATTGGAAGACCTCATATTGCGAATGTTCTTCTTGCAAAAGGGTACGTAAGCACGATGGGGGAAGCGTTTGAGAGGTATCTAGGCAAGCAGGGAGCCGCTTATGTGAATCCACCGCGTATTTATCCGACCCAGGCCATCGACTGGATCCGGGAAGCGGGCGGTGTTGCTGTTCTGGCCCATCCGGGTATTTACGGGGATGATGATATTGTTGCGGAACTTATCCGGTACGGGCTGGATGGGATTGAGACCCGGCATGCGGATCATACGCCTGAACAAGTCGCCCATTACGAAACGATTGCACGTGAACATGGTCTGATCGAAACAGCAGGCTCCGATTTTCACGGAGTGAGGGCGGGTAAAGTGTTCCACGCGCCGCTTGGATCGCGGCGTACCGGACTAGATACTGTCCGGATGCTCCAGAAGCGGAGGGACAGCCGGTGAAAGTACGCAAAGCAATTATTCCGGCGGCAGGTCTGGGTACGCGATTCTTACCGGCGACCAAAGCGCAGCCTAAGGAAATGCTCCCGATTGTGGATAAGCCTGCGATCCAATATATCGTAGAAGAAGCGATCGAATCCGGAATTGAGGACATTCTTATCGTTACGGGACGCAATAAGCGCGCGATCGAAGACCATTTCGATAAATCCGTTGAACTTGAGTTAATGCTGGAAGAGAAGGGAAGCGATGAACTTCTGGCACTTGTCCGCTCTGTGTCGAGTCTCGCCGATGTTCATTACATAAGGCAGAAACAGCCGCTAGGTCTTGGTCATGCCGTCTATTGTGCACGTAAATTCATCGGCAATGAACCCTTCGCCGTCATGCTGGGTGACGACATTCTCCAATCGGAGAAACCGGCCCTTCGCCAGATGATGGATGTGTTCGAGGAAACGCAAACTTCCGTTATCGGGGTCAGGGAAGTACCTTGGGAGGATGTAAGTAAATATGGCATCGTGGCTCCATCCGACGAAATTACAAGGTACAAAACGATTGCAGATCTCATGGAAAAACCGTCCCAAGAAGATGCTCCTTCCAATTTGGCGGTTATCGGACGTTACATCATTACGCCGGAAATCTTTGGAATTCTGGAAAATTGCGAACCGGGCAGAGGCGGCGAAATTCAGCTCACGGACGCGCTGCGTATTCTAAACCGGCGCAGCCCTATGGTCGCCTACCCCATTCAGGGCAAAAGATATGATGTAGGCGACAAGTTTGGTTACATTCAAGCTACAATTGAAATGGCTTTGGGCCGCGAAGAGCTGAAAGAAGAGCTGGAAGTTTATTTGAAGGCTTTAGTCCAAGAGCGGTTTGGCTCATAAGAGAGCGATCATTTATACCGGCGACTGCTATAAATCAGGCAATAACTCGTTGTACAACCTTTGTTAATGGTTTATAATGAGGTCATGTTTATGGCAAGTCGGGGGTACGCATAATGAATCGACTTTATACGATTAAAGAGGTTTCCATGCGTTCGGGTCTTTCCACCCAGCTCATCAGGAAATGGGAAGAACGCTATGAAGCGGTGAAGCCGGCACGGTTTCCTAACGGCTACAGGGGATATACGAAGAAGGATGTTGAGACGCTGATCTGGCTGAAAAGCAAGGCGGAACAGGGAACGCCGATTGGTCTAGCTGTTCAGGAGCAACAACAGCTGCTGGAAAGCTCAGCTTCCGCTGAGATCATGCTGGCAGAACAGTCTGAACCGGAGTCGGTGCTGGAGCGCAGCGAGCTCAAAGAATACCAGCAGAGACTTGTCTCTTTGTTCCTCCAACTCGATCATTCCGGGGCGCAGCGTTTTTTTGACCAGCTTATAGCGCTGCATCAGATGGACTTTGTACTACTGAAAGTACTCCAGCCCGCGCTTGTTGAAATCGGTACGCTGTGGGAGCAGGGCGAAATTTCGGAGTATCAGGAGCACTTCGGCAGTCATTTTATACGGGAAAGGCTGCTTGCGTTAAAGAACTTATTCTCTATTCCTCCCGGCAGTCCGAAGCTGATCACGGCCTGCTCGCCGCTCGAACGGCATGAACTCGGAATTTTATTTCTTGGATATTTTGCGCTGCAGAATGGTTTTGAAACCATCTATCTGGGGGCCTCTCCTTCAGAGAAAGGTATTTTTGATTGCCTGCAGCAGCAGCAGCCGGCTGCCTTCGCTTTCGGCACCACAATGAAGCCTAAGCTTCAAGAGTCGGTTCCCTTCTATATGAAATTGGACCGGACTATCGTAGAACGGGGACTGGATACTAAAGTTTTTATCGGCGGAAGTGTGATTGAAGAAGATGCAATTCTGCCTGGTACGAAGCATATCTATCTGCTCTCTGGTGACGCAAGGGAAGCCATGAATAAATTAAAAAAGCTGACAGCGAATTAGGGACTGACCCCTGTTTGTGAGACAGGGATCAAAACACCTTTCAAGTTATGCAGCCAGTCGTCGGAATTCAAGCGGCGACTGGTTATTTAGTTTCGTTTG
>NZ_LMXH01000001.1:1574919-1576404 GCF_001541095.1 Paenibacillus sp. FJAT-26967
GGACTGACCCCTGTTTGTGAGACAGGGATCAAAACACCTTTCAAGTTATGCAGCCAGTCGTCGGAATTCAAGCGGCGACTGGTTATTTAGTTTCGTTTGAATGCGAATTGAGTTATAGTAAAAGATGTAGTCTCGAACGGTCTGTTCAACGATTGCTGTCGTTGTGCATGTGAGTCCTTCGAGGTAGAACGTTTCAGACTTTAGCGTGGAATGAAACGATTCGATGGGGGCATTATCAGCGGGCGTACCCTTACGGGACATGCTCATGATAATGCCCTTTCCCTTTACAGCGTCTTGGTACGCCTCAGACGTGTACACACTGCCTTGGTCGCTGTGAAGCATCATACCGGGTCGGCTAGGGAGTTGTTGCAACGTATGCAGCACAAACGACGTATCTTGTTTGTCTGC
Organism: Paenibacillus sp. FJAT-26967; assembly: GCF_001541095.1. Taxonomy (GTDB): domain Bacteria; phylum Bacillota; class Bacilli; order Paenibacillales; family NBRC-103111; genus Paenibacillus_F. Next base: position 1,575,328 of record NZ_LMXH01000001.1, read on the forward strand.
TATACTGTAGGCCACAATTTCTCCATTATACAAGTCCAGGATGCTCGATAGGTACAACATTTTTCCACCAAACGGCAAATAGGTGATATCCGTGACCATTTTCTGCATCGGGCCGTCAGCATGAAATTGTCGCTTTAATAGATGCTCCGCCAGCCGGGCGGGCTGTCCGATTGGTTTACGTTTCTTTACCCTGACTCGACATTGCAACTGTTCACGCTGCATAATCCGCTGTACCCGTTTGTGNCTCCGCCAGCCGGGCGGGCTGTCCGATTGGTTTACGTTTCTTTACCCTGACTCGACATTGCAACTGTTCACGCTGCATAATCCGCTGTACCCGTTTGTGATTCACTGTCTGTTCTTTTCGAAGCAAGGCAGTAATCTTTCGGTATCCGTACCGAAACTTATGCTGAATACAAAGCTGCCGAATCTTCTTGCTCGTGTAATCCTCACGCAGTCCCCGGTTTGCTCTTTTCCATCGGTAGAATGTAGCACGGGCAATTCCTAGCCATGCACAAGNGCTGCCGAATCTTCTTGCTCGTGTAATCCTCACGCAGTCCCCGGTTTGCTCTTTTCCATCGGTAGAATGTAGCACGGGCAATTCCTAGCCATGCACAAGCCTTCGTCACATTTATTTCTCCTCTAAGGGACTCCATCCAGTCGATGGCGGTCTGAGGTGACACCTCCTTTCCAACTCCTTGTACTTTTTTAAGACGTCGATTTGTTGCCTCAGGAACCGATTCTCCGCCTTCACTTTTTCAAGTTCTGACACATACACCGGGCCTTTTCCGTAGCTATATTGTTTGCCTACTGGCTGCTCCAGGCGGTGTAATTCACCGCTTTGGTACCACCGCACCCAGGTTTTCAATTGTGTTACATTTCGTATGCCCAGTTGCTCCATAACCTCGCGTGCCGGAATGCATTCTAATCTCATTTTTATCGCTTTCATCTTCACTTCTAGTGGATAGCTTACTCTTTTTGCCAATGCAAAAACACCTCCAAAGTTGTCCTCCATATCTTACGACATGAAGCATTTTCTTGAAGGTGTTTTGTTTTGTCTCACATTACGGGGTCAGTCCC
>NZ_LMXH01000001.1:1576841-2173381 GCF_001541095.1 Paenibacillus sp. FJAT-26967
CCAATGCAAAAACACCTCCAAAGTTGTCCTCCATATCTTACGACATGAAGCATTTTCTTGAAGGTGTTTTGTTTTGTCTCACATTACGGGGTCAGTCCCATTAAGAGCTGATCAGCTTTTTTTATTGTGTTTTATGATCTGCCGGAGTAAAGGTTCACTCCGACTGCAAACCTATACCGATGCTAAGCTTTAACTGTCTGGGGGAGCTGCTTGATCAGCATCGTATCCGGAGTGACGAACAGCGTTTTCTGCTGCTCGTAAATGACGAATCCGGGTTTAGCGCCGCTTGGTTTATGCACATGACGGACCAGGGTGTAATCCACCGGAACAGAACTGGATTCTCTTGCCTGGCTATAATATGCGGCCAGTTGAGCGGCTTCATGAAGGGTAGCTTCCCCAAAGGACTGGCTGCGGATCACGACATGGGATCCGGGAATGTCCTTGGTATGCAGCCAGGTGTCACCTGAACTGGCCAAACGGTTCGTTACGTAATCGTTCTGCGTGTTGTTTTTACCCACATAGATCGGCAGGCCTTCGCTTGAGGTGAAGCAGGACACAGATGGCTTATCCGTCTTCTTCTTGCGTTTGCCTTTGCCGCTGCGCTGCCTCACATACCCTTGCTCGGCAAGTTCATCCCGGATCTCTTCGATATCCCGCAAAGAAGCCGTGCCGAGCTGCTGCAGCAGCGAGGATAAATATTCGATTTCCATTTCTGCCTGTACGAGCTGCTGCTCTACATAAGCGAGACTGTTCTTGCTTTTCGTATACTTTTTAAAATAACGCTGCGCGTTCTCTGAAGGCGTCAGAAGAGGATCCAGTACGATGGTTTGCTGGGGCTGGTCTTCTTCATAGTAATTGGTCACCGCTGCCTTTTTGTCTCCTTTACGGATTTCATGCAGGTGTGCGGTTAATAATTCGCCCATGATCCGGAAACGGTCTGCATCTTGGGCTGCTTCTTTTGTTTCACGAAGCTTCTCTATTTTTTTGAGATTTTTGGCTTTCTCATTCTGCAGCAGCTTAACCAGATCTGCCGCGCGCTGCTTGACGGTATCTCGTTCCGCTTTATCTCCGTAATAGCTCTCCAGACATTCACTGATCGTAGGGAAGATTTGAACTTCGCCGTCTATATGTGTTAACTCCGTTACGGAAAAAAACAGTTTGCCGGATTGACTATCTTCTACAATGACCGGTGTATAATTTCGTTCGCGTACGGCATCTGTTACACTGCGGAAAGATTGCCACAGGGGCGCTAGATCTGTCTCTACATAAGCTTCACCGGCTTTAACGCCGCTCCGGTGTACGATTTCACGCGAGGCAAGCGGGCTGATTCCGCTAAAGGAGCGGAGAATCTGCTGTTCCGGGGGATTCCCTTCCTCTATACCGGAAGTCATATGACGGCGGAACACCGCTTCGCTCGTATCAAGCGGGTTGGCTTTGTCCTGCTCCGGAGGCTCTACATAGGCACTTCCAGGCATGATAATGCGGTAAGAACTGATCGCAGGCGTAACGTGATGAATGCCGTCCAGTATCGTTCCTGTTGAAGGGTCCATTAGGATCAGATTGCTGTGTCGCCCCATAATCTCGACCACGATCGTTTTTGTACTGACGTCTCCGAGTTCGTCCCGCTGACGGATACGAAAATGCACAATCCGCTCTAGTCCTACCTGTTCGATTGAATCGATAATCCCGCCCTCGCAATGCTTGCGAAGGAGCATACAAAACATGGGTGCTTCTTGCGGGTTCGAGTAGGATTGTTCTGTAACATTCATGCGCGGATAGGTGGGATTCGCCGAAAGCAGAAGCTTGAGCGAGCGCCCCCTCGCGCGTATTTGCATGACGATATCACTGCCGGTAGGTTGATGTATTTTATTAATCCGGCCTCCGACGCATTCCTGCAGTTCGTGCACGATTGCGTGAAGGACCAGTCCGTCTAAGGCCATGGTGGACACTCCTATTCAAGTTCATTACCCTCTATCATGCCATAAACCGGATGAAATTTAAATTTCTTTCTGAAATCCGTATCGTCCAAGCTGTGATATTTTGCGGCTTGTCTGAATACATTTAGCTTGTGGAGCAGTCTTGCGATGATAGTAACCGGGAGGGAAAAACGGAGATGAGTCACAAAGAGTGGTACCAGATGACGGCGGATGAAGTTCTCCAGGCGCAGCAAGTTGTCCTGGCCGAGGGGCTGTCTTGGGAGGAAGCGGACAGCAGGCAAGCCGAATCCGGCCGCAATGAGTTGTCCGAAGGCAAGAGCGTTTCGCCGATCACGCTGTTTTTAAACCAGTTCAAAGATTTCATGGTCCTCGTATTGATGGGAGCTACTCTTGTCTCGGGACTGCTCGGCGAATACCTGGATGCCATAACGATTGTAGCCATTATCATCATGAACGGAATTTTAGGCTTTATACAGGAATTTCGGGCGGAGCGTTCCCTGCGCGCATTGAAAGAACTTTCGGCACCGAATGCGAAGGTATGCAGGGGAGGGGAGATTCATGCGGTACCCGCGCGTAATCTTGTACCCGGAGATATCATTTATCTCGAGAGCGGAGACCGGGTTCCGGCTGATATCAGGCTGATTGAAACAAACAGCTTCTATGTGGAAGAATCCGCTTTAACCGGAGAATCGGTACCCGTCGGCAAAACGGTCGCTCCTCTGGGAGCGGATGCCATTACGCTCGGTGATCAGCGCAATATCAGTTTCATGGGGACCATGGTAACCCGTGGAACTGCCAAAGGGACCGTAGTACGGATCGGAATGGCCACAGAGATGGGGAAAATCGCGGATCTTATTCAAAACACAGACGTGCTGCAGACTCCTCTCCAGCATCGGCTGGAGCAGCTCGGTAAAATTCTGATCATTGTCGCCGTTTGCCTGACCGTTATGGTCGTTATTGCGGGGATAGCCCATGGACAGCCTCCTTATACGATGTTCCTCGCCGGCGTTTCCCTTGCTGTTGCGGCGATTCCGGAAGGCCTTCCGGCAATTGTTACGATAGCGCTCGCTATGGGCGTACAGCGGATGATCAAACGCAAAGCGATTGTGCGCAAGCTTCCGTCGGTCGAAACGCTTGGCTGCGCTTCGGTGATCTGCTCAGACAAAACAGGCACCTTGACACAGAACAAAATGACTGTCACACATTTGTGGGTGGGCGGGGAACTGCTTGAAGTCAGTGGCGACGGGTACGCCCCGGAGGGGGAGATCAGCAGCGGCAGCGCGCGGGTCGTTCCCGCCAAGAACGCGATGCTCCGTCAATTTCTCCAGATCTCGGCTTTATGCAGCAATGCCGTCCTGTATCAGGAAGAGCTGGAGTCCTCGTCCTCCAAGAAGAAGAAAACAAAGGACGAGCGCCCGGAAACAGTGTGGAGTATCAAGGGTGATCCTACGGAAGGGGCTTTGGTCGTGCTTGCGGCAAAAGCGGGCATGACTGCTGAATCGCTGAGTCCGCAATTTCAGCGGGTAGCTGAATTTCCTTTTGATTCCGATAGAAAAATGATGTCTGTCGTCGTTAACCACGCGGGACGCCGACTGGTACTAACCAAAGGAGCACCGGATGTGCTCATGCAGAACTGCTCTTATATTTTGTGGGACGACAAAATTATCCCGTTCACTTCGACACTCAAGGCCAAAGTTATGGCCGCTAATGAAGGAATGGCCCGCTCGGCTCTTCGTGTGCTCGGTACAGCTTACCGGGAGCTGAAATCAACGGACAAGTGCGAAGAGCAAGAAGATGCCGAGTGCGGCCTTGTATTCGTCGGACTCGGCGGCATGATTGATCCTCCTCGCCGGGAAGTGCGCGAAGCTATGGCTAAATGCCGCAAAGCGGGTATCAAAACGGTGATGATCACAGGGGATCATCTCACAACTGCTGAAGCCATTGCCAAACAGTTGGGTATGCTCCCAACTGGCGGTCTGTGCATCAGCGGACATCAATTGGCAGTCATGGATGATGAAGCGCTGGAGAACAGAGTGGACGAGATTTACGTCTATGCCCGCGTATCTCCGGAGCACAAACTGCGCATAGTCAAGGCACTGCAGAAGAAAGGGCATGTCGTAGCGATGACCGGCGACGGCGTAAATGACGCCCCGGCGATCAAGGCGGCCGATATTGGAATTGCAATGGGCATCAGCGGTACAGATGTCTCCAAAGAAGCCTCCTCGCTCATACTCAGCGATGATAATTTTGCGACGATTGTAGCGGCTATTGAGGAAGGGCGGGGCATCTACGAGAATATCCGTAAATTTATCCGCTATCTGCTGGCCTCGAACGTCGGAGAGATTTTGACTATGTTCCTGGCCATGATGGCTGGCCTGCCGATGCCTCTGATCCCGATTCAGATTTTGTGGGTTAACCTGGTGACCGATGGTCTTCCGGCCATGGCCCTTGGGGTTGATCCCGCCGAGAAGGATCTTATGCAGCACAAACCTCGTTCGGCCAAGGAGAACATATTCGCACGCAGGCTCGGGTGGAAAATTATTTCCAGAGGATTTTTGATCGGAATTTGTACGTTGGGAGCTTTCTGGCTGGTCCTGCGGCAAAACCCGGGAGATGCCGAACATCTCGTCAAGGCACAGAGCGTAGCTTTTGCGACGCTGGTTATGGCCCAGCTTATTCATGTATTCGACTGCCGCAGCTCACGCTCGATTTTTCACCGCAATCCGTTCCAGAACAAATACCTTGTGCTCGCTGTCTTATCCTCACTCGTTCTTATGCTCGGTGTGATGTATATCGAGCAGCTGCAGCCTATTTTCAAAACGGTTCCGCTCAGTCTGCAAGAATGGATTATCGTTCTGATTGCCGCAGGGATTCCGACATTCCTGATGGGTATCGGCAGCATTATGCAGTCCCCGTCCAAGAAAAAAACGATGAAGTACAGCTCAAAACCAAGCTTACGTTAACCCGGTAAAATTCTGGAGAAGTTATTGTAAAGGAAGAAATTAGGTTCTGGTCTTTTCATGCTTGTTCTTAACATCCGCATGCGGCGCTCTGCCGTTCTGCCGGGTGTTTTCTTTTGCAGCGGGCAAATTACGCTAGGCACCGATTTTCATTTACGCTATGATATGGACAATGACTATCTTAAGCAAGGTGTGTGGAGGCATATGGAATTTACGAAAATGAACGGTCTCGGCAATGATTTTGTTGTGATATCGGGGTATAGCGAGCTTCCGGAGAATGTATCCCAGCTGGCAGTTAAGTGGTGCAACCGGTTTTTTGGCATTGGAGCGGATGGACTGGTTTTCATTCTTCCGTCCGACCGGGCCGATGTCCAGATGCGCATCATCAACTCCGATGGTACCGAAGCGGAGCAGTGCGGCAATGCGGTCCGCTGCGTAGCTAAATATGTGTATGACCGCGATGAGAATAAGCGGGCTGCCATTACCGTGGAAACCCTTGGAGCGGGTGTACAGGAAGTGCAGGTAGAAGGCGAGAGCGGCAAAGCGTCCGCCATTCGGGTGGATATGGGTGAGCCAGTCCTGCGAGGGCTTGAAGTACCGTCGACTATCGATGCTGACGTTGTCCTGAACGAGCCGGTGGAAGTGGATGGCGTAACTTTCCATTTCACAGCCGTTTCTATGGGAAATCCGCACTGCATTATTTATGTGGAGGATGCTCCGAATTTTGATCTGGGCGAGTGGGGTCCTAAACTTGAGAAGCATCCGCTGTTCCCGAATCGTACGAATGTTGAGTTCGTGACTGTCCGGTCCCGGGAGTATGCGGATATGCGTGTATGGGAACGTGGAGCGGGTCCTACGCTGGCCTGCGGGACGGGCGCATGTGCAACCCTTGTCGCTTCCGTGCTGAACGGGCATACGGAGCGCACAGCCGTCATTTCCCTAAAAGGCGGGGAGCTGGGCATCGAATGGAACGAAGGCAACAACCGGGTATATATGACAGGGCCTGCCGAAGAAGTGTACCGTGGAATAATTAGTTTGTAGATTTTTACTTCTGAAATTCCAGGACATCCGGCTGTATAAGAGTTTACTTGCGTTCTTAGAATTGCCTTTAAGTTTGCTGGTGGTTTGTGTTAAAGTAAATGTACTATTTTGATGGGTGGGAAGAACATGAAACCGGAACTCCGCCAGGCGTTGAAACAGAATGTACTAATCGGGGACGGAGCGATGGGAACCTATTTGTACCAGCAGGGCTTCCCCGTCGGGATCTCCTATGAGGAGCTTAACCTAGTCCAATCCGAAGTAATTGCTGACGTGCACCGCCGGTATTACGAAGCTGGCGCACGGATTATCGAAACGAATACTTTCTCCGCAAATAGGGAAAAATTATCCAAATACGGACTCGAGCAGGATGTGGATTCCATTAACCGCGCAGGGGTAGAGCTTGCCCGCAGTTCCGTAGGCGAAGACGCTTATATCGTGGGAGCAATCGGATCTATCCGTGCAGGCAAGCGGAAGAATGTCCGTACATCGGAAGTCGAGGTTGCGCTGCGCGAGCAGATTCTGGTGCTATTGGATTCACCTGTGGATGGGCTGCTCCTGGAGACGTTCTATGACCTCGATGAGCTGCTCATCGCGCTGAAGCTGATTCGCCAGCTGAGCCCTTTGCCTGTTATCTGCCAGTTCGCAACGGAAGGCACGGACGCTACACAGGACGGTGTGCCGCTCCAGGAAGCGTTCCTCCGTGTCCGGGACGAAGGAGCCGATGTGATCGGCTTTAACTGCCGGACGGGTCCTAACGGTATTCTTCGTTCGCTGCAGAACGTTGCGCCGCTCGTTGACATGCCGTTCTCGGTATTTCCTAATGCGGGAATACCGGATTACGTAGATGGCCGTTATTCGTATGCGGCCACCCCGGAATATTTTGCCGAGAGTGCACTGCGCTTTGCCAATCTCGGAGCCAGAATAATCGGCGGCTGCTGCGGCACCACGCCGGAGCACATTGCAGCTATGGCTAAAGTGCTGCAAAATTATACGCCTGCCGAAGAGGCGATCAACGAGCTTCGTGCCGCCGCGCAGACGGTTGTGATCGAGAACGCGCCGCAGGGAAGCGCAAGCCAGCCCGCAAGCGAGCCGAGCCTCGTAGACCTGGTCAAGAAGCGCCATACCGTCATTGTGGAGCTGGACCCGCCGAGAGATCTGGACATTGCGAAATTTATGGAGGGCAGCAAAGCGCTCCAGGATATGGGAGTTGACGCCATTACGATGGCGGACAATTCTCTTGCCGTGACGAGGATGAGCAACCTCGCTATGGGCATGCTGGTTAAAGAACAGCTGAAGGCCCGTCCGCTCATACACATTGCCTGCAGAGACCGCAACAGCATCGGTACCCAGTCTCACCTGATGGGACTGCACGCGCTGGGAATCGATCATGTTCTGGCGGTTACAGGCGACCCGGCCCGGTTCGGTGATTTGCCGGGATCAAGCTCCGTCTATGATCTGACGTCGTTTGAAATGATCCGGATGATCAAGCAGTTGAATGAGGGAATTGCTTTCTCGGGCAAACCGCTCAAGAAGAAAGCGAACTTCATAATCGGTGCCGCCTTTAATCCGAATGTCAAACACCTGGACAAGGCTGTGCACCGGTTAGAGCGCAAAATCGAAGCGGGCGCCGATTATATTATGACGCAGCCGGTATACGATCCGCTTCTGATCGAGCGTATGTACGAAGCGACTAAACATTTGAAAGCACCTTTGTTTATTGGCATCATGCCGCTTGCAAGCGGACGGAATGCCGAATACCTTCATAATGAGGTGCCGGGCATTCAATTGTCGGATGAGGTGCGCGCGCGCATGGCGGGTCTCGAAGGAGAGGCTGGCCGGCGTGAAGGTGTGGCTATTTCCCGAGAGCTTCTGGATGCTGCCATGCCGCTCTTTAACGGCATCTATTTCATGACGCCATTCCTTTTCTATGATATGAGTGTCCAGTTGACCAAGTATGTATGGGAAAAAGCGGGGCGCCGGGATTTACTCTTGTCCCCCCTAGTAAAATGAATTACAATAGGTTAATGGATGTGAACCGATAATGATACGAAGTATGACCGGATTCGGACATGCCTCGCTTTCTTCGCATGGCTACCGGGTGTCGCTCGATATCAAGACTGTGAACCACAGATATTGCGACATCTCCGTTCGCATGCCGAAAGAATGGATGGCGTATGAAGATACCGTCAAGAAAGCGGTGCTTCGCTACATTAAGCGCGGACGCGCGGATTGTTTTGTGACGATTGAACGGGAAACCGTATCGAATAAATCGGTGTCTGTGGATTGGGCACTTGTTGACGGATATATGCAGGCAACTGAGCAGATTCAGAAGCGCCATGGGCTTGCTGGCGGATTGGTCGTGTCAGACCTCCTCCGATTGCCGGATCTGCTTTCCATATCGGAACAGCGGGCGGCTGCCGACGATGCGCTTGTTGACCTCTTGACCTCCTGCATGGAAGAGGCTTTGAAGAGCCTCAACGGCATGAGGGAAAGCGAGGGGGCCTACCTTGCTGGAGATCTGACCGCCAGACTGTCGTTAATTGATAGCTTGAACAACGAAATGATGCAGTATGCGCCTGAAGTTGTGCGGGATTATGCCGCTAAGCTGCGTCAGCGTATCCAGGATCTTTTATCCGATCAGATTCCAGCGGACGAACAGAGGCTTGCAGCAGAAATCGCGCTGTTTGCAGATCGTTCCAACGTTGACGAAGAGATGACACGGCTGCAAAGCCATATCAACCAATTCAGACAGTTGCTCGGTTCCCGGGAACCTGTCGGACGCAAGCTCGATTTTCTCATTCAAGAAATGAATCGTGAAGCAAACACCATCGGCTCCAAAGCTGGGCATATAGAAGTGTCCAATAGAGTAATCGAGCTGAAAGCCGAGTTAGAAAAAATGAGAGAACAAATACAGAATATCGAGTGAACCGCTGACGGTATCACGAGGAGGAAACGTAATGGCCATCAAACTAATCAACATCGGATTCGGAAATATCGTTTCGGCTAATCGCATTATTTCCATTGTTAGCCCCGAATCTGCTCCTATCAAAAGAATTATCCAGGAGGCGCGCGACCGTCACATGCTGATTGACGCGACGTATGGAAGAAGAACTCGTGCCGTCATCATTACCGACAGCGACCACGTGATCCTGTCTGCGGTTCAACCGGAGACTGTTGCACACCGACTTTCGAACAAGGACGATGATCATGACGAGTAGCACAAACACTTTGGAGCGGGATAGAGGAATTCTGATCGTACTTTCCGGCCCTTCAGGTGTCGGCAAAGGTACAGTATGTTCGGCGCTTCGCAAAATGTCGCCCGAACTGGTCTATTCCGTTTCAGCAACAACCCGTAAGCCTCGTGAAGGCGAAGTAGAGGGTCTTAATTATTTTTTCAAAACAAGGGAACAATTCGAACAATTGATTTCCGCTGATGAAATGCTGGAGCATGCGGAATATGTCGGTAATTACTATGGAACACCACGCCGGTTTGTTGAAGATACGCTTGCTTCGGGCAAGGATGTTATCCTTGAGATTGAAGTACAGGGCGCGCTGAAGGTGAAAGAGAAATTCCCCGAAGCGACTTTTATTTTCCTGATCCCTCCTTCTCTGGCTGAGCTGGAGAATCGGATTGTAACCCGCGGTACAGAGACGAACGAGATCATACGCAGCCGGATGTCCGTAGCTCTCGATGAGATTCGGTTGATGCGGCACTACGATTATGGTATCGTCAATGACGAGGTACATAAGGCCTGCTACAAAATCCAGTCCATTCTTACTGCGGAACACTGCAAGTGCGATCGGATTTTACCTAGATTGGAACAATGGATCGGAGAGTGAAACAAACATGCTGTATCCTTCAATTGATAAATTGCTCGATAAAGTGGACAGTAAGTATTCGTTGGTTGTTGCTGCTGCCAAACGTGCAAGAATGCTCAGAGATGGTACCCACACACAGCTTCATGATGCTAAATCCCATAAGCAAGTCGGGGTAGCGCTTGAGGAATTGTACGGAGATTATGTGAAGTACGAGAAGATCGAAAACAAAGAAGACGCTGAATAATCGCAAAGATTATTTAGCAGCGGCGGCAGTCCTTGTGACTGCCGCTGTTTATACAGCGGCATCCGGAAGGCCCTAAGCGGGAACTCTGGAACGCGAATAATCGGACAACCCTTAGCGGTTGTTATTTTTTTCTAATCTGGAGGGAAGCGCAGATGTTAACAGGGAAAACGGTTGTAGTGGGCGTATGCGGCGGGATTGCCGCTTACAAGGCGGCGGCACTCTGCAGTAAACTAAGTCAGGCTGGCGCTGATGTGCGCGTCATTATGACAAAGTCTGCCGCCCAGTTCATAACACCTTTGACTTTTCAATCCTTAACTCGGAAGCCTGTAGCTATAGATACGTTCGATGAGAAAGATGCGGCTGTAATCTCTCACATTGATTTAGCGGATCGTGCCGATCTGGTTGTTGTTGCACCGGCGACAGCTAATATGATAGGGAAAATGGCCTATGGATTAGCGGACGATATGCTGAGCACCACCCTTCTCGCCACAACGGCTCCTGTGATGGTAGCTCCTGCCATGAATGTGCATATGTACACACATCCTGCTGTTATCGATAATATGAATAAGCTTAGAGAACGCGGAGTCCGGTTCGTGGAGCCGGGTACCGGGCAATTGGCATGCGGATATGTAGGTCAAGGCCGGCTGGCGGAGCCGGAAGAAATTTTTGATCGGATTGCCGCTTTCTTCAAAGCGGATGCACCTTTGCAAGGAAAGCAGGTGATCGTTACGGCTGGAGGTACGGTGGAGCGGATAGATCCCGTGCGTTACATCACGAATGATTCTTCCGGCAAAATGGGCTACGCCCTTGCGGAAGCCGCTCAAGCGTTAGGAGCGGCCGTCACGCTGATCAGCGGGCCGACAGCTCTGCCGGTACCGGCCGGAGTAGAGCGGGTAACGGTTATATCTGCCGAGGACATGCTGCAGGAAGTCATGGCCCGTTATGACAGAATGGACTTTGTTTTTAAGGCTGCAGCCGTTGCGGATTACCGCCCTGCTCAGCAGCGGCCGCAGAAAATGAAGAAAGCAGGGGAGACCCTTACCATCGAACTGGTTAAGAACCCGGATATCCTGCAAACGCTCGGTAAGTTTAAAAAGCACCAGTTCCTCGTAGGATTTGCAGCGGAGACGGAGAAGGTCGATGAGTATGCGCTCGATAAGCTGATCCGTAAAAATTGCGATCTTCTCGTAGCGAACAATGTGTCGCTCGAAGGGGCCGGCTTCGGGACGGATACCAATATCGTGCGGGTGTTTGACCGTGAGGGACTGGTAGAAGCACTGCCGGTTATGAGCAAGAGAGAAGTTGCCGAGTATATCGTGCGTCTTGCTGCCCACCGTAAACAAGCCGGAGCCATTCCTGCGTCCAATGATAATGATGAAGCAGCGGGAGCCGGCCAGGTTCCAAGAGCAAAGGAACATCAAGAGGGACATCAAGGGGACGTTTCATGTACGCAAAGGTAATAGTAGATGTACCTGCCAAACAAACAAACCGGGCATTCGATTATTCGGTACCTTCCTCTATGAAGGGATGGATTGAAGTAGGGAGCCGCGTAGGGGTGCCATTCGGTCCCCGGGTTCTTCAAGGTTTCGTCGTGGAACTGCACGATACGACGTCAGTGGATCCCAAACGCCTCAAGGCCGTACGGCACATTCTGGACCCTGCTCCGCCTCTGACAGAAGAGCTTGTCGAACTGGGACACTGGATGAGCGAAACCTATTTATGTCATGAAGTAACGGCGCTGCAGGCGATGCTGCCAGGTGCGCTGAAGGCTAAATATGAACGGTACGTTCAGGTTGCGGACAACGAAGCGGACGGAAGTCCTTCTATGCTGCTGTTGCTCCCTGCACAGGAACGCATAATAGACTATTTGCAACGTAAAACGAAAGTGAAAATGGAAGATTTGCTGGAAGCTTTTCCCGAAGAAGGCGGATTGATCCGCGATATGCTGGAGGAAGGCCTTCTTCTTGAAAAGCAGGGCATGAAGGACCGCGGTTCAGCTAAGAAGGCACTGACTGTGTTCCCGCCGGGCATGAAGATGAAGCAGAATGAGGCGGTTTCCGTTTCCCATCCCGAAGAAGCCCGGAGTGAGGCCGGCAGTCCTGTGACTGCTGCAGAGTCTCCTGCAGACTCAGCCGCTTCCCGGGAGCCATTGAATCTGGCCCGGTTGGCCGATGAACTTCCTGCCCGCTCGCATAAGCAGAAAGAGGTGCTTCTATACCTCAGTGAAAACTTGAAGCCAATCCGTTTGACTGAGCTGATGGATAAGCTCCAGGTTGGGGCCAGTACCGTCAAAGGATTGGCCGACCGGGGGTGGATCGAACTTCGGGAAGTGGAGGTTATGCGGGATCCATACGCCAATCGGCATTTTGAGGAAACCAAACCTCTTCCTTTAACCGATGAGCAGCAGTCTGTATACGAAACAATCGCGGCAACGCTCGACAGGCGCGAGCATCAAGTGTATCTGCTTCAAGGAGTGACGGGAAGCGGCAAGACGGAGGTTTATCTGCAGGCGATCAGCCGGTGTCTCGGGCAGGGGCGTGAAGCGATTGTACTTGTTCCTGAAATTTCGCTGACCCCCCAAATGGTAGAGAGATTTAAGGGGCGGTTCGGGGATGAAGTAGCCGTTATGCACAGCCGTTTATCCGCCGGTGAACGCTACGATGAATGGCGCAAAATCATGCGCAAGCAGGTACGCGTAGTTATTGGCGCCCGCTCAGCGGTATTTGTGCCGTTTCGTAAAATCGGCCTGATTATTATCGACGAAGAACACGAGTCCTCCTATAAACAGGAAGAAAGCCCGAAATATCATGCAAGGGATGTCGCTGCATGGAGAGCGCGCTATCACGGGGCGGCTGTTGTGCTGGGTTCGGCGACCCCTTCGCTTGAGAGCATTCATCGTACCCGGTCAACTGCGGGGACCGGAAGCGAATATAAGCTTCTCATGATGCCCTCGCGCGTTGCGGGACGTCCGCTTCCTCCCGTGCATATCGTAGATATGCGGGAGGAGCTCAGGAGCGGCAACCGCTCTATGTTCAGCCGGGCCCTGCACCGTGGATTGGAGCAGCGGCTCCAAAAAGGGGAGCAGACGGTTCTGCTGCTCAACCGGCGCGGTTATGCCACGTTCGTTATGTGCAGAACGTGCGGCTATGTGGCGGGTTGTCCGCACTGCGACATATCGCTCACGTACCATCAGGTATCACGCACGCTCCGCTGCCATTACTGCGGCTATGCTGAGAGACAGATGGAGCTTTGTCCCGACTGCGGCTCCGAGCATATCCGGCATTTCGGAACCGGTACCCAGCGGGTAGAGGAAGAGCTGGTGAAGCTCTTTCCCGGGATCCGGGTCATCCGCATGGATGTCGACACAACGACCGAGAAAGGCTCTCACGAGAAATGGCTCACCATGTTCCGCAACAAACAAGCGGATGTACTGCTCGGTACCCAAATGGTCGCCAAAGGGCTGGACTTCCCGGATGTGACACTGGTCGGTGTTATTGCAGCTGATACGGTGCTTAACCTTCCGGATTTCCGCTCCGCCGAGAGGACGTTCCAGCTGTTGACACAGGTGGCGGGCCGGGCAGGCCGGCATACACTGCCGGGCGAAGTCTTCGTGCAGACGTATACACCGGAGCACTATAGCGTCATCACAGCAAGCCGGCATGATTATGACGCGTTTATTGCGGAGGAGCTGCCTCATCGTCGGCAGCTCGGATACCCCCCTTACTGCCGGCTGATCCTGATGACGATTACCCATGAACAGATTCCGCTTCTGGTCCGTACGGCTGAGGCCGTGGCGATGCGCTTGCGGGAACTGGGCGCTATGGAGCAGGGGAGGGCAGCGTCCTGCGGAGAAGATTTTTTCATGGATGTGCTGGGTCCCGTCGCTTCGCCCATTCCTCGGATCAAGGATAGATATCGGTTCCAATGCGTGGTAAAATATCGTGGAGAGGCATCGGCCTCCCGTATTGTAAGCCGTGTCCTGGATGAATTCGCCGAGAGAGCGGCAAAGGAAAAAATGCTTATCAGCGTAGATGTGGATCCTCAGATGCTGATGTAGCTTAAGCCGGAATAAGTATATAGAAGGTGGCACGGACCCTTTCAAATAGAGGATAGGCATACTTTTCATCGACTTCGTATAAGCAGTATGGACTCTGATGGCATCGGGAATAATGTCCGATTCGATTTGCAGTTCTTGCTGCGTGCTGGGAGAGAAACGTCACTTTCCACTTATCGTTTAATCTGGGGTGAACTTCTTAAGGAGTTTATTCCCTTAACTACAAAAAAAGGCAGGTAAATGGTATGGCCATTCGGATGATTGTAAAAGAAGGAGATTCAGTCCTGCGCGAAACCGCCAAGCAGGTGACGAAGTTCAATTCCAATCTGCACAAATTGCTGGATGATATGGCGGATACAATGTACGACGCTCCGGGCGTAGGTCTGGCTGCGCCGCAGGTCGGCATTCTTAAGCGCGTCATTGTCATGGATGTAGGGGATGATAACGGCTTGATCGAGCTTGTGAATCCCGAAATCGTTGCGAAAAGCGGAGAGCAGATCGGACCGGAGGGATGCCTGAGCATCCCGGGACTGGAAGGGGAAGTGAAGCGCCCTCTTCATGTCACTATAAAAGGACAGGACCGCAACGGCGAGGAAGTTGTTTATGAGGGAGAAGGGCTTCTTGCGCGCTGCATGATGCATGAAGTGGATCATTTGAACGGCGTTCTTTTCACGGATCTTGCTATCCGTTTATACCGTCCGGAGCTTGAAGAAAATGAAGGTAGCGGCAAGTGAAAATAGTTTTTATGGGAACGCCGGACTTTGCCGTGCTGCCGCTTCAAACTTTACTAGAGGGCGGGTACGAAGTAGCAGCCGTCATCACGCAGCCTGATCGTCCCAAAGGCCGTAAGCGTATTTTGACGCCTCCTCCCGTCAAAGTAGAAGCTGAAAAACACGGGATTCCTGTATTTCAGCCCGAAAAGCTCCGTACATCCGATACTGTAGAGGAAATCCGCCGGATCGGGCCCGATCTGATCGTAACAGCTGCTTACGGCCAGATTCTGCCCAAAGCCGTGCTGGACATTCCGCGTCTGGGCTGTATTAATATCCATGCATCTCTGCTGCCGAAGTACCGTGGCGGAGCTCCGATCCATCATGCGATTATCCGCGGTGAACAGGTAACGGGCGTGACGATTATGTATATGGCGGTGGGCCTGGATACAGGAGATATGATTTCTAAGATCGAAGTTGCCATCGGTGACGAAGATACGACTGGCACCATGTTCGAGAAGCTCAGCCGGGCGGGTGCGGATCTGCTTAAGCGCACTCTTCCTGAACTCATAGCCGGTACGGTTACTCCGGTCGTTCAGAACGAAGAGGAAGCGATCTATTCTCCGAACATCGGCCGTGAAGATGAGCGGATCGACTGGACGAAGCCTTCCAGGGCAATCTGGAATCAGATAAGAGGTCTGAACCCGTTTCCGGGTGCGTACACGACATGGAATGGTGAAGTTCTCAAAGTGTGGTCGTGCGCGAAACCCGAAGGCAGTTCCAGAGAAGCCGGGTCAGCAGCTGCAGCGGCCGGTACCATTATTCGTGCAGACGAGAACGGCATCGAAGTAGCAACGGGGGACGGCAGTGTAGTGCTGTTAACCGTACAGCCTTCCGGTAAAAAAGCGATGGACGTTGCGCAGCTCGTGCGGGGGACCTCTATTGCGCCCGGTACGAAGCTTGGTGAATAAGTCGACAATTAGCGATACGCAGGAATTTTCGGTGCTTGTACCGTCTGTTCCTGCGTTTTTCCGTGAAAAATAGATGGTAAATCTAAGATGAGATGAACTACTACTATACAGCAAAGGATGTGGCTGAACCTATGAAACGGGAGAGCACAGAGAACGGCCAGAAATCCAAAGCAGACAGCCGTCACGCTGCGAATAAAGCGGCTCACCCTGCTTCCAGGCATGCAGGGGCCAGGAAACCGGCTTCCAAGAAACCGGGCTTAGGAGGGAGCGGTTCTGCTTCCGGACGCGCTGCACTCAAGCCTACGGCGCGCGATGCGGCACTGAAAGTACTGACTCACGTTGAGGAAGCGGGGGCTTACAGCAATCTTAAATTGAATCAGATATTGAAGGAAAGCGATTTGCCTCGCCAAGATGCGGCCCTGGCAACCGAGATCGTATACGGAACTATTCAAAGACGGAATACAATTGATTATTATTTGGCGAAACTGGTAACAAAGGGAGATAAAGGCCTCAGTAAACTCCAGCCATGGGTGTTGAGCTTGCTCAGAATGAGTCTCTATCAGCTGCTCTACCTCGAAAGAGTCCCGGATCATGCGATTGTGAGCGAGGCCGTAAATATTGCCAAGCGCAAAGGTCATCAGGGAATTTCGGGTATGGTGAACGGCGTACTGCGCAGCGCGATTAGACGGCGCGAAGAGCTCATTCTCCCGGATGGATTAGATGATACTAAGCGTATCGCGCTGCAGTATTCTCATCCGGAGTGGCTGGTCCGCCGCTGGATCGCACAGCACGGAGTGGATGCGTGCGAACGCATATGCGCCGCGAACAACGAGGCGCCTCACGTGAGCATACGCGCGAACGTCCTGCGCGGCGAAGCCGCCGGTCTGCTGGAGCGGCTGCGCGGAGAGGGACTGGACGCGCAGCTGTCGGCTCTGTCGCCGTCCGGGATCGTCGTCTCCTCCGGCGGCAACATGGCGCTTGCGGCAGGCTTCGCCAAGGGCGACTATTCCGTCCAGGACGAGAGCTCCATGCTCGTTGCGGAGGCGCTTGAACCGAAGCCGGGCATGAAGGTTCTGGACTGCTGCGCCGCGCCCGGCGGCAAAACGGCGCATATCGCCGAGAAGATGGGCGACACCGGCGAAGTTTGGGCCTGCGATCTGCATCCTCACAAGCAGAAGCTGATCGACGAGCAGGCCGAGCGTCTTGGCCTGGAGTCGGTCCGCACTTTCGTGAAGGATGCGAGAGAGCTGAGCGAGGAATTCGCTCCGGAGTCTTTTGACCGCATCCTGCTCGATGCCCCTTGCTCGGGGTTCGGCGTTATCCGCCGCAAACCCGACTTAAAGTGGAGCAAGCAGGAATCGGACATCAAGGAAATCCGCAGTGTCCAGAAGAGTATTCTCGAAGCGGTGCACGGGCTGCTGAAGCCCGGCGGGATTCTCATTTACAGCACCTGCACGATTGAAAGGGAAGAGAATGAAGCAGCGGTCGAGCAGTTTCTGAAGGCTCACACCGAATTCAAACTCGATCCGATTCCCGCAGAAAATTGGCCGGATTCCGGGATGAGCGGACAGGCATCCTCCGGCATGATCCGGATTACACCGGACCAGTATGGTACGGACGGCTTTTTTATTGCCCGTTTGAGAAAAGAATAACGGGTGCCGGGAATAGAGCTGGCCTGCAGCGTGCCGCAGGCTAACCAGCTCAGGCGGTTTGGAAGTGTCGTATTTTGTCAGGTCAGGCCCGGTTCATCGCTGCAAAGACGTGATCTTTATTACAGAGACAAGCCAGCCTTCTTAGGGGAGAAGGGCATGTATAGTGTGTTCCGCTTTTTTTTATGATAAAATAGGTAGGATTCGGATATATTTCGGATCTTCATTTGCATATAAGTTAGGTGTGAAACTATGAGAAACAAAACTTTACAGGTAGATAAACCTTTTGTTTACGACTATAGTCTTGAAGACTGGAAGCAGTGGACAGAGGATAATAAAGAGCCGGCTTTCCGGGCCGGACAAATTTTTGATTGGCTGTATGTGAAACGTGTCACGGACTTTGAGGAGATGACGAATCTGTCCAAAGCGCTGCGCGAGAAATTGAAAGCCAGTTTTTCTTTCGTGACTTTGTCGGAAATCGCTAAGTATGAGTCCAAAGACGGAACAGTGAAGTTCTTGTTCGAGCTTGCGGATAAGAATGCGATCGAAACGGTCATTATGAAACACAGTTACGGGAACAGCGTATGTGTGACTACGCAGGTAGGCTGCCGGGTCGGTTGTACGTTCTGTGCATCTACACTGGGCGGGCTCAAACGCGACCTGCGTCCCGGCGAAATTGTCGCCCAGATCGTAAAAGCGCAGCAGCTGCTTGATGCTAAAGGCGAACGCGTAAGCTCCATTGTCATTATGGGAATCGGCGAGCCGTTCGAGAATTATGATGCGATGATGAAATTCTTGAACATCATGATCCATCCGAAGGGCCTTAACATCGGTCAACGCCACATTACGGTTTCTACGAGCGGGATCGTCCCGAATATATATCGTTTTGCGGATGAGGACACCCAGATTAACCTGGCTATCTCCATTCATGCGCCGAATAACGCTTTGCGTACGAAGCTGATGCCGGTTAACGTACGTTTTCCGTTCGAGGACCTGATTGAATCCTGCAAGTACTATATGGCCAAGACGGGCCGCCGTATTACGTTCGAATACGCTTTGATGGGCAATGTAAACGACCAGGCGGAACACGCCGAGGAACTGGCGCAGGTGCTTAAAGAAATGCCTATGTGTCATGTGAACCTGATTCCGGTCAATTATGTGCAGGAACGTAATTATGTACGGACGACCCGTGACGATATTTTTAACTTTCAGCGCATTCTGGAACGCAACAAAATCAACGCGACCATACGCCGGGAACAAGGCAGCGACATTGCTGCAGCCTGCGGTCAACTGCGGGCAAAGCATATGGAAGCGAAGTAACGGGGTGATTGCCGATGAGAATGGTAAGTGCAACCGATATCGGACGCGTCCGGTCGGTTAATGAAGATCGGGCCGTTTTTCAGCATGGTATAGACGGCTTTTCCCTGGCTATAGTGGCTGACGGGATGGGAGGCCATCAGGCTGGCGACGTCGCCAGCCAGATGACGATCGATATGATCCTGGGAGAGCTTCAGTCTCTGAGTGCGGCGATGTCCGTACAGGAGTGCGAAGAGGCTGTCCAAGAGGCTATCCGCCAGACTAACCGCAAGGTGTTCGAATATGCATCCGGAAGCGATGATTTGCAGGGGATGGGTACCACTGCGGTTGTTCTGCTGGCTTCGCGGCAGATCGCCATTGTCGGCCATATCGGAGACAGCCGCGCCTACAAAATCAGCGGACCTTCCATCCTGCGTTTGACGGAGGATCATTCGCTTGTCAATGAACTGCTCAAGAACGGTCAATTGACTCCGGACGAAGCGGATCGTCATCCTCGGCGCAATGTAATTACAAGGGCGCTGGGTACGGAACCGGATGCACAACCGGACATTCAGCATTTGCTGTGGGAAGAAGGAGATATCATTCTTTTGTGTTCGGATGGACTCAGCGGAATGATCGATGATCAGACGATGCTGTCGATTATCCGCCAGGGGCCGGACCTGGAAACGATGGCGCAGGGGCTGCTGCAGGCTGCTCTTGACGCCGGCGGAGACGATAACATTACGCTCATTCTTATAGCCAATGAACCTGAGCCGGCTTCAGGGGGGGATCAGGCATGATCGGAACCAAACTTGGCGGCCGCTATGAAATTCTCGAAAGAATCGGCGGTGGCGGAATGGCTCTTGTTTACAAAGGGCTCGATATTCTGCTGCACCGCAAAGTCGCCGTCAAAATGCTCCGCCAGCAGTATGTGAACGACGAAGAATTTATAAGAAGATTCCGCCGGGAGGCGCAGGCGGCGGCTTCCTTGTCTCACCCGAACGTAGTAAGTATTTATGACGTAGGGCAGGAAGGCGATGTTCATTACATCGTTATGGAATATGTAGAAGGCAGTACGCTCAATGAGCTGATCAAAGAGCGGGCGCCGCTGCCTGTTGAGGAAGCCGTCCACTATGGCGCTCAAATTTCGGATGCGCTGGAGCACGCACACCAGAATGAAATTATTCATCGCGATATTAAACCGCACAATATTCTAATCGGCAAGAACGGGCGCGTGAAAGTGACGGATTTCGGAATCGCAAGAGCTGCGACATCTTCGACGATTACACAAACCGGTTCGGTCGTCGGCTCGGTTCATTATTTTTCACCGGAGCATGCGAAAGGGACGAATACGGGAGAGAAATCAGACCTGTATTCTCTTGGCATTGTCCTCTATCAGATGCTTACCGGAGAATTGCCGTTTCACGGAGAAAGCCCGATCAGTGTTGCGCTCAAGCACCTGCAGGAAGATATACAGGATCCTCGGAATCTTAATCCGACCATTCCTCAGAGCGTGGAGAATATCATTCTGAAGGCTGTGCGGAAGAAGCCGGAGGAGCGCTACCAGTCAGCCCGTCAGATGACGGAGGATCTGGAAACCTGTTTGCAGCCGAATCGCCGCAATGAGCCTAAAATCAGTTTTTATAACGACATTCATCATGACGATGATGAGAATACGATTGTCATCCCCGCTATTCGTCCTAACCAGAGCGTGCATGTTTTTGATGACGAAGAGGATGAGGAAGAAAGCCAGCAGGCCCCCAAAGCGGCAGCATCTTCCAGGGCGGACCCGTTGCCTAAGAAAAAAAACAGTAAAAAAGCAGGGATATGGATCGGAATTCTGTTGGCTATCGCCGTCCTTCTCGGGGCCGCCATCTATTTTATTCAAGAGAAAGCGGTTATTGCCGAGGTACCGGTGCCTGATGTGATTGGCAGTACGTTAGAGCAGGCCAAAGCCAAATTGACGGCTGCCAAACTCGTTTACGAGGTGGAGGAGGTCTTTGACCCTAAAGCCGCAGGCACGGTGACGGACCAGACCCCCAAGGGCGACGGTATTAAGTTGAAAGAACAGTCCCAAGTACGGCTTAAAGTAAGCAAGGGGCCTGAACTTAAGAAAATGCCGGCTTTGACGGGACTCAATGCGGAAGATGCGAAGGCGCAGCTGATGCAGGGATTCGGGCTTAAAGAAGAGCAAATTAAGATCACTTACGATTTCTCCGACAAGGCGGAGCCGAACACGGTCTTAGAGCAGACTCCGAAGGAAAATGAAGAGTTTGATGCGGCGGCAATATCCGTGAAGCTCGTAGCCAGTAAGGGCAAGGAAACAATCAAAATGCCTAACTTGGTCGGCCTTTCCAAAGAGGAAGCGGTCAGCCGGATCAGTGTAAGCAAACTCAAGGTCGGTGCTATTACGGAAGAGCCGAATTACAAGGTCGCCAAAGGCAAAGTAATCAAACAATTCCCGTACGAAGCGGATAATGATGTGCCAATCGGTCAAACCATCGGTTTGATCGTCAGCTCCGGTATGCCGCAGGAAGCCGGTAAAATGGTCGTAAACTTGCCGCTTGTTCCTTCTGCTCCCGGTAAAACCTCTACGTTTAAGGTCATCGTTACGGATGCCCAAAGAGACAATGAGCAGTACCGGGCTGAAACGATCAGCCAGGCATCGGCCGTAGATGTCACGGTCATTGTCTCTCCCGAAAAAAACGCCGTAATAACGGTTAAGGAAGATGACAAAATCGTTAGCGTTACAACAAAGACTTATCAGGATTACCTGAATCAAAAGAACGGCAGTCCTTCTCCCACACCGTCCAGCAGCGCAACTTCTCAGCAGCAGCCCGGGAAGCTTGTAACGGAATCCGGCGGTAAGGACAAGGTAGATAAGAATAAGGACAAAGACAAGGACAAGGACAAAGAGAAGGAAGACCATGACGACTAATTGAAGGGGGATACAGATTTAATGCCTCAAGGATTGATCGTCAAAGCGCTCAGCGGATATTATTACGTGCTGCCGGACGGCAGCAAACTGGGACAGGATGATCTTGTCCAGTGCCGGGCAAGAGGGGTTTTCAAAAAAAGGGGGATCTCTCCTTTAGTCGGTGACAGCGTGAAGTTCGAATTGACGGAGAACGGTGAAGGTACGGTAACGGAGATTGATAAACGTTCCTCCGAGATGATCCGGCCTCCGATTGCCAATGTAGATACGGCTATGCTCGTTTTCTCGGTAGTGGAGCCGGTACTGAACTTACAGCTCTTGGATAAATTTCTCGTGCACATTGAGAATACCGGACTCGAAGCGGCCATCTGCCTGACCAAGGCCGATCTTATAAACGGAACGGCCGAGACCGGCAGCGAAGCGGATTCAGGGGATGACTCTTATGAATCCTTAACGGCGGGCAAGGAGGACGAAGCGGCCCTGCTTGCATCTATGCCCCAATGGCTGCAGGAGGCGATCGGCTTGTACCGCCGCATCGGCTACCCTGTCCTCTTGACCAGCTCAAGACGGGCAGAAGGCGTGGATCAGGTCGCGGAGTACCTCAACGGCAAAATCAGTGTCTTCGCCGGTCAATCCGGCGTGGGCAAGTCCTCCCTGCTCAATGCTATCGTCGCCGGTCTGGATCTCCAGACGAACGAGATCAGTCATAGACTCGGACGAGGCAAACATACCACCCGCCATGTCGAATTGATTCCTCTTGTCAAAGGCGGGTATGTAGCGGATACGCCGGGGTTCAGCCAGCTGGATTTTGTTGAACTGGAGGCTGAGTATCTCGGATCGTGTTTCCGTGAGTTCCAGCCTTTTGCCGAGAAATGCAAATTCCGTGGCTGCGTGCATCTCCATGAACCGGACTGCAAAGTACGCGAAGCAAGCGAGCGGGGGGAGATTGCTCTTACGCGCTATGAGCATTATCTGTTGTTTCTGAATGAAATGAAAGAAAAGAAAAGGAGGTACTGAGATGCTGCGAATAGCTCCATCCATCCTATCTGCCGATTTTGCCAAATTGGGTGAGGAAATACGGGAGGTAGAACAAGCGGGTGCAGACTGGATACATGTTGATGTGATGGACGGGCATTTCGTGCCCAACATTACGCTGGGACCGCCTATCGTATCGGCCATTCGTCCCCATACGTCTTTGCCTTTGGACGTTCATCTCATGATCGAGAAGCCTGAGCGCTATATTGCGGATTTTGCAAAAGCGGGCGCCGATTATATCTCGGTTCATGCAGAAACCTGTCCCCACCTCCACCGGACGCTGCACCAGATCAAGGAACAGGGGGTTAAGGCCGGGGTTGTACTTAATCCGGCGACTCCCTTGACTGCGATCGAGCACGTCCTGGAGGAAAGCCTGGATCTGGTGTTGATTATGACGGTAAATCCGGGTTTTGGCGGTCAAGTATTCATTCCGGGCATGCTCGCCAAAATCCGTGCGCTGCGGAGCAGCCTGAGTGAACGGGGGCTGGATCATGTTGTGATCGAAGTGGACGGCGGCATTAATGCAGAGACCGCTCCTCTGGTCCACGAGGCGGGCGCTACGATGGCTGTGGCGGGCAATGCGGTGTTTGGCCGTCCCGACCGTGCCGAAGCCATACGCGCAATCCGAGAAGCTTCTGAAGCCTGATTCACGCAGGCCTTCTCTTTTGACCGGGACGGCAAGAATGCGCCGAAGCGTCATATAACTCCGATATGGAGCATACACTGGGTTACGAGAATTCAAGAATTCTTGTAGCCTTTTTTTGTCGGGTTATAAGAAGAAAGTGGTGCCGATGCAGCAAGGAACGGAGCAGCATATTCGTTCTTGGCCAAGCACGTTTTTGCCCATGTGCGAATATACTAGAGATGATGATGAGACACGGCTTGCTGGCAAACATGAAGGAGGGGTAGAGGATGAAATTCTACACAGTCAAACTGCCGAAATTTCTGGGCGGATTTGTCAAAGCGATACTAAACACCTTCAGCAAGAACTAATATGAAGCTTCCGTTCCAGCTCTATGAAGGCACGAAAAAAAGCACCCCTCAAGGTGCTTTTTGTCTTTGATGAGCAATCGATTATACGCGCTCCACTTTGCCGGATTTCAGGGCACGGGTGCTAACGTAAACGCGCTTTGGTTTACCGTCCACCAGGATGCGTACTTTTTGTACGTTAACGCCCCATGTACGCTTGTTCTTGTTGTTTGCGTGAGAAACATGGTTTCCGGTCTTCGGGGATTTGCCAGTGATAAAGCATTTGCGAGACATGAATGACACCTCCTTATAAGTATACGAAACCGCCAGCATGGTAAGCATAAGCCTAGTACAAGCAAGGCAGCTTGTTGTAAACATGTGGCTCGTCGCCTGTAAATTCAGGGCATCGGTTTGGGTTCGTTCTACCGCATTCAATAAACACACTTAAACATAATAGCATAGCGAAAAAGAGATAGTCAACGAATAGACGCCATTTTTGTCATTTATTTATTTCATCGGTTATAGTACAATGAGGATTAGTCCTATTGACCTTTTTTGAAGGAGTTGGTATTTCCATGCCAATCGAAGTTACGAATGAGTTAGGGAAAATACATGTAACCGACGAAGTTGTCGCAGTACTTGCCGGTTCTGCCGCGCTGGATTGCTACGGCTTGGTAGGGATGGCCTCGCGCAAACAGCTTAAAGACGGTATTGCTGAGCTGCTCGGACGTGATAATCTGGGGCGTGGTGTAGAGGTTCGCCGAGAACAGGACCGCGTAGAGATTGATTTATACATTATTGTAAGCTACGGAACTAAAATATCTGTCGTAGCCCACAACGTTCAGACCAAAGTGAAGTATGTGCTGAATGAAGTTGTTGGTCTCCATGTTGACGAGGTTCATATATTCGTTCAAGGGGTTAGGGTATCCCGTTAATCAGGAAGGAGAATACCATTGAGTAAGCGCTTTAACACAATAAACGGCAATGATTTTATGCAGATGGTGTTTGCTGGAGCTGACAACCTGCGCAGAAATGTGGAACGGGTGAACGGATTGAACGTTTTCCCGGTTCCTGACGGTGATACCGGAACGAATATGAACCTGACTTTAACTTCAGGCGTTGAGGAACTGAAACGCAAGCCATCTTCGCATATCGGCAAAGCCGCTGAGGCGTTGTCAAAGGGACTGTTGATGGGCGCAAGAGGAAACTCCGGCGTTATTCTGTCCCAATTATTCAGAGGCTTTGCTAAATATGCACACGATCTCGAAGAAGTGGATATGCAGCAGTTTGCGGCGGCGCTTCAGCAGGGGGTCGACACGGCCTACAAGGCGGTTGTCAAACCTGTAGAGGGTACCGTTCTCACGGTCTCCAAAGAAGCCGCCAAGCACGCCGTGCAGATAGCAAGACGCACCTCGGATATAACGGAACTGGTCGAAGAGGTGTTGAAGCAGGCTAACGAGACGCTGTCCAAGACCCCGGACCTTCTTCCCGTTCTTAAACAGGTCGGTGTTGTTGATGCCGGCGGTCAAGGGCTGGTTTGTATTTATGAAGGTTTCGTGACGGCGCTCAAAGGTGAACTGGAAGATTCGGAATCGCTAATGGCGGGGGATGCCCCCGTACTGGAGCAGCTGACCAAGGACAAGAACATCGAGTCCTTACAGCTTGCGCATGAAGCGCATCATATGGACAGAACGAGCCCTGCTCAACTGCACATGTCTACCGATGATATTGAATTCGGCTATTGTACCGAGTTTCTTTTGAAAATAGTGCCGGGCAAGACAAAAGGCCTTGATTTCAATGAAATTAATTTCCGCAGCCAGTTGGGCAATCACGGGGACTCCCTGCTCGTTGTAGCGGATGACGAACTGGTGAAAGTTCATATTCATGCGGAATATCCGGGCGAAGTTATGAATCTGGCTATGGGCTATGGGGATCTGACCCGCATCAAAATCGAGAACATGCGGGACCAGCATTCGCATATTCTCGAAGAGGCTGCTGAGGTTTATGAGCGCGAAGCTGAGGCAGAGGCGGAACGCTCCGTTGTTCAAGCGCCTGTTGAGCTGAAGCCTTACGGATTCGTAGCAGTCGCACTCGGCCAAGGGATCAATGAGATTCTGACGAGCGTGGGTGTGGATGTTGTCTTATCCGGCGGCCAGACGATGAATCCGAGTACCGAGGACATTGTCAAAGCGATCGGGCAGATTCCTGCGGAAACGGTCTTTATTCTCCCCAATAACTCCAATATCATTATGGCTGCCAAACAAGCCAAAGATCTTGTAGAGGACAAGCGGATCGTCGTCATACCGACGAAATCGATTCCGCAGGGGCTCGCTTCTATTCTTGCTTTCCAGGAGAAAGCGGGCGCCGAAGAGAACGAACAGACCATGAACGAAGCTATTCAGAATGTCCGGTCCGGACAAGTTACATTTGCGGTCCGTGATACTTCCATTGATGGCATTGAGATCAAGGAAGGGCATTTTATCGGCATTCAGGATGGGAAAATCGTTGTATCCGAGCAGGATCTGATTGAAGCGAGCTGCAAGCTCATTGATCATATGATCGGCGAAGACGCAGAGATCGTCACAATTCTGACGGGTGAGGATGCGGATGAGGAACACACAGCCCGTCTTACCGCGTACATTGAAGAGCGTCATCCTGAGATTGAAATCGAGCTCCATCCGGGCGGTCAGCCGCTTTATGCCTATATATTTTCCGTAGAGTAAGAGAGGGGTACGCATATGAGCCGTGTTCGCATTGTAACGGACAGCACATCAGATATTCCCGCAGCCACACGTGAAAAGCTGGGTATTGAAATGGTTCCGCTCAAAATTCATCTCGACGGAGAAACGTATTTGGATGCGGTCACGCTTCAGCCCGACCAGTTCTATCATAAGCTGGTTGCCGCCAAAAGCATGCCTTCGACTTCCCAGCCGTCACCGGCGGAGTTCCTTACTCTCTATGAAAAGCTGCTTGCGGAAGACCCGGAGGTTCAAATTATATCCATCCACCTGTCCTCGGCCATGAGCGGAACGTACCAGTCCGCGCTGCTTGCCAAATCCATGCTTGAAACGGACAGAGTGGAAGTGATTGATTCCAAGTCGGCTTGTTACGGCATAGGAGCACTCGTGGTTGCTGCAGCCGAAGCGGCCCGGGAAGGCAAGAGCGTGGAAGAATGTACGAAGATCGTACGCAGCATGCGGGAAACGTTCGCTATTTATTTCTTAGTAGATACGCTTGAATTTCTGCAAAAGGGAGGGAGAATCGGTAAGGCATCCGCTTTGATCGGTTCTCTGCTCAATATTAAACCTATTCTATCGGTTGACCCCGAAGGGGAAATTGCATCCGTAGATAAGGTGCGGGGGCAGAAGAAGGCAATGGCCCGCATCATTGATATGCTGCACCGGGACGTACCTAGCGGCGCTCTTCATGTCAGTGTGGCACATGCCAACAATATGGAAGCGGCGGAAGAGCTTCATCGCCTGATTGAGCAGAACTTTACGGTTAAAAGCATGCAGTACATCTCAATCGGCCCGGTTATCGGTGCACATGCAGGTCCGGGTACAGTGGCTGCATTCGTGAGCCCTGCCTAGTCATGGATTTAAATCTTATACCGGTGACAGAAGTCCGTGGTATCGGCGGACAGAAGGCCGAGGAATTGCAGGCGCTTGGCATTACCCGCGTTGCCGATCTGCTCGAATACTACCCGTATCGTTATGAAGACTATTCCATCCGCGATTTGACGCTTGTCAAAGACGGAGAAAAAATTACGGTGCAGGGTAAAATCATGTCCCAGCCCGTCTTACAGCGGTTCGGCCGCAAAAATAGACTCAGCTGTAAAGTGGTCATTGACCACTTTTTTGTTACCGCCGTGTGGTTTAACCGGCAGTTTCTCAAAGATCAGCTGATTCCTAACCGTGATATTGTATTGACTGGAAAATGGGATCAGCGCCGTCATCAGATGACGGTGGCGGATTCCGAATTTCCGGATAAGGGAACGACCAAAACCGGCACATTGCAGCCGGTTTATTCGATTGGCGGGTCCCTTACACAGAAATGGATGCGCAAGGCTACTGCTCAGGCACTTGTGCAATACAGCGCGATGGTAAGTGAAATCATTCCTGCCGAGTTTCTGCGCAAATACAGGTTGCTTCCACGCAGAAAGGCCATGGAGATTATCCACCGGCCCGAAGGGATGGAAGACGGGAACGAAGCGCGGAAACGGATGGTGTACGAGGAACTGTTCCTGTTCCAGCTCAAAATGCACGCTTTTCGCGCGATCACCCGCGAGCGTATGAGCGGGCTTGCCCAGGAAGTGGACCTGCCTAAGGTCCGCGCTTTTGTCCGTGCCTTGCCGTTCACCCTGACGCCTTCGCAGAAGAAGGTTATCGCGGAGATTCTGCATGATATGCAGGAGTCCTTCACGATGAACCGGCTGCTTCAAGGTGACGTGGGCGCAGGCAAGACAGTTGTTGCGGCAGCTGCGCTATATGCGACCGTGACAGCCGGCTGCCAAGGCTCGCTGATGGTGCCGACGGAGATTCTGGCCGAACAGCATTCCCGCTCGCTCAAAGCGATGTTCGAGCCTTACGGTCTCCAGGTGGCTCTGCTTACAGGCAGCACGACCGCACGGCAGCGGCGGGAAATTCTGGCCTCCCTCCAAATGGGGATGATCGACATTATTGTCGGCACGCATGCCCTCATTCAGGAGGATGTGTATTTCCGCAAGCTGGGGCTTGTCGTTACCGATGAGCAGCACCGGTTCGGAGTCAATCAGCGCAGCATCCTGCGGCGCAAAGGGATGAACCCCGATGTGCTGACGATGACGGCGACGCCGATTCCGCGGACGCTTGCGATTACGGCTTTCGGCGATCTGGACGTCTCGACGCTCCGTGAGCTGCCCAAAGGCCGTAAGCCGATCAAGACGTACTGGGTTCGTCACGAGATGTTCGACCGTGTGCTTGGTTTCATTCGCCGCGAAGCGGATGAAGGCAGACAAGCGTACGTGATTTGTCCGCTTATCGAAGAATCCGAGAAGCTGGACGTGCAGAATGCCATTGACGTCCACGTCCAGCTGCAGCAAGCATTCCCCGATCTGCGGGTAGGCTTGCTGCACGGACGGATGAGCGCTGCCGAGAAGGAGGATGTGATGCGCCGGTTCAAGGACGGCGAAATCCATACCCTTGTCTCGACTACGGTCATCGAGGTCGGAGTTGATGTGCCGAATGCGACGCTGATGGTGATCTACGACGCGGACCGGTTCGGATTGTCCCAGCTGCATCAGCTTCGCGGACGAGTGGGACGCGGAGAGCATCAGTCTTTCTGCGTCCTGATTGCCGATCCGAAGACAGAGGTCGGCAAGGAGCGGATGCAGGCGATGACAGACACGGTAGACGGCTTCGAAATCGCCCGCCGGGATTTGGAGCTTCGCGGTCCGGGGGACTTCTTCGGCACCAAGCAGAGCGGTTTGCCGGATTTTCGGATCGCCGATATGATGGTCGATTTCGAAACGATGGAGCTGGCCCGCGACGATGCGGCCGAGCTGGTAGCCCGGCCGGAATTCTGGACGGCTGCGGAGTACATGCCGCTGCGGGACTTCCTGCAGCGCGAGCTTATTTTTGATGGGGATGTCATGGATTAAATCTATACCGATCGGCCTCAGGCCGGTCGGTTTCTTTTTTGTGAGAGAGAAATTGGATTGAGACAGGCACGATTAGGCAGGTTCCCACATATGCTAGCACGGATGGGATATCGGGAGGTGTTGAAGTGAGCTATCAGCAATACGGAATAGACCCGGCTCTGGTGGAGCGGATCAAAACGAAAATGAAAAAACCGGAAGTCAAAGAGCGGGTTAAAGGGCTGCTGCAGGGCGTCACAAAATCCGATTTACAGAATCGGCAGAAGGTGGCTTCGTTCGTGTCTCAACTGTCTAAGATCGTGGGAGAGCCGCTTACTCAAGGGCAGGCAGCCGTACTGATTGATTTCGTTATTGCCCAGAAAATAGACCCTAACAATACGTTTCATCTGCTCAAACTGTGGGGGATGTTCCGTTAAACAGAAAGAAGGTTGCAAGCCTCTTTTGATGAAGTCCACATATTAACGCCAGCTGTCCTTTATGCAGATGCTGCATGAGGGCGGACGGTGTTTTTCTAATTTATTTACATATTCCGGAATTGTGCAATAAAAGCCGATTTTTTTACAGGATTAACCGCTTGATTAACGAATATATGTTCGGTATTATGAGTATAATAGATAAGGGAACATACATTCTTATTGGAGTGATTTTATGTCACGCTTGGTATTGCTATCGGATTGTCAGTCATTCTATGCAAGCGTGGAGAAGGCTGCGCATCCGGAATATGCGGAATATCCGGTCATTGTAGCGGGAGACCCGGAGAGAAGAGCCGGAATTGTGCTTGCGGCCTGCCCGATGGCCAAATCATGGGGGATTACGACGGCCGAGACAGTGGGGACTGCTGTAGCCAAATGTCCGGACGTTGTCGTCCTAAAGCCGCGGATGCAAACGTACATCAACTGTTCTTTGTTGATTACGGAGATTTATGAGAAGTTTTCGAATCTGGTAGAGCCGTTCAGCTGTGACGAGCAATTCATTGACATTACAGACAGTACGGGAATATTCGGTACGGCTGTCCAGATTGCCAAACAGATTCAGGAACGGGTGCTGCTATCTACCGGCGTACGTACAAGAGTAGGAATTTCCGAAACGAAGATTCTGGCCAAGATGGCGACAGACATTTATGCCAAAAAATCCGAGGATGGCATTTTTACCCTGCCCCAATCAGAGATCGCAACCTTGCTTTGGCCCCAGCCGGTGAACAAGATGTACGGGGTAGCCAGCCGGATGACGGCGCATTTTGCACGGATGGGCATTTATACAATAGGAGATATTGCCACGCTGCCTCTGCCCGAGTTTAAGAGGAAAATGAAAGTACGTTTGGGGAAGAACAGTGATATCCAGGCGGAAGTTTACTGGCGCACTGCGCACGGTCTTGATGATTCACCGGTATCGCCGGGAACCTTCGATCAATCCCAGAAGGCAATCGGCCATGGCATGACGCTGCCGAGGGATTATACGAGCAGAGAAGAGATTGATGTTGTCCTGCTTGAATTGGCCGAAGAAGTGTGCCGGCGCTGCAGATCCAAAGGCTTTGCAGGAAGCGTGATACATACTGGAGCGATGGGGGCGGATTATGACCTGCCCACGGGCTTTCATCGCCAAGCTACGCTGCCGGATCCTACCAACATGACCCGCGAGGTTTATGAAGGCGTCCGGCGTATATTTTATAAGCATTGGAACGGGCACCCTGTGCGTAAACTATCCGTCACTTTATCGGATCTTACGCCGGATAATGTGTACCAGCTTACTTTTTTCGGGAATAGGGAGAAGACCCGTAAACTTGAGCATGCAACAGACGAAATCAAAAATCGGTTTGGAACGACTTCGATTCTGAGGGCTTCCTCTTACCAGGCATCAGGTCAGGCGATAGAACGGTCGCACAAAATTGGGGGGCATTACAAGTGAACAGCAAAAAATTATCGGGAAATGGATTGTGGGAATCCAGTAGAATGCTTTTGCCTGAGCACCGTGAAGCTCTTATACAAAGAAGAAAGGAGCACCCCGAACAAAAGAGGCAGATGGCTGCGCTGGAAGAACTCGTTCTTATAAAGAACTTTGCCATTCTTCCGATTATGCTGACGATCGTGGAAACGAGCCTGCGTAAAACCCAAACCCAAGTAATGGATAATACCCTGAAGAAGTTGTATCTAGTAGTTGCCAATATCCTTATCGACCGGATTGTGCGGGATATTTCCGAAACGAAGAAGTTGCTTCGCGAGCAGGGGATTAAAGTCTATGAGGATGAGAAAATAGACGGGAACCTGCGGGTTAAGTTTATTTGCCGGGGATACGAAGATGATATTGCCATTGTCCGGGACGTGGTCAAGTCGGAGATATCCATTAAGATCCAAAGATATATTGAAGAGATAGCTCAACAGCTGTCTACAAGGGGGAACTCTTGAGAAGGACTATGGGTGCCGCACACTACAGATCTGCTCAAGAAGGCAGTTGCGAGGATAGCGGGATCCTGTACAATGAAAGGAGCAACAGCTGCGTTTGCATCTGAGCCGGCACAGAGAAACTTTGACCCGTGCTGGAACCTGACGGAAAGAAACAGAAACGAAACGGAAGGGAGGCTCCCCGGATGTGCGGAAGATATACGATAACGGTCACGCTGGAGGAGTTGATGACCCGGTTTGACCTCGACGGCTCTCACATACCATATCACCTGCCCAAATATAACGTGGCTCCGGGTCAGATGGTGCTTGCCGTTATTCATGATGGGAGCCGCCGCCGTATCGGTGAACTGAAATGGGGGCTTATTCCCGAATGGAGCCAGGACGAAGGGATCGGCTCCAAAATGATCAATGCGCGTGCCGAGACAGCTGCGGATAAGCCTGCCTACCGCGTTCCGCTGCGGCGCAGACGCTGTCTGATTCCCGCGGATGGCTTTTACGAATGGAAGCGTACGGCAGGAGGTAAGCAGCCGCTGCGGATTACGCTGAAACACGGGGGATTGTTTGCGATGGCAGGCCTGTACGATACGTGGACATCCCCGGAGGGCCGGAAGATCAGTACCTGCACGGTGCTGACAACCACTCCGAACCGTCTCGTCGCGGATATCCACGACCGCATGCCGGTTATTCTTCGCCCGGAGGAGGAAGGATTATGGCTGAGCCGCGACGTACGGGAGCCGGAGGCCCTGCTTCCGCTCCTCCGTGCCTATGCCGCTGAAGAAATGGAGGCTTATCCAGTCTCTTCGCTGGTCGGAAATGTCCGCAATGTTAATCCCGCGTTAGTTGAACGGGTAGATCTGCAGGCATCTCCGGGAGCGGTTGATTCGCGCGGAGGGACGCCTATGAAGACTGGGGCCCTTATCCAGCAAAGCTGGCTGTTCTAAAGTAGTGAATCTTTATAAAGGATGCTCTGACGTTTTCGTTTCTTATTCCAAATTTCAAGCACAAAAAGCCGATATCCTTCTTTAGGATCCCGGCTTTTCTTTATACATACCGATCAGTCTGGTTTCGGAGAGGTTTCGGCCTTATCGGCAATATTCTCGAGCTTTTCATAAATAGCCAGAAGAACTTCCAGCTCGCTCGGGTCCAGACGGAAGTAATAGTTCCTGATACTCTCTGTAGCCCGCTGCCGCGCTTCTTTGAGGATTTTGAGGCCATGCTCGGTTATGGAGACCATTACCACTCGCCGGTCTGTTTCATCATGATGCCGGGTCACGAGCTGATTATTTTCCATCCGGTCAATCATGACCGTAATCGCGCTCGGTTTGACCTCCATCATTTCGGCCAGCTGAGTAATTTTACCGGGTCCTTCTTCGGCAATCCAGTTCAGTACATGAAATTGAGGCGGGGTTAGTCCCATTTCTTTGAAGTGAGACGTTTGCGGACCAATCTTCCGGTAAAATGACATGGTTGTCTTCAAAATACGATTGACAATCATTTCGTTATCCGTCATGAAGAGTCGCTCCTCCCTTCGTCAAAAGGTATATTTTACTAATGAGTATTTAAATATATTTAAATATTAAGTGCTGCGTGAAAAAAAGTCAATGATCCCCTCCTCCCGGCTTGTAAGAAGTGGAACAAAAACTATCCGCCCCTGCCGGGGAGAAAAGAAGCTTTTTAAAGAGCCGATGTGATACAATAAAAAGAGCGGACTAGCTTGCGGAGGTAGAGATGAGAAGGACAATAAACCCACACAGGAAACCCGTATGGATCGGCTCTCTACTAGCACTGTTGACCGGCTGCATGATTCTCGGACAAGCGTATGCTTTCCTATGGACAGAGCAGCAGAAGCTGAATAGTAGAAACCATTTGTTCTGGGATTCGTATTTAAACGCCATGTACGGTGTTGATAAAAGCTGGTCCCCCGTTATCAAGCGGTTGAAGGATGATGCCGATCCGCAGCAGACGGGGAATGATTCGGGCTTACGCCTGTATAATGCGGAGCAGAGACTCTTGTTTGACGCTCGTACACAAAGTGCAGCTGCGGGAGACGTCTCGAAACCCTTGAATGTGCGTCCGTTAAAAAACGGGGATGTTACAATCGGCTTCTATAGCATTGATGAGCCGGGATTCCTGCACCCGGAACCGCCTTTTTGGGCAGCGGCAGCCGCAGGCTCACTCTTGGTAGGATTGGTTGTCGGTATATCCCTTAAACGGGGAAACAGAAGAATTCAGTCGCTGCTCGAACGAATCTCGTTCCGTCTTGCCATCCTGGCAAGAGGAAATGGCGGGGAAGAGCCATTTAGACGGAGCAGAGAGACCGGGTCCTTGGAT
The DNA here is from genome assembly GCF_001541095.1 of Paenibacillus sp. FJAT-26967. GTDB lineage: Bacteria > Bacillota > Bacilli > Paenibacillales > NBRC-103111 > Paenibacillus_F. The sequence goes on from NZ_LMXH01000001.1 coordinate 1,610,827, forward strand.
TGGGAAGCAAAAGCATCTGAAGCGGATGCTCTTCTGAAGGGGATCGAAGATAAACTTCGTCAAATGGAGAGTGTACGCCCACGCATGATTGCGGATCTGACTCAAGAGCTCCGGCGGCCGCTCACGCTGCTGAAGTCACAGCTTGAGCAGGCTTGCATAGACGAAGCCCGGTTAACGACGGATAAGGCAGCTATCCTGTTCGAGGAAGTGAGCCGAATGTCGTATCTCGTCACGGATATGCAGCAGCTCATGCTGGCAGAAGCGGGCCGTCTGGAGATGGAGAAGCAGTGGTTCTCGCTCAGAAGCATTCTGGACCCGCTTATTGAGCGGCATACGCAAGAGGCCAAAGCAGCCGGAATCCATCTCCGCTACACAGCTTCCAGAGAGGTGAGCGTCTATGGCGACCGCTACAAGCTGGAGCAGGTATTTATTCATCTGCTCGGGAATGCTCTCCGTCAAGCCCGCTCGGAAACCGTTGTATCCGTTACGGCCAATGATCTGGAAGTGGTTGTAACCGTGCGGGATGACGGGGCGGGCTTGCCGGGTGAAGAAATACCGCATCTATTTGAACGTTTTTATAGGACAGCATACGATGGCGCAGCCGCAGCCGCCCAGCCGGGCCTCGGATTCGGATTGGCAATCGTAAAACAGTATGTCGAAGCCCACAACGGGAGCGTTTCTGCGGCCAGCGCAGCAGGCCAAGGGGTAACTTTTACCGTGAGGCTGCCTATTTTTTCACAAACGCAATAATAACTAGCCAATACCGCGGCATACCTTCAGATAGGAGGGACGACGATGAGATATCTTAAGCTTCTGCAAATTTACGAGAATGATGGAATGACGCCTAAGCGGCACACTTCCTTCAGTTACGATCAACTGACCGGCAGTCTGCTTCAGGAAATGAAACCTACGGAAGTCGGAAGCTCGATGCTGCTCAGCCGGGTAGACGATTATCGCTCTTTTCAGACAACCCGTGTTCAAGCCATAGACCGGGACGGTCAGGATTTCCGGGTGCTGACCCGCAATACCATTTATCATTTTGAAGTGGTCGAGCGGCGCCGGATGAATAAATGGTCAGGTCCTGCTCTTTGTGAGACGTGCTGATTGTGCGGGACTTGGATTTTAATCAGTTGAACGAAAATAAGGTCAGACCCCGGAGGGTCTGACCTTATTTCTATAGAATCAGCTGCTTAAACGGGCCGGCGGCGTTTATGTCTTTTACAGATGACAATAGCCTTTTGACCGGGCTTAAGGAAAACCACAACGGGGTTGTGCTTATGACGACGGTTGTGACGGTTATCTCCCATACGAGAAACCTCCTCTCCGCTATCAGGATACTGTATTGTATGCCAGTTCCTTCCGCAAGGAGTGGATGTTGGTCTATAGGTTGTGAATCCAGGTGATTCGTCATGACTTATAAAGAAAAGGTGGACTGACTATAGTTGGGCCGAAAAGCTTATACTCGGAAGCTCACTAAGTCTGAGCTTGCTTGGTTAAACACAATTATTATCGCTCGTAATAATGGCATTAGCGACCTAATCCGGTCCGAGATAAATTCAGCTTTGGGCTGAGTTTATCTCCCTATAGCTGTATTTACAAATGCTGAGCGCGTAGAAGTTTCTTTTCTGTCACCACTCATATATATTATCAGCGCAGTCACTAATATGGGTACATGAATAGTCATTAGCGTAAAAGAAGTTAGAGCAGAGAATTGCAGGGCCATAATGGCGATTATGGGATAAAGCACTTCAAAACGTACAAGTAGGTTTTGAAGGAAACGCAAAGCAACACCTACAAAAAACGATACGAACACTAAACCAATGAATCCGAAATTTAAAATTGATTCTACCTGAAACCCAAACGCATACCCCCAGTCAAGCTCCGAAACATCAGAAACCCCATAGAGCGTATACCCCATTTGTGGCGATATATTAAGCGTGAACCACTGAGGAGAATTGTAACCCTTGAATGGTGCTATGCTCCGCGGCACATACCCTAAAAGTGTATACACATAACCCGATCCCCGATAAGGGAGTAATTCTGATTTAGTCAGACTCGCGTTATCAATAGCGGCCCATGTTACCCAATTACGATCAAAGTCATCTTCGATCATTTTTATAGCGGTTTGACCGTACCCTTCGTCATTGTTTATGTGGGTAACTTTAAAGTTAGCCGAGTAAATGGATAAGATAATCGAAATAACAACAATGCCAACGATAATAGGTTTGGCGGTCTTCTTGTAAAAGTACCAAGCCAGGAATGGGAATAAAGCGATAAAAACTAAGTCAGTCCGTTCGCCTCGGATGAACGTTGTCATCAGAGCTACGATCATCCAAATTGTAGCCAGCTTGTAATTTTCTTTGTATTTGGCAGCCCGATATATGTAATATAAGGCTAGACCGTTTGGGATCTGGAGCAATACTGCGAATGGTCCAAGTCCGCTCAATAGCTCCCGTAATTGCATGTTATGTTCCAGGTTTGAAAAATCAATTTTTGTGACGTAGATCCAGATTATGTAGAAAAAGATTGCTATGCTTATAACACCGATAACCTGCTTAAACACCGGAAATAGTTTCAAATCTGCAACCCTTAATAGTTTTACTTTGGCGGTCATTTTATAACCGACTAAGGCTATCAAAGTTGATATAAAGATCACGAGGAATGTGTAAACTTTTGTCTCTACTTTTGTTTGAAATGTATTTCTGTCAGACAGAAAAATTTCTGTTGCTGAGAAAGGAATAAGGTAGTACACAATAATACCAATAACGAAAAAATCAAACGCTGTAAAAAGTTTCTTCTTAAAAAACTTCACTCCTAAAACAAACGCAAGTGAGGCCATAAAAGATAGGTTAAGAATATTCAATGCAATCATTAAGTGTCATCACCTCTATTTATTAATAGTTCAAAGAAGTCATTAAATGTGTTTAGTATAAAAAAGAATAGCAATAATCCGATAAACGAGAACGCATTTGTGAATCCTAGGAAGGCACAAAGAATTACAAAAACACAAATACCCAAAATGATGGACATAACATTTCTTACCTTCATTCGCTTAGTCACTCCTTGATACGTAATGTATCATATGAATTATTAAGAAACCATAAATTTTTTAGGAATTATTTCAAGAACTGCGTAAATTACTGTACTACCAAAAAAAATCGGCCCCCGTTTCGCAACGAGGGCCTTTCATGGGAGAGGAGAAACCGGACGAAGAGCTTATGGGGAAACGTAAGTCTTCTCCGCGGTTGTCTACGACACTTTCGATGTCGATAATTCCATGATGTCCCTCTATCAGGAAGTTTATACGTAAACTTTGGAAATTTTTTCGTCCCTTTTGTGCAGAGAAGTTAGATTGTGGTACGATAACAGAAAACTGACACAAGTAAATGGTGGGGAAAGCATGAGAGTCATATCAGGAAACGCCCGGGGGCGGGCATTAAAATCCGTACCTGGCATGAGCACGCGCCCGACGACCGACAAGGTGAAAGAGGCGATCTTTTCTATGATCGGCCCTTACTTTGACGGTGGGAAGGCGCTGGATTTGTTTGCAGGGACCGGTGGCCTGGGCATTGAGGCGTTAAGCCGCGGGCTGGATAGTTGCATTTTTATTGACCGAGAGAAAAAAAGCTTGGATACGATCCGTCACAATCTGGAAGCGACTAAGCTTGCGGAACGGGCAGAGATTTACCGTAATGATGCGGGAAGAGCGCTTAAAGCGCTGGGAAAGCGGGGCATAAAGTTTGATCTCGTTTTTCTGGACCCGCCTTACCGGTTTAAAATCATACAAGAACTGATGGAAACGATGCGGATATTGCACCTGCTGGAAGAGAGCGCAACGATCGTGGTCGAACATGATGCCGATGATGTGCTTCCTGAGGCTATGGAAGGCTTTATCCTGCAGAGGCGATCCGATTATGGGGATACGGCTATTACGATTTATGTTTGTGAAGAGACTAGTCCGGTGGAGACCGACTTATAAAAGGAGCTGACACAGCTGTGCTTCAGGAAAAACCGAATTTGAAAATTGCTGTTTATCCGGGCAGTTTTGATCCCGTAACCAACGGCCATCTGGATATTATCCGCAGGTCTGCTAAAGTGTTTGACAAGTTAATCGTCGCGGTTTTGAATAATACGTCCAAAAACCCGCTTTTTTCTCTGGAAGAGCGTATTCAGTTATTAACGCAAGTAACGCGGGATATTCCGAACGTTGAGGTGGACGGGTTCCGCGATTTGCTGATCCATTATATGAAGTCCAAGGATGTTCACATCATTGTCCGGGGGCTGCGTGCGGTCTCTGATTTTGAATATGAACTGCAGCTTGCGACGATGAATACGAAATTGAATGATGATGTGGAAACGTTCTTTATGACGTCGTCGCCGCAATATTCGTTCCTTAGTTCCAGTATTGTAAAAGAAATCGCGCGCTTCCATGGACCGGTTTCACACTTTGTTCCGCAGGAAGTGGAGAAGGAACTGAAGCTTAAATTTGCTGCAGGTTCGGTCCAGTCATAATTTGCCGGGACATCCGGCTGTATAGATCCCATCCCAGGAAGACCTCTTGCCGTTATCGTCTGGCTGTGTGTTTGAAGCGATAGATTGCTGCAGAGATCAGGCAGGCGCCCGTAAGGAGAATGAGCAGCATACTGAGCTGGATTCCGGAAAAGGCCAGCAGGCTGGCAGAATGAAATGGACTTGGGTTGCTTGCAGCCGGTACATAAGGGGCTCCGGAAACCTCGATAAGTTGAGGGGTACCCCTTAGGAGGGGGCCTTGGATCGTTCTCCACATCAAGAGGGCAAGCACGTACGAGATCGACGCATGGAGCAAACGGGCGATAAGAAACGGCAAGTAGCGCAGACCTGTGTCTTGCAGGGCACTTACTGCCTGAGCGTGGGAAGCAAGCCCGCCGAATCCGAGCAAAGCCGCGATAGAGGCAAAAATGATTCCCGCAGGTACTTTGCCCGCTTCCGATCCCGCAAGCCCGTAAGTACCCAGATGAATCTCGAATAAGCCCGTGGCCAGATGGTGAACAAGGTCAGAGGCAAACGTGATTCCGGTCCAGCGGCCGACCTCTCCCGTTATTTCCGGGAACGTCATCATGTGGATGAGGACGGAGAAGATCATCATGTAGCCTCCCACAATCATCAGGGATTGAACGGAGTTCACCACGGAATCTCCCAGTAACTGGCCGAAGGCACGGCCGTCTTCTTGGCGTGCGCGGAGCAGGGTGCGGGCTGATCTTTTCCACAGCGGCGGAACTTGAGAACCGCCGCTGTTCGGCTGCCCGGCGCCCGCGGGTCCGTCTGCGCCAGCGGAATCTTCCTCCGCGCAGGCATCGGAGTGATCCGCTTTCCCTTTGGGCGCTCCAGGCAGGGCAAAAGCGAGAAGCAGCGCGGCTCCGTAATGGACCGCAGCGAGCATCAGGCCCAGCCGCGGGCTGTGCAGGAAGCCGGTGCCGATCACGGTAATGATCAGCACCGGGCTTGCCAGATGCGACAGCGCAAGCAGCCGCTCTCCCTCGCGGCGCGTGATGAGCCGCTCTCGGCGCAGCCGGGCCGTGAGGGTCGCTCCTGCAGGGAAGCCGCCCAGTGTTCCCGCAGCGAGTACCCACCCGCTTACCCCGGGAAGACGCAGGAGAAGCTTCGTAAGCGGGTCCAGGAGGGTTCCGAGTGCATGTACGACTCCCAGGCCCGTCAGTAGTTCGGAAAGAATCAGGAACGGCAGCAGTGCCGGGAAAACGATATTCCACCAAATCGTAATGCCTTCCAAGGAAGCCTGGAGGGCTTTGTCGGGAAAAGCAATAATGGAAGTAACCAGCGCGGCGGCCATGGCCCCCAGCAGCAGCGTAGTCCGGTAACCGCTGCCGCTCGGCTGGCGCGTTATTGATCTGGGCATAATTAAACACCTCAATTCATTTGGTACATGTGTACGCCTGACCGGGCATGTTTAGACCAAGCCCGGCAAGCATACACTACTCTGTATCCATAAATTTATCAGGACCGTACGGGAGGGAACCTTTAAGATGACCGAGAACGATTTAGGCGATAAGGATATGGTGCGAAGGCGCCCCCCCAGACGTTCCAAACGGTTCGTCACATCGCTGCTTATCGGCTTAATTACTTTTTCTGTGTTGTTCTATGTGCCGCTTCCCTTCTTTATTTACATGCCGGGTACCGCTGAGGCCATTCACCCGATGGTGCAAGTTCCGGATGAGACGAATACGGAAGAGAAGGGAGATCTTATGCTGGTTACCGTGCGGGTGGCTAACGCGAATATTGTCACTTACCTCTGGTCACTGGCGAATCCGTACGATGAGCTCCAGCTTAAGAAGGATGTTCTCAAAGGGATGTCGGAGCGTGATTACTCCCAGCAGCAGCAGTTCGTTATGCTGACTTCTCAAAGCGAAGCGATCCAGGCTGCTTACCGCAAAGCGAATATTCCTTATCGTATAAAAGGAGAAGGCATCCTGGTTACCGGATTAACGGCAGGGATGCCTGCAGAGAAGCATCTTCAAACCGGTGATAAGATTCTGAAAGCGGATGATAAAGAAATCTTAAGTTCCAAGGATTTACTGAGCTATATTGAAGGCAAGCAGGAAGGCGATATGATTGAGATCACTTACCTTCGGGGAGACAAAACGATGAAGGCTTCCATGCCGCTCGGCGTCCTGCCTCCGGATAAAGATACGGGCAAAAGACGTGTCGGAATCGGGATCTCACTTGCCGAAATGCAAAGCGTCCAGGCCGAGAAGGAAGATAAGCAGGTGGTCATCAAGGCGGGAGAGATCGGGGGTCCATCGGCCGGTCTGATGTTTTCTCTTGAGATCTATAATCAGCTGACACCGGGAGACATCACCAAGGGACATAAGATAGCCGGAACCGGAACGATCAACCCGGATGGCACGGTAGGAGTAATCGGCGGGATCAAACACAAAATTATTGCCGCCGACAAAGAAGGTGCCGAAATCTTTTTTGCCCCGCAGGATCTCAAAACCGATAAAGGAACGATTTATAATTATACCGCTGCGGTAGAGCGCGCCAAGGAAATTGACTCGAAGATGAAGATTGTTCCCGTGGCTACAATGGAGGACGCTCTTAAATATTTAGAATCCTTACCGCCGAAATGATTGACAAGAGTAAGCAATAGTGGCTATAATTATCTTTGTTTGTTTGAGGTGATAAAACATGTGGATTAATTTAAAGGACATTACTGCCAAAGGACAATCCTTCAGTCAAGAATCGCTAAGCAGCGACTTCCTGCTGAAGGGCCGCAAGGATATATTGTCAGCAGGACCGATAGTGACAGATCTGGAAGCAGCTGCAGCGGTTGACGCTGTGGAAGTTACAGGCAAGCTCTCCGTCGAGATTGAGTTTGGCTGTTCCCGTTGTTTGGAGCCGTTCAAGCAGACGCTGAACATTCCCTTCAGGGAAATTTTTACTTCGAAACCGGACATCGTGGCTCAAGCTCCGGAGAGTGATGAAGATGATATTCATCTGGTTCACGAAGATAAAGTAGATTTGAAACCTTTTATTGAAGAAACGATCGAGCTGGAGCTGCCGCTGGTGCCGGTTTGCCGGGAAGACTGCGAGGGGCTGTGCCCTGAATGCGGAACGAACCGCAACCAGAATCCATGCGGCTGCAAGAATGAGCGGATTGATCCGCGATTGGCCGGTTTGGCTGACTTTTTCAAATCATAAGGATGATTGGAATTACGTTAAGGAGGTGGAATTCATGGCAGTACCGTTTAGAAAGACATCCAAAACCCGCCGCGACAAGCGCCGTACCCACTTCAAATTGGAAGTTCCGGGCATGGTTAAATGCGAGCAGTGTGCAGAGCTTAAACTGTCTCACCGCGTTTGCAAAAACTGCGGAACTTACAAAGGCAGAGAAATCGTACAAGCTTAATTTCGTTTCAGGTACAGATAGTACTTCATCTTTGGTGAAGTGCTATTTTTTTTTGCCCGCAAGGTTTGTTTTAACAGTTTTAGATTTAGATGGCTTCCCTTTTGCCCGCAAATTATATATACTACATTTAGTACTAGGTAATAAGAGGAGGCTATATCTTTCAAGTCGACTCTACAAGCAGGGTGGTGCTTGTCATCGAACGTCTTCCTAAGCGCAGCCGTCAGCAGCAGCTGCTTGCGGCTATTGAAGATAATCCGTTTCTGACGGATGATGAACTGATGAAGAAGTTTCAAGTGAGTATTCAAACTGTTCGCCTGGATAGGCTGGAGCTTGGAATTCCCGAGCTTCGCGAACGGATCAAACATATGGCTGAGCGTTCCTATGATCAGGTACGTTCACTGCCGATTGATGAAGTTTTTGGGGAAGTTATTGATCTTCAGCTCGACAAAAGCGGTATTTCCATGTTCCAGCTTAATGAAGAGCATGTATTTTCAAGAACACAGATAGCCCGCGGACATCATCTTTTCGCTCAGGCTAACTCTCTTGCTGTAGCGGTGATTGACGATCCGATTGCATTAACCGCCTCAGCAGATATTCGTTTTATACGATCCGCCATGCTTGGAGAGAAGTGTATCGCGAAGGCATATGTGCGTTCTCTCTCCAAAGGTAAGGCTAAAGTGGACGTACAGACTTTTATTGGCGATGAAGTGGTGTTCGAAGGCAGCTTTGTTATTTTTCACTCTAGAAAAGAACAGCACCGGACAGAAGGAGGAACAACCAATGCGGATCGCAATTGACGCAATGGGCGGAGACCATGCCCCCGGAGCCGTCGTTGAAGGGGCGGTCGCGGCAGCCAAGGAATACAAGGATGTGGAGCTGACGCTTGTCGGCGACAAAGCCAGAATTGAGCCGCTCTTAACCGAGCAGCTGCCGAATCTGCACATTGCGCACGCTTCGGAAGTAATCGAAGCGGATGATGAGCCGGTCAAGGCCGTACGCAGGAAGAAAGACGCATCAATGGTGGTTGCAGGCCGTCTCGTCAAGGAAGGCGCAGTCGATGCCATGATTTCAGCGGGCAATACGGGCGCCTTGATGACGACAGGCCTGCTTATTGTCGGGCGCATCCCGGGAATTGACAGACCCGCACTGGCGCCTATGATTCCGACTCTTGATGGAGTGGGGGTGCTTGCCCTGGATCTGGGAGCGAATATGGATGCTACCCCGGAACATTTGCTTCAATACGCCATTATGGGCAGTATTTACCGGAGCAAGGTGCATGGAATTGAGCGTCCGCGTGTTGGATTGCTCAATATCGGAACAGAGGCTATGAAGGGGAATGAGCTGACGAAAGCGGCGTATCCATTGTTGGAAGAAGCGCCTATTCATTTCGTGGGCAATATTGAATCCCGCGATATTTTGCAAGCGGAGTGCGATGTCATTGTTTGTGACGGCTTTGCCGGCAATATTATGCTCAAAACTTTGGAGGGAACTGCTTCGGTCATTTTCTCCGCGTTGAAGACAGAATTCACACGAAGCACACTGACTAAATTGAGTGCCGCTATTCTCAAGCCGGGGCTTGCTGCATTCAAGAATAAGTTTGATTATACGGAGCATGGTGCCGCCCCGCTTCTGGGACTAGGAGGGTTAGTGCTCAAGAGTCACGGCTCATCCGATGCTAACGCCTTCAAGAACGCGGTACGCCAGGCCAGAACGGCATTACAGAACAATTTGGTTGGAGCAATTGCTGTGGAAATCAAGAACGGGAAGTGAGTGGAACGACATGTATGGCATTCCAGTAGGCGTTCTAGGAACCGGTAAATATGTACCCGAGCGGGTTTTAACTAACAAAGAACTGGAGACGATGGTAGAAACAAACGACGAGTGGATTGTTACGCGGACCGGCATCCGGGAACGGAGAGTAGCTGCCCCTGATCAGGCAACCTCCGACTTGGCTCTGGAAGCTTCCCGCATCGCTATACAGAACGCGGGCATCACAGCGGACCAGATTGATCTGATCATCGTGGCTACCATCTCTCCGGATATGGCATTCCCTTCTGCTTCCTGCATCCTGCAGGACAAGCTCGGAGCCAAGAATGCAGCTGCTTTTGATCTTGCGGCGGCTTGTGCCGGATTTATTTACGGCCTGGCCAATGCGGCTAATTTTATCGCAACGGGAACTTATAAATATGCACTTGTAGTGGGAGCGGACACGCTTTCGCGGATTACGGATTATACCGATCGCAATACTTGTATTTTATTCGGTGACGGTGCGGGCGCTGTGGTTATCGGGGCTGTACCGGAAGGACGTGGGTTTCGTTCCTTTGAACTGGGCGCAGATGGTTCGGGGGGGAATCTTCTTAAGATCGCAGGCGGCGGTTCCCGGTTCCCGGCATCAGCCGAAAGCATTGATCAACGCTTGCATTATATCCATATGGCGGGCAATGAAGTGTTCAAATTCGCGGTCCGCATTATGGGTTCGGCTGCTGAAGATGCGCTGGCCAAAGCGGGGCTTGAGAAGGATGACATCGATCTGCTTATTCCGCATCAGGCGAATATCCGGATTATTCAATCCGCGCTTAACAGGCTGGGCCTTACGGAAGACAAATGCATGATCAATCTGGATAGCTACGGCAACATGTCCGCAGCCTCCGTTCCAGTGGCTCTGGCTGAAGCTGTAGAGCAGGGAAGGCTCCAAGAAGGCGACACGACGGTTCTCGTCGGTTTTGGCGGCGGTCTTACCTGGGGAGCATCCGTATTGGTCTGGTAATAGACAGAGAGGAATCTTACACATATGAGTAAAATCGCTTTCGTATTTCCGGGTCAGGGGGCCCAGGCTGTCGGAATGGGCAGGGATGCTTATTCCGCTCATGCCGGAGCTAAGCACATATTTGATGGAGCCGACAAGGCGTTAGGCTATTCGTTGTCTTCATTAATTTTTGACGGGCCCGAAGAAGAATTGAAAATGACGTATCACACGCAGCCTGCACTGTTAACCACGAGCACGGCATATCTGGAAGTGCTTCGTGAGAAAGGCATCCAGCCCGATTACACGGCCGGTCACAGCCTGGGTGAATATTCGGCGCTCGTCGCCTCGGGTGTCCTCAGTTTCGAAGAGGCGGTCCGTGTGGTCCGCGCCCGTGGAGAATTTATGGAACAGGCGGTGCCTAACGGACGCGGAGTCATGGCGGCGGTTCTGGGAGCGGAACGTGCGGCTTTGGACGAGCTGTGCCGGCGGATCAGCAGTGAAGGAAACGTTGTTGAGCTCGCTAACGTAAACTGCCCGGGGCAGATCGTGGTCTCCGGCACACGTGAAGGTGTGCAGGCTGTCATCGAACGCGCCAAAGAAGCGGGTGCCAAACGTGCTATTGCGCTCGATGTGAGCGGACCTTTTCACTCTTCGCTGATGAAGACGGCTTCTGAGCAATTGGCGCATGTTTTATCGGATATATCGTTAGCAGACGCGGCAGTTCCTGTAGTGGCGAACGTTACAGCAAGACCCGTATCGTCTCCCGACGAAATCAGGGAGCTCCTGGTCCGCCAAGTGTACTCCCCCGTCCTGTGGGAAGATACCATTGTCTGGCTGATTGAGCAGGGGACAGACACATTCTACGAAATCGGCTCCGGCAGTGTGCTCGCAGGTCTGATCAAGAAAGTGGACCGCAGCGTTAAGGTGATTTCAATTAACAGTCTGGAAGCTGCCTTGCAGGCCGGACTGTAGCCTTTTACATTTCAATAAACGGATGGGGGGATAAGGGATGCTTAATGGTAAAGTAGCACTCGTTACGGGAGCTTCCCGCGGCATAGGCCGGGCGATCGCCCTGGAGCTTGCTGCCAAGGGAGCCGATGTAGCCGTTAACTACTCAGGCAGCGAACAGGCTGCGGAAGAGGTTGTCAAAGAGATCGAGGCTCTCGGACAGCGGGCGGTTAAAATCCGTGCGGATGTCAGCAAGTCGGCGGAAGCTGAGGATCTCATCAAACAAACGATTGAAGCACTGGGTAATTTGGACATCCTCGTGAATAATGCGGGCATTACAAGAGATAATCTTATCATGCGCATGAAAGAGGAAGATTTTGATGCCGTTATTAACACGAATTTGAAAGGCGTTTTTAATTGTATCAAGGCAGCAACCCGACCTCTGATGAAACAGCGTTCAGGGCGGATTATCAATATATCCTCCGTTGTGGGTGTTTTGGGCAATCCGGGCCAAGCGAACTATGTGGCCGCCAAAGCAGGCGTCATCGGGCTGACCAAAGCTTCTGCGCGCGAACTTGCTTCACGGGGTATCACGGTGAATGCGGTAGCGCCAGGCTTTATCTCTACCGACATGACCGACAAGCTTCCTGAGGAGCAGAAGGCTGCTTTATTGCAGCAAATTCCTTTGGGCAAGCTGGGCAAGCCGGAGGATATTGCCATGATCGTCCGGTTCCTCGCATCAGAGGAAGCTGCCTATATGACAGGCCAGACGATTCATGTCGACGGGGGCATGTACATGTAGCAGGGCTCTTTTCGAAGGGCAACGCTTGGGACGTGCCGCACCCGGTTAGACAAGTATGGCAATTTGTTTGGGATTCTCGTATAATACCAAGGAGGAGGTGAGCCGGATGTCCGACGTACTGGATCGCGTGAATAAAATTATCATCGACCGCTTAGGGGTAGAAGAGTCTGAAGTTACCCTCGAAGCGTCTTTCAAAGATGATTTAGGTGCTGATTCTCTCGATGTTGTAGAATTAGTTATGGAATTGGAAGATGAATTTGATCTGGAGATTTCCGACGAAGATGCTGAGAAGATTACGACTGTGGGAGAAGTAGTGAATTACATAAAATCTCATACGTAACATTCCTTCAAGTCCCGTTCTAAAAGAGTCCCGTTCTCAAAGGCGGGACTTCTCCTCATTTTCTGATCCTAGAAAAACGAGAGAACACCCTTAAACTTCAGAGGTGGTACACGTGAATAGAGTCGTAATTACTGGTGTAGGAGTAATCAGCTCCTTAGGTCAAGATGTGGATACGTTCTGGGGTAATCTGCTTGCAGGCAAGTCCGGTATCAGCGAAATCGAAAGTTTCGATGTAAGCCAGTATCCGACAAAAATCGCCTCATCCGTCAAAGATTTTAACCCCGAAGATTATATAGATAAACGTGAAGCAAGAAGAATGGACCGTTTTGTACAGCTAGCTGTGGCAGCGAGTCTGAATGCTTTGAAAAGCTCAGGGCTGAACATACAAGAAGACACGGATCCGGAGCGGGTTGGCGTGTATGTGGGTTCCGGGATCGGCGGTTTGTCGACTTGGGAAGAGCAGCACAAAATTCTGCTTGAGAAAGGTCCTAAGCGGGTTAGCCCGTTCTTCATTCCGATGATGATCGCGAATATGGCTTCCGGCCAAATCTCGATGATTACCGGAGCGAAGGGGCCGAACTCCACGGCAGTAACCGCCTGTGCCACAGGCACACATTCCATCGGAGACTCCTACAAGCTTATCAAGTACGGTGAAGCCGATGTCATGATCTGCGGCGGTGCGGAAGCGACCATTAGCCCTACGGGAGTGGCTGGCTTCTGTGCTATGCGTGCCATGTCTACGCGCAACGATGAGCCGGAGAAAGCAAGCCGGCCTTTCGATAAGGACCGGGACGGATTCATTATGGGTGAGGGGGCAGGGATTCTTATTCTTGAATCGCTGGAACACGCTCAGAAGCGCGGTGCCCACATCTATGCCGAAGTTATCGGATATGGCATGAGCGGCGACGCCCATCACATGACAGAGCCCGATCCCGCAGGTGCAGCGCGCTGTATGGTTAAGGCTATCAAGGATGCAGGCATTGCGCCCGAAGAAGTCGACTATATTAACGCGCATGGAACCAGTACACCAGTTGGCGATAAGTCAGAGACTATGGCCATTAAGAAGGCGTTCGGCGATCACGCTTATAAAGTAGCTGTGAGCTCAACGAAGTCGATGACCGGTCATCTGCTTGGAGCAGCCGGCGGTGTTGAAGCCGTTATTTGCGGTTTGACTCTGCAGAACGGCATCATTCCTGCAACGGTTAATCTGGATAATCCCGATCCTGAACTGGATTTGGATTACGTTCCGAACGTTCCGCGTAAAAGCGATGTGCGGGTAGCCATGTCCAATTCGTTTGGATTCGGCGGACACAATGCTACGCTTATTTTCAGAAAATTCGAAGCCTAACAAGCGGCCGGTGGTGAGAACATGAACCGAGATGTTAACCAGCTTCAAGCCGACGTCAATATCCGTTTTCAAAATCACGATTTGTTGAGGCAGGCGTTTACTCATTCTTCTTATGTGAATGAGCATCGTATGGCCAACTATCAGGATAATGAGCGCCTGGAGTTTCTAGGCGATGCTGTCCTGGAGTTGACCGTTTCCGAATACTTGTATTTCAAGTATCCCCACCGTACGGAGGGGGAGCTCACGAAACTGAGGGCATCGATTGTGTGTGAGCCTTCATTAGTGAATTTTGCAGAGAAACTTAATTTTGGCATCTATGTACAGTTAGGCAAAGGTGAAGAGATGACCGGTGGACGTTCGCGTCCTGCTCTGCTCGCCGATGTGTTCGAAGGTTTTATCGGAGCACTGTACCTGGATCAGGGGCTTGAAGCGGTCAAATCATTTTTAAACCAGCACGTTTTTCCTTATGTTTCGGCAGAAGGCAAATTGCTGATCATTGATTATAAGACCCAATTACAGGAATACACCCAGCATCACAACATGGGTTCGCTTGAATACCGGATCGTGGAGGAGCGCGGACCTGCTCATGAGAGAGAATTTGTCTCTGAGGTTTGTATGGACGGCAAGCAGCTTGGCAAAGGCGCCGGACGCTCCAAGAAAGAAGCGGAGCAGCAGGCAGCCTCGCAGGCATTAACCAAGTTGAATGTCTTAATGGAAAACTAGCCGCTATGCAGTTTAGCGATAGCTGTGCTCCAGCATAGTTCGAAGCGGCAAGATATAAATGAGATGAAGAGCAGCCGAGCTGCTCTTTTCTTTTGCCCTCTGCTTTGAACACGGGTTATGATACAATAGAGCCTGGGCTATCTTAGGGTGGCCGGTTTGTTGATCCTTGTGAAGGATCGGTAGTTTACGAAGTAACTTTTCCTATGAAAAGTTTTGAGGTGAAAAATAGATATGTTCTTGAAGCGGATTGAATTATCCGGATTTAAATCATTTGCAGACCGTACGGAGCTGGAATTCGTAAAAGGCATAACAGCGGTCGTCGGTCCTAACGGAAGCGGCAAGAGCAACATCTCGGACGGCATCCGGTGGGTACTTGGTGAAACGAGTGCCCGCAGTTTACGCGGCGGTAAGATGGAGGATGTTATTTTTGCAGGCAGTGATGCGCGCCGGGCGGTTAATTACGGAGAGGTTTCCCTGACTCTCGACAATACCTCTCAGGCCCTTCCTCTTGACTATAATGAAGTCACGGTCAGCCGGCGGGTACACCGCAGCGGCGACAGTGAGTATTTTATAAACAAGCAGTCCTGCCGTCTGAAAGATATTACAGAATTATTTATGGATACGGGGATCGGTAAAGAAGCCTATTCGATTATCGGGCAGGGCCGTATTGAAGAGATTTTGAGTACGAAATCTGAAGAGCGGCGCAGTATTTTTGAAGAAGCGTCCGGAATTGTGAAATACAAATCACGCAAGAAAGAATCGGAAAAGAAGCTGAATGAAACGGAGCAGAATTTGCTGCGGATTCATGACTTGATTACCGAGCTTGAAGATCAGATTAACCCTTTAAGAGAGCAAGCGGAGAAAGCTGTCCGCTATAAAGAGCTGAAGGAAGAGCTGAAACATAGCGAGATCGCGGTCTACGTTCATCAGATTGATCAGATTTATGTATCCTGGACAGAGACCAATGAGAAGCTGACTGTGCTGAAGAAGGAACAACTGAGTTTGTCTACGTTCGTAAGTCAGCATGATGCAAAGCTGGAGAAACACCGCTGGGAAACGAAGCGGCTGGAGGAAGAACTGGAGAAGCTTCAGGGAACGCTGCTCGATATTAGTGAAAACCTGGAGAAGTGCGAAGGACACGGCGAAGTACTCAAAGAGCGGAAGAAGAATTTTGCCGCCAATGAACAGCAGCTGGATCAGACGATTACGCTTCAAGAAAGCAGGCTTGCTGAGAAGGAAACGGAGCTTTCGGAGCACCGGGACAAAATCGTACATATCGGCGCGCAGCTTTTTGAATATCAGGCTAAACTGTCGGAGGAAGAGAACCGGCTGCTTGGCGTGAGCGGCGGCCTTAAATCAGGGGTAGAAGACCAGCTGAAGTCGGAACTCCTGGATAAAATGAACGCGATGGCGCAGTGCCGCAATGAAATTCGATATGCGGAGCAGCAGCTTGAAAGCCTGGCTAAGCGCCTGGGCCGTCTGGAAGAAGAAGGGCAGAAGCGTGCAGCTATGCAGACGGATATCGCTACCCGGCGCAAGGATTTGCAAAATAAGCTGGATCAGACACGTAAGGAAGTCGAGAAGATCCGTTCCGCTTATCTCGATCTGAGCGAGAATCTCAAAAAGAAACAGAATCTGCTGGAAGAGTCGGCAGGCATGTTACGCAAGTGGGAACAGAAGATTGATGCACTGACATCCAGGCGGGATACAATGAAAGAAATGCAGAACGATTACGACGGCTTCATGCATGGCGTCAAAGAGGTGCTCAAGGCCAAAAGCCGGCCTGACGGTCTGAAGGGCATACACGGGGCTATCGCCGAGCTGGTGAAAGTGCCGGCTGAAATCGAGGTTGCGATTGAAACTGCACTCGGCGGGGCGCTGCAGAATGTCGTCGTAGAGACGGAAGCTTACGGTCGCGAGGCCATTGCTTTCCTCAAAAGGCGTCAGCTGGGGCGTGCTACTTTTCTGCCTATGGATGTTATACGGGGCCGGTCTATCGGAGAAGGAGAGCGCAGTGCTTTGCATTCAGCAAGCGGATTCGTCGGGATCGGTGTCGATCTCATCAAATTCGATCCGCAGTATCATAATATCTTCTCAAGCCTGCTTGGGACGGTCATTATCGCAGATAGTCTGGAAGATGCGAACCAGATTGCGGCAAAAGCAAACTACCGTTACCGGGTCGTAACCCTTGAAGGGGATATCGTCAATCCCGGCGGCTCGATGACAGGGGGCAGTTTGCAGAAGAAAACCTCTAATCTCCTGGGACGCCAGCGTCAGATCGAGGAGATGGATAAAGACATTCTGACCTCCGAAACTCAGCTGCAGCAGTTGAAGTCGCGCGCCGCACAAGCCCGCAAGGAGATTGTCGAAGACAACGCCAAACTTGAGGAACTGCGTGAGCGCGGTGAGCAGAAGCGGATCGAGGAACAGCAGATCCGTGCGGATTTGACACCGCTTGAAGCGGAAGTCCGCCGCATCGAAGAACAACTGACTCTGGAGCAGGACGACCGCTCCACCCTTCTTGAAGAGCGCAGCCAGTACCTGCGCCGTGCTGAAGATAACAGGCAGCAGCTTGATGAACTGCAGCAGGAAGAAGAAGCTCTCCAGCAGGCGATTCGTGATGCGGAACTATCGCGCAGAGCGAATGAATCTGCTAAGGAGGAACTTCAGAATCAGCTTACCGATCTGAAGGTGCGCGTGGCTTCCGCTTCGCAGGAGAAACAATCGCTGCAGGATCAGCAGAGACGTCTCCAGCAGGATCTTTCCGATGCCAAGGAGGAACTGGAGATGAACCGCCGCCAGCTCTGGCAGCTGCGCGCCGAGATGGAGTACCACACCGAGGAATCCGTAAAGCAGGTCGAACTGTTGAACTCTTTAAGACTCCGTAAGCAGAAATGCACGGAGGAGATTGAGTTCAAGCGCTCCGAGCGCACGGTTTGGGCCGACAAGCTTGAACAAGCAGAGAACGAAACCCGGGAGCAGAGGACACGCCTTAAACAAGTGGAGGAGCAGTCTGTCCAGCATGAAGTGCGCGTGAACCGACTCGATGTGGAGCTGGAGAACTTGCTTAAGAAGCTGGGCGAAGACTATGAGATGAGCTACGAGCTTGCCAAAGAACGCTACCCTGTACCCGAGGATATTACCGGTGCCCAGAACAAAGTCCGTGAACTTAGACGCTCGATTTCAGCACTAGGTGATGTCAATCTGGGCGCAATCGAGGAATTTGCCCGGGTATCGGAGCGCTATGATTTCCTGTCTGTTCAAAAGGATGATCTGGTTGAGGCCAAGACTACCTTGTATCAAGTCATCCGTGAAATGGACCAGGAGATGTCGAAACGGTTCAAAACGACCTTCGATGCGATTCGTTCTCACTTTGTCGTCGTTTTCGTGAAGTTGTTCGGCGGCGGCAGAGCCGATCTGATTTTGTCGGATCCGGAGAACCTCCTGGAGACGGGGATCGAGATCGTAGCGCAGCCGCCGGGCAAAAAGCTTCAAAACCTGCAGCTGCTCTCCGGCGGCGAACGGGCTTTGACCGCGCTTGCGCTGCTGTTCTCCATACTGTGCGTCAAGCCGGTACCGTTCTGTGTCCTTGACGAGGTTGAGGCCGCGCTGGATGAAGCCAACGTTACCCGTTTCGCTGAATATTTGCGTGAATTCTCGGAAACGACACAGTTTATTGTCGTTACCCACCGCAAAGGTACGATGGAAGAAGCTGACGTCTTATATGGAGTTACGATGGAGGAAGGTGGCGTATCGAAGCTTGTTTCCGTACGTCTTGAGGATGAGGAAGCAATGATTTCCGCTTCATAGATGCATATCTGGGCTGTGCGGGAACAATTCCCCGACTTTGGTCTGAAGCGCTTCAAGCCCGGCATCGGTTATAACATAGTAGATGCAAGATAAACTCTGACAGACTATTGAAACAGGAAAGCGAGGAACAACTGAGTATGAGTTTTTTTAAAAAATTAAAAGAAAGCATCTCCAGTAAAACGGAGGCCGTTACGAATAAATTCAAGGAGGGTCTGACGAAGACCCGCGACGTATTTGTTGACCGGGTAGATGATTTGTTCAGCCGCCGCAAAAAAATCGATGAAGAGTTTTACGAAGAGCTGGAAGAAATTCTGATCGGTGCAGATGTTGGCGTAAATACCGTAATGGAACTGATTGAACAACTGCGCAGCGAAGTGCGCAAACGGAAAATCGAGGACCCGAATGATCTTCAGCCGGTTCTATCGGAGAAACTGACGGAGCTGCTAAAAGGCAGTGAGGACAGTTCCATGAGCATGGCCGCATCAGGTCCGACAATTATTCTTTTTGTAGGCGTTAACGGTGTCGGCAAGACCACCACAATCGGTAAGCTGGCGCACCTGTACAAGTCCCAAGGCAAGAAAGTGCTTCTGGCTGCGGGGGATACATTCCGTGCCGGTGCTATCGAGCAGCTGGAGACGTGGGGGCAGCGGGTTGGAGTAGATGTGATCAAGCAGCAGGCCGGTTCAGATCCGGCGGCCGTTATGTTCGATGCTGTGCAGGCGGCTAAAAACCGCGGCGCAGATATTCTGCTGTGTGACACGGCAGGACGTTTGCAGAATAAAGTGAACTTAATGGAAGAACTCAATAAGATCTACCGGGTTATCCGCCGTGAAGTGCCGGAAGGTCCTCATGAGGTTCTGCTGGTGCTAGATGCTACAACCGGGCAAAATGCGCTTCAGCAGGCCAAAATGTTCGGTGACAAAACGGGGCTGACAGGTCTGGTGCTTACGAAACTTGACGGCACAGCCAAAGGCGGTATTGTCGTGGCGATTCGCCAGGAACTTAACATTCCGGTTAAATTCGTGGGTCTCGGCGAGAAAATGGACGATCTTCAAGCGTTTGATTCCGAACAGTTTGTTCATGCGCTTTTCGGCAAATGGATAGCGGAAGAGAAGGAAAGGGCAGAGTAATCCAGCCGATTCTTATCTTTTTACTGCTGACAAGGTCAGACGCTTGACATCCTTTCCGGCATCCGTTATCATAAGGACTGTTGTTGCAGGTGTAAAGTGTAGAACCTTGACGGAGGTCGGGCTATGACGGAAGATCAAATTCTGGAGAAAACGAACCGAATCAATCTTCTGTTCGATTTTTACGAGCCTATGCTGACGGACAAACAACAGACCGTCTTGAAGCTGTATTTTCACGATGATTACTCCTTGGGAGAAATCGCGGAGCAGTTTAAGATAAGCCGGCAGGCCGTTTATGAGCATGTGAAGCGTGCCGAGGTTACGCTCGAAGATTATGAGAGCAAGCTTGCCTTGCTGAGCAAACACGAACGGCGGCTGAAGCTGCTGGGTGAAGCGGAAGAGAAACTGAAGGATTCGCCTGAAGATCTCGCTGACTGCGCTTCGGATTATTTGCGCCGTATCGTTCATATGGAATAACCCTTGTGAATGTTGGAATGGAACGTTTAGAACAGAGATATAGATGGATGACGGACATGAAAGGAGGCGGTTTACGTGGCATTTGAAGGTTTGAGCAACAGGCTCCAAGGTGTTTTCGACAGGCTGAGAGGCAAAGGCAAACTGACGGAAGAGGATGTCAGCGAAGCGCTTCGCGAAGTACGGCTTGCCTTGCTTGAGGCGGATGTTAACTTCAAGGTCGTGAAGGAATTCATTGCCAAAGTTAAAGAACGCGCAATCGGACAAGACGTAATGAAAAGCTTCACCCCCGGCATGGTCGTCATTGATATTGTGAACAAAGAATTGACCGAGCTGATGGGCGGAACACACACGAAGCTGGCCAAAGCGAACAAACCGCCTACAGTTATTATGATGGTCGGTCTTCAGGGCGCAGGTAAGACAACCTCGTCCGGGAAATTGGCCAAAATGCTCCAGAAGCAGAATCACAGGCCTTTGCTTGTAGCGTGTGACGTTTACCGTCCCGCTGCGATTAAGCAGCTGCAGGTTCTGGGCGAACAGCTGAAAGTTCCGGTTTTCTCTATGGGAGATAGAGTGAGCCCCGTGGAGATTGCTAAGAATGGTCTCCAGCATGCCAAAGACAACAATAACGATTATGTTATTGTCGATACGGCAGGCCGGCTGCACATCGATGAAACGCTGATGGAAGAGCTCCAGCAGGTACGCGAAGCAGTGGGGCCGCACGAGACACTGCTCGTAGTTGACGCCATGACGGGTCAAGACGCGGTCAATGTCGCGGAAAGCTTCCATAAGCAGCTTGAGCTGACGGGCGTCGTTCTGACGAAGCTCGATGGCGATACGCGTGGTGGCGCGGCCCTGTCGGTCAAAGCGGTTACAGGCTGCCCGATTAAATTCGCCGCAATGGGCGAAAAGATGGACGCGCTTGAACCTTTCTATCCGGAGCGGATGGCTTCACGGATTCTCGGCATGGGGGACATGCTCACCCTAATCGAGAAAGCGCAGGCCGGTATCGATACGGACAAGGCCAAAGAAATGGAACGTAAAATGCGCAATGCGGAGTTCACATTCGAGGACTTCCTTGAGCAGATGGACCAGGTCAAGAAGCTCGGTCCGCTGGACCAGCTGCTGGATATGCTTCCGGGTGCCGGCAAGATGAAAGGCATCAAAGATGTGAAGGTAGACGATAAGCAGATGGGACGCGTCGAAGCGATCGTCAAGGCGATGACCAAGGAAGAGAAGCGTAAGCCTGAAATCATTAACGCCAGCCGTCGTAAACGTATTGCTTTAGGCAGCGGCAACTCTGTACAGGATGTCAACCGGCTCATCAAGCAGTTCGATGATATGCGCAAGATGATGAAGCAGTTCTCGGGTATGATGAATCCGAAAGCAATGAATAAGATGAAGAAAATGGGTAAAGGTTTTAAGTTCCCGTTCGGCTAAACCGACGGGATCCACATATAAGTGTCCGTTATTGGCGGCACACACTTGTTTATTCTATGATGGAGGTGATAGTTCATGGCAGTTCGCATTCGTTTGAAGCGTATGGGTGCTCACAAAGCTCCTTTTTATCGTGTAGTTGTTTCCGATTCCCGCTCTCCGCGTGACGGACGTTTTATCGAGGAGATCGGTTACTATAACCCGGTTGCTCAACCTGCAGTCGTTAAAATCGACGAGGAAAAAGCACTGAAATGGCTCCAAAACGGCGCGCAAGCGTCTGATACCGTTCGTTCCCTGTTCAGCAAAGCAGGTCTTATGACTAAGCATCACGAGCTTAAGCTGAAGAAGTAATCCTGCTCATTTTCGGAGGTCTTTATGAAAGAGGTCATTACCGTTATCGCTAAGGCACTCGTGGATCATCCGGAAGACGTGCGTGTGAATGCAGTGGAAGGCGAGAGCAGCATCGTTTACGAACTGTCTGTTCATCCCAATGATGTTGGTAAAGTTATCGGCAAACAGGGACGTATTGCCAAAGCTCTTCGCACAGTCGTCACGTCGGCAGCAGTGAAGGAAAGCAAACGTATTACGGTGGAAATAATGTCATAGAGGAAAAGGTTAGGATCATTCCTAGCCTTTTTCTTTCATCTTGGCCGGTAACCGGTTTCTTGAGTAATGGTCTTTACAGGTAGGAGGACAGAGCTCGATGAGGTGAACGGGAACGGGCTCTGGATCACCTGTTTTCTAATAGATGCAAGGTTTGAAATCAGTACGGAGGTGGAAATATATAAATATGAGCGATAAATTATATACGGTTGGGACGATCGTTAACACACACGGCTTGCGCGGTGAACTTAAAATAGTGCCCCATACGGATTTTCCGGAGCAGCGGTATGCGGACGGAAGCAAGCTTATTATTGAAGATGCCAAGGGAAAGCACATTCCGGTGACAGTTAAAACTTCGCGACTGCATAAAAATATGTACATCGTACAGTTCAAAGAGTTCGCTAATATTAACGAGGTTGAACCTCTTAAAGGTTCCCTTTTAAAAGTGGAAGAACGTTATCTGGACGACCTGGAAGATGATGAATATTACTATCATGAGATTATCGGATGCCGTGTTATTACGGAAGAGGGCGAAGAACTTGGCCTCATTCAGGAGATCTTGACACCGGGGGCTAACCACGTCTGGGTAGTAGGCAGGCCGAACAAGAAGCAGCTGCTTCTGCCAGTCATAGATGATGTGGTACTGGATGTCGATGTGAAGGAAAAGGTAGTGACCGTACATCTGCTGGAGGGACTCCTCGACTTATGAACATCGATGTGCTGACTTTATTCCCCGCTATGTTCGAAGGTGTCTTTTCATCGAGTATTCTGGGCAAGGCCCGGGACAAAGGACTTGTCCGTTTGTCCACGGTTAACTTTCGGGATTTTGCGACCAACAAGCATAATACGGTGGATGATTATCCGTACGGCGGCGGCGGCGGGATGGTCCTGAAGCCAGATCCCATCTTTGCGGCTGTAGAGTCAATTCTGCCGGTAGATGCTCATGCGACGGATGCGGACCCGGCTGCCGGACAAAACGTTCCTAATCCTACTACAGGACCAGGCGGCGCAAAGCCGCGGGTTATTCTGATGTGTCCGCAGGGAGAAACTTTTACGCAGAAAAAGGCGGAGGAGCTAGCGAAAGAAGATCATCTGATCTTCATCTGCGGGCATTATGAGGGCTATGACGAGCGTATCCGTGAGTTTCTGGTAACGGATGAGTTGTCAATCGGCGACTATGTTCTTACCGGAGGAGAACTGCCGGCTATGGTCGTCATAGACAGTGTCGTGCGTCTGCTGCCAGGAGTACTTGGCAATGAACAGTCCGCGGTAACCGATTCCTTCAGCACGGGACTGCTCGAATATCCGCACTATACCCGTCCCGTGGAATTCAGGGGCTGGACGGTGCCGGATGTGCTCGTCTCTGGTCACCATGCCAACATTACAGAGTGGAGACGCCTGCAGTCTCTTTATCGTACCTACAAGCGCCGTCCTGAGCTTCTGGACAGGGTGGAGCTGACAGATAAGGAAAAACGCTGGCTTAAGGAAAAAAGGCAGGAAGAGAGCCGCAAGGAGTAGGCGGAGAAGTTCTTGCAAACCACACTTGAAGGCTCTAGCAGGCTTAGGATTCAGGTGCAGCTTTCAACAGATTATCGACATCTCTCTAGAAAGTCGGGATTTTAGTTGTGTTTCTTCTGGGTATATGGTAAACTATCCAATGTTGTGTTGTTTGAATCGGGTGGTCCTCTACGTATGCAGCAAGAGTACATCTTAAGAGAAGACGGAATGAACACCTATTGTGAAAGGAGTGAATCTTAAATGAATATCATTCAGGAAATTACCAAAGATCAAATTCGTACAGATCTTCCAAACTTTCGCCCCGGCGATACATTGAAAGTGTACGTAAAGGTTATCGAGGGATCCCGCGAGCGTGTTCAGCTGTTTGAAGGTGTTGTGATCAAGCGTCACGGCGGCGGAATCAGCGAAACATTTACCGTTCGTAAAATTTCTTACGGCGTTGGCGTGGAAAGAACTCTTCCGCTTCATTCTCCGAAGATTGAGAAAATTGAAGTTGCTCGTCGCGGTAAAGTTCGTCGTGCGAAACTTTACTATCTGCGCGGACTTCGCGGTAAGAAAGCTAGAATCAAAGAAATTCGTTAATAAAGACCTGGGGGGGCTTGTTTTCAAGTCCCCTTTTAGTTTTCCGATAAACATTTCATTTGAACAGGAAATGGGGTCTGGATCATGGAGAGAAAAGAGCAGGAGCCGGTGGCTGAAGCAGGGAGCCAAGCGGTCCAAACTACCAGCCCGGTCAAGAAAGAAATATGGGAATGGGCGAAGGCTCTGCTTATTGCAGCCGTTCTTGTGTTTGTGATTCGTTGGCTGTTGTTTGCTCCGTTTATCGTCGAAGGCCCTTCGATGGAACCTAACTTTCACACAGGCGAGCGGTTAATTGTAAACAAAGTTACATACAAGTTCAGTGAACCGAAACGTGGAGAAGTCATTGTCCTCCGCGCACCTGAAGGGATCGATTATATCAAGCGGATTGTAGCGCTTCCCGGTGAAACGATTCGGGTGAATGGAGACAAGGTCTTCGTTAACAATGAGGCCATTGACGAGCCTTATCTTAAAGAAGCGATTGATAATGCTCTAAAAGAAGGGCATGCTTATAATAGAAGAAACTTCCCAGAACTGGGGGCGGACCCGGGTACAGAAGTGAAAGTACCGGCTGACTCCGTATTCGTAATGGGAGATAACCGTTCCGACAGTAAAGACAGCCGATTCTCAGAAGTGGGATTCGTTCCTTATGATAAAATTATCGGGCGGGCAGACTTAGTGTTCTGGCCCATCAATAAAGCAGGTTTCGTGCACTTCTGATGAAGAAGTGCTCGTTTTGTATACAGAGGTGATAAGATGACGATACAGTGGTTCCCCGGTCATATGACCCGGGCAAGAAGACAGATCGAAGATAAGCTCAAATTGATTGATGTTGCGATCGAATTGCTCGATGCTCGCATTCCTTTATCGAGCCGGAATCCCATGGTGGATGACATCCTTCAAGGCAAGCCGCGTCTGGTTCTGCTTAATAAAGCAGACTTGGCCGATCCGGCTATTACAGCGGAATGGGTTCAATATTTTGCGGATCAAGGACTGAAGGCGCTGCCGATGGACGCGTCAACAGGAACAGGAATTAAAGAAATTTTGCCCCGCTGCAAGGAGCTTTTGAGCCACAAGATCGAAGCCCAGCTTCGTAAAGGGATCAATCCCCGGGCAATACGGGCTCTTATTGTTGGAATCCCGAATGTAGGGAAATCTACATTGATTAATCAACTGGCTGGACGCAAAATCGCGAACACAGGTGATAAGCCAGGTGTTACGAAGGGACAGCAATGGATTAAATTCGGAACAGATATGGATTTGCTTGATACACCCGGTATTTTGTGGCCTAAATTTGACGATCAGAATGTCGGGATGAAACTAGCTGCCACCGGAGCGATTAAAGAAGAGATCCTTCATTTGGACGATATCGCCTTTCACACGATCCGCTATATGATCGATTATTATGGAGAGCGTCTGATGGACCGTTTCGGCATTGGAGACCTGCCGGAGGATACAGAGAATCCGAATGAAGTTATTGAGGTTATGGAGACAATTGGTCGTAAGCGCGGCTGTATCGTAAGCGGGGGACGTGTGGACTTGGACAAAACCTCCCTGCTGTTCCTGCGTGAACTTCGTTCCGGCAAATTAGGACGTGTCAGTCTGGAAGTGCCGCCCGAATATTGAGGTTGGCTATTCTTATTAGGCTGAGTAACGCTGAGTAAATAAATAACTTTATCAAAAATGTGATGCCTTGTATTCGCTATTAAAGTGAATAAGGCATCACATTTTTTTGCTTTTGACCAAAGAAGCGGCAATGCCATATATAAGTTCGGATGGAAATGTTTTAGCAGAAAGAGCAGGGTTAATTTAGAGTAGTTTTCATGGGATAAAATGAGTTCTTCCGTTATAATGGAGAGCGGGAGGGGAATACAGAACATGCTTCAGGAAGAAACACATTTGTGGCAGCAGGGCTTCGAGCATATTGCTGGCGTTGATGAAGTCGGACGCGGCTGTTTGTTTGGTGACGTCGTGGCTGCTGCCGTTATACTGCCCAAAGGACTTATTCTCGAAGGGGTCAATGATTCGAAGAAATTGTCTGAGAAAAAGCGTGAAGAATTATACACGGTTATTATGAATGAAGCCATTTCGGTAGGCATCGGTATTATTGATGTGCCGACGATTAACGAAATTAATATAAAGCAGGCATCCAGACTTGCGATGCAGACTGCCGTCCGGCAGCTGACTCCCGAACCGGATTTTATACTGGTGGATGCTGAAAATATAGATACTCCCTTACCTCAAATGCCCTTAATTCACGGGGACGCTGTAAGCCAAACGATCGCGGCGGCATCAATCATTGCAAAAGTAACTCGGGACCGGATGTGTCAGGAGTGGGACATGCTGTATCCGGAGTACGGAATTGCGAGGCACAAAGGGTATGCGACTAAACAGCATCGTGAAATGCTGATCGAGTATGGGCCTACCCATTTGCACCGCAAACTGTTTATCCGCAATGTGATGCTGGTGCAGCAGGAGTTATTTTAAAAGGGGTTCCAGCCGATATATACATAAAAGAACGTGTAAACGGAGGCGATCGGCATGAATATCAGCGGAATGATCCGGGGTTTGGCCGGGAATGTACGTGCGGCAGAGCCTAAAGCTCTCGAGTTAAAGCCGGGGCAGGTCGTAAAAGGCGTTGTCCTCCAGGTTTATGATAATCAGGAAGCCCAGATGTCGATAGACGGCGTTCAGGTCCGTGTAAAATTAGAAGCCCAGATGTCGCAGGGTCAGACCGCATGGCTTCAGGTTCAGCCAGAAAGTCCTGGCGGGCAGATCGTTCTTAAGCCAGCGGCAGCGTCTGCTGTACCTGTAACGGATGAAGAGCTGGGACAGATGCTGCGGCAAACGGGCTTAAAAGATACACCAGTCAACCGGGAACTTGTGCAGCTCATGCGCCAAAATGGTCTGCCTCTCACGAAGGAATCAGCCGCTCCGATCCAAGATATGATAAGCCGGATGCCTGTATCCGCAAAGCCGGAACAATGGCTGCAAACAATAGGCGTTGCCCTTTCCAAGGGTCTGCCTATGACCACGGACACGGTTAGCGCCCTTCATCAGACTTTATTCGGCAAACCATTCGGGGATACTCTCAAAGACCTGTCGCAGGCTATCCAGGGCGCCTTGAACAAAGGAACGGGAGAAGCCTCCGGCGGCGGCTCTGCGGATAAACTGCTCCGGCAGCTGGGCGATGTTCTGCGAATGTTAGAGCAAACTGCGGGCAGCGCCGCAGGGAAGAATGCTTCCGCAGGAAGCGCTGCAGGCGGACAGGCTGCAGGAAGCGCAGCGCCTGGCCCGGGAGCCGCTGCGTTGGGCCAGGGAGCGTCCAGCATGAGCGGTCAGGCTCCGGCAAGTCCCGGCGGACAAGCAGGTGTCTCTGCTGGGGCAGGGCAGCCGGCGCAAGGTGCGCAGCCTCCTGGCGGCAACATTCCCGCCGACGGGACAGCTTCCGCAGCTGCGCGTGGAGGCGGATCGGCCAACGCTCAGGTGCAGCCCGGCGGGTCTGGTGTCATAACCGGCGGCTCTGGCCCGGCAGCCGGTACATGGTCCCAGGGGGCAGGGGCCTCTGGGCAGGGTCCTGCACCTGGCGCAGGGGGCCAGCCACCTGGTCTTGCTGCCGCAGGGCAGACGGCACAGGCGCCTGTGCACGCCGGCAGCTCTACTGGCGCGGCGGGGATAGCCCCTGGTGCTGCACAGGGCAACAACCCGGCAAGCGCATCTGCCGCCTTAGGGGCAGGACAGGGAGCGCCGCAGACATCGCCTGGCGCAAGCTCGGCATCTGCTGCCGGTGGTAGCCAAGCGGGCGGCCAAGCGCAAGGCTCCAGCGCCGCTCCTGGTGCCGCTGCTGCGCCGCAGACCGCCAGCGGCAGCCGCGCTGCGGCGCCAGGCTTGAGCCCCGCAGGGGGCGCTCCTGCCGCGCCTGTCGGCACAGTCCCGGCGGAAGCGGGGCAAGCCCCCAGTGCGCAGCCAAGCAATGGCGGCGGACAGGCCGGTGCCGCTGACAACGGCTGGGTGCGCGAATTGCTGCGCGCGGTCGGCGTAGATCATGAGAGCCGGCTGCTTAAGCAGCTAGGCGGATCTCAGGTGGTTGCCGGGGCAGGGCTGCCGTCGCAGGCAGCAGGCGAAATGCCGCTTGCGGCTTTGAAGCCCGAAGCCGCAGAGACGCTCAAGAGCCTGCTTCTGCAGTTGTCTACTGCAGACGGGCTCCCTGCATCGCTGCGGGATTCTGTCCAGCAGGCGGTGCAGCATATAACCGGGCAGCAGCTTCTGATGTCGCAGGATAAAAGCGGTATGTTCACTCACATGACGCTGTTCGTGCCGCTTTTGAATGCGGAGGGTCAGCCTACGGCAGCAATCCATATACAGTCGCGCAAAGGTAAGCGTGGCGAGTTGGATGCGGAGAATTGCCGCCTATTATTTGATCTTGATATGAAATCACTGGGAAGTACGCTTGTAGATGTTCAGGTAATGAACAGGATTGTAAGCTTGCAAGTGTTTAACGATATGCCCTTTATAGGTGAACTGCTCAGCAATTCTAGGGAGGAAGTTGGCGAAGCGCTGGGCAAATTAGGGTATCAATTCCTATCATTGAAAGCCTCTCCTTTTCCTGATACGGCCGCCAAGAAAGATTCAGCGAATTCTTTACCGTTAAGCCGTACGATGATCGACACCATAGCGCCAAGTGTACCTTACCAGGGAGTTGATTTTCGTATATGACGTTATCAGAGGATAGGGAACCGTCAGGCAAACCTGCGGTTCCCGGCAATCAAAGCGAAGGTAAAGCAATCCGAAAAGCGGTAGCCCTGAGGTATGCTCCGGGTGAGCAGAAAGCTCCGTCCGTCATAGCCAAAGGGAAAGGGAAAGTTGCCGAGGCTATCGTAGATAAAGCAAAAGAAAACGGTATCCCTGTCCAAGAAGACGCCTCTCTGGTCGAGGTGTTGTCCAAGCTGGAGATCGACCAGGAAATTCCGACCGAACTGTATCAGCTGGTCGCAGAAGTTTTAAGTTACATTTACCGCTCGGATAACCGTATGAAAGAAATGCGGCAGCAAGAGCGAAGGGAGCTGTAGGATGACCGGCATACCCTCAACCAGACAATCACTGGGTAAATACGGGGAAAATAAGGCGGAAGAGCATTTGCAAGGTCTGGGCTACCGTATTCTCGCACGCAATTGGCGGTGCAGGTATGGTGAGCTGGATCTGATTGCCGAGCATGAAGATGTTGTCGTGTTTATCGAAGTCCGGACGCGGAGATTAACCGGCCGGTTCGGGTATGCCAAAGAATCGGTTGATGGCCGGAAACAGACGAAAGTACGTCAGATTTCGCAAATGTATCTGCATTCCGTTAAACAGCAGGAACGCAAGCTGCGCTTTGATGTTATTACCGTTGAAATGTCTGTTCTTTGCGAATTCGTCAAGCTTGAACATTTGTGCGGCGCATTTTAATTAATTTCATTTCCCCGTTTCTTTACCGCAAGCTTCCTCTTATTTTACTTTTTCTCTTAGCTGCCGTCTCACGTACCGTCTCACGTACCGTCTTCACGTACCGTACCGTTCTGTCAGCGCTGCGAGCAATATAGCTTCTGATAGGAATCCTCTGTAAGGCTTGTCTCCCTCCAAGATAATTCGATTCGTTTCCATCCAAACCAAACAGACTCCATGGAACAAGGGGTCTGTTTGATTCGTTTTTCTATAAGGTCTTGAGTTCTATCCTCTATGTAAATCAAGCTTCATAGGAGGGGTCACAGCATACCAGACTTATCTAAATTCCGATACTGAATCGCTTCCGCCAGGTGTTCGGCGGTCAAATGTTCTTCGCCTTCAAGATCCGCTATCGTTCTGGCAAGCTTGAGAATGCGGTCATGAGACCGCGCACTCAAATGAAGGCGATCGAATGTTCGGTGAAGGAGCTCCTCGGCATCAGAAGGAAGGCGGCAAAACTGCCGCAGCCATTTGCCGCTGAGTTCCGCGTTAAATCGAACGGAAGTTTTTGCATAGCGGCACTGCTGGA
The DNA here is from genome assembly GCF_001541095.1 of Paenibacillus sp. FJAT-26967. Classification (GTDB taxonomy): domain Bacteria; phylum Bacillota; class Bacilli; order Paenibacillales; family NBRC-103111; genus Paenibacillus_F. The sequence continues at coordinate 1,641,195 of NZ_LMXH01000001.1, forward strand.
TCTGGTGGGCTTCCCATACACGGTCTTTCATCTGGGAAGAGGACATCGATTGCTGCTTGTCCGTCATAGCGGAATAGTCAAGTCGGGGCACCTCAACGTGGAGATCGATACGGTCGAGCAGCGGACCTGAGATCCTGGCCCGGTACTGGCGTATTTTAAGCGGACTGCAGATACAAGTCTGATGGGAATTCGAATCAGAGCCCCAGAATCCGCAAGGACAGGGGTTCATTGAAGCGGCAAGAAGAAATCCCGCAGGGAATGTGAAGGTGGCTCTGGCTCTGCTGATCGTTACTTTCCTGTCTTCGAGCGGCTGCCGCAGAACTTCCAGTACACTTCTGGAGAATTCGGGGAGCTCGTCAAGAAAGAGGACCCCGTGATGAGCCAGGCTGACTTCTCCCGGTTTGGGGATGGAACCTCCCCCGATTAATCCTGCCGCACTTACGGTGTGATGGGGAGAACGGTAAGGCCTGATTCGCATGAATCGGTCGGACTGCGCGAGTTTACCCGACACACTGAAAATCTTAGTGACTTCCAGCGCTTCTTCATCTGCCATAGGCGGAAGTATTCCCGGGATCCGTCTGGCCAGCATTGTTTTTCCGGTCCCTGGAGGTCCGATCAGCAGGATGTTGTGCATGCCCGATGCGGCGATCATTAACGCTCTTTTGACATGATGCTGCCCGATTACATCGGCAAAGTCTTCAACCGGCTGCTCGACTCCTGCATCCTCAATGGCTCTGGCTGTTAATTGGATTTCATGAAGGGGAATGAGACTGGCTGAATCGGGACGGTTCCGCACATTGGAATCCCAATCATTCCGCAGGGTTTCCTCGTATATGGAAGAGCTTAATTGATCTAATTTGGTTAGACCGCGTACTTTCATACCAGCGATTAATTGAGCTTCCTCGATGTTGCCCTGGGGCACAAGAACACGCCGCAAGCCTTGTTTGCGCGCCGCATCTACCATAGCCAGCACGCCTGGGACAGGGCGCAGGCTCCCGTCCAGAGCAAGCTCGCCGAGTATAAGCGTGTTCCTTACTTCTTCTGCCTGGATTTGTCCGCTGGTGAGGAGTATGCCCGCCGCTATAGCCAGATCGAAAGAGGCTCCTTCTTTTCGCAAATCAGCAGGAGCCAAGTTCACCGTAATCCGCTCAAGCGGGAACCGGAATGAACAATTTTTAATCGCGGACCGGACCCTGTCAATGGATTCACGCACGGCCGTATCGGGCAGCCCGACCACATTAATTTGGGGCAAGCCATTGGTGATATCCACTTCTACATCGATGCAGGTACCGTCAATGCCGTGCAGACAGCCGCTGGTTACTTTTCCGTACATCAAAAAACACCTCTCTCCTAAATAGAATGGACAAAGGTGCTTCCTTATGCCTTTATATTACAACCAGTATAGCAAAAGGGTAAGATCTTTAAAATGACTTTTTGTTTCTTGCAAATTGGTCATACTATAGGTGAGGTGATTACAATGCAGGAAAAACCGTATTTTTGCCCCAATTGTCGTTCCAACCGGGTTAAATTCAGTGTGATTGCGAGTTATTCTCAGTCTTTTCTGAAAGATGCGCTTACAGGCGAAGTAAAAGAAACACAAGATCCCAACCCTGTTTCTGAGAGTGAACCGACCATTCAGTGTCTCGTGTGCAGCTATGTGGGTAATGAAATGAGGTTTGTCAAACAGGCGGAGAGGGAGCCAAGAGTGGCAACGGAGACGAATCCCTCTTATACTTAGTGAAAAGCGATAGAGCAGCAGCAACAAAATGGTAGTTGATAAAATGGATACAGTGCCCTGGGACCGATGTTTCCGGGGTCTTTTTTATGGACGTATGAAGTGCAGGAAGATTAATCTCCCCCACAAGGAAACTATCAGAAGGACAGATCGCAGTGACAGGCTAAATTGCTCGTGAAAAGTTATATCTGCCAAGAGTTCGAAGGCGGGATAACTGAGAAATTGGATGGTATCGGCATGGTCAAGGAAGGGAAACGGGCCCGTTCATTTCCTGCGCAATAATAAAAAACGATTTCTTTTTAAAAAGAAGAGGAAACTGTCGACAAAAAGTGATACAATAATTCGTGGCAAAAGTTTGTCCGAACCCGCTAAAAGACGGGCAGGATTTCCCCTGTCAAACGGCGAATACCCTACGTTGGTTGTGCGAAAAGAATCGAAACTTGAACATGGTTTCGTGCATACAGGGAGAAACAATACGTTTAGGAGGATTTGCAAATGAATATCCATGAGTATCAAGGCAAAGAAGTCCTGAGACAGTACGGAGTGAATGTACCTCAGGGCAAAGTGGCGTTTTCCGTGGATGAAGCGGTTGAAGCAGCCAAAGAGCTAGGCACTCAGGTCGTTGTAGTCAAAGCGCAAATTCATGCAGGCGGCCGTGGTAAAGCGGGCGGCGTGAAAGTTGCCAAGAATCTGGATGAAGTCCGTACTTATGCACAAGAAATTCTGGGCAAAGTATTGGTTACTCATCAGACCGGTCCTGAAGGTAAGGAAGTTAAACGCCTGCTGATCGAGCAAGGCTGTGATATTAAGAAAGAGTACTACATAGGCGTAGTCGTTGACCGTGATACGGGCCGCGTCGTCATGATGGGCTCCGAAGAAGGCGGCATGGACATCGAAGAAGTTGCTGCCAATACTCCGGAGAAAATTTTCAAGGAAGTTATTGATCCGGCAATCGGTCTGCAAGTGTTCCAAGCCCGCAAACTGGCTTATGCCATCAACATTCCTAAAGAGCTTGTTAACAAAGCGGTTAAGTTCATGATCGCTCTGTATACGGCTTTTGTTGATAAAGATTGCTCCATTGCTGAAATTAATCCGCTTGTTGTAACCGGCGGCGGAGATGTTATGGCTCTTGACGCTAAACTCAACTTCGATTCCAACGCGCTTTACCGTCACAAAGATATTCTGGCGCTACGCGACCTGGAAGAAGAAGATGAGAAAGAAATTGAAGCCTCCAAGTATGACCTCAGCTACATTGCCCTTGACGGCAATATCGGTTGCATGGTTAACGGCGCGGGCCTTGCTATGGCAACGATGGATATCATCAAGCACTATAGCGGAGACCCTGCGAACTTCCTCGATGTAGGTGGCGGTGCTACCAAAGAGAAAGTTACCGAGGCTTTCAAAATCATTCTGTCCGATTCCAAAGTAAAAGGTATTTTCGTTAATATCTTCGGCGGAATTATGCGTTGTGACGTAATTGCCGAGGGTGTAGTAGCAGCAGCGAAAGAGCTCGGTCTGGACCGTCCGCTCGTTGTGCGCCTGGAAGGTACTAACGTTGAACTTGGCAAGAAAATCTTGAACGAGTCCGGTCTGAACATCGTTTCTGCAGATTCCATGGCAGACGGCGCTCAGAAAATTGTAGCGCTTGTTTAATTGAAGACGAACGAATGTTCTTTATATGTTATATGCTTTTCAATTTGTAAAGGGATGTGAACAAAGATCATGAGTATTTTGGTGAATAAAGACACAAAAGTGATCACACAAGGTATTACCGGTTCTACCGGCTTGTTCCATACGAAGGGCGCGCTCGATTACGGCACGCAAATGGTCGGAGGCGTAACCCCTGGTAAAGGCGGTACGAACGTCGACATTACCCTCGAGAACGGTGAGACAGTTTCATTACCGGTTTTTGATACGGTTGAGCAGGCAAAAGAAGCAACGGGCGCTACCGCATCCGTCATTTATGTCCCGCCCGCTTTTGCAGCTGATTCCATCATGGAAGCAGTAGATGCTGATCTTGATCTGGTCATCTGTATTACAGAAGGCATTCCGGTTCTGGACATGGTTAAAGTTACCCGTTATATGGAAGGCAAACGTACTCGTCTGATCGGACCTAACTGTCCGGGCGTCATCACACCGGGCGAATGCAAAATCGGTATTATGCCGGGCTACATCCATACACCGGGTCACGTGGGCGTTGTTTCCCGCTCCGGAACTTTGACGTATGAAGCGGTTCATCAGCTTACGACCCGCGGTATTGGTCAATCCTCTGCAGTAGGTATCGGCGGAGACCCTGTTAAAGGTTCCGAATTTATCGATGTCCTTCATATGTTCAATGAAGATCCGGATACTTATGCCGTCATTATGATTGGTGAGATTGGCGGTTCGGCTGAAGAAGAAGCGGCTGAATGGGTCAAAGCTAACATGAAGAAGCCTGTAGTAGGTTTCATCGGCGGTAAAACAGCTCCTCCAGGAAAACGTATGGGCCATGCCGGCGCTATTATTTCCGGCGGTAAAGGTACAGCGGCTGAGAAAGTAGCTACACTTGAAGCTTGTGGTATCAAGGTAGCAGCTACTCCTTCTGAGATGGGTTCGACACTGGTCGAAGTCTTGGAAGAAAAAGGCCTGTTGGAGAAATGCATAACTAAAAAATAAATTTATATTCATACATGAATATAAATAAATCGTTGGAATGGTAAGCAACCTTCCGGTTCCCTTAGGGGAATTGGGAGGTTTTTTTGTTTCACAGGTTCAAAATTTGTGAATGCAAAGGGAGTGCTTTATACTGATGGAGAATCGAAGCATGCTCATCGGACTTCATGGAATAACCGGAGTAGGCTGGAGAACCATTAAACGTCTGGTCGATTCCTGTTCCGATTTGAAGGAACTGAGAGAATGGTCGTTTGAAGATTTTATAAGAACCGGAATCCCAGCGTCCAAAACAGAATGTATTATAGAAGGTCTAGATGAATGTAAGCTTCAGGAGCGAGTAGAACTCGCCAGAAGGCTCGGTATTGGATTTTTAACACGATTTGATAGTGATTATCCTGATTTGCTCAAAGAAACAGCACAGCCGCCGTGGGTGCTTTACTACAGGGGTTCACTGAAAGCCTTGGAGCATCCTAAAATCGGAATAGTCGGCACCCGAACACCTACCGCCTACGGGAAGAAAATCGCAGAGGAACTGGCGCAAGCCTTGTCGGGATCCGGCATAACCGTAGTAAGCGGTTTAGCTAGGGGAATCGATGCCCAGGCCCACCGGGGGGCATTAGGTAAAACTGGCGGAACGATAGCAGTTCTAGGCGTATCTCCTGAGCGTATCTATCCGCCGGAACATGGCCGGCTTCAGGAGGAAATTATCGGAAGCGGAGGGCTCCTTCTATCGGAGTATCCGGTTGGAACTCTCCCGCATCCGGGGCTGTTTCCACTGCGCAACCGCATCATTGCGGGACTGAGCCTGGGGATTGTCGTAGTCGAAGCTGCCGAGCGCAGCGGTTCTCTGATTACGGCAGATTTGGCTCTGGAAGAGTCGCGTGACGTATTCGCGGTACCGGGTCCGATTCATTCCCCCAAAAGCAGAGGGGCTCTATACCTGATTAAGCAGGGGGCTAAGATGGTAATTAGTCCCGAAGATATACTTGAAGAATATACTCATTTGTCCCCCTCCAGTGGACATTTCAAGGAGTCACTCAGGAAATTGGAAACTCAATCTCCTGAAGAAGGCATGTCTGCGGACGAAGTCGTTCTTTATCGATTCTTGTCGAGCATGCCGGTGACTGCCGACGTCCTCCTGGAGCAGACTCAATTTACGTTTGGACATTTGCATTCAGTTCTGCTATCCTTGCTATTGAAAAACAAGATAGCGGAGCAGCCCGGCTCCACATACGTATCCATATGAAATTACCATAACCATTAAAGTGATATACATGCAGCATTAGATGACGTTGAAGGGAGGAGCATTCGGTCGATGGCAGACTCATTAGTGATTGTAGAATCACCGGCAAAAGCCAAAACGATTGGGAAATATCTGGGAAGTAAATTTATCGTGAAAGCATCGATGGGTCATATCCGCGACCTTCCGAAGAGCCAGATCGGTGTTGAAGTAGAACGCGGTTTTGAACCGAAATATATAACGATCCGCGGCAAAGGCTCCATCTTAAAGGAATTGAAAGATGCCAGCAAAAAAGTGAAAAAAGTGTACCTCGCAGCTGACCCGGATCGTGAAGGGGAAGCTATTGCCTGGCACTTGGCTCATTATTTAGAGCTGAACGAAACAGAAAATTGCCGCGTTGTTTTTAATGAAATTACGAAGCAGGCGGTTAAAGACGCTTTCAAAACTCCGCGTCCGATTAACATTGATCTGGTTAATGCGCAGCAGGCCCGTCGTATTCTTGATCGGCTTGTTGGTTACAAGATCAGCCCGCTGCTCTGGAAGAAAGTGAAGAAAGGCTTGTCGGCAGGACGGGTTCAATCGGTAGCGGTTAAGCTCATCATGGACCGCGAGAATGAAATTAAAGCGTTTGTACCTGAGGAATATTGGACGATTACAGCGATGCTGCAAGCGGGCAAAGCGAATTTCGAAGCCAAATTCTACGGTATTGACGGTTCGAAGAAAGAATTGGGTTCGGAAGAAGAAGTCAATGCTATTCTGAAAGCGATTGAAGGCGCTCCTTTCATTGTAAAGGAAGTAAAGGAAAAGGAACGTCTCCGCAACCCTTCTCCGCCTTTTATAACAAGCTCCATGCAGCAGGAAGCCGCGCGTAAGCTGAATTTCAGGGCGGCCAAGACCATGTCCGTAGCTCAGCAGTTATATGAAGGAATTGATCTGGGAAAAGAAGGTACTGTCGGTCTTATTACATATATGCGTACCGATTCTACGAGAATTTCCCCGGTCGCCCAAGAGGAAGCTAAGGAATTTATCTTAGGCAAATATGGGGAGAACTTCTATCCTGAAACTCCTCGTGTCTATGTTAAAAAAGGCTCGAACACCCAGGATGCGCATGAGGGCATTCGTCCTTCATCTGTTTTGCGCGATCCGGATTCAGTTAAAGAATTTCTGTCGAGAGACCAATTTCGTCTCTATAAGCTGGTCTGGGAACGCTTCGTAGCCAGCCAAATGTCTTCTGCCGTGCTGGACACAATGACGATTGACCTGAATGTCAACAATGCTATGTTCCGTGCGGTTGGCTCCAAATTGAAATTCCCGGGTTTCATGAAGGTGTATGTAGAAGGCAATGATGACGGCACCACGGAAGAAGACAAACTCCTTCCTCCGCTTTCATCGGGAGATGAAGTGGCTTCCAATGACATCGAGCCGAAGCAGCACTTCACCCAGCCGCCTCCACGCTATACGGAAGCTCGTCTGGTGCGATCTCTCGAAGAGCTGGGTATAGGGCGTCCGTCTACTTATGCCCCTACGCTGGAGACCATTCAGAAGCGCGGTTATGTGGCCATCGAAGAGAAGAAGTTCGTTCCTACCGAACTGGGGGATCTGGTCATTCAATTGATGGTCGAATTCTTTCCTGAGATTCTCGATGTTGAATTTACGGCCCAGATGGAAGAAGAGCTGGACCATGTAGGTGAAGGTAAGGAGAACTGGGTCAAGGTACTTGATGAATTCTACACTTCCTTCGAGAAGCGGCTTGAATTTGCAGAGGAAGAAATGAAAGAGATCGAAATTCAAGACGAGGTTTCGGACGAAATTTGTGAGAAATGCGGCAAGCATCTCGTTTACAAGATGGGCCGGTTCGGCAAATTTCTGGCATGTTCAGGATTCCCCGACTGCCGGAACACGAAACCGATTATTAAAGATATCGGTGTAACCTGTCCGAAATGTAAAGAAGGCAAGGTCGTGGAGCGGCGCAGTAAGAAAGGCCGTATTTTTTACGGTTGTGATCACTATCCTGAATGCGACTTTGTCTCATGGGACAAACCGGTTGCACAGCCTTGTCCGAGCTGCGGCTCGATGATGATCGAGAAACGTACGAAGACAGCTGTAAATCACCAGTGCGTCGAGTGTGGTTTTAAAGAAGAACTCAAAGATGAAGAAGTAAATGATTAAATTCGAGGTGTAGAAATTGACAGCAGGACAAAGAGTAACTGTAATCGGAGCCGGCCTGGCAGGCAGTGAAGCCGCATTTCAAGTCGCCAGTCAGGGCGTGCCCGTAACTTTATATGAAATGCGTCCAGTACGCAAAACACCCGCGCATATTACGGATAAATTTGCAGAGCTCGTGTGCAGTAATTCTCTGCGCGCCAATGGTTTAACGAATGCGGTCGGCGTCCTTAAACAAGAAATGAGAGTACTCAATTCTCTGATTCTTGCCAGTGCCGACAAGCACTCCGTACCGGCGGGAGGAGCGCTTGCCGTAGACCGGGACGGCTTCTCGGGCGAAATCACAGATACGCTGAGAAATCATCCGCTGATTGAGGTTCGTAATGAGGAGCTGACTGAGCTTCCTGATGGTATTACCATTGTAGCTTCAGGCCCTTTAACTTCCCCGGCATTGTCGGCAAGACTTCAGGAGCTGATGGGTGAAGAGTACCTTTATTTCTACGATGCGGCCGCTCCGATTATCGAGAAAGATTCGATCGATATGAGCAAGGTTTATCTGGCTTCCAGGTATGACAAAGGGGAAGCGGCTTATCTGAACTGCCCAATGACCGAGGAAGAGTTTGATGCCTTCTACGACGCTTTGATTCATGCCGAAACGGCTCCGATTAAAGAATTTGAGAAGGAAATTTACTTTGAAGGCTGTATGCCGATCGAAGTCATGGCAAGAAGAGGTAAGCAGACGGCCTTGTACGGCCCTATGAAACCGGTAGGACTGGTGAACCCGCATACAGGCGAGCTGCCTCATGCGGTCGTCCAGCTCCGTCAGGATAACGCGGCAGGTACGTTGTATAATCTCGTAGGATTTCAGACCCATCTGAAATGGGGCGAACAGAAGCGTGTTCTCTCCATGATTCCGGGTCTTGAGAATGCCGAATTCGTAAGATATGGCGTTATGCACCGGAATACTTTTATCAATTCACCAAGCCAGCTTAGGCCAACCTACCAGTTCAAAAACCGGGATCAGTTGTTCTTCGCCGGTCAGATGACGGGTGTGGAAGGTTATGTGGAATCAGCAGCTTCCGGCCTAATTGCTGGTATTAATGCAGGCAGGTTGGCACGTGGCTTGGAATGTCTCGTTTTCCCGAGTGAAACGACCCTGGGCGGTATGGCGCAGTACATCACAACCGCCGATACAAAACATTTTCAACCGATGAATGCTAACTTCGGACTTTACCCGCCGCTGGCTGAGAAAATCCGTAATAAAAAATTGAAGATTGAAAAGCTGGCTGAACGTGCGATTGAAAGTATTCAGAATTTTTCGCAAAATCATGTACAACCGCCTTGTAACTGAAACCTCGGCTGTGTTACGATAAAATTGTTTTGAACGCTTTGTTTGTGCGTATACATGAAATTAACAATGGAAGCAGCATCAAAACGACCTTTTGCTGCTGCTTCTTATTTTCCGCTCTGCTAGATACAGGCTTTACAGGAAAGAATTGAGGGGTGACTTATGGATCCTACGAATGCTACATTTCATGCAACGACTATTTTTGCCATCCGTAAGGATGGACGGGGTGCGATTGCAGGTGATGGCCAGGTGACCTTCGGTAACAGTATGATTATGAAGAATACCGCTAAGAAGGTCCGCAGGTTGTACCGGGGCAAAGTCATCTCCGGCTTCGCAGGTTCTGTTGCGGATGCGATTACTTTGTTTGAGAAGTTTGAAGGCAAACTGGAGGAGCATCACGGCAACCTTCAGCGTGCGGCAGTAGAACTGGCCAAGGAATGGCGTTCTGACCGTGTGCTGCGTAAACTGGAAGCGATGATGATCGTAATGGATGAATCCGGACTGCTGCTTATATCCGGTAACGGTGAAATTATTGAGCCGGATGACGGAATCGTAGCGATTGGTTCAGGCGGAAGCTTTGCACTGGCTGCAGGACGGGCATTGTCCAGGTATGCTCCCGAAATGAACCCGACGGAAATCGCAAAAGCCGCGCTTGAAATGGCCGCTGACATATGCGTATATACGAACCACAATATTATCGTCGAAGAAATATAGGAACTGTCGGGACCAGAGACATTCGTATGCTGATTACCGGTGCAGTGAAGTGGAACAAGTAATCATGAAGGAGGGGTTCATTTGAGCACAAGCTCACTTACTCCAAGACAAATCGTTCAGGAATTGGATCGCTATATAGTCGGCCAGAAGCAGGCTAAGAAATCGGTAGCGGTTGCTCTGCGCAACCGTTACCGCCGCAGCAGACTTGATGAGTCCATGCGTGATGAAATTGTTCCGAAGAACATTCTAATGATCGGGCCGACGGGTGTCGGTAAGACAGAGATAGCGCGCCGCCTGGCTAAGCTTGTTGGCGCCCCTTTCGTCAAGCTGGAGGCTACAAAATTTACTGAGGTCGGTTATGTGGGCCGCGATGTAGAATCTATGGTCCGTGATCTCGTGGAGACGTCTATTCGTATGGTTAAAAGCGAGCGGACTGAGAAGGTCAAGGACAAGGCAGAGGAGCTGGCCAATGAGCGTCTGGTTGCGATTCTAGCGCCAAGTGCAGCACGGCAGAAGTTCCAGCGCAACCCGCTTGAAATGATATTCGGCAATCAGCAGTCGCAGCCCGAGCCGGATGAGGAAGAGAAGGACCCTGCTCTTGCTACTAAACGTTCGCAAATTATGGAGCAGTTAAAACGCGGCGAACTCGAGAATGTGATGGTTGAAGTAGACGTTGAAGATAATTCTCCTTCGATGCTGGATATGTTATCCGGTCAAGGCAATGACCAGGCTGGCATGAACATGCAGGAGATGTTCGGCAGCTTATTGCCCAAAAAGACGAAGAAACGCAAGCTGCCGGTTAAGGAAGCCCGTAAAGTGCTGACACAAGATGAAGCGCAGAAATTAATCGATATGGACGAAGTGATACAGGAATCGGTCCAAAGAGCGGAACAATCCGGTATCATCTTCCTGGATGAGATAGATAAAATAGCGGGTGGCGGACGCGGCAGCGGAGGCCCCGATGTATCCCGTGAAGGCGTCCAGAGAGACATTCTGCCTATCGTGGAAGGTTCTACGGTTATGACCAAATACGGCCCTGTTAAAACCGACTACGTGCTGTTTATAGCCGCAGGTGCTTTTCATGTTTCCAAACCTTCTGATTTGATTCCGGAACTGCAGGGGCGTTTTCCGATTCGGGTTGAGCTCAGTAATTTGACGCTTGATGATTTTGTGCTGATTCTGAAAGAGCCTAAAAACGCTCTGACGAAGCAGTATACGGCTTTACTTGAAACCGAAGGCATCAAAGTGGAGTTCAGTCAGGCTGCCATTGAAGAAATTGCACGGATTGCAGTAGATGTAAATCAGAGCACAGAAAATATAGGAGCGCGCAGACTCCATACTATTCTGGAGAAGCTTCTGGAAGATTTGTCTTTCGAGGCACCGGAGCTTAATCTGGAAGAAATCATTATAACACCGGAATATGTTCGTGAGAAGCTGGGCGATATCGTCCGGGATCGCGATTTAAGCCAATATATTTTATAAACCGAAAGACGTATGTGTCTTCGGTTTGTGATTCTTTTTGTATGATTGTAGGATTGTAGGAGGCTAGCCAATGACCTTGTTGAATAAAACGAGAAGGCTGAACCGCTTGCTGCAGAAAGAAGCAGTAAGCGCCGTCAGTTTTATGGATATGGCCGAGGTACTTCGTGATACGATTCACGCGAATGTTTACGTCGCCAGCAGGCGCGGTAAAATTCTGGGCTTCGCTACCACCAATGAGCTCCCGGCATCGGCATTAAACCGTATTGTAGAGGAAGATCGCCGTTTTTCTTCTGAATTCAATCATTTTTTATTGCGAGTGGATGAAACGACTTCAGATAAAGAAGCGGTAGAAATGTTTCCGACATTTGTAGAAGAAATGAAAATTTTGAGAGAATATACCCACTTCACCATTGTGCCTATTTTAGGAGGAGGAGACAGATTAGGGACTTTGGTCCTATGTCGGACTCATTCTGAATTTATCGATGATGATCTGATTTTAGCAGAATATGGATCAACTGTAGTAGCGATGGAAATTCTTCACATGCGGGCAGAAGAAGTGGAACAGGAAGCTAGAAGTAAAGCGGTTGTACAGGTAGCAATTGGATCGCTTTCTTTCAGTGAGCTGGAAGCTGTAGAGCATATTTTTGAAGAACTAGAAGGAAAAGAAGGACTTCTCGTGGCAAGCAAAATTGCAGATCGGGTTGGAATCACTCGTTCCGTTATTGTAAATGCTCTACGAAAGTTGGAAAGTGCTGGAGTGATCGAAACTCGTTCGCTTGGCATGAAAGGAACGTATATTCGTATATTGAATGACCAGCTTATGCGTGCAATTGACCAAGTGAAATCCAAAATGTAACAAAATTCTCATAGTTTTACTTAGTGCGAAACAAAGCCCTTTCTCCTAAAGATAGGGCTTTTTTCTTATTGTCTATTTCCATTGTTTTCTTCATGATAATTTTAGCAACATTATTCTACATAATGTATACACTCTGAATATTCTTGTGTCGAAGTTAGGAGGAATGTGAAGTTTCGTTATGGAATAAAGTTTCATAAAGATAACGAAGGTGGGGTAACCATGTTTTTGCTAAATCAGACCGGGTTCCAGTGGATGGAGAAATCATTAGATGCATCCGCACTCCGGCAGCGTGTGATTGCTAACAACGTGGCCAACGCCGACACTCCTCATTTTAAAAGGTCAGACGTTGTGTTCGAAGAACTGCTGAAAGGGACAATGAATGGTTCACAGCCAGTTTTGGAAGGCGTTCGTTCAAATTCGAAGCATTTCAGAATCCCGCCCAATACCAACTTACCCGCTAACCCAATAGTTGAAACAGGGCAGATGTCCGTTATGAACAACAATTTAAACAATGTCGACATGGACTACGAGATGTCATTGATGGCCAAAAATCAGCTAAAATACAACACGATCATACAAGAGATGAACAACGAGTTCCGCAAGCTTAAAATTGCCATGGATGGGAGAAGGTAACAGATGAGAATAACGAACAGTTTTGACATCAGTTCATCGGCTTTGACGGCTCAACGATTGAGGATGGATGTTATTTCCTCCAACATTGCTAATGCGGATACAACGAGAGCATCTTTTGTGGATGGACAATGGTCGCCTTATCAGAGAAAAATCGTATCCGTTGAACCGAAAGGGCAACCTTCATTTGCACAAATGTTGAACACGGCAATGACTGATGGAACCGGACAAGGGGTTCGGGTATCCAGTATTACCGGAGATACAACACCATTCAAGCAAGTGTACAATCCGACTCATCCTGATGCAAACCAAGAAGGATACGTCATGATGCCGAATGTTGATGTTGCAAAAGAAATGATTGATATGATCTCAGCAACCCGCTCTTACGAAGCCAACGTGACCGCGCTCAATGCAAGCAAGAGTATGATCATGAAAGCACTCGAAATCGGCAGATAATAGCACAAAGGGGATATTCATTTGATTAACAATACCTATTTGAATGCATTTAGTCCGGTAGGCAATCTAAAACAGCCGGCTGTAAGCCAAACAGTAAGTGCATCAGATGTGACGAATCAATTTTCTTCATTTCTGAATAATGCGATTAACGGACTGAACGGTGACCAGCAGGCCGTTGAAAAGTTGAACCAGCAGTTTGCCAAAGGCGAGTTATCGGACGTCCATCAATTGATGATCGCATCCGAGAAAGCATCACTCGGTCTAGAGTTCACCGTACAGGTGCGCAATAAAGCGATGGAAGCTTATCAGGAAATCATGCGGATGCAGTTATAATAAACGGCCGTATGAGGAGATTGATTGAATCGGATGGGGTGACATTGTGAACGAAAGATTGCTCCAGTATTGGGAGAAGGCCAAACAATATTGGAATCAATATAATAAAACGACCAAACTTGCTTTCATCGGCACGTTAGTCGTTCTGATTCTGACGATTGGAATCATCAGTTATAATCTGGCCAAGACAGAATATGCGCTCGCTTATACGGATTTGCAGCCGGCTGACGCAGCGGCAATCAAAGGGTACTTGGATACAGCAGCTATTCCATATGTACTAAGTCCGGATGGGAAAAGCATCGAAGTGCCGAAGAGCGAAGTAGCCAGCGTCAAGCTGGGAGTTGAGTCGCAAGGCCTTAACAAGGGCAGCTCAATCGGATATGAGTCTTTCGCTACCGATAGCGCATTCGGTATGACGGATAACGAGTTCAGAGTCAAACATTTAAGTGCTGTTCAAGGCGAACTTCAGCAGTTGATTAACTCGAATCAATCGATTGAGAAATCAAAAGTATTGATTTCGATGCCGGACGAAACAGTTTTTCTGGCCAAAGAGAAGCAAGAAGCTACTGCTTCCGTAATGCTGAACGTTAAAAAAGGATATACACTGGATCAAGCTCAGGTTGATACCATTTACAATTTGGTTTCTCATAGCGTGAGAAACTTGCCGATCCAGAATATTACAATTTCTGACCAGTACGGTCAGTTCCTTGCTTATTCTAAAGAATCGAACATGGGTCAGTCTTCAAATCTGGCTCAGAGCCATCTTGAAATTGAGCGTAAGTTTGAAGCGAAGGTTCAAAGCAGTGTAACGAATCTGCTGAATAAAATGCTTGGCGCCGATAAAGCGGTCGTGAGTGTATTCTCGACCATGAACTTCGATCAGAAGAAATCGGTCGAGCAGCTTGTAACAGCTCCGAACGTTCAAGATAACAGAGGGCTGGAAATTTCCACTCAGGAATCGAACAAAAGCTCGACTAGTGCTGGCGGGGCCGCCGGAGGAGTTGCTGGAACAGGACAAACGGATGTACCGGGCTACCCTGGGGCAGCTGGTTCCGGAAACGCTAATTCGGAAGAAAGCTCCAAAACGGTTAATTATGAAGTGAATAAAATCACGAATGACATTATCCAGACACCTTATGTAGTCAAAGATTTGGGTATTAACATTGCATTTGATTCTACAGGCAGAGATCAGGCTGCAAACGATAATTTACAAAGATTAATTACAGATCAGATGGCGAATATTGTACGGACGGCACTGGCGGATAACAAACAAGAATATACAGCCGATCAGATTAGAGGAAGAGTAACCGTTACTCCTCAGAGTTTCGCGGCACAGCCTGGCTTATCCGGAACGGATTGGAACAATTATTTGATGTACGGCGGAATCGGACTTGCTGCCTTGCTGTTAGGTGCGCTCGGTATGTATGCGATCCGAAGAAAGAAAAAAGCGGCGGAAGAAGAAGAATTGGATCTTGCACCTGCTAAGGTAGAGTACCCGACCATTGATATTGAGAACGCATCGAACGAGAACCAGGTGCGCAAGCAATTAGAGACATTAGCCAAAAAGAAGCCGGATGAATTCGTTAATTTGTTACGGACATGGCTTGTCGATGAATAGAGGTGTGAGTGATTGGCAAGAGCAGCATATCAGCAGGGATTAACAGGCCGGCAAAAAGCGGCTATCTTACTAATCAGTTTAGGGCCGGAAGTTTCCGCTCAAATATTCAAACATTTGCGTGAAGATGAAATCGAACAGCTGACACTGGAAATTGCTAATGTGAGAAAAGTGGATGCGATCGAGAAGGATTCCATTCTAGCTGAGTTTCATCAAATATGCCGTGCACAGGAATACATTTCCCAAGGCGGTATTGCATATGCGAAAGAGATTCTTGAGAAAGCGCTTGGGTCCAATCGGGCAGTCGATATCATTAATCGCTTAACAGCTAATCTGCAGGTCAGACCCTTTGATTTTGCAAGAAAAGCAGATCCCGCACAAATATTGAACTTTATCCAGAACGAGAATTCACAAACGATCGCACTGGTGCTTTCTTATCTGCAATCAGAACAAGCATCCATTATTTTATCGTCACTTCCACAAGAGAAACAGGCAGATGTAGCGAAGAGGATCGCGCTCATGGACAGCACATCACCCGAAGTTATTAGTCAAGTGGAGCGGATTCTGGAGCAGAAATTATCGGCTACCGTAACGCAAGATTATACTTCAGCCGGAGGTATTTCCTCTATCGTACAAATTCTGAACGGTGTAGACCGTGGAACTGAACGTACCATTCTCGACTCACTCGAAATTCAAGATCCCGAGCTGGCTGAAGAAATTAAGAAGCGGATGTTCGTATTCGAAGATATTGTCAATGTGGATAATCGTTCCATTCAGCGAATTATTCGCGACATTGAAAACGCGGATTTGCAGCTTGCACTCAAAGTGGCCAGCGAAGAAGTACGCGAAGCAATTTTCCGCAATATGTCCAAACGGATGTCGGAGACATTCAGAGAAGAGATGGAATTTATGGGCCCGGTACGTTTGCGGGATGTGGAAGAAGCTCAGACTCGAATCGTATCTACTATTCGTCGCTTAGAAGAAGCGGGCGAAATTATCATCGCTCGTGGTGGAGGAGACGATATTATTGTCTAATATCCTTAAACCTGCCCATTATGTACCTGCTGAACAATCCAAGGCTTTTCAAGTACCGGTTAAACCGTTGACCTCCCCGTCTGCACAATTTGAAGATGAGGTATCAGGATTTACACCAGAAGAAGAAGCTGTGATTAGTGAAGCGGAAGCTTTAAAACGGCAAATCATAAGCGATGCGGAATCGTTTGCTCAGACTCAAATCCAGGAAGCTTTCCAGGAAGCAGCTGAACTTAGAAGCCAAGCAGAAGTTGAGATTGAAGCATGGTGGAACCAGCGGCGTGAAGAAGATGAACAACAATTCGAAGCATCCAGAGAGAATGGTTATGACACGGGTTACAAAGATGGGTTAATGAAAGCTCAAGAAGATATCCATCAGCAGCATGCTGAGATGCTTCAAGAAGCTCAGAACGTTTTGCAGCAGGCCTACCAGGTTAAACAACAGATCATTCAGGAATCGGAGCCTTTTCTAATTGAACTCAGCTGTTCGATTGCTGAAAAAATTATTTCCAAGCAGCTCACGCTAACTCCGGAGTGGGTGCTGGATACGATCCGAAGTGTACTTTCAAGGCGTAAAGAAACAGGCGTAATTACACTTTGCGTCGCACCTAAACAGTTCTCATATATCCAAGATGCAAGAGAAGAGCTGCTATCATCGATTGATTCTCAGGCAGAACTGCAAATCATACCCGATGCGAGTGTCCAGGATCAAGGCTGTGTAGTGCGATCCACCTTTGGCAGCATTGATGCGAGAATTGATACACAACTGCATGAAATCAAAATCGCTCTGCAGCGCATTGCTCTTCACGGTGAAGGTGATGAGTCATGAACAAGTCATCCCAGATCCCAAATGCGGGCAAGTATACGGACTATCTTCGGCAGATCGATCCCGTTCGGGTTAACGGTAAAGTAACCCAGGTCATTGGTTTGACGGTAGAATCTGAAGGTCCGGATGTCAGTATTGGAGAGTTGTGCCACATCTATCCTCATAAGTCGAACCGGCCGTTAATGGCGGAAGTTGTCGGGTTCCGGGGCAACAAAGTTATTCTAATGCCGCTTGGCGAACTTGAAGCAATCGGACCTGGATGCGACGTTGTCGGAACAGGCAAGCCGCTTAGCGTACAAGTAGGACATGAACTGCTCGGCAAAGTTCTGGACGGGTTAGGTCAGCCGCTTGACGGTTCGTTTCTTCCATCGAGGATGACACAGGTGTCTACGAACAATGCACCCAGTAATCCGCTTTCAAGACCGCGTGTTCAGGAACCGCTTGGTGTAGGAGTAAGAGCCATTGATGGACTTTTATCCGTAGGTAAGGGCCAGCGTGTTGGTATTTTCGCCGGATCGGGTGTAGGTAAAAGCACACTGCTGGGAATGATTGCCCGGAATACTTCGGCGGATGTAAATGTTATCGCTCTAATAGGCGAGCGGGGACGCGAAGTGCTCGAATTTGTAGAAAAAGATCTGGGTCCCGAAGGTTTGGCACGTTCCGTTGTCATCGTAGCGACATCTGATCAACCGGCGATGGTAAGGATCAAAGGCGCTTTTATCGCAACGAGCATTGCGGAATATTTCCGTGACCGTGGTTTGAACGTCATGCTGATGATGGACTCCGTTACACGTTTTGCGATGGCTCAGCGGGAAGTCGGGCTTGCGGTAGGTGAACCGCCTGCTACGAGAGGGTATACGCCTTCCGTTTTCGCTCTCCTGCCTAAGCTGCTCGAACGATCGGGTACCGGGCTTAAAGGCTCTATCACGGCTTTCTACACCGTGCTTGTAGATGGGGACGATATGAACGAACCTATTGCGGATGCTGTCCGGGGTATTCTAGACGGTCACATCGTGTTGGATCGGAATATCGCCAATAAAGGCCAGTATCCTGCTATTAATGTCCTAGCCAGTGTAAGCCGTGTAATGAAAGAAATTGTATCCCGCGAACAGCTCAATGCAGCTGCACATCTTAAACGGATGATGTCTGTTTATAAAGATTCGGAAGATTTGATTAATTTGGGGGCGTACCAGAGAGGCTCAAATCAAGAAATTGATTTATCCCTCGAATATATGGATGCAATCCTTGATTATGTAAAACAGAAGACGGATGAGAAAGTGACATTGGAAGAAGCTCAACACCGCTTGATTCATCAATTTTCTTTAGGATGAGGGTCATATGAAATTTCAATATGCGTTCCAACAAATCGTTAATTTAAAAAATAATGAGCGCTCGCAGGCGGAATGGAATTTATCCTCGGCGATAGGCAAGCTCAATATAGAAGAAAGCAGTCTTCATGATCTGATGCGGATGAAGAGTGAGGCCCAGGATAAGCTGATGGAGTCATCCGAACGCCCTGTCTCAATGTCTGAGATCAGACAGCTGCAATATTATGTAGAGCACATTGATCAGCTGATCGCTATCAAACGTCGTGATATTGCGAAGGCCCAGTATCAAGTTACACAAAACCGGGAAGTTTTATCTGACAAAATGGTTGATGAAAAAGTATGGACAAAAGCAAGAGATAAAGCTTATGAACAATTCAGCAGCTTTGTTCTTAAGAAAGAACAAGAAGCGCTGGATGAGATTGCTACAAACCGACACACTCGACTATCTTATTCATAACCACACGAAAGGAGGTAACGTCATGGAACAATCAGGCGCAGAATCATCCTCAGGTGGTGGATTAGAGCGTTTTCTGGTCTGGTTTCTCATCCCGTTCGTGTTTACCGCTGTTCTACTCGGGGTTCTACTATCTGTATTCGATTACGATATTATGAAAACCGTTCAGCGGACCATGCACAAACTTCCCGTTGTGGGTGAAATGATTCCCCAGCCGAAAGAAGATGCCCAGGCGGAATCTGCCAAAACTCCTAGCGCAGCTGATGCAGAGAAGGAAAAAACCAAAGAAGTGGAACAACTGAACAATAAGGTAGAGGAATTGGAAACAGAGCTGGGCAAGGCTGATCAAATGATCGCGAAGCAGGATGAAAGAATTGCGGAGCTTAAACAAGAACAAGCCGAACTATCTAACAAGCAGCTAGCAGAACAGGATGCAGAATATGATAAGAAAGTCCGGGAACTCGCTACGGTCTATGCTAGGATGATGCCCAGTAAAGCTGCACAAATCATACAAAATTTAAGTCCTAAAGAGACGATTCTAGTTTTAAATGCTATGAAAACGGATGAAAGGGTCAAGATTCTTGAGAAAATGGACCCTAAAAAAGCGGCAGATGCTTCCATCGCTTTGAAGGATTTAACAAGCGCTGAGAATCAGAAAATCGCTGCATTGCAGGAACGTCTGGAAATCCAGAATAGTCCGAATGCAGATACAGCCAAGATGACGAAAGTTGAATTGAGTCAGACATTTGCGGCTATGAAGGCGAATCAGGCAGCTAAAGTCTTGACTGATATGTACGGTAAAAACTCTGCGCAGGTCTTGAACATTTTAAGAGAAATGGACAATACCAGCCGTGCTTCATTAATGAATGAAATTGCTGTAATCAGCAAAGAAACGGCGGCTTCCATTACAGGAAATCTTCTTCTGCCTTAGGGAGAACATCCGAACATCCGAACATACATGTCACTTGAAAGGGGGTGAATAAGAATATGGAAATGGCATTTGCTAGTGTGGTCACGGGAACTGGAACTGCTGTTTCGGCGGCCGGTACAACGGGGACAGCGCAGAGTAAAACGGCGGTAGACGGAGCTGTTTTTGCAGAGATCATGGGGAATCAACTGTCAACAGTGGCTGCTGAGGAAGAACAAGCACCGTTGGATGCTCTTTTATCCGGTTTAATGCAAGTGATTCTTCTACTGCCGCCCGCGATCCAGGAGGCACTGGCTAGTACAGAAGCCGACGCTGAAGGAATGATTGATGCCTTACTTCAGAATATTCAGCAGAATCCGGAAGTCCTGCAGCAGTTGGTTCAATCGGAAACGATGCAGAGCTGGGTGACGGAAGCTTCGGCTATGCTCAGTGTATTACAGGGAACAACAGCAATAACATCTCAAGCCGTCAGTCAGCCGCAAGATCCTTCTCTGAAACTACAAAAAACACTGCTGGATCTTACGGCCATGTTGAAACAGCAGCCGGATCATCCGATTCTCCAGCATTTATCCAAGGAGTTTACACAGCTTCTTGAAAAAGTGCTGCCGCAAGCAACTTCTTTAGCGGCAAATACAGAGAAACCGAAATCCGCGCCGAGCACAGCTACAGACCATTCATCTAAGCTTCCGGCATCAACTGGTGAACCGGTGTTGGAAACACCAGTCGTTACGGTAACCAAGTCGAATCCGATAAAAACCTCATTAGAAGCATTAGCTGCGAAAAGTAGTGCGTGGAACGTAGTCAGACAGACTGCCGAACTAACTGCTGAACCGGTAAGCTCGCAGAGTTCCTCATCAAGTGAACACGCGGATATGACATTAGTGAGCGGCATGCAGGAAGTGATTAAGACAGCGGGCACTGAACAAGCAGCAAAAACTGCGCTGCCTACCATCCAGGCCAGCAATCTGACTCAGGAATTAAGCGAGTTTATGGTTAAAAGGATGAACGTTAAGGTAGGCGATGGTTTTGCTGAAGCCAAGCTTTCGCTTCGTCCGCAGCATTTGGGTAATATTGAAATCACGCTCAAGATCCAGAATGGTCAATTAATGGCAATCTTTACTGCGGATTCTGTTGTAGGCAAAGAGCTCCTGGACAGCCAGCTTTCTAGTCTCAGACAATCTTTGCAGAGTCAGGGAGTTCAAGTGGATAAAATGGAAGTAAGTCAAAGCAACATGTCCTCCAGTATGTTTCAAGATTCAAGACAGCAGCAGTCTTCCCGGCAGTTTCTACAGCAGCACGAGGGAAGAAAGAGCGGTAGCGTAGCAGAGGAAGTGACCGAATGGAACGAGGAATTGAGCGCACTCACGGAAACGCGTAAAGCGGCTTTAGGCAACTCGTTCGAAACTTCAGCTTAAGCTATATACGTTCATAGAAGAATGGAGGTGCACAATGGCAGAATTATGGCAGGATGTTACTAAGACAGGAATGACTAACACAGCCTCTACCAAGAAAGCAAAAGAAAAAGATGGTTCAATATTAGGCAAAGATGATTTCTTGAAGATCATGATCGCTCAACTCCGCAATCAGGATCCTATGCAACCTATGCAGGATAAAGAATTTATTGCTCAAATGGCGCAATTCACCTCTGTTGAGCAATTGTCCAATATGGCTGCTGAAATGAAGTTGCTTCGTTCTTCACTCGGTTTTACCTCTAGCCTAATTGACAAGAACATAAGCTGGATCGGGTTAAACGATAAAGGCGAGACGAGTACCATGTCAGGCAAGGTAGAGTCGATCATTATCCGTGACGGTGTTCAGTATGCGGTAGTCGGAAAGAGAGAAGTTGTGCTGGAAGATGTTCTTAGCATCGAGAACGTGAAACCTGACGTTCCTAAACCGGAAGAACCTAAACCGGAGGAACCCAAGCCTGAACCCCCGGCCCCCGGTAATCAGACACCATGAATGAGCGGTTAACAGTCGGTAGGCTGTACCCGACTCCTGCAGCCCCTCTGCAAAGAAACCAGGCTGCAAAGCAGACGAACGGTTCAACGGATTTTGACCGTTTATTACAAAATCAGATTGTCAAGTTCAGCCACCATGCAGAGATGCGGCTTCAGCAAAGAGGAATTAAGCTGGACAGCGAACAACTCTGCAAACTGGAAAGTGCAATTGATAAAGCAGCTGCCAAAGGTGCCAAAGATACATTGATGATGCTGGGCGGCACAGCTTTAATTGTAAATGTACCTAACCGGACCGTTGTCACAGCTCTTGATGGAGCTTCTATGAAAGAGCAAGTATTTACGCAAATTGACAGTGCAGTCATTATTACTTGAAGCAATTAAACGGGCTGGACCTATCAGGAAGCCCTTGTACCGCCGATCGATTGAAGCGGTTCAACTGAAAGATCGCATCTATTCTGCAACAACCAAGAGGAGGAACATAAAAATGTTAAGATCCATGTATTCCGGAATTTCGGGTATGCGCGGTTTTCAAACCAAGCTTGACGTTATCGGCAATAACATTGCTAACGTAAATACTGCCGGGTTTAAAAAGGGGCGGGTAAACTTTTCGGATATCATGAGCCAGACGGTATCGGGTTCATCAGCACCAAGTACTGATCCGTCTCGTGGAGGAATAAACGCTAAACAAATTGGTTTAGGTTCCTCAATCTCATCCATTGATACCATTCATACGGGTGGTAGTGCAATGACGACGAATGTTCCTACAGACCTGAGAATCGACGGTAACGGATTCTTTGCAGTGTCAACTGGTGGAGGCGATGAACCTATTTATTTAACTCGTGCCGGTAATTTTACGATCGATGCGAACAGACACATTGTTAATCCAGATGGTATGTATCTGCTTTCAACCGACAGGGAGCCAATCCAATTGGCGGAGAACGCAACAAAATTCTCCATTTCCCAGGATGGAAGTATCATTGAGGTAATTGAAGGAATCCCTGTAGTTTCACCCTATAAAATTTCAGTTGTTAAAGTTGCTAATCCAGCCGGTTTAGAAAAAATCGGTGGAAATCTTTATGACTACACTCTAAATGCAGACACTTTTGACGAGCTAGCAGCAAGGTTGGGAGAATCTCTGGCAGCAGATCCGGCAACAGGAACTGGCTCCATTATTACAGGCCAGCTAGAAATGTCTAATGTAGACTTGACAGAAGAATTTTCCGAAATGATCGTTTCCCAGCGTGGTTTCCAGGCTAACTCCCGTATCATTACGACTTCAGACGAAATTTTACAAGAAATCGTAAACCTGAAGCGTTAATAGTCGGTTATAAAGGGTAGGGGGGCAAGCTCGCTCCCCTGCTGTAATCAATGGAGGGTATCATGGTACGTTTAACCCGCATGAACGGCAAACCGTTAGTCATTAATGCTTTGATGATTGAAAGCATGGAGGAAACGCCCGATACGATCATTACCTTGATCAACGGAAAAAAGATCATGGTTCTTGAAGCAGAAGCAGTGATCATGGAACAGGTTGAACAATTTTTACAACGGATCGGTGCGGTTCAAGCAACGATCAAGTCGACGAATACGGAGGGCTTGTAGTGCTTAAAAACCGATTTTTTCTAATGACTGTCTCCATTCTGGTTGCCATTACTTTAATATTAACAGCAGCATTTGTACTTTGGACCTTCATGGACAACAAAGCAGAAACTTCTGGTTCAGAAGATAGCAAACCGATAACAACATTAGAAATAAAAGAGAATACAGTCATCATGAAAGACATTATAACGAACCTGGCGGAGCCAGGCAGTTTCATCAAAATCAGTTTGGCATTTGAACTTGAAAACAAAAAAGCAAAAGTGGATTTCGAAAATTTGATTGACTCCCGCATTAAAGGCACGATTATCCGTACACTTTCCGATATGAAAGCGGAGCAGATCCAAGGCAGTAAAGGACAAGATAACCTGACTAACACTCTAATCAGCAAATTAAATACGCATCTCAATGAAGGAAAAATAAGGCGAATAAATATTACCGATTTTGCACTTGAGTAGCCTTTAACATAGATCGGATACGCACAAAGGGGGTGACTCTTATGGTTGATGTTATGTCTCAGAATGAAATTGATGCACTGCTGGCAGCTCTCTCATCGGGTGAAATGGATGCGGAGGAGCTCAAAAAAGAAGATACCCAGAAAAAAGTGCGGGTATATGATTTTAAAAGAGCCGTGCGTTTTTCCAAAGATCATATCCGAAGTCTCACAAGGATACATGAGAATTTTGCCCGGTACTTGACCACGTACTTCTCGGCTCAGCTCAGGACGTTCGTACAAATTAGCGTGGTTCAAGTGGAACAACTGCCTTATGATGAGTTCATCCGTTCGATACCGAAGATGACGATTCTAAACATTTTTGAAGCGGAGCCGCTTGAGGGCAGGATGGTTCTTGAGGTTCACCCGAACGTCGCTTATGCGATGCTCGACAGACTTCTTGGCGGTGTAGGTAACTCTCCTCAAAAGACCGGTGCCCTGACAGAAATCGAAACGATTGTCATGGAACGGATTTTCAGCCGAGCGTTTGAAAGTCTTCAAGAAGCATGGAAGACGATTATCGATCTGTCTCCTCGTTTAGAAGCACTGGAGACGAATCCGCAGTTCATGCAAATTGTTTCTCCAAATGAAACGATTGCGCTGATATCGCTCAGTACCAAAATAGGGGATACCACAGGGATGATCAATCTTTGTATCCCTCATGTTGTTATCGAACCTATCATGCCTCGCTTGTCCGTTCATCATTGGTTTGTATCGCAGAAGAAAAACCGGGCTCCTGAAGAAATGGAAATTCTGCAGGAACGACTGACACAAGCGAAGCTGCCGATCATTACTGAGCTGGGAGAATCTCAGATTACGATTCATGAGTTTTTGAATCTTCAGCCAGGAGACGTTATTACACTAAACAAGCCTGTAAATGACCCGCTGCATATCAAAGTCGGCGAAAAATTGAAATTTACGGGAAGCGCCGGAACAGTTAAATCAAGAATGGCTGTTCAAATCGGTGAAATTGTACATGAAGGAGTAGAAGAAATTGACGAATAATAAAGATTATTTGTCGCAGGAGGAAATTGACGCCCTGTTAAGACAGACTTCGGATGAGCGTTATGACGACGATCAAGCTGCTGCTCTTGCTCCGGTAATTGATGATTATCTGACTCCCCTGGAACAGGATGCATTAGGGGAAATCGGCAATATTACGTTTGGCAGTGCAGCGACAGCCCTCTCGACATTGCTTGGTAAGAAGGTAGACATCACGACACCTAAAGTATCGATCATCCTTAGAGATGAGTTAGTGAAAGAATTTCCACAGCCTCATGTAGCGGTCCATGTTAATTACGTAGATGGTTTTCATGGTATTAATCTACTCGTCATCAAAACACGTGATGCACAAGTCATTGCCGATCTTATGATGGGTGGAGACGGACATGCGCCGAATGATGAGTTGACGGAAATTCATATTAGCGCTGTGCAGGAAGCCATGAATCAGATGATGGGATCATCGGCTACATCCATGTCCGCAATCTTTAATCGCTTCGTTAATATTTCTCCTCCAGGAATAGATATTTTGAATCTGTCGAATGGAGAAGGAAAACTGCCGAACGAAGACGTATTTATAAAGATATCCTTCAGACTGACAATCGGAGATTTAATCGATTCGACTATTATGCAGCTGCTTCCGGTAGATTTCTCCAAAGAAATGGTAAGAACTTTGTTGGGCGGCTCTGAAGATTCATACAGTGAGGTTGCACCGACGATTGCCGAGGAAATTCCGGCTCCCGTGTATGAACAGCCTGCTGAAAGTACATATCAGGAGCCGCAGCAAGCACCTTATTCCAGTCCTTCTATGGGAGGAAATTCAATGCCGGTCAATCAGCCGCCCGTTCAACCGCCTTATTCCGAGCCGTATGTTCAGCAGCCTCAGCATAACGTTCCTCAAGGAGCGCCTGGCGGAGGAAGCATTAACCGCAATGTGAATGTGCAGCCGGTACAATTCTCCAATCTTCAGTCTGGCGGTTACGGTCAAGTGGATGACACTAACCTGAATCTGTTGCTGGATATTCCTTTAAAGGTAACTGTTGAACTTGGCAGAACTCAGAAGGTCATTAAAGACATTCTGGAATTGTCACAAGGCTCTATTATTGAACTGGATAAATTGGCGGGTGAACCGGTAGATATTCTAGTCAATAACAAACTCATTGCCAAAGGTGAAGTTGTCGTTATTGACGAGAACTTTGGAGTTCGTGTCACCGATATCGTCAGTCAGTGGGATCGCATTCAGAAAATACAATAATCATTATCCTAGGAGGACTATTTTAACATGGCTAACCGAATTCTGATTGTGGACGATGCAGCATTTATGAGAATGATGATTCGCGATATTTTGAGCAAAAATGGCTACGAGGTAGTAGGAGAAGGCAATGATGGCGTCCAAGCTGTCGAGAAGTTTAAAGAACTGCGCCCTGACCTGGTGACAATGGATATTACAATGCCGGAGATGGACGGAATTAATGCTTTGAAGGAAATTAAGAAGATTGATCCTAATGCTAAGGTCATTATGTGCTCAGCGATGGGCCAGCAAGCAATGGTTATTGATGCCATTCAAGCAGGTGCTAAAGATTTTATCGTGAAACCTTTCCAGGCTGACCGTGTAATCGAAGCTATCAAGAAGACGCTGGGCTAAGCGGAGGTTTTAAAAAGGAAAGGAATGTGAAGTTTGAAGAAAAAGGCAGGTAAGCTGCTTCTGGTAACGGCAGGTCTGTTGGTACAGCTGCCGTTCTGGTCTGCCGTGTGTTACGGCAATCCTGGACCCGGATTTCAATCTGGGCAAGGAACGCCAGGTAACGGAGCTATTGATTCGGTTCTGATGATAGGGAAGGTCATTTTCTTCCTTATCCTTATCATCGGTCTTTTTTACGGTATTATGAAGGTGTTGTCCAAAAAAAACAGCCTTCGTCCTCATCGTACAATGCAGTCGCTCGGAGGGGTACCGCTGGGTCAGAACAAATCCATTCAAGTCGTTGAAATCGGAAACGCCCTGTATGTAGTAGGGGTAGGGGATAACATTCAACTGCTTGAGAAAATTGCAGACCCTGTGGAAGCTGCTCAATTAAAAGATAAAATAACCGCTCAAACCCAATCCGCAATGGATTTCGTCCCGGTAGGCAAAATATTCGATAAAATCAGGCGAAAGCCAAGTGCAGGGACTGTAGAGGAAGAAGAGCTTACGCCGACATTCCAGCAAGTTTTTCATGATAAACTGCAGCAGGCGACCAAGCGCAACAAGCATGTAGAAGAATGGCTGCAGGAAGAAAATGAACAAGAACGGTTGAAATCAAATGAGCACAAATAAAAGACTGGCCATACTGTTTGCAGCTGTATTCCTGCTCTTGGGTTATTCAGGCGATACCGCGTTCGCTGCTCCGAATGGTAATTTGATCCCCGGACTCAATGTGAATATTGATGCGGGAAGCGGGACAACGGGGGCATCCAATACCATTACAGTCATCTTATTGCTGACCGTCCTGAGTTTGGCGCCGTCGTTCCTTATCTTAATGACGAGCTTTACGCGAATCGTAATCGTAATGGGTTTTGTCCGAACATCTCTTGGAACACAGCAAATGCCTCCGAATCAGGTGCTGATCGGGTTGAGTTTGTTCTTGACCCTATTCATCATGTCGCCGACTCTGGGTCAAATCAACGATACGGCGCTTCAGCCTTTTTTGAAAGGTGAAATGAATCAGACAGCTGCTCTGCAGCAAGCCTCACTTCCTGTTAAGGAATTTATGTGGAAACACACGAGGCCTAAAGATTTAAAGCTGTTTTTGGACTATACAAAAGCGGATGCACCAACCGGATACGAGGACACTCCATTAACAGCACTCGTGCCGGCCTTTGCGATCAGTGAGCTTAAAACGGCCTTTCAAATGGGATTTATGATCTTTATTCCCTTCCTGGTCATCGACATGATTATTGCAAGTGCCTTAATGGCCATGGGGATGATGATGCTGCCGCCTGTCATGATATCGCTGCCGTTTAAGATATTGCTGTTTATTCTGGTGGACGGATGGTACCTTGTCGTCAAGTCGCTGCTACTCAGCTACAGTACATGAACGCAGAAGCAGGAGGTCACTTAACATGAATGCCGAATTTGTCATCAAGCTGGCCGGCGAAGCGGTCTATACGGTACTGAAGGCTAGCGCACCCATACTTATTATCGCCCTTGTCGTGGGTCTGGCGATCAGTATTTTCCAAGCAACTACACAGATTCAGGAGCAGACACTTGCCTTTGTTCCCAAGATCGTTGCCGTGCTTCTGGCTGTGCTTGTGTTTGGTCCGTGGATGCTCAACACGCTGGTGGATTATACCTTTAATTTACTTAATAATCTGCACCAATATATCGGGTAGGCGACAATATGGAGCTGTTCGTCCAACTTTTACCTAACGCTATGTTGATATTTTGTCGAATGACCTCATTCTTTGTCGTGGTTCCGTTGTTTTCATCTAAAAATGTGCCGAATGTTTTTAAAATAGGTCTGGCGTTATTTTTAACTTTGATCGTTACGGCAACGCAGGGAACGACTCAACTGGTGGTCATGGACGCACAATTTGTGCTTTTGATCATAAGAGAAATTCTGGTGGGCATTACACTCGGTTTTATCGCTTATATGTTTTTTACAGCGGTTCAGATCGCAGGTTCATTTATTGATGTTCAGATCGGCCTTGGCATAGCGAACGTTCTGGATCCAATGACAGGAACGTCCGTACCTATACTTGGTAATTTAAAGTACATGGTTGCCATCCTGCTGCTGCTCAGCTTTAACGGGCATCATTTTCTGATACAAGGCATCATGAACAGTTACGAATGGATTCCGCTATCCAATGAGATGTTTGCTCAAGTCTATAACGGTCAAATTTCAGAATTTATGATCCGGACTTTCTTTACGATGTTCGCGCTTTCGATGCAGCTCGCAGCACCTATTGTTGCCGCTATGTTCCTGACCGACTTGGGACTTGGCCTGCTGACGAGGGTAGCCCCCCAGTTTAATATATTCGTCATCGGGGTTCCGCTGAAGCTTATGGTGGGTTTCCTGCTGATAGCACTGTTAATGCCAGAACTATTAGGGTTGTTCCATGGATTATACGACCGGATGTTTGCCGCTATGCAGAAATTTCTTAACATCGTCGCCGGCGGGCCGGTAGAAGGATCTTAGCTTGTACGAGAAAGGAAAAGATGTTTATGGAATCGCTTAGGTTGAAGCTAGATTTACAGTTGTTCTCGCAAGAGAAAACTGAACCGGCGACACCCAAAAAACGCCAAGACTCCCGTAAAAAAGGCCAGGTGGCCAAGAGTATGGAACTGCCGGCGGCGTTTATCCTGTTCTTCTCGTTCTTGTCCTTCTACATGATCGGCGGGTTTATGAAAGAAAAACTGGTTGATTTGTTTACCGGTTCACTGAGGCACGATTTATTAATGGATGTCACCATGTCTAACATACAAATTCTCTCTTACCGGATACTCGTACAGTTCTTAATCCTGCTGGCTCCTATTTTAATATTAACCATGGTGATTGCATTAGCTGCCAACTACATGCAGATCGGTTTTCTGCTGACAGGCGATCCGCTTAAGATGAAGCTGAACAAGATTAATCCCATTGAAGGCTTTAAAAAGATTTTCTCGATGCGTTCCTTTATTGATTTTCTGAAATCCATTCTAAAGATTGTCATTATCGGAGTCGTCGTTTACTTGACCCTATGGGGCGAGAAAGAAAAACTCCTCGCACTGAGTCATGTGCCGCTGGAAAAGGCACTTCAATATGTATGGTCTATGACACTTTCGCTTGGCATCACAATCGCCATTATTCTAGTGGTGCTTGCCGTATTTGATTATTTATACCAACGCTATGAATTTGAAAAAAGCATTCGTATGTCCAAACAGGATATCAAAGATGAGTACAAAAAGACGGAAGGGGATCCCTTCATTAAAGGCAAAATCCGTGAGAAGCAGCGCAGAATGGCTATGCAGCGGATGATGCAGGAAATACCCAAAGCGGACGTCATTATTACGAACCCGACGCATTATGCCGTTGCAATAAGATATGATGCGGCCAACATGCAGGCGCCGACTGTGGTTGCCAAGGGAACCGATTTCGTAGCGCTGAAGATTAGAGAAATTGCTAAAGAACATGGCATTTTAATTATGGAAAACAAGCCGCTCGCACGAGCTCTGCATGCTCAGGTCGAACTGGAAGAAGCGATACCCGGGGATCTGTTCCAGGCGGTAGCTGAAGTGCTGGCATATGTATACAAAATAAAGGGTCGAACTAAGAGAGTTTAAGAAAGGAGGAGCCGTTCATGAAAGCAAAAGATTTAGTTGTGCTGATTGGGATTATCGGAATCGTATTGATGATGGTTATTCCCATCCCGATCGTTCTGCTGGATTTTTTACTCATTATTAACATTACCATCTCGGTAATGATCGTGCTTGTCGGCATGAACACGCAAGAGGCA
Organism: Paenibacillus sp. FJAT-26967; assembly: GCF_001541095.1. Classification (GTDB taxonomy): domain Bacteria; phylum Bacillota; class Bacilli; order Paenibacillales; family NBRC-103111; genus Paenibacillus_F. The sequence continues at coordinate 1,671,508 of NZ_LMXH01000001.1, forward strand.
CTCCAGTTCTCCGTGTTTCCGTCCTTGCTGCTCGTAACCACCCTGTTTCGTCTCGCATTGAACGTCTCCACGTCCCGAAATATTCTGGCACATGCGGAAGCAGGGGAAGTAGTTGAGACGTTCGGAAACTTTGTTGCGGCCGGCAACATTGTGGTCGGTTTCATCGTGTTCCTCATTCTGGTTATCGTACAATTCATCGTAATCACGAAAGGTTCCGAGCGGGTAGCTGAAGTAGCGGCACGGTTCACACTCGATGCGATGCCGGGTAAACAGATGAGCATTGATGCCGATCTTAACGCGGGCATGATTAATGAACAGCAGGCAAGAGACAGGCGCCGCAAAGTAGAGCGGGAATCCGATTTCTACGGAGCTATGGATGGCGCGAGTAAATTTGTTAAGGGAGATGCCATCGCAGGTATCATTATCCTGCTTATTAATCTCATCGGCGGGTTCATCATCGGAATGACCATGAAGGACATGTCTTTCGGGGATGCGGCCGCTACCTACTCTATCTTGACCATCGGCGACGGTCTGGTCAGTCAGATTCCGGCGCTCCTTATTTCGACAGCAGCAGGTATCATCGTAACCAGAGCTTCCTCGGAAGGTACATTCAGTAACGATATCATGTCCCAGTTGACAGCCTATCCGAAGCTTCTCTACATAGCCGCCGGAACCGTCGGCTTTCTCGGAATCTTCACTCCGATTCATTGGTTTACAACGTTGCCGATCTCGGCCGTGCTTATATTTGCCGCTTTGAAAATGCAGAAAAATCTTAACCGCAAACAGGTTGAAGAAGAGCAAATGGTGGAGGAGCAGCAGATTGAGGAAGTCCGTAGTCCGGAAAGCGTTATTAGCCTCCTTCAAGTAGACCCGATTGAGTTCGAATTCGGGTACGGGCTTATACCGCTGGCGGATACGCAGCAGGGAGGAGATTTACTCGACCGTATTATCCTGATCCGGAGACAATGCGCGCTTGAGCTTGGAATCGTAGTACCGGTTATTCGGATCCGGGATAACATTCAGCTGAGGCCCAACGAGTATATCATCAAAATTAAAGGCAATACCGTTGCGGGCGGCGAATTGCTGCTTAACCACTATTTGGCGATGAGCCCCGGATATGACGATGATTCGGTGACGGGCATCGAAACAACGGAGCCTGCTTTTGGACTTCCCGCATTATGGATTGATGAAGTCACCAAAGAGCGCGCCGAGCTATCCGGTTATACGGTTGTGGATCCGCCTTCCGTGGTTGCTACGCATCTCACAGAAATTATTAAGAAACATGCACATGAACTTCTTGGACGCCAGGAAACGAAGCTGCTCATCGACAATGTGCGCGAAACGTATCCGGCTCTGGTCGATGACCTTATTCCGAATGTTCTGGCGATCGGGGATATCCAGAAGGTACTAGTGAAGCTGCTGAAGGAGAAAATTTCAGTCCGGGATCTGGTTACTATTCTGGAGACACTGGCCGACTACGGAACCTATTCCAAAGATCATGACATACTGACCGAGTATGTCAGACAAGCCTTGTCAAGACAAATCACCCAGCAATACACGTCCCAGGAAGAATCGCTTCGTGTCATTACGGTAGGTCCGGGATTAGAGAAGAAAATTGCGGAATCGGTTCAACAGACTGACCAAGGTTCTTACCTCGCAATTGATCCTACATCTTCACAGATGATCTATCATAAATTGGGGGAACAAGTCAGTAAAATGGTCCAGTCAGGCCATCAGCCGGTTATTCTGGCGTCTCCGACGATCCGTATGTATCTCCGCCAGCTGCTTGAGCGGACCATGCAGGACATCCCGGTTCTTTCTTACAGTGAATTAGAGCCGAATGTAGAAATTCAAAGCATGGGGGTTGTTAACCTATGAGAGTTAAACGTTATATAGTCGATTCGATGCCGGATGCCCTTAACAAAATCCGCTCCGATCTCGGCAAGGATGCTGTTATTTTGAACACGAAGGAAGTACGGACAGGCGGGTTTCTCGGTTTTTTCGGTAAAAAGAGGATCGAGGTAATCGCTGCGGTAGAGGAAGGTCAGCCTGCACCTGCCGGAGCCGGCTACTCTGCGAGTAAAGCAGAACCTGCCCGGTCATCCTCCAAAGCGGCGGCAGCCGCTGCTGTAACGGCAGTGGCCCGGGCTGCTCAGCAAGCCGAAGAAGATGCGGCTCATGCTTCAGTTGACCCTTCGTCAATAAGGGGGAGTCAAACCGATAATGCCGCAGCGCAGATGGCTTCACAGCCGGAAATAGCGAAACCGCAAGTACCCGCCCGGCCGATACAGCCGGGTCTTATAAAGAATCAGGAATTGCGCACCACGGATCAATTGTTACAGAGGGATAGAAATGATCAGCAGCACGGTGTTTTGTCAGCTTCCGGCAGCGGGGAAGAATCCGCTGCTCTACACACAGCCACGGCCAGCACTTCAGGCGCTCGGCAGGATGCTGATCAGCAACTTGAAGCTCAAGACCGGCTGAAGCCCTTGACACAGCCGGATCAGAACCGGCAGGCACTGGCCGAGCAACGGCCCGCCGTGCCGCGCGAAATCCCGCCGCCTGCGCATATGCCGCAATCGGCCGCCGCTGCCGCGTATGCACAGGCGAAGCCTGTACCTGCGGCTCCACCCGCACCTGGCGTGCGGCAGCAGCCCGCGGCAGTTCCGGCTGAGCCGCGGCCGGAAGCAGCGCCGGCGGAGCGCGGCTTTGCCGATGCGCAGGCCGAGGCGCTGCGCGCCGCACTGGCCGCCGCCCGCTCCGCGGAGGCAGCGCCCGAAGCGCCCGCTTCCAAGGACGCGGAGCGCGATGATCTGATGCTGGCGGAACTCCAGCATCTCAAGCGCATGATGGCCGATCTGGCCCGGCCATCAGCAGAGCCGCAGCTGCCGCCGGTCTGGAGGCGGCTGGAGGAACACCTTCTGGCGCAGGAAGTGCTGCCGGACTTGGTTCGGCAGTGGACTCAGGGCGCCAGGATTGATCTTTCTGCGGCGGGTATAGAGCCCGGGCCGCAGGAAGCTGCGGAGGCGGTGCGCAAGCGGATGCTCGCGCTATTCCCGCCTCCGCACGGCAAGCCGATCTCGGCGGAGTCGAGGATCGTTCACATCGTCGGCCCGACGGGTGTCGGCAAGACGACAACGATCGCCAAACTCGCTGCCGATCAGGTGCTCAAACAGCGGCGCAAGGTCGGACTGATAACTTCGGATACTTATCGGATCGCAGCAATAGAGCAGTTGAGAACTTATGCCAATATTCTGGATATCCCGGTCGAAGTGGTTTTCTCGCCGGCGGATTTAACCAAAGCTCTTCATAAGCTGCAGGACTCCGATGTTATATTCATGGATACGGCCGGGCGCAATTTCCGCAATGAGATGTATGTTTCCGAGCTCAGTACGCTGCTTCGTCACCAAGGTCCAAGCGAGACTTTTCTTGTACTCAGCCTGACTTCTAAATATAGCGATATGAAAGCCATTACGGCTAATTTTTCAAAGTATAAAGTGGATAAAGTTCTATTCACTAAAATGGACGAGACACACTCTTATGGCGCTATCTTGAATCTTCTTCATGATTTCCCGGTCAAACTCTCATACGTGACTGACGGTCAGAATGTACCGGACGATATTATGATCATAGATGAGGCTAAAATCGCGGATGCGATTTTGGAGGAATATTCTTATGAGTGACCAGGCGCAGAAGTTGCGGAATCTGATCCGTCAGCGAGAAGGGGCGGCACTACCGTTGTCCGAAGCCGCACCGCAATCGAACGCCAGAATTATTACGGTGACCAGCGGTAAGGGTGGAGTAGGCAAATCCAACTTCACCTTGAACTTTGCCCTTTGTTTAATGGAGAGAGGGTATCGCACCCTTATTATTGATGCGGACATCGGATTTGCCAACATTGATGTTCTGATGGGGATAACGGCACAAACCAATCTGCTGCATCTGATTAAAGGGGAGAAAACAATCTCCGAACTGGTACAGACAGGACCCGGAGGGATTCAATTTATTGCGGGCGGTTCGGGTATGTTCGATTTACTCCGGCTGACCGATGAAGAAACCGCTTCTTTTACGAATCAGATTGAGGAACTTTGCGGGATGGCTGATTTCATTTTATTTGATACAGGGGCGGGATTGTCAAAAGAAACGCAGCAATTTATTGCGGCTGCCCAAGAGACCATCGTTGTTACTACACCTGAGCCTACAGCGATAACAGATGCTTACGCTTTAATTAAAATGGTCCGGAATGAAGATCCCGATGTTACGTTCCGTCTTGTTGTTAACCGTGCTACCAATACTAGAGAAGCCAAGGCTACAGCAGACAAAATCCGGATGGTTGCAAGACGCTTTCTCGATATCGAAATCGCTTCAATCGGTCACGTTGAAGACGATCATCTCGTTTCGCGGGCAGTTAAGGAGCAGACTCCTTTTATCATTGCGTATCCACATTCAGCAGCAGCCAGAAGCATGAAGGTCCTTGTAGACCAATTCTTAGGCCAGCCGCCCAAAGCGGATTTAGGCGGGGGGATGAAGAAATTCCTGAAGCGCCTAATCGGCCGAACACACTAACATCCTAGAGCAAAGTCTGGAGGGGCTATGGAACCATACCGTATTCTTGTCGTCGACGATTCGGTTTTCATGAGGAAGATCATCACTGATCTGATCGAAGAAAAATCAGAGTTTCAAGTCACTGCAGTAGCTAAAAACGGTATTGAAGCCATCGAGAAAGCACTGGAACTGAAGCCGCATGCCATAACTATGGACATCGAAATGCCCGTAATGAACGGCTTACAGGCTCTGGAGCGGATTATGGAAGTGCAGCCGACGCCTGTTATTATGCTCAGTTCCCTGACGGAAGCAGGAGCTTTAGAGACAATACGGGCGCTGGAGCTTGGCGCCATTGATTTTATCCGGAAGCCGTCGGGGTCCATCTCGCTTGATTTGTATAAAGTGAAGCTGCTGCTTCATGAAAAACTTCGTATCGCAGTCCAAACCAAGCTTAGAGCGCTGCCGCCTGTCAGAAGCTCAAGGCCGCATGAAAGCTCACCTAAACCGGGATCGGCAACTGTTCCCCCAGCAGACAAGTCCTGGCGAACGACGGCCGGGCCGCTTCCTGAGAAGCACCGGCCAAAAGATGAGGAACGATCAGGGGGGGATAAACCTGCTCGCGTTATCCGAGATCTGGTAGCCATCGGGACTTCGACTGGCGGTCCGCGGGCTCTGCAGTGTGTCTTAAGTGCACTGCCGGCCAATTTCGCAGCTCCCATTCTGATTGTCCAGCATATGCCGCCTAATTTTACGAAGTCTCTTTCGATGAGGTTGAATGATCAATGTGCAATCCGGGTAGTGGAAGCGGAAGAAGGACAGATACTTGTCAACGGAACAGCTTATGTGGCACCGGGAGGCTTACACATGACAGTAGTCCAATCGGATGCCGGGGATTACCGTATTGCTCTTAGTAAAAGCGAACCGCTTTCGGGACACAGACCGTCCGTGGATAAGATGTTCGCATCGCTCCTCCCTCTCAAGAATCTATCAAGGCATGCTGTCATTATGACCGGGATGGGAAGTGATGGCGCCCGTACACTTGCGGAGCTGCGCCGGGATGGGGCTGCTACAACCATTGCGGAATCGGAAGAGACCTGTGTTGTGTACGGGATGCCGAGAGTAGCTATTGAGAACGAAGCGGCTATGTTTGTTCTCCCGCAGGGAAGTATCGCCGGTAAATTAGTCGAACGGGTGATGAAAGACAGCGGAGGCCGGTAACGAAAGTACATCACTATTTCACGGAGGTGTGGATTTGTGGATATGAATCAATATTTATCGATGTTCATCGACGAATCGAAAGAACATCTGCAAGCGCTCAATGATAACATGCTCAGCTTGGAAAACAGTCCAGACGACATTGATATCGTTCATAATATTTTCCGCTCGGCTCATACGCTTAAGGGGATGTCTGCTACCATGGGCTTCGAAGACTTGGCATCCCTTACACACGAGATGGAAAATGTACTCGATTTGGTCCGTAATCATAAACTCAAAATGGATTCATTCATTTTCGACAGTCTGTTCCAGAGTCTGGACGCGCTTGAATCGATGGTAGAGGATATCGTTCAGGGTGGAACAGGCAAGGGCGATGTCACCCATATCGTAGTTTCTCTGAAGTCAATTGTAAGCGGCGACTATCTCAAAGCGACAGAAGCGTCAGCTGCTGCGCAAAGTGCGAGTGCTCAAGGCGATAGTGCGATTGCCCTTGACCAGTTTCAGCAGTCCGTTCTCCAGCAGTCTATTGAAGCGGGACTTCAAGTTTTCTATGTTGAAGTAACGGTTCGTGAAGACTGTGTCCTGAAAGCGGTCAGAGCTTACATGGTTTTTGAAATTCTCGAACGCTGTGGTGAAGTCGTTAAAGCTACCCCTTCTGTGCAGGATATTGAACAAGAGAAATTTGAGCGCTCCTTCTCTGTATATTACATAGCAAATGCGGAAAAAGAGGCTCTGGAGAATGAAATTTTGAATGTGTCTGAAATTGAACATGCTCAAATCATCGTTCTGGACCGCGAATCTCTGGATGAAATGACAGGAAATTCAGCTGCCAAAGCTGAAATTCAAGCTAGCGAAGCTCAGGCCGCAGCAGCAGCTCTGTATGCCGCTCCAGCTGCTCCGACTTCTGCTGCATCAGCTGCCAAACTTGCGGGCGGAGCTGCTCCGTCCAAGCCTTCTGCGGCTCAAGGCGGCGGTCAGGTTGGCGGACGCACCATCCGCGTTGACATTGAGCGCCTGGATACCCTGATGAATCTGTTTAGCGAGCTTCTGATTGACCGGGTGCGCCTGGAGCAGCTGGCTAGTGAGATCAAGAACAGTGCCTTGACTGAAACGGTGGAGCATATGTCTCGGGTCAGCAGCGATTTGCAGAGCATAGTCCTTAAGCTTCGCATGGTTCCCGTGGATACCGTATTTAACCGTTTCCCGAGAATGATCCGCGACATCGCCAAGTCCTTGGACAAGAAAGTGGATTTGATTATTACCGGGGCAGAAACGGAATTGGACCGTACGGTTATCGATGAAATCGGCGACCCCCTCGTTCACTTGCTGCGCAATGCAGTCGACCATGGTGTTGAAACCATCGCTAAACGGATTGAAAAAGGCAAGAGCGAGAATGGAACCGTTCATTTGCGCGCTTACCATAGCGGGAATAACGTATTTATTGAAATTGAGGATAACGGCAACGGCATCAATAGAGAGAAAGTATTGGCTGCTGCTGTGAGCAAGGGGATCGTTAAGCCGGAACTAGCGGATAAAATGACGGATTCCGATATCGATCAGCTCCTTTTCGAATCCGGCTTCAGTACGGCTGATAAGATTTCGGACATCTCCGGGCGGGGTGTCGGGCTGGATGTCGTCAAGACCAAGATCCATTCCCTTGGCGGTCATATTCATGTCGAATCCGTACCAGGGAGCGGATCCATTTTCTCCATTAAGCTTCCTCTTACGCTCTCTATCATTTCGGCTATGCTGGTCAAACTGGGAAGTGAGAAATACGCGATTCCATTGTCGTCCATTGTGGAAACATCACTTGTGCAGAAATCCCAAATCCGCTCCGTTCACGGCAACCGCATGATCGATTTCCGCGGAAGCATGATCCCGCTCCTCTCCCTGTGCTCCGTGCTGGATGTGCCGGACTATAGTGATGCAGAGGAAGAAGAAACAGAGGTTGTAATTATCCGTAAGGGAGACAAAATGGCTGCGCTGATGGTGGAAGAATTTATCGGACAGCAGGAAATTGTTCTTAAGTCCCTTGGGAAATATTTAAAGAATTTGTTTGCTATCTCCGGAGCAACTATTCTGGGTGATGGTCAGGTAGCTCTGATTCTGGATACGAATGAACTGATTAAATAACCTATACAGGGAGGCAATACCAATGGCTGAAGACAAGAAAATTATTGTGTTTGCACTGGCCCATGAAGAATACGGCGTAGAAGTAGATAAGGTCAAAACAATTGAGCGGATGCAGCCGATGACACGCGTCCCCAAAACACCTGTTTTTGTTAAAGGAGTTATTAATTTGCGAGGTGTGGTGGTGCCGATTATCGACCTTCGTTCACGCTTTGGCCTTCCGGAATCTTCTTATACCGAGAACACGAGAATTATTATCGTAGCCGTCAATGATATAGAAGTAGGACTTGTTGTAGACTCAGCGAACGATGTTATCGACCTTAATGAAGACAACATTGAGAATCCTCCAGAGGTAGTTGGAGGTATTAAAGCGAAGTATCTGCACGGGATAGCCAAAATCAGTGATGAACGTCTGCTGGTTCTAATGAATCTTAATGAAGTACTGAATAAAGACGAAATCATTCAACTCGAAAAAATCGAGGCTTGATCGAGTGGATACCATAAAGGGACTAGCAGATTATCAATTGGATGTACTGAAAGAAATCGGCAATATCGGTGCCGGCCATGCGGCTACTGCTCTCTCTACTCTATTGGACAAGCCGGTGGATATGCTTGTTCCAAAAGTGGTGGTGCTGCCTTTCGAAGAAATTCCTGAAATTGTCGGCGGTGCCGAGGAAGTCGTGCTTGCCATCTTTCTTCGGGTGGTCGGAGAAGCGCCCGGCAATATGTTTTTTATTCTGAATCTCGAATCGGCAAGGAATATGCTGTCCAAGCTGATCGGAATGGATTTATCGGATAACGGTGATTACAGCGAAATGGAGCTATCTGCTCTGAACGAAATCGGCAACATTTTAGCGGGTTCCTACTTATCATCCTTGGCCGATTTCACCCGTTTAACGATGTATCCGACGGTTCCGGCATTAGCCATTGATATGGCAGGCGCTATTCTCAGCTATGGGCTCCTGCAGTTTGGTGAGATGGGGGACCAGGCTCTTTTAATCGACACGAAATTTCTGGAAGGCTCCGAGGAAGTTCAAGGACATTTCTTTCTTATTCCGGATCCGGAGTCATTCGGGAAATTATTTGCGGCACTAGGGGTAGAAAGCCTATGATTCAACAAACGATCATTAAAGTCGGTATGGCGGATTTAAATGTAGGCACACATGAAGGCGTCCTAAAAACGACCGGACTGGGCTCCTGCGTTGGTCTCACACTCTTTGACGGTGCTGCTAAGATCGGAGGGATGGCTCATGTCATGCTTCCGACATCGGACATCGCCCGTGAAGGCTCACTCAACATTGCGAAGTATGCGAATACCGCCATTCCGGAATTGATCGAACGGATGACCCTGCTCGGCGCCTCGATCACACGCATGGAAGCTAAACTGGCAGGAGGGGCGCAAATGTTCGCATTTGCGGGCGGCAGCGATACGATGAGAATTGGGCCGCGTAATGTGGAATCTTGCAAAGCAGTGCTGGTCCGGTACCATATCGGAATTAAAGGTGAAGACACAGGCGGCAACTACGGAAGAACGATCGAATTAAACTGCGACACCGGAGCTCTTACGATCCGCAGTGTCCTGCAGGGAATAAAGGAATTGTAGCCATGGCAGGTAATCTTCGTTGGAATTTTATTGTTGGTGCAGCCTCGTTTATTTTTACTTTTATTCTTTCCTTCTCTGATAACGTATGGCAGACGACTATGCTTCGGAGTTTCTATAGTTTCGTTATCCTTTTTATACTAACTTTTGTTTTTCGCTTCATTATAAATCTTGTTTCCGCGATAGGGGCCGCACCTGCAGCTGACCCCGCTGAACAATCTGGCGAACCGCTGGAAGATAACAAAGTAGGACAGCATCTGGACCTGTCTACTCCGGATGAAGCCGCTATCCCCACAACTGACGCGACAGCTAGAGAAGAAGACGGATTTGCACCGCTGGCGCCGCCTAAACTCGTTACCCGGAAGCAGCCTGATACGGAGCAGTCAGTTAGAGCCCTGAGACAAATGTCTGAAGAATAGGACGGTGAACTGCCATGATTGAAAAAAAACCGAATCTGGCCCATTTTGAAACTTGGAGGCAGTGGAAACAAGCGGGTTCAAAAGATGCCAAGCAGATTCTGATCGAAACGTACCTGCCCCTAGTTGAATATGTATCAGGGCGGTTGGCCATAGGCCTCCCAAAGAACGTTTCCAAGGAAGACTTGGGCAGCTTTGGAATCATGGGTCTCATCGATGCGGTTGAGAAGTTTGATTACGAACGCGGTCTTCAATTCGAAACGTATGCTTCGTGGAGAATTCGCGGCGCAATCATTGACGGATTAAGACAAGGAGACTGGGTTCCCCGTTCTGTTCGAGAGAAGGCCAAGAAGATTGAAGAAGCGTATCAGAAATTAGAGCAAAAATATTTGCGGAGCGTGTCGGATTCCGAAATTAGCGATTACCTGCAAGTGACGGAAGACGAATTTCAACATATGCTGCAGGAAATTGCGGTAACTTCCATTACATCCATTGATGAGCCTATCCGGGAAGAAGAGTCGGAGACACGGTTATCTCTTCTGGTAGATGAACGTGCCAAAAATCCCGAATTCACAGTCAATGAATTTTACCTGAAAGAAACATTATCACGTGCAATAGAACGTTTGACGGAAAAAGAACGCATTGTGGTTTCCCTGTTTTACTTTGAAGAGCTGTCCCTTAGTGAGATTGCAGAGGTTATGAGTTTATCCCCCTCTAGAATATCTCAGCTGCATTCCAAAGCCATGCTTCGTTTGAGAGGTGCTTTAAGTCGTTATAAAGTTCAACTTTTTGAAAAATAATCGATGTCGGAAAGGTTGTCGATTTTGATGGATCGGATTTTGGAATTAGATCAGGTAATTAACATATCCGTCTCCGATGACAAGTTAACTTCTCTGCTTAAATTTTCGGACGTTCGGGAAGATTTTCATGTAACACCAGATGAACTGCACGGTTTGGCACGCGCGAATAGTATTGTCCACGGTCTCGACAGTGAGATTTTGCTTCGTATCGCGGTTAATCCGGAAGCGTATTTGCTGAGTGAAACGGTTATTGCACGGGGGACGCCTCCTGTCCAGGGCAAGGACGGTTACATCGCCTATCATTTTGAGACGAATAATAATACGGGCAAGCCGTTGGAAACGGAAGATGGCCGTGTTGATTTTAAAGAAGTATCTACCTTAAACAACGTCAAAAAAGGCCAACTGATCGGTAAAAAGATTCCTCCGACCCCCGGAACGCCGGGCAGAGCCGTTACCGGTGAAGAGATCCCAACGCGTTCGGGTAAAGAAGCACGTTTTAAACTCGGCAAAAATGTCGTCACGGATGCCGAAGAAACGGCCATTTATGCTGCGATAGACGGTTTGGTTACTTATACCGACCGGAATAAGGTTAACGTCTTCCCTGTATATGAAGTCAATGGGGATGTGGATTACCGGACAGGTAACATTGATTTCGTCGGAACAGTGGTTATCCGCGGGAATGTAAGCCCGGGCTTCAAAATCAAAGCATCCGGCGATATCCGGATTATCGGTGGCGTGGAAGCTGCAGAACTTGAGGCTAGCGGCTCTATTGATATTACAGCGGGCATAGTCGGCCGCAATAAAGCTTTAATCCGTGCAGGCAAGAATGTGAAAACTTCATTTATACAAGATGCCATTGTGGAAGCGGGGGAAATAATTGCGGTTTCGCAAAGTATCATGCATTCTACAATCCGCGCAGGAAAAGTCATTTCGTGTAACGGACCTAAGGGGTTAATTGTAGGAGGTACGGTTCAGGCAGGTGAAAAAGTCATAGCTCGTACAGTAGGCAATTCGCTGTCCAATACCACCATTATTGAAGTCGGCGTACTGCCCGAACTGCGCAATGAACTGATTCAGCTTCGTTCCCAGCTCATGGAGCTCACAGAGAACCGTTCAAAAACGGACAAGGCTCTTATTTTACTGGATCAGTTGGCTGCATCCGGCCAGCTGTCACCTGACAAAGTAGCGCTGCGAATTAAGCTGAATCACACTAAAAAACAGGCGAACGAAGAGCATAAAGAGTTAAGAGAACGGATTTACGAGATTGAAAAGTCTTTGGAGGATAGCGACCGTGCCAGAGTCGAAGTGATTTCGACTATCTATGGCGGTGCCAAAATCGTCATTGGCCGCTATACCAAATTCATAAAAGATCCAATGAACCGCGTGGTGTTCCATTTTACGGCGGGGGATATCGGTTTTGGGACTTACACGCCCAGATAACACATTAGATTCAATTCCTGCAGCAGCTAGGGAGGAAACCTCATATGGATATGAAAGCCATCGATCTGCAGTTTGCTATACATAAAAACGATGAGGCCGGAATCCGCCAGCAGATGTTGAACCATAAACCAGAGATGGATCAGGCACTGCTTGGGGCTGAAGCCGAAAAGAAGGCGGAACGCAGCCGCAGATCAAGCGAGCGGATATCGGATACAGACGAAGTACATGTGAGAAAAGAGGGGCACCAGAATAATGGCAGCGGTCATAACGGCAATAAATCGGCAAAAGAAAGACAAGCAGAGGAAGCGAAGCCTGTGAAAGCCGTACATCCGTATAAAGGCTCCCATATCGATTATAGTTTGTAAGTTGCAGGTACAAAGGTTTTGAAGTGGAAAGTGCAGGTGAATATACATGGCACCGTGGATGATGATTGCGCTCTTAGGATTGGTCATTGTTGTATTTGCCGGGCTGATCCCGAGGTCCCAGCGCAAGCATGGCGAATCCGGAGGCTCTAAAGAGCTTGTCCGTGAAATGGAAGAAACGATGGATAGTTTTGCTTCTGACTTGGAAGAACAGAATAACGCACTGATTGAGTTATTTAAAGATACAAAACAGGAATATCAGATTGAAGTGGCGAAACTGCATGCTAGACTTGAGGTGCTGGAGCAGCAGCGAAGAGAAGCGTTCGTGCCCGTACCCGCGGCAGATCATCTGTCTCTGTCTCAAGCACCAACCAGCCAGAAGCAATCCGCCGTCCTTACATCCGCTGCCGGTATTAAGACGCCGGTTGATACGAGGCATGAGGATTCAAAGCCGCACAGCTTACACCAGCCCCGGTCTGCTGAGCCAATTATGGCTACGGCTGCTGCATCAGAGGATGGTATAGTAAATCCGGATCCTATTGCATCGGTCCGCTTGAGATATGCAGAACTTCTGGAGATGTACAGCAAAGGGAGATCGACCGAGCAAATCGCCAAGCAGTTTCGCATGAACAAAGGTGAGGTTATGCTTATCCTGCAGCTTGCCAGACAGGAGGACCCTACCCGTGAAACTAAATAGAACATTACTACTGGGCATTGGGATCGGTATGATGGCAGGGGCAAGCCTTCTGCAATTAATGGTATCCGCCGGGCAGACTGCTCAACCTCTGACTACAAGCACGACGGTTTCTGTTGAAGGAATGGATTTAAATAAACTCAAGACAGAGACAGGCAATTATTACCAAGTTTTCGACAAGAGCCAGGTGCTCTATACGAAAGAACAGTTTGACCAAGAACTGCAGAAACAACTCCAACTGGAGAAAGACAAGTTGGCAGCGGTACCGCCGGCACCTCCGCCGCCTCAAGTTACGGCGATTTATATTGCGCCTGGAATGCAGTCCAGCAATGTTGCGAAGATTGTCAGCATAAGCGGTCTTGTCCAGGATCAAGCCGGTTTTGAACAAGCGATGGCTGCCAAAAAGGCGACAGGGAAGATTAAATCCGGTGTCCACAAATTCGTAGGGACTCCGACTCTTGATGAACTTATTCAAAATCTTATTACCAAGCCTGAATAATGCAAAGACTCAGCCGGCCGGCTCGGGTCTTTTTGCGTTAATAAGGCAGCTTACGAGAGCAGTATTGCTCTTGAAAGTACATGTCCGGAAGTACATACGAATTAGCTGAAAATACTGGTGGAACTTGTCTCCAAAGGTTGTTGCATCCTCTATAGGAGTTGTGGTATAGTTATTGACGGTGTTAAAAACACACGATGGTTAATTCGTATAACGGTGCTTGTCCGGGCCTTGCGCACGGCGAGTTTTATACGGAGATGCGGCTGTCGGAGGAGCATTACACTAAAACCATTTTATTGAGGAGGTGTGTGAGGATGGCAGTAATTTCCATGAAGCAGCTTTTAGAAGCTGGGGTACACTTCGGTCACCAGACCCGTCGTTGGAACCCGAAAATGGACAAATACATCTTCACTGAAAGAAACGGCATTTACATTATCGACCTACAAAAAACGGTCAAAAAGGTTGAGGAAGCTTACAACTTCGTTAAATCGGTCTCAGCTGAGAACGGTACGATCATGTTCGTAGGTACTAAGAAACAAGCTCAAGATTCCGTTAAAGAAGAAGCGGAACGTTGTGGCATGTTCTACATCAACCAACGTTGGCTCGGCGGAACGCTGACTAACTTCCAAACGATCCAAAAGCGTATCAACCGTCTGAAAGAGCTTGAGAAGATGGAAGCGGATGGCACGTTCGAACTTCTTCCTAAGAAAGAAGTTATCATTCTGAACAAAGAAAAAGATCGCCTCGATAAGTTCCTCGGCGGCATCAAAGGCATGAAAGGTCTGCCTAGCGCTTTGTTCATCATTGATCCTCGTAAAGAACGTATCGCTGTTGCTGAAGCTCGCAAACTTGGTATTCCAATCGTAGGTATCGTAGATACTAACTGTGATCCGGATGAAATCGATTATGTGATTCCGGGTAACGACGACGCGATTCGCGCAGTGAAACTGCTCACCGGTAAAATGGCTGATGCTGTGATCGAAGCGAACCAAGGCGAACAAACAACCGCTTAATCGACATAAAAACGAACGTAACAGGAAAAGGGTGGTCTGAAGGCGCTTGAGCCTATCACCGCCCTTTTTTTAAAATACTTAGATAATTAGGGAGGCCCCTATAATGGCAGTTACAGCAGCTATGGTAAAAGAATTGCGTGAAAAAACAGGCGCCGGTATGCTAGATTGCAAAAAAGCGCTGGATGAAGCAAACGGTGACTTGACGAAAGCTAGCGAACTTCTTCGTGAGAAAGGCCTTGCAGCAGCAGCAAACAAAGCGGGCCGTATCGCAACTGAAGGCGTGGTTGAATCTTACATTCATGCAGGCGGCCGTATCGGCGTTCTTGTAGAAGTAAACTGTGAGACCGATTTCGTTGCTAAAACCGATAACTTCAAAGATTTCGTAAGAGGCATTGCGATGCAGATCGCTGCAGCTAATCCTTCTTACGTTCGCCGCGAAGAAGTGCCGACTGAAGCGCTTGACAAGGAGAAAGAAATTCTTCGCGCTCAAGCTCTGAACGAAGGCAAACCGGCTCATATCGTAGACAAAATGGTAGAAGGCCGTATCAGCAAATATTATGAAGAAGTTTGTCTGATGGAACAATCTTACATCAAAGACCCGGACAAAACAGTATCCGTTCTGCTCAACGAAATGATCAGCACGATCGGAGAGAATATCTCCATTCGCCGTTTCGCACGTTTTGAGCTCGGAGAAGGTCTTGAGAAGAAAGTGGACAACTTCGTTGAAGAAGTAATGGCACAAGCTAAAGGCAATGCCTAATACCGGTTGACAAGGGCGGGAACACGTAGTGTTCCTTCTTTTTTAGACAAGAATAAGTAAACGGTTATAATAAAGATAGAAGTACGTTGATTTGTTAGAACGGAGGGTACCAAGTTGGAGCGACCTTTGTATAAACGAGTAATCTTGAAACTGAGCGGTGAGGCCCTTGCAGGCCAGCAAGGATTCGGGATCGAATCGGACATCATTTCTTCTATTGCCCTGCAGGTAAAAGACGTAGTGGACCTCGGCGTAGAAGTTGCGATCGTCGTAGGCGGGGGCAACATCTGGCGTGGAATCGCCGGAAGTGCCAAGGGCATAGACCGGGCTACGGCCGACTATATGGGCATGCTGGCTACAGTAATGAACTCGCTGGCTATGCAGGACGCGCTTGAGAACATCGGCGTGCCAACCCGTGTGCAAAGCTCCATCTCTATGCAGCAGGTAGCGGAGCCTTATATCCGGAGAAGAGCGATTCGTCATTTGGAGAAGGGCCGTGTCGTTATTTTTGCTGCTGGTACGGGTAACCCTTACTTTTCCACAGATACGACGGCGGCTCTAAGAGCTGCTGAAATTGAAGCGGAAGTTATCTTGATGGCCAAGAATAAAGTGGATGGTGTTTATTCAGCGGATCCTTTCAAGGATGCGACTGCAGAGAAGTATGAAACCCTCACCTACATGGAGGTTCTTAACAAGAATCTCGGCGTGATGGATTCCACTGCTTCCTCGCTTTGTATGGACAACAATATCCCGCTTATCGTATTTTCGATTACAGAGAACGGCAATATTAAACGTGTTGTCCTCGGCGAAAAAATCGGTACCATTGTCAAAGGGAGTGTATAATACATGCCGCAATCGATTAAAAAAAATGCAGAAGAGCGGATGGGCAAAGCAATTGATGCGTTGAAACGCGATTTTGCTACTTTGCGCGCCGGACGTGCAACACCTGCTTTGCTCGATAAAATACAAGTTGAGTATTACGGTGCGATGACCCCGGTTAATCAGTTGGCGAATATCTCTACACCTGATACTCGTACGCTGATTATCCAACCTTGGGATAAGGGCTCCATGTCGGCGATTGAGAAGGCCATTATGAAATCCGAGCTTGGATTGACGCCGGCTAACGATGGCACGATCATCCGTCTTGTGATTCCTGCGCTGACTGAAGAGCGTCGCGCCGAATTGGTCAAACTGACCCGCAAATACGGCGAAGAAGCTAAAGTTGCCATTCGCAACATCCGCCGTGATGCTAACGACGACATCAAGAAAGAGGAGAAGAACGGTATCTCCGAGGATGAATCCCGTCGGCATCAGGATGACATTCAGAAGTTTACTGATAAGTATACGGCTGAAGTCGAGAAAGTTCTTGCAGTAAAAGAAAAAGAAATTATGGAAGTGTAACAACTGTCGTCGCCCCCTGAAATACCGGGGGCTTTTCATCTTTCCAAAGTGGGGGAAAAGAGATGTTCAATCAACTGAAAAAATGGCTTGGTAACGAGTCTGCACAGGACGAGAAGTCTCCCCATTTGGAGTTGGACAACGTTCCGTCTCATATTGCGATTATTATGGACGGAAACGGACGGTGGGCGAATCAGCGGGGACTTCCGCGTGTGGCCGGGCATCATTCCGGGATGAAGAATGTGAAGAAAATAACGATTGCAGCGGACAGTATCGGTGTCAAAGTACTGACGCTGTATGCTTTTTCTACCGAGAATTGGAAGCGTCCCAAAGAAGAAGTTGAGTTCCTAATGAAACTTCCCCAGGAATTTTTTCCGCTTGAAATCCAGGAACTCGTGGAGCGGAATGTGAGGATTCGAATGACAGGCTGGAAAGAAGGCCTGCCGGAGTACACACTTAAAGCAATTGAGGATGCAATTGAGCGTACGAAGAACAACACCGGATTGGTGTTGAATTTTGCACTTAACTACGGGGGCCGCAAAGAGGTTCTTGCCGGTGTGCAGGAAGCCATGCAGGATGCCTTACAAGGAACTCTTCGTCCCGAAGAGTTAACGGAAGACAAATTTTCTGCCTATATGCTTACTTCCGAGCTGCCTGATCCTGATCTGTTGATCCGGACGAGCGGAGAACTCAGGCTGAGCAACTTTTTGCTCTGGCAGCTTGCCTACTCCGAATTATGGTTCACGGATGCTTATTGGCCGGAGTTTTCAGAGGAGCATTTTTTCCGGGCCGTTGCCGAATACCAACGAAGGGCAAGACGATACGGAGGCTTATAAGCATCGGTTTGGAGGAATGAAACTTTGAAGCAGCGTATCTTGACAGGCGCTATTGCAGGAGCTGGTTTTTTGGGGCTGCTTGCTGCCGGTGGCAATTGGTTTGCCGCTCTTATTTTACTTATGGCTGTAATTGGCTATGATGAATTTGTACGTATGAATAACTTGAAACAGCACCGGATTACTTGGCTGCTGGGGATGGCTGCGCTGGTACTTCTCACTTTGCCGTGGGAAACGCATCGGTTTACTTATGAACTGAATGAAATCGGCCTGATATGGGGTGCAGCATTTGTGCTGTTGTCTGCAACCGTATTTTCTAAGAATAAGATTACCATAGATATGATATCTCTTCTTTTCTTAGGCGTTGTGTACATAGGTGTAGGTTTTCACTATATGATCATGACTCGCTGGATTGAAGATCACGGACTTTTTTGGACCATGCTCATTTTCGTCTGTATATGGGCTACGGATTCCGGGGCTTATTTTATCGGTTCAAAATTCGGGAAAAGACTGTTATGGCCGGTAATCAGCCCTAAAAAGTCTGTTGAAGGTGCTCTGGGAGGCGTTCTGGTCGCCATTGTCGTAGCTTTATGCTTCTCGCTTTATCGTCCGGATCTGCTTGATCCTGCCAGAGCTGTACTTTTGGGCGTAGTGGTAGCCGTGTCGGGACAGTTAGGGGACTTAATGCAGTCGGCATATAAGAGGGTAAAAGGTATCAAAGATACGGGTACAATTCTTCCGGGACATGGCGGAATTCTAGACCGTGTGGACAGCTGGCTTATCGTCTTCCCGCTCGTTCACTGGCTAGCGCTTATACCTTATTAAATCCATGTTCATACTCGATGGTCCGATAAATCTATACAGATAGACGGGGTAACGCATGAATAAACGAATAGCAGTACTAGGTTCCACCGGCTCAATCGGTACTCAAACACTGGATGTCATTGCGCACCATCCTGAATTATTTTCGCTTGAGGCAATTGCGGGCGGACATAATGTGGAGTTATTGGCGGAGCAGATCCGGCAGTTTCGTCCAAAGCTGGCTTCCGTTGCAACACGTGACCTTGCCGACAAGCTTAAGACTCTCGTTCCGGCAGGTACGCGTGTCGTATACGGCGACGAAGGATTGATCGAAGTTGCTTCAGCGAACGATGCCGACTTCGTTGTCACGGCGGTGGTCGGCAATCAAGGACTACGGCCGACTCTTTCTGCTATCGAGGCAGGCAAGCATATAGGATTGGCCAATAAAGAGCCCTTGGTAAGTGCAGGCCATCTTGTTACTGCGGCTGCGCGGCGTATGGGCACAAGCCTGCTGCCGGTTGACAGCGAGCACTCTGCCATTTTCCAGTGTTTGAATGGAGAGCGGCGTGACGAGATCAAGAAAATTACAATTACGGCATCGGGCGGCTCCTTCCGGGACCGGACAAGAGAACAGCTTGAAGGAGTTACCGTAGAGCAGGCTCTTAATCATCCGAATTGGTCGATGGGGGCCAAAATTACGATTGATTCCGCTACCATGGTTAACAAAGGGCTCGAAGTCATAGAAGCCCACTGGCTTTTCGACATGCCTTACGATCAGATACATGTACTGCTGCATCCCGAGAGCATAATCCATTCCTATGTGGAATTCAAAGACAGCAGTATTATTGCGCAGCTGGGGAATCCGGACATGCGCGTTCCGATCCAATATGCTTTGTCTTATCCGAACCGGTTGTCATCACCGGCCAAACCGCTAGATCTGGCTGAAATCGCCTCTTTGCATTTCAGACCTATGGATTATGTCCGTTTTCCTTGCCTGCGGATGGCCTTTGAGTGCGGCCGTCTGGGAGGAACAGCGCCGACGGTGTTTAATGCAGCGAATGAAGTTGCTGTGGCTCGTTTTTTGCGGGGCGAAATTACGTTTCTACAGATTGAATCGGTAATTGAGGAATGCCTGAATCGTCATTCCGTACAGCCGAATCCGCAAATCGGAGACATCCTGGAAGCGGACAGGTGGGCAAGAGAAGCGGCTGCGGCGATAAGCTGATCTACAGCAACCGTGAAACCGACCGGCCCGGAAAAGTTTCCGGCCGGCCGGTTTTTTTTAGTCTAGCGGCTCCATGCATCTGCGTATACTGTCATAGGCGATCAGCTTGTATTAGCCTGCTCAATAATGGTACATTAAAAGCATACGCAAGCAGAAACGAATCAGCTTTCATGAGAAAGCATTTTGAGGAGGCAGATACGGTTGGGAAGTATTGAGACGGGACTGAAAATTGTCCTCATGTTCTTCGTCCTCGTCACGATTCACGAGTGGGGGCATTTTTATTTTGCGAAACGGGCCGGAATTTTGGTGCGTGAATTCGCTATCGGGTTCGGACCAAAATTGTTTTCATATAAAAAAGGTGAAACCCGCTATACACTGAGATTGCTGCCTTTTGGCGGCTATGTGAGAATGGCCGGAGAAGATCCCGAGATTGTACAAATTCAGCAAGGCCAGACGATCGCTGTCAAACTAACTCCGGATAACCGGGTATCCAAAATTTATTTGGATCAGCTTGAACAACGCGGAGGCGTTGTGCAGGGAGCAGTGGAAAGTATTGATCTGGAGAAAGAGTTATATGTAAGACTGGAAGTCGGAGACGAGAAGGTGCGTTATCCGATCCAGCCAGCAGCCATCATGGTTGCAAGAGGCGCCGAGACACAAATCGCCCCTTATGACCGCCAATTCGGCAGTAAAACCGTTGGCCAAAGATTCCTGGCTATCCTCATGGGACCTGTCATGAACTTCCTGCTTGCAGCGGTTTTATTCTTAGGTCTGGTCATTATGCAGGGGATCCCCACGAACGTTAAAGTGGATAAGCTCGAGCCGGGTCGCCCTTCGGAGCAGGCCGGACTTGCTGCAGGCGATGTGATCAAGTCCGTGAACCAGCAGGCTATCGGGGATGACCGCGAGAAATTTATGCAGCTGGTAGGCGCATCCGCTAATCAGAAGATGAGCTGGATTATTGAACGTGGCGGTAAAGACAAGGAAATTACGATTACTCCCGATCAGACGGGTAAAGTCGGTGTCTACATCACGGGGGATACCCGCACCGCAACTTTCAGCGAGACAATTACCGGTACTTACGATATTATATCGACTTCCACGATAGGAATTCTGGACGGGTTCAAGAAGCTGGTGCTGGGTCAATTCAAAATGGATGACCTCGGAGGACCTGTACGCATTGTTCAAGTAACGGGTGAATTTGCCAGCCATGGTCTTGAATCTTACATTTATTGGGTTGCCTTACTTAGCTTATATCTGGGTCTGTTCAACCTGCTGCCGTTCCCGGCTCTGGACGGAAGCCGCCTTGTTTTTCTGGCAATCGAGGGAATTCGAGGGAAACCGGTTGACCCGAGCAGGGAGAGCATGGTACATTTTATCGGATTTGCAATGCTGATGCTTCTGATGGTTGCCGTAACCTATAACGATATTTTACGTTTAATAAAAGGCTGATCTGTATTATCATAGTAAGTTGTAACCATCTTGTTGAAACGATGCCTGTCCAGCGGCGGTATTTGCTTCGCATTTCACGCGATACCGCCTGGACTTCGTAGGAGGATCCGTATGTCAAAAGAGAAACAGTTTGTGCGCGAAATTACACCGCAGGGTGAGGACTTCTCGCAATGGTATATTGATGTCATAAAAAAAGCCGATCTGATGAGTTATTCCCCCGTTCGCGGATGTATCGTTTTTAAGCCGGACGGCTATGAAATTTGGGAGAACATTCAACGTGAGCTTGACGCTCGATTCAAAGAAACCGGCCATCGTAATGCTTATTTCCCTCTTTTTATTCCAGAAAGCTTTTTCCAGAAAGAAAAAGAGCACGTGGAGGGCTTCAATCCTGAGCTGCCGTGGGTAACCGAAGCGGGCGGCGAGAAGCTCGAGGAGCGTCTGGCTATCCGTCCGACTTCCGAAACGATGATCGGGCACATGTATGCGGAATGGATTAACTCCTACCGCGACCTACCGCTCCTTATCAACCAATGGGCGAACGTAGTCCGCTGGGAGAAGCGTACGCTTCCGTTCCTCCGTACAAGCGAGTTCTTGTGGCAGGAAGGACACACAGCGCATGAGGATGAGGAAGATGCACGCCGTGAAACGATGCAAATGCTGGACATTTATCGTGATTTCGCCGAGAACTTCCTGGCCATGCCTGTCATTATGGGTCAGAAGACACCTTCAGAGAAATTCGCAGGCGCAGTAGACACATTCTCCATCGAAGCGATGATGAAAGACGGCAAAGCGGTTCAAGCCGGAACATCCCATTACCTTGGTACGAATTTCGCGGTTGCATTTGACATTAAATTCCTGAATCGTGAGAACCAGCACCAGTTTGTACACACGACTTCATGGGGAGTAAGCACCCGTCTTATCGGCGCTACCATTATGGTGCACGGTGATGATCGCGGTCTGGCACTGCCGCCTAAAGTAGCTCCTACGCAAGTGATTATGATCCCGATCGGACCGCCTAAGACTCGCGAACAAGTGGTGGCAAGAACAGATGAATTGTTCGCTGAGCTCAAAGGAGTCGGTGTACGGGTACGCGTTGACGATCGTCCGGATCAGAGCCCTGGCTGGAAATTCAATGAATACGAAATGCGCGGCGTACCTATTCGTGTAGAACTGGGACCTCGTGACATGGAGAAAGGACAAGTTGTACTTGTTTCGCGTATTTCTGGCGAAAAGAAAGTTGTCCTTCAAGAAAACTTCGTTGAAGAAGTTAAGCAGCTGTTGGAGCAGATCCATCAAGATATGTTCAACCGTGCGAAGCAGCACCTGGATGATCATATGTTCGCTGTAGATACGCTGGATGAGTTTAAGCAAGAGCTGGAAGTGAAGCGCGGATTCGCGCTTGCCGGCTGGTGCGGATCGGCAGCTTGTGAAGCCCAGGTTAAGGAAGAAGCGGGTGCAACGAGCCGCAACATTCCGTTTGCTCCTGAACAGACGAAGCAAACATGCCTGGTCTGCGGAGAAGCAGCCAAACACACCGTAGTATTTGGTAAATCTTACTAATTTTAATTTGTATGATTAAGTTTTTTTAGAACTTGAATGAAGGGCAAACGAGATACTCTCTTTTGCCCTTTTCTTTTTCCGGGCTTGTGCTTAGCAGCTTTCACTCGGAAAGCTTGGAGGAGGATATTATGAGTCATACACCAGACCAGAGACAGCGGTTTGAGCTTTTGATGAAGCAGGCTGATATTTCTGTCGATATGGCTTCGACATATTTTGCCGACGGCTATATCGATAAGGTCGAAATCAGCCGAAAAAACCGGGAGTGGAAGTTTCACTTGGTGAAACAAGATTTTGTGCCTCAGGATGTTTATCGTTCATTCTGCCGTCATATACAGGAAAAATTTGCACACATAGCCAAAACCCGCTTCGTGCTGCATATGGAGCAAGCCGATCCGGCAAAATTGGTGGAGGAGTACTGGAGTCTCTTTCTTGAATGGGTTCAGCGTGAAGCGGTAACGGTAAACGGCTGGCTCAGCAAGGCCCAGATTGAAGTCAGCGGCAATCAGTTAACTCTTATCCTTCTTGATCAAATTGGTTTTGAACTGGCCAAAAAGAAAAACATGGACGCATGGGTAAAGTCCTTCTTCATGGATTATTTCAAAACGGAGTTTACGGTTAAGTATGCCGTGAGTGAGAAGAATGGGGAAGAATTTGAACGTTTCGCTAAAAAAATCGTAGAAGAAGAAAAGCAGGTTACCCAAGAAATCATGCAGTCCATCGAGCAGGAGATGACTTCCGCGATACCGGATGCCGACGTACGCTTAATGGTCGGCTATGATATTAAGGATGTGCCGGTCCCGATACAGAACGTTGTAGAAGAAGAGAAGAAAGTGACGATTCAAGGGACGGTATTCGGTCTGGAAGTTAAAGAACTCCGGAACGGCAGCACACTTTACTCTTTCAATGTAACGGACTACACCGACTCAATCATGCTGAAATGTTTCGGCAAAACAAAAGAGGATGTCCGTATATTGAATCTGCTGTCTAACGGAACCTGGATTAGGGCAAGAGGGCGGGTTGAGTATGACCGCTTTATGATGGTGCCCGAGCTGGTAATGATTCCTTCTGACATCAATGAGGTACTGGCGCCTAAAGGACGCATGGATGATGCGGAAGAGAAGCGGGTTGAATTTCATTTACACACTTCTATGAGCACGATGGACGGAATCACTCCCATCGATCAATATATTAAAACAGCTGCCAAATGGGGACACAAAGCTATCGCCGTAACCGATCACAGCGGGGTGCAGTGTTTTCCCGATGCTAATAAAGCAGGCAAGAAACACGGAGTCAAGGTGATTTACGGAGTAGAAGCCAACGTGGTGAACGATTCCGTTCCGATCGTCTTGAATCCGATAGATGCTGATTTGAAAACGGCGACTTATGTAGTTTTTGATATTGAGACCACGGGCCTTTCTGTCATGAATAACAAAATCATCGAAATCGCAGGCGTTAAAATGCAGGAAGGTAAGGAAATTGCGCGTTTTGCCACTTTCATCAACCCGCACGAAAAGATTCCTTATCACATCCAGCAGTTGACGAATATTTCGGATGATATGGTCGTGAATGCACCGGAGCTAGAAGATGAGCTTCCTAAATTCATTGAATTCATTGAGGATGCCGTTCTTGTTGCGCACAATGCCAGGTTTGATATCGGGTTCATTCAAGCGAATCTGAAAAAACTCGGCCATCCGGAACTGACCAACGCCGTTGTGGATACTTTGGAGATGGCGCGTCTTCTTTTTCCATCCATGAAGAATCACCGGCTGAATACCTTATCCGATAAATTTAAAGTTTCCCTGGAGAATCATCACCGCGCGATCGATGACTCCATTGCACTCGGCCACGTCCTTTATCATTTGATTAATGAAGGTTATGAACGTCAAATCACCAATGTAATGCGGCTGAACGATCACGTCGGTAAGGACCTCTCCAATCAAAGGCCGTTTCACTGCTGTATCTACGCCACGAATGCGGTTGGCAAGAAGAATTTGTTCAAGCTTATCTCGCTTTCCCATACGGAATATTTCAATAAAGTAGCCCGTATTCCCAAAAGCAAGCTCGTCGAGCTTCGTGAGGGACTGCTCATAGCATCGGGCTGCGAGAAAGGTGAATTTTTCGAAACGGTACTGAACAAATCAGAAGAAGAAGCGGAAACGGTAGCGGAATTCTATGACGTTCTCGAAATCCAGCCGGTCAGCTACAACATGCATCTGGTGGACAAGGGGCTTGTGGGCAGCCGTGCCGATCTGGAAGATGCGGTTAAGCGTGTAGTTGCCATAGGTGCGAAGCAGGGCAAGCCTGTTATTGCTACAGGCAATGTTCACTACCTGGAGCCCCGTGAGAAAATGTCGCGTGACATTACGATTAACGGGATTACGGGCTTTAGTCCTCTTAAGGATATGAAAAAGCCGGATGCCCACTTCCGTACGACCCGGGAAATGCTGGAGGAATTCAAATTTCTGGGAGAGATCAAGGCGAAGGAAGTTGTAGTAACGAATACCAATGAACTGGCAGAACGGTTTGAGGAGATCGAATTATTTCCGAGCAAACTCTTTACGCCGATCATTGAAGGGGCGGACGAGGAGATCAGGAATACTTGTTATGCAACGGCCCGCAGCATTTATGGAGAAGAATTGCCGGAAGTTGTGGTAGCCCGGTTGGAGAAGGAACTCGTTCCTATCATCAAATACGGCTTCTCCGCCAACTATCTGATTTCAGAAAGACTTGTTAAAAAATCTAACGAAGACGGCTATCTTGTCGGCTCGCGGGGATCGGTAGGTTCCTCTGTCGTCGCGACTTTCCTCGGTATTTCGGAAGTAAATCCGCTGCCGCCCCATTATATTTGCGGAAGCTGCAAGCATAGCGAATGGATCATGGACGGAAGTATCCCGAGCGGCTTCGATTTGCCGGATAAAATCTGTCCGGGCTGCGGCCACAAGCTCAAAGGGGAAGGCCAGGACATTCCGTTCGAAACGTTCCTCGGCTTCAAGGGGGACAAAGTTCCGGATATTGACTTGAACTTTTCAGGTGAATATCAGCCTGTTGCCCATAACTACACCAAAGAACTGTTCGGTGAGAAGAGTGTATTCCGTGCGGGAACGATCGGTACGATTGCGGAGAAAACGGCTTTCGGTTATGTAAAGAAGTATGAAGAAAGCCAAGGCCAGAAATGGCGGAATGCGGAGATCGTCAGGCTGGCATCCGGTTGTACGGGTGTGAAGCGGAGTACGGGCCAGCACCCGGGGGGAATTGTCGTCGTTCCGGATTATATGGAAGTGGATGATATTACGCCTGTCCAGTTTCCGGCGGATGACAAAACCTCGGAATGGAAAACGACTCACTTTGACTATCATGCTTTTGATGCGAACTTGCTTAAGCTGGATATTCTTGGACACGATGATCCGACTATGATGCGGATGCTTCAGGATTTGACGGGTGTTGATCCGACGACCATTCCGATGAATGACACGAAGGTAATGAGTATCTTCCACTCCACGGACGCCATTGAGGTCACACCGGACAAGATCCGCACCCCTGTCGCGACCTACGGAGTTCCTGAGATGGGGACGAAATTCGTTCGTCAAATGCTGCATGAAACAAACCCGACCAGTTTTGCCGATTTACTTCAGATTTCGGGGCTTTCTCATGGTACGGGAGTCTGGCTGGGGAATGCTCAGGAACTCATCCGCAAAGGAATTTGCAACATTAAGACGGTTATCGGCTGCCGGGATGATATTATGCTGTTTCTCATCTATAAAGCGGGTATGGATGCCGGTCTTGCCTTTAAAATTACGGAGAGTGTACGTAAGGGTAAAGGGCTGACGGATGAGTGGAAACAGGATATGAAGAAGCATAATGTTCCGGACTGGTACATTGAATCCTGTGAGCGGATCGAGTATATGTTCCCCAAAGCCCATGCCGCTGCGTATGTTATTTCAGCTGTTAGAACGGCGTATTTCAAAGTCTATTATCCAATCGCGTACTATGCGACTTATTTTACGGTCCGGGCAGAAGATTTTGATCTGGAACTTCTCTGTCAAGGCTATGATGCGATCATGAAAAAACTGATTGAGATCGAGGACAAGGGCTTCCAGGCACTTCCGAAAGAGAAAGCGATGGTCTCCATTCTGGAGATGGCTCTTGAGATGACGGCGAGAGGTTTCAGCTTCAAACCGATCGATTTGTATCGTTCAGAGGCGACGAAGTTTATTATTGATGGAGATTCTCTCATTCCTCCATTCTCGGCCGTCCCTGGTATTGGTGAAAATGCTGCGCGTAATATTGCCGCTTCCAAGGAAAACGGCGACTTCCTTTCGATAGAAGATTTCCAGACGAAGTCCAAAGCTTCTAAGACCGTCGTTGAACTGCTCAGCAGCATGGGTTGTTTCCGTGGGCTGCCCGAATCTAACCAGCTTTCGCTGTTTTAATTGGTCTTGAAGCCTTTTACGGCAGGGTCCTATCATTTTCTTGCTATTGTCAAGGTTTACATGGTTATGGTATAATTTTTCTTGGCAATAATGAGGATATCGACTGTGAACCGGAGAGTGGGGCGACCCACTCTTTACATTTTGCTTAGACTTTTTGGCAGGTTTACCGGGAAGGTCATACAGGAGGGTAGAGAGAAAATGAATTCACCAATTAAAACCGTCATAGAAGATATGCTCCAGGATTACTTAAACGAGCAAGGCTTTGAGCTGGTTGACATCGAATATGTCAAAGAGGGAAGCAACTGGTTTCTTCGTGTATTCGTAGATAAAGAAGGCGGCATCGACATAGATGATTGCGGTCGTATCAGCGAATATCTCAGCTCAAGACTTGACGACAACGATCCGATATCGACGGCTTATTTCCTGGAAGTCTCTTCACCGGGAGCCGAGAGGCCGCTTAAAAAACCGGAAGATATTAAGAAGGCTGTTGGCAAACATGTGTTTATCACTACATACGAGCCAATTGACAATAGCAAGGAATTCGAAGGCGAGCTTCTGTCGTTCGACGATGAAGAACTAGTCGTGCAGACCGGCAAAACACGAAGCGCGATCCCATACGGCAAAGTGGCCAGCGCGAGGCTTGCCATCGTATTCTGATGCGATTTATCGCGTCTGCGAAGCATTGAAAGGGGGAACTGGGTTCAAATGAACATGGATTTTATCGAAGCGTTGGCGGAGATCGAAAGAGAGAAAGGGATTTCTAAGGAACTTCTCATTGATGCGATTGAAGCCGCGATGATTTCCAGCTATAAACGAAATTTTAACACGGCGCAGAACGTACGCGTTGATATTAACAGACAAACAGGCGTCATCCGCGTCTATGCTCGTAAAACCGTCGTGGAGGATGTACTTGATGCGAGGCTGGAAATTTCGCTTCATGCTGCACGTGAAATAAATCAGAATTATGTACTAGATGATATCGTAGAGATTGAAGTGACACCGCGTGATTTTGGACGTATTGCTGCGCAAACCGCTAAACAAGTGGTTACACAACGCATACGTGAAGCGGAACGTGGACTTATTTACAATGCTTTTATTGAAAAAGAAGAAGATATTGTAACAGGGATCGTCCAGCGTCAAGATCAGCGTCATTATTACATCGATCTTGGTAAAGTGGAAGCGGTTCTTCCGCTTACAGAAGTTATGCCAAACGAGAAGTTCAAACAAGGGGAACGGGTTAAGGCGTATATCACGAAAGTGGAAAATACGACCAAAGGCCCTCAAATTATTCTTTCGCGTACACACCCTGGATTATTGAAGCGGCTATTCGAACTCGAGGTTCCTGAAATCTATGAGGGTGTCGTTGAAATTAAATCCGTCGCACGCGAAGCGGGCTTCCGCTCCAAGATTGCCGTTCATTCGCGCAATGACGAAGTGGATCCGGTAGGTTCCTGTGTAGGTCCTAAAGGTCTTCGTGTGCAGACGATCGTTGGTGAATTGCGCGGAGAGAAAATCGATATCGTACGTTGGATGGAAAGCGTGGAAGAGTATGTTGCTAATGCGCTAAGCCCTTCCAAAGTCTTGGAAGTCAACGTGTTCGAGAACGAGAAAATGGCACGCGTGATCGTTCCTGACTATCAGCTTTCCCTCGCTATCGGGATTAAAGGCCAGAATGCACGTCTGGCAGCCAAACTGACAGGCTGGAAAATCGATATTAAGAGCGAAGCTCAGGCGGAGCAGGAATACGGCCGTCCGAGAACGCAAGTCGAGGAAATGCATCAAGATTCCGTCAGCATTGACTGACGCCGGCGGGGCGAGGTGAAGATGACGTGAAAACGCGGAAAATCCCTATGCGCAAATGCGTGGCCTGCCAAGAAATGATGCCCAAGAAAGAATTGATTCGTGTTGTCCGTACGCCGGAAGGCGAAACACAGATCGACTTGAAAGGCAAAAAATCCGGCAGAGGTGCTTATTTGTGCGGTAAAGTGGCTTGCTTTAAGCTTGCCAAGAAATCCAAGGCGCTGGACCGCGCGCTTAAACAGCCCGTAGGCGCCCCCATTTACGACCAGCTTGAGCAGGATTTTATCCAAGTGGAAGAAGAATTTCATGCAGGTAAAGATGGGATGGACGATGACGAATTCTAAATATTTTTCGAATTTAGGGCTGGCGATGAGAGCCGGCAAACTTGTTACCGGAGAAGAAACCGTTCTTAAAGCGATTCGATCGGGTAACGCCAAATTGGTTATCATAGCGGAAGACGCGGCTGATAATACGAACAAGAAGTTTCAGGACAAATGCCGTTCATACGACGTCCCTTTGCTGGTGCTAGGCAACCGCGAGGAACTTGGAGCCAGCATTGGCAAGGAAGCGCGAGTCACGATTGCCGTCGTTGACGCCGGCTTCGCAAAGATGCTGCAAAAGTATCGGGTTTAACGACCCGCGGAGGTGAATGGGTTTGACAAATAAACAAGATCCTAAGGACAAACTTCGGGTTTATGAATATGCCAAATCTTTAAATATGAGCAGCAAGGAAATTATAACGATCCTGAAGCGTTTGAATATCCCCGTAAACAACCACATGAGCGTCATGGAGAATAATGCTGTCAGCAGCGTTGAGAAATTTTTTCATGACATTAAAGCAAATGCGGCTGCAAAGCGGGCAGGATCAGATGGAGGTAACGTGAGTTCTACCAATTCAAACCAACCCAAACAAGATAAGACCAACCAGCCAGCACCCAAAGCAGAGGTGAGTGCTAAGCAACCTGCAGCACAAGCTGGGCAGGAGCAGCCGAAAAGAGAGGACACTCGTCCTCAAGGCTCTCAAGATAACCGTGCACCACGCACGGACAACAGACCAAGCGGTCAAAGCGGAGCGCCACGCAGCCAAGGTACCGGTCAGCGTCCTCAAGGCGGCGGACAACGCCCTCAAGGCAGCGGCCCGCGTCCGCAAGGACAAGGCAGTGGACAGCGTCCACAAGGCCAAGGCAGCGGCGGACAACGCCCGCAAGGCCAGAGCAGCGGACAGCGTCCACAAGGTCAAGGCGGCGCTCCGCGCAGTCAGGGAGCAGGCGGCGGACAACGTCCACAAGGCGGCGGTCAGGGCGGTTTTAACCGCGGACCTCAAAGCGGCGGCGGACAACGCCCTCAAGGCAGCGGCCAAGGCGGCGGTGTAAACCGCGGCGGCGCAAGCACTGCAGGCAGACCGGCCGGCCAGAGCGCAGGCCAGGGACAACGCAGAACCGATGGGCGTCCGGCGTTTGACTCGGCACGCAGCGGCCAGCGTCCTGGCGATAATAAGCCAGGCGCCCGCGATGACCGCAGCAAGAATTCGAGCCGTTATGATGACGGACGCGGCGGACGCGGCGGTCGCAGCGGCGGCAATAACCGCGGCGGACGTAATAACGGTCGCGGACGTGGTCAGGATCTCGTTAAGAAAGAGAAGATCGACAACACACCTAAGAAAATTATTGTTCGTGGCAATATGACAGTAGGCGAGCTCGCTAAATTGCTTCACAAAGACGTATCTGAAGTGATCAAGAAGCTTCTCTTCCTGGGAGTTATGGCGACCATTAATCAGGAGCTTGATCTGGATACGATTCAACTGGTAGCGACAGAATATGGTGTCGAAGTGGATCTGAAGATTCGCGTCGAAGACGACCGTTTTGAGCTTGAAGAAGAAAAGGACGACGAAGCGGATCTGAAAGAACGCCCGCCGGTCGTTACTATTATGGGTCACGTCGATCACGGTAAGACGACCCTGCTCGATGCTATCCGTCATACAAGCGTAACCGAAGGCGAAGCAGGCGGTATCACGCAGCATATCGGTGCCTACCAGGTTGAAGCCAGCGGTAAGAAAGTAACGTTCCTGGATACTCCGGGTCACGAAGCTTTCACAACGATGCGTGCACGCGGAGCCCAAGTTACAGACATTACCATCATTGTGGTTGCTGCTGACGACGGCGTTATGCCGCAAACCGTGGAAGCTATCTCCCATGCCAAAGCGGCAGGAGTTCCTATTATCGTAGCTGTGAACAAAATCGACAAACCGGAAGCGAATGTCGAGAAAATTAAGCAAGCACTCACTGAGTATGAGCTTGTACCGGAAGAGTGGGGCGGCGATACGATTTTCTGCGAAGTATCCGCGAAACAGCGTATCGGTCTTGAGAACCTGCTTGAAATGATTCTTCTCGTAGCGGAAGTGCAAGAATATAAAGCCAATCCGGATAAACGTGCAAGAGGTACGGTAATTGAAGCGGAGCTTGACAAAGGCCGCGGCCCGGTTGCACGTATTCTCGTTCAGCACGGCACGCTTAAAGTCGGCGACAGCTTTGTTGCAGGCGTATGCTTCGGCCGGATCCGTGCCATGGTAAGCGACAAAGGCAAGCGTCTTAAAGAAGCGGGTCCTTCCACTCCGGTAGAGATTACTGGTTTAACCGAAGTGCCGCAAGCCGGCGATCCGTTCCTCGTCTTCGAAGATGAGCGTAAAGCTCGTGATATTGCGGAGAAGCGTGCGATTACACTTCGTCAGTCCGAAATTACGGCTAATTCCCGCGTAACTCTGGACGATCTGTACAAGCATATCAAAGAAGGCGAGATCAAAGATCTCAATGTTATTATCAAAGCAGACGTACAGGGATCTCTTGAAGCTCTTAGAGGCTCCTTGGAGAAGATCGAAGTTGAAGGCGCGCGTGTGAAAATGATTCATACAGGCGTAGGTGCGATCACGGAGTCGGACATCATTCTGGCATCCGCTTCTAACGCGATCATTATCGGTTTCAACGTTCGCCCTGAACCAGCCGCTCAAGTTACGGCTGACCAGGAGAAAGTAGATATTCGTTTGCACCGGATTATTTATAACGTAATCGAAGAGATCGAGCAGGCCATGAAAGGTATACTTGATCCGATCTTTAAAGAAAATATTATCGGACATGCGGAAGTTCGCAACACGTTTAAAATTACAGGTGTAGGTACCATTGCAGGTTGTATGGTTACTTCCGGTAAAATTTCTCGTAACGCAGAAGTACGCTTGATCCGCAACAGCATTGTTATCCTTGAAGGCAAGGTTGATGCACTGAAACGGTTTAAGGACGATGTCAAAGAAGTAGCACAAGGCTACGAATGCGGTATTTCCCTTGAGAAGTTTAATGACATCAAAGAAGGGGACATTATTGAAGCCTTCGTCATGGAAACAGTAGAGAGGTGATCAGCTATGGCTAGAGTCCGCGTAGGACGAGTGGGCGAGCAAGTCAAAAAAGAGATCAGCCAAATTTTGCAGAGTGAAATTAAAGACCCGCGTATCGGTTTTCTGACTGTTACAGGTGTAGATGTTACGAACGATTTGTCGCAGGCAAAGGTATATCTGAGCGTACTGGGTACCGACGAGCAAAAGGAAGGTACACTGAAGGCGCTAGGAAGTGCCAGCGGTTATATTCGTTCCGAACTGGGCAAAAGAATCCGGCTTCGTAAAGTCCCGGAATTGATTTTCAAGTTCGACACATCCATTGATTACGGCAGCCGTATTGAGAATCTTCTCCATCAGCTTAATGATGGGAAGTCCGCTGAATGACGGCGGCTGCACCTGATTGTAACGGCAGTTATAATGAGCAGCTGGAGGCAGCCAAGCAATTCATCGAACAATATGATGACTTTCTGGTTGTTTCCCATGTTCAGCCCGATGGGGATGCAATTAGCTCTACACTCGCAATCGGATGGCTGCTTCACCGTCTTGGCAAGCGTTATACGCTTGCCAATGAAGGTGATATCCCGGCTAAATTTAGTCAGCTTTGGGGTTTTGAAGATATTCAAACACTGTCCCAATTGCCTGAGAATACACATTTTTCACATGTGATCAGTGTAGACTGTGCGGATTTCTCGCGAATCGGACAAGTTAGCCAGCGGTTCGCCGAATCGTTCAAACTGCTGAATATAGACCATCACGCCACCAATGACAGATATGGAAGCCGTGCGGTCATCCAGGCTCAAGCGGCGGCAACGGTTGAAATCATCTATGATTTAGCCAAACTTTTTCCATTTGAGGCTGATCTTGATTTCGGCACCTGTATATATACGGGACTGCTTACGGATACGGGTGGTTTCAGATATTCGAGCACAACTCCAAAAGTGATGAAAACAGCGGCGGATTTACTTGAGCTGGGCGTTAAAGGCTCATTGTTGGCTGAGGCCTATTTGGAAAGAATGACATTTGAGCAGATTCGTATTCTTCAGCGGGGTTTGTCCACATTAAACTTCCATAAGCAAGGTAAAATCAGCTCGATTTCCGTAAATACAGAAGATGTAGCCGAAATAGGCGCATCGAATGAAGATATGGATGGTCTGGTGAATTATGCCCGTAATGTGGAAGGGGTAGAAGTGGGTTTGTTGTTCAAACAGAGAGATGCTTCTACCGTTAAAGTCAGTTTCCGTTCGGCTGGCAATGTGGATGTAGCTAGAATTGCGCAAACCTTTGGAGGCGGAGGTCATGTCCGCGCCGCAGGCTGTACAATTAAAGGTACGTTGGAGGAAGCGATCCAGCTGGTTGTCGAGGAAGTAGGGAACAAACTATCATGACGTTAGAAGGAATACTTCCAATACTAAAGCCTAAGGGAATGACTTCCCATGATGTAGTAGCCAAAGCACGCCGTCACCTTGGTATCAAACGGATCGGACACACCGGCACGCTTGATCCTGAAGTGACCGGCGTGCTGCCGCTTTGTATCGGCCGGGCGACCCGTATGGTTGAGTACATTCAGGATTTGCCCAAAGAATATTTGGCTACAATGGTGTTCGGACTCGCAACGGATACGGAAGACATGAGCGGTACTGTTCTCGAAGAACAGGACTATGTTACTCTGGAGAAGGATCGTGTTCTGGAAGTGATCCATTCTTTTAGAGGTGAGATTTCTCAAGTCCCTCCTATGTATTCAGCCGTTAAGGTGGACGGCAAAAGACTGTATGAACTGGCACGATCAGGTGTTGAAGTGGAGCGCAAGGCGCGCCAAGTCACCATCTATGAAATCGAGCTCATGGAACTTGATCTTGAGAAGCGTCATCCGGAGATCCGCTTTCGTGTACTCTGCTCCAAAGGAACTTATATCCGTACCCTTTGTGTAGATATAGGGAAGGCACTCGGCGTACCGGCCGTTATGAAGGAACTGATTCGTTCTTCGTCAGGTAAGATCGGGCTGCAGGCGTGCGTTAAGCTGGAAGATCTTCCGCGGCTTCGCGAGGAAAATCAGCTGGATCGCCATATTATTTCGGCCGATCAAGCGGTTGATCATCTGCCTGCTGTAACCTTGAGCGAACAGTTCGCCGTCTTCGCACTGCAGGGACGTAAGGTCCGCATCTTCGAAGCACCATTGGTATCGCGCGGAGATCAAGGACTTGATACCCCTGCAGAAGATGGCGGGCTCTACCGGATATATGGGCCAAGCAGCCTGTTTATTGGTCTTTTTCAATGGAACGATAATGAACGGCTTCTTGTTCCCGTTAAAGTTTTTTCATAAACTCTTAAACCAGACTGCTGCTTCTCGATTCATTTTCAAGATAAGCAGGGATAACAGAGCAAGCATATAGCGGTTCAAGGAATAGTAGGTGAACTCGTACTCATGCAAACGATACATTTGTCCTATCCGATTCAGAATGCTGAAATTCTGCCTTTTGCCGGCAGGAAGGTAATCGCAATCGGTGATTTTGACGGTGTGCATTTGGGTCATCGGGAAGTAATCGGCCGTGCTGTCGAGAATGCAAGAAGGCTTGGTGTTCCTGCGGCTATTATGACCTTTGATCCTCACCCGCGTGAGCTGCTTGGTCAGGACAAGTACTCACGGCTGCTTTCACCCACGTCTTATAAGCTAGAAGTATTTGAAAAGCTTGGTGTAGACTGTACTTATGTCCTCCGGTTTGATAAAGCGCTTATGCAGGCTTCTCCTCAACAGTTTGTAGACCGGGTGCTGGCCGCACTCGGCGTTGAGATGGTCGTTGTCGGTTTCGACTTCACTTTCGGCTACAAAGGTCAAGGAACGCCGGACACGTTATGTGAACTGGGTCAAGGCCGCTTCGCTGTTGAAGTTGTGCGTCCATTCCGGATGAACGGGGTCAAAGTAAGCTCCACAGCCATTCGTGAGGCCCTGCTGGAGGGCAGACCTCCCGCTGCGACCGAGCTGCTGGGTCGCAGCTACGGTGTGCGCGGTGTTGTCGTCTCGGGAGATAAGCGGGGCAGACAGCTGGGTTTTCCGACAGCCAATATGGATTTGACGGAAAACTTCGTTATTCCCGCGGCGGGTGTCTACGCCGTGCAGGTGCTGCTGAATGACAGCTGGTACCAAGGCGTTATGAACATCGGAACGAAGCCGACATTTCATAGCGGTAAAGTACTCAGCCTGGAGGCGCATCTGCTTGATTTTGATGCCGATATTTATGGCAGCACTATCTTTGTTGAATTTATCGATTACCTGCGTCCTGAGCGTAAATTCAACGGTATGGATGAGCTCATTACACAGCTCAAACGTGACGTGGATACCGCACGGATTAAGTTGAAGCAGATAGAGTAGGACATGGCATTTACTTCTGCCATCCACTTATGCTATACTGGTTTACGTTGCTTCGGTAATTGCCGATTTGCAGCGATAACGAACCTTGGCGTGGAGCCGCGCTTCACCGACGCTCTCTAGGCCATAGGCGATTATATGAAATTGGAGGTGTTTTTGATGGCATTAACTCAAGAACGCAAACAGGAAATTATTCAAACACACAAGACGCATGAAAGTGACACAGGATCTCCTGAAGTACAGGTAGCTATCCTGACGGAGAACATCGTAAACCTTACGAGCCACTTCCGTACACACAAGAAAGATCACCACTCCCGTCGCGGACTTCTTAAAATGGTTGGTCAGCGCCGCAGCTTGCTGGCATACCTGAAGAAGAAAGATGTTAAACGTTACAGTGCTTTGATCGAAAAGCTTGGACTGCGTAGATAATATTTACAATCAATAAGCAACCCCTGCTGTTCTCTGTGGTGGGCTCGGAGCCGAGCTTCCGCAGCGGCTACGGGTTGCTTTTTGTGTATTTTTTAAATTGCTGAAAAGAAGGAAATACTATACATACGCAGAATTACTAGGAGATGCGGAAGCCAGTTAGAAATCCGTTCATCCTTGCGTTTTCCCATAGAGAACCATTTTGCGCGGTGTAGTTTGTTGTTTCCGCGTTTCATTTAGAGATATCCACTAGGAGGTTGAGTATGGAAAAACGTGTGCAAATGGATTTTGCCGGACGTCCATTGATTCTTGAGACGGGCCGACTTGCCAAACAAGCCAACGGAGCAGTTCTTGCTCGTTACGGCGAAACAGTAGTGCTCTGCACCGTGACTGCTTCCAGCGAGCCTAAAGATCTTGATTTTTTTCCGCTGACAGTCAATTATGAAGAGCGTTTATATGCAGTAGGTAAAATACCTGGGGGCTTTATCAAAAGAGAAGGACGTCCCAGCGAAAAGGCGATTTTGTCCAGCCGCTTGACGGACCGCCCGATTCGTCCGCTTTTCCCGGAAGGATTCCGTAATGATGTTCAGATCGTAGCAATGGTCATGAGCGTAGACCAGGAATGCCCTCCGGAAATCACCGCTATGATCGGTGTGTCGGCTGCATTGTCGATTTCAAATGTACCTTTCAGCGGCCCGGTTGGCGGTGTCATTGTTGGCCGTATTGACGGCAAGTTCATCGTTAACCCGACGCCGGCACAGGACGAGCTTAGCGATATCAACCTGGTCGTAGCCGGAACCAAAGATGCAATCATGATGGTAGAAGCTGGCGCGGATGAAGTGCCGGAAGATGTCATGCTCGAAGCCATCATGTTCGGTCACGAGGAGATCAAGAAAGTCATTGTTCTTCAAGAAGAGCTTGTAGAGCAAGCGGGCGTACCGAAGATGGAAGTGAAACTGCATACAGTAGATGCAGAGATCAATAAGTCCGTTCGTGAGTATGCGGAGGCTCGTCTCGTTGAAGCGATTAAAGTACAAGAGAAGCATGCGCGCCAGGAAGCGATTGATGCCGTAAACGCGGATGCGATCGAACACTTTACCCCGCTTCTGTCTGAAACTCCGGAGAAGCTTAAAGACGTGAAAGAAGTGCTGCACGATATCGTAAAAGATGAAGTGCGCCGTCTGATTACTCACGACAAAGTTAGACCTGACGGACGTGCCCTTGAAGAAATTCGTCCGATTGATTGCGACATCAATCTGCTGCCTCGTACTCACGGCACAGGATTGTTCACGCGTGGACAGACACAAGCACTCAGCGTATGTACACTAGGCGCCCTCGGCGATGTTCAAATTCTCGACGGTCTGGACCTCGTAGAAACAAAGCGCTTCATGCACCATTATAATTTCCCGCCGTTCAGCGTAGGTGAAGCAAGACCGCTTCGCGCACCGGGACGTCGTGAAATCGGACATGGCGCTTTAGGTGAGCGCGCGCTTTCGTATGTAA
Source organism: Paenibacillus sp. FJAT-26967 (assembly GCF_001541095.1). Classification (GTDB taxonomy): domain Bacteria; phylum Bacillota; class Bacilli; order Paenibacillales; family NBRC-103111; genus Paenibacillus_F. The sequence continues at coordinate 1,709,150 of NZ_LMXH01000001.1, forward strand.
TTCCGAGTGAAGCTGATTTCCCTTACACCATCCGTCTCGTATCGGAAGTATTGGAATCCAACGGTTCGAGCTCGCAAGCAAGTATCTGTGCTTCCACGCTGGCCATGATGGATGCGGGTGTTCCGATTAAGGCTCCTGTTTCCGGTATAGCAATGGGTCTTATCAAAGACGGGGATCACTTCTCGATTTTGACGGATATCCAGGGCATGGAAGATCACCTGGGCGATATGGACTTCAAAGTTGCAGGAACTGCAAAAGGCGTAACCGCCCTGCAAATGGATATTAAAATCGACGGGATTAACCGCGATATCCTTAAGCAAGCGCTGGAGCAAGCCAAAGAAGGCCGTATGACGATCATGAACAAGATGCTGAGCCGCATTTCGGAACCTAAGAAAGAGCTATCCGCATATGCACCGAAGATCGTGGTCATGCAGATTAATCCGGATAAAATCCGTGATGTCATCGGAGCGGGCGGTAAAATTATTAACAAGATTATCGAAGAAACAGGCGTTAAGATCGACATTGAGCAGGATGGTAAAGTATTCATCGCTTCCTCGAATGCCGAAATGAACGAGCGCGCGAAACAAATCATCGAAGGTATCGTTCGTGATGTGGTAGTAGGCGAAACTTACCTCGGTACAGTTAAACGCGTAGAGAAATTTGGTGCTTTCGTTGAAGTGCTACCGGGCAAAGAAGGATTGGTTCATATTTCCCAGCTTTCCACTGAACGTGTAGCCAAAGTAGAGGATGTTGTCAAAATCGGAGATACGATTACGGTTAAAGTGACCGAGATTGATGGACAAGGCCGCGTTAATCTTTCCCGTAAAGCAACACTTGTTACTAACGAAGTTCCTGCACAATCTTAGAGAACATCATACAATTTACCTACAAAGAGCCAGATTTTTCTGTCTCTTTTTTGCATGCAAGGAAATAATCACACGGCGAAAGTCATAACCTTGTCCCGTTATGCATAAACTCAGACATAATCCGTACAGAGGAGTCTGGGTGATGCAAAAAAAGAAGCTACTCCTGCTTGGCTTGGTGGCAATAGGTCATGTTTGGCTTTTGCAAAGTGAGAGTATTCACGTATTTGTGCAGAACGTACAGCAGGGAAAGCCGAATTTTCAAATTCCGGAAAGCCGAGCCTACAACGGTACCAAGTTCACTTTGTCAGGGGAAGATTCAAGTAAGGAAGAAGACGAACTCATGAAACAGATCCGGGAAGAAGCCAAAAAGTTATACGTACCGCCGGTGGATGCCAAAGTGGATCGGATCTGGAAAGCCATCCCAGGGTACAACGGACTTGAGGTAGATATTGACCGGACTTATGAAGCGGCCCGTAAACAGAGAGGTTCGGCCCCGCTTCCTTTTCTAATGAAGCAAGTCGCACCAGAAGTCCATTTGGATCAACTTGGTGCAGAACCAATTTACAAGGGAAATCCAGCCAAGCCTATGGTCTCCTTTATGATCAATGTCGCTTGGGGCGACGAATTTATACCGGGTATTCTCGAATCCCTGAGAAAAGAAAATGTTAAAGCGACTTTCTTCTTTGACGGGAGCTGGCTTAAAAAGAATGTGGAGCTGGCAAAAGTAATTCAAGCTGAAGGACACGAACTATCTAACCATGCCTATTCACACAAAAATATGAGTACGCTCAGCCGCTCGAAAGCTTATGAAGAAATAGTAAAGACGGAAGAACTTTTGAAGCATGAGCTTGGGGTGACGAATACTCTTTTTGCGCCTCCATCCGGTGATTTTGACAAAGAAACGGTTAAAATCGCGGCGGAATTGAAGTTGAAGACGGTACTCTGGACGCTGGATACAGTGGATTGGAAAAATCCAGGAGCACCGGCAATCTTGGCAAAGGTGCGCAAAAATATAGAACCGGGTACACTCATTTTGATGCACCCTACTGCTTCTTCTCGTGCAGCTATGCCTGAAATGATCCGGATTATTAAGGGGAAAGGCTTGCAGCTCGGCACGGTAAGCCAGACGATATCGCCCGAGCGCCTGTCCGAACAGAGCAAACCTGAAACGGACAGCCGATCAAATACAGATTAGTTGAGTCAAAGGCTCATTTTTGTTAGAATCAGTTATAAACTTCATGAGGTCCTCACTTACCGGACCTGATTTGTGTGTACTAACGAGGAGGAACTGCTTGGTGAACAAAACCCATTTAAAAAACGGTCTTAGAGTAGTAACCGAAAGCATTCCCACTTGCCGCTCCGTTGCGATAGGAATCTGGGTCAAAACCGGCTCCCGCAACGAAACGGAACAAAGCAATGGGATTTCGCATTTTATCGAACATATGCTTTTTAAAGGCACTGAGCGTTATTCAGCCAAAGAAATCGCGGAAGTATTCGATGGTATCGGAGGGAATGTGAATGCATTCACATCCAAAGAATATACGTGCTATTATGCTAAAGTGCTCGACGATCACCTCAGTATTGCCGTAGATATTCTCTCGGATATGTTCTTTAATTCTGTTTTCAACGAGAAAGAAATGGAGAAAGAAAAGAACGTTATCTTCGAAGAGATTTCGATGTACGAAGATACGCCGGATGACCTCGTTCACGATCTTGTAGCCAAAGCCGCTTACGGGAATCATCCGCTGGGTTATACGATTCTTGGTACGCAGGATCACTTATCCGGTATGAAGCCGCAGGATCTCCGTGATTATATGAAAGCCTGCTATACGATTGAAAATACAGTAATCGCCGTCGCAGGAAACATTGATGCAAGTGTCTATGATCTGCTTGAGAAGCACTTCGGCGCTTTCGCCAACTCAGGTGCTCCGGCTGCCCAAGAAGAGCCGGCATTTATGAGCGAGCGTGTTTTTCAGTCCAAGCAGACAGAACAGAATCATATTTGTCTATCTCTACCCGGCTTATCGCTTCGGGAAGATAACCTGTACCCGATGGTGCTGCTGAATAATGCAATAGGCGGCGGCATGAGCTCGAGATTATTCCAGGAAATCCGGGAAAAACGCGGTCTGGCTTATTCGGTTTATTCGTACCACTCTTCTCATATCGATAACGGGGTATTTACGATATATACCGGAACTGCGCCAAAACAAACCGAAGAAGTACTGAAAGTCACCCTGGAACTGCTCAATGAAATTGCTGAGAAGGGCATGACGGAAGCGGAGCTTCGAAAAGGAAAAGAACAGTTGAAGGGAAGTCTGATTCTGAGCCTTGAGAGCACCAGCAGCCGGATGAACCGGATCGGTAAAAACGAGTTAATGACAGGAAGACACTACACACTTGATGAAATGATCAATCGCATTGAGAGCGTAGAGATGGAACATATTCATGATCTGACCCGCAAGCTTTTCGCCAAGCCGTTTGCTGTAGCAATGGTCGGCAGCCGCGATGAAGCTTTGCAGTCTTTAAGAGGTGACGAACTTGTCGGCAAATAACGCATACGAAGTTAGAATAAAGCGCATGCCGGGCAGCGACAATCTTCCGCTGCCCGAGAGAATGTCCGCCGCCGCGGCGGGTTTCGATCTGCATGCGGCGAATACTCAGCCCGTCGTTCTTGCGCCCGGTGAACGGGCGCTCGTACCGACCGGGTTCGCGCTGGCGATGCCTGTAGAGCTTGAAGCCCAGATACGTCCGCGCAGCGGACTGGCTTACAAGCACGGCATCACCACGCTGAATTCGCCGGGCACGATCGATGCGGATTATCGCGGCGAAGTAAAAGTGCTCCTGATCAATCATGGTCAGGAGGCGTTCACCATCCGGCGCGGGGAGCGGATCGCGCAGATGGTATTCCAGCTCGTGCCTTCTGTCCGTCTGGCAGAAGTGGACGAGCTGGATGACACGTCCCGGGGCAGCGGAGGATTCGGTCATACCGGCCTGGCCGCGAGCGGCCAAAGCCAGTAGTGAGCGTCACCGCTTTATTGACTATACGGTAGAATGAACCACGTTCCAGAACGCTGTCTGTTTTCTGTACCGGCATGCTGGAAGATACATTGCAGCACATAAGCAAGCCCTGATTCAGCGGATTTCGCCGAATCAGGGCTTTTTCTGTCCAGTGACAAGAGACATTTATTTGTTAACTCACAATTTGCTGCGTGAACTCGGTCTACAGCCGCTTTAGACCAAAAGGTATTATGAGGGGGGGAGTCTAACTAGGAAAACGGCCGTCGGGTTAGTCACCCTTCCTTAGGCATCGGCATACGATATTTTACAGAAACGGATGCAGATAAGGGGGTACAGAGCAGGATGCTCACCGGAGCCGAAATTATCATTATTGGTGGAGATGCACGCCAGCTTGAAGTTGTTCAGAAGCTGGTCGAACTTGATGCGTCGGTTACATTGATCGGGTTTGATAATCTGCAGAAACCATTTACGGGAGCTGCAATGGGAACTCTCACGTCAGAAGCCCTTCAATGTGCAGATGCGCTCGTTCTTCCGGTTATAGGCACCGACGACCAGGGTCGTGTTGAATCGGTCTTTTCAAGTTCAGAAATGATCTTAACCGGAGAATTGCTCTCAGCGCTGCCAAAACACGCCGTGATCTATACAGGTATGGCAAAACCTTATTTGAAGGATTTGTGCGACTCCCAAGGTCTACGACTAGTCGAACTGCTGCAGCGAGATGACGTTGCGATATATAATTCGATTCCTACAGCCGAAGGTGCTTTGATGATCGCGATTCAGAACACCGATATTACGATACACGGTTCTCAATCCATGGTTCTCGGATTCGGCAGAACCGGGTTTACGATGGCAAGATCATTACAGGGACTAGGCGCAAAAGTGAAGGTCGGAGTCCGTAAACCAGAGCATTTCGCAAGGGCATTGGAGATGGGCTTCACGCCTTTCTACACCAGGGATTTGTATCAGGAAGTGGGGAATATTGACTTGCTTTTTAACACAATTCCGACTATGATAGTCACAGCGCAAATAATAACAAATATCCCGCATCGTGCCGTTATAATCGACCTCGCTTCTAAGCCTGGCGGAACCGATTTCCGCTTCGCCGAGAAAAGAGGAGTTAAGGCGATGCTTGCTCCTGGTCTACCTGGAATCGTTGCACCGAAAACAGCTGGTCGGATTTTGGCGAATACGCTAAGTCAGTTGATGGTGGAAGAATTCAGGGACAGGAGTGATGAAGATTGAACTGGCATGGGTTAACGGTAGGTTTTGCGCTGACAGGCTCACACTGCACATTAGAAGAGATCATGCCGCAGATTCAAAGATTCGTAGATGTCGGCGCCAAAGTCGTGCCCATCGTATCCCAGTCGGTGTTGACTACGGATACAAGATTCGGCAAAGCGGCAGATTGGCAGAAGCAGCTCATCGATATGACGGGCAGTAATCTCATTACGACCATTGTAGACGCGGAGCCGCTAGGACCTTCGAAGAAGCTCGATGTGATGTTGATTGCGCCATGTACAGGCAATACAACAAGCAAGCTTGCGAATGCAATGACCGAAAGTCCCGTGTTGATGGCCGCCAAGGCACAGATGCGCAACCAGCGGCCGCTTGTTCTGGCCATTTCTACTAATGACGGTCTTGGACTCAATTCGATGAATATTGCGAAACTATTAATTACGAAGAACATTTATTTTGTGCCGTTCGGACAGGATGCGCCTGAAGCTAAGCCGAATTCGCTCGTAGCTAGAATGGATTTGACTCTCGAAACATGCGAGGCGGCTCTCCAGGGAAAGCAGCTGCAACCGATGATCATTGAGCGGTTCCTTTATACTTAAACATAGATTACTCGTACAAATGGGGAGAGAACGATATGTCGAATCAGAAAAAGTTTAATGTTGCAGTAGTTGGCGCGACCGGCGCAGTCGGTGAACAAATTATCCGTTTGCTGGAAACACGTGATTTTCCGATCAATGAGTTGAAGCTTCTTTCTTCTCCTCGTTCAGCAGGAACTAAGATTAAATTCAAAGATAAAGAAGTTACCGTCGAAGCGGCAACAGCTCAAAGCTTCGACGGTGTAGATATCGCTTTATTCAGCGCGGGCGGCGATGTGAGCAAGGAGCTTGCTCCTCTCGCTGCTGCCGGCGGTACGGTATGTATCGACAATACGAGTGCATTCCGTATGGATCCTAACACTCCGCTGGTTGTTCCGGAAGTTAATATTGATGCTATCCAAGAGCATAAAGGCATCATTGCGAATCCTAACTGCTCTACGATTCAAATGGTTGCAGCGCTCAAACCGCTTTATGACCGTTACGGCATCTCCAAAATCATCGTTTCTACATATCAAGCCGTATCCGGATCAGGCAGCAAGGCAATTGATGAGATGCTGCGCCAGTCTCGTGAAGTATTAGCCGGGAATCCGGTCAACCCGGATATTTTGCCGGTGGGATCATTGCCGGTTAAACATCAGATTGCTTTCAATGCGATCCCTCAGATCGATAAATTCCTCGATAATGGATTTACGAATGAAGAAATGAAAATGATCAATGAAACAAAGAAAATCATGCAGGACGAATCCATCCAAGTTACAGCTACATGCGTTCGGATTCCGGTTGTATACGGACATTCCGAATCCGTCTATGTGGAACTTAAAGAAGACTTCGAGATGGAAGAAGTTCTTAGACTTATAGCGGATGCGCCGGGTATCGTTCTTCAGGATAACCCGCAAGAACAGCAATACCCGCTGGCAACTGATGCTGCAGGCAAGCTTGAAACATTTGTGGGCCGTGTTCGCCGTGATCTGAACAACACGCGTGCACTTAACATGTGGATCGTATCCGACAACCTTCTTAAAGGTGCGGCTTGGAATGCCGTTCAGATTGCTGAACATATCGCTCAAGAACAGAAGTAAGTGAACGAAGGCATCTTTTCAAAATTTTTATTCCTTGGCACAGCATGAATAACAACTAGACAAAGCGAATAGGAACGGGGGAAGGACATGCGTATTCGTGTTCAAAAATTTGGTGGAACTTCCCTGTCCACACCTGAAGCAAGACAGCACGTGTTGGCACATATTCAAGATGCTCGTAATGAAGATTGCCGGTTGGTTGTCGTTGTTTCAGCAATGGGCCGGCAGGGCGAGCCTTATGCGACTGACACTCTGCTGGGATTAATCCGGCAGAATGGAGATACACTTCCCGCAAGGGAAAAAGATTTGCTGATGTGCTGCGGAGAATGGATCTCCGCAGCCAATTTGTGCAGCATGCTTCAAGCTGCGGGCATTTCTTCCGTTGTACTTACCGGAGGGCAGGCGGGGATAGAAACCAATGCCGCATATGGGAATGCCCAGATCGTTTCGGTACAGCCCAAACGTATTGTGGAGCACCTGGAACGCAGTGAGGTCGTAATCGTCGCCGGCTTCCAGGGACAGACAGCCGATCATGAATTTACGACGCTTGGCAGAGGCGGCAGCGACACATCCGCTACTGCACTTGGTGCGGCCCTTAAAGCGGAGGTTGTCGATATTTTTACCGATGTCAATGGTATTCTGACGGCGGATCCGCGGATTGTAGAAGACGCCAAGCCTTTGTCGCGCGTCAGTTATATTGAAATTTGCAATATGGCTCATAATGGGGCCAAAGTGATTCATCCGCGGGCAGTGGAAGTTGCCATGCAGGCCAATGTACCTATCCGGGTACGTTCGACTTTTTCCAAAGAAGAAGGAACGCTGGTTACGAATCCGGAATCCTTGTATGCGTCTGAGAAGAAAGTGGAGGACCGTCATGTGACAGGAATTGCGCATTTCGGACAAATCACACAAATTCAGGTGCCTGCAGTCGAAGGCCAGTATGATTTGCAGCTGCAAGTCTTCAAAACCATGGCCCAGCACTCCATTAGTGTGGATTTTATTAACGTTAATCCTTCGGGGGTTGTTTATACCGTATTTGATCATGTTGCGGATCGGGCACTCGAGCTCCTTCGCGGTTTAGGTTTTAAACCCACTTTACTGAGTGGATGCGCTAAAGTCTCTGTGATTGGCGGCGGAATGAACGGTGTGCCGGGAGTCATGGCTCGGATCGTAGAGTCGCTTACACAGCAGAACATTCGTATCCTGCAATCGGCTGATTCGAATACCACCATATGGATTCTCGTTCAAGGAGAAGACATGGTTGGCGCTGTACGGGCACTGCACAATTCTTTTAATTTGCATAAGTAGTCAATGTAGGGGGCGGAAGTTGTGGATTTCGGCAGAGTAATTACAGCGATGGTAACTCCATTTAATGATCAACTTGAAATAGATTGGACACGTGTGGAACCGCTGGTCGACTATCTTATTAATGAGCAGAAAAGTGACGGAATAGTTGTATGCGGAACAACGGGCGAATCGCCTACGCTTACGGAAAATGAGAAGCTGAAGCTGATTGCTGCAGTCGCTAAACATGCCCAAGGTCGCTGTAAAATCATTGCGGGTACAGGAAGCAACAGCACAGCTCATACCATAGAGTTTTCAAAAGAAGTGGTTAAACAAGGCGGTATTGATGCCCTATTGCTCGTCGCTCCTTACTATAACAAGCCCACTCAGGAAGGCTTGTATCAGCATTTCAAGACGGTTACTGAAGCGGTACAGTTCCCGGTTATCCTGTACAACGTTCCAGGACGTACCGGCGTTAATATTGATGCGGATACGACAATCCGCTTATCACAGATCCCGAATATTGTCGCGACCAAAGATTGCGCGGACACGAATCAATTGTCCCGTATAGTGTTTGGAGCGGCAGAGGGCTTTACGGTATACAGCGGTGAGGACAGTATGACACTGCCTGCGGTTGCTGTAGGCTGTCACGGGATTATCAGTGTAGCGAGCCATGTCGTCGGCAAGGAAATGCAGGAACTGATTGCAGCCTACACCTCGGGTAATATCAAACGAGCAGCGGAAATTAACGCCGAACTGCTTCCAGTACTGACCGGCATGTTCTGTGCCCCAAGTCCTGCTCCGGTTAAATACGCGCTTAAACTAAAGGGTTTTGATGCCGGTGGAGTACGTTTGCCGCTGGTACAATTAAATGATGAAGACGAGAAGTTTGTCGCCTCTCTTATCAAGTAATACAACCATAAAAAACCGGTGCCACGGGGCATCGGTTTTATTATTTTGGGAGACAATACATTTCACATACGAGCGAACTTGTAATCGGGTAGTTCTTTCCTGTATAATGGTGGCAAGTGACTGGTTCGGTTTCATTATAAAAATCGTCGTCAAAACAACTCGAGGAGGTAAGTTTGTTGTCTAAGAAAAATAACGATAAAGTTCTGATTTTTGCCCTCGGCGGCGTGGGTGAAATCGGTAAAAATATGTATGTGGTGCAGTATGCGAATGATATTGTGGTGGTCGATAGCGGTTTGAAGTTCCCAGAGGAAGATATGCTAGGAATCGACATTGTGATCCCGGATATCAATTATCTGCTGGAAAACAAAGACAAAGTTCGCGGCATTTTGTTAACCCATGGTCATGAAGACCATATCGGCGGACTCCCTTATGTACTGAGACATCTGAATGTGCCGGTATACGGCACTAAGCTGACACTTGGACTAGTGGAGAACAAGCTGAGGGAAGCCAATTTGCTCGGGGAAACCAAGCGGATTTTGATCAATGCGGATTCAGAGCTTAATTTGGGAACGATTACAGCTACGTTCTTCAGAACCAACCACAGTATTCCAGATTCCGTGGGGATTGCACTTGAAACTCCCGAGGGCGTCGTAGTGCACACCGGAGACTTTAAATTCGACCAGACACCGGTTAATGATCAGTATGCTGATCTTCACCGGATGGCCGAAATCGGTCAGAAAGGCGTCCTTGCCCTTCTTTCCGACAGTACGAATGCCGAGAAACCAGGGTTTACCGGCTCTGAGAAAAGCGTAGGCGTTACCATCGAGGAAGTATTCCGTAAAGCGAAGCAGCGTGTCGTTATTGCGACTTTTGCATCTAACATTCACCGTGTTCAGCAGGTTATTGACGCGGCTGAAGCGACTCGCCGTAAAGTAACGGTAATTGGCCGTAGTATGGTTAATGTGGTTTCCATCGCATCAGAGCTTGGATACCTGCGAGTTCCGGACGGAATGCTGATAGAGCCCGAGGAAGTAAATCGCATGGCTGCCGACCGCGTAGTTGTTCTTTGTACGGGAAGCCAGGGAGAGCCGATGTCTGCTCTAACCCGTATGGCCCGCTCGACTCACCGCAAAGTAGATATTCTGCCCGGTGATACAGTAATTATTGCGGCCACTCCTATTCCAGGCAATGAGCGCTATGTAGGTCGCACGGTAGATGAACTGTTCCGCCTTGGAGCTGATGTCATCTACGGACCAGGATCCAAAACGGGTGTTCACGTATCTGGACACGGCAGTCAGGAAGAGTTGAAATTGATGCTCAACCTGATGAAGCCTAAATATTTTATTCCGATTCACGGTGAGTACCGTATGCTTCGTTTACACGGACAACTAGCCGAATCGGTCGGCGTTGCTCAAGAAGATATCTTTATCTTGGACAATGGAGACACAGTTGAAATTCAAGGCGGAGTGGCTCGCAAGGGAGCGAGAGTACAAGCAGGTAATATTCTGATCGACGGACTTGGTGTTGGTGACGTAGGAAACATCGTCTTGCGTGATCGTAAACTGCTTTCCCAGGACGGCATTCTGGTCGTCGTGGTAACACTCAGCAAGCAGGATGGGACCATTCTATCCGGTCCGGACATTATTTCCCGCGGATTTGTATATGTCCGCGAATCCGAAGGTTTACTTGATGAAGCGAACCGTATTGTGACGAGTACGCTTAACAAATTAATGAATGATAACGTAAATGAATGGGCCTCACTGAAAACACATGTGAAGGACGCACTTGGACGATTTTTATATGAACAAACCAGAAGAAGACCAATGATTCTTCCAATCATCATGGAAGTCTAGTCTCTCAAAGCTAGTCACTTAACCCAAAACCCAACAAGCTCTCTCCTTAATTGGAGAGGGCTTTTTTAATGTTTTTTTCTCCGGTAAAAAGAAATGGATTCTAAAAAAATGAATAAATTGGTGCTTCTAAAGCCTACACTAAGATGGATTACGACTAGGAGGAATGGGCATGGGTTATGGAAATCAGCGCGACGGTCAGCCTTATGGAGCAGGTTACCGGGCAGAAAGACAAGGCAGCAACCCAAACAGGACAGATAGGAATCCGGTGCGAAATTCACTTCATTCCGATCCGTATTCAAATGGCGGCCAAACTTATAGAGCTAATACGGGAAACTTGGTAAACGGGCTGAACAACACAAATCCCGCTTCTTACTCGAGTGGTGCAATCTATCACTCAAATTCCGGTTCAGGTAATGAAGGGCGGAGTCAGGATTACGGTTCAACGGATAATTTAACGTACGATCCACGAAATAGTTCCGGAGGCCTTGCAGCGTTTTCTCCTAATACATTAATCCCGGGCAATTCCGTTAACAGGACGATGCTGAATGGGAATGGTGGCGGCAGCTTGATCAGCCAGCCGAACTCTACTGTTAATGGAAATGCTCAAGCTCAGAGTTTTACCGAAGAGGAGCATGCCTACATGGGCTTAGGATACACACCTAACATGAACACTCGTGCACCTGTGCATCAGAGCGGATCTTCTTATGCAGCTTCGGTTGTGAACCGCGTTTCGGATGGATCGGTTCCTTATCGGAAGGAATCATTTTCAAATGCTGAACCTCCTCCCAAATCGGAAGAGCAAATCACGGAAGAGCAAAAAAAGCTTGCAGTTGTGGAGACTATACAGCAGCTTGGACAAACGAGTACCCCTGCCGGTGAGTCAAATATTTTCTGCATGACGATTATCGGGCAGGTTGAAGGACATATTGTGCTTCCTCCACAGAATAAAACGACCAAGTATGAGCATTTGATCCCGCAGCTGGTTGCCGCTGAGCAGAATCCCAAAATTGAAGGCATTCTTGTTATCTTAAATACGGTCGGCGGGGATGTGGAGGCTGGACTTGCTATTGCAGAAATGCTTGCGACGATATCTAAGCCGACTGTAACGCTTGTCCTTGGAGGGGGCCATAGTATAGGAGTTCCGATAGCGGTCAGCTCCAATAAATCCTTTATTGCGGAAACAGCAACCATGACGATTCACCCGATACGTCTGACAGGGCTTGTCATCGGTGTATTGCAAACGTTCGAATATTTGGAGAAGATGCAGGAACGTGTGACTCGATTTGTTATCAAGCATTCACGAATATCGGAAGAACAGTTTAAAGAACTGATGTTTAAAACGGGAGAACTAACAAGAGATATAGGAACAACCGTAATCGGTTCCGATGCTGTAAAGTATGGCTTGATCGATGAGGTTGGCGGGATCGGACAGGCTATTGCCGAGTTAAACCGCCGGATTGAAGAGCGAAAGGCTTCCAAAGGAGGAGCAAAGGCATGACGCACTATTCGATAGTGCCGGAAGAGCTGGTATACGAAGGATGGGAGGATAACAAGCCTGCTTTTCGCGATATTGAAGTAGGGGGTGTGCTTATGCAGGTGGAGCCGGTAGAGGAAGGCCGTGTCCGCATTATCCGCCTTTACAGCCCCGATCCCAGCCATTATCTGAACCCGGGTCTGGCACCCGGAAATGTGCTGGAGAGCAAGCCTGCTTTCCCTTTCGTGTAGGAACTGCCGCCCGTATTCCGCCTCCCGAAACTATGGTATAATGACATATCGGAGGTGGAATAGAGTGGCAAAACGCCGTAAAAAAAGTAAGACGATTAAAGCAAATTTGATGTACGAGCTGTATGGTATTTTGATTCTGATTTTCTCGGTGATTGCACTGGCACGGGAAGGCCATGTTGGACGTGCTTTTCATTATGTCTGCCGCTTTTTCATAGGTACGTGGGACTTTCTGATCCCGCTGGTCTGTATATACATAGCTCTTCATGTTATGGTAAAGCGTTCATGGCCCTCACGATGGACAACCCGCAAAACAGGGGTGTTGTTAATTGTGGCGGGTCTTCTTGTCATGAATCATATCCGTCTATTCTCGCAGCTGTTTCCTAATAAAGACTATACAGCCTCATCTGTCCTTACCCTGACTTGGGAAGCGCTTAAGCAGGGCTTACAGCCTGCAGGCGGGAACATACTCGTTAACGATGTTGGCGGCGGCATGATCGGGGCGGTGATTTATAGCCTGCTCTATTTCTTATTTGATGAGGTGGGTGCAAGTCTCGTACAAATCGCATTGTTTGCAATTGGATTGATTCTTATTACAAATTTGTCTTATGTCGATTTCGTGCAAAAAGTACGGGCGCGTTTCAAACGTTTTTTTACTTTGCTGGGTAAAAAGCTGGAAGTTTGGCAGAAAGAGCGCAGAGCGGCTGCGAGAGAAAACAGCAGATCGGTCTCAGCTTCCGGCTCCAAAAGTAAAGGGAAGGTCAGCAGGGAAGCAGAGATTCCTTACGATGATGAGTTTGATGAAGAAACGTATCGTCCCGAATCCAAACGCAAGAAACCGAGGTTCCTTCAGCTTCTCAAGCAGCCTAAGGAGGAAACGGAAGGGTATGGATACGAAGATGATCAAGACATCCCTGTAAACGGTGCGGCTGCATCACCGCAAACTGCCGAGCAGGTGCTTTACAAGGCTGATGCAGGCAGTATGGATCAAGATGAGAATACAGCACTTGCTCAAGATAGAGAATTTTCGACGGTGTTCCGCGATTTCCAAGAGCAGGTACAGCGAGAAGAAAAGGTGATTCCATCCGTTTCTTCTGCTGTGCCCGCGGCGGCAGGTGCTTCAGCCGCTTCTCCAGCGGCCGGTAGCAATACGGCTGCGTCAATAGAAGAGGGTCCAGAGGAACCGTTAGACTTAAATGTCGGTGCGAGCGCCACACCGCCTGTACTGCCTCCGTACGATCTGCCTTCTTTAACGCTATTGTCCAAGCCTGCAGCGGGCAAGGGGTCCGAGATGGCCGATTATAAGTCGAACGCCCGTAAGCTGGAAGCTACGCTGGAAAGCTTCGGAGTGAGAGCCAAAGTGCTTGAAGTTGTACGCGGTCCTGCTGTTACCCGATATGAAATCCAGCCTGATGTGGGTGTGAAGGTCAGCCGTATCGTCAGTTTGACTGACGATATTGCGCTTGCTCTGGCCGCAAAAGATATAAGGATGGAGGCGCCGATCCCGGGCAAATCTGCAATAGGGATTGAAGTGCCGAATTCCGAGGTGTCCATCGTGACGATGAGGGAAGTGATGGAGACGTCAGCTTTTCAGGAGGCCAGTTCCCGGTTATCCGTTACTCTGGGCCGAGATATCTCCGGACAACCGATTGTCGGTAATCTCGCCAAAATGCCTCACTTGCTGGTAGCCGGAGCGACCGGTTCCGGTAAGTCGGTATGTATTAACGGCATCATCACAAGTATTCTGTATAAAGCCAAACCGAACGAAGTGAAATTTCTGATGGTGGATCCCAAAATGGTTGAGCTTAATGTCTACAATGGTATTCCCCATTTGATGGCTCCCGTTGTTACAGACCCTCGCAGAGCTTCGCTTGCACTCAAGAAGGTCGTGGTCGAAATGGAAAAACGGTATGAATTGTTTTCCAAAAGCGGGACACGAAATATAGAAGGGTATAACGCTATGCTCATCGAGCATGGCACCGAAGCGCCTCTTCCTTACATTGTCGTCATTGTAGATGAGTTAGCCGATCTTATGATGGTAGCCGCCAATGATGTGGAAGATGCCATTTGCCGGTTAGCCCAGATGGCCCGGGCGGCGGGAATTCACTTGATTATTGCAACGCAGCGGCCGTCTGTCGATGTCATTACAGGTGTTATCAAGGCCAATATTCCATCGCGTATTGCGTTCGGAGTCTCGTCACAAGTCGATTCCCGTACAATTCTCGACATGGTAGGAGCGGAGAAACTGCTGGGCCGGGGAGATATGCTGTACTTGCCTGTAGGGGCTTCCAAGCCTGTGCGTGTGCAGGGAGCTTTTCTGTCCGACCAAGAGGTGGAGACGGTTGTTAACTTCGTAAGAACGCAGCAGGAAGCGAATTATTCGGAAGAAATGGTGCCTCAGATCGAAGAGCAGCCGGAATCCCAGGACGAATTCGGCGACGAATTGTATGAACAGGCCGTTCAAATTGTCATCGATGCCAAGCAGGCATCCGCATCCCTGCTCCAGCGTCGTATGCGGATCGGTTACGCCCGGGCGGGAAGGCTAATCGATTCCATGGAATCTAATGGTATTGTCGGTCCTCACGAAGGAAGTAAGCCGCGCGAAGTTCTTATATCCCAGGAACAACACCAGCACAACCGGATATCATCCTGATCACTATGCGAATTGGAAAGCTCTGCCTGACCACAGGCAGGGCTTTCTTCTGTGTATAGAACGTTTCCTCCTTTCTCATAATAATCACTAACAGTCAGTCATCATGAGAGAAAGGTTGATTATGGAGCATGAATAAACGATTGATCTTGATTACCGTATGCGTGATGCTTACCTTGTTTGCAGGCTTTCAGGTTAAACAGCATGTAACGTCCGAGGAGACGTTCAGCAAGAACAACATCAAATACGGAGCTAAGGGCTCCGACGTGTATGAACTGCAAGGGCGACTTAAATTTCTCGGATTCTATACGGGGAAGGTAGATGGAGATTACGGCTGGAGAACGCTTCGCTCTGTGAAGTGGTTCCAAGGCGATTTTGGATTAAAGGTTGACGGGCACGTCGGACCCAAAACAAAGCTGAAACTGTGGGAAGCCACGAAAAGCTGGAAACCTGCCGCACCGGAAACTGGTCAAGCCAACCAAGCCAAACCTGAGTCCGGGGGACAAGGCGCAGCTTCATCCAGCGCCAATTTGACTCCGACCAGTCACAAAGGTTTCTCGAAAGCGGATCTGGACTTGATGGCAAATGCCGTATACGGCGAAGCCCGTGGTGAGCCTTACATTGGTCAAATTGCCGTAGCGGCGGTTATTTTAAACCGGGTTGACTCCGCCAGCTTCCCTAATACCGTTTCGGGCGTTATATTCCAGCCGGGTGCTTTTACAGCTGTAGACGACGGACAAATTTGGCTCAAACCGAACGAAACGGCACGTAAAGCAGTCAGAGACGCGATTAATGGAATGGACCCTACCGGCGGCTGTGAATATTACTTCAATCCGGAAACGGCGACATCCAAATGGATTTGGTCGAGACCGCAGGTGAAAACAATCGGCAAGCATATTTTCTGTAAATAATGGCTGTAAAATTAAATAGCACTATGGGGGAAGTGACCGTTGGGTTGCTTCTTCTGTTTACCCGGCAATATAATGGTTATAGCCGGATGGATGCCCGAATAAGGTAGACCAATGAAGGTTGCGAAGGGAGAATGCCAGCATTGAGAAAACCACAATTTGAGCGCAGTACCCTTAATCAGATACGTTTGCATGTGCTGCCGACAGACCGATATAAAACATTTGCGATTTCTGCTTACATAGGCCGGCCGCTTTCCGAAGAAGAGGTGACGCCGACTGCGCTGGTTCCGTTTGTACTGAGACGAGGAACTGATCGTTATCCGGACACCAGACAATTCCGGGAGCGTCTGGATGATCTGTACGGAGCTGGATTCGGTTTCGATATTTACAAGAGGGGCGATTACCAGATCGTCCAATTTCGCATGGACATCATTAATGACCGGTTCGTATCTTCGGATGAACCACTTCTTGAACAGGCACTTCATTTCCTCGGTGAAGTTATAACGAAGCCTGTTACGGAGGGAGATGCACTGCTCCCTAAATATGTCGATGCTGAGAAAGAGACGCTTCACAAAAGAATTGAATCGATCGTTAATGATAAAATTCGTTACGCTGCTGAGCGATGTATCGCCGAAATGTGCAAGGATGAACCGTACAGGCTGCATCCCTTAGGACAATTGGACGAAATTGCAGATATCTCGCCTGAATCTCTGTATACCCACTTCCAGAACTGGCTTGCCGAAGCTCCTATTGATCTGTATGTTGTAGGCAATACGACGCTTGCTGAAGTGGAAGCGATGGTTAAGAACTCGTTCCGTCTGGACCGGGAAACTAATCCTAGCTACCGTCGCAGCACTCCTGTCAGAAGAAGCGGGGACACGAATGTGGTCGTGGAGAAGCTCCCGGTCAGCCAAGGTAAGCTGAATATGGGTCTTCGCACGTCGATAACCTACGGGGATGACGCCTATGCAGCAGCGCTTATGTATAACGGTATTCTCGGCGGTTACCCGCACTCCAAACTGTTTCTTAATGTGCGTGAAAGGGCGAGTCTTGCTTACTACGCTTCATCCCGGCTTGATGGACACAAGGGAATTCTGACGATTCAATCAGGAATTGAAGTTCAGAATTACGAGCAGGCCGTCACCATTATTCGCAAACAACTGGAAGATATGAAGGCGGGAGTTATTAGCGATATTGAGCTTAGCCAGACCCGGGCAATGATCTCAAATCAGCTCCGCGAAATTGATGACTCTGCATTCGAGCAGATCGCTTTTGACTTCAACGCAGTACTTTCCGGACGCGAGCGTTCGGTTCAAGGTTTAATTGACGAAATTAACCGTGTAGATATTTCGGAGATTCAGCAGGCAGCTGTTGGGGTTTTCCTGGACACCATTTATTTTCTGCGGGATGAAAAGGAGGAAGCGAAGTGAACATCATTCCCTATCCCCATTTAAATGAAACCATTTATGAAGAAAAGCTCCCGAACGGTCTTCACGTGTATGTCCTGCCCAAAGAAGGTTTTCAAAAAACCTATGCAACATTTTCAACTCGCTATGGTTCGATTGATAATCATTTTCAGGTAGAAGGCGGTCCCGAAATACGAGTGCCGGACGGCATTGCTCATTTCCTGGAGCATAAAATGTTTGAGGAGCCCACGGGTGATATTTTCGCTACCTTTGCTTCGCGCGGAGCTTCGGCGAACGCTTTTACCAGCTTTGAAAGAACCGTTTACCTTTTCTCCGCAACAGAGAGCATCTATGAGAACATAACGACCTTGATCGATTTTGTTCAGAACCCTTATTTTACAGAGGAAAATGTAGAAAAGGAAAAAGGGATTATCGGTCAGGAAATCAATATGTACCGCGACAATCCGGATTGGCGGGCCTATTACGGGCTGATTGAAGCTTTGTACAGCAAGCATCCGGTGCGGATAGATATTGCGGGGACAATCGAATCCATCTCTCAAATTACGAAGGATACCTTGTATGATTGCTACCACACGTTCTACCATCCCAGCAATATGACCGTGTTCATAGCAGGAGGAGTAGAGGCCGAGGAAGTAATTGAGCATATTAAAAAAAACCAAGCGTCCAAAACATTTGAACCCCAGGGTGAAATTCACCGGTATTTTGAGAGTGAACCGGAAGCTGTATTCCAAGAACGCAAAGAGACAATACTGCCTGTTTCTTTGCCTAAGTGCTTGTTCGGGTTTAAAGAAAAGGCGCTCAATGAGGAAGGGCAAGCGATCCTCAGACGCGAGCTTACTACGAAGCTGGTCCTGGAAGTTGTTCTGGGTGCGAGCTCGCCGATCTATCAGAAACTGTATAATGAAGGCTTGATATCGGACAGCTTCAGTCATGAGTATAACTCATCACCTGAGTATGCCTTCTCCGCAATGGGCGGCGATACGAAAGATCCCGATTTGCTTCTTGCGCGGATCAAGGAAGAGCTGAGCCGGATCAAAGAAGAAGGATTGAACGAGGAATCATTCGAAAGAAGCCGCCGGAAGAAGATAGGCGGATTCCTCCGCATGCTTAATTCGCCTGAAGCCATTACGAATGAATTTACCCGATACTTGTTCAAAGGTGCGGATATGTTTAACATCCTTCAGACGTATGAATCCATAACGAAAGAAGAAGCGGAGCAGCGGCTGCGCGAACATTTGGATTGGAGCCGCTTCGCCGTATCGATCGTCCGGAGCGAGCGGTCTTGAGTGCGGTAAGGCCGTTCACCCGGCAGACTGTATTAGTTACGGGAGGCAGTCGCGGCATTGGAGCCGCGATTGCCCAGCGCTTCGCTACACTCGGATTGAACGTGGTCATTCATTACTTGCATTCGCATGAATCAGCCAATGAGGTAGCCCGCCGCTGTATGAATCACGGGGCTAAAGTGATGACAGTGAGTGCGGACCTTAGGTCCCGGGAACAAATCGAAGCTATGCGCGATAAATTAGAGGCTCGGGGCTTTATGCCCGATGTGCTTGTCAATAATGCTGGAATATCCCATTATGGCCTCTTATCGGACGTTACGGATGAAGATTGGGACGAAGTTATGGCTGTGAACCTCAAAGGCACATTCCTGTGCAGCCAGGTGTTTATGGAACGGATGATCCGGCAGAAATACGGCCGGATCATTAACGTGTCTTCCATATGGGGAATTTCCGGGGCATCCTGCGAAGTACTTTATTCCACCGCCAAAGGCGGGGTTAATTCCTTTACAAAAGCGCTGGCCAAAGAGCTGGCCCCATCGGGCATAACGGTTAATGCGGTTGCACCTGGAGCCGTGGATACGGATATGATGTCAGGCTTCGATGCAGCTGACAAAGAAGCGATTGCGAGCGAAATTCCAGCCGGACGCTTTGCGGCCCCTGATGAAATCGCATCGCTCGTATACTTCCTGGCTCTGCCCGAGTCAGGCTATATCAATGGCCAGATCATCAGTCCCAATGGCGGCTGGCTTACCTGATCTGATCCCTGCTTTTTAAAAATCCCATTTCCCTGATTTCCCTAAGCCGGCGGGCGTACCTTCCGAATATTTGATTGTCAGGATGCAGATATTACAGATGCACGTCTTGATCAATTAAAGGAGGTAAGCCCATGTCTACTGTACTGACCGTATTCGATAAGTGGAAAGAGTTTCTTGCACAGCGTGTGGATCAGGCTGAGAAAGTCGGTCTGGATGATGAGAAAATCTCCAAGCTTGCTTACCAGATCGGTGAGTTTCTTGCAGATAAAGTAGATCCGGAGAACGGCGAGGAGCGCGTGCTCAAAGAGCTCTGGGATGCAGGCGATGAAAGTGAGCGCAAAGTTATGGCGCGTTTAATGGTCAAATTGGTCAATAAAGAGTAGAATAGATGAATGGATATAAAAGAGCCCCCTTTGATGCGGGGCTTTTCCATGCCTTGCGATAGCCGGATATGAAGTGCGCCGCATCGGTCGCGAAGACAGCTGGTTTTGATTCAAGAAGGAGCCAGAGGGGTATAGAAACCTGTTCCATCCTTCAGGTACAATTTGGTTGGGAAAAAAGCTGTTCCTACAAATAAAGTGGCAGGACTTTGTCAAACGTTGTAGAATTATTATCTCGGAATGTTAAAATTCGTACCATGTAAAAGAGGTGTTTGTTGTTGGAAGTCAAAGAATGGTACATGGAATACCGAATACATAAGAACCGCCCGGGTCTGCTGGGGGACATCGCTTCACTGATGGGTATGCTCGATATTAACATTGTCACGATTAACGGTGTTGAAGACCGGACACGGGGCATGCTTCTGCAAACGAATGATGATGAGAAAATTGAATTAATGGGTAAAATGTTGAAAAAAGTGGATAATATCACAATAACCGCTTTTCGTACTCCCAAATTAGTTGATATTCTTGCCGTCAGGCATGGAAGATATATCGAAAGGGATTCAGATGACCGTAAAACCTTCCGGTTTACCCGAGATGAACTCGGTTTACTTGTTGATTTTCTCGGAGAAGTTTTTAAACGCGAAGGCAATCAGGTGATCGGTCTCAGGGGAATGCCTCGTGTAGGCAAAACAGAGTCTATTATTGCGGGGAGCGTCTGCTCCAATAAACGCTGGTCTTTTGTCTCATCGACTTTGTTAAGACAGACCGTAAGAAGCCAGATGTCCGAAGATGAAATGTCGAATAATAACGTATTTATTATCGATGGGATCGTATCTACCATCCGCTCTAACGAGAAGCATTTTGCCTTGCTGCAGGAAATTATGGCGATGCCTTCTACCAAAGTTATTGAACATCCCGATATCTTTATCAAAGAATCCCATTACACGTACAACGATTTCAACTATATCATTGAGCTTAGAAACAATCCGGATGAGGAAATCAATTATGACAGTTTTACTTATAATACGGAACCCTTTTAAGGTTTCATTCGTCTACTGAAAAGACGCTGAATTTGTGGAGGTGAGAACATGTCGGAACTCGGTCAAAGATTGAAACAGGCCCGATTAGAGAAGAAGATGTCACTCGACGATTTGCAGGAGATTACCAAGATTAGAACCAGATATCTTGAAGCAATCGAAGAGGGCAATTATAAAGTGTTACCCGGCAGTTTTTATGTGAGAGCGTTTATTAAAAGTTATGCAGAAGCGGTAGGTCTCGATCCTAACGAGGTGCTGAACATGTACCAGGGAACGATACCCGCGGCTCCTCCAGAGCCGGCTGTCGAAACCATCCGTACACCGAGGCGCAGCTCGTCTGCCAGAAATACGGACAGATTGAGCCGCTGGGCTTCAACTGTCATGGTCATATCTTTTGTCGTATTGATTGGTGCGATCGTTTATTATTTCGTCGTCATGAACAATAAAGGGCCGAATGAAGGAAGTATCAGTGATCCGGTCCGTGTAACGGATAAAGCGGATCCTAACGCGACCGCAGCCCCGAATGCAGGATCGCCCACGGCTTCTGCGGCTCCGACACCAACGGTTACGCCGACGCCAACGCCTACTCCGACCCCGGCGACATCTCTGACGCTTGTCAGTAGCGAGAAATCGCTGGATACGTATACCGCGTCAGGCGGGAAACTGGATATTGTCGTCACGGCTTCCGGTGCCCAGTGCTGGTATAGGGTAGACTCCATTGTTAACGGAGCCAAGAAAATGGAAAAGCAGGACACCCTTAAGCAGGGTGCAGATGCAACGTTCTCTTTGACATCCTCGGCTCAAATTCGTGTCGGTTCTGCCATGGCGGCCAAAATCACCGTAAACGGCCAAGAATTGAACGTAGGGGATACGTCTAATCCTAAAAACATCAAAATCAATTTACAATAAACGATTCGCGTTATATCAGAAAATCTTTCATGTAAGGGGAAGGACGAGAGTCATGAGTTCAGAGAGTTCATTTGATATTGTATCCAAATTAGATATGCCGGAACTGAACAATGCTATTCAGCAGGCTAGACGGGAGATCGAGACCCGCTTTGACTTTAAGAACAGTAAAAGTGAAATCACCCTAGAGAAAGACGAACTAGTGCTGCTTTCCGACGATGATTTCAAACTTCAGAATGTAATAGATATTCTACACGGCAAAATGGCTAAGCGGGGCATTGCCCTCAAGAACCTGGAATACGGCAAAATCGAGCCCGCTTCCTTAGGGGCAGTCCGTCAAAGGGTTAAGCTCAAGCAGGGAATCGAAGGAGACATTGCCAAGAAAATTAACATTATGATCCGTGATTCCAAGCTCAAAGTTAAAAGCCAGATTCAAGGCGACTCTATACGGGTAACAGGCAAAAGTAAGGACGATTTGCAGAAAGTCATGCAGCTGCTTAGAGGAGCGGATTTGGCAATCGATCTTCAGTTCGATAATTTCCGGTAAAGCGAAGAAATCCCCAGGTGATCCTTGTCTAGCAGGGGTTATACTGGGGGTTTCGTTGTTTTGACACTCCGAATCCGCATGTATTATACTTGTCTAGGATAGCTTCGCTATGACGTTTGGAGGTTTCGGAATGACGGAGAAGGTTAAGGTAGTAACGCTTGGCTGTGAGAAGAATTTGGTCGATTCGGAGATCATGTCCGGCTTGATCGATCAGCGTGGCTACAACCTGGTGGAGACTAACGAAGAAGCTACGATAATCATTGTGAACACGTGTGGATTTATTGATGCGGCAAAAGAAGAATCCGTGAATACAATTCTGGATATGGCTGATCTTAAAAGAACAGGGAATCTGAAAGCGCTGATCGTATCGGGCTGTCTGACGCAGCGCTACAAAGAAGAACTGATGCTGGAAATGCCAGAGATAGACGGAATTGTGGGCACAGGGGACTTTCACAATATCAATACTATCGTAGATGAAGCGCTTAAAGGGAAGAAACCGGTCTATGTAGGTAACCCTATCTTTAATTATGAGCAGGCTCTTCCACGTAAAGTGTCGACTCCGCGTTATACCGCTTATGTCAAAATTGCAGAAGGTTGCGATAATGCCTGTACCTTCTGTTCGATTCCGATAATGCGGGGAAAATTCCGCAGCCGATCTGTCGATTCGATTCTTGCAGAGACACGCCAGCTTGCCGCACAGGGTGTCAAGGAAATCAGTCTGATTGCCCAGGATTCGACGAACTATGGAACGGATCTGTATGACATGTTCATGCTCCCGGAGCTCCTTAATCGTGTCAGTGAAGTGGAAGGAATAGAATGGGTCCGTCTCCACTATGCCTATCCTGGATTTTTTACGGATGAGTTAATCGATACGATTGCTTCGAATCCGAAGATTTGCGAGTACATAGATATGCCTCTGCAGCATAGCTCCGATTCCATTTTGAAGCGTATGAGGCGCCCGGGTAGAGAAAAAGATGCTCGGGAGCTCATTCATAAGATTCGCAGCAGAATGCCCGGTGCCGCCCTGCGGACTTCACTTATCGTCGGATTTCCCGGAGAAAGTGAAGAAGATTTTGAACACCTGGTTGCCTTTGTGAAGGACATGCAATTCGACCGTTTAGGTGTGTTTACATATTCCATGGAAGAAGATACACCGGCTTCCCGGCTGCCCGATCAGGTACCGGACGAGGTCAAAGAATTCCGGGCCGCAACGCTGATGGAAATTCAACGTGAAATTTCCAATTTGCGCGGAGGACGCCGTCTCGGCGAGAACGTGGACGTGCTGATCGAACGATATGACGGTCGCAACGATATTTATATCGGACGTTCCCAGTACGATGCTCCGGAGATTGACGGAGAGGTGTTCGTTTCCGGACACAACGTTCCAATAGGAGGGGTGGTTAAAGTTCGTGTCACCCACTCTCTGGAATTCGATTTATCAGGGGAGGTTATCGCTTGAATTTGGCCAACAAAATCACACTGGCACGTATATTTTTAGTGCCGATCATCATGTTTTTCATGCTGGTTAACGTCCAGTTTCCGCACATTGAGATTTCGTCGTTTACTATAACGTATAATCAGATTATTGCTGCGCTGATTTTTATTATCGCGGCGAGCACAGACAGCCTTGACGGGTATATAGCCCGGAAGAATAAACAGGTAACGAATTTAGGGAAGCTGCTTGATCCTCTTGCAGACAAACTTCTGGTTACGGCTGTTCTCGTTTCTCTGGTTGAGATGGATAAAGTCGATGCCTGGATCGTTATCGTGATCATTAGCCGGGAATGGGCTGTCACAGGGCTCAGGCAAATTGCCTTGCTGGAAGGCTCGGTCATCATGGCTAGTAAGTGGGGGAAAGCTAAGACAGCTGCCCAGATTACGGCCATTATTGCACTGCTGATCAATAACTTCCCGTTTGCTTTCATTGACGTACCGTTCGATTTAATCGCAACATGGGTTGCGGCTATTATTACGGTATACTCTGGAATTGACTATTTCGTAAAGAACAAGCATGTGATCGATTTTACCGAAAAAACACAGTGATGCTGCTGTGTTTTCTTCGTCTCCAAAGCTAATAAGCGTTGATTTCGGCGCTGCTTGACAATCAGAAGGAGGAGGATGGATCATGAAGGCTGAAATTATTGCTGTCGGCACAGAACTGCTTCTGGGACAGATTTTGAATACGAATGCACAGTATTTGGCGCAGGAATGCGCTCTTCTAGGCATTGATGTTTATTTTCAGACGGTAGTCGGTGACAATCCCGCACGTATTCGTGAAGCGCTGGAGCAGGCGGGTAACCGAGCCGATCTTGTCATTATGACCGGCGGTCTAGGACCGACGCTCGATGATCTAACTAAGGATGTTCTTGCCGATATGACGGGCAGGAAATTGTACCTGGAAGAAGCTACTATGGTGAAAATCCAGGAACTCTTTAATTCTCAGGGGCTGCATATGGTGGAAAGCAACTCCAGGCAGGCGAATATGATTGAAGGAGCGGAGCCGATTCCGAATGACACGGGCCTCGCGATCGGATTAGGGCTTGTTCATGAAGAAACGCGTTATCTGCTTCTGCCGGGTCCTCCAAAGGAAATGAAGCCGATGTTTGAACGTTACGCGAAGCACTGGCTCAGCGGCATTATGACAGACGAGCTTCCTCTCCACTCTAAGATGCTTAAATTTGCGGGCATAGGGGAATCGACGCTGGAGCATAAACTGTTCGACCTGATAGAGAAACAGACGGACCCTACGATTGCCCCCTATGCCAAAGAAGGGGAAGTGACGATCCGCTTAGCGACCAAAGCGCAATCTGAAGAAGAAGCCTGGCGCAAAATGGCGGAGATTGAGGAAGAGATCCGGAATAGAGTCGGGGAACACATCTATGCACAGGAAGATGTGCCTATCGAAGAGGTGGTGCTGGCCGCTCTGCAATCCCGCAATCAGACACTCACGACAGCCGAGAGCTGCACAGGCGGCCTTCTCAGTGATCTGATCACTTCCGTGCCCGGCCGTTCCTCCGTCTTCTTGGGAGGCGTTGTAAGTTATTCCAATGAGCTTAAGCATAGTATGCTGAATGTACCAGTCGAGACTCTGGAAGGGGAAGACGCCCCTGGGGCGGTTAGTCCTGAAACCGCGGAAGCTATGGTTCGCGGCTTACTGGAGAAGACTGACTGCGATTATGCGGTATCCGTTACAGGTGTAGCGGGGCCCACGATGTCTGAGGGTAAACCGATCGGACTCGTCTATGTCGGCGTCGGCTGCAAGAACGGCGATATTCATATACGGCGATTGCAGCTGCCGGGGCTCCGCGAGACGATTAAGTTGCGTGCCGCGAAGAGCGCGCTGTATGAATTGTGGAAACTTGTCAAATCAGACGATTAATTGCAGAATAGTGTTGAATTCAATCGGACTGTGCAGTATAATGAGCTTATGTTAACGGAAGAACCGTAGCGAAGAATTTATCTTTGCTGCGGTTTTTATTTTTTTAGCGGCCGGATAAATGGGTGTCATAAAATAAACGAATGTATGTTCGAAAAAATGCTTGGCAACGCGTCAAAAAGAAGGTATGATAGACCTATCAAAGTAAAAGGAAGTGAGTGTTTTGTCAGATCGTCGTGCCGCATTAGAAATGGCATTACGCCAAATTGAGAAACAGTTTGGCAAGGGTTCGATCATGAAACTCGGAGAATCAACACATATGCAGGTGGAGACCATACCTAGCGGCTCGCTTGCTTTGGATATAGCACTCGGAACCGGGGGATTCCCTCGGGGCAGAATCATCGAAATTTATGGCCCGGAATCATCCGGTAAAACAACCGTTGCCCTGCATGCGATCGCAGAAGTGCAGAGAACCGGCGGACAAGCAGCCTTTATTGATGCGGAGCACGCACTCGACCCTCTTTATGCGAGTAAGCTCGGGATCAACATCGATGAACTGCTGCTCTCTCAGCCGGACACCGGTGAACAGGCTCTTGAGATCGCTGAAGCGCTCGTTCGAAGCGGAGCTGTCGATATTATCGTTATCGACTCCGTAGCAGCGCTGGTACCTAAAGCTGAAATTGAAGGCGAGATGGGCGATGCTCACGTGGGTCTTCAAGCACGTCTGATGTCTCAGGCACTGCGTAAGCTGTCCGGAGCTATCAACAAATCGAAAGTTATTGCGATTTTCATTAACCAGCTTCGTGAGAAAGTCGGCGTTATGTTCGGTAATCCGGAGACGACTCCAGGCGGACGCGCGCTTAAATTCTACTCGACGGTCCGTCTTGACGTTCGGCGTATTGAAACAATTAAACAAGGCAATGACATGGTTGGTAACCGCACTCGTGTTAAAGTTGTAAAGAATAAGGTCGCTCCTCCTTTCAAACAAGCGGAGATCGATATCATGTACGGTGAAGGTATTTCCCGCGAGGGCAGTATTATTGATATCGGGACAGAGCTTGACATTGTCAACAAGAGCGGCGCCTGGTACTCATATAACGGCGAACGCCTTGGTCAAGGTCGCGAGAACGCGAAGCAGTTCCTTAAGGAAAACAAGGAAATGGCCGGAGAAATCGAATTGAAGATCCGGGAAGCGAGCAACCTGACAACGAAGGTTCCTGATAGCGGCGTGGATGTAGACGATCCGAATGAAGAAATTGCACTTTTCTCTGAAGATGAAGAATAGAACCGAACGGCTGTTGGGTCGGGCATGAAATGGTGTCGCGGCAGCCTGGGATGGAGCTCCTTTTAGGAGCTTTTTCTTTTATTCTTAACGATTAAACACAACGATGGGGATAAGGATAGGGGAGAGTACAAGTGGAACAAAATAGTCTCACTTCTGTCATTACGATGATCGAGAAGCAAAAGAGAAACAAGCGGAGATATAATGTTCATGTGAATGGAGAGTACACCTGTTCGGTTCATGAGGATGTGCTTATTAAATATCGGCTCCTGAAAGGCGAACAAGTGGATGCTAAGTGGCTTGAGGAAGCAATCCGTGAAGACGAACGGCATGATGCTTACCTTCGAGCAGTCCGGTTTGTTGCAGTCAGGCCGAGATCTCAACAAGAGGTCCGCCGTAAGCTTAAGGAAATCGGCTATGAAGATGAACTTATCGAACTGACGATAACCCGGCTGAAGGATCAGAAGTATCTGGACGATGCAGAGTTCGCAAAGATTTGGACCGAGCAGCGTATTCAGTATCAGCGTAAAGGCCGCAACGCGGTGAGGTACGAGCTGGCCCAGAAAGGACTATCAAAAGACGAAATTTCGAAAGCGTTATCCAGCGTAGACGAAGAAGAAGAGCTTGAAGGCGCTATGATAGTCGGACGCAAAAAATGGAAGACAACCTCTGGCGAAACGATTGATCGCAAACGGAAGACCGCGTCTTTTTTACTTAGGCGAGGGTATACATCCTCAGTAACGAGCCAGGTTGTACGCACACTATCCAATGAGGATTTTGATATCATGGACGAATAGTCCTTAAATTCGCTTCTCTACGATGGATTAGTAGCAGGCATAGCTTGACAATGTTATTTGGGAAAAGATAAAATACAAGTGTATATTTTCATAAAAAATCATGCAGATTTTCTATGAGGCAAATGACTGAAGCAATTTCCGCCAAGATTGCTTCTGCATCATGTAGTTCCGAACAACCCCCGTTGTACGGATGAACCAACCGAACCATTTCCTACTGGGGAATGTGGTCCTTAGGGCTTGAACAAAAGAATATCGGATTAAAAAAACCGAATCATCCCAAGCTAACACCTTGGAGTAACCAACGAGGAGGTGGACATGATGAATCCAATTATCTGGATCCTGATCATTCTCGTTGTTGGCTTTATTTGCTTAGGGATTGGTTATTTTATCCGCAAGTCTCTTGCAGAAGCGAAAATTTCCAGTGCTGAAACAGCCGCTGAACAAATTGTCGAAAGTGCTCGCAAAGAAGCGGAAGCGCTGAAGAAAGAAACGGTTCTGGAAGCCAAAGATGAAGTTCATAAGCTCCGGGCCGAAGCTGAAAAAGACACTCGTGAACGTCGAAATGAAGCACAACGACATGAAAGACGATTGTTGCAAAAAGAGGAATCGCTGGATAAAAAATTAGAATCTCTTGAGCGTAAAGAAGAGCAAGTAGCCAACAAAGAGAAGAGAATTGAAGAGACGCAGAATCAGATTGATGAATTGTATCGCAAACAAGTCTCTGAACTCGAGCGGATCTCCGGTATGACAATGGAAGAGGCTAAGAATATTATCCTTACTGGAGTCGAGCAGGAAGTTCGTCATGAAACCGCACAGCTTATTAAAGAAATTGAACAGCAAGCCAAAGAAGAAGGCGACAAGAAAGCGCGTGAGATTATCACGCTGGCCATTCAACGCTGTGCTGCTGATCATGTGGCAGAGACAACGGTATCTGTCGTAAGTCTGCCGAATGAAGAAATGAAGGGCCGTATTATCGGCCGTGAAGGCCGCAACATCCGCGCTCTGGAGACACTGACCGGGATTGATCTTATTATCGATGATACTCCTGAAGCAGTTATCCTCTCCGGCTTTGATCCGATCCGCAGGGAGATTGCTCGTACTTCACTAGAGAAGCTAGTTGCTGACGGTCGAATTCACCCGGCTCGTATCGAAGAGATGGTGGAGAAGTCGCGTAAAGAAGTAGATGAGCGGATTCGCGAATATGGCGAGCAAGCTACGTTTGAAGTGGGCGTGCACGGGCTGCATCCGGATCTGATCAAGATTCTGGGTCGTCTCAAGTTCCGTACAAGCTACGGTCAGAACGTGCTCAAGCACTCCATGGAAGTTGCTTATCTCTCCGGACTGATGGCCGGGGAACTTGGCCAGGACGTAACGCTGGCCAAACGTGCAGGCCTTCTTCATGACATCGGTAAAGCGCTTGATCATGAAGTTGAGGGGTCACACGTTGAGATCGGCGTAGAGATCGGCAAGAAGTACAAGGAGCATCCGGTCGTTATCAATGCGATTGCTTCTCATCACGGCGATGTGGAGGCTACTTCCGTCATTGCGATGCTCGTAGGTGCGGCAGATGCTCTGTCTGCAGCAAGACCTGGAGCGCGTCGTGAGACACTCGAAACGTACATCAAGCGTCTGGAGAAGCTGGAAGGCATTTCCGAATCGTTTGAAGGCGTAGAGAAATCGTATGCGATTCAAGCAGGACGTGAAGTTCGTGTGATGGTTCAACCTGAGAAAGTCGATGACGCAGAGGCGTTCAGACTTGCACGTGATATCACGAAGAAGATCGAGAACGAGCTGGACTACCCGGGTCATATCAAAGTTACAGTCATCCGTGAAACACGAGCGGTTGAATACGCTAAATAAAAGAAGTATACTTAGGAAAAGTGGCTGCTAAGCCACTTTTCCTTTTTGTAGCCGAAAATATAGAGAGACAGGCAGGGTGAGAGATTATTAAAATCGTATTTATTGGAGATATAGTTGGTTCAGTCGGCCGTCAGGCCGTTAAGACGATGGTTCCGAAACTTAAATTGAAATACCCGAATGCCGTATTTATCGCCAATGGCGAGAATGCAGCCGGAGGCCGGGGAATTACCGCACAAATAACCAAAGAGCTGTATCAGCTTGGCATAGACGGCATTACACTTGGAAATCACACATGGGATCAGAAAGAAATTTTTGATTTCATTGATGATGAGGTGAAGATGGTACGTCCGGCTAACTTTCCGGAAGGTACGCCGGGTCTGGGATATACGGTCCTCAAAGTGAAAAATCAGGAAATTTTACTGATAAATCTCCAAGGTCGTACCTTCCTGCCGCCTATCGATTGTCCATTTAACAAGGTGGATGAGATATTGGAAGAGGCCAAAAAGAAATACAAGTACATTTTTGTTGATTTCCACGCGGAAACGACTTCTGAGAAAATAGCGATGGGTTGGCATCTGGACGGCCGTGTATCCGCAGTTGTCGGGACGCACACTCACGTTCAGACTAACGATCACCGTGTGCTTCCTGCCGGTACAGCTTATGTAACGGATGTAGGTATGGTTGGACCGAGGGACGGAGTCTTGGGTATGGAGCGTTCCGCCGTGCTTCGTAAGTTTATTACGCAGCTCCCTGTCCGGTTTGTCGTAGACGAGGGCCAGTGGCATTTTCATGGTGTTGTGGTGGAGCTTGACGACACGACGGGCCTCGCCAAGAAAATCGAGCTCATCCGGATCAATGAAGAGGATCTTCTTTTCGAATAGTTGTTCCATTGGTTGCACTTGGTTAACGTACCTCACGGGTTAGGAATGTTTGGGCACATGTCCGAATAGGATGAAGAAGGAAAACCTTTATCCAACAACCCAAGGAGGTACTTTTCCATGGAAGTATTAAAAGTTTCAGCAAAATCCAATCCAAACTCCGTAGCAGGGGCGCTTGCGGGCGTGTTACGGGAGCGCGGAGCGGCCGAGCTCCAGGCCATTGGAGCCGGTGCTTTAAATCAAGCTATTAAAGCAGTAGCGATCGCAAGAGGATTTGTCGCACCTAGTGGAGTCGATCTCATTTGTGTACCGGCTTTTACAGACATCGTGATTGACGGGGAGGATCGCACCGCGATCAAGCTTATTGTCGAGCCGAGATAATTTGAAAGCAATGCCTCAGGGTTGAGCATAAATGAACGGGCCTGTTTACACTGTAGACAGGTTTTTTTCGCATCAAATCCGGACAAGCCACACAAATCGGGAGGATCCCATGATTATAGATGCTCATTGCGACGCTTTAATGAAGATGTACCGGAACCGGAGGCTGGATTTCCAGACTCCTTCTGTAGAACTCGATGTTAATTATCCTTTGATGAAGGCGGGCGGGATAAAAATACAGTTTCTTGCCATCTATTTGCCTGAGGAGATCCGTACGCCTGGAATAGAACACGTGCTGGAATACGTGGATATTCTCTACCAGAGAATTTTATCGAACCCCGAAATTTGCCTCATCCGGAACCGTTCGGATCTTAACACTGTGATGAACAGCAGCCGCAAAGGTGTCATTTTGTCACTGGAAGGAGTAGAAGGGCTGCAGGGCAATTTGGGACATTTAAGAATTCTGCAACGTTTAGGGCTTAGAAGTGTGGGACTGACCTGGAATTTCGCTAACTGGTCGGCAGACGGCATTATGGAAGCAAGGGGAGGGGGGCTAACAGCACGAGGCCGGATGCTGATAAAAGAAAGTAATCACTTGAACCTTATGTTAGATGTGTCCCATTTGTCTATAAAAGGATTTTGGGACCTCATGGAATACCCGGATTTGTCTGTATTTGCTTCTCATTCCAATGCCAAATCGGTATGTGAGCATCCGCGGAATTTAACCGATGATCAAATTAAACAGCTTATTAATCAGCAAGGAATGATCGGGCTGACCTTTGTTCCCTGGTTTGTTCATAAGGCTGATCCCGTAACGATCTCCGATCTGCTTCGTCATCTCGATCATGTATGTGCGCTTGGCGGTGAAGATTATGTCGGATTCGGTTCTGATTTTGACGGAATAGACCGTTACATAACAGGACTGGAAGATGCAGGCATGTACACCAACCTGGCAAACGAATTATGCAAGAGGTACTCGTTAAGCCAGGTTCATAAATTTCTTTCCAGGAACTGGAACAGATTTTTGGAAAGAAATTTGCCCGTTTCGTAGCAAACGATCTCTTTTTGATATGAGTATCATCTAAAAAAGCTATCTTTCCCTTTGTCAAAAACTCTTGCAATTTACATTCGGTAGGAATAGAATTTGGGTTAAGCTTGAAAAAAATTTTTTATATATAACCTATAAGGCAATCATACAAGAATTGTACAGATATGTCTCAAAACGGCTCTATACCAAGGAAGAGCAGCTACCATCAAAAGGAGTGGACGCAAGGTGATTAGTCAGTTATCGTGGAAGATCGGGGGACAGCAAGGGGAGGGGGTAGAAAGTACGGACCGTATTTTCTCGACGGCGCTTAACCGTCTGGGTTACTACTTATACGGATACCGCCACTTCTCTTCGCGTATTAAAGGGGGACATACAAACAACAAGATCAGAATCAGCACAAGACCTATTCGTTCGATCTCGGACGACTTGGACATTCTCGTAGCATTTGATCAGGAAACCATAGACCTGAACTCTCATGAATTGGGCGGACATGGTGTAATCGTGGCCGATGCGAAGTTCAATCCTACGCTCCCTGAAGGTGTCACTGCGCGTCTTTTCCCCGTACCTATTACCGCTATAGCGGAAGAACTCGGCACGTCCCTATTCAAGAACATGGCAGCTTCAGGCGCATCCTGGGCGCTTCTTGGCCTGCCTTTGGACGTATTTAATAAAGCGGTAGAGGAAGAGTTCGGCCGCAAAGGCGCAGCAGTTGTAGAGAAGAATATCGAAGCGGTACGTAAGGGAGCGGAATCCGTACTGGAGCTTGCGGGCGGTCCTATCAAGGAATTGCAGCTAGACCCTGCGGACGGCAAGCAGAAGCTGTTTATGATCGGCAACGATGCGATTGCCCTGGGCGCCGTGGCGGCGGGATGCCGCTTCATGCCTGCATATCCGATTACACCTGCTTCGGAAATCATGGAATACTTGACCAAAGTCCTGCCCAAATTCGGCGGTGCGGTTATTCAGACCGAAGATGAGATTGCAGCCTGCACAATGGCTATTGGCGCAAACTACGGCGGCGTACGTGCCATGACTGCTTCGGCAGGTCCCGGACTATCCCTGATGATGGAAGCGATCGGCCTGTCCGGAATTACAGAGACGCCTGTCGTCATCGTGGATACGCAGCGTGGAGGTCCAAGTACAGGGCTTCCGACTAAGCAAGAGCAAAGTGATCTTAATGCTATGATTTATGGAACTCATGGTGAGATCCCTAAAGTTGTGCTTGCTCCAAGCACAATCGAAGAATGCTTCTATGATACAATCGAAGCGTTCAATATTGCGGAGAAGCTGCAGCTTCCCGTTATCCTATTGACTGATCTTCAGCTGTCACTCGGTAAGCAATCCTCCGAGGTGCTGGATTATAATAAAATTGTCATTGAACGTGGTAATCTGGTCGATCAGCCTGAAGCTGCCGAAGACGCCAAGCAGCTGTTTAAGCGGTATGAATTTACAGCTAACGGCGTATCTCCGCGTGTTCTGCCGGGTGTAAAGAATGGCCTGCACCATGTCACCGGTGTCGAGCATGATCAGGAAGGCCGTCCTTCCGAAAGCCCGGTGAACCGCAAAAAGATGATGGATAAGCGTCTGGAGAAGCTGAATCATGTAGAAGTGACGAACCCGATTGTGGTGAACGCTCCTCATGAGGAACCCGATGTCCTGATCATCGGCATGAGCTCTACAGGCGGAACTATCGAAGAAGCAAGAGTGAGACTGGAGCAGGAAGGTTTGAAGACGAGCCATATCCATGTCCGTCTGCTGCATCCGTTCCCGGGTGAAGCCCTGAAACCTTACCTGGAGAAAGCCAAAAATGTAATTGTCGTAGAAAATAACGCGACGGCTCAGCTTGCCAACCTGATTAAGCTGAATGCTGGAAGTGCAGATAAAATTAAAAACATGCTTAAATATGATGGAACACCGTTCCTGCCGTCTGAAATTTATCAAGAATGCAAGGAGTTGACTGTAGCATGGCAACATTAAAAGATTTTCGCAACAACGTAAAGCCTAACTGGTGTCCGGGATGCGGCGACTTCTCTGTGCAAGCTTCGATACAGCGGGCAGCAGCGAATGTCGGACTGGAGCCGGAACAACTAGCCATCGTGTCGGGTATCGGCTGTTCCGGCCGTATCTCCGGGTATGTGAACTGCTATGGGTTCCACGGTATCCACGGCCGCTCCCTACCAATCGCACAAGGCCTCAAGATGGCCAACCGCGAGCTGACCGTGCTCGCTTCCGGAGGCGATGGGGACGGTTTTGCAATCGGGATGGGCCACACGGTTCATGCGATCCGCCGTAACATCGACATGACTTACATCGTCATGGACAACCAGATTTACGGTCTTACCAAAGGCCAGACATCACCGCGCAGCAGCGAAGGGTTCAAGACCAAGAGTACACCGAGCGGATCGATCGAAACCGCATTGGCGCCGCTTGAGATGGCTTTGGCTGCAGGAGCTACTTTCGTAGCCCAATCTTTCTCCAGTAATCTTAAGCAGTTGACTCATATTATTGAAGAAGGAATGAAGCATCAGGGCTTCTCGTTAATCAACGTGTTTAGTCCTTGTGTAACTTTCAACAAAGTGAACACGTACGACTGGTTCAAAGAAAACATCATCGATCTGGAAGAAATTCCGGACTATGATTCCAGCAACCGTGTGATGGCTATGACGAAGCTGATGGAAACAGGCGGTATGCTGACAGGTATCATTTATCAAGATAAAGTGAAGCCGAGCTACGAGAATCTGGTTCCAGGTTTTAAAGAAGAAGGTCTTTCCAAGCAGGATATGAAAATCAGCCAAGCTGATTTTGACAAATTAGTTGCTGAATTTAGATAATTCTGTTAAATAAGGTGCGCAGCGAGGCTGCGTGCTTTTTTTTTTGGTCAAAAAAGGGTACTATTAATTTATAACATGATAAGCCTCAGATTCGACATAGAGACGAGCAGAATACAGGAGGATAACACAGATGAAGCAGATACCGATTGGAATTTCCGCAAGGCATATTCATTTAAGTGAAGACCACATTCACATATTATTCGGTGAAGGCTATGAGCTGAGCGCGATGAAAGATCTATCCCAGCCCGGTCAATTTGCTGCGAATGAGACAGTAGCGGCAGAAGGTCCCAAGGGCCGTTTTGATAAAGTCCGTATTCTAGGACCTGCACGTAAAAACTCTCAGCTTGAAATTTCTCGCACAGATGCTTTCACTCTGGGTCTGCAGCCTCCGGTTCGCGAATCCGGCAATATCGAAGGAACTCCTGGAATTAAAGTGATCGGTCCTAAGGGTGAAGTGGTGCTTGATGAAGGCGTAATCGTGGCTGCCCGTCATATTCACTTTCATACCGAAGATGCGAAACGATGGGGCATTGAGGACAAGCAGCGCCTGCGGGTGCGCGTGGAGACAGACCGCCCGGTTATTTTCGAAGATGTCATTGCACGTGTATCCGATCAATTTGCTCTGGATATGCATATCGACACCGATGAAGGCAATGCAGCAGGTCTGAGAACGGGTGATGTTGGCCTCATCGTAGATTAAGAATTGGCGCAAGCAGCATAAATATATAGGAGCCTTGGAACAGGGCAGCAAGCCTTGAATCCGGCTCTTTTTTCTTTGTCTGCCCGTCATGTGCATGGTATAATGAGAGTTATGAGTCTAGCATGGAATACTCAGGAGGAATGATGAAATGACGGTGAAATCCGGTAAATCCGAGAAGGATTTTTCGATCTATTTTCAACCTCCTTCCTATAAGGATGCGAAAAAGCGCGGCAAAGAAGACATTGAAGTGCTGTATGATTTCAATATTCCGGTAGAGATGAAGGAGTTCGGCCAGGGGAAGCGGTATATGATCCGAACCTATGGCTGCCAGATGAACGAACATGACACGGAGACTATGAAGGGCCTGCTGGAGCAGCTTGGATATACTTCTACGGAGGACAAACAGGAAGCGGATGTCATTCTGCTGAATACGTGTGCGATCCGCGAGAACGCGGAAGACAAGGTGTTTGGCGAGCTGGGTCACCTCAAGCATCTCAAAATCGAGAAACCTCATCTGGTTCTTGGTGTTTGCGGGTGTATGTCCCAGGAGGAGGGCGTTGTCAAACGTATTTTACAAAAACACGGCCATGTGGATCTGATTTTTGGAACGCATAATATCCACCGCTTGCCGGCTCTGCTGCACGACGCTTATTTGAGCAAGGAAATGGTCGTAGAGGTATGGTCCAAAGAAGGGGACATCATTGAGAACCTTCCGAAGAAGCGCGAAGGAATGCGTGCGTGGGTAAACATTATGTACGGCTGTGATAAGTTCTGTACGTATTGTATCGTTCCTTATACACGGGGGAAAGAGCGCAGCCGCCGTCCTCAGGACGTATTGGCTGAGGTAAGAGATCTTGCCCGTCAAGG
Organism: Paenibacillus sp. FJAT-26967; assembly: GCF_001541095.1. Lineage (GTDB taxonomy): Bacteria > Bacillota > Bacilli > Paenibacillales > NBRC-103111 > Paenibacillus_F. Next base: position 1,745,626 of record NZ_LMXH01000001.1, read on the forward strand.
ATTTAAGGAAGTTACCCTGCTCGGCCAGAACGTGAATGCTTATGGCAAAGATTTTGAGGATCTGACATATGGCTTCGGTGATCTTATGGATGATATCCGCAAAATCGATGTTCCTAGAATCCGTTTTACGACTTCGCATCCGCGTGATTTTGACGATCGCCTGATCGAGGTTCTGGCGCATAAAGGGAATCTGATGGAGCACATTCATCTTCCCGTTCAATCGGGAAGCAGCGAAGTTCTCAAAAAAATGAGCCGGAAATATACGCGGGAACGTTATCTCGAGCTTGTAGGCAAAATCAAAGCGGCGATTCCGGATGTAGTGCTCAGTACCGATATCATCGTAGGATTCCCGGGCGAGACGGACGAGCAGTTTGAGGATACCCTCAGCCTCGTCAAGGAAGTTAAGTATGATTTTGCTTATTCGTTCATTTATTCTCCGCGGGAAGGCACCCCTGCTGCCGCAATGGAAGACAATGTGCCGATGGAAGTAAAGAAAGAGCGTTTGCAGCGTCTTAACGACGCAATCGCAACCTATGGCAAGGAAGGCAATGAAAGGCTGCGCGGCCAGATTGTCGAAGTGCTCGTAGAAAGCGAAAGCAAGCGAAATTCCGAAGTTCTGTCAGGCCGTACCCGTACCAATAAGCTGGTACATTTCACAGGTCCTAAGGAGCTGATCGGATCGTTTGCTCATGTGCTTGTAACTGAGCCTCAAACCTGGTTAGTCAAGGGCGAGCTTGTTGAAGAACCTTTACAAATATCGATCTAGGAACGCCACTATAAGAATCGGAGCGTGTACCATGGAGCACTTCACCAACACAGAAATGGTAGTAAGGGAAGATATTCTCGCAAAAACAAAAGAATTGGCGCAACTGCTTACGACATCGACTGAAGTGCAATTTTATCAGCAGGCTGAGCGCCAGATCGCAACCAACGAGCATATTCAGACGTTGATCTCAGCGATTAAGAAAAAACAGAAGGAAATCGTCGCTTTTGAAAAGTTCGATAACGAAGTGATGGTGAAGAAGATCGAGAAGGAAATTGAAGATCTTCAGGATGAACTCGACAATATTCCCATCGTCAGGGAATTCCAGCAATCGCAAGTGGATATTAACTACCAGCTGCAATTGGTCATGTCGGTTATCCGGGATACCATTGCGGACAAGATTAATGTAGAAGCAGGTGAAACACCTCCACCTTCTACCTGCAGTGAATAATGCAGCCAGAACCGTTCCCTCACCGGGAGCGGTTTTTTATGTATTCGAGGTTGAATGAACGTTCCAAGAACGGCTGTGCATTGACATTGAACAAACAATATATTAAATTGTTTATATAAATATAAACAAAGAATGTGGGTGTTTGTTTTGAAAGATGTTTCGGAATTGTTTTGGAAGGCGTCTACAGATGAAATACAAAAAGGGTACGTTTATGTGGATAAAGAAGATTCCTTCGTATGTCTAGTTTGCGGGAGAGCTTTTACCAAAGGTATCATTTATCAGGAAGCGGGTATCTTCTACGAAGCTGAGAAGTTCGCTTCTTTGCATATTATCGCTGAACACGAATCGATGTTTCATTATTTGCTGAATATGAATAAAAAGCTTACGGGTTTAACGGATTTGCAGAAACAGCTGATTGGTTTATTTCACAGCGGCTTATCGGATAAAGAGATTGTAAAGGAACTGGGTGGCGGCAGCACCTCAACAATCCGGAATCACCGATTCACGATGAGGGAAAGAGAGAAGCAGGCTAAGGTTTATTTAGCCCTTATGGGACTGCTTGATAAAAAAGTAGAGAATGGGCGTGACACCTCCTTTATCCCGGTTCCAAAGACTGCAACGGTGCTTGATGAAAGATTTGCCATTACGGAGCAGGAAAATGAAGAATTTATGAGGACTTATTTTCCGGATGGAGTAGACGGGCGTCTTACGAAATTCCCTAAGAAAGAGAAGCGCAAGGTAGCGATTCTCCGCCAGCTTATTACACGATTTGAAGCGGGCAAACAATATAGCGAGAAGGAAGTAAACGAGATTCTCAAAGAAGCCTGGGATGACTATGTAACGCTGAGAAGGTATTTGATCGAATACGGATTTATGAAACGGCTGGATGATTGCAGCGCCTATTGGGTTCACAGCTAGAGCGCGGATGGGCGGTAAGAATTAAATGAAGCCCAGGAGGGTCAAGAGTGTTTAAATAGGTTAATATTCCTTAGGTTAACAATGAAGGAGGAATATTCACATGCGCTATGATATGACCCACGAAGCGAATAATGAAGAAATTCAAAGGTGCATAGAAGAATGTTTGCTCTGCCTCAAGGCTTGCAATTATTGCTTCTCTGCTTGTCTACAGGAAGAGGATGCTTCTCACATGGCCGAATGCATCCGGCTGACTCGCGAATGTGCCGATATTTGCGCATACGCCGCATCCGCGATGTCCCGGCAGAGTCCTTTTGTCGTAGAGATTTGTAACCTGTGTGCAACTATATGTGAAATTTGCGCGAAGCAGTGTGCCGAGCATGACCATGAGCATTGCCAGGAATGTGCCAAGGCTTGCCGCAGTTGTGCCGAGGTCTGCCGCGGAATGGCCTCTTAAACAATATAAACAAAAAGAACCCGATCCGGGTTCTTTTTTTATTGGTCAGCCATTAAATGAAAGAATTCTAGAAGAGAAAGCGGAATAAGGAGGAGCAACGGAAAATTTATCGAAATTTATTATACGGAAAAAGCACCTCCTAAGAGATGCTTCACAGGTGAAAATATTATTCATTTGATAACCAGAACGGGAATTTTGGCATGCTGTACAACATAATGGCTTACACTGCCCAGTACCCATTCTCTGACCCCGTTCAATCCGCGGCTGCCGATAATAATCAGGTCTCTATTCGTGCGTTCCGCATGTTCGATGATCATCCGGCCGGGATTGCCGTTCAGAATATGTACATCCGCGGGCTGTGAGAGGGAGAGAAGACGCTGTCTGGCTTCTTCCGCAATCTCTTCGGCAGCTTCATAATATTCCCCTGACATAACAGCCGGAGTCGCAATCAGAGCTTCACCGACAACCAAGGATGGCATGCTTGCCACATGTACTACGTCCAGCACGGCGCCCGGGTTGCTCTTGGCCAGTGCTGCTGCATTCTCAAGCGCCTGCTTCGAAATCTTAGAACCGTCATATGCGCATAAAATATTCATGAATTGCATGATTCTCACCTCTTTGGCATAATAGAAAAGGAATCTGTCGAATGTTTAACTATTTTGTAACTCTTTCCTCTCCTTACCTTATATATAATTATACCATCTGAATTTCCTGCTTATACATTTCTACCAACAGTTTAATTATACTCAAGAATTGAGGTTTTCTCCTATGTCTGATGTCACCAACCCGAATTCATCCCCAATTTCCGCTGGTATTGGTCCGAAGCGTAAGCTAAGAAAGAAACCCAAATGGCCGCTCTGGAAAAAAATAACCGTCACCAGCGGTATCCTGGTCTTGATGTTTATTATCGGAATCGGTACCTATGTCGGTTTCCTATATTCGAAGACGGATTCCCTCATCAAGAAAGTCGGAACAACGGAAGTCGTTCCCCCTGCACAGTCAGCCAAAGTTAAACCGCTCAGCATATTGCTGATGGGTGTCGATTCCCGTGAAGAAACCGGTACTCTGAACAGTGATGTCATTATGGCGGTTACGCTCAACCCGGAAACGAAGTCTGCGACGGTCGTATCTCTGCCTCGCGATGTGGAAATGAAGCTGAAAAAGAATGGCGAATCACATAAAGCTAATTATTTTTACCCACATTTTACCCTGACTGAACCGGAAACAGCGATGAAAAAAACGAAAGACTTTTTCGGCAGTTTTTTCGAAGTCAAGTTTGATTACATGGCAACCATCGATTTTGAGGGCTTCAAACAGATAGTAGATGAGCTGGGCGGCTTGACCTTGAATGTGGATATGGATATGAGGTATGTAGATAATTGGGACGGAACGGACATTAATTTGAAAAAAGGCGTGCAGACGCTGAACGGAAAGCAGACACTGGACTTCATCCGATATCGTAAATCAAACCGCAATACAGCGGAGTCCACGGATATTGCACGTAATGAACGGCAGCAGCAAGTTCTGAATGAAATTGTAAAAGAACTGAAGAGTGTCGGCGGAGTTGCCAGCATCGGGGGAATTCTGGATGCGGTCGGCAACAATATGAAAACGGATATTCCATCCAGCCAGATTTATGACTTGATTACGAAATACATTACCATTGATACTCAGAACATTGAGTTTATCAGTCTTACCGGTGATTGGGTGAGTCCGTATATCGTGCTGGTCGACGAAGAGGTTGAGAAAGCCAGAGAGGCCCTCAACCTCCGTCTGGATCCGAACTGGATGCCTAGCATGAATCCGACTAATACACCTAAGAATAGTTCTGGGATAGGCAGTGAGGAGGATGGGCGATCCGTGAAGCCTACACCGACTAAGACGCCTAAACAAAGTGTGAGACCGAGCGAGTCTCCTGTGCCGACAAGGACACCTTCTTTCAATCCGAGCATAAAGCCTTCTCCTACAACAAGCATCAACAAGGAGACGCCTAACGGTACTCAGAGACCGACTGGGTCGCCTAGGCCTACTGATAAGCCTACTGATAAGCCTAATGATAAGCCGGATGCGGGCAAGCCTCCTGTTGAGACGACGCCCAAGCCGACAGAAGTACCTAGAGAAACCGTTAAACCGGATGGCGGAGGGAAGGCTGTACCTACACCTAAACCTGCAACGGTGCCGGATTCTTCGAATTAATTTCAGGATTAAAGTTAAGAACGCTGCTGAATGGTATCAGCAGCGTTCTTTGCTGCGATTTTTCGTGCTGCAAAGCTGTAGGGCCTGGTTAAAAAATATTTCCTGCAAATAACCTGTGTTATTTTCGGGGAGCGGGGGTAATATCAGCAGGAGAACGATTCTAGTATTGGAGGTGTTCGTGATGAGCAAACATATACAAGCTTATTTTCGTACAGAGAACGATGCAGAAGATGTTCGGATCCGGCTCCAAACCTATCAGGCTGAACAGATTGAGGTTGGAGAAACGGAAGGATTAGACCGTCAGACGGGTATTCTGGCGCCATTCGGATATGCAGGAACCTCTGGCAATATAGCTGTTCCCGGAACGCCTGTCGGAACCTCATCGGGACCTGCCGGTTTTGCAGCCGTAAATAATGGCGAGGCGGAGCATGATCCCGACAAAATAGTCCGGGGTCAGAATGATAGCTTGTTTGGCGGAGACGATGACTACGAGAACTTGCGATATGTTCTGTCGGCCAAAGTGCCGGAGAACGATTATCAAGAAATCGTCGAGTTGATCCGTAACAACAACGGCTATGTAGAGAAAATGGATTAAATCTAAGCGAAATAAGTAATATACATCTAGAATAACTGAAGGAGTGGAAAAATCATGAGTAAAAAAATCGCATTTCTGCTGGCATCGCAATTTGAAGATTCCGAAATGAAGGAACCGTACGATAAGTTAAAGGAAGATGGCCATGAAGTCGTCATTGTCGGGCTCAAAAAAGGTGAACTGCTGACCGGTAAGAATCAAAAAGCAGAATATACCTCAGACCAGGGCATTGATGATGTGAAGCCGGATGAATTCGATGCAGTAGTTATTCCGGGAGGATCATCTCCTGAAGCACTGCGTATGAATCCAGGAATTCAGAATTTCGTCAAGAAATTCGATGAAGCGGGTAAAACGATCGCGGCCATTTGTCACGGTCCGCAGATTCTAATGAGCGCGGATCTATTAAAGGGCCGCACTCTTACCAGCTATCCTCCGCTTCAGGACGATGTTCAGAATGCGGGAGGAAAGTTCGTTGATGAGGAAGTTGTCGTCGACAAGAACCTGATTACGTCCCGTACTCCTAAAGATGAGCCCGCTTTTATTGCCGCAATCAAAAGCGCTCTTCAATAAAGCTTGGAACGCCCGCAGGCCAAAAGGCTTGCGGGCTTTCTTGTATTTCCATTATGATTAGGGTATCCCACTTTTGAAGGAGACTATTGACTCCCATGCTGTTTGTCCGTAATGAAAGTTTCAAGGAATACATAAGAAGATACCCGGTAACGAGTCTGATTGCGCTTGTGCATGTGGTTTTGTTTATCTTAATGGAAATCAAAGGGTCCTCTGTGAGTACGAGGACACTGCTTGATTTCGGGGCTTTATATTCTGTGCCTGGCTATCTGCCGCCTGAGTGGTGGCGTTTTTTCACTGCGATGTTCCTGCATATCGGGTTGTCTCATCTTTTGTTCAATACCTTTGCGCTGATCATTTTTGCTCCACCGCTGGAGAGAATGCTCGGAAGCGCCCGCTATGCCGCTTTTTACATCATTAGCGGAGCGCTGGGAAGCGCCATCTCCTTTATGCTTCATACGGATCAGTACGTTGCCGCAGGAGCTTCGGGAGCCATTTACGGCCTGTATGCGGCTTACTTGTATCTGTGTATTTTCCGCAGACAGTTCCTGGATCAGGGAACGAGACAGACGATTGTGATCATTCTCGTAAGCGGTCTGCTGTTCTCCTTCATCGTGCCTAACGTTGATTTGTATACTCATCTGGGCGGTTTCGCGGCGGGCTTTGTGCTGTTCGCACTGATTGTTGAGATCCTGAAGCGCAAAGACAGAAAGTAAGTGATAGAAGACCATGACTCCCATCCGAAAAAGAATTAGGGAGCATGGTCTTCTGTATTCATTCACATAATACCCGTCAGACAGGATGGCTAGAGACCTGAGTATCCTTACTCTTCGTTTGCGAAGGCTTCGAGAGTTTAGTTGGTCGTTTGGGAGCGGGAAGCCGGACGTGTTATGATAAAAAGAACGGTACACGAAATTAACAGCTATAAAACGGATGAAAAGGGGATTGGAATGAACGAGAGATTAAAGCAACTAACGGGATATATGGAACAAAATTCACTGGATGCGGTTATCATTACGCTTCCTAGACATGTATATTATTTGACGGGTTTTGCATCTGACCCGCATGAACGTTTCCTCGGGCTGGTCTTGGTTAACGGTCAAGATCCGTTTCTGCTCGTACCTGCTCTGGATGAAGAAGCGGCGGTTCAGGCTTCTTCCGTCAAACGAGTTCATACTCATCAGGACACGGATTCCGCCTATGAAATTCTTCAAGGCTTGCTGCCTGCGGGACTGGATGCGGTTGGGATCGAAGCCGAGCAGTGGACGCTCAGCCGTTATGAACAGCTGCGCGGTTCCGTGAAGGCCGGGCGTTTTACTGCGGTGGATGAACAGCTGCGCAATATGCGGGTGATTAAAACACCCGAAGAGGTCGTGCTTATGCGGCGGGCAGCTGAGGTCGTTGAGGAGGTACTGCGGCGGGGCCTGGAGAAAGTAAAAATCGGCACAGCAGAGATCGATATTGTCGCCGAACTGGAATATCAAATGAAGAAATTAGGTGCACAAGGCCCGTCTTTCTCTACGATGGTATTGACGGGAGCGGCTTCAGCACTGCCGCATGGCGTGCCGGGTTCACGCATCATTAACCAGGGGGACTTGCTGCTCTTTGATCTTGGAGTCTACCTGAACGGGTACGCTTCGGATATCACCCGGACGTTCATCGTCGGAGAAGCTTCGGACGAGCAGCGGCGGATATACGAAACAGTTCTTGCAGGCAACCGTGCCGGGATCGAAGCTGTCCGTCCGGGTGCCACATTCGCTTCTGTGGATGCGGCTGCCCGCAGCACGATCGAAGAGGCTGGTTACGGTGTTTATTTTAACCACAGGCTCGGTCACGGGCTCGGGCTAGATGTTCACGAATATCCTTCTGTGCATGGCCGCAATGAAGAGGTACTCAGAGCGGGGATGACTTTTACAATTGAGCCGGGAATTTATGTACAGGGAACTGGAGGCGTAAGGATCGAAGATGAGGTGCTGGTCACCGATTCGGGTGTAGATGTGCTGACTTCATTCCCCAAAGATCTTACGATAATAAGCGGGTAGGGCGATAAAATTATAACAAGGCCAGACTTCTTCATCCGGATTAATTCTTTCCTCATACGGTTAAACATAAGATAGAAGCGAATGAGATGGGAGGAAGAGACAGGGATGGAGAAGACAAGAAAAGCACTAAATATCATCGCACTTTTGGCAGTGCTTGTCGTAAACACGCTGGCGCAGACACTTCCGATCAATGGGATGACCCCCGGGGATGTGTCGGATCGTTATCCTACTTTAGTCACACCGGCCGGATACGTGTTCTCAATTTGGTCCGTGATTTATATCGGATTAATCGGATTTATCGTGTATCAAGCACGCCGCGATACAGGGTCAAGACCGCCGGTAGAAAGGATTAGCTACTGGTTTATCCTCAGCTGCGCTCTGAATATAACGTGGATTTTCGTCTGGCACCACCTTCTTATCGGCTGGAGTGTCGTAGTCATGATCGCCCTGCTGGTTACCTTGATTTCGCTGTACCATCGCATCCGGTACGGAAGAGAATCAAGAGCCATCGGAGAGTATTGGCTCGTTCAGGTTCCGTTCAGCCTATATCTTGCTTGGATTTGCGTGGCGACTATAGTGAATGTTACTGTATTTCTCAAAAATTCCGGATGGGACGGTTGGGGGATTTCTTCAGAAAGCTGGGCCGTTATTCTGCTTATCTTCGCAACGGGGCTTGCTTTAACGTTTAGTTTTAAACGAAAAGATGTTCCTTTTGCAATCGTGTTTATATGGGCGTTTATCGGCATTGGCGCTGAACACGGGAGTGTTCCCGTGGTACGCAATACAGCTTGGATTTTGGCAGGTATCCTTGGAGTGTATGCGGTATTCTTGCTGTTCAAGGCTTTGCGGGACCGTAAACGGTGGGATCAGTCCTATGTCCATTCCTAAACAGCATCGTTATTCACCAGGAAAGCTTCCTTCGGGAGGCTTTTTTTATGTGGTTTAGAAGCTTGTCCCACAATTAAAAGACGGATGATAAGAAAAATAATTTGGATTGGGAATCAGTGGGGACAATTAAAGGGAAGGTTAAACGAGCAAACCATATTGCGGTTACTATACCCGGGTGGAAGCCTACATAAACTTGTGAGCGGATTGCAGCTTGATTTTAAACAACGAGCAGGAGGAAGATGAGCTTGAAGAATGGCGAATTGCAGCGGTGCCGCCGGGTTAGACGCTATGCACTTTGGTTATTAACGGTTCTGGCGATGCTATCCGTATGGAATATGTCTTCGAGAGGTTACGCCGCAACTCATTATGAGAGTGGTGCCGATGGACTTACATTGCAGAGCCGGGCCTACCCCGGATTTAATGTGCCGCCGGACAGCCCGAAAGCGGGCCTGTCAGATAAGGACAGGCTGCCGCGTCATCGCGAATCGGAGCGGCAGCCTGTTCCGGGTAAACTTGAGGCCGCGACGGTAAATGAATCCGTATACGGGCCTCATGTCAAACTGCCAGATGGAACATTCCTGCCCGTAACGGGTGTGGATCAAGCGCGTAAGAAGAATAAGCTCTCCGTCTTTACAAGCACCTATGGCACTTATACTCCCTCTTTTGACACGGATACAATAGAACTGATCCTGACCGGCGGCATCGTAGCCGATAAAGTCTCGGTTGGGACCAAAGGTACCTACATCCCCCGGAATGGTTACGTTATATCCGGAAGCGGCAGCGTTAAGCGGCTGCTTCAAGCGCTGAACATCGGGGATAGCGTACAGGCGGTCAATATGCAGATTCCCGTACTACCCGAGAAATACGCGCGTATGGGCGATCTGGTTATTCCGATTGACAAAGTGAACGAACCCAGATACGAAGGAGAAGCGATTCTTTATCATTCTTCTTACGGGACAATGACACGCGCGAACGCCTGGGGCTTGGAGGCAACCATTCTGAACGGAACAATTGTAAGTGTTAGAAGCATTCAAATGGCTGGCAACGGCCAGTTCGAAGATAATAACTCTCCAATTCCTCCGAAGGGATATGTCCTATCCGTCCAGTCGCTTAACCCTTGCTATCAAGAACTGCTTACACGTGCAGTACCAGGTACAGCCGTTACAATCGAGTTTGAGAACGATCACTTGTATCAGGCATCGACAATTGGCTTTGATGCGTTGAATCCGCGCAAGCGTGAAGATAATCCGGCCGGGTGGGATGATGGCAGTCATAAGCCTTTGCCGGGAATGAGGGGAGCTGAACAATTCATTGTTTATGACAGCGGCTATGGGGCTTCAAGCGGGACAGGTGCTTGGGGAAGCGAAGTTGTCGTAAATGCAGCCGGTAAAATTATCAGCATCGGGGGCAACAATCAGCCTATTCCTGCCGGCGGTTATGTACTTTCGGGACACGGTTCCCGTAGGATATGGCTTATCCGCTATGCGTCTGTAGGGGCGAGGGTTGTGGTTAATCGGGCAGAGAAGCAGATACGGATTCTGTTGACGCCTCAGTCTTGGCTGGACAGAGCGCAAATTACGGCAGCAAGTGCGGAACTGGCGCTAAAGGAATCCAGACGAATGTTTCTGGATGTGCCGTATGATCAGATACGCAAGCAGATTGATTCCGTGAAGAAGCTACGTGAGGAAGCGGGCAGACATTTGTCGGAGAAAGGAATTGAAGGCCTCGCTCGAATCCTGAAAGACCTGGACCGGACAGCGACCCGTGTGCGTTCTATGAACGTTGAGTCAAGGTCCGTTGAAAACAGGGGCATATGGCTCCGGCCCAAAGAGAACTCCATAGAAGAAGTGCGGCAGACTATGGATAAAATTGAAGCGGCTCATATCAATCAAGTATTCGTAGAGACATTCTGGAACGGGTATACCATCTTCCCGACGAAAAATAAAATTACCGGACATAATCCCGTGTACAACGGGTTCGATGTTCTGGCAGCTTATTTGGCTGAAGGCAAAAAAAGAGGAATCGAAATTCACGCATGGGTGGAAAATTTCTTCGCAGGTGGCCCAGGGCCAGGTCCCGTTATCAAGAACAAACCGGAATGGTCCTTATTAAGCCGCAAAGGTTTGACTTATCAGGAGGATGTGTCCAGCGGCTTCCGCTATTATTATATCAATCCCGCGTTGAATGAAACGCATGATTTTCTCATAAACGTGTATCAAGAAATACTATCCAATTATGAAGTCGATGGTCTGCATCTTGACTATGCGCGTTATCCGGGTTCAGGAGATTATACGAACGATTTTGGTTATGATCCTTATACCCGGGGGCTTTTTAAGAAGCGGTACGGGGCAGATCCGATAACATTGAAGCCCGGAGATACGCTGTGGGATGAATGGGTAAGCATGAGAGTCGGATTTGTAGATGAATTCGTGCTCCGCCTTACCGATGAGGTGAAGAAGAAAAAGCCGTGTGTAAAGGTGACTGCCGCTGTCTGGCCAGAGTATGAACTCGCCCGTGAAGATGTGCTTCAAGATTCGATGAACTGGGTCGCGAAGAACCGCATTGACAACGTGTTTCCGATGTCCTATAAGCTGGATACTTCTCTTGTCCTGGAAGATGCCCGTCGAACGTTTGAATTAGCTAAGGATAAAGCTTATGTCACCATCGGTGTGGGTTCTTTTATCCATTTGACGAAAGAATCCTTTATGAATCAGATCGTTTCGAGTCGTCAACTTGGTATTAGCGGGAGTGCGATTTTCGAGTACGAGTCGTTTTTTAACGGAGGGTACGATAAAGAAACGGCAGTTGGTGTCTACCGGCAGCAAGCGATTGTGCCAGACAGCAGTCCAGCTCTTTCCTTAGCCCGGATTATGCAGGATCAGAAGTCTAAAATCAACCGCATTTATGTGCCGCTTGGCGGGATGAACCACACTGCGGAGAATTGGTATTCCAAGGAACTGGATGAAATGGTGATTAAGCTGGGCGGTGACAAGAAGTCCAAGCTGAATCCGGGACGGCTTAACGAAATAAAGAAAAGTCTGCTTAGCGTGATGAATCAAATTCAACAAGATACAGGAATACATGAGAAAGTAAAAGCACGTGCGCTATATGATCTTAGAGGTGCTCTAAAAATCGTGGAGGTGACAATCAGCAAATGGGGAAAAGGATGTGAGCGATACTCTGCTGGAAGTATAAATTAGTGCAAGTTAGTTTACAGGAATAGAGCGGCAAGCATCCCAACCCGGCATATACAACGGGTTGGGATATTTGCTTGCTCTGCTTGAATGAACGTGCCAGATTGTCGGAGGGTCAGGCCTTGTTATTGCGTGTCCTAGAGAGCGGTAATGACCGGCCAGGATAATTCCACACCGTTCCAGGATAAAATGTTTTGCAGATCTTTGAGCTTCACCTGATTCGCCCGAACTTGCCGCGGCTGCACGCCTTGCTGGACGCAATAGCCCGCCAGATAGCCCGCGGCCTCTCCAATGTTCCACTCTACAGGGTGGAGGCGGTAACAGCCGTTCGTAATGTGGGTGGTACCGATGTTCTTGCAAGCCGGAAGCAGATTATTAATCCGGACTGGAATCAGGCTGCCGAGAGGAATCTGGAAAGGCAGCGACGATACGTCCAGATAGGTACGCCCGGTCATGCTCGGATGCAAATCAATCCGGTAACTGCCGATTCCTACCGAGTCGGGGAACACTTCTGCACCCTGCTCACCGCGAATCGCGGCACTGACATGCTGCTCGGCAACTGTGAATTCCGCCTTGATTCTGCGGGATTCACGGATATAAGGAGCCATCGCCATGCCGTCCTCAGTGCCGGTCACATCCGGACGTAGGCGAAGCCCCGGATATCCGGCTTTACCGTCAGGGCGCGGAGCCTCCGTCTGAAGCCAGTACAGCAGCGAGTAACTCAGCTGTTTAGCCTGTTCTAAGTTCTTCTTGGCTTCCTTCTCCGGAACATCATAAATATTGCCGAGCCAGTAATCATTCTGGGGCCAGTTAACAATCGAAATATCACTCGGATATGTACCCGGCTTGAAATTCGACTTATCAATGACCCTCCGGTAATTAAAAAGTGGATATTTATCCGTTCCCGGCAGGAGGGTATCTTCCATCGGCTCAAGAGTTACAGGATTAGGAGATACCCAGCTGAGCAGCTTGTCCGGCCAGAAATCGGGCTTGTAATCGCGCCAGAACGAATAGTCCTTCGGCCGCTTAATGACATGATTTTCTCCTTCAAAATAGTCCATGGCAAAACAAACCGTAAAGGCCTGAATATCCTTGGGGTCAGCAACTTCAGGGGCACTGGGTTCACCGGTCATGGCTCTGGATTCTGCGCCTGTTACGTACTCCGCCTTGGTAAGCGGCAGCATGTCACCGCATTCCGTTGCATCCAGGAAATAGGAAGCGTGAATCGTATGTTTGTGACCCTGGTCCAGATGTTTGATAGTGACAGCCCGGACCTGATCCCCGTCCATTTCCGCGCCGGTGATCCGTTGGCGAGTCAGGATAATCAGCTTCCCGCTGTTTACATAAGGTGCGAGCATGGCGGTTAGAACGGCCAGATAAGCGCGCGGTTCGGCACAGAGCCGGCTGACTCCGCCGTTGCCCGGATTAAGATTGAGTACGGAGCGGGCTTCAGCCGTCAGCGGAAAAGTAGTGCGGTAATAATCCCGGACTCCATTGCGGAACTGCCTGAAACTTCGGGTACATCCGAATTGTTCGATCCATTTGTGCTCGTCCGGCGGTACGGCTTGGCTTGTCAGCTGCCCCCCGATCCATTCGGTTTCTTCCGTCATTATTACGTTCATTCCCATTTTGGCAGCGGACAGGGCTGCAGCGCAGCCGCCGACTCCTCCGCCGATAATCGCCACGTCCGCACGAAATTCTTTGTTCATAGTGTATTCTCTCCTCTTTATTTATTTTCCTGATATTGGAATACAACTTATTTTAACAAACATATGTTCGTATTTTAATATGTCTAAAGTCTCATTTCTTAGTTTTGTATGCACCTCCAAGCATCTGAATTATGGAATATTTCTTCGCTAAAAAGATCTAAAATGTTATATTCGTTCTCTTTTTCTGCTTACATTCTACAAAAATCTCCGTATTTCTACATTCTTTTTATGTGATTCGTGTCGAATATTTCCCATCTTGCTATTTTAATTTCATACATAGATTTCCATTATTCACTTAGCTCGAAAAGATGCAATTCATATGGTATTAAGCCATAATTTCAGATCAGTTCAAAATGTTTAAGGAAATAATTTTACTATATAGTTCCTTATTCATCATCTTATAACTGGAAAAAATGTTGGCGCAGCTAGTAAAAAATTGAAAAATATGGCGTTATGGACTAGGCAAATCGACATGTTTCAAGTACTATTCAAAGAAGAGACTAGAAAAGACAAACGTGAACTGATTGCCTGACCGCGCAGAATGACGAAAAGGAGTACCATCTATGAGCAAAATCGCCGATTTGAACAACTCGCTGTTGCTGCTCAACAGTATCTATTCCTCCCTTACCAAATCTGAGCAAAAAGTGGCCGATACCGTTCTGAAAGACCCGGAGGCAACGGTATTCTATACGATCACGGACTTGGCGGAAAAGGCTGAAGTCGGAGAAACTTCTGTGATCCGGTTGTGCCGCAAATTAGGTTACAAGGGATATCAAGAGTTTAAACTTTCTCTCGTCCAGGTCCTGGCAACGCCAAGTGAACAAGTACACGGTAAGATTGAGGAGACGGATGATCTTGACCTGATCATGAAAAAGATGACCTCCCAGAATTCCCAGGCTGTTCAGAACGCGACATCTCTATTGAATGTGCAGGAACTTCAGAAAGCCATTGATGCTATCTTATCCGCCCGCAAAATTTTATTCTTCGGAGTCGGATCGTCCGGAATTACGGCGCAGGATGCCAAGTACAGATTCATGCGTCTTGGCTTTAATGTAGATGCCGGTTCGGACGGGCACATTATAGCGATGACAGCATCTCTGGCTGAGAAGGGGGACGTGGTGGTTGCGGTTTCTTCAACGGGAAGCACCAAAGATCTCGTTGACGCTATCCGGTTGGCCAAAGCGAAAGGGGCATTCATCATCTGTCTGACCAATCATGCCCGTTCTCCGATTGCTAACCAGAGCGATGTCGTTCTACTTGCAACCGCCAAAGAAACACCGCTTCAGGGAGGCGCTTTCTCATCCAAGCTGGCCCAGATCCATTTGCTCGATATTTTGTCCACGGCGGTAGCGATCCAGATGAAGGATCAGACTTACCGGGCGCTGGAATATACGGCGAAATCAGTCTTGGACAAATTGTACTGAAAGATCCGAACTAGCTAGACTCATCATGCGCGCAGCCGGGGCCGGAAGGCCCCGGCTTTTTGCTTTTAAATAACAGGAAGTCCGGGTGTACAAATCATTCTATGTTTCCATTAACTCTTGTATGAACGCCGTATATAGGCATCAGCTTGCAACAGGGTAGGGTTCTCCGTCAGTCATGATCCATCTGCTGTATCCGTATAGTTAAGAAGTAACTTCACTTTCGTATTGCGGGAGGTTGAATGTGATCGCGAATCGCAACGAGAGCCTGGCTCAAGAGAGAGTGTTATGCCCGGTACGGATTGTGGCTTCCTGGGTAGTCTGGGGTGTAAGCTTCCTTTCATTAGCTGCCGGTATGATGGCACATGCCCTATGGCTGGCGGCTTTAGGCGAGGCAGAGCCGCTTGGCTACGTAAGTAAGCTTGAATGGTTCTTTTTTCTCCTTTATACCTTGGCGTATTCAGTATTCTGCCTTTATTATCTGAGGTATCGGTCAGGGAGCTTCAAGGGAGAAAAGCTCCGGGTTCTGCCGGCTATGCTGCTGCTGGTTCTCTATGCATTTTATTGCGGCGCGGGGTGGATAAGTGCCCAAGGATTCGAGTATTTGGGTGCAGCCAAATCGTTCCTGGTGGAATGCAGAGTGACCGCTTTTGGTGGTTCTGCAGCAGCAGGCGTTTATGCCGTGTGGAAATGGATGCGGGTTAAGTGAATGTCAGACACGCAGAATCGGTGTTTGGATATTGACTACAAAAAGGACCGCTGCATGAGCGGTCCTTTTTGCGTTCTATCCATTGCCCAGGCAGAGAAATCAATCAGGATTAATGCTGCGTATGCGCAGCTTCTTTCTTGGTTAACTCGATTGTTCTCGCCGTATTCTCCCATTTCACATCCCATCCGAACAACTCAGCGATGAAGCGGACAGGTACTTGCATACGTCCTCCTTCAAGGAAAATAGGAATGCCGATTTCCATTTTCTTTCCGTTTAGCTCCATGTAATTTTTACCAACCCAGAAGGTTGCCGTATCTTTGCCCGCTTTAACCCAAGCGGTTTGAGTTGCCGCATCCCAAGTGACCTCAGCACCGATGCCTTCGGCAAGATAACGGAGGGGAATGAAACTCCACTCTTGTTTGATGAAAGGAGCTACGTCCATCATGACGGCTTTTTGATCCAGCATGAGAGTCTGGCTGCCGATCTGGAATTTTACAACAGGAGCCATCGAGCCTTGATCTTCTCCATGGAACTTATCGGGGAATTGTGCAACAATTCCCGATGCCAGCATAGTACCTGTTGGAATCATGTGGGAATAAGCTTCACGTGCATTTTTATGGGCGTTGTCATAATCTTTAGCTGCATAGCTGTCAAAGGCTGCAAGCAAGTGGTGGATATGAGTTTTGAGGCCTTCAGCGATTGCATCTTTTTTGAAATACTCTGGATTCGCATCCTCAAAAAATTTGGCTTGCTTCATCCGGTAAGTTTCCAGATCGGAAAGTGCCTTCTGGCGTGCCGTTTCGTCTTTGGCCGCTGTTGCTTTCACATAATCAACGAAGTAACCGATGTGGGATGACCAGATAGTCTTAAAAGCTTGACCTGCCTCATCTCCATAGACAGAGGTTACCGCGTGGGTCAGTTCGTCCGTATTCGCGTTCAGACTACCGGCCGCTTGGTTGAAGTCAGCAGCGCTATCGATTCCTTTCTGCATCGCAATAACTGCCAGTGTCGCATGCTCGCCTAGAACTCTTTCCAGCAGGGAGCGTACATCTGAAGCAGGGTTTTTGACACTTGCCGGAGCGAATTTGTCCGGGAACTGTGCGGCAATGGCTCCTGTAATGGTGTCGCCTGTCTCGAACATATGGACGTAAGCGGTATGAATTTGTTCGTAGGCTTTGTCGAAATCTTTGACTGCATAGCTGTCAAAAGCAACGAGCAGGTGGTCGATGTGAATTTTGAGTGAAGCGGCTACCGCTTCTTTAGGAAGGTTCGGATTGGCGGAAGCAAAGAATTCAGCCTGTTTCATCCGGTAAACTTCCAGATCGGATAGCGCCTTCTGACGTGCGGCTTCGTCCTTGGCGCCGGTCGCTTTTACATAATCGACGAAATAGCCGATGTGTGAAGCCCAGATAGGTTTAAATGCTGTACCGGCTTCCTTGCCATATACCGAAGCGATGGCTGCTGTAATTTCATCGGTATTCGCATTCAAAGCAGCTGCAGACTGTTTGAAGTCGGCTTTGCCGTCGATTCCCTTCTGCATCGCAAATGCGGCTAACAAGGCGTGATCGCCGAACATCTGGCCCAGACTGGAGCGGAGTTCTGCACCGGCTCCTCCCGTGGATGGTGTGTGCGCAAATCCCGCTGATGGAAGCAGCAAGACTAGCGCGAGCAGGGAGACTATCCATTTGATACGTAACGATTTCATGTGAAGACACGTCCTTTCGAATGGTGGGCTGCCGTTTGTGTTGCGTTTCAAACGGTTCTATTTAGTGAAACGCAGCAGACCGTCGAATGGATCACCCTTTTATAAAACTTACTGAAAAATTTTTTTGCAACAAATCCAAGCGTTCCTCTGTTACGAAAGTTATAATGAAGGGAATCTACATAGGAAGGGGTCCCCTAATGAACGAAAGGCTGGATGACACACAGCTTATTCGCTCGATTATGGACAAAGATGCAGCATCCCTCGAACAACTTTATGACCGGTATGAACGGCCCATATATGCATTCGCTTACCGTATTGTTAAAGACACCATGATGGCGGAAGAAGTGGTTCAAGAATTGTTTATGCGCATTTGGAATCATGCAGAGCGATATGAGGATACACACGGTAAACTGACGACTTGGATGTTTGCGATTACGAGAAATATAGCAATCGACATTCTGCGCAAAAAACATACCCGTACAACCAATCAGTTGGGGGAGCCGGATCAGATTATGCAAATGGCTGACACGGGCAGAGGCACGGAGGAGCAGGCAGAACTTCATCTAATGGGTCTAGAAATTGCAGCTGCCATGGAGCATTTGAACGAAGATCAGAAGAAGGTCATTGATCTCATTTATTTTGAGGGATATACCCAGCAGGAAGTATCCGATAATCAGAGCATTCCGCTCGGAACCGTCAAAAGCAGGGTGAGACTGGCCATGAAACAGCTTAAAGAAAGGTTATCCGGGCATAGAAGGAGGGAGAATGCGCATGAATAATCAACAGACTCCGCAAACCTGCGAATGGGTGGAACTTTACGTGCTGGGAGGACTGGACGATTCCGAAAGAAAGCTGTTCGAACAGCATCTGAGTACATGCCCGCATTGTCAGGCCGAGGTGGCTGAACTCCAAAGTGTCTTAGAACATCTCCCTTTGGCGGCAGAGCCGGTGGCAGTTCCAGCGGCAATGAAGCAGCGTGTATTAGGCCAAGTGCTGGGAACGGGTAAGGCGGCTTCGGAAGACAACGCTGGCGATCAGACGGAGAGCACTAACAAACAAGATACAAATAATTATGTTAAAAGGATTGCTCAAGCAGAGCGGAAATTCGTACCCTTGACGGGATCACATAAAAATGAAGGACCGACAGGCTTTGAATCCGGAGAGAATCTGGGCTCAGCTTATAAGACGGAGGATCAACATAATGGGGATACGGCACGGGGTATTGCCGGGAATGTCAATAGGAGAAACCTAGAAGCAGCGGGCGATATGAGAGGTAAACGCAAACGAAATGATTTGGTCCGAAGAGCAGTGATAACAGGTGTGTCTGCTGCGGCAGTACTGCTCGGACTGGTGAATATCCAGCTCCGCAGTGACGTGAACTCATTGCAGGAGCTTAATGCCCGGCTTCAGCAGAATGTGAATTCTCTTCAAGGCAGCCTGGAAGCTAATGTTCTTCCCGCCAGAGCTTTGAAACCTGATCACATTGTCAAGCTCGATCCCGCAGCAGAAGGAATCGTAGCACAAGGTCTGGCCACAATTGTCATAGACAACAAAGGAACACATCTGGTTGTACAGGCGGAGAAACTGCCGGAGCTCAAGAACAGCGAAGCGTTCCAGGTCTGGCTCATTAAAGGCGAAGAGAAAGTAAACGCAGGTACGTTCCTGACACGGGACGGAAAGGGCGCCCTTTACTACACATTTGAGCCTCGTGACTACGATACGGTTGCGATCACGCTCGAGCCTGACACGTCAGGTAATCAGCCACGCGGAACGATTGTACTGGCGTCACCGATTAAATCGAACGGATAGAGCAAGAGCAAGTGCAGGCGAAAGAGCAAGTGCAAGTGCAAGTGCAAGTGCAAGTGCAAGTGCAAGTGCAAGAGCAAGTGCAAGTGCAAGGCGGCATACGGGGGGCTTGATTCCGGCAAGCCGCCACCAACCGCCACCAGCCGCAAGCCGCCGCAGCAAGAACAAAGTCCCAATTACGCTCGGGTGAACCGTCAGCGTAATCGGGACTTTGTGTCGTGCCTACAGAGCCTTACGGAATTCTTCCGTCAGCAGCGGCACGACTTCGAACAGGTCGCCGACAATGCCGTAGTCGGCGACCTTAAAGATAGGCGCCTCCGGGTCCTTGTTGATCGCGATGATCACCCGCGATCCGCTCATCCCAGCCAGATGCTGGATGGCGCCGCTGATACCGCATGCGATGTAGATCTCGGGCGTGACCACCTTGCCGGTCTGCCCGATTTGCAGCGCGTAGTCGCAGTACCCGGCGTCACAAGCTCCGCGTGACGCCCCGACCGCTCCGCCGAGGACGCCGGCCAGCTCCTCGAGCGGCTTGAAGCCGCCGGGGCTCTTGACGCCGCGGCCGCCGGAGATCACGACCTTGGCTTCGGCAAGGTCGATCTTGCCCGAGGTCTTCCGGACGACCTCGCGGATAACGGTACGAAGCGCAGGAGCTTCGTACGCGATGTTCACTACTTCGCCGGAACGGTCCTCCTGCGCCTTTGGCACGGCTATGTTGCTCGGTCTGACCGTAACGACCCAAGGGAAAGTTGTGAACGATTTCTTTTCAATAGCTTTGCCGGCATAAATCGGTCTGGTGAAGACCGCACGGCCGTCTTTTTGCTCGACAGCCGTTATATCCGATATTTGACCTGCCCCCAGGATGGCTGCGGTTCTCGGTGCTAAATCTTTGCCTATAGCCGTGTGACCGAACAAGAGCGCATCAGGCAGGGCGGACCTAATAACGGATTGGAGAGTCTTCGAATAAGCCTCGGGGTTATAGGTAGCCAGGTCGGTGTGATCAACGACATAGACTTTGTCTGCTCCATAAGATGCAAGTTCACCGGCCAAATCAGACACGCCGGAACCGATAAGAACAGCAGCAATATGATCTCCAACGTCAGCAGCCGCTTTGGCGGCAGCGATTGTTTCGAAGGATACTTGGCGGAGCGAGCCGCCTTTGCTTTCAGCAACAACCAGATAAGAATGGGACATGGCAGGATGCCTCCTCGATCTTATAAGATAGATACGTACAGCAGATCCGTGTTCTTGAAGGTTAGATAACTTTGGCTTCGGAGCGCAGGAGCTGAACCAGCTCGTGCACAGCGGCGGCCGGCTCTCCTTGAAGCGTTCTGCCGGCCTGCCGGGCAGGAGGGAGGAAGAGATCCACGCGTTCGGTACGTTCTTCGACTGAAGTCAGGCCGATGTCATCAAGCGCAAGCTGGCGAAATGGCTTCTTCTTAGCCTTCATAATGCCCTGCAGCGAAGGATAACGGGGCTCATTCAAGCCCTGTTGGGCAGTGAACAGCGCAGGCAGTGTAACTTCGGCGACTTCAAGATCACCCTCAGCATCCCGGTGGACGATGGCTTGCCCGTCTTTAAGCTCCAGTTTAGTGATGGAGCTGACATGAGGGATATCGAGCAGGGAAGCGAGGCGTATGGCGACTTGACCGGAACCGTTATCGACTGAAAAGTTCCCTCCCAGATACAGATCAAAAGATTCCCGGGATGCAAAAGCATGGAGGACCTGCGCAACCGCATATTCATCCGCTCCAATCCGCTCATCAGAGATGAGTACCGCCTCGTCCGCGCCCATGGCTAGCGCGCTTCGGAGGGCTTCGGCACTCCGATCCGGTCCGATCGAGACGACCGTTACTTTGCCGCCCTGCTCATCGCGGATCTGGATAGCCTGCTCGACCGCATACTCATCATAAGGATTGATAACGAACTTGACGCCATCTTCCGAAATCCGTCCCGCTTCGAGAATGATTTTTTCCTCCGTATCAAATGTTTGTTTCAACAGCACACATACATTCATTGTCATTGTCCCCTTTCTGATAATCAGATGAACGGAAAGAATGGAACAGAGGATCGTAATGAAAATACTTCAGCTGCGATCTGATTAGGCCCGGATTCCTTGCAGGAAGAAATTAACCGTGCCTTCAACCTGTGCAGAGAGGGAGTACTTGCGGCTGGAAATTAACCAGGAAGTCACAACCTCATCCATAGCGCCAAAAATGAGCAGACGCGTTAATTTAACATCGAGGTCGGCCCGGAACACTTTCTCTTCCACACCTCTAATGAGCAATTGCTCAATTAATGTAATATATGGCTTTACAGCTTTTCCAATTTCCCGGCGGAGCTCCAAGGAACTTTGGCGCAGTTCGATTTGGGTAACAAAAGCGAGGTCCACATTGTTTTCAAGCTCCGTGTAATGAATTTCGCAGACCTTGCGCAATGCTTCTTTGGCGCTTGTTGTTTCTTCAATGTTCGCGTGAAATTTCGCCACCAGCTCACCAAGCTTCTCTTGAAGAAGGGAGATCAGAATATCCTCCTTTCTCTTGAAATACAAATAGATAGTGCCGTCCGCCACTCCTGCGGCTTTGGCAATCTTAGAAACTTGTGAACGGTGATATCCGTGTTCGGCAAAGACTTTCAGCGCTGCTTCGATAATTAAATCGTATTTTTCTTTTTTTTTGCTTGTCATGGAATCACCCCGGTGCTAAAATATGAATAAATAGTGAATGAATACTCATTCATTTTTATACAGCCATCATAAAATAGATCCAGGGCAATGTCAATGACTGAAATAAACGCTACTCCGCTACTCCGCTACTCCGCTACTCCACTGCTCCTGTCAACATGATTATTGAATGTAGTGCACCCTGATAAAAGCATGATTCATTCTTCGGTTACATATAAGATGAACGATGCTTTTATTTGTAAAGATATTGTAAGCGCTTAATATGGAGGAAAAGAAAATAGTTGTAAAACACCTTAGAAAGGGGTTGTTTTCGGTGCCGGGAGCAATTGTGCAGTTGATTCTGTTTATAGGTGTGACAGGTTTGGGAATATATCTGTTCGCCAAAGCGGTATATCACCGGTATTCCTACATTAAACTAGGTCAGCCCGTCAATCTGGGAGGGCAGCTGAAAAGGCGGCTCGGGCCCTTTCTTGTTGAAGTGTTCGGACAGACCAGGCTGCTCAAAGATACGAAGAGCGGAATTATGCACCTTGTTATTTTTTACGGATTCATTATTCTGCAGTTCGGCGCCATAGATATTATTGTAAAAGGATTAAGCGGCCGCCCGCTCCCGCTTCCGGGTTATGAAGCTTTCGGCTTACTTCAGGAAATCACCGTTGCTGCAATTTTGCTGGCAATGGGATATGCGGCTTATCGGCGGTACGGCGAGAAGATCAAACGCTTAAAGAAAGGCTGGAAACCTAGCCTGGTCGTATTTTTTATCTGCGGCCTGATGTTGTCCGTCCTGTTAACGATGGGATTTGACCGGATTCGTGAAGGGTTGGAGGCTTCAGCCTTTGCTCCTGTTTCATCGCTTATTGCTTCTGCTTTCGGGTGGCTGCCTCCGGGGGCGGCGTTTGTTCTGTACGGGATTTGCTGGTGGCTGCACCTCGTTATTCTGCTTTCATTCCTGGTATACGTACCGCAATCCAAGCATTTCCATCTGATCACGGCTCCGCTGAACATATTGCTCAAACGGCAGGAGCCCGCAGGCCGGTTACGCAGGTTGGATCTGGAGGATGAAGAGGCGGAATCGTTCGGGCTGAGCAAGATTGAAGATTTGACACAGAAGCAAATGCTTGATCTGTATGCATGTGTCGAATGCGGGCGCTGCACCAATGTATGTCCTGCTTCAAGCACGGGGAAGATGCTGTCTCCCATGCATCTCATTGTAAAACTGCGCGATCATTTGACGGAAAAGGGGGCGGCGGTTACCGGCAAATCCCCCTGGGTTCCCGCTTTTGTGTTTGGCGAAGGCAGTACCCATATCATGCAGGCCTCAGGGCATCAACTTGGTGCCTGGAACGGCTCGGGGACGACCGACATCGGCCCTACGATGAACGCGCAGAAGCTTTCATGGGTACAGACGGATAAAAAGCCCGAAGATATGGAGCTAGCCGGCGATGTAATGACGGAAGAGGAAATCTGGTCTTGTACGACATGCCGCAACTGCGAAGATCAGTGTCCCGTAGCCAACGAGCATGTGGATAAGATTATCGACCTGCGGCGCCAGTTAGTCCTGATGCAGGGCAGTATGCCTCATGACGGACAGAAGGCCATGCAGAACATCGAGAGGCAGGGGAACCCATGGGGCATTAGCCGGAACGACCGCGCGAAATGGGCTCAGGAGACGGGTCCGGAAGGACGGCACAATGTCCCTACGGTACAAGAGAATCCGGATTTTGAAGTTCTGCTCTTTGTCGGTTCGATGGGATCTTATGACAACCGCAGCCGTAAAATTACGCGTTCGCTCGTTCGTCTCATGAATGAAGCACAGGTGAATTTTGCGATCCTAGGCAATGAAGAGAAGAATTCGGGGGATACCGCGCGCCGCCTGGGCAACGAATTTCTTTTCCAGCAGCTGTGTGAGGAGAATATTAAAATTTTCCGGAAATATGGGGTGAGGCAAATCGTAACCGCATGTCCGCATACTTACAACACGCTGAAGAATGAATATCCGGAGTTCGGGCTCGAAGCGCAAGTGCTGCATCATTCCGAGCTGCTGGATCAATTAGTCCGTGAACAAAAGCTGACTCCGAGCCATGAGGTTAAAGAGCGGATCACCTACCACGATTCTTGTTACCTTGGCCGTTATAATAACGTCTATGATCAGCCCCGCAATGTATTAAAAGCGATTCCGGGCGTCGAGCTTGTTGAAATGGAGCGCAGCCGGGAGAACGGGATGTGCTGCGGTGCAGGCGGCGGTATGATGTGGATGGAAGAAACAGCCGGCAAGAGGATCAATCTCGCCCGGACCGAGCAGGCGCTTGAAGTAAAGCCGACGGTGATTTCTTCTGCCTGCCCGTACTGCCTGACGATGATGGAAGACGGCGTCAAGATGAAGGAAGTCGAAGAAACTGTCAAGGCGAGGGATATCGCTGAATTACTCGAAGAGTCCGTATTCGGCGCAAGGACACAAGTGCCGGGAGCAGCCGTCAGCTAGCGGACGATTGCAGCAGAGCCATCAGAAGATCAGGAGGTATAGGACATGGTGAAACCGATTGAGAAAGCGGCCGTGATCGGCTCCGGTGTTATGGGCGCGGCAATTGCGGCGCATTTGGCAGGCGCAGGCATCCCTTGTCTGCTGCTGGATATCGTACCCGGGGATTTAACTGAAAATGAAACGAAAGCAGGTCTTACGCTGGAACATCCGAAAGTCCGGAACCGTCTGGCGGCATCAGCCATTGAGCGGCTTACGAAGACGAATCCGGCACCTTTGTACAGTGAAGCGTTCGCTTCCCGTATAACACCTGGAAATCTGGAAGACGATCTGGGCAAACTGGCAGACGCGGATTGGATTATTGAGGTCGTTGTGGAGCGTCTGGATGTGAAGAAAAACCTGCTTGCTCAAATTGAGAAGGTCTGGAAAGCTGGAACGATTGTAACATCCAATACTTCAGGCATTTCCATTCATGCGATGGTGGAGGAGCGAGGGGCTGATTTCAAACGGCATTTTCTCGGCACGCATTTCTTTAATCCCCCCCGTTATATGAAATTGCTGGAAGTTATTCCGGGCGAGACGACCGACCCAGCTATCGTGTCTTACATGACTGAATTTTGTGAGAAACGGCTCGGCAAGGGGGTTGTAAGAGCCAAAGATACCCCGAACTTTATTGCGAACCGCATTGGAACATACGGGCTGCTTGTAACACTGCGTGAAATGCTAGAGAAGGGCTTTACGGTGGAGGAGATCGATGCGGTAACGGGCCCGGCTCTGGGAAGACCCAAGAGCGCAACTCTGCGCACACTGGATCTGGTCGGGCTGGATACTTTTGTCCACGTGGCCCGGAATGTTTACGATCTGGTAGACGGCGAAGCGGAGAAGAGTGTTTTTGAAGTTCCCGAAGTGCTGAAAGGTATGGTGAAAGAAGGGCGGATCGGAGAAAAGAGCGGGCAGGGCTTCTACAAGAAAGTCCGGACGGAGAAAGGGAAGGAAATTCAGGCTCTGAACATGCAATCGCTGGAGTACGCGCCAGTGCGTAAGATTACTTCCGCTTCTCTTGAAGCGGCCAAGAGCGCCAAAGGAGCAGCGGGCAAGATCAAGGCGCTGCTGTCGGCGGAGGATAAATATTCAAGGCTCGCCTGGAACTTGCTCAAGCCAGTCCTGCTGTATTCGGCTGATAAACTGGGAGAGATTGCGGATTCCATTGTCGAAATCGACCGTGCCATGAAGTGGGGCTTTAATTGGGATCTCGGACCTTTTGAATTGTGGGATGCCATCGGCCTGCAGCGGTCGGCCGAGCGGATGGAGAAGGAAGGGGACACAGTTCCGGACTGGGTTAAGGAGTGGATCGCGTCCGGCCATACTCATTTCTATGAGCAGCGGGAAGAAGCGACTTTTTATTACCTGAAGAATGCTTATACCGAGCTGAAGACGCGTCCAGAGCATATCTCGCTCCAGATGCTTAAGCGGCAGAACAAGGTTGTGCTGGGCAACAGCGGCGCCAGTCTGATTGATATCGGAGACGGAGTGGCCTGTCTGGAGTTTCATTCGCCGAACAATGCGATCGGGGCGGATATTCTGACGATGATCCAGAAGAGCACGGACGAAGTGCGCCGTAATTTCCGCGGACTGGTGATCGCCAATGAAGGGAAACATTTCTGCGTGGGAGCTAACGTAATGCTGCTTCTGATGGAAGCCCAGGATGGGGAGTGGGACGAAGTCGACGGGATCATCCGTTTATTCCAGAACAGCATGATGATCCTCAAAAGACTGGAGAAGCCGGTCGTAGCGGCACCCCACAGTATGACGCTTGGCGGCGGTGTGGAGGCTTGTCTGCCGGCAGACCGGGTAATCTTCTCACCGGAAACCTATTACGGGCTCGTTGAGGTTGGCGTTGGCCTTATTCCGGCAGGGGGCGGCTGTAAAGAAATGGCCCTGCGCACAAGCCGGATAGCGGCAGGGAATCCGGATATTGATCTGCAGCCGTTCATAAATCAATATTTCGAAACAATCGGAATGGCCAAAGTGTCGACTAGCGGCTTTGATACGAAACGGATCGGCTATATGGGGCCGCACGATTCTGTCGTTCTAAGCAGCGATCACCGCATCTTTGCGGCGAAAGAGGCCGTGCTCGCCATGGATCGTGAAGGTTATGTACTCCCGCAGGAAGAGCGGATCCGCGTTGTCGGCGACACGGGCAAGGCGGTGCTCCAGGTCGCTTCTTATTCGATGCAGCTCGGCGGATATATCAGTGAGCATGACCATTTGATTGCGGGTAAACTTGCACACGTACTGGCGGGCGGAGATGTTCCGGCGGGCACCCTGGTATCGGAGCAGTATATGCTTGACCTGGAGCGGGAGGCGTTCCTGAGCTTGTGCGGAGAGCCGAAGACCCAGCAGCGTATGCAGCACATGCTGACCAAAGGCAAACCGCTGCGCAACTAAAACGGGACGAAGCGAGGGGAGAACACAATGAAAGAAGCAGTCATTGTATCGATAGTGCGCACGCCGGCAGGTAAAGCGAGGAAAGGCAGTCTGGCACAGACGAGGGCGGAAGATCTCGGACGCATTGTCCTCGAAGAAGCGGTGCGCCGGGCACCGGGGCTCCTCAAAGAAGATGTGGAAGATATTATTATCGGGTGCGCCATGCCGGAGGGCGAACAGGGACTGAACTTTGCCCGGACGATGGCGCTGTATGCCGGATTTCCCCATACAGTCCCTGCCGTTACGGTCAACCGGTTCTGCTCCTCCGGCCTTCAGGCCATTGCTTATGCCGCAGACCGGATCATGCTGGGGCATGCGGAAGTCATCATCGCCGGCGGAGTAGAAAGCATGAGCCATGTGCCCATGACCGGCTTCAAACTGTCGCCTCACCCCAAACTGGCGACTGAGATGCCCGAAGTCTATATGGGCATGGGCCATACGGCCGAGAATGTCGCCCGGCAGTTCGGCATCACCCGCGAAGATCAGGATCGCTTCGCCGCCGGGAGCCACCGCAAAGCGGCGGCTGCTATTGCTGCCGGGAAGTTCAAGGAAGAAATCGTGCCTGTCGCTACCCGCCTCGTGGGGGTAGATGCCGGCAGCACGCGCTGGGAGAAGCCGGTCGTGCTGGATACGGACGAAGGCGTCCGCCCGGACACGACCCTTGAAGTGCTCGGCAAGCTGCGTCCCGCCTTCACGCAGGGCGGCAGCGTCACGGCGGGCAATGCTTCGCAGGTGAGCGACGGCGCAGCAGCGGCCGTTCTGATGAGCCGCGAACGGGCGGAGGAGCTGGGCCTTAAGCCGCTGGCTGCGCTGCGCTCCTTCGCGCTGGCAGGCGTGGCGCCCGAGATTATGGGCGTGGGGCCGGTCGAAGCGATTCCGAAGGCGCTTAAGCTGGCCGGAATTACGCAGGATCAGGTTGATCTGTATGAGATCAACGAAGCGTTCGCTTCCCAGTGCTTGCATATCATCCGGGAGCTGAACCTCGAAGAAGAGAAGGTGAACGTGAACGGGGGCGCCATTGCGCTGGGACATCCGCTCGGCTGCACGGGGACGAAGCTGACTGCGAGCCTTGTGCATGAACTTAGGCGCAGGGGCGGAGGGCTCGGCGTAGTGTCCATGTGTATTGGCGGCGGTATGGGAGCCGCAGGAGTCTTTGAAGTATTCGGTCCTTAATGCATTCTTCCCGGCGATTTACATGAACTAAAGCAAGCTCCTATCCGCATATGAATCCATTAAAGGAGAGATCAGAGATGCTGGAGACTAAAATTGTAAAAGGCGGAAGCTTTGTCATTGAGGATTTGGATGCAGATGCTCTCGTTACTCCGGAGGATTTTACGGAAGAACAGCGAATGATGATGGAAACTACGAGAGATTTCGTGGAGAGGGAAGTACTTCCCAAGGATGAAGAAATCGAGAAACTGGACTACGGGCTTACCGTGAAATTGATGCGCAGGGCCGGGGAACTCGGCCTGCTTGGGGCAGATGTGCCGGAGGAGTATGGGGGACTCGGTCTGGACAAAATCAGCTCTACCGTCATCAACGAGACTCTGTCCAAAGCCGCCTCCTTCGCGTTATCTATCGGCGCCCATGTGGGAATCGGCACTTTGCCGATTGTGTTCTTCGGGACGCAAGAGCAGAAGAACAAGTATCTGCCTGAACTCGCCACCGGCGAAAAAATCGCGGCCTACTGCCTGACGGAGCCGACCTCGGGATCAGACGCGCTTGGCGCCAAAACGACGGCAAAGCTCTCGGAAGACGGGGAATCGTATATTTTGAACGGCTCTAAGCTTTATATTACGAATGCGGCCTTCGCGGATATCTTTATTGTGTATGCCAAAGTAGACGGCAAAGATTTTACGGCTTTTATCGTGGAGCGGAATATGGAAGGCTTCTCGGTGGGTCCGGAAGAGAAGAAGATGGGAATCAAAGGATCATCGACGTGTCCGCTGTATTTCGAAGATGTACGGGTTCCTGCCGGCAATGTACTGGGGGAAATCGGTCGCGGGCATATTATTGCTTTTAATATTTTGAACATTGGTCGATTCAAGCTCGGAGCCGGCTGTCTGGGCGCTTCCAAAGAAGCGATAGAACTTAGCTCGCAATACGCCAATACGAGGACCCAGTTCGGTCAGCCGATTTCTTCATTCCCATTGATCGGGAAAAAACTGGCTGAAATGAATATCCGCACGTATGTCACCGAAAGCATGGTGTACCGGACAGCCGGCATGATTGACAAGGCGCTGCAGAATCTGGACCATGCCGGCGAAGAAGCGGGGCAGCAGTCAGCCAAGGCGATTGCGGAATACGCGCTTGAGTGTTCCATTAATAAAGTATTCGCTTCAGAGGCACTTGATTTCATCGCGGATGAAGGTGTACAGATTCACGGAGGCTATGGCTTTATTCAAGAATATAAAATCGAACGGATTTATCGCGACTCGCGGATCAACCGTATTTTTGAAGGAACCAACGAAATAAACCGGCTTCTGATTCCGGGCACCTTGCTCAAGAAAGCTATGAAAGGCGAAATCGATTTATTGGGAAGAGCACAAGCTCTGCAATCCGAGCTGATGCAGCTGGTCCCAGGTCAGACGTTTGACGGCGTATTGGAACAAGAAGCTCATCTGGTCGGCATGGCCAAGAAAGTGTTTCTGATGGCGGGCGGATCGGCTGTACAGAAATATGGAATGAACCTGGAAAAACAGCAGGAAGTGCTGAGCAACCTGGCGGATATGATGATTCAGATTTTTGCGATGGAAACGATTCTTCTCCGTACCCGTAAGATCAGGGATAAATCCGGAGAAACGAAAGCGCAGAATGCGATCCAGATGACCGAGGTTTACGTACACGAAGCTTTCTCTGAAATCGAACGTCTTGCCAAAGATACGCTGGCTGCGATGGAGACCGGCGATACGCTGCGGACTCAATTGTCCGTGCTTAAGAAACTGACCCGCAGCATACCGGCAGACGCAGTCGGCCTCAAACGGCAAATTGCCGCTCGTGTCATCGCCTCTGAGAAATACGTCATTTGACGATCCGGCTCCCGGGAAAGGGATGATCTTGTATGGATTCAGCTAAGCCTTGGCTGCATCACTACGACAACGAAGTCGCCTCGACTTACGAATATCCCAAGCACAATCTTGCGCATTTTCTCGTACAGGCGGCCGGGAAATATCCGCAGAAGCCCGCAATCTATTTTATGGGGAAGAAAATGAACTACTCCAAGCTGCTGGATGCCTGTTACCGGTTTGCGAACGGGCTGAAGCAGCTCGGTGTCAAACAGGGGGAGAGGGTGGCGATCATGCTGCCCAACTGCCCCCAGAGCATCATTGCTTATTACGGAGCATTAATGGCGGGAGCCATTGTTGTGCAGACGAACCCGCTGTATATGGAAAGGGAGCTGGAGCATCAACTGGCGGATTCCGGTTCCGTAGTCATGGTTACTCTGGATCTATTGCATCATAAAGTATCTCCGTTAATGGCCAGAACGAACCTGCGCCACATGCTCGTGACTTCCATAAAGGACTATCTGCCTTTTCCGAAAAATATCCTGTACCCGATTAAAGCGAAGCGGGACGGGACGGATTTAAACGTAGCCTGGAGCGATCAAATCCGCTCCTTCCGCACGCATTTATCTTATGCTTCGCCTGAACCCGTGATGGCTGAAGTGGAAGCGGCAGAGGATGTTGCCCTGCTCCAGTATACCGGGGGTACCACCGGGCTATCCAAAGGTGTGATGCTGACACATTATAACCTGGTGGTGAATACCGTACAGGCAGCTAAGTGGTGTTACCGATCCAAGGAAGGCGAAGAAATTTACTTGGCAGCGCTTCCATTTTTTCATGTGTTCGGAATGACTGTGCTCATGAATCAAGCGATCTTGCGCTCAGGGATGCTCGTACTTATCCCGAAGTTTGATATTGAAGAAATTCTCCGGATGATTGCGAAGCTGAAGCCGACGATATTTCCGGGTGCACCCACGATGTATATCGCACTGATCAATCATGCCCGTATCCGGGAATATGATCTTTCTTCTATTAATGTGTGTCTTAGCGGATCTGCTCCTCTCCCGCTTGAGGTTCAAGAGCGTTTTGAAGAACTAACCGGAGGAAGACTTATTGAAGGATACGGACTGACGGAAGCTTCACCTGCCACACATGTCAATCCAATCTGGGGGGACCGTAAAATCGGGACGATCGGGCTCCCTTTTCCAGATACGGAAGCGAAAGTGATTGATCCGGCCACCGGAGAAGAAGTGGCGGCAGGTGAGATCGGAGAACTGATCGTCCGGGGTCCGCAGGTTATGAAAGGGTACTGGAACCGCCCCCACGAGACGGCAGCGGTTCTCCGCGATGGCTGGCTGTATACAGGGGATATGTCACGGATGGACGAAGAGGGTTACTTCTCCATTGTGGACCGGAAGAAGGATATTATTATTGCGGGCGGATTTAATATCTATCCGCGTGAAATCGAGGAAGTGCTGTTCGAACATCCGGCCGTCAAAGAGGCTGTTGCGATTGGTGTTCCGGACCCCTATCGCGGTGAAACGGTGAAAGCCTACATTATTATCCGTGACGGTGAAAGTCTAACGGCCAAAGAAATGGATGTCTGGTGCCGTGAACGCCTTGCAGCCTTTAAAGTTCCCCGGCGTTACGAATTCCGGACTCAGCTGCCTAAGACGATGGTGGGTAAAGTACTCCGGCGCAAACTTCTCGAAGAAGAGATGGAACTGCTCAGCAGGGTCAGGGAGCGCGAGAAGCTCGAGAAGCACGAGGTTCCCGGGGGGACGGATAGAGAGCAGGTTCAGGGAAGCCGGAATCCGAATCCGTCCATGTTAGACGAAGAAGAAGATGAAAAGGAAAAGGCATAAGGAAGCGGAACGCGGGCGGATTCCGCTCTGCTGCCTATCCACTAACGAAAAGTCCCTGACCGGGACTTTTTCTTTCCAGTATGTCCCGTTATAATGACGCTATAGAGAAGGGAGGGAGACCGGTGGAACAAGAAAGCTTGCTGCACCCCCGTTATCAAGAGATGATCGATCAGGCAAAAGACACATTCTGGGACTATTTGGGCTGCGAACTGGTGGAAGCCAGTACGGAGAAAGTCGTCATTCGTCTGGACGCACAGCAGCACCATTTGAATCTCATCGGTATTGTCCACGGAGGCGTTACCTCGTCTCTGCTCGATAATGCGATGGGTATCGTGCTCATGCTGGCGAGACCGGACGAGAAGATTGTCACAACTAATTTGAATGTGCAATTCGTTGCGCCTATGCAGCCGGGTGAGCTGATTGTGACGGCTGAGCTCGTGCATCAGACGCGTAAGATGCTGACGGCCAGCGGCCGGGTGACCGATGGACAGGGGCGTCTGGGGACGCTGGGTACCGGTACATTCCGGGTCATTTAATGAATGGAAGCTAGCAAGGATGCTATGCAGCGTCTTTTCCGGCGGAAGACCTGGCCGATGGTTGTCAGGTCTTTTTGTGCGGTACCCGCGTGTCCGTAAGAAACTTTTTCCCGGGTGTGGATGATTTTGGGGTATACTAGGAATAAATTTCGAAAGCATAGCAAGGACAGGAGTTGCAGATGACAGTGATGAAGCTGTGGGAATTGTTTGTTGCCTTTGGCCGTTCTACCATGCTTGGCTACGGTGGCGGCCCCTCCATCATTCCGCTTTATGAGAACGAAGTGGTAAGCCGTTTCGGCTGGATGAACAAAGAAGAGTTCGGACAAGCGCTTGCCTTCGGCAATGCTCTTCCCGGACCCATTGCGACTAAGCTGGCGGCCTATATCGGGTTCAAAGTCGGAGGCTGGATGGGAGCCGCAGTCGCCATAGGGGCCGTGGTGTTGCCAACGGCTATTCTTATGGTGGCCTTGGTCGGTGTAATGAGCAAACTGAACGGGAACCCGGTGATCCGGGGAATGATCAAAGGCGTACAGCCGATTATTTTTGTCATGCTGGCCATGCTGGCGTATGACTTCGCGAAGTTCGGCTTCGGTACGACAGAAGGTCCGGTGAAATTTCTTCCATTTCTCTTGGCAGCCGGGTATTTTATAATGGTACAGTATTTAAACATAAATCCGGTATGGGGAATTATCGGTGCGCTAATTATCGGCGCTTTGTTTATCCGGTAAGTTCCCGCATAAGATGAACGCTGCATTTGTACATAAGGATTGATTTCTTTATAATGACAAGTATCCCGATAATAGAACTAGGAAGGAAGCGGTGCTAAGTGGCTAACTGGACTGAAATTACGACCGTAGAAGAATGGAACGATATTCTGGAGAATTCCACAGACAAACCTCTCGTCATCCTGAAGCATAGTACGACTTGCCCGGTAAGCGCGAGTGCGCTGGAAGAATACGATGATTATCTGGGCAAACAGCCCAATCAAGAAGTTGGTTATTATCTCGTTAAAGTGATTGAGTCCCGCCCTGTGTCGAACAAAATTGCCGAAGACATCGGTGTGAAACACGCTTCTCCGCAAATTTTGTATGTCAAGAACAAAGAATCCTATTGGAACACTTCTCATTGGTCGGTGACGGCTAAACACATTGCGGCGGTTTTAGATTAATAACTGGGACTGCAATACCAATATATACATCTAGTATAGATAAAATCATATACGCTATACTATTGCTACGGATGATTATCGTGGAAAGTAGTCATCCGTCGGATCTTTTTTTCATAACCTTTACTCCTTTGCGGGTAAAGGTTATTTTTTGCGCGCGGATACAAGAAAATAATGGAAGGCAAATGCCGTACACAGAGGGGATTAAATCAGGTATACTTGTTCGGGATTCATAAAATTGACCATTGGAAGAGGACTACTGAACATGACTGCACATTCGACTGACAAACCGCTTTTTCCTGTATGGATTGCTTTTGTTGTAGGGATCATAGGAATTTCTTTCTCCGCTATTTTCGTCCGCTGGAGTTCCGCTCCGGTAGCTGTAACCGCTATGTATCGTTTGCTTCTGACTACTCTAATCATGCTCCCGTTTTTGTTCCGGTACATAAAGGAAATTAGGGGCATTCGCTGGAAATCCCTTGCCTGGTTAATCAGCTCCGGTTTTTTCCTGGGGCTTCATTTTTTGCTGTGGATGGCTTCTCTATCCTATACAACGGTCGCTTCATCTACTGCTCTGCTGACACTGGAGCCTATTTTTGTTATGGGCGGCGCCTATCTGATTTTCCGGCAAAAAAGCAGCTGGGGGACGATAGCCGGCATTCTGATCGCGATGATCGGAGCCGCTATGATTGGCTGGGGCGACTTCCGCTTCTCCGGCGAAGCACTGCGCGGGGACATCCTGTCCGTTGTGAGTGCCGCAGCGGTAGCCGTGCATATGCTGATCGGAAAATCGATGAGACAGTCGATGTCTGCGTTTGTCTACAGTTTCTTTGTTTTTCTAGCCGCGGGCGTTGTGCTCGGCCTTTACAATATCGTGCAGGGAACTCCTCTGACGGGCTACAGCCAGACAGACTGGACCATGTTCCTGCTGCTTGCGATCGTACCGACTCTGTTCGGTCATTATTTGTTTAACTGGCTGCTTAAATATATGAAGGCGGCAACGGTGTCGATGAGTGTGCTCGGGGAACCTCTCGGCTCTACGATCTTGGCCTATTACCTGCTCAGTGAAGCGATTACGGGCATCCAGGTCGGCGCAGGTTTCCTGCTGCTGTTCGGCATATGGCTGTTTATCCGCAGTCAGGGCAGAGAAATCGGACAGGATGAGCTGCTTGCGACTCCAGCGGTACCTGCGCCTCTTCCCGAGAAGCCGCTCACTTCCGGTGATGCGGCTGCATCAACCGCTAATCAACCGTCATCGTTCAGATGAGAGAAACCACACAACCGTAAACAGAAGTCCGGACTCCAATGTCCGGCCTTTTTTATTTATGAACATATGTTACAGATCAGCCGCTCAAGATTTACCATTTTAAAAAAGAGAAGATATATGTTAAATTATATAAAGAAAACGATTACATTGGTTAAATAGACGATGGTGTTTCAGGTCTACAAGAACTGTGTAATTATTTAGCAAACTAACCATATACATAAAGCGGTCAGACGGTTCTTTACTGAGTCAATCCGCATTGTTGCCAAAGAGGGGGATGCCATGATTAATTTTCGGGAAGTTAACAAGTACTATGGCTCTTTTCACGTACTCCAGAATATCAATCTCGAAGTTAAGCAGGGCGAGGTAGTGGTCGTAATCGGGCCTTCCGGATCGGGCAAAA
Organism: Paenibacillus sp. FJAT-26967; assembly: GCF_001541095.1. Taxonomy (GTDB): domain Bacteria; phylum Bacillota; class Bacilli; order Paenibacillales; family NBRC-103111; genus Paenibacillus_F. Next base: position 1,780,925 of record NZ_LMXH01000001.1, read on the forward strand.
GCACGATGCTGCGCTGTATTAACCGCCTGGAAACGATTCAAAGCGGCGAGCTGACGGTTGAAGGTCTAGCTGTGAATGACAAGAAAACCGATATCAATAAGCTGCGCCGTGAGATTGGAATGGTGTTCCAGCACTTTAATCTGTATCCTCACAAAAAAGTAATCGACAACATTACCCTGGCTCCTATCAAAGTTCTCGGGTTGTCTAAGAAAGAAGCGGAAGAACGTGCCATGTTCTTTCTGGAGAAGGTAGGAATTCCGGACAAAGCCCAAACCTATCCTTCTAATTTGTCCGGAGGCCAGCAGCAGCGTGTGGCTATAGCCAGAGGACTTGCGATGAAGCCCAAGATCATGCTGTTCGACGAGCCTACCTCAGCCTTGGATCCCGAAATGATCGGCGAAGTTCTGGACGTCATGAAAGCCCTTGCACGCGAGGGGATGACCATGGTCGTCGTCACGCATGAGATGGGGTTTGCCAGAGAAGTCGCAGACCGGGTCATCTTTATGGATCAAGGACAAATTGTGGAAGAAGCACTGCCTGAACAATTTTTCGCGAATCCGAGGGAAGAGAGAGCAAAATTGTTCTTGAGCCGCCTGTTTGCGCATTAATTGGGTAGAGGGCGATTATAAATAGGAGATTGAAAGGGGTCTTGATATGAAAAATCGGAAATTTTTTAAACTGGGGTTAATCATGCTGTCTCTTATGCTGGTTCTGGCTGCATGCGGCAAAGCAAAGGAGCCGGAAGGCGGCGGGAATGCATCGGATGCACCTGGCGGAGAAGCCAAGACCCTGGAGGCTATCAAGAAGCGCGATAAACTGGTGGTCGGTGTCAAATACGATACGAACTTATTCGGCCTGAAAGACCCGGGTACCGGTCAGGTTAATGGGTTCGATATCGATATCGCCAAAGCGATTGCCAAAAAACTGCTTGGCGACGAAAACAAAATCGAGCTGAAAGAAGTGACTTCCAAGACTCGTATTCCGATGCTGAATAAGGGGGATATCGATGCGATTATCGCGACGATGACCATCTCCGAAGAGCGCAAGAAGGAAGTGGATTTCACGGATGTTTACTTCAAGGCAGGCCAGTCGCTGCTCGTGAAGAAAGGAAGCCCGATCAAATCGATCGACGACGTGAAGGGCAAGAAGGGAATTAAAGTATTAGCGGTTAAAGGCTCCACTTCTGCGAAGAACATCCGCGAGAAAGCGCCCGATGCGCAAGTCCTTGAATTCGAGAACTACCAGGAAGCCTTCACCGCACTCAAGTCCGGTAAGGGTGAAGCTTTGACGACGGATAACGCAATCTTGTTCGGAATGATGAAGCAGGACGCTAATTATGAAGTCGTTGGAGGCACGTTCACCGATGAGCCTTATGGCATCGCGATTCGCAAAGGCGACGCGGAATTCGTTAAAGCCGTCAACGATACGCTGAAAGAAATGAAGGACAGCGGCGAGTACGCTAAAATACACGAAAAGTGGATCGGCGAGAAACCAGCGCAGTAATCAAGGCGGGATAAGCGGTCATCCGCTTGTCCCGTTTTATTCCCTTAACGAGGTAACATAGACGGATAGAATTGAGGTGCTGCCGGTGGACTTGAGCGTAATCGTTGAACATTGGGACAGATACATAGAAGGATTCGGCAATACCGTTTTGGTCAGCTTACTATCACTCGTACTCAGTTTTCTGCTCGGGGCGCTGATTGCCGTTCTCCGCATTTCGCCTATTAAGATTTTGCGGATTGTAAGTGCGGCTTATGTGGAATTCGTCAAGAACATTCCGCTTCTGTTGATCATCTTTTTCTTTTACTACGGTTCATCCGAATTGGGGTTGTCGCTGGATGGGTTCACAGCAGGTACGATCGGATTGACCATTTATACCTCGGCCTTTATCGCCGAAGCGATCCGTGCCGGTATCCTTGCCGTGCCTAAGGGCCAGACAGAAGCCGCGCGTTCATCAGGCCTTACCTATGGGCAGACAATGATCCATATCGTATTGCCGCAGGCGATCAAGATTGTTGTTCCCCCGCTCGGCAACCAGTTTCTGAATCTCATTAAGAATTCTTCCATTCTTGGTGTAATTGCGGGTATGGATCTGATGTATTTCGGCGATCTGATTAACTCCGATACACTGGATACCGTCAACGTATATATCGGGGTAGCGCTATTCTACCTGGTGCTTACCGTGCCGCTCAGTTTTGGTGTGAGGTATCTGGAGAAACGGATGGCGCGTACTTAAATGAAGTGGACCAATGAACAGGAACACGATTCGGTGAATGTAAAAGTGGGGTGTCGGAATGGACTTTGCTGGAGCTTATACAAGCGACCATCTTATTTATTTGCTTAAAGGTTTTCTGGTTACACTTGAAATGGCGGCCATTGCTATTGTCCTCAGTTTTGTGATCGGCAGCTTGATCGGCGTGATCCGATATTCCAAAATCCCGGTGCTGAGTCAGCTTATGGGTGTGTGGGTAGAGTTAATCCGCAATTTGCCGCTGCTGTTAATCATTTTCTTCGTCTATTTCGCGGTTCCCGAGATCACGGGCTGGAACATGAGCATCCTCACCTCCGCTATTATCTCACTGACGATTTTCGAGTCAGCTATGATTGCGGAAATAATACGAGGCGGCCTGAATTCGATCGATAAAGGTCAAATTGAGGCTTCGCGTTCTTCGGGCTTGTCCTACGTGCAAACCTTGTGGCATATCGTCTTCCCTCAAGCCCTTCGGCGTATGGTTCCCCCGATGGTCAGCCAGTTTATTTCCCTGCTCAAAGATACATCGCTCACGGTTATTATCGCTGCGCCGGAGCTGGTGCATAACGCGCAGATCATTAACGGAGCTTCTCAGCAATATGTCATCCCTATATTCTTGCTTGTCGCGCTTATGTACTTCACGGTGAACTACTGCATCGCTTTATTCGCGCAGCGGTTTGAGCTTAAGCGTACCTGAGTTAAATAATAGGGATGAACCAGGAACGGAATAGGCAGACCGCGGCAGCATATCACTCGCGGCGCTCGCAAAATACCGCTTCAAACGGAGGATGAAACTTCGTTTGAAGCGGTTTTTAGTATATAGGCTATTCCGCTTTCATGCGGGAACGCTGAAATTCCGCTTTGATCTCCGTGAGAAGCTCAGGATGCGTCATGACATCATAAGCGGTAACGGCCAGCATCTTGGCCGTGAAGATCATCGCATCCAGAGCCTGCCGCCGCATAGCCCCGTCCCGGAACTCAGGCGTATGAAGCAGATGCCGCTCATCAATCACCTTCATATAAGGGTGGATGGTGGGACAATGCAGGGATACGTTGCCCAGATCCAGTGAACCGTGGTCCTTGCCGGACTGGATCTGATCTTCGGTGATTCCGAAAGCCTCCAAATTGCGGTTGAAGACGGCAGACAAAGTTTCATTCGTGTTCAGTTCATCGTAGGAATACTCATAGTTAGACGTTTGCAGCGTACAGCCCGTCTGCAGCGCAGCTCCTTCGGCGCACTTGAGCACCTTGGCGACGACTTCATCCGTATACGCACGCGTCGAGGAGCGCACATAGAATTGTGCAACGGCATAGTCGGGAATGATATTCGCGGCCTTGCCTCCCTCGGTGATCACACCATGAATGCGCACATCGCTGCGGAGCTGCTGTCTAAGCGCATTCATGGAGTTGAACAGCAGGAGCACAGCATCCAGCGCGTTCACGCCCTCATAGGGAGAAGCGGCGGCGTGCGCGGCTTTGCCGAAGTATTCGAATTGTATCGCATCCAGCGCCAGCGATTCGCCTGAACGCTCATACGTGTAATACGGATGAGCCATTAGAGCAAAGTCCACGTCGTCGAACAATCCCGCCTTGGACATCGGAACTTTGGCTCCTTTGGTCTCCTCGGCAGGCGTCCCGTACACGCGGATAACGCCTCCAATCTCATCGAGAACCGATTTGAGGCCGACTGCAGCGCCGATACTCATCATGCAGATGAGATGATGGCCGCAGGCATGGCCAAGCTCCGGCAGGGCGTCATACTCAGCCAGAAAGGCCACAGTAGGGCCGGGCTTGCCCGAGTCGTACACGGCGATAAAGCTCGTCGGAATATCGAGAACGCCCCGTTCGACTTGAAAGCCGTGACTTTCCAGTTCCTTGGTCAGCCGGTCCGCTGCCAAATATTCTTCATGGCCAAGCTCAGGGTTCTGGCCGATATAGGTTGAAATGGACTGGAAGTCGGAAGCGTGTCCATCAATTGTTGTATAAATGAGTTCTTTCATAGTGCAGCTCCTCCGGATTTATGCGATAAAGTCTGTTCAGGACCAGCATGGGATATGTAACGCATCACGTTTATTGTAATACAAACGGGCTCCAGCTACCACTAAAGCAGCCTTTCGGTTACAATAAACCGGCAGGGCGGTTTTTATACACGCCTCTTCAAGATTCCATTCATATAAGGACACATATAGGGGGAACGAATATGAACAAATATGGCGCGGAACATTTGCAGGACCACCGTTTTACACTGGAATGCGGGGAAATAGAGCGCAGAGGGCCTTGGATCGACGTGCGCCTTAACCTGTTGACGGAGCCGGGGCAGATGCTGCCGGAGGATCTGAGCGATCCCAGCGTGTATGTTATTTGCAATCTGGAAGGAACGATCGTTCAATATATCCTTCTCGATGAAGGCTGCGATAGTGAATTTATGTTTACCCCCGCGGAAAAAGAGCAGATTGCCGCCTTTATTCGGCAACACTGCAGTGCCTCTATTAAATCTTTAAGCTGAGCATAAAAGCAGAGACCTTTCGGAGCGGGATTTAATATACTGGAGTATACAATGTCAAGACAGGGGGGAATTCCTATGAGCGAAGCGATTCGTTACTGCGCTTTCGGAGATTCGCTTACGGTAGGCACAGGTGATAATACGGGCCGGGGCTTTGCCGGACGCTATCGTGATTATGCCCAAGAGGTGCTGAAACGCCCCGTTACTCTGCGCAACGCCGGTACCAAGGGAGCCACTTCCGGCGAACTGCTCCAGTTCCTCCGCAACGAAGGTGAACTTAGACGCGGGCTGGGTAGCGCCGGCATCGTCACTCTTACCGCGGGCGGTAATGATCTCATCCGGGCGGCTCAGCCATACATCGCGGGCCGCGATACAGCCGTTCTCAAGAACAGCCTGCGCGCGTATGGTTCTAATCTCAGGCAGATGGTCCGCTGGATTCAGCATTCGACCCCTGCGGGATCGGCAGGCCCCCTAATCATTCTGATTGGGCTGTACAACCCGATTCCGATGCTGCCGGAGGCCGAATTCTGGATTAAGCGCTTCAATACCGCGACAGCCAAGATGCAATCGGACTCAGTAAGATACGTCGGTATATATGACGCTTTTAAAGGGTCGGAAAGCCGGCTCGTTTCATCCGACTTGTTTCACCCCAATACAGAGGGGTATAAGGTCATTGGCGCACAGATCGCCCGGACGGTAAAGCTTACCTCCTACTCGAATAAGTGGAATTAAAAAACAGTGAAGCATGATCGCCTCACTGTTTTTGTTTTGGATTTTTTTAATGGGGGACAGGCAGCACTTGAAGTACGGCAAAGAAATGACAGACACTGCCTCCGATAACAAAGGAATGCCAGATAGCATGGTGGTATGGTATACGTCTCCACAGATAGAAGACCGTCCCGATCGTGTACACGACGCCGCCTGCAACGAGCCACGCAACTCCTCCTATAGAAAGGTTCTCCGCCAGAGGCTTGATGGCCAGTACAATAATCCAGCCCATCCCTATGTAGCAAATCGTAGACAGTACGATAAATTTTTTGACGAAGAAGATCTTCAGGATGATACCCAGGATGGCAAGCCCCCACACAATTCCGAATATCGTCCATCCGAGCGCTCCCCGGAGAGTGACCAGCATAAACGGGGTGTATGATCCCGCTATTAACAAATAAATCGCCGAGTGATCCATGATTTCAAAAATATCCTTCAAGCGGCCTCCCGGCGCACTATGTACAAGAGTCGAACAGAGATAGAGAACGATCAGGGAAATACCGAAAATACTGAAGCTGACGACGTGCCAGGCGTCTCCATATCTCGTTGATTGAATGAGCAAGAGTACAAAAGCGGCTATGCTGAGCAGGGTGCCGATTCCATGTGAGACTGCGTTTGCGACTTCCTCGCGCGGTGAATATTCCATTCTAATCCTCCTTGCCTATTGAGGGGTCCATGACCCGTACAGGTTCTTTGTTTACAAAGTTTGTTATGAGTTGATATAGTCTTAGACGCTGCTTAGAACCGATACCCTTCAAATAAATAATCTCCCCTATGATTTACCCCGTTTGCAGGAATTAAATTCGGGAACGTTATCTATAAACGAAAAATGTTATCTATAAAACAAAAGAGGAGGAAACCGGCGAATACAAATCCTGTATATTTATGCATCAAAAGCGTGAAATCATTACCATACAGAGCATGAACGCAAATATCCTTGCATAAAATGTGAGTATTCGATATACTAATTCATGTTCTTTACATTATTGACCCTACGTTAATTAAAAAACGATCATAAAAGGAGCTTTTATCATGAAAAAATGGGGACTAACACTCGTCGCAATTGTACTTTCCCTGAGCCTCATTGCTGCTTGCGGGCAAAAGCCTGAAGCACAGCCTGGAGAAAGCGGCGCCGACGCTCAGAAGAAAACAATCACACTCGGAACGAGCGCAGATTATCCGCCATACGAATTTCATAAATCCGTTGACGGCAAGGATCAGATTATCGGTTTCGACATTATGATTGCGCAAGAAATCGCGAAAGACATGGGAGCGGAGCTGGTTGTCCGCGATATGAAATTCGACGGTCTTCTTCCGGCCCTTCAAACGGGTAATGTAGATATGATTCTCTCGGGTATGACACCGACTGAGGAACGTAAAAAGAGTGTGGATTTCTCCAAAACCTACTATACTGCAAAGCAGATGATCGTAGTTCGTGCGGAAGATAAAGAGCAGTACAAGACCATGGAAAGTTTGACCGGCAAAAGAATTGTCGTTCAGAAAGCTTCTATTCAAGAAACAGTAGCTAAAGAACAGATTAAAGATGCCAAGATCAAAACGTTAAGTAAAATTACGGATATCGTGCTGGAGCTGAAAAATAAAAATGCCGACGCGGCTATTATTGAACTTCCGGTAGCTACTTCTCATGTGAACAAAGACAAGACGATCGTTATCGCTGAAGCCACTCCTTCTGTAGAAGAAGCAGGTTCTGCGGTTGCTTTTAAGAAAGGCAGCCAGGAAATGGTCGACCAGGCCAATAAAACGATCGACCGCCTCATTGCCGAGAAGAAAATCGAACAATTCGTAACGGAAGCATCAAATCAGGTCGAAGCCGAATAACACGGTATGAAATGCAGGATCTTGCATGTAGATCGGGATAGCGGAGAAACCTCCGCTATTTTCTTTTTTCAAGGGATGGTCACGCGGGTACTAGGAAGGTATAATAATCGTTGTCCATCCGCATTTAAAGGAGGAACAGGCAGCCCATGAATTTTGAATTTTTAGGTGAATATTGGCATTATTTTGTGGATGGCACGAAGGTGACTCTTCTGCTTTCAATTTTTACAGTCGTCCTGGGAGCTATTTTCGGTACATTATTAAGCTTAATGAGACTCTCCGGTCTCACTCCTGTCCGGTTGCTGGCAACCGCATATATTGAGTTCTTCCGCGGAACTCCAATCATTATTCAAGTATTCCTAGTTTACTATTCTTTGCCGCAATTAATAGAAGGATTCCGGTTTCCCCCTTTTCCATTCTTGGAGCAATACGGCGGGGAATTCACGGCAGCGGTCATTACACTGGCCCTGAACAGTACGGCTTATGTGGCCGAGATTATGCGCGCGGGTATCCAGTCTGTTGACAAAGGCCAGATGGAGGCGGCACGCTCCCTCGGCATGAAGCCTTGGATGTCACTGCGCCTCATTATTATCCCTCAGGCGTTCCGTACCGTTCTCCCCGCACTCGGGAATGAACTGATTGTGATCATCAAAGAGACATCTATCGTATCGGTTATCGGTCTGGGTGAGCTTATGTTCAACGCGGATACCGTTAAAGGAAGTCTAAGCAAACCGTTTGAACCTCTTATTATCGCCGCTCTAATTTATCTGGTTATCACCTTTACCCTGTCCAAGCTGGTTGGCAGACTTGAGAGGAGGCTGAAGAGATCCCATGCTTAACATCAAGAATCTACACAAACACTTCGGCAAACTGAATGTATTGAACGGTATTGACATGGAGGTTGACAAAGGTGAGGTGGTCGTAGTTATCGGGCCATCCGGTTCTGGCAAGAGTACGTTTCTCCGCTGCTTGAACCTGCTGGAAGTGCCGACCGACGGGGAGATTATGTTCGAAGGCATTTCGATCACGGATAAGAAAACCGACATCAATGGCGTACGCCAGAAAATGGGCATGGTGTTCCAGCAGTTTAATCTGTTCCCGCACCTGTCTGTGCAGGACAATATTACACTGGCGCCGCGCAAACTCAAAAATTATTCTGTCCAGCAGGCAAATGAAACCGCGGCCGATCTCTTGCGTAAAGTAGGTTTGTCCGAGAAGGCCAAATCGTATCCGGATCAGCTGTCCGGCGGACAGAAGCAACGGATCGCCATAGCGCGTGCTCTGGCGATGTCTCCGGACGTGATGCTGTTTGACGAACCGACATCCGCACTCGATCCCGAAATGGTCGGGGAAGTGCTGGATGTCATGAAGAAACTTGCCAAGGACGGAATGACTATGGTTGTGGTTACGCATGAGATGGGTTTTGCCCGAGAGGTAGGTGACCGTGTTGTCTTTATGGATGGCGGGGTCATCGTTGAACAAGGCCCTCCGGCTGAAGTCTTTACGAATCCTAAGCATGAACGCACCAAGGAGTTCTTAGGTAAGGTTTTGTAGTGTACATTTGCACGTGAGCGCAAGAATTTGTTGCAAAGAGACCAGGAGGTTGTCTAGTGGCACCCATCAAAATCTTTACTGACAGCACAAACGATTTAAATCAGGAGTATCTCGATGAGAATAAAATCGGCGTGGTTCCTTTATACGTAATCTTTGGCGAGGAATCCTACCGGGATGGCGTCGATATTACGACAGAAGAGCTTTACCGCAAGGTGGAGCAGACGGGCAAGCTTCCGAAGACGGCAGCCCCTTCACCTGCGGATTTTGACCGTGCTTTCCGTCCTTTTATCGAGCAGGGGTATGATATCGTGTATATCGGACTCTCATCTGAAATGTCCTCGACTTATCAGAATGCGAAGCTGGCCGCCGAATTACTGGAAGAAGAGCGTATCACGATTATTGATTCCCGGAATCTGGCAACAGGCATCGGCATACTCGTCTGCAAAGCAGTAGAAGCTGTCAAACAGGGGGACTCACCTGCTGAGATCGAAGCCCTTATCTATTCATGCATTCCCCGGGTGAGTACCGAATTTATTATCGACACGCTTGATTACTTGCATAAGGGCGGCCGCTGTTCCGGCGTACAAGCTTTTTTCGGCAGTTTGCTCAAGATCCGGCCTGTTGTGCAGGTCAAGGAAGGTAAGATGATCCTGACTTCCAAAGTGCGCGGCAAAAGAGAAAAAGCGCTGGAGCAGCTGATTAACAATACGCTGGATTTCAAACACGCTATGGATCCGGATGTACTATTCGTGACGCATTCTATGGCTAGAGAAGAAGCTGAGCTTGTCCGGAAACAACTGCTTGAAGAGACGGGTGTTAAGCGGGTGGAAATCACGGAAACCGGTTGTGTGGTCTCCAGTCATTGCGGTCCTCAAACCGTCGGAATCGTATTTATTAAATCTTAGAAATGAGGGTCCTCGTTGACAATCAAGATTATTACAGACGGTACTTCCGATTTGCCTAAGGAGCTGGCGCAGGAACTGGACATCACAGTTGTCCCTCTGCTCGTCCGGTTCGGAGATAAAGAAATGACATCGGATATGAGCAACAGCTTGTTCTATGAGATGATGCGCAGTGAGCCGAAGCTGCCTCAGACGGCGAGTCCTTCCCCACATACATTTATGGAAGAATACAGCAAGGCGGATGGAGATATTCTCGTGGTTTGTGTTTCGTCCAACTTGAGCAGCACATACCATCATGCCACTATGGCCAAAGAGCAAATGATTGAAGAGGGCTATACGGGAAAAATCGAAGTTCTGGATTCCCGCTCGGCTTCGCTCGGTCAGGGCATTCTGGCTGTTAAGGCCGCCAAGCTCGCGCAAGAAGGCGTACCCTTCGAAGAACTGGTCGTACAGATGCAGAATACGATAAAGAATCATCATACGTACTTTTTCTTGGATACGCTTGAGAATGTCATTAAGGGAGGACGGCTGGACCGCGTCCGCGGAGCGGTTGCATCCGTTCTTAATATTAAGCTGCTTATGAAAGCCAGCGAAGAAGGCACTCTGGAGCCGTTCGAGAAAGTCCGCGGCACGCAGAACGCTCTCAAACGGCTGCTTGAAAGAGTGGGCGAGAAGGTAAGCGAGACCCGCAGCGATTTCGAGAAAATCATTCTGGGTATAGCTCACAGCAACTGTGAGGAACGTGCGCGCGATGTCAAAGAACAGATGCTGAAGCTGTTTCCCTTTGGCACCGTCGTTATTTCGGAGATGGGGCCGGTCATCGGCACTTATGCGGGTGAAGGCGGCATTCTGATTACTTGCTGATGCGGTGTGATTCTTTACTCATACATCGCTATTCGCGCTGCAGTGATTTGCAGCCTGAAGCACTGAGATGTCCACACACAAGCCCCGGCGCTTATGTGTGAGCCAAAAGAAGGGAAGTCCTGCCCCGCGGCAAGACTTCCCTTCTTTTGTTGTTCAATCATGTTTGGAGCCGGGCGGGGGCCTCCAGAGAGACGATCTCCGGGTCGTCGGTGCAGACAAGCGGAGAAGCATCTAGGGTGTAGAGGACCCACAGTTCATGCAGCGCGCGCGTGCAGCCGACATACAGCAGCTTGGCGTCCTGTACATTGGCGCCATAGTGCTCAGGATCGGCGTCTATCAGCAGCGCCGCATCGAACTCGAGTCCTTTGGTCAAGTACACCGGCACGACCGAGATGCCTCCGGCATACTGCTTCTGGTCCGCCGTAATCCGGCTGGCTTCTATGCCGAGTGATCGGAGCGCGCCGTGCAGCATGGCGGCGTCTTCTTCGGTCCGCGTGATGACAGCGACCGTGTCGTAGTTCTGCTGCAGAAGGTGAGAGATCGCATCGCGCAGAAACTCTGCTTGATGCTCCTTGCCGGTCTGCAGCACTTTAACCCGCTCGCCGCTTCGGAATACCGGCTCGGCGAGCAGACCCGTTCCCACACCGGTGGTGAGAACATGATTGGCGAACCGGATGATTTCCATGGTGGAACGGTAGCTCCGTTCCAGCTCGAAATAAGCCGTTTCGCCTTCTCCGAACAGCGAGGTGAACTCCGCCCAGTCCGTCGTTCCCCGGTAGGCATGGATGCCTTGGGACAAGTCGCCCAGTATCGTAAAGGAATGCTGGCGCGTGTAGTTGTCCAGTACGGCGATCTGGAAGGGGGAGGCATCCTGCGCTTCATCAATGACGACATGGTCGAAGCGCTCGGCACTTTCAATGCCGTATAAGGCGGAATGAATGTAGACAAGGGCAGGCAAATCCTCAGTGCGAACCTTTTTACGCTTGAGCAGCGCTAACGTTTCCTTGACTAATGCCGTGGGAATTTCATTGCGCTGCTCTTCTGTAAACCAGGAGACGTCTGCCTTCGGATCGAATACGTTTTTGTAAAAGGACAGCACATCCGGCTCGGGCCAAGCTTTCAGGAACGTTTTCAAACGCTGGGCAGATTTCGTCTTGCGTTCTTTTTTCTGCTTGGCATCCCATAGTTTATCGAGCTCCATCCCCAGCCAGCGTTTGATGCGTGCGACAACCCGTTCTCTGCGTTTGGCGGGAGGAAGATGCTTGTATTCATCAGAGTACCACGTACGGATCAACCCGGAAGAAAGCCGTTTGCCGTCCCAGGGAAGAAAGTCGGCTTCCGGCAGACAGGAGCTTTCATACTTCAGGAAGCAGTCGTCCAGCAGCTTCATGAACGCCGTAGAGCCTTTCCAGCGTCCGGATACCCCATCATTCAGGTCCGGTCTTGTGGGACCGACAGCGAACCATACCGCACTTTCTTCGTCTGGATCGGCAAGCTCTGCTGTAAGACCCGTCAGTTCAAAAGCCCAGTCCGCGAACGTAGTCTGGCGGATATGCCCGACACCGAGCTCCGGCAGTACGCCGGATATATAATCCAGGAACATTCGGTTAGGCGCAAAAATAATCATATTCTCCGCCTTGACCTGATCCCGGTACTGGTAGAGAAGAAAAGCGAGACGATGCAGTGCAACCGTCGTTTTGCCGCTTCCGGCAACGCCCTGGATGATGAGCGCGGCATTCTTGGCAGACCGGATGATGCGGTCCTGCTCGGCCTGAATCGTGGAAACAATATCACGCAGCTTATTGTCTTTATTCTCGCCGAGACGGTACAGCAGGAATTCATCTCCGCCTGCACCCGACAGCAAATCGCTGTCTCTCTCAAACGTATCGACTACTCTTTGTAGAATCTGTTTGCGAATGACCAGGTTCCGCTTGAGATACACCAATCCCTCCACAATTCCTTCAGGTGATTCGTAAGATGCCTTCTCCTCTCCGCCTGTAAATGAATAAAACATGCTGGCAACCGGTGCGCGCCAGTCAATAACAAGCGGTTCGCCGCCTTCTTCGTCGTCAACGCCGAACTTACCTATATAAAGAGGGGCTGCTCCGACTTTATCATCCGGATGAAAATCGAGCCGCCCGAAATATGGCTCATCAGAAGCCTGGGATAAGGATTGGCGGCCGCTCTCACGGACAGCCTCCAGTGCCTGCTCGGTAAAATCGGGACCCCTGTAGACGGGAATCGCACGAAGTTTCTCCAAGCGGCGGTCCACATTTTGTAAAAGCCGGTTTAAACGGTTTTGTTCTTCCTGATAGGCACTTTGATTCTTGTCCAAAATCAGTTACCTCCTTATGGGAATCGAATTTGTAAAGCTTCACTATGTAGTGCGGGCAAGCGTCCATTCATTGTACCTCTATTACGCATTTTTTCAAACAAAGAGATTTATTCTGACTAACGACTAGGAGAAGTATGAATGTTCTAGAAGATGTTTTTTCTGTTATTTTTGTCTGGATTCATGATTATATAGCCTAGATAAATATTGACCGTTAGTAATATTCATTTCTTTTCTGTATTGACAGCGCCTCCAAAGCAACTTAATCTATACATATTATATTTTATCGCTTAGAACTGCTTTTCTAGGCGACAAACTGGAGGCTGGTCTTTTTGAAGTGGAAAAAGCTCTTATCCGCTGCACTTAGTGCGGCACTTGTTCTTCCCGCGATAGCTATACCTGCTCCAACCGCTCAGGCGGCAGATTTTGAGTATACGCCCCTTCATGTGCAGAATCCCGGCTTTGAGGAGTCAGACGATCTGCCGATGCCCGGATGGAAGGTTACCCCTGCACTGCCTGTGGATAACCTGGAGGTTAAAGTAGCTAAGGACCGTAAATTCTCAGGGAACAACAGTGTGAAGATTGTAGACAACAACGCCAAGTCTGCTCTTGAGGTCAATAGCTCACTTATTCCGGTTGAGGGGGGACAAGCTTATCGGTTGTCGGCTCAAATCTTTGTGGAAAGCAAAAGCGTACGTGCCTATCTCCGCTTTAAGAAAGACGGGAAAGAGCTCTCCAGTGTCAATTTCCTGGCCAATACGCTGAACAGCTGGAAAGAGCTGAACCTGGAAGGTACGGCACCGGATCAAGCGGATACCGCTGAAATTGCTTTTTATATGGGGGGATCGGGAGTAGGTACCTCCGCATATGTCGATGATATTAAACTGGAAAAGAAGAAAATGCTTTCTCCGCTTCCTCTTCCTTACGATGCCCCGGTTATGATCGGTGATGCCGTCCAGTTTGCACTCTCGCAGGCGGCCGCTTACGGCACCGGACCTGACGGATTATCCGAACAGTATGTCACCACACACGGTACCCCGGTCGGTTTTCATGTGGTAGACACAGTGACAGGAGAATTGAAATTTTCCCAGTCCATCAAAAGCTCGGCGGACACGATCTGGGGAGTAGCCCAAGGTTCAGACGGGAATATGTACTTCAGCACTGGCGGTGTCCTTTACCGCTATCTGGTTCAAGAGAAACGTATTGAAGAGCTGGGCGATAATCCGTCCAACAAGCAGGTGTTTGATCTCAAAGCCAGCAAAGACGGCAAGATATATGGCTCCACGTATTCCGCAACAAATATGAGCCGTGTTTTTGAATATGACATCCAGACGAGTAAGTTCCGTGATCTTGGCATAATGAAGGAAGGTCAGCAATATGCACGTGGAATAGGTGTAACCGATGATGCCCTTTATGTAGGTATCGGAACAAGCGCTCACCTGATGCGTTATGACCGAAGGACCGAGCAGATTACGGAGATAACGATTCCAGGTGTTACCGGTACGACCAAGACAATCTCGGAAGTGGATATCAATAACGGCAAACTGTTCGCCTATAGCGGAGAAGATTTGTATGTGATTGATGAGCAGACTGGAAATTTCATCCGTACCATTAATTTTCAATCCAAGCTGTCCCCTCCGTCCCCTCTCAATCCGGATCTGGTTTATTACAAGCTGAAGGGGGAACTGTACAGCTACAGTATAGCCAGGGATGAAATAACGAAGATTGAAGGGATCCCGGAACTCCCCGATGATACAGCTGTAAAAAGTCATGCTTGGGTCACGCCTGCAAGCGGCAAATTTGCAGGAAAGCAGGTATTGGCCGGCATGGCGGCATTCGGTGAATCCTTCCTGTATGATCCGGTTGCTAACGAGTACGAAGTACATGCTGCCGATCTGCCGACATCTGCGACTTCCGTTAATGCGCTTGAGGAATCCGGCGGCTATCTGTACATGGGCGGCTATCAGCGCGGCATGAGCATTTATGATACAAAGACGGGCAAATTTGTGTATGAGAATAAACAGTTCCACCAGCCTGAGGGTATCGGATTTCTGAACGATATGGTTTATTTCGGTACCTACAGCGGAGCGCGCATGTATCGTCTGGATATGACGAAGCCTCTGGATTACAAAGAACTGGAATCTGCCGGGAATCCGGGTCTGGCTCTTGATATAGAAGATTATCAGGACCGGCCGTTTGCAATGACGAGCGGCGATAATAAATTGTTCATCGGAACTTTCCCGGGCTATGGGCAGACGGGCGGCGCGATTACGATTCTGGAAGAAAAACGGAATGCGGACGGTTCTTTTGCCGGAGTGAACTCCGAAACATTCCGTCATTTAGTTCCGGACCAGAGTATTTTCGGGCTGGCGTATTTAAACGGCAACGTGTATGGAGGAACTTCTCTCAACGGGGGACTAGGTACCACCCCTGCGGTAACGAACGCGGAATTGTTCGTATTTGATACAGCGACCAAGAAAGTCACCAAGAGACTCACTCCCCAAATACCAGGCCTGCAAGGCAGAACACGGTTAATCGGTAATCTCTCGATCGGTCCCGATGGTCTTCTCTGGGGGATTATGGACAATACGAAAGATCCGGCAGGAACCGAAGATGCAGGGTATCAGGCGGCGATTTTTGCTATGAAGCCTGACACGCTGGAAATCGTTAAAAGTAAAATCGTTACAGAATCACCTTATAATACAAGTAAATTCCGCCCTTATTATTTGCGCTGGGGGCAGGATGGGCTGCTCTATACGACGATCGGCCGCCAATTGTTCGCTGTAGATCCTGCCGATATGCGCTCTCAAAAAGTTATAGACGGTACCGTTAATCTAATGACACTGGGACAAGACGGCAGCATCTACTATGTCGTCGGTACTAAGCTCTATAAGCTGCCGGTAAAAATTGCGTCTGCGTCCGTCGAGTCTGAGTCCGCAGTTCTTGCGGCTGGCGATACGTCCGCACTTACTGTGAAGCTTACTTATGCTAACGGCAAAGACACATCACTGGAAGGAGCCGGGGGCCATTTGGTCTCCAGCAACCCTGATATAGCAACGGTCGAGGGCGGAGTAGTAACGGCTCATCAGCCAGGAACAACGCAAATAAAAGCAACTGTAAATCTTGATGGGAGAATAGTAGAGGCATCTCCTGTCACAATCACCGTGCTTGAGAATCATTTCACTCAGACGGAGTTTAAAGCGGACGGTACGGTAAGCGGGAGTGTGTATTTCTTAGAACCGCAGGACGGAAGAACCGTTACAGTTGAAGCCCATTCTTCTGAGGATAAGATACTCGCCGCCCATTCGGTGCAAACCGCTACTTATTCCGTTTATGAGGATGGTAAATACCAGTACGGTTTTAATTTCCGGCTAAACTCGGACTATAAAAAAATTCGTTTGCAGGTTAATCAGGACAGCAAGCTATACAGCAAGTCATCTTGGCTTGATCGCAGCTCGGACGCCGGTGGAGGGGGAACAGACCCCGGTAATGGCGGCGGGACAGACCCTGGTGAAGGCGGCGGAACCGATCCGGGCACTGGTGGAACGGACCCCGATACCGGAGGTGGAACTAATCCCGGTGACAACGGAGGGAGTGGCCCGGGCCCGGGTAATGGCAATGGAACTGCTCCGGGCACTGGTGGTGAAACTGCTCCGGGCGGCGGTGGCGGAACGGACCCCGGTACCGTACCGGATGTGTCTAAGACCTTGAAGGTAAACGACAATCAAGGTGTCACAGCGAATGATCTTAAAGCAGCGCTCGCTACTTCTGCTCCGGTTACAATTCTGGCGAAGACTGAGGCTTTGGTGCCCGCATCCGGCTTGCAGGGAGCCGTCGCCGACCTTTTGACGATCCAAACGGATAAAGGAACCTTCGAGCTTGCGCCATCCAAGCTTCCGCTTAAGGAGTGGGCGGGCAAACTCGGAGTTTCTATTGCAGAGCTCCAGCTCCGTTTTAGTCTAACCGAGTCCGCAAAGCGTGTATCGGATGAAGCCGCCCGGGTTGCAATGAAGAATGGCATTGAACTGCAATCGCCTCTTTACGAGTATAGTTTGTCACTCGAAAGTAAGGGGGCCCGGCTGGACATCACTGATTTCGCTCCACTATATATGAAGCGGACGCTGAAGCTTGGCCGGCAGGCTGAAGCCGGCTCCGTTGCAGCCATGTTCAATTCCGATAAGGAAGAGTTTCGCTTTGTTCCCAGCCATGTTGACGGTACAGAGGCTTCATTCTGGAGAACCGGGATGAGCGCGTATGCCATTATCAAGTCGGATAAGACATTTGCGGACCTTAACGGCCACTGGGCTGAACAATCCGTTACTGATGCCGCCCGTAAACTAATCGTTAACGGTGTGTCCGCGAATACCTTTGCACCGGAAAAGAATGTAACGCGCGCGGAATTCGCTGCCATGCTGAGCCGGGCGCTTGGTCTGAGCGCCGGAGCTGATCCGCTTCATGGCTTTACAGATCTGCCGGCAGATGCATGGTTTACCGGTGAAATTTCTTCTGCAGTCCGTGCAGGGCTCGTAGACGGCTATGAGAATGGAACCTATCGCCCTGATCACCCAGTGACCCGTGCTGAAGCGGCGGCGATGGCTGTCCGTGCCCTCAGCTTCACAGGGAAGACAGTCCGCCTGAACCCAGGAGAGGCCCAGCAGCAGCTTCATCCGTTCGCCGACGTTAATGAAGCAGCATGGGCCGCGAATGAACTGGCGGCAGCTGTAAAAGCGAAGCTGCTGGAAGGCCGCGGCGAGGGCCGCTTGCAGCCTATGCAAACGATCACAAGAGCGGAAGCTGCCGTAGTCCTCGAGCGCGTGCTGGAGGGTGCAGGTTTTACAGGCAGCATGCGTTAATCCGGTTTCTGAAACGACTTTCCCGAGAGGAAGTCGTTTCTTTTTTTTTTCGAAAATTAAGCAAAGAATTGCAGTGTGGAGTATATGTGCTCATTTAAGCCATGTGTGTTCCTATGTTATAATGTCGGGAAATAGAGAAAACTGTCTCCTGGGAAACAGTGAATCAAGTCTGGAGTGAACTTTCATGGCCAAAGCCAATGAATTAGGCGCTGTCCTGAGCGCTGTTCTGATTGCAGATCAAGAGGGGTCTTTCATTACAAGAGTATTGGAATCTGCAGAGCTGCAGTTCGGGGGATTGCCCGGAGACCGGCATTTCGGTGTAACGAGCCGTGCCGACGTACGGCAGTCTATGTACCCGCGCGGAACTGAGATTATGAACCGGAGGCAGATCAGCATCGTCTCGGAAGAAGAGTGTGGGCAAATCGCTGCGGCCTTGGGTATTGAGAAGGTACTTCCCCAGTGGCTGGGAGCTAATATGGCGGTTAGCGGGCTAGAAAAACTTACGCAGCTTCCCGCAGGTTCACGGATTCTGTTTCCTTCTGGTGCGGGACTGATCTGCGAAGGGGAGAATGAGCCGTGCGTCTTCCCCGGCAAAGTCATCGCCGAACATTCAGACAATCCCAAACTGGCCGCGAAGTTTGTCAAAGCGGCATGGAAGCGCCGCGGTATTGTTGCTTCTGTTGAATGTCCGGGACTTGTACAGCCGGGTGAGACGGTCCGTATTCTTCTTCCGTCCGCTACTTGAATACGGCAGCAGCCGAATCAATCTATAGTCATCTGGAAGGGGAGACTCCCATGCGAATTGGAATCTTGTCGGATACGCATATGAGACGAGCGGCGGGTAAACTGCCTGAAGCAGTCATACAAGGGTTAAGCGGAGTTGATCTTATTCTCCATGCCGGAGATTGGACAAGTCCTGAGGTCATTGAATGGGTGAAGGAAATCGCCCCGGTGGAATCGGTCCTTGGCAATAATGACGGTCCTGACATTGCACAATATTTTGGCAGAACAAAGATCGTCTCCGCTGGTGGAAAGCGTATTGGCCTTGTTCATGGTGATCGCGGACCTGGCAAATCAACGGAGCAGCGCGCTTTCCTGACGTTTCGCGACGAGCAGCCGGATATTATCGTATTCGGGCATTCCCATATTCCGCACCACGAATATGTAGACGGAATTCTGCTTTTTAACCCGGGCTCTCCTTGGGACAAAAGATGGCAGCCCCGGTTCTCCTATGGCATAATCGCGATTGATGGCGAGAAGATTGAAGCGCAGCACGTTTTTTTTGACAGCAGGGAATAAAGAAGATCATGAATGGTGGATCGAGTAAGCTCCGGGCCTGTGGACAGGTTCGGGGCTTTTCGAATCGTGCGGGAATCCTAAGGGTTTATTTCCATCTGGTTATGACGAAGCCTAAGACCACAACTGTTAATCCGGCATAGGTTTTCCAAGAGGGAATTTCCTTCAGGAAAATATAGCCCATCAGCACACAAATAAAGATCTCTATTCCCTTTGAAATACCAAGCGAGAAAGTTAAATTGCCGGTCGTCTTATAACTGAACTTCACTCCGTAGCCAATCATCATGTTGGCAGCAAAAACAAGCGGAATCATTTTAAACTGAAACCACAGCGTTGTCAGGAATGCCGGATCAATATGCTTGCTTTGATAAGAGAAAATGCTGTTAATCGTCAAAAGTCCCCCAAGCAGCAGGGCTATACCGAAGATCAAATACATAGTGAACCTTCTCCTCTCAGGGTCTGATTAGGGTGTTTCGCTCTTAATGTTTCCTGCGAGCAACAATTTAAACAGAACCAAACTTATACAGTCATGTGCAAAATCCAGACGGAAGAAACGCGGACTTAGAAAAGCTTTAGAGACTTATCCAATTTACAACATTCCGAGGGGTCAACATCCGCATAGCGGAGGCGGTCTGAAGGGCTTTGGGCGCTTCTTAGGGAGGGAGCAGCGGCATCCGTTTCCCTTGCACAGCTTCTCCAGGGCCGATATACTGAGGAATACATGGCAAGCGTATGCCGCCAAAACGTGGTACAAAATAAGTCAATCTCCTAACAGAATTCCAGATAGATTGATAGATTGGAAGAGATAGCCTGTGAAAACTCTTGTGATAGCCGAAAAGCCGGATATGGGCCGCACGATTGCGGCTGTCATCGAGCCCCTAGCGGCGAACAAGCGGACTTATATCGAAGGAACGGACTATATCATTACGTGGGCCATCGGACATCTGATTGAGCTTGCCGAACCGGACAAATATGATGACAAATACAAAAAATGGCGGTTTGAGCATCTGCCTATTATCCCCGATGAGTTTAAGCTGCTCCCGAACCCCCGCACCAAGGACCAGCTGAAGGTCATTGCCGAGCTGGCAAAACAGTGCGGCAGCATCGTAAACGCCTGTGATGCGGGACGTGAAGGCCAGCATATTTTCTCGCTGATCCAGAGGCACCTGAAGCTCAGACATCCCGTCAAACGTCTGTGGATCTCCGACTTGACAGCAGAGACGATCCGGCAGGGGTTCGCCCAGCTTAGGGCCGGGTCCGACTTTGATAATCTGACCAGAGCCGCCAAAGCCCGCAGCGAAGCGGACTGGATTATCGGGATGAACGGGTCACGCGCGTTTACAACTAAGCACAACGTGCTTTTATCCGTAGGCCGGGTGCAGACGCCTGTACTTGCGCTTATCTATGACCGCCAGAAGATTATCGAGGATTTCTCGTCCCTGAAGTTCTACGATGTAGAGGCGTTTTTTACGCAGGAGCAGACCGAATACCGCGGCGTATGGCAGGGAGAGCGGATTACGGACGGGGCCAAGGCGGAAGCCATAGCAGCCAAGGTCAAAGGAAAGACAGCGAGGATCGCTTCTTATGAAGTGAAGGATACCAAAGAATATCCGTTCAAACTGTATGACTTGACGCTGCTTCAGCGGGAATCGAATGCAAAGCTTGGCTTCTCGGCCAAAAAGACGCTGGATATCGCGCAGGCACTCTATGAGAAGCACAAAGTCATCTCCTATCCGAGAACAAACTCGAACTATGTGACGGAGCAGAACATCCCGGAGATGCACAAGACGTTAACCGCTCTCCAGGGGACCTCCTACGATGAATGGGTTAAGCAGGCCAACCGCAATCTGGTTCATAAAAACAACAAAGCGATCTGCAACCCTGCCAAGGTAGAGGATCACCATGCGATTCTGCCGACGGGTAAGAAAGCGGCCGGTTTATCGGCCGATGAGCAAAAAGTATATGACTTGATTGTTCGGCGGTTTCTGTCTCAATTCTATCCGGCAGCGGAGTATAAAGTGCATACTGTTCTGACGGAAGCTGAGAAAGAAATGTTCAAGACGACAGTTAAAGAGCTGCTGCATCTGGGCTGGAAGGTGCTGTACCCGGATTCCAAAAAAGAGAGCAAGCGCAGCAAAGCCAAGGACGACAAGAACAAAGAAGATGAGGAAGCGGAAGAAGAGGAAGTAAGCGAGCCCTTTTCATTGGATGCGTCAAAGCCGGCTTATTGCAAAGATTCTTCTGCCAAAGAAAAAGAAACCCAGCCGCCCAAAGCTTTTACGGAAGGCACCCTGCTTAAAGCGATGGAAAGTGCGGGTAAACAAATAGAGGACGAAGAGCTCCGGGATGCGATGAAGGATTCCGGACTCGGAACGCCTGCAACGAGAGCGGCAACCATTGAACGCCTTAAGCATGTCGGCTATGTGACGATGCAGGGGAAGCGGATCACGCTGACGCTCAAAGGAAGAACCGCTGTCGAACTAATCCGCGGGGCGGGTATTGAGTTGTTAACATCTCCTGAGATGACTGGACAGTGGGAGAGAAGACTCAATGAAATCTCGCGCGGACAGGCATCGGATGAAACCTTTATGCTTAACGTCAAGAAATTCGCCTCGCTTATTGTGGACAAAGTGCGCGTACAGCACAGGGCTTCGCGCACGGCCTTCGAGAACGAGGAGCCCGCTCAGAAGTCTCCAGGCAGAGGTGCGGGCGCGAAAACAGCCCGCGCTGCCGCAAGCAAATCGGCTCCCGGGACAGGGAGATCGAAGGCGGCAGGAGGGGGCGCAAGGACGCCATCACGTGACAGCGCAGCTGCTGCCGGCGGCAGGAGCGCTGCTTCAGGTGCCGCGGCTGCGCAGAAGACAAGCCGCCGCTCTCAACAGGCCTCGCAAAGCGCTGCCGGCCAAGCAGTAACCTCCGTTAATAACGGAGGGAGGATCGCCGGTGTGAGGGGCGGCACTGAGGTCTCGGGCAGTTCTGCCGCCTCAAGTGCAGACGGCGGCCGCCGGGGCCCGGAAGGCCCGCGGGTTGTCGGGGCTTGTCCGAGACAAGGCTGCGGCGGGACGATTTTTATGGGGAAGAAAGGCTACGGCTGCTCGCATTACAAGCGAGGCTGCGGCTTTGTCATATGGAAGGACAGTTTCGGTCGGAGCTTGACGGATGCGCAGGTGAAATCGCTGCTGGAGAAAGGCAGGACTGCGAAGCTGAAAATCGTCCAGGAAGGCAGGGGCGAAATTTCGGCTCGGCTTGTTCTAGCTGATCCGGCTACCGGAAGGCTTGCCGCCGAGGAATAGGGGGGAAACGCCATGAGTGATCTGATTAACGACTGGAAGGATTATCTCCAAGCTGAATTCGAGAAGCCTTATTACGGCGAATTGATGCAATTTCTTGCGGAGGAGTACGAGGAACATACGATTTATCCGGAGAAAAAAGATATCTTTAACGCGCTGAATTATACACCGTTTAAGGAAGTTAAAGTAGTTATTCTGGGCCAAGATCCGTATCACGGGCCGGGACAGGCTCATGGCTTGAGCTTTTCGGTTAAACCCGGCATACCCTTGCCTCCTTCCTTGAGGAATATGTTCAAGGAGTTACGAGAGGACCTGAGCTGTGATCTGCCTGACAGCGGTTATTTGAAGCCATGGGCGGATCAGGGCGTGCTGCTGCTGAACACGGTTTTGACGGTGCGCGCAGGTGAGGCTAACTCCCACAAAGGCAAAGGCTGGGAGACTTTTACGGATAAAGTGATCGAAACGATCAGCATGAAGACGGACCCTGTATTATTTATTTTATGGGGGAGCCATGCCCAGTCCAAAGTAAAGCTTATTGATACAAGCAGGCATGGGGTCATTCGTTCTCCTCATCCGAGTCCGCTTTCCGCACACCGCGGATTTCTTGGCAGCCGGCCTTACTCCAAGGCGAATGCCTGGCTCGAAGAGAGGGGCTTGTCTCCGATCGACTGGTGT
This sequence comes from Paenibacillus sp. FJAT-26967, assembly GCF_001541095.1. Classification (GTDB taxonomy): domain Bacteria; phylum Bacillota; class Bacilli; order Paenibacillales; family NBRC-103111; genus Paenibacillus_F. The sequence continues at coordinate 1,804,049 of NZ_LMXH01000001.1, forward strand.
CTGGCGTAGTGAGATACAGACTGTGATAAGCAGGCTGATACTATCCGTGCCTATCCGAGCTGAAAAGCAAGAACAGAAAAGCAAGAACAGAAAAGCAAGAACAGAAAAGCAAGAACAGAAAAGCGAGAACAGAAAAGCAAGAACATCTTAAAGGCACCTCCTTGACAACGCGGAGGTGCCTTCAGGCTCTCTATAGGTCAAATCAGGAAGATGGCGACCACAGTCGTAACCGCAAGACCGATCAACACCGGTTTGAGGTTGCGGCGCGCGAGATCGAACGGATCGACGCCGCAAATAGCAGCGGCCGGGATGAGCGCCCACGGAATGAGCGTACCTCCTCCCACCCAAATAGCGGCTACCTGGCCGAGTGCGGTAAGAGTCTCTGCCCCGGCTCCAAGGGCAGCCGAGAATAGGTGGGCGACAGAGCCGGCCAGCGAGATTCCCGAGAAGCCGGAGCCGTCGAGTCCGGTAATCGCGCCGACCGCAGTCAGTGTGACAGCACTGACTGCCGGTTGTACCGGCACATGATGTGCCAGCGCCAAGCCCAGATCATTGACGATGCCCTGGGAACCTGCCGGCAGGACGTTGCCGAACAGCTCCAGCAGCGCGGCATCTCCGAGATAGAAGAATGCTGCGATGGGAATAACGGGACCGAATACTTTAAACCCGAAATGGAAACCGTCCACCAGGTAAGAGGTAGATTTGCCGAATCCCTCCTGCCGGTGAGACAACATCGCGACCAGGAGCAGGATTAGGGCCGCCGTTCCGCCGATCAAGGCGGTTGCCTCTCCGCCCTGCAGCCGGTAAGCGTACATGGTTGTGATGTCGGCGAGGAAGAGAAGCGGAATAAGAACCGCTAGAGTTCTCCGCTTCCTCACAGGGAGGAGAGGGATTCCTTTCATGGAAGAGCCGCTGATTCCGGGAACCGCTGACTTCATGGCACTGGCTGGCTTAAGAACACCTCTTCTGAGGTCGCTGCGCAGAAACCAGAACGCAAGCGCCGTCGTAACCGTTCCCATCACAATTACGAGGGGAATGGAGGCAGTGATAACGCTCCCGACAGGGAGACCGGCTGCATCGGCCGTTAATGTGGGAGCCGCTTGTATGACGAAATCGCCGGAGAGAGCAATGCCGTGACCGAAGAGATTCATGGCAACTGCAACTCCTATGGCAGGCAAACCGACCCGAATGGCAGCGGGAAGGAGAACCGCGCCTATCAAAGCGACAGCAGGGGATGGCCAGAAGAACCACGACACGATCATCATGATGATACCGATGATCCAGTAGGCGGCTGCGGGACTGCGGATAAGCTTGGTTACCGGAGAAATCATAGTATCGCTTACCCCCGACAGGGATAGCACATGGCTCATGCCGACGATAATTGAAATGACGAGGATCGTGGGAAGCAGTTCTTTCATGGCATAAATTAAGCTTGTGAAAATACCCTCGACGGATTGGCTCACCGATCCGGTGGCGGCCAGACCGATGAGTAGAATGCCGATTAGACAAATCGGCGTTGTATCTTTACGAAAGATCATAAATCCGATGATAAGCGCAATAAACAGCACGTAGACCCCATGCAAACCCATCAGCTCTACACCCACGAGAATCCCTCCGTAATTGGGCTGATATCCTGTACTGCTACAATCTATGCATCCATGCAGCAAAGGTTCATGCCAGAGGGGGCCAATACTTATAAGGTTAGGGCTGCGCTGAGTTTAAAAAGGGCTCTAAATATAAACAAACCGGTCATGAAGGCCTTGCGGGGCTTCAAACCGGTTTGCTTTTGTTTTTTTATATAGGGTCAGCTATTTTTCTCTATTAGTGTGGGCAGGAATTTAGAAGCGGGGGTTATCTCGGCATTTCGTTGTTGCTTTCGACTTTGGAGCTGAATTCACATTTTTCACGGGAGTATACGGTTGAACCGTTCTGGATGCTGGAGCGGATCTTCACTTGCTCCTTGTTGTATTTTTCAATGTAGCCGCATCCGATTTGGACGTATACGTCATTGCCATCCATTCCCCAAATATACACTTCACTTCGAGTTAATGCAGCAGCAAACAATTCAATATCGGTTTCCAGTAGTCTCGTTCCATAAATCATCTCATCCTACACCCCAACTTCTTAGTCAGTCCTATTAGTAATGGTTCTATGTATATAGACAGTGCCATTAGATGATTTATCACATTACTATGTAAAGTTTTTTTCGGGCATTCGAGTTTCTTTTGTCAAAAAACACAGGATTCGCTACAATCAATAGAGGTTAGACAACAGGTTAACGAATAAAGGGGACTTTTACATGAATTTTGATGTGCAATACATCTCATTTTTTGTCATAAAGGACGACGGGACAGGCAAAGCATATCGTCATTTCCAGACGCTGGACGGATATGCTTATGAAGGAAGTTCGCTGGAACAATTCCTGGGGGGAGAATTCGCTAGACTTGCCAAACGCAAGGTGGAGCGCAATCCGCAATCCGAACAGGTACCGACCAAAATCGGCCGTTTCATTACAGAGCCGGGCTGCGGACTTGAAACGAATCCGAATTATAATATGTTTGCCAGGCTGAGAGCGGCTTCTAACCGGGATGACTTCTTCAAAGAAAGCGATGAATTGGCCAGAGCTTATATTCAGACGAGTTCGGTGCGGACAGGAGCTTTGATTATAGCGAGCGCGAAGCTGCCGCAGTATTTTGACGAGCCATTTGTCTTTGTCATGAAATGTGATTTTGAACCCAAAATCGCAAGGATTACGGATGAGTCGAGCCTGCTGCATGAGGTTGAAATGGCTGTGAACGCTAAGAATATGAAGGCCATCCAGTATCCTTATATGCCGGAAGCGGGAATGCTGGAAGAGTGGGAACTCAAGATTCATCAGCCTTCCCATGCCAAATATTTTGAGGATCTGCTTAAATTCGTTGAATACGAGAAATCCATGCCTGAACTGCTCAATCATCAGGTATACAACATGGTTCAGCAGCACATTGAAGAAACGCTGGTAGCTCAGCCGGAGCTCAGGGAGACGGAGGAGCGTGATCTGGAGCTGTGGGCAGCGAGTGACAAGCGGGAGCTTCAGGAGAAATGGACGCCGGAACTTGTGATGGAAGCCGCCAATCATCTGGTGGATCAACAGCCGGATCTGGGTATGGCATTCAAGCTGGATCACCTGGCAGTCAAGGGCAAGCTGGCCGACTACGGACGGAAAGTTCATTTTGCCAAATTTGGAGATCAATATGTGGTCTTGTTAAGCGGAAGCTCCCTGCACTTCGAGAAAGGGGTTTCCCCTATAGAATTGCTTCAACCGGAAGATCTGCATTCTGTCCTGGCTAAGCTGGAGAAGCTGGCTGCCGAGGGAGATTAAATCCAGCCATTTAGGCAAGGGTGATTCTAGATAGAGGGAACTGATGATACAATTAGTTATACTTTTATTTAGGAGATGGATGGATCATGGGACTGCTGGATGCTTTATTAGGAAATGCAACGGAATTAACGCCGGATAAGCTGCAGAAGGAGCTGGAACCGTTCCTGCTGGCGGATGAACGGGTGGAGAGGGCGTACAAAGTTATCCGCGACGGATTTGTGTTTACGAATAAGCGGCTAATCTTGATTGATAAGCAGGGAGTGACAGGATCGAAGGTCGAATACCAGTCTATTCCTTACAGAAGCATTATCCGTTTCGCCAAAGAAAGTGCGGGTACCTTTGATCTGGATGCCGAGCTTAAAATCTGGTTGACCGGAAGCGCGGAACCGATCGTCAAAAAATTTAATAAAAGCGCAAATATCAATGAGGTGTATTTCGTTCTAAGCCAGCATATTCTGGGTTAAGTTATCATCATCTGCCCCTTTATAAATACTTAAGTAACGACAAAAAAGAAGCCGCGCGCCAATGGCGTGCAGGCTTCTTTTTTGCTTTGTGAAGAAGCGAATCATATGCTGGTTGAAATCAGTTTATTCCCCGCAAACGTTCTCAGGCTTGGGCTCCGGGCCTTTGCTATCCGACAATTTGTCGCCGAACTGGTCCAGTCGTCCGGGATGACTGGCTGGACCGCGATTTTTGGGCTTGCTGTTTCTTCCTGACATAGCATTCACCTCCGATACTAGTTTGCTGCAAAGAATCAAATTCATACCTTAGCCGTTCAACCTGCCGGCTTAATGACCCCTCCATTATATGTACATGTATAGCAGCTTTTATCCGACTGCATTTTATGGAAGTCTTCACTTGTATTGGTTTAGAAGGAGTTCGCGAAGGTTGAAATCTTTATATACAAAATGTATAGTTGTTGATACAATATGTATCGAAAGGATTATGGAAAAATATCGCAATTGGTAGACAGGAGGTCGGGAATGGGAGGATCGGAGAAACGATTTTCTAATCCTTTGGAACCGCAGCTTGTACGCTTGAATAAAAACTTGCTCATCAGCAAGGGAGATCCGCAGTATTTCGATAAAGTAATTCGTTATGCGGACAAGACCTCTCCGGAAGCCCATTTCAAAATGGGCGAGCGTGCCCGTGAACAGGGTAATATCAGCCGGGCGATTTTTCACTATCAGGAAGTAATGAAAACCTCTTCGTCACCGTATTACTACGAAGCTAACAGAGCGCTCCGCGATCTGGCGCTTCAGGAGCAAGCAGATTTGGAGGAGGCAAGAACAGAACTGGAAGTGGCGACCAAGGGCAAATTCAACCGGTTCCTGCGGATGTTTTTGTATGCGCTTATTCTTATCAATCTCATTCTGCTGGCAGCTCTGCTGGGCAGTGCGGGGGAGGACAACTCTGCTGCGGCATCGGCCTCAGCGGCTGCTTCCTCGCTTGCTGCCGGCAGTGATTCCGGTAAACCCGCACAAGGAACAGGAAGCAGCTTCTCTACAGAAGCTGCTTCTGTGCGTGGTGATGCCTCTATGCCAGTGCCAGAGAAGGATGTTCCTTATGTCATGGATTTTCCGGCAGGAGTGGGTGCGGAGTGGATCGAGTCCGAGCTGCTGCGTGAAATGAACCGGCTTGTACAAGAGAATTCCCGCCAGAACCGTGTAATCTACGGGTTTGTTGTAGATGGTAAGCAATCCGGCAGAACAGATCCACTAGGATCTTCATCCTCAGGCGGACAAGCTATCCGGGAAGAGTTAAGACCGGGGCAAGCTTATCCGCTAGACAGCCAAGCAAGCCTGGAGAATGCATTCGTTGCTGCCGAATATGTACCGCAGCTTCGTTCATCCATTCAGATTTATTACATAAGTGAAGGAGTTCCGCAGGCGCAGGCACTTACAGTGGCGGGTGCGCAAATTATCCGGACGGCTTTGCAAGCTTATGCTGCAGATCATGACGGCACCTATCCGGCGTCTCTTGATTTGCTAATACGGAGCTACCCGGATAATTACTTAAGCTTTCTGCCAAAGGAGGTCTTGACGGGCTCGAGTCGCGTAAGCCCTTACTATGACGGTGGAGGCGGCTGGGTGTACATTCCCGCCGCTGACGATCCAGGCTCGGTGCTGCGCCCGAACCTGCCGGCTGCCGCTCTGGCGGTCGCACAGCCCGTCAGCGCTGCGTTATCCGCACCGGCGAACATTCAGCTGGAGCCGGTGCAGGTGTACGTAAGCAAGCGGGAGCGCCGCTTGCTGCTGCAGGCCGGCAACGGGACGGTACTAGCGTCCCGTGCGGGAATCGGCCGCCCGGAGTCACCGACGCCGGGCGGCACGTACTCCGTGCTGGAGCGGGTACTCGCTCCAGCGGGCAGGGCGCCGGGAGTGTACGGCGCCGCGGCTCTCGGGCTCGGCAGCATCGCGGTGCACGGCACGGCGGACGCTGCCTCAGTGGGCGCCGCCCGCTCACTCGGCTGCGTCCGTGTGGACGACGCCGAGATGCTGGCGCTCTTCGCCCTCGTGCCGAAGGGGGCCGCCTTGCATGTGGTCGCCTCGCTGGACGAGGCCGGTGTGCCGGCTTTGAAGCGGCCGGTCTCCGAGCACGGAGGTGAGCTTGCGGCCGCTGCGGCTGCTCTGCGGCCTGCTCAGCTTTCTTCAGTGAATGAGCATGTCCCAGGCAAGGTTTTTCACTGGCTGGGCTAACCGAACTTTCACGCATGCCGCCCGCTTCTAAGCATAGAGAGAGCGGGAGATGCATGGAAGTTGGGGTATGGGATGTGGGTTGGAGGCGGGGATATAATACCCGCAGAGCGGGCGAAGTTTACCATTCGAGTCTGATTCGATGAGCCTTTCCACGCAGGAGAGTACGGCAGGTTTTAGGCCGCGGCTGCTTTCCTCTATTTTTTGAAGGTATTTTTGTTTTTATCCGTGAAATCTACTAGAATACAAGGAGTTCCTAATGCATCCAAATAACGAACTCGTATTAGTGGAGGTCACCTATGATTACGAATGAAAAAATTAAAGCCGCTGAGGTTCTGCTCACCGGATTGAATGGAGAAGACCTCGGGATCGTATCCCGTGAGGAAGCGCTGCGCGCCGCGAAGGAAGCCAAGGCGGATCTGGTTTGTACCTCTTTAATGTCCAGCCCTCCTCCCTGTAAGCTTGTTGCACGTGGAATGGCTAAACAAGCCGCTCAGAAGGAAAAACAGGCCCAGCGGCAGAGCGGGACACCCCTTAAAGTGAAAGAGTTGCGTCTGACCGTAAATATCGAGGATCACGACTATGAGACGAAGCAAAGGCAGGCAGAGAAGCTTCTTGTTACGGGCAATTCGGTACAGCTGGTGGTTCGCATTCAAGGAAAAGAGGGACCGAAAGCTAAAGCTTTACTGGAGCGTCTGCTTAAAGATTTGGCAGTTACAGGCATTAAAGAAACAGGGATTCAAGTGAGCGGCAAGCAGGCTGCGGTTAAGATAAATCCGATAGGCCTGTTATAAAGTGAAATTTCTGTAGTTCGTGAAGTTATGTCAGGAGCAATAAATGACTCGTAGTGTAAAACGAGAGAATGTCATTTGATGAAGTATGGGCAGCAAATCAGCGCATTTTCGCAAGTATCGTATGGAGATAACCGGGGCCTAATAAGCCCTTTTTATTGTTAATGTTTAAGGGGGGGGCGGTTTTGAAGAAATATATAAGTACGTCCTTACTGATAATATTAATATTTACGGCGGGTACAATTTATGTTCTGAAAAGTTCTGAACCCCAACCCTCAAACAATTCAAAGGATAACATGGAAGCAATGCCAGTATACGAAGATGAAGATAACGTAAACAAAAATGAGATCAAATCTGAATCCGCTCCTGTCGGCTCCGTTCAAAACTATGAATTGAAAAACAATGAATTTATCTCAACCTTTATTACAGCAAGTTATATTAATGATACATTAATTGCTTTTGAATATGATCAAAGTGAGGCGGAACAAAGTTCAATCGGACTAATGAATAGAGGGGAAAAAACGTTTAATAAAATTTACGATGCGCCTAATAAAAAAATCATTAATTCGCTTGTTGGGGTCAAAGATAATCTTTACTGGGTCGAATATAATAGAAGTAATGAAAAGAAAAAGGAATGGGAAATCAAAACCTTACATTTGGATACTAAACAAGTTAAAGTCGTGGATCAAGGATACCTCGATCTTGAACTCCAACCTCCTGTCTTAAGAATGGAAGATAACAAGGTTACATGGATTAAAAAAACAATTGAGGATAAGATCATTACAAGCAGTTTAATCGTATTTGATCCCATTAAGGGAAAGATGGATACCATTGCTTCAGAACAACTAAACGATCAAATGGATCAACGAGATGGAATATTCATGGTGCTGCAACGCCCTTTAAAAGAAGGAATTCTGGTGCAGCAAACGTCCTTCAATAAAGAATCAGCCTCGATAGACGAAAAACAAATTGAGATTGTCTATTATCCGTATGATTTTAATGAAAAGCCCGAAATTTTGAAAGAAGGAACAGGCGTTGTAGATTTTACGGCGGATGATAAGTGGTTTGTCTGGACAGAAATAGGGAAATTATACGTAGCAGATAAAAATAGCGGGGAAATAAAACATATCATTGAGGCGCAAGACAAGGATCTTACGTTAGACACCCCCTTTATACGCGGAAATAAACTATATTATAGATATTCAATGTACCAAATTTTTTCTCTAGATCTTGAGAGTGGTAAAGTACTGGAAATATCAAGTCATCAATTAACTACTTCCAAATTGTTTAATAGTGAGAGTTATCTTGGCTTTTCTGTGATGGATCCTCTGAAATATGAAGGTGAAGCTCAATTAAATGTAATTGAATTGAATTAGCTGTAATCGAATAGAAGGGAAGAGCGGGCGTAGATTGAGTATCATAATCATATCCCTGCTCTTTTTTGAATAAATTCACAAAATGTGGATTCTGGCGGAAACGAAAAAAGAGCCCGATGCAGTAAGGATGCGGGCTCTTGTGAAACAGGGTAAAGTTTATTTCAAATTTTCCGGATTCAGACATTGCAGTTCTGGAAGAACGAAAATGCCGTCTTTACGGATCAGTACATCGTCAAACCAGATTTCGCCGCCGCCGTATTCAGGGCGCTGAATCAGCACGATATCCCAGTGAACGGAAGAACGGTTGCTGTTGTCGGCTATTTCATAGGCTTGCCCAGGTGTAAAGTGGATGGACCCATCGATCTTCTCATCGAACAAGGTGTCTTTCATCGGATGCTGGATATAAGGATTCACGCCGATGGCAAATTCGCCGATATAACGTGCCCCTTCATCTGTATCGAGAATGTCATTCATACGCGCGGTATTGTTGCTGGTTGCTTCCACAATTTTACCGTTCTCCAGCTTCAGGACCACATTCTCAAACGAAGTACCCGAGTACACGGTTGGAGTATTGTACGAAATGACTCCGTTAACAGAGTTAAGAACTGGAGCTGTGTAGACTTCACCATCGGGAATGTTGCGTTTGCCGCAGCATTTGATAGCAGGAATATCCTTGATCGAGAAGGTCAAATCTGTGCCAGGGGATACAAGACGGACCTTGTCGGTACGGTTCATCAGCTCAACGAGAGGTTCCATGGCTTCTTCCATTTTACTGTAATCCAAATTGCATACTTGGAAGTAGAAATCTTCGAATGCCTCTGTACTGGTGTTGGCAAGCTGAGCCATCGAACCGTTCGGATAACGCATCACAACCCATTTGGTATGGTTAACGCGCTGATTGGTTACAGGTCTGGAATAGACGCTCATATAGAGCTTGAGACGGTCTTCCGGCACGTCAGCTGTTTCGGTCACGTTGTCTCCGCCTCTGACAGCGACATACGCCTGCATTTCTTTCATGCGATTAAGCTCCAGCTCGGCTTTCTTCTCCAATGTCTGGCGCGTAGCTCCGAGCATCATACTGCGGTTAATGGCCGGATCGCGCAGCTCGACAATCGGATTGCCCCCAACTGCGTACACTTCTTCAATAAAGCATTTCGCAAGCTCCGGATCTTTAATTCCAATGAGTTCGATCAAAATATTTTCGCCCGCTTTCAGTTCAACCGAGTAGCGGATAATATTGCGTGCAAATGTAACCATTCGTGGATCTCTCATGTACAGGAACTCCTTATTAGTTGGGATAAGCACTGCATTCGCGGTCATGCTTCACATCTATTATAGTACATTTGGTACAGATGATGAAGCTTCCTTCCGGTTGTAAAGTGCTGTTTGGAATAATTATTCTACCACAGGTCAAAAGAATCCTCTTTCCGATTGAAAATCATTTTGTGTGTCCTTCTCTCCACTTCGGGGTAAAATGAAAAAAAGAAAAGGAGGCGGTCTGATGGCTCGCGGCAACAGTATGGTTCCGTTTGGTTATGAGGAAGAGCAGCCTAAGCGGCGCGGCACACTTCTTGTATTTGAGACTTTTGAGGAATGGACAGATCATGATTTGGCAATTGTTCTGGAATTAGCCCGGCAGCGCCAATTTAATACAGTTGTTCTGTATCCACAGCACGAAGACAGTCTTCGCCGGATGAATATCGCCTGCGCCGTTCCTTATTATAAGCGGGTAAAGAACTTGGAGGAGCTGGTGGAAGGAGTAAGCGGGAACGGTGCCGGAGAAAGCAGGATTACTATCGATACCTGGGAAGGAAAGCGTAAGAAATACACCCCGGTGGATACTTCGCTTCGCTTTCTGACGGATAAATATTCCCGTCCTTATTTTGTCATGATGAATGATCATTATGCAGCTTTGTTTGCCGGATACAAAGGGTTTGAGGAGTGGATCAGGGAAGTCCGTCTGCTTGTATGGAAAAGGTTTGGCGTACCGCTTCCGGCCAAATTGCTCGCGTTCACAGACCGGATGGATTTCATTGAAGAAAATGGGCAGGAAGCTGGCGTAAATTAATAAACCGTAGGTTGATTCACAATCACAGCAGCAGATGGTACAATAGTCGAGTTGTTTTCATTATGCATGGGGGGTAGGCATCATGACAGAATCGTCTTCAGAGACGATGACACCGACACGCCGCCTGCTTATTCTGCTGCTGGTTGTCATAATTTCAGGTTTAAGCCAAGGACTATTGCTTCCTCTGCTTGCGATCATGCTGGAATCCAGCGGGGTTTCACCGGGATTGAACGGCTTTAATGCCGCTTCCATGTATATTGGCAGTTTCGTGTCGATGTTCGTAGTGGAACGGATTTTGCTTGCGCTTGGCTTCAAAAGAATTCTCATTGCGTGCATCCTGCTCGAGACAGCGGCATTAGTGCTGCTGCCTGTGTGGGAGAATCTCGCGTTCTGGTTCCTTCTCCGGTTTACCATCGGATTCGGCAATTCGATTCTGCATTACACGACGCAGTTGTGGATCCTGACGTCCGCACCGCCAGATCGCAGAGGACGGTACATCTCCTATTACGGAATGGCATACGGAATCGGATTCAGTTTAGGTCCCGCAGGGATTAATCTGCTGTCGTTCGGGCGGTTTGCCCCTTTCTTTATCGTAGCCGTGTTCTACCTGCTGGTCGCTTTGCTGCTTACGAAGCTTCCTAAGCAGCCGTTACAGACAGGAGACAAGCAGGCGCCTGCTAAGAAAAGATACGGAACTGCGGTCCGGATAGCCTGGTTTGCACTCATCCCGACTTTTCTATACGGGTATACGGAAGCCGTATTGAACGGGAGTTTCCCGCTGTATGGTTTGCGGATGGGTCTTACCGATACATCGGTGTCGATGCTTCTGCCGCTTGTCGGCATAGGCGGTCTGATTCTTCAGCTGCCTCTTGGAATACTCAGCGACCGGATCGGCCGTAAGCCCGTGCTGCTGGCCGCTGCAGTTGGAGGAGGCACTGCTTTCATGGCTGTGCCTCTAGCAGGCGATTCCATCCTCGGAATCGGACTTCTTCTATTCGCTGCGGGAGGAATGATCGGTTCTTTCTTCTCGCTTGGCTTGGCTTATGCCGCGGATTTGCTGCCGCGTGATCTGCTGCCGTCTGCGAATGTGATCGGCTCTATTCTGTTCAGTTTGGGCAGTGTAATCGGACCTAATCTGGGCGGACTGGGCTTGCAATATATCTCGCTTGGCAGCCTGTTCTACACATTGGGTTCCGTTTTCCTGATCTTCGTGATTAGCGGGTTTGCTTTCAAAGGTACGCGAAGACAGGGGACGGAGAGAGAGACTGAGAGCAGAGCTCTCTAGCTGTTCTCATAGGTCCGGAACTCTTCGATTCAGGATTGCCGGGCATCGGACTAACGAATGCGGGTACTTGAGGATGATGCGGGGCAGCAGGATGGCTGCTAACATTTGAATGGTCTTTCTGGACTCGGGAGTTTATATAAGAACATCCCTAACCTTAGCCGCATGAATTCGCAATGAGAAAAGGACATCACTATCAGAAAAAGACCTGAACGCTATGAATCTGCGTTCAGGTCTTTTTCTCTGATAAATCAGCCAGGCTGTGAGGAACCACAAAATGTGAGAATGCTCAGGAACAGACCGAATTTAGTCTATTTCCGCCAGAAGTGTATCCATATAGCTCTCCGTCAGTGTGGTCAGAAGACGGATGCCGATTTCATTTTCTCCACCTTCGGGAATGATGATGTCAGCGTATTTCTTGGATGGTTCGATGAAGGCATCGTGCATCGGTTTGACCGTCGTCAAATACTGGTCGAATACGGATTGCAGCGAGCGCCCTCGTTCCTGCGTATCACGCATGATCCGGCGCAGAATACGGACATCCGGGTCCGTATCGACAAACACTTTGATATCCAGTGCCCCTCGCAGATCTTCGTCCGTCAGTACATGAATGCCCTCAATAATGATGATGGGAGTACCCTGCACAAGCAGAGTCTCTGAGGAACGGGCATGACGGGTGAAATCATATATCGGAACCTCAATTTCGCGGCCGAGGCGCAGCTCGCCGAGATGCTTGAGCAGCAGTTTGTTCTCAAATGCATGCGGATGATCGTAGTTGATCTTAACACGCTCTTCCATGGTTAATTCACTGCGGTCCGCATAATAATTATCTTGACAGATTAAGGTGACATTCTTTGTCCCGAGTTCGTGTATGATGGAACGGGCGACCGTAGATTTTCCCGAGCCCGTTCCCCCGGCTATTCCAATGACTAACATAAATGATGATGGCCCTCCCTGATAAGCATTTGTACCTGAATAGTTTATCACAGTGTGGGCTTTTTTCAACAAAGAAAAGCTCCTTACGGAGCCTAGGCTTAACGAATTTGTCGCGGTGTATGAAATTTGTCCTCGGACACTTCCAGATCTTGTGCGGCCTGATGAAGCTGCTGGATTGTCTGTTCCAATTGTTGACCGTATTTCTGCGAGTCAAAAGATTGAATTTGACCCTGGGCTTCTCTGACCTGCCGCTTCGCCGAACCCAGCTTAGCCTGTGCCCGCTGTATGGCGACAGGGTCTGCAAGCGTAATAGCGCCCTGCAGTTCGTGTTCAGCCTCTTGTGCGTTCAGAATTGCTGCATCTGCAGCTTCGACTGCGTGCTCAATATATTGTTGATGCTGCTGACTTTCTACCAAATTGTATCAGCCTCCTTTGTTCATTACGATGCGCAATTCGGATCCTCTTCATGCTTCGATTGTTTATTTCCCGCAGCAGAAATATTTCCTGGGTAAGCGCAGAAAGTGATAAAGCAGGCGCTTATTCGACAGAAATTTCTGAATTATTGATATTATTCAATCGCTGTTTTTGTTTGGGTATGTAATGGAGGGTAAGCTTTTGGGACATCTTATTAATGATGAGGCAGACCGGAGGTGATTCTCAATGCCGTTTAACAAATCCAACAAAATTGACGACAAACAGAACAAAAGCCGCTTAAAAGAAGAAATCATTACTTTGAATGCGCGTAAAGCATCGGTTTACCCGCCGAATCTTAATGAAATCGATAAAAACGAACAGACTTAGGTGTTCTTTTTTGAAACAGGCGCTATCCTTTAATGGGTAGTGTCTTTGTTTGTCTGTAAAAGTAAGATTGTATGAAAGAACGAGAGATCATATGAGGATAGATAGATATGCTTATGCTGGATTGATTCCTTGCTTGTCCATCGGATTTTGTTTATATCTAAAATTGTTGTATGCTAATCATATTGGATAATAATTGGTATGGACAGGAGGGTGAGAAGAGATGAACTCACTTGGTTTAGTGCTTGAAGGAGGAGGCATGCGGGGAGTCTATACCGCAGGTGTCCTGGAATATTTTATGGAGAACGACTGGTACGTTCCTTATGTCATCGGAGTTTCTGCAGGCGCGTGCAATGCGGCTTCTTATCTATCCCGGCAGCCTGGACGGAATAAGAAAGTTACTATCGGCTTCATTACGGACAAAAGATATATCAGTTACCGGAATTTAATGCGGGAACGCAGTATTTTCGGCATGAATTTTATTTTCAATGAAATTCCCCAGAATTTAGTCCCGTTTGATTTTGAGACATTTTATGGCAGGGGTAACGAGCTGGTTATTGGCACAACAGATGCTATCAGCGGGGAGGCGGTATTTTACCGGAAAAATGAAGCGCTGGATATGACGCTGTCGCTCATCCGTGCTTCCTCATCGCTGCCGTTTGTTTCCCAGCCCGTACAACATGATAATCGCACGTTGTTCGATGGGGGAATCTCGGCGCCTATCCCGATTCATCAATCGATAAGAGACGGTAATGAACGCAATATCATTATTCTGACGCGTCCGAGAGGTTACCGCAAGAAACCGTTCAAACAACAGTGGTTCGCTCAGCGGTTCTATCCCGGCTACCCCGGTCTGGTTCGTGCTCTTGTGGAGCGAAGTCTCGTGTATAACCGGACTTTGGAAGATATCGAGAGGATGGAAGATGAGGGGAAAGTGCTCGTCATCCGCCCTTCTGCCCAAGTTAAAGTGGGTCGAATGGAGAAAGACTCTTCGAAGTTAGAAGCTCTTCACGATCTTGGTTACAAAGACGCCAGCCAGACGGCGAGCAGGCTGCGCGAATGGCTGGTTTAACTGTCCGTTCTGCAAAAGGCCCGCAGAATGTCGGCTAAAATTGGCTAGACAAACCCGGGTGGTATGCTATAATTAACCCAGAAATGCGGACAACTGAATAAAAGCAGGGGTGCTGGAATTGGCCGGCTGAGATTGTATCCCATAAGATACTGACCCTTACAACCTGATCTGGATAATGCCAGCGTAGGAAAACGTACGAATTCTCGTAGTCTTTGAGTGCGCTCCCGGTCAGGGGGCGCTTTTTGATGTTTGCTCCGCCCAGAATGAGGGGGAGAAGACTATGAAACGGTTTTACCGAACAACAGCAATTGCAGCAGCATTCCTGGTCGCACTATCGGGCTGCGGAGCCCAAGAAAGCCAGCCGAGTCCGGGAACTACGCCGTCAGCGGCAGCACCTGTCACGAATATTAAGGTCGTTTTGGATTGGACACCGAACACGAATCATACTGGCTTGTATGTAGCCAAAGCCAAAGGGTATTTTGCGGAGCAGGGTCTTAATGTAGACATCATCCAACCTGGGGCCGGCGGAGCGGATGCGATGGTTGCTTCCGGAGCGGCTGAGTTCGGCGTCAGTAACCAGGAAGGAATTACTTTGGCAAGAACCGCACAGGTGCCGATTGTTTCCATCGCGGCAGTTATTCAGCACAATACGTCCGGTTTTGCTTCACCGCAAGCCAAGAATATTACGAAGCCCAAAGATTTCGAGGGCAAAGTATATGGAGGGTGGGGTTCTCCGAACGAGAATGCCATGATCGAATCTCTTATGAATAACAATCAGGCGGACCCTTCCAAAGTTAAAATCGTTAATATTGGGGAAGCCGATTTCTTCACAGCGGTAAAACGGGATATTGATTTCGCCTGGATTTATTACGGGTGGACGGGCATTGAGTCGGAGCTCCGCAAAGAACCGATCAACATGGTATACCTCACGCAATATTCCAAGCAGTTGGATTTCTATACACCTGTTCTGGCTACAAGTGAAAAAATGATTGGAGATAAACCAGAACTCGTGAAATCATTCCTCGCAGCCGCTTCCAAAGGGTATCAGTTTGCAATCGATAAACCGGAAGAGGCGGCTGAAGTACTCTCGGCAGCCGTTCCGGAATTGGATAAGAATCTCGTACTCGCCAGCCAAAAGTGGCTGAGTCCCAAATATAAGGACGATGCGCCGCGGTGGGGTGAACAGAAGAAGGAAGTTTGGGAGAATTATGCCAAATGGATGCAGGACTACAAGCTTCTGGAGAAGGGACTGGATGCGGATAAAGCTTACACAAACCAATTTCTGCCGTCCGGTTCTTAGTATCGAGCAATACAATTCATCATTCAGCTGGGAGGGATTTCACAATGGCTAATGCACTAGTAAGCATTCAAATTATTCCTAAAACCAAGAACGGGGAAGACGTCATTCCTTATGTGGACCGAGCTATAGAAATCATTCAGCAGTCTGGCGTTCGGTATGAAGTTCATCCTCTTGAAACGACGATGGAGGGCGAGCTTGGCGAACTGCTCGACATTGTCAAAAAAATGAACGAAGCTATGATGGAAATCGGAAGCGTAAGTGTCATTTCTCAAGTCAAAATTTATTACAATCCCGAGGGCGCATCGATGGATCGCTTAACGGAAAAATACCGTTCATGATCCGCTCGATCTGGAACAAAGGATGGCCGCCTCTTCTTACGGCCATCCTTCTCCTGCTTCTATGGCAGTTTGGCGTCATGATAGCAGGCACACCTACATGGAGACTTCCGGCTCCGCTTACGATTATAGAAGAAGGTCTTCGCCAGGCTCCTGTGCTGGGCAAGCATATCAGTCACACCGTCACGATAACGCTGCTTGGCTTCTCGATCGGTTCCGCCCTCGGCCTTATTATCGCATGTGTACTTCATGTGACACCCGGCATGAAATCAGCTTTTTATCCGCTGCTTGTATTGTCGCAGAATATCCCGACCATTGCGCTTGCTCCTCTGCTTATGATCTGGTTCGGCTTCGGAATCCTGCCTAAGCTTATTGTCATTGCACTTGTTTGTTTCTTTCCGGTAACGGTGGCTGCCCTCGGGGGATTATCGAATCCGGATTCAGGAATGCACCGGTATTTACAAATGATTGGAGCCAGCAGGAGTCAATTGTTCTGGAAACTCGAACTTCCTTACGCACTTCCGTCTGTCTTTTCGGGCCTCAAAATCTCGGCGACGTACAGTGTTATGGGCGGCGTTATCGCGGAATGGCTTGGCTCGGATAGAGGGATTGGTGTATTCATGCTCTTATCCAAGTCTTCTTTTCGCACCGATCGGGTATTCGTCGCGATTGTCCTGATTGTCGTCCTTAGTCTTCTGCTGTTCGGTGCAATTGCTCTGCTTGAGAAGTGGATTGTAAGCTGGAAGACGGCTAAACCATGACAGGGGTGAGCAAGCATGACCAAGCTTCAACTAAAGAACCTTACTAAGTCTTTCCAGGTACAAGGGAAACGTGAAGTGCAAGTGCTGGACGGGATCGATCTGCATGTGAAAGAAGGCGAATTCGTTACCATCCTGGGACCATCCGGCAGCGGGAAGACTACCTTGTTCCACTTGATTGGCGGTTTGATCCAGCCCACGTCCGGCGGCATCTACCTGGATGGCAGAGAGGTAACGGGAATGAAGGGTCTGGTCAGCTATATGCCGCAGCAAGCTTCTCTGTTTCCTTGGAGAAACGTTGAGGAGAATGTCATTATGACACGCGAAATAGCCGGCTTGCCCAAACATGAATCACTGCGGTTAGCCAGAGAATGGCTCGGCAAGGTTGGACTTCAAGGCTATGAACGTGAATTCCCGGGTGTACTATCCGGTGGTATGCAGCAGCGTGTGTCCTTTCTGCGCGCCTTACTAAGTCCGCAAGAACTCATGTGCCTGGATGAACCATTCGGGGCGCTGGACGCTCTTACCCGTGAGGATATGCAGCGCTGGCTGCTCAACATATGGGAGCGGAATAAACGTTCGGTATTGTTTATCACACACAGTCTGGAGGAAGCGCTGCTGCTCTCTGACCGGATTTATGTGCTTTCTAATAAACCGACTCGAATTGTGAGAGAAGTACGGGTGCCTTTCGAGAGGCCGCGGTCAGAGCATCTCCCGGAAGAGCCCGAATTTATCCGCATGAGAAGAGAATTATATGATTTGCTGAAAGCTGTGGATAGTGGAAGCTGATAGATCAGACTCCGCGTTCCGCGGTTTTTTGTACCAATGGAGTAGGTGGAGGTTTATCTAGAAGGGGGGGGACAGCCATATGAAAGAAAGGTTAAGCGGTCAGGATATAATCATGAATGAAACGTTGCAATTTATTGATTCTCATCTTCACATTGATCTCTATGAAGAAATGCAGAGAAATGTCATGATTCAAGAGATTGCAGACCATCCTGCCTTACGCGCTGTTATAGCTGTCTCAATGAATCTTGCTTCCAGTCTCAAAACTAAAGAGCTTGCGGAGAAGTATCCAAACCTGATTCAGCCAGCTTATGGTTTTCATCCTGAGCAGGAGCTCCCTGCCGGAGAACAGCAGCAGGAACTTCTGGTATGGATGGAGAAACATATTAAGGATGCTGTGGCGGTAGGCGAAGTGGGACTGCCTTACTATATGAGGAAGGAAGCCGAATCACAAAAGCGTTCATTTGAGCTTCAGCCTTACTACGATTTGCTGGAGAAGTTTGTTCGTTTGGCAGCCAGCCATAATAAACCTATTATTCTTCATGCTGTATATGAGGACGCCGAACGTGTAATAGACTTGTTACAGCAGCATCACATACAACGTGCGCATTTTCATTGGTTTAAAGGTTCGGATGAGACAGTTAACCGCATGATAGATTCGGGGTACTGTATATCCGTTACACCGGATATAGCCTATGAAGAGGACATTCAAAAACTCGTCTCGGTTTATCCGCTGGATTTGATTATGGTAGAAACCGATGGACCGTGGCCTTTTGAAGGTCAATACAAAGGCAGACTGACTCATCCTATTATGGTGGCGGATGTTGTTAGGCATATTGCGGCCATTAAGGGAGCCGGCGTCGAAGAAACGGCAGCCCGCATCTATTCGAATACTAGCCGATTTTACAGGATCGGTGAGTATCGGGTTTAGCAAAAAGTTTAATCGGAGGCATTGAATGGAAATGGAAATTAACCGCTGCGGATGGGTAAATAAAGACCAGTTGTACATAGATTATCATGACCATGAGTGGGGCATTCCGGAGAAAGATGACCGGAAACTGTTCGAGATGCTCTGCTTAGAAGGAGCACAGGCAGGATTAAGCTGGTATACGGTCCTAAAGAAGAGAGAACATTATCAGCAGGTATTCGACGGCTTTGATGCTGCCACAATTGCAAGATATAATGAAGAGAAAATCGCTGAATTGCTGGATGACCCGGGTATCATTCGCAATCGTCTTAAAGTACGGGGATTTGTTAAGAATGCACAGGCGTTTTTGAACATTCAAGAGAAACACGGCAGTTTCTCCCGGTACATTTGGCAGTTTGTAGGTGACGAACCCGTCAAGAACCACTGGAAATCCCTCCAGGAAGTTCCTGTATCAACAGCTCAATCAGACGCTATGAGCAAAGCGCTCAAAAAAGACGGATTTACGTTTGTCGGTACTACAATCTGTTACGCCTACATGCAGGCTACAGGGATGGTCGATGACCATTTGACATCGTGTTTCAGATATTCTTCGGAATGACATGTGAGAAACTGGTGGAGGATGGACGGGTGAAAGCTCGGAAGCATTCAGATAAAAAGGATTGAAAGGGAACCAGGATAAAGTGCCGGGGTTCCCTTTCTTTACCGCGGAATAGCGATGAATTAATCAAGCGTACAACAGGATTTTCTCTTCCAAGCTGGCCTTGATAAACTCAATGCGCTTACGGATGAAGAAATCGAGCGCTGCTCCTGTCAGCTCACGGGGTGAAACTCGGCTGTCTGTATCGTTATCTATAATTGTGACGGAACCGTCAGCAAAAAACTTGAAAGTCAGGTCATCCCATTGAGCATTCGTCTCACCGAGCAAGCTGTCGATCTGCCATGGATGGAGAGAATCTGTATCATTCAACATTTTCTGAAACCAAAAATCGCGTTCGATGAAGCGGACATTTTTCCACAGACTCATAGCAAGACCCTCCTTGGGCCGCTTATCTTTAGATAAGCGAACGAATGTTTGTTATTAGTATACCAAACGTTTGTTCTGATGTGAAGATGTTTTTCCATATTTTTTCTTAAAATGGCAATTAATTATGGACAAACAATCCCCTATTATTCTCAAACTCGAAGACCTAGTCCCTCCTGTAACGCTTGTATGCCCGAGTTTGTGCATCAATCAAAAAAGCACTCCTTTCCCGTATGGGAAATGGGGTGCTTTTTTGATTGGGCCCGACTTTGGTCCAGGTGCAGGATGGACCCGAGATGGTTGTTCCCTTTGATGTGCGTTCGTATAATCAACTTAATTGCGCAGATCAACTTATCCATAAATGGGAGGAACATTTATAAAAGGGATATGGTTACAATTCGGACGCTGCCCCGTTAGTTCGCGGACATTAAGTAGTGTCATCAAACCACTAAAAGGAAGAATTTTCCTGATAAGAAGCTTCAAAAAAATAGTTTGCGAGGAGATACAATAAGTGAAAAAGTTAATCGAATTTAAAGAAGTAACGAAAGAATACAAAATAGGAGAAGTACCGATTAAAGCTCTGGATGGTGTTGATTTATCGATATCAGAGGGAGAATTTGTCGTTATTTTGGGTGCAAGCGGCGCGGGTAAAAGTACGATTTTAAATATACTCGGGGGTATGGATACGGCTACCTCAGGTCAAGTGTTTGTTGGTGATCAAGAAATTACTACTTTTAATGAAAAAAAGTTAACAGAGTACCGCGGGGAGAAAGTAGGTTTTGTATTTCAATTCTATAACTTAATTCCAAATCTAAACGCTCTGGAAAATGTTGAATTTGCAACTGAAGTATGTACAAATCATCTGGATGCTAGAGATATACTACATAAAGTCGGGTTGCACGAGCGGCTCCGCAATTTCCCTTCCCAGCTCTCGGGAGGCGAACAACAAAGAGTGGCGATCGCCAGAGCTGTTGCCAAAAATCCTCTGCTTTTACTCTGTGACGAACCGACAGGAGCTTTGGATTACATGACCGGCAAGGCCGTCTTAAAGCTTCTTCAGGATTTGAACAGGGAAACGGAAAAATGCGTCGTGTTGGTCACACATAATTCCGCTATTGCTCCTATGGCTGATAAAGTGATTAAGGTGAAGAGCGGGAGGATCGAAAGCGTTACGATCAACGAGAATAAACAAAGTGTTGAGGGGATTGAGTGGTGATAATGAAATTATTTGTGAAATTGCTTAGGGATATTAAACAATCGCTCGGACAGTTTATGGCCTTAGTTTTGATAATCGCAGTAGGAGCTTTTTTCTATGCGGGGCTGGTAACATACAGTGATAAGCTTAGCGCTTATACGAAGGCTTACTTTCGAGAACATAATTTAAGTGACTTAAATGTATATTATAAGCACATTACGAAAGATGATGTGGCTGACTTAAGCCAAATTGAAGGGATAACGAAAGTTGAAGAACGTTATACCTTGGATGCCGTGCAGGTCTTTGAAGATTACAAAGCTTCCTTAAAGATTCATTCGATCCCGGACCAAAATGAAATTAATACACTTGCTATGATGGAGGGGCGTATCCCGGCAACAATGGATGAGATTTTCTTAGATTCCCGTTATGCCAGGGAGCATCAGTATCGTGTAGGCGATCAAATCCGTATAAGTGCGAACGAAAAAGACTTTACGTTTACAATTAGCGGCTTGGGAGAAAATGTCGAGCATGTAAAAAAGAACGAAACGCAAGACCACAAAACCTACGGGGTAGCTTATATGGCCGAAGAAGCTGTACCCCAAATCGCAGGAAGTTTATTCTATAACGAAATTATCATTGATGCTGTGGAAGGTATGGATATTGACCAATTAGGTAAAACCATTGAAGCCCGGACCAAGCACCTTGCTTATTTGGATCAAGTAAGTAAAGAACGGAGTTTCGCTTACTCCAAAATCAATCAAACGATTCAAAATAATGGATTGATGAGTAAGGTTGTCCCTTTCGTTCTCTTTGTGATTTCAGCTGTTATCCTGTTTCTTACCATGTCGATGATTATAGATTCGCAAAGAAATCAAGTAGGGATCATGAAGGCTTTGGGTATTAAAGACCGAAATATCATGCTTCATTACATGGGATACCCTGTGCTTGCCGGGATTGCGGGCTCAATCCTGGGTTCTTTCGTTGCTGCTTTTGTATTTATTCCATTTGTAACTACGTCGAGTGCAAGGTCTTTCTCTCTGCCAGACATTACATACTCCCTTTCTATTTTTTCTTTCATTCCTCCTATTATTTTCTCCAGCGCTTTTGGACTCCTTTCCTGTTACTTCAGCGGCAGAAAAATACTCAAAGAACGAGCAGCTCAGGCTATGCGACCTAAACCGCCAAAAACGATGAAAAAGATAGGGATCGAGAGAATTCCGGGTTTATGGACGCGTATTTCTTATAGTTACAAGCTCATTCTTAGAAATATATTTTTAAATAAACAAAAAGCATTAGTGAGCTCAGTCGGTATTGTTGTAAGCACGGCTTTATTGATAACTGCTTTGGGTACGCAATCAGCCTTGTTAAAAGTAGCCAGCCAAGTTGAAGATGTTTATTCCTATGATTTACGAGTAGATTATACGAGGGGAACGAATTCTGATTCGATTAAACTGCCCTCTGGAATTACAAAAAGTTATGATTTAGCAGCCTTTCCAGTTGTGTTCTTAAAAGATGGCGAAAAGGAGAATGCGACGTTAGTCGTTACGGAAAAAGAAAATAATCTCATTCATTTCTTTGACGAATATGACAAGAAGTTATTCTTGGAAAATAATGGTTTATTGGTACCCAAATCTTACGCCGACAACTATCAAATTGCAGAAGGGGATACCATCCAAGTAAAGTTCACAGCACCGGAGCTTGAGAATAAAACGATAGATATGAAAGTTATACATATATCCACCCAGTATTCGAATCCCGCTTTTTATTCCACACCCGCCTATTTAAAGAGTTTTGACATAAATTACAGCCCAACCTCGCTTTTAGTTGAAGCAGACAGCCCGAAAGATCTCGCAAACGTTCGTGCCTATTTTGAACAAGATCCTCAAGTAGACACAATTACAGACAAGCATGATCTGAAGAAAACAGCTCAATATATAGTGAAACAGAACAGTTTTGTATTTATTATGTTCATCATTTGTGCCGTTGTACTCTCCTTTGGCGCCATGTATACGATTTCTTCCATAAACATTTACGAAAGGAACCGTGAACTTGCAACACTTAAAGTTTTAGGCTACCAAAAATATAAAATAAACAGGCTTATATTTTTTGAGAACATCATACTGACCACATTTGCAGTAGTTGCAGCTTTGCCGATAAGCGGGTATATGTATTCAAATGTTGTAAAGGCACTGTCCAGCACCCATCAACAAATCCTGGATAAACTAAATATTATTATTATAATGATCTCTGTTATTCTAGCGTTCTTACTCACCGTTGTATCTAACCTGCTGCTAAGGAGAAAAGTAGCCCAAATAAGTATGATCGAATCATTAAAAAGTATCGAATGATAAAGCTGTAGCTTTATGTGGCCCCTACAATGAAGGCAGAAGCAAATACGTTATTATGATAATAAGGAAAGTATACCAGTTAAATCAGGTATGCTTTTTGTACTGCAGTGCAGGTTATAAAACGATAAATAATATTAATCACTATAATTAAAAAAATGTTCACTGCTTCCTTAAATTAGCTTGAAGACGTTTCCTTTTCATGCAAGAATGGAGGAGGAGTGAACTCTATAGACAATGGAGGAGAAGGAGAAGCATGTCAAAACTTAAAATCGGTGTCATTGGTGCCGGCTCAATTTCCGAGTATCATTTCGGCGCGTACGCAAAGAACAGCCAAGTCGAAATTCATGCGGTATGCGATCTGAACGAGGAGCGGGCGAAGGCCAAGGCTGATAAATACGGTGCTGTGAAAACGTTTACCGACTATCACCAGCTATTAGCCGATCCTGAAATTGATGCAGTAAGCATTTGCACATGGAACAATACGCACGCAGAAATAAGTAAGGCTGCTGTAGAAGCAGGCAAGCACGTACTTGTAGAGAAGCCGCTGTGTAAGACTGTAGAAGAAGCAGAACAAGTACAGGAAGCCGTCCGCAAGTCGGGTAAGGTGCTGCAGGTCGGATTTGTGCGCCGTTTTGGAACGAATACAAACGTAGCCAAACGTTTTATTGAAGCGGGTGAGCTAGGCGAGATTTACTATGCCAAAGCTACTGTGCTGAGACGTCTCGGCAATCCCGGCGGATGGTTCTCTGATGTGGAACGCTCCGGCGGCGGGCCTGTAATCGACATCGGGGTTCATGTAATAGATCTATGCTGGTATTTGATGGGCAAGCCAAAGGTGAAGTCCGTATCTGCAGTTACATATGACAAGCTGGGCAATCGTTCACATATTGAGAATTTAAGCTTCTATAAGGCTGCGGATTACGATGCGGCCAAGAATACGGTAGAAGATATGGCTTCTGCTCTGATCCGTTTTGAGAATGGGGCGGCGCTGTCCGTAGAAGCAAGTTTTACCCTGCATGCCAAGAAAGATGAAATTTCCGTTAAATTATTCGGCGACCAAGGCGGAGCTGAAATCGAGCCTGAACTGATGATCGTAACGGAGAAACATAACACAATTCTTAACCAGACTCCACAGATTGATCACCTGACCTTTGATTTTGAAGCGGGCTTCCTTCGTGAAGTGGATCATTTCGTCGGCTGCTGTCTGGGCAACCATGAGACGATTTCACCCGTTGAAGACGGCTTAGAGCTGATGAAAATTTTGTGCGGTATTTATGAATCCAGTGCGGCAGGCAAAGAAATCGAATTATAATAGTCGGAGGTAAACAGCTATATGAGTATTCCGAATCCAATCGGCGTTATTGTAGACAGCTTCGGGCTGCCTGTACGTGAAGGCTTGCAGAAAGCCAAAGAAGTTGGAGCAGACGGCGTTCAAATTTATGCCATCAAAGGTGAAATGTACCCGGACAACCTGAACCCGGCTCAGCGCAAAGAGCTTAAGGCGTACATTGATTCACTCGGGCTTGAGGTATCCGCATTGGTAGGCGATTTCGGCGGACACGGTTTCCAGGTGCGGGCGGACAATAAAGAAAAGATCGAGAAATCCAAGCGCGTAATGGATCTCGCTCTGGAGCTCGGTACGAATATTGTTACGACGCATATCGGGATCGTTCCTTCCGAGCAGGACGAAATCTTCGAAGCCATGCAGGAAGCATGTGAAGAGCTTGGACAATATGCGAAAAGCATGAACGCCTACTTTGCAATTGAGACAGGCCCTGAGCCGGCCGCCCATCTCAAAAGCTTCTTGGACACGCTTAGCACTAATGGCGTCTCCGTTAACTTTGACCCGGCTAACATGATCATGGTTACAGGTGACGATCCTGTACAGGGCGTATATACGCTCAAAGACTATATCGTACACACCCATGTAAAAGACGGCCTGCGTCATCAGGAATTTGACCCGCGCATTCTATATGGAGCGGTAGGCTTTGAGCCGATGGGACACGAGCGTATTGCAGACATGCTGCGTGAAGGCAAGCTGTTCGAAGAGCTTCCGCTGGGTCAAGGGAAGGTTGATTTTGACCAGTACTTCAAAGCGCTTCAAGATATCGGATTTAAAGGCTATTTGACGATAGAGCGTGAAGTAGGGGATAACCCTGCCGAAGATATCCGTAAAGCAGTCGAATTTATTAAAGCATACCGTTAATAAGAACGGCTGGCCGGGCTATGACAAGCACGCCGCCTGACATTATCGGCGCACCAAAAAACCTTTCCAACCGGACTTCCGGCGGAAAGGTTTTTCGTTCCTGCATCCCAGTCATGGAACACTCTGGGGTAATAAGCCAGTTCTGCTGTAATTAGAATGCTGGAATGATGGAGCCTTGGTACTTGTCTTCGATGAATTTCTTAACTTCTGGCGTTTGCAGAGCTTTGATCAGCTTTTGAACCGCTTCTGCATTTTTATTATCTTCACGCGATGCG
The DNA here is from genome assembly GCF_001541095.1 of Paenibacillus sp. FJAT-26967. Taxonomy (GTDB): domain Bacteria; phylum Bacillota; class Bacilli; order Paenibacillales; family NBRC-103111; genus Paenibacillus_F. The sequence continues at coordinate 1,829,581 of NZ_LMXH01000001.1, forward strand.
ATGATGTTCACGTATGGCGAATTTTTATCTTCGATGAAAAGAGCGTCTTTCGCAGGTACCAGCTTCGCTTCAAGCGCATAGTTGGTGTTGATCAGGGCAAGCTCAACTTCGTCCAGTACGCGCGGCAGCATGGCTGCTTCGAGCTCTTTGATTTTCAGGTTCTTCTTGTTCTCGGTGATGTCTTTCGCAGTACCGGAGACACCAACGCCTTCTTTAAGCTTAATCAGTCCGCTTTTCTCAAGCAGGGCCAGAGCGCGGCCACCGTTCGAAGGATCGTTCGGGATCGCTACGGTTGCTCCGTCTTTAATTTCATCAACGGATTTTACTTTACGGGAATATCCGCCGAAAGGCTCGATATGAACGCCGCCTACGCTGGTAAGCTTTGTTCCTTTGTCTTTGTTGAATTGATCCAGGTAAGGCTGGTGCTGGAAGAAGTTTGCATCGAGCTGTTTCTCGCTCAGCTGAGTGTTCGGCAGAATATAGTCGGTGAATACTTTAACTTCCAAAGTGACACCTTCTGCTTTGAGCTTGTCCTTCACGGATTCGAGGATCTCTGCGTGAGGAACGGCGCTTGCGCCCACCTTGAGCGTTACTTCTTTGGGGGCATTCCCGGAGCCAGTACCGCCTTCAGGGGAAGGTGTTGCACCGGATTCAGGCTTGTTGCCGCAGGCCGACAAAGCAGCCAGGGCGATAATCAGGATAAAGACGAACAGTGTATTCTTTTTCATCTTGCAGGTTTCCTCCTTTAATGTATTCTATTTATCGCATTATTTGCGCGTGAAGTGAAGAACCAGACGGTCTCCGATCATTTGCAAAATTTGCACCAGGATAAGAAGAATGACGACGGTCGTGATCATGACCTCTGTCTGGAAGCGCTGGTAGCCGTAGCGGATCGCCAGGTCACCCAGTCCGCCGCCGCCGATCATCCCGGACATCGCGGTGTAGGACACCAGTGTGACCGTGGTGATCGTAATGCCGGCGACTAGGCCCGGCAGGGCTTCCGGAAGCAGGACTCGGCGTACGATCTGTCCGCGTCCCGCACCCATGGATTGTGCGGCTTCGATAATGCCGCGGTCCACTTCGCGCAGGGCCGTTTCGACCAGCCGTGCGAAGAACGGCGCCGCTGCAATGACGAGCGGCGGGATAGTACCTTTGACGCCAATGGATGTGCCCACGAGTACTTTGGTAAGCGGGATGACCGCGATCATCAGGATGACGAACGGGACAGACCGCAGCACATTGACGACAAAGGACAAAATAATATTGGACAGCCGGTTCTCCAGCAGGTTGCCTTTGGAAGTCAGGAAGAGCAGAATTCCGATCGGCAGTCCGATTACGAAAGTAAACACGGCGGATAATCCAAGCATAATAAGCGTATCATTAGTAGCTGTTCCGATCTCGCTCCAGTCGAGTCTAGACCAATCCATGGTTGTACACCTCCACATCAAGGCCGCTCTCGCGAAGCAGGACGATGGTCTGCTCTGCGGCCTCGGCCGGTCCTTGCAGCCTTACGACAAGCTGGCCGTAAGGCGTGTTTTTCATCCGGGAAATCGTTCCCTGCAAGATCGAGAAGGTGACGCCGGTCTGCTGCACGGCTCTGGATAGAATCGGATCGTAAGTCGTCTCACCCAGGAAATTGATCTGGATTACGGTGCCGCTGACATCAGTCTGATCTGCTGCAGCTGCATCCAGTTCCACCGGGTCGGCTACCTGTTCGATAAATTGCTTGGTAACTCCATGCCGGGGTTTCATGAATACCTCGGCAACAGACCCCTGCTCGACGATCTGACCCGCGTGGATAACGGCGACACGGTCACAAATCGAGCGGATGACGTGCATTTCGTGCGTAATGAGCACGATTGTGATATTCAGCTTGCTGTTAATGTCGAGCAGCAGAGCCAGAATCGAGTTCGTCGTCTGCGGATCGAGCGCCGATGTGGCTTCATCGCACAGCAGCACGTCCGGATTCGTTGCAAGCGCGCGAGCGATGCCGACTCTCTGCTTCTGTCCGCCGGACAGCTGTGCGGGGTATTTGCGGCCCTGCTCGCCAAGGCCGACAAGATCCAGCAGCTCGCGGACTCGGGCCTGTACCGCGGATTTGCTTGTCCCCGCCAAACGAAGCGGGAAAGCGATGTTCTCTTCCACGGTTGCGGAAGAGAGGAGGTTGAAGTGCTGGAAAATCATGCCGATGCGGCGGCGCTGCTCCTGCAGACGCTTCGTGCTCAGGGATGTGAGATCGACTCCATCCACAATAACCTTTCCTTCGGTCGGACGTTCCAGAAGATTGATGCTCCGGAGGAGCGTGCTTTTACCGGCGCCAGAATGACCGATAATACCGAAAATTTCACCCTTCTCAATCGTGAGATTGATTTCTTTGAGGGCATGCGTTGTATGCGAACCGCTGCGGTATTCTTTTCTCAATTGCTGCAGCTTGATCATAGCTTCACCTTCTTTGCTCGGAAAAATAAGAAAAAACCCGATTTGTATAGGACAAAAAGGGCTTTTCGGATATCGAAAATGACCTTCTCATCTGCCAGAACCGATTAGGATTCTGAAGGAATTGGCACCATGTCATTGCGTGAAATCGCTGCAATCGGTTGCCGGGCTTCGTCGGGCCTTGTCCCTCCGCCACTCTTGATAAGAAAATTTAGCATATACAGTTGTCTGGTTTGCTAAGGGATTGCTTCTTTATTGCTTCATTCGTTGAAAAAGACAATTCCGAGTATAACCTAACGGAGTTTGGTAAGTCAATCATTATTTCACCATGGGTTATTTAACCAAAGTCAGGAGAGATTAAGATGGCATTTATCCAATGTGATTTCTATTCGGAAGTACTGGGTGTATCTACGTCAGTGAATGTTCTTCTGCCCGAGCAGACGACCACACAAATCGGAATGGAAGGCAGGTCGTCCGGGCGCAAACACCCCACGCTGTATCTGCTTCATGGCCTGTCCGATGATCATTCCATCTGGATGCGGCGCACGGCTGTCGAAAGATACGCGGCTCCGCTCGGAATCGCTGTCGTTATGCCGAATATCGGAAGAAGCTTCTATACGGATATGGCCTGCGGGTACAACTATTGGACGTTCCTGTCGGAAGAGCTTCCGAGGGTATGCCAGTCCTTCTTCCCATTATCGGACCGGCAGGAGGACACGTTTGTCGCCGGTCTTTCTATGGGAGGGTATGGCGCATTCAAGTGGGCCCTGCGCCAACCCGATCGGTTTGCAGCCGCCGCGAGTCTGTCGGGAGCTATGCGTGTGCAGGAGATGGCTGAACGTGTTCCGCATGATTACCGGTTAATCTTCGGAGAAGGCAGGGAACTTGCGGCGGAGAATGATCTTTTTGCACTGGCTGCCAAAGCCGCCGAAGAGAAGACCACGCTTCCCCGGTTATATCAGTGCTGCGGAACAACCGATTTTCTCTTTGAGGAGAATACGGCTTTCCGCGATCATTTATTGAACCTCGGAATTACGTCCCACTACGAAGAGGAAGAAGGCACAGCTCATGAGTGGGCCTATTGGGACAGGCAGATTGCCAAGGTGCTGAACTGGCTTCCTGTGAACGGACTCAAAGATAACGAATGAAGTTAACTTAGTAGCCCAAGCCGAGAAGAATCTCTGAATAACTAAAGAACCGACTGAAGGGTGCAGCTGTATAGGCTGGTCCTTGTGCGAAAACCGCTGCCATACAGCGCATACGCGAAACTGGCGTCTGCCTTAGGGCAGCGGTTTTCTGATATCCGGACAAATGCAGCTGTCAGTTATGTGACGGATTGTTCGAGCCGGGGCCAAGCAGATTTCCATTCCTGGAGTCCGAGTTCGACTTCGCTGCGGGGAAGTCCGCCGTCCTCCAGCTCCCGATCGCTCAAATGAAGCAGCCGTTCGTAGAAATGTAATCCCCATTCAGGAAGCTGCCTGTCGTCACTTATCTCACGTCCCAATTCATACAGGATGTTCTCGGCTTCATCGAAGCGGCCCCGGGCTGCGAAGTATTCCATTTGTTTAAAATGGGTGGCAGGGGACAAACGGTAAGCTTTCAGCCGGTTCTGAAGGGCCGTAATTTCCTCATGTACCGGAATATCTTTGGTATCGGCACCCTGCTCGGCCGCATGGTAGTACAAGTACAGGGCGTTAGCACGTCGCTGATAGGCTTCCCGTTCCTGTCCCATATCCTCATAAATCTCGCCTTCTTCACGAAGCAGCCTGGCTGCCGCGACCAGCTTCTCGTTGTTAAGAGCCGGTCCTGTTCGGAGCATGCGAAACGCATCTTCCTCCTGTACGGATCCGAGAACTTTGGCAGGGGGGAGATAGAATTTTCCATAAAGTTCTCCGAGCGCTTCCAGCGCTTCTTCATGCTTGTTCTCTTTGCGGAGTTTAGCGACCCGGCTTGCGATGGCTTCGATCATTCTGGAAATCATGGTGATCAGATAGTCTTTGCGTTCGAACAAATGAATCCCCTCCGTTATGAAGCGTTTCAGTTCTGCCGCCTAGCCCCTAAGAGTCTAGAATTAAACGATGCGAGGTATATTCGTGCTTCCTTAACTGCTTACCGGTTCTCGCGTAGGGTAAGCAAATGATCGGCTATCGCTTTGCCGTGCTTACGTCCGCTCTCGATAAAGATTTCATTCGCATTATGTCCCGAAGCGATGACGCCGGCTACATACAGTCCGGGTGTGGTCGTTTCCATCGTATCGGGGCTATAGACCGGCTGGAAATACTCTCCCTGAAGCTCTACACCCGAACTGGTAAGAAGGCTCCGGTCCGGCCGGAATCCGGTCAGAGCGAGTACGAAATCATTATCGATGCTTGTTTCGATCCCGTTCTCATCAATCGTTACGGTCAGATCGTCGATGTTTACAACCCGAGAGGAATACAGCATGCGGATACGGCCTTTTTGTACCATACTCTCGAAGATTGGTCTCACCCAAGGCTTGATGCTGGCTGACATCTGGTCGCCGCGGTAAACAACGGTTACATCCGCACCGACCCGCATCAGATCCAAAGCGGCATCCACGGCAGAGTTATTTCCCCCGATAATCGTTACTTTCATGTTCGTGTATGGATGAGCTTCCCGGTAGTAATGCGTGACTTTGGGAAGATCTTCGCCTGGAATTCCGAGCAGATTAGGCGTATCAAAATATCCGGTCGAAATGACGACCTGGCTGGCATTCGTTACGATTTCTTTGCCCGCACGGTCCACGGAACGCACAAGAAAGGAATCTCCCTCTTTACGGATGGAGGTCACTTCCTCATAGCTGCGGATCTGCAGCCCGTAATGTCTGGCTACGTTACGGTAATAATGCAGAGCCTCTTGTCTGAACGGTTTATCATTCGGTGTAGTAAATGGAACATCCCCGATTTCCAGCAGATCCGGGGTACTAAAGAACTGCAGATGGGTCGGATACTGGTAAATCGAATGTACCAGACAGTTTTTCTCGATAACAATCGCGGGAATCCCCGCTTTTTTCATTTCTACGGCTGCAGAAATTCCGCAAGGGCCGGCTCCGATAATAACAACTTGTTCCATTGAATTAGCCTCCTTCCGTCACGGATGAAGACAGGCGTAAGATCTTAGGACTTGCGTCTGACATGTAGAGTGGCGACGGTTTTATTCTCATAGTAACGCAATCTTGGCTTCAAAAACAACTGGGCTGCCCCGGATTGCCGGAATGGGCCGAGTAAGAGCCAAATAAAAACTCATTCCAGGGACCTATGCAGCAATGCCGTCCTGAAATGAGTCTGAGTCTGAGTCTGGTAATCGTAAATTGCAGAGCTGCGCTGCTTAATGCGTCCCGCCAGCGGTAACGCCGATACGCTCCACCAAATGCCTGCTATCTGCGTTCAAACCGGTAATCGATACCCGTTTGTTCATCTGGTGATACTTCGTCAGCACTTTCGTAAGAGCCGCAGCACCGGACGAATCCCATATATGGGACTGGCTGAAATCAATGATAATACGGTCAGAATCGTCTGTATAGATAAATTGTTCGCCAAAATGGGTGGTTGTGCCAAAAAACATTTGACCGCGCACCTGATAGGTTGCAGTGTTTCCCTGAAAAGTCCGCGTAACACGGATTTTGGACATTTTGTAAGCAAAAACTACTGCGCTCAGGAGCACGCCCGCGAATACGCCTTTGGAAAGATCGTGAGTGACCACTACAATACTAACCGTAACGATCATGATAATTGCGTCCGAAAGCGGTACCCGGATTAACCCGGGAATGGATTTCCAGTCAAAAGTTCCGATCGATACCATGATCATGACACCGACCAGCGCAGCCATGGGAATCTGTTCAACCACTTTACCCAGTACAAGAATGAGGAATAGGAGAAATATACCTGCGACTAGTGTGGATAAACGGGTGCGTCCGCCTGATTTAACATTAATTACGGACTGTCCGATCATGGCGCAGCCTGCCATACCGCCAAAGAAACCGGTGACGATATTAGCCAATCCCTGTCCGCGTACTTCCCGGTTCTTGTTACTTGGCGTATCCGTCATATCATCCAGGATCGTTGCGGTGAGAAGTGACTCTAGAATTCCGACTAGTGCAAGTGATATGGCGTATGGAAAAATAATGGCAAGCGTATCAAAATTTAAAGGGATCATCGGCAAATGAAACAAAGGCAAGGTACTCGTAATTTGTCCCATATCACCGACGGTTCTGACATCCATGCCGAAGCCGATCGTAATGGCCGATATTATCAGGATGGCTGCAAGAGCCGAAGGAATAATCTTGGTAAATCTGGGCAGTACATAGATAATCAGCAGGGTAAGCGCAACGAGTGCATACATGACCCACTTTTGACCGATAAAATGTGGCAGTTGAGCAGCAAAAATAAGAATGGCTAACGCGTTGACAAAGCCTGTCATAACGGATTGGGGTACAAACCTGACCAGCTTGCCAAGCCGGAGCAACCCGAGAATCACCTGCAGAATCCCCGTGAGAACGGTAGCCGCAAACAAGTATTCCAGTCCGTGATCTTTCACAAGCGTGACCATCAGGAGCGCCATAGCACCAGTAGCCGCTGAAATCATGCCCGGCCTGCCGCCTGTAAACGAAATGACAACAGCCATACAAAAAGACGCATAGAGTCCCACCATAGGGTCGACACCCGCTATGATAGAGAACGCGATGGCTTCCGGAATGAGCGCAAGGGCGACGGTTATGCCGGATAAAATATCACTGCGCGGATTGGAAAACCAGGTCGTATTCAGTTGAGTAAGCAAGACAAATAATCCTCCCGTGTTTATACAATTTGGATAATGACTTTCCACTCTCAGAAAAGTCGGGGCCGATGATTAACTAGGTGACATTATAGCGGAGGAATGAATTCGATTCTAATCGTCTCTTGCTTAAAAACAGGTTGTAACAAGGAATTTTCTACCGATTACTCCTGTATTCCCCTGATTTCTTTATTTTTCGCCTTATATACTTGTATTCATTCATTCATAAGACTTCATAATAAGAGAAAAAGGTTTCTGTCCGGAAATCGTTAATATCTTTTTTATTTCAAGAGAGGCCCAGGGAGCTTTGACTGACAAACGTACCGGACTTTCTTTTTGCGAGGGTGAGGAGTAAAGTTAGGGTATGGCAGTAATTTATACTTGGACAAGATTATCTACATAAAATTTAACCTTAAGGGGCGGCAAATATGAATTCTTTTGAGAACAAACTGGACAAATATGCAGAGTTAGTCGTTAAAGTCGGGGTGAATATTCAGCCGGGCCAAGTCCTATATATTGAGTCGCCGATCGAATCGGTTGAATTTACGCGGATCATTGTACGGAAGGCTTATGAAGCCGGGGCAAAGTATGTGCAGGTGGAATGGAGCGATGAAGCGACGACCCGGATCCGTTACGAATCCGCACCGGATGAATCTTTCTCTTTCTACCCGGAATGGACAGCGAGAATGATGGAGCAAATCGCGGAAAGCGGCGGCGCTCTGCTCAATATAAAAGTGCCGGACCCCCAGCTGTTCAATGGGATAGACACTTCGAAGGTGTCCCGGACAAGCAAAGCGGCCTCCATAGCCAGACAGCGGTTCCAAAGCTACGTGCGGAGCAACAAGTTCAGCTGGTGCCTGGTCAAGGCACCGACCAAAGCGTGGGCGGCCCGGGTATTCCCCGAGCTGCCTGAGCACGAACAAATCGAGGCTATGTGGGAGACGATTTTCCGGTTTAACCGGGTCGATCAGGAGCAGCCGATTGAAGCGTGGCAGGAGCATATCAGACAGCTGACCGAGACACATGAGCATCTGAATGCCAAGAAATACCGCAGACTGCACTATAAAGCTCCGGGTACCGACTTGTCCGTAGAGCTCCCTGAAGGGCATCTCTGGCTGGGCGGCGGTTCGGTCAACGAGCAGGGCGTGTATTTCGTCGCGAATATGCCGACAGAGGAAGTCTTTACGATGCCTAAACGGGGCGGAGTTAACGGTACGGTCAGCAGCACGAAGCCGCTTAATTTAAACGGACGGCTGGTAGATAACTTCCAGCTGACCTTTAAAGACGGCAAGGTGATTGACTACAAGGCAGAAGTCGGGATGGAGCATCTGACTTCGCTGCTGCAAACGGACGAAGGGGCGAATTACCTGGGTGAAGTGGCGCTCGTTCCGCATGATTCGCCTATTTCGAATCTGGGCCGCATTTTCTATAATACGGGAATTGACGAGAATGCGTCGTGCCACTTTGCATTAGGCAGCGCGTATCCGTTTACTCTGGAGAATGGGACTAAGATGACCCCGGAAGAGCTGTTAGCGCATGGGGGTAACGTGAGTCTGACGCATGTCGATTTCATGATCGGCTCCGCTGATCTGGACATTGACGGTGAACTGCCCGACGGTACCATGGAACCTATATTCCGCAGCGGGAATTGGATCACTTAAGAAGAAGAGAGGAATCTCAAACAGTAAATCTTAGACAGTGGAAGGAGGCGCGGCCGAGATGGGAATCCGTGTATCGGCGGGTGCAATTGCGTGTTTTAAAGGTGACTGGGGCTTTCAGAACGGCGATCAAGTCCGTATTTTTGTCCGTTACAGCGGAGGCGGAGAAGACGCTTTTACGTTCGGTATTATGAAAGATTCACCGCATTATCCCGGTATGACTGCCGAGGAGGATGGGATCAGCTTCTTTATGGAACAGAGCGACATTTGGTATCTGGAAGGCAGAGATCTTGTGATCGACGGGAACGGGGAAGATATTTCGATTTCACGTGTATGAGTGTTCATCCCTATAGCAGGCGCAGAGAGCTTTCGTATCGGCGAAGGCTCTTTGTGCTGCTTGAAGAGGGCAAAAAAAAGAACAGCTCCATAGGAACTGTTCACGGAATGATCGGGCTGAAAATCAGATTCTGGAAGCGGCGCTTGTTTCTTTGGCGGCTTCCTTCGACGAGACGACACGGGAGTTCCCCATGAAGAATACCGTGATGACCGCAATTCCGATAGGAATTAAGGCGAGCATAAAGGTATATGCAATCGATTGAGACATCGCATCTGTAATTTTAGCGAGGATGTCCGGGGGGATTTGGGCCCGCGCCTCCGCTTGGAAAAGCTGCTGGGGTCTGCTCATATCGATTCCGCCCATTGCAGCGCCTCCGGCCATCCCCTGGAAAGATTCCGCGAGCTTGTTACTGAATGCATGACTCTGAATCGTGCCGAAGACCGTGATTCCGATAGTCATTCCAAACGACCTCAAGAAGGAGTTCGTGGATGTCGCGGTTCCTCTGAACCGGGGGTCCAAATTGTTGGTTGAAGCCGTAGGAAGAAGGGAGAACGAAAAGCCGACTCCGAATCCTGCGATAATCATAAACACGGTCAGCATGCTGCGGCTAGTCTGCGGAGTCAGTCCGCCCAGCAGGAACATGCCGATGAAGAAGGAGAAAACCGAAATCAGCATGAGGTTGCGGAAACTGGTCTTCGCCAGGAAGATACCGCCGATCGCACTGCCCGCTACACTTCCCAGCATCATCGGAGTCAGGATAAGGCCGGCATTGGTAGCCGATCCTCCGAAAACCGCTTGAACGTAGATCGGAATATAGACGGTCAGAATGATAAAAGTGGCTCCGTAGAGGACGGCCAGTATCTGAGACGTTGCAAACAAGCGCTGCTTGAACAGCCAGAAGGATATGATCGGATCTTTGGCCTTAGTTTCAATGATAAAGAACAGGACAAAGAATACAGCAAAGCTTGCGAATAAACTGATGATGGGAGTGGAATCCCAAGCAAATCCGTCTTTGCCGCCGAGCTCAAGCGCGAACATAAGACTGACGACGGCCACAACCAGTGTGGTGGCACCCCACCAGTCGATTTTTTGTTTCACATGCTGTTTGGATTCGTGGTAGTACCGGACGATTAAGATCAGAGATACGATCCCGATCGGAACATTGACGTAGAACACCCAATGCCAGCTTATGTATTCGGTAATATAAGCTCCGAGCAGAGGACCGAGTACGCTCGATGCTCCGAATACGGCACCCAGCAAACCTGTCATCTTGCCGCGTTTTTCCGGTGGGAAAATATCGAATACAATCGTGAAGGCGATTGGCATCAGAGCTCCGCCTCCGATGCCCTGAATAGCCCGGTAAATACTGAGCTGCACGATATCCTGTGCAATTCCGCACAAAGCCGAACCGATCAGGAACACGATTAATCCGAACAGGAAGAAGCGTTTGCGCCCGTACATGTCCGAGAGTTTACCGAATATCGGCATTCCGGCCATCGTTGTCACCATGTAAGCCGAGGTCACCCAGACAAACTTGTCGAAGCCGCCCAGATCCGAAACAATCGTGCCCATTGCAGTGGCTACGATGGTGTTATCCATGGCCGACATCAGAATGCCGAGAAGCAGCCCGGTTACGACATACTTAAGATTGGTACTTTTGTCTATCAAAGCGGTTTCTCCTTTGCAAACTGTCTTAGATTCGATAAAATGAATAAAACCTGTCAGCCGTTATCTTGATGGTCAAGATATTTTCTAGTTTATGAGGAGGAATTTTACTTGTCAAGTGATTTGCCTGTGCAACCTACACCTGTACCTGCAATGATTTCGCAGATGAGAAAGTTGTCGACAAGAATCGTTCTTTTTCATCAAAATGCTGCATCTTCCATAGGTGTCATCCATACGGATTTAAAAACAGCCGATATCTTAAATGAAACCGGTCCGATCACGGCCGGAGAACTCAGCAAAATTACGGGTCTGACAACCGGTACCGTCACCGCTCTTCTGGATAGGCTGGAGGACGTGGGATTTATTACCCGGCAGAAAGATCCGAGGGATGGCCGACGTGTAATCATCGTTCCCAATCTGGTGCGTCAAAAATCTTATCACACCCTGTATGAGCCTCTATCTCAGCATACCCAAAAACTTTGTTCATCTTATACACAGGAAGAGCTGGAGGTCATTCATTCTTTTCTCACGCAAATGACAGGAGTCTTTGAACTTGCGAACGAACAGATAGGAAGCTATTCCCGTGATCCGGAATAGAACTGCTCCTGCAGGGGAAGCAGGCATAGAATCTTCGCAAGAAGATACGTTCCGGCAGGGTGTCAAAGATTGTGTGCCTACCTTACTCGGTTATTTGAGTATCGGATTTGCCGCAGGTGTCGTAGAGAAGACTGCGGGAATGAGTCTGGCAGAGATCGCTCTCTTGTCCTTGCTGCTGTACGCCGGCTCAGGCCAGTTTATTGCGGCTGGAATGATCGCTGCCGGCCAGTCCGTTCTGGCGATCATCGCGACCGTATTCTTCGTGAATCTCCGGCATTTGCTTATGAGCGCCGCTTTAGCTTCTTATTTCAGCAAATTCACCTGGTGGCAGAACTTGACGATCGGTTCCCAGCTGACAGACGAGACCTTCGGGGTGGCGGTCAACCGGGGAGCGGTCCGGAAGCGGCTGTCCTACAAGTGGATGCTCGGACTTAATCTGACGGCTTACCTCAATTGGTTTGCCGCTAATATGGTAGGCGGATTTCTGGGGGAGCGTATTCCCGATCCGGAGAAATTCGGCCTCACCTTTGCGCTGGCAGCCATGTTTATCGGGCTGCTTGTTCTGCAGCTTGCGGCGCGCAGGCAGCTGCGGCTTGATTTGATTGTAGCCGTGACGGCAGCTGCGATGGTCGTAGGCGGAAGTTATGTACTGGATCCGAATCTGAATGTCCTTGCAGCTATTCTGATTGCAGCGACGGCTGGGCTGGTGATTGAGAAATGGAAGTAAGAGAATGGTTTTGGTGGATGATTGTCGGAACATCACTTGTAACATGGATTCCCCGCGTGCTGCCTCTGCTTGCACTGAGCAGGCTTCAGCTGCCTGACCTGGGAATAAGATGGCTCCGGCATATTCCGGTTGCCGTAATGGCCGCGCTGCTGGCCCAGGAACTGCTTCTGAATGAAGGCCGGTTTAATCTGACAGATAATGCTCTGGAACTGCTTGCCGCAATACCGGCTATCTGCATAGCCGTATGGACACGAAGTTTGTTCGGCACTGTGATCGCAGGAATTGTCAGCCTCGCACTATTGAGACTGCTTGTCTAAACGCTCACCTGATTCGGAGCGGTCTGCTGAGGTACAATGGGATACAAGTTCCCCTTCGAGGCAAAGGAAACTTTCCCTGTTTCCTCAGATACAACGAGTATGATGGCATCGCTTAATTCAGATAACCCGATCGCAGCCCGGTGACGGGTGCCAAGCTTGGGTTCAGGCTGAATAATATGCGACAGCGGCAAAATATTTTTGGCCGAAACAATCTGATTGTACCGAATGAGAACCGCTCCGTCGTGCAGGGGAGTCCCCGGGTAGAAAAGCGACTCCAGCAGAGACTGGGTCACTTCAGCGCCGATCGGTACGCCGGTTTGGATGATGGCTGCAAGCGGTTCGCTGCGTTCGATTACGATCAAAGCACCATGCCGTCTACGGGACAAATTCTGGACAGAGATGGAAAGTTCCGTGTATTTATCGGTAAAAGGCGACAAGTAGCAGTTTAAGTAAAAGGTGGATGCACGGGATTCGATGCTTAGAAAACTCTCTTTAATTTGTTCAATTTCCTTGAGCATGCAGTAATTATCCTGATCGAGGGTTTCAATGCTTTTCTGTATTCTGCCGGTCAACAGCAGCATATCTTCCTTGAGACTTTCTTTCATTGGAGAAAAGTCACACTCTTTATAGGGGGAAAGCATGAATCCACTTCCTTCTTTTGTAAGGTGATTAAAGCGTTAGTTAAATTGTTTACAGACAGCCTCTATAATAATCACCAGAGCAGGATTCCTTTGTTTGATTTTGCTAAGGGATACAGTGTACATTTAAAGGAACCGTCTGTATTGGAAAAAAATATAAGGTTCGAATCTGCTGTTGTGGAAGGTCTGTACGGCGGTATCATAACGGAAATAATCCAGTACATATATAATCCAACCGAGGAGGAACATTTTATGACAACATTATCGGACAAACATTTTATTATGATAGGTTCTTATGCGGAAGCGGACGGACCAGGTGTGTACACAGCTCAGCTCAATGAAGGAACCGGAGAACTGACGCTGCTGGATCAGGTATCCGGTCTTAAAAATCCTACTTTCCTGGATGTGGATACAAAGAGCCTCAGAGTGTATGCTATTTCGGAAGCGGCAGCGGATGACGGCGGTAAAAGAGGGGAGGCCGTGTGTTTAACGGTCGACCCGGCAAACGGGAAGCTGAGCTCTTACAGCCGGGCGGCAACCGTTTCAGCGCCCACTTGTCATATTCAACGCGACCGGAGCGGCAAGTTTCTGGTCGTATCTAGTTATCACGGGGGGCTCATCGGTCTAGTTGCCCTGAATGAGGACGGAACGATCGGGGAACTGCTGGATGTGGAGCAGCATGAAGGTACAGGCCCGAATCCGGAGCGGCAGGACCAGCCGCATCCGCACTCGGCGCTGTTCAGCCCGGATAACCGTTTCGTGTTCATCCCCGACTTGGGCTTGGACCGGATTGTTGCCTATGCGGTTGATCCGAAGAATAAAGTGCTTGAGCTCAGCGGAGAGACGAAGCTTCATCCGGGAGCTGGTCCGCGTCATATGGTCTTCCATCCGAGCGGTAAATTTGCTTATGTGATCAATGAAATTGACTCGAGCCTGACCGCGTTCGCTTATGAGTCAGAATCGGGACAGCTGAATCCGATTCAGACTCTTTCCACCCTTCCAATGACCTACGAGGGCGACAACATTTGCGCAGAAGTCACAGTATCGGAAGATGGTAATTATTTGTACGGCTCTAACCGCGGTCATGACAGCATTGTTGTCTGCAAGATCGACAACGGTTCGGGGAAGCTGAGCGTGATCGAGCATGTCTCTACGGAAGGGCGGCATCCCCGTCATTTTACCTTGACCCCGGGAGGGCGTTATCTTATTGCGGCTAACCGCGATACAGACAACGTGGTAACTTATCGGGTTGATTCGGGCAGCGGACGACTGGAGTTCACAGGATATACGTTATCCGTATCGAAGCCGGTATGCGTGAAGCCCTGCTACTTGTAGGATGTAGCTGATGTAGAAGAGGAAGCAATACCGGTAAGCTGACTCCCCATGCAGGCCCCTTCTGTCCGTCAGATGGGCCTGTTTTCTTGTGCACAGCCTGATTAGGTCTGCGCCCGAAGCGGTATTGACACACAGTAAAGTGTGCGTTAGTGTAGACGTTGATCTTGGCTTTCTCGCAAGATGGTTTCTTAATTTCTTATACAAAGATAGGATGATTGTGATGCCAGGTACCGGAAGCAAACAGGAAGAGAGGGGACTTCAGAACCCTTCTTTTTCCTTCCGCTCGAATAAAATATGGCTTGTATTTGTACTGGGCGCTCTATCCGCCTTCGGGCCGCTGTCGCTGGATATGTATCTGCCGGCGCTGCCGCTTCTGGCAGATGATATGGACACAACCGCTTCACTGGCACAGCTCAGTTTGACTTCATGCCTGCTCGGCCTTGCGATCGGTCAGATTTTTGCAGGCTCAATCAGTGATATCAAAGGCCGCCGCCTGCCTTTGCTCGCAGGCCTCGGTGTCTATACGGCAGCCTCGCTGCTGTGTGCCGTTGTACCGTCGATCTGGAGCCTGATCCTGCTCCGCTTTATTCAGGGAATGGCGGGCGCGGCAGGGATTGTCATCTCCAGAGCGGTGGTCAGGGATCTTTACAGCGGCTCAGAGCTGACGAAGGTTTTCTCGCTCCTTATGCTGATTAACGGAGCGGCACCCATTCTGGCGCCTATTGCAGGTGGACAGCTGCTCCAGTTCACATCCTGGCAGGGCGTGTTCCTAGTCTTGGCAGTAATCGGTATTCTCATGCTGCTGACGTCTTTGTTCGGTCTGCCTGAAACTCTTCCTGCGGAGAGAAGATTCAAAGGAGGCATGAAACAGACCATCAGAACCTTCCGGACTCTGCTTCGAGACCGAATGTTTATGGGCTATGCCCTGACGCAGGGGCTGATTTCCGCGGCCATGTTCGCTTATATTTCGGGATCTCCTTTCGTGATACAAAATATTCACCATGCCTCTGCGCAAATGTTCAGCCTGTTCTTCGCCATCAATGGCATCGGCATTATCATTGCGGGGCAAATTGCCGGACGTTTGGCAGGAAGGGTCAGTGAAACGAAGCTGCTCGTTAGCGGCCTGCTTATTGCTTCATTGGGCGGTGTATCTTTGCTGGCTATGATTCTTGCCGGAGCTGGATTAACTGCAATTCTTATTCCGCTCTTCTTCGTAGTATCGAGTGTCGGGATTGTAAGCACCGCCAGTTTCTCGCTTGCTATGCAGAACTACGGTCATTCGGCAGGAAGCGCTTCGGCACTGCTTGGGCTGCTTTCTTTTATACTCGGTGCATTGGTGGCGCCATTGGTAGGAATTGCAGGAAGCGCAACAGCGGTGCCGATGGGAGTTGTGATTGCAGCCTCTGATCTTGGAGCTGTGCTGTGCTACTGGGTTATGATCCGCCGCAAGCGTGCCGAAGCTCCGCAAGCCAATCTTTCCAGTTAGACGCAGCCGAACATACACTGTGCTACCATAACAAGAAACCGGACAGACGACGCCTATGTCGCTCCGTCCGGTTTTTTTGGTTTGGCGGCTTCGAAGAATAAAGCAGTCATCAAATACGCATTCTATCAACGGTATTTTTAAAAAGGGGTTTACTTTTCTAAAGAATACGTTACAATAATAAAGTAGGTTACTAACAAAACGTAGGAGGCTATACAATATGGCTATGGATTTTATTGCAGCGCTTAAGAACAGACGCTCTATTTACGGAATCAGCAAAGAAACCGTTGTTTCAGAAGATAGAATTCAGGAACTGATTAACGAGGCTGTTAAGCATACGCCTTCCTCTTTTAACTCCCAGAGCGCAAGAGTCGTTCTGCTTTTAAATGAACAACATGATAAATTTTGGAACATTACGAAAGAAACCCTGCGTAAAGTTGTGAACAATGAAGAGCAGTTTGCTTCTACCGCAGACAAAATGGCTGCATTCCAAAGCGGTTCCGGTACGGTTCTTTTCTTCGAGGATCAAAGCGTTATAGAAGGACTGCAAAAGAATTTTGCGCTGTATGCAGACAATTTCCCGATCTGGTCTCAACATTCTTCAGGTATGCTGCAGTTTGTTGTATGGACCAGCTTGGAAGCCGAAGGTTTAGGCGCTTCTCTTCAGCATTACAATCCGCTTGTTGACGAAGCGGTGAAACAGGAGTGGAACATTCCTGCGAGCTGGAAGCTGATTGCTCAAATGCCTTTCGGCAAACCGACCATGCAGCCGGGCGAGAAGGAATTCCAGCCGCTTGAAGAGCGTGTAAAAGTTTTTAAATAAATTTGCATAGGTATAGGTGTAACGATGATGAGCCGTCTTCATATGAAGGCGGCTTTTGTATTTTTGAACAAAATGGACAGACACACTCGCATAAAGTCAGAATTATCATAAACTATAAGTAATAAGTACAAACGCAAGATGAGAGGTGAGGCAGGTGGAAGAGTACGGCATAAGTGGAGCCGCTGTGACCAGACATCCGATTATGGGCAGGACTCAGGCTGATGCGAGTAAAATTACGAACTTTATCCGCACCGTAAATCCGTCTTTTAATGCGGAGATCGCCCGCAACTTTGTTGACATTGGGGCCAAATACGGCGTGCGCGGAGACGTTGCTGTTGCACAGTCGATACATGAAACCAACTGGTTCCGGTTCGGGGGAGATGTCAAACCTGAACAAAACAATTTCGCGGGAATCGGCGCGACCGGCGGTGTTCCCGGCAACAGCTTCCCGACTATTGCAGCCGGTGTGACCGCACAGATCCAGCATCTATATGCTTATGCTTCAAAAAATCCGCTGCCGGCGGGCGAAGTGATAATGGATCCTCGCTTTCATTTAGTTACGCGTGGCATCGCCCCGAATTGGGAGGACCTGTCCGGCAGATGGGCAGTCCCGGGATACGACCGGAAGAAATACGCATCGCTGCAAGACGCCTTGCAAGCTGGAGAGACCTATGGCCACTCCATTCTGAAGCTGTACAATAAAATGATGGCCTCCGGTCCGGCAGCTCCGGTTCTTCCCCTCATTGTGCTGGACGCGGGACATGGAGGGAAGGACTCCGGCGCCCAAGGCAGCGGACTTGTAGAGAAATCACTCGCGCTGCATCTGACCTTGAAAGTCCGGGATCGTTTAGTAAATGCTTACTCCGCGAATGTAAAGCTGACCCGGGATACCGATGTGTTCTTGGAACTGTCTGAACGGGCAAATCTGGCTAACAGTTGGAATGCCGCTTACTTCGTTGCTCTGCATCATAATGCAGGGGGCGGGGAAGGATTCGAAACGTATGTTTATCCGGGAACCCGGAATGGAGCAAGTGGTCAGAAACAAACTGTGGTTCATGATGAAATCATGAAGTTTTTGAATACGCAGGGTGTGAAAGACCGCGGAAAGAAAGAAGCGAATTTTGCCGTTCTCCGCGAGACAAAAATGGATGCCCTGCTGATCGAAAATTTATTCGTGGACAATTTAATTGATGCAAATCTACTGAAAAATCCGTCATTCTTACAAAAGCTTGCCGATTCTATTGGAGATGGGGTGGCAAAAGCAATGGGCCTCCAAATACCCGACCCTTCGGGTCCTGCTGACTGGAAACTTGAGGCGGTTGAATGGCTATACGAACAGGGGCTTCTGACAGATCCGGTATGGAAACAAAATGTCGAACAGCCTTTACCCCTGTGGGCTGAAGCACTCATTCTTAAGCGTCTCTACGAACAGATTATGAACAAGTGAGGTCTGCGAAAAACTCCCCGGGGACAGCGATAATCGTCACTGTGGCCGGTTCAGTGATGGATCATTTCACATAAGAGATGAGCAAAAAAACTGGTGCCGGGGGATCGGCACCAGTCAAACAATGGTTGTGTGCAGCCTTAGAATAAGCCCTCAGCACAACTGCGCAGCTAATTAATACAGAAAAGCACGGCTTATGATGACCAACAGGATAAAGAGAACAAGAATGGCTCCGGTGCTTGTAAAACCAATTCCGCCACCATAACCGCCAACGCCACCGACTCCACCTACGCCACCGACTCCGCCAACATAACCCATTCGTATCCAGCTCCTATTCGGTAAAAGATTGTTAGAACGAGATAGAATATGCACCTAAACGAACAGGAGACTGTGCGAATGTCCCTGCTCCAAAAGAAAATAGTAAGGTCAAGCATCAAGACAACCTGATTTTTATATGATGTAACATATAAGGGAGATGAGGGGAGGGCAGAGCGGAGCGAAGGGTTAACTTAACAAAAATCAGGATAGTTGTGACATTAAAGAGAATTTTATAAATATTTAGAAAAATCACTTAAGTTTCGGCAGGATTTTGCGCTATCCAGCAAGAATACTAATGAATCGCGGTTTATACTCACAGAATGAATGGAAAGGAGAGTGGATCATGGACATGGGAAAATTGCAGCCGGAAGGATTGGGTACGGTGGGGGCATGGCCTTTTTTCGTAGAAGGGGTATGCAGCGGATTAGAGAGTTATCTGGACAAGGAAATGGGCAAGAGGCAGCAAACCCAGAAACCGGTTATTAAAAAACTAGAGCTGGGGACAGTAGAAGACGAAAGATGTCGCGCACTTCTGCAAGATTTAACAGCCGTCAGCGGGTTACCCTTGTTTGGATCAGAAGAGGATTTGTTCGGTTTCCCTGTGATGTGGGTTGGAACGAATGGCCTCTGGTACGGATGTTCAGGCCTCAATGCGACAACCGCTCTAAGGCGTGCGCTGCAAATGGCGCTGGATCACGTACCCAACGTGACCGATCATGCTGATGGCACATGGAAGCTGGCCGATGTTACGCTGGATGATCAGGCACCCCGAAGTGTAGATATACCATCCAATGATGATTCAGCGATGTCCGAACTTCTGCAGTCTGCTATGCAGATTCTGGACCGCAGCGGAAAACGTTTATTAGTTTTCGATATAGCGCTGGAACGTTTCTGAAAGCGAATACAGATATTCGCCTATATCATTGGCGGGCAAGATGAAATGCAATCCTCCTGTTTGACTTCCTTCGATTTGAGGTATTTAAGATATACCAATCGAAGTGAGGTGAGTTATATGCCAGAACCTAAGAAGACCGAACAAGAGATTGAACAGCAGACTCAACAGAAGGGAAACCGCGATCATCCAGAGCAATATCCGACGGAGAAAGAAAGTCTCTTCGATTTGTATGAAAGTCAGCAGAATGTGGACCCGATACCTGTGGAAGATTTAAATATAGAGCAGCAAGATGAGAAAGATAAAAAAGGAACCAAACACAATTCCTCCAGCCCGGATAAATATCATTCCGGTTTTTAGGTGAAAGAGGTACGTATTGTGAATGACGGTGAAGAAGACAAATGGATAACAGACATAGCAATGGCCGATTTTCCAGTTGGAATCCGGTCATTGCTATTTTTATTGGAATCCGGTTTTATTTGAGGCGAAAGGGGGATTCCAACTGAAAGAAGCACCTGTTTCAAATAGCGGACTTTTTTCATCGAAAATGAAATGGTTCTGCCTCGTTCTGCTGATCGCAGTCTGTTCTTATGAATATGCCCGTACCCGTACAGCGGATCAGGATCCTTATCTTATTACGGATTACAGCCGGCTTCATCCGGTCAAAGTGGAACGGGTCACAGAGGGCAGAGAAGTCCAGCAGCTGATCCGCATCCTGCAGGAAGCAAAGGATAAGAGATTAACTGTATCCATAGCAGGACAGCGCCACAGCCAAGGCGGACATACTTACTACAAAGATGGAATTGTCATCGATATGAAGACCTATAACAACATTCTTTCTTTTGATCCAAGCGCCAAAGTCATCCGGGTACAGGCCGGGGCGACATGGAAAGATGTACAGGACAAGATTAACCCTTACGGGCTTGCAGTTAAAACCATGCAGTCTCAAAATATTTTTACGATAGGCGGTTCAATCAGCATCAATGCACATGGTCGTGATCTTCACAATGGTTCTTTGATTAACAGTGTGGAGTCTTTTCGTCTTCTTACAGCCGGCGGGGAAATAAAAAATGTTAGCCGGACAGAGAATAAGGAGCTTTTTTCCTTGGCTCTAGGCGGTTATGGGTTGTTCGGCATTATTCTGGACGTTACGCTGACTTTAACGGAGGATGAAGTATACCGGATGACGACAGAAGCGACTTCTGTCCAGGACTATAGCTGCTATTTTAAAGAAAATATTCTTCTGGACGGATCGGTTCGGATGAGCATCGCTAGAATTTCCGTAGCGCCGGAGGGCTTCCTGACAGATATGTATGCGATGAATTACAGGAAGGATCCTGGACTCCCTCTCGCGGAACATCATACTTTAAAAGAATATGAACAAGGCGTTATCCCGAGTAAAATCATGTTCCATGTCAACCGCAGCTCGGATTGGGGGAAAAACTTATTCTGGTCCACGCAGAAATTGTATTTCAACAGCCAGCAGAATGTTATCGTCAGCCGGAATAATGCCATGCGTTCAGAATCGGCTTTTATGGAATATCGAGGAACGGGGACGAATGATCTTCTTCAGGAATACTTCATTCCAGTCGATGAATTTGCAGGTTTTGTTGCGGATATGCGGAGCGTTCTGCTGCAGGAAAATTTAAATTTGCTTAATATCTCCGTCAGGTTTGTCCAAAAAGATGAAGAAGCGGTTCTATCTTATGCACGGGAAGATATGTTTGCGCTCGTTTGTTTGTTCAACGTTCCTTTATCGGACAAAGAGCAAGCCAAAATTAAGCCAGCTATACAGAAAATAATCCAGGAAGTGATTCGTCACCGCGGTACATATTATCTTCCCTATGCGGCCTATCCGACCCAGACTCAGTTTCAGACTGTCTATCCCCGGCAGAAGGAGTTTTTTGAGGGCAAAGACCGCTACGATCCGGAGCATCTGTTTATGAATTATTTCTATGAACAGTACAGAGGGGATGGAAACCATGAATAAGATTCAATGGCTGATCCGCTCTCAGAGTGTGGTAACGCTGGCCGCAGGCATGATATATCCGTACTATTTGCTATTCTTAAAAAATCTCGGCAACAGCTATTCGAAATACGGATTGGCCTTTGCCGTATTCACCATTAGTTCCGCTGTAGTATCCCAGTGGTTAGGGCCGAGACTGGACCGGCGCGGCCATGATAGTTTATTCATGAGCTCAGTTGGAATGATGGCTGTGATGCTGGCTTTTCCTTGGGTTATCTCGTATGCGTGGGTTCTAGTCCTGCAAATAGTGATGGGCTCATGCAATGCGATGCAGAAAATGAGTGAGAGGCTGCTTCTCGCCGATTACACGGAGAGCGGGTCCCGCGGTCCGGTAATCGGGAATTATCACTTCTGGACCTCGATTGCGTCAGGGTTTGCGGTCATAATCGGCGGGACGATCATCGACTGGCTGACCATTGATGCTTTGTTCTACTTTAGTGCTATCCTATATGCGGGCAGCTCCTGGTTGATCTGGAGACAACGGCGAGTATCGTTCGGAGCCTCTAAGCATGAGGAAGTATCGGGCGGGGAGAAGATTTGAATTTTTTTCACAGAAAAAGACCGCTCAAAATGAAACTTTTGAGCGGTCTTCTTTACTTGGTTAGATTAGATAGCTTGCCATACGCCAGCGGATCCAGGAGTTTCACCTTGAGTCCACCATTTAGCTTGGTAGGAAACACCATTGTGTGTTACCTTGCTGCCGCCTACATAGGCAGTTGTAGCATTCCAAGCAGGGAATGCAGAGCTGCTACCTGCAGTTTTAACGGACAGAGCAGAGGATGCGATAGATTTTGTGCCCGCATTGTCTACAGCTTTTACCGTGTAAGAGTAAGTTGTGTTAGCAGTCAGACCAGTATCTGAATAAGAAGTCGTAGTAGTTGTACCTACCAGTGTGTTGTTGCGGTATACTTCGTAGTTCTTGATGCCGCTAGCAGCTGTGGAAGCAGACCAGCTAAGGCTCACGCTGGAAGTAGTTTGAGCGGAAGAAGCCAGGTTAGCTGGAGTCGATGGAGCTGCCGGTGTAGCGCCGCCGCCATTGTTACCACCCAGGTTAACGTCGATTACGTTGTAGAAAGCGTTACCTGTGTCGGAGATTTCCCATACAGCCAGGATTACGTTGTAACCAGTGCGGTCAGTTGGGATGTTGCAAGAATGAGTTACGCTGAAATCAGGGCGTTTGCCGCCATCATTGAAAGAACAGAACAGGTCGAAGTCGGAACGAGCAAGTGTTTTGTTAGGGTTCCAACCTGGCTTAGTGATGTAGTATTTCCATTCTTTAGTTGCATGAGCTGCAGTCAATTTCCATGTGAAGTTGTTAGCGCCAGTGTTCAGGTTTACTTTAGTCCAACGGTCAGCTGTTTGAACGTTCAGTTCAGGGAATGCGCCTGCGCCTGCGATTTGACCATCAGCAGGACCAGCAGCAGGGTAGTTACCTTTAGCTTCAAGGCTTTGTGGCTCGTATTGGATAGCTCCACAACCTACGTTAGCGCCAGTTTTACAAAGAGCCGCGCGGCTGGCAGGACCTTCGATGTAACCGTGTGCAGAAGCGCTTTTAGCAAAAAGAAGTGAAAAAGCTACCGCCAGCATTACCATCACAATGCCAGTAAGGACTGGCGATACCTTGAATAGTCTTGTTTGTTGAACCATAGTATAATATTCCTCCTAGTAGTTGTGTTTAGTATTAAGTACGTGCAAGATGAATCCGCTTTCATTAATGAGAAAAATAGTAGTTCTAGAACATTCGAATTATCAAATTAACTCGAAACCAGGGAACTGCTGTATTTCCATTTAAAGACTCATGCAGCAAATCGTCTAGTGAATCTAAGCTGATCGACCTCCTGTTCCTATTCTGTGCTTCTCCTATTTCCCATCGCTCACCTCCTTCATAACAATGATTATAAACTAAGTCGGCGAAGTTTTAAACTGTTATTTTAACTATTTTTATACAAAATTGCCTCCAATTTTGTGTCGAATTTTGGTGGATAATTCCACTATTTGATGAATGGACTCGATATAAGTTATTTTGATCCCGATTGTTATAATAACTAAGCGATTAATTTCCATTTAAAAAGTGTTAAAAGTATAGCGTGCTTCTGTGGAATCCCAGACAGGGAGCGGGATTAGAAGTTTCATTATGGAAAAATACCATATTTATTGTCGGGAAAAATGGAAGTCGGCCGATCGTCTCGCCTAAACCTGAATGAGGAGGACTTGGCCAAATTTATTGCCCTGATGAAGAATATCCAGCAAAAAGTCCGTCAAAACCGCATATAAAAAAACTCGAAAACATACAGGTTGTGAAAAAATTATGCAGAAATTTGCGTAAAAGGGGAGGTATGAATACCGGTAGTACTCTGTTTGATGAAAAACTGGACCGGCTGGCGGAACTCCCGGAGGAGAGGATCAGAATCTAAAAACACCAAACGGCAGAATGGATAATTAACGAAAACAAACCAAATACTTAGTAGGGAGGAGCGTATTAAGAGGCTCCTTTTTTGTTTGCTTGAGTTACGGTAAAGGAGGAAGTTGGATGGTTTTTGGCATTTCGATCGTTATTATATTGATTTTCGTGCTGTGGGGAGCTTTGGCGCCAACACAATTTGCTTCAGTGACCGATGCGGTTTACAGCTATTCGATTTCTAATTTCGGATGGTTTTATCTGCTGGCGACATTCTTCTTCCTGCTCTTCTCCTTTTATCTGGCTTTCAGCAAATACGGGAGAATCCGGCTGAGCCAGAATGATGAGCGGCCTGTCTATACGCTGGTCAGCTGGTTCGCCATGCTGTTCAGTGCAGGAATGGGCATCGGGCTTGTTTTCTGGGGAGCTGCCGAACCGCTTTCTCATTATTTGCTCCCGCCTGAAGGAGCAGAGCCCGGAACTTCTGAAGCCGCACGGCTTGCGATGAGGTACTCTTTCTTCCATTGGGGGCTTCATCCGTGGGCCGTATATACGGTCATTTCGCTGTGCCTTGCGTATTTTCAATTCCGTAAAGGAAAAAAGGGGCTGATCAGCGCCACCTTTGAGCCGCTTCTTAAGGACAAAGTAAATGGTCCCATCGGTAAGCTCATTGATACACTGGCTGTAATCGCCACGGTTTTCGGCGTCGCGACCTCGTTAGGATTGGGTACACTGCAAATTGCAGGTGGATTTAATCATCTTCTGGGCTGGCCGAATTCACTCGGTGTTCAGATCGGTATTATTCTGGTGGTAACGGTTCTCTTCCTTATATCGGCTACTTCCGGATTGGACAAAGGAATTAAACTTCTAAGCAATACAAATTTGATTATTGCCGTTGTGCTGATGTTGTTCGTATTCATAATGGGACCGACCGCCTTTATTATGGAAACTTTGACGGAATCGTTCGGCGGGTATTTGCAGAATTTGATTCAAATGAGCCTTCGCTTGACGCCTTTCTCGGGGGGGAGCTGGGTCGGGACATGGACGTTGTTCTACTGGGCCTGGTGGATTGCTTGGGCGCCTTTCGTGGGCACTTTTATTGCCCGGATCTCCAAAGGAAGAACGATCCGAGAATTTGTCCTCGGGGCTCTTCTTGTCCCCAGCATGTTCGGTTGTATCTGGTTTGCCGTATTTGGAGGAACAGGGCTCAAGATGCAAATATTTGACGGGGTCCCTTTGGCGGAAGCGGTTCAGAAAGATACGACAGCGGCCTTGTTTATGACACTCGAGCAGCTTCCCTGGGGAACGTTCCTGACAGGCGTCGCCATTGTGCTCATCACGATTTTCTTTATAACCTCAGCAGATTCGGCTACCTTTGTGCTTGGCATGCTCACCAGTGACGGGAAACTCAATCCATCCAACCGTGTCAAAATCACATGGGGAGTACTTCAATCCGCGATTGCAACGGTTCTTCTGATCAGCGGCGGACTAGGTGCCCTTCAGACCGCTTCTATAATAGCGGCGCTTCCTTTTGCCGTTATCCTGTGTCTGATGTGCGTGTCACTTTACATAGCGCTTAAGGCGGAAGAGCATCATAAGAAGGAACAAGAGAAGCATAAACGGGCTAAATTCGAGAAGCTGTTAAGGGATCATGCCTAGTCAGACAGTTTCTTGAGTTTACATTTAATTACCAGTGTGTAAATAAACAAGTAGAGCGATTCAACTTGAAGGGAGCGACCACATGAAAGCTGTTACTTTTCAAGGCAAGCAGAAAGTGAAAGTCAAAGAGGTAAAAGATCCGTCACTGGAGAAAAAGGACGACATCCTGGTGCGTATTACGACGACTGCCATATGCGGCTCCGATATTCATCTGGTCAACGGAATGGTTCCGGGTATGCCGGATGATTATGTGATCGGCCATGAGCCGATGGGAATCGTGGAAGAGGTCGGACCCGATGTTACACGCGTCAAGAAAGGGGACCGTGTCGTTATTCCTTTCAATGTCTCCTGCGGTGAATGCTATTTCTGTCAAAATCAGCTGGAGAGCCAGTGCGATAATTCAAATGATAATCCAAAGAAAGATACAGGCGGCTACCTGGGCTATTCGGAATCTTACGGCGGCTATCCTGGCGGACAGGCCGAACTTCTGAGGGTTCCATACGGCAATTTCATGCCTTTTGTGATTCCGGAGGAAGCGGAGCTGGAAGATGAGCAGGTGCTGTTTCTATCGGACATTCTGCCTACCGCATACTGGGCTGTAGATAATGCGGGAGTCAAAAAAGGGGATACCGTCATTATTCTGGGCAGCGGACCGGTCGGTCTGCTGGCACAGAAATTTGCCTGGCAGAAAGGCGCTAAGCGTGTCATTGCCGTCGATCATGTCGATTACCGGCTTAATCATGCCCGACGCGTGAATAAGGTTGAAACCTATAATTTCAAAGATAAAGATGATATTGAAGGATTTTTATTTAATGAAACGAACGGCGGCGCCGATGTGGTGATAGACTGCGTAGGAATGGACGGGGAGAAGTCGGTTGTGGAGAAAGTTGAAACAGCGCTCAAGCTTCAGGGCGGCACGCTGGGTCCTGTTCAGACTGCTACGAGTGTGATTCGTAAAGGCGGTACGATTCAACTGATCGGCGTATACGGGATGAATTACAACATGTTCCCGCTCGGTGATTTGTTTTCCCGCAATATCACATTGAAGATGGGACAAGCGCCAGTCATTCATTATATGCCCGAGCTGTACCGCCAAATCCGTACGGGAGAGCTGGATCCGACGGATATAATCACACATAGACTGCCTTTATCTGAAGCGGAGCACGGATACAAGGTGTTCATTGATAAAATGGAGGATTGCATTAAAGTAGTGTTAAAGCCTTAGGGAGCAGGGATGACTCCGCCGAAACCGTAAGCCGTAATGGTTTACGGTTTTTTTGCGATCACTCAAGGGACGCTTGAGGGGTGCTTAGCAGAAAGTAATCAGGGTTCACTTGCAGGAAGACAAAGATGGAATATAAAAGAATGAACGAAGTGTATTGACCCTCACGTAACGTGATAGTGTAGGATGATTCTCAGGAGGTGAGGAGAGTGCCCTATAAGGTGAAGGAAGTGGCCGATTTGGTTGGGGTCAGTGTGCGCACGCTTCATCATTACGATGAAATCGGGCTGCTCCATCCCGATTACGTGAATGCGGCCGGATACCGGCTTTATACCGATAAAGGACTCCAACGGCTGCAGCAAATTTTATTTTTCCGGGAAATCGGATTCTCGCTGCAAGAGATCAAAACGCTGCTGAACAGTCCCGGCTTTGACCGCAAGCGGGCATTGATCGGACATAAAGAGCTGCTGCTGGAAAAATTGAAACGCCTTAAAGATATCATCAGCACCGTGGATAGAACCATTGATTCCATCGAAGGAGGAACTGTAATGAGCGGAAAAGAAATGTTCGAAGGTTTTGATCTGCGCTCTGTGGAGGAGCATAAGAAAAAATATGAGGCAGAGACGCGGCGGAAATATGGAGATGAAACCATTGATGCGGTAGAGAAGCGTACGGGCTCCTATACCAAAGAAAATTGGGAAGGAATCATGTCGGAGTCCCGGCATATATACGCCAAGGTAATAGCCGAGATGAGTGGAGGCGCCGATGACCCTCACGTGCAGGAGGCGGTAGGAGAACTAAGGCAGTGGATCACGGATCATTTCTATGAATGTACACCCGAAATCTTCCGCGGGCTTGGTGATCTGTACGTCGATGATGAAAGGTTTACGGCTAACATCGACAAGTATCAACCGGGTCTGGCAGCTTTTCTGAAGGAAGCCATGCATATTTATTGCGACCGGTTGGACAGGTCCCAAGAGCAATAGATCACGACGGCGAAATTGAAAGACGCCTGGGTCCTGCATGTAAAGGCAGAGCAAAGTAGCTGCAAAGGCAAAAAGTCCCCGGAGCGGACGTGGATATATTCCACGCCAGCTGTGGGGATTTTGGTGTACGGTTATTAATGGGTCCGGCGCGCCGGAGTTACAGGAAGTTCTAGGCTTGATCTGCCGGACCCTCGGAAATCCAGACGGTCTTATCCTCGAAGGAGCCTCTTTTGCCGGGATGGATCGGATTCACGGGATAGCCCAGGTAGATCAGTGCGACCATTTCGGATTCGTCACCGAGGCCGAAGGCGGACTTCATACGGGGATGATACATCGGGTCGCCGGAGCGCCAAATGGATGCAAGCCCTGACGCATGCGCGGCAAGCAGCATATTCTGAACAGCTGCATGCGCCGCAGCAAGTTCTTCCCTGCGGTTCACGTTAGCGGCTTCGGAAGGCGTAACCGCAACGGCAATGATCAGCGGGGCCCGGTAAGCTTTGAGCCCTTGTTTGGCGCGGAATGTCTCCAGCTCGTCTCCGGCTGCATCCGACCCCTCGCATGCGATATCGGCATAGGCTTCGGCGAGAACTTTGCGGCCGTTACCGGTCATGACAAAGAATCTCCACGGTTCGGTGCAGTGGTGACTCGGAGCCCAGTTACCCGCTTCCAGGATAGACTCGATGATATTCTTGTCAACCGGGGTATCCTGTACTTTACCGATTGATCTGCGTGCGCTTATTGCTTCTGCTACTGTCAAACTTGTGGACATATCGTTTCCCTCCAACTCAACTTGCTCAGTTCATGATACAAAAAAGATTTGTAAGGTCTTGATAAAAGCATAGGAGATTGGAAGCGAGACTGTCAACTTCACATGCTCTTTTGCATAGTTTTTGCAAGTGAAGGGAAAATAAGGTCTTGATGGTGAAAAACCTGATTTTTATCATTTTGCAGCGGGTAATAAGATGTAGAAAGGACTTGATTTATAAGCGCATATAGGATAGTTTTTCATAAGATACATAGGAACCCAGACTTGCGGTGAGGCCTGATGAGCTTACGTACTTATAGAAAAAGACACTGAAGAGTTAGGAGTTCATCTATGGAGACAGCATTAATCGGCAGTTTTATATCCGCGATGGCGACAGTACTCGGCGCTGTGCCTTTGCTGTTCGTTAAGACATTGTCCGAGAAGTGGAAAGATATTCTGGTTGCATTTACCGCGGGCATCATGGTTTCTGCTTCTACCTTCGGATTGATGCCGCAATCAATTGAAGAATCAAACCTGATTCAGATGACCATCGGACTTTTAATCGGTATTTTTGTGCTCGACCGGATCGAGAAGAATATCCCGCATATCGACGTGGAGAACGATTCCGGTATTAAATCTTTTGACGCCCAGACGCTTCTCGTCATTATTGCTTTGTTCATTCATAATATCCCCGAAGGTCTGAGTACAGGCTTCAGCTATGCCAGCCAGAGCGAAGGCCTGGGGACGATGGTGGCTATTTCGATCGGTGCCCAGAACATGCCGGAAGGACTCATTCTCGGTGTGTTCCTGCTGAATTCGAACGTAAGCCGGATTAAGTCGTTCCTGATTGTGACTCTGACCGGTTTTATGGAAATGGTTTCAGCCGTCATTGGTTATTTTACGGCGAGCTATATCGACTGGCTGGTGGGCTACGGTCTTGCTTTTGCGGCGGGTGCGATGCTGTTTATCGCCTATAAGGAACTGATTCCCGAAAGTCACGGCCACGGTTATGAACGGGTTTCCACCTATTCGTTTATATTAGGCCTGTTGCTGATGGTTTATGTCGGTTATTTTTGGGGATAAGAGAATAACGGCTTTAGGAAAAACCACGAATGTGGTTTTTTTTGTTAGGATCGGATCGTGTACAGCGGGCCTGATCCATCAAGTATAATGAAGATGAAATAGTGAAGATAGATCCATAGACAGAATAAGGATCAGGCGGAGGAGAAGACATGACGGTAAAAGTGCTGGTGGCTGATGATGAGCAGACCATAGCGAATGCGATTGCCTATGGACTTAAGAGAGAAGGGTATACGGTAGAAACGGCTGCGGACGGTGAGGAAGCTCTGCGCAAGGCGGACAGCTTCGAGCCTCATGTCCTCGTGTTAGATGTGATGATGCCGAGAATGAATGGCTTTGATGTGTGCCGCAAGCTGGAAAATCGCAAAAATCTGGGAATTCTTTTACTCACGGTCAAAAATGACATGGTAGATAAGATATTAGGCCTGGAACTCGGGGCGGATGATTATATGACGAAGCCGTTTGATTTAAGGGAACTGATCGCCAGGGTGAAAGCATTGGCGAGGCGCCTGCAAAAGACAGAATCGGAGCCGGACCCGGTCTCTTTTAAAGTGGCAGAACTCGTCATTTATCCCGAGCAGCGAAGCGCTTATTTGAAGGGTGAGGCACTTACGCTGACCCCGAAGGAATTTGACCTGCTGGCCTTATTTATCTCTCATCTCAAAAGAGTCTACACGCGCGAGGAACTGCTGGACCTTGTCTGGGGCATGGAATATGAAGGCGGTACACGGACGGTAGATATTCATGTCCAGAGGCTGCGCACCAAACTGGGCGAGCCTTATCAGCATCTTCTTCAGACCGTTTACGGGGTGGGCTACAAGGCGATAGGGGAAGTACCATGAAATTGAATCTGAAATGGAAATTCGCGCTGTTTATCGCGGCTCTGCTGCTGTTCGCTATCGGCATTCTAAGCACACTCGTACTTAATGGAGTGGCCGGATATCAGAAGGAACAGATGGAGATTTCGTTGCAGCAGCAGGCGGATATTGCGGGTAACCGGATCCGGCAGCAGTACGTGTCCGGAACCCGGTTCGATCCGCAGACATTCATGCAGCTGCAGGGACAGAACCTTGCCGTACAAATCGGCTCGACCAGTGGGATGAGGGTCCTTCTGTACGATATCAGCGGCGCCAAGGCCGGCGATTCTCTTCCGATGGAAGAGGTCCCGGATACAGGGGAAGCGCTTAACTACGCACTGCAGAACAAAATCGCCTATCTGGTTGCAGGCGATACGCAGGATTATTTGGCCCCGGTACAAGGAACGGACGGCCAGCTTGGCGTTATTCATTTTCAGGCTTCGCTCGGCAGCCAGCAGGCATTTTATAAAAATTTACAGGAACAGTTTGTGGTAACGGGAACCATGGTTCTCTTAATCAGTTTTGGACTGGGCCTCTTCTATATGAACCGTCAAGCCAAAGCGATCTCCAGGCTGAAAGAAGCGGCCGACAGTATCCGCAAAGGAACTTTTATTACAGAGCCTCCGTTTGAACGCAAGGATGAGCTGGGGGAGCTGAGCGGCGGTATTTATGACATGAGCCAGGCTATTCAGGCGAGCATGAACACCCAGCAGCATTTTATCAATAATATTTCTCATGAACTCAAAACACCCCTGACCTCCATAAGAGCCTATACCGATTTACTGCATATGTACGGAGATGACCCTGCGCTGATCAAAGAAGCCAGAGAGGTCATCGATAAAGAAGCGGCACGATTATACGATTTAGTTGAGAAAGTGCTGAATTTGGCAGCCATGAACAAGTATGAATTCGAACATCAGCTGGAAAAGGTAGAGATGGCGTCCTTCCTCGAAGATTTGTGCGCCCGGATGAAAGGGAAAGCGGATGTGTTCGGAGTTAAAATTTACAGGGAATTGGAAACGGCCGAAATATGGGCAGATCGTGAAAGCCTGATGCAAATTTTCGTTAATTTACTGGATAATGCGATCAAATATAACAAGGACAACGGCTCTGTTACCGTGAAGAACCGGATGATGGATAACCGGCTCCTAGTTGAAATCACCGATACCGGAGTAGGTATACCCGAAGAGCTTGGCGACAAAATTTTCGAGCCTTTCTATACCGTTAACAAAGACCGGGCAAGGAAGTCAGGCGGAAGCGGCTTGGGCCTGTCTCTGGTTAAACAATGGGTGGACAGGCACAGCGGAAACATCCGGGTGGAGCATCCTGAAGAGGGAGGCACGCGTTTTGTCGTTTCTTTCGCGATTAATAAAAAGTGAAATGTTTACAAGTTCGAAATAAGTTGAAATGAGGTTGAAATGATTACGCTCTATAATCGGGTTAGAGCTTGAAGGGAGGGCATCACTCTGAAGCTCGTAAGAAAAGCGAGGGGAAGAAGAGTCGGCAGATGTGCAGCGTGGATGATTCTTCTGACATTTGCCGCAGCCTGTGAAGGAAATGACGGTACATCCCTAACCATCCTGGAGCCGCCCGCTGTTAATCAGACTGGAGAAGTGCTGCTGGAGGGAATCCAGCGTATAGAAGGATTCTATGCGATGGGCTGGTTATCCGATAGTGAGATGATCGGAACGACCCCCTCGACAGAAGCGAGGCCTCATTTGTTTATTCGGAATGTCGTCAAAGGTCAGAATAAAGATGCCGGAGTGGAAGCCGGCACCTCGGTTAACGTATCACCTGACGGGAAGTACGCGGTCATTCATCAAAACCGGGCATTCAAAGTTGAAATGGTCGATTTAGCTAGCGGCGCTGGCACACGTTTGCCGTTTGATACCAGAGGAACAGAAGGAAGCTGGATGAACGGGAATACCTTCCTGACCGCCACTGCGGGATCAGCCCAAGTTCCAAAACTGTACATCGTAAATACGGATGGAATGATCGAGTCCGTATCTCTAGCTCAGTTCAGACCAGAGCAGTTCATAGTCAAAGTGGAAGGCAAAGATAATCGCCTGTACACGCTGGACAGCGGCAATCAGCTGACTGTCTTGGAAAAGGGGAGTCTCGCGGTTCTGTGGCAGGAAGGTGAAGTAACGGATTTCGCCTTATCACCCGACGGGAAGCAAATTGTCTTTGTCGCAGACACCGGCTCTAACCAGAAATCGATGGTGATAGCGGAAAGCTCCCGCGGTATTCAGCGCAAAACAGTTGCCAAAGGAAGACTCATCCAGCAGATTTCCTGGTCTCCTGCCGGTGATAAGCTGGCTTTCAGCGCCTTTTCTCTCGATCAGGGAATGACCGGACTTTATGTGATGAACGCTTCAACGGGTCATATGACATCGGTCTCTTACCAACAAAATTTAAAAAGCTCTATCGAATGGAATCCATCCGGCAGTTCATTTATTGTGAGCGAAATGCAGCCGGGAGAGCTGACCGATACTTTATCCACAACCGTGTACCGGTTGAAATAAAAGCGCAAGAATACAAGGCATCGGAGTGAGAAGAAGTTGAAACGCAATGGTATAAGTACAAGGGCTGTCCTGCTTCTAATGGCGGCCGCTCTGATAGTAACCGGGTGCGGTGAGAAGAATACCGGTCTGACCGTCAAAGAACCCGTCAAGACAGGGGCTGTTCCGTCTGCTCCGTCTGATTCCGGCATTAACCCGAATGATAGCTTGTACAATCACTTTATTCTGATTACTGCACAAGCCAAAGAAGCAAGAGAAGTCACCGCTTTCCTGGACGCGAATCTATCCAAGGCGGATAAGGCGACAGCGGACAGGATGTTCCTGGAACTGGAACAGTATTATGACAAGCATCTGCCGGGATTAAACGCGAACTTGACCGAGATCACGACACAACCGGGAGCCGCGGACAAACTGTCCCGGATGGGATATCCGGTAGACTTCAATAAAATCCAAGGCGATGAATCGTTGAAGCAGTGGCTGAAGAATCAGGCGGCCGGCAAGCTGGCGCTTAGCGACCTGCAAGGGGATTATTACTGGAAGGTCGATTATGCGGCTTTGAATAAAGCATATTCCGCCTACCTGTCCGATGACCTTCAACAATATTTGACGATACGAGCCGTAGAGTCTGACGTTAAGGCCACTTCCGATGGGAGTATCTCTATTACCAGAGATGAATTAGGCACCAGATTACTGCTTGCCGAAAATTATTTGACCCGCCATTCCGACGCTCTCAAAAAGAAGGACATTCTTCAATTGTATAAGATGTATCTAGGCGAATATATTCATGGATACCGATACGAGGCAGTCGATGATAATTCGATGAAACTGCTTCCCGAAGTCAAACAGAGTTATGAACGTCTGGTTAAGGAACATCCGGATTCCAAGACGGGTGTGATAGTCAGAGCCTACCTCCGGGTCCTGAAGGATAATAACGATGTGATTTATAACCCCGGCAAGGAGGGCGAAAGTATCTTTGGAGATCCCAAGGCCGGCATTGCCGAGTTCTGGGGAAGTCTCGACAACCGGGTGCAAGAACAGTTCCCGGACAGCTTGAAACCAACTAAAAAATGAAAGTGGGATTGTTATGAGACAATTAAAAAAATGGACAACTGTTGCAGCTGTAAGCGGATTTCTGTTGATTTCGGTAAGTTCGGTTACTCAGGCCCATTGGCTGTATAAAGATATCGATAGTGTGCCTTGGGCGCAGAGCAGTATTATAAACGCACATCAGATGAACGTGATTGACGGAATGACGGACGAGAATTATGCTCCTCAAAGTGAAGTGACCTGGGGTCAGTTTATGAAAATGATCGTCATGACGGATCATCCTTCTTTTACTGCGGCTGCCGGTCAAGGCAATAACTGGTGGCAGCCTTATGTAGATGAAGCTCAGAAAGCCAAGGGCTTTGTCGATGCGTCTTATAGTAAAGAAAATGTGAACAAGCCGATATCCCGGCTGGAAATAGCCCGGATTGTAAGCCGTGTTCTGGACCCTTCACTGCGCTTCAAGCCAGTAGATGAGGCAACAGCTTCTTCTGCAATGCAAAAACAGGGGATTCTGGAAGGAAGATCAGATGGAGATCTGGCATTGAAGGAAAACTTGACACGTGCAGAGGCGGCAGTCATTGTGGATCGTCTTTTTGAGAAGAATGGATTGTACGGCAAACGATATGATCAGCCCGATGTAAAAGCGGCAAGCGGAATGTTTAGTACGCATGGTCTGATGCTGGGGCAGACCGCTGAGCAGGCGCAAGCTATCCTGGGCCAGCCTCTGAAGACAGGCAAAGATGATGCAGACGGTGCGCCGTATGAGAAGTATAAAAACTATGTACTGACTTACATGAACGGTAAAATCGCAGAGATCACGTATAGAGGCCCCTCTGCGGATCTTCATCAGGCGAAGGAAGAACTTGGCGGATCGGCGATTTTCCAGGATAAGGCTAATACGTTCTACTACTTCGGTGACACGGATCAGCTCCTAATCGCATCTGAGAATTCGATCATCATTAAATCGGATACCAAGAATATGGATTCTTATATTCAGGGCGGAGAACTCAAATCCGTCAATGAGGCTGCCAAGGCCTACGTAAGCAGTCTCAATAATCATAAGTAAGAAGAATCGGAAAGCCGCGGCCATGCGGCTTTTCTTTTGTGTCTGCACATACTACAATCTATATAACTTCTACACAGTTATTTGCTATTCTGACTGGAAAGATAGAATGGAGGGGGACGGCTTGCGAACCGTACTAGTGGTCGATGATGAGGAGAAGATCCGGGACGTTGTGGTCTCCTATTTGAATAATGACGGCTTTCGTACTCTGGAGGCGGGTACCGGGGCGCAGGCGCTGGAGCTTGTGAAGAAAGAGGGAGTGCACCTGCTGATTCTGGATCTTATGCTGCCGGATATGGACGGGGAGCAGGTGTGCAGAGCCGTCCGGCAGATGAACTCGGTTCCGATTCTGATGCTGACGGCTAAAGTATCCAATGCGAACCGGATTCAGGGATTGTCTCTCGGAGCGGACGACTACGTAACGAAGCCGTTCGATCCCCGGGAGCTTGTCGCAAGGGTTCGCGCTATCTTGAGGCGGACGGACGAGGGGCAGCTGCTGGCGGACCGGGTTTCTTACGACAACGGGCATCTGGAGATTGATTCGCTTCAGCAGAAAGTATACTGCGGCGGAGAACCTGTCAGTCTGACACCGAGCGAGTACAAGCTCCTTATAGCGCTGGCCAAGTATCCGAAGCGGCACTTTACACGGGATGAGCTGGTAGATAAAGTGCTTGGCTACGAATTCAGCGGGGATATCAGGACCATCGACCAGCACGTGAAGAATATCCGGCACAAAATCGAACGCGATCCTAAAAGGCCGTCCTATATCGTGACCGTATACGGGTCAGGGTATCGGTTCTCGGGTGAAGGGACATGAAGAACAAACTATATATCCGGCTGGCAGCCATCATTGTAGCGATGGCTACAGGCATTCTGTTCATCTCGGCCATCAGTTTCTCCATCACCACGCATTATCATATAACGATGTATGAGAAACAGGCGGCTGGAGCCGATCATAATATGCCGCAGTTAAACAGCCATCTGGAGCAGGCGATTCTTCAGTCTGTATTGTGGACATGCCTTGGGGCAATCGTACTAGCGATATGTCTAGGTCTATACGTAGCCAGGAAAATATCGGCTCCGCTGATCGGAATGAAGCTGGTAGCGGAGAAAATGACGGAGGGCCAGCTCGACGTCCGGACTGTTGTACACGGTACGGATGAACTGTCGGAGCTTGGAACCTCAATCAATGAGCTGGCCGAGCAGCTTCAGAAGATGGAGAAAATCCGGGTCACGATGACCGAGGACATCGCCCATGAGCTGCGTACACCTCTGGCTACCTTGAAAAGTCATATGAGGGCTTTGGAAGACGGCATCTGGGAGCCGACTCCGGAGCGCATTCATTCCTGCTACGAAGAGATCGAAAGACTCGCGGATCTCATCGTGGAGCTGGAGGCGCTCAACGAGCTGGATTCGCCTGTTTTCCGGCTGGCACGGTCAGAAGTGGAGCTTGACCCGCTCTTACAGAAAGTCACTCACTTGATGTCGGCTGCTTTCTGTGAGAAAGAAGTCCGCCTGACTCTTAAGGCGGTTCCCGATATAAAGCTGTACGCAGATCGTGACCGTTTAACGCAAATTGTTGTGAATTTATTAAGTAATGCGCTTAAATTCACACCCCCGCAGGGTGAAGTCACTGTTGAAGCCCGCGAAGAGAAGAGCAGTGTGCTGCTCACGGTGCGAGATACAGGGGCCGGGATCAGTCCGACCGATCTGCCGTATCTGTTCGAGCGCTTCTATCGGGGTGATAAGTCACGAAACCGCAAGTCGGGAGGCAGCGGCCTCGGTCTGGCTATCGTACAGAAGCTGGTTCAGGCACATGGAGGAGAGGTCTGGGCGGAAAGTTCACAGGGGGCGGTATTTTATGTGCGCCTGCCTTTCTCATAGATACCAAGTAGAGCTCCGGCGCAATAAGCAGTGCAGGCTTATATGAGTGAGCAGGCGGCATTTGCATTTAAATGCTGATTTGCCATTTGCGGCACGGTCTTCACAGGTTCTTCAAAAGTTATGGGTACACTTGAGAGAGTAGACAGTTCTGCGCTTGCTTCCACTCATTGGAAGCAAGCGGGATGAGGTCTGACAATCTCAAGGAGGAATCAACACGATGAAGAAGAACTGGAAATTTGGACTTGTGTCCCTAACTGCATTATTGGCCTTGACTGGCTGTACGAGCGGAAGTGAGACTCCGGCAGCGACTGCGGGCGGTGAACATGATGGACATGCCATGCAGCCGTCACCGGCTAAGACGGAGCAGACTTTGCCTGCGGGCAAGACGCCTTGGATCGCGTCCAAGAACACAACGCGGATCAATTCGGGCGATCCGTACGAGGCTGCGGTGCTGGTCTCGCGAACCTTGTGGATGGCGACCAGCGGCGACAATCGTCCGGGAGGCGTCATTCTGACGGATCTCGAGGACTGGCAGACTTCTCTAGTGAGCGCGAACCTGATTCACCATCCGAACAATGGTCCCCGGCTATTCGTCAATAAGGACGGCATTCCCGAAGTAACGCTGAACGAGCTCAAGCGTCTTCAGCCCACTGGTGTGAAATCCAACGGGGGAGTGCAGGTTATGGTGGTCGGCAAAGTGGCGGCGAAGGTCGATGAACAGCTCCAAGAGCTGGGCCTTAAGACGGAGAAAATAGAGGGAGGCACTCCGGAGGCTGTGGCCAAATCGGTGGATGCCTATTATACGAAGGTTGCCAAAGAAACCTCACCCTCTGTTATCATCGGGTCCAAAGAAAGTCCGGAATATACACTGCCGGCTGTAAACTGGATTTCCCACATGCCGGAGCCTCTGCTCTACGTCGGTAAGGATGAAGTGCCGCAGGAAACGATTGACGCCCTCAAAACCCGCGGAGGCAAAGCGAATATATACATCCTCGGCCCGGAATCGGTCGTATCCGCATCCGTAGAGAAGAAACTTGGTGAGCAGGGTAAGGTTGTCCGGATTGCGGGTCAGGACCCCTATGCGAATGCGATTGCCTTTGCCCGATATCAGGATCCTGTGACGGGATTTGGCTGGGGAATCACAACACCGGGTCACAACTTTTCGTTCGTGAATAAAACGCAGACGGGGCTTGCTCTGGCTGCCGCGCCTTTCTCGCATTTGGGCAAGCATGCGCCCCTTCTGCTGACTGATCAGGACAAGATGCCCAAATCCGTGATGGATTACGTCATGTCGGTTCAGCCGAAATATGATAAATCGCCGGTTGAAGGGCCCTTTAACCACGCCTGGTTAACGGGAAGCGGCGATACTCTGACGAGTGGTGCACAAGGTGAAATTGACAGTATGCTGGAAATTACATCAAAATCCGGCGGAGGCCATGGCGGTCATTAGCCTGCAGCGGATACGCGAATTCACAGGTTGAGATTCCATAGGGAGCTGTCTCCAAAAGGTAACCTGAGTGAGGCAATCCTAACTATTTGCAAAAGAACCTTCAAAACCACTATAAAAGTGGATTTGAAGGTTCTTTTGCAACCGAATATCACGTGAAAAGCGGGGACTGAATTTTCTTGAAATGACTTTTGAGACCGCCCTGTTTTCTTACTGGTGGGGATGAAGCATCCCGCACGAGCATTCAGTCTGCTTATTCAACAACTCCGGTGCGCAGCAGCTCTGCTTTTACTTGAACATTGAATTTGGCCGAGGGAAAACGATCGTGCCATTCCTCTTTAGTGAAAGAAGAACCTCTGACAGTTTGAAGATAAATTTCCCCGAATCCGATCGGATCTGCTTTAAGCTCGGTGATTTTCTTGAGGACATGTTCGGTTTTTTTCTTGAACTTTTGTACAATTAATTTCTCAAGAGTTTCGATGACTTGAGGCTCGGACAAACGAATTCCGGCTGTGATCTCCTCCAATACAAATTTAAAATCGAGCTTCACCTCATAAATCAAATTTTCCGGATCAACCAGTTTAATCTTGGGTTTATTCTCTAGAAGCCGAACTACGGTATGGATTTCCTCTTTAGTCGTTTCCTCTTTCTTCTTATAGTGGGGACTAAGTTCTTCGCTGCTCAGCCCAAATTCGAATAAACCCGTCTTAAAATGGTCCCGGACCAATTTGAGGAAAGAAGAATCGATGCTGGGCAGGATTCCAGCCAGTTTGTCCGATCGGAAGACAGCAATTTCATCCATGACAATGGAT
This sequence comes from Paenibacillus sp. FJAT-26967, assembly GCF_001541095.1. Lineage (GTDB taxonomy): Bacteria > Bacillota > Bacilli > Paenibacillales > NBRC-103111 > Paenibacillus_F. Next base: position 1,868,790 of record NZ_LMXH01000001.1, read on the forward strand.
TCGCCATCTCGCACTACGACAGGTAGGAGCGGATCTTTTCCGGGCGAATAATAGTCCCTGAGGAACTCATGAAGCGTAGAAGAGATCACCTGTCCCTCCCGGACATTTTGCTTGATGGTATCATACAGATAGATCCCGATATTTCCGATATCTTTGTACGAATATTGAAGCAGGTCTGCTGTTTTTTTGCGGCTTATTCCCAGGAATATTTTGGTGCCGATAGAAGGGTCGCGGGATAACGAATCCACCAGGTTGATAATCCCGTTCTCGGCAACGGCGTCTTCGTAGAGGGCAACGCGCAGCTGGCCGAGCAATAATTTCTTGGATGCTTTACGGTTCTGGTCTTCTCTTAGTTTCTTGCTGGTGTAGGCGTTGTTAGAGAGAACGGTAACTTTACTGGGAACATCTTTGTCAAGCTTGTAGATGACTGAGGTACCCTCAATCGTTCCCTTTGCTCCCTGATCGTACCCGAGTGCGACAATAAGACCCAGGCTCTCAAACACGCTGGGGGTTACACAGCCGGTCAGCAGGCAGACAGCCGAAATAAATGGGATGGCCCATCGCAAATGTTTCATGTCAGCCTCCGTTTTCCCGGACGGGTTAGCGCTCTTTTTACGGTCAGAATCAAGCAGATGATCAAGGGGTACAAAAAGGACATAATCACACTGAAACGGCCTGAAAAGCTGTTCAGTCTTTCAACTTCAAGGTGACTGGTAAATAAGACGCTGCTGATAAACAAAGCGGCTGCGATCCACACTGGTGCTTGTCTTTCCTTGATCCGGATAATTTTGCTGAGTCCGCGGCTTGCAGACCAGACGTAAAGCATCGTGTTAGGCAAAATAGCGATCAGGTACAGGGAAACCGTAATATATTCCACCCGCTCGAAAATAGGAAATTCGACGATTTTGAGAAGTGTCAGGGTAGGCCAAATGGTATGAATCAATTGTTCCCCGCTGAAATAAACGAGAGTCGTAACGATGAAGATCAAATAAGTCAGCGTCGTAAAGGCAATAGCCAGGTGAGAATACTTGGCCGCTTTTGCTTTATTACTGACAAAAGGATAGACGAACATAAGGAGTTCAAAGCCGACGATGGTAAAGGACATGGAGAAGGCTCCTTTTATCATATCGGACAACGGGTGTTCCATTACGGGAAGCAAATACCCCCAATTTGCATATTTAATCGGATAGTAGAACAGGACAACTTCGCTTGTAATTGTAATGACGCTTATCAAACCGACGCCAATTATAACCCGGAGGCCTCCCAGAATACCGTACAGCATCAGAGCTAATACAACGAGACTAAGAAACCAGGTCGGCATATCCGGGAACATCCAAGTTTGGACAATCTGGATATAATTTCGCAGAATGGTCAACGCGATCGTCATTAAATAGAGGATGTAGACCGTGGAACAAAGAGCACCCGCAAACTTGCCGAATGCACCTTGATGAAGGTCATATAGATCCATGTCAGGGTTTTTCCCGAGGAAGAAAAGCAAGGCCGCTACTACGATATGGGCAGCCAGGCCTGCTATAATAACCGCTATCCAGGAGTCCTGCTCCACGATTTTGTACAGATTACGCTGAAAACTGGCACCGCCGACACCGATCTGCGCAGTGGATATTATGAAGAACAGTAAGTAGGCTCGAAAAGAAAACATACGGGTTACTGGAGATTTCTGCATCTGTATGCACCTATTTTTCTTCTTGAAATTGTTCGAAAATATCTGCTTTTTGGGTGGAATCAGAAGAAGCACTAGTCTTTTTCGCGGATGTACCCGACAAGACAGACACGATTTTGTTCATAAAATCAGGCAGCGGCGGGCGGATAAAAAGCGCTACAACCTGAGGGATATTCAGCGGATAGATCGGTTTGAGATAAGGGGCTCCCAGTGAGGTCAATCTCAGCAGATGGATTATCAGGAAAGAAAGACCGATGACGATCCCTACTCCGCCCCAGCACCCTGCTATGAAAATCATGGGAAAACGGAGAATCCGAATGGCGGATCCCATCATGAAACCGGGAGATGTGTAGGAAGCCAGCGCCCCCAAAGCTACGATCATAATAAGGAGATTACTCGTAAATCCCGCTTGAACGGCAGCTTGACCGACAACGATACCCCCCACGATACCCATGGTTTGTCCGACCTTGGTAGGGAGTCTTGCGCCTGCCTCCCGCAGCAATTCGATGATAATTTCCAGCAGAAGGGCCTCGAATAGAGGGGGGAAAGGGACCTTGGCTCTGGAGCTTGCCAGTGAATCAAGAAGAGCCGAAGGAATCATCTCGTAGTGATACGTTAAAGCCGCCACATAGAATGGAGTCAGCAGTAAAGAGAAGAAGACCGCTATCATTCTGAGAGTAAAGACAAAAGCGGACATTTGCCAGCGCAAGTACCTGTCTTCTTCGCTTTTAAAACAATCCAGAAATGTGGTAGGACCGACAATAACCCTTGAACTGCCGCCTACCAGAATGACGATTTTGCCTTCGAGTAAGGAAGCTGCCGCACGATCCGGCCGTTCGGTTAAGAAATAGAGAGGGAAAATACTTCCCTTGGTATCCTCGATAAATTGGGATAGAATAGCGGAATCCAGAACACCGTCCATTTGAAAGTCTGCCAGTCTTTGATGCACCAGCTTCCGGGCGCTTTCATTGTTCGTATCCTCGACATAGCACATCAGAATTCTAGATTTGGTTTTACTCCCGATCGTAAAGGATTCGCTCCTGAAATGAGGATCATTCAGATAGCTCCGGATTAGGGCGATATTCTGATCGATAGACTCCGCAAAGCCGACCTGCGGTCCGAAAATCTGACTTTCATTCTCCGAAGCGCTTAAGGAGCGGCTGGGTATGTGCTCTGCGTTAACGACTATGCCGGTGGAACACGCGGAGCTGCCTACGTAAATCCATCCGCTGAGGAGCAGAGTGAGGATTTCATTCCAGTCATGGCTTTCGAGGGCATTTCCGACTGGCAGATAAGTCATCAATTGCTGGGAGCTCATGCCGCCGCCAATCTCAAGAAGCGGGTGCAGAACATCCCGGTGCAGGGTATTTTTATCGATTAGCTGCTCCACAAAGAACAGCTCATAGGTTTCCCCGGGAATCCCGACCGTTTTCCGTTGGATCTGGCTGGTACTCAGGGAGCAGTAGGCAGCAAACTCTTCATAATTACGGATCACGTATGACTGCATGGGAGAAGGTCCCTCCTATTTAATCCGAATCAGGATCTTAGTTTAGTATGGCCTGTCATTCATCAATTTACTTACAGATGTTAGTTAAACGGGAAATGCAACTAAACCGAGTTAAATATAGGGATTAAAGCTTGAAGTTATGCTATATTTTAAGATAAAAGAAACAGTACATGTATTGAGCGGAGGTGCCGTAATGTTATCTGAATCCAGATCAGCCCCAAGCTGCTGCGGGGCCAGCCGGGCGAACTTAGGCGCGGGTGCGGGAAGTCAACCGGGAGCAGGTAAGTTAGAATCTGCAGGAACTACAGGCAGCGTGTTCGCGGATCGGTCCGTGGAGGACCCGTTGGAGGGGATGATCTTGCTGCCGGGAGGCTCCTTCCATATGGGAACAGACGACGAGGAAGGTTTTCCGGCTGATGGAGAAGGACCTGTTCACGAAGTCAGCCTGTCACCTTTCTATGTCGATAAATACTGCGTCAGCAATGAGCAGTTTGAGCGTTTCACTGCCGCAACAGGCTATGTGACCGAAGCGGAACATTTCGGCTGGTCGTATGTATTTCAGCACTATGTTTCCCAGGAAACAGCCGATCTGGTAGTGAATGTACCGCAGCAGACTCCTTGGTGGTACGTCGTTAACGGAGCAGACTGGAGGCACCCGGAGGGACCGGATTCAACGATAATAGACCGGATGAATCATCCGGCCGTCCATTTGTCATGGAATGACGCGGATGCCTACTGCAAGTGGTCAGGTAAAAGGCTGCTGACCGAAGCGGAATGGGAATATGCAGCCAGAGGAGGGCTTCATCAGAAGCGCTATCCATGGGGCGATGAACTCAAGCCGGGAGGAAGTCATCACTGCAACATCTGGCAGGGCAAATTCCATGTCAAGGATAACGGCAGCGACGGTTACAGGGGAACAGCGCCGGTTGACGCCTACGAGCCCAACGGATATGGTCTCTATAATGCGGCCGGAAATGTATGGGAATGGTGCTCGGACTGGTTCGATCCCGGCTACTATTCCCATAGTCCGACGCAAGATCCCGCGGGCCCCTCCGCCGGGAGCAGCCGCGTCATGCGCGGCGGCTCCTATCTCTGCCACAAATCTTACTGCAACCGTTACCGAACGGCGGCGCGCAGCAAGAATACGCCGGACAGCTCCTCCGGGAACATTGGTTTCCGCTGTGCCGCGGATGCGTAGAAACGCAGAATTCAGGAGAAGCGAACTAAACCGGCTACTGGGACAGGGAATTCATTCCCGCAGTTTCGGTCCTTCGCTCAAACTGATATAATAGGGATAAATCGAGGTGATCGCTATGGGGAAAAAGAATAGGCAGGCCCCTTCATCCAAGCCGGTACAAGCCGATCAGCCAGCCACTTTAAAGGACCTGCTGGACCCGGGGATTCTGGAGAAACTCAAAGCTCAGGCTGACCAGATGAAGGCGGAGGAAGCCAAGCAGCGGGAAGCGGCTCAGCAAAAAGCGGCGGAAGAGCGGAAAGCGGAGCAGAAGCGGCTGGATAATAATTTCGGGCATCTGCTGGAGAACAGCAAGCTGGATTGGCGTAAATATAAGTAAGTAATTAAGAAGGCAGGCTGACCGACAGCCTGTCTTTTTGTATGGGGCTCCACATAAGCGGAGCGGCCGATTTTTTGCTTGGAAACGAGACTTTTGGATTTTTTTTCCGTACAATACGAGCAGGGAGGTGAATAGAACTTGCATTTTGTACTCCGATATGTGAATCAGATGCTCCGTTTGAGCAATGGCCTTATCGCTATTTTAACGGTAGCGTTCGTACTGTTGTGTTCCTTAATCGCTTACTGGATCGAGCCCCAGACGTTTGAGACCTGGTTTAACAGTTTGTACTGGGTGATGACGACTATGGCGACGGTCGGGTATGGGGATTATTTCATGACAACGGTACCCGGTAAAATGTTTACGATTTTCTTATACCTGTTCGGTATCGGTCTACTGAGTCTGGTCATCGGTAAAATAATCGAAGCCTTCTCAAATGTAAAACTAAGGAGGGAAACCGGTAAGGTGAACTATCGCGGCAGCAATCATATTGTGGTGATTACTTGGAACAAGAAGGCTCATTCAGCCGTCGAGGAATTAATCTCTTCCGACCCTGAACTGGAAATCGTAATTATTGATGAGAACGAGAAGCTTCCATATGATCACAAAAAGGTCCATTACATAAGCGGGGACCCGGCACTGGAGACAACGCTGGAGAAGGCGGGGCTGAGCAAGGCGAGAGCGGCGATTATATTCGCGGATGAAAGAAGCCCGGATATTTCTCTTGTGGACGGCAAAACGCTCCTTATCGCTTCAAGCATTGAGAGGCTGGCCCCGGACGTACATACAACCGCGGAGATCATGTCCGAGAAACATATTTCCAACTTCAGATATGTAAAAGTAAATGACTTTATACTGTCTCACGATGCGGTGTCCACACTCGTTGTCCGCTCTGCGCTTAATGAAGGAACGATAGATTTGTATATGCAGCTTCTCAGCCGTCAGCACGGGGACGATCTCTATGAAGTCGGGCAGAAGCCGCAGTGGGTTACGTACCACGATGCTTTTCTGGATTTGCTGCAGCAGGGAGCTACGCTGATTGCGGACCGGAATGACCTGGGAATTAACAGGAAGCTGCAGGAGAAGATTCCCGCGGATGCCAGACTCTTCGTCGTTTGCGACCCCGTGACCTATTTGAAAATAAGCGGCAAGGAAATTCTATAGCGGAACGCCTTTAGGGCTGTTTCTATGAAAAGGATGCGTGTTATATGAACCGACTTACGGATCTTTTACCGGATCATGTTCTTCAATGGGTGGTAAATGCTGCAGACCCTCAGGCTGACGTGGTCTCTATCCAGAGGCTGTATGGAGGGATTTCTTCCCTGATGCATAGTATCACTTTGAATAACTCGGGGATCGAGAAAAGCTTCGTACTGCGTCAACTGACGAATAAGGAATGGCTTAGCGAGGAGCCCGATTTGGCTCTGCATGAGGCCGAGAGTCTTCGCTGGGCAGCTCAAATCCAGGTGCCGACTCCTGAAGCCATCGCGTTTGACGGGACGGGAGAAGCAAGCGGCGTACCTGCCGTTCTCATGACCCGGCTGGAAGGATCGGTCGTGCTGAGTCCGCCTGACCGTGAGCTTTGGGTCGATGGTATGGCGGAAGCGTTGGCTCTTGTTCATCGTACGGATGCCGAGGGCTTTCCCTGGGCTCACTTCAGATACAACGATCCCATGACGGTCCAAAAACCGCTGTGGTCCAGGCACCCGCACTTATGGGAGGAGGCTTTTAAGATCATAAGAGAAGCGCCTCCGGCCGTGCAGCCATGCTTTATCCACAGAGACTATCATCCCGCTAATGTATTGTGGAAAGACCATGCCGTGAGCGGGATCGTAGACTGGGTGAACGCCTGCAGGGGGCCGGCCGGAATAGATGTCGGTCACTGCAGGGTCGACTTGGCGCAAATGTTTGGTGTTGAGACAGCCGATGCATTCCTCGGCGCATATATCTCACATGCGGGCCGCGCATTTACCTATCAGCCCTATTGGGATCTCGTTTCATTAGTGGACATTCTATTCGGTACGCCGGAAGTGTATGCCGGATGGACAGACCTCGGTATGACCGGGCTTACCAATGAGCTCATAATAGAGCGGTTGGATGACTATCTGGTAAGTTTACTAAAGCGGGTTTAAGTTAATCAATTGAACGTCTGCGTGATGAGGTACAGAATTCGAAAATCCCTTGACCCTGACATTAACGGTACGGTTTATACTCGTGGTAACGGATTGGAAGGAGGTCTTGCGCTGTGAGAATCGGAGAATTATCTGCGCGCACAGGAGTCAGCATCCGCTCGCTGCGTTACTATGAACAGCAGGGTCTGCTTGCTCCTATCCGCATGGAGAACGGATATCGCGCGTATTCTCCTTTTGCGGAAGAACAGGTGTGGACCATCCGGCTCTATCTGGGTTTGGGACTAACGACGGAGCAAATCGCAGGTTTTCTGCATTGTGTGATGAAGAACGAGGAGACGTTCTGCAGCGAGGTCCTGCCGATCTATACGCAGAAATTGACGGAGATAGACCGGCAGATCGCGGAACTCCAGCGCATTAAACTAAACCTGGAAGAGAGAATCCGTTATGTTGTTAATGAAGGACCAAAACAGGAGGGATTGGAATGAGTCTGGTTTCCGCAAATGATGCTACATTCAAGAACCATGTGCAAACGAAAGGCATCCTGCTGGCGAACTTTGGTTCGCCGTTCTGTCCGCCATGCAGAGCGCTGGCTCCGGTATTGGAGGAATTGCAGGAAGAATATTCGGATAGGATCGATATTCTGAAGATCAATTGCGATGATTCACCGCAGAAGGCATCAGACTACGGAGTTATGGCAACGCCTACGGTTATCGTTTTTCATAATGGCGAGCCCGTAGAGAAGTTAGTGGGTCTGAGATCGAAGCAAGTCTACCAATCTGTAGTTAACCGTTACATGTAAGACATCACGAAGATGTCTTGTGACTTATCCATGGATGAACTTACACACTCCTCTTGAAGCCAGCTTCAGGAGGAGTGTTTTTGTTAATTCTTACGGTTGAATTAGAGAGGGCAGAGTTCTAGTTGAGCCGATATTGGGTAATGCTACATAGAAACAAATAAGCTGACAAGGTAGGTGCCTCTTTATGGATAAACAACTGCAATCTGTGACGGACTGGCTGAACGAGAACACCAATAAAGCAATCCGAATTAAAAAGGAAGAGCAGGGGGATCTGGATCAGGTCGACCTCCAGCTGTCCCAGTTCGAATACCGTGAACATCAACCGGATGCAATCGATGATTATACGAATGGCAGTGCTCTGCTATTATTCGGTGAAGGCGCGGTTCTTAATGAAGGAAAGAGAGAAGCGCTGCCTGACAACACGTTCGTTATTCCTTTGGACGGGTTAAATCTGGCAGGGGTTGAGAATGAGATCGTCGTTCTTGGAACGGATAGAGCGACCTATTCTTTGATGCTGCAATAAATCCCGTACGTTCAAGCTAATCAGAAGACTCTGCGCATATGCAGGGTCTTTTTTTATACATACAGAAGTAAGCAACACCTTCATTTCAGTAGGCGAATAAAGTTAATGTAAACGCAATCTTATCAAATTTATACAAAATCCTGAACCGATTAGAGGAATTTTCCTTTTACCGTAGAATAAGGAGGTAGTAATCTCCAAAACAAAGTAATCTGAAGGAGGGTTTTTTTTGAAGAGTTCTATGAAGTGGCTTGCTTTAATTTTCGCTGTCATCATGATTTTCACAACCGCATGTTCCAAGCCAAGTGACAATGCGGGAGGATCGGCATCACCAGGAGCCGATCAGTCATCAGGAGGAACGAAAGAGATTACGTTCTGGACAATCGCACTGAGCCCGACATTTGACGATTACATTAACGGTGTGATTAAGGATTTTGAAGGGAAGAATCCGGGCGTGAAGGTCAAATGGCAGGATATCCCGTTCGATGCAATTGAACAGAAAACGTTGACAAGCGCAGCTTCAGGTTCCCTGGCCGACGTCTTGAATCTGAATACGGACTACCTGAAGAAGCTGGCGGCTTTGGGCGCAGTCGCTAATATGGATGAACTGGCCGGTGACGTGAAGAAAGATTACTTCGAGGGCGTATGGTCCGCGGGTGAATTTCAAGGTGTTACGTATGCGCTTCCATGGTATTTATCCAACAGCGTTCAGCTCTATAACAAAGAATTATTGAAGAAAGCCGGATTCGATGCCCCGCCAAAAACGGAAGAAGAATCATGGGCGATGTCTAAAGCAATTAAAGAAAAAACAGGTTCCTACGGAAATACCATTAAAGACATTCATTTATATCTGCCGCAGAATGGCATTAAAATTGTGAGTGACGACTTCAAGCAAGCGGCCTTTAATACCCCGCAAACGCTTGAAATCTTCAAAAAGTTCCAGCAGCGGTATAAAGATAAGCTGATTCCGGATGAAATTATGCTGAACCAGGCCAAGCCGCAGGAATGGTATGCGCAGGAGAAGATTGCCTTCTGGGGCACAGGTCCTCAATTGTTCCGTCAAGTAAAAGATTTGTCTCCGCAAGTATATGCTAAATCCGATGCGGCACCGGCTTTAGTCGGGTCAAGCGGTAAAGTCAATGTCGCTATTATGAATATTGCGGTATCGAATAAAAGCAAGCACAAAAAAGAAGCGGCTGAATTCGCCAAGTTTATTACCAATGGTGAGAATCAGCTGAAATTTGCTCAAATCGTAGCGATTTTGCCGTCCGTTAAGAAAGCAGCCGAAGATCCGTTCTTTACGAAAGGCAAAGACTCCGCAGATCCGGCTGAAAAAGGGTTGTACCTGGCCGCCAAGCAGCTGGAATCATCAGAGAATATGTTTCCTCCGGTCGAGAACATTTCGAAGATCAACAAAGCCATTAATGATGAATTCCATAAAGTCATGCTGGAGAACAAAGATCCTGCTAAGGCTTTGAGCGATGCAGAGGCAGCCGTCAATAAATTACTCAAATAGATCCGCCGAGTATGTAGTACCAAGGCCCGGCCGCGGGTTCTGCGGCCGGAATCATGACTACTAGGGAGGTCTGGTAAAGATGTACAAGAGTATACATGCATGGGCTTTCCTAGCGCCGGCAGCTATTCTTTTATTATTGTTCAGCATTGTCCCGTCAGCAGCGGCTCTATATCTGAGTTTTACTTCCTATAACATATTTGAACCGACGCAGTGGGTGGGCCTTCAGAATTACAAAGCCGTTGTGCAGGACACGGAGTTCTGGAAAGCGATGTTCAATACGTTCTATTATTGGATTCTTGTGACCCCTGCCTTGGTGGTTCTGCCTGTTTTTATTGCGATTCTGGTGAATCAATCCCTGATCGGCATCAAGATGTTCCGGCTGATTTTTTATTTCCCGGCGCTTGTCTCGGTCGTCGTTACGGCATTTTTGTGGGGCTGGATGTTCCAGAGTGAGGGGATTTTCAACTATCTGTTAAGTCTTGCCGGTTCTGAGCCTGTGAAGTGGCTGACCAGCAAATATATGGTTATGCCCAGTTTGGCTATTGTGACGGTCTGGCAGGGACTTGGATATTACATGCTGTTCTATCTAGCGGGGCTTCAATCGGTTCCGGAAGACCTCTACGAAGCGGCCGAGCTCGATGGCGCCGGCTTCTGGACCAAACATGTGAACATTACGTTCCCGATGCTGAAACCGGTCATTTTCTTTGTTGCAGTGGTTTCAACCATGGGAGCTTTCAAGGAGTTTACACTGATGCTGGCGATGACGGAAGGCGGTCCGATCGGGGCTTCGACAACCGTCGTATACATGGTATTCGATCAAGCATTCAAACAGCTCGATATGGGCTACGCCAGTGCAATTTCATTCATTCTGTTCCTGGTCATCCTGCTGCTGACACTGATTAACAAGCGGTCGATGGACGAGAGGGGGGCCTGAGTATGCAGACACAAATTCATCAAGCTCAAACGCCTGCTGCAGCAGCCAAGACCAGGTTGTGGGGACGCCGCAAAATAGGCCGTTATGCCGTCTCATACTTCTTCCTGCTTTTGATCTCCGTTATCATGGTAATCCCTTTTCTGTGGACGTTATCTACCTCTTTGAAAGGACAGGATGAAGCAATCTATTCCATGCCGCCGCAATTTATTCCCCAGTCCTTTACGCTGGAGAATTTCGCAACCGTCTGGAATTCACTTCCCATCCCGACGTACCTATGGAATAGTACGGTATTAGCTTTCTTTGGCGTACTCCTGCCGGTTATTTTCTCCTCCATGGCCGCTTTTCCGCTGGCAAGGATGAATTTCAAAGGGAAACAGCTGATATTTCTGATTATTGTCGCGACGATGATGATCCCCGGTGAAGTAACTATGATTCCCGTATATCTTATTTTGAATAAGCTGGGTCTTCTGGGTTCATATACGGGAGTTATTTTGCCCGCGGCTGTGTCGGCGTTTGGAATATTCCTGATGAGGCAGGGGTTTCTCGGTATTCCGAAGGAAATTGAGGAATCGGCGGTCATAGACGGTGCTAACGTGTGGAGAATCTTCCTGTCGATCATGATGCCCATGGTCAGGCCTATGATGGCCACCTTGGCGATTCTCAGCTTCATCGGCTCATGGAATAATTTCTTATGGCCTTATCTGGTTATTGAAGACGACAAGTTATATCCGCTTACTCTGGGGTTGTATAATCTCAAAGGAACCTTTGTCACCAATACACGTCTGATTGCAGCCGGTTCCGTTATTGCCCTGCTGCCGATTCTTATCGTGTTTATCAGCTTCCAGAGTTATTTTATTAAAGGCGTGCAATCAGGCGCTGTAAAAGGTTAAGTGCTTGCGATACATGTAAAGGCCGCATTCCTTATGCGGCTCTTTTTCCGTACTCCTCCCTTAAAAGACACAAAAGCAGTAGGTCTTTAAAATTTTCTCGAAATGTATTATAATTTCTAAGGGTCTTTGGACACGAATGCCATCGATTTATTTGCTGGATAAATTTTTTAAAGATCCTTGGACACTGCCGCCAATGATTCAAAGGAAGGGTATTTTGGACAAAAAAACCGCACTTAGCCATTTATCGAGCCAAACGGGAAAGATGCTCAGGGAACGTTTTGGCAAAGGACCTGAGTCCATCTTTATATCGTATAATGAATACGGGATTACACTGCATTTCCGCAATTTCGTAAGCGCAGTGGAGACGATTCTTCTGGACAAACAGAAAGATGAAGCGGTGAGGGAAACACGTCAGATGGTGATGGACGTTCTCCTTCCGGAACTGAAAGAATCGATTCAACAAACGATTGGCCTCTCTATTCAAGAGATGTATTATGACTGGGACTTAGAGAACCATTCCGGTATTATGATCGGTTTAACGAATGAAAGCCATTCGGGCGTACAAGAATGCTATACCGGCTATGAGAAGGTTCATGATCAGATCAGTCAAATCACAGCGGACGTACAAAGATTTCCAGATCATGTATTTTCTTTCTGGACGAATCCAAGAACACTTGTTATTGTAAGAGAAGGTATACTCATCAAGCTAGAGAAAGAACTTCTGAAGACCGGTTACGAAAATGCTCTGAGGGTTGCCAAACGTTCTCTGGAAAAACTTCATCTTGTAGAAGACACGGATCTGGTGGAGGCGCTCGGGAAGAAGGTAAACGGGCTGTATCTCGACTGGAGCTTTGACAAAGATAAAAGTGTGGCCGTCTACACATTCCAATAACAGAATATTGGTCAAAATGCCTAGATATGGATACATACGCTGGTCATGAGCCAAGGAAAGCGCGCGCTGCGTATTTTCTTGGTTTTTTATTTCCTCAGCTAAGCCCATTTAAACGATCCGGTTTCAAATCATGTGAAGGAAGTGTTGACCGCTATGCCTATTGAGCAACAAAGTACGGCAGCTAGTGATCACCTCCAAATTCTGATTGTGGAGGATAATTTTATCAATCAGAAGCTATTGAGAATGATCCTTGCCAAAAGAGGACACGAGACGGATATAGCTGAGAATGGTGTTGAAGCGGTTGAAGCAGTCTTAAGAAAAGCGTACGATCTTGTGTTCATGGATATTGCAATGCCCGTGATGGATGGGTTCGAAGCCGCCAGAAACATTCGTGACAAGATGAATTCGCCGCACTTGCCTGTCATCATTGCGGTAACAGCCTATGCAAGAGAAGAAGATCAGATTCAGAGCATGGCCAGCGGCATGCAGGATTATTTGAGCAAGCCGTTTAGAATACCTCATATAGACGCTCTGCTGGATAAATGGACTCCTTATATTCATACTTACAAATCGAAAGTTTAACGCTGTATAAGAGTTAATCTTGAAGCAGCGACAAGAAGAGCCGATGCGGGCAGTCGCCGGCTCTTTCGGTGTACCTACTCCTAATTCATTTTAACTTGAACTCCAAGCTGTCTTGCTGTAGCTCCTTACGGCAGGGACAGCTTTTTTTCTTTGGCCGAAGCAGAGATCGCAAAAGGCAAATATAAGAAGAGAAATAAGATGAACGCTACTGCCTCCATAGAAAGCAAGTACCAGGGGTATGGACCGAGATAATCAAGAATCGAAGACGTGTCGGGCTTGCGGGCCAGGAACATATAGTTGGCACCTGTATAAACGTTAACCGGAATGACGATCAGCAGAAGCAGATTCAGGAATCCCATAGTTAACAGTATGGATCTGAAAGTAGGCCGCATATTCTCGGCCCAGACCATATACAGAACAGCTGAGATAATCGCGATATGGGCTGCAAAGAACTCCAGGAACCGGTAATGGGGATAAGCGTAACCCAGGACCGGAGTCAAGAGAGCCTGAAGCGCACCTCCGATTCCGGTGAAATAAACGATTTGAAAGAGGAAGCGGCTCCGCAGCAAAAGCATCGCTACACATAGGTAGAGCGTTATGCTGCACAGCTCCAGCGGCAATGAATGCCGGATGGAATAAATGCCCTGCTGGACATACCAGACGTTCAGGGTGACCTCCGATAGGACCAGGATGGATACGATGGTGAGGCTTACTGTCCGGCGTTTAACTGAACTTTGCCTTAGCTGCCTGCGGCAAACAAATAAGAGGAGGACGGCTGCGGCCAGGAAAGCCAGAGCAACCAGATGGGACGTGGTGTATGCGGCAAACGAGTCCGGACTGTTTGCATCCCAGAATGCGTACATAAGAACCTCCGATTGAGAAAGTGATTTTTTCTATCATAGCACAGGTTTTTGACAGGCTTTCAAATTTTTACAGATTGATCAATCAAAATAGAAGAATCGGGGTAATACAGGAGCAGGAGGTGTCGAGAATGATGAACCAACCTGATAACTCTAACCGCAGCAGAGAAGAGATTCCAGATATTCCTGAAATGCCGCCCAAGGTTATACCGGAGATTAAACCGGACGTAACACCGGAAATGCCCCCAAGAGACGTACCGGAAGGTCCGCCAGCAACTCCCCCGGAGATTAAACCGGATCCTATTCCGGAAATACCGGACAGAATTGAGCCAAATTCCAACAATTAATTGGATAATTTTCACTGTTGGTTTGACATACTTCGCTGTCTAGCAAAGGTATACTCTAATCTGTTGCTTGAGAAAGAAAGCATAATTCACACTCTTCAGTCATAAGTATGAAAGAATCAAAGGCTTAAAAGTTTTAAAGCAAGACCCGTTGCTAGAAATAGACAGAAGGAGTAGATTAGTTATTTATGGATAAAAAAGAACAGAAAACGGTAGAAATGTTTTTTCAAGCTTCCATTTCCTATCTGGTACGTGCTGCGAACCGGACACATGCCCTGGAGGCGGCCCAAGTACAGTTGAATGAGAGCTGCATACAGCTGGGGCAGGTCAGACTGGTCAATGAACAGGGGACTGCGAAGTGGTTTAAGGTAGAGAGCTTGGAGGAGCCGGAATGGACTGAGGCCCAGGATATGCATGACAGCAACCGGTATAAAGTTAGCGGGCAAATAAAGCTGCGGCTTAGTCTTCAGACCAGCGATAAGGTTGAGAAAGAATTGAAGATGAACAGTTTCCGTCTTCCTAAATCAATGATTCATGATCATACCGTATGGGTTATCCCAACGATTAGCCGTCCGGCTTTTGTCAGTGTCTTAAGTCAATCTTTACATGTAATTCCGGCTGTTGAGAAAGTAGCCGTTTATTCTAAAGTGGGCTGACGTGCCAATTCTTCATCTGTTAAGCGCAAGGCCGCACCAAGCTTCTAGCAAAAAGGCTGCCATCCGGCAGCCTTTTTACGTATTCATTTCCGCATAAGATTTGTTATCTTTTTTTCATCGTAAAGAACTCACATGATTTGCGGTCATGGTAGGTCAGCTCGCTAACCCGGGTCTGGACCACAATGAGGGTATCGTCGAAGCGGCTGATTACCGCATCCGAATCCACAATATGATCGTTTTTAAAGACACGGACAAGATAGCGGCGGTCCATTGCGTCCTGGAAATCATCGTCGGTTAATAACCGCATGTTATGGGCCATCTTTGGTCTCCTTTTTCTTGCATCCAATAGTTAGATGGTAACACAAAAAAGGGTACGGCGTCAGGTAAGAGAAGTGTCTAAGAAATAAACGGATAGGAATATACGTTCTGGTAATTTACTGGAAGTTATTGATGCGCACCCTCATATCCAGGATAGTTTACGAAAGAGTAAGGAGGAGGGGGATTGACGGTTATGGAAAAAAAACGTTGTTTATTCTGCGATGCGATCGTTCCTATACAAGTGAAAGGCGACTACGATTATTATGAAAAATGCCTGTGTTCACCGGATGGAAAATACGGGATGCAGCAGGCGAGCTATGAAGCCTATCATGCGCTTTCGTATCAAATCAAACACGAAATGTTCCCGATTATTTCGGCCTATATAAGGGAATTGACCGACTGCGGGGAACAAGTGGAATTGTCCATAGAAGATGTCGAGCTGATCCGGCATTCGCCGCGTGTTCCGGTGACGATCGAAGATAAAAGCACGCGCTTGCTTCAGTTCTTCTACCGGCATGCGGGCGCTCCAGGCAAAGCTGTCGTACTGCATCAGCTGCCTAAGTCATTCAATTTAACCTACTCGCCTAACCTGCAGGAACTCATCTATATTATTGAAAAGCTTAAGGATGAGCAGATGATTGAACGGATGGGTTCTACATTTAAGCTGACGGAAGCAGGCTGGAAAGCGGCCGAAGCCAGTTTTGGCGGCAAGCTGTTAAAGCCTTGCTGTGTGCTGCTTCCGGCTGACGAGGAGCGCCGCAGGGAGTGGTTCGATAAGGTGCTGCCCGTTATCCAGCAGTGCGGCTATCTGCCGCAGGTGGCGGAGAAAACAGCAGGAGAGAAGCGGGCGGATCTGAATTTCAAGCTGATCGCGGGCAGCAAGCTTGTTATCGCGGATCTGACCGAAGCTTCCCCGGAAGTGTATCTGGCAGGCGGATATGCCTTTGGACTGGATATCCCTGTGATATGGACGGTGGAGCAGAGCGCAGCAGGCATGCTTCCGGTAGCATCGGAGCAAATCCGTCCTTTTTCATGGAACACCCCGGAGGAACTGGCACTTATTCTAAAACAGCGCCTCAGCGTATAATCCATTTTGCAACCCTATTTAATTGCTGCTAGAATTAAGAACTAGAGTAGAGAGAATGCTAGATCTTAAAGGAGCGGCAGAAATTGAAAAAATGGGTATTCCTTCTTATCGCGGTTTCCGCCGCTTTATTGTTTATTCCATTATTTTTTACGGACCGGGCAGAAAAGAATCTGGAAAGAAAAGGGCTCAGCCGTGAAAGCCTGTTGACGGAACTGAATCCGGTCGTCGCTGAGAAAAAAGCGGAGCTTGTCAAAAAAACGGCGGCCATCGGCATCACGATTCTCATAACCGATGATTTTCGGAGCATAGAAGCTCAGGATGAATTATATAAGAAGGGCCGCTCGGCTGACGGCAGCATTGTGACCAAAGCCAAAGGTGGAGAATCGTATCATAATTACGGCCTGGCTGTCGATTTCGCTCTTCGCAAGAAGGACGGCAAAGTTATATGGGATATGAACTACGATGGCAATAGTGACGGTAAGAAAGATTGGATGCAGGTAGTTAAGATCGCCAAAGATTTAGGCTTCGAATGGGGAGGGGACTGGGAAAACTTCCCTGATTATCCTCATTTGCAGATGAGCTTCGGGCTAAGTATCGCCCAGCTTCAGCGTGGTACCAAAACCGCTCTGTTGGACAAATGATGAATGATGAATGAACCGCCCGGAATGGACATCGGACGTATAATAAAGAACCTCAATCCTTTCTCGGAAGGATTTGAGGTTCTTTGGGTTCGCTGGAACCGTCTAATAAAAGGTTACGCAGTTCTTGCCCTTCTGCTTCGAAACATAGAGGGCTTTATCCGCAAGCCGGATCGTTTCGATAGGATCACCTGCATTGCTCGGCCAGATCGCCCCGCCAATGCTGCAGCCGATCCGAATTACTTCATCTTCGATCAGGAACGGCTCGTTGAGCAGACGGATTAAGTCATTTGCCATGTTTAATGTCTCCTCGGACGGAGTAGAGGTCTGAGTCTTTAGAAGGATAACGAACTCATCGCCGCCTATGCGGAAAACGACATCCTGGGCCTGCATATAAGCACCGAGACGTTCGGCGACATGCCTTAGGAGTTTATCTCCAAAGGGGTGTCCCCAGGTGTCGTTCACAAGCTTGAAGCCATCCAGATCCAGATAGAGAAAGGTCAATGTGGTGTTGTTCTCCCTGGCCTGTTTCATGGCTATTTCCATATAAGTATCGAGTGCAATGCGGTTAGGCAAACCGGTCAATTTATCGTGATGGGCGAGATCGGCCATATGATCCAGGGCGCTTTCCGTTCTCGTCAAGTTGTCCACCAGATTATTTAAGGAGGAAGATAAGATGTTAAGATCCTTAATGGCATGAAATATTGGGATCTTCACATGATAGCCGCTACGGAGCTGATCGGCAGCCTGTGCGATCCTTCTGAGCGGTTTGGCGATCCAGCCTGCTACAAGCGCGCCAAGGACAGCGAAAACGATGGCCATAATGATGCCTGTCACAACGATAAACCGGTTCAGTTCATTGACGGAGCTAAAAGCAATATCAGCTGGTTGACGAACGAGCACGCTCCAGCCAAGTCCGGGATAATTCATATAACCCGCTCCATAAGCATAGCCCGTCAAGTAGCTTCCGTTATCCTCCGGCCACTGTTCTGTTGTCCAGCCATTGGATTCTTTCTGTGCTTGTTGAATACTTCCCGTATCCATCGGTCGGAATACATATTTCCGGGGTCCGAGCAGAACAGTGTTATCCTTTTTGCTTACAATAAATACGTCCAGCTGATTCATCCGGTCCTGCAGCGGCTTCAGAATGGATTTCTCCACTTCACGAGCCCACTCCCAGCTCAGGTGTGCAGCCAGTACCCCGATCCACTCGCCTTTCTTATTGAAGACCGGAGTACTGATATCTACAAATTGCAGCGGTTCTCCGCTTGGATTAGGCAGCAGTTTGGACAAAAGGACAGCTTCATGTACATCGCCAATGAACCGTCCTTTCCTGCCTTCGGTAAATACGGGCCGGGCAGAGATGTCCGATCCGGTTAATATTCCGTCACTGGATGCCTTCACCTTCCCGGAAGGGTCTATAAAGGCTACCCATGTAAAGGAAGGAAAGCTTTTCTTGAGCTGTTCGATCAGTGTGCGGAGTTCATCCGGATTATCGGCATTCGCATATGTGAGCATCTGACTAAGCATATCGACTTCGCCGGCGTGTGACCACATGAAGTAATCGAGTTTGTCAGCCATCTGATAAGCGACCTGAGAAAGCGAGGCTCCGATGTTTTCTTCTACTTGTGTTGTTGTTCTCTGGCTAATGACGATGCTTAATAAAAACGTAAGTAAAAAGATGATCACAGCTAAAACGAGCGCAAAAGCGGTACGTAAGTTGAGCATTATTCACATACTCCTCTTTCATTTTGGGTTACATGCTCAATAGGAGCAGGATAAATCCTGACCTACCCTTCTTATCGACTTTGTAAGGGCATACGATTAGAGGGAAATTCAAGTTTCGCGGAGAAATTTGAAAATCAAAAGTAATGTTTGACATAAATGCAAACGATAATATATTATATCTATTATAATGTAAACGTAAAATGATTTTGTTTGAAATTAGATTTGTGTATTGTGTTCTTCAAACTTGATCAGATTTCATTGAAAGAGGAGATATGATGGACCGGAGAAAAGAATTAGCCCAGCAATATAAGGAAACAGAAATCGAAGCCGGAATTTTCCAGATACGCAATACCGTTAACGGCAAGATTTATGTGAGCAGCAGCCGTAATTTGAGAAATTTAAATGGAAAACGCTTTGAACTTAATGCAGGCTCGAGCATGCAGCGTTTACTGCAGGCAGAGTGGAACGAATATGGGGAAGAGGCTTTTGTTTTTGAAATACTCGAATTGCTGGAAAAGAAAAAGTCCGAATTTTTTGATGAGAAAGATGAACTCAAAAAGCTGGAAGAGGCATGGTTAGAGAAACTTAAACCGTTTGGTGACCGGGGATATAACAAAGAGAATCCGGATGCTTCAGGGAAATGAAATTTTCCGGGAGGTCCTGAATAAGGCGGTATTGAAGCAGCGGGGGCAGGTAGAACCCGCTGTTTTTTTGTGTATTAGAAAAGAAACGGATAGGTGAGCGTGTTATTATAACAATGGTGATTTCCAGCAATCACAGGCGATTTAAAAGGTTATTCTTGCCAATGTCATCTATTGCTCTTATAATGTCACGTAACATGATGAAAAGATAGCAGGGGGATATGGGCATGAGAAGAGGATGGATCGTCCTAATGGCAATTATGCTGATTACGAGTCTGACGGCATGTGGAAAAGGTGACTCAGGTGAATCAGGTGAAAGTGAAGCGAAGAAAACAGTGTCGATTCTGACTCCATACTTGTCATCCGTAACAACGAACGAGATGGTGGAATCACTCAAGAAGCAGGCGGCCGAAAGAGGCTGGAAAACCAATGTGATAGATACCAAAGGGGATGTCGGACAGCTTGCAAGCCGCATGGAAGACGTTATTTCCACCAAAACAGATGCCATTGTTATTGTAAGTACCGATCCGAACCAGCTCAAAACTCAAATCAAAAAAGCAGCTGACAAAAAAATTCCTGTTTTCGGATGTGACTCCGGTTATATAGAAGGCATGAGCATGAATGCGACAAGCGACAACGTGGCCATGTCCAAAATGATTACCGAGCACATGACTCAAGCTATCGGGAGCAAAGGCAATGTTGTTGTTCTGACTCACCGCCCGCATCCCGGTGTACTGAAGCGTACCCAGCAGCTGGATGAAATGCTTAAGAGTCAGCCGGCAATTACTAAAGTGACAGAGCAGCAAGTACAAGTTCCGGGGCCGATTGAAAACGCGCGCAAGCAAATGGAGAGTCTGCTGCTCGCTAATAAAGAAGAAGGCTCCATTACAGCGGTATGGGCCGGATGGGATGAAGCGGCCATCGGAGCGGCGCAGGCTATTGAAGCAGCCGGACGCAAAAACATTCTCGTTACAGGTATCGACGGGAACAGCCAGGCTGTGGATATGATTAAAAAAGGATCTCCGCTCGGAGCGACGGTCAAACAGAACTTCGCAGGCATGGCCGATATTGTTGCCAAGCAGATGGATCTCGTTTTCCAAGGGAAACCGGTTGAGTCAACAGAACTCTATGCACCTGCAAGCCTGATTACGAAAGATAACGCAGGGAAATAAACAAAGGACATGGCGGAGGGCATGATCTGCTCCTAAGGATCGGATTCCTCTTCCATGTCCCTCTTTCGCCTTCGCGCTTTAGCGCTTTAGTGAAACTTGATTTGTCCGAAAAGCAGAGCTGAGGAGAGGATGAAATTGACTTTGCTGCACGTAGAGGGACTGAACAAAGCGTTCGGTCCCCATTATGCTTTATATAAAGTCGGTTTTGACATTGTCCCGGGAGAAGTACATGCATTGATCGGGGAGAACGGCGCCGGCAAATCGACGTTTATCAAAATCCTGACAGGCGTCTACACCCCCGATGCAGGCCGGATTGTCTGGGACGGCAGAGCGGAGCACATCACGAATCCGGGTTACGCCAGGAAGCTGGGCATTAATGTAGTTCATCAGGACCGCAATCTGATTCCTTCTTTTACGGGAGTGGAGAATTTATACCTTGGTCTTCCGTATCCCCGGAATCGTTACAAACTCGGTATCGGCTGGAAGCAGATGCAAGAGCGTGCGCAAGAGCTGATGACAGAGCTGGGACTGCAGCTTGATTTGAACAAGCCTGCAGCTCGAATGTCCCCGCCCGAGAAGACACTCCTGGAAATTATGCGGGCGATGATGCAGGAATGCCGCCTGCTCATTCTGGATGAGCCTACCGCCTCTTTGACAGATCAGGAGACGGCAAGTCTCTTCACCTTAATCCGCAAACTTGCGCAGCGGGGCACGGCTATTCTCTACGTGTCGCACCGGATGGATGAGATCACCCGTATCTCAGACCGGGTGACTGTGTTCCGTAACGGGCAATTCGTCGCAACTACGGATACCAGGCAGACGAACCGGGAGCTCCTTATCCAGCAGATGAGTAGTGTTACGTCTGAAGGTCCGGGCTTTAAGGAGCGTCAAAGCTTAAACTCCCGTGCATCAGATGAGAAGCTGCTGGAGGTTGAATCACTGGCATCGGCAGACGGCAAAGTGAAAGAGGTCAGTCTGAAGGTCCGCAAAGGCGAGGTTGTCGGGATTTTCGGATTAGCGGGTGCGGGGCGTACCGAGCTTCTGGAGACGATTTACGGTCTCCGCAAGCAGAGTGCCGGCAAGATTTCGCTCCATGGAAATGAGATACGGACGGACAGCCCGCGGCAATCGCTCGATCAGGGGATAGTCCTAATCCCGGAAGAACGTAAAAGAGACGGCCTCGTTATGAATCTGTCGATCCGGGAGAATATGACGCTTTCCGTCCTCAATAGGCTGTCATCCGGATGGCGGATGCGTGCAGGAGCCGAGCGGCAGGAAGTAAGCGGCTGGATGACCGCTATGCAAGTGAAGGCATCCGGCATGGAGCAGCCGGCACACGAGCTCAGCGGAGGCAATCAGCAGAAGGTGGTCTTCGCCAAGGCGCTTCTATCGAAGCCTGCGTTATTCCTCTGCGATGAGCCTACGCAGGCTGTCGACGTAATGACAAGGGAAGAGATTCACCGGCTGCTGACCGAGCAGGCCCGCGAGGGACGAGGAGTGCTTTTCGTATCCTCGGATCTTCAGGAGGTACTGGAATTATCCGATCGTCTGTATGTGCTCCACGAGGGACGCATTGCCGGCGAGCTCGATAATGAGGGCATAACTCCTGAGCAGGTTCTGGCAATATGTTACAACCCGTACAAAGGAAGTGAGCAGCATCATGGCTGAGCAGCGCAATTCTATTCAAATTATGCGTCTGATCCGTTCGTATGGGACGGTGATGGCAGGATTTCTGATTCTCGCGGTATTTTCGGTTTTAAGTCCGGATTCTTTCTTTACATTAGATAATATGATTAACATCAGCAGGCAGATTTCATTTCTGGTCATCATAGCGTTAGGCGCTACACTCGTCATGGCAGTCGGCGAATTCGACTTATCGGTCGGTTCCATGGCCAGTTTCGGAGGAGTCATTGCCGCCCAGCTTGCAGTAGCCGGGTATCCGTTATGGCTCAGTCTGCTGGTGCCGCTGGCTGCAGCGTTCCTGATTGGTTTTGTCAACGGGTGGATTGTGACGCGTTTTCGTGTTCTCTCCTTCATTACGACACTCGCGATGGGAACGATCCTGGGAGGCATAACATTCAGGCTGACGGGCGGGGCGACGGTTTTCGAGAATATTCCCGAATCGTTCGGATATCTGGGCCAGACCGAGTGGGGGGCGCTGCCGCTGCTATCCGTCATTATGGTCGCCATGTGCATTCTTTTCTGGTACATCATGTCCCAGACGTCATTCGGCAGAAAACTGTATGCGATCGGCGGGAACGAATCGGCTTCGCGTGTCGCGGGTGTCCATGTGGCGCGGAATAAGAACATGGCATTTGCACTTTGCGCGATGCTGGCCGCATTAACCGGGATTCTGATGGCATCCCGCCTTGGTTCGGCACATCCGACTGCGGGCTCCGGTCTGTTCCTGTCGGCCTATGCCGCTGCTTTTCTCGGGATGACTTCTTTCAAAGAAGGGGTGCCGAATATTTGGGGGACCTTCGTGGGTGCGGCGATTATCGGAATTGTAGCCAACGGTCTAACGATACTTGAAGTTCCGACCTTTATGCAGGACGTGATTACAGGCTGTATTGTCATCGCCGCCGTGTTAATGCAGAAGATCGGCAGAGCGACTGCGTAAATCAGTAAAAACAGCAGGTTTTAAAATTTAGTTAGTCCCATATATTATTAATGCTATTAATAAATAACTTGCGATGTTTATTGGTCATGGAGTACTAACGACTATAGTGATTCAAGGCGTGGGAAGCTTCAGGCTTGCCCGCCGGGAGGGGCACTCAACATGAAATTTATCGCTTCGTTCGATATCGGAACAACGAACGTTAAAGGCATACTGGTCAACCGGGACGGCGGTTTCTCATTCGAACACAATGTGCCGCTCGCCCTCCGGCAGGAGCCTCAGCGGATCGAGCAAGACCCCGATCAGTGGTTTCAGGCCGTCATCACTATCGCCGCCGAGTGGCTGCGCGGCGGTGTGCATCCGCAGGAAATCGGCCTGATCAGCTTCAGCGGCCAAATGCAGGACTGCATTCCGGTGGGGAGCGGAATGGATGCACTGCGCCCGGCCATTCTCTATTCGGACAGCCGGGCTGGGGAAGAAGCCGCCGGGATCATAGAGGAACTTGGTGAAGATTCGATCCGCCAAACTGTGGAGAACAGGATGGACGGTACACTCACGTTTCCGAAGATTTTGTGGCTGCACCGGCATGAGCGGGAACTCTACAATCAGACGGTGAGCTTCTTGATCAGCTCCAAGGATTACGTTATCGCCCAGCTGACCGGCCGCTTCGTGACAGACCCGACATCCGCGTCCACGACCGGATGCATGGACATCCGGACCCGGTCGTGGACGCAGGACTGGTTCCGGCGGCTGGGCCTGGATTCCGGCAAAATGCCAGCCATTGTGCGGCCGGATGAAATAGCCGGAACCGTGCACGCCGCCGGCGCTCAGCTGACCGGATTTGCCGAGGGGACACCGGTGCTCTGCGGCATCGGGGATGCCGGCGCCGCGACGCTCGGGGCCGGGGTATACCGTCCCGAGGAGCTGTATGCCTACATCGGGACAACCGGCTGGATTGCCAGCGCCGCTGCCCAGCCTGCCGATTCCGGTACCGGGATCTTCAACCTGGCCTACGTAGAGCCGGGCCGTTATATCAACATCGCGCCGCTGATGAACGCAGGTAACGCCCACCAATGGGCGGCCGAGCTGTTCTGCGGCGAGGCATCTGAGGGCGGCAGCCCGTATGAGGAGATGGAGCGCCTCATCGGGGCAGCGGACCGCCGCAGCAGCGGGGTGATTTTCCTGCCCTATCTGAATGGCGAACGCTGCCCGGTACAGGATGAGCATGCCTCAGGCTGCTATGTCGGCATCCGGCCTTCTACATCCAGAACCGATATGGCGGCTGCCGTTCTGGAGGGAGTTGCGCTCGCGATGAAACAAATGCTGGGGCTGGGCGCGCGAGAAGCTGCTCCCGGCCAGCTCACGCTGATCGGAGGAGGAGCGGGCAGCAGAGTCTGGTGTCAGATCATCGCGGATATCTTCCAGACGGAAGTGTCGGTACCGTCGGAATCGCAGTTTCTTCCGTGTCTGGGTGCCGCTCTGCTCGGATTCAGAGAAGCAGGCTGGGGCGGAGATTATCAGGATCTGACGGGGCTGCTCAGAACCGTCCGGCAATGTGAGGTATTCTCGCCCGATCCGGATATTGCCGAACATTATCAGGGGAAGTTCGAGAAATTCCTCAAGCTTTATCCGGCTCTTCGTCCTGTATTCTGAAGAGGGCGAAGCAGCGGTTTCTTTTTGTCGGATAAGCTTAAGAATAGGGAAAACGGGACAGCTCAGGGCTGTCCTTTTTGACTTTCTGCCGCTCATTGTTTTAAATAAAATAAAGCGGATTATATACGGTCCCATCTTTCACAAGCGGTTAACCCCTACTTGCGGTATATCCAAGCAAGCTGTCGTTGTGCCGGCGGCCTGTTTTAGATAAGATGATCGAAGAAGATAATCAGCGGATGCTTTATTCTCACAGGAAAGGGAGGCACAGCCATGAAAGAGGTCGTTAAAGTTCTAGCGCTCAGAGAAGGACAAGCTGTGCTGATACGCCAGTATAGAAAACAGCGGAGATCATATACGATTGAACTGCCCGGAGGGAAAGTGGAGCCGGGAGAAGAAGCGGAGAAAGCCGCTCAGCGGGAGTTAAGAGAAGAGACGGGTTTCTCGGCGGCCAAATTGCTCCCGCTTGGAGCTTATGTCAACAGCTCGGGCAACGTACGCGCCCGGTTGTTTTTTGCGAATACCGTATCCGAGGGCGGAGGGCAGCAGCTTGACGCCGATGAGGAGATCGAGGTGATACTGGCTCCGATTCATGAGGTCACACGCCGGATCTATACGGGAGAATGGAGCGATCTCAGGCTTGGTCTTGCGGTAGCGGTAGCCCGGTCCATGAAACTGATCTGAGATCCGCCGAATTAACATGGAAAGCAAAGGAGCCAGCTATGGAACATTACCAGACCATGATCGGAGTAATTCTGGAAAAACTGGATCAAACCCACAAAGAATTGAGCTTTAACGTGCAGGGGTTAAGCAGCTTACTGAATAATCATACCTCCGAAGAAATCGAGAACACGCCGGAACTGCTTACGCTCCGGGAACTCCGGGATTCTTACGCCGAGATCCTTGATACAGTCGAGAAAAGGTTTCCCGGGCTGAAGGAATAAGTGCGATGGTTGAATAGCCGTAACTCGCACTTCTATACATAGAGTAAATATTTAATAGGGTTAATCATCCTCTTTATTTACATAAATTTTCTCACCGCCAATACAGGAGGAATCCGAATGAGCCATCATTTTATTCAGGAACTGAATATGTATTTCCCTCAGTTTTCCAGCGGAATGAATGAGGGAGCCGCCGAAGAAGAAATTCAAGAGCTTGAAGCCCAGACGGGTTTCCGGCTTCCAGAAGCGTTCAAGCGGCTTTTGCGGATTCATAATGGAGAGAAGGATTACCGGGGAATTTTCATGGGTCTGGGTTTTCTTTCCACGCAGGAGATGCTCCGTAACTGGAATTCCTACCGGGAGCTTGAGGATGAAGTTTGGGGTTCCGTTATTTCATTTGAAAGCGGCAAAATTCAGGAGTACGCTTATCATCCGTGCTGGCTTCCAATTGCGGATGACGGGGGCGGCAATTACTTGGGCATCGATTTTGCACCTGGAGAATCTGGGGTAAGCGGCCAAATTATTAACTACGGGAGCGATGAGACAGAACTCTTTGTTATCGCGGATAGCTTCCAAGAGCTCCTTGATTTGATTCTGGAGCAGTTTAAGAACGGAAACTGTAAAGTGTTGGAAGGTGAAGACGAAGGCGAGTTCTACGCTTCTTGGCATGAAGACGGCCATGTTTTTGATGATCTGAAAGAGCTGCTAACGAGCAGCAGGAACAGCTCTTTGATCCAAAGAGAAGGTTTATCAGAAATAGAGAGCGAATTCGCTGATTACTGGAAGTCTCTCGATGAGAATTGGAAATCCGTATATCTCCAGCATGTTGGCTCAGTACCCCTGTCCTGGGAGGATGTCGCCCGGATCAAAAGCTTGAATCTGCTGAGATCCGGAATTACGGATCTGACACCGCTGAAGAAAATGGGACATCTCCGAATACTTATTGCAAGCGGTCTGGAAACAGTGGATTTCGGGGCATTGTCCTCGCTAACCGAGCTGACTGAACTGTTCCTGGCCAAAACTCCGCTTGCGGACGTAACTCCGCTTTTGCCCCTAAAGAACTTAAAACGTCTATTCATCGGCAACACGCAGGTGAGGGACGTCGGTCAGCTGCGGGAACTTTCCTCGCTGGAAGAATTGTCTCTGGAGAATTTGTCCGTTGCGGATCTTGCACCTTTGAGAGATATTCCTGACTTGAAGATACTGAATGTGTCTAAGATCAGGACACAGACGTTACACGAAATCGGGCAATTGAAGAAATTGATTGAGCTGGATATCATGTACCTGCCTCTGGATAATATCGGATTCCTGGGAAGCTTGTCCACGCTGAAAGATTTACGGATTAGCAGCAGCCGGGACGGAGATTATTCGGTTCTCGGGAAGCTTAAACGTATGAAGTCAATAACTTGTGAATTTTCCGTCTTTAAGAAGACCCGTTCTCTTTGGGATTCTAAAATAAGTTACACCATCAGCGGAGAAATGACCGATGAAGAACATGCGGACTACCACGAGTATGTGATGAACTAATCCATTCATTTCATAAACACAAAAAGCTATCCTCGGGAACTGGGATAGCCTTTTGTGTTTATGGGCGTGTTAGTAAGGGTCCTGTCCATTCCGGCAGGCACGTACGATTTCTTCCCAGGTAGCCGGGAACGGCGGGACTTCTTCTTGATTCACATCGGTTCCAATGAGAACCTGAATCAGTTCGATCGGCTGCTCCGCTTTAATGGCACAGCCCGTCTCGGGAGCGATTAACAGCACATCGCCCGCTTGAACGGGTATTAGCATGCCGTTGAGGACGAATTCTCCGGACCCGCTCAGCAGGGTCCATACTTCTTTGCGGCGGGCATGCTTTTGATAGGGCATATGTTTACCCGCCTCAAGTCTTACTTTCCGTGTGACGGTTCCTTCCGTTAACAGTCCTTCCGCTTTCCTGGGGTGAAGATCCAGGACGCGGTACGATCCCCAGCTTTTCTCCTCATACATGGGAGGGAAGCCTTCATTCGGTTTTAACTCCTTGATCCGACTGCTGCTTTGTTTACTGGCTACGAGTATTCCTTCGGCATTGGCGGCTACGATAATATCGGGTACCTCTATGATATGAACAGGAATTTGAAGCTCATTGACCAAGTGAGTATTCACGGAATCATCCGATACCGAACCTAGGCCGTTAGCGGGTTGGGCCAGATGGGTAGTTAATGCCCCCCAGCTCCCCAAATCTTCCCACATCCCGTCGTAAGGAACGACAACCGAATGATGGGTTTTCTCGGCAATTTCTTCATCAAAGCTGGCTACAGGAAGTTTGTCGTATAACCGGATCAAATCCTTGTACGAGGTTGGCAGACCTCTCTTGCGCATGGCTTCCAGCATGAATGAACGGTGAAAAGCAAATACGCCGCAATTCCAGAAAGCCTTCTGCCCGATTAATTGTTCGGCTGTTGCTAAATCTGGTTTTTCTGCAAACCGTGATACAGGCAGATAGGATGAGGCACCGGTGTCCGTTGTTAGGGCAGGGACGATATACCCGTACTGGGTTGAGGCGAAATGCGGCCGGGTTCCCAGCAGTGCCAGATCGGAATCGGACTGTTTAAGGACAGCGGGGAGTGAGGGAAGCAGTTCAAAAAATTCAGTTTGGACGAAGGGATCGACCGGCAGAAAGCACAAAACTTCATCCGTAAATGGCTCTTGCCCGTGCAAATAGGCAGTCGCTAAAGCAATGGCTGTGAACGTGCCTCTTTTGTGCGGCTCCGTAAGAATCGGAACGAGGCTGCCGATTTGACTTTGCATGATTTCCAGCTGGCTGCTGTGAGTTACGATCAGAGTGGAAGACAGCAGCCCCGCATCGCTGAGCTGCCTGCACACCCGCTGGATCATCGATTCCATTCCGCCGTCTGCTGCCGGCAGAAGTTTAAGAAAGGCTTTGGATCTGACTTCGTTGGAAAGAGGCCAAAGCCGTTTGCCGGAACCTCCGGACAGCAAAATGATTTTCAACAAGATCCTCCTCCTCATCAAAAAGCAGCCTGGCAAATAGGGTCTGCGTTTTTCTGCTAATCGGTATGAGCATTAAACTTTGGGGCAGACAAAATCAATAATACGTTCTGCGAACATGGAAGGATAAGGAGCGGAATTTAACGGACAGTGTACTTCGCAGAGCAGGAGTTAATGTTCGAATGCCGGTTCGAATTTCTTTATTGAGATTTCTTCTGATTACCGAGGTTCCCGGATAGCGGGCACGGACGAAATTGCCGTAGGTCTCGAATTCCGAGAAACTGAATTTGTACGTCTTATCAATCTTCCGAAGAATGGCCTTATACCATGCTGTGCCGCTCTGGGCTTCGATTTCTTGCTTAAGATGACGGAGTTTTCTGGAATCAAACAGCATGTAGTGGTTAACAAAGGATCTTGCTGCGAATGTTTTCTGCCCCAACAGCTTAGTGTGTACTTTAAAGTAGGCTTGATGGCTCCGGCTTCTGGTGTAAAAAATGGTTTTTCCATTTTCCAGAAATGTATGGGGGCGGATTAAAACCGTATCGGCATCCATGACGAGAAAGTAGCGCTGGGTTGAGATTTTGTCTGCGCTGAGTTTAAGCAGCTGCTGGAAAAGCCATCCGGAGCGGTCCCATTTGTGGTTGCGGTAATGGATATGCCTCTTAGTAATAGGCAGTACGCTGTTCTCATGGACAAACTTACATTTCTTGCGCAGGCACAGGCTTTTAATGCGCGGACTGTCCGGGGAAATAATGAAAATATGGCCGATCTTATGCTTTACATATTTGCGGATTCCATCAATCACATGCGGAAGCGTCGCGAGATCTTTGTCGATCGCAGGAATGATGACATCGATTTTGGTCCTGCCAGTCACGGAATGAGTCGTCATCTCTTCATCTCCATACCAAAGGATAGGGTGTCGGGCCAGCTTTTAAAGCTATGCAGTAGAATATGCCAGGCATAAGGCAGCCGATTGTGTAGCTGTCTACTCTTGGCTCCAGAAAGAAAAGAAGATTCAACAGATTTTGAGAAATAGAGTTTCAACCGGTCCGTCAGATGGTAAAAAAAAGAAGGATATGCCCGTTCCATGTCGAATGAGAGAGACTATAGACCTAATTGAGCGGCTGCTGGGCCGAATAAATTCGGGTCGTTTTTGTTCTATACAAAAACCGGCGCAGTTCTTTGCTCAATGAATGAATATCTTTGCCGTAAGCGTTATCTCTACAAATAGATGGCCTTGTGTGTATCAGCCTTAAGGAGAAAGTGACGTGTCCAGCATAATGCAGAGAAAACTTAGAATTCTTGGAACCGGCAAATATTTACCGGGAAGACAGGTGACTTCGGAAGAACTGGATGAACGTCTGGGCAAACCCGCAGGATGGGTACTTAAGAAATCCGGAGTGAAGGTAAGGCACTACACAGAAGGCGAGACAGTTTCGCAGATGGGAGCCCGTGCGGCTGAAGAAGCACTGAAGGCTGCTGGGCTGACTTTCGCGGACCTGGACTGCATCGTTTGCACCAACTCCGTACCCGAACAGCCCATTCCATGCACAGCAGCTTTAATCCAGAACGAGATGGGGTATGGCGACTCCGGGACACCTTGCTTTGATGTCAATTCAACGTGCTTGTCTTTCTTGGCAGGACTGGATCTGATCTCCTATACCATGGCCATGGGCAAATACAGACAGGTGCTCCTTGTTGCACCGGAGATTGCTTCAGCCGGTCTAAACTACGAGCAGTCGGAGAGTTCGATCCTGTTCGGTGACGGCGCTGCGGCGGTGGTAGTGGGAATGAGCAAGGATGGGGAAACTTCACGCATTCTTGCTTCACGCATGGAAACTTACGGCTCAGGCTATGCGCTATCCGAGGTGCGGGGAGGCGGCACGAAGCTGCCGGCCGCTTCTTATGAAGCCAGCCGTGCCGCCGATTACTTGTTTGATATGCAGGGCGAAGCCCTATTTAAGAAAACTTCCAAACTCCTTCCGCGATTTATGGAAGAACTTTTCCGTGATGCAGGTGTTGGCTTGTCGGAGTTATCTATCGTAATCCCCCACCAGGGAAGCGCGATGGCGATGAGATTGCTCCAGCATAAATTAGGGATTCCCGATTCTAAGCTGATGAACATTATCGGCAATCATGGCAACACGATTGCGGCATCCTTGCCGATGGGGCTTCACGAAGCGATTCGTCAAAGCCACTTGGAACGCGGCAACCTGGCGGCGATCATAGGGATTTCAGCCGGAGTCTCACTGGGCGGGATTGTGTTTGAATACTAATCACAATGCGGGTGCTGCGGTATTGATAACGGGGGGAAGGGCGCCTGCAGCCCTGGAACTGGCTAGACAGCTTGATGCTGCCGGATGCCGGGTATATGCAGCAGATAGTGTGGCGAGACCGCTGATTCGATATTCCGCCAGTATTCAGCAGTTTTATCAGGTGCCGGGTCCCAGATTTAACAGAAAACAATTTCTCAGCAGCTTGCTGGACATTATTGCGATCCACCGGATTCAGGTGCTCATTCCGACTTGTGAAGAGATCTTTTATGTGGCAGAGGGCAAAGCCGAGCTGGAAGCAGGCGGATGCCGGGTGTTCACGGATGATCTCGATAAGCTGCTGCAGCTTCACAGCAAATGGGCATTTAACCAGCTGTTGCAGGCAATGGGGCTGCCGGCGCCCGGGACCTTGCTGTTGACGTCATGCGGCGAGCTGAGCCAGCTTCATAATACCCGGAGCTTACGCAAATGGGTGTTGAAGCCGGTCTATTCCCGCTTTGCTTCCCGTACTTTAACGTATGAAGCAGGCGAGATTCCTCCCGAACTGGAGATATCGCAGGAGTTTCCCTGGGTGGCGCAGACGTTCGTCACAGGCCTTGAGTACTGTACCTACGCGATAGCCGCAGACGGAGAGCTGAAGGCATACACCGATTATTGTGTTGATTACACCGCAGGGAAGGGCGCTAGTATTTATTTCAAACAGCAGCGTCATCCGGAACTGTTCGAATGGGTGCAAGCCTTTGTACGTAGGTTCCGTTTTACCGGACAACTCGCTTTCGATTTTATAATCGACCGGGACGGAACGATCTGGCCGCTTGAGTGCAATCCGCGGGCAACGAGCGGATTGCACCTATTCTCGGCGGAGGATAGAATCGGCGATGCCTTTTTTGCGCCCGCTAAGGCGGCTGTAAATCCAGAATCACCTTGTCTAATTCCAAGGAAGCCGGCCGAACGAATGATTACAGCCGCCATGCTGCTCTACGGTCTTGGCCGGGAGCCGAATCCGGCGGGACTGCGTCGCTGGATGGGCTGCATGTTCCGCGGCCGGGACGTGATCTTTGAGTGGCGCGACCCCGGACCATTCCTGGCTCAGGGGATGATACTGCTTGATCTCTGGAAACAAGCCCGCGCTGCAGGCAGACCGGTTAAAGAAATGACGACATATGATATGGAATGGAATGGGGAATATGAAAGTCCTTGTGACAGGCGCGACGGGATTTCTGGGACGCAATTTGATCGGGCGTCTGCTGAGCGAAGACTTCGAGGTAACGGCAATAGGACGGAGTCCGGAGATCGGCCGTGAACTGGAAGCGGCGGGCGCGGCTTTTGTGCGCATGGATTTGGCGTCCGAGGAAATGCCCCGCACGCTCAAAGGCCATTCGGCCGTCTTTCATTGCGGGGCTTTCTCGGCTCCGTGGGGACCTTACGATGAATTTTACCGGACGAACGTAATCGGAACGAGAAACGTCATACAAGGGTGTCTGGATCATGGGGTGCAGAGGCTTATCCATGTCTCCACGCCATCGATCTATTTTGATTACAAAGACCGGTTGAATATCGGGGAAGAAGAGCCGCTGCCTGCCCGCGG
The DNA here is from genome assembly GCF_001541095.1 of Paenibacillus sp. FJAT-26967. Lineage (GTDB taxonomy): Bacteria > Bacillota > Bacilli > Paenibacillales > NBRC-103111 > Paenibacillus_F. Next base: position 1,901,318 of record NZ_LMXH01000001.1, read on the forward strand.
CGTCAATGCGTATGCACGGACGAAGCGGCTGGCCGAGCAGGAAATCGACCAGGCATTTGCCAAGGGGCTCCCCGTTATTACCCTGCGTCCGAGAGGAATCTTCGGACCGGGAGATAACGCGATCTTCCCCCGTCTGCTGCGCGCCAATGAACGGAGATTCGTACCGGTTATCGGCAAGGGAAGAGCCTTCATGGACGTGACGTATGTCGACAACGTAACGGAAGCGCTGCTGTGCTCCCTGCATGCGGGGAATCATGCCTTGGGGTGCAAGTACAATATTACGAATGGACAGCCCGTCTATTTGTACGACTTGCTGAAGAGGCTGTTCGCTTTGCTTGATACGCCTTTCCGGTCCAGGCAGATTCCGTACCTCGCTGCATATTCTCTGGCATCGGCTATGGAAGCGGCCGCTATGCTGCCGTTTGTTGACCGGGAACCGATGCTGACACGCTATACAGTCGGCATTCTCGCTTTTAACCAGACGCTTGATATTTCCCGTGCCCGGAGCGATCTTGGTTACCAGCCGGTTATCAGCGTAGACGAGGGCATATATCGCTTTAGCAACTGGTGGAGACAGCAGGAGGGGAGAGGATAAGATTGAGACCGGAACGCTTGACGCTCAATCTGCGCAGTACAGGTTCATGCAAGCAGCTGGAGGCTTTTTCGATAAGAGGAGGCCGCTGGCGCTTTATTTCTTTCCCCGGGATTTTCGGCATGATCGAACATCCTGAGAAGGGATTGATTTTGTTTGACACGGGATATGCTCCGCGTTTTATGGAAGCGACCCGCAAGTTTCCCTATCGGATTTACCGCTGGATGACACCCGTTGACATGGAGAATGATTTCACGGCCGCAGATCATGTAAGAGCCGCAGGCTATTCCCCGGATGAAGTCCGCACGATTATCATTTCGCATTTTCATGCGGATCATATCTGCGGCCTCCGGGATTTTCCGAATGCGAAGTTTATATGCTCCCGTGAGGGGTATTCGGCCATTTCTGTACGGAAAGGATTTGCGGCAGTGAAGAGAGCGTTCCTGCCTGACTTGATGCCCGCAGATTTCGAAGCTAGGGCGGTTTGGATCGAATCCGCAGACCGGGTAAAGCTGCCCGCTGAGTATGCTCCATTCGCTGAGGGGTATGATTTATTCGGGGACGGCAAGCTGATAGCGATTGCCCTCCCCGGCCATGCGGACCATCAGATCGGTATTCTGCTGACAGACGGGACATCACCGCCCGTGCTGCTGGGAGCAGATGCGGGCTGGTCACGGAAGGCTGTTCAGGAGAACCGGCTCCCGCATCCGCTTGCGTTTACCGTATTCGACAGCAGCAGGGATTACAAAGCCACCTTTGGCCGTCTGGTGGAGCTCAGCCGGAAGAATCCGGGTCTTAGACAAGTGTTTACGCATTGTCCGGAAGCGCGGGCGCTGTGCGAGTTGCCTTATGACGGAGGTGACTGTGAGTGAAGCTCAGCCGTTTATTGAAGCAATATATGCTCACCCGTTACCGCCGGACCCATTGGAAGAACCGTGAAGCGCTTGAAGCCTGGCAGCACCGGCAGGTTATCGCGCATTTAACGGAAACCCTCCGGAAGTCTCCGTTTTACCGGGAGCACTACAAAGATTTAAGGCTTCAGGACTGGCGTGACTGGCCGCTTATGGACAAAGCGAGGATGATGGATGCTTTTGATAGCCTGAATACAGCTGGTATTACCAAAGAAGAAGCATTCGAGGCAGCCTTCCGTGCCGAATCGGAGCGCGATTTCTCCCCGGAGCTCGGCGGTATCACGATCGGCTTATCCTCCGGAACTTCAGGGAGCCGGGGACTATTCCTTGTCAGCGCCGATGAGCGGGCGGCCTGGGCAGGGGCTGCGCTGGCCAAGGCGCTGCCGGGCTCTCTGCTCCGCAAACACCGCATCGCTTTCTTCCTGCGGGCGGACAGCAATCTGTATCAGACCGTCAACTCGAAGCGCATCCGCTTCTGCTTCTTTGATCTGATCCGGCCGATAGAGGAGCACGTTCAAAGACTCTGCGAGCTGGAGCCGACTCTGCTCATCGGACCGCCCTCTATGCTGCGACTGCTGGCCGAAGCGAAGCTGTCCGGCCGGCTGCCCATCGAGCCGGAGAAGATCATCTCGGTGGCGGAGGTGCTGGAGCCGATCGATGAAATGTGCATACGTGAAGCGTTCGGCAGAGAGGTGCACAGCATTTACCAGTGCACGGAAGGGTTCCTGGGCGCCACGTGCGACCACGGCACGCTTCATCTGAATGAGGATATTCTCGTCATTCAGCGGGAGTATGTAGATGCATCCAGAAGAATATTCGTGCCGGTTATTACGGATTTCTCCAGGAAGACGCAGCCCATAATCCGCTACCGGCTGAATGACCTGCTGACGCTGCGTGAGCAGCCGTGCCCGTGCGGATCGGTTTTTACCGCCATTGACTCGATCAGCGGGCGAACGGATGATATGTTCTGCGGCTTAGAGGAACCGTCTGGAACAAGAGCTCCTATCTTTCCGGATTTTATCAGACGGGCTGTCCTGATGGCATCGGACGAGATTCTGGAATTTAAAGTGATCCAGCTGGCAGAGACGGAGCTGGAAGTTGCTCTGCGTGTCACTGGCGTAAAGACGCCTGTTGAACAAGCTGTGCGCCGGCAGCTGGAAGACACGTTCCGGCAGCGGAGATGCCGGGTTCCGCAGGTAAGATTCGTCCCCTATGTGTTCCAGCCGGGACTGCAGAAGCTCCGCAGGGTTGAGCGGCGCTTTGTTTGGGAGTAGGCAAGGGATGAGAGTACTGCTAACAGGAGCAAGGTCCTATACGGCACTGGACATGGCCAGACGTTTACAGCTTGGCGGCTGCTCGGTGTATGCCGCGGACTGTGTGCGGTTTCCCGTCAGTGCCGGTTCACGGGCTCTGAAGGGCTTCTTCTATCTAACCTCTCCCAGAGAAGACTTGCGAGGATTTATCCGGGGTTTGCAGGAGGTCATCCGACGCGAGCGGATTCAGCTTCTGCTTCCAAGCAGCGAGGAGATTCTCTATCTGGCCCCTTTCCTGGAAGAGCTAGAGGCAGATTGCCGTGTCTTCTGCGCTCCTTTCGAGCAATTAAAGATGCTGCATAACAAGTGGACATTCTCGCAGCTGACCTCAGATTGCCTGATTCAAACTCCGGAGACGGTGCTGATGCTTACGCCGGAAGATATGTCCGGGCTCAAGCTGCCTGCCAGCAGCTATGTGTTCAAACCTGTCTACAGCAGATTCGCTTCACGGACCGTCATTGCCCCTGCCGGGCTTCCGCATACAGTTAACCCGAGTCCGGAAGATCCCTGGATCGCACAGAAATATGTGCACGGCAGGGAACTGTGCAGCTATCATCTGGCTGTTGACAGAGTCATTGCCGCCGAGTCCTGCTACGAGCCCGTCTATCGACTGGGTAAGGCTTCGGGTTACTACTTTGAGCCTGTGCAACATCCGCGGATCTCGAATTTTGCGGCAGAACTGGTGCGGAAGCTGGATTTTACCGGACACATCTCGTTTGATTTTATCGAAGAAGAATCCGGGAATGTATTCGTGCTTGAATGTAATCCGAGATCCACCAGCGGTTTACATTTGGTGTCTCGGCATGATTTTGTAAAGCCGCTGCTGGAGTTCGTGCGTGCAAGAGCTTCTTTCGATGGAGACGAACCGTTGACAGACGCCAGGCTCGAAGGCAGGACTGCTCGCTCTGCGCCAAGCGCCAAACCAAGAATGATTGCCTATGCGATGCTGGGTAATCCGTTTTATCACGGCTTGCGAGGAATGAAATGCTGGCTGCGGGACTACGGCCGGGCCGGGGATGTCCTGTGGGACCGGACGGACCCATGGGTCATTCCTTATCATGTATTGAGTTTGGTTGAAACGGTCTATGACAGTCTAACACGCAGGATCAGCTTCAAAAACGCCGCAACGGCGAATATCGAATGGGACGGAGAACCGGAATGGAACCGATAACTGCATATCTTAACGGTATTGGAGAAACGGACTCTCTTAAGCCTCATACGGAGCCTGAACCGAATCCGGACGGGATGGTGGAAGCCTACACGCTGCCTCTGATAGAAGATGGAGCCGCTGCCTACATGGCAAATGTAAGGACACAAGTTCAAATGGTTCAAGTAGGTCCGCACCTTATTCCGATGACGTATAACGACAAGGAATACTCGAATTCATACGTGTGTTCTCCTTATTCCACTTATGTCTCATACGCCTATGAGGAACTTGTGCTTTTTCGCAGCAGAGCACTGAGAGCTGTGCTGGCGGGCGTTATAGGGACGATCGCGCCGCTGCTCAAAGCCGGACGGATCAACCGCAACATCCACCTGAACAACTGGCTGCTATCCACCAATCTGTACGAAGAGATGGGTAAGGAAGATCTCCGGCTGGCTACCGAGAGGCTGGTTAGCCGCTACCCCGGGCATGCCATCGTGCTGCGCTCGCTTAACGAGAGAACCAATTCCGGTCTGATGGAGATTCTGAAAAGTCTCGGATACCGCTTTGTTCCCAGCAGGCAGGTCTATTTTTTTGACGGCCGGAATCCCCAGTATCTGGAGAAGCAGAATAATCGCTGGGATGCCAGGCTGCTCAAGAAGTCAGGTTATACCATTCTGGACCATGAAGACTTTACCGAAAGCGATTATAAACGGATTGTGGACCTGTATGAACAGCTGTACATACAAAAATATTCGGCGCTGAATCCCCAGTTCACCGAAGCTTATATATCAAACTGCCATAGAAACGGCTTGATGTACATGCAGGGCTTGAAAGATGCAGATGGAGTTCTTCAAGGAGTTGTCGGCTGCTTTATCCGAGGGGGAATAATGACGGTTCCGTTGGTTGGCTACGACACCTCTCTGCCTCAAAAACTCGGTTTGTACCGGATGCTGATGAGTCTGGTCTTGAACCGGGCGGCGCGGCAGAGGCAGCTGCTTCATCTGAGCTCCGGCGCCGCTCATTATAAGCGCATCCGGGGAGGGGAACCCGCCATCGAATACAGCGCTGTTTATACCCGCCATCTTCCTCCTGGAAGAAGAATGATGTGGTCGGTGCTTGGCGGTATTTTAAATAGAATAGGGGTACCGGTGATGAGGAAGTATCAACTATGAGCACCCATACACTTCAGAGCCACTGGCTTCCGGCCTGCCGTGTGGAGGAATTGCGTCGTAAACCATTAGCTGTTACCGTGCTGGATCAGGAGTTTGTATTATTCCGGACCCAGGCGGGTGTCCATGCTCTGGTGGACCGCTGCCCGCACCGTAACGTTCCCTTATCCGGGGGTGTTGTGCACGGGAACTCCATCACATGTCCTTATCATGGATGGGAATTTGACGGCAGCGGTGTGTGCACGCGCGTTCCCGGACTTTGTTCGTTCAAGCCGGGTGAGCATATGAATGCTGCTGCCGTACGCGTTGCCGAGCAGGATGGATTTATATGGATCAAGCTGCCTGAAGAGGCGCCAGCCGCTGAAGGAGAGAGCGCTCCCGCTTCGCTGCCCTTTATGAAGGACCCGACCTTGTACTCGTTCGTTTGGAAGACGGCTGTCCGCGGTACTTTGCTTAATGCGGCCGAGAATTTGCTGGATGCAACCCATACGCATTATGTTCATGCTGGTCTTATTCGTACGGACAAGAATAGGCAGCGGGTGAAGGCCTGCATCACGGCTTCCGGCAGTGGAGTTGAGATTGAGTACAGCGGCGAATCGGGCCAAGCAGGCTTGATTTCCCGCATTTTTGAACGGGACAGACAGACCAGCTATGGCCGGTTCCTGATGCCCGGCATAGCACAAATTGAATACCGTTCCTCCAAAGGGCTGACGCTGCTCATTACAGCACTGATGAAACCGACTTCGGCAGATTATCAAGATATTTATGCCATTGTCACCGTTAAACGCGGACTTATTCCAGGCAGCCTTAAGAAGCTCGTCATCACACCTTTTCTGAAAAAAGCGCTCAAGCAGGATATCCGCATCGTTGAAGTGCAGCAGGCGGCTCTGGAAAGAGGCGGCGGAGAAGATTTTCATTCGACACAGGCAGATCTGATCCGCCCGTATCTGGAGCAGTTAATGCGCGGGAGAATTTATTCGAGCCGGTTGGAAAAGACGGTTTATTTGCATGTGTAGGGAGTTCCCTCTGAACTAGCTCAATCCTCTAATTTTTATACCCGAAACGGATAGTAACGGAATACGAAAGTAGGATCGTGTTAATAGTGAGGGTATAGGAACAGAAGAGGACAAATGTACGGGGGGACAGAGGATGGAGGCTCAACCTGAATTTCAGCGGATTCGAGAATCTTTGCCTCACTGGCTTGAGACGAGCCGGTTGACGACGTCAGAAGGAGCAGTCGCTACCTATATTCCTGAGCTGGCGAAGATACAGGCGGATGCTTTAGGTATTCATCTTATGAATGGCCAGGGAGAATTTTCGTCAGCGGGTGATTGCGGGTTCCCCTTTACGATGCAAAGCGTCTCCAAAGTATTCACGCTGATTCTGGCGCTGATGGATAGAGGGGAAGAGGAGGTTTTTGCCAAGGTGGGCAAAGAACCTACGGGTGATGATTTTAACTCCATGTTGAAACTGGAGCTGGTCGAGCCGGGTATCCCCTTTAATCCGCTTATTAACGCGGGGGCTATTACAGTTTCTTCCTTGATTCGCGGGCGTTCCTCTCAAGAACAATCCGCAAGAATTCTAACATTTTTCCGGGAGTTGGCGAATAACGAGTCGCTTGATTATGATGAGAAAGTATTCGAATCCGAGCTTGACAGCGGGCATCTGAACCGGTCATTGGGTTATTTTCTCAAGCATAATGGCGTACTTGAAGGAAGTGTGGAAGAAGTCCTTCATGTTTATTTTCGTCACTGCTCTATACGTGCTACTTGTGCGGATTTAGCAAGAATGGGGCTTGTGCTGGCATATGACGGCACGGATCCTATTACCGGCAGAAATCTGATTCCGCGGCGTTTCGTCCAAATCGCCAAAACGTTCATGACAACGTGCGGCATGTACAATGCTTCCGGTGAATTCGCCATTAGTGTAGGTCTACCCGCTAAAAGCGGCGTATCGGGCGGTATTCTGGCACTTGTGCCGGGACGGTATGGGATCGGAATTATAGGGCCAGCATTAAATGAGAAAGGCAACAGTGTTGCGGGCGTGCATCTTCTGCAGCGGATGTCCCGGCAGTTTGATTGGAGTTTATTCTGAGCAATATCGGCCGCGGAGTGGTTCAAGACCACAAAAAAGACATGTCTCTTACCATGTCATTTTTGACGTGAGGGGTTAGCTCAGTCTTATCATGTTACTTGCTGCGATGGGACCGTTTTGCCCTGGGCGATTTCGGCAAATGTCTAGTTCTCCTTTGGTTCCGGTTGATAGAAGTAAGGCTGCTCTCCATAATATGAAGACGTTTCTCCAGTTCCAGTAAATGCTGCTGGATCTCCAGATTTTCTTGTTCTGCTTTATAATTAATCGCAATGTCCAGCATCTGTTCCTGCTTATCTTTGGTCGCCTGCCGGTTCTGGCTCATCTGAATCATGGTCGATTGGTAGAAAGAAAGAATGGTCAGAGCAAAGCTCAGTATAAACAAGGAATTCCTTTCATTGTTAATGAATGTCCAGGCAAAGATGATGCTGCCGAAAATAATAAGGAACCACCAGCTGCCGACAGCGATGGCAACTTTGTCCGCAATCCGGTCCCAGCGGTCGGCTTTCTTCTCCTGCTGTTCATATAAATAAGATTTAATTTTGCCTTGGTATTCATGAACCATTTGCGAAACCCGATAGACATCGTGTTTACTCAACTTTTTCTCGGGATATTTTTCGAGTTCCTTTAGAAGAAGTTCTTCGGATTTGATGTCGTCTGTACTTTTCTCGCTCTCCATTTGGTAATCCTCCCTGCTAAAGCGTATTCTAAGGTGTTATGGGGGTTGCCCTTTAATTTTTACCCCTAAGGTCCCGACTTAATCATATATGAGAGATTCTTAAGGAAATTTTCATTTCTTTGGGATAATTTAGTCGGGTTATGGTAAGATAGCTGCGGGATTAGTTCGATACAAGATATCCGGGGCAAAAGGTGCCGGTGGATTTCTCAAAAAACGAATGAATACAGGCTCGGCTGCAAAAAGATGAGCTTATACAAGGGAGACAGGTTATGAGTACCTTAGCCATGCTGCGAAACCCCAAACAACGCAAATTATTGTTCAGTGCAGGTCTGAGCTGGATGTTTGATGCGATGGATGTCGGAATTATTTCCTTTATTGTAGCCGCACTTGCGATAGACTGGAATTTATCCCCCGGGCAGGTGGGAGTCTTGACGAGCATTAATTCCGTGGGAATGGCGGTCGGGGCCGCTTTAGCCGGATATATGGCGGACCGCTACGGCCGCAAATCCGTGCTGCTCTGGACGCTGCTGCTCTTCTCGGCCGCCAGCGGTTTATCTGCCCTCGCAGCGAGTTTTACGGTACTGTGCGCACTAAGATTTATTGCGGGGGTCGGTCTTGGCGGCGAGCTGCCGGTCGCCTCCACCTTAGTGTCCGAGAGTATGCCGGTTAAGGAGCGCGGGAGAGCCGTTGTTCTGCTGGAAAGCTTCTGGGCAGGCGGATGGATTCTGGCCGCTCTGATTGCGTACTTCGTCATTCCGTATTACGGATGGAAGTCCGCGTTTATTATAGGAGCCGTACCCGCCCTGTATGCCCTTTACTTAAGACGGGCGATAGAAGACTCGCCCAAGTTCATACGGCAGGAGCTGAAGACGTCCTTTCTGCACAAGCTGCAATCCGTCTGGTCCGCCGATTACCGCCGTTCCACGATTATGCTGTGGGTGCTGTGGTTTACGGTGGTGTTTTCCTATTATGGCATGTTCTTGTGGCTTCCTACCGTTATGGTTATGAAAGGATTCAGTCTGGTAAAAAGCTTCCAGTATGTGCTCATTATGACGCTTGCCCAACTGCCGGGTTATTTTACGGCCGCTTATTTTATCGAGAAATACGGACGGAAATTCGTCCTCGTGACTTACTTGCTTCTGACTGCCGTAAGCGCAATCTGGTTCGGAAGTGCAGAATCGGTCGGAATGCTGATAGCAGCCGGGATTTGTCTGTCCTTCTTCAACCTGGGCGCATGGGGCGGACTCTATGCTTACACGCCTGAGCTGTATCCGACTTCCACACGTTCCACGGGTGTCGGGCTTGCCGCATCTGTCGGCAGAATCGGAGGCATTATTGCCCCGCTGCTTGTCGGTATGCTTGTCGGCTGGAAAGTAGAAATTCAGACGATTTTCATCCTGTTCTTTGTCACTATTATTGTCGGTGCAATGGCCGTGCTGTTCCTGGGCAAAGAGACCAAGGGGAAAGAACTGGATTGAAAGTTGCCGGACTATAACAAATGGGGATGGAGGGATAGAGATTGGCTTCAAGCAGCAAGCAGACAACCGGGCCGAATTCTTCCTTATCACCAGAAGTCGTATCAGATAAGCGCACGACCTGGGCTTTATTGATCGGAATTATTTTTGTGGCCGCTGTACTCCGGGCTCCCATGACATCGGTAGGACCGTTAGTCGGAACGATCCGGGATGATTTAAATCTGTCCAACACGATGGCAGGATCTTTGACGACCTTGCCGCTCCTGGTTTTTGCTTTCTTCTCGCCGTTTGCACCCAAGCTGGCACGAAGGTACGGCGTAGAAATGGTGCTGTTGGGGGCTATGGGCCTGCTGACTCTCGGTATTCTAATCCGTTCTTCCTCAGGCGCAGGCACGCTGTTTCTAGGTACAGCCCTGCTCGGGCTTGGAATCGCGCTCGGCAACGTACTTATGCCTGGACTTATTAAAAGAGAGTTCCCCGCACGGATCGGTCTCATGACCGGGATTTATACGGTATCTATGAATCTGTGCGGAGCTATTGCATCGGGAATAAGTGTTCCGCTTGTCACTACAGCGGGTATGGGTTGGAAAGGCTCACTCGGCGGATGGGCGCTGTTAAGCTTGGTTTCTCTGCTGCTCTGGGCACCGCAAGTGCTCAAGCGGCGAAGCCGATTAGCTGTGGCTGCGATAAGCGCAGTATCCGAACATAAGCCCGTCCAGATGTGGCGTTCATCTCTTGCCTGGAAAATTACTCTGTTTATGGGCCTCCAGTCGATGTTCTTCTATTCATTCGTTGCCTGGCTGCCCGAAATCCTAACGTCTCGCGGACTTCCTCCTGATCAAGCGGGCTGGATGTTGTCCCTGATGCAATTGGCCCAGTTACCGTTTACTTTCCTTGTTCCCATACTAGCGGGACGTATGGCAAATCAGCGTCTGCTGGTTACCTTTACTTTCGTGTTGTTCATGGCGGGATTCTCGGGGCTGGAGCTTGGAAGTGCGCAGTGGATTCCCCTCTGGGTAGCGATGTGCGGTGTTGCCGGGGGGAGTGCCTTCAGTCTGGCGATGATGTTCTTTACGCTGCGGACCCGGACGACACAGGAAGCATCGGAATTATCAGGTATGGCGCAGTCATTCGGCTATTTACTTGCTGCTGCAGCTCCAACCTTATTCGGCTATTTACACGATGTCAGCGGAGGGTGGCGTATTCCTATTCTGCTGCTTATTCTTGTCGCGAGCCTGATGTTCATTGTCGGATGGAGTGCAGGAAGTAACCGTTATATAGAACCGGCAGGGGATAAATGACGTTTTGGAGCATGCTGTTTAGCAGCGGTTAGGAATAGTGAACAGGACATGCTGTATTGAGAATGAATATAAAATACGGATAAAAGGCCGCGGAAACGCGGTCTTTTTTCTTTGTCTGGCATTCAACTAATGAGCCCGTACGAAGATGGAATCCTGCAGAAAAGTAGTACGAGTATAGTACTAATTAGTCTTTCCTATGAATACATATACGTAAAGCTTGTTCCATTACTGTCCGCGTACAGTTGGGTTAACCTTTGTATTCATTGAATGAGGGGATGGGCACGGGATGAAACAGATATCGATTAAACCCGCCATACTTGGAATCGGGACCGCTGTTCCTGTTTACCGTCTGGAACAGCGGGAGGTTGCCTCCCGGTTAGCGGAGGCATTACAGGATTATCCGGACTCTGCCCGCTGGGCGAGAAGGATCTTTCACCAATGCGGGGTTGTAAACCGCTTTACCTGCGAGCCTAATTTGCTCGAGCCCCCGGAACAGTGCCGGTACTTGATCCGTGAATCTCTGGATGAGGTTCCTTCAACCGAAGAGCGCATGCAGCTGTATAAAAAAGAATCGGTTCCTCTAGCGCTTGAAGCAGCCGGACAAGCACTGGCGGACAGCGGCACTAAGTCAGCGGAGATCACACACCTGTTAACTGTCAGCTGTACGGGACAATTCCTGCCCGGACTTGACAGTGCGTTAATCGACCAGTTGGGTCTCGAGCGGGATATCGTCCGGTATCCGTTCCAATTCCAAGGCTGCGCCGCCGGTTTGAAAGCGATCTGTATGGCAAAAGATCTGGTGAGTGCTTCGCCGCAGGCTAAGGTGCTCATTGTCTGCGTTGAATTATGCACCCTGCATATACAGCCATCTGCCCGCCGGGAGGATCTCTTCGGGGCTTCTTTCTTCGGTGATGGATCATCCGCTTGTGTTGTAGCGGTTCCAGGAATAAAGCAGCCTCAAGAACAGGCAGTATTCACACTGGGCGACTACCGGTCTGTGCTTTTGCCGGATACGGCCGAAGAAATGGTATGGGAAATAGGGAATCACGGCTTCAACTTGTATCTTTCACCTCATATTCCGAAGCATATTAGTCAGTACATACCAGCCGAAGTAGAACGTTTGTTAGGCGCCGATCATTTGCCTGAGCTGTGGGCGATTCATCCTGGGGGCAGAGGAATTGTCGACGCTGTCCAGGCGATGTACGGGCTGACCGATGAGCAAGTGAGTCCGAGCCGTACTGTTCTCAGTAATTTTGGCAATTTGTCATCGGCTACTTTGCTGTTCGTGCTTCGTGAATTAAGAGAACGTCTGGCAGCAGATCAGTCCGCCGAAGCGGAAGGCGTTGCCTTGGCATTCGGGCCGGGTTTAACGGCGGAGCTGCTCCGTATCTCCTATATCCCCTCTGGAGCACAAGTCATGCCAAAACCGGATCAACTATATGTTTAAGCGGTTGAAGCTGCGGGCTGCGGAGCCGGAATTGATGGATGATCTGACAACAGGCGGGGAAGAGCTGCAAGAGGCTTTGGTTCATCTGCGGCTGCTGAATAAAATTTTTGCAGCAGCAGGGCCGACCGTATACGGGGTACACAGGCTGTGGATCGCGGCCGGAAAGCCCGGGAGTTTGACTGTGCTGGATATTGGTGCGGGATCGGGAGATGTTAATCAGCAGCTTCTCCGCTGGGCGGACCGGAACGGAATCGCACTGGAGATTACACTTATGGATATTACGGACGAAGCCTGCCGGGAGGCCCGTAAGCTGTTTGAGAACGAGCCCCGTGTACAGGTCGTACGTGGAGACTTGTTTGCCTTGCCCGTACAGTGCGCAGATATTGTGACGGGCACTCAGTTTGTTCATCATTTCGCCTCTGATGAGCTTGCCGCTGCGGTGCAAAGTATGCGAGAAGCTTCACGGTACGGTGTCGTCCTTAACGATATACACCGGCACTGGATTGCCTGGGCGGCCGTGTGGCTCACTACAAGATTTATTTCCAGGAACCGTTATATTCTGAATGACGGTCCGCTGTCGGTTGCCAAGGGATTCCGGTCTTCCGAATGGAAGAAGCTGGAATCTGAGCTGGCCGTCTCGAATTTTCACATCTCGTGGAGGCCGCTGTTCCGGCATGCAGTGGTTATTCCTAAGTGAGCCGGCTTAGCGATGGTCAACGATCCGGGTGGTGCTGGGAATCAAAGAAAGCCGAATACAATATTGATCAGCGGAGCTGAGCCAGATGATAGATAAAGTAGATGTGGCTGTTCTCGGTGCAGGTCTCGCCGGAAGTACACTGGCCAAGATGCTGGCGGATATGGGCTGGAGCGTCTCTTTAATCGACCGGCAGCAATTCCCGAGGCACAAGGTCTGCGGTGAATTTCTTTCGCCTGAATCTCTTCAATCGCTGGAAGAGTGCGGCCTGTTGCAGCTGGTCGAAAGCCTTGGCCCTCGCACCATAACAGAGGCATATCTTGTTGAGAGCGGAGGAAGCTCCGTACGCATTCCACTGCCTGGACGGGCTATCGGCATCAGCCGCTACTGCCTGGACGCAGCCCTGCATGAGGCTGCGGTTAAGTCAGGGGCTCAGGTGTATACGGCATCCACCGTGACGGGTATCCATGCTCCTCCTGTTCATCCTGCTCATTCTACTCAGGGCCACGGGTACACCATTGAAGTCAGGAGGCACGGGCATAACTTCAAGCTTGAAGCGAGAGCAGTTATCGCGGCATGGGGGGCAGGCCGGCGTGTGCCTGTTACAGGCGCAGGCTGGAGAGGCGGGGCTGATCTCATCGGGCAGCCGGGAACAACGGTTCGCGCAGCCAGCCGCTCTGCCGGAGCAGAGCCAGTATATAGCGCGAACCGGCGTCTTCCGGCTGCAGGCGGAACTGCGCACGTAGGCGTGAAGTCTCATTTCACAGGCATCGGGATGGGGTCGTCCGTCGAGCTGTATTTCGTGCCCGGCGGCTATGTAGGCCTCGCACCTGTCGAGGGCGGGATCGTGAACGCCGCGGCGCTGCTGCCGCGTGAGCTTGTCCGGGGAACCGATTCTTCGGTTGCCGGGATTATCGCCGCGGCGGCGAGAATGAATCCGAAGCTGCAGCAGCGGCTGGAGCCGGCTGCTCCGGTGGCCGGCTCGCAGGCGGCCGTGGCGCCAGTCGACCTGCAGCGCGGGCTTACTGCGTGGGATGTCATCCCGCAGGTCGGCGACGCCACCGTCATGATTCCGCCGCTGTGCGGTGACGGAATGTCGATGGCGCTTCGCTCGGCTGCACTGTGTGCGCCGCTGGCAAACAGCTACCTGCTTGGAGAGATCGGTCTCGCCCTCTGGGAAGAGAGATACACCGCCGCGCTGCAGCGAGAATTCAACAGCCCGCTCCGCTGGGGGCGGCTGCTGCAAGCTGCCCTCGGCGTAAGCTGGATGCCACGGGCTGTGATGGGCTTGGCTCAGCTCTCCCCGGCCCTGGCAGCGGGGCTTATCCAAGCCACCCGTCTGAAACCGGAACGCTAGCCCGAGTATTTCCTGCCGGTCAATATGAACGAAAGGGGTGTGGAGTATGAGCGCACACAAGCTAGCCATACTCTCCTTTCGAAGACCGGCGAGAATTATCGGGCTTGTTCTGATCTTCCTAGTCTTCGGCGGATACTACGCCTTCAAGCTGCCTTCCGTCCTCCAAGGACATGGTCTGCAGCTTGAAGGCTCCTACCATCAAGTGCAGAATAAACTTGCGTCTGAATTCGGAATCCCGGCAGACCCTGTTATTCTTCTGTATGAGAATGAAGGCGGGGTCAATTCGGATTATTTTCGTAAGGTTACTTATCAGATAGAGTCGTCTCTACAGCGTATTTCCGGATTTATGTTTGCCGAGTCTTCGTGGGAGAGGGAGGACAGGCAAGAAGGTAATTTCGCCTATACATTAGCCGCATTTAGACAACAGCCCCATGAAATGAGAGCGGTACTTGGAGAGCTTCGCAAGCTGCTGCCGGAAGATCCTCACATTTCAGTGAAAATAACGGGTAAAGCAGCAGTTCAAGAAGATGTGAACGCTGCCAGTACAGCAGATTTGCAGAAAGCTGAGCTTATTGGAATACCAGCGGCATTCATCATCATGCTTATTGCTTTTGGCGGTGTGGTACTGGCCGTCATCCCTCTGTTGATCGGGGTATCCGGCGTAGTTATTGCAATGGGAATCATGTACGCGATAGGTGTTCATGTGGAGTTGTCTAATTTCGTGTATAACGTAATACCGATGGCGGGGCTTGCTTTGAGTGTAGATTTTGCTCTAATCGTAGTCAGCAGGTTCAGAGAGGAAATCCGGTTTCATCGTCCGGAGGAAGCGATGTCGGTTACGATGAAGACGGCTGGCCGGGCTGTACTGCTATCCGCGGGCTGTGTATTGCTTGGTTTGACAGGGGTCATGTTCATTCCTCTGCCGATCTTCAGTACAGTTGCGGCTGGAGCGGTTGTAGTCCTCGTTGTATCTGTTCTGCTTACCTTTACACTGCTGCCTGCACTGCTTTCCTTGGCTGTGGGTTACGTTCTTAAAGAAAACCGGGGCACCCGCAGAAGTCGGAGCTTGTCACATGCAAATTTAATGCATTCTATGACGTACTATGTCATGCAGAGGCCGATTCGCATGGTCGTTGTTTCCTGTCTTTTGCTTGTTGTATGCACACTTCCCGTTTTGGCGATGAAGGTGTCGATTCCGGATGAGACCTCCTTGCCGGTGAAGGCGGAATCCCGCTTTGTTGCTGACGTGCTCCATACACATTTTGACGGCCCCCTAGAGGAAACTGTATATCTGCTTCTGGAGGGCAGGGGGGACCGGTTAGAAGAAAAAGATTGGATAAACGCACATATGCTAACACAGATACTGGCTACAGATCCGGATGTGCAGCGTGTCGATTCTGTTTTTTCTCATAGAGGCTTGTCTGGGGATCAATGGGCTGAACTAGCTGCTAAACCGGGTCTGTTCAAATTATATGAGTCTTACACCAGGCATTTTGTGCACAACAATCGAATGTTAATAGCTGTAAAGCTTAAAAATGCGGCTGATTCTAAACAAGCGATCAATTGGGTTCGGAAATGGGAGCGGTTAGGAAAAGGTGATCATTCCTTAGCGGAAATACGTGATAGTGTGAAGAGTAAACTTATCGATCATCGATTACAGGTTGAACAGACTCCGGATAAAAATTCACACGGGAATAACATTACTTTCTTGCTTGGAGGCAAGGCTAAATATGAGCAAGAAATTAGAGATACCATTCTTGAATATTTACCTGGAGCACTTCTATTTATTGTCGGATCGAATTTGATCGTATTATTTTTAGCTTTCCGCTCCATTCTCGTACCGATCAAAACCGTGCTAATGAATTTTCTTAGTCTCGGAGCTTCGTTTGGGATATTGGCATGGGTATTCAGCACGGAAGAATGGGGCCTTGGCACGGAGCCCGGCCGTATTGCCATAATGATACCAGTCTTTATATTTGGTCTTGTCTTTGGGATCAGTATGGATTATGGGATATTTCTCGTATCACGAATCGCTGAGAGCTACCGGATCACCGGTGATAATCACGCATCGGTTCTCCTGGGGACTGCCTCGACCAGCCGTATCATTACTTCAGCAGCTGCCATCATGATCGCGGTAACATTACCATTTGCGCTGGGAGATGTGGTTGGAGTCAAGCAGCTCGGCATTGGTATCGCCGCTGCTATTTTTATAGATGCGACGATTATCCGGTTGATTCTGGTGCCTTCACTGATGAAGCTGATGGGCAAGTGGAACTGGTGGGCACCTTAAATGAAAATGGTTCACTCTGTTAAGATCTTTCTCCGAGGAGAAAGGTCTGTTTGCTTTATTTACGAACTTTTAACAATTTGAGGGGACGATCCGCCAATTTATGCTACAATCGGGTTAGGTTAAGATCTCGGTCTATTAATTGTTCCTACACTGGTTGGGTAAGGAGACCCCATATGTCAGACGATGAATCCCACGATAAGAAGGACAGCAGCAGTCCTGTACAAGCTTTACATGCTGCGAATGTACGAAAGCCGGAAGAGAGTAAGGAATCTGTGCAAATTCCCGGTCTGCGGAGGGTTGGGGATACAGATGTTCAGCCGGCTGCAGTTGCAAGCGACATCTTGATCATTGAGGAAGAGGGCGAGAATGACAAGTATAAGGGGAATGCGAAGTCCCCTCATTCCCTGAAAGAAACGGTCACTTTCTGGAAAATGTTAATTTTCTTCGTGCCCTTGGGAATTTCGGCAAGTCTGGTTACATTATCCCATTCCATCATTAACAGTACCCTTGCGCGTTCTCCTGATCCCGAATATGTGATTGCCGGGTACGCGATAGCCATGAGTTTGCTCGGAATTACGGAAAAACCGGCAACATTACTGCGCCAAACTTGCTCGGCACTAGTTCGAGATCGTGTATCGTTCAGGGCTATGCGCACAGTGGCAGTGTACGTGTTTGCCGCCATTATGGTAGTCGGTCTGGCTTTCTCTTATTTACCGCCAGGACGCTGGATGATCGGCGCTATTTTTGGAATCGGCGAGTCACAGCTTGAGAATGTGTTGAATGTGTACCGGATCCTCATGTTCGTTAGTTTCTTCTCGGGTCTGCGCTGTTTGTATCATGGATTGATTATATACAACAAAAGGACCTTCTGGCTCACGATAGGGATGGTGGTCCGTTTAATCGGTATGTACGCGGTCGCTCAGTTCTTTATTCTGGGACCGGGAGTACAGGGCAGCAGTGTCGGGGCAATTATTTTTCTTGTTGGCATGATGATAGAAAGCGCAGTTGCTTTCTGGGAAGGAAGCTCACTTCTTAAACGTAAAATTCCGGAGAAGAGCCCCGGGCATAGTGTAGAGAAGCCAGCGGATGTTTTCCGTTTTTACCGGCCCCTATTGTTCTCGTCTTTTATTGCGGTCACGATCGGACCTGCCCTTAACGCGATGCTCGGAAAAGCAGGGGATGCGGAGATAGCCATTGCGGCATTCGCCATTGCTTTCAATTTGACGCAGCTGATGCAAAGTTTTTTTTCCTACATTCATCAAATCGTATTGAACTTCTACCGGATCAATCCGGGACGGGTGACTTCGTTCGTCCTGATGATCGCATTTATCCCATCAGTACTTGTTGGCATTCTTGCTTATACAGAAGCAGGCCCGTGGTTTCTTAGTAACGTGATCGGTGTAAGTGACCGTTTGCTGACTGAAATAATCAAAGCCCTGCGAGTGTTCCTGATCTTAACACTGGTCTTTCCTTGGCTGGATTACGGGAACGGCATTCTCATGCTGCGCCGACAAACAAAAACGATGGTGTACTCCCAGTCTGCTAACGTAAGCGTTATGCTCAGTACATTGATCATCCTCATCGTGATGACGCCAGGATGGAACGGAATGATTGGAGCTTTTGCCCAGTCGTTAGGTACTTTAGCGGAGCTGACTGTCGTGATGATAGCTGTTAAGCGTGGCAGGGAGTCCGTACTTCTGCATCCTTCACAGGAAGCATGATTTCCGCTTTCGAATAATGTCCGCCTTGAAATAGTATCTCTAACATAGAAGATGGTTCCGTTCTTTAATGGATTGGAATCGTCTTCTTGTTATTCCCAAATGTGCAAATTGACGGGTATAATGAAGGTCAGATTCCTGATTTACAAGAAATTCCGGTAGAACGCGCAGTCCATGCGAAGCTTTTACGACAAGAAGAGTTTATCAAAATCCGCAAAGGAGACGTTGTTACATGGGCAGTATCATAGTATGGCTGCTGCTTACGGCAGTCAGTTAAACCGCAAAAGGAGAGGTTGAAATGGACAGCAATCAAGTTTTCTTAGATACGCTTAAGAAACAATTTCTGTATTACAAAACGCTGGGAGAAAAAGCAATGGATCAGTTGACGCCGGAGTTGTTATTCGTCAGACCTAACGAGAACAGCAACAGTATCGCTACTATTGTTAAGCACCTATCGGGCAACATGATATCCAGATGGACGGATTTCCGCACAACGGACGGCGAAAAAGAATGGCGAGACAGAGATGGTGAATTCGAGAACGACATCCCGGACTTGGAGCGGCTGCTTCTGATCTGGGAAGAGGGCTGGAGATGCTTATTGGGCGCACTTGATTCCACTGAGCCTAATCAGTTAACAGAGATTATTTATATACGGAATGAAGGGCATACCATTATGGAAGCACTAAGCCGCCAATTGGCTCATTATCCTTATCATATCGGCCAAATGATCTACGCAGCGAAGCTATTGAAGGAAAGTGAATGGAAAAGCCTATCTATTCCAAAGAATAATTCCCGCGCTTATAACGAGAACAAATTTGCTAAAGACAAGACGATAAAGAATTTTACAGAAGATGAATTGGAAAAGCTGCAATAGATTGGATGACTATGATTTACGGTGTTAACTAACAGATATTAGATAAATGAAGTCAAGTATATGAGTTCTGCGTTCCTTTGTGGAAGCTGCGGGACTTTTTTATATATAATGAAGTCTAGAGACCAGTAGCAGGGGCGGGATAAGATGATTAAGGTTACGACTGAAATTGAAATTGATGCACCCATTGAACGGTGTTTCGATTTAGCCAGCAACATTGACGTTCATACCAGGACCGTATGGAAACATACAAGAGAAAAAGCAATTAGGGGGACTGTAACAGGTTGTATCGGCGCTGGGGAGACCGTAACTTTTCAAGCGACGCATTTGGGAGTACGGCAGAAATTAACGTCTCAAATCACAGAATTTAAGAGACCGTATATATTTGTCGATTCCATGCTCAGAGGAGCTTTTAAAAGTCTTAAACATACACATGAATTTGTTGAATTGAACGATTCCAGAACGTTGATGAAGGATACGCTTCTATTCGAAGCGCCTTTCGGCATGATCGGGTGGCTGGTGGAGCGCTTGATTCTAAGAAGATATATGGAAAGCTTCATTAACCACAGAAATATAGAACTAAAGAAGATAGCCGAGGGGCAAAATGATCTTCTTTGAATCCGGAAACCTCAGACAGATTGCTGCATCCGACAACAGACTCGTTGTTGCTGCAGAAGAGTGAATGATTTGTCATTCTGGCGCTAAACTTATCGATTTGTGCGCTTGCCCGGGAAATGATTGAACTAATTTCCTGACAGACTATCAAAAAATCTTTATTAATGGAGGTCCTATGAACACAATAGTAACAACGTGCAGGCTAATTCTGAGAGAGTACGAAGAGTCGGATTATGAAGATGCACTGCGTATATTCTCCAATCCACAAACGATGTCCTTCTGGCCCGAACCTTTCGGCGTGGAGCAGGTTAGGAAGTGGATGGTAAAGAGTGCATCAAATTACAAGGAGTTCGGTTATGGAAGATGGGTTACAGCTCTAATCGGGAACAATAAAATGATTGGAGACTGCGGCTTCGGACATTTAGAAATCAACGGGAAAGTGGAAGTCGATCTGGGCTATATAATCGATCACCGGTATTGGAAGCAAGGCTATGGTGCGGAAGCGGCGCAGGCGTGCCTGGATTATGGCCAGAGTCGGTTAGGATTTAACCGGATAGTTGCCAACATGCCATACAATCATACTGCATCCCGGAAGACGGCCGAGAAGCTGGGGATGAAGAAAGAGCTTGAATTCGTTAATGAGCGGAACCGGAATATCTTGACCTGTCTATACAGTACAGAGAGGGATCTGGATTGCTAAGCTATCACAGGCAAAGTTCGTGATTAACGTGTCATAAAGGAGGGAAGTATCCGAAAGGTGCGCGGATACTTCTTCGTGTGCTCCCTATGTACATTTGCACTCAACAGTTAAGTAAGGATTATCTTTGACCTACAGAAAAGGAATCTTAATGGATTTCCTGTAGATCGGATAGAGCCACTTCACACCGCTTGGTGTCAAGGTATCCGCGAATAGATGGGAGAAATAACCGGCAAAAGCAACGAACATGATACCTTCAATTTGAAGCTGCTGCTCGAGCTCGTAACCGATAGCTCCCCAGAAGGCCAGTGCCCAGACTGTATGAGTCATCCCCCGGTGCTTCAGCCAAGGAGCCCAGGCGACGAATATACCGAGTCCGATCAACCACCTCATCGTCATGACCCAGCCCATATAAATAAGTGCGATCCCGACAACGCTGACCAAAGCGTTACGGATAAATCCCTGTTTGGTTACAAAACCGATGAGGAATATCATAACGGCCGCAGTCATTAGCTTGGGATAGAACAGATGCTGCACGAAGTATTGAAAGCTAACCCCCGCGAGAAAAATAGCTCCGCCCCAAAGAAAAAATTCACGGAGCATTTTGGAGATTTTGCTCAGTTTGCTGCTTAGCATACTTGGCCCGTCCAGATCAGCGCTTAATGCTGAGAATGCCGCAACGGTTATGTATAAGGCGAAATTCTGCACAGTAAACGGTTGAAAAGCAGAAGCGGTCAGGCCGATAGCCGTGCCGATCATAAGATGTGTTGTACCTTTCATAAGACCTCCGTAGACTGACCAGGATAGTTTTGGCAAACGTATGTTTGCTTTGTTATTATACGGGGTCTTAAAAAAGCTGACAAGCGAACAAATAAAAAAAGTGAAGAACTTCTAGTGGTCACCAGGCGTCATTTAGTAAGTAATTCAACGAAACGTTTGGCAGCGGTGGTCAGGGGTACATCTTTTAGTGTGATGATACCGGCCTTCCGGGGTGGTAAGGGGTGCTCCAGGCGAACCTCACCTAGTCCCATCCGAATGAGGTCATCCCGGGCAAACTCCCGAACGACACAAGCCAGACCAAATCCCATACTTGCGAATTCAAGCAGCAAATCGAGACTGCCTAATTCGATCTCCGGCTGAATGTCCAACCCCAATTGTTTGGTATAGCTATCGAAAGATGCCCGTGTACGGCTTCCTTTTTCCAGTAAAAGAA
The DNA here is from genome assembly GCF_001541095.1 of Paenibacillus sp. FJAT-26967. Taxonomy (GTDB): domain Bacteria; phylum Bacillota; class Bacilli; order Paenibacillales; family NBRC-103111; genus Paenibacillus_F. The sequence continues at coordinate 1,922,898 of NZ_LMXH01000001.1, forward strand.
TGGGGTACCCGGATAATTGCTCCCAGGTGTAACGGCCCTCCGTCAGTTCTTCGAATTGGGGGCCTGCTACAAGACAGTCATGAAGAATCAGAGTTTCCTGGACGTGAATGTGCTTGTCTTGTAAAGGCAAATTAACTAGACCCAGGTCGATCCGGCCTTCTTTTAATAAAAGGAGAGTCTCGGGTGTCGTCCGGTTCGTCACTTGAATTTTGATGGCGGGATACTTGTCATGGAATTGTTTAAGATGCGGAAGCAAATAATGTTTGCTGAGGGTATCGCCTGCTCCGATCCGTATCTCGCCTTCCATGAGTTGACGTATATCCGCTATTTTGCGCTCACCTGACTCGATAAAATTAAAAGCCTTGCCGACATGCTGCAGAAGCACGTTTCCTTCATGGGTTAATACGGCACCTTTGGATGTACGGAAGAATAGCTGAACGCCCAGCCTGGATTCTAATTGCTTGATTGAATGGGTGACGGCAGGCTGAGTAATGCATAAGTGCTCGGCAGCGCGGGTAAAACTGCCTGCTCTTGCCGTGTAGTAAAAGACGCGGTACCCTTCTAAGTTTTCAAACAAGACATTAACCACCTTTATGGTCTGTATAAGTAATATTCATTTTATTTATAAGACACTCCAAATTATACTGAATGTAAGAGTTGATTCCAAGCAGAAAGGTCTGATTAATGATATGACGGTAACGGCAATTGTCGGCGCTAATTGGGGAGATGAGGGCAAGGGGAAAGTCACGGACGTGCTTGCGGCACAGTCCAAATACGTAGTCAGGTATCAGGGGGGCAGCAATGCAGGCCATACTATTCTCAATCCTTACGGCAAATTTGCGCTGCACATTCTTCCTTCCGGCGTTTTTTACCCGGGGGTGTGTAACATTATAGGTCCGGGTACGGCGCTGAATATAGATGACTTTCTTCACGAGTTAAAAGGGCTGACGGACAGAGGCGTCCCTGAACCGATTCTGCGCATATCGGACCGGGCTCAAATCGTTATGCCGTATCATAAATTATTGGACCAATTGGAAGAGGAGCGGCTGGGGGATCTAAAGTTCGGCTCCACCAAATCGGGGATTGCCCCTTTCTATTCGGATAAAGTGTCGAAACTCGGTATTCAAGTTTCCGATTTGTTCGATGAAGACAGGCTGCGGATGCGAGTGGAAGCTTCGTTGGCAGCCAAGAACACTCTCATGAAGCATTTGTATGGCCATCCGCTTGTGCATGCGGACGAAATTGTTCAACAGTTCGCAGACAAAGCGGAACAGATCCGGCCTTATGTTGTGGATTCATCGGTTCTTCTGCAGGAAGCTGTGAAGCGCGGGGAGCGCATACTCGTGGAAGGGCAGCTCGGAGCACTGAGAGATCCGGATCACGGTATTTATCCTTATTCGACCTCTTCTTCGACACTAGCCGGTTTTGCTGCTGTTGGAGCGGGAATTCCTCCTTATGCCATTAAACAGATTATCGCGGTAACGAAAGCCTATTCAAGCTGTGTAGGCGCCGGCCCTTTTGTTTCCGAAATAGAAGGAGAGAGCGCCGCTGAATTGCGCCAAAGGGGCGGGGATGCCGGGGAATTCGGTGCTACGACAGGACGCCCGCGGCGTATGGGGTGGTTCGATGCTGTCGCAACCCGGTATGGCTGCCGGATTCAGGGAGCTACCGAAGCCGTTCTGACCAATCTGGATGTCTTAGGATATCTGGAGGAAATCCCGGTTTGTACAGCCTATGAGCTCGATGGAAGCAGAACCTTGGAATTTCCGGTATCGGCACGGCTGGATCAGGCTAAGCCGGTCTATGAGAACGTAAAAGGCTGGAATTGCGATATTTCTTCCATCCGCCAATTCGGCGATCTGCCTGACGCTGCTCAAGAATATGTTCTCCTCGTGGAAAAGCTGGTCGGCGTGCCGATCCGGACTATATCCGTCGGTCCAAGGCGCGAACAAATTATCGAACGCTAAGAGCGGCGAGGCTTCGATTGCTCTCCTTAAATTTTGTGAATGCGCTTCGTTTCTTCTTTATCTGGAGTACCGCATGATTCATTTGAAAAGACCCTCACGAGGGTCTTTTTGCTGTCTTAGCTTAGGATCGTGGAGTGAATTTCCGCATAGATCAGCATGTTTCGGAGATTTTTCCTAAAGTTTCAGTATTCATTTGCCGATAGTAGTAGAGGCGTTGGAACCAGCAAAAGGTTAACAGCCAAACGGAGTGTTAATCGAATACTCCTCTGGAAGACGCCGAAATTGTGCCGGGCGAACAGATTTACCTAAAAGGGGGATTACGATTTCCAGGTACTGACAAGGACGTCGAGTTTAATGTTCGGGTTCGGCATGAAAAACACTCAGCTTATTTGAACAGCTCAAACAAGTAAGATTACAATCGGATTTCCGAAATATGACCGACAATAAAGACTAGGAGATGAAATGATGCGGGCAATGAGAATTATGGCTTTATTCCTAACATTAACATTGGTATCAGGCAGCTTCGGCGCTATGAGTGCTATGGCTTTGGAAGTTTCCAGTCTGGTACTGAACAAAAACGAACTTTCAATGGAAGTTGGCGGTACTGCCCCTTTGACAGCAACTGCCGTCTATGACAGCGGTGCGACTGAGAATGTTACCGTCAAAACCGACTGGACTTCAGGTTCACCGGATATCGCATCCGTATATGCGGGCTCGGTAACGGCGAAGAAAGAAGGAAAGGCCGTCATTACGGCTACTCACAAAGGAAAAACCGTGATCGTGAACGTGACCGTAAGTAAACACGTCCGTTCCCTTATTAAAGACATACAAACGATCGATTTGCGCAAGGGTAAATCTGAACAGATTACATTAAAGGCCTACTATGATGACGGTACGAATGAAGACGTCACTAAGAAAGCGGAATGGAATATTGACAATGGTTCTGTCGCTACTGTCGTAAATGGTCTGGTAACGGGCCAAAGCTCAGGAAAGGCAGTTGTTACAGCGAAGTATAACAATCAGACCGTTTCTGTACCGGTAAGCATTGAAGTCGCCAAACGGGTTGATCCCGACAAGTCTCAAATATCTATGCTGCTTAAAGAAACGGATACCGTCACTTTGATGGCGACTTATCCGGATGGAACATCGGAGGATGTGACGGACCTGGCCGAGTGGGAATCCGATAATCCGGACATAGCGGATGTGCTGAAAGGTAAAGTGACCGGTTACGGACCTGGTAAAGCAACAATCACCGCGAGCTATGGCACGAAATCCACGGAAATTAAAGTGGATGTAGACAATGCCGTCAAGCTGGATCTGGGCAAGGAAATTGTACTACTTAAAAAGAACACCACAGAAGAATTGAAGCTGACTGCCACGTATGCTGATGGCGGTACGGACGATGTTACAGCCCGTGCTGAGTGGTCTTCAAGCGATGAGAATATCGTGAGCGTCGTAAAAGGCAAGCTTTTTGCGAATGCGACAGGCGAAGTAACGATTACAGCTAAATATGGTACCAAAACGGTTTCCGTTATTGTAGATGTGGACGTTCCCAAGCGTCTGGAAGCGGATAAGGAACCGTTGTTCCTGCAAACAGGCAAAGACGAGCAGATCATCCTGTGGGCTACCTATGCCGATGATACCAAAGAAGACGTAGCGGGCGAAGCAAAATGGTCGGTCGATGACGATTCGATTGTCAGTGTAAAAGATGGTAAAGTTACTGCGCGTAAAGCCGGTGAAACGAATGTTTCGGCTAGCTATGGCGGCAAAAGAGTCACGATTCATGTATCCGTAGATATCCCGAACACGATCAAAGCAAGTCTTAAGAACGTTAACTTTCAAATAGGCAGTTATGAGAAAGTAACGCTGAGTGCGATATACAGCGATGGAAGAGTAGAAGATGTAACGGATAAAGCGGACTGGACGTCCAGCTCTTCCGAAATCGCAGAAGTTCGTAAAGGCGTCATTACAGGCGTCGGCACAGGTGCGGCGACGGTTACAGCCAAGTACGGAACCAGAACGGTAGCCGTTCAAGTGTCTGTAGGCGTTCTGAAGACGTTGACCACCAGCAGTAAAACAACCTTTTCTCTTAAGAAGGGGGCTGAACAAAAGCTTGATGTAACGGCGACGTATTCCGACGGTACCAAAGAAGAGGTAACGAAGGAAGCGGTTTGGACCAGTTCCAATGACAAAGCAGTAACGGTTGACGCAGGGGTTGTGAAGGCAGCGGCCTCGGGCGAAGCGACGATTACAGCAGCTTTTGGGAACAAGACGGTTACTTTCAAAGTTCAAGTAGACATGGCGGATAAGCTGACGGCAAATCCTTCTTTCTTGAATTTTGATCTGGGTGAGAATAAATTCATTACTCTGACAGGTACAGATGCAAGCGGAACTCCTACAGACGTAACGAAAGATGCGGAGTGGAGCTCAAGCAGTGCGGCTGTAGCGACGGTAGATAATGGCGTCGTTACACCGGTGTCACGCGGTAAAGCAACGATCACGGCTAAATACGGCGGCAAAACGGTCACGATTCCGGTAGAAATCGGAGTGGTTTCTTCTTTGGAAGTGGATAAGCGTTTTGTGTCGACGAAATCCGGCTCATCCGTACAAATTAAGCTGACGGCTACGCTTTCGGACGGCAGCAAAAAAGACGTAACTTCGAGCGCGCAGTGGAAGGCAAGCAACTACAAAATTGCGGATGTCAGCGAGGGGAAAGTAACGGGCGTGAGCGCAGGAACTGCGACCGTGACCACAACATTCGGCGGCAAAAGCATCTCCATTCCGGTTGAAGTCGATAAACTGAAATATTTGAAGACGGACAAGATCACTGTTGATCTGAAAGCCGGGTCGACAGTAAATATCAAAGCGATTGCTACCTTCGACGATTTGTCGGAGCAGGACGTATCTGTTAACGGACTATGGTCTACCTCTAACATTCGGATCGCGGATGTGAAGGACGGGGTCATCCGGGCAATCGGCAAAGGCAAGGCAACGATTACGGTTACTTATGCGAAGAAATCGACCAAAGTATACGTAACGGTTAATTAGTATAAGATTTAGATGGAAAAAGAACCGCCGCAGCGGTTCCCAGAAGCCTGCAGCCCAGTTTCCTTAACAGGAACGGCCTGCAGGCTTTTTCCATGAGATCATGATAGATAAGACTGGCTCATGCGTTAGCACAGCACCCCTACCAGATCAGCCGCAGCCCAGTTAACCGGTCGACAGCTTAGGTATCATATGAATCCTTTTATAGACACTAAGTACGAGCCCGAATGAAACATAATGAAGCAGCAATTGACTGCCTCCAAAGGAGATGAACGGTAGAGAAATTGAGGTATACGGCACAAGACCGATGGACATGAGGATCGTCCACAAGAACTGAATGGTTATAAGGACAGAGATGACAAAAACGATTGAGCGGCCATATGAATCCTCGATTCGCTTAATAATTTGTGCAAGTCTTGTGATGAAAATAAGAGCTAATGTTATAATAATGATGCCCATGATCCAGCCGAAGGCGTACATTAAATAGGGCAGAATCGCCTCTGAGTATATGGCAGGCAGGGTGTTATTCCATACCCCAAACCCTTTTCCGAACCATCCTCCAGATTGAATGGCCTCGATAGAATTCATGGTTTGATAATTGTTATCCTTACCGGAGTTCGAGCTTATGCTTATTAACCGGTTATACAAATGCGGTTTCTGAGCAATTAAAAAAAGTCCGGCAACGGCAACAGGGGCAATAAAGACGGCAGCAGGCCACCATTTGCGCCGCGTATAGTAGAGAAGGGAGGCGAATCCGATCGTATAGATAAGAGCGGGCATGTATGAATTCATTTGGAAATAAATAAACAACGGTAAGAATCCGCAAAGTCCGATGCGAAATAGTAACTCCGGGAGGCTTCTTATTTTAGCGAAATTCATGCCTGCTGCTGCAATGAGAAAGCCATATAAGGAAAAGTTAACTGCGTTAAATGAAAATTCTCCAATGTTTAAAAAGTATAAAGAACCATTTATAAGGGAATTTCTCTGAGAAGTCGTAAACAAAAGCAGAAAAACCGTTCCCACAAATAACAGCACTGAAAACCGCTGTAATTTCCTGTAGTCCAAAAACCAAACGCCCGCTGCTGCTAAAAGACCTATTAAAATAAATTTTAATTGTGTCATCATAAAACTTATACCTATAGTACGCATTCCCCGGTTTTGTAACTGTGCACTGTCCAGCGCAAACATCGCAAACAAGCCAAGAGCCGTCAGTACCCCGATGATCGCCAGCATACCCCATTCGATTTGCGGCCTGTGTGCTTTATGCAAATCGCGTCCGATTTCGGCCGGGTTGCCCATTTGACTAATGGCCTGGGCTATCGCCTCTTCGCGAGACATTCCTTTGGCTTCAGCCCGTTCGACCAGATCTTCGATATGTCCTGTCAGTTCCGCGCGGATTTCCGAATGAAGATCCTTGGCTCTAACCTGCGCGCAGACATTGCTAAGGAAGCGCCTCACCTTCTCGTCATCTAGCAGCAGATTCACACATTTCCCTCCCCGATCACTCTTTCGACCGCTCCGCTGAAAATCCGCCATTCCTTCTGTTTTTCCTGAAGCTGCAGCTTTCCTTTTTCAGTTAACCGGTAATTTTTGCGTTTGCGACCTTCATGTTCACTCCAATAAGCTTCGACCCAGCGTTCTTTTTCAAGTGTGTGGAGAATGGGGTAGAGAGTTCCTTCTTTGAATTCAAAAATCCCGTCCGAACTTTTCTCCATTTCCTTGATCATTTCATAGCCGTACATTTCCTTCCGGCGAAGCAGTGAAAGAATGAGGATGACAGTACTGCCTTTAAGAAGTTCTTTATTGATTTTCATAGGTCACTCCCTATACCTCGATTAACAATGCATTGGATTACTATGCTATTATATCTATGATATAGTTAAGGTGCAAGCTATGAATTTCATTTCATAAAAGCTAACATTATGTGTCCGGTTTGCCGTTAAATCATAAGGGACTATTTTCTTCCCGGTTACATAAAAAAGGGACTCTTCCCAGAAAAAAGAGGGCGGGTAAATGAAGAAATAGTAAGCAATGGTGTAGAGTGAAACAGGGCTTTTGTCAAAAGATTGCCCTAATTTCGCGATAAATCGATATTTTTCCCGAAAAATCGAAAGTTCTTTGGAAATTTTGAAATAGTGGACTATAATAGAAGATGTAATTTTCATCACACAAGACGTCCCCCAGGACATGTTATAGATTTAAGACATAAGGGCGGCGCGTACTAGTTAGATTGATAGGAAAATGGCAAGCAATACTATTATTTTAAAAGTGAGGCGGAAAATTACAGCTATGAAGAATGGACAAGAGGACAGACGATGGCCGTGGGCTAATTATTACGGTCCGAATCTAGGTTACATTCAGGAGCAGTACGAGCAGTATCAGAACAATCCCGAATCGGTTGAAGAAACTTTTCGGGAGCTTTTCGCGCGTTTTGGAGCGCCTCCGGCTGAGTCCGGAACAACTGGAAGCGGGCAGCAACAAGCCCAAGTGACCGACAGCAGCAATCCTCAAGTGCTGAAGAAAGTAATGGCCGTCAGCAAGCTGGTATGGAACATTCGTACCTATGGACACTTAGCGGCTAATATCGATCCTTTGGGACTTAGCACAACTGCGGATACAAGATTGCTTGAACCGGCAACTTACGGACTTACGAAGGAAGACCTCATTGCGCTGCCGTCTTCACTCGTATGGGAGGAAGCTCCTACCGATGTTGCAAACGGCTGGGAAGCGATTGAACGTCTTCGTAAATCATATTCCCAATCGATCGCGTTTGAATTCAGCCATGTGCACGAAGAAAGCGAGAGAGACTGGCTTAACCGCCAAGCAGAATCCGGAGCCTCCATTGAGCCTCTAACATCGGAAGAACGGATTAAATTGCTTGACCGTCTTATTCAAGCAGAGCAGTTTGAGCAATTCCTACATCGTACATTCGTTGGACAGAAACGTTTTTCTCTTCAAGGTACAGATGTTCTAATTCCGATACTTGATCAGATCGTACACGAAGTGGTGCTTGATGGCGCCAGCCATATCCTGATGGGAATGGCTCACCGAGGCCGCCTAAACGTGCTTGCACATATTTTAGGTAAGCCTTACAACAAGATTTTCAAAGAATTTCATCATTCTCCTAACAAAGATATTATTCCTTCTGAAGGTTCGATGGGAATTAACTACGGTTGGACGGGGGATGTCAAATATCATCTGGGTGAGCAGCGTTCCATTAAGGAAGGCGATGCACTTGAAGCTAAACTGACTTTGGCTAACAACCCGAGTCACCTGGAGTTCGTAGGAGCTGTTGTTGAAGGCTTCACACGCGCTGCGCAAGATAACCGTGAGAACCCGGGTTATCCCGTTCAGGATGTAAGTAAAGCGGCGACCATAACAATCCATGGTGACGCGGCATTCCCTGGCGAAGGTATCGTAGCGGAGACGCTTAATTTCACGAAGCTTCAAGGTTACCGCAATGGCGGTACCATTCATATTATCGTTAATAACCGTGTAGGCTTTACGACGGACAGCTCGGATTCGCGTTCCACGCACTACGCCAGCGATCCGGCCAAGGGCTACGAAATTCCGATCGTTCACGTCAATGCGGACGATGCGGATGCGTGTATAGCAGCGGCCCGTCTGGCCTGCGAATACCGTAATCGTTTCAAGAAAGACTTCCTGATTGATCTGGTTGGTTACCGCCGTTTTGGTCATAATGAGAACGACGATCCGGAAACAACGCAGCCGCTCATGTATCAGAAAGTGAAGAATCATCCGACCGTCAGCGTTTCCTATGCGGAAAAACTGAAGCAGGAAGGCCTTATCGACGATCAGCGCTACCAGCAGATGGTTCAGGATGTGCAGGCTAAACTGCAGGAAGCTTACGATCTTGTAAAGAATAAAGACAGCGGCAACCGTCTGGCTAACGTGGTCGTATTCGACAAGGATCTGAATATCGACACGGCTGTTCCGCTTCCTCAGCTGCAGGAAATCAACAAGGCGCTCATTACCTGGCCGGAAGATTTCCATGTATATCCGAAGCTGCAGCGCATTCTGGAGCGCCGTGGCGACGCATTGAATGAAGGCGGCAAAGTTGACTGGGCTCTGGCCGAGACGCTTGCGTTTGCCACTATTCTTGCTGACGGCAAGCCGATCCGGATGACAGGACAAGACGTAGGCCGCGGTACGTTCGCTCATCGCCATGTCGTCCTGCACGATTCCAAGACGGGTGAGACTTATTCGCCGCTTCATAAGATTCCTCAGGCTCGTGCGTCGTTTGCCATTTACAACAGTCCGCTGTCGGAAGGCTCGATCCTGGGCTTTGAATACGGCTATAATGTCTACTCGCCTGAAACGCTTGTAATCTGGGAAGCCCAGTACGGAGACTTCGCCAACGCCGCGCAAGTTATTATCGACCAGTTCATCGCTGCCGGCCGCGTGAAGTGGGCCCAGAAATCCAGTCTCGTAATGCTTCTGCCGCACGGCTATGAAGGACAAGGACCGGAGCACTCCAGCGCAAGACTGGAACGTTACCTCCAGTCTTCGGCCGAGAACAACTGGACCGTTGCGAATCTGAGTACAGCGGCTCAATATTTCCATATCCTGCGCCGTCAGGCTGCTATTACAGAGCGTGAAGAAGCTCGTCCGCTCATTATTATGTCGCCTAAGAGCCTCATCCGTAATGCACGGGTAGCTTCTCCGGGCACGCAGTTCAGCGAAGGCTCCTTTATGCCGATTATTGAGCAGCAGGGTCTTGGCGAACAGCCTAAGAAGGTCCGTCGTCTGGTTCTTTGCACCGGTAAAATCGCCATCGATCTTGAAGAGGCGCTTGAAGCGGACAAAGAGAAGGATTATTCCTGGCTGCAAATTGTTCGGGTAGAACAGCTGTATCCTTTCCCGGATAAAGAAATTGCTGCCGTAATGGAGCGTTTCACGGGACTGAAAGAAATCATCTGGGTTCAGGAAGAGCCTAAGAACATGGGCGCATGGAACTTCATGGAGCCTCGCATCCGCGCGATCGCACCGTCCAAAGCCGATGTGCAGTATATCGGTCTGCCGGACCGCTCGAGCCCGGCCAGCGGCTTCCAGGAAGTTCACACGTTCGAACATAACCAAATCATCGCTAACGCATTAAAGCAACCTGAATAATTTGCTCATAGGAGGACGACGCTGTGTCAGAAATTAAAGTACCCGAATTGGGAGAGTCTATCACGGAAGCAACCATTTCCAAATGGTTAGTTAAAGAAGGTAGCCAAGTCAGCCAGGGAGATCTTCTGCTGGAGCTTGAAACAGATAAAGTAAACCTGGAAATCAGTGCGGAGCAGGATGGCGTGCTGTCCGAAATCCGTAAGCAAGAAGGCGACAACGTATCCGTCGGTGAAGTTGTCGGTCTTATCGGCGCAGGCAGCGGACAAGCTTCCCAGCCTAGCGCACCTGAAGCGCCTAAAGCTGAGGAGAAGGCTGCTCCGGCAAGCGAGCCGGCCAAAGCTCCTGCAGCATCAGCGGAAGCTGAGAGCGCAGCTGTAGCTGCTTCTCCGGCTGCCCGCAAATTGGCGAGAGAGCGCGGAATTGACCTGAACCAGGTCAGAACGCAAGATCCAATCGGCCGTGTGTATCCGGATGATGTCAAAACATTCAGCACTCAACCATCTACTTCCAACCAGCAAGCAAGCGCACCTTCCGCACCGAAGTCCGCTAACTCCGGTTCCGCGAATACGGCTTCGCAGCCGGCGGCTGATCCGAGCAAGCCGGTAGAGCGCAAGAAAATGTCCCGCCGCCGCGCGACTATCGCCAAGCGTCTGGTTGAAGCGCAGCATACGGCAGCGATGCTGACTACTTTCAATGAAGTGGACATGACGGCGATTCTGGATGTCCGCAAACGCCGCAAAGATGCGTTCAAAGACAAGCATGAAGTAGGACTGGGTTTCATGTCCTTCTTTACCAAAGCCGTTGTGGGCGCGTTGAAACAGTACCCGCATCTGAATGCTGAGATTGACGGCGAGGATATTGTTGTCAAGCAGTTCTATGATATCGGTATTGCGGTATCTGCCAAAGAAGGCCTGGTTGTACCGGTCGTTCGTGAAGCAGACCGACTCAGCTTCGCTGAGATCGAAAGACAAATTGGCGAACTTGCCGGCAAAGCGCGCAATAACGCACTTGCTTTGTCCGACCTGCAAGGCGGTACCTTCACGATCACTAACGGTGGTGTATTCGGTTCCCTGCTGTCCACGCCGATCCTTAACGCACCGCAAGTCGGTATTCTGGGTATGCACAAAATCCAGATCCGTCCGGTAGCTATCGACGCTGAACGTATGGAGAACCGTCCGATGATGTACATCGCTCTTTCCTACGATCACCGTATCGTTGATGGCAGCGAGGCTGTTCGTTTCCTCGTAACCGTTAAAGAATTGCTGGAAGATCCGGAATCCCTTCTGCTTGAAGGTTAATTCCATTCAACACAAAGAGCCCAGGCAGACGCTGCCTGGGCTCTTTGTAACATACAAAGGTTCACAATCCATACCGCGCGAATACATACAGGTAAGAGAGCTGCCGAGGATGCAGCCGTTGAAATGATGTGGACTATTCATTCATTGTTAAACGGCTCCGCTCCGTTTCTTGACTGGTTCAGCCAACTCGTTTCGTTTAAGTCAGGGGGCTATCACAAATGAGTGAAGTTAAAGGGATTATGTTTGATATGGACAATACCCTCCTTCAGTCCAAGATCGACTTTCCGGCTATGAAGGCGGAAATTTACAATTATTTATCAGCATTGCACGTATTTGAGGATTCTTTCAACGTGGTTGACCATACTTCTTCTACCTTAATTGAGCATGCAAGGCAGAAAGGAATCAGCGAATCCTCCTATGAGCAGCTCATGAAGATTGCAGCCAAGCATGAACTTACAGGTATGGAAGGAGCCGGATTAGAGAACGGAGCGCTAGAACTGCTCCAGAAACTTCATGGCCGATATGTTCTGGTGATCCTGACAAATAATTCACGGGAAGCGGCACTTAAGGCGCTTAATAGTACAGGAATTGCTCCTTTTTTTGATTTGATAGTTGGAAGAGAACAGATGAAGGCTCTGAAGCCTTCGCCATCGGGCTTTGAATATGTGCTGGATACGTACAGCGGCATAACCCGCTCGGCCTGGATCTCCATAGGAGATTCCTGGATAGACGGCAAGGCTTCCAATGATGCCGGCATTCCTTTTATCAGTTACGGCAAAAAAATTTCGTTCATGAAAGAGAGAAGAGTTAATCCTGTAGCGGCGGTAGAGCATTTAAGTGAGTTATTGGATTATCTATAGGATTCTATAGGAGAATTTAGGGGGATCTAATAACCGTCATCCATTTTCTGATTCCGGGAGGAAACAATAATGATCCGAATCTGTAATCAAGAAGATATACCTTCTATCTGCGACATTATTAATGATGCGGCGGCCGCTTACAAAGGAACTATCCCCGAAGACCGCTATCACGAACCATACATGCCGCTCCAGGAATTGCAGGAAGAAATTGAGAATGGCGTTGTCTTCTCCGGTTATGCGGATGAAGATGGGCGGTTACTGGGTGTTATGGGAATCCAGGACAAACTGGATGCTGCCTTAATCCGGCATGCTTATGTGAGAACGAATCAGCGCAGCGGCGGAATTGGGAGCAAACTGCTTCAACATTTAATGGATAAAGAGGACAGACCGATCCTTATCGGAACGTGGGCATCTGCTGTATGGGCCATCCGTTTCTATGAGAAGAACGGGTTTCATCTCGTCCCCGGTGAGGAAAAAGAACGGTTACTGCATCAATACTGGGATGTACCTCAAAGACAAGTCGAGACATCCGTTGTTCTCCGCAACAGAGAATAGGACCTCTTAATATAAGGCTATGTTAACCTTTGTTGCTGATATTTAATACATGGGAACAAATGAGGGGGGCTAGAACTTTCATTTTCTGGGTAAATAAATAGTAATTCAAGATATAAGAGAGGGGTGTCCGGTATGAAGATTACGATCACTCAGAACGAAGCGTTGGAAAAAGGTGTCTGGCAGGAAGTCATGAATCTGTTCGGTTTGAACAAGGAAGATGATGTCTGGCCGAGTGAAGCATTCGTCCTAACAGAAGAGCAAGCCAGAGAACTTGGATTGATCCGATAAGATTCTAGTGTATAATAAGCTGTACGGATAGAATTTGGAGGATGCAAATATGCTAACGATTACAGCTTACAGTGTAGAAGTAGTAAAAGATCCATTTGGTATTTTGGCGGGACAACGTTACGAGTTTATTCTCGACATTGAAGTTCCGGAGGACGATGAGCTGTATACGCCTAACGGACTTTATCTGAGAGTCATTTATAGCGTGGAAGAGAGCGGGGCGCGAATCGCCAAAGTTGATTTTCACGAAAGTTCAACGGATAAGTACCTCGATTATGATCTGGAAGAGGATGAAATCCAACTGGTTGACGCTTTCTGCAAAGAGAATCTGCCGGAATCGCAAACTAAGTAATAAAGCTTCCTGCAACAACATTGTACATTTAACCGCTTCCCGGCTGTCCGCAGGGAAGCGGTTATTGCTTGTTTGCGGGTGGCTGATGCCCATGTGTTGCGAATCCCCGGGCCTAAGATACTAGCAAAGCCTCTTCCAGGGAACAGGCTGGTTAGGGCTGTATGTCGATTAAGTTGAAGGGATGCTGAACTTTATTCGGCTGTTTCTTCGTCTGGCACAGCTTCATCAGCCGCAGTCTCTAGGGAAGCTTCTACGGCTGCTTCGTCAGCGGCATCGCTTTCCGGAACAGCCTCGTCTTCCTGGACGGCTTGGGCCTCATCCGTATCATCTGCTGCCTCTTCGACAGCCTCGACAGCTGCTGTTTCCCCGATTACTGCCGCTTCTTGCAATTCAACCTCGTTTTCCAATTCTGCCATGTTCATCCCTCCATTTGTATACTCAGTTCACCAGGTACAAGATAACTATATCAATCCGGCGTTGAGAAAAGTGTCAAATAATGATAGCGCTATCATAAAGTTTTTTTGATGAGTTTTGTGCTTATAAGTCTAAAGACGATCAAGCTGATCGGGTCAGGCAGTGTTGCAGGATCAATGAATGAACAGCAGTGGAACTACTGGCGCTCTCAGGGGGAAGAGGCTTTCCGAAGCATATTGGATATTGTCATGAAAGAGGCGGAGAATCCTTATAATCTGGGAAGTTCCTCTCATTTGCTTTATATCGGAAAAAGAGTTTAAGATAAGAACCGGAGTACAAATTAACATTTTATTCGACCTGAATTCTCATATTTTTTCTATTCTCTGTAAAAGGATTGGAATAAGGAGGATTTAGCGATATAATCAAAATAAGTAAGATCCTTCTTTAAGGCATTCTTCTAAAATCAGATTAATTAAGGGAGTAAGATGATGGAGAAAACACTTATTTTCGGGCATAAGAACCCCGACACGGACACCATTTGTTCTGCAATCGCATATGCGGATCTCAAAACACAATTAGGCCACAACGTTGAAGCTGTCCGTCTGGGCAATATCAGCGGCGAAACTCAATTTGCACTCGACACGTTCAAGGCAGAAGCACCCCGCTTGGTCGAAACGGTAGCAAATGAAGTGAAGACGGTTATTCTGGTTGACCACAACGAACGCCAGCAAAGCGTAAGTGATATCGACCAAGTCCGCGTAGCGGAAGTCATCGACCATCACCGTATCGCGAATTTTGAAACGAGCGGCCCCCTGTACTACCGTGCAGAGCCTGTCGGTTGTACAGCCACAATTCTTAATAAAATGTACAAGGAGAATGGCAAATCAGTTCCGAAGAATATTGCCGGACTTATGCTGTCTGCTATCATTTCCGATTCGCTGCTGCTCAAATCCCCAACCTGCACAGACGAAGATGTCGCTGCAGCCCGTGAACTGGCTGACATCGCAGGTGTTAATCTGGAGAGCTATGGCCTGGATATGCTGAAAGCTGGCGCAGACCTGAGTGACAAGTCTATCGCCGAGCTGGTATCCCTGGACGCCAAAGAATTCAAGATGGGCGAATACAAAGTCGAAATCGCACAAGTGAATGCGGTAGACACGAACGATGTGCTTTCCCGTCAGGCAGAGCTTGAAGCCGCTCTTAACTCGATTATCGAGAGCAAGGGACTGGATCTGTTCGTATTCGTCGTAACGGACATCCTTAACAACGATTCCATCGGTGTGGCACTGGGCCGTTTATCCAAAGCTGTCGAGCAGGCATACAACGTGACGCTGGTTGACAACAAAGCGGTTCTTAAAGGCGTTGTATCCCGCAAATCGCAAATCGTTCCAGTCTTAACCGATACATTGAACAAATTTTAATACGAATGACAGTCGTCCCAGAGGACTACTGGTTAAGGAAGGGTTGCCTGCGGTTTAACCGCATAGGCAGCCTTTTTGCTGTTGTTTGCAAAAGTTGAGAGGAACCTATTGACAGCATAGCACTCAACAATTAAAATTTATTTATTGATTAATAAATAAGGAGGCGGCAGACGTGGTAGTCCGCGAAGACCGCAAAGAACAGATCATAGACAAAGCCGTGGCGATATTCGCGGAAAAAGGATATTATAAAGCGACAACGGCTCTGGTAGCCAGAGCGGCGGGCGTGACCCAGCCGTATGTGTTTCATTTTTTTGCGAATAAAGAAGAGCTGTTTAAGGCAGTGATAGACAAATCCATCAATCGCATATATGAGGGCTTCATGAAAGCGGAAGGGTCCGGTGAGCAGGTCCTGGGGAAGATGGCAGCGGCCTTTGATGAAGTTATGGCGAGTAACCGCGACGAGATAGTTATGGTGATGCAGGCACATGCGATTTCAGAACCCGTCATCCGTGAACATGTCCGGGAGAAATTCCGCCTTATTCATGAAACCATCGTGGCCAACTTCGAAAAGGGGGGAGTGCCTGATGCCAGAAATGCAGCAAGCCAGTTCCTCGCCACAGGTCTGCTCTTGACAGTGGCAGAGGTACTCCAGCTGCCCGAAATCTTATGCTTGCCCGATATTTCCGAGTACAGCGCGAATATAACAAACCGAAAGTAAAACCAGAAATTAAAGAAAGCAGCTTTACGCTGCTTATTCTTTTACAAATTCATTTATTGATTGATAAATAAATAATCTTTAAAAAGATTGAAAGGAATGATTGGACGATGACGACTACTCAAGTGATCCCCAGCCAAATCAGATTAAAAACTCTTTTCCGGGATGAAAAAATGCTGCTCCTTCTCAGTCTCACCGGGTTTATTCTGGCCGCCCTTATGGCACTTTATATCGCCCTGTTCGGGGAGGTGGTTCTTCCTGAAGGTAATGTAGAAAGTGCATTCTCATTCAATGCGGCAATTGGCATGTTCGTCCTCTCAGTCGCTGCGATCCTTCCGTTAACGGGATGGACAGACCGGAAGCGCAGACGGTTTCGCTTCGTGTTTACGGCGGGCATAGCGTTCTGCTACGCAGCGGAGACCATTCAGCATTTACGCGGAATTAACCCCCGTTTTACCGAAGCGGGTAACGTATGGGATCGACTAACCGGTATGCTGTTCGGGTTAGATTCTTTGCTCCTTATCGTGCTTACCGTTATGCTGGCAGTACCTTTCTGGCGCAAGAGCCGTGCGAAGGGAGGACCGCTGCTTGCACTCAGCATCAGGTATGCTTTCCTGTCTGTTTTCTTAGCGTATGCAGGCGGGATATGGATGATTATCGAGGAAAGCCGTTATACAGGAGATTCCGGTAATCTGATTTTCCTGCATGGACTTGGCTTTCATGCCCTCCAAAGCCTGCCGCTTATCGGCTGGCTGCTGACGAGCGCCGGCAGCAATATCAGGCATGGACGCTTGTTTATACACACAGGAGGCCTGGCTTGGCTATTGGCCATCCTTGCTCTGACCATCCAAACGGCATTAGGCCTGTCTGTGCTGGAGCTGTCTGTACTCCCGCTGTCTGCACTGGCCATGCTGGAAGTATGGGGCGGTGTTGCAGTCTTTGCAGCTGCGGTTCTCTATGCGTCCAGACAAGAATACTCGGCTGCATCCGGCAAGCAAATATAACGGGAATTCCAGATACGGCGCTGTTTCCTCCGGGAGGCAGCTCTTTTTAATTTTTTTCAAATAAATAAAATGATATTTACTCTAGAAGACCGTTCTTAATCCTGGCTAAATTGTTATAATAGGGACAATGGATGACATCGTTGTTCTTCTCACAGCAGGATCATGCTTATTCGTAAGCGGGACGTGGAAGGAGAAGGGCTTGAAGCCCGCAATGCCGGGTTATATAAGGAGGCTTTTTGTGAATAACCCTTTACATGGCAATCGTACGATCAGTGAACCGATGTTTCGTTCAGCGGTGAGCGGCTTGGCCCTCGTATCCCCGGATAGCGGAATCTGGTTAAGAGTGAATCCTGCACTATGCTCCATGCTCGGATTTACCGAGGCTGAGATGGCGGATCGCTTGGAACAAGACCTCTCATACATTCAGGATTCAGATCTGATCAAGTATGATGAAATTTATAAGCAGTTGCTGCAAAATCCCGGCGAGAGCTTTCAAGTCGAGAAAAGATATAGGCATAAAAACGGCCATCCGGTCTGGATGTCTGTGCACGTATCTTTACTTGGAGATCCTCAGGATGTTCAAACCCCGTTATTTCTTTATCAGCAGATGACGGATATTACCAGAATGAAGGCGGCAGAGCAGCGGGTTCAGGAGTTCGAGTATTTCGACCTCGTTATGTCCACGAGCCTTCAGGATGTCGTTTCGATCAGTACACCCGATGGTACGATTCTCTACATATCTCCTTCCGTTCAAGCACTGCTGGGGTATTCGCCCGAAGAGATGGTCGGATCTTACCGGGGGAATTTCTACCATGCGGATGATGCGGCACAAATGCGTTTGCCCAATAAATTATATTCGGAGAAAGATGTGTTTACGCGGCGTGTGAGACATAAGAACGGTCATTTCATCTGGCTTGAAACCGCTTTTCAAGTGGTAAGGGACAGCACGGGTAAAGAAGAAAAGGTTCTTTCTATCGGCCGGAATGTCACGGACAGAATCAAATATGAGACCCGAATGGCGGAAGCTCAGCGCATAGCTAACATCGGATCCTGGGATTGGGACATAGTTGCATCCAAACTTTCTTTTTCGGAAGAAATGAGACGGATCTTCGGTTATCAGATTCCGGCTGAAGATGTTAACACAGATCTGTTTCAGAAATGCATTCATCCCGATGATCTGGAGAAAGTGATTGTCAGTATCGAGGAGGCTGTACTCAGGGGGAAATCTTATGAACTCGAGTACCGGATTATTCTGCCGGATTTCTCCATACGGACGATTAGCGGCTTCTGGGATGTAAGCCTGAACGATGCCGGCCAGCCCATCCTCGTGGTAGGTTTGGTGCAGGATGTAACGGAGCGCAGGCAGATGGAAGAGCGACTCAGAGAAAGCGAGAAAAATTATCGGCTGATCTCGGAATACTCCATTGATTTTATATCTCGTCATGATTCTGATGAACAAGCCACTTTCCAGTTCGTATCTCCTATATGCCTCGAAATGCTCGGGTACGAGCAGGAAGAAATGATCGGTACTGCCGGATTGAGTTACATTCATCCGCAAGATGTTGACAGGGTAAGGAAATACCTCGAGGATAATCTGAATGAAGAAATTGCGAAGACGGTTACGTTCCAGTTCAGGCGTAAGGACGGGACTTATGTCTGGTTTGAAACGACCAGCCGTTATACGTATGATGAGCATGGCAATGTTGAAGCTATTATTGCTATTTCGAGAGATGTTACCGAACGGAAGCGTTATATCGAGCAAATTGAAAAGTTAAGCTATGAACATGCACTTATTTTAAATTCCGCATCTGAGGGAATCTTCGGTGTTGATCTTTCGGGGAATGCCATGTTTATTAATCCTGCAGGCGCAGCTATGCTTGGCTATACGACCGAGGAGCTGATTGGAAGCTTACTTCTAAGCATGATTCAGCAAACAGAAACGGATGGTACCCACTATAAAGCGGGCCATTCTCCGATCCAACGTGCGGTTTCCCAAGGAATTTCAATCAGTAACCGGGAAGGCGTTTTCTGGAGGAAAGACGGATCGAGTTTTTTGGCCGAATACCAGGCAACGCCTCTTTTTGATAAAGGGGATAGAAAAGGAATCGTAGTTGTCTTCCACGATGTGACCAACGAGAAAGAAATTATACGGGCCAAGGAAGCTGCAGAACAGGCTGACCGGGCCAAATCTGAATTTCTTGCGATTATGAGCCATGAGCTGAGGACGCCTATGAATGGAATCATGGGTATGACCGGTCTGCTGATGGAAACGGATTTGACGGAGGAGCAGCGCAGCTATGCCGATATAATCCGGATCAGCAGTGATGCCTTACTGCATATTTTGAATGAAATTCTAGATTTCAGCAAAATTGAAGCCGGCAAAATGGATCTCGACCTGAAACCGGTGGATGTCCGGTCTACTTTAGAACATGTGCTGGACTTATTTACAACCAAGACCAGGGAGAAGAACATCAGTCTGTCCGCAGAAGTATCCGCAGATATTCCTTTATTTGTAGTAACAGATGAAACAAGGCTGCGTCAGATTCTAATCAATCTAATAGGCAATGCGGTGAAATTTACCGAGAAAGGGAGCATAACCGTTGTTGCAGAGCGATTGGGAGACAGTAAGCAGGATATGCTCCTGCAGTTTGCGGTCAAGGATACGGGAATAGGCGTACCTGAGAATAAGAAGGCGTTGTTATTTCAGTCCTTCTCGCAGCTGCATCCTGCTATTAACCGTAAATACGGAGGAACGGGTCTTGGGCTGTCCATCAGCAAGAAAATCGTCGAATTAATGGGCGGTGAAATCGGAATGGAGAGTCAGGAGGGAATAGGTTCGAATTTTCATTTCTTTTTACCCGTACAATCTCCTGCAAGCACTTCTAAAGTTCACCTGTATGAAACTCTGCAAGCTGCATCGATAGAGCAGAGCGAAAGTGCGATTACTTTACTTAACCAAGCGCCTATGAACGTTCTGATCGTCGATGATAACCAGGTGAACCGCCAGCTTCTGCATACGATTCTGTCCAAGATGGGACTGGACGCAGATAGTGCTTGCAATGGACTCCAAGCTGTAGAGGCGGTTACTGCCGGATCCTATGATCTGGTATTCATGGATGTACAAATGCCGGTTATGGACGGTTTTGAAGCGGTGGAAGTTATCCATCAGCGGTTAGACGAAGCGAAGCGGCCCGTTATCATAGCTGTAACCGCTTTTGCCAGAGAAGAAGACAGGCAGGCTTGTCTGAGCAGAGGGATGCAGGACTTTATCAGCAAACCCGTGCATGTCGCGGAAGTGGAACGTGTCCTGCGGACATGGGCGAATCCTGTAAAGCGGGTAACGGAAGAAAGCGGTCCGGAATAAAATAGCAGCGAGTTGGAAACCTAAAGACTGGTTTCTAAGCGAAAGAAAGCGGGCCTCTGCTAGTGGAGGCTCGTTTTCATTTTAAAGAAAGGAGAAATTCGGAGAGAGCATAACTTTTGTGGGGGATTATTCTGGAGTTTGTGAACTGAACGAGGATCGACTATAATAAAATAGATTAGACGCTTACGTTTAGTAATTGTAATGCAATTGGAGGAGAGCTTATGCAGCTTATAGATGAGGCCGGAGTTCAGCAGATTCTTGATCGGCTCAAGGGCCAGGACTTATATATTCACCTGGAAATGACGAATGGTGCGTATGCTTCGCACATGGATAAATCGAGGCATACGGCATCTACTTTTATAAAGAATGCGCAGGTCCGTTACAGCGAAGGGTCCATTGCGGGCAAAGGCCCATACCGGGTCGGATTGAAGCTGGAGCAGGGCGGCTGGGTCTACTCGGAAGGGCTTACTCACTGGGAAGATTCGGAGACGGAAAGGCTGGTTATGGCAGGGCATGACAAAGAAGGCAGACTTGTCGTTGCACTCCAGCTGAGCCGGGAACCATTTTAAATAGAAAAGAAGGTGTACGGACATGGAACGACATATACTTGTAATTCTGCCTCACCCCGATGATGAAGCATTCAGCAGTTCGGGTACATTGGCATCTCATATCCAAAAGGGGACGCCCGTAACATACGCCTGTTTGACCTTGGGAGAGATGGGCCGTAACATGGGCAGTCCGTTGTTTGCCAACCGGGTTACCTTGCCGACGATCCGCCGGGTAGAACTCGAAGAATCCTGCCGCGCCATTGGCATTCAGGATCTTCGTATGCTGGGCTTCCATGACAAAACCATCGAATTTGATCAGACACGGCTGACTCAGAAGGTAGAGGAACTTCTGGAGGAGTTAAAACCTTCGCTCGTCATCACCTTCTATCCGGGTTACAGCGTACATCCGGACCATGATGCGACTGGAGCAGCTGTAATTAGGGCTGTCGGAAAGCTGCCCGCGGCGGATCGCCCCGTTATTCACTGTATCGCATTCTCCAAAGGCTGTGAGAATGAGATCGGTAAGCCAGATATTATTAATGATGTTAAAGAATACACGGAGAACAAAATCCGCTCCGTGCAGGCTCATAAATCCCAATTCTCTCTCGGACAGATGGTAACCGGCAAGTCGGTTGATGACCCTGCAGTGCGTCAGAGGCTTGGGACTGAACAGTTCTGGACTTACCGGATTTAAGAGGCAGCCGTTCAAAAGAGTACTTGATAAGAAACAGCTCTGGCATAGCCGGAGCTGTTTTTTGTATTTTAATAAGGAAAGGGAGATGGCTGAATAAAGGAAACGGAAAATGATTAGCGAATAGTGGGATAGGAAACCGGTAGGGTTATCAAGGGTTATCGGATGTATAATTATCAGCCCAAATCTCGGTTCAACCAGTACATCCCGGGAGCATCGGAACTGCGTTCCATAAATCCGAATTTTTTGTAGAATTCCGCTTTTGCTTGCGCACAACACAGTTGTACGGAGACTATATGATGATTTGTACATTGGAGCAGCAGAGCTTTGAGTACGGAGCTTCCTATTCCTTGTTTCTGATAATCGGGATGAACTATGAGATCACAGATAAAGGATTGAAAAACCCCATCCGAAAGAACTCGGCCGAAACCGACTAGATCCTGATTATGATAAGCAGACATGGTAAACCAACTAGTTGAAACTCCTTCATAGATTTTATTCTCACTTAGTTGAATAATTCCGTTCCAACCCGTTGTTTGAAACAATTGATAGAGCTCGGTTTTATGGGGAAGATGAGGAACGTATGTTATCATAAGCAACACCTGCTTTGGATAATTTTATTAATTAATAATACATAATTCTGTATAAATATACAATCACTTTTGTATGGGATTAGTGGTTTCAAGTAATTGAAATAGTACTTTATTAAAAGTTATTGTATGGCGATATTATAACTAAACGCTGTTCGTGAAGGTTGGGTGCATATTCTATGCAGTGGAGTAAAATGAAAATGCGGATTGAATCACGCTTATGTGACTCATTAAGAGGGAGAATTCAGTATAACAGCACTCGTTATCGAGGTAGTCATGATCAAGTAGGGAGAGCCTGGATAACTCTTGATCATGTAATTCTGCATGATTTTTGCACGATGAAAAAAAGTTATAAGTATAATGCTTTAGCTGATTCCATACTAAAGGAAAATAATTGCCTCGATTGGGAAGATCCTCTTCAACAAAAAGAGTACTATCAAGCTTATGAACTTGCAGCTCAAATTTTGCAAAATCAAGGTTTTTATTATCAGTATCAATTTTACGATGCTATTGAGGAATTTCTGAATCAGTCAGTAAATAGAGCCATAACTTCAGAGAATGCTATGATAAGATCTTTTGCTTATTTAGATAAGCGGGTTGGAAAAAGAACCTTGTTGAGAATAAAAGAAGATAAAGATAGGATGGCTATGAAGTTTCTTGATGTAAGAAAGAAAGCGGAAGGGATTCATTTTTAGCGGAACATTTCTATTGATTGCAGGTCTCGTAGATTAGATCGTAAGGAAATATCACTTAAGCTTCTCCTCTTCTATAGGAATAGGGTGAAGCTTATTTCTATTTCCGCTGCAAAGGCAGGAAAATAGTTGAATTACAATGGAATATGTTGTATATTCGTCCTATGAACATAAGTGTTATTGATGTACATATGTACATGTGTAAATAGGAGGATGAATGAATCTTATGCCAGAAAAGAATCCAGATCGCCTCCGTTTGTTGGTGAAAATCTGCCAGCTTTATTATGAAGACGGGTTGAATCAATTGGACATTGCCAAGCGTCTAGGGATATCCCGGCCGCATGTTAGTCGCATGTTGACTGCAGCCAAGAATGAAGGCATTGTGCGTATTGCGATTCATAATCCGTTTTCCGCAGAGCAGGAACTTGAGAAATTAATTATTAAGAAATTCGGCATCCAGGATGCACTGGTCGTCGATTCATCCGACATTGCCGCTTCCAGGCTGCATTCCTTATTAGGTCGTGCGAGCGCTCCATTATTAGAATCCGTGCTGAAAGATGGCGATATCGTAGGGGTTATGGCCGGACGGACAATAGGGCGGGTTGCCGAAGAACTGGATTATTTCCCGGTGGCCGGGCTTCATTTTGTTCCCTTGGTAGGGGGTTGGGGGTCAGATGGTGAATCGTGTCATGCGAACTCCAACGCTACTGCGTTCGCCAACAAATTAAAATCAAAATATTCGATTATTCACGCACCCGCAGTGGTTGCCAGCGAAGAAACAGGCCTGCTTTTACGTGAGGAACCTGAGATTGCCAAGGTTCTAAAGCTTGCTCAGAACTGCCGTGTGGCGATTGTCAGTATTGGTGAAATGAGTGAACAGGCTACTATGGTGACTTCCGGAAGTTTCAAGCCTGATGAGGTTAATGATTTGAAAGAACGAGGCGCGGCTGCCAATTTGTGCGCTTCCTTTGTGGATCGGGATGGACAGGAAATTTCATTTCCCGGGGCCAACAGAATGATCGGCTTGACAGTCCGGGAACTTCGCGGGATACCGTCAGTTATAGGCATCGCAGGCGGCACCGGGAAAGTCGAGGCGGTGACAGCAGCTTTACGCGGCAAATGGGTCGATATTCTGGTAACCGATACGGTTGTGGCGCGGGAGATCGTTTCATCCTGATAGATCAAAACATTAGAGAAGGAGAGACGTTTATATGTCTGACAAGAATGAGGCAGTGCAGTCTATTCCTGCCGCAGCTCATACGCTGGTAACCGAGAATGGCTATTACGGTAATTATGGCGGTATGTTTATACCCGAAATATTAGTTCCAGCTTTTGATGAGATCAAGGAGCAGTTCCAAGCGATTCGGCATGATGATTCATTCTGGCAGCAATATTGTGCACTGCTGACCGGATACTCAGGGCGCCCTACGCCACTCACATTTGCGGATAGACTAACCGAGTATTTTGGCCGTGCACAAATATATATTAAGCGTGAGGATTTGAATCATACGGGAGCCCATAAATTAAATAATGCGCTGGGCCAGGCCCTGCTTGCCAAGAAAATGGGCAAAACGAGGGTGATTGCGGAAACTGGAGCGGGGCAGCATGGAGTGGCTACCGCTACCGCTGCGGCCAAGTTGGGGCTGTCGGCGACAATTTATATGGGACGCGAGGATATGGAGCGGCAATATGCGAACGTCTTTTGGATGAAAAGACTAGGGGCTGAGGTCGTTGCGGTCGATTACGGTTCTCAGACTCTAAAGGATGCGATTAATGAGACGCTGAGAGACTGGGTTTCCAGCTTTGAAACAACTCACTACATTCTGGGAACGGCTTCGGGCGCTCATCCTTTTCCTGCGCTTGTGTCGTACTTTCAGTCCGTGATCGGGATTGAAGCCAGAGAACAGATATTGCGTGCAGCTGATCGGCTGCCGGATCGTGTTTATGCTTGTGTGGGCGGGGGATCCAATGCACTAGGCGTCTTCCAGGCCTTCTATACGGATGAAGATGTGACACTAATTGGTGTCGAGGCCGGCGGACAAGGGAAGGAATCCGGCAGGCACGCTTCACGCATCGCGTATGGAGAAGGAAAGTCCGGCGTAGCTCAAGGATATAAAACTCTTTTCCTGCAAAATAACGACGGGCAGATGAACGATACATTCAGCATTGCGGCCGGTTTGGATTACGTGGGTGTATCGCCGATATTGGCTGATTTGGCCCAGTGCGGCAGGGTTCAGTTCTCAGCTGCGACTGATACTGAGGTGATTGAAGCGCTGAAGATCGTGATGAAAACCGAAGGACTCATTCCTGCGTTGGAATCAACACATGCATTTGCGGGAGCTTTTCAAGACATTGCCGAATCCTCCAAAACGGATATTTTCATGATTAATATGTCTGGACGCGGCGACAAAGATATCTTTAATATAGCGGAGGGATTGAATGATGAGGAATGGAAAGCCTTTATCCATCGAAAAAGCAGACAATTTGAAACTCAGTCTCGCTGACCGGGTTATTAGAAAACGGTCCGAGAATCCGTTGCAGATGATGACGCACCAGATTCTTGGTTATCCCGACTTCCATACTAATTATGAGATGATTCGTTTGTTTCATGAAAATGGCGTTGAACTTGTGGAGCTTCAACTGCCTTTCTCTGAGCCCATCGCCGACGGTCCGGTATTCTTACAAGCTAATCAAGCTTCTCTTGTAAACGGAACAACGACACGGCAGTGTATGGATTTTGCCAGGCGAGTGGCCTCGGAATTTCCCGATATGATCTTTTTATTTATGACCTACTACAATGTTATCGTTCAATACGGAATCGACCGATTTGTCCAAGATTGTGCGGATATCGGGATTGAAGGCCTGATTGTACCGGATGCCTATCCGGAGGAGAGCAGTCCGTTCATGGAGGCTTGCAGCAAGTACAAGGTAGCCCCGATTCTTATCGCGACACCGTATACAACTGACAGCCGGCTAGTTTATTTATCAGAACAAACGCAAGGCTTTATATACTGTGCTGCACGCAAAGGAGTGACCGGGGCGAAGACTTCATTCGGTACGGAGACGGACGAATTTTTAAACCGCGTTCGTAAGGTCTCCACAAAACCGATTGCAGTCGGATTCGGCATCCAGAGCGGAGAGGATTTACAATTCTTGCAGGGAAAATGCGATATCGCTATCATCGGAACACAGCTGCTCAAAGTGTTGGAGCGAGAGGGGCTGGGCGGAGTCAGCCAGTATTTGAAATCCATGTCTGCTTTCAAGGGATAAGCGTAATGTAGGCGGCAGCCGCTTTGGGGTTGCAAGCCTAAACCGGTCATGCTAGAATGGCAATACTTGAAGAGAACGGAGGGTTACGTGTGATAGATTATTCCCGATTGAGAAAGTCATGCAGCTAATTGCAGCTTACTTAAGCTCTGTCTGTGCAGAGTAATCGGGTTTGGTATGTCTATCCACGGATACCCCTAATGATCGATAGGCTTTAAAGTAAAGAGCTTAACCGGATAAGTCCGGAAGCTTTCGTTTACTTTTATTCGCTTATGATACGATTTATGGGACGGTCCTTTTCCGATTACGAGAACACAGGCAGCAGCATGTCTGTGTTTTTTAATTTGTTTTTAGAAGAGGAGTGTATGGATCAATGACAAATTTTCCTTTGAACGGCAATCAAACGATGATACAAGCAATGTTAGACTTGGCTAAAGAGCATGGGCTAACATTAAACCCCGAAAGTGCAGAATTGAACGAATCGGGGATGGATTTCCTCGTCGTATTCGCTGCGGATGCCGCTGGTACCGTTTGGGTGCTGCGCAAGCCAAGACGTGACGATGTATGGGAACGTGCGGAAAATGAGCACAAGGTCCTGAAGTTAGTCCGGCGTCATTTACCGATTCAGGTGCCGGACTGGCGTATTTTCACTCCGGAGCTTATCGCTTATCCGCTTGTAGAAGGGAATCCTGTAGCGACTGTCGATCCGGCGGGCGCTGGTTATTCCTGGTTGTACGAACAACATTCGCTGAACAATATTTTCTTCGATTCGCTTGCGGAAGCTCTATCTGGTCTGCATGGCGTTGATCATAAAAACGCCGCTGAAGCGGGTATTCGTATCAAGACCCCGCAGGAAGCCCGTCAGGCTTTTGCCGCCAATATAGAAGAGATTAAGAGCGAATTTACAATTCCCGTTAAGCTGTATGAAAGGTGGATGAGATGGTTATCAACAGACTCTTATTGGCCCCAGCACTCTGTGTTTAACCACGGTGATTTGCATCCTCCCCATATACTTGTGGATGAGACCCATCGTGTAACGGGATTTTTGGACTGGACGGAGGCGGAGATCGGCGATCCCGGCAAAGATTTTGTGATTTATTATGCTCTGTTCGGCGAGGAAGGGCTGCTTGACTTGTTAGGGCGCTACGAGAAAGCGGGAGGGAAAGTATGGCCGCGTATGCACGAGCATATTGCGGAGCAGTGGGCTGCTTATCCGGCGATAGTAGCTAAGTTTGCTCTTGTTACGGGAACAGAAAGCAATATGGAGATGGCAAGAGGTATGCTGGCTAACTGGAATGTATAAGAGAGTCCTGCCGATGATCAGCGTATAGGAGAGGTATGGTGGTTAGTTCAAAGGTATAAGAATAACAGGCTTATTTGTGCCTGCACCCATGCTGTTAGACTTAACTGACATGAGCTGCGGGTCACATTTAAGCCTGTTTTTTATTTTGGAGGACTATAGAAGGCAACTAGGCTTATGAATCTGCTGATTTTTCTGCTAATTCCGCTATACGTTTATTGCAATCCCGGTCATACAGGCCTCCATGGAAACAAATCACCTGCCGGATATCATAGTTCAGGAATTGCTGTATGGAAGTGTTGGCTAATTCGAAGTCATGACAATATAGAGGGTCCGGGGCAGCTAATACACCCTGCTCAACGATTAGAGCGTCAGCGGCAATGAGAGTTCTACTCGCCTTGTGATACAGACTAAGATGCCCGGGCGTGTGTCCGGGTGTATGAATGATAATAATACCGCCGCAGACCGGAAGCTCCTCCTCGTTAGCGACTGTTGTATCTACATGAGCTTTGGGGGGATTCTCAAGCGTATGTTTGAATGCTGACTTCCACTCATCCGGAACTCCTTCCGGCAATGAGTTTACGGCTTCGGCTATGGCATCGGGCGTTAGTTTTAACAGTCTTTTGTCCCCTTGTATATAAGGTTGGTCAATTGCGCTTGCGATGACCTCGACATCCGGAAATTGCTCTTTAATAGCAGGTAAACCGCCGATATGGTCCAAATCCTGATGCGAAATGATGACTTTACTCAGTCTCTCCATGGACAAACCTGCACTTGATATTGCTTGAGCTAATAGAGGAAATTGACCGGGGTAGGCCGTATCCACTAATATCAGTTCGTTACGGTCCCAAATTACCGTGGGATGAATCGTTACAGTTTTACCCATGACTTCCGCTGAAATGCTAAGCATTTTAATTCCTTGATCCTGGGGCATGACAGGTCCTCCTCTAGGTAATCTACATTTCGTGATAAGGTTTCTTGAATTCACAAGATTATAGTACCAAATTACCGGAGGATATCAATGTGGGTAACCATATATTATAACACAAAAATATTTTTTTGTAAATAGAGTATGCGTGAACATTATATGTATTTTTCAAAAGAATGATAAGGGAATTAGGGATAATTCCCAAAAATATAATGCTATAATAATGAATTAGAAGAAGAGTCTTAGATCAAGGAAAGCACTAGTACGGCTGATACATAAATTATAATTTTCATCTAAGGGGAGATATGCTGTGATTCAAATTCGTCCATACAACAGAACTGATTTAGAAGAGATGACTGCTTTGATGACCGATTTGGGTTCGCCTACATCAGTAGAAGACATGCAGAAGCGAATGGAATTAATAGAATTGAATCCGTATTTTTATACATTTGTAGCGGTCCTGGATGATAAAGTAGTCGGAATGATCGGAGTGCGCCTTAATCTTACCTATACGAGTAATCTGCTTAAAACTCAAATCGCATCTCTCGTAACCAAAAAGGAATACCAGGGGCAGGGCATTGGCCGAGCACTCCTTGATTTTATTGAGGAATGGGCGCAGCAACAAGGATCGAAATTTATATATCTGACCAGTGGAGCATCGGAAGAACGACAAAACGCCCATGCATTTTATAAAAAAAGAGGTTTTGAAATCACGGGGTATAGATTCGTCAAGAAATTCTAAGATCAAGGGAGGGCGTAACAGATATGTCAAAAATATTAGATCAATTATCGAATTCTGCTGATGGAGTACTGCGTTCTGAAATAATTGATTACTTAAAAATTACTTCTGGTAAAGTGGTTGCCTGCGACCCGCTTCTTGCACAAGCCAGCCCGTTTGGAAAGACGATTCAGCCAGGCACCTATCCGGTTGCTATATGGCGGCATACCGCAGAAGAACGGATCGCCGCGGCCGAATTGAAGTTATCCGATTCGAAAGCGGTTCGATGGGAAATGGCCGTAAGGCCCGGTCAGAACTTAAGCGAGTTGGAGGAAGGAAGCCTATTCGGTTATCCTGTGGATACGGGGCTGGGCTGCTTTGCTGATGTGGAAGCGATCCTTAAGCTGGACGAACTGGAAGCCACATTAATGCGGGAGCTCGGGGAAGAATTTATCAGCTTATACGACAACCTGATTGATGATGTGTTGACTGAGCATGACGATGAGTGGGGTTCCCTGATCGTTAGTGAGGACCCTGCACTCAATGTAATTATGTTCAGATCCGGATACGGCGACGGGTATTATGCATCTTACTGGGGAATCGATGACGACGGGCAAATTGTATCGCTGGTGACTGATTTTAATATATTGTAAAGCGGGCTAACCAGAAACTTAATGAGATAGGTGTTGTAGTGGGATAAATGGAGGAAACAGATGATTACCTATCAATTCATGACTATAGACCAATCTTGCAAACTCAAAGAAATTGACCGGTCGGAAGCGATTGATCTCATTTACGAAATGCGTGATGGCAAGCTCAGCACCATAGAAGCTAACCACGAGTGCCCAAATTGGACTCATGATATGCTAATCGAGCTTGAAGATAGATTTCGCTTTGAACTGGAGCATGGCGGAATGGCGGTAGGAGCTTTTGATGGAGAGACGCTGGTAGGGTTTGGTGTACTCGCTCATAAATTTCGGGGCGCTAATCAAAATCAGCTTCAAGTGGATTTAATGTATGTGTCAAGGAAATACAGAAGACAGGGAATCGGGACTCGAATCATGAAGGAGATCATTACGGAAGCGCAGAAAAAAGGTGCGAAGTATCTCTACATCTCTTCTACAGAAACTCAATCAGCTGTTTCATTTTATAGGAGCAATGGAAGTGAAATCACAGATACGGTGGATGAGGAGCTTTTTGTAAAAGAACCGCTTGATATTCATATGCTTAAGAAGCTATAAATACTTTGGAGGATTAGATGAAGCTGCTGGTTAGATCTGGACAGATCGAGGATGTAGAGATCATAGTAAGTAAAGATCCGGGTATTCAGAGAAAGATTCTGGAATGGAAGTTGAATAACGGGGAAATCATTGTGGCGGAACATCATACAGGAGTAGTCGGTTATTTAAGAGTGGAGTATTTATGGTCGAAATATCCATACATAGGTCTTATTAAGGTTGATCATGAGCTGCGCAATCAAGGAATTGGGAGAGCCCTGTTAAGTTTCGCAGAAGAAGAATTTCGAAGGCAAGGAATAGCCGTTCTCTATAGCTCGTCTCAAGTAAATGAAGCAGAGCCCCAGGAGTGGCATCGGAGAATGGGGTTCCAGGAGTGCGGGATTATTAACGGCATTAATGAAGGGGAGATCGGAGAAGTATTTTTTGCCAAGCGTCTAACAAGCGGATTGGATAAACTATGATTGGCTGTAATGTTCCCATCTTGATGCATCAGCTCTATTCCGGACCAGAATCGGAACAACGAATAAATGATAAACAATTGAAATACGGGCCGGTTTGTCCCTGACTATAGACTATACAATTCAAGCTATTCATCCTATGGGTGAATGGCTGTTTCATTTCATTTTCACTCTAAGCAAATCTGTTTACAATTTAGAAACAAAAAGTCTATACAATTTAGATCATACGGTCATGCTGAATATCAACAAAAAAATGCTAGATTTCGATCTGCTACGAAATGATTCTTTTTACCTTAAGGAGCGGCATATATGCCACACAAGATCTTAGTTATCGACGATGAGAAACAGATTGTTGAGATTCTTTCTTATGCCTTTGTCCGGGAAGGGCTGGAGGTGCTTACGGCTTTTAGTGGTCAAGAGGCACTTGATGTAATTGCGACCAGCAGACCGCAGCTGATTGTGCTGGATCTGATGCTACCGGATATGACGGGTTTTGAAGTGTGCCGGAGGATGGATCAGACGAAGGAAACCGGTATTATTCTGCTGACCGCAAAGGACGATATTGTCGATAAGGTAGTAGGATTCGAGCTGGGCGCGGATGATTATATCACGAAGCCTTTTCATATCCGGGAGGTGCTCGCCCGTGTTCAATCCTTACTGAGAAGAATACACAAACGCAATGAACAACCGGACGGAGATCTGTTCACATACGGTGAGCTGCAGCTCATCCGCTCTAAGCGCAAGGTCACGGTTTCCGGACAACCGATTATCTTAACTCCTAAAGAATTTGATCTACTGAACTTGTTCGTTAGTCATATAGATCGCGTGTATACACGTGATGAGTTGCTCGATATTCTCTGGGGCTTTGATTACGCGGGCAGTGCGCGGACGGTGGATATTCATCTGCAGCGGCTGCGCAAGAAGCTGGGGACAGACTTCCAGCACTTACTAGTGACTGTACATGGGGTCGGTTATAAAGCTTCCAGAAATACTGGATCTGATGAGTCTTAAAAGTAAATCGCAGTGGTTTCTTGCCGTCCATCTTCTGCTAACGGTTAGCGTGCTCAGTTTTATCGTCTTGCAGGGGATTCAAAAATATCAAAAGCTGCAGGTGGAAGAAATGCTTGCTCAGCATAGTCATACGGCCAACCTTTTTGTCAGGCAGGCTATTTTGGAGCCTAAAACCGCTTCGAAGGATCCGTTTGCGGAAAAGGGTAACGAGATAGCGCGGCAGCTTGGGTTAATTAGCGGCATTCATACGATTCTATATGACCTGCGGGGAGAGATCTTAGGGGACTCTTTACCTTTGTCTGCTTCTGTAGATATACAGGATCTCCTCCCTTATGTAGGGAAAGGGCAGTCTGCCTATGAAACAACAGGCAGCAAAGTCATTTATTTGTCACCTCTTGCTGATTCGAAGGAACTGATTGGAGCGGTCGGTTTTGAATATTCATTGGCGATGAATCAATCGTTCTATACGTCAATAAGGGGAATGCTGCTTTATGCCGGCGGTGCCATTCTACTCTTCAGCTTCTGGCTAGGCTCGCTTTACTACAATCGGTTATCTAGCGGGGTTATGAAACTTACGAAAGCCACTCAAGAAATTCAAAAGGGACGATACCATGCTGTCCAGCGTCTCAAGACCGGAGATGAACTTGGTGTACTGAGTGAAAACATTTATTATATGGGGCAGGAAATTAAGAATCATCTGGAGTCGATGAAGAGTAAGCAGGCTCAGTTGGAAAGAAGCGTCGAGCGGCTGACTGATTTGGAAAAGCGGCAAAAGGATTTTATCGGAATGATTTCACATGAATTTAAAACCCCTTTGACGGTGATCAAAGCTTATCTGGAACTGGTGACGCTGTACAAAGAGGATGAGAGGCTATTCGAGAAAGCGACAACCAGTATGGACAAAGAAGCCACGAGACTTCAAGAAATGGTTGAGAACATTCTGCGGTTGGCCGCACTTGATAGGTATAATCTGGAATCCCATGCAGAGTATTTTAGTATAGGTCGATTTCTTGAGGAGCTTAAAGAGAGGCTGAGCGGGAAAGCAAGTAAAATGTCCGTTCAATTGACAGTTGAAATGCCGGAAATATGGATCTGTGCGGATAAAGAAATTTTGTCGGTTGTTTTTTTAAATTTGTTGGATAACGCGATTAAATATAACCGTCCGGGAGGTTATGTGAAGGTTACTGGAGTATCCGACGCCGTACATATCCAAGTCGAAATTCGCGACACGGGAATAGGCATACCTTCCGAGCTTAGAGAAGTTATTTTTGAACCTTTTGCAACCGCTCATAAAAGTCTATACCGTGAGATGGGAGGGACGGGACTGGGGCTTGCACTTGTCCGTCCTCTAATCGGAAGAATAGGAGGCTCTATTGAGCTGACTTCTCATGAAGAGGGAAGCTCATTTATAGTTATCCTTCCGAAGCCATGCCCAGGAGATGAATGATCAGAGCATGCAGCTGCCGGTTAAATGGCATTAACCGATGTCTATAAGCAGAGAAGGAAGGAGGGAAAGTTATGCGGAAATGCTTTGCAGTCCTGCTGTTGACATTGCCATGGATAGTTGTCTCCGGATGCGGATCGGATGAGTCCCGGGAGCGGGTAGTTATTCAGAAACCGGGAAAAACAATCACGGTGCTTGCGAATAAAAATGATCTGCTGGTTAATAAAGCGGCGTTCAGCCGAATGTCACGCTACCCGGAACGGATTGGTCTTGGATGGGTGGATGAGAATACGCTGCTTGTAGCTGTAAATCATGCGAAAGATGGAGCTCCAGTTATCGGGCAGTATATGATCGAGATGAACTTGATAACCGGGCAGGAAGAATCGCTGCCATCCGACTCCTTAAACCAGGTAGAGGCAGAGCTCTCACCGGATAGAAAGTCGGTTTACTATAAGGTAACCGAAGGGATCAATGCCTCCGCAACCGGATACATCCTAAACCTGGAGCGAAGAATACCGGTCCGGGTGACGGAGGAGAATGCGGTATTTGTCAAAGAAGGCTCCTGGACAGACAACGGCCATGTCGTCTATGCGGATTTAGAAGGAAGCATCTATAAGGCGGACGGGACAGGAGCGATTGAGAAACAGCTGGTACCGGGGGAAGAAGGGGTCAAGCAAGTATTTCAGTGGAATGAAACCTTTTATTATTTAAAAAGTGGCGGGCAATTAACCGCTGTTCAAGAGAATGGGTCTGCTACTGAATTATCGGATCATGTCGAGGAAGTTATCCCCTCCCCTGACAAGACTCAGGCCGCTTTAATTAAATCCGAGGCTTCAGGGGGATCTTCCCTGGTTATTCTTTCCATGGATTCCCGCAAAGAACGGACAATTGCCAAGGGACAAAGCTTTTATAGTCCGGCATGGTCACCGGATGGCAGTAAGCTGGCATTCTCGGTCATCTCAAACGAAATAGGTCAAGGCGGCCTGTTCCTGGCGCATGGCGGGGCGACTCAGCAGCTCGTACAGCTTTCTTCGGATGTATTTACGGGTTACCCGATCCGTTTCAGTCCGTCAGGCAATCAGCTCTTGGCTACGAAGGTGATCGAGGAACAGCAAAGGAATATGACGGTAACTTATGTGATGACGTTCACGAATTAACCATATGACCTCGGAAGGATTATGAATGATGCGGAAACGATCTGGAATCTTTACGGGTTTGTTGATAGGGACGGCAGCCTTAATTGCCATTATTGCTGTGTGGAACTTAACAGTTAGCCGTGCACCTCAAACTATAGCTCCCGTGAGTCCTAAACCGGCCGAGCCAGTTGGCACTAATCGGCTTTTGACAAGTGAGAAAGTAGAAATTCTGGACTTGGCTTCCGAATTTGCCGGATACCAGGGATGCTTTCTTCTCTATGATACTTCAGAGAAAAACTACCGTACGTATAACCCTATACAGTGTGAGAAACGGTTAACCCCAGCCTCGACTTTTAAGATTCTGAATTCACTTATCGGTCTGGAGACGGGGGCGGTTCAGAGTGTAGACACCCTATTGCCCTGGGATGGTCATCCCTATGTGTTCCCGGCCTGGAACAGGGATCATACGATGGCCTCCGCCCTGACTAATTCCGTTACCTGGTATTATAAAAAACTGGCCATCCGGATAGGTAAGGAGCAGATGGAGCATTATGTCCGGGCAGCGAATTACGGAAACTCGGACACTTCGGGAGGAGTGGATTCTTTCTGGCTCGGCTCCTCTTTGCAGATCTCTGCATTGGAGCAGATTCATTTTATATCCAAACTGTACGAAGGCACTCTTCCGTTTTCCCCGGAAACGATGGATGGGGTTAAGAAAATGCTGATCTTAGAACAGCAGGGGGAGAATGTTCTGGCCGGCAAAACCGGCACTTGCAATGCCGGAAATTGTTACTCCGAACAGCCCCAGAACGATAACCTCGGATGGTTCGTCGGACAGGTGCAAGCGGATGGGAAATCGTACATTTTCGCTGTCAATTTAGAGGCGGACCACAAAGCCAACGGCAGCGTAGCTAAACAAAAAGCCGTAAGCATCTTGAAGAAATTGAATCTATGGGAGTAATGCGACTGCTGAATACCGCATCATTTCGCTGTTTTGTTCATTGCAAGAAGCTGCAGGAAACGCTGCGGCTTTTTTATTTTGTAAGGATACATTTTAGAAACATCCGGTGTGCAGAAACGTTACACGCAGCATGTAAGATTTAGTTGGACTCAGGGAAAGGGAGGAGGAGTAAGAGCCGGGAGGTCATCGATCAAACCTCTATAACCGATTCGAACGAATGAAAGGATACAGCTTCTGTGAACTGGAGATGAGTAGGAACGATGTATATCAGAATCGCGGCCGTATGTCTGCTGCTCCTGTTTCCCGCCAGCATACTTGCGGGATGTGAGCAGGATCTAGCACCCGAGCAAATTTTTGAACGGTATTTAAGTGAGTGGAGGAATCAGCAATATGACAGAATGTACACTCTCTTAAGCGGCACAGCAAAGAATGTAATTACCAGAGAGGAATTTGCAAAGAAATACAGTTCCATTTATGAAGGCATCGGGATTTCTGAGCTGTCGATTCAAATCATATCTGCGGATAAACCGGCAGGAAAAGATCTGAAAGAAGTTAAAATCCCCTTTCATGTTCAAATGAATACGATGGCAGGTCCGATCGCTTTTAAGCATGAGGCCAAACTGGTGAAAAGCAAGGGAGGAACGCAGGACGGATGGGAAGTGGAATGGAATCCATCTCTCATTTTCCCAAGCATGGGGGAGGGGGATAAGGTCAGATACGAAACGCGGCAAGCTGTAAGAGGTGAAATCACAGACCGTCATGGAAACGGCTTAGCAGTCAATGAAACCATGTTGCAGATCGGCCTCGTCCCCGGACAACTGGGTGATCATGCAGAGCAAACGAAGAGCAGTCTGTCGCGTAAATCCGGAATCCCTATCGGAGAGTTGAATAACAAGCTGTCTGCGGTGTGGGTTAAATCAGATTCTTTTGTCCCCCTCTTTGTAGCAGAGAAAGATGAACTGGCCGACTACAAGAAACTTCCGGGTGTTAAGTATCAGAATATAACGATAAGAACCTATCCCTATAAGGAAGCAGCGGCTCATTTGACGGGCTATATCGCACCCATTAACGAGGAAGAATTGAAGAAGAACAAGAATTACAGCTCGGATGATCGGATCGGTAAAACCGGACTGGAGCAAATTTACGAGGCACGATTAAGAGGGCAGAATGGGGCAAGGATTTTTATTGTGAATGCTGCCGGACAAGAAAAAATGACGCTTGCCAGTAAGGAAACCGTCCCCGGGGAGAACATACAATTATCACTGGATGCGGATCTTCAGCAAACAATATACGAACAAATGAAACGGGATGCCGGGTCAGCCGCAGCTATCCATCCGCGGAGCGGAGAAGTATTGGCGCTGGTCAGCACGCCATCCTTTGATCCTAATCTTTTTGTCCGCGGTGTTCCGGCGGCTGTGTATAAGCAATGGTCGGATGACCCGGACAAGCCGCTTCTTAACCGTTTCACTAAAGGCTATTCTCCGGGTTCTGGTTTTAAACTTCTGACAGCTGCCATGGGGATAGATCAGGGGATATTAAGACCGGAGGCTACCAAGACCATTCATGGTTTGCGCTGGACCAAAGATGCCTCATGGGGTAATTATTACGTCACCCGTGTTCATGATGTGAGGGAGGTTAACTTGCAGCAGGCAATCACTTATTCCGACAATATTTATTTTGCACAGACTGCCCTTGATATGGGGAAGGAACGTTTTATGGAAATGTCAGGTGACTTTGGCATAGGAGAAAAAATTCCATTGACTTATCCATTTGAACCATCGCGGCTTTATAATAAAGAAATTTCCAACGAAATTCAGCTTGCAGATTCCGGTTACGGACAAGGTGAGGTGACGATGACTTCCCTGCATATAGCCATTATTTATTCTGCCATTGTCAATCAAGGCAATATTCATTCTCCAACACTGCTGAAAGAAGATCTAGACAAACAGAAGCTTTGGAAAAGGGCTGTAATGAAACCGGATACGGCGGAATTGTTACAGAAAATACTAATTCAGGCAGTCCAAGATCCGGCCGGAGTCGGGCATGGAGCATTTATTAAGGGCAAGCAAATTGCAGGTAAAACAGGAACATCGGAGCTGAAAAAAAGAAAAGGTGAAATTGGACAGGAAAACGGATGGTTTATAGGTTTTGATGCGGCGAATCCGGATCTTATGGTGGCTGTCATGATTGAAAATGTGAAAGAACGCGGGGGCAGCAACTATGTTACCTCTAAGGTGAAAAGTGTATTTCAGTAATTGAAATAGTCATGTATGGATTTGGGGAAGATGATAAGGAGGAAGCATTCATGTCTAAAATAAAGGTACTGCTAGGCTGCTTGGCCGCCGTTCTGCTTGTGGCTCTTTGGGGAGGCACGTCTACAGGTTATGCTCAGAAGACCCAAATGATGAAGAATGAAAAGGAGCCCGTTTATCTTTACGAGGACCTCTCGGAGTATTTCAAAGGTTATTCCGGAACCTTTTTGCTTCTGGACATTAAAAAGAACCGGTACACGATTTATAATGAAGAGCAAAGTGAGAAAGCGGTATCTCCGGCTTCTACATTCAAGATCCCGCATGCCCTAATCGGCCTGGAAACCGGGGTTCTGCACAATGCGAATACGACTTTTAGATGGGACGGAACGGTATATCCGTTTGTGAACTGGAATGAGGACCAGACACTGGCTACATCTATAAGCAGATCGGTTATCTGGTATTTTCAAAGAGTTGCAGAACAAGTAGGCGTTAAGAAGGAACAGTACTATCTGGATGCTATTCAATATGGTAATAGAGATATTTCCGGCGGTCTTACCGAGTTCTGGCTCCAGTCTTCTCTGACCATTTCTCCTCGCGAACAGCTTGAGTTTCTGAAGAAATTTTACAGCTATAAGCTTCCGTTTGCCAAATGCAATATCGATGCGGTTAAACAGATGATTATACTGGACAAGAATAAGAAAGCAGTTCTGTCAGGTAAGACGGGTACAGGTTGGGCGGATAATGTGATAAATGGTACGCCTGTTAACGGTTGGTTTATCGGATATGTCGAAAAAAATCACAACGTATACTTATTCGTCACTAATATTCAAGCCAGCGGCCAAGCAAGCAGTTCCAAAGCGAAAGAAATTACTCTGAAAATATTAGCCGATAAAAAGATTTACATAAAATAAGGCGTTTTATAGACCCTGCTACAGCGTCATCCGAAACCACTGGGAAACCAGTGGTTTTTCCCTGTGCGGGATAAATGGAAATACGTCCAAGTTTGGCACTATGCTCTGAGGGTTAATTTATATAGATATTCATGAAAGATTTCATGTAAGGAGTGGACACGATGACAACTGAACACAATTATGATCTTATTGTAATCGGTACAGGTTCCGGAGCATCCTCCGCGGCCTCTATGTGTAATAAAGCAGGCTGGAAAGTAGCTATGGTCGACTCCCGTCCCTTTGGAGGGACTTGTGCACTTAGAGGATGTGATCCCAAAAAAGTATTAGTCGGAGCAGCCGAAATTATAGAACGGGCCCAGCGGATGAGAGGGAAAGGAATCAGCGGAGAATTTTCGATTAATTGGCCGGATTTAATGGCATTTAAACGGACGTTTACGGATCAAATGCCGGAAAGCAGTGAAAAGAGGTTTAAGGAACAAGGGATTCATACGTTTCACGGCAAAGCTTCTTTTGTCAGTGAAGACCGGATTCAAGTGGGTGAGAATATCCTCCATGGCCGCAAGTTCTTAATTGCAGCCGGGGCCAAGCCCGCTCCTCTTCCGATCGATGGCGCTGAACATTTGACTTACAGTGACGGTTTCATGGAACTGGATGACCTGCCGAAGACACTCGTATTTATCGGCGGCGGTTATATTTCATTTGAATTCGCGCACATTGCAGCAAGAGCGGGCGCTGAAGTGCATATCATTCATAGAAGCGATAGACCTCTTGCCGGCTTTGATCCCGAACTGGTTGATTTACTCCTTCAAAAATCGGAGGAAATCGGTATCCGTCTCCATTTGAATACGGATGTGAAATCGGTCGAGAAGAAAGGCTCCGGCTATCTTGTCAAAGGGATTCGTAACGGGCAGACGGAGCAATGGGAATGCGGCTTAGTTGTTCATGGAGCCGGGAGGATTCCGGATCTGGACGGTTTGGATCTCGATAAAGGGAAGGTCGAGCGGGATAAAAAAGGAGTTGTGGTCAACGAGTACCTTCAAAGTACCTCTAACCCCAAAGTTTATGCTGCCGGAGATGCCGCATCGACGGACGGTCTTCCTCTAACCCCTGTGGCGAGTATGGAATCACAGGCTGCAGGGAAGAACCTGTTGAACGGCAATGAGGAGGTACCGGATTATAAGGTAATGCCTACTGTTGTGTTCACCCTTCCCAAGCTGGCTTCTGTCGGACTATCCGAGCAACAGGCGAAAGAACTCGGTCGTCCGGTTACCATTAACAAAATGGACACTTCCGAATGGTACACGTATAGACGGACGAATGAAACGCATACGATGGCCAAAGTGATTATCGATAAAGAGAACGAGAAGATACTAGGTGCACATTTAATCAGTGATGAAGCGGATGAGCTGATTAACCATTTTGCTGCGGCTATTCAGTTTAATTTAACGGTTCAAGATCTTAAGAAAATGAAATCCGCTTACCCTACTCCTATTTCTGATTTGGGCTACATGCTGTAACCGGAAACTTAAAGAATAACGGCTCTGTCGCATAAATGCGGATAGAGCCTTTTTTTACAGGCAGAACAAAACAAGGAGTCATGACAAATTTCCTTCTTTTTATAGATGAAGCGATTTCATAGGACAAGTCTCTGTATTTAGAGTTGAATTTCGAATTGGGTTATGAGTAGAATAAGGGTATTAAATCCAGATCCTATTATTACCCGCAGTATGTCTCCATCCTTAGCAAGTCAAGTTCATCACGATGAGAGGGGCACTTTGAAATGGAATGGAATTTTTTATTTCGCGTAGATCATCTGAATCAGAAGGGGGAAGAGAGGAACTTAAAGGGATTGGTATTCACAGAAGGTAAAAATCCCCCGTCCGTTAATGACATTCAGTCTTTCCTGAAAGAATGCGGCTTCAACGTTAAAGTAAAGGATATGAACCAACTGATCTTTATCGACGATAACCCGCAAGACCCTGTACAAATCCGTATTGTCAAAATGGGAAATGAGCAAGCGGAGCACCATGATGCGGAACTGCGCTATTTATTGGAACAATTCCGGCGCACCTAGCGAAATTATGCAGTCATGTACAATACACATCTATTCAGGATAAGCCAGTATTTTCCCGAGCGGATAAATACTGGCTTTTATTAGGATGAGGACAACGCGGCGTGCCGCAGAACATTCTGATTTATTTCTGTTATAAATTTTGTTTCTCACGTTGAGTTGTTCCCCCTATAACGCTTATAATAAAACGAGTAAAAAGTATAAAAGAAAAGGTGTCATTCATGAGCATATTAAATGTAGAAAGATTGAGCCACGGCTTTGGAGACCGCGCTATCTTCAATGACGTGTCCTTCCGCCTGCTCAAAGGCGAGCATATCGGACTGATTGGCGCTAACGGAGAAGGCAAGTCCACCTTCATGAACATCATTACGGGTAAACTCCAGCCGGACGACGGCAAGATCGAGTGGTCTAAACGTATGCGTGTGGGGTATCTGGACCAGCATGCGGTGCTTAGCAAAGGCATGACTATCCGCGACGTCCTTAGAGGAGCCTTCCAATACTTGTTCGATATGGAACAAGAGATGAACGATATGTACGCCAAAATGGGCGATGTAACTCCTGAGGAGCTTGAGCAGCTTCTGGAGGACGTCGGCACGATTCAAGATACATTGACGAATCAAGACTTCTATATGATCGATGCCAAGATCGAAGAAACCGCACGCGGCTTGGGTCTGACCGATATCGGTCTGGATAAGGATGTTAACGATCTTAGCGGCGGACAGCGGACTAAGGTGTTGCTGGCGAAGCTGCTGCTTGAGAAGCCCGACATTCTGCTCCTCGATGAGCCGACCAACTATCTGGATGAGCAGCATATCGAGTGGCTGAGACGCTACCTCCAAGAGTACGAGAATGCGTTCATTCTAATCTCGCACGATATTCCATTCCTTAATAGCGTCATTAACCTGATTTATCATATGGAAAATCAGGAGCTCAACCGCTATGTTGGCGATTACGACTATTTCCAGCAGGTTCATGAAATGAAGAAACAGCAGCTGGAATCGGCTTTTAAGCGTCAGCAGCAGGAAATTGCGGATCTGAAAGACTTCGTAGCACGGAACAAGGCAAGTGTTGCCACGCGTAATATGGCCATGTCCAGACAGAAAAAGCTCGACAAGATGGATGTAATTGAACTGGCTAAGGAAAAGCCGAAGCCACAGTTCAACTTCAAAGATGCAAGAACATCCGGCAAGATGATATTCGAGGCAAAGGATCTTGTAATCGGTTATGAAGAGCCGTTATCCAGATCCCTTAACCTGCGCATGGAGCGGGGGCAGAAAATCGCGCTCGTGGGTGCTAACGGTATTGGTAAGACGACTCTGCTTAAGAGCATCCTGGGTGAGATCAAGGCTTTGTCCGGCTCTGTGCAGCTCGGGGAGAACCTGAGCATCGGTTATTTTGAACAAGAAATGAAAGATGCCAATTATAATACATGCATCGAAGAAGTGTGGAAAGAGTTCCCGTCCTATTCACAGTTTGAAGTGCGCGCGGCATTAGCCAAATGCGGGCTGACGACTAAGCATATCGAGAGCAAAATCGCTGTACTTAGCGGTGGTGAGAAGGCGAAAGTCCGTCTGTGCAAACTGATCAACAACGAAACGAATCTGCTCGTGCTTGATGAGCCGACGAACCACTTGGATGTAG
The DNA here is from genome assembly GCF_001541095.1 of Paenibacillus sp. FJAT-26967. GTDB lineage: Bacteria > Bacillota > Bacilli > Paenibacillales > NBRC-103111 > Paenibacillus_F. Next base: position 1,965,168 of record NZ_LMXH01000001.1, read on the forward strand.
ATGCTAAAGACGAGCTCAAACGTGCTCTTAAAGCATACAAGGGCAGTATCCTTCTGATTTCTCACGAACCTGATTTTTATCGTGATGTCGTTACAGAAACATGGAACTGTGAATCCTGGACGACAAAAGTATTCTAAAGAAGTTCTGCAAGCCTGTCCGGCCTTATCGGCCGGATAGGCTTTTTTATTAACGAAAAAAGCATGACTGCCTTGTCCTTGCGGGACATTGGCAGTCATGCTTACCGGGTACTTATTTGGTTTCTTCATAATCTTCGTAGAACCATAAGGGATCGTCGCAATCCTCTTCGCCATTATAATTGATGAGGATCTCATCACCGGCGGCTATGTCCGTATATGCAAAAAAGTCTACGGTATGGTTATCGAAGTTAAGATCATAAGTGGCATTTGGGGTATAGGAGTGATTAAACAGCATCCCGTAGCCTAACAGAAGAGCCGTATGGTTAGCTCCATATTCGAACATGTAATCCGCAAGCAAAGTCTTTTCTATATGAACATGTTGTTCATTAGGGTAGGGAATGACTGGCGCTTCATGAATGAGCTCCCCCTTGGCTATATCCCGTGTTGCAAAAACTCCTCGGTTGAACTCGCCATCGCTAAGCTTGGATGCCTTAATTTCAATCATGTTTATCTCCTATGTGTTCATTAGTTTTATAAGTCTGTTCTCATTAAAGGATACCGGTCAAAATAATTATTATATCTTACCGTTAATATTTTGGCAAGAACAGGTGCGATTATACAACCGTTGGGCTAGTCTCCGCCGCCGCATCCACTTCCGCAACTGCTGTTGCATGAAGACCCGCTGCAACTGCCAGCTGAACAGCTTGACTTGTTACAATCGTCACTCCCAGAGTTGCAGGAAGAAGCTGCTGTACAATTTGAAGCACCGTCTTTGCGATTCCGACTGTCGGCGGGGGTCATCTGTTCCGCAAAGCCGGTAGGATTATGGATGGAGAAGAACACGGCAGAGGCAAGCAGTAATTCCGTATTGTTGTAATTCATTTTTGTTTTGTTGTTAGAAAATTGTTGGACGGATAAGTTTGTCCTATAATTTAAAGAACTTCTTATGGAATCGATTAGTTTACGTGCTTCAGGTAAATGCTCATAGGTCCGGGAATTAAACCTGTTCTGCGTATGCAGCATCAGGTTGTCATTTCTATATAAGTTTAATTCTTCCCGGGGAAGAGGATTCCTGAAGAAGACTCCCCAGATCGCTTCGCTGTAGGGATTCCACCCAAACATTTCGACATAGACAAGATCGAACCAGGCCCGTTCATCGGGCTGTGGTTTGGATGGTTCACCGCTGGGGGCATGATGCAGCATTTGTCCGAGAAATTTAGTCGAAAACCTCTGGTACTCCTGGGTATACATCAACATTTCATGCCAGACCTCATCGACGGTGCGGCTAAACATAGGAACCTGTTTCAGAACCGCGCACATCATAAAAAACCGTTTCAGCTCCAGCCAGCGCCAATCGTACTCGCGTTCCGAAATGCCAGAATGTTCACTTAGTACCCGTTGTTTGAGAGCATAGGCCCAGTCCGCAGGTATGGAGTCTTCCAGCTTGGCAGCTAGTTCATATGAAACACTTCCCGGTTCGGCTAGAGCGGGGACAGCAGGCGCATTGTGCAAACGACGGGGGGATGATTTACGTTTTTTGCTCTTTAGGATGTTCTTTAGGACTATAAAGCCGACGATACTAATCAGGATGAAGAAAATAACTCCAGTACTCATTAAGGATTCCCCTTTTACGAAAGGATGCAGAACTTACTTGGTGTACGTGATTCTGTAAGAATATTATATGTTAACATTATATGGAACGCCCCGCAAGAAAGGAATGATCCTTTCTCTATTGTAGAAGTGATTAGTCATAGATTCAAACGGGTGGCTCTATAAATTTTAACGATGTTACGGTTTTCCTTACATGAAAAATATGGTAATATAAATGAGAACATTTGATCTATATTTTGGGAATGCCTTATGTAATGATTATGTTTGATTCGTGAGGAGTTTACTTGAAAGGTGAAAGAATAATGACCGATCTGTATACAGAAATAGACGAGGTGATCGCCTATATTCATCGGCATATAGATGAGCCGCTTCCACTCAATCAATTAGCCCGTTACGCTGCTTATAGCCCTTACCACTTTGCCCGTATTTTCAAAGAAAAGATCGGGTTAACCCCACACTATTACATATCATCACTCCGCCTGCAAAAAGCAAAAGACTTATTATTACACACGAATTTAACTATACGTGATATCGGCCTCGAAATCGGCCAACAAAGCTTAGGGACATTCACGACCCGCTTTACGGAAAGGGTAGGTGTAACGCCTTCTCTTTTCCGGAATTCCCTGCAACAAGCGGACAATCACATGCGATGTCTGCAAAGTCTTTCTGACTGGACAACATCGGACGATCAGCCGGGCCCGAATGCTAGAATTAGAGGTACTGTGCGGGCGACCGTCCCGTTTGAAGGCTTTATTCTGATCGGTTTATTCGCCAAACCCATTCCAGAGGGAGTTCCGCTTCATGGAACATTGCTTTCATCTTTAGGTGATTTCAGTTTTACCGACGTTAAACCCGGAACCTATTATTTGATGGCTACATCGGTTTCCTGGGAGATGCAAGCCGTTGATTTTCTTCTTCCCTACCGGACACTGCGTACCCGCTGCAAGGAGCCTATCACGGTGACTGCGTGTACTCCGGTTCCTCATCAGCAAGTGATGCTTCACGTTCCGCGTTTAGATGATCCGCCTATTCTGATCTCGCTGCCTCTGCTGATGAATAATTTTCTTAATAAAATTAAACAAAAATAAACAACGGCGGACGCGGATACCACTCATGTAAACCAGCAATCGAAGAGAAAGCGCGCTATTATGGGAATGTTAGAATCAAATTCAATAATGATATCGAGAGGATGAAGAAACATGGCTAAGTTTTTTAATTATATTTTCTCGGAAAATGCTACAGTTCAAGCGGAATTTTATACACAAGCACTCGGGGGCGAGATCTTATCTGTCATGACTCACGGACAGCTTCCGGGGGCAAAAGAAGAGCTGAAAGACAAAGTGCTTAACTTAAGTTTTGTAGCGGCGGGAGTTAACTTCTTAATTTGCGACAGCATAGGGGAGCCGGTAGTTCAAGGCAATGCGATAAACCTGTGCCTGGAATATGGAACGGAAAGCGAAGCTCATGAGGCTTTTGACAAGTTATCGGAAGGCGGGAACGTCCAGCATCCACTGCAGCCGGCATTCTGGGGATCATTATTCGGTCAAGTTGAGGATAAATTTGGTGTGAAATGGATGGTTACCACTGAAGCGGTTGAGAATTCTCAATAAACTTAGCGGTTGATATATTCCCACATGATCCTCGCAGTTTATGCCGATTTCAGGGAACTGAACTGGACTACCACGCCGCTGACGTCCGGTATGCAATACAGCTTGTATGATGAACCATCGCAGATTTTGTGCGATGGTTTTTTGTGAGGAGTGGAATGTTATCACGTCTTTGGAGGCATATTACCAGTAAAATCAATACTTGTTGATTAGAGGAGGGTTTTGTATGAAACGTTTGGTGATGTTTTGGGCTGTACTGATGTTGACCGTATCTCTGTTTTCTATGACGGTATCGGCATCCCAAAGAGATCAACCTTATCATTTCGGATTCAAAAAGAGTAAAAAAGGGGAGCTGCCTTCTATCAATGAAGAAGGATTTAAGGAGCTCCTCCAAAAAAACGGAGCGATATTCCTGGGCGATACCAAGCAAAAAGAACTCTATCTTACCTTTGACAACGGATATGAGAATGGTTATACGGTCAAGGTATTGGACATTCTTAAGGAAAAGAAGGTTCCGGCCGCTTTTTTTATCACGGGGCATTATGTCGAGGACCAGCCGGAACTAGTGAAGCGGATGGTGAATGAAGGGCACATTGTAGGGAATCATTCCTGGAGTCATCCGGATATGACCCGGATTTCTGACGAGAAAATAAAAGCGGAGTTAGATAAATTGAAGGAACAGGTGACAAGCCTAACCGGACAGAAAACCATGAATTATATGAGACCACCTCGAGGGATTTTCAGTGAACGGATGTTGTCGGTCAGCAAAGACCTCGGCTATGTCAATGTCTATTGGTCAGTTGCCTATAAAGATTGGGATGTTAAAGATCAAAAAGGCGGGGAATACGCCTACGAGAAAGTGACCGCTCAACTTCATCCCGGTGCTGTAATTCTGCTCCATTCCGTTTCGAAGGATAATACGGAAGCCCTGGATAAAATCATTGATTACGCACGCAAACAAGGATATGAATTCAAAAGCTTGGATAAATTATCCTTCAAAAATTACTAAATTAAAAGTAAATATTTTTTTCTATATTACAAGCCATTTGCAGGAGCAAACGGCTTTTTTTGATAGAATAATATGGTTAGGATACAAATAATATCTTAATATAATTTTGTTGACTCTTTAATGTAACATTTGGTATCTTTATATTACAATTACACAATTCTACTAAATATTACATTTTGTCGATAATACTGGATGCCGAATCACGATGGAGGTCATAAGAAATGCTAGTCTCGGCAGCGACTTTATCTAATTCTTCTGTTAAACATCCTTTAACTCATCCCCAGAAGCGGATTTGGTATATTGAGAATATTTACCCAAATTCTTCATTGTACAATATCGGTGGCCCTGTGCGAATCAAGGAGACGGTTGATTTCGGTTTGCTGGAGGAAGCCATCCAGAGTTTCATTCGAAGACATGACGGCACAAGAATTCAGATTATCGGAGATCATGGTGAAGCTCATCAATATGTAATCCCATATGAGCACAAGAAATTAGATTTTCATGACTTTTCCAATTGCGAGAATCCTGTTGAAGCATTTCAGAACTGGGTAAATCTTGAGGCTTCCAAGCCGATACGTTTGGGGATAGACCCGCTATATTATTTTGGAATGTTTCGCATATCCGAGCGTGACAACGGATATTTGGTCAAATGTCATCATATCATTGCCGATGGTTGGTCCAACCACATCTTGACGGATCAAATAGCCCAGGAATATTGGAAGCTGTTAGCGGGAGATACGGCAAATATTGCTGAATCTGCCCCTTCTTATTTTGATTATCTAGATTCTGAACAGAAATATTTACAATCAGACAGGTTTGTTAAGAACAAGCTATTCTGGAATGAAAAGTTCAAAGTTCTGCCGGAAGGATTAATGTACAGCACTTCGGATCGTACAAACGGCAGAAGGAAAACCTTCGAATTAGAACCACTACTTTCTTCAAGAATCCGAACTTACGCGAATTCATTCAACATCTCGTTGAATACCTTTTTTGTTTTCATTTACTTCCTTTATATACAAAAAACTACGCAGCAAAATGACATCGTTATAGGAACACCGGTATTAAACCGATCCGGCAGAAAAGAAAAAAGCACTTTCGGCATGTTCACAAGTACGATGCCTTTTCGGTTCAGGCTCGATGACCGTGCAACGGTTGCAGATACGTTAACCCGGATTCAAAAAGAACTGATGGAATGTTATTTTCATCAACGTTATCCCTATGATCTTCTCATAAAGGATCTGGAGTTGAAAAAACTAGGTTATAACAATTTGTTCGAAACTTGTGTCAACTACTACAATACAAAGCTGTCATCGAATATGAACGGTACATCCATTCAAAATGTAGAATTTTACAACGGACATCAATTGTTCTCTCTACAGCTGGTCATTAAAGATTGGTCGGAGTCGGGCAGCTTGACACTGGATATAGACTATAAGATCGATGATTACACGGAAGAACAGATTGAAGAAATGGGTTTGCGGCTGCAAATTATAATTGATCAAATTATAGAAGATTCGGAAGCTTGCTTAAGTAAGATCGGCCTTGTGTCAGCGGCGGAGAAGACGGAGCAAATTGTGACGTTTAATGCGACGCAAACGAATTATCCCAGCGATAAAACAATTTATCAGTTGTTTGAAGAACAAGTCGAACGGACACCGGATCGAGTTGCGATCCGCTTCGAGCAAGATCAATTGACTTACATTGAGCTTAACGAGAAGGCTAACAAGCTTGCGCGTTACTTGATAAGCAGAGATGTTACAAAGGAAACGATAGTTGGCTTATGGACACATCATTCTATTGAAACCGTTGTTGCCATCCTAGGCATACTAAAAGCGGGTGCAGCTTATCTGCCTATTGATCCTGCTTATCCGAATGAACGAATTCGGTATATGCTGGAGGACTCAGGCACGGGTTTGGTACTCACCAACGTGGATATGGACGGCGATTTCGACTTTACATTAGAAATCGTCCATTTGAATGATCCGACTATTTACACACAAGCGTCTTCTAACCTGGCGGTTACAAATAATCGGAACGATCTTGTTTATGTGATTTATACATCGGGTTCGACAGGCAAACCCAAAGGAACGATGATCGAGCATCAAGGTCTTACGAATTACATCTGGTGGGCGACGCTTAAGTACGTGTCCGAGGACACGGAAGTGTTCCCGCTCTATACATCTTTAGCTTTTGATCTTACCGTTACGTCCGTCTTCACGCCGCTAATTAGTGGGGGAACCATACTCGTTTACCGGGATTACGGCGATGAATTTGTGCTGCATCGTATTATGAGGGATAACGAGGCAACCGTAATCAAGCTTACTCCTGCACATTTGTCTTTACTGAAAGAAATGGACAATCGGAATTCATCCGTTCAGCGTTTTATCGTGGGTGGTGAAGATCTCAAAGTTAGTTTGGCCCAAAGTATAACGGATAGTTTTGACGGAAAAATCGAGATCTATAACGAATACGGTCCTACTGAAACTGTAGTGGGCTGCATGATACATAAATATGAGAGTGAACAGGATCATAGAGCTTCCGTGCCTATCGGCATACCTGCGGATAATGTCATGATCTATATTCTTGATCCCGGAATGAATCCCGTACCCGTCGGTACAATTGGCGAAATGTACATTTCAGGAGACGGAGTTGCAAGAGGATATTTGAATCGAGACGATCTGACGACAGATAGATTCATAGACAATCCTTTTGAAACAGATAAAAGAATGTACCGGACGGGAGACCTGGCGAAACGGCTTCCGTCGGGCAGAATAGAATATTGTGGGCGTGTCGATCATCAAGTCAAGATACGCGGATACCGGATAGAACTTGCTGAGATTGAGAAGCATCTGCTGCAGCACGAAGCCGTGCAAGATGCGGTCGTCATTGACCGCGAGCATGAGAATCAAACCAAATATCTTTGTGCCTACATGGTACTGAATTTGGATATTCCAATAGAAAACTTAAGAAAGCATTTAATAGATGCATTGCCCGAATACATGGTGCCATCTTTTTTCATAGAAATGGACGAGATTCCGTTGAATGTGAACGGCAAAGTGAATCGGAGCCGGCTCCCCGAACCCGATATGAGCGGCGGGGCGACTACTGAATTCATTTCCAGCCGCAATGAACATGAGGAACTTTTGGCGCGTGCACTTGAAGAAATTCTTCAGATTGACCAAATTGGAATGACGAACAATTTTTATCATCTTGGCGGAGATTCCATCAAAGCGATCCAGGTTGCTTCCAAGCTGAATAGTGTAGGCTGCACAATCAGAGTGAAAGACATTCTCTCTAATCCGATTATTGAGAATATGGCGAAATTCCTCGAAACCAAAGTCAAGGATCGTACCCTGCAGCAGCAGAAATGTGAGGGTATCATAGAGAATACGCCCATTTCATCCTGGTTTTTTAAGCAAAATTTTAATTCGCCTGAGCATTATCATCAATCGGTGCTTCTGAATCTGAAACATGAGATTGATGCCTCTGAGCTGGAGCATATTCTTCGCACACTCATTCAGCACCATGATGCGTTAAGAATCAATGTTGATGCAGAGAACGGGCAGTTGTTTTACAACAATCAGTTGGATGACCATGCCTTTATTGAAGTGAATGTATTCCGGCTCTCTAGTTACCCGGCCCGGGAGCAGGCGGAACGAATAGCTCAATTGGGACAATCGTTTAAGGCGGCTATGAGTTTACAAAATGACAGGTTAATCAAAGCCTGCATCTTCGATCTTGGACACAGCGGCCAAAAGCTGCTGATAGCCGCTCATCATTTGGTAGTTGACGGTATATCATGGCGTATTCTTCTTGAAGATCTGGCATCTATGTTGACGAGCACCCGTAACGGAGCAGAAGCTTCTCTGCCTTTAAAAACAGATTCCATGCAAAGCTGGGCCCGATTCTTACAAAACTATCAGCAAGAAGCCTTTAAGGAGCAGAGCTACTGGCAGACGGTCGTCGGTGATTTGGCGACGATTCCCGTGGATGCTGATTGTGACGAAGATACCGTGGCAACTTCCAGTACGCTGACGCATCATTTCTCAGTCGTGGAAACAAACCAGCTGCTCCTTCAGGCTCACAACGCATACGGAACAGAACCCAAAGATTTAATGATTGCGGCACTTGCGGGAACAATTTATGACTACTTTAAGCTAGATCAAGCTGTGATTGAACTTGAAGGTCACGGACGTGAGGAATTAGACGAATTAATTGATGTCTCTAGAACCGTTGGCTGGTTTACGACCATGTATCCTGTTAAATTGAGCAGAAATTCTGATGAGCTGTCCGGCTTAATCAAATCAGTTAAAGAACAGATTCGCAGGATACCGAATAACGGCATCGGTTTCGGCGTACTCCAGCACATATCCGGTGTTTTCCCTGATTACGGCAAGCATAAACTTGTCCGCTTTAATTACTTAGGAGACTTTGACGCTGTAATGAACAACAGTTGGTTTTCGTACGCGAACGAGGACAGCGGAGCGGATTCATCCCCCGCTAACCAGATGACTTCACTGCTCGATGTAAATGCGCTCGTAGTAAATCGCCAGCTGAGCTTGACTATAAGCTATAGCCGTAATCGCTTCAAAGATGAAACAGTAGTAGGGTTCTTGTCAGCCTATGTTACGAGGTTACAAGCGATCCTTCAGCACTGCTGTGAGAAAGATGATACCGAATATACACCATCAGATTTTGAAACCATAGAACTTTCTCAAGACGAATTGGATAGCCTTTTGTTTTAAATGACGGAACGGATGCTGGAGGGACCGTATGGCTAAAGTCATTTTTTTCGGAGTTGACTTGCATGGACATGTTAATCCGACACTTGGATTAATTCATAAGTTGATCGAACGCGGAGAAGAAGTTGTCTATTACTGCAGCGATGCGTTTCAAGACAAGATTGAACAAACCGGCGCGACTTTTCGAAGTTACAGAGGACTGCTTGGATTTGGCACAAATGATGGAACAGGCATCGATACCTTCATGGTATTTGCTGATTTTATCGTGAACAAAAGTCACATTATTATAGAGGCTCTTCAAGAAGAAGTTACTCAATGGCAGCCGGACTATATCATACATGATGCCTTTTCCCTTTGGGGCAAGCAATTTGCCGAACAATTGGGCATTCCGGGCATTTCTGTCTTTGCAAACTTCCCATTTATAGATGAGATGGCAGATCTCGATCCGGATTTTTTTATGGAATATGTACTACGAGCTGCCGACGATCCTATTTATAAGAAGTACAAGGGACAGCACGACATGTACCGGAAGCTGCTCGACAAGCTGTCTAGAATGCTTTCTATAAAGCACGGGTTGCATAATGTTAATGTCATTAACGATATATTCTGCAGCAAGGAAGCTTTGAATATTCTATTTACTTCCCGGGAATTTCAGATCTATGCCGATGCTTTTGATGAAAGTCATTTATTTGCAGGGTATTCTTTATATTCACGCACGGAATCAGTTGAATTTCCTTACGAACAGCTGGATGGCAGGCCTTTAATTTATATCGCTTTCGGTACGATATACAACGAGCTGGAAGAAATTTATAAAACCTGTTTAGAAGCGTTCGGAAGCAGAGAGCATCAAGTTATCTTGTCTGTGGGCAATAAAATAAATCTGCAGGAACTGGGCGAAATACCGGATAACTTCATCGTTCGGCCGTATGTCCCGCAGCTCGAAATTCTGAAACGTGCGGATGTATTCATTAGTCACGGCGGCGCCAACAGCATCTATGAAGGGTTATGCAATCATGTTCCTTTGGTTGTCATGCCACAAGTATTTGATGAATACATGGGAGCGTTAATGGTTGAGAAGGCGGGAGCGGGAATCTATCTCCGTCAGGCAGAAGTAAGTGCAGCCGAGCTTAAAGAAGCAGTCGAACAGGTGCTAATGACACCGTCCTATCGTGATAATTGCTGCAGGATTAAGCAATCGTTTGAAGCGACGGGCGGTTTGGACTATGCAGTTGATGGAATTTTAAAATTTGCTAAGCAGAGGGTTGCTCATGAGACGTTATAGTTGGTATCTCTTGTTATTCACCATGGTCATTAATCTTCTACTTCCGATAAGCCCGGTGATTGCTGCTGGAGAAGAGATTACAGCGAAAGAAAAAGAGATTGAGAATTATATCGAGAAGAATTGGAAGAAGTCAGATATACCCGGCTTATCAGTTGTCATTGTAAACGGCAGTGATACGTTGTATCAGAAAAGCTTCGGTTATGCGGATGTAAAGAACGATGTGCCGGTCACACCGGAGACATTATTTGAGCTCGGGTCGACAAGTAAAGCATTTACGGCTCTGGCCGTGCTGCAGCTTGAAGAAAAAGGGCTTCTGAATTTGAATGATCCCGTAACCAAATATCTTCCTTGGTTCACGATGAATTTTGAGAAGCAGCCTGCGGAGATTACATTAAACCAATTTCTTCATCATACCAGCGGGGTTCCTTTCAAAACCATCGGTGATATTCCAATCGCTAAGGGTGAAGAAGCACTCGAAGATACGGTTAGAGTCTTAACCGGGCAGGAACTGGATCACAAACCCGGTGAAAAATACTTGTATGCAACGATTAACTACGATGTGCTCGGTCTGATCATTCAGAAGGTTTCGGGTCAGACATACGAACAATATGTTAAAGAAAACGTACTGAAGCCCTTAGGTCTGAATCAGACCTTCGTCTTCAGGGAAGAAGCTCCTCAAGAGCTTATGTCCAAAGGTTACAAGTTCAATCTGTTAAGGCCTGCTGTTTATGATGCGCCTATGTACAGAGGTAATACGCCTGCAGGCTATTACATTACAAATGCGGTAGATATGGCCAAATGGCTGAAAATTCAGCTGGCGCCAGCTTCAGCGGCACCTTCAATGGCTACTTTGATAGGCAAATCCCATGAACCTGATCGGTCCGTAGCTCCGGATTTTGACGGAGGCTCTTATGCGGCAGGCTGGAGTATTTATCAGAGTGGAACCGGACAGGTCTCGCATGCAGGGGCTAACCCTAACTTTTCCTCTCATATTGTGCTTCGTCCTCAAGACAATATTGGTATCGCTGTATTGACCAATCTTAATTCCCCTTACACGCAAACGATTGCCCAGGGGATTATGAATATTATCCATGATAAGAAATTACCAGAGCCTATTAGTGATATGTATAAGAGTATCGACAATACCGCTTCGGCTGTTCTTTTTATCACAATACCTGTCATGCTGCTTATTCTATGGTTTACCGGGAATGTGGTTAGACAGATGATCAGGAAAGAACGTGTTTTCCAAGGCAGTGTCTTCTCGGTAGGTTTAAGCCTGTTCATCTTTAGCTGTTTTATGGCAGCGTTCATTTACTGCCTCTACCGGATACCAGACGTTATTTATTGGGAGCTGAACTGGGATTTCGTTAAAGTCTGGGCACCGCAAACCCTGATCTTAGCCGTTCTTTCCTTAATCGTGACCGTATTTTGTTTCAGTCTTTATTTCATTCTTACCAATTTGTTTCCAAAGTCCGACGACAGATCGTTATTTGTTCTTACACTGCTGAGCATAGCAAGCGGATTCGGAAATGCTGTCGTCATTTTTATCGTAAACGAGACGTTAAACCGGGATATCGAGACATTCCAAAGCGGGCTGCTGCTCTATTTTGTACTTGGGATTGCCGTGTATGTATTCGGTCAGAGGCTGGTAAGGACGAAGCTTGTCCGGGTTGCCAACAATATGGTGTACGACAAGAGAACCGAATTGCTGGAGAAGATTCTTGACACGTCTTACGAGAAAATAGAGGGATTAGAAGACGGGACCATTCAAGCCTCACTGAATAATGATACGGAAACGATAAGCGATTTTTCTAATATTGTGATTACGGGTGCTACCAGCTTCGTTACGCTCATCTGCTGCTTTGTCTATATGGGGATTATTAGTTTTTACGGTATGCTGATCGCGATTCTCGTAATTGCCCTGGCGGCCGGCCTTCACTATGTTATCGGTCTTCAAGCCAACAAGCTCTGGGAGCAGACGCGGGATATTCAAAATATCTTTTTTAAATTTATTAATGATCTCCTGAAAGGGTTTAAAGAACTCAGCATGCATCGCGGCAAACGGCAAGATTTTCAGGAAGATATGCAAGACAGCTGCAATACTTACCGGGATAAACGGATTCAAGGCGATTTGAAATTTGCCAATGTCAACGTTTTCGGTGAGTTATTGTTTACTTTCGTTATTGGAGCCGTTGCATTTCTGTTTCCGCTTCTCTTTAGTGAATTAAAGGTCGATGCACTTCGGAGCTATGTGTTTATCTTGCTGTATATGACCGGTCCCGTTCACGGGATTCTAGGTACGATTCCGAATATATTCAGAGTTCGGATCAGCTGGAACCGGCTCCAGACCCTTTCCAAAGAGCTTGATTCGTTGAGAGACCATCAGCAGGCGGCGACAGAGATACAGCCGATTGCTTCCAAATCTATAGAGCTCGAGCTGAAGTCCGTTCAGTATCATTACAGCACCAAAGATGGAGAGAGTTTTGCGGTAGGTCCTTTCAACTATGCTTTCCGTACCGGAGAAATCATTTTCATTACAGGCGGTAACGGCAGCGGTAAATCCACCCTGGCTAAACTGATTACCGGACTCTATGTTCCGGCTCAGGGAGAAATTCTCATCAATGGTGAGAAGGTTAGCGCCGCACAGTTAGGCCAGCAGTATTCCGCCATTTTCAGCGATTTTCATTTATTCGAGAAAATGTATGGAATCGACTATAAGTCTAAGCAGAAGGATATTGAGCATTTCCTGAAGGTGCTGCATTTAGAGGATAAGGTTCAAATCCAAGACGGTGTTTTCCAATCAATCAAGCTCTCGACAGGACAACGGAAAAGACTTGCACTTCTTGTCAGTTACTTGGAGGATCGTCCGGTCTATCTCTTTGATGAATGGGCGGCGGATCAGGATCCGGAATATCGCTCATTCTTCTATCATACGCTGCTGCCTGAATTGAAAAATCGCGGGAAATGTGTCATTGCCATTACGCATGATGATCGCTTCTTCCATTTGGCGGATCGTGTAATCAAGATGGAGATGGGGAAAATGGTACAAAGTGATTCACAGCCTTCAGCGCAAGACATGCACTATGCAACCATTTAGCCGCTGACCTGCCAACTGCTGCAATCAGAAACGGATAAAAGGACGGGAGAAGCATGAGGCAAGAACAATCACATAAAATTGATAAAACAAATGTTGAAGATATCTTGGCATTAACTCCAACGCAGGAAGGAATGCTGTTTCACCATGTGAGCAGTCAAGACAAAGGATATTACGTACAGCAGCTTACGGTTACAATTTCCGGCGATTTGTGCTCGCGTACATTTCAAAAAGCATGGGATACCGTGATTCATAACAATGAAATGCTCAGAACGGTGTATCGGTGGGTCAAACTTGTACGTCCCGTTCAAATTGTGCTGAAAAGCCGTGAAATTCTGGTCGTGGAGCATGATTTTTCGTATTGCACACCCGAAGAGAGCAAAAAACATGCACAAGCGATCAAAGACAAGGATAGGCAGCTTGAGCCAGATCTGGAAAAGGAGCCTTTCCGAATTACCTTGTGTAAGCTGGGTTCTTCGACTTCTGACATGATCTTAACCTGGCATCATATTTTGTTTGATGGATGGAGTAACGGGATTCTGCTAAAAGAATTTCTTGATGCTTATCGGGCATTGGCGTCCGGAATTGATCCCATTGTTCCTGAGAAGTCCAAATTCAAAGAGTTTATTAAATGGAAAAGTATGCAAGATAAAGCTTCGCAGGAGTTATTCTGGAAAGATTACCTGCACGGCCTGGAAGAACGGACATCTTTGCCTGAATCCCAAGAGAGCAGGAACTCTTCGGAACCGTTAGCTGCGGGCAAATTAGTTTCCGTATTAACGGAATCCGAGACTGAAGATATATCCCGTTTCGTAAGCCGACACGAGCTGACATTAGCATCCTTAATCTACACGACTTGGGGAATCCTGCTCAGTAAATATAATCAAACGGATGATGTGATGTTCGGCACTACTGTTTCGGGTAGAGTTCCGAAAATCCAAGCTATTGAGAATATGGTCGGAATGTTCATTAATACCATCCCTCTGCGATTTCAATCCAAACCGGATGAGAGGGTTCAAGATGTTCTCAGGAATGTGAACGAGCAACTGCAAAAGCGGGAGGAATTCGAGAACACGCCACTGCCGGACATAGGAGGTTACAGTGGTCTGGGTAATCACGAGCCGCTGTTTAATTCGATTGTAGTGCTGGAGAATTATCCGCTTGACAGCAGCATCCAAGGTGATGAAGCTCTGAAGCTGATGCACTACCAAATGTATGAAACAACGCATTACGGGCTGACACTGGGTGTTCAGACATCCGGGGCGTTGGAACTGGATTTTTCCTATGATCCTGCATTATTCACTAGCTGCACGGTAGAGAGGATGGCGGGACATTTCAAACAAATCTTGAAACAGATGCTCCGTCAATCCGATATGCAGCTGCGTGATATTGTAATCCTCACATCTGAGGAACAGAATCAGATTTTAACTGTGTTTAATTCATCATCAGCACCTGCACCTTCCGAATTGGTGCACACATTGTTTGAAAGACAAACAGAACAGGCGCCCGATCAAACGGCTGTTACCTTTAATGGAAGAAGCTGCACCTACCGGGAGATTAACGAGCGATCCAACCGGCTTGCAAGATATTTAAGACTTCAAGGCGTACAGCCCGATCAGCTTGTAGCCATTGTTATGGAACGATCCGACGCCTTTATAGTTGCTATGCTGGCCGTCCTGAAGGCGGGCGCCGCCTATGTCCCTGTTGATCATGAATATTCGCAAGCAAGAATCGAGTATATCCTGCAGGATAGCCAAGCCGATATCTTACTTATTCAGACGGGTTTAGCCGATAATGTTTCGTTTGAAGGCAGGATTATACTGGCAGATAGTGAAGAAATCGATACCTGTAATCCCGCTAATCTGGAAAGTCTGAATTCGTCCGAGCATGCAGCCTATGTTATTTATACATCAGGATCAACCGGCAATCCCAAAGGAGTTGTAGTTGAGCACCGGAACCTGCTGGCATACGTACAAGCGTTTCAACGAGAATTCCTATTGAGCAGTCGTGATGTGTTTTTGCAGCAGGCTTCCTGTTCGTTTGATGTATTCATTGAAGAGGTATATCCGATTCTGGTAGCCGGAGGCGGGATAGTAATTGCCGCTAGAATGGATGTCATGGACATTCGCCAACTGATCCAATTGATACAGGTTCATCAAGTCACGATGGTCTCTTGTTCTCCGCTTTTGCTGAATGAGTTGAACAAACAACAGGGGATGAACAGCGTTCATACCTACATCAGTGGCGGCGATGTTCTGAAACCTGAATATATATCGGATCTTATTAAGCGGGCAAAAATCTACAATACGTATGGACCAACCGAAGCAACCGTCTGCGCTACTTATTATAGATGCACCAGCTCGCTTGCCAAGAATATACCAATCGGCAGGCCGATTTTGAATTATCAGGTTTATATTCTGGACGTGAACGATAATCTGCTGCCAATTGGAATTTCCGGAGAAATCTGCATAGCCGGTAACGGAGTGGCACGCGGATATTGGAATCAGCCGGATCTGACCGCCCAGAAGTTTGTAGCCAATCCCTACTTTCCCGGCGTCCGGATGTACCGGACCGGGGATGTCGGGAGGTGGCTGCCGGATGGTAATATCCAATTTGCCGGAAGAAATGACGAACAAATCAAAATCCGCGGGTTTCGGATCGAACCGGGGGAAGTCGAGCACGGACTTCAGACACATGCGGATATAGAAGAAGCCGTCGTGCTGCCGGTCGAAGATGCCAATGGAGCGAAAAGTCTTGCGGCTTATTTAAAAACAAGCAGAGAGTTAGATACCAGTGAAGTGCGTAACTACTTGTCTGAACGTCTTCCGCATTACATGATTCCTTCCTTGTTCTACCGGATAGATGCTATTCCGAAGACGACGAATGGAAAAGTAGACAAAAAATCCTTGATGCAGTGTAACCATTTATTAAACAACGGGAAGGAGGAAGAGAGTGCTGTAAACGATACAGAAGATAAAATCCGCAGAGTCTGGAAAGACGTTCTAAAAGTAAACAACGTTGGACTCCACGACAGTTTTTTTGATATCGGCGGCAACTCAATTCTTCTTATGCAAATGCACGCCAAGCTGGAAAAAGAATATGACTGGGGAACTCAAATTGTAGATCTTTTCTCCCATACAACCATACACAAGCTTGCCCAGTGGATTGATCAGAAAGATCAGAAGCTGAATGAATCAGTATTCATCCAATATCAGGCACTGCCTGAGAATTACTTTGAGCGGAACATGCAGGCAAGCGGAGCAGGCGTCATGCGTTTTCTTCTGCCGCTGCCTATCCGGGAGAAGTTAAAGCTAATCGCCCGAGATAATCGGGTAGAAGAATTCGATTTGCTTTTGGCGATGATGATCTATCTTTTGTCTGAATTAAGCGGGGAGAAGAATGCCGTTGTCCAATGTCTTCAAACTAACGGGGAACAAGTAGTGCCTCTGCAGATAGATTTAGCTGAAATGAACAATTTTGAGCAGCTGTTTACTGTTGTTCATAAGAAAAGAATGGATGAGACTGAGCAGACATACGCCCTGAAAGATACGGGCAGGATCCATATGTCTAAAGGGCAGCACTCGATTTTACCGTTCGTATCTAAAAACTCCGACTTATCCGTCGATGCCGCATTCCTTGAAATTTACGATATGGCGTTATGCTTCGATGAGGCCGCGGACGGGCATCCGTTATCCGTTACCTGCAAATTCAATGACAAAAGGATTAAAAAAGAAGCCATGAATTTGATAATCAAAGGTTATCTGGATCTGATTCAGCAACTGACCAAAAGTCATGTAATGTCATGAGAGGAGAAGGGTCATGAGAAAGCTGGTACATGTTTTTCCAGGGCAAGGTTCCCAATATGTTGGTATGGGCAAAGAATGGTACAACAGCTTTCCCGAAGCAAGAGCTGTTTTCGAAGAGGCCAATGACACTCTGACATTTGACTTAACGAAGCTGATTTTTGAAGGAAGTCAGGAAATGCTTACTTTAACCGAGAATGCGCAGCCTGCTTTATTAACGGTTAGTGTTGCGGCCTATCGGGTGTATATGCAGGAGGTTGGAATAGAGCCTGCTTATTCTGCGGGCCACAGTCTGGGTGAATTCTCAGCGTTAACTTGTGCAGGCGTAATAATGTTCCCGGATGCTCTGCGTATTGTACGGCAAAGAGGGATATATATGCAGGAAGCAGCTGCTGAAGGTACTGGGTCGATGTGCGCTGTCATTGGCGTCAGCAAAGAAAGGATTGAAGAAGAATGTAATTCGGCATCTGCATGGAATCCGGATCAAATGGTTGTAGTATCCAACTATAATTCTTCTGAACAAATTGTTATCTCCGGACATCAGGAGGCCGTGACCAGAGCGGCTGCACGCTTGGAGGAACAAGGGGCACGGGTATCCTTTCTTAAAGTCAGCGCTCCATTTCACAGTCCATTAATGAAAACGGCAGCTGCCAAATTCGAAGAAGAGCTGCAGAACTATTCGTATCATGCGTTCAAGTGGCCTGTTATCTCGAATGTCACCGGCTTGCCATACGATAGTCCGGATCAGGTTATCGTTAACTTAACCGCACAGATGACTGCCCCCGTTAAATGGGATCTATCTATGCATTATGTACATCAAAAAGGCGTATCGGTCGGGATTGAACTCGGAGCCAGGAACATTCTCACTAATTTAATGAAGCTGAACGTCAAATCGGTGGCTTGTTATCCGCTCGACAAACCCGGACAGCTGGACATAATCCGTGAAGATCTGGCTGTAGAAATCGTTGAACAGCGACGCAAGGACAAAGTAAATAATGTCGTGACTAAGTGTCTTACGACGGCCGTCTGCACCCGCAATCGCAACTGGGATCAAACGGAATACGAACGTGGAGTTCTTGAGCCGTATCGTAAAATCCAACTTCTCCAAGAAAAGTTGGATGCCCCGGGTGAGACAGGAAGTCCTACGCTCAGTCAAATGAAAGAAGCTCTTGATCTATTGAAGCTTATTCTGGACACAAAGAAGGTTCCGGCAACCGAGCAAAAGGAAAGATTTCAAATCATTTTGAGGGATACCCATACGGTCTCTTTGTTCCCTGAATTTACTCATATTGGTGCTTAAACGAAGGTTAAGCTTATTACATCGGGAGGTGGACCGAATGGACTTTCGCTCGATTAAGTTAGGCGATATGACTTTGGGAAGTTCGAATGACTTCAGTGAGATAGCTATAGAAGAAATCTCTGAGCAAGATATTGCGATTATCGGTATTTCACTTAAGCTGCCGCTAGCCGAGACTCCAGAGGAATTCTGGCATAATTTGAGAACGGGCCTTGATTGCGTAAGAGGCATTCCTCCTGCGCGGCAGCAGGATGTAGACCGCTATTTGGAGTTCATCGGGCAGAACCCTGATCAGATCACTTATGGAGAAGCGGCTTATCTCGATGAGATCGACAAGTTTGATTACTCTTTCTTTAAGTTGTCCCCCAAAGAGGCAAGCTTGCTAGATCCGAACCAGAGATTGTTCCTGCAAACGGCCTGGAAAGCGATCGAGGATGCGGGATATGGCGGTTCTAAGCTTGAAGGAAGCCGCACGGGAGTTTACTTGGGATTTGGCTCCGATTCGGATTATAAGAAGATGATTCATGAAGTAGAGCCCGAATTCGTTTCACTCTCTATGCCCGGAAATGTGCGTCCGATCATCGCTAGCCGACTGTCTTATTTAATGGACTTGAATGGTCCGAGTATGGTCGTGGATACGACTTGTTCCTCTTCGCTTGTGGCAGTGCATTTGGCCTGCCAGGCCATACGCAATGGAGAGTGCGATTTGGCTTTGGCCGGTGGCATACAAGTTCATCTGATTCCGGTCCGCGATTTTGAGGTAGGAATCGAGTCGTCTACATCCCGTGCAAGGACGTTCGACGATGACTCCGATGGTACAGGAACAGGCGAAGGTGTCGTTGCGATGCTATTAAAGCCCCTGTCAAAAGCTCAAGAGGACCGCGATCACGTCTATGCTGTGATTAAATCCAGCGCGGTCAATCAGGATGGCAGTTCCGTTGGCATTACGGCACCAAATGCAAAAGCACAGGAGGCTGTCATTGTAGAAGCTTGGAAAAGAGCGGGCATTGATCCCAGAACGATATCTTATATAGAAGCACACGGCACGGGGACCAAGCTGGGAGACCCGATTGAAATCGAAGGGATCCAGAGAGCTTTCCGCAGATACACGGACGACAAGCAATTTTGTGCCGTCAGTGCCGTGAAAAGCAATATCGGTCATTTAGATAATACAGCCGGTATAGCCGGGCTGCTAAAAGCGGTCTTGTCTCTTAAGTACAAGGAACTCATCCCTACGCTGCATTTTGAGAAGCCGAACAGTAAAATCGCATTCGAAGAGTCGCCTGTTTATGTGAATAACCGGCTGGAGAAGTGGGAGAGCGAATCGGATCAGCGAAGGTGTGGCGTCAGTTCCTTTGGATTAAGTGGCACGAATTGTCATCTTGTTCTGGAGGAAGCGCCCGCCGCGAACCCGACACAAATTGCCGGAGCGGCCGCAAGGCCTGAGTTGTTCGTACTTTCCGCCAAAACGGAGCCCGCACTGCAAAGCCATATCCATAACTATATAGCGTTTCTGAAAAATCATCCGTCTCTGTCTCTCGGTGATCTTTGTTATACCGCTTGCACAGGACGCGGGCACTATCTTTACCGGGTAGCTTTTGCTGTGGAAGATGTCCGAGAATTGATTCGTGTGCTGGAAGAATGCGCGCAAGCCGGACTGCGAGAACAAACGGATTCTCTTACAAGGAATAACTTTGTCGATCCAGACCCGTTGAATGATAAAGTCAGACGTGTATCGGACGTAAACCGGCTAAGGGAAATGAATGTGACAGCAGAAGCTGAACTGTCGAAGTTTTTGGATTCGGGAAAGCGGAACATAGCTGTCCTTCATGAACTTTGCAGCCTCTACGTTCAAGGGGCGACCATAGAGTGGGACCGGTTGTACAAGCAGGAGAAGAGAAAAAGGATCAGTCTTCCGACTTATCCTTTCGATAAACACCGGTGCTGGCTGGATCTTCCTGAACTTAGGGAAGAAGAGAATGAGCCGGGGACCGATAGCTTGTATCAGCAGGTCTGGTTGAAGCAGCCATTTAATGATCTTATCGCTGCACACAAGCCAGGGTGCTATCTGGTCTTCAATGACCGAAGCGGAATCGGCTCCAGACTGGCGCAGAAGCTAAGAATAGCGGGCTCGCAAGTCTTTGAAGTCGGGCTGGGTGACAGTTATGAGAAGCGCAGCGATTCCTCATTTGTCATCGGGGGGGGACAGGCGGATTACGAACGATTGCTCCGGGACCTTAGCGGCAAACCGATCGACCGGATTGTTCATCTTTTTTCCTTGTCCTCACCGGATGACGGATATTCGCGGAATGACTTGGAGCGCCGTTTGAATCACAGTGTGTACAGTTTGTTTTACCTGGTGCAAGCCTTAGTCAAAATTCGAGCTTCAGAGCAAGTCGACTTAGTGATCATAACGGATCGGGCGGATGAAGTCATTTCGGCGCAGGATACAGTTGTTCCTGAGAATACCGCCTTAATCGGCCTGGGTAAGGTCGTTCGGTGGGAATCTTCAAATCTTAAAGTCCGCTGTATTGATGTCGAGCCCACTGAAAATGCCGCTGATACTATCTGGACAGAACTGCATTGCGATACCAAGGAATACAAAATCGCATATCGCCATGGTGTACGGTATATCGAAAGAATCGATACGCTGAATATGGAAATTGTTGAATCAAGCCCGGTTGCTTTTAAATCCGATGGAGTCTATCTCATTACTGGGGGTTTGGGCGGGATCGGTCTGCATATCGGCAGACATCTGGCGTCGCAGGAGAAGGTTCATCTCGCGATGATAAACCGGACCGGCCTGCCGCATAGGTCTGAGTGGGACGGACTTTTACGAGGCGGCCATAGCAGCGATAAGCAAACCAGAGTCCTGCGCGCAGTCCTGGAAATCGAGCGGATGGGCTCACAGGTGGATATCATTCAAGCGGACGCAGCCAATGAAGCGCAAATGCGGGCTGCCCTCGATTTACTGCGTGAAAAACATGGGCACATCCGAGGTGTCATTCATGCAGCCGGCATCGGTGAAGGGAATCTTCTAGGGAAGCTAACCGAGGATGAATTTAGACAAATCATTGCATCAAAAGTACAGGGTACTTGGCTGTTGGACCGATTGACTGAACAAGATCAGCTGGAGTTTTTCGTTATGTTCTCCTCTGCTATTACTTTAATGGGCGGCATGGGATCCGGGCCTTATACTGCAGGCAATGCCTATTTGGAAGGTTTCGCTTCTTACAGAGCAAGCCAGGGGAAACGGACGCTCGCAATAAGCTGGCCGGCCTGGGACAATACAGGATTGGCTGAGGGGGAATCGGTACAGGAAGAGAAGGAATTGTTCCGTGTTCTTCCCGTAAAGCAGGGAATAAATGCATTCCACCGCTCGTTGAATCATACAATCAAGCACCTGTTCGTCGGTGAACTCAATCATCAAAGCGATCTTTATGCACTCGGGGAACTGCTGCCGTTCAGGCTGGCGCCTGCACTTCAACCGGATGGGAAGACGGCGCCCAAAGCACCGGCAGCGGCAAAATTAAAAGAGAACATCTCGATTCGCCTAAAAGGGAAGGCGGACAGCCAATATACGGAAGCCGAGCAGAAAGTGGCTCAAGCCTGGAAACAGGTGCTTGGTTACGATGAACTGGATGTCCAGGCGAACTTTTTCGAAATCGGCGGAGACTCCATTCTCATTACGAAAGTCCATGCCCTCATCGAAGAACAGTTTCCGGGCAGGACGACGATAGCTGATTTGTTCTCCTATCCGACTATTGCGAAGATAGCGGAGCATCTAAGTTATGCCGCTTTGCCGGAGGCAGGCGCCTTACTCGCTTCGGAAGAGGCATTCAGACAAGAGATGTTGAGAATACTCGATCATCTTGGTAATCAAGAGCTCACCATTGATGAAGCTCTGGACAGATACCACTGCCTGGAGGTGGCGAATGGATAAGATAGCACGATTGATCTTAGAAAGTGTTGCTTCCGGCAAGTTAGATAAAGAAACCGGGGTCGAGCTGTTATGGACAATCAAGCAGCAAGATAAGAAGAATGTAGGGGATATCGCCATCGTCGGTCTTTCCTTGAAAATGCCGGATGCGGACAACCTGGAGCAGTATTGGGATCATATCAGGAATAAGCGTGATTCGATACGGCAATTCCCTGCCGCAAGACAGCAGGACTCGAAGCGGTTTATAACTAACTTCACCGGTTTGCGAGAGGAAGATATTCAATACAGTTACGGCGGCTATCTGAATGAAGTGGACGGGTTCGATTACGGATTCTTCCAGTTATCGCCGAAGGAAGCATCTTTAATGGACCCCAACCAGAGGCTTTTCCTGCAAACTGCCTGGGAAGCTATTGAAGATGCCGGTTATGGCGGGAAGCGGCTCACAGGCAGCAGGACCGGAGTTTATCTGGGATATGCCGACTGGCCGGTTTATGGGCAGTACATCACCAAAAATCAGCCATCGCATGTCGATACGGCCAGTGTAGGGAATACACCTTCCATAATTGCAAGCCGAATCTCGTACCTGCTTGATTTGAAAGGCCCTGCCTTTCTGGTCGATACTGCCTGCTCATCCTCTTTGGTGGCGGTGCATCTGGCCTGCAAGGCTTTGAAAAATGATGAATGCGACTTGGCCATCGCAGGCGGAGTCAAGGTCTGTCTGATGCCGGTCGATGGTGTTTTTGAAATGGGCATCGAATCGTCTAACCACCGGACGAGCACCTTCGATGACAGCTCCGACGGTACGGTGTGGGGAGAGGGTACCGTGGCCCTGCTGCTCAAGCCGTTGGATCAAGCACTGCGGGATCATGATCCGATTCATGCGGTGATTAAAGGCAGTGCGATCAACCAGGACGGGACTTCCGTAGGGATTACGGCTCCCAATGCTGCCTCCCAGGAGAAGCTGTTGATCCAAGCATGGGAAGATGCTGGCATAGATCCGGAAACGATCACTTATATCGAAGCGCATGGAACCGGCACGAGGTTGGGTGACCCGATTGAAGTGGACGGGATTCGCAGAGCTTTTCGACATTATACGGATAAAAAGCAGTTTTGCGCTCTGGGTTCAGTGAAAACGAATGTCGGCCATCTGGACGCAGCTTCCGGTGTCGCCGGTCTCGCTAAAGCTATTGCGGCTTTGAAGAATAAAGAACTGCCCCCGACGATCCACTTCACTAAGCCGAACCGGAACATTCCGTTTGAGCATTCGCCGGTTTATGTGAACGATAGAGCTGAAGAATGGAATACGGACGGATTTCCGAGAAGATGCGGAGTAAGTTCATTTGGCTTCAGCGGGACGAATTGTCATGTGATTCTGGAAGAAGCGCCGGTTATAGAAAGCCGAGCGGGAGCATCAGTCGCCGATGAAGAAATTCTGGCGCTGTCTGCCAAAAGCAAAACTGCCCTTGAAGAGTTAATCCGTATGTATCTGAAAAATCTTCCGGATAACCAAGCAAGCTTATACGATATTTGCTGCACCGCCAATACGGGAAGAGGCCATTATAGCTTCAGACTGGCCATAATAGCCCGGAGCAAAGCAGAGTTGATTGGACAACTTCAAAGGGCCGCCGATGAAGGACTGGAGAAGTGTAATTCGTATGGAATGCCTTATGGAGAGCATCGTCTGATAAACGCGCAGCGGGATGACAAAACGGCCGGTGAGCTTACTGCGGATGAGCTGCGAAGATACACCCGGGAAGCGGGTGATCTGACCTTGCAAATCATCGAGCAGCCTCCCATAAGGGAACAATTAGAACAGTTAGGCAGGTACTATGTGCAGGGCGCGGATGTAAACTGGGAGCTTTTCTACGGCACTGGTATCAGCAAGAAAGCACGCCTCCCGTATTATCCGTTTCAGAATAAGAGGTGTTGGATCGAGTTCGAACAAGATGTTGCTGCAGAAATACTTCCTCTGAGCCCTGCCGGGAGGGAGGACAGTCAGCTTCGAGCACGTGCAGCAAAATCCGCTCCGCAGATCCTTCTTAAAGGAAGGCAGGATGAAGTTTATTCTCCGATGGAGAAGAAACTGGCTCTTGTATGGGGACAGCTGCTGGGAATACAAGAAGTCGATATTTATGATGATTTTTTTGAACTGGGAGGCAATTCGATCTTAGCCATCAAGATGGAGGTTGACTTGGAAGGGGACGGCATTTCGTTCGATTCGAACGATATGTATTTGTACCGCACAATTAATGAAGCTGCAGCACACCTGATGGGTAAGGGGACGCAGCTGGATTCACAAGTTGAAAAGAAGCGGTATCCGGCCACCCCGACGAACGAGTCTGAACTGCTGACCGGCATAAGACGGGATGAGGTTGCTTCTGAACAACTCCCGTCCGCAGTTGAAATTTTGCCGGATATGGAGCCGTTTAATGATATTTTCTACCGTAATTGTCTGTATAACTCTATGTTTCCCGTCGTTCAGCATTTCAACCGGAGCATTCTGCCTTTCTTACTCAACGATATGATTCTATTTACGGGCACGCAAGACGGGGATCAGACACGGTATGCAGTCGAATACGTATCTGTTCATGCTATTGAAGAAGTATTTGCACAACTGATGCTTCAAGTGGATACAAGGTCGGATAACACAGATATCCGCAAAGAAATTATCGCAAGCATATCTCAGGGCAAACCGGTCGTAGTATGGGTGGATTCTTATTACGAATCCATACGCAAGGACGCTTATCTAACGCAGCACTTGGATCACACTTTGCTGGTATACGGTTATAACGAGGAAGAGCGGCTTTTTCATATTATTGAACATGACCGGCGGGAGAACCTGTCGTATAAGAAATGTACGCTCTCCTACGAGGATATGGAGAAAGCTTGTCAAGGTTTTACGGAACATTATCTGCATCAGGATCACAGTGCGACTCACTATGTCTTTGATACGATGATTTCTGAAGAATCAGCCGGTAATGAGTTGTCTGTTAACGCATTGCCAGCCTTATTAAGCCGTTTTGCACAGAACATGCTGTCCAACCGCAATAAGCTGAGTGAGAGTTTGAACGTGCTTAAGCGGTTTAGGGACGACTTTCAGTACTTCATTTCATCTGAGGATTTAATGAAAGAACATATAAATCATCTTGTTGAATTCGTTAATCAGGTTATCAATACAAAACATGTGGAAAACTACCGGTTGTCCTTACTGCTGCAGGATGAAGATGAAGTTTTAGTGCTTCTTGAGCGGCTTTTGAGTAAATGGGATCTCGTCAGAAAAGGAATTGTCAGGTACATGTATCTTCCGGTCTATCAGCTTCAATCGCTCCAAGCAATCTATGAGAAAGTGTGCGAGCTCGCTGAAGATGAAGCCGTATTTACCACACATCTGCTCTCAAAGCTTGAACCATATAGAGAGAAAACCACTGTATAGGAGGAATAATAATGACTATCGAAACCAA
This sequence comes from Paenibacillus sp. FJAT-26967, assembly GCF_001541095.1. Lineage (GTDB taxonomy): Bacteria > Bacillota > Bacilli > Paenibacillales > NBRC-103111 > Paenibacillus_F. Next base: position 1,991,151 of record NZ_LMXH01000001.1, read on the forward strand.
AGACGAATTGAAGGAAAGAATCATTAACCTGCTTAAAGAGAATCTGGGTAATGCTGAAGAACTGGATCAACTGGGTCCGGATGATGATTTGTCGGTTCTTGGGGTGAATTCCATGACCTTTATTAAACTCGTGATTGCAACCGAAATGGAGTTTGGCGTGACCTGGAAGGATGAGGATCTCGATTTTCGTAATTTTATGACGGTGAACAATATTATGAACTACATCTCCAGCTCCAGCAACGACTAATCCAATTGAGGAAAGCGGGGAATATTCGCTATGTTAACTAAAGCAGGAAGCGGCGTTTCACTTTTAGATCATGTACAAGATTTGACTCCGGAAATTAAACAATTGACTCTGTTTCCCTCCGAGCTGTGTAATTACCGCTGCAGCTTCTGCCATATTTGGGGCGAAACCGGATGGGCGCTCAAAGAGCCTCAGCGCGCTATTCGTGAACAGCTCGATATTAATGTGCTGAAGAGTTTTCTGGATGATGTAACAGCGGTTAATAAAAATCTCGGTGTTATTATTACGGGCGGAGAACCTATGCTGTACAAGCATTTTACAGAGCTGGTCGAACATCTGCGCAGCAAAAAAGCGAACATCTACCTGTTGACCAACGGCTCGCTGATAAAGAACAAAGTTCAATTTATTATGGAGAATATCGTAGCATTAAACATTTCGATTGACGGTCCGGAGGAATTCCACGATTCTATTCGCGGTAAAGGCAGCTTCAAGACGATCTGTGAAAATATCGACGCATTAATTGAAGAGAAGCGCAAACGCAATAAAATGTTTCCTTTTATCAACATCACGATGGTGCTTTCCAAATACAACTACCGGAGCATTAAAGATTTCATGGGAGCTTTGCGTGAACGCTTTAAAGATGCGAATGTTGTCCTTCATGACTCGAAGAACCCTTGGATGAAACGCAGAGACCTCTCGGTTAACTTCGCGCCGCTGCTGTTCACATCACAGGAAAGAGGAATGAGCTATGCGGCTCAAATGAAAGAAAATCTGGATTGTGACGTATCCCCGGCATGGCAGGGCTTTGTGGAAGAAACAATCGATACCGACTTCGATACGGCGATTTTGAAGAGCGATCTGGAAGAGATCTGGCAGTCGGAGGGAATCGACACTTCCAGTTTTGTGGATATTCATGATTATTACACAGACATTGACAATGTATTTGGCCGCACGAAATGCGTAGCCCCTTGGCACGAAATGGTTATTCGCCGCACGGGCGAAGTCTATCCATGTGTGGACTTCCCGGATTATAAATATGGGAATATTTATGAGAATTCTTTCCAGGAAATGTGGGAAGGCGAACGTGCAGTCAAGTTCAGGAACTACTTAAAAACAAGCAATCTGATGGTATGCAACCGGTGTACCCGGATGTTTGCCGACAAGGAATCGTTCTAAGACGCGGGATGGACGCTAGGAGGAATAGCAATGGTACAGCCAGGTTCTGAAGCTTCTGGAACGAACATCTTGATGCATGAGAAAATATTGCCTCTTACAGCACCGCAAGTATACGGATTTCTGGGACATGCTTATGTTCTTGGCATTCTTCAAAATTACAAGGAATGTAAACCGTGGATCTATAACAATTACATTCAGCTGTATATTTCACAGCACTATATCGATATCAAGGAGTATAGGCTGGACTTTAATCCGGATCTGCTGATTATTTTCGGCAATGTGCCATGGCTGGAATACAACCGGACGGATAAAGGCACATTGGCCCGGTTAGGGGTAGACATTCACGCTTTTCTTAAAGATCACATCGATCGGGGTTTTTACTTTTTCTCTTATGTGAATGACTTTTATATTCCGAATTCAATCAGTTATCAAGAGTATCATTTTACGCATGATATTCTTGTGTACGGCTATAATCTTGATAAACGCACGTACAATATTGCGATTTTCGATGATAACCGGCTATTTTCAATGCGCGAGATCAGTTATGAGGTCTTCGAACAAGCCTACTTCAGTGACACCAGGCAAGATTATATCAGCTTGATGCGCAAAGTCTCCCCGGATGAATACGATAGTTTCAAATATGACATGAAGCTTGGTAAATATGATTTGGATCTGGAGCTCATGGTCGATATGATGGCAGATTATCTGCACGGCGTCAATACGGGGGACAGACTCAAATTCTATTTAAATCCGGAGCCTGGGTTCTACGGCATGAAAGTGTATAAAGCCTTGAATGATTATTTCACTTTGCTGCTCCAGGATCAAATTAATCTGGATGTGCGGCAGATGCATATTTTGTGGGAGCACAAGAAAATGATGATTGCAAGAATCCGGTATTTGCAAGAACTGGGGTATTTGGGCGAGCCGGTTACCTCGTTGGAAGCATTTATCAAGATTGAGAAGGAAGTATTCACACTTCGCAATATGCTGCTGAAATTTTTTGTGAGCCGCAACAAAACTATTATTGAAAATATTATGAAAGCGCTGGCTGGAATTCATGATACGGAAAAAGAAGCCGTACAGGATTTGATTAATCAAATCTGCAAGGAAAACCGTTTGCATCATGCCGCCCGTTCTAATAAATAAGCCGATATATGAATATCCGAATTACATCGTGATAACATAAAAATTCTAAAGAGAGCTTGACTGCCAAAGCGAATTCATGTAAGGTAATGGAAATTATCATATTCAGGAATTGCTTGGACCAAGGTCAACGAGTTCGATCATCGCCGTACAGAGAAGAAACCCATGGGCTGAAAGGTTTCTCGCAGCGAGTGAACTACTTCCCGCCTTGAGAGCTGTAGCGGAGTCAGCATCCGTTACCGGCAGCTGCCGTTATCAGAAGGAGGATCGCCTGCGTTATTAGTTGCGGTCAAATTAGGGTGGTACCACGACACATTCGTCCCTGACGGATGTGTCTTTTTGTTATTTTGCTGCATAAATAAAGGAGGCTGGACCGAATGCGACAAAGTCAATTATTCCTATCCACAATGCGTGAATCGCCTGCCGATGCTGAAGTGATTAGTCATCAGCTCATGTTGCGCGCTGGTTTGATCCGGCAGCTGGCCGCCGGGGTTTATACGTACCTGCCGCTCGGAAGAAGAGTGCTGCAGAAAGTCGAACACATCATAAGAGAAGAAATGGAGCGGGCCGGTGCACAAGAACTGCTGATGCCTGCTATGCAGCCTGCGGAACTGTGGCAAGAGTCGGGGCGTTATTCCGTGTATGGCCCTGAGTTAATACGGCTGCATGACCGGCATGAACGAGAGTTTGCACTAGGTCCTACACACGAGGAAGTCATCACTTCTCTGGTTAGAGAGGAGATTAACTCTTATCGCAGGCTGCCAGTTACGCTGTATCAAATTCAAACGAAATTTCGTGATGAACGGCGACCTCGCTTCGGCTTGCTGCGGAGCCGGGAGTTCCTGATGAAAGATGCTTATTCCTTCGATACCGACTGGGATGGTCTAGATCAATCCTACTGGAATATGTATCGTGCGTATAAGCGGATATTCGCCCGCTGTGGTCTTAATTTCCGTGCGGTCGAGGCGGATTCCGGTGCAATAGGGGGCGAAGGCGAAACCCATGAGTTCATGGCACTGGCTGAAATTGGCGAGGACGCAATCGCAGCTTGCAGCCAGTGTGACTATGCTGCGAATCTTGAGAAAGCACAGGCGGGCGTGCCAGCGTTCATAGAAGCAGACCAGCGGGCGGATGCCGGCATAGCAGAGAAGTTTCACACGCCAGGTCTTCGTACGATTGCTCAACTTGTTCAAGCTCTGCATATCGATCCTGCTGCGATCATCAAAACGCTTATTTTTATTGCGGACAATAAAGCCGTTGCCGTAGCGGTTAGAGGTGATCATGACATCAATGAAATTAAGGTTAAGAATTATTTGGGTATCGAGAGCCTGACACTAGCCGATCCGGCAGCAGTAGCAAGATTAACCGGAGCAGCTCCAGGTTCTATCGGACCTCTTGGTTTAACGGTACCGGTCTTGATTGATGAGGAAGTCGCCCGTATGACGGATGGGATAGCCGGAGCCAACGAACAGGACTACCACTACAGGCATGTTTATCCTGCGAGAGATTTCGAACTTAAGCACGTAGGGGACTTCCGCAATATAGTCGAAGGTGATTCGTGCCCACGGTGTGAAGAAGGGAGGCTGAATATTTACAAGGGAATCGAGATCGGTCATGTGTTTAAGCTGGGAACGAAATACAGCGCAAGATTAGGGGCCTCTTTCTTAAATGCGGACGGGCAAGTACAGACGATGGTAATGGGATGCTACGGCATTGGAGTTTCACGGATACTCTCTGCGGTGATTGAACAGAATCATGATGAGCATGGAATCATATGGCCAGCTGCCTTAGCTCCTTATCGCGTCCATTTAATTCCGGTTTCTGTTAAAAGCGACTTTCAAATGCAGGCGGCGATGGATCTGTACAGCGAGCTTCTTGCTCAAGGGATTGAAGTGCTGATCGACGATAGGGATGAACGTCCGGGCGTGAAATTCAAAGACTCCGATTTATTGGGTCTGCCTGTAAGAATCATAATCGGTAGGGATGCCGAGCAGGGTATGGTGGAAGTAGTTGAACGGAAGAGTAATAAGAAGGAGCTCATTTATAAGGACGAGGTGTTAAAAAGGGTAAGAGAGTTTGTAGAAAAAAGCGTCGTGTGAGAAGTTCCGCCAAATCGTAAATGATATGAAAATGAGTAAGCCGACCTGCAGTATACAGGTCGGCTTGGTTATTCGTGTAGCTAACCTAATATGGACGTAGGCAGCCGAGTGAGGGGATAAAGACCTAACCGAGCAATTTTAAGCCTAACACACAGCAGATTACACCTGCCATACAAAATAATCGAAGAGGACTTGTGGACTCCCTGTAGAGGAGTATCCCAACGATTGCCGCACCGACCGTACCGATTCCTGTCCATACCGCATAGGCGGTAGACAAGTCAATGGATTTCATAGCCTCCGACAGTAAAGTGAAGCTGACAATGAATCCGCCGATCAGGATCAGATTATTGGACAGGTTATTGGTCTCCGACACACGCTTAATCCCAATCACTCCGATAATTTCCATCATTCCGGCAAAAATTAATAAACCCCATGCCATCAGCTGTTCTCCTTTCTGCCGCTCGTTTGTTTCAACAGGATGATAAATACCAGCAGGAGCAAAATGATTCCGACTTTCAAGGGACGGATGTAACCTTCCATCATGGCTTCCATAATGACCAGACCTACCGTTCCAATGCCGGTAAACACTCCGTATACAGTGCCGATCGGTATAATTTTGACGGCCCGGATCAATAAATCAAAGCTGAGTAATAAAGCGGCAAGAACAAGGATGGAAGGAACATAATCGTACTTTAAGCTGGACGCCCATACAATTTCCAGTGCTCCGGCTACAAGCACATAGGTCCAGCCCCGCCGGTTACTGATAGGCGGCTTTTCCTGTTTTTTCACGGGTACAGCAGCCAGCGGTACCTCCAGTGTATGCTGCATTCCGGACAAGTTATCTACTTGTACGGGTTTATTTGTCGTCTTGTCATTATTTTTTTTACTAGGGAACAGGAGATAAGACAAATCGATAACACCATGAATAATAAGAACCGTCTTCCATACCTGGCTCATTTTGTTGACCGGATCATTCAAATAAATGTCAACTCCCCGATTCCAAAAATGTCTGGATAGATGATCCACATAAGAACCTTCGGTTAAGTCAGAGGCAGGCACCACCCCAATGACGAATATAAGCAGCACATGTGCTAAGGCAAAGATTATCAAATGGTAAATGAAACTGAATCCGACTCTTCGTGACTTAACTGCTTCCATCAGCCGATATCTCCTTCCTCTGTAAACTGGAGATAATAATCCACAATTTTATCTACATAAGCCATCATTTCTACATCCATTCCATAGAGCCGAGGCTGTTCTCCCGCAGCAGGTCGCATCGACTCCCAGTACTTTTCGGTTAACGCCTCATCACCCTGGAATAACTGATCCGACAGGCTCAGAATTTCCTTAGCAAGCTCTTGCGATCGGGCAGAGTTCTCCGGCTCATGGACAAGCTCCCGGATTTTCTTGAGGAGCCGGGTCCATTCTTGAATCAGGGGATCATTGAGATCATCAGAAGGGAGTTTGGCGATCTCCTCGGGAGTAAAGAACTGAGTGCGCCATTTATTTTTATTCTCGGGCTCTATAGTCTGGATTTCCTTAATAAAATGAAGCATTTCCTCGAGCCGGACTTCGTCATTCACTTCTATGGAGTACAGAGAGCCCTGCAATAGCTGTTCGATTCGAAAAAGCCTGCGCTGCTCATCCCGAAGCGAGCTGATTTGAGAAATTATCGCTTCTTTCCAGACATCCTCTCTGGTTTCGCTCTTCGAATTCCGGTTATTCTGATCGAGGATGTTCTTTATGGCTGACAATGAGAAACCCATTTCTTTTAAAACGAATATCTCCTGTAGTTTCAAAATATCAGTGCTGTCATAGATCCGATAACCGGTATCGGATTGTCTGGCCGGTTGAAGCAAGCCCACCCGGTCATAATAATGAAGCGTTCTAATGGTAACACCTGTTTTGGCTGACAGTTCGCCTACAAGGTACATCTGTTCTTTCCTCCTCAGCAAGCTTTCATTTCTCTCTCTAGATTAAAGCCTCCCCTATAGGGGAGGGTCAAGGTATTTTTTTATTAGGCGCAATACAGTGGAATTTGGCCGCATTGTGTATCTGGTCGCGTGACTCTGGAGACTCCACTGGAATCGGAATCCGGAAGCCGCTGTACTTAATCATTTGCGTATGGCATTGCAAAAACCCGGCAAGACCGATTGGTCTTGACCGGGTTAGACTGGTTACCAGTAAATTATTGAAGGGTATACGGCAGTTTAAACGTCCATAGCTCTGTTCCGTTCTGCGGAGAAGTGCTGCCTACGCCAAAATCATTATCGTTGACAATGACAAGCTTATCGCCGTCAACCAGAGATAATCCTTCTACTTTCTCATATGGATATTTAAAAGCGACCAGATCCAGGATGGTCTGTTTGGCTGGAGGGAGGATATGATGTTCTTCCAAATCCTGAACGGTCATTTGCTCCAGAGTTTTTCCAGCTTTGCTGTCGTCATATTTTCCAAGGATATTCGTTGCATTCGAGAGATTTATGGAAAAAATACTTTTCAGCTCTGATTTATCGCCTGCGTTTTTATCGCGCTCGTCAATGAGGAGTGTGTTCTCATTCACGACTACAAGGTCGGAGATCACAATGTCGGCTTGCTTTAAACCCTTATAGGATTTGGCATCCTCCGTCATATAAAAGAATTCTGCCACGGGTTCCAGCGTAGTCAGATCAAACTTGATGAGGCGCAGCTGCCGTGAGTTATCGGTTTCCTTGCCGGGGCTGCGGAGCGGGCTCTGCATCGCCATGAACATGTACTTGCCATCTGGTGTAATTCCGACCGCTTCCGCGCCGCGGTTCTGGCGAAGCTTATTGTAGACCGCTGGCAGCGTTTCACGTGCCGGTACCAGCGGGGCCTCTACCTGAGCCGCCCAGCCCTTCGGTACGATACGTTCAATCACTGTGCCGTCACGTTTCACATGGACTAGGGACGGGCCATACTCATCGGAAAGCCAGAAGGTATCGTCCTTCGGATTGTAAGCGATACCTTCGATATCAAGACCATAGGGATCGTAGGCAAGCTCTTCCTTTAGAACGGCATCATAAGGGACTTCGTCCCTCCCTTTGATGTTCGGAAGACCGGTAATGCCTGCATGGCCCGTTACTGGATTTTTACCGTTCACCTTCAGCGGTATCTCTTCAAGGATGTTGACTTGTCCGTCTTTCACTTCAATTTTGTAGATCGTGGGTGTATAGCCGACCAGCGGAAAAGTTCGTACAGTCGTTCCATTCACTTCAATTTCACCGTTTGGGCCGCGGTCTGCGGTTGAATAGAAGATGTTATCCGGATCGCCGGGCAGATGAGTGAGAGAGGAGCCGATGCCCATCTTGATTCCTTCTGCCAAATCGGGTGCCGCAAGCGTATATTTGCCGGTAAGCTCAGGCTTGTCTGTCAGCGAGACGCGGCTGCGGAACGGGTCCCAATCCACGTACTTGCCCAGTGCTTCGCTAAGCGCTCTTACCGGCAAGAACAGGTGCCCGTCAATGTTGACCCCAGGAGTGGAGGGGGATACTGTTTCACCGTTATTCGTGTACGTGATTGTATCGGCAGTCGTTCCAGTCACACCCGCCGCAAAGACATTCGCCGTTCCTCCCACAAGCGTTAGTGCTGCTGAAGCGGTAATAAGCCATTTTTTCATCATCCTGTCTGCTTCCCCTCTTTGGTAAATTCTAATCCTATGTATGTTCCTATCCATGACTATATCAAGGGTTTGTTAACGTTAAGTAAGAGGCTTGAGAAGATTATGTAAAGATTAGGAGGCATCCGTTTAAGGTTAGATGAGGGACAAAAAAAAGTAAGCCTTAAAGGCTTACTTGTAGGTATCCGCTTGTCCAATATATCCACGTAAGCGGATTATTTGAAGTAATATTGCAAATTACTGATGGACAGCTGCGGACCGCCTATGGAGATTGTATAAGTACCACTTGGCAGGTTAGGTATGGATGCATATATAGTTCCGGTGCCGCCATAGCTTCCAAATGCTCGTGAGTAGACAACTTGACTGTTCTGGTTGGTTACCCATAGATCTGCCGTTGATCCCTGGAAAGATGCGGTGATCACCAGTTCTCCCTGGCCGCTGATCTGAGAGTTGCTAACTGCAGAAGCGGAGGTGATCGGAAGTATAGCAAATAGGGCCAGGCAAATAAATAAAATCCCGAGTGTTCTTCTTTTCATCCATCTCATCCTTTATTGGTTATTTTGTGGAGCAAAGCGCTTTCGATAGAAGCTGGCAAAACCACCTCCTCACAAGCCGGTGTAAAAGAAATGTATCTTTTAAATAGTCCTATGAATCGTGCCGCCCATTCTATAAATTTACATTTATACCATCATATTATAGGTTTCTTCGCTATTCTTCTATGATGAATAGCAACGATTATTTATATAAATCAATGTTTTCAGATTTTTTTCATTATATCTGCACGATCGTATTTCCCGTGTCATGTTAAAAAGTTTTAGGCTTCACTTGTACTCAGAAGTCAGGGCTTCTACGTTCTCGGGCTTCTGAGTACCCGGGTTATTTTTTCACAATGATATACTGTCGTTCCTTCCACTCAAATTCATCTCCCAGCACAAAAGTATTCAGATCCAGCTTGAGATCAAGTGATCTCTGCGCGGTTCTGAGAATCTGTCCGATCCATATGCCCAGCCGGCATAGAGTTCTACAAACCCTCCTGACCCGAGATTGCTGTCGATATAAGAGAAAAGCTCTGATAAGCATTTTCTGCCGGTGAGATAGGCAGCGGGTGAGAACTCGCGGGACTGATTGCTGATACAAAAAGACCCTCCGTCAGGGTCGATCTGGTAGACAAACGGATGCTGAAAATAAGCAGATGTATCCTGGTGGTGTAACGGCCCGCTCACATAGAGTCCGGCTGCATCTTCTTCCGTTTCATATACATCGGTCTCTTCTTCATACAAATGTGACAGGTCCACAATGGAATGAATAGGGGTAACGTCCATTTGAGGCGGACATAATTTGAGGGCATCTTGGAGCTTCATCGTCGTTTTCTTCATTCCAAAGGAGCCGGTAGGGAGTTCTTGGTCAGCAGCGATATAGTAGTAAAGTGTCATAAGATATCGGGACCTCCATCATATTTAAGTTTGATATTCAAAAGTTCTCTATATTCGTACCATTATCCTGTCCACTTCACGAAGAAGTTGTTCGTGTCTTACATGAAAGACAACGAGCTGCTGCGGATTACCGTACCTACGCTTCTGCTTACCGGAGATCAGGAGGTCCAGTATGATGCGGGGGATGCCGTGTTCCGTGCGCGAACCGTCATACCGGATATTGATGCGCAGATCGTGCCTAATGCGGGTCACGGACTTCCGCTGGAACAACCCGAAGAGGTGAACGGGCGAATTATTGCTTTTCTGGGACAACAAAAAGATGACCCTTATGAATAAGGATCATCTGATAGAGTGCAGGGCTGGATGGAATTCATCTATCAATCAGCTATGTTCCCGGACATTTTAAGTCTTTTAGCGATTAGTTTAAAATCTTCCGCAGAAATGCCCGGGGCAAACTCTTCCTCTACAGCAGGAGCTTCTGGAATCGGGAATCCTTTAGGGGAACCCTGGATAACTTCAAGCTCAAGGCCGTCTTCCGGATGAGTTCCTTTCCAGATCTGGTCGATGGCCGTAAAATCATTTTCACTCCATGTATATAATTTGGTATGCACGCCTTTTTCCTCATATTTCCGCGCTTCATTAAAAGATTTGTTGCTTAGTGAAGGAATTGGAACCAGCTTGGTGACATCTACACCTGTTGCAATTTCCAGCGCTTTGGCATATGCAACGACGTGAACACCGCCACGGACAAGCAGGAATCCGACAACCGTGCGTGCAGCCGGATGGTCGGTCATTTCATATACTTTCATTTTATGAGTTCGGGCACCACATTCTAAGAAGAAATTATGCAGCAAATCTTCTACTAGATTGCCGCTGTTAAAAACATTCGCGCCCGTCCACGGGTTCCCCATTGAATCGTAAGGCATCGCTCCTTGTGCACCCGCAAGAAAGTGATAGGATAAGCGCGCGTCTTTAGCAGAGCCTAGCGGTGTTTTATCCGGTTCTTTATAATCTGTCGAACCTCTTAAGCATTTGTTAATGGCATGGGAAACCAATTCGACATGGCCCAGCTCTTCTGCAGTGATACTCATAACCAAATCGTAAAAAGGCTTTAGTTTTTCTTTGGAACGAAAGTTAAAAGATTGGTATAAGTAATTATTTAACGTCGACATTTCACCGAATTTGCCTCCGAGCAGTTCTTGAATGGCTGCTGCCGCATTCGGATCCGGCTTCTCAACGTCAGGAATCTCTATCATTATTTCGTTCATTCTTCTAAACATCGTTTCAGCCTCCTATTAGTTAAGTAACACTTACACTTTTAACCTCTTAATTTTTAATTCAAACAAGTCGGGATCATTCACTTCCGTAAACATGTATTTCAACCCTCCGATTTATACGGTACTATGAATACGGGAGTTTTTTTAAAAGGAGACTTGTTATAGTGGAAGCCTTAGGTGTCAAGTTCTATGAATTTGGAGATCCTTGCGAAGTGTTACAAGTGGAAGCTGAAAAACTGCAGCAGCCGAGGAATGGTGAGGTTCTTGTCCGCATGACCGCACGTCCTATCAATCCCTCCGACTTGCTGCCCGTGCGGGGAGCCTATTCTCATCGGATCTCGCTGCCAGGTGTTCCCGGCTACGAAGGAGTGGGTGTGGTGACTGAGGTGGGTCCATCCGTACCGCAGCATCTTCTTGGGAAGCGGGTGCTCCCTATACGCGGAGAAGGAACCTGGAAGCAATTCGTAAGAACCTCAGCGGATTTTGCAGTTCCTATACCTGACTCTATGGAGGATGAGACCGCAGCCCAGCTATACATCAATCCTATAACCGCATGGCTTATTTGTACGGAAGTACTGGCACTTAAACCCCATGACACCTTGTTGGTCAATGCTTGCGGGTCCTCAATCGGCCGTATCTTTGCCCAGTTATCCAAGGTTCTCGGTTTTAAGCTGATTGCTGTAACTAGAAATAATGCCTATACGGAAGAATTGCTTGAACTCGGCGCCGAGTGTGTGGTGGATACATCCGAAACTCCTCTATATGGCGCAGTTATGGAGCTAACCTATGGCCGCGGAGTTCATGCTGCGATAGATTCAATTGGAGGGGCGGACGGTACCGGCTTAGCATTGTGCGTACAGCCGCATGGCAGCTTAGTCACGATCGGGCTGCTATCCGGGGTTTCGGTTAATTGGGCTGAAATCTCCAAGCAAGCGCAGGTGCATGTCCGGATGTTTCATCTGAGGCATTGGAATGAGCGAGTGTCTGTATCTGCATGGCAAGCAACCTTTAACCATTTGATAACGCTTATTCAACCTAACAAAATAAAGTTGAGGCCGCCTGCCGCACGGTACAGCTTAGTGGAGGTACAAGAAGCTGTGCGAATTGCAGGAGCTCACTTAAGTAATCAAGGGAAGATTTTTTTGATCTGAGTTATCCCTTTCACCTCTAGAGTTTTAGAACCATTAATTCCTCATCCCAATATTGCCCGTTGAATTTTAAGGCATTTTGTTCTATGCCATAAACCTCAAATCCCAAGGACTTATACAGCTTCTTGGCGGAGTCGTTGTCAGATACAACGGTTAAGTTAATTTGTTCCAAGCCATCGTGTTCTTTTGATTTGCTGATTAGCTCAAGCAAAAGCGATTTACCTAACCCTTTTCCTCTCATTTCAGGAGCTGTATACATCCCGTAAACATTTCCTTTATGAATAGTTTTAGGGCTGCTTTCGCGCATAAAAGTCACCATGCCAACTAATGAACCATTATCATCAAAAGCTCCAAGTACAAATTTATCTGTAGTCGGCTTTATTCGTGCGGCTATAGTGTCTTGTGAAAACTTCACTTCCCTTTCATACGTTGACCCGAATGCTTCCGGGTTGATTGTTAACGATTTCAATCGTAATTCTTGATACCGTTCAGCGTCTGCTTCTTGTAATAGACGTATATACATGCCTTCTACCTCCGTATAATTATTTGTGATAGCATACAAGATCCTTACACAAAACTCCTTAGTACAGAAAATTATTTCAATTTAAACGCTACACAAAATAGCAAGTAAAACATAGTGAAGAAGGGATTTGAAATAAATATGGGATTTACTTCCTGCCTGCAGATTTTCCCAACCCCAGACATGAATAAGACAGCTGAATTTTATGTACAGTTGGGATTTAGGGCCGTCTATTATCTCGATTCCGCTGAACCCCACGTATGTCTATATAAAGATCTGATCGAGATTGTTCTGACCCAATCCAAGGTGGAAACCTATCTTCCGAATAGAGAAATTCATGGTTATGGGTATGATGCATATTTTATATCCGACACACAAGAAAAGATAGAACAGGAACTAATCCGGCTCGGCGTCAAAATTGTTCGTCCTTTAGGTGTAACAGACTACAATAATCATGAATTTGTATTTGAAGATGTGGATGGGCGATGGATTGCAGTGGGCACAAAGCTTTGAAATAAAGGCTATGTTAAACTTTGTTGTTCATATTTGATAATTACGAACGAGCGTTCTGTAATAAGGGCAATACAACTGTTCGGAGATGATTTGCCCATGGATTTAAAGGAACTGAAAAAGCTTGCTTTTCTTTGAGGAAATGTGCAGAGCAGTTAAACGATGAAGTCACGCATGTCACCTTGTTTACTGGCGGCATAAGATTCTTTCCGCTCTGAAGCAGATTCCAACCGAAGCATTTCAAGATATTGTTGAAATGGACGAGACCTACTTTCTTTACTCGGAAAAAGGCAAGCGGATTATTGCCGTTTAGCTCCTATGCGAATTCAAAAGGCATGACTCATTACCGATTCAAGTCCGACTGAAAACAACGTGTGAAAGCCGTCTACCATATCCAAAACGTAAACAGCTACCACAGCCGCTTGAAGAAATGGATGGATCGCTTCAATGGTGTTGCAACAAAGTATTTGCAGAATTACTTGGCGTGGTTTCGTTACTTAGACAGCAAGGAATATGAGAATACCGCATCGAATAAGAAAAATATGTTGGTCAAATCATGCCTGTATACTGTGACCAACACGAACACCAAACTTCGGCTTTCTGCTTATTCTTGTTAAGCTAACGGGCAGTTATGCGTAACTTCCAGGGAATGTAAACATCTAAATAACGTAAGGAACGAGGGGGCAGACAATTCATGGGAGGAACGAATGTATGGGATGCGGAGTGGGAGGTTAACGAAGAGCAGGCGCGGACGCTGATCGGCAGACAATTCCCTCAGCTGTCATCGAAGCAAGTAAAGCGATTGGGCTGGGGCTGGGACAATACGGTTTTTTTCATTGGTGACGAGTACGTGTTCCGGTTTCCAAGAAGAACGATTGCAGTTGGCTCGATTCGTATGGAAGGGAAGCTGCTGCCGAAGCTGGAGGCATTTATGACCATCCCCTATCCGAAACCGTTGTTTTATGGCGAAGCAAGTGACGAATACCCGGCACCATTTCTTGGCTATGCCTACGTGCCAGGAGATTTCCCAATCGGTTTGACGGAAGAACGCCGGGCTTTATCGGCAGAGACGTTGGCGAAATTTTTGCGGAGATTGCATGAGTTTCCGGTGCAGGCGGCGCTGAAGTGCGGAGTTCAGCAAGATCATCGAAACTTGACGGACATAGCATCGCGCAAAGTGAAATTGGAGGGCTTTCTATCGAAGGTGGTTGAACACTTGTCGCCGGAGGAGTCCGGTGTGATCGAAGCGTATATTAGCAGGCTGCAAAAGGACCGTGTCGAGGCGGTGAATGCACTGCTACATGGTGATCTTCATTTCAAAAATATGCTTGTGAATGAGAACGGGATCGTTTCCGGCATCATTGATTGGGGCGATCTGAGCGTAGGCCATCCGGCTTGCGATTTGAGCGTTGCTTATAGTTTTTTACCACCTTACGCTCGCGGCGTGTTTTTCGAAACGTACGGAGGAGCGGACGAGGAAACGAAGCTGCTGGCGCGGCTGATCGCGGTATACATCCCCATACTGATCTTAATGCAAGCGGTCGATGACGGGAATGAAGCGATTGCTGTAGAGGCGAAATCCAACATCATGCGGGCACTGTCGGATTAGGCTCATTATTTCGTTGCGGCTATGGGGCTGGGCTATCGGGACACGATAGCAATAAACCGCCTTTTCAACAAATGCGGTTTTCTTATGGTCAAATATCAACATTAGAATTTAACATAGCCGAAATCAAAAGCGAGGCTATCGCATTAACGGTTCTCAGCGCTCCGCAAGAATCGGCTATAGATCGCACAAAAGCCTCTGACCCGCTTATAGTCAGAGGCTTGTTTCGTAAGATTACAATGATACTTGCAAGTAAGAATTATGTATTTATTTGCGCATCTCTGATGACCCTGCAGACCATACGCATCAGTTTTCTGTGCACAGACGGGAATAAGTTGAAGAAGAGATCCGTTGTTTTACGCAGAGGTAACGGGCAGAAAAGGGGTACATTTTTATCGATTTTTTTCATCGCCAGAGCGGCAAATTTTTCGGGACTCATCATTTTACGCTCTTTCACAGATTGATTAATCTGATCTTTGTTCAAATTAATGGCATAGCCATTATCATAGATGGCTGTATCCACATGCCCCGGGCATAGTGTGGTAACCCGAATTCCATATTTCTCTGCTTCGTAATGAAGCGAAGTTGTGAAACCGACAACGGCATGCTTGGTCGCACTATATGCGGTTACCATAGGGGTAGGTCCCAGTCCTGCGACTGAAGCTGTATTAATGATATGCCCAAATCCTTGTTTTTGCATGAGCGGGTAAGCGGCATGAGTTCCATAGATGACTCCCCAGAAATTGATATCCACGATTTTGTTCCAGTCTTCCAGGCTCATATCATTAAATTCTCCATACATAGAGATTCCTGCATTGTTAAATAAATAGTCCAATCGTCCAAATTCCTCAGATACTTTCTGAACGACACTCTTGAACTGAGAGGCATCGGTTACATCCAGAAGAGTAAACCGTGCCTGGCCACCGAGATTTATAATTTCCCGGACGAGTTCTTCTCCTTGCGCAACATTAATATCGGATACGATTACATAAATATTCCTAGCGGATAACTGCTTGCACAAGGCCCTCCCGATACCGGAAGCTCCGCCTGTTACTATTGCAGTCTTAACAAAATTGTTCGTCATATAACTACCTCCCAGGAATAAGTTAGCAGGAGCAAGTAGAGCATCGCGTTTCTTGTTGTTATCTATAGATTGCCATATATTTCCTCATATAAACGACTATATTATTGGCGAAATTTTGAATAAAAGGAAACAAATTTATGACTATTATTTAGTTAGTTTGCGAATTCATAAAAACCTTGGATTTTAATGACGCCAGGGCGGCTGGATGCTTTTGGCTGTTTATTTTGGTATCATTAAAGAAACCTAAGAAAGGGGATTACGATATGAATTCGACAATATCAGCACGATTAAAAGAAGAAACGGCACCCTTTCATATACAAATCGAGCAGAATTACTATGCCAAGGGCATTATGAATCAGGGACTAACTTTGGAGGAATATAGAACGTATCTTGAGAAATTTTATGGCTTTGTCACCCCGGCAGAGCAAGCAATAACGGCTCTACCAGAGTGGGACGAGCTAGGTTTTGATATCGGGTCACGGATGAAGAGCCCATTGCTGGAACAAGATTTAATAGAGCTAGGGCTCAAGCGGGCAGACTTGAATAATCTGGCTTCATGTAATGAAATTCCAGATTTATCCACCCTGCCGCGCGCTTTGGGCTATTTGTACGTACTAGAGGGCTCAACGCTTGGCGGGCAGCTGATTACTAGACAATTGAAGCAGTTCCTGCCGGTTACCCCCGAGTCGGGCGGTCGATATTTCAGCAGCTACGGCACGGATTTACGTACCAAGTGGCTGGAGTTCCGTGAACTGCTGGAGCAGGAAGCCGTTACAGCCGGTCAGCAGGAGGAAGTATTGTCCGCGGCCAAACAAACGTTCATACTCTTGAACCAATGGCTTGTCCAAGAGCCGGTTCAACCATCCGTTCAACCATAAATAAAGGGGCCGAAGCCTGCATGTCCAAATCGGAAAAACAGAGAGACAAAGAAATTCTCAACCGTACACTTCTGACAGAGGGAAACTATGAATTAAACGAAGAGATCGATTTGACGAACTGCGACAAGGAACCGATCCATATTCCGGGTCTCATTCAGCCCCATGGTGTTCTTCTGGCCGTGTCCTATTCCAGCGAACATCCGAGGATTGTTCAATGCAGTGTAAATACCGAGAACTACCTGGGGATACCGGCATCTGAATTGCTGGGTACGCCGCTCACGGATCTATTTGGGAACGAGCAGGTAGCCGCCATTCAAGAAGAGCTTACGCGCCGTACGTATGATTCTTCCAAGCTTCACTATCTTACTCTGCAGATTGACGTGAATACCCGGTCCGTCTTGTTTTATTGCATTCTTCATCAAAGTGAAGGTCTCCTCATTCTGGAGATGGAGCCCGCTTCCGGTCAGAATGAACCGGATAAAGATTATGAATGGATCCAGACATTCTTTTGCAGAATCAAAGAGGCGGGGGACCGCGCTGAAGCCAGTCAAATTGCGGCCGAGCAGATGAAGGAAATGCTGGGTTACGATAGAGTGATGGTTTATGAATTCGATGAGGAATGGAACGGCAAGGTAATCGCTGAAGCGAAAGAAGAAGGGCTGGAGCCGTTTCTTGGTCATCATTATCCTGCAACTGATATCCCCAAACAGGCCAGAGAGCTTTACTTGCGTAATTGGCTCCGTACCATCGTCGATGTAAATTATGTCCCGGTCAAAATTATCCCGACCCTGCATCCGCAAACAGGCAAGCCTCTTAATTTGAGCTTATCTACCCTGCGGAGTGTTTCGCCACTTCACATCGAATATTTGCAAAATATGGGTGTCGGCGCTACGACGACTCTCTCCTTAATCCATGAGAATCAGCTTTGGGGCATGATTACCTGCCATCATTATTCACCCAAATATATTTCTCACCGTATCCGTAATTTGTGTAATTTCTTAGGTTTCTTTTTCTCCAGTGAGCTCTATCAGAGACAGCAGTTGGATGATTACCAGTCAGAGATTGAACTGAAAACACTGGCCAACCGAATATCGAATATTTTCATCGGCAATACGAGTGCGCATCGGGTTATGGAGCAGCTTCAGCTGGAAGGAAAATCACTGCTGGATGTGATGAGTGCGACTGGAGCGGCTGTCAGTTACAAGGACAAACTTGTTGTGTTCGGACAGACGCCTGCCAAAGAAGAGATTCACAGCTTAGCTTCTTGGCTTGCTGAACAATCCGAAGATTACGAATACCATACCTCACGGTTGAGCCGCGAATATCTTCCTGCCCGATTCTACAAGAATAAAGCATCGGGGGCGCTCTATCTGGCCTTATCGCCGGACCTTAAAGATTACATCATCTGGTTCCGCCCCGAGGTCGTTCAAATTGTAGAATGGGCGGGAGATCCTGCTAAAGCTGTCTTAAAAGAAAATGACGGATACCGTCTATCTCCCCGCAAGTCTTTTGAGAAATGGAGAGAGGTTGTCGAGTGTACGTCGGTTGCATGGAAAGCAAAAGAACTGAGGACGCTGCCGGACCTTAAATCTATTGTCCTCAAACAGACGGAGAATCAAATGCGCCACGCGGAGGAACAGGCACAGCAGAACTCCAGGCAGCTTAAAGAAAATGAGAAGAGATACCTTCAGCTAATGGAGCATTCTCCCGTTGCATTCTTTACGATTACGGACAATCGAATCCAGTACAGCAATCAACAGGGGACAGATCTTTTCAGAGCGGAATCCTCTGAAATTCTGACTGGCAGAGATATTTCAGAATTCATGCATACAGATTTTCGGTCTATCTTCCAAGCAAAGATGAATGAATTAACGGAATCTTCGATTCCTTTATACTCAACAGAAGGAATTATGAGGGATTTGACCGGAACCGAACATCAGTTGGAAATTACACTCGCTCAAGTTACCTTTAGCGGCCAGCCCTCTTTTTTCGTCATTGCGCGTAAAAAAGAAGAAGAAGGACGCGAAGATTTCGCTAAGATCCGGAGCAGCTTGAACAACATGATTCACACGGACTCGCTGACTGAGATGCCTAACCGGTTTTCTTTTGACAAACATCTCACAGAAGAGTGGCAACTGGGCTTGGATAATCAGAGCCCTTTGTCTGTTATTCTTATGGACATTGATCATTTTGAAGCCTATAACGCCATGCACGGCTTCCAGGGGGGAGATACGTGCCTCCAGTGGATATCGGACATCCTTATGGCGGTCGGCAAACCTTATGGAGCGATGATTGCGAGATACAGAGGGGACACTTTCGCACTTCAATTAAACGCATCTCTGGAGAAGGCGGAGAATTTGGCTGAACAGATCCGCTTAGGCGTTCTGTCGATGCAGATCCCCCAGACGCATTCGGAAGGCGGCGAATTCCTGACCGTCACTCTAGGTGTATCTTCCGGTGTTCCTGAAGCTTCAGGAGGTTTGGACAGCAGTCCCGATCAATTACTTCATGCAGCTGAAAGAGCGCTGCAGCAGGCAAAGGATGAGGGCAGAAATCGTGTGGCGGCAGTAAGCGTGTAAACATATCTCATCAGAAAAGTCCGCCTCCAGCAGGCGGACTTTTCTTCTTTGAAGCAAACGACTCTTGAAATAAAGTTTCTTTTGCTATATGATTTGCAGGAAATTATTCATAGTATTTACATAGGAATACTAGAATGATTAACTGAAAGGTAGAGGTGATAATTATGCGCATGATCTATTTGGATATTGATTCATTAAGACCTGATCACATGGGATGCTACGGCTATGCACGGAATACGACACCGAACATCGATGCCATCGCAGCCAAGGGTGTAAGGTTCAATCATTGTTACTGTGCTTCATCTCCTTGTGTGCCTTCCAGAGCAAGTTTTATGAGCGGACGATTTGCTGTTAATCACGGGGCTATGACACACTGGGGACCTGGCTATGATTTTTATTATCCAGAAGGTGAAACTCATAGTGAAACGTATGCTTTCTTTACAAGGAGACTGAGGGAAGCTGGATACAGGACGGTTACTTTCTCATCCTTCGGCGATCGTCATCATGCCTGGTGGTACTTTGCCGGCTGGAACGAGGTCCATACCCATACTCTGAAGGAAGGCAATGAAGATGCCGACGAGGTGAATGCAGCGGTAATCCCCTGGCTGCGAAGTCACGGCTTGGAGGAGAACTATTTTCTGCACATTCAGTATTGGGACCCGCATACATTGTACACGTATCCGCAGGAATTTGCCGAGCAATGGAGAGAGCATCCGGCAAAGCCATACCCATCCGAAGAAGAGATCGCCGCACATCAAACGGACCGATTCCCGCATTCGGCGGCTTATTTGCATACGGACCGTGTGTTCCCGGCAACAATGCCGAATCGGATCGCAAACCGGAAGGATTATATTGATCTCTTGAACGGTTATGACGGAGGCATCAGCTATATGGACAAGCATGTAGGCGAGATTGTCCAGACACTGCATGAGCTGGGCATTCAAGACGAGGTGTGCTTCATTATCAGCGCAGATCACGGTGAATCCCTGGGTGAGCATGGAATCTATGCCGAGCATGCGAGTGCCACGGAATCAGTTCACCATCTTCCGCTTATTATTAAAGCGCCGGGGATCACGAAGCCCGGAACCGTTGTGAACGGCCTCATCTACAATGTAGATGTTGTGGCCACGATTACGGATCTGGCAGGATTGCCTGTCCCTTCAGGCTGGGATGGCGCTTCGTTCTCTGCGGTATTAAGAGGAGAACACTGGCAGGGGCGTGACTATTTGGTGATGGATCACGCCCTTTATACGTGCCAGCGGGCGGTCCGCGATCAGAAGTGGTATTTTATCCGGACCTACCATCCGGGTTTGTATAATTTCGAACCGGTCAGTTTGTATGACATGGAACACGATCCGAATCAGACCACTAATGTGGCTGATCTGCATCCCGATATAGTAAAAGAAATGGACCATCGTTTGTCACAATGGCTGCATGAGCACTTGGGCAAGCCGGGGCATTCAACAGATCCGCTGCAAAAAGTCGTTGAAACCGGACCTTGGAAATACGTTACGCTGGAGGACTGGGTACAAAGACTGCGTGATAAAGGCGATCATGAAGCTGCTAATCATTACGCGGGAGTTTACCGCGACTGAAAATAAATGACGAAAAGCCGCTGATTAAAGCGGCTTCCTGTCGTACGGCGGCTCCTGAATCTGACTTAAGGCAGCAGGTGGGAGAAAGTCAGATGTCTGTCCAGCATGAAGTTTGCTGCTCCTAGCGCACCGCCGGTTTCTAGGAATCGGCTAAGCTTTACTTCCGTGTTACGTGACAACGTGCTCATGGCACGCTGCCTCATTACCTTCTCCGCCGCCTTAACATAGTAGGGACTGTCTGCAGGGACAGGTCCTCCCAGAATTATCGCTTCGGGGTTGAGCAAGTTGACCAGATTGGCCATAGCAGTGCCCAAGTAAGCGGCTGCATTCCCGATAATCTGGAGTGCAAGCTCGTCGCCGTCTTCGGCTGCTTGGCAGATATGTTCGTACCGTAGCAGCTGCAGATCAAGCTCAGGCTGCTGAAGCAGGGAAGGTGTGCCCAAGCGGAGCTGTCTGCGGGCTTCCCTCTCAATCGCATGAGCGGCGGATACCATCTGGAGACAGCCCGTGTTGCCGCAGGGGCATAACGGTCCGTGGTCGGTCACGGTCGTATGTCCGATTTCACCGGCACCGCCTGCTGCACCGTGGATCAATTCCCGGTCGATGTAAATACCGGCCCCGATCCCGGCATCGATTCCGATGTAGATCATATGCCGGTACGATTTGCCGGCCCCGTACCGGCACTCCGAGAGTCCACGGGCCCGGCTCCGGTTAAGAAGAGTGGTCGGCCAGCCAAGTTCGCGTTCGAATTCGCTGGCCCAACTGACCTGCTGCCAGCCGAGAACGGCTGAGCTTCGCAGAAGGCCCTGATGGGAATCCACAATGCCGGGAAGAGCGATACCGAGGAGTGGCATCGGACTTTTGTCTAATTCTGAAATAAATAATGGAATTGCATCAATTAAGGCGCGAAAAGCAGCCTCCTGTGTAAAGGGACTGAAAGTAATGCGTTTGCTTGCCAACGTCCGGCCGAGCAGATCGAAAGCTCCCAGCATCCAGCCTTCCTGATTGAGATCGGCGCCGAGCGCCGCATGAGAACCCGGCACCAGTTCCACGTTGGTAGGAGGCCTCCCCCCGGTTGACTGGCGGATTTCAGTTTCGTGGATGAGTCCGAGCTCAATCAGTTCCTGAATGGTAATGGAAATCGTGGCCCGGCTCAAATCGGTCCGCTGGGCCAATTCGATCCGAGACATCGGACCGTAGATGCGAAGCATTTGAATGACGGCTGTTTTACTGCCTTTCTGATCGGCAGCCTTGCGATTATTGTCCATAATGCATCCTTTCGCTTTTCGTACAAGCTGTATGAGACGGATCGTTCTCCGAAGCACACGGTCAAGTATTTCAAAAATATCAAAATCGCAGACACATAGCAATGAAACAGAAGGTTTATTCTGCATGAACGCTAAAAAAATATCCACTATGTTTAAATATTGACAAAAGTAAAGAATATGCCTTAAGATGAATGTAATTTACAAGGACCGTACAAACGGACTTACTCAACAGCTTTGATCGTTCGAATTCGGGCCGATCAAAAGAAGTAAAGAAGCCGTGTCCGGTTAAGCGGAGAGAAAGAACATTTTTTTTGGTTAATACCCTACTAATTTTATGTGAATTATAAGTTTTGGCTTGAACCCGACTGTTAAGCTTCGAAAAGGGTGAAGAAGATTGAGGGCTAAACCCCATGTTGTTGTCATTATGGCCGATCAATTAAGATGGGATGCGCTTGGTGAGCACACACCTAATCTGAATAAGCTTCAATCGGAAAGTGTAGATTTCCGCAGAGCTTACTGCGCTTCTCCACTGTGCGTTCCTGCCCGGGGAGCCTTCTTGACAGGAAAATATCCGAATGTAACCGGCTCTCTAATTAATCCCTGGACCGGGCAAGAAAAGCAGCACGGCTGTGTGCAATCCGGTCACACACACTGGTATGACCTGCTGGAGGAAGATTGGGACAGCTGGCATACCGGCAAGCAGCACCTCTTTACCGAACCGAAGCCTGAGACTGTACCGGACAGTAAGACCACCTGGCTCCCGCTGGAACAGCGCTACCAGGCGTTTCTCCAAGAGCGGGGGAAGCAAAAGCCTGGCGGCCCTTCATTTCAGGGCCCCGTTCCCGAACAGGCCTACGGGAGAATCACCCGGCCGAGAAACTACTCCATTCCGGCGATAGGATGTTATGAGGAGGGCTTTGAATATTTTTATGACGGCTTCATCCTTCGCGATTCTTTATATGCACTCCGTCACCGGGATCCGGGTAAACCTTTTGCGCTCAGTGCCATGTTCCTGGCACCGCATCCGCCTTTGCACATTCCTGAGCCCTGGTATTCGATGTTCAAAGAAGCGGATTTGCCGGCCAATGTGGGTCGTTGGGGTCTCAATCAGTCGCCTCTACAGTTGTACAACTTACCCGGTATGCTCGGGAGCTCGTATTCTCGAGAAGCGTGGCTGCCCGTCTGGAGGGTCTATCTGGGGCTGGTTGCGCTGCTTGACCACTGTGTCGGCGAGCTGGTCACTGAGCTTAAACGGCAGGGGATTTATGAAGATACCCTCCTGGTTTTTACCAGTGACCATGGAGAGATGCTCGGTTCACACCGGCTTTGGCAGAAAATGTGTATGTATGAAGAAGCCGTCCGTACACCGCTTATTCTGAAGTTTCCGGCAAGTTCGCCTCCGGCTTTACGAAGCAGCCATGCACTCGTCAGCGCTGTGGATGTTGTGCCTACGCTTTGTGACTATTTGCAAATCGGTATGCCGGAGAAGCTGTCCGGAATTTCTTTAATGCCATTAATTAACGGGAATAATAAACGGCTGGATCGCGACCGGATTTTTATTCAGTTCGATGGGAATGGTGCCCGGGGTAACTTCCAGCGGTGTGTCATCGAAGGGTTTTATAAATTGATCGTTGACTTGTTTAAGGACGAATTGTATATCGAGCTGTATGACACAGATACGGATCCTTCCGAGATGAATAATTTGGCTTTTGATGCCGAACAAAGCGGACGAATCGCTTCAATGCTGGAGAAGCTAAGAGAGCATATGCTCGGTACCGGGGATTTGGTGAACATACCGGAGTGTGCGTACAGCCGGTTTTTGTCCGATTACGGACCGTTTAAATCGTAACGTTACAGCAAGGAGTCATGAACATGCCGAAGATTGAAAATTTAAATGTCGCGCAAAATTGGCTGGAGGAAGCCTGGCAGGGTGTTGTCCGCAAGACAACCCGGGCAAACTCCGCAATCGGCGCCGGGTTCGTTCATGCATCCCGCAGCGGGAAGTATGATCGAATTCTGCCGCATGTGTGGACGGCGGGTTTCTGGCCGGGAATCCTCTGGGTGGTGTACCGGGAGACCAAGGACGAGAATCTGCGGGAAACGGCAGAAAAGTGCGAGCATAAGCTGGACGAGGCGATAGACAAGTTCGTAAATCTTCATCACGATGTAGGCTTTATTTGGCAGCTGACTTCGGTTGCGAACTACAAATTGAATGGGAATCCGCTATCCAAAGTTCGCGCGCTTAAAGTCGCCTCTTGGCTCGCCGGAAGATTTAATGTACGCGGGAAATTTATCCGCGCCTGGAATGAAGACTCGGGAATCGGCACCCGGGATAATGCAGGCTTAGCGATTGTGGACTGCACAATGAACCTGAGCCTTCTGCTCTGGGCTTCTGCCGAGACCAAAGATCCGCGGTACCGGCATATTGCAGCCGAGCATGCGGATACCGTGCTTAGACATTTCGTCCGGGAAGACGGATCGTGCCGCCACATTGTGGCTTTCGATCCGGATACGGGTGAAATGCTCGAAGCGTTAGCCGGTCAGGGATATGCCCCTGATTCGGCTTGGGCGAGGGGAGCGGCTTGGGCGTTATACGGCCTCGCGCTGTGTTACCGTTATACGAAGAATGAGGCGTATCTGCAAGGCAGCAGGCGGGTAGCCGATTTCTTCTTGGATAACCTGCCAGGTGACAGAGTTCCTTACTGGGATTTCAGAATCCCGGACGTAGGGCGGGCGCCCAAGGATTCATCGGCGGCAGCTGTTGCAGCCGGAGGGTTGCTGCTGCTGGCCGAACTTATAGAGGAGAGCTCCGCCGGGGAATCGGTAAGTACTGCTTCATTTCATTATGAAGAACAGGCCCGGCGAATCCTGGAATCCTTAAGCGAGCATTACGCCGTATGGGACGACCGGGATGAAGCAATTCTGCTCCACGGTACCGGCAACTTTCCGGCAGCTAAAAATATCGATGCCGGATTGATTTACGGTGACTATTTTTATATAGAAGCGCTGGCAAAATTAAGGGGACAGAAGGAAACATTCTGGTGAACGGGATGAAATCATAATAAGACTGCGGCATCCGCCGTCAGCTATCCTAGTATAGGAGAGATCAAGATGAATAGGTATTGGGGAGATTTGCATAATCACTGCGGCATAAGCTATGGCTTCGGCAGTCTGGAGAATGCTCTCGCAGCTGCCAGGGGACAGCTGGACTTCTGCGCGATTATCGGTCATGCTTCCTGGTCCGACATGCCGGCGCGCACCAACGGTCTTGAATATCTGGTTGATTTTCATACAGAGGGCTTTGCCAAACTGCGCAGAGACTGGGAAAAGGTGCGGGATACTGTGAAGAAGTTTCACATTCCTCATGAATTTGTAACCTTTCAAGGCTATGAAGCCCATTCCAGCCGATATGGCGATCATCATTTTTTGTCGCCGGACGATGAGCTCCCATTGGTAGAGGGAAGCTCGATTGCAGCTATACTGGAACAGTTAAACGGGTATCGGGTTATTGCGGTGCCTCATCATGTCGGCTATACACCGGGTTATCGGGGCGGCAATTGGGAGAGCTTCAATCCGGCGGTCAGTCCGGTGGTCGAAGTATATTCCAAGCATGGCAGCGGGTTGTCCGATCAGAGTCCTTATCCTTATTACCACGATATGGGACCACGGGACTCCAGATCCAGCGTGTACGCGGCGCTCGAGCGCAAACTGCGCTTCGGCTTCATCGGATCGACCGACCACCATGCGGGTTATCCGGGTTCGTACGGAGACGGCAGAGTGGCTGTACTAGCCGAATCGAAGACACGTGAGGCCATATGGGAAGCCATTCTTGCTCGCAGAACGTATGCGGTGACAGGAGATAAAATCGGCTGCCGCTTCACACTTAACAAAATGCCGATGGGAAGCGAACTGAAGGCAAGGCAGCGTGAATTCGAACTTGAAGTGACGGGCTGTGACCAGCTCGACAAAGTTGTCGTTTTCAAAAATTTAAAGCCGTACAAAGTCTTTAACGGCGAAGATCTCGCCCCAAATACTTGTAACGGGGCAGATACGTCAAATGCAGGGCTAAGCACTTACAAAGTGAGAATAGAATCCGGCTGGGGCAACGCTAAGAACGGCTGTTTCTGGGAAGGCAGGGCCGATATTTCGGGAGGCAGGCTTCTTTCTTCAGAAACGTGTTTTCGGGGGCGCAGTATTCTTGCTCCGACTCCGGATATAAAAGATGATCCGGGGATGAACGCACTGGGCAATGCAATCGTCAGCCAGTCGGAGTCAACGGTTGAATGGACTTGTACGACATTCCGGAATCCGACAACTCTTCATTCGCACACGGGGGGACTGATTCTTGAAGTGGAGGGAGACCGTCATACCGTTGTCCAAGTGGACCTGAACGGTACAAGGATGGAGGCAACAGTAGGAGAACTGCTGCTCGGGAACCGTACGGCTCATCTGAGGGCATACAACTCCGAAGCGTTCGTGATTCACCGCGCTGTTAATGAAAGATTGTATACATTGAAGGAAACATGGCGCGATGATACCATCGAATCCGATTGTGACGTGTATCATGTGGAGATCAGACAGGTTAACGGTCAATGCGCATGGATATCGCCTATTTATGCAATAGCTTAAAGCAGTGGCAAGACCAGCACCGCAAGTATCGCTGGATGCGTCAGACGGTTGGGTTCCTTGTTCATGAGTGGGATTGCAAGGAATGTTGCTTAAGAAGTACTTTTGATTTTAAACCAAGTATAACTATGTGTTTAGTACATTAGAGATTATTACATGTAATTTTGCATAACAAGGCTTTGAGCAGATAGATGAGCCTATCACCCGTAAGACGACAGACCGGACTGCCGGAGACGTCTTTCCTTAGAGTCAGATAAGGGAGGAGTCTCTTTTTTGTTAGCCGCAATGAAATGGATGAAGGGGGTGTACACAATGGATACTGCTGCGCATACCCGCCAAGGTGTACGTACGGAACGCAAGCGTGCCAGCGTACATAACCGTACCCGCAAGGTACTATGGTGCTGGCTGTTTATCGCTCCGCAGCTGATTTTGTTTTTACTATTCACGGTGTATCCCATAGTGATGAGTTATGTGTATGCATTTTTTGACTGGTCGGGATATGGACCGCTTCAGAATTTCATCGGATGGCGGAATTTCAAAGAAACGATGACCGATCCGCTCTTTTGGAATGCATTCCGCAACAGTCTTGTATTCATGGCCTGGCTTGTCGGTATTCAGGTTCCGCTCGCTCTGCTGCTGGCTTTGCTGCTCAATTCAAGTCGTATGCGAGGCAAAGTCCTCTACCGGACGGTTTATTTTTTGCCGGTTGTGACGACAACAGCGGTTGTCGGACTCGTCATGCGTTTTATATTCGGTGCATACAAAGGGCTCGCCAATGAAGTACTGATGAGGATCGGATTACTGGATAAGCCGGTGGATTGGCTCGGTTCCGCTGATACGGCCATGCTCATTGTCATTCTGGTCGGGATCTGGAAAAGCTTCGGCATGAAGCTTATTTACTGGTTGGCGGGTATTCAATCTCTGCCCCGAGAGCTCTTCGAGGCTGCCCGCATTGACGGTGCATCCGCCTTGCAGCTGTTCCGGTACATCACCGTGCCTCTTCTGATTCCGGTAGGAAGCGTCATTATTCTCGTATCGGCCGTAAATGCACTGCATGTGTTCGATCTGGTCAAAGCTATGACCGAGGGCGGCCCGGCTTTTAAGACGGATATGGTCGATGTCTATATTTACCGGTATGCCTTCTCAGGTCAGGGAGAGGCAAGAGTAGGTTTCGCTTCTGCCGCAGGAGTCGTTTACGGGATTGCGGTCATGTTCATCTCGCTGCTGCTGGGAGCGTTAGTGAAGCTTAGCGGAGGGCGTACAAATTCGGGGCTGTAGGGGGGACGATTGATCATGACAAGAAAGCGGGGCCGCCGTTCGCCGCTGCTGATAGCGGCCCATCTCCTCCTGATAACTATGGGAGCGGTATGGATTTATCCGTTCATATGGATGTTGATGTCTTCTTTCAAAACGAACAACGAATACATCGTATCAGGTATCAAGCTGCTGCCCGAGACATTCCAGTTCGATAATTACCGGAGGGCTTGGGAGACAGCCCATTTCTCGGTTTACTTCTGGAATACGGTCCTGATAACCCTTGCCGTCGTGGTGATTGTCGTTGCAGTATGCTCGCTGACAGGATATGCGGTCGGCCGGTATCAATTTCGGGGCAGGTTATTGTTCATCTCAGCGATTACGGCCACCATGTTCATGCCCAAAGGATATACACTTATTCCGGTCTACATGCTGGTAAATGAACTGGGGCTGAACAATTCGCTCTGGGGCATTATCCTGGCAGAGGTAGGCGGCGGACATGTGCTTTTCATCCTGCTGTTTGTCGCCTATTTCAGAGGGCTTCCCAAGGAGCTGGAGGAATCGGCGGAAATGGACGGCAGCGGATTTTTCCGGACATTCGTGCAAATTATGCTGCCGCTCGCTAAACCTATGATCGCAACAGCGGCTATTATGCAGTTCATGTGGACGTGGAACGCGTTCCTGATGCCGCTTGTGTTTACGTTATCAAGGCCTGAGCTGCGCACGCTAGGTGTGGGGATGTACCAGTTTGTCGGCGAGCAGACCATGGATTGGACGGGAATGGCGGCCGCTGCCAGTATTTCGCTGCTGCCGATTCTGGCGGTTTTTATCCTGCTGCAGCGCTATTTTGTTGAGGGTGTGGCAGGTGCTATCAAGGGATAATTATTGACATGAGTCTATCAAGGCTAATAATTAGGCGGGATCGGATAGATACAAGAGGAGGCTACCTTGTTGAATAAGTTATGGAGTACCGGAGCGATTACCCTAAGTGCAGCTATTATGCTGAGCGGCTGCTCAGGATTGGCGGAAGAGGGAACGGGTGCGGAAGGGAAGCAGCAGGAAGCGCAGAGCGAGGGCAAGGAGATCGTCCTTAGATTATGGGGCGGAGATGATTTTCTGAAAGGGGAGGAGAGTCCGGGACAGAGAATGGTGAAAGAGTACAACGTCAAGAACAAGGGCAAAGTCCGAATCGAGGCCAAGTACATGCCATGGGCGGAGTATCATACAGCTATTCAAGCAGCGGCCACCTCAAACGAGCTGCCCGATGTGTTCGTTACACCGCAAAACACCGATGTGCAGACCGTTGTAGCGCAAGGCTGGGCTCTGCCATATGACGGACTTGTATCAGACAATTGGAAGAAGCAGTTTGCTCAAGGATCGTTCCAGGAAGGCGTCAATGTCATTGACGGGAAAACCTACTCCTGGCCGGTCACAGGACCCGCGTTGACGTCAATCCTTTACTACAATAAAGATGTTCTGAAGAATGCGGGCCTGGACCCCGATAAGCCGCCCACAACATGGGAAGAGCTGCGCAGCATGGCCCGAACAGTAACAGAGAAGGGGAAAGGCGATGTATACGGCCTTGTTTTCAGTGGAGGGGAGAGCGCAACAGCGTCGGGCATTACCAAAATCGTGGATGGACTGGCAGCAGGTTTGAACAAGGAAGAAGTGGGCGATGGTTCTTCACGTTTTAATTATAAAACAGGTATGTATGCGTTCAATTCCAAAGCTTCACTGGACTCCTTCGAATTCTTAAATCAGTTGAAAACAGACGGAAGTATATTGCCGTCTTCCTATACGATGAAACTGGCCGAGGCTACCGTCCTGTTCGGACAAGCGAAGGCGGCCTTCTTCATTGAAGGACGTGCGCGTATGTGGATTATTAAACGGGATACACCCGAAGCCAATTTCGGATTAGCCGCAGTTCCGACGCCGGACGGCAGTAAACCCGGTTATACATTTACAAGGGCTAGCGGGACCGGGTATCTGATTTCCGCAAACACAAAGCACCCCAAGGAAGTCGGGGAGTTTATCGAGAACGGCTTTGCGTCCCCGCTATTCTATGAGAAATATTTGAACCGGGGCGTGGCTCTGACCCCGATAGAAAGCATTAACAGCAACAAGTCGCTGTATCCGTATCCGGAATTCGGCCAGTTCGTCCAGCTTCACAAGGAGCTGCTGCATGAGCGTCCGAACTATGCGGTCAAAAATCCCCAAACGGCCAAGGTCATCGTAGAGTTAGGCGCTCTATCCCAGCCGAAGATCAAACCGTCTTACGGGGAAATTCTCCAGGCTGCTTTGACCGGAGCCCAGAAAGATTGGACCGGAGCACTCCGGGCTTATAATGATAAAGCGAACAAAGGCTTGGACGATGCCATTAACAAACTGAAATCCGGCGGTTCGGATGTAAGCAGGAATGACTTTACATTCCCGAACTGGAATCCCGATCAGGATTATTTGGACGCGGATTACAGATGATCGAAGCAGATTGAGTATGCAGGCATGTTAAGCCGACTGGGTTACTAGAGGCTCTTTTTTCCGAAAAAACGCACGGCGTTTTCTTTGGGGGAAGAGTCTTTTTTATATACATCGTAAGGTCTAATCATGAAATGGATAAAGGAGTGAAGGAGACATGAAACGAAGCCTTATCACCAAATGGAAAAAATATGTAAGTCTTCTGATTGCAGTCGCGATCTTGAGTGCCGGCTGGAATTTCAGCCCGGACAAATCGCTTGCCGCTGATGATTACTCTCAGACCGAGTCATTCGAATCCGCATCGGTGCCAGCCGGCTGGAGTACAGAGAATGGGGGGACGGCCGCCGTATCCAGTAAGCATTACAAACACGGACAGCGCTCTTTGCTCTGGACTTGGTCGAACGGATCCAAGCTGCGTGATACTCAGCCGGCTAATTTGGCAGCGGCGAACGTCAAGAATGGAGGGATGAAATTATGGATTTATAACGAGACTCCGGTGAATGACAAAATCACGTTCAATTTCGGTAAAATCAGTGAAATTAATACGGGAGTTTATCATTACACATTCAGCGCTAATTTGAATTTTAAAGGGTGGCGGGCTATTTGGGTTAAATTCAGAGAAGAAGGGAACAACCCTGCTTATACCAAAAGTCAAAGCAATGCGCTCGAGGTGATGCAGATCGTTCCGCCTGCTTCTGTGCCGTCGGGCAGTCTGTACCTGGATAATCTGGAGTTCTCGCCTTCGATGATTAAGGCGCGAACGGCTGATTATCAAATGCCCAAGCCGGGTATCGACGTGGGCGCAAGTACTTGGGACAACGTCTACCATTACAGTCAGCAGCAGCCGACGATCCCGCTCGAATCTGCCATTACTCCGCAGCAAATCGCTTCATTCGATGCGATTGCAAGTAAATACGAGAAGTGGGTATATGGAGACGCTCTCCAATATGCCTCTCTCAGCGGGCCGCTTCAGACGAGATACAATTCGCTTCAGACATTCATTACAGCTGGGCTCGCTGAGTATGATTCACTGAATATTGCCAGACATCCGGATGGATCGGTCACAGGCGCTGCGCTGTATGCAAGCCGCGATCCCCATTTAAGAAAATTCGGGGAGGATGTAAGTAAACGGGTACTTCTGCCTCTCGTATTCGACTACAAGATCAACGGCAATGCCGCCAGCAAACAAAAAGTGATTGATGTGCTTGATTATATGAATGACCAAGGCTGGGCGGAAGGGAGCGCTCTGGGCACTCAGGATCATGAAATGAATAAAAACAACGGATACTTTCATACAGTTTATTTGATGAGAAATGAGCTGAAAGCAGCGGGGATTTACGAGAGAGAGTCGAGAACGAGCTTCTGGTATTCTAATTTCGGCAAGACCTTCGATAACTCTGTTTATGAGGAAACGACTCCGGATGAATTCCGAACGAAGTTCCTGTACGATCTTCTCTACGTGCTCGGTATGGATCATACACCGAAGAAAGTCCAGTACATGAAAGGACTGACCGGCATGTATGAACAAGCGCTGCAAACGGCCCCCGGATATGCGGGAACGATCAAGCCGGATGGTACGCTGTTTCATCATAGAGGCGTGTATTTAAATGCTTACGGACCGGATGCGCTTCATGCCGCATCACTCATCGCTTATTTCTTGAACGGGACCCCTTTTGCACTGTCCGAGTCTTCCTTTAACAATATTAAGAAAGGACTGCTGACCATCGAGCAGGTGTCGAACCTGTATGACATGCCGATCGGAGCGACGGGGCGATTCCCCGGACAGACCCGGGCGATTACGAATATGCTGCCCGCATATGCTTATCTGGCTCAAGCCAAATCTCCCGTAGACAGTGAACTGGCCTCCACCTTCATGAGATTGTGGGACCCGCAGTCGAGTTTGCTGCAGAATGAACTATTCCCTTCAGCAGACACCTACGGCGTCTCTTATCTGGATACGCTGGGAGGTTTGCAGCTTGCTGTTACGCTGTCGCAAGCGGGTTACAGTCCCAAAGCGAACCCGCAAGGATTCTGGGTGAAACCTTACGGAGCGATGGCTGTAAACCGGATTAACGACCGGCTGGTAGGGTTGAAGGGGTGGAGCCAGTATGCTTGGGATTTTGAAGCCTCTAATAAATTTGACCCGCAGACAACGGAGAATTTGTCCGAGAATCTATATGGCAGATACCAGAATTACGGCAATCTCCAGATCATTAAGAACGGACCGGCAGCTGGTATTACCGAGAGCGGAATCAATGTAGGAGCAGGCTGGGATTGGAGCCGCTGGCCCGGTACGACGGTGAAACACCTGTCTCTGGCGGAGCTTGCCCTGCCTGAAGGCGGGCCGACCCGCTCCTTTACGGACAGCACGTTCGTTGGAGGCGTGTCTCACCGTAATCAATACGGTCTGTTCGCTATGAAGCTTCATGACCCCGTGTATGACACCAGCTTCAGAGCGAACAAATCGGTCTTTTTTTTCGGAGATAAAATTGTGAGCTTGGGTTCCGATATCCAGAACTCGGATTCTGCGCATGCTACCGAAACCATTCTGTTCCAGTCCTATATGTCTAGCAGCTCGGTACCCTTCTGGTTCAACTCTACGACCCCGATCGTCAGTCCGACCTATAACAATACGATAACCGGGACATCCAAGGCTTGGCTTGTCGACCCGTACGGTAACGGATATGTGCTGCCCAGCCCTGCAGGTACTGTCATTGCGCGGGGTGTTCAGAATTCTAAAAATAGTTCGGGAGCCGCCGATACATCCGGGAATTACACGACAGCTTATATCAATCACGGAACGGCTCCGGCTGCATCCGGTTATGAGTATGCCATTAAAGTCGGAGCAGGAGCGCAAGGTACGGCGGATTTTGCGGCCAATACGCAGTATACGGTTCTGCAAAAGAATAGCAATGCTCATATCGTTCAGAATACGGAGCCTGGCAGACAGATTACAGGGTATGCCATCTTTAACAGTAGTATACCTGTTACTCAAGGCTTGCTGAGAGGCAGCAGTGATCCGGTCACGGTGATGATTGAGGACATCAGCGCGAGTGAGGTTGTCCTCAGCGTTTCCGATCCCGATCTGCGTCTGCCGAAGTATCCGAACCAGGCGATACCGGCAGCGGATGTGCTTAAGCCGAGTATTCTGAAGAAAGATACGGTGACTTTAAACGGAGTGTGGCATCTTAAGAATGCCAGCAGCGAAGCCCGTGTAATCAGCTCGAATTCAGCAACGACAACGGTGGAGTTCGATGCAGTAGACGGCAAGACGATCGAGATCGGCTTAGTGAAGTAATCGGCTCTCATGTCATCTAATGAAGAAACGCAACAAGACCCATGGATATTACTCCAGCGGGTCTTGTTGTATTGTATGGGATGCGCGCGTGATTCGTACGAGTCACGATTCTTAATCCTATTAAGCTCTCTGTATAGCTAGATTCGGTGTTCCGCTGCTGACATCGACGAATAGAACATATGTCAGCCCGTCCGTTCCGGTTAGGACTAATCCAGGCTGATTGGCCGCGCCCGGATTATAATATCTCACCTGCTGAACGCTGGGAATGGATGCAGGAAGCGCAGCCTGATTCGTCGCAGCCAATTGTAAGGCGGCTCTTATGCTGTCTCCGGCTGTCACGGTACCTCCTACCCCTAAATGATTCAGAATCGCTTCACTGCCGTTGACCTGCAAGCTCCCTGCAATCGTTTGACTGCCCGAGACATTCAAATGTGTCCCGATTGTCTGGCTGCCTGTGACATTCAGATGTGTCCCGATCGTCTGGCTGCCGCCAACCTGCAAATCCTGTCCAATGGTTTGGCTTCCCGTAACCTGTACGCTATCAAATGTAGGCAAATCTATCACCTTCTCTTTCAATTAGTCTACCTTATTCTATGAGGACAACTACTAATTGGTTATCCTTTCTTCACACATTTCCGGTAATGACGGAGTCTAAATTCCCCATCCTATCATTTTCATATCAATCTGCCTATCAATTATGGTTGAACACCCTAAATCAAAACAAAGTGCCTGTGCATATTGTAGGGTAGGACACTGCGAATTATCCGGACATTTATTCAGAAAAGAGGAGTGACATGAAAAAGAATAACTCAAAAAAAAAGCACCTCTATACGAAGACCCCTAATAAATGGATTGTCAATCAGGTGAAAAAAACGCTAAACAAAGAATTGAAGCCGGTTAAGCTTACCATGTCTGCCTATCAGACCAGTATGAAGCATGGCTTGCTTCTGCTGCGGGATCTTCACGATCAGGACTTCAATAAGAAAAAGGTGATTTATAAGGATCTGAACATTTTACTGCTGGTTCCCACTATAAAAACAAAAAACGCACCGAATGAAATTGCACTGGAAGAACAGCTGCGTCATCTTGTTAAACAGGTGCGTGCCATCAAGTATGCGCATAATCTGTCCGACAGCCTATCCCAGAATGATGTAGACCTTATCCTGGTTATTGGCGGAGAGGAGACTCTTCCTCCTGAGCACGAGGCTTTGCTGCGGACTTCTCCTGTCAAAAAAGCGGTGTGGATGTCCGATAAAGAAGGATTGTCCAGTGTGGAGCTGCAGTTAGCTCCATTATTTGACTACGTTCTGACGCAGAATCCCGCTAATGTTTCCGCCTATCGGTCTTTACGCTGTAAACAATGTTATGATGTTCCTTTTGCCGTAAATACCGATGTATTTTTCCCCAAACAAGTCGATAGCGGCTTTTTATCTGATGTGCTTATTGTCGGCGATGCCAGTTCCCACGGGAATTTATATTCCTTTGTTCACTCTGGGGTTTTATCAGACAAAAAAGTAAGAGTGTATGGTAACGGATGGGAGTCAGCACAATTTTTGCTCCCCATTTCATCTGAGGAAGATTTGGCCGATTACTACAACGGAGCGAAGATAGTCATTAATACCAGCTCATCGTTACACCAAATGTTAGAAATTTCGGCATGCGGCGCGTTCCAGCTTATTCAGCGGCATCCTGAAATAAATCCGCACATTCTGACGGGGGAATTAGAATCTTTCGATACACCGGAAGAGCTTTCAGACAAGTTCGCCTATTATGCAACGAATATTGACCAAAGGCGATTGGCCGCTTCGAGGGCATTGGCGAACAACAAGTATAATCATTCTTATCTGCAAAAAGGAATGCAATTACTGGATATCGTGTTTAACTAAGCCGCCTGCAGCATGACTAGCCGGCGATCGCTCCTATAATGAAGGAGGGATAGGAATTGAAGCTCATTGCCTTTTTACTGCCCCAGTTTCATGTTATTGAAGAAAATGACCGTTGGTGGGGGAAAGGCTTTACCGAGTGGACGAATGTCAAAAAAGCGGTATCTTTATACCGTCATCATAAGCAGCCTAAAATACCCTTGAACCATTATTACTATGATTTGACCGATCCGGATGCCAGGCTGTGGCAGGCTGAAACAGCCCGGAACTACGGGATTTACGGTTTCTGCTACTATCATTATTGGTTTAAGGGGAAGCGGCTTCTGGAAAGACCGTTTCAAGAAATTCTTAACAGCCGCGATCCCGATTTCCCCTTTTGTTTGTCGTGGGCCAATGAACCTTGGACTCGCAGATGGGACGGCATGGAATCCGATGTGCTGATGCCCCAGGATTATGGAGATGAAGAGGATTGGAAGGCCCATTTCGATTCACTTTTGGACGCCTTCAAGGATAAGCGTTATATTCGCGTAGAAGGCAAACCGGTGTTTCTCATCTACAGACCTGCAAGTATTCCGAGGTGCGAAGAGATGCTGCTCTTCTGGCGCAAGTTAGCCCTGCAGAATGGATTAGAGGGACTGCACCTCGTACGGACGCTGGGAGGGTTCCCGCTTGGTGAGCAGCAAGGATTCGATGCCAGTGTTGAGTTTGAGCCGCATTATACATTTGCACATGGAAGCATGAACCAACCCTGGCTCCAAATACCGGTCAAAGGCCATATGCATCTGGTCGTTGACTATGACAGGGTGTGGACAAACATTCTGGAGCGGACCCCTCATAGAAATGGAGAGCAGGTCTACCCGGGGGCCTTTGTCAACTGGGATAATACTCCCCGTAAAAAAGCGGAAGGACAAAGCTCCATCGGAATGAATCCGCAAAAGTTCAGCTGGTATTTGTCCAAGCAGATCTCAAGAGCGAGAGAAGCTTACAGGAGTGACTTCCTTTTCATTAATGCCTGGAATGAATGGGCAGAGGGAGCGTATCTGGAGCCCGATCAAGATTTCGGGTATGGGTATCTGCAGGCCGTCAAAGAAGCTCTGGAACATAACCGGACCAACAGGCTGCCTGCAGACGGTTCTGAAAATCCGGATGTAGGGTCCCGCCCATAATGGAAGCAGGGTCATCCATAGCAGCCGCTCAATAAGCCAGTCACAGGGATGATTACATCCTGTGGCTTTTCGTATATCCGTGATAATCTATTCCGTAAAGGTTCGGCTGTAGGCGTCGCGATTGTATTCGGACTGGACTCCCTGCTTCCTAACGGTCTGATACCTGTACATATGGCGGTTGTCGGTACAGTGATCGGAACTTTTCTGAGCTGTGTATCGGCCGCGCAAAATATCAGTTTCTGGCACAACTCACGGCTTCATCAACTGGAGCCTGATCTTATCTGGCTCTTTATTCCCTTTGCCATAATCGGTATCATTACAGCACTTCTACTCTCCCGATCCATAGCCATCATATCTCTTGGAGAAGAAGTCGCTGTAAATCTGGGCATGAGGACTTTGCTGATCAAATGACTGCGATAGGTGCATCGTTCTGCTAACGGCCATATCAGCAGTCCTGGCAGTGAATTGACGGAAGGCCGCTCAGATGAGTTCTGAAATAATTTTGTTGATCTCTGAGATTTGGGGATACTGGTCGTCCGGTACCGTCCCCTGCAAAAGCGCAAGCATGCCTTGGAGTACGATCGGCCGGGGGAGAGATTTCGCTGCTTCTTCCTGCAGGACCTCCAGAATCTGCTGAACAGAAGACCGCTTCTCGTCCTCTAATTGACTGCCCTCAACTGCACGGATTAAATTATCGACTGCCATGTACAATCGGCGGACCGCATATGTACCCTCCGTAATAGAAACCTCGGGAAAAATCGACTTCATGATCGTTGTTGTCAGCATAGGCTCTTTCTTGGAGCTGACAATACCGTGAACGGAGTCATCCAGCCGTGCGACGATATATTCGGCCACATCTCTGGGCAGGAATTGGACATTGTCGAGAACGACGAAGCCCATGTATTCACGGATGAGCGCAAGTAATACTACTGAGAGATCAAAAGCGTGCGGCTCGATGTCAGGGCCGTAAACTTGGATAATTTGATCCCGGAAGCAGACGTAGAACTTCGTTCTCATCGTCATCGAGAGTTTTTTTATTTCCTCACTGATATCAATCTGACCCTGGGAAAAAATTTTCAAGACACTGGAATTGGACATGAGTTCATTGAATTGAACCATGATTTGCTGATGGAGTCCTTCTTTAGGGTTAGAGGCGTAACGCTCAGCCGCAATCGATATATTGTTGAACAACTGTTCATGATAATGAAGAAATACCGCATAGAGTAATTCTTCCTTGGATTTAAAATAAAAATAGATGCCGCCTTTGGCTATACCCGCCGCATCCGCAATGTCTTGAATCGTTGCATGATGGTAGCCTCTCTCTGCGAATTGCTCCATTGCGCTTTGCAAGATAAGCGTCTTCTTATCCATGTCATATCCACCTTCCCAAATTTGTTTGACCACTTAGTCAAATATGGATATAATGATTTTTATGCTAATACTTAAAGGTTAAAGCTGTCCGCGTTGTTTATTGTAACACAAATTTTGACCGAAGGGTCAAATTGAGATGGAGGTTAGTTGTGGAAGCGAAAGAGAAAGGGATTAATAAGAATTTAGTGCTGTTCGGCCTCATTATGGGAATGTTTTTCAGTGCGCTGGAACAGACAATTGTGGGTACGGCTATGCCGACCATTATTTCGGAGCTTCAGGGATTCGAGATTTTTGCTTGGGTAACGACGGCATACATGATCACTTCG
The DNA here is from genome assembly GCF_001541095.1 of Paenibacillus sp. FJAT-26967. Classification (GTDB taxonomy): domain Bacteria; phylum Bacillota; class Bacilli; order Paenibacillales; family NBRC-103111; genus Paenibacillus_F. The sequence goes on from NZ_LMXH01000001.1 coordinate 2,029,747, forward strand.
ACCGTTGTCGTGCCAATCGTGGGTAAGCTGTCCGACTTGTACGGAAGAAGACTGCTTTATTTAATCGGGGCTATTATTTTCGCAGCGGGCTCCGCTTTGTGCGCGACAGCCGAATCCATGGAAATGCTCGTCGCATACCGGGCGCTTCAAGGAATCGGCGGAGGCATGCTTATGCCGCTATCGCAGACCATTATCGGCGACATCTTCACCGCGGAGCAGCGGGCTAAGTGGCAGGGCGTGTTCGGAGCGATCTTCGGATTGAGCTCGGTCATCGGTCCGTTCATCGGCGGTGTAATCGTCGATGCGGTCAGCTGGCACTGGATCTTCCTTATGAACGTGCCCTTTGGTATTTTGAGTGCCGTTATGATCTTTATGGGCATGAAGAACGAGTTCGTTAAACATACGGAGCGCGTTGAAATCGATTATCTCGGGATTTTCACCTTAGTGCCCGCTCTGATTTTGTTCCTGTACGGACTGACGTTTGGCGGCGATCAATTCGAATGGAACTCTGCAACGAGTTATTTAATTTTTGGCGGCGCCTTGTTTTTTACAATCGTTTTCCTCTATGCGGAGACCAAAGCCAGGGAACCTGTTCTGGATCTGTCCTTGTTCCGTAATCGGGTATTTACGACTACAAACGCATTAGGCTTCCTGCTCGGACTCGGCATGTTCGGCGCCATTATGTTCGTGCCTTTGTTTATGCAGGGGATTATGGGCGTATCCCCGACAAAGGCGGGATCAACGATGACGCCGATGATGATCGCTTTAATTGTCTCAAGCGTACTCGGAGGTCAATTACTGCTCCGGATGCCTTACCGGAGTGTACTGGCCGGCGGTATGATTATTACCACGGCAGGATTTTATTTGATCAGCACCATGGGTCTGGACACTTCCATGTGGATGGTCTATCTCTATATGGTTATTCTGGGTCTTGGGATGGGCTTAGTTATGCCGACGCTCATGATTGCCGTTCAGAATGAATTTTCCAAAGACCGGTTAGGTACGGTAACATCGGCTTCGACGTTTTTCCGCTCAATCGGGGGAACTATCGGTGTAACAGTACTGAGCGTCGTCATGAACAACACTTTACGTTCGAATGTAGATACACAAGCTGCCGCAGAACAGGCCCAGGGCAACGGTGCAGTCGTTGAGGCTATTCGCGGTATTCAAGCCAATGATATCGACTTGTACAGTGTGATGGTATACCCGGATAAATTCCCTCTGCCGGATGAGCTCAAGAAGCAGGTGATACACTTCATTCAGAGCGCTTGGACACAAGCCTTTTCGACGGTAGCTTTAACAGGACTGATCTTCGTTGCTGCGGGAATTATCGTTTCTTTCCTGGTAGGGAACAAGCGTATTGAGCGGGACCGTAAGGATGGAGAACAAGAAACTAAGCTTGAATTCGAGCATTAACCAGCAGTGAAAAGGCTGTTCCCCCGGGGACAGCCTTTTTTTTGTTGTTCTGTGATTTAGCATTAGTCATGAAATGCTGATATGCACGGACAAGTAGTCACATATACAATGCCGCGGGTATCATCGCCCTAAGTTATGACAAAAGCTAACTTGTTCATATGACATCGATTTTGTCATACTGGTCACAAACGAACTTGGTTTACATTAAAGTTTCTGGGGATGTTCAGCACAAGTTACATTTCAGGCTAAACCAGACAGCTCGAATTTATTGAGTCTGATTCCACAGGAGGATACCCAAATGCCCGTTAAATGGATGGAGAAAAATGCTCATGTTTTACAGACGCTCGAGTGTCGTTCCTCTTTGAAAGATTTGGAACCGCTTCGGGAAATGATCGGTTCAGCGCCAATTGTAGGACTCGGCGAAGCGGCTCATGGAACGCGAGAAATTTTTAAAGTGAAGCATCGTTTTGTTGAATTCCTGGTATCTGAAATGGGTTTTACCAATCTGGTATTAGAAGAGAATTGGGACAGCGCGCTGCGGTTGGATCATTATGTTCTGACGGGTGAAGGAAATCCAAGTGAGTTTCTCAATCCCGTCTTTAACACCAGGGAAGTTACGGATATGCTGGAATGGGTCCGCTTTTACAATGCCGATCCCGAGCATGAAGCGAAAGTACGTATCATTGGAATGGATATCCAGCAGGTCGATGAATCTGTCTATAACAAGATAACGGACTACATGTGTTTACATAGACCCGATCTGCTGCTTTCTGTAACTGAAAAGACGAAAGCACTTCTTCCGTTCACGAAGGATATCGGCTTGTTCAGCAGTCTTCCCAAAGAAGACAAAGACCGGCTGATTACCGAGGCACAAGAGATCAGAATGATACTCGAACAAAATAAAAATGATCTGGAAGGACAGGCTAACGAATTTCAGTGGATTCTGCAAAGCGTCCGGATCATAGAGCAATTTACCACAATGGCGGCTGTTTTGTCTGAACAGCCTTCCGAATTCTATCTTAAACACGATATCGCCATGTATGAGAACGCTAAATGGACTCAAGAGAATTTGGGCAAAACCATTGTATGGGCTCACAACGGTCACATTTCTAAAGAAAACTTGATTCCCTTTGTTTACCCTAAAGTATCGGGACAACATTTGGCAGAATATTACCGAGAGAAGTATGTTACGATCGGAACGTCCGTGTATCAGGGCAAGTATAACGCTTTTAACAGCCAGAATGATTTTGGACCTCACGGTACCATTCAATCGAATCCGGACAGCATTAACGATACGCTAGGACAGGTCCAGAAGGAGTTATTTTTTGTCGATTTGCGTAAGGCAGACGGTTTAACGAAAAGTTGGCTGGAGCAACCGCATTCTTTCTTCGCAGGAGTTACTGCAGTCGGTCCGGATATTCCAAGTACAGTAGATATACCGCTGGGAAGCTTGTTTGATATTCTCATCCAGATCCAGCAGGTTACTCCTTCTCAGCTAAGCCGGTAACAGGAGCAGCAGAGCAAGTCACTTCATCTCTTCAAACCCGTGCGGTGCGCGGTTTTTATTTTTCCAAGGTTCGGTAACTTTACGGACAAGCTTACGTCTAACTTGACAAAGGGGAGGAATAAACATGAAGAAATGGATCACCTTGCTGTTAGTGGCAGGAATGGTGGTGCTTGGCACGACGCGGCCCACTCAGGCACAGGCACGTCAAGAACTCGCTTTACCAAGCGAGATGCCGGCTATTACCCTGCTGGATGAATTTACTTTGTATTCCAGCAGCACAACAAGACCCTCAGAGGCTATCGGGGCGCTTAGTTCTTTACAATCGGTCCGATTAGCTCCGATCGAGAGAAACCAGCTGCTAGGTATTACGGCAATGGACAAGGTCAAGGTCGTAACATGGCTCGGCGATGCCTGGATTAATCTAAAAGAAGGCGCTTATAAGTATGGAGAGCTAGAGGTAAAGGAACAGACGATAACGCTGCTGGAGCAGACGACTTCCATTTATGATTCACCCATGAAGATGACTCCTTATGGACTTTCCCCGCAGAAGGTTCAGGCTATTGCCTCCATCGGTGCTTGTGATCCATACACACCCTGTTACTCGGAAGATAAGTGGTATCTCATCCGGACTTCTTGGCTCGGAGACAAATGGATTCGTCCTTATCACTATGCGGAGAAATATACCGGGAATCCGGTCGAGGGAATGATTGCTATTGCAGAAGAAAGCGAAGTATATCAGCTGCCTTTCGAAAAACCTTTGATCGATGAACCCAAAGTGACTCCACAAGTAGTGAAGCCTGTTTCAAAACATGTACAGCTGGTGCGCATGGTGCCACCGAGTGTCTGGTATCAGATCGAGACTCCGAAGGGACTTAGATGGATTGGTTTAGGCACTTCCGGAGGGCTTGGATTTGAAGGAGTAGAGCAGGTCGATCTTGAATTAAATATGCCTGTACCCTTTCACTATTATTCCGTTCCCTTTGATTATGCCGATAAATCTTCTATAGAGCAGCCGCAGCAAACCGTTCATGCACTTGGCAAAAGAGACGATTGGTACTTCGTATTATCGGAGGGTTCGGGCAAATGGATTAATCCGGCTAAGGCAGTTTCCTCTAAACTGACAGGAGATCTCCGGAATGATGCCAAGCTTGGTGTGAAGCAAATTACGACCCATATTGAATTGACAGAGACCTCCGTAGCTCTGGATATCCCTTATGTGAATCAGTCCACAGTCAACGACGGGCTTGCATTCACGCCGCAAACCGTGACTGCTTCTCGTGTTTGGGAATCACCCAATGGAGAGACCTGGTATTATATTCAAACGTGGAAGGGTGCCAAATGGGTACGGCCCCAGTAAAACATTCAAACCGGGATAAGAATTGAGGGCAATTGACAGTGAAGCAGGTGGAGTTTATAATAGCAATAATTCTTATAGGGTAAGTTGGTATTATAATTATCAAGCGGAGAAGCTGCATAAGGGGAGAAGATATTATGGCTGCTATTCAGACTTTCAGGGCATCTGCCCATTTACAAAACGGTGTGCAAGTCAAAACCCGTTCGAGAAATTTCGAGATCACGATAGATGAACCGGCAAGTCTCGGAGGCACGGATACCGGAATGAATCCGGTTGAAGTTCTTCTCGCTTCACTAGGTGCCTGTCAGTCAATCGTGGCGCGTGTTTATGCGCCTAAGTTTGAGGTTAAGCTGGATGACTTCCAAGTCGACGTAGAAGGCGATCTTGATCTGGACGGATTCTTTGATAGATCCGAAGTTCGTCCGGGCTACTCGGATATCCGTTATACATTCCGGATCAAAACCGATTCTCCGAGAGAGAAGGTAGAGAAGTTCGTCCAATTCCTCGAAAGTAAGTGCCCGGTTGGCGATACTATTGCTAATGCAGTTAATCTAAAACTCGAACGTATAATTATCGAGGACTAATCTTCCTTACCTTGGCCGTTATACTGCTGCTGGACACCATTGTTGATTCAAAGTGAATTTAGGATAGCGTTCAGCTGTGCACGGGTCTTACGATCCGTGTTTTTTTGTCAGGATTGGTAAGCGGGTGAAAAGCAGTGGAGGAAAAATTCAAAAAAATGAAACGGATTTAATATTGTATAATATGTAATTTGAGGTATAATATGAAATGTGTTTCTTGTCGCACTCGCTTGGGCCGTAGTTTTTATTTCTTTTTTGTTTTTGAAATCGCTTTCTTTTATTTTCCGGATGTAGGTATAAGCTCCATAGCGAGTTTATATAAGAGGATGGCTAAAGGAGGAGGATAACCTTTCGCTATACAAGTACTAATTTAATTGCTGGATCAGAATTTCATAGAAGGAGGGGATGCTTGGAAATTTCAGCCAAGCTGATACACAATATACCTTATTACCTATTCTACCATTATAAGGAGGAAATTTATAGTGACAACATTACGTTCATCTAATTCAGGTCTTTTCAAAATGGTTGTCGCAGGCGGCATGATGCTGGTGCTGACCCTCGCGATGCTTCTCGTATTCGGTGATAAAGCTTCTGCTCACGGCTACATCAATAACCCTTCCAGCCGTGCTGACCTTTGTGCCAAAGGTACGAATAAGAACTGCGGACTTATTATTTACGAGCCTTACAGCCTTGAAGCAGCTAAAGGATTCCCTGCAGCCGGACCGGCTGACGGTAAAATTGCAAGCGCTAACGGCCTGTTCTCCCAACTGGATGAGCAATCGGCAACTCGCTGGACCAAGGTAAACATCAGTCCGGGATCGACTACGTTCAACTGGACTTTGAAAGTTCCTCATGCTACTGCAAGCTGGAAATATTACATCACGAAGCAGGATTGGAACCCGAATGCGCCGCTTACTCGTGCATCGTTCGATCTGACTCCTTTCTGTAACGTGCCATACAAGGGTAAGCCTTCCGGTTCTTACTCTGACACTTGTAACGTTCCGGCTAGATCCGGATACCAAGTTATCCTGGCTGTATGGGAAATTTCGGATACCGGCAATGCGTTCTACAACGTTATCGATGTTAACTTCGGTGGCAATAGCGGCAACGTAGACAGTTCGGCCCCTACAGCACCGGCTGGTGCTGCGGCATCCAATGTTGCTGCGACAAGCGCAACGGTCTCCTGGTCCGCTTCCACAGACAATGTAGGTGTAACCGGCTACCGGATCTTCAACGGTTCGACGCAAATCGGTTCCACGACTGGAGCCCTCAGCTACAACTTGACAGGCCTTACTTCCAATACTGCTTACAATATCACGGTAAAAGCAGTAGATGCTGCAGGGAACGTATCTGCTGCAAGCAACGCGGTTTCCTTCACGACTCTGAACGTGTCAGGTCCTGATACTCAAGCGCCATCGGCTCCTACAGGCCTTCATGTTATGGGTACCAGCACTTCCACAACGATTCCTCTGATGTGGAATGCGTCCACAGATAACGTAGGGGTAACAGGTTACCAAGTATTCAACGGTAATACGCTGGTAGCTACAGTTTCCGGCTCCACCCTGAGTTACAACGTTACGGGCCTGACTGCGAATACAGCTTATGCCTTTACGGTAAAAGCGGTTGACGCTGCTGGTAATGTATCCGCTGCAAGCAACGTTACTAACGTTACGACTCCCGCAGCTCCTGCAACATTCCCGGCTTGGAACGCTTCTACTGCTTACGTAGGCGGAAGCAAAGTGACTCACAACGGTGTAAACTATGAAGCGAAATGGTGGACACAAGGTCAAACGCCAAGCGCGACTTCTGATGTCTGGAAAGTAATTCCTTAATTAATGCTTGCTTAAGCGGTACGAGATGACTTCTGATCATTCAGAGGTCATCTTTTTTATACTGCGAATAACCGTTAGACTTTATATCCGGATTATTCTTTATGATTGCCCCGGTAGTGTGCCGGAGTATAGGCAACAATTGCCTGACTTCCTCGGCTCGGCGGTGAATGTCTTCCGGTAAAAGTAATGCCAAGGTCCGCCAGAATAGCATGAAATGCCGGGATGAGAGATTCCTGAAGACCGGGCGGGGGAGTCTGTCTCCAGAATCTTATGGCAGCGGGCAAAAGTCGCGACGATCCAAAATACGGCTTCGCGGTGGCAGCCGGCCCGAATGAGCTCGCGGCTTCCTCCGATTGCTATCCGCCGTGCTGCCGGAGTAATATCGGTGCTGAAGAAAAACGTTGTCTTGGCCGCTTTTACAGCAGCATCGAATGTCCTCTCCAGCTCTGTCAGATGCTGCTCTATACGCTGTGAGCTTAAATGATTGCATCCGAGCATTCGTAACAGGAAATCTTAAGAGCGTTCTGCAAATGACTTCCCTTTATCGGCGAGTGCGAGGCGGATCAGCTCTATCCCTTTGGGACCCATGCCATGCAGCTGCAGCACTTCGGCTTCCGTCATCTTGCTGAACTGCTCCAGTGTCGACAATCCAGCCCCCCGGAGGGCACGCAGCGCCGGCTTGGACAGCCCTGCGGGAAGATCGGTATTTTGTTTTTCTTGAGAGTCCATTTGATAAACACTCCATTCGGGTTCATTTTAGAATAAGATTACTGTAACTTTATCTCATTTATCATCACGACTTCAACTCTATATGTATAGCAAGCACTCCTTTACTAGCAAAACCCGGCAAGCGCTGCCGGGGTTTTGTAGAGTCGAGCGATCGTTTACTTACATAATTGGGCTAAGAGAGTTTATAAAACTAAGTTCAGATTGCAGAATGCGTTGATCCGTGACGAGATTTCCCGATCCGTCAATCCCAAAGACGGAAAGCAGCACACTGGGCGCGACCGTCGAAACGGGATTGATTTGAACTTCATAGGCAACGTTTCCGGCAATAAAAAACTCTCTTACGTCATAAGCGTTTGCAGGAACCACATACGTAGTCAGATACGCCGTATAGAATGTCGTAGAATTGACGGATGCGAAGATTTCAACAGTGATCGTCACAGGATTGACGGTGTCCAGATTTCTTACATTCATAACAACGTTAGAGGATGCAGTGCCTACTGCTCTAGTATTTGTAATCGTTCCGGTAGAATAAGGCATGTCCATTCATCTCCTTTTTGTATGACATACTCTATCCTATGACGAATAAATTAGTAGGATTGGATGATAGTCTTTATTCCTTGTGGAAAATTTTTGAATATCATCCATAACTTTTCCTTTACTGTGGACGTCTGTAAAATCAGATCGCTGCAAACGGCTCAATAAAGAGAGGATGAATGATATGGGAATGAAACGTTTTTTGTTGACTGTTGTCAGTGTATGCAGCATAAGTACGGTAACTATGCCTATAGCAGACGCGGCCGATGAACCGGATGTTACGGTGACTCTGCCGAATTTCACGGTTACTTTGAATGGCAATATCGTAGACAATCAATATCGGGAGTATCCGCTCCTCGTGTATAAAGACATCACTTATTTCCCCATGACGTGGTACGATTCGAGACTGCTCGGACTGGAAGCGCGCTGGTCGCCGGCAGATGGCCTGAATATCGTTAAAAGCGATGTCACTTCTTCCTACAGATCTTACACAAAGAAAGTAAAGAACGATAACACTTACAAGGCAACAGTCCCTGCATCGGTCATTACGATCAATGGAAGTAAGGTGAATAACTCTAAGGAGGAATATCCGCTGTTAAGCTTCAATAATGTCACTTACTTTCCGCTTACCTGGAAGTTTGCGCACGAAGAGTTCGGATGGGATTATAAGTGGGACAACTCCAGAGGCCTTGCCATAACTTCGGATAATCCACCGCTGCGAACCGTGAACCTTCCGGCGGCCGCTGCTCACAACCAGGTTGCGCTGTATAAAGGCTATTATTATTATACTGAAGTTAACGATCGTACGATTCAAATTTATAGAGCACCGGAGAATGCGGTTTCACATAAAGAACTTGTATATGAGTATGAAGGGGATACCGCTTACGGGTTGAACAGCAACGTGAGATTCCGGGTAGAAAATGGCGAACTGTGGTTCTCCTATCATGTCGGTGGGGCCCTTATGGGGTCCGATGTATATGGCAAAGTGAATGCAGATGGCAAGGGAGAAGTGAAGCACCGGGGATATCTCGATTTTAAAAAAGCGGCTGGCGGCTCGCTGCTTATTCATCAGTCCGTTCCGCCGAGAGGCAATAATTTATCACTGGTACCGGAAGGATTGGATGATACCGCCAAGAGCAGCTTAGGAGATCCGGAACTTATCTACGGATGGCATATTTCAAGCGGCAGCAGTCAAAGCTTAGCTCCGGACCATTCGACCGCCATCGTAAATGACGATATTTATATCCTGGCGTCTACGTATCCTGCTCAAAGCGGCGGCAAGTTAAACCGGATTCACAGGATCAATCTTAGAACAAATGTAACGTCCGAAATCACGACATTCCCGGTGGAGCATTTTAAAGTGCTCCGTGATAAGCTGTATTATGTAAAAGAGGAAGATCATTTCTTATACACTTCTAATCTCGATGGATCTGACGAACAACAGATATCGGATAAACCCACTGCCAATTGGTATGAAGAGGTCGGAGGCAATGTGTATTATACCGTGAGAAGTGAAGAGGGCCACTACCGGCTGTACAAAGCTGCTGCCGATACTGAAGATATTGTTGTTGTTTGGGAACAACTGGAAAGCGTGCAGGCTGATAAGGATACGATAATTGTTCAAACAGCAGAAGACGGGGAATACGGGGTTAAGCTGCTGGATGCATCAGGCAGTCACAAGGTGTCCATTGCAGGTCAGGCTTCTCATGTTGGTGTTTATGACGGTTCAATCGTATTCGTCTCTGCAGCGGATCAGACGATCAAGCGGCTAGAGCTCAGGAAATAGAACATTTCTTAAAAAAAGCGGCTGCGGGAGCAGTCGTTTTTTTGGCGTGTCATTCGTAAATGGAAGGGACGGGGTTCCCTTTTCGCGGAAGAGAAAAACTTTGAGGTCATAAATAGTTAGAGGCTTCCATACTTTAGGGGAAGGTGCGGATGATTCACAATAGGGCCGGACTGCCCGCTGTGATGGAGTGCGAGGACAGTTGCTGACTGGCTCTCCTTGCTGCAAGATGAGCCGGTCCGGGACCTTTAATCGGATAATTTGCCGATATTATGAGAAAGGGGTAGATGGGCATGGCAATTTCATACATGGATTACACTTCACCTGATCTCCAGTTTTTTTATGATTTACCTAAGAATACCGCATTCAAAACGAACAACCAAAATTATATCAATCTGCTTGGCTATAGACAGCTCAACACCATAGGCAATGCCTCCATACTCGATATTTATTTAAGTCAGGGGCATTATGTAGAGCCGCATTACCATCAGAATGCATCCGAGCTGGTGTACTGTGTATCCGGAACGGCTGTTGTATCTTTTATTAATCCGTTCACGAACAAACTATCCAGCATTCCTATAAAGCCCGGTCAGGTGGCCAATATACCGCAAGGCTGGTGGCATTATGAAGAAGCAGCTGAAAATAACACACACCTGGTTGCGATCTTTGACGCGCCTATACCGGAGGTTATCTTCGGCTCGGATATTCTCAGGCTTACTCCTGCTCATGTAATGGCGCAAACATATTGCCTGGATGAAAAGAAGTGGAAGGAAGCGATTGCGCCTATTACAACAACAGTCGCGATCGGCCCGCTTGACAGCTGTCACAAGCAGCCCCGCAGCGGGAGAGAATACCGAGAGGATAACCCCGGATCCGATTCCACCTTCAATTCCTCTCAGAGAGGCCAACGATACACCCAGTCATCCGTTTATCCTTCTTCTTCCGGGTATCCTGTCTCCTACACACAACAAGTTAGGCCCTCTTCACAGCAGCAGATCTACCGCGCACCCGCGTCTCCCCATGCAGGTATTCCGAGTCCGAACTATGGCTATGAACGCAGCTACCCGCCTCAGCCGTATTCTTCTGCATCCTATGTAAATCCTGTTTGTAGGGATAACTCGTATTGGGATCAGAATATCCAGCTTACTAATCGGGAGACGAACAGAGTGCCATAGTCTGCCGATTATTAAGGGACGGGGACCAAGAGCTTGTATAAGATACGGTGGTCTTACAAATAGATAAATAGCCCGGCAAGCCAAGGTTGAACATCCGTACGGTGATCAGCCTGTTTGCTGTTTTTTGATTATACGGATACTCTCCATACCAAAATCAGGGACTTAATGGAATAATGATAGAAACATGATTTATTTAACTATTGGGAAAAGAGGTAGCCGATGTCCATTTTACTAAGAGATTTACGATTGCCTGAAGATTACACAGCTTTGGCAGAACTTCTTAATACGCACGGGTCAGAGCCGACCACGGCGGAGAGACTGAGGGAGGACGATTCAAAGCTTTACGAAGTAGGACATACATACCTCGACGAGAATGGACTTCTCGCCGGGTATGATCGTACTCGGAAAGTAGCGGTAACGGAGCAGGATGAGATCGTGGGGTACATAAACTCATGGCGGGCACCTTGGACGGAACCGGGCTATCTGAATAACACTCTCATCGTCGCAGAAGATTACCGCAGGCAAGGAATAGGGCAATTGCTTCTGCAGCATGCAGCGGGTTGGGGAGAGAAGGTGGGGGCGGATACATTGGTAACCGAAATTTGGGATGATAGTCCGGAATCACTCCATTTTGCCAAACGCACCGGATTTGCAATCGAGCGGCATGCTTTCCAATCCGTGCTTACCTTGAACAAGGTAGATCCGGATAGTGCATTCGACCATGAACTGTTCGATAAGCTAGCTCAGGACGGGATCCGGTTTATAACACTGGCGGAAGAACCGGATGAAGAGGGCGAGCAGAAATTGTACCGTCTCTATGAAGAGACGCTGAAAGATATACCCGGGTATACGGGAGAAGTCCCTGTTTTTGATCAATGGAGGAAATGGTATTTGATGGCAGAGGGCTATTCTCCTGAACAGGTCCTTCTTGCTGTGCATGACGGCAAACACGTAGGAGTGTCCAATGTACTGTACAATCCGTTAACGAATGGGATGTATCACGAATATACAAGTGTCGCCAGAGCTTACCGTGGACGTAAAATTGCGTTGGGACTGAAAATGAAAGCAATCCTCCTTGCCAAAGAGCGTCATGCGGCTTATCTTCGTACGGACAACGATTCCCTGAACGAGCCTATCTTACGAATCAATCGCCGATTAGGCTATGAAGCGCTGAGAGGGAGCTACCGGTTAATAGCTAAAGTGACGGATGTGCGTGGTTAATTTTCCAGCCCGTACTATAGAATCTGACAAGAGCCAGTCTTATTTATAAATTGGAGGATGAGGCAAACGCAAGAATTCAGTTAATCGAAAAATTTTGGCCTGTTACACGCGAAAGGTCTTCTTATATAGTATGAATGATCCAATTAATTAATTAATGCTATTAATGATTAATGGCATAAATTTGGGTATAAAAAAAGCAGTACCATGAATGGCTAATAAGCGGTTGAAGGCACCCATTGAGGTGTCTTTTTTGTCTTATCCGCAGACCTGATCACAGGTCCCCAAAGACAATGTAACAAGTCTATTAACGGGTCTGAATGTATTTTCGCTTCCGCCTCTGATTTAAATGATAGGGCAGGAGTCTCTTTACAGGGGAGATCATCGTCTGATAGAATAGCACTGCTCTATTGTCAACTTTATATTTAAAATTAGGTTAACAATAAATAAAGGATGGTGATACCCCGTGTTCTCGCGTTATGAAAGACTCGCCGACATGAATAAAGCGCATGTATGGCATCCTTTTACACAAATGAAAGATTACAACAACTCCGACCCCCTTATTATCGAACGAGGCGAAGGTGTGATGCTGTACGATGTCCAGGGCCGCGCTTACTATGACGGATTCTCGTCCGTATGGCTGAATGTGCATGGGCATAATGTGCCCGAGATGAATCAAGCGATCACAGACCAATTGGGGCGTGTTGCCCATTCGACACTGCTCGGTATGGCCAATGTTCCTGCGATCGAGCTTGCCGCGAAGCTGGCGCAAATTGCGCCCGCAGGACTGACCAAAGTCTTCTATTCGGATTCGGGTGCGACGGGTGTCGAGATCGCGATCAAAATGGCTTTTCAATATTGGTATAACCGGGGTCAGCCTTCTAAAAAAGGATTCATTACGATGAATCAGGCTTATCACGGAGATACGATTGGTGCGGTAAGCGTCGGCGCAATTCCTCTGTATCACGATGTATTCCGGCCCATGCTCTTCCCGGCGCATACGATCCCGTATCCTTACGCATACCGCCACGAGGGCGGCGCGGCTGCTGCGATGAAGGATACACTGGATGCACTCCGCGATGTGCTGGAGGAAAGGGCGGATGAAATCGCGGCCCTGATCGTAGAGCCCATGGTGCAGGGTGCAGGAGGGATCATCCTCATGCCGCCGGGGTGCTTGCGTGAGATCGCTTCGCTGTGCCGCAAGTATGGCGTACTGCTGATCGCCGATGAAGTGGCTACGGGCTTCGGCCGGACGGGCGAGATGTTCGCCTGCGACCACGAGCAGGTGTCTCCGGATCTGCTGGTCATCGGCAAAGGATTGACTGGCGGTTATTTGCCGGTAGCCGCGACGCTTGCTACAGGGGAAGTATTCGATGCCTTCTATGCCGAGTATGAAGAGCAGAAAACATTTTTCCACGGTCATTCATTTACAGGTAATCCGCTGGGCTGCGCTGCAGCACTTGCCAGCCTGGAGCTGATGCAGAAGAGGAATCTTATAGAGGAGGGGAGAGGAAAGGCTGTATTCATCCGGAAAAAGCTGGAATCGTTAGCAGGGCGCCCCTATGTGGGCGAAGTTCGCCAGCTGGGATTCATGATCGGAATTGAGCTGGTGCAGGATAAACGGACCCGGACGCCTTTCGGATGGTCAGAGCGCGTCGGTGTGCGTGTGAGCCAGCGTGCAAGAGAACTTGGCATGCTGACAAGGCCTCTGGGCAACGTAGTGGTCTTCATGCCTCCGCTTGCCAGCACCGAAGAGGAATTGGACGCGATGATCCATATTTTGATCCGTTCCATAGTTGAAATAACGGAAGGTGCTCCTGCGCAATGAATATATTCAGCGGATTATTTATTACGGGTACGGACACTGGCGTCGGAAAAACCATCGTGACAGCCGCTCTTGCTGCAGCCCTGCGGGCTGAAGGAATACATGCCGGCATATGGAAGCCCGTACAGTCAGGGGCGCAGCTGGGCAGCGGAGCGACTGATGCGGAGCGCCTGCTGCGCTATACGGGAATCCCGGAACGCCCCGAGACCGTGGCGCTGTTCTCGTTCGCTGCGCCGCTGGCTCCTCTTATCGCTGCGAGACAGGCTAACATATCGGTTACGCTGAAAGATTTGGTGTCCGCCGGAAAAACAGCCGCCCGCGGGTACGAGACACTGATTGTCGAGGGTGCCGGCGGTGCGGCGGTTCCGCTCACGGAGGATTGTCTCACGGCTGATCTGATCTTGGAGCTGGGGCTGCCAGCCTTGATCGTAGCCCGTTCAGGCATGGGTACCGTAAATCATACGGCGCTGACCGCCTTTTTTCTTCAACAGCGTAAGATCCCGGTCATTGGCGTTATTATGAATGACGGGACCGGGGACGGATTGGACCAGGATCCCAGCGTTGCAACGAATGTGGAGTTAATCGAACACATCAGCGGTCACCGGGTGTTAGGGCGTTTTCCCGTCCTGCAAGGAGAAATCCATCCTCAGGTTCTGGTCGATACCGTAAGAAAATCAATTGATTTGGAACCGGTCCGGCGAGCTCTTGCTATGTAAGCCAAATTCTTGTGAACAGTAATGAATAACGAATGAAGGTGGCACCTGTCATGAAATGGATGGAACAAGAACTGGAGTCTCTGGCGGGGGAATCGCTGGAAAGATCTTTGCGGGAGGGTGTTCCTGTGCAGGGGAGTCCCGCTTGCGCCAGGCAGGGAGAACAGGCGAAGCTTAATCTGTCATCGAATGATTACCTGGGACTCGCCGGCCACCCCGCTATCACGGAGACGATCCGCAGGGAATTGCTTCGCGAAGGGACTGGTTCCGGCGCATCCCGGCTTGTGACGGGTAATGCCCCTGCCTATACCCGTCTCGAAGAAGAACTGGCCTCCTGGCAGCAAAGTGAGAGCGCTCTAGTATTCGCTAACGGATATATGGCCAACACAGGTGTCATACGAGCTGTTGCAGGCCGCAGCGACGTTGTTTTCAGCGATCAGTTGAATCATGCCAGCATCGTGGACGGTATTGTCTTGAGCCGTGCGGAACATGCACGGTACCGTCATAACGATATGAGCCATCTGAGATCTCTCCTCCACAAATATCGGGACAGGCCCCGGAAGCTGATCGTAACGGATGCCGTGTTCTCCATGGATGGCGACAGTGCGCCTCTGAGGGAGCTGGCAGAACTCAAACAGGAATATGGGGCCATGCTGATGGTGGATGAAGCGCACAGCGGGGGCATATATGGAACACAGGGCGAAGGCTTGTGTCACAAACTCGGGATTAAAGACTGCGTAGACATCCATATGGGAACGTTCAGCAAATCATTCGGAGTTTACGGGGCTTACATTTGCGGAAGCCGTACACTGGTCCGATGGCTGGTTAATCATGCGAGGCCGCTAATTTATTCAACCGCGCTGCCTCCTGCACTAGTGGCGGGGATTTCCACCGCGCTCCATCTGGTTCGGACGGAGCATGAAAGGCGTGAGAGGTTGTGGGACTCCGCTCCATTATTCCGGTCCTTACTGGACTCGGCGGGATTCAGCATCGGATCGGGCGATTCTCCCATCGTTCCGCTTCTTGTCGGTGATAACGCCAAAGCTCTACGTTTCAGCAGCGCTTTGGATACACAAGGTATCGCGGCTGTGGCGATCAGGCCGCCGTCCGTGCCTGCGGGTACCGCGCGAATCCGTTTTTCCTTATCCGCCTCCCATACGGTCAAGGAGCTGGCTGAAGCTGCCGGAGTAATACGCAAAACCGGATTAGAGACGGGGGTACTCAAATCGTGACCATACAAATGGATGCGCGGGAACAGGGCTTTGAAGGCGGCAGAGCGACAATCTTGTGGCTGACCGGCTGGAGCATGCCGACTGCGGCTTTTGACCGTATCCGGCAATGGCTGCCGGAATATCGGCATACCTATGCCGATTATACTCAAGCCGGTACCGCCGAAGAAATAATCCAGCTGGCTGAAACGGCAGCCGGTTCGCTGCGGACATCCCGGCATATAGAGGCGGCTAAGAGCGGGTCCGATGAGCGGCTGCTGATCGCTGGCTGGTCGCTGGGGAGCTTGCTCGCGCTAAGACTTGCGTCGCGGGGACAGGCGGACGTCCTCGTCCTCTTCGGGGCAACGGCGAGATTCGTACGGCCCAGAGAAGAGAGGCACCTCGGTTGGCCGGACGCTTATCTCAAGCAAATGCTTGCGGGACTCAGGAAGGACCGCTGCGAGGCGGAGGTCAAGTTCCGGCAGCTGGCATTCGGCGATTCGTGCGATAACGCGTCATTCTCGCCTGCGGCCAGCTGGACAACATCCGCGCTTGCTGCGGGATTAGAAGTCTTGCGTCATGAAGATTATCTGGCAGTGCTGCCCCAAATCGGATGTCCCGTTCTTCTCTTTCACGGCACCGAAGATAAGGTCTGCCCTTTGGCTGCCGCAGAAGAACTCCATCGGCATTTGCCCCGGGCGAAGCTGGTAACGCTGCCGGGTGGCGGTCATGCGCCGTTTGCGGGAAGAGAAATTTACATAGCCGAAGAAATAAGGAGCTGGTGGCGATGAGCGCTGCCAATAACACGGCCGCACGCGGATTCGACCGCAGTGCAGCAGGGGCATATGATATTCATGCCCGGGTGCAGAGTATGATGGCAAAGCGGCTTGCAGATTCTGTCGCGCTTCTGACGGACGAAAGCGAGATGACCGAACTGCGTATACTTGAGGTTGGCTGCGGGACCGGTTCGCTAACTGAAATATTGGACGAGAAATGGCCATGTTCTTGCATTACTGCCGTAGATGTATCGCCTGCGATGATTGAAGCGGCTGAGCGGCGTATGCTGCGTACTGCCGGAGATAACTTGCTTCGCAGGGGCAGCCGTAGGGATAATATGCGTTTTGTTCAAGCCGATATCGAAATGTGGGCTGAACAGGCTCCGGCGGGTTCATTCGATCTCATCCTATCGAATGCCTGCTTCCAATGGCTGCGAGAACCGGCTTCGACTCTGCGGCATCTTCGGCGGCTGTTAAGCCCGGGCGGCTTCCTGGCATTCGCAACTTTCGGACCGGATACGTTTCGTGAACTGCATGAGTCGTTCGATCAAGCTTATCGGGCTGTAGGAAGGGCGCCGCAGAGGCACGGGTTGTCTTTCCAGACGCGGGAGGATTGGTTAAGCCAGATGAAGACAGCGGGCTTAAGCGAGATCCGGAGCGAACGGTCTGACTACATTGAAAAGCACCCGTCTCCCCGGGATTTTCTGCTTTCTGTCAAAGCGCTGGGAGCCAGTTCCTCGGAGGCGGAAGTTCCTGGGGTAGCTTTGTCCAGACAGCTGTTTGCTGCTATGTTCAGGCACTATGAGAACCATTTCGGGATACCTGAAGGAGTAACCGCGACATACGATCTCTTAATGTTTCAGGGCTCGACTGCTCCTGATCGTGTCTAGTACAGCTTTAAAGGAATCGTTACAAGAAACGGATGTTTCCTCATTTTGGGGACATCCGTTTTTAGTTTTAAGGGCGGACTTATACATAGAAAGGAGCGAGTCGGTAGCAAAGGGTTGAATTTTTTATCCATAAATAGCCCGATCTAGCCATATATGGAATTCACGAATTCCTTTAAGATAAAGTTGCCCGAAAAAAATCCTTAAGGTGGTGGAGAATGAACTCGGTACTGGACACGATAGGAAAAACTCCTGTCATACAATTGCGCAATGTAGTCACGCGAGAGGAGGGAGAATTATGGATCAAATTGGAGCGTACCAATCCCGGAGGGAGTATTAAGGACAGGCCAGCGCTTTTCATAGTGGAAATGGCCGAGCGAAGGGGGTGGCTAAAACCGGGAGGGACACTGATTGAATCTTCTTCCGGCAATTTCGGTATTTCACTCGCTATGATAGGGGCTGCAAGGGGATACCGGGTCATCATACTCGTTGATCCCAAAACAACTTCCACGAATTTATCCATGCTCAAAGCTTATGGAGCAGAGGTGATTGTTGTGACGGAACAGGATGACAGCGGCTCCTATCATAAAACAAGAATTACTTTGGCGAACAAGTTACACCGGGAGATTCCGGACTCGTTCCGTCCCGATCAATGTTTTAATCTGCTCAACAGCGAAGCCCACTACAAACAAACGGCTGCCGAGTTATTTCAGCAATGTGGAGAAAATCTGGATGCCGTTATTCTAACGGTGAGTACAGGCGGTCAGATCGGAGGATTCTCCAGATATTTCAAAGAAAAAGCTTCCCATGTGAAGATCATTGCAGTGGATGCAATCGGTTCAACTATCTTCGGAGGAGTCCCGCATCCTTATCTTCTTCCTGGTATGGGCCTAAGCTGGACACCGGCTAACGTCGGTGATTTGAACCGGATTGATGCTGTTTACAAAGTACCCGATGAGGAGTCCTTCAGAATGTGCCGCGTATTAGCACGCCACGAAGGTATCCTGTGCGGAGGTTCAACCGGAGCGGCTGCGCTAGTAGCGCTGAAACTGGCGCAGGCCCGGGGGGACCGCAAGCGAATCGCCGTGATTGCCTCGGATAATGGGGAACGGTACCTATCCACAATTTATAATGACGAATGGATGAACAACCATTCGATGAGCACATCGACGAGTCCTGCCGATTTACGTGAATGGACACGTACCCATTTGCAGCCTTATAGTGTGTTTCCTGCTGAAACGGCTAATTACAAGCCTGAGCTGGAGGATCTTCTTGATTCGCCAAGCCGGTATCTCAAGGACCAGATCTTGTATGAATAAGAAGCTGATTCATGCGGAGAGCTTGCGTCCGGATCCGGACAATCCCTTCTCGAAGCACGCGATGCAGATTTATGCGATTACCGTGTTTTTCTATGCAATCGTTTACATGGTTCTGATGGTTCTGCCCTTTTATGCGGCGAGCCTAGACGGATCGACTACGGATATCGGTCTTATCATGGGAGTCACGATGTTCACGTCCATGTTAGTCCGGCCTATAGCGGGTAAAGTTATGGACAAATACGGAGCACATCGTGTTTTCGTTATCATACTAGTGTTATTCGCTGCGTCCTTGTTCGGTTATTTCGTACCGCAGCTATGGGTGCTGGGGCTGGTTCGCGTTATTCAAGGAGCTGTTGCTGCGTTCTTCTCTACGGCGATGGAGATCATTACGATGGATCTGATGTCCGAGCGAATGAGAGGACAAGGATTATCACTTTATTCGCTGGCTACTATGCTGCCCTCGACTTTCGGCCCTGCGGCTGCGCTTGCTCTGAAGGACACGCTGTCAATGAATATGATGCTGCTTGTATTCATAGGTTTGGCGATCGGAAATGTAGTATTTGCCATTCAAGTATCGAGATCCGGGCAGCTTAGTCATCTTAGCCGTACAACCGCTGCAGAACCAGAGCAACCGGCTAAAAGTTCTTCATGGAAGCAAAGGGCGCTATTGGTATCCTCCGTAATGATCCTGCTTGCTTCGGTAGCCAATGGCGCGGTCTTTACATTCCTGCCTCTTTATTTGGAAGAGGCGCACTCTCGGGCTGCGGTCTGGTACTTTTTGACCCAGACGATTGTGCTGGTCGTCTGCCGATTTATCGGACGCGGAATGATTCCATCCGACGGGACGGCTCCCAAAGGGCTGGTGGGCATTACCTGCTTGCTGGCAGGGACAGGCTGCTGTCTGCTGAGTCTGGCACCATATGGCTTTACTTTGCTGGCCGCGGCCGTGTGCAATGGAATTGCCTTTGCCCTGTTATATCCGGCTCTCTTAACCTTCGTCTCCTTTGCTGTACCGGCTTCTGCCAGAGGCTTTTTAATCGGACTGTTTATCGGAGCCGCTGATTTCGGTTTCTCACTGGGTGCCTTGGCTATGGGGCCCCTCGCCGAGTATTACTCCTTCCGTGTCATGTACGGCTGCTGCGCACTTCTATGCCTGCTGCCTTGCGTGCTGCTGTTCTTCCAGACGGATCGTTCGGACCGAAATCAGAGAGCTTTTATGAACAAAAGCGTCTGACTTTTAAACAAACACACAAAGAAGAGGATGAATGATCTTGGAACTTAAACAATCGGCAGGAAAAGAAAATAAGCTGTACCGCTCGATCTGGCGCTGGCACTTCTACGCAGGCATTATTTTTGCGCCTCTATTAATTCTGCTGGCCGTAACCGGTTTGATCTATTTGTTTAAACCCCAGATCGAGCCTATTCTGTACAAGGATCTGTATGTCGTTCAAGCCGGGCAGCAAACGCCCCTGCCGGCAAGCAGCCAGATCGCTCTGGTGAAGGAGCGTTATCCGGAAGCGGACATCCTCAAATTCCGGCCTTCGGATGAACCTGACCGCTCATCCGAAGTCGGTATTAAGCTTGGTGAGGAAGCGGTTATCGTCTATGTTAATCCATATACCGGAGCCATTCTCGGGTCCCAGCAAGAAAGCAGCCAATTCATGCAAGTCATTAAAAAGCTGCATGGCGAACTGCTGATAGGCAAGGCAGGGGACCGGATCATTGAGCTTGCAGCCTGCTGGGCAATCATCCTTCTCGTGACAGGTTTGTATTTGTGGTGGCCGCGTGACAGCAAATCCATATTCGGTACATTCCTTCCGAGGTTGTCGAACAACAAACGAATATTGTGGCGTGATCTGCATGCCGTTCCGGCGATGTGGCTGTCGCTAGGCATTGTACTGCTCATTATGACGGGCCTTCCCTGGTCGGGTGTATGGGGAGACAATTTGAGCCGGATAGCCCTTTCGACACAAACCGGGTACCCGGCGCAGCTCTGGGATAATGTCCCTAAGTCTTCTCTTCCTGCAAAGGCT
Organism: Paenibacillus sp. FJAT-26967; assembly: GCF_001541095.1. Classification (GTDB taxonomy): domain Bacteria; phylum Bacillota; class Bacilli; order Paenibacillales; family NBRC-103111; genus Paenibacillus_F. Next base: position 2,050,637 of record NZ_LMXH01000001.1, read on the forward strand.
GTTGCTGACGTTCCCTGGGCAGCCGGGAACATGCCTGTGCCTCAGTCGAGTGCTTCACACGGCATGCCGACAATTCCGGTAGAAGAAGTCATACGTACCGTTGACGCTAGCAACTTACACAGCGGTTATACGATTACAATGCCGCAAGGGGAAAAGGGGGTATATACCGTTTCTGTATTCCCCAAGTTCCCTAAAGACCAGGCCACGCTTCATATTGACCGGTACAATGGTGAAATCCTGGCAGATTTGAGATTTGCCAATTACGGTCCGCTCGCACAAGCCATCGAAATCGGCATTGCCCTTCATGAAGGACGCTACTTCGGCCTGCCTAATCAGATACTGGGAGCCATCGCATGTATGGGATTGATCGGCATCTCCCTGTCCGGCGTAATCATGTGGTGGAAACGTAAGCCGGCCGGGCGGCTGGGAGCTCCTGCCCAGCCCAGGGAACGCAAGTTTTACAAAAGTATTGCGGTCATCGTGATCGGCTTCGGAATTTTCTTTCCGCTGGTGGGTGTTTCACTTCTTGCCGTGCTCGCGATCGACTGGCTTGTCATTAGACGTGTAGGGAAGGTAAAGGACTATTTATCCGCTTAAGATGGGATGTAGAAGTATTTTGATCTTCTGATGTCCATGTCCAGCCTGTCCAGGACATATTAAGCGGATGCAACAAAAATCTGAGCGGTACGTCTAACCAGTAGCAGCAGAAATATTCTTCCGATGAAACGGAGATGGTTAGCATGTCAATGGAGGAAGAAGTCATACCCTTATTACAAGTTGGCCTTATTACTGTAATCGGGGCGCTTCTGGTTCTGGTGATAGGACTCATATTCAAGTACAGAAAAGCCGGATACGGCTGGATTTTATTGCATTTGCTCCTGTTTTTCTGGTGCGCATGGAGCTGGATACAAGTGCTGGAGACAAGGGCTTACACCAGTTCAATCGAGAACTCTTTGACTATCGCATGGCTTGGTATCCTTTGGGCGGTTAGTATGGTTAGTCTTACAATCGGATTGCTTATGCTAAGACCCTCCAGGGAGCGTAATCTTTAATGAGAGGATAGTTTCTCTATGAAGGCGGAACCCTGCAGAACGGTGCACGGAATGTCGGACCGATCTATATGGACCCTGTTATTGTATGAGTGAAAGGAGGTCATTCACATGGATTTGCTTAAGAGAATGAACGGGGCAATGAACTATATCGAAGAGAATCTTGCGGATGAGATTGGTTTCAAAGAGGTTGCCAGGCAGGCGTTATGCTCGGAATATCATTTCAAGCGCATGTTTTCTTTCTTGGCAGGTGTCTCTCTCTCGGAGTATATCCGCCGCAGGCGCCTCACACTGGCAGCATTTGAGCTTAATAACCCGGATAGCAGAATCATAGATGTAGCTGTGAAATACGGGTATACGTCACCGGACGCTTTTACCCGTGCTTTTCATAGCCTGCACGGAGTTACTCCGTCAGAGGCCAGAAATCGAAGTTCATTTTTAAAAGCGTATCCGCGAATGACCTTCCAACTCACTATACAAGGAGGAAGTGAAATGAACTATCGGATTGTAGATAAAGAGCCTTTTCACATCATCGGCCTTAAGAAAAGGGTCCCGTTGATCTACCATGGAGTGAATCCCGACATTACTTTAATGTGGCAGAGTCTTGATGAAGCCAAGATCCAAAGGCTTAAACAGCTTTCGAATATGGAGCCGGCGGGATTGATCAGTGCATCCCTTAATTTCTCAGAAGGGCGGCTCGATCATGGAGAACTAGATCATTATATCGGCGTGGCTTCGACTCAGCCGTGTCCGGAAGATCTGACCTCGCTGGAAGTACCGGCGCTGACATGGGCTGTATTCGAAGTGAAGGGACCTTTTCCCGAGACGCTGCAGGGAATATGGGGACGTATTTATTCGGAATGGTTCCCATCTTCGACATATGAACTGGCGGAAGGACCCGAGATATTATGGAATGAGAGCAAGGAAATCACGTTACCTAATTTTAAAAGCGAAATATGGATACCTGTGGTGAAAAGAAAATAAGTATTCAAAGGTCAAAAGGTGGGGGAAATTCCCCATCTTTTTTTGACGATGTTGCTGATGAGATCGTCCAAAACCGCTTTTGTCGATCTTAAGCTTGTCCGATTTTTCCATTTACAGGATTTCACTTTGCGAAATTCATCTGATAGGTATCCGTTCATGCAAAGTCGTCTATATCCGAATACTGTATCGTAAGCTCAAGGAGGCGACTGGACAATGCCCATTAAAAACGGAGAGCAGTATCTTCAGCGTATAAATGATAATTTGCCGGACATACGGATTGCAGGGGAGCAGGTGAAAGGAAACATATCGGAGCATAAAGCTTTCAAGGGTCTCATGGGGACTCAAGCTTCTATGTATGATATGCAGCAAGACGAAAGATGGAGAACCAGTATGACCTATTCTTCACCGCTGACAGGCGATCCCGTCGGACTTTCTTTCATGCAGCCCAAGACGAAGCGCGATCTCGCTGCAAGAAGAGAAATGATGGAGGCCTGGGCTTACAAGCACCACGGTTTTTTGGGGCGTGCACCCGATTACATGAACACAGCCCTGATGGCATTCTCGGCGGCGTCCGGGCTCTTGGAAGAGAAAAGCCCCCAGTATGCCTCAAACTTAAGAAAGTACTATGAGTACTGCAGGGAAAATGATATCACCCTTTCACATGTTTTTATTCAGCCGAAAGCAGGCAGGCTGGAGACTTTCTTAAGAACCTTTGAAGAACCGGCAGCAGCCCGGGTAGTGGATAAGAATAAAGACGGCATTATTATCCGGGGCGCTTTTCTGTTAGACACGCAAGGGGCTACATCGGATGAAATTCTTGTGCTGCCCGCACCGTTTCCTTCGGGAGGGGCCGAGGATAGCCCCTTTGCATTCGCCTTTGCCGTGCCGAGCAATCTTCCCGGAATCCGGTACGTATGCAGAGAAAGCTTCGTAGGGGGAGAGTCCGCCTATAATTACCCTCTAAGCTCCCGGTTTGAGGAGATGGATACGCTGGTCATTTTTGATGACGTGCTGGTCCCGTGGGACCGGGTGTTTATATGCGGCGATGAGAGTATGCTGTTTAAGCTGGTTGACGAAAGCCGGTTTCATACCCACGCCAGTACACAGATTATGTGTAAAAATATCGCCAAAACGGAGTTTCTGCTCGGGACGATAGAAACGATGGTTGAAGCGGCTGGTCTGGATAGTCATGCGCATGTAATTGAGAAAGTGACGGAAGTAATTGTCGCACTGGAGACACTCAAGGCGCTGCAGCTTGCGGCAGAGAAGGGTGCTTCTCGGGATCGTTGGGGGAGTATGCTTCCTGACCGGAGGCCGCTGCTTGCCGCAAATGCTTATTTTCCGAAAATATATCCGCGCATGATTGAAATTATTCAAATAATCGGTGCAAGCGGCCTGATCATGATTCCGGATGAAAAGGATTTCGACACCGAAATAAGCGGCCAGTTAAACACTTATCTTAAAGGCATAGACTTGGATGCTAAAGGAAATGTACAGCTGTCCAGACTCGGGTGGGAACTGAGCGTCAGCGCTTTTGGCGGCAGGCAGACGATCTATGAGCGGTTCTTCTTCGGTAATTCCTCTACAGTCAACAATCGTTTGTATAACGGCTATCCCGGCAGAGAAGCGTTCAAAAAACGGGTGAAGGACTTTCTGTCTTAATTTATTAAGTGAAGTATGCGTGAAAAGAAGGCACCCTCACTTTCAGAAATGAAAGCGGGAGCGCCTTTGGTCAATATTTTATCAAAAATCAAAGTTGTCCGGATCCGGGCCGACCCGTTGGTTCTCGTTTAGATCATCAGGCTGGCGACGATACTTAACTAAGATGAAGTAAGAGCTTACAATCAAAAGAGCTGCCTGATGGCAGCTCTTTTATCATTTTCTGAACATTTCCAGAAACCAAAGGGTATCGTTAGCCGTATTCTGAATATGGTATCCAGCTGCGCGGTACGCATCTGACTTACTCGGCCAGGTAATCAAAAGCACGAACTGTGCTGCTAGTGGTCAGAGTATGAGAATTTTCATTCTGAAGGGTTCCCGAACCGATAGGCGGAATTGACATGTTAGGTTCAGCGGGGATACTGGCAGTGACTCTGCAATGGAGTCGATTAAATAAAATGGAGAGGTGAATACAGAAGGTTGATATGGTAAAATAATACATAAATAATAGGTTTTAGAATTCAGGCGTCTGGTTAAAAAACTACAGACAACTGTACAAACAATGATATGAAAAAGGCGGGGAAGATGTGTTCAAGCTCAATTCCTTTATAAAATTATGTGTAGCTGTTATCCTCGTTCTGGGTATCATCTATCTGGGTTCGCGCGTTAATTTCATCTTTATGCCGCTGCTATCTACCATTACGATTGTAACCGTACCTTTGATGCTGTCGGTGTTCTTTTACTACCTGCTGCTCCCACTCGTGAATAAAATGGAGCGCAAGAAAATAAATAGAACGCTGGCTATTCTAATCATTTATTTGGTCATTGCGGTGATCTTGGCAGGCTTTATTATCGGTGTCTGGCCTTCTCTGCGCGTGCAGCTGATTAATTTGCTTAACAATGCCCCTGATTTAATCACGTCTCTAAGCGATAAACTCGCTGAACTGGAGAGGAGCGGGTTTCTGGCGGATTTTCTGCCGAAAGACGTTAGCCCTTTAACGCAATTGACAAATTATTTGAATAAGGGCTTTACCTTCCTGACCGGTTATGTAACCGGGCTGGTTTCCGTCGTTTCGAATATTGCCATTGTGTTATTTATTTTCCCGATTAGTCTATTTTATATGCTGAAAGAAAAAGGCAGTCTTCGAGATAAACTAATCGGCCTTACACCCAAAAGATTTCACAATGATGCTGCAGAAGTTATTTCAGAAATTGACCGTTCGCTAAGCGGTTTTATTGTAGGAAGATTATTGATAAATTTAGCGCTTGGGGTACTCATGTTCCTGGGATTCCTTCTCATTGGCTTGCCGTATGCGTTACTGCTTACCATTGTGGCCGTGATCATGAATTTCATCCCGTTCATCGGGGCTTTACTGTCCTCTGTGCCGATTCTAATTATCGGATTCCTTGAGTCGCCTGCAACAGCTTTATGGGCCTTGGTTATTATCTTCTTGTCTCAGCAAATCCAAGATAATCTCATAGCTCCCTATGTATTCGGCAAACAGCTGGACATTCATCCGCTCACGACAATCGTTCTCGTACTGGTCGGTGGTGATTTAGCCGGAATTATAGGAATTCTGTTAATTATCCCTCTCTATATGATCGTCAAAATTATCGTCAGTAAAGTTTATGTTCTCTTCTTCAAACAACGATGGGAACAAATGTGAGAAGCCTGCAATAGCTCATGTCTGATAAGGTCCCTAAGGTTGATACAACCAGGCTCCTTGTCTCATCCCGCACTTGAATATGGAATGAACAAAACCACCACTTCATACGTGGTGGTTTTGTTGTGCGGTGGAATATCTAACGATCTAGTGATGAAGTATGTGGGTACGGACCGCGGTTCCGGTCAATGAGCTTTCGAACATCTCGATGATCTCCAGGAATCTTTCTGCTTCACGGAATACGTGATCTGCAAGTAAAGGATGGATGATGCTCTTAATTTTACACTGCTCAATTAAATCTCTTGCCGTTTTCTTAAAGTCTTTTAGTGATTTCACCGAAACTTTATTCTGATTAAGGAATTGAGTTAATAAGGGAGCGGTCTGTGATTGGGGACGCATCGAATCCAAATCTCTGGCCTGATAGAGTAATTCATCAAAATCATGGCTAAAGTCCCGTGCTTGATCTACCAATTTCCGTTCGGACGGATCCAGAAGATGTCCGATGAATTTGGCATGGTCGGCCATAATGCGTAAGAAAAATACATTCTCATCAATAATGGCATCGGGAAGAGGCTCGAGCTTCCCTTCATTCAATTCCTCCAGCCGATTGCGGAAATATCTCGCTTCCCTGCTGATATGATCCACTAAGAGGGGGAAATTCGTTCCGCCGGGCAGCTGGCAGGTCAGAATTAAACCCAGCACTTTTCTTTTGAAAACCCAAATATGTGACACGGCAGTATGTACTTCCTGATTAAAAGCTCCTATGGTTGCCGGGTCTGTTTCCTCTGAGAAAGAAAGGGCTCTTTGCTCAATAGTCTCGAATGTACGATAAAAATAATTGGCCTCATTAATCAACTGGGTATCCTCGCATCTAAAACCTAACCGTAAGAAGAAAGAATGTTCCTTCATAATGCGCGACCAAAACCGTATTTCCTCTAAAGAACGAGAAACAAACACATCAGCCATTCCATCTCCTCCTATAAAGCACATTAGTAACAAGATATGAGCGAGGGGGTTGTTTTAAATACTCGAATTTGTGTGAGAACCCACCTGACCCGTTAAGGATTTCTATACAATCAATAATTTTACAATTATTAAATATTTTTTATGATTTTAAAGGTAAAGGTTAAGATGGTATATTCAAATATAGATTTAAGAGGCATTATAAAATTTGAGAACATAAATTCTCCCTCAAGGAAACGAGACAGTTACGCAGAAAGGAGATCAGGAATTAAAATCATAGATTATATTAAAATAATGAGCAGTTAACATTAATTCTAATTGAATATAATGGGACAATCTTAAAAACAATGTAAAGTATTGTGTTATTAAAACTGCTTAACCATAACTTTGTAAAAAGTCACATCATTCGACATTTTTATGTATAGACAGAACCAACCAACGACTTTATAGTTAATTAAATTAACTATAATATTAAATTTTTTAATATTTGTAAAAATCTACAATGTAAAAATTTGTTTCGTGAACTTCTAGTATGAGACGACTCATATGTAAAACGCTAAAAGAAAGTGAGGAAAACTTATTAGATAACGCTTACTTTACTGTTGAACAGTCATCTGTTTTTGTGAAGTTGTATGGGCGCAGGATGCACAGTAAGTCATCATACTTGGCATTAAGGAGAGATCAGATTGGAGCAATTTCAGACCTTAATTGAAATTATTCAAGATCGGGCACAACGAGATCGTAACGGAATTACTTTTATCACCGGTGATAAGCAAGAAGAATACGTATCCTACGGAAATCTCCTGGAGCATGCGTCGAAGGTGCTCTATCAGTTACAGGAGAACGGAATACAAGCCGGTGATGAGCTGCTTATGCAGATTGACGACAATCATACCTTTTTAACTGTGTTTTGGGCATGTCTGCTCGGGGGAATCGTTCCTGTTCCTGTGAGTATCGGGAATAATGATGAGCACAAAATGAAACTGTTTAGAATTTGGAGCACACTGTCCCGCCCTTCTATGGTTGCCGATGACAAAGTATTGGAGCAGCTGGACAAATATTCACAGCAGCATAACCTGATTGATTCCTTTGAACTTGTTAAAAAGGTAACTATTTCAAGTCAGAAACTTGATTATACCGGTAAGAATAAAGGGATGCTTCATGTATCTAAACCTGAAGATCTGGCGTTCATCCAGTTTTCATCAGGGTCAACAGGTGATCCGAAAGGCGTAATGCTGACCCACGAGAACCTGGTTTTCAATATTAGGGATATTGCGAATCAAACCGGAATGAGCCCGGAAGATATTTATCTGGGATGGATGCCTCTCACGCATGACCTTGGACTGATTGCTTTTCATTTAACGTGTCTCATTGCGGATGCCAAACAATTGATTATGCCGACGGCACTTTTTATCAGGCGCCCGTCTTTATGGCTTAAAAAAGCATCCGAGCATAGGGCCACACAAATCTGTTCGCCCAACTTCGGTTATAAATTTTTTCTGGATCAATATAAACCCGCTTCTGCTTCTGACTGGGATTTATCAAATATACGTATGATTTTAAATGGGGCGGAGCCCATATCCGTTGAACTTTGTGAAGTGTTTGTGAATGCAATGAGTGTTCACGGCTTAAGAAAAAATGTGATGTACCCTGTATATGGTTTGGCGGAAGCGAGTGTAGGCGTATCTACACCTCCATTAACAGCGGATCACTTTGTCCCGATTCATTTGAACCGTCAGCAATTACAAATAGGCGAACCGGTCGAAGAGGTGGATCAGTCCGACAAGCGTTGTCTCACTTTTGCGGATTTGGGATATCCGATGGCAAGTACCTCCGTCCGTATATGCGATGAGCATAACCGGGTGCTGGAGGATGGCGTAATCGGGCACACCCAGATTCGGGGTAAAAACGTGACGGCCGGGTATTACAACAATCCTGAAGCCACTGCGAAAGCCAAAACGGCGGATGGATGGCTTATCACTGGAGATTTAGGGTTTATACGAAGCGGCCGTCTAGTCATTACAGGAAGGGTCAAGGATATCATTTTCGTCAACGGGCAGAATGTGTATCCTCACGATATTGAGAGGATTGCAGAAGAAGTCGACGGAGTTGATTTAGGAAAAGTAGCGGTATGCGGTGTATACGATGAACACACCAAGCAGGATCGCATGATCGTTTTTGTGATGCATACGAAAAAGATCGATGACTTTCTTCCTGTAGCTCAAAAGCTGAAAAGCCACTTGAATTACCGGGGGGGCTGGAGTGTACACGAAGTAATTCCGATCCGGCGTATCCCCAAAACGACCAGCGGTAAAGTTGAACGCTTTAAACTGGCCCGCAGTTATAGGGACGGTGAGTTTGAGGAGGTACTCGAATCCCTCGCCAAAGCGGCACCTGCAGAAGGGGAGTTTCAGAACACCGACTTATCTCAAGATGATATAGAACAGAAGCTGATCCGGATATGCCGGCAAATTTTAAAGAAGCCTTCCATCAGGGCGGATGAGAGTTACTTTGATATCGGAGTGACTTCCATGCAGCTCGTTCAAATAGCAGATCAGTTAGAGGAACAGTTTGATCTGCAAATCGAAGTAACCGACTTCTTCTCGTATCCTACTATTTCCAAGCTTGCGGCTTATATTTCCAGACAAGGGCGCAGAGATATGGAAGAGGCAGAGCCTGGATCTGCAGATCAATCAACAAACGGAGATATTGCCATTATCGGCATGTCCGGCAAGTTTCCACAGGCGGATACATTGGAGCAGTTTTGGACAAATGTGTCTTCCGGAGCAGATAATATCCGCCCTTACAATGATAAAAGAAGGAAAGATGCGGAATCATTCATTTCACACCTGAATTTGGAAGGCCGGAATATTCAGTTTGCAGAGGGCGGCTATCTTGATGAAGTGGATCAGTTCGACTATTCCTTCTTTAAATTAACTCCGCGGGAAGCTTCGCTGATGGACCCGAATCAGCGTTTATTTTTGCAGACAGCCTGGACCACGATTGAAGATGCGGGATATGGCGGCAAGCAGCTTGCCGGTCAAAAGGTCGGTGTGTATGTCGGGTTTTCCAAAACAAGCTTCGAGTACGAGCGCTTATTAACGGAAGTTGAACCGGGCGCACTGCCGAATTTTGTGATAGGTAATTTGCCGTCCGTTATATCAAGCCGGATTGCTTATTTGCTTGATTTGAAGGGACCGGCGTTAACGATTGATACGGCATGCTCGTCGTCGCTGGTTGCCGTGCATCTGGCGTGCAAGTCTATTCGTAACGGGGATTGTGACATGGCTTTGGCAGGCGGAGTGAAAACCATTCTGCTCCCGATCAAGGCGGGTATTGGAATGGAGTCTTCAGACGACCGGGCACGCGCATTCGATGAAGATTCTGATGGAACCGGCTGGGGCGAAGGAGTGGGCGCCGTTCTGCTCAAACCGCTGCATAAAGCACAGCAGGACGGTGACAACATTCTGGCTGTGATCAAAGGGAGTGCGATCAATCAGGACGGCAGCACGATTGGCATTTCCGCACCGAATGCATTGGCACAGGCGGATGTTATCACACAAGCGTGGAAGGATGCCCGTATCGATCCCGAAACGATAAGCTATATCGAAGCGCATGGAACGGGGACGAAGCTGGGAGATCCGGTCGAAATCGACGGGATTACCAAAGCTTTCCGTAAGTTTACTCAGCGCAAACAGTTTGTTGCGATCAGCGCAGTCAAAACGAATATCGGTCACTTATATGAAGCTGCAGGGATTGCGGGACTTATCAAATCCGTATTGTCGTTAAAACACCGGCAGATTGCACCGCTTGTTCATTTCCGGACATTGAATCGAAAAATACATAATGAAGACTCTCCTGTCTATTGCAATACCATGTTGAGTGAATGGAATACAGAGGGGGTTCCGAGAAGAAGCGGTCTCAGCTCATTCGGATTCAGCGGGACCAACTGTCATGTGGTCCTGGAGGAATACATCCCTCCTTCGATTGAGGGCTGCGGGGATGTCAGCGGTTCATTACCGTACTTGCTGACGCTGTCTGCACGGAGTGAAGCAGCTTTGCAGGAGCTTGTCGGACGATACGCTGACCGGTTCAGACGACCGGAAGAACTCCCTCTGCATGACGTCTGTTATACAGCTAACACGGGACGAAGTCACCTGCTTCACCGAATTGCGATAACGGCCGCGGATACGGATGCGCTCAAAGAGAAGCTGTTTCTGCTTCACGAGCAAGGCAGGGCCGTGGAAGGAGTGTACTTCGGTAAAGCGGAAGGTGCGCGGGAAGCTGAAGCGGTAAACGCAAGCCCGGACACACTGCGTTCCCTGCAATCGCTGGAGCAATTAGCAGCTGAGTATGTCCAAGGAGCCCGGGTGGACTGGAATTCCTTGTATGCCGAAATGAAGTGCAAGAAAATTTCTCTCCCAACCTACCCGTTCGAGCGGAAAAGATGTTGGATTGACGTACCCGAACAGAATGGGCCCGAATTTGGTACATCCGTTCTTAATACCCTTATAGCAAAGGAGTCAACAGATATGGTGAGCCAGAACAGCTTGACGGAATCGGCTGCCGATACATATAAATCTTCCGTCCTTCACCAGATATCCAAGATGATCAGCAATGTATCCCAGCTTAGTTTGGATGAACTGGAACCGCAGATGCATTTCATGGAGCTGGGTCTCGATTCCATTAACCTTACTCAGGTTCGTCACAGCATCAAGGATACTTTCGGTCTGGATATTCCGATGAATGAATTTTTCGAATCGCTGACTAATTTGGAGCTGTTGACGAACTACATAGCAGAGCGGGCGAACATTACCAGCCTCACTAAAACTCCGGATCCATTTATGGCGGGAGGCCAGCCGGAGAAAACGCTTAGACAGACAGAGGTTCACTCACTTGCGGCCGTCTCTTCAATAAACCGTAATCACACGGGCTCTCACGATCCCGGCTTCCGGAGTACTGCGGCATCTGAGGGTGTAGAACGTATTATGGAACAGCAGCTTCGTCTGATGTCCCAGCAGCTTGAAGTGCTTCGCTATCATTCATCTGCATCTGCAGCCGTAACCGATTCATTACGCACGGTCCAAACTGTATCGCCTTCAATTGCAGCGACAAGATCCGGGAACATATTCACCACAACGGAGCAGGAGGTCGCTTCTACAGGCGAAGCAAACCCTTCCTTACAGGATAGTTCGAAACGGGCGAGTACGGAAGTCAGGCCATATACACCATACAAATCACTGGATGTCAAAGCTCGCGAATCGCTCTCCCTTCGTCAGGAGAAACATTTGCAAGAATTGATCGAACGCTATACAGCCCGTACACGAAGCACAAAACAATATACCCAGCAGTATCGTTCCGTTTATGCCAATAACCGAAATGTGGCGGGGTTCCGGCCGATTCTTAAGGAAATGGTCTATCAGATCGTATCTCAGCGCGCCGACGGTTCCAAGATATGGGATTTGGATGGAAACGAGTATATCGATTTAACGATGGGGTTCGGTGTAAACCTGTTCGGCCACAATCCCTCCTATATCCGTGAGAAGATTGAGGAAGAACTGAAGAACGGAATGTGTGTCGGGCCGATGTCCAACATGGCCGGTCAAGTTGCGGAGAAAATTTGCAGGATGACCGGCGCAGAACGTATCGCCCTGTACAATTCGGGCACAGAAGCTATCATGGTCGCACTCCGTCTGGCACGTGCAGCTACCGGACGGGCCAAAATCGTTATTTTTGCAGGTTCCTATCATGGTACCTTCGACGGGGTTCTGGCACTAGGAAGCGCAGGAGACAATAAGGAGCATTCGACGCCTCTGGCTCCGGGTATTTTGCAGAACATGGTGGATGATATCGTCGTTCTCAACTATGGCACAGACGAGTCGCTGGACTACATACGCACTCATTCGCATGAGCTGGCTGCTGTGCTTGTCGAACCTGTTCAAAGCCGTCGTCCGGATTTTCAGCCCAAAGCCTTCTTACAAGATATTCGTCAAATTACCGAGAAGTCCGGTACGGCTTTTATTTTTGACGAGGTCATCACAGGTTTCCGTACCCACCCCGGAGGTGCACAAGCTTGGTTTGGTATTGGAGCCGACCTGGTAACCTACGGTAAAGTGATTGGCGGCGGTCTTCCCATTGGCATTGTGGCCGGCAAGGCGACATTTATGAATGGCATAGATGGGGGAACATGGAACTTCGGCGACGATTCGTATCCGCAGTACGAGAATCAGCGGACCTTTGTAGCAGGTACGTTCTGTCATCATCCGCTGGCTATGGCGGCATCTTTGGCCGTACTCGATCATTTGGAGGCAAGCGGGGAGCAGCTGCAAATCAGACTGAACAGCAGGACAGCGGCATTAGCCGAAGAGCTGAATCGATATTTTGCCAGTGAACAACTTCCTATGAAAATCGTGCATTTCGGCTCGCTGTTCCGCTTTGTGCTCAAGGGAGACCTGGAGCTGTTCTTCTATCACATGCTGGATAAGGGCATTTATATCTGGGAGGGACGGAACTGCTTCTTATCTACGGCACATACGGAGGAAGATATTGCGAGTATTGTGCGGGCAGTCAAGGAAAGCGTTAGTGAGCTGCGCAGAGGCGGATTTCTTCCGGACTTGCCACCAGGTGGGGGAGGACCGGACAAGGCTGCTGTGCCGGAATTGCAGCCGCAAGAGGCTGGTGCCGACTTTCAAGAAAACGTGCTTGCGCTGACCCCGGATCAGAAGCAACTTTGGTTTGCATCCGTGTCGGAACGAAGCGAATCCCAATCTCTGCATGAGACTGTCCTGCTGAGGTTTCGTGGACAGCTTCGACTAGAGACCTTCAAACAAGCGGTCAATAGCATTGTCCTCCGTCATGAAGCGTTACGTACTTACATGAGCGGGGACGGGGAGACACAGATAATCGCCCCGGTAATGAAGGTAGGAGTTCCTCTGCATGATTTCACTAACTATCCCGCAGAGGCGCAGGAGAAGCACGTTCGCAGCTGGGTGGCTAAGGATAGCGAGACGCCTTTTCCGATGACCCCATGGGAACCGTTATTCCGCATACATTTGATGAAATTATCGGATGAGGACCATATCAGCGTCTTTACGTTCCATCATTTTATTGCGGACGGATGGTCAATCGGTATATTCATTCAGGAACTGGAGCAGATCTACTCCGCACTCCTCCGGACGGAAGTCTGCACTTTACCCGAGCCGGTTCCATTTCGGCATTATGCACGCTGGCAGCAGGATCAACTGCAGGCAGGGGATAAGGCCGTCGCTTTCTGGGCGGGTGTGTTGAATAAGGCTTTGCCCGTCCTTGATCTTCCTTCTCCGGTGCGTGGTACACGAATACCCTCTTCCAGAGGAAGCAGGCATACCGTCCTTCTAGAAGCGCCGCTCGTCAAACAATTGAAATCCTGCAGCATGAGACTTGGCAGCAGTCTATTTGTTACGCTGCTATCTGCCTTCCAGCTTTTTCTACATCGGTTAACGGGATTGAAGGAAGTGACGGTGGGGGTTCCTACGGCAGGGCAAGCCCAGATGAACGCTTACTCTTTGATCGGCAGCTGCGTCAATTTATTGCCTGTGATCGGTAAAGTGGGTCCCGATGATACTTTTACCGAATTTGCCGAATCGATCAAAAAAATAATAAATGAACAAGACCCCTATCAGAAATACAATTTCGCAGGTCTTGCTCAATTGGGTTTAAAGCATCTGCCAGTAATTAACGTTGTCTTTAATATGGACCGGCCGATTCCGCGTTTTCAGTTTCATCAATTGGATGTGGAACTGTTGGAGAATGAAGTATCGTTCAGCAAGTATGAACTGTTTTTGAATGTGACAGAAAATCAGAAAGAGTTGCGTCTTGATTTTGATTATAATACGGATCTTTTCGAGCCGGAGATCATTGAAGCATGGACCGGCTATTTTATTCATTTGCTGCATTCAGTTGTGGAAGAACAGGACGTTCGCGTATCCGAGCTCTCTCTCCTTAACAATTTACAATACGAAGAGCTTAGAACTGTTTGGGCTGCAAATGCGGATAGCACTGGCAATTATCCGTGCGTCCTGGATGCATACAAGCATCTGTCCCCGGCCGGTACCGCAGGTGAGGTTTATCAAGTCTCGGCAGCTACAGGAATTATGAAATCAACCGGGGAGCTGGCATACGTGGAGAACGGCGGCGCGCTCCGTCATATCGGAGCTGTCAACCGGACTGTCACTCTTCGCGGACATCGGGTGAACCTGGAACAGCTGGAGAATTACCTGATCCAAACGCTTGACTTGGAAACTTGCTTTATGATGCCTCAGACGGGTCAAGAGGAAGAAACCTCCTCTTACATTACGGCCTATGTGGTGGACAACGCTTCGGATGCTTGGGAAGAAGCTGGACTGCAGAAGGCTGTAAATGCAATACTCCCGGACTATACACAGCCCCGTTTTTGGGTTCAAATGGACCAAATCCCTGCTTTGCCTGATGGCCAAACGGACATACAAGCTTTGCCGGAGCCGCGAAAAGCAGGTCTTTTTGCCCGGAACAATTCGGATTCAAACGTTCAGGGAGTAGAAGAGAGGCTTACATGGATCTGGAAGGATGTTCTGGATGCGGCAGATGTCACCCGTCACGATACGTTTTTCCAATTAGGAGGGGATTCCTTAAAAGCGACCGTCATTCTGGCTAGAGTAAATAAGGAATTCGGCGTACAAATTCCGCTCAGCCGGATCTTCGATCTGCAATCAATTGCGGAGCTGGCCGCTTACATTGCCGGAGGAACTATACAGCCTTATGAACCGATTGAATCTGTAGAACAACGACCCTATTATCCGGTCTCCTCTTCTCAAAAAAGAATGTATGTGCTCGATCAGTTAGGAGGCGGAGCGGCCTATCATGTAACCGGCAAGCTTCATATCACAGGGGACCTTCAAGCTGCGAAATTTATCGAAGCTGTTAAGGATGTTATTTTACGGCATGAATCCTTCCGGACATATTTTGAGCTGGTAGATGGGGAAGTCGTGCAAAAAGTGAAAGATACTTTGTCGATTGATATCCCATGGACTCGAATATCCATAGAAGAAACCGGGCGGGTATGCGATTCGTTTATACGGCCTTTTCATTTGGATGAAGCTCCACTATTTCGTGCCGAGTTGATTGAATATATACAAGGCGGTTTCATGCTGCTGGTAGATATGCATCACATCGTTGCGGACGGTTTTTCAATGGCTGTGCTGCAGGATGAGATTATTCAGCGGTACCAAGGCAGACAGCTTGCCGCAACCCGGCTTCATTATAAAGATTTTGTCACCTGGCAGAATCAGCAGCTTACCGGCACCGTTTTGCAGTCGCATGAGGCATATTGGCTCCAGTTGCTGGAAGGCGAGCTTCCTGCTTTGAATATGCCTTCCGACTTTCCGCGTCCACAAGTGCAGAGTTTTGAAGGGGACAGCATATCATTTCCGTTGGAGCCCAAGGTTGCCGCTGCCTTATACAAACTGGCTGAAGATACAGAATCGACGATCTTTATGGTACTCGTTGCGGCTTATAACGTTCTGCTGAGTAGATATTCAGGCCAGGAAGATATTATTGTCGGTTCTCCTGTTGCGGGAAGATGCCACGTGGATACCGAAGCGATGATCGGCATGTTCGTTAACACGCTAGTTTTGCGCAATCGGCCTCTGGCTTCCCAAACGTTCCTAACCTTCTTGCAAGAGGTCAAATACAATTCGCTGCTAGCGCTGGAACATCAGGAATATCCGTTCGACGAACTGGTAGATAAACTGGAGCTGGTACGTGATTTAAGCCGGAATCCTGTATTCGATACGATGTTCAGTCTGCAAAATGTCGGAACAGACGTACTGGAGACAGGAGGGCTCCTTTTCAATCCGGAAGAATTCAACCCGGGTGTGTCCAAGGTTGATTTTTCCTTGCATGTCACAGAGAAACAAGATCAGCTCTCCTTCACCTGGGAGTATAGTACGAAGCTGTTTACACGGGAAACCATACAGCGGCTTGCGGATCATTATGTGCGTATTCTTGAGCTGGTTGCACAGGATGCCCTTGTGGTGCTGGCTGATATCGAATTCATATCCGATGGGGAGAAGCGGTTATTGTTATCTGGGTTTAACGATACATCTGCATCTTTTCCTCAAGAAGAGACGCTTCACGGGCGATTTGAAAAACAGGCGGCAAAGACCCCGGATAACACGGCTGTGTGGTTCGAGAATCAGCATTTAAGCTACCGGGAGTTGAATGAGCGGTCGAACCGGTTGGCACGCACACTGCGTGCGGAAGGAGTCGGGCCGGATCAGCCGGTCGGTATTCTTCTGCAGCGTTCCCTGGAGATGATTGTAGGCATCTACGCGATTCTCAAAGCAGGCGGCGCGTACGTTCCGATTGACCCGGATTATCCGCAGGAGCGTATCCGCTTCACACTGGAGGATTCGGGGGCAAATCTGCTTCTGACGCAGGCACACTTGGCGGAGCAAGCAGGTCAAAGCTTTGACGGTAAAGTGCTGGTGCTCGATGAGGCAGCCATACATACTTCTAGCGATCCATCGGATGCTGCCGGAACGAAAGAATCTGTTTACCATACAGACGGCTCTGATCTGGAACCGCTCTCCGGCCCTAATCATGCTGCCTATGTGATCTATACATCCGGTTCCACCGGCCGACCCAAGGGCGTTGTCGTGGAGCACAGGTCTGTCATTAACCGGATTATGTGGATGCATGACCGATACGGTTTGAGCGCTCGCGACACGATTTTGCAGAAAACAGCTTTCACTTTCGACGTATCGGTATGGGAGTTGTTCTGGTGGTCGATGGTCGGATCTAAGGTTTGTTTGCTGCCGGTAGGCGGAGAAAAGAATCCCGAGCAAATTGTTGAGGCGATTGAGCGTGGCAGGGTAAGCACGATGCATTTTGTGCCTGCTATGCTGCATGCTTTCACGGAATATTTGGAGCAGCTGCCGCCCGAAATCGTACAAACGAAGCTGGGAACACTGAGACATGTCTTTGCCAGCGGTGAAGCACTGCCTCCCCAGCATGTGGCCAGGTTCCAGCGCCTGCTGTCTGCTATTGGCGGAACGAAGCTGATCAACCTGTATGGCCCGACGGAAGCGACGGTAGACGTATCGTATTTCGATTGCGAGCCGACAGAAGAATATCCGGTGATTCCGATCGGCAAGCCGATTCAGAACATCCGTCTGTACATCTTGAAGGAAGGCACGGAGCAGCTGCAGCCGTTAGGCGTAGCGGGTGAATTGTGTATCAGCGGTGTAGGCGTGGCCCGGGGTTACCTGAACCGTCCGGAGCTGACAGCGGAGAAATTCACAGCCAACCCGTTTACGGGCGGTGAGGAAGGCTTTGAACGGATGTACAGAACGGGGGATTTGGCGAGATGGATGCCAGATGGGAACATCGAGTATTTGGGCAGGATCGACCATCAGGTGAAAATCCGCGGATACCGGATTGAGCTGGGCGAGATTGAGGCGCAAATGCTGGCCGTGGACGGGATTCAGGAAGCTGTAGTGACAGCTTGGGAGAGTAAAGACGGCTCCAAGAACCTGTGCGCTTACTTGGTCGCAGCTGAACCGCTGGGGTTGCCCGAGCTGCGGAAAGCGCTGCAGCCGAAACTGCCCGGCTACATGATTCCTGCTTACATGGTGCAGCTGGAGCGCATGCCGCTTTCGATAAATGGAAAAATCGACAGGAAGGCGCTGCCGGAACCTAGCGAGCTATTTCAGTCGGACATCGCCTATGCGCCACCAAGAAACGATGTGGAAAACGCTCTAGCTCAAGTTTGGCAGGAGGTTCTCGCCCGGGAACAGGTGGGTATTCACGATAATTTCTTCCTGCTTGGCGGGGATTCCATTAAGGCCGTTCAAGTCACGGCCCGGATGCGTCTACACGGTTATTCGCTCGATATCCGCCGGCTGATGGAGCATCCGACTATTGAAATTCTGAGCGGCTACGTGGATTCTTTAGCGCGCCATATCGGGCAAGAGCCCGTCGAAGGAGAGGTGCTTCTGACGCCGATTCAACGTTATCTGATGGAGAAGTGCTCTACAGGAACGCACCCGGAAGCGACAGCGGTGCTCTTGTCAGCGAAATCAGGTTTTGAAGAGCAGCCGCTACGGATTGCGCTAACGAAAATCATGGAACATCACGACGCTCTTCGACTCAGCTTGTCGCAAGTTGACGGTGCGGTTGTCCAGTCTCATACAGGGCTGGATGGGGAGCTGTTCTCTTTGGACGTATTGTCCCTTATAGGGACAGAAAGCGAAGTTCACCGCCTATTAGAAGAGGAGTGTCTCCGTATTCACAACAGCCTCAGGCAGCATGGCGGACCACGCGTTCGTGGAGGGCTTTTCCGTCTGAAAAGCGGCGATCAGCTTTTCCTTGCTATAGATACGCTTGCAGCTGATCAAGTATCATGGGGCATTCTGTTGGATGATTTGGCTGCAGGATACGGTCAAGCCTTGAACGGCGAAACGATCGTGCTTCCCGATAAAACAGATGCTTACCAAACTTGGGCCCGGCAGCTAGAAACGTATGCGAACAGCAAAGAACTGGTTAAGGAACAAGAATATTGGAGGAAGATGGAGTTATCCGAATGGGGAACGGTTCCGAAAGACCATGAACGTACGGATATCCCGGGATCACTGCATGAGACGAACCAGCTCCGGCTGCAGTTACCGCAGGAAGCAACACAAGATCTGCTGACGTGGGTTAACCATGCCTATAATACAGAGCCTGATGAAGTGCTGCTTACCGCTCTGGGACAAACGCTTGCCGAGTGGTCCGGGATGGACCGGATTGCAGTTCATCTAGAAAACCAGGGCCGGGATAGTACGGGAATGGGCCGGCTGGATATCAGCAGAACCGTGGGGCAGTTTACGAACTTTTATCCGGTTGTGTTGAATGTCAAGTCTGATGAACCTATATCCCTTCTGCTCAAACGTGTGAAAGAAACGGTCCGGCAAGTGCCAAACAGAGGGTTGGCTTATGGTGTAACCCAATACTTGAGCAGCTCAGATTCGGTTGATTCACTGTTTTCCCGCATACCGGAAATCGGCTTCTCATTCAGTAAGCTGCAGCTTATTGATACTCTTTCCTTTTCTACATCCCCAATGCAGAATGAACTGGAATTTATCAATCAAGGCCAGAGTGAGTCACCTTATGCCCTATATGTAGAGAGCCGTGTTAGTGATGGAAAGCTGAACATAAATGTAACCTATGACAAACATGCCTTTGAAGAAAAAACGATCAGCATGCTCCTTACACAATTCGAAACTCATCTGCTGCATACCATCGGCCATTGTCTCAATCAGAACAGGCAGGAACTGACACCAACTGATGTGGGGGCGGATGACCTGGATTTGGACGAGTTCGAGGAAATGAAACAGTTTTATGAGATTCTATAAGATTCGCTTGAGGGGGAAAACCGATGAGTAAAAGCCTTGAGATAGAAAAAGTGGCCAATTTGACTCCTCTACAAGAGGGGATGCTCTTTCATACGGTGATGGAGCCGGACTCGCAAGCCTACTGTGAACAAGTTCGGATGACTATCCGGGGAGAGCTAAATTTGGATGCGCTGCAAAGAAGTTTTCAGACGCTGGTTCAGCGTCATGAAACGCTTCGTTCAAATATTTATCAGAAAAGCGCTTCCCGCTCACGCCTCATTATTTTCAAGGAACGCTCGACAGCCATTCATTACGAGGATCTGATGAAGTTGAGCGTGACGGAGCAAGCCGAGGCGATTCGTCATTACATCGAGGCGGACCGGAACCACTCTTACGACCTGAATAAGGATATGCTCGTCCGTCTGGCAGTGCTTCAAACACAAACCAACGGCTATACGCTGCTGCTCAGTTTCCACCATATTATTATGGACGGTTGGTGCCTGGGAATTCTGATGGATGAGTTGTTCGCTGCATACGAAGCGCTTAAAGACGGTAAGCCCGTGCTGCTGCCGGCGCCGGCGCCTTACACCGGATATGCCAAATGGCTGGAGAAGCAGGATAAAGAGGCTGCAAAAGCATACTGGAGGTCCACATTAGAAGGTTATGATGAGCCCGCAGGACTGCCGATGCTCCAAACGGCTAATCCGGATTTATCGGAAGGCGGTTATCAGCTCAGAGAGAAGAAAACAGCGTTGTCGGAAGAGATGACTCTTGGGCTGCGCACGATAGCCGAACGTAACGGGGCCACACTCAGCAGCTTATTCCTGGCTGCATGGGGGATCGTGCTCGGACGTTACAATCAGAGCGAGGACGTCGTGTTCGGTACCGTCGTATCCGGACGTCCGCCCGAACTTGAAGGTGTAGAGCGGATTATCGGGCTGTTCATCAATACGATTCCCGTTCGCATCACTCTGGATGCCAAGCAGTCATTCTCCGGTCTCTTGCGCGAAATTCAGCGTACGACCGTTCAATCCCGGGCGTACGACTACTGCTCACTCGCTGAGGTTCAAGCTCAGTCTGAGCTTAAACAGCAGCTGCTGGACCATATTATTGTATTTGAAAATTATCCGCTGGAAGATATGATCGGACGTCCTGATTTGGAGGAAAGATTGGGATTCATCATAGAAGATGCCCAGTTGACCGAAGAAATCCCTTATTCTTTCAACATTGAGGTAGAAGACGCTAAAAGGATGAGTTTCATTCTATCCTACAATGAAAATGTATATAAAGATGAGGCGATGACAAGGTTAGCCGGACATTTGGAGAATGTACTTGTCCAGATTGCACACTCTCCGGAGATTTCACTCCGGGACATTCGTCTGCTGTCGGCCGAGGAAGAAGCGGAGCTGACGAATGTTTGGAGCGGAGCTTGCGCCGAGTTCCCTGATCTGACATTCCATGGCATATTTGAAGCGCAGGCTGAGCGGATACCGGATCAGGAGGCCGTCCTTTACGAAGAGACTACACTGACTTACCGCCAGCTAAATGAAAGAGCAAACCGGCTGGCTCAAGCCTTGCAGAGCCTGGGGACCAAACGTGAAAGTCTGATCGCGGTCATGATCGAGCGTTCAGCGGATATGGTCACGGCTGTCCTCGGGATCATGAAAGCGGGCGCCGCTTACGTGCCCATTGATCCGACCTATCCGAAGGATCGTATCGCGTATATGCTCCGCGACAGCGGTGCAGCTATCGTCCTTACGCAGTCATCCTTGACTGGTCTGCTGACCGATAGCGGATTCGGGGGCGAAGTAGTGGATCTTCCCGCGCTGCTGCTGAAGTCTGAAGGAAGTTTGAGCGTGGATCAGTCTGCCTACGTCCCTCTCTATGACCCGGAAGCTTTGGCTTATGTTATCTATACTTCGGGAACAACAGGGAATGCCAAAGGGGTCATGATTGAACATCGGCATTATGTAAATACTTCTCTGGGGTACAAACACGCGCAAGGCTTTAATGACTTCCCGGTCAAACTTCTTCAGATTGCCAGTATGTCGTTCGATGTTTTTGCTTGTGATCTAGCTAAAGTCTTTGTCAATGGAGGCACTCTGGTTATCTGTCCGCAGCATGTGCGCAACGATCCTGCCGCTTTGGCTAGACTTCTTCAAGAGCAAGCCATTACTTCATTTGAAGTCCCGCCAGTGCTGCTGACCCTTCTTATGAATTATGTGTATGAGCAAGGGACGGATTTAAGCGCTATGAAGCTTGTGACGACGGGGGCGGATAGCTTCGGTGTAGAAGATTACCGGACGATTCTGGCGCGCTTCGGCGATAAAATGCGAATTCTAAACACCTATGGTGTGACGGAAGCGGCAATTGAATCGAGTTTTTACGATGGAAACCAAGAACGTCTGCCTGCATCGGGTATTGTACCGATCGGTAAGGCGCTCCCTAACCATAAACTTTATATTGTGGATGAAAGTTTGCGGCCGGTCCCCGTCGGTGTTGCAGGGGAACTGTGTATTGGCGGCGCCTCCGTGGGACGCGGTTATCTGAACCGGCCGGAGCTGACGGCCGAGAAGTTTGTTCCGAGTCCTTTTTCAGAGGGGGAGAGACTCTACCGTACGGGCGATCTCGCACGCTGGCTTCCGGACGGCCATATCGATTTCATCGGACGGATCGATTACCAAGTGAAAATCCGCGGATACCGGATCGAACCGGGGGAGATAGAGTCCGTCCTGCTCAGACAGGAAGGTGTGAAGCAGGCGCTCGTTACGGACAGATCGGACAAAACAGGGCAGAAGTATTTATGCGCGTATGTGGCAGGTACAGCAGACAAATCGGACCTTAAGGCAGAGCTGGAAAGAGAACTGCCCGGTTATATGGTACCGTCGCATATTATGCTGCTGGAGCAATTGCCTTTAACACATAACGGTAAAATTGATCGTCGTGCACTGCCGGAACCGAGTGATTTTGTATTGACAGGAATAGAATATGAGCCTCCCCAAACCGAACTGGAGAAAACTCTTGCTTCGATCTGGGAGGAAACGATAGGCGTTAAGCCGATTGGCCTTCGCAACAACTTCTTTGAGCTCGGAGGCGATTCGATTAAAGCGCTGCAAATCGCCATCCGTTTAAATGCAAAAGGTCTCAAATTGGAAGTGAAGGACTTATTCCGTTATCCGCAGATTGACCTGATCGTTCCTTATATTAAAAAAGTAACTCGCGTCATTCCGCAAGGAGCCGTACAAGGAACGCTTGAACTGACTCCTATTCAAAAAGACTTTTTTGAAAATCACCGGACGGACAGGCATCATTTCAATCAGGCTGTTATGCTCCAGAGTACAGATAGATGGAACGAAGACTGGCTGCAAAGCGCTATGGAAAAGCTGATCACGCATCATGATGCTTTGCGCGTAACGTTTGATGAGAGCAAGGAGGGTCCGTTGGCTTACAACAGAGGTGTGGGCGAGGGTGAGCATTTCACTCTTGAAAGCTATGATTTCATACACTCGGAGCAAGCGGAGGAAGATGTGCGCCATATCGCGGAGGAACTTCAAAGCCGCTTTGATTTGCGAAGAGGACCTCTCGTACGGCTGGCATTATTCCGTCTCGCTCAAGCGGATCATTTGCTGATTATCATTCACCATCTCGTAGTGGACGGCGTGTCCTGGAGAATCTTGCTGGAAGATCTGGGCACTGCCTATCGTCAAGCGGCCGGCGGCGAGCTGCTTCAGCTGCCCTCCAAGACAGATTCATACAAAGTATGGGCTGAACAACTCTCCCTTTATGGACAAAGCACACAGGCACGGCAGGAAATCAGCTATTGGAATGCTGTGGAATCCCGTCCGGTCTACCGGCTGCCGAGAGACTACGAAGTTTCAACCAACCTCATCCAAGATGTGCGGAAGTCAGAAGTGAATCTAAGCGCGGAAGAAACGGAGAATTTGCTCAAACATGTGCATCATGCCTACAAAACGGAAATTAATGATCTCTTGCTGACAGCCCTGGGGTTAGCCTTCCGGGAATGGTGCGGCAATTCTGAAATTCCGGTTTTACTGGAAGGCCACGGCAGAGAGGAATTAATCAAAGATATCGATATTTCCCGCACCGTCGGCTGGTTTACCACGATGTATCCGTTCGTTCTTGAGGTGAGCAGCCCCGATGATCTGGGCTATCAGATTAAGCTGGTCAAGGATAAACTGCGGAGAATGCCTAACAAGGGCATAGGCTATGGAATATTGCGTTATTTGTCCGGCAGAGATCCGGGGAGCCTGGTTTCCCTCGCTGCGGTACCATCTCCTGAGATCAGTTTCAATTATTTGGGACAGTTTGATGAGGAAGCCGGAGCCGATATGCCGTGGCGGACTTCGGATTTATCTGATTGTATCGGCGCAGAAACGAGCCTTCAAGCTGAGAAAACGCTCACTTTTGATATTAACGGGATGATTATGAATGGAAAATTGCGGCTCGTATTTGAATACAACGGACGTGAATACGAATCTTCGACAGTGGAGCGTCTGACAGCGGGATATAAGAAGCATCTGGTTCAGCTTATCCGGCACTGCTGCGGCAAGGAAACAGCAGAGCAAAGTCCGACCGATTTTACATATGGGCAGTTGTCTATCGGCCAGCTCGATACGTTATCGAGCAGCTTGTCGGATAAACTGCTAAAGAAATTAAAATAGGATAACGCGCAAGCTTGAGCCTAAATTTTGCATGTAAATGGAGAGGTGAATTTTTTGGAACAGGTAAAAATTAAAGATCTCTATCCGTTATCCCCTATGCAGGAAGGATTATTGTTTCATTCTATCCTCGATGAAGTGTCAGAGGCCTATTTTGAGCAATCGATCATTACTTTTCATGAAATATTGAACGCCGGCCTGGTCCAACAAAGCTTACAGAAGCTGGTCGACCGGTATGATATTTTCCGTACGGTCTTTATCTACAAGGAAACCGAGCGCCCTCTTCAAGTGGTATTGGAGCAGCGTCAGGCGGAAGCCATTCATACCGAAGATTTAAGCGGCCTTCCTGAAGAGGAGAAAAAGAGCCGGTTTGAAGCTTTTCTGAAGGGAGAACGGCAGAAAGGATTCCATCTGGAGGAGGATATTCCGATCCGGCTTGCCTTGACCGAGTGGGGGGATGGGACGTGTAAGCTGACCTGGAGTGTGCATCATATTGTGATGGACGGCTGGTGTATGGGAACGGTAGTCAAAGATTTCTTCGATATTTACACATCACTTCGCGATGGCGTTCCTATCCAATTAGCGCCCGTCTATCCGTTCAGCAGCTTTATCCAGTGGCTGGAAAGACAAAATAAGGATGAAGCGAAAGCTTATTGGCAGCGGTATTTACTGGACTTTGAGAGTGAAACGACTGTTCCCGGGTATACGCGTTCACCGGATCGCTCATTTCAGTCGGAACGGTTTACATACAAATGGGCTGAGAAGCTGACTCAAGGTATGGAGCTTGTAGCCAAGCAATACCGCGTTACAGTAAGCACCTTATTTCAAACTCTTTGGGGAGTACTTCTGCAAAAGTACAACAACAGTACGGATGTTGTTTTCGGATCTGTTGTTTCCGGCAGACCGGATGAAATTCCGGGTATTGAGGATATGGTCGGATTGTTCATTAACACAATACCGGTCCGTATCCATAGCGAAGCGGAAATGCGGTTCTCCGACCTGATTAGTTCCGTTCAGACTTCCAACATGGAATCCAACCGGTATTCGTATATGTCATTGTCTGATATTCAAAATTATACGGTCTTGAAGCAAAATCTGATACGTCATATTATCGTTTTTGAAAATTACCCTTATTCCGAGGAACTGATTAACGCTAAAGATCCGGATGCGCTTCAAATTGCCGAAGTAGAAGATGTTGCACAGACGAATTACGATCTCAACGTAATTGTCGTACCCGGCAGAGAACTTGAAATTTGCTTCAGTTTTAACGGGGCCGTCTATGACAAACAGGTGATCGAACGAATTGCGGGGCATCTCAGCCAGGCCATGGAGCTGATTATTCAGAACCCGGACATTCAAATTTCGGATTTGGATTTCCTGACAGTCGAGGAGAAGAAGCAGATACTGGCGGATTTTAACGACACTCAGAACGGGTATGAGGCCGAGTCTACCATTCATCTTTGTTTCGAGAAGCAGGCTGCCAAGACACCGGAAGCGGTAGCGGTTGTGTTTGAAGAGCAGACACTGACTTATCGTGAATTGAACGAACGAGCCAACCGTCTTGCACGCACTCTGCGCAGCCAAGGTGTAACCAGGGATCGTCTGGTCGGCCTGATGACCGAGCGATCGGCAGATATGATTGTAGCGATTTTCGGAATTATGAAAGCGGGCGGCGCCTATGTGCCGATTGACCCGGCTTATCCTGAGGAACGTATTCGTTATATGCTGGACGACTCTGGTGCTGATTTACTGTTAACCCAAAGTCATCTGAAGGATAAGGCCGAATTTAACGGTAAGATTCTTGTACTGGATGAAGAGTCGCCGGTGTATCACGCCGATGGTTCAAATCTTGAGCCGGTGTCAGGTCCTGACGATTTGGCTTATGTGATCTATACGTCGGGAACTACAGGGCAGCCTAAGGGCGTCATGGTTGAACATCACGGTCTGTGCAACCTGAAGTCGTATTTTGATCACACGTTACAAATCGGTTTATCAGACCGTGCACTGCTGTTCGCCAGTTATTCGTTTGATGCCGCTTGCTGGGAGATCTTCCAGGCGCTATTCTGCGGAGCTGCGCTGTATGTGCCAACGTCGGAGACCATTCTGAATTACGAACGGTTTGAACAGTACATGGCGGACAATCAGATTACCGTGGCCGCCTTACCGCCGACTTATGCGGTATACCTGAAGCCGCAGCGGATGCCGGACCTGCGGATTCTGTTCACGGCGGGATCTGCTTCCTCCGCTGAACTGGTGCACAAATGGAAAGACCGGGTTGCCTACTACAACGGCTATGGACCTACTGAAAACTCGGTAGCGACGTCGATCTGGCCGGTATCGGAAGATCCGAGGGCAGGAGAGCTTATTTCGATTGGCCGCCCGATGCCGAACCACCGGGTGTATATGGTGGATGGGCATGGTCATCTGGCGCCTGTAGGCGTAGCAGGTGAGCTGTGCGTGACCGGTCCTGGTCTTGCACGCGGGTATTTGGATCGTCCGGAGCTTACGGCTGAGAAATTCGTACTAAATCCATTCTCCGGCGGAGAAGCCGGCTATGAAAGAATGTACCGGACGGGGGACTTGGCAAGATGGATGCCGGACGGCAACATCGAGTACCTGGGGCGGATTGACCATCAGGTGAAAATCCGGGGATACCGGATTGAGCTGGGCGAGGTCGAAGCGCAGATATTGAAAGTGGAAGATATACAGGAAGTGATCGTGCTGGCCCGTGCGGACGAGCAGGGCCAGAATCAACTTGTTGCCTACTACGTGGCCGAGCGTAATATTCAATCAAGTGAATTGCGCCGTTTACTGGGCGAGGAACTTCCGAACTATATGGTGCCGTCGTACTTTATGCAGATGGAGCAAATGCCGCTGACTCCTAACGGGAAAATTGACCGGAAATCTCTGCCTGCACCAGAAGGAAACGCTCAGAGCCGAAGTGAATATATGGCTCCCCGGACCTCCGCGCAGCAAGCGCTGGTTACTGTCTGGCAAACCGTGCTGGGAGCGCCAAAAATCGGGTTGCTGGATAATTTCTTTGATTTAGGCGGAGACTCGATCAAAGCCATTCAAGTGTCATCGCGTCTGCTTCAGGCAGGCTACAAGCTTGACATGAAGGACTTGTTTAAGCATCCGACTGTAGGTGAGCTTGCCGGATATCTGCGCATGGCCGGCACCAAAACTGCCGAACAAGGCGAAGTAGCGGGTAAGGTGCCGCTAACACCGATCCAGCTGTGGTTTGCGGAGCAGGATCACTTAGCACCACAGCACTTCAATCAGGCTGTTATGCTTCACAGGGAACAGGGATTCCATGAACCGGCGCTGCGCCAGGCGCTGACGAAGCTGGTCCGGCATCATGATGCGCTCAGGATGGTTTTCCGCAAGACAGCGCATAGTTATGAAGCGTGGAATCGCGGAACCCATGAAGGTGAGCTGTACCATCTGGAGGTAATGAACTTCCCGTCTTCGCTCACAGGTCCCGAATTGAGCCGGGCCATTGAATCCAAATCCAATGAGATTCAAAGTAGCATTCGACTGAGTGAAGGCCCTCTCCTGAAACTCGGATTGTTCCGCTGCGCGGATGGCGATCATTTACTGATGGTGATTCATCATTTAGTTATAGACGGAGTATCTTGGCGCATTCTCTTTGAAGATTTGGCGAATGCCTATGAACAAGCTTTGGCCGGAGAAGTTATTGTATTGCCTGACAAAACGGATTCTTTCCGTGACTGGTCCGAGCGGTTGTCTGTTTTCGCCGACAGTCCGGAAATGGCAAATGAACGTGCCTACTGGGAGCGTGTAAACGATGCGGCCGGCTCAGACTATGTTCCGCTGCCTGAAGATCTGGAGCATGATGGCAAATTTTTGATACGTGATACAGAAACAGTTGCGGTGAAGCTCACCAAGGAAGAGACCGATCAGCTGCTGAAGCAGGCACATCGCGCATACAACACAGAAGTGAACGATTTACTGCTGACCGCCCTTGGCAGGACGCTGTACGACTGGACAGGCAAGGAACGGACCTTGATCCATCTGGAAGGACACGGACGTGAAGATATTTTGCCGGATACGGATATTTCGAGGACGATCGGCTGGTTTACGAGCCAATATCCGGTGCTGCTGAATATCGGCCCATCCTCAGATGTTTCGGGACAGGTTAAACAAATCAAGGAAGAATTGCGTCAGATTCCGAACAAAGGGATCGGTTACGGGATTTGGAGATATCTCAGCCAAGCCGGACAGACAAGCGTCCTTTATACGGAGCCGCAAGTAAACTTCAACTATTTGGGCGAGTTTGATCAAGTTCTGCACAATAGTGACATGCGCACTTCGCCTTATTCGACTGGGTCGGACGTTAACGATCAAACCGAGATGAAGTTCCCTCTGGATGTAGGCGGAATGGTGACGGACGGGATGCTGGAGCTGGACATCCGGTATAACCGTAAGGCGTTAAGCAGGGATACGGCCCTTTATTTGGCTGAGCGTCTGAAAGATAATTTACTTGAAGTAATCCGGCACTGCGTATCCCGCGAGCGGGTTGAGCTGACCCCGAGCGACGTCCTTATTAAAGATATTACGCAGGAGCAGCTGGACATTATTGTGGACCAGACCCGGCCGGTCGGAGAGCTGGAGAATGTATACAGAATGACCCCGATGCAGAAAGGAATGCTGTTTCACAACCTTCTGGATTCACAGTCTGGTGCTTATTTTGAGCAGTCCTCCTTTGACCTGAAGGGGCATTTCACTATTGCTGCGTTTGCGGAAAGTCTGGATCTGTTGGTGCAAAGACATGCGGTACTCCGGACGAACTTCTACAGAGGCTGGAAGGACGAACCTCTCCAGGTGGTATACCGCAATAAACGCAGGGAGCTGTATATTGAGGATTTGCGTGATGTGCAGGAAGAGCACCGGAATGATTATATTGTTGAATTTACGCGAAAAGATAAGCAAAGAGGCTTTGACCTGGAAAAGGATGCCTTAATGCGTGTGGCGATTTTACGCACAGGTGAGGAAGAGTATCGTCTTATCTGGAGTTTCCACCATATTCTGATGGATGGCTGGTGCCTGTCGCTGGTGACCAATGAAGTGTTTGCAAGCTACTTTGCGCTTCTTGCCGACAAGCAGCCGGAGTTGTTGCCGGTCACGCCTTACAGCCAGTACATTGAGTGGCTGGAGCAGCAGGACCGTCAGGAAGCCTCCAATTACTGGAGTACTTATTTGGATGGGTACGAGGAGCAGTTCCGTCTGCCCCAGGCAAGCGTTCAGGATAAAACAGGCTACCAAGCGGAGCACTTTGATTTTGACCTGGACAATGAGCTGAGTGACAGACTTCAGCAGATCGCAAAGAGATATCAAGTGACGATTAATACGTTGATGCAGAGCGTATGGGGGACTCTGCTGCACAAATACAATGGCGCTAAAGATGTTGTATTTGGCAGTGTCGTCTCCGGTCGGCCGACGGATATTCCGAATGTGGAGCATATCATTGGCCTGTTTATTAATACGATTCCAGTCCGTATCCAATCCGTTGGGGATGAGACTTTTGGAGAGTTGATGCAGAGAACTCAGGTCCAGGCTCTTGCTTCCAATGCTTACGATACGTTCCCGCTGTATGAAATCCAAGCGCTTACGGATCAAAAACAGGACTTGATTAACCATATTATGGTTTTTGAGAATTATCCTATGGAAGAGCAAATCGAGCAACTGGGTGACGGTGACGACGCCACATTCACGATATCGAACGTCGTGGCCATGGAACAGACGAACTATGATCTTAATGTGATCGTGATGCCGGGGAATGGCATAAAAATCAGCTTCCTTTATAATGCGCTCGCTTTTGACCTATCAGGAATACAAAGGTTAGGAGGGCATTTAGCCCGCTTATTGGAACAAATTTCCATTAAACCTGATATACGGTTAGAAGAGCTGGAACTCGTCACTGCAGCCGAAAAAAGAAAGATACTCGTTGAATACAACAACACTACAGCTGAATATCCGCGCGATCATACTATTCAAGAACTGTTTGAAGAACAGGTTGAACGTACACCGGACCATATTGCCGTTGCGCTCGGAAGTCAATCTCTGACCTACCGGGAGCTTAACGAGACAGCTAACCGCTTAGCGCGTACTCTGCTGGAAGCGGGAGTGAAGACGGATGAGCCTGTCGGTATTCTGAGCGAGCGTTCGTTGGATATGATTATAGGAACACTGGCGATTCTGAAAGCCGGGGGTGCTTATGTGCCCGTGGATGTGGAATACCCGGAAGACCGCATTCGTTATATTCTGGAAGACTCGGGAGCCGGCATAGTTCTGGCACAGCACCATCTGCTGGACCGCTGCTATTTTGACGGGCAGGTTCTTGATTTGAATGCCGAGAGATCCTACAATCCGGATGATTCCAATTTGGCGCTTGAAGGTTCGGGGAACAATGCCGCATATGTCATCTATACTTCCGGATCGACAGGTAAACCGAAAGGTGTGGTCGTTGAGCACCAAAGTGTGGTTCGTCTTGTGCGGAATACAGATTATGCACAGTTCGACGAATCAACCCGGATGCTGCAGACCTGTGCGTTTGTATTCGATGTGTCGACATTTGAAATATGGGGCGCTCTGCTGAACGGAGGACAGCTTGTACTCGTGCGCAAGGATGACCTTCTGGATGCGGCGAAGCTCAAGAAAACGATAAGTGATCATCACATTACGATGATGTGGCTGACTACGCCGCTGTTCAATCAGCTCTCTCAACAGGACAGCAGATTGTTCGGTGATGTGAAACACTTGCTTGTCGGCGGCGATAAGCTGTCTGTTCCGCACATTAACCGGGTGCTGCAGGATAATCCGGCTATGAGCATCATTAACGGGTACGGGCCGACGGAGAATACGACCTTCTCGACCACTCATCTTATTGAGGGGGAACAATTCGATACCGTACCGATCGGTCGACCGATCCGCAACTCTACAGCATATGTTGTGGATGCAGCTTTTAACCTCCAGCCGGTGGGAGCCTGGGGCGAACTGGTTGTCGGCGGAGACGGGGTTGCGCGGGGTTATTTGAACCGTCCGGAACTGACAGCCGAGAGATTTATCGCGAACCCGTTTGCAGCGGGGGATCGCTTGTACCGGACAGGGGACCTCGTGCGCTGGCGTGAGGACGGGACATTGGAATATCATGGCCGCATGGATGAGCAGGTCAAAATTCGCGGCTATCGCATTGAGCTGGGCGAAGTCGAAGCTCATTTGCTCAATCTGGATTCCGTAAGAGAAGCAGTCGTGATTGCGCGGGAGGATGAGTTCGGACAAAAGGTTCTCTGCGCTTATTTTACAGCTGACCGTGAGTGGAATGTCGGAGAGCTTAGAACTAGGCTCGCACAAGAAATACCGGCGTATATGGTACCTTCCTATTTTGTACGGCTGGATCATATTCCTTTAACGCCAAACGGTAAAATCAACCGTAAAGCATTGCCTGAACCGGAAGGAAACATTCTGAGCACAACCGAATATGTAGCTCCTCAGACAGCTGCGCAGCAAGCTTTGGCTTCTGTATGGCAAACCGTATTGGGTGTGCCGAAAGTAGGTATGCTGGATAATTTCTTTGATTTGGGCGGGGATTCGATCAAGGCTATTCAGGTCTCATCCCGATTGCTCCAGGCGGGATATAAGCTGGAAATGAAAGACTTATTTAAGTATCCGAGCGCACTCGATCTTGCCGCACATCTCCGATTAGCCGGAATCAAAACGGCCGAGCAAGGTGAAGTTACGGGCAGCGTTGCGCTGACTCCGATCCAGCACTGGTTTGTCGAGCAAGATCAGGAGGCACCGCATCACTTCAATCAGGTTGTCATGCTTCATAGGGTGGACGGCTTCAACGAACCGGCACTGAGACAAGCCCTAACGAAACTGGTCCAGCATCATGATGCGCTGCGGACGGTATTCCGCCGGACGCAGCATGGTTATGAAGCGTGGAATCGCGGGATTCATGAAGGTACGCTCTATCATCTGGATGCAGCCGACTTCAGACAAATAACGGACGAAGCTGAACTAGGACAGGCTATTGAGGCCAAATCGAGTGAAATTCAGAGCAGTGTAAACCTGAATGACGGTCCGCTTCTGAGGCTCGGTTTGTTCCGCTGCACAGACGGGGATCATCTGCTGATCGTTATTCACCATCTGGTGGTTGATGGAGTTTCATGGCGCATTCTCTTTGAAGATTTGGCGAATGCTTATGAACAAGCTTTGGGCGGAGAAGTCATTGTATTGCCGGACAAAACGGATTCGTACCAAGCCTGGTCCGAGCGGCTGTCTGTTTATGCGAATAGTACGGCCATGTTGAACGAGAAATCCTATTGGGAAGGTGTAAACGAAGCTGCTGTATCTAGCTACGTTCCATTACCTGAGGACATGGAGCATGACGGCAGATTTAGAATAACCGATACGGATGCAGTAAGGGTGAAACTTTCGGAAGAAACGACGGATCAGCTTCTGAAACAATCCCATCGTGCATACAACACGGAAGTGAACGACCTGCTGCTTACCGCTCTCGGCAGAGCTTTGTATGACTGGACGGGCAATGAACGGACATTGATTAATCTGGAAGGCCACGGGCGTGAAGATATTTTACCGGGTACCGATATATCGCGTACGATCGGCTGGTTTACGAGCCAGTACCCGGTGCTGCTGGACATCGGCAAATCACCGGAAGTATCCGGACAAATCAAACAGGTCAAGGAAAGTCTGCGCCATATTCCGCATAAGGGGATTGGCTACGGTATTTGGAAGTACCTCAGCCAGTCGGGACGCGCGGGCATGAATCATCCTGAGGCGGAGATATGCTTTAACTATCTGGGTGAGTTCGACCAGGATCTTCATAATAGCGATATGATGACTTCTCCTTATTCTACCGGGTCGGGTGAAAGTGACCGGACGGAGATGAAATATGCACTGGATATAGGCGGTATGGTAACGGGAGGAAAGCTGGAGCTGGAGCTGCGGTATAACCGTAAAGCGTTCCGCAGCAGTACTGTTGAGCATCTGGCTGAACGCCTCAAGGAGAATCTGCTTGAAGTTATCCATCACTGCGCGTCTAAAGAACGGTCAGAATTGACACCGAGCGATGTCCTGTTTAAGAAGCTGACAGCTGAGCAATTGGACGAAATTGTGGAGCAGACACGGCCGGTCGGGGAACTGGAGAATATATACGCGCTGACCCCGATGCAGAAGGGAATGCTGTTTTTTAACTTAATGGATTCGCAGTCCGTTGCCTATTTCGAGCAGTCGTCCTTTGATCTTAAAGGGGACTTTAAAATCGAAGCTTTTGCGGCGAGTTTGGATTTGCTGGTGCAGAGGCATTCCGTACTGCGGACCAATTTCTATAGCGGCTGGCAGGATGAACCGCTTCAAGTGGTATTCCGCAACAAGCGCAGTGAACTGATTGTAGAAGATTTGCGAGATCTGCAAGAGGACAGACAAAGCGAGTATATTCTCGCATATACGCGTAAAGACAAAGAGAGAGGATTTAACCTGGCGCAGGATGCTTTAATGCGTGTGGCGATTCTGCGCACGGGAGAAGATTCCTATCGTTTTGTCTGGAGCTTCCACCATATTGTGATGGACGGCTGGTGCTTGTCCCTGGTAACGAATGAAGTATTTGCCGGTTATTTTGCGGCGCTTGCCCATAAACAGCCTGAACTAGCACCCGTAACACCTTACAGCTGGTATATTGAATGGCTGGAGCAGCAGGATCATGAGGAAGCTTCGCGTTACTGGAGCAGTTACCTCGATGGATTTGAGGAACCGTCTCGGCTGCCTCAGGCCAAATCTCAAGGGCGGCAGGATTATCAGTCGGAGCATCTTGACTTTAGTCTGGGTGTGGACTTGACGGCTGGACTTCAGCGGATCGCCAAGCATTATCAAGTGACGATCAATACGCTGATGCAGACGATTTGGGGTATTCTGCTGCAAAAGTACAACGGGACGAATGATGTGGTGTTTGGAAGTGTCGTATCCGGACGTCCCTCTGACATTCCGAATGTCGAGGGCATGATTGGCTTGTTTATTAATACAATACCGGTTCGTGTTCTGTCCGATGAGGGTGAAACTTTTGCCGATTTAATGAAAAAAACTCAGCTGAATGCACTGTCCTCCGGCTCCTATGACACGTTCCCTCTATTTGAAATTCAGGCGCTGACGGAGCATAAGCAGGATATGATCGATCATATTATGGTGTTCGAAAATTATCCGGTGGATGAACAAATCGAGCAGTTAGGTGATGGGGAAGAAGCGAGTTTCAGCATAAATTCAGTCGAGTCGGTCGAGCAGACAAACTATGACTTCAATGTGGTGATTCTGCCGGGGAATTCGATCCGGATCATATTTGGCTACAACGCTCATAAGTTTGACCGGGAAAATGTAGAACAGATACAAGGGCACCTGATACGTCTACTGGAGCAGGTATCGGCAAATCAATACATTCGAATTGATGAACTGGATGTAGTAACCGATCAGGAACGTGAGCTTATCGTCGATGTTTGGGGCGATACGGCAGCGGAATATGCCCGTGAGCATACGATTCATGGCTTGTTCGAAGCGCAAGCAGCGGAGACACCGGAGCAACCTGCACTCTTCTTTGAAGGCAAGCAGTTGACTTACCGCGAGCTGAACGAACGTGCAAACCGCTTGGCCCGTACTCTGCGTAATTACGGGGTGACAACCGATCAATTGGTCGGACTGATGACCGATCGGTCGTTAGATATGATCGTAGGTATTCTAGGGATTTTGAAAGCCGGCGGTGCGTATGTGCCCGTTGATCCGGCCTATCCGGAGGAACGTATTCGCTATATGCTGAAAGACTCCGGTGCGAATCTGCTCGTGGCTCAAAGCCACCTGTTGGAGAAAGCGGCTTTTGACGGAAAAGTGATTATACTGGATGGCGAAGAGAAAGGACAGCCAGCTGGCGCAAACGGAGATGGGGAATCGGCTGCGCCTCTGATCTGCTCTCCTGTGTATCACGAAGACGGTTCTAATCTGGAACCGGTATCTGGGCCTCATGATCTGGCGTATGTGATCTATACATCGGGAACAACCGGACAGCCCAAAGGTGTGATGCTCGAGCATCAGGGTCTGTGCAACCTGAAAACATATTTCGATCGAACGCTGAACATCGGTTTAGCCGACCACGTTCTTCAATTTGCGAGTTATTCATTCGATGCAGCATGCTGGGAAATGTTGCAGGGGTTACTGTATGGAGCGACACTGTACATGCCGACGTCCGAGACGATTATGGACTATGAGCTTCTGGAGCAATATATGGCGGAACACCGGATTTCGATTGCGACGCTGCCACCGACATTTGCGGTATACCTGGAACCGCAGCGAATACCTCACTTGCGCATTCTGTTCACAGCCGGCTCGGCCGCCACTACAGAATTGGTTAACAAGTGGCAGAGTGAGGTTGCCTACTACAACGCTTATGGCCCGACGGAGAACTCGGTAGCAACGTCCGTATGGCCGGTGTCGGCAGATCCGAGGGCAGGTGAGCTGATTTCCATCGGACGTCCGGTGCCGAATCACCGGGTGTACATGGTAGATGTGCACGGGCATCTTGCGCCAATCGGTATAGCGGGTGAATTATGCGTCTCAGGTCCGGGATTGGCACGAGGATATTTAGGCCGGGCGGAGCTTACGGAAGAGAAATTTGTTCCGAATCCTTTCCATAGCGGTACTAAGGGCTACGAACGAATGTACCGTACAGGAGATCTGGCGAGATGGATGCCGGACGGTAATATCGAGTATCTGGGGCGGATCGACCATCAGGTGAAAATCCGGGGCTACCGGATCGAACTGGGTGAGGTGGAAGCCCAAATTCTGAAGGTGGATGACGTACAAGAGACCATCGTGCTCGCGCATGAGGACGCGCAGGGACACAATCAATTGATTGCTTACTATGTTGCGGAGCGTGAGGTGAGCGCAAGCCAGCTGCGCAGTTCATTGGCGGAGAACCTTCCGAATTACATGGTGCCTTCTTACTTGATTCAGATAGAACAAATGCCGCTGACTCCTAACGGTAAAATCGACCGGAAAGCACTCCCTGCACCTGAAGGCGTTTATACAGGCGGGTCCGGTTATATTGCTCCGCGGACTTGGATAGAAGTTAAGTTGACTCGAATCTGG
Organism: Paenibacillus sp. FJAT-26967; assembly: GCF_001541095.1. GTDB lineage: Bacteria > Bacillota > Bacilli > Paenibacillales > NBRC-103111 > Paenibacillus_F. The sequence goes on from NZ_LMXH01000001.1 coordinate 2,087,191, forward strand.
CAGGATATACTAGGATTGGCGCAGATAGGTATTAAAGATAACTTCTTTGAAATTGGCGGGCATTCACTACGCGCGACAACGCTTGCCTCTAGGATTCATAAAGAAATGAACAAGCCGCTTCCTTTGCGGAGTATTTTTGAAGCACCTACAATTGAGCAGCTGGCAGAGGTTCTGGGGAATATGCAGCAGATAGCCTACGCCTCCATACCGGTAACGGAAGACCGCAGCTGCTATCCATTGTCCTCGGCGCAAAAACGGATGTATGTCCTTCACCAGCTCGAACCGGAAGAGGTTAGCTACAATACATCGTCTGTCCTGCATGTGAGCGGCCCGCTTGACATCAAACGGGTGGAAGAAGTATTCCGCCAGTTGATCAGTCGCCATGAAACGCTCCGCACGACTTTTGAACTTGTAGACAGTGAGCCGGTACAGCGGCTCCAAGATTCCGTGCCGTTTGAGATAGAATACTTGAAACTGACGAAGCAGCAGGAAGCGAAGGAAAAATCAGTATCCGATGAAGCCTTGGAAGAGCGGATTCGCGGATTTATACGTCCGTTTGATCTCCAAACGGCTCCTCTGCTTCGCGTTGGACTTATCGACCTCGGTTTGCAGGGGATGGACGAAGAGCAGCAGTACCTGCTGATGCTTGACATGCACCATATCGTTTCAGACGGAATATCGCTTGGCGTACTGGCCGATGAATTTGTCCATTTGTACAGCGGCGGGGAATTGAATCCCCTTAGAATTCAATACAAGGATTACGCTGTATGGCAGCAAAGCGAATCGCAGCAGGAATGGATGAACCAACAGGAAAGGTATTGGCTGGATACATTCCGGGGAGAGCTGCCTGTTCTGGACCTGCCGACAGACTTTGACCGCCCGGCCGTCCGCAGTACGGATGGGGATATGGTGGAATTCAGATTGGAGCGAGAAGTCAGTGATCAGTTGAAAGACCTGGCGGCAAGAACGGGATCGACATTATATATGGTCCTGCTGGCAGCATATACGGCGCTTTTGCATCAGTACACAGGGCAGGAGGATATTGTAGTCGGTACACCGATTGCAGGAAGGTCGCACGCCGATCTGGAACCGATTCTGGGGATGTTCGTCGGCACACTAGCTCTGCGTAATTATCCGAATGAAGAGCAGACATTCCTTAGTTACCTGAAGGATGTGAAAACGACTGCGCTGCAAGCTTATGAGAATCAGGATTATCCTTTCGAAGAATTGGTGGAGAAACTGAATATAAAGCGCGATATGAGCCGCAATCCGCTCTTTGATACGATGTTTGTCCTGCAAAACACTGAGGAAAGCGAACTGAAACTTGAAAATCTCATTTTCCGGCCATATGGTCTGGAGCAGACTCCGGCAAAGTTCGATTTGACTTTAGAGGCCAGTGAAGAAGATGAGGGTATTCAGTTCGGTTTACAGTTTGCGACTTCACTTTATAAGCGGGAAACAATCGAACTGATGACGCGTCATTTCGTCAGGCTGACTGAGGCCGTTGCAGCCCAGCCGGATATGAAGCTCGGTGAGTTCGAACTGTTCACAGAGAAAGAATCCGCTCATGCACTAAAAGTACACCGGGAGCGCAGACAAGCTTTACATTACTGGAGCAACTACTTGCAGGGATTCGAGGAGCCGTCCCGGTTGCCGCAAGCCAGAATTCATCAGAATGCGAATGAAAAGACGGAGTATCTGGATTTTGATCTGGGTAATGGTCTGACTGATGAAATCAGGAGGATTTCGAATCACGTCCAAGTTACGATTCACACGCTGATACAGTCCGTATGGGGCATTCTGCTGCAGAAATACAACGGAACTCATGATGTCGTTTTTGGCAGCGTCGCTGCAGGTTGCTCTGCGGACATTCCGGATGTGGAGGGCATGATTGGCCAGCTCGTCAATACGGTACCCGTCCGCATTCAGGCGATTGACGGCGAAGGCTTCGCCGAGCTGCTGCGGAGAACGCATCAGCAAGGGCTTGCTTCTAACGTCTACGCGGCATTCCCGTACAAGGACATTCAAGCGTTGACAGAGCTTAAACAAGATTTAATAAATCACATCATGGTCTTCGAGCATGATCCGGTTCACATTAAGAAGGAGCCGTTCGGTGAGAGCTTCAATCTCTCTGCAGTAGAGCTGGCAGAACAGACCGGTTATGACTTTAGCATGGCGGTTCTGCCGGGGGACACGATTCGGATTAGATTCAGCTACAATTCACAGGCGTTTGACCGAGAAAGCATTGTGCGAATTCAGGGACATTTAACACAACTGCTGGAGCGGGTAGCTGTAAATCCGGACATACGGATAACTGAGCTCGATGCAGTGACTGAGCGTGAGCGTGAGCAAATACTTCGCGTATGGGGCGATACATCAGCGCAGTATGCACATGAACAAACCATTCACGGCTTGCTGGAAGCGCAAGTTCAGCAGACACCGGAGCAGCCGGCACTGTTCTTTGAAGGAGAACAGTTAAGCTATCGTGAGCTGAATGAGCGTGCAAACCGCCTGGCCCGTACTCTGCGCAGCAGGGGTGTGACAACGAATCAATTAGTCGCCCTGATGACTGAACGCTCCGTAGATATGATCGTAGGGATCTTCGGGATTTTGAAGGCCGGGGGCGCCTATGTACCGGTTGATCCGAGTTATCCGGCGGAGCGGATCCGCTATATGCTGGATGATTCCGGTGCGGCAGTCCTGTTGACGCAAAGCCATCTGGTAGAAAAAGCAGTCTTTGACGGTAAAGTGCTAGTTCTGGATGGAGAAAAAGATGCGGGAGCAAGTGATTCCGGCGGGGCGGCAAACCGCAGTGTAGAGACGTCCGTGTATGACGAGGACGGAACGAATCTGGAGCCATTATCTGGCCCGTACGATCTCGCATACGTGATTTATACATCAGGAACAACAGGCCAGCCCAAAGGTGTAATGCTGGAGCATCGAGGACTTAGTAACCTCACGACACATTTTCATCAAATGCTGCGCATTAGCGCTTCTGATCATGTGCTGATGTTTGCCAGCTATTCGTTTGATGCATCTTGCTCCGAGATCATCCAGTCTGTTCTGTGCGGAGCGACACTTTACGTGCCGACCTCGGAGACGATCTTGAATTATGAGCAGCTGGAAGAGTATATGGCGGAGCACCGGATTACGATTGCGACGCTCCCTCCGGCTTATGCCGTTTATCTGCAGCCGCAGCGGATTCCGGATTTGCGTATTCTGCTCACAGCCGGTTCGGCGTCTTCTGCCGAACTCGTGTACAAGTGGAAGGACCATGTAGAGTACTTCAACGGTTATGGACCGACAGAGAATTCGGTTGCGACCTCATTCTGGCCGGTATCCCAAGATCCTAGAGCCGGAGAAATCATTTCCATCGGCCGCCCAGTATCAAACCACCGGGTGTACATGGTGGACGGACATGGCCATCTGGCACCGGTAGGCGTACCGGGGGAACTGTGCGTTTCCGGTCCGGGTCTGGCACGAGGATACTGGAACCGGCCGGAACTCACCGCTGACAAATTCGTGGCGAATCCTTATGCTGCCGGAGAAGCGGGTTATGAAAAGATGTACCGGACAGGAGACCTGGCGAGATGGATGCCGGACGGTAATATCGAGTATCTGGGGCGGATTGACCATCAGGTGAAAATACGCGGATACCGGATTGAGCTTGGAGAAGTTGAAGCGCAAATTCTGAAAGTGGAGAATGTGCAGGAAGCGATCGTGCTGGCACATGCTGACAAGCAGGGTCAGAATCAATTGGCCGCGTACTATGTTGCTCGGCGGCAAGTAAGTTCAAGCCAGATTCGCCATTCACTGAGCGAGAACCTCCCGAATTACATGGTGCCTCCGTACTTCCTTCAGCTGGAACATATGCCATTGACGCCAAATGGCAAAATCGACCGGAAAGCACTGCCTAAACCGGAAGATAACCATCAGACGGGTGTCGAATACTTGCCTCCGCGTACAACGTTGGAAGTGCAACTGGAAATTATATGGAAAGAAATTCTTGGTATTCCGTCTGTCGGAATTAAGGATAATTTCTTTGAAATTGGAGGACATTCACTGCGGGCGACAACATTGGCGGCAAGAGTTCACCAGTCGCTGGACGTTGCATTCCCGCTGCGGAATATTTTCCTGTATCCGACGATTGAACAGATGGCACAAGCCATTGAAAAATTATCGCCCAACCCGTATGCCGGGATTCCGGCAGCCGAATATAGGGACAGCTATCCGGTCTCCACGGCACAGAAGCGGCTGTATATCTTAAGCCATATGAACAATTACAATATGTCAGCGATGCTGCTGATGGAAGGTGAATTGGATCTTACGCGGCTTGAGATGGCGTTTGCCCAGCTGATTCGCCGCCATGAAACGCTTCGGACTGCATTTGAACTTGTTGAGGGTGAACTGGTTCAAAGGATAGTTGACAAGGTCGATTTCAAGCTGGAGCGTATGCAGGCAATTGGTGAAAGAGATGCCGGAGCGTTGATGAACAAGTTCATCCGCCCGTTCGATCTAGACAAAGCGCCGCTGCTGCGAGCAGCGCTTGTGGAGGAAGCGCCTTTGCGCCATCGTTTATTGTTTGATATGCACCATACGATCTCTGACGGTGTATCCATGAGCATCTTATTGAATGAACTTCCTCAGCTGTATGAGGGCTTGGAACTGCCTGCACTGCGTATCCAGTACAAGGACTATGCCGTATGGCAGCAGGCGGACACAGCCAGCGAATGGATGAATAAGCAGGAAGCCTATTGGCTGGAACGAATGAGCGGAGAAATTCCTATCCTGGATATTCCGGCCGATTATGCGAGACCTTCTACGCGCAGTTCTTCCGGAAGTATGCTGGCATTCACGATTGATCCGCAAGAAGCGGCAGCATTGAAGCAGATCGCCCTGCAGACAGGGGCAACCTTATTTATGGTCCTGCTGGCTGCTTACAAGACATTGTTGTTCAAATACAGCGGACAGGAGGACATGATTGTCGGGACGCCGATTGCAGGCAGACAACACGCTGATTTGCAGCCTATTATCGGCATGTTTGTCAACACGCTGGCACTGCGCAGCTTCCCAGAAGGAGAGAAGACCTTCCACGACTTCGTGCAGGAAGTGAAGGATCTGGTGCTGAATGCTTATGAACATCAGGATTACCCGTTCGAAGTGCTGGTGGAAAAGCTGGATGTCAAGCGTGACATGAGCCGTAATCCGCTCTTTGATACAATGTTTGTCCTTGAAAATGCGGAGCCGGCTAAGCTGCCGGGCTTTACAGATTTGCAGGTCAGCCTTTGTCCCGGTGAGCAGAACGAGGCAAAATTCGATTTGACGCTCAGTGCCTCAGACAACTCTGAAGGCATGGCATTCAGTATCGAATACGCGGATAGCCTGTACAAGCGTGAAACCGTTGAACGGATGGCTCAACATTTTGTTCAACTGCTGCGCGCCATCGCAAACGATCCGAAGACGAAACTTTCCGCAATCGAGATTATTACTCCCGAAGAAAGCAAGATGATTTTGGAAGTATGGGGCGATACGGAGACGGACTATCCGCGGGATAAGACGATTCATCAACTGTTCGAAGAACAGGTCGAAAGGACACCGGATCAGACAGCGGTTGTTTTTGAAGGCGGCGTAATGACATACCGCGAGTTAAACGAGCGGGCAAACCGCTTGGCTCGCGTGTTGAGAGCCAAAGGCGTTAGAGGGGATCATCTGGTCGGCATGATCATGGAACGCTCGTTAGAGATGATCGTCGGGATCTTCGGGATCTTAAAAGCCGGCGGTGGATATGTGCCTATCGATCCGGAGTTTCCGCAGGAGCGCATCCACTTTATGCTGGAAGACAGCGGTGTGAATATCGTCCTTGCGAAGCCCGAGTTCTCTTCTCTTGTACCGGCAGATGTGCAGATCATTCCGCTTGACCGTGAGCTGCTGCTTCAAGGAAATGCTTCCAACCTGACAAGCGCATGCAACCCGGACGATCTGGCCTATGTCATGTATACCTCCGGTACGACCGGCAGACCCAAAGGCGTCATGATCGAGAACTCCAATGTCATTAACATGACAACCGGATTTACCCGGCAGGTCTACAGCAAGTACGAGGCTCCTATGCGTATGGCGTGGCTGTCTCCGTATGTATTCGATGCATCGGTGAAGCAAATCTTTCCTTGCTTGCTTATGGGACATACGCTTTACGTCATACCGAGAACAATTAGTACCAGCGGCGAGCAGCTGGCTGATTATTACAGAACGGAGCAAATTGATTTTTCGGACGGTACGCCGGCTCATCTGCAGCTCCTAACGGAAATGCAAGATCCGGTGGCGGATTTAAACGTCAAACATTTTATTTTTGGAGCGGAGGCTCTGCCTGTTCATCTTGTTAACGAGTTCTTAAGCAGGCGTCCCGGATATCGCCCGAGCATGACGAATGTCTACGGCCCGACGGAATGCTGTGTGGATTCAACCGCTTATGACATCGGCGATGACATACAAACAGCATGGACGCATACTGTTCCGATCGGCAAGCCGCTTGCCAATCAATGTGTTTATTTGATGGACCCGCAGAACAGGCTGGTGCCTGTAGGGGTTGCAGGTGAAATATACATTGGCGGCGACGGGGTCGGACGCGGGTACATGAGAAACAAAGTGTTAACGGATGAGAAATTTGTAACCGATCCGTTCAAGCCGGGCAAACGGATGTACAGAACCGGCGATTTGGCCCGCTGGATGTCGGACGGTACGATTGAATACCTGGGCAGACTTGATCATCAGGTGAAAATCAGGGGCTATCGGATAGAGCTGGGAGAGGTAGAAGCGCAGATGATGGCGATACCTTCTGTCCGGAAAACGATCGTAGTGGCCCGGGAGAACGAAACAGGTCAGAAAGACTTGTGTGCATATTTCGTGGCGGATAAAGAACTGACGGTCAGCGAAATTAGAGCGGCACTCACTCTGAATCTTCCAGGGTACATGATGCCGGCCTATTACGTCCAATTGGATCGGATGCCGCTGACACCGAACAACAAGATCGACCGCAAGGCTCTGCCTGCGCCCAAAGGGGACATTCAGACAGGCATTGAATACGCCCCGCCGCGGAACCCGACAGAAAGCCGGCTGATCGATATTTGGAAAGATGTTCTGGGAGCGGGAACGATCGGCATCGATGATAATTTCTTCGAGCTTGGCGGCCACTCTTTGAAGGCGATCCAGTTTGTCTCAAAAGCGCAGAGCGCCGGCATCGAAATCGGGATCAATGAGGTCTTCCAATACCAGACGATCCGTCAGTTATCGGCACTAGCAGGAAGTGCCGGTTCCGAAGCTGACACACTTGTTGACAATTATACGGACGCTGAAGCTATTCTGGAGGCTACCTTCGGCGTGCGGGCACAATTTGAATCCGCACCGCTTGAAGGGAAGAATCGTGTGATCTTACGGGTGGACCCATTCATTACGGAACGGGCAGATGAACTGAACGAATTTATTCAATCCCATCTGCATCCGAACCTTCATCCGCACTATGTTTCGCCTATCGAAGACGCGGGACAAGAAAGAGCCGGGTCGGGTGACGAAGGGGGTGTACAGGATTTATCCGCCGAGCAGTTGGATGACGAAACGGAGCAGCAGGCGAATTTGTGCCTGGAACAGCTGGCAGTCATGAACGAAGCTTGGAACGGAACCGTACTATCGGCAATGCCCGAAGAGAGATATGCACTGGGACCTGCCCAGCTGTATCATCTCGAGAACCCGCTGTGTTCGGGCGGAGTGATCCCGTTTGACGCATTCATGTTGGATTCAGGCAGGTTAACCGCAGCCGTGAGCCGCCTTTTGAACCGCCATGAACTGTTGAGAAGCGTATTGGTTCGGGCGCAAGGGCGCAGCGAGTGGGAACTGATGCCTGTGCCGGAGAAGATCCAATTACCGGTGCTGGATTTATCGGAATATCCGGCGGCCAAACAGAAGCAGCTGCTCTCGCTGATACTGCCGCAGTTCTACATGACGCCTTATGAGATGACGGGATCTCTGCTGTATCGTATTGCACTTGTCCGTCTTAACTTACGCGAGCATCTGCTGCTGCTTCCTTGCTCGCATATCATTTACGACGGAATGAGCGGCGATGTTATCAAAAGCGAGCTGTACCGCGAATATGCGGGTATAACCGAGCAACCTGGAGCCGGAGCCGATTCCTATCGGGATTATATCCGTCAGGTTAGCAAAGGGCCTCAAGGAATGAACGATCAACAGCTTGTTGAAACATTCAGGCTTTCATCTTTTGCAAGTGCCATGAACGAGCTGGCTTTCGCAGTGAGTAAGCGCAGTCGTGCGGGTTCTACCGAACTGGATCTTGAACTGGCGGATTGGGGCGGGCCGATCGAAGCCGGTCAAATGTGGGATTTGTCCTTGCGGTTAGCGGCCCGGTTTTTCCGAAGCTATTTGCAAATGACTGAAATTCCGATTCTCCTCACCAACTACGGAAGGAAATATGAAGATAAACAATATTTTGATACCGTAGGCGAATTTATTGATCATATTCCTGTGCTGTTGACAGATGAGCTTGATCTAAGCCGGGATATTCAAGGGAAATTGAATCTGGCTGTATCTCGAAATCTGAACTTCCTAAACCTGATTTACAGCGACGAGATGTCTTCGTCTTATCCGCTGTCCAAGCAGTATATGAAGCAGAGCCTGGAGCAGCTGCCTATCGTGTTTAACTATCTGGGTGAATCATCAGATAAAGCACAGTTATTTGAGGACATGCAGATGTTTGAGAATTTGGAAGATGGCGCAAAAATCTCTTCAGGCAAGCCGATCATTTTCTTCACGGTTCAACATCAGGATAACGCTCTGCGTATATCCCTTGAACTGCCCTATGAAGAGGAACAGTCCTTCATCAAAGAACTATTGGAGGCTGAACTCCGCAGGCTCCGCAGCAGCAAGCAAGATGGAGTGTTGATGTAAGAAATCTGGGATCAACTAGAGAACGATATTCTTGGTTTGGGCTTGAAGCGGTGAAACAGATTCGCGGGCATCTGGAATCGATCTTCGCTACTACAAGCACGGGTACCGGTGAGCAAGCTCGCGGTACCCCCCAAATTCAAGATGTCGTCTCTGACCATCCTGCACCTAAGGAGCTGAAGATATGAATCAATTGTTTAAAGACAGCCGGTTTGTCCGTTTCTTTGCATCTCGTACCTCAGCCAATATAGCGGACAGTATTTATTCCGTTGTGCTGCTTTATTTCGTTCAGCAATCGACCCAGTCGGTGGCATTTACCAGCTTTACGTATACAGCGGTATCCGCGGCAGCTATATTCAGCTTTCTCGTAGGTCCGTTGGTGGACCGTTATTCACCCGCTCTATTAGCCAGTATGGCTTTATTTACACAAGGAGTTCTCATTCTGACTGTCCCGTTCCTCATTCAAGATGGGATGATCAATCTGATTGCCGTTCTTCTTATCGTCTTTATTGCATCCTGCTTCTCTACGCTGTTTTACCCGGCCAACAGTAAAATGCTCCCGCTGCTGGTGCGCTCACCCGATTTAATTATCCGGGCTAACTCCGTGATTTCATCTACGGATCAGATTATTAATATCGCAGGCTATCTGGCAGGAGCGTCGATTATTATAGCGATCGGTATGAAAAGCACCTTTTTTCTGGCCAGCGGTCTGCTGTTTCTTGCGGGTGCGATCTATGTCAGGCTCAGTAAACAGATTGATACCCGGTCAACGGAATCAAGAGACAGCGGTAACTCGCTTAAATGGAGACCTTATCTGAAAGAGCTGCAAGAGGGCTATACTTTTGTGAAAAACCATACGTTTTTGAGAGTGATGCTGCCGTTTTTCGCTTTGACCAATTTCTCTATAGCGATTCTGATTATTACGATACCGTCACTAGCTGTATCCTACGGTTCGCCGATTTATTACAGCTTGCTGTATATTGCCTATTTTATCGGTATGTTTATGGGGTCTTTTCTGGTTAATGTTCTGAAAAAAAACGGCGCTACCATTGCGGCCTCCTGGGTAGCAATGGGGATTGCGATCTATCTGTTCTCCATCGTGCCGGAAATTTGGATGAAGCTGTCAGCCGCGCTGATGTTAGGTCTGTTTACAGGCGTTATCAGTGTTCTCCAAACTTCATTGATTCAGATTATTACGCCACTGCCTTTGATGGGGCGTGTTACCGCTTTTATGAGCACCCTGTCAAGTGCAGCACTGCCGCTTGGGGCGCTGATCGGAGGTGCGCTCACCTTGCGTTTTGCCTTACCTGACGTTCTGTTCTTCAGTGCCCTCATTACCGCCTTGTGCGGAATTATCATGTTCTTATCCAAAGGAATCAGACAGTTCGAGATTCCAACTGTAGAGCGCAGCCAAGAAAGTCATGTCAAACCTGCTGAGGAAGCGGGCTAAGCTTAGAATCTTTGTTGAACTAAACTATAAAAATACCAGGACCTCTAACAGGTCCTGGTATTTTTATATCTGCCCGATTATCCCACTGAGGCGGACCAGTGCGCCGGATGAACGAGGGAGGGCGGCACTTTAGTCCGGTCGCTGCCTTTGGCCGAGTTGAGCTGGGCCTGGGTGAGGAAGAGGCTTCCTGTGAGGTCGGCATCGCGGAGGTCGGCATCCCGAAGATCGGCTCCGATGAGATCCGCCACTCTCAGATCCGCACCCCGGAGGTCAGCTGCAATAAGATAGGCCCCCCTCAAGTTGGCATATCTGAGGTCTGCTCCTCTAAGATTCGCGCCGATAAGATCCGCACCGCGCCCCTGGCGAATCTTCCGCACGGCCGGCCCTTTATGCTGCCGGCGGGCTTCTTCACGCACAAGTTCGCTGGTCTGCAGAAGCAGAGCATTGACAATGCCCCGCTGTGCGGCCACGTCCAGCTGCACCAGAGAGGCAGGACTAAGATGAGTGAGACGTTCTGTCTCCTCAAGCGCTGCGCCCAGTTCAGCATGAATCACCCGGGCCGGCTCTAGCGTCAGCGCCTCGTTCAGATACCAGAGGAGCTCTTGAAGCTGCCGCATGACGGGGAATACCTCGAACATCAGCTTCGCTGAGCCGGGTTCTTGCCTCCAGTCGCGTCCGCCGAAGGTAGCTTGCGACACCTTCTGTCCCGCACCGAAACAATCATACACCGTGCAGCCGCGAAACCCCAGCTGCCTAAGGCTGGTGTGGATGCCGCAGCGGAAGTCGGGCTGCAAGTTGTGGCAGGGCTGTCCGGCATTTTTATCGACCGCAAAATCCGCTGAAGCCGCAAAGGGAAGGGCAACACAGCACAAGCCAAAGCAGTTCTCGCAGTCCGCCTGCATAGCCTGGCGGCTCCGGCCGGGAGAAGCTATAGAATAATCCTCATTTTCTAGCATTACTTAATCTCCTATCGTTATAGTCACATACCTGGATCGTTTAATTCTACAGCAGTATAACGAGAGATTCCTAGCTGATTTTCTTTCTATAATGATATTTTACAATCAGGAGGATTCACTGCCGATGGTCATCTCATGATTCAGCAGCCATTGTTTACGAGAGATACCGCCTCCATAACCGCCTAAGTCACCATTGGAGTTAATGACCCGGTGGCAAGGGATTACAAGGGCAAGCTGGTTAGCACCATTGGCCTGAGCAACGGCACGGTAAGAGCCTGGTTTTCCGATCGCTGCTGCAAGGCCGGCGTATGACGATGTTTGTCCAGGGGGGATTTTTTGTAACTGCTCCCAGACCTCACGTTGAAAAGAAGAGCCTAAATAAACGACAGGGGTATTAAATTGAGTTAAACTCCCTTCAAAATAATGAGTCAACTCATTTTCAATCGAACGGATTGGAGCTGTGTATCCGGGAAGAATCGCTGATTTGGTTCTCTTCCTGAGACGTTCAACTTCACGTTCCAAACCGCGGCGGTCGACGAATTCAAGCAGATAGAGCGCTTCTTCATCCGCAATAGCGATCATCGGACCGAGCCGAGTGTCTAACCATGCTGCTTTTAAAATAGTCTGATACCCGATCTGAGTAGGCGCGGCACCCATAATTTTGGAGAAGGCATCCCGAAATCCGCTGCTGGACTCATATCCGGTCGTCAGCTGGGCATCGATTACGGGGTTGCCCGCCCGGATTTGTTTCAAGGCGATTCCCATACGCCGGGCTCTGGCATACTCAACGAATGTCATGCCAAACCGTTTTTTGAACTGACGGCGTGCTGTTGAAGCATCTATAGACAGCTTCCGGAAGTCGGAATCCGTCCAGCGTTGTTCCGGGTTTTCTTCCACCGCATTCACAAGCAGTTGAACCAGCTCCGAAACTTGATTCGGATGAGAGAGCGGACGGCAGCGCCTGCAGGGCCGGAATGAAGCCAGCAGAGCTTCTTTAGCGGTTTTATAAAATTCGCAGTTCTCAAATTTCGGCTTTCTAGCCGGACAGGTCGGACGGCAGAACACGCCTGTTGTCTTGACTCCTACAAAAAAAACGCCTTCATATTCCGAGTTTTTATCCAGTAAAGCCTGATAATAGTCGAGATTTCTTTCGTATGGTATCATGGAACTCCTCCGTATCTTTTTGATACCATTATATAGGGGTTCCAGCTATGCCGCCGCCGAATTTCGTGCATTGATTTTTGGGGGAATGAATCTAATGAATAGGAAGAAGCCGATTATGGTCATTAACAGACAAGAATTTTATGAAAATGGGATTTATTATACGATTAGATCCGCAGCCGGTAAAGATGCGAAAGAATTGTCGGAATTAAGAGTGCAAATAGATGGGGAAACCGAAAATTTAGACAGGGAGAGAGGGGAGGCATTCATAGATCCGTCGGGCTTTGAACATATCATTCAAGAAGATTCCGGGAACCGGAGAAGCTTATTTCTAGTTGCGGTCGCTGAAGGACGGATTGTAGGGTTTTCCAGGTGCGAAGGGAATGATTTGAAAAGGTTCTCTCATAAAGTAGAGTTCGGGGTCTGTGTATCCAATGATTATTGGGGATATGGAATCGGGAAAAACCTTTTGAAAGAATCTATTTCCTGGGCGGATTCGAACGGGGTTAAAAAAATTACATTGAACGTTCTGGAAACGAACGATAAAGCTATTAAACTATATTCAAAGCTTGGGTTTGAAATAGAAGGTCTCTTAAAAAAAGATAAATTGCTTTCGGACGGGAAATACTATGATACCGTGATGATGGGCAGATTTCTTGAATAGCGTTCGGATTTAATGGAAGGTTCTTGTATAAAACTCCTTTGCCTAAATCATGCTAACTGCATGTTGGGGGAGGGAAACATAATGCGCAATAACCGGTTGAACTGGTGGCACTTATCGTTATTCGGGGTGGGCTGTACAATCGGGTCCGGCTTTTTCCTGGGTTCCGGTATTGCTATTGCCAGAAGCGGCATCGGAGTTTTGGTTATTTTTAGCCTGGCTGCTCTGGCTGCCTTGTTTGTTTATGAAGCACTTGCTCAAATGATGGCTGTTAACCCGAGTACGGGCTCGTTCCGTACATATGCCAGGGAAGCCTTCGGGCGTCCGGCCGGCTTCAGTATGGGGTGGATGTACTGGAGCTCGGAGATATTGATTCTGGGAAGCACACTGACGGCGCTTGGAATATTCTCGCAAATATGGTTGTCCCAAGCTCCGCTCTGGCTCCTCTCAGCGGGTTACGCGCTGCTTGGCTTGTTTGTTGTCGTTCTGGGTTCCAAGAGCGTTAACCGCGCCGAGAATTTTTTTGCGATCATTAAGATAGCGGCTGTGATGGCTTTTATCCTCATTGTGGGCATGATGATTTGCCGCGGCTCCATAATGACGCAAACCTTTGAAGTCAAGGCTCAGGTTTGGGGGGGCAGCGGACTTCAGGGCGCATGGAAAGGGTTCTTATATGCGTTTTATGCGTATGGCGGAATTGAGGTCATGGGATTTATGGGTTCCGGGCTGCGCAGGCCTGAGGATGCACCCAAAGCGGGGCGTGTCATGTTGGCTTCTGTTACTCTGCTTTACACGCTGTCTCTCGCCCTAGTTCTCTGGATGACTACACCGGATAAAATTACACCTCACAAAGCTCCGATAATTAGTGCGCTGGAAACAGTGAATGCGGAAGTTTTTGTTCAAATTCTGAATGGTGTTATGATTGTGGCCGGGTTCTCCATCCTGGTTGCCTCGCTATATGCGGTATCAACGATGTTGTTGACTCTTGCGCAGGATGGGGACGCACCCAAGCTGCTGGCCGTAACCAAAGGGAAACGGGAATTGCCGCTTTATGCCATTCTGGTAAATACGTCCGCTTTAAGTATCTCCATTGTGCTGGCCCTGCTGCTGCCCAAACAACTCTACGAACATCTGAGTACGGCTGCGGGCTTAGTTATCCTATACACATGGTTGTATATTCTTGCTTCTTATCTGAAATTACTAAAGCCTGGTTATGCGGGGCAAATCAAAACATGGATTGCCATCCTGCTGATTATGACAGCCGTCAGCGGAACGCTCGCCGAGAAATCAGGACGACCCGGCTTCTGGTTCAGCCTCCTGCTGGTAAGTGTCATCGGCGCCCTGACCTTCATTATGAAGCGGGTATGGGCACGCAGAACAACGGAGCGCTCATGATTGCGTCTTAGCGTCTTTGGGCTGATTCCAGACATGAGAAAAAGGACACCGCGACGGGCTGCTCTCATCCTCCCTCAGAAAATATTGCTTCCACTCCAGATTATCTTCTCCTCCGTACCACTTCAAGGAAGGATGAGCGGGTATGCGGTCATAAGCTGAGAGTTTTCCCCGAATCAGCTTCTTCATCTTGCGTCCGAGCGCCGTCGAATCGTTAAGCTCCTCAAAGACCCAGCGGGGCTGAAAGGCGATCAGGAAGCATGAAGCCCTGCGGCTGAGGCGGACTTCGTGTGCGGGCGTGGCGCAGAAGGCGAAGTACGGCTCGCCGCCGTAACAAAACTCCCACGTGTGATGTTCTGGATTCGGTGAAATCCCTTCCGGCCAGGGGGCGTGATCCTTCTCATTCACTTGACGAAGCAGGGACCAGAAGAGTTCTTCGAAGAATTCGACCGTAGCTTTGCGGATAAGCGACTCAGGCGTTTCGAAGAAGAGAACCAGCGAGGCATACGGTCCTGTATCACGTGAGACCTTATTATACTGCGAGAGAAGCGAGCAAATATCGTCTGCCGCTTCTTTGGAGCGGGGATCAGCGGCAAAACCGTACCGCAGATTATTCGTGAGATGTCCTTGGCGTCCTGGTATACAAGGATAAGTTTTCCCCGGATCGGCGATTTGGCTGTCAAAGTCTGAAAATGCCTGCCGCTGCCAGTCTGCCAGCTCCGGCAAATGTTCGTCGAGCCATCTTTTAGTCATTAAGCGAGGCATGTATCGAACCTCCTTCTTCATCTAAAGCATGGTATGCTTGGTGTGAAAAGAGGGTGAATGCCCGGTTTTGCAAAAGAATGACTAGTACAAAACAAAGAGGATTGCAGGGAGCAATCCTCTTTGTTTTGTACATCATCAAATGATCGTCTGGCAGGGACCAACGAGCAAGAAACAAGGAATACATAGAGTTACACTGCAAGCAAGCAAACCGCCTGATAGCCGAAATATAACCCGAAACCTATTAATGACAAGCCTGAAACCGCGGAAATGTACGGGAGCAGTTTCGGGCTTCCGAAACGATGGATTGAACTTGCAAATCCCGCCATTAAGATATCCCATAGCAGGATTCCCGCGAAAATACCCGCGCTGTTAAGCAAGATATTACTCATCCCGAATTGCTGCATGCTGTCCGCCAGGATGGATCCGTATATGCCTAGCCAGAATAAAATATTGAGCGGATTCATCAACGCCATTAGAAATCCGGTCCGGAAAGAGCTGCTATGAGCAGGATGGATGCGGTCCTTGTTACTGTTTGTCACCTTCAAAGACTGCAGCGTTTCGATGCCGGTATAGAGAAGCACGAAACTGCCGAAGAACCAGAGGAACGTTTTCAGAAAGGGCGTTGTCAGGAAGTGAGCCAGTCCAAAATAGATCAGCAGCATATAAATCAGATCCGCACACATAGCACCAAGTCCAATCAGCCACGCATGTGTGAAACCATGCCTGGCACCCCGTTCCAGCTGAGCCGCATTAATCGAACCGATCGGAGCCGACAGTGAGATACCGAGAAAAAAATAGGTCATGAAATGATTCATCTATTCCGCCCCTTGAACAAAAAATTGTACAAGGCATTATATTCGGCGAATCATCGTGTTAGAACGAATCCTTCAATGGGAATCGAGGTTGCCTACCGAATTTCCACCTTGATCGGGGTGCAGTCGTAATTGTTACATTTGCTCTCCGAACAAGGACAAGCCGATATAGCGATAATCAGATCCGTCTCCGCCCGCAGCTCCGTATAATCTCCTGCTTTGGATAACGGCTTCTCTACCGTAATACGGCCGTCGGGATGGATGACCGTGTTCATGAACAAATTAAACGGATAGTGCTGATCCGGTGCCGGTATATGATAAGGGGCTAGCGCCGCATTCAAATTCTGATAGCAGCTGGCGTGCGGTGATTTGCCATACAGGACCTCGTACATTTCGGGCCGGCAAGCGGAATTAATAAAATCATGGCGACCGACCGTATCCGCAACAATGCATAGAAGAGGCTGATATTTGTTGGAGTACAACTGATCGCCTGGACGCACATACATTTGGCCCAGTACATCCATAGTGACTCCGGGATCAAGGCGTTCCGTGTAGTCGCGGTCGCTAAAAGCGGCAAAATCAGCCACCTGCATCCCGTCAACATCCGTAACCCGGACAACCTGTCCCTTTGTGAGCCGGAGTCCCAGACCTTTTGTAGCCGGAATTAACCATTCTTGCGGCATAAGTTTAGACCAACCTCCCGATTCTGCTTGTAAGGTAAGTATGTCTCCTGCGGAAGGTGAACATGCATAAATTCCGCTTTATACATCCACATTAAGGAGGTACTATATTCCCCTTTCAAAGGAGCTTACAACCATGCAGCAGGAGTCACAACAGCAGCCGCAATTCCAAAGTTATCAGCAAAATGGTCCGCAGTTTAATCATGGTACGCATGAATTATTTGATTTGCATGAAGTGCTGGCAGGTCAGATCAATGTTCTGGATCAATTTATGCTGTTCCGTACGTTTATTCAGGATCAGAAACTCATAAGTATTCTGGATCGGCAGTACAATTTTATGCTGGCCCACTATAACATCACTTGCGAAAGCTTCAGAACAGGACAGAAGCCGTTCCAGGAAACGGCTACTTATCTGATCCCGAATATGACTCAGCCTGTCTATGGAATGCATCCGGCACCGCCCAAAAAACCGAATCAGTCTCTGGCGGACATTAAAGACGCCGGAATCAGCGCTCATATGCTGGGTCTGATTAAATCCCATGCTTCCTTGCTGGCGATGGCTACACCGGAAGTAACCAATCCCGTTGTACGCCGGGTGTTGGCTTCACAGATTCAGAATTTCGTAGAAATGGCTTACGAAATCTTCTTGTACCAGAATCAGCACGGCTACTACCAAGTGCCGCAGCTGGCGGCTCCATTCATGGAGCAGATGCTGGGCGCGTATACGCCTGCGACCGGCAGCCCTCAAATGCCCGGTTACAATGGGGGCAAATCGTTCCACTAACTCAAATTCAACGTAACAAGCAGACCCGGTATATTCCCGCATGGAAGCTGCCGGGTCATGCCTTTGCTTAATACAAATCAGCAGGCGGGTACCCGATCGTCAGATGCTAGAGCTTCAGGCTCTGGGAACAACGTATGCACATCATGGACCAACCAGGAGGTATGAACTTGACCAGGAACAATGAAGACTTCACGAGCACCTTGCCGCAGTTTCCCGAATCCTACTGGCTTCACTCTATCCATCCCATTCCGGCTTTTCCTAAATTGACGAAAGATTTGAGTATCGATGTTGTCATTGTCGGTGCCGGTATAACGGGGATCACTACTGCTTACCTCATGGCCAAAAAGGGGCTGAAGGTCGCTGTTCTTAATGCCGGCCGCATAATGGAGGGGACCACAGGATACACGACAGCCAAAATTACCGCCCAGCACGATCTCACCTATAGTGAATTTGTATCTCATTTCGGAGAAGAGAAAACCCGGCTATACTATGAGGCCAACGACGAAGCCTTGCAATTCGTAAAAAATACGGTTTCGGAGCTCGGTATCGATTGCCAATTCACCGAAGAAGATGCCTATGTGTACACAAGCGATGATTCCTATATTAAAAAAATTCAAGACGAGCATAAGGCATATGAGAAATTGGGTATCCCGGGTGCTTATGCAGATGCGGCACCTTTGCCTTATGAGACGAAAGCGGCCGTGATTATGAAGAATCAGGCTCAGTTCAACCCGGTTCCTTTTCTGATCAGGCTTGTCCAAGAAATCGTTGAGATGGGAGGACAGATATTCGAACAGACAACAGTAGTCGGAGCGGATCTGGAGAAGCCGTTAATCGTGAAGACCAAGCACGGGCCTAAGATAACGTGTCATAACATTGTAAGTGCATCACACTATCCCTTCGTGGATTTCAAGGGATTGTATTTTTCCCGTCTGCATACGGAGCGGTCATACGTGCTCGCCGCCCGAACAGAGAAGCCTTATCCCGGCGGGATGTACCTCAGTGCGGAAGATCCCAAGCGCTCGCTGCGGTCCGTACTATTGAATGGAGAACCGGCCGTGATTATCGGCGGCGAAGGGCATAAGACGGGCCAGGGGTTGTGCACTTTCCAATACTACGAACACCTCCAGAAGTTTGGCGAAGAGAAGTTCGGGCTGCGGGATATTCTCTATCGGTGGTCGGCGCAGGATATTTACACGCTGGACAAAATGCCCTATATCGGAAAGCAGCTGCCGAACGTTCCGAATCTTCTCCTTGCAACCGGCTACCGGAAGTGGGGGATGACGAACAGTATCGTGGCGGCAATTCTGAATACGAAGCTTGTAGCGGGAGAGAAGAGCCCATATGAAGAAGTGTTCAATCCGCAGCGTTTTCACAGTGATCCCGACATCAAGACATTCATGACACAGAATGCTAATGTAGCCATGCAGCTAATCGGCGGCAAGCTGGAAGAGACCCGGAAGGATGCGGGAGAACTTGCGGCTGACGAAGGTTCAGTCGTACAGCTGAATGGCAAGAGAGCTGGGGCTTACCGGGATTTAAGCGGGAAGCTCCATATCGTGGATACCACTTGTACTCACATGGGGTGTGAGGTGGAGTGGAATGAGGCGGAGCGGACGTGGGATTGTCCTTGTCATGGTTCGAGATACTCGTTACAAGGGGACGTTATCGAAGGTCCGGCGAAGAAGGCACTTGCGAAGGTGGATTTGGATTAACTCGGGGATACCTAAGAAAGACAGCAGTCCTAACTGAACTGCTGTTTTTTTAGGTATACAAAAGGAAATAATGTTGCCCGAAATATAAATAGGTTGTAAACCTATTTATATTGTGATTAAATATTTAACAGATCTCTATTAAAGATGGAAGTGAGTGGGCCTATGAATGAAATGACGGCTAAACAAAAGGTAGCGATCATGATTGCGCTTATGGCGGCGATGTTTTTTGCCGCGATTAATCAGACGCTCGTAAGTACGGCTATGCCCCGGATTATTTCGATGCTGGGCGGTATGGATTATTATTCTTGGGTAATCACCATCTACATGCTGGCGTCCACCATCTCTACGATTCTAGTCGGCAAACTATCCGATATTTATGGACGTAAACCGTTTTTACTCGGCGGGATTGTCATTTTTATGATCGGATCTTTTTTAACCGGCCTATCGACGGACATTTTTCAAATGATTATTTTCCGTGCTATTCAAGGTATCGGAGCAGGTGTTTTGATGTCGGCAACGACTACTGCCGTAGGTGATTTATTCGCTCCGCGCGAAAGAGCCAAATGGACAGGAGTCATGATGGCTATTTTCGGATTTTCCAGCATACTCGGTCCTACGCTAGGCGGATTTTTGATCGATTATATGAATTGGAAATGGCTCTTTTGGATTTTCCTCCCGCTTGGTCTTGTTGCTTTTGTAATGATCTGGCGCATTTTCCCCAAAACAGGCCGGGTTTCATCTGAGTCCATTGATTTCTGGGGTTCTACAGTGCTGGCAGTGACTATTATCGTTCTGCTGTTAGGATTTTCATGGGCGGGCAATAAATATGCATGGGATTCACCGGAGATTTTAGGTCTCTTTGCAGCTAGTGTAATCGGCATGATTCTTCTGATTTTTATCGAAAGAAAAGCGAAAAGTCCTGTTTTACCTTTATCCCTGTTTAAAAATAGTATCGTAACGATTTCTTTCTCTGTTGGATTTCTGATGAATGCCGGTATGATGGGGGCAATGATTTACATGCCATTCTTTGTACAGGGCGTAGAAGGCTTGACTCCTACACAGTCTGGGCTTGTGAATATCCCTATGTCGCTTACTATGATTATTCTTAGTACCCTGGTGGGACGCTGGATATCCAAAAGCGGGAAATATAAACGCTTTGCGCTTATTGGCGTAGCGATTATGATCGTCAGTATGATCATGCTGGCGAATATGCATAGTGTTAGCATGGCCGTTATAAGCATGGCTGTTTTTGGAATCGGGCTTGGGTTTAGCATGTCCGTCTTCACCCTGACGGTACAAAATGCTCTGCCGCCCAGCCAGATAGGGGTTGCGACCGCAACTTCCACATTATTCCGTAACTTGGGAGGGACGATCGGTATTGCCGTATTCGGGTCCGTGATGAATTCTGCATTGACACGTAATCTGGAGAAAGCGATGAGTTCGAATCCGGCTTTAGACTTATCCCGGGTCGATCCTGGAATCACCGCACAATTCACTAAGTTAATGGACCCGAGATCACTGATGAATCAGCCTTTGCTGGTGAACATACAGTCCAATCTGCCGAAAGAGGCGCAGCCATTGTTCACTCAATTGCTGGATACTCTTCGTTCTGTGTTAGGAGAGACGCTGTCAACTGTATTCATTATCGGGGCTTGTTTGATCGGTGTCGGTTTGGTCTTGACTGTTTTCTTGAAGGAGATTCCATTACGCTCGTCCAATGAAAAGCAGATGAATCATGCAACAAATAAAGCGGTCACGGACCAAGCGGGAATGTGATCTGCCGTTATAGGATTTTAATTAAAAATTTTCATAGGGTCCGTTTTTTAGTACACTATTATTAGATAAGTCATTCAGTTGTCTCCCATTGGAAAAGCTGAATCTTTTAGATAAACGGACAGGCAATTTCGGCATAGAAATGAGGTGAAACTTGTCTTGAATGAAGATAGGTCCTCTCTTGTAAAAGAAATGATTGAAACCTTCACACTTTTCGCCAAAGCAGAATGGCGCAAACAATCCGTCTCAGGCATTAAATCAAGTGAAGTCCGGGTGCTGCTATGTCTCAAAATGCTAAACGAAGAAAATGATCATGGCGTCAATATTTCGGATATTAGCAAACGATTATCTGTAACTTCACCGACTATCACTCAAATGATTAAAAGTCTGATCAACGGGGGGTACGTCGAACGTTACAATGACGCAAAGGACAAGCGGATTACCCTGCTCCGGCTGACGGATAAAGGGGCGGAGGCTGCGATGAAGGCTTCCGAGCGATATTTGCTCTATTTCTCCAGTCTCATCGAAAGGCTCGGGGAGGAGCAAAGTAAGACCCTCATTTATCTGCTTAATGAGATGTACAGCCACTCACAGGAAATTCGGAACGCTGATGACTAGTTTGTTGGAAAGCGCATAAAGGCCATTCTTTAAGGAGGGTCTTTTTGTGTTGAGAGACAGTATACGTCAAGGTCACGTTTAAAGAAGGGGGATTGTTCGTGAGTCACAGCAAAGCGTTAAACGAAGCATTTGAAAAGTCGTCCTACCCGCTGGGAGGACATGGACACCGGGATATACAGGTTTTGAAGCGGGCGATTGAGGCAGTTGATGACAACATGGCAAGTGATATGTACGGCAAAGGGAAGTTGATCGAGGACTTTCAGGTCAGAATGGCTTCTTATCTCGGGAAGGAATCCGCTGTGTTCTTCCCTAGCGGAACGATGGCCCAGCAGATCGCGCTTAGAATTTGGTGCGATGCGCAGGGGCTGAAGCGGGTAGCCTATCATCCGCTCTGCCATCTTGAAATCCATGAGGAAGACGCGCTGAAGGAGCTTCACCATATTGAGCCGTTTTTGCTTGCGAACAAGGAGCGGCTCATTACTCTTGAAGATGTGCAGCAGCTCGGTCAGGAGATTTCCTGCCTGCTGCTGGAACTGCCGCAGCGCGAAATCGGCGGGCAGCTGCCGGCTTACGAAGAGTTGGAGGCGATCTCTGTATATTGCCGTGAAAATAACATTAAGCTCCATCTGGACGGCGCGAGACTGTTCGAGATCACGCCTTATTATCAGAAATCGGCGGCTGAAATTTGCGCGTTGTTTGACAGCGTATATGTCTCCTTTTACAAAGGGATCGGCGGGATTGCAGGGGCTATTCTGGCAGGTGAGACCCCGTTTACAGAACAGTCTAAAGTATGGAAGAGGCGCCATGGAGGCGATCTGATTAGTCTATATCCTTACATTATCAGTTCGGAATATTACTTCGGCCAGCGAATCGGTAATATGGAGCAGTACTTCGAGGAAGCGAAAGAGTTAGCGGGTTTCTTCAATGAGTGTGAAGGGATCTTCACCAAACCGGAAGTACCGGTGTCGAACATGTTCCATGTTCATTTCCAGCGGCCGAAGAGTCCATATAAACCATCGTCCAAGAATACCATCTCCGGCATATGTGGGGAGTCCATTTTTTTTAACCATTCAAGGCCGCGCATTGCGCGGCTTTTTGCTTTTCGGAGATAAATGACTCTGCGCTGCCATTTGACCAATCCTTCCCGCTAACCTCCCTCTTATCCACCTTGTGTACCGTATTCTTTACACCTCATTCATTGTATAACTTCTAATATTTTCTGGCACTCTATACACAAGAATGAATTGTCAGGAGCAGAAAAAGCTTATGGCCATGAACCTAACATTAATGGAGTATATGAAAGAACAACTCACAGATAATGAGGACATTGTCTATCAGAGTTTTCTCATTCACGGTCATACGTGTGTACTTATTTATATCGAATCCATTATTAATGTTCCTGTCATGCAGGAACGAATTGCCGCTGTCCTCATCCAAGAATCCGGTTTACAAGTGAATACCGGGAATCTGGTGGAGAGACTGGATCAGGGGACGCTGATTCCACTGCCTTCCGTACTGGCCCAGACCACGGAGGAGGCTGTAGATCAGCTGGTTCAGGGGAAGGTCCTTCTGTGCTTGAATGAAGCTCACAGAATATATTTGTTCGATCTTGTGAAATACGAGAAAAGAGCCGTTTCCGAATCCAAAAACGAACTCGTTGTGATTGGTCCCCAAGAGGCCTTTATAGAGGATATCAACACGAATTTATCTCTGCTAAGACACAAAATTAAACATCCCGGTTTGAAGACAATCCGATATGAAGTCGGAACCTATACGAAAACGATCATTTATATCGTATACATCGAAGGGTTATGTAAGCCGGAAATTGTGGAGGAATTGGATCAGCAAATCGATCAGTTATCCATTGACGGAGTCCTTGGCATCAGCTACACGGCTGAACTAATGAAAAAAGGGATTCGCACTCCATTCCCTCAATTCCAGTATACGGAGCGTCCTGATTCTGTCGCCGGTTCCCTTCTGGAAGGAAGAGTCGGGATTATGCAGGACGGGACGCCATCGGCACTTCTGGTGCCGGTTACCTTGTTCTCTCTGATGCAATCCTCTGAGGATTATTATCAGAGTTATATGGCTGCCAGCTGGATTCGGATCGTCAGAATGTTCTTTGCGATTATTTCCATGCTGCTCCCGTCACTGTATGTGGCGATTACAACCTTCCAGCCGGAGATGATTCCGACGGAGCTGCTGGTGACGATATCAGCGGCCCGGGAGAACATTCCATTCTCCGCGTTAACGGAAGCGCTCATTATGGAGCTGACCTTTGAGGGGCTTCGCGAAGCAGGAACGCGTATTCCCAAACCTGTCGGACAAACCATCTCTATCATCGGTGCAATTGTAATCGGACAAGCCGCAGTACAGGCGGGGATCGTCTCCGCACCTATGGTGATTGTGGTCTCGGTTACGGGAATAGCTTCTTACATTATCCCTCACTTCGAGCTCGGACTGGCGTTTCGTCTGCTCAGGTTCCCTCTTCTTATAATAGGCGGAATGACGGGGCTGATCGGTGTCTTTATTGCAACGTTTATCGTATTTGGACACTTGGCCAATCTGAATACCTTCGGAGCCCCCTATATGCAGCCCCTGGCTCCTTTAGTTTTTAAAGATTGGAAAGATATATTTGTCCGGGTTCCGGCACCGGCTATGAAGGCAAGAACAACTGCTTACACGACACGGAATCCAAGGAGACAGAAGTTGAAGTGAAATCCTCCAAATGGCTGATAATTATGATTCCCGTCATACTTTTAAGCGGATGCTGGTCCAAAATTGAAGTGGATGAACAAATTTTCGTATTCGCCATTTATGTAGATGTAGGGCAGGAGCCGGGAACAGTAGAGGTTACCATAAGCAGTCCTCTACCCAACCGGATGATGGCTGGCCAGCAGGCAGGGAGCAGCGGTGCGAACGGGAAATCATACGCAATGGTCTCCAAAACGGATGTAACGATACCGGATGCCGTTCGTCAAATTCAAAAAGACCTTACCCGTCGTATAAATTTCGGTCATACCCGCGAAATTATCGTCGGCCGGGATTATGCTGAGTCTGGGATTGGAGATTTACTTGATTGGATAAGCAAAGAGCACAGCTTCCATATCAGCGCCTTTCTGGCCACGGCTCCCCATAAAGCCAAAGATATAGCGGAATTGACTCCTCTCTATGAACAAATGCCTGCCGAAGTCCTTCGTAAAATGAACTTACAGCGCACCATGTTCAGTACCAGTGTGAAAGAAGCTCTCTTAGCCTACTCATCTAATGTAGGCTTCGGGACGAATTATATGTCGATCGGCTTCGAGACTATGCCCGGAGAGAATGAGAAGATGCAGAAGTGGGCGGGGATACAAGGTGCAGCGCTGTACCAAAGAGACAAAATGACAGGAACTTTGGACGCTCCAGAAGCTAGAGCAGTCGCTTGGGCCACAGGGCGGCTGGGCAGACAAGTCTTTTCAGTCACCTGGGATGAAGGAAAAAGCCGGGGGGGTGTGCTGCTCGATCAACTTAAGGCCACCCGTAAAGTGAAGATGACTGAGCGGGGTCCACAGTTTACCATACATCTCGAAGCTACCGGGAACTTGATTTACAGCAAAGATATGAAGCGGCGAAGCGATACGGAACGGACCCTTATGATTGCAAAACTGCTTGCATCTAAAATTGAGAAGGATCTTAATTCTGCGATAAGGTTGACGAAGAAATACGGCTCGGACACTCTGAAATTAGGATTGCTCCTGGAATGGAATTATCCCCAATATTGGAATAAAGTCCGTGAGGATTGGCCGGATTATTACAAGACTCAAAGTGATATTCAAGTCAAAGCGAAGGTGGATGTCACTCATATTACCAATCAGCCGTAGACGATCAGGCGCGGGTTTGTTCGACTGAAAGGATGTGTCTTCCGTGCTCGCCATTTGCTTTGCAGTCATAGCTGTATTCGAGTGGAGACAGCGTGCAAATAAACCTTCCGGCGGACAAAAAGCATTCTGGTGGTTCTTTTCGCTGATGCTGGTCTGGAATTTAGCGGCGAATATTATCCCATGGTGGCCGAGTCCGATCCGATTGATTATGTATTTACTCGGCTGGATGTAATCCGTAGTAGTCTGGTTTACAGCAAACACATGTGAAAGGGATGGTGCATCCATGCATACGACATCGTTTCAGACTTTCCGGTTCGCATGTATTTATATGCTTACAATCCCGCTGGCATTTATGATTCCGCCCTTGATCGCTTCTTCCGGGTACCAAGGGTGGATCGGAATAGTAATTGGCGGAGCCGTTAACATTGTGCTAATCCTCTGTACTCACAAATTAGGCAAAATGACAGCGGGGCAATCCTGGGCTGATTTCGGCGAGAAAATCGCCGGGAAATGGGGCCATAGGGCAGTTCTTCTCCTGCTTGTATTCTGGAGTGTTTATTATGTTTCTCTGGACATTGAACAGTTCAGTTTATTTTATGGAACCATCTATATGAGAGAAACCCCATCTTGGGTGCTTCAATTAATGATCGGACTTGTTATTTTGGTAACGGCCCGATGGGGGTTTGCAACACTGGTTTATATTGCGGATGGCACTTTTATCATCATCCTTCTGGGGATTGTATTTTTATTAATCCTTTTCTCCGCGGATGCGGATTATCAGATGCTTCCAGCACTTATAACCCGGTACGATTCACGCATTGTCTTCAATGATGTCATCAGTGTAATTTCATGGATCGGAGAGTGGTTCATATTCCTGTTCATTGCGCCGCAGATCCCCTTCGATAAGAAGACACTTCGAAATCTGTTGTTATCTAACACGCTAGTGACGTTCTCCGTCTTATTGACGTGGCTTCTCGTACTCCTTAATTTCGGGATTCATTACGGAAGCCAACTCAAGTATCCGATTCTTCAATTAATCCGGGGGACTTCTTTCACGGGGCTGATCGGCCATGCAGATCCTGTCTTCATTGGTTTGTGGGCAACGTCCATGATTATTCATGATGCTTTCCTGATCTATGTGGGCGTGGCCTGTATAGGACATCTTCTTAAGCTGCAAGAGAAAAAACCTCTTAATGCAATACTGGTAGGAACAGCAACCGTGGCTGCCTTTCAGTACTCACAGAATATCAGCTGGTTTCAGAAGGAAATAACAGAGGCTGGTTTCATTTTTTTCTGGGTAGCCATTAACGGGATTCCGTTGTACTATTTAATATTAGCCCTTGTCCGGGGGCAGCTGGGCAGGAAGAAAGTACATTAGGAGCCGGCTGGCTGCACCGAAGACAAGAATATTCACAAGAGATCCGCGCGCAGCGCGGTTTTTTTATTGCAGCGGGGACCAATAGGAGATTCAATGTTCAGAATCCGTTCAGGCCTAGGAGGTATAATTTTCATATGAGTTAGAATCAGAGGTGTAGAAGGGGATCAATGATGAAGAAGAATATGGTTAAAGTAGTCACTACCGCTGCATTGTTTTGTTCTTTGGCGCTTCCTGCCCAAAGGCGCTGCAGCTTGATATATCCGCTGCACCAGCCCAACCGACGTTCGCAGATATTCCGGTCATTCATTATGCGTTTCCATATGTAGAGGCGGCAGCCAAAGCCGGATTAATTCAAGGACAAGGAGCCGGAACTTTCGGGAACGGTCAGAATCTGTCCCGTCAGGATATGGCCATCATTTTCGTGCGTGCATTAGGAATCGATATCACCGGTAAAGCGGCTGATCTGAAATTCAGCGATGCGGATTCTATTGCCGATTACGCTAAGGATGCAGTAGGAGCAGCGGTAGAACTAGGCCTCATAGTCGGCTATGAGAATGGTGCTTTCAGTCCCAAAGGCAGTGCAACCAGAGAGCAAGTCGCATCCGTCGCGATTAAATTCCTTTCAGAAGTACAGAAAAACCCAGCTCCAAATCCAACTCCACCTAATCCGGAGAAGCCGGAACCAGTGGAGCCGGCACCTGTGCCTACACCCAACATACCTGCACCGTCAGTCCCAAGCACAGGAGGAGGCAAAGTATATGCTGTCGATACCAGCTCGAATGTTTCCGTGCCCAGTTCTGTCCTTGAGCTGCGTGTTCCTCGAATGGGGCAGCCTGCCGTATCCTTTACCAGTGCCGATACGCTGGTGATTACCTATCAGGAAGACTTGGATTCAAATTCGATCCCGGCCCTGAACGATTTTGTTATTCTTGATGCGGATGACCCGCAGGCATCTCCTCTTCCGCTGCAAGAAGTGCGAGTGGAAGGTACGAAGGTACGCTTAAAGCTTTCTCAGGCAGTGAATTATTTAGCTCGCATACAAATTAATTATCAATCAGATAATGCTATTATTAGCGGAACAGGCAAAGTATCACCGCAGATCTCGGAAGTGGTCACCTATGATCCTGGGAATCGGAATCCGATCGTTGTCCAAGAAATCACGGATCAAACGGGTACGGCAGGGGGAACCAAAATCAGCATAAATCCGGCAGCGCATTTCAGTGATCCGGACGGGGATATTTTAACGTTTACCGTGACTTCCACGGATGGGAATATTGCATCAGCAGCTGTGGACGGC
This sequence comes from Paenibacillus sp. FJAT-26967, assembly GCF_001541095.1. Taxonomy (GTDB): domain Bacteria; phylum Bacillota; class Bacilli; order Paenibacillales; family NBRC-103111; genus Paenibacillus_F. Next base: position 2,115,445 of record NZ_LMXH01000001.1, read on the forward strand.
AAGATATATATTAAACCGGTTTCAGTCGGGGCCGCTTCGATTACAATCACGGCAAACGACGGAAAAGGTGGAACGATTCAGAGGACATTTACAATAACGGTGGAAGCTGATCCGGTAGCGGTTGCCGTAATCGCAACGGAACAATTATCGGCTGAGGATAAAGATTTTAGTAGGACAGAGAATCTGACGCCAGTTAATCAAGCCCTTCAATCCGCCCAAATGTTAGTATCTGCTGTTGCGGATGCAACCCGGAAAGACGAATTCCAATTAAGGCTGAATGCTGTCCAATCTTTCCTAACAACAGCAGTCCAAGCAACAGGAAAGGTAACGGCATTGGAGAACGCTACTGCGGATACCAAAAACTTGCTGCCGGGAAAAGCAGATCGTGTATTGGCGGGTACCGCATTCGCAGAGATTAATTACACCGGACTTAACAGCGCTACTCAAGTCTCATTGACGAATCGCGTTAACACGAGTGCCGCCTTAATGAACACAGCCGATACTTTAAAGATGAACGTAGAATCTTTAGAGGCGGCTGTTGCGGATACCAAAGATTTGTCGGCGGCAGCAGCGGATCGACTGACAGCAGATACGGCAGCGGCTCTTATTTCCTATACAAATGTAACAACCGGAACCAAGGATGCCGTTATCGGACGAGTTAACGCAGCGGTTGCAGCCCTGACAGCTGCCGATACAGCAGAAGCTCTGGTTATCGCTTTAGAGAACGCGGTAGCTGCGGGGAAAGATTTGACGGCAGGTACGGCAGATCGGATAGCGGCTGAGAATGCTCTGGCTGCAATTTCATATGCAGGGACCAACACGGCAACCCATACGTCATTATCGGCCCGCGCAGTAATAGCGGGATTGAAAATACCGGTGTTGGTTAACCAGCCGCCAGTTGTACAGAATATGATTACTCCGGTCATGGTTCCTATTGTATTAGGGGATCGGATCATTAATCTGGCCAACGTCTTTAGCGATCCGGATAACGATGCCATGACGTATACGGCTGTATCTTCCGATCCGGGTAAAGCAACCGTAACCGTCAATGGTACAGACCTTACCATTACACCCTTGTTAAACGGTTCAACTGTCGTTAGAGTGACCGCAAATGATGGAAAAGGCGGAACCAACTATACAGAATTTAATGTCACCCTGGCAGAATCTATGCCGCCAATATTAACGGGTTTCGCTTCGCCGCTTATGGTAGAATTTTCATTCATCGATGACGCGAACTGGAGAAGTAAAATAACGGCTATTGAATGGGATAATCAGCCTATAACGCCGACTTATAATCTCTCAATTCCAGGGAGAATTATGATCCCGTGGATGGGTATGATAATACCCGGTACTCAATATAAGTTTAAAGTAAAGGCAACGGGTTATAGGGATGCGGAGATAATGGTCATGATTTAAATGGTATTTTAATGCAGAAATCCAAACGAAAGAGATGTTCCATCACTGGAACATCTCTATTTATGTTAGGTTGAGTATTTATACGAAGAAACCATTGCGTACTATTAATAGTGAGGGAAATCTAAATTAAAGTTTTTGTATCTACATTGTGTTTATAACGTGAATCCATTAAAAATTTATAATGGAGGGCGGGATACCAATTGCAGCAAGCTCTTGGCGGTAGAGATAAGGTAAGCAGAGAGTTTGCCAAACAATTGCAGGAATATTCCCTAACGAATCCAAAAGAATTCACTCAGCAAATACTGACCACTTACTTGGATCTTGATCTGACAATTCCTTCTTGTGTTTCGAAAACTTATAAAGGATACGCTTTTCTCAAATGTTTCTGCTCGGCTTAATCGGGGAGGCACCAAAGGAAGGATAGCAGGTCATGAGTCATAGAAAAGAAGGATGTTTCCATCGCACTCTTTTATTGTTTACGTAATTAATATTATGTAAACAATAAAAATTTAACCGACCTAAATTAAACGTGTATGCAAGTGGAATTATATTTGGGGGCTGTATGGAGAGTCAGGAGAATCGCCAATGCGTTCTTGGCATCAGATCTTGCTAGTTTTATTACGGGCGCGTATATTCCAGTTAACGGAGGCGACATCATGCCAGCTATTTAAGGCAGACAAGAGAAGGAGGCAAGCCAGACGAATCAATGACTAAAGGTGAGTACTTAACTTTTCCCCCTGTTACATTTATTCCGTGTTAAAATAATAGCGTATGGTTATATTTTCCATTCTGACAACTAACCCATTTTAAAAGGAATGAGGCGCATTATGGATCAAGTCGTGTTCAAACAAATTGAATTTGTACGTCATCTTACTATCCAGGCTGTTGAAGGTATATCTGAGAAAACTTTAGCTGTCATACCAGAAAGATTCAACAATAATGTGATTTGGAATTTGGGACATATTTACTCGGTTCAAGAGAAGTTCGCCTTTTATTTCTCTGGAGATCCTTTGCAGCTCCCGGAGAACTTTGATCGATTGTTTGCAAAAGGCACCAAACCTGCGGATTGGAATGAGGCAGCTCCAAAACTTGAGGAGTTACTTGAACTGCTGGCAGACCAGCCCAAACGTATTCGGCAAACCTTACAAAGCCGCTTAGGCGAACCTATACAGAAACCTTTCACTTTGGGCAACGGATTAACTTTTGAGACAATTGGGGAATTGGTGAACTTTTCCATCTATCACGAAGGCATGCATTTTAATACGATTCAACTATTAAAACGATTTGCAGATAAAAATCTGTAGCTGCATATAAAGTTTTGGATATGAACAACCAGCCGCCAAGTTTGGCGGTTTTTTGCGTTGAATATATAAAATGCAGATGGACTTCTGGATCAATTCTGGAAGGGAGAATAATGAAACAAGGGGGACGCTCCTTCGAACGGGCAGCGTCCGCTTTGTTAGTTATGTTCCAAACGAGGAGGTATATATTGGAAGGCTCTGATATAAGACTCAGGAATGAGATTTGCCGCGTGCCGCGGAGCTCAGATGATGAATCTGCTCTTCCAGCACCGTACTTGCTTTATCTAGAAACTGAGTAATGAACTCAAGCTCTTCATCCGTATAGGAGGAAGCCAGTTTAATCATGGCGGCGTGAAGAGGTTGGTACGTATTGCTGACCTCTTCTTTATTTTCATACAAAGGAACAATAATCACTTTGCGGCGGTCGTTTGGATCGTTTTCCCTGCGGACAAAACCGTTTTTTTCAAGCCGGTCAATTAATGTAGTAACGCTTCCTGTAGCAAGTCCCGTTAGTTTAGCCAGTTCACCGGCGGTAATAGGACCTTTCTCACGAAGGATATCTACGGATAAAAAATCATTATTGTATAAGCCTAGAGAGGAAGCTGCATTTTGCTGGTATAGGACAGTCCGGGACCCCAGGCCCCGCATGCGCAAAGTAAAATTTTCCTGAAGATCTGTTGGTTGAGCTTGCCGATCACTTGACAAGGATATCCCCTCCTTTTAAGATGTAATATATCTCGATTATCGAGATATAAGATATTCGAGATACTAGATTTACTTACGTTTTAACAAAGTTTATTGTATCGAAATCATAACGGAATTGCAAAGGGGCAAGAAATAAAGCTATAAACAAGCCAAGACTCAGAATGTCAGCCCTTCAACTATAAGTTTATACGTTTAAAATGAAGCAAGAGGAGGATTTATGTGAAAGAAGCTATAGTTATTAAAGGTGCGCGGGAAAACAATCTTAAGAATCTTTCTCTTACAATTCCAAAGTACAAGCTGGTTGTCCTTACAGGACCGTCAGGCTCGGGTAAATCGACCTTAGCCATGGATACGCTTCAGCGGGAGTGCCAGAGACAGTACATGGAATCCATGGGGTTGACGTCGGATTCTATCAGCAAGCCGAAAGTCGAGTCTATTGAAGGACTGTCCCCATCTATTAGTGTCGGACAGCATGTCACCAACCGCAACCCGCGCTCGACAGTCGGGACTGTGACAGACATTTATACGTATGTCCGTTTTATTTTTTCACGGCTGGGGGAGCGGGTATGCCCATCTTGCAGCGGAAGCATTCCGCCTTCTTTTGAGCCGGCAGGGTTATTGGCGGAGGAAGACGAGGACATGGACTCTCAGATGATAAGCTGTCCGCATTGTCATGCGCAGCTTGAGAAGCTGGGAATGCCACATTTCTCTTTTAACAAACCGGAGGGAGCATGCGAAGAGTGCGGCGGGCTTGGGCATGTGGCAACCATCAAGGAATCGGCGGTATTCAATCAGGAGCTTAGTTTACGCGGAGGAGGAGTAGCCTCGCTGAACGGTGTCCATCGCGATATTCAGATCCGTATATTAGTGGCTGCCGGCAAACATTACGGATTCGAGATTGACCCTGATCAGCCCTTGAAAGAGTATGGCGAAATTCAGCGTGATTTGCTGTACTACGGAGTTGAGAGCGAGGCATTCAAGCGTCATTATCCGGATAAGAAACCGCCCCAAGGAACTAAATTTGAAGGTGTTATTCCTAGCTTATGGCGGCGTTACAAGGAAAAGGAAGGTGAAGCGGGCGCGCAGGAAAAAGACGGCGGTTTTTTCCATGAACAGCTTTGTCCGGAGTGCCGCGGAGCCCGTCTGAAAAAAGAAATACGTAATATTCGGGTAGCGGATGCCACGATCTCTGATGTATCTGATTGGTCACTCCGTGACGTTTATGAGTGGACGAAAGGGCTTGAGGCAGTGATACCGGCCGAAGGACTTCATCTGCTTGAGCCGATCCTCCATGACATGCCCACCCGGCTAAAACGGATTATGGATGTCGGTCTCGGCTACATTTCCATGAACCGGCAGACGGTAACGCTGTCCGGCGGAGAAGCGCAGAGGCTGCGGCTGGCGTCCTTGCTCGGTTCAGGACTGACCGGCGTGTTGTATGTTCTGGATGAACCAACGACAGGTCTTCATCCTCGGGACACGGTTGGCCTCATTCGGGTGCTTCAGGAGCTGCGCGATCTGGGCAATACCGTGCTCGTTATCGAGCATGATGTCGAGATGATGCGTGCTGCCGATCATATTATCGATATCGGACCCGGTGCCGGTCCATATGGGGGGAGCGTGGTAGGGGAAGGCAGCCTCGAAGATTTGATGGCGAGCGATCTTTCGGTTACGGGTGCCTATTTGAGGGAAGCAAATCTTCCATCTCCCGCACGCATCCGCAGAAAGGGAAGCGGACAGCATATTACGATCAGGGAGGCACAAGTACGTAACCTTCATATTCCCGTCGTTTCCTTTCCGCTGGGCAGTTTAGTGTCCGTAACCGGCGTTTCGGGTTCGGGCAAATCTACACTTGTGTTCGATATACTTGCGCAAGGAGGTTCCAAAGAAAAGGAGTACACCGGTTGTAAGGAAATAACGGGCTTGGAGCATGTCGGCAACATCGTGATCTTTGATCAAACGCCTATGGGTAGAATTCAGCGCTCGAATGTCGCAACCTATACCGATGTATTTACACACCTCCGACAGATGTTTGCAGGCTTGCCGGAGGCCAAAGCAAGAAAACTGACATCCAAGCACTTCTCATTTAATACGCCGGGAGGCCGCTGCGAGACATGCCAAGGTCTGGGTGTGCTGTCTGTCGATATGAATTTTCTTCCTGATCTGGAGGTGAAGTGCCACGACTGTAAAGGTAGGAGATTTACAGATGAGGTGCTGCAGGTTCAGTATCAGGGTTTCTCCATCTCTGATCTGCTGAATATGTCGATTCAGGAAAGTTTGCCGGTTCTCCAGTCGGAGAACAAAATTGCGGGCATAATCAGAATGTTGTGTGAGGTAGGGCTTGGTTACCTGCAATGGGGGCAATCGGTCAAAACCTTATCGGGCGGCGAAGGACAGCGGATCAGGCTGGCCAAAGAACTGAGCAAACCGCCCAAGAGCCATACCCTTTATCTGCTGGATGAGCCGACGACGGGCCTGCATCCCTCTGACATCAAACAGCTGCAAGTCTTGCTCGATAAGCTGGTCGACACGGGAAATACCGTTGTCGTAGTCGAGCATAGTCTGGAGCTGATCGAGGAATCCGACTGGGTGATCGACATCGGACCTGAAGGAGGCGCAGCGGGCGGCAAGCTTGTAGCTGAAGGTACGCCGGAGCAGGTAGCCAAAGTGCCGGCTTCTTACACAGGCATGTTCTTGAAACGTATTTTGGCCTAAGGGTTTTAATTGTAAGCGGAGATGTTTCTTGTTCTAACAAAAGAGCCCTTGCGATCGATCGCAAGGGCTCTTTTGCATTTTATCCAAAGAACAGCCTTCAATGTCCTCCCGACTGTCTATAGAAAAAATTATTTGCAGTATGTCGATTTTGCCGTCAGTGATTCGTCGTCTTAATAAAGGTTGATTTCACCAGGTGAATCCGCACATCCAAACGGCGCATTTTCACTAAAAGCTTTCCAAAAACTGTTATCCGTTTTAAGCTAGATCTAACAATCTGTCACACAACAAAGGAGACTTCACATGTATTCAATAACTTCCCAGGATGGTACGAAAATCACCTATGACAAAGTTGGTCATGGGCCGGCCCTTATACTTGTAGCGGGTGCATTCAGCTATAGAAAATTTCCCGGCCAGGTGCGGCTTGCTAATCTGTTATCGGAGCACTTCACAGTCTATAACTACGACCGCCGGGGCAGAGGCGACAGTGGAGACACTCAGCCGTATGCCGTTGCCCGTGAGATCGAAGATTTACAGGCTCTGATTGATGAAGCGGGCGGGTCAGCAAATGTGTGGGGATTGTCATCCGGGGCGGTTCTTGCCCTGGAAGCGGCAGCGAGTGGGGTAAGGATGACTAAATTAGCGCTGCATGAACCCCCATTCGTTGTCCATGCTGCCGATCATAAGCCGCCAATTGACTTTGCTAGGCATGTCAGCGAGCTTCTTGCGGATAATCGAAGGGCTGAGGCTATCCGATATTTTATGACAAAGGGCATGGGGGCGCCCTCGCTGGTTGTCAGCCTCATGCGCGTGATGCCGGGCGTATGGCCTAGACTCACGGCTGTTGCCCACACCCTGCCCTATGATGCGGCTCTGTTAGACGGATATATGGAGGGAAAGCCGCTGCCAACCGGGATTTGGAATAATGTCACAATGCCTGTCTTGGTGCTCGAAGGCACGGAAAGCCCGGCTGGACTGCGGCATGGGGCCCAGGCGCTGGCTCATGTGCTTCCTCATGCGCGGCTGCTGAGTAAAAAGGGACTGGGCCATACGAAGAAGCTGCAGGCAGCATTAATTTCATCGGAACTTAAAACGTTCTTTCTGGGCAACCACTGACTTTGCTATGTGTAACTAGTTCTAAAAGTCATTTGTTGAATAGGCAGGAAATTTTTTCTCCTACCACAGAAAATTATGAATGCGGTCGATTCTGGTCAATTCTTGTTCGTCGTAGAGATAGAAGCGGATTTACAGAAGAACGGACTCATTGCAGTATACATGCTTCGTCATATATAAGGAGGAGTCATTATGAGATTTATGATGATTGTCAAAGCAACAACGGATTCAGAGGCGGGTACTATGCCCAGCCAGGAGCTTATCGATGCCATGCAGAAGTATAATGAAGAATTAGTAAAAGCAGGTGTGCTGTTAGCTGCGGATGGCCTGCAGCCTACCTCAAACGGTATTCGGATTGCCTACCCCGAGCCTGGGGGCAAACCAAAGGTAACCGATGGCCCGTTCACGGAGGCCAAAGAAATAATAGCAGGATACACGTTGATCGAAGTGAAATCCAGAGAAGAAGCGGTAGAATGGGCACTCCGTATGCCGGATCCCCATGGGTTGGGACAGGGTGAAATTGAACTGAGACAAGTGTTTGAGGTCGAGGACCTAATGAATGATACCGAATCGTTGGCAAAAGAAGCAGAACTCCGCAAACAGGTCGAGGAGCGAAAAAAAGCGTGACGTCTTCCCGTGCCTACCGAACTATTGATGCGATATGGAGAATGGAGTCGGCTAAGCTTATCGCGGGATTAATGCGAATGGTACGAGATGTTGGCCTGGCCGAGGACTTCGCTCAGGATGCTTTGGTAACTGCCATGCAGCGATGGCCGGAAACCGGTATTCCAGACAAACCGGGAGCGTGGCTGATGACGACAGCGAAGCGGCGTGCGCTTGATTTCATGCGCAGAGCTAAGGTTCGGGATCAGAAATACATAGAGATCGCCCACAGTATGGATTTGTATACGAAAGAAGAGATGGACCAAGCTTTGGACGGGGAGATCGGTGACGATCTCCTTCGTCTGATCTTTATGACCTGTCACCCGGTGTTATCGCAGGATGCCAGAGTTGCCCTAACGCTTCGTTTGTTATGCGGGCTTACCACGGATGAAATTGCCCGCTCTTTCCTTGCAGCCGAATCAACGATCGCCCAGCGGATTGTCCGGGCCAAAAGAACCCTCAGCGCGGAGAAGGTCCCTTTTGAAGTGCCTGCAGGAGATGAACGGAGTGCCCGTATGTCTGCCGTACTTGAGGTAGTTTACCTTCTGTTTAACGAAGGGTATTCCGCAACCTCAGGGGATTGCTGGATCCGGCCGCTGCTATGTCAGGAGGCGCTGAGACTGGGCCGAATACTCGCTGAGATTGCTCCTAATGAATCCGAAGTTCACGGTCTGGTTGCCTTAATGGAGATTCAATCCTCGCGGTTGAGGACGCGAGTCAATCCTGCAGGCCAACCCGTGCTTTTGATGGATCAAAACCGGGCACAGTGGGACCGGCTGCTGATACGAAGGGGTCTAGCTGCACTTGAACGCAGTCGTAAGATTGGATGCCCGCTTGGTCCATACTCACTGCAGGCTGCAATTTCGGCTTGCCATGCCCAAGCGCCCACGTCAGCTGAGACAGACTGGATTCGGATTGCAGCTTTGTACGAAGCCCTGTCAAGAGCAGCGCCATCACCGATAGTCGAGTTAAACCGGGCGGTTGCCATATCTATGGCGTTCGGGCCGGCATTCGGCCTGCAAATTGTCGATGCGCTTAGCGGCGAATCTTCCCTCAAAAGCTACCATCTGCTGCCGAGCGTACGTGGCGATCTTCTGGCAAAGCTGGGCCGGCTCGGTGAAGCTTGTTCTGAATTCGAACGGGCGGCTTCTATGACGCGAAATGTCCGTGAGCAGGAGCTTTTGCTGAATCGTGCAGCTGAATGCAGGAATGCAGCGGCCGAATAATTTTGGGTCCTGCGTGTCGATTACGGCGTATCCCGTTCGTCATACTAGTGGGGGAGGCTTAGAGCGGCCGCTGCCTCAAGGACAGGATGAGCATATTAATAAAAATTTAATATTATTCTATACTAAGGGAGAGTAAACAAAATGAATCAGGAAGTAAACGAATTTATTGAAGCGCTAAAAGAATCTTGGCAGAGAGATCTGTCCGCTAAGCTGCGTGAGGTTGTCCACCAGGCCATACCGGATGTACAGGAACGTATTCAGTATAAAAAGCCGCATTTTTTGAAAAACGGCAAATATGCGGCTGTGATCTCGACTTCCAAAGATGCAGTCAGCTTTACGATTTTTAATGCCGCCGTACTGGAGCTTCCTGAAGATAAGTTCGATGGTCCGCCGGAGAGAAAGACTTTGAAGCTGCGCCAAGGGGATCCTTTTGACCCCGGGTATCTTGTATCATTGGTTATTCAAGCTTCAAGCTCGTTGTAATCCGTTCCAGGCAAGAGTAGAAGCAGGGGCCCTGCCTCTGCTCTTTTTTTGGGTTCTGTGAGAGAAAGAATACATTAGGTAATTGTTCATATAATAAACATTTACATATTAAGGGAGTGAAAATTATGTAATAAAAATTTATTGGATATTGACAATAAAATACATCTATGGGAGTATAGATGTATAAAAAAATTACATAAATTAGTTAATTTATTTATTTACAGGTAAACCTATGATGATTCATTATTTTACAAAATAACTGATACAAGAAAGAAGTGAGTATGAATTTGGGTATCAAGGAACTGGAATTGAGCATCCCGCCTCTTGTCGGATATCAGTATCTGGCATATCCCCTTTGTACGGTACTCACACGCACGGAGGCGCTGCCATGGTTTTACAGCAATTTCATCCACCTATATTGTCATCAGGATCTTGATGGAGAGGCGGCTTCGCGCTCTGTGCCTATGACCTTCTACGGTGAAGATTTTATCCGCTGTCCATGGCTGATCACACAAAAACTGGAGCGCGACTTCTTGCTGGATTCACAGCCTGGAATTACCGAATTTCTGATAAATAGTATCCAATCCAAATATACGATCTCTCTTCATGTGGATGAGTTCTATATCCCTCGGAGACGAGTCTATCAACATACTCATTATGCTCACGATATTCTGGTTTACGGTTACGATGATGCGAGCAGAACATTCCTTGTTCTCGGCTACGATGAGGAGATGCAGTTCCAGAAGACCGTGGTACCGTACCATGAAATGGAGGAAGGGTTCCAAAATCTCGAATGGACGGACAATTATGAAGAACAAATCTACCTCTATAAGTTCAATAAATCGGGAAGTTACCGGTTAGATTCGGCGTTCATTCAAGAATCACTGGAAGAATATATAGCAGGCAGTAATATTTCGTTGCGTAACCGGGGTACGGCGGGCCCGTTGGATGCGGCATTCGGTCTCAATGTTTATGATGCGCTCATTCGTAACATGCCTGTACTTGTACGTAAACGTGATATCCGGCCCATCCACATTCTGTGGGAGCACAAGAAAATGATGGGACTGCGGATGCGTTATTTATGTGAGCAGGGACTTCTTTCACCGGATTTTGCAGAGTGTTTCCGGCCGGTAGAAGAGCAGGCATTCGGTTTGCGCCAGTTATTGATGAAGTATGCCTTAACGGGAGAGGATTACATTCTGAAGCAGGGACTCGACGAAATGACTCACATCATGGAAAGCGAAAAACGAATATTGGGAACGGTTGTGAAAGCGCTGGATCATCAGGTTGTTTCCTAGTATTCGTAACTTATTCCGATTGGAGGTTATTTCTTTGGAGACATGCAAGCTCTATCCACTGACGCATCCGCAAAAACGTATTTGGTATGTAGAAAATATATACCCGGGTACGAGCATACATAACATCGGAGGACTCATCAAAATTTACGGACCCGTAGATTTTTCTTTACTGGAGGAAGCAATCAATCAATTCATCCGGCTTAATGAGGCCGTCCGCATAAGGGTAGTCGAGCAGGACGGATCCGTTCAGCAGACGGTGACGGAATATCGCAGGAGAACGTTCCCGCTAATCGATTTTATGGCCCTGGAATCGGATGTGGATGACTGGGTAAGTGCGGAGTTCGCCAAACCGCTGGCACTGGACGGAGAATATTTGTATGATTTTGCACTTGTCAGGATCAGCGAGACAGAAAGCGCATATCTGACAAAATTCCACCATATTATTTCGGACGGCTGGTCTTTTCAATTGATGACGACGCACATCAACCAAATCTATACACAATTGATGCAAGGGGAGGAAGTCCGCCAGGAATCCCGCCCTACCTATCTGGACTATATTGAGCAAGAGAATAAGTATCTGTCATCTCCTCGCTTTATGAAAAATAAAAGGTATTGGAATAATAAATTCGATCACATCCATGACGTTGATCTTCAGAATACAGCAATCGGCACCGCAGGCAACCGCAAAAAATTCTCGATAAGCCGGCCTGCTTCCGATTCCATCCGCGAATTTGCACGAACCCATCATATTTCGTTGAATACTTTTTTCGTAGCAACGATGCTCCTTTATCTCCACAAAACGAATCAACAAAACCGCCTCCTGATAGGCACTCCTGTATTAAACCGTACGGGGGCCAAAGAAAAAAATACATTCGGAATGTTTACCAGCACGATGCCCTTTCTCATTGACATCGAGCGTGAGATTTCTTTCTCTTCGTTCATAGATAACGTCAACCAAGAGCTGATCCAATGTTATTTTCATCAGAAATATCCTTATAACTTGCTCGTACAGGATCTTCAGCTTCAGCAGCGGGGATTGGATCAATTATTTCAAATATGCGTGAACTATTATAATACGGCATTCGACAGGAAATTCGGTCCTGGATGGAAGATGCAGCAAATTGAAGTGAATAACGGCAATCAGCTGTATTCCTTGCAGCTCATCGTCACCGAATGGTCATCGGATGAGGAACTGGAGCTGTACTTCGATTATAAGAAAGGCGATTACACGGAGAAGCAGATCGATGAAATACATGACCGGCTTCTCTATTTAACCGATCAAGTCTTGAGCCGTCCCGATGCCGTACTTAAGGATTTGCAGCTGCTTCTGCCGGATGAGCGTACGAAGCTGCTATATACGTACAACACTACGGATTGCGAATATCCTTCGCACAAAACGATCTTGCAGCTGTTTGAAGAACAAGCCGGACGGGCTCCGGACCGCATTGCCGTTTCACATATGGGGCAATCGCTTACCTACAGGGAGCTGAACGAACGCGCTAACCGGCTGGCACGAACATTACTGGAGAGAGGGGTCAGCCCTCACACACCGGCAGCTGTCATGGGCCGCCACTCTCTGTCCATCGTTGTCGGGATCTGGGCGGTTATCAAAGCCGGAATGGCCTATCTTCCGATCGATCCCGACTATCCGAAGGAACGGATCGAGTATATTTTGAAGGACAGCGGATCTTCGCTGCTGCTGACGAGCGGCAAGGAATGGGAGCAGCTGTCTTACAAGGGTGAGGTTCTTGCACTCGATGATGAACGTCTGTACAACAAGGGCGGGAATAATCTGCCTGTCATGAGTACGGCAGACGATTTGGTTTATATGATCTACACCTCAGGATCAACAGGCAATCCCAAAGGTGCGATGATCGAGCACAGAGGACTGGTGAACTACATCTGGTGGGCCGCCAAAACGTATATCCGCTCGGAAAACGATGTTTTTGCGCTGTATTCCTCCATTGCTTTTGATCTGACCGTGACCTCTATCTTCGCGCCATTGATTAGCGGCTGCCGTATCGAAATCTATGAAGATGACGGAAGGGACTTTATTGTCAAACGAATTGTGGAAGACAACAAGGCTACCGTTATCAAGCTGACGCCGGCTCATTTGGCTCTAATCAAAGACATGGATTTCAGCGCTTACACGGTCCGTACTTTCATTGTGGGCGGTGAGGATTTGAAATGCTCGCTGGCTCGTGACATTTATGAAAACAGTCGGGGCGGTATTGAAATCCTAAACGAGTACGGACCGACCGAAACCGTAGTCGGTTGTATGATTTACCGGTATGATCCTGCGGGCGACGAAGGGGTATCCGTTCCGATCGGGCAGCCGATTGATAATGTGCAGATTTATTTGCTGGATGAGCAGCTGGAGCCTGTCCCAAACGGATCGGTCGGCGAAATATATATATCCGGGGACGGGGTTGCCAGGGGCTACTTGTACAGGGATGAGCTGACTCAAGAGCGATTTCTGTCTAATCCTTTCCTTATGGGAAAAAGGATGTACCGGACGGGTGATTTGGCTGTACGCCACGAGAATGGCAGCATCGTTTATTTAGGCCGGATCGATCATCAGGTCAAAATAAAAGGATACCGAATTGAAATGGGGGAAATCGAGCATCAGCTCCTTGAAATAGACGGCATTGAAAAAGCCGTTGTCATGGACCGCACCGGAGAAGACGGACAGCAGCAGCTTGCCGCTTATTATGTAGCCAGGGGACCTCTTACGGCTCTGGAGCTGAGGATGAAGCTGGCAGAAGTGCTGCCTTCGTATATGATACCTGCTTATTTTGTCCGTCTCGATCAATTGCCGCTTACCCCGAACGGTAAAGTGGACCGACGTCTTCTGCCTGATCCGGAGCAATACATCGAAACAAGCGATACCGGACGGACCAGTGGAGTCGAAACAATGTTAATGGATATTTTCCAGGATGTACTCCGGTTGAAAGAAATCACGGTTCAGGACAATTTCTACCGGCTGGGCGGTGACTCAATCAAGGCGATACAAATTGTATCGAAAGTGAAGTCGGCAGGTTATCAGCTTAAGGTGCAGCAAATTATGAGCTATCCGGTTATCCGTGAACTGGCTGTGCTTATTGAAATAAACTCGGCGGCTCCGATTGAGCAAGGGCCTAGTCACGGGGAAGTTAAGCCGCTGCCGATTACATCGTGGTTTTTTACAAGACAATGGAATAATCCTCATTACTACGCGCAGTCAGTTTTGCTCCGCCTAACGCAAACAGTAACGATGGATCAGCTTCATGACGCATTATTTGCATTAATCAGCCATCATGACACTTTGAGGCTGCAGGTTGATGCCGGCCGCCTGGTCTACCGGACTGTCGGACGCGAGGACGTGGAGCTTGCGCACTTCGATCTTGCCGGCATTCCGGAGGATGAGCGGGCTGCGGCTTTGAAGAAACAAGCCGAAACGTTCAAAGCAAGTGTGCGGCTCGGGCAGGGTATGCTGTTCAAAGCGCTTGTATTTGATGAAGGAAACCACGGACAACGTCTCTTGCTGACAGCACATCATTTGATCGTAGACGGCGTATCCTGGCGAGTTATGCTGGAAGACTTAGACCGTCTGCTGAAGGCGGGTTTGAGCGGGTCGGTTGTGACTCTGCCGAATAAAACGCATTCGATTCAAATATGGTCGGATGCCATAGACGCTTATGGCAGCGAGAGGGCACTTGAACATCTCGACTACTGGAAGTCGGTCGCAGAGAACGCAGAAGACAGCCTTGCTGCGGATTTTCCTTCGGATGATGATCGGCTTGCCGTATGCGATACGCTAATCCGGGAGCTCTCCGAGCAGGAGACGAGCAAACTGCTGGGGGAGGCGAACACCGCATTCCGAACTCATGCGGGCGATTTGCTGGTCGCCTCGCTGGCAATGGCCGTGAGCGCTATCACTGGCAAGAATAAAATCACGATCGAACTGGAGGGACATGGACGCGAAGAGTTGTTCGAGAACATGGATGTATCCAGAACCGTAGGATGGTTCACATCGCTGTATCCCGTTAATCTCTTGATGGCTGAAACAAAAACAGCGGGGATCATCAAGAGCATAAAAGGGCAGCTTCGTTCAATCCCGAACAAAGGAATTGACTATGGCATCTTGGCATATGGTTCAGGCAGTATCCCGAAGACCGGCGGCAGCCTGCTCCGCTTCAATTATATGGGCGAAATCGATAATCATTTGCACAGCCCTGTGCTCGCCATTGCCGGGGACGATACCGGAAGAGATACATGCCCAAGCAACAGGTTATCCTGTCTGGCCGATGTGGTAGCCATGATTACGGATAGGAGGCTCCAGATCCGCATGACATACAGCACAGCCATGTTCAGCCGGGATACTATGGACGAGTTAATCCAAGTTTTTATGCAGCGGCTGGCTGAAGTCATTCAACTAGGCTCAGACAGGGGACAGGCTGATTTTACGCCCTCTGATTTTGAGACTGTCAAGCTCGCACAAGAAGAACTTGACGTACTCTTCAATTAATAAAGGGGCGGATAATCGTGGTAAAGAAACTTGTTTTCTATGTACTGATGATGCTGCTGCTAGTCAGTCCGCCGGCTGCAGCCGCCGAAGGCGGAGCCCCTTCTCCGCCAAGACAGCCGAATATAGATACGATTGCCATCGACCAGTTCGTGCAGGACCAACTGGTGAAGGCGCAAAGCCCGGGAGCCGCAGTTGTGGTCGTAAGCGGGGATCGTGTGGTCTATACGAAGGGATTCGGACAGGCTGATCGTGCAGCCGGGATTCCGGCAACAAGCACGACATTATTTGAATTGGGATCGACTTCCAAAGCATTCACAGGCCTGGCCTTGTTAGAGCTGGAGCGTGACAACGCGCTTAGCCTTGACGATCCGGTCACCCGCTATATTCCGTGGCTGTCGCTAACCTATCAAGGACAGCCGGCCAAGGTGACGCTGGGTCATCTCCTGCACCATACGAGCGGGGTGCCGTTCGCTTCGCTCGCTTCCATCCCGATCAGCTCGGGAGAGCAGGCGCTGGAACAGACTGTGCAGGCGTTATCGGGTACGGAGCTGAGCGGCCAGCCAGGGAATAAGTATGAATATGCGACCATTAATTATGATGTTCTGGGATTGGTCATCCAGGAAGTATCGGGTATGTCATATGAGGCATACATGTCTGGAATGCTGCAGCGGTTTGGCATGAGCAACACGGTGACTGCCGCACAGCTGAATAACCCGCAGATGCTCGCCAGGGGATATAAGATCGGATTCGGCTCCCCTCGTTTATACGAAGCACCCGTTTACAGGGGAAACACACCCGCCGGTTATTTAGTCTCCAGTGCGGACGATATCGGGCAGTGGCTGCTGCTCCAGCTCGGAACGAGGAGTATCTCCGAGGCGCAGCGGAACATCATCGAACGTTCCCATATGCCTGATACGAGCGTAGGGCCGGACGCGAGCGGAGCCTACTATGCCGCAGGATGGTTTGTAACGGCGGACGGCAAAGAGCTCTCGCACCAGGGATCTAACCCTAATTTCTCGTCCTATTTCATAATGCGCCCGCAAGAGCAGCTCGGTGTGGGAGTGCTTGCCAACATCAACTCGGCCTATACGTTTCATATCGGCCAAGGTTTGATGAGCCTGCTGCGGGAGCAAGAGCTTCCGCCCGCTGCAGCGGATTTCTATCCGCAGCTTGATCGCATTTCGATGATCGTGCTGAGCCTTATCGGTGTCTTCATGCTTATGATGGCTGGTAAAACGATCGGAATACCAGGACAAATTCGTCGTCAGAGGCGCATTTTCGTTCCGCCAAAAGGTAGGAGGCTTGTAGGTCTGGGAGCTGCGCTTTTGTTGACCGGGACCTCATTGTGGGGAATCGGGCTGCTGCTCGAGGCTGCCTTTGCAGGCTTACCGCTTGCCGTAGTCGCGGTATGGTCGCCTGTGACGGTCATCTGGCTCGTCTATGCGCTCTACCTATTCGTCGGAATGGCGTTCCTGTTCTTTCTTGCAGTCTGGTTGTTTCCATCAGTGAAACGCCGCTGCGGGCCGGTTCTTCCCGCTTCTGCAGAGGAGGTGATCTAAATGAAAATGAAGTTGTTCTGTCTGCCTTACGCCGGAGGCTCCGCTACCATTTATACGAGATGGAAACGCCATCTGCACGGCGATATCGAATTGCATCCCGTCGAATTGTCCGGAAGGGGGAAAAGATTGCTCGAACCCCATTACGGCAGCATGGATGAACTGGTCGAGGATTTATACGGGTATCTGGACCAAGAGCTGGACGAAACTGATTTTGCTTTCTTCGGCCATAGTATGGGCGCCCTCATCGCTTATGAACTGGCGCATGCCGTCAAGAAGAAGAGAGGGCGCGAGCCCCTCCATTTATTCGTCTCGGGGACTTATCCCCCTCATGCCCGCAGGAGTCTTCCACTGCATCTTCTATCGGATGCAAGACTTCAGCAAGAAATTAGGCAGCTTGGCGGAACCGATGACGAATTATTTGAGCGGGAGGAACTGCTGCGACTCTTTTTGCCAGGACTGCGGAGAGATCTGGAGCTGGTGGAAACGCACTGCTTCAAGAGCAGAGCGGAGCTTATTCACTGTGATATATCCGTACTCAACGGAAAAGAGGATAAAGCGACCGAAGGTTTTAACCTTCTGGAGTGGGCCTCATATGGCAGCCGGGGCTGTCAACTTTATGAGTTCGAAGGAGGTCATTTTTTCATAAATGAACATACCGAGCAGGTAGTGTCGCTCATCCATGATGTGCTGCGCAGCCCTGTTGTACAAATGTCCACTAAAAAGGAGTCGTGAATTGATGATACGAACGGTCGGAGTAGTCGGTGCGGGTGTAATGGGCAGTGACGTTGCTTTGGATCTGGCTTGCTATGGATACGAAGTGGTGCTCAAAGATATTAACGAAGATGTCTTGCATCGAGCCAAAGAAAAAATCAGTACGGATTTTCGGCTGCTGAAGCTGGTCAAGCCTAAGGCGAAGCAGCTTACCGTGGAAGACGTTCTCTCCCGGATTACCTTTACAACGGCCTATGATGACTTCAGACGCGTCCAGTTTGTTATCGAGAACGTGACAGAGGAATGGGAACTTAAGAAAGCGGTGTTTACGGAGCTGTCCAAGGTATGCGGCTTACATACAATCTATGCCGTTAATACAAGCTGCATTTCCATTACGAAGGTGGGCTCGTTAATGCCAAGACCGGAGAATGTTATCGGTATGCATTTCATGAACCCGGTCCCGATGAAGGAACTGGTCGAGGTCATCCGGGGCGAGCACACTTCCGACGAGACCGTTGCCACCGGGGAGCAGTTTTTGAAATCTTTCGATAAAGTCCCGGTAGTTGTTCGAGATTTTCCCGGTTTCGTGACGAATCGTGTTCTCATGCTGACGATCAACGAATGCGTCTGGACCGTGCAGGACGGAGTCGCAGAGCCGAAGGATGTCGATAAGATTTTCCGTCTGGGCTTCGGCCATAAGATGGGGCCGCTTGCTACATGCGATCTGATCGGCCTGGACACCATTCTCAATTCACTGCTGGTGCTGCAGGACAGCTACAAGGATCCGAAGTTCCGGCCCTGCCCGCTGCTTGTAAAGATGGTGGATGCCGGTTACCTGGGCAAAAAATCAGGAAAAGGATTTTTCGATTACAGCAAGTAGGGAGGGATAACGATGGATGGAGCAGCGGAAAAGCTAAAGGAAGTCAAATGCGTGATCTGGGATCTGGACAATACGATGTGGGACGGCATTTTGCTGGAGTCGGAAGAGGTCGAGCTAAAGCCGCGCATGCGGGAGCTTCTCGCGGAGCTGGATTCTCGCGGCATTCTGCAATCGATCGCAAGCCGTAATGATACGGAGCATGCGATGGACAAGCTTAAGGCTTTTGGTATCGACACCTATTTTCTTTATCCCGAAATCAATTGGAATGCCAAATCAATGTCGATCGATAAAATACGCGGGAACCTGAACATCGGGATGGACACGATTCTGTTCATCGACGATCAGCCCTTCGAACGGGATGAGGTCTTAAGCGTCCATCCGGAGGTTGAGTGCCTGGATGTGACGCCATACGAGACATTGCTCGGTCACCCGCGTCTGAATCCCCGGTTCATTACGGAAGATTCAAGACGCCGACGCGTCATGTATCTGGAAGACATAGAGCGCAAAAGCGAAGAAGAATCGTTCGCGGGGCCCCAAGAAGCGTTCCTGAGCTCGCTCGGCATGCGCTTTGTCATAAGCGAGGCGAGAGAGGAGGATTTGAAACGGGCGGAGGAACTGACAATCCGCACGAATCAGCTGAATGCGACGGGTTATACGTACAGCTATGAAGAGCTGGACAAGATCAGACAATCGGATAATCATATTCTGCTGGTATGTGAATTGACGGATAAATATGGCTCCTACGGCAAAATCGGGCTCGCTCTGATCGAATTGAAGGAAAGCTGCTGGCACCTGAAAATGATGCTTATGTCCTGCAGGGTGATGTCACGCGGAGTTGGTACCGTAATGCTCACCTATATCATGCAGCAGGCGAAAAACGAAGGAAAAGTGCTTAGGGCCGACTTCAAACAGACAGACCGCAACAAGATGATGTATGTTACGTACCGTTTCGCCAATTTTACGGAAGTCTCCAATGACGGTGAAGGAAATATTCTGTTCGAGAACAATTTAAATCAAATTCAGCCGTTCCCGCCTTATATTGATGTGTTGGTCACGGTTGCAGGGAGAAAGGGGTAACTAGATGGAAACTAAACATAAAATCCGCAGTTTTATTGAAAGCAATCTGGTTGTATTTGAGGATGAGGCAGTGTTCACCGACGATGATCATATCTTTCAGAAGGGTTTCGTCAATTCCTTATTCGCGATGAAACTTCTCAGCTACATTGAACAAGAGTTCGGATTCACGGTGAGTAACGAGGATTTGGATATCGCCAATTTTAGCACGCTTAACAACATCGTAAAGCTAATCGAAAAGCATAAGCAGGAGGCCTAAGCGATGATTGCTCAGACATGCGCTTCTGCCGCCCAAATCATAGAGGAGGCTAAAATTTTTGCCGCCCGGGAAATCCGGCCGATCGCAGGGGAAATCGACGTCAAAGGCGAGCTTCCCCGCAGCTTAATTGGCAGAATGGGACAGCGGGGATATCTGTCGGCCAGCTGGCCGGAGGAATACGGCGGTCTGGGACTGGACCCGGTGGCCTATGGACTATTTACAGAGCAGATCGGCAAAGCATGCTGCAATACGAGGGCTCTCATAACCGTTCAAACCTCACTGCTGGGAGAGACTATACTGCGTTTCGGCACAGAAGCGCAGAAAAGATACTGGCTGCCGCCAATGGCGAGGGCCGAGAAGCTGGGCGCGTTCGCCTTATCGGAGCCAAATGTGGGCTCGGATGCGAAAAACGTTCAGACCGCCTACCGCAAAGAAGGGAGCCATTATATTCTGAATGGCACCAAGAAGTGGATTTCTTTCGCCGCTATCGCTGATTTTTTCGTCGTGATCGCAGCCGATTCGGGCGGGCAAATCACCTCATTCATCGTCGAGCGCGAACGTGAAGGGGTGCATACAATCCCGATGCCCGGCATGCTCGGCAACCGGGCGGCTCATATTGCGGAGATTCAGCTTAATGAAGTGAAGATCCCGGCGGAGAACGTGCTCGGAATCGTTGGCGGAGGCTTTACTTATATTGTATCCACGGCGCTTGATCACGGCAGGTACAGCATTGCATGGGCAGGAGCGGCAATTGCAGGCGAGGCGCTGGAAGCGATGGTTGCGTACTCGATATCGCGGTCCCAGTTCGGTGAGAAGCTGCACCAGTTCCAGCTGATCAAAGGGCTGATTGGCGATGCGGTCACCAAGGTTCATGCCGCGCGAACGCTTTGCATTGCCGCAGGTGAAATGCGCAAAAGCGGGGCGGCGGAAGCGGTTGACGAGACAGCGATCGCCAAATATTTTACATCGAAGGCGGCTGTTGAGGTCACTAACGATACGGTGCAAATACACGGTGGCAACGGTTGCCGCAGCGGTTACCCTGCCGAACGGTTATTCCGGGAAGCCAAGGTGCTGGAAATTATTGAAGGCACCAGCCAAATTCAGCAGCAGGTCATTTCTCAATACGGACTTCGCAAGTATGCGGTGAAGAAGCAGGAGGAAGTTCGAACAGGAAAGGATGTGTGATAGCGTGAAGGAACCTCAGAAGCTGGACAAAAGCAATGTTGAAGATATTTTGGCACTGTCCCCTATGCAGTCCGGGATGCTGCTTCAATACTTGAAAGATCCCGAAACTACGCAGTACGTCGAGCTAATCGCACTTAGCGTGAGCGGGGAGCTGGAGCCCTCGTTGTTTGAGCAGGCATGGGTATCCGTTGTGCAGACCAACGAGGCGCTGCGGTCATTGTTCCGCTGGGAAGAGGTGAACCAGCCTGTTCAAATCGTGCTGCGGGAGCACCGTCCCGTTATTCGTTATGAGAACTATTCCGGTTATGACGAGAATGTACAAGCTGAACTGATTGCAGACCGGATTTCCGCCGATAAAAAGGAAAAATTCAAGCTGGATCAAGTGCCCTTCCGTCTGACGCTGTGCACGCAGAACGAGCGCAAACACACGCTGCTGATGAGCTTTCACCATATCTTGTTCGACGGCTGGAGCACCGGAATTCTGTTGAAAGAATGGCGGAGCGCCTACCTTATGCTGGCGCAGGGGCGGAAGCCGGAGCGGCAGCACAAGCCGCGGCTCAAGCAGTTTATCTCTTTGCTTCAGCAGCAGGACAAGCAAACGCAAGAGAATTACTGGAGCCAATATCTTCACGACATGCAGAACCGGCCCATCGCTATAAGAAACGCCAAAGTTTCAGGGACGCCGGTTATGGCCGCATACACCGAAAAACGGAGCCGCTCCTTCACTGCCAGACTGCACCAATGGGTCCGTTCGGAAGAAGTGACGCAAGCCGCTCTTTTCTATACGGCATGGGGTATCTTGCTTCAGCACTATACCAACAGTGACGATGTATTGTTCGGTACCACTGTATCGGGACGCAATATGAGTATTTCCGGAATGGAGCACATGGTCGGCTTATTCATCAATACACTGCCGTTTCGCATGACGGCCGGTCCGGGCAAAATTCTGCCTGAGCTCTTGGCTGAGGTGAATGCTTCCATTCAAGGGAGCGAAGAGCATGCGAACACTTCTTTGACGGATATCAAAACTTACGGAGAGCTCAGGACTGAAGGAAGTCCGTTTGATTCTCTGGTTGTAGTGGAGAATTATCCGCTTGATGAAGTCGTTACAAGCACCGGCGGACCGCTTACGATGGAGCCTCATCATATTGAGGAAGAGACCGAGTTCGATCTGACACTCCGCATTACAGTAACTGAAAAGCTTGAAATAACCTTTTCATACAATAAGCAGGCGTATCAAGAGGATATGGTCAAGAAAATTGCTCACCACTATCTCTACATTCTTGAACAAATTATCCAAGCTTCCACTCAGGTTACCGCGTACCGGGAGACAAGGCTTAAAGATATCGGCATTCTTACCCATGAAGAGCGGGAACAAATTCTGTTATTCAACCTGACAACTTCGAATTATCCCAGTGAGAAAACCGTTCATGAGCTGTTCGAGGAACAGGTGCTGTTGTCTCCTGAGAGCACGGCTGTAACAGATGAGCGGCAATCCTATACGTATCGGGAGCTGAATGAACAGGCGGGCCGGATTGCCCGCACGCTGCAGGCGGAAGGTATGGAAAGCGGTCAGGTTGTGGGCTTGATGGCAAGCAGATCCACCGAACTGATTGCCGGGATATTCGGTATTCTCAAGGCGGGAGGCGTCTATCTGCCGCTTGATTCCGCTCATCCTGCCGACAGGATCGCCTACATGCTGTCCGATGGCAGTGTGCGCCAGGTGCTGGCTTCTCCCGGTCTTGAGGTTCTGATACCTGAAGATGTTCAAGTGCTGAAACTGGACGAAGTGCTGCTTCAACGCGGCAAAGCTGCCGATTTGCCTCCGGCGGGCGGGCCCGAACATCCCGCTTACGTTATGTATACCTCCGGCTCGACCGGTAAGCCTAAAGGCGTCATTGTCGGGCACCGGGGCATCGTGCGGCTGGTCCGGAACACGAACTACGTCCAGTTCGAAGCGCGGGACTGCATTCTTCAGGCAGGAGCAATCGGCTTTGACGCGCTGACATTCGAGGTGTTCGGCGCGCTCTTAAACGGGGCCAGCCTGCACATTGCGGACAAGCATACCCTGCTGGATAATGCCAGATTGGATGACTTTTTGCGTACGCATGCAATCTCGGGCGGGCTGCTCACTCCGGCGTTATTCAACCAGTTGGCCCAGCAGCGTCCGGAAATGTTCGCCGGGATCCGGAATCTGGTCGTCGGAGGCGATGTACTTTCCCCGAAACACATTGAGGCCGTTCGGCAAGCATGTCCCGGCCTGACGATTTGGAACGCGTACGGTCCTACCGAAAACACGGTCATTTCGACTTGTTTCCGCATCGATCGTGAATTCAACGAGCATATACCGATTGGACGGCCTATCAGCAATTCCACGGCTTATATCGTCGACCGCTATGATAAGCTGCTGCCTATAGGCATTCCGGGCGAGCTGATCGTCGGCGGTGACGGAGTCGCGCTCGGCTATTTGAACCGGCCGGATTTGACGGCGGAGAAATTTGTACCCGATCACTTCCGCTCAAGCGGGATGATCTATAAGACAGGCGATATGGCGCGTTGGCTGGAAGACGGAACCATTGAATATATGGGACGAATAGACCAGCAGGTAAAAATCCGCGGCCACCGAATCGAAATCGGTGAAATCGAGACGATGCTTCTCCAGCACAAATCCGTGCAAGAAGCAGCGGTGACGGTACAACAGCGGGGCGCTCAGACGGAATTATGCGCCTACGTAGCCGCTTCCGAGCAGATGTCCGTGTCTGACCTGCGGGCTTATCTTGCCGCGAAATTGCCGGATTACATGATACCGTCTCATATTGTCTATCTGGATCAAATTCCGCTGACGCCCAACGGAAAGCTGGACCGCAAGGCGCTGCCTGCGCTTGTAGAACCTCCCCGCGAGATTCAGGAAGCGGCAGTGCCTAGGACAGAGCTGGAGAGCCTGATCGCGGATGCCTGGAAAGCCGTGCTTGAGCTGGACCGAATCGGTATCCACGATAAATATTTTGAAGTAGGCGGTAATTCGATTAACCTCATTCAACTGCAGAGCAAGCTGCAAAGACAATTGAAGCGTACAATCCCCATCGTCACGCTGTTTCAATACCCCACCGTGTATGATCTGGCTATGCATTTGGCAGGCCAAACTAAGCGATCGGCAGATCGGAAGAACGAGGGCTCAGCCTCCGGCAAGATGAACGAACAACCATCGCGGGCACAATCCGGCAGTTCGAAGCGCGGTAATGAAGGCAGCAGGGACATCGCAGTCATCGGTTTAGCCGGCAGATTCCCTGGCGCGCGGAATATTAGTGAGTTTTGGAGCAATTTGCAGCAGGGCAAAGAGTCGATCTCGTTCTTCACGGATGATGAGCTGGCTGAGTATGGCTTTGACCGTGAGCTCTTGGGACGGCCGGAGTTCGTCAAAGCAAAAGGCGTGCTGGATGAGATGGATCACTTCGATCCGGCCTTCTTCGGCTATACTCCCGATCAGGCGGCGATTATGGATCCCCAGGTTCGGCTCCTGCACGAATGCGCTTGGCATACTTTGGAGGACGCGGGATGCGATCCGCAGCGACATGTCGGTTCTATCGGGCTGTTTGCCGGGGTCACGAACAATTTCCACTGGCTCTCGCAGTTGTCTGACCGTCTGCATGGGAACTTATCGGACATGTTTGAGGTTGATTCGCTGAACGATTCGTACACGGTCAGCACCCGTATTTCTCATAAGCTGAATTTAAAAGGTCCTGCGATCAGTCTGCAAACGGCTTGTTCCACCTCTCTGGTAGCTGTGCATCTGGCTTGCCAGTCTATTCTTAACGGGGATTGCGATCTGGCTCTGGCCGGCGGCGCGTCCATCGTACTTCCTCATAAATCCGGTTATCTTTATCAAGAAGGTATGGTTAAATCGCCGGACGGTCATTGCCGTACCTTTGACGCCAAAGCAAAAGGGACGATAGGCGGGGACGGAGTCGGATTCGCGGCGCTCAAGTCGCTCGATGCGGCTGTCGCCGACGGTGACCGGATCTACGCGGTTATCAAAGGCTCAGCCATCAACAATGACGGCAGCCGTAAGGTCGGCTATACGGCGCCAAGCGTGCAGGGTCAGGCGGATGTTATCGCCAGAGCCCAGGAGGCAGCAGGAGTTCCGGCCGAGAGTATCACCTACGTAGAAGCGCACGGATCGGGAACTACGCTTGGCGATCCGATCGAAATCGAAGCGCTGACGAAGGCATTCCAGACAGATAAAACTGGGTTTTGCCGTGTCGGCTCCGTAAAAACAAACATAGGACATCTGGATGCCGCAGCAGGGGTGGCCGGATTGATCAAGACTGCACTGGCGCTTCATTATAAGCAGCTTCCGCCAAGCCTGCATTATGAGACCCCGAATCCGAATATTGATTTTGCGAACAGTCCTTTCGTGGTCAATACCGGCCTGACCGATTGGCGCAGCGATGGCCATCCGCTGCGCGCCGGCGTCAGTTCCTTCGGAATAGGCGGAACGAATGCTCACGTCGTTATGGAGGAGGCTCCCCTATTGGAAGGCGCAGGGAAGGGGGGGGCCAATCAGGTGCTGGTATGGTCCGCACAGACACCGGCTGCGCTTGATTCGATGACGGCTAATTTGGGCGCCTATCTCCAAGAGCATCCTTCGGCGAATCTGGCCGACATTGCGTATACCCTGCAGACCGGCCGGCATCCCTTCAGATACCGCCGTATGCTGTCATGCAGCACGGTAGAGGAAGCAGCAGCGGCACTGACGCCGTCTGCCGACAGAGCAAGCTTCGATACACGGAGAGTAATTTCCCACACGGCCGGGGAGGAGCGCGGTTCAATCGTGTTCATGTTCTCCGGGCAAGGATCGCAATATATCCGCATGGGGCAGGGTTTGTATGAGACCGAGTCCGTGTTCCGGGAAGAAATGAACCGCTGCTTGCGTCTGTATCTTGACCTTACCGGCTCTGATATGAAGGAAATGCTGTATCCGGACGCAGAAGCGGAGACGGCGGTAATCACTCATTCATTAAACCAGACCAAGCATATCCAGCCAGCCATGCTCATGTTCGAATATGCGCTCGCGCGTCTTCTCCTGTCATGGGGACTGAAGCCGGATGCGATGATCGGCTACAGCTTCGGCGAGTATGCGGCTGCCTGCCTGGCTGGCGTCATGTCTCTGGAAGATGCCATGCGCCTCATCATACTGCGCGGAGAGCTTATGCAGCAGGTGCCGCCAGGGGGGATGCTCAGCGTACCTCTTCCGGAGCGGGATCTCAAGCCCCTTCTCAGCGGGTCCTTATCACTGGCCGTCGTGAACGGACCCTCCTGCATTGTATCCGGCCCTGAAGAAGAAATTGCCGCTTTCGAGCAGGAAATGAAGGCGGGCAAGTACGTTTGTATGAGATTGCCGGTATCGACGGCTTCACATTCTTCTCTTCTTCACGAAGTGATGGAGCCGTTCGCCGAAGCCGTCCGGCAGGTGCGCTTGAATCCGCCCGCAATACCGTATGTCTCCACGACGACAGGCAACTGGATAACGGATGAAGAAGCGACAGACCCGGGTTATTGGACCCGGCACATGACCGATACCGTACGTTTTGCGGACGGCATTGAACGGCTTGTAGAGCAGCCGGGCAGACTGTTCGTGGAGATCGGTCCCGGACAGGATTTAACACTTCTGGCGCGTCGCTACATTAACACAGAGCGCGGACAGCAGGCACTCAACCTCGTACCACCCGCGCAGAGCAGTATACCGGACACTTCACTGCTCGTTAACCGCATCGGGAGAATGTGGCTTTACGGCCAGTCCGCCGATTGGAGAGCATTTCATGGAGAAGGAACGCGGCTGCGTGTCTCTCTGCCTGCTTATCCGTTCGCCAGACAGCGCTATTGGATCGAATCATCTGCCGGAACTTCACTGCCGCCGGGAAGCGCCAAGAGCAAGCTTCAGGGTTCAGGCGGCAAGCTGGCCAAGCTGCCCGACATGACCGACTGGTTCTATGTGCCGACTTGGACAAAAGAGCAGCTTCTTCCAGGCTCTGCCGGCATAAACGCTAACATAGCCGGAAATTGGCTCCTGTTCGCCGACGAATACGGTCTGGCGGCCGACATTGCGGAGTCACTCGCCGAACGTGGAGGACAAATCATTGTAGTGAGTGCGGGTGAGCACTACGAGCAGGCGTCAGCTCATCAATATACCCTGAATCCGCAAAATGAACATCATTATAAGAAGCTTTTTGATGATCTGGAAGCGGGGGGTACCTTGCCTGACCTGCTGCTTCACACTTGGGGAATCTCTGCTCCTGCCTCGCGGAACAATGGTGTATCGTGGCTGAAGTCCACTCAAGAACGTGGGTACTACAGCTTGTTATACACGGGCAAAGCGCTGAAAAAACAAGCTGCGGGGCATGAAATACGCATGTGGGTGCTGACGGATAATATGCAGGCTATTGCCAGCGAATCGGTCCTCTATCCTGAGAAGGCGACTGTGCTCGGACCCTGCCGGGTTATTCCGCAGGAACTACCGCACATTCATTGTCACAGTATAGATATTAACCTGCCGGAAGCGGGAAGCTGGCAGAGGGAAAAACTGATCCGCCGCCTGCTGGACGAATTTGGCGCCGCCCGGTTCGAATTGGCGGCCGCCTATCGCGACAACGAACGCTGGGTGCTCGGTTATGAACCGGTTAGGGTAGCGGAACCTGAAGCGCAAGCGGCGGGGCTCCGTCAAGGCGGCGTCTATATGATCACAGGCGGCTTGGGATATATCGGTCAAGTTCTTGCAGGTCATCTGGCCCGAAGCGTACAGGCGAAGCTTGTCTTTACCAGCCGCACCTCATTTCCGTCAAACGATAAATGGGATCAATGGCTTGCCGAATACGGCGCAGAAAATACCGTAAGTGTCCAGATCGGCAAGCTTAAGCAGCTTCAATCTCACGGAGCCGAGGTGCTCGTGCTTACCGCGAATTCGTCGGATCATGAGCAAATGAAGGAGGCCATCCGGCAAACCGAGGCGGCATTCGGTTCATTGAACGGGGTTATTCATACAGCCGGAATGACAGGCGAAGCGGCATTTCGGATGCTTGAGGAGACAGACGAGGAGTTAAGTGAGCAGCATTTCCAAGCAAAGCTATATGGACTCTTTGTTTTGGATGGGTTGCTGGCTGACAAAGAGCTTGATTTCTGCTTGCTGGCTTCGTCGCTGTCTCCGATGCTCGGCGGATTGGGTTTTACCGCCTATGCGGCAGCGAACCATTTTATGGACGCTTATGTACATGATCGCAATCGCCGCCGGCGCACGGCTTGGACCAGTGTCAACTGGGACGGCTGGCAGCTGGAACAAGAGCAGACGATTCACGGGCAGGCGGGCACCTCGATATCGGAGCTGCTTATTGCACCGGAAGAGGGAACTGAGCTGCTGAAGCGCTTGCTGTCGGTCAGGGAAGCGAGTCAGATCGTCCTGTCGACCGGCAGCTTGCAGGACCGTATCGACAAGTGGGTGAAACGGACGGCCAAGGAAGAAGCGCAGCTTCCGCAGGGAGAAGGCGGCTTCTACACCCGTCCCGCGCTGTCCGGAGAATATATAGCTCCCGTAACGGAGTCCCAGCGCAAGCTCTGCGGAATGTGGGAGCAGTTTTTCCGGATTGACCGGATCGGAGTGCAGGATGACTTCTTCGAACTGGGGGGAGATTCGCTCAAAGCGATTACGGCCGTAACCGGGATTCATAAAGAAATGAAGGTGGAAATCAGCTTGCCGGTCTTTTTCAATATACCGACAATCCAGCAGCTGGCCGCATATATCGATGAGGCGGAAAAAAGCAGCTATCACGATATTGAGAAGGCTCAAACGCGTGAATATTACGAGCTCTCCTCCGCGCAAAAGCGCCTGTACCTAATCCAGCAGATGGAGAAGGGTCATACGGGATATAACGAAATTGTTGCAGGCATTCTGAAAGGCAGACTCGACAGGGCACTTATGGAGGAAGTACTCCGGCAGCTGATAGAGCGTCACGAAAGCTTGCGGACTTCATTTGAACTGGTTAACGGAATACCGATGCAGAAAATTAGCGAAACCGTCGCGTTCGAGGTTGAATACGAGGACTTCAGCGACGATCTTGCACCTTATAACTACGGCTCTGGACCGCTTGAGAATGAAATGGAGACCGAGGAGAGAATAAGCGAAGCAGTGGCGAGGTTCGTGCGTCCCTTTGATCTGACACGTGCGCCTTTGATGCGCGCCGGACTCATCAAACTCGGGGAAGAGCGGCACGTCTTGATGGTGGATCTTCATCATATCGTGTCGGACGGTTTATCACAGGATATATTCGTTAACGATTTTATGGCCCTGTATGCCGGACGCGAATTGCCCGAGCTTGTGCTGCAATATAAGGATTTCTCAGAATGGCAGAACCGGATGAAGGAAACAGAGGAGCAGAAACGGCAGGGGGCATTCTGGCTGAATCAGCTGCAGGAAGTTCCACGGTTAGCCCTGCGTACGGATTATCCGCGTCCGGAAACAAGAAATTTCGCCGGCAGCCGTGTTCCGTTTGAACTGAGTACAGAGCAGACACAAGCTCTGAAGTCGCTCAGCCTGAAGGAAGATGTGACACTCTTCATGACGCTGCTCGCCGTCTTTAATCTGATGCTGGCCAAAGTTTGTGTTCAGGAAGACATCGTTGTAGGTACACCGATTATCGGTCGTAAACAGCCGTCTCTGCAGCTTATTATCGGCAAATTCGTCAATATGCTTCCACTTCGTAATCAGTTGGATGGAGAGATGAGTTTCAGCGCTTTGCTCCAGAAGGTGAGAGCCACAACACTGGATGCTTTCGCCAATCAGGACTACCAGTTCGAGGAAATGGTTCAGCAGCTGGGGCAGGATCGCGATTTGGGACGCAACCCCGTATTCGATGTTGTATTCGCGCTCCAGAATATGCAGAACCCTGAGATGAGCATTCCCGGCTTAACGATGGAGCCGTTCCCGTTCGTTCATGACGCCTCTCATTTTGATCTATCTCTGATCGCAGAGGAGGACGGAGATAGACTGTCCTTCAAATTCGAATACAGCACCCGCTTGTTCCTGCAGGACACGATTGAGCGTTTTGCCGGTTATATGCAGGATATTATATCCGATGTTCTGGCAAATCCGGACAAGAAGCTAAGCGACATTACGATTGCTCATCATTTAGCGGAGCCCGAGCCTGTCTATCTTGCTGGAGCCCGGGGGGAGTTCGGACTATGAGCGGACCCGGAGGAAGAAAGGGAGGAATAGTGATGGGGCCACAAAATCGTTTGGACCGGCTGGCAGTAGCGGCGTCTCAAAAAAGCAGGGAAAGGGATTACTGGCTGTCCGCATTGTCCGGAGAATATGACAAGAGCGGCTTTCCTGCCGATTACACGCGCGCAGCAGGGGTGACGGTTGAAGAAGCTTCGTTCACTTTTCCGCAGGAACTGACGGACCGCCTGCTCCAGGTTAGTAACGAATCCGATTCAAAGCTTCATGTTGTGCTAGCCGCTGTACTCGCCGCCTTGCTGGCCAAAATGTCGAGTCGCAGTGTGGTTTCGCTGGGGACTCCGATCTACAAGCAGAAGGAAGAGGCGGAATTTATCAATTCCGTGCTGCCTTTGCGGGTTAAGATCGATCATTCACTTTCGTTCAGACAGTGTCTTCTTCACATGCAGGATACGATTGTGGCTGCCGTGGATCATCAGAGCTATCCGATGGAGATGGTGGCGGAACAATTGGCGCTGCAGGCGGATGATCCCATCGCTCATCCACTATTCGAGGCGGCCTTGCTGCTGGGTAACATTCATGAGGAGCGTTATTTCCGGAATGTGAGATGGACGACGTTGTTTTCTTTTCATAGGGAGAAAGAGCACATCGGCGGTACGGTTCAATATAACGCGCAGCTCTACCGCAGCGATACAATAAATAAACTCGTCGCGCGTTACACGCTTCTGCTGCGCGAGACACTGGCGAATCCGGATCTTCCGCTGAACCGTATCGACATCCTGCTGCCGGGGGAGAGAGAAGTTCTTCTCGGACCGCTCGCTGGCTGCCAAACCGGATTTGCCGATCAGCAAACCGTTCAGCACTTGTTCGAAGAACAGGCGGCACGCACTCCGTACGCGCCGGCCATCGCCAGCCGGGAGCGGCAGGTGACGTATCGCGAGCTGAATGAGAAAGCCAATCAGCTCGCCCGTATACTGCGGGCCGAAGGAATTGGGGCGGGTGACATCGTAGGTCTGCTGTTTGCGCCTTCCGCCGACATGATGCTCGGTATGATGGCCGTCCTTAAGGCCGGCGGTGCTTTCCTGCCGATAGATCCGGACTATCCCGATGAGCGCCTGGGGTACATGCTGGATGATAGTCGCGCACAAGTGGTGCTGACACAACGGGCTTTTACCGGCAGAACGACAGGCCGCAAGACGCTTTGTCTGGATGATGAGAAATTGTTTACCGGTGAAACAAGTAATTTGGCATTAGAGAGCTCGGCGGATGATCTGGCTTATGTCATCTATACATCCGGATCTACCGGACGCCCCAAGGGTGTCATGATTGAGCACCGTTCGCTTGTTAACCTGTCGTTCTGGCACAATCGCGCTTTTGGTGTAACTACGGCGGACCGCAGCATTAAGTATGCAGGATTCGGGTTTGACGCTTCCGTGTGGGAAGTGTTCCCTTATCTGCTTGCAGGGGCTTGTATTCATATCGTGCCTTCCGAGATCAGACTGGATGCTAAGAAACTGGATGATTTTTTTACAGAGAACGGCATTACCATCGCTTTCCTGCCGACGCTGATGTGCGAGCAATTTATGGATTTGCCGGACCGGGAGCAGACAAAGCTGCGAATCATGTTAACGGGCGGCGATCGCCTGAAGCGGTATAAGCCGGCCAACTACAGGTTGTTCAACAATTACGGTCCGACTGAGAATACAGTCGTGACTACGTTCACCGAAATTAAACCGGATACCGGAGGCCTTCCGATCGGCCGGCCGATCGACAATGCCAAGGTTTATATATTAGACGTTAATTTGCAGCTCCTTCCACCAGGAATGCCAGGTCAAATATGTGTTGCCGGTGCGGGTCTGGCACGCGGTTATCTCGGACGACCCGAGCTGACCGGAGAAAAGTTCGTACCTCATCCGTTCGCTCCCGGAGAACGCTTGTATCTGACGGGTGATAGGGGACGCTGGCTACAGGACGGAACTTTGGAATACTTGGGGCGTCAGGATGACCAAGTCAAAGTACGTGGATACCGCATAGAGCCGGGGGAAATCGAAGCTCTGCTGCGACGGCATGATGATGTCCGCGAAGCTGTTATCCGCATCAGGGAAGATGAGAGCGGGCAGAACATTTTATGTGCGTACTATACCGGAGCGGATGATCTATCCGCTGCTAAGCTGCGGGATCACCTCTCCGGACAACTGCCAGCTTATATGATCCCGGCCTATTTTGTCCGTCTGGATCAGCTTCCTGTAACGGCAAACGGCAAGCTCGACACGAAAGCATTGCCTGATCCCAAAGCTCATGTTCATACCGGCAAGGAATACGTGGCGCCACAGGGTGAAATAGAGAGCACTTTGGTCCGGATTTGGGCCGAAGTCCTGGCCGTTGGCGAAGACAGAGTCGGAGTGCAGGATACATTTTTCGACCTGGGAGGCAACTCATTTCAGCTGGTGCAGGTGGTGAATATGCTGAAGGAAACCTTCGGGCATGACATTCCGGTACCCGTCATGTTCCAGTACACTACGGTTTCGGCGCTCGGTGGTTACTTGCAGAGATTGGAAAAAGGGGAAGCACCTATGCCCCAAGATATGGCGGACAATGAGGAGATGGATGCGGGATTCGAAACGATGGAGCAGACGATGCTGATTCTGGAGGGGGCGCATGATGACTAAAAGCAGACAAACGCAAGCGGCCACCGGGCTGGAAATCGCTGTGATCGGAATGGCGGGCCGGTTTCCCGAAGCGCGGAATTTAGACGAGTATTGGGATAACCTGAGAAACGGCAGGGAGTCGATTCACTTCTTCTCCGACAGCGAACTTGAAGCCGCAGGCGTCGATCCCGAGCTGATTCGAAGCTCCAGATATGTGAGGGCCAAAGGGCTCGTGCCGGATGCCGAATGGTTTGATTCCGATTTTTTCGATTATTCGCCACGCGAAGCAGAAGTCATTGATCCGCAGCTGCGGATTTTCCATGAGTGCGCCTATGAAGCGCTGGAGCACGCAGGCTACGACACGGAGCAGACGAGCGGCGCCATCGGTCTGTTCGCGGGGGCTTCGTCAAGTATTTACTGGCAGCTAGTGGCCATGCTTTCGCGCAGCGAGAGCACAGCCGAGCAGTTCGCCGCACTGGCTTTGTCGGACAAAGATTTCTTGAGCACGCGAATTTCCCACAAGCTGAATTTAAAAGGCACGAGTGTGAGTGTCGATTCCGCCTGCTCGACCTCCCTCTTGGCCATTCATCTGGCCTCCCGAGCACTGCTTACGGGCGAATGCAGGATAGCGTTAGCCGGCGGAGTTACCGTAACGGTACCCCGGACGGAAGGCTATTTATACGAGGAAGGTATGGTCAGCTCGCCGGACGGCCATTGCCGTGCTTTCGATTCCAATGCTAAGGGAACCGTCGGCGGCGAAGGGGCGGGAGTTGTTGTGCTGAAGCCGCTTAAGCAGGCATTAGCCGACGGAGACGCTATTTATGCGGTTATTAAGGGCTCGGCGGCGAATAATGACGGTACGCGTAAAATGGGCTACTCCGCTCCCAGTGTAGAGGGACAGGCGGAGGTAATCCGGGCGGCGCAGCGGATGAGCCGGGTCGCTCCGGAGAGTATCAGCTATATAGAAGCGCACGGTACCGGTACGGCGCTGGGCGATCCGGTCGAGATCGAAGCGCTTAAGCTGGCCTTTCAGACGGACAAAACAGGGTACTGCCGGATCGGCTCCGTCAAGACGAACATCGGCCACTTGAATAGCGCTGCCGGGGTTGCGGCGTTCATCAAAACGGTGCTGGCGCTTATGCACAAGCAGCTTCCGCCGAGCTTGCATTTCGAGAAGCCTAATCCCAAAATCGATTTTGCCGGCAGTCCGTTTATCGTCAATACAGAGCTCACGAGCTGGACGAACGAGCTTCACCCGCTGAGAGCCGGAGTGAGTTCGTTCGGTATCGGCGGAACCAATGTGCATGTGGTGCTTGAAGAAGCACCTCCCCGGGCGGAAAGAGCTCAGGGCAGAGACTCACAGCTGCTCCTGTTGTCCGCGAAGACTGAATCTGGCCTGGAGCAAGCTACGGCACGCTTCCGCGAGTATTTGCGGAGTAATCCAGGCCTATCTCTACCCGATGCGGCCTATACGCTGCAGATCGGCCGCAGGGCATTCAAACACAGGCGTATGCTCGTAAGTTCTTCTGCGGAGGAGACGCTTGCGCTGCTGGACACCTTGCCTCCTGAACGGGTGTACAGCCGTGCTGGCGACAATGAACAGCCGAGGCTCATATTTATGTTCCCTGGACAGGGCGCGCAGTATGTCAATATGGGACTGGATTTGTACAACCGAGAGCTGGAATTCCGGGTAGCGGCCGACCGCTGCTTTGACTTTATCCGTCCGTTGATGGACGTTGATTTAAAAGATTTGATGTATCCCGCCGCTAGCGAAGCGGCCGGAGATCATAATGATCGCCTGAAGCAGACGGACGTGACACAGCCGGCAATGTTTATATTCTCCTATGCGCTGGCACAACTGCTGATCGGATGGGGGCTGAAGCCCGCCTCCATGATCGGACACAGCGCCGGAGAATATGTGGCCGCTTGCCTGGCCGGAGTTATGACAGTAGAAGAGGCGCTGGAACTGGTTGTGCTGCGGGGTAAACTTATGCACAGTATGCCGGAGGGAGCGATGTTAAGCGTCCCCTTACCTGAGCGTGAGCTCATTCCGTTCATGAACGAAGGCCTATCGCTTGCGGCAGTAAACGGTCCGGCGATGTGTGTTGTATCGGGACCTCATGAGGCAATAGAGCTACTGGAAGAAAAGCTGACTGAGAAAGGGCAAGCCTGCACACGGCTGCAAACTTCACATGCCTTTCACTCCGCCATGATGGAACCGGCTATGGACCCTTTTCGCCAGAAGTTGATCGGGATGAAGCTGCAGGACCCCGATATTCCTTATATCTCAAATGTAAGCGGAAGCTGGATTACGAAGGAAGAAACAGTCGATCCCGACTACTGGACCCGGCATTTGCGTGGTACCGTCCGTTTTGGCGACGGTCTCCGAGAGCTGCTGCTTGACGAAAAGGCGGTGTTTGTGGAGGTCGGTCCCGGCAACACATTAAGCGCATTTGTGCGCCGGCATCCTGACAAGAAAGAGCGGCATGCTGTCTTCAATCTTGTTCGGCATGTGAAGGAGCAGGCGCGCGACGACTATTATTTGCAGCAGCAGGTGGGGCGTCTGTGGCTGGAAGGAGCTCGGCCCGATTGGAAGGCATACCATGCGAACGAACAGCGTCAGCGGACAGCCTTGCCGACGTATCCGTTTGAGCGCAGGCGTTACTGGGTTGATCCGCCGTTTGAGACGGATGTTCTAAAGCAAGGTCTTGTCCGCAAGCAGACGAAGCAGCCAAAGCCCTCAAACGCTGCCGGACTGGTTAAAAAAGATGCCGTTCGGGATTGGCTGTACACGCCAATCTGGGAACGTTCCCTGTTGAACGAAGAAGCGGTTGCGGCTGCCGGTATGAACGCAGCAAGCTCCTGGCTTGTTTTTGCGCCAGAGCATGGGATTTGTTCCCGGCTGGCTGCGGGTTTATTGCAAGCTGGTCACCGCATCGTATCGGTATATCCTTCCGATTCGTTCGTCCGGCTGAACGATCAGGCGTATCGGATCGATCCGGGGCAACAAGAGCATTATACCCGGCTGCTGCAATATTTGAAGGAAGCTGGCACAATACCAGATCGCATTGTTCATGCCTGGCTGACTGAGGAGAGCGTCAACACCGAAGGATGGAGCTATTCCCACAGCACAAGAGTACTGGGTAAAGGCTATCACAGCCTCATTGCACTGGCTCAGGCGATCGGGACGTGCGGACTGCAAGAAGAGCTGCAGCTTACGGTCATAACTTCCAATATGCAAGAGGTGACAGGAGAAGAGCAGCTGATGCCGGAACAAGCAGCGGTGCTCGGTGCATGCCTCGTCATTCCGCAAGAGTACGGCAACGTGCGCTGCCGCAGCATTGATATTGCGGATTCGCTGCGGCAGGAGGATTCGGAACATAGGCAGCAATCTCTGCTAGACCGGCTGCAAGCCGAATTAACCGCTTTTTCCGCCGACATTTTCGTCGCGTATCGCGGCCCGAACCGTTGGGTGCAGACCTACGTTCCAATTCCGGTTCCTTCCGTTGACGAAGCGAATTCCGGTCTCAGGAAAGAGGGGGTTTACCTTATAACCGGAGGCTTGGGCGGTATAGGAATGACCTTGGCGGAGCATCTGGCGAAGACTGTGAAAGCGAAGCTTATACTCGTAAGCCGTTCGGGAATAGGCGGCGAAGAGGACTGGCGTCACTGCGCCAAACATACGGCCGACGAAACTCTGGCGATTCAACTGAATAAGCTGGAGGAGCTGGAGCTGTATGGGGCTGAGGTGCTTGTCTGCAAAGCAGATGTAAGCGATGAGCAGCAAATGGAGCAGGCCGTAGCTCGGGCTCTCGAACGCTTCGGAGAGATTCACGGCGTCATCCACGCGGCCGGAACGGCCGATGGAGCGCTGATCCAGCGGCGGACTCGGGAAATTGAGGAACGTGCATTGACGGCCAAGGTAAACGGCACGCGTGTCCTCGAGCGGGTGCTGGCCGGAAGGAAGCTGGACTTCCTACTATTGTGCTCTTCTCTGACCAGTGTGCTCGGCGCCCTGGGTCAAGCGGGGTATTGCGCGGCCAATGCGTTTCTCGATGCTTATGCCTACCGCAAACGCGCACTGGACGATACGCATGTCGTCGCGGTTGATTGGGACGGGTGGCAGACCGTCGGAATGGCTGCTGCGGCTGAACTGGAAGTCGCCGTCGCTGCGGCGCAAGCGGGAGTGTCCGCTCAAGGTGCGGACAAGCAGACCCGGCTGCTTCCGGAGGAAGGAATCGCTGTTTTCCGGTATGCACTGGCCTGCCGTCTGCCCCAGGTAACGGTATCGACGACGGATTTGGGTCTGCGGCTGCATGCCGCCCGCACTTCATCCCTGCAATCCATTGTGGACGGGGAGCGGAGCGGAATTTCCGCCAGAGCCGAACGTCCCGATGTCAGCACGTCTTTTGTGATTCCCGAAGACGAGCTGGAGCAGACTTTAGCTGAGCTTTGGCGGGACTATCTGGGTATCGATGGAGTCGGTCTGCATGATAACTTCTTCGAGCTGGGTGCTACCTCGCTTGATATGATTCAAATGAATTCCAAGATCCAGCGTTCACTTAAGCAGGAAGTGTCGGTCGTTGATATGTTCAGCCATCCGACTATCTATACACTCGCTGGCTTGTTGCGAAGAGCGCAAGCGGGAACTGATCGGCAGGAAGAGACGGCGGACCGCACAGAGCTGATAAAAGACGGAAAGCACAGGCTGCAGAAGCGGCTGCAAAAACGGGATAGAACGTGAAGGAGGTGGCAAGATGAGTGCCGAGAACGAAAAGTACGGAGAAACCGGTTTGGAAATTGCCGTTATCGGAATGGCAGGAAGATTTCCGGGCGCGAAGAACCTGGCGGAATTTTGGGAAAACTTACGTGCCGGCAAGGAATCGGTCACTTTTTTTACGGATGAAGAGCTGCAGAAGGCAGGAATTGCTCCGGAGATGCTCAAGCATTCCCAGTATGTAAAAGCAAAGGCTCAGATTGAGGATGTCGAATCGTTCGATGCGCCGTTTTTTGATTACACGCCGCGAGAAGCCGAGCTAATCGATCCGCAGTTCCGTCTGTTCCACGAATGTGCCTGGGAGGCGCTTGAGAATGCGGGGCACCCTCCCGAATCCGAGGATCAACTGATCGGTGTGTACGCGGGAGCTTCCCCTAACACATATTGGGTTGCAAGCCAAGTTATGAATGCTGCCCATGCCAGTGATCATTTTCAAATTCTGCAATTGAATAATCCTTCGTTTACGACACGGATTTCGTACAAGCTGAATTTGAAGGGTCCTAGCGTCAGCGTGCAAACGGCTTGCTCCACCTCTCTGGTATCCATTCATCTGGCTTGTCAGGGACTGCTGGCCGGCGAATGCGATCTCGCCTTGGCCGGAGGGGTTTCGGTCAATTTGCCGCGCACTACCGGCTATTTGTACCAGGAGGGGATGATCCAGTCTCCCGACGGCCACTGCCGGCCTTTTGACGAAGGCGCGAGCGGAACCTTGTTCGGCGACGGAATCGGAATCGTCGTGCTGAAGCGGCTCGCAGACGCCGTTAGGGATGGCGACGAAATTCATGCCGTTATCAAAGGCTCGGCGGTTAACAATGACGGCAGCCGGAAAGTAGGGTACACGGCCCCAAGCACGAACGGCCAGGTGGAAGTCGTTCGCGCGGCACACCAGATGGCTGAGGTTGAGCCGGAAAGCATCGGTTATATAGAGGCGCACGGAACCGGGACTGTACTTGGGGACCCGATCGAGGTGGAGGCTCTGCAGACTGCATTCGCTACGGATAAAAAGGGCTTTTGCAAAATCGGTTCACTCAAATCCAATATCGGTCATTTGGATGCCGCGGCAGGAGTCGCGGGCTTCATCAAGGCTGTACTGGCGATTAAGCATCGGCAAATCCCGCCAAGCCTTCATTTTCATAAACCGAATCCCAAAATCGATTTTGAAAATTCTCCCTTCAGGGTTAATTCAGAGCTTAGCGATTGGAAAAGAACGGAAGGTCCTCTGAGAGCAGGTGTCAGCTCATTCGGTATCGGGGGTACGAATGCCCACGTCATCTTGGAGGAGGCCCCGATTGGGGGAGGGAGTTCGGCCAGCCGCGATTTGAAGCTGCTTGTGCTTTCTGCCCGGACAGAGGAAGGACTGGAGCGCGCGACTCGCAATCTCGGCGAATTTCTGCGGACTTGCCCCGAGGCCGACCTGGCAGATGTGGCTTATACACTGCAGACGGGACGCAAGCGATTCCGCTGGCGCAGAACATTCGTATGCTCCAATGTTCGTGAAGCTGTGGATCGCTTGGACAAGCCTGCCGAAGGCAGCGTGTACACGGACGAATCGGAAAGAGATCAAGCCAAGGTTATTTTCCTCTTTCCGGGGCAGGGCTCGCAGTATGTGAATATGGGAGCTGATTTGTACCGCAAGGAGCCGCTGTTCCGGGCGGAAATGGACCGCTGCTGCGAGATCATTACAGCACAGGGCGGCGCCGACCCAAGGGATTTGCTGTACCGGGCCCCGGATAGTGCGGATAGCGCGGCAGCGGCTGACAGGATCAACCAGACGGAAGCGGCACAGCCGGCATTGTTCGCGTTCGAATATTCGCTCGCGCAGCTATTGATGTCGTGGGGCGTCAAGCCGCATGCAATGATCGGACACAGTATCGGAGAGTACACGGCTGCTTGCCTGTCGGGTGTACTGTCGCTCAAGGACGCGCTGAAGCTCGTCACGCTGCGCGGCAAGCTCATGCAGAGCCTGCCGCCGGGAGAAATGCTGAGCGTATCCCTCTCAGAAGCAAGTCTGTTAGAGCTTCTTCCGGACGAATTAGCGCTGGCTGCCGTCAATAGTCCGGAGCTATGTGTTGTTTCCGGCGCTCATGCTGCCATCGCTTCCTTTGAAGCCAAACTTACAGGGCTGCAGGTGGTGCACCGAAAGCTTCATACGTCGCATGCGTTTCACTCGGCCATGATGGAGCCGATATTGGAGGAGTACGCGGACAAAGTCAAGGAGGCAGACCTCTTTGCTCCTTCGATCCCGTATGTATCCAATGTGACGGGGACATGGATAACGCCGGAAGACGCCGCTGACCCCGCATATTGGACGCGGCATTTGCGGGAAACGGTACGGTTTGCAAGCGGGGCGGCTGAGCTGCTCAAAGAGAAGCAGGCCGTATTTATTGAAATCGGGCCCGGCAATGTTCTCAGCAGCTTCATTCGTAAACAACAGGGGAAGGACACAGAGCGTAAGCATGAAGTGCTCCATCTCGTCCGTCATCCCCAGGTACAATCCGCGGACGATGCTTTCTTACTAGAGAAGATAGGCAAACTGTGGATTGCGGGTGTGCGGATTGATTGGAAAGAGTATTACGACTCGGAACGCCGCCGCAGAGTTGCTCTGCCGACCTATCCGTTCGAACGCCAGCGTTACTCTGTAGAGGGCACACAAATTTCATTGGGAAGCGTGCACGAGGCAGCGGGTTTGCGGAGACCGGGCCGTCCAGAAACGGAGACCGGGAACGAAGCCGTTAAACAACCGACAGAAGCTGCCCGATTGTTGCCCGCATCAGCTATTGAGCAGACGGTTACTGAGCTTGTCCAGAGTCATTTCGGATTTGCGCATATTGGGATAAATGACAACTTTTTTGAAATCGGGGCAAGCTCGCTCGATATTTCCCAGCTGGCTGACAAGCTTGCGGGAGTGTTGGGCAGGGAAGTGCCCGTGGTTACCTTGTATTCCTACCCTTCTGTCCGCACCCTGGCGGCATTCTTGCGTGAGAACGGACAGGAAACCGAGGCAGCGGTTGAAGAGGCCGGAGAGCGCCGGAATGTCATTGCCGAAGGTATGGCGCGTTCCGAGCGGATGAGGACAATTTCCGTCCGGGAAAGAGATCTGCGCGGGACGGGGGAACAAGCGAAGCGTGAAGCCGCCGGGGAGAACGGACTTGAGATTGCGGTCATAGGTATGGCCGCCAGATTCCCTGGTGCGGACAGCATCGGCCAGTTCTGGCGCAATTTGCGCGACGGCGTGGAGTCCATCACATTCTACACGGACGAAGAGCTGGTGCAGGCAGGCGTTGACCCGCAGCTGGTATCCCATCCTTCCTATGTAAAAGCCAAAGGCGCTTTGAACGGGATCGATCAGTTCGACGCCGCGTTTTTCGGTTATTCTCCGCGGGAAGCGCAGCTTATGGACCCGCAGCTGCGGCTGTTCCACGAATGCGCATGGGAGGCGATCGAATCGGCCGCCTACAATCCCGACACCTATCCGGGACTTATCGGCGTCTATGCGGGGGCAACTCCGAATCTGGAGTGGGTTTCCCGCTTTGCGGCTGCTTTGGGCGGAACGGAACGATTCAGCGCTATGCTACTTAACGACAGGGAATTTTTCAGCACCCAGCTGTCTTATAAACTCAATCTTCGTGGTCCCAGTATTTCTATGCAGACCGCCTGCTCCACGTCTCTGGTTAATATCGTTCTAGCCTCGCAAGGGTTGCTGGCAGGTGCGTGCGACATCGCGCTGGCCGGCGGCTCCACTGTCAGCGTACCGGATAAGTCCGGCTACCTGTATGAAGACGGCATGATTCAATCGCCGGACGGGCATTGCCGGGCTTTCGACGAGCAGGCGGCAGGGACTGTTTTCGGAGACGGTGTCGGTGTCGTCATCCTGAAGCGGCTTAGTGATGCCATTGCGGATGGGGATGTGATCCACGCCGTTATCAAGGGCTTCGGCTTGAACAATGACGGCACCCGCAAGGTAGGCTTTACCGCTCCGAGCACTAAGGGACAAGCCGAGGTAATCCGTGCGGCACACCGGATGTCGGGTGTAGAGCCTGAAAGTATCACCTATGTAGAAGCGCACGGAACAGGCACAAGCATGGGGGACCCCATTGAGATCGAAGCTTTGAAGGAAGCCTTTGGCACCGATAAGACGGGATTTTGCCGAATCGGATCAGTCAAGACGAACGTCGGTCACCTTAACAGCGCTGCCGGAGCAGCGGGATTCATCAAAACGGTGCTGGCCCTGAAAGAGAAGCAGATTCCGCCGAGTCTTCATTATCAACGGGGAAACCCCAATATTGACTTTGTTAACAGCCCGTTCGTCGTCAATACAGAACTGGTGCCATGGGAAAGCAGCCGTTATCCCTTGCGCTCCGGAGTCAGCTCATTCGGCATCGGTGGCACGAATGCGCACGTTATTCTGGAGGAAGCTCCCTCAAGAGAGCCGTCGGACGCAGGCCGGGCAGAGAAACTGCTGCTTTTGTCGGCCAGAACGCCTACAGCATTGACAGAGTCGAAATCGCGACTGGCTGCTTTTTTAACAGAGCATCCGCAAGTGAATCTGGCAGATGCGGCGTATACGCTGCAAGCAGGCAGGAAGGCTTTTGAATGGAGAGCCGCATTCGTGTGCAAGGATGCGGGAGAAGCGGCCGCCATATTGAGTTCGAACGGGGCCGATAAAATTGCCGAAGGCCAAACGGAGGCGCAAACCCGATCTGTCGTATTCATGTTCCCCGGCCAGGGTTCGCAGTACGTTGGCATGGGACGGGAGCTCTATCGCAGCGAACCTGAATTCAAGGAGGAGCTTGATCGCTGCTTCGAGCTCGTTCAACCGTATATGCAGGTTGACTTAAAGGCCTTACTGTATGCTGACGAACCGGACCAAGCGGTGCGGGAGGATCTCCTGATGCGGACGGATATCGCGCAGCCTGTGCTCTTTATGATCGAGTATGCGCTTGCCAAGCTGCTCATCCGATGGAGCATCCGGCCGGAAGCGATGCTGGGCCACAGCATCGGCGAATATGTGGCAGCATGTCTGGCGGGTGTATTCACGCTGGCAGATGCGCTGCAGCTCGTAGCGCTTCGGGGCCGTCTCATGCAGGGGCTGCCGGCGGGATCTATGCTCAGTGTGGCGATGCCGGAAGCGGAACTCCGCGCATTATTGCCTGATCATCTTGCGCTGGCGGCAGTCAACAGCTCCTCCTTGTGCGTTGTTTCCGGCACGTCGGAGCAGATCCAAGCATTCTCACGGCTGCTGGAAGACCAAGGCTGCGCCTGCCGTCTTCTTCACACATCTCATGCCTTTCATTCTCATATGATGGATCCGATACTGACAGCATTCGCGGACCAAGTTCGGTCTATCCCGCTGAAAGAGCCGCTGCTGCCCTTTATTTCCAATGTAACCGGCACTTGGATCACACCGGAGGAAGCTTCGGATGCGGATTACTGGGTCAGGCATTTGCGATCGACTGTGCGGTTTGCGGACGGGCTTGCGGAACTGTTGAATAACCCGCGCTCTGTATTCATTGAAGCCGGTCCGGGTAATTCGCTCAGCACGTTCGTGCGTAAGCATGAAGCAGGATCACGTGAGCGGATTATTGTCAATATGCTGAGACATCCCCAGGAAGCCGTATCTGATACTGAGCATTTGTTGAACAAAATCGGACGTCTCTGGCTGGCGGGTATCGACATCGATTGGACGGGCTATTACGCCCATGAACGGCGCAGACGAATCGAGCTGCCAACCTATCCGATGGAGCGCCAGCGCTATTGGCTTGATGATGAACAGCAGCCGTTACCTGGAGCACGTTCTTCCTCGGCGCGAAGAGGCGGTAAGAACCCCAATATGGCGGACTGGTTCTATTATCCTTCCTGGGAACGTGCCTT
The DNA here is from genome assembly GCF_001541095.1 of Paenibacillus sp. FJAT-26967. Taxonomy (GTDB): domain Bacteria; phylum Bacillota; class Bacilli; order Paenibacillales; family NBRC-103111; genus Paenibacillus_F. The sequence continues at coordinate 2,159,056 of NZ_LMXH01000001.1, forward strand.
GCTGGAGGAGCATCCGGAAGAAAGGCAGCAGAACGGACACAATTGGCTTGTATTCACGGATAATTGCGGCATCGCGGACGAATTGGCTGCATGTGTTCAGAGTGAGGGAGACCGTGTCGCGATGGTTAAGGCGGGTAACGCATTCGGTGCGCATGAGAATGGAACGTTCACGCTTGTCCCGGGATCTGCAGAGCATTATATCCGGCTGCTGGATGAGCTGCGGAAACAGGATTTCGTACCCGACAGAGTCGCTCACCTTTGGAATGTTTCTTCCTCTGGGGAGGAAGAAGAGGAAAAGGAATACTCCGATGCGGAGGCGATTGAACGCCGTCAGCAAGAAGAGGGCTATTACAGTCTGATCTATTTGGCTCAGGCACTGCGCAAGCATAAGGAAGCAGAGGCCGTCCGTATAGCAGTCGTGTCTTCAGGGATGCAGGAAGTAACGGGGATGGAGAGGCTGTCTCCGGGTAAAATGACGCTGCTCGGCCCATGTATGGTCATTCAGCAGGAATACAGCGGAATTACATGTGTAAGCATTGATATTGATGTACCGCAGGAGGCTAAGCATAGACGGCGAATCGCTGGCAATGTCATCGGGGAATTATCGGCTCCTTCCTCGGATCTGCTCACCGCTTATCGGGGGAATTACCGCTGGGTTCAGAACTTCAAGCCGGTGGGACTACGCCAGTCGGATACCCGGGCGGCTCCATTTCGGGAGCAGGGTGTATATCTGATTACGGGAGGGCTCGGAGGAATCGGAATGCTGACGGCAGAGTTCCTGGCGCGAAATTACGGTGCTCGGCTCATTCTTACCGGACGTTCAAGCTTTCCCGAGAGGGAGGAATATACGCGCTGCCTGGCCGAACACGAGGAGGAGCATCCGCTCGCCCGCAAAATCAGGCGTGTGCTGCATTTGGAAGAACTCGGCGCTGAGGTGACCTATTTGCAGGCCGACTTGTCCAATGAAGAACAGATGAGCCGTGTCTTCAAGTTCATAGACTGTGAATATGGCCGCCTCCATGGGGTTGTGCAGGCGGCGGGTCTTCCAGGCGGAGAATCTTTCCGCGCAATTGAGAATATCAGCGGAGACCAGTCCGACGAGCAGTTCCGCGCCAAAGTCCAGGGTTTGCAGACGCTGGGCAGGCTAATTGCCGACAGGGAAGCGGAGATATGCATCCTGTTCTCCTCCATTGCCAGCATACTCGGAGGACTCGGATTCAGCGCTTATTCGGCAGCGAATTTGTACATGGATGCCTTTGCCCGCAAACAGAACCGGGCAGGCGGTACGAAGTGGTTGTGCGTCAATTGGGATGCGTGGGAGTTCTGGGAAGAGCACCGCTCAACGATCGGGGAGTCGCTTGTCGAATTGGCGATAACGCCTGCCGAGGCGCCTGATTTGTTCAGGTACGTCTACAGTCCATGCGGCAGCAATCAAATTATTGTATCTACCGGTGATCTTCAGAAGCGGATCGATCAATGGATCCGACACGCGGGCAAGCAGGAAGACACTCATGCGGCAGGCAGCGCTTCATTCAGCAGGCCGAACCTGACCACACCTTATGCGGCACCACGTAATCGGGTCGAGAAGACGATAGCGGAGGTGTGGAAACAATTTTTCCGTATTGACGAGGTTGGTATCCACGATAATTTCTTCGATCTGGGAGCAAGTTCACTGGATATGATTCAAGTGACCGCCAAACTAAATGAAGCGTTGGACGAGAGTATTGCCGTTGTTGATATGTTCACCTATCCAAGCATTCATGCGCTAGCTCAACGCCTTACACCCAGCGAAGAAGACGAGGCGGAGGAGGCGGAGATGGAAAATCAAATGATCGACTCCGCTGCGAAAGGAAGAAAGCGGCAGCAGCAGCAAAAAGAAAAAAGACGCAAAGGAGAGGTCTTGCTATGAGCATATCGAACGGTAGCGACTATAACGGATCGGAAATTGCCGTAATCGGCATGTCGGGCAGATTTCCGGGAGCCAAAAACTTGCGGGAATATTGGAATAATCTCTGCAGCGGCAAGGAAAGTATCTCTTTTTTCAGTGACGAAGAGCTGCTGGAGGAAGGCATTGATGTGTCGGCGGTGTCTCACCCCAATTATGTAAAGGCCAAGGGAGTACTCGATGATCTCGAGTACTTCGATCCCGAATTCTTCGATTATACACCCCGCGAAGCGGAGCTAATGGATCCGCAGTTCCGTCTTATGCACGAATGCTCCTGGGAAGCGCTTGAACAAGCGGGGTATGATCCCAGAACATACAGAGGCTCAATCGGGTTATATGCAGGCGCGGCTTTCAATTCCAACTGGTTCATGCGCGCGTTCAAAGGGCTGGGGACAGCGGAGGAATCCGCCACCCTGGAGACGGCTATGCTGAATCTGCGCGATTATATGGCCACGCTCGTTTCCTATAAGCTGAATATGAAGGGACCGAGCTTTACGGTGCAGACGGCTTGTTCCACATCGCTCGTCGCCATCCATCTGGCCTGTCAAAGTCTGCTTAGCGGAGAGTGCAGCATGGCGCTGGCCGGAGGAGTGTCGATACAGCTGCCTAAGAAAGCCGGTTATTTTTATCAGGAAGGCATGATTAATTCGCCAGACGGTCACTGCCGGGCCTTCGATGAAAAAGGGGCAGGTACCGTCTTCGGTGAAGGCGCCGGGATTGTCGTCCTGAAACCGCTGGAGGATGCGCTTGCGGACGGAGACCATATATACGCTGTAATTAAAGGTTCAGCGATCAATAACGACGGCAGCAGGAAAGTAGGCTATACCGCTCCGAGTACATCAGGTCAGGCATCCGTAATCCGTGCCGCGCATCATATAGCTGAGGTGGAGCCGGAAAGCATCTCCTATATCGAAGCACACGGCACAGGCACGACACTTGGCGATCCAATCGAAATCGAAGCGTTGAAAACCGCTTTTCAAACGGACAAGAAGAGATACTGCGGCATCGGCTCGGTTAAGTCCAACATCGGGCATCTAAACAACGCAGCAGGGGTAGCGGGATTTATTAAAACAGTGCTTGCTCTGGCCCATAAGCAGCTGCCTCCTACACTTCACTATGAACGGCCGAATCCCAAAATAGACTTTGAGAACAGCCCATTCTATGTCAACGACCGGTTAAAAGACTGGTCCAACGACTCCTTCCCGCTTCGGGCCGGCATCAGTTCTTTTGGCATCGGCGGCACGAATGCCCACATTGTCCTGGAAGAAGCGCCGCCGGCTTCCGCTTCCTCTACGGGCAGGTCGGCGCAGCTCATCTCCCTGTCGGCTAAGACGGAAGTGTCGCTCGACAAACTGACGGAGCGTATAGCACTGCATTTGCAGGAGAACCCCGGCGTATGCTTAGCCGATTTGGCGTATACACTCCATGAGGGACGGGCGGCTTTCCCGCATCGCAGAACGCTTGTCTGCGGCAGCGCGAATGAAGCGGCCATGCTGCTGGCTCAGCCCGGATCATCCGATGTCCAGAGCGGATTTGCCGCAGCCGATGCACCGCCGGTCGTATTCATGTTTTCCGGACAAGGCTCGCAATACACCGGAATGGGCAGGGAATTGTATGAGCAGGAGCCGGTGTTCCGGGAGGAGGCGGACCGCTGCTTTGAGCTGTTGCCAGATGAGATCCGCCATGAAGCGAAGCGGGTTCTATATCCATCCGCCGATGATCCCGATACGTCACTTATTAACCGGACTGACATTGCCCAGCCGGTCCTGTTTACGGTCGAATATGCACTTGCCAAGCTCATGATGAAATGGGGTGTACAGCCGCAGGCCATGATCGGGCACAGCATAGGTGAATACGTCGCCGCATGTCTGGCAGGCGTATTCTCGCTGGAGGATGCGGTGCGGCTCGTTACTCTTCGCGGTCGATTGATGCAGAGTCTGCCAAGCGGTCTCATGCTGAGCGTCCCGCTGACGGAGCAGGAAATTCTTCCGCTGTTGTCCGGCGGCATATCACTGGCTGCGGTGAACGCTCCTTCTATGTGCGTTGTTTCAGGCCCTTCGGAAGCGGTTGAATCATTGGCCTCTTCCTTGGAAAAGAAAGGAATCGAATGCCGTGGTCTACACACGTCACACGCATTCCATTCCGCCATGATGGAACCGATTCTGGAGCCCTATGAGCGCGAGGTCGGCAAGCTTGTGCTGAACGCACCGCAGTTGCCCTTCATTTCTAACGTCACGGGGACTTGGATCCGGGATGAGCAGGCAATCGATCCCGTTTACTGGGCACAGCATCTGCGCGGTACCGTACGGTTCTCCGACGGACTCAGCACCCTGCTGGCCGAGATGGACGCTGTGTTTGTAGAGGTTGGAGGAGGCAATGCTCTGACCGCATTTGCGAAGAGCCATAATGAATTCTCCAAGAGCTCAGCCAAGGGGAATAAGGAGCTCCTTATTGTGAATCTGATACGTCACCCGAAGCAGAATACGTCTGATATCGCTCATCTTCTTCTTCAAGTGGGACGTTTATGGAATGCCGGCCTAAAAATAAACTGGACCCGCTTCTACGGGGATGGGAAGAGAAACCGTATTCCTTTGCCGACTTATCCGTTTGACCGCCGCCGTTACTGGCTCGATGAAGAAGGAATCCGGATCGTCCACACGGACTCACCGGGGGAGAACGCAGGACAAAGCCCCGTTACGGAGCGGAATGACCGGAAAGAGGCGCCAAAAGAATTATCGGAACCGAGCAACCCGCTTGAAGAGACGTTGGCCGGCATATGGCGCAATCTGTTCGGCCTGGAGGATATCGGAATTCACGAGGATTTCTTCGAAATAGGCGGTCATTCTTTGAAAGCGACCAGCCTGGTCACCAAGATTCACAAGGAACTTGATGTGGAGCTGACTCTGTCGGATATATTCAACATGCCGACGATAAGTGCACTTGCCCGTCATATCGGGCAGATGGCTAAGAATAAATATTTAGCGATCGAACCGGCGGAGAGCAAACCTTACTATCGGTTGTCCTCTGCACAGAAACGTACGTTCCTCATTCATCAGCAAATCGGCTCGGTAACTACATACAACATGCCGATGGCTTTGTGGGTGCACGGGAAAGCGGAAGCGGATCGTTTTGAGCAGGCTTTCATTAAATTGATTCACCGTCATGAGAACATGCGAACCTCGTTTCATATGGTAGATGGAGAACCGGTTCAGCGTATTCATGAGAATTTCGTGTTTACCGTTGAACGCCTGGACGCGGACGAAGAGGACTTGAAGAAAATTATGCGGAAGTTTATCAGGCCGTTCGACCTGGGCCAAGCCCCGCTTATTCGCGCCCTTTTTGTCAGAATAGAGCCCGAGAAACATGTGCTGTTTATGGATATGCACAATATTGTTTCGGACGGCGCTTCAATGAATGTGTTTATCAAAGAATTCAGCGATCTGTATGCCGGGAAAGATCTTCCTCCTCTGCGCATTCAATACAAGGACTTCGCGGAATGGCAGCACCTCCTGTTGAGCGGGGACGTTATTCGGAAGCAAGAGGAATATTGGATGAATCAATTCCGGCACAATATCCCCGTGCTGAACATGCCGTATGACTTCGAGAGGCCCGAATTCCAGTCCTTTGTCGGCAGAGCGCACAAGATTAACATCTCGAAGGAAACCGCAGACCGGCTGAACGCTTTGGCCAAATCGCAAAATGTCACGATTAACGTGCTTTTGTTTCATCTATATACGATTGTACTGCATCAATATACCGGCCAGCATGACCTTACAGTCGGCTCTCTGGTGGCCGGCAGGCGGCATGCCGATGTGGAGCCTTTAATAGGCATGTTCACGAACTTCCTGCCGATCCGGGTCCGGTTCCAAGACCGGATCAGTCTTCTCGACCAACTGCTTGTTCTGAATGACACGATGATGAACGCCTATGAGAATCAAGATTTTCCATTCGACCGGATGGTAGAGAAGCTATCGGCGAAATTACCGCGCGGACGTAATCCTCTGTTCGATACCATGATGATTTTTCACAATGAATTTGATGGAAACACCGTGCTTACCGCCGAAGGACTTACCTTCGAGAATTTTGAGATTACGAAAGGAATTTCCAAGCTCGATTTCAAACTCGATATCGGTTATGCGGATGATGGCGGACTGCTCTGTGTCATGCAGTACAATACTGCTTTGTTCGCCGAAGCTACTATGGCCGGACTCATGGGACATTTTACGGATCTGATTGAACTGGCGCTGGACAACCCGGCTATCGAATTGAGAGAAGTCCGGCTGCTTACCGATGAGCAAGAGGCCGAAGCGGCGGCCAAACGAAGCAGCTCGCTGCCGGAGCGTGTCCTTAACGTAACGGCCGTCTCTACCTTTACTGCGGATCCGATCCGCCCCTATGTCAGTTGGTGGGGAGAGCAATTCGGAGCCCGCATTGATATTCTTTTTGCTCCGTATCAACAAGTGTTTCAAGAGCTTTTGAGCCCGGACAGCTCCTTCTCGTATGAAGAGGCGGCGGGACTCCTGCTCATCCGCTTTGAAGATTGGCTGCGGGATGACCGTTCTTCGGAGGCCGAGCAGATTAAAAAGCTGGAGAGGGCGCTTGCCGATCTGCTTCAGGCATTATCTGCAGGTCAAAGATCGAACCCGTTATTCGCCGGGGTGTTCCCGGTGTCTACTTCATTGGAAGTGTCTCCAGTCATGGAGAGTTATCTGGAAGAGCTCGGGAATCGCTGGAAGCGTGAATTGAAGCGGCTTGACCATGTTTACGTTATCGACTTCAGAGAGCTTGGCGCAACATTTGGCATTGAACACGTACACGATTCCACTGCAGATCAAGCTGCACACATGCCGTTCACACCGGAATTTTATGCGGCAATCGGAACCCTTACAGCACGCCGCCTGCTCGCTTGGCAAGGACATCCGTTCAAAGTTATTGCGGTGGATTGCGACAATACTCTCTGGCGTGGAGTGTGCGGGGAGGATGGGGCAGCAGGGGTAGCGGCTTCCGATTCTTACCGCGCGTTCCAGCGTTATCTGCTTGGCAAGCAGCAAGAAGGCATGCTTCTTGTGCTGGTCAGTAAGAACAATGAAGCGGATGTGTGGGATGTACTGGACAATCACCCGGATATGCTGCTCAAAAAAGAGCACTTTGCAGGAACGCGGATCAATTGGAGCTCAAAATCCGAAAACTTGCTCTCGTTGGCGGAAGAACTGCAATTAGGACTGGATAGCTTCATCTTTATTGATGACAGTTCGCTGGAATGCTCCGAAGTGCAGTTAAATTGTCCGGAAGTTCTTACGTTTCAGCTCCCTGAAGAGCGGCAAATCCCGGCATTCCTGGAACATGTCTGGGCAACGGACCGCCTGCTCGTCACGGAAGAGGATAAACGGAGAACCGAAATGTATGCCTCAGAGCGCAAACGTAGACAAGTTAAATCTTCGGCTTCTTCACTGCAGGCATTTCTCGATGAATTAGAGCTTAGAATGGGCATCTACGAAGCGGCTGACGAGCAACTGCCACGTATTGCCCAGCTCATGCAGCGTACCAATCAGTTTACGCTGAACGCGAGTATACCAGCAGGGAGGAAGCTGGAAGCCATACGGGCTGAACAGGATACGAAATGCTGGGCGATTGAAGCCTCAGACCGGTTCGGTCATTACGGACTGTCAGGAGCGGTAATTACGCGATGCGAGAAGGACATTGTTCATCTGGAAGTCTTCCTGCTGAGCTGCCGCATTCTCGGGAGAGGAATCGAGTCGGCGGTAATCAGTTCCTTGAAGGCTTATTGCCTGGAAAGGAAGGCCGAATATATCGAGGCTGTCTGTACAATTACCGGGAAAAACGAGCCGCTGCTCGACTTTTTGAGAAAGGGATCGTGGAGCATTCTGGAGGAGTCCGGTCGCAGCGTGCGTTTCCGGCTTGCGGTCAAGGATATCCCAGATTCTATCCAGCATATTGAGATCTTTAACGAACCTCTGCCAGCCTCAGCAGAGCCTCAGCCTCAGCTCTCAGGCAGAGAAATTCAAGGAGAGGCCGGCAACGCTGAGGGAATGGTACGGGGTTTAGAAGAGGCGGACTGGGAAGTGGCCGTCAGTGGTGATAATCAGCAGCATCGCCATCAACTGCTTCCGCTGCAGTATTCTAACGGACCCAGACTGCTTCGGATTCCGGTGCGGGAGATAGAAGAGAGTGCGGCTCAAAGAGCTCCGTACCGGGCTCCGTCCAACGAGACAGAGGCAGCTTTAGTGCAGATTTGGGAACGGGTGCTCGGGATCGGCGGCATCGGAATAGATGACGATTTTTTCCGGCTAGGCGGAACGTCCCTTCATGCTGTCCGGGTTGAAGTCGAAATGGAGAAGCAAGGTTTATCGGCGGAAGGACAGCAATTATTCAAATATCGGACGATTCATCAATTAAGTCCGTTTATTCGAATCTCCGTGATGGAATGACACAAGGCAATTTTATAGAAGCAAGGCATCTAGAGACAAGGGCTATCTCCTGTCTTAGGATGCCTTGCTTTTTTATGGTAAATATAGGATAATGGTTGCGCTTGTTGGTAATCCATTAATATACAATTGTGCATTACGCTGGATAATATATTCGTTAAAGGAGTTGATGGTAAATATATGAATAAGGAACTGATAGATTATGTTTATTCCCAAGTGTCAATTAAGGACGGAAAAAAAGTAATTGAGAATGTTTTATTGGATATTTATTTTAAACCGGGTATTTCCACCAAAGATATTGCCCGAAAAACGCTGCTGCCCCTGCCTCTTGTATCCGCTATTAAGAAAGAATTAATCAAGGTGGGCCTCATTGAGCAAAAACGGGGAGTTAACTGCACCGCAAGAGGAAACCGGTTTGTCGAACAAACGATGGGATTCGGTCATCTGGACCATGACCTGTATCAGCGCCTGAAGTACGAGCAGTGGCAGCCTGAAGAGCTGAAGGACATGATGGCCAAGCTCGAGAGCGTCTTTGAGGGACGGCCTCAGGTCGATGTTACCATTGACCAGTCACGCTGTACTCTGGCTACGAGCATGAATCGGGCTGTTCTGGCGCTTCGTCACGAGGCTCTAATCGGCAGGGATATCGTTTGTCTGGGGGACGATGATCTCGTCAGTGTGTCGCTGGCTTTCTTGCTGAAGCAGCTTTACCGTAATGATGCCTCCAAGTCGAACACCCGCATCCATGTATTCGAAATTGACAAACGCATTACCAGCTACGTGAACTATCTGGCGGAAACCGAAGATTTGCCGATCGTATGTTACGAAATGGATTTTCGCGAACAGCTCCCGTCTGAATTCTTGCACCGCTTTGATTGCGTGTTCACCGATCCCCCTTATACACAGCAGGGGATGTCGTTATTCGTCTCCCGCGGAATCCAATTGCTGAAACGGGATGTAGGACTGCCTATCTTCCTGTCGTTCGCTCATAAATCACCTGATTTCACCTTGGCGATGCAGCGCGAGTTTGCCAATATGGGTTTGTTCGTGACGAGTGTTTTGCCTCGCTTCAATGAATATATCGGGGCGGAAATTATTGGTAACACCAGCCAGATGATTGTGTTACAATCTACTGAAGAGACGCATGAAAGCATTGAGCGTGAATACAGGCAAGCGCTGTATACCGGCGAGGTCAAACGTACGATTCGTTTATACGAGTGCAAACGTTGTAACCGCGTGACCGAAGTAGGCTTCCAAATGCAGTGGCAGACGATCGAGCAGTTGAAAAAAGAAGGCTGCCCGGGCTGCCGTTACGAAACTTTCGAGCTCATTCAAAAAAAGAACGCATAAGAACGCAGATTGGAGTTACAGCACGATGCCGATTAGAGAAATCGAGCCCAAGGATATCGCGACTATTACAATATTTGAAACAGAAATCTCCACGATTTCATTCGGAGAAGATGCGATTACCGATCCTCAATTTCATACAAAAAAACTGGAAAAGGCGCTTCGTTATGAGAGGGAAGGAATGCTTGTTCTCGAAGTGGACGGGGAGATTTCAGGCTGGATGTGGATAACCCCGCGTAAAAACTCGGTTACCAAGGAGACGTACGCGAATTTTAAAAGTTTTTATATTGCTGAATCCTGCCGGGGCACCGCTTATGTCGATGAACTTTTCGAGGCGGGAATGAACTACTGCAAAAGCGAGGAAGTTACGCAGATCGTCGGTAAGGTGCATGTGAGCAATTTGCCGATGCGGCTCCTCTATAAGAAATACGGCTTCAAGCCGACACATTTGACGATGGAGCTATTCCCCGATGGACCCCATGATTAAATGCCTGGTGTGGGATTTAGACGATACATTATGGCAGGGTACGCTCCAGGAAGATGAAGCGGGAATTAAACTGCTGCCGGGGATCACGAGCGTACTCCATACATTGGACCGGCGCGGAATTATCCAGAGTATAGCCAGCCGCAACAACTGGGAGCATGTGAAGAGCAAACTGGAGGAGCTGGGCGTCGGTCAATATTTCTTGTACCCTCAGTGCCATTTTGATTCTAAAACGCTCAGTATGGAGCGGATATCCAAGGAACTCAACATCGGATTGGATTCATTGGCCTTTATTGACAATGACCCGTTCGAACGGTTTGAAATAAATTATTATGTTCCTCAGGTGCGCACTTATGACGCCCGTGAATACCGGGATTTGCCTGAGTATCCCGAGTTTCAGGCCGGTCATGTGACGGAGGAATCGGAGAAGCGGCGTCAATATATGCAGGCGCGATTTCGGAGAGAAGAAGCCAGAAAAGAATACAAGGGAACCCGTGAGCAATTTTTAAGGGAATGCGGGATGAAACTGCAGATCCGATTAGCGCAGGAGGAAGATTACCCCCGCGTTGTTGAATTGTCCCACCGTACAAATCAGATGAACAGTCTGTTGGAAAGAATTGATCTGCCGTTCGTCGATTCCTATTGCAATCAGGCCGGTCACTATTTGTATGTGGCCAAGCTCGAGGACCGGTTCGGTGCGCACGGCCTTATCGGGACCTGTTTTGTGAATACCGCTGATGAGGAAGTTGATATTTCTCTCTTTTGTATTTCTTGCCGGATCGAAGGACGTGGCATCGCTTCGGCGTTTTTGTATACGGTTCTAGAACGGTTGGGACAACAGCTGCCGACGGCGGAAACTGTAAGGTGCCGGTTGGTGCGCAAACAGCGGAATTTACCCGCCAGACTGTTATTGGAAATGCTGGGCTTCAAGAAATCCGTTTCGGATGACTTGGAATCCATCTACATACTGCAATTGCCGCTTCCGCACAAAGCATTTAATTGGCTAGAGATTGGAGAATGAACAATGAACCGTGATACGATCCAGCAAGAGATTGCGGACATTATTAAGGAAATGTTTCATATGTCAATGGTTGATAAGGATACCGTCTTAATCGGCGCTGCCGGAGTACTGGATTCTATGACGGTAATCAGATTGCTTGCGGAGTTGGAGAAACGGTTCGACTTTACGATGGACGAGGATGATATGACTTTGGATTCCATCAGCAGCGTCAGGCATCTGACGGACTGGGTGATCCAGAGCAAACAGGGAAATCTATGAATTGCAGCAGGCACCAGACGTCAAGATACTGAGATACCATGTCCAAGCGGGAAATTTCCTGCAAAGGTCATGGTATTTTTGTATTGCAAGGAATAGGCGGCAGAATAATTTACAGTTCAATTTGTAGAGTGGATACTATTTAGTAGAGTTCATTATAAACAAGATTTACCTTCTTACCATAATATTTACATGTTATAATTATATTTATCTCATACAATTTGTGGAAAATTCTTATTACAAACTTGTATGCGGTGAAAGAGGAAGGATCTCAAATTTAGTTGTCTTTTTCATCTTACATGGCAGGCATCAGAGAACAGATTCGCGTTGTACAAAGAAAAACTTTGAACTACGGGAGGAATGTAAACATGTCCAAAGAAGATGTGAAAACGAATGGGACCGCAGCGCAGGCGCCAAATCCAGTTACGGTTGTGGGGTATACGAATGAATTCAGCGTCCAGCCCGGTCAAGATTTGCACTTTATGATTGATACCGAAAGCCCGGTATATACGGCTAATGTTGTGCGTTTAAGCGGCGGAATGCCTGATCCGGATAACTCGACTTTTTTGCCGACGGAACCGGTGACGGCAGATTGTGCAGGTGAATACCCCGGGCGGCGGCAAATAACAGCGCCGGGTTCCTATGCCGAGCTGCCACTGCCGGGGAATTGGATGCAGAGCGGCGAATTCTCGGCGCAGCTGTGGATTTACCCGATGGTTCCCGTATACGACTATATCCAAACCGTCTGGTCGGCACGAACTGCAGATGGCACAGCAGGCGCTGCTCTAAAGCTGGAAAATGACGGTCGGCTGGCGTTTTCCCTTACCGGGGGATGCGGGCAATCTGTTACAGTCCGCACGGCTGTTCCGCTTAAGGAAAATATATGGTATTCCGTCGTCCTCCATTATTCTGCAAGCACACAGGCAGCCAAGCTTTGTGTCACCAGCCGGGACGGCTGGAAGGCCGATGACGGCATACAAGTCCATACCGCTGCTGCAAATCTGGATTACAGCAATGTCGCCTTAGCACGCGTACTGCTCGCTGCGGATTCCGACCCTGCCGCTCCGGGACGAACCATTCATCATTACAATGGTAAAATCGGCAATCCCCGGTTCTGGGGAGAACTTCTAACCGAGGAGTTATTATCGGACGTGCTGCTTGGTACAGACGGGATTAGTGCTGTGCCCCTTGCGGATTATGATTTCAGCGCCAATATTGCATCTGCACACCTTGAGGACCTGTCGGCAGGCGGCTACCACGGTACCCTGCACCAGGGGGGGACAAGGGCGGTAACCAGTCACAACTGGACCGGGGAACAGCTGGACTACCGGCACGCACCTGAACAATACGCGGCTGTTCACTTTCATGACAACGATCTCGTCGATGCCGAGTGGGAGACCGATTTTTCCTGGCATATCCCGGATGATCTGCCGAGCGGAATATATGCGATGAAACTTGAGGCTGAAGGCAGTATAGACTATATCCCTTTCTTTGTACGTCCCGTACAAGGAACCGCAACTGCACCCGTGCTGTTCCTTGCGCCAACCAATACTTACGTGGCTTACGGGAACGAGCGGCTGTTCAAACTAGCCAAAGACTATTTGGGAGAGGACTATGTCCTTCCTTCACAGGACGTTTATTTGGATGAACATCCGGAGCTTGGCAACTCCATCTACGACCTGCATAACGATGGCAGCGGCGTACAATTCTCCTCCCGTCTGCGACCGCTTCTGAATATCCGGCCTCACTACCGTAACTGGCGGGCTGTGCGCCACTTTTCCGCCGACTTGTACATTACGGGCTGGCTGGAGAATCGGGAACAGAGCTATGACGTAGCTACGGACGAGGATTTGCATCATGCGGGAGTTGACCTATTGAGCCCATACAAGGTGCTGATCACGGGCAGTCATCCCGAATATTGGACGCGGCCGATGATGAAGGCTCTGGAGCAATATTTAGCGAACGGCGGGCGGGTAATGTACTTGGGAGGGAACGGATTCTACTGGGTGACGAGTCTCGATCCGGCCCGGCCGGCTTTATTGGAAGTGCGGCGCGGCAACGCCGGTTCACGCGCATCGGACTCACCTCCGGGTGAACTGTTCCACAGCACGACTGGCGAGTCCGGCGGTATCTGGCGCCATCACGGTTATGTGCCGCAGCGTCTTGTCGGTGTAGGCACTAGTGCTTTGGGAGGCGGATCCGCTGCCGGCTACCGGCGGTTAGATGACAGCTTTAAGCCGGAAGCCGGGTTTATTTTTGACGGTATCGGCGAATACGAGATCATAGGCGATTTCGGACATGCTGCCGGAGGAGCCGCCGGCGATGAGATCGACCGTTACGATCTGAGTTTCGGAACACCTCCGCACACACTGCGTCTGGCAACCTCGACCGGCCATGACGATAACTATCAATTCGTACATGAAGATCTGCTGCATACTGCGCCAGGTCAGGGAGGCACGGTAAATCCGCTCGTGCGGGCAGACATGACTTATTTTGATATTCATGGCGGAGGGGCTGTGTTCTCCGTAGGTTCGGTTAATTGGGCGGGCAGCCTGGGTTGGAACAATTATAACAACAATGTGGCCCGCATCAGCGACAACGTACTGAGCAAGCTGCTGCTGTAGTTAACAGGACATGCACCGTCCCATTTGATAACGTGTGAAATGGGGCTCGCATGTATCCGGACAAGGCTAGGAAGTGAAGCTTGCACTAAAAAACCGAGGGAGAAGGGGACTGACCCCTGTTTGTGAGACAGGGATCAAAACACCTTTCAAGTTATGCAGCCAGTCGTCGGAATTCAAGCGGCGACTGGTTATTTAGTTTCGTTT
>NZ_LMXH01000001.1:2174234-2299929 GCF_001541095.1 Paenibacillus sp. FJAT-26967
CCAATGCAAAAACACCTCCAAAGTTGTCCTCCATATCTTACGACATGAAGCATTTTCTTGAAGGTGTTTTGTTTTGTCTCACATTACGGGGTCAGTCCCAAGTTCCCTCGGTTTTTTATGCTTTTTGCGGAGATACATTTTTCCAACAATTATTAGAATCCAGCTCCAAGCATATCCGTGTACACGTAGCCCAGCGCGGACGTTCGATAGAGGCATTCCGGCAAAGTGAACGACAAAAAATGCCGGGTTCCTGATTAAGGAGACTCGGCATCTACTGTTACTTTATTCATCTGTACAGATTTCCGGGGACGGGTTGCCTTAAACCATTGAAAGCAGAAAATAGTGATGAATACTAATTCAATCATATCTCCGCCGTAATACATTAACTTTGCTCCCATCTCGGCTTGTATAAGTGGAACGCCGGCAGGCGGGTTGGAATAAATGTACTTGGCTAAGATGCCGTGTCCAGCTAAAGCGAGTATACATACAACGGCACGATAGACATAGCTTGTCCGATGTGAAGTGGGGTCGATATAAATTATGGAGATCGTAAAAAGATACCCTGCAAGGAACACATGAATATGTACAAGTATATGCAGGAATAATGATTCATGCATTCTCAGGAATAAGTCAGTCGTATAGAGGAGATACAGCCCCCCCACGTTCAGGAGAGAAGCTGCAACCGGATCACTCAGAATGCGCATCGGCCTACTTTTAAGAAGGCGCGATAGACGGCGGGATGACCGCAAGCTGAGCGTTCTCATGAGAAGAGTCATGGGGGCAGCGAGTGCCAGAAGCAGCGGAGCAAGCATTCCGAGCAGTAAATGACCCGTCATATGCGCTTTGAAATCGATGAGAGCAAGATTGGCAATAGGACCCGTTACTGCCGCAGCAGCGCTTGCAATACCGAACATCCAGAAAAAGTATCGAGATATCGGCCAAGGTTTATACGGACGGTTCGATATACGCGCTGCAAGAAAATAAAGAACGATGAGAAGCGTACACACCAGTATCCAAATAATATCGTAGGAAAACCCGATTGTATCGATATGATCATGATTCATGCTGCCGTGACCCTTTAGACGGATACTTTTTTGATTGCAGAATAAGAACAATACCAGCAAGGATCATGGCAATCGCCGCAGCATTCCATACTATATCGTAAGCCATAACATTATCTACATAGCGGATTTGATGTAAACGCATAAGCTTGTGCTGGATGATGCCGTCGTATAACTGGAAAGCACCGCCGCCAAGCAGTAAGCCTCCCCACCACCTTGTCAGCAGAAGTGCATTTCGCCGGCGGAGATCTGCGAACATAAACAAGCCACCGATCGTAGCGAACCAGCTAAAAGCGTGAAAAAGACCATCCGAAACGAGCCCTATGTCTGAAGTGGATTTGTCGTAAAAATGGTGCCAGTGGAGAAGTTGATGAAATACCGTTTCGTCTATAAAACCAACAAGTCCAAGTCCAAAGAGAAAACCTGACCCTAAATTACGTCTTGAATATCTTTGGGTGAGTGCAGTCTCCATCTATAAGCTCCTTTTTTCCATTTTCACTCCTGATCTTACCATTTTTACCCGGCGGCCTAATTTTCAAACCGGTTCTTCCAGGGACGGTGCCGCTAATAGAATCCACTTCTCGGTATTGACAACCCTTGAGTTCAGGTGAAATATTGCAATACCGCTGCATAAAATATCTTATGAACCCGACCCTGTATGGAAAGAAAGAACGCCTGTTTTTTTTGCGTCAGGATAACCTTCACCGAAGAATTACGTAACCCAAACGATTCTAGCCCGTATAAGATAGGAATATAAGCCGGGGAGTTTGTACAGGCATGAATTCAAAATCAGTAATAAAGTTGAGGTTTTCCATCTTATGAATGAGAAACGTAGAGATCAAGCCGAAGCATACCGGCAGGCTGAGCAGAGAGCCGCTCAGTATTTCACGGCGCTCTTAACGCAGGTGTCGGACAAGAGTTATGTACCTACCCTGACAGAAGATATCCGTATATGGAAAAAGAGCCACATTCGTCCCTTATCCTGGCTTTCCCTGCTCACACGCCGCAGAAAAAAGCCCGATTCCCGGGACTATCACCGCTATATCCAATGGTTGAATTATTCAGATCAACTGGATGATTACCTGGACAGGAGCGTTTCCTATATGTACATGAGGGATTTGGGCAAATCCCTGGATTCTCTTGATACCCGGAATCGGATTCAGCGCATGGCTGCCGATATTAAGAATAAGCTGGTTCGTAGCGGCAGCGCGGACGGGGGGGATCAGCAGGATTCGATGAGTCTGGCCGGTTTATACCGGTGGGCCCAGAAGGAAGGCATAGAAACCTCCATGATCTGGGCAATAGACAAGCTGAAGAGCGTATCCTCCCATATACCGGAGCAAATGAACGCCGAGCAGGCCCAGCGTAAACTGATTAAGATCATGATCGGGGTAATTATGCACGTAATGGAGGATATGGACGACACAACGCCGCCTGAAGAGCGTGCCCGGAGATTGGACGAAGCATTCCGGCTGGGGTACTCCTATGGTCTGACCTATCCTTTCATAGATGATCTTCTTGATTCCGGTGTGTTGACCGATCAGGAGAAAGTACAATTCACCCATATGCTGCGAACTTCACTTCTTACCGGTGCTGTACCCGAACTTGGGGAGTGGGCCGGGAATAATAAAGACATCATACAATTCGTCCATTCGGAGCTCCGCAATGCTTATGAGTTTATCAAAGCGTATCAGCGCCCGGAGACGCTGCCGGCCTTTTACGAACAATCCTATGTGTTTTTCCATTCCCAGGAATTGGATCGCGTAAAGGAACTATCCCATGCCGCATACACGAACGAAGAACTCTATATTCCCATCATTTTAAAATCCGCTTCTTCCCGTTTGATCGTCCGTTCCGTTATTAGCGCAGGGGCAGATGAAGACTTTGATAACCGGACATTCTTCTACGGGATTTACAATCAATTGGCGGATGATTTCGCAGATATGTTCGACGATATGCAAGACGAGGCAGTAACACCTTATACTTATTATTTAAAATACCACGATCGGCGACCGGATCTGATAAATCCCTACGAATTGTATTGGACGGTTATTTGCCATCTGATCCATCATGTGTATCATTCCGATCCCAGAACCCGTGAGGTGATATTGGATCGTGCGATCAATGGTCTAAAACGTTGTAAGAAGCGTATCGGCGCAGAGAAGTATAAGGAAATTATACAGGTATTGGCGTCCGGAAATCCGGAATTCAACCGTCTCGTTCAATACATGGTCGATAAAGCGGATGATGTTGATTTCTTCGATAAACTGCTTCGGGATCAGGTGGTTACCCTTCTACAGAACAACCGGAAAGATAAGGAGAAATTCTCCGATACTATAGAGACGGTCCGCCGTCAAATCAATCATTTCTTGCCGATTCCCTTGCATGAGGGGATACCACAGATGAAAGAACCGCTTATAGAGGCTGCCAACTACAGTCTTGAAGGATCGGGCAAACGCATCCGGCCTGTCTTGACCTGGGTCATGGGCGTGAACGAATATGGCCTGCAGGCGACTGAAATTGTTCCGCTTCTGAGATCTTTGGAGTATATGCACACGGCCTCCCTGATCTTCGATGATCTGCCTTCCCAAGATAATGCCTCTACCCGCAGGGGACGTCCTACTCTGCACAAGGTTCATAATGTTGCGACTGCAGAATTAACCGGTCTCTTCTTGATTCAGAAGGCAATTGAAGAACAATCATCCCTTGTCCGCTTCAATCCCGTAACCGTGCTTGACCTGATCCGCTATTCGGCCCAGAAGACAGGGGATATGTGCATGGGGCAGGCAATGGATCTGCAATCCAGAGGAAAAACCTTAACGTTGGAACAATTGAATACAATCTGCTTTTACAAAACCGGCATTGCTTTTGAAGCTTCTCTGGTTATGCCTGCGATTCTCGCTCAGGTTAAGGAGCCGGAGATGGAAGCTTTGAAGAAATTTGCCTATCATGCGGGAATTGCTTTTCAGATCAAAGATGATCTGCTTGATACGGAAGGAGATCTTCTCCTGCTCGGCAAACCTACCGGCAAAGACGTCGAAAACGACAACTCGACTTTTGTGTCCATTCTTGGTCTGGAGGGGGCCAGAAAAGAAATGTGGGAACATTATTGTCAAGCTATGGAATCCTTGCAAGAAGTGCCCCGAAATACGGCTTTTCTTAAACATTTATTGAACTACATGATTAACCGCGACCGTTAAGTCAAAGACAGATGTCACTCTTGATAAACTCCATTGTCTCTTCGTGCCGGTTGAAAAGAGAAAGCGGATATGATAAAATATTTTTAAATTAATGATGGGAGATGAGGAGAATAATGTATATTTCTTGCTAAGACATAAAAATAAAACAGTCTTTGTTTTATTCTTTATAGGCAAGAAAGTTACTTATTCTCTTCACTCAACGAATATATCCTTATCCGCCCCTGTATAGGGGTCGGATTTGTCTTATTTATTTGAGCTGCAAGAAAGGTAACTTTCTTGCAGCTTTTCTATTTTTATACAGGAGGTTCCTGTCATGTCATTAATTAAAGTGAGCAACTTGACGTTTGCCTATGACGGCAGCTACGATAACATCTTCGAAAACGTAAGCTTTCAAATCAATACCGATTGGAGATTGGGCTTCACGGGAAGAAACGGCCGAGGCAAGACCACACTGCTGAACCTGTTGCTCGGCAAGTACGATTACAGGGGAACCATTGCGGCCAGTGTCAGCTTTGAATATTTCCCTTTCCATGTCGCCAGCAAGGATTCCAATACAATGGACGTCGTTCAAGACATTGTTCCGGACTTTCAGCACTGGGAGCTTATGCGCGAGCTATCGCTGCTGAAGGTGTCCGAGGATGTGTTGTATCGGCCCTTCAGCTCTTTATCGAGCGGCGAGCAGACGAAATTGCTGCTGGCAGCTTTGTTTTTGAAGGAAAACAGCTTTCTGTTAATCGACGAACCCACCAACCATCTGGACATCCACGCGCGCAAGCTGGTCGGCGATTATCTCAACACGAAGAGCGGATTTATTCTGGTATCGCATGACCGTGCGTTCCTGGACAATTGTGTGGACCATATTCTTTCGATCAACAAAACCAATATTGAAGTCCAGAAAGGAAATTTCTCGGATTGGTGGGAGAATAAACAACGGCAGGATCACTTCGAGCTGGCGGAGAACGAGAAGCTGCGAAAAGACATTAAGCGGTTGTCCGAAGCCGCCAAGAGAACAGGGAACTGGTCGCACGAGGTGGAGAAAACTAAAAACGGTACCCGCAATTCCGGTTCGAAAGTCGATAAAGGATATGTCGGTCACAAGGCAGCCAAAATGATGAAACGGTCCAAATCGATCGAACAGAGGCAGCAATCCGCTCTCGAGGAAAAATCCCAACTCCTCAAAAATATCGAAAACTCAGATAGTCTGAAAATTTCACAACTCGCTTACCATAAAAACGAGATGGTTGAACTTGAGCATGTTTCGATCCATTACGGCGAAAAAACGGTTTGCAGCGATGTAAGCTTAGCTGTCCGGCGTGGGGAGCGTATCCTGATTGCGGGTCCGAACGGCTCCGGAAAATCAAGTATTCTCAAGCTGATCTGCGGTGAAGATGTCAATTATACCGGTACGTTCCGAAAAGGGAGCCAGCTTAAAATTTCTTATGTGTCACAGGATACATCGCAATTACAAGGTAATTTGTCGGATTACGCCAGTCATAATGAAATCGACGAAAGCTTATTCAAAGCGATACTAAGGAAGCTTGATTTTTCCCGCCTGCAATTTGAGAAAGACATGTCTTCTTTCAGCGGAGGCCAGAAAAAGAAGGTGCTGATCGCGAAAAGCCTATGCGAGAACGTTCACTTGCATATATGGGACGAACCTTTGAACTTTATCGACGTCATCTCCCGCATGCAGATCGAGGAGCTGTTGCTTGAACATTCGCCGACCATCCTTTTTGTAGAGCATGACAGCGAATTTTGCAACAATATCGCGACAAAAATCGTGGAACTTTAGTACTTTCAACTATAAAATTCAACAAAAGCCCTCCGAATTCTGAGGGCTTTTGTTATGATTTCGGCGCAAGATGCCTGTTAGAACAAAGCTGGAATGAATGAGGAGGAAGTCATGTTTTGATATGAGTGGCTTTATCCGGTGACTGGTTTCTTATACCGGCTTATCGGTCTTGACGAACCTCTTGCCCCATTCACAGAGCGGGTCCAGTACTGTCCGCAGCGACCAACCGCTCTCAGTCAACTCGTAGACGACTTTGGGTGGCACCTCCGGAAAAACAGTGCGGAGAATGAGCCCATCCGCCTCAAGTTCCTTCAACTGCTGGGTGAGCATTTTTTGCGTAATGGGTGAGAGCAACCGCATCATCTCTCCGTTGCGCTGTGCACCTTGTTCCGCCAGAAGGCAGAGGATGGCAGTCTTCCACTTGCCGCCGATCCGCTCCAGCGTCGCTTCAGTCGGATTATGATACGTTTTGTCGATGATTTTATTGTCGTAGTTGGTCTTATTAGTCTCCAATTGTATGCTTCCTCCTCCTCCGACGTTACCAACCGGTAACTATATCACCGAAAAGTACGTACTTTTCTGATTCGATTATATCGTTCATACTCAGCTTTGTCAGTATCATAGGCGAACAAGTCTGAGGAGGAACCGAACATGAACGAGAAAATCAAGTGGGGCGTGGGCATCATCGGAGCGGGTGGATGGGGTGGTATGGCTCACATTCCGGCACTCGCTGCGCTAGAGTCATACGAGGTGAGGGCGGTGGCGGGCACGCGTCCGCACAGTGCACGGGCGGCGGCGGAACGCCACGGCATCGGACATTACTATACGGATGCGCTGGAGATGGCGAAACAGCCCGACGTGGACGTGGTGACTGTCGCGGTCAAGGTGCCGGAGCACGATCGGCTGATACGATTGGCGCTGGAGGCCGGCAAGCACGTATACAGCGAGTGGCCGCTTGCCCGGAATACTGCGGAGGCGGAAGTTCTTCTTGCGTGCGCGGGGCAGCGGGGAGTAAATCACGTCGTCGGTCTCCAGGCGCGGGGCAACCCGACCGTCCGCTATATCCGGGACTTGGTTGCGGAGGGAACCGTCGGCCGCGTTCTGGCGGTGAATGTCATCGTGACGCTGCCTGTATTTCCGACCACGAACGGGAAGGTCGACCAGGCGCACGTTTACCTGCTGGATGAATCGAACGGGGCCGATCAGCTCACTATTGGAGCGGCGCATGTGCTCGATTCCGTCGAGTATATGGTGGCGCCGTTTGTTGAAGTGTCTGCGACATTGGCCACGCAATACCCCGATGTGCACGTACTTGAGACCGGCAAGACAGTGCAGGCGAATGCGCCCGATCATGTGCTTGTTACCGGCAAACTGGCCCAGGGATCAATCGTGGCGGCTCAGTTCGTCAACAGCGGAGCGCCCGGCTTTACGCTGCGCATTATCGGAACGGAAGGTGAACTGATCGTTACGCCGCGGGACGGGCTGATGTTTCAGATGGACCGGTTGAAACTTAGCTTCGCCCGTCCGTCCGGGGATACCGAGACGCTCATAACGCCGGAGGGCTACACTTCGAGCTTCACGCTGAATACGCTGCCAGGACCGGGGTACAATGTCGCGCATCTCTATGCGTTATTCGCAGAGCGGATCGCCGGAGGTGAAGCGGAGTTCCCAGGCTTCGCCGAAGCGGTTCGGACGCACCGCCTGATGGATGCCATACGCGCGGCCTCCATGACCGGCGTTCGCCAAGCAGTGGAGTGAGGTTCGGGTGTCCAGCAGGAACACGAAATCATTAATCGAACAAATATCCTCTCAGCAGGCAGGGTGGCACGTAGCCCTGGAACAGCGGAGAGGTTTGTTTTCGTATACAGCGGCCCGGATGACAGCTAATCTTCCGTTTAGAAGAGAAAGGACCCTTTCGCAAAGTGTGCCCCTACAACCTGTCGTAACAGTATGAATAACGGTTTATCGAACGGCGGAGCGTCCGGAACGGAATGGCCTTTTCAATTACTATGAATGAAATGGATAAATGAATCTGGATAATAAAACTATGTGGAATCAAGCTTTTTCATAGGTAACGGTTCTTCTTTGGATCAAAAAGGTACGTGAACTAGAGGTCACCAAATCATATTTATAAAATTATATTAGTTTTATATTTACAATAGTGTGTGTCATACAGTATGATGATTTCAGGAGTTGATTACATGGCTGATGTGAATGAAACGATTAACGGGCTGCTGAGCGAGCTGAGGCGGGGAACGATCGTCATCGGCGTGCTCAGTCAATTGTCTGAACCGCAGTATGGATACTCTCTTGTCTCGGTATTGGAGGAGAAAGGGGTGGCCGTCGATGCCGGCACCTTGTACCCGCTGCTGCGGAGGCTGGAGAAGCAGGAACTGCTTGAGAGCACATGGGATACGAATGAAACAAGGCCCCGTAAATATTACTTGCTTAGTCCGTTCGGAAAAGAAGTTTATGAGGGATTGTGCCGGGAATGGCGGAAGTTGATCATCAGCATGGAGGGAATCATGGGGGATACTGAAGGGGGAGAACGGTATGGAGTTGATTGACCGGTATATTTATGCGGTAACGCAGCGTCTGCCCGAACAGCAAAGGACGGACATTAAGCAAGAACTTCAAGGTTTGATTGAGGATATGCTGGAGGAGAGGGCTCCGGCAGGCCGGGTATCTCAGGAGGATGCCGAGAGCGTGCTGCTGGAGCTTGGTCATCCGAGTGCGCTAGCCGCACAATACCGCGGTTTTGACCGGTATCTGATCGGTCCGATGATGTTCGATCCATACCTGACAACTCTCAAAATCGTACTGGTTTCCATCGGTATGGCTTTAACCGCCTTGTTTGCCATTGAGACGATCGTTAAGCCTCAAGAAATTCTGGAACATTTCACAGAATATCTTGTGTCCCTATTCTCGGCCGGTGCCCAAGGCTTCTGCTGGGTCACCATTGTGTTCGCTTGGATCGGTCACCGCCAGCAGCGAGATGCCGCTGGCAGGGAAGGCATGAACAAGGATTGGAAGCCGGCGGACTTACCGCAAATCCCGGACATGAATACACAGATCAAAATGAGCGAACCGATTGGAGGCATCATTTTCACAGTGCTGTTTACTGTGCTCTGCTTGTACTCGATCGATCTGCTTGGCATCTGGAGAATTAATGACGGAGGACGCACAGTCATTCCGTTCTTGAACGCCGACGTCTTCCACGGTTATTTGCCTCTTATATGGGTGCTTGCCGCACTCGGCATCTTGAAAGAAAGCGTTAAAATCATCGTGCGCAAAAGGACGGGCAGGATGCTTGCGCTTCACATCTTGGTGTCCATCACATCTACGATATTGGTGTGCGTCATATTGGCAGATTCCGCCATCTGGAATCCTGATTTTATACAGCAGGTAGAGGCAGCCGGGCTCTTATCCCCCGTGTGGAAGGACTATGACAGAGTCATATCCATATGGAACGGAGTAAGTGAGTGGATTATCACTATTATTGCACTTTTTACAGTACTCGACATTCTATCTGAATCATACAAGTGGTATCGGGTAAAACCATCCGCAGGATGACCCTGGTGAAGAACCATGAAACCGTGCACGTGGCTGGGCTCTGTGGAACGCTCATAACCTATGACAGGAACGAAAAACACTCAAAAATGGCATCAGATGCTTAGCGCACGCTCAACAACATTTTGAAAGAGTTTGATCAAACAAATGAAGGACATAATCGCCGCTTATGAGCAGGTTGGAAGGTTAGGTGCACAAGATGACTGTTGAAATTCGTGTAGGACACAGGGAGGACTTCAACGACATTATGGAGCTGCTTGCCAGATGTATTAAGGTGATGCAGGACGGTGGGAGCGATCAGTGGGACAATAACTATCCTAACCGGGATGTGATTGGCGAGGATTTATTGAAGGAAACGTTATATATAGCTGAAAGAGAAGGCCAAATATTGGGCATGGTTGTACTTGATGAGCATCCGGATGAACAGTATCAGAACATCTTCTGGAAGCAGGCGGAGGGACCGCACTTGATCATGCATCGGCTTGCCGTTGATCCTAAAGCACAGGGACAAGGAATTGCCCGCAGACTTGTCGAATTTGCCGAAGATCATGCGCGACGCGGCGGATTTAGGAGTATTCGTCTGGATACTTATTCCAAGAACACTGCTGCCCTCAAGCTTTATCAAGGATTGAATTATGATAGACGGGGGGAAGTGATTTATCCGGGCAGAGTTGCAAGCTTTCAGGTTTTTGAAAAAGTGCTGACTTAAGCGAAAGCTAAGAGCAGAATATTACGAAAGTACGGAAAAACACCTTCAAGAGAATGTTCCCTGTCGTTAGGAGGGGGGACACTCTGAAGGTGTTTTGTGTTGGGCAACAAGCGTGGGCGTTGCGAGGTCTCAGGCATTGTCGCCGGCTTTAAGTATGATGATGTAGCCGTTATTGGCTAAGCGAAATCGGATTTCCTCTCACCTGAAAAATAAAATGACCTCTCAAAAAGGTTCTGGTTCTTGGTCCAGATTGACACGACCACACAATGGGCAGTACTGTTAAGAAAATAATTAATTAAGGAGATTCTTAATTGGTTATCAGTAATGCTCTCAACCCCATTCGCTGCGCTTGCCGATCCGACGCGCCGAAACATTCTGCACTTTGACGCAATGTAATTGCACCTAAAGTCCATGAACAAAGGGAGGAACAATGAACATGACCACAACTGTACCGGAGTTCACCATCAGCCTCACCCTGAATGCCCGCCGTGAGCTCGTATGGCGCGCTTGGACCGAGGAGAAGGAACTAGCCGCCTGGCTGCCTTCGACACCTCTGGAGTCGATCTCTTTCGACGTTCGCGAAGGCGGATGCTACCGCTACACAATGGTCAATAATGAGACCGGCCAGGAATATCACACCGGAGGTGTATTCCTTGATGTCATTCCTTATGAACGGCTCGGTTTCACCTGGGTCACCCCGATGCTCCCATTGAGGGCTCTCCTGTCATAACCCTGGCCCTTACCGCACAAGGCGATTGTACCGATATGATCTTCCACCTACGCGGATTTGCTGGTCACCCTGGTGACAAGTTTGTGTACGATGGCTGGTCTGGTACACTCGACAATCTGTCGACGCACCTTCGTGACCAGAAGTAGTAAACGGCAGCAACCCGCATGTTATGATTCTGCTAACGGAATGAAAGAGCACAGCGATGGAACAGAACCATCGCTTTTTTTCGTTCTGCTGTCATTGAACAAACGGGTAACAAAAAAAGAAGAACTCCAAGAGCATGTCCAAGAGTTCTTCTGTCTTGCTATTCGAAATCAGCTAGGCCCAGGTAGTGCAAAGAAATGATGAATTGAAGAGGAAAGATTACCGATGCTTCGATAGAAAGCAATACGGATAATAAAGAATGGGATAGTTTTACAGAGCCGATATTACAGTCACTTGATTATAAAGAGAAGTACTATTAACAAAGCCACTCCATTTGTTCGGAGTGGCTTTGTTCAAGAAGAAAACCTATTAAATGAGAACCTGAAATGGTGGAAGATCTTGTGGTAAAATATTTCCAGAATAGCATCTTGCTACTTCAATCCACAGCGGAACAGATCTGTATCATTTCAACCTAAGCCGTGTCTATAGAGGTTTGTTTAGGGAAGATCGTTCAGGAGAACAGGGGGAGTATTCATGTACATCGTATCACGGCCAAAACCGCTGTCTGATGACCAGTATCAAGCACTTGTGAAGGAAGAAGCTGCTGTTTATCCGCCGGGCTACCTCCGGTTTTTGCGGCGAATTGGCGAAGGGACCTACAGAGGGTGGTTGAATGTCCAGTTTCCGGATCGGGATGTGCTTAAGCCTTTTGCCGAGTACGGTTTATGGGAGCATGACGAAGACAGTCCCATTACTGAGCAGGAGATCGGTGAGTGTATCGTTATAGGTACCACGGTGGACGGTGATTTTCTGGCAGTACATCCCCAGACGGCTGGGCTGCTCTGGCTGCCTCGGCATGCGGAGCACATAAAGGCGATTTCGCTGCAGGCACGGGAGCAGGAAGACGAAGGGATGTACGCCTTGGTACTGGACGGACTCTATCGTCAGGTGTATGGAATCAGTCAAGAGGAGGCTGTCTATTATGAACCGTGGACGGGCACTCGGAGCCATCTCTTTTTGCGTTTGCCACAAGGGCAGTGCCAGCTATCGCTGCCCGAACTTGCCCGAATGTGCCAAGCGGATTTTCCACCGGATTTGTTCATTGAAACCCGATATGCTTGTTTCCTGTTCTATCGGCGACTAGGCGGCTATGTCCGATTGAATTATGCCTACCAGCAAGAGGTGGTCGTCTTCTATGAACAGGATGAGGATGCACAACAGACGCTTGCCGTTATAATGCAGTGGTTATTGTCGAAAGGGTGCGAAACGATTTCAGATAATAACAGTTGAACTGAGTATTCATTAAGTATGGAAAAGGGAGGCATGCATGAAACTAGATTTTACACTGGATACACATGCAACGTGTGTGGGTCAATTGAGAGATGAGCTGCTGCCGTTAGAGGAATTAGCAAATACATGGAAGTTTCCCTATAATATCTTCTTTCTATTGCGTGTTTTACCTGAAAGTTATGGTCGAAAAACATCCAGGCGTTTTGATAGCAGGGATCATACCCTCGATTTAGATATCAGCATAAGTTATGAGCAGTATCAACGGATGTCCAAGCATGAGCAGCGTGAGGTACTAGGTATTCAGCTTTATAGCTATCTGTCAGAGTCAGTTGCCAAATATAATAAGCATGCAGATACGCAGGCCCAAAATCAACTGCTGGACCTGGTGAAACAATGGATGCTTGAAAACAATTGGCTAAATGGAAAGATAATACAAGCCCGGAGACTTCTTTCGCAAGACATGGACCTTAATGAAGTCAGTCAAAAACTGCAAATGCCATTAGAAGAAATTGAGTATATCTTTCTCCGCATGAATGACTATAAGCCAACTGACGTTCATCCTGACAACATTGCAGCAGGAAAAGTGCCGCCCTATCATTTATAGAAGGCAGGAGAGACATCCAAAACTTGCAATATACCTATGAGGAACTAGGATTCCGCCAGCCGCCATCTTATCGCTGGTGGCTGGTTCACTACGGTAATGCCCGTTTGAGTAGCGCGAATACTCTAAGGTCGTTGCTCCGGAACACAGAGAGTATTACGACGGCGGCCTTATTTACATACACAGACTGAAAAATGCAGAGGAATGGTGGGTAGACCGGTTTCCCCACCGGCTGGACTTGTTCGTGCCGGATAGCGACGAGCTTTATTTTTTTGATACGTCTACTAGAGATAAACAGGGCGAATTGGCGACTGCCAATAGTAAAGTAAACCGCAAAATTCAGTATGCAAGTTAGGTATCAAAAATGGAGCAGCTCCTTTTAAGGATGATACTTTTTTTATAACTTGGAGTAGGAGCGGTCAATGGATGATAAATCTAAAAGGTATAGGGAAGTTCGAGGAACTACCGGAAATCGCGATACACATTTACAAAGGAAATATTCCGGCCTTGCAGGCTGCAATTACAACAGGCTGGGATATTGAAGAGGGCATTGAGCTTAGCAAGTATACCACGTTGAGTCCGCTCGATCTTGCGCTTATATCGCAGCAAATGGATGTTGTAAAGCTGCTGGTAGAGCACGGCGTCAACCTGAATGTCAATCATAACCCGGCTTTTCTTGGGGCTGTTCGCTATTGCAAGGAAGACATCGTTCGCTACATTGCAGCGCAAGGCGCCAAGCTGGACATGCTTAATCAAACAGGGTCAGGCGCATATTCACAGGCTTACTATGGCAACAAACACAATATCCCGCTCATTCATGAGCTTGGGTTAGATATCAAGCTGCATGGCGGAGCTGTATTACGTCAAGCCGTATCGGATCATGACTTTAAGACCCTCACGTATTTGCTCGATCATGGGGTGGACATCAACTATAACAAACCGGATATGGTCTATCCTTATCAAGCGACTCCGTTAACCGTTGCTGCGCGCATGGGTAATTTGGCTATGGTCAAATTTTTGATTGAACGCGGCGCGGACATAACTTTAGCGGAAAAAGACGGCGAGCGGCCGTACACGATTGCGGTCAGCAATAAGGATACAGTCTTGGCTGATTATTTAAAATTGCTTGAGCCGGCTAAGTTCCATGATACGGAAAACAAAAAGTATGAGCTGAAAAAATATAAATTGACCGATGAACTGGTCCGCTTTCTTACCGGGGACGAGCTGCGCCTTGAACTGGTGCAAAATGAATATGAAATCGGGTATATCGACTTTTTCACATTGACCGATACGATTGAGATGAAAGTCGGCAGGCAAAAGCTGCTCCGTCTATCAGCCGATATCGACAATTACTCCGATTTGCAGCTAGTGTGGAATCCGAAGAAAAAAGGCATGATAGGCTGTTATGACGTGGAGCATCAGTCTTATGCGGATTTATGCAGCTTTACAGAGTTTCTTGCGCAGCCCCACGTGTACCTTATCAAGTTTCTTGAGGGCGACATGGAAGGAGATTAACTTATGAAAGATGCGTTAATGGACAGATTAAAGATTTTTCTTCATCGGGAGGATAATAGCACACTAGTAGGCGTTCCGGCGAGCCAAGAACAAATTGCTAAGGCACAGCAGCGGCTGAATGTAAACTTTCATGAGGATTATGTGCATTTTATCAGGACGTTCGGCGGAGCATATGCTGGTCTTGCGGTATATGCATTTTCTAATGGCTCTAGTCTGGGAAATGAAACGGTTGTCGATTTGACGCTGAGTTTCCGAGAGCAATTCAAGGAACATCCTTTCGCAGAGGTTTTACAAACCAGTTATGTCATTTCTATGGATGGGTCCGGCGATCCGATTATCATCAATCAGTCAGGAAAGGTTTTCATCTGTTATCACGATACCGGGGAGATCCAGTTCATAGCAGATTCATTCGAGGTGCTGATCGAGGAAAATTTTGGCGAATGGTAATTAGTCCACCTCGGCAGACCATCTGCTTGCGTCGGTTCCGGTAATAAGCCAAGATGGCTGGCGGTATGTAAGCGTTGGGAAAACTTGTCGTTTCAGATCATACCTTATCAATGAAAGAAGCGGTGATTTTTATTGGAAAAGAAGAATGACATCAAAATAGCTTTGGTACAAATGAACTGTGAAAAAGGCGAGATTGACCGGAATCTCCATTTAATGGAGGAGTATATCGCCGCAGGACAAGAGAAAGGCATGGATATTGTCTGTTTTCCGGAAATGAACATCACGGGTTACATTAATCCCCTTCAAATTCCACATGCCGTGCTTACTATTGATCACAGGGCGATCCATCAAGTCGTTAAATACAGTGAATTGTACTCTATGTGTGTCATTGCGGGATTTGTGGAACATAACCCTATGGGCAAGCCCTTTATCAATCAATTCATTGCTCATAACGGGGAGCTGCTCGGTTTCTATCGAAAGAAAACGATTCAAGATAAAGAGGCGGAATGGTTCGATCCAGGTGATCAGCAGCCGGTATTCTCAGTACTCGGAGTCACAGTCGGTTTATCTGTATGTGCAGACATAGACGATCCCGACATCTTTAGTAAGTATGCTGCCAAAGGTGTCTCCATCGTATTTGAAAGCGCTGCTCCAGGACTATACGGGGAACAGGAAACTCGAAATTGGTTATCTGATTTCAACTGGTGGAGAAGCAATTGCATGGAGAAGTTAGGGAAATATGCAGCTGATGGGTCCTTGTTTATTGGAGTCTCCACTCAAGCAGGGCGTACGATCGATGAAGACTTTCCCGGCGGGGGTTATCTTTTTAATCCGCGAGGGGAATGTACGGCTGAATCAGGAGAATGGAGTGAGGGTGTGCTGTATGTTCAAATCCAAGTTTGATTGATTATGTATGAAATGGTTAATTCAACGCTGTTGACTTTGCCCTTAGGGTAAGCCGTACAGTGAAATGGAACCAGTCATCGGTAGTTAATATATTCAATCCGTATAAAAGAAGGGAGGTAACCGCTTGCTGTCGATTGGAGAATTCTCAAAGATATGCGGAGTTTCTACAAAAACGCTTCGATATTATGCTGAAATCGGATTACTTCATCCGGATGAAATTAATCCTGAAAACGGTTATCGGTATTATTCCATCGGGCAGCTCACAAGGATGTTGTTTATTAACCGTCTGAAATCGTATTATTTTTCTCTGGAAGAAATTAAAGCCATGCTGGAACTGGAGGATGATCAATCGGAAGAGAAGCTATACTCTGCTCTTAACCGTAAGAGAAAGGAATTACAGACCCATTTAAAGGCCTTTGAATATACGCTGAAACAAATGAGTATGGATATTTTGAAATTAGAGAAGGACATTCCGGTCATGTCGTATTTGGACCATATAGAAGTACAACTTGTTACAACCGAGCCGATGAAAATCCTCTTTATACGTCAGATGATGAGCAGCGATGATTATGCTCTCGGATATGGAGAGTATTTTAGCAGGTTATATGAAAGGATTGCTACTGAAAAGCTTACTTTGCTTGGTACGCCAATGACCATTTATCACAGTCCTGAATACAATCCGGCAGGCAATGATACAGAGTTCGCCATCCCGATAAAAGAGACGGTAGAGGGAACGAGAGAATGGCCTGGAGGGCTATGTGCGAAATCTTCTATAACAGGTCCTTATTCCGAACTGACATCTGTATATGCCAAGCTCAGGGAATGGGTAGAGAATGAAGGTTATGAATTGATGAAATCCCCCTATGAAATCTATCTGACAGCCCCGAGTCCTGCCGATGCCGAGGATATGGTTACCGAAGTGTACTTTCCTGTAAGGATAAAGCAGCATACTTGACTGGGTTTATTTACGTTCGCTGAATCAGTTCAAAAACTCTTTTCGGGAGGTAATTATTATGTACAGAAACGACTGGCCAACTAAGCAGTGGCAAACCGCAGACCCGGCAACTCTGGGAATGGACTCTGACAAGCTTGCAGAGCTCGAACCTAGGATAAAATCCGAGTATAGCAATATCAATGCTATTATTGTGGTGAGAAATGGAACGATCGCTTATGAAAAATACTACAATGGCTATGACCCAGACGATGCACATCATGTAGCATCTGTAACGAAAAGTATACTATCTGCTCTCATTGGTATTGCGATAGAAGCGGGATATATCAAGGATGTAGACCAGAAGGTACTGGATTTTTTTCCCGAGTATGTTACGGGTGCCGCTGATAAGCAGAAACGTGAAATCACTATACGCCATCTTCTCACTATGACGGCACCCTACCCATTTGAGGACTGGCAAGAACCGCTGGACAAGATGTGCATGCAATCTGACTGGATCAAGTATACGCTGGATATGCTCGGCCAAGGAGGAAAGATCGGAACTTTTAAATACTCTACCGCAGGGGCGCATCTGCTTTCAGCGATCATTACTCGCAGCACTGGCATTAGTGCGCGTGAGTTTGCGTGCGAACGCTTATTTAAACCTATCGGGATGAAAGAAATTCCGGACTATGAAATGAAATCATTCGGATTTGAAGATTTATTCGGGAACAATGTGAAGGGATGGGTTAAGGACCCGGACAATCACTCTACAGGAGGATGGGGCCTTACGCTAACTCCCCGTGACATGGCACGTTTCGGTTTTCTATATCTGAACCGCGGCATTTGGGATCATAATCAGATTATCCCGGAGACATGGATAGATGAATCAACAGAAATGAACATCAACAATTACGGTTATCTTTGGTGGTTGCATGAAGAGGACGGAGTTTTGGCATACTCGGCAATGGGGGATGGCGGTCATGTTATTTGTTGTATTCCTGATCATGATCTCGTCGTCGCAATTGCATCCGAATTTATCATGAATCCTCGTGACAGGTGGACACTGATTAAGGAATGTATTGTCCCGGCGATAGTAGGCTAAATTTATCGCCATCCATTCTAGCTATACTAGAGTACAAAATGGGCAGGTTTCTGTTTTCTTTCTTTTACGATGGATTAAACATTTCTCCTGGGGATTCATTCTGAACACGTGAAATTGGCGTGAATCAATATTCCTTTATAGGAATATTCCTTATATGGTATATTGATTTTAGCAGAAATAAGTATCCCGGACAACGATGCCGGACACCTACAAGTACGGCAGGAGAATGGATGGTGACGATGGATACACGCGTCATGAGTGCTCTTGCAGAGCCGAACCGGTTGATGATCGTGGAGCTGCTGCGCGAGCGTCCGCTTACGGTGGGAGAAATTGCAGAACGGTTGGAACTTCGTCAGCCTCAGGCATCCAAACATTTGCGTGTCTTGAGCGAGTCGGGCCTTGTTAAGGCACAGGTGGATGCGAATCGGCGGATCTACAGTCTGCAGCCGGCTCCTTTTCAAGAGTTGGACGAATGGCTGAAGACCTATCGCGTTATCTGGGAGGAACGATTTGACCGTCTGGACGACTATTTACAGAAGCTGCAGGATCCGGAGACCGGGGAAGAATCGCAAGACTAGCAGCAGTAAACCCATTAGGAGGAATGTATATGACCGATCCAATCATTTCTAAGGTGGAAGACAAGACCCTGACACTGGAGCGCGTATTCAAAGCGCCCCGCGAGCTCGTGTTCCAGGCTTTCACGCAGGCCGGGCATTTGAAGCATTGGTGGGGGCCAAGAGGCTGGAGCATACCGGTATGCAGCGTTGATTTCCGTGTCGGCGGCATTTGGCATTATTGCATGAAATGCGAAGACAAGAATCAGGGAGACTTCTACGGCATGGAATCGTGGGGCAAAGCGGTATACAGCGAGATCCAGGCGCCGGAGAAGATTGTATACACGGACTATTTCTCCGATGCAGACGGTAATATCTCGGAAACGATGCCTGCTACAGTCTGTACATTGATGTTCATAGAGGTCGAAGGCGGTACCAAAGTTATCAGCATCTCTGAATATGCAGAGGCTGAAAGCTTGAAGCAGGTGCTGGATATGGGCATGCTGCAGGGCATCACCCAGACATGGGATCGTTTGGGCGAACACTTGGAATCGATTCAATAAGGCAGACGGTCAGATATTGACCGGTCTTGTTATAAGAACATGGATGAGAGAAGATCACTTCCCGAAGAGAAGTGATCTTCTTTTGTCGTTAGCCGTCCGCACGTCGCTTCGGAGCGAAGCTCAGGGCTTGTTAAAAACGTTAGCGGCAAACGGTGTCAATATCAGCGGTATTTTACCTTTTCAAATCTTTTAACTCATTTGATGAAAGAATATGAAACCCGTAGACTACGTTTTATAATTTAAGGATATATATTTGTCTTATACACCAGATAAGAGGCTACATCCTTTTCCGATATTGGTATAGAACTTATGTCGATATCCGCAAATAACTTGAAATCATTAATTGAAACGAGGTGTTCTTATGAATAAATCTACGATTCGCATTATGAACGATAGTGACCCGGATCGACTTTCTGAAGCATTTCGTAAACAAGGCTGGGATAAGCCGACCGATCAATATGTTAGATACTTAGAAGAGCAAGTTAACGGAAATATAGTGTCTTTAATTGCTGAGGTTGAGGGTAATCTGGCGGGTAATGTCAATATAGTTTGGCAGTCAGATTATCCTTATTTCAAAGAATATCGTATACCCGAAATTCAAGATTTTAACGTGTTGATAAAGTATCGCCGCCATGGAATAGGTACAATGCTAATGAATAAATGCGAGGAAATGATTAGTGAAAGATTTGATGCTGCCGGACTTGGTGTAGGTTTATTCCATGATTACGGTGAGGCCCAAATCTTATATGCAAATCGCGGCTATATCCCCGACGGAAAAGGAATTTATAAAAATGGCGAGTATCTTTCATATGGGCAGAAAGTAATTGTAGATGACGACTTGAATTTATTTTTTGTAAAAAAATTACGCTGATCCCGGATAAGAGTTCAACTACAGTAGAGTTGTCTTTTATTCAGGGGCATGGCTATTTTTCTGTGGTGATTGTTTCGTTCTGATAGGTGAATGCCGTGTAGTTTTACGGATCATTTGCGTAGAATGTGGTAGGAGCATAGTACTGTTTGGGTTCATCGTCAGAACAAATAGGGAGAGATGGAGGATGAGCCGGTGGTATCGTATTCGTGCGGTTAACTCCGCTATTCGGAAATTACGGAACGCAAGATCTTTCTTAATCCGCGGAGAGTTTGAGCGTGCAGAGTATAAAATAATTGGTAGTCTTATTTCTCTTAGCCGTAAGGACGCTTGCAGCAATAGAAGCAGGGAGTGGAATCCGCCTCATTGCAGGGGGAAGGGACTGAGTAGATCTGAGATTACGGAAAAGTATGTAAGGAAAATAAATGCGGTAATAAGTAAATTATTAATAGCTAAAACTTACGCAAAACGGAATGAAATAAAATGTGCAGAGAAAAAAGTGTCCCAATCCTTACTAAATCTTATCCGGATTCTAAAATGTATGAATCAGATCGAACACTCAAAGGCAGGTAGGGAGTACAAGGGCCCGACTGGGGCGACAGGAGCAATGGGCCCAAGAGGAGCAACAGGTCCCACGGGAGCGACGAGGGCGAGGGGAGTAACAGGACCGACGGGCGCAATGGGCCTGATGGGAGCAAGAGGGACGACGGGGGCTACCGGTGAGACAGGAGCAATCGGACCCACAGGTGCGACGGGTTCAACAGGTGCAACAGCGATAGGACTGACAGGTGCAACCGGTCCAACGGGAGCGACAGGAACGACAGGTGCGACAGGTCTGTCAGGAGAAACCGGTCTGACAGGAGCAACAGGATCGACGGGGGCTACTGGTCCCACAGGTGCAACTGGCCTGACAGGTGCAACCGGTGCAACGGGGCCAACGGGCGTAACAGGTCCAACGGGAGCGACCGGTGCTACAGGTGCAACAGGCCTGACAGGCCCGACGGGAGCGACGGGTCCCACAGGTGCAACCGGTGCAACGGGAGTGACAGGACCGACAGGTGCAACCGGTCCAACGGGAGCGACAGGTCTGTCAGGAGAAACCGGTCTGACAGGAGCAACAGGTGCAACCGGTTTGAGAGGAGTGACAGGATCGACGGGGGCTACTGGTCCCACAGGTGCAACTGGCCTGACAGGTGCAAGCGGTGCAACGGGAGCGACAGGTCCTACAGGTGCGACAGGTCTGACAGGCGCAACCGGTGCATCGGGAGCGACAGGACCGACAGGAGCAACCGGTCCAACAGGACCGACAGGAGCAACCGGTCCAACAGGAGTAACTGGGCCAACAGGAGCAACCGGCTCGACAGGTGCGACGGGTCCAACGGGAGCGACAGGTCCTACAGCTGCGACAGGTGCAACCGGTCCAACGGGAGCGACAGGTCCTACAGGTGCGACTGGGCCAACAGGAGCAACCGGCTCGACAGGTGCTACCGGTGCGATAGGTGCGACAGGTCTGACAGGAGCAACCGGTGCAACGGGAACGACTGGACCAACAGGAGCAACCGGCTCGACAGGGGCTACCGGTGCGATAGGTGCGACGGGGCCAACGGGAGTAACAGGTCTGACCGGGACGACGGGAGCAACGGGAGCGACGGGTCCCACAGGTGCAACTGGACCCACAGGTGCAACTGGACCCACAGGTGCAAGCGGTGGGACGGGTGCGACAGGAACGACGGGCGTAACAGGCCCGACAGGAGCAACTGGTGCAACGGGAGTAACAGGCCCGACGGGAGCAACCGGTGCTACAGGAGCAACCAGTCCCACGGGAGCGACTGGACCAACAGGTGCAACAGGCCTGACAGGCGCAACAGGGCCAACGGGTGTGACCGGTTCAACAGGTCCCACAGGTGCAACCGGTATTTTCCAACAATTTCAGGTGTCCGAGAATACACCAAACACATCGGGAAGTTCCGCAATTCCCATAGGTGCTGTCGTCACCACTCTAAAAACGATCACTTTAACCGGGGTCACAGCTGGAAGCCGAATCTGGTTAACCGGAATTGTTGGTTGGCAAGACACGTCTGGCAATACTTTGGTTCAATTACAGATTCTTCGAGGCGCAACGATTATCTTCAGTATTAATGAAGACGGTGACGGCAATAACCAGTTTGGATCAACGAGCATCAACCATGTTGATTTAACTCCCGGAACCGGCAATGTTACGTATTCGTTAGCTGCTTTGACCCTTTCAGGAACAGCGAATGCTGTCGGAGCCATCACTTTTACCGGAGCACTAATACTGCCTTAATCCAATAAGCGACCAAACTTTTAAGATTGGCCGCTTTAATGTTTATATCGTTTTAAATTTAGTTCGAAGATGTCCATTGAGGTGCTGCTCGAAAAAAATTTTTACAATAGGGTAAGCGAACATGTAATTTCATTACAAATAGTGGTAAATTAGAATATGGAAAAAACAATAAATGAGAAAGAGAGTCTCAACTATCTCATTTATAATCATAGTTCCCTCAATCTAGTTGCTTATAGATCTGATGACTAAAATAGAAGAAAAAAGAGGTATTATCAAAATCAATAGCAAAAAACTAAGAGATTAGCTATAATTTAATAAACGACTGAATTGGCAATTAAAACAGATAAGGTGTGTGAAAGGTCGCGTCTCGGCTAAGTGTTACGCCTATGCAGGAGCGCCTGCATCCTTTCTGCAAATATTACGGTATAGGGATGGTAAAAATGAGTAACAGAGAAACTAAAACTGACGTCATCTTAATTGGTGCCGGAATCATGAGTGCGACCTTAGGGACACTTCTGAAAGAATTAGTACCGGAATGGGAAATTACAGTGTTCGAGAAGCTTGAGAATGCCGGTGATGAAAGCTCGAACGAATGGAATAATGCGGGAACAGGGCATGCGGCATTGTGCGAGCTTAATTACACAGCTCAAAAACCAGACGGTTCTATAGATATTAGTAAAGCTATCGAAATTAATGAACAGTTTCAGGTTTCTATGCAATTTTGGTCTTATCTTGTAAACAGCAAGTTGATACGTAATCCGCAGGACTTTATCATGCCGCTGCCTCATATGAGTATGGTTCAAGGAGAAGAAAATGTAGCGTTTTTAAAGAAACGCTTTGAAGCCATGTCTAATAACCCGCTGTTCCAGGGCATGGAATTTTCCGACGATCCTGCAAAGCTGATGGAATGGATTCCGCTTATCATACAAGACCGTCCCTCGAATGAACCTATAGCGGCGACCAAGATTGACTCGGGTACGGATGTGAACTTTGGCGCTTTAACGCGCATCTTGTTCGACCACTTGAAGAGTAAAAACGTTAATATGAAATATAAGCATAGTGTTGATAACATTAAACGTGCCAGCGATGGATCATGGGAATTGAAAGTACGAAACGACCGCGGCAACGTCGAACGCCATCATGCAAAATTCGTCTTTATCGGCGGCGGTGGAGGAAGTCTGCACTTACTGCAAAAATCCGGCATTCCAGAAGGTAAACATATCGGAGGATTTCCGGTAAGCGGAATATTTATGGTATGTAAGAATCCGGATGTTGTAGCGCAGCACCATGCCAAAGTATATGGCAAAGCTAAGCTTGGAGCTCCTCCAATGTCTGTTCCGCATCTTGATACCAGATTTATCGATAATAAAAAATCATTGCTGTTCGGACCTTTTGCAGGTTTCTCGCCGAAGTTTTTAAAAACCGGTTCTATGTTTGATCTCGTGACTTCCGTAAAACCGGATAATCTCGTAACGATGTTGTCGGCTGGGGCTAAGAACATGTCATTGACCAAATACCTGATCGAGCAAGTTATGTTATCGAAAGAAAAGCGCATGGAAGAGCTGCGTGAATTTATCCCGAATGCCAAAATCGAGGATTGGGATTTAGTCGTAGCGGGCCAACGTGTGCAAGTTATCAAAGATACGGTCGCTGGAGGTAAGGGCACACTTCAATTCGGAACGGAAGTTATTAATGCCGCGGATGGCTCGATTGCCGCATTATTAGGTGCTTCCCCGGGAGCTTCCACTGCTGTTCACGTAATGCTTGAGGTAATTAACAAATGTTTCCCGCAGCATATGAAAGAGTGGGAGCCGAAAATTAAAGAAATGATTCCTTCTTATGGTTTATCCTTATTGGAAAATCTGGATCTTCTGCATGAAATTCATACTTCAACTGCAGAGACGCTTGCTCTAAAAGAAAAAGAGCTGGCCTACAGTTAAAATTAGGGTAAGCGGCACTTTTTATATGTACAAAGAACTCTCCATCTCTGGAGAGTTCTTTTTTTTGTATCGTCGTATTTGCGGGATTTGAGGGGGAATTTCATGTGTAAAAAGAGACAATTGCTATTAGTCGCAGCCCAGTCCATTGAATCTTTTGACTTGAAGCGTAATCTTACAGATTCACCTCCGGGTCAATCTTTGACGTCTCTTCCCTTGAGGCTGGTACGGTCACCATAGAGCAGGACGGATGGGATTGCGCAAGCGAGCATCAACTTTTATTCTCGGCGGCTTTAGGTCTGAGATCTTCCTTGAGAAAGGAAAGGGCGTAATTATCAGTACGGCTTCTATGGGCGGTTTCAGCGGCGCGCATGCGGGCACCGCTTACACGGCATCCAAGCACGCCGTTATCGGCTTAACTAAAAACACGGCATTTATGTATGCGCAAAAAGGCATTCGCTGCAATGCGATCGCACCTGGAGCAACAATGACTAACATCGCTTCGACGATCACCAATGTAAGCGAGTTCGGCGCTTCAAGAACGAAGGTTACTCAAGGGGTTATACCATGCGTCGGACAAGCAGAAGAAATCGCACAAGTAGCCTTGTTCCTCGCAACCGATGAATCGAGTTTCGTAAACGGCGCAATTATCGCCACGGACGGGGGTTGGACGACAGGTTTCTAAACCTGTGACCGGAAATGTAAGGCTTTAAACGCTGTAGCAGCCAAGCTGCTTGCAGCGTTTTTCAGTTTTGCTTCGAACTGTAAATCGAAAAGTTAAAAAGTTATTGATTTATAATCAAATTATCCGTATAGTTTTATATGTACATATAAGCATCTAATTATATGTCGGCTTATCTCAAGATAAAAATGGTATAAAGGAGGTCGGCTTCTTTGACCCAACAAATAAATACGGATAACATTCGTGATATTTCTCAAATTCTTAAACTTCTGGGAGATAAAACGAGGCTTATTACGATGAAGCTGCTGGAGCATCAAGAATGCTGTGTATGTGAACTCGTCGAAATCATCAACACTAGTCAGCCTGCAATAAGCCAACACTTGAGAAAGCTTAAAGATGTGGGTCTTGTAAAAGAAGAACGCAGAGGACAGTGGATTTTCTACTCTATAAACAGAGAAAATAAACACTACGAGCTGATTGAGAAGCTAATCGGTTATGTTCCTTCTCAAAATCACGAATTCGAAACGTTAGCAAAAAAAGGATTGAGAGTTACTTGCAAATAATTGGGGGTTTAATGAAGTGAGTTTTGTTATATTAGCCTGTATTATTTTTCTGATCACACTTGTACTTATTATCTGGCAGCCTGGAAACTTATCTATTGGCTGGTCTGCTTGCGGCGGAGCCATTCTAGCGCTTCTGGCAGGGGTCGTAACCTTTCAGGATGTTCTAGATGTCACGCAAATTGTATGGAATGCCACTTTAGCCTTTGTTGCGATCATCATAATATCGTTAATTCTCGACAGGATTGGCATTTTTGAATGGGCCGCATTACATATGGCAAGAGCTGCACGCGGGAATGGAATTCGAATGTTTATTTATGTCTCGGTTCTTGGAGCTGTCGTAGCTGCATTATTCGCTAATGACGGCGCGGCCTTAATTCTGACACCCATTGTACTTGCTATGGTAAGGGCGCTGAATTTTGAGGAGAGCAAAGTTTTCCCTTTTATTATTGCGAGCGGATTTATTGCCGATACGACATCTTTGCCGTTAGTCGTAAGCAACTTGGTGAATATTGTTTCGGCTGATTTCTTCGGAATAAGTTTTCTGGAGTACGCCGGACGCATGTTTGTACCGAATTTATTCTCACTCGCGGCCAGTATTCTGGTGCTTTATTTCTTTTTTCGCAAAAGTATCCCAAGACAATTCAATGCCGAGCAATTAAGGAGACCTTCCGAAGCGATTAAAGATCCCTATATGTTCCGCTTGTCATGGATCGTCTTAGGTGTACTGATGATCGGGTACTTTGTAAGTGAATTTCTAAAGATCCCCGTGTCTATAGTGGCTGGAATCATCGCGATTTTCTTTCTGCTGATGGCTCGCAAGAGCCCGTTTGTCCCGGTAAAAGAAGTTGTAAAAGGTGCACCCTGGGCCATCGTATTTTTCTCAATAGGTATGTACGTAGTCGTGTATGGGCTTCGTAATGCAGGGCTGACCGATCTGCTTGCAGGTGTTATCCAGGGCGCCGCAGACCGGGGGATGTTTGCGGCAACTATGGCAATGGGCTTCATCGCGGCTATTATTTCATCCTTAATGAACAATTTGCCTACCGTCATGATCGATGCCCTGGCAATTGATGCTACCGATGCAACGGGAGCCATAAAAGAAGCTTTGATCTATGCGAACATTATTGGTTCCGATTTAGGTCCTAAGATTACACCTATCGGATCGCTGGCAACCCTTTTGTGGCTGCACGTACTAACTTCCAAGGGGATGAAAATATCCTGGGGCACTTATTTTAAGACGGGGATTATTTTGACTATCCCTACGTTATTTATAACTTTGTTAGGCTTGTACCTTTGGTTGACCATCATTTTGTAATAAAAGGAGTATCCAATCATGGACAAAAAAACAATTTACTTCCTTTGTACGGGAAATTCTTGCCGCAGCCAAATGGCAGAAGGATGGGCAAAAAAATATCTGGGTGACAGCTGGCATGTTTATAGTGCAGGCATCGAAGCTCATGGTCTTAATCCTAACGCTGTCAAAGCCATGAATGAAGCAGGCATAGATATTTCAAAACAGACATCAGATGTGATTGACTTGACGCTGCTAAGCACCGCTGATCTGGTTGTTACATTATGTGGGGATGCTGCTGAGCGCTGCCCGGTGACTCCTCCACATGTCCGTCGAGAAGATTGGGGATTTGATGACCCCGCCAAGGCGCAAGGTACTGATGAAGAGAAATTTGCTGTTTTCCAAAGAGTGCGTGATCAAATTGGTGCGCGCATTGAAAAGTTTAACAGAATGAACTTCGGTATCCAGTGTTAGACTTTTATATTATAAAATGAAAAGCTCCGGTCTTGCCCCGCCATACCTGAGGGTTACGCTACACGATTTTGAGCATACTACAGGAAAAAAATTGAACACTTTTTGAACATACTTGACATTGAAAATCATTCGCATATAATAATTATTATAAATAGCAATCAGAATAGCCGCTAAATTATTGCGGGAAGGGTGCTAAACCACTATACTGATTGTTAGAACCCAATAACCTAGGAGGTAACAATATCATGGCATTGATTGGAACAGAAGTACTACCATTTAAAGCGAACGCTTTTCACAACGGTGATTTTATTGAAGTAACTGAGGCGAACTTTAAAGGTAAATGGAGTGTAATTTGCTTCTATCCAGCTGACTTTACATTTGTTTGTCCTACCGAACTTGGGGATTTACAAGATCAATACGCAACATTGAAAGAACTTGGTGTTGAAGTTTACTCCGTTTCTACGGATACTCATTTTGTGCACAAAGCTTGGCATGACAGCTCCGACGCTATCAGCAAAGTTACTTACATTATGATTGGTGACCCATCACATACGATTTCCCGCAACTTTGACGTGCTGATCGAAGCAGATGGAATGGCTAACCGCGCTACTTTCATCATCGATCCGGACGGCGTTATTCAAACGGTTGAAATTACAGCCGACGGCATCGGACGCGATGCAAGCACGCTGATCGACAAGATCAAGGCTGCTCAATATGTACGCAATAACCCAGGTGAAGTTTGCCCCGCTAAATGGAAAGAAGGCGCTGAAACTTTGAAGCCGAGCCTGGATCTCGTAGGTAAGATTTAAGGAGAGATTAACATGAAACTGGATGCAGACATAAAGAACCAGCTAGCGCAGTATCTTCAGCTTATGGAAGGCGATGTTCTGCTGAAAGTCAGTGCAGGTACCGATTCTGTATCAAACGATTTGATGGATTTGGTTAATGAACTGTCCAGCATGTCGAGCCGTATCACGGTAGAGCAGACAGAGTTGTCCAGAACTCCAAGCTTTAGCGTAAACCGCCCGGGTGAAGACATGGGCGTAACCTTTGCAGGAATACCGCTAGGGCATGAATTTACTTCATTGGTCTTGGCTTTGCTTCAAGTCAGCGGACGAGCGCCGAAGGCCGAACAAAGCGTGATCGATCGGATTAAAAGCATTCAAGGCGACTTTCACTTTGAAAGTTATGTAAGCCTGTCTTGCCATAACTGTCCTGATGTTGTTCAAGCGCTGAATTTGATGAGTGTACTTAACCCTGGTATTACTCATACGATGATTGACGGCGCTGCGTTCAAATCGGAAGTGGAGAGCAAAGATATTCTGGCAGTGCCGACGGTATACCTGAATGGCGAAACTTTCGGAAGCGGTCGTATGACCATCGACGATATTCTTGCCAAACTGGTTACCTCGGACGCTTCCGAATTTGAGAATAAAGAGCCATACGATGTATTAGTTGTCGGTGGCGGACCAGCCGGAGCGAGCGCTGCGATTTATGCAGCACGCAAGGGGATTCGCACGGGTATTGTTGCCGATCGTTTCGGCGGGCAGGTTAACGATACCATGGGGATTGAGAACTTCATCAGTGTGAAGTATACGGAAGGTCCTAAGCTCGCTGCAAGCCTTGAAGAGCATGCCAAGGAATACGGCATTGACATCATGAAGGCACAGCGTGCGAAGCGTCTGGAGAAGAAAGATCTGATTGAAGTTGAACTGGAGAACGGTGCTGTTCTGAAAAGTAAGACGGTCATCATCTCTACAGGTGCCCGCTGGCGTAATCTGGGCGTGCCGGGTGAAGCGGAATTCAAGAACAAAGGCGTGGCTTATTGCCCGCATTGCGACGGTCCTTTATTCGCCGGAAAACGGGTTGCCGTTGTAGGCGGAGGGAATTCCGGTATTGAAGCGGCCATTGATCTTGCCGGTGTAGCGGATCACGTAACCGTACTTGAGTTTATGCCGGAATTAAAGGCTGACCAGGTTCTTCAAGATCGACTGAACAGCCTGCCTAATACGACCGTGCTCAAGAACGCTCAAATGAAAGAAGTCACTGGAACCAGCAAAGTGGACGGCATTAGTTACATCGAGCGTGAGTCCGGTGAAACGAAGCACATCGAGCTGGAGGGCGTATTCATTCAAATCGGTCTCGTTCCTAACACAGACTGGTTAGGTGATACAGTTGAGCGTACTCGTACGGGTGAAATTGTTGTAGATAACCATAGCGCAACGAATATCCCCGGGGTATTCGCCGCGGGCGACTGCACCAATACTCCTTATAAGCAAATTATTATTTCGATGGGATCAGGTGCTACTGCAGCATTAGGAGCGTTTGATTATATGATCCGAAATCAATAAG
The DNA here is from genome assembly GCF_001541095.1 of Paenibacillus sp. FJAT-26967. Lineage (GTDB taxonomy): Bacteria > Bacillota > Bacilli > Paenibacillales > NBRC-103111 > Paenibacillus_F. The sequence continues at coordinate 2,203,825 of NZ_LMXH01000001.1, forward strand.
CACACTTGTAGGAAACAGTCTGCAAGGAATTAAGAGCCCTAACCTTTCGGTTAGGGCTCTTTACTTTGTACAAAGAGAGAGGCATGTTCGATTATTTAGCTCTTCATATTGACACGGAAAACTTGCGGATATATAGTTAAGTGAATTTAATTAAATTGAGTTAACTAAGGGGAAGGTTTTCTTGCTATCGAGTATTTTCGGGAAGCTCTACTATGATTTGACGCTCCATGAACTGAAAATGATGAACTCCATTGATTTGTATCCCAATCTTACCTACAACAGTCTTTTATATCTGGATCTAATCGCCTGCAATCCTAATTGTACAGTCAGTTCTCTTGCCGAATTACTGCATGTATCCAAATCTGCCGTGACCATTAAAGTAAGTGAATTGATCAAACAAGGTTTTGTGGAAAAAAATCAGAGTGAACTTGATAAAAGAGTGTATTACTTATCGGTTAAGCCAGAAATTCAAGGACATTATGAAATTTATAATCAAATAATCAAACAGGCAGGAGAGAAAATGAAGGACACGTATACCACCGAGGAGATATCGCTCTTTTGTAACATGCTGTCCTCTTTTAATAAATTTTGCTTTCCGGAGAAATCTTAATTCCAACATACATCAAGGATTCATACAGACAGAAAGAGGAATCAGACATGAAAAAACCGATTAAAGAACAAAAAACCGTATTGCTTATCCTTCTGAGCAACCTTTTCATTGCCTTCCTGGGAATTGGCCTTGTCATCCCCGTTATGCCGTCATTTATGACGATTATGCACTTATCAGGAAGTACGATGGGCTACCTTATTGCTGTGTTTGCGGTGGCGCAGCTGATTATGTCCCCATTCGCCGGGCGCTGGGTAGACCGTTACGGCAGGAAGAGAATTATCATACTCGGCTTATTCCTTTTTGGTGTTTCGGAACTTATTTTTGGTCTGGGCACTAGCGTTTCGGTGCTGTATCTATCACGGATCCTGGGGGGATTCAGCGCGGCCTTTATTATGCCGGGTGTTACGGCTTATGTGGCGGACATTACAACCGTTCAGGAACGGCCCAAAGCAATGGGGTACATTTCCGCAGCCATCAGCACGGGCTTTATTATAGGACCCGGTATAGGCGGTTTTATAGCAGAGTACGGTGTGCGGTTACCTTTCTATTGTGCGGCAGCTATTGCTTTTGCAGCGTGTATTTCGTCCATTTTTATTCTAAAAGAGCCGGAAACAAAGGAAACATCTGCGGGAATTTCTGCGGATTCCAAGCATACAAACTTTATAGGCGATTTAAAAAAGTCACTTCATCCGCTTTACTTTATTGCCTTCATTATCGTATTTGTACTTGCTTTCGGTTTATCCGCCTATGAAACGGTGTTCAGCTTATTCTCGGATCACAAGTTCGGCTTCACACCCAAGGATATTGCCGGCATTATTACAATAAGTTCAATTTTCGGCGTTGTTGTACAAGTGTTTATGTTTGGAAAAATGGTCGATATTCTCGGTGAAAAAAAACTGATCCAGTTATGTTTAATTGCAGGGGCCATACTGGCAGTAGCGTCAACCATCGTTACCAGCTATTGGACAATGCTGGCGGTTACTTGCTTGATCTTCCTCGCATTTGACTTGCTTCGTCCGGCTCTAACAACATTTCTGTCCAAGGCCGGCGGGAATGAGCAGGGATTTGTTGCTGGAATGAACTCCACCTATACGAGCTTAGGCAATATTGTCGGGCCGGCAATGGGCGGAATTCTGTTTGACATAAATATCAATTATCCTTATCTATTTGCCGCTGTCATTATGGTTGTCGGGCTCGGTATTACTGTGATCTGGAAAGAAAGCCAATTGACCGCAGAATCAGCGGATTAATTTGAACTTATAAAGGCTCATTACCTGCTTTATGGTCATTAGGTAAAATTTATAAGAGGCAAGCTGCTGTCGGTATTCTACCCGCGGCAGCTTGTTTATGTTTCTGTGCGCTCCCGTAATCAAAGCCGCAATCCGTTGTCCGCAATGGAAGGTTTCTTTTTAATCGTTTTACAATATAATTAACGAGAACATTAATTTATGAAAGAGGTGATATCTATGTTTAAGAAATCCTGGTTGTTTTTAATCCTTATATTTATTGCCGCATGTTCAACTCAACCAGAGGAATCAATTCAAACTGATATTACGGGAATCATAACTGCAATCAATAAAGAAAAGAATCAAATTCTGGTCATTGATAATAAAAAGAAAAAAGACATAACGGAAAAAAGAGAAGCTATGTGGGTTAGTATGGACAAAAACGGGGAGTTGATTGTCGACGGTAGTACCCTTACGGATCATACTTTTAATAAGGAAATTTTAGGACGGAAAGCCATGGTATGGATAGATGGGATTATTCTCAAATCGGACCCGCCGCAGACTTTTGCTTCGAAACTTATTGTAGAATAGGCAGCAGCCCGTGTCCCAAATGCAGCGGTCAAATGAGAAAGTTGCTCATAACCTGACAACTGGCCGACCCTGACAGCTCTGGCAAGTGAGAAAAATTGGCCAGCATTCTCTGCAAGCACAGCCTTCACGGTTCTAACCGCGGAAGGTTGTGCTTGTTTTATTTGCTTACAGCTTATTTTGCTAAACTCGGAGGTGGGCAGTTGAAATCCTTATTCGCGCCGACTCTGATGCGTGCAGTTATTAATCCAATGCGCAAAAGCAGTGGAAGAAATACGGATCAGGCAGCTTGTCAACGATGCTACCGCTCAAAAGAGGAGTTTTGGCGCTAAGTCATGAATGTTAGTTATAAGTTGAAGTACAAAATTGTGTAAGGAAATTATTGAAGGGATGAAGGGACATGGGTTCAAGAATCATGCACTTAATTATTGCTAATAGAATTGCGGAGAGCTTGTCCATAGAAAATAAAACCTCCTTGTTACTTGGAAGCGTTGCTCCCGATGCTGTTTCAACTAAAAACGAATCCCATTTTTTTAAGGGTACAGCACAAGATTATTCGCGAAGCGTAGATTATAAAGGATTTTTACATAAATATAACTCGCAAGCAGAAAGTCCATTTATCTGGGGGTATTATACACATTTAATTGCGGATGATATATGGCTGAAAGGTTTTTATCTTCCTTGGCTGAGAAACAGAATTGAAGCAAATAAAGAATTGTATACTCTATACCACAATGATTTCCGGTTACTAAATGGACACTTATTGGAACACTACGGTATTAAAGATGAATTAATAAAATCGCTGGACTGCAGCCAGACAAGTATTGATTTGCAAGAGGTAAAGTCCAAGGAGGTCGATGAATTCATTCCATATGTATTAGGAGATATGGAATATGATAAGGAAGTTTTAAATGAAAAGCTTCATGTTTTTACTTTTGATCAGATAGTCGGTTATATAGAAACATCTGTTGAGATCGGCTTATTGAACTTACAACAGGCCTCCATCCTATACCGGATGCCATTAGATTTACCTAAGCAAGAACATTATTAGGGATATTATGGAACAATACATGTTGATTCGTATCGTGGATGATTCTTATAATAGATTTATTACATAAGAATTACTTCTAAAGATTAAAGCTAGCGGGCATTGGAGGAGAAGCCAGGATGTTATACGATTTACAAGGTGAATCAAACATGTCAACAATTGTCGGAATACTATATTCCGCTGTTAAAGAAAACAGCCAGCGGCTGCAATTAATCACGGATGGAATGACGCAAGAAGAAGTGGATTACAAGGGTCCCCATAACAACTTGAATAGTACAGCTCAGTTAATAAAACACATTATGTATGTGGATCTGAATTGGGTCTATAGAATGAAGAGACAACCACTTCCTCTTTCTTTAAAAGAGCAATATGGCCCCATGATTGATGCCAATAACAGGCTTCCGATGATCGATGGTATGCCGCTACACACGCTGCTGACTGACTGTGAAGGTGTGCTGGACCTTTTGAAAGATGCATGCATACAGCTGACAGATAAAGACCTGGATATCGTTGTGAATTTTGGGCATGAAAATGAAAAGCAAGCAACCTTACGCTGGGGCTTATGGCATATGGCTGATCACAGCCGGTATCATCAGGCGCAAATTAATCAGCTTAGAAAGTGGTACAGGGACAACTCTCTTTCCGGCTAAAAGGGACAAAAGCAGATTGGCAGTGAGAAAAGGGGCGAAAACAATGGTTCAATCAATCATCTTCGATATGGATGGTACACTGTTTCAGACAGATAAGATTCTAGAAGTATCCCTTGAAGATACTTTTAATTATTTAAGATCATTAAATAAATGGGATCAAGAAACACCCATTGACAAATACCGTGAAATAATGGGTGTACCATTACCTAAAGTGTGGGAAGCTTTGCTGCCCGATCATACCATTGAAATAAGAGAACAAACGGATGCGTATTTTCTGAATAGATTGATTAGAAATATAAAAAGCGGAAAAGGTGCGTTATATCCTCATGTTAAAGAAATTTTCAGTTATTTAAAAGAGAATCATTGCTCCATTTATATAGCAAGCAATGGTTTGACGGAATATTTGAAAGCCATAGTGAATTATTATGATCTGGACAATTTGGTTACAGAAACATTTAGTATCCAGCAAATCCAATCGTTAAATAAGTCTGACTTAGTTCTAAGTATTATAAAAAAATATGATATTACCCATGGAGCAGTAGTAGGTGACCGTCTGTCGGATATAAATGCGGCTAAAGATAACGGTCTTGTTGCAATAGGATGCAAATTTGATTTTGCACAAGAAGAAGAACTTGCTCAGGCAGATATAGTCATAGATGATTTGATTGAGTTAAAGGCCATAGTATCCCCGTTTATTAAAAGGACTTCAATTAGCGGCTAACGGCAGATAAGCAGTCAATGCGTTTGAAAATCGTTTGCAAAGGAGCGGGAAAGTATGAAATATCGACGTCTCGGAAAAAGCGGACTCGAAGTATCGGTATTAGGGTTGGGTACAAATGCATTTGGGAAACGTGCAGATCAAGACAATTCAATTAAGATCATACAACATGCTATTGATAGTGGTATTAATTTCATTGATACGGCTAATATTTACACAGACTCTGAATCTGAGAGAATTATTGGACAAGCTCTGGACGGGAAGCGACACAATGTGGTGCTGGCAACCAAAGCTGGATTAGTAAGAGGAAAGGGACCGAATGCAAGTGGATCATCTCGCCTTCATCTTCAACAGGAGTTGGAAGGCAGTCTTAGACGTTTAAACACAGATTATATCGACTTGTATCAAATTCATACCTTTGATCCACATACACCGCTTGAAGAAACACTTCGCGCTTTAGATGACATGGTTAGTTCAGGGAAGGTTCGTTATATTGGAGCATCTAACTATGCTGCGTGGGAGCTGATGAAAGCGCTCGGTATTAGTACGAACAAAGGGTTAATCCAGTATATCTCAAATCAAATCAGTTATTCTCTTGCGGATCGCACACCAGAACATGAATTTGTCCCCATGTGTGTAGATCAGGGAGTAGGTATCATTCCATATTTTCCGTTAGCCGGAGGCATTCTAAGCGGAAAGTACAGTGCAACAGACGAGGTGCCATCAAGCTCCAGAGCAAGTACAGATCCCAGCTTTGGTAAATATCTTGATGACAGAACAATTTTACTCGGACGAAATGTAAGTAAGCTGGCAGAGGAATATGGCCATACGTCCAGTGCGCTTTCGCTTGCATGGCTAATGGATAGACCTGCTGTCTCCACAGTTATCGTAGGGGCTACACGCATAGAACAACTTGAAGATAATCTTAAGAGTGTATCTATTAATTTGGATTTAGAAATAACCAAAGAATTAGATGAAATCAGCAGTCCATTTTGTTACGGCAAACCGCTTGCATTCTTCCGATTATCTTAAATTATGAAAAAGAGCCTGCCTCAAGGATGCTTGGCCAAAACAATCTCAGTTTATGTAAGCGCAAATAATTCGTGAAGCAAGCAACCCTGTATTATAGATGATGCTCTCGAGCTGAACCATGATAAAATTTAAGTACCGGGCCTGATGATATAGGGACCCGGTACTTCGTTGTTCCAATTACTTCATATGTTCTACCATAAAGTTTTCCTGGAGTGCAGAAAACACCTATATTTTTATTTCTTTGTCCACCGTCAAGTCTGCCTGAGATTCTTGAGAAGTTTTGCCGCAGCGCAGTAAAAGGCCAAGTATTGCTCCTATAATCGCCACGACCACCATGACACCGAATGTATCAGCGAACGAATTAGCCGCTAACTCGGCTGTTGCCTGCTGAATCATCTCAGGTGTCGGAGCTGTCGTCCCGGCTGCCGCGGCAGCTTTGAGCTCACTGGTTCTGAATGTTACACGTGCCGAGAGGATCGTTACCAGCGCCGCGACAGACAGAGAGTTGACGACTTGCTGCATGGAATTAGTCAACGACGTTACCCGGCTGACCAAGTGGCGGGGAGCTTTATTGAACAGATGAGTATTCATCGGCATGGTCATCATGCCCATTCCCGCACCGGCCATAATCAACGGAACGATCAGATCTTTGCCGACTGTTGTCGCATCCACTTGGGAGTATTGGTAAGTAGCTGCGGAGACAAGTCCCAGCCCGATGACAACCAGCCAGCGTACACCGATCCGGTCGAATAAGTAACCTGCAATCGGCATGACCAGCATCGAAGCAATCGCCTGCGGGAGTAGAATCATTCCCGTATCAAAGGCTCCGAAGCCTCTGGCTTGCTGAAGAAATTGCGGAAGCAGGAAAATGGCTCCGAATAACGCAAATTGCCCAATCCATTGCACCAAAATTCCTATGGAAAAGTCAATGGAGCGGAAGACCCGAAGATCCAGCAGTGGCGCTGGAGTGCTTAATTCTCTGGCGATAAAAGCGAGTAAAGCGATACCGCCTATTATGAGACCGGCGATCGTATTACTCGAGGTCCAGCTGCTCGCCCCTTCGATGACACCGTAGGACAAGCCGGCAAAAGCAATAGGAGCCAGGATCATGCCCGGCGTGTCAATTCCTGTTACCGCCTGTCGCTCTACTTTGGGAAGTGTTTTTAAGCCAAGCATGATCGACAGAATCCCCACTGGAATGTTGATAATGAACAGCCATCTCCAGGTATAGAATTCCACGAGCCAGCCCGAGAGGACAGGCCCGATTGCCGGAGCGAATAGAATCGGAATTCCCATCATGGCCATAACTGTTCCGACCTTGCTCTGTGGACTGAGCTTGTACACATACGCCATGGCAACAGGGATTACACAGCCTCCGCCAAGCCCCTGGATAATGCGGAATGCGATCAGCCAGCCCGCGCTGTCAGGAAGGGCGCATAGTACCGAAGCCAGTGTGAATAGCGCAATCGAGCACAGAAACACCGTCTTCGCACCGAACCGGTCCGATAACCAGCCGGCTAACGGGATTACGGATGCCTGGGCGAGCATATAGCCTGTAACCGTCCATTGGATGGTCGGAAAATCCGTATTCAAATCAACCAATAATGTGGATAAGGCCACGTTCATCGAGGTACTGTTGAGTACAACCATGAATACCCCAGCGATAATTGCCAATAATGGAACCAGTATACTTCTAAGCTTAAAATCTTCTGTTGCATCGTTCTTTCCCATTCTAGTTTCCTCCTGCTATTCTTCAAGCTCATTGACCGCAATTTCGACTGTTTGATATAATCAAAGCGGACAACTGTCCGCAAAAACAATAATACGGACAGTTGTCCGCTTTGTCAATTTTAATGTTTTTATGTAAAAAGCATCTGAGTCAAGGAGGCTTACGCAATGGCCGGGGAGCAAAACGGGGTAAATGAAATAGACGGGATAAAGGTCCGCAAAACAAGTAAGCGGGATTCGGACTATCAAAATAGGATTGTGACCGCTGCAAATCGTTTATTCAAAGAGCAGGGCGTAGAGAATGTGAGTATGCACCAAATTGCCAAAGCGGCCCAGGTCGGCCAGGCGACTCTTTATCGCCGCTATTCCAACAAAGGCGAAATTTGTATGGCGATTCTGAGCAGCAATACACAGGATTTTTTGAGGGACCTGGATTCCTTTCGCCTGAGCAGAGGTTTACAGGTAACTTCACTTACTTTATTGAGCGAAGTAATTGATAGAATCGCGGATTATTTAGACGATCAAGCGACTATGCTGGTTATTATTAAAAACGAGTACAACCGCAGCAGCGAGCTTCAATTATTACAATTTAATCATCCTGTTTTTCTTTACTTGCAGGATATTATTTCTCAGCTGTATTCCAAAGCGATTGAAGAAGGAGAAATGGACCATCTCAATGTTACGCTGACTACGCATACTTTAGTAGCTGCTTTAAGCCCGGATCTCTTTTTGTATCAGCAGAAAACACTCGGGTTCAGCAAAGAGGATATCGTAGCCGGGATTAAACGTATCTACATTGAAGCGTTGAGAAAATAATGCGGGCATGACCTTGTAACTATGAGGACGCCGAACTTTATTCACATTAGATGAGAGAGAAGCGTGAAGGAGGTGGCCAGACAATCATGATTGAGACGTTCGTATCCTCCCAAAGCACCTGTTCCACCACTTGCAGCACGGTCGTTTTCTTTTTTGCCGGTATCCTGACGTATCGGGATAATTTTGAAGCCGCGGTCAGTGAAGTTGCCCGGAAATATCGAAATGCCAAAATCGTAGTCATCTTTCCCTATGGAACGGCAAGCGGTACTACACGTGCCTCCTTAATGTCGCTGCTGGCCAAGCAGCTTCCTCAGGTCAGCTATGACTTGGCCCGTGATCAGACCCGGCGGGTAGCAGACGTATCGCGAATCATCCGAGAGCACGCAGAAGGTGCAGAACAACTGATTCTGATCGGGCACAGCGCCGGGGGTGTGATCGCTTATCGGGCCGGGCTTTATTTGGAAGAGAAGTACGGCTTTCAGCAAATACGGGTATTCGCGGTGGGATGTCCGAAATTTTTTTTGAAGGACATTCCATACAATGACAGATTCACGTATATCACAGGCCAGAATCCGGATAAGATCACAAGAATCGGCAGCTGGCACAAGCCGGGTTCCAGAGTGTACCGCGGAAAGCCGGGGCGTGAAATTCAAATGGAGTTTAATCCGGATCATCAGGGCTGGCGGTTTCATGCCTCGTATTTCTTGAGATCGGCCTGGACAGATGCGAACGAAGTCTTTCATAACAATGCAGAGGACCTGATCAATAAAATCCATGAACTGTGCCCCTAAATTATCCTGCCTAAGATGGAAATTTCATGAATTGAATAGAATTAGTTATCGAGCATTTCTTTGTAGGGAGAAATGCTTTTATTCGTTGCAGAAAATTAAGTAGGTTTGAAAAAGTAATACACATTGTTTTGCAATTAAAATATATTGAAAAACGATAAATTTTGTGATAAATTCAAGATGATCATAACGGAGTGAGGTGTATTTTATGGAACGAGGAACTACGCTTTTTTTAAAGATAGCTGTAATTCTGATGGGAATCCCTGTTCTTGCTTTGTGCATATTTTTAGTGCCCGAAATCGCGAATTTTGCAGCAGAATTATACCCAGATCATCATTATTTGAAATACCTGTTTTACATGGATCTTTATGCAACGGCGATCCCTTTTTATTTTGCTCTGTACCAAGCCTTTAAACTGCTCGGCTACATCGACAAGAACAAAGCTTTCTCGGAATTATCTGTACGCGTGTTAAAGAATATCAAAACCTGTGCACTCGCGATCAGCGGCTTGTATGTGATTGGCCTGCCCTTGTTCTATCTTCTCGCAGAGAGAGACGACGCCCCGGGGATCATCTTAATCGGAATGGGTATGATTTTTGTCTCCTTGGTAATTGCCGTTTTTGCTGCTGTTCTCCAAAAGCTTTTGAAAGAAGCCATCGATATAAAATCAGAAAATGATTTAACGGTCTGAGGTGAAAACAATGGCGATTATAATCAATATTGACGTGATGCTGGCCAAAAGGAAAATGAGCGTTACCGAACTTTCGGAGAGGGTCGGAATTACGATGGCCAATATTTCCGTGCTGAAGAATGGGAAGGCAAAGGCAATTCGATTATCGACTTTAGAGGCGATTTGCAAGGCTTTGGAATGCCAGCCCGGGGATCTCTTGGAATATAACAGTGACGATGTTACTCAAGAATAAGATGAACAAACGGCCGTTATAGCTAACGGGGAACGTTCATGCAATAGGTGCGGATAAACCTGTCTAAACGGCAGGTTTTTTTGATTGGAAAATAAAAGCTCATAATGATTCCCGATAACAAGTGACCCGAGCCATCCATTAAAATACTTTTTTTAAAAAACGAGCCAAACACCGGCGGAAACGGCTGAACAGTTCGAGCCGGGTATTCATACTCACCTTAACACCGAGGAAATAAATAAATTGATTGATCGTTATCATGAAGCACGGTACAGACCCTAGTATCCGGAAGAGGAGAACAGCCCGATCATTTGATGAAAGGGCTGTTCGCTGCTATACTGCAACGCATCTAGTATAAACGTGATAAAAATCGCAGCATATCAAGACTAGTTACTTTTCAAATGAATTTTAAATACCTCGCCCTTCTTGCCGCCAAAAACGATTTTCCCGCCTTCAGGAAGTACGACCGAATGATTGTTACTTATCTTTGAAAAATTCACCAGCGTTCCTTTCGCGTCATATACCGCAAACCCGCCGCTGTCCGGAGTCTTGACGGTTAATTCCCGATTAGCCGATTTCTTATCAATCTTATACCAGACAGCCTGACCGTTGGAAGGTATGCGGCGAATAGAGGAGTTTCCCTGGGAAAAAGACTCAATCGCATCTTCGCGGATAAAGGATTGACCATTGATTGTCAGATACTCTTCATGGTTCTTTTTATAAAAATTTAAATCAAAAGCGTCTCTCCCACTCAAAATCGGAATAGCAGCTGCATTGACTGCTGTATTCCCACTAACAATTTTAGTTCCGGAAGCGTATCCCTGCTCGGAATCAACGGCGATTTCTTTGGACACGAGCGCTTGGTTGAGATACTGGAGTGAAGTGATCTTCTCATCCAAAGCGAAGTAACGTTTCCCGTTTCTCTGTTCCCATACCTTTTTAGTGGTCGGATTCAGCAGGTTAGGATTTAATTTGTGAAATTCATAGGTGACCATGACGATCTGACCTAATCCAGGGAAATTCAAATGAGCATTAAGTTTTAAGTAAGTTTTTCCATTCTTCGCCTTGTCAAAGCTTACAATCAGATTGCCCTCTCTATTTTTGAATTGTCCGCTTCCTGTATACAGATAGGTTTGAGGCGGTATAAAACCTCCGTTCAGAGCAGGTAAATCAATCTCTCCGTCTTTGATCTTCACATTTATTGTTGTCCCTACGGTACCGTATAATCCGGAATAAGCCGACAAGTCAGCAGGCATATCCGTTTTCACGGGAGGCTGGAATGTTTTTTCAGGCAAAATCTTTTTAATGATGCCTTTGGTTTTCAAATAATCCAATAAAATATTCGATGAAAAAATCGTATTGTGAATAGAAGTCCCTCCCGATGAAAGCACTGCGATAGAAATATCATATTCGGGCAGGGTAGTCAGAACGGCGTGATACATAAACGTATCTCCGCCTTTGGATAATGCCGTGATTCCGTAGTCGTCAAACGGAGCCAAACGGACAGCATCCCAGCCAAGACCGTAATTAGTGGTGTTGGTCTCTTCGGGAACCCAGATTCCCTTTCTATATTCATCACTTTGCATAGCTATGGCTGACTTCTCCGATAAAATCGCCGTTGAATTTCCGATTAATACCTCAGCGAACTTACTTACTTCTTCGGCCGTGGAGTAGAGGCCTCCCGTCCCGATGACATTGGAATTCTCTACGGGTAAAGCCTTATCTAACCCGGGAAGATACGTTTTTGCGAGTTTATTTCTGTCAAACGAATCCAGTGGTGTTTTGGTAGAGGTTAAATGAAGAGGCTTGCTGAAGTAGGTTTCAAGGAATTGGCTGTAGCTTATTCCGCTTACTCGTTCAACCAGGAGCTCCAGCAGTTGAAAGCCATCGTTGCAATAGACCGAAAATTGTCCGGGGTCTGATTTTAAGTGTTCAGATCGTAATTTTGCCAACAATTCATCATGATTTTGGGTATCGTTGTCATCAAACAACATGCTGTTCCCATAGTGGCTGCCGTAAAGTCCCGAAGAATGATTCAATAACATGCGAGGCGTAATCTTAGTGTATCGCGGATCTGCCATTTTAAAGTTCTTGATGTATGTGGTTAGTGGTTTATCAATATCAATTTGATTGGATTCAGCCAGCTTCATCGTTGCGGCAGATACATACATTTTACTTACCGATCCTATTCCGAACATCGTGTCTCTGGTTACCGGCTGCTTGGTAGCATGATCGTATACACCGGCGCTGTCGGATAAAACAACGGACCCGTGATCCCGGATCGCGTACTGTATCCCGCCCACCCCATAATCGGATACCATCTTCGAGGCCAACACCTGTGCCTTTTCTTTAACCGTATCCGGGTTCGTTTGAGCTGAAGCGGAGGTGAACGGTATTGCCAAGAGCACGGCGGTCATCATTACACAGACCATCTTCTTCATGAATAATTCCTCCTATTCTATGCATGTGAATTTCTGCTTTCTGAATTGATCATATATGGAATTTGCTTGTTCTCTTAGAAATTATCCTGAAACGAAAAAAACAATCCCTAAACAACATACTGTTTAAGGATTGTTCGTTTAAAAAAAGGGGGGGCGAATCCTAATAGGAAAGAGTGTCCTCTGTGGTTGGATACGTGTTAGAAAGCTTCTGATGCGTTATCGAGCCTCATTCGAAGGACAGCACACAAGTCGTAATGGAAGGTGTTAAACTCTTTTCATTTTTACTCGCATAAAAAGTTAACTTAATCCGGCCAAACGCAGGGTTTGCTTTAAACGGTCCGTATCCACGGAATAATCCTCCAGACCAGGGTAACAATCGGGAGAGGTCACTGGTTCCTGACCATACAACATATAGTAATCAAGTTTGTTATGGTTGCTGATCATCCAATACGTCGGCACAATATGCCGAATATGAAAAATCTCGATCACCTGAGCTCCTGCCTGGCAAAAAGCAAGATTGGCCAATCCGGCTCCATGCGGTCCTGCGATCGCTCGGGCGGAGGCGAATAACTGAATTTGCTGAGCAACCGTCCAGTCTTCCAAACAAATGGAAACGAAGCCACATGCCTCAAGGCAGTGAATCACTTCATTCTCGTTTGTAATCCGGCGAACGGATGCCTTTCTACGTGAAATATAAACACGTTCTGGAGTGGCAAGGGCGCAATCCCGTTGTGGCAGCAATAAGCTGCGCAAGGTAGAGGTAGCCCATGGCGGATAATGGGAATTCATCATGATGGAGGGCACAATTAACCGGTCTGCCTGAATATTAGAATTAGCGTCTGTTCGAATAATGGAAGATTCACTTATACCGAGCATTGTCAACGTTTCTTTAACAAAGGACCTGTACGGATTCGGGTTCATAATCAGGCTGTCATAGGGATTCTGAAGAGTCTGAAGCATACTTAGTCTGGGCAGTACATCATATAACCAATGAAAATAATTATAACTCCCGCAAAAAGTCAAAGCGGCAGCGGTTCCTTGAAAATACTGAAGTTTCTGATCATTCCGCCAGTATAAAGCGGGATGCTCTTCCGGGGTCAGCATTCTGTGGCGCTGCCCGTCATATTCCGGCGAAAGGTCGAAAATCAGCTTTCCGTCCGGTGATAGGACAGAGCCTGATCGTCCCCATACTCGCCCGGAGGGTATAACAGCAACATAGCCGCCTGTGGGCTGAAATCTATAGGGCAGTAGATGGTGGTGAATGTCTAATTCGATGCCCTTAGGAGCCTCATATACAGCAATACCGCCATAATCAAACGGAATAACGTATTTATTTTCAATAGGAGGACAGAGTGCTCTTTTTGTCGAAGCTTCCCAATCCCAAATATTCCAGTGGTAATTTACTGCATTCGCACTGTGACTTCCCAGGAAAGAGCTTTTCTTATTTTCATCCATTTCATATCCCGCCATTACCTTGTTATCATGGAACTATTTTATGTGAATAATTGTTGAAAGGTATGCACTAGAAACAAATAGGGCGTATGACCAACAAATATCTTATATCGAACTGCATTCTGTTTTTGTTGACGGTGGATAGAGTGACCTGCCTGACATTCTTTGCACAATGAATGGTACAATGTGTATATGAGTAGAAATAAACATTACCGGAAGGGTGTGAAGTATGACCGAATCTAATCAGGAGTATATCGAAATCTCGGGGGCGAGGGAAAATAATCTCAAGAACGTATCCTTGCGCATTCCCAAGCGGAAGATCACGATCTTCACCGGGGTATCCGGGTCCGGCAAATCATCGATCGTTTTCGATACAATTGCCGCCGAATCCCAGCGTCTGCTGAATGAAAATTTCAGCATGTTCGTACGCAACTTTTTGCCGCGGTATCCGCAACCGGATGCAGACGCGATCGAGAATCTGAGCATGGCCGTTATTGTGGATCAGAAGCGGCTGGGAGGCGGTTCCCATTCCACAATGGGCACGATTACCGATATCTCTCCGATTCTCCGTCTTCTTTTCTCGAGAATTGGTCAGCCTTATGTCGGACAAGCGCACATGTTCTCGTTCAACGATCCGCAAGGCATGTGCCCCGAGTGTAACGGGATCGGCCGCAAACTGGGCGTCGACATGAGCAAGGCGCTGGACCTATCCAAGTCGCTCAATGAAGGGGCCATTATGCTGCCGGACTATTCGGTGAACGGCTGGGATTGGAACATGATCATACAGTCGGGGGACTTCGATCCGGACAAGAAGCTCAGTGATTACTCGGAGGAGGAACTGGAGCATCTGCTGTACGCCAAGGCAAGGAAAGTGAAGATGGACTTTGCCGGTAAGGCAACGAACATTACAGTGGAAGGCATTATTGAGAAGTTTACCAACAAATATATCAAGCAGGATGTAAAATCGAAGTCCGAGCGCACACAAAAAGCCGTTCTGCCGTACATATCCGAAGGTCCCTGCTCCAGCTGCCGCGGTGCGAGGCTCAGTCAGGCTGCGCTCCACTGCAAGATCAATGGACTGAACATTGCGGAACTGTCCTCCATGGAAGTCGGACAGCTTATCCGAGTCGTCCGGGAGATTGATGATCCGGTAGCCGCGCCGGTCGTCAAGTCGCTGACGGAGCGGCTGCAGCATCTGGTGGATATCGGACTTGACTACTTGACGCTGGACCGGGAGACGGATACATTGTCAGGCGGCGAGTCGCAGCGCGTCAAGATGGTGAAGCACTTGAGCGGCAGTCTCGTGGATGTCACTTACATCTTCGATGAGCCTAGTGTGGGCCTGCATCCCCGTGATGTGCACCGGTTAAATGGACTGCTTCAGAAGCTGCGCGACAAGGGGAATACCGTGATTGTCGTCGAGCATGATCCCGATGTGATCAAAGTGGCGGATCATATTGTCGACGTAGGGCCTCATGCCGGGAGCCGCGGCGGTGCCATCGTGTATGAAGGAAGTTATCAAGGGCTGTTGGAGTCAGGTACACTGACCGGCACACACATGAAGCGGCCACTGGAGCTGAAGCGTGATTGCAGGCAGGCGTCCGGCAAGCTGTCCATCAAGGATGCTAAGCTGCACAACTTGCGGAACGTGAGTGTAGATATACCAGCCGGAGTGCTGACAGTCGTTACGGGTGTCGCCGGTTCAGGCAAGAGTACGCTGATTAACGACGTATTCCTCAGCCAGCATCCCGATGCGATTGTCATTGACCAATCGGCGGTGGGAGTGTCAACTCGCTCCAATCCAGCAACCTATACGGGTATTATGGATGATGTGCGCAAGGCGTTTGCTTCCGGGAACAAGGTGAGCCAAGGCTTGTTCAGCTTCAACTCCAAGGGGGCTTGCGAGAACTGTCAAGGGCTGGGGGTTGTGTATACGGATCTTGCATTCCTCGACAGCGTGAAGCTGCCATGCGAAGTATGCGGAGGCAGACGATTCAAGGAAGAGGTGCTTGCGTACAAGCTCAGCGGCAAGTCGATTGCTGAAGTGCTGGAGATGACGGTGGAGCAGGCATTGGATTTTTTCCAGTTAAAAGAAGTTGTGCGTAAGCTTCAGGCGCTAAGTGATGTGGGGCTGAACTATATTACACTCGGCCAGCCCCTCAGCACGCTCTCAGGCGGAGAATGCCAGCGCATCAAACTGGCAAGTGAGCTGCATAAGAAAGGCAGCATCTACGTGATGGACGAGCCGACGACCGGCCTGCACATGTCAGATATCGGTCACCTTCTGGAGATCATGAACCGTCTGGTGGATGCAGGCAATACGGTGATCGTCATTGAGCATAATCTCGATGTGATAAGCCAGGCGGATTGGATCATAGATTTGGGTCCGGACGGAGGAAGCAAGGGCGGCCAAGTGGTGTTCGAGGGCACACCGAATCAGATCAGCCATGCGGAGCACTCGATCACGAGAAATTACTTGCTGGTATAATAGCCAGCATCTTCATACAAAAGATCACTTAATGGTATCTACTGTCCATCAAGTGGTCTTTTTTACGTATGCCGGCAGTATCTGATTTCGGATTGCTAATAAGGATTTAAGTCATACAACGGGTTTTCCTGAAATAGGATATATAAGTCATTATGGAGTTAAAGAGGATGATGTCATGCTGCTATTGACCTCTTTTTATCAAAGGGTCGCCGGCAATGAGAAAAGGATCTCATTTTGTTCGACGAGGGAAGAAACTCACATCTATTATCCGGCAAAATAATAGAAAAGCACTATACACTGAATATTCATTTCTGTTATATTAATCGTGACATATTTTCATTTTTTGTCGAATTTTGAAAAAACTTGCTACTTGATTTCACGGTTTTATCTGACGGTATGGGAGGGAACTAATGCAGCGCGAGTCATTGAATGACGAACATGAACGTTCGGAGTCATTCTCCAAAACTGAGCTTACTCTTCCTAAAGGGGGAGGGGCGGTCAGAGGAATTGGTGAGACGTTCGAGCCGGATTTATTTACGGGCACGATGCATATGAGTATCCCTGTCTATGCGTCACCCTGCCGCGAGTTTGAGCCGGAGCTTCAGCTCGGGTACAGCTCCGGCAGCGGGAACGGTGCATTTGGACTGGGTTTCTCCTTAACCTCTTCTTCGATCTCCAGGCGGACCGATACCGGTATTCCTAAATACGATGATACGGACCGGTTCCTGCTGGACGGCGAAGAAATCATCCCGAAGCTTGACTCTGACACTCTGAAGCCCTTAACCCGGACAGAATACGCCGGGGAACAGACTTGGTTGATTACAGAGTATATTCACCGCATGGAAGGATCTTTTACGAAGATCGAATTATGGCAAGCCGACGGGACTTCCTATTGGAAGCTACTATCCGGCAGTAACGTGTCCTCAGTATACGGCCAGAGCACTACGGCTCGGGTAGCAGATCCAGCACGTCCTGCACGAATTTATCAGTGGTATCTGGAGCAGGATGTCGATGCGAAAGGCAATAAGCGAATCTACACCTATTCTACCGAGAACCAGGATAATATTCCGGATACGCTGTCCGAACAGAATCGGCCCCCGTCGGCAGCCATATATTTGCGCAGTATCGATTACGGCAATTATATGGATCTCCAGAAGGAAGAAAAATTCGCCTATCAGCTTGTGTTAGATTACGGCGAATACGATACTTCCGTAGATTCATTAATTAAGGCCGGCAGCAAACCTCACATCCCCCAAACCTCCTGGCCGGTACGACTTGATTCTTTCTCCACATACCGCGGCGGATTCGAAGTGCGCATGCACCGTCTTTGCCGGCAGGTTCTGATGTTTCATCGATTTACGGAGCTTGGGCCGGACCCTTGTCTGGTCCGTATGACACGATTCTCTTATTCTATCGATCCGCTTGTAAAATTGAACCGTCTAGTCTCGGTCGAGATGATCGGATGCCGCAGACAAGAAGATGGAAGCTACATCACTCTTTCCACACCTCCCTTAGAATTTACATACACACCCTATCAGCCGGAACAGCAAACCTTTAGTCTCCTTCAAACGGAAGACCAGCATACAATCCCCGGATATCTGGATGGTTCAGCCTATGAATTTACCGACTTATACGGCGAAGGATTGTCGGGTATCCTGCAAGTCCGCTCTAATGCGGCCACTTACTGGGAACCGAAAGGGGACGGAATCTATCACAGCCCGCGAGTCCCTGAATCGTTCCCGTTAACGGAGGAGTCCGCTCCTGATTCCAGGTCATTCACGCTAACAAGTCTGGATGGCGACGGTGTCATGGATTTGGTCGTTGCCGGTTCACAATGGGCGGGCTTCTACGAAACGGAATACGGACGCTCATGGAGCGGTCTGCAGCCATTCACAAGCTTCCCGCTTGAATATCTCCAAAGTCCTTATCCAAAAGAGATGTCGGACATGCAGGGAGACGGCGTACCGGATTTGGTCATCTTCGAGGATCGTCAAATCAAGATTTATCCGTCTATGTATGAACAAGGATATGGGGATCCCATCCGTGCATTTTACCCTGAACGTGATTCAGAGAGCTTCCCGCTCAGCTCGACGGACAGTGTGAATGAAGTCGTGACTTTTGCAGATTTTGTCGGAGACGGGCTTTCACACCGGGTCCGGATTCGCAACGGCAGTATAGAATACTGGCCCAACCTGGGATACGGGCAGTTCGCGCCTGTCATCCGTATGGAACAAGCGCCTTACTTCAACGATAATTTCAATGCTTCCCGCCTGGTTCTCGGTGATCTGAACGGTTCGGGATTAACGGATATCGTATATCTATATCCGGACCGGGCGGACTTATACTTCAATCAGGGCGGGAATGCATTCAGTGCGCCGGTGTCGATCTATCTGCCGGAGTTTTTCGGTGAAGGGGACCGTATTCAGTTAGCTGACGTACTCGGCAGCGGGTGTGACTGTCTCCTCTTTACCAAGGTTAGCACGAATACGGTAAAGCATTATTACTATGACTTTTCCGGCGGACAGAAACCCAATCTCCTGACCCGGACGGATAACGGCATAGGCGTCATCACGGATATTCAATACACAAGCTCGGTTCAGTTCTATCTGGAGGATAAACAGGCGGGGCGCAGGTGGGAAACCGTACTTCCATTTCCAGTGCACGTCGTGGAACAGGTTCGTCTGACAGAGGCTTGCTCAGGCAACCAGTTTGTGACCCGATATAAGTATCATGAGGGGTATTACGATCAGGTGGAGAAGGAGTTTAGAGGCTTCGGTTTCGTGGAGCAATGGGACGCAGAAGAGTGTCCGACCGAATTCGGATCTCCCAAGACCGCCCCTGTTTATTGGAAGAGATGGTATCATACCGGTTCTTCCCTGAATTCGGCTACCTTATCCCGGCACTTTCATGAACAATACTACAGCCAGGATACATTGGCTTATGTCATGCCCGACAGTCTGCTGGATGAAGTTCTGCTCGGTACGGACGGGGAAACGCTGCGCCAATGCTATGCGGCCTTGAAAGGTCATCCGCTGCGTGAAGAAGTGTATGGACTGGATCAGCCGGGCGGTATCTCAGATCATCCGTACACGGTACACGAAACCAATTATACCGTAAAGCTCATTCAAGGCCGGGGAGATGCTCTTTTTGCCTCGTTGTACGTGCATGCCAGAGAATCGATAGACTATCAATACGAACGTAATCCCAACGATCCGCGCATGCAGCATGAAATGGTCATAGAGACGGATCCATATGGCCATATTACCAAGAAGATTCAAATTCACTATCCGCGCCGCTTAACGCCCGCGCCATCATTGCCTGAACAGCATCAGCTCCAAGTGCTGCTCCAAGTGAAATCCTATGTGAACGCCACAGATTCGTTTCGTATCCTCGGGATGGAATCCGAAAACCGGTCGTATGCTTTGTCAGGTATCGAACTGCCGGCTTCCTCTTATTTTAATTTGATAGATTTGCAGTCTCTATTACCCGGCGCGTTGACGCAGGTGATTCCCTATGGCACGTCATTAACCGCAGGCTTGGTTCAGTCAGAACTGCTCTCCTGGGAACGACATTATTATTGGGATGCAGCCCAGACGGATGCTTTACCTCTTGGTCAAATTACGGGCGTTGCGCTGCATCATCACAGCGAGTATGCGGTAACGACACCTGATCGAATCGGCAAGATTTATGAATCACAGTTGACCGACAAGATGATGAGTGACGATTGCGGTTACATTTTGCTCGATGGGTACTGGTGGAATCAGGGGTTAACACAGCATTATGCCATGGGCACGGATGATCGTTTCTACCTGCCTTGGAAATTGGAAAATACGAGGAATCCGGGAAACACGAATCTCTTCCACAGGACGCAGTTCAGCTACGATCCCTATTGTTTGGTTCCCATAAGCACCATCGAATTTGTGAGTGAGACAGTTTCCACTTCGATGTCTGTTGTACTCGATTACAACGTAATCAAGCCTGGATACATGACGGATGTTAACGGAAATATCGCTCAAGTTCTCTATGATCCCTTAGGCATGGTGATAGCTTCGTCTTTATTCGGGACTCTTCAGGACCGGCGTGTAGGTGATGGTGATCTAACCGAATACCGACCGATTAACGACGGTTCATTTGAGGATGTGCTGGCCCGCCCTGAACGTTATCTTCAGCAGGCTTCTTCTTTCACTTATTACGATGTTTTCGCCTGGGGACAGGGGAAGGGCCCGAACCGCACCGTGGAACTATACCGGGAAACTAGTGTATCGGAGGAATCGGGTAACACGTCCTCACGGATTCTAATGAATGTGACTTATATGGACGGACTTGGCCGGGTCATAGAAACCAAGAAAAGGGCGGATGGCGGCGAAGCATTTGTTGCGGAGAGATCGGATTCTCTGCAGACCGGCGCTTCTGCCGATGCGCGGACGGTAACTACAGCCGTACGGTGGCTCGTCTCGGGGAGAACCGTATATGACCATAAAGGAAGACCCGTTGAACAGTATTTGCCCTACTACTCAACCGGTCCTGCATATGAAGAACAGGCAGAGACGGCTAGTTTGCTGCCTCCGCCAACGATAACCCATTATGACCCGCTCTCCCGCGTTTTCCGTGTGGATTCACCCAAAGGTTTCTATACCAAGACCCTATATACGCCTTGGGAAGAAGCGCATTTCGATGCGAATGATACGATCGCGGATTCCGATTATTACAAGCAGTTTATGCGGGATTACCCGGCTCAACCGGATGAGAGTCAGATGGATGAGAAGGATGCACTGCTGAAGACTTACCGCTTTCGGGACACACCGCTGATCCAGATCAAAGATCATCTGGGACGTGTTTTTATGCAAGTGCACAATAATTTGGGCGAAACTTCAAGCGATTTGTTCAACGATATGCTGAAGGGAAGTACAGTAACCGCATCGGATGTATGGAATGAGCTGGTTCATCAAGGGTATGTGGACATTACGGATGCTGTTGCCGGACGCGGGAGACCTTCAGCCCTGTTCCGACCGTATGCTCCGGGCTTCCAGCTAACTGTAAAAGATGATATCCAGCCTTATACAGATGAGATTCTGGTGCTGCTGAGACAGAGCTGCCTGCCTGTATATACGGGATACGACAGTAAGGGAAAAGTCCTTTACGAGGTGAACGCCAGAAATTATTATGCCGGCATCCGCCAAGACAGCATGCTGAAGGATGTGCAGTTTACCTACGATATGCACGGTCGCTTATTGTGCACAGACAGCAGGGATGCCGGTGTACGTCTGGGAATGGACAATATGTTTGATGATCCCGCACATACATGGGACAGCCGGGACTTTCATACGGCCACCTTGTATGACGGGCTCCGGCGCCCCGCACAGATCAGCGTGGACGGAACAGATCATGCTTCCAATCTTCAATTGGGGCAGACGGTTGAAAAGTACATTTACGGAGACAGCGCCGGTCTTAGTGTCGCAGACGCTCAGAATCGCAACCTTTGCGGCAAGCTGTACATCTTATACGATCAGGCGGGCGTGACGCATAATCAAGCGTACAGCTTGCAGGGGCATATTCTGCAAACGGAACAGACGCTGCTTGCCGATTACTCGTCAGAACCGGATTGGGGCGGGGAGAGCCAACCCCAATTGAGCAGCGAATCTTTCGTCACCTCGTATGCTTACGACGGTCTGGGGAGGTTGATCGCGGAGACTTCTGCGGATGGAACGGTATATCGGACCGCTTACAATTTGAGCGGACAATTACAGAAGGTTGCGGCTGATTTCCCGGAACAGCCCGATGTGCCGTTTATCGGGGACATCCAGTACGACGCAAGCGGTCAGCACACGCTGATTTCCCGGGGCAACGGGACATCCACAACGTTCACCTATGAAGAGACTACTCAAAGGCTGTTGGGACTCACAACTTTCCGGTCTGCCACGGACGCGAAGGGGATCGCGAGAAGTGCGATTCTGCAGAAGCTGACATACACAATGGATCCGGTCGGAAATATAACGAGGTCACGAGACTACAGCTTCCAAACCGTATTTCAGAATCAGCAAATCGTGGAGCCCTTAAGCGATTACACCTATGACGCCCTTTATCGGTTGATTCAAGCTTGGGGCAGGCAGCATCCGGGGATTCTGCCGGACACACATGTGACGGGATTTAAGCAAAGCCAATGGATGCCGGTGAGTCCGCCACACCTGAATGATGCGGAAAAGCTTGAAAATTATACGGAGACCTATACGTACGACGAAGCCGGCAATAAGATCCAAACACGTCATGCGGCTGCTTCCGCCACTTGGACACGAACGCTTGAGGTTTGTGAGGATTCCAACCGTTTAAAGGAATTGTCCGGAGGCAGCCAGACGGGAGTCCCGGTACAACTGCAATACGACCTAAACGGCAACCTCCTGGCGCTGGAACACTTAAGATCCTTGCAGTGGAATTACCGTAATAACTTGGCTAACGCGACGATCGTTGCAAGAGAGGGCGACCAGTCCGACTGTTCTTACTTCGTGTACGACAGCGGAGGGCATAGAGTCCGTAAGGTGCTGGAGCGCAAAATCAGCGACGGACTAACCGAAATTCAAGAAAAAATTTATCTGGGCCGATTGGAAATCAAGCGAATTACACGAGTCCAAAATGGTGTGCGGACCTTGATTCTGGAGCGGTATTCTTATCGGGTCATGGGGGATGAGCGAACTGAGGCCATCGTGAATACCTGGACGAAGGATGATGCGGGACGTGAAACCGATACACTAGGCAAACGGCAGATACGTTACCAATTAAGCGACATCCTGGGCTCATCCACGATGGAGGTGGATGAGGAAGGAAGCCTGATCAGCTACGAAGAGTACCTGCCTTACGGAGGAACGTCCTACATTACGGGTGCGGACCAGCGGGAGGTGCAGCTGAAGGAATATCGGTACAGCGGTAAAGAACGGGATGATTGCACGGGTCTGTATTACTACGGAGCGCGTTATTATCCGCCTTGGCTGGGACGCTGGATTAACGCCGATCCCGCCGGAACGGCGGACGGTTTGAACATGTATGCTTTCGTCGGCGGCAATCCTGTCCGTTTCATTGACCCGGAAGGGATGGCAAAGAAGAAGAAAGAGCAAAGCAAGCTCCAGAAGAAGCTGGCCGCCAAACTAAAAGCTAAACAGAGGAAAAATGATTTGGCAAGCTTCACCTCTGGTGATGACAAGACGAAGGGCCAGATGATTACAAAGCTAAGGGGACGGACACTCAGGGTTACCAAGGACCGGCAAATTTTTGTCCGTAAGATGCTCCACAAGGAAGCGGATAAAGCGCAAGTGGAACTGGATCAATTCGACGTGCCGCCAAGCTCAGGCAAAGCCCTGCCGCTCAAGGTAGCTGACCCGGCTGGCGTACAGGGAGGACTCTTCTTCGGTAAACATGACTATATTGAGAAGCAGCAAATTGTTTCCCGTTCCAGCCTTAATGTGGACGGCCGCGATTCCACGAATGACACGATGGGAAAAGCCAGCGCCTTCCACAGCACGAACAACTTGGCGGCAAGTCTGTATTCCAAGAGGGACGACTCCGGGATCGGCGGTTTGGGTGAAGCCTGGTGTCATCTTATCGCTCATTGTCTGGGCGGCGCTGAATCCTCTAACAATCTGGTAGCGGGCAGCCAAGGGTCCAACCTTGTCCAATTGGGCGTAGAACTTGCGGTAAAGGATTTTGTCTATACCACGGGTGAGAAGGTGCTTATTAAGGTGGGAGCCAATGTGCGGTTGAAGGCTGATGGCACCATGACCCATATTGCGGATGAATTTTTTTATCAGATATATGACTTGAATAACAAGCAGGTTTACGCTACTAAGTTCAAAGCGAATATTTTACGGGCGGATATACTCCAGAAGCAGAAGAAAACGGAAGCTACCACAAGCCTGAATAATCATTTCGGCTATTAAACCATTCGGGGAACAAGGAGGACCTTATATTCATGGATATTCAATCGTATTTAAGCGAGGCACATCCGACTTTGGCACAATTTTATGCCAATAACCCGAATTTCGATGTTAGCAATTTCAAGTTCACGAACACGGCTTCCGTGGCGGCGTTAAACGAATCCGGTGATCAGCATTCGGAAGCTCTAAATCTGCTTAGCAGCTATCAAAGGCTGCTTCGGCTCACGAACGATCCGCAGGCTGCCGGTGTATTGTTGGCTGGCAGCCATAAGAGTGAGAACGGAAGCGGTGATGGCAACCCTCCCCTGCATTCGGCTCTTCAAATAGCAGCTATCAATCCGGTTCACTTTGTGAAATCCTATGGGCCGCTGCTGGGCGAGAACGGGGGAGAACAGGCCGCCGCCATTCATGCCAAGGCGAAGCATGTTGAAGCCCAGGCGATGCATCAATGGGCGTCCATTTCCCAGTTATCATCGCCTCATACGAGAAATTTTGCCGCCAATTCCATATCGGACTCCATCCTCCAGCATTATGAAGCCCTGCCTGATTATCAGGAGATCTTCGGCTCGCTGAATTACTGTGAGTGCGATGAATGTAAATCTATCTTCGGTCCGGCTGCGTATTTAGTCGATTTGATGCGTATCGCGAACCAGTACATTACGGTACCGAATCGCAGCACCATTCCCGCCAATATGACCTTGGCCGTCCGCCGTCCGGATCTGGCGAACATCGAGCTTACTTGCGAGAATACGAATACGACTATGCCTTATCTGCAAGTCGTCAACGAAAGGCTGGAGGCGGCAGTCCGTTCGGCTTTAAGCATCAAAGGGGATTTGTATCAGGCATTGTCCGTTCAGGTTTATCCGTTTAACTTGCCTTTCCAATATCCTTTGGAACAGATGCGGATCTATCTGAACCGTATGAATGTGAAGCTTGGGGATGTGTACACGCTATTGGGTTCACCCGCTCCAAGCGTGACCGCCGAAACGCTGGGTCTTTCCCAAGAGGAGTTCTTATTAATTTCAACCTCCACCACAGATCAAACTCAGCTGCAAACGTTCTACGGAGTATCGGATCTGAAGGTGCTGTCTGATGTAGATACATTCTGCAAACAAACCGGATTAACGCTGTTGCAATTGCAGACGCTGTTTACTCAAGATCTTGCAGCCGCAGAAATCCAAGCGGGTCTAACGAAATCATTCTTCATTAATTATGGGCTTGCGCAGCCTCTGCAAGTGAACAGTCAAGGTGACAATTGGACGATCGTGAACCTGACCGCCGATGCCTTGGACCGGATTCACCGTTTCCTGAGGCTGAGCAATAAGCTGGGCTGGAGTTATACGGATTTGGACTGGGCGCTGCAATGCGTGACAGCCGGAGCGCCGAAGCTGGATGCCGGGGCGCTGACCGACCTGGCCAAGCTGAGGACCATCATAGAGCAGTGGAATCTGTCCCTCGTGCAGGCCGGTGCGCTGATATTCGATGTGAAGACATACGGTCAGGGAGATGGCGCGGTATCGAATACCGCATTCGACAAGCTCTTTAACGGACCGGAATCCGCTCCTTACCATCCTGCGGACGAGGGGAAGAGCAGCTATCCGTTCAATCCGATGTATACCGATACCCTCCTGTATTGGACGGTAGGAGCGTCGGATGCGGATAATATGAAGCTTGCATCCCGTATTGCTGCGGCGCTGAAGCTAAGTCAGAGCGATCTTGATCTGCTTGCAGCCGCGTTGTTCGGAGAACAAGTGAAAATCCCCTTAACCGTCGGCAAACTATCCATCCTATATCGCTATTCTTTGTTCGGGAACCTGCTGGGAATGCCGGTGGCGCAGCTTGTATTATCGCTGATGTTGTTCGATCAATTGACCTGGGTACCTGAACTGGATACCTGGACCTTAATGAAGAAGAACATAGATAAATTGAAACGCTCGAGGCTCAATGTGTATGAACTGGATTACGTGGTGAATGGCAACGTTTCCGATTATGTCGATCCGCTTTACCGGCCCGCGGATTTGAACGGATGGCTGAACAACCTGCCGCAGCTCATCGCTGGCACGGCTTCCCGGCAAGATCCGGAGACTTTGCTGCAAGAGCAGGCATTAAAACTGATCGGCCAGATTGCGGCTTTCTTCCATGTTCAAACGGTGCAAATAACAGGGTTGATCGATTTGTTAAACTACACCGACATGGTCTCTGTATTCACTGATCCCAAGCAGAAATTAACAGCGGAAGCCAGGATGAAACAGTTATCCCAGTGGCTTGTGATTGCACGGAAATTTTCACTGACGAGCGATGACTTGGCAACCTTAAAAAACAGTTTCACCGCTTTCGGTATTGCGGACACCGCGAAGTTAACCGCGGTCCAGGTGCTTGATGTGTACGCTTATCAGGAATTGAAAGTGCTCTTTAATGATGTGAACGGGTCCATTTCCCTCTATATGACCGCCACTACGGATTACGCAGCGGCTGCTGCCATAACAGCAATGACGGGACTCGCGGATACCGAGATTCTCTCTCTGTTTACATCGTTTCCGTCATTGTCGCGCATTGAACGGCTATACCTTCTGCAAAAGGTAATGGGCGTCATGAAGGCCACAGGTGCCAGCTTCAGTCTACTGGTTAATGTAAGTGATGTTGCCGGGCTGAGTGCTGAGACACATTGGGCGGATTATGTGGCAGCGGCCGATAACTTGTTAATGGCATTAAGGGCCCGCTTGGGCGGAGACGATTGGGAGACTCTATACCTTCAGGTCAATGGAGCCGTACGGGAGAAGCAGCGAACGGCTTTAATTTCTACCGCACTGAACGCGTTGTCCCAAATGGAGGATCTCGGATGGATTCAGAACAGCCGTAATTTATATGAGTATCTGTTGATCGACGTGGAGATGAGCGGCTGCGCAACGATCTCTTATATTAAAGAAGCGCTGAACGCCGTGCAGCTGTATCTTCTCAGAAGCAGGGAACGACTGGAGCCGGGCGTTATTGATTTCGAGATTCCGGCGGTATGGTGGAGATGGATGATTAACTATCGAATTTGGGAAGCGAACCGCCAAGTGTTCTTATATCCCGAGAACTACATCGACCCTTCCTACAGGCAAAATAAAACCGCGCTTTTCACAGAGTTCGAAAATACGCTGAAGCAAGGCGATATCACGAAAGATACAGTGGAAGCCGCGTATCGCAAGTATCTGGACCGTTTTGCGGAGCTTGCCAAGCTGAAGGTGGTAGATACCTATCATACGCATGTTACGGATCCGACGCATGATAACGCGGAAGTCACCTATCTTTTTGCCAGGACGGAAACACAGCCATACAAGTACTACTATTTAACGCGGGATGAAGGCAATGTGTGGTCGGAATGGAACGAAATTAAGGTCACGATTAACTCCGACACGGTTTCACCTGTCTATGTATTCAACCGCCTTTTCCTGTTCTGGGTGGAGCAGAAAGTCGTGAGAGATAACGGCAGCGGTTCTACACAACAAAAATCGGTTAAAGCTACGATTCGTTATACATTCTACAATTTCAGCGGCACCTGGGTCCCCCCGCAAACGCTGGCGGAAGATGTAGTCATCTCGGCGGATAACAGCACATTCATTACACGAAGCGGGGTCAATACCCTCTTTAACGCATCCCAGTTCGATTCTACTCAGCTTTGGTGGAATAAGGTGTATCCGCTCAAAATCGAGAGAAACAACTATCTTACTCCGAACGTCGGAGCCAACCGGTTTGAGAAGCTGGTGTTGTTTCTCGGTCCTATGATTGATATTGGGGGGTTATCCGCGTTCGCCATGCCGGATGCGCCTGTTTCTGCCAACGATACGCTGCAGCAATTCGAGAATCGTTTGTATGAAGTGGTTCATCAGTTTGTTTTGGCCAAAAATGTCGGGCACACCGGCTTCCTGCCCCTGTTTCAGCCGATCGTCATTCAGGATGATTTGCAGCCCGGTTTTATCGTTAATCCGGATGAGTATATCATTTCGGCTAAAGAAGCGGCCATCAGCGAGACGTATTTCCGTCCCGAAATTGACCGAAGTTCCGGCAGACTGAACCTGATCGACACGGCTCAAATTCTTTATGATAACTATGCCGCTGATTCCATCCGAATCCCGTCACCCGTCCTAGCAGCGTCTAATCTGAATGCCTCTTCCTTTGTTTCGGAGTTGTTAGGAATAGATACGTCACAGTCTACAACCGTCTACAGCGGTCTGGTCAAATCAGGCTATCTCAATGATAGAGGGTTGCCTCAAAGTTCCTTGAACTTTGTTCAACTCGGTAAAGACGTGGCCGGCTATCTTACTGGGCAGGCGAACATACCGGCGAAAGCTGCGTATGTACTGCAGCAGATCAGCCAGGCCGTCGGAACCGTGTCTTTGTCAGGTAATATGAGAGGCAATGAGTACGAAGTGCTTACCGTAAAAAACCATCCGGCTGCGTTCTTGTTCAAAGGGGATAAAGAGGCTTTTCTGTTCATGGATACGGATTCGGATGTGCAGGATCATGTGCCTACAATCAGCGAGGCGCTTCTGAATCCCGATACGATTTTTACGCCGGCATCGTTTATTTCCGCCCAAGTGAACATCGACGCAAACGGTTCACGGACGATCTACAATTTACTCGTCTCGGGAGGATTTTTGGATGGGGACGGGGTTCTCAAAAATGACTCCGATGCACAGAGCCTGACGGAGTACCTGCAACCGCAACTGGTATCCAACACTTCGGCGGTCGTCAACGTATTGATGAATAGCCCATTGTTTACAGATCAATCCTTTGTGGCGTCGGCTCCGATTGATATCGAGGCATCCGGTTCCCAGTTAATCTTCCAGCAGTTTATCAAAGCGGGCTACCTCGATCCTAACGGCAGAATTCTGGCGGATATTGATTTCTATGAATTGCTCGAGTACGTCAAGGGACTGTTGGACGGACAACCAAGCGAGGATCTGAAGGTCCGGCATGTCATGGATACGTTGTATCAATGGCCTTTCCCGGTATCGGTCGGTTTCTTGGACAGGAACAAGGACGGTATCGGCAGCATCAAGTACCGTTTCTCCACCTTCCGTCTGACGACGGCCGCGGTGCACAGGCTTAGCTCTACACTCTTCACAGGCGGCGTTGATGCGCTTCTCAGTCTGGAGTCGCAGCAGATTCCGATTGAGGCTGAACTGTTGTTCAAGCGATTCCAGTTCGATAGCAATTATGTAATTGCTCCAGATGCGTCCGACGGGTCGCAGGTTGATTTCTGGGGAGCTTACAAGACATATTATTGGGAATTGTTCTTCCATGCCCCTTTCTTGATCGCGGGCTTGCTCAAGACGAATCAAAACTATCAAGACGCGGAGAAGTGGTATCAGTATATTTTTAATCCGACTCTGCAGCCTTTTCAGATAGGAGCGGGAGATTTCCAAACCTCAACGATCGGGCTGACGAGTTCTCAGCGTATTTACAAAATCCTGGTTGATCAAAAGATCATTACAGATGCAGGAGCGGTAAGCGCGGATTTCTCGGAGACAACGCCGATTAACCGGCTGTTCGCTTTTCTGGACGACAAACAGATTGATTCGGTCCGAAATCGGTTGTTAAACGACAAGTTAGGCAATCCGGCGGCTCGCTTCTGGCAGTTTAATCCTTTCCGGAACCATACGCTGGAATCCTTAAAGGATCAATTGACCAATCCGCAGGAGATCTCGGCTTACAATATGGATCCGTTCGATCCGGACGCGATTGCGGGCCTTCGGATCGGCGCATACGATAAAGCTGTCGTGATGGCCTATATAGATAACTTATTGCAGTGGGGCGATTCGTACTTTGCGCAGTACACCTGGGAAGCGATCGT
The DNA here is from genome assembly GCF_001541095.1 of Paenibacillus sp. FJAT-26967. GTDB lineage: Bacteria > Bacillota > Bacilli > Paenibacillales > NBRC-103111 > Paenibacillus_F. The sequence goes on from NZ_LMXH01000001.1 coordinate 2,234,091, forward strand.
TACCGCAACGATGATGTACGTTTACGCTTATGATTTACTGGGACCAAGGCCCGAGAATCTGGGAAAATCCCCTGAGCCTGCGCCCAAAACGTTCGCCGATCTTCTGGCGCAGTTCAAGGACGGGATTCCTCAATTCCTGATTGCACTGGAGCAGGAGACTCCCGAAAGCGGCGCTTTAATGACCCATGCTCCATTTAATGCGCTCGACACCTACTTCTGTGTGCCGGAGAATGAACAATTTATTGCGTACTGGGATCGGGTGGAGGATCGCCTGTTCAAAATCAGACATTGTCTCAATCTGCAGGGAATTCCTCAAACGCTGGCTCTGTTCGAACCGCCGCTGGATCCCGCTCAGTTGATTCGCATGGTCAGTGCGGGCGTGAATCCTTTAGCTGCTTTGAAAATGGAAAATCAAGGCGTTCCTTACCGGTTTACATTCATGCTGGAGAGGGCTAAATCTTTAGCGGGCACGTTAACCCAGTTTGGCAGAAGTTTGCTGGCGGCGCTAGAACGTAATGACGCGGAGAGCCTGTCTCTGCTCCAGAGCACGCATGAAAAAAACATTCTCAATCTCACGACCATGATTAAAGAGAAGCAATTGGAGGAAATGACCGATTCCCTGGCGTCATTATCGGAAAGCAGAGCCAACGCAGTGTTCCGTCACGACCATTACAGCTCTTTATATGACGAGAACATCAATGGGCTGGAAATTACCGATCTGGTATTAAGGGGGGTATCCGCGGACCTTCAGAACGCATCCATCGCGATTCACGGGTTGTCGATCGCGGGCTATCTGGCTCCGAACATATTCGGATTAGCGGACGGCGGAATGCAGTTCGGCGATGCTGTGAACGCCGGCGCCGCTATGGCTGACGGGGTGGCTAACGGATTGGATAAAGCTGCCGGCTTGATTAACACCGGTGCCCAGTATGTGCGCCGCCGGGAGGAATGGGGGCTGCAGCGGGATGTGGCGGCCTCCGAAGTGAAGCAGCTGGATGAGCAGATTGCCGGCGGGAATGTGCGTGCCGCCATGCTGCAAAGGGAACTTGACATCCATCAGCAATCCATGAAGCAGCAGGATGAGATGGAACAGTTTCTGCGGGGCAAGTTTACCGGGCAAGAGCTGTACCAGTGGATGATCAGCCGGTTATCGACGACGTATTTCCAATGTTATCAGCTCGCTGTGGACATGGCGATGGCTGCGCAAGCGGCCTATCAATACGAGCTGGAGCGGCAGGATCAATTCCTGCAATTCGATTACTGGGATAACCTGCACAGGGGTCTTCTTGCCGGGGAAGGCTTGCTGCTTGCCTTGAATCAGATGGAGAAAGCTTACGTGTTCAACAATTCGAGAGATTTGGAACTGGAGAAAACCGTATCTCTGCTCCATCTGGACCCGGTTAAATTCATCGCATTTAAAGGGGGGATGCAGAGCGGTACGGAGGTACAAGGCAAGCTGGATTTTGAATTGAACGAGAAGTTGTTCGACTTCGACTTTCCTGGCCATTATTGCCGCAAAATAAAGTCTATCGCAATATCCATACCGGCCTTGGTCGGACCTTATCAGAATATCAACGCTACACTGGTCCAAAACCGAAATTCGGTAGTGGTTCAAGCCGATATCACGGGAGTCAGCTATCTCTTGAACCCGTCTGATCCGGCACCTGGACCTGACGTGTTGAGGCAGAACCATATGGCGCAGCAGGTTGCCGTAACCCGAGGAATGAATGATTCCGGGTTGTTCGTACTGGATTTTAAGGATGATCGGTATTTGCCATTCGAGGGGACGGGCGCGGTATCCTCGTGGACGTTGAACCTGCCGCCGGAGACCAATCGCTTCGATTTCGGGAATATCTCGGATATCATTGTCAAGATTCAGTACACGGCCAAAGACGGCGGAGCTCAATTCGCCGGTCAGGTGAGGCAGCAGCTGCATGCCGACAGCGCTCCTTATCCGTATACACCAGCCAAAATTATGGACTTGAAACGAGCATTCCCGAGCGATTGGTTCGCTCTGTTTCATCCGCAGGCGACCCAGGGTGTGCAGCAGATCAGCTTTCCTGTAACGGACCGCAGCATTCTGACCCACTTATCTGATGTAAGCTTGTTGTCCGCCACTGTACTGATCCTTACGTCCAATCTGGCAAATGTGTCTGATAAGGATAAGAGCACACCGTTCTTGAGCCTGAAGCTGGGGGATAATCCTGCGGCCCCGATGAGTGTAACCAATAACACGGGGACGTGCGATTTAAGCAATGTAACGGGAACCGGTGTAGAGGCCACTTTGCAGTTTTCTTTATCGAATACACCGGATGCACTTCTGTTGAACGGGGCTTTAAATCCGGATGTATTAGCGGGGCTTACCGTCATTATCACCTATCAATCGAATGTATTCGCGAAGACAAGCACAATCAACTAAACGAAAAGAGGTTATGAATAATGGATTGTAAAGGTTCTCTTGAAATCAACTTGGGCGCGGCCCAAAATTTAACGGATGTAGATTGGTCTAAGGTGAATCCTCAGGATATTAATAACAATAACTTTCAGTTCGGAAAACCCTTTTATCTGGTATGTCCCGGAGAGCATTGCCAGGATAATGTCAATTTTACGCCTCAGGCACACCGCTTGTGTCAATGCACCGATATTAACGGAAAACCTGTACCGGGTTGTTCCCCGCATGATTATTTGTACCCCTTTGCGGCCCAGGTCTGCTTTAACACTAGCAATCCTTCCGATATGAGCCATGCAACGTTGGGTAACAGAGGCTGTATGAGTCTGGGAGATACCTGGAATGTGGTCACGTGCTACTGTTGCTGCTCCTGCTTCGCTCACGGGACTCAAATCGGAACACCGGATGGTCACCGTGCGATTGAGAAGTTCAGTGTTGGTGATAAAGTCATCACGGCCAGCTTGCAGCAGAGCGCGGAAGGTATCCAACTGGAGTGGAAGAAAGCCAAGCTTAATTTCAGTAATGGTACCGGTCCTCACAGTCATCAACCCGCTATGGTCTATATCCGGTTCGGCGGTCACGGCAGTATCATCGTCACTCCGGATCACCTGTTCCTGATGCCTAGCGGCAAACTGAAGCGGGCCGACCGATTGGTGCCGGGTAAAGATTTGTTGATTTCCTATAACGGTACGCAGGTAGCGATTAATGAAATCAGCATCGGCGAATACACAGGCGGGGTGCATCATATCGCTACGGATGTTTCCTTTGACGGGTCGCTGGATGGTCACTTACTGTTGTCCGAGGGATTGGTTTCCGGCGATTTCAACTTGCAAATTCATCAGAATGAGCTTAAGAAAAGCGGTATGCTGGAAGATGCGGAGGATTGCCCGAAAGTAGGGAGTCTGGCATATGAAGCGGCTAACCCGCACTTGGTCGCCGGAAATTATATGTCATTCAGCGCCCCGGTCGTGGGTGAATCGAACGCGGCTTCCGTTGCGGCTAGTCCTGAAGCGGCTGAGCAATTAAGCAAATTCTATGTGATGGGTTCGAACGTGGCTTTCGTGCCGGACAATGCGGCATCCTTCCTTAGCCCCCTTCAAGCGATTGACGTGAACGATAAAGCGGAAAGATGGGGTTTTACGGAAGTAAGCATCGGTAATGCCATGGTGAAATACCTGGTGAACCTGTTCCAGGGCTTTTACCCTGATATTACGTTCTATCATGACATCGGACGTCTGGAGCCGAACGCTTATGCCTTTACCCAGTACGGCAAGCAATATGTTGTACTATCGGGCGGATTAACGCGTATTAAAGGGCTCGGCATGGAAGGGATGGCGTTCATTCTCGGAAATATGGTCAGCCGGCTTCAAAAGAGCGCGCCTCTGAACGCGGACGGCTACACAACTGTTGGCATGAGCGATTATTATACACCTGTTATCTTGCAAAATATGTTCTTTGGTACTCTCTACGCGCCATTGATGACTAGTGCGCTGCACCAAATTCAACTCGTAATATTTAACAACATTAATATTTCACTGCATGATGCTTTTGAAACCGATCCTTTCGAGCCAACCACAGGGACCAGAATGGATGCCATCGAAGCAGGTAACGGCATGAATTTCCCACCGAACGGCATAGGCGGTCCGGAAGCGAACGGCTTGAAAGTGACCGGAGCGAAGGTAACCGGGCCGACGGTTAGCGTGTCTTCGCTGGTGACGGCTGATATTACAGCCGATATCGCGGAGACAGCGTTCAAGCTTCTGCAAGAGAACAAGATTGTGGATGCAACCGGATTAATTGCGGCGGATTTCGCAGTTTCCACGGATTTATCGTTCTTATTCGCAGATCTGACAGGGGAGAACAAAACGCTGCTCACGGAAGAAGTGCGCTACGCCTTGCTGCACGCCGGCTCCACCGTTGAACTGTATTTCAATACAGCCGTCAAAGCGCTGAGTACTGCCGATGAAGATGACTTCTCCTTCGAACCGAGTGCGCTTATTAAGGATGTAACGCCTGGCAGCAGCAAATCTTCGGTGTTGTTGAAGGTAACGCTGGAGCGCGGGGTGGCTTATACCGTTTCGGTCTCCAGAGCGCTGACTTCAGACATCGGCTCGACCTTGGACCCGCACTCTTCTTCGGCTGAAGTTACGTTGAACCAATAGGAATACGATCATACCAACAGAGGAGATTGACTATGGAATCAGCCGACAAACCGTTGGGAGCATTCACGGGGACTATAGAAGAACAGTGCGAGCAATTCGGCATCATCCTGGGTTTGAACGGACCGGTTTCGGAAAAGGTTCTTATTGCGGCCGTTCATGATCCCAGTTATGCGCATAATTTACTCGCAGCACGAAGGTCGGAGATGTTCTTGAACCATTTGCTGAACAATCCTCCCGAGGTGGACATGGCCGGGGGGACGGAAGCTTTCGGAGCGCCGGGAGCATCGGGTTCAACCGGAGCTGCGGAAACTTCAGAAACGTCAGGTGAAATGGAAGCAGCCGGAGTGTCGCAATTAGCGGGAGTAACGGATGCTTCCGATGCATCAACAATGGAAGTAAAAGAGGTGGCCGGTTTGGCTGAAGGGCACGCCGCTGCGCATTCCAATGCGGAATTGGCCAAGAAAGCCGGTCAAGCGCTGTGGAAGTGGGCGAGAACGGGTTTTGCCACTGTGGAGGACGACGTTTACCGTAAACGGATGAGCGCTTGCGAGGCCTGCCCGCACATTCAAAACAAACCGGATAAGCTGCTCTACAACGCCCTGTCCGTGACCACTTCGGCCAGCGCCGATGCCGCAGAGAAGATCTGCGGCAAGTGCGGCTGTGTGCTTTCCAAGAAAACCAGACTGCCTACGGAATCATGTCCGGATGATCATCCGGAACTGGCGGGCATGACTCGTTGGGAAGAACCGATTCCGGTCATTTAAATAGAGAACTGAAAGTATATTGGAGGGCGCAAGCCCTCCTTTTGTTTGGTTAACTTTCCGTCTATCAAAGCAGCCGCTTTATAGTCTGTGTGTGCGACGGCGCGGATTTCAATCCGTTGATGAGGGAACACAAGACCGGGCACGCCGAGTAGGGTGTCGGCCTGCAGATGAATGCCCGCATACTCCTTGTACAGAACGATGTACGGTTCGAAATGCTCTTGCTGATTTGTCAGAAATATCTCCATGTCAGCGATTTTCGATCATGTGACACCAAATCCGCTAATACTCGATCGCGTTCTCCAACGCCTTCGAAATCACTTTCGCTAATGAACGCACCAAGCTTATCATGGGATAATACGGGTTGGAATGTCGAAGGCCAGTCTGTTCCGATTGACAAAAATACTTCCACAAATTTGTCATTATGTAAATGATGACATTTTGTGAATAGCGGATATGACAGCCTTGCGGATAGGATGAAAAGGCGGGAAATTACCGCCATTATCTATTCGAGGAGCTGATTTACGTATGAAAATGCCTTATAAAATTGTGTCCGCCAGCTTGGCCCTTATGGTGACGGGAATCTCCCAATATAACGTAGTTCCAGGTATAGCGGTAGAAGCGAAAGCCGCCTCGTCTATTAATTCTTCCTCTGAGGCGCAGGCAAAACGGAATCATAGTGCCGTCAAGCAAGCTTTGCGGGATGCAATGGAGACCGGGCTGCCGGGTATACTCGTCAAAAGTACTGAGAATGGAAAAAGGTGGGCCTATTCCATAGGGGTCGCCGATTTGACGACCGGGCAGCAGATGGAAACGAATTATCGTTTTCGCATCGGCAGCGTAACGAAGACGTTCACCGCTGCGGTTGTCCTCCAACTAGCCGGAGAAAACCGATTGAATCTCGACGATTCCATCGAGAAATGGCTGCCCGGTGTCGTACGCGGAAACGGCTACGAAGGAAAAGAGATCACTGTCCGGCAGCTTCTGAACCATACCAGCGGGATCAGCGAATACTTGAAGTCAGATAAAATCAATTTAATGGAAACCAGAAAAACGTATACTCCTGAAGAAATCGTCAAAATCGGCCTGGCTATGCCCGCGGATTTCGCTCCCGGCAAGGGCTGGTCGTATTCCAATACGGGATATGTGTTGCTGGGCATGCTTATTGAAAGGGTGTCCGGAGCTAGCTATGCGGAGGAAATCGAGAAACGGATCCTAGAACCGCTTGAACTCTCCGATACGTTCCTTCCGGGTAATTCAGCGGTGATCCCCGGCAATAAACATGCGCGGGGGTATTTCCAGCCGGAATTTGGGAAGGAGCCGCTAGATATTACGTACTATAATCCGAGCGTCGCCAGCTCCGCCGGGGATATTATATCTTCTGCCGAAGACTTGAATAAGTTCTTTTCCGCCTTGCTTGGCGGCCAATTACTGAAAGAAGAACAGCTGAAACAAATGCTTACCCCTGTAGCAACAGGGCAAAAGGATTTCAAGGGATACGGACTCGGGATATATGCATTCAACCTTCAAAACGGTGATACGGTGTGGGGGCATACCGGAGGAATACCGGGATTTGCAACATTTGCGGGCGGTGTGCTTGGCGGTAAACATACGTTAGCCGTCAGTACCAACTATTTAGGAACTGCTATCGAACACCAAACTTTTAGTAAGATAGTTAAAGCCGAATTTGATAAATAGGGAATAAGGAAGCATGGGCAAGTCCATACTCATTAAAATCTTACATCAGCGCAACCTCCCGTTTATATTGAACCCGAGAACGCAGCTAACATTTTAATTACATAACGTTAGCTGCGTTTTTCTCCTGTTTATTGTAAGGATAAGTCCCAATTCACAAGCCTAATACCATACTGGTATTGGGAATCAGCATTCCAACTAACCGTGCACGTTAATTAAATATAAAGGGAGAGGATAGTCAATCAGATAGCGATCCGCTGCTTTTTTTATTGAGTGCAGATTACGCTTCTGTAATTGAGTGTTGCTATGTTCATTCATATATTTTATAATGAGTGAAAATTCACTCAAAAAAAGAAGGGGATTCGATTGCCACGAACTAAGGAGCAGTTTGAAGAAATGCGCAAAGCAACCAGGGAGAAAATTCATGCGTCTGCGATGCGGTTATTTGTCCACCAAGGATACGGTTCAACAAATGTTCAAGATATTGCCGACACAGCCGGAATTAGTATTGGGTTGTTATATCGTCACTACAAAACAAAGGAAAAATTATTTCACGAATTGCTTGCCTATGCAATGGAAGGATTACAACGTAATATTACTTTCTTTGACGATTCTGAACAGTCTCCTAAAAAGTTAATCACAGAATTTGTCGACGAAGTCCACAGCGATTTGAGTCATGGCGAAGATCTGGCTAATCTGCTGATCCTTATTAATCAATCCCTATTAGCTCAAGCTGGCACAGCATCTGAACCATATAAAGAGATCCTTCAAGTCAATGCCAGGCTTCTTGATTCTACGGCACAACTCATTCGTAAAGGTCAGCAGCTTGGGGAATTCAGATCGGGTGATGCGCAAGAGATGGCTGTCTTTTTTTATGCTTCAATTCACGGTTTGGCTGAAATGAAAGTATTGCTTAAAGGTAACTTCACAGTGCCTTCACCTTCAGTCATCACTGCATTTCTATTTAAAGAAAGGGAGTGATCCTGTCATGTTTAAAATGGTTAGAGCAGATCAAGCCGAGTTTGATGTGAGGCAAGGAATGTCTACAATATTCGCGGAAGGATTCACACAATGGCTTGGTTTTTTCTCCCAGGATCCGGAAAAGATTGCCGCTGCGTTTGCCCATATGTTTGTACTGGATCAATTTTATGTAGCTCTATACCAGGGACAAGTGGTTGGGATGGTTGCCTGCACGGATGGAATTTCACTCTCTGTTAAACTGGATAAAAAGGAACTTCGCAAACATTTCGGCTTTTACAAAGGCACGATCGCGGGTATTTTTCTAAAAAAAGAATTTGAAACTGCCTTTGTTCAGCCTTTAAACGGTGCAGGCTCTATTGAATTTGTCGGGACGGCGGCTGATTTCAGGGGACAGGGCGTAGCTTCACAATTAATTCTTCATATTCTGAATCATACGCCTTATGAGGCTTACTTGATTGAAGAAGTTGCCGATACGAATATTCCAGCCATGAAACTCTATTTAAAATTAGGTTTTGAAGAATACAAACGCAGGCAAATACCAATTAAGCAAGCAAAAAAAATCGGGATCAATTACAGTGTATCGTTACGATATACGAAATAGCCGGTTGAGCCCGGCTTTCTATTTCAGAAGCCAGTTTTCTGCTTCTTCTTTACTTCCATACATTCTAAAATGATTGCCCGTGTTCATTTCCATAGCCAATTCTTTAAATCTGCCTTTTTCAATTATCTCCTGAGGAATAATAGCAGCAGTTTTTATACCATAATTTATAAATTTCTGAATAATATCACCGGCTACTTTGGTTTTAAGTTTGAAGAAGTCTTCTGATAAGGCTGTATAGTGTATAATAATCGCGTTTGCTTCATGTTCCCAGCAGAGAGATATTAGATCAAGTGCATTATTCTCCGTACTTAAAGGTTCAGTAGAAGAAATCAGTTCAATATATTTTTTACTCTCTGTTTCTCTGACTTGATAGTTCATTTTATCTTTTTCCTCCATAACTTCGTTTTCGAACAACCTCTGACGGGTTTCACGAACCCAATTAAGTTCATTATGATAGGTTGAAATAATGTTTTCTGAAATCATCTCCCATATTAAGCTTTCCCTCCTGCTTCTATTAGGCGAATGAAGAGCACGTCTGTATTTTTCCTTCTGCATCATCAATTGCAGTTTGATTTCATTTTCATATTTTGTGAGTATCTCACTTAATTCTTGATTACTTAACATATCTGACCATGCAAGCTGTACCAAAAATGTTTTTTTTATCTCAGGAGCTTCTGATGATGACACAAGCCAATTTCTTAGTTCCTTAAGTCCTTCTTCTGTTATGGTATATATTTTTTTTGAAGGAGAGTTATCCTGATGAACCACTTCACTGGTAACGAAATCTTCGTTCTCCATATTCATTAGGGCTTTGTAAATTTGATTATTGTTACCGGACCAATACATGAAGGAGGATTCTTCAAAAATTTTTTTTAGTTCATATCCTGTTGAGGACTTCCAACTCAGTATGCCTAATATTGCCAATCGGATCGACATTATTACACCTCATTATTAATAACATAGGTTAAAAGTAACATATGATACTATGGTGGTCAATGTGAAACTTCTCAATCTGTTACTGCTGTTTAAGACGGAGCTAAAATCAATGTTTATAAATTTGCCAGGTTGGAATATGGATCCCATACTGCGTTATTCATGAACTGTTTGCATTTATTTCGTTCAGGAACTTCTCTATTCTACGATTAACTTCGTTCGGGTTGTCCAGATTTGTCAAATGATGTGCATTCGTAATCGGATGCGAGATTGCACCTGAAATTCGTGTCCCTAACTCAGCCTGTTGCCGACCGACCATCTTATCCTTGTCACCATACAAGATAAGGGTAGGGCATTTTACCTTTTCCAGATCGTCTTTACTTTCCATCCGTAGGTTACCAGACCAATGACGTATAAAATTGCGGTGCGTCATCAATCCGAATGCTTCTTTGACCAAGTCGTGATTGGAAGGCGTGATCTTCGAGAGTGCTATCGCAGTCAGCCTGGCTGTTACACTCAGCGGAATAAGTCGAGTAGCGAAACGGCTAAAAGGGGCGGATGTTTTCTCGAACCAATTAAACGTATTCGTGAAAGGAGTACCGATCAGAACGAGCGCCCGCACACGGTCCGGATAACGGACTGCAGTTTGCAACGAAATATGTCCCCCCATTGATAATCCGCACAAAATAGCAGGCGGAAGCTGCAGTTTCTCCATCAAGGCAGCCAAGTCTTTGCTGAATAGCTCTGGATCAACCACACCCTCAGGCAAGGAGGAATTTCCATGCCCGCGAACATCCCATAGAACCGTCCGGTACGAATCCGAGAAATAATCGATCTGCGGTACCCACTGTTTATGGAATAACGAATGGCCATGCGTAAAAATGATCGCGGACCCGCTTCCTTTTTCTTCGTAATAAATATCGGCGCCATTTAATTTGAACGTGGCCATATAATCATCCCTTCATCACACTTATGAAATATAATGTTATATTTATTTCATATCTTGCCTTGAGTATAGTTTCAGCCGCAAAGTATGGCAATAGTTTTGAAATGATTCCTTTGAAAAAATTCATATCTTCAGTTATTGTAAGGATAGCCTATTTGGATAGAGGTGCAAGAAATGAATGGATTCGAGAGACGAAGAGAACAGAAGCGTCAATCGATCTGCAGAGCGGCGCTTAAATTATATATGAGGCACGGGTTGCGCGATGTAGGCATTGTGGCGATTGCGAAGGCTGCTGGTGTTTCGCAGGTAACGATTTACAACTACTTCGGAAGTAAGGAAGATCTGACGCGAGACGTCATCGCTAATTATCTGGATCAATATTTGAAGGAGTTCGAAGCATTCTGTCAAGGAGAACTTCCGTATCAGGAAAAGCTGGAACAATTGTTGCTCCGATCTAGCAAGTTCGACAGCCTTCACACTCAGTTCATTGATACGTTTCTCTCCGATGCCCCTGAAATGGCGGAGATCGTCAAAACCTATGAAGCTAAACTGATTCCACTGTTCGTCGCCTTTATTGGGGAAGGCAAGCGGCTCGGATTCTTTAATAGTTCGCTCTCTACCGATACAATTCTGTTTTATATCAATCTGTTCAGCAGTCAAGCACTACAGAGGCTTCGTGAGGAACAGGATGAAAATCGCAAACGGCAAATGTACAAAGAACTATTCGTGATCTTCTTCAACGGAGTAGGCGAGCGTCCTTTGAATATACCTTTACCGCTATAAGTTGCCTTGTTGTAAACAATCTCATTAACAAGTAATATAGATCTTATATAATTCTAAACATCATTCACTTCTCGTTTAAAAAGAAAGGAGAATCCATTTCATGAAGAAAAAATCCTTAATGTCTATATCTTCAGGATATGGATACTCTACTGCTGTTTTTTTCTAAAATTCATTTGTACGGGCGAAGTGTGTCCAAAAATGAATTGTGAAATTGGCAGAAAAATTTCTTTTAGAATGCGAGGTAATGAAAGATGGAAAAGGCCAAAATCTCCAGAAAAAACCCTGTAGGTACGCATCACCCCGTAGGTAACTACACGCATATCACCAAAATTCCTAGAAATTCAGAATTGTATGTGACTTCCGGTCAAATCGGGGCGGATCTGAACGGGGAGATTCCCGCTAGTCTGAACGACCAAATTAAAAATACTTTTGATAATATTCAAAAAGTGTTAAGTTCCGAGGAGTTAACATCAGAGCACATAATCAAAATAAACATATGGGCAACCCAAAAAATTGATTGGGACTACCTATATGAAGAATGGGATAAATTGTTCGGAAATGATTATCCGGCAATGACGATTGGCTATATTTCTGAATTAGGATTGCCAGAGATAAAAATAGAAATTGAAGTTTGGGCTGCTAAAGTGTAAAACAAATGACTTTAACCTTAAGCAAACGTGTTTCGTTGTTATGCGCGTCGAACAACTTACAAGTCATCGGGAATTCGTACCAGAAGAAACGTCACCTCAATACGCGGTGGCGTTTTTTTTAAAACAAGCATAGTTTAATTCTAATTAAAATTTCTTTTGTTTATATTTTCATTAAATTGTATGCTAGAATCCTGAAAGCGAGGTGATCCCGTTGACTCAGGAAGAGATATTAAAAGGCGGGAATGTAAATGATATTGTCCGCATGGCGAACACTGTTCGCCGCCCCACAGGTTATTGGAGTCCGAGTGTGCATAAACTGCTCGAACATTTGGAAAACCGGGGGTTTGAGGGAGCACCAAGATTCCACGGAATCGATGATTCAGAACGTGAAATCTTGTCATTTATTCCTGGAGAAGTTCCAGGAAACAATTATCCTGAACTTGAACCGTACATGTGGTCGGACGAAACCCTGGTCAATTTGGCGCTTCTTTTGCGCCGATTCCACGATGCGACGGAAGGGTTCGCTCTCACGACGGGCAGATGGCAGCTTAGCTTCGGTGATGACAGTGAGCGTGAAGTGATCTGTCATAATGATGCTGCTTTGTATAATGTGGTCTTTCGAAACGAGGCACCCGTGGCGTTAATTGATTTTGACATGGCAGGTCCCGGACCCCGTATGTGGGACATTGCGTACACCATGTACACATCAGTTCCGCTTGCCAGTTTCGTACCAGACTATTCCTCAGGAAAGACGGCAGCTTACCAATCCGATTTACACGCCGCTGAGCGCCGCCGACGGATTCATCTGTTTTTTGAGTCGTATGGAATTCCCGTCTCTAATGATCTGCCGCAGTGGATTATTCAACGGTTATCTGCTCTGTGCGATACATTGAGAAAGGGTGCCGCTGAAGGAAATATCGCCTTCCAAAAAATGGTTGACGAGGGACACTTGGCGCACTATGAGAATGAGATTGGATTTATCTCAGAACATTTCGGAGATTGGATTGAATTAAAATGAACCCTTGGATTTCAGATCGATAAGGAATTACGAAAATCACCCTAAGGGCAAGGTTATATCTTTAACACTAGAACAAGAAAACGAGCAAGCGATCCATTTATATGAAAAAGCAGGTTTTGCTAACCAAAACCAAGAAAATAGCTATCAGCAACTTGTATATAAATTAAAGCTGCCGGAACATGCGGATTGCGGATAATAATAAAACGATACTTCAGCTAATCTCGATGGAGCATTAACCCAAGAAACCAACCCCCAGATAGAGGGTTGGTTTCTTGGGTTATTTTACAAGTGCAGCTGTAATTACTAATTCCATTGAGAGTTTCTCCCAGACTAGGATAACCGCAAGAGTGCGCCGTGAGAGCATCTAAAGACCTATATCTTCCTATTATATAGATAGTGCCTAATATCCATGTCAAGATTTGTCGAATCGTGATAAAGTTTGTAATATATTTCAAACTTCATAGGCAAACCCGCAGAAATGCGGGGACGCAAAGCTATAGGGACTAAGGTCTAAGGAGATGATGTCAGCCAGCTGCCAAAGAGTGCATACCGCTTTTTGCTTAGCGCAATCATGCTGCTCTTCGGGGTAGCTTTTTTTGTGCATTTTGATCATAAGCAAACAATCATGAGGGGGTTAATCACGTGTATAAAAGGATAGCCATCGCAACATCTGCAGCTCTGTTAATCAGTCTTTCTGATGGCTCGTATCAGGCTCTGGCCGCCAATGTACTGCCTGACGCAAACGCACGTGCAGTGCAAGCTTTAATGGAAAGTGGAGTGAACACATCAAACCTCGCAGCCGTGGCGCCGTTTGACTTATACGGCAAAGACCTTTTACCTGCTTACAACACGGTCTATCGGATGAATCCGTCCAATATCAAGTCACTGACGAATAACGGGGGGAATTACGCAAGTTCAACCTTGAATAAGGCGATTGACGGGGATATGAACACCCATTGGGAGACAGGCAAGCCGAACACCTCCGCATTTACCAACGAGGTCGTTTTCCTGTTCAATGAAGAGACGACCTTGAATAGAATCTTATATGCAGCCAGACAATCCGGTGCCCCAGGCAAAGGATTTGCGCAGGCGTTTGAAATTTATGCTTCCGGGGAAGATACCGGTGATCGTTACACGCTGGTCTCCTCGGGGGAGTATAAAGGCTCTACCGGTGACATTGTTGAGATTAAATTCGCACCGACCGCTTTTAAGCGGGTCAAGTTTGTGTTTAAACAGGCTAATCAAGACTGGGCAAGTGCGGCGGAGTTCGCTTTCTACAAAGAAGATCCCATCCGTGAGGCTGTTAATAGCTTATTCACCGATGGTACGATGAGTGAGGTAGTGCCCGGGTACAACAATTCGGCTGCCATACAGGCGCTACAGGAAAGTGCGAAGACCCATCCTCTCTACCCACTGATGAAGGAACAGCTGGATCTGGCTGACAAGCTTGTTAAAGGAGAAGTTGTAATCGAAGGTACGGTCATCACCGCGCAGCAGCACGGGGATATGAAGAAGCATGCCCAGCAAAATCTAAGGTTTGGCTTCGGTACGAACAACCAGCCTACCGGTTTTGCAGCTTTGCCAGGCCGTACAATCAACATCTATGTTGATGTGGAATCGAAGGATAAACTCCCTTCGCTTATCTTCTCGCAGCAGGACGGCGGCTGGAACAGTTGGGCCAGAGGCGTGCCATTAAGCCCTGGTAAAAATACGATAACCGTTCCTGAGATCGCAACGAGTAACGCATACGCCCATGATGTGACCAAAGGCGGAACTGTCTATATCGTCAATCCTTATACACCTGAAGAACAGGGTAAAGCTCCCCTGATCCGGTTTGAAGGTCTCCAGCCGATTCCTTTCATAACCAAGAATACGGATCCGGCCCAATTTAAAGCGTTGCTAACCGCTTACAAGCAAAAGCTGGATCAGGATATCGCTGCGCATCCCAATGTGAAAGACCGGCAGCTCATCGACGTGGCCGAATTAGCCAGTGACCGGATTATTTTCACGGGTACGGCTACAGAAGCCTACAAACATTTTGTGACGCTAGGTCATGATCCTATGGATACCTTGACCGGCTATGACTTCTGGATGAAGCGTATTTTTGACGCCTACGGTCTGGATAGCCGAAGTGTGGACCATGATCCGAAGCAAATCCGAGAAAATATCAGACTGATGCAGCCTTACGGATTTATGTATGCCGCCGGGGACCATACCGGTATCCAGCTCGGAGAAGTCGGCTTGATGTTAGGTGATTTCAAGGAGCAATACCCGGGCTGGGGCTTGACTCATGAGATCGGACACCGTATGGCTGTCGGCGAAAGGGAGTACGGCGAAATTACCAACAACATGTTATCCATGGCGATGTCGGTAGCATATAATTCGCTGGATAACCGGATTCCTTTTGAATCTGAGATCTATAAAACTGTCATTGAGGAGAATAAAGTAGCGATGGATCAGCAGTCTCTGGGAGCAAGACTGGGGGCTTACTGGCAGCTGGAGCTGGCTCATCCGGGGTACTGGAAGGAGCTTAACGGTCTGTACAGGGACCGGAAAGTTGCGCTTGCAAATGGAGACAATTCCAAACAGCAGTATCTGGTTGAATTCTCCTCCGAAGTACTCGGGATGGATCTTAGCAGTTTTTTTGCCAGACACGGCTTCACGGTGAATCCGGAGACCCGTGTGAAAACAGCTAAATATCCGGCTTCCCTTAAGCTTTGGTATCTGAATAATACAGTGCTTAACTACGAGGGAACCGGAATTCAAGATAAGAAGGCTCCTATCCAAGTAAACATCAGTGCGAATGCTTCCGTAAAGTCTAATACGTTAAATCTAAGTATGGATCAAATTTATAAGAAGGATCTGCTAGGCTACGAGATTTATAGAAACGATAAACTGATAGGCTTCACCGGGACCGATCAGTTCGTGGATCAGAATGTGGACCCGGCTGTCAATTATTCGTACAAGGTGATTGGCTATGATAAAAAATTAAATGCCCTGAATTCCGTTACCTTTAAGGCGTTTAAGCCAACGTTGTCCATCGAGGAACATGTTACGCTAAAGCTGAATCAAGCTTTTGACCCTATGAGCTTTATTAAGGCGGTTAACTATCAGGGAAGCGATATTACAAGCGCGGTTGCAATCAAATCGAACGATGTAAATATGGCTCAAAAAGGAGACTACCAAATCGTCTATGAAGTCCAAGACGGAGGGGCCACCGAAACCAAAACGGCAAATGTCTCGGTTACGAGTGACTATTCGTATGTTTCGGACCTGAGTGCCCGATCAGCCGTTACAGGCTGGGGTGAACTGCGGAAAGATAAAGCCCCTTCGGGCGGAACGATCACCCTGGTACGGCAAGGTATTGCCGCCACCTATGCCAAAGGTCTGGGGGTTCACGCCAACTCGGAAGTTGTGTACGACATTGAGGGTAAAAGCTTTGATTTCTTTGAAAGCTATATCGGGGTTGATCAAGCCGTGAAAGGAAACAGCGCTTCTTCGGCTGCTTTTGAAGTGTATGTGGATGGAGAGAAGAAATTTACGAGCGATGTATTCAAATCGGGTACGGAGCATCAATTTATCCGAATCCCTGTCACGGGAGCCAAAGAGATTAAGCTGGTGACCACAGATGCACAGAATAACAGCAATTCGGCGGACCATACCGTCTGGGCGGATGCCAAGTTGACGAAGAACTCCAGCAAGCCAACGATCACCTTTCCTGAAGAAACAACTTTGGTGAAGCTGAACAGCGAGTTCGATGTGCTGCAAGATGTACAAGTTTGGGATACGGAAGACGGCAATTTAAGTGGGCAGCTTAAAGTCAACGCGAAGGGGTTCACTTCACATAAGACTGGAACTTACCCTGTTGAGCTTACGGTGACTGACCGTGACGGTAATTCCGAGACCAAGACTAGAAATATCGTAGTCTACAGCGCCACCTTTTACCTGAGTGATGGGAACTGGGCTTCCGCAAGAACCGACTATAATGTTGTCAGAAAAGATAAAGCCAGCTCCGGCGGCATAATCAAGCTGCTTGTGAACGGCGTCAATAAAGAGTACAGCAAGGGTATCGGCACGCATGCCAACTCGGAAATCGTATACAATCTCACCAATACGAACTACGAATATTTGGAAACCTATGTCGGTGTTGACCGGAACATTCCGGATCAAGCGAACTCCAGCGTGGTGTTCCAAATCATAGCGGACGGCAAGGAAATCTATAACAGCGGGTTGATGAAATACGGCAGCGAGGCCAAGCTGGCAAGAGTTCCTGTTAAAGGAGTTCGTGAGTTAAAGCTGGTAGTCGATAACGCGGGCAACGGAAGCGCTTCGGACCATGCAAATTTTGCGGATGCCAAGTTTATAATTCTGAACAGTGCGCCAGAGCTGACGATCCCTAAATCCATATCCACGAAAGTGGGCCAAGCGTTAACATTGCGAGATAACTATACCGCACTGGATGCGGAAGACGGGGATCTCACGGCACAGGTGAAGGTAACGGGTGAAGACCTCGTCAACTTCAGCCGGACCGGTGAATATCCAATCACGTACACCGTTACCGACAGTGAAGGAAACACAGTTGCCAAGACCAGAACCATAGCCGTTGTCAGCATGGACGATTACAAGTATCTGACCGATTTTGACTGGAAATCTACACAGAACAGCTATACCGCGCCTAAGAAAGATATCTCCGTAAGCAGCAATCCATTAAGATTAACGGATGCCGGCTACAGGGAAGCCGCCTACACTCGCGGCATCGGGGCGCATTCTTCCTCAACGATCGTATATGATTTAAGCGATAAGAATTATGATTACTTCACTTCCTACGCAGGTGTGGACCGGCAAATGTACGGGTCGATAGCTTCCGTTAGCTTCGAAGTGTATGTAGACGGGGAGAAGAAGTTCGACAGCGGCGTGATGAACTCCAGAGATCCGCAGAAATGGATTGAGATGGATATTAATGGCGCCAGTGAGCTTAAATTAATCGTAACCGATGGAGGAAACGGCAACGGTTCAGACCATGCAACTTGGGGAGATACCAAACTGCATTATGCCAATGCGGATAAGCTGTACACCGCAGATTTGCAGCAAGCCATCACGGAAGCCAAAGCGGTCAACCCGGAAGGATATACTTCGGAGAGCCTTGCAGCATTAAATGCCTGCATAGCAAGTGCAGAAGCTGTTCTGACGAAACAAAGCGCTGTCCAGAGTGAAATCGACGCAGTGGCCGCAGCTTTGAAATCCGCAAAAGATGGATTAGCCAGAATAGATCTCTCGCAAGTAATTACCATTGAAGACCGCTATTTAAAGGAATCGATCAAGAAGACGCTGGGAATCTCCGGGGATATTACGCTTGGGGACATGGTTAAGCTGACCGCGCTAACCAGTGAATCCAGACGAGCCAGATCCTTGGAAGGCCTTCAGTATGCCACAAACCTGGTAACCTTGGACATCAAGGGAAATGAGATTACCGACTTCTCTCCGCTTCAAGGCTTAACTAAACTCGTGAACCTTATGATCGACCCGCAGATCGTAGAAGTAGGGTCCTTAAATGGTCCTATCGTTCAAGTGGATAATCCGGTTAAAGGGATCGATGCAAATAAAGTGATTCCAACCATGGCGGGAGCCAGAAACAACAAAACCTCCAAAGAAATCGTGTTTGATAGGAAGGAATGGGCGAAGAACCCGGACAAATTCACTGTTGATCTATCGAACGAGTATAAAGGCTATTACATGATGTATTTAACTTATACCGTGCATGACAGTACGATCCAATTGATTTATTTGATCGATAACAGCAAGTAATCTTGAAATCAAATAGAGCGCCAGCAGACCATCCAGATGTACCCCGGGGATCTGCGGCGTTCTTTTTGAATATTTTGGCTTTTATATAGAATACGGAAAAAGCGGAAGCATCGCCCTAACTAGACCCGTCTGGTCTTTCGGGCGGAGCTTTTTTTATACATTGACGAGAATCAAAAACTGAGCCAGAATCATTCTATTGACAGACAGAGAGGGAGTATTCCAATGAAAATATGGCGGATTGGCGGGACAAGAAAAAGCAGGCACAGTTCTCAGGTTGCCAGTAGTTTATGGACCGAATGACCCTCAACATCGTTTTTTTAATTATTTAAAGCGTATGGAAGACAAACGGCCCTTCATTTTTTTGGAAGAAGGATTTTCAAATTTCAGATGGACATATGGTTATGTAGAAGATGCAGCACCAGCAATTAGCTGTAACGTTGAATGGGAACGAATTAATCCTAAAAATTATAATAAAGATGATTTTAACTACATAATTGAAGATGAGATAGATAAGCAAATAACTAAATAACGAAATTTATGTATAGTCGCCTACTCGCCAGAATGCATTGCGTCAAATGTAATTCCTCGTCATAGTGAAAATGAGAAGTTTATTAAAGTAAGAAAAGGTGATCAATTTAGCGATGGTACATATAAGGATTAAAAATAATACAACTATTGATTTTGAAATTAAAAGTGACCGGATCTGCGCCTGTGTTACAAGAATCCTTTTGGAAGAAGAAATTGATTCACTGGCAGTCATCTGTGACGATGTGGGTTACAAAACACCAAATTTCACGACATCCGGGATCTATTGTTTGCACGGAACGGCAAAGTTGGCCAATAACGAAAATAAATCATGGAGTGTCATCGTTAAAGTGATTAAACCGGACAGTGCGGAGAAGAATTTTGCAGAGCATCACAATTATTGGCGAAGGGAAGCTCATGTATTTAATTCCGGTATTTTGAACGAGCTGCCGGATTCTATAAAGGTTGCAAGATGCTTTTGGGTTGAAGAGTTACCTGACGAAACAATATGGATATGGATGGAGCATATCCAGGGCGAACATGCGGATACAGTGGAACATTTTTCCTTTATCGCAGGGCAGTTGGGCCGCTTTAATGCTGCCTATCTTACCGGAATTAACACATTACCCAAGTATGATTGGTTATGCAGTGCCTGGCTTAAATCATGGACGACAGCCAGCCGTCTATTTGCACCCCATGTTGATACAGATGTGGAAGGATTATCTGACGATCATTATCCAACAATATGGGCTTGGTATCAGAAACTCATTAGGAAACTTGATTTTACCATTGAATCGCTCCAACGGCTGCCTCGTGTATTGGCACATCAAGACTTGAGTCAAAAGAATATGTTCCTTACGGCAAAGGGCAACTCCACCTCTCAATTGGTGCTGATTGACTGGCAATTTCTGAGTATCTCAGGGATTGGAGAGGATCTGGGTAAGTTATTTGGGGTGAATATGAGTCTAGGGATCATTCAGCCTAATCAGTATGACGAATTTCAAAGATCATTATATACATCTTATTTGGAAGGACTGCGCAGCGCAGGTTGGCAGGGAGATGAGAAGTTAATGCGTTATGGATTTTATTTAAGTACGGCTTTAAGAAGTGTTTGGGAAGTTCCTCAATACTTTTCCATATTGGCACAGCTGGACGCTGCTCCGCAAAACCATAATCTTAAAAATCAATTATATAGACTTGAAAGGATTCTGATGATTCAAAAAAACATGTATTCGGAAGTTGAGTTACTGATGCCTGAGTTAGGGTTTTGCACCTTACAATAAACTGACGGGAAGTGGTAGCGGCATCCACATGAGCTCAAGGTGAAGGCCATCCGGCTGTAGGTATGAAATTCTGTACATGGATTACGTAAAAGAAGCCTCACTTTTGTTTGGGTGTTTGGGTGTTTGGTGGCGCCAACATTTTGATAAAGCAGGGCTTCTTTTGTTTTTAAAAATGGAAAGGGAAAACCGAAAACGAGACAAGCCGGATGATTCCGGAGAAGCGTAAGTGCTTGCCTTTGAGCAGCTTCTCAGATCAGTCTACAAAATCTTGAAGACTAATAGGCAGCCCTTTTGTTACAAGCGACATATCGCCTCGTCAAACAAAGCTGCTTGCTTGCACGCTTCCTCTGTTACAGCTGTTTTCTCATAATGATCATAAATATATTAGATATCCGCGCTCCCGGCCATCGCCTATAATCTAATCAAGAACCGGTTCACAATACGATATATAGCAGAAAAAGGGAGGTCATACCATGAGAAAGTCTTCGATTACGCTCCTTGTCGGGCTGATGGCAATGACAACGGCGCTGTCAGGCTGCGGCGGCAACAACGGTAATGTGCAAGATAGCGGTCAAGGCAGTAGTAAAGAAACTGCCGGCAAGGTGAAAGTGCGCCTCGCCTATTGGAACAAAGAAGACAGCGTTAAGACTCTGCTTGCGCTTGTCGAGGAAAAACTGCCTAATATTGAACTGGAATATCAGTTTATTGATAACAAGCAGTATGACAATATTATTGCGACCCAGCTTGCAGCGGGTTCTGGACCGGATATTGTGTCCGTAAGCCCGGCGGCAAGCACCAAGTATGCCAAGCTTGGTTACCTGCAGGATATCTCTACGCTCGCTGACCGCTATAACGATGGTGGAAAGAACGTGTATTCCGTAGACGGAAAATTGTATGCGATTCCAGGAATCAGCTGGTTTGAAGGCATCTTCTATAACGTCGATATTTTCGAGAAATACGGGTTGAATCCGCCTACGACCTTCGCGGAGGAAATGGCGCTGCACAAAGCCTTGAAGGATAAAGGCTTAAAGCCGCAAGCGATGGGTGCCAAATCGTGGGAGCCGATGATGAAGTCGTCTATGGGCTACGTTATGAACGAGTTCCTTGCCAAGCCGGAAAACAAAAACTTCGACGTGCAGTTCGGCCAAGGAGAGAAAAAGCTGGCGGATAGTTGGGCCCCTGCGGTCGAGCAGTGGTCAGCTCTTATTAAGGACGGCTATCTGAACGAAGAAATGCTCGGTATCGACTACGATCAGGCACTGGATGAATTCGCTACAGGCAAAGCGGCGATGTGGGAGTCCGGTCCGTGGGCGATGGAAGCGATCAAGAAGAAAAATCCGAACATCAAGATCAACATGTTTCCGTTCTACGGTTCGCAGCCAGGACCTGGCTGGCTGATAGGCGGCCCTGGCGTCGGCTTCGCAGCGAGCAGCAAATCCAAGAATGCGGAAGCGGTTATGAAGGTGCTCGATCTGATCTCGACTCCGGAAGGCCAGCAGGCGTTCTGGAACGATAACAAGGGCGGCAGCAGTTATCTTAAAGGCGTTGAATTCGAGATGCCTGCGGAATACGAGGGTGTGAAGGAAACGGTTAAAGCGGGCAATGTGTATGCACCATGGAACAACTGGGGTGACAATGCGCAAGCGCTGATCGAGGAATACGGCAAACGGCTCCAGGAGGTGCTTGGCGGCGGCAGCTCCATCGGCGATGCACTCAAAGGCACGGACGAGAAACGCACCGAACTGAGTGCAGGCTCCTAGCCTTCCGCACACGCGGTTTGTAACATTCATGTGACGATACTTATTCATAACACCAATCATACGGCAGCGCTTAACCGGCGGCTGCCGTCTATTTTGCCAAGAAAGGTCGGTAAGGCCGTGATGAATAAACGAACGTGGAAACGCGAACTGAACTATAGCTTGTTCATCGTACCAGCGCTTCTCTTCTATGTACTCTTTACCGTATACCCGTTCCTGTCCATGTTTTATTACAGCGTAACGGATTATACGGTCCGTAAAATATCGGACTTGTCCTTCGTCGGCTTGGACAATTACAAGCATTTGTTCAGCAGCAATCTGCTGCGTACCGGATTGAAAAACTCCATTCTTTATGCCTTGCTTATGACCGTATTCCAAACGGCGCTTGGTCTTGTACTCGCGGTCTTCCTGGACCGGAAGTTCGCGACGCGCAATCTGCTGCGCTCGGTCTTCTTTATGCCGGCCGTCTTTAGTCCTCTGATTGTCGGGTTTCTCTGGGGGTATTTGATGTCTACCTCCGATTACGGGCTGATCAATCAGGGCCTTACGGCACTGGGGCTCAGCAAAATCAACTTCCTGGGCGATAAAGACATCGCGCTGTATTCCATTGTATTTACGCAATTATGGCAATGGACCGGTTGGGCGATGGTTATTTTCCTCGCGAATCTGCAAAGTATCCCGAAGGATCTCTATGAGGCGGCGGATATTGATGGAGCCAGCCGTTGGAAGCAGTTCTGGCGCGTGACGCTGCCGCTCATGCAGCCGTCGGTCAATGTTGTGACGGTTACGGCGATGATCGGAGGGCTGAAGGTGTTTGACATTATTCTGGCCTTGACGGACGGCGGACCGGGCAATGCCACGCAGACGATTATGACCGCTTATATCAAAACCTCGTTTAATGAGGGCTTCTATAATCGGGGCGCGGCGTTCGGCGTTGTGTTCTTCGGCATCGTCATGGTCATTACGCTTGTTATGATGCGTTATCTAAGCAAGTGGGGGGAGAAAATACGATGACTACGATGACTAACGCAAAGAAACGACAGTTCTACCGCTACCCCTGGATGATGGAAGCGATCCTGATTCTGCTTGCAGCAGCCGTATTTATTCCGATTTATTATCTGATTGTGACGACGTTTAAAACGCCGGACGAAGCCGCGCTCCATCCGCTGTCGCTGCCTGCGAGTCTTGATTTCGGCAATTACGCCGCGGCCTGGAAAGCGATGGACTACCCTCGCGTGCTGGCGAACACGGTAATCGTCACGGTGGCATCCGTGACCAGCATCGTTATATTCTCCGCGATGGCGGCCTATGGACTGGCACGACGCTCGCACAGACTGCACCGGATTATATTTTACTTGTTCCTTGCCGGACTGATGGTTCCGTTTCAAATGGGGCTTGTTAGTCTATACAAGCTGATCAATGGGCTTGGCTTGATGGATACGCTGCTCGCCGTGATCTTCGTTAATATCGGCAGCGGCTGTACGATTGCGATCTTCTTGTTCCATAGCTTCATTCAATCTTCAGTGCCGCTGGAACTGGAGGAGTCGGCATTCATGGACGGCTGTTCGGTGCCGAAGACATTCTGGCTGATCGCGTTCCCGCTGCTGAAGCCCGTCATTGCGACGGTTGCGATCGTAACGACTTTGAATGTATGGAACGACTTCATGAACCCGTTGTTATTCCTGCAATCCAGAGAGAATAATGTGATCCTGCTCGAAGTATTCCGCAATATCGGCCAGTTCTCGGTCGACTGGACGAGCTTGTTCCCGATGCTGCTGCTTGGCATTGCGCCACTCATGGCGTTCTATCTGTTCATGCAGAAATATATGATCAAAGGCGTTGCGGCGGGAGCGCTAAAAGGATGAGCGGGGGAGAGAAAATGGGAATGGAAGAAGCGGGACGAGCGGTTCGTGCTGTCCAAGCACTGATGGTTCGTACAATCGGGGCTGAGCTTGCGAATAGCTTTACTCTTAAAGTCATAACGGCCAGTCAAGATGTCGAACGGTTTGAGATTGAGACTTCGGATGCGGGCCTGATCGAAATCAGAGGCAATACGGTATCCGCTTTGGCGGCCGGTTTTCATTGGTATCTCAAGCACGTAGGCGGCGTACATGTATCCTGGTGCGGAAGCCGCATTGACCTGAAGAAGCCCCTTCCGGCACCGGGGAGTATAATCTGCCAATCTTCCCCGTATCATTACCGCTACAACTTGAATTACTGCACCTATTCCTACTCCATGGCGTTCTGGTCATGGGAGCGCTGGGAGTGTGAACTCGACTGGATGGCGCTCAGTGGAATCAATCTGATGCTGAGTCTGGTCGGACAGGAGACGGTTTGGCGGAATACGCTCGTTCGTCTTGGATATACCGAAGCGGAGGCGGCGGCTGAAATTTGCGGTCCGGCCTTCTTTGCCTGGCAGTGGATGCAGAATCTGACTGGCTGGGGCGGGCCGCTGCCTGGCAGCTGGTTCGAAGATCGCAAGGAGCTTGCAAGACGGATTCATGAGCGGATGCGGGAGCTTGGCATTGAGCCTGTCGTGCCCGGGTATAGCGGCATGGTTCCGGCTGAATATGGCAAGCGGATCGCCTCTGGCGGAAGAATGCCGCTGGACCAGGGGCTGTGGTGCGGCTTCCGGCGGCCTTCGCTGCTGCTGCCCGAATCGCCGGCCTTCGGAGAGATCGCCAAGATTTTCTATGAGGAGCAGGAAAATCTAACGGGATCACGCATCCGTTATTACAGTATGGATCCTTTCCATGAAGGGGGAAGTTCCGAGGGTGTCGATCTTCGCAGCTTTGCCAAGGGTGTCGAGCAGCATATGCTTAACAGTAATCCGGCAGCGGTATGGGTGTTTCAGGCATGGGAAGGTAACCCGAAACGCGAATTGCTGCAGGCTGTAGACCGTGAACATGCGCTCGTGCTTGATCTATGGTGCGAATCCAAGCCGGCATGGACAAGTACGGAGGCTTTTCAGGGCGTTCCTTGGGTGTGGTGCATGATCCAGAATTATGGCGGCAAAAATGGCCTGTTCGGAAATTTGCACACAATTGCAAATGCCCCGATTGCCGCGCTGAACGATCCGGCAGGCGGCATCATGTCGGGAATCGGCATGGCGATGGAAGGCATCGGCACGAATCCTGTCATGTATGACCTGCTTACGGATATGATGTGGCGGACCGAAGCACCGGACATTGGAGATTGGCTCCAAGGATATATTCAACGCCGCTACGGCAGCGCACCGAATGAGGCGATGCAGGCATGGCAGCTGCTGACCGCAAGCGTCTACGATGCGCAGACTGTGCAGCAGGGTGCGGCTGAATCGCTTTTGTGCGCCAGACCCGCGCCAGCCATTGCCAACGTATCGACCTGGGGGCCGAAGGAGCCGCATTACGAGACTTCGAAGGTTCGTGAAGCCTGTCACTTGCTGCTGGCAAGCCGGGAGGCATGTGGTACGTCGGACGGCTACCGCTATGATCTGGCCGATGTTGCCCGGCAAGCCGCCGCCGATAATTCGCGTGTGGTATACGCCGAAATTATGGAGGCTTATGAACTGGGAGATCTAGTTTCATTCGAGCGGGCAGCCGACCGGTTCCTGGCTTTGCTGGACGCGCAAGAGCAGTTGATGCGAACGCGCCCCGAGTTTCTGCTGGGCCGATGGCTGGAGGAAGCCAGAAGCCTCGGCAGAACAGAGCAAGAGCGGCAGTTGCTCGAATGGAACGCCCGTACTTTGGTGACGGTATGGGGACCGCGTGCATCCGCCACGGCGCTGCATGATTATGCTCACCGCGAATGGTCGGGGCTGTTGGAACGGTTTTATCGGCCGCGCTGGGTGCTTTACTTCGCCAGCCTGCGGAATGCACTGAAGAATGGCTGTGAGCCGGCAGCTATCGATTGGTTTGTCTGGGAAGCGGAGTGGACGCTGGAGACTGACCATTATCCTGCCCAGCCGGATGGCTGCGTGTATGAGGCGGCAGGGCGGGTACTGCGTCTTATCGGCGTCTGAATTACGACCAGACACCTTGACGCCGTAAAACCCGATGCAATAAACAGTGTTCGGCACGTAAGCCGGAACACTGTTTTTGCTATCCGACCGGATGTCGATTTTGGTAGAATAAAGTCGTAAAGGAGGAGGACGTATGCTTCGCATGCTTGTGGCAGATGACGATCAGAATGAACGGGACGGAATCCGGTATTTGATTGAGAAACACCGGCTGCCCATGGATATCGCGGAGGCGAGGAATGGAAAGCAAGCGCTTGCAATGCTTCAGGAGATGCAATTTGATGTGCTGCTGACGGATATCCGGATGCCGTTCATGGACGGTTTACAGCTTGCTCAGGAGGCCCGCGACCTGAAGCCGGAGCTTCGAATCATTATTCTAAGCGGGCATGGCGAATTCGAATACGCCCGCAGGGCGATTACGCTGCAGGTGAAGCACTACTTGCTTAAGCCTATAGAACCGGATGAATTTCTGGATGTCATGCGACTTCTGGCAACTGACTTTGAGCCGCAGTCTTACAGCCCCCAGCCGTCTCAGCCGCAGCCGGTCAAGCGGTACACCGCTGCCGCCGAAGAGGATGCCGAACCGTCAGGTGCGGAGGA
Organism: Paenibacillus sp. FJAT-26967; assembly: GCF_001541095.1. Lineage (GTDB taxonomy): Bacteria > Bacillota > Bacilli > Paenibacillales > NBRC-103111 > Paenibacillus_F. Next base: position 2,261,037 of record NZ_LMXH01000001.1, read on the forward strand.
AGCGCACCGCAAGCGGGCGGTACATGAGGTTATCCGTCTGATCGAGCAGCAGTTTGACCGCGATCTGAGCCTGGATCAGCTGGCCCGGCATGTACATCTGTCCGGCAGCTATCTCAGTCATATTTTCAAACGGACGACCGGCCAGAGCATCGTGAAATATATTAATCAACTTCGCATGGAGAAGGCGCAGGAGCTGCTCAATCAGAACAATTACAAAATCGTCGACGTATGCAGGATGGTCGGATTCGCAGATATGTCCTACTTCGGGGCGATGTTCAAAAACCACTTCGGCATGACGCCTGCTCAATACCGGGAGAAGGTGCGCTCATCTTGAATATGCTGCTCTCTCTCTTTCGTAACCGTAAGTTAATGCACAAGCTTATCGTTACTTATTTGATTATTGGCGTGCTGCCGGTTGCCTCACTCGGCGTGTTCGCCTATCGAGCCGCGGAAGGCTATCTGGAGAAGCAGGCACTGCTCGGGATGAACGATACGGTACGCCAGAGTGCAGCTAATGTGGATCAGGAGCTGGAGAAGGTGCGCAGCTTTATCGATTTTATGGTGTATCATCCGGTCGTGAAGAAGGTCTCCGGGCGGGAGCTTGACAACATGCTCAGCTATACACGCGAGTTGAACGAGAATATTGAGCCGACAATTTGGTATTATATCAACATTCACCGGGAGCTGAAGGAAGTTGTCTTCTATTCGGACTATGTGGGGCGGCAAATCGGCAGTTTTATTTATCCGAGTGACGAGGTGCGGCAAACGAAATGGTACAGGGAGGCCAAAAGCAGCAACCAGACACTATGGCACTATGACGAAAGCAGTGTCCTCTATGCTTCGCATGCGATCCAGCGGAGCGACAATACGACCTTCGCGGGTGTACTCCGTATCCGGCTCGATCATGATCAGGTGTTTGCAAAACTGGAGGGGGACCTCGCGGGCGAAGGGAGGTATCTGATCAAAGATGACGGGGGGAGAATTCTGTACAACGGGGGTGTGGGCGAATCGTTGGCGGCACAGATCGGGGGAAAGCAGCAGCAATCCATCCGCGTGGACGGAAGCATGTACGTGTCGACCGGGGTACCGATTTCGCAAACGGAGTGGACCGTATACTACGTGGCGCCGAAGGATAGCGTGCTGGTCAGTTCTTCCGATATTCTAGGTGCGACGGTATCCGTGCTGCTGTTGTCGGGAATTGTACTGCTCGTACTTATCTGGCTGTTCTCGCGGACGCTCGTAAAGCCGATTCATGCGCTCAAGCGCAGTATAGTCGCGGTCGAGAACGGTGATTTTCATGTTCCGTTCCGGACGGCATCAAGCGATGAAATCGGTGAGTTGACCGCCAGCTTCGATAAGATGGTACGGCGTATCCGAACCTTAATTCAGGAAGTGGACGAAGCACGCACCCAGGAAAAAGAAGCGGAGCTTGCAGCGCTGCAGGCACAGATCAACCCGCATTTTCTGTACAACACGTTGTCACTGATCAACTGGAAAGCGGTGCGGCTTGAAGCTCCTGAAATCAGCCGGGCGGCTAACATGCTCTCGAAATTTTACCGCACCAGCCTGAACCAGGGGAAGACGGTGACGACCGTTTCGGAAGAACTCGCCAACATTCAAGCTTATATCGAAATCCAGCGGATGATGCACAGCGAACGGCTGGAGGTTGTATATGAAATTGACGAACAGGTGCAGAACTGCGAAATCGTGCATTTTGTGCTGCAACCGATCGTGGAGAATGCGATCATTCACGGTCTGGATGAGCGAGAAGAAGCGGGCGGACTGCTGCTCATTCGGGCAGAGCTTACTGCGGATTCAGTCTTTTTGACAGTCCAAGATAATGGCGCGGGCATGGATCCATCTGTGTGCGCGACATTACTGGAGCGGGAGTCGGCGGGAGGATACGGGCTTCGCAACGTGCATGAGCGTATACGCTACTATTGCGGAGAGCCGTATGGGCTGCGGATTACAAGCGTCCTTCATGAGGGAACGACGGTGATGCTGGAATTCCCGCGGTCAGCCTCGCTTGCACGGCCGGAGGGTAATGCTGCGAGAGCCGTATAACACTTTTTACATTGAGAAACTAAGGCCAGCGAGTCCGATAAGGGCTCGTTTTTTCTTATGGACGGGGTTGGAACAGGATACCACGGGATTTACCATAGAAAACGATAAAATCTCATATAGGGATAATTCGTACTTACTTCTATAATGACGTTGTAACCTAAAAGAGCGAGAAGAGGAGGCAGCGGGAATGAAGCGAAATGCGAAAGGCTCGGCGCGCAGCCGGCTTACCGTTACAATTCTGATTGCAGTCGTATTGTTGGCTGTAATGGGTACTATGCTCACAGGATGTACGCCGGAAAAACGCACATCAGAAGCGCAGAAACAAGCCGATCGTGCAGCTCAGACATTGTGGCATGTGAAGGATGCAGGAGGGAATGCGGCGGAAAGCGTAGCGGACGATCATCCCGATGTTATCGCGGTTCGCAAACTGCTTATCATGCATGCGAATGTCATCAATAACCGGAGCTACAAGAACTTACAGCCGGAGGAGGAGCTTGCTTATTATACGGAGACTTTTCGCAGCAATCTTGGAAAGCGCTATCAAGATGGGCTAAAGGAACTGTATGCGCAGCAGCAAATCGAGATTAAGCAGCGAAATCTGGCCTGGTACGACATCACCTTCTCCGCCGATTATCGCCTGGCACAGGCGAAGGTGGAGGACGAATTTGAATTCGTCGCTAGTGAACCGCAATATCTTGCCCAGCGCAAGCTGTCGCTCGGCAAGTTTTATAAGCAGCAACGGGTCGTTGACCTGGTAAAGGAGGGGAATGCCTGGCGAATCGCAGATATGAAGAAAAGCCCGTTAACGGAGGACGGCGTTAAGAAGGATGAAAGTACCGAACTATCCAAAGGAGGAACATAACTTATGAAGCAATGGATCAGAAGAACAGCAGGCTTGATATCGGTAATGGGTCTTGCACTTGGTACTTGGACGGCGGGAGAGGCAGCCGCAGCCGATTTCCCTGCCAACCCGACAACGAAGTCCGGTTATACGCTTGATTTTCAAGAGGAGTTCAACAGTGCTACGCTCGATACGCAAAAGTGGCTGCCCTATTATTTGCCGCACTGGACAAGCGACCGCACCAAAGCGGCAGCACGCTATACGATCGAGAACGGCAACCTGGTCGAACGCATCGACGCCGATACCCCTGCGTGGAATCCGGCGTACGACACCACGGTTCGCGTGTCGAGCATTCAGACGTATAACCGGGATTGGCTTCACCGGTTTAACGGCTCCATGCCTAATGATCATCATGAACCGGAATTTAACGGCTACAGCACCAAATACGGGTATTTTGAGATCCGGGCCAAGTTTTCCAATGCGGGCGGCGGCGGACATCAAGCCTGGTGGCTGGTTGGAACACAGGAGGATACGGACGCGAACGGCCAAACGACCAAAAATTCCGAGATCGACATTATCGAGTCCTTCTTCAGCAAGCCGCAAACGTGGAGGATCGCCGCTTATGGCTGGAACGATCCGGATTTCCTTTCGTATTGGGAGGGGTTCGAGGACCCGGTTCCGTCCGGCAACCCGACAGAGGAGTTTCACATCTATGGGATGGAATGGACGCCGACAGCCCTTAATTTCTATTATGACAACCAGCTCTACAAGACGATCAATCAGGCGCCGCAGAGCCCGATGGGCATGATACTGGGCATCTATACAGATGCCGGCTCCGGTCAGCACAACAACGTATTTCCGAAGAAATGGTTTGTTGACTATGTTCGCGTCTGGAAGAAAAACGGCGGCTATCCGGAACCGTTCGTACAGATCAAGAACCGTCAAACCGGCCAGTCCATGCACATCCAGCAGAAGACAGGCAGCGTTCAGTACGGAAGTGTGCCGGCAACCTATTGGAGTTCGCAATGGATGAGAGAAAAAACGACAGATGGCTATACGCGGTATAAAAACCGTTGGACAGGCGAGTACATGAACGGTGCGCCAGGAACGAATGCAGGATATGGCAGCGTAGCGCCCTCGGTGACAACCAGCAATTGGACTGAAGTAAGCCAGGAAGGCTACAGGCGGATTCAGAACCGCAGCAACGGGATGTTCCTGCACACCGAGAATATGACCGGTAACGTGCAGCAGGGCAGTGTACCGGCAACCTATTGGACGAGCCAATGGTCGTTTGTACCGGTAGCGAATTAAAATTAGGCATGAAATAAACAGCGGCAGCTAAAGGAGATTATTATCATCCTTGGCTGCCGCTGTTTATTGTGATCTTTCTTGAGCTCCCGCTCAAATGTACGTTCGGATAATATAACATGGATAGCTGTCAGATATCGAGTTTACGGGTATCGATCCATTTCACCATCTCCGAATCGCGATGTGAAAAGAACAGGCTTTGTTCGTATCTTTTTTAGTATTTGTAGTGACCAAACTAAGGCAGATATGTGTTATAATAAGTGCGCCAAATACATATTTGGCGCACTTTCCTTTTAAATCGATTTTTATTTTATTTACGACCAGTAGCAGGGCCTCTTTTGTCTTCGAGGTTTGTATGTTGGATAGTTTTTTTGTTAGAAAATGAAGAAGGATTCGTTTGCTCTTACCGGCCTAACGCTTAGAAGCAATCCAGATGTACCGGTGAGCACATGTTGATGGAGGAGAGAGAACGCATCTGATGAGCAGATATGAAATCAAAGAGAAATATGCGGAGCAGATCCGTGCATTTTCATTATGGATGAAACAATTCGGATATACCGAGGCAACGCAAAAAGAGTATAACCGGGAAGTGCTGTGCTTTCTGCAATCCTTAGAAGGCGGTCCAATTGAAGAGGCCGGCAAGATAGGCGTGATCAACTTTCTTGTTTCCAAGCAAAAAACGGCGGGTGAGTCTACAAGAAACCGGTCACTCTCAGCAGTAAGATCCTTTTATAGCGCTTTAATCGACTTCGATTTGGCGGTGAAGAATCCGGCGTTGGAAGTGAGAAAATCCAAGACCGAGAAAAATAAGAAGCCCGTCTATCTCGAAGAAGAAGAGCTGGTACAAAGCCTGGATTATATAAGCGGAAGGTATCGGAACCGAAATATAGCCATATTCCTGCTAATGGGTTATTGCGGACTGAGGGTAGGTGAAGTGCACCGGTTGAACCTCTTGAATTTCAAGAAGGCAAAAGGAACTATCGAAGTGTTCGGTAAGGGTCGAAAGTGGAATGAAATCCCGCTTCCCGATATGCTTAAGGACTATTTAAGCAATGTCTTGGAGGAGCGGCTTACTCCTTACAGCTCCAAAGAAGACGCCTTCTTTGTATCACAAAAAGGAAGACGACTCTCGATCAGACAGATCCAGAAGATCGCCAACCAAACTTTTTCAGCTTTTAAGGAGAAAAATCCAAAGGTAACGGACATGAATTTATCCTGCCATAAGCTGCGGCACTCTTTTGCAACAATGATGCTGAAAAAAGGACACGATATCCGAATTGTGAAGGAACTTATGGGGCATGCGTCTATTGAAACCACCGATCTCTATACGCATATTAATGATGAGCAAAAGAAAAATGCGATGGCTTCTGTTAACATACCGATGGAGGCGATAGGGTAGTGCCGGCTAGATAACAGTCGTTAACGTATAACGATACCTCAATAGAACAGGGGCATTCCAGGTCTTAATTTCTTGACCATGGTGCCGCTGTTTTTATTTTAGAGCCAAGTCACCACTACTTGATAATGGGATAACAAAAAATGGATGTTTGACGTGTTTGTAATGACTTGCTATGATAGATACATCAAAATAAATTGATGGGAGGTTGAGGTGACACTATGAAGGACCCACTTATACAGGAAGATGTTCTAAGTCTGTATGAACAAAAGTTCAAAGCCCTGTCTGATAAGAACCGGCTGAGGATCATCTATGAATTAAATCAGCGAGGCAAAGTATGTGTATGTGACCTGACCGACATGCTGGAATTGCCTCAATCGAAACTCTCCTACCATCTAAAAATGCTGCTTGATGCAAATATGATCCTTATGGAACGGGTCGGGAAATGGAACTACTATGAATTGAACGATGAAGAGATCAAGGGACTCCTATCCGAAAAGCTGTGCTGCCTTTTCTATCCTCCTGCAAAGAACTAATTTTTTTAACTTACATATCAAATAAAATTGATGGATGCAGAACATATTATTTAAATAAAGTTTGGATGTCGTTTGCGCTGAGCAGTGTGATTAAGGGCATCGTTTTGATTTCTTAATGAACCCGAATAAAGGACGGTCATAACCATGAAATTGTTAAATCGTGAACTTGTACAGGTTGTCATAGACAACGGACTTCAAAACGATCTGCTTCGAGGACTTTTTGGGTTGGAAAAAGAAAATGTACGGGTCGACCCGGAGGGGAAACTTGCCCTGACACCTCACCCTAAAGCTTTTGGAAGTAAAACGGAGAATCCTTATATTCAAACTGATTTCTCGGAGAGTCAAATCGAGATGATAACCCCCGCCATTGAGTCGATTGAAGCGACTTATCACTTCATGGAAGCCTTGCATGACATAGTTTCTGTAGAATTGGAAGAAGAATATTTGTGGCCAAGCAGCAATCCTCCCATGCTGCCCGATGAGAAGGAAATTCCGATTGCCCGAATGAGTGACCCCATCGCAGACGGGTATCGAAGTGTATTGGCGGATAAGTATGGGCGTAAGAGACAACTGTTAAGCGGAATTCATTATAATTTTTCATTCGATGAGAAACTTCTTGCAAGACTCTATGCTATCCAGGAGCGGCATAAAGATTTCAAGGAATTTAAAGATGCGATTTATTTTAAAGTAGCCCGTAACTTGCTTAGATATCGTTGGCTTCTCATCTATCTGACAGGAGCAAGTCCTGTTTTTGATAATACCTATATGGAAAAATGTGTAAGAATGGCCGATTCTCATGATAATAAGAGTTATTATTTTCCGATCATGAACTCCCTTCGAAACAGTATGTGTGGCTATCGGAACGAAAAATCCTATTATGTTTCGTTTAACTCGGTCCATGAGTATGTTCATGATTTAAACCGGTTGATCCAGCAGAATGAATTACTGAGCGTCAAAGAATTTTACAGCCCTATCCGTTTAAAGACCTCGAAGGGAATCAACCTCTGCCAAGAACTTGTAGAAGACGGAGTAGCCTACTTGGAGCTTCGATTTATCGACATCAATCCGCTTTATAAGATTGGTATAAGCAAAGAAATGATGCACTTTATCCATCTGTTTATTCTATTTATGGTGTTAAAAGTAGATGAAGCCTTCGATGAAGAAAATATGAGAATAGCTAATATCAATCAGGATCAGATGATCATGCAAGGGATACAGGGTTATTTAAACGAGCCTGAGTATAGTCAGTTCACCATGGAAGAAATGGCTCTCGCTTTTATCGGGGAGATGAAGGAAATGGTGCAGCTCCTGTTTCCCGGAAACGAGGATTATCTTCAGATCCTGGACGGAGAAAAGCAAAAGATTCTTCATGCTGAGCTAAATGTCGCCTCAATAGTGAAGACCGAGGTTCAGAAATCATCCTATCTGTCCTACCATTTGGAAAAGGCAAAAAAATACGCCCGGCAAAGTGTCCAAAATGGATACCGGTTTGCAGGATATGAAGATCTCGAATTGTCAACCCAACTTCTTTTAAAGGCAGCGGTCAAACGAGGCATACGGTTTAATTTGGTTGACCGGGAAGAGAATTTTGTCTTACTTTCACAAGGTAATCATAGAGAGTATGTGAAGCAGGCTACGAAAACGTCCCTAGACTCTTATAGTACGGTGTTAATTATGGAGAATAAGGTGGTGACGAAAGCCGTGCTCAAACAGCATGGAATTCGTGTGCCGTCTGGAGAAGCGTTCCAGAGTATGGAAGAAGCTCTGTCTGCCTACGAAATGTATCGCGGCACTCCCATTGTAATTAAGCCGAAATCAACTAATTATGGGCTAGGCATAACGATATTTAATCGAGATTATTCGAAAGAGGATATGGAAAAAGCGTTTAAAATAGCCTTTACACACGATGGGACAATCCTTCTTGAGGAATTTATGACAGGCAAGGAATATCGCTTTCTAGTTATGGGAGATGAGGTCATAGGAGTTCTGCATCGTGTCCCTGCAAATGTAGTCGGAGACGGAATCCACACGATAGAGCAGCTTGTTCATGAGAAGAATAAGGACCCTCTCAGAGGCAAAGGGTATAAGACTCCCCTTGAGAAAATTCAATTAGGGGAAGCAGAAGAGATGTTTTTGAAGAACCATGATAGGCGTTGGAACGATATACCCCAAGCGGGGAAAGTCATCTATCTCAGAGAAAATTCGAACATAAGTACAGGAGGAGACAGTATCGATCTAACGGATGTAATACCGGACAGCTATAAGGATCTTGCCGTTCAATCCGCTAAAGCTGCAGGAGCGGCCATATGTGGTGTGGATATGATGATTGATTCAATAGAGGAAGAAGCAGACGATACCAATTACAGCATTATAGAACTTAATTTTAATCCAGCGATTCATATTCACTGCTACCCATATAAAGGAAAGAACAGAAGAGCGGATGAAAAGATTCTGGATTTATTGTTTGGTTAGTTGATGAGGTTTTTGATGTGAGTATGATAGCGGAATATCAAAAAAAGAACCTGGGGATTTGTATCAGGTTCTTTTATATTGCGTCTAAACGGACACGATGATATAATCAGTTTACGACTTTCAAAATTATAAGAGCATAGATATACCATCTTATAATTTAATTTTACCACACCGATAAACTCCCGTCAAATGTTTTTCTCAATTTTAATGGTTAGGAGAGATAATGATGAATTCTTTGGTTCTCGGATTTCAAGAAATCGATAAAACGCAGCTTATGCTTGTCGGCGGAAAAGGGTTGAATTTAGGGGAATTATCAAAAATAGCAGGAATACAAGTACCCGAAGGATTTTGTATTACAACAGTGGGATATCAAAAAGTCATTCATCAAAACGAAATGTATCATGCTTTGCTCGATCAACTAGCCATGCTAAAAGTAGAGGAACGGGAACAAATTGGTGAAATCAGCAGGAAGATTCGGCAAATCATTAGGGAAGCTGAAATTCCTTCCGATGTTGTGAGAGCCGTTACTCGCAATCTCTCCCAAGTTGGAGATGAGCATGCTTATGCCGTGCGTTCCAGCGCGACCGCTGAAGATTTGCCGCATGCCTCTTTTGCAGGTCAACAGGACACTTATCTAAATATCATCGGCATTGAAGCCATCTTGCAGCATATCAGCAAATGTTGGGCTTCCCTGTTTACGGATCGCGCGGTCATCTACCGGATGCAGAACGGATTTGACCATAATCAGGTCTATTTATCCGTTATCGTTCAAAGAATGGTTTTTCCACAGGCTTCCGGAGTTTTATTTACCGCAGATCCGATTACTTCGAGCAGAAAGGTGCTGTCCATCGATGCCAGTTTTGGACTTGGAGAAGCGCTGGTCTCTGGCTTAGTATCAGCCGATGGTTATAAAGTACAGGAAGAGAAAATCGTCGATATGAGGATAGCAGCCAAGAAATTGGCCATTTATGCGCTAAAAGAAGGCGGAACAGAGACCCGGCAGATCGCTCCTGATCGGCAAAAGACTCAAACGCTTTCTGAAGAGCAAATTTTACGGTTAGCACGCATAGGAAGACAGATCGAAGCTTATTTCGGCCAGCCGCAAGATATCGAATGGTGTTTGGCCCAAGATACCTTTTATATGGTCCAGAGCCGGCCAATCACGACTTTATTCCCGATTCCTGAAACGAATGATGAAGACAACCATGTTTACGTATCTGTCGGTCATCAACAAATGATGACAGATCCCATGAAACCGCTGGGGCTGGCTTTTTTCCTGTTAACGACTCCAGCACCCATGCGTAAAGCCGGTGGAAGGCTGTTTGTTGATGTTACACATATGCTGTCTTCACCCAACAGCAGAGAAACTTTATTAAATACCCTGGGACAATCCGATCCGCTTATCAAAGACGCGCTTTTGACCATCATAGAGCGGGGGGATTTTATAAAATCGTCCGCAATTGATGAACAAGAAGGGAGTTCCGGTAAAAGCACTAAAGGCATGCCGTCTGAAGGCGTTCAAGCTCAATTCGACTACGATCCGACTATCGTTTCTTATTATATTAAGCGTAGTCAAACCTCGATAGAAGAGTTAAAGCATAACATCCAGGCGAAATCAGGATCGGATTTATTTGATTTTATCCTAGAAGATCTCCAGCAATTAAAGAAAATTATATTTGACCCGCAAAGCCTGGATGTGATTATGGCCGCTATGGGTGCTTCAAAATGGATTAATGAAAAAATGAAGGAGTGGCTGGGTGAGAAAAACGCAGCAGATACACTTACTCAATCTGTACCGGGCAATATTACTTCGGAAATGGGTCTGGCGCTACTAGATGTCGCTGATGTGATTCGTGCTTTTCCGGAAGTTATAAATTATCTGCAGCATGTACAAGACGACAGCTTTCTGGATGAACTGGTTAAACTGAATGGCGGACAGGAGACGCAAGACGCGATCCGTGCTTATCTCGACAAGTACGGGATGCGATGTGCCGGAGAAATTGATATCACCAAAGCCCGTTGGAGCGAAAAACCAACTACACTTGTCCCCTTGATTCTCAGCAACATCAAAAACTTTGAGCCCAATGCCAGCAAACGAAAATTCGAGCAGGGACGACAGGAAGCTTGGAACAAAGAACAAGAGTTGCTAGAGCGATTAAAGCACTTACCGGACGGGGAACAAAAAGCCCTGGAAACCAAACGAAGGATCGACCTGATCCGAAATTTCAGCGGGTTTAGGGAATATCCCAAATACGGCATGATTAATCGCTATTTCGTTTATAAACAGGCTTTACGGAGAGAAGCCGAACAACTCCTGCAAGCGGGCGTTATTTATGAACTAGAAGATATCTACTATCTCAATTTTGAAGAACTTCGTGAAGTCGTACACACCAACCAACTGGATTACCGGATCATCAACAAACGAAAAGACGAGTACAAATTCTATGAAAAGCTAACTCCGCCGCGTGTTATCACGTCGGATGGTGAAATCATTGCGGGGGAGTACAAAAGAGAAAATCTCCCGGTCAATGCTCTGGCTGGTTTGCCTGTTTCTTCCGGAGTTATAGAGGGTCGGGCGCGTGTCATCTTTAACATGGAAGAAGCTAACCTGGAAGAGGGAGACATATTAGTCACCTCATTTACTGATCCTAGCTGGACGCCGCTCTTTGTATCGATACAAGGCCTCGTTACTGAAGTTGGCGGACTGATGACCCATGGAGCCGTTATCGCACGTGAATATGGCTTGCCGGCAGTTGTCGGAGTGGAGCATGCTACCAAGCTGATCAAAGATGGGCAGCGAATTCGCGTACATGGAACAGAAGGGTATATCGAAATATTGTAAGAGCGAGGGGACCGGCTGTTGGCTACCCCGGAGAAAAGCGCGATTGCATCTGGGGGACCGCTTGAATCAAGCGATATAGGAAGTAAATGCCCCGCATCTGGAGTTTGATCGTTTTATGCTGATAGATACGGATACTTTCCACAAGCTTCATCGCATGCATGATGTTTTGTATTTCTACATGTGCGATCAATTGCTTTAAGCTTACGGTCTCCTCGGAATATACAGAGTTTTGCAACACCTGAATCATTTTAATTTTAAGAAGATGTCCTTCATTATATAGTCGATATTCATTATCAGGGTCCCGCTCAGCAGTGAAGAGGCCGCATTTCTCCCAATAACGGATCGCCGATTTAGGAATTCCCGTCCGTCTAGAGACCTCGTGGATGCGGAAGCGTTGGTTCAAGTCGTAAGTTTGATTTTCGTTGGTATACAAATTCAGCTCCCTTACTAGTTGATCCAAGCTTGCTTTTTCACGATGCAGCATGACCTCCCTTTCCCTGATGATCCACAATGCATCGTCCAACTCATTTTTTTGGAGACTATGCATCACCTCCGTCGTCACTTCCATCCCGAATGCAGGGGCCAAAGCTTGAATACATGCCAGATAAGCCTCATGCAGTTCCGTATACATGCGATATCCATTGACAGATCGCTCAGCAGGAGGAATTAAGCCCTTCGTTTCGTAGTTTCGTAAAGTGTTGGCGCATATCTTAAATTTATTCGCCAGTTTTTTCGGTCGTATGCCCATGTTTTCCCGCCTCTCTAATGAACAAAAACATTAAAACTATTATAATGTTTTTGTGGTCCTTATGTTGATATTATTTGCATATTTCCGGAAAACCTTCCAATTGGCTTATATGTTGTATGATGAAGACAAATCCAATCAAGGAGGAATAAGAATGACCTTTAATCCAGTTTTTCATTACAATATGACAATCGAGGAGATTGGCCAGGCAGGTAATCAGTATATTGAATCGGCATGGAAGCCCTTATACGATTCGATGCACGATCAACTAACGGCCGCTTTTCATGAGATCGAGGATGCTGCCTATGGACTGTATTTGGACCAATTGATGCCGGCACTGTTTGATGGCCTTAAGGACGCCGGCTTTGAAGCAATGGAACCTCTTGAGGACAATGATTTCATTATCGGTAAATGTTTACTATTCCGAAATTCGCTTGAAAAATGGGGGACCGAGGAAAATAGATCCCGGATATTTTGGAGTGTTATACGAAATAAACAAAGCCAACAACCTATTGGAACTTTATTGACGGAAATTCCTCATTCACATCTCAAGTTTGAGATTCCGACTGCACCTGTACTCTATTCGTTGAAAATGAATAAGAAGGAACAGATCGTGCAAGAAATCCGACGAATCAAGGGATAGTGAACGACAGATAAGAGGTTGACCTGGTGCTGTGAAGAAGTAAAAGGGGAGGGATGTTATCGTCTGAACCTGTACTGACATTCTAGGCGAAATAAAAAGCACCGATTAGGGTGCTTTTTAGCATTTTAGCTTGATGTTCGCGCATCATTGTGACTAACCGCCGGCATTAGGTCTCTAAATGTCTGAAAGATAATATCCCGTATATGGGATTTTCTAAGAGATTGGCTCTTGTGAAGAACCGTTTGAGTGTGAGAAACGAAATATATAGTCTTTAAATTCGATCTTCGACTGGAAACAAAAGAAAGGAGAGCTTCGGACATTGTCCGCAGGCTCTCCTTTCTTGGACTTAAGGGGGAAGGCATTTATAGCCTTCCTTTATTAACTCTTATCTCCGCTCTCGGCATGAAGCTTGGCGATCAGTTTGTCGCCTTCGACATCGAGGTTCGGAAGCAACCGGTCCAGCCATTTCGGAAGCCACCAGGCTTTGTCGCCGAAGACCGCCATGATGGCCGGAACGAGTGTCATACGTACGATGAATGCGTCGATCAGGATACCGAACGCCAATGCGAAACCGATTTGTTTGATCATGGCGTCAGGTGCGAAAATAAAGCCGGCAAAGACAGAAACCATGATTACGCCTGCGGCAAGCACGACGCGGCTGGCGAGATCGTAGCCGTGAATGACACTTTCGTTACCGCGGCGCCCGTGAACGTAAGCCTCACGCATGGAACTCACCAAGAAAACCTGATAATCCATCGCCAGTCCGTACAGAATGCCCGTGACTAGAATCGGCATAAAACTGAGCAGCGGTCCTCCAGTGTCAAACCCGAACAGGGAATGCAGCCATCCCCACTGGTAAACGGCAGTAGTCAGGCCGAAGGTGGCCAAGATGCTGAGAACAAAGCCAACCGTCGCTTTGACCGGAACGATGACCGAACGGAAAACGAGCAGCAAGATGATCAGCGACAGAATTACAATGATGCCAATATACATAGGGAAGGCCTCGGAAAGCTTGGAGGACATATCAATGTTGATGGCTGTAAATCCGGTCACGCCAAGCGTAACATTATTCGCCGACGCAAAGCTGGAACCGGGATCGCGCAGATCCTGCACCAGATCTCTAGTCTTCGTATCCGTCGGACCTGTTTTCGGGATCAGACTGATAATGGCTAAATCCCCGGTCTCGTTGAAGCCCATTGGGGCCACAAGCGTGACGTTATCGTGCATTTGCAGCTCCTGAACAAGCTTGCCAAGCGTTTGCGGAGAAATTTTGCCGGAGTCTTTTTTCGCCTCGGCCACCAGGAGCAGCGGTCCGTTGAAGCCTTCTCCGAAACCTTTGGATATGATGTCATAGCTTTGGCGTGCCGGGGTATCCAAGTTGGCCGAGGCGCCGGACGGAATGCCCAGTTCCATTTTCGTTACTGGAATCGCCGCCGTTGCAAGAACCACGATCACCGCAATAATGATGATCCAGCGGTATTTTACTGTGGCGCGCGCCCAGCGGTGTGAAAACCCGTTTAAGGTTTTCTTGCCTGAGGTTTCGTTTTTCGTGCGGGCCTTGGATGTACAGATCCGCTCACCGACCAGACCCAGCAGCGCAGGCAGCAGAGTCAGCGCGAGCAGGACGGTGATCAGAACACTTGCAGCGGCAACCAGAGCCATGGTCGACAAAAATCCAATCCCGATGACCAACATGCCGCACAGAGCGATAATGACGGTCAGCCCGGCAAAAAATACAGCGCTGCCTGCGGTGCCAAGTGCCCGGCCTGCAGCTTCGTGGGCGCTTAGTTGCTCATCGAGAATCAACCGCCGCTGCCGGTTCACAATAAACAGCGAGTAATCGATTCCGACAGCCAGACCGATCATGACGGCGAGAATGGGAGTAATATCATTCATCTGGATGATATTAGATAGAGCAAAAGCGCCTCCGACGCTGATCGCGACGCCAAGGAGCGCGGTAATCAGCGGCAGCCCGGCGGCAACGACCGAGCCGAGCGTAATAAACAGAACAACCGCGGCGACGGCAACACCGATTGCTTCCGTCGATCCGATGGATGGCGTGCTCTTGAGCGAATCACTTGGAATGGCCGTGATGCCCGATCCGCCCTGCTCAGCTTCGCTCACGGCTTTGATAACGTTATCCGGCACGGAAGCGGGCAGGGACGTCTGCTGGACGGTGAACTGGAACTGGAACAAGGCGATGCTGCCGTCGGCAGAAAGCATAACGCCTGGAACCGGAACGCCCTCCGCAAAGAGCGGACCGTAAGGAACGGCCTGTCCTGCAGCGTCTGTTTGTCCAGCCGTTTGTCCAGCAGCACCTGCTTGTCCGGCAGCTGCTGACGAATCCGCGGCGGCTGTCTGTCCGGCAGCGGCTTTGGCGGCCAGTTCGGCGGGGTTGATGATATAGTCCATGCTGTAGACTTCATTGATAGCTTTCAGGATTAATGCTACCCGCTGCGGGGTGTCAAGACGTTCTCCGTCCGGCGCGGTAAAGGCCACACTAGCCTGGCCGCCGGCAGCGGCTGGAAGCTCCTCAGCCAGCATATCGAGCACTTTTTGCGATTCCGTGCCTTCGATTTTCATTTCGGAGCTGGAATGGATGCCATTGGCGCCGAGCAAGGCACCTATAACACCGAGGATGACGATCCAGGGCAAGAGGAAATACCACGGTTTAGAATAAGCCGATTTTCCCAATCGGTACAGAAATGTAGACATCAGATGGTTCTCCTTTTTATCTCTGAATTAGAAGCCGTTGTGCAAATAAGCAAACATAGAATTCAAATATTGATCGAATGACATGGCACCCGAGCGTTCATCTGACGCTTCGCCCGGGAGCAGAACGTTCAGCCGCCCGTCAAGAATAGGCACGAACGCTCCGTAAACGGCACCGGCAAGAAGATGAGTATACCCTTCGCTATATCGTCCATGGGAGAATTTTTCGAGCACTTCTTGCGCGGCGATTTGTAAGCGGCGGAAAACGCTGAGAATATAAGGCTCAAGCGACGGGTACTGATTCGCGAGCGATACGAATTGCCGCAGTTTATACAGAAACTCCGAGGTAAACTGCATTTTGAGCAAGCTGTACAGCGCATCGAGCGGGGTTGTATCCGGGGGCAGATCCGCAAACAGCAGCGTCTCATCTTCATTGGAGACGCTGCCCATAAAATATGCCGCGACCGCCTCCTCTTTACACGAGAAGTAATTGGCAAAGGTCCGCCGGGAGAAACCGGCCTGCCGAACAACGTCTTCGACGATGAAGCCGTCCATGCCTTGTTCAAGCGCAAGCTTAAAGGCGGCCTCGGCCAAGGCATAGGCGGTGGCTTCCTTTTTTTTGTCGCGCAGCGTCTGCTTAGCGTTCAAGTTACATGCGCCCTCCTTTTCTTTAGTTCAAAGACGAAGCTCTGAATTTTATCCAATACATTATATTATTACCCAATGGGCAAAATTGCACAATGGGAAACTTTTTGCAAGATTGTGATCTTTAATCATTTTCGTCCTCCGGAAAGCTTTCAAGCGGTAGGATTCACTAGTGATCTCAAGAAATGTCTAACTGCTAGATTTTGAAAAAGAAGCCGCAAGAGTTTATAAGAGAGAAAGCAGCATGCAAAATGAGCAGCGTTGTTCCAGGTAAGGTTTCAAACCCCTAACTTTCTACCAAAATGGAAATGTTTACATGGATATTTAGCTAGAAGTGTATAATTTTAATGTAATATCACTTAACTTTTCTATACTATAAAGAAAGAAGTCTGAGTCTTGAAACCAAGCGAAGAGGAATTCAGAAATGATCGTAAAGAAATGGAGAGTGGATGTAATGAAAGATACCTGTGTTCCGAGCGGAGTGAGACTTAATGACACCGGCTTCGGATATACATTGTCCATTGTAGGCGGTAAATATAAAATGATCATTATGTATTGGCTGTCAGAAAATAAAGTTATGCGGTTTAACGAACTAAAGCGATGCATCGGTTCGATCACCTTTAAAACCCTCAGTATGATGTTGAAAGAGATGGTCGCAGATGGGATTGTTATACGCGAGGAATTCCCTCAAGTACCTCCAAAGGTTGAGTACTCATTATCTGAACGCGGTTTATCCCTGATGCCGCTTTTGAATATGATGTGCGAGTGGGGGGAGAAAAACATGGCGTCGAAGAATCGGGTACAGCCATAGGTATTACCTTGGGGAATGTAAAAGAAGTATTTCCCTATAGAGGAAATACTTAATTGTTATAGAGCGTTATAGGCAGCTTACATATTATCGATAAATCTTAAATAATTCTGCGCGCTATTGATCAATTCGTTATCCGTTTGTTCGCTTTCCGAACCCGGCACATTTTCGCCTGCCTTGTCTTCTTGCCCGTAAACAGCAAAGAGCGAACGATAATTTGCTTCGCAATATTGAAAAGTCGTCTCGAAAGAAACCAACATTTGCTCAAGTGTATATCGATATCTTCCTTGCTTGCTATAGTTTTCTTTTTTGATTCCTGCCGAAACACCGAGTGCAACTTTGCGGTCCTTTAATTTGTCGCCTGCGGATCCATAAGCCCAGCCATATGATAGTACATCGTCAAGCCATTTTTTTAAGAGTGAGGGACAATTAAACCAATGAACAGGGAACTGAAAAACAAGGTTGCCGTGCGATTCTACTAACTTTTGCTCTTTTTCTATGTCAATATTTCCATCCGGGTATACCTTATGCAATTCGTGAACCGTATACTTGTCGGGGTATTTTAGTAATTCCTCTGTCCACTGTTTGTTTATTACAGACGTTTCTAAGTTAGGATGTGCCACGATAACAAGAGTTCTCATATGAATTTCCTCCTTCTTGATAATTTGAGTATAAAAAAAATAATTCAATGATGTAAGTACGCACTTTTATTACAGGTACTGTTGTAAAAGTAAGTGTTAATTCATTTCAACTGAATCGTAAAATCTGCATTTGCCGTAATCTTGCGAACATGATAAAGTGTCTGGAACTTATGCGAATCGAGGCGGTAACCGTGGAACTGACTTATTTGAGAACCTTTCGTGAAGTGGCGAAATGGGGGAGCTACACTAAGGCAGGGGAAGCTCTGGGATATGCGCAGTCGAGCATCACGACGCAGATTCAGAGGCTGGAAGAGTCTTACGGGACCACACTATTGGAACGTTACGGTAGAAGCATGAAGTTGACAATGGCTGGGGAAGCGCTCCTGCAATACGCCAATGAGATTCACAGGCTGCATGAAGAATCTAAAGAAGTTGTAGCGAAGCAATCCAAAGGAACACTCTCCATCGGCACGATCGAGACGTTAGCGGCTTTTTACCTGCCGCAGCATCTGCAAGCATTTCGACGCGATTATCCGGACGTGAACGTTGTCATTCAGCCGGGAAACGAGCCATACATTGTCGAGTCGGTCAAAGAAGGGGAGCTGGACGTCGGAATCATTCTCGATCCTCCGTTTAGAGATCCGGAACTTAACAGCAGCATCTTGCGAGAAGAAAGATTGGTCATTATTACAAATCCGGAGCATAAATTCAGCGGTCTAAGTGAAATCCATGTTGAAGATCTGGAGAGCGAATCGCTGATCTTGACCGAGGATGGCTGTACCTATCGGGCCCTGCTGCTCAAGGTATTGAAAGCGAACCAAGTGAATTTCAGTCTATCCTACCAATTCGGTAATTTGGAAGCGATTAAGCAATGTGTAACCTACGGTCTGGGTATTGCCCTATTGCCCCGAATAGCGGTTGCGGAAGAAATCCGTAAAGCCCAAATTATCGCGATTCCTTTCGTTCATCCTGAATTCAAGTTCTACACCCAGTTGATTTACTCCAATAAAAAGTGGAAGTCAAAAGCGTTTCTTGGTTTCTTGGAGCTTATTAGCAGCGTCAATTATCAAAATGATTGATGGAATGTATAGAATTCTATCGATAACTCCGGTGTCTGTGATCGTGCTATATTGATTTCAAGAAGAAGACATCCAATGGAGGGAATCCAAATGACAGATCAAACACGCTTTTCACTCGTACTCGAAACACCTGCCGCTTCGCCGGAGCAGACTCATCGGCACTATATGAACAAACTTTCCATGGAAACGGACGTCTCCGATGTAAAATACGACATGCAGCATGGCCTTAATGAATTTGTGCTTATCGACGTTCGAAGCGCCCGTGCGTATGGGGAGTGCCACGTACCAGGCTCGATTAATCTTCCATCCAATCTGATCAGCGCCGAGACGACCGCGGGTTTTTCCAAAGATCAAGTCATTGTAGTCTATTGTTGGGGACCTGCTTGCAATGGCGGGACCAAAGGAGCAGCCCGTTTATCCGGACTCGGTTTCAAAGTTAAAGAAATGCTTGGAGGCATCGAGTACTGGCGTAAGGAAGGAAACGACGTAGAAGGCACGCAGGGACATTCAGCCTGCATCGTTTTAGAAGCATGAAAATATACATTTCAGCGGACATGGAAGGGATCACGGGTGTTACGAATGCTGATTTCCTTCTGCCGAGCGAGCCGAATTATGAATATGGACGTAGACTCATGGAACATGACGTTAACGCAGTAATCGAGTCTGCCTTGGAAGGAGGAGCAACTGAAATCGTCGTTGCCGACAGCCATTCTTCCGGGAATAACCTCCGATTGGATCATTTGCATCCCGGGGCGACGTTAATTTCGGGTATTCCCCGGGATAACTATATGATGTCCGGTCTAACTTCCGACTTCGCGGCTGTTTTCTTTGTTGGGTATCATGCCAGGCATGGAATGCCTGGTGTTCTGAGCCATGCGTATTGGTTCAAGAATATGACAGTCAATGGCGTGGAAGTGGGAGAGATCGGATTTAATACGATCTACGCCGGCTTGCTGGGCGTCCCGGTGGCTCTTGTTACCGGAGACGACAAAGCTTCCGAAGAGACGAAGCGAATTGTTCCGGATGCAGTGACCGGCATAGTCAAGCAAGCACTGTCCAGAACATCTGCGATCTGCCTATCCCTGCAGCAGAGCCGTAAAGTACTCATGGCCAGAACCAAAGAAGCGATGGGAAAAATCGATCAACTTGCGCCGTTTCAAGTCAAATTGCCGGTTGAAGTACACATCGAATTCATGCACAGCGGTCAGGCGGAAATTGCTTCGTGCATACCCGGTGTACGCAGACTTCCAAACGGTACCATAACCGCTTACGAAGCCAAAGATGCGATAACGTATTATCGTACGATGGAAATCATGGCTTCATTGGCGAATACGACTAGGTTTTTTTGAATAAGAAGGGCACTTAATCGGATTCCCTTTATTTTTACCGTAAAAGAGTCGCATGAATGCGGCTTTTTTTGTTTTAACGATACATGTTCTTAAGAGGAGGGTTTTCAATGAGGGTACTGCTTATATGGAGGAATAGACAAAGTATTATAATTACAATACTACCTTGACAGTCACAGTAATATATCTTATTATGCAATTATGGAGATGATTAAATGAGCGAGAACAAGATCACATCCGACCTGCTTCGCGGACATACGGATACGATGATTTTACGGCTTTTGTCCGAGGCTGATCATTACGGTTACGAGATTGTGAAGCTGATAGCCGAACGTTCGGGCGGCGAGTACGAATTAAAGGAAGCCACGATGTACTCCAGCTTCCGGCGGCTTGAAGCGGACGGTGACATCGAGTGGTATTGGGGCGATGAATCACAGGGCGGACGGCGCAAATATTTTAGGATTACTGATAAGGGCAAGGATACATACGCCCGCAACAAAAGCAATTGGGAGTATGCAAAGCGCGTATTAGAAAACTTGTTATGAGGGGATTTGATGGGATGAATCAGAAATTGACGGATTATCTAAACAGCGTGTTTACGCCATACGACAGAGTTAAGAGCGTTACCGAATTAAAGGCCGACCTGCTTTCCGATTTGCAGGAGCGATACCGTGAACTCAGAGCTGAGGGCAAGGACGATGAAACCGCGTTTAAGATAACTGTTGACAGTATCGGTGACATTGAGCAAACGATCCTGGAGGTAGCCAATCTCTCCCGTTCGCTGGAGCGGCAAGTAGTGACCAATTTTAGCGCCATCAACCTGGCAGAGAGTGATTTTGCGGGGGTTACGGCCCATAATGGACAGTTTAAAAGCAGCTCATTGCGCGGTTCCGACTTTTCGAATGCAGATTTGACAGGTACTTCGTTTACGAGCAGCGACGTACGCGAAGCTAATTTTGACGGCGCCAATTTGACGGACTGCAGCTTATCCACGCTTGATCTAAGAAATGCAAGCTTCAACAAAACATTACTTGTTCGCACCAATTTCAGCAGTTCGGGGCTTGATGGGGCCAAATTCACAGGAGTGAAACTGACCGACGTCAAGCTGACTAAGATCGACCTTAGAAAAACAACCTTTGAGAACTGTATCTTTGACGGCGTTGACTTCACCTATTCCGACCTCAGCGGACTATCTTTTGAAGGGCAAACGTTTATAGGTGTCAAGTTTAACAAGTCTGCACTGAACGATGTTTCGTTTAGAGGGGCAACACTCAAGAACGTCTCCTTCCGTCTGCCTTTTTCCGTGACAAACAAATCGTATTTAGCCTTCAAAACCGTCTGCTTTGACGGCGCGACGATGGATAAGCTGACTTATGCTGCGCTTAAAGGCCTCTGGGTCGTTGATTTGTCAAAAGTTACAGTCATTTAAGGGAGGGAATCCGATGCAAACCGTGCAAACCAAGGCCATTCAAGTTAAAGGACTGCAAAAATCCTATAAGCAGCTCCAAGTGTTGAAGGGTGTAGATTTTGAGGTGGAAAAGGGAAGTATATTCGCCCTCCTGGGCTCCAACGGAGCGGGCAAGACCACGGTTGTCAAAATTCTTACCACACTGCTCAAACCAGACGGCGGAACCGCCACCATAAACGGATTCGATGTTTCGTCAAAACCCGAGCACGTACGGCAGGAGATCAGTCTGACCGGGCAATTTGCCGCGGTGGATGAAATTTTGACCGGACGGGAAAATCTGATCATGATTGCCAAGCTGAGATACCTCAAAAACCCGCGCCGGATTGCGGACGACGTGTTAAAACGCTTCGGCCTGACTGACGCCGCAGACCGCAGAGTGTCTACTTACTCAGGGGGGATGCGCCGCAGGCTTGACATCGCCTTGAGTCTTGTGGGAAACCCGCAAATCATTTTTCTGGATGAGCCGACCACAGGGCTTGACCCCGAGGCACGAATCGAGGTCTGGAAGATTGTCAAGGAGCTTGCCGGCGGCGGGACGACGGTACTTCTCACCACGCAATATTTGGAAGAGGCCGAGCAGCTTGCCGACCGGATTGCTATTTTGCACGAAGGCAGGATTATCGCGGGCGGCACGCTCGAGGAGCTAAAAAAGTTGTTCCCGTCCGCAAAGACGGAGTATGTTGAAAAACAACCGACTTTAGAGGAGATTTTCCTCGCCATCGTCGGCAAACAGGAGGGAAAGTAAATGGAGGCGGCAAAGAAACATTTCTTCATCGATATCAGCGTTATGCTTGGACGTTCCATGCGTCATATTTCCCGCAGTATGGACACCATCATCACAGTCACCATTATGCCGATCGCGATGATGCTGCTGTTTGTCTACGTGCTCGGAGGGGCAATTCAAACCGGAACGGATAACTATGTAAATTATCTGTTGCCCGGAATACTTCTCATGGCAATTGCCAGCGGAATATCCTACACGGCGTTCCGTTTGTTTACCGATGTACAGCGGGGAATATTCGAGCGTTTTCACACCATGCCGATTTCACGCTCCGCCTTGCTGTGGGGGCATGTGTTGACCTCATTGCTATCCAACGCGATATCCGTGGTCGTCATTATACTCGCAGCGCTCCTTATGGGCTTTCGTTCGTCGGCGGGAGTGCTGCCCTGGCTTGCTGTAGCCGGCATACTCGCACTGTTTACGCTGGCCTTAACTTGGGTCGCAGCTATTGCCGGACTTTCCGCAAAAACGGTCGATGGTGCAAGTGCGTTTTCCTACCCGATTATTTTCCTGCCATTTATCAGTTCGGCATTTGTTCCAACCGAGTCGATGCCGACCGTCGTTCGCGTCTTTGCCGAGAACCAGCCGGTCACTTCAGTTGTAGAGGCCATCCGCGCATTGCTGTCCGGTCAGCCGGTGGGCAACGATATATGGATCGCGCTTATGTGGTGTGCTGGCATTATGTTCCTGGCTTATATGTTTGCAATGAGAGTGTATAAAAAGCGGGTCTGAAAATAAAAACATTTATACCAGCGAAGGAGCATGCCTCAACATGCTCCTTTAATTTTTTCATCGGTAGAGTCGTTAAGTTATGGTTTAAATTTCATTGGATTAGCACCGCTTTATGATATATTCAAGTTCAGACGGCTTAATCATGTACGATAAACCAATAAAAAAAGGAAGTGCGAATAATGAATCTGGAAACGGTCATGCAAGAGCTTGAAGCTCTCGGCAAGGAACGCACTAAGAAAATATACCAATCCAACGGTGCGCACGAACCACTTTTTGGCGTGGCTACAGGGGGAATGAAGCCTCTTTTCAGGAAAATAAAAAACAATCAACCCTTGGCCGAGCAGCTCTACGCTACAGGGAATTACGATGCCATGTACTTTGCCGGGGTAATCGCGGATCCTGGCGCAATGTCAGAGGCTGACTTTGAACGGTGGATAGATAAAGCTTATTTTTATATGTTGTCTGATTATGTGGTAGCAGTAACTTTGGCAGAAACGGATATAGCGCAAGAAGTTTCCGATAAATGGATTGCAAGCGGTATAGAGCTAAAAATGTCGGCGGGCTGGAGCTGTTACTGCTGGCTGCTCGGGAATCGTCCGGACAGTGAATTTTCCAAGGAGAAGATTGCTGGTATGTTGGAACTTGTTAAAAATACGATTCAGGACGCCCCTGATCGTACGAAATACGCGATGATCAATTTCATCTCCACTGTGGGCGTATCTTATCTGCCGCTCCATGATAAGGCGGCCGCGATTGCGGAGGAAGTAGGTCCGGTGGAAGTTAATCGCGATACTGCAAAAAGCAAGTTTTTGGACGCTTCCGTTAGTATTCAAAAAGCGGCAGATAAAGGGCGACTTGGCTTCAAACGAAGATATGTAAGGTGTTAATCCATGAATCTTGAATGGCCAATATGAATCATCAGAGGAGGGGCAGCCCTCCGTTACTCAATCTATAGATCAAGAGCAAGGCTTTACTCGCGAGTCGGGCAGGGATAATTAAATCATAAAAACAAAATTAGCAGGATTCATGCGATATTTTGTCGAATCAAATCAAATATTGCCATGTAAAGATCGTGGTCGTGACTTATCTAAAGAGGTGCAGCAATGTCAGATAGACCAATTGCGGTAATTATCCTGGGGATGCATCGGAGCGGCACCTCGCTGCTGGCTCAAACGGTCAAATCGCTGGGCGTTTATATCGGCGATGAACATCAGATGGTTCCTCCCAGGGAGGACAACCCTGAGGGCTTCTGGGAACACGCCGAGATCGTAGCGGTTCACGATGAGTTGCTGGATCGCCTATCTTCGTCCTGGGATGCCACAAAGCCGCTGCCAGAGCAGTGGTGGCTGACTGAGGCGGGAATGGCGAGTCGGGCGAGACTGGCCGCTATTATCGCCAGAGACTTCTCGAAACACCCACTATGGGGATTCAAGGATCCGCGAACCTGCCTGCTGCTTCCGCTGTGGCAGTCCGTGTTTGACGAGTTAAACATTGAACCCCGATATATTCTCAGCTTGCGCAATCCTTTAAACGTAGCTGCTTCTCTGCACAAGAGAGATCAATTCGAGCATGACAAATCATTCGCGATGTGGAATTTGTACGTCCTCTCCAGCTTATATTACACGAGCCATAAGCGGCGAATCGTAATTGACTACGACCGATTGCTAGAACAGCCTGCCGAGACTGGCCGCACAATCAGCGACTTTCTAGACATTCCGTACGGCGCTGTGGAGCGGGCGAGAGTCGGCGGTTTGCCAAAACCTTCTCTGCGGCATGCCAGTTTTTCGATGCAGGATGTTTGGGAGGATCGCTTAGTTCCCTCCATGGTACGGCAAACTTATCAACTCGGATTGATCGGTGAGAGAGACTCTAATGCGCTGTATAAAGACGATATGCACGAGAGTGTCCAAAACTCCTACGACCAGCTGGTGCAAATCAATCGGCTCTTGAGCCATGAGAAATCCTATCGAATCCGGATATATTGGTCGGGAGCGGACGAGCGTTTCACAGAAGACAAATCAACTTATATCACCGTGAGCGCAAATGGACAGAAAAGCCTTCAAACGGTCGATATCCGCGAACCGCTCGGATCGGCTTTGCGAATCGATTTTTTTGCTGAGCCCGCATATTTCAAGTTGTCGCAGCTGAGTCTTGTTTACGAAGGACAAGAGGTTAGTCTTCTTCGGGATTATGCCAAAGAGTATGTGCAGTTTCTAACCTTCACACGGCCTGGTGAAGAAAGGGACAGCATTTGTGGCATAAGCACGGGCATTGCGTCACAGCTATTGTTTCGAGACTTGCCTTCTCATGGCGCGACTGCGACCTTGCGCCTGGAGCTAAGCTGCTCGCTTGGAATAGGAGAAGATGTGGTTCAGGCGCTTCAGCTTGAGCGCCCCGCGGAAGTTGCGTTGTCCTATGCACTTCACGATGCCGGCTTGCGAATCGAACAATTGCTGACAGCGAATGCCGAGAAGGAGAAAGCGCTTGGACTGGCCGTCGGTCAGATCGAGCAGCAGATCGATACGCTCGAGCTTCTATGCGAAGATAGCAGGCAACGCGAGGCGAAGCTCGCCGATCTAAGCCGTGAGTTGTATGAGCAGCGGGCCGAAGCGAGCCGGTTAAGCGCCGAGATAGAAAGAAGAGAGCAGCGGGCAAAGGAAGCTCAAGCCCTGCTGATTCGACAAAAGGATTTGGAGATTGAAAACTACCGGCGGGAAGTCGCTTTATTTACAGGTTCGTTGTCTTGGAGGGTAACCCTGCCGCTCCGAATGGCGAGAGAGATCGAGCGCGGAGCCAAGCGGCGGCTCAAAAAATGGGCCAAGGGCTTGCTGCAGCGATATGCGATTCGAAGGAACCGGCACTCGCGTTACGCCGGGTTGACCGGCAGGCTTCCTTATAAGCAGTATGCGCTCGTCTTCTCCCACACGAACTACTTGGAATCCATGGGCGGTACCGAGAAGTATATTTATGAGCAAGCTTCATATTTGTCTCAGAACAACGCGGGTATCATTCAGATCTATCCAGGTCAGAGCTACTCTTTGCTGCATACAAAGGAAGACACTTTCTACGGAGTGGTCGTGAGCGATCAATTCATAGGCTTTTATTCGGTCAGAGAGATTGTGGAGTGGCTCTCCCGAATTCATAAGCAACTTACTGAGATTTATACACATCATCTGTTGAACTGGCAGATAAGAGACTATACGGCACTGTTGCAGAACGTGGAAGAGTCGGGCGTCATTCCCCATACGTTTTTCATGCACGACTTTTTCGCGTTATGTTCCAGCTATCATATGATGTATCAGCCCAAGATCCGCCAGAGCATCATAGAAGCCAAAGAAAGACGTTCCTGTATTGCCGATGTCGCCGCCGCGGGAACCGGTGCGGTTATTTGTCAGAGCTGTACGCACGGCATAGCGCTAGAAGAGTGGAGGAAGGCCCTTCGCCCCGTGCTTCATCAGTCCGATCGAATCGTAGTTCCTTCTGATTTCGTTAAAGAGACGGTGGCTGCCCTCTACCCGGATATTACGGATAAAATACGGGTCAGAGGGCATTTGATCTTCGACAAGCAAACGATCATCTACAAGCCCCGGCCCGAGAATCGCAAAATCAGACTGGCTTTCCTTGGTTATAAAATGGAAAATAAAGGATGGTTGTTGTGGGAGCGCTTGTATAAAGATGAAGCGCTCGGCCGCCTGTATGAATTCCATCATATAGGCTCGCAAGAAAAGTATGCCGATCAAGTCGCGGTACACCGATATTCCTTCCTCCGGGAAGGAAGGATGGGAGCGCCCGATCTGCTGATTGCGCAAGAGATCGACCTGGTATTGCTATGGTCGATTGTTCCGGAGAGCTATTCTTACACACTCCAAGAATCAATCGCGGCAGGCGTTCCCGTCTTAACCTCGCCGCTAAGCGGTAATATTGCCGCGACCATCGATGCGCACCCGGAGCTGGGCAAAATATTGAGCGGTGAAGATGAGCTTAGAGCATTTTTGTTCGATTCCGAGCATGTGCGAAACTATGTGTCGGGGGATCGGGCGCGTTACGTGCTGGAATACAACCATTTGCCTACCGGTAGAAGAGAGGCTCGTTCATGATCGTTACTACATCCATATGCGCGAATTACTTGCCGAAAGCGATGGTGCTGGCAAAGTCGCTGAAGGAGACGAATCCGGCCGTGCAATTCATCGTGTGCCTGCTGGAACGGGACATCCATCCTGCTGCGCGAAGCTTCGAGTATTTCGATGATGTCATACTCGCGAAGGACCTTGGATTCGAACAGTTTGAGAAGTTTATCTTTAAACATTCGATCGTCGAAGCCTCGACGGCGGTCAAGGGACAACTGTTACTTTATATGTTGCGGCGTTATGCCGAAGAAGATCGCTTCGTCTATCTGGACCCGGATATCAAGGTCTATGGTGAACTGACGGAGCTGGCGGAGGCGCTGGACCGTTATCCGATAGTGTTGACGCCGCATCTGTGCCATCCCGAGGACATTATGGACGCAGTGATGGACAATGAATTAAGCGCTCTGCAGCACGGCGTGTTCAACCTCGGCTTTCTTGCGATCTCCAGATCCGATGAGGCCGTGCGCTTCGCCGAGTGGTGGGCGAGCCGGCTGGCGATGTTCTGCTATGACGACATTCCTAGGGGCATCTTCACCGATCAGAAATGGATCGATCTGGCACCCTGCTACTTCGACGTCTATATTCTGAAGCATCCGGGCTATAATGTGGCGCCGTGGAATCTGTCCAAGCGCAAGTTGGCGGCTGAGGCCGGCGGCTTCCTGGTCAACGGACAACCATTGCGATTTTTCCACTACTCGGGGTTTGATTCGGGCGCAAACGAAGGAATGATTAACAAGTATGTGCCGGATCGCAGCAACGTTGTGTACCTGCTGCGCGATGAATATGTTCGGGAGCTGCAGGAAGCGGATCAGGCACATCTTGGGCGTACGAATTGGTCTTACGATTTCTATATAAGCGGTGAACGGATCCAGCGAGATGCCCGCATCGTCTACCGGGATACGCCTGAAATTCCGTACCGGGTGGACAACCCTTTCGCTCTAGGCAATGAGTACTTCGAAAGATATATCAGTGTGGAACAGATTGCCGGCAACGTGATCAGGCAAGGAAAAAAGCTGCTGAAGCGCCTGATTAACCGATAATTCGTGAGGCCGGCGGTATTTTATGTTGGGAGAAATACGTTTATGGCAGGATCAAGATGGATCTATACGGATGTTCTTCGAGTCGCGGCGATTATCGGAGTGGTACTCATACATATAACCGCTCCGGTCATTGGAATCAAAAGCGACGTCGGCGACATCCACTATTGGTGGACGGCTCATATCATTAACGCCGCCTTCCGATGGAGCGTTCCTGTATTCGTCATGATTAGCGGGATGCTTCTGCTAGCTCCGGGCCGGAAAGAATCGACCAGGTTTTTTTATCGAAACAGATTCGGCAAGCTTCTGCCGCTTTTTGTCCTTTGGAGCATGATTTATTATTTGTGGGACATACGCAAGGAATCGGGTTCTTTCGAATGGGGCGGGTTCGCCACAGGTTTGGTCAAGGGGACGCTTCACTACCATCTCTGGTACGTATATATGATCATTCTTCTTTATCTGATTACGCCTCTTCTTCGGGTGCTGGTGAGACGTGCTTCGCTGCGCGCTGTCTTCTATACAGGAGCGGCGGGGCTGGCCTTCTCCAATTTATCGGAACTCGCAGGCTGGAAAAGCTCGGGATTCGTAATTGAGGCCTTCAGCATGCCCGGCTATATCGGTTATTTTCTGCTCGGTTACGTATTGTCGAGGATAGAGTTGAACAAGGGGAAGAGGCGGCTTCTCTACGGATTCGGTCTCTTGTCGTATATAGCCATCGTAGGTGGAAGCCACTGGCTCTTGACCGCGTACCCTTCTACGGATATGTATTTCTACAAATACACGTCTGTTCCCGTTATATTTATAGCTTCGGCGGTCTTCGCTGGAGTCAAGCAGTTCGGATTCCGCAAGGCAGTTGCGGGAGGCCCGCGGCTTTTATCTTTTATGAGCTCCTCCGTATTCCATATTTACTTGAGCCATGTGCTGATCATGGAGTGGCTTTACGAGCGCCGGCCGTGGGACATTATACATGGTAATCCTTTGATTTATATTCCGATCGTCGCCGTCATCATCGTATCCGCGTCCCTCCTGCTCAATCTCGCTTGGCGCGGCAGCCTCTTTGCGTTGAAAGAAATGTACAAGCTGGCTGGTCGTATCCTTGAGGAGAGAGACTCGATTCATCCGCTGAAGGACATCTACCAGTATCGGGAGATGCTTCGGAATATGATATTGAAGGATTTGCGGACGCGTTACAAGGGCTCGGCGCTTGGATTCCTCTGGACGTTCCTGAATCCGCTTCTAATGCTGGGTGTATACGCTGCGGTGTTCTCTTTTATCATGAAGGCGGATATTCCCCATTTTCCGTTATTCATTCTGGTGGCGTTGCTGCCTTGGAATTTTTTCTCCCAGTCAGTAACCGGCGGTGCCCGAAGCCTGATTAATCATGCGGAGCTTATGAAGAAAGTTTATTTCCCGAGAGAAGTGATTCCGTTATCGGTCATCGGAAGCAATCTGGTTAACTACTTGCTTACGCTAATTATTTTAGTACCGGCTCTATGGCTCAGCGGAGTTCCGCTCGCATCGACCCTGGCGGCTTTTCCGATCATCTTACTCGTGCAGACGCTGCTTATCCTGCCCATCGTGATGCTTGCTGCTCTGGGTACGGTTTACCTTCGGGATCTGGAGCACATCGTTAATGCACTCATGCTCGTAGGCTTCTATTTGACACCGGTTTTGTTTCCTTTAACACTGATTCCGGACTCGTTCCGGTGGGTGTTCGACTATAATCCGATGACGCCGATCATTAACGCTTACCGGGACATATTTTTATACGGCCAGTGGCCGGACTTTAGCATTCTTCTCCCGATGCTGCTCGTTCTCACCGTCGTCAACGCGGGTATGCTGGCTGCATTTGCGCTATTGCAGAAGCATGTGGTCGAGGAAGTATGAATGGTTTATGAACGGGAGTGGACACATGAGAAACGCAATCGAGCTGCATCAAGTATCTAAAAAATTCAACAAACTTAGCGGGCAACGAAATACGATCAAGGATATCGTGACGACGCCCGCGCATGCGGTGTCGAAGGACAAGTGGGTCCTGCGCGATATTGAGCTGGAGATACCGAAAGGGACGAGTCTGGCGCTGATCGGTAAAAACGGTTCCGGTAAGAGCACGCTTCTGAAGCTGATCAGCCGCATCCTGCAGCCTACCTCTGGCAGAGTCAAGGTCGACGGGAAAGTGGCTACGCTGCTGGAACTCGGGGCCGGATTCCATGCCGACTTCACCGGCAGAGAAAATATTTACTTCAACGGTTCCGTTCTCGGATTTACGCGCAAGGAGATTCAGGAGAAGCTGGACAGTATCATCGCATTCTCCGAACTCGGAGAAGATATCGACAGGTTGGTGCGGAGCTATTCGACCGGCATGTACATGAGGCTGGGCTTCTCTGTAGCCATCCACATGACTCCGGACATATTGCTAATCGACGAGGTGCTAGCTGTCGGGGACCATGAATTCCAGAAAAAGTGCATCAACGCCATCTTGCGGTTGAAGAGCGAGGGTACCACGATTGTATTCGTCAGTCATGCGGGTGAACAGGCAACTATCATTTGTGATCAGGCCATCTGGCTTGAGGAAGGCCGGATCAAGCTCAGCGGGCCGACGCGTGACGTAGTCATGGCCTATGAGCAGAGCGCGGCCGCCCATGATTATCTGGCGGAATATTATTACCGGATGGGCTGCCGGAGCCAGCAGCAGAAGGACTTTGAAAAGGCTTTAAAGCTTTTTGATCAATCGCTCGACAAGGGCTACAACGAATTTTCCGTTAAAATCTTGCGCTCGTCCGTGTACCTGGAATTAGGGATGCAAGAAGAGGCGGGCGAGGATGCCGTTCGGTGTTTGGAGATCGCCCCGCCGGGCACGGATATGGAGAGCGTCGTCCAGCACGTTCATTTCGTCAACAGCAAACGCGACGTGGAATGGGTAGCATCCGCCCGGACAAAGCTGTTCGATAATACGACGACGGAGCCTGCTTTTCTGATTATCGGAACGCAGAAGGGAGGCACGACTTCCCTGTATCACGACCTCACGCAGCATCCGGGCATCAAATCTGCCGCAGTGAAGGAGGTTCATTTTTTCGATGAACAGTATCACTTCGGTTATGACTGGTATAAGAAAAATTTCCCGCCCGATCTGCCGGAAGACAGCATAACGGGAGAGGCTAGTCCCTACTATTTGTTCCATCCCCAAACGCCCGGCAGGGTACGCGAATGGTTGCCTGACGTTAAACTGATTGTACTCCTGCGTAATCCTATCCACCGGGCCTACTCGCATTATCAAATGATGGTCAGACGAGGTTTGGAACCGATGTCATTTACGGAGGCGCTGCAGACAGAGCGCTCAAGGGTGGAAGCGGAGTATGAAAGAATGAGCCGGGATCCCCGCTATTCTAGCCAGAATTGCTCGATTTACTCCTATTTGAAACGCGGGTTATACGCGGAGCAATTGGAGCGATGGTACCGATATTTCCCCAAAGATCAGATCCTCGTTATGAGCAGTGAGGCTTTACTCCGAAATCCGGCGGAAAGCTATCGGAACGTGCTGGCTTTTCTCGATATGCCGCTGTGGGAACCGGGAGAATTTGCTTCGTTAAATGAAGGCGAATACACCCAGCCCATCCCGAAGGATACGATGCAATGGCTGCAGAGCTACTATGCGGAACCGAACCGGCGGTTGTTCGAGTTGATCGGAGAAGAGTACGATTGGGATTGATAGGCGCTCGGCGGGAGCATAGAGCTTGAAACTGAAGGAGGAGTACCATGATAGAAACAAGTGAATGGAATCGAATGAACGGCCATAAGGGCAAAGTACTGTGGTTTACAGGATTATCGGGTTCGGGCAAATCCACGGTGGCTGCCGAGACCGAGAGGGAGTTGTTCCGGCGGGGCATCCGGTGCGTAGTGCTCGATGGAGACCAGCTTCGCTCGGGCATTAATCGCGACCTCGGGTTCACGGATGAGGACCGCAACGAGAACCTGCGGCGTGCGGCGGAAATCGCCGCGCTCTTTTTGAGCGTCGGATTTGTCGTTCTGGTGCCTATGATCTCTCCTTTGGCGGACACCAGGAACACGATTCGGCAGCGATTTAAGCCGGAAGAATATATGGAGGTTTATGTAAAGTGCTCGCTTGAGACGTGCGAACAGCGCGATCCCAAAGGACTGTATCGCAAAGCAAGGTCCGGTCTCATCAAACAGTTTACCGGAATCGACTCGCTGTATGAGCCTCCCCTGGAAGCGGAGCTGACGGTAGATACAGAAAACGAGCCTACGGAGAATTGCGTCCGGCTTCTCGTGGATAGCATTCTCCAAGACTGCCAGTCGTAAGGAAGATGAGACCGTAACGCGAGAACTTTATCGAGACGAGGCTGAACAAATGCGCTTCAAATGGATTTATATTATACTTTTAAGCGCTTTGGCGCTTCGGCTCACCTATATTTTCAGCAACTCGTTTCCCCCTCCGGTCGGCGATGCCATGTTCTACAGCAAGATGGCTAAGCAATTCCTGGAGACCGGAATGCTTGGCTATAATCAATCGGAGCCTAATGCATATGTCACACCGGGCTTTCCGCTGCTTCTTGCCGCCGTGTATACAATGTTCGGTACCGATCCGCTGGGGTTTCAGCTCACGCAAGTCGCGTTCAGCGTGCTCACGATAGGGGTTGTCTATCGGATCGCCCGTAAGTATCTGAGTGAGACGTTCAGTTTAATTAGCGCTGCATGCATGGCGGTTTATCCGAGTTTTATTTATGCCAACGGACTGCTTCTCACTGAGGTTACGTTTACGCTGCTGCTGGCCTCGTTTTTATTGTTGTTGCTGGAGGGAATACAAAGCGGCCGGCGTTTTACACTCGCTGCGGCAGGGATACTGCTGGGTCTTAGCGTTATGGTCCGGCCGACGCCTGCGGTACTCGTCTTGCCTCTGGTGCTTTATTTTGCACGTAAGCTTCCATCCCAAAAGCTTGTCGTGCGGGCGCTGTTTTATGTCGGCTTCAGTTCGTTTATCGTCGTTCTCCCGTGGTGGATTCGTAATTTCCTTTTATTCGGCGAACCTGTGTTATTTTCCACTTCCGGAAACAATCCTTTACTGTGGGGCGTTCATCCTTACTTAATTGGTTGGGAAGACACTTTCCAATCTATTTATCATTTGAATCCCTCTGAGCTTGAGCGGAATGAACTGTGGGGGAAGAAGGCGAAGGAGTTGTTTCAGTCACAGCTTCAGCAGGCACCATTTATCGAATGGTTAATGATCGGCAAGCTGAACTATTTCTGGAGAATGCCCTGGGTTGAAAACGGAGAAATTGCTCATCTATTCGAAAAATGGCGAAATCCGCTGCACCTTTTGTTCGTTGCGGGAGGCTGGCTTGGATTGACGGCGAGTGTTTTGCGAAAGCATCCAACCGGTTGGCTGGCTCTGGTCATCGTTGTTTATACGATACTGCATCAAATCATGCTGCCTATTCCCCGGTATGCTTACCCGATCATGCCCTACATGATACTCTTTTTCTGTTTTGGAATGAGTCTGCTTTATGATGCGGTTAACAAGAGAGTAAAGAAGGCGAATCGACATGCTTTATAAAGGCTGTGCAGGAGTCATCGTCTTGTTTGCCGCCCTTGTCTTGTACAGCGTATTTATCTTCGACCGGGAAAAGGGAGAGCTGGAATGGAGAGAGGCTCAGGCAGAGAAAACTGCGGAAATCACCTACACAGATTTTGAAAATTGGACGGCTTACAACATCAGCAAAGAGGGAAGTCAGTGGACCTCCACCACCAATGACCCGATCTTGATCGGTCCTACCATGGTGACCTCTCAAGCCAAACAAACTTATTTGCGCATCGAGTTGTCGGTAAATGGCGCAGGTGAGGTTCAAGTGTTCTGGAGGGGAACCGGAGAATCGTTTTCGGAAGCAAGAAGTAAAGTATTCTCCGGCAAGACGATCGAAATAATGGTCGATGGCGATGTGGAGCAGATTCGAATCGATCCTGCTATGAAACCGGGAGTGGATTTCGCTGTGCATAGGGTGCGTATTATGAAGTACCGTTAGTTTGTAAGATTCGTCGGCGGCATGGAAGAGTGAAGCGGACATCGAAGGAGAGGGGGGCCGATTGGCTCCCTCTTTTTGTGTTTGGCTGCTGATGCGCCATACGAGCTGAGCTGTATCCTGTCGCATTCGTTTATTGCATACAGGCAATATAGAGGGCAAAGGATTTTAAAACAGAATCTCGAATATCTGACATAATCAGTTATCCAGAAATTTAATAGGGAGGAGCTAGACACGATGATAAAAGGTTTTGGAGGAATATTTTGGAGGACCAGGAATATGGAAATTACAAAAAAATGGTACAGTGAAGTCTTGAAGATAGATATAGAAAATTGGAATGGGACTGTGATAAAAGCTCAATTAGGAAATGAGACTATCTTTTCATTCTTTGCCGAGAATGACAGTTATTTTCCCACAGAACAACAAGTCATGCTAAATTTCCAAGTACATAACCTAAACGAGACTATTAAGCATCTTGAACAAATTGGTGTATCGCTTGCAAAGAAAAAAGAGGTTAGTGAATTTGGACAGTTCATTTGGATTGAAGATCCTGATGGTCGACTGGTCGAGCTTTGGGAGAAATCGTAACTCATCAACCGTCGAGAAAAATGAAGACTTGTTAGAGGCCAAGCAGCATACATTAGCCGATTTGATGCAAGTATAATTTCCAGATTGCAATGTGAACCGGAAGTCGGTGTGATTATACCGTATTACAAATACGAAAAACGAAGAAAATCAAAAATTAAAGGCATTTTGCTTATATCCAAGCAAAGTGCCTTTAATTCAGGAGATAATAGTCATAGTTTCATCGGTTTTCTTGATTGTTTGAATCTTCATGCTTTAACTCACTTGTTCTTTCCTTATTAAGATACGGCGAGTATTATAGTTTTCTTGCTTTGATTACAAAAGTTACTGGAAGCATCCTTGCTTTTTTCGCAAAATCGCTGTTATCACCCCGCGATTGTATGATCTCCTCATCCGATTCTTCAATCATTTCCTCTATGACGAATCCCGCTTTTGCCAATGCATTCACATAGGTGGATAGCTTACGATCCGATAAGGTTATCTCACCTTTATCCAGCGAGACCGAATACCAAGATTCATCGAAATAATTTTTTTTAAAAACGAGGCTATCCTTTTCTGCAGCAACACATTTATGTATAGGGTGAGACCAGCTGAAAATAAAGACACCATCTTTTTTAAGATACGAAGCGATCCGGCCAAAAGTACCCTCAAGATCAGTGGTCCAGCCTATGGCATAAATTGAGTATACAAAGTCAAAATAATCTAAAGGTATGCCGCATTCTTCTTCCATTGGAGAACAGATGAATTTTGCCGAGAGGCCGCATGTCTTCAAATGCTAGGCTGCCTTTTCGATTTGTTTTTCCGATATATCCAGAGCCCACAGTTCAGATGCTTGGCGTTCCCCCTGATATTGCAAGGATTGACCGTTTCCACAGCCGATCTCCAGCATCTTTTTCCCTGAGACTTCGCCAAAGAGTCGGCATCTTTCTTCGGAGACGTATTGTCCGTAAAAAGGCAACACGATTGCTCCTAAGAAGTCATTTCCCTGTGTGTCCCAATAGAAGCTGTTTGTTTCATAAACCGAATTCTTGTCCAAGTCGACCGAGTTAGCATGGCCAACCTCGCCTGCGCCTATAACGTTAGGTTTATGCACCGGGTTCTTATCCATTCCAACGCCCTTTCCAAATGTATATAGTATTAGTTATAACGTATATCCTAACTTACGCGTTACCCGATAACCCAGTTCAAACACGAACACTTGTGCTATTGGTTCCAAATAATGTACCAGTTTTCTCGGAACTTATCCATCCAAAATATTCCACCCGGCATCATTAGTCTTTACGAAGCATTCATGCTCAATAGTGAAGAACTCAGAAACGCCTAACACAAATTATCAAAGAACAAGATAAAATTTAATATATTTTTTTCCTTTTATAGACGATTTTTCCTCGAATTTGTTGACAGAGCAAGACATCAAGAATATATTATATATGAACAAGTGCTCATATATAGTTCTTCTGAAGGGGTGAGACAATAGATGGAAACGGGTGTTTCTGCTGTTAAACGAAAATTGGTGCTGGAAGGTCTGGATTGCGCGAACTGTGCTTTGAAAATCGAGAACGGTGTTCAGAAAATTGATGGGGTTTGGGCTTGTTCGGTGAATTTTGCAAACCAGACGTTAACTGTAGAGATGGCGCCGGAACGTTCGGATGACATTCTTGAGCAGACGAAGAAAAAGATTCGTACACTTGAGCCTGGTATAAAAGTAGTGGAATATGGAATGGGGGGAAGCCGAAAAAGAGGACCTTCCGAACATAATCACGCCCACGATCATAATCACAGCCATGATCACTTTGCCGAAGCAGCGGATGATGGCCACGGACATACTCATGACCATGGATCGCAAGGCATTAAAATCATCGCCGCACGGCTGATTGCAGGACTTCTCGTTGGGGCGGCGGCGTTCGCATTAACCTTGAGCCCGGAACTTGAACTGATCCTGTTTTTTGCCTCCTATCTCATTGTGGGCGGAGATATTGTTTTCAAAGCACTGAAGAACATCGTAAGAGGTCAAGTGTTCGATGAATATTTCCTCATGTCGATCGCGACTGTCGGTGCTTTTGCAATTGGAGAGTATCCCGAAGGCGTAGCTGTTATGCTCTTTTATCAGGTTGGCGAGCTGTTCCAAAGCATTGCAGTCAACCGGTCGCGGAAATCGATCAGTGCGCTGATGGATATCAGACCCGATTTTGCTAATTTGAAAACAGCCGGCGGAATCAAACGAGTGAGTCCGGAGGAAGTGCGGATCGGCGATTCCATTGTCGTGCGACCCGGTGAAAAGGTCCCTCTAGACGGCAAAGTCATCGAGGGGAATTCAGCAATGGATACCTCCGCTTTGACCGGCGAGTCCGTGCCGCGTGAAGTGACTGCGGGGGAGGATGTGCTGAGCGGCTTCGTCAATAAAAACGGGGTTCTGACGGTCGAAGTTTCGAAAGTATTTGGGGAGTCAACTGTCGCCAAAATTTTGGACTTGGTGGAAAACGCGAGCAGTAAAAAGGCGCCGACTGAAAACTTTATTACGAAGTTTGCACGTTACTATACGCCTTTTGTCGTTATTGTAGCCGTGATGCTGGCCGTTTTGCCGCCCCTGCTCTTGAGTGGAGCGACTTTCACGGATTGGGTGTACCGGGCTTTGGTGTTCCTAGTGATTTCCTGCCCCTGTGCACTGGTGGTTTCAATACCGCTCGGCTTCTTCGGCGGCATCGGGGCTTCCTCGAAGAACGGCGTCCTAGTAAAGGGCAGCAATTATCTGGAAGCGTTGAATGACGTCAAATACGTTGTATTTGATAAAACGGGAACGCTGACTAAAGGTGCATTTAAAGTAACCGGTATTTATCCGCAAAACGGAGGAACCGAAGGAGAGCTGCTACGCCAGGCAGCTTTTGCCGAAATGCACTCCACCCATCCGATTGCAGAGTCCATCAGGGAAGCTTACGGACAGGAATTAAATGAAGAGTTGCTTTCGGATTACGATGAAATATCGGGACACGGCATCCAGGTTATGTTCGAAGGCAAGCAAGTGCTGGCTGGGAACGCAAAGCTCATGAAACGGGAAAATGTCGATTTCGCTGCACCATCCGAACTCGGCACACTCGTGCATATTGCGATTGACAAACAATATGCCGGTTATTTGGTTATTGCCGACGAGGTCAAAGAGGACTCGGCCAAGGCGATTCGTCTGCTAAAAGATCTCGGCGTAAAGAAGATTGTTATGCTAACGGGAGACATCAAGGCAGTAGGTGAGGCGGTCGGCAAAAAATTAGGTGTGGACGAGGTTCGGTCCGAACTGCTGCCGCAGCAGAAGGTCGAAGAGCTGGAGAAGATCGACCGTCAAAAATCGAGCAAAGAAAAGATCGTATTCGTCGGGGACGGCATCAACGACACGCCGGTTTTGGCCAGAGCGGACGTAGGCGTGGCAATGGGGGGCCTCGGGTCCGATGCGGCCATTGAAGCCGCTGATATCGTCATCATGACTGACGAGCCTTCCAAGCTGGCTTCCGCGATCTATATTGCGAAGAGAACCCGGCGCATTGTATGGCAGAACATCCTTTTTGCACTGCTCGTCAAAGCGGTCTTCCTGCTCTTGGGCGCGTTCGGAATTGCGACCATGTGGGAAGCGGTATTCTCTGATGTGGGTGTCACCCTGCTCGCCGTGTTGAACGCCATGCGCGTATTGAAGATCAAACCTAATTTGGTTTAAAAGAGTACCCTGACGGCTGTTCATTCGTTAGGATAACTCGGCCTTGTTCGGGGAAATGGATCGCAAAATCTTGCTTGATCGTAAATGAAGCAACCAAACAAGGACTGTCCCGCAATGATATGCTCCCCTTTAAGTAGACAGGTTTAATAAATAAACCGACTACTTGGAGGGGGCATTTCTTTTTGGCATACATACATGAATATAATGGGACCGAGAAAATGGCGATCATAGAGGAGCTTCAAACAGGTGAAGCCACTCGGAAGGAGATCGCCGACAAATACAACATCAGTGTAGGTACACTGGTGAAATGGCGGCATCGGTATGAGTTATACGGGATTGAAGGATTGGAA
>NZ_LMXH01000010.1 GCF_001541095.1 Paenibacillus sp. FJAT-26967
CACAGCAATGTGTGGAGCTGACCAATACTAATCGGTCGAGGGCTTGACCTACAGGTCTTTACGCGAGTAGAGGCCAACATCTAAAGCATGGCCTATGGCTGTGCACCACAAGATCTTTGGATGGATCTTAGTACATCTTTCGCTGCTAGTTTTCAGGGTACAACCCTGCTATGAGTAGTATGTCCGCAAGGAGATGCTGCGATTTTCGAAGTCTCTAACACTTCGGAACATCCTGTTTGGTGACGATGGCGGAAGGGAACCACGCGTACCCATCCCGAACACGACCGTTAAGCCTTCCAGCGCCGATGGTACTTGGACCGCAGGGTCCTGGGAGAGTAGGACGTTGCCAAGCGAGATAGAAAAGCCTTTTCGAACGAAAGTTCGAGAAGGCTTTTTGTTTTATAATAAAGGTTATTATTATCTGGTTGCTCTACTGGGTTGATGAAAGTCAGTACACATACATTTTGTAATTCACGTTGTGATAGGACAACTTGTCCCTGCAATTGAGTGTGAACGGGATTAATGCTCATCTGTTACGGTTATAAGGGCGTTTGAAAATGAAAAAGCACCAGGCTTTTGCTGCTACAGCCTCATGCTTTGTAAAACAATTTTATTGTTTGTAACAGGATGTTTCATTTGAACGCAATCGCAGCCAACCGATCTTATACTCTTTTCGGAACATAAAAAACAGATAGAATCGCCCGCCCATGATCCAAAGATGCACAAATAAAAAATTTGATATGGAATCGGCAGAAAGCCAAGGGTAAAGCAGTAGTATTCCGGCACAACCGGATACAAGCAGATGAAGATGCAGCCGGATAAAGGTTCGAAGCATTACATATTGTGACGGAATAAATCCTGTCCACAGGTGTGCCAGCCGGTACGACCAGCCCTGAAGGCCGGCATTGCGTACAAAATAAAGGTAACCCCGAATAACAAGTGCATACAGCAATTGTATAAAGAGGTAGCCGAAGATAAGCGACAGGAGGCTGCCTGTTAATACAGCTTTAATTCCCCAGACTGCAACAAAGGCATAATAACTGCCGAGCAGCAGGAAATGATGCGGGATTCGTCGAAGAAGGGTGTAAGTATAAATGACCGCATCGCTGGATGATGTATTTTTCACAAAGATAAACCTCCGTAAGATAAGCTAATCTCTCAAAAGAAGACGCAGTGGAGAATGTTCTCTATTAGCTATATCGGTGAACCGGATGTTCTTTTGAAGGTTTTAGGCCGATAAGCGCAGAAACATGTGAGTTTATCTTGCTATCTTGTCTAAAAATATCGTAAACCGGACATACTGCTTAATAGAAAAAAGAGTAGAGGTGATCCGTATGGAAGAATCCGTTCAACCTAAATGTATCGTGTGCGGCGAAACCAAACAAGAAGGCATCCAGATTGTATCGGAATTTATTTGCGAAGCCTGCGAGTCTGAGATTGTACATACGGATGTGCTGGATGTTAAATATTCTTTCTTTATCCGGCAGTTAAAACAGATATTTTATAAGAAAAATGCGTAGTTTCTGACTATTTAGAGATGGTTTGACTTGATTCATCGCGGACAGACAGGTATGCTTGACTTACTTCTATATTTATAGAGATTATACAGGTCTAAAGGATGCTTGGATATGTCGAATAAAAAGCGTGACGAAGCTCCCCTTTTTGAGCGGATGAGGGAGCATTTTAATAAATTGCCGGCGAGTTTTCATGTGCCCGGCCATAAATCTGGCAGAGGAGCGGACCCGGCGGCCGCTTCTTTTTTTGAGCCGCTGATGGCACTCGATTATACTGAGATCAGCGGGCTCGACGATCTTCATCAGCCGGAAGGCGTGATTCGCGAGGCGCAGGAACTCGCGGCAGACTGCTTCGGAGCGGATGAGACATTCTTCCTCGTCGGTGGCAGCACGGTCGGCAACCTGGCGATGATCATGTCGCTGTGCGGGACTGGCGACATTCTTCTCGTGCAGCGCAATGTACACAAATCCGTGCTTCACGGATTAATGCTGGCTGGCGCGCGCGCGGTTTTTATATCCCCGGTGCTAGGCGGGGATAGCGGAATACCGGCCTCCGTGAGACGGAGCGATGTCGAAGACGCGCTGAACCGTTACCCGGAGGCCAAGGGGCTGCTGCTGACCAATCCCAACTATTATGGGATGGGAGTGAATTTGCGCCCATATGCGGAGCTTGCGCACAGCAGGGGCATCCCGCTGCTGGTGGACGAAGCCCATGGGGCGCATTACGGTTTTCACCCGGAGCTGCCGGAGTCCGCTCTCGCAAGCGGGGCAGATGCGGTGGTTCAGTCCACGCATAAGATGCTCAGTGCGATGACGATGGGAGCGATGCTGCACCTGCAGGGGGACCGTATGGACCGCGAACGGATACGGACACTGCTGGCAATGCTGCAAAGCTCGAGCCCATCGTACCCAATTCTAGCTTCCCTTGATTTAGCGAGGAAGCAGATGCATACCCGCGGCAGAGAGCTGATTGATCAAGGACTCGCTGCTGTAAAATTGCTGCACTGCGGAATTCATTCGCTGCATGGTCTGAAGGTTCTCGAACCTCCTGCTGCTCATGAAGCTTACGATAGTCTGGATCCTTTTAAGATAACCCTATACGACTCAACGGGAACTCTCACGGGTACTGACCTTCAGGAATTGCTGGAAGAAGCGGGCTGTTATGTAGAGTTCGCTTCAGGGGCGTATGTCCTTCTCTTATTGACGATCTTTACGTCACTGGAGGATGCGCAAAGAGCTCTGGACGTTTGCAGAAGCATTTCAACGCGTTACTTAATTGAAAGGCAGGAACTTCGGGACACCAGCCCGAATACTATGTATAAGCCTCTTGTTTTCTCCGTTTCCGAGCCTGTTCCGATGAGCAGCCCACTGTTTACCAATAACCAAGAAAAGAATGAGAGTATCGTCCTGGCTTCCTTAAGTGATTCCACCGGACAACGTTCCGCTGAGATGGTGATTCCTTACCCGCCAGGAATCCCGCTTTTATATCCAGGGGAGATTATTACGGAAGAAATGACAAATCAGCTCAAAAAGCTCGTAGCATCAGGAGCGAGGTTTCATGGAAGTGCTGAGGTCTTGAGAGGATACCTGAAGGTTAGGCAAGACGGCCCGGATGAGAAGACTGCAAACACCATAGATTGACTTCCGACCGTCAGGTTGGTTTCGTTTATATTTTTAGGAGGGTAAAGTGAAAGATATATTCCTTACATTTGAGGGTCCGGATGGAGCCGGCAAAACAACCCAGCTGCGCCGGTTAGCCGATTCGTTGACTAAACTCGGATATGATATTGTGGTTACACGAGAACCGGGAGGCACATCGATCAGCGACAAAATACGCAGTTTGATTCTTGATCCGGAGCATGCAGAGATGAAAGATCAGACGGAGGTACTGCTCTATGCAGCTTCCAGGGCTCAGCACGTTCGTGAACTTATTGTTCCGGCTCTTGAAGCCAATCGTATTGTGCTCTGCGATCGTTTCGTCGATGCGAGCATCGCCTACCAAGCTTACGGTCTTGGTTTGGACGTGGAGCAGGTGGCCGCAGTCAATTCTTTCGCAACAGGCGGGTTGAAACCGACACGGACTTATTTGCTTGACGTGCCGGTAGAGACCAGTTTACAGCGCCTGTACAGCCGGGCTCAAGCCAGCGGCGGTGAGGCACTAGACCGCATTGAGCTGAAAGGCGAAACGTATCACAGCCGCGTTCGGGATGGTTTTATGACTCTTCTTGAGGAAAACCCGAATCGTATGCGGCTTATCGATGCGAATCGTTCGGAAGACGAAATTGCGGCCGATATTTTACGGGATTGTAATGAACTGTTAGATCGTGTCTTTTTTCCACAGCCTGAGGTATAATAAAAGAGGGGGATCTGCGATGAAACTCGTAATCGCCGTTGTTCAGGATAAAGATAGCAACCGTCTATCCAATGCATTGATCAAAGAGGGGTTCCGTGCGACTAAATTGGCCAGTACCGGAGGATTTCTCCGTGCAGGCAATACAACGTTCATGATCGGGATCGAAGATGAACGGGTACCGGAAGTTTTTAAAGTGATCAAAGCAAATTGCAAAGTACGCGATCAGCTCGTCACACCTGTATCGCCTATGGGTGGCACGACAGATTCATATATTCCGTTCCCGGTTGAAGTGCAGGTCGGCGGCGCAGCTGTATTCCTGCTTCCGGTGGAGCGTTTCGAGCATTACTGATCCGGAGGGGCTTGTCCCATATAGTGAAGCGCAAGCCATGTAATAAAAGGTAAAGGGGAGCATCTCGTTGAAAATCAATCCGGGTTGGCATCCGATCGGCAAGAACGTTAAAGTTACGGATTCGGCGCCTCCCCTACAGTCGCCTCCCAAAGATTTTTCTGCCTTTATGCTCAAACAGGATGAAAAGGTCACTATGGAGCAGTTAAACCGGCTGCTTCAACAAATCGGGCTCCAGGGTGACCGGCTTTCCAGATCCATGACTCTGCGTGAGCTGAGACAGTATAAACTTCTCATCAAACAGTTTCTGGAAGAGACGGCACGCCAGGGCGTAACCTTGCGGGATACGCGAGGTTGGGACCGGCGCGGGCGTACCAAGCGGTATAAACTGCTTGAAGAAGCGGATAGTACACTGCTTGCAATGGCTGACGAACTGCTGGAAACTGAACAAGGCCGTCTGGAAATTCTCCAGCGCATCGGCGAAATAAGGGGCATGCTGATCCACTTATTATTTTAATACCGTGGAGCGTATACAAATGTCTTTTCAAACGATCCCAGGTCAAGAAACGGCCAAACGCATATTGCAAAGCGGCTTGCGGCAGGATAAAATATCGCATGCTTATATATTTAGCGGGCCTGTAGGTACGGGAAGGAAACAAACCGCCCTTGTGCTCGCCAAAGCCATATATTGCACTAAAATGACGGATGACGCCTGCGGTGAATGTCTTGAATGCCGTAAGGTGGAGCATGGCAATCATCCGGATCTTTATTCCATTGAGCCTGATGGGGCTTCTATTAAGATTGATCAGATCCGAGAACTACAGAAAAAGTTCGCTTACCGTTCTTCCGGTTCGGGAACGAAGATTTATATCTTGAATCAAGCGGAGAAGATGACCGTCCAGGCGGCCAACAGTCTGCTGAAATTTCTAGAGGAACCAAACTCAAAAGTGGTGGCTATTCTTATTACAGAGAATGGACATGCCCTGCTGCCGACGATCCAATCGCGATCGCAATGGATTTCTTTCACGCCTATGCCTCGTGCGGACATGGCTCGGATTCTTCTTGAAGAAGGTCATCCTGCTGCACTTGTTCAGCCCGCGATTCATTTGACTGCCGGAATCCAGGCGGCTAAAGAATTAATTGGAAAGAATGGGTTTGCCGAAATACGCAGCACAATGATACAATTGTTGAGGGAAACGCTCACACGCTATCCGTCTTCCTTTGTAACGCTGCAGCAGAAATGGATGAAGGCCGGGCTGGCCGAACATACGGCTCTGCTCTTTGATCTTATGATTTTATGGTTGAAAGACATGGTTTCCCTGCGGATTGGACGCAAGGAAAATTTCGTATATACCGACCAGTTAGACTGGATGGCATCCCTGTCGTTTAAGCGGGAGACCGAAGATTGGGTCCGCTTGCTGGCAAGGGCGGTGGAGCTGCAGAAGCGCCTTCGTTTTAATGCCAATCCTCAGCTGGTTGTTGAGAAAATGTTAGTGGACATACAGGGGGTGTAACATGTATTCCGTCGTAGGTGTCCGCTTTAAGAAGGCGGGCAAGGTGTATTACTTTGATCCCATTGACCTTCCTGTGGAACAAGAGAATGCTGTAATTGTAGAAACCGCAAGAGGTATTGAGTACGGCAAAGTGGTCATAGGTAAGAAAACGGTACAGGAGAACGATGTTGTTCTTCCTCTTAAAAAGGTAATTCGGATCGCGAATCCATCGGATGCTGAGCTTGTGGAAGAGAACAAGAAAGCCGCTAAAGATGCATTCGGCGTCTGTTTGAACAAAATCAAGGATCATC
Organism: Paenibacillus sp. FJAT-26967; assembly: GCF_001541095.1. Classification (GTDB taxonomy): domain Bacteria; phylum Bacillota; class Bacilli; order Paenibacillales; family NBRC-103111; genus Paenibacillus_F. The sequence goes on from NZ_LMXH01000010.1 coordinate 6,018, forward strand.
AGCTCAAAATGAAGCTGGTTGATGTGGAATATACGTTTGATCGCAATAAGATTATTTTTTACTTTACTGCGGAGGGAAGAGTTGATTTCCGCGAACTGGTCAAAGATTTGGCCAGTATTTTCAGAACGCGGATTGAACTCCGTCAAATCGGTGTCAGGGATGAAGCCAAGATGCTTGGCGGAATTGGGCCTTGCGGAAGAATTCTGTGTTGCTCGTCTTTCCTGGGCGACTTTGAGCCGGTGTCGATCAAAATGGCGAAGGATCAGAATTTATCTTTGAATCCTACCAAAATTTCAGGCTTATGCGGACGTCTTATGTGCTGCCTGAAGTTCGAACATGACAACTACGAGAGCGCCAAAGACAGTGTGCCTACCGTAGGAACTTTTGTCATTACCTCGCTTGGAAATGGTAAAGTACTGTCGCTGAACATGAACGAAAGAACTTGCAAAGTCCAGCTTTACGATATTGGCAAGATTATGGATTTGCCTTTTGACGATGTAGCGGAGCAAGATTAAGTTTAACGGAAGCGGGAAGCGTTACTTGAGGTGAGACAGTGGAGAAACACGAAATGTTTGCACAAATCGATGGATTGGAAGAGCAGATCGGTAAAGCGCATGCTGAACTGGGAGATTTGAAGAAGACCATCATTACTTTGCTCGAAGAGAATCAACGGCTAACGATGGAGAATCAGCAGCTGCGCAAACTGCTCAAACAGGGGGATGCTGAACCTGTGGAACTTGAACCTGAGAAGGGCATAGAGCCGGTGATTGGGGAAGGGTATGACAATTTGGCCCGTCTGTATTATGAAGGCTTTCACATCTGCAATGTCTATTACGGGCATTTGCGGACGGAAGGAGATTGTTTGTTCTGCCTGTCTTTCTTAAATAAATAACGTGAGCCGTAGGGAGGTTATCTTCTCTACGGTTTTTTCCATATCAATGTTGTACCTTTTAATAGAAGAAACACGTCTAAGGAGGAACTATTTATGCAGGTTGTACTGCAAAATACGGAACGGATTGATGACCTGCTCACCCACGATCTGCGGATTATTCAAAGTGAAGAGGTATTCGCATTCTCGCTGGATGCTGTTCTGCTTGCACGATTCTGTTCGGTGCCGCCGCGCGGTAAAATTGTAGATTTGTGTTCGGGCAATGGTGTTATTCCGCTGCTGCTGACTACGCGTACCAAGGCAAAGATCTGGGCGGTTGAAATTCAGGAGAGATTAGCCGATATGGGCCGGCGCAATATTGAGTTGAATCAGCTTGAAGACAACCTTCATATGATACATGGGGATTTGAAAAATGTACATCGCACACTGGGCGCTTCGCAATATGATCTTGTAACGGTGAACCCCCCGTATCTGCCAGTACCGGCTGGAGAACAAAACCGTAATCAACATGTGGCTGCCGCGAGACATGAGATTTTCTGTACACTCGAAGATGTAGTTGCGGCTTCGGCCAAATTGCTGCGTCCTGGAGGGAAGATGGCGATGGTTCACCGTCCGAATCGGCTTGTGGATATTGTAGCGCTGATGAGGCAATACCGGGTAGAGCCCAAACGTGTGCGTTTCGTTCATCCGCGTCAGGGTGAAGAAGCTATGATGGTATTAGTTGAAGGAATCCGGGACGGTAAACCGGATTTAAAGACTTTGCCTCCGCTCATCGTGCATGGCAAAGACGGCAAATATTGCGGCGAACTCCACTCGGTATTCTATGGAGAGAAGAGCCAGTTGGATAACACGGATACTGTAATGAAGAACTCGAGGATAGAGGACCATAACCATGCAAATTCAGAAAAGCTATGAAGCTCTTAATGATACAGGGATTTTATATTTGGTCGGTACCCCGATCGGGAACCTGGAGGATATGACGTACCGGGCGGTACGTACGCTGAAGGAAGCGGATCTCATCGCAGCCGAGGATACGCGTCAATCCCGCAAGCTGCTGACGCACTTTGATATTCCGGGCCGTCTCGTCAGTTATCACGAGCATAACAAGCAGGCAAGCGGGCCTGAGCTGGTCAGACTGATGAGTGAGGGACAGACTATCGCACTCATCAGCGATGCGGGGCTGCCGGCGATATCCGATCCCGGACATGACCTTGTCCGTCTGGCAATCGAAGCCGGCATCCCGGTCGTGCCGATCCCGGGCGCGAATGCGGCCTTGTCTGCGCTCATTGCATCCGGGCTTCCGACCGATGAATTCACATTCATCGGATTCCTGCCCCGAGAGAAGAAAGACATGCAGCGGGAATTGACCCGGCTTATGCCGGCACCAGGCACGCTGCTGTTCTACGAGTCCCCCCATAGAGTCATGCGCACGCTCGAGCAAATGCTCGAAGTATGGGGGGATCGTCAGGTCTGCCTCGCGCGTGAACTCACTAAGCGCTTCGAGGAATTCGCGCGCGGCACAGTCAGTCAGGCGCTGGAGTATTTGGGCGAACACCCGCCGCAGGGAGAATACGTTCTTCTGGTCGAAGGTCGCAGCAAGGCGGAGGCTGCGGTGGCGGAAGCGGCATGGTGGCAGGAGCTGACGCTAGAGGATCACGCCGAGCATTACGTTCAGCAGGGATTGAGCAAGAAGGACGCTATCAAGAAAACCGCATCCGATCGCGGTCTGCCCAAACGGGAGGTATATAACGAACTGTTGCGGGATTGAAGATCCCAGTTCTCCTCTATCTGCAGATGAACAAAAAAAAGGTCTCTAAGTCCGAGAGCAGAGCTAACGGTCTTAGAGACGTAGAGGAGATATGAAAAAGGTTAGAATTACCAAAAGGAACTTTACTAGTTTTTATTATATACTATTTTTCTTATTTTGTCACAGGTATTGGCATTTCATTTAAACATTCGTGACAAACAATTTTTCCTTTGAAATACGTTACGTTCTCCGCGTTTCCGCAGAAGATACAAGCAGGCTCGTATTTCTTAAGCATGATGCGCTCACCATCTACATAAATTTCAAGCGCGTCTTTTTCTCCGATACCGAGCGTACGGCGCAATTCGATCGGGATTACGACACGACCCAATTCATCAACTTTCCTTACAATACCTGTGGACTTCATCATATATGAAAGCTCCTTCCAATCTACTGGGATAATTAATCGTCATTATTCGACATTGTTTTCGATATTCATGATACCAAGCATTCCCAAAATAGTCAACCCAAAATTGGTCTCTAATTGCAGTTTTTATAATTAATGAATTCTTTGTGAATTGCAAAAATCCTTCTTTATTCGTGAGAAATAAGTGGGTTTTTGAAAATTATTTTATTTTCTTAGTTTGACAAAGGTTTTATTTGTGCGACAAAGTAGATTCTGTCTGGAAATCGAAACAAAACATTATTCGACAAAATACCACTAAAACTGATCTGATTTGATGCTTAAATGTCGAAAAAGGAGGCCGGAAATGGATGATAGAAGAAAAAGTTTTCAAAGATCCCGTCCATAAGTATATTTATGTGCAGGACCGGATCGTATGGGATTTAATTAATACCAAGGAATTTCAAAGACTTCGGCGGATTCGGCAGCTTGGCACCTCCTTTTTGACCTTTCATGGGGCGGAGCACAGCAGGTTCTCACATTCGCTTGGGGTTTATGAAATCACGAGAAAGATTATTTCACAGTTCGAACGAAACCAGTACGCAGACTGGCCGGCGGAGGAAAGGCTGCTCTGTCTATGTGCAGCACTGCTTCACGACGTGGGACACGGGCCCTTTTCGCACTCCATAGAGAAAGTATTCGGAACGAATCATGAAAATTGGTCGTGCCGGATTATTTTAGGCGATACGGATGTTAACAAAGTGCTTTCACAAGTGTCGCCAACCTTTCCTCATGATGTAGCCGGTGTTATATGCAAGACGTACCGCCGTGAGATTGTAACCAGCTTGGTTTCTTCTCAGCTTGACGCGGACCGTATGGATTATTTGCTTAGGGATGCTTATTTTACAGGGGTTAATTACGGTACTTTCGATTTGGAGAGGATATTAAGGGTCCTGCGTCCGTATCAGGGGAAAATTGTCGTGAAAGAAAGCGGAATGCATGCAGTTGAAGACTACTTGATGTCCCGCTATCAAATGTACTGGCAGGTTTATTTTCATCCTGTCACCCGCAGTGCCGAAATTTTGCTCGGTAAAGCTTTGGAATGCGCAAAGGCGCTTTTTGAAGAGGGCTATTCTTTTGAATTTATGCCGGAGCCGATTCTTCACCTGTTTCAGGGTAAACTGTCCTTATCTGATTATTTCCTGCTGGATGAGTCTTTGATGCAAACGGTATTGATGTATTGGACTTTAGAAAAAGACCCCGTACTGGCAGATCTTTCGGGAAGATTCCTGCACCGCCGTTTGTTCAAATTCACCTCAGTGGATGAGCAGGAAATTAGTCTGCTGACGGACTTTCAGGATGCGCTGGAGGAAGCGGGACTTGATCCTAACTATTATATGGAGATGGACTTTCCTTCCGATCAATCCTATGACGTATACAGACCGGGATTCGGCAAAGATGATAAGCTTCCGATCCTTCTTTTGGACAGCCAGGACAGATTGAGCGAAATTACAGAGCGTTCCGAAATCGTCAAATCGATCTCTGGTCTTCATATGGGCCAGCATCGTATCTATTATCCGGCTGAATTATTTGAGACTAGCGGTCCGAAGGTAGATGTTCTAAGGCGGAGACTGTTTGATTGAAAGAAGAAATGTTCACATGAAAGAAGATGTCCGCATGGAAGAAAAGATAGGGTACCAACGAATAAGATTAGAGGAGCTGTTAAGTTATGTTGACGGACACCCATACTCATATGAACAACGAGGCTTTTGACGAAGACCGGGATGAGGCGATCCTCCGCGCCCGGGAGAATGGGGTTACACGCATTGTTAATGTAGGATTTAACCGGGAGACGATTCCTTCATCTATTGCACTTGCCGAGAAATACGATTTTATCTGGACAACCGTAGGTTGGCATCCGACCGATGCTATTGATATGAAGCCTGGTGATCTGGAGTGGATCGAAGAGTTATGCGGTCACGAGAAGGTGGTTGCCATAGGAGAAATCGGTCTTGATTATCACTGGGACACTTCCCCCAAGGATGTACAAGCCCGCGTCTTCCGTGAACAGATCCGTCTTGCCCGTAAGATGGGCCTGCCGATTGTTATACACAACCGTGATGCTCATAAGGATATTGTGGATATTCTGAGGGAAGAAAAAGCCGCCGAAGTCGGCGGCATTATGCACTGTTATTCAGGCAGCTGGGAAACGGCGAAGCAGTGTCTGGATATGAATTTCCATATTTCCTTCGGCGGCCCTATTACTTTTAAGAATGCGAAGCAGCCGAAGGAAGTCTTGCAGCAGGTGCCGCTCGACCGTCTGCTGATCGAGACGGATGCACCTTATCTCACTCCGCATCCTTTCCGCGGGAAGCGCAACGAGACTTCCTATGTACGGCTCGTAGCCGAAGCGGCTGCAGAGCTTCGCGGCATGAGCCTCGAAGAGCTGGCGGAGGCGACTACAGAGAACGCGGTGCGTCTACTCGGTCTCAAATGAAGCGGTGAATTTGCGCTTCATGACGGTCGCGCACAGCAGGAGCCCCAATGCAAGAGCGGCCAGCGGCGCTGCCGAGTATACACCTGCTCCGCTTAGTAGCATCAGCAGGGAGAGGATAACTCCTTGGACCGTAAAGGCTGCGGCCACAATCCGGAGTACAGCTCCGATTTTCATCCGCTCGTTGACCGGATAGGTTTGCAGCCAGAAGGTATACCGGTGGGACTGCTCCAGGGATGTGAGCTGCATCAGGGTAATGAACATGGCCGCAGCGCTGACTAAGGCTGCCGCTACAACCGATTGAACGGCGATTATAACCAAAGCGGCAATCAAAGTGATGCGGACTACAATTCCCAGCAGTTCCGACCGGACGAATGTTTTGGTAAACAGATACAGATAAAGAGACGAACGCTTGAACCGATACAGACGGGTTATACCGGCCAGCACTCTCCGCTGCTTGACCCGGACAGGCAACTGGGGGACATCGGCAAATCCGCTGAAGAACAGATACAGCCTGTGCTGTTGTCTTTTCTCATTATCAATCAAAAAGTCCCACGCGACTCCGTGAACCTGGCGTGCTGGCAGCAGCTTATAGATCAAGGTCCAGAGAAGGAGAGCGGCAAGCAGAACAATGCCTCCCATAAAAGGTCCCTTGCCGAACAACACGTAAAGAGCAACTCCCGTCAGAAGCCAGCGGTACCCTTGCGACAGCAATCGCCATCCCGGAGATGAAAAGCGGCCTTCCTGCCATGATCCAAGCAGGTTGGCTGTTTTTATTAGAAGAATGAACAGAAGCATCAGCAGAAGGGGCTGTGCATTCTCCCCTGTGCAGTGCTTATAGAGCGGCCAAATGACCAGAGTCAGCACGATTCCCCGCAAGCTTTGGATGATTAAACTGTAGCGGAATGAGGGACGGAAAAATGCGCTCATGACGGGTTCAAGCGGGAGCAGGAAAACCCGGTCGGCATTTTTCAGCAGCGTTCGTACAGAGCCTGCCGAAAGAGCGGGAGTAAGGAGGACCAGAACGATCCACAGGTAAGGGAAAGTTGTCGGAAGCTGATCCAGGGTTTTTGCATAGTAATAGGAAGAAACAATAAAAAGAAGGAAAAGAAAGCCGAAAAACTGGCTTCTTGCGACATAGGCCCAATACCCGGAAGCTTCTTTGCGGTATTGGTCGAATCTGCGCTTCCATAATTGTCGGACGGCGCTGGCGGTTCCTCCCGGATACGCAATTGTAGCGTGCTTCATGCCGGATTCCCCCGGATAAAGTGATAGAACAGCTCGTCCAGTGTCGCTTCAGGCAGACCGGCCCGCTGTCGAAGTTCAAGTAGCGTTCCTTGCGCCAGAATTTCACCGTGATGAAGCACTACGAACCGGTCACAGTATTTCTCGATGGTCGCCAGAATATGGGAACAAATGAGAAAACTGGCTCCTTCTTTCCTGAACTCATCCATCATATCGAGCAGCGAACGCATGGCGAGCGGGTCGAGACCCAAGAACGGCTCATCAATGACGTACAGAGACGGTTTTACCAGAAATGCATTCATAATCATGACCTTCTGCTTCATGCCTTTGGAGAGCTGACTTGGGAAGCTGGTACGCTTGGCTTGCATCTGGAATTCGTCCATCAGCCTCTGTGAGCGTGCCCGATATTCCGCATCGGAGACACCGTAAGCCATGGCAGTCAGTTCCAGGTGTTCTTCAATAGTAAGTTCATCATAAAGTTCAGGCGATTCCGGTACAAAAGAGTAGGAAGCCCTGTAGCCAAGCGGATCTTCTTCTAACGTTTTATTGCCGATTCTTACAGATCCTTCCTGGGGCTTCAACAGGCCAAGGATGTGTTTGATCGTCGTGCTTTTACCCGCACCGTTAAGTCCGATCAGGCCGACCATCTCACCTTCTCCGACTCGGATATCCAGGTTGCGGATAATGGGTTTGCCCGGGAGATAACCTCCGCTGAGTTTAGAGATGTCAAGAATGGGATTCATGCTTTCACCTGCTTTTTTCTTATCGATAGCAGCGCTTTTGGATCAGTGAAACGCTTTTTTACCGTAAATTTATTATAGTCAAAAAATGCCGGAAAGCCCAATCACACAAGGATTTAGCGGAAGGTCAATAATGAATTGTTCGTAAAGAGGAGTAAAAAGGAGGATTCGTGCAATAAAGTGAGATATACAAGAATCTATTGGTTAAATTTGCTTATTTTTAAGGAATATGCCCCCTTTACAGGTTGGATATTTGAGCGTAATATACTTTCATAATAACTTAATAAAAACGCCAAGTTTTAAACGCTGAGTTTCCGTAACAGGGAAACGGGGGAACCGCTGTCAAGGTCGGCTCTATTCTGAACCGATACAACAGAACAATTTGGGGTGAATCTCAATGGCAGGCGCAGGCAGCGTCGCCGGCGAGTAGGGCAGCTCTCAGGGCCCGAATCCGTCAGCTAACCTCGTAAGCGTACCGGGAGAGGTAACCACTGTCGTGTTATTCTGCTTAACTGCGCTCACACACAGGCCACGGAAGCTTCCTCTTTCCGATGGCCTTTTTGATTATTCTCGGACGGGTATTCGACCCGGCATAAACTCAAGTTAGCACATGGAGGTGATGTCGAACCCGGCTGATGGTTCCCGTGAAGGGCGTCTGCGGGAAAAGAAGACAAATGCAAGGGTTCCGTTAGGAACCGCCAAATAAACCCTGAGTCACGTCTGAAGTACTATGTGAATCACCAAGGCGGGGCTTCGAAGGAGGACCGAAGAAGTGGGAAATATCTCGCAACAAGATACCCATGTAAAGCGATCATCCAGTATGTCCTTCGCACTGCGATGGAAACATGTAAACTTGCGTATGATCATCCTTGCAGCTATCATTTCATTCGCGTTGATGTTCATGTTATTGGTATTGTTATACGGTACGGCCGGCAAGAGCGTATCTTTGGTAGTGAATGGACAAGAAACCGTTGTCGAAACAAGACAGGGAGTCCTGCAGCGCCTACTGGATGAACAAGCCATTACAATTGGGGAGCACGATCAGGTATCCATGCCGCTTGACGGTAAGATTAAAGACGGTCAGCAGATTGTCATCGATCATGCTACACCCGTACAGCTGACTGCCGATGGGCAGACGCAAACTGTGCACACCACAGCGAAAACGGTAGAAAAAGTACTGCAGGATTCAAATATTTCGCTTGGAGAGCTTGATAAAGTGACTCCGGCTAAGGACGCATCTCTTGCGGCTAATACCGCCATTGAGGTTGTCCGTGTTAAGAAGGAAACCGAGGATATCTCGGAACCGATCGCTTTTAATGTGGTGAAGAAGACGGACGCTGATCTGCTGAAAGGCAAGGAGCAGGTTGTTCAAGAAGGTAAGGAAGGTTTGCTCGTCAAGAAGAAAGAAAAGGTATTTGAGAACGGCAAACTCATATCCGAGCAAGTCGTAGATCAAGCAGTGAAGAACGAGAGCGTAGATAAAATCGTGGCAATAGGCACAAAAAATCCGGTCGTTACGGTGGCAGCCGCATCCGAACCGGTTAAACCCAAAACGGCAGCTAAAGCAAGTGCAGCAAGCTCCGAAATGGACGCAAAGAAAATATTAAAGAATGTTACATTGACCGCATATTCATCGCAAGAACCGGGAGTTGGTAACAGAACCGCCAGCGGAACGAAACCTACACAAGGCCGGACTATTGCAGTTGACACATCCGTTATTCCTATGGGATGGTGGGTATACATTGAAGGAATCGGCTACCGCCGTGCAGAAGATACAGGTGGCGCCATTAAAGGACAAAAGATGGACGTTTATTTCGATAGCATGAGCTATGCGAAGACGTTCGGTGTGAAGCGTGGCTACACCGTTTATGTCATCGGTCCGAATAAACCGACTCAAGATTAGGATAACATGTTACCAGGTAGATTGATTTACAAATTGGTAACAAAATGTATGTCAAAAAGAAGAGGCTTGCCTCTTCTTTTTGCGTGTTCAAGAAAGGACAAACTGTATGATTAAAGAAATCATTGTAGTCGAGGGAAAAGACGATACAACCGCGATCAAACGGGCTGTAGACGCGGATACAATCGAAACCGGCGGGTCGGCGATCAACCGGGAGATACTGGAACGTATCCGGTTAGCCCAGGAGAGGCGCGGTGTCATTGTATTTACCGATCCGGATCATGCCGGTGAGCGTATCCGCAAAATTATCTCCAGTAAAGTTCCGGGCTGCAAGCATGCCTTTCTCCCTCAGGAGCTAGCTGAACGCCGCGGGGACATCGGTGTCGAGAATGCGTCAACGGAGTCGATCCGCATTGCATTAAACAATGTGAAGACGGAATATGAAGGGGCTGTATCCCAGCTTACCTGGGAGGATTTGATCGAAGCGGGACTCATTGTTCATCCGGATGCGGCGGCAAGACGTCTTGCGGTGGGAAAAAAACTCGGAATCGGGTATTGTAATGGTAAGCAGTTTTATAAACGCTGTGCTGCTTTTCAAATTTCCCGCGAAGAGTTCGAAGCTGCGTTAGAATTAATATCGCCACCGGAACGGTAATTACATGTTATTTGCTTTCAGACAGGAAAGCTTGGAGGAACTAGTATGAATCAGAATGAACAAGGAACCGGCTTGTCCATGTCCGCACAGGACGTTGCGACTCCTGGTAGAACCAAAGAGATTCTGAAGAAGAATCATCTCGTATTGAAAAAAAGCCTCGGTCAGAACTTCCTGACCGATGGCAATGTGCTTCGCAGCATTATTTCCGCGGCTGAGCTTGCATCGGACAAAGGGGCCCTCGAGATCGGGCCTGGAATCGGCGCGCTCACTCAGCAGCTGGCCAAAGAAGCGGGCCGGGTCGTGGCCGTCGAAATCGACAGGCGCTTGCTGCCGATTCTGGAGGAGACGCTGGCACCGTATGAGACGGCGGAGGTCATTCACGGAGATGTGCTCAAGCTCGACTTGCGCAAAATCATCTCCGAGAAATTCGCCGGCATATCCGGTATCAGTGTGGTCGCCAACCTTCCTTACTACATCACGACGCCCATTATCATGAAGCTTCTGGAAGAAAAGCTTCCTCTTGAGAATATCGTCGTGATGATCCAGAAGGAAGTGGCTGACCGCATGGCGGCCAAGCCGGGCGGCAAGGAGTACGGCAGCCTGAGCATTGCCGTGCAGTATTACTGCGAGGCGCAGCAGGTCGCGATTGTGCCGCGCACGGTGTTCGTGCCGCAGCCGAACGTGGATTCGGCTGTTATACGCCTGCGCCTGCGCAAGGAGCCGGCCGTTGCGGTCACGGATGAAGCTTTCTTCTTCGAAGTTGTTCAGGCCAGCTTTGCGCAGCGCCGCAAAACTATCTACAACAACCTCGCGGCCCGCTTCTTCACGAAAGAGACCAAGCCTGAGCTTGAAGCTCTGCTGCTCGGGGCCGGCATCGAGCCGATCCGCCGCGGCGAGACACTCAGCATGGAAGAATATGCACGGCTCACAGAAGCGCTGCTAAGTTGCCCGAGCTGCAACCGGAGCAAATAGCCGGGGGCTAATCACCAAATGCCCATTCCCGCCATAAGATAGGCTTAGGAGGGGATGGCTTCATGAGGCAAGGAGATCTGGCGACCCGCAAATCCTACGGCAATGACGTCATCTTTAGGGTCCAGGAGCTGGATGCGACAAGGGCAGTCCTTCGAGGTGTCGATTTTCGGCTTCTGGCAGATGCGCCCATAGCCGATTTATCCTTCATGGCCCCCGCACGCGATTTGGATTTCCCCAGATACGATTTGCCGCGGGTAAATGAAACGATCCGCAGTATGCGGCATTTCCGCCAGCAGCTGCATCGGCAGAACGAAGATACGGTGAGAACGGCCCTTTCCAGCGGTACACAGTATTTTGAGGTGCCCGGTAAGGTGCTTCACCTGGATGGCGACCCGAATTATTTGCGCAAAAGCATGAATTTATACGGGGAGCTGAGAATACCGGCCGACGGTTTTTATGTGACGGAATCCATGATGGCTTCTACGTTACAACGTCTGCTTCCGCAGCTAAAACCGGATATCGTGGTCGTTACCGGCCATGACGGGCTTCTCAAGAACAGAGAAAATAATAATGTTCATGAGTTAGAGAGCTATAAGAATTCGATCCACTTTGTCAAAGCGGTCCAAGTCGCAAGGCAATATCAAAGCAACAGGGATGCTCTGACTATCGTCGCCGGCGCTTGCCAATCCCACTTTGAGGCACTGCTGCAGGCTGGAGCTAATTTTGCCAGTTCTCCCGCTCGCGTGCTCATCCATGCTCTGGATCCGCTCTGTATTGCCGCCAAAGTGTCCTACACCTCGATACGGGATACGGTCTCTATGGTCGATCTGGCAGGAATGACCGTCACCGGTCTTGATGGCATTGGCGGACTGGAGACGCGTGGCAGCTACCGGATGGGCGTTCCGCGTCTATCTAACCTTAAGGCGGAGCCAACCGTATAGCCGGCCGCCGCCGGATGCTCTAATGGGGTTAAGGAGTATAAACCGTTCCCGCAGTTGGGTTACTAGTTTACTTACTGCGGGGATGGATGCGGCTATTTGTAACTTTCATATTCGTCATGATTTCTGTAAAAGCTTCTTTTGAAGCTTTTTTTATTTGCCTGAAATCTCCTTATGTGCGCCCCCTTATTCAACGAACCCCAATGATTAGAGCTGACCGCCGGGACTTTATGGCTGCTTAGTTCGGATCGTTCTTCAGATGTACAAGCCTTACAAGGGATGTCCAGCGCCAGTTCCAAAGCCCTGGTTTGCCTTCAGAAGCTCTTTATGCAGCGTCCCAACCGAAAACACCGCGGGCCATCACTATAGTTCTGTAGAACTTATTTAGGGCGATAGGGGCTTACAAAGAATGGCTCTCAAGTCACGGGAGGGAGCTGTTTATAGTACGGACCTCCTTGTTAACGGTAGTAAGCCTCCAGCTTTGCAGGAGGCTTCTGGAAGCGATTATGGGATGTTTCTTAACCATGGGTAATGCGATAGAATTCTTGCATGCATATTTCTACCGGATTTGACAAATGCTTTGAAAAGGGACACGAAAAATTAGGAAGTTATACCGTTGACAACCGATTAAACAGACTGATATAATATTTAGTTTGTTTGACAAAATGACTTGGATAAGGTATAATAGATTAGGAAAGAGGTGGTAGCTACAATGGCTAAAAATGCGCTGTTGGAAATAAAACGCAGTCTCGAACCTCACGTAGGGCAGAAAATCATGTTGAAAGCAAATGGCGGCCGTCGGAAAACCATTGAGCGTTTCGGTGTTTTGGAAGAGACCTACCCTTCTGTATTTATTGTGAAATTGGACCAAGAACAACAAACATTTAAGAGGGTGTCTTACAGTTACGCGGATATTTTAACTGAGTCCGTTGAAGTTACGGTTTGTGACGATGACGCAGAGCTCCGCATTACGTATATGCACCATTAAGAACAACGGTAGTTCCTCAGGGAACTGCCGTTTTTACTTTTTTATAGACTGCGAATCTCTGGTAACCAAGGGAAGCCCGCATAACTACTTGGGGATGTGTCCGGTCAAAGAACTATGTGACGAATGTATATACCCATTGGCACTGCAATAGTTTGCATATCCCGCGGCACTGGATCTCTTCTCTCCTTAAGGAGCCGAATGAATACGTCCGATTGTTCGCATACTACAAGCTGAACGGAATGCTGAACCATGAGGAGGTTTACTTGCGTGAGCAGAAGAAGGCGCAGCGTGATGTCGGAGGAGTTTAAATACGAGCTTGCGAAGGATCTCGGCTTCTATGAAACGGTGGAGCGCGAGGGCTGGGGCGGTATACGGAGCAAGGATGCGGGCAATATGGTCAAAAGAGCTCTGCAAATTGCAGAGCAATCAATTAAACGCCGTCCATGACAGCAGGTACCACCTATTTGGGCTAAAGCGCATTAGCTTTAGCTTTTCTTATGGGCATTTGCTATAATATGTGAAGCAATTATCGGCAAAAGCGCCCAAAAGAAGGTGACCCGCTTATGAAAATATACGAAAGAGCTTCGGCCAAAATCAACCTGTCCCTGGACGTACTCCGTAAACGGGAAGACGGGTACCACGAAGTAGAAATGATTATGACTATGGTCGATCTGGCGGACCGCATAGAAATGCAGGAACTTCCGCGGGATACGATCATCATATCCAGCCAGGCTGGCTACATTCCGCTCGATGAGAAGAACTTGGCCTTTCAGGCTGCAAGGCTGATCAAAGACCGGTATGATGTACGTAAAGGTGTCTACATACATTTGGATAAGAAAATCCCCGTCGCCGCGGGACTGGCGGGCGGAAGCAGCGATGCGGCTGCAACGCTGCGCGGCCTCAACAGGCTGTGGGGCTTAGGAATCCCTACTGAAGAACTACAGGTCCTCGGAGCCGAACTGGGCTCGGATGTGCCGTTCTGTGTAACAGGGGGAACTGCGCTTGCAACCGGAAGAGGTGAAAAGCTGCAGCCCGTGAATAATCCGCTTCAGTGCTGGGTGATTCTGGCCAAGCCTCCCATTAACGTATCAACATCTGAAGTTTACGGGAAGCTGAATGCGGCACACGTACGCAATCATCCGGATACGCAGAGTATTCTGGAGGCGATACGCGGCAAGCGTTTCGACGAATTGTGCCACAGGCTGGGCAATGTGCTTGAGGAAGTCACGCTGGAGCTGTACCCTCAGGTACGTCAGATGAAGGAAGTTATGGAAAGGCTGGGGGCCGACGGGGTATTAATGTCGGGAAGCGGACCGACCGTATTCGGCCTGGTATCTAAAGAAGCCAAAGTAGCCCGGATTTACAACGGCCTGCGCGGGTTCTGTAAAGATGTGTACGCGGTGCGCATGCTTCCTTAATATCATGGTGTTCACAGCAGATGGGGTTAAAGCAGCAGAAGGCGGATAAAGCTCCCGAGCGGAGCTTTTTTGCTGCCTGTTATGGCAGGCAGAGGGATGAAGACGTCCCTGAGGAGTCTTTAAAGGCACAAATGAAACGCTTTATTTGTATAGCTTGGACAAAGACGTACAAAAATGGTATATTTACTACATAATATTCGGATTTTAGGGGTGCGTCATGAAAAAGTTGAAGCGAAGCGCTCGGTTGGTAGAAATGACGCAATATTTGTTGTTTCGGCCACACACGCTTATACCATTAACCACGTTTGCAGAACGATACAGCTCAGCCAAATCCTCTATAAGCGAAGATCTGGCGATTATAAAGGAAGTTTTCGAGGACGAAGGACTCGGAGAGCTTCATACACTCGCAGGCGCCGCAGGAGGCGTCAAATTTATACCGAAGATCGCCAAAGAAGCTTCGCTGGCTTTTGTGCAGGATCTGTGTGAACAGCTCCGGCAGCCGGAACGGGTCCTTCCTGGCGGTTATTTGTATATGGCGGATATTCTGGGCAGACCCCAGGTTCTGAATGAGATCGGGAAAACCTTCGCATCGGCTTTTGCCGGGAAGGATCTGGATGTCGTAATGACCGTGGAGACCAAAGGAATCCCGCTTGCGTATGCAACGGCTTCTTTCATGAATCTGCCTGTCGTCACGGTACGCCGTGACAGTAATGCAACGGAAGGCTCTGCCGTGAGTATTAACTATGTGTCCGGCTCAAGCAAGAGGATTCAAACAATGTCTCTGGCCAGACGTTCCCTTCAGGAGGGAGCCCGGGTGTTAATCGTAGATGATTTTAAACGGGCCGGGGGAACCATTCAAGGCATGATTGATCTGCTTGACGAATTCAAAGCCACCATAGGCGGTGTCGCCGTATTCGTGGAATCAAGTGAAGTTGAGGAGCATCTCATTAAGGATTATATCTCCCTTGCTAAGCTGACGGGTGTCGATTCCAAAACGAAGGAAATCAGCGTCGAGCTGGGAAATTACTTTGATAAGGAGTGAATGATTCATGCGTATTATAGCTACTCAGGAAGCACCGGCAGCAATCGGACCTTACTCACAGGCCATCCATATCGGGAATATGGTATTTACATCGGGACAGATTCCGCTGAACGCAGAGGGACAGGTGGTGGAAGGCGATGTTGTGGAACAGACGCATCAAGTATTCCGTAACCTCCAGGCGGTTCTCAAAGAAGCGGGTACTTCTTTGCAGCACGTTGTAAAAGCGACTGTTTTTATCAAGGATATGAACCAATTTGGACAGATTAATGAAGTATATGCGTCTTATTTCGGTGAGCACAAGCCTGCCCGTTCTACCGTAGAAGTGGCAAGGCTTCCGAAAGATGTACTTGTCGAAATCGAACTGATTGCGGCGATACCTGTCGAAAACGTTTAAGAAGACATTTATTTTCTGGAAAATCTAATTTTTTCCTCTTTATCCAGAAGGAATTTGCACGAAAATGTGGAAGTATACACCAAGTCCTGCGAATGGAAAAAGGTGGTGAACACAAGTGCAAATTACAGATGTCAGACTTCGCCGGGTGAATTCCGAAGGAAGAATGAAGGCGATTGCTTCTATTACCATCGATAACGAATTCGTCGTACACGATATTCGTGTGATTGATGGCAATAATGGAATGTTCGTGGCAATGCCTAGCAAGCGGACTCCAGATGGGGAGTTTCGCGATATTGCCCATCCGATTTCATCCACAACCCGCGAGAAGATACAGGCTGCGGTCCTGTCCGAGTACGACCGCGCAGCTGCGGAAGAGGAAGTCATCGAAGAAGGCGCTTAATACGGCCACATTGGCAGAAGGAGTCCTGTTCCGACAGGGCTCTCTTTTCTTTTTTCGGCAGATAAGATATAGTCAGGGATGATAATAGAGGAGAATAAGGAGTGGATTGATCTTGAAGCTTATGGCGATCGTACTGGCGGCAGGACAAGGAAAACGAATGAAATCCAAGCTGTACAAAGTATTGCATTCTGTCTGCGGGAAGCCGATGGTAGGGCATGTAATTGATACGCTTGCACATATAGAAATAGAGAAAACTCTGGTAATTGTTGGGCACGGGGCAGAAGCTGTTCAAGGCTATCTTGGAGATAAAGCAGAGTATGCGCTTCAGGAGAAGCAGCTGGGCACCGGACATGCAGTTCTGCAAGCCAAAGAGGTTCTGGGCAGCGAAGAGGGCATTACTTTCGTGGTATGCGGTGATACGCCGCTCGTAAGAGCCGAGACGCTGGTTAAAATGATGCAGCTGCATCAAGACAGTGGAGCTGCGGGTACGATTCTGACAGCGGAAATGACGGACGCGACCGGCTATGGCCGTATTATCCGTGGCGAAGGCGGCCGTGTAGACCGGATTGTCGAGCAGAAGGATTGCACGCCCGATGAGGCGGCTGTACGTGAGATCAATACCGGTACATATTGTTTTGATAATCGAAAATTGTTTGCGGCCCTGGAGAACGTGAAGAATGAAAATGTACAGGGGGAGTATTATTTAACAGATGTAATCTCGATCCTCAAGAGTATGGGTGAGAATGTAGAAGCCTACTGCACACCGGATGAAGCCGAAGCAATCGGTGTCAATGACCGAATCGCCTTATCCGAGGCGGAGCGTCTTATGCGTGAACGGATCAACCGGGCGCATATGGTAGAAGGCGTGACGATTATTGATCCGGCGCAGACGTATATTGAGAAAGATGTCGTCATCGGCCCGGATACTATCGTGCATCCAGGCACTGTGCTTCGCGGCAGGACGGTAATCGGATCCGACTGTATCCTGGGACCGAATGTGGAAATTACCGATTCCACCATCCATGATGGAGTAGTGATCAAATACTCGGTTCTGCAAGAAGCATCTGTCGGTAATGAATCGAGTGTAGGCCCTTATGCGTATTTGCGCCCGGGAGCGGATCTCGGGGAACACGTGAAAATCGGGGATTTCGTAGAAATCAAGAACGCTAAGCTTGGGGATGGTTCGAAAGTATCCCATCTCAGTTATGTGGGTGACGCTGAAGTGGGCAAGAACGTTAACTTCGGCTGCGGGGCCATTACTGTCAACTATGACGGCTTCAATAAGAGTCTGACTGAGATTGGCGATGATGCTTTCGTAGGAAGCAACGTCAATCTGATCGCCCCTGTGAAGATCGGAAAAGGAGCTTATGTCGTGGCAGGTTCGACGATTACAACCAACGTGGAAGAGAACGATCTGGCCATCGCACGTGAGCGTCAAACGAACAAAAAAGGGTATGCGGACCGTATGCGTGGGAAGCTCCAAGCGAAGAAGAACAGTAAGAAATCGTGAAATGGTTATAAAAATGTTTTAAATCTCCTGATTGTGGGTAATTTATCTTTAGTTATCACAAGGGAGGTCTTTTCTTATGGGAGTAGCTCTAAAAGGAAACACGAGAACACGCAGCACTAAATCAGAGGTGAAGCAACTACGCAAACAAGGTAAAGTGCCTGGCGTGGTATACGGGAAAGATGCAGACAGCTTGACCGTAGTTCTGGAACGTAAGGAGCTTACACCGCTGCTGAGAAGTCACCCCAATGCGGTGATCGATCTTAACATTGAAGGCGTTGGCAAGCGCCCTGTTCTTATAAGTGGTATCCAACGCGATAGCCTGAGCCAGGAAGTCGTTCATATTGATTTTCACCAAATCAAAATGAACGAGCTGGTTAAAGCGACCGTAGCGATTGAAATTATCGGTGAGGCCCCTGGTGTCGAAGCTGGAGGTATTCTCCAAGTGGAGACGGCGGCTCTGGATGTCCGTTGTCTGCCGAACGATATTCCGGATTCCGTGCAAGCGGATATCAGCAAGCTGGGCATCGGGGAGAACATCCTGGTATCCGATCTGAAGCTTCCTAAAGACGTGGAAGTGAAGAATGACTCAGAGGATGTCGTAGTTACGATTCTTCAACCTCGCTTAGAGGTAGAAGAAACTACGGAGGACGAGCCGGCAGCTGAAGCAGCCGAATCGGATAAATCCGCTGGGGAAACGAAGGAATAGCCCGATCTCATCGGCTGATAAAAAGCTGTTTACCGTATGCGGTAAACAGCTTTTTTGTACGGGCTTGGGCAGGTACAACGCTACAATTCTTACGTGAATGGAGATAAGATGTTAGAATGTTTTTTTCACGACTTTGTAAGCGCTTGCGAACAAGCTTTTTAAAATCAGTAGCCTGGTCTGGAGATAAAAGTAAACATGCCCCGGTTGTACAGAATGTTGTTGATTTTGATAAAATGGGGAGAATAGTGGTGTACGAACCCTATATCTTTGTGCGCATCAAGATAGTATACTTGGACTGGAACTTCGGCATCTAAATGATCTTGGAAATGATCGTCCTGGTAAAGAGGTTGGCCATTGTCATACATAGATTCATCACCTGCTATTCATATTTTTATTTCTAAATGTCTGTATATGTGTGTGGTTCGATTGGAAAGGATCGGATTTTGCGTAAAAGAAGACAAACCTGCATATATGTAGACAAGTTTCAACAGGGAATCGTTACAGAGTTTGGTTAAAAAAAGTAAAATTTTTTTGGGAGTGAATGAAACGTGAAGTGTTTTGTCGGTTTAGGCAATCCTGGGAAACAGTATGAACATACACGACATAATATAGGGTTCATGGCAATAGACCGTTTTGCACAGAAGTGGGGGGCTTCCTCTTTTCAAAATAAATGCAAGGGTCAACTGGCGGAAGTGAGAGTGAATGGGACGAAGGCTTATCTCCTGAAACCGATGACTTATATGAATTTATCCGGAGAATCGATCCGGGCTTTCATGGATTTCTACAAAGTCGACGTAAGCGACCTGGTGCTTCTCTACGATGATATGGATACAGCATTCGGCAGCATTAGACTCCGTTATCAGGGGAGTGCTGGCGGCCATAACGGAATCAAGTCGGCTATTGCCCATACGGGCACGTCGACATTCAACCGGATCCGGATAGGGATTAACCGGCCTGCGCCGGGATATTCCATTGTCGATTATGTACTCGCTAACTTCAGTAAAGCGGAAACAACTGAGCTCCCGGCTCTGCTGGATAAGACTTGCGAAGCGATGGAGCACTGCCTGACCGAACCATTCGAGAAGACCATGGCTGTGTTCAACGGGAGCTGAATCCCGCAGGATTACTCGCTGCGCAGATCCAAGACACATTGTATGCTGACAAAGGGAATGAAAATTACTTATTCGGGCTAAGGCTAAATTTTAGATGAGGCGGCCATACTAAGAAGTAATTGAAACTCGTGAGGAGGCATACATTGATGTCAGTGAAGTATATTTGCCGCCACTGTCAATCCAAGGTGGGGGAAATCAGCCAGAGCGAGATCAGTGAATACCAGCTCGGCTTCCATTTCTTGACCCCCGAAGAGCGGAGCGATATAATAGCGTATAACGTGGACGGAGGCGTTACGGTCAAGGTTGTTTGCGATTATTGCAAACAGGCTCTGGACGCGAATCCGGAGCTGAACTTGATCAGCAGCCCGCTGCAGTGATCCTTATACGGTACTGCGTGCGAGCTGCTGCGGAGCGTTTCTTTATAACAATCCACACCCCGTACCCGTGTAGAAATTTGTCATGACAGCCTAGGCAAGCGCCCAGGCTTCTTTTTGTGAGAGGAGTGTACTTGGATTGCAAGCTTTAATACAAGCTTTTTCAACGGACCGTGATTTTCAAAGTATCACCGAGGGTATTCGTTCCGGCATGAAAGAGCAGTTGATCGCTGGATTAACCGGCTCCTCTCGTCAGGTGATGCTGGCCTCGCTAAAGCAGCAGCTTGAGCGTCCTTTGCTGATCGTTACGCATAATATGTTTTCCGCGCAGAAAATTTACGAAGATTTAAGCGAATGTCTGCCGGAAGACGGCGTTCTCTTATATCCCGCACAAGAACTTCTGGCTGCAGAGGCGGCTATTGCCAGCCCTGAAATGCTGGCCCAGCGCATCGATGTGCTGACGAAATTGGCCCAGGGTTACCGGGGAGCCGTTATTGTGCCTTATGCCGGCTTCCGCCGCCTCCTTCCAAGCAAAGAAGTATTCGCCGAAGCATCGGTTACAGTCAAATTGGGAGATACCGTTGATCTGGACGTGTTCCTGAAACAGCTCAACGAGTTGGGATACGAGCGGGTGGAGAGAGTCGAAGGCAAAGGCGAGATGAGTGTCAGAGGCGGTATTATCGATTTGTATCCGCTGACGTCCGCTACTGCTGTCCGTATTGAGTTGTTTGATGTAGAGGTAGATTCGATCCGTACTTTCGATGTTGCTGACCAACGTTCAATTGATAAATTGGATGCATTTGTGATTGAGCCTTGCAGGGAAGTTCTCGTGAATGGAAAGCGTTTTCAGAGCGCTGCCCAGCATGCATATGAGCTTCTTCAGGCCCAGCTTGCCAAAATGACGGACCGTCAGGCTAAAGATAAGCTTCTGGAAGGTATCGGCGAAGATATCGAGCGTCTCCGCGAAGGCCATACTTTCCAGGGCCTGTTCAAATATGTTTCCCTGCTCTATCCGGAAAAGCAGACGCTCAGCGATTATATGCCGGATGACACCGTCCTGCTGATCGACGAGCCGGCACGGCTGGTGGAAACCGCCAAGCAGCTGGAGCGGGAAGAATCCGAGTGGATCATGCACTCGCTCCAGGATGGGACGGGACTGCCGGCGCTCACGCTCTCCAAGCAGCTTGAAACGCTGATGATCCGGCACACGTATCCGACGCTGTATATGTCGCTGTTTCTGCGTCAGGTTCCGCAGACTCAGCCGCAGAACATCGTCAACTTCATGTCGCGGGTTATGCAGAATTTCCACGGGCAAATGAATCTGCTTAAAGCAGAGATGGAACGCTGGAAAAAAACAGGGAGCCGTGTCATCATTCTGGCCAACGGCGAAGAGCGTATGGAACGCGTCCGCCGCGTGCTGGGGGATTACCAGATCGATGAGCCGGAAATCATGAACGGCAATCTTCAAACCGGGTTTGAACTGCCTTCGATTCATCTTGTCGTCATCACAGAGGGCGAGATGTTCACGCAGAAGCAGCGCAAAGCCCGCAAAGTAGATAAGAAAATCGAGAACGCCGAACGAATCAAAAGCTACCAGGAGCTGAAGGTCGGCGACTATGTCGTCCATGTTAATCATGGTATCGGTAAATATGTGGGCATAGGAACACTGGAAGTCGGCGGCATTCATAAAGATTATTTACATATTGTGTATGCCGGAGGCGACAAATTGTCGGTTCCGATTGATCAGATCGATCTCATTCAGAAATATGTCGGTTCCGAAGAGAAAGAACCGAAGATCTATAAGCTGGGCGGCGCGGACTGGAATCGCGTCAAGAACAAAGTCCGCACTTCGGTCAAAGATATTGCAGATGATTTGATCAAGCTGTACGCGGACCGTCAGGCGACGACCGGCTACGGGTTTAGCCAGGATTCTGCCTACCAGCAAGAATTTGAGAGCATGTTTCCTTATGACGAAACAACGGATCAACTTCGGGCAATTGGGGAAATTAAGAAGGATATGGAAAAGCCCCGTCCTATGGACCGTCTCTTGTGCGGCGACGTTGGTTATGGGAAAACGGAGGTAGCGATCCGTGCTGCCTTTAAATCCGCAATCGATGGCAAACAGGTTGCGGTTCTTGTGCCGACGACTATCCTTGCCCAGCAGCACTATGAGACTTTCCGCGAACGTTTCTCGGGCTATCCTTTTAACATCCAAGTGCTCAGCCGGTTCCGTTCCAAAAAAGAGCAGAATGAGACTATCAAGGGTGTGAAAGCCGGTACGGTGGACATTGTCATCGGCACTCACCGTCTGCTGTCGCAGGACTTGAAGTTCAAAGATCTGGGTCTGCTCATCGTCGATGAGGAGCAGCGTTTTGGCGTGTCCCACAAAGAAAAGCTGAAGCGCCTGAAAACGAATGTGGACGTGCTGACCCTGACAGCGACACCTATTCCGCGTACGCTTCACATGTCTATGCTAGGTGTACGGGATCTCTCCGTCATCGAAACTCCGCCGGAAAATCGCTTCCCGGTTCAAACGTACGTGCTGGAATACAGCGCGTCTCTCGTCCGGGAATCGATTGAAAGGGAGCTTGCGCGGGAGGGACAGGTGTATTATCTGTTCAACCGAGTTCAGGGTATTAATCAGATGGCCGAGCAGATTTCTATGCTCGTTCCGGACGCCCGCGTTACAGTTGCTCACGGGCAAATGTCCGAACAAGAACTGGAAAAAACCATTCTTGATTTTCTGGATGGCGAATTCGATGTCCTGGTCAGCACGAGTATCATTGAAACCGGGGTAGACATCCCGAACGTCAACACGCTGATTGTCCATGATGCGGATAAAATGGGGCTCTCCCAGCTCTACCAGCTGCGTGGAAGGGTTGGCCGGTCCAACCGGATCGCGTACGCTTATTTTACTTATCAGCGGGACAAAGTGTTGAATGAAGTGGCTGAGAAACGTCTCCAGGCAATAAAAGAATTTACAGAACTTGGATCTGGGTTTAAAATTGCGATGAGGGATTTGTCCATCCGAGGAGCCGGCAACCTGCTCGGTGCCGAGCAGCATGGATTTATCGCTTCCGTCGGTTTTGACCTGTATTCCCAAATGCTGAGTGAGGAAATCGCGAAGCGTAAGCTGGAGCTTGACGGAGAGGCTGCGGAGCCTGAGAAGGAATGGATTACTCAGCTTGATCTCCATCTCGACGCTTATCTGCCTTCGGATTATATTTATGACAGCATGCAGAAAATCGAGATCTACAAGAAAGTGGCAAACATTCGCTCCTTCACAGAAGCGGAAGACCTGCATGAGGAACTGGTGGACCGTTTCGGCGATCTGCCATCTGCCGTATCCAATCTGCTCGCCGTTGCAAGACTCAAAGTATTCGGGTCGGAGTACAAGATTGAGACGATCTCGCAAAAGGGTGACGACTACAACATTAAGATTCATTCCGACCAGACCGCCTTGCTGGATGGACAGAAGCTGTTTACGATAGCGAGTGGCTTCGACGGACGCGTCAAGCTGATTTCAGGACCCCAGATCCACATCAACATCCGCGGCAAAGGGCTGTCTCCTGAAGACACAATCGCATTGGTGGAACGTTTTCTGTTACAATACAGGGAGGCTTTGAAAACGAAGGGAGAATTGCAAAATGCTACGTAATAAATCAGGATTGGCCAAGAGTAAGTGGCTAATGCTTGTCGTACTGGTCCTTGTCTTGTCCGTGGCCAGCGGATGCGGTAAAGATAAAAAACCTGCGGCAGGAAGCCCCGAAGAAGTAATAGCGACATACAAAGACGGAGGTAAGATTACCCGCGGAGAGTTCGATAAACTGCTGGGCTTTAACCGTCTGCTGTACCCGGAATATAAGCAATTTGAATCAGATCCTGCTTACCAGCAAAGTATGCTGGAGCAATATGTAATGCTCAAAGTACTGTCCGGACGCGCATCTGAAGATGTGAAGAAAGAAGCGGACAAGCAGGTAACGGAACAGCTTACACAAATCAAGACGTTCTTGGGCTCTCAAGAGGGCGGTTTAGAGAAGAAGCTGAAGGATGAGAAGCTTGAAGAGAAAGAT
Organism: Paenibacillus sp. FJAT-26967; assembly: GCF_001541095.1. GTDB lineage: Bacteria > Bacillota > Bacilli > Paenibacillales > NBRC-103111 > Paenibacillus_F. Next base: position 30,015 of record NZ_LMXH01000010.1, read on the forward strand.
GTTGAGAATTTGATCCGTCTGAGCATCTATTCGACTGCACAATTTGAGAAACAAATCACGGATGAAGAAGTTAAGGCCGCTTACGATAAGAACTTGAAAGAAAACCCGAATGCCTACGATCTGGCGACTGTACGCCATGTCCTAGTTGCTACGATGGACCCGGCTACGGGTAAAGAAACACGTACCAAGGAAGAAGCTCTGAAGCGTGCGAAGGAAGTTCAAGCGAAGCTGAAGAGCGGCGGAGATTTTGATGCAATTGCCAAAGAGTTCTCTGACGATCCAGGATCCAAAGAGAAGGGCGGCAAATACGAGAACGAGAACGTAAACAAATGGATGGAAGGCTTCAAGAAAGCGGCGATCGAGCTGCCCGTTAACACGATCAGCGATCCTGTTGAGACAGAAGTCGGCTACCATGTCATGAAGGTAGAAGAGCGTAAGAAGCAAACTGTAGAAGAGGCAAAGCCGGAACTGGTATCCCTTCTGGTTCAGCCTAAAATGCAGGATTTCGTTGAAAAAGAGCTCCCGAGCCTGATTGAAACGAATACGCTGCCGAAACCGACAGCAACACCTGCTCCAAGTGCTTCCCCTCAGGCACCTGCGACATCGCCTGAAGCGCCAGCTGCATCGCCAAGCGCGTCGCCTGAAGCACCGGCTGCTTCACCGAGTGCGTCCCCTGCTGCAAAATAAACAAAGGAATACCTGTGCCAACATTTCGTTGGTGCGGGTATTTTTTTGTTGGACCGGGGCATCACTAGGAGCATGGCGGGTGGGGCTGGACAACAGAATTCCAACGAGTTGTCCCTGCGAAGAGGCGTTAACTTTACTGGGTGATGGAAACAGGGAAATGTATAAGAATTTGGGCCCAGATGAATACTATGGTCAGAATCAAAAAAGAGTTACACTCTCTACTTTTTAAATACAGGCACCTCGGCATCCAGTTCGTATCCAAAACTTCAAGGAAAGTGGGGCAACATGAGTCATGAAAGCAACTGGAATCGTTCGTCGCATCGATGACTTGGGCAGAGTTGTCATCCCGAAAGAAATACGTCGTACACTACGCATTCGGGAAGGCGATCCGCTTGAAATATTCGTCGATCGCGACGGTGAAGTCATCTTAAAGAAGTACTCTCCAATCGGGGAATTAGGCGATTTCGCCAAAGAATATGCCGAGTCTCTCTACGAGAGCACTAACCATATTACGCTGATCACAGATCGTGATAACGTCATTGCCGTGGCAGGTGGCTCCAAGAAAGAGTATATGGACAAGCAGATCGGCCAAATCGTCGAGACGACGATGGAGAACCGCAAAGCGGCGATTGAAACCGGATCAGGTTCTTATGAGATCTCCAAAGACAATCCCGAAAATTACAGCTCTTTTGTAATTGCTCCTATCGTAGCGGGCGGGGATCCTATCGGATCTGTCATTCTTATGAGCAAAGACGAGGGCGTTGAAATGGGGAACATGGAGTCGAAGATGGTGGAAACGGCAGCAGCCTTTCTGGCAAAACAGATGGAACAATGAGTGTAATCATCCCTTACTTGGAAAATTATTTTCCCCGGTAAGGGCCTTTTTTTGTTTTATGCTCATTTTTATATATAATAAAAAGAGTCCTCTTCACCGCATCTCGATACATCAAGTATATATTTCTTCCATGAAAGTGAGGCAACAAAGAGGTATGAAAGCTACAGGAATTGTTAGACGTATAGACGATTTAGGACGGGTTGTCATTCCGAAAGAAATAAGACGCACCATGCGCATCAAGGAAGGCGATCCGATGGAAATTTTCGTGAACCCGGACGGAGAAGTTATCCTTCAAAAATATTCCCCGGTAGGTGAATTAGGGGATTTTGCTGTAGAATACGCCGAGTCGTTAAGTGAAAGTACGAATCATCTGGCTCTTATCTGTGACCGTGAAACATTCATCGCTGCAGCAGGAAGAGGCCGCAAGGAAATGAGCGGCAAACCGGTCGGAGAGCTCGTTGATCGTGTGATGAATAAGCAGGAGGTTACCCTCCAAGAAACGTCAGGCAGTTTCGAAATTTGTGGAGGATCTGCTGACACGTACAGCTCGTTTGTTATTGCCCCCATCGTAAATGGCGGGGAGTCCGGCGGAGCCGTTCTTCTCCTGAGTAAGGAAGAAGGCGTCGTAATGGGCGGGACAGAACGGGCCATGGTTGAAATGGCGGCTTCGTTCCTGGCCAAGCAGACGCAGTTATAAGTTGGACTGAGTGAGGGGTAGCAGGGGGAGAAGCTCATGGAAGAACGGAGGCAGACCGGGCAGGCAGCGCCCCGAGGGTCACGATTGCTTAGGGGGGCCGCAATACTTGCCGCCGCAGCCGTTTTTTCCAAGCTGCTCGGAACACTGCAGAAAATACCGCTTCAGAATATAGCGGGGGATGGTGCTTTTGGCATTTACAATGCCGTCTATCCTCTCTATATTCTCATTTTATTTCTGGCTACGGCCGGTTTTCCTACAACCGTTTCGAAATTTGTGCTTGAGAGGGCGGAAGCGGGTGATCACGTAGGGGCGCGAAAGGTCGCAGTGGCATCCGCCGCTTTGCTGACCGGGACCGGACTGATCTGCTTTATTCTTCTTTATTATGGCGCGGATACGCTAGCAGGCTGGATGGGTACGGCTGCGGCAGCCCCTGCTGTAAGGAGTGTATCGTATGCGCTGCTGCTTGTACCGGCTCTTTCCGTTCTGCGCGGTTATTTCCAAGGTTATCAGGACATGCTCCCTACAGCGGTATCACAGGTTGTGGAACAAAGCGTACGGGTTACGACCATGATTCTGCTCTTGGTTGTGCTGACGAGCAGGGGAGCCGATGAAGCGGATATTGCGGCAGGCGCAACCTTCGGCTCCGTCACAGGAGCAGCGGGGGGACTGCTGCTTCTGTTGTTTCATTGGCGGCGGAGTAGGAGCAAGGCGCAGCGCGCCGGTCCGATTGCAGCCGGACAAGTGATGAATAAACGGCCCGATTCATGCGCTGACATGGGAGAAGAGAAGGCCTCATGGGAAGAAGCTGCCGCTTCTGTACACGGAGCAGGGCAAACCGGCTCGCGGACGGGAGTCCACGCAGCGGATAACTCCGTTGGAATCCGCGATGGCTGCATCAATCAGGATGCCGCCCCGGAATCGATGTTCCGGCTCATGAAGCGAATCGCTCTAGTTGCGCTCCCGATTTGCCTTGGCACGATCATGACACCGATTCTCAATCTCATCGATGCTTTTACAGTGCCGAGGCTGCTGCAGAGCCAGGGAATGGCGGCAGCCGAAAGCATGCGGCAGTTCGGGCTCTACAACCACGGGCTGCCGCTGGTGCAGGCCGTTGCGATGGTCGCCTCTTCGCTGACTGCTGTACTCGTGCCTGCCGTCGCCTCAGCCAAAGCCCGGCGCGATCCGGCGCTGCTGCTGGCACGTACCGAGTTTACGGTACGGGTCACGGCGGTTTTCGGCCTCGCAGCCGCTGCGGGCCTGGCGGTTCTGGCCGTGCCGGTGAACGCGATGCTCTACATGAGCAGCGAAGCCTCCGGCACGATGGCTATCCTTGCCTTCACCGCGCTGCTCGGTACGCTCAACATCGTGCTCGCTGGCGTGCTGCAGGGTCTCGGCGCCGTGAACGCGCCTGCCCTGCACTTACTTGCGGCGGCGGCGGTCAAGATCGGCGGCAGCCTGCTGCTTGTGCCGCACATCGGCATTGCCGGCGCCGGCGTGAGCGCCGTTCTGGCCTTCGCAGCCGCTTCGGCGCTCGGGCTTGCAGAGGTGAAGCGGCTCACCGGCGCCGCCTTCCCATGGCGCCGCTTCGCGCTCGCGCCGCTTGCGGCCGCTGCGCTGATGAGCGCGGCCCTCGCCGCCCTGCAGCTGGGCGGGGGCCCGCTGCTCGCCGCAGCCGTGCCGGGCTTGTCCGGCCGGACTCAGGCGAGCCTGCTGGCGCTCAGCGGCATCGCGCTGGGCGCTGCGGTGTACGCGCTCGCGCTGCTGCGCTTCGGCGCACTGGGCGCTGCGGAACTCGCGCAGCTGCCGGGCGGAGGCAAGCTCGTGCCGGCGCTGGAGAAGCTGCGGCTGCTTCCGCCGCAGAAGCGATAATACCTATCCGGTCCCGCTTGAAGGCGGGCCGCCACTATGAAGGAGGCTAGTCGGCCATGACGCAAGCCATTACGGTCCTCGGACTCGGTTCGGGCGACGAGAACCAGCTAACGCTCGGCGTGCTGCGCAAGCTGCAGCAGGCTGCGAAGTTGTATTTGCGGACGGAGAAACATCCGGTGGCGCAATTTTTGCAGGCTGAGGGTATCCGGTACGAGACTTTCGATGCAGTCTATGAATCCAAAGACCGTTTTGATGATACTTACGAAGCCATTGTATCGGCGCTGCTGGAGTCGGCGCGGACGGAGAATGTCGTTTATGCCGTACCCGGACACCCGATGGTGGCGGAGTATACCGTCCAGCTGCTCAGGACCCGGTGTCCGGAAGAGGGAATAAAGCTTGATATTATCGGCGGAGAGAGTTTTATCGATCAGGCTTTTCTAAGGTTCGGTTTTGATCCGATTGAGGGGCTCCAGCTGCTGGATGCAACGGACCTGCGGACCGGCATGCTCAATCCCCGCCTTCATACGATTATTGGACAAGTGTATGATACCTTCACGGCTTCCGATGTGAAGCTGACGCTGATGGACATGTACCCGGATGATTATCCGGTTGTCGTCGGTCATTCGCTCGGTGTGGCAGGAGAAGAGTCTCTAGTGGAGCTTCCCCTGTACGAGCTTGACCGTACGGAAGGCTACGGGAACTTGTCGCTTGTATGGATTCCGAAGAGCGATAAAGACGATCTCCGCAACCGCACCATGGAACGTTTGCATGAGATTGTCGCGATTCTGCGAAGTCCAGAGGGCTGCCCATGGGACCGTGAGCAAACCCATGCAAGCCTGCGCAAAAATTTGATTGAAGAAGCTTACGAGGTGCTGGAAACGATCGATGAAGACGATCCTGACCATATGTGTGAAGAGCTTGGCGATTTGCTTTTGCAGGTAATGCTGCATGCCCAAATGGAAGAGGAAACAGGTGCCTTTACCGTATATGATGTGATCGCCGGATTGAACGAGAAGCTTATCCGCAGGCATCCTCATGTTTTCGGAACCCGAGAAGCGGGTAATGCTGAGGAAGCTTTGGCCAATTGGCAGGGGATGAAGGATGAGGAGAAGCGCCTCAAGGGCATTGATCCAAAGAAGCAGTCCGTGCTTGCCGGCATTCCGCGCGATCTGCCGGCTTTAATGAAAGCCTATAAGCTGCAGAAGAAAGCGGCGGGTGTCGGTTTTGACTGGTCAGAAACTGCCGAAGTTTCGGCCAAGATCCAGGAGGAGCTGGCGGAGCTCCAGGAAGCGGTGACGGACGGGACTCCGGAACAGCGACTCGATGAGCTTGGTGATGTGCTGTTTGCCGTTGTCAACCTGGCCCGTTTCCTGAAAATCGATCCGGAAGAAGCGCTTGCTTCAACGAATCGTAAATTTACGAATCGGTTCCGCTACATCGAGGAAAGTCTGGAAGCGGATGGAAGATCGATTCGTGATACGAAACTGGATGAAATGGAAAAATTGTGGCAAGAAGCAAAAAAACTTCCGTAAACTGCGGGTTTTCAGCAGGATTTTACGTGCCCATCCAGAATACATAGTGCGAAAGCAGCTATGCACAGAACAGATAAGCTTTAAATTGTCATCCACTTAGGAGGTAACTAATAATGAACAAGACAGATCTGATCAACAACATTTCCACTAAAAGCGGCCTGACCAAAAAGGACGTTGAAACAGTCCTGAATTCATTCCTCGGGGAAATTACGGACGCTCTGTCCACAGGAGATAAAGTACAGCTGATCGGCTTCGGTACTTTCGAAACCCGTAAACGTTCCGGTCGTACTGGCCGCAACCCGCAAACCGGTCAAGAAATTACAATTCCAGAATCGAATGTTCCTGCTTTCAAAGCAGGCAATAAGCTTAAAGAAGCTGTTAAGTAATGAGACTGGATAAGTTTCTTAAATTATCCCGGCTTATTAAACGCCGTACGGTAGCCAAGGACATTTCGGACCAGGGCCGCGTATGGATTAATGGCAGGGACTCCAAACCGAGTTCGACGGTGAAAGTCGGCGATGAGCTGACGATTCAATTCGGGCAGAAAAAAGTGACGGTTCGCGTAGAACTTCTTACGGAGTCGACTCGCAAGGAAGATGCGGCTCATATGTACACGCTCCTTCGCGAAGAAGCGCTCTGATCAGCAAAGAGACTGAAGCACGGCATTTTGCCGTCCTCAGTCTTTTTTTTCTGTAATTTTTTTATGCGGAATCGAATGAGAAGGCCTGTTAGGGTGTTCTAAAAACGGACATCCCCCCATATCGTAGTGGTAGGAAAAGCTGTAGGGGGGACTTGCCATGATGGAGGCCGGAAAGACCAAGCGGCAGGAAGTTAAAATGCTGAACCGTAAACTGCTCGAGATCTCGGGCGTGAAGAATGTGGAGAGTTTTGACAGCGAAGAGTTCCTTCTGGAAACGGACTGTGGTTTTTTGCTAATTAAGGGGCAGAATCTGCACATTAAGAATCTTAGCCTGGATCAGGGCCTGGTAGCGATTGAGGGCTATGTAAACTCTCTTGCCTATGTCGATGCGAATTCCCCGGAGAAGTCCAAAGGGTTCTTGGGTAAATTGTTTAAGTGACTCTGAACGTACAATTCGTAACGCTGTGGCTGATGTTCGTCAGCGGGATGGGCCTCGGTGCGCTTTATGACGCCTTCCGGGTGGTGTTCGTGCAGCTGAGGCTGCCGCGCTGGACTTTCCCGCTTGCGGATCTCGCCTATTGGATCATCGGAATCATTCTCGTGTTCGGTACTTTGATCCGCAGTAATCAGGGACAAGTCCGGCTCTTTGTATTTATCGGGTTGCTTCTGGGGCTGTTCGTTTATTTACTGGCTTTTAGCCGTACGGTCCGTAAATTAATCGGAGTTTGCATTCAGGCTGTGAAATGGCTGCTTCGTTTCTGCAGGCGAGTGATGGTGCTTCTGCTCTTCAAACCAGCAGTAGGTATTTACAAGCTGGTTCTGCTTCTCTTGGGAGTTTTGGCGGGCGCTGCTATGTTCCTGTTCCGAGTTGTGGTACAATTAGGTTATCCTGTTTGGAGATTAATTCTCTGGCTGTTACGTCCTCTATACGCTAAGCTTCGTGTACCTGCCCGCATTTCGGGGTGGATCAGCTGGATGAAACAGCTGTTTCAGAAGTGGTTTTCTAAGGGTAAGAAGTGAAGTAAAGGCCGATTAGCGGCCATAAGATCAGGAGGCTGTAAATTCCCATGCCTGTCCCATCAAAATCATCACAATCTCAAACCAAATCGAATAGCAAAGGCACTCGTCGCAGATTCCGTATTGCTGCAGTGATTTCGCTCGGTGTTTTGACATGGGCTGGAGTGACATACTGGGATCAATCCGGTAAACTAGGCGAGAAGCGTGCTGAAATGCAGCAAGTCGAGCAGCAGTTGGCGGATGAGCAGAAGCGTAAAGCGGATATTACAAAAGAAATTGCCCGCTTGAACGACCCTGAGTATTTGGAACAAGTAATCCGCAGCGAGCTGAATTATGCACGCGAGGGAGAAACACGCTTTATATCACCGGCGCCCAAATCAAAGAATCCGTAAAAATTCCGGATTAATTGGGCTTTTCTCCATGTTGACCGTAGATTCAGCAATGGGGTATAATCGGCGTAGCCGTTCTTTTTGAACAATTTAAGGGAGGAACATTGTATTTTATGGCAATTGAAGTGGGCAGCAAATTAGAAGGAAGAGTGACCGGGATCACTCACTTTGGGGCATTTGTCGAGCTTGAACAGGGTGTTACCGGACTGGTGCACATCTCGGAGATCGCCGACAACTACGTAAAGGATGTCAACGACCATCTCAAACTCGAAGACAAAGTTCTGGTCAAAGTCATCAACGTGGACAAGGACGGGAAAATCGGCTTATCCATCAAGCAGACGATCGAAAAGCCCGCTGAACCTGCTCGCCCTCAAAGACCACCAGGCAATAGTAAGTTCGACTCCTCTCGTTCCGGAGACCGTCCAAGCTTTGGTGGCGGCGGTGGACACGGACGTGGAGATCGCGGTGGACGCGGTGGCGGTTTCCGTAACCCGCCAGGTAAACCTACTTTTGAGGACAAGATGAGTCGCTTTCTCAAAGATAGTGAAGAGCGCATCTCTTCACTCAAGAAGCAGGATTCCAAACGCGGTGGACGTGGCGGAAGACGCGACTAATCGTTCCTCTTGCTCTACTTATATGATTACAAGAATTTACAACCACACTCCGTTTAGGCGGATGTGGTTTTTTTGCGTCGACTGAACTAACGTTTTTCGGGGAATCGACACAACCTTACCGCATATGCATGGTAAGCGGCTTGTATGAAGCGAATCCTCCGAGGAACGGGCGTTCGGAACGATGGGGCCAAGCCCCTGATAGGGCTGCGTTTGCGTTAAGCTGACAAGGCCCCTTTTTTGTCGGAAATTTCTTGGACTCTAGTAACTCATTGTGACAAAATTTATGAGAGAAGGCTCCTATAATAAACCCACTAAGAGAAATGGTGGTGTCTGAACATGGAAAAACGAAATGGTGCACTTTCCATCGGTCTGCAGTGGGCAGGCGCGATGCAGCGGACGAAATCAGCGGCTCATGACCGAGTTGTGGAGAATAGGATGGTTCAATCCATGGTAGCCAAGAAGTGGTCGATACTGCTTCTGATCATGGCCTTCCTGCTCGGAAGAGCCATGATTCTGGAAGAGCTTGCCCCCTTTTCATTGGCCTTTTTTGCCGTCATGTACTTTCAGCGCCGCGACTTACTCTTGTGGACGGGAGCTTTTCTATTTGCAGGCAGCATGCTGGCCGTACAGCCTCAAAGCGGATATATGCTGACCGAAATGATTGTGTTCGTACTGATCCAGAAAGCACTTGAGAAATATGAGCGGTCGGATCTTTCGCTCGCGCCCGTTCTTGTTTTCATCACTTCGCTGCTGGTCCAAATGTTTGCCCATCTGGTCAACTCGGATCTGACCTGGTTCTCCTTGACCATGACGGGTGTACAGTCCCTGCTAAGTCTGGTTCTGACCCTTATTTTTGTACAAGCTGTCCCTGTCTTTACCTTGACCCGCAAAAACTATCAGCTCAAACATGAAGAAATAATCTGTTTGATCATCTTACTGGCTTCTATGATGACTGGAACGGTTGGCTGGACAATAGGACCCGTTACAGTTGAGCATGTCGTGTCGAGGTATCTGATTCTTCTGTTTGCTCTGGTTGGCGGCGCCCCATTCGGCGCATCAGTCGGAGTTGTCACGGGACTCATTCTTAGCTTGGCCAATGCCAACGCAATCTATCAAATGAGTCTGCTGGCCTTCTCGGGCCTGCTCGCAGGGCTGCTTAAAGAGGGCAGGCGGATGGCCGTTGCATTCGGCATGCTGCTGGGCTCATCCATTCTATCGATCTACATAGGCACGCAGGGAGAAGTTATGAATTCTACCTGGGAGTCTGTAGCGGCGGTTGTCCTGTTCCTTCTCACGCCGAAGAGCGTGCTTCAGACGCTGGCCAAGTATATTCCCGGTACTCAAGAGAATCTGAAGTCACAACAGGATTATGCCAAAAGAGTGCGGGATATTACGGCGGGCAGGGTGGAACAGTTCTCGCAAGTTTTTATGCAGCTGGCCCGCAGCTTCAAGCAGTTGACCGTCGAGAGCCAGCCTTTGCAGAAGGAGGAAGAAATCAGCCACTTCATGGAAGCGGTCTCTAACCAGACTTGCCAGATGTGCTCCAAAAGAGTCCGCTGCTGGGATCAGCGCTTCTATCAGACCTATCAATATATGACGGGTATGATGACGGAGATTGAGCTTAATCCTGATTTTAATAAGAGGCAAATACCGCTGGAATGGAGACAGGCTTGTACGAAACCGGATCAAGTGCTGGAAGTGATGAAGAATCAATATGCGATGTATCAGAATGATATGCATTGGAAAAAACAAATTTCCGACAGCAGGCAGATTGTAGCCGACCAGCTCAGCGGTGTATCTCAAGTCATGGAGGATTTGGCGAAGGAGATCAAGCGGGAGGGACAAGAGCTGTTTTTACAGGAAGAACAAATACGCCAGGCTCTTGAGGATCTGGGACTATCCATACACAGCATTGATGTCGTTTCCTTAGACGAAGGAAATGTGGAAATCGAAATTATCCATCAGTATACCAGAGGTTTCGATGAATGCCGCAAGATCATTGCTCCGCTGCTAAGTGAAATCCTGGGCGAGCATATAGCTGTCAAGAATGAAGAAATGATGCCTAGGGGTGAGGGGTACAGCATGGTTCAATTCGGCTCGGCTAAGGAATACGAAGTAGAGACGGGGATAGCAGGAGCCGCTAAGGGCGGAGAGCTGCTGTCCGGGGACAGCTTTTCGCTGGCAGAATTGGGGAACGGCAAGTTTGTGGTCGCACTAAGCGACGGGATGGGGAACGGGGAGCGGGCAAGCGCCGAGAGCTCGGCGGCGTTGAATATTTTGCAGCAGCTCCTTCAATCGGGTATGGATGAGAAAATTGCCATCAAATCCGTCAACTCTGTTCTGCTGCTTCGCTCCTCCGACGAAGTATATGCCACCGTGGATATGGCTTTAATTGATCTCTACAGCGCACAAACAACATTTATGAAAATCGGCTCGACGCCCAGTTTCATTAAGCGTGGACATGAGGTGATACCGATCAAGGCCAACAATCTCCCTGTCGGTATTCTACAAGACATCGAGGTAGATCTGGTATCACAGCCGCTGCAGCACGGGGATCTTCTCATAATGATGACAGATGGCATTTATGACGCGCCGGGTCATGCGGTGAATAAGGAGTTGTGGATGAAGCGGGTTATTCAGGAGATTGAAACGGACATTCCGCAGGATTTTGCCGATTGTCTGCTGGATCGCGTGGTCCGCTGCCATCATGGTGAGATTATTGATGATATGACGGTCGTTGCCGCCCGTATCGAGAAACATCAGCCCGAATGGGCGACGTTCCGCTGGCCGGGGGTGAACCGCATCGAGCGTCCTAAGGTGGTGAGCTGATTCAGGAAGGTTGTAGTCCGGCTGGACGTGACCTTGAGGGGATGGTGATATTAGCTAGTGGCTACTGGTAATAAGAAGGATAGGAACTGGAAAAACGAAGGAGGGATTTGGTGGATAGTAAGACATGAAAGAAGGCTAAGAAAGCAGAGCATGGATGAGGGGTATGAATGAAGGTCGTGAATGAAAGGATATAGGCGCTCCCTTGAGGGGCGCTTTATATTTGGTTTGTATGGGGCTGTGTTTGCTTGTAATCACATTGAAGATATCCCGCTGCCCAGATGTGTTCCTATGATTAGAATCTCGCATACTTGGCGAAACTAGTAAGAACAATCATAGACTGGAGGCGAAGAGAGCATGAAACAAATTCTACTAATCACCGACGGGTGCTCTAACGTCGGGATCAGCCCGACAACAGCAGCTGCACAAGCGCGTGCTGAAGGGATTACGGTCAATGTGATCGGCGTGGTTGACCAGGGGGAGCTCGGCCTGCTCGGCGCCGAGGAGATTCGTGACATTGCAAGGGCAGGCGGCGGGATGAGCAGGATCGCCACTTCCCAGCAGCTGTCACAGACCATCCAGATGATGACGCGCAGGACGGTGTCGCAGACGGTGCAGCAGGCAGTCAGCCGCGAGCTGCACAGCATCCTCGGCAGCGGTGACGTGACCGAGCTGCCGCCGGCTCAGCGCTCCGAAGTCGTGCGCGTCATTGACGACCTCGCAGAGACAGGATCGCTCCGTGTGGCGCTCCTCGTAGATGCCAGCGCCAGCATGAAGCCCAAGATGGCAGCTGTGCGCGAGGCCATCTCGGACCTGCTGCTGAGCCTGCGCGCGAGGTCGGGCCCAAGCGAACTGGCCGTGTTTCATTTTCCCGGCCACCACAGTACGGATCCCGAGGTGGAGATGGACTCGGGGTGGACCGCCAACCTTGCAAATTTGGATAGGATGTTCTATAAATTAAACATGAAGGGTACAACCCCGACTGGCCCTGCCTTGCTTAAGGTTGTGCAGTATGTCGCGGAGAAGCCTGCTTATTCAAGCGATGATGAGGACGGGATGCTTCGTGACTACGTCGTATGAGCCCTCGTTGCCTTTCGGAACGACTCTCAGCGGGCGATGGAATGGCAGAACCTATACGGTAGAACGCAGACTAGGTTCCGGCTCTAACGGGCAAGTGCTTCTGGTGCGGCGCGGTGGGCGCAGGTATGCCATGAAGATCGGGTATGATCCGCTCGATCACCAGTTCGAGGTCAACGCGCTGCAGTCACTTTCCAGGACTGACACATCGTTTGGGCAATTTCTACTGGACACCGATGATGCGGAATACGAGGGAAAAAGGCTCTCTTTTTTTGTCATGCCGTATATTGAGGGATCTTCATTATCCAAATACATACGCGCTAATGGTACTGGCTGGATTTACGTGATTGGCTCTAATTTGCTTAAAAAGTTGGTGGAACTTCACCAAAGTGGTTATATCTATGGGGATCTCAAATCAGATAATCTGGTTGTGATGGAACACGGCCGTGTTGAAATCGTTGATTTTGGCGGTATGACCGCTAAGGGCAGAGCGATCAAGCAATTTACGGAGATTTTTGACCGGGGGTATTGGTATGCGGGAGAGCGGATCGCCGAGGATAGTTACGACCTGTTCTCCTTTGCCGTCCTGATCATCAAAACGCTGGATAAGAACGATTCATTCCGTTCTGCCATTCAATCGCTTCCTCAGAATAGATGTCTATCTATGCTGGAGGAAATCGTGCAGCGCAATGACCGCTTAAAGGAGATGGCTCCGTTTCTTCTGCGGGCTTTGAGAGGGCAGTTCGCAAACTCGAATGAAGCCTTGATCGCCTGGAGAGAGCAGGGGAAGAGGCTCCGGGCCGCTGCACAGGCACCTGACAGCCATGCATCCCCCTGGATGCTGCTGTCTTTGGCGGCCTCTCTTATCGCTCTCCTTGGCACACTTGGTTATTTCTACTGGAAATAACCGTAGACCCTGCTTTTGAGCTAATCAATAGCCGTTAGGCAAGCAGGTTGGTAATGAATGTGCCAGTATGTCCGTTATATCTAAGTGCAGTAAGTAATCAGGATGAGTGCATGATGTCAAAATGTACCCGTCTGCACGGAAAGCGGGGAAGTCACAATGAAAGGACCCAAGCAGCCGGATGCTGCGGGAGCGGATAGGGAACATTTAACCGGAGGCCTGGATGCGGGGTTCCGGCTTCGTGCTGTGGTAGAGCGTGTCATCCGCGAGGAAAGATTGCTCGAGCGGGGCGATACGATAGTGGTCGGTGTCTCTGGAGGTCCTGATTCGGTAGCGCTGCTGCATCTGCTGCATAAGCTTTCCACAGCATGGGATTGGAAGCTCATCGTCGCTCACGTCAACCACAGGTTCCGCGGTGAGGAGTCCGACCGTGAAGCTGATTTTGTAGCCTCTTTTGCAAAGAAGCTCGGGCTTACCTGTGAAGTGGGGAATATCGATGTTCCCGCTTATATAGAAGAAACATCTTTGAACTCTCAGGTGGCCGCCCGGAAGAAACGCTATCAGTTTCTATATGAAACTGCCCGGCGGTACGGTGCTAGCCGGATCGCGCTTGCCCACCATGCTGATGATCAAGCGGAAACTATCCTTATGCGGATTTTACGGGGGACCGGTCCGGCAGGTTTAACGGGAATTCCTCAACGAAGATTCGAAAAAAAAGTGGAACTCGTCCGTCCTTTGCTTCGTATATACAAGAAAGAGGTAAGTAATTACTGTCGTTTCGAGGAGCTTGCTTATTGCCGTGACAGCAGTAACGAGTCGCGCAAATATAATCGCAACCGCATCCGGTTGGATGCGATGCCGTTTTTGCAGCAATTCAACGGACAGCTCCCCGAATCTCTGAACCGGCTTGGTGAGATTATGACGGAAGAGAATGCTTACATGGAGAAAGAAGCGGAAGGTGCATTCGCTTCTATTGCTGCTTTGGAGTCAGGGGCTGTCACCATGCAGCGGGCTGACTTCGTTCAATTGCACGTCGCTTTACAAAGGCGTGTGATTAAACTAATATTAAATTATCTTACTTTTCAAGCGGAAAACGTCGATTACGTAAGATTAGAGGCGATTCGTACGGGTATCGTTCAGGAGCAGCCTGCTAATTTTACAATGCCTATTGACGGGGCTTTTCACTTGATTCGTGAGTACGATTGCATCTGCTTTCGGTCCAAGATGTCAGATTCAGCCGATGCGGCTTTTTTGTATCCATTGGATTTAAGCCAGAGTTACCTTCTTATTCCTCAAGCCGATGCTGCCTTAACCTTTAAGACCCTATCTGGTGAGTTGATTACGGAGGAAGCCGATGCTGCAGCGAAAGCTGATGAGGAAGGGGTTTGGTTTGACCTCGATGCCCTTCGGCTGCCCTTGTATGTAAGGAGCCGGCAAGTCGGGGACCGTTTGGAGCCTTTTGGTTTAAACGGGACCAAAAAAGTAAAAGATATTCTCATGGATGCCAAAATACCGCCCAGCCGTAGAGCCAGGCTTCCGTTGCTTGTGGATGCGGAAGGCACTGTACTGTGGATACCGGGCATTCGCCGTTCCCGTCATGCTTTAATCAGGCCTGGAACTATACGCTCGCTTTATCTGCGGATTGAAGCTGGGGATGGCGCGGCAGAAGGACCCTGAGAATGATTTTTGACTGTTTTCATATTATAAAGTAGGGGGAGCATCCTTGTTTAGAGACATTCAAGAAGTATTCTACTCAGAAGAACAGATTCAGGCTAAAGTACAGGAGCTCGGGCAGCAAATATCCAAAGACTTCGAAGGCCGCAATCCACTGGTCATTTGTGTGCTCAAAGGAGCCTTTATCTTCATGGCGGATCTGGTTAAACAAGTAACGATTCCGCTTGAGATTGATTTCATGGCGGTTTCGAGTTACGGACAATCGACCAAATCTTCAGGGGTCGTCAAAATCATCAAAGATTTAGACGTGTCCGTAGAAGGACGTCACGTCATGATCGTCGAAGATATTATAGATAGCGGCTTAACGCTCAGCTACCTGATCGATGTACTCGAAAGACGGAACGCGCAGTCCGTTTCCGTTGTAACGCTTTTCAACAAACCTGCAAGAAGAACGGTGGATTTACAGCCGGATTATGCCGGCTTCGAAATTCCGGATGCGTTTATTGTCGGCTACGGGCTTGATTATGCGGAGAAATACCGCAATCTACCTTACATCGGCGTTCTTAAACCCGAAATTTATTCCACCTAGGCGTGTCGAGTATGTCCCATGGCCAGCTTTGTTGTGATGCTGAGACATGCTGTGGTAAAATATAAAAAGTGTGCCGTTTGAGAGGAGGTAGCGGATGAATCGCTTTATCCGGAATACCGGTTTTTATTTATTGATTTTCCTGGTAACTGTCGGTATTGTGCATTTCATTAGTACGCAGAACGATCAAAAAGACCCGATTACCTACAACGAGTTCCGGCAGGAAATAGCGGCCAAGAACGTCGAGAAACTACAGATTAAAGTCGACGGGGGTACGTACCTGATTAACGGAAGTTATAAGGCGCCTAAGGAAGCGGATAAGAAAGAATTCGTTACCCGTGGTCCCTTTGATTCCAGTGTTGTAAAGTTAGTCGAAACAGCCGGTGTTCAAGAAGAATATCTCAAAATGGAAGGCGATAGCGTCTGGATTTCGTTCCTGACCTCCATTATCCCGTTTGTGATTATCTTTGTTCTCTTCTTCTTCTTGATGAATCAGGCCCAGGGTGGCGGCGGCAAAGTCATGAACTTCGGCAAGAGCCGTGCCCGCTTATATAATGAAGAGAAAAAACGCGTCACGTTTGAGGACGTGGCCGGCGCGGACGAAGAGAAACAGGAATTGATCGAAGTTGTTGAATTCCTTAAAGATCCGCGTAAATTCTCTGCAGTAGGAGCGCGTATTCCTAAAGGCGTACTCCTCAACGGTCCTCCGGGAACCGGTAAAACGCTTCTGGCTCGTGCTGTAGCCGGTGAAGCAGGGGTACCTTTCTTCAGCATCTCGGGTTCCGACTTCGTCGAAATGTTCGTCGGTGTCGGTGCATCACGTGTACGTGACTTGTTCGAGAACGCTAAGAAGAACGCTCCGTGTATTATCTTTATCGATGAGATTGACGCCGTCGGCCGTCAACGTGGCGCAGGCCTCGGCGGCGGACATGATGAGCGTGAGCAGACGCTCAACCAATTGCTCGTCGAGATGGACGGATTCGGTGCGAACGAAGGAATCATCATCGTAGCCGCGACTAACCGTCCGGATATTCTGGATCCGGCGCTTCTTCGTCCGGGACGTTTTGACCGTCAAATTACGGTTGACCGCCCGGATGTTAAAGGACGTGAAGCGGTACTTAAAGTACACGCACGGAACAAACCGCTGGCCAAAGATGTGAAGATGGAATCGATCGCCCGCTACACCACCGGATTTACGGGCGCGGACTTAGAGAACCTTCTTAATGAAGCAGCTTTGATCGCAGCCCGTCGCAACCGCAAGGATATTTCGATGGCGGAGATCGAAGAAGCATTCGACCGAGTCATTGTAGGTACGCAGAAGAAAAGCCGCGTAATCAGCGAGCGCGAGAAGCGCACAGTTGCTTACCATGAATCCGGACACGCGATTATCGGTTACTATGCCGAGAATGCAGATATGGTTCATAAGGTAACGATCGTACCTCGCGGACGTGCAGGCGGTTATGTAATGATGCTGCCTAAAGAAGGCGAAGACCGGATGATGCAGACCAAGAATGAACTGCTCGACAAAATCACGGGACTCCTCGGTGGTCGTGTCGCGGAAGAAATCTTCATCGGTGAAATCGCGACAGGTGCTTATAGCGATTTCCAGAAGGCGACAGGCATTGTGCGTAGAATGGTGATGGAGTTCGGTATGAGCGATAAGCTTGGACCGATGCAGTTTGGAAGCAGTCAAGGTCAAGTGTTCTTGGGCCGTGATATTGGTCATGAACAGAACTACAGTGACGCGATTGCTTATGAGATTGATCAGGAAATGCAGCTTATTATTCGCGAATGTTACGACCGTGCGAAGCAGATTCTGAATGAGCACAAGGATAAAGTCCATCTCGTTGCACAGACGCTTCTCGAAAGAGAAACACTGGACAAAGAGCAGATCGTGGAATTGCTTGAGAGTGGTAAAATTTCCGGAGACGACGAAGTGAAAGTGACAATTCAGAGCCAGGGCGACAAACCGGAGCCGACTCCTGAAGTGGAACTAAAAACAGAGACACCGGAACGCACCCCGCTGAACCCACCGGATAAACCGGATGATGACGGTAAAAATCAAGCTTAAACGAAGCGGTTGAAATAGATAGTTATAGAACCGGAGGTCCTGCTGGACCCCCGGTTTTTCTATATTCAGATAACCAATTACGGATTGACACTTCCGAGCATGTTGTGTAAATTTAGTTGTGAAACTTTAAAACTTATACACAAGTTTTTGGATCGTAAGGATAGCCGCTATCGCCAATCACCGCTATAGGCGTGCCGCTTCATATAAGGAGGATGCAATTATGGAGGCATTGGCTCTTGAAAGAAAAGCAGAACAGAACAAGCTGCTTAAAGAGCGGATTATAGAGCTGAAGAAAGAACGTAATGCAATTATTCTAGCCCATTACTACCAGCGTGACGAAATTCAAGAGATTGCTGATTTTCGTGGAGACTCCTTTCTTCTAGCTCAGAAGGCTGCGGAAACCGATGCGGATGTCATCGTCTTCTGTGGTGTACACTTCATGGGAGAAAGCGCTAAGATTCTGGCACCCGGTAAGACCGTGATCATTCCTGATGAGAGAGCGGGCTGTCCTATGGCGGATATGGTGAATGTAGACGGGCTTCGTGCTCTCAAACAGCAGCATCCCAAAGCCAAAGTCGTTGCTTACATCAACACCTCTGCTGAAGTAAAGTCAGAAACGGATATTTGCTGTACTTCTGCTAATGCAAGAAAAGTCATAGAATCTATTGATGCAGAAGAGATTATCTGGGTACCTGATAAAAATTTGGGCGACTATGTATCAAAATTCACAAACAAAAAAATGATTATCTGGGAAGGCTACTGCAACACCCATGATATGCTGACCGTTAAAGATGTGGAAGAGATGAAAGCTGCCCATCCTAACGCACAATTTGTTGTTCATCCCGAATGCCGGCCTGAGGTCGTTCAATTGGGTGACTTTGTGGGAAGCACAACAGCGATCATCAAATATTGCCGTGAATCGGAGTGCCAGGAATTTATTGTGGGCACAGAGGACGGGACCGGTTATCAATTACGTAAAGACAGTCCGGATAAAACGTTTCATTTTGCAACCAAATATTTGGTTTGTCCGAATATGAAAGTAAATAATCTTAAAAAAGTAGTGCGGTGCCTCGAGACGATGCAGCCGGAGATTTATGTAACGCCGGAAACGGCTGAAAAAGCAAGATTGTCCTTAGAGCGCATGTTACAAGTCAAGTAGCATGCGCTACTCTCTTTGTTAAGGTACGGGTGGGACCGAATGATACCTAGATATTTAACAGATACGGATCTAAGCGCGATCCCGCACTACCACACTGATGTTATTGTCATTGGTGCCGGTATTGCAGGGTTATACACGGCTCTGCAGGCTAGTGAGACTAAGCAAGTTCTGCTAATCACTAAAAAGTCACTGCTGGACAGCAATACGAGATATGCGCAAGGCGGGATTGCAGCTGTCATATCGGATGATGATTCACCCGAATACCATTCACAAGACACGCTCGCTGCTGGTGCCGGTCTTTGTTCACGCGAAGCCGTTGATATCCTTGTTCATGAGGGTCCTGCGGGGGTGCAGGATCTGATCCGGATGGGAACCAAGTTTGACTTAGAGAATGGTGAAATCGCCTTAACTAAAGAAGGCGCTCATAGCCAGCGCCGCATTTTACACGCCAATGGAGATGCGACCGGGGCAGAAATCGTACGAGCTCTATCGGAGGAAACAAAGCGTAGTGAGAACATTGAGTTGTGGGACGATCACATCGTCATTGATCTGATCACGGTAGATGGCGAATGCAGGGGGGCTCTTGTCCAGAAGCCGGATGGCCAGCGTATTTACGTACAAGGCAGCGCTACAGTCTTATGTACGGGCGGAACAGGCCAACTATTCCGCTATACGACGAATCCGGACGTGGCTACAGGAGATGGAGTTGCGATAGCTTACCGGGCGGGCGCAGATATTCAAGATATGGAATTTATTCAATTTCATCCTACGGTGCTTTTTTATCCAGGTGCTCCCCGATTTCTTATATCGGAAGCTGTTCGCGGTGAAGGGGCCTATTTGCGTAATATTAAAGGCGAACGATTTATGGAAAAATACCATCCGCAGCTGGAGCTTGCCCCCCGTGACGTTGTGGCTAGAGCTATTGTCAGTGAAATAGAAGAAACCGGATCAAGCTTTATTTACCTGGATATTACGCATGAGTCCGAGGAAATGATCAAACACCGGTTCCCGACCATTTACGAGACTTGTCTCGGCATAGGCTTGGATCTGACCACAGATTGGATTCCTGTCGCTCCTGCCGCCCACTATATGATGGGTGGAGTGAAGACAGACCTTCATGGAGAAACCAATATCAAGCGCCTATTTGCCTGCGGCGAGGTATCCTCCACCGGTGTTCATGGAGCTAACCGTCTCGCCAGTAACTCGCTCTCGGAAGCAATCGTATTCGGAAAGCGAATCATTAGGCGGATTCAATCGCTTCCTTCGCTCGGACCCGTTATACTGGATTACATACCTTCACACAATCTGCGTCTGGAACCTCCCAAGCAGGCTATGGTGGAGAAAAGGTTGAAGCTGCAAAAAGTTATGGTTCGTTATGCAGGAGTCCGCAGGGATGAAAGAGGTCTGAAACGAGGCCTGGAGGAGCTGCAGCGGCACCTGCCGATGTTTGACTCCTGCTTGTCCCGGAGAGAGGATTATGAATTTGCCAACCTGTTGACATGTGCCTTGTTAACGACAGAGGCTGCTCTTAGGCGCGAGGAAAGCCGCGGCGGTCATTATCGTGAAGATTACCCGCTGCGCAGCGATGAGCAGTGGCTGAAGCATACCGTATTCAATCGTGAATGCGGTCTGACGGAGGAGTGGATACTTAATGATGGAATTAAACTTTAAACAAATTAGACAAAGCATTCGGCAGTGGCTCGATGAAGACATCGGAACCGGAGATATGACTACCATGAGTACGATTCCTGCTGATCAACATAGTAAAGCTCTCATTCACCTGAAGGAGTCCGGTTTTGTAGCCGGCCTGCGCATTGCAGCCGAAGTATTTGCTGAAGTGGATTCTTCGCTTCAATTTAATGCGCAAATTAAAGAAGGTGAATTTGCTCCGAAAGGCACCGTCATTGCGATCGTGACAGGCAATACCCGCAGTATTCTGCTGGGAGAGAGACTTGCTCTGAATTTGCTGCAGCGGTTATCGGGCATTGCGACGCGTACCAGGCAGTACGTGAACGCTCTGGAGGGCCTTCCGACACGTCTTGTGGATACCCGTAAGACAACGCCGGGACACAGGCTTTTAGAAAAGTACGCGGTTCGTGTAGGCGGAGGATACAATCACCGTTTCGGTTTGTATGATGCGGTGATGATTAAGGATAATCATATTAAAGGAGCCGGTGGAATTACTCCTGCGATAAGAGCGGCCCGCTCACGTATACCGCATACGATGAAAATCGAAGTAGAAGTGGAGAATTTTGATCAGCTGGCCGAGGCAATCGCCGCGGGAGCCGATATTATCATGCTGGACAATATGAAGCCCGCAGTAATGGCCGAGGCAGTCGCTATCATTAAGAGTCAGGCTCCCCATATCATAATTGAAGGATCAGGTTCGGTCACATTGGAAACCATTAAAGCAATTGCGGAAACAGGTGTGCATGTCATTTCCGTCGGAAGGCTTACTTACTCGGTCTCTGCCCTTGACATCAGCCTCGATCTGAACGAACAGAAAGGGGTTTCCTTGTGATTTTAGTCGTAGACGTCGGCAACACGAATATTGTTCTGGGTATCTACAAAGGCTCGGATTTGCTGCATCATTGGAGACTTAGCACAAATCGTTCGGCAACGGTAGATGAGTATGGCATGATGTTTCATAATCTTTTCCAATATGCAGGCATTCGCAACGATCAGATTGAGGGCGTCATTATTTCGTCTGTTGTGCCGCCGCTCATGTTTGCGCTTGAACAGCTTTGTTTAAAATATATGAAGAGAACTCCGCTTATTGTAGGCCCGGGAATCAAGACCGGACTCAACATCCGCGTAGATAACCCCAAAGAGGTAGGGGCCGATCGGATTGTCAACGCCGTGGCGGCTATCGAGTTGTATGGTTCGCCCTGCATCATCGTTGATTTCGGCACCGCCACGACTTATGATTATATTGATGCAAACGGGCAGCTGCTCGGTTGTGCAATTGCGCCGGGCATAGGCATTTCTACTGAAGCATTGTACCAAAGAGCAGCCAAACTGCCCCGCATAGAGCTTATTAAGCCCAAGAGTGTGGTGGGTCGTAACACAATTTCCGCCATGCAGGCGGGAATTATTTACGGTTATGTAGGCCAAGTGGATGGTATTGTAACCCGTATCCGGGAAGAATATAATGTGACTCCCAAAGTGATCGCGACAGGAGGTCACGCGGAGCTCATCGCCAGCGAATCGCGGGTAATTGATGTGGTGGATCCCATGCTTACCCTTGAGGGGCTGCGCTTTATCTATGCCAAGAATGCCAAACAGGATTAAGATCACGCTCAGCAGACAACTAACAAGAAACGGGGTTATGTGATGAATGATTATATGATCCGCGGAACAGCTCTCGAAGGAAGAGTACGGGCGATTGCCGTTCTGACCACTTCGATTACAGAGGAACTGCGCCGCCGTCATCATACGACACCTACAGCAACGGCCGCACTGGGAAGAACGGCAGCGGCAGGTCTGATGATGGGTGCCATGCTTAAAGGGGAAGAAAAACTGACTCTACAAATTAAGGGCGGAGGTCCGATCGGCTCGATTGTTGTGGATGCCAACTCCAAAGGAGAAGTGCGTGGGTACGTAGACAATCCGGATGTGGATTTACCCCTGAATGCCAAAGGGAAGCTGGATGTGGCTGGAGCCGTCGGAACGGACGGGTTTTTGCATGTAATCAAGGATCTCGGCATGAAGGAAGCCTATAGAGGAAGTATCCCGATTGTTTCGGGTGAGCTCGCTGAAGATTTTACTTATTATTTTGCAAAATCCGAACAAACACCTTCTGCAGTAGCGCTTGGAGTGCTTGTAGACGTAGACCGGACTGTCAAAGTTTCCGGCGGGTTTATTATTCAACTGCTGCCAGGTTTAACGGATGATGAAATTACAGCAATTGAAACGCAATTATCGACCATTGAACCGATTACCACATTGCTTGACAGTGGGGCATCGCTGGAAGAAATTCTGAAGGGATTACTGCCGGATGTGGAAATTATGGAGCGTTCAGCGGTTTTCTTCCAGTGTAAATGTTCCGCTGAACGAGTTGAACAGACGCTGATAAGCTTGGGACATGAGGAATTAGAAGCCATCATGGAAGAAGAAGGACGAGCTGAAGTTGTTTGCCACTTTTGCAACGAGGCTTACCAATTTGAAGGCGAGCAGCTTCAAGCTATGGTGAAGAATATAAAGAAATAGTTTTGAGGGAGAGAGCATGCACAACGTAAAAGTGTTGTGGGGAGCCATCCTCGCTTTGTCGGTAGGGATTATTGTCCTATTATCGCTGTATTTGACGGAGATGGGCGGAGCTAAGCAGCCGGGAGCAGACCAGTCACCAGGTGCTGAGTCCAGCCAGCACGTCGTGGCCAGAATAGGCGGCCGCGAATTTACACAAGGCGAGTTAGCGGAGAAATTGACCAAACACTATGGTGCGGAAATGCTTAACCGGATGCTCGACCGAGAGGCGCTCCGTTTAGAGGCCAAGGAATTGGGAGTCGAAGTAAGCGCAGCGGAGATGGACCGTGAATTAAAGCAAATGCAGCAGGGATATGACAATGAAGAAGCTTATTTCGCTTCGATGCAAGAGCAGCTAGGTTTGAGTAAAGAAGAAATTAAAGAAGATTTGCACTACAAGCTGCTGCATGAGAGATTGGCAATCCGTCAGATAGTTGTTTCCGACACGGAAGTAGACCAGTACATACAGGCAAACCCGGAATTATTTAAACAAGCGGATGAATGGCATTTGCATAAAATAATCTTGTCCACACTGGATCAAGCTAAGAAAGCGATCAAAGCTTACAACAGTGGAGAAGATTTTGCTATATTGGCGCGGGACCGTTCGATTGACGAAAGCGGCAGCCAGGGCGGAGATCTCGGATGGGTGGAAGAGGGGGATCCTTTTCAACCAGCGCCTATTATGGAGGCCGCCCGTAAACTGGAAGTGGGACAAATAAGCGGACCGATTAAGATCAAGGACGGTTATGCCGTTATTCTTCTTTCAGAGAAAAGGGAAAAGAAAGATCAGGAGAATACCGTGATCCGGGAATCGGTCCGTAAGATGCTTGCTTTACAGGAAGGACCCTCCCTGAACGAATATTTGATTAACATCCGCACCAAATGGCAGGCGGTTATTGTGGAATCCACTTTGAAACCTTAGCTGGAAATGTGTAGAGTTGACAAGGGGCGCGAGCACTGATAATATTAGGGATATAATACCAACCTAACAACTCGGAATAACTTTCATTTTTTTTATATTTTGGGAGGGTGACACGCATGGCTAAATTGGTGCAGAATATTACACAATTAATCGGGGATACTCCGCTAGTTAAATTAAATCGGGTCGTACCGGAAGACAGTGCGGAAATTTATGTTAAACTTGAGTACCAGAATCCGGGTTCTAGCGTGAAAGACCGGATTGCTATTTCGATGATCGAAACGGCTGAGCAAGAAGGTAAATTAAAGCCTGGTGATACCATCGTGGAACCAACGAGCGGGAATACTGGCATTGGTCTGGCAATGGTAGCGGCAGCTAAGGGCTATCGCGCTATCCTGGTCATGCCGGAGACGATGAGCATGGAGCGCCGCAACCTTCTTCGCGCTTATGGCGCTGAGCTTGTCCTCACTCCTGGAGCAGAAGGCATGAAGGGCGCGATCCGCCGAGCAGAGGAGCTGCAAGCTGAGAATCCGGGTTATTTCATTCCTCAACAATTTAAGAACCAGGCTAATGTGAAGGTTCACCGCGAAACAACCGGACCGGAAATCGTTGAAGCGATTAAAGGGCATGACGGTAAGCTGGATGCCTTCATTGCGGGGATCGGTACAGGCGGTACCATTACAGGAACAGGCGAAGTGCTTCGCGAGAATTTCCCTGGAATTCGAATTGTTGCTGTTGAGCCAAGTGCATCTCCTGTTCTGTCTGGCGGCAAACCAGGTCCTCATAAAATTCAAGGTATCGGAGCCGGTTTCGTACCGGATATTCTGAACACGGAAATTTACAGTGAGATTATTCCGGTAGATAACGACGATGCTTTCGAAACGTCCCGCCGTGTAGCGCGTGAGGAAGGTATCTTGGGTGGCATCTCATCGGGAGCGGCGATTTATGCAGCGCTCAAAGTAGCCAAGGAACTTGGACCTGGCAAGCGTGTAATCGCTGTAATTCCTAGTAACGGAGAACGTTACCTGAGCACGCCGCTTTACCAGTTCGACGAGCAATAAAGATAGCGATGGACGCAAGCCGCCCTTCCAAGTCTTCAGCTGTAGTCTACAGCTGAAGACTTTTTATTTGCTTGCGATTCAAGTATACTAAGTGACAATCGTGACATTGTCACTACAACAGCATCGGCCTAGCAAGAACAGCATGAGCCAGAAGGGAAGAGAGCATGATCCTTGTCATTGATAATTACGATTCGTTTACATACAACTTGGTGCAGTATTTGGACGAACTGGGACATGATATTGTCGTAAAACGTAATGATGCTATAGACATTATGGGGATCGCGCAGCTGGCTCCCGACCATATTCTAATATCTCCGGGTCCCGCCGCGCCTAATGATGCAGGGATTAGTCTGGAGACGATTCGCCGTTTCAAGGGGCAAATCCCCATTCTCGGTGTCTGCCTCGGGCATCAAGCGATAGGCCAGGCCTTTGGCGGGGATGTAATACGGGCAGTCAGGCCGATGCATGGTAAAACTTCGCTCATTCAACACGACGGGAAGAGCATTTTTACAGGCATTCCTTCACCCTATACCGCTACTCGCTATCATTCCCTGATTGTTGATAAGAAGACACTTCCCGATTGTCTTGAAATCAGTGCCGCTACACCGGAGGGTGAAATCATGGGATTTCGTCATAGGGAATATGCGATTGAAGGTGTGCAATTTCATCCCGAATCCATTAGTACCGAACATGGTCATGCGCTCTTGAATAATTTTTTGTCCATGAAGGTGTCAGCGGAGGTAAAAGCATGAAAATATGGTTTAATGGTCAAATCATAGAGGAAGAACTAGCGGTGGTTTCAGTCTATGACCACGGCTTTCTATATGGCATGGGGCTGTTCGAGACGTTTCGCACGTATAACGGACAACCCTTTTTGCTACAAGAACATCTGGATCGGATGCAGGAAGGCTGCCGGGAGCTTGGTATACCTCTGCGATCAAGCGTGAAGGATATACAACTTCGAGTCTATGATCTGTTGAAAGTTAATCAGCTTCAGGATGCGTATATCCGGTACACGATTTCTGCCGGAGTAGATGTGCTGGGTCTGCCATCCGGTTCTTCTTATAAAGAGCCTACAGAAATTCTCTATATCAAAGAACTTCCTGCCCGCTTAGCAGACAATGTTTCTACCCGTCCGCTTCAGTTTCTGCAGGTCAGAAGAAATTCGCCCGAAGGAACGCTGCGTCGCAAGTCCTTTCATTATATGAACAATATTCTCGCGAAAAGGGAACTCATGACCTATCCGTGGGCGGCAGGGGCCGAGGGACTTTTTTTGACAGATGACGGTCATGTAGCGGAAGGAATTGTGAGCAATTTATTCTGGATCAAAGGCGGAATCTGCTTTACTCCATCCTTGGAGACGGGTATACTGCCTGGTATTACAAGAGCTTACGTGATGAGGCTGGCAGAGGAATGCGGGCTGCAAATAATCGAAGGATGCTTCGATAGGGAGACTCTATCCGGTGCGGATGAAATTTTCATGACCAATTCTGTTCAAGAAATAGTCGCTGTGGATCGGCTGCTTGACGAACACGGGCATGAGACCAGAATAGGGACGGGTACACCGGGCCGGCTGACCGGACGTCTGGCAGAGTTGTATCAACATCATACACAGACAAGCACGGGCGGCTAGGCTTCATGGATAATAGCAGACTTTTCCTTAAAGTGCTTTAGAAGCAAGGAGTTAGGAGGTTGGTGGCCAATGAATCGCGTTTTTTCGATGGGCAAAATAAATTTGGAGCTCGGCCGGCGTACTCAAATTATGGGTATTCTTAATGTTACGCCGGATTCTTTCTCCGACGGCGGCGCCTATCTCGCGCAAGAGCAGGCGGTCCGTCATGCGGTTCGGATGGTGGAAGAGGGGGCTGATCTGATTGACATCGGGGGAGAATCCACCCGGCCAGGCCACGAGCCAGTCTCTCTTGAAGAAGAACTGCAGCGGGTTGTGCCTGTAATCAAGGAACTGGTCAAGTACATTGATGTGCCGATCTCCGTAGACACGTACAAAGCGGAGGTTGCCAGACAGGCGATCGCGGCCGGGGCACACATCATCAATGATGTGTGGGGCTTCAAGGCCGATCCGGATATGGCGCGGGTGGCGGCCGAAGCCTGCTGTCCCGTTATCCTGATGCACAACCGTGAGGAGGCGGTCTACAACGACTTCCTGCCGGATGTGCTTCAAGACCTGCGGGACAGCGTGCAGCTTGCTCTGGATGCCGGAGTGGCGTCGGAGAATATCATGCTGGACCCCGGCATCGGCTTTGCGAAAAGCCACGAGCAGAACCTGTGGCTGATGAACCGGCTCCGCGATATAGCGGATCTCGGATATCCGGTTCTGCTCGGCACCTCTCGCAAGAGTATGATCCGCACCACGCTGGGGCTTCCTCCAGAGGATGTTCTGGAGGGGACGGCTGCGACGGTGGTTCTTGGCATCGCACAAGGGTGTGATATTGTGCGCGTGCACGATGTACGGGAGATGAAGCGTACGGCCGTCATGACGGATGCGATTGTCCGCGGGTCGGACCTGCGTGTACAGCTTTAGCGATATGTGGCTGCTGAATAAATAATGAATCTAATTATCAGTTGTACGCAACTAATGGAGGACCCAATGGATAAATTGACGCTTACACGCATGCAGTTTTATGGCTATCACGGTGTCTATGCGGAAGAGAACAAATTAGGTCAGCGGTATTATGTGGACGTGGAGATGTGCCTTCCTCTCGATAAGCCTGGACGGACTGACAATATCGACGATTCGATCAATTATGCCGATGCATATGCGGTAATAAAAGAAGTCGTCGAGAAGCGAACCTTCAAATTAATTGAAGCGTTGGCCGAGCAGGTTGCATCCTCTCTTCTTGAAACTTATACTAGTATCGATGAAGTTACCGTGAGGGTCATTAAACCGCATCCGCCTTTTGATATCCATTTTGAAGGCGTGACGGTCGAAATCACCCGGAGGCGGTTAATTTCATGAGTAATACCGGGCAAGAAATCACTGCCTATATAGCCCTTGGCTCTAATTTAGGAGACCGCGAGCAATATTTAGCGGACGCGCTCCGTCAGTTGGATGCGCATCCGGATATTTATGTAGCGGCATGCTCACATATCTATGAGACCGATCCGGTCGGGTATGTAGATCAGGATGCTTTTCTGAACATGGCGGCCGTTGTTAAGACGAGTTTAACGCCGCAAGAGCTGCTTGCCGTCATGCAGCAGACCGAGCAACTGCTCGGGCGCGTCCGTGACATCCGCTGGGGGCCGCGCACCATTGATCTGGATTTGCTGCTTTACGGGGAACAGGAAGTCCGGCTCCCGGATTTGATCGTACCCCATCCGCGCATGCAGGAGCGAGCGTTTGTGTTAGTCCCCTTAGCAGATATTTTTTCCCATATACCGAACACATCGTTTGCATCCCTAGAGAGACAGCTCGCCAAACTGGATGGGAAGGAAGGTGTTAAGTTATGGAAAAAAATGCATTGGCCCAGCGTATCCGGGCATTCCGCAAGCTAAAAGGATACACCCAGAACGAACTTGCCGAGCTTCTCGGCGTTTCTATAGCCATTCTCGGTTCGATTGAACGGGGAACGCGCAAGCCGGATACGAGAATGATTCAGAAAATTTCCAGTGCCTTAGGCATTGACCCGGAGGAGCTTAATCCGCCCTCCGGCAAATAGGAGGAAAATCGAACATGTTAAAAATAGGCGACGTCGTCGCCCCTAACAATGTAGTCTTGGCACCTATGGCCGGCGTTTGTAATCCAGCTTTCCGTCTAATCGCCAGAGAATTCGGCTG
The DNA here is from genome assembly GCF_001541095.1 of Paenibacillus sp. FJAT-26967. Classification (GTDB taxonomy): domain Bacteria; phylum Bacillota; class Bacilli; order Paenibacillales; family NBRC-103111; genus Paenibacillus_F. Next base: position 58,612 of record NZ_LMXH01000010.1, read on the forward strand.
CGGCCTGGTCTGTGCGGAAATGGTCAGCGACAAAGCAATCGTACATGGTAATTCCCGCACTATGGATATGCTTTTTGTCGATGAACGTGAGAAGCCGCTCAGCCTTCAGATTTTTGGAGGCGATACGGATACACTGGTGCAAGCCGCGAAATATGTCGATGAGAATACAAATGCGGATATTATTGACATCAACATGGGCTGCCCGGTACCGAAAATTACAAAATGTGATGCGGGAGCCCGCTGGCTGCTGGACCCTTCGCGTATTGAAGAAATGATTCGCACGGTGGTAGGCTCGGTAAATAAGCCCGTTACCGTCAAAATGCGTATCGGCTGGGATTCCGAACACATTTATGTCCTCGATAATGCCAAAGCGGTCGAACGCGGCGGCGGTGCTGCGGTAAGCGTACATGGCCGTACGCGTGAACAGCTGTATACCGGCAAAGCCGATTGGGATATTATCCGCCAAGTCAAAGAAACCGTATCGATACCAGTCATCGGTAATGGTGATGTGGTGACACCGGAAGATGCCAAGCGTATGATTGATGAGACTGGCGTGGATGGAGTCATGATCGGCCGCGGGGCCCTCGGCAATCCGTGGATGCTGTATCGTACGGTGCAGTACCTGACCAAGGGTGAATTGCCGCCGGAACCGGAAGCTCAGGAGAAGATGCGCATTGCTATTCTTCATATGGATCGCTTGATCAAATTGAAGGGCGAGCATGTGGCCATTAAAGAAATGCGTAAACACATGGCCTGGTACCTCAAAGGCATGAAAGGAGCCGCATCTCTCAAGAATTCCATCATGGAGCAGACGACCCGCCAGGGAATGGTCAGCATACTTGATGATTATTCGGCTTCTTTCGACAATAGTCCCGAGAACCAGGAAGAACAGCACACGTTGCACTAAGGAAAGGGGGCACTGGGTTACATTGACATTTGTAATTCGTTGCCCTATAATCAGGCAATAAGTTGGTTATTTTCCGAATTTGTATTAAATTAATCAGTGAATTCGTATAGCATTTCCTTGAATTTACACGACGGGAGATAGGTTTGAATGAGTGAAAAAGAAGTCCTCCTTACCCAAGAAGGCCTCAAGAAGCTTGAGGAAGAACTCGAACATTTGAAATCGGTGAAGCGCCGGGAGGTGGCTGAACGGATTAAAGTTGCTATCGGTTACGGCGATATTAGTGAGAACTCTGAGTACGAAGATGCTAAGAACGAACAGGCTTTTATCGAAGGCCGTGTTATTACCCTGGAGAAGATGCTCCGCAACGCGCGCATTGTTAACCTGGACGAGGTAGACACCAGTACCGTTAGTGTAGGTTCTATTGTGACTCTTAAGGATTTGGAGTTCGGCGAACTGGTCGAATACACAATCGTGGGTACAGCGGAATCCGATCCTTTTCAGAACAAAATCTCTAATGAAAGCCCTGTCGGTAAATCGATCATCGGTAAGCAAAAGGGTGCTAAAGTAGACGTGACGGTTCCTGCCGGCGTTATTCAATATGAAATTATGGACATCAAAAAATAAAACATCACCGGGTCATCGCCCGGAAGGTGATTGCAGGAAAAGCTTCCTTTGGAAGCTTTTTTCGCGTAAAATAGACCGTATGATTACAGACAGACAGCGCAGCAGGGCCACCGGGTAATCTGCTTCAGAGCAGTTGTGGGAGCCTATGTCTGCGCGGGAAAGCTTTTCGAGGAAGGCTTATCACGGGATAACGTATAGGAGTTGAAAGCATGAGTCAGGAACTCGAATTAAACGAACTGTTACAAATTCGCCGCGACAAACTGGACGAGCTTCGTGGAATGGGCGTCGATCCTTTTGGTGATAAATACGTACGTACTCACTCGGCCAAAGAAATTTTGGACGCTTACCAGGAGCTGCCTAAGGAAGAACTCGAGCAGCAAACTATAGAGGTTAGCATAGCGGGCCGCATTATGCAGAAGCGTGCGATGGGCAAAGCGAGCTTCGCTCACCTTCAGGATCTTTCCGGCAAAATTCAAATTTATGTGCGTGCGGATGCGTTAGGCGATTCGAAGTACCGTGCTTTTGATTTGCTGGATATTGGCGATATGGTTGGTGTCAAAGGAACGGTCTTTAAAACGAAGACGGGTGAAACTTCTATTAAAGTCCTGGAGCTTGAAGTTCTGACGAAATCACTGCTTCCGCTTCCTGAGAAGTACCATGGCCTCAAAGACGTAGAAATGCGCTACCGTCAGCGCTACGTCGATCTCATTATGAACCAGGAAGTGAAGGATACCTTCATCCTGCGTTCGAGAATTATCCAATCCATGCGCCGTTACTTGGACGGACTGGGTTATTTGGAAGTGGAAACACCTACCCTTCACTCCATTGCAGGGGGGGCTGCCGCACGTCCGTTTATTACGCACCACAATGCGCTGGACATGCAGCTTTATATGCGCATCGCGATTGAGCTTCACTTGAAGCGTCTGATTGTCGGCGGACTCGAGAAAGTGTATGAGATTGGACGTGTTTACCGGAACGAAGGTATTTCTACGCGCCACAATCCTGAGTTTACGATGATTGAATTGTATGAAGCTTATGCGGATTACAAGGATATTATGGAACTGACGGAGAATATGGTCGCCCATATTGCTAAAGAAGTATTGGGCACTACAAGAATTCAATATCAGGGCCATGAAGTCGATCTTACCCCTGCATGGAAGCGCATCTCTATGGTAGATGCCATTAAAGAGGTTGTCGGCGTCGATTTCAGCGTGCAAATGAGCAATGAAGAAGCACATCGGCTTGCTAAAGAACACAAGGTTCCGGTTGAACCGCATATGTCGTTCGGGCATATCGTAAACCAATTCTTTGAGACATTTGTTGAAGAAACGCTTATTCAGCCTACATTTGTCTATGGACATCCGCTTGAAATTTCTCCTCTTGCCAAAAAGAATCCGGAAGATCCGCGTTTTACGGATCGCTTCGAGCTCTTTATCGTAGCGCGTGAGCATGCGAATGCTTTCAGCGAATTAAACGATCCGATCGATCAGCGTCAGCGCTTTGAAGCGCAGTTGGTTGAGAAAGAGCATGGCAACGACGAGGCTCATGAGATGGACGATGATTTCATCCGCGCACTCGAATATGGAATGCCGCCTACAGGCGGCCTGGGTATCGGTATTGACCGTCTGGTGATGCTGCTTACCAATGCGCCTTCCATTCGCGATGTATTATTATTTCCTCATATGCGTGATCGTCAAGGAGAATAAGCAGACAGAAGGAAGATGCCGTCGGGCGTCTTCTTTTTTTACGTATGCTTTAGCTGGCTGAAAGTTCAACTCGGTAATAATCTGCCATAAAAAGAAATGTAAGCCGTTCACATAACCGATTTAATAGAAATTTAAACTTGTTCTAAAAATAAGCTTGCATTCTCTTTGTCAGCGTGGTATCTTATTTAAGTCGCCGCTGAAACAAGCGCTAACGACAAGGGCTGACAAGCCTTGATTGTCCTTTGAAAACTGAACAACGAGTGATTGAAACGTCTTGAGCAATCAGGACGCTAAACAGAGAAGAAATTCTCGTCAGCATTAACTTTTTGAGC
>NZ_LMXH01000011.1 GCF_001541095.1 Paenibacillus sp. FJAT-26967
TTGAAGACGACGAGGTAGATAGGTTGGAGGTGGAAGCACAGCAATGTGTGGAGCTGACCAATACTAATCGGTCGAGGGCTTGACCTACAGGTCTTTACGCGAGTAGAGGCCAACATCGGAAGCATAGCCTATGGCTGTGCACCACAAGATCTTTGGATGGATCTTAGTATATCTTTCGCTGCTAGTTTTCAGGGTACAAATCAAACCCCTACGAATGAAAAATTCGTAGGGGTTTTTGCTTTATTTGCATAAAATACAGGATAGCGTTAAAACTATAGAGAAGGATAATTAAAGAGTAGCCCTTATCAGGCACTTGCATAATTTACAGGAACTGATTATAATTAAGTTAAGGTCAAAGAAAGTCAAAGTCAATTTACTTCTCAAGTAACGGGGAGGATGAATTGATGCGTAATGTTTCCGAGATTATTGAGCAATACTTAAAGCACATTCTTCAGCAAAGTGCTGAGGGATCGGTTGAAATTCAGCGCAATGAACTTGCTGATCAATTTCAATGCGTGCCATCTCAGATTAATTATGTCATCAGTACGCGGTTTACCCTTGAAAAAGGATATGTGGTTGAAAGTAAGCGCGGCGGCGGTGGATATATTCGCATTCAGAAGATCGAATTAAACGCCTATGGTACACTGCTTGATACCATCATGACAACCGTTCGTGATAGTATAGATCAAGCTTCTTCTGAAGGATTAATCTACCGGTTGGAAGAAGGAAGAATCATTAGCCGTCGGGAAGCTGCTATTATTAAAGCAGCTATATCACGGGATGTGCTCCAGTTTAAGCTTCCCCTGCGCGATGAAGTGCGCGCCCGGATTTTGAAAGCCATGCTGATATCCTTACTGAGCAAATAAGGAGGGGTAGTATGACATGCCAGGAATGCGGTCAACGACCCGCAAGCCTTCATTTTACGAAAATCGTAAATGGAGAAAAGACGGAATTTCACTTCTGTGAATCATGCGCCAAAGAGAAAGGCGAACTGATCCCAGGTACACCGGGAGGATTTTCGATTCACAACCTGCTTTCTGGGCTGTTGGACTTTGATCCATCCTCAGGAGCCATGAGCAAGGCCCGCCCTATACGCTGCGAGCATTGTGGGCTTACTTATTCTCAGTTCAGCAAACTCGGGCGTTTTGGCTGCAGCAATTGCTATCAAAGTTTCAAGGAAAAACTGGACCCTCTTTTTAGAAGGGTTCACGGTAATACCCTCCATGTCGGCAAGGTGCCCAAAAGATCCGGTCAAGAGATTGAACAGAAACGTGAGATCGAGCGGCTCAAAAAGGAACTGCAGGGACTTATTGAGCAGGAAGAGTTCGAGAAGGCTGCCCAATTAAGAGACCGCATTCGAGATCTTGACAAGAAGCCAGCTGACAGCAGCGGTTAATCGCTCTGCCTCATGCCTTTGAATGATGGAATAAAGGAGGGGTTCCCTTTGAAACATTTTGTAGAAGAAGCACTGAGCGAATGGATGAAAGGGGACGGGCCGGATACGGACATTGTGATAAGCAGCCGTGTTCGTATTGCACGGAACTTAAAGGATTACCCTTATCCGATGTTGGCCACGATCCAGCAGTCTGCCGAAGTGCTAGAACAAGTATCAGCCGTACTTCAGAATGAAGATTTAAAAACGATTAGTGAATTCACACTTGTGCCGCTTCATGAGTTAAATGAACTGGAGAGAAGAATTCTGGTTGAAAAGCATTTGATCAGCCCGAACCTGGCAACAGAGTCTCGTAATGGTGCTGTTATTCTAAATGAGAACGAATCGATCTCCATTATGGTTAATGAAGAAGATCATCTTCGTATCCAATGTTTATGCCCGGGTTTTCAAATTAAGGAAGCGTGGGATTTGGCCAATCAGCTTGATGATATCTTCGAGTCCCACTTGGATTACGGATTTGATGAAACGAGAGGTTATCTTACCAGCTGTCCGACCAATGTGGGAACAGGGATCCGCGCATCGGTTATGATGCATTTACCGGCGCTAGTGCTTACCCAGCAGATCAACCGAATATTATCCGCTGTTTCTCAGGTTGGATTGACTGTTCGCGGATTATATGGCGAGGGCAGCGAAGCGCTGGGGAACCTGTTTCAAATCTCTAACCAGATCACCTTAGGTCAGTCGGAAGAAGAAATTATCGATAATCTTTATAGTGTAGCCAGACAGATCATCGAACATGAGCGTGCTGCACGCAAACAGCTTATGCAGGAATCCCGGATTAGAATTACAGACCGGGTTATGCGGTCCTATGGGATTTTAACGCATGCATCTATCATAGACTCCAAAGAAGCCGCTCAAAGGCTTTCGGATGTCCGTCTGGGAATTGACCTTCAAGTAATTGAGCATGTTCCCACACATACGATGAATGAACTTCTCGTCATGACACAACCTGGTTTCCTGCAACAAATCGCCGGAGCGCTCCTGTCACCTGATGATCGGGATATCCGGCGGGCACAAATTATACGCAGCCGATTCAATGCCGTGTCATAACGTTTAATGCTACTATACGGTTTTCGTTCGAAATTACAATGGAGGTGCTAAGTATGATGTTTGGAAGATTTACGGAACGCGCTCAGAAAGTTCTTTCTCTTGCGCAGGAAGAAGCAGTACGTTTGGGTCACAACAATATCGGCACAGAGCATATTTTGCTCGGCCTTATTCGTGAAGGGGAAGGGATTGCTGCCAAAGCACTGGTAGCTCTCGGACTCGGGCTTGAGAAAATTCAAGACGAGGTAGAATCCCTGATCGGCCGTGGACAAGAGCAGCCCTCCAATATCGCTTACACACCACGTGCCAAAAAGGTCATTGAACTTTCTATGGACGAAGCAAGAAAGCTTGGCCATACCTACGTCGGTACGGAGCATATCCTGCTTGGTCTGATCCGTGAAGGTGAGGGAGTCGCCGCAAGAGTGTTAAACAACCTCGGCATTTCTCTCAACAAGGCCCGCCAGCAAGTTTTACAGCTGCTAGGCAGCAGTGAAGTGGTATCAAGCAATCACGGGAGTGGCAACAACGTCAATACACCTACGCTAGACAGCCTGGCGAGGGATTTGACCACCTTTGCGAAGGAAAACAACCTGGACCCGGTAATTGGCCGTTCGAAAGAAATTGAACGTGTTATTCAAGTTCTGAGCCGCCGGACCAAAAATAATCCGGTATTGATCGGTGAACCCGGCGTAGGTAAAACGGCTATTGCCGAAGGCCTCGCCCAGAAAATTATCAACAATGAAATTCCGGAGACATTAAAAGATAAGCGTGTCATGACGCTTGATATGGGTTCCGTTGTTGCAGGCACCAAATACCGCGGTGAATTTGAGGATCGTCTCAAGAAGATCATGGATGAGATTCGTCAGGCAGGCAATATCATTCTCTTCATTGATGAGCTTCACACACTGATCGGTGCAGGTGGTGCGGAAGGCGCAATTGACGCTTCGAATATTCTGAAGCCGGCTCTAGCACGCGGCGAACTGCAATGTATAGGTGCCACTACTCTTGATGAATATCGCAAATATATCGAGAAAGACGCAGCACTGGAACGGCGTTTCCAGCCAATCACTGTCGATCAGCCGACTCCGGAGGAAGCTATTCAGATTCTCCATGGTCTTCGTGACCGGTATGAAGCACATCACCGGGTTAAGATTACGGATGCGGCTATTGAAGAAGCTGTTAAATTATCGGATCGGTATATCACGGACCGGTTCCTGCCAGATAAAGCAATCGATTTGATTGATGAGGCGGGTTCGAAAGTGAGGCTGCACTCCTACACGGTACCGCCTAGTCTGAAAGAGCTGGAACAGAAGCTTGAGAATATCCGTAAGGAAAAAGACGCTGCTGTGCAGAGCCAGGAATTCGAAAAGGCTGCATCCCTTCGCGATACGGAACAGAAGCTTCGTGAAGAGCTGGACAGCACAAAGAACGAGTGGAAAGAAAAACAAGGACGTATGGACACGGAGGTTACTCCGGATGACATCGCCCAAATTGTAGCTAGCTGGACAGGAATCCCGGTACGCAAGCTGGCAGAAGAAGAGACCGAGCGATTGCTGAAAATGGAGGATATCCTTCACAATCGTGTAATTGGTCAAGAAGAAGCCGTTAAGGCTGTCTCCCGGGCAATCCGCCGTGCTAGAGCGGGTCTTAAGGATCCGAAGCGTCCGATGGGCTCCTTCATTTTCCTGGGACCTACCGGTGTAGGTAAAACGGAGCTTGCCCGTGCACTGGCTGAATCCCTATTCGGTGATGAGAATGCGGTTATCCGTATAGATATGTCGGAGTACATGGAGAAACACTCCACTTCCCGTCTGGTCGGAGCGCCTCCAGGATATGTGGGCTACGAGGAAGGCGGACAGCTGACTGAGAAAGTACGCCGTAAACCTTACTCGGTTGTCCTGCTTGATGAAATCGAGAAAGCACACCCGGAAGTCTTTAATATTCTGCTTCAAGTTCTGGAAGACGGACGTTTGACAGATTCCAAGGGCCGTACGGTTGACTTCCGCAATACGCTGATCATTATGACATCTAATGTGGGCGCCGATATGATCAAGAAGAATTCCACGCTTGGTTTCACGGCAGTTCAGGATTCCGGTAAAGATTATAACAACATGAAGGATAAAGTCATGAACGAGCTCAAGAAAAGCTTCCGTCCTGAGTTCTTAAACCGGATCGATGAGATCATCGTATTCCATTCTCTGGATGAGAAGCATATTGCTGAAATCGTCAGTCTCATGGCTGAGGAATTGCGCAAGCGCCTCAAAGACCAGGAAGTGGATTTCATGCTCACCGAAAATGCTAAGAATTTCTTGGCCAAAGAGGGATTCGATCCAAGTTATGGAGCACGGCCTCTCCGTAGAGCCATCCAGAAACATATTGAGGACCGCCTGTCTGAAGAGCTGCTGAAAGGCAGCATTTCGAAGGGAGACTCCCTTACTATAGACGAAAAAGAAGGAGCGTTAGTTGTTCTGAAGAACGAGAACGCTATGTCTTAATCGTAATAAAATTGTAAGCATTTTGTGGTACTGTAAGAGTACTGCAAAATGCTTTTTCTTTTGAAAGTACTTTCATAGCATTCGCAAAAATGGTAAACTTTGAATGACGCTGGAACCTGTTCCTTGTTTTAGCGTAGAAAGAGAAAGGACCTTCGCGCCATGAGCAAAACGAAAACAAAATTCATCTGCCAGCAGTGCGGGTACGAGACCCCCAAATGGCTCGGCAAATGTCCCGGCTGCGGAGCATGGAACAGTTTCTCCGAAGAAGTTGAAACAGTTATCAAGACGCAGGGGATGAATTCAACCTTTCTGCGGACGAAAGAGAAACCAACTCCGATCATAAACATAGAGAGTACCTCTGAACAGCGCGTGCTAACCGATAATGGAGAGCTTAACCGCGTTCTGGGCGGAGGATTTGTCCCCGGTTCCCTAATTCTGGTTGGTGGAGATCCTGGTATCGGTAAATCTACTCTGTTACTGCAAACTTCACACTCGCTCACGAAAGAAGGGCGTAAAGTGCTGTATATCTCCGGTGAGGAATCGATCCGGCAGACAAAGCTGCGGGCAGACCGTCTGAATGCTGTTTCTCCGAACTTGTATGTGCTGTGCGAGACGAATATGGAAGTCGTGGAAGAGGCTATTCAGGATGTACAGCCTGATTTCTTGGTCATCGATTCCATTCAAACCGTATATCATCCGAGTGTTTCCTCAGCACCAGGAACAGTTTCACAAGTGCGTGAATGCACGAGCCACTTCATGCGCATAGCTAAACTCAAGAACATTGCAACCGTTCTGGTAGGCCATGTAACGAAAGAAGGAGCAATTGCCGGTCCCCGGCTGCTCGAACATATGGTGGACTGCGTTCTCTATTTTGAAGGAGAACGGCATCATACTTACCGGGTGCTTCGTGCGGTGAAGAACCGTTTTGGTTCTACGAATGAAATCGGTATTTTCGAAATGCTGGAGAGCGGCTTAGCCGAAGTGAGCAACCCCTCGGAGCTGTTCTTGTCCGAGAGGCCTCTGGGTGTAGCAGGTTCGACCGTTGTCGCAAGCATGGAAGGGACCCGGCCTGTTCTTGTTGAGATTCAGGCACTTGTGTCCACTACCAATTTCCCCTCCCCGCGGCGGATGGCAACAGGGATAGATCATAACCGGCTTTCCCTCATCATGGCGGTTCTGGAGAAACGCGTAGGCTTGTTTCTCCAAAGCCAGGACGCCTATCTGAATGTGGCAGGAGGTGTGAAGCTGGATGAACCAGCTGTTGATCTCGCTGTGGCAATCAGCATCGCATCCAGCTTCAAGGAAATGCCGACCCAGGCCTACGATGCCGTGTTCGGCGAAATCGGCTTAACCGGTGAGGTGCGCGGTGTATCGCGTATCGATCAGCGGGTCAAGGAGGCCCAGAAACTCGGATTCAGGCGTGTTATTATGCCGGAGAAAAGTCTTAAGGGCTGGACGCCACCGCAAGGTATCGAAGTGATTGGCGTCAGCACGGTATCGGAAGCTTTATCCGCGGCACTGGGCTGACGGAGCAGGAGCCAGGCGTGAGAAAGCTTAAACCGGCATCTCCCTCCTACCAAGGATACAAGCGATAATGCCATCAAGACTGTACAGAACGGATATGCTTCAGGAGGATTAACATGAGCAAAGAAGAAACCAAACGAGATGTGATGAGCCAACTGCTCCAGCTGGTCGCTCCCGGTACGCCATTCCGCGATGGCCTTGAGAACGTGCTTCGCGCTAAGACGGGTGCTTTAATCGTAGTCGGATGCAGTCCGGAAGTCATGGAAGTAGTAGACGGGGGCTTCAGCATTAATTGCGATTTTTCACCGAATTACTTATATGAACTGGCCAAAATGGACGGCGCCATCATCTTAAACGAAGACGGCAAGAAGATTCTTTATGCGAATACCCAACTGGTACCCAGTTCGTCGATCCCTTCGATCGAAACCGGAATTCGTCACCGTACAGCGGAACGTGTAGCCAAACAAACGAATAAGTTAGTGGTCTCGATTTCCCAGCGGCGCAATATCATTACACTATACCAAGGGAACTTGCGCTACTCACTGAAGGATATTGGCGTTATCCTGACGAAGGCTAACCAGGCTATTCAAACCCTGGATCGGTACAAGACAGAACTGGACCAGTCTTTAATTAATCTGGGTGCTTCTGAATTCGAGGAACTCGTTACCCTGCATGATGTCACCAATGCCATCCAGCGGGTAGAGATGGTGCTAAGAATTAAGAATGAACTAAACCGTTATATCACGGAACTCGGAACAGAGGGCCGGCTTATTTCTATGCAGCTGGAGGAACTTGTCGGCAATACAGAACTTGAGGAACGGCTGCTGCTCAAAGACTATGTCAGAGAGCTCAGTGAGGATAAGATCAAAGACATTCTTCTTGGACTCAAGCGACTGTCCTCTGAAGAGCTGCTTGATCCGCATCATATTATCAGACTGCTTGGCTACCCCCATACAAGTTCTATTGTGGAGGAATTGGTCTCTCCGCGTGGGTTCCGAGTCTTGAATAAAATCCCGAGACTGCCATCCATCATCATTCATAATCTGGTTGAAAAATTCGGTCGCTTGCCTCATATAACGGTGGCTTCCATAGAAGAATTGGATGAGGTTGACGGAATTGGAGAAGTCCGGGCCAGAGCTATTAAGCAGGGTCTACGAAGAATTCAGGAACAAGTACTAATTGACAGACATATTTAAATTGCATACAATCATAGGGTAATTAAAGAGAGAAGTCGCGTTGTTTGTATTAATGGGGTAAAGTATACTTAGAGGTGGACTAAACTAATATGATAACAAAATCGCTTCCTAGCCTGTTTACTGTTGGGAATCTGTTTTTAGGTGTTCTTGCCATTATTCTTGTCTTTAACGAGAATCCGGATATGGCGGCAGTACTCGTTATTGTGGCTATGCTTCTGGACGGGTTGGACGGGCGAGTTGCACGTGCATTGAATGCACAAAGTGAGTTTGGTAAAGAGCTGGACTCTCTGTCGGATGTTATTTCTTTCGGGGTAGCACCCGCGTTTATTATGTACGTAGTAGCTTTTGGCGATATCAGACCTGCTGCGGCTGCCTGGATCGTGACAGCCTTGTTCCCTATTTGTGGGGCCCTTCGTCTTGCACGCTTCAATGTAGTTGCCGGAACACCTGGGTATTTCATCGGACTTCCTATTCCAGCAGCTGGGGGCATTCTCGCAACACTGGCGTTGTTCCATAACGAAATTAACGTGTTCGTTCTTCTTGTCAGCACAATCTTGCTTTCCTATTTGATGGTCAGCAATGTAAAATACCCTAACTTCAAGAAAGCAGGCATTCCCAAAGCGGCGATCTGGGTTACGCCAATTATTGTTCTTGTAGCTGTAGTTATTGCAATCAAGGAACCATCCTTTATTTCTAAAATGATTTTTATCCCATTGGTCATTTATGCCCTATATGGCTTAAAAAAAAACGTTGATCGCCTCTTTACTCTCCGCCGCAGGAAGCGTAAAGGTAAAGGCGTGGAAGTCGAAGAACTGGCAAATTCTAAGACACATCTGTAAGGAGGAAGCCGTAAGGCTTCCTTTTTTATATCAATAACCTTTTATAAGACAGGATCTCATCCCTAATCTTTATCTCAATAAACATTGAGAATTCACATAGGTAAGTAGATTATGCTGTGAACTGGATTTAAAAAAGCATTTATTTTCTTCCGTTAAGAAACGGAGGAGAATAAATGCTTTTTTATTCGGACTCATATCTAAGACAAATTAAAAAAACCGAGTGTCGTACATTTCTTGGACTCATCTTCTAAGACCTTCTCAAGATTAACGTCAAGCAGGTTAGAAAGCGCGGATAAGTAGAAAAGGTGCTTCCCGATTTCGGCTGCAACGGCATCCATGCAATGTTCACATAGGTTACCCTCCAAATGAGTTTGCAGTTCATCCTTAGCTTGATCCAGAGTCATTTCGGGTGAATAAGATTGTTTCTTGGCATTTACTTCGATACAACCGCATTCTGTGATGGATTTGGTCACGGAACGGTTCACACCGGCGCTGGATTGTTGAACCTTGGAAAGGACATCAAGCAAACTACGGTGACGAAGAAGCAACTCGCCAACCTGGTCTTGGAAATCTTTAAGGGATAGGGCATTCATCTCATGCACCTCATTTTGAATTTCATCTCATCTTTATTATATAGAAGATCAGCAGATCAGGCAATCAAAGTCGAGGCAGGGCGTTTAGTGGGCCGATATTTGGAACATACTGGTAGAAGGGGAGTTTATCCTCATACATTGCATTGATGGAGGTGAATCCGTACGATGAGATGGATTCAATGGATTGTGGCCGTTTTGGGTGGTGTGCTCGGTTACGGGTGGAGTGATGCCATTATACGATTATTGGGAATTGCAGACACAGAGAAGATGAGCTATACAGTAGCAGGTGCAAGTGCTCTTGGTATGTTTCTCCTGACGCTATTGGGGATGGGACTGATTGTGAATCTTTTGAGGAGGGGAGAGAGTAAGTTATCTCAGCTTCCAGCGGAAGATTTACTGCCTGCCGCTTTTGGCATGGTCATCGGTTTGCTGGTGTCTGTACTTGTGTTTCCAGCCCTGGAAAGGGTTCATGTGATTTTGGCGGGTACCGTTACGGTCTTACTTGGAATGATGGGGTACCGGATCGGTTATCAGAAAAGAGACGAACTAGCCGATTTGTTTTCCAGCCAAAAAGGCGGGGGAGGCGGACGCGGAAAGCACCCGGAGGAACATAAGATTCTTGATACAAGTGTCATTATAGATGGACGTATTGCGGATATATGCAAAACCGGGTTTATTGAGGGAACTTTGGTTATTCCTGAATTCGTACTAGAAGAGCTGCAGCATATAGCGGATTCATCCGACCTGCTTAAGCGCAACCGCGGACGCCGAGGTCTGGATATTCTGAACAAGATTCAGAAAGAGCTGGATGTAAAGGTGCTGATTTATGAAGGTGATTTCGAAGAAATCTCGGAAGTTGACAGCAAGCTTGTACGTCTGGCGAAAGTGCTCCAGGGTAAGGTCATTACCAATGACTTTAACTTGAACAAAGTTTGTGAGCTTCAGGGGGTTTCGGTTCTTAACATCAATGACCTTGCTAATGCTGTGAAGCCCGTTGTTCTGCCGGGCGAAGAGATTCTGGTGCAGGTGATCAAAGACGGTAAGGAACACGGCCAAGGAGTGGCCTACCTTGATGACGGTACAATGATTGTGGTTGAGGGAGGACGTGACTTTATAGGTTCTCTGCTTGAAGTCATGGTGACGAGTGTTCTGCAGACATCTGCGGGACGGATGATCTTCGCCAAGCCGAAGCTATTGGAAAAAGCGCAATAAACGGTTATCATAGGGAGAGTATTTGCACCGGGTTCGGTTAGAATGCTGGATATATGCAGCAACTGCTGAATTAGGCCCGGTGGTAACCGGAGGGAATGCAGTGAACAAAGTCGGCGCTATTGTCGTCGCCGCCGGTAAAGGCTCGCGGATGCGGACGGCGGAGAGTAAGCAGTACTTGGAGCTGGCGGGAAAACCGATATTGGTGCATACGCTGGAGCTGTTCGAAAGGATTCGGGAGGTGGACTCGATCGTCCTAGTTGTAGGGGAAGGGGACGTCAGCCGCTGCGAATCTTATAAAGTTCAATATGGATTGGACAAGGTCACCCGCATTGTAGCGGGAGGTGGTGAACGGCAGGATTCCGTGAGCTTGGGACTAAAGGCTTTGCCCGATGACACGCAGTGGGTCCTTGTGCATGATGGTGTGCGTCCGCTGGTGTCCGAGCAGCAAGTGCTAGCCTGTCTGGATAAGGCTGCCGTCACGGAAGCGGCTGTTCTGGCCGTACCTGTTAAAGACACGATCAAAGTTGTAAACGACAAGGGGCATATCGTGTCAACACCGGACCGTAAAAGCTTGTGGGCGATACAAACGCCGCAGGCTTTTCGGCTTTCGCTGCTTCTGCAGGCGCACCAAATGGCCGGGCAGGATGGATTTGTCGGCACAGACGATGCCATGCTGGTCGAAAGAACAGGCGTGACCGTTCATGTAGTTGAAGGGGATTACTATAATATCAAAATCACAACACCAGAAGATCTGCCCTGGGCGGAATGGATCATGGGCAGCAGGAGAGGAGACGGCAGCAAATGATTCGTGTCGGGAATGGATTTGACGTTCATCAATTAACAGAAGGCCGGAAGTGTATTATTGGAGGAGTTACGATTCCTTATGAGAAGGGTCTGCTCGGCCACTCAGATGCGGATGTGCTGCTGCATGCGATTACGGATGCGATCCTTGGTGCGCTCGGTTTGGGCGACATCGGGAAGCATTTTCCGGATACGGCCGCGGAATTTAAAGACGCGGATAGCCTGGTTCTTCTTAAAAAAGTATGGGGACTAGCCAAGGAGCGGGGTTACAAGCTCGGGAACGTGGATTCAACAATCATCGCACAGAAGCCTAAAATGGCACCTTATATTCCTCAAATGGCCGAAATTATCGCGGAGGCACTCGAGGCGGAGCTGGAGCAGGTTAATGTTAAAGCAACCACGACAGAACAGCTTGGTTTTACCGGCAGAGGCGAAGGGATCGCAGCTCAATCTGTTGTTTGTTTGGTGAAAGGTATGCTATCATAGACTATTATTTATACGATCCCAAAAGGGAAGACGGAAGAGAGGTTTGACCTACATGAGTACCCCAATCCGCGTTCGTTATGCACCAAGTCCGACTGGGCATCTGCATATCGGTGGAGCACGTACCGCACTATTCGATTATTTACTGGCTCGAAAGAATGGCGGGCAATTCGTTGTCCGTTTTGAAGATACGGATCAGACACGTCATGTGGAGTCCGGCGTACAAAACCAGCTTGATGGTCTGAGCTGGCTTGGTTTGAATTGGGATGAGTCTGTTGATGTGGGTGGACCTTATGCGCCTTATCGGCAGATGGAGCGTCTTGACCTGTACCGTCCGTTCATTGATCAGCTGCTTCAAGACAAGAATGCTTACCCTTGCTATTGCTCTGAACAAGAAATCGAGCAGGAGCGTGAAGAGCAGGAAGCACGCGGCGAGACGCCTCAGTATTCCGGCAAATGCCGCCATCTGACCGATGAACAAAAAGCTCAGCTTGAAGCGGACGGCCGTAAGCCATCTATTCGTTTTCATGTCCCTAAAGATAAGATTATTTCTTTCACGGATAAAGTAAGAGAAGAGGTCGAGTTTGAGACCAACGGTATCGGCGACTTTATTATCGTCCGTCCGGATGGTATCCCGACCTATAATTTCGCGGTTGTTCTTGACGATCATTTGATGAGAATATCGCTGGTAATCCGCGGCGAGGAGCATCTGACCAATACGCCGCGTCAGATTATGCTTTACGAGGCTTTGCAGCTTCCGCTCCCGGAATTTGCGCATTTATCGCTTATTCTTAATCCGGACCGCAAAAAAATGAGTAAGCGTGATGAGTCGATAATTCAGTTCGTACAGCAGTACAACGAGCTCGGCTACTTGCCGGAAGCGGTTGTTAACTTTATTGCCCTGCTTGGATGGTCTCCGGTAGGGGAAGAAGAAATGTTCACGCTCGAAGAGCTCGTGGAACAATTCGATCTTGATCGTGTATCGAAGAGTCCGGCCGTGTTTGATATGGACAAGCTTAACTGGATGAACAATCATTATTTGAAAAAAGCCCCGCTGGAGCAAGTGGCCGGCCTAGCTATCCCGCATCTGCAGAAGGCCGGCCTTGTAGCGGCCGAGCCGACCGAGGAGCAGCTTCGCTGGGCAACCGAGCTCGTGGGCTTGTACCAGGAGCAGCTCCGCTACGCGGCGGAGATCGTCGATTTGTCCGAGCTGTTCTTCCGCGAACAGCTGGTCTTCGACGAAGAAGCGTCCGCTCTCCTGGCGGAAGAGCATGTACCGGCTGTTCTCCAAAGCTTCCTGAAGCAGGTGGAGAACGCGGCAGATCTGGAGCCCGGCAATGTGCAGAAGCTGCTCAAGAATGTGCAGGCCGAGACCGGCTATAAGGGCAAGCAGCTCTTCATGTCTATACGTGTTGCTTTAACAGGCCAGATGCATGGAAGAGACTTGAACATGACGATCCACCTGCTGGGTCGTGACAAAGTGCTGGCGCGTTTAAGCAGCTTATTGTAAACCGGGCTGTTTTGGGCTATACTGTAACCAACTTTATATGTACATGAACAGCATTGAACAGGAGAGTACACATAAGAAGGACCTTCAGAGAGGATAACCAGGCGGGCTTATTGGCCGCCAGGCTGCAAGTTATCCGATCCTTTTATGAGGAAATGCACCTGCGAGCTGCTGCACCGAAGTGACGTTTATCGTCCGTAGGTGCCGCCGGGTCGTTCCCGTTAATAACGAATAAGTTGGGAGACTTCAGAGTCACCAAGCAGAGTGGAACCGCGATAACACGCCTCTGCAGCCTTTCGGGCTGCGGAGGCTTTTTCTCTTTGAGGAAGAAGCGTATAGTTTTTCTCTTTTTTTGCAGAGAGTAGAGGTAGGAGCTAAGCTTTTTAGAACGAATAAGAAGGTGATGAACCTTGTGGAAATTTTTACGTTCCGATATCAAGGCGGTATTTGAGAACGACCCCGCTGCCCGCAGTTGGTTTGAAGTCGTCTTTACTTACTCCGGGCTTCATGCCATATGGGCACACCGGATTGCGCACTGGTTTTACATCAGAAGATGGTTTGTCATCGCCCGAATCGTTTCTCAGTTCAGCCGTTTTATGACAGGCATTGAGATTCACCCCGGAGCCACGATCGGACATAGACTGTTTATTGATCACGGGATGGGGGTAGTGATTGGCGAAACCTGTGAAATCGGCGATGACGTTATTCTTTATCAAGGAGTAACGCTTGGCGGTACGGGGAAAGAGAAGGGCAAGCGTCATCCGACGATCGGCAACAAAGTCGTAATTTCCTCCGGGGCTAAGGTGCTCGGTTCTTTTAAAGTGGGGGATCAATCTCTAATCGGGGCTAATTCCGTTGTTCTCAAAGAAGTTCCTGCAAACAGTACGGTTGTCGGAATACCGGGTAAAATAGTGAAACGGGACGGCATCCGGGTAAACCGGCTGGATCATGGTAACGTGTCAGACCCTGTAGGTGATATTTGCCGCTCTTTACAGCTGCAGATCGATGAGCTGAAGAATGAATTAGAAAAAGAAAAGATAAAGAATGGAGGACTCAGGGAGCATGACACTCAGAATGTTTAATACCATGACAAGGGAGAAGGAAGTATTCGAGCCCCTTGAATCAGGTAAAGTAAAAATGTATGTCTGCGGTCCAACCGTATACAATTACATTCACATCGGGAACGGTCGTCCCGCTATTTTCTTTGACGTCGTCCGGCGCTATTTGACGTATATCGGCTATGAAGTCAATTATGTGGTTAACTTCACCGATGTGGACGATAAAATGATCCGCAAGGCGGAAGAAACAGGCGAAACGGTACAGGAACTGGCGGATCGCTTTATCGCGGCTTACAAGGAAGATATGGAGACTTTGCGTATTGAACCGGCTTCCATTAATCCGCGTGTTACCGACAACATGGAAGTGATTATTACGTTTATCAATTCACTCGTTCAGCAAGGGTTTGCTTATGAAAAAGGCGGAGACGTTTATTTCCGTACTTCCCGCTTTAAAGACTACGGCAAGCTCTCGCATCAGAATCTGGATGAGCTTCAGTATGGTATCCGTATTGAAGTCGATGAACGCAAAGAAAATCCGCAGGACTTCGTTCTCTGGAAAGCGGCTAAGCCTGGAGAGATCTTCTGGAGCAGTCCGTGGGGGAACGGCCGTCCTGGTTGGCACATAGAATGTTCGGCTCTCGTACACAAGTACCTGGGTGCCACGATTGATATTCATGGTGGGGGTGTCGACTTGACTTTCCCGCATCACGAGTGTGAAATTGCCCAAACGGAAGTTCTCACAGGCAAGCCGATGGCTAAATATTGGCTCCATAATGAATTTCTTAACATTGATAATGAAAAAATGTCTAAATCACTTGGTAACGGGGTTCTGATTCGGGAAGTGGTTAAGCAGGTTCGTCCGGAAGCACTCCGGTTCTTCATGCTTTCTTCCCATTACCGCAATCCGCTTAACTTTAGCGAAGATGGCCTGACGCAGGCTACGAACGGGCTTGATCGCATTCAGAATAGTGTGACTAACTTGAAGCATCGTTTAACGGTTGCGCAGGAAGATGTGCTAGACGATCAAGTGGAGAAGCGAGTTAAGGATATTGAGACTCAGTTCATTGCCAAAATGGATGATGATTTCAATACGCCTGACGCAATCACGGCTGTATTTGATCTTGTGTCTGAAGCTAACCGGGTTCTGCAGCAGGACCGTGTATCGGCACCTACACTAAGGTTCCTGATGGGTCGCTTCCGTGCTTTTGATTCCGTGCTGGGTATTCTGGCGGAGGAGAGAGAGGAGCTGCTCGATGGGGAAATCGATAAGCTGATAGAGGAAAGAAATGAAGCGAGGCGGACTAAGGACTGGTCGCGAGCAGATGAAATCCGGGACTTACTGACTGAGAAGGGCATATATCTTGAGGATACACCGCAGGGTATTCGCTGGCGCAGGAAATGAACCAACCCTCATTGCCAATGAATACCCAGCTGTTCAGCTACCCGCCAGCCCAGAAGCCGGAACTGCTCAACCCGCTTGTGCTGGCTTACATCGGAGATGCCGTCTATGAGATGTTTGTCAGACAGTACGTTATCTCCCTGCCCAATCAGCGGCCTAACCATCTGCACCGCACGACAACGCGCTATGTGTCGGCTAAGGGACAGTCACGTGCACTTCAGCATATGATGCCGCTGCTTACAGAAGAAGAGGCTAATATTGTGAAGCGTGGACGTAATGCTAAATCCGGAACTATCCCCAAGAATGCGGATGTACTGGAATATCGGCACAGCACAGCTTTTGAATGTCTAATCGGCTATTTGTATTACAAGCAGTCCTCGGAAAGACTGAGGTATCTGATGGAGGTTTCGCTTACGCCTGAGAAGGCAGCTGAAGCGGCTGCGGCTTCTTTGACGACTGAGCCCGCAGCAGATCAGGCGGCGGAAGACGCATCCAGACAGCAGGGTTGAATGATGAACCCGGCAGCGCCCGGTTTTCACCGCGGCAGCTCTATCCGATGCGGACAATAAGAAGAACAACCTTTAGGAGGACTCAACATGGAAGAAGAATACATCGGCGGTAAACATTCAGTGCTCGAAGCACTCCGTTCCGGCCGCACCATTCATAAAATCTGGCTGGCTGAATCAGCGCAGAAACAGCTTGCACAGCCTATAGTGGCTGAGGCTAAGAAGCAAGGCATTGTCGTGCAGACGGCCGACAAGCGCAAACTAGACCAACTGGCGCCGGAAGTCCAGCACCAGGGAGTCGTCGCACAAGTGGCTGCATATGACTATGCCACGATCGACGACATTCTCGCGCGTGCAGAGCGCAAAGGCGAGGAGCCGTTCATTCTGATCCTCGATGAAATCGAGGATCCTCACAATCTCGGCTCCATTCTCCGCACCGCGGATTGCACGGGCGTTCACGGCGTCATCATTCCCAAACGCCGTTCCGTCGGTCTGACCGCGACCGTGTCCAAGACGTCCGCGGGAGCGATTGAATATGTGCCCGTAGCCCGCGTAACCAACATCACCCAAACGATCGGTGAGCTCAAGGAACGCGGCGTATGGGTAGCGGGCACGGATGTAACGGCAGCGGACGATGTATACCGCAGCAACTTTAAGCTGCCGCTCGCCCTCGTGATCGGCAATGAAGCCCGCGGCGTAGGGCGTCTGATTAAGGAATCGTGCGATTTCCTTGTGAAGCTGCCTATGCATGGCCGCATTAATTCGCTGAATGCCTCTGTAGCAGCGGGTGTTCTGATGTACGAGGTCGTCAGACAGCGCACGACAGGCTAACCGCTCATGAAGGAATTCTTGATTGTAGACGGCTACAATATTATCGGCGCCTGGGCGGAACTTCAAGCACTGCGTGACCGCAGTCTGGAAGAGGCGAGGGACAGGCTGATCGCGATACTTGCGGAATATCAATCGTTTTCGGGTATTAAGGTTTATCTGGTGTTTGATGCCTATCAGGTGCCGGGGCTTGGCAAAACCTACGTGCAGAGCAAGCTCAGCGTTCTTTACACAAAGGAGAAGGAGACGGCCGACGAATTGATCGAACGGCTGGTCTTCCAATTGGCTGGCCGCCGCCGTCAAATCTACGTAGCTACTTCCGATATGACCGAGCAGCATGTGATTTTCGGCAAAGGGGCGCTGCGGCTTCCAGCTTCTGAACTGCTCGTTAAGATCAAGCAGAACCGCGGTGAGATCCATAATCGAATTCGGGAAGAGGCCGAAACTGGCCGGAACTCTTTCGATAGCAAGTTGAATGAGGAGATGCGGGAAATCTTCGAGCGGTGGAGAAGAGGGAAGTAACATCAGGAACTTTTGAAAAACTCTGGAAATTAATCTCTCATTTGCATTGACGATGTAAGATTACATAATGTATACTTGACCTATCCTTTTAAGCAATCATGGGAGTTTTGCAGGCCGGAGGGATTTTTGGTGAGTGTCGACCTCAGAGAGCTCAGAATGACGGATTACGAACTCAAGACCGACGAGGATATCGTCGACGCTGTCCATAGTGGTAATAGCGATGCACTGGAGTTTCTGATCAATAAGTACCGCAATTTTGTACGTG
Source organism: Paenibacillus sp. FJAT-26967 (assembly GCF_001541095.1). GTDB lineage: Bacteria > Bacillota > Bacilli > Paenibacillales > NBRC-103111 > Paenibacillus_F. The sequence continues at coordinate 17,729 of NZ_LMXH01000011.1, forward strand.
CCAAAGCCCGTTCATACTTTCTTATAGGTGCTGACCGCGAAGATATCGTGCAAGAGGGAATGATCGGGTTATACAAATCAATCCGGGATTTCCGCGGAGACAAGCTCTCCTCGTTTAAGGCTTTTGCAGAACTATGCATCACGCGGCAGATTATTACGGCTATTAAGACGGCAACCCGTCAGAAGCATATTCCGCTTAACTCTTACGTTTCATTGGACAAGCCGATTTACGACGAGGATTCAGATCGTACGCTTCTCGATGTGATTTGCGGCTCCAAGGTAACCGATCCTGAGGAATTGATTATTAATCAGGAAGAATTCAGCGGGCTCGAAGACAAAATGGGTGAGATTCTTAGTGATCTCGAACGTCGTGTACTGATGCTTTATCTTGATGGAAGATCCTATCAGGAAATAGCTGTTGATCTGGACCGACATGTGAAGTCGATAGACAATGCTCTGCAGCGAGTCAAACGCAAGCTTGAGCGTTATTTGGAAGTGCGGGATTTATAGACAAGGCACCCTTCAGTGATTGGGTGTTTTTTTATTTGTTATAAAAACAGGTCCGATGAGACCGTCGCTAATGTTTCCTTCTTGCTGCACACACAATATTATGCGGTGATATCTTTCCCGCTGAGGCTTGATGTGGCAATTCATTTTTTATCAGGGCACTTACTAGGTTTAAACAGTTGAGACAAGGCCGATAATGAGAACAACCCAGGATCCGGCAAGGGGCTTTTTGCTGTGCACGGCGCAGGATCTTATCCTTGACACCCTATACCGGTTATGTTAAAGTATTGCAGGTAGCCCTATCGCTTTTTTTTTATGCGCAAAAAAGGGCGTATTTGATCCTGATCTCGGGAGGTGTACAACATGCGCGTTATCATTACGCTGGCATGCACAAGTTGCAAGCAACGGAACTATACGTCCAACAAGAACAAGCGTAACCATCCAGACCGTATGGAGTTCAAGAAATTCTGCAAATTCTGCAATGAACATACCGCTCATCGCGAAACCAGATAGTCTGTGGAGGTGTAGTGCGTGGCTTTCTTAGCTAAAATGAAGCAGGGCTTCGGCTCCTCGTTCTCGTTTTTCACCGAAAGCTGGAGCGAACTGAAGAAGGTCAAATGGCCAACTCGCAAGGAAATGATCAGCTATACGACCGTTACCCTTGTGACGGTGGCTTTCGTGACTGTCTATTTTTACTTGCTCGACCTGGGGATCTCTGAGTTGCTTCGTCTTGTCTTCAAATAAATTCAGGAACTAGGTGGCAAATATGGAAAAAAGATGGTACGTCGTTCATACCTATTCAGGTTACGAGAACAAAGTCAAAGCCAATTTAGAGAAGCGTGTTGAATCCATGGATATGACGGACAAGATCTTTCGTGTACTTGTACCCATGGAAGAAGAGCTGGTAAACAAAGACGGCAAGAAGAAAACCGTCATGCGTAAAGTTTACCCCGGATACGTGCTCGTTGAGATGATCCAGACGGATGATTCCTGGTACGTTGTTCGCAACACGCCTGGTGTTACTGGCTTTGTTGGCTCTACGGGTTCCGGCTCTAAACCGACAGCACTGCTTCCGGAAGAAGTCGAATCTATTCTGAAGCACATGGGAATGGAAGAACCGAAACCTAAGATCGATTTCGATCTGAAAGAGACGGTTCGCGTGAAGGTAGGTCCGTTTGCGAACTTCGTCGGTACTGTCGAAGAAATTATTGCAGACAAAAGTAAGCTTAAGGTTCATGTCAACATGTTTGGTCGAGAGACTCCGCTGGAACTCGATTTCCATCAAGTGGAGAAACTGTAGACAGCATCGATTCAAATCCCTCTATTTGAGGAAGTTTCTCTTGCGGAATCAGATTGCTGATTCTGGCTGGTTCCTTAAGAAAAGCTTAGCCAGATCTGTCTCTTTCGCGGATAGGCTTTTGCTGGTGGGAGGGAAATGATCCCGTCGAACCACACTACGTGCAAGGAGGTGTCACACACATGGCAAAAAAGGTTATTAAAATGGTGAAACTGCAGGTTCCTGCAGGGAAAGCGAATCCGGCTCCGCCGATCGGTCCTGCACTGGGTCAAGCTGGCGTGAACATTATGGCTTTCTGTAAGGAGTTCAATGCTAAGACTGCTGATCAAGCAGGTCTGATCATTCCGGTTGTTATCACTGTATTCGAAGACCGTTCGTTCACATTCGAAACTAAAACGCCTCCGGCAGCAGTACTTCTTCGTATCGCAGCTGGTGTCGAAAAAGGTTCCGGCGAACCGAACAAGAAGAAAGTTGCAACGGTTAAACGTGCGAAAGTTCGTGAAATCGCTGAAACTAAAATGCCTGACCTGAACGCTGCAACCGTAGAGGCTGCAATGCTGATGGTTGAAGGTACTGCTCGCAGCATGGGCATCACGATCGAAGATTAATTCGATTCGTTGGCTTCCTTCGGAAGCCGCAATACAGTGGGAGGGCAATCCGTTACGACCACAGAGGAGGATTACACATGGCTAAACACGGTAAGAAATATAACGAAGTAGCTAAGCAGATCACTGCTGAAGCACTTTATGAGCCGGCTGAAGCAATTGAGCTTGTTAAGAAATCAGCTCCGGCAAAATTCGACGAAACAGTTGATATCGCTGTTCGTCTGGGTGTAGACCCTAGAAAACAAGACCAGGCTGTTCGCGGCGTAGTAGTACTTCCGCACGGAACTGGTAAAACCAAGCGCGTTCTCGTATTCGCGAAGGGTGACAAAGCTAAAGAAGCAGAAGCGGCAGGCGCTGATTTTGTGGGCGATCTGGACATGATCAACAAAATCCAGCAAGGCTGGTTCGATTTCGATGTTTGCGTAGCTACTCCTGACATGATGAGTGAAGTTGGTAAGCTCGGACGTCTGCTCGGTGGTAAAGGCCTTATGCCTAACCCTAAAGCAGGTACCGTAACTTTCGACGTTACTAAAGCTGTTCAAGAGATCAAAGCTGGTAAAATCGAATACCGTTTGGATAAAGCGGGACAAATTCATGCTCCACTCGGCAAAGTATCTTTCGACGCTGACAAGCTCTCTGAGAACTTTAAAGCGCTGATCGACGCACTGCTCAGAGCGAAACCAGCAGCTGCTAAAGGTGTATACCTGAAGAGCGTTGCGATTTCCTCGACAATGGGCCCGAGCGTTCGCGTGAATCTCCAATCCTTCAGATAAGTTAATTGCGATTGACATATCATGTCGAACGTGATAATATAACTGAGGTTGTTAGTTAACAGTCGAATATATAGACCGTAGACAGCAGGTGCATGAGGGTTAGCCTGAATGCTTAATATCCCGCCGAGGTGTTATGATATAAATCGGTTCATCCGTAAATGTCATGCCTTCGTAGAGTCTACGAAGGCATTTCTTATGCTTAGGCAGTAGAAATGCTTGCGATAGATTCGGTGAAAACAAGATTGACAAGAAGTGAGGTGTAACCTATGGCAAACGCGAAGATTTTAGCAGAAAAAGAGCAGATCGTATCCGACTTGTCGGAAAAACTGCGTGAGAGCTCCTGTACAATCGTAGCAGACTATCGTGGTCTGAACGTTGCTCAAGTAACGGAACTTCGTAAGAAACTCCGTGAAGCTGGCATCGAATTCGCAGTTCTTAAGAACTCGATGGTAAGACGTGCAACTGCTAATACAGAGTTGACTGAACTTGATGCACATCTGACTGGTCCTACTGCAATTGCATTCAGTAAAGATGATGTTGTTTCTCCAGCCAAGATCCTTAACGATTTTGCGAAGAAAAACGACAGCCTTAGCATCAAAGCTGGTGTTGTAGAAGGTAAAGTTGTTGATGTTGCACAAATCAAAGCGCTGGCAGACCTGCCTTCCCGCGAAGGTCTTCTGTCCATGCTCCTCAGCGTGCTTCAAGCACCTGTTCGCAACTTCGCTCTTGCAGTTAAAGCTGTGGCTGATAAGCAAGAGACCGGAGCAGAAGCTTAATTTTTACCCACAAATAATTCGAATGAATATAATGGAGGTTTAACCATGAGTAACGAGCAAATCTTGGAAGCCATTAAAGGCATGACAGTTCTTGAACTGAATGATCTGGTTAAAGCAATTGAAGAAGAATTTGGCGTAACTGCTGCAGCTCCAGTTGCAGTAATGGGCGGCGCTGCTGGCGGTGCTGAAGCTGCTGAGCAATCCGAGTTCGACGTAATTTTGAACAACGCTGGTGCTTCCAAAATCAACGTTATCAAAGTTGTTCGCGAAATCACTGGTCTTGGTCTGAAAGAAGCAAAAGACCTGGTTGACAACGCACCAAAACCAATCAAAGAAAAAGTAAGCAAAGAAGAAGCAGAAGCAGTTCAAGCGAAACTTGCTGAAGCTGGCGCTTCCGTAGAAGTGAAATAATATTGGTTTAACGGGGAACCTCTTGAAGCCTGGCTTCAAGAGGTTCTTTTGGATTTAATAAAAGAAATGTGTTTGGCTTAAGCTAATTTCAAGAATCATCACAGTTAGGATATAATTTGTGCAACATGGCAGAAAAGGAGAGAATGCAGTTGACGGATCACTATTATACGCAAAAGCCGACAGTAAAGCATAAGGCTCAGCAAGTTGAGTTGCGGTTGGCTGGACGTAAACTTGATTTGAAGACGGATGCCGGTGTCTTCTCCAAAGGCGGCGTCGATTTCGGAAGTCGTCTTCTAATCGAGACTATGACAATGGATTCAAAAGCAAAGGTATTAGATGTCGGCTGTGGATATGGACCTATCGGATTAAGTGCTGCGCTGCAATGTCCGGAAGGATTTGTAACGATGGTCGATATTAATGAGCGGGCTGTTGAACTTGCCAAAGAAAATGCTAAGAATAATGGCATTACTAATGTGACCGTCCTGCAGAGTGATAAACTAGAAGCGGTTAAGGAACAAAAATTTACTGTTGTGCTTACTAACCCTCCGATACGTGCAGGTAAACAAACGGTTCATGAGATATTCGAACAGGCCTGGGATTGCCTTCTTCCCGGCGGTGAGTTGTGGGTCGTGATTCAAAAAAAGCAGGGTTCGCCATCTGCATTGGCTAAAATGGAGGAACTTTTCACAGAAGCAGAGGAAGTTACAAAGGATAAAGGCTATCGCATTTTGAAAGCAATCAAATAATATACGCCTTACGCAAAAAAACTTTGACTTGACAACACTAATATGATATCATTAAAAAATGTCAGTATTAAGATGGGCTTGATGTGTTTCCTTAACGAAAATGTCAAGCGTTTTTTTGAATAGAAATGAATAAAATTTCTAACGTTGAGTATAATGTTGAAATTTTAGGAAATTCTAACAGGATAAGTAGTATTATATGCCATAACTGTGCGGATCAACAAGAAAAACCTCCATCCATTGCAGTCGCTTCTTCGGACGGGCTCTCTGATCAGATCGGAGAATTCCACCGTTAGCGTGCGCTCGGCGTAGACGCCCTTCCTTAAGGGGGTGCCCAAACAACGAGGTGCCCATGAAGTGTACGTCGATAGAAGTTTTTCTTATTTATTTTTATGAACTGAGTAGACTTAAGGGGTGAATGAAGTTGGCGGGACATCTTGTTCAATTTGGACGACGCAAACGCAGGACTTATGCTCGAATTAATGAGGTGCTTGACATCCCCAACCTGATCGAAATTCAACAAAAATCTTATGAAGGATTTTTGGATGAAGGACTACGTGAGATGCTTTTGGACATTTCACCTATTCAGGATTTCACGGGGAATCTAGTACTTGAATTTATTGACTACAGCTTAGGAGAGCCTAAGTATTCCGTAGACGAATCCAAAGAGCGTGACGTCACCTACGCTGCACCGCTTCGGGTGAAGGTACGTCTGATCAATAAGGAAACCGGAGAAGTGAAGGAACAGGAAGTGTTTATGGGAGATTTCCCAATCATGACCGAAACCGGAACCTTCATTATTAACGGTGCTGAACGTGTAATTGTCTCCCAGCTCGTTCGTTCTCCTAGCGTCTATTATAGCACCAAAGTAGATAAGAACGGTAAAAAGACTTACACAGCAACAGTGATTCCGAATCGTGGGGCATGGTTGGAATTGGAAACCGATGCGAAGGATATCGTCTATGTACGTATTGATCGCACGCGTAAAATCCCAGTGACAGTTCTGCTGCGTGCACTCGGGTTTGGTACTGACGCTGAGATTCTTGATCTGCTTGGTGACAATGAATATATTCGGAATACGCTGGATAAAGACAACACGGATTCTACGGATAAAGCTTTGATTGAAATTTATGAGCGTCTTCGTCCGGGTGAACCACCGACGCTTGATAATGCGAGAAGCTTGCTTGTAGCTCGTTTCTTTGATCCAAAACGTTACGATCTGGCGAATGTAGGTCGTTACAAAATCAATAAGAAGCTTCATATTAAGAACCGGTTGTTTAACCAACGTCTTGCAGAAACGCTGATTGATCCGGAAACGGGCGAGATCGTTGCGGAGGCGGGCCAAGTTCTTGATCGTCGTCTTTTGGATGAAGTCCTTCCATTCCTGGAGAAGAGCATCGGATTCAAAGACTACTCTGTTCCTAACGGAGTTGCCGGAGAAGAGATCATTCCTGTCCAGACGATTGATGTGTATTCACCGATTGAAGACGGTAAGGTAATTAAAGTGATTTCTAACGGAGTTATTGATAAATCCGTCAAGAATATTACACCTGCGGACATCATTTCGTCCATTAACTACTTTATAAACCTTCTGCACGGAATCGGAAACACCGATGATATCGATCACCTTGGTAATCGTCGTCTTCGTTCCGTTGGTGAGCTGCTGCAGAATCAGTTCCGTATAGGTCTGTCTCGGATGGAACGTGTTGTTCGTGAGCGTATGTCCATTCAGGATGCGAACGTAATTACGCCGCAGGCTTTGATTAACATACGCCCGGTTATCGCGGCTATCAAGGAGTTCTTCGGAAGCTCCCAGCTCTCGCAGTTTATGGATCAGACGAACCCGCTTGCTGAGTTGACGCACAAACGCCGTCTATCCGCACTCGGACCCGGCGGTTTGACGCGGGAACGTGCCGGCTTTGAAGTTCGTGACGTCCATCACTCCCATTATGGGCGGATGTGTCCAATTGAAACGCCGGAAGGTCCGAACATCGGTTTGATTAACTCCTTGTCAACGTTCGCGCGGATCAATGAGTATGGCTTTATTGAAGCTCCATACCGTCATGTTGATCCCAAAACAGGCGTTGTTACGGAAGAAATCGTCTACATGACTGCCGATGAAGAGGATAACTACGTTGTTGCTCAAGCGAATGCAGAGCTTTCAGAAGAAGGATTCTTCGTGAATGACAGTGTTATCGTCCGTTATAAGGATGATATTCTGACGCTTCCTAAAGAACGTGTCGACTACATGGACGTATCTCCTAAGCAGGTTGTATCGGTTGCAACGGCGTTAATTCCATTCTTGGAAAACGATGACTCCAACCGTGCGCTCATGGGATCCAACATGCAACGTCAAGCCGTTCCGCTTCTCATCCCGAAAGCTCCGTTGGTTGGTACGGGTATGGAGCACAAGTCTGCGAAAGACTCTGGTGTTTGTATTGTTGCCAAACATGACGGAATTATCGAAAAAGTTGCGGGAAATGAAATTTGGCTTCGTCGTCAAGAGATGATTGAAGGCAAACTAGTGAACGGTAACTTGATTAAACATAAGCTTCACAAGTTTATGCGCTCTAACCAAGGAACGTGCATTAACCAGCGTCCGATCGTTCAGAAAGGTCAGTTGGTCAAAGCTGGAGACATTCTGGCTGACGGTCCATCCACAGAGCAAGGCGAATTGGCTCTTGGCCGTAACGTTGTAGTAGCCTTCATGACTTGGGAAGGTTACAACTACGAGGATGCGATTCTGCTGAGTGAAAGACTTGTGAAGGAAGATGTGTATACATCTATTCACATTGAAGAATATGAATCCGAGGCTCGTGACACGAAACTCGGCCCAGAAGAAATCACACGTGATATTCCGAACGTTGGTGAAGATGCTCTTAAGAACCTCGATGAGCGCGGAATCATTCGTGTCGGTGCGGAGATAGGTGCTGGAGATATTCTTGTTGGTAAAGTTACGCCTAAGGGTGTAACGGAGCTGACCGCTGAAGAGCGTCTGCTTCATGCAATCTTCGGTGAGAAGGCGCGTGAAGTTCGCGATACGTCGCTGCGGGTCCCTCACGGAACAGACGGTATTGTTGTCGACGTGAAAGTATTTACACGTGAGAACGGTGACGAGTTGCCGCCGGGCGTCAATCAGCTGGTTCGTGTTTACATCGCTCAGAAGCGTAAGATTTCTGAAGGTGATAAAATGGCGGGACGTCACGGTAACAAGGGTGTTATCGCACGTATTCTTCCGGAAGAAGATATGCCTTTCATGCCGGATGGAACACCGGTGGAGGTTGTTCTTAATCCGCTCGGCGTACCTTCTCGTATGAACATCGGTCAAGTACTGGAAGTTCACTTGGGTATGGCATCAAGAGCGCTTGGTATTCATGTAGCAACGCCGGTATTCGACGGAGCGCATGAGTATGATGTGTTTGACACCATGGAAGAGGCCGGCATGCAGCGTAACGGTAAAACGAAGCTGTATGACGGGCGGACAGGAGATTCCTTTGAACGTGAAGTTACAGTTGGGGTCATGTATATGATCAAACTGGCGCACATGGTCGATGACAAAATCCATGCACGTTCCACAGGACCATACTCACTCGTTACGCAACAACCTCTGGGTGGTAAAGCTCAGTTCGGCGGACAACGTTTCGGGGAGATGGAAGTATGGGCGCTTGAGGCTTACGGCGCTGCATATACTCTTCAGGAAATTCTTACTGTTAAGTCTGATGACGTGGTTGGTCGTGTTAAAACCTACGAGTCCATTGTCAAAGGCGAGAACGTGCCAGAACCTGGTGTTCCTGAGTCGTTCAAAGTATTGATCAAAGAGCTCCAGAGCTTGGGTATGGATGTTAAGATTCTATCCGGCGATGAGCAAGAGATCGAGATGAAAGAACTCGATGATGAAGAAGACACTACGAGTGATAAGCTTAATCTGAACCTTGAAGGGGCAGAAATTGGAGCTGAATAACTGCAATTGATACAGGAAAGGCGGACATAGAGTCCGCCTCCTTCCCATAATTAGCATATTCTAAGGAGGGTTGCTCCTTGTTGGACGTAAACAATTTCGAATTTATGAAAATCGGATTGGCTTCACCTGAGAAAATCCGTTCATGGTCCCGTGGGGAAGTTAAAAAACCGGAGACAATCAACTACAGAACACTGAAGCCCGAAAAAGAAGGCTTGTTCTGTGAGAAAATCTTTGGCCCGACGAAAGACTGGGAATGTCATTGCGGTAAGTACAAGCGTGTTCGCTATAAAGGCGTCGTATGTGATCGTTGTGGCGTTGAAGTAACGCGTCAGAAGGTTCGCCGTGAGCGTATGGGGCACATTGAACTTGCTGCGCCTGTCTCCCATATATGGTACTTCAAAGGTATTCCTAGCCGCATGGGCCTCGCACTGGACATGTCTCCGCGCTCGCTTGAGGAGATCATATACTTTGCTTCCTATGTTGTTACGGATCCGGGAGACACGCCTCTTGAGAAGAAGCAGCTTCTGTCTGAAAAGGAATACCGCAGCTACCGCGAGAAGTATGGATATGCCTTCCAAGCTGGTATGGGTGCTGAGGCAGTTAAGAAGCTTCTTCAGGATATCGACATCGACAAAGATGTTGAGATGCTGAAAGAAGAGCTAAAAACCGCACAAGGTCAACGCCGTAACCGCGCGATCAAGCGTCTGGAAGTTATGGAAGCATTCCGTAATTCTAAGAACCTGCCAGATTGGATGGTTCTTGATGTCCTGCCGGTTATTCCGCCAGAGCTCCGTCCGATGGTTCAGCTGGATGGTGGCCGTTTTGCAACGTCCGACCTTAACGATTTGTATCGTCGTGTTATTAACCGTAATAACCGTCTGAAACGTCTATTAGATCTTGGGGCTCCTGATATCATTGTTCAGAATGAGAAGCGGATGCTTCAAGAAGCTGTTGACGCGCTAATCGATAACGGCCGCCGTGGACGTCCGGTAACAGGTCCTGGTAACCGTCCGCTTAAATCTTTGAGTCACATGCTTAAAGGTAAACAGGGACGTTTCCGTCAGAACTTGCTCGGTAAACGTGTCGACTATTCGGGTCGTTCCGTTATCGTAGTAGGTCCTAGCCTGAAAATGTATCAATGCGGTCTGCCTAAAGAAATGGCTCTTGAGTTGTTCAAACCTTTTGTAATGAAAGAGTTGGTCAACAAAGGTCTTGCGCATAACATTAAGAGTGCGAAGCGCAAAGTGGAACGTGTAAGTCCGGAAGTATGGGACGTTCTCGAGGAAGTTATTAAAGAGCATCCCGTTCTTCTGAACCGCGCCCCTACGCTGCACAGACTGGGTATCCAGGCGTTTGAACCAATCTTGGTTGAAGGCCGTGCTATCAAGCTGCATCCACTCGTATGTACAGCCTACAACGCTGACTTTGACGGTGACCAAATGGCCGTTCACGTACCGCTATCTGCTGAAGCACAAGCAGAGGCTCGTGTATTGATGCTTGCATCCGGCAACATTTTGAACCCGAAAGACGGCAAGCCAGTTGTAACGCCATCGCAGGATATGGTCTTGGGAAGCTTCTACCTGACTACGGACAACAAGTACGGTAAAGGCGCTAACCTGATTCTTCGCTCTGTGAACGAAGCCGTATCTGTTTATCAGAACGGAACAGCTGAACTGCATGCGCGTGTAGCTATCCCTGCAAGAGTTCTTAATAAGAAGAACTTTACCGCAGCTCAACAGGAAGCATATTTGATTACGACGATCGGAAAAATCATTTTCAATGAAATTTTCCCGGAAGATTTCCCGTACATCAACGATGCTACCAAAGCAAACCTGCTTAACGGTCCATCCGACGATTACTTCGTGTTTGAGAAAGGCGCAGATATTCGCGCTAGAATGGAAGAATTGCCGGAAGCCAAAGCAGTAGGAAAAGACTATTTAGGATCGATTATTGCGGAGTGTTTCCGTAATTACCATACAACTAGAACTTCCGTAATTCTCGATAAGATTAAAGAGCTCGGCTTCACTTACTCCACTAAAGCGGGTATTACTGTAGCTGTTGCAGACGTTGTCGTGCCTTTAGAGAAGAAGAAGATTCTAGAAGATTCAGAGGAAAAAGTACGCACGGTTACGAATCAGTACCGCCGCGGCTTGATTACGGATGAAGAGCGTTACGATCGCGTAATTGCAATCTGGAGTAAAACGAAGGATGAAATCACAGATATCCTGATGAAATCCCTCGATAAATACAATTCCATCAACATGATGGTAGAATCCAAAGCACGGGGTAACAAATCCCAGATTACACAACTTGGTGGTATGCGTGGATTGATGGCCAACCCGTCCGGTAAAATTATCGAGCTCCCAATTAAATCGAACTTCCGTGAAGGCCTTACTGTCTTGGAATACTTTATTTCCACTCACGGTGCTCGTAAAGGTCTTGCCGATACAGCCCTTCGTACAGCTGACTCCGGTTATCTGACCCGTCGTCTGGTAGACGTTGCGCAGGATGTAATTGTTCGAGAAGATGATTGCGGAACAGATAAAGGATTTATTGTCAGTAAAATTCAAGACGGCAAAGAAGTAATCGAAGACTTGTTTGACCGTATTGAAGGCCGGTATGCATTCGAAACGATTCGTCATCCGCAGTCTGGTGATGTGATCGTCAATCGTAATGAATTGATTGAAGCTAATATCGCGAATTCGATCATCGATGCAGGTATTGAACGTCTGCAGATTCGTTCTGTTCTTAGCTGCCGCTCCCGTCATGGGGTATGTAAGAAGTGCTATGGACGTAATCTTGCGACAGGACAACATGTTGAAATCGGTGAAGCTGTAGGTATTATCGCAGCACAATCCATTGGTGAACCAGGAACGCAGCTTACTATGCGTACATTCCATACCGGTGGTGTTGCAGGGGATGATATCACACAAGGTTTGCCGCGTATTCAGGAGTTGTTCGAAGCGCGTAATCCTAAAGGGCAAGCGATTATTTCGGAGATTGATGGTCTCGTTAAAGAAATTCGCGAAGCTAAGGACCGCCGTGAAATCGAAGTACAAGGTGAAGCCGAGTCCCGCGTATACGCTGTTCCTTATGGCTCCCGTGTAAGGGCTGTTGTAGGACAGACGATCGAGGCGGGCGATGAATTAACCGAGGGTTCGATTGATCCTAAAGAAATGCTGCGCATCAAAGGTATCCGAGGCGTTCAGAACTATATCCTTCAGGAAGTTCAACGCGTATACCGGAACCAGGGCGTAGAGATCAATGATAAGCACGTGGAAGTAATGATTCGTCAGATGCTTCGTAAAATCCGTATCGTAGATGCGGGTGATACTACACTGCTGCCCGGATCATTCGTTGACATGCATGAATACGAAGAAGCGAACAAAGTGGCTTTGTTTGCGGATAATGAGCCTGCAGTTGCGAAACCGATCCTTCTCGGTATTACGAAGGCGTCGCTTGAGACTGACTCCTTCCTTTCCGCGGCTTCCTTCCAGGAAACAACGCGTGTCCTGACAGATGCAGCGATCAAAGGAAAAGTGGACCAGCTACTGGGCCTCAAGGAGAATGTTATCATTGGTAAGCTGATTCCGGCGGGTACAGGTATGCCTCGCTACCGGAACATTCGGGTTGTAGATCCTAATTCCGAGCCGGCTGCTGAAGACCAAGCAGAAAAAGAAACGGTGACGGTTGAATAGCCGTTAGCGCAATCAGTTAGAAGAAAAGGCGCCTGACCATCAACTATTTAAATAAATCTGTTGATTGTCAGGCAATTTTCTTGACACTGCTCTTTCAAGATGCTAATATATCGAAGTGTGCCTAAATTAATATCTTTACCTGTACTTTGGAGGATGTGGAATATGACATATGACAAAGTCAAGCAGGCGTCGAAATTAAGTGTCGGCACAAAGCAAGCTACGAAAAGTGTTGAACTTGGTACAGCACTAGAAGTTATTGTTGCCAAAGATGCAGATCCGCGTATGATAGCTAAGATTGTAAATCTCTGTTTGAATTCTGGAATAGAGATAACCTACGTAGATTCTATGAAATTGCTTGGTAAAGCATGCGGAATTGATGTTGGGGCCGCGGTGGCTGCAATCATAAATGAATAGCATGGCCGGATGTTTTTGTTTCTAGATCTCATGCGAGAAACAGCTTACTTTTTGCTGAGTCTAAAAACAAAAACTTCCCTTTGCTTATTTATGACTCGCCTGGATCTGTGGGCTTGCAATAAAGGTAAGATGTATACACTAGAGAGGAGGTGGCAGCATGCCAACAATTAACCAGTTAGTCCGTAAAGGACGTCAAGCTAAAGTTGTTAAATCGAAATCCCCGGCTCTTCAAAGAGGTTTTAACGCTTTGAAAAGAGAATCTACGGAACTCAGCGCTCCGCAAAAACGCGGTGTATGTACTCGTGTAGGTACAATGACTCCGAAGAAGCCAAACTCCGCACTTCGTAAATACGCTCGTGTGCGTTTGACGAACCGTGTAGAGGTTACAGCATACATTCCAGGTATCGGACACAACCTTCAAGAACACAGCGTTGTTCTGATTCGCGGAGGTAGAGTGAAAGACCTTCCAGGGGTACGTTACCACATCGTTCGTGGTGCACTGGATACTTCCGGTGTTAACAACCGTATGCAAGCTCGTTCCAAATATGGTACGAAGCGTCCGAAAGTTAAGAAGTAATCTATCTCTTGTTTGAAAGCAATTATTTTTTGAGAAAGGGGGATCACTATGCCTCGTAAAGGTCCAGTAACACGCAGAGACGTATTGCCAGATCCGATATATAGCAGCAAATTAGTTACTCGTCTCATCAATCGCATCATGATCGATGGTAAAAGAGGGGTAGCACAATCTATTCTATATAACGCGTTTGAAATGATTCAAGAACGTACCGGTAAGGAGCCGATGGAAGTTTTCGAACAAGCCATCAAGAACATCATGCCGGTGCTGGAAGTTAAATCCCGCCGCGTCGGTGGTGCTAACTACCAGGTTCCAATCGAAGTTAAGCCAGAGCGTCGCACGACACTTGGTCTGCGCTGGCTCGTAAACTACTCTCGTCTTCGTGGTGAGAAAACCATGGAAGAGAGACTGGCATTTGAAATTATCGATGCTAGTAACAACACAGGTTCTTCTGTGAAGAAACGTGAAGATGTACACAAAATGGCAGAAGCGAACAAAGCGTTTGCTCACTACCGTTGGTAGGATTTAGATCCTCGAATTAGGAAGGAGACATAACCATGGCTAGAGAGTTCTCCTTAAAAGATACACGTAACATCGGGATCATGGCACATATTGATGCCGGTAAGACTACCACAACCGAGCGGATTCTGTACTATACAGGCCGTACCCACAAAATCGGAGAAGTGCACGAAGGTGCAGCTACGATGGACTGGATGGAGCAGGAGCAGGAGCGCGGAATTACGATTACTTCCGCCGCTACCACTGCTGCGTGGAGAGGTCACCGCATCAATATCATTGATACCCCGGGGCACGTTGACTTCACAGTTGAAGTTGAACGTTCCCTGCGTGTATTGGATGGAGCTGTTGGTGTATTCAGTGCGAAGGAAGGCGTAGAGCCTCAGTCTGAAACCGTATGGAGACAGGCTGATAAATACAGCGTTCCACGTATTGCATATGTTAACAAAATGGATATCATCGGTGCCGACTTCTTGGGAGTTGTCGATTCGATGCGCGAAAAGTTGGGTGCCAATGCTGTAGCTATTCAGCTGCCGATTGGTGCTGAGAACGACTTTGTCGGTATCATCGATATCGTAGAAGAGAAGGCCATCCTTTATAAGGATGATATGGGTAAAGATGTTGAAGATATCGAGATTCCTGCAGAGTACAAGGATAAAGTTGCCGAACTCCGTCTGGAACTCGTTGAGAAGGTCGCTGAGCTTGATGAAGAGCTTACAATGAAATACCTGGAAGGTGAAGAAATTACGGTTGCTGAACTGAAAGCGGCTCTCCGCAAAGGTGTAGTAAACGTTCAAATCTTCCCGGTTATCTGCGGATCTTCTTACCGTAACAAAGGTGTTCAGCCTATGCTGGACGCTGTAATCGATTATTTGCCTGCTCCAATTGACGTTCCAGACATCAAGGGCTTGCTTGAAGACGGAACTGAAACAACTCGCAAATCTTCCGATTCCGAACCGTTTGCTGCACTTGCATTCAAAATCATGACCGATCCTTACGTTGGTAAACTCACGTTCTTCCGTGTGTATTCCGGTGTATTGCAATCCGGTTCTTATGTATTGAATGCAACTAAAGGCAAACGTGAGCGCGTGGGCCGTATTCTTCAAATGCACGCTAACAGCCGTCAAGAGATTTCCGAAGTACACTCCGGTGATATCGCGGCAGCTGTAGGTTTGAAAGATACAGGTACAGGCGACACCCTCTGTGATGAGAAAAATGCGGTGATCTTGGAGTCCATGAACTTCCCTGATCCGGTTATCGAAATCGCAGTTGAGCCTAAGACTAAAGCAGACCAAGATAAAATGGGTATCGCGCTTTCTAAGCTTACTGAAGAAGATCCTACACTGCGTGCACATACTGATGAAGAAACCGGTCAAACGATTCTTGCAGGTATGGGTGAGCTTCACTTGGAAATTATCGTTGACCGTATGCGTCGCGAGTTCAAAGTGGACACCAATGTAGGTAAGCCTCAAGTTGCTTATCGCGAAACTTTCAAATCTGGTGCTAAAGTTGAGGGTAAATTCGTTCGTCAATCCGGTGGCCGTGGTCAATACGGACATTGTTGGGTTGAGTTCGAACCGCTTGAACCAGGTTCAGGTTTTGTCTTCGAAAGTAAAATTGTCGGTGGTGCTATTCCACGTGAATACATCGCGCCAATTCAAGCTGGTATTGAAGAATCCCTGAAGAACGGTGTAATCGCCGGTTTCCCTGTTGTTGATATCAAGGCAACTGTCGTTGACGGTTCCTATCATGATGTTGACTCCAATGAGATGGCGTTTAAAATTGCCGGCTCTATGGCTCTTAAAGCAGCTAAGGACAAATGTAACCCTGCTCTGCTTGAGCCGATCATGAAGGTAGAAGTAACTGTACCTGAAGAGTACATGGGCGATGTAATGGGTGACCTGAACTCCCGCCGTGGACGCATCGAAGGTATGGACTCTCGTTCGGGTGCACAAGTTATCCGCGCTAAAGTACCTCTTTCCGAAATGTTCGGTTACTCCACGACTCTTCGTTCTAGAACGCAAGGTCGCGGTGTGTACTCCATGGAACTCTCTCATTATGAAGAAGTGCCTAAGTCCATTGCGGAAGAAATTATCACAAAGCACAAAGGCGCTTAATATAAAACTAGTTTTAAAATTTATTTCAAGGAGGAATTGTTTAACATGGCAAAGGCTAAATTCGAACGTAATAAACCGCACGTTAATATCGGTACTATCGGTCACGTCGACCACGGTAAAACAACCCTGACAGCTGCAATCACAACTGTACTGTCCAAAAGATATGGTGGAGCTGCAGTAGCATTCGACCAAATCGATAAAGCACCAGAAGAGCGCGAGCGTGGTATCACAATCTCCACTGCACACGTTGAGTACGAAACTCCTAACCGTCACTACGCACACGTAGACTGCCCAGGTCACGCCGACTATGTTAAAAACATGATCACAGGCGCTGCGCAAATGGACGGAGCTATCCTGGTTGTATCCGCAGCTGACGGCCCTATGCCGCAAACTCGCGAGCACATCCTTCTTTCCCGTCAAGTAGGCGTTCCTTACATCGTCGTATTCATGAACAAGTGTGACATGGTTGAAGACGAAGAGCTTCTTGAACTGGTTGAAATGGAAATCCGTGACCTTCTTTCTGAGTATGAGTTCCCAGGCGACGACACTCCGATCATTCGTGGTTCCGCTCGTGAAGCTCTTCAAAACCCAGATGGCGAGTGGGCGGACAAAATCATCGAGCTCTTCGAGCAAGTTGATACTTACATCCCACAACCAGAACGCGAAACTGACAAGCCTTTCCTTATGCCTGTCGAGGACGTATTCTCCATCACAGGTCGTGGTACAGTTGCTACAGGCCGTGTAGAGCGTGGTACTGTTAAAGTACAAGACGAAGTTGAAATCGTTGGTATCGCTGAAGAAACTCGCAAATGCGTAGTTACAGGCGTAGAAATGTTCCGTAAGCTTCTTGACTCCGCTCAAGCTGGTGACAACATCGGCGCACTGCTTCGTGGTGTTGACCGTAATGACATCGAGCGTGGACAAGTTCTTTCGAAGCCAGGTTCGGTTAAGCCGCACACTAGCTTTACAGCTCAAATCTACGTACTGACTAAAGAAGAGGGTGGCCGTCACAAGCCTTTCTTCACTGGTTACCGTCCACAGTTCTACTTCCGTACAACTGACGTAACAGGTATCATCAACCTGCCAGAAGGCACTGAGATGGTTATGCCTGGTGATAACATCACTGTAACGGTTGAACTGATCAACCCAATCGCTATCGAGCAAGGTACTAAGTTCGCGATCCGTGAAGGCGGACGTACTGTTGGTGCCGGTGCAGTAGCAACAATCATTAAGTAATTTATCGTCCTCGGACGATTTCATAAGCAACACGTACTGTAACGAGACCCCTGTACTGTAACGGAGTAAGACGAAGGCCCTGCCCTTGGTGGCGGGGCTTTTCTATTAAACATAGTTGTACACAGTAATACATTGCCGTAATAAGTTCCGGATATATGCGCGGCGTCAACTAACACGGTTCTCACTATAATAGAAGAAGCAATCAAAAGGATGCCGTTTAAAAGACGGATAATATCGACTGAAAACTTTCTAGATATTTGTCTTATAAAAATGTTGCATTTATTAATTGTATTCGATATAATAGTTAGCGTTGGTCTGTGACGTTGCGATGATGTGAGAGGTTGCTGACACACCCGGCCCCTTTGCCATGGGAAAGGTTGTCAGGGGATTTTCACGGAGTATGTCCGATAATAAATTGGGCGATAGAAGGAGGGACTTATATGGCAAAGCAAAAGATTCGTATTCGTTTAAAAGCTTATGATCACAGAGTGATCGATCAATCTGCTGAGAAAATCGTAGAAACTGCCAAGCGTTCCGGAGCAAGTGTTTCCGGTCCGATTCCGCTTCCAACTGAGAAGCAAATTGTTACAATTCTACGTGCGGTACACAAATACAAAGATTCTCGTGAACAATTCGAGCAGCGCACACACAAGCGTTTGATCGATATCGTGAATCCTACACCACAAACTGTGGATGCTTTGATGAGACTGGACTTGCCGTCCGGTGTTGACATTGAAATTAAATTGTAAGATTAAATAGAAGAAACGATAAGGAAGAGAGGTGTCAACGAATGAAAGGTATCTTAGGTAAAAAACTTGGAATGACTCAAGTATTTACACCAGAAGGAAACGTCGTACCTGTAACAGTTATCGAAGTTGGACCATGTGTGGTTCTGCAGAAGAAAGATGTCGATAACGATGGTTACGAATCGATCCAAATCGGTTTTGCCGACAAGAAAGAAAAGAATGCAACTAAGCCTGAAATTGGTCATGCAAAGAAGGCTAACACTGCTCCTAAGCGCTACGTTAAAGAATTTCGTGGTGTGACACTTGGAGAATATGAAGTAGGCCAAGAGCTGAAAGCGGATCTGTTCAGCGAAGGTGAGTTTGTTGACGTGTCTGGTACATCCAAAGGTAAAGGATTCCAGGGCGTAATCAAAAGACATAATCAACACACTGGTCCGATGTCTCACGGTTCCCGTTATCATCGTGGTCCGGGTTCCATGGGTTCCATCGCAGCTAACCGTGTTATGAAGGGCAAGAAATTGCCAGGACATATGGGTAGCGAAACAGTAACCCTGCAAAACCTGCAAGTTATTAAAGTTGATGCGGATCGTAACGTAATCCTGGTTAAAGGTTCCATTCCGGGTCCTAGAAACAGCTACGTAAGCGTGAAATCCGCGGTGAAAAAGTAAGAAAGGAGGAAGACTGATGCCAAAAGTAGCGCTATATAACGTATCCGGCTCTCAGGTCGGTGAAGTTGAACTGTCTGATGCTGTGTTCGGTATCGAACCTCACGTGCATGCTCTGCATGAAGCGGTTCTATTGCAACAAGCATCTGTTCGTCAAGGTACCCACAAGGTAAAAGGACGTTCTGAAGTACGCGGCGGCGGACGTAAGCCTTGGAAACAAAAAGGAACTGGACGCGCACGTCAAGGTAGTATCCGTGCTCCACAATGGAAGGGCGGCGGTGTAGTATTCGGACCGACTCCTCGCAGCTATGGTTACAAATTGCCTAAGAAAGTTCGTCGTCTTGCAATTAAGTCTGCTCTTTCATCTAAAGTGATTGAGAATGACATTATCGTATTGGATCAGCTGCAGATGAATGCTCCGAAAACGAAAGAATTCGTAGCGATTCTGAAGAACCTCAACGTAGACCGTAAGGCACTTGTTGTTGCTGCATCATACGAAGACAGCGTAGCACTTTCCGCTCGTAACATTCCGGGAGTGAAGTTCGTTGTTGCTGATGGAATCAACGTACTCGACGTAATGGTTCATGACAAATTGATCATTACGAAGGATGCGGTTCAGAAGGTAGAGGAGGTGCTTGCGCAATGAAAAACCCACGCGATATAATCAAGCGCCCAGTCATCACGGAACGTTCTACTGAAATGATGGCTGACAAGAAGTATGTATTCGAAGTTGAGCTCCGTGCGAACAAAACGGAAATCAAACAAGCGATCGAAGAGATCTTTAAAGTTAAAGTAAGTAGCGTAAACACGCTTAGAATGCCAGCTAAGCCGAAGCGTCAAGGTCGTCATTCCGGTTATACTTCCGCTTGGAAGAAAGCTTTCGTGACACTGAGTGCAGATAGCAAGGAACTGGAGTTCTTTGAAACGGTATAATAAAATCTCTAAAGTAAGGAGGTAACACAGATGCCAATTAAAAAGTATAAACCGACCTCTCCAGCAAGACGTGCAATGTCCGTATCTACTTTTGAAGAGATCACGACATCCACACCGGAAAAATCCTTGCTTGCTCCTCTGAGTAAACAAGCAGGTCGTAATAACCAAGGTAAAATCACGACTCGTCATCATGGTGGCGGTCATAAGCGTAAATATCGTATCATCGACTTTAAGCGCAACAAAGACGGCATTCCAGGTCGCGTTGCTACAATCGAGTACGATCCAAACCGTTCCGCTAACATCGCTCTGATCCACTACGCAGACGGTGAAAAAAGATACATTCTGGCACCAAAAGGCTTGAAGGTTGATGACCAAATTCAATCCGGACTTGGTTCTGATATCAAAGTTGGTAATGCACTTGCACTGGAGAACATTCCGGTCGGTACAGTTATCCACAACATCGAGCTGAAACCAGGCAAAGGCGGACAAATGGTACGTGCTGCTGGTACCGAAGCTCAACTGCTTGGTAAAGAAGATGTGTACGTGACAATTCGTCTTTCCTCCGGAGAAGTTCGCAAAGTGCTGAAAACTTGCCGCGCGACTATCGGTTCCGTTGGTAACGGTGATCACGAACTCGTCAAGATCGGTAAAGCCGGACGTAATCGTTGGCTTGGCAAGAGACCAGAAGTCCGCGGGGTAGTAATGAATCCGAACGATCACCCACACGGTGGTGGTGAAGGTCGCGCTCCTATCGGCCGTAAGTCTCCGTTGTCCCCTTGGGGTAAACCGACACTCGGTTATAAAACTCGTAAAAAAGGCAAAGCTTCTGACAAGTACATTGTACGTCGTCGTACGAAGTAATTTATACACATCTGAATATCTCAATGTTCAGAGAAGGGAGGCGCTTCTATGGGTCGCAGTTTGAAAAAAGGTCCATTTATCGATGGACACCTCATGAAAAAAGTTGAGGAGCAAACCGAAGGCAGCAAAAAGACCGTAATCAAAACTTGGTCTCGCCGTTCTACTATTTTCCCTCAGTTCGTGGGTCACACTATCGCGGTTTATGACGGAAGAAAGCATGTGCCTGTATACGTTACAGAAGATATGGTTGGACACAAACTAGGTGAGTTTGCACCAACTCGTACGTACAAAGGTCATGATGACGATAAGAAAACCGGAAAACGCTAATCGTTATTTTTAGTGAGAGGAGGTACTACTATGCAAGCTAAAGCTGCTGCTAAATTCGTTCGGATCGCTCCTCGCAAAGTGCAACTGGTAGTTGATTTGATTCGGGGCAAACAAGTAGGGGATGCGGTTGCAATCCTACGCCATACTCCTAAATCAGCTTCTCCTATCGTGGAGAAGGTTTTGAACTCAGCAATTGCCAACGCAGAGCACAATTATTCGATGGATCCTAACAAACTCGTGATCAGTGAAGTGTATGTAAACCACGGTCCGATCATGAAGAGATTCCGCCCTCGTGCCATGGGTCGCGCGAGCCGCATTAATAAACGTACCAGCCACATTACTGTTGTGGTATCTGAGAAATAAGGAGGGATAACGTGTGGGTCAAAAAGTAAACCCGGTAGGTCTGAGAATTGGTATTATTCGCGATTGGGAATCCAAATGGTACGCTGAGAAAGATTTCGGCGATTTGCTGATGGAAGACGTTAAAATTCGTGAGTATCTGAAGAACAAACTGAAAGATTCTGCACTTTCTCATATCGACATTGAGCGCGCGGCTAATCGCGTGAACGTGACGATTCATACCGCTAAGCCTGGTATGGTTATCGGTAAAGGTGGAGCGGAAGTAGAAATTATCCGCAACTACATTGCTACAATGACAGGGAAAAAAGTTCACATCAACATCGCTGAAGTGAAAAACCCTGAGCTCGACGCTGTCCTCGTTGCAGAAAGCATTGCACAACAGTTAGAGCGCCGCGTGTCTTTCCGTCGTGCTATGAAACAAGCGATGCAAAGAACGCAAAGAGCGGGAGCTAAAGGTATTAAAGTTTCGACCAGCGGACGTTTGGGCGGAGCGGAAATTGCCCGTACGGAAGGATACAGCGAAGGAACAGTTCCACTCCACACGCTTCGTGCGGATATCGATTATGGTACAGCTGAAGCGCATACGACCTACGGACGGATCGGCGTTAAAGTATGGATCTATCGTGGAGAGGTACTTCCGACAGCTAAGAAAAAGGCTCAATCGGAAGGAGGCAACTAATCATGTTAGTACCTAAACGTGTAAAACACCGCAAAGAACACCGCGGTAAAATGAAAGGTCGCGCTAAAGGCGGCACTGAAGTTGCATTCGGTGAATTCGGTCTGCAAGCTCTTGAGCCTGCATGGATTACTAACCGTCAAATCGAGGCTGCTCGTATTGCCATGACACGTTACATCAAACGTGGCGGTAAAGTATGGATTAAAATCTTCCCTGCGAAGCCAATCACTCAAAAGCCTCTGGAAGTCCGGATGGGTAGTGGTAAAGGTAACGTTGAGAAGTGGGTAGCTGTTGTAAAGCCTGGCAAGGTTATGTTTGAACTGGCTGGTGTTAGCGAAGAAGTTGCTCGCGAAGCTATGCGTCTTGCTATGCACAAGCTCCCGGTTAAATGTAAGTTCGTGAAGAAAGAAGAAGTGGGTGGTGAAGCACATGAAGGCTAGTGAATTCCGCAACTTAACCACTGCTGAAATCGAACAAAGAATTTCCGGTTTTAAGGAAGAACTCTTTAACCTCCGTTTTCAACTAGCTACCGGACAACTGGATAACCCGGTTCAAATTCAGAAGCTGCGCAAAGAGATCGCCCGTGCGAAAACTGTTTTGCGTGAAAGAGAACTCGGGATTGGTTAAGCAAATTCAGAAGGGAGGGCTCGTATATGGCAGAGCGTAACGAACGTAAAGTCCAGATCGGTAAAGTGGTCAGCGACAAAATGGAAAAAACCATTGTTGTTGCCGTGGAAACATACAAAAAACACGATCTGTACCACAAGCGGATTAAATATACGAAGAAGTTTAAAGCTCACGATGAGAACAACGAAGCGCAAATCGGCGACACCGTGAAAATCATGGAAACTCGCCCATTGTCCAAAGACAAGCGTTTCCGTCTCGTTGAGATCGTTGAAAAAGCTGTTATTGTTTAAACAACAGATATATTCCGAAAGGAGGGACTAACATGATCCAACCATTATCTCGTTTAAAGGTTGCGGACAATTCCGGTGCGAAACAACTGATGTGCATTCGTGTACTTGGTGGTACTGGACGTCGTGTAGGCAGTATCGGTGATTTGATCATCTGCTCTGTGAAAGAAGCAACACCAGGGGGCGTTGTCAAAAAAGGTGATGTTGTTAAGGCGGTAATCGTACGTACGAAGAGCGGTGCTCGTCGTAAAGACGGTTCTTACATCACATTTGATGAGAACGCGGCAGTTATCGTAAAAGATGATAAGAGCCCTCGTGGAACTCGTATTTTCGGACCAGTTGCTCGTGAACTTCGTGATAAAGATTTCATGAAGATCGTTTCTCTTGCTCCTGAAGTTATCTAACACAGGCAGCGTAGTAATAATTGCGGCGTAACTTTCTTATTGAAAGTTCGGCAGCTTTTACGAAGTTAGCTTTCCATCGAAAGCTTAGGAGGTGTAATCAACATGCCAAGAACGAAAAAGAGACTTGAATCTCATAACAATAAACTGCATGTAAAGAAAGATGACACGGTTTTTGTTATCTCCGGCAAAGACAAAGGCAAGAAAGGCCGCGTTATCGCAGCTTACCCGCGTGAGAATCGTGTTCTGGTTGAAGGAATCAACATGATCAAGAAGCATGCAAAACCTTCACAAGCGAATCCGCAAGGCGGAATCATCAATCAGGAAGCTTCAATCCACGCATCCAACGTTATGCTAGTGGATCCTAAGAGCGGTAAGCCGACTCGTGTAGGTTACAAGGTCCTGGAAAACGGCAAGAAAGTACGCATCGCGAAAAAATCCGGCGAAGCTATCGATTAATCGAATTGTGCGGAAAGGAGGCACCAGTATGACAGCGAGAATGAAAGATCGTTTCTTAAACGAAATTACTCCTGCTCTGATGCAGAAGTTTAACTATACGACTGTTATGCAAGTACCAAAGATCGAGAAAGTCGTCATCAACATGGGGGTTGGTGAAGCAGTATCGAACTCCAAGGTGCTCGACAGTGCAGTAGAGGATCTGCAAAAAATTGCAGGTCAAAAACCAGTAATCACTCGTGCTAAAAAATCCATTGCAGGTTTCAAACTGCGTGAAAACATGCCGATCGGTGTGAAAGTAACGCTGCGTGGACAACGCATGTATCAATTCCTGGACAAATTGTTCAATGTATCGCTTCCTCGTGTACGTGACTTCCGTGGCGTATCGTCGAAAGCATTCGACGGCCGTGGTAACTATACGCTGGGTCTGAAAGAACAGCTTATTTTCCCGGAAATCGAATACGATCAAATTGACAAAGTACGCGGTATGGATATCGTTATCGTAACGACTGCTAAGTCTGACGAAGAAGCTCGTGAACTGCTTACCCAACTCGGAATGCCGTTTGTGAAGTAAGAAACAACCATCACGGAGCTTTCGGAAGAGAGCCCCTTAGCCGATAAAATGATCGGAGAGAGTTTTCAAGCGAAAACTTGTAGGAGGTGTAATTTAAGTGGCAAAAACTTCGATGAAAATCAAGCAACAACGTCCCCCTAAGTTCAAAGTGCAGGCGTACACACGCTGCGAACGTTGCGGCCGCCCGCATTCCGTTCTCCGCAAATTTAAAATTTGCAGAATTTGTTTCCGTGAACTAGCATATAAAGGCCAGATTCCTGGTGTGCGTAAAGCAAGCTGGTAATCCACTTATTTTCGGGAAGGAGGTTCACATCCATGGTTATGTCTGATCCAATTGCAGATATGCTTACACGCATTCGTAATGCAAACATTGTTCGTCACGAAACGGTAGAAATCCCGGCATCGAAGATCAAAAAAGAGATTGCTGAAATCCTCAAAAAAGAAGGTTTCATTCGTGACGCTGAATTCGTTGAAGACAACAAGCAAGGTATCATTCGCTTGTTCCTGAAATATGGTCCTAACAACGAACGCGTAATCACCGGTTTGAAGCGTATCAGCAAGCCTGGTCTGCGCGTATACACAAAATCACAAGAGATCCCTCGGGTACTTGGCGGTCTTGGTATTGCTATCATCTCCACTTCAGGTGGCGTAATGACAGACAAAGACGCTCGTCAAGCAAAATCCGGCGGAGAAGTTCTCTGCTACATCTGGTAATATAGAAACATTTGAATGGAGGTGCAAACATGTCTCGTATTGGTCGCAAGCCAATTACTGTTCCAAGTGGTGTTGATGTAACACTTGAGAACACAACGATCACGGTAAAAGGTCCGAAAGGAACCCTGTCCCGCGAACTTCATAAAGAAATGAAGGTATCCGTACAAGACAACGTCATTACGGTAGAAAGACCTTCTGACCATAAACTGCATCGTTCCCTGCACGGTACGACCCGCAGCGTATTGAACAACATGGTAACAGGAGTAACGGAAGGATTTGCGAAAAACCTTGAGCTTGTTGGTGTCGGTTACCGTGCTAACAAAACAGGTGACAAACTTGTCCTGAACGTAGGTTACTCCCACCCAGTTGAGTTCAATCCTGAGTCCGGCATTGAATTTGATGTACCAAGCAACACTAAGATTACTGTAAAAGGCATCGACAAAGAACTTGTTGGTGCAACAGCAGCTAAAATTCGTGCCGTACGTGAACCTGAACCGTATAAAGGTAAAGGTATTAAATACGAAGGCGAACGCATTATTCGCAAAGAAGGTAAAGCCGGTAAGAAGAAGTAAGGCGGCCTAAACACTGCCTAACTTCCGAATACAGATGAAAGGAGTACAATCCATGATTACTAAAAGCGATAAGAATAAAGCGCGTCTCAAAAGACATCTGCGTGTTCGTAAGAAAATTCAAGGAACACCAGCGCGTCCTCGCTTGAATATTTTCCGCTCAGCTAAGCATATGTATGCACAACTGATCGATGATGTGAACGGAGTAACACTGGTATCGGCTTCCACTCAGGATAAAGAACTTACAGAGGTTGGCAACGGCGGCAACGTCGAAGCTGCTCGTAAAGTCGGCGAACTGGTTGCGAATCGTGCAAAAGAAAAAGGTGTAAGTGACGTCGTTTTCGACCGTAGCGGTTACCTTTACCATGGGCGTGTTCAAGCTTTGGCTGATGCAGCTCGTGAAGCAGGCCTTAAATTTTAAGAAATCCATCTCATAAGGAGGTTAACGACTTGCGTGTAGATCCTAACACTTTAGAGCTGACTGAAAAAGTTGTTCATATTAATCGCGTTGCTAAAGTTGTAAAGGGCGGACGTCGCTTTAGCTTTAGCGCTCTTGTCGTAGTAGGCGACGGTAACGGCTATGTCGGCGCTGGTATCGGTAAAGCTTCTGAAGTTCCTGATGCGATTCGCAAAGGAATTGAAGATGCTAAGAAGAACCTCGTCCACGTTCCTATCGTTGGAACTACGATTCCTCACCTTGTAACTGGTCATTTCGGCGCTGGACGTGTGCTGTTGAAACCAGCATCTGAAGGTACTGGAGTTATTGCTGGCGGCCCTGTTCGTGCAGTTCTCGAACTTGCTGGCGTTGGCGACATTTTAACAAAATCCCTGGGTTCTTCGAACTCCATGAACATGGTGAACGCTACTTTAGAAGGTCTTTCCCGTCTAAAGAAAGCGGAAGAAGTAGCCAAACTTCGCGGCAAAACCGTTGAAGAGTTGATGGGTTAAGGAGGATAAACATGTCTAAACTTCAAATTACCCTTAAGCGTAGTCTGATCGGACGTCCAGAAACACAAAAGAAGACGGTTCAAGCATTGGGTCTTAGAAAGCTGAACCACTCTGTTGTTCAAAACGACAACGAAGCCATTCGCGGCATGATTAATCAAGTCAGCCACCTGGTAGAAGTTAAAGAAATTCAAGCATAACAACCATACTCAAACTGGAGGAGGTGCAACTATGAAATTACATGAGCTTAGCTCTGCAGAAGGCTCCCGCCACACTCGTAAGCGTATTGGTCGCGGTGTAGGTAGCGGACTTGGAAAGACATCCGGACGTGGTCATAAAGGCCAGAACGCTCGCTCCGGCGGTGGTGTTCGTCCAGGTTTTGAAGGTGGTCAAAACCCACTTTACCGTCGTCTTCCGAAACGTGGTTTTGTTAATCCAACCCGTAAGGAATTCGCAATCGTGAACCTCGAGGACCTGAACAAATTTGAGGCTGGTACGGAAGTAACTCCTGAGCTTCTTATGGAAACAGGTATTGTCAAAGCACAAAAAGATGGGATCAAGATTCTTGGGAATGGCGAACTCACTGTAAAGCTTACAGTTAAGGCGAACAAGTTCTCTCAATCTGCGGTGGATAAAATCCAGGCTGCCGGCGGTCAATCCGAGGTGATTTAATGTTCCGCACCCTATCCAACATCTTTAAGGTAGAAGATTTGCGAAAGAGAATCATCTTCACGCTTCTCGTGTTAATCATCTACAGGATCGGTGCCTTTATTCCGGTACCCAACATCAATACGGAGCTCCTGAAGATGCAGGATCAGGCAAGCCAGAATAGTATCTTTGGACTGTTGAACACTTTCTCCGGCGGAGCGCTGTTCCAGTTCTCCATCTTCTCGATGTCGATTTTCCCGTATATTACGGCCTCGATTATCGTACAACTACTGTCCATGGACGTTGTTCCTAAGTTCACACAGTGGGCGAAAGAGGGAGAAGTGGGGAGAAAGAAGTCCACACAGTTCACTCGTTACTTGACGGTTGTTCTTGGTTTGATTCAAGCATTCGGATTCGCAATCGGGTTTAACAACATGAATGCTGGACTAGTAATCAATCCAAGCTTCGCAACCTATGCGATGATCGCTATTGTTCTTACCGCGGGAACTATGTTCCTGATGTGGTTGGGCGAGCAGATCACCGAAAAGGGAATCGGTAACGGAATATCGATTATTATCTTCGCTGGTATCGTGGCTGCGATTCCTACAGGAATCAGTCAGATTTATCAGACACAGTTTGCGAATGCTGGAGATGCCCTGTTCCTTAACATTTTGAAAGTCGTTCTAATACTGCTCGTATTGATTGCCATTGTTATTGGTGTCATATACGTACAGCAGGGGATTCGTAAGATTCCTGTTCAATACGCTAAACGTGTTGTAGGACGCAAAATGTATGGTGGACAGAGTACGCACATTCCTTTGAAAGTGAATGCTGCAGGCGTAATCCCAGTAATCTTTGCTGTTTCACTTCTTCAGTTCCCTACGATTCTTGCTAGCTTCTGGCTTGGGAATCCTGTAGCGGACTGGATCAGTACCAACTTAAACATCAGCACATCAGCGCCGTTAGCGCTTGTACTATACGTATTACTGATTGTAGGTTTCACCTATTTCTACACGTTTGTGCAGATTAATCCGGTGCAAATGGCCGATCAAATGAAGAAGAACGGAGGGTACATTCCTGGCGTTCGTCCTGGTAAACCAACCTCTTCTTATCTGACAAGAATTATGTCGAGAATAACCTTGTCTGGTGCTTTCTTCTTAGCTTTCATCTCTATTCTTCCAATGATCTTCGGATCTCTGGCTGGACTTCCAAGTTCGGTTCAAATTGGCGGAACTTCGCTCCTGATTCTTGTGGGTGTTGCACTGGAGACTTTGAAAACTGTCGAGAGCCAACTGATCAAGCGTCATTACAAAGGATTTATCAACAAATAGCAATAGGTTCTGATGTAGGCACTTTGTTGCGGCATCAGCACCTATTGTGCTGTTCGTACCATCAAGTGCCGAAGGAGGGGTAAACATGAACATTTTATTTATGGGTCCTCCTGGTGCGGGTAAAGGTACTCAGGCGGAGAAAATTGTTAGTGAATTCAACATTCCTCACATTTCAACCGGCGATGCCTTTAGGCTGGCAATGAGTCAAGGGACGCCACTCGGCTTAGAAGCTAAATCCTATGTCGATCAAGGCAAACTTGTTCCAGACGAAATCACGAATGGTATCGTTCGTGAACGTCTTCAGCAGCCGGATTGCGATAAAGGATTTCTTCTGGATGGCTTCCCTAGAACTATTGCTCAAGCGGAAGCACTTGAAGAGATTCTGGATTCGCTCGGTAAGCGTATCGACCATGTCATTAATTTGACGGTTGACCGCAGCTTCTTGCTGGCCAGACTGACCGGCCGTCGCATCTGTAAATCATGCGGCGCTACGTATCACGTATTGTTCAATCCTCCGAAGCAGGAAGGCGTATGCGATAAATGCTCCGGTGAATTGTACCAAAGATCTGATGATACGGAAGAAAAAGTCGGAACCCGCTTGGACGAATACACGTCGAAGACAGCACCGCTTCTTGAGTACTACCAGAAACGCAATGTACTGCGCGAGGTTGATGGGGAACAGGATATCCATGATGTAACTTCTCAAATCAGTTCATTACTGCGGGGTCATTCTTAATGATCATTTGTAAGTCCGAAGTTGAATTGGACCTTATGCGGGAAGCCGGTCGGATTGTAGCGGATACTCACGTTAGGTTGAAGCAAGCTATACGTCCCGGTATCACGACAAAGGAACTTGATAAAATCGCTGAGGAATACATCCGCAGTCAAGGAGCCGTACCATCTTTCAAAGGCTACAATGGTTTCTCTGGCAGCATCTGCACTTCAGTCAACGAAGAATTGGTGCACGGCATTCCCGGTAACCGTAAACTGGTCGAGGGTGACATTATCAGCATTGATATCGGGGCACAATATAAGGGATATCATGGTGATTCCGCCTGGACCTATGGAGTCGGGGAGATTTCTGAAACCGCACAGAAGCTTCTGGAAGTTACTGAACGATCGCTGTATGCCGGACTGGCGGAAGCCAAACCGGATGCTCGGCTGTATACGATCTCACATGCCATACAGCAAGTCATAGAAGACGCCGGATTTTCAGTGGTGCGCGAATATGTCGGTCATGGTATCGGCACTGAGCTGCATGAAGACCCACAAATTCCGAACTATGGAATTCGAGACAAGGGCCCTCGCCTCAAGCCGGGGATGGTTCTTGCGATCGAACCTATGGTCAACGTCGGACAGCGTTACGTAAAGACACTTGATGATGATTGGACCGTTGTTACCACGGACAGCTCCTTATGCGCCCATTTTGAACATACTATTGCCATTACGGTAAACGGTTATGAAATACTAACCCAGCTGAAGGTTTAGAATGGAGAAATCGGTGAATCAGGGATCGCTGCCCCAAACCGGTCAAATCGTAAAGATACTTCGAGGCAAAGATCAAGGTCAGTATGCAGTCATTATCCGCGTTGAAGACAGTAAATTCGTATGGATTGCTGACGGGGATAAGCGCAGATTCGACCAGCCGAAGAAGAAGAATGTTCAACATCTTCAACTTCAGCTTACGATTAGTGGAGAAGTATCCAGAAGTTTAACGGAAAGCAGCCGTGTTACGAATGCTAAGTTAAGACATGCGGTGAATATATTTATCGACAGTCTACAATCTGATGCAGATGAGAAAGGAGAATGACCATGGCTAAAGAAGATGTTATTGAGGTGGAAGGTACAGTAATTGAACCTCTTCCGAATGCAATGTTTAAGGTAGAGCTTGAGAACGGACATAAGATACTGGCCCACGTTTCAGGTAAAATCAGAATGCATTTCATTCGTATTCTACCTGGTGACAAGGTTACCGTAGAACTATCCCCTTATGACTTGACGAGAGGTCGCATAACCTATCGGTTCAAATAAATAGCAAGAGACGCCGCAGTCTTAACCGACATAGCGGCCAACCCTTACGAAGCAAGTTTGCGGTGGCAAACTCTCAGGAGGTAATAAACATGAAGGTAAGACCGTCGGTCAAGCCAATTTGCGAGAAATGCAAAGTCATTCGCCGCAAAGGCAATGTTATGGTAATTTGCGAAAATCCGAAACATAAACAAAAACAAGGCTAAAAGGAGGTGCACGTTCAACAATGGCACGTATTGCTGGTGTAGACTTACCACGCGACAAACGCGTTGAAATCGCATTGACGTACATTTTCGGTATCGGTAAAACCACTTCTCAGAAAGTTCTGAGTCAAACTGGCGTTGACGCATCTACTCGTGTTCGCGACCTCACTGAAGAAGAAGTAAGCAAAATTCGTGAAGTCATCGACAAAACGATCAAAGTAGAAGGCGACTTACGTCGTGAAATCGCCCTGAACATTAAGCGCCTGGTAGAAATCGGCTGCTATCGTGGTATCCGTCATCGCCGTGGCCTGCCTGTTCGTGGTCAACGTACTAAGACAAATGCACGTACGCGTAAAGGTCCTCGTCGTACTGTAGCTAACAAGAAGAAATAATAAAGGGGGTTAGAGTGAACAATGGCTAAACCTAAAAAGGTCGTCCGTACTAAACGTCGTGACCGTAAGAATATTGAATCCGGTGTGGCGCACATCCGCTCCACATTCAACAATACAATCGTAACCATTACGGATCCACATGGTAATGCGCTGTCTTGGGCAAGCGCAGGTAACCTGGGCTTCAAAGGATCCCGTAAAAGCACACCATTTGCAGCACAAATGGCAGCTGAATCCGCTGCTAGAGCAGCAATGGAGCACGGTCTGAAAGTTGTTGAAGTCATGGTTAAAGGTCCTGGTGCCGGCCGTGAAGCAGCAATCCGTTCTTTGCAGGCAGCTGGTCTGGAAGTCAACCTGATTAAGGACGTAACACCAATTCCTCATAACGGTTGCCGTCCTCCAAAACGTCGTCGCGTATAATTAGAAGTCGGCATGTGGTATAAATATTCTAAACATGTGAATAATGATGTTGAAGGATTGGCATACTACATCGTTTATGGATTGTTCCAGGGTAACGACGTTTTGAAGGAGGGTTAATTTCATGATCGAAATCGAAAAACCAAAAATAGAGACCGTATCTTTAAGTGAAGACGGGGCTTACGGCAAATTCGTCGTAGAACCGTTGGAACGCGGATACGGAACCACATTAGGTAACTCACTACGTCGTATCTTATTGTCCTCGCTGCCGGGTGCTGCGGTCAGCTCCGTACAAATCGACGGAGTTCTTCATGAATTCTCGACTATTCCGGGAGTTATGGAGGACGTAACCGAGATTATTCTGAACCTGAAAGGACTTTCTTTGAAAATCCATTCAGATGAAGAAAAAGTATTGGAGATTGACGCCGAAGGAGAAGGTAGAATCACAGCCGCTGATATTCGCGCAGATAGTGATGTGGAGATCTTGAACCCGGATCTTCATATCGCAACTCTTTCGTCGGATTCCCGTCTTCATATGAGAATCCATGCGAACAGAGGCCGCGGTTATGTACCGGCTGATAAGAACAAACGGGATGAGCAGCTGATTGGCCTTATTCCGGTTGATTCGATCTACACTCCGATTACCCGTGTAAACTACAGTGTGGAGAACACACGTGTAGGCCAGGTAACAAACTACGACAAACTAACCCTCGAAGTGTGGTCGGACGGAAGTATTCGCCCTGAGGAAGCAGTTAGTCTAGGAGCGAAGATCCTGACGGAACACCTAATGCTCTTTGTTGGATTAACCGATGAAGCTAAAGACGCTGAAATTATGGTCGAAAAAGAAGAGGATAAGAAAGAAAAAGTTCTGGAGATGACCATTGAAGAACTCGATCTTTCTGTTCGTTCTTATAACTGTTTGAAGCGTGCCGGTATTAATACTGTGCAAGAGCTCATCACTAAAACCGAAGAAGATATGATGAAAGTACGTAACCTCGGCCGTAAATCTCTTGAAGAAGTTCAAGAGAAGCTCGAAGAGCTTGGACTTGGCCTGCGTACTGAAGAATAATCACCTCAGAAGGAGGGTTAAGACATGGCATACCAAAAGTTGGGTCGTGATTCTAGCGCACGGAAAGCATTGTTTCGTGACTTGGTAACGGACCTGTTCATAAACGAACGCATTCAAACAACAGAAGCAAAAGCGAAGGAAGTTCGTTCTATCGCCGAGAAGCTTATTACATTAGCTAAACGCGGAGATCTGCATGCTCGTCGTCAAGCGGCTGCATTTGTTCGTCGTGAATCTGCAGGGGATCAGGATGCTATCCAGAAATTATTCTCCGAGCTTGCTACCCGCTATGCTGAGCGTCCAGGTGGATACACTCGTATCCTTAAACTAGGACCTCGTCGCGGCGATGCTGCTCCTATGGTATATCTGGAACTGGTAGACCGGGCGTAACAAAGGATGGGAAAGGGTGGACAGAATCGTATGATTCTGCTGAAGCCCTTTTTTTGTAATCTGATTAGATTACAGTCCTTGGGTTTCCCGCTCACCTGTCCGTTTGTTCATACGGAGGGTCTTGTTCGTGAGAAATATACGCTTAACGGTAAGTTATGATGGCACCTCGTACTCGGGATTTCAGACACAGCCACATGGGAAAACGGTTCAGGATCATCTGGAGCGAGCCATTTGGATGTTGTCCGGGGAAACGGTGAAGATCACCTCTTCGGGGCGTACGGACGCTGGCGTTCACGCACGTGCTCAGGTGATCAATTTCACTACGGCTTCCCAAATACCCGCTGAACGCTGGTGCCTTGCTCTTAATTCCAGGCTTCCGAAAGACATCGTGGCACTTTGTGCGGATGAAGTGCCCCTGTCTTTTCATTCCCGCAGATCTGCTAAACGAAAAACATACACATATACCATCCGTATTGCACGGATGCCGGATGTTTTTAACCGCCGCTATCAATACCATCATCACAGTCCACTCAACGTGGAGGCCATGAGAGACGCGCTAGCGGCAATTATAGGCCAGCATGATTTTTCCTCGTTCTGCTCGATCAGAACCGTAACCGAATCGCGCGTACGCACGATATACGACGCTTGGATTGATGAAGAGCCTGATCTATTGTCTGGTGGAGCCGAGGGTACAGGGCAGCTGAAGTTTTATTTCTGCGGTAACGGCTTCTTGTACAATATGGTAAGGATTCTTGTGGGAACATTAATACAAGTCGGAGAAGGCAAACGCTCATCTGATGACATGGCTGCGATTTTGAGGGGACGTAACCGGGCACTCGCGGGACCGACAGCAGTGGCTCAAGGGCTGATGCTGTGGAATGTAGAATATGCAGATTAGTTTAATTTAATTCTTGCTATTCTCTGGACTATGCTGTAAAATATGTGATGGTGTTTCTTGAAGGGCTACCCCACGGCCCCGTCTTCAAGTCGCCATTGACATGACGTAATTTAACCTATGAATGTGTTAGTTAATAAGGTTTTAGATATATTTTCTAGGAGGATCAAAGCATGCGTACCACATATATGGCTAAGTCCAATGAAGTAGAACGCAAATGGTACATCATTGATGCTACCGGCAAGACGCTCGGACGTCTTGCAAGCGAAGCTGCAAGCATTATCCGCGGCAAGCATAAGCCGCAATTCACACCGCACGTGGATACTGGTGATTTTGTTGTTATTATCAATGCAGAGAAGATTCATCTGACTGGTAACAAACTTCAAGATAAGAAATACTACCGTCACTCCATGCATCCAGGTGGCCTGAAAGTTACAACGGCGCAGGAAATGCTGAATAAAAAGCCTGAACGTGTACTGGAACTCGCTATTCATGGCATGCTTCCAAAGACTCGTCTGGGTAACGCAATGAAGTTGAAGTTGAAAGTATATGCAGGTGCGGAGCATCCACACCAAGCACAACAACCAGAAGTTTGGGAACTTCAGGGTTAATTGAAAGGGAGGACTGACTTGTGGCACAAGTTCAATACTACGGAACCGGTCGTCGTAAGCATTCGGTAGCACGTGTACGTCTCGTACCGGGCGAAGGACGCATCGTCATCAACAAGCGTGACCTGAACGAATACTTCGGTCTGGAGACGCTGAAACTGATCGTGAAACAACCTTTGGCGCTGACTGAAACAATCGGTAAGTACGATGTACTCGTACTGACTAACGGCGGTGGAATGAGCGGACAAGCGGGCGCAATCCGCCATGGCATTTCCCGCGCACTGCTTAAAGCAGATCCTGAGTTCCGCGGATCTCTGAAGCGTGCAGGATTCCTGACTCGTGATCCTCGTATGAAGGAACGTAAGAAGTACGGCTTGAAAGCAGCTCGTCGTGCACCTCAGTTCTCGAAACGTTAAGATCGGCATACAAACAACCCTTCTATGTACACTACTTGGTGTATATAGAAGGGTTTTTTATGCTTAAGCATCTTTTTCTTTGCAAGATGTGTTCTATAAGTAAAATGCACATACCACCTGATCAACCAGATCTTTTTCCATTAGGTATATTGCGTGGAAAGTCCTGCTAGTCCTTCATCTCATATACCTGAAAACTGAGTTTATACTCCGTTTGATGATGCTTTTATTCATTTTATAATTTACACATCCGTCATAGCTAAAATCCTCCTGTCTTTTGATCCCTATCTAAAGGAACCAAGTAACCTTTTATTCAATATGATATAAAGGTATGAAAATAGCTATTGACTTCATCAGGAAGTGAATTATAATTATGGTAAATAATAAAACATATACGTATACTCGGAATTAACAGGAGGACACTAGGTATGAACTTATTGGAGAAAGAGTCTTTGGTAGCTAAAGCTGCAATAGAATTCGAAAATCAATCACCGGAGGAGCTTATCCGCTGGGCCGTACAAACTTTTCCTAACATTACATTAGCCTGCAGTTTTGGAGCTGAAGATGTCGTGTTAGTGGATATGCTTCAGAAGGTAAGCCCTGAAACTGATATTTTTTATTTGGATACAAACGTGCATTTTCAGGAGACCTACGAAACTAGGGATCGCCTTCAGAACCATTATCAGAAATCGTTTATTCAGGTTCTTCCTAAACTTACACTTGAAGAGCAGGCTGCTCAAT
Organism: Paenibacillus sp. FJAT-26967; assembly: GCF_001541095.1. Lineage (GTDB taxonomy): Bacteria > Bacillota > Bacilli > Paenibacillales > NBRC-103111 > Paenibacillus_F. The sequence goes on from NZ_LMXH01000011.1 coordinate 53,626, forward strand.
ATGGGGCTGACCTGTGGCTTTCCAAGCCTAATGAGTGCTGCGGGATTCGCAAGGTTGATCCTCTGACGGATATTCTGAAGAATTACGATGCCTGGATAACAGGAATCCGCCGTGATCAAGCGCCTACCAGGGCTAATGCCAAAAAGGTTGAGTACGATGTAAAGTTCGGATTAATCAAATTTAATCCTATTGCGAACTGGACTTCCGAGGATGTTTGGGAATATATACGCGCTAACGGCATTATCTACAATGCACTTCATGATCAAAATTATCCTAGTATCGGTTGCAGCCATTGTACCAAAGCGGTCGCACCTGGTGAGGACCCGAGGGCAGGACGCTGGGCTGGTAATGAAAAGACAGAGTGCGGACTTCATAAATAAACTAATCGAACTAAAACAAAGGAGAATATACGATGACATCTCCAATTGCCCCACACGGAGGCTCTTTAATTAATCGCATTGCTGTAGGAGCAGAGCGTGATAACCTGCTGAAACTAGCCTTAAACCTTACACAACTAAAAGTAAATGCTTGGACATTGTCCGATTTGGATCTGATATCAGTAGGTGCGTTTTCTCCATTAACCGGATTCCTTGAAGAAAACGACTACCTGTCTGTAGTAGAGAATATGCGTCTGGCTGACGGTACAGTATGGAGTATACCCATAACCCTGGCTGTTGAAGAAACAATAGCTCAGAGCCTCGTTATCGGCTCTCAGGTGGCCCTTGTAGGGGAAGACAATACTACCTACGCCATTCTTGATGTAAACAGCATATATAAAGCTGATCAAGAGCGTGAATCGTTGCGTGTATTTGGCACCAATGATCAAGAACATCCGGGTGTTCAGAAGCTGCTATCCAGGCCTGAAACCTATATCGGCGGACCAATTCGTATGCTGAACAGACCCCGTCCGGAGAAGTTTGACGAATTTTACTTTGACCCTGCCGAGACACGCCGTATCTTTGCGGAGAAGAATTGGAGAACGATCGTCGGTTTCCAGACGCGTAATCCTGTACACAGAGCTCATGAATATATTCAAAAGTCTGCAATGGAAATTGTTGATGCTTTATTCCTCAACCCTCTGGTGGGGGAAACGAAGTCGGATGATATTTCAGCGGATGTAAGAATGAAAAGCTACCTAGTTCTTCTTGAAAATTACTATCCGCAAGATCGCGCATTCCTAGGTGTATTTCCTGCCGCTATGCGTTACGCTGGTCCTAGAGAAGCCATTTTCCATGCCCTTGTCCGTAAAAATTATGGCTGTACACACTTTATCGTAGGTAGGGATCATGCCGGTGTAGGGGATTACTATGGGACCTACGAAGCCCAAGATATATTCCGTAACTTCACAGCAGAAGAGATTGGGATAACCCCTCTATTCTTTGAACACAGTTTCTTTTGCACGAAGTGCGGTAATATGGCCTCGAGTAAGACATGTCCTCACGATAAGGCGGATCATATGCATTTATCGGGTACCAAAGTCCGTGCGCTTCTTAGAGACGGACAATGCCCTCCTAAGGAATTTACACGGCCTGAAGTTGCCCGCGTTCTTATTGAAGGGATGTCAGAACCAGCTGCTATAACGACATAATTGTTTTCATAACAGTCTATATCCGCACTCCCATGTACGGCGTAACTTCATAAGGTATAATTGTCCACCCTGTCCCATATAGATTGAAAAGAGTCTATTGGAACTGAGGTGGATTTTTCATGCGGAGACCTAGAAAAAGATTAGTCGTGTGGTTGACTTGGGATAGCAGTATTAGAATCGTGATGGCTGCTCTGCTGATCGTCCTTATGACATTCATGTATACCTACGAGCTTCCCTCTACAAGAACATGGAGTGAATGGTCCATGCCTCTCTCCGGAAGAACCATTGCTTTAGATGCTGGCCACGGCGGGCCTGATGGAGGTGCAGTCAGTCCATCCGGAATTATTGAAAAAGACATTAATTTGGCCATCACGCTTTATTTACGCGATTATTTGCAGCAGGCAGGAGCATTGGTTGTGCTAACCCGAGAAACAGACACGGATCTTGCACAGGAAGGAACGAAGGGTCTTAGCCGACGCAAGACCGAAGATTTACTTACTCGCGCAGAATACATCAACGGCAAAAAAGCCGATATGTTTATTAGTATTCATTTAAACAGCTATCCTTCTCCACAATGGAGCGGCGCCCAAACCTTTTTCTATCCCAATCATCCGGATAATGCTTCCTTATCAAAGCTGATTCAAGAAGAGTTAAAGAAAAACCTGGAGAATACCGAGCGGGTGCCGAAGCAGGCGGATAAAGGTGTTTACTTACTTAAAACACTCAAGATGCCAAGCGCCCTAGTGGAGGTCGGTTTTTTATCCAATCCCGAGGAGTCACGTATGCTGGCAGATGATAAATATCAGAAGAAAGTGGCGGCCTCTATTTATCAGGGAGTTTTAAGGTATTTCTCAGGGGAGAAAGTGCGCTCCTCCTAATGGGTATGCTATAATAATCTGAATAGAAATAAGCCTACCGAGGTGGAACGCATGGTGACCAAAGAGCTTATCCGGCAAGCACTCCAGCCGATTATAGACCCTGAGTACAAAGCATCAGTCGTAGATTTAAACCTAGTCAAAGACGTGGTCATTAAAGAAAACAGAATCTCTCTGACCTGTGTACTGACTTCTTCAGATGAAGTCTATAAAGCTTCACTGCAAAGTCAGATCCAGGATGCTCTTGCCGCAGTTGGAGCGGATCAGATTCATATCCGGTTTCGAGAAATCACGGATTATGAGAAGAACCAGTTTGCAGAACTCGGAAATGCTCCTGTGAGCGAGGGATCCGAGGGAAGTGACGCGGCGCAGAGTCAACATGCAGCGGCCCCTCTTCTGGATCCGCAGTCTCCTGTGCAATTTATCGCGATAGCCAGCGGTAAGGGAGGCGTCGGCAAATCTACGGTAACAGCTAATTTAGCTGTCGCTCTAGCTCGTCTGGGTAAGAAAGTCGGTATCATGGATGCTGATATATATGGCTTTAGCATACCGGACATGATGGGGATCGAAGAGCAGCCCCAGTTAATCGATAACCGGATCCATCCGGTTGTGAAATTCGGTGTAAAAGTAATCTCAATGGGATTCTTTGTAGAAGATAATTCACCGGTTATATGGCGCGGCCCAATGCTGGGTAAAATGCTCCATAATTTCTTCCACGAAGTAGATTGGGGAGAACTGGATTACCTTCTTCTCGATTTGCCGCCAGGCACAGGTGACATTGCGCTGGATCTTCATCAGCTGTTGCCTCAAAGCAAAGAAATCTTGGTTACAACACCACATGCTACCGCAGCATTCGTGGCTGCCAGGGCTGGCGCAATGGCGGTACAGACGCAGCATGATATTATTGGTGTGGTGGAGAACATGGCCTATTACGAATGTTCGAAATGCGGCGAGAAGGATTATGTATTCGGCCGGGGCGGCGGTGCTATGCTTGCCGAACAGCTTCATACTAAACTGCTCGCTCAAATCCCGCTTGGAGCTCCAGTTAATCACGTATCCGAAGCGGACTTTTCTCCTTCGGTTTACAAAGCTGATTCGAAGTCAGGCGGTATTTATCTGGAACTGGCAGCTAATGTTATCGAAGAATTGCAAAAGAACTGATGCATCTGCATCAGTTCTTTTTTTTGCCGCTGCTTTTTCCGCTCTATCGAATTCATTTACTCCGGTATAATCCGGGGGGTGGGTTACTGGTCGTCTTCCTTTTTCTTGTCCTTTTCTTCCTGGCTGGCCTCATCTTTGCTTTTATCACTCTGCCCGCTATCCTGACTTTGTTCCTGCTTGTTCTGTTGATCCCCCTGGCCGCTTTGCCCTCCTTGGCCGCCTCCCTGGCCACCCTGACCGCCCTGACCGCCTTTTCCGCTCTCTCCGCCTGAACTCTTAGGTATAATCCCTTCCTCCATGACTTTCTTCATCATGGTGAACACCTGAGCTTGGAATATAGGACTCTGGAAAGACTCTTGGATCACATTCATCATCTGCTGACGATATTGGGCGGAGCGGGTCATATCCATCATTAATTGCTCGTATTCCGGATTTTTCATGACTTGAAGCAGTTGTTTCTGGTATTCAGGATCTTTCATCAAATCCTTATGAAGCTGCTTATCCTGGGTGCTGACCGCTTTTGCGAAATCACCGGCAAATTTAGGGTCTTTCATCATATCCCGGATGAACTTACTGCTCTCTGTGTTAGTCAGGACATCTTTTACGGCTGTCTGCATCTGAAGCTTATCTCCTTCTGACATAGCCTTCAGCGAAGAACCCCCACTGCCACCGGCGGCCGCTTTTTCTATAGCGGCCCGGCCCTCATCAGATTTTAGAATATCGAGCACCATTGATTTGGTTTCTTTATAATTGCTTTGGGAAGATGAAGACCCCTGTGAAGAGGTCTCCGATCCGCATGAAGATAAGAGCAGGATGACGGCGGTTAAGGCAGGAGCAAAACGCATCCATTTTCTGTTCATTGCGCACACAAACTCCCTTCCCCTCTGTTAATGGTTTTAGTATGCGTGGGGGGGAGGCATTTCATCATTAAAGCGGATGGTTGATTACTGAGAATGATGGGCAATTATGGCCGGTTGACCGAAGGTTAAATTAACATCTTCTCGATGCCTTTTCTTAATAGACTTGCTTAAAAGATTTTTCTTCCACCGGCTTGTTTTCCGTTTGGGCCTGTTTCATTAGCTCGCTTACGGTTACAAACTCATAACCCTTGCTGCGCAATTGGTCAATAATAGCGGGTAAGGCTTCATGAGTCTGCTTGCAGGAATCGCTGGCGTGCAGCAGAACAATATCACCTGGATGTGCCTTGTTTACGACGCGGTTAATAATTTGGTCCACACCCGGGTTCTTCCAGTCCAATGAGTCGGTATCCCACTGAATGACCCTATAGCCAAGCTGATCAGCAATAGAAAGAACGCGTTTATCAAAATCACCATTAGGCATGCGGATCAAATTGGGCGCTTTTCCGGTTAAATCTTCAAGGACTCCGTGAGCAGTTTGGATTTGCTTCCGAATCTCTTCGTCTCCAAGACTGCTGTAGTTAACGTGCTTATGACCATGGCTTCCGATCTCATACCCGCTTTTAACGATACGGTTGACGGTGTCGGGGTGACTTTTGCTCCAAGGAGAAGACAAAAAGAAAGTGGCGTTCTTAACTCCTTTTTGTTCGAGAATGTCCAGAATAGGATCCGTGCGGACTTCTCCCCATGAAATATCGAAAGTCAGTGCGATCTGTTTCTTTTCCGTCTTTACGTTGTAAATAGCCGCGGGAGCACCGCTTGAGAAAACAGCCATGTTTTCACGTTCCGAATAAACAATTCCTGCAGCGAACATAACGGCCACCGTTATAAAAACGGTTTGTTTCATTTTTTTTGCGCTATACACATAAAAATGACTCACGCTTCAATAGCCTCCTTCGTCCTGGGCTTGTATTCCGGCTTAGTAAAATGTATGCTCGTACCAATAACTTATGCGTTGAATATGGAAAGGAGGACTAAGGACTTGAAGAAATTGCAGTGGAAGGCATTATTCCGCCACATGGGGGAGATGAAGCATTATCTAATTGCCTCGACGCTAGTTTTTGTGGCGGGCTTGGTGCTTGGTGTCCAATATTCAGACCGGTTTCAGGTTTTTCTTGATCAGCAATTGGCCGGGATGGAGCAGCTTGTAGGTTTAGTTAAAGAGAAGGACAATCAAAGCCTGTGGTTGTTTATCATTATTTTTCTGAATAACGCCATCAAATCTTTGATGTTTGTATATCTGGGGCTTTTCTTTGGTATTATTCCTTTGATGGTCCTGTTAGTGAATGGACTTATTTTGGGGTATGTCATTGATTATCAACTTCAAGAGCAAAGCATTTCATTTATTCTAAAAGGATTGCTTCCCCACGGAGTTTTTGAAATTCCGGCTATTATTGTGGCCTGTGCATACGGAATTCGATTAGGAATTCTAGTGATCCAAATGCTCGGAACGATGTTCGCACCAAGCAGAAGCGGGAAAATTACTGCGGAGTTTAAGCGCGTACTGGGACTTACCAAACCACTTATTCTTCTTATAGTAGGGACCCTTCTGTTCGCGGCTTTAGTTGAAAGTACAGTTACACTCTGGCTGTTAAGTAAATAGAAATTGTAAAATATTTCTTAATCCCCGTCATAAAATGCTCAAAACATGAGCATAACAGTAAAGCGGAACGGTTGCCGGATCAACAAACTAAAATTCTGGCGGCGTTCCGGTTGTTTTCTTCTGTTAGCATATGTTGAGAGTTGAGAGGGGTAGGGATTACATTGATGCTAGGTTTTCTTTTTAACGAACGAGAGTGCAGAGAACTTGATTACGTACTCCGCAAAGAGTTGGATGAAATGCTGTTTGACCTCAATGATAAAAGAATGGATCAAGAAATAAAGAAAGCAATTGAATCCCGTTACAAAGTCATCTTTCGGATGTATGCAAGGCTTGCTTCTCCTAGGGAAATCTCTAAATATGCACGTAATCGGGTACAGCATTAAATTATCCTTGACACCAGAGAAGGATTCATGGTAAATTCTAATTCGCTGATTCAGTACTTATTCGGACAAGCTGATTAAGAAAAATAAATTTCAAAAAAAAGCTTGCAATGAATGACTGATATGTGTTATATTAAAAAAGTCGCCGCTGAGATAACAGCGAAAACGACAAGAACCGACAAAGTTCAAAATTGTCCTTTGAAAACTGAACAACGAGTGATTGAAACGTCTTGAGCAATCAGGACGCTAAACAGAGAAGAAATTCTCGTCAGCATTAACTTTTTGAGCT
>NZ_LMXH01000012.1:0-60280 GCF_001541095.1 Paenibacillus sp. FJAT-26967
TTCCAATCCTTCAATCCCGTATAACTCATACCGATGCCGCCATTTCACCAGTGTACCTACACTGATGTTGTATTTGTCGGCGATCTCCTTCCGAGTGGCTTCACCTGTTTGAAGCTCCTCTATGATCGCCATTTTCTCGGTCCCATTATATTCATGTATGTATGCCAAAAAGAAATGCCCCCTCCAAGTAGTCGGTTTATTTATTAAACCTGTCTACTTAAAGGGGAGCATATCAATCCACGATGACCCGGAACAGCCCTTTGCTGTAATCCTGTACTTGTACACTGTATCGGCTTGCTTTAGATTAACTCTTGACTTAGAGCCTGATTTCGCTGCCCGCCGGTATGACTTTCCCGTTTAGCTCGGAAAAGGACGAAGACCGGCGGCCGCAAGACCGGCTTTAATCATGCGAAACTATACTCCGTGCTTCCCGCCATGTTTTCTGCGGAGCAGATACAGGACAGCTCCCAGCACCATCAGGCCGAGGCCCGCAAGCTGGATCGGAAGACTGCTAGCTTCCCCCGTTTGAGGAAGTACGTCAGCCGCTGAGCCCTTGCCGGAGCCGCCTTGGGTCGAATTCGCGCTGCCTCCGTTACTGGCACTCGTATCCTTAACAAAGCCGCCGCTGCCGCCTTCGGAGCTGTCAGAGCCGCCGCTCTCACCCGCTCCGCCTGCTGCCGGCGGGTTGCTTCCGCCCGGCTGCGCTCCACTGTCCGTGCCGCCTGTATCCGGAGTTCCGGATTCACCCGGAACTTCCGGCTGGCCTGGCACAGACGGATCTGCCGGTCCGTCAGTCCCGGGATCGGACGGTTTCCCGCCGCCCGGCTGGTCCGGCTTCGGATCCGGCGTTGCCGGCGGTTCCGGTTTAGGATTCGGAGTCACCGGAGTTTCCGGATCAGGATCCGGTGTTACCGGTGGCTGCGGTGTTACCGGCGGGTTCGGATCGACACTTCCTCCGCCACCGCCACCGCCGCCTCCGCTGACTATGCGGGAATTTTCCACGACGACAGCCGTTTCAAGACCTTCCACAACCTCGAACTCCGTCAAGGCCTTCTGGATCGTGTAACCCGCCGGTGCAGCGGTTTCTTCCGCATAATAGCGGCCCGGTCTAAGACCGGACACGGTCCATTCACCGTTCGCGTCCGTGAGAAGGCCTGTTATGTCCTGACCGCTGCCGTCCTTGACTGGCTTTTTATCGTGGTCCAGAATCCGGAACTGGGCATCTTTCAGCTTCTGATCCGGACGTCCTGTCTCGATCTTAGTGAGCTTCACTGAACCGGTAATCCGGCTGTTCGTGAATGTCAATCCGACTTGCTGATCGTCCACGATATCGAATTTAAGCGGATCCAGCTTCAGTACATAACCGGCCGGAGCCTGAACTTCAACGAACTGGTAGCCGCCTGATTTCAGGCCGTTGACCAGCAGTTTCCCGCTGGAATCTGTTTTCAAGCCCGTCTTCAGCATATTGCCCTGCTCGTCCCTTAGTTCGAATTCCGCCCCTTCAAGAGGGGTGTTATTGTACTCATCGGTCTTGACAAGCTCCACAGATCCGATATAGCGCTCATTGACCGCTGTTACTTTCTTGGGAGCCGATTGATTGGCTTCAATAGTGAAAGTCACAGGCACCGTACTCAGCTTAAAGCCTTTCGGTGCAGTCGTTTCAACGAACTGATAGCTGCCGGGATCAAGATGGGACAGCATAAGGGTACCCGAGCTGTCGGTTACAAGGGCGCTCTTACCTGGCACATCAGCGTAGCTGCCATTGGTCAGCATTTGAAGCTTAAAGACAGCACCTTCAAGCTCCTTCCCTTGAACTCCCTGCTCCACCTTCGTTAATTCCACATCCCAGACACCCTTGGTGTTGTTTACGGTCACTTCTGCCGCAGTTTGGGTGAAGGTGAGCTTTTTGCCGACTCTATACTCATCGGAGATCAAATATCCGGCTGGTGCGGATACTTCTTTGAGCATGTATTCCTTATACTTGTAATTCTCAAACAGCGCTTCTCCATTCGCATCGGTAACCAGCTCCTGAAGGAGGGTCGCTCCGCTCTTGTCGTAGAGGGCAAAGCGCGCTCCCTGAAGCGGAGCTTTAGTCGCAGCATCTACTTTAATAACCTTCAGATTGCCTTTGCCCGGTGTCTGAGCACCGCCTCCGGCTCCTGAGAATTTGGCAACAAAATTGCCATGTCCATTCTCCTGCACACTGCCGGAGGATTGTCCGGCAAGTGTGGCGTTATTGCTGATGGACTCGCCGTTATCCGCATTGATGAAGGACTCATATTCGAGTATATAAGCCTCGTGCAGCGTGTTTTTGAACGTGAGGGTAAACGAATTCGCCTGCACGTTCAGCGTATATTCCGTTTCGTTGACGGGACCTGTCTTAGCCAGCGTGCCATCCGCCACTACTCTTGTATGGTACAGTTTGAAAGAGCCCGGCAGAAGAATTTGATTCGCGGACAAAGTGTCCTTCAATACCGCATTCTCCACAACAGACTGGCTCCGGTTAATATTCACCTGCCAGTATGCATACTCCTGGCTGACTCCGGTACCTTGACGGCCGGTTTTATTGATATACTCACCGCCGAACTTCGGCTTAACGGTAGCGGTTTTCTTATAGAGCTCCTTGGCCGGCTGTGATGCGTCAATCAGAACCGCTTCATTGCTGTATACAGCTGCAACCGGATGATTCTCCAGGCTGGTTGTATACTTAATGCGGTAGGCCGAATCGATCGGTTTTAGGAATGTCAGCTCAAAGCCGTCTTTTCCGTTCAACGTCTTCGTCTCGATCTTGTAATCCTGATTCAGTACCAGAAGTGCACCCGTTGGTGTAACTCCGTTGTCACCGCCCGTAAGTTTCAGAGCCTGCACGCTTACTGAGCCTGGTTTGAAAGTCTGTTCCCCGGTATAGAAATCCCGGACAACCCCTTGATCAATTTTATGCAGATTATAGTTTATATCCAGCGTCCAATTGATATCTTTGGTAACGGCATCGTATTTGCCGGACTTTCCGCCGTTATCCTTCGTATAATTGTCGAGCGGGCGATTCACCGTCTTGCTGATGGCAATCTGCTGCACTCCGCCTTCGACCCAGTTGAGGTGCGCATTATTTGTGTATTGGGTCTTTTTGTTGCTTGCGGGATCGAATTGAGTGGAGTACGTGATCATGTGTTTCGTAGTAATATCTTTCAGAAACGTAATTTTAAAACCTTCCGTATAATCCGGGTCGGCTTCAATCTTATAATCCGTATCTTTGGTCAATCCGCTGATCTCCAGCGTATCCGGAAGCATCGTCATGCCTTGTCCGGCATAATCATCCAGAATGTACACGTCCGACATTTGCTTCTCGTCGTCATTCAGACTGATTTTCCAATCCATGATTTTAAGCGCATAATCAATCTTGCCATATGTCTTCCAGAAAATGACCTGATTGATATCCCGGTATGCCTTGATCTCCGGAACACCCGGCATGGATACTTTATTGATCACGGTGATTTTGTCGGCATGTACCCGATCTACCGCTTTGGTCTTGTACTTGATTTCATAAGCGCTGTCTACCGCACTGGTAAATGCCAGTTTAAATCCGGTAGCGGTTGGCGTAACCGTATAATCCGTATTCTCGGTCAGAGGCGTCCCCGTCTTCTGTGCCGCATTGCCGCCGGAGTCAATCGTCATCTCGTATACTTCGAACGACGAAGGAATCAGCTCCTGCTGGTTCATTTCAATAATATCATCGATCCAAGCATCGTTGGCAGCGATGGTCTGCTCATTGTAATTATACTGAACCGCCCATGTGATCGTCTGCGAAGCCGAATCATAAGCCGGCGAATTCTTCGTAAGCGGCTTGCTGAATTGCACCGGTACGCTTGCCGTAGCCGGCAGCGGACTGCTTAGCCCCGTACCCGACAGTTCTGCCTCATTGACATAAGTCTTATCCGCTGTGCTGGTAATACCGGTTATATACACAACCCGGTAAGCGCTGCTGATGTCTCCGAGATTGAGCACGAATCCGCCCGCATTCGGCGTACTTGTATAATCGGTATTCGGGTCCAGCTTCTGCTTCTGTACAAGCTTACCGTCGAGCTGCACTTCAAGTGCATACACCTCAATGGAGTTCATATCCATATCAAGGTTGGCGTCACCCTTCAGCGTATCCTTGAACACCGCATTCTGAATCTTCTTCTCGCCGAGATTTATATCTGCTGTCCAGCTGATTTTACCCGGATTTCTGCCTTTGTCCGGCGAGCCCGTCTTGTTCATTTCTTTGGTACTTTTGCTTTTGAAATAAACGGGGATAACAATTTGCACTCCGGGGAACTCGTAAATAATTTCCTGATTAGTCCCGCCGGAAAATTTGCTTTCCTCAAATTCTCTCCATACGTAGAAGTTCCCGGTCCATTTCTGATTGTTCTCAATCTCTTCGCTGAAAACAAACGTAACTTGTCCCTCAGGCGTCACTTCGTACGTCCCTACATCGCCTTCCAGTTCACCGGTCAATACCCGGTCTACCTTGAACTTGTCCGGAAGATCGAAGGTAAAGCTTGATCCGTTGCTGTATCCGTGATTATCGGGAAGTGTCCAGTAAACATCTACTTGAACCCTTGCTCCCTGATCCAGGCGGACATCTTCGATCTTATTGCCGTCCTTGTCTTTCATCGATATCCCTGTAATGATATTCTGCTGGATAACCGGGCCGCTGGCCGCCAAGCCCTTCGCCTTAGGGTCCCCGTAGACACTGCTGTTGACAGATGAATCGCCATCTGCGCCATATACCCCCGTCGTAACGGATGTGCCTCCGCCTGTTCCACCTGATCCGCCGTTAGCGAGCGCAAAAGATGAAGGGGCAAGCAGATTGAGCAGCAGGATAACTGCCATACAAGCATAGGGCAGCTTTCCCCATTTTCTTAACATCCGAATTTCTCACCTCTCCTCTTGTAGTCTTTTCTAACTGCATCTTCTATGCTAAATCCTGATGATTGTAGAGAGCAGCCAAACAAATCCATTATATGCCCTTGCTCTGAATATTTTCTGAATATAGACAAGCTCCGCCTTCATCTCTTATACGTCAAAAAAACCACTCAGATCCAGAAGGCGCGGCACTTGCGGCGCGCTGTTCATTCTGGTTCTCCCTGCGGGAGCCTGAGCGGTTTTTTTATGGAATGATGCGTCCTTTGACAATAAGGCGGTAGGTCGGATTATCGATAGGATGACAGGTAACGAGGGTAATTTCTTTGCTGCTGCCGTCTCCCTCCAGCACCCAGACATCCTCCGGTTTAACCAGCGTTTTCTCCGTTACGGTGTATTGGTAACTCGCTTCACCGGTATCCACCTTCAGCTGATCACCCGCTTCGAGTTCATCCAGCCGGTTAAAATTGCGGCCGTAGGTCCGGTTCCTGTGCCCGGCGATCGCATAGTTGCCGACTTCTCCGGCAGTGCCGGTGTGTTCGATGCTGGCCGCCGTCGTTTTCAGATTGCGGTTGGTAGCCCCCTCCATAATTGGCAGCCGCAAACCGATTTTATCGATCTCCAGAATTCCTTCGACCTTCCCGGACCCGGCGTAACTCTTCATGAGCTCGGCCGTGTCTTGCGGGCTGCTTTCCACAGTCCCTATTTCATCAGAAACAGGGGGAACCTGAGTGGACTCCGAGACACTCTCCACATTCTGAAAGCTGGCAATCCAATCCTTTTCCAGCTTCTGCTGACGGGCATCCTCTACCATCTCCGCAACCTTGGGATAGCTGAAGAGAATCACCCCGGCAATCATCAGAAGCGCGGATATGATTTTGATTTTCAACACCCGACTCCCCTTCCTGCAATCTCTGAACTGCTTAACTGGTCTGATCTACTGCATATGCATAGTCAACGGATTTTCCAGTTCCCACTGCCGGTACCACTCCCTCAGCACCTCACTGGGTGCGGTCCCGTATTCTTTTGCCAGCTCATCCGTTAGCAGTTGATAAATCCGTCTTACTTCCGCCGTGTTATGAAGCAGCGCATAGATCCGGATCAGTCCGTAATACCCTGCTTCCATGTAAGGAAACTTCTCCATCATAGTCTGGTACAGCCCGATTGCTTCCGGATAATGCCCCAGCTCCGCACGGTACTCGGCCACCTGCTTAGCATGCTGGAGCCATAGCAGCCGCAGCCGCTCCTGCTCATAGTCCGACCAGGAATACCAGTGTTCCTCCAGATAATCGCCTGCATATTGATCCAGGATATTGACATGCAGCTCTAGCGTATCTCGCGTGACAGGAGGAGCAGCCTGCAGACTCTTCTCCCATTCTTCCACATCCAGCGTTGTGTTGCCCCATAGCAGCCGGTAAGCCTCATCCTGGTATTTGACCGTGATGTCGAGTGCGCAGCTTCTGATCATTTTACGGATCTGATAAACGGCGGTATGTAATTGGGCGGTTGCCCTTTTGAAATCATAATCCGGCCACAGGAGATCGATAAGCGTCTGCTTGCCCACCGTTCTGTCGCGGTGATGGATCAGATACGCAAACAATTCCGGCGCTTTCAGCGTCTTCCATGAAAAGTACTGCCTCTGGCAGCTTGTATCCACATAATGCAGACTTCTCAGGCAGCACAACATTGTACCGGCCGGGTTATCACGGCCTGAACTCGCAGGCACAGCAAGGCCGGCTGCCGCTCTTTTCAAAGTCACGGACAGCCTGGAAGGATGAACCGGCTTCAGTAAGTAGTCCAGCGCATCGACCTCGAACGCTTTCACAGCAAAACTGTGATAAGCCGTTACAAAAACAACCTGGAGCTGCGGATACAGCGCCAACAGCCGCTCCGCCAATTCAAAACCGTTCATCTCCGGCATCTCGATATCCAGGAACGCTAAATCTATATCCGGCGTCTCGCGCTGAACAGCCTCAAGGGCTTCCACTGGGTCCTGGAACGCCCCGACCAGTTCAATTTCTGTATTCAATCCTTCCTGGTCACCCAGCAATTTCTCTATTTTTCTCAAAGCCAGCTTCTCATCATCGACAATGATCACCTTCATGCCCTCTACCCCTGCCCCTCGTTATTCTTTATTCTACCAAAAAAATGTTTCAGGGGGTTTATCTATCCAAGATAGTGCCGCAGTATGCGATTATATTCGCATCTATCATTAGAACAGAACCTGTTGAATATTTTCTGAATATGCACTCTGCACCGAACCGGTGCCGACAGAGAATTAATAAGCAAAAAAGGCTACCGCAGCAGTCACTAAACAGCTGCTACGGTAACCTTTAATGTGACAAGGTTCATGTATTGAAATCTTAAACCCTCAAATTAAATCGGATTTCTGGAGAAGTCTCTGCAAGGTAGCAGCTACTTCCGCTCTGGTGATGAAGGCTTTTGGTGCCAGTTTTCCGCCGTTTCTGCCGGTTACAATACCGGCCTGAACGCTATCGGCGATACCGCTTCTCGCCCAGCCCGATACATCTAGAGCATCTGTAAAAGCTTTCAGCTGCTCTTCAACTGAACTGTCGGCCTGCTTCTGTTTCAAGCCTGTAAGGAGCATAGCCTTCGAAAGAATGACCATGGCCTGTTCACGGGTAATCCGATCCTCAGGACGGAACGTTCCGTCCTCAAAACCGCTGATCAAGTCATACTTATGAGCCGTATACACAGTATCATAGTACCAGTCTGAACTATTCAGATCGGCGAATGAAGATTTGCCGTTATCCAGCTTAATCCCCAATCCGCGGATAATAATGGCGGCAAATTCAGCACGGGTAATATCGCGGTCCGGCTGGAATAATTCACTGCCCACTCCGCTGACTACCATCCGCGATCCCATATCATTCACGAATTGCTCAGACCAGTGGCCCTCGACATCCTTGAATTCCAGCGGATGCCAGACAACGGCATAAGTGCCGCTCGACAAACTGTTAATAATCGCATAATACTTGCCGTCCTTCTTCATTACCTTGGTCGGTACATGTCGGACCGTTCCGTTTGGTTCTACCGCAACGCCTGTCGTAATCCGGCTGAGGTCTACGCCATCCGGAATCAGCATCGTGCGCTCTACGTAGCTATTGAAATTGTTTACAGTTATCGTTCTGCCGTCATATACCGCTTGTACGGTAAAATTGAGCGGTAGCACAACTGTCTCAAAGCCGCCTTTCTTGGCTGCTTCGTTCATCAGACGGATGATATCCGCGGATGGTTCCGCAATTTGAAGATAAATTTTGATATCTTGAAGCTCGACGCTTTGTCCAAACTGCCGGGAAATCACATCAATGCCGATCTGCTGCGAAGGCAGGATATAGGAAGAAGAATCTGTGCTGATTTCAATGACAGCCTGCCCTGCTTCCATGTGTTTAACCATCCGACCGTTCAACTCAGCCTCATATACATCGGATTCAGTGGTAACGGGAACAACTACGACCGCACCTTTACCTTCTCCTTCAAGATAACGTTTCAGCATCTCCTCGTTCACGCTGACGGTTACGACCTTCTGACCGTTGCGGCTGGTTGCAAGGAGTGTTCCTGCGTTTACCGGTTTACCGTTAATGATCACATCCACACCATTTGGCTGTGGCTGTGGATCCGGGTTTGGAGATGGGCTGCCGGTGTTTCCACCGTTACCTCCGCCATTGTCTCCTCCACCAGAAGGCGCGGCAGGAATCACCGCATTGGAAGCGGCAGAAGCTTCACTTTTTCCTGCTGCATTTATTGCTTTTACCGTAAACGTGTAACTCGTGCCGTTAGTCAGTCCCGTTATCGTGACCGGACTGGATGCATTCGTTACGATTGTATTCCCAGGCGACACCGTTACTTCATATTGAATGATCGGCAGCCCCCCATTATTTATCGGAGCCGTGAATGTTATTGTCGCTTCACCGTTACCGGCTACGGCAGTTACATTCGTTGGAGCCAGTGGAACGGCACCCGGGGTTGCGCTGACTTCGTTAGAAGCTGCGCTGCTGCCGCCCGGATTCCCTGCCTTCACTATAAAGTAGTAGGTTGTCCCATTGGTCAAATCTTTGGCAAGATAAGTGGCGCCCGTCACAGTTGCGATTGGCGTACTGTCATAAACCCCGGAAGCAGTCCCTCTGTAAACATCATAATAGGTAGCTCCGGTTACTGTGCTCCAGTTCAGTTCGACCTGACGGTCCCCGGCCGCTGCTGTAAGATTCTGTGGATTGGCAGGAACATTAGGAAGATTCACCACTTGTGTAACGGTTAAAGTCACGTCCGTCATGTTCGTGGCCGATATGGTGACCTGTGTCGTGTAAGTTCCGGCTGCAAGGCCGTCTTTGGCTTTGACAGTAAAATCCGTATTCAAATTAGTTGCATTCAATTCTGTCAGGACCGGTTGAGTGATTTCAAAATCACCGGCATTCGTACCGCTGAGAGAAACACTCAGATTACTCAGTTTGCCCGTTCCCGTACGGAACAGCCCGATATTCCTGATCTCCTGAGTACCTGATGCGTATCCGATGACAAGAGCGTTCAGTGTCTGATCTCCGATCGGATAGAGGGAATACGTCAAAGCTGCAGGTGTCGTCACCGATACCTCATTGGACGTACCTGCGTTCGTGCCGCCGATTATGACGAGACGGAAATCATACTCGGTTGATGGGGTTAAACCCGTGACCGTTGCACTTGCAGCGGAGACGCCGATCGCTCCCGTTTGCGCCGTGGTCCAAGTATTCTGGCCCTTCGGTGACTGCTCAACGATGATCGCTGTCGCTCCGTTTGCTGCGGTCCAGCTGAAGCTTGCTGTCGTAGTCGTCTTGCCGGTAGTTGCGAAGTCAGCAACTGGCACGATTGGTGTATCGGTTTGCAGCGATACTACGTTCGAGTTGCCTGCGTTCGTGCCCCCTGTAACGACGAGACGGAAATCATACTCGGTCGTTGGGGTTAAGCTCGACACGGTGGCACTTGCAGCGGAGACGCCGATCGCTCCCGTTTGCGCCGTGGTCCAAGTATTCTGGCCCTTCGGCGACTGCTCAACGATGATCGCTGTCGCTCCGTTTGCTGCCGTCCAGCTAAAGCTCGCTGTTGTCGTCGTCTTGCCAGTAGTTGCGAAGTCAGCAACTGGCACGATTGGCGTATCGGTTTGCAGCGATACTACGTTCGAGTTGCCTGCGTTCGTGCCGCCAGTCACGACAAGGCGGAAATCGTACTCGGTCGTTGGTGCTAAGCCCGTGACCGTTGCGCTTGCAGCGGAGACCCCGATCGCTCCCGTTTGCGCTGTGGTCCAAGTATTCTGGCCCTTTGGCGACTGCTCGATGATGATCGCTGTTGCTCCGTTTGCTGCGGTCCAGCTAAAGCTCGCTGTCGTAGTTGTCTTGCCGGTAGTTGCGAAGTCAGCAACTGGCACGATTGGTGTAGCGGTTTGCAGCGATACTACGTTCGAGTTGCCTGCGTTCGTGCCCCCTGTAACGACGAGACGGAAATCATACTCGGTCGTTGGGGTTAAGCTCGACACGGTGGCACTTGCAGCGGAGACGCCGATCGCTCCCGTTTGCGCTGTGGTCCAAGTATTCTGGCCCTTTGGCGACTGCTCAACGATGATCGCTGTCGCTCCATTTGCTGCGGTCCAGCTGAAGCTCGCCGTTGTGGTTGTCTTGCCTGTAGTTGCGAAGTCAGCAACTGGCACGATTGGCGTATCGGTTTGCAGCGATACTACGTTCGAGTTGCCTGCGTTCGTGCCGCCAGTCACGACAAGGCGGAAATCGTATTCGGTCGTTGGGGTTAAACCCGTGACCGTTGCGCTTGCAGCGGAGACCCCGATCGCTCCCGTTTGCGCCGTGGTCCAAGTATTCTGGCCCTTCGGCGACTGCTCAACGATGATCGCTGTCGCTCCGTTTGCTGCCGTCCAGCTAAAGCTCGCTGTTGTCGTCGTCTTGCCAGTAGTTGCGAAGTCAGCAACTGGCACGATTGGCGTATCGGTTTGCAGCGATACTACGTTCGAGTTGCCTGCGTTCGTGCCGCCAGTTACTACCAAGCGGAAATCGTACTCCGTCGTTGGAATTAAACCCGTGACCGTTGCGCTTGCAGCGGAGACGCCGATCGCTCCCGTTTGCGCCGTGGTCCAAGTATTCTGGCCCTTCGGTGACTGCTCAACGATGATCGCTGTCGCTCCGTTTGCTGCGGTCCAGCTAAAGCTCGCTGTTGTCGTTGTCTTGCCTGTAGTTGCGAAGTCAGCAACTGGCACGATTGGCGTATCGGTTTGCAACGATACTACGTTCGAGTTGCCTGCGTTCGTGCCGCCTGTCACGACAAGGCGGAAATCATATTCGGTCGTTGGAGTTAAACCCGTGACCGTTGCGCTTGCAGCGGAGACCCCGATCGCTCCCGTTTGCGCCGTGGTCCAAGTATTCTGGCCCTTAGGTGACTGCTCGACGATGATGGCTGTCGCTCCGCTTGCTGCGGTCCAGCTGAAGCTCGCCGTGGTGGTTGTCTTGCCTGTAGTTGCGAAGTCGGCAACTGGCACGATTGGTGTAGCGGTTTGCAACGATACTACGTTCGAGTTGCCTGCGTTCGTGCCGCCTGTCACGACAAGGCGGAAATCGTACTCGGTCGTTGGGGTTAAACCCGTGACGGTTGCGCTTGCAGCGGAGACCCCGATCGCTCCAGTTTGCGCTGTGGTCCAAGTATTCTGGCCCTTCGGTGACTGCTCAACGATGATCGCTGTCGCTCCGTTTGCTGCGGTCCAGCTGAAGCTTGCTGTCGTAGTCGTCTTGCCGGTAGTTGCGAAGTCAGCAACTGGCACGATTGGTGTATCGGTTTGCAACGATACTACGTTCGAGTTGCCTGCGTTCGTGCCGCCTGTCACGACAAGGCGGAAATCATATTCGGTCGTTGGGGTTAAACCCGTGACCGTTGCGCTTGCAGCGGAGACCCCGATCGCTCCCGTTTGCGCCGTGGTCCAAGTATTCTGGCCCTTCGGTGACTGCTCAACGATGATCGCTGTCGCTCCATTTGCTGCGGTCCAGCTGAAGCTCGCTGTCGTGGTCGTCTTGCCGGTAGTTGCGAAGTCAGCAACTGGCACGATTGGTGTATCGGTTTGCAGCGATACTACGTTCGAGTTGCCTGCGTTCGTGCCCCCTGTAACGACGAGACGGAAATCATATTCGGTCGTTGGAGTTAAACCCGTGACCGTTGCGCTTGCAGCGGAAACCCCGATCGCTCCCGTTTGCGCTGTGGTCCAGTTGTTCTGACCTTTCGGTGATTGTTCGATACTAATCGCTGTCGCTCCATTTGCTGCGGTCCAGCTAAAGCTCGCTGTCGTGGTCGTCTTGCCGGTAGTTGCGAAGTCAGCAACTGGCACGATTGGTGTAGCGGTTTGCAACGATACTACGTTCGAGTTGCCTGCGTTCGTGCCGCCTGTCACGACAAGGCGGAAATCATACTCGGTCGTTGGGGTTAAACCCGTGACCGTTGCGCTTGCAGCGGAGACCCCGATCGCTCCCGTTTGCGCTGTGGTCCAAGTATTCTGGCCCTTAGGTGACTGCTCAACGATGATCGCTGTCGCTCCGTTTGCTGCCGTCCAGCTAAAGCTCGCTGTCGTGGTCGTCTTGCCGGTAGTTGCGAAATCTGCAACTGGCACGATTGGTGTAGCGGTTTGCAGCGATACTACGTTCGAGTTGCCTGCGTTCGTGCCCCCTGTAACGACAAGACGGAAATCATACTCGGTCGTTGGGGTTAAACCCGTGACCGTTGCGTTTGCAGCGGAGACGCCGATTGCTCCCGTTTGCGCTGTGGTCCAGTTGTTCTGACCTTTCGGTGATTGTTCGATACTAATCGCTGTCGCTCCGCTTGCTGCGGTCCAGCTGAAGCTTGCTGTTGTCGTTGTCTTGCCAGTGGTTGCAAAAGTAGTGACATTCGATGCCGGCGTATTCACGACGGCTGTTTTGAGCAGATCTGAAGCGGCAACAATCGCACGCCCCTCTGTCACCGCAACCGAAGTATAATTTTTGCTGCTGGTGCCGGTGTACATCTCAGTTTCCCAATTTATACCGTCTACGGAAGAAATCAATGTTTCCTTCGTTCCCGTGGCGTAAAATTTGCCCGCTCCAAATGTTAAATTTGTATAGGTGATTGCTGATACATCTGAAGGGGGATTTTCTTTCTTCCAGGTCACGCCATCTTCGGAAACATAAATATACCCGCTGTATCCGACAGCAACAAACTTACCGTTGCCGTACGCGATTCCTCTCAGACGCTGCGTGGGACTTGCTCCGCTCACCACAGTCCACGTTACCCCGTCCGTTGAGGAGTAGAGCACGCTTTTGCTGGCAGAATTGTCGCCCGTGACAATAAATTTTCCTTCCCCAAAAGCAACACCATATGGGTTTATTCCGCTCTGTCGATTGTCTGCCCAAGTAGTCCCGTTTTTTGACACCAGAATCGCACCGGCTTGACCCGTTACTACGGTCGTACCCGCACCATCTGTAGCAATCGCGGTCAGATTGTGATTGACACTATCGCCGAGAGATCTTCTTGCCTCCCAATTTCCTATGTCGGCAGGACTTTTACCGTTCGGCAACGCCACTATATCTCCGTTGTCACAACTAACTAACAACTCATACCCCATATTTATTGTTTTTTTACCGTTACATCTTCTACTATTCACATCTAGTTCTGTTGCCCCTTTGTTCCAAGTAATCGCGTCAGTAGAATAGGAATAGCTGCCGGAAGTATTAAAAATCAGCCAGTTCCCGTTCGAGTAGCCCACTGTCGAGATGCTAGTAATTTTAGGATCTGCTATACTCTGCCAGCTGGCGACTTGCGCCTTTGCAAGGAAGGGACTTATGCCTGATGAGGTCAGAACCAGCACTGCAACCAGCACTACTTTTACATACTTATACACGTTCATAATCGAATCTTCTCTCCCATCCATTGCTCTCTGTTACCTGAATAAATCCATGCCCTACTCCCGCGCCTTTGGGCAGGATCGATAAGGATATTACTTTCCATCTATTTACTAAATGTCCTCCTTGTACCGATATAGTTACTAGGCCAAAATTGTTTACGCTAATATCCATAATAAGACATCTCCATTTCCTGGTAAATGGGTTTTGTAGAATTTTAATATAGAATGTCACTTTTTGAAAAACGAATGGTGTAATTTTACAATCAGTGCGTTATAATCGAACTATTCTAGGCCCAACGGCCTATCGGGGAGGGAACATGATACGTAAATTACCGGCATGCCCTGCCGATGCTCCCTTTCTGTTCCAACTGTATGCAAGCACCCGTGAAGCGGAGCTGCAAGCTTGGGGATGGGATGAGCAGATGAGGCGCCCGTTCTTGCATATGCAATGGATGGCTCAAAAAAACAGTTATACCGCCCAGTATCCTGACGCCGAGGAACTTATCATCCACGTAGGCGATTCTCCAGCCGGAAGAATACTAGTTGCCCGCACGAACGACTCGCTGGTGCTGGTCGATATTGCCCTGCTGCCCATTCATCAGAACCAAGGGATAGGCAGCTTGCTGATCCGTGAACTTCAGGAGGAAGCTGTAACCGCTTCCCTGAAGCTTGTGCTTCACGTTCTTCCGGACAGTCCCGCATTGCGGCTCTATCAGAGGCTAGGCTTTGGCAATACCGGCGTTTCCGGACTTCATCTCCGTATGGAATGGAGTCCTGCACTACCCCTACAAACATTTAAATGAAGAGGTGACTCACCATGAGCGATTGTTATTTGGGTGAAATCCGCATGTTTGCGGGCAATTTCGCTCCCAGAGGCTGGGCTTTATGCAACGGTCAAGTACTCTCTATTGCCGAGTACGAAGCCCTATATGTCCTGCTAGGCACTACGTATGGCGGAAATGGTCAGACCACATTCGCCCTGCCGGATCTTCAGGGAAGGGTTCCGATTCACAAGAATCCAACATATCCTTGGGGCAATAAAGGCGGAACCGAAACGGTCACCCTGACTTCCAGTCAGCTCGCTTCCCATACCCATATCGCCAATGCCAACAGTACGCTTGCGACAGACAGTACTCCCCAGAACAACGTATGGAGCATGAGCTCTTCCCGGCATTTTGCCAGCGGCGGCCCCGGCATCACTCCCGTTAATATGAGCAATCAAGCATTGTCATCCGTAGGAGGCAATCAGCCTCACGATAATGTAATGCCCTCATTAACCATTTCTTTCATCATTGCATTAGAAGGAGTTTTCCCTTCTCAGCCTTAACAAGTGATTCTAAATCTTAATGAATTAAAGGAGGTTCTACCATGTCAGAACCGTTTGTGGGCGAAGTACGACTATTCGCTAATGGCTATGCTCCAAGGGGCTGGATGTATTGCGAAGGCCAAATTCTCCAAATCAACGGAAATCAGGCCCTCTACTCCCTGCTCGGCAACGTATATGGCGGGAACGGGGTAACTACCTTTGCACTGCCGGATTACCGCGGCCGCGTCCCGATTCATGTTTCCAGCACAATCCCGCTCGGAACTGCGGCAGGTGAAGCCGCTCATACTTTGACCGTGTCGGAAATTCCTCAGCATACACATCAGGTGCAGGCTTCCTCCACCTCGGCTAGCGATCCTTCTCCGCTGAATAATGTATGGGCGGCGGCCAACGGATCTGTGTACGATCCCGCAGCTACGATGATTCAGATGAATAGCGGCGCCATCGGTCAGGCAGGCGGCAGCCAGCCCCATAACAACATGCAGCCTTATTTGTCTCTAAACTTTGCTATAGCAATTCAAGGCATTTTCCCTAGCCGGAACTAGAAAAGGAGGGTTAATCAATGGCAGACGCTTATATTGGTGAAATCCGTATATTTGCGGGAAATTTTGCGCCCAAAGGCTGGGCACTCTGCAATGGCCAGTTAATGTCCATTACTCAAAATACAGCCCTGTTCTCTATCCTCGGCGTTCAATATGGCGGAGACGGCAAAACGACCTTTGCGCTTCCGAATCTGATGGGCACGGCTCCTATGCACCAGGGCAGCGGTCAGGGACTGACTCCGCGCAGTATGGGTCAGAAGGTGGGAGAACAGACGGTAACGCTTCTTACTACAGAGATGCCATCGCATACACATATGCCGCAGGCGATTGATAGTGCAGGAGCGGTCGGAGATCCGACCCAGAACTTCTGGGCGCAAGGCGAGCCTCCTGACGAATTCTCGCCCGCTCCCAATCTGTATGATCCGACTCCTAACGTACAGATGTCGCCGGTGGCTCTGAACGTTACGGGCGGTTCACAGCCGCACAACAACATGCAGCCTTTTATCGCGCAGACTTTTATCATCTGCTTGCAAGGTGAGTTTCCTTCGCGCGGATAATATACTTAAACAAACAGCGCGTGCCGATTAGTATCGGCGCGCGCTGTTCTTATTTCATCTACAATAATGCCCCTTTTCTTCCAGGATGGCATAAGTGATACGCCGCACTCCCTGGGCTCGATACAACTGTCCATTTTTCAGCCATATAAAAAATCCTCTCAAATGGAACACTCTTTTTCTCAGGTACATTTTGCTTATACCACATAACTGACTATTCTTTATTGGCATATTCCCATCGTTATCAACGAATTTGGTTTAGCTTGTCGTACTCAATCTTGAGTATGCCATAGATCTCCAAATCCACAACACCTTTGCCCGGCCACAGGGCTGCTTGTCTAATCGTCCCTTCTTGGAGGAAACCGTTCTTGAGCAGAACCTTCTTCGAACCTTCATTCAAGGGCATCACTTCAGCCTGAATTCTGTTTATTCCGGCTTCCTCGAATAAAAATCGAACCAGTACCTCTACCGCGCGGGTCGCAATTCCTTTGCCCCAATATGATTCCTCAAGGAAATAACCGATCGTCACCATGTTTACCTTCTGATTCAAATCAAAAGCTTCTATTATACCCACAAGCTTATCGCTTTCGCTGCCTAGGAATAACCCCCATTTAACTTTGGATTTCTTATTATAATCCCGTTCAAAATGGCCGATCATCTTCTTGACCGTGTCCCGGTTATGTTTGGGGATTATTCCACAATACTCGAACACTCCGTCATTGCTGTAAATGCTGTAAACCTCATCAAGATGGCTGACGTCAACTTGTTTCAGTATCAGATCATCCGACGCGAGGATGGGAAATTGCCCGAAGACCGCTTGAATATTCATATATTCTCCTTTTTTAAGCAAGGATTAGAATGGTGGTCATTAGATCTTAATCTTCCGGAAAGAAATGTGCTTAAAAATCATCAGGCAGACATTCCTTAAGCTTCAATAAAATATTCAGAAATATCTTATTCTCCGCAGCTTGCGCCCATGTTCCATCACAAAACCTTTCTTGACGAACGTAATAGGTCAGGATCGCCTGCAGCATCTCCAGATCGTTGGTTCCCTTAATGATTTGAAGAGCTTCATTACTCGTTCCGATCGCACTGCCCAGCACATTTAAATAGTTTGGCAGCAAGATGTCACAGTCGTTTACCGCACCAATAAACGTATGTAATTTCTCGTCGTAAATACAATAGGGCATCGAGTAAACTCCGTCTTTAACCTCTTTGCCCGGCTGCCATTTGCAGAATTGCACACTCTCGTCCTCGAAGTAGCGGATGAAATCAAACAACCGCCTATATTTACTCTCTGTCATTGACATCTCCTTTATTAGCTTAGAAATTGATACCACAAATAACCAGTTGCTTTAATGTTTTCAATAGATGATTGAACAATTCCTTCCTTTTATTATTCGTTTGGCACTTAGAAAAAGTAAAAGAGGAGCATCAGCCCCTCTACTGTTTTCGCCTATTCTCTTCAATAAGTGGTCTAATTATTTCGTTTTTAGAGCTCGTACATCATCTTTAAAAGCTTCACTATACTGCTTGAATAATCCGGTATCGAATTTGTAACTCTTGTCGTTCGCTTGGGGCTTACTTTCCTTTAACTGTTTATATAGGATATCGGCTTCATTGGAGAGTTTGGCCCATACTTGCTTCACATTATCGTACTTCGCATCCAAACCCTGTATATACGTATTATATTCCGCCTTCTTCTCCATCGCTTTACCTAGGCGGTCAATAGTGAAATCTATATCGATCTTCTCGCCAGTGCTGCCAGTACCGCTATTTTTGTACCAGCCTATGTTAACGAATCCTTCATTCCAAATGCTCGAGGTTACAAAATTGCTGATCTCGCTTAGCTTAGACTCCACGGTGGGCTCTTCTTTTTTAGCGGCTGGATCTGCTGCCTTATTCACAGAGTTCGCAAGCGAATTCTTAATTGCTTCCGCCAGCTTCTCCTCGTCTGTTTGTTCCTTTGCGCATCCAGCGCTGACCAATAGCAATACAACGGCCATTCCAAGCCAAACACCTAGTTTGTTACGATTAAACATTTTAATAGTCCCCTCTTTTGCCCCATATGATTTTCTTTTATATCGGTTGCCTCCTTATATATCGGATTCTTTAACAAAATTTTGAAGGAAATGATTTTAACCAATAAGTTTGCTCAAGCTAATAAAAAAGAGGATGCCTGTTAAGACAACCTCCTCAACCCCGTGAAGGGTAATTCATTATATATCTTATTTCTGCAAGACTTCATTGAAAATTTGTCCTTCTCTATCCAATTGAATGATTTTAAGACGCTTCGTCTTTTTGACATAGATGGTCTTGTAGCGCTCTTTACCGTCTTGTTCTATGAGAAGTATTCGATCGCCTTCGTTATCGGTTACCGTTTTGAACTGATAATCCTTATCACCGATTTGTTGAATAATCGTATCATACTCAGGTAGGGAAGACCACTTCTCCTGATTTACGCTTTCTTCAGATGGTCGCTGAGTTTCTTCTTTGGGCTGGTTATTTCCTTGTGAATCTTCCTGTACGACATCTGTTTGCCCGGACTGCTGCCGGTTCTCTTCTGTACTCTCCGTATTACGGATATCCGTATCATTACTACCACAAGCTGTTAGCAGAAGGGCAGCGGCACTTAATGTCATAAATGTTTTATACATCAGTTATGTCATCTCCTGTTGTGTACTTCCCATTCATTCTAACAACAAATACATTGGGAGGCCAATTCCCGTTACTTTCTGTATGATCGATTTGCTTATTCAATTCCTAAGCACCGCCGTGAATATAACCACATCTTGCAAAAAATGGATACTTAGCGTCCAGAAAAACCCTTTTGTTTCAATCATGGATTTAGCCAAGATCCAGCCTAGAAGTGAGTATGGGCTTTCTTAGTCTCATGTTTCTGTCTTGCTGGGCCAAGTCCCGCCGCTCTTTACTTTTAAGATGAGAATTGAGTAGCGTTTATTACCTGTACAGGCTAATTGAAAACCATCCGCGACAACAGGTGAAATCCAAAAATTTGCTAATCTCTTAAGATTTTCTTTTCGATTCGGGTTACTTTTTCTTCGAAGCTTAATTTTTTCTTTTCTGGTACTACAAAAGCCGTTTGACCCCTCTCGCAAGGGACCAAACGGCCTTTTCGGTTTACAGCAGCGTCTTCTGGTGTTCGTGTTCGTATAGATCGGGGCGGCGGTCGTAGAAAGGTGCTACCGCGCCGCGTTCGCGATTCTCTCGGAGCCTATGGAAGTCAAGTTCCGCCAGCACCGTCCTGTTTTCGTTCGTTTCTCCGACCTGCAAGATGCCATCCGCGGCGAACGGTAGATCACATGGAGTGAATACGCCCGCTTGGCAAAAACCAATGTCCACCTGCGGACGATCCTCGGACAAAGCTCCAACGAGGCCGCTTAATACAACGAACAGCTGATTCTCGATCGCCCTCGCTTGGGCGCAATGCCGCACACGATGGTACCCGAAGGAACTATCGGTATAGGAAGGGCATAGAAGCAGTTCCGCGCCGCGAAGTGCGGCTGCCCTTGCCAGCTCCGGAAACTCGATGTCGTAACAGGTCAAGATCGCCATCTTGCCCCACTCCGTGTCGAATACGTTAAGCTCGTCACCTCCGACCAGAGGCCAGCGAATTTGCTCCTCCGGCGTAAGATGCACCTTTCTCTGCGTTTCCACCCGTCCCTCGGGAAAGAAGAGGAATGCCTTGTTCGAGTACTTACCCTCTTCCTCTAAGCAAATATGCGTCCCCGCTTGTATAGCAATATCGTATTCTCGGCTCAGCTCTCCGAAGAACTCGATATATTTATCCGTCAGCCCGTCCAGAAAATAACACGCTTCATCGTGCAGCATCGACGGCTCTATGCTTAGCAAGTGAGCCGTCATGTACTCCGGGAATACGATCATGGAGGCGCCCTGCTCGGCAGCATCCCGAACCTTCGTCTTGATTCCCGTCCAGAACTCTTCTTCGGTACGGATATCGGTGAGACCGTATTGCGTTGTTGCAATCGTTAACTTCTTCATAAGCACCTCTGGTATGTTTTAAGTACGTATTTGTAAGGAATAGATGTCCGTCCGGCGATCCTTGAACGACAATGCATCACTGGACTTACGGTACCTTTCCAGCGTTTCCATATCTACCTCGGCCATGATGACCGTCTCCGTATTCTCGCTGCACTCCCCCGCGATGCCGTCGCGAGAGAAAGAGAAATCAGCCGGCGTATAGATACCGGACTGGGCATACTGAACGTCTACGTTATCCACATGGGTTAAATTTCCTACCGTTCCCGCGGTCACAATGAACACTTGGTTCTCGATCGCCCTGGCCTGTGCGCAGTACTTCACCCTCAGGAACGTCTGTCTGTCTTCCGCGCAGAAAGGAACGAATATAATCTGCGCCCCCTCCTCTGCGACGATACGCGACAACTCCGGATACTCGATATCGCTGCTGAGTTGAATCGATATTTTACCGCAATCCGTGTCGAACACCTCGAGTGAGCTACCCCCGTTGATGCCCCACCACTTCCGCTCGTTAGGAGAAATATGCAGTTTGTATTGCTGCTCAATTGTGCCGTCCCGGCGGAACAAGTGAGCCACGTTGTAGATCCGGTTATTGTTCTCGACGAAGTGAGAGCCGCCTACGATATTTACGTTGTATTTGACCGCGAGTTCGGAGAATAACTCCACATAGTTGGTCGTATATGTCGTGAGCTTCCGGACGGCCAAGCTCGGAGAGCGTTCATCCAAGAAGGAAAGCAGCTGCATGGTGAAGTTCTCCGGGAAAACAGCGAAATCGGATTTGTAATCCGATGCCACGTCCACGTAGTGCTCGCACTGGGTGGCGAATTCCTCGAAAGAATCGATCTTCTTCATCATATACTGGACTACGCAAATGCGGACGGGGAAAGACATTTTATACAGCGTCTTGTTGATACTCGGCCTGTATTCGATATTATTCCATTCTAACAGGGCCGCGAAATTCTCAGAATCGGCATCATCGGACAAATAATTGGTAATGATCCTCTTCAGCGTAAATCCGTTCATCATCTGAAAGGTCAGCACCGGATCGTAGATGTTCTGCTGCAGCACTTCCTCCGCGTAAGCTCTTGGCGACAACTTATCGGAATAGTTGTGATACCCCGGGATACGTCCCCCTACGATAATACTTTTGAGGTTAAGCTGCTCCGCCAGCCGTTTCCTCGCCTCGTATAACCTTCTGCCGATTTTCATGCGACGGAAATCCGGATGCACCATAACTTCCATCCCATAGAGGTTCCCTCCCCGGGGGTTATGGTTGCGAATATAGCCCTTGTCCGTGATCTCGGAATACGTATGCTGCTCCAAATAATCGTCGAAGTTCACGATCAGGCTAGAACAGGAGCCGATAATGTCACCGTCGAGCTCGACGCAGATTTGACCCTCGGGAAACGTGCGGACGTGACTTTCCAATTGATCCAGCTTCCAGGGGCCCATGTTCGGAAAACAAATATTTTGCAGCGCGATGATTTTATCGAAATCTTCGCGTTCAATGTTGCGGATGATGATTTTCTTTTCGAATTGCGAGATTTGATCGGTTGTCATGAAATGAGACCCCTTTATATATGCGTTTAAAATAGTATACCACATTGTTTCTTGTCCCTAGTATCGGGATGTAGCGGTTTTGTTATTTTGGAAAAATGAGGAAACGCTCGTAATAACACTTTGTATAACGAATCGGAATCTCCTGTGTCAGCGGCGCATAGGGCGGTTTAACGACCTCAAATTCGTAAGCAACACTTGCGAATGTGGTGATTGCTTAGAGCGCGAAAAACATAAAAACTAAGGAAGCCTCCGAGCTTCTGAGCGTACTTTGCCCAAGCTCGATCCGAACTCCTGACTAAGTTCTCCACCAGAGATGCTTTCACATCATGTAGACGGTATCACATATGGCATATAGGAAAAGGAGAACAACACAAACTTGCTTATCACACTTTTGTGTGCTATTATCAGGTTATAAACGGATTTAACATAAACTCACATATTGAAAAAGTGATCATTTATGTAATGGTACTTTTTTCAATATGTGATTTTTTTGTTTTAAAAAAAGCATGTTAATAACAAATTGGAGGTAATTTTATTATGGAAACAGGAACAGTGAAATGGTTTAATGCAGAGAAAGGTTTTGGATTTATTGAAGTGGAAGGCGGAAATGACGTATTCGTTCATTTCTCTGCGATTCAAGGGGATGGATTTAAATCGTTGGACGAAGGTCAACGCGTTGAATTTAATGTAACTCAAGGCAACCGCGGTCCTCAAGCCGAAAATGTTGTAAAACTGTAATTCACAGTGACTGTCCTTAACAAGTGTTAAGGGCAGTTTTTTTATCTAAAGAGGAGAAAACGAGCAGCCACGTATATAATTCTTGGTTACTCAATGTTCCCCGCATTATGTGTCATGTTACAAATTTTGAGTTTTTTGAAAGTCTAATTCTCCCTTCCTGTTGTTCAATAACCGTTTCTATGTAGATCAATTTTTTCTAATGGACAATCACGAAGGTTGTCATTTTCATAATTTATAATTATAGAAGTGAGGTATCGCAAATGAACAAAGATCAATTAATAGAAGAAGTAGCTAAATCTGGTGGATTTTCAAAAAAGAACGCTGAAAAAGCTGTAACACATGTGCTGGACTCAATTTTTGAAGCTTTAAAGCAAGGCAAAGAAGTTCAACTAGTCGGCTTCGGGAGATTTGATGTCCGTAATCGTGAAGCACGCATGGGAAAAAGCCGCAAAACCGGTGAAGAGGTGCAACTTCCGGCAGGTAAAGTTCCTATATTCACGGCAGGAATTACTCTGAAAAAAGCTTTAAATCAAGCTTAAGTCACCAAATGCTAATATAAAATAAAGATGTTACTACATCAGAAAAGCGGTTTTCTATCAACATAAGTACACATGATTCGAACGTTAGTGTCGTATTTTCCACTATTGATGACATTATTAATTTTTATTCCAAACAGGGTTTGCAAACAAAAGCAGCCAATCTGAGCCATTCAAAGAATGACACAAGTAATGACAGGGATGATATATCATCATTAGAGAAATGATTCTGTACACCCAACCTTTTGTTTGGCTGCCTCCTTTAAAAAGCCTTTTCGAATCGAAAAGGTCAAAAAACCTCTTGGTAAGTTTCGAAAGACTCATCACCCCGTGAACGGTATTTCATTAACATTTTCACTGTAGGACTTCATTGAAAATTTGTCCTTCTCTATCCAATTGTAGAGAAGACCACTTCTCCTGAATTGCACTTTCTTCAGATGGACGCTGAGTTTCTTCGTTGGGCTGGTTGTTTCCTGCGAATCTTCCTGTACGTCTCCTGTTTGC
The DNA here is from genome assembly GCF_001541095.1 of Paenibacillus sp. FJAT-26967. Taxonomy (GTDB): domain Bacteria; phylum Bacillota; class Bacilli; order Paenibacillales; family NBRC-103111; genus Paenibacillus_F. The sequence goes on from NZ_LMXH01000012.1 coordinate 23,598, forward strand.
CCGGACTGCTGCCGGTTCCCCTCTGTACTCTCCGCATTTCGAATATCCGTATCATTATTACCACAAGCTGTTAGTAGAAGGGCAGCGTATTGTCATAAACATTTTATACATAAATTATGTCATCTCCTGTTGTGTACTTCCCATCCATTCTAACAACAAATAATCTGGAGGCCAATTCCAGTTACTTTCTGTATGAGTCGACTTGCTTATTCAATTCCCAGGCACCGCTATGTTCAACCATTACACCCTTAGAATTACCTGTGGAACCCGATGTATAATTAGAAGAGCTAATTTCCAGAATTATATATATCTTTTAATATATTGATTTTTTTGGATAGTGTATGATAAAATTTTGTTAACAAATACGTTAATCTACATACTAAATGTCATGTTTATATTAGGCATCAGAATAATAGGAGCGTATACAATGAGCAATATCAGAAATCAAGTTGAACAATTCATTTATGAACTTATGGATCATAAGCCTTCGACTGCACTCAACAACCAGTTGGCGGAAAATGGTTTTGATTCCATTATGTTTATCCGCTTAATGGTTATGATTGAAATGAAATATGGAATTGAAATTCAAGATGAATTTTTAATCATGAAGAATATGTCCACAATTGATGAAGTAGTCGTTTTTATTCAAGGTTACACTCAATAATAAGACACTATGTCTGCGCCGCGACAAGGAGGACAGATCTTAATTGAATATGATTCTTGATCCGAACGATTACCTTCTAATGAATGGAAGACCCGATGAACTATGGAAGTATCTAGATTGTTTTCAGATCCCTCTTTATTTTGCGCTTAAAGAACGAATACAGCTCGAAGCAGAACCTTTCGCTGTTTTCTTACAAAATCCATCTTTCTATGTAGAAATTGATGAGAAGGAAAAGTTACTAAAAGACATCGCAATTCGGTTTCCATGGAACCATACCTCCAATCACATTTTTGACGTTGAAATGCATGCAAGTCTCGGAAATAAACTATTTAATGATTACGCTTTGGAGTTAAGTAAAGGACATTTAGTACCTTTCGGCACATTCCCACCAAGGGTCCCCTTTTATAAAAACTTTGTTTCATTTGAAAGTAAATTTATTTATCCGAAAAACTATGAAGAACTTGATCATATATTTATAGGAATTAAAATTGAAAATAATAAATTAATTTATTTAGAAAACGATCCTCTACTGAATAAAAGTTTTATTCCTTATAACGGTAGTAGAAACGTTGGAATGATTGATCTAGTTGAACTTGAGCCTGCTTTTAGTTGTTATTTTAAATTTTTCAAAATTACGATCGACGTAAATAAAATTAACCCTCACAACGAATCTAATAATTTCCTTAATTTCTGCAGGCAAATACTCGCTTATAGTGATTCTGATCCGCATAGTAACGAAAGTAGTTTATTCCATCCAAATATCAAAGGATTAATAAAACTAAAGGAACTTCTACAAAATGAAATGATCAATTTAGAAAGTAAAGTCTATAGTTATAATTGTAATTATTGTGAATTGTTCGAATGGAAACTGTCTATTATCCAACAAAGTAAACACATATTTCTTCAGTATTTGAAACAAAATCAATTTGAAATACAAGGTATAAACAATTTATTGTCATCGTTGGAACATGCAAATAATTTTTGGATTGCTTTAATAAATAAGTTGCGGTTCATGATAATTAGTAGGAAATACCAAGAAAACATTGTTGTTAACTATTTGAATGATGTGATTAGTGCAGAACTCACTTTATTAGAGGATATAAGAAGATTAGTTAAAAATACAAGTACTATATGAAGTTAGAGGAGTCGCCACAACAATGAACATTTATGGCTACCCTCTGCGGACTGCCGACCAGGCAGCAGCTGATAAATGATAATCTGTTTACTATGGATACTAAGCAAGTAGATAAAAAGACGTTGGGATAATCCACCCAGCGTCTTTTCCTTCATTTTATCCTGTGTTATTTTGCTTTACCATTCAGCCTTACGGCATTCTACGGCAACTCTCAATGATAGATAATAAACAAATACTCATGATACCGCTCACTTACTCGTTGTTTCTTTTCGTTGATATTGCTCATATTTCTTCAAAATCTATTTTAAAATAAGCGAAGCCATTCTCGTGAGGAGAGTGGCTTCACGAAAAATGAGCTATTGAGCAACGGACTTTAAATCATTGTCATAAAATAGTCCGAGATGATACGCTTGCGTCAGGAGTTTGTCGAAAGTTTCCGGTCTTGAGTCCAAAGTGTCATACAATATCTCAACCTTGCTATTAGAGACTCCGCAGAAACCGGCAATTCCGATGTTAAGGTGATGGGTCATCATCTTGTCGTACTCATACTTCTCATAGTGTTCTTTCGGAGCCGATGCCATACCAATCCACAGTACTTTTTTATGATGCAGTTTGTGGGAGCCGTACGCGAAACCATTGTTCCATACACGGTCGATATATCCCTTAAGTATGGCTGGGAAACTATGCCACCATACCGGGAAAATGTACGCGAGAGCATCGTGTTGCTTCATTCGTTCAATTTCTGTTTCAACCTCTGGCGAGTAGATCTTGCGTTCGGATGACGATTCGGGTTCATCTGGCTCCCACAATATAGGATTAAACCCGCTGCGATGCAGATCAAGCACTTCCGTCTCATGTCCCGCATCAGTGAGTCCCTGTGTAAATCTATCTGCAACCGAAAAGGTTAAGGATTGCACCCTAGGGTGCGAAACAACGGTCAAGATTTTCATATTAATCACCTTCCATTTTCTACTAGGTACGATATGATTATCAGATAGGATGCAAAAAAAAGGAAGAACGCACTTTTTTGTACAATAGGAACTAAAAGGTAATATAGGCACCGAAAAGTACCTATTCCAACCAAACATTTAAGGGGGTTATCCCATGAAAATACAGGATATACGAACGTTTAACATCCCTGCCGAAGCGGCATTGGAGGTTATAGGGGGGAAATGGAAATTATTAATTTTATGTCACTTAAACTGTGGATCTGCACGCAAGAGAACGAGTGAATTAAAAAAGAAAATTCCCGATATTACACACAAAATGTTAACTCAGCAACTTCGAGAATTGGAGGAAGCCGGCATCATCATTCGAACGGTTTATAATCAAGTACCGCCAAAAGTTGTCTATGAAATGAGTGAATTTGGAATGACGCTGAAATCAATATTTGACCAATTGGACGAGTGGGGTGAGCAATACATCAATCACCGTAAATGGAAGTCCTCCTGTTCCGAATGAGGAGATGATATTTTTTACTGGATTCAGGATTATGTAGATTCAATTTGCATTTGCCGACTTGAGCATTTATCAAGGAGGTACATAAAAGTGAAAATAGGTGAGTTATCCCGATTGACCAACGTCAGCATTCGTTCCATCCGGCATTACGAAAAAAAGGGCTATTGCAACCAGATAGGCTAGAGAACGATTATCGGAGTTTCGCCGAGTCTGCCGTAGATCGAGTCATGGCCATCCAGTTATATTTAAAGCTCGGGTTGACAGCAGATGAAATTGGTCAGCTGTTCACGGATGAGATCGCAGATCGCAAACCCTGACGATTATGAGTATTGCGAAGCGATGCAGGCCATGGAGCATCGTCATTTGCTCTGTGGTCGTTTTTTTATTCCTGCGACAGCTCTCGACCCTAACACTAGTGTATTACTCTAGAATGAGGTTCGAACACGCAGAGAAGCGTTTTCGGTTCAAATTAACTAAATTATTGGAGAGGTTTTTTAATTGGATAGGAAAGATCATAGTAATTCAGGATAAATTCAGAGGGCTGTATACAAAAACAAAAGCAGCCAACACCGATAACGTGTGGCCACTCCTGGTTGCTGCATACATAAATGTTATTCATATTCCTAGTGTCCAGAGAAAATAAAGTGTTGGACTGAAAAATAAAGGACTAGACTCGGAGAATAAAATGTTAGACTGGCAACGCCGTAAGCGTCAGAGGGAGTTCGTGTCGTTCCCATTCGCATTATTCATAAATTCAATATGCTTAAATCCCCATCCGCACATATCGGTCAAAACCGAACTTAACGTTCTTCCGTGATCAGTCAAAAAATATTCAACTTTTGGGGGAATCTCTTGATACACACGGCGTATGATGAGTCCGTCCCGTTCCATCTCACGAAGCTGATTGGTAAGCATTCCTTGCGTGACATTCGGAAGCAGACGTCTCAATTCCCCGAATCGCTTTGTGCCTTGATGCAATAAAATAAACAAAATGAGTGGCTTCCATTTTCCTCCGATCACCTGCAGAGTGGCAAGTATCCCCTGTGTATTATTAGAATAGTGAATTTCCTCTCGCATCTTACCATCTCCCGGTCACATGATCTTTACCTTGTTAGTAATTTTATCAAAGTATCCAGAATGAAAACAGTACGATGATTAATCATACTTAGTACGGATTATCGTACTACCTGCCGAAATCAGGCTTCGTCTATGGTACGTTTCACAGGACTTAGTCTGAAAAAAAAGCGTACTTTGCAAAAATGAAATTCCGCATAATAATGGGGATGTAGATCGTGATGCTACGAAAAATGAGAAAGGATGATTGTTATGAAAATTATGGTTATTTCTGCGCATCCCAATCTAAATAATTCCCGGGCTAATCAGGCGTTGGCACGAGAGCTGAGAGATCAAACCGACATCTATTTTCACAACCTCTATCAGGAGTACACCAATTGGAATATCGATGTGGAGAGGGAACAACAATTGCTGCTTCAATATGACCGGGTTGTGTTTCGGTTCCCCTTTTATTGGTATAGCTGCCCTCCTCTTTTAAAAAAGTGGTTCGATGATGTATTGACGTTTGGCTGGGCTTTTGGACCCGGAGGGGATAATTTAAAAGGCAAAGAGTTTATGGTCGCAACGACGACAGGCGGTACGGATAGGCAATACCGTTCAGGGGGATACAACTGGTTCACGATCAGCGAATTATTAAGACCCATACAAAGTACCGTCACCAGATGCAATGGCACCTATCTTCCTCCATTCGTCACCTATAATGCAAACGAAGGCACGGATGAATATCTTGAGCAAGAGGCTAAAAAGTATGCGGAACATATCCAAACGTCCTGTTTTGCAACGTATGATCGTTGATGCCAAAGCCAACAAATTCGATGTGATTATGGCGAAGGAATTATCCAGATTAGCGAGGAATGGACGACTATCCTATGAAATCAGAGATATGGCGGAACAGCATAACCTCCATATTAACACTTTTGATAATGCTATCAATACTTTAGAAGGTAACGTCCATATGTTCGGTTTATACGCATGAATGTATGAGCGAGAATCACAGAACATCAGTGATCGTGTAAAGACAACTTTCAAGCTCATAGCTCAACGAGGTGAGTTTAAAGGATCAATTCCACCACTTGGTTATGAAGTGAAAGATGGTAGGTTATTCATCCGAAATGACGCCACTCTGATATTGTCAGAAGGATATTCGAAGGCTTTCTTACAGGGAAAGGACGTGATCGTATTGCAAGAGAGTTACAAGAGAGTAATATGAAGAGGGGATTCCTACACCCGTCTGCAAGCTAGATATGGAATTCATTCGGAGTACAACTATGCTCGATTATCATATCAGTTGGTGAAGTAAATACAACTTTAACATAATCACCAGCTGTAGCACCTACGTAATCATACCAATCGCCAATAGCTTTTAAGTTTTCTTCTTCTGAAAATTGCTTGGCATAATTAGGGTCTCCTCCCTGATTACCTTGAGCAAGTAAGCGTCCGTTATAATATCCATTATATGATGTGCAGTTATACCGAACATTTGCTCCGAAAGGATTATTTCTATTAAAAATACCATAATTATAAGCACTACCAGCTGGAATTTGAATATAGCCTTCTCCATAAACTTCACGTCTTGAATGAGAACGTCTACTTGGATGAAATTCCCACCACATAATATGTGCTTCCTTAATCTCAACTATAAAAGAAACTCCTGCTTGAGGCATTGTACTTCCTCCTATCGTCAGATGTAATTTTATTCTAGCAATTGGGTCTATCAAATTAGCAAGAACTTTTAGTGCGACATTATTGATCATTAGGAAAGCGGAAACAAAATTCTATCAAGGTTGAAAACATACCAGCACCTTTTCAACCTTGATGTACGAACGATTATTTGGTAAGATCTAAGCAAACACATGTTCTTATTTAGGAATTGTGACAAGTACGCCATATGCTTGATTGAAGAATTTAACCGACTACTTAATTCTTGTCTGATCGAAAAGACCATTACCGATTCCAAACTAGTTTGAGAGACATTTCGCAAAAAAAGGGGCCTGTCTTTTTTATTGCGCTGCAAATTTGCAGCGATTTTAATGAAATATCTTTCAAATTCGCAGCGAATATGTTATTCTAACACTAGAGGTGGTAGTATGACCGCGTTAGGCGATCGATTGAAAGAGAGTCGCGAAAAATGTGATTTGAGCCTAAAAAAGGTGTATGAATTAACCAACTTAACAGATTCAAGACTTAGCAAGATAGAGAGAGGACAGATTAATTGTACTCCTGATGATTTAAAAAAACTTGCACGTTTATATAACATTCAATTGTTACCACTTTATGTGTTAGCAGGTTATCTGAATGAGGAAGATATTAAAGAATATCGGTTTGTGTTTCAAGGTGCTTCATCTCTGGATGACGAGGAAAAGCAACACATTCAAGCTCAGATCGATTTTCTCAACAAAAAAAGGAAGGTTGATCAGTTATGATTTTTAGGCTTGGAGAATTATTTTGCGGCCCGGGCGGTATTGCTTGGGGAGCCATAAATGCAAATATAGATAATGACAATTTTAGAATTGTACATCAGTGGGCGAATGATTATGACGCGGATACCTGTGAAACTTATAGATTTAATATTTGTCCCGATGCACCTAATTCTGTATACCATGAGGATATTCGAAAGCTAGATATGTCTAAGCTAGCTCCAATTGATGCATTTGCTTTTGGTTTCCCTTGTAATGATTATAGCGTTGTTGGTGAACAAAAAGGTATGGACGGAGTTTACGGTCCCTTGTACTCATATGGGGTCAAAGCATTAAAAATCTTTAAACCGCAGTGGTTTGTAGCAGAGAATGTAGGTGGACTTAGAAATGCAAATGATGGCAAGGCCTTCACTATGATTCTCAAAGAATTGAGAGAGGCCGGTTATACGATTACACCTCATCTGTATAAGTTTGAGGAATACGGGATACCACAAGCAAGACATCGTTTGATAATTGTTGGCATACGAAATGATATCGGCATTGAATTTAAAGTTCCATCAACAGCGCCTTATACCTTAATTGATAATACATGTAGAAATGCAATAGAAAACCCTCCTATTCCAACAGACGCTTTTAATAACGAATTGACGAATCAATCAGCGAACGTTGTTAGAAGATTGCAACATATTCTTCCTGGACAGAACGCATTCACAGCAGACCTCCCAGAAGAGCTGAGGCTTAACGTTACAGGTGCAAAAATAAGTCAAATCTATAAAAGACTCGATCCAACAAAGCCCTCCTATACAGTTACAGGAAGCGGCGGCGGTGGAACACACATTTATCATTGGGAAGAGCCACGAGCGTTGACTAGTAGAGAGCGGGCAAGATTACAGACTTTCCCTGATAACTATAGATTCATAGGAAGTAAAGAGAGTGTACGAAAACAAATTGGTATGGCTGTACCTTGCCAAGGTGCAAAAATTATATTCGAGGCTATTTTAAAGTGTTTTGCTGGAATTGAATACGAGAGCGTTGCCCCAAGTATTAAAGTATAAAAAAGCAGTTACTTTGTTGACTTTCTAACAAAGTAACTGCTTTTTTATACGTGGAAATCCATAAAGTATTGCTCATCATCAATTTTGTAAAAGGTAACATCCGTTCTTCCATAATTCAACAGGTCTTGCTTCGTTACAAACGAACCATTTCCAAGACCTAAACGGTTTCGAAAGTATTCTCCAAGTTGAGCATTACTAAGAGGTGTTGTAATCGCCTTATTGTTTTGTTGCTCTACCCTTAATAGGAGCGTATGACCGTCATCAGTGACTACAGTAAAATGCTGTTTATTTAATGGGAAGAAACCTGTTCTTGCGATTTGTGAAGGAAGATGGATATATGATTGATTTCTATTTCGCCCCTTACGCTGGCCCCAATTTAGACCGGACTTTTCTCCAATGTCACCTTTATTCGTAAGAAGAGATAATTTTATGGAACCAATACCCTCCCCAGCCAAGGTAGTTATGGGATTGTTTTCAGCATCTAAAATTTGATGTGTGGGACGGAGAACGATATGGTCCTCAACCTCTGAATGGTTACAGTATATAGAGCTTGCTTCGACTTTCTCAAAAAAATCATATGCTTCTTCTGGGTCACAATATTCCATGACTTCTTTTCGCGATGAAATAAATGCGTTTTGTACAAATTCAGCAGAACCCGTATAAGCCAGCATTGGTGTTCCATCCTGCAACCAAATGTATAAGTTCGCATGGACTGGAGGGTTTTCGCAGACATAACTACAAGTAAAATTCTCCACGGCATTTGGATATGCCTTGCCATGGAGTTCTTTAAATCCTTCATGTATAGGAACACTCAGCCCGTTGTAAGGAACCATGCCTATCAGTAACGAAATATTTATAGGAGATACATCCTGTTCCTGAAAACTCTTTATTAACCACGAAGCCATATTAGGGGTGGCATATCCACTTAATATCAGTAAAGTATTTCCCCCTTGAAGTGAAGGGGCAAATAGAATTCTTTGTGGTATATTATTAGTGAACATACTCGGTTCCCCCCTTAAGCTTCTGTAGTATCCTCAATCACATCATAATACATGGTGTCGTGAGGAAGTTTAATATTGGGCACCCAAAGAGCTTTACCGCCCCAACCCTTAGTTCCTGTGACTTGGTACATGGTAAGGACTATTTTGTCGAGGAATGTGCCACCAAGTTTCCAGTCATTTGGGGACAATAAAGCACCTGTTCCCTGTGCTACATTTCTTTCTCTGCGAACTATTAAAATCCCCTGTCCTGCTGGTTGTTCCGATAGAATAGTGTCAATGACAGAAAGGAAAGCATCCAGCTTAAAATCAACACTAGGAATAATATGTGACAATATCTCCTTAATAAATCTCAAATTCACCTGATAGTGAGGCTCATCATCAGAAAAAGGCTCTAATAGCTTTGTAATGCCCTCAATGGAATCATTATCTGGATCAAACGGATAATAGTTTGTCCCTCCAGAGATAACCTCTACATGTTTATTATCAAGCACATTTTTTCTTGTTGGATTAATTCCGATTGGATAATAGATTTTTATATCATTAATACCTCGCTCTATCTGAGCGATGATAGAATTATTAGTGGCGTTGATATCAGAAAACAATTTATAAAGTTGTTCTTCTATAAATATCTTCATCATGCCGGGATCTCTGTCATAACCGAACATTCGACTATGTTGCCACATAGTGTCAGCTTGCGGTTTTTTACTTGTTCTTGTATAGTAAATAGTCTGCAATCCAGGGAAGGTGACACCCCGGCCAAGGGTATTTCCTCCTATAACAATATTACAGCCTCGTTCATACTCTGATCTTTCAACGTCTGTTTTTCCGTTCATCACGAGGATTTTTATATCCTTATTCACCAACAATTCCTTGGTAATCTTGTAGATATCGTCAAACGGAAGTTTTCCGCTTTTCTCGGGTGCTAAAGAAGCATACTGAACTTGCAATTCAGATATAAAATCATCATTAATGTGTTCAACACACCAACCAAGTTCTTTTATTACATCGTTTGCAAAACGTTGGTGGACAGCTTGACGAACACTCGGATGTACAAGGCAATTTGATACTTTGCCGCCGGTCGCCATTATCTGCGCTGAGACAGCAAGGTGGCGTATAACAACGTTTCGCGTTGGTCGATTAATTGTCTCAAGATAATTAATGCATTCAGGCTTTCCAGTATTCGGGAAGAAAAAATTTCCGCCTAAATAGCCATCGCCTGGACGGAAGTAGTATGAAAAATATGGATGCCATTCGGAAACTCTTGTCTGTAATAAGATCGCTTGAGGGGTAGCAGTAACTTGTAGATACAAACTGCTTGATGCCCCATTCTTTATAGAATCCAAATATTTATTAATCGATGACTGACCGTTGCGGTTTACAAGTGTATTCAATGAAGCCGCATCCGCCTCATCGTCAACGATGAATAAAGGGTTGCCCTTCATAAAGCCAGTTGAATTAAATACATTCGCCCACAATCTTAGTACTCTTGCATTTTTCTTTAGAACAACAATTGCTGGCTTAACAAGGCTATTTTCAATAAATAAACCAGAATCGTTTTCACCGCAGATACAGAAACCATCCAAGTCGTCTCTGAGGCGATCCAATGTTTGTTGCTGTAAAACAACATTGTCCGTTGTGAGCAAGATAAATGCTGGAAAACCGAAGTCAGTAGCTTTACACATGATACCAAACATTTGACCGGTTTTTCCAGACTGTACATTGCCAAACAACAGACCAATTTCATGACTTATAAATGAGAAATTGCGAATATGTTGATTGCCAATATCTTCAGCAGTTTTAGCAATGGACTCTGCCAATTTTACATTGCCTCGATCTGTAATCTTTTGAAGGTATGTTTTTAAGTATTGCATAGCCGCCCCTCTCATTCAATCAAAGTTGTGGTTTCGAACGATAAAACCCACACATCAAGCTCAGCTCCCTCTTCGTCCAAAGCTTTTTGGTCAGTTTTGGAAAGGACAAGGCTATCGCAACCATATGCTTGCAACATTTCTTTAGTAATCATTCCTTTTCGATCTATATCAGCTTGGGTATCGTTAACAGGTGTTACAAGTCCTGCAGCCGCAAGTCTGCCTTTAATCCAACGACCAAGAATAAGCTCATCACCAACGGCACTGAACTGTTTATTGCCATCACTTGTGGTATGAGCCTTAAACCAATAACCGTCATCGGTAACAACAAAAAAGGCTTTGTTCTTTTCAGGGTATCCTACAGAGCGGGTAATCTCTTTACTGACAGTCAGTTGGATTTCATACCAATCACGGGATTTTCTCCTACTACGTGGTGCTGCATAGCAAACGTTAATATTTGATTTCGTAAAATGCTTGCCATCATCCATTTGCCGCTCATCGTAAGCCGGGACTTTTAACGGCAACACAAATGAAACTTCTGTTTTATGTTTTTCATAAAGCTGTACACCCGTTTGAGGAATTTGCGTTACTTTGTCGATGCCGCTAAGCGATGTATTAACTTCTCTAATTAGCGGCATTCCTACTATGGAGGCAATATTAGAAGAACAATTCTGTTCTTTAAGCTTATCTATAAACTCTGCGATTTCTCTGCATTCAGTAGAATCGTCAGTAATCGATGAAATTTCATACTGTCGGCGATTACTGGCCTCCATTTTGATTGCTCCTAAGTTTGCAGAACCAATGATAGCGGAAAAAGCGGTTCCTTCTTGATAAAAGCAGTATAATTTACCATGGTACTTAAGTACTTTTACAATCCTAATTTCGCCAATACCAGCCTCTTTCCATTTCTTATCCAGCTCAAGCGCAATATTATAAGTTCCTTCAGGCATTCCTTCGGTGAAGTACATACCAATATTAAGACATATGTTAGTTAAATTATGTTCTTCAACCAGATTGTCTAGTTCTTCTAATGCAGCACGCGATACGTACCCAACCGCAATCTCAATACGATCTGATTTTGCAATTTGCTCATTAAAACAGTCAATAAATGTTTCTTGACCTTCGGGTACACTAAGGGGCAATATATTAGAATATAACAATTTCATTTAAATACTCCTTTGCGTTTACTCTGATTTTCGACATTGATTGTAATATTTGGACCTTCCCGAATAGGTGCCGTCAAAACAGTACAGTATCCACTCCGGACTATCTTCCTGTAATAATAAAAAAGTTAACAACTTCACTTTCATACCGCCGAGGCAATTACAATCAATGTCCCAAAACACTCATGAGTGTTGCTAATGTACGTTTTTATACCTTGTATTTTATTCTGGTCCTAATTATTCCAATTCGACAATAGGGTCGAAAGTCCTTGTAGTCAACGGGAAATTATCGACCCTAGATTCTCATTCTAATGTAATAGGACTATACATTAAGACAAAAACGATTTATCTTGGAGGATTTTATGGCGGATATGTTTACACAAGAACAACGTTCGAAGAATATGAAGGCAATACGTTCTTCGGGCTCTACATTGGAAAGCAAGGTTACAAAGGAATTATGGAATAAAGGGTTCAGATTCAGAAGAAACGTTAGAAAGCTCATGGGCAATCCTGACATCGCCATCCAAAAGTATAAATTAGTCATTTTCATTGATTCTTGCTTTTGGCATTCCTGTCCAATACACGGAAAAAAGCCGAGTTCAAATGTAGAATACTGGGAGAAAAAACTCCAGAGGAATGTTGGCAGAGATAATGATGTTAATAATTACTATTCAAAATCAGGATGGCTTGTTTTACGAGTATGGGAACACGAGGTTATGAATGACTTTGAGAGTACAATGGAGAAAATAACAAATTTCATTAAGCAGGCAAAAAGAAATCAATAAAAGCCGCCGCCAACAACAACTTGGAGGTTTATATGGCTCATCACTGCAGACAAGTTTGCTTCACAAACAGGCAATAATCGTCTATAACTGACACACGAGGGATAATGCCTATGCCTTTTCTTCCGTTCCATAGACCAAAACCACTGCCGTTAAGTTTGAAAACCTATTCGTAATATAACCACGCAATCAATCAAAGGACGTTGGGATAGTGTTCATCCCAGCGTCTTTTCTTTTCCTTCTTGTATTCAATCCTTCTTCGGGAGCGTAAAACACAGCTGACAAATTCGAAACAATTTTATTACGAAAACAGGGACGGAAATAAGCTTTCCGTCCCATTTCGTCCCCAACAACCTTCTCCACTCACTCAAAACCCTTATAAATCAAGGAACAAACGCTCTCTATATGTGTCGTATGCGGGAACATATCCACCGGCTGCACGCAGACGGTGCGGTACCCCCCATCCTCCAGCACGCGCAAATCGCGCGCGAGGGTGGAGGCGTTGCAGGACACGTACACGACCCGCTCCGGACGGAGCTGGAGGATCGTGTCCAGCAGCCGCTCGTCGCAGCCCTTGCGGGGCGGATCGACGACGATCACGTCGGGGCGGACGCCCGCGCGCTGCCACTCGGGGAGGACGTCTTCCGCTCCTCCCACGGCGAACTCCGCGTTGCTGATGCCGTTCAGCAGCGCGTTGCGCTTCGCGTCTTCGATCGCCTCCGGCACGATCTCGACGCCGTACACCTTCTTGGCATGCTTCGCCAAGAAGAGCGAAATGGTGCCGATGCCGCAGTACGCATCGACCACGGTTTCTCCGCCGGTCAGCCCGGCATATTCGAGCGCTTTGCCATACAGCGCCTCGGTTTGAACCGGGTTGACCTGGAAGAACGAGCGGGCCGAGATGGCGAATTTCACATCCCCGATGTAATCGTAGATGACCTCTTGGCCCCAGAGCACACGCGTCGTCCGTCCGAAGATGACGTTGGTTCTTCCGGTGTTCACGTTCTGGCAGATGCTTGCTACGCCTGGTATCGCGGCGCGAATCTCCCTGATCCACTCCGCAGCGCGCGGAATTTCTTCGCCGTTGGTGATCAGCACGACCATAATTTCGCCTGTGCGGAAGCCTACCTTAACGACAACATGGCGAAGCAGTCCTTCATGTGTCTCCTCACGGTAGGCGCGAATTCCCAGCCTGCGGCCGATTTCTTTCACCTTCGCAATGACTTCATCGTTATTGGAATGCTGGATCAGACAAGCTTCCATATCAATGATGCGGTGGCTGCCTTGTGCATAGAAGCCTCCGACAAGACCGCCCTGCTCTTCTCCGAACGGCACCTGAGCTTTGTTACGGTAACGCCATGGGTCGTCCATTCCAATAGTCGGATACACCACAATGCCTTCTGTCCCGGCAAAAACAGCCTCATGTCCAGCCCCATCTTGCGTCAAAATCTCGGTATCCCCGTCACCTGCACTATCCAGCAGAGATGCTGCATCCACAAACTCCGTATCCTGCAATGGCTGCAGTTCTCTGCTTCTTAGCGAACCCTGTGAACCAGCCATACCTGTGTATAGGTCAGCATCGCCGGTATTATTAGCATAGGCACCCTCACCCACACTGTCATCAGCCTCGTTGATAGCACTGACAGCACTTCCGGCAGTATCCATACCTTTGCCAACCTCCGCAGATTCCAGCACATCTTCGTTTAGAATCTGGCTCTCCGGTATCCCTAACCCAGCGTCCGCTGGCTGCCCGGCATCTTTAACCATCCGGTAATCTCCCGAATAACGATCTGCAGCACCAACCACGCCGCCCGTGCGATCCGCTACCTTAAGCTTTCCGATCCGCTCCAGGTTATCTACAACCAGCTGACGCTTCACTTCCAGCTGCGCCGCATAGTCCAGATGCTGGAGCTGACAGCCTCCGCATTGGTCATAGATCGGGCAAGGAGGCCCGACACGGTCCGGGCTCGCTTTCTGCACTTCGAGCAGCTTGGCGTAGCCAAACTGCTTTTTCAGCTTAAGAACTTTAACTCTTACCCGCTCGCCCGGCAGGGCACCAGGGATAAAAAGGGTAAAGCCGTCAACGCGGCCCACCCCTTCTCCGTCATGTCCAATACCGATAATCTCAGCGGTATACTCGCCATTCTTCTCCACGGGCAGACCAGCCAGTGCTGTATGGGCCGGACGTTTGCCGCTGCCACCCGTTGCCTGCTGTTCCCGCCCGGCACGCTTACTGCCGCCAGAAGCATGCCGGGCAGCGCCTTTACGGCCCTGCCCTGTCTGCGCGCTGTTCACTTCACTCTGCCCGCCGCCAAACGCAGCCCTTTCTCCGCTCAAGCCGGACCGCTGCTCTCGTTCAACACGAGCCGCACTGCGCTTACTGCCCTGCTCAACCGACCCGCCGCGGGGCTTGCCTGCCCCGCCGGCGCGCTTGTGACCCGACGTCGAACTGCTCCGCCGATTATTTTTGTTCATTATACTAACTCCCTATTTGCGTTGATGTTTATATGTCGATAGTCCGGATTCGTCTACAATGATGTTGATATGCGATTGAAGGTTCGTAAACACCGCCGGCAGAGTGCCGCCGAGTTCGCCGTCCAGATTGAGCTGGACATAGTCGTGCGAAGTAATTTCAAGCTTCTTCGTCTGGAAGTAAAGCACGTTCGGATCGTTCGTGTGCTCGCCTCTTAGCGCCATAGATGCGACTTTGATAAACTCTGCCAAGTTGCACTTTTTGAGTACAATCACATCAAAAAGCCCGTCGTTCAGGCTCGCATCCATCGCAAGCTTCTCAAAACCGCCGACAGAGTTGCTGTTCGCCACGAGAAAAAGCATTACTTCCTCATGAATCTCCATTTCATCGCACTTTAAAGACATCTCGATCGGACGCAGGCGCGGCAGCATTTCGAGTCCTTTTACATAATAAGCAAGGTGGCCGATCATCGTCTTAAGTTTGCTCGGAACCTCGTAGGTCAGCTCCGTCATGGAGCCGCCGCCCGCAATATTAATGAAGTACTTCTGATTCACTTTGCCGACATCAATCGGCCTTGTATAGTTACGGACAATGAGATTGCACGCATCTTCCCAGTCACGCGGAATGTTCAGAGCCCGGGCAAAGTCATTCGTCGTCCCGAGCGGCAAAATACCGATAGGCGGCCTGTTCGGTTTCTCGGCAATTCCGTTCACCACTTCATACAGCGTACCGTCTCCGCCTGCAGCAATAATAAGATCGAATTCCCGTTCCGCGGCCTGGGAAGCAGCCATCAGCGCATCTCCCTCGCCAATCGTTGCATGGGTAGACGTTTCGAAGCCGCCTTTTTCAAGACGCTGCAGAATTTCCGGCAGGCGCTTGCGCATTTCTTCCCGACCCGAAGTAGGATTATAGATCAATCTAGCACGTTTGGCCATTCTCTTTATCACCTTTTTGCTCATAATGTACCTGTTTATAGAATAGAGCAACCTGCCGCTCCAGCCACTGGCTGACCTTCGGACTCGGCAATATAGATTGCCCGTTATATCGGTAGTCGTACCCCTGCAGCCTTGCAGGAATAACCTGTTTGGTAAAATAGCCCTCACTCAAAAAAAGCGGCGCAATAATCACCGCATGCTGCGGTTTATGCTTGTGCCACCAGGTCATCTTCCGCTTCGTCTGGTCCGGCAGCAGCATCGCAATATCGGCTTCGCCGAAGCCGCCAATCTTCTTCAGCTGTTCTGCGATCCGCTCCAGACTTCTCCGCCAGGCCAGATGAAAATGCTTCTCCACGCTGCCATGCCCGATCAGCAGGACAATTTCCCGCTCCGGGTTGTCCGATAAGCCGCTTATTTTCTCATACACCATCTCTGCCAGCAGATCTGCGTCCTCATCCATCGGAGACAACATATGCATCTGTGCCCGAATAGCAAAAGGCTCCAGATCCGTCGGCAGCTGCGGCTCCGGCTTGACCCCGAGCGCATACGCGATTTCATCGAGATGCGTACTCCCTGCCGATACGAATAACGGAACCACGATCAGATCGGTAACATTCTGATTCTCCAGCCATGTAATGCCGTCCCCGATCAATCTTCCGTCCACAAGCTCCAGATAAGAACCGAACACCGGTATGCCGTCCGGCACATGCATGCCAGCCACGGCTTCATCCACGAGCTGAACCCATTCGGGACTCCGGGAGCCATGACTGATAACAAGTACTCCATACTTCCGCATGGTCTTCACTCCGCTCCGGTTTGAATCCTGATTTCATGCTACCCAAACTGAACCCGTCTGTCAATAAACAGGAAAAATCCCCCTTTACGGGTGTAAAGAAGGGATTCGTCTATGTGTGGCATCGCTCTCGCGAAAAGAAGGTCCGTGTTGCATCATCCATCTCCAGAAGCCCATACAAAATATCGGCTCTCTGTCCTTCAGGCTGTAAGACTTACAAACCATCCGGAGCTTATTAGATTGTATAAAAAGTCTTCAGCGCACGCTGATCTCCATCCTTAAAAAGATTGGATCATCCATGCAGCAAGTCAAGTAAGTGCGCTGTCCCGTCCTATACGAAAGGCCGCTTCTTCATAACCTAAACCAATAAGCAGTTAGGCAAAAACTATAGATGGCAGCTTATAAATAAAAGCAAACCCGGTCTTAAAGGTTTCCGGCTACATTCTACAAGAACGCTATGCTGTACAAAGTAGTTCTCTGCGTAGAATAACCGCGTCTTTGGAAAGTACGGCCGCATGCACTATCTGCCGCTTATCGTTCCTCTATGCAGTCCCGCAGCTTCTTGAGGAGCTCCGGCTACCTGGTAATAGTCCGCGAAGTCTAGAGTCGCGAGCCTCACTCACATATGGCCATTCCTTTGAATAGAAAAGGTAGAGGCCGGTATGCCCTGCCGGTTAATTGCTCCGGTATTAGCGGTTCAATCTGTCCAGCGTCAGCACATAACCGTCATTGCCGTAGTTCAGGCAGCGTTTTACGCGTGAAATGGTTGCCGTACTTGCACCAGTCTCTGCTTCGATCTGATTATACGTGCATCCCTTGCGAAGCATACGGGCTACTTCAAGACGCTGGGACAGCGATTGAATCTCGTTGACCGTACACAGATCATCAAAAAATGTATAGCATTCTTCTAAATCTTTCAAAGTAAGGATCGCCTCGAAAAGCTGGTCGATCGCTTTATCGTTAAGTTTTTTCAGCTGCATCATTTCAACCCCTAGAATTACATTCTCTATCCAACTAATTAGAACTGTGTTTACTTCTTCGACAGATTCATTATAATATCCTTCCTTTAGAAATGCAAAACTGTAAAATTTTTATGCGTCACCGCCTTAAACCGTGACTGTGTTTTTGACCGTGGCATTTTCCCCGACCCGTGACATCCGTCCAAACCAAACGTTTGCCTATCACATACGCTGTACTAGTAAATCCTGATGCAAAGGATCGTGAATGAAAGTGAACTCCCAATATCCGATATACGGCCAACAGCCGGAGGTGCATACAAGAAGTCTGTTTTCACCGGGACCTGGCGGAGGTCAGGGAGCTCCGTTTCAAGGCGGGGGCTTCCCCGGAGGAGGCTTTGGAGGCGGTGAAGGGGGCTTCCCTGGCGGTGGCGGATTTCAGCCGGGGGGGCCGACCTACTCCGACTTCTTCCCTGGCGGCAGTAACCTCCCGGCTGTTCAGCAGACCACGCAGGCAGCAGCGAGTACCGGCGGCGGTGCCGCCGGCCTTCTAGGCAACATGAATTTCAACCAGATCAAAGGCATTGTTGACCGCATGGGCGGAATCGAGGGTGTCATCGGCACCATGGGTAAGGTACAGAAATTCGTAGGCTCGGTCCAGCAATTCGCTCCGATGCTCAAGCTGATGTTCAGCGGCTTCGGTGCCAAAGCGGCAACCAAAGAAACGGCTTCCGCCACGAAACGCAGAAGGAAGAAGAAAAAGAGCCGCCGCACTAATCGTAAAAGCACTTCGACTGTTTACCGGAGTAAACGCACGTCCCGCCGGCGTTCCCGCAGGTCCCGGCGGTAGGGGATGAAGCAGGCTTGAGAAGGCTTTGCCGGGGAAGAAATTTTAGAAGAGGCCGCAGCTGCGGCCTTTTCGTCAGGCATTAAAGGCCTTTGGCGTCAGCGCCGTCATGCAGAGCCATATCTTAGTCGTAACAAGGTATCCGTATCGGAAGGTGTGGCCGGATCACTTCCTTTCTGTGGAGATTCGGGTGCCGAAGCGCATCCAGCCAAGAAGGCCTCGGCCTTCAGAACTTCAATCACTCGTTGTCAGTTTTGAATGGAGAACGGGTTCGCTGATCCTTTTATCCTGTTCGTGCAGAGCTGCTCTGTTCACACTTGCCTGCCCGTAGTGTCAATCAGCCAGCATACCTGCATATGCAGCAGCCCCGGAGGCGGCTGTGCTGCGCCCGCTCCCTCCTCGCTGTATCTGCGGCATCACTGTTCCCGGACTTTAGCCGCAGCTGTGCTGGCTCCTGCGCAAAGCCCTCTGCGCTCCCTGCCATGCCGCTGTGGTATACTAGAGGAATAGATACGTATTCCACAGGAACAAGAATGGCAGGTGATCGGGATGCGCAGCCATACCGCGGGCCCGGATATGGACGGGCCCGTTGTTTTGTTCGACGGCGTCTGCAACTTGTGCAATTCCGCCGTCATGTTTACCATCCGCCGCGACCCGCATGGGCGGGTCCGCTTCGCGGCGCTGCAGTCGGACGCCGGGCAGAGGCTGCTTGCCCGGCACGACCTCCCCGCGGTTTCCTTCGACACGTTCGTACTTGTCGAAGGAAACCGCGCTTACATGCAGTCCACCGCCGGACTGCGTGTGCTGCGCCGCCTGCGGTACCCGTGGCCGCTGCTGTACGGCTTCATCGCCGTACCGAAGCCGCTCCGTGACGCGGTATACCGCTGGGTTGCACGCAACCGCTACCGCTGGTTCGGGCAGCGGGAGCAGTGCATGATGCCGACGCCAGAACTTCGCCGGCGGTTTTTGGAGTAGCAGAGCGAGCAACCTGCTTGGGCACATCGGCAGATCAGAATCATTTTCGCAGGAAAGCAGCGACACCATTCTCCCATATGCATAGGCCTGTAATTTTCTTTTCACTGCCTATCATTACTTGTCCTTCATTCCCGCAACTGTGCTATACAATTCCTCCCCTTACTTCCCGCATCAAAAAAACCGGCGCTCCAAAAGGAGCTGCCGGTTACTGACACTATGTTCTTATTGCTGTTCTGCCAAAGTCTTTTCAAATTCAGGCTGTGCATGCTCTTCCAAATCTGTAGCCGATACAGAGTTAACGGAACCGGCAGGCTGCCCGTTTACAAATTCTCCTTCATAAACGAGGTTGCCATCGCAGTCATACAAACGGCCATAGCCTTCTGCTACACTGTTCTTAAACTCACCTTCATAAATGATCGTTCCGTTTGGATCATATTCCGTACCATAGCCATGACGCAGACCGTCTTTGTACATGCCGATGTACTTCCAGCCATCCGTCCAGTGGAAAGTGCCCCCGCATTGAATCACTCCATTTATGAAGTTACCTTCGAAGCGGCTGCCGTCCGCCCATTTAATGCGGCCTACTCCATTGAATTCGTCATTATTGAAGAATCCGGTGTACTTATTGTAGCCGCTCACATTATCGGGAATGCCCGGGCAAGGCTCCCATGTCCAGTTATACACGCCGTATCCCTGTTTAAGGCCCGCTTTCCATTTCCCGTCGTATTCCGGATGTGAGTCTTCATAGTATGACTTACCGTTCCCGTCAAACTTGTTATCTTTCCATTTCCCCTCATAACGGAGAGTTCCGAAACAATCGTAATATTTTCCGTTGCCTTCGAATTTGCTGTTCACCATGTCGCCTTCATAAAATTTCTTTCCATCCGGATAATAAATGGTAATGAAGCCCGTATACCCGGTTGAACTTAAGACCGCTCTGGCTTTTGAAGATGTCTCCTTTGTCAGCGTACCAGTGTAAAGTGTTTCGAGGACGCTTGTTTGCAAAGTATCATTGAGCGAAATAAGGCCTGCTTCGGAGTTTACTTTCAATTGTCGTCCTGTCAAACTTGCAAAAGCTTTCAGATTAAGCTGTGGCGTGCTTCCGCTGCTCACAACGGATGCCCCCGCCTCTTTCGTTTCCCCGTTTACGATGAATGAGCTGGAGCCGGGAACCAATTGGATGTTGGAACCGTCTTTGGAAGCCAGATACCCGGAGCCATACACATTGTTCTGCACGGTATATCCGAGACTTCCGAGAACCGAATTCAGGTCGGCATAAGCCGTATCTCCTGAAATCTGCGGTTCTGCCGATAAACCGATCGTTTTGCTGTTAACCTGAACCTGAGTGATGGATGCCGCTGAAGCCGCCAAAGGAAGCAGGAATAAAGCCAGCATCATTGCCAAACCATAAACCAACTTTTTCATTTCTCGCCCTCCTTAATACAAATCTTTCCTGTTCTACTTTACGATACATAATGTAACTTGTAAATAGGTTTTTCATATTATTGATACAATTTGTCACAAAATAGAGACAAGGACATTAAATTTCTTAGGCATTGGTTTTCAAAAAGGATTACCGGTACCCCTGTAGGCAATAATAGGAGCGATATTAGAGTCCGGGCGCATCAGCGGTTTTCGTGACTTCCGGCGTTGCAGCTGCATAACCGCATCTGGATTTGGAGGAACTCTCTATGAAACAGACTTGGTATTGGATTACGGATCATTGGGTGTCCATTGCACTTATTCTCGGTTCATTGGCGGCCGTTTTTCATGTCTACAAACACAAAAACGAGCTCCAGCTGTACTGGCTTGATAAAGGTACACTTAAGAAGAGAAAAAAACATTAACACTTAAAGATATCACTTAGAATAATCATCGTCCTACGCATCGTCCTACGTATCGTCCCGCGAATGATCTCCTTTTCCCGGTCGGCTTCTACGCCAAAAAAACATCCCGGGACCATTGTGCAACAAATGGTCCCGGGATGTTTAGGTGTGCCTGTTGGCAAGCTAGTTATCGCAGGGAGTGTCCTTCCCCGTATTCGTAGCCTGCTTCTAATTACGCTATATCTTATCTGATAGCCGTGCAAACTTTTAAATTCAGCTGCAATGAGCTAATAGGGCCTGACAAAATGTCTACCCTTGGGAGGCAGCGCAGCATGTTCCACAGGAATCCCGCTCGCTCACACCGCTCATTCCTGCCGCCAGAAGCTTTTACTTCATAGCCTTCAGAGCTTTCAAGGCAATGTCCGTACGATTCTGCTTACCCTCGAAGGTGATGCGTTCAGCCGCCGCGTAAGCCTTCTCGCGCGCGTCTGCGATGCCTTGGCCCAGCGCGGTGACACCGAGCACACGGCCGCCGCTGGTGACCAGGCGGCCGCCCTCAAGCGCCGTACCCGCATGGAATACGATCGCGTCGCCTGCGGCGTCCAGTCCTTCGATCGGCAGCCCTTTCGGGTACGAGCCCGGGTAGCCCCCGGATGCGAGGATGACGCATACGGCTGCTTCGTCGCTCCACTCGATCTCCAGGTCCGCCAGGCGGCCTTCGAGTGTCGCGAGAATGATCTCCAGCAGGTCGGTTTTCAGCCGGGGCAGAATGACCTGCGTCTCCGGATCGCCGAAGCGGGCATTGAACTCGATCGTTTTCGGTCCGTTCTCGGTCAGCATCAGTCCCGCGTACAATACGCCGCGGAACGGACGGCCTTCCTTCACCATCGCTTCAGCCGTCGGCTTCACGATGGTATCCAGCGCCTGCTGTACGATCTCCTGCGGGATGTGCGGTACAGGCGAATAAGTGCCCATGCCTCCGGTGTTCGGACCTTTGTCGCCGTCAAAGACCGGCTTATGGTCCTGTGACGGTGACATCGGCTTGACTACATTGCCATCGACGAAAGCCAGCAGGGACATCTCTTCCCCCTGCAGGAACTCTTCGATGACGACGCGGTTGCCCGATGCGCCGAACAGCTTGTCGACCATGATCTCTTTCAGAGCCTTCTCGGCCTCTTCCAGAGTCGCGGCCACGATAACGCCTTTACCTGCGGCCAGCCCGTCCGCTTTGATAACGATTGGAGCGCCAAGCTTATGCAGGTAGGCGAGCGCCGCTTCATACTCCTCAAAAGCCTCGTATGCAGCCGTAGGCACTTCGTATTTTTTCAGCAGATGCTTCATAAATACTTTACTGCCCTCGATCTCCGCCGCGGCCCGGTTAGGTCCGTACGCACGGATGCCATGCTCCTCCAGATAGTCCACAATGCCTTCATACAGCGGATCGTCCGGTCCGACTACAACGAGATCAATCGCATTCCCGCGCACGAACTCCGCGATTTCCGCAAACTGAAACTCCGTAATCGGCACGCACTCGGCAAGCTCGGCGATTCCGCCGTTACCCGGCGCACAGAACAGAGCCGTGACCTTCGGGCTTTTGCGGAGCGACCATACGATTGCATGCTCACGGCCTCCACGGCCGATAACCAAAATACGCATAATGTCGTACCTCCCGCCTCTTAGTGTTTGAAATGACGAACGCCTGTCACAACCATGGCGATGCCTTTTTCATTCGCTACCTTAATCGAATCTTCATCACGGATGGAGCCGCCCGGTTGAATAATGGCCGTAATGCCTGCCGCAGCCGCAATTTCAAGCGTATCGCTCATAGGGAAGAATGCGTCCGATGCCAGTACCGATCCCTTGGCTTTGTCAGCCGCCTGCTCGATTGCGATCTTGGCAGCGCCGACACGGTTCATTTGACCAGCGCCAACACCGACTGTCATATCGTCTGCTACCAGAATTATAGCGTTGGATTTCACATGCTTCACAACCTTCCAGGCAAAAAGAAGCTGCTTCAGCTCTTCCTCGGTCGGCTGGCGATCCGTTACTACCTTAAGGTCACTTTCCGCAATTGCATGTACATCGCTATCCTGTACGAGCATTCCGCCTTCGACGGAAGTAACCATCGGCAGCGCCTTACGCTCAGCACCTGCAATGTTGCCGAGCTTAAGCAGACGGATGTTCTTCTTCGCTTGAAGAATCTCAAGCGCTTCCGGGGTATAGTCCGGCGCGATCACGATCTCTAGGAAAATTTCGTGGAGAAGCTTCGCCGTTTCACCGTCAACCGGGCGGTTAGCAGCTACAATTCCGCCAAAAATAGAGGTAGGGTCAGCCGCATAGGCTTTCTCGTACGCTTCCTTCACTGTGCTGCCGATTCCGACGCCGCAAGGGTTCATATGCTTAACCGCTACCACAGCCGGCTCCGTAAATTCCTTCACGATTTGCAGAGCTGCATTAGCATCGTTGATGTTGTTGTAAGAAAGCTCTTTTCCGTGAAGCTGCTCCGCGGTAGCAATGCTTCCGGCTCCGGCAAGCGGCTTGCGGTAGAAAGCGGCTTTCTGATGAGGATTTTCTCCATAGCGGAGATCCTGTACTTTTTCATAAGTAACGGTGTAACGCTCCGGGAATTCTTCGCCCGTTTGAGCGGACAAATATTCAGAGATAAGGGAATCGTAAGCCGCGGTGTGACGGAATACTTTCGCTGCCAGACGTTTACGCGTCTCCAGGGTGGTATCCGAACCTTCACGAACTTCAGCAAGCACCGTTTCATAATCGGCAGCGTCCACCACTACGGAGACGAATGCATGGTTCTTAGCTGCGGAACGCAGCATAGTCGGTCCGCCAATGTCGATGTTCTCAACAGCATCCGCGTATTCTACATCCGGCTTTGCAATGGTTTCTGCGAACGGATACAGGTTTACAATCACAAGATCGATGTAGCCGAGCCCGAGCTCTTCCATCACTTTGCGGTGCTCCGCATCGTCACGAATCGCCAGCAGGCCGCTGTGTACGGCCGGGTGCAGTGTTTTTACACGTCCATCGAGAATCTCCGGAAAACCTGTTACATCGGAAATACCGATAACGGGCACTCCCTGCTGCTCAAGCAGTGTCTTTGTTCCGCCTGTGGAGACGAGCTCCACACCCAGCTTCGCCAATTCGCCTGCAAATTCCACGATCCCTGTTTTATCCGATACGCTGATCAACGCTCTTTTGATTGCCACAGTTTCTCCTCCTATTTATCCGCAATAATTAGTTGTGATCCGTTTTGTACTTCCTGATTTAACTTCCTATGAACTCACGGTCACCCGGCGTCCGTCCAGCTTGACTCTTCCCGCTGCAATCCAGCCGATAGCCAGCGGCAGCAGCTCGTGCTCGACCGCATGAATGCGCTCCGCCAAGCTGTCTTCGGTATCGTCTTCCTGCACTTCCACTGCGCGCTGGGCAATAATCGGGCCTGAATCGAGGCCCCCGTCTACATAATGAACGGTCACGCCGGTCATCTTCACACCGTACTCAAGTGCTTGCGCAATCCCTCTCACACCAGGAAAAGCAGGCAGCAGCGAAGGATGAATATTGATCATCCGGCCATAGAAGGGCTCCACAAGCACAGGCGTCAGAATACGCATATAACCCGCAAGCACGATTAGATCAATTTCTTTCTCATTCAATAGAGTAAGAATCTCACTCTCATAAGCTTCCCGGCCCGAATACGTCTTCGGTAAAAAAGCGAAAACAGGCACATCCGCCTGTTTCGCCCTCTGAACCACTTGCGCCTGCGGCCGGTCACAGACGAGCAGCTGGAGGTCTGCATCAAGCGTCCCGTTATGAACCGCGTCCGAGATCGCTTGAAAGTTGGACCCGCTTCCCGAAGCGAACACGGCGATCCGCAGCTTGCGCATCTTAAACCTCCGCTCCGTCGAACGTGACGATCTTATCGCCTTCCGTCACTTCGCCGATCCGGTAAGCTTCGTGTCCATGCGAACGCGCAATCGCCAGCGCTTTGTCCGCCTCTTCCTGAGCCACGATGATGACCATCCCGATTCCCATGTTGAACGTGCGGAACATATCATTGTTCGAGATATTTCCTTCACGCTGCATCAGGGAGAAGATAGGCAGAATCGGCCAAGAACCATATTGAATGTTCACGTTTACGCCATCCGGCAGCGTACGTGGAATATTTTCAAGGAAACCGCCGCCCGTAATGTGCGCTGCTCCTTTGATTTCAACTTCATCCAGGATGCCCAGAACCGGCTTCACATACAGTTTGGTCGGCTCCAGCAGCACATCGCCGAGTACACCGCCCAGCTCATCGATCGAATCCGTCAAAGCGTGCCCTTTCTCTTCGAGAAGCAGCTTTCGCACCAGCGAGAACCCATTACTGTGAACGCCGCTGGAAGCAAGGCCGATAACCGCGTCGCCAGGACGAACGGTAGAACCGTCGATGATTTTTTTCTTGTCGACAATCCCTACGGTAAACCCGGCAATGTCATACTCCCCTTTGGTATACATGCCCGGCATTTCCGCCGTTTCTCCGCCGATCAGCGAACAGCCTGATTCCGCGCAGCCATCAGCAATCCCTTTTACAATGGATTCAATCTTCTCCGGAACCACTTTGTCACAGGCCAGATAGTCTAGGAAAAAGAGCGGCTCCGCGCCTTGAACCACGATATCGTTGACGCACATGGCGACCGCATCGATCCCGATTGTATCATGCTTGTCTATGGCAAAAGCGATTTTGAGCTTCGTACCCACGCCATCTGTACCCGACACGAGCACAGGCTCTTCATACTTGTCCTTATTCAAGCTGAACAAAGAACCGAAGCCGCCCAGTCCCGTTAATACTTCAGGACGGAATGTTCTTTTCACATGCTTCTTCATCCGTTCGACCGCTTCGTTACCGGCCGCGATATCAACGCCTGCTTTCTTGTAAGCCTCCGACACTTGTCTCACTCCCCGATCGTCCAAATGTACCCGCCGCTCTTGGCTGGTTTCCACTCTGCACTGCTTAAGCTCAAGCTATCCTATCGTTACCGCATTATCTTCTCTATCTTCTATAACTATCTCATGTTCTATGGCTATCTCTATCTGCCGGCTCTATCTTATCTGGTACGCTGTCTGTTCCGTTAATATTGAGACCGGACAGCGAGCAAAGCCCTGTGCTAACAGCCGCAGCCGCCTGAAGCATCTTCACTATCGTTGACATACGTCACATAACGATTGTCGAAGCAGCCTGTACAGAAGCCACCGTTCTCAACACCCGCCTTGCGGCCGATTGAATCGATCAGCCCTTCCTGGCTGAGGAAGTAAAGCGAATCTGCATTGATCGCCTGACGGATCTCTTCGATCGTCTTCTGAGCGGCGATCAAATCTTTGCGGCTCGGCGTATCAATGCCATAGAAGCAAGGATTCTGGAACGGAGGCGACGAGATCCGCACATGAACCTCCGTAGCGCCCGCTTCTCTGAGCAGATTAACGATACGAAGCGAAGTCGTGCCGCGGACGATGGAATCGTCAATCATGACGACACGTTTGCCCTCCACGACCTTGCGCACCGCGCTGAGCTTCATCTTCACACCTTGCTCGCGCAGCTCCTGGCTCGGCTGGATGAACGTTCTGCCGGTATAGCGGTTCTTGATCAGCCCGAGCTCATAAGGAATGCCCGTCTGCTCCGCAAAGCCGATTGCGGCCGAAGTGCTGGAATCGGGCACGCCGGTTACCAGATCTGCGTCTACGAATGCTTCCGCAGCGAGCCGTTTTCCCATCCGTTTGCGCGCGGAGTGGACATTGATGGTATCAATGTCGCTGTCCGGACGAGCAAAATAAATATATTCCATCGCGCAAGTTGCGCGTGTATGACTTTCTGTGAACCGGTCTTCCGTTAGTCCGTCACGGTCCAGTACGACCAGTTCGCCCGGCAGGAGATCGCGCAGATAGGTGCCGCCCACGATGTCGAACGCACAGGACTCGGAAGCGAACAGATACGCATCCCCGAGCTTGCCCATTGCGAATGGGCGCAGACCATTGGGATCAAGTGCAGCGATCAGCTTTTCCTTCGTCAGCACGAGGAAAGCATACGCGCCTATCACCTGATTCAGTGCGTCTTTAACAGCATCCACAATATCGTCATACTTGGAGCGCGCGATAAGATGCGCAACGACTTCTGTGTCGCTCGTCGTCTGGAAGATGGAACCCTGTTTCTCCAGCTGCCTCCGGATTTCACCCGCATTAACGAGGTTCCCGTTGGTTGCAATCGCAAGGTCTCCCTCACGGTATTTGAATACCAGCGGCTGTGCGTTCGCCAGCTTGCTTTCGCCTGCCGTGGAATAGCGCACATGAGCGATCGAGGATGTACCTACGAGTGAAGGAAGGTTGCTCTGATCGAAAACCTCTTTAACCAGCCCCATGCCCCGGTAGTAATTGAAATTATCTGCGTCAGCGGTACAGATCCCCGCACTTTCCTGCCCACGGTGCTGCAGCGCGTGCAACCCGTAGTAGGATAAGGAAGCCGCGTCCGGGTGTCCGAAGACCCCGAACACGCCGCATTCCTCTTTAAGCTTATCGAACATGCCGTCATGGGCATTGTGGCCTTCGTTGTAGTAGTCACCCGTCCAAAGCTTGCTTGCGGACATGGCTGTTACTGCATCAGACATGGTATCGCGTCCTTCCAGACCTGCCTCAATTCAGCTACCGCAGCTTGAACGCCAGGTTGTCCGTTGATGTTCAGCAACACGTCTGTTCCTGTTACCGTTCCGATCACTTGTGCAGCCACGTTCTGCTCCTGGAGCCAGGCGGTCAGCGCATCGCGCTTGTCCGGACGGCAGCTGAGCAGAATGCGGGACTGGCTCTCGCTGAAGAGAGCGTGATCCGCGCGAAGTTCCGTGCGGAAATCCACTTTCGCTCCGAGGTTGCCGGAAATGCTGCTCTCCGCGACAGCCGCAGCCAGTCCGCCCTCGGACAAGTCATGCGCCGAAGCGACGAGGCCTTGGCGGATCGCGCCAAGTACAGCTGCCTGGAGGCGCTTCTCGGTCTGCAGATCCAGTTGTGGCGGACGTCCTTCCACAACGCCGTGCACGACCTTCTGGAACTCGCTTCCGCCCAGCTCCGCTTTGGTTTCGCCAAGCAGTACGATGACGTCTCCTTCGTTCTTAAAGCCTTGTGTCGTGATATGATCCACGTCCTGGATCAGGCCTACCATGCCGACAACCGGTGTCGGG
Source organism: Paenibacillus sp. FJAT-26967 (assembly GCF_001541095.1). Taxonomy (GTDB): domain Bacteria; phylum Bacillota; class Bacilli; order Paenibacillales; family NBRC-103111; genus Paenibacillus_F. Next base: position 52,234 of record NZ_LMXH01000012.1, read on the forward strand.
TAGATCGCGCCTTTAGCATTCTCGTTGTACAGCGACACGTTACCGCCGATAACCGGCGTGCTCAACTCACGGCATGCTTCTGCCATGCCGTCGACTGCTTTTTCCAGCTGCCAGAAGATTTCAGGCTTCTCCGGGCTGCCGAAGTTGAGGTTATCCGTTACGGCAAGCGGCTCGCCGCCGGAGCAGACAATGTTACGCGCCGCTTCGCTGACCGCGATTCGTCCGCCCACCTCAGGATCGAGATACACGTAACGGCTGTTGCAGTCGGTTGTCATAGCAAGCGCCTTGCGTGTACCTCGGATTGTGACGACAGCTGCGTCAGAACCAGGCTGGACCGCCGTGCTTGTACGAACCATGTAATCATATTGGTTATAAACCCATTCTTTGCTCGCCACTGTAGGGGAGCCCAGAATACTTTTCAGCGAACCGGTCAGATCCGTCACTTCTTCGTAACGGCTCGTATCGAGATTCGCCTGCTCTGTATAGTAAGCAGGTACAGCCGAAGGCTTGCTGTAAACCGGGCACTCATCCACAAGGGCGGTCACCGGCATATCGCCGACAACTTGACCCTGGTGGATCAGCTTCAAGCGGCCATCGTCGGTTACTTTGCCGACCTTGGCGCAGATCACGCCCCAGCGTTCAAAAATCTCCAGCGCCTGCGCTTCATCCTTCGGATCAATAACGAACAGCATGCGCTCCTGGGATTCGGACAGCATCATTTCGTAAGGCGTCATACCTTCTTCACGCTGCGGCACCTCATCCAGGTACAGCTCCAGACCGTTGCCGGCCTTGCTCGCCATCTCTGCGCTCGAACAGGTCAAGCCTGCAGCGCCCATGTCCTGGATCCCCAGAACGATTCCCGTATCGATCAGCTCCAGGCAGGACTCCATTACAAGCTTCTCCATGAACGGATCGCCTACCTGTACGGCAGGACGCTTCGCTTCGGATTCGCTCGTCAGCTCCTCGGATGCGAAAGTCGCACCGTGGATGCCGTCACGGCCTGTAGCCGGGCCGACGTAGTACACCGGGTTCCCGACGCCCTTGGCAACACCCCGCTGGATTTTATCATGATCGATCAGTCCGACACACATCGCATTTACGAGCGGATTGCCTTCGTAGCTCTCGTCGAAAGTTACTTCGCCGCCCACAGTCGGAATACCGATACAGTTGCCGTATCCGGCAATACCCGATACAACATGCTCGAACAAGTACTTCACACGATCGTTCTGCAGACGTCCGAAACGGAGCGAGTTCAGCAGTGCAACCGGACGCGCGCCCATCGAGAAGATATCACGGATAATACCGCCCACACCCGTCGCAGCGCCTTGGTAAGGCTCAATCGCAGACGGATGGTTATGGCTTTCTATTTTGAATACAACTGCCTGGTTGTCGCCGATATCTACGATACCCGCGCCTTCACCGGGACCCATGAGTACACGCTCGCCCGTCGTTGGAAAACGGCGGAGAAGCGGCTTGGAATTCTTGTAGGAGCAGTGCTCCGACCACATGACACTGAAGACGCCAATTTCGACGTAGTTCGGCTTGCGTCCGAGAAATCCGCAGATTTGATCATACTCCGCATCGGTGACACCCATCTGCTTATAGATTTTCTGCTCGGCGATTTGCTCTGCGTTCGGTTCTTTAGCGGCTAACTGCTGTGCCATGTTGTTCCCTCCAAGCGTTTAAAATCGATGTAAACATGCGTTTGCCGTCCGCCGATCCCAGAAGAGCATCAACCGCCCTCTCCGGATGCGGCATCATGCCGACAACGTTCCCCTCTTTATTGCTGATTCCTGCTATATCGTCCACCGATCCGTTCGGGTTGGAACCCTGCTCATAACGGAATACGATCTGGTTGTTCTGCTGAAGTTCATGAAGAGTCGCTTCATCACAGTAGTAGTTGCCTTCTCCGTGAGCAATCGGAATATCAATGATTTCACCTTCGGCATAATCCGTTGTAAAAGGTGTCTGGTTATTCACGACTTGAAGCTTGGTGGAATGACAGCGGAATTTCAGAGACTGGTTACGGAGTAGTGCCCCCGGGAGCAGTCCCGCTTCTGTCAGGATTTGAAACCCGTTGCAAATGCCAAGAATATATTTACCCTGCTCGGCTGCCTTCACCAATGCCGCAGTAACCGATGCAAATCGTGCAATCGCTCCGCAGCGCAGGTAATCACCGTAAGAAAAGCCTCCAGGTACGAGAATGCAATCGTAATCGGATAAGTCCGTGGCCGTATGCCACACGTAATCGACCGGTTCGCCCACTGTGTCTTCTACCGCTTTGTAGCAGTCGATATCGCAGTTAGAACCCGGAAATACCAGTACCGCAAATTTCATGGGATAATCCTCCTGATCCGTTAGTTCGTTCAGTTAGTTTAGTTCAAAGCGGTAATCTTCAATGACTGTGTTCGCAAGCAGCTTTTCACACATAGCGGTTAACCGGGTTTCCGCCTCTGCGCGGTCTGTTGTATCCAGCTCCAGCTCCAAATACTTGCCTACACGTACCTTGCCGACCTCTTCGAATCCCATCGAATGCAGAGCCCCTTGAACGGCATTTCCCTGCGGATCCAATACACTTTGCTTAATCGTCACATAGACGGTTGCTTTCATTACGGTTTATCCTCCCTTAGTTATCGATCGCCCTCTTGCATGCTGTCCGTTTGGGCCAGCGCTTGCTGCCTTCGGCGTCTCGACCGTTCTTGGCTACATGCCTATTGTGTATCTATCTATAGAGGTGTTACAAGAACACCTGAACTACCGTTTCCTTTTGAGCCGATTCCATTTATTCTTCGGCAGTCAACCGGTCTAGAATCTCACGATATCTGCGGGACGTTTCTTCCACAACCGAAGCGGGAAGCTCGTCCGGCTCGCTGTTCTTGTCCCAGCCGGAATTAGCCAGATAAGTACGGACAGGTTCTTTGTCCATCGAGTCGATTTCGGTATCGAGTTCATACTTGTCCTGCGCCCAATAACGGGAAGAGTCCGGTGTGAACACTTCGTCAATCAGGATAAGCTCATCCCCGATAAACCCGAATTCAAACTTCGTATCCGCCAAAATAATACCGCGATGCTCGCAATAAGTATGAGCCAGCGCGTATAGCGCAATGCTTTTGGCTTGCAGCTGCTGAGTCACCTGCTCACCAACCAGCTCGCACATTTGATCATAAGTAATGTCTTCATCATGACCGACATCATTCTTGGCTGCCGGCGTGAAGATCGGATACTCCAGCACCTGATTCTTGCGCAGACCTTCCGGCAGCTTAATGCCGTTAATCATCCCGGTTTCCTGGTATTGGCGCCAGCCTCCGCCCGTAATATAACCGCGGACCACGCATTCAATCTGAATGCGGGCTGCTTTTTGGGTAACCATAATCCGGTCTTTCAGCAGCTCAGGTTCTGTCACGATATCCTTCAACAGTTCAACGTCCGTATGCACCACATGGTTAGCCATAAAAGGAGCCGTTACATCGAACCAGAACTTGCTGAGCGTATTCAGAACGTTGCCTTTGCCTGGCACCGCAGGCTTCAATATATAATCGAAAGCGGAAATCCGATCCGTTACGACAATCAGGTAGTGTTCTCCCAAATCGTACAGTTCGCGAACCTTTCCCTTGTAGACCAAAGGGGCTTTTATCAGATGTTCGGCTGTCGTCAATGCGGCGTTTGCGCCCATAGTTACGTCCTCCCAAGCAGATCTTTCATGAATTTATTTCAGGCCGAGACGGTCAAAAATCGTATCTACATGTTTCAGGTGCCAGCTTGGATTGAAGCAATCTTCAATCTCCTCAGCGCTTAGCACTTCCGTAATGGAAGAAGTATTCTCCACGATTTCGCGGAAAGAACGCTGTTCTTCCCATGCCTGCATCGCACGCGGCTGAACCGTATCGTAAGCCTGCTCGCGGCTGAAGCCTTTGTCGATCAGCTTGGTCATGACGCGGCCGGAGAAAGGAACTCCGTAAGTGCTCTGCATGTTGCGCTTCATGTTCTCCGGGAATACCGTCAGGTTCTTCACAATGTTGCCGAAACGGTTCAGCATGTAGTTAAGCAAGATTGTTGCGTCCGGTAAAATGATGCGCTCTACAGAGGAGTGCGAGATATCGCGCTCATGCCACAGCGTAACATTCTCATAAGCCGAAACCATATGTCCGCGGATTACACGGGACAATCCCGAAATATTCTCAGAACCGATCGGATTGCGCTTGTGGGGCATAGCCGATGAACCTTTTTGACCTTTGGCAAAAGCTTCTTCCACTTCGCGGAACTCGCTCTTCTGCAGAGCGCGGACTTCCGTTGCGAACTTGTCGAGTGAAGTCGCGATCAGTGCCAAAGTAGCCATATATTCCGCATGACGGTCACGCTGCAAAGTTTGAGTCGAGATCGGAGCCGGGCTTGTTCCCAGGTGTTCGCATACATAACGCTCTACGAAAGGATCGATATTCGCATAAGTACCTACCGCGCCCGAAATTTTACCGTACTGCACACCGTCAGCCGCAAAACGGAAACGCTCCAGATTCCGTTTCATTTCTTCATGCCAAAGCGCCATTTTAAGGCCGAAGGTAGTCGGCTCTGCATGTACACCGTGTGTACGGCCCATCATCGCCGTATCTTTATGCTCAATGGCTTTATTTTTCAAAATTTCGATAAAGTTCAGAAGGTCCTTCTCCAGAATCTCGTTAGCCTGCTTGATCAGGTAGCCAAGTGCCGTATCGACGACATCCGTCGAGGTCAGGCCGTAGTGAACCCATTTGCGCTCCGGACCAAGTTTCTCGGACACTGCACGTGTAAAAGCAATAACATCATGACGCGTCTCCTGCTCAATTTCATAAATACGGTCCATATCAAATGCGGCATTTTCACGAAGCACTTTTACATCTTCTTTAGGAATAACGCCCAGCTCCGCCCAAGCTTCACACGACAAAATTTCAACTTCCAGCCAAGCTTTGAATTTGTTCTCTTCCGTCCAAATCGCGACCATTTCCGGTCGGCTGTATCTTTCAATCATGGTTAATCCTCCGATAGTTAAAGTTATAGATCCTGTTTATATTGTCTCATACAATGTATCAGTCTCAAGAACATCCCTCAACTTATGAGTTCCAGATACCGCTCTTCTCGATCCATTTCAGCGCCAGATCATAATCTTCCGTCAACAGGTTAACATGGCCCATTTTGCGTTTGATCTTCGCCTCGTGCTTGCCATATAAATGAAGCTTAGCCGTAACTCCCGATGCCCCTGCACCGCTTTCGTCTTGGGCAATCCATTTAAGGAGCGGCTCGACATGCTCGCCTAGTACATTCACCATCACAACCGGTGTCAAAAGACCGGCAGGTCCCAGCGGCAGGTTGCATATAGCGCGAATGTGCTGTTCAAACTGGGAAGTGTGACATGCTTCCATCGTATAGTGGCCAGAATTATGAGGACGCGGAGCCAGTTCATTTACGAACAGTTCACCGTCTTCGGTCAAGAACATCTCTACAGCGATCAGACCCACGGCTTCCATAGACTCTGCGATCCGGATAGCCAGACGCTCCGCCTCATCTTGAATTCGCTTATCAATACGGGCCGGCACAATGGACAGATGTAAAATATTATCGATGTGAATATTCTCCGCTGCCGGAAAAGCTTTAACCTCCCCGCGGGGGCTTCGTGCCGCGATAACCGAAATTTCGTGTTCGAACCGGATAAACTGTTCGAGCACGAGATCTGTACCGGCCCGGCTCAGTTCTTCAAAGGCTGCGGGCACTTCATCCGCCGAGCGGATTACCCACTGGCCTTTGCCGTCATAGCCGCCGGTCGCGGTTTTGAGCACGCAGGGCATGCCGAATCTGGCAGCGGCCTCGTGTAGCTCCTGGACGCTCGTGATTTCGGCATAGGGCGCCACCCGGACGCCAGCCGCCTCAATCGCGCGCTTCTCGCGGAGCCGGTGCTGCGTCGTGTACAGCAGCGAGCTGCCCTGCGGAACATAGGCTTCCTGCGTGAGCAGTTTGGTCACCGCGGCGTCAACGTTCTCGAATTCGTACGTAATCACGTCGGACACCTTCGCTAATTCGCGGGCGGCCTCCACATCATCGTACGAAGCTTGAATCTGCCGGTCGGCTACTTGTCCGCACGGCGAATCCGGTCCCGGTTCCAGTGTCACGAACCGGTAGCCCATATTGCGGCCGGCCAGGGTAAGCATCCGGCCCAACTGGCCGCCGCCGAGAATGCCGATCGTGCCACCCGGCAGGATTGTACGCTGCACTTGTCCGTCTGCATCCTTCACGGATTCGATACCAGCAGCAAACTCAGCTGCTGGAAGCCCCTTTTCCATTCCTACACCTTTATCAACAGCTTTAGCGGATTGTAGCGCAGGATTTGCTCTTGCAATCTCCGAATTAGACAAGCTGTTTGTTCCGCTCATGGATACATTGCCGTTTGCGGAATCCGTTTGTTGGAATGCTTCTGCACCCAGGCTGCTTTCCTTGTTCGTCTCTGTCATTCGAACTCACTCGATTCCAACACTTGAGCCTTGATGCGCTCGCGGCGCTCACGCACCTTTTGCTGCAGCTCGGGTTCGAACGCCCCGAGAATCTGAGCGGCTAACAAACCGGCGTTAGCCGCGCCTGCTTCTCCGATCGCGACAGTTGCCACCGGGATACCGGCCGGCATTTGAACGATCGAGAGGAGTGAATCGAGGCCGTTAAGCGCGCGGCTCTTCACGGGAACACCCACAACCGGCAGCTCCGTCTTCGATGCCACCATTCCCGGCAGGTGTGCGGCTCCCCCTGCCCCCGCAATAATAACCTTCAGGCCTCGCTCTGCTGCCTGCTCTGCATATTCGAACATCAGGTCCGGAGTACGATGCGCGGACACGACTTTTTTCTCATAATGGATTCCGAATTCGTCTAATACATCACAAGCACGCTTCATTGTTTCCCAATCCGATTTGCTTCCCATAATGACTCCAACCCGTGCGGACATATCCGTACCTGCCTTTTCTATCATAATTGGTCTTATCTATAAATTAAATATAAACGCCTGACTTCTGACTCCATCTCCCTTGACGCAAAAAAAGCCCAGAAAGATAGAGGTATTGCTTCTATCCGCCGGACCTAGAGACACGAACGTAAGGCACCCCAGACAGAGATCCCCTCAACTTCGTTCTCGTAGTCCAAAAATTTACGGCTTTTGGGTAGAAACTTTCGGGCCATATCCCCGATGATTATACGAGATGATTAAACGATATATTAACGTGATTTGTCAGGTATTGTCGCTCCTTTAGTGTAACAGCTGTCCTTTTGCCTGTCAAATCAAATACGAACATTCAAAGCATGCAAAACAACTAAAGTTCGCTTTCTATATCAATTTCGACCTTCAACATCTTTATTCAACCTATTTTCTAAAACAGTTTAGTCTCATTCTTGCTGTTCTTCTATTCTTAAGATCTAATACCCATGTTTCTATTTAAAATTTTTATACGATTCCATTCCCCATATTAAGACAATTTGTTACAATTCATTCTTGAAGCTACAACTTTCTTCCTGTCAGTCAGGCACTATTACGCTTACGCCTGCACTTGTGAATCCTTTGCTTTCAGCCATTCTTAGGTGCAAGCCATAAAGTAAAGTCTTGAAGCTTCTAATGCGGTTTCATAAAACCAATAAAAAAAGCTCTTCTGAACATAAAGTTCAAAAGAGCTTTTTACTTTGCTTGGCAACGTCCTACTCTCCCAGGACCCTGCGGTCCAAGTACCATCGGCGCTGGAAGGCTTAACGGTCGTGTTCGGGATGGGTACGCGTGGTTCCCTTCCGCCATCGTCACCAAACAGGATGTTCCGAAGTGTTAGAGACTTCGAAAATCGCAGCATCTCCTTGCGGACATACTACTTCTAGCAGGGTTGTACCCTGAAAACTAGCAGCGAAAGATGTACTAAGATCCATCCAAAGATCTTGTGGTGCACAGCCATAGGCTATGCTTCGATGTTGGCCTCTACTCGCGTAAAGACCTGTAGGTCAAGCCCTCGACCGATTAGTATTGGTCAGCTCCACACATTGCTGTGCTTCCACCTCC
>NZ_LMXH01000012.1:61148-61342 GCF_001541095.1 Paenibacillus sp. FJAT-26967
CAGCCTTACGATGTGCGGATTTGCCTACACATCAGCCTCACTGCTTGGACGGACATCCATCAGTCCGCGTCCCTACCCTGCTGCGTCACTCCATTGCTCATAACGGCTTACGGTGGTACAGGAATTTCAACCTGTTGTCCTTCGACTACGCCTTTCGGCCTCGCCTTAGGTCCCGACTTACCCTGAGCGGACGA
>NZ_LMXH01000013.1:0-194 GCF_001541095.1 Paenibacillus sp. FJAT-26967
TCGTCCGCTCAGGGTAAGTCGGGACCTAAGGCGAGGCCGAAAGGCGTAGTCGAAGGACAACAGGTTGAAATTCCTGTACCACCGTAAGCCGTTATGAGCGATGGAGTGACGCAGCAGGGTAGGGACGCGGACTGATGGATGTCCGTCCAAGCAGTGAGGCTGATGTGTAGGCAAATCCGCACATCGTTAAGGCT
>NZ_LMXH01000013.1:1350-59379 GCF_001541095.1 Paenibacillus sp. FJAT-26967
GGTGGAAGCACAGCAATGTGTGGAGCTGACCAATACTAATCGGTCGAGGGCTTGACCTACAGGTCTTTACGCGAGTAGAGGCCAACATCGGAAGCATAGTCTATGGCTGTGCACCACAAGATCTTTGGATGGATCTTAGTACATCTTTCGCTGCTAGTTTTCAGGGTACAACCCTGCTATGAGTAGTATGTCCGCAAGGAGATGCTGCGATTTTCGAAGTCTCTAACACTTCGGAACATCCTGTTTGGTGACGATGGCGGAAGGGAACCACGCGTACCCATCCCGAACACGACCGTTAAGCCTTCCAGCGCCGATGGTACTTGGACCGCAGGGTCCTGGGAGAGTAGGACGTTGCCAAGCGGGCCCACAACAGTGGGTTTTTTTATGGGGATTTAACTGGCCTGACACGATGGAGAGGTGTCCGAGCTGGCCGAAGGAGCACGATTGGAAATCGTGTAGGCGCCAAAAGCGTCTCGAGGGTTCGAATCCCTCTCTCTCCGCCAGATTTATTATGAGGCGGCGTAGCTCAGCTGGCTAGAGCGTACGGTTCATACCCGTGAGGTCGTGGGTTCGAGTCCCTCCGCCGCTATAGATACATACAAGGCCCGTTGGTCAAGGGGTTAAGACACCTCCCTTTCACGGAGGTAACAGGGGTTCGAATCCCCTACGGGTCATACTATTCCTTATAAGGAAATAATTAAGGGATAGACAACTAGAATCAGCATCATGGACGCTTAGCTCAGCTGGGAGAGCATCTGCCTTACAAGCAGAGGGTCGGCGGTTCGATCCCGTCAGCGTCCACCATATAAGCTTTAACTGACGCGGGGTGGAGCAGCCCGGTAGCTCGTCGGGCTCATAACCCGAAGGCCGCAGGTTCAAATCCTGCCCCCGCAATTATTTACTTGGAGCTGTGGTGTAGAGGCCTAACATGCCTGCCTGTCACGCAGGAGACCGCGGGTTCGAATCCCGTCAGCTCCGCCATTAAATTTCTTTACAATAAGCGTTATGTCCGTGTGGCGGTCGTGGCGAAGTGGTTAACGCATCGGTTTGTGGATCCGACACTCGGGGGTTCAATTCCCCTCGTCCGCCCCATTCCTTAATTAAAAATGTTAGATGTTGGGGATTAGCCAAGCGGTAAGGCAACGGACTTTGACTCCGTCATGCATAGGTTCAAATCCTATATCCCCAGCCATTTATTTCGAGCCATTAGCTCAGTTGGTAGAGCACCTGACTTTTAATCAGGGTGTCGAAGGTTCGAGTCCTTCATGGCTCACCATTTTCACTTATGTGCGCGTGTGGCGGAATTGGCAGACGCACTAGACTTAGGATCTAGCGTCTTTGACGTGGGGGTTCAAGTCCCTCCACGCGCACCATTTATTATGCGGAAGTGGCTCAGCGGTAGAGCATCGCCTTGCCAAGGCGAGGGTCGCGGGTTCGATTCCCGTCTTCCGCTCCAACTTCATACGTGCCCTTAGCTCAGCTGGATAGAGCGTTTGACTACGAATCAAAAGGCCGGGAGTTCGAATCTCTCAGGGCACGCCATATTTTTTGTCGGGACGTAGCTCAGCTTGGTAGAGCACCTGGTTTGGGACCAGGGGGTCGCATGTTCAAATCGTGTCGTCCCGATACGTTTGTCCCAGTAGCTCAGTTGGATAGAGCACTCGCCTTCTAAGCGAGTTGTCGGGGGTTCGAATCCCTCCTGGGACGTAATCTAATTAACTTTAGATACCGTAAAAACCGTTAAATTCCTTGTATATCAAGGGTTTAACGGTTTTTTTGTTGTTTTGTAACGACATAGAATATTATGCTGATATAAACGTTTTACACACGATTTTACACAAGGATTTTAAATTCTCGTAATTCTATCCGGTCAATAGCCGTTAGCTAGCCGATTGAAACTTATCTGATTCTTCTTCATATAGGCAGCTGCAGTTTGATCTCCGTTGAACTTGAATCCGACTATGCCGATCACAATAAATAGCATGATTTGTGGAAGGTAAATTCCTGCACTGTTATATCATGCATACGCCATCGTATAAACCCTCCACATGTGTCTCTTCGACTGCTTCCTTCCAGTTAACATATGTGTGAGCCAATCCTTCTGGATGGTCAGATAGAAAAAGAAGGCCACGCAATCGGCGTATTCTTCTAGCAACGGGATGATTGTCACGTGATTGTCATCGCAGGTGATGCTAGCATCTTCCATCACGCCAAGATTCTCTCCTATAGCTGGAATAACCCCTTTTCCGTGACAATTAAAGCATTGTACCTTGTGCTCGCTTCTTGGCTCCCGAACATTACTTGAATGCTTAAACCCACGCCAGTATCTAGTATGGATTAATTAAAAGAGAAAGATAGAGAAAGAGGCTACCGGAAGTCGTATGACTTCTAGATAGCCTCTTGTGTGCACCGATAGAGTATCGGCATAGAATTTAGAGTTACGATTTGTCCGCATTCGGATCATTATCATCGGTGTTGATTTCAAACTCGATCATGTCTGAGCTTTCTTTTATCTCATTTACCTTAATCCCATTACGCTCCAGAGAGGTTGCAATAAGATTCCTGTCCTGTGTCGGGAACACATATGACGGCTTATGCCGGTTGCTGATCAGGTCTTGGGCTACTTGTATCAATCGTTCCATGGTGAATGGCTTTCGCATGAACTTCTCAATGTCTTTCTCATGATAATCCATAGGAGGTTCCAGAGCCGTAGATACGATGACAGGCGTTCTGTTGTAAATAGGGTGATGATAAAGCTCAGCAAGGAAGTCCCAGCCCGTCTGAGCGCCTTCCAGATGAATATCCACTATAAAGAGAAGCGGAGCTTCTGTCGTCTTACGGTGCAGGGAGAGAATGCCCTCCTCAGCGGAACGAAGCTGTACAGACGGCAGCTGGAGTTTAGTCAGCGCAACTTGAATAAGTTTAGCCAGGTTATCATCGTCTTCGAAAATAACGATCCGGCTGTTCAAGGAAACCATCTCAAAGGGTTCTAACGCTATCGTAAATGTCGAGCCTCTGCCCATCTCCGACTGGAACGTCAGCATTCCGTTATGACCTTCTACGATCTCTTTGACAATTGCAAGGCCAAGTCCCGTACCGCCGATCTGTCTGCGGTCAGAGTTGTCTACCCGGTAAAACTTCGAGAATAGATACTCTTTGGCTTCGTTAGGGATTCCCAGTCCATAATCCCTTATATCAATCAATACGGAGCCGTCGACTTGACGGATATGGATATCTACCTCTTGCGCACCCGGGGAGTATTTAATCGCATTGCTGAGCAAGTTCTGGATTACCTGACGCAGTCTGTCACTATCCCCACGAACCCAATTCTCGGCGGATTCGCTGTACACTTTAATTTCGTGATTCTGCTTGTCCTGCCATTTATCGACTACGTCGTTTACAAGTTCCTTAATATCGACAGGGGCAAAATGGTAAATTTGCCGTCCTGATTCCATCCGCTGCAGATCGAGGAAATCATTAATCAAGTTGGAGAGGCGAGTAGCCTCTTTAAAGATGGTATCCAGATATTTCTGCTGTTTCTCTCGCGACAGTTCTCTGTGGATCAGAATTTCGATAAAGCCAAGTACACTGGCCAGCGGGGTACGCAGCTCATGAGAAACGATGCTGACGAATTCATTTTTCATGGCATCAATGCGTTCTTCCTCGGTCCGGTCACGGAAAACAAACAAAAAGCCGGAATCGGCGTTGCCATTCTCGCCAACTGAAGTTGCATAAATTTCTGTGAAGAGAGGTTCCTCACCATTCATAAACGTAAACCGTTCGATTAAACGGTCAATGTCTCCTTCAAATAAGGCTTTAATCGATTGGGAGACGTTGACAAACCCGTTCGAAGCTGCCGCAATTTCTTTGCAAGACTCCACAAAATCCTGGCCGATTTGATGATTGAGATGGAAGTACTTCTCCATCTGCTTGTTGGCGATCAGAATTTTACCGTTACGGTCACACATCATCATCCCTTCATGCGCAGATTCAAGGATACCCTTGATCAGATCGCGCTGGGATTCGATGTTTTGCTTTTCCTGGATAAGCTGTTCGTTCAATTCGCTTAAATTCAGGGATTGCTTCCGGCGGTCATCATTGGTCATCTGAGCGTAGAAGGCGAGATCAAACTGGCGGATTAGGCCTTGGGTCAATCGTTCTTTATCCTCATGACGATCAAGCTCATGAAAGTTGGTCAGCAGAAGATAACCAATAATCCGGTGCTGTTCATCCTGGAGAGGGAAGTAATGGTCGATAGCGACCGAGATTCCATCGTGCAGGCCGCGCTCATTCTCGCTGGCTTCACGCTTCTGCACAAAGGCACGTCCCTCATCGAACAAGCGGCGTGCAGGACCGTAGAGCTCCTGTCTGACCCGGTAAGTAAAGTTCTGCGGATAGCCGCTTGAGAAGAGCACTTCGAATTGCTCGGCTTTTTTATCTTCCACCACAACTAATGCGGCATCATAGCTCAAGGAATCAAGCAGGGCCGGAATAGAATGACGGAGAAATTGTTTGAGCTCGGTAAAGCCCGTCAACTTCTCCTGATAGCTTGAAATTAGTTCAAGCTCCCGCTCCCGATCCGATAATTTGGATAACGTGATTTGCTGCTCTTCCTGCTGGGCAATGATTTCTTCGTTCTGGGCTTCCAAACTTTCGGCCATAAAACGGTATGTTTCTTCACTTTTGCGAAGCTGCCGTTCCGCCCGGCTTGCTCTTAGAAGAATAAAGCCGGAGAACACACCAAGAATAATTCCCAGGATACCGCCGCTCAAGATAATGAAACGGGAAACGGAGCCTGCTTTCTTGATGGAATCATGCGAATTGTCGCTGACCGTCTGCAGGACATCGGCTACTTTCACATGAATGGTCCTATACTCATCCATGTATTCCTTCCCTTTACTGATCCGCTTGCGAGCCTCTTCTATTTTACCGGTGCGCACCAGTTCGATTTGAGAGGAGTAGAAGTTAACCATTTTGTCAATCTGAGGCGTGACTTCAGTCTGGATAACGGCCCTGAGATCCGCATGTCCCGCTTCGAGTTTATGAATGGTTTCAAGATCCTGCTTAAGCTGGGTTTTGCCTTTCTCGTAAGGTTCAAGAAAAGTCTCATCGGCGGTTATCAGGTAGCCCCGTATTCCAGTCTCCTGATTAAGCAGATCTTGAAGTAAGTTGTTAGCAGCAGATATAACGGGCATAGCGTCTTCAATAACGGCATCACTTTGTTTTTCCATATTTAAAGAAGAGATATAACTAGAAGTCCCGACAAGGGCGAGAAGCAGAACAATAGCAAAAACATAAGACATCGATAACCGAGAACGTGTCGTTTTCAAATACCTTCACCTGGTTTCTAAAAAGTTGGTGCTGGAAAAATTCAGCAACTTTCAACATTCGACACCAGTTGACGGAATCCTTCATGAAACGATCAAAACGAGGATTGTTTTCATACGCCTTTTAATGTAAGATAATGGTAGGACGAGCTGCCTTGTCTGTCTCGTCCCGCAATCTGCATCCCAAACTTTTGATTATATTTTGCTGATGCACTGTGTTAAAATACGGGTAACCAACGTATAGATATTTATGTGTCTTCGGAGCACGGTGTCAGGTTAGGCATCGACTGAATACACTATGGCGTGTTCCTACGCCAAAAAAGACCGCTGATGCGGGGGCATCAAAGCGGTCGGTTCCAATAGCTCGCCCTTCAAGGGTGATCAGCTGTATAGTTTGTGACGAAGATAGACCTCCAAGGCCGCTAGCCCAAGGGAGGTCTATTTCTTTTTCTGTGAAAGAATGAGAACCACTAAGCTCGCGAATGAAATCATTAGCGTCAAAGCGTCTTTAACTTCCACAGGGCATCACCTCCATTTAAAGAAGGTTAGCCGACCACCCTCGAATGCCTAGTCTATTGTAAGTATAGTATACCACCGATATGGGAAAAGTTATAGCATTTTTTACCATTTCATGCATGGCGTCATCCATTCATCCATTCCATTCTCAAGGACAGCATATCCTTAAGCTCGTCCGTGGAAAGTTCCGTAATCCAGTTTTCTCCGCTGCCTACAATTTGCTCGCTGAGTCCAAGCTTGCGCTCAATCATTTCGTCGATTCTTTCCTCCAGCGTGCCCAAAGATACAAATTTGTGAACCTGGACATCGCGGGTCTGACCGATGCGGAAAGCACGGTCAGTTGCCTGGTTCTCAACGGCAGGATTCCACCAGCGGTCGAAATGGAACACATGATTAGCGGCCGTCAGGTTAAGGCCGGTTCCTCCCGCTTTGAGCGAGAGAATGAAGACAGAGAACTGTTCTTCCGGTGGAATGTCTCCGTCCGCGTTCTGAAACCTGGCGATCATGGCATCGCGTGTCTGACGGGGCGTCCCTCCGTGAAGGAAAGAAACGGGTTCACCGAGTTCATTCTGAAGAATTTCCTGGAGCAGATGTCCGGTCTCTACGAATTGGGTAAAGATCAGACACTTATCTCCCTGCTGGCGCAGCTCCTGGATCATATCCAGTAGGCGCTCGACTTTGCCTGAGCGGTTCTGCCAGTTGGCACGGGATCCCTCACGCAGAATAAGAGCAGGGTGGTTGCATATCTGCTTCAGCTTCGTTAGAGCTGCAAGGATGTGTCCCCGGCGTTCCATAGGAGACATGGCGTCGACTTTCTGAAATAATTCTTGTATATAATGCTCATAGAGCGTGCCTTGTTCGGCGGTAAGTGTCACAAAGGTTTTGGATTCGTTCTTCTCGGGCAAATCGAGCTGAATGGCAGGGTCTTTCTTAATTCTGCGCATCAGGAAAGGCCTCACGAGACGCTGGACGCTGCTAATTAAGCCGCTGTCTCGGGTTTTCTCGATAGGTGTGACGAAACGGCGTGTAAACTGCGCTAACGTCCCCAGATATCCCGGATTCAAGAAGTCAAATATGGACCAGAGTTCGGTAAGCCTGTTCTCCATAGGAGTACCCGTCAACGCAATCCGGTGCTGGGCATGGAAACTGCGTATGGCGGCCGCCTGCTTCGTATATGGATTCTTTACATTCTGGGCCTCATCGAGACAAATGGAGCTCCATGTGATTTCACGGATCTCTTCTTCATCCAGATGGGACAAGGTATACGAAGTAATCACCAGATCCGCATTCTGGAGGGATTCTTCAAAGAAAGATCCCTTGGCGCGCTGAGGGCCGTAATGCACATGGACCCGCAAATTCGGCGCAAAGCGGCGCAGCTCCATCTGCCAGTTGCCGATTACAGAGGTAGGGCAGATAAGCAGCGAAGGCTGGCCGGGATTCTCGCTAGCTTTCACCTGCAGCAGGTAGGTGATGTACTGAATCGTCTTGCCTAAACCCATGTCATCGGCCAGGCATGCCCCGAGGCCGAACTGCCTCAGAAAGAGCAGCCACGTGCTGCCTTCCAGCTGATAGGGGCGCAGGGTCCCCTTAAAAGACGCAGGAGGCTCGATACGCGGCAGCTCGGTTGTACGGGTCAACTGCTGGAATAGGCGCCGCAGCTGACCCGTCAGCTCGATCTCGACGGAAGGAGGGCGGCTCTCATCCGGATCGGCATCACCGTCCGCAGCTTCCGCCACGCCCTCGTCGGCAGTTCCGCTAAGAAGCTGCAGCTCAAGCACCTCGCGCAGCGTAAGACCCTGCTGGCGATTCGAGCGCGCCAGCAGCTCCTCCGCCTGCCGCAGAAACTGCGGGTCGAGCTGGACCCAGCGGCCGCGGATGCGGATGAGCTTGCGCTTCTCTTCGAGCAATTGGAGGAATTCCTCCTCGCTTAGCTCGAGATCGTCGATGGCGACCCTCCAGTCAAACTGCATCAGCTGACTGAGGCCGAACATCGACTCGCCGCCGCCACCGCCAAGCGAAGATTTGAGCTTGGCCTGCAGCTTCGGGCGGAGCTTGCGCGTCCGCTCCCACCAGGCGGGCAGCATAACAGCGTAGCCTGCCTCGACGAGCCGCACGCTGCCTTCCGTGAGGAAGCGCCAGGCTTCCTCCTCGCTGAGCTGCGTACGCAGCCGCGCCGGGCCTCCGCCATCCGCCGCGTTCAGCCAGGGCAGAAGGCGCAGCCATCTGCCGATATCGCGCTGGACGCGTCCGAGGTCCGGCGTCCATGACTCCGGCAGAGGCTGCTCGCCGCTCTGCAGCTCACCGGCCGGAGTCACAGCGCGCAGGACCGTGTCGTCGGCACGGTCCTGCAGAAGCACCTGCAGTGACCAGCTGGAGTCGCCTTCGGGCTCCAGCAGCTGGACGCTGCAGCGAAATGGCGTCGGATCGTGTTTCCAGCCGATCGCGACCAGCCAGTCCTCCTCGTCCAGCCAGGTGTCGGCCGGACGGGAACCGAGACGCAGCAGCGGATGCGCCTCTTCAAGCCGGCGCAGCGCCGCTTTGCGGCTGCCGTCGGCTTCAACCCAGGCTGGAATAAGCTGATCCAGCCAGAGCTCCGACTGGGAGGTGACAGAAGCGGCTGCATCTCCTTCCAGCTGAAGCTTCCAGCTCAGATTGCCGGCCTTCCACTGCTCATAGTCAGGGACGAATCGTCCTTCACTGAGCGCTTGGCGAATTGAAGGGGCCAGGCGCCGCAGAGCGGAAGTTTCCGCATCCCAGCGTATGGCCAGATGTTGAACAGTTTGGGGGTTTCCAAAGAAGTCCAGGGCCGTCAAAGCAGGAACGGCTAGACCTTCCCTGTGGCCCCAGTCTATGGATTCTATAAAAGTGCCGTAAAAAGAGGGTGCATGCCATGCGAAAAGCAGGCCCTTCAAATCATGAGCATCCCAGATGCCGCCGTTTTCCCGTGTTCCCCATACAAAGAAGGAACCGGAGGGCATCCAGACGGCGTGAACAGTCAGCGGGCTTGTTTCTATCATGGAATCCAATGTCCTTTCTGCAGTTCTTCCTGAAACGCGCGGAGCCTGGAGAAATGGTCCGCCAAGCGGTTGATGTAAATATCCCACTCCCGCTCACGCCCCAGCGCAAGGTAACAGCTCTCAAGTTTCTTCAGCATGCGGACAGCGGTTTTATAGGAGGTGCGGTTCTTCTCAAGAACCGAGCGTTCTACTGCCTGATGATACAGCGGTAGAAGTAGTGCGGGATCCGCTTCTTCTACGGCCCGCAGTTCCAGCGCATATAGATTCTGGGGCCCGATCCGGTTAGCAAGCTGCAGGTCAATCCACTGCCGGTACCGTTTGGTCTGCAGCAGATAGCCGGTATAGACATAATAGGAACGGGGCAGCAGAGTCTCCATAAGCTGAACCCATTCGGCATCGGCGTCAGCGTGTTTGGCGGAATCGGTCCAATATTGGCAGAGCAGCCGGAAGTCTTCCTGCGAGGCCGATTGCATAGTAGGAGCGAGCCAGCGCAGCCATGCCAGCAGCTGTTCCCACTGCGCCTGCTCATGACAGCGTTTCATATAGAGGAGGAAGTTCTGGGCTCTTCTTTTATGAAGCTTCTCCAACCGCTCAATGGCTTCTTCCGTACGGTTCTCTATAAAGTCAAAATGCGCCCGCGCAATAAGCAGGGCATCCTGTTTACGAGGCTTTGCTTCTGAATCTGTCAGCAGCTTATCAAGCCGGGCCTTTTCTTTCTGAATCCATGCGGGCCGTTCTGACAGACTCCACCATACAGCCCGGTAGACATACAGCCAGTCAATAGGGCTATCATGTCCTTCCAATGCAAGTGTACCCAACCGGCGCAGAGCTTCCTGCCACAGCTTGGCATGCTTCTTAAGGGAGTCCTCAAGTCCTGGGGATTGCATAAGATTGTCCAATCTGGTGAGACACTCGGCTGCTGCAGTTTTGGCATTGGACTCATGGTAGCCGGATAAATAAGAGTTCTTCGTATCGGTAAAAAACTGTTCCATGCGGTGCATGACAAACAGGATGACGTGCAGGTCGTACAGCAGCCGTATATCGTCTGCCCAGCTTGCTGCATAGGCTCTGAATCTTTCAAATGCCGAGGTTACGAATAGATCAAATGAATATTGATGGGAAATCGAGAAGCCATGATATTGGGCTTCGAAAAAACGATGCCATTCTGCTGAGGAACCGTTAGGGACGGGCTCAGTGGCACGTGAGCTTTCTTTGCTGCGGTCCCGTGGTGATTTCTTCTTGGTAAGCATAGCTCTTTTGAGCTCCTGCACAAGCAGTTCCGGCCGTCCGTGCGGCGTATACAGCGCAAAAATAACCGCGCCCATATGCTTACACGGCTTGTCAAAGGGACAATTGCAGCTTCCAGCCGAGAAGTTCTCAAGATTAATAGTCGTCGTATACCGTTCCTTACCCCGTACAGAAGCCTGGACGACAGCTCCTACAAGTTCAGCACCTGTGACGCGACCCTTGTGAAAATACATCCAACCCCGTTCAACGTCCTCGGGGTCCATGTGGATCTGCATCTGCTTGATCAAGTAGTTCATTCTGTTCTTGGGGATTTGCAGTTTGAGCATCCGTCTGAACCTCCGAGTTGATCCTTACTCTCCATAGTACCAGATTTTTTCCTGTTTTGCCCATTGGTTTAGGATCGGCTAATGGAAGAAATTTTAGACATGCTCTGCCAGTCAATGTGATAGGGAATCGCTTTCAAGCCGGCAGGCAAAAGGTACTGCAAGAATAGGAGCTTTGTTTTAGTTTATGAATCCGAGCTGTGTCTAAGTCCGCGTAGGAACAGACGTATTTATGACAGCTTATATAAGAAAAGACTTTGTGTGAATCAGGCTGTGCGGTCAGCGGGTCCATCTTCGTAATTCGTTGACAATTGAACTCATAAGAATTAATTTCAAGAAAGAACAGACGGCTGCGGAGCACAATACCGCTTCCTATTGAATGTAATAGGTACAGTCTATCTATTTTACCACATAAGGTCTGTCTGATTTGAAAAAGGGGTAAACTAGCAGAAAAACGAACGCAGGTTTGGATTTAGAATCAGGCGATGGTATACTAAAAGACACATGAATAAGCTCCAGAGCAGGAGCTTTTTCCAATTCAAGGAGGCGCTCAAAGCGTATGGGAATCAAGTTCGGCAGGGAATACGAGGACATTATTGTGGATCTGGTGAAAGGGCTTGACCGGGTGGACGGAATTTATGATTTTTTTGAAATGGCGCAGACCGATTGGGAAGAACTCCCGGAGGTGGAGCGGCAAGAATGTCTCCGTACGCTGGCAGACGATATCTTCTATGGACTCGGGTCAGAGCCGCTGCTGCAGGTAGCGGATGCGAAGGTACGCTATTTGAAAGATAAGCATCTGATACAGATCGATCACGAGGATCAGGTCGTTACGATTGTACGGCTGATATCGGCATAACCCCTGCAAGTAAAATTGTCCTGTACTTTTTTGCCGTGCTTAGGAAAAGAACAAGAGGTGCAACCAAACATGCTAGCCAAAGCGAAAGAGCTTCTGCAGCAATATTACGGATACCCGGAGTTTAGGGAAGGGCAGACACGGATCATTACCGCACTGATGGAAGGGCGGGATACGCTCGGCATTATGCCGACGGGCGGAGGCAAATCGATCTGCTACCAGATCCCTGCGCTGATGATGGACGGAGTAACCTTAGTCGTATCGCCTCTCATTTCATTAATGAAGGATCAGGTCGACGCTTTGCATACGGTAAGAATACCGGCGACGTTCCTTAACAGTACGCTGGAATCGGGCGAGGCCGGGAGACGAATCCGCGAAGCCATGCAGGGCAAATATAAACTGCTGTATATTGCTCCGGAGCGTCTGGAGTCGGATTGGTTCCGCCAATGGATGCATTCGATGAACATTTCGTTCGTTGCGATAGATGAAGCGCACTGTGTCTCGCAGTGGGGACATGACTTCCGTCCCAGTTATGTCAATATTGCACCGTTCGTGCGCGATTTGCCGAGCCGTCCGCTGGTCGCCGCTTTTACGGCTACTGCGACGACAGAGGTGACGAGAGATATCGCCCGTCTGCTCGATTTGGATCAGCCCGAGGTTGTCGTGACCGGCTTCGGCCGGGACAACCTGGAGTTATCCGTCCTGCGCGGTGTGAACAAGCGGGACTTCGTATTCGATTATGCGAAGGCCCATACGCATCAGCCGGGCATTATCTATGCGGCTACGCGCAAAGATGTGGACGAGCTGTATGAGCAGCTGCGCCGCAAAGGGCTGGCTGCCGGTCGTTATCATGCGGGGCTCTCCGATGAGGAGAGGGGCCGTAATCAGGAGGCGTTCCTCTACGATGATGTCCGCGTGATGGTAGCCACCAATGCATTCGGCATGGGGATCGACAAATCAAACGTCCGCTATGTCATTCACTATAATATGCCTAAGAATATGGAGGCTTATTACCAGGAAGCGGGACGTGCGGGGAGAGACGGGGACCCGAGTGAATGCATGCTCCTGTTCAGCGCTCAGGATATTCTGACACAGAAGTTCCTGATAGAGCAGAATCAGCTCTCGCCGGAGCGCAAGAGCAATGAGTACAAGAAGCTGCAGACGATGATCGATTACTGTCATACGCCCCGCTGCCTGCAGAATCATATTCTGCACTACTTCGGCGATGAGGGGGAGCAGAAGCCTTGCGGCAACTGCAGCTCGTGTAAGGACGACCGGGAGACGGTCGATATTACCGTCGAAGCCCAGAAGATCTTCTCCTGTGTCCGGCGGATGCAGGAACGCTTCGGTATTTCCATGGTGGCCGGAGTGCTGAAGGGCTCGCGCAATAAGAAAGTACTGCAATACAAATTCGACCGGCTGCCGACGTATGGCATCATGAAGGACAGGACCGAGAAAGAGATAGCGGATCTCATCAACGTACTCATAGCCGAAGGCTATATGGGCTTGTCGGAAGGGCAGTACCCGGTTGTGAGGCTCCAGGCTCCGGCGGTAGAAGTCCTGCAGGGGCGTGTGCAGGTATACCAGAAGGTCGCCCCGAGCCAGCCGTTGGAATCGGCCGTGGACAACGCACTCTTCGAACAGCTTCGCCTGCTCCGCCGCGATATGGCAGCAACGGAGAAAGTGCCGCCGTATATTATCTTCAACGACAGCACCCTGCGTGAGATGAGCGAGCGCTGCCCGACTACCGAAGCGCAAATGCTTAAGATCAAGGGTGTTGGCGAAGTGAAGTTCCGTAACTACGGTCTCCCGTTCCTAGAGCTTCTGCAAACCTATGTGCGCGAGCAGGAGGCACATGCGGGAGAGTTTTAAGTGTACGGCTGCCCTTATAACCGCATAATGGATTTTATAGAACTCGAACAAACGGTCCTGCAAAGGGGCCGTTTGTTTATTTTATATTCAGCTTGATAGTGGTGGATAAGGCTGTGAGAAACTATACATATAAAGTAAAAAATGGTAAAATAGGGTTCGTTGATAGAGTTTGCTCTACTAGTTGCTGTAGCTCCAGTCATTATAGAGATGCACTGCCCGGATGTTCTTTTCCACGCTTGGTCAGGAAGTTAAAGGAGGAAAACAGATGAAGACGCAGGAACAGCTATATCTTCAGGAGATTACCCGCTTCAAGACAAAGGAGCAGTTCTGGAACCCCTATCCCTGGTACAAGGAAATGAGGGAGAACTCCCCTGTTTTTTATGATGAGCAGCAGGACACCTGGAATGTATTTTTGTATAAAGATGCGAAGCAGGTGGCGGGTGATTATCAGCTCTTTTCAAGCGCAAGAGACCGAAGTCTGATTCCTGTCCCGCTTCAGGACAACAAGGTTAACCTTATTTTTGCAGATCCTCCCGATCATCGAAAACGCCGTGGGCTGCTAGCCAAAGCATTTACTCCGCGCAGTCTGGAAACCTGGAAGCCCCGCATACAGAACCTTGCTCATGAGCTGATCGATCGCGTTGCTGCAGGCAAGGCCATAGATATCGTGGAAGAGCTCGCTGTTCCGTTACCTGTAACGGTTATTGCAAAGCTGCTCGGGGTTCCGACCCAAGATTGGAAACAAATTAAAGAGTGGTCCGACATTCTCTTCATGAGCCATGATTACAATCGTATCGAGGAACTGAACAGGCTTAAGGAACAGGCTGGCCGGGAGTTCAGCGAATATTTATATCCGATCGTGATGGAAAAGCGCCTGAATCTGGAAGATGATCTTCTGTCAGATCTGATTCAAGCCGAATATGAAGGTGCTTTCTTCAATGACATGGAAATCGTTCAAACCGTTATGGGACTTCTCGGAGCGGGTAATGAAACGACAACTACGCTGATCACGAACATGTTCTACTGTTTAGCCGAGGATCAGCCGGGTGCTTACGAGCAGCTGCGTAAAGATCCGGGACTGGTGCCTCAAACCATTGAGGAAGTACTGCGTTACCGGTTTAACATAGCTCTGGATCGGCGGATTGCGTCCGATACCGATATTTTTGGTCCGCTCATGCGGAAGGACCAGCTGATCATTGCGTGGGTTTCTTCTGCGAATCGTGATGAGAGCCAGTTCCCGAATGGTGAAATATTCGATATTCACAGAGAGGGAGCTGGCAAGCACCTGACGTTCGGTAACGGCAATCATTTCTGCCTGGGTGCCCCTCTTGCTAGAATGGAGGCCGTATACGCGTTAGAAGCTTTTGTTAAGCGCTTTGCGAGTTACCGGCTGGCCGATGATTTTGTCCCGCAAGATCATTTGGGACCGAACAGCCATGAGCTGAAATCGTTGTCGATTGTCGTGGAAGAGTAAGGAAGTCCGGCTATAGGATTGAATCTTAAAATAATATATGATCAAAAATGCCCTTCCAAGTTGTTGGAGGGCATTTTTTTATTTTTCCACTCTTGTATTAAAGAAGGAAAAAAATGATAATAAAAACATGTTTAAATAGCTATTAGCCCCAATAGTTCCTCTCTAGAGGTTTTTTTTGTGAAAAAGACTTTTCTAATGATACTTTCTCCAACACGCTCAATTTTTCCGTGGATTGTATGCCTGCTTTTTTCACGTTACGAATGACTTCTTTGATTTCTGGAGACCAGACAATTGAATTTGCTAGCATAAATTATCACCTCATATTATAGATTAATTGCTGTTACTATTATATTACTGGAGTGGATATTTATGAAAGAGAAAAAACTATTTTTTATAATGTTTTTTTTATTATGTCTCATGCAAACCTATTTTCTATGGCTTGTTTATGCCTATCCATATATCGGAGCTGTTATTACCCCTGATAACAACGGAAGCTGGGTAGTCTCAGATTTTGAAAAACTGGGAAAAGGAAAGGCGTTGGGGATCGAGATTGGTGATATAGTTGAGAAGATCAACGGGGAAGAGTTACATAAACATCAACAATGGAGATTGTGGAAAAACATAGAGCAGGCCGAGCGAATTGAAGTTAAGCGTGGTGGAGAAGATGTACAAATACATATTCCTAAAAGTGGAACGTTATACGCTAATGATTTAGGGGCATTTATTATTGAAGTGCTTAGTTTTTTTCTTGCTGCATTTTTATATGTCAAAGCAAAGCAGTCTCAATCCGCTAAGTACTTAATTTTAGTTTTCTTTACAATTGGGCTGGAGTTTATGGTTTTAGGCGCCTCGAGCAGAGGAGACATATGGGGCAAATATCTGATTACCACGGTAATTGTCATTGTGCCTGTAGCATTTCTTCATTTTCTAATTACTTTTTTCAATGAAAGAGCACCGGTCGTATTTCCCAAGCGTATCTTGCACGTTTTATATGGATTAGCTGGAATCGGAGCCGTTCTTAGAATTGTTTATTTTTCTGAAAAATATGCGCATACATACTATGAATACAGTAATTACACGGTTATTCCCTTATTCTTAGTTGGGATTATATCGAATATTTATTTTTTGTTTCAAGCTTACCGACAACTGAGGACTAATCTCTATATGAGGTCTCTCATTAAAAGTATTTTATATTCCTTGATCATTTGTTTCTTTCCCTTTTCCTTTTTATCTTTACTGCCGATGTTAATTTTTAATAAAGAACTAGTAAGTGCATTTTATACAAGCTGGTTTATTCTTATTCTTCCGTTGTCATTTGCTTACTTTATATTATCCAAAAAACTGTATGATATTGATCTTTATCTAAGGCGTGTTCTGTTTACCATGCTGGTTTCTACGCTGCCAAGTTTATTGACAGTAGGGTTTATTCTCTTTGTTTATCAACATACCATTACCTGGATTGAAGTAACGTTTATTTTCATTATTGTTCTAGTCATTTTTTCAATCTTCACTT
Organism: Paenibacillus sp. FJAT-26967; assembly: GCF_001541095.1. Lineage (GTDB taxonomy): Bacteria > Bacillota > Bacilli > Paenibacillales > NBRC-103111 > Paenibacillus_F. The sequence continues at coordinate 17,497 of NZ_LMXH01000013.1, forward strand.
ACTCTATGGAATACATTGCTACAAGGCTGGAAAAGGTTATGTTTCCTCGTAAATATTTTTTGCAGCAGTCGCTCAAAAAAATCTCCAAAGCCTTAGGCACGGTCAGCAACTTCAATGCGCTCAAAGAAATTATACTTAACGACATAGTGAATGCGTTAGAAATACACGGGGGCGCTATTGTTTTTGTTGAAACGGATGGAATCCAGGTCATTACGGCAGGCAATATTGATGAGGAAGAGGTTTGTGAATTGTTAGAAAAGGGAGTCAACCAGGACGACCAATATACGGCTTTTAAAATCAATGAAAATGAGGAATACAAAAGCTTTCTGGTTCTGACCGGCAAGAAATCAAACACTTATCTCGGTATGGAAGACCGCCAGTGGATCCATCTGATTATTACATACCTTTCTGCCAGTCTGGAAAATGTATATCTTCTCCGTAAGCTAACGCTTAAAATGTATGAATTGATGGCCAACATCCCCAATTCGGAAGCAACGGAAGAGTTCGTGTGGCTGCGTAAAACGATGTTCGAGATCCAGGAGAAAGAGCGGATGCGGATAGCCATGGATCTTCACGATACGACGATGCAGGACTTATTCCTGCTAAAGCGGCGATTGCATCCGATTCTGCAGCGGTTTCCTCATATGACGGATGAATACGGGCAGCTTACTACCATTTTGACGCACATTGATCTGATCAATGAGAATCTTCGTCAGAGCTGCTTCGAACTGAATCCGTATTTGCTGCAGAAGGCAGGGCTTATAGGCAGTATCCAGAAGCTGGTCGACGTAGAGAGTGCCTACTGTGAATTCCAGCTGGAGTTTCAGGAGAACTGCTCCGTTCATATCGAATTGCTGGATGTAGAACGTAAAAAGCATCTTTTCCGGGTAGTACAGGAGCTCCTTAACAATGCCAAAAAGCATTCCCATGCAGAGAATGTTCGGATCTCTCTGTCTGAAGATGGCGGCTGCATTGAACTTTCTTATGAAGATGACGGAGTTGGTTTTGAGCTGCTTCAGAAGGATAGCGGCCTCAATAAACGGGTTGCGAGCCGATCGGGCATCGGACTGGATCAAATGCAGGGGCGTGTACTGCTGATGGATGGCGATTTTGTAATCCATACGAATACCGGTCAAGGGGTCCGCATTGAGATTCGGATCCCCTTCTTAGAGGGTATGATTGCATAGAGGGAAAGGAGGGATATACAAGATGGCTTCTGCAGATAAACTTTCTCATGATCAAATTGCTGTAAAGTTAGCAGGACTTACCGGGTGGAATTTACGGGATGAGCGCACGATCGAAAAGACGTATGAATGCGGAGATTTTCGAAACGCTATTGATTTTGTAGGCCGCGTAGCGGACGTGGCTGAGTCGCTTGAACACCATCCATTGATTAAAGTGGAGGGCAAGCGGGTTACGGTGCAGCTTAGTACCCATGATGTGAGTGGGCTGTCGGATATGGATTTCACTTCTGCGGTGCAATATGACGGCGTGCTGCCGGCACGAGGGTAACACTTACATGGATAGCGCCAGAAGAAATTAGATGAGGGCCGCAAGGAAGAGAGGCCCTTTTTTTCGTATTCACAAAAGTGAATACTTTAAACCTGCCCTACTTCTTCCGCAGGCTGATACACCATACAATGCATAGATGCCATTCCCGACGGAGTCATCCGCTCATAAGTATCGGTAATTTCGAATCCGGCGCGGATGTAGGTTTTAATGGCTCGCTCGTTGCGTACAAGAACTTCCAGGTCGATTTCCTGTCCGGGTCGGCGCTTCTGCGCTTCCGTAATGAGCAGTTGGACGAATGCTTCACCCGTTCCGCGTCCGCATAAATCAGGCCGGAGGCCTAGGCCCAGACGAATGACATCCGTTAACGGGAAGAATTGGACGAATCCGCAGAGTGTGCCTTCTTCATTCTCAAGAGCTGCATACTGCTGGTTTCGGATATCGGAATCCGCAAATTCATTAGGGCCTGCTGATAACTGGTCCCAACTGGGCCAATTATAGACATCATAGGGAGCGGGATAGGACCAAGTGCAGATTTCCATGCCATCCTGCTCCGTTAAGGGACGTATGCGCCATTTTAATCGGTTGTTCATTTCTCTCGCTTCCTTTCTCTGGAGAATATCGGTCCGTATTATGCATGTTCATTATAAATTAGATCACCAGAATATGACACAAGAGCAGGTGATTTTCTAGATATCCGGGTAACGCACAAAGGCCCTTCTCTCCGGTATCCGGAAAAGTAAGAGCCGAGATTCAGCATATAGGGTAAAGCCTTGAGCATTATTTTTTATCAGACGGTTCGTCCGCCTCGAGATTGTTAATCATATGAGAAAAAATCCGCGTCATGTTGCTCATGTCTTCATCTGTCAAGCCTTGAAGCATGCGCTCAATGATATTATGCCGGTAAGCTCCCATTGAGGCAACCATCTGTCTGCCTTCCTCCGTAATGGCAAGGTAGACGCAGCGCCGGTCTTCTTCCGTACGGATACGCTCGGCAAATCCGCTGGCAATCAATTTATCCGACATGCCGGTAACGGCCCCGGCGGTAATAAACAAAGCATCAGCCAGACTCGAAATTTTCTGGGGGCCTTCTTTACTTAATATCTCAAGGATAAGAAATTGCGACTTGGAGAAGGAACGGTCTACACATTTTGTCCATTCATTGGACATTTTCCGCAGAAGCTGCCTGAAAGCAGTATCCATTTCGATATGTTCTCGATTGGGCATAGTAGGGGTCTCCTCTGGAGTCAAAGTCGTGGATTGCGGCTGCTATTTTAGATATAAAATTTATAGAATCTAAATCATATACAACTATAGGGTTTTTCAATAAGGGTGTCAATATGGTAAACTGAGTCTTATAATCCTTCGCGTATTTATTGCAAAATTCCTTGAACAATCGAACCTGCATAAATTAGAACCTATTTCTTTCGAAAAAATAAAGTGACAAAATTGGTAAAACAAGGGAAGATGAGAGAGAAGAGGAGGCTGCGTATGCGTATTGAAATTAGAGAGGCGGAGTTAGCGGATCGCGATGCTCTGCGTGAATTAATGAACCGGTACATTTTTGACTTTTACCAATACCCGCGTCCGGAAGAAGAGAGGCTTGAGGCACTTTTGGATGTGTTGATGGAGAAGCAGGCCGGCATTCAGTTCGTAGCCGTTCACGAAGGGGAACTGGTCGGTTTTGCTACCTTATATTTTACATATAGTACACTCCGCAGCGGTAAAGTTGTTATTATGAATGATCTTTTCGTAACGGATAAATGCCGGTCCCAAGGAGTCGGCACCAAGCTGTTCCGTGCATGCAGCCAATATGCCGCTTATAAAGGTTACCGGGCTATGCTCTGGGAAACTTCTAAGGATAATGTGGAAGCCCAGCAATTCTACGAAAAAATGGGCGGAGAACGCGATGAGTGGTACCCATACTCCATAAAACCAAGGATCGGCATCGGCGACTAAGTTTTAAAGGCAATTTCCGCCATTTTATTTTATAATTAAATGCAGTTATTTGGTTATAACATGATAGGAGCTCTTCGGGGCTGGGAGGAAGGAATATTGATGAAGAATATCGTCGGCTTGGAATGGCTTTACGATCACCTGCAGGACCCTGATCTCATTATTGCGGATTGCCGTTTCGTTCTGGGCGAGCCTTGGAGCGGCCGTCAAAGCTATGGAACCGATCATATTCCCGGTGCTTTTTATATGGATCTTGAAGACGATATGTCTGCTGAGAAGCGCGAGCACGGCGGCCGTCATCCGCTTCCTGACCTGGGCACGTTCTCAATGCGTGTGAGTGCGATCGGAGTAGATGCGTCGAAGACGGTTGTTGCCTATGACGACCAAGGCGGCGCAATGGCCTCCCGGTTGTGGTGGATGCTGCGCTTCCTGGGACACGAGCGCGTGTACGTGCTTGACGGCGGCTACGCACGATGGAAGGCAGCCGGCTATCCGGTGTCTGCCGTTATGCCGGAGGCGCATGCTGCCGTATTCTCGCCCAAGGTGCAGAGGCATATGCTGGCCAGCATGGACGAAGTGAAAGCCAAGCTCAACACGCCTCAAACGATTCTCATTGATTCTCGTGATGGAGGCCGCTATCGTGGCGAGCAGGAAACGATTGATCCGGTTGCCGGACATATTCCGGGCGCACGCAATCGTTTCTGGAAGGATGGACTGGATGCGGAAGGATCATGGCGCAGTCCCGAAGAACAGCGTGAACGGTTCAGCGGGCTTGAAGACGCGGAAGAGCTCATCGTCTACTGCGGTTCCGGCGTAACCGCCTGTCCGAATGTGATCGCGCTAAGCGAGGCGGGATTCCGCAACGTGAAGATGTATGCGGGAAGCTGGAGCGATTGGGTCAGTTATCCTGAGAATCCGGTGGCGACTGGAGAAGAATAAGAGCGGAAATTCTAAATGAATGTGAATTAAGGGCTGTGATAGGTTATGAGCAAGTGACCTGTTGCGGCCCTCTTTGGGCTTTGTCGGCTCGCAGTACATCAGCTTCACAACGAGGCGTATCTCTGCTGCATCAAAGCTGCGTACATTTGCGGATCCACTCCCGGGCACCGAAAGCGATCACACGGTTCTGAATCTTTGGTGTCGTTAGCGTACAGCAATTAAGTAATTCAGGTAAAGCGTGCATTTGGAGGGCACCTATTGCAGCTTCCATATAGCCCTTGTAGGTCGGTGTACTTCCGCCCACCACGATGACATCCGGATTATACATGTGCAGCAAGTTAGTTAAAGCATACCCGAAGTACTGCCCTGCCTGGTTTATAAGACTAGTAACTTGCTCATCATCTGCTTCCAGATGTTTGCGCAGCGCAGCATCATCCATACCCGCTTGATCCATAATGGCCTGGCCGCTGGCAAGAGTGTCAAGCAGTACTGCTTTCCCGTCCACAGTAAGGATCATATAGCCCATCTCACCGCTCCAACCCTTCGCGCCAAGCAGTAATTCACCGGAGGCTACAACGCCTGCCGCGATATAAGCATCGGACATGATGACGATAACCGTTTCTTTGTCTGTAAAATATGCCGCTTCAGCCATTGTGGCTGCCTTCACATCATTAATAAATGCTACAGGAATGTTTGCTGACGTTTCAAACATAGCAGCTGTAGCACCATTTAACGCGGGCAATACATGGCTTAGCTCTACTTTGTCGCTTCCGATGACTAGTCCCGGCATGCCCATTCCGATTCCTCGTGGAGTGTAGGGCAGCTTGGATATAAAGGCCTCGACCTCCTGCTGAAGTTGAAGCAGCGTACAATCGGCACCTGTCGGTACTGTGTGTTCTAAAGAACCGCCTGCTATCTCCGCCATCATAAACATCTGCCCGCCATCTATTTCAATGCCTACATATGTATTCATATTGTAATCTCCTTTTTTCATTTTCGTGGTACGCTGCGTATTGCAGGTGATAGAGTTGCAGGATTCCAAGCTTCTTTAGTTCCGTAACTGAATGCTTGATGTGAATTTAATTGATCGTAGTCTATAGGATTGCTTCCATCATTCGTTTATTGTTTCCATACGGATTCGTTAGTCGTGTATCTTCCATCGATCATGGCGGCTAATCCCTCATCAAACCATGCGGGTACTTTGTTCTTGTTATCCAATCTCTCCCTCAATTCTGCACCTCCAGAATTCATCTGATTTACTTATATATAGATTATAAATCCTGAAATAAAAATACCATAAATTAGGATGCCGAGAAAATACTTATATCAAATCGGCTTTAAACAAGCAAAAGCCAGATGACTATTAATAAAGATATTTGGTTTTTATGTGATGCATTTAAATTGTTCTATCCGTTTGTAAAATTTTGTTTAAATAAAATTTTACATGATATAAAATTTGTAAAATCATGGATCAAATCAATGTCTGGTCAAGAGTTATACGCTTTCATTGAATACTATAACATTTCATTGATTAGGCAAGTAGGCGGCGTACCCCTTTCGCTATAAGATTAAACGTATCAACAACGAAATACGAAAGGGTGGTCGGTTTGAAAGAAACCGCTACATCGATCCGGACGGGTCGCCCTGCGGCAAAGCCTAAAGAATCCCGAATTAAGACATGGTTGAAACAGTGGGATCTTCAGCTGATGGTACTGCCCGCACTCGTCTTAATTCTGGTGTTCAGCTATTTTCCGATGTATGGTGTTATCATCGCATTTCAAGACTACAACGTCTTTAAAGGGTACGGAGACAGCCCTTGGGTAGGTTTTAAGCATTTCATCGACTTTTTCCAATCACCGGAACTGCCTATGGTTATGCGTAACACGCTCGTTATCAGCTTCCTGAAGCTGGCAATCGGGTTCCCGGCTCCAATCATTCTGGCTATTCTGCTGAATGAGGTCCGGAATATGTTCTTCAAACGAATCGTACAAACGGTCAGTTATCTGCCGTACTTCTTGTCCTGGGTAATCGTTGCTAACTTCGCAATAGCTATGCTCTCGACAGATAATGGCAGTATTAACATGTTACTGGAGAGCATGCGACTTACAGATGAACCGATACCGTTCATGTCTATCCCGGACTATTTCTGGACGATTCTGGTCACTACAAATGTATGGAAAGAAATCGGATTTGGATCGATTGTTTATCTGGCTGCTATTTCCTCTATTGATCCAAGTCTTTACGAATCCGCAGCAATTGATGGAGCTAGCCGGTTCCGCATGACCTATCTGATTACGCTCCCATGTATCCTGCCTGTTGTCATGATTTTCTCCATTCTGGCTATCGGCAACTTGCTTAATGCAGGTTTCGAGGATCTCTTGCTTCTTGGTGTCAATCCGGCACTTCAAGACGTATCAGATGTTATTGATACCTATGTGTATCGAATGGGGATTAGATTAAACCGGTATTCATTCGCAACGGCGGTAGGTTTGTTCAAAGCAGTTGTGAGCGTTATACTGCTGACAACGGCCAACTATCTCGCGAGAAAAACCGGCAACAGCTTGTGGTAGGGAGGAAATAGCATGAAGATGGGTTTGGAAGATCGCATTTTCAGTATTGTCATATACATTTTACTTACGCTTCTCGCTTTCGTTACCTTTTACCCCTTCTGGAATTCGGCCGTTGTGTCTTTTAACCAGGGGATGGATACAGCCTTGGGCGGGGTTACATTCTGGCCTCGTGAATTCACTCTGGAGAACTACAAGATTGTTTTAGCCGATGACCGTATTCTTTCAGGTTTCGTGGTCTCGATTGCACGTACCATCGTGGGAACATTCATGACAATTGCGGTAACGGCATTATTTGCATACGGAATGTCGAGAAAAGAACTTGTAGGCCGCAATTATTACATGACATTTGCTATCATTACCATGTATTTTAGCGGTGGACTCATTCCGACTTACTTGCTGATTAAGAGCTTAGGATTGTTCAACTCATTCTGGGTATTTATTATTCCATCCATGGTCAGCGTATGGAGCATGATTATCTTCCGGACATTTTTTAAAGAAATTCCTGCGGGTTTGGAAGATGCGGCACGCATTGACGGCTGTGGCTACTGGTCTACTTTTCTCAGAATTGTAGTTCCATTATCAGGTCCAGTAGTCGCCACTCTTTCTCTCTTTACGGCGATTGCCCACTGGAACGATTGGTTCGTGGCTTCCATCTACATTTCTACTCCGGATTTACTCCCGGTTCAGACCATACTCAAACAGACACTGGATTCCAACATCGCTACGGAGTTGAATGCCGACACGGCAGCGGCAAGTCATCTTGCTAAGAGACAAGAGTATACAACGAAGTCATTGATGATGGCGACAATGATGGTTACCTCGCTTCCGATCATCATGGTATACCCGTTCTTACAGCGTTATTTTGTCAAAGGCGTACTTGTAGGTTCTCTGAAAGAATAGGTCTGGCTTCAAAGCGATTAGCTTTAAGCATATAATCTCAAAGAATGGGAAGGGGCATAAAAACATGAGCAATAAGCTTAAAAAAGGGTCGGCTCCACTCGCAGCGGCTTTAGCGCTGGCTATGGTTGTAACAGGATGTAGCGGAGGCGATACCACTGCAACGGGCGATCCTAAAACTACAGATAAACCTGATGGTAACAATTCAGCAGCTTGGAAAGTAGGTAGTGAGCCATTCAGTTTCTCACTATTTGGTAACTACGATTGGTATACAATGCCTGTATGGGGCAAAGACCTTTTTACAAAAGAAGTTAAAGAAAAAATGAAATTGGACATTGTTCCGGTTCAATCTCAAGGTAACGCAAACTCTAAGTTGAATACCCTGATTGTTGGTAACGAGCTTCCGGACGTAGTATGGGGAGACCGTGATAAATTCGACCGTCTGCGCGATAACGGTGCTCTAGTGCCTTTAGACCCTTATCTGGATAAATACCCAAACCTTAAAAAATGGGCAGGCGATGAAATCCTTAATATGCTTCGTGCCCCAGACGGAAAATTGTACCTGTTCCCGAACTGGTACACCAATAAACCTACTGGTAATGCCGGTTATGTTGTAAACAAGAAAATCTACAACGAATTGGGCAAGCCAAAACTTGAGACAACGGATGATCTGTACAACTACCTGAAGCTTGTAAAGGAAAAATACCCGAATATTATTCCGTTTGAGCCTGGTCAAGCACAAGAAGGAAAAGGTGTAGATATTCTGTTATCCGCATTCGCGGAAGAAACACCTGCAAGTTACGCAGGTACATTGCGTGCTATGCCTAAGGATGGCAAGTTTACGTCCTTGTTCGCAGATCCGGTTTACAGAGAATCATTGGTATATGTGAATAAATTACACCGCGAGAAGCTGATGACTCAAGATGCACTAACACAAACAGTGGACCAAGTTCGTGAGAAATTGAATACTGGCCGTGTTGCTGTCTATGCGGACGTTACCGCAATTGAATACGCTTCAAAAGCAGATGCTGAACTCGTGAAGAAAGATCCGAATGATGGCTACTTCATGATCTGGCCGATTCACAAAGCAGGTCTTGATAAGAATAAAATTACGGTTGCCCACTACGATCGTCTTGGATGGAACGCAGCGGCTATTACGACCAAAGCCAAAGATCCAGAAAAAATCTTTGCAACTTTGGATTGGATGACAAGTCCAGAAGGTATGAACGCTGTTGTATGGGGACCTGAAGGCATGTACTGGCAAGGTGTAGATAAAGATGGTATGCCTAACCTGACAGAGAAGTTCTTCAACGAGCCGGAAGAGCGCACCAAGAATATGAATGCTACGAATGATCTTCAATTCGTCGGCAATTCCACTTATAATGACGCAATCAAATTAAAAGCGGAAATGTCTCTGCCAGAAGAAAAACAATCATGGGAAACAAAATATCAGCAAACGATCACTTGGAAAACACACAAGGACTTGACTGCAATGCGCGGTATCGAGCCAGCTCCGGATAGCTCGGAAGGTCTTATCCGTGAGCGTTGGATTGAGCTTTATAAGAAAGTACGCGCTCAAGCTATCCTAGCTAAGAGCGAAGAAGAAGTTATCGCTATCCTTGATAAAGGTGAGAAAGATGCCCAAACTCTCGGAATCGAGAAACTCAACACCTATTTGACCAAGAAGTGGAAAGAAAACGAAGAAAAAATGAAGAAGAAGTAATTCTTTATTACAATTCCGAAAATCTATCGTTTAAAAAAGGATGCACATTTGTGCATCCTTTTTCCGTTGATTGACCCGATATATCATGTTGGTTATTTTATGCCATTGATAGCGTACTCATGTGGAGAACTGCCTACTACGGTTTTGAAATCTTTAATGAAGTGGGCTTGGTCATAGTAGCCTAAATCAAGGGCAAGCTTGGACCACTCCGGTGTTACGCCCCCGTCGGCTAGTTCTACTGCGTCCTGAATGCGAGAGCGTTGAATGACCCATTTAGGGCTTACTCCAACATAGAGATTAAACATACGCTGCAGCGTTCTTGGAGAAAGACTGAAATGAACGGCGATATCCTCCACTCTGTTAATCTCACGGTGCTCTATTATATAATGAACAATCTCGTTAATGAATTCGATTTGAGAATCTCTTTTAGGATGCTGGTTTCTTAGAAATCGTTCAACCACTTGAATACGATCTGATTCTGTTTCCATGGAAAACAACGTTTCTTCCAGCGCATCACTATCTACATCAAATAAGAGATTTAGAGGAACAGATTGATCTGTCAGGCTGGATATGGGCTCTTGCAGGAAAGGATGGAAGCCTCCGGGTCTGAATAAGATGCCAAAGACTTCCCCCTGCTCCTGAAGAAGATAAGATGATCTTCCTTTTCTAACGCCGTGAACACAGGTTTCTCCCCGTTCGAAAACCAAGTTGACTCCGGGATGCTGCAAGACTTCCTGCCGGTAAGAATTCTGTCCCCTTAAATCCCATGCTATTAACCAGTAATGAGTAATAAATGGTCTTAAATCGCGGGAGGGAATTACTCGGGTCATTGAAAATTTCTCTCTGCCTTGAGAGTATTTTAAGATACCTTTATTGGAAGTAGGGGGAGCAGGCTGCATGAACGAAACCTCCAATGTAATTGAAAAGATGAAGCTTGACGTCTTTTTACAATCCTAACGGTTAGATTCTATGTAGACTTAATGTAGCAAATGAAGGTGGTTTACTCAATACCGCTTTCCGTTTGAATCTATTTCAGGAGGGATTGTAATGGAACTTAAGTATCAGTTCTATATAGAAGGAGCACCCGAAAAGGTATGGGAGATATTCATGTCTCCTGTGCAAAGTAAAAAGATTTTTTACGGATGCTATATTCGTTCGACTTTCGAGACAGGAGCTTCCTTGGAGTATGTGGGACCGGGTAATGATGGAGAAGATACCGTCCATATTTATGGAGAAGTGCTGGCCTTTGTACCCAATCACTTGTTCAGTTATACGGAGCATCCGGGACCGTCGTATTATTCGAATCATGAAGAACTGCAGACAAGGGTGACGATTACACTGGAACGGGTAGGGAACTGCACACAATTAACTCTGATAAATGATCAGTGGAGCGAGAATCATCCCTCCCGCGACAAAGCCGATCCGGCCTGGTGGATGCTGCTGAGCAGTATAAAGACACTCGTGGAGACGGGGCGTACCCTTGATCTAGGCTGGTAAAAGGACGCTGAAATAACAAAGAAGAGGAGCCTGAGGCTCCTCTTCTTTGTGTCCTTGCATAGTAGGACTCGTAATAAGAGTGTTTTAATAGGATTTAATGAGTTCTTTCTTCAAAAGTCTGACAACATGTGTCGGTGATGCCACCGGCTGAATCCTGATGTTCGGAATCGTATGGCAGTCCGTCTAATTTCTCGGGTTGGGGCTTGTTAGAATGAGCATTGACTTCGATCATAATGACTTCCGCGCTGCAGTTATTGCCCTGCTCCCAATATTCGCAGTTAGCAATGCTGCATTTCACCATTGGATTTTCCATGTTTATCACCTCGTATTTCTAATTACCCGGATGATAGAGCTTTAAACACGTCAGGGTTAAAAGTCATAGTGAAGTAATGACAAAAATCAGGTGAGTTCATAGAACAGGTTTCCGATTTATATCTGACTTTATAAAGGAAGAGTGTTACTTTTGGCTTCAGCCAGTATGTGCCTGTATATATCGATGGCTTGGGCCCTGGAGCTTCGTAAATCGACGATGGCACCGGGTTGCGGCAGATGGATCTCTTTGTCCGTTAAGCGGGCGAGATGCGGGAGCCAGCGCCTGATGTACATACCGGCCGGATCGTGTGTCTCCGACTGAGTAACGGGATTCATCACACGAAAATACGGTGAAGCGTCAAAACCGAGCGAAGAACTCCATAGCCACCCTCCCCGGTTGATCACATTATCGTAATCGGTGAGCTTGCGCCGGAAATATTTCTCCCCAAGAGTAAAGCTGCAGCGCAGATTCTTGGTCAGGAACATGGCCGTCACCATTCGCAGCCGGTTAGGCATGTGCCCTGTGGTGTTCAGCTCGGTCATCGCTGCATCGATGACCGGAATGCCGGTTTCACCCCGGCACCACCGCTCGAAAAGCGTGTCTTCCAGGCCGGAAAGATCGAATTTCTTCTCGTAGAGGAAGAAATCGGGGTTGTAGACGGCCTGGTACAGGTAAAAGTCGCGCCACGCGAGCTGGCGCGTCCAGGCTTCATGCCGCTCGAACGCGAGAGCGGCTTCATAGACACGGCGCACCGACAGTGCGCCGGTGTTCAAGTGCCGGCTGATTCCGCTGGTTGTCTCGAGGGCATAGCGGTCTCTCTGCGCCGCGTAGGCGCCTAGGCTTTCCTCGAGGAAGGTGCTGAGTGCCTCAGCGGGATCAGGCGGCTCTCCGTACGCTTCCAGCTCGAATGGAAGCGGGAAACGGCCGGACCAGGTGGCCAGGTCCGGGAGCGCCGTCGTCTGAAGATCGCGCAGGGTACGATCGGACGAGGGCCGGTGAAAAAGTTGTAAAAAGCCGCTCCATTTTTTATAAAACGGGGTAAAAACTTGGTAAGGCTCTTTACGTCCGGCGTACCGCTGGAGTTCGGTAAAGTCAGCAAGGGTATGGTCGATGAAGGTAGTCACCGGAACACCATGGGCCGAGGCTGAAACTTTAATTTTACGGTCACGTACTATCGCATAGGGCGTTACATCTCCGTGGAGAACGATTTCCTCGATAGGGAGTTCGCCCATAAGCTGATCTATAAGGACAGCAGGATCGCCATACAGCACGGTCAGATAAGCACCGGCTTCGTGATATAGACGCATAAGTCTACTTGCATGCTGGAGGAAATTGATTCCGCTGTGTTCACGTTCCCGGCCGTCCCTAAGCAGAAAAGGATCGAGAATGAGGACATGTAGACTCGGACGATTCTTGCTGTGAATGTAATCAAATGCGGTCAAATCGTCTATGCGCAAATCTTTTCGATGAATAAATAGGATCATAGGAAGGGTTGCTCCTTCGGATTTCGTCTTATCCTATTGTAGCTCAATGAAAAGAAGCCCGGCAAACTAGGCGGCCACCTGGTCTGCAGAGCTCCTCTTCGGGTATGTGCTTGTTTCTTTGTACAAGTGTACTTACTTAATCAACAGCAACCTTGTTGAACGTATTTTCACCAAGGACGCGGCGTGCCGAAACGTAACGTTTGGCATAGTAAGATTCGCTCAAATCGCTCTTGATAACACCTTTGTTTGTAGCGGAATGGGCAAATTTGTTGTTTCCAATGTAGATACCTACATGAGAAATACCCTTTCCGTCGGTGTTGAAGAACACAAGGTCTCCGGCTCTCAGATCGCTTTTGGAAACCGCGGATCCTTGTCCATTCTGAGCTTTTGAAGTGCGGGCCAGGTCTACTCCGAACTTATCGAATACATAGGATGTGAAACCCGAGCAATCAAAACCGCTGGTCGATGTACCAGCCCATTTGTAAGGGGTTCCAACTAATCCGTCGATAGTGGAGTCTAGTGTCGACTTGGCGAAAGCACTCCCACCTGCCACACCTAAAAACAAGGTAAAACCTAATGCAAAAGCTAAAACAGTCTTCTTCAAATTTACTGCTCCTTCCGGTGCCTACGAGGTTAGCTGGAGGGTTCGGTAGAAGGTATCCCCTATGATCCCTGTGTTGCAAGATCAATTCACCCAGAATGGTTCCCCCGTTCTCTTCCTTTCGTCTGAGAAGAAATTCGGCAATCTTTTCTGTTCCGACACTAAATATTCGCCATAGGACCAGAAAATCCTTCCAAAAATCTAAGAAAGGTTACAAAAAAGTTTCAAAAGCAGTCATTTAGTCGTATTTCCGTGGGAACAAAGATATAAAAATACCAATGATTGTAAAAATAGTATTGTATAAGGCTGTGTCTTTGGAACCGCTGTCATAGGTCTTTCAGATCTCTCTTCCTGTCAAATCTGATTTTGTTGTACATTTAGTAAAAAGGATGGGTTAGAGCAGAATAAAAAGCCTTGGCCCGAGAAGATCGGGCCAAGGCTTTTACAAGCTGCTTATCGGATTAAGTTTGGGGCTTGTCCGCTGCAAAATTAACGCGAAGCTCCGGCTTCACTTCGGCCAGAAGTTTCTCCTGAAGGGCCTGTAGATCTTCCTGGGTCTTCAGTTCGCCTTTTTTAACGAGATATTCAATCGTTTTTTCCTGCAGCAGATATTTAGCGTACTGATTGACGGTAGAAAAATCAGTCCAATACGTCTCGGCGGTCAGTCCTGAATTTTTGTAAAGCATCTCCTGCAGCTGCTCGGCCTGTGCTCCGGCTTGCTTCAGTGCCTCGCGCTGCTGCTCAATAACTTTTTTGACCTCCGCTTCTTTCACTTTAACCCCCAGCTTTTGCCCGTAGCGGACGAATAGCTCGTCTCTGAGCATCAAATCCAGGATCTGCTCATCGGTCAAATTATTCTGAGCGCCCTGCATTTGATAGGCAAGATCGACATCTTTCTTCAATTTGTCGAAAGCGGTAGTAGTAATGCGGACGTCAGGTCCGATAGCAACAACATTTTTGGTTTTGGCGTCGGACTGACCGTATACAAACGACCCGGCGGCAATGCACAGGCCAATTACTGCCGCCACGACGGTGTTGGTCCGTGGGGATTTCATCGGTGATGCCTCCTTTATATTCTATCTTTCCATGATAGCTGAAATATACCCAAATGGGAATAAAAGATCCCTTCCGTAAATCACGGAAGGGATCGGGAAATGACTCCGGATCAGCCCGAGTACCGGCTGCTGCGCCACAGCTGATGCTGCGCGGCGATCGACCACATTTTGAGGAACATGCGGAGGAAAGGGTATAACTGCTGGATAATCAAGGCTGCAAACCCCGCCCATACATAAGAGACTGTTGTAGCGGCCACCGCCAGAATGCCTCCGAGGATTGCAATCAGCAGGGCGTTCCCGGCTATTCGAAGTCCTTGCTTCATTATAACGGCCAGCATGTTGAAGAATCCGGTCCGCGTATCAGACGTCTGGTTGAACTGGAGGAAAAGGAAAAAGAGCTGAATAAGGAAGACATAGAGGATATAAAGGAAAACTGCCGGAAGCAAAGAGATCAGGATTTCCTGATAACTAATCGCCTCCCGGAATACATGGACCGCTTTGGGAGCGAGAAAGTAGAGCGGCGCAAGTGTCAGAAGGGTCTGCAGCAGATAGAATCCGAAGAATGGCAGAATCAGTTGGCGGATTCCTTTTACGAAACGGTAGCCTGCATTCATGTTCGGATGCTCTAGTGAATAGAAAACTCCTGCACTCAGCATAGGGCTGAGGAGCATGCGGATGCCAAGCAGGAGGATGATCCACCAGAGGTAGGGCTGAATCAAGTCTGTTTTAAATAGCCGGAACTGTCCTTCGGCCAAGAATAGATGAACGGCGGATTGAGGCTGATCGCTGCCTGGATAGCGGTGAAGCAGGGGGACCACGACGGACTGGACGAATTTGTACAGCAGAATCCCCCAAGCGAATTGATACAAATACAAGATACAGACTGCAAACGGCTGCTTAAGCGCGGCCATCAGGCCCTGCCGTAGAAAATGAAGCATTTCAGCACCTCACCATGCCACAGATTCGAATAAGGTTTCCAATACTTTGACCACGCTTAAGGTCCAGCGGATCTGCCACCGTGAGTCAATCTCGGCTTTCATGTAATTGTTAATATGCCGGTTCTCCAGAACGAGGGAATGCTTAGGATCAACGGAGACCCAGTTTACAGGCGTTTGATTGGTCAGCTTATATTCAATCTGCTCGCCCTGACCATCCCAAGTTTTCTCTATGGTAGAGCCATCGGAGAAATGGAACTGAATCGGGACGGCGGGGGCGGTTCCGCCAAGCTTACGGATCAGTATACTGCTTTCATACAGAAGTTGTCCGGATTTCTCGGTCTGGCGGACGTGGATACGGTCAACGGCGTAATCGGTCATGCTATTCCCATATACATATTGATCGAAAAACTCGTTCCATTTACTCTTGGTTACGTCCTCAAGAACAGTCTGGAAGTCCCGGGTGCCGGGATGCTTGAATTTCCACTTCTGAAAGTATGTTTTCATGACCCGATCCATCGTGTTCAGCCCGACACGGCTCTCTATCTCCTTGAGCACCAATTTGGCCCTTGTATACACATTGTCTGCGTACTCGCTGTGATCCCGGTAGGCCCAGGCATTCTTTTTGAGATCGGCGGGGGAGGTAATGTAGCTTGCCTCAACCGGAAGGTTAGGCTTTGCTCCGTACTCCAGCTCCATTAACTTGTCTTCGGTGTAGGAGGTAAACCCTTCATCGAGCCAGGCCTCCTCGAATTCATTGGAGGCGACCAGTCCATACCAGAACTGGTGGCCGATCTCATGGACGACAACCCGTTCCAGCTCAAGATCAGGCGGGCCTTCTGAAGCTCCCCAGGCGGTGATGAGGGTGGGATATTCCATGCCTCCCGTACCGTTTGCTTCTTCAGGAGGCACTACGATCGATAACGTCGAGTAAGGATAAGCCCCGTACCACTGGGAATAGCGGCTAAGTGCTTTTTTGGCGGCTACCATATATCTGGCTTTATAGGGCTCATGCTTAGGGTCCAGATACAGTTTGATTTTGACACCAGGCAGGTTAGGAGCTGAATACGGTTCTTCGTATGTTTTAAAATGGGGGGAAGCGGCCCAGGCAAAATCATGAACGTCATCGGCATAGTATTGGTAAGTTCTCGTTCCCTTGTCTTCGATGGGATTCTTGGTCTGAAATCCTGTGGCGGCGACAATATAATTAGAAGGAACCTTAATCCGCACATCAAAGATGCCGAAATCCGCATAAAACTCGGAATTGCCATGATACTGGTGCAGATTCCAGCCTTCGGCTTGCCGGCCGCGTGTGCCTGAAGGCTCGTACACCGCAAGCTTGGGAAACCATTGGCCGGCCATGACATAGTCCTTAGTTACGCCCATACGCGCGAAAGCCTGCGGAAGCTTGACCGCAAAATTCGTATGCAGCGTTACGGCTCCGCCTGCGGCTACAGGTTTGGGCAGAGTAACTTTGAGCAGAGTGCGGTCATCGGGATTGCCGTCATCCGGCTGGACATATTGCATAGTGGAGCTGAGGTCTATTTCTTCGCCGGTCTTGATGCTGCGGAGCTCCATTTCGCCGAAGCTTCCCTTTTTGGCTTCGTCTCCTCTCAATTTGCCCCCAGACTCTTTCATAAAGGTGGTCTTCTCCGATGCGAACGCATTCGGATACAGATGCATGTACAGCTCTTGAACAGGCTGGGAACCCGGGTTCTTCCAGGTCATGGTTTGCTGTCCAAGGAGGGTTTGGGTCTCCGGGTTGTATTCAACATTGATGTGATATTCGACGATTCGTTTGCTAAGCTGCGGGTGTACGGTTCCGCTTGAGGATGGCTGCTGCATAATCGGTGGAACAGGTTCTGCCTGTGCCGGAGCTGCGGCATTTGGAGCCGTGTCGGTTAGAAGGACCCTGCTTGTCAGGCCCGTCCGCTCTTCAGGGGACGAAAGGAGCAGATTCGTAAGAAGGACGGCGCTGAGAAGCGTGGCGGCTGTTGCGAACCAAGCTGTTTTTCGATTAGCCAACTTTAAATTCATGATTTTCACCCCGTTGACAAGCATCTACAGCATGTATATGTTTGCATTCCGGGGATTATTAGCTAAAATGAAGGAAGTAGAGAAGAATTATTTTTCAGGAAAGCGAAGGTGCCTTTCATGGATTCAAATAAAGAAGAAACACCGAAGAAAAAACCTGCGGCGCTGAATATCGTCAGCACCAAGATCAATCACAAAGGATTCGGCGCGGGCTCTATTGACCTCAGCAACGTATCCAGCCTCATTATTGACGGGGACGAGGCTTATCTTGATATGGGCGCTCTGCATGCCAAGAGCGCAGTAGAGAAGAGAATCCGTTTCTCGACGAATAAAGAGGATGTTCCTAATGGACGCAAATGCTGGATCATATGGGTGGCCGTGGACCGCACGCCCGAAGGAACCTATTACGCGGGTGTGACGGCCTGTGAAATGTTGGTCGATACCGAAGCCCGCCGGGGCTGGAAAATCCTTGCCGACCATGTGAACCGGATGGATGCCGCTATGAAGCGCAAGATCATGGTCGATAACCTGGATGACCAGGAAAAAGCCTTGCTCCGCAAGGCTTTGATCGATCACAATGAAGAGTGGTGGGACCGCTCAACTGACGGCCTCAAAACGGCTTTGGCTTAATCTTCAGCCAAATATGTACAAATTGTGTCATCCATTGTTAGGATAATGGGAAGCGAGTATACTATCACTAGTGTATGTTATGCTCATATACTAGGACAGCAAAAGGCAGATGGGGGACGCCCGTTTCTGCCTTTTTGCGTGCAAATACACGCAACAAGTGGGACGAGCTGCGAGCGATACCGGCAGTGGAATTCGTTCTATATAAGAGGTATGTTCTAATAACGGATACGGACGGGAATTATCGATACCCCCCCCTTGTCCGCGGGTCAGATGAAATTATCAAAAGGCCGATGCGGGATACAAACCGCATCGGCCTTTTTGATTTCGGTAAAGTATGGATGTTCGGTCCAGTGTTTAATAAGCTAGTCATTCCACCAGCGTTTCACATCATTCCACCAGGAACGCGCGCCGCTTCCGAACCCTTTGTCGCGCGATGAGCGGTTCGTGCAGTATTCCTTCGGTTCCGTACCCGTCAGGAACGCTTCGACACGTGCTTCAGTCGAACAATCTTCATTAGCGAGCTTGCCGCTAACCGGATCGATATAGACGGTCGTGACGCCTTCCGGCACCGGGAAGAGCTTCGGGGGAATCGCCGCAAGCGCTCCTTCGGTATATCCGGCGAAGATCGGTGAAGCCAAGTGCGATTCGGCGGTGTTGATGGCCCGTCCCTTGTCATAACCGACCCACACGGCCGTAGCCAGCTCGGGTGTATAGCCGACCATCCAGGCATCGGCATCGGTTGTGCCGGTCTTGCCGGCCACCGGTCTCTTGATCGTTGCCGCGACCCGGCTGCCGGTACCGCCCGTCTCGAATACGCTCTCCATCATATGGGTGAGTACATAGGATGGAGCCGCATCCGCAACCCGTTCGCTCTTGGGCTCCGCCTTGTAAAGCTGGAGACCGGCCATGTCCTCGATCTTAATGATGGCGGTCGGCTCCACCTGAACGCCCTGATTCGCGAGGGCTGCGAAGGCCGAGACCATCTCGAAAGGGCTCGCGGGGTAGGTACCCAGGGCCAGTGACGGGAGAGGCTGCAGATCTCCTTTGATTCCGAAACGGCGGGCTGTATCTACAACTTGCTGCGGGCCTATCTTGAGAATAGTATCCACCGCATAAATGTTATCCGATTTGGCAATGGCCCGGCGCATATCGATATCCGTATTTTCATATTGATCGTTGAAATTGCGCGGCGTATACGTTTTCCTGCCGTCATCGTAAGTAAATGTCCTGGGCTCACTCCGAACTTTACTCAGTGGAGTGAACCCATTCTGCAGAGCGGTCAAGTAGACGAAAGGCTTAAAACTGGAGCCGGGCTGCCGGGAAGTTGCGAATACGCGGTTAAACTGATTCGCTTCATAATTTTTGCCGCCGACCATCGCTTTGATGTACCCGTTTCGCGGATCAATCGAGATAAGGGCGCTCTGAAGCTCGCTGTCTTTAGGAATATGCTTGCTGACCTGCTGCTCGGCGATTTTCTGCGCTTGGAGATCCAGCGTGGTGTAAATGTTATGACCGCCCTGTTCAAACTGTTCTTCTGTGATTCCAAGTTTCTGGATCGCCTGATTTTTAATATAGTCCCGGAAATAAGGGGCCGGTGAAGGCTTCTTCTCGGCCAGCGGCTTGATGTCCAGCTTCTGCGCCGCCGCCGCATCCGCCTCCTGTTGAGTAACAAATCCTTCATTAACCATCGTCTTCAGGACGACATTTTTACGGTCCAGCGCATTTTCCATATTGTAATAGGGTGAATAATACTTGGGCCCTTTCGGGACTCCCACAAGCAGAGCGCTCTCTGCAAGGGTCAGGTCTTTGGCATGCTTGCCAAAAAATAACTGCGAAGCCGCCTCGATACCGTAAGTGGAATGTCCATAATAGATCTGGTTGAGGTAACTTTCCAATATTTGATCCTTATCCAGCTGCATTTCCATCTGCACGGCATAGACCGTTTCTTTTATTTTACGTGTCCAGGTCCGGTCGTGATTTAAATATAAGTTACGGGCGAGCTGCTGCGTAATCGTTCCAGCACCCTGCACCTTGGACATGTTTTTTAAATTAACAACCGCCGCCCGTGCAATACTTTTCACATCAAAGCCAGGGTGACTATAAAAGTTCTGGTCTTCAATCGCCAAGGTTGCTTTCACGACGTAGACGGAAATTTCGTTGATCGGCACGATTTTACGGTTCTGACCGGAATCGAGTGTCTCAATCAATTCTCCGTTCACATCGAAAATTTGAGAAGTCTGCAGTACTTTGGTGACCGGAAGTGCCTGCGACCGCAGGTAAAGCAGGGAGAACCCGGTAAGTACACAAATAATCAGGAAAGCTGCAAAGGAGAAAGAGAATCCCCGTTTCAGGCGGCGCTGCCAGGGCGATGGTGATCCGGCTGGACCTTCCTTCTTTTTGCTCGCGGGGGCGGCTGGTTGTTCGGGTGTAGCAGGTTGTTCGGCCAAAGTCCCTCACTCTCCTTTCTTCTGGGGGCATCGGACTAGGGGACGGGACGGATTGCTTCTGCGCTTGGTTTGCTTGGCATCCTTACTATCAGTATGGAAAAGCTTACCGGGCGCTATTCAATTATTTTCCCGCCAGGGTCCTAAAATTTCGTAAACCTGCCCCATTCCGTCCTGCAATTTTCTTGCATTTCGGGTTCAATCCTCTATAATACAATTTGTGTGAGCAAACCTTCAAGACACAGGGCTTGTCCCGTGAATGGAATGATCTGCCCGCAAGACAATGACGAGGCTATTAATTAGTACGGAACAACGGGGCGGCGGTCTCAAGACCACCTCACTGTATGCTCTCCTTACTCAACCAATATCGAAGAAAAGAGGCTGGGAATATGGAACTTTGGTACACCGAGAAACAGACGGAGAACTTCGGCATTACGTCCAAAATTAAAGAGACGCTGGTGACGGAGAAAACAGATTTTCAAGATCTCGCCATGATTGATACGAACGAATGGGGCCGCATGCTTGTCCTGGACGGCATGGTTATGACTAGCGTAAGAGATGAATTCGTATACCACGAGATGGTAGCGCATCCGGCGCTTTCAACGCATCCGAACCCTAAGAACGTACTTGTAGTAGGCGGCGGCGACGGCGGTGTGATCCGTGAGGTACTGAAGCATCCTGAAGTGGAAAAAGCCGTTCTCGTGGAAATCGACGGTAAAGTAATCGAATATTCTAAGAAATACTTGCCGGAAATTGCCGGCGAACTGGACAACCCTCGTGTAGAAGTCATCGTAAACGATGGCTACATGCACATTCATGATCATAAAAATACGTACGATGTGATTATGGTTGATTCCACGGAGCCTGTCGGCCCCGCAGTTGAGCTCTTCTCCAAAGGCTTCTATCAAGGAATCTATGAATCATTGAAAGAAGACGGCATCTTCGTTGCGCAAACGGACAACCCGTGGTTCAAGGCGGATCTGATCCAGACCGTTAACCGCGATGTTCGTGAAATTTTCCCGATTGTCCGTGTATACGGAGCAAATATTCCTACTTATCCAAGTGGTCTGTGGACCTTTACTATGGGCAGTAAAAAGTATGATCCGCTTCAGGTTGAAGAAGCATCGATTCCAGAATTCGAGACGAAGTACTACACTCCGCGCCTTCATAAAGCAGCGTTTGTACTGCCTAAGTTCGTAGAAGATCTCGTTAAATAAATTCTCTTCCTATAAAAGAAAGGAGCGACGACAGCATGCGATTAGATCAAGCATACTCCGGCAATATTTTTATTGCCGCTTCAGAAGATTACGCGGCCTCCCGCGCCGTGTTATACGGAATGCCTATGGATTATACCGTCAGCTTCCGCCCGGGCTCCCGTTTCGGTCCTGCCCGCATTCGCGAAGTGTCCATCGGGCTTGAGGAATACAGCCCCTACTTGGATAAGAGCCTGGACGAAGTGAACTATTTCGACGCAGGCGACCTGATGCTGCCGTTCGGTAACGCCGGCCGCAGCCTGGAGATCATAGGCGAGTACGTGCGCGGCCTGCTGGACGACGGCAAATTCCCGCTCGGAATAGGCGGCGAACATCTCGTATCCTGGCCGGTCATCCGCGAAGTATATGCGAAATATCCGGATCTCGTGCTCATCCATTTCGATGCGCATACCGACCTTCGCGAGCAGTACGAAGGCGAGCCGCTCTCACATTCGACTCCAATCCGCAAAGCCGCTGAGCTTATCGGAGGCAAGAATGTGTACCAGTTCGGTATCCGCTCGGGGATGCGCGAAGAGTTTGAATATGCGCGCAAGAACCTGAACTTCCATCCGTTCGAAGTCTTGGAACCGCTGAAGAAGGTGCTGCCGGATCTGGCAGGCCGCCCCGTGTACCTGACTATCGACATCGATGTGCTTGATCCTTCGGCAGCGCCGGGCACAGGTACCGCTGAAGCGGGCGGCATTACGAGCAAGGAACTGCTCGCGGCCGTTCACGCTATCGCCGGTTCCGACGTCAACGTTGTCGGAGCTGACGTAGTTGAGGTAGCTCCGGTTTACGACCCGTCGGAGCAGACGCAGATTGTTGCGGCCAAGCTTATCCGTGAAATGCTGCTCGGACTGGTGAAGTAGTTATAATGAAGGTGTTTCGTATACCTTAGCCAATAAACAAGCAAATCCCCCGGGGCCGATCCGCTCCGGGGGATTTTTTGGTGGGTACATCTCTGCCCGCCCGCAAGGCCCGGTCTTGCAAAGGTCCATTGAAAATCCCGGTGCGATGCTATACACTTATAGCTAACTTTTCTTTTCCTGCTTCAGCCCTCTGGCGGCCGTCAGGACGGAACGGAGCGTTTAACGATTATGTCTAATAAAAAGAACGTCAAGGTCTTCATCAGCAGTGTTGCGGGTGAGGAACGGATAACACAAGAAGCGCGTGGTGAGCTGTATCTTCGGGAGGATAAAGTCTATGTCCGCTATGAGGAGACATCGGCCGAGATGGGGAAGACGCTCACGATGGTGAAAATAGCCCCGGGTGAGCTCAAAATTATGCGAAGCGGCGAAGTCGGGGCGGAGCAGACGTTTGTTCCCGGGCAATCGAGGAGAGGCTGGTACCGTGCAGCCGGAGGTTCCCTTCCGATTGATATACACACGCGAACGTATACCCGCCAGCTTGTCGAGGGAATAGGCCGGATTCAGTGGAGCTATGACCTGTATGTGGAAGAAGAACATGCAGGTTTATATACATTAACGTTAACGATTCAGGAGGATGTAACATGAATGTGTTGGAGCAAGTAAAACATACGCTCAAAGAAGCGATTGGTGAAGCGGCGGTTACAGCAGGGCTTGTTCAGGCATCGGAGCTGCCGGAGATTGTACTGGAGGTGCCCAAAGACAAGGCACATGGAGATTTTGCAACTAACCTGGCCATGCAGCTGTCCCGTATAGCCAAGCAGAACCCGCGCGCCATTGCCGATCAGCTTGTTGCCAAGCTGGATAAGGCCAAGGCCCAAATCGCGGATGTTGAAATTGCCGGACCCGGTTTCATTAATTTCCGTATGGATAAGAGCTACCTGTATCCGATTCTTGCCGGTGTAGCAGACAAGGGCGACAACTACGGTGAGGTTAATATTGGACAAGGACGGAAAGTTCAAGTCGAGTTCGTTAGCGCGAACCCTACAGGCTCCTTGCATCTTGGACATGCACGCGGAGCAGCCGTGGGCGATGCGCTCTGTAACCTGCTGACATTGGCGGGCTATGATGTTACGCGCGAATACTACATCAACGATGCCGGTAATCAGGTGATGAATTTGGCGAAGTCGATCGAAGCCCGTTACCTTCAGGCTCTTGGACAACAAGCCGAGATGCCGGAAGACGGATACCACGGGGAAGACATCAAAGGCTTTGCACAGGATCTGGCTGCTGCAGAGGGCGACCGGCTGGTTAATCTGGGTGAAGAAGAACGCCTCGCTTATTTCCGTCAGTACGGGCTCCAGAAAGAGCTTGATAAAATTAAACGCGATCTTGGACGCTTCGGTGTCCACTTCGACGAGTGGTTCTCCGAAACGTCCATTTATGAAAAAGGGCTCATCGACGACGTGCTGGGCAAACTCCGCGAATCCGGCTATGTATTTGAGCACGAAGGTGCTACGTGGCTGCGTACGACGGAGCTGGGTGACGATAAGGATCGCGTATTGATTAAAAATGACGGGTCTTTCACTTATTTGACACCGGATGTGGCTTACCACCGGAACAAATTCGAACGCGGTTATGATCAGCTGATCAACATTTGGGGAGCCGATCACCACGGCTACATTCCGCGTATGAAAGCGGCCATGACAGCACTTGGCTATGAGGCAGACCGCCTGACTGTTCTTATCGCCCAGATGGTGAGCTTGTTCCAGGACGGCGAGAAAGTCAAAATGTCCAAGCGTACGGGCAAAGCCGTTACGATGGAAGATTTGATGGACGAAGTCGGCGTGGATGCGATTCGTTATTTCTTCACGATGCGGAGTATGGACTCTCATCTTGATTTTGATATGGATCTCGCGATTTCCAAATCGAACGAGAATCCGGTGTTCTATGTGCAGTATGCACATGCACGTATCTGCAGCATTTTCCGCCAGGCGGAGGAACAGGGAGTGGAGATACGTGACCTTGCGCAAGTAGATCTCTCCTATCTGAATACAGAAGCAGAATTCGAGCTGCTCCGCAAAATGGGCGAGCTTCCGGAAGAAGTGGCGGTTGCCGCCGATCTGTATGCGCCGCACCGCTTGATCCGCTATGTGTATGATCTGGCAGGACTTTTCCACAGTTACTACAGAGCGGAACGCGTCATCACGGAAGATGCGGAGCAGACTCAAGCTCGCCTTGCGCTTCTATCGGCGCTTCGCATCGTGATCCGCAACGTACTCGCTTCTGTGGGCGTATCTGCTCCGGATCGGATGTAGCCATTGACCACAGCTTCGGAGGCGGCTATGGAGCTATGCATGCAGAGGGTTTCCCTGCTGCATGGCCGGCTCGCCCTCCCCGGGACGGAGCTCAGGGTGCTGCTTGCGGATAATGGTGACGCTGCAGGAGGAAGCGCTCCGCTCGAGCGCTTCTGGCAGTATCGGCGCCGATGCAGCCCTGCGCGCCTGGTCAGGGCCCGGCGCCCGCGCAAGAGACAGCGGCAATCGGCTTGCGCGCCGCTGGTTCTGGGAGCGGCACGCCTTGTGTGCCGCACGGCCCCCGGCCTGTCCGCAATAGACGGACAGGCCGGCCTGACAAATAAATCCTGATGCCCTCTGCGGGATCAGGATTTATTTGTTTTGAGCAGCGAGGATACCGCGCGCCTCGCATGGATCAGTCCCGGAGCATCCGTATCCGCGGACTTGGATTTCTTCAGCGGCGTAGAGCTCCGCCGCAGGATCTGCTTGATCTGGCTCGGCCGGAGTCTCGCCCGTACCGACAGCATGAGCGCTATGACTCCGCTGACATGAGCAGTTGCCATGGACGTGCCGCTTAGTTCATTATATTTTCCTTGCAGCCAGCAGGAATAGATGCTTTCACCGGGCGCATAAATATCAATACGCTTCCCCTGGTTGCTAAACGGCGCGACCTTATTCGTCTTCGTGGTTGCTCCGACTGAGAATACGTTGGGGAATCGGGCGGGGTAATCGATTTGTGCACTCTTCCCGTCGTTACCGGAAGAGGCTACGACCACAGTTCCTGCCTGATAAGCATTTGTAACGGCATCCTCCAGAGCTTGACTGTATGTTCTCATGCCGAAACTCATGTTGATGACATCCAGACCATTGCGTACACACCAATCTATCCCTGCGACGATGTCTGAGACATAAGCGCTTCCGTTCATATCGAAAGCTTTGACGGCATGAATGACCGCTTTGGGAGCAACGCCCATAATCCCCATCCGCTTGCCCGCTGCCGCAATGGTACCGGCAATGTGTGTTCCGTGGCCGTTATCATCTACGGGAAGCTGGTGACGGTTCAGGATATTAATCCCTCTTGCGACGGAAGCCTGCAAATCGGGATGGTAGAAGTCAATGCCGGTATCAATGACACCTACGCTCACCCGGCTTCCTTTGGACTTTTTCCAGGCATCGGGCGCTTTAATCTGCTGGACGCCCCAGGGGATGACTTGGGTGCTTTCATAGGATGTATCGCTGTCATCGGA
Organism: Paenibacillus sp. FJAT-26967; assembly: GCF_001541095.1. Classification (GTDB taxonomy): domain Bacteria; phylum Bacillota; class Bacilli; order Paenibacillales; family NBRC-103111; genus Paenibacillus_F. The sequence continues at coordinate 43,747 of NZ_LMXH01000013.1, forward strand.
CGTTCTGGCCTTTTTTCGGGGAACCAGCTGAATATTAACAGCCGAATCCTCCTCAATGGATAATACGGTGGGGTGCTTCGCTAGATCTGAATATGAACGCACCGGACATGAAATAGCATGAATGAGCTTCAAATCTTGTACAGCGGACAGACCGGGAAGAGAATGTTTATGAAGACCGATGAGATTGGAGATATTTTTGTAATCCCGGTGGCTCTGAAAAAGAATGATATACTTGCGCCGCCCTTCTGACGCCTGGATCTCTGCATGCAGCATCTCCAACCATTTGATCGAGTCCAAAGCCCCATTCCCCCCATAACAAGGTGGTGCGATTCTGAGCCATTATATGTACAGGTCGGGGGGCCCGACTGAGAGATTGGCCTTTTTCCAAATAAATAGGTGCGCGGCCGTGTCAACGTGCTTCTGCCTACATACGATGAAGGGAGAGGTGAAAATGCCTCTCGTTTCCAAAATAGGGGGCGGTAATGGATACAGCCAGGCTGCTCCATCAGACCGCAGGATACAGTCAGAAAGCGAAGGGGGACCTTCGCTTTTGCCTTTGTTATAAAGGGCTTGACAGCAAGAGTTGCATTTTTACATAAAATAGGTTTTACTTAATGATGAAATGGGATAAGGTAGTTAAAGTATTGTTATTACGGTGAAGGGAAGTGCCACAAATGAGTAGCCCATACACACTTAAAATCAAGCCGGATAAAGCCGCAGAAATGCCAATGGTGGATCTGGCGTTTGAGGTGCTGAAAGCGGCCAACACGCCATTTTATTATCGTGATCTGATGCATGAAATCGCGAAAATCAAAGGCTTAGCCGAGAACGAAATGATGAATGTCATTGCCCAATTATATACAGAGATCAATATTGATGGACGATTTGCTTGTGTCGGTACGAACCTGTGGGGCCTGAAACGCTGGTATCCGGTGGAGAAATCCGATGATGCTGTAGGAAACGCCAAACGTCCGCGTATTATCAATGATGAAGACGACGATCTGGACGAAGATTACTCGGACGAGGAAGAGTACAAAGAAGAAGAGTACACAGCCCTCGATGCGGACCGCGGATTCGATAGTGCCGATAAGGAAGAAGAGGAAGAAGAAGAGGAAGAAGAAGAGACCGAATTCTTCGAAGAAGAAGAAATCGATGAAGAACTTGAGGACGGCGAATTAGACGACTCGGACGACGATTCGGATGAGGACTCGGACGATAGTGAAGAAGATTTTGAGGATGAAGACAAAGACCTTAAATAATTCGCTCTAACGTTCTTGACAGCCGATGTCGTTCTTAGTAAACTATTGCATGGGCTTCAAAAAGAACGACCAATTTGACTTGAATTAAAAGTGCCCCCGTATACCACGGGTGTCACTTTTTTTTATTTTCGGGAGATATTGATGACCCGGAGGTTTTAGTGGAAACATACAAGCAGAGCTTAGCTGTTTTGTGTGCATGTTCGGCGTTTGATCGTGTAAGTATATTTGCCGGTTTGTAGTTTTGTACGATCTGTACGGTTTTTTGTAGGGCTACCCTAATGCAACTTGAATACAGAAAAGCTCGGAAGGAGTTCTCAGATGACTAAATACATTTTTGTAACGGGGGGCGTCGTATCCTCGCTCGGTAAAGGCATTACAGCGGCCTCACTCGGCCGATTGCTCAAGAACCGGGGGCTGAAGGTGACCATCCAGAAGTTTGATCCTTATATCAACATTGATCCGGGGACGATGAGTCCGTACCAGCACGGTGAGGTATTCGTAACGGATGATGGCGCGGAGACGGATCTGGATCTGGGCCACTACGAACGTTTTATCGACATCAACTTATCCAAGAACTCGAATGTCACCACGGGTAAAGTCTATTCTTCTGTTATCACCAAAGAACGCAGAGGCGAATATCTGGGCGGGACTGTACAGGTTATTCCACACATTACAAACGAAATTAAAGACCGCGTCTTCCGTGCTGGCCGAGAAGCCGGCTCCGATGTCGTCATTACTGAAATCGGCGGTACTGTCGGCGACATCGAAAGTCTGCCTTTCCTTGAAGCAATCCGTCAAATCAAAAGTGATATCGGCCGCGAGAATGTTATGTACATCCACGTTACGCTGATTCCTTACATCAAAGCTGCCGGTGAGGTCAAAACAAAGCCGACTCAGCATAGTGTAAAAGAACTCCGCAGTCTGGGAATCCAGCCGCATGTCATCGTCTGCCGCACGGAGCATGCTCTGACGGAAGACATGAAGCGTAAAATCGCACAATTCTGCGATACGGATCCCGAAGCCGTAATCGAGTGTCTGGATGCAGAGACGCTTTATGAAGTGCCAATGATGCTTAGAGAGCAAGGACTTGACGATATCGTTGTGAACCATCTGAAGCTTGGCGGAGCCCCAGAGCCCGATATGGTCGAATGGGAACAGCTTGTTCAACGCGTTAAGGGTCTTAAAGAAACAACGGAGATTGCTATCGTTGGTAAGTATGTTGCTCTTCATGATGCTTATTTGAGTATTGTGGAATCGCTGGGACATGCGGGCATTGACAACGGAGCTGAAGTCAAGATCCGCTGGGTCAATGCGGAAGAAGTGTACGACCACAACGTGGACGAGCTTCTCGGCGGCGTAGACGGCATTCTCGTGCCTGGAGGCTTCGGCGACCGGGGTATTGAAGGTAAAGTAATTGCGATCGGTTATGCGCGGGAGAAGCAGGTTCCGTTCTTTGGTATTTGCCTGGGTATGCAAGTCGCGGTTATCGAGTATGCGCGTGCGCTTGCTAACCTGGAGGGTGCCAACAGTTCAGAGATTAACCCGGTAACTCCTTATCCGGTCATCGACCTGCTGCCTGAGCAGAAGGATATCGAGAACCTTGGCGGTACGATGCGTCTGGGGCTGTACCCTTGTAAAATCGCGGAAGGTTCGCTTGCAATGAGCTGCTACAATGATGAGCTGGTATATGAGCGTCACCGTCACCGGTATGAGTTCAACAACGAATACCGCGAAATGATCGAATCCGCCGGCCTGCGTATTTCCGGAACATCACCGGATGGACGTCTGGTGGAAATCGTTGAGCTTCCGGACCATCCATGGTTCCTGGCCGTTCAATTCCATCCGGAATTTACATCCCGTCCGAATCGCCCGCAGCCGCTTTTCCGTGAATTCGTCAAAGCTGCATTCACTTATAAACAACAAGGATCCCAGGCCTAACAGCCGGGATTCTTCTTTTTTTTCAATAAATTGATAATTCTCTCGGGAAATAGGGAGGAAATTGACGGACGCGCAGCGAAGTATGGTGAAGTTGTAGGTGCCGCAGTCGTATCGGAAAATCTCAGCCGGAGTTTGTGGAAGGAGGCATTCCCGTGGATAAAAAGATTTTAATAGTAGATGATCAGAATGGGATTCGGATGCTTTTAACAGAAGTGTTCAGCAGTGAGGGATACCAGACTTATCAGGCTCCGAATGGCAAGATTGCCTTGGAGATTGTTAGGGAGCATGCTCCTGATCTAGTTCTGTTAGACATGAAGATACCGGGAATGGACGGCCTGGATATTCTCAAGCACGTCAAGAAGATTGACTCCTCGATTAAAGTAATCATGATGACGGCATACGGAGAATTGGATATGATCAAAGAGGCTACGGAACTCGGTGCCATCATGCACTTTACAAAACCGTTCGATATTGACGAACTGAGGCTGGCTGTAAATACGGAGCTTCTTGAAACTCCGACTACTCTGGGAACCTGATCGTAAAGTCAGGTTTCTTCTTTTTGTGAAAACTTTCACGTCTATGATTTGGTTCAGTTACGTTTTATGTTTGAGTGTGCTATAATAGCACGGTATGACAAAAAGAGCGGCAGCGCATCTTAAAAACGATCAAGCCAACACACACATATAGGAGGAAGAAATCATGCCATTGGTATCAATGAATGAATTTTTGCCTAAGGCTAAAGCAAATAAATTTGCTGTAGGCCAGTTCAACATGAACAACCTTGAGTTTGCACAGTCGATCACGGAAGCTGCAATGGAACTGAACTCACCGTTCATTTTCGGCGTAAGCGAGGGTGCGCTTAAGTATATGGGGATTGAGTACACAGTAGCAATCGCAGAAGCGGCAGCGAAACAATCCGGTCTTCCAATTGCGCTACACCTGGACCACGGAAGCTCTTTTGAAGTAGCTATGAAATGTATCCGTGCGGGCTTCAGCTCCGTTATGTTTGACGGTTCCCACTATTCGTATGAAGAGAATGTCCGTCTGACCAAAGAAGTTGTTAGAGCCGCACACGCAATGGGCGTTTCCGTTGAGGGTGAGCTTGGAACAATCGGTGGCGTAGAAGACGACATCTCGGTTGATGAAGCGGATGCTAACCTGGCGAAGCCGGAAGAAGCGATTCGTTACTACGAAGAAACCGGTGTCGATTGCCTGGCAATCGCTGTCGGAACTGCACACGGCATGTATGCGGGTGAGCCGAACATTCACTTTGATATCATCGAGCAAGTTTCCAAGGCTGTTCCGGTACCGGTTGTACTTCACGGTGGTTCCGGCGTACCTGACGAAATGATCCGCAAGGCGATCGAAGCTGGCGTAGGCAAAATCAACGTGAACACAGAGAACCAAGTGGCCGCTACTGCAGCTATCCGCGAAGTTCTTGGTGCAGACGCTAAAGTATACGATCCCCGCAAATACCTCACTCCAGCTCGCAAAGCAATGGTTGAAGTGGTTAAATCCAAAATTCAACTGTTCGGCAGCTCCAATCAAGCCTAACATTCCTTGTATAAACGGGAAGTGCATCTTAATTGATGCATTTCCCTTCTGTTGTATTATATGTTCCGTTCTTTATAATAGGATAGCTACACAGAAAACGCAGTTCTTGCGTTTTGTTTTGCTACGTGCTCGCTTAGAATTCTTGAGATTTTCCGGATTGCAAGTGGGTTTTTCTGGTTTATGAACTGTAAGCCAGCTCCATTATTCTCGACATGTAATAGTCGGCTGTCACTTAATCACGCGGCTTTATTCAAGCTGCAGCACAACTAAAAGCTATCTACCGGATGTAGGGGGAAGATAACGCATTATGGAAAAGTTAATGATCGCCGGCGGTCGCCCGCTTAGAGGAACAGTAACGATCAGCGGGGCCAAGAACAGTGCAGTGGCTTTGATACCTGCCGCCATACTGGCCGAGTCGACGGTAACCTTGGACAATTTGCCGCATTTAAGTGATGTGGCTATTTATACGGAAATTCTCAGTGAGTTGGGTGCGTCTATTCAGTGGAACGGGGATCAGATGGTTATAGATCCGAGTGCCATGAGAAGCAAGCCTATGCCTAACGGCAATGTGAAGAAGTTAAGAGCCTCGTACTATTTGATGGGGGCTATGCTCGGAAGATTCGGTGAGGCTATTATCGGTCTGCCAGGCGGCTGTAATTTTGAGCCCCGCCCGATTGATCAGCATATCAAAGGATTTGAAGCACTGGGTGCTCAAATTTCAAATGAGAACGGCGCGCTTCATATTCGCGCTAAGCAGCTGCGTGGAGCTAAGATTTATCTGGATATGGTAAGTGTGGGCGCAACCATTAATATTATGCTCGCAGCCTCACGGGCCAAAGGATCTACTTTGATTGAAAATGCGGCCAAAGAGCCTGAAATTATAGATGTGGCTACACTGCTTAACTCCATGGGCGCCAAGATCAAGGGTGCCGGAACCGAAACAATCCGTATTGAGGGCGTCGAGCATATGCACGGCTGTCGTCATTCCATTATACCGGACCGCATACAGGCCGGAACGTACATGATTGCTGCTGCGGCAACCCGCGGCGATGTCACGATAGACAATGTTATTCCTAAACATATGGAAGCCATGACAGCCAAGCTTCAGGAAATGGGCGTTGAGATTCATGAGATGGATGAGTCCATCCGTGTAGTGGGCAAGCTGCTCTATGAAAGTGTGGATGTCAAAGCGCTTGTGTATCCGGGCTTCCCGACTGACTTGCAGTCACCGATGACAAGTCTTCTTACTCAAGCTATCGGGGTCAGCATGCTGACTGATTTAGTTTACAGCAACCGGTTCAAGCATGTACCGGAACTGGTACGTATGGGTGCTAAAATTAAAGTTGAAGGCCGTACCGCGGTCATTGAGGGCAGTGAGCTGAGTGCCGCTAAAGTTAAGGCTACAGATTTGCGTGCCGGGGCTGCCCTCGTCATTGCAGGCTTGACGGTTCCTTCAGATGTGACAGAAGTGGCCGGAGTCGAGTTTATAGACCGGGGCTACGACAACCTCGTAACGAATTTGACTCTCTTGGGCGCGGAAGTTTGGCGTGAGGACAGAGAAGAATAAGCTTAAGACCTTTAGGCTACACTTGTACTAGTACTAGGTGCTAGCTTTCTAGATTCTAAGAAAATAACTTACTAGTTTGGTGGTTGAATAGAATGGATATGCACCTCGCGCAATTGGAGGCCCTCAAATTAACGGAGCTTTATAAGCTCGCTAAAAAATATCAAATTGCTTATTACGGGCAGCTCAAAAAGAAAGAGCTTATTTTCTCTATTCTGCGCGCCCAGGCAGCGGAAAGCGGCCTTATGTTCATGGAGGGGGTGCTTGAGGTTCTCCAGGAGGGCTTTGGTTTCCTGCGTCCTATTAATTACCTTCCAAGCACCGAGGACATTTACATTTCAGCATCTCAGATTCGGAAATTCGATCTTCGTTCGGGAGACCTGGTATCCGGTAAATGCCGCCCTCCCAAAGAGAATGAGCGTTATTTCGGACTGCTGCATGTAGAAGCGGTGAACGGAGAAAGCCCCGATACCGCCTCTGAGCGTCTTCACTTCCCGGCACTTACACCTCTCTATCCGCAGAAGAAGATGGTGCTGGAGACAACGCCTCATAAACTGTCGACCAGAATCATGGATCTGTTGGCTCCTGTCGGTCTTGGACAGCGTGGTCTCATCGTGGCGCCGCCCAAAGCCGGTAAGACGCTGCTGCTCAAAGAAATTGCGAATAGCATTTCCACAAACTATCCGGAAATCGAACTCTTTGTCCTTCTGATTGATGAGCGCCCAGAGGAAGTAACCGATATGCAGCGCTCAGTCAAAGGTGAGGTTATTGCTTCTACGTTCGATGAGCTGCCCGAGAATCATATCAAAGTGGCCGAGCTTGTCCTGGAGCGTGCACAGCGTCTTGTCGAGCACAAGAAGGACGTTGTTATCCTGCTGGATAGTATTACGCGTCTGGCGAGAGCGTACAACCTGGTTGTTCCGCCGTCTGGGCGTACCCTTTCGGGCGGTATTGATCCGGGGGCCTTTCACCGCCCCAAGCGTTTCTTCGGTGCCGCACGGAATATCGAGGAAGGCGGCAGCTTGACGATTCTGGCAACTACGCTTGTCGAAACAGGATCACGTATGGATGACGTTATTTATGAAGAGTTTAAAGGAACAGGGAACATGGAGCTTCATCTTGACCGCAAACTGGCTGAGCGCCGCACGTTCCCTGCGATTGATATCCGCCGCTCCGGAACCCGGCGCGAGGAAAGTTTATTAACCAAAGAAGAACTTGAGAAGGTATGGGGACTGCGTAAAAGCATGAGCGATACTTATGAATATACAGAAGCTTTCATCAAGAAGCTGGGCGAGGCGAAGACGAACCAAGAATTCCTCGACTCCCTCGAAACGAATAACGGCAATGTTACGCTTGGCAAAGGGAAGATGAAGAATTCTGTTTCCTGAGGCCGTTTCAGTCGATCTAGACATCTGAAATATCGTTAATACCCGGCATTAAAGGAGTACCTAATCATGAATGTGGTTTATTCGGACTTGTCCGGCAACGTGTTCGATCATCCCGAATATGATGCGCTCGGACGAAGTGCCGATCAAATTGTTGAGCTGTTGGATGAAGAATTAATTCCATTACCCGAAGGAGCTACACTCGTGAGCCTTCCGCACACGCGTGCGATAGGGATCAACCGAGATACCGGTGAAATGGAGGTGCTTCCTGGAGATTATGCGGCCGTAGGGGCTCTGCTTCCCCAGGGTTTTACCCGATTGATGCTCCCCGGCTATGTTAAAACGAACAAAGAAGAGAAGTTTCCGCTCTTTGGCTATACCGCAGTAGTATGGAAAGATGGCGGATTCTATGTCGCCGCGGAGCAGTGCGATGATCCCGAACCTTGGAATCCGCGCAACTGTGATCCGGATGAGCTAGAAGTTAGTGTGAGCCGTATCAGGGCCCAGTATCCGGACAATCGTCTCTATGAGCATTTGTCCAAATGCGCCCTCGAATATGAGTGTCTGACTGCTTCTAATACCTTCTTAAACCGTTGGGAAGGGGCTGTGCCCGTTTCATACTCCTGCAATGCAGGCTGTTTCGGCTGCATCTCGGAACAGCCGGACGATAGTGGATTTCCTGCCCCTCAGACTCGGATGAATTTCAAGCCGAAGGCTCAGGAGCTTGTGGAAATCATGATGGAACACTTGAAAACCCCCGACAGTATTATCAGCTTCGGTCAGGGTTGTGAAGGTGAGCCTTCAACCCAGGCCAAACTGATTATAGAGGCTATGCGTGAAGTCCGGAGCAGAACGGATATGGGATATATTAATATCAATACAAACGCAGGTCTTAACGATTTTATCCGCGGTATCGTCGATGCCGGTCTGGATCTAATGCGCGTCAGTACCATCAGTGCGCTGGACGACCATTATAATGCCTACTACAAACCGCGCGGCTATTCGCTTGCGAATGTGGAGAAATCCATCAAGTATGCGTCGAGCCAAGGGGTTATAACTTCGATCAATTATTTGATCTTCCCGGGGGTAACGGACCGCGAAGAAGAAGTGGAAGCCATGATTGACTTTGTCCGCCGTACGGGACTTCGTCTGATTCAGATGAGGAACTTGAATATTGACCCGGAGAGCTACTTGAATCTCATTCCCCCTGCTCAGGGAGAGATTTTGGGCATGAAGCAGATGCTTGAGATTTACAGGGAAGAACTTCCGGATGTGGTAATCGGCTCTTATACCCATGTACCTGCTTTTTTTAAGAATAGATCGGACGCTTGACGTACATTCTATAAAAAAGTGGCATTGCAATATGGGATGAGCCCGTGCTATAATCTCTTATGTGTCAATTTAACTCTGGTTCGACAAACAGATCCAGGGCGGAAAGAGGTGAATGGGAATGAAACAAGGGATCCATCCCAAATATCACGAGACTACGGTAACTTGCGCATGTGGTAGCACTTTCGAAAGTGGTTCGGTTAGAGAGAACCTCCGTGTAGAGATTTGCTCCAGCTGCCATCCGTTCTTCACTGGCAAACAGAAGTTTATTGATGCCGGCGGCCGCGTGGATAAATTCAAGAAAAAATATGGCATCTAAGCCATTATTTCAGATCGCATAACACAACCCCCCCGGGTCATCCTAATATCGTGTTCTAACACGAGGCAGGATGCCAAGGGGGGTTTTTGCTTTTGGAAAAGCCAAGGAGTAAGAAAGCTGCTGCGGTATGGACAGCTCTGCTTGTTGCAGCTTTATCCGTGACGGCGTGCAGTCCGGGACAGGCTGCGGGTCCGAGGACATATCAATACACCAAGGATGGTTATCTGGGCACAACCAGTGCAAATCCTAATCTGGCGCTCAATCCTGGGTACCACACGTATCAGACGGATTCGGATATTGTCCATCACCAAATGAAAAAACTGCCTTATGTTTCAGATGTTCATGTCCGTTTAGACGGACCCATCGGTTATGTTAAGCTTCGTCTGCCGCCTGGAATGCCGCCGGATATGGCTGCGGGAATTAGAGCTCAAGCCGAGCAGGATTTGCATACGAGCCTGCCGAGATACCGGTTTATCGTCACCATTATGCGTTAAGGCAGAGAATCCGTCGGCTTGGAAATGGTAAGTTTGTCCGCGAGGTTGCACTTTGCTTCACAATCCGCTATACTTAATTCTGCCGTGCTAGACGGGGAGGTAGCGGTGCCCTGTTGCCCGCAATCCGCTGTAGCGGGGTTGAATCCCTGTTAGAGGTACTGCCGATGTGAGGTTCGGCTTTTACACGTGGTGTTGAGAGTCGGGTCCTTCGCAATGAGCACCAGTGAACCCGGTCAGGTCCGGAAGGAAGCAGCCGTAAGCAGGAGCGCCCATGTGCCGAGGGGTTGCCTAACTTGAGCTAACGATAAAGGTACGTTCGTATCGCTTTATCAATAACAGGTGCACGGTACCTTATATAGGACAATAACAAGCCTTCGTCATTAAAGACGAGGGCTTTTTTGTAGGGCAGTTTTCTGGGGATTTCTGGGTGAAAAGGGATAAAGTCTATTTTTGTTTTCCAATAGAAGGAAAATGAAAACACAAATAGAATAGGTTAACATCCGTAATCCATCGGGACTGCCGATGTTTAAGCTGGTTTAATGAGGGGGAAGGATTTATGTCGGATGCCAGCCTTCATCAATTCGGGGTGTATATTTCTACAGCAGAACTGGGAGAGAGAGTAGAATTATTTTCTCAAAGCTGCTTGATTGTGGCAGACGGCGGGGGTGATATTGTTTATGTGAACAGACCTTTCCTGACACGCTCAGGGTTTACAGCTGAAGAATTGATTCACAGACCCTTTTCGGACGTTATCCAACTTCCCGATTCGCTTGAGCTCTTCTATAAGCAGCATTTTAGTGAGACGGCTCATGATTCCCATACAAGAAAACCGGTTACTGTCGTCAAAGACAGGCAAGGGTTTATATTCCTACAAAAGTGCTCCATTATTCAGGCCGAAAAAGAAGGACAGCCTCTTTATTTGATGCTGCTTGATGATCTGGATGAAATGGGCGAGCAGAATTTAATTCAACAATTTTCGGGGACTTTCTTAAGAGACGTGAACTTGGGCATTCTGTTGATTGACACGAATTTTAGATTATTAGATATCAGTGATATGGCCTGCCGGATTCTCGGCTTTAGGAAAGAATCGATTTTATACAAACCCATGGATGATATTTTTGCTTCTGTTCCACCGGAACATAGACTGGTAGAAAGGTCTGTACTGGAGGGGCGGGTCGTCCGCAATCATGCCGTTTCGTGGATGAATAATCAAAGCCGCTATGAGCTTTTGCTGGATTCTAATTTGCTTAGAGACGTCGATAATGAAATTGTAGGGGCATATATCATTTTTAAAGATGTCACGAATATAAGATCGCTTGAGGCGCAGGTACAGCGTAGTGACAGGCTGGCGATGATCGGTCAAATTGCAGCGGGGACAGCTCACGAAATCCGGAATCCGTTGACATCCATCAAGGGCTTCTTACAGGTGCTGAAAAAAACGTTCGAGATGAAAGACCTGGAGAAGGAACAGGGCTATATTGAAATTATGCTGGATGAAATTAACCGGGTGAATGAGCTGGTTAATGAATTTCTGCTTTTGGGCAAGCCCAAGAATGTCCTTTTGCAAAAGGTAGACATTTCTTCTGTGATCAAAGGGATTCTGCCCATCATGAATAATGAAGCCATCTTACACGAGGTGCAGCTGCGTTATGAAGCGGCTCCGGGACTCCCGCCCGTTATTGCGGATCAGGAATTGCTTAAACAAGTATTTCTTAACATTTGTAAAAATGGAATCGAAGCCCTGACCGAGGGCGGTCAGCTTACGATTACGGAGAAGCTGGACGAGGAAACAAAGTGCGTTCATATAGAGGTTCATGATACGGGTCCCGGAATTCCTCCGTATGTTATTGATAAAATATTCGACCCGTTCTTTACGACCAAGCAAGAGGGAACAGGACTAGGACTTTCTGTGTGTCAGCGGATCATTCATGATATGGGTGGAAATATACGTGTATCATCCAAAGGCTTCGGTACGACCTTCACCGTCAGTATCCCCTGCGTATAGCCTCCAGCTTACGAGTTTTAATCCCGCCCGGGTTATAGTATAATAAGTTCAATAATTCAGGACGAATTATTGGAGAGAAAACATATGACACATATTGCCTTATACCGGACTTGGAGATCCCAAGCATTCCGTGAGCTGGTCGGCCAGAAGCCGATCGTTCAAACGCTGCAAAACTCACTTCGTGAGAATAGATTTACACATGCTTATTTATTTAGCGGTCCCCGGGGAACGGGGAAAACCAGCGCGGCCAAAATTCTGGCCAAAGCTGTCAATTGTCTGCACGGACCTGCCGAGGAGCCCTGCAACGAATGTGAAGCCTGCATCCGGATAACCGAAGGATCGGTTATGGATGTGGTTGAAATTGATGCGGCATCCAACCGTGGCGTAGAAGAAATTCGTGATATACGGGACAAAGTGAAATATGCGCCGACTGAAGTTCGGTATAAAGTCTATATCATTGATGAAGTCCATATGCTGACCACGGAGGCTTTTAATGCGCTGCTCAAGACGCTGGAGGAGCCCCCGGCTCATGTGATATTCATCCTGGCTACGACGGAACCCCATAAACTTCCGGCGACTATTATTTCCCGCTGTCAGCGTTTCGACTTCAGACGGGTATCAATGGAAGAACAGGTAGGGCGATTAGCCTACGTCTGCCGTGAGGAGAATATCCAGATCGAGGAAGAAGCGCTTCATTACATCGCCCGCTTATCAGAGGGAGGCATGAGGGACGCGCTGAGTCTGCTGGATCAGGCATCTTCATTTGCTGTCGGCTCCATAACGGCCGGCGATGTAGTAGCGATGACGGGTGGTCTCGCCTCCGATCAGTTCGAGAAGCTGGTCGGAGCGATTAAGGAGACGGATATCGGGGCGGCACTTGAGCTGATTGACCAATTCATGCAGGAAGGCAAAAGCGCGGACAAATGCATGGAGAACCTCATTCACTATTTCCGCGATTTGCTGATGATCCGGCTCGTACCGGATTCATCCATTTTGACCGAACGAGTTTTTGACATCGGCAGAATGCAGCAGGTAGCCTCCCGGTTTGGCATCGATCAGTTGATGAGCATTATCGATGTGCTTAACCAGTACCAGGGTGAAATGAAATATTCTGCGCAGCCCCAGACCATTCTGGAAGTAGCTGTAATGAAAGCGTGCGGAGCTGTTCCGGCGGTTTCATTCGAAGCGGGGAATGCTTTCGCGGATGCGTCCAAACAAGCATCCCCGGGCATATCCCAAGCACCTGACTCGGATGCGCTCGGACAGCTGAGCCGCCGGATTCAGCAGCTGGAAGAACAGCTCGGCAAGCTGCTTGAGGGTGGTGTTCCCGCCGCGGCTGCTGCGCCGGCCAGATCCCCGGTGGCGCCAAGATCATCAAGCGCCCCTGTCAGGAAATCGGCTGTTCGGCTGGATGATTTCACATCGGCTGTAGATAGCTCCGATACCCGAGCGGCTATCGGCAAGTGGACGCAGATACTTGCTACCGTCAAGGAGCGCAAGATTACCGTTCACGCTTGGCTGGTGGATGGTGAACCAGTTGCTTTTCACAATGATGTAGTGCTAGTTGCCTTCAAGAGCGCCATGCACCGGGATACAACGGAGAAGCCTGCGAACAAGCAGCTGATTGAGCAGGTTATGTCGGAAGTGCTGGGACAATCTGCCGTTAAACTTGCCACCGTCATGCAGAAAGAATGGAAAGAAGCGCGTGAAGGTGCTGCTGAACCTGCCCGGGAAGAATTGACTCTTCAAGCAGAGGAAACCGAGCCGGAGAAGGAACCGTGGGTGGATGAAGCTATCCGTCTGTTCGGAGAAGATTTGGTCAGCATTAAAGACGAATAAATCCCGTTTATCGTTCGTTTGGGAGCCTAATTAAATAGACTAAGGAGTTGTTAACGATGAACAACATGAACCAAATGATGAAGCAAGTGAAGAAAATGCAGGAGCAAATGCTCAAGGTGCAGGAAGAGCTTGGAAGCAAATCCGTTGAAGGAACTGCTGGCGGCGGCGTCGTAACGGTAACGGCCAACGGTCATAAGAAAATTACGGCTATAGCGATCAAGCCCGAAGCGGTAGATCCGGAAGATGTTGAAATGTTACAAGATTTGATCCAGACAGCCGTTAACGATGCTTTGAACAAAGCGGAGGAACTGGCTGGCAAAGACATGGGTAAATTTACGGGCGGCATGAACATCCCGGGCTTGTTTTAATAAAAGGGCTTCGTAAAGAAGCCTTTTTTCCATCTTTGTTTGCAAAAGGAGAACCTGGCGTTGCATTATCCAGAACCCATATCGAAGTTGATCGACGCGTTCACCCGCTTGCCTGGAGTCGGTCCCAAAACGGCCGGCCGCCTCGCTTTTCATGTTCTTCGGATGAAAGAAGAAGATGTATTAGATTTTGCTAAGGCGCTTGTTAACGTGAAACGCAACCTTCACTACTGTTCCGTCTGCTGTAATATTACGGATATCGATCCCTGCCGGATTTGCCAGGACAAGAGCAGAGATGCTTCTGTCATTTGTGTGGTGCAGGAGCCTAAGGATCTGGTCGCTATGGAGCGGACGAGGGAGTTTGACGGTTATTACCACGTGCTTCATGGCGCCATATCGCCGATGGAAGGCATCGGTCCCGATCAGATCCACATTGCGGAGCTTCTGAAAAGGCTTGGAGATGAAGGTGTGCAGGAAATGATTCTTGCGACCAATCCGAACATTGAAGGCGAAGCTACAGCGATGTATTTGTCACGGCTGGTAAAAGGCTTTGGCCTTAAAGTTACGCGTATAGCGCACGGATTGCCTGTCGGCGGAGATCTGGAATATGCAGATGAAGTGACTTTAACAAAAGCACTTGAAGGCCGCAGGGAAATATGAACGAAGTTCTTATTTAAGCCGATTTATACAGTTTCTTGACTAAAAGTCGCATTCCCTCTCTCGGGAACAGCGGCTTTTTTTTGCATGGCCACGTTCTAAAACCTTCCTTTCCCGCCATAAGTATTAAGGTCAAGTTTGTGGAGAGATGGAGGGACGGGTATGAGTGAATTAAAGATCAGCGCACAGCTGTTTCAGCGTAAGGGCCGCACAGAGGAAGAGGATAAGCAGGACCTGCTGAAGGAAATCCGCAAAGCCCATCTCCAATGGGTGTCCGCGCAGCATCATTTCGAATATGCCTTGGAGCAAGATGAGATCGATTATGCGATCTTTGCGATGGAGGCTGCCGAGAAACGCTACGAAATGCTGTTAAGACAAGCCAAAACACTCAAGATCGTAACTACATACCATCATGTGGGAAAGGAGGTACGGTAAGGTGAAAGCAGCGATGGGGGCTTTGTTGGTACTGTCAGTCGGTGCTTTGCTCTTTTTGCTTATAAGGCAGCCTGGCACTCGAAGAGTCCTGTCGGGTATTGGTGTTCATGTCGTGATCGCTGCTTTTCTGCTCTATGGAGCGCATTTGCTCAGCGGATATACACAGATTGTTCTTCCTATAAACCTATGGACAGTAGGCGCAGTAGCAGTGCTGGGGTTGCCCGGATTACTGCTTTTGGGTGCTTTGAAGCTAACTCTAATTTGAAGACTTTCCTTGATTATCCTCGTCCTTAAAAAGATTTTACAAAAAGGTTGACTTCAACTTTTCAGCGTGGTATCTTATTTAAGTCGCCGCTGAAACAAGCGCTAACGACAAGGGCTGACAAGCCTTGATTGTCCTTTGAAAACTGAACAACGAGTGATTGAAACGTCTTGAGCAATCAGGACGCTAAACAGAGAAGAAATTCTCGTCAGCATTAACTTTTTGAGC
>NZ_LMXH01000014.1 GCF_001541095.1 Paenibacillus sp. FJAT-26967
CTCAAAAAGTTAATGCTGACGAGAATTTCTTCTCTGTTTAGCGTCCTGATTGCTCAAGACGTTTCAATCACTCGTTGTTCAGTTTTCAAAGGACAATCTCTTGCGTGTTACTCGTTTGTACCGGCGTTTCTCTCGGCCGGAATTACATCATACCAAGGATAATCACATTTGACAACAAGAAAAATATTCCAACTGCAAAAAAGTTATTTTCACTCCATTTCCCGATAATACATACGGTTGCCAAAGGGTGCAAAATGCAGCTCAAATTAGCTTTATTTCACTCCCTCAGCCATCTTAGCCTTTTCTCATTCTATATTGTAGTACCGGCGTTTCCGTTATTATAGAGACCATATTTCCAACTTCTCTCGTACTAAAAGTCCATACAGCCTCGCTACTCACTTTGCATTCATTCTGCCAGACGAATTTATTGGAGGGTGTAAGAATGAAATATCATCAAGAAATACGTCTCCTATAATCGAACGACCTCATGTCCGGCAGCTTTAAGCAGCCGATTCATGATTGCACGTCCGATACCCGCCTCCGGACACCCCTCAGCAAGTATAAACGTCGCATGCTGCTGATCGAACTGCCGGAGCGCGCTATACAGCCCGCGCGCGATAGTATCCGGCTGCGCAAGACTACCCGCAGCCACGACCACATCGGCGCGGTGCAGACCGCGCCGTTCATCGAAGGTGAGCACACCTGTACGCTCACCTCGGGCTTTGGCGGCGTCCAGTTCACGCCGCATCCACCCGGCGACCGCTTGCGGATCGTCGCCGAGCACTACACGCATGCTGCCCCTGGGGGCATAGTGCGTGTACTTCATGCCGGGAGCTCTAGGCGTCCCGGCAGGCTCCTCTGTGCGCGCGGGCTCGCGCACAGACACATCAGGCAGCGCGTGGCGAAGCTGCTCGGCGGTAACACCTCCGGGGCGCAGCACGTAGAGCGCTCCGTTTGCCCACTCGACAACAGTCGATTCCACGCCGACTCCTGTCGCCCCTCCATCTACAATACCCCCGATACGCCCCCCGAGGTCTTCGGCTACGTGCTCAGCCGTTGTCGGACTCGGCCTGCCCGAACTATTCGCACTGGGAGCGGCTACAGGACAGCCTGCAGCTCTCAGCACCGCAAGCGCAACCGGGTGGTCGGGTATCCGTACCCCGACCGTATTAAGACCCGCCGTAACCAGCGGTGACAAAGCCCCGGCACGAACCGGGACGATTATAGTCAGCGGTCCGGGCCAGAACGCATTCATGAGCTGCTGCAGCGGCTCAGCCGGCACCCCGGCAAAAGCATCCATCTGATCACGGTCAGCGATATGTACGATAAGAGGATTATCGGATGGGCGGCCTTTGGCTGAATAAATACCTTTTACCGCATCCGAATTAGTAGCATCCGCACCAAGGCCATACACAGTCTCGGTAGGAAAAGCAACCGTTTCCCCAAGCTTGAGAAGACGGGCCGCTTCGGAGATTGCTCTGTCAGCGGACTCAGCATCTGATTTATGTTTAACGACCCAATATTCGGTCAAAGTTGCATCACCCTTATTGATGTTCAAGTTTTATCCAAACAGATTCATAAAGAATCCGAAGACGCTCTTCAATATTTCCCACAAGAAAAACTTAACCTCGGTATTCCCATTAGCTGCAGCATCAGCAGCCGTTAATGAGACTTCTTCCCCTGCGTTCCCGCCTTCGGACGCTTTTTTCCTTGCCCCAATATCCTGTTGTCCATCGGCAGGAGCTGCCTGCGCAACAGCTTCGCCAGAAACACCATCTACAAAACAAAGTGGAGGAAACAGCACACACCACCAGTTCTGGCCCTTGCCTTCTCCTAACCGTACGCGCAGTGCCTCGTAATCTCCGGCCGGGTACACGCGGTTACCATACATTTTAGTCGGGAACGGCACTTTTCCTAACTCTACGGTATAAGGAACATTGCCCAGTCCGCGAAGCTGAAGCGTCTCAGCCACAACTTTTTCAAGCAAAGGCAAGTTCTCCTGAATGATTGTACGGGCTTCATCCAGTGTCTGGGGTCCCGTAACCCACTGGTTCATCTGCGCCAGGATAGCATCCCTTACCTGACTCTTAACGGCCTGGTCTTCCGGTCTGTCCGAATTAGCGAGAATACGCAGCCGGATTGCCTGGTCGGGTATAGCGGGCTCGGCTAGAGCCGCATTCGTGCGTGCGCCTTCCCAACTCATCATCATGATAATAATAGCGAACAGCGTATAATATAAGTGCTTGTATGATTTACGAATGACCATTTTAATTCCCTCCCGTTACCGGAAAGCCTTGACTTATCCGAAGTAGATAGTCATGGTTTTCCTCTGTAACAGTTAGTATGGTCAAAGCAAGTCACTATTAAACTAGCAATCTATCTTTTTTCACGTGGAACATTGTAATATTTTGGATAGTCAAAAGAAGTTTCTACACGGGTCGGATTTACAGACTTATCTTACGGGCGGAAGTAGAACAATAACTATGAAGATTAGATGCGCTTGGCTCTCCAGTAACCCTATAACCGATTCCTGTTCTCTTAAAAAAATCAGAATCGTTCGCTGATCCACGCTCTTCACTCAAGCCCGTTACCTCCCGCGATTCTCTCACTCACACTCTCTTCCTCACTTAATCCACAGCCCCGATAGCTAACACATGCCGGTCAATACCTGCTAGATCCTTTACAAAGCGGATCTCGCTCCAGTCTCCTGCAGCGCGCAGCATATCAGCCACCGCTCCAGCCTGATAAATGCCGACCTCGAGGCCCACAAGTTTCGGCTGCTTTGCAAGCATTGGAATTTGACCGCAGAGGCGACGGTACAGATCAAGCCCGTCATCGCCGCCGAACAAAGCAAGGTGCGGCTCATAGTCGCTTACCTCGGGCTGCAGCCCGGGTGCATCCCCCGCCGGAATGTACGGCGGGTTAGACACTAGAATATCGATCGCCAGACCCCGATCGATACAGGGCTGGAGCAGATCGCCGCCATAGAAGGCGATCCGCTCTTCAACGCCGCAGCGCCGGGCGTTGCCCTGTGCGACCTTCAGCGCCTCCGCCGAAAGGTCGCAGGCTGCCGCGCGCCAATCCGGACGCGCGTGCAGCAGGCTCACCGGGATAGCTCCGCTCCCGGTGCCGATATCCGCAAGAAGCGGAGCGCCTTGCGGGTACAAACGCGAGCCCTCGCGGAGGATCTCCTCCACGAGGAGCTCAGTTTCCGGACGCGGGATCAGAACCGCGTCTGATACCTGCAGCGTAAGGCCGAAGAAATCCTGCTCACCGGTGATATACTGCACCGGCTCACCTGCGGCCTTACGCTCCACCATCTCGCGCCACTGCTTCAGATGCGCGGCAGGGAATGGTTCTTCCATAGCCAGGAAGAACTGCGTCCGGCTCCAGCCCAGCACGTGCTGGAGCAGAATCTCCGCGCAAATGGCGGCATCCTGAATTTGCTGCTCTTTCAAAAAAGAAGAAGCCTGGGAATAGGCTTCTCGGATAGTCATGACGGCTTTGATTTCCAGCCTTTTCATCGGTTCTTACTGCTCCCCTTTTTCAAGAAGCTCGGCTTGGGCCGTCATGGTCAGTGCATTGACGATTTCACCAAGATCCCCATTTAGCACCATATCAAGCTTATGAAGCGTCAACCCGATACGGTGATCGGTTACACGGCTTTGCGGGAAGTTGTAAGTCCGGATCCGCTCACTGCGGTCTCCCGTACCCACTTTGCTTTTGCGCTCACCGGCATACTTCGCTTCTTCTTCCTGGCGCTTCACATCATAAATACGGGCGCGCAGAACTTGCAGAGCTTTGGCTTTGTTATCATTCTGTGATTTACCGTCCTGGCAAGTCGCCATAATGCCTGTTGGTACATGCAGTACCCGGACTGCCGACTTGGTCGTATTAACGGACTGCCCGCCAGCACCACTGGAACAGAACGTATCTACACGAATATCGTTATCTTTGATTTCGATATCGATTTCTTCCATCTCCGGCATAACACCCACGGTTGAAGTAGATGTATGAATACGGCCGCCTGATTCCGTAACCGGAATCCGCTGCACACGGTGCGCTCCGCTTTCGAATTTCATTTTGCTGTATGCGCCCTTACCGTTGATCATGAAAATAATTTCTTTGAATCCGCCCAAGTCATTCACGTTAGCTTCCAAAACTTCCGTCTTCCAACCCTGAGCATCAGCAAACTTGCTGTACATCCGGTATAGATCACCGGCAAATAGAGCCGCTTCATCACCGCCAGCGGCACCGCGAATCTCAACAATAACGTTCTTATCATCGTTAGGGTCTTTAGGAAGCATCAAAACCGTAAGACGTTCTTCAAGCTCGTCTCTGCGGCCGCTTAGTTCCTCAATCTCCATTTTGACTAAATCACGCATCTCGTCATCCAGTTTCTCGGCTTGCATAGCCTTAGCGGAATCAAACTGCTCCAGAACGTCCTTGTACTCCACATAAGCGTCGTAAGCATTCTGAAGATCCGATTGTTCTTTGGAATATTCGCGCAGTTTCTTGGTATCGCTCGTTACGTCCGGGTCACAGAGCAGTTCGCTCAATTTCTCATAGCGATCCGCCAGAGCCTGTAATCGATCCAGCATTGGGATCACTCCTTACTCAAATTTCATGATTTCGTTCTATATAAAGCTTGCCTGATCTCCATTAACCATAGAAGAACAACAGGAGATGCCGGGCCATGGAAAGTGTCCTGCTCTTCCCCATTCAAACGCCCGAACTATCTGCCTGCTGCAATTTCGTTCTCATCCTCTATTACAAAAACCTAAACCCGCTATGCGTTGCTATACGTTAAAACGGAAATGCATAACGTCGCCGTCTTTCACGACATACTCCTTACCTTCCAATCGAAGAACGCCTTTCTCACGGGCTGCTCCCATAGATCCGCAACTGACCAGATCATCATATGAAACAACTTCCGCACGGATAAATCCGCGTTCAAAATCCGTATGAATAACGCCCGCTGCCTGTGGAGCCTTGGTACCTTTCCGAATCGTCCAGGCTCTTACTTCCTGAACACCCGCTGTAAAGTACGTATATAAGCCGAGCAGTTTATAGGCGGCCTTAATTAGGCGATCCAGTCCCGATTCCTGCAAGCCCAGTTCTTCAAGGAACATCTCTTTGTCTTCGCCTTCAAGCTCTGCGATCTCGGATTCAACCTTTGCTGAAATCGCGACAACCTCTGCGCCTTCCTTAGCCGCGAATTCGCGTACCTTCTGCACATAAGGGTTGTTATCGCCATCCGCCACTTCCGACTCGCTCACATTAGCTGCATAAAGAACAGGCTTCATAGTAAGCAAGTGCAGGTCGCGCACGAGTACACGCTCTTCGTCGGTCAGTTCGACACTGCGTGCCGGCTGATCGTTGTACAGCGCTTCTTTAATTTTCTCAAAACATTCTACTTCAGCGGCGTACTGCTTGTTACCGCCCTTCATATTTTTACGCGAACGATCAATCCGTTTCTCAACCGAGTCCAAGTCCGCCAGAATCAACTCCAGATTGATGGTCTCGATATCCGAGATAGGATCGACTGTTCCCGATACGTGCGTAATATTCTCGTCTACAAAACAACGAACCACATGAACAATGGCGTCTACTTCGCGGATATTGGCCAGAAATTTATTTCCCAGTCCTTCCCCCTTGCTTGCACCTTTAACCAAACCTGCAATATCGACAAACTCAAAAGCAGTCGGTACGACCCGGTTCGGGCTCACAAGTTCGACCAGCTTCTGCATTCTTTCGTCAGGCACTTCAACTACACCGACGTTTGGATCAATCGTACAGAAAGGATAATTGGCGGATTCCGCACCCGCTTGTGTAATTGCATTAAATAGTGTCGATTTTCCAACGTTCGGCAACCCGACGATTCCTGCTTTCAAAGCCATGTATGTGACACTCCTTGATTCTTAGATTAAAAATGCACCATCTTATATTATAAACCATACGTCAAGTCGTTACAATTTAGAGATTCTATAGAGTGCACTGAATACACCTACCGACCATATTCCTCCCAGAAGGACGCACCCGTGAAGCGCAATAGGCAGAAATGCTGAACCGTTAAAAGGCAGCACCATTCCCCATAAAAAGACGGGGGGCATTTGTATAATCACAAGAGCGGATACTGTCAAGGTCATTACCACGATTACGGCGTGCTTGAGGTATCCCGAAAGCAGCAGGTATACAATCCCACAGGCCATAATAAGGCCCAATGCTATGGAAACCATAGCCCATAGACTGACACTCTCCCGTTCGGAGCCGAGTTCATGAGCCAGAAATTCATAAGAGAAGGCTCCCTGTCCTTTTATGGAAGGCAAATAAAGCATCCCTAACACCATACTCAAAAAACATGTTCCCGATACTGAAAGCAAATATTTGCGATTAACGGGTTCAGAGGACCCTATTGTTTTAATTGGCATAGATGCATCACCTCTTCAAGGATTTACCTTTTATAAGACGGCTGAAAGGTACCAAATGTTTCTGAGTGCGCTCAAGTATTTTATCGGAATTATGCCTTTAAAACTTCTTCATACCAGCTTAGTTATCCACAATAAAATCAGTTATTAACACTACTATCCACAAGTTGTTAACAACCTTTAAGTTTTTTACTTTATCCACCTGTGCGTAACTGTTTTTTATCAGAAGATATGCCTGAATAACTTTTTTCATCAACAATTAATGAATGGATGTTATTTTATAAAAAACCGCGAGTCCCCTTGTCCTGTCTGTAAATAATTAATTGAATTTTCAAATAATTTGTTCTATTTAAAATTTAATAATCATTCTTGTTTAAGAGATGCTCAGGCTTTGCCGGAGGGGAGGACAATTCCGGGACTTGTTGCTCTCGATAGCGGTTTTGGTTAGACTAATAGCACCTAAATAAGAGCCCAAAATAAGTTATCCACATTTGTATCCACAACATGTTAACAAAGGAATAAACGTTCGGGGAATAACTCATCTGTTACACCCTATTTCCCAAATATCACAGAGGAGTGTACGCATGCTAAACGAACGACAAGATAACCAACTTCTATCCGAACATGAGCATTGGATGCAAGAAGCCATAAAGGAAGCTAGTAAAGCGGAGATGTTACGTGAAGTGCCTATTGGAGCAGTTATTGTACGGGATAATGAAATTATCGGACGGGGCCATAACCTGCGTGAAACTTCCCTAGATCCGACTGCTCACGCCGAAGTGATCGCGATCCGCGAAGCAAGCGAACGGATCGGGGCTTGGCGGCTGCTGGAATGCCGGCTTTATGTAACGCTGGAGCCGTGCCCGATGTGCGCCGGAGCGATTGTACAGGCCCGTATCCCACAAGTGATTTACGGAACAACGGACCCCAAGGCAGGATGTGCCGGAACCTTAATGAATCTATTACAGGAAGAGCGCTTTAATCATCGCGTCGATATAGTAAGTGGGGTCCTTCAGCAGGAATGCGCCGCGCAGCTGACCAACTTTTTCCGGGGTCTCCGCCAGCAGGCTAAAGACGCCAAAAGTAAACTGGACACACAACGCTAAACCGGGTAAATAGTTCAATCAAGTGCTTTGTTCAATAAACAAACCTGTGTTATACTAAATATCGAATTTGCCCATGCGCCCGTAGCTCAGCAGGATAGAGCGACAGTTTCCTAAACTGTGCGTCGCGGGTTCGAATCCCGCCGTGGCGCGTTCATTTATTTTAACGTTACCTTGTATGCTCACTGTCGACTCGTCGAAACAGGACATGGATTCCCTACAGCAAACCTTCCGGTTATTAGCGGAGGTTTGCTTTTTTATTTATCCTTCGAATGTTGTAGATCCATTTTAAAATTCTTTGAAAACTCCTAGAACATTATGGATATATTTTACTAGTTCTGTTTAACTACTTCCTCTTATTAGAGTTTACCTCCCTATTAATAATCCTTCGCTGGAAAGCACCCGGTGCCAACTCCCTGCAAGGCGTGGTATCCACAAACGTATTCTCATTCTTATCTCAAGAAAATTGAACAGGTACGAGGGTCCTGATTATGAGGATTTTTTTTGTTTTTGTTCTTTTTTAAAAAATTCAATTTACTTTTTTTGTCTAAAAAAGTAAAATCATAGATGAAACCTACTACTGGTTGATTTTGTATTCTATTACATTTTATCCAATGTGGATTATGGCGACTTCTCTATCCCCCCGTCAGAACCGACATCTGAGTCCTTCGTTCTAAGACAATAGTCCGATTGTTCCTTTTTTCTAGAAGAATTTACTCCATCTATCGAAATTTGCCGGGATAAATACCGCATGATCTAATCACCTTATTGTTTTCTAGCACACCGTTTAAGAGAGTAAGAGATCTATTCTCCTGAACACGCGTTTTCACTTTCATCTATTCTTGATCGGAGAGGAGAACCATATGAGCAAGTTGCTGCGGCTTTCAAAGCTTTTTCACCCTAAATCCGGACGTTCTTTAATGCTTCCGGTAGATCACGGGACTACCTATGGACCTCTTCGCGGATTGTCTTCTATGCCTGAATTGGTACGTATAGCCAACCGATTCCGGCTTCAAGCCCTC
Source organism: Paenibacillus sp. FJAT-26967 (assembly GCF_001541095.1). Classification (GTDB taxonomy): domain Bacteria; phylum Bacillota; class Bacilli; order Paenibacillales; family NBRC-103111; genus Paenibacillus_F. The sequence continues at coordinate 8,554 of NZ_LMXH01000014.1, forward strand.
ATTGCTCATAAAGGTGCGATTCATCGGGCGCTGGAAGGGGACGAGCCGATCTGGGGCACTGAATTTATTCTACATCTATCTGCATCCACAACGTTAGGTCCCGATCCATCCCGTAAACAAATTGTGTCTACCGTACGACACGGGCTGCAAATAGGCGCTGCAGGGATTTCCGTACATGTGAATGTAGGCGTTCCGCAGGAACATGAGATGATCCGCGACCTGGGTATGGTATGCGATGAAGCCTATGCGTGGGGAATGCCCGTACTGGCTATGATGAATGTCCATGAGGACACTTCCTCCCTGTCGGCGACTTCACGTAAGATTGCCCATGCTGTCCGATTAGCCGGTGAGCTAGGTGCGGATCTTGTGAAGATTCAAAATCCAGCCAGCCCGGAGGCAGCCGCTGAGGTTGTATCCGCGTTCGATATTCCGGTGCTGCTGGCGGGTGGAAACTCCACCACCGATAAACTGGCTTTTTTCCGAGGTGTGCAAGAAATGCTGGATGCCGGGGGCCGCGGACTCTGCGTAGGCCGTAATCTTTTCGAAGATCCGCACCCTTCACATATGTGCCAAGCTCTTAGCGACCTCGTTCATAAAAGATGCAGTCCCGAAGAGGCCTACAATACATATACCTTGTACGAACAGGAGCTCGTTATAGCCGGGAATCCTTCCCGGACCAAGATTAGTCATCTCGATAGGGAGACATGGGAGGAATACGCATGATTATTGATGGTCACGCCCATATTTCACGTGAAGCACACAGCAGTCCTGAGCTGCTGCTGGCCGATATGGAGGCGGCAGGCGTATCACGGGCTGTCCTGGTACCGGGAGGGATGCTCGATGTCCGCCGTATGACACGCTTTATTACCGGACAAGAGCGGCCGATCACGACGATTCCGCCTAACGATGTGGTGCTCGAGATTATGCGTGAGCATCCCGACCGTTTCTACGGTTTCTGCTGCATTAATCCGGGTGATGGATCTGAAGCGGCTTTGGCGGCTTTAGATGAAGCACACAACAATGGATTCAAGGGACTCAAAATGTCCCCTCTCGTCCACCAGTTTGCTTTTACAGGAAAAGTATCTCAGGAGCTCGCAGCTCTCTGCGCCGACTTTAATATTCCTTACTATACTCATGTTCTTTTTAATCCGAACGTCAGTACGGCTGCACTGGGTGAACTCGCGAAGAGCTTTCCCAAAACAAATTTTGTGATCGGACACATGGGAGTCGGCCCTCTGGATATCGATACGATTGAGCTTGCAGCATCACGGGACAATATTTATCTGGAGACTTCTACCGCAAATCCACTTGCTATTATGACAGCGATCCAGCAGGCCGGACCCGACAAAATCTTCTATGGTTCCGAGTTTCCACTCTCTGACCCCTATGTAGAAAAGGTTAAAATTGAACGCCTCCGTATTTCGGATGAAGATAAGGAAACCGTTCTATACCGCACGATATCTCGTTTACTGGGACTATAAAAAAGGGGAGGTTAATGATCCATGGCCATCGCTTTAAAAAGGGGAACCCCGGTGAAAAACATCACCCCAGGTAAAGCAAACGAAACGAATGAAGACCGCTTCGAGCCTCATATCCGTTGGTTCCAGGATCTGAACGGGCGGGGTCTTTCGATTGAAAATCTAAGCCGCTCTGAAGTAGAGGCCTACCATCGGCGTGTTCTTTGGAGTCTGCTGCAGCATGCGTCCGAGACCAATCCTTTCTATGAACAGAGGCTGAAAGAAGCGGGACTTACGCCGGAGGAGGCATCCGATCCGGAATTTTTTGCGCGTCTTTCTTTTCTGACAAAAGAAGATCTCCGCGGCAATCCCCAAGCCATCGTGTGTAATCCTAATCTCGCTCATATTCATACTTCAACCGGCACAACCGGAGGTAAACCAATCTATATCGGCCATACCCTGAACGATTTGTACCGGCTGGATGTCGCCCCTAACTATCCTTCCCTTATGCAGGATACAAAAGGTACGGTAGTCGGTAATGCACTCCCGTATGAAATGAGTTCTTCTGGCCTTTCCTTTCATCGTGTCTTTCAGGTCATGCAGGAATGTACGGTGCTTCCTCTTGGCAAAGGCGGTGCTTATTCACAGCCCGCTAAGGCTCTGGAGTGCATGCTTGCCTGGAATATAAAGACGCTCGTCATCGCACCTTCCTATGCGGTTACTCTTGCCGAGAAGGCACACGAACTTGGAATAGATCTGCATCGGGATTTTAAGCTCCGCCATGTATTCCTGACCGGAGAGGGAGCATCCCCTGCACTCCGAGAAAGAATCGAACAGCTGTGGAATTGCCCCGCTACAACTTTATATGGTTCTTTAGAAGTAGGATTAATCGGCATTGAATGTCTTCAGCACGAGGGTTTTCACTTAACTGAAGGACATGTGTACGCCGAAATCGTTCACCCGGCAACCGGAGTCCTTCTGGAGCCCGGTGCTACGGGGGAAATCGTTCTGACTTCTCTTCTGCGCGACGGGATGCCTGTGATCCGTTACAAAACAGGTGATCTCGGCTATATCGAAGAGAATGCCTGCCAATGCGGCTGCAAGCTTCGCCGACTTCATCTGCGCGGTCGATTAGGCGATCAGGTTATGCTGAACAGTGGCCCGTTCTCTCCCCTGTTTCTGGAGCAGCATCTCCTCCAGCTTGCCGGTGTCGGCAACTGGTACCGCCTGATCATTGAGAATGGCGATCTTCTTGTCGAGGCCGAAATGGCTTCCCCCGATCTAAACCCGCAACAGTTGATTGCAGAAATCGAGGCTCATCTAGGATCAATTGTGGGTCAAAAATGTTCCGTCCGGATCGTCGACCGAGTGGAACGCGATGCCGGCAAAGCACGGCGAGTTCATTGTATATATTAGAGAGGAGACTAAACGAATGAGTAAAGTGCTAAAAAATGCTCCGGCGGATAACAAAGCCGTTGAAGCAGAGACAGAGGCTTCATCTTCAAACCTTACAAACAAAGAAAACCACAGCACCACAATGAAATCCGCAACAACTGGTGACAAGAATAAAGCAGCAGGAACCGGGGGCTCATCCAGTTTAAATAATGCCCGGACTAAGCCCATCGCACCAGTGCGGACCAAATATGCTTGGTTCGATATTAGTGAATTAACCGCACCGGAGCAGTGGAGCCCGATTGTACAGGCTCTTCCTCACCAGAAATTCACAGGTGTCGTGGCCACTGAGCAGCAACTCGAACAGATCCCGCCCAATCTTGCGAAAATCAGTTATGTGGAGGGAGTTCCCTCCACGGATCAATTGACTGCGTTAAATGCAGCTTATGATATTGTGATCCTAGAGCCTTCCGTCATCACAAGTAACTGGTTCAAACGCAACCGCGGGACAATTACGTGCAAGGTCGGTACGACCGTGAACGTAACGGACCCTGCTTCACTTGAGCTTGCGGTAGCCATGACCCATGAGGTACCGCTCTTGATCGTTGAATTCCGGGATGATACTAAAATACCGTTGGAAATTGTACTTGCAGATGCCCAGAATCACGGGACTGAGGTCGTTATGAAAGTCCGTGACGATGTGGAGGCCAAGGTTGTTTTCGGCGTCCTCGAATGCGGTGCGGACGGGGTTCTTATTGCTTCCAGCGACCTGGGTCAGGTATATGCAGTCGGTGAAGTACTCACTTCGACCGGTGATAAGAGCGGCCAGACACTCCAGAAGCTCACGATCACCCGCACGGAACATGTCGGTATGGGCGACCGTGCCTGCATTGATCTGACAAGCTACCTGGGCCTGGATGAGGGAATTCTTCTCGGCTCGTTCTCCTGTGGCGGCATCCTTGCCTGCAGTGAGACCCACCCGCTTCCGTATATGCCAACAAGACCCTTCCGCGTTAACGCGGGCAGCCTGCACACCTATGTGCTCGCTCCTGATAACCGGACCTGGTACTTGTCCGATCTGCGCTCCGGAATGGAAGTCCTCGTAGTCAGTACGTCCGGCAAAGCACGCAGGGTGTCTGTCGGACGCGTCAAAATTGAGCGCAGACCGCTTCTCTATATCGAGGCTCAGGCCGATGACGGTACGAAACTGAACGTCATCATGCAGGAAGACTGGCATGTCCGTGTCTTCGGGACAAACGGTCAGCCTATTAATATCACTACCCTCAAGCCAGGTGATCAAGTACTCGGCTATACCATGGACCCGGGACGTCATGTCGGCGTCAAAGTGGATGAACTTATTATCGAACAATAGAGCTTGAAAGGGGGACTACCGATGTCCGTTAAATTCGCAGCCTTTATGGACCGCTTGGCACAGTCGCCTTTTTATCAGCAGCATCTCTCATCGGAACAAAAAAAGATTCGCGATCTAGACCGCATCGGGGAGCTTCCGCTTACGACGAAGGACCATCTCCGTGAGGCAGGTCCGTGGAATTTGCTTGCAGTTGCGCCCCAAGATGCGGCTGAGTATTTCGAGACGTTCGGCACGACCGGTCCACCAGCATCCGCCTGGTTCACACGGGCTGATCTGGAAGCCGGAGGACGGCAGATTCTGGATTCGGGGCTGCGTCTGACGAACGAGGACAGGCTGCTGAACCGGTTCCCTTATGCGCTGTCACTGCCCGCTCATCTTGTGCAGCAGGCCGCTTGGCAGGCCGGGGCATGCATCCTGCCCGCCAGCAGCCGCAGCACGATGACGCCTTATCCGCGTATCATCGAACTGCTTCGCAAGCTGAATGTCACGGTGATCACGGGGCTAGCCCGTGAAATGGAGCTGCTTGCTGAGACAGCCCGTCTTCTTGGCCTAGACAGCCGCAGCCGCTCTGACTTTCCTCACCTGAGAGCGCTGGGCGTCGCAGGAGAACTGCTGGCAGAGCCTCGCCGCCGGCATATTGAGGAGCTGTGGGGCGTACCGACGTACAATCTCTACGGCTCTACGGAAACCGCAAATATTGCCGCCATGTGCGAGCATGGTATTCTTCATGTGGCTGACCGTGACTTCCATGTGGAGGTTCTGCGAGAGGACTTGTCAGGGCCGGTTCAACCGGGCAGTAAAGGCAGGGCCGTCATCACAACACTCACTCATGAAGGCTCTCCATTATTGCGGTATTTGAACGGTGACATCATCTCCCTCGAATCTCTTACCTGCCCATGCGGCAGAAGCGGGCCTAGACTGAATCATTTCGGCCGCTCCAGTGACAGAATCATCGTGGGCGACCGTCTGCTAGAACCGCACGACATCCACGAAGCAGTCTATTCCTTACCGATGCCTCCCATTGCCTGGAAGACAACACCTGGTGGTGACACGCTTCTGGTGACTTGCGAGTGGCCTGCCGGGGAAACAGCCCCCGTTCATGCGGCGTCGCTGCTCACCGAACACTTGGGCCTCCCTGCAGCTGTAAGGACCGTGGAAAGCGGGGTTCTGCTCGATAGGCAGACACTCCTGGAGCAGCAAGTTAGTGTGAAGCCGCAATATATCGAACAGCCTTCTCCGGTCCTGCTCGGATACGCGCAGCAAAAATAATTATCATCGGGGGCCCCCCGTAAAATTTCCCGACCACAGATTCAACATAATGTTATTCTTGCTAAAAGCAAAAGCTCCAGCTCACATGAAAGTGAGGGCCGGAGCTTTTGCTTCTTCATAACCTCTTGTAACCATCCAGATTACCAGCATTCCCCCAAAAAAGAGCCGGCTTCCTGCCAACTCTATCCCTATCTTAATGAATCCGGCCGGCCTGTTTAGGCCTAAGCCCTGACAAAGGGGCGCGCAAGCCTTAGGAGGTCAGCTGCATCATCCATGGGAAGCGGCCGGCTGATATGATAGCCCTGCCCCATGGTACAGTTGTTGTGCTTGAGAAATTCCAATTGGTCTTCACGTTCAATGCCTTCTCCGATCAATTCGAATCTGAGATTACGTCCCATGTCAATAATCGTTCTGACCAGAGCCTCTGTGTTCGCATTCATTCCAATCTCAGCGATAAAAGTCCGGTCTATCTTAATGTGATCAATAGGGAGCTTATCCAGCAGAGAGAGAGAAGAATAGCCCGTTCCAAAATCATCGATCGATAGCTTCACGCCGAGCCTCTTCAGTTCAGTCAGTATCGCAAGCGATTCCTTCATATTCTGCATGATGCTTTCCGTGATCTCCAGTTCCAGATCTCCGGGCTCCATTCCTGTCTCCTGCAGCACCCTGGCAATCAAATCGACGAACTGCTTATCCTGAAACTGCCTGACCGAGATATTGACAGCCATTCTGATCCGGGGCAATCCGTCCTCACGCCATCTGCGATATTGTTCGCAGGCCGTTTGGAGTACCCACTTGCCTATAGGGACGATTAGTCCAGTCTCTTCAGCTACCGGAATGAACTCTCCAGGCGTTACATTCCCAAGCTCCGGATCCTGCCAGCGTAGCAGCGCTTCCATTCCTACAATTTGGCCGTTCTCAAGATTAATTTGCGGTTGATAGTGCAGGGTGAAAAGCTGATGTTCAAAGGCACGGCGGAGGCCGTTCTCCAGTTTGATTTTGCGTGCCAGACGATTATTATGAACGCTGTAGAACTGATAATTATTCTTGCCGTTCTCTTTGGAGAGATACATAGCCATGTCTGCATGCTTGATTAGCGCATCCCGTCCCAGCCCATCATGCGGATACATACTGATTCCGATACTGGTAGTCGTATAAACCTCATGCCCATGCAGTTGAAAAGGCTGTGTAAACTGATCGAGAAGGGCTTGAGCTTGTTCTCTGACCATGCTTTCTGATCTATTCTCCAACAAGATCACAAACTCATCTCCGCTGTGTCTCGATACAATATCATTAGGGCCTACAGATTCTTTCAATCTCTCCGCAACCTGACGAAGCAGCATATCTCCATAAATATGTCCGACTGTATCGTTAATGTTCTTAAACCGGTCTAAATCAAGAAAAAGGACAGCTAGCTGAATGTTAGCCTGTTCGGCCTGCTCCAATGCAGTATCCAGACAATTATTCAGGTAACTCCGGTTGGGAAGGCCTGTTAAAGTATCATGATAGGCCATGTAATTTATTTTTTCTTCTGCTTTCTTCCGCTCCGTTATATCTTTGCCGATGCTCATGCAGGCTTTTTTGCCTCCATAATTTGTAGCTACCAGAACCAGCTCACAGCTGCGTACTTGTCCATCCATCCGCATATAACGCTGCTCCATCGTGGCGGAGATTCCCTTTTCCAGCACCTGTTCCACGTGTGTAAGCGCACTTCTACGACATTCCGGATGCAGAAAACGCAAAGCCGATCGTCCCGTCAGGGTAGTCAGCGAATAAGCCCCTAAAGCTTTGACCGCAGCAGGATTCGCATAAACCAGTTTCCCGTTCTGCTGAACGACAATCGGTTCTGGACATATTTCGATCAAGCTCCGGTAACGTGCTTCACTTTCCTTGAGAAGATCGCGCTCAATCATCATTCTTCGGAAGAAATAGCTAAGGGAAGCGTACACTACCGTATTGAACATAACACCAACGAGGTTAACACGCATGTAGTCAAATTGCACCGCAGGGTAATAATTAAGAAGAAGATAGAGGATAAAACCCGCGCCTACTATTATGGGCGCCCATAGACCCGGCAGCAAAAAGGCGTACAGCAGGAGAATCGTATACATGACAGAAGGGAGCTTAAAGTACTCGATATCGGGAAGAAGCGTAAATAGAATACCATAAGCAAACAACCCGAATACATATTGCAGCGGGACAGACTTTTTAATAAAAACTGCGGCGATGATGCTGCCTAAAAACAAGAGGACATCCCAGTTGTGTGTGCTGGTGCCGGAATTTTTAAACAGATTATTCACGATTGTAAGAACTAATAAAGTCAATAAATAAGCTTTCCCATTTCGTGCAATGTGCTTGTAAACCGGATTAGACCTTAACTGCCTCATGCAAGTGAGCTCACTTTCCTTTGAGAAGTTCATTTTAAAGGTGGGCTAGATATACTTCGTATTTTCCATATATTATCATTATAGCAGATTTCTCCTAGTTAGTAGGACAAATTTCTTTACTCTCTGCAAAAAAAATCCGCAGCCACAAGAAAAAGGCTGCAGTCACGCAGCCTTTAACATGGATAACCTACAACTACTTTAGTCCAACTTAGTTATAAACGACGCCCGCTTGGGCTTTAAGAACATCACGCAGAAGAAGATAGACCTCTCCATACGTCAGCTTTGCTTTATCGGTAATTTGATCATATGTGGTCCCGTTGACTATTTTCTGGTCAAGCACGTACGCAGCAGCTTCATTCCGTCTTACTTTAGCCCCTACAGCCTGGCTGATCGTCCATGCTGCCTGCTCCCAAGTCAAGCCAATCTCATCCGGCTTCGTCAATCCCTTGATTGTTACATCCGCCCCGGCAGTCAAAGCCTTAGGATAAGCTTTACTAATTACGGTGCGCATCGTGTTAATAGCATTCACCAACTGTTTGGGATTAGACGGCTTGTCCAGCGCGAAATCATTGGTTTCATGTCCGCTTGCGATTCCCAGGCTGACAGCTGTCTTCAGCCCTTCATAAGCTTTATGCTTCGTGTAGGCCGGCGGTCCGAATGGATAAGGCTGGAGCCGGACTCCCTGTTTAGTCAGCTTGTCTTGAAGCTCCGTTACCAGCGGCTTCGAATTCGTCATATCACGGAACGTCACTTTCCGCTCCGATGCAATCGCCGCAGCTGCTCCAGCCGCTTGCCCGGCGGCCATTCCGACAGGTACCGTTCTGGCCGACCCGTGAGGTAAGGAATCAAAACTCGCAGAACGGCCTACAACGAGAATCCCATCTACCTTTTGCGGAACAAGTGTACGAAACGGAATCGCATACTGTGTAGGTTTCATAATAATCGTTCCCCGGTATTTCGCATTCGTACTTTGTATATCCGCGTTGTAAGAGCCATAGCCTATTTTGTCCCAATGATCCCGGTTATCAAGCAGATCAGTCATCGTCAGGCGATATTCCCCTATCATGTGACGAGATTCCCTGACATACAGTTCAGGAGCTATACTCCCGAGTTCCAGAGTTGCCAGTTCCGGATAATGCTTCTTCATATGGGCAACCACATGGGGAATCTCTGCTTTGCCGATTTCAATCCCTTGTTTGACGGATTCCGGATTAAGCGGATCTACCCCAAAGATCTGAAGAGCATTAATCAATATTGTGCCATCCTTCTGTCTGCCGATGTTCAGGCCTCTCATCCTGACCCGGTCGGGATTCGTAGATTCATAATTCCACATATCGGAATAGCCCCAGCCGCTCATTGCGTCTGCCCCCATACCTTTACTGAGGTTCGGATCTCCAGCGCCCTTCTTAATCATCTGCTGCCAAATATCCTCTGTCATGCCTTTCAGGCTAAAGACGAGCGTTACAGCCATCAGTGATTTCTCATCCCCGAGATCCTCCCTGCCGAATGTAAAAGGTACACCTGCCGCAGCAGCAACATCGGCATCCTGCGTAGCGTCAATAACCGTCTTTGCTTTGACCTTATGTATCTTTCCATCCGCAGTTGTAATCGTCAGACCTGTTACGGTTTTTGCCTCACTACTCGAATTCGTGGAATCTGTTACGATAGGCTCCAAAGCAGATGCGTGCATCAACAGATCAATTTTCTTTTCTTTGCGAACCAGTTCATAAAACTTGTTGGCGGCAGTTCTAATATCAAACGAAGTACCCTCCACACCTTTCCGCCATTCCTGGAAAATACCCTCGTTGAGAAATTTATCCGGATTGGCCTTGCCATCCTCATTAGGAGCAAAGCTGTTATCGAGACTGTTCAGCCAGCCGACTGTAAAAAGCCCCCCCAATACATCCCTGTCCTTGCCCTCAACGAGCAAAGTCTTCTGGCCATTACGTGCCGCAGACACAGCCGCCGCTATTCCTTCTGGATCCGTACCGGTTACAATCACATCGTATTCTTCATCAGGTGCTTTAACGGATACTACTTTCTTAAAGCCCTGCGATTGGCCCGGAGCCCCCGCTTCGCTTCCATTCACAGCCCACCAAGCCCACCAGCTGCAGCTGATAAGCAGGAGAAACGTAAACGCACTGATTAACCCCATCCCTTTGCTGGGCAGCCTCCAGGTCCTTCCCTCTAATTTTTTCAACAATTCCTTGATCTGCTGCATGACCAACCTCATCCCTCGGCATAAATATAGAATCGTTCGACCTATAGCGGAACTTTGCCATGATAAATAAACGATAGCTGCCTTTCATGTCAAATAATCTCTTATTATGACGGATAGACACCTGTAATGGTTTCATCTCACGTATTTCAGCAGCCGGAAAACCTCCATAAGATAAGAAATTTCATCTTACACATCAAAATTATGGAAACAAAAACCCTTCATCCATAAATTCGTTCTACAAAGCCCACTTCCTTCTTTAAAAACATACAAAAACCAACCTTTAGTTACATTTTTCACCTTTTCAGCAAGTAAAGTGACATGTTTTTCATATAACAAAAAACGGACCTCCCTGATGGAGATCCGCTTCTTATATCTTCTCTTCTTTAAAACAAGCTTGTATTAACGTGGGGTGTAGAAATTCTGAGTGTAGTACACGTTCATCGAACCGCCGAAATAAATACCGACGCCAAGATGTGTAGTGCCGCCTAGAATGTTCGTGCGGTGTCCGGACGAATTCATCCAGCCGTTTACGACTTCAATCGGATCGGAATATCCGGCCGCGATATTCTCAGCTGCACTGCTGTACTGCAGGCCATCGCTCTTCATCCGGTCAAACGGGGATTGCCCCTGCTTGTTGGTATGATCAAAGTATCCGCCCGCCGCCATGTCCTGGCTGTGCTTGCGTGCTGTTCCGGCGATTTTGTCATCCCATACAAATGGCGTTTTCCCTAGACGTACACGGTGCGCATTCGTGATATCGAAGGTCTGTTTCTCGTACGCAGTCCGTAGTTCTGTGCCGGCAGAGTCAGCTTTGCTCGCACTTGTGCTGGCCGCCGCGTCACGTACGAGAAGCCCCATCACTTTGCCATCGTTATTGGCATCAAAGTAGAACGTGATGTTCAGCGAGCCGCTTTTATAAACAGCAGACTTCCCGCTGCTCCCGCCTGTTTTCTGGGCTCCGGCCATACCGCTTTCCACACCCGCAGCAGTTGTGTCAACCGTTACGCCGCCCGCTTTAGTCCAGTTCCCTGTATTCGTGTAGAGCGCGACAACTTTGCCGTCCTGCACACCTACCTGTACATAGTGCTTATAATCAGTATTGTAAATATACCAGGTATATCCATAGCCGCTGAGGTCTTTACGTACCGGATTTCCCAGCTTCTGAATCAAAGCGTTCTCCGTATCCCCTACAGCTACGCCTTCTATCGCAAATGCTTGGTCGGACTGAGGTTTAGATGCAGAATCATCTGTATCCGGTTTCTCTGTGCCGGTATCCGGCTTGGTGCCAGCTCCCGGAGCAGGCTCTTTGTCTGGCTTGCCTCCTGCCTCATTTCCACCTGGAGGAGTGGAAGGAACAGGGTCTTTAGCAGGCTCGGAAGGCACGCCTATAAGATCACTCTGCTTACGCAGCAGGTTCTGCAGGAAAGTCAAAGCTTCCGCACGCGTTAAAGTGTCCCCTGCTGCGAATCCGTCCTCGCTGGCACTTGTTTTGCCTTGGGATAAACCCTGTGAAATCAATTGCTTAATCGCATCCTCAGTCGACAGCTTCTTGCCTTGGGTCGCGGCAATCAGTTTGGCTGCATCGCCCCGCAGATAAGGAGCATTTCCCGCTTTTAATAAAGGCCAGTTATAACTTTCTGCTTTTGTATAATAAGAATCAAACCACTTGCCGCCATCAGCTGCCGCATCCGGACTTACTTTGTTATAGGCACGGAGCAGAAGAGCCAGGAACTCGGGTTCAGTCACCGATTTGTCGGGTTTGAACGTGCCGTCTGAGTAACCGTCGGTCATATTTTTTCCATACGCCCAGCGAATTGTTTCCGAGGCCCAGTGGCCTTGAATATCTGTAAACACGGCTTGGGCAGATGACGCTTGAGCCGCAACGGCCGCCTGGTTGGGTACAGGTGACCCCGATACTAACAATGCGCAAGTCAACAGACCGCCGATCAGCATTTTGGTGTTTCCTCGTATCATATGCTCACTCCTTGTATTGGATCAATTGGATTCTGCCGTACTACACGACCGTTTCTCTATCAAATTTCTCTATCATTCTAGCTGAAATTAACGATCCGGTAAATTGGCCGATCAAGCTCAAGGCAGGTGGTTACACCGTTAAAACCGTGCAAGCCCTAGCTTTGCAAGCCTCGATTAGAAATTGCTGAGTGCGTATTCATTCTTCTTTAATAGGCTGAAATTTCCTGCATAGGAAATAGCTCGATACCGATACAAATTTTATTCTGTAAGGCCGAAATGCGGCGCTTCAGGGCTTGCCGGGGCGGAAATGGCCTCGATATCCGCTTCATCCCTCCGGCCCGCCTCCAGTGGCATCCCTTGTCCCCGTTTCGGCTGGCAAGGGCAAGAAGCCATCACGGCTGATCCGGATGCGGCCCGGATCAAACGCGCCGTTAAGCTGCTCGCGAACGCGCAGATACGCTTCCGGCCGGTACCACTCGCTGAGACCGAGCTGCTCGTGGATCTCCGAGATGCGCAGCTGCTCCGTCCGCCTGCCGCCGCTGCCGTCCCCCATGGCGAACGTGTCCAGACACACGTTCGCGGTCACTTCGGCAAGCCGTGCGCCGAACCCGCCTGTACATGGCAGCAGCGGTGCGATCGCCGCCTGCGTAGGCACGCCGAGCGCCGTCAGCTCCCGCAGCGCCTTCAGGCGGGCGGGAATCGGCGGTGCTGACGGAGCGAATGCTCGGCGGATGTCGTCGCGGTCCGTCTCGACCGTGACGCTCACGAGCACGCGATCACCGAATTGCAGCAGCAGATCCGCATCACGTGTGACGTGAGGGCTGCGCGTCTGCAAGAAGAGGAAGTCCGGCGGATCGTCCGCCATGACTTCAAGCAGCGACCGTGTGATCCCTTCGCGGGCTTCAGCGGGCTGGTAAGGGTCGGTGCTTGATGACATGAATATTGTCACCGGCCCTTTCTTGCGCGCCCGCACAAGCTCCTTGCCCAGCAAGTCCGGGGCCCCCTCCTTGACATCGACCCATGATCCCCAGGGCTGGCCGGCGAACAACCCGACAGGCATGCGGCGGACATAACAGTAAGAGCAGGCATAAGCGCAGCCTGTATAAGGGTTTAACGTATGCGTGTAGCCGCTTAAGAATCCGCTCGCCGGGTTTAGCAGCCGCTTCGGCTGCTTATACCGCACCTCTGCCTTCATGGGTAAAACCTCTCTTTCTTTGCAAACTAACTGTGTGACTATATGCGGATAGATACGAACATATTTTCGTGTCGATATCTTCTATCATAGCATTTTTCTTAGCGGATTCCTCCGGTTCCCATTTATTTCTTTGGTCCTTCTCAAACTTTTATTAAACCCTTGTCGTTGAACAAGTACATACGCGTAGAGTAAACCTTGGCAAAGGAAGAACGAAATGATTGAAATCAGAAATTTAACCAAATCCTATAAAAAACACGCAGCTCTCCAGGATGTTTCTTTGGATATTAAACAGGAGATGTTTGGCCTGCTCGGTCCCAATGGCGCGGGCAAAACAACGCTGATGCGAATACTGGCGACCCTTCTTAAACCTACGAAAGGTTCCGTTCGCATAGGCGGTATTGACCTCGCCGATGCTGAGCGGATCCGCCCGATCATCGGGTATCTCCCTCAGTACTTTCACCTTTACCCCCAGCTGACGGCGATTGAATTGCTTGACTATGTAGCTGTTATGAAAGGAATGAACCATCCCGGCGAGCGGCGTGAGCAGATCAGGTATTTGCTGGAACAGGTTAATCTGACCGATAAAGCACGCACCAAGATCCGGACCTTCTCCGGCGGCATGAAGCAGCGTCTGGGGATTGCACAAGCACTGCTTGGCGATCCGCGCGTACTCATCGTCGATGAACCGACCGCGGGTCTGGATCCCGAGGAGCGGGTGCGGTTTCGCAATCTGCTGAACCAATCCAGCTTGAGCCGCACGGTGCTGCTCTCGACCCATATCGTGGCCGATATCGAGAGCAGCTGCAGCCGCGTAGCGGTACTCAGCCGCGGGCAGGTGGCCTTCGCCGGAAGCTTAACGGAGCTGCAGGCTTGCGCCGAAGGCAAGGTGTGGGAGGCGGAGCTCGGCGAACGGGAGTTCGCTGCTTATAAGCCTCACGAGATTGTATCGGCGCGACGTACCAGCCACGGTATGCTGTGCCGCATCGTCTCCGAGATCCGGCCTGCGGGAGACTCCATCCCGGTCCGGCCCACTTTGGAAGACGGCTACCTGGCACTAATCGGAGGTGACCGTCCGTGATTAAGTGGCAGCGTGCTTTTCTGCTGGAACTGCGGCTTCTAATCAACAGCCCTTTTCTTCTAATCCTCCCTTTGTTATTCGGTGTTTGGATGGCTGTATCGTTAGCTGGAATCGCCCCTCCGGTGTCGCAAGATTTATATATGTATGTCTACGACTTTCACAAGGTCAAGCACACCCTGAGTCTCGGAGTAGCCGTCCTGATCGGGATTCTGATGATACGCCGCGATACTTCAAAACCTTCCTGCGAATGGATGGGCGGACTCCCTGTGTCGGCAGCCGTTCCCTTTAGCGCTAAATACGCTGTCGGATTTCTTTATTTATCCTTATTTACAGCAGCTATGTCAGCCGTTTATGTCTATTTTGCTGTTCAATATAAGATAAGCACAGACGTTCTTCTCCAAGAGCTGTTATTCTTTGCTATCCAATACGAGTGGTCCTATATGGTTACGCTAGCGCTGGCTATGCTGCTGGCGGTTGCCATCCGCAACCGTATTATCTATTTAATCGGCTTTTGCGCCTGGATATTTGGTACTTTCTTTATTGACATCTTCCTGATCCGAAGACTGGGCCTTGTGCAGCTGGAGATGCTGAGACCTTTTCACCTCAGTCAGCTGATGCTGGATTCTTTTTACGCTAATGAAGCTTGGGGGATCGGGCTGTTAAAACCGGAAACTTGGTCATCACGTTTCTTCGTACTCAGTTTCACCTTTCTTATGCTTACTGTCTGCGTATTCATTCTGAAAACAATACGGCCCAGCAATACCCGCGGCAAATGGGGGCTTGCCCTGTTGGCATTTGCAGGTTTGTCAGTTGGAAGTTATTATTCCTATGCTCAAATATGGATGCCGCGAATGGCCGCAAGTAACGAGCTGATCCAACACGCGGTACAGATTGCCGATGGTGGCACGGATAGCTATGTGACCTTCCCCGTCTCGTCTTATCAATTGGAATTGACGAAACAAAGTCCCGAGAAAGTTAAGATTAAGGCCCAGCTTTCTTTCAAAACCACAGATCTTCCGGAAGGGCAGGCGTTCTTCTCGCTTCACCCTCATTTTCACGTGGAACAATTGTTGTTGGATCAAGAGTCTCTCTCTTTTCAAAGAACCGGCAGCTTAATTACAATAGACAGTAATCAGTTCGACCGGAATAGAACGATGCAAAATCTTACATTTATCTATAAGGATGATGGGATTAACTGGAGATTAGATCCGTACAATAATATGGAACAGTTTGTCTCTTTTATAAAGGACCCTTCCATTTACTTACCGGGCGTTAGCGGCTGGTATCCTGCGGCAACGAATAAACCTATGTTTGTCAAAGATGGAGGCAGCAACCGGGTATACCCGTCCAGCGGAGACCACCTTCCATATCCTTCCGATTTCGATGTTACCTGGCAGGGATTTACGGGCCGAATCTATGGAAATCTTGCGGAGGAAGATGTCAGTGCCATCAGCAGGCAGCACTTTACGCAAACGAATGTAAAAGAAGCCTCTTTCTATGCGGGAAACTTTATTGAGCTGCAGGACCCGGACAGCCTGATGAAAATGGTCACCACGCCCGGAAACCGGCTGGAAGCGGAAAAATTCTGGTTCGACCTGCTCAAATTTAAAGCTTATTACGAGCCGCTGCTTAAAACCGAATTAGTAAGTATCCGGACTCTTTTCTACTTTCCTTTAGAGAATCTTCGGATACATGAAACCAGGATTAGTGGGATATCGGGTTCCAGCTACCTGATCGGCGAAACCAAGTCCCATAATTTGGACGATTATCAGCTTGTCAATGCCATGAATGCTATCTTGTTCGGAGATGACAAGAGGCAGGTCAGTTTTGCTGATATCAAGGAAGACGCGCAGAGTGATAAAGTCTCAAACGAAAACAGGCCTTCCATATTTATGGAAATCCGTGCCGCCTATCTGTACCTTTTCTACAGGGATGGCGTCAAATTGACCGATGAAGAGATACGAAAAATTGCTTTTTCTCAAGTTTTTTTGCCCAGCACAGACACCGATTCCCTCAATCCTGAGCAGGATAGGACCCGCAATCAAATCCTGCATCAAGTACAGGAAGCACTAAATGATGGCAAGAGCGAACAAGTCAAACAGGTGCTGGCCTTCTTCTATCAAAAGGGGTTGAGCGCGCCGGAAGCTCCTTTTCAATATCCGGTGTATACGCTGGATGATTGGAACGAGACATGGAACAGGGTAGTCGGGCCATGAGTATAGTCCGTTATGACCTTTTGAATTATAAGAGCATGTGGGGGATACTTCCTTTTCTCTACCTGCTGATGCTCGCAGTCACTTTCTTTACGGCCGATCCCGAATATCCGAACAATCCGCTATTTTACGCGGAAACGGCCTTCTATCCCTTGCTCATTATGCTCACGATCGGCATGTTTCAGCGTGAGCTCAGCGGGGCAATGGAGATCTTTGCAACTTTTCCGATATCCATGAAGGGAATGGTCTTGCGTAAACTAGGACTTCTCGCCCTTTTCACGGTCCTGTATCAAATAAGTTGGCATACGGCTTACCGGGCTAAATTCGGCACTGTCTCCACTCTTGTGTTTTCTTACAGCAGCCCCGTTGAGCCGCAGCCCCAAGCGGATGCCGGAATAGGCTCCCTGCTGCTTCAGCAGCTTCCTGCCCTCCTATTCATGTGTCTGCTCGTCATTACCCTGCTCCTCCTGACAAAGAAAATATATACCGGACTGCTGGCAGGTTTAGGGATCTGGATGCTGGACATGCTTTCTCACGGCTCCTGGATGCCGTATCTGGCTCTTCATACCTCTTTTATAAAAGAACACTCCCGCGGCCTTCCGGGGCTGTTCCTCACTAACCGGCTTCTGCTAACAGCAGCCGCTTGCCTGCTCCTAGCACTTACACTACTCGTTGCAGACAACCGCAGCAGATGGATCGGCCATGAGGAGGAAGAGTAGAAAAGGGCTGCATCATATCTTAAAAAAGGAGGCTGGACATGCTCACCGATGAACATCTGGTGGAAGCAATGGCGCGTGGAGATCAAGCTGCTTTCGAAGCGTTCGTTCACCGCTACCACGCTCCGCTGCAGAATTACCTGGAACGCATGCTGTACGATGCCCGCAAGGCCGAGGATCTCGTACAAGAAGTATTTGTAAGGCTTCTCAAGCAGCTTCAGCAGTGCAAAGTTCCGGATAACATCCGGCCTTGGATGTACCGGGTCGCGCTTAATTTATGCCGCGATTACTGGAAAAGTCTCGCCTACCGGAATGAAAATCATCTGACCGCTGAACTGCCTGAAACTCCGGACCTTCAAGCTTCCGTCGTAGAGATATATGAACGTCAGGAAGCCAGGAAAGAAATGATAGCGGCGCTCCGATCTTTGCCGGAGGTCCAGAATAATATTGTCGTGCTTCGCTTCTTCCATGACCTTAAGCTGCAGGAGATTACCGAAGTCCTCGACCTTCCCCTCAGTACAACGAAGACCCATCTGTACAGCGCACTTCGCAAGCTAAAGGTTCTGTTAGGAACGAGTATGGGGGAATTGCTGCCCAACGGTAACTCCGAAGATAATCCATTAATACGCGCACCTAGGGAGGGAAAACCACATGCATGACCCGGACGATAAACAACTAGAGGAACTTGAGAAGAGCACCTCTTCTCTCTTAAGAGGCTATTTGGTTACGACACCGACCAGCACAGATACTTCTGCCCTGCTTGGGCGCTTGCAGATCCACTTTGATGTCATACGAGAAAATGCCGGGAATGAAGCGCAACCGGATCCTGCCGTTCCTGTCCGCCCTTCTCTGCCGGCTCTGTGCAAGCATCAGTTCACTATGTATAACAAATGGTTCTGGCTCCTGAGTCTTGTGCTGTTCGCCATGCTTCTTATGATTAATTCGACGCTTCATATGAATGGTCCGCTTCCGGCCCGCTCCTCCTATTCTCTGGCTTTCCCCCTTCTGCTCGTATGCGGCTTCCTGTATCAACACCGGAGCTGGAATGAAGGGATGCGGATGATTGAGAGCGTTACGCCTTATCCACCCGCTCTGCTGATGTTCAGCCGCCTGATCGTACTGCTCTTCATGATTGCTGTTCTGGGTATAGCGGGGTCCCTTTACACCATTATGACCCTGACTGAAGACTCCCGAATATTCTCTATGCTGCCTTTCGTGTTCGACTGGATAGCTCCCCTATTTCTCGTAAGCGGACTAACCGCCCTTGTCCTTATGAAAAAAGGCATGTCCGCCGCGATCCTTGCAGCAGGATCCGGATGGGGGGCGGAACTGGCTGCGGAAGGCTGGCTGCGCCGTGAATTCCAGGATGCGGCATGGAGCTGGACGCTCATCCTGCAGATCTCCTTAATAGCGGCAGGACTGCTGCTGCTATTAACCGCTTACCGCAGCAGCCTGCGGCTGGCAACGGTGCGAGGCTGGCAGTCTGTATGATCCGCCTGCATCAAGTGTCCCGCTCCTATAAAGGGCAGATCCGGCTGCAGGCAGATGATTTGCTGCTAACCACCGGTCTGACCCTGCTCGTCGGCCGTAACGGCTCAGGGAAATCCACGCTGCTGCGGCTGCTCGCGACCGCAGATTTCCCTGATACCGGTGAAATCAGCTATCGGGAAGGAAGTCCGCGTGAGCAGCTCCCGCTTATCCGCAGCCGCATCGGCTACGTGCCCTCCGATGTGGAACTGCATGAAGACATGACGCCGCTGCGGCTGCTCAACTATATGTGTCTGCTCAAAGGTGCAGACCCTAAGCAAGCCGATCGTCTGCTGGGTGAATTTGAGCTGCTTGACGTGAAGCGCAAGCGAATCGGAACTCTCTCCCAAGGCATGCAGCAGCGGCTGGCCATCTGCCAGGCACTCCTCGGATCGCCCCGGTATTTGCTGCTGGATGAGCCGCTTAATTATCTGGACTCCTTCCAGCGCAAAGCGGTCACCCGTATTCTGTACCGGTACGCCAGAACCTGTGTAATTCTGGTGGCTGCGCATGAGCTTTCCGAATGGAATGAAGCGGATCAACTGCTCTGGCTGGATGCAGGTATGCCTGCTTTTTACGGAACACCCCGGCTTTGGAGGCAGACCACGCTCCGGGTATGGCAAGGGATTCTTCCTGCCGATGCCCGGATAACTTCCTGGAAGGAAGCTTATGTAATGGTTAAGAAGCCTATAGGAAACAATGACTTGCAATGGCGCATATTCAGCCGTGATTGTCCCGGTCCTGGCTTCGAGGAAGTCGGAACTACCATCGAAGATGCGTATTTTATACGTTCCAGGCGGCTGGAATAAGAAGTGACACCCTTAAGCCCGCTATTTCTGACTAGGAATAGCGGTTTTTTTTGCATAGGAAGATATTTTTGCCCGAAGTGCAGAACTCGCTGCTATTTGATTCGTCTATACTGTTGGAGAGGGGAGGGAGAAAGACATTTTAACGTACCAAGAGGAGCAGCTCGTCCAAGGGATGATCGCCGGCGATGAGGAATCCTTTCGTGAAATTGTCCGTGCCTATCGGAACTATGTATTTCAGATCGTTTTCTCAGTTGTCCGGCACCCAAAAGATGCCGAAGATGTGATGCAGGAAGTCTTTCTCAAGATGTTTACCTCCCTCCCCCACACCGAGGTAAAAGGTCTTAAGGCTTGGCTCTCCCGCGTTGCCGTCAATAAGGCGATAGATTATAAAAGAAAAGCGTACCGGCAGCGTGAGATGGCCACCGACGGCATGGAAGAAACCATGCCCCCTCCCTCCATGCTCCGCTCCGATACGGAAGATCCGCTCATTCACAAAGAATTTCGGGAACTCGTGATGCGCAAATTGAATGAGCTTCCCGAAAACTATAGAGACGTCCTTATTGCCTTTTATTATGAAGACAAATCATACCAGCAAATTGCAGACGAACAGGAAGTAACGGTACAAACCATCAAATCCAAGCTGTATCGGGCCAAACAATGGATCAAGCAGCACTGGAAGGAGGAAGAGTTTAAATGAACCCTGAGAATCATGTTCAGCGCAAGGAATGGCTGCGGTATATTACCGGAGAGCTCACAGATGGCCGCCAGCGGAACCTTCTGGAGACTCACCTGTACGATTGTGATGTCTGTTTGGAAATTTATACAGAATGTATAGAAGCCATGGCAACTGCTCTTCCCCTTCCAGACCAGCCGGATGCCGATAGCCTGACCGACCGGGTTCTGCACCAGATTGCGGAAATTAGGGCGGGAGAAGAAAGAGAAGAAACAACTCCTCCGGTTATTGTAGATACAGCGGAGGAAAACGACAAACGTTCTAAATCCTCCAGAAGGATTCAGAAACAGAAAGTCCGGTCACCGAGACGGTTAGCTTTTATCCATTACTCTATAGCGGCAGCGGCTACACTCTTACTCATGACAACCGGTATTTTCGATAAAATGAAGGATGACGTGGCAGGAATTCGTGCCGAAGCGCAGAAAACACAGCATGCGCCCGTATCCGAGAAGATCATGGAGCAGACCTTCACGTTCTTCGATACCCTGCAAGCTCAGAAATCCAAAGGAGGAAATTCTCTTGAACCCTAGATCCAATACCGCTGCGCTGCTCCTTTCTTTCATACCCGGACTTGGCCACTTCTATTTATACCGCTATTTCCGAGCCTTCCTATACGGAGCGGGATTCTTCGGACCGCTTGGTCTGCTCTTCCTGCTGGCCATTACCAATAATATAGATGGCGACTTCGGCCTACTCCTGCTCCTTGTGGCTGGAGTTGTCTGGGTCATCAATCTGATTGATATGTTTGTGACTTTGGGCCACCGCAGGCCAACGGGGCAGCCGGGTTACTCGACCGATTATATCCCTCATAGCGCTGAGGATTATGGTCACGTCAACGGTCCACAAGCTCACGGTCCGATAGGCCCGGAGATGGCGGATGGCCCGGCAGGACCCGCTCCCCGCTATCATCCGGGCGCCTATGAATGGCAGCGCAAGCAGGAGCGCCGCAGAATTATGCTGGCCTCCTTTATCCCCGGACTCGGCCATTATCAGCTCGGACTGATGTACCGCGGTTTATCGGCTATGATCTTCTTCGTAGGAGCGGCCATTCTGATTTTCTTCGCCGGATCCTTGACCCATATGGAAGAGTTCTTCTTCTTCATTCTGGGACTTCCGGTTCTGTGGATTTACATCATTTTCGATGCTCTCCGTCAGCTCGAGAAGAAGCAGGAAGGATATGAACTGGTTGACCGCAGCTTCTTCGATGATTTTCATGAGAGCCGTCATGAGGGCAGACGCAGCAAAACAATCGCCACCATTCTGGCTGTCTTCCCGGGAGCTGCCCATCTGTACTTGGGCCTACAAACAAGAGGACTTCAGCTTATGGCAGGATTCTTATTCTCGATCTATATAATGGACGTACTGAGGCTATCGCTGTTCCTGTTCTTGATCCCGATTTTCTGGTTCTACAGCTTCTTTGATGCTCTTCAGTATATTTCCAAACAGGACTATGAATTCCTCGATGACCGTCCTCTGTTTAAGGGATTGAAGCGGCACCAGCGAAAATTCGGTTTCCTCATCATTATTGTGGGCATCTACTACCTGACGAATGAAGTACTACTCGATGTGCTGCACAAATATTTCCCGTCCCATGACTGGCCCTATTCACTTTCATCGTACTTTCAGACCTTTATCGTGGCCATGATTTTGATCGGAGGGGGCTTAACTCTTCTCTTTAACCGCTCAGACCGGTAGGACATATGAACTCCAAGCAGAATTAAAATACAATCGTTTTTTATAACGATGAAAAAAGCTCAAATAAACAAGCTGGCGACGGTATTCTACCGCTGCCAGCTTGTTTATTTGTGAGGTTGTGGTCGTTGTCCGCTAATGCCTTTGAGCCTTTGGTCAAGGAGTATGTGACTTACTTTCTAAATGGTGCTGCTACTTGCTCAGCTTAACCGCCGGAACGAAGTGCCGCCGCTGTCTGCGCAGGATGAACATCACCTGCTACAGGCTTGAGCCGAACCGTAAAATGAAATGCTTGCGGCTTCAGCACATGCGGAGGAAGCTGTTTGGGCCCGCAGCTGTTGCTGCCCAGCCCGTTCTGCTTGTAATCCAGATGAAGCGTTACAAAATCACGCGGAACCAGATCGCACTCGTGAGAGGCGGTTTCCAAGTCCTCCGGCGTGTAACGGCTGGCCCCAAAATCGAAGGCCGGCTGCCCTGCAACCAGGAGCCCGGAGCCTTGCAAGCCGCGCAGGCAGGACCAGCGCACGTCGGAACGGTTGCCGCTTTCCTGCGGCTTTACGTACGGGAAGCGCAGGTCATCGACCGCGGTTTCATACAAGCCTACTCTTGCGGCTTGTCTGCTGTCCGGGTAAGACTCTCCCGGACCCAACCCGTACCAGGTCACGCGGTCCGTGCTGCCGGGCAGCTCCATCCTCAGGCCGATCCGGGGGAGCATATCCGGTGGTGTGCCGTCCGGATCGCCCTGCACGGACAAGTCTACCGTTCCATCGGGACGGACGGTGTAAACCCACGTGCAGGCGAATCCCCAGGCGTACACAGGCGGTGCCGTGCGGATGGAGACGCTCACGCGGACGGCACCGTCCGCAAGACGCTCCCAGCCGCTGCCACGCACATCGTCCGCCGCCATATGCACGCATGCCTTGCGCCAATCGGCGACAACGTACATGTCGTTGTCGATAGGGGCGCGCCACAAGGCGAGCCGCGGTCCCCCGCCGTCGGCGATTACCGGGGTCCCCGCTTGCTGCCAGGAGGCAATGCGGCCCCGGAACCGGTCGAAGACAAGCGTGAAGTCCGCCCCCGTCAAGGTGAACCGGCTGTCCGCTTCTTCAACCCGGATAGCGGCCTCGGAGCCTGCCGCCCCTGCGGGCGGCTGCTGTGATACCGCAGCCCGCACCGCCCCGGTTGCGCCTGCATTCTGAGCAGCCGCCGCGGCGGTTGCAGCATCCGCAACTACTGCTTCCGGTGCAGAAAACGATTCCGGATCGCCTGCATTTTTCCTGGTGTTATCCCCCTTCTCGTTCTCGATGGCATGAAGCGGAAACTGCGACCATGCAATCTCATGGCCCTCTCCCGCCCATGATGTCGGGGAAGCCAGCACAAAGCGCACCGTCAGCCAGTATTCGCCTGCGCCGCCGATCTCTCCCGGCAGTCCGGGGATCGGAAGACGACAGATGCCCTCGTCTCCGGCAGCCAGGTCCGGCAAGTCGGCCGGCCCCCCGCCGATGAAGCGGCCGTCCGACTCCAGCTGCCACGTGCAGCGGATATTATGAAGTGAGATAAAATCGTAATGGTTCCGGATAATCAGATCAACGGCCTTTTGGTTTGTACCCGGTTTCCATCCCGCGATTTCTACCGATATCGGCTCGATCGTTTTCTTGTATTCCATGAGACCCGGAGACGGTGTACGATCGGGGGTTACTAGTCCGTCGATACAAAAGTTGCCGTTGTTCGGCTGGTCGCCGTAATCTCCGCCGTAAGCGAAATATTCGCGGCCATCCGCTTTTTTCCGCCGCAATCCGTGATCAATCCACTCCCAGACGAATCCGCCTTGGAGCCTCGGGAATGTTCTGAACAGTTCTTCATAGTGCTGAAGCCCGCCGGGACCGTTCCCCATAGCATGAGCGTATTCGCATAAGATATGGGGCTTGTCCAAATCCTTCATTTCTCCGAATCCGCGCATTTTCTCAGGTGACGAGTACATAGTGCTGAATACATCGCAGGCCTTCCCTTCCCGGTCTCCCTCGTAATGAACGAGCCTGGAAGAATCGTAGGAGCGGCACCACTTGTACATCTCCTCGTGATTGCGTCCAAAGCCCGATTCATTACCGAGAGACCACATAATAATCGAAGGGTGATTCTCATCACGCAACACCATTCTCCGCATCCTGTCTACATAAGCATGTTCCCAGGCCGGATCGTCACTTAGACGGTTAGCGTCACCGATCAGCTCGAAGCCGTGTGTCTCCAGATCAGTCTCATCCATAACGTATAGGCCGTACCGGTCGCACAAGTCGTAAAAGCGCGGATCATTCGGATAGTGAGCTGTCCGCACCGCATTGATGTTATGCTGCTTCATCATCAAGATGTCCTTCTCCATCGTTTCCAGCGTGACGGTTCTGCCTGTATCGGGATGATGGTCGTGACGATTCACCCCGCGCAGACGAACCGCTTTGCCGTTTACGAGCATAAGGCCGTCTTTGACCTCAATGCGGCGAAACCCGGCTTTTAGCGCCGTTGTTTCAAGAAGCTGCCCCTCTTCATCCAGCAGAGTAACGATCAGATCGTACAAATAAGGCGTTTCCGCTGACCATTGGCGAGGCTCTTTGATTTGTGCTGCAATCGTAATGGACTGCTCCTTCTCCATTCCGGTAATTCCGCCACTGCCGTCCGCCACGCTTTCCTCACCCGAAACGATAAGCTCCCCCTCCCGGTCCTGCAGCTTCCATGACAAAGTGAAATCAGTATTTCCCGCTACCGTCACATCCACATTCAGAAGTCCATCCGCGTATGTGTCATCCAGCCCTGCGTAAACCCGGATATTTTGCAAAGACAGCTTGGGCCGGGCCACAAGAATGACATCGCGGAATATGCCGCTTAACCACCACATATCCTGGTCCTCCAGATAACTTCCGGCCGACCACTGATACACCTGCACGGCAAGAACATTACGCCCGCCCCGTATAAAAGGCGTCAAATCGAATTCCGCCGTAAGTCTGCTCCCTTCGCTGTACCCGACATACTCGCCATTCAGCCAGACGTTATAGGCACTGTCAACTCCATGAAACTGGATGACTACATCTTTCTCCGTCCAATCGTCTGGAAGGGTAAATTCTCTCCGGTAGCTGCCCGTAGGATTGGCTGTCGGCACGCGTGGAGGATCAACCGGAAACGGATAATATAAATCCGTGTAATGGGGAGCGCCATATCCGTGAAGCTGCCAGCAGCTCGGCACAGGTATCCGGTCCCAGGCAGCCGCATCGAACTCCGGCAGATAAAAACCCTCCGGTGCCTCTTCCGGCGACCCGGTGTACCGGAAAGCCCACGTTCCGCTGAGCGGCAGCGTGCGGTCCGAACGTTCCCGGGCATAAGTCAGAGCCTCCTGCTCATTCCCGTAAGGAATAAAACTGGCCCGGGCCGGCAGGCGATCCCGCTCCAGCACCTCCAGGTTATCCCAATCCCTGCGCTGCAAGTGTAGTTCCTTCATGTTTATGCTCCTCCTGCTTGGGGCTTACCCCCTAGATTGTCTTCCCGCTTAGTAATCAAAGGCAGCACTCGGCTGCGGAAATATATAAAATTAACGATGAGCAGAACGGCCGCAATGAAAAACGGTGTATAATAATCGCCTGCATTCATAAAAAAGCCCGCTGTCACCGTCGATAAAGACGAGCCGATACAGCGGAAAACGGCCTTCATTCCCGCATACAGGTTGCGGTCCTCCTCGCGCAGCGAGGACATGGTCTCGCTGTCGACCAGATTGCCGAGCAGTGAAAAGCTTCCGCTGCGGAGAACGAGCAGGGCGGCAAATACCGGTGCCGGCTGCGATATCAAGAGCAGCATAGCCAGCCCCGCGTTGCCAAGGAACGCACCTGTAAAGGCCGCTTTTGCTCCCCAGCGTTCCATTATTTTGGGAGCGGCCAGTGAAGCGATAAACAGGACAAGCCCATTAACCGTATACACGTAGGAAATCAGATCATCCTGCCATTCAGCCCGGAACTTCAGATATACGTTCATGAACGGCCCGATGAAGGAAAAAACAAATCCGATCAGACAGGCGTTAGCGGCCAGCAGCCAGAGCGAGCGGACACGAAGCAGCCGATGTATTCCCTGCGGCAAGTGCAGGCGGACTGCCCTGCGCCTGCTGCCTAGTCCCGGCGGCTTCGCCGGCTCCTCGCGGGGCGCTTGCTTCTTCCCGTGGGCATGCACTCCGCTTAGGGATGAAGCCGAGGATGCGGCAGATCCCGCGCGGACACCGCCCCCCGTCCCGGCTGTGTCCGGCAAAGCTTCCCGGGTGCCGCTATCCGCTACCCGTTCCGCCGGGAGAAGCCGCAGACGCAGCAGTGAGAGCACCGCGATGCACACGGCGGAAGCATAGAGCGACGGGGCGTGGCCTGCGTCCGAGATATCCGCCCGGGAAAGAAAACCCCCGATCAGGTTGCCTATTCCCGTGAATGCGGTGAAGACCGCGAACATCCCGTGAAAAGCCCGACTTTCTTCCCGGCGGGAGTGGCAGTACCGGAACAGAAGCTGGATTTCTGTCGTCTCGATACACATAAATCCGGCGGAGGCCACCGCTTGTGCCGCATACCAGACCGGCAGGCTGCGGCCGGTAGCGAATAAAGCCGCTCCTGCGGCAACCAGCATGGAGCCCGCCACCAGCATGGACTTACGTCCGACTTTCCCCGCTAGCATACCGGCGGGCAGAGCCCCGATTCCCATGATCAGAATGCCCACAGCGGATATGCTTGCAATCTGTCCGCCGCTCGCGCCAAGGGCGAGCAGGTGAAGATTCAGGGCCAGCGAATACAGTCCGATTCCGATCCCGTACAGCGCCTCCGTTGCCAGGAACCGCCGGACCCCGATTGTCATGCTTCTGTTGCTGCTTCGTAAACTAAACACATCTCTCCAATCTCCTTGTTGTCCAAACTTGCGGTTTAACCACCTGGGTGCCTTTTGTTTGCTGATGGTTCAACCCTTGCTCCCCTTAATACCAGCTGCACGTCAACGCCGGCTTTACTTAATGCCCGTCGTCGAAATGCCCTCGACGATATACTTTTGAGCCAGGAAAAACACGGTAAGCGGAGGCAGACAAATGATCGTCGTTACGGCCATAACCGAAGTCATGTCAACACCGAACATCCCTTTGAATTGAGCCAAGCCCAGCGTCAGCGTGTACATACTCGCATCGTTCAAGAAAATGAGCGGTCCGAGATAATCGTTCCACGTGTCCAGCATATTAAAGACACTTACAAGCACTAGTGCCGGAAACATAAGAGGAATAATAATTTTCGTGAAAATCTTCAGATCCCCCGCACCGTCGATTTTAGCTGCTTCCTCAAGTTCCGTGGGAATGGTCATAATAAACTGCCTGAGCAGGAAAATATAAAACGCCGAGCCGAACCAGGACGGAACAATCAGAGGCTTAAGCGTATTGATCCAGCCCAGGAAATTAAACTCCATGTATAACGGAATCATCGTAACGTCCCATGGAATCATCATGGTGGCCAGCACGACCATGAACAGGGTATCACGTCCCTTGAAACGGAATCGCGCAAAACCGTACGCAACCAAGGACGATGAGATCAATTGACCGATGTTGCACAGCACAGTAACGGTCAGGGAGTTTTTTAGAAACAAGGTAAAGGGCTGTATGGTCCATGCCTTGGCGAAGTTCTCCCAGTGAAGCTCAGACGGAATCCATTTGGGCGGATACATGTATACTTCTTCCGGGCTCTTGAGAGCGGTTGTAACCAGCCAGAAGAACGGCATCAGGAACAACAGCGAGAAAAACAGCAGCAGGGCATATGTGAGCACTTTCTTCATGTCATTACCTCACAATCGTCTTTACAGCGCTTTGCGCTTCGTTTTCCGGGCTTTGGTCTTCTTCAGTTCACCTTCGTAATAAACGAACATGGAGGTCGAGCGGAAGACCAACATCGTCAGTACGAGCACGATCAAGAACATAACCCAGGCGTTCGCTGCGGAATAGCCCATTTTGAAATATTTAAAAGCGTTCTCATATACATACATAGCGTAAAAATAAGTCGAATTTAGCGGCCCTCCGCCCGTAAGCGTCAATGCGAGGGTAAGCTGCTGGAAAGCGGCTATGATCGATGTAATCAGGTTAAAAAGCAGGGTCGGCCCCAGCATGGGAAGTGTAATTCGGATAAACCGTTTGAACGCGCCCGCACCGTCCAACTCGGCGGCTTCGTACAAATCGCCGGGAATATTTTTCAGCCCCGCCAGGAAAATCAGCATCATGGACCCTTGCGCCCACAGACTGGCGGCGACCATCGCGATCATCGACCAGCTCGGCTCACGCAGCCAATCCGGTCCGGTAATGCCGATCAGAGACAAGAAATAATTGAGAATACCGTATTCTCCGCTGTATACCCAGGCCCAAATCATGGCCAAGGCAACGCCCGAGATGACGGAAGGCAAGTAGAACACGGTCCGGAAAATGCCGCTTCCCCGGACGTTCTGATTGAGCAGAACAGCCAGCAGAAGGGCGACAGCGAGATTGAGCGGTACGAAAATGGCGGCAAACCGGATCGTTACGCCCATGGAATGCCAGAATAAAGGATCATTTGTGAACATATTCACATAGTTTTGAAAGCCGATAAAGGTTCGTTCGCCGACAATAGGCCAATCGAAAAAGGAAATGACGAGCGAGAACAAGAGGGGTCCGAGCGTAAAGGCCACGAACCCGATCATCCAGGGAAGAATGAAGAGGTAGGGGGTTAGCCTGCCTCTTCTCCAGATGCTGCGCCGCACGCCTTTTTGAAGCTGCAAGGTGTTTGGTTGCATAGGCTCACTTCCGTTTCCCTAACGGGTTATTTGAGAAAATTATTTGAAAAACTTTTGGGAATCACGCACAGCCGTGTCCATAGAATCCTGCGCGTTTTGTCCAAGCATAATGGCGTTGATGGCCGAAGTTAAGTTGCGGTTGACCTCGTTCCATTTGGGGCTGAGCAGGAAAGCCGGGGTATTGTCGCTTGCTTCGAGCATCGTGTAGAAAGCTTTATACACCGGGTCCTGATCGAGCTTGTTGCCTTCCACAATGCTTTTGCGCACCGGCAGGTCACTCGTCCGAAGCTTGATCGCGTCCTCGGAAGCATAGTATTTGATGAATTCCCACGCTTCTTCTTTGTGCTTGGAGTTTTTGGACATCGAGACCGCAGACTCGGCGATTACGCCTTTGACCGGCTTGCCGGCAAAGACCGGCATCGAAACCGTACCGACATCAACCTTGGCTTCCTTGAATCCGTCCAACGGCCAAATGCCGCTCTCCCACATGGCGATTTTGCCAGCTTTGAAAATATCGTCTCCCGATTGTTGGTTCTTGCCCCCTACAATCACGGCCGTCTTGGATTTGACGAGGTCGCCGATCATTCCGACCGCCTCTACCGCCGGCTTGCCGTTCATGTAGCCTTCGATCGTTTTGCCGTCCTCCGAGATAAAGCTGCCGCCATTGCTCCAGACAATTCCTTGAAGATCGTACGGATCGTTCTCCGCCCGGACCCCGAAGCCGTACTGCTTTTTGGCCGGGTTGGTCAGCTTCTGGGCTGCGATTTTGAATTCATCCCACGTCCAGCCTTCTTTGGGCTGGGGAACGCCTGCTTCGTCGAACAGCTTTTTGTTGTAATACATTACTCTTGTCGTGAACCCCGCCGGTACTCCGTAAGCGGTTCCATCAATCTTCACGTAATTTAGCAGGCCTGGATAAAAATCATCCAGCTTCAGCGTGCTATCGCTTTTCATTCTCTCTTCGAGAGGCTCAAGATTTTTGTGATACGTCGGGAAATCCCACATATACATCACATCCGGCGCATTGTTGGCCCCAATCGAAGCAGCCAGCTTCTGGTCGAATCCGTCCCCGTAAGCCTCGACCTGCACCTTCACATTCGGATGCTTGGCTTCGAAGTTCCTGGCAATCGTTTCCTGAATTTTGAGCAGATCGCCGGTATCCCAGGTAGCGAAGCGCAGAGTCACTTTGCCGCCGCTGGCGTCGGAGCTCCCTTCCCCCTGGCCTTCTCCCTGCTTGGTGCTGCAGCCCGACAGGGCAAGAGCGGTAACTATCGATCCTGTAAGCGCGAGAACAAGCATCTTTTTCATAAAGTTCCCCCCATAAACATCTTAGGTGTGATGTGATGAATGCTTTGAATTGATTTCAGTTTACGGTAAATAAAGCGTTTTCAAAACGGAAGAATGTCCGAAAAAAAGTGCTGCTTTGCCCACTATTCCGCCGAATTCCGGTAAAGGTGCCACTACGTCCGGCGCAAAGGGGTGTTTTTATACGGCGATCTGTTTCCCGGGAAAAAAAGAAGGTTTCCCCTCCGGGAAACCGTACTGGCTGAGAGCTAGCAAATATGTGTCGTCCGCCGCTCCGTGCGATAATGACTCGGGGTCTGACCCGTGCAGCGCTTGAACCACTTGCTGAAATATTTCGCATCCGGCATGCCGACCCGCTCCGCGATATCCTGCACGGTCAGCTTCGAAGTGCTCAGCAGCTCCGAAGCGATCCCAAGCTTCGTTCGGCAGGTGAATGCCACGAAGCTTTCGCCTACCACGCGCTTGAAGAGCGTGCTGAAATGGCTGCGGCTCAGTCCGACCTCATGGGCCGCTTCCGCGACGGAGAGCTGGGAATCGGCCTGCTCGACGATCAGGCGCACAGCCGCGGCAATCGGCTCGGGCCACTCGCCTATGCGCACGCGGTGACGCGTCTCCAGCTCGATACGGCCGTGCAGGCGGCGCACCTCCGCCAACCATCCCTCGCCTCCCGCGAACGCCGTACCCTCCGTCCAGCGCAGCTGCGGGTCCGCCGCTTTGCGCGCGCATAGGCGGGCGTTCCATGTCTGCCGCTCTCCCTGCGGGACGAGCAGCAGCACATGCTGCCCGCTGAGGGCCACTGCCACGCAGAGGCCTGCGGAGGCAAGACCTGTGGCCAGCCGTGCGGCACAGGTGGCGGGGCCCGGCTCGGTCACAGGCCCGGATACTGTTTCGGCCGAGATGCCGGTGCTTAAGCTGTTAGCGTCAGGGAAGACGCTTCCTCCCGTCTCACCTGCAAGGGCGTCTCTGCCGCTAGCGCCTACGCTGTCTCCGCAGCCAATCAGGTAAGGCACCGTCGGCTCGCGCATCCATCCCCACTCCCCTTCGAGCAGCCTCTCCAGCTCGGCGGGGAAGCGGTCGCGGATTCCATGCAGCCATTCGCGGAGCGATCCTTCCACACCGGCGGATTTGTCTGCGCCGGATGCCTCGTCTCGCCCGGACTGAGGGAACGGCTGCCCGCGGAACTTTATGAGTTCGCTGCGGAAGCCTTCCAGATACTCCCCCAGCTCCTCGTCGCTGAAATCGGTTTTGAGCAGATAGCCGGACGCGCCGTACTTGATGCCCTGCTTTGCATATTCGAAATCGCGATGGCAGCTGAGCAGCAGCGCTTTTGTCTGTGGAGCATGCTCCTTAATCTTGCGGATCAGCTCGATTCCCGTCATCCCCGGCATTACGATATCCGTAATGACAACCTCCGGCTTATGCTCCAGGAAAGCTTCCCAGGCCCGGGTACCGTTCGGCGCATCTGCAACGACCTCCATCCCGTAGCGTGCCCATGGCACGGTGCTGACCAGCCCTCTGCGGATAATCACTTCATCGTCGGCAATCAGTACCCGTATAGACATATCACTCATCACGTTTCCTCCTTCGGAAGCATAATCCCGATGCATGTTCCTTTTCCCGGTTCCGATTCCACATCCAGCCCATATCTATCACCGAAATGAAGCTTGATCCGTTGATCGACGTTATAAATACCGATACTGCGCTTCTTACGGCCGTCCGTTTCTTCTCCCGGTTCCGCCAGAAGCTCCCCCGCCGCAGCCGGGTCCATACCCTTGCCGTCATCGCATACACTTAGCCGGATTCCCATTCCTTGCCGCCGCACTTTGATTTCGATCATACCGGCTCCATCCTCGAATGCATGGAAGAAAATATTCTCCACCAGAGGCTGCAGAGTCATCCGCGGTATGCGGACCTCCTCAAGGGAAATATCTCCCGTATCGATGTGGTAGGTGAACACATGGCCGAAACGGTATTCCTGGAGATTCATGTAATGATGGATCACATCCAGCTCTTCCCTTAAGGTGACCAGCTCACGTGTATAATTCAAATTGCCGTCGAGTACCTTAGTCAAATGCAGAATCATCATCTGTACCTCGGAGTTGCCGGCTATGCGCGCTTTCCACTGGATAGAGGCGAGCGTATTAATCAGCAGATGGGGATTGATCTGATGATGAAGCGCTCTAAGCTCCGCTTCTTTTTTCTGCCGCTCCACACGTTTGACTTCTCCGAACAAATCCTGAAGCTGAACCACCATATGATTGAAGCTGCGGCCCAAGCGTCCGATCTCATCTTCGGAATCGACAATAATACGGGTATTGAGGCGTCCGAGTGATACGTCTCTGATGGAATCCTTCATCTTTTTAATCCGGCTTAGGAACCTCACCGAACTGAAATACGATAGGACAAAAGCCAACAGAATGGACAAGCTGACAGCTGTAAACGTAAATGTCCGGATCAGCAAAGACGACTGGTAAAACTGCCGGTGCGGCGTCCGCACTTCGATCTTCCAATCTGTTTCCTCCGACTGTTTCGTCCAGACGACATCATCGTCACGCTTTGAATAGGGCTTCGCCGTCTGATACAGAACACGCCCCTGATCCGTTATGTTCAGGAAAGCCCCAGTATCCCGTTCATACTCTTGGAACATATCCAGCAGCTTGTCGGCTTTTACTTCAATGAGCACTCTGGCATCCTCCAATGCCCCGACCTGATTGTGGATCCGGAAAAGCAGCCCGATCACTTTTTCTCCCGGAACATTAGATGTGCCGCTGTACTGTTTGGGCTCGTAAATGCTGAATAGATACCCCGTACGTTCTTCTCCAAACCAGGGGCTTTCTTCTACAAGATTCGTATTGGCAATTCGCTCCCCGTAATAATAGCCGGACTTCGTTAGTATAAAAATACCTTTCGTATCCAGCGTTTTATGAGCTTCTATATATTGTTCGAGCTGCTGCTCCTCTTTAAAGCCCAAATAAGTCGTCGGAATTTCTTCATGCAAAACTGTAAAGTTAGGATCAAGGAGGTAAGAGAGAATGTCCTCAACGGTATATTTCATCTGAGCCAGTGTCGAGTCGATCTGCACCTGGAGCTGGGATACCGTATTTTCCCCGTAACGGCCGAACTGCTCGTTTATCGTGTCGGAAGACTTGTTATACAGCACATATCCCAGCGATAACAGAGGAATAACAGCGACCAGCAAAATGAGCAGCACCAGCTTTCCCTGCAAGCTCCGGCGTAAACGAATCGGTAGTAGGCCCAGGTGTCTAAACAACGTAATCTCCTCCGCATGCAGTAAAGTAAGCGCTTTCGTAAAATGATTATAGCACGGGTAGGCTAAATACACATGCCTCCCCGTGCTCTGCTGATTTGAAATATAACCCAGTTAGACCCCGTGACTGATCATTGTCAGAACGATACCCCCGGTTTCGTGCGCGGGACCCTCTATAAAGCTGCTCCGGACGGATGCGTTTTTTTGAGATAGACCCGCCACGTGATGCACCACTCTTTGGGATCGTCGAAGCTTGATTCGTCGATACGGTGGACGGTGCTGTTGTGCGGCGCGCTTTTTACGATATCCGGATTTTCATAAGCTTCCTGCGAAATGTGTCTCAGCGCATCCAGATATTCGTCAAGATCTTCTCTGGAGTACGACTCCGTCGGCTCCAGTGTGAAAGGCTGCGGAACGATGTACGGATGATGGCTGGTCCAGTAATGCAGCCCGAAGTCGCACATTCTGCGCTGAATATCCTCGGTCGTCACTCCGGTGTCCTTGGTCAACTGCTCCCAGCTGTAACGCACCTGCTCCAGACGTCCGCCCTCCACGTATGGAGCGCTCGCACCTTTGATTTTCAAAATGTTTGCGTACAAATAATTGTTGTTGAGAACAGCTGTTTTAGCCACATCGAGCAGTCCCTCCGGACCCAGTGCGCGAATCCAGGCGTACGAGCGGAGCACCGTTTGAGCCACACCGTGGAACATCCTCACTTTGCCGATACTTTGCTGGGTTTCCTCACTCAGCCCGTAGCGGCTGCCATCATATTCCACAACAGGACCGGGCAGGAAAGGCGCCAGCTCAGCCGTCACTCCCAGAGCTCCGGTTGCGGGTCCTCCGCACATATGGGGCGCCGCGAACGTCTTGTGCAGGTTGAAGAAGCACATGTCAAAACCCGCTTCTTTGGCCCTCGCAATACCCAGAAGCCCGTTTGCGTTCGCCTGATCGTAGAAGCAGAGTCCGCCTGCTTCATGCACAATGTCCGTAAACTCGCGGATCCGGGGATTGAAGATACCGGTATCCTCCGGATTGGCTACGACAAAGCCTGCCGTCCGCTCGGATACCGCGTTCTTGAGCGCTTCCAGATCCGGGAACCCGTCCTTGTCCGGGTACAGCGTAATGATCTTGTATCCTTTCACAGCAGCGGTAGCGGCCTGGGACGGATGCGAGAAGATTGTCGTGATGATCTCATCGCGCTTCTCCCCTTCCCCGTTCGCCTCATGATAAGCCCGGACGATGGACGCCATAGCGAATAGCGCCTGCGTTCCGCTGCTCGGTTGGAACGAGAACCGGTCCAATCCCGATATCTCCCTCATCGCCAAGTCCAGGCCGTGATAGACTTCGAGCATACCCTGTACCGTATCGGGGTCCTGCAGCGGATGAAGATCCATCATTTTGGGACTCCGGATCAGCATTTCGTTAATCCGCGGAATATATTTCATGGTACAAGTGCCTTGGCCGATTTCAACGTTAAAATCGGACCCGAGCGTTTCTTGAGACAGTCGCAGATAATGCCGCAGCACTTTGGCTTGACCTATCTCCGGCAGAGCAGGGGCTGTCTCTCTGCGCATCGCTGCCGGCAGGGCGGATAGACCGTCGCCTACCTCGGATTCAACTTCCGGCTCTGCCGCCGGTACCAGAATCCCGCGTTCGCCCGGACGGTGCAGTTCAAATATAACCGGCTCATCCCATTTCGCCTGGTGGAACTTGCGGACCTTGCTGTTGCGTTCGATTCGTTTGATCATGGTGCCGATATCCCCTCTCATCGGTAGCTGGTTCTATTGGTTAGTTCTAGTTCTATACGTTCATGCTTTTCCGGATTCGTTTGTCGTCTCTGCTCCTTATCTTTGCGGTATTCCCCCCGTCTTTTCATTCAAGAGGGAACGCGGAACGTCAACCCAGCACTTTCTTCAGTGCAGCAGCAAGAGTATCGATATCCTGCTTCGTGTGGATTTCCGTTACACAATAGAGGGCACACTGTCCCCACTCTGCAAATTCGCCAGACAAGTCCTTGCCTCCAAAAATATTTTGATCAAGCAGAAGCTTGTTGATCTCCTTCACACTTTTGCCTGAAGAATTAAAATCAACGACAAATTCTTTGAACGTGGATGCCGTGAATTTTATGCTGACTCCACCGATTTCGGACAGCCGCTTTTTGGCATATTCCGCCTGCTGCACGATGGTTTGGCCTACCTCAAGCATGCCCTGTGGGCCCATCAGAGCCAGATAGACGCCTGCTGTGATGCCCCACAACGCGGTCTGTGTGCCGACGGACTCCTTCCCTTTTTCCCGCTTCGCAAAAGAAGTCCGCTCATACGCCACATCGCCGAAGCCGTATTCGCCTTCCACTGAAGTCGGCGCGATGCCGAACAGACGTGACGGGTATTCCATCACGTAAGCTTCTTCGTCGCGCGAAGCGATAAACCCGGCATGTCCGCCTCCGTAATTCATACGGATTCCGAGAGGCTGCAAATCGCCGCAGACAAGGTCCGCGCCATAGTGGGACGGCGGCTTCAATACACCTAGAGAGATGGGGTCCACGCCGACTACAAACACGGCACCCGCTTCCTTCGCGAGCTTCCCGATCTCTTCCCCTTGAACCTCAATGTGACCGAGGTAAGATGGATTCTCAATGTAGACGGCGGCAGTATCCGGGCTCAGCTTGTTCTTCAAATCGTCCAGATCCAGCAATCCTGTCGCAGGATCGCAGCCGACGAGAGTGCAGCGGATTTGCGGCGACAAGTAGTTGCGGATAATGAGCAGGCGGTCCGGATGGGTCGTCGCCGGCAGCAGCACCTCGCTGCGTCCGTTCATTCGTGCGGCCATCCGGAGCGCGGTAGAAGCCGCCTGGGCCCAATCGAACGTCGGCACGTTAACGACGTCCATGTCGATCAACTCGGCCAGAAGGCTCTGGTATTCGAACAGCGCCTGGAAACGGCCATGATCCTCGTACGGCTCTCCAGCATACGCGGTCACGAACTCCGAACGCTGGCTGATTTCGTCGCATACAGCGGGCACATAATGCTGCCAGCAGCCCGCTCCGAGAAAATTAAGCCGTTCCCGTCCGTGAAGATTGCGGTTCAGCAGCGTTTCTATGTGACGCTGAAGCTCGTATTCGTTCAAGGCCGGACCAATCTGAAGCTTATCGCGGTAGCGCAAAGATTCCGGTACCATACGGTACAGCTCTTCTATGTTCGTGACTCCGATCACTTCGAGCATGTCCTTTTGTACGCCCGGTACCGTGTTTGGTATATATGGATGGGATGAAGACTTCCTGGTTGCCATTGGATTACCTCCCTGTGTCTGCTGAAATATTGAAATGTTGTGATCTTGATGAAAAGAAAAGCAAAACGGCAGTTCCTTTCCCGATTTGCGTAATCCGATTTGCGTAAGAGAATCAACAAAATCGTAGCTTGCGGCTTCTTCGCTGCCGGTCATCCGGCGTTCAACAACCCCATCGTCCTTACTGCTCCCGCCTCTGACTTTACGCAGGATCAAGTTCCCTCCGTGAAGAGCACCAGCTTACGCCAAGCCTCCGCCGTCCACGACGAGAACCGAGCCTGTGATCCATGCAGACATCCCGCTTGCCAGGAACAGCACCGCATTGGCTATATCCTGAGGCGTACCCAGCCTGTTCAGCGGGCGTTCCGCTGAGGCTATGAGGAAGCTGGCCTCCTCCCGGCGCAGCTGCTTGGCTTCGTCGCGCAGAAGCGGCGTGTCCGTATCACCCGGACAGACACAGTTGACGCGAATGCCGGCAGGGCCATGGTCAATGGCCATCCCGCGGGTCAGATTGACCACGCCGGCCTTGGCCGCGCAGTAAGCGGCTGCCTGATCGCCGCCCTTGAGTCCCCAGCCTGAGCCGGTGTTGATGATGCTTCCACCGCCATTCTTCTCCATGACCGGGATTGCATACTTGGACAGAAGGAAAGTACCTTTCAAGGAAACGTCGATTACGAGATCCCACTGTTCTTCCGTCAGTTCCACCACGGTTTTCCGCCGGATTATGCCTGCGTTGTTGAAAACAATATCGATCCGTCCTGTCTCCCGGACTGCCGTTTCGACTGCCGCTTGGCAATCTTCCGCCCGAGTAACGTCGCAAGGAATATAGCGGACCAAATGCCCTTGTAATGTGAGGAGACGCTCGCTTTCGCGTCCTCCGGCTTCGTTCATGTCGAGCAGCATCACCTTTGCTCCGTGGGCCGCCAAGGTTTGAGCCGCCGCGAGACCGATTCCCGAAGCGGCTCCTGTGACGAGTGCCGTTTGTCCGGTTAAATCGAGCGGAGAATTGTTCGTAGTCATTTGATATACCCCCTTGGTATGCTTCTCGCCTCTATCGCTTGCTGCCATCTGCTGCAAGTTGAAGGGCCTCTTCCACTTCTATAACGATGATCCGATCAAATCTTATGAATCGGATCTAACTCAGCGAATACAGGCGAAATACTTTACTTCTCCATTTTCTCTGCCGAGATCTTAAAATTCGCTTCTTCCCTGCATTTGCCGGCCAGCAGAAGAAATACGCTCGAGGTCCAGGTGAATGCACGGTCACGCAGCCCTTCACCCGTCAGGGCGTCGAAATTCTCCGCCATACCGGACTTTGCCGCCATGCGGCAGAACCTGCGGGCCAGCTCCGAGGCAAACTCCTCGTCACCCGCTCCGCGGATCCCTTCCACGATCAGCATTGTGGAAGGAGCCCAAATGGGTCCGCGCCAGTAACCGTCGGCCGCGTAGTACGGGCTGGACGTACTCTCCGTCGCCAGCCCGTTGCCGGTCAGGAACCGGCCCGGCTGTTTCAAGTCCGCGATCAACTTCTCGCGGATAGAACCGGGAAGCCGGCTTCCCAGCACGATTGGAACGAACGTCAGCAAGCTGTCACCGGCCGAACGCTCGTGGGAGCCGGAACGCATGGCCGTGAAACGTCCCTCCCTCTCGTCCCAGAAGTGCCCGATCAGCTTCTGGAGCAGCTCTTGGCCACGGACCGCCCAGCGCTCGGACTCTTCGCTTAGTCCGAGTCTCAGCGCCGCGGTCGCCAGCACCTCCATCTGAATGACTAGAAATGCCGAGAGATCCGGACTCTCTACCGGAATATCCGTCAGGAACGCCGTGCTGTTATCCCAGCCGCTGTCATTTCCGTGATTGTACTGCGGGATTCCGTCCCCATCGTCATCGCGGTACCGGAACCACCACGTCGTCCATTTGCTGAGCGGTTCATAAATTTCCTGAAGCCGCGTATCCGTTACCGCCGATGAATTTTCCATCATCCATTTCAATGTCCAGCCGTGAATAGGGGGTTTGCAGCAGTTCCAGAGTGCATATTTATCGTTTAAAAAGTCCGGCAGCATACCGCTTTCGTCCTGCCGGTCAAAAAATATCGCAAATTGATCCCAAGCCAAGTCCGGGTTCGTCCCGGCCAGTGCCATCGCATTGAAACAATGATCCCAGCTCCATATGTTCGTCATCCAATTCTTGGACATGTACATGGCGGCCCGTGATAAATACCCGTCCGCCCGCACGACACAGGACCACGTAATATAAGCGGCTAAAGTCCGCGCTTCCTCCCAGTCTTCCTCAGTCCGGATTGTGCGGGCAAGCCACTGTTCCCAGTCCTGGCTTACCATAGCTTCGGCTTCCTCATACGAATATCGATCCCGCTGCCCAAGAACCGTCCGGTATTCCTCGAGAGACAGATCGAACGAACCGGTTTCTCCGTCCGGTATCATCTCAAAGGAAATATGCTTGGCGCGGAGTCCACCCCATACTACATCGGGTTCGAAATGCCCCGCCAGCGGGGACAGCAGAATCCGGACTTCCCGAGAAAAACTGTTGAGTTCCCAGCCTCTTTCTTGGTAAGGCATGGCATAATCGTAAGCGCTTAGCTCCGCCGTCAGCTTCATTCCGATTCCTGCGCCTCTGACACGGATGCAGTCCGGCTCCGGTATGCACCATTCAATCCAGCTGTTTCGCGTTTCCAGCCGTATCTTGACAGGAGTTGCCTCTACCCGATAATCCGGCAGCGCTTCTCTGCTTTCCGGGTCAATGAGGGTGATACCGAACAGCACACCGGCCTGCTCATCACCTCCGCGAATCATACGTAAGTAGAGCCCTTCGCTGCGCTTTTCGCTTTGCGGCAGTCTTGATAGGGCAAAATAGGAACCATAGCGGCTGAATGGCACCACCGACAGATCCAACTTCATAATTGCTGCCCCCTTTGCACCTTGAATTCATTGTTCCTGCTCATAAAGAGAGCGTTTACATGAAATTGTACAGGAAAGAATAGAAACCCCAAACCGACGCTTGTTGGTATCTTCGTGTCATTTTGCATCTGAAGTGCCCCCGCTTTTTGCCAAGAGTATCAAAAGTTCCATTTTGTACGGATAGATTCGTATTATTGTTTTCTGCATAAAAAAAGCTAACAAAGCAAAACAAGCTGACGCCGGTATAATAACCGTAGACAGCTTGCAGCGTAGGTCTTTCAATGTTGGCCAAGTCTTATCTGGAAGCTCTGACAGCAGAACCTGATCCGTAACCTATACCAGGTCACAAGCTTCTGCCGGCATCCAATCCTTATCCTTGCCTTCCCACTTCACATTGCATCCCACAGGATTAGTAAGCGGTGTAGACACTGGTTTGCCGTTTATAACGGCCTCCAAAGCCTCCTGGAGGTTGTTTTCCTTTATTTCCGATATATCCTTAGGATTATCTACTCCCCGGCCCGTATAGACGAGTCTGCGCTGTTCATCGAACACGAAGAAATGGGGAGTCCGTAGTGCTCCATAGGAAAGGGCGGTTTGCTGATCCGCATCGTGAAGGTAGGCCCATGGGAACTTCTTCTCCTCCATACGCTCCACCATCTTATCAAACGAATCATCCGGATTCGTAGAAGCGCTGTTGCTATTAATCGCGACGAATGCCGCGCCCTGCTCTGTAAATTGTTCGGCGGTTCTGCGAGTAATATCTTCCGAGCCCCGAACATACGGGCATACATTGCTTGCAAAAAAAATCACCAGCACTTTGGCATGACGGAAACTATCCAGGCTGTAAGTATCTCCATCCGTTCCAGGCAGGCTAAAATCCGGTGCGGTATCTCCAATCGATAAAGTAAAACCCATTGTGAATCCCTCCTGTCTATACGTTAAAGTACCTCAAATGAACCCCTTTCGAATCTTCGGTCTCATATTTAGAATTGGCCTGTCGCGGATAAAGGCATAAAAAAAGAACCCCGAAGGGTTCTTTTTGCCGGTGATTACGTGGATGATCTTCAATTTCTTGTTGTTTCGCAAACCTTCACAGTGAAACGGCTTCTGGAACACATAAGTGTCTTTGGCACATCTCCTCCAGTTTGGATTTTCACAAGCTCGAATGACCTTCTAAAAGCTGTTCAGCGGAATTTTCCAACGGAACCACACCTCTCTGTGCTCACCGACAATACTAGTATGACCATTTCATAACGAAGTATTCATGATTCACAGAATTTTATTAATTTATATAAAATTGTACGCTTAGCTGCCTTCACCATGATTTTGACGACTGTGGTTTCTTTTCTTCACCTTTTTGGAACCCGACAAAGGTGCGTTAACAGGACCTTCATATTCTTCGCGCTGTTCTTGCACCATACTCGCACCTACAGGCTGCGTTTTGGGCTTGGACATGATGAATCACCTCAATCTATCTGGATTTATCTGACCTACTCTTCGTGATTTAAGGCGTCTTGATGGCGACGATCATTCGTTTGCTGCTGTACCTGCTGAGCTTGATGACTGTTTACGATCGTCTTATCGAAATCCTTTACGACATTCTGAAGATTCTTATCCCTGCTCTTCTGTCTTGTCATGGCACTTCCTCCATTTCGCCTAGAGAACAATTAAGCGTGAGTCAAATCCTGAAGCGTTTGGGCACATTCGTGAATGTGGCGGATATAATCTTTAACGAGGTTTTGAATGATATCCGTCGTCTCATCGACGTGCACATCATCCCTTTCCACATCGACCAGCTCCACCCGTACCTCACGTGAATCAACATAGGTGCATTTAAAATCAAACGTGTAGCTGGATCTCCCTGCATTCGTAATATGGATTCGAATCGCTTGAGAATCGGCCTCATCAGGCCAAACGCGCGCGTGATCCGATTCAGGGAGCGTCCGCGGAAGCTGCTCCATCCAAGCTTTAGCCAATTCTTCTCGCTCAATGGCTGGTTTCTCCGTTTTGATCATATTCAACACCTCCATACCTTTAACATGTGTCATTGTAGGGTGCCCTTATTCCGTTTCCTTTTCATCAAAAGCTGGCATTAGAGCCCGCTGACTTTTCTCTGACACATAGGGTTAAAAATGATGCAGCACCGCATGAGTTCTGCATTTGGTGCGCATCGTATCTCTAAAATAACAAAAAAGACTGCAGGGATTATCCCTGCAGTCTTAATTTTTGGAGTACGGAGAGGGTGGGATTCGAACCCACGGTGCCCTCACAGACACGGCGGTTTTCAAGACCGCTGCCTTAAACCACTCGACCACCTCTCCATGAGCTACCGGCTTCCAAATACTTAGAAGACGATAACTGTAACAGAAAGATATTAACATACTTTCTGAGGCTTAATCAAGTGTTATTTTTTGCGAATTACGCTCACGCCATTCATATATGGAACCAGCACATCCGGAATAAGGACGGAGCCGTCTTCCTGCTGATAATTCTCAAGTATTGCCGCAACCGTCCGGCCAATGGCAAGTCCCGATCCGTTCAGCGTATGAACGAATTCCGGCTTCGACTTCGCATCGCGGCGGAAACGGATATTCGCGCGGCGCGCCTGGAAGTCCTCGAAGTTACTGCATGAGGAAATCTCGCGGTACGATTCCGAGCTTGGCAGCCACACTTCGAGGTCATACGTCTTGGCGGACGTAAAGCCCACGTCCCCCGTACAGAGCACCAGCACGCGGTATGGCAGCTTTAGCAGCTGAAGTACGCGCTCTGCATGCTGAGTGAGCTTCTCAAGCTCCTCGTAAGAATCCTCGGGCTTCACAAGCTTCACCAGTTCGACCTTGTTGAACTGGTGCTGGCGGATCAGGCCGCGGGTATCCCGGCCGGCTGCACCTGCTTCAGAGCGGAAGCATGCGCTGAATGCGACGAAATTGCTCGGAACCTGCTCCGCGGCAAGAATGTCATCCCGGTGATAGTTGGTCACCGGCACCTCGGCCGTCGGAATAAGGAAGTATTCCGAATTCTCGATATGGAACACGTCTTCTTCGAACTTCGGAAGTTGTCCGGTTCCTGTCAGACTGTCGCGGTTGACGATATACGGCGGCAGCATTTCCTCATAACCATGCTCCGTGCTGTGCAGATCCATCATGAAGTTCATCAGTGCACGTTCCAAGCGTGCCCCCAAACCTTTATAGAAAACAAATCGAGAGCCGGTCACTTTGCCTGCGGCTTCAAAATCAAGAATGCCTAAATCCATAGCAATATCCCAATGAGCCTTCGTCTCGAAATCGAATGTCTTTACTTCCCCATTCCGGCGAATCTCCACATTGTCATCCTCAGATGATCCGAGAGGCACGCTTTCGTGCGGCATATTCGGAATCGAAAGCAGCAATTGATTAAGCTCGGCGTCTACTGTACGGACTTCCTCGTCCAACTCTTTAATCCGATCGCCTACGCCTTTCATTTCAGCGATAAGGTCATCGGCATCTTCTTTTGCCTTTTTACGCATCGCCACTTCTTGGGACACGGTATTACGGCGGTTTTTAAGCTGCTCCACTTCCTGCAGCAGCTCTCTGCGCTGCACATCCAGATCAGCAATCCGGGCAACTTCATCTGTCTGTTTGCCACGGTTCGCCATGGCTGTCTCAACGGCTGCTATATCAGTTCTAATTAACTTCAAATCAAACAAGGAGACTCCTCCTCTTTATAGTGTTAAAAATCGAACAAAAGCACCCTTCTCTCATATGGAGCAAAAGAGGTGCTTCTGCTTATTGCTTTCATTCTAGCGGTTTTGTCGTATCATATCCAGGAAATAAGCGTGCATACGTGAGTCATCTGTCAGCTCAGGATGAAAGGAAGCCGCCAATACCTGACCTTGACGGGCCGCAACGATCTGGCCGTTATAGGTACTCAGCACATCCACACGGTCTCCTACTTCATCAATCAGCGGAGCGCGGATGAACACAGCACGTATAGGCTCTTGAATTCCCTTTACATCGAGATCCGTCTCGAAGCTCTCACGCTGACGCCCAAATGCGTTTCTCTGAACCGTCATATTCATCAAACCGAGATGAGCCTCTGCTTGTCCAGCAATTTGGTCAGCCACCAGGATCATACCTGCGCAAGTTCCAAATACAGCCTTCCCCTGCCGGGAAAAATTTTGAATGGCCTCAATAAAACCATAAGTCCTCATGAGCTTGCCAATCGTAGTGCTTTCACCGCCAGGGATAATAAGGCCATCCAGCTCATCCAGCTGCTCGGTCCGTTTTACAACTACACCTTCGCCGCCAGCGGCTTCTATAAGGCGTATATGCTCTGCCACGGCCCCCTGGAGAGCCAATACCCCAACCTTCATGGTCGTTCCCCTCTTCCTGCCATCGGACGGCTGCTAATTACCAGCCGCGATCCTGCATACGCTCGGAAGCATGAAGTTTGGAAATCTCAATGCCTTTCATCGGAGCCCCGAGGTTCTTGGAAACTTCCGCGATCAATTTATAGTCTTTGTAATGCGTAGTCGCTTCAACAATTGCACGTGCAAATTTCTCAGGGCTGTCCGATTTAAAAATACCCGAGCCTACGAATACTCCGTCTGCTCCAAGTTCCATCATCAGGGCTGCATCGGAAGGAGTTGCTACACCGCCTGCGGCAAAGTTAACAACCGGCAGTTTGCCGTTCTCGTGGATGTAGAGAACCAGATCGTAAGGAGCGCCCAAATTCTTAGCTTCTGCATACAGCTCATCCTTGGACAAGCTTTGCAGCTTACGGATTTGAGACTGAATCACACGCATGTGACGGACAGCTTCTACAATGTTGCCCGTTCCCGGCTCGCCTTTGGTGCGGAGCATGGAAGCTCCTTCGTTAATTCGGCGAAGTGCTTCACCGATATCTTTCGCACCGCATACGAACGGCACGGTAAATTCATTCTTATTGATATGGAATACTTCATCGGCCGGAGTTAGAACTTCA
This sequence comes from Paenibacillus sp. FJAT-26967, assembly GCF_001541095.1. Taxonomy (GTDB): domain Bacteria; phylum Bacillota; class Bacilli; order Paenibacillales; family NBRC-103111; genus Paenibacillus_F. The sequence goes on from NZ_LMXH01000014.1 coordinate 53,125, forward strand.
CTCTCGTCAATGTAATCAGCGCCTAGAGCTTCCAGTACACGAGCTTCTACGATATGGCCGATACGAGCTTTAGCCATAACAGGGATGGAGACAACTTTCATAACTTCTTCAAGGATTGTCGGATCTGCCATACGAGCTACTCCGCCTGCTGCACGGATGTCGGACGGTACTCTTTCAAGTGCCATAACAGCGCAAGCGCCTGCTGCTTCAGCGATCTTAGCTTGTTCCGCATTCATGACGTCCATAATGACGCCGCCTTTTTGCATTTCGGCCATACCTCTTTTAACGCGTGAAGTTCCCGTTTCCATCATAATCCTCCCGATTTCCGTATCTTTTATCCGAATTATCGTTCATTAACTTCTAAGCTAACATTTTACATGATGGAGTACATTAAAACAATAACTTTTCCATAGATAAAACGCATTAGAACAGGCCTTTTACCCCATTGAACAGATCAACGAACAAATTCTTGATCCCTCTGAAAAGCATTCGGAACCAGCTTGCCTTCTCCATTTCTTCTGCAGCTACCAAGTCTACCGTTTCTGTATTCTTACCGTATGTGATCGTTGCTGTTCCTAGCTTCGTATCTTTCTTAACCGGAGCAACGAGCTTGTCCGCAGCAATGGCTTCCACTTTAGTTTCTACCTTAACATCCTGCGTTCCTTTTTTTACAGCAAAAGCAACATCGTTTTTCAGTACCGCCGGAGCTTCAAGCTCAACACCCTTTGTAATCGGAACGGTTTTCTGTGCATCAATGGCTGTGCCCGCTTTAGCGACGGTTTTGAATTCAAAATTAGTAAAACCGTAGTCGAGCACCTTCCTTGTCTGGTTGAAACGTTCTGGATCGGTTTTAGCCCCCATAACAACAGAAATTAAACGCATGCCATTCCGTTCCGCAGTTCCTGTAAAGCAATAACCCGCCTCATTTGTATGGCCTGTCTTTAGGCCATCCAGCCCTTGATAAGCGAATTTTTTCAAGTTAATATTGCTGCTGTTACCTTCAAGCATCCAGTTATAATTAATCATCGGAGCCTTATCCGATTCTCTTAATTTTTTAGATGGAATTTTTGTATATTCAAGTACTTCTTTGTGGTCGTTTATCAAACTGCGTGCCAGTATAGCCGCATCCTTGGCAGACATCATCGTTTCGCCCGGGATACTTGCTGGAGCCATTTCTTTGATGTCTGCTCTGGATAACCCGGTAGCGTTAATAAAATGTGCCTCTGCCGACATTCCCAGTTCTTTTGCTTTTTCGTTCATCATTTTGGAGAAGCCTTCTTCCGAGCCTCCTATTCTTTCGGCTAAAGCAACAGAAGCATCATTCGAAGAATAGATCGACATCGCATAGAACATGTCTTTAACCGTTAACTGCTCTCCTTCGGCAATCAGCTGGCCGGATCCGATAACATCCGCGGCATACTTACTTGCCGTTACTTTATCTTCCCACTTTAACTTTCCATCTTGAATCGCTTCCATAACCAGGTATTCGGTCATCATTTTAGCCATACTAGCTGGCGGATACGCTTTGTCCGCGTTATTTTCAAATAGAATCTGTCCCGTACTTGCTTCCATAAGTATAGCTGACTGCACTTGCAATTCAGGCTCACCTTCAGCCGCTAATGCCGTTACAGCGAATATGTTAAGAATAGATATTTGCAGCATTGCAATTACGAGGGCCAACGACACTTTTCTTTTCCAAAAACCAAATGTTTTCAATTCCCACACTCCCATTTGTTAGTCCATGATCTGTATTATTGTAACATCATCAGCCTATAAAAAAAAGGAGACTCCAGTACTGGGTACTGGGCTCTCCTTTGGACTTCAAACGTAGATTACAGTGAATAGTTCGGTGCTTCTTTAGTGATTTGCACATCATGAGGATGACTTTCACGAAGACCAGCACCTGAGATACGTACGAAACTGGTATCGTTAATGAGAGACTCAATGTTAGGAGCACCGCAGTATCCCATGCCTGAACGAAGTCCTCCCACCAGTTGATAAATCGTATCTGCCAGCGGCCCTTTATAGGCAACACGACCTTCAATACCTTCTGGTACAAGCTTCGTTTCATTCTCTTGGAAGTAACGGTCTTTACTGCCTTCTTTCATAGCTCCCAACGAGCCCATGCCACGATATACTTTAAAGCGTCTGCCTTGATAGATCTCCTGTTCTCCAGGACTTTCTTCTGTACCTGCGAAAAGACTGCCCAGCATAACGGCACTTGCGCCCGCAGCGATGGCTTTAACCACATCACCGGAGTACTTAATACCTCCATCAGCGATGATGGGTACATTATACTCACGGGCAGCCGTTGCACAATCATAAATGGCTGTAACTTGTGGAACGCCGATACCTGCAATTACGCGGGTTGTACAAATTGACCCTGGGCCAATACCAACCTTGACGACCGAAGCTCCGGCTTTGATCAGGTCACGTGTGCCATCTGCCGTTGCCACATTACCCGCAATAATCGGAAGATCAGGATACTGGCTGCGAATCTTTGCAACCGTTTCTAGAATATTAATATGATGCCCGTGAGCGGAGTCTACGACTAGAATGTCGATCCCTGCCTCTACCAGAGCCGCTGTGCGTTCCATAACATCCTTGGATACCCCAACTGCTGCACCACATAAGAGGCGACCTATCGGGTCTTTACCGGCGTTAGGGAACTGAATAGCCTTCTCAATATCCTTGATGGTAATAAGGCCTTTAAGTTCAAAAGAATCATCCACTAAAGGAAGCTTCTCGATTTTGTGCTTCTGAAGAATTCCTTCTGCCTGCTCAAGGGTTGTCCCAACCGGAGCTGTAACAAGGTTTTCTTTGGTCATAACATCCGAGATTTTAATGGAATAATCATGAACAAAACGTAAATCACGGTTCGTTAGAATTCCGACTAGCTTCTTGTTATTGTCTACGATTGGTACACCAGAAATTCTGAATTTAGCCATCAGTGCTTCCGCATCGTATACATGGTGATCTGGAGTCAGATGAAACGGATTTGTAATAACGCCGGATTCCGAGCGCTTTACCCGGTCCACTTCCCCGGCTTGCTGCTCAATGGACATGTTCTTATGAATAATCCCGATTCCGCCTTCACGAGCAATAGCAATGGCCAGAGCGGCTTCCGTTACCGTGTCCATCGCAGAACTCAGGAAAGGAATATTAAGCTTTACGTTTGGAGCCAATTTTGTTGAAACATTAATTTCTTTCCCAAATACTTGGGACTTACGAGGCACCAACAATACGTCATCAAATGTTAAACCTTCTTTTTCAAACTTAGCATCCCACACAGGGTTAGCCCTCCTATTCGGTCTTTAGGTCTATAGATATTATTGCAATCATACATAAGCGCATTTTTCATGTCAAGAAGAAGACCCCCGACAACTTCGGATTCCCTATCTTTCCCTAAAAACTTACTTATAACAAAAAGCCTTCTCGAACTTTCGTTCGAAAAGGCTTTTCTATCTCGCTTGGCAACGTCCTACTCTCCCAGGACCCTGCGGTCCAAGTACCATCGGCGCTGGAAGGCTTAACGGTCGTGTTCGGGATGGGTACGCGTGGTTCCCTTCCGCCATCGTCACCAAACAGGATGTTCCGAAGTGTTAGAGACTTCGAAAATCGCAGCATCTCCTTGCGGACATACTACTCATAGCAGGGTTGTACCCTGAAAACTAGCAGCGAAAGATGTATGAGATCCATCCAAAGATCTTGTGGTGCACGGCCATAGGCCATGCTTTAGATGTTGGCCTCTACTCGCGTAAAGACCTGTAGGTCAAGCCCTCGACCGATTAGTATTGGTCAGCTCCACACATTGCTGTG
>NZ_LMXH01000015.1 GCF_001541095.1 Paenibacillus sp. FJAT-26967
TTCCAATCCTTCAATCCCGTATAACTCATACCGATGCCGCCATTTCACCAGTGTACCTACACTGATGTTGTATTTGTCGGCGATCTCCTTCCGAGTGGCTTCACCTGTTTGAAGCTCCTCTATGATCGCCATTTTCTCGGTCCCATTATATTCATGTATGTATGCCAAAAAGAAATGCCCCCTCCAAGTAGTCGGTTTATTTATTAAACCTGTCTACTTAAAGGGGAGCATATCACGGGGATGAGATAGTCTTTTTTGATGAGCTATTTGATCAGGCTTCGCACATAAATGGAGTGTACAGATGCTGCCGGAAGACCGGGTTCGGCGTTATTTTCGCACAACTTATGACTGGAAATTTGTGTATGCCGTTAACAGGCTGACTGTAAGGAGCAGTGCTCTAAAGGCGTACTTGTAAACTCGGGTCTGCGCATTAGACATAATAAATATCTCCTCCTCGCTTTTATTCTTTTTCATTATACAATAAACCAAGGAACACAATTGTAAACATTCTGTAATCATTTTAATTAGCGGCCTTTCATTTTCTTCAGTTCGGATAAAGGATAGAATGTTCCCCTCCAGTAGACACCGCCTTGCTTCAGCGTCAAAGCAACCGAACGCAGCAGCACGTACACGAGCATGACGGCACTGATCGGAATAACCAGTGCGTCAGTCGATGGCTTGCCGGATACCAGGCGGACCTGCTTCAGATAAAGCTGGATCATGATCAGCACGGACAGCAGATGTACCAGGCTTCGCCAGTCCCCGTGCAGCAGCATCCCGATCCATGGGTAGGTAAACAGCATCAGCTGGCCCGCTCCGGCCGCTGCCGCCAGGAGAGTATGATAGCCGAACCCGGAGAAGAAGTTCTTCTCCAGCCCGCGGACTGCGCTGTGCATATCCGGGTACCATTCCAGCTGCAGCAGGCCGCGGCTGGAGGCCAGACGCTGACGGTGCCCGTCCCGCTTCACGGAAGCGCCGAGCTGCAGGTCATCATCGGGACGCAGTGCAATGGCCTTGTGCGTCCCGATAGCTTCGTAGGTTTGCCGCCGGATGAGATTGAACGCACCGATACCCATCCCGCCGCTGCGCAGATCATCGCGGTTCGCGCGCCAAGGGCGTGTGAACAAGGTCATGGAGAAGAGGAAGTGATGGATAAAGCTTCGGAGCCAGAATTTCCGGGTCGTCATCGTTGGTGTAAGTGTCAGGTGGTCGGCCTGCTCCAGACGGGCATAATGGATGGCATCCCGCACGGTCTCAGGACGGAAGCGGATGTCGGCATCCGTGAACAGCAGCCATTGGCCGCGCGCTTGTAAATATCCCTGATACAAGGCATGATTCTTACCGAGCCAGCCCGGCGGAAGCGCAGTAATATGAATGATTCTCAGGGGAATGCTGATCTCTTCGCGTGCCTGCGACCATTTCCTTAATTCCTCCAAAGTACTTCCGGTCGCATCCTGAGAACGGTCGTTAACCACGATCAGCTCCAGACGGGGATAGTCTTGCGCGAGCAAGTGGCGGACCGTATCCCGGATCGTGCTTTCTTCTTCTTTGGCGGCGATGATAACGGAAACAAGCGGTACCGGATCAGAGAGCGGACCGGACGGGGGAAGTTCCCGGAGGAGTTTCATCCCGCGGAGATATTCTGCTAACGTGACGAGCCAGTACAACAGGATTAGAAGTGCGATAATTCCAGCTATGGACATAAACAGCCTCCTTGTGGAACAATATGAGTAGATCAGGCCTAAGAGCGTTTTTTTAGAGAATGAGATCTAATAAATAGAGCAGGGTGATTAAGATCTGATTCTAGAACATTTTACAAACCTAATGATTCATACTTTCAATAATTTTTTATGTAAAGGAGGCTAGGGCAGCATGGATAAACTCCGCTTGCCTTCCGCAGCAGGCTACTGGAAGAAGGTGGCCGGAAGACAGCTGGCCGCCTTCTTGACGGAGCTTCGCGAAGCAGAGGGAGATGCTTCGCGCTGGGTGTTCGTGTGCATCGGCACCGACCGTTCCACCGGCGATGCACTCGGCCCCCTCGTCGGCACGATGCTTGCCGAATCGGGGTACTCGGTCATCGGCACGCTGGAGCATCCGTGCGATGCGAGCAACTTGACGCAGCGCCTTGCCGAGATTCCGCCGGATTCGGTAGTGATCGGTGTCGACGCATGCCTGGGACAGCCTTCTTCTGTCGGATTGTTCCAGGTGTCGAACCGGCCGATCTTCCCCGGCAAATCCATGGGCAAGGAACTGCCGGTGGTCGGCGATTACACGATCGCGGCAGTCGTCAACGCGGATGGTCCGCGACAATATTCGGTCCTCCAGACGACATCGCTCCATCGTGTAATGGGCATGGCACGTGAAATCACTGCAGCCGTTCAGGCCGCATTTCCCCGGCAGGCATAACCCGGGTAGCATAGCCCGGGTAGTTAAGATCACCACACGTGTGTTTGTCCCGTCAGCCTGTTATCATTATACATGTGCGGCATCAGCGTTGCTAAGCCCGCGCTTTCTGGACCGGCCCGCTTTTGCGGTCCGCCAGGGAAGCGGGTTTGTTTGTTTTGAAGTCATGTGAAGCAGTTCCGGTACCAACCCGTTATCCGCATCATGCAAGGTTTGCCATGTATGCTGCGACTTAGCTGAACAAGGGGAACAAATTAGCGCCTCGCATTTTGATCAAGAGAAGAATATTTCGGGGAGATGAACCATAAAGATGAGAAACGGTTTTGGCGGAGGTTTACAGGCGGGGGGCCGTATGCGGAAAGCGGGCATTAAGGATGTGTCGCTTCGCCGCATTCTGAGTCTGTTCGCCCCTTACAAAGGGCAGCTTACCGTGATTGTGCTGCTGGCACTCGGGGGTGCGGTAATCGGATTGGTTCCGCCCCTGATCATGAAGGAAATTATCGATACGGCTATTCCGCAGCAAAGTGTGCGGCTGCTCGCTTATCTGGCCGGTCTGCTGGTGGCCTTGCCGCTGGTCAGCGGGATGCTCGGGGTTGCGCAGAATCACCTCAACACCAAAGTCGCCCAAGGTGTAATGAGGGATTTGAGAATGTCACTTTTTCAAAACCTCCAGCGGCAGTCGATGTCGTTCTTTACCGCTTCAAGATCCGGAGAAGTTGTCCAGCGTCTGACAGAGGACATTCAGGCTGTCCAGTCCGTCGTTACGAGTCTTGTCGTCTCGACGCTTACGCAGATTGTGATTGTATTCACAACCATCGGGATCTTATTTGCCCTTGATTGGCGGCTGGCGATCGTCGCTTTAATCATTCTGCCGGCCTTTGTACTGCCGGTGCGCAAAGTAGCGGGCGTCAGGAAGCGCCTTCGCACAGAGACACAGAAAGTAAGGGCGGATATGTCCGCCCAGCTTGCGGAAATATTCGGTGTATCCGGCGCGATGCTGACACGTATTTTTACCCGTGAGCAGCAGCAGGAACAAAAATTCGGCGCGATGAACCAACAGGTGATGGATCTGGAACTGAGACTCAATCTGATCGGCCGGTGGTATATGATGTTTCTCGGTGTACTGGGTCCGCTCGGCACAGCCATTATTTATATCTACGGGGGCTATTCGGTCATACAAGGAACCATGACGATCGGGGCGATTGTTGCATTTGCTGCTTATCTGGGCCGGTTGTACAGCCCGGTAGGGACGCTCCTTAACCTTCACGTTGAGGTTGGAACGGCTTTAGGCGTCTTTCAGCGTATCTTTGAATACCAGGACAAGAAGCCGGAAGTAGTGGATGAGGCCGGCGGCCGGGAGCTTCCGCCGATTCGCGGAGCCATTGCTGTGCGGGATGTTTCATTCGCCTATTCGCAGGGTAATGACGTTTTATCCGCGATTTCCTTCGAGGCCAAAGCAGGTGAAGTAATTGCTTTGGTTGGTCCGAGCGGAGCCGGTAAATCTACGTTGATAGGTTTAATGGCGAGGCTCCATGACCCGACGAAGGGAACGATAGAGATAGACGGGTTTGATGTGAAAAAGGTTAGCTTAGCGTCGCTCCGGCGTCAGATCGCTTACGTGACACAAGAGTCCTTCTTGTTTCACGCCACCGTGCGTGAAAACCTGCTTTTCGCTAAGGAGGATGCAACCGAGGACGAACTCGAGGATGCATGCCGCAAAGCTTACATCTACGAGTTTGTCCAGTCTTTGCCGCATGGCTATGACACCATGGTAGGCGAGCGCGGCCATCGGCTCTCCGGGGGTGAGCGCCAGCGCCTGGCTATTGCAAGAGCTCTGCTCAAGAATCCCCGTATTCTTATCCTGGATGAGGCAACCTCACATCTTGATTCCGAATCGGAGGCTTACGTGCAAGCCGCACTGGAGCAGCTGATGCGGGAACGTACGACGCTCGTTATTGCACACCGGTTATCCACTGTTCTTTCGGCAGACCGTATTCTGGTCTTGGAGAAGGGAACCATCGTGGAAAGAGGGACCCATCAAGAAATGCTGGAGCATAATGGACTTTATGCACGTCTGTACAGGACCCAGTTCGCTGGAAAGACAGAGAAGACAGACAAAACAGATAAGAGCGATGAAATGGACATGATCAATTAACCAAAGACACTCAGTCTCGCTGCCTGTTGTTCATGAGTTGGAAGAGTAAGCTGTACGAACACGAATTCGAAGGAGGAATTTTCGAATGAAGGAGTTCAGTAAGACGCTGACGACGACGACTAAGCCTTTCTCTTTTGTGCATAAGACATTAAGTGACTTTGGGTTTGCCAGCACGAATGACCTGGGTGTCCCCAAATACGTAACGACATTCGCTGACTCCCTGACGAAGCGCAATTATAAACTGGCCATACCGACCCGGTCGCTGGATAACGGACATACGGAAGTAAGGCTCGGCCAGACTAGGTTTGAATCCGAGGAAGAACCGCCTAACCGGATTATAGAAGCGGCTGTCTGCAAAATGAAAGAACTGGCCGACTATTTACGTCAGCCGGTCAAGCGCAATCAGACGGTACAAACGGCTAACAACGGGTATATGGCTACGCATGCCCGGGATTTGAAGCGTTTGGGTAACGAAATGAAAAAAATGAAAACTAACAGCGAGTTGAAGCAAACCGGACTGATACCTGATCCTATTCAGTAGAAGAAGATGGGGAGAAAGCCCCGCTGCGGCGCGGGCTTTTTATGTTACCGCATAGCAGGAGGTCCATGCTCAACCGCTCTATTACAGGAGAATAAGGAGTGAAGGGAAATGACCTTGATTCATCATATTAATTATCAGAATGCGGATAATGAAGTATACTGCTGCCTGCGTAACAAAGTGGTCCGGCTTGACGATTACCAGAAGAACACATTTTGCGGCGGCTGTAAAATGTTTGCCGGATTTGCCGGAGGCAAGGGTGTAGAATGCGAGTGGGACGATATGCGTGAAGTGTCTAACCCTCTGATCGTGCATGATCCGGTGAAAGAACTGTTCAGCAATCAGGTCCGCAAGCTTGAACTGGACGATCCTTCAACTATGCTGTTCGGAAACTAACCGGACTGCTTTTGCCGATTCGAATATGACGTAATAAATCCGACAGTCCCTTAATCAGGGGCTGTTTTAGGTTAAAATTGTATAATTATCCGGATATAGTGGCTAATTATACAAAATAATCACAGATTCCAGCTCCTTTTTGCAACATAAACTGAAAATTTGCGTCTAATTATAAGTAAGAATCTTGTAAAACTAACAGACTATCGACAGAAGGGAAGACTAACATGAATAACGGAATGAAGAAAAGTCTGGCTGTATTGGCAGCAACGATGGTTATGACCAGTGGAGCCGCGTATGCTTCGCCTGTACAAGCGGCGGATGCGAAAATGACTGTACAACCTATTTCACAAGCAGTTCAGCAAAGTATTGCTATTGAGGTAAACAACCAGCGTTTGGATGAGGCAGGTTATCACAAAGCGGGAGCTAAAGAGCCGATGATTCCGCTCCGTGCCGTTACAGAAGCGCTTGGCATGGAATTGACTTGGAATCAGGCGGATTTATCCGTTGATATCAGCAAAGATCAATTGTGGACAAAAGTGACTACAGGCGAGGACCGCTATGTCATCAATAAGATGTACAAGCCCCTAGGCACAGCGCCTGAGCTTGTTGACAATAAGCTCTATGTGCCGGCATCTTTTGCAAACGTAATTCTGCAGGGTACAGTAAGTTTGGAGGGCGGTACGATTTCCGTTCAGCGTGATGACCAGCAGAAGCAGGAGCATGTCACAACTAGCGGTGTGGTTACCTCCATCCAGGATGAAGGCGAATATAAGTCCGTACAGATCCAAGGCTCGGGACGTGATGGTATTGTCCTGAATGTCGCTAAAGAGACTGTGTTTGAAGCGACAGATGGAAAGGCACTAACACTTGCTGATCTGACGATCGGCGCTGTCGTAAAGGCGGAACATTCTCTCGCTATGACGATGAGTCTGCCACCACAGACCGGCGCTTATAAAATTACGCTAGTTAAGCCGGCTGCCGATAAAGAAATGTTCGGAACATCGGGTAAGATTGAGGAAGTAAGCACGTCTACCGATGGCTCCGTCAGCATCCGCATCAAGGGTGAAGGCTTAAGCGAGCAGTCCCAGCCTGAGGTTGTTCTTCATCTGTCCGACAAGACGGCCATTGTGAATGGACAAGGCGAAGCAGTTGATAAGAGTGAAGTTGTAGAAGGTGCTGAAGTAATCGGCTTCTATAACGGCATGCTTACCAGAAGCTTGCCGCCAATCGGCCAAGCTTTGCAAATTGTTGTCAAACAGGCAGAGAAGTAATCACATAACGCAAATCTCATCATTCCAAGACGGATTGATGCAGACAACTGGAGGAACCGCCTTCGAATTCATTCGAAAGCGGTTCTTCTTTGTACCGCATGGACCCCCTTACTCCGGACACTGTGTGCGCAGGACTCTGCTCCTGGCGGATGAGAATTTGTTTCCAACTTCTCAATACGGTAAACTATTTAGAGGACATCTATTCTAACTAAGAAATGAGGCCGTTCCTATGTATATTGCCGTTAACACAATTGAAGTGCCGAATCCGAAGCAAATGGTCGAAATGTTCCGCATGCAAGCACCGAACATGAAAGAGCTGGAAGGATTTCTGGGTTTGGATGTATGGACGGATGAAACTGCCATTAAAGTGATCACGAAATGGGAGAACAAAGAAGCTTTCGAAGCTTATACGCAGAGCGACGTTTTCAAGCGTTCTCACGGCGGGCATGGCGGCAAGGAAATGAAGCCGAAGGCTCAGCTATCCTATTTTGAAGGCGAAACGCTTATTTAATGGAATAATGGAACAAGCCCCGCAAGGGGCTTTTTTGCTGCATCTACTTATGAGAGCACGGGAGGTACGGATTCATGAAGAGAACAGCAATCGTTGCCGGAGCAACAGGCCTGGTCGGCAGAGAATTAGTCCGGGAACTGCTCCAAGAGCCAAGCTATGAGAAGATCGTGGCTCTGGTGCGGACTCCGCTTCACCTGGAGGATGCCAGACTGGAGCAGATCACAACGGATTGGAGTGAGAAGCATCTGGATTCCGAGTTGGGCAGTTTACTTAAGGATGCGGATCTTTACTGCGCGCTGGGTACCACCATTAAAAAAGCGAAGTCGAAGCAGCAGTTCAGAGTGGTGGATTACGAATATCCAATGCTGCTGGGAAGATTGGCCCGGAAGTATGGAGCCGCACGGCTGCTTGTAGTCTCGGCTATGGGAGCGGATCGGAATTCAAGGTTCTTTTATAGTCGGGTAAAAGGAGAAATGGAAGAGGGACTGAAAAAGTCCGGAGTAGGGACTCTTCATTTGTTCAGGCCTTCTCTACTGATTGGAGAGCGTGAGGAGTTCAGGCTGGGAGAAGCGGTAGGGGCAATGCTCAGTAAACCGCTGTCTTTTCTGATGGTGGGCAGCTTCCGCAAATACAAGCCGATATCGGCCTCTAGGGTGGCAAGAGCGATGATTGCAGCCGCCCGGAGCCAGTCAGCGGGCGTGCATATCCACGAGTCGGATCGCATGGCGGAATAGATTCGGCGGAAGCCACCGACGGTTAAGAAATCCATAAACTCCAGATTTGTTTGCCGATCAGAATAATAGTCATGACCACGAAGAGAGGTTTGACGAACGAGGCGCCTTTACGGATCGCAAAACGGGTTCCGACAAGAGCTCCGCCGATCATCGCAATTCCCATCGGAAGTCCATAAGCCAGGCTTACGGAGTCCAGCACAAAGAAGGTCGCGAGGGCACCCAGGTTGCTGGCCAGGTTGAGAACCTTCGAGTTAGCGGAAGCGCCGACGAAGTCAAAACCCAGAAGCAGGAACAGGAAAATAAGAAAAGAGCCTGTTCCCGGCCCGAAGAAGCCGTCGTAAAATCCGATGACGAAGGCACCGGCGATGAGCCACCCTTTGCTGCGGGCGGTAAGTCCCTTGTAGGTCGAGGCCGCACCCCAATTTTTCTTCAGCAGAGTGTAGGCGGTCACGGCAACCAGAAGTACGACCACAAGGGGTTTCAGGAATTCGGAGGGTATCTGATGAACGAGCAGAGCCCCCAGGATGGAGCCGATCAGTGACAGCGGGAATAATCCGGCCGCCAACTTGAAGTTAATTTTACCGGACAGCATAAACGATGCGGTGCTCGTAAGCGAGCACATCGTACCGGATAATTTATTCGTCCCAAGGACTAGGGCAGGAGGGAGACCGGTGAATAATAGTGCGGGAACGGTAATGAGGCCGCCGCCTCCGACCACCGAATCTACAAAAGCCGCAAGAAATCCGACCACAATCAGAAACAGCAGCATCTCCCAGCTTAACATTTCCATGAATCTTGCCTCCATTTGGCTAACCTTATTCGCTTCATCCATTGTACATCGGAAGGCTTTCGGATAACAGTTCCTTTTCGGAAGGCGGAATGCGCAAGAAAAGCCAACCCCATGTGGGCTGGCTTGTAGATGTGAATGTCCTATCAGGCTGCAATCGGATAGCAGATCACTTGGGATTAGCGTGCTTGCTTACACCGCTCGTAGAGCCGCGCAGAGTAATTAATTCCGATACCGTGACGAAACGGTACCCCCGTTTTTGAAGCTCCGGGAGGATTTGTTTAATCGCCGCTACCGTATTCGCAGATCCTTTAACATAGTCGTGAAAAAGGACAATGTCGCCCTCCCGCGCGTTGTTCAGCACTTTGTTTACGATTTTGCTGACGGGCGGCGATTTCCAATCTTCCGTGTCCTGATGCCAGGACCACAGAACAGGCAAACAGCCTTCGCTGAGTGAAGCATGCACAAGTCTTTCGTGGTAATAACCGCCTGGAGGCCTGAAAAGGGTGGGGGATTTTCCCGTGATGCTTTTCAACACCTTCTGAGTCGCGGTAATCTCGCCTCGTATGTCATCGGTGGTTCGATTGCTTGTCAGAAAAGGGTGGCTGTATGTATGATTGCCAACCTCATGCCCTTCGGCAATCTCCCGTTTAATCAACTCGGGAAACCTCTCGGCCCGCTTGCCTACTGCGAAGAACGTCGCTTTGGCTCCGTATTTTTTTAATTCATTCAGAATTTGAGCGGTCTGAACAGGATCGGGCCCGTCATCGAATGTCAGCGCAATGACTTGGCCGGCAGATGGAACCTCCCACACAATTTCGCCCCGCTGCTCATAGTACTCCCGCTTACGCGGGGGAGCCTGCGCCTGCGCAGATGAAACTTTCTCGGAATCAGCCAGTCCTTTATCGACTGCTTCCGGGTAGCCGTTTACGGACTGCCGCGCTCCGGAAGCGGACGGCACTGCCGGCTCTGCAGCCGTATAACCAGTCTGCAAGGCGGACCGAGCTCTGGCCGCGGCAGCAGGTTGAACTGGAGCTGGTATTGCGGCAAGCACGCACATAGAGATCGTACAAGCCGTGTAACGGATGGCCGCCGAGCGTGATGAGAGTATAGGTATCTTTCGGATAAAACGATGCATGCTGTGAAATCCTCCATTCGCCGGTCCATGCTCCATTGAACATAACGATAACGGAACATGCTGAATAAGGATTAGCCTATGCTTATCCGCATCTTTTCATCCGTTCTTGGCTGTGCAATTTATTAGCCGCCATAAGAATGACGGAATGCACCTGCAAGCACATCCGCAGGGACACCCCATAGCTCGGCGATCTCGGGTGCAACCTTCTCCTCCCACCAATCAGCCTGAACTTTATGATTATCCGAGTTCTCCACGATGAAGGCGATGTTTTCAGCTACCTTACGGGCGTAGATTTTCTCTGCTTGTTCCACTTTATCCGCAGGAATGAATACCTTGAGCCTTTTGATTGTGCGATAGAGCTCACGACTGCAGGCCCGGCGAATGCCGCGAACACTCGGAAATTGAGTTTTATGTTTCTCATTCTTGTTATGTCTCAAGCCGGATCAGACTCCTTTCTTATGCTGCATGTTATGCGGATGCACAGCAAGAAGTGAGCGCGTGACGCGAAAAAGCAGGAGCACGCGGCTCCTGCTTCTACTCAATCACGTTAATGTAGGCGATCATCGGTCCGCTGTGCGCAATGTCGGGATGTGTGGTACAAATCAGCCGGTACGTACCGGTCTGGTCGGCTTTGAACTGAACGACGGTTTCTTTGCCTTTTTTTACTTCGCCTTTGATATTCAGCCCTTCAATAATAAAAGGGTGGCTTGCCCCGTTGACCCCATAAATGCTGAGTTTTACGTTCTCGCCCTTGCGGACCACGATCGTGCCCGGATCCCAGCGGTATGCTTCGATCTCTTTCCCGTTATCCAGCTTTGTTTTAAACTCTCCGGTAACCAGTTGTATGGTTCTTTCAGCAGACGCTGCCGGCTCGGCAGTGGTCATCAGAATTTGAGGATTGCGGAGAAATAGGAAAGCGGCGAATGCGATACACAAAAAACCAAGCACCATGACGAAGTGATATTTACGGATAACAAATGATTTGAACATAACAGACAACTCCCCCTAGACCAGTTTGTACACTATATGCAGAGGCTTGTCAGGACATGATGAGAAAATCCTTTTGGCTTTATTTTTAGCTTCGATCCTTCTGCATTCCTTTGCTCTGTAAGAATAAGAGGCGGCATGGAATTTGTGATAGGCGACGGCCTGTATCGGATTCGGGGACCGCTGCATGTATCACGGGCTTGGCATGTGCCAGCTCGAAGAGATGTGCCGCCCCAACTGAATTCTTACGAAATGATTCGGCTCATAAGCTGGTTGAGAGACCTTTTGATATGGTAGAATAGGGGCAATTGCAGCCATTCATTGAAGCTTGTCTGCACATGGACTTTACAAATTTAGATGGAGAAAGTGAGCTGAAGATGGGAGAATTTATTCATTCCCTTTTGGTCTTTTTCGAAGGCCTCGGGTACTGGGGAGTTATGCTGGGCTTGATGGTGGAAGTGATACCGAGTGAAATTGTGCTGTCTTACGCGGGATATTTGGTGGCCAAAGGCGAAATCGGTTTTGTCGGAGCGGTTATTTTCGGTACCATCGGCGGTGTTATTGCGCAGTTATTCGTCTATTGGGTCGGGCGTTACGGCGGGCGTCCCATTCTGGAGAAGTTCGGCAAATACATATTGATTAACAAGCATCATATAGATGTTGCTGAGAACTGGTTTACCAAATACGGAACCGGCGTCATCTTTACCGCCCGTTTTATTCCGGTTGTCCGTCATGCGATTTCTGTACCGGCGGGTATGGCCCGGATGCCGCTTGGAATCTTTGCTCTTTATACGACACTTGCGATCATTCCTTGGTCTATCTTGTTTGTTTATTTGGGTATTACGTTAAAAGATAACTGGGAGCATATCGACGAAATTGCCAGTACTTATACGATTCCGCTCGTTTTTGCTGCTATTGGCCTCCTGGCCGTTTATCTGGCTTTCACAAAATTACGGTCCAAACGCAGCCGCGTTTAATATACCGCTTGGAGGGGAATGGATTTTATGAGCACGAATTTATCCGCTGTAATTGGAAAAGGTTTGCAACCTCAGCAGTTTATCGACGGAATGGAGCGCAATAAAGAAGCATTTCTCGATTGGTATCAGAAGTTTCAGTGGGAGACAGAAGAGGACCGCGAATTCTTTGAGTCCATGAACAACCGGGACGATCTTCGCTGCGTCATTATTGCCGCTGAGTGGTGCGGGGACGTCGTACGCAATGTTCCTGTTGTATTCAAAGCGCTGGAGGACAGCGGGATTCCGGTTGAAGTCCTGATCATGGAAGAACACACGGATATAATGGATCAGTTTCTTACTTTTGGAGGACGCTCCATCCCGGTTGTTATTTTCACAGATACGGGAGGCTTCGTACTAGGCAAATGGGGACCGCGTCCCGAGCAGGTACAGGCTGTCATGAGAGCGTTCAAGCAAGAAAATCCGGATCGTGAAGCTCCGGATTATAATGACAAGATCCAGGCGGCCCGTGCCGAAATGGTTCGCCAGTATGGCGAAGGCACCGGCTATCAATCGGTTATCGTGGGCGAGCTTCGCGAACTGTTGTCGACGTTCTAATCAAGGAGACGAGAATACAATGATCAGAATAGAAACATTTACGCTCGGTCCTATGAGCACCAATGCGTATCTGCTCACCGATGAGAGCGGCAAGCGCGGCGTGGTGATTGATCCCGGTATGAAGCCAGGCCCGCTGCTTAAACGGATCAAGGATATGGAGATTGAAGCTATCCTGCTGACTCATGCACATCTCGATCACATCGGCGGTGTGCAGGAAGTTCGTGAATTGAAAGGCTGCCCGGTCTATCTGCACGATGAGGAGGCCGACTGGCTGGGCAGTCCGAAGCTTAACGGCTCTGCCCGCTGGCCTGAAGTGACCGGACCGATCGTAGTAGAGCCGGCGGAGTTCGCGCTGGACGAAGGACAAGTACTCGACTTTCTCGGCGAGAAGATCCGGGTGTTTCATACGCCGGGTCATTCTCCTGGCAGCGTGAGCTTCCTGCTTGACAAGCACCTGATTGGCGGAGATGTATTGTTCCGCCTATCTGTCGGACGGACCGATCTGCCCGGAGGCGACTGGAATACGCTGCTGGATTCTATCCACGGCAAGCTCTTTAAACTGGACGATGATATTGTGGTCTATCCGGGCCATGGTCCCAAGACAACCATAGGTTATGAAAAACAAAATAACCCTTACGTGTAGCGGAACATATAAGGCCTGCAGGTAAGGCCGCTACACCAATCAAAGCCCATTCGGAAGAATTCTTCTGAATGGGCTTTTTTGGTTATGCCTCCGGTCACCGGTGCCTCAGCGAAAACCTATTTTAACAGACATAGGTATATACCGTGTTCCGGCGGGGATTTGCCCCATAGACTGTTGGTGTAAGGCCGAAAGCCTACAGCTTTTTATCGGAATAAACCAATTTTTGCGCATATATAGGAGGTAGCCAACCATGGAATACGTAAAAAAACCTTATACTGGCCCTATTTACAATGCTCCGACTACTCAGCCCCAAGTCATAAGCCCGGCGCCTATGCCTAAGCCGCTGGCGACAGCACCAATGCCTCAGCAGTGGGCTCCGGCACCCATGCCCCAACAATGGGCTCCCGCTCCAGTCCCTACCCCGCTGCCTGCTCCGGTCATTCAATCGACCCATGTGTATGTATCCAGTCACAAACCTCATTGTCCGCCGCCTGTACCGTCCTGCTACCCGGTGAAGCATAAACCGGTATGTAAAAAAGGAGACAATTCAGCCTCGATTCTGGTCCTTTTCATTTTGCTGGTCATTATCACACGCAGCTTTGGAGGATACAAGAAGTGCTAGGTTGACTCACGATTCCGTTACGCAGATCCCGTTGAACAGGACATTATCGTCAGTAACCGGGGCTGAAGAAAGATTTGTCTAACATTATCTTGCTCGCAGCTGCATTTTGTGATATTTTGGAAATATAAGAGTTGAGTAATAGCAACGTTTGCGAAGCACGCAAACTTTTGGCTGTATAGCCGGGAGTTTGCGTTTTTTTGTTACCTTTGCCACGGGCCTTCTCCGGCTTTGAGGAGGTACAGCAAGGCCATGTCAGTACGGCAAGGAAACATGAATCTGCTCCGCCGACGTGATCGCTCTTGTCTCTATTTCTCCGCCTTCGCTCCGCTGCAGAGCCCCCCCCTTGGTATATAAGAGGCTGTGACTGGGCCTGACGTCTGAACTCCCCGCAGTACCGGAAGACCCCGCTGCCCAGGCAGGGTTTTTCTTGTTTTAGGCGGTTTGCATAGACAAACTGCGCGAGTTATGATGGCGATATGCGGGAAGGGGAGGGATTGATCTTGAACGGGAAGGGCAGCTTGCACACCGAATATATGGATAGACAGGAAAGGCTTCAGGAAGTCATGCGGACGAACGGAATCGACGGATTTCTAGTCAATCATAACGTTGATTTGTTTTATTTTAACGGATCGATGCAGACTGGCTACTTATTTGTGCCCGCAGAGGGGAAATCATTATTTATCGTCCGCAGGAGTATAACGCGGGCACGTGAGGAGTCGGCGGCTGAAGTTGAGGAGCTCGGCTCCCTGCGGACGTTGAGGGACCGGCTGGCACAGCGGTATCCCGGAATCTTTGCACCGGGCCGGGAGGCGCTGCTCGCCACGGAGCTGGACGTACTTCCGGTTCAACAATTCCAGCGACTGGAGGCGGCATTCGGAGGAGTGAAGTGGAAGGATGGCTCTCTTCTTGTGAAGGAGCTCCGCATGATCAAATCCCCGGCCGAAATCGGTTGTATCCGCAAGGCGGCAGCTGTCATCGACCGGACGCTCGAGGCTGCAATCTCCGGAATCCGTGAAGGGATGTCCGAACTGGAGCTGATGACTATCATCGAACGGGAGAACCGGCTGCAGGGACACCTCGGACTCATGAGGATGCGCGCATACAATTCCGAACTTATTACCGGGTGTGTCGCTGCAGGGGCTTCGGCTGCCGAGCCGACATATTTCGATGGACCCGCAGGAGGCCGGGGTCTTAGCCCAGCCAGCCCGCAGAGCGCCGGCACTCGGCTGATCGGCCGTAATGAGCCGATTCTGATCGATATCGGCTGCTGCATAGACGGATATGTCATCGATCAGACCCGGATAGCTGTGATCGGCGGGTTACCCGGACATCTCCAGCGGGCATATGAGGTATCCGAGCGCATTCTGCAAGAAGCGGAAGCGATGCTGAAACCGGGGACTATCGCGGAGCACCTTTATCTGCAGTCTCTGGATACGGCTGCCGCCGAAGGGCTTGCAGATCATTACATGGGCTTCGCCAGGGATCAGGTTAAGTTCCTGGGGCATGGCATCGGATTGGAAATTGATGAATTTCCGGTGCTTGCCAAAGGATTCAAATATCCGCTCCAGCCGGGAATGGTGATTGCCATTGAACCCAAGTTTACCTTTCCCGGCGAAGGTGTCGTGGGGATTGAGAATACCTATGTTATAACGGAAGCAGGGTTTGAGAAACTCACGATCTCACGTGAAGGAATTATCGCGATATAAGGAAATGCACTCTGTGATCATTTCTGTCGGAAACTAGCAATGGTCCTGTGGACAGCATTCTCTTTTTTTAGTACGATGTTACTAATCCATGCTAGATTCAGAGGAGTGTATTGTTCGATTGTTCATGTTCCATTAGCGGCTAAGACGTTGATAGAACGGGAGCAGGAAGCGGCAGGCCGATCAGCATGTGAAAGGGGGAATCCGTATGCTGTCCTTGGGATCGCGTGTCATTATAGTAGAAGACCATTTAGAGCAGAACCTGCCTATCGGTGAATATGCCTATGTCATTGCATATGACCGCAACAACGACAACATGTTCGATTATGTCATCCGAGTGCCGAAGATCAATAAACATCTCTTTGTACCAGCTTCCGATATTGAACTGGAAGAAATTCTTCTTCGACAGGAAGTAGATCGTCTGGAGAAAGAAGCGCTGATTGATTTTGCGCTGGCTACGCGTAATGAGGAGTTATTCAACCGGGTGATGAACGGCGAGACCGTTGAAGTGGTTGCTGAGCAAAGCAATGATGTGCAAAGTGCGGAAGACTTCATTAAACAGGTGAATTTACGCGCTTGGATATAGATGTTTCACGGGCGGTCTTCGGACCGCGGAATATGTAGGTCGAAGAGGGCATCCCGCTGCTAATGCAGACTAAGGGGAGCCCTCTTTTTTATTGTGCCATCGAATTGGACAGGTGCATTACAGCTGCAGGAGTCCGGTAATCCCTAAGGTAACCCCTACAGTAATCCGTCCCATATATTCACGACACGGGATTCTACAAACCTTGCTTACGCCCAGCTCTAATAGCCCGGCAGACTTTGCTGCCACGGCTACCTTCCCGTTCGGGCCTGAAGTTTCGCTGTCCGGCTGCGGCGCTGCTTAGAGCTTCGTGCGGCAAAGCCTACATTGACTTCGCCGCTGCCCTGGGCCGCAGCATTCTGCCGCAGGTTGAAAGCCCGCTGCTTCATCAGCCGTTTCAGAGCGGCCGGCGTCAGCTCCGGTCGTTTCTGAAGCAGCTGGGCCGCAGCTCCCGCAGCAAGCGGAGTGGACATGCTGGTGCCGGAGAGCCGGAAATAATAAGTTCCTACGCGGTTGCCCGGCAGCAGCCGATCGAGCTGTGATCTCGGGGCCCGGAGCGAGATGATTCCTACTCCGGGGGCGACGAGATCGGGCTTGCTTCCGCCGCCGGTAGCAGGTCCGCGGCCGGAGAATGCGGCGATCGTATCGTTGGCCGGGCTGCTTGTGCGATGGTCATCGACAGCGCCGATGGTAATGGCGCTTGGCTCAATGCCCGGCGACTCGATCGTACCTTTGCCTGGGCCGGAGTTGCCGGCGGCTGCGAATACGGCGATCCCTGCCTGCGTGGCTCTGCGGACAGCCTGGCACAGCGGGTCGCGGCTTGGCGGTGTCAATGCCGGTCCCCCGAGCGATAGTACGAGCAATCGGATGCCCAGTTCCTTCTTGCGGTCGATACACCACTGGATACCCTGGATGATGGTGGAGTCGAACCCGGAACCGCTGCTATCCAGCACCTTGACTCCGATAATAGCCGCCTCCGGAGCGGGGCCCCTGTACCGCCCGCCGCTTTGCCGCCCGCTGCCCGCAGCATCTCCAGCTACATGCGTACCGTGTCCGTTATCGTCATATGGAGTTCGGCGGCCGGCAATAAAATCTTGGAAAGCGACGATTCGCGTTTTCGGCCGGGTTAAATCAGGGTGCGGATAGACGCCTGTGTCCAGGACTGCTATACCGATTCCTTTGCCCGTTAATCCGGCTTTACGGGCGGCATCCGATCCGATACTCGGCGTCGCATACTGAAGTCTTGTATGCCGGACCCGGTCCAGGTAGACAGCCGCTACCTCCCCGCATCCGCACAATTTATAGATGCACTTTGCGGACACGCTGGCCGATACAGCGTGGATCAGCGGCAGCTTCCGGTTTACCTGCAGTGAATGGGGATGAACATGTTTTTGGAGAACTTTTACCGATTTAGTGCTCGGTTTTGTATTCATTTGAATGATAATCCGATAGTTCTGGTTCTTTTTTTGAGCCGATTTTTTACTCAATTGGACACGCAAGGGATGATCCGCTTTGGATAGAACGTCTGGGTTCCCCGGGCTTCGTTTTTTCACACAAAGTACCTCCCAATCTATTGCCTCAGGCAGTATATGATTTCTTGAGCCCTAAGGAGAGGTATGGATAGATAAAAGGGCGCTGCCTTTTCTTTTTCGTGATCGGATTATTGGCTGTGCGGTACCGGTTTATGATAAGGATTACAGGAAAAGAGCCGGAAACGGCGATATTCTCTTTTTTCGGCTTGCAAAGCGATTGAGATCAAAAAACAACTAGGCTATAATAGGAAGAATGAATTTGACTTGTACAGCGTGTACATTAAAGGGGTGCGAATCGTCTGTGAGCATTACTATTCAGAATGTAGAACATGTGGCCAAGCTGGCCCGTCTTAATCTTTCCGAGGAAGAGAAAGAGCAGTTTACGGAGCAGCTTAACGCTATTTTGAAATACGCGGAGCAGCTTAATAAGCTGGATACGGATCACGTAGAGCCTACCAGCCATCCGATTTCGGTCAGCAATGTGACGCGCGAGGACCAGGTGAAGCCTTCGCTGTCTTTGGATAAAGTGATGCTGAACGCGCCCGAAGAAGAGGAAGGCCAGTTTAAAGTACCGGCCGTTATGGAATAACACAAGAACGTATCCGTGCAGGTAAGCTTGTGTACGGAGGGTTCTTCATTATGAGGGGAGGCTTCTTAAGTTGTCTTTATTTGAGCAGAGATTACAGCAATTACATACACAGCTGCTGGACAAAAAGGTATCCGTTGCCGAGCTGGTCGATCAATCATACAAACGGATCGGTGAAGTGGACGGCAAAGTAAAGGCGTTCCTGAAGCTGGATGAGGAACAGGCACGCAGCGCGGCGAAGACGCTGGACGGGCAGATCGCCTCAGGGGAATCGCGCGGTCTATTATTCGGGCTGCCCGCAGGGATCAAGGACAATATCGTAACCGAGGGTGTTACCACAACTTGCGCAAGCAAGTTCTTGTCGAACTTTACACCGGTTTACGATGCCACCGTCATGCGCAAGCTGAAGGAAGCGCAGGCGGTTTCAATCGGCAAGCTCAACATGGATGAGTTCGCAATGGGCGGCTCCAATGAGAACTCGGCTTTCCATGCTACACGCAATCCGTGGGACCTTGACCGTGTTCCCGGCGGTTCCAGCGGCGGCTCGGCAGCTGCGGTTGCCGCGGGCGAGGTGTACTTCTCGCTCGGTTCCGACACGGGCGGCTCCATCCGCCAGCCGGCTGCCTATTGCGGCGTCGTCGGCCTGAAGCCGACTTACGGGCTCGTGTCCCGGTTCGGACTTGTCGCATTCGCCTCTTCTCTGGATCAAATCGGTCCGCTCACGAAGAATGTGGAAGACTCCGCTTACGTCCTGCAGACGATTGCAGGCCACGATCCGCAGGACTCCACGTCTGCGAACGTGGAGATTCCGGATTATGTCTCCGCATTGACCGGAGACGTCCAAGGCCTGCGCATCGCGGTGCCGAAGGAATACCTGGGCTCCGGTGTGGATCCTCAGGTGAAGGCGAAGATTGAAGAAGCGCTGCGCGTGCTTGAAGGCATGGGAGCCGTAGTCGAGGAAGTTTCCCTTCCGCATTCCGAATATGCGGTCGCCGCTTACTACCTGCTGGCTTCTTCGGAAGCCTCTTCGAACCTTGCGCGGTATGACGGCGTTCGCTATGGCGTGCGTACGGACAACGCCAATAATCTTCTGGAAATGTACCATATGTCCAGAAGCGAAGGCTTCGGCCCGGAAGTGAAGCGCCGCATTATGCTCGGTACCTACGCGCTGAGCTCCGGCTATTACGATGCGTATTACCTCAAAGCGCAGAAAGTGCGCACGCTGATCAAGCAGGACTTTGACCAGGTTTTTGAGAAATACGATGTGGTCATCGGACCTACTGCGCCGACGACGGCCTTCCGTATCGGAGAGCAGGTAGGCGATCCTTTGACTATGTATTTGAACGATATCTTGACTATTCCGGTCAATTTGGCGGGAATTCCGGCCATCAGTGTGCCGTGCGGCCTCGTTGACGGCATGCCTGTCGGTCTGCAAATCATCGGGAAGGCTCTGGATGAAGCAACCGTGCTGCGCGTCGCACACGCCTTCGAACAGAATACCGATCATCACAAGCAGCGCCCGCAGCTATAAATTGTACCAGGAGGGATCATTTTGTCAGCGACTGAAACCAAATATGAAACCGTGATCGGGCTTGAAGTTCACGTGGAATTGCATACAAACTCCAAAATTTTCTGCGGCTGCTCCACGTCGTTCGGCGCACCTCCGAACACTCATACGTGCCCGGTATGCTTAGGACATCCGGGCGTCCTGCCGGTTCTTAACCAGCAGGCCGTAGAGTACGCGATGAAAGCCGCTATGGCATTGAACTGCGAGATTGCGGACATCACCAAATTCGACCGCAAGAACTACTTTTATCCCGATTCGCCCAAGGCTTACCAGATTTCCCAGTTCGACAAGCCGATAGGCGAGAACGGCTGGATCGATATCGAAGTGAACGGCGTGACCAAACGGATCGGCATTACACGCCTTCATCTGGAAGAAGATGCAGGTAAACTTACGCATGTGGATGGCGGCTATGCTTCGCTTGTCGACTTTAACCGCGTAGGCACTCCGCTTGTTGAGATCGTATCGGAGCCGGACCTCCGTTCTCCGGAAGAAGCGCGTGCCTATCTGGAGAAGCTGCGTGCAATCATGCTTTACTGTGATGTTTCGGACGTCAAGATGGAGGAAGGATCGCTCCGCTGCGATGCGAATATTTCCCTCCGTCCAGTAGGCCGTGAGAAATTCGGCACAAGAGCCGAGCTCAAGAACATGAACTCCTTCCGCGGCGTACAGCGCGGCCTGGAGTATGAAGAAATCCGCCAGGCGGACGTTCTGAACAGCGGCAATGAAGTTGTTCAAGAGACCAGACGCTGGGATGAGGGGCAGAGCAAGACCTTCTCGATGCGAGGCAAGGAAGAATCGCATGATTACCGCTATTTCCCGGACCCGGATCTCGTGAATCTGCATATTGATCAGGCATGGAAGGACCGTGTGAAGTCCACTATTCCAGAGCTGCCAGATGCACGCAAAGCCCGGTATGTCAGCGAATATGCGCTCCCGGCTTATGATGCGGAAGTCATTACCTCTTCCATGAAGATGGCTAATTTCTTCGAGGAAAGCCTTCGTTATACATCGGATGCGAAAACTGTCTCCAACTGGATCATGGGCGACCTGTTAGGCTATCTTAACGCAGGGGGCCTGGATTTTAATGATGTCAAAATTACCGGTCAAGGACTTGGGGAAATGATCGGTTTAATTGAAAAGGGAACGATTTCGAATAAAATCGCGAAGACGGTTTTCAAAGAAATGATAGAAACCGGCAAGCAGCCTCAGCAGATCGTGGAGGAGAAGGGGCTTGTTCAAATCAGCGACGAAGGCGCAATTAAATCCGTCGTTGAACAGGTGGTAGCGAATAATCCGCAATCGGTAGCCGACTATAAAGCAGGTAAAGAGAAGGCAATAGGTTTCCTCGTCGGTCAAGTGATGAAAGAAACCAAAGGCAAAGCCAACCCGGGCTTGGTTAACAAGCTTATTGTAGAGGTTTTGCAGGCGCAGTAAGAGGATGTATCACCCGCAGAAGGCATATCCGTGTGGATATGCCTTTTTATCACATCTGAACAGGGCTGCTGCTTTTCTTCTCATCCATCACAAGAGGGGAGAATGATTTCGAATGATCCGGCAAATTCCGAAAGAGGATGTGCATGCGGTTCTTGAGCTGCTTGCACTCCAGACGGCTTCTTACATAGTGGAAGCCCGGTTGATAGGCTACCAAGATATCCCCCCGCTCAAGGATTCTCCACTTACTTTGAAGTGTTCCAAAGAAACCTTTAATGGGTATTATCTAACGGAGGCACAGGCGCAGGGGCATGCGGAGGTGCTAGCGGGGGCAATTGCTTGGGAACAATCGGGAAGCACAGTGACTATCACTCGCATGATGGTTCATCCCGGGCATTTTCGCAAGGGGATCGCATCCAAGCTCATGAGGCATCTGCTGGAGGGACATCCGGATGCGAGCAAATTTGTTGTCTCGACCGGTGAAACTAATGAACCTGCGATCCTCTTGTACAGCAAGTTTGGCTTTCATCCGTCAAGCGCCCGGACAATTGCACCCTCTGTCACACTGATAACATTTGCGCGAATGAATGACATATCCTTAACAGAGGAGAAATAACGGTACATAGGAAGGAGTGGCGAGAAAGAATTGAACGATCCTTGGGTAATTGGACAGCTAGACTTAACGATCCGGCTAATTATAGCGCTTGTTCTCGGAGGTCTCATCGGTTTTGAGAGGGAGATAAGCAATCAGGCAGCAGGATTTAGAACACATATCCTTGTTTGTGTCGGTTCCGCCCTGATTATGCTTTTATCCATATACGGGTTTAGCGCTTTTGTTAATGAACCCAGCGTACGTATGGACCCTTCCCGCCTTGCTGCGCAGGTTGTCAGCGGAATAGGCTTCCTGGGGGCCGGAACTATTATCCGCAACGGTTTCTCCGTATCCGGTCTGACTACGGCTGCCTCCTTGTGGGTCGTAGCCGCAATCGGTCTTGCAGTCGGTGCCGGTTTTTATTATGCAGCGATACTATCCTGTTTCATGGTCATTATCAGCTTGTGGATTTTAAATAAAGTGGAGCACAAATATTTCGGAGCCAGAAAACGTCACACGATTCGTGTCCACGCACAGGACCAGCCCGGAAACTTGGGAAGTATCTCCACTATTCTGGATAATCGTAAAATCGAAATCCGGAAAATGGGGATTGACGAAGATGAGGAAGATGAGCGTCAGACCGTTTATATTTATCTCAATGTCATCATACCTAAAGCCAGCATTGTGCCGTCCCTTCTTGAAGATATTCGACAGGTTGACGGCGTGATCGGTGTTACAATGGAATAGGCTAGAGAAGAGAAACAGGGCGGAATGCCCTGTTTTAATTTTTTTGAAGGGATAATTTTAATTTGGGCGTCCAATGAAATAGTAACGAATGCCCGGGCATGATATCTTGGAGAACATAAGACGAAAGGCGGTGATGCAATGGAACACCTGACAGATGAACAGCTGGTAGAAAGGGTCCGGCAGGGGGATGCGGAAGCATACCGTTATTTGGTGGACCGGCACAAAAGCTATGTCTACACGCTGATTTTCCGTATGGTGAACCAACGCGAAACCGCAGAGGATCTGTCCCAGGACGTGTTTCTGAAATTGTTTCGTTCTTTGTCTCACTTCAGGGGAGAAAGCAAGTTCACAACATGGCTGTACCGGATGACGGTTAATCTCGTAACCGATTACCTTAGAGCGCAAAGACGCAGGCCTGTGGTCCCGTTGCTGGATAGATTGAAGACATGGCTGGTCGATAGGCGCACGGAGCCGGAAGAGCAGGCCATCCGCCATGAAGAGAGCGATACTCTACACCGGATGCTCGCTGAATTACCGGAGAAGTATCGGCTGGTTATGTATTTGTATCATTTTAAGCAGTTGTCGTATCAGGAAATAGCAGATGTTACCGATCTTCCGCTCAAAACGATTGAGACCCGTTTGTACCGGGGCAAGGCAATGCTGAAACAAAAATGGTTGGGGGTGTATCCAGATGCGCGAACAAACACCGAGGCGGCCGAATCAACCGCCGCGTCACGTGCTTCCCGGTAATGATGAACTTCCTTCTTCACTTATGGAAGAATTGAATCGCCAGAAGCCGCTCCATCCTTCTGATGATTTTACAGAACGAGTTATGGATCAGATTCTTTCCAAAGATCGAGAGCTTTCCACATCAGCTTCCCGGGAATGGAAACACAAGCAGAGACGCTCAGGGCTGATTCATCTTTTCGTGGCTACAGCGGCTACCTATATGTTTATCAACTCGGGACTGGTGAAGCTGCTGAACTCTCACATGCTGGAATGGTCGAACTTTATTCATCAAGTCTCTGACCGGATTACCTAGTAGATTGCAAGACCAGTACGTTACACAGACAGGAGGCTGTTCAATGACACAGCAGCAATATAAATCGGAAGGCAAACCCGGCACTGAGGATCTTGCAGAAGAATACTTTTATGAAGAAAGGCACCGGACTTACCCGCCGGAATCCTCTTTTCATATGCCGCCCCCTTATCCACCTTATATGCAACAGGCACCCAAGAAAAAATGGCTGTCCATGCTTCTTTCCTTCCTTGTTCCGGGGACAGGGCAGTTCTACTTAGGCGCTATGCACCGTGGACTGTTCATTATGCTGCTGATCGTCACCGACATTTTCGGGATCGTTTTGTTTGCATCGCGTGAGGGAGCTCCGAATGTGCCTATGATTACGTTATTCTCTCTCATTTTGCCGGTCATTTACTGCTATAACGTTTTTGAGTCCCTGCAGCTTACTGATGCTGTTAACCGCAGCCGGTATTATGGAGATCCGGATATGTACAATGATTCGGTTCACAAGCTTAGCAAGAACAGCAGTTTCGGATTTCTGCTTATTGCCGCCGGCGTCTTTCTTTTCCTGGCGAGCAGTAAACCGGCGTGGCTTGAATCTCTGTTTCAGTTGTTCGCTTCCTACTTTGGGGCGGGTATTTTGATACTTGCAGGGCTAGCACTTTATATCTGGGAAAGCAAAAGAAAATAACCTGAAAATGTAAAGAAGCTTCAATCAGCCGGAACCAGTCGTTGACAAGTGCATTTTCAGACACGTACAATAGAAGAAAGGTAGTGCATGTGTTTCCTGTAAATACGTACAACTCCTAACAACAGGTGGTGAGAATCATGTCTGAACATTTGGAAGAAGCTCTTGCTAAACTTAAAACGACCGGTGTTCGCATGACTCCGCAGCGGTACGCGATTTTGACGTACTTGTTCGACTCCTTCAACCACCCTACGGCTGATGAGATTTACAAGGCGTTGGAATCTAAATTTCCGAATATGAGCGTTGCCACGGTTTACAATAACCTCAAGGTGTTCATAGATGCGGGGTTAGTGCGTGAATTAACTTATGGCGATGGTTCCAGTCGTTTCGATGCTGACCTGTCCGATCATTATCATGCGCGGTGCGAGCACTGCGGCAAGATTTCTGATTTTGATTACTCTCCGGTGGTGGATGTGGAGCATGTTGCTGCACAGCAGACCGGGTACCGGGTAGCAGGACATAGGCTAGAAGTTGTTGGAATTTGCCCTGATTGCGCTGGATCTATGACCCATTAATAGGGTCCCAATCTTCCATACATGTAGTACGCGAACGTATTACCGCTCTTTATTACCGGGCGCGGTGATACGTTTTTCTTTTTTGTATCGTTTCCTGAGAGGATGTGCACTTACATTTGAATGACAGGCAGCCCAGTTCAACAGGACGCCCTGGAACCCGTAACCGGTTTCGTAATTTTGTGCTTCTATTCCTCCTTATAGCCGGTATAACCTACTTAGGTATGCAAGTGCTGCCGAGCAAGGAAGAAGTACAGCCGGATTATATGAAACTGGACAAACCCGTATTTTATCAAGGACAAGCCTACGAGATTTCCGCAATTGGCCGGCAAAAAGAGCTGAAACTTCCTTTGGATCTCGTTCAGCAATGGATAGATCCTACGGTTCGCAGCGAACCAGGTACAGCCTCCGTTATTCTTACAACAGAGGACAAAGTCGTTCGGTTACAGACAGATCAAACGGCTGCTTCAGTTAACTTGCAGACCTTCCCGCTTACTTCAACTATGCAAAAGCAAGGGGACCAGCTATTTCTCCCCGTCGACATACTTAAACAGGTATACGGTATAGATCTGCGCGAATCTGCTGATTCGGGAGCCATTCTGATGTTCACTCCGGGCGAACGTTTGCGCTGGGGGCGATTAAATAAAGAGAGCGGAATAGAGCTCCGTACAGGACCTGCCAAGCGTATGCCTATTGTTTCAATGGTTCCTCAAGATGAGAAGATTCTGATCTGGGAAGAAGTGAAAGGATGGTACAAAGTACAGCGGACCAGCGGAGCAGTGGGCTTCATACCTGCTGCGAGCGTGACAGAAGAAACAGAAGAGGTTATTCCGGAGCGTAAGACTGAGCCCGCCATCTCCAGATGGAAGCCGCAAGGTAAGCTGAATATGACCTGGGAGCATGTCGTCAAGGGGAATCCCCAAACCGCTTCAATTCCAGAGATGCCCGGCTTGAATGTGATCAGTCCGACTTGGTTTCATCTGGCGGACGGACAAGGCAACTTGAAGAGTCTGGCGAACGCCGACTACGTCAAGTGGGCACACAGTCGCGACTACCAGGTTTGGGCCTTGGTCAGCAATTCCTTCGAGCCCGTTATGACAGGAGAAGCACTCGCATCCTATGAAACCCGCATTCACATGATTAAGCAGTTGCTTGCTTTTGCAGAACAGTACAATCTTCAGGGTATCAATGTCGATTTTGAGAATATGAATAAATCGGATGGTGTTCTGCTAGTCCAGTTCCTAAGAGAAATGACTCCACTGCTTCATGCCAAAGGTTTAATTGTATCGGTTGATGTAACAGCCAAATCGGGGAGTGACTCCTGGAGCCGAATCTATGACCGCCCTGCACTCGCCGCGGTTGCCGATTACATGATATTAATGGCATACGATGAGCATTGGGCCTCAAGCCCTAAGTCCGGTTCGGTCGCTTCTATTCCATGGGTGGAGCGTTCACTGCGTGGTCTTTTGGAGGAGGATAAGATCCCGCCTTCCAAGCTTGTTCTGGGAATCCCCTTTTACACGCGTATTTGGACAGAGGAGAAAACAGGAGAAGGAACGAAGGTCAGTTCCAAAGCTGTCTTTATGGAAAAACCTCGCAAACTCATAGAGGAAAAGGGACTCAAGCCCATATTCGATGAGAAATCCGGTCAGAATTATGTTGAGTATACTGAGAACGGCCAGTTAAATCGTATCTGGCTGGAGGATGCAACCTCGATTCAATCTCGCATAGAGCTTGTGCACAAGTATGACTTGGCCGGTGTCGCGAGTTGGAGACGGGGATTTGAAGATCCGGCTTTATGGCAAATCATACAATCCGATCTTTCGAAGCGGGACTAATTTTCTTATCTGATAAATAAAATAAAAAAAGCTGCATTCCATTTAGGAAAGCAGCTTTTTTGACTCTTAATTCCTTGCAGTGTCTTGCGCAGCTTCTTTTGTATCTGGTTCGTTAACTATGACTTCCGTATCCGCTTGCTCTGAAGCCAGGGCGGGATCGACTGTCAGAATGGTCTTGCAGAACATGCAGCGGTCCGTCTTGCCGATCATCTTCGTCCGCTTGCCGCATTCTGGACAATCAAGTGCAACAGCTGAAGTTGACATCATGCCGGCCCAGAAATAGATAGCCATGCTTCCGAGCATACTGATTAATCCGATGATGAGGAAAATGCCTGCAATAACACGGCCGATCGTGCCCCAATCAAATACGACACCCGCCAGACCGATAATCATAACCAGCATACCGCCCATGGTGAGCAGCAGGCCCCACAGTCTGAATTCATTAATTTTGCTTGATTTTAAAAGCATTGGTGTCCCTTCTTTCTCAAACTATTTTCATAATTAAATTGTAATTTCAACGTATTTTTAAGCAGGAAACTGTCTGGGGAAGTAGAATTACTTGTTTATAAGGAACTAGATCTACCTGAGGCCTCGCGGGAGTCCTCGTTAGCGAGCATAATAAGCTTAATAAGACTAATTATCCCTGCCAGCCAAGCCTTCACAACTCCATACATCATTATATAGAAGACAACCTTTGTATACAAGAAAGAAGGCGAAATCTACTTTAGTAGGGCAGTAGTGCGGGAGCGGAGTGAGCCGTACTAACGTAACGGTCTATTGAAAGGGGAGATCTTGTTTGGATCGTCACATGCAGTTAGAAAACAGTGGTATACAGATGCTTGCTTACGCCAAAGAGCAGCATGAACGGCAGTTGTTGTCTGAGTTCTCGCTATTCTTGCACAAATATTTGCAGAGCAAAACTTACATACTTGATGAACACTTGCTCGATGCTTACCAGAATATTCTGGAGGCATTGAAGCACTGGGCGCGGATCGTCATTATTGAAGAGGGACAGATTCCTCGGGATGCGGTATGGAACCAGGTTCGGACGATTAACACGGGGGTCTACAAACTTTATGAAGAGTTAACCACGAGCAAAGAAACGCTCAAACAGCGTATTCAACTGGTTCTGCTGGCCTGTGAATTTTCCGTTATGTCCAAAATGGCAAGCTGCTGCAAACCGTTAATCGATGTACTGGGTTCCCGCCCAGAGCCATGGAGTATTGAAGAACTTATGGAGCGTTCCGAAATTCAAGGCTTGGGTATTAACCTTTCTCAACTCCTGCATAAACTTGTCAAAAAAACACTCGTCAAAGAAGTGGCTGTACCTGCGGATGATGAATGTTCGGAATTGTTGATGCGGTATACGCTTCATCCTTAAGTCCTGCGGAACCCCCAGACAGCCCTATTGGGTTGTCTTTTTGTATGTATAAGGTGCTTTGTAAAGCACAAAATGCCTTTTGAAGTAAGCGGGAAAATTTTATTCGACAAAAGTGTTGACTTCCATCTGGTTTTCATGGTAAATTAAATCTCGCCCCTTCGGAGAACATGTCCAGGCGGACAGCTGAAGTAGCAAGTGAATCGGGCTTAAGAAAAAAATACTTGCATCACACAGGGTGAATGTGGTACTATAAAAAAGTCGCCGCTAAAAAACGAGCGGATGCGACAAAGGCCGACAAGCCTTTACAAAATTGTCCTTTGAAAACTGAACAACGAGTGATTGAAACGTCTTGAGCAATCAGGACGCTAAACAGAGAAGAAATTCTCGTCAGCATTAACTTTTTGAGCT
>NZ_LMXH01000016.1:0-1908 GCF_001541095.1 Paenibacillus sp. FJAT-26967
CGCTGCCGTGTTGACGAGGCTGCGGTGCTCGATCATGACGCCCTTGGGGCGTCCCGTCGTTCCCGACGTGTAGATCACGTAGGCTAGATCTTCCATGCGCGCTTCGCTGTCGTTAACGTCAGTTGCACTCACACCGGCTGCGCTGTACGTTGCATTCATATCAGCAGCATCAACGCTGAGTGTGCTGTTTGCTGCATTCACGCCAGCTGCATCTACTCCGGCTGCGCTGTTCGCTGCATTCGCTCCAGCAGCGTCCACACCGGCTGCACTGTACGCTGCATTCACGCCAGCAGCATCTACGCTGAGTGTGCTGTTCGCTGCATTCACGCCAGCTGCATCTACTCCGGCTGCGCTGTTCGCTGCATTCACGCCAGCAGCATCCACACCAGCTGCGCTGTACGCTGTCTCGTCGTCCAGGCACAGCACGCTTTGCAGCGGCAGCGCCACTCCCTCGTCCAGCCAGGCCCGGGTGCGCTCCAGCAGATGGCTCTGCGTTAGCAGCACGGATGCGCCGCTGTCCTCCAGCATGAACCGGATGCGGTCCTGCGGANCAGCCAGGCCCGGGTGCGCTCCAGCAGATGGCTCTGCGTTAGCAGCACGGATGCGCCGCTGTCCTCCAGCATGAACCGGATGCGGTCCTGCGGATAATCGGGGTCTATCGGTACGTACGCGCCTCCGGCTTTCCACACCCCGAGGACACCGACCAGCAGCTCCACGGAGCGGTCAGCCAGGATGCCGACGATGCTTTCGCGGCCAATGCCGCCCGTACGCAGCACGGCGGCCAGGCGACTGGCCCGTTCATTCAGCTCGTCGTACGTCAGCTGCGTATTTTCATACACCACCGCCGCTTGCGCTGGCATAAGTGCGGCCTGTTCTTCGAACAACCGGTAGAGCGGCTCTTCCGGCGGAAGTTCACCGGCAGGCTCCGCATTGAACTCCTGCTGGATCTGCTGTTTCTCTTCTGCGGTCATCATATCCAGCGCTGCAATTCTAGCCTCCGGTTGGATTACAATCGCTTCGAGCAGCTGCTCGAAATGCTTCGCCAACCGCTCTACTGTCTCCCTTTTATACAAAGCGGTCGAATATTCAATGGTATAGTCCAAGCCCTTGCTGTCTTCCATAACGTCCAGACTGAGGTCAAATTTGGCCATCCCATAGTCACTCGGATAGGGCTCCAGTTGAAGGCCTTCTACATCGAAATCTTTATTTTCTGTATTTTGCAGAGTAAACATCGTATCAAAAAGCGGGTTGCGGCTCAGATCACGGGCTACCTGCACCTTGTCCACCAGTTCTTCAAACGGATAGTTCTGGTTCTCGAAAGCACCCAGAGTCGTTTCCTTCACTTCCTCCAAATAGGTGAGGAAACTCTTCTCTCCGGCCGGATAATTACGAATGGCCAGCGTGTTAATGAACATTCCGATCAGCGGCTGAACATCCCCATGATTTCTTCCCGCAATAGGCGTACCTACGACCACGTCTTCCTGACCCGTGTACTTATGAAGCAGGATGGTATAAGCCGCAAGCAGGACCATATACAGCGTCGTACCGGTTTGGGCCGCCAGCTTCTTCAAGGCCTCGCTCTTACTCTCATCCATGACAAATTCAAGCGTATGTCCTTCGTAGCTTTGCACCGCCGGACGCGCATAATCAGCCGGCATCTCCAGAACAGGCAGTTCTCCTTGATATACATCCAGCCAGTAGGCTTCCTGCCGCTTCAATTGCTCCTGCTGCGCTTCGGACTGCTGCCATACGGCATAATCCTTGTACTGGATGCGCAGCGGCTCAAGCTTATCTCCGCTGTATAAGCCGACAAACTCTTCCACGAGCACGTCCATCGACACCCCGTCCGAGATAATGTGATGCATATCGAACAGCAGGATATGACGCTCCGGCTCCAGCTCGATAAGC
>NZ_LMXH01000016.1:2098-2959 GCF_001541095.1 Paenibacillus sp. FJAT-26967
ACAAACTCTTCCACGAGCACGTCCATCGACACCCCGTCCGAGATAATGTGATGCATATCGAACAGCAGGATATGACGCTCCGGCTCCAGCTCGATAAGCCCGACCCGCAGCAGCGGCGGCTTCGCCAAATTGAACGTACGGATAAAGCTGCGCACGGCTTCCCCCGCCGCCTCTTCGCTCATACGGAAATGTTCCACGCCAAAGTCAACTTCCCGGTAAATCCGCTGCACCGCTTCGCCGTCTATCATCTCAAAGCCGGTGCGCAGCGTCTCATGGCGGGCGATCAGCCCGCGGAACGCCTCTTCGAAGCGCTCACGCTCCAGCTTCCCTTGAAGAAGCATCGCCCCCGGCATGTTGTAGCTCTGCTCCGCGCCCTCCAGCTGGTGCAGAATAAACAGACGCTTCTGCGCCGAAGAAAGCGGATAGTGCTCTCTTGTCTCCACCACAGGGATGGACGAGTACGAACCTTCCTCCATCCGGGCAATCGCCTGCGCCATCTCTTCCACGGTGGAGCAGCGGAACACGTCCCGCAGCGGGAAGTCGACGTTCAGCTCTTTGTGAATCTTGCTCACCAGCGTCGTGGCGCGCAGGGAATGCCCGCCGAGGTCGAAGAAATTATCCTTCACACCGATGGTGACAGGTCCAAGCACGGCCTGCCAGATCTCGACCAGCTTCGCTTCCAGCGGTGTCCGCGGGGCGAGATAGTCCGATCCGCCGCTTGCGCTTCCTTCCGGAGCGGGCAGCGCCTTACGGTCGATCTTCCCGTTCGGCGTCAGCGGCAGATGCTCCAGCTGCACGAAGTACGACGGAATCATGTAACCCGGCAGTTCCCGGGCAAGTAGGCTTCTCAGCTCGCTCGCG
>NZ_LMXH01000016.1:2998-15713 GCF_001541095.1 Paenibacillus sp. FJAT-26967
GCGCTTTCTGACCGCTCTCATCCTCCCGGATGGTCACAACGGCTTCGCGAACCGCTTCTATCTTCAGAATCTGCGACTCCACTTCGCCGATCTCGATCCGGTACCCCCGGATTTTGGCCTGGTGGTCGATCCGGCCGATGAAATCCACGTTGCCGTCTGGCATCCAGCGCGCCAAATCGCCTGTACGGTACAGCCGCTCTCCGTCCGCGAACGGACTGTCTGCGAACTTCTCCGCATTCAGCTCGGGACGGTTCAAGTACCCGCGGGCCACCCCCGGTCCGCCGATGCAGAGCTCACCGAGCACTCCGACCGGTACCGGGTTTAAATGCGTGTCCACGATGTAGAAGCGGGCGTTCAGCCGCGCTTTGCCGACCGGCACGCTGCCCTTCTCCGGCAGGAGTGCAAGCGGCTCATCGTAGTAGCTCGAATCAATCGCCGCTTCGGTTACGCCGTAGCTGTTGATGATTCTAAACTGCGAGCCGTAANTTCTCCGGCAGGAGTGCAAGCGGCTCATCGTAGTAGCTCGAATCAATCGCCGCTTCGGTTACGCCGTAGCTGTTGATGATTCTAAACTGCGAGCCGTAACGCTCCTGCAGCAGCCGGTAATCTCCCACGCTGCAGCTGTCGGAGCTCGTGATCAGCAGCTCCATGGAGCTCATATCCAGTCCGTGTTCGGCGACATAGTCCATGAACGGCACAATGAGCGCCGGAGTCGATTCGAACACGGTAATCCCGCAGTCGCGAATCCAGCCGTGCAGACGGGCCGGGTCGATGCGGTCGTCCTTCGGACAGATCACCATCGTTCCGCCGTTATACAGCGTGCGCGCGATGTCCCCGACGAAGACGTCGAAGGAGAAGCTCGCCAGCTGCAGCAGCCGGACCGGGAACCGGTCCAGGCGGTACTGTAACCGNATACAGCGTGCGCGCGATGTCCCCGACGAAGACGTCGAAGGAGAAGCTCGCCAGCTGCAGCAGCCGGACCGGGAACCGGTCCAGGCGGTACTCGCGGCGATAAGCCGCTGCCGTGTTGACGAGGCTGCGGTGCTCGATCATGACGCCCTTGGGGCGTCCCGTCGTTCCCGACGTGTAGATCACGTAGGCTAGATCTTGCTTCANCGCTGCCGTGTTGACGAGGCTGCGGTGCTCGATCATGACGCCCTTGGGGCGTCCCGTCGTTCCCGACGTGTAGATCACGTAGGCTAGATCTTCCATGCGTGCTGTGTTGTCGTGGTTATCATTGATGGATGTATTCATGTCAGCTGCACTCACTCCAGCAGCATTCACTCCAGCTGCGCTGTACGATGCATCCACACCCGCAACATCTACGCCGAGTGCGCTGTAAGATTCCTCGTCATCCAGACACAGAACGCTTTGCAGCGGCAGCGCCACTCCTTCATCCAGCCAGGCCCGGGTACGCTCCAGCAGATGGCTCTGCGTCAGCAGCACGGATGCGCCGCTGTCCTCCAGCATGAACCGGATGCGGTCCTGCGGATAATCCGGGTCTATCGGCACGTACGCGCCTCCGGCTTTCCACACCGCCAGGACACCGACCAGCAGCTCCACGGAACGATCGGCCAAGATGCCGACGATGCTTTCGCGGCCGATGCCGCCCGCCCGCAGCGCTGCGGCCAGGCGACTGGCCCGTTCATTCAGCTCGCCGTAGGTCAGCTGCGTATCTTCATACACAACCGCCGCTTGCGCTGGCGTAAGTGCGGCCTGTTCTTCGAACAACCGGTAGAGCGGCTGCACCGGCGGAAGTTCACCGGCAGGCTCCGCATTGAACTCCTGCTGGATCTGCTGTTTCTCTTCTGCGGTCATTATATCCAGCGCTGCAATCCTTGCCTCCGGTTGGCTTACAATCGCTTCGAGCAGCTGCTCGAAATGCTTCGCCAACCGCTCTGCCGTCTCCCTTTTATACAAGGAAACCGCATATTCCAGGCTGCAATCCAGACCGCCGCCCTCTTCGGATATATCCAGGCTCAAATCAAATTTCGCCATTGCAAAATCGCTCGGATACGGCGCCATTCGAAGTCCCTGAAGCTCAAACTCTTTGCTTTCCGTATTCTGCAAGGAAAACATCGTATCAAAAATCGGATTACGGCTTAAATCCCGCGACGCCTGAACATTCTCCACCAGCTCTTCGAACGGGTAGTTCTGATGGTCGTAAGCACCCAAGGTCGTTTCCTTAACCTCTTCCAGATACGATAAGAATGTTTTCTCACCGGAGGGGTAATTACGGATGGCCAGTGTATTGACGAACATGCCGATCAGCGGCTGTACATCTCCGTGGTTCCTGCCCGCAATCGTGGTTCCCACGACCAGATCCTCCTGACCCGAATATTTGTGCAGCAGAATCGTGTAAGCCGCGAGAAGCACCATGTAGAGTGTCGAGCCGCTTTGGGCTGCAAGGCGTTGCAATTCCCCGTTCTTCTTCTCATCTATGAAAAATCCAATCGCATGCCCTTCGTAGCTTTGCACAGCCGGACGCGCATAATCGGCGGGCATCTCCAGAACAGGCAGCTCTCCCTGATAAATATCCAGCCAATAGGCCTCCTGCACCTTTAACTGCTCCTGCTGGACATCGGACTGCTGCCATACCGCATAATCCTTGTACTGGATACGCAGCGGTTCCAGCTGTTCTCCGCTGTACAAACGGGCAAACTCCTCCACCAGCACGTCCATCGACACACCGTCCGAGATAATATGATGCATATCAAGCAGCAGAATATGGCGCTCCGGGCCTAGCTCAATGAGCCCTACTCTCAGCAGCGGCGGTTTCGCCAGATCAAACGATCGGATAAAATCGCGGACAACCTGTCCGGCTTTCTCTTCGCTTGTTTGAACATATTCCACGGCAAAATCCGCTTCC
This sequence comes from Paenibacillus sp. FJAT-26967, assembly GCF_001541095.1. Taxonomy (GTDB): domain Bacteria; phylum Bacillota; class Bacilli; order Paenibacillales; family NBRC-103111; genus Paenibacillus_F. The sequence goes on from NZ_LMXH01000016.1 coordinate 5,868, forward strand.
CGGCTGACCCGCTGCACCGCTTCGCCGCTTACGATCTCAAATCCGGTACGCAGCGTCTCGTGGCGTGCTATCAGTCCGCGGAACGCTTCTTCGAGGCGTTTCCGGTCTATGCTCCCTTCGAGCAGCATCGCCCCCGGCATGTTGTAGCTCTGCTGCGCCCCTTCCAGCTGATGCAGAATAAATAGACGCTTCTGCGCCGAAGAGAGCGGATAATAGTCAGCCTCCGCCGCTGCCGGAATAGCTGAATAGTCCTGTTCCTCCAACCGGGCAATAACCTGAGCCATCTCTTCAATCGTCGGGTACCGGAACACATCCCTCAGCGGCAGCACAATATTCATTTCCTGATGCAGTTTGCTGACCAGTGTCGTTGCGCGCAAGGAATGTCCCCCGAGTTCGAAAAAGTTATCCTTAACCCCAACCCTTTCAAGCCCTAGAACGGATTTCCACAGAACCGATAAATCAAGTTCCAGCGGGGTGCGCGGCTCGATATGCTCAGCCCCCGTATGCACGCTCTCTTCCGGTGCAGGCAGTGCTCTCCGGTCGACTTTGCCGTTAGCCGTTAACGGCATGTCCTCCAATTGAACAAAGTAGGACGGAATCATATAACCCGGCAGCTCCCCGGCAAGCTCACTTCTCAGCCCGCTCGCTGGAAGATCTTTATTCGCTACGAAGTATGCGCATAACTGCTTTTCACCGCTGGCGGATTCCCGGACAACGATCGTCGCCTTCTGGATGGACTCCACTTTCAGCAGATGCGCTTCGATCTCGCCAAGCTCGATCCGGAAACCCCGGATTTTCACTTGATCATCCATCCGCCCGACATACTCGATCGTGCCGTCCGGCAGCCATCTGGCCAAGTCGCCTGTCCGGTACATTCTTTCTCCCGGTGCGAACGGATTGTCCACGAATTTCTCTGCCGTCAGTTCAGGACGATTCAGGTAGCCCCGTACCAGGCCCTCCCCGGCTATGCAGAGTTCCCCTGCCACACCAACCGGCTGCAGCTTGCCGCTGCCGTTTAAGATGAAGGCAGACGTATTGCTGATCGGCCGTCCGATCGGCACGTTGACGGCACCGGCCTCCACTTCGTTCACCACATAATAAGTTGCATAGACCGTGCTCTCCGATGGGCCGTATGCATGGATGATTTTGCCGGGTCCTATATGCCTTAGAGCCCTTTGTACATGACTGACGGATACACGCTCGCCACCAAACACGATGGCCCGCATATGTCCCAGGCACTCGACATTCACATCCACGAGAACATTGAAGAATGCCGTTGTAATTAGCGCAACGGAGATCTGCTCCCGCTTGATTAAAGCCGCCAATTCCCCGATCTCCAGCATGGTCTCCCGTGGTATAAGAACCAGCCTCGCTCCATTGGTCAAAGCTCCGAAAATATCAAAGATCGCCCCGTCAAACGAATAGCTCGACATCTGAAGAACCCGGTCACTCTCGATAATATCGATATAGTTGGTATTCCGGACGATCCGGACGATATTGCGGTGCGCAACTAAGTTACCTTTGGGGTTGCCTGTCGTTCCGGATGTGTAAATGACACATGCCAGATCGGCGGAATCGTTCATCGGTTCCAGATTCGACTCGTCCGCATGATAAGCCAGTTCGTCATCCAGTACGACCAGACTGCACGGCCCCGCTACCCTCTCCTGCAGATGCCGCTGCACCAGCATCACCTGCGCTCCCGAATCCTGAGTCATGTACCGGATACGTTCCTCCGGATATTCGGCATCAATCGGCACATAAGCTCCCCCGGCTTTTAGAACCGCCAGAATACCTGTAATCATTTCCAGAGAACGTTCCGCCATAATTCCAACTAGACTATTCCTGCCCACTCCTTTAAGTCTCAGGGTTCTGGCCAATCTGTTCACTCTACCGCGCAGCTCCCGGTAGGTTAACTGCTTATTCCCGAATACAACCGCCACCGCATCCGGTATACGGTCTGCCTGCTCCTCGAATAATTGATGCAGGGTCTTATCGCGCGGAAACTCCGTGAACGTGTCATTAAACCGTTCGATGATCTCGGCTTTTTCCGGTGCCGTCGTCAGTTCTATTTCCCCTACTGCAATTCGGGGATAAGCTGTGATCTGCTCCAGCACATAAACCAGATGCCCCTTCAGCCTCTCGATATCCGCTCGTTCAAACACTTGAGCGTTGTAGTCGAAATGAATCACCAGTTCTTCTCCCGGAAGCACGGTCACCGTAAAGTCATAGTTCGTTTGTTCCGACATGTCCACATCCGTGATCTTCAGCCCGCCGCTGCCGGCTTCCCCTGCCTGTTCCATCTGCTCATCCATCGGATAATTCTCGAACGCGATAATATGATTAACGAGACCTTGTTTCTGCGTACTTCTTGCCTGAATCTCATACAGCGGATAGTAGTCGTAACGGCCGGACTCCAGCGCCTGTTCCTGCATCCTTGCCATCACATCGGCAAAACACTCTTCAGCTCCACATGCGACACGAACCGGAATAGTATTTATAAACAGCCCGATCATCTCTTCGATTCCGGGAATTTCGGCGGGTCTTCCGGATACGACACTGCCGAACACCGCATCGCCGGTTCCGTTATATTTCTGCAAAAGAATACCCCAAGCTGCCTGGAGCAAAGTATTCTGTGTCACCTGGTGCTGCTTCGCCACCACGTCCATCCGGCTGCTCAAGTTTTTGCCCAATTCACACACGACATGTTCTTGAATGTACCCTTCGATCTGCGGTTCGTTCTTCTTAGACGGCAGAGAAGTTTGCCCTTCATACCCTCCCAGGTATTCGGACCAGTAGCGGGAAGCGGCCGACTCGTCCTGTTTCTCCAGCCACTCGATATATTGACTGTACCGGGGCACGATTGTTCGTTCAGGAAGCTTAGTATGCAGCAAGGCTGCATACGTCTGGAACAAATCCTGCATGAGCTGCGGCAGGCACCAGCCATCCATTAGAATGTGCTGGAAGCTCCATAACGCTCGATAGGTTTCTTCTCCTATTCGCATGACCGTTACCCGGACCAGTGCATCCCTTTCCAGATCGAATCCCCGGAGCATGTCTTCTCTTGCTTTATTCTCTAGGTACAGCGTCTGCTCGTCTGCCTGTAGATGAAGCAAATCTTCATAAACGAATCCGATCTTCTTATCCCGGTACACGATTTGCAGGGGTTCTCCGTCCTTAGCGCTGTAGAAATTCGTCCGCAATACATCGTGACGCGCTGCCAGCTCCGCCCAGCTTTTGGCGAACAAATCCACATCAAGTGTCCCCCGCAAAGTAAACCGTGCTTGTTCAAAATACGCGCCCGCTTGCCGGTCCATCGCGCTGTGGAACCACATCCCCTTCTGCATGGGGGTAAGGGTGTAAATATTCTCAATTTCTCCGATGGGCTGCGATTGCTCAGCAATTTGTTTCAGTTCATCTACGCTTAATCCCTTGAACTGAACATCACTCGGCGTCAATTCAGTCCGCTCTTGGGCTGCGCAGTGGGCAATAATGGCCTGCAGGCTCTCCTGCAGATAGAGGGCCAGCTGCTCCATCGTCTCCGGACGGTACTCGTTCCGGCTGTAGCTGAGATCAAGCGATAAGGACCCGTCCAGCACCATGCTGTTGATCTCCAGCGGGAAGGTCCGCGATTGCCGCTGACTCGAGGGCTTTCCGCTGGAATAAGGCGAAAGAATCATGTCGTTATTTTCTAAATCCTGATCGAACTGCCCCAAATAGTTAAAGACAATTTCCGGCTCGGCACCCCAGATCAAATCGTCGTTATTCGCGGACAAATACCGGCATATCCCGTATCCGATTCCTTTATTTGGAATCTGACGGAGATTCTCTTTTACCTTCTTGATTTGGTACGCTAAATCTCGATGAGCTTCCGGCTCAAGAACAACCGGATATTTGGTGGTAAACCATCCGACCGTACGCGTGATGTCGACATCGGCAAGGATGGACTCCCGCCCATGGCCCTCCAGATTGACCCGTACACGCTCAAGTCCGCACCATTTCTGTACAGCCAGCCCCAGTGCCGTCAGCAGGATATCATCCATTTCCGTGTTATAGGCCCGGTGAACCCGTTTTAATAATTGCTCCGTCTCTCCCTGGCTTAACTCGATAATCAATGATTCACTATCCTGCTGCAGGGACGTACCCGGGTGCCAGTCTTTGGGGAGCTCCTGAACGGGGATCTCAGCCATGCGCTTCCAATACTCTCTCTCGGTATCCATAGCCGTGCTCTGCGCATAAGCGGCAAGCTGCTTGGACCAGGTAAGGTATGCATCTGTCTTCGCCGGAAAACGGATCGCTTCGCCGTTTTCGGCCTGCTCCAAACCGAGCGCAATATCTTCCAGCAAAATCCGCAAGGATACCCCGTCTACCACACCATGATGAATGGCGATCATCAGGTGGTCGCCGTCCGCACACCGGAACAACCCGCCTTTCACAAGAGGGCCCGCTTCCAGATTTATACCGCTCTGAATTTCATTCGCTTTGGCTTCGACTGCTGCACCGCAATCCTCCAAGCTTCTGAAATCGGCTATCTCAAGGCTGTATGGGTCGCCCTCTCCGATTCCCCGGTTCCATGGGGCATATCCGTTACTGGTTTTGCGGAAAACCATCCGGAGTGCATCGTGATGCTCCGTTAGCTTCTCCAGCACCTGTCTGATCACGTCTTCGTCAAATCCAGCCTTCCGGTACACCATAACAGACTGGTTAAAATGATGCGGGTCGGCGAATTGCTGCTGGAAGTACCAGTGCTGGATAGGAGTCAGCACGGCATCTCCGGTCACTTCGCCCTGGTCCACCGTCCGGGCGATCGGCTGGATGTGCAGACTTAGCTGTGCGATAGTCGGATATTTGAACAAGTCCCGGATTTCCAGTTTGTAGCCGGCCTGATGAAGCCGGGATGACACCTGGATCGACTTGATGGAATCTCCGCCAAGCTCAAAGAAATGATCCGTTATCCCGACAAGGCCGGTACTGAGCACCGCTTGCCACACGGCTGCCAGGGCCTTCTCCGTATCGGATCGGGGTGCGATGTACTCCCCGCCCGCAAGCATGTTACCTTCCGGAGCAGGCAGCGCCTTACGGTCTATTTTTCCATTGGGCGTTAACGGCATCCTCTCTACCTGTACAAAATGTGACGGGATCATATAGCCCGGCAGGTTGCTCGATAATGCCTCCCGGAGCTCACGAAGTACCAGCGGTGTATCCGCCACGTAATAAGCGCACAGCTGCTGACCGTCGCTATCCTCCCTGGCAAGAACAATCGTTTCTTGAATGGATGGGATTCTAAGCAGCTGTTCTTCGATCTCACCAACCTCAATCCGGTAACCGCGGATTTTCACCTGATGATCCAACCGGCCCATGTATTCGATGGTGCCGTCAGGCAGCCAGCGGGCCAAGTCTCCTGTACGGTACATCCTCTCTCCCGGTTCGAACGGATTGTCCACGAATTTCTCGGCTGTCAAGTCGGGCCGGTTCAGATATCCTCTAGCCAGTCCGGCTCCTGCGATGCACATTTCTCCGGCTATGCCTGTCGGCAGCAGCTGATCATGAGAATCTACAATATAGATCCGGTGATTCTGAATCGGACTGCCGATCGTAACAGAAGGGCCGCTTTCACTTGCCGCAGCAGACCAGATGGTCGTACAAATCGAATCCTCGGTAGGGCCGTACGCATTGAAATACTTTACTTTGCTCTTCCACTGTTGAATAAGCTCCAGAGAGGCTGCGGAGCCCGCCGTAATCAGGTTCTTCAAGGCAGGCATACCATCCGGATTCAGATAGGCGGCATAAGTCGGAGGTAAAGTAGCCGTTGTAATGCCCTGTTTCTTCATGTAACCTTCGAATAATTTGTAATCCAGGATGGTCTCTTTGTCCGGAATATATAACGCTGCACCGAAGAATAACGCTTGGAATATTTCCCAGCAAGAAGCGTCGAACGACAAGCTCGCGAATTGGATCACTCTGTCCGTTTCGCTCATCAGCAGCTTTTCTTCAAATAAGCTCTTCAAGCTGCTCAGCCCATGGTGCTCCACCATAACCCCTTTAGGCTTCCCGGTCGTTCCTGACGTATAAATGACATAAGCCAGATCATCCGGCCCGCTTGCCGGCTCCAGATTCGAGCTGCTCCCCCTGTAAAGAGCTTCATTATCCAGCGCCAACATTTTACCGGCGAACGACACTCTCTCCTGCAAATGCCGCTGAGTCAATAACAGCTTCGCTCCCGAATCTTCCATTAAATAGCGGATGCGCTCCTCGGGATACTCCGGATCAATCGGCACATAAGCGCCCCCGGCTTTCAAGATGCCGAGAATCCCGACAACCATGTCAAGCGAACGATCTGTCATGATTCCGACAAGCTCGTTTGTGGTCACGCCAGCTTCTCTAAGCGTCCGTGCGAGACGGTTCGCCCACTCGTTCATTTGCCCGTACGTCAACTGCTGCTCTCCGAACACCACAGCCACATGATCCGGCGTGCGTTCGGATTGTTCCTCAATCAGCTGATGAATCGTCTTTTCCTGATCATATTCCGCAGCGGTATCGTTAAAATATTGAAGCAGCTCGTGCCTCTCCGATTGTGACAAAATTTCCGCCTCGGCTATTTTAAGGTCCGGCTGATACAAAACGACAGACAGCACACGATCCAAATGATCGGCTGCCCGGTTCATAAACGCCGGATCATACAAATTCCCGTTATACACAAAACTCCAAGAAATCGAATCATTCTCCAGTCCGAACTGAAATAAACAATCGGACACCATATTCTGACCGGGGTCCACCGTGTGAAGTTCGTTCAGGGAAACAAGCGTGTTCACAATGGGGATTCCGTCTGCATACTCAAGATGAAGCTTTTCGGTCATTTTGCGAAACGGAATATGCTGATGATGAATCGCTTCCGGAAGTGACAGTTTCAGCTCGCTCAACAAGGTTTTAAATGTAGAACTGCCGCTTAGCGTGTTATTGAGAATGACCACATGATTAATAGGACGCCTCGACTCAGTCGCTTTCCTTACAATCGGCATGCCAAGCAAGATGTTTTTTTCATTTGTATATTTGTATAACAAACACTGGACTCCCGCCAACAAAATCATGTATGCAGCTAAATGAGAGCCTTTGCTCATCTGAATCACGCGCTGCGCAACCTCAGCGGACAAGGCGCCGGAAACAGACTGAGTAACAGGTGCGCAGTGATTAGGAGTCTTACTGTAAGGCAGACGTGTAAGTGTGTAATCTTCACCCTCGAATTTTTTATTCCAATAAAGAGTTTCCTTTTCAAAAGCCACCCTTCATCTCTCCCCTCTCGATCAGTAAAAGCTATCCTGCCGGGATGCAAATTCCAAATTTAAATCCTGCACCCCAGCAGGTAAGGTTCTAAAAAACAAAATCTATGGCTTCTACTAAGTCCTCTCCTTGCTCTGAGACGCCGCTCAATGAAAGGTCTTTCAGGAGAATATAAGGCTGCTTGATAATCCCGGACATGATTTCAAGTAAATCCTCCGCAAAATGTTCGATCATATTTCTTGTGAATAATTTGGTGCGGTATTCAAAAAGAGCGTTCATGCCTTCTTCCACTAAAGCAATCTCTAAGGTCAGATCAAATTTGGCGGCCGTCTGAGTCTGAATGTAGGGCTCCACCGTTAAATCTCCGAAACGGTTGACTTGCTCTTCCTTGGTCTCCATAACAAACATGGTGTCAAATAACGGATGCCGGCTTAAGTCCCTCGTCACCTGTACTTTGTCCACAAGCTCTTCGAACGGATAGTCCTGATTGGCAAAAGCGCCCAGCATCGTTTCTTTGATTTCATCTAAATAGGAGAAGAACATTTTGTCGCCGGCCGGATAATTGCGGATAGCCAGTGTGTTGACGAACATGCCGATGAGCGGCTGCATATCCGTATGGGTTCTGCCGGAAACCGGCGTACCTACGATGATATCTTCCTGTCCCGAATATTTATGAAGCAAGATCGTATAGGCTGCCAGCAGCACCATATAGATTGTCGATCCGGCATCCTCGGCGATTCTCTGCAAACCTTCGCTCGTTTGCTTGTCAACAAAGAAATTCAACACATCTCCCTCATAGCCTCGAACCGCCGGTCTTGCAAAGTCGGTCGGCAATTCGAGCGGCTGAAGCTCACCTTTCAAAGCATTCAACCAATATGCCTCTTGACGCTTCATCCTCTCGCCCTGTGTCTCAGACAACTGCCAGGAAGCGTAATCCTTATACTGAATCCGCAGCGGCGGGAGTTTTTCTCCACTATACAGACGAAGAAGTTCTTCGACTAGAATACCTGTGGACACGCCGTCAGAGACGATATGGTGGATATCAAACATCAGAATATGGCGTTCTCGCGACCACTCGATGAGACCTACCCGCAGCAGCGGAGGTTGTCCGAGATCGAAGACGCGTACGAAGCTCTCTGCGAGCTCTTCCGTTTCCTCTTCGCTTGCTTGCCGGTATTCTAAGATGAAATTCACTTCACTGTAGATCCGCTGCATGGGCTCTCCGTTTACCATTTCAAAACCGGTGCGCAGAATCTCATGGCGCGTAATCAAACCGCGCAGCGCTTCCTCGAATCGTCTCCGGTCCAGCTCCCCAGTAAGCAGCATCATGCCAGACATGTTGTAGCTAAGTTCGGCTCCCTCCATTTGTTGCTGGATATACAGCCTTTTTTGTACGGAAGAAAGCGGATAATAGCTGCGTTCCGGAAGCAGAGGAATGCTGATGTGCTCCTGCTTCTCCATATGGGCGATCGCCTCAGCCATGCTTTCAATCGTAGCGCAGCGGAAGACGTCTCTGAGCGGGTATTCGACATTCAGTGCCTTGTGAAGTTTGCTCACCAGCATCGTGGCACGCATGGAATGCCCGCCGAGGGCGAAGAAGTTGTCCTTCACGCCGATGGTCACAGGTCCAAGCACTTCCTGCCAGATCTCGGCCAGCTTCGCTTCCAGCGGTGTCCGCGGGGCGATGTAGTCCGATCCGCCGCTCGCGCTTCCTTCCGGAGCGGGCAGCGCTTTACGGTCGATCTTGCCGTTCGGCGTCAGCGGCAGATGCTCCAGCTGCACGAAGTACGACGGAATCATGTAACCCGGCAGTTCCCGGGCAAGTAGGCTTCTCAGCTCGCTCGCGNCCGTTCGGCGTCAGCGGCAGATGCTCCAGCTGCACGAAGTACGACGGAATCATGTAACCCGGCAGTTCCCGGGCAAGTAGGCTTCTCAGCTCGCTCGCGGGAAGCTCCCCGCCTCCGGCAGCGGTGAAATAAGCGCACAGCGCTTTCTGACCGCTCTCATCCTCCCGGATGGTCACAACGGCTTCGCGAACCGCTTCTATCTTCAGAATCTGCGACTCCACTTCGCCGATCTCGATCCNGCGCTTTCTGACCGCTCTCATCCTCCCGGATGGTCACAACGGCTTCGCGAACCGCTTCTATCTTCAGAATCTGCGACTCCACTTCGCCGATCTCGATCCTATACCCACGGATTTTGGCCTGGTGGTCGATCCGGCCGATGAAATCCACGTTGCCGTCTGCCATCCAGCGCGCCAAATCGCCTGTGCGGTACAGCCGCTCTCCGGTGACGAACGGGCTGTCTGCGAACTTCTCCGCGTTCAGCTCGGGACGGTTCAAGTACCCGCGGGCCACGCCCGGTCCGCCGATGCAGAGCTCACCGAGTACGCCGACCGGTACCGGGTTCAAATGCGTATCCACGATGTAGAAGCGGGCGTTCAGCCGCGCTTTGCCGACCGGCACGCTGCCCTTCTCCGGCAGGAGTGCAAGCGGCTCATCGTAGTAGCTCGAATCAATCGCCGCTTCGGTTACGCCGTAGCTGTTGATGATTCTAAACTGCGAGCCGTAA
>NZ_LMXH01000017.1 GCF_001541095.1 Paenibacillus sp. FJAT-26967
CGCTGCCGTGTTGACGAGGCTGCGGTGCTCGATCATGACGCCTTTGGGGCGTCCCGTGGTGCCTGACGTGTAGATCACGTAGGCCAGATCTTCCATGCGCGCTGCGCTGTCGTTAACGTCAGTTGCACTCACACCGGCTGCGCTGTACGTTGCATTCATATCAGCAGCATCAACGCTGAGTGTGCTGTTTGCTGCATTCACGCCAGCTGCATCTACTCCGGCTGCGCTGTTCGCTGCATTCGCTCCAGCAGCGTCTACGCCGAGTGCGCTGTTCGCTGCATTCGCTCCAGCAGCGTCTACGCCGAGTGCGCTGTTCGCTGCATTCACGCCAGCAGCATCCACACCAGCTGCGCTGTACGCTGTCTCGTCGTCCAGGCACAGCACGCTTTGCAACGGCAGCGCCACTCCTTCGTCCAGCCAGGCCCGGGTGCGCTCCAGCAGATGGCTCTGCGTTAGCAGCACGGATGCGCCGCTGTCCTCCAGCATGAACCGGATGCGGTCCTGCGGANCAGCCAGGCCCGGGTGCGCTCCAGCAGATGGCTCTGCGTTAGCAGCACGGATGCGCCGCTGTCCTCCAGCATGAACCGGATGCGGTCCTGCGGATAATCCGGGTCTATCGGTACGTACGCGCCTCCGGCTTTCCACACCGCCAGGACACCGACCAGCAGCTCCACGGAACGATCGGCCAAGATGCCGACGATGCTTTCGCGGCCGATGCCTCCCGCCCGCAGCGCTGCGGCCAGGCGACTGGCCAGTTCGTTCAGCTCGCCGTACGTCAGCTGCGTATCTTCATACACAACCGCCGCTTGCGCTGGCGTAAGTGCGGCCTGTTCTTCGAACAACCGGTAGAGCGGCTGCTCCGGCGGAAGTCCACGGGCAGGCTCCGCATTGAACTCCTGCTGGATCTGCTGTTTCTCTTCTGCGGTCATTATATCCAGCGCTGCAACTTTTGCGCCCGGTTCACTCACGATAGCGTCGAGCAATTGCTCAAAATGTTTCGCGAATCGTTCGATCGTCCCTTTTTTATACAAGGCAGTCGCATATTCAAGAATATATTCCAGACCGCCATCCTTTTCTGTCAGATCAAGGCTCAAATCAAATTTAGACACGATTTCTTCACTGGTGTACGGCTCCATTTGGAGCCCGGGGAGCCTGAACTCCTTGTTCTCCGTATTTTGCAAAGTAAACATCGTATCAAAGAGCGGATTGCGGCTTAAATCACGGGCAACCTGGATCTTATCCACCAGTTCTTCAAACGGATAATTCTGATGCTCATACGCACCCAAGGTCGTTTCCTTGATCTCCTCGAGATACGAGATGAACGTCTTCTCCCCGGCCGGATAATTACGGATTGCCAGTGTATTAACGAACATTCCGATCAGCGGCTGTACGTCTTCGTGGTTCCTTCCCGCAATCGGCGTGCCTACGATAAGATCTTCCTGGCCCGTATATTTGTGCAGCAGGATCGTATACGCCGCAAGCAGGACCATGTAGAGCGTCGAGCCGGTTTCTGCGGCGATCCGTTTCAAGTTCTCGCTTTTCTGTGCATCAATAAAAAATGAAAGTGCATGTCCTTCGTAGCTCTGCACCGCCGGACGCGCATAATCAGCCGGCATCTCCAGAACGGGCAGTTCTCCTTTAAATTTATCCAGCCAGTAGGCTTCCTGCCGCTTCAATTGCTCCTGCTGCGCTTCGGACTGCTGCCATACGGCATAATCCTTGTACTGGATGCGCAGCGGTTCAAGCTTATCTCCGCTGTATAAGCCCACAAACTCTTCCACGAGCACGTCCATCGACACCCCGTCCGAGATAATGTGATGCATATCGAACAGCAGGATATGACGCTCCGGCTCCAGCTCGATAAGG
>NZ_LMXH01000018.1 GCF_001541095.1 Paenibacillus sp. FJAT-26967
AGCTCCCGTGGCACCTGTTGCTCCATCGGCTCCTGTTGCTCCTGTTGCTCCATCGGCCCCCGTTGCGCCCGTTGCTCCATCGGCCCCCGTTGCGCCCGCTGCTCCATCGGCCCCCGTTGCGCCCGCTGCTCCATCGGCCCCCGTTGCGCCCGTTGCTCCATCAGCTCCCGTAGCACCTGTTGCTCCATCGGCTCCCGTAGCACCTGTTGCTCCATCAGCTCCCGTGGCACCTGTAGCTCCGTCAGCTCCCGTTGCGCCTGTCGCTCCGTCGCCTCCCGTGGCACCCGTCGCTCCGTCAGCTCCCGTGGCACCTGTCGCACCATCTGCTCCCGTTGCACCCGTCGCTCCATCAGCTCCCGTAGCACCTGTTGCTCCATCAGCTCCCGTGGCACCTGTAGCTCCGTCAGCTCCCGTTGCGCCCGTTGCTCCGTCAGCTCCCGTAGCACCCGTCGCTCCGTCAGCTCCCGTTGCACCCGTCGCTCCGTCAGCTCCCGTTGCGCCTGTCGCTCCATCGGCTCCTGTTGCTCCTGTCGCTCCATCGGCTCCCGTAGCACCTGTCGCTCCGTCAGCTCCCGTTGCGCCCGTTGCTCCGTCAGCTCCCGTAGCACCCGTCGCTCCGTCAGCTCCCGTTGCACCCGTCGCTCCGTCAGCTCCCGTTGCGCCTGTCGCTCCATCGGCTCCTGTTGCTCCTGTCGCTCCATCGGCTCCCGTAGCACCTGTCGCTCCACCGGCTCCCGTAGCACCTGTCGCTCCATCGGCTCCTGTGGCGCCCGTCGCTCCATCAGCTCCCGTAGCACCTGCTGCTCCATCGGCTCCCGTGGCACCTATTGCTCCGTCAGCTCCCGTGGCACCTGTTGCTCCATCGGCTCCCGTGGCACCTGTCGCTCCATCGGCTCCCGTAGCACCTGTTGCTCCATCGGCTCCCGTGGCACCTATTGCTCCGTCAGCTCCCGTGGCACCTATTGCTCCGTCAGCTCCCGTGGCACCTGTTGCTCCATCGGCTCCTGTTGCTCCTGTTGCTCCATCGGCTCCCGTAGCACCTGTTGCTCCATCGGCTCCTGTGGCGCCCGTCGCTCCATCAGCTCCCGTAGCACCTGTAGCTCCATCGGCTCCCGTGGCACCTGTTGCTCCATCTGCTCCCGTTGCGCCCGTTGCTCCATCGGCTCCCGTTGCACCTGTTGCTCCATCGGCTCCTGTTGCTCCTGTCGCTCCATCGGCTCCCGTAGCACCTGTCGCTCCACCGGCTCCCGTAGCACCTGTCGCTCCATCGGCTCCTGTGGCGCCCGTCGCTCCATCAGCTCCCGTAGCACCTGCTGCTCCATCGGCTCCCGTTGCACCTGTTGCTCCGTCAGCTCCCGTGGCACCTGTAGCTCCGTCAGCTCCCGTTGCGCCCGTTGCTCCATCGGCTCCCGTAGCACCTGTTGCTCCATCGGCTCGTC
>NZ_LMXH01000002.1:0-128 GCF_001541095.1 Paenibacillus sp. FJAT-26967
CCACCATTTAAAGAGTGCGTAATAGCTCACTGGTCGAGTGACTCTGCGCCGAAAATGTAACGGGGCTAAACACACCACCGAAGCTATGACTTGCATCTTATGATGCATGGGTAGGGGAGCGTTCTGTA
>NZ_LMXH01000002.1:347-532 GCF_001541095.1 Paenibacillus sp. FJAT-26967
ATGGAGTGACGCAGCAGGGTAGGGACGCGGACTGATGGATGTCCGTCCAAGCAGTGAGGCTGATGTGTAGGCAAATCCGCACATCGTAAGGCTGGGCTGTGATGGGGAGCGAAAATTACAGTAGCGAAGGTCTTGATCTCACACTGCCAAGAAAAGCTTCTAGCCAGGCGAAGGTGCCCTCACTG
>NZ_LMXH01000002.1:2483-46240 GCF_001541095.1 Paenibacillus sp. FJAT-26967
CACAGCAATGTGTGGAGCTGACCAATACTAATCGGTCGAGGGCTTGACCTACAGGTCTTTACGCGAGTAGAGGCCAACATCGGAAGCATGGCCTATGGCCGTGCACCACAAGATCTTTGGATGGATCTTAGTACATCTTTCGCTGCTAGTTTTCAGGGTACAACCCTGTGATGAGTAGTATGTCCGCAAGGAGATGCTGCGATTTTCGAAGTCTCTAACACTTCGGAACATCCTGTTTGGTGACGATGGCGGAAGGGAACCACGCGTACCCATCCCGAACACGACCGTTAAGCCTTCCAGCGCCGATGGTACTTGGACCGCAGGGTCCTGGGAGAGTAGGACGTTGCCAAGCAAATCAAAGAACATTCCGTTATATCAACGGAATGTTCTTTTTTTATCCAGAAATTGATATCAGAATTTTGATTTTATTTCATCCTATCGGGAAAACTAGTAAACAGACAATATTCGAACCTAAATTGAGATCATTGGCACGAAATATCGGTGGGATCTGAGAATGAACAGTTTTTTTTGGTTGATGAAATAAATTTCATTTAGTGCTAAACTAAATGAAGTAGTGATTCTTTCCTGGTCGCTCAATTTACTTACGCGAGGAGACACAACTAATGGAGAACACCAGCAAAGTCGCAATTGTTACAGGCGGGGGCAGCGGGATCGGTAGAGCTAGTTCCTTGAAATTAGCAGAAGATGGCGTCAAAGTAGTGATTGTTGATTTTAATCAGACAACAGGCGAAGAAACAGTAAATCTGATTAAAGAACAAGGCGGAGAAGCAATTTTTGTACAAGCTAACGTAACAGACAGTAAAGATGTTCAAAACTATGTTAATAAGACTGTCGAAACATATGGCAGAATTGATATCTTTTTTAACAATGCAGGCGTTATCCAGAAGTTTGCCAAGCTTGCGGATGTACCGGAAGAAGAATTTGACCGTACGATGAACGTTAACGTAAAAGGTGTTTTTCTGGGCCTGAAATATGTTCTTCAAGTGATGGAGAAACAGGGCAGCGGTTCGATTATAAATACGGCTTCGACTGCCGGTATCAGAAGTGAGCACAGTGCAAGTGCCTATTCAGCAAGCAAGCATGCTGTAATTGGTCTGACCAAAGCAGCCGCACTTGAGTATGTCAGACAGGGTATTCGCGTTAATGCAATTTGTCCGGGCGGTGTTGAAACTGCACTGACAGCCGGAGTTACGGAGAGCTTTAAAGAAGGGGGCTATGTACCCGAAGAGGTCTCGACTATGCGCATCGGCCGATTCTCACAGCCTCAAGAAATTGCAGAAGCCGTGGTATTCTTAGCCTCCGATAAATCCAGTTATATGACGGGTTCGGTAATGGTGGTTGACGGAGGCTTGACTCTGTAGATTCTACAGGAAGCGCGGCAAGCTCGTGGTATGACTCGTGGTGTTAAATGAGGGAAGGACAGAATTTCTGTTCTTCTCTTTATTTGTATACCTATCCTAATCCCGCTAGATTGATCCCAACAATAGAATATTTCTGTTTGATACGATGAGGAATAAGGGCTGGAAGATTAGATAGGGACCCGAATCGAACGAGTCAAAGACAGCATCAGGGTCAGAGATGAAGTTAGGCATAGATAAGGGGCTGGCAGGAAACAATTTTCTGATGGGATGATTTAATTTAATCGGTGCTTTCTGCGTTTCTACTGGGGGTTTCTCCCAATGTTTAACGCCCTCCCAGGTCGGGTAATAATAAGTGTCCAATTGTTGATCAAAATTTGAATATTTTTTGAACAAAACGTTTGTTTTGTGCTATAATAGACACAAATAGACCCTTACAAGCCTGAAAGGGAAGTGATTCCATTGACAACGAATTCCGTAACTGTAAAACAGATCGCTAACAAAGAAAAAGAAGTTCGCCGCTTATTTAATTTTATGAACATCATGGCGTGGAGCGCGCTCGTGATCGGTGTAGTGTTGAGCCTGTGGAACGTCACACATTTTAGTGACAAGAACTTAACTCTTATGGTCGGCATTGGATTCTTAGTAGGCAGCGTCTTTATCTATACGATCGGCACAGCAATTCATCTGGTTCATAAGCGTAAGTATGAGCAGCAGGAGAATGAAGAAAGCAACGCCTAGAAATCTGGTTATAAGGTAATCAAACTGTACAACAAGAAAACCTCTCTTTACCTATTATAGGTGGAGGGAGGTTTTTTGCGTTTTAGATTTTAAGAATCCCTTTGTTAGGGTAAAGATGTTTATGCCCTGCGAATTGACAAGATTAGACAGGTTTCGCGCACCCGATTATTTCTAAAAACATTCCAGAAACATTCCAAAAACATGCAGAATGCAGATTTTATCCGCGAAAATGCCTAATGGTTACAGAAAAGCGTCTAAACGTTGAACATTGTATTACGGAAATTCAACGGATCGTTGACACATTTGTTAACAGGGCAGATGTTCGATTACGTTTCTGTTATGTTTATCACATAAATGTATGAACGAACGATTTTCGCAGGCTTTAATTGGCGGGGTCGTCAGTCAGGAGATGAGGAGAATTGAAGAAGGCAAAGTTATTCCGGCGTTTCACAGCATCAGCTATGCTGGTCTTGATGGCGGTTCTTTCTGCCGGATGTGACCTTATCGTGCTCGATCCTAAAGGGCCGATCGGTCAGCAGCAGTTAGATCTGATCATTATTTCCACCATTCTTTGCCTGGTCATTATTGCGCCTGTTCTGATTATTACTTTCGTAATCGTATGGCGTTACCGTGATAAGCCGGGACGTAAAGCGAAATACGAACCTAATTGGGAGCATAGCACCAAGCTCGAAACCATCTGGTGGGGTATTCCGATTATTATTATTTTGGCGCTAGCCGTCGTAACGGTAAAGTATACGTACGCGCTTGAGCCTTCTAAGCCGATTGAAGCAGAGGCCAAACCGATCACGATTCAAGTGACCTCGCTCGACTGGAAATGGCTCTTTAAGTATCCGGAGCAAGGCATTGCTACCGTGAACTACGTTCAATTTCCGGAAGACGTGCCGGTTCGCTTTGAACTGACCGCTGACTCTCCGATGAACTCATTCTGGATTCCTCAGCTTGGCGGGCAGGTATATACCATGTCAGGTATGGCAATGAAGCTGCATCTGATGGCCGATGAGCCGGGTGAATATATGGGATCCGGGGCTAACTTCACGGGCAGAGACTTTGGCAGCATGAGATTCGTAGCTAAAGCGACTTCCCAGCAAGAGTTTGACGAGTGGGTGAAGAAAACGAAAGCGGAATCGCCTGCTTTAACTATGGATGGCTATAAAGCTCTGGCCGTGCAGGGTGTATCGGAAGTGAAGTCGTATTCTTCGTTCCCTAACGGGCTGTTTGAGCAAATTGTTACGAAATACGGCGCTCACAATAATCATGGAGCGACGGGGGAGAACAGCAAGCCTGCTGAAGGCACTGCTGACAAATCCTCTACCGATGGAAACACCAGCTCTGATGGAGCTGCCAAAAAAGATGAGCATTCCGGCCATAGCGGCCATTAATAGAGAGGAAGGGAGGGTCATCTATGTTGGAGAGTATAAAACAATTCGCTTCTGAATTTTTCGTTACTGGCGATCCGCTTATTTATGGCGCTGACGTCAGTATCGCTTTGGCTACTATTGCCATTATCTTCGTACTGACCTATTTTAAAAAGTGGCAGTGGCTGTGGCGTGAATGGCTGACAACCGTCGATCATAAAAAAGTCGGCATTATGTATATCATTGCTTCCATTCTGATGCTGTTCCGCGGGGGCGTGGATGCGCTCCTGATGCGTACGCAGCTGGCCATGCCGGGTATGGAGTTCCTGGAACCGGAACACTATAATCAGATTTTTACAACTCACGGCGTCATTATGATTTTGTTCATGGCGATGCCTCTGATGTTTGGTTTGTTCAACATTGCAGTACCGCTTCAGATCGGTGCGCGTGACGTCGCGTTCCCGTTCCTGAATGCACTGAGCTTCTGGCTCTTCTTCTTCGGTGCCATGCTGTTCAATATGTCCTTCGTTATCGGAGGTTCACCGGATGCAGGCTGGCTTGCGTATCCTCCTCTATCGGAGCTCTCGCATAGTCCGGGGGTCGGGCAGAACTTCTATATATGGGGGATTCAGATTTCAGGTATCGGTTCCTTGATGACAGGGATTAACTTCATCGTTACGATCCTGAAAATGCGTGCCCCGGGTATGAAACTGATGAAAATGCCTATGTTCAGCTGGTCTGTTCTTTCCAGTTGTATTACGATCATTTTCGCATTCCCGATTCTGACGGTTACACTATTCCTGCTCTTCTTAGACCGTTTTGCAGGAGCGCATTTCTTTACCCTCGACGGCGGGGGCAACCCGATGATGTACATCAACTTGATCTGGATGTGGGGTCACCCTGAAGTGTACATTGTTATTTTGCCGGCTTTCGGTATTTTCTCTGAGATTGTTTCAACCTTCTCGAAGAAAAAGATTTTCGGTTACAAATCCATGGTCTTCGCTATGATGATTATTAGTGTCCTGTCGTTCTTTACATGGGCGCATCACTTCTTCACGATGGGATCGGGGGCGAATGTCAATGCCTTCTTTGCCGTAACGACCATGATCATTGCCATACCGACCGGTGTGAAAGTGTTTAACTGGCTCTTCACCATGTTCCGAGGGAAGATCAGGTTCGACACTCCGATGCTGTGGACGATCGGTTTCATACCGTGCTTTATTGTCGGTGGTATGACCGGGGTCTTGTTGTCGGTAGCACCGGCAGACTTCCAGTTCCACAACAGTTATTTCCTGATCGCCCACTTCCACCAAGTTCTTATCGGCGGCGTAGCCTTCGGTTACTTCGCAGGTCTGTACTACTGGTGGCCTAAGATGTTCGGCTTCAAGCTGAATGAGAAGCTCGGCAAATGGGCATTCTGGTTCTGGAATATCGGTTTCTATGTCTGCTTTATGCCGCAGTATCTGCTGGGTCTTGACGGGATGACTCGTCGTATCAGTACCTATGGCTGGGATACCGGATGGTATGCACTCAACCTGACTTCTACCATCGGCGGATTCTTGATGGGTGTAGGATTCCTTTTCCAAGTATGGCAGATTGCACACAGCATCAAATTTATGGACAAAGACACAACTGGCGATCCTTGGGACGGACGTACTCTCGAATGGTCGATTCCTTCTCCGGCGCCACTGTATAACTTTGCAACGATCCCTTACGCTCCTGAACAGGATCCGTACTGGGAAGAGAAGCAGCGAATCGCTCAAGGGCAGAAGCCTGCGCCGAAACCGCCGCTTGAACCGATTCATATGCCGAAGAATTCGGCTATTCCATTCATTAAATCGGTTTGCTGGTTCATTGCCGGCTTTGGTTTTGTCTTCAATTGGATGTTCTTCGCTATCCCGGGTCTTATCGGTGTAGCGGCCTGCATGATCTATCATTCCTTTAATTACGACACAGATTATTATATTCCGGTGGACGAGGTTAAACGCACGGAAGCCGCAGCAAGGGGGTCGGTCTAATTGGCACATGTTAAAAATCACGCGCACTCGCAAGCTCAAGGTCACGATGATCATCATGACGGCCATGTCGACCAGGAGTCGCTGCGGAGGTTTGGTTTCTGGATCTTCCTGATTACCGACGTTATTCTGTTTGCGACACTGTTTGCTACTTATATTGTACTGAGAAATAACACCAATGGCGGCCCAACCGGTGCGGAATTGATCGAAATGCCCGGTATTATCGCCTCCACCTTTATCTTGCTGACATCGAGTTTTACAAGCGGTCTGGCTGTCTTGTCGATGAACAAAGGCAACCTTAAAGGTCTTATCGGCTGGTTGGCAGTAACCGTATTGCTCGGTGCCTCCTTTATTGCGCTGGAAGTGAACGAATTTGTTCATCTGGTGCATGAAGGAGCTACGATCTCTACGAGTGCCTTCTGGTCCGGGTTCTTCACACTGGTCGGTACGCACGGGCTTCACGTATCGATCGGTCTCGTGTGGATGATCGGGCTGATGATTCAGCTTAAGCGTCATGGCATCAACAACATTACGAAGCGTAAAGTGGATGTTATCAGCTTGTACTGGCACTTCCTGGATGTTGTTTGGATCTTCGTCTTTACGTTCGTTTATTTAATGGGGGTGATGTAAGATGGCACAACATACGTCCCATTCAAATGGAGCAGGCGGGAATCACGGGCATTCGGAGGAGTCGCACGGTCACGGTTCCCTGAAGTCTTACGTCATCGGTTTTGTTCTGTCGATCATCTTGACAATCATTCCTCTGGTTGTCATTATGAACGACATGCTGCAGGGTAAAGCGGCACTGGTAGTTCTGCTTGGCACAGCCATTCTACAGTTCCTGGTACAGCTGCTGTTCTTCATGCACTTGAATGAAGAGAACAAACCGCGCTACAACCTGATGACGCTGCTTATGGGGATTCTGATCGCTGGAACGATTGTTGCCGGTTCGATCTGGATCATGACTTACAACGCAGTAGCAACCTAATCATTTAAGATGAACTAAGCCTTCCCGATTCCGGGAAGGCTTTTTTACTTGACATCGTTCTTGTCTTCCTGTATAAGTATTTTAATATTCAGTTGATTGCTATAATTTAAGATTGTTGAACGGGAAAGTATATTCAGCGCGGAGAGTCACAGCGAGCCGGAAGAGTGGGAACCGGTACAGATGCGTGAATAGAAACGGATCCGGGAAATGGTCTTCTGAACGTCCAGTAAGAAGATCCGGCTAATATGCCGTTATCCGTATGAGCGGCCGCTTCCGTTTAACTGAAGCCGGCACATAGAGTGGTACCGCGGGAAGCTATGAGCTCTCGTCTCTTATTAGAGACGAGGGCTCTTTTTGTTTGTATAGTTTCACATCGAGAAAGCAGTTCCTAAAGAATTTAGAGGGGGAAGAAAGATGATCCATACCCAGCTCCAGCAATCCATTGAAGAAATAGTAAACGGTATGCTAGTTGAATCGGGAGCGGAATGGCCGCAGAATCTTCAGGTGAAAATTGAGCACCCTGCCCACCCGGAGCACGGGGACTACAGTACGAACATTGCCATGCTGCTCGCGAAGCAGTTGAGAAGATCATCTCTGCAAATCGCTGCCCTTCTGCAAGAAAGATTGAAAACGCTAAAGATTGCCGGTGGATTGTTTGCTGAAACAAGGATCGCAGCGCCGGGCTTTTTGAACTTTTATATCGACTGGCAGGTGTGGGCGAATGAATATGCAGGGAGACAGAGGGATAGAAGTGGGACTGCTGCCAGGGAATCTTCCAAAATCGTGATCGAACACACCTCGATAAATCCGAACAAATCCGCACACATCGGACATCTAAGAAATTCCTGTATCGGGGACACGCTGGCCAGAATGTTACAAAGCGAAGGACATCAGGTGGAGGTTCACAATTATATTGATGATTTGGGCAATCAGCTTGCGGATACGGTAGCAAGTGCTGGTATGGGAAAGCGGTATAGTGAGAGAAGGATTCTGGGAAGAGACTTTTGCGCTGCTGAAACAGACAGAAGTCTTCTATAAGGTCAGAGAGGGTAAACTTGCAGGGTGCTGGGTGCTGAAGCATCGCGAGGAAGAGCAGGAGGTTGCTGCAAGCGAAGCAGACGAAGAATATCAGAACGATAAGATCCTAGTCCGCTCAAACGGTATTCTGACTTATACGGCTAAGGATATCGCCTACCATTTGTGGAAGTTCGGACTGCTTGCCAATGACTTCCGTTATAAAGAATTTACGCCAGGCGTATGGACGACCCAACCCCAAGGTGAGGGCAGACCCATAGGGCAGGCGGACACGGTGGTTAATGTAATCGATCACAGACAGGAGTATCCGCAGGCCATGGTGAAGCAGGCGCTGGAGGTGCTTGGCTATGAAGAGCAGACGGCCCGGCTGAAGCATGTAAGCTACGGGGTCGTCTCTCTGAGTCATGAGACCGCTGCCGGCCTCGGTGTGGATATATCTGAGGGCAGGAGTTCGTATCCCATGTCAGGCCGTCAAGGTGTCGGGATCAAGGTGGCAGAGCTGCTGGACCGCATGGAGCACGTGATTGACGAGAAGAGGTCCAGGACAGCGGGACTGCCCAGCCGGGACATTGCAGCGGCTTCCATCCGGTACTACCTGCTTAAATACCATCTGCAGACCGAAGTTGTCTTCGATTTGCAGCAGGCTACGGAGGTTTCAGGCAACTCCGGGGTCTACCTGTTGTATGCACATGCAAGGGCGTGCAGTGTACTGCAGAAGGCCAAGGAAGAGAAGGGGGATGGTTCCCTCCTTCATGATTCAGTAATCGTTGATGGAGAAGCGCTCCAGCCGCAAGAGCTGAGCCTGCTCCGTCATCTGGCTTATGGACCCGAAATCAGAGGAGCCGCAGCCCGGCAGCTGGCGCCGAATATTCTATGCGGCTATGCGTATGAGCTTGCCCTGCTGTTCTCCAATTTCTACAGCGCTTGTCCCATTCTGAAGGGGGCGGAGCAGCGGCAGAGCTTTCGTCTGTGGCTGACGTCATTCTTTAAAGACTCGCTTGAAGAAACGTTACACCTGCTGGGACTCCCCGCGCCTGAGAAAATGTAGGCAGGCGCTTGCAAGAGCAGCCGGGCTTGCCGAACCGCTCTTAGAAGCATAGGGAGCGGCTAGGCTTTAAAACCATAGCGGAGAAGCTTCTGGGAATCGGTCCAGATACCCGAGCGCGTTGATTTGAGGACAACGGCGATCAGATTCCGTCCATCGCGGCCGGCGGAGGATACGAGACAATAGCCGGCTTCGTCCGTAAACCCGGTTTTTACTCCGTTAACCCCTTGGAAATAGAATTCGCCATCCTGCAGGAGCAGCTGATTCCGGTTCTCAAAGGAAATGCTGGTCCCGGCGGAAATCGCAGTATGACGCGGCTCATCTACGATGCTGCGGAATGTTTCGTTCTTCATCGCGATCTGAGTGATTAACGCGATATCATGTGCAGTGGTGTAATGGTCATCATGATGCAGACCGTGCGGATTCATGAAATGAGAATCCTTCGCGCCGATTTTGCGCGCTTTGGTATTCATCAGCGAGGCGAAGTAACGGATACTTTGCTGAGCGGTTAGCTCCTGCCCGCTATCCTTCCGTGCGATGTAGCACGCTACAGTGCGGGCTGCATCATTGCCCGATGGCAGCATCATGGCGGCAATCAGGTCCCTCAGCGTCAGACGCTGGCCTTCTCTGAGTCCTGCGCTGCTTTCACCCGGATCAGATTCGCGGATTTCATCCCCTACGATGATCTGCTGGTCGAGGTCACCCTTCTCCAGTGCGATTAAAGTAGTCATGATCTTAGTTGTGCTGGCCGGGTATAGTCTCAGGTTTTCGTTCTTGTCATACAGGACAGAGCCGCTATCTGCATCCAGCAGAAGTGCGGCTTCTCCTTCAAGATCACCAGGCAGGATGACATTGCCGATTACTTTCGTACGGAGTGAATTCCATGCAAAAGCCGCGTGCGGCTTAATCGTGTTCCAAGGTTCGGCAAGAAGAGAGACAAGAAGGAGCACGGCAAGGGAGCCGATGAGAAATGCGGCGATTCGTAATTTCATCTGGGTCAATTCCTTTCGGATAATCTCCTTCCATTGTGAAGGACAAGAATAAACAATCCGATAAGAAAACCTAACGAAAAGATTAAGATTGCAGCGGAGGCTGTATGGGTGGAACGCTGTTCCGTCAGCAATAAACAAGAGGCGCACCTGCCAGGGATGCACCTCTTGTTTATTGGACGGACGGCCTATTTACCCGTTCCAGACTCCAGCGCTTTCAGCCGCACGGTAAATACGGTCTGTTCCGGATCGCTGTACGCTTCAATCGAGCCGCCGTGCAGGTCCATGATTTGTTTGGCGATGGCAAGGCCAATACCGGAACCGCCGTAGTGGGTTGCCCGTGATTTTTCAACCCGGAAAAATCGGTCGAAAATACGGGGCAAATCGGCCTCGGGAATTTCTTCCCCATAGTTAATGATTTGCAGAACGACTTCATCCCCGTCAAGACGCCCGTGAATGTCCAGATAAGTACCGTCATGCCCGTATTTGATGGCATTGGTCATCAGGTTATCGAATACCCTGCGCAGCTTATTGCCGTCCGCACGAACGTACAAGCGGGGCTGCTCGAATTCCATCCGGATCTCCATCTTACTGTCCTGTAATCGGAGCTGAAATTGCTCTGTGATCTGCCTGAACATTTCGACGGTATCAATCTGGACCCGGTGGAGTTTCATTTCGTTGTTGCGAAGCCGCGTATATTCAAAGAGATCGTGTACGAGCTGATTGAGACGCAGAGATTCCTCGTAAGCCATCCCGATATAATGACGCAGTTCGACTTCGTCGCGGTATTTATCCTGATCCACAAGTCCCAAATATCCCGTAATGGAGGTTAGAGGGGTTCTCAGGTCATGAGAAACATTAGTGATCAGTTCATTCTTGGCTTGCTCCGCTTTGCGCTCTTCTTCGAGAGCTGTTCTCAGCTTCTGAACGAGCCGGTTGATGTTGTCCGTAAGCTGCGCCAATTCGTCCGAATCCGCCGTTTCGGGAATCTTGTGGTTGAAATCGCTGTCCATGATTTTCTGGACGTGCTGATTGATCTGCTGAAGATGCGTCTGGTGGCGTCTGTGCTGTTCTCTTTTATAAAAAAATATAAAAAACAAAAGAAACAGGAGAGCGGCGGCTATGAAATAAGCATCCGGATATCCTACCTCATCGTTGATCCAGATTAGTAATTCAGGCAGATTGATCCGATTGGAATAGCCGGAGTAGAAAACAAGCCGCGAGATTTGATAGATGAAGAAGAAGGTGAGTAACGATGAAGCGATACTCCAGAGCAGCGCAATTCCCCATTTAGATTTCAAGCTTGTAGCCGACCCCCCATACAGTATGAATCAGTTTTTCTCCGTCCATTGCCCTCTCCAGCTTATCCCTCAGACGGCTCATATGAACCGTAACGGAATTCGTCGATTCGAAGTACTTTTCTTTCCAGATACGTTCGAAAATTTCTTCGGAGTTGAACACTCTTCCAGGGTGACTTGCGAGCAGGAAAAGAATGCCGAATTCCAGAGGCGTTAATTTGACCGGGGAAGATCCCGCCATTACGGTATGAGTCTGTTTGTCGATCCGCAGAGAAGCGATGGAGATGACATGTTTACCGGCCGTGTCCGCAGCGGGATCAGGCGGCGAAGCCTGATAATAAGCCCTTCTAAGCAGGGATTTGACGCGGGCGATAAGCTCCAGCGGGTTAAAGGGTTTCACCAGATAATCATCGGCCCCTGTCATTAGCCCCGTGATTTTATCGACATCGCTGTCTTTGGCGCTAATCATCAGAATAGGCGTCATCCGCTGTTCACGGATTTTCACGCAGACTTCCAGTCCGTCCATCCCAGGCATCATAATGTCGAGAATAACGAGATGAATCGTTTGGGCGGCTATGAGTTCGAGTGCTGCATGTCCGTTCTCCGTTTTGTACACCGTGTAGCCTTCATTATGTAAATAAATTTCAATCAGTCCTGCTATTTTACGATCATCGTCAACGATGAGAATGTTCTTGTTCATGGAGCCACACCCTTCTTCCGCATTGTTCGCTTGCAGCTTCTATTGTAGCATCCGTCCCTGCCGAACCCTTTACGAAAACATTAAGAATACTTTAGAATTGCATGTTCCGGTTCAATATTCGCAGGACAGCAGCAGATGTAATGAGGAATCCAAAGGAATTATTGATGTAAGCCAAAAAGACAGGGGATCCTGAACCAGGATGAACCCTGTCTGTCGTTGTTCGGTGCTGCAGCTTTAAGCTGTTATTTCGTAAACAGCCTGGAATAATATTCGTATCCTTCCTCTTCCAGCTTATCTTTGGGGATGAACCGGAGAGCGGCGGAGTTGATGCAGTATCTCAGGCGGCTAGGTCCGGGGCCGTCTTCAAAAACATGCCCGAGGTGGGAATCCGCTTCGCTGCTCCGCACTTCCGTACGGATCATATTGTGCGTCATGTCCACATGTTCGGTCACTTGGCTTTCTTCGACGGGTTTCGTAAAGGAAGGCCAGCCGCAGGAAGAATCGAATTTATCAAGGGAACTGAAGAGCGGCTCGCCGGAAACGATATCTACGTAGAGCCCTTCTTCTTTGTGATCCCAGAATTCATTGCGAAATGGGGGCTCTGTCCCGCTGTTTTGAGTCACTTCGTATTGGACAGGTGTCAGGCGTTTCTTCAGATCCTGATCTTTGCCGTGGTCTTTCCACTGTTTTTTCAAAAAAGCCGCCCTCCCGGAGCCGATGGAATACGCTTGATAGCGGATCGGATTTTTCTTGTAATAGCCTTGATGATAGTCTTCGGCCGGATAAAAAGGCTTCGCCGGCAAGATGTCCGTTACAATGGGACGCTGGAATCTTCCACTGGCGGCAAGCTCCTGCTTGGACCGCTCCGCAGCAAGCTTCTGCTCTTCGCTGTGATAGAAAATCGCCGTGCTGTAGGAGTGGCCGCGGTCTGCGAACTGTCCGCCCTCATCCGTCGGATCGATTTGCTGCCAGAACACCTGTAGAAGGCGCTCATACGGGAATACGGCAGGATTGAAAGTGATCTGCACGGCCTCGTAATGCCCGGTAGTGTCGGAGCATACTTGTTCGTAGGTCGGATTGGGCAGATCACCGCCGGTATAGCCGGAGATTACCTTCAGAATGCCGGGCTGCTCGTCAAATGGTTTGACCATACACCAGAAGCAGCCGCCCGCAAAAGTGGCAAGCTCTGTTTGTTGTGGGTTCTGATCCATCGTCTTCAACTCCTTCAAGGAAAAGTATAGGTATCCGGACCGTCCGCCTGTCTAAGGGGAAGATCCGTTCTCTGTTAGGTTAGGCTGACACGGAAGCGGAACCCGGCACGACCCGTAAGTTTGTCCGTGATTTTCTTATTATACCATTTCTGTCCGTAAAAAAAGAGCGCCTCTCCCCCGGCATAAGGATGAAGCATGCAGGATACTCACGCTAGCGACTTGACCGCTCCAACCAAAAGAGTATAATGGTCGCTGACATGAAAGCAAGCTGCGGAAGCGGCAATCGACAAAGGAACTAGGTGAGGCAGTGGGAGCAAATTATTGTATGTCGTGCGGAGCGGCACTGATCAGCCGCGATATCAACGGAACGGTACGCAGGGCTTGTCCGTCCTGCAGCTTCGTTCACTGGGGAAGCTACAGCACCGGGGTGGGAGCGCTAGTTATACGAGAGGGCAAGCTCCTGCTGGTACGCAGAGCCCAGGAGCCGGGGAGAGGGCGGTGGACGAATCCGGGCGGTTTCATCGAGCAGCATGAGCTGATTCATGAGACGATCTGCCGGGAAGTTCGGGAGGAGACGGGAATAGAAGCGGCTGTGCAAAGCATCGTGGCGGTCCGGGACCAGCCAAGAGATATCCACAACCTCTATATTGCCTTTGCCATGGATTATATGGGAGGAGAGCCGGTACCCGACGGTATTGAGGTGGACGGAGCGGGTTTCTTCAGCCTCGGTGAAATGGAGAAGATGAACGTGGCACCGTTTACCCGCTGGCTGGTGGATGTTGCCTTGAACGGAAAAGCGGAGGGCCTGCTGCTAGACGAGAAGCCTGTTGTGACTCTGGAAGGATACGGATTATTTCGCGTGTGAGGTTTTCTTCATCTATACAAACATATACAAGCAGACAGGTAGCAGGGATGCCTGTCTGCTTTTCGTTGAGGAGGATGGCGAGATACAGTTAAAATATTAAGTTTTTGTAAGCGCTTGCTAAAAAGGAAATTTGTATTTTATAATATTTATAAATCAAATTGATTTATTAAGTATGTAATCATTTGATTCACGGATGAGCCCATGGGAGGTGAAAAAAAAGAAATCTTTGCCGAGTCCAATAAGACGGGAGACGATGACCAATGAAAACCAGCATCAGCAAGCGGTTCCAGCTTCTATTTAAAATCGGCCTAGCCGCCGGTTTATTAATGCCTGCGTATGGTTTGAATACATGGACGACTGTGCAGGCGCAAACGGAAAGTATCCAGTGGCAGACCGTTGAGGAGAGACAATTTACCGTATCTCCGGGCGTTCAGCATACAAGCCGGACGATTACGGGGGGCGGACTGCGTGAGTCTGTACACATGCTGGAAGTAGATCCCGCTAATCCGTATGTAGGGATAGAGGCGGTATCTTCACGAGGGGAAGTATCGCGGCATGAGACGGTCGGGAACATGCTAAACGAGCTGAAAGCCCAGGGCAAACGCCCGGTAGGCGGAGTGAACGGCGATTTCTTCTCTACGGTAGGTGTTCCCTCCGGTCTAATGGTCGCAAGCGGTGAACTGGTCAGTTCTCCTTCTTCAAGCAAAGTCGCCATGGCGATCCTGCCGGATAAGACGATTAAAATTGATGAGGCTGTCGGAACTACTATGAAAATCAGCACGGAACAGGGAGAGTCTCTGGTGCTGAGTATGATCAACAGGACTCGTGTAGCCTCACATACCAATCATGCCTTCGCTTATAATTGGAGATTCGGGAGTTCCACCCGGACGCCGGCGGGCGGTGTCGAAGTGGTGGTCAAAGCCGATGATCCCCATGTAAAGTTCAAAGCGGGCCAGCCGCTCCAGGGTCTCATCCAATCCATACAAGAAGCGTCGGACACACCGATCGAGCCGGGTACCTATGTCTTGTCCGCAACGGGAGCCAAAGCGGATTGGATTCGTCAGAAACTGTCCGCAGGAATGAACATCCGCCTCGACATTGCGATCGGCAAAGGGTTCCAGGATGCGGAGCAAGTGATTTCGGGAAACTCCACCCTGGGCTACGTGCTGCTCAAAGACGGGGTGGTATCTCCGAAGCTGCTAGATCCAGCAGATCCCAATACGAGCGCACGGCATCCGAGGACGATGATCGGCTCCAAGGAGGGCAAGCTGTACTTGGTCACGGTGGACGGCAGGCAGCCGGGTCATTCGGACGGCCTGACCATGGCGGAGGGGGCCTATTATCTGCAAAGTCTCGGAATGGTCAATGCCATTAATGTGGATGGCGGAGGCTCTACAACCTACTACACGCGCCAGCCCGGAGACGAGCATCCTGCACTCCTGAATAAGCCTTCGGACGGTTATGAACGTGCAGTCGGCAATGGGCTTGCCGTACTGACAACAGCGCCGGTATCTCCGCTGGAGAAGCTGGTTGTAACGCCGGCTTCACCCGTTAAGCTGCTGTCGGGGAGCACTCTGTCCTTCGGGGTTAAAGGTCAAGATGCTTATCAGAATGGGATTCTTGTCGAGCCGGATGATCTCCAGTGGTCGGTAGAGGGCGGCATCGGCCAGGTGGATGCTGCAGGGAAGCTGACTGCGTCCGCACAGGCTGCGGTAGGGAAAGTGATTCTGCGCAGCGGCGCGGTTGCCGCGGAAGTGGAGGTGCAGGTTGTGGACCGTGTACACAAGCTGAGTCTGCGCCCTAACCCGGCGGTAATTGAACCGGGAAGCCAGGTGAAATTCGAAGTGTCCGCGGAGGATGAAGCGGGCCGCAGTATTCTGCTGTCACCGGACCGGCTGCAATGGTCGGTGAGCGGCGGCATCGGTACCGTTGCCTCAGACGGGACGCTCCAGACTGTCACCGGGTCCGCTGAGGGCAAAGTAATTGCCCTCAGCGGCGACGCAGCAGCCGAAGCGGTGGTGCAGGTAGGCAAGCCTCCTCTTGTACTGGAGGAATTCGAAAGAACCGACGCGATGCAGATCAAGGAAACGAATGTGGTCCCGGGATCTGTCGCAATTACAGCGGTCGCGCGTCCTAACCCGGTCCGCTACGGGACCCATTCAGGGAAATTCACGTATAATTTCTCTGGAACCACGGGTGAATCCGGCGCTTACCTTAATCTGCTGAATGCGGCAGGCGAGATCGGGCGTGAGGTGGAGGGACAGCCTTACCGCTTCGGAATCTGGGTCTACGGAGATTCGGGTAAACACGATTTGCGGCTCGGAATCGCAGACGGTCTGGGCACGAACCGGATCTATAAGCTCACAGGCGAGGGTGGGGTCGACTGGACAGGCTGGAAATACGTCACAGTGGACGTGCCTGTCAATGTGATTTATCCGCTCAAAGTCCGGTATATAGGTCTGGTGGAAACGGATGATGCCGATAAAAATAGCGGAACCCTCTTTCTGGATCAGCTCAGAGCGGAATACGTGGACATCGGTGAAGATCTGGAAGGGCCTGTCTTTACTGCCCCGTCACCGGAGCCGGGTTCACTCGTCTCAACCGCCCGTCCTGCCGTCGGGATACAAGTATCCGATTCCGGCATCGGTGTCGATCCGAGCTCGATCCATGTCACGTTGGATGGTACAGCGCTGCCTCATACTTATGAAGACAGCTCAGGACGGATCGTGGCTGTGCCGGAGAACGACCTCGCCGCAGGCGAGCACACCGTAAAAGTCGAAGCCGCCGACCGAAGCGGGAATGCGGCAATACCAGTTGCTGTATGGACATTCACCGTACATACACAGGACGGAGAATCTCCCCGCTGGGAGGAAGGCGGAGCACCTGAGGTTTCACGCATCACGGAGAGCACGGTGAAGCTGAGCTGGTCTGCGGCTGCTGATAATAGAGGCGTGGACGGCTACCGGATATACCGAAGCGGCGAGCGGATCGCAAGTGTTCCTGCCTCGGAGGCGGCCCGGTATGAATGGGACGGAACAGGCCTGCTGGGAGCTACCTCCTACCGGTTTGAGGTAGAAGCGTTCGATGCGGCCGGGAATACTGTCCGGTCGGCTCCGCTGGATATAATGACATTTCCCGATTCTTCACCTCCGGGTGCTCCGGAGCCGATATCGGTCCGGGCTTTGAACGGGCATGAGATTACGGCTGTATTCACACCTCCGGCTGACCCGGATTACGCGGGTACCGAGGTGCGTATAGTCCGTCACGGGCAAGGTGGGAACAAAGAGGATGCGGAACAAATTCTGCAGGCGGAGCACGGCCGTACGGAACTAACGTCTGCTTGGTTGAGGCACGGGAAGTATAAGGTAATCGTGCAAGCCAGGGACAGGAGCGGCAACCTGTCTGCTCCGGTCATGCGGGAAATAAAACTCAACGAGGGTACGAGGCCGGGCGTCGACCAAGAAGCAGCGCCCGGGCATGGGGGACAGTAACATCAGATTGCGGGTGGCTGATACAGTCACCTGCTCTTTTTTTAGCTTGAAGCGAGTATTCGTTTGAAGAAAAATTGAAAGAAAGACAAGCTGCCCAACAGCCGATTTGTAATCGGCTGTTTATTTGCCGGTGCGTGGAGTCCGGGGGACCGCCTTTTTAAGGCTAATTCCCATAGTAGCTGCTGTGCTTATTGGTTCATGGGTGTTCAATCATGCTATAATACGGACACCATTTATTTTTGAATCATGGTAAAGGAGACGGGCGAATGTGAAGTCACGGTTGGTTTTGATCATTCTTTTTTTGCTTCTCTATCTGGGCCTGAACTTCTACATTGGCTTACACGGGATACTGCTGCTTGCGTACTGGCAGGTCGGGATTCCTCCTGCTTTGTATTGGACGCTGTTTACTCTGCTGGCACTTGCCTACGTTCTCGGGCGCTCTCCTATTCTTCCGGGAGCACCGGGAAGATTCCTGAAGGTGATCGGTTCTTATTATTTCGCTGTGTTTGAATTTGCCGTGATCCTCATTCCGCTTGGAGATCTGTCTATATGGCTGATGAAGACCGCCGGGGTTTCTCCCGCTGTATACATACCTGCCGTAAGCACAGCGGTGTTAACGGTTCTAGTCTTGCTGCTGGTCAAGGGCTACTGGAATGCCTGGACTCCTATTGTCCGGACTTACCGGATCCGGGTAAATAAGAAGGCAGGGGATCTTGGGCAGATGCGGGTGGCCGTCGCTTCCGACATCCATATGGGGAATATCGTAGGCAAACGGCACCTCCGGCGTCTTGTGACCCGCGTGAATGCCATGAAGCCGGATCTTATCCTGCTGCCGGGTGATCTCATTGACGATGACATTGAGCCGTATATACGCAACGGCATGTCCGAGGTGCTGGAGCAGCTGCAATCCCGGCTGGGCATTTATGCTGTTCTCGGCAACCATGAATACTACGGCGGTCACGTGGAAGAGCATGTGAAACAGATGGAGCGGATCGGAATCCGGGTGCTCAGAGATGAGGTCGTTCCTGTCGGGGAGATGCTTTACGTCGCAGGTCGCAAAGATAAGACCGCCGAAACCTTCGAACCGGATGGCCGGCTCGCTGTAGACGCCTTGTTGTCTGGCCTCAATAAGAATAAACCTATTCTGCTCATGGATCACCAGCCTTATCATTTCAGCAAAGCCGCTGCGGCAGGAGCGGATGTACTTTTGTGCGGTCATACCCACAGGGGACAATTCGCTCCTAACCACTGGATTACAGGCAGGCTGTTTGAGCTCGATTGGGGCTATCTGCTCAAAGATAACTTGCATGTTGTCGTTTCCTCGGGCTTTGGAACATGGGGACCTGCTATCCGGATCGCAAGCCGTTCTGAAATTATCGAGCTCGTCATCGATTTTGTGGAATAAAGCAGGTTCAAGTAAATGTCTGGATAAAGTGAAAACAGGGCTTAAAAAATTAATCCAATTGAAGGAGCGGGAAAAGAAATGACGGGAACCAACACACACGGCGCCTATGAAGGCGATTATCAGGGAATGAAGGCAGTTTGGCTCAAATGGGGCCGCTACGAAGCCGCAATGCTGCCCGAATATGGAGGTAATTTGATTGCTTTCCGGGATATCGAGAATGCTTATCAATTTCTTCATGAACCTAAGGAAGAGGAGCTGGAATCGTTCAAAAAAAGTCCGGTTATCCACGGTATTCCCGTACTATATCCGCCGAATCGTTATGAAGACGGGAAAATCCCTTGGAACGGGCAGGAATTCCAGCTTCCGGTCAACGAGCCAGGCTCCGGCAACCACCTCCACGGTTACCTTCATACGTCCGCCTGGAAAGTAGAGGACTACGGTCAGACCCGCTGCGAAAGCTATGTCGTCGTATCCAGCACGATAGATGAACGGCATGCTATGTACCAGTACCTGCCTTTCCGGTTTACGGTAAGATTGCGATATGCCCTTAGCGAGGATGGGTTGTCCCAGCAGCTTTTCCTCCGGAATGACGGAAGCGATGCTATCCCTTGTCTGCTGGCCTTCCATACGGCGATTAACGCGCCGTTTGCTCCGGATTCGTCCGCAAATGATTACCGGGTGAAGCTGACCATCGGTGAGCGTTGGGAGATTAGCGACCGCTTGCTGCCGACCGGTAAGTTCCAGCCGCTGACTCCTCAAGAAATTCAGCTGCGCGATGAAGGGATTAGTCCTTACTTCGATGATCTGAACAACCATTACACCGCCCGGGCGCAGAACGGACGGAACCGTATGGAGCTGACAGATACGCGAAGCGGTGTAACCTTGGTGTACGATGTAGGCACATCCTATAAGCAGTGGATGATCTGGAATAACTTCGGAACGGAAGGCTTCTTCTGTCCGGAGCCGCAAATTAATCTGGTGAACGCTCCCAAGAGCTCCCTTCCGGCAGAAGATATCGGTTTATTTGCACTGCAGCCTGGAGAGATATGGGAAGCAACGGCTCGCCTGTATGTCAAAAGGTAAGGCTGCCGGGAATTAAACGATCTGAAAACCTTTACATGAGAGAAAGCTTCCCGTAAAATGACCTCAAGTAAGCAGTTCCAGAACCAAGCACTAAGCTTTCCCAATATCTGTGTAACATGATAAGATGGAAAGCAAGGAGGAGTAAACATGTCGACACCTAATGAAGCCGGCGAACAGCCGATTAAAGATGCAGCCCAAGAGCAGCCTGAGAGCCAGGATTCTCTTAATACGGAATCCGGACAAGCTGTCTCTGGTCAAGAAGAGCAGCCGACCGAGGAACAACTCCGTCAGCAGAATGAAGCTATTTTTGCGTGGTACAATCATGTGGAAGCTGTTCTGAAAGAGCAGTTCGCCGATTATGAAGTTGAGGGCCAGGTGGGTCAGCATCCCGGTTTTGGCCCTTTGTTTGCCTATACGCTACGCCATGATGGAAACAGCTGGTCGTGCGGCTTTTTCCTGAATGAGCTGGTTCATACGTTCCAGAACAAAGAGAATCCGGTTCAGTGGCTGTCTTCCTTCTTCGTCGATTTAATCCGCAGCCCGGAGAGCCGTCCGCTGCCAGCGGTTCCTCAAACAGAGGAAGACGCTAAGAATTTAATCGACCAGTACATCGTGCCTTATTGCGCCGATACCGTCAGAAGCGAGTTTCCGGAGGAGCAGGTTTATGTGGATCTGGAGCTTCATCCCGAGGCGGGTCCTGTGCTGGAAGTCGGTTTTCCGGCAATTAAGGAAGGCAACAATACCTTTGCGCTTCCGCTGCAATTCCTGCTGACCCTTCACTTGTTGAATCGTGACCCAGCCGACCCTCTGGTCCAGGCTCTGTTCCGTATTCATGAGGAACATAAGCAGCAAGTATAGCATCCGCGGATGGTTGGAAGGACCGGTCCCGACGGGGAAGCAATTCAAACAAGACTGGCAAGGGCTGGCGCGATATCGCGCCAGCCCTTATTTGCATCAGAGGCGCCTGCTGCAGCGCTTCTACTTAGCATGTATCTTTCTTTGTTCCGTCTAAATGCGCCGCTAAGAACCCTTATACAGGGTCCGAAGCCTTAAACTCCATGATGCAAGTAGTTCCTATGTAAGGCCGGCTTTCATAACGGATCGTGCCGTTCATCATTTTCAGCAGACTTATGACGACCATGATCCCCAGTCCGGTCCCATTTTGCTTGGTTGTATAAAAAGGTTCACCCAGGGATTTCAGCTGTATCGCTGACATTCCTTCGCCTGTATCCTGGATCGTGACCAGGATTTGATCCTTGATGCGGTCCGTCGTAATCGTGAGCGTCCCGCCATCAGGCATAGATTCGAGCGAATTTTTGAGAATATTGAGCATGCACTGTCTGAATTTCTTCGATTCTCCCCATATATATAGGGGTTCTTTACTGTGATGCTTAACAAGAGTTTCAATGCCGGAATGAATAGACAGCGTCGTGATCAGAGTAATAATTTCCGACAGAAGATTTTTAATTTCGAGCCGCTCCGGCTTATCCGCACTTGGCTTAGCGTAATTGAGGTAATCCGAAATAATCGTGTCAGCCTGATCGACTTCCGAGATCGCCAAATCCAGATAGCGCAGCTCAGTCTCGGAGTGCGGGTTGCGCCTAATCAGCTGAAGAACCCCACGGATAGTCGTTAACGGATTGCGTATTTCATGCGATATGGATGCGGCCATCTGCCCCACAAGCTGAAACTTTTCTGCAGCGATCAGTTTTTCTCGCATCATTTCCTGAGTCTTCACCCAGTCATACATATAATTGATGAACCAGACCGAAATCAGAGTGCCGGCAACCGTCATGAGCATGAAGGCAGCATTCTGCTGCAACCGGCTATCCAGTAGGAGCAGAAGAAGCAAATAAACAAAAGTGAGCCACGTTGCAGTCACATTTTTAAATAGGATGGAATGATGCCTCACTCTGCGGGCCACAAAAAAACCAAGCAAACTAATCACGATTGCTGCGGTGAACACAGGCCAGAACGGATTATGAAGGACAAAGTAGCTTCCGATGTTAAAGGCAGCCACAGTAGCCCCAATAAGAATAGGCCCTTCGAAGAACAGAACCAGCATCAGGGAAACCGGGATGAAGTGAAGGATATAGATCAAGGGATCTTTGGGCTCGAAGGTCAGGTAAAAGAAGGACGATAAGCCTAAAATAATCAGAAAAATCCATTCTTTCTTGATCCTTGAATTTTTCTGAAGAGCGAGAATCAAATAAATCATCGCAGCGCTCAGCGTATAAACCACACTGCGTACTTCGTATGTAAGAATCGTGTTAAGCAAGGCAATAGTCCTTTCCAAACGCGCGTTATGATTTTATCATAAAGGCTTGTCACCATAGGGGCAATGTAAATCATTATAAATAGACAAATACGGGAAAGGTTTGCTTGAATATCCTGAAAATGGACGTTTTGGAAGGGTTAAATACCGAAAAGCCGGACATTAGTCCGGCTAAGCGGTGCAGAGGACCGTACATTTAGCCAATTGCCGCAATGCCTTGCGAATGCCGGTATAATTCTTCGTAATAGCCCCGCTTGCCAAGCAGCTGATGATGCGTGCCTTGTTCCACGATCCGGCCATGTTTCATGACGATGATCCGATCCGCATGCATGATCGTGGACAGCCTGTGCGCAATCACGAGCGTGGTTCGTCCCTCAGACACGACGGCAAGCGCTTGCTGCACCAACTGTTCGGTATGAGAATCCAGATTGGCGGTAGCTTCATCCAGGATAAGGATTCTCGGGCGGAAGACGAGAATTCGTGCAAAGGAAATCAGCTGTCTTTCACCTGCTGAAAGTCCGCTGCCGCGTTCGGACAACCGTGTATCGTAACCGTCCTTAAGCCGCTGAATGAGCGCATGTGCCCCGACCGCTTGGCAGGCCCGGATTACTTCCTCACGGCTGAACTCTTCACGGAACAACCGGACGTTGTCCAGAATTGTGCCGGAATAGAGATAAGGTTCCTGCTGGACGAGTCCAATCATACGGTGCAGGGTATCCTGCTCTATCCGGCGGATATCTGTGCCGTCAATGCAGACGCTGCCTGCGTTCACATCATAGAATCGGGTCAACAAGGAGATAAGGGAGCTTTTTCCGGCTCCGGTTGTCCCGACGATGCCGATCATTTCACCCGGCAGGATATGTAGATCCAGCTTCCTCAATACGCTGCTTCCTTCCACGTAGGAGAAATCCACGTTGTTATAATCGATCCGGCCAGCCGTACGTTTCCAGTCGACCTCTGCCTTGTCCTTCGGGGAAGGATCTTTAACCTCAGGCTCAGTCGATAAAATTTTCCACAAGCGGTCCATAGAAATAGAAGTAGATTGCAAAGTATTCCACTGCTGCGTAATCTGGTTGATGGGCTGGAAAAACTGGCGGATATAGGTGATGAAAGCATAGAGAACACCGACTTCAACCGTACCTTCAAAAACAGTGACGCCGCCCAGCCAAGCGAGGAAAGCGACCGATACATTGCCGAAAATATCAAACGAACGGTTAAACAAGACATTGGTCTTGATTTCTTTCAAATTGGCTTTGAAATACTGTTCATTGCGGCCGCTGAAGCGCTCAAACTGTTCGTCCTGCTGATTATAAGCCTGAATGAGACTCATCCCTGCCAAATTCTCCGCCAAGTAAGCGATTAGCCGGGATAGTTGAGTGCGCGTCTGCTGATATGCTTTGCGCAGCATGTTCCGGAACAAAATGGCAATGAGCGCAATAACAGGCAGCAAAAGCATGCTGTACCAGGCGAGCGTAGCATCGATCTGGAACATGAAGAAGATGATGAGAATAAGTGTCATTCCATCCCGGACCAGACTGAGGAATACCTGCGTGAAAAATTGGCTGATGGTCTCCGTATCGTTTGATTCCAGAGTGACGAGACTGCCTATGGGATAGCGGTCAAAAAAGGACATGGACAGTCTGGAAATGTGACTGAACAGTCTCTTACGGATGCTGGCAACGATGCTCTGCCCGGCGAATTGAAGCAGATTGTTCTGGATGTAGGTGAAGATGAGATTGACGGCGGACAGGGCCAGGTAAACAAGGCCGATAACGATCAGCGGCTGCATAGCCCCGTCTCCGCCAATCAGATGGTCATCAATTGCGATTTTAACCAGGTAAGGCTGGAACAGCTCCGCAAGAATGGCAAGCAGCGCACATCCGAAGATGCCCAGGAAGGTTAGCCGATGTGGCTTTGCATAGGACAACAACGCTTGGAAGGCCGCCGTTTTGGCCGGTTCTTTGCGGTCTTTCTCTGCTGTCACCGCCTCGTCGGTCCTGCCGCCGGAAACGGCAGAAGCATGTGATCCGGTTTCCTTGGCGGAAGACGGATTCCCGCGTCCAGATTTATCTTTAGGCATGCCGGGTCCCCTCCTCCTGTATGGAATAAAGTGACGCGTAGAGTCCCTTCTGCGCGAGCAGCTCCTGATGGGTTCCGCGTCCTACGATGCGCCCTTCGTCTAGTACGATGATTTCGTCCGCATGTTTAACTGCGCTGATACGGTGCGCAATGATTAAGGTGGTTTTATCCTTGTGCGAAGCCCGGATTTGTCTTACGATGCTGGTTTCGGTAACCGCATCCACCGCGCTGACGCTGTCGTCTAGAATCAGAATGGGGGCATGCTTCATGAAGCCCCGTGCCAGACTGGCCCGCTGGCGCTGGCCGCCCGACAGCGTGATCCCGCGTTCACCGAGCTTCGTATCGAAACCTTGGGGGAGCTCGGTAATGCTGCTGTAAATTTGAGCATCGCGCGCCGCCTGCTCCATCTCGTCTTCCATCGCTTCCCGGTTAGAGAAGGCGATATTATCGCGGATCGTCGTGCTGAACAGGAAGCCGTCCTGAGGAACATAGGCGATTTGGGATCGCAGGCTGCTAAGGGTGACATCGCGTATATCCCTTCCACCGATAAGAATGGTATGGGCAGGAGGATCATAGACCCGCAGCAGAAGTTTAACCAGCGTAGTCTTGCCGCTGCCTGTTCTGCCTACAATGCCCAGCGTTCTTCCCGGCTTGATGCTCAGGTTGATGTCTTCCAGTGCGCAGCGGTCCGAACCCGGGTAGCAGAAAGACAGGTTCCTGATTCGGATATCCGTCATTCCCGGACCCAGCTCTGCCGCATCAGGCTGTTCACGGATATCCGGCGCAGCGGACAGCAGATTGTTCAGCCGTTCGAGCGAGGCACGGGAGCGCTGCATCATATTGATCACATTGCCGATCTGCTGCAAAGGTGTCATCATCATACGCAGATAAAAGGTGAGCGACACGAAGCTTCCGAGTGAAATTTGTCTCGTTAGCGTCATATAACCGCCAATAAGAATGGCAAGTACCATGGAGAGAGAACCCATAAAGGGAAGCAGGGTCTGGAAGAGAGAAGAAATTCTTACCAGACGGAGCTGGTTCTGCCGGATTCGGTCCACACTCACTCCAAAACGTGCAGAAGCCATTTCTTCGGCTGCAAAAGTCTTGGTTACCCGGATTCCGCCAAACTGCTCTTCGGCGGATTCGGTCATAGAGGCGAGCGATTCCTGGACTTCAAGTGAGCGCGTACGTATTCGTGGCCCCAGAAATACAACGATGACGGGAATGGTTGCCATGGGAAGGAGCGTGCCCGCGATCAGACTAAAAGGAATTGAACTAAGTGACATCATGACAAAGGCGGATAAAATAAAGAAGATGGCGTTAGTAGTCTGATTCACGCCGTTGGAGATCGATTCTCTTACGGCTGTTACGTCATTCATGACATAGCTGAGCAGCCTTCCGACCCCATGTCTTGAGAAGTAGTACTCACTCAGGGAAGAGAAGTGACGGAACAGCTTCTGGCGTGTGACATATTCGAATTTTCTTCCTAGCCTTGCATTGGTATATTGGCCGATACCGAATAGCACACCATAAGTGACGCCAATCCCAAGCAGAGCAAGGCTGTAACGGGCAATGGATTCCATGGTCGCGGTCTTTTGCTGGAGGTCATCGGTAAAATGGCCCAGCACCAGCGGAAACAAAGACTGGATAACGTTGGATAGAATGATGAAGAAAACACCCGTGGCATACATGCCTAAATTAGCTTTTACATAATCACGCAGTAATCTTGTACTGCCCAAGTCACAGCACCTCCCGGCTCATTTACTCATCCTTCCATTCTAAAGGGCTGTAGAAGAGAGCGGCAAGGAACGTTTGTGCACCTGTAGGGTGATATCGGGGCATACAGAGCCGCCAGTTATATGAAAGCGGTTTTTTACCAAGGAATTCAAAATATTTGGAGTTTTTATCCTATTGAACATCTCAAGTCAAAATTGTGTCAGGGGGAGCGGTATGGAGGAGACGTTATACAGGGAGCAGTTAATCGAGTGGTTTTTACATAATGAGGAGAGAATGGAGGCTTTGAGAGTCCTGCGGAACCAAGCGCTGCCAGAAGCCGTTATCGCTGCCGGATTCGTACGCAATTATGTGTGGGATCAGCTGCATGGCTATAAGACCGCAACTCCGCTCAATGATACGGATGTTGTCTACCTGGATCTGCTGGATGTATCGGAGCAAAGGGACCGGTCAGCCGAGAGAGCTTTACAAGAATTGTGTCCCAGATGGAAATGGTCTGTCAAAAATCAGGCGCGCATGCATCTGCGGAATCAAGTGGAGCCTTATACTTCGCTGGAAGATGCACTCAGCAGATGGCCGGAAACGGCGACCGCCGTGGGGATCAGATGGACGGAAGAGGATAGGCTCGAAATTGTTGCGCCTTACGGGCTTACGGATCTGTTTCAACTCCGGGTAAAGAGATGTCCTTCGTTTGAAGATCGGTTCTATTACCGCCAAAGAGTGGAGCAAAAGGGCTGGCTGACAAGATGGCCCAGGCTGCAAATGGAAGACTGAATCACAGAGAGGATTTGCACATTCGCCCCTTAATCTTGACCTTGCCAAAAAACATTTTCAAAAAGATAATCATGGACGATGTTTCCAGGTTAGGATTATAATGCTGACAGAACGGAGCTTAATAATCCATCTTATTGCTCGGAGCCAAAGCCGGAAGGGTGAGCCAGGTGTCATCGAATATCCGTAAAATGCTGATGATGAACTTTGTTTCGTCAATTATTTTTATTTACATCGGGATTTTTATTAATTTGTATATTTGGCAGGTTAACAACAGCATTTTTGAAGTTTCTTGGTTTAACCTGGTTATGTTTATAGGCTGGGGCATCTCCTTTGTACTGGGGGCGCGGATGCTGTACAGGCAGACAATCCGCCTGCTGCTGGCTTTGTCGGCTGTCAGCGGTGCGGCTGCCTTCCTGCTGCTGACTTTCCTCACTCTGGATAACCGGAATTTGTGGATCGCTATGATCGGTTTGCCGGTAGGGCTGATGTGGGGGTTCTATACGGTTGCTCAGAATTTAAGTGTGTCTTTCTCTGGGAAAGGCAGCGAAGTCGCTTCTTTTTTTGCCGCCAATAACCTTATCGCTCAGGTCTTATCCATGGTTATTCCGATCGTATCCGCCCAGTTTATCGGATGGTTCGGCTATGAAAGCTCGTTTATTCTCATGTTTGTCTTTGTTATTATCATGCTCCTGTTCTCTTATACGATGCCTAAAATATCGATGCCCCTTTCCGAGGGGCCCCAACTGGGTTTCTGGAAAGAACTTACCGTAAAAAAGGTGTTCGGCAGCCGCCAATCGGTCTGGCTCGTC
Organism: Paenibacillus sp. FJAT-26967; assembly: GCF_001541095.1. Lineage (GTDB taxonomy): Bacteria > Bacillota > Bacilli > Paenibacillales > NBRC-103111 > Paenibacillus_F. Next base: position 29,776 of record NZ_LMXH01000002.1, read on the forward strand.
CTGTCCATCCTTGCAGGCGGCGTATTCCTGCAATTTCAGAACCTGTTTACACTCGTGTTCACTTTTACCGTTACCCAGGATAAACTGCTGATCGCCCTGCTGAATGTGCTTTATACGGGTTCCGCTTTTCTGGGCCTTGTGCTGTACCGCAAATTCAAATGGAACGATAATCTCTGCCTGTGGCTGGGAGTTATTCTTCTGTCGGCGGGGTTTGTTGTTGCGCTCTTCCCGCTGCATCCGCTGCTGATTTTGTCCAATGTGTTGACGGCTTTCGGAATGTTCTTCTTCGCGATGATCTGGAATGCGCAGCAGTTTCACTGTATCGAGAATTTCCCGCCTGCCCGTAAGGCCGCTTTTCTGATCTGGCGTGAGGGCCTCTTAATCGGCATGCGTATCATTCTGCTTGTTTTTATCATGCAGCTTCAAAGTCTGGACGGCTGGTTGTATGTGGCCCTCATCGGGATTACGCTGATCAGCTTGATTTTAATTCCTGTTTTTCAGACAAAAGCAGTTAAAGTGATGGTGACGGGCAGGGCGCCTTCATCCCCGGGAACTTCCATTTCAGAAGGAACCTGAGGGATATCGAAGATTGGGAAGCAGGACTTTCCTCAGGGTGCAGGAACCCGGCTAAACCGGACTTAGGACTAATTTCCTGAGTCCGGTTTCTTTTTGCACTATGAATGGTGCAAAAGGTTTGATCTTCTCAGTTGGAAGCGGTTGCGATAAGGTGGATACATCGGGAGCAGTCCCGCTAAGGTCAAGTTTCAGGCACGAAATCGGGAGGAGTTATACAAATGCAGAAAGAATTTTCCGTGCAGAATCCGCTAGGGATCCACTCACGCCCTGCCGGGGCTTTGATGAAGAAAGCAAAATTATTTCCATGTGAAATCACTGTTACTAAAGGTGACAAAACCGTAAACGGCAAAAGCATCGTCGGTTTGCTGTCGCTCGAAATGCGTTACGGAGATAAAGTAACCGTCAACACGTCCGGTGAGCAGGAAGAGGAAGCGCTGAACGAGCTCGGGCAAATGCTCGAATCCGTTCTTGAATAGGTGAATAGCATGAATAGGCAGGAAGAAAATGTTAAAATAAAAGGAATTGCGGCTGCTCCTGGCTATGCAATGGGCAGAGCGCAAATCTGGCAGGAAGTGCCCGTTGAGGTCGGCAGACGGATTCTGGCTGAGGAAGAAGTGGCAGCAGAAGTAGTGCGGCTAGAGCTGAAAACCAAGCAAGCGCTTGCAGAACTCCAGTCTCTCAAAGAAGAGACGGCGCAGAAAATGGGGGAAGCTCATGCCGAAATCTTCGAGACACACATGCTGCTTCTTGAAGATGATGATTTCATCGGCGCTGCGGCCGCCAGCATCCGCTGTGAGCATGTGAATGCAGAGGCAGCGGTGGAAGAGGCTGCGCAGGCCCTCGTCGCCGTATTCGAGAACATGAATGACGCCTACATGCGCGAACGCGCATCCGACATCCGCGACGTCGCCAAACGTCTGCAGCGTCTGCTGCGCGGTGAAGAAGCCGATATGCAGGTCGGAGGCAGGGAACCGGTCGTTCTGTTCGCCCACGACCTGACGCCATCGGATACGGCCCGGCTGGACCGCAGCCGCGTTACCGGCTTCGCTACCGCTATCGGCGGCAGGACCTCGCATTCCGCGATCATGGCAAGATCGCTGGAGATTCCCGCCATTGTCGGCATGGGCGACGCACTCCAGCAGGTGAAAGCCGGCGACTATGTGATCGTCGACGGCAGCGAAGGCGCGGTGTACATCAATCCGGATGCGGAGCTGATCGGGCAGTACCGCTCCAAACAAAGCCGCTATGAAGAACGCCGCAGCCGGCTGCAGGCCTATGTCAGCCGTGCTTCGGAGACAGCCGACGGCAAGCACGTCGAGCTGGCGGCGAACATCGGCGGCCCGCAGGATGCCCAGGCGGCCCGCACGGGCGGAGCCGAAGGAATCGGTTTGTACCGGACGGAGTTCCTGTACATGGGCCGCGACACGATGCCGACGGAGGAGGAGCAGTTCCTCGCGTACAAAGTCGTCGCCGAAATGTTCCCGTCCCAGCCGGTTGTGATCCGGACCCTCGATATCGGCGGAGACAAAGAATTGCCGTATCTGAGCCTGCCGAAGGAAGCGAATCCGTTCCTGGGCTATCGCGCCATCCGGCTTTGTCTGGACCGCAAGGACTTGTTCCTCACCCAGCTTCGCGCCATCCTTCGCGCCAGCGCCTTCGGCAAAGTCAAGATCATGTACCCGATGATCTCGAATATCGAAGAGCTGCGCCAAGCGAATGCGGTTCTCGCGGAAGCCAAAGCAGAGCTGGATGCCGAGGGAATTGCCTACGGCCAGGACGTAGAGGTCGGCATCATGATCGAAGTGCCGGCTGCGGGCATGGCAGCGGATCAACTCGCTTCCGAAGCTGATTTCTTCAGCATCGGCACGAACGATCTCGTGCAGTATATGATGGCTGCTGACCGGATGAACGAAACGATCGCTCATCTGAGCGAACCGTTCAATCCGGGCGTCCTCCGCCTGATCCGGCACGTGATCGAGTCGGCGCACGCCAAAGGCCGGTGGGTCGGCATGTGCGGTGAGATGGCCGGCAATGTGACGGCTATTCCGCTGCTGCTGGGAATGGGCCTGGATGAGTTCAGTATGGGAGCGGGATCTATCGCCGCCGCCCGGGGGCTTCTGCATAAGCTCGACAGCGAAGAGATGAAGCTGCTGGCAAGTGAAGCGCTCGAGCTGTACACGGCAGAAGAAATCAAGCAGTATGTGATCGGCCGCGTTCCTGCCGTATCGGAATGGCTGTAAACCTGTAGCGGCCGCTCCTGCCTAGTCACGATGAATTCCTTCCGTAGAAGAGGATGGGAAGTGGTACAATAGACGACAAGGTTGTACTTGCAGGAGGGATTACTGATGACGTTAACTACACGATCTCGTGCATTGCTCAAAAAAATCGTCTATTCACGGAGTCCTCTGAGGATCAAGGAATGTGCGGAAGAATTCCAGGTTAGTGAGCGGACCGTCAAATATGATCTGGAAGCCATAAGAATCTGGCTCCAGCAGGAGAGCATCGAACTTCAGTCCAGACCGAACAAAGGGATCTGGATTGAGTGCGGGGATGCGGAGAGGATTCATCTCCTGGAACGGCTGGATGCGGTAAGCGAGCATGTTTTTCTTAATCAGCAGGGCCGCATGAGGTATATGCTCATTGAACTTCTGCTGAACGACGGATACGTGACCATCGGCGAACTGGTGAACAAACATGACGTCAGCCGGAATACGGTGCAGGCCGATCTTGCCATTGCGCAGCAGCAGCTCGTCCATTCGAATCTGGAGCTGGTCCGCAGCAGGCACGGAATCAAGGTGAGCGGCCCCCGGCTTCGAAAACGCGCAGCTCTGGAGAATATTATCCAGGATCTGCTCGACGGTAATGACATGTTCCAGATTGTGCAGGGAGTTGTCCGGGAAAGAAAGCCCAAGCTCCACTTCAGCAAGCTGCTGGAATGGTTCCTGGAGCCCGTCGGGGATCTCGACCGTATTTTCCAAGTGGTCGGAAGTCTAGTGAGACAGACGCGCGAGAGGACGCATATCCTGCTGTCGGATAATGCCATCATTGGCGTGTTTATCCGGCTATGTATCGTCATCCGCGGGAATTTTACACTAGAAGGTGAGGATGAAGCCGGTCTGAATCAGCAGACGCCGCTCTCACCGCCCCGTGCCCTGACCCGGCATCATACGTGTATAACGGAACTGTTCCGCGATCAATTAACCGGACTATCCGCTGTGCTTGAGCGCGAATTTACCGACGAAAGCATCCGGTACGTCAGTTTACCCGCAATCGGCATGATACCTCAGATGCTGAAGGATAAAGATGAGGCGGGGCAGATGCTGCCTGACGCTTATCTGGTTACGAAGACGCTTATTGATCTCGTCAGTGAAGCCGTGCGCGTCCGGTTCCGGCAGGATCCCGATCTCATGCAGTATCTGCATGCTCATGTCGCCGATAAACTCAACAAATACAGCTATGGAATCGCCGATCCCAATCCTTTGCTGCATGAAATTATGCGTTCTTACCGCCAGATGTTCGATCCTGTCCGGCAAGCCTGCAAAGAAGTATTCGCTCCTTACGGCATTACACTCTCTGATTCCGACGTAGCGTATATAGTTCTTCATTTCCAGGCTGCTTTTGAACGGCGACAGGACACTCAGGTCTATAAGGCGCTGGTTGTATGCGGTACCGGACGGGGAACATCGAAGCTTTTGAAAACGGTCATTGAGAATGAGATCAAAACGCTTCAGGTTGCGGCTTTTTGTTCGGTGATGGAGTTTGAGAAACAGAATGTCACCGATTTTGATCTGGTTATCAGTATTTTTCCGATCGATTCGGCTGTGCCCGTCGTCGTGGTTAATCCGATTCCGGATAAGAATGACTTCAAATCGATACGTTTGAGGCTGGATCATCTGGAAGAGACGCGGGCCCCTCAAGATCCGCTGGCGCGGGTGAACGATAGTTTGCAAAGGCCCGAGCTGTCTTATTTAGAACAGAAGTTTCAAGATATTATCTGGAAAGGCTTCGAGCTTAGCCGGGCTATCCGGACCCGTTTCGCAGACTACCTGAGCGAAGACAGAATGGAAGGCTTAACGCTTCATTTGCTTTTTATGATGAACCGCATTGCGTTTGATACAGCTTATGTCCAGTCCGGCAACTCAGCCGTTCCTGAAGGTATCGGAGGGGAAGCGGTACAGCACTTGAAGGAGCTGCTTTCCGAACATCGGATTCATGCGACAGAAGGCGAAATCATGGCCATTTTAAGGTATTTTGAGAGGAGTTCGTAAAGATGAAAGCGGAATTGCTAATAATTGGCGGGACGATCGTTGATCCTTCTACTGGTAGATCCGGCGCGGGCGATGTCCTCGTCAGCCAGGGGCGTATTGTTGGGGTAGTGGAGCCGGGAACGGCTGTAGAGGCAGAGAGAACATTGGATGCTGCCGGCTGTTACGTATCACCGGGCTTTATTGATATTCATACCCACATTTATGAGGGTGTGCAGGAGATGGGCGTTGCTCCCGACCGCGTCGGGATCGACCAGGGCGTTACGACGGTCGTAGATGCAGGCAGCTCCGGCTTTGCGAATTATGAGGATTTTGTTAAAAGAAGTATCGAGCCGAGCAAAAGCCGCGTACTGGCCTGGCTGAATATCTCCGCGCCCGGACTTGCCGAGGGGCGCTCTGAGCTGGCTGATCTAGCGAAGCTTGATCCCGAAGCGACGCTTGAGGTCATTGAGCGTCACCGCGACAGTATTATCGGAATCAAGGCTAGAATGAGCGGCTCGGTTGTTAAATCAAGCGGTATCCGCCCGCTTGAGATCGCTAAGGATACGGCGAGAGAAGCAGGCCTGCCGGTGATGGTTCACGTAGGCAATGCGCCGCCGGCACTCGGTGATGTGCTTGACTTGCTTGAAGCGGGGGATGTCGTTACCCACGCTTTCCACGGCAAAGCAGGCGGCATCCTGAATGCGGACGGTTCCTTGATTCCGCAGGCAGCCGCTGCGCTTGAGCGTGGTGTTCTGTTCGACGTCGGTCACGGCAGCTCAAGCTTCAGTTTTGATACGATGATCAAAGCCAGGGAGCTTGGAATTCATCCTTACTCGATCTCTACGGATCTTTATCTTGTTAATTTAGTTGAAGGGCCTGTATACAGCCAGGCGATCACCATGACCAAACTGCTGGCGCTCGGTTACACCCTGGAAGAGGTTATTACGTGGGCGACTTCCGCACCCGCCAAAGTGCTTGGACTGGAATCAGAAATCGGGACCTTAAAAGAAGGTTCAGAAGCCGACATCACCATCTTCCGGATCGAAGAGGAGCCTATTCTTCTTAAGGATGCGGAGGGCAAAACCATAGCGTACAACCAGCAGCTCATTCCACAATATACCATAAGAGCTGGAGAGATATACACATGTTCAACCTAAATGAAGTCATGGAAGAAATTCCGCAGAAAACGGAAGCTTCCGCAGAGAAACTAGAGATTGTCCAAACCCTTCTTACGGATCTTCGGCTCATGTCTGAAGATATTAGTCTAAGCATCCCGCATACGAAAGCCGTTATTATAGGCATACATCTTCTTGCCTTTCTGAGAAGAGTGGACCTGGACGAATATTTGCCGGAAATTGAGCCGGAGATGTTCGAAGAGCTGAGTACGGAGTCTATCGAACTGAGTAAACGTCTGTTCAGCAGCTATCAGTTCCCTCCTACAAGAAAGCTGGATGATGCGGAAGTGTTTTTCCTGGCAGTTCATTTTGAAGCTGCCAAATCTAACTAACAGGAGTGAAATCCATGGAAAACAAAGTGAAAGTAGTTATTGGCGATCGTTTAGGTAAAGGGCAGAATGTAGCCAAAGGTGTCGAGGCGGCCGGCGGAATAGCGATTGTGATTCCTGGTGTAGGCGCTGATATGAAGCTCGGGGACGTTATGAACAAAGAAAACGCGGATTTCGGTATCTCGTTCTGTGGCAGCGGCGGTGCAGGTGCCGTTACAGCTAATACCAAATATAAATATCCGATGGAATTCGGAATGCGTTCGATTGATGCAGGAGTTACGGCAATACGCGAAGGTAAAAAAGTGCTCGGTTTCGGTTTTATGGACGTCGAAGAGCTTGGACGCCGTTTGACGGAAGAATATAAAAAAGTAAACGGGAGGTAAGGCAGACTATGTTTCAGCAAAAACCGTTAACGCTCGTTGTCAGTGGGTCCTCGGAAACGAAGCAGGGCGCATTTCAGCAGGCCCTTACCCGTATGAAAGGTCAAATTTCAAGGGAAACAACCGATGTGCTCATGCAAATTGAGCCGCAGGAAGTGGAGATCGTTTCGGCCAACGTGACGCAGTACCGCGAGAAGTTTCTCGGACTGTTCTTTCCGCGGAATCGGACCCGTTATGATGTAACGCTGCGGATAACGGTGAAGCTGAAATATGTGAACCTTGATGAGCTTGAGTTTACTGAAAATGCCGAGAATCTCAGTAAATACCAGCGCATTCTCAAAATGCGTTAAAAGATAGAGCTGAGATTACTAGAGATAGAGAGTGGATTTGGGAAGCTGTCTGTATTCTGAAGTTCTGGGGGATTCATATGAGTATTACATTGGCCATCATTTTTAAGTCCATCATTATCGGACTGCTTGTCGGCTTTGGTGTTGGAGCCGGCGCGGCGCGTATGTTCCATGCGCCGAACGTGCAAGGGATGGGCGCTTTCCGCACATTCGGAGAACTGAATGCCTGCGAAGGCGACTCCGTAGCCCACTTTTCATTCGGTCTGGGCTTTCTGTTCAATGCCTGGGCGTCTGTTGTCGGTGCCGGTGCACTGACACAGGACGTCGATCACCGGATTATTCCGCACTGGTCGGCAGCTGCCCTGCTATCGCGGAACAAGAAGCTTGAAGAGACGCTTCACGATCCGCGTAAAATGGCTTGGGCAGGCGCAATTATCGGTGCGATCGTTGTCGCTCTGCTTAACTCAACAGCGGCAGCTATCCCGGCTTCGCTGCAATCCGTAGCGACCAAGGTCCTGGTGCCTGCCGCTAACTGGCTGATTAATCCGATCATGCCGATCGTATTCTGGACTGCGGCAATGGATGCAGGCAAGCGGACCGGTGTGTGGGCGACTCTGCTCGGCGGCTTCTCTCATCTCGTGATGGGTAACGCGGTTCCGGGTATCGTGCTTGGTATTCTAATCGGCAAGGGTGTTGATGACGGCGGCTGGAACCGTATCACCAAAACGATGCTGGTTGCCATTATTCTGCTGTTCGTATTCAGCGGTTTCTTCCGTGCCTTCGATGTGGCTCTTCTGAAGAGCATGAGCATCGCAACCCCGCAGTGGCTGATTGACCTGCACGCATTCTTTGGATCGGTGGTGAAATAACCATGGAAAACAACTTGCAAAAAGGCTTCTGGTATTCCGAATGGGCATTTGTTTTATTCGTTGCTTGTCTTTCCTCTGGGATTTTTGCCGGAACTCACTTATACTATGTATATCATGTAGGTGCATTCAACGATATTGCTATCGTAGCTATGCTTGAAGCAGGTATCAAAGGTGGAGCCTATGGCGCCGCAGCGGCATTCGGTGCGAGCTTCTTGTTTGCCCGTATTCTGGAAGCTCCGCTGGTTGGTATTCTGGATATCGGCGGTTCTCTACAGACAGGTATCGGTATCGGTGTTCCCGCTCTGATGCTTGGAGCAGGCATGACGGCTCCCCTTACCAACTTCCCGCTTGCTTTGCTTACGGGAGCCGCTCTTGGCGTAGCTGTAGGCGGCGTTATCATTCTGATCCGTAAATTTACGATCAATGCGTCCAATTCAACCTTTGGTGCCGATGTCATGATGGGAGCGGGTAATGCCTCCGGACGTTATCTGGGTCCGCTGATTGTAATCTCTGCGGTTATGGCTTCGATTCCCGTTGGAATCGGTGCGACGATCGGTGCAGCTATTTTCTACTACTATAAAAAACCGATTGCCGGCGGTGCGATTATCGGAGCTATGATACTGGGTGCAATCTTCCCGATCGTGACGAAATAAACCTACACGGAATACGGATACAAAATTTAAGCAGCAAGATGTTCATACCATGGATTCAAATCAAGGATAGAGGAGAGAGACCATGAGTATCTTTGAGCAGTACGGATGCAGACAGGTAATTAATGCGAGCGGTAAAATGACCGCACTCGGCGCCAGCGCCGTCCACGAAGATGTGGCGGCAGCTGTTGCGGAGGCGGCGAAGGATTATGTGGATATCAGTGAACTGATGGTTCAAGCCGGCAAAGTGATTGCCGAGGTGACGGGCGCCGAAGACGGCTGTCCGACAACCGGAGCAGCCGGAGGCATCGCGATCTCGGTCGCGGCCGTCATTGCGGGCAAGAGCCTCAGTCTGATTGAACGCATACCGCTCACGGATGGCCTCCGTAATGAGATCATCATCCAAAAAGGACACTCGGTTCACTTCGGCGCCTCCATTCCACAGATGATTGCAATCGGCGGGGGCAAAGTCATTGAAGTGGGCCAGGCCAACCATGTCGAGAAGGATCATATCGCGGAAGCGGTTACGGATAGAACCGCAGCACTTCTCTACGTGAAATCTCACCATGCGGTGCAGAAGGGAATGCAGTCCATTGAGACAATGGCTGCCATCGCCAAAGAGAAGGGAATTCCTCTGATCGTAGACGCTGCAGCTGAGGAAGATTTCCGCAAATATGTTGCCATGGGTGTGGAAATCGTGGTATATAGTGGCGGTAAAGCACTAGAAGGCCCGACATCCGGCTTCATTTGCGGACGCGCGGATCTGATGGAAGCGTGCCGCGCCCAGTATAAGGGAGTCGGACGCCCGATGAAGATCGGCAAAGAGGGCATCGTCGGATTGCTGACGGCGCTCCGCCGTTACGACAACCGTCCGGATGAGTCCGAGCAGCAGCGTGAGCGTATGGAGTGGCTGATCGCCGAGCTGCAGAGTGTTCCGGGTGTCAAAGGAGCTATCCTGCAGGATGAAGCGGGACGTGCCATCTATCGTGCGCAGCTGACGATTGATCCCAAGGCAGCAGGCAAGACGGCTTATGAACTGATTAAAGAGCTCGAAGCCGGTAATCCTGCCGTTTATACTCGCAATCATTATGCGAACCTGGGGATGATCAGCATTGACCCGCGTCCGCTTCTGGTTGGACAGGAGCAGATTATCGCAGAGAGAATCAAAGCGATTCTGCAAGCTTAATCCGTTAAAGAAAAGGGAGATGGAGAGAACGATATGTCACAACAACCTACGATTAAATTAAATGTTCTTGCAAAAACTGCTGAAAACGCGAAACAGATTGTTGATGCAGCGGAAGGCCGCGTTTACGTGGGACTGATGGTTAAAAACTTCGCTTCCGTAGATGAAGCCGTCCAGACAGTGGACGAGTTTCAACAAGCAGGCGTGCCTGTCTCGGTAGGTCTGGGTGCAGGAGATCCGGCTATGTGGAGCAAGGTTGTAGATGTTTCGATCCGCACCAAACCGGCTCACGTGAATCAAGTATTCCCGGCAGCAGGCTATACACTGGGCGCTATGCGCGCAGCGGGCAGCCCGGATACACTGGTCAACGCTCTGATCACCCCGAGCGGAACTGCAGGTCAAGTTAGAATCGCAACGGGTCCGACAAGTGTTCAGTTCGAGAACGACACGGTTTCTTGTGAAGCTGCTGCGGCTATGCTGGCTGAAATCGGCATCCACTCCGTGAAATTCTACCCGATCGGCGGCGTAGACCACCTGGACGAGCTTGCTGCTATGGTGAAAGCTTCCGTTGCTCAAGGCATTAAAATCTTCGAACCGACTGGCGGAATCGACATCGATACGATCGGCCGTGTTGTAGAAGTATGTGCAGAGAATGGCGCTGAGATCATTATTCCACACGTGTATACGTCGATTATCGATAAGGCGACAGGCTTAACCCGCATTGAAGATGTAAAAGAATTAATGCGCGCGATTTCGTAAGAGACTGTCATAAAGCTGCTGGTAAGCTGGACTTTAACAAGTGTAAGCATAGTAAACGCTGCCAATATTAAAGAAATGGCCTCATGCCGGTTATCCGCCATGAGGTTTTTTAATAGTCTGGATCTCAGGAATTCATCGAACTGTACCCAAATTAGATGATTGTACCCTATATGCTTTGAATTTATCCCTTTTGAGACCTAGCGATTTATGGTGTAATAAAGACACGGGTCAGCTTCAATTTCACACTCCACACGTTCTGGTACTCTCGCATTATGGGGAGTACACTTTTTTTTGTCCGGATGTATGTGAGTTCGTAACTTTTGTTATAGGATCGGATAAGAAGTAGGACCCCGAATTTGTACTCATCTGCGTTTTTCCGTAATACAGAAACTTCAAAATTAGTAATTTTTATCCCTGTATGAATCGAATATACCCCTGTTGATGCGGGGGGATATATGGTGTAATGAATGTAGCCGACCGCTGCTTGGGTATCCAAGAGAGTCGGCTTTTTCTATGCCCAGGCTTACAGAGTTTTGTTTCGCATCATTACCCGAAGGGTAATTAAAAGCTGTAGAGATAAAGTAATAAATAACCCCATAAGGAGATGAGATACCATGGACAATAATGTATTTAAAGGTAAATGGAAACAGCTCAAAGGGGAAGCGCAAAAGCAATGGGGCAAGCTGACAGATGATGACATGGATGTCATTAACGGCGAGAAGGAAAAGCTGGTCGGTAAGCTGCAGGAGCGTTACGGCCATACGAAGGATGCAGCAGAGGACGAATACCAGCGCTGGTCCAGTACTTATCGTGGTGATGAACCAGTGGATACCGACCGACGTATTTAATACTATCAGGTTTGCTAATAATAAAGCCGAATCCTTCCGGATTCGGCTTTTGACTGTTATACCACATGCTGCTGCCTTGGTCTTGTGTGTGGTCTTGTGTGTGAAAGGGACATTTTAATAAGAGAGAATAAAAAAGTGCACTTCTATCTAAATAGAAGTGCACCTTTTATGGGTTTAATTATGGATTATAATGGGTCATCATCCAGTATCCCAGAAGCAGCTTGTCCAGACAACTGAATGCCGCTGTCCTCTCTGCAAATTAACGGGCTGCCGCTACATTACCGCCTAACCGGGTACCCGCATTGGCGAGTTTAGGGGCCATAGGTGTCGAATAGTCTATATAGTCGGAATAAAATCCGTGGACACCAATTTGCTGCAGGCGTTTGACTTGATATGGATCGTTCACGGTATGAACGTAAGTCGGCACACCCAATTTGTTCAGCCCATCAATCATAGAAGCAGTAGCTCTTTCAACTGGCATCGCAACCGCCTTGATATTATGCTTTTTGACTAAAGCAATCGTTTCTTTCTCGGTATAGCCAGTCATATAGATGGAAAACAGGTAGTTAGGGAAATCGTGAATTTGCTTCACGTCTTTGATCATGTCGATTTCAAACAATTCCGGTACGATGCGATCCAAGAGGGCCGGATCGATCGCTTTTGCTTTTTTGACAATAAGCTCAAATTGTTTTTTATATACGGCAGGATCTTCACTTTTCGTATCGGTAACAAAATAAACATCCGGATATTTCACAAGTATTTCTAATATCCCGTCCAGATCCAGAGGCTTGTATGCCTTTAAGATTTTATGCTTCTTGAATTCAGCCAGCGTAAGCGGGCCGTTCTTCAAATGTTCGGGCAGTGTCGGCTGTAATCTTTCGGACAAGTATTGGTACCAATCATGACGTGCCGCAAGCTCATTATCGGCTGTCAGAATCAGATCCGCCTCAAATACGCGGTACCCCTTGTCGTAATTGACGAGAAATGCTTCGTATGAATTCGTGAGCGTCTGTCCATATATGCTGCCTAGACCGTGCGCAATAAGGGTCTCATTCGTCCAAGGTTGCTTAGCCTCTTCAGCTGAAGCTTGTACCGGCAACAGTGACAACATGATCGCGACGGACAGAACTCCTGTTAATAGCTTCTTCACTTAATCAACCTCCTTGATGGTAGTGGGCCGGAATTTCCCAGGGAATAACCGGCTTGAATTAGTAGTCATTTTGTCCTGGTGAAACACCCTTTATTTACCCGACTGACTTGGCGTGAAACAAACAACTTGGAAATTTGGTTGTGTTTTTGTCGAAAAAAAGGTAAAAATCCTATTGTTTCACCCGGATTAAATACTGGTTTTAGAGTTGCTGAAATTTTAAATAATATCTCAACTTTTTGTTATTTTATCGTATAAGTCAATCCAATCTAATCCAATCCAATCAATATTAAAGTGTTAAAGATCTATTTATTGAAAAATGTACAAAAGTTTATTCCAAAATGAAAAAAAGTGGTTTAAACTAAGACTAGCACAGATATCAGACACGAAAGAAGTTGAGGTGTATGTTACAGTTTGTTCCACGATTGAGGCTATGGGCCTCCTTATTCGGTTCTTTTGCACGTATTGCTCCTTTATCTTTTGGTGGCGGATTCGCCATGCTTCCCGTTCTTCAGCGTGAAATCGTACACCAGCGAAACTGGCTGTCGGAAGAAGAGTTTACGGAAGTGATCTCCGTCTCCGGCGTAGCGCCGGGAGGGGTCGGAGTAAATGCATCCGCGTTTATCGGCTATAAACTGGGCGGAGTAGGCGGAGCTGCTGCCGCAGTGTGCGGAATGATTCTGCCTACCTTTGTACTGGTTATGATTCTTACTATTGGCTTTTCTTCGTTCAGGCATTATCCTAAAGTTAATGCGGCTTTGGAAGGCATTCAGATGGCTGTGCTGGCCCTCATCGCGTTTGCGGGTATACGGCTCATCCGCTCTTCTGTGTTCGACGGCGCTACACTGTCGGTATTCGCCGCTGCGGCGGCGGCTCTGCTGTTCACCGGGATTCATCCTCTGCTGGTCATTCTGCTGGCTATTGCTGCAGGTCTTGTACTTGTGGCCGCGAAAATCCGGCTGCACATAGCGGTTCGCTATGAACCGAAGCCCCGAACGTTGCCGGGGAATTCAACTGCATCCTCACCTAATCGTTATCCGGAGTTCGAAGGCTACTTCGGCGAAGGTATATAGGGGGAAGATGGGATGCTGATTCTATTATTCTGGACGTTCCTTAAAATAGGCATTCTTTCGTTCGGCGGCGGCTACGCGATGATCCCGGCCATTCAGCACGAAGTGGAGAGCCGAGGCTGGATGACTGCGGAACAGTTCGGCGATGCTGTTACTTTATCGGGCATGGCGCCGGGACCTTTGGCTACCAATTGCGCCATTTATATCGGCGATTGGATGCTTGGGCTTCCCGGGGCAGCGGCAGCTCTGCTGGGCATGGTCATGCCATCTGCAGTGCTGGTCGTGGCGGTGGCACGGTTTTTTTTCCGGATCCGTACGCATCGTACCGTGAAGTCTGTTTTCTACGGACTGCGTCCTGTTGTAGCGGCCATGGTCGTCGTAGCTGCCCTGCGGTTCGGCTTCACTTATTTCCAGCATGACTGGTGGACCTGGAAAACAGCCGTATCGGCCGGTATTTTCGGATTAGCGCTGCTCGGCCTGACGCGGTATCGAATGCATCCTTTGTCCGTAATTCTGCTCTGTGCGCTAGTAGGTGTAGCGATTTATGGCTAATAAGCCGATTACCGAACGTATCGGAAACCGTAAAGAAAAAGAAATTTTCGAACTGATCCGTCAGGGAGGAACCGTGTCCAAGATCGAACTTCTGGAGAAAAGCGGTCTGACGGTCAGCACACTAACGCGCTTACTGGATGAGCTTTGTGACCAAGAGCTGATCACCGAATCGGGATACGGCCCTTCAACCGGGGGCAGACGGCCTGTCCTCTATCAGATCAGGGCAGACTACGGCTGTGCGCTGGGAGTCGATATTTCGCGTACACTGACCCGGCTTGTGTTGACCGATATGCATTTGAACATCCTTGATTCCAGGACTTGGGAGATGACCGTCCGGATGACTCCGGATGTCCTTCTGGAGGAGATCGCGGCCGAAGCGGCAGCTATGCTGAGCCGCTGCGAAATACCGGCAGATCGAGTGCTGGGTATGGGTTTAGGAGCGGTAGGGCCGGTTGACCGGCGTGAAGGTGTCATCCTAAACCCGCGTTATTTTCCGGCTCCGGGTTGGCAGGAAGTGCCTGTCCGCGCGCTGCTGGAGCGGCGCCTGGGACTTCCTGTTCTCCTGGATAACGGAGCCAATACTGCGCTCCTGGCGGAATCATGGTCCAGGCAGAAGCGTTCTTTCCGCCATATGCTGTATGTGCATATCGGGGTAGGTCTGCGTTCCTCCATGTTAAGCGAAGGTGAGCTTATCTACGGCGCTGTGGATATGGAAGGCTCTATCGGCCAGATGATTATTCAGACGGACGGTATTTCGCCCCGCTCACAGGAGGGTAACTTCGGGGCCTTGGAGTCCTACGCTTCGATCTATGCGATCGAGCGCGAAACACGGGCCCGGCTCAAACAGGGACGGCACAGTACGCTGTCCGCTGCCGGCGATCCGGATGCGGTCACCTTTCGTGAAATTGTCCAAGCATTAGCTGCCGGCGATCCTCTGGTAGTCGAGGTTATTACCCAGGCGGCCGTATATTTCGGTATCGGGCTCGCGAATCTGCTGAATATGATGCACCCCGAGAGAGTCGTGCTGGGCGGCCCTTTGATCGCTGCAAGCGATTTGTTCTTCTACACCGCAACGCAGACGGCTATCAAGAAAACGTATTATTACCCGACTTATCAAGTTCTATTCAGCAAAGGAAGCTTTGGTGAAGAGGCGCTGGCTATAGGCGCGGCTGGCCTCGTCATACGCCAGCTCTCTTCGCACTAGCGCAAAGGCTGTGCCATTACAATACAAACCGCTGCCGCAGATTTTACCGGTCGAAGAGAGCAGCAGGCGGTACGGGAATACGAAGGAGAGCGAGCGATATGGAGAATAAGGAACAATTGTTCACAAGCCGTGTTTTGACCGAGCCGCAAGGTTTTACTGCAGGAATTGAAGGCCCTGGCTGCGACGCGCAGGGTATCTTGTATGCCGTTAATTACGCAGAACAAGGTACGATCGGCAGAGTCACGCCTGAGGGGGATTGCAGTGTATTCCTCAACATGCCGGGTACAAGTATCGGCAACGGGATCCGTTTCACCAGAGCCGGCGAAATGCTGATTGCGGATTATGTAAACCATAACGTCTGGAAGGTTGATATGGCGACTAAAGCGATGACTGTTCTCGGTCACAGTCCAGACATGAATCAGCCTAATGATATTGCGATTACGGCAAACGACATCGTACTGGCGAGTGATCCGAATTGGGGCAATAACACGGGCAATATTTGGAGAATTACACCGGATGGAACAGTCACCTTGCTGGAGAGTGACATGGGGACCACGAATGGGATTGAAGTCTCAGCGGACGAGAAGACACTCTATGTGAACGAATCCGTGCAGCGCCGTATTTGGTCGTACGATCTGTCTCCAGATGGCTCGGTCAGCAACAAACGGCTTTTCATCGAATTCCCCGATTTCGGGTTGGATGGAATGCGCTGTGACGCCGAGGGGAATGTATATTGCACGCGTTTCGGCAAGGGAACTATCGTTAAAATTTCTCCCGAAGGTAAGATTCTTGAAGAAATCCAGCTGCATGGGAAGAACTGTACGAATCTTACGTTCGGAGGACGCGATGGCCGGACGGTGTATGTCACGGTAGCCGACAACGGCAATGTAGAGACATTCCGGGTGGATATTCCGGGCCGTGACCGTGTGCTGTGCGGAGCGGTAACTCTGTAGCTTGCAGATTTTGAAGATGGTTCTTTTCAAATCGGAAATTGGAATTACCCTCAATAAAAAGACTTGGCGCCTTGCTTGGGACTGACCCCTGTTTGTGAGACAGGGATCAAAACACCTTTCAAGTTATGCAGCCAGTCGTCGGAATTCAAGCGGCGACTGGTTATTTAGTTTCGTTT
>NZ_LMXH01000002.1:46846-118459 GCF_001541095.1 Paenibacillus sp. FJAT-26967
CCAATGCAAAAACACCTCCAAAGTTGTCCTCCATATCTTACGACATGAAGCATTTTCTTGAAGGTGTTTTGTTTTGTCTCACATTACGGGGTCAGTCCCCTTCAACGAAGCAGGCGCCAAGTCTTTTTATTGAATCCATCCCGTCCCTTAAGAGGACCGTGATATGAGAATGATTATTTCAGAGATTCCATCTGCTTAACCGCTGTAGATTGGATCGGCAGGTTCTTCGAATCGATGACTTTTACTACAAAGTGATAAGGCTTCTCGGAATCCGATGCCAAGTCTTTAGGGATAACGGCACTGAGGGATTGCCGGTTCTCATAGGTTGTTTTGAGTGCTTTGTCGTTGAGATAAACGACACTGCTCGGTGCAAAATTCTTGCCTGAAATCTGTACGCTGGATTCTCCTCCGTTTCCGCCTGCCGTGTTCTGATGCAGAGGCGATACAGAATCGATAACCATCTCGCCGTACCCTAACGTGAATTTCGGGTTGATGATTTTATCCCGGAATCCGCCGAATGCGTATTGTTCTCCGAACAGGATATCATATTGCATCATCTGATATTCCTTGACATCCGCATCGCTAATGTTGAGCCGTTCATAATGATTGCGGGGCGGAATAACCGGGAATTTCTTGGACAAAGAGAAGAGATAGTCCGTATAAGGTGTCCCTTCACGTTTGGCCAGATCCAGAATATACGGTCCCAGGAATGCAGAACTGATATCAAGTTTATCTTGGTGCGCAGGCAAGTAATTATTCCATACAACGACCGGCAGTGTATACATTTTGTTCAGTACAGTTGCGGAGTCATCTGTGTCGCTTAAATATCCGGTATCTTTGTAGGCCTTAAAATTGTTGCCCATCGAGGGCAGATGATCTCCAAATAGGACAACGATCGTAGGCTCGCCCTTCTTCTCATAATGCTCGACCAGCATCTTGAGCGCTTCATCGGTATTACGGACTCCCTGAGCCAGAGATTCAAGCATTCCCTTGGTGTCTTCCGGGAAATCTCCGCTCACTTTGATCGAATTCTTAGCAAACTTGTCCGGTGTGAAAGGCGCATGGTTCTCCATCGTATTGGCGAAGACGAAATCAGGTCCGGCCGAAGTATCGGTCTGCTCGATGATCTTCTTCATGACGGCCTTATCCTGAAGATAGGGACCGTTATAATCCGCCTCGAAATATTCGCTGGAGATAAATTTCGAGAACCCGAAATTCTGATATACGTTCCGGCTGTTAAAGAACCAGTTGTGGAACGGGTTAACCGAGGCCGTCTGGTATCCTTGACGGGCGAGTATGCTCGCTAGAGAATCTACGCGACGGTTCATGTACTGGTTGTAAGCAATCGCGCCTTCCGGAAGGAAGCGGACTGTATTGCCTGATAAGACTTCGAACTCTACGTTCGCTGTACCGCCGCCGAACTGTGGCGACATCATATCCCCGCTTGAGTAATTCTTCTGCAGATGGTGGATGAACGGAACCGGATCTTCACTGAAGGTTACGTTCTTCATCCGTGTAGGATCCCAGAAAGCTTCACCCAGAATGACAATAATATTCGGTTTGACATTCGGGTCGATATTCGTGCGGCGTTCGACACGCTTCATGAAATTCTCCATGTTAGCCTGACTGTAGCCTTGGGGAGCATCGATAATAATCTGCTCAATGTTGAGAACGGTGGATAGCATGAAACCGTTCACTTTGTAGTTATCCGCCTGATTCCAAGGAATCGTCGAGATGTTCAGGGCTGATTTTACCGGGAATGGTTTATCCAGGTATACGCCTGCTGCAACAAGTACGGCAAGTACTCCAAGCACAATGTTCTCTTTCCAGCGGAAGCGGGCATGGGTCCAAGGAACAAAATAGAGCAGGGCCACGCTTGCCGCAAAGAATAGGACAATCCCGATGACTGTTTTAAAATCAAACAAGCCATTTAAATATTGAACGATATCGGTCGTTTCGCTGCTGAGGAACAAATCCCAGGGAAGCAGGGGAACACCGAGTATTTTAAATTTCACGCCGCTGATAAGACCGGCGACCAGGACGAACACGGACATAATCCAGAAAGAAATCCGGCTGCGGCCTGTCAAAGCGGTGAAAAACAGGAAAAGGCAGAAGATCACTACATAATTCAGCACCATTTCGCCTGGATTGCGTATGATCCATTCCAGAGTCGATGTTAAACTCCCCCGGTTTAAAAATTCAATAAAAATAACAAGTAGCACGGGCCAGACGAATAAGTGCAACCGACGGCTGATGATACGTACACCTTTCTGCATTACCAATCTCCTGTTCATGTAATTTACAAACATTTTACAACTGAATAACTATGCCATTATACCATGTAGGTCCCGGCCCTGAAAGAGATTTCCATGTAACAAAATCGTTACAATTTCATCATTCATTTGTGATTTTAATCACATGAGACCCCCATGCTCCAAGAGTAAGATAAAGCCAGTAAATACCTGTGATTGGAAAAGGGGGATGTAGGATGGCTGAGCTCATGCCTGCAAAGGGGAAACAGAAACCAAAAGCCCATGTGAAAGAGGGGGATACCGTTAAGGAGCCCGAACTGAAGGGTGCTTTTGCATCCGTAATGATCGTAGGTTTTTTCATTCTGATTACTTGGTTTGGCGTGTTTGCGCTGTTTCTGGCCCGCAATTAAGGAGTCCGCATACAGGCTGACTATTAAATGAAAGTTCACACTATTGTTGAAAAGAGGGAAGTCGCATGCACATTCATCGTCTCGAGAAAATATGGATCGGATTCGGGATTTCTATGCTGGTTGTCTTTTTATCCGTTATCGGGATTTCGGCATTTGCAATGGGGATGGACCCTCCAACGGGTCATTCGCACGGCATTGATCCGGCTAAAGTAGATTCGACAGCTCCATTCGACCAACCTGGACTGAAGCAGGTCGGCGAGAATGAATACGAGGCTGTCATGACGGCGTTCGCTTTCGGTTATGCACCGGATAATATGGAGATCCCCGCCGGGGCAACGGTTCATTTTACAATCACCAGTAAAGATGTCATTCACGGGTTCCAGATTCCGGGCACCAATGTCAACATGATGGTGCTTCCGGGAGAAATTAATCATCTGACGCATACGTTCGACAAACCGGGGACTTATCTCGTGCTCTGCAACGAATACTGCGGCGGAGCCCATGAATGGATGAAAACAACAATTATCGTGAAATAAAGGCTAGGCAGTCATGTCCGGTTGAAAGGATGATAGAGAAATGTCAACTACACAAACGGCCGCTTCGCCGGCCAAGGCCTATAGTCCCAAGGACGCCAAACTGGTGCTCGCCCATATCCTGTTCGCATTCGCTGCCCTGCTGCTCGGAGGGATCGCCGGTGTGCTTCAGGGTCTCGTACGCGGAGGGATGATCAAACTTCCTGCCGGAATCGGATATTACCAGCTGCTGACCGCACACGGTGTGCTGATGGCTTTAATATTTACGACTTTCTTCATTATAGGCTTCCTTTATTCCGGTATGTCAAAGACACTTGGAGGAGAGCTGCTGGCGCTGCCCCGCCGCCTCGGATGGCTCGGATTCGTGCTGATGGCGTCGGGTACGGTAATCGGAACGATTTTTATCCTGCTGAATAAAGCGACCGTCTTGTACACATTCTACGCGCCGCTCAAAGCCTCGCCGTATTTCTATATAGCCCTGACACTAATCGTGATCGGCAGCTGGATGAGCGGGCTTGGCATGTTTATGAACTACAGGTATTGGAAAAAAACTCACAAAGGCCAGATGTCTCCGCTGTTTTCCTTTATGGCCGTTATAGTGATGCTCCTGTGGCAGGTAGCGACAATAGGCGTAGCGGCCGAAGTTCTGCTGCAGCTGATACCTTGGTCGTTCGGATGGGTAGAAACCGTTAATGTGCTGCTCAGCCGTACACTGTTCTGGTATTTCGGCCATCCGCTGGTGTATTTCTGGCTGCTTCCCGCTTATATTTGCTGGTATGTCATTATTCCTAAAATCATCGGCGGCAAAATGTTCAGTGATGCGCTTGCCCGGTTGTCCTTTATTCTGTTCCTGCTGTTTTCGATTCCCGTCGGGTTCCATCATCAGCTTACGGAGCCGGGTATCAGCTCTTTCTGGAAGTACCTTCAGGTCGTGCTGACCTTCATGGTTATTGTGCCTTCCCTAATGACCGCGTTCTCGATGTTTGCCATGTTCGAGACGACAGGCCGCGCCAAGGGTGCCAAGGGGTTGTTCGGGTGGGTGAAGGTACTGCCTTGGAAGGATGTGCGTTTCTTCGCCCCCTTCATGGGTATGCTCATGTTCATTCCGGCCGGAGCTGGCGGTATCATTAATGCGAGTAATCAGATGAATCAAGTGGTTCACAATACGCTATGGGTAACCGGACATTTTCATCTGACCGTGGCCACCAGCGTGGCGCTGACCTTCTTCGGCATCACGTATTGGCTGATTCCTGCGATCACAGGCAGGCAGCTCACGCAGCGTCTGCACAAGCTTGGCATCTGGCAGACGGTAATCTGGAGCGCCGGCATGCTGGTGATGTCCGGTGCGATGCACGCAGTCGGACTTCTCGGCTCGCCGCGTCGTACTTCGTACACGACATACGATGATCATCCGGCTACTTTCCTGTGGATGCCGTATCATGTATCGATGGCGGTTGGGGGCATGATCGTTTTTGTCGCCGTCCTGCTTATGGTGTACAACATCATTGCCCTGCTCAGAGCGCCCAAAGGCGAGACGGAGTATCCGATCGCAGAGGTCCGGGATGCTTCCGAGCCTACACCGAAGCTATTCGAACGCTGGGGCTTATGGATCGGGGTTACCGTTGTCCTTATTCTGGTCGCTTATACGATTCCGGTTTCTCAGATGATCGGTGGAGATTCGCCTGGCTCTATCCCATTTGTGACTTGGTAATTGATCGGCCGAAAACGCGCTGCTTAGGCACAGGCGCCCAAATTAAGTCAGCAGCTAATCGTTAAGAAACCGTCCTCCATTATATGGAAGGCGGTTTTTTCCGTGTTGATAAAAGTTCAATAACGGGTAATGACCACTATCATTTACCTTACATAAAGGAGCCGAGTACGATGGATCTTGTTACTGGACATACCTATTGGCCACATACACTTGAGAAGAAACCCGTTTACCCTGCCGTAGAAGAAGATTTGGAGTGCGATGTTCTCGTCATAGGGGGAGGAATGGCTGGTGCCATGAGTTCGTATATGCTGCATAAGAGCGGCTTGGACACAATTCTGGTAGACGGGACTACAGTAGCGGGAGGAAGCTCTAGCGCCAATACGGGGCTGATTCAGTTTTTTAATGATAAAACGTTAACAAGCTGTATTCATACATATGGAGAACAGAACGGTGTTACTTTCTATAAACTGTGTGAAGAAGCAGTAAATACACTGGCGGATATTATGACGCTAGAGAATATCGAAGGGGCGGTCACCCGTAGAGAATCTCTCTATTTAGCTTCTTCTGATTCCGACTTGTCTATGTTAAAAGAAGAATACGATAACCTCCGGAAATACGGGTTTGATGTCGAGTTCTGGGAAGCGGCAGACTTAGCCGATAAATTTTCATTCACCAAGCCCGGGGCAATTTTTGCAAAAGGAGATGCGGCGCTTAATCCGTTCAGATGTGTTCATGGTCTCGTGTCGTCCTCCGCCTCCAGTGGGATGCGAGTCTACGAACATACCAGAATCGAATCAAGGAAGGATACGGAAGAAGGGATTGTATTCTATACGAAAGACCGTCACCGCATCCGTGCGAAGCATGCAGTCTACGCGACAGGGTATGAAACCCAGGAAATGAAACCGAATGCGAATGCTAAACTGCTTACCTCGTATGCCCTTGTGACGGAGCCGCTGCCGGAGATCACAAACTGGTACAGGGAATGTATGATTTGGGAGACCGCAAGACCTTATCTGTATATGCGCACAACGGATGACAACCGGATTGTGATCGGCGGAGAGGATGAGCCTATGATGGGGGAGCATGACCGGATAAATCGTCTTCCGGTGAAGCAGAAGCTTCTCCTGGATCAGGCAAGAGCTATGTTTCCCCATTTGGATCTGCGCGTCGCCTATGCGTGGTCCGCTGTTTTCGGTGAAACGCATGACGGGTATCCTCTGATCGGTAGCCAGCCTGAATTTCCGAACAGCACGTTTGCCTTAATATATGGCGGCAATGGCGCCGTTTACGCAACGATAGCGGCGGATATCATCAAACGTAAGCTGTGTGGAGAAGAGCCTCATCCTGCAGCCCATTATTTCCGGTTTAACCGGCCGAGCCGTACCCTCCCTTTCACAATTAGCAGAGAACGGAAGGAAGCACCTTCTGCAGCGGGGAAAGCTTAAAAAGTAAACTAGTTATTTGGGTCATGTTATGGTCGGCTCCAATCCGCTATAATAAAGGGGAGCTGCTGTCAGCCCAGATTCTTACTAGTGAGAGGAGTACCGGACATGAAAGTCGCCGTAATCGGCTGTGGAACAATGGGAACCGTGCATATTAGGGATCTCTATAAGCTTCCCGGCATAGAACTAACAGGAGTATGCGATCTCGATTTGAAAACGGCCCAATCCTTAGCCGAAGGTACCGATGCCCAAGCTTTCGCTTCATTCGAAGAAATGATGGCGGAAGTAGAGGCCGATGTGATCAACGTATGCCTCCCGACTTATCTTCACAAGGAATATGTAATGAAAGCTGCGGATCTAGGCAAGCATGTGATCTGTGAGAAACCGATTGCGTTGAATCTTGCGGATGCCGAAGAAATGATCGCGCACTGCGAGAGCAGAGGGGTCCGGTTATTTGTCGGACACGTGGTCCGGTTTTTCCCTGATTATGCGGATCTTCATGCCAAAATTGAAGCGGGTGTCATCGGAGAACCTGGAGTTGCACACTTTAAGCGTATCGGTTCTCACCCCGGTATGGCAAAAGCCTGGTACAACGACGAAGAGAAAAGCGGCGGAATCCTGATGGATCTGATGATTCATGACATTGATTTTGCCCGCTGGTCGTTTGGGGAAGTCAAGGAAGTGTACGCGATGAGCCACCGTTCGCAAGCGAAAGAGTATGCGCTGGTTACACTGCGCTTTGTAAACGGTACCATTGCGAACCTGGAAGCCCATTGGGGGTATCCGGGAGCTTTCACAACGTCGACAGAGTTCTCAGGTTCAGCGGGAATCCTGCGCTCGAACAGCCGCGATTCCGGCTCCCTTCAGCTTGTCCGGTCGACTATAAGCAGGAGTGCCCTGGCGGGTGTCCAGGTACCGGGAAGCCCTTCCTATCACGATCCATATTACTATGAACTGGAGCATTTCTTAACGAGTATCAAGAATAACAATCAGTCCGTTGTGACTGCACGCGATGCGTACCACGCGATTGAGATTGCGCTGGCAGCCAAAGAATCAGCACGCTCCGGCCGGCCTGTGCAAATCGCATCGAAAGGGGGCGTACCCGTATGAGTAAGCTCCGTATCGGTATGATTTCATTTGCACATAGTCATGCTTTTTCATACTTAAACGCACTTTTATCGATCCCTGAGGTTGAAGTAGCAGGGATAGCCGATGAAGAGAAGAACCGTGTCCAGAAGGTGCTGGACCAGCATGCCATTCCTTATTTTGCAGACTACCGCGATCTGCTGAAATCCGATCTGGATGCCGTTGTCATCTGCTCGGAGAATTCACGCCACGCGGAGCTGACGCTGGCCGCAGCCGAAGCAGGCAAGCATATCTTGTGCGAGAAGCCGCTTGGAATTAGCGTCTCCGAAATGGAAGCAATGATAGAGGGATGCAGACGCAGCGGCGTACAGCTCATGACCGCATTCCCCTGCCGGTATATACCGGCAGTCGTGCAGGCCAAAGAAGCGATAGACCGCGGCGAGATCGGAGAGATCATTGCGATCAAAGGAACGAACCGGGGCAGTATGCCCGGAGGCTGGTTTATCGACAAGAAGCTTTCAGGCGGCGGGGCGGTTTTTGATCACACGGTCCATGTGATGGATCTCATGCACTGGTTCCTTGGAGCGGAAGTAACGGAAGTTTTTGCGTATGCCGATACGAGGTTTAACGATATTGAGATTGATGATGCGGGAATGGTGCATGTTAAATTCGACAATGGCGTATTTGCGGTATTAGATCCAAGCTGGTCCCGCAAACCTGTGTTTCCTACCTGGGGAGATGTCACGATGGAAATTACAGGGACCAAGGGTGTCTTGAGCATTGATTCATTCGCACAGAAGAACGAGGTGTACAGCGTTCAAGCGGGCAAAGGCCAGTGGAGTTATTGGGGCGACAATATGGACAAGTATCTGGTCCGCGGTTTTGTCGATGCCCTGCTAAGAGGCGAGCCTGTACCGATTAGCGGCGAGGACGGTATGAAATCGGCTGCCGTGGGATTAGCGGCATACGAATCCGCCCGCAGAGGCGAGCCTGTGAAACTATAGTCCGAACAGAAATGCCTCCGGTTATAACTCGTCAAGCATGAACCCAATGCTTATCAGTACCGGAGGCTTTCTTTTACGTTAAAAAAAGAAAAAAGTTCTTGTTTTTTCCAACGGCCTATTCTGCTATCTCTTATATTTATTACGCGTTTTACAGGCAGCTGCGGGTTTGTGAACACTTTTCGACACTGCCGCTCATATGAACGGACTGTTTACTTTACGTGCTTGTAATAAAAATCACTGCTTGTTATGATAAAAGCGTTACGCTTTACCACGGTAACCTTTCAAGTACATATTGACTATGGAGGAATTCACATGTCAGACAAGTTGCTTAACATTTTTGTGCAGTCACATGCGGGATCATGGGCATTTATCGTTATCCTGTTTATCGTGAGTGCGATTTTCTACCGGCAAAAAATCACACCTATGATCCTGCGCCTGTTCTACTTAATCATGGTTGTATCCGGTGTTGGTATGCTGATCGGATATAGCTTCCCTGCAAAATATGTGGTCAAAGGAATTATTGCCATCGTTGTGATCGGTCTGATGGAAATGATTCTGGGACGCATGAAAAGAGGACAAGGAAGAGAATCTTCCACGAAGATCTTGTTTGCAGTCTGGGCCGTTCTAATTATCACCGTAATCATGATGGGCTTCGGAATATTCTAATCCGCGATTTTCGGGAACCGTCCTTGCTTGTGCAGAAGGGCGGTTTTGCCCTGTTAGAAGAAGGAGAAGAGGCAGATGTTGAAATCCATATTATTCCTGTTCTGGACCACGATGCTGGGTGGGGTTGTGCTGGGGCTTCTTACTTGGGGAGTAGGCAGAACCGTTTTCAGTGATTTTGTGTCAATGGACGTCGCGGTTAGCGGTGCGAGTGAGATCGGGATGATCATCCTGGCGACACTGACGATGTGTCTGATTAGTGTGGTCGGCTATGTCGGCTATTTAATGACGAATTACTATATGATTGGAATCCTCAGAAGCAGGAAAGGAGCATGGTCCGGACTGCAGCTGTTCTTTATCGCACTGGCGATCGCTAACTTATTCTTCCTGAGATACAAAGAATTTGCCGAAGGCCATGAAAGCCTGGGAATGTACCTGGGAATTCCGGTACTTATTATTGCAGCCGGTCTGATTATCTCTCAGATCAAAGTATCTCTTACAAATTCGCATGCAAGAATACCGACGCTATTCTTCATCATTGTCGTGACGAGCCTGGAAATGCTGCCTGCTTTCAGTATTTCGGATTTATCCTCGCTTCTTTATGTCGCCATCGTTCTGTTGGGCTGTAATGCTTGGCAAATCCTTATCTTCCATAAGCTTACAAACAAGACTGGTGCAGGGGCCAAGGCACCTGCGAATACATCGGCCAAGAACCCGTCCAAACGTCCTTCTGCTAAAAAGGCCTAGCCGATTTCTGAATAAACTGTTCAGCCCCGCCTGTTAAGGCGGGGCTTTTATTTAATGCAGGCGGATTGTCCGGTAGGCAACCGCGATGTATGCAGGTCTCTAAACGGAAGTTTCCTGGCTGCTGCGGGAATGGAGAAGCATGGAGAAGCGCAGTTATGGAGGAAGCGGCCTGGAAATTCCCCCGGCTGTTGACTTGCAGTCCCTAACATTCTTAGAATAGATAGATAATGAAATCCAGTATGCAGCGGCTTAAGGCAGGGCTGTTTTTCTGACAAAGGAGACAGGAGAGACACATGGGCAAATCACTCGTACTGGCCGAAAAACCGAGCGTCGCCAAAGAAATCGCGCGCGTTCTCGGTTGCGGGCAGAAGCATAAATCGTATTTTGAAGGACCCAAGCATGTTGTTACCTGGGCACTCGGCCATCTTGTAGGACTGGCGGAGCCCGAAGATTATGATACGAAGTACCAGAAATGGAACCTGGAGGATCTTCCGATTATTCCGGGACGCATGAAACTGAAAGTACTGAAGGAAACTTCACATCAATACCGGGCTATTGCCGATCTTGCCAAACGTAAAGATCTGAGCGAGCTTATCATTGCCACGGATTCGGCCCGTGAAGGAGAACTGGTAGCGCGCTGGATCATGGAGATGATCCGGTGGAATAAGCCTTATCACCGCCTGTGGATATCGTCTCAGACAGATAAGGCGATCCGTGATGGCTTCGCGAATCTGAAGCCCGGCAAGCAATACGACCGCCTGTACGAGTCGGCGGTTTGCCGTGCCGAGGCCGATTGGCTGATCGGCCTCAATGTGACACGCGCGCTGACGAGCAAGTATGAGGCGCAGCTGTCGGCCGGACGCGTCCAGACCCCGACGCTGGCTATGATCATGGACCGCGAGCAGGAAATCCGCAATTTCCGTTCGGCCGAGTACTGGACGGTACAAGCGGATTTCGGCGCGTTCCGCGGGACGTGGCGCCAGCGCTCCGGAGAGAGCCGGATCTTCGACCGTGACCGGGTGGATGCGCTCGTGCAGCAGGTCTCCGGCAAGAACGGCACCGTGTCTTCCGTTAAGAAGACGGAACGGACAGAGCCTCAGCCGCTCGCTTATGACTTGACGGAGCTGCAGCGTGACGCGAACCGTCGCTTCGATTTCTCGGCGAAGCATACGCTGTCCGTCCTGCAGCGGCTGTACGAGCAGTATAAACTCGTCACTTACCCGCGGACGGACTCCCGCCACCTGACGAGCGATATGGTGAGTACGCTCCAAGAGCGTGTGCAGTCGGTAGCGGTGGGGCCTTACGCTCCGCTGGCGAAACCGCTGCTCAGGGGTGCTCTGCCGGTATCCCGGCGGATTGTAGACGATGCGAAGGTGACGGATCACCACGCGATTATCCCGACCGATGAGTATGTAAATCTGTCGGCACTCTCCGCGGATGAGCGCAAACTGTACGATCTGATCGTCCGGCGTTTCCTGGCGCTGTTTTATCCGGCTGCCCGGTACGAGGTGACCTCGATGATCCTAGACGTCGAGGGGGAGCCGTTCCATGTGTCGGGACGGATCGTCAAGGAACTAGGCTGGCGCGGTGTCTACGGATCGGGTACAGCAGCTGATTCCGGCAGTGAGGACGGGGACGATGACTATGTGGATGAAGACGACCGGAAGGCCTCTCAGCAGGAACTGCCGGAACTCGCCGCCGGCGACCGTATCGAAGCCGTCCGCTGCCGGATCGGCAGTCATCGCACCCAGCCTCCGAAGCGTCACACGGAGGCTACGCTGCTCACCCAGATGGAGAAGCATCATCTGGGGACGCCTGCCACGCGCGCCGAGATTATCGAGAAGCTGGTCAGCTCGGATACGATCGAGCGGGAGGGCGGCGCTTTGCACCCGACAGGCAAGGGTACGCAGCTGATCGAGCTGGTCGCCAAGGAGCTGCGCTCACCCGAGCTGACGGCTAAATGGGAGCAGGAGCTGGAAGATATCGCGCGGGGACGCGGCAAGACCGAGACGTTCATCGGCGGGATCCGCGAGATGACCAAGCAGCTTGTCCAAGGGGTAAGATCCAATGAAGCGGAATACAAACCGCATAATCTGACGAACAGCCGGTGCCCGGAATGCGGCGAAAGACTTATGGAACGTAAAAGTAAACGCGGCAAAATGCTCGTATGCGCGAACCGCGAGTGTGAGTACAGACGCTCTGCCGAGAAACAGCTGACAAACCGCAGATGCCCGCAATGCCACAAGAAAATGGAAATGAAAACAGGGAAAGCTGGAAAATACGTTCAGTGTCTGCCCTGTAATGTCGTGGAGGTCCTCGGGGAAAGTACAGGCCGTGTTGCCAAACATCAGCAGCAGAAGCTGGTGAAGCAGTACAGCAAACAGGAGAATCTCGGTTCGAGCCTGGGGGATGCCCTCAAAGCCGCTCTTTCCAAACAGGACGGGGAGAGTTGACAGAATTGAAAGCCTGTATTGTAAATGGCTTTTTCGATAGAAATGTAAGCTTGGTAACAAAATACTGCATAGACGGCCGCATCCCGGCCAAAGAACGGAGATCCATGCGGATCTCCGTTCTTTGTTTGCTGCCGCGGATAAACAAGGGGAGAATTTCTTTCGCGACAGATGATCTGCCGGCAAACAATATGCGGTAAGGATGTGGAATAACAATATTTCCAGATTAGTGGGGGAGCGTTCGTCACACGAGGGGTTCAATACCAATCTATCTTATTTAGAATTATTATAAATTAGTATTGATTATAATTAAGCCGTCTGTTATAGTAAGTATATAAGAAATGAGCAATACAAGATGTGATCATTCATACACGGAGGTTGATCCACGATGACAACGATGACAACTATAACGACAAACCAACACTTAATTAAACTGACTGCCGACTGGAATCTATTCTCCATGAAACTACGCCATTATCACTGGAATGTAAAAGGTCCTCACTTTTATACGCTGCATGCGAAGTTTGAGGAATTATATAATGAAGCGGGCCAATATGTGGATGAATTCGCGGAGCGCGTTCTTGCACTGGGCGGTAAGCCGATCGGAACGTACGGCGAGACTCTCAAAGAAACCCGCCTGAAAGAAGCTTCCGGTAAGGAATCTTTCGAAGAAATGGTAGCTGCCATCCGTGAGGATTTCATTCAAATGGTTGCCTTTTTGCAAGAAGGCATTGAAACCGCGCAGCAGGATAATGACGAACCGACCGCAGATATGCTAATTGGAACTCAAGGTAACCTGCAGAAGCATATCTGGATGCTTGGAGCTTTTCTGGACGCCTAAAATCCAAGTCCGTTAATACTAGAGAATAGACAGATTCCGGAACGGGGTCTGTCTTTTTGTATGCTTATCTAGATGAAGACCGCCTCTTGAACCCCTTCTGCAGCGTAAGACTAGCAGCCGGCCTGAGACTCCGGGCCCTAGCTGTCTATTACGTTTATGTTATACTAGAAAGCGGAAGAAAAATATGGAACCGAATAGATTTCCATCTTCCTTACCATTATCATTCCGACTATATCATTACTACTATCAGGGGGATTCTATGAAGAAAATCTTGCCAGTATGGCGAACTGCTGCACTTGCCTCATTTTTGCTTGCTTCTCTAGCTCCTGCCGCACCCGCAGTTCTTGCGAATTCACCGGCAACGTTACAGTCTGCCGCTCATGCGGATTCAGCACTCGTGCCTCTGCGTCTTCTGAGTGAAACCGCAGGAGCAAGTGTGACCTGGAATCAGGATGACCGGACGGTTACGATCTCCAAGGGCAGTGACAAGATTATTTTGACGATTGATCAGAAAACCGCCGTTGTGAATGGCGAGAAGGTTGATTTGGACAATGCTGTACAAATCGTGAAAGACAAAACTGTCGTGCCGCTCGGGTTCTTTAAGAAAGTGTTACATACATCTGTATCGTGGGATCTACATAAGAATGAACTGGTTCTGCCGGCAGGGGATCTGGAGGCCAAAGCGAACGCTTTTGTCAGCTATTTGAACCAGGGGGAAAGCCAGCCGGCATACGCGATGTTTAATGAGGACCTCCGGAAAAGTCTGAATGAGAACAAACTTAGCTACTACTGGTCCTATTTTGCCAGCGTATATGGTGAAATGAAGGGGCAGAGCCAATCGGGCAAGGAAAAAAACTCCGTCCACGATAACGTGTACCTGACTTATGAAACGGAGAGCAGCTATCCTTTCCAGGTCACGGTCCGTTTCGACGACAACAGCCAGATCAATGATTTGTTTATTCCGCAGTACTATTTGCCGAGTAATTATGTCAAGCCGGCCTATGATAACCCAGCGGCCTATACCGAGAAGGAAGTGAAAATCGGAGAAGGCAAGCTGGCGCTTCCGGGGACGCTAACTCTGCCTAGCACTGCAGGTCCGCATCCGGTCATCGTGCTTGTGCATGGCTCAGGCTCTAATGACCGCGATGAGACGATGGGTTCATCGAAACTGTTCCGTGATCTTTCCGTCGGACTGGCCGCGCAAGGAATCGGAACTTTGCGTTATGAGAAAGTCACACGCGAACATCCGTTTAAATCGCAGAAACCTGATTTTACGGTACAGGATGAAACGGTAAACGATGCCGTTTACGCGATTAACATGCTCGCACAAACCGAAGGCATTGATCCTAGACAGATCTATGTAGCAGGTCACAGTCAAGGAGGGATGCTGGTTCCCCGTATCATTGAGTCGGACAAGGAGAATCATATAGCTGGCGCTGTCGTTCTGGCCGGTCCTACGAATTCGATAGAAGATGTCGTACTGGAGCAATCCAAGTATCAGCTGAAGATTGCCAAGGAACTGGGTACGGATACGGCTGCTCTGGAGCAGCAAGTAACTTTCTGGGAAAGTCAGGTTAAACTGATCAAAGATCCGAAGTACTCTACGACGAATCTTCCTGCAGAACTGCAGCTCGGCAACACTTACTGGTGGATGGACTTCCGCAACTATTCCGCATCCGCTATTGCCAAGAACCAGAAAACTCCAATGCTTATTCTGCAAGGGGATAATGATTCCCAGGTGTTGTCCTATCATCTGGATAAATGGAAAGAAGCTCTCAAAGAGCGTACGAACGTACAGTATAAAATGTATCCGAAAGTGAACCATGTCTTCACGGAGTACGATCAGAAATCAACGGGAGCGGAGTACAGCCTTCCGGCGAACGCTCCGGAAGTTCTTATCCATGATATTGCGGATTGGGTCAAAAAAAGTAAATAAGCCCGCGCAAGTTCCGTTCGTTTAAAAGTTGTGTGAGTTTTGTTTTTGTGAGGGAAGTTAGAAAAAAAGAAAAGCCGTCAGCCGCTATTATCGGGTCGACGGCTTTTTTGCCGTTTCAGTGGGTGGCGGATGTCCGGCAAATTGCCGGGCTTGTATCGAATCAGTTGAACTCAATCGGAGTCACGTTATGCTGGGCGAGACCGTATGATCCGTCTATGTGAAACGCTGCAAGCGGGATAGAACTTGATCCGCCTCGCCTATTAGCCGCGCTATCAATTCGGCGGCGGTGGTCTTCAGAGCTAACGGGGAGGCTTGGCCCGCCCACATAGCCATATAGTCCGGGTTGCCGGCTTTGGCCGCCGCGCGCCGAATCTCTTGGGTGAGTGCGTTCTGCGCCGGATAGCCCGGAAGCTGCCCGGCCAGCGGCTCCAGCTCCTCCAGCAGGCGGCTGCGAATGCCGCGGGCATACTTGCCGGAGACAGCGCGCGATAGCATCGTTGACTCATCGGACGATCCCAGGACCGCTGCCTTATGCGCGGGATGTGCGCCGCTCTCGGTACAGGTGAGGAAGGCCGTGCCGAACTGTACGCCTTCGGCGCCGAGTGCAAGGGCGGCAGCGATGCCCCGGCCGTCCATGATGCCGCCGGATGCGATGACGGGTACTTGTACGCTGTCGGCGATTTGCGGCACGAGCGCCATCGTGCCGATCAGCGGCGGCTCGCCCTCACCGGGGAAAGTACCCCGGTGGCCGCCCGCTTCCGCGCCTTGCGCGACGATGGCGTCAACGCCCGCCTGCTGAAGCAGCAGAGCTTCACGCACGGTGGTCGCGGTGCCGATAGTGCGGATGCCGAGTCTCGTACACTCGGCAAGAGTATCCGTACCCGGCGCGTCGAAGGTGGAGCTGAATACCGGTACCCGCTCGTCCAGCAGGACGGCGAGTTGATCCCGGTAGGATTCGCTCCACACGGCCGGCGGCCCGTCCTCGCGGACGTTCAGACGCTCACGCAGCGGTGCGAGAAGATGCCAAGCGCTGTCCGCTTGGGCTCTTTGCTGCGCTTCACCGGGAGCTCGCTCCGGCTCTTGCAGGATAAAAAGATTGACCGCAAAAGGTCGCGCGGTCAGCTCGCGTATGTCGCGGATCGCCTGGCGGATGGCTTCCGGAGACATGTATCCTGCGCCCAAGGTGCCAAGTCCTCCCGCTTCGGATACAGCCGCTACCAGAGCGGGTGTTGTTGTGCCGCCCGCCATACCGGCTTGGATAATCGGGTATTCTAATTGGAATAGCCGGCACAATCGGTTCGTTGATTTACTGGATGTCTGCATGAGAAGAAACCCTCTCTTTCATCTGGTAATTGAATTGAAACCTTCCGTCAGTTAGATTCATTATACGCCGAATCAGGGAATTAGACTTTTTCTATCCAGCTTATTATGCAGAAAATAGGAACGGTTAGCTGATTCCGGCAACGGACATCATAAAGGACTCAAAAGTCCGCTGAGCCTGCGCCGGCAAGCATTTGATACCTGCGCATGGTATACTAGTTCTTAATGTCTAGTTCTTAATGTTTATCAACCCAGAGGAGTGAGCCCGATGAAGGCGGTACATATCAAACAATTTGGCGGTACAGAGGAGCTGTATATCGGGGAAAGTCCAGAACCTGTCGCAGGTGACGGGGAATTACTTATACAGGTAAAAGCGGCCGGGCTCAACAGGGCCGATATCTTACAGCGATCAGGCAAATATCCGGCCGTTCCGGGTGAATCCGATATACTTGGCCTCGAAATAGCGGGTGTCGTGATAGGAGTCGGCTCCGGCGTAACCGGCTGGCGTGAAGGGGAGCGTATATGTGCGCTGCTTCCCGGAGGAGGTTATGCGGAGCGTGTGGCGATTCCCGCGGGGATGGCGATGCGTCTGCCCGCCGGCCTCAGCTATGCGGAAGGCGCGGCAATTCCTGAAGCTTTCCTGACCGCCTACTTGAACCTCGTGCAGCTTGGAGGTATCCAGGAGAAAGACTACGTGCTCATCCATGCGGGTGCGAGCGGAGTCGGTACGGCCGCCATCCAGCTGGCCCGTGAATATGGCGCTCGCGTGCTTGTGACAGCCGGTTCCGAGGAGAAGCTCCTGTACTGCCAGGAGCTGGGGGCAGATTCCGGCTGGAACTACCGCCAAGGCTCATTTGTGCCATGGCTTATGGAAACCACGCACGGTCACGGGAGTGACCTGGTGCTTGATCTCGTCGGCGCTTCTTATTTTGCCGATCATCTGGCCAGCGCGGCCGTCGGGGGCCGCATTATCCTGGTCGGGATGACCGGAGGCTCCAAAGTGCCGATGGATAAATTCGACCTGAATCCGCTGCTTATGAAGCGGATCTCGATCATCGGCTCCACGCTTCGCAGCCGGAGCCGGGAAGACAAAATCCGTCTGACTCAGCACTTCTGGCGGAGCATGGGTCCTAAGTTTGCGGATGGCAGCATTTACCCTGTCATTGACCGGATTTTCCCTTGGAGCCATGTGAGGGATGCGCATGAAATGATGGAGGCAAATGCCAACAAAGGCAAGATTATTCTGGATATTACCGCGGATGCGGAATAAATAAGAAAAAAGCAAACAACCAGATTATGTGGGGAATGAATCCCTAACGTGAGACCAATCACAACACTTTCAAGAGAATGTGCCCTATTAAAATAGGGGCACATTCTCTTGAAGGTGTTTTTACGTTGCCAACAAGAGCTAGTCTGGATGCGCTAAACAAAGTGGGATGAATTGGAAGTTAGTGGCTCCGGAAATTGTTATCCCATGGATGGACTCTAACCAGTGGCTGGTTGATTTGGGGCGAGTGGTTATTTAGACATGCAAGGTATTTTGATCCTTATCTCACAAATAGAAGTACACCTATAAGTGCTGGCTGCTATTTTTAGAGATTAATATTAATTTATAAATTAATATTATATTTCATTTGTTTTCATATATAAAATAAAATAACAAGACTTTTATATAGGTATATAGTATTATGTTTATGGAAATTAATTTAAAATGGAGGGAAAGAAATGAAATTAAGAAAGTTGAAATTGGCAATTTTTATTTTTGTGCTTATTTGTTATTCTATTATGTTAAGTAATACTGTTTTTGCCGCATCCAGCAAATACACGGGTGGTCTGCTAGATGGTATAAATCTACAGATGGGTTCTTCAATTAATCAACCCACAGGCTCAGGTGTAGCACAGCTTACGGATGGTAATCCGACGAATTATATAAGTATGTCGAATCAAATGGTTTGGCATACGTTCGCTTCACCCCAAGAAATTCGTGCGGTGATTGTAAAGTCTGATACTAGAGCTGTCGTGGAATTTTATGATGCAGCACAAAACCTGCTCTCTTCTTATACAACCGTAATGAACGATGGTGTTGAATCACTACCGACTCCGGTACAAAACGTTAGCACAGTGGTGCTTAAACAAGGTAAGTATGCTTACGAATGGAATGTCTTCAGTACTCCTATAACCCCTCCCCTACCGACAGTTATTAATTGGATTCAAGGAGGGGATAAGAGCGTCGATTTGGACTGGGACTCAACAGGAGCAAAATCCTATAATGTGAAGCGTTCCACATCTCCAGGAGGACCGTATGCTTTATTAGCAAATGTATCGGGTACGTCCTATACAGATAAAGATGTAAAAAATGATACGAATTATTACTATGTAGTTATGGCCGTCAACGAATCAGGCGAAAGTGCGCCTTCTCTAGAAAAACTCATTAGACCAGCGGCAACGAAATATACAGGTGGGCTGCTGGATCGAATAGTCTTAAAAGCAGGAACTGCAATAACCAATCCACTGACAACTGTTCGGCTACTAACGGATAATAACGGTTCTAATTATGTAGGTATGGCCAATCAAATAGTTTGGCATACGTTCTCGTCTCCAAAAGTGGTGGAGTCGGTAATTGTAAAGTCTGATGGCAAGGCTGTAATTGAATTTTATGATGCAGATAACAACTTGTTAGATTCCTATTCGCCGATAAAGAGTGATACAGTAGAGACCTTACCAGTTCCTATAGTCAATGTATCTACAGTCGTACTTAAACAAGGAACCTACGCTTATGAATGGAACGTCTTCGGCAAAGGGACCGAACCACCCGTTGCCACTCCGCTTAACCTAACGGCGGTTGCGGGAGATACCAAAGTAAACTTGGCATGGAATGCTTCAGCGAACGCCGTCAGCTACAACGTTAAGCGCAGCACAACAGCAGGAGGACCTTACGCTACGATCGGTACGGCTGCAGCCAGTGCCTACACAGATACGAACGTAGTAAATGGCACGACTTATTACTACGTCGTTACAGCTGTCAATGCTTCTGGAGAGAGCCTTCCTTCCAATGAAGCATCCGCGACTCCAAAAGCGGGAACCGTTGTTGTGCCTCCGGTTGAAGAACCATCCGGTGACAGCGCGATTCTGGTAATTACGCTGAATAACGGAACGGACAAAGAATATGATCTTTCAATGAACGAAGTTAATGCCTTTATCGCTTGGTACGAAGGCCGTGCAGCAGGCACGGGTCCCGTTATGTTTGCCATTGACAAGCACAATAACAACAAGGGACCTTTCAAGAACCGTAAGGATTATATCTTGTATGATAAAATTATTACGTTCGAAGTGAATGTTTACGACAGCGGTGAGGGCGAAGCTCCTGTAGAACCGACTATTCCGTTGTAACTTGCGCACCTGCTCCGGTAAAAATATAAGAAGCCCAAGATCCGTTTCTAACGGACCTTGGGCTTCTTACATTGCTTCTTACATATGCCAACATGCTGCTCATGACCCGCTTTTGGGTCCGGCATCAGGCGGTGGAGACTTGTACAACTCACTCAGTTTGACGAAGGAGAGAGTATCCTTTAACCGCGGCAGTGTATCCCGTAGCGCAGCTGCGGTGATGTCGCCCTTGGCGCCGACATGGCCGATAGCAATGCAGGGCTGATGCACTTTGTTGTGAGCTCCGATCAATTCAATTTGCCGGATCACTTTGCTCTTGGTATGGATATCATCCAGGAAAATATGATTTTCCAGACAAGGCACTCCTACTTTTTTGGCCTCGCGGCAGGCGATACTCCGGTAATTCGTATGGCTGTCCAGAAAGAAGAGACCTCTTTCGCGCAGGACTTCCATCACGATATGCATAACCCGCTCATCGGCTGTGGCTTTAGACCCCATATGGTTGTTAACTCCGATAGCGTGGGGGATATCATCTATGGCCGCATTGACGCGTTTGCGGATTTCTTCCTCGCTCAAATCGGTCGAGATTACACCGGGGCCCAGCCAGCTTTTTTTGCCGGTCATAGGTTCCATAGGCAGGTGCACGATGACTTCGCGGCCTTTGCGGAAGGCGTCTTGCGCATCGCTTTTAGAAGAGGAAAGAAAGGGCATGACAGCGACAGTCAGCGGGATGGGAAGATCAAGGATCGAATCCGTTCCTTTCATGTTATTGCCGAAATCATCGATAACAATGGCGGCTGATTTGGGAGCAGGACCGCCGAGTCCGGCAGCCTCGCTAATTGATGCGGCAGCAGCGGTAAGCGGATTAGCAGATGTCAGCAGGTTAACGCATATAATACCCATAGTAAGCGCGCGGGATAGGGCTGTTTTCCGGGAGCTTGTACGGTTCCGATTCATAAAGTTCTCCTTCCGGTTGCATGTTCTAATGTTGGCTTTTACTAATATGGAGTAAGAATCCCTCTGTTATGCAACCGTCCAAGGTTCGGCTTTATCAAAGGAAAGGCATAAAATCCAAGCATGCGGGAATACGTTGAAGTAAATCAATGAATGGATGGAGAGGAGGCCTTCAAACCCGCAGATCTTCTTCAAGAAGCGCACATCCTGTCTTTGACTGACTTTGACTCTTTATCGCTTTCGGGTCTATACTGTATAATAGGAGATTGTTCTATTCTCCAAATCTAATTTATGGACATAAAAGGAGGTGTACCTATCTGCTTCTATGAGGTAGATAGGAAATAATTGGATAGTGACCCCTTGCCAGTGTTACTTAGCCTTACCCTGATCGTGGTTCTTGTTCTACTCAGCGGCTCATTTGTATCAGCCGAATTTGCGATGGTGAAATTGCGGGGAAGCCGCATGGATGCACTTGTGTTAGAGGGTAACATGAAAGCGCGCATCGCAGGGAAGATAGCTGACAATATGAATGGGTATCTGTCTGCCAGCCGGCTCGGAATTATCCTAACGTCTTTGGCGCTTGGTTGGATCGGAGAGCCTATGGTGGTTAGAGTACTCGAACCTTTATCAGCCAACATTGGTATACCGGAAGGTATTATTCATGCCCTGTCTTTTGTACTTGCCTTTACGGTTATAACAGCGATTCACATTATGATTTCCAAAAAATATGCGGACCGTAAGTCGGAAGAAGTAAACCTCTGGGTTGCAGCTCCTGTACTGGTATTCTACAAATTAATGTTTCCCTTCTTCTGGGTATTGGATAAAATCTCGAACTGGCTTCTCCGCCGCTCGGGAACAGAAGTTGCGGGCAGACAGGACTCGGCGCATACAGAGGAAGATATTCGTTTACTGATGAAAGAAAGTCACAGGAACGGTCTTATTGATAATACAGAGCTTACGCTTGTCGACAATATTTTTGAATTTGCAGATACGAATGCGCGTGAAATTATGATACCCCGTACTGAAATCGTTTGTCTGCATGCCATTCATTCTTTTGAAGAGAACAAGGCGACGGCTATTAAGGAATTGTATACCCGTTACCCGGTTTGTGATCCGGACAAAGACAATATTATTGGATTCGTGCATATCAAAGATATTTTGACGGCAAGCGATGAGCTTGACGATATACGCAACATTATGCGTCCCCTAATGACGGTGCCCGAATCTATGCCCATCAGCATCCTGCTGAGATTGATGCAGAAACGCAAGACGGAAGTTGCCCTCCTCATTGACGAGTACGGCGGCACTTCGGGTCTTGTGACCGTCGAGGATATTCTGGAAGAGATCGTCGGCGAGCTGCAGGACGAATTCGATCATGAGCGTCCGGAGTTTGAGAAGAAAGACGAATACACGTATTCGATTGACGGCATGATGTTAATTGATCAGTTCAACCAGCATTTCGGTACGGCTATCGAAGCGGAACATTTTGATACCATCGGCGGCTGGATTTATTCACAGGTGGAAATTCCTCCGGTTAAGAACCAGCGGATTCATCATGAACAGCTGCAATTTATTATTGACGAGGTTGATAATATGAGAATTGTCAGGCTGCTGATCCGTAAGGATCAACCCCAGGAAATTCTCTCCCTCGAAGATGGATATATAGAACTTGATCTCGACCCGCAAGTAAAGCTGTCTTCCTAACATACAAAACCGCTGCATCTTGTGCAGCGGTTTTTGTTATTATGAGGTTTGAATTAGAATGTAGCTAAGATGATAACCAGAAGGATGTACAGAACAAGGATAATTGCAGTGCTCGTGCCAACAACTCCAATACCGTAACCGCCAGTTCCACAACCGGACATATTTGTTTCCTCCTCATGAAGTAGGATGTAGTTTACGTTAATATCCTATGTGCAGGAGTGTTTCTTGTTATGGACTTCTGTCCCGGTGTTGCAAAAAAAATCAGGATACCTGTCCAGTATGCTGGCAGATATCGTTTGTTTGATTCTCTTTTAAAAAGGCTAAACAATATAGAAAGGGCAGTGCCGCTACAAATAAACGGTACTGCCGGATTCGTATTTTCAAAAACCATTAGATATAGAGGAGTGTTGGGTTGATGGCTGACAAGAACAAGAAAGAGAACAAAGACAAGCGCGGGGAGCGGCTGATCCGTCAGATAGACCGCACATTTGTACCGGAGAATACCCTTGCACTGTGGCATCTGGGACAAGAGAGCATGGTATTTAAAGGGTCGGGGATGATTGCATACATAGATCCTTATCTGAGTAACGCTATTGACGAGCAATTCGGCAATTCACCGCGTAATTTCGAAACGCCGATATCTCCAGAACTGATCGGACATGCCGACCTTGTCCTCATAACCCACGATCATCCGGATCATCTGGATCCGGTTACTGTGCGGGCAATGGCGATTGCTTCACCTCATGCGACATGGATATGCCCGGCGCCTGTAGTTCCTCAGCTTGCTGAACTGGGTATTGTACCCGATGCGCTGATTGGAGCAAGAGCCGGTGATATGATTGATTTTAGAGACATGAGAATTACCCCGATTGCCAGCAAGCATGAAGAATTTGAAACCGATGAGAACGGTGATCATAAATTTCTCGGTTATGTGATCGAGCTTAATGGAGTGAAGCTGTACCACGCAGGAGATACGATTGGCTATGAGGGGCTGGTCGAGGCTCTGAGGCCGCACCGTATCGACATTGCGTGTATGCCGATTAACGGACGGGATTGGAAAAGATATCAGGACAACCTCATGGGTAACATGAATTTCCGGGAAGCGGCCGATCTCGGCGTTGCAATCGGGGCAGACCTTCTTATTCCGATGCATTACGATTTATTTGCGTTTAACACAGAGAATCCATCTTATTTTGTCGATTATATTCATCACACGTACCCGCATCAGAAGTTTAAATTGTTTGTTCCCGGAGAAAGATTAATCTATGCGGCGGAGGAGAGCGATGAGGAACTGGAGCTGGGGAATGAGGAATAGATCCGAGCGGCTCCATCCTTAAAGAAGCGCATCAGGCAGAGCCAGATGGCCGCGATTACGGCTTACGGACCACAGCTTTAAGAAATCGCTCCTGCTAGAAATATTGACGCTGCGGTCCATCATAAGGCATTATAAGGAGATAGATGCAGCATATGTGGGGGGACCGCAGTGAAAGCCGAAGAGATTACCCGGGCAATGGCCGAGCAAGGAATGCGGATTACCGATCAAAGACGCACGCTGGCGGAATTGTTCGCGAAGTCCGACGGGTACGTGACGCCTAAAGCCGTATACGACATTATGGGCAAAACGTACGGGGGTTTAAGTTTTGATACGGTCTATCGCAATCTGAGAATTATGCATGAAATGGGCGTGCTCGAGCAGTTTGTGTTCGAGGACGGAATCAAGTTCCGTGCGAGATGTTCAGAGACGCACCATCATCACCATCTGATTTGTCTGCAGTGTGAGAAGACCATTTCTTTTGTATTTTGTCCTATGGACGAAGTGGAAGGACTGCCGGAAGATTTTAAAGCCGTTAAGCATAAATTCGAGATATACGGATACTGCAAGGATTGTCAGAAATGAAGAAGCTCCTGCAGGCTCCGATTCATGTATACCGCAAATTCATCTCTCCTCTCAAACCGCCCACGTGCCGCTTCTATCCGACGTGTTCTCAATATGCGCTGGAAGCGATTGAACAGCATGGGCCCGCGAAGGGATCTTGGCTGGCGGTTAAACGAATCTGCAAGTGCCATCCTTTCAATCCCGGCGGGATCGATCATGTGCCCCCGCGTAAAGAGAGGTAGGCAGTCCTCCTGGGCAGTTGACAGCAGGACCGAGATTCGCTATATTGTTGGTTAAACGCGACAAACGCGACAATTGACAGGGAAATGACGAACTGGATATTACAATGTTCGATGAACGGATGTGTACGGGGGGAAACTGCAGCAGAGAGCCGGGTCAGGTGGAAGCCGGTGCAGGTAGAACCCCGGAGTATGGTCCCGGAGAACATGCTTTTGAGCGTCCTGATGTACCCGGATGTGCCTGGCACAGAGGTTTTTCACATCAGCGTAAGGAAGCATCGCTTTTCCGGCGTTAAAGGAACATGCCGCCTTGCGACAGGCGGCTGCCGAGCTTCGTTCTCGCAAGAGACGGAGGAATGTGGGTGGTACCGCGTGAGCCTAGCTCTCGTCCCAAGCTGGACGAGGGCTTTTTTGCGCTCATTCCAGGTTTCAGCATAGAAGAAACAAAATGCAGCACAATTCAATGGAGACGAAGAAAGGGAGCGCCGAACATGGACAACAACAAAACCTTTTATTTGACGACACCGATTTATTATCCGAGTGACAAACTGCATATCGGTCATGCATACACAACGGTTGTCGGTGATGCGTTAGCCCGTTACAAAAGGCTGCGCGGTTATGATGTGATGTATTTGACTGGAACCGACGAGCATGGTCAGAAGATTGAGCGCAAGGCAAAGGAAAAGGGTTTGACTCCGCAGGCTTTTGTCGATGAAATCGTAACCGGAATTAAGGAATTGTGGAGCCGTTTAGAGATTTCTTATGACGATTTTATCCGCACGACCGATAAGCGCCACACGGATGCCGTCCAGAAAATTTTTGCGCGCCTTCTTGAACAAGGGGATATTTATCTCGGTACCTACGAAGGCTGGTACTGTACACCTTGTGAAGCATTCTTCCTGGAAAACAAGCTGGAGAATGGAAACTGCCCGGACTGCGGTCGTCCCGTTGAGTGGGTGAAGGAAGAAAGCTATTTCTTCCGTATGAGCAAGTACGCTGACCGTCTACTCCAGTACTACGATGAGAATCCGGATTTTATTCAACCGGAGTCCCGCAAGAACGAAATGATCAACAACTTTATCAAGCCGGGATTAGAGGATCTGGCCGTATCCCGTACGACTTTTGACTGGGGCGTGAAGGTTCCGGGAGATCCGAAGCATGTGATTTATGTGTGGATTGATGCATTGAGCAACTATATTACGGCGCTTGGCTACGGCAGCGAAGATCCGTCTAAATATGAACGCTACTGGCCAGCGAATGTTCACCTGATGAGCAAGGAAATTGTCCGGTTCCATACGATTTACTGGCCGATCATGTTGATGGCTCTGGATCTGCCTTTGCCCAAGAAGGTATATGCACACGGCTGGCTGATGATGAAAGACGGCAAAATGTCCAAATCCAAGGGCAATGTAGTCGATCCGGTTACACTGATTGACCGTTAC
The DNA here is from genome assembly GCF_001541095.1 of Paenibacillus sp. FJAT-26967. Lineage (GTDB taxonomy): Bacteria > Bacillota > Bacilli > Paenibacillales > NBRC-103111 > Paenibacillus_F. The sequence continues at coordinate 72,844 of NZ_LMXH01000002.1, forward strand.
GGCCTGGATGCGCTGCGTTATTATCTGCTCCGCGAGGTGCCATTCGGATCGGATGGCACGTTCACGCCGGAATCATTCGTGGAAAGAATCAATTATGATCTTGCTAATGATCTCGGGAACCTGCTGAACCGTACCCTTGCCATGCTGGGTAAATATTTCGACGGCGTCATTCCTGCATTCGAGCAGGGAGCAACCGAATTTGATGCCGATTTGATCCAAACCGCTCAATGTACCGTGGATAACGTGGAAAAGCTGATGGAGAAAATGGAATTCAACAGCGCTCTCGCGGCCATCTGGGCGCTCGTCCGCCGCGCCAACAAATACATCGACGAGACGCAGCCATGGAATCTCGCCAAGGACGAAGCCCAGCGCGGCGCGCTCGGCTCCGTGATGTATGCGCTGCTGGAAGCGCAGCGCGTGGTCAGTGTGCTGCTGCAGCCGTTCCTGACGCGTACGCCTGCGAAGATCTGGGCCCAGCTCGGCATCGAAGCCGGCGAGCTGACGGCCTGGGACAGCGCCCGTACCTTCGGGCTGCTCCCGGCAGGCACGCAGACGGCCAAAGGCGACCCCATGTTCCCCCGTCTGGACATCGCCGAAGAAGTCGCCTTCATCGCCGCTGCGATGACAGGCGCAGCTCCGCAGGCAGAACCTGCGCCGGAGAGCGCACCTGCGGCTGAGCCCAAGGCCGCGCCGGAATCCAAGCCCGAAATCGCAATCGACGATTTCGGCAAGGTAGAGCTGCGCGTCGCGCAGGTGACGGCTTGCGAGCCGGTCAAAGGCGCCGACAAGCTGCTGCAGCTGCAGCTGGATCTCGGCTACGAGCAGCGGCAAGTGGTGTCCGGTATTGCGAAGCACTATAAGCCGGAAGAACTCGTCGGCCGCAAAGTGATTTGCGTGACGAATCTGAAGCCGGTGAAGCTTCGCGGGGTTATGTCGCAGGGCATGATTCTTGCGGCTTCCGAAGGCGACCAGCTTACGCTGGCTACAGTGCCTGATTCCATGCCTAACGGCGCTATTGTGAAGTAATCGATGAGAAACCCGGAAGAGTTGCGGTGAATCCGCGCTATTCCGGGTTTTGATATTTCGTGTTAAGCAATTTCTTAATCGTAATGATTATGATTAGTCTTGACAAGCTGCCCGGATTCTCCGTATAATCAGCTAGTAAATAAAAATCATTACGATTTACATGGATAGCGATGATAGATGGAGATTGCTTGTTGAGAGGAGTTATTTTATATGAATTACAGGCGTATACTTGGAGGTATGGCTCTTGTCTTTCTGGTGATAGTTGCAGGCTGCGGAGGCGGACAGAAGTCTACCGTTGTCGAAGGCAAAGTAAATGTAATGACAAGCTTCTATCCGCTTTATGACTTTGCGGTCCATATCGGCGGTGCCCATGTGAATGTCGTGAATCTCGTACCGGCGGGTGTGGAGCCGCATGACTGGACACCAAAGGGCAGAGATATTATGAACGTTGGCGATTCCGAACTGTTCTTATATCAGGGAGCTGGGTTTGAAGGCTGGGTTGACGATTTTATGAAAAGCGTAAAGGATAAGAAGGTGAAGGCGGTGGAAGCGAGTGCGGGTGCACATCTGCTGGAAGCAGCCGAAGGCGGCGACGGACACGATCATCAGCATGGAGAAGAGTCTCGCGGCAGCAGTCCCGGCGACCTGAAGAACACCGATCCTCATGCTTGGCTGAGTCCGCACAATGCGAAGAAGATGTCGGAGAATATCAAGAATGCATTAATAGAAGTAGATCCGGCACACCGCGAAGATTACGAGAATAATTACAAAGCTTATGCGGCTAAGCTGGACGGGCTGGATAAGCTGTATCATGATAGTCTGAAAGATTTGCCTAAGAAAGAAATTGCCGTGTCTCATCAGGCCTTCGCTTACTTGTGTCACGATTACGGATTGACTCAAATGGCGATTATGGGCCTATCGCCGGATTCGGAGCCGACGGCTCAAGATATGAAAAAAATGCGCGAATACATTCAGGAACATCAATTAAAATATGTGTTCTTCGAGGAGCTGGTCTCCGATAAACTGGCTAAGACACTCGCTAAGGATGCGGGTGTGGAGACCCTTGTGCTAAACCCTCTTGAAGGTTTAACGGAAGAACAGATTAAAGAAGGACAGAATTATATTTCGGTTATGGAAAATAATTTAAAAAATTTAGTGAAAGCTTTACAATAGATGGACAAGAACCTATTCGGGCTAGCGCAGATTTCGTGGAGATAAGACTCCTGAGCGCTAGCCCGTATAAGCGGTTGGAGGTTGAGAGAAAGTGCCAGGTACCAAGTCGGTTAACTGCCACAACAATATTGTGGAATTCGATGATATCTCGTTCTCTTACGGAACGAAGCAGGTGATTAAGAATTTGAACTTTAATGTTCTTGAGCGTGATTTTATAGGATTAATCGGATCTAACGGGGCCGGCAAGACAACCCTTCTGCGTATGCTTGTAGGGCTCGTTAAACCTACGGAGGGCGATATCCGCCTGTTCGGCGAACCTATCCGTCAATTCCGTGACTGGGAGCGCATCGGCTATGTCCCGCAGAAGAATTCGCTTAACCCGTTATTCCCGGCCACAGTCCGTGAAGTCGTGCTGTCAGGCCTGTATACCAAGAAGAAACTTTACCGGCGTCTGACGAAAGAAGATATGCGCCGCTGCGACGATGCGATGGAAGCGATGCGGATCACCGACCTTGCCAAGCGCAAAATCGGCGAGCTCTCGGGCGGACAGCAGCAGCGGGTGTTTCTGGCGCGGGCCATCGCCAACAGTCCGGAGCTGCTTATTCTGGATGAGCCGACAGTAGGCATAGACGCCGAGAGTCAAGCCGGTTTTTTCAATATGATCCGGCATATGCACCTGCATCACCACATGACATTCATTATGGTCTCCCACGATATGGAGATGATGAGAGCCTACCTCGGATCGGAGCCGCTTGCGAGCAGCGGCGGGCTTAAATTCTATGTCAAACATACGCATGAACCGGAGAACTGTGAAGAAACAGATTTGGCACATTCCACGTCAACAAGTCAGGAACGTGAATTAAGCGGCATTAAATAAATCCGAACCAGTTAAATGAAAGTTTGGTAGAGGTTAGGGGAGAACGGCTTGGATATTTTTACAGAACCATTTTTTGTACGGGCGCTAATCGGAGGAGTTCTGATCGGGCTTACAGCTCCGCTTATGGGCGTATTCCTGGTGCTGCGGAGATTGTCCATGATCGGAGATACACTCGCGCATGTCTCCATTGCGGGCGTGGCGCTGGGATTCCTTCTCGGCTTATATCCGACGGGTATGGGGCTTGTATTTGCGCTATTGGCTTCGTTCGCTATCGAGAAGCTGCGCAAAGCGTATAAGACTTATGCGGAGCTTTCGATCGCCATTATTATGTCCGGCGGCGTTGCCTTGGCAACATTGTTGTTTACACTTGGCAAAGGGTATAATATTAATGTGATGAGCTACTTCTTCGGAAGTATCTACACACTCGATTCCAGTGATATATGGGTTGTATTCGGTGTGTGTGTCGTTGTGCTGCTTGTCGTGGGCATTCATTTCAAAGAACTCTTCCTGATGTTCTTTGACGAAGAAGCGGCGGGCGTCAGCGGGCTGCCGCTGAGGCTGTACAACATCATGATCACGATTCTGACGGCTCTGGTCATCTCCGTGTCGATCAAAATCGTCGGAGCCTTGCTTGTATCGGCCTTGCTTACTATACCGGTTGCATGCAGCCTTCTAGTTGCGAGAAGCTTCCGCCATTCCGTGGCACTGTCTGTGCTGGTATCTGAAATAGGCGTAGTAGCGGGACTAGCCTTGTCCGCGTGGTATGATTTGGCTCCCGGAGCGACCATTGTCCTCTCTTTAATTACAATCCTGACCTTACAGATGGTCTGGAAATCATTGCGAAGATAACCAGGGATTATAGGAGGAAATTGCATTATGCAGCAAGTGAACATGTGGCTGGCGTTTTGGGCGGGTTTCGCCTCCTTCATTTCTCCATGCTGCCTGCCGCTTTACCCGTCTTACTTATCTTATATTACCGGCATTTCTGTAAGTGAGCTCAAATCCGGCGCGGCCAAAGGTTCTGCAAGATTGCGCACGATGGGGCACACGCTTGCTTTCATTATCGGGTTCTCGATCATTTTTTATAGTCTCGGTCTTGCAGCCAGTTCCGTTTCGGAGTTTTTTGTAAGCAATCGCACGCTGCTTCGTCAGATTGCCGCTATTTTAATTCTCGTCATGGGCCTTTTTCTGCTAGGAATTATTCAACCCCAGTGGATGATGAAAGAACGCAAATTTCAATTAAAATGGAAACCGGCCGGTTATCTGGGATCGGTGCTGATTGGCATGGGATTTGCAGCAGGCTGGTCTCCTTGTATCGGACCTATTCTCTCTTCCATGCTCGTCATGGCAGCGGCAGAGCCCGATTCCTGGCTGCCTTTGATTAGTGCTTACTCTTTGGGTTTTGCCGTGCCATTCTTCGTTCTGTCCTTCTTCATCGGCTCAACGAAATGGATCTTGAAATATTCCGGAATCATTATGAAAATAGGCGGAGGCGTTATGGTTCTTTTCGCCATCCTTCTGTACACGAACCAAATGTACAAAATTACGATCTGGCTCAACAGCATAACGCCTCCATGGCTTCAGTTTTGATCCCTTTCTTTTCTATGTGAAATATTCGATTTTGGCGGCAGGGAATTTATCGAATATATGCTCCGTTATAAATTCCCGGAGAGCTGCAGCCTGTTCATCGGGATATACATATTTGCCGCGGCCGTACCGGCCCCACTTGTATTTACGCTTGGCTTCGTCCATTTCGAGCTTGGATTTGGGGTAGCGTCTTTCAATGATATTTTTAGCTGTTTTGGTAAAGCGGTGCTGAATCAGCTCGAAAGTCAAATCTTCAAGCGCTTCTTTGGGAAGCGTATTATGAAGCTTTACAATAAGCTCCTCATATCCTTGCTCCCATCCTTCATACCAGATGATGGGGGCGATGATAAAGCCAAGCGGATATCCGGCGCGTGCAACTTTGCCCGCTGCTTCGATTCGCTCATGGAACCTGGATGTACCGGGTTCAAAATTTTTGATTACATAGTCCGAATTTACGCTGAAGCGGAACCGGGTATGCTTGTTATGATTGGCATCAAGTAGCGGGTCCACATGATGATATTTGGTTACAAAGCGAAGCCTCCCGAGAGGCTCTTTTCCCATAAATTCAATATATTCTTTCAGAGAACCCGTAATGTGCTCCAGTCCGACCGGATCTGAGGTGCAGGCTGCTTCAAAACGGGTCATTTCCGGCGCACGCTCTTCGATATAGTCCTTGGCCGCTTTGAGAATATCGTCCGTATTGACGTAAGCCCGTACGTAAGGCTTGTTGCCCAGGGTCGTCTGAAGATAACAATAATGACAATGGCCCATACAGCCGGTTGCGATCGGAATCGCATATTCCGCAGAGGGCTTGGAAGTATCGAATTTCAGCGTCTTCCGAATACCGACGACAAGCGTTCTTTTCGATATCCGGTATTTCTCCAGATCAGTCTCGCCCGGAAGATTGGTTATCCGGTTATGGGAAGTTGTCATATGGATAGGAAGGTCTTGGCTCTGAGCCCATTCGAGAATCCGTTTGCCTTTGGGATACAGCATTGCATCCGGTTCGAAATAGACGAGTTGAGGCACGAACAAGGCCGTACTTCTGCTGTGTATCAGTTGCTCTGTGCTCATGATGGCTCCTTTAATCCGCGTTGTAACGGAAGCAAATCCGTTCGCCAGATAGTGTGCATCGATTGCGTCTCAGGCACTCATGGGAAAAGCAGTGGATGTGAGGCAAACTTGCTTTCTTAGTTATTTAAAGGTATTATACTAAAACAATATTCTAGCAAAATCAGGGGGAACTCGGATGGCAACGCCCAGTATGGAAGATTATTTGGAACGGATCTACAAACTGATCGATGAGAAAGGCTACGCCCGCGTATCCGACATTGCCGAAGGTTTGGAAGTGCATCCTTCCTCCGTAACCAAAATGATTCAGAAGCTCGACAAGGATAAGTACCTTGTCTATGAGAAGTACCGAGGACTCATCCTTACTCCCAAAGGCAAGAAGATGGGGAAGCGCCTTGTTGACAGACACGCGCTGCTTGAGGAATTTCTGACGGTTATCGGTGTTCAAGAGGCTAATATTTACGGGGATGTAGAAGGAATTGAGCATCACTTAAGCTGGGATTCGATGACTTGTATCGAGACTCTTATTGAATATTTCAACCGCGATCCTAAGCGTCTTGAAGACCTTAGAGGTGTACGCGCCGAACTAGATAACAACTCCGGTCCGGAGTGAAATAAGAACGTTTGCCGGAAACTATAGGCGGACGTTTTTTCGTTGTGTGGTTTCATCCCATTTAATACGTCTAAGAATCCACGCCTTCGCATACATACCTAGGGAAAGCTTGCGGAGGTGGGTGAAGTGAAAATCAACGGCGTTTTTGAAGGCGGCGGGGTGAAAGGAATTGCTCTGGCCGGTGCGGTCAGTTCAGCGCTCGACAACGGGTTCAAGTTTCACGATGTGGCCGGGACTTCATCGGGGGCTATTATTGCTGCTTTTCTGGCCGCGGGTTACACAGGCAAAGAGATCAAAGAACTGATTATCGAAACACCGTTTCATAAGTTTTTGAAGCGTTCTCCGATTTTTGATACAGGTATTATCGGGTCTGCGGCTAGACTTCTTTTTAAGAAGGGGTTGTATTCGGGCGATGCTCTGGAAGATTGGGTGCGAGCGAAGCTGGAAGCCAAAGGAGTAAGGAACTTCGGGGATTTGCGCCGGAATCAGCTGCGGATTGTAGCTTCAGATATTTCCCAGGGCAAACTCCTGGTCCTTCCTGATGATATTGCCCATTACGGCATTGAGCCGGCCCGTTTCTCGATTGCCCGGGCAGTCAGGATGAGCACAGCTATCCCTTATTTCTTCGATCCGGTCATGATTCGTAAGCCGGCCCGGGTCGCCCGGCACGATGAACCTTTCCGCAATCAGTTCGTTTACATTGTGGATGGGGCTATTCTAAGTAACTTTCCTTTGTGGCTGTTTGACGAACCGGAGCAGCAGAGCCGTATCGCGACACTCGGCTTTAATCTCGTAGGCGACATTCCCAAGCAGATCCACAAGATCAATGGCATGATCTCAATGTTCCAGGCCTTGTTTACAACCATGATGGATGCCCATGATACCCGCTACATTGAAGAGAACAATTACTTCCGGACGGTAAAAATACCGGCGATGGGGGTTCAGACCACGCAATTTAACATTTCCGTAGAGGACAGCGAGAAATTATACGAAGCCGGGTACCGGGCGGCGGAAGCTTACTTCAAGCAGTGGTCTCTGCATATCTACGAATCCGCTTATGAGAAATACGTTTTACGCCGTCCGGTGTAGATTTACTCGATATGAATAACAAAAAGCGAACCCGAGGGTTCGCTTTTTGTTATTTCAGTGATACGGAGGCGGATCATCCGGCTCATCAGAGCGTTTGGATCCGTCAATGACACGGAACTTGGCACGGCGTCTGCGCTTGGCAGCGGACATCCGCTCGGGCTGCTTCTTGAACGAAGGGGCGCTGCCTCTTCGGTAGGATTGGCCCGATTGTCCTTGACGCGGCATCAGTTTGTACAGCAGGAAGATCAGGCCGAGTACAAGGATCGGTATGAGCAGATTACGGATGCTGACGGCAAGTCCGATCACGGCAAGAATCGCGATGACGACGGCAGGAACCGACCAGCGTCTTCTCATGCGCGGGCCTCTTGGATGCGGCTTTCCGCTTCACGCATACGGTTGAAAGAAGCAATGGATACTTCAACCTGATCATCGGTCGGCTCCTTCGTGGTCAGCTTCTGCAGCCACAGCCCCGGATAACCCAGATAGCGGAGGACGGGGACGTCACGCAGGGAATTCGTGAAGCGAAGCACCTCATAGGATACGCCGATAATAAGCGGCAGCAAAGCAAGTCGCAGTACCACGCGGTCGACAATGCCTTCATATTTGAAGAAGGAGTAAATTACGACCCCGACAATAACGGTGAATACCATAAAACTGCTGCCGCAGCGGTAATGCAGGGTGCTGAATTTTTGAACGTTGCGAACATTCAGCTCTACACCGGCTTCATATGCGCTAATGACTTTATGCTCTGCGCCATGGTATTGAAAGAGCCTTTTAATGACCGGAGTGAGTGAAATGAAATAAATGTAAGAGACCAGCAGGATAATCTTGATGAGACCTTCCATAAGATTGTGCAGAATCTGATTCTCAAAGACGTTTTGGAATAAATATTGCTCAATGATTGCCGGGATCGCCGTAAAAATAACTTTACCGAATATAAAAGAAAGAACCCCGACAACGGCAACGCCTAGAATCATGGAAAGGCTGAAGCCCGATTTCTCTTCTTTCACCGGTTCTTTTCCGTCATTCTCTTCTTCCGCAAAATTCTCTGCTGAGAAATTCAGATGTTGGGCACCTTTGGCACTGGATTCGACTATTCCGACTAATCCGCGGAGGAGAGGAATTTTCTTCAATGTATTGACCCAGCGGATCTCAGTCTTGGGCACTTCCAGATATTCGATGCTTTTATCCTTCTTGCGGACAGCCGTAACATGCACATTGCGGCCAGCGAACATAACGCCTTCAATTACGGCTTGACCGCCGTAAATACTCGAATTGGATTGGGACAATGTTTTTCCACCTTTTCCGAAATAAACTGTTTACTTACTATTTTAGCGAATTTCCCGGCAGAAAGCCACCGCTTTTGGACTGGGACCTCAGGCAGATTAAGAAGAGGAATATCGTACATACTATCTTAGACAGCCGGAACGGGAATAAAGTTATAGAGATGGAGGAAACAAGTATGCAGGTGAATGTTCAGGGCAGCGCAGTCATGGATAACGGAGCAACCTCAAGCGGTCAACATTCGGAAACAGACGCAAGGGCGGGCGGCAGGGGCGGGTCTCACGAAGCTAAGAAGACGAACCGTTTCTTTTTCGCTGTGAGTATCGGTTTTTTCGCCGGTGTACTATGGGGGGGAATCAAGATTGTCGAGTTCTACTTTCACTTTACGAGTGTGATTCCTTCTTTTCTTGCGGAACCTTTCTATAGAACAAATTTTTTGCTCACCTGGCAGGGAATGACTGTAGGCTGGTTATTCTTTATCGTATTTTCAATCATCGCCTCGGGTATTTATATGCTTCTCTTGTCGAAGATCAAAGGACCATGGATGGGAGTCGGCTATGGAATCGCCTGGTGGTGTCTCTTGTATCTTGCTATCGGGCCATGGACGGGAATGATGGGCTGGCTTTACTATAGCCCGTGGAATACGATTATTACGGATTTCTGCCTCTTCCTTCTATGGGGCCTTTTTATCGGGTATTCGATCGCCTTTGAATTTACACAAGAGAACAGCCGCAAGCCTTAGGATCTCTACCTTTTCTAAGCAACTTATGGTAAAATGTCACGGTAAAGCGAGAAGCCCGGCCAACTGGCGGGCTTTATGAAGGAGGCGCTTTTTTTCGTGAATAAAGTGCTCGTTCTCAGCGGCCCTAACTTGAATATGCTCGGTATACGTGAACCAGGTGTGTACGGCAGCCTCTCGTTGAAGGCTATTGAAGCAGGAATGTCCGAAACTGCGGAGCAGCTCGGACTCGAATTGACTTTTTATCAGTCTAATCACGAAGGCGATCTAATCGACCGGATCCATGAAGCTTATGGGACGATGGATGGCATACTGATTAATCCGGGTGCTTTTACCCATTACAGCTATGCGATCCGTGATGCGCTGTCATCCGTATCGCTTCCTACTGTAGAAGTGCATTTGTCCAATATTCACAAACGGGAGGAGTTCCGTCACCACTCTGTGATCGCTCCCGTTGTAATCGGTCAAATTGCCGGATTCGGGGCTATCGGTTATGAACTCGGGCTAAGGGCGCTTCATAAACAATTTTCGGAAGCAGGGTGATTCGCATGCAGGAAAGACGCTTGGAGAAGCTGCGGCAGACCATGCAGCAGAAGGGGCTTCCGGCTGTGCTTATTACAAGCAGTATCAACCGCAGGTATTTGACCGGATTCACGGGAAGTGCCGGTGTGGTAGTCGTAACGAAGGAAAGCGCCGTGCTGCTGACTGATTTTCGCTATATGGTACAAGCCCCGCAGGAAGCTGCAGGGTATGAAGTAACGGACCACAAAGGGAAAATCGGCCAGACGGTACTTGGGATTTTGAACAAGCAGGGAATCAAGGCGATTGGTTTTGAAGAAAATGACTTGACTTACGCCGGATACTCCAGCTATACTGACGATTTGCAAGGGGTTGAATTCATCCCTACCGGAGGAATTGTAGAGAAGCTTCGGGTGATCAAGGATGACACGGAGCTTGCGATTATGCAGGAAGCCGCGGATCTGGCTGATCGCACATTCTCATACATACTTACGAGAATAAGAGCGGGTGTGTCGGAGAAACAGATCGCCCTCGATATCGAGATGTTTATCCGTGAGAACGGAGGAACATCTTCCTCGTTCGATACGATCGTCGCTTCCGGCGAACGGTCGGCTCTGCCGCATGGCGTAGCAAGTGACCGGATTCTGCAGCAGGATGAATTCGTCAAATTGGATTTCGGTGCGCTGTACAAGGGGTATTGCTCCGATATTACCCGTACGGTCGTACTCGGGAAGCCATCGGAGAAGCACAAGGAAATTTATGGCATCGTGCTTGAGGCCCAGTTGAACTGTGTCGATAATCTGCGCGCCGGTATGACAGGTTCAGAGGGCGACGCCCTCTGCCGTGACATTATCGCTCAGCACGGTTACGCAGACAACTTCGGACACAGCACAGGCCACGGACTTGGCATGGAAGTGCACGAGAATCCACGCCTGGCCAAAGGCTACCCGGTTATCTTAGAACCGGGTATGGTGGTTACCGTTGAACCGGGCATTTACATTCCCGGCTTCGGGGGAGTCCGAATCGAAGATGACGTGATCATTGAACCGGAAGGAATCCGGCTGCTGACGCATTCTTCGAAAGAATTTATTACCATTTGATTTATTCCAGGAGGGAATTTTAGCGTGGTATCAGTAAATGATTTTAAAACAGGATTGACCATTGTAGTAGACAACGATTTGTTTACCGTTATTGATTTTCAGCACGTTAAGCCGGGTAAAGGAGCTGCCTTCGTCCGCTCCAAACTGAAGAATCTCCGTAACGGCAACGTTGTGGAGAAAACTTTCCGTGCAGGCGAGAACGTAGGCCGTGCTCATATCGAGAACCGTGAGATGCAGTATCTGTATGCAAGCGGATCTGAATACACGTTCATGGATACCGAGACGTATGACCAGATTTCCCTGGAAGAAAAACAGCTGAAATGGGAGCTGAACTTCCTTAAGGAAAACATGAACATCAACATCATGAGCTACCAGGGTGAAATTCTCGGAATCAACCTGCCGAACAGCGTTGAGCTCAAAGTTGTAGAAACCGAGCCAGGCGTAAAAGGCAACACGGCACAAGGTGCTACGAAAAGCGCGAAGGTCGAGACCGGCCTGAACGTACAAGTGCCTTTGTTCATTAATGAGAATGATGTCCTTCTGATCGATACTCGTGAAGGCAAGTACATCTCCCGCGCTTAAGCCTAAGCCGCGACATAGAATCCTCCGCTTCCATGATGGAAGCCGGGGGATTTTTTTGTAGAAAACCCTTATCTGGCAAGCCTTTCAGAATAAGTACATACCTATGAAACGTTTTCATTGACGTTCAGAAATCATGAGGTTAAAATGACAATAACGCTTTACAGGTTTCATGCTTTCGTGCAGTAAAACGTTAAATCAACCAATGGATAATTTTAGGGGGAAAAAGGAAATGAAAGCGAAATTCAAATCATTCGCGACTATTCTGCTTGCGGCATCGCTCGTAACGGCGGCTGGCTGCGGCAAGCAGGCGTCACCGGAAGCTTCCGGTACAGCGAACACGCCTGCCGGCGATGGCAAGAAGGTCAAAATCGGTATTATGCAAATCGTCGAACATGCGTCACTGGACGCTGCGCGCCAAGGCTTTATTGCAGCTCTGAAAGATAACGGCTATGAAGATAAAAAGAATGCCGAGATCGATTATCAGAATGCTCAGAATGATATGAATAACAATACGACCATTGCACAGAAATTTGCAGCGGATAAGAAAGATCTCGTACTCGGAGTAGCAACGCCGTCCGCCCTGGCTGCGGCGCAAACGTTGAAAGATACGCCTGTATTGTTTACCGCAGTGTCTGATCCGGTAGGAGCTAAACTGGTTAAGAGCATTGAGTCTCCGGGTGGCAATGTTACAGGTACATCCGATCTTGATCCGAAATCGGTTGATCAACTGACTGCATTCATCGCTAAGAACTTCCCTGCAATCAAGACAATCGGCATTGTTTCCAACGAAGGGGAGCAGAACTCCCAAGTCCAAGTGAAGCAGGCGGAAGCGGCTTTTGCCAAGAATAACATCAAGATGGTCAAAGCTTCTGCATCGAACAGCTCAGAAGTGAAGCAGGCCGCCGAATCACTGGTCGGCAAAGCGGATGCGCTGTATGTACCGCTGGACAACACGGTCGTATCGGCTCTGAAAGTTGTCGTTCAAGTGGCGGAGAAGAGCAAGAAGCCTTTGTTCGTAGGTGAGAATGATTCAGTCCAAGGCGGCGGATTCGCAGCATACGGCTCGAACTACTACGATCTTGGCTACACAACGGGCCTTCAGGCGGTAGAAATTCTGAAGAATGGCAAAAAGCCTGCGGATATCCCGGTCGGCTATCCGAAGAAGCTGGATCTGGCCATTAACTTAAAAGCTGCCAAGAACATGGGGGTTGAAGTCACGGATGCTATGAAAGCGGAAGTGAAGGAGAAAGCTAACCTGTTTGAATAAGAACAATGACGGGCGGCTTCAATTATGAAGCCGTCCGTCATTTTATAACGAAACGGAGGGAGTTACATGGAGATTGACTGGGGAACAGTGGCACAAGGATCTCTGGAACTCGGATTGTTCTTTGCCATTATGGCACTTGGCGTATATATTACTTTCAGAATCCTGGACTTTCCGGATCTGACCGTAGACGGGAGTTTTACGACGGGCGCTGCCATCTCGGCTGTCCTGATTACGGCAGGAGTTTCGCCGCTCTTGGCAACCCTTGCCGCTTTCGGCGGTGGTGCGGTTGCGGGCCTTCTGACAGGCCTTCTTCATACGAAAGGCAAAATCAATGCATTGTTGTCGGGAATTTTGATGATGATTGCTCTTCATTCCATAAATTTAAGGATCATGGGCAAGGCCAATATTTCGCTATTAGGCTCGGATGTTCTGCTAAGCAGCGAATCCATCCTCTATATCATGCCTTTTGTAGTAATACTAATCAAGCTAGCGCTCGACTGGTTTCTTCATACCGAAATGGGCCTTGCTCTTCGTGCAACGGGAGATAATAAGCGGATGATTCGCAGCTTTGGTGTGAACACAGACAATACCATTATACTTGGCGTGGCTCTCTCAAACGGACTCGTTGCATTATCGGGGGCACTAATTGCCCAGTATCAAGGGTTCTCAGATAGCCAGATGGGCGTGGGCATGATCGTAATCGGTCTGGCTTCCGTTATTATCGGTGAAGCTTTATTCGGTGCCCGTACTATTATTTGGGCTACTCTGGCTGTAGCATTGGGAGCCATATTGTATCGCTTTGTCGTTGCGATTGCCCTTCAGATCGGTGTGGAATCAACCGACATGAAGCTGATGACCGCTCTGATTGTAATTGTCGCATTGACGCTTCCGATGTTTCAGAGAACGTGGAAGCAGAAAGCGGTTATCCGCAAGCGCAAAGCTGAACTGGCCAAGAAAGGCGGGGGTATGAACCATGCTTCACATTGATGATGTAACCAAAATATTCAACCCCGCCACACCCGATGAGAAGGTTGCGCTGTCCGATATCCATCTTCATTTGAATCCGGGCGATTTCGTAACCGTGATCGGCAGTAACGGCGCGGGGAAATCGACGCTGATGAATATCATTTCTGGCGTCATGCAGCCTGACTACGGGGTAGTCCGTATCGAAGGCAACGATATTACGAACCTTCCGGAGCACAGAAGAAGCCGCTGGGTCGGCCGCGTTTTCCAAGATCCGATGGCAGGTACGGCGCCGTCCATGACCATCCAGGAGAACTTGGCGATGGCCTATTCACGCGCAGGCAAGCGGGGGTTTGGTCTCGGTGTGACGAAGCAGAGAAAGCTTGCGTTCAAAGAGCACCTGGAGCGGCTCGGTATCGGCCTGGAGAACCGTCTCACGGCCAAGGTCGGCCTTCTCTCGGGGGGAGAAAGGCAGGCGCTCAGTCTGCTTATGGCGACTTTCACACAGCCGAACATTCTGCTGCTGGATGAGCATACGGCGGCGCTCGATCCTGCAAGAGCCGAACTGATCACCAGGTTGACTCACCAGATCGTCAGCGAGTCCCGGTTGACTACACTGATGGTCACCCACAACATGGAGCAGGCGATTCGTCTGGGCAACCGGTTGATCATGATGGACAAAGGGCGCATCATTCTGGACATACCTGCAGAATCCAAACAGGATCTGACGGTAGAGAAACTTCTGCGTGAGTTCGAGAAAATTCGCGGAGAGAAATTTGTGGATGACCGGGTCGTATTGGGTTGACGGTAAATCTCTTCTTTCATGAAAATGAAGAAGATATGCCTCTAACAAGATCGATTTAATGAGAAAAACCTTCGTATTATAAGAAATTCAAGAGGAAAAGCCATGTTTACAACTAAAACACCTTTTCCTCTCCCACATTTCCGAACGTTTATGCTATAATGATCTACAATTATTCATTTGCAAGGATAGGGAGTGAACAGGGTTGTCTTTAATTGTGATGAAATTCGGCGGCAGCTCCGTAGGCGATGCCGAGCGGATGAAACGTGTAGCCAAGCGGATTGTAGACCGCAAAAGAGAAGGACACCAATGCGTCATCGTTGTTTCGGCAATGGGCGATACGACGGATGATCTGATTGATCTGTCCAAGCAGATTTACGATGGAACTCCCCCGGCCAGAGAGATGGATATGCTATTGAGTACGGGCGAGCAGGTATCGGTTTCCCTTCTGTCCATGGCGATACAAAGCCTCGGCGAGCCGGCTGTCTCTTATACCGGATGGCAGAGCGGTATGATTACCGAAGATGTACACGGCAAGGCGCGCATTACCGATATCCAGCCTCACCGTCTGCGCAAAGCTCTGGATCGCGATGCGGTTGTGATTGTAGCGGGCTTCCAGGGGATGACAGAGGACGGGGAAATTACTACGCTCGGACGCGGCGGCTCGGATACGACAGCTGTGGCTCTTGCGGCGGCTATTGAGGCCGACCTGTGCGAAATTTACACAGACGTGGACGGGATCTATTCCACGGATCCGCGTGTCGTTAAGAATGCCCGTAAATTGAAAGAAATTTCTTACGATGAAATGCTGGAGCTTGCCAACCTGGGAGCAGCGGTTCTTCATCCGAGAGCTGTAGAATATGCGAAAAATTACAATGTAGCACTTGTCGTTCGTTCAAGTTTTACGCTGAACGAAGGCACGTCTGTCAAGGAGGAAGCGGAGATGGAACAAGGAATCGTCGTACGTGGCATCGCATTCGATAAAAATGTCGCAAGAATTAGCATTTTGGGCGTACCGGACAAACCCGGCCAACTGGCGAAGGTATTTACTTCGCTTGCGGCAGAGCAAATCGATGTGGATATCATCGTACAGAGCGGCGTCCTCAATGGCCTGGCCGATTTCTCGTTCTCTGTGTCTCTCTCCGACCGTGACAGAGCGCTTCAAACGATCGAGAACATCAAAGGTGAAATCGGATACCGCGATGTGACTTCCGAGGGCGATCTCGTCAAAATCTCGATCGTCGGAGCCGGCATGGTCAGCACACCGGGTGTGGCGGCCAAAATGTTCGACGAGCTGTCAAAGATCGGTGTCAGCATTAACATGGTCTCGACTTCCGAGATTAAGATTTCCTGCGTCATTGACGGCAAGCAGCTGACTCAGGCTGTTCAGGTGCTTCACACTGCTTACGGCCTTGATACGCAGGAGCAGGTTTATGTCGGCGGTCCTCAAGACCGGCGCTAACTCAAGAAGTGCAGGCCATGCGCGGCCTGACAACCTATAGATTTAAAAGCGGTATAAAAGAAGTGCCGATCATGTCGTAATGACTGATCGGCACTTTTTTAATGGGAAGAATAGACAGGTGAGCGTCAGGAGATCCGGTCTGAAATAAACGTGAAGATTTTGAGAAGCACCGCCGTAATACCTGCCGCCATCAGGGGGCCGACCGGTATTCCGCGCATAAAAACGATGCCGATAATAGAGCCGATTACAAGCCCCACGATAAGCTGAGGGTCTATTTTGAGCAGATCGAGCCCTTTTCCGTTCATATAAGTAGCGATGGCGCCGCCGGATAAAGCGAGAATGCCGGGCCAGGTCGTGAAGACGGTCAGAACGTCCTTGTAGGAGATCCGTTCGCTTGCAAAAGGCACCAGAACCCCCATCGTCAGAAAAAGCAGACCGAGCTCAAGTCCCCTGCGCTCAATTGCGGGTAGAAAACGGTCAAGGTTGATCAGCTTGACGACCAGCAAAATACATGCGGCCGTTGTGATGATGGGGGAACGGCCGATCATTCCGACTATGATGAGAATAACGAGCAGCAAATCTCCGTTCATTTTCATGCCCCTTGTACCAGTCTTTCTTCATTGTATGAAGAGTTGGACGGGTTTTAGAACGGCATAGGCTGATGCTCGGCCAGCGGGACAAGTGCGGCTCCGGATAGCACCGGGACCAGGCGGCTTGTGTCAGCGCGGGCAGAGTATTCCAGATCTGCCCGGAAGCCAAGGCCGGCAAGCCGTCTGCCGTTATCGGAGTCCTCCAAGGCTTCGGCCAGTTGTCCGGCATGCCGCGTGTAGCAGGCCGCCATGGCCCTGCCGAAGTCGCAGATGCTTAGAGTGCTGCCGCTGCCGGATGAGAGCAGATGGGATACGATCTGACCGGCGCAGAGCCCATCCTCCAGGCAGAAGGCGCCCCGGGTGCCCGCGCACAGAATGACCACATCCCGCTGCCAAGCCAGGGCCGCCTCGGCGCAGGCGGCTCCGTTGAGCAAAGAGGCGGCCGCTACATGCCTGGCTTGCAAAGCTTTATGCAGCGCGAGAGTTCCGTTCGTGGTCGTCAGAATGACGCGTCTTCCTTCCACGGTAGCGGGAGTATATTCAAGCGGTGAATTGCCCAGATCAAAGCCTGCAATACGCTCGCATCCCCGTTCACCGCCAAGCACATCCCCCAGTGTATGAAGCTTCCAAGCCTCTTCTACGGTTTCCACCGGAACCACACAGCTGCTGCCGCTGCCGAGTGCAGCCAGCATTGTCGTGGTAGCTCTGAGTACGTCTATGACCAGAACGGTCTTGCCGGTAAGATCTTGCGGGTGCACCGAAGTGAGAACAGGAATGACGTCAATCCGCATGTACTTCGAACCCTTCGCCCTGGATTAACTTGCAGGGATCACACGGATGATCGCCCAATTGGAAGGTATCGGAACGAAGCCCCCTGCGCAGCGCCTCCAGAGAAATGATGTCGGCAGGGGCAATATTGCCCAAATGGACACCCGGTCCGAGGATTTCCAGCAGGCGGATTTGCTGGTTCTTAAGCGGAGCTTCCCATAGAAGGACTTCGGGCCCCGGAACCTTCTTCAGCACATGCAGGAGCTCTTGATCCTTGCACGAGCCCTCTTCGTCGAAGATGCCGACACCGACACCAGATTCCCTCGCTTCGATAGTTACCAGCTCCGCTCCCATCCCGATATCCCCGCTAATTGTCGTAACAAGTTCATCGACTTCAACAGAAGAACCCCAGCATTTTTTACCGTATTCCGTTACGACCTTCAAGCCCGCCTGAATTCCACGGACGATAAGTTCGCTTCGCTGGGTACGATCCATGTCGATCGTGCCGTCAGAAATTTCGACACAAGTAAATCCGAGAGAAGTAACCGTGTCGAAAAAAGAAGAAACAAGTCCGCTGCGCACAGCGACTTCGAGAAAGGTACCTCCCGGATAAATATCAATGCCATATTCCTTCGCCATTTCAATCTTTCGCCGGAGCATCTCCCCCGGATAGAGGGCCGAGGTTCCGAAGCCTAACTTAATATAATCTACATGTTCTCCCGCCGACTGAAGCAGGTCCTCGTATGCATGGAGTCCGAGGCCTTTGTCCATCACCATTGTTTTTCCGAGAGTTCTCGGCTTGGCCTGACGAATTCCCGTCGGATCGGCGAGAGTCGGATGCCACTTTTTGCAAGAAGTTCCTTCCATGTCGTCTCACCTCGATGTTGGTCCCTTAAGGGGTAAACTTCGTGTTCATCTTATGCGCTTACGCAGGGGTATGTGCGGAGTATGCCTAAAAACAGACAGGCCCGCATATGGTGAATCAACGGGCGATTTTCGAGGGAAGCGGGCTTAGATCGCGGGATGAATTGTAAAGAGGTGATCATATGCTGAATAAAATTGTCCTTACCATGGCGTCTCTGCGCTTGTTTTCCGGCACGCTGGAAATTGCGGCCGCTCTTATTATGCTGCGTTTTAATCAGATCGAGAAGGCGCTGCTCGTGAATACGGGGCTTGCTTTGGCTGGCCCGCTTATCTTGTTGTCTACAACTACCATTGGATTAGTCGGCATTGCAGAGAAGCTTTCTTTTGGCAAAATGCTGTGGGTAGTGGCCGGAGTCAGCTGTATTTTTATAGGGATTCTGAAGAAGTAAGGCGCATAAACGGGCAGGCTGGGCATACATATGGTTGTAGAAGACAGGACAACCCGGAGGAACGCTTATGCTGGATAACGTATTGGCCTATCTGCCTGCTGCCGTGCGCGCCGCTGTTGCTTCGCTTCCGGTTTCTCTTCTCCATGTTGTGGAAGAAATCAGGATCCGGGAAGAGCGGCCGCTCGAAATCGTGTACGACAAGGGCAGCGCGTTTGTTACAGCAGATGGCAGGCAGACGGCTGGAGCAGACGATGCCTACAGGCCGACTCACGAGGAATGCAGAGGATTGCTGGAGTTGTTGACCCGTCATTCGTTCTATTCGTTTGAGGAAGAGCTGAAAAGAGGGTATATTACGATGCCCGGCGGCCACCGGGTCGGCTTAGCCGGACAGGTGGTGCTTGAAGGCGGACAAGTTAAGCATATCCGGGAAGTCAGCTCATTCAATATCCGAATCGCCCGTGAGCTGAAAGGGGCAGGGAGCCCGCTGCTTCCCTATCTGATTCACACGGAATCAGGATGTATACACCATACGCTTGTTGTATCGCCGCCGCAGCAGGGCAAAACTACCTTGATCCGCGATTTGGCACGGCTTATCAGCAGCGGGGAAGGAATTTCTTCCGCGGCCGGGGGGATCGGCTATAAAGTCGGAGTTGTAGATGAGAGGTCGGAGATAGCGGCCGCCGTCAAAGGCGTGCCGAGGTTTGACCTCGGTCCCCGGACCGATGTGCTGGATGCCTGTCCGAAGGCCGAAGGAATGATGATGATGATCCGCTCTATGTCGCCGGAAGTATTGATCGTGGATGAGATCGGCCGTCCGGAAGACGCGGAAGCCATCCATGAGGCCGTCCATGCGGGCATTCGGGTTATTGCGACAGCCCACGGGCGTGACTTGGCCGATATCCGTCAGCGGCCCGTGCTTCGCGGCCTCTTGGCGGACGGTGTTTTCGGACGCTGTGCCGTGCTTGGCCGCTCCGGCGGCGGGCAGCGCAGCATGCGTGTCTATGATGCCGCAGGCAAGCTGGCGGCTGCACTTAGCCCGCCCAGCATCAGCTCGGCTTTAAGCGAGCTGAGAGGGCTTGGCAGCCGGGCGGCTATGGGCACACGGGGGCTCGTGCCTCCACCGGGCAAGCGTTGAAGAGAAGCGGCGGCGGGGAGGGATAAGTACATACGCTGCGGGGTATTCAAGCGCCGCGTGCGCTGCACGAAGCAGCCTCGCACCGCTGCGCGAAGCAGCTTCCGCAGGGCATCATCACACCACCCCTTAGCATGCTGGCGGGGACGAGGAGGAGTTCCGATGTGGGTCAAATTGGCGGGAGCAGCCCTCGTGCTGGCGGCGGGTGCAGGTTTCGGCTTTGCCAAAGCGCGGAGTTACCGCCGTCGTCCGCAGCAAATCCGAAGCATGATCCAAGCGCTTCAGCGGCTTGAGACGGAAATCGTGTACGGCTCGACACCCCTTCCCGAAGCGTTTCGTACGCTTAGCCGGCAGTCCGGCGAACCCTTCTGCGGCATATTCCGCCAAGCGGCAGAGCGCCTGTCGGAGCCGAAAGACGACACGCTTAGCACCATCTGGGGCGAAGCGGTGCAGGGAGGCTGGCGGCGCTCATCCATGAAGCCTGCCGAAATGCAGATTGTCCTGCGGCTCGGACAGACGCTGGGCTTAAGCGACCGTACCGACCAGGCGAAGCACTTGCGCTTGTCGGTCCTGCAGCTGCAGGCGGAGGAAACGAATGCGGCGGAAGAACAGAAGCGTTATGAAGCGATGTGGAGAAGCTTGGGTGTGCTGGTCGGAGCATTGATCGTCATTTTGATGTATTAAGTGGGGTGCCTAGCATGAACGTAGATGTCAATGCCATTTTTCAGATCGCCGGCATCGGAATTATTATCGCGATGATCCATACGGTTCTGAAGCAGATGGGAAAAGAAGACATGGCGCATTGGGTGACGGTCATCGGTTTCGTCGTCGTTCTCTTTATGGTGGTGAGGCTGCTGGATACCCTGTTCCAGGAAATCAAAACGATCTTTCTGTTCCAGTAGGGGGCTGCCGTGGAGATCATTCAGATCGTTGGGCTCGGGTTAATCGCCACCGTCCTCACTCTCATTATCAAAGAGCAGAAACCGATGTTTGCCTTCCTGCTTGCGGCGTTTACAGGCATTCTTATTTTTCTTTTTCTGGTGGGTAAAATTGCTTCCGTTATTGAAGTGCTGGAAAATCTGGCTCAGCGCTCGGGAGTTAATATGATTTTTCTGAAAACCATTCTCAAGATTATCGGCATTGCTTATATCGCTGAATTCGGCGCTCAAATCGTCCGCGATGCAGGCCAGGAGTCGGTTGCTTCCAAGATTGAATTAGCCGGCAAAATTCTTATTATGGTGATGGCAATTCCCATTATTACCGTCATTATCGAAACAGTGGTCAAGCTTATTCCCGGATAAAAAGTGGACAGGCAGCCGGAACACCCTCGGACACCTGGACTGGACAGGAGGGAACACATTGCCGCAGCAGATATCGCACCGCAATTGGACAACGCTCGTACTTATATCCGCACTCTTCGTCAGCTTCCTCGGACAGATCTGGGCGCAGAACCCGATAGATAGTCTGGTGCAGCAGCAAGCCAGCCATCTCGATACGAATTCAGTCGAAACGTTCTGGAACAAGCTAATCAAGGATTACGGAGGGTACTTCCCGGAAAACAGGCCGCCGACCTTCGCCGATCTGCTCTCAGGTGCGAAATCCCTCGACATGACGGGGATTTTGAAAGGCGCTCTGCGCTATTTCTTTCATGAGATTGTCGTTAACGGCAAGCTGCTTGTGTCTATCGTCATTCTGACGGTATTCTCCATGCTGCTGGAAACGCTGCAAAGCTCCTTTGAACGTAATAACGTGAGTAAAGTCGCATTTATTATTTCGTATCTGGTTCTGCTGATTATTGCTGTCAACAGTTTTCAGGTCGCCATTGATTATGCCAAATCGGCTATATCTTCGATGATTCATTTTATGATTGCGCTCATGCCGCTGCTGCTATCCCTGCTGGCTTCGACGGGCGGGATCACCTCTGTAGCTGTGCTGCACCCGCTGATCGTATTTATGATCCATGCGGTGGGTACGGTTATTTACCTGTTCGTATTCCCCCTCCTGTTTATTTCGGCTGTTCTGCATATCGTCAGCTCCATGTCGGACAAGTATAAAGTGACCCAACTCGCGAATTTGCTTCAGAAAATCAGTCTGGGAGTGCTTGGCGTGTTCCTGACCGTTTTTCTGGGTGTGATTTCCGTGCAGGGAAGCATGGGAGCCATAACGGACGGCGTAACGCTGCGAACCGCCAAGTACATAGCCGGGAACTTCGTTCCGGTTGTGGGCCGGTTGTTCTCGGATGCGACAGAGACCGTGCTGGGCGCATCACTGCTGGTCAAGAATGCGGTAGGGCTTGTCGGTGTGGTGATCGTCATCGTGATCTGCGCTTTTCCGGCAATCAAAATTTTGGCGCTGGCGCTAATCTATCATGTCTGCGCAGCGGTTATGCAGCCTCTGGGCAACAGCCCGATTATCGGGTGCCTGTCCACGATCGGCAAGAGCATGATCTACGTCTTTGCGTCGCTGGCAGCGGTTGGGCTGATGTTTTTCCTGGCTTTGACGATTATGATTGCGGCAGGCAATATGGCCGTTATGGTGCGATAATGGATAACTTTTCAAAAAAAACCGGCATATTTGTTTCCGAAAGCAAATATATACAAGCATAGGCGAACAAGCTCAGGCAGCCTGCCGGGATCATCAGAGGCTGTTCGCCTGGAAGGAGGCTTCTGCCGTGGACTGGCTGAGCGGCTGGCTCAAGACGATCGTTGCGCTTATCCTTCTCGCGACGTTTATCGAATTGATGCTCCCGACGAGCAAAATGCAGCGTTACGTAAGGACGGCGATGAGCCTGTTCATTCTTCTGACGCTGCTGTCCCCCGTGCTGGAAATAACCCGCAAAGGATGGGACCCCGGCAAGCTGCTTGCTGCTGCGCAGCTGGAGCAGAATCAGCAGGGGATCCAGGCGGTGGGGGCCAGCGGGTCATCCGGACTTAAGTCCGGCCTCCCGGCCGCCGAGCCGGCCTCTCTGGAAGCGGTCCTGCAGCAGTCGGACCGGTTGAAGGCGGAGAATCAGCGGCAGGCACAGCGCCTGCTGGAGGAAGATCTTGCTGCGGGGATGAAACAAGAACTGCAGCAGCAGACGGTCTATCCCATCCGTGAGCTGCGGGTCACGACAGAACTCGGCGGCAAGGTGAATCCTTCCGTTACCCGCGTGCAAATCCTGCTGGATGAACCGGATTCACCTGCCGGCAGTCCGTCCCGCAGCTCCGGCGGATCCGGCAGTGCTGCGGCGGATGCAGGCGGCAGTGGCGCAGGAAGTACCGGCGCCGGCGATTTGCCGCAGAACGGCCCAATCGCGGAGATGGAGCCGGTCGCACCTGTGGCCCGGGTGGAGATTTCCACCGAGCCTATAGGGGGGGCCGCCAGCTTGCCCGCAGCCCCGGTAGAAGCATCCGCAGCTGCGGGCAGGCTTACCGCAGCGCAGCAAGAAGCGGCAGCCCGGCTGGTTACAGCTGTTCAGCTCGGCTGGCAGGTAGATCCCACTCACATTTCGGTGCAATGGACGAAGGAGCGAATGAAGCTTTAGAACCACCAGAATATGCGGCAGGGAGCGATGGTGAGGTGAGCGGATGGGCTTTTGGAAGCAGTGGAAAAGCAAACTATTCGGGGCAGGCGAGGATGGCAAACGTTCCAGTTCTTTTCTATGGATTATACTGCTTGGTCTGGTCGGTGCCGCCCTGATGATTATGAGCTCGTTTCTGAACTTTAAAGAAATCGATCCTTCAGGCGACAGCAGGGCCTCTCCGGCTTCGCAGCCGAGCAGCGAGACATTCATAGGCGGAGCGGCCAAGGAGAAGACGCCTTTCCGGGATTATGAGCTGGCATACGAATCCCGGCTCCGGGACATTCTCCGTAAAATAGTCGGCGTAGGCGATGTGGAAGTACTCGTTACGATCGAATCCACCGAAGAAATCGTCGTGGAGAAAGATACGAAAGACTCGGAGCAGGTAACGACGGAAAAAGACACCAATGGAGCCTCGCGTAACATTTCACAGATCACCAAAGAAGGCAAAGTGGTTCTGTATCAGGTATCCAGTGACCAGCAGCCGCTTGTGGTCAAGACGATTAAACCCAAGGTAAGCGGCGTACTTGTCGTAGCCAAGGGGGTCGAAGACATGACAGTCAAAAAAATGATGACAGAAGCCGTTGCCCGTGGTATTGATGTGCCGGTTCACCGCATTTCTGTCCTTCCGCGAAAGCAGGCAGAATAGCAGCAAATTGCTCGTTCATCAACCATTATCCGCAAGGAGGAATATCAAATGAATGCCAAAAGACAAACAATTTGGCTCGTTTCCATGCTGAGCCTGATGGTCGTACTTTCCGCTTATTACCTTTTTACAGAGGATGTAGACAAAATGGATTTGGCCTCTAATGCGCCCAAAACAGAAGAGGTTAAAATCGACTTGAGTCAGGTGACGCCGGATCAGGCCGCAGCCATGCAAACAGGCAAAACGACTGCCGCGGATGCTAAAACGGGCGACAAGGCTTCAGATGCAGCCAAGACGGACCCGGCGAAATCGGCCGATGCCAAAGCTGCGGACCCCAAAGCCGCAGATCCGAAAGCAGCAGATCCGAAATCCGGAGAGAAGACGCCAGCCGATAAATCTGCAGCCAAGGATGGCAAAGAAGAAGCGGCTCCGGTATCGGCTGACGCGAAAGTACTTCAGCAAATGCAGGCCAGCAGCAAATCCGGACGTGATTATTTGACCAAGCTCCAGCTTGAGCGCAACGATCAATTGGCCGCACAAACGGAGAAACTGCTGACGACAATTACAGATAATAAACAGTCGGCCGAAGCGGTCAGCAAAGCGCAGCAGCAGCTTCAGCAGATTGAAGATACGGTAACGCGCGTCACGAATGTCGAGGATGTGCTGTCTAAAGATTACCCGAATGCTGTGCTGACTCAGGAAGGAAGCAAATGGAAAGTTACCGTTCAAGCCGAGAAGCTGGAAAAAAGCCAGGCTGTATCCATCGTAGAAACCGTGATGAAGGAACTGAACGTTGGGCCTGAAGTTGCCGTTCAATACATTAAGTAATCTGTAAAAATTTAGAAAATTTCTAAATTACCTGACAAGTAAAGAGGATTTAAGCGGTGGCGAATCGAATAAGGAATAAAGATCAGTGGAAAAGAGTCCGGATAACTGGACTCTTTCCATTTCTTGAGGTTGTGATATAATACATACGTCGTATTACGGCATCGGTTCACCATTTTTGAAGGAGTGACATGGATGTTCAAGTTGAGTGAAATTAAAGAATTGATGAAACTAATGGACCAGACGTCCCTGCAGGAACTCGAAATCGAGAATGAGGGTACGCGTCTCCTTATACGCAAACCCAATAAAACCGAGTCCGTGGTTGTGACGAGCGCACCGCTGCAGCAGACATACGCGCCGGTTAACCCGCAGACAGCTGCACCTGCACTATCTGTACAGGCGTCTGTACCGGTTGGTTCAAATGTGGACGAGCAGAAGGAATCGGATTCCGGATTACATAAAATCGTGTCACCTATGGTCGGAACATTCTACGAAGCAGCATCCCCCGGCTCCGCCCCGTTTGTGTCCAAAGGATCTAAAGTCAGCGATAAGACCGCTGTGTGCATTATCGAAGCGATGAAGCTGATGAATGAGATTGAGGCGGAAATCAAAGGCGAAATCGTCGAAGTGCTGGTTCAGAACGGCCAGTTAGTGGAATACGGCCAGCCTCTGTTCTTGGTGAAGCCGGAGTGATTGAACGGAGGGAAGCTATGCGTTTTCAGAAAGTCTTAATTGCTAACCGTGGTGAAATTGCTGTACGCATTATCCGTGCCTGCCGTGAACTGGGCATTCAGTCCATTGCCGTGTATTCGGAAGCCGACCGTGATGCACTGCATGTAAGAATGGCAGACGAAGCTTACTGCATCGGACCGACAGCATCCAAAGACAGCTATCTTAATTTTACAAATATTATGAGTGTGGCTACACTTACGGATGCAGATGCCATCCATCCCGGTTATGGCTTCCTTGCAGAGAATGCCGATTTTGCCGAGATTTGTGAGAGCTGCAATATTACTTTTATCGGTCCTTCTCCGGAAGCCATTACGAGAATGGGGGACAAGGCCGTCGCGAAGCAGACCATGAAAGACGCGGGCGTACCGGTTATTCCGGGTTCCGACGGTCTGATTGAAGATCTGGATGAAGCGATCCGCCTTGGACGTGAAATCGGCTATCCGGTCATTATCAAGGCTACTGCAGGCGGAGGCGGTAAAGGCATCCGTATTGCGGAGAGCGAAGACATGCTCGTCCAGCACATCACAACTGCCCAGCAGGAAGCGGAACTGAACTTCGGTAATTCCGGCGTTTATCTGGAGAAATACTTAACCGGCATGAAACATGTCGAGATTCAAATCATTGCGGACAAGCATGGCAATGCCGTTCACCTCGGAGAGCGCGATTGTTCCGTGCAGCGCCGGAGACAGAAGCTTGTGGAGGAAGCTCCATGCCCGACCCTCTCTCCGGAAACCCGCCAGGCTATGGGGGATGCGGCTGTCCGCGCCGCCAAGGCTGTTAATTACTCCGGAGCAGGTACACTGGAGTTTCTGCTCGGACCGGATGGGAATTTTTACTTTATGGAAATGAACACCCGGATTCAAGTCGAACACCCGGTGACCGAGTACGTAACGGGGGTTGACCTGATTAAAGAAATGATCCGCGCGGCCGAAGGCCATCCACTGCCGTTTACGCAGGAAGATATTCAGATTAACGGGTGGGCAATTGAATGCCGGATTAACGCTGAGGACTCCGAGCGGAATTTTATGCCCTCACCTGGCCGCGTTGACTTCTATCTGCCTCCGGGCGGAATTGGTGTCCGTGTAGACAGCGCCGCTTATCCGGGCTACGTCATTCCTCCGCATTATGACTCCATGATCGCCAAACTGATCGTTTGGGGAGCGACTCGTGAAGAAGCCGTTAACCGTATGAAACGCGCGCTTGCCGAATTTGCAATCGATGGCGTTCATACGACGATACCGTTTCATTTGAAACTTCTTAATCATCGTAAATTCCTTAGCGGGGATTTCGATATTAAGTTCCTCGAAGACCATGACGTGAACGATCCGGAGTCCTAGACCCGGATTCGTTGTCATAAATTTGGCGGAATGGTATAGTATTAAATTAATGGGCTTATCCCAAACGTGCAGGAGGTGTGCATAAGAATGACGATGATTGCAGCGGATTATGAGAAGACAGATATGGGCACCATTCAAATCGCGCCGGAAGTGATTGAAGTGATCGCAGGTCTTGCGACTGTTGAAGTTGAAGGTGTTGCGGGCATGAGCGGCGGTTTTGTCAACGGGATCACCGAACTCTTGGGCCGCAAAAATTTTGCCAAAGGTATTAAGGTTGAAGTAGGCCAGCGTGAAGCGGCTATCGATGTTTCGATCGTAATGGAATTTGGCCACCGCATTCCGGAAGTGGCAGGCAAGATCCAGCAGAACGTCAAGCAGGCGATCGAGTCCATGACGGGTCTGAGCGTGGTGGAAGTGAACGTACACATTCACGACGTCCAGTTCAAAGCGGCGGAGAAGCCTGTAGAAGAAGAAACAGCGGTAAACCGTGTCAAATAATAAATAGCAGCGGCTACATCTAACCCCCAACCGCGAAGGACGGGGGTTCCTCACTTATTTCGGAAGGAGCCAACAGCTGTGGTCAAAATACTAGACAGACTCCTGTTATTTCTATACAGCCTCGCAATATTGATAATATCCGCCATTGCCGTGCTCGCAGCTTTCCAGCTCATTCCGGTAAGAACGACCGAATACTACCTGGGGTATGTGTTCGACAGAGGATTTACTTGGGAGAAAGTCGCTGTTATCACAGGCGGTATTATTATTTTCCTGCTCAGCCTCCGGTTTTTCTATATATCGGTACGCAGGAGCCGCACACAAGCCCCTTCGATCGACCAGAGATCCGAGATTGGCGACATTCGTATTTCCGTTGAAACTGTTGAGAATTTATCTTTAAAGGCGGCCGGCAGAACACGCGGTGTCCGCGACTTGCGCGCAAGGGTTAAAGTGAGTGAAGCCGGGCTTGATATCAACATCCGCACGGTGGTAGACGGGGAAAGTTCTATTCCGGAAATTACGGAAGAAATGCAGAACGCCGTCAAGAACCATGTGGAAGAAATTACGGGCATTCCCGTTGCGCATGTATCGGTTTATGTAGCCAATATCGTGCAAAGCGCCCCTACGTTTAAAAGCCGGGTAGAATAGAGGTGAACCTGCACATGTTAAAACGATTATGGCAGGAACATCCGGGAACGATTGCTGGCGCAGCGGGCGGTCTGCTGCTCGGGCTGGTGTACCTGATCGCCGGATTCTGGGACATGCTGATTTTTGCATTTATCGTGTTTTTGGGATATTATATCGGCAAAAAGCTGGATCAAGGAGAGGATCTTCTTCTTCCTTTTCAGACCCTCTGGCAATTCCTTTCGCAAAAATGGAGAATGTTTCGATGAAATCCTTGGTTCATCCTTGGATTTTTTTGTTTGGGTTGGATTTAAAATGACGTATACTAGACGTATGTAAATGACTAGCGGTTTTTAAGATTTGGGAGGATTACAGGTATGAGGCGTAGAGTAGCCAGAGAAATTGCATTACAGAGTTTGTACCAGATCGACATGAATGGCGTATCGGCTCACGAGGCTGTGGAAGTGGCTGTGCACGAAGCAGAGAATGATAATGAAGCGCAGGTTGACGGTAAGGAGAAAATCATGCCGGAATACATCCGTGAGCTGGTGACTGGAACGCTAAACAACCGTGATCGTATTGATCAGCTGCTTTCCGGATATCTCAAAGGCTGGCAGATAGACCGACTGTCCCGTGTGGATCGTGAAGTTCTTAGACTGGCTGCTTTTGAAATGCTGTTCCAGGAAGATGTGCCGCCCAAGGTTGTCGTAAACGAAGCGATTGATCTTGCCAAGCATTTCGGTACGGATGATTCAGGCAAGTTCGTTAACGGAGTATTGGGTAAGATGATCAAAGATGCGGATGCGCTTAGAGATGAAGTCCGCAAGGGTAAAGAATAACAGAGATACCAATGGGTAGAGGAGAGGAGAACCGTCATGGCAGCAGAAGTGATTAACGGCAAAGAAATCGTAAGTTCGATTCGCGGAGAGATCAAGCAGGAAGTGGCGGAACTTATTTCTAGCGGGACAACGCCGGGTCTGGTCGTCATTATTGTTGGAGACGATCAGGCTTCGCATGTCTATGTCAATAACAAGGAAAAGGCTTGCGCGCAGGTCGGAATCAAGTCTCATGTTCACCGTCTTCCGGCAGATACGTCTCAAGAGAATTTAGTGAAGCTGATCCATGAGTATAACGAAAATCCGGAGTTTCATGGGATTCTGGTGCAATCTCCACTGCCTAAACATATTAACGAAGAACAGGTTGTTGACGAAATTACTCCGAGTAAAGACGTGGACTGTTTTCATCCCGTTAACGTAGGGAATCTCATGATCGGCAAAGAAGGAATGCTTCCGTGCACTCCGGCCGGTGTTATGGAAGTTCTGAAAAGGATTGGCGTATCGCCTGCAGGCAAACATGCAGTTGTTGTCGGACGGAGTAACATTGTCGGCAAGCCTATGGCTATGCTGCTTCTCCGCGAGCATGCAACGGTGACAATCTGTCATTCCCGTACACCTAATTTGCAGGACATTACCCGGCAGGCGGATATTCTGGTTGCCGCAGTGGGTAAAGCGAATGTTATCGAAGATAAGCACGTGAAACCGGGTGCTGTCGTCATTGACGTGGGCATGAACCGTAATGCCGAAGGCAAGCTGTGCGGTGACGTTGATTTTGATGCGGTCAAAGACATCGCAGGCTATATCACGCCGGTTCCCGGCTGCGTAGGTCCGATGACGATCACCATGCTGCTCAAGAACACGCTGAGTTCCGCTCGCCGTGCGTCGCAATCAGGTACGGCAGCGGGCATATAGAGCGATGAGTGAACGCGCGGTTCTATCGATTAAGGATCTCAACCGTTATATCAAAATGAAGCTCGAAGGCGACAACCGGCTTCAGGATGTATGGGTACGCGGCGAGATTTCCAACTTCACCCATCACTCGAGCGGGCATATGTACTTTACGCTGAAAGATAAAGACAGCCGGCTGAAAAGCATTATGTTCGCTTCCTATAACCAGCGGCTGCCTTTCCGGCCCAAGGAAGGGACCATGGTCATCGCAAGAGGCAATGTGTCGGTGTATGAACGGGACGGGCAGTACCAGTTCTACGTCACGCAAATGCAGCCGGACGGCATCGGCGGCCTCTATCTGGCTTTCGAGCAGCTCAAAAAGAAGCTCGAAGAGGAAGGGCTCTTCCGCGTCGAGCGGAAGAAGTCAATCCCGCGGATGCCCAAAGCGGTCGGCGTCATAACATCGCCGACCGGAGCGGCTGTCCGCGATATCATTATCACCCTGCAGCGCCGCTATCCGAACGTACCGATCCTGCTGTATCCGGTACTTGTTCAAGGCGCGCAGGCGGCCCCTTCCATCGTCAAGGCGATCGAGACGATGAACAGGCTCGGTGAAGTGGACGTGCTGATCGTCGGCCGGGGCGGTGGATCGCTGGAGGAGCTGTGGGCGTTCAACGAAGAAGTCGTTGCACGCTCAATCTTCGCTTCCGCGATCCCGGTCATATCGGCCGTCGGTCACGAGACCGACTTCACCATCGCAGATTTCGTCGCCGATCTCCGTGCGGCGACGCCAACCGCTGCAGCAGAGCTGGCGGTGCCTCACCATCTGGAGCTGAAGCAGCAGATGGCTCATCTCCGCCAGCGTCTGCACCAGGGTCTCTTGCAGCAGCTGCAGCGGCGTCAGGACAGGCTGGAACGGCTCCGCCGTTCACCGTACCTGACCAATCCGCATCGCCAGCTGCTTCAGCACCCCGCCCAGCGGCTGGACCGACTGGGCGAGCAGCTGAACTTCCGGATGCGGCAGCAGCTTACACGGGCGAACGACCGCCGCATGCGGCTTGAACGCATCTTGTCGGGTTTCAATCCGCAGGAGCAGGTCCGGTTTGCCCGCAGGCGTACGGAGGGCTCGCAGAAGGCGCTGACGCTTGCTATGCAGAGTATCGCGCGCGGCCGTAAGCAGCAGTTGATGTCTACACTTCGGCATCTCGATGCACTCAGCCCGCTGAAAGTGATGCAGCGCGGATATAGTCTTGTGTATGATGAACAAGAGAAACGGCTTGTCAATTCAATCGAGCAGGTGCAACTCGGCGATATGGTAAGCGTGCAGTTGACGGATGGCCGGTTGAGTTGTCATGTCTGGGCAATGGAGGAGAAAAAAGATGGCTAACGAAACGAATCCGCAGGAAGAGGCTATACTGAGTTTTGAAGAAGCGATGGACAAGCTTGAAGGAATTGTAGCCAAGCTTGAGAGCGGCGACGTTCCGCTGGAGAAAGCCATCGAACTGTATCAGGAAGGCATGAAACTGTCTCATTTGTGCGGACAGAAGCTGGAGATCGTCGAGAAAAAAATCGAAATGCTCGTGGAAAACGAAGCCGGCCTCTCGAAGAAGCCCTTTGGAGCGAACATCGTCGAGGATAAAGGGGAATCTCTTTGAACACCGACATGAACATCCATGAATATATTGCCCATTATGCCAAAGAAGTTGAAAATGAGCTCAAACGCTTGTTCCCTACGGAATGGGACATACCTGGTATCCTGAAGGAATCGGCTCAATATTCCCTTGATGCCGGGGGCAAAAGATTGCGGCCTATTCTTGTGTTAGCCGCTGCCGAAGCTTTCGGGGGCCGTGTGGAAGCCGCGATGCCCGTAGCCTGCGCGATCGAGATGATACATACGTACTCCCTTATTCATGATGACTTGCCCGCAATGGATAATGACGATTACCGCCGGGGCAAACTAACCAACCACAAAGTATTCGGGGAAGCGATGGCGATTCTTGCTGGCGATGCCTTGCTGACACAAGCTTTTTATACCGCTTCCCAGGCGCGCAGTCTAGGAGTGCCGGCTGAGCAGGTGCTCTCGATCATATCCGAAATGGCCGAATATTCGGGTGCGCGCGGCATGGTCGGCGGTCAAGTGGCCGATATGCAGGCGGAGCAGGGTGCCACAGACCTGAACGGCCTGGAATATATTCATCTTCATAAGACGAGTGATCTGATTATTTTCTCGCTGCGGGCGGGAGGAAGAGTGGCCGGAGCGGATGAGAAGCAGCTGGAAGCGCTGACTCGTTACGGCAGGAGCATCGGTCTGGCGTTCCAAATCCAGGATGACATATTGGATGTAACAGGTACGCTTGAGAAGCTGGGTAAGCCGGCAGGCAGTGATGAGAAACAGCAGAAAGTGACGTATCCTTTCTTTATCGGACTGGATGAATCGGCGCACAGGGTACGTGAATTAACGGATGAGGCTGTGTCCGCCGTGAGCGGCGGAATCGTTCATAATCCGCAGAGGCTGCTTGAATTGGCTGCTTACCTGATGAAGCGGGACCGCTAGATTTGTGTATCCGTCTTTGTTTTATGATATAATGTTTTCATGACAATACACGAACAAATGAACGTATTTCAAACTTTTGTAAATTTTTTTACCTTGGAAAGCGAGGAATTCATGTGCTGCTCGATCATATCAACCAGCCCGACGATTTGAAGAAACTATCAACAGCAGAACTGGAACAGCTGGCGGTGGAGATTCGGCAATTTCTCGTCGAAAAGCTGTCGGTATCCGGCGGTCACCTTTCTTCCAATCTGGGTATAGTGGAGCTGACCATCGCGCTGCATGCTCTGTATGACAGCCCCCGGGATAAATTTATTTTTGACGTAGGCCATCAGGCGTATGTTCACAAGATTTTGACGGGGCGTAAAGACCGCTTTGACTCTTTGCGTAAGTACAAAGGCATGTGCGGCTTTATCAAACGGGCGGAAAGCGAGCATGATGTATGGGAAGCGGGTCACAGCAGCACCTCGTTATCTGCAGCGATGGGGATGGCCATGGCCCGTGATCTTAACGGTGATGACAACCGCGTGTTTGCGGTGATCGGCGACGGTGCTATGACCGGAGGTATGGCTCTTGAGGCAATGAATCATATTGGCCATGAGAAGAAGAATCTGACCGTTATTCTGAATGACAATGAAATGTCTATTGCTCCTAACGTAGGAGCGCTTCATAATTATTTGAGCAAGATCCGTTCGGATAAGCATTACCGTAAAGCCAAAGAAGAAGTGGAACTACTCCTTAAGAAAATCCCGGCTATTGGAGGCACTCTGGCCAAAACGGCAGAGAAAGTCAAAGACAGCCTGAAATATTTGCTGGTTTCTGGTGTCTGGTTCGAAGAGCTCGGATTCAACTATATCGGCCCGATCGACGGACATAACCTGCCCCTGCTTCTGGAGACCCTCAAGCAGTCCGAGAAGATCCAAGGTCCTGTCCTGATTCAT
The DNA here is from genome assembly GCF_001541095.1 of Paenibacillus sp. FJAT-26967. Classification (GTDB taxonomy): domain Bacteria; phylum Bacillota; class Bacilli; order Paenibacillales; family NBRC-103111; genus Paenibacillus_F. Next base: position 106,238 of record NZ_LMXH01000002.1, read on the forward strand.
GTGATTACGACCAAAGGAAAAGGGTATTCCCCGGCAGAATTGGATTCTCACAAGTGGCACGGGGCAAGTCCGTATAAGATTGAGTCCGGACAATTCCTCAAAGCTGTCGGGAATCCTATGTATACGAATGTCTTCGGAAGTACGTTGATTGAGCTGGCCGAGAAGGATAAGCGCATCGTCGCCGTTACACCGGCTATGCCGGGCGGCTCAGGTCTAATGGACTTTGCCGCGAGATTCCCGGACCGGATGATCGATGTCGGAATTGCCGAACAGCACGCCGCAACATTGTGCGCGGGAATGGCTTCCGAAGGTATAAAGCCGGTATTCGCCGTGTATTCGACCTTCCTGCAAAGAGCTTACGATCAAGTCGTACACGATATCTGCCGGCCGAATCTGAACGTGATGTTCGCCATCGACCGGGCTGGTTTTGTTGGTCCCGACGGAGAGACGCATCAGGGTGTTTACGATATTTCTTTCCTGCGCAGTCTTCCTAACATGGTTCTGATGATGCCTAAGGACGAGAACGAGCTGCGCCGAATGATGGTAACCGGCATTGAGTATAACGACGGTCCTATCGCTGTCCGTTATGCACGTATTAACGGGTTGGGCGTAGAGCTGGATGAGCATCCGGAGCCGATTGAGATCGGCACGTGGGAAACGCTGACCGAAGGCGACACGATGGCTGTACTGGCCGTCGGCCCGATGAATCAGGTTGCTCTTGAAGCCGCGGAGTCCATGAAGAAGGAAGGCATTAATCTGCGCGTAATTAACGCCAGGTTCATTAAACCGCTGGATGAGGCGATGCTCCTTCAACTGGCCAAGGAACACATGCCGATTATTACGATGGAAGAAGGCGCCGAAATGGGCGGCTTCGGCAGCAGTGTTCTGGAATTCTATGCCCGTCAGGGAATTGATGGCATGCGCATCCGCGTTATGGGTGTTCAGGATTATTTTGTGGAGCACGGTTCCATCAAGGAGCAGCGGCAGGAAGTCGGCTTAACGGCTGAACATCTGGCTACTCAAGTGAAATCTCTTCTGCCCCGCAAACGCCAGCATGCTTAATACGCCATGCAAGGTCTTAAACATTTGATACTAACAATCCGCTCGATGAGACGACGGACCCTACAGGAGTTAACGGATGGCAACAGATAAAGAACGAATTGATGTACTTTTAGTTGAGCATGGATATTTTGAGAGCAGAGAAAAAGCCAAGGCCGCCATTATGGCTGGCCTTGTTTTTGCTGATGAGGAGCCTGTGGACAAAGCAGGTATGAAAATTAGCCGTGCATCTACCCTTAAGGTAAAAGGGGCTGTGCATCCTTATGTGGGCCGCGGCGGCCTCAAATTAGAGAAAGCCTTAAAACATTTCAACCTGGATATTCAAAATGCCGTAATGCTGGATATCGGGGCTTCGACGGGCGGATTTACGGATTGTGCTTTGCAGCACGGCGCGTCCTATGTTTATGCGATCGATGTCGGTTATAACCAGTTAGACTGGTCGTTACGGCAGGACGAGCGTGTTCATGTTATGGAACGGACGAATTTTCGTTATGTAACACCGGAAGTACTGGAAGGACCTGCACCTAACTTCGCTAGTATTGATGTCTCCTTCATTTCTCTACGCATCATTCTCCCGCCACTTAAAGCGCTTCTTGGTACGACAGGGGAAACCGTGGCTCTGATTAAACCTCAATTCGAGGCGGGCCGTGAGAAGGTCGGGAAGTCAGGTGTTATCCGAGATTCCAGCGTACACCAGGAAGTGCTGGAACAGGTGTTGGGTTATGCCGGAGAGCTGGGATTTATCTTGAAGGGCCTTACGTATTCACCGATTACAGGGGGCGAAGGCAATATTGAGTTTCTAGCTTACTGGACCTGCAATCCGGATGATCCGGACAGGATCGTGGAGCCTCTCAACCCGCTTATCAATCGTGTGGCAGCAGAAGCCAAAGCGCAGTTTGCCAAACCGGAATTAAACCGGCATTCCCAATAGATATAGTGCTTCGAATCTGTTCCCATATATGCTTAGTCTTCAGATCCAGTATCAATCTTCCAATCTTCTGGTATATCAAAAGGATTCCTTGCCTTCATTCGCGAATACGTACGTCGAGGTGACTGCCTATGCAAAACGGGGATGCGTTCATCCTAATCTTGCTCCTGGGACTACTCGCAGCATGGATCGGCATACGTTTTCATCAATGGCTGGTGGAGCCTGCCAAGAGTTCCGTGCATCTGCCTCTCTATACGGAAGTTCCGGACGACGAGGTCGTTGACCTTCTTATAGGCGCAGGCTTTGATGTTATTGGCGGCAAGACAAGAATCCCGATCACCATCACCCTAAACCAGAAAGAAGAGCTCTACAGCCGGCTGTTTATTGATTATTTTGCGGAAAAAAATGACAAACTGTATCTTGTTAAGGTAGCGAAGGAACGGAAGCCTCTTGAGATGACAGGAAGCGCAATCAGGGAACGGCTGCTGGCATACTCTTTGTTGGTACCTGAAGCCGAAGGTGTTCTGTATGTGGACATGAACGGACGCAAAATCAAACAAATTACGTTTCACATTGAGGTGTTCGAATGAAAGGGCAACGCCACGTCAAGATTCGCGAAATTATTGCGAATAACGAAATCGAAACACAAGACGATCTAGTCGAAGCACTCCGAACTGCTGGTTTTAATGTGACCCAAGCTACGGTATCCCGGGACATCAAAGAGCTGCATTTAATTAAGGTGCCTTTAGATGATGGACGCTATAAATACTCCATGCCGGCGGATCAGCGTTATAACCCCCTGCAGAGACTGAAGCGCGCGCTCAGTGATCACTTTATTAATATTGACTTCACCGACAATCTTGTCGTAATGAAATGTATGCCGGGAACGGCCAATACGATATGCGCTTTAATGGACAATCTGGAATGGAATGAGATCATGGGAACCATCTGTGGGGACGATACCATTCTGATTATTTGCCGTTCCAAGGATGTAAGTAAGAAAGTCGTGGACCAAATTATGTCTTTGATTTGATAGATGCAGCAGGTTTGAGTCAAAATTGGTTAATTCGCTCTCATAGAGAAGCGGACACGGGGAGGAACCTATGCTCACAGAACTGTCTATACGTAATCTGGCGGTAATCGAGTACGTTCATATTGGTTTCAAATCAGGTTTTCATGTGCTCACGGGTGAGACGGGAGCCGGTAAATCCATTATTATTGATGCACTTAGTTTGATTGTAGGCGGCAGGGGTTCTTCCGAACTGGTTCGTTATGGCAGTGAGAAAGCGGAAATCGAGGCCGTGTTCGAGATCGAAGAAGACCACCCCGTGTGGGAAACACTAACGCAGCTCGGCATTGAGGCCGCTGCCGAAGAACAGCTTCTGATCCGCCGTGAAGTTACGGCAAACGGCAAAAGCTCCAGCCGTATTAACGGCCAGCTTGTGAATTTGACCATGCTCCGCGAAGTGGGCAGATGGCTCGTTAATATTCACGGGCAGCATGAGCATCAATCTCTTCTTAAATCCGATGAGCATATTCACTGGCTCGATACATACGGAGAGAAAGAGATTGCCGCGAGCTTGCAGGCATACCGGATAAGCTATGACCGTTATACCAAGCTCCGCAAAGAACTGAAGTCTTTAGTCGAAACAAGTAAACAGTCTTTGCAAATGTTGGATCTATACCGTTTTCAGGTCGATGAGATAGCAGCCGCTTCCTTAAAGGAAGGGGAAGAGATCGGTCTGACGGAAGAGAAGAGCAAGCTTGCGAATGCAGAAAAATTATATAAAAATGTAGCCGCATCTTATGATACCCTGTATGGGAATAACAGCGGACTGGACTCCATCGGGAAGTCCATTGTCCGGATCCAGGATGTGGCCGCCATTGACAAGGCAGGTATAGCGCCTCTGCTCGAACAGATGCAGAATGCTTTTTACCAGCTTGAAGATGCGGCTTATCAGCTGCGGGATTACCGGGATGAAATTGAATTCAATCCGGAGCGTCTGGATGAAATTGAATTGAGGCTCGATCTTATCGCTACTCTGCGTCGCAAATATGGCGATACCATCACAGAAATCCTGGCTTACAGCGATAAAATCAGCGGCGAGCTCGAGACAATCGAGAACAAAGACGAGATTATCCAGAAGCTCCAAGATAAACTTGCTGCCGAAACTTTACAGCTTGCCAAGGCAGCGCTCGAGCTATCGAAGCGGCGAAGTGAGATCGCAGGACGGCTCGCTCAAGAGATTGAGACCGAGCTTAGAGACCTGCATATGGAGCGTACGCAGTTCCGCGTGCAGGTGGCCCATATAGAGGCTGCGAATGCCCAGGCAGGCCTGGCGCTGGATAGCGGGAGTGTCAAATTCACCCGCGACGGTATTGACCAGGTCGAGTTCCTTATGGCTCCGAATCCCGGGGAGCCCCTGCGGGGTTTGAGCAAGATCGCCTCCGGCGGCGAGCTGTCACGTATTATGCTGGCGATGAAGAGCATTTTCGCGAGATTGGACCGCATCCCCGTCCTAATATTCGACGAAGTGGACACGGGCGTAAGCGGGCGGGCGGCTCAAGCCATCGCCGAGAAGCTATCCGTTCTTTCGGTAAGCTGTCAGGTGTTCTCCATCACCCATCTTCCGCAGGTAGCTTGTATGGCGGATGTTCACTTTTATATCCATAAGGAAGTCGAAGGGGAACGAACCTATACCCGTGTAACCGATTTAAGCCGCCGCGGCAGAGTCGAAGAACTTGCCAGGATGCTGGGCGGGGTGGAAGTCACGGAAACGACTTTGCATCATGCTCAAGAAATGCTTGCATTGGCAGACGAACAAAAGTCGAGGAACTAACTGAGGTCTCTAGAAGCATTTGCAGTTATAAAACGGATAGCGGGAGGATACCTTAAAGGTACGCAATTGGCGATTGTCAGCTAAATCAGCTTTCGTCAGGGCCAGAAAGCAGAAGGAGCGTGGTCAAGTGAAATCGAATCGCCGGAAAAGATTCATTGGTCTTCTGCTCGTTTTCCTTGTGTGTATCTTTAGTATCTCATCTCCTTTCCAGAGCTTCGCTTCCTTCCCCGACGAGCTTAGGCTTTTCAGCGGCCAAGGCAAGCAGTTAAGGCTAACCATGCCGGTTAACGCGATGTTAACAGTCAAGGACCCCGATATCGTCAAGGTCAACGGGAACGCCCGGCACTCATTTCAAGTTAATCTGAATGAACCGATTTCCCTCCAGTCGGAGCGGCATGGGTCGACAGAAATGAAACTCAAGCTGTTCGGCGCCATTCCTTTTAAGACGGTAAAAGTCAGCGTAGTCCCGGACCTTAAAGTTATTCCGGGCGGACAAACCATCGGTGTCAAAATTAAATCCTCCGGTATTCTGGTGGTGGGGCATCATCTGGTGTCAGTAGGGGAGAACCAGAAGATCTCCCCGGGTGAGGAATCCAAGGTGCAGGTCGGAGATTTGATCGTATCGATTAACGGCAAACCATCCACGGACGTCTCCAAGGTCTCCGGTCTTGTCAATCAAGCCGGACAGAGCAAGAAGCCGCTTGAGTTGACCGTCCAAAGAGGCAACCAGAAAATCAATCTCTCACTCAAGCCGGCTTACGATGTGATGGATAAGTCGTATCGGCTCGGCTTGTACATCCGCGACTCTGCGGCTGGTGTAGGGACACTCACCTTCTTTGCTCCCAAGCAGAATGTGTACGGTGCTCTGGGCCACGTCATAACGGATATGGATACCCAGACACCTATAGCGGTAGGAAGCGGCGAAGTGGTGCACTCAAGCGTGACTTCTATTGCCAAAAGCCAGAACGGTGAACCGGGCGAGAAGCATGCCCAAATTTTTAGAGACAGCAAAGTGATTGGAAATATCGAAAAGAACACGTCATTCGGAATTTTCGGCAAAATGGAGGAAGCTCCGGATTATAGTTTATCCCATACGCCTATTCCGGTTGCTTTTGCGGAGGAGGTAAAAGAAGGGCCTGCTCAGATCTACACCGTGGTGAACGGTCAAAAAGTCGAGAAGTTCGATATCGAGGTTGTGCACGTAACCAAACAGGATTACCCGGCAACCAAGGGCATGGTCATTAAAGTGACGGATAAACGCCTGCTGGAGAAAACCGGGGGTATAGTGCAGGGGATGAGCGGCAGCCCCATCATACAGAATGGGAAGATGATTGGCGCGGTCACACACGTCTTCGTTAACGATCCGTCAAGCGGTTACGGCTGCTTTATCGAATGGATGCTCCATGACGCGGGAATCGTGCTAAGGCCGGAAACAGACGCAAAGGGACTGAAGGCGAGCTAGCCTTTGGTTCTTCTTTTTATAGAGAGGATTTGTCGAAAAATGTTGAAATACAAAGATAAAACTCTATTATAGAATATCGGCTGGAAAAAATAAAGAAAATAATTTTTCGACAGGAGGAATTTGATTCGGGGTGTCGAATTTGTAACACAAGGAAAAAGACACTACCCGCTTTTTTAAAATAAAGGAGGCTTTTACGTTGCAGAAGATTCAAGTATTGTTAGCGGACGACAACCGAGAGTTTACACATTTGCTTTCCGAATTTATTAGCGATCAGGAAGACATGGAAATCTCCGGCATTGCCTATAACGGAAATGAAGTGCTCCGTTTTATGGAAAATCCGAAGGATGTACCGGATATTCTCATTCTGGACATCATTATGCCTCACCTGGACGGACTCGGTGTGCTCGAAAAGCTGCGTGAAATGAACTTGAATCCTGCACCGCGTATCATTATGCTTACGGCTTTCGGTCAGGAGAACATCACTCAGAAAGCTGTGCAGCTTGGAGCCTCTTATTATATTTTGAAACCGTTTGACATGGAAGTTCTGACGAACCGGATTCGCCAGCTGGTCGGCAACCAGCCTGCGGTTACTTCGAACTCTTCGATGAAAGCCAATGTCGTACAGATGCCGAAGACCAAAAATCTGGATGCCAATATTACGACAATCATACATGAAATCGGCGTTCCTGCGCATATTAAGGGATATCAATATTTGCGCGAAGCCATCACGATGGTGTACAACAACATCGAAATTCTCGGTGCCATCACCAAGACACTGTATCCCGCTATTGCGGAAAAATACAAAACGACGCCGAGCCGAGTCGAACGCGCGATCCGTCATGCGATTGAAGTCGCCTGGACGCGCGGCAATATCGACAGCATCTCGTTTATTTTCGGCTACACCGTGAACATTAGCAAATCGAAGCCGACCAATAGCGAGTTTATCGCGATGGTGGCGGATAAGCTGCGGATTGAGCATAAGGTATCATAGCTTGTAGGGGAGCGGATAGTTGCTACTAGAGCAATTCGGGCGCGGTAAGTATCTGAGATCATTTTAAGCCGATAAGTTCTATGTACTATACAAACTAATACCGTTATTCATTAATTTGCAAAAATCTAATGAATAACGGTATTTTTTATTAAGCAATAACTCTGTTTATTCCGAATGAAACTTGTTCTGTGATTACTATATAAATTTGGACGAGAGGAAGTTGTTAAGAATGGCATTGAATGATATCATCCATCAAATTTACCAAGTTGAGGGCGGTAACTAATATCAATGGAAGTGTACTTCAGTTTCGTAGTCGTTTAAAGGATTGGATAAATTGCTTTCATGAGGTTATACATTACAAAGTAATGCTTGTAGTCGAAATAGATGGTGACACTGTTCATGAAGAAACTCCAGCAGAAGCACAAGAACCACTATGCTTATTCATGAGGTTGTTCCATTTTTGAAAGAATAAAAGCAAGCGAATGTGATATATATAACAAAACACTTGTAAGCGTTAAGAAAATTGTTTCTATAATTGAAAAAAAGCATAAAAATACGCGATAAATTATTGCCAGTCGTATCAAATAAATGCTAGAATCGAAAAGTTAGTACATGGCGAACAACCCTTGGATTATTATTAAATTCAAGGAGTGACTAACAATGACAGTAATAAGTGAAAATGCATTTTTTATATTGATATTATTACTCGTTTTTAGGGTTATCAGGCAAGAAATTCGTTTCTGGATACGGTACATTGCACATTTGTTACTACATTTAAGTCCTTTATTAAATCTAATGGGGACTTGCTTAATGGAGCTAATAGAATTTGGTGATGATTCTGGTAAGAAAACATTCGATGACAAAAGAAAAAAAGCCAAAAAGAAATAATAAAATTTAAAATCCAATTGGTTTGTTCGCCTACTTACTGACATGTTTCAGTGGAGTAGGCGAACAAATATATTAATTAGTATATTAATATATTAATTGATTTTTGTTAGAAAGATTGATCTCACTTGAGATCAGTCTTTTCTTTATTTAAGTCTCATTTCTGATACATTGATTCTATGAGACAGAAAATGTATAGATTTTGTTATAATAGCTTTAATAGTTTTATCATACTTAGTTCAGTTAATCAGTCAAACAGTATTGTCTATTGTTCATAATCTCTTTAATAACCTGATGAATAGCATCAGTATTTTTCTGGCTTGTATCAAGCAAATACTTATTTTTCAATCTAGATTCTTTAAATTCTTCAATTAAAATAAGACACCGCTCTCCCATCTGGTGTTCAGGCAATCTCAATTGATCTCTTTTCAACAGGTTACCATGGTCCGCCCACAATACCACATAGATGACATTTTCGGTTAATTCTTTTAACTTATCTTTTAGCCAATAAGCCTCATCTGGAAAAGTAACATAATCAATTACAACATCTATTCCATTGAGAACGAAATTTTGTGTAAGACTCAAGATATTATTCCAAATCAGGGATAACTCAGATTTACTTTCCCATGGCTTCTGACGACCATTAACATGCATATGGCTTACATCATCACCCGATATATATGCGCTGTTTTTTAACGTATTCACTAATGCACTTGATGTTGTTGACTTTCCTACTCCTGCTGGCCCTGAAATTATATAAACTGTCTGCATTAACAAGCACCTTACTTACTCCATAATATACAAGAACTTGGTTATTGTGACATATCAAAAAAATAGATCTTGCAGAAGTTATTTTAAAACAATATTATTTTAGAAAAAAGCCATAAAAGAGAAAATAGGTTGGAATACAGACCAACAATAACCCGGCACACAGGAGAAAGGTTCTATACCTTGTATTGCCCTAGTTGTAGCAAAGCAGGTTCTAACGCAATTTTATTCGAAATGTCCAGCCGCAAGTAATGCAATAGATAGAGTTAATGAAGTGTCGGGTTAGGAGTAAGAAGAAGCAGGCTCAAGAGGAATACTGAAAACGCACTGATGCGTAGCGACTAAAGTATTCCGTTTATTGTAAGCCACGACGACAGGTCGCTTGCAATGCTATTGTCATCGATATGGTACTTCTGTAAATTTGTGTCACACCTATACCGTAAGCATGAGAAAGACTCCCATTTAATTTTAAATGAGAGTCTTTTTAGTCTTGTGCCGCAAGCAATTCTACTGGCATTAATTGGATGGGGCCGTTTCAGCCGGTGAAGGTATCGGTGTTAATGATGCAGAGGGTTCAGTTTCAGAGGGCACGTACGAGAGGGTAACGAAAAAGGTAAAAACAAAGGTAAATACAAATAAGCCCAATGAGCCTAGAAAGCGTTGTTTACCCGCTCGTTTGTTCTTTTTTAGATATGAGACTACAGCGAGTAACATAAGAATGAAACTAGTAAACATGCTCACCGTTATAACCATGTTTCCCCACATAATAAAGCCTCCTACACGTGTTCGTTCTAAGTATTATATCAGATGTTTGGATATTATTGGGGCACTGTGAACTGTTTTGAAGAAGAATTTGTAACACTGTTAAATATTTTTTACCAGTTTCAGAAGAAAACACTTGTTTCCCTGTATAAATTCAAATACTCTTATATTGTCAGAATATGGCGCAAAAGTTTAACGAATGAGGGGGAAGTTAGTAAAGACTAGATTCCATAGCATCAATCGTGATATGTAAACGCTTTTATAACGCACTTATATAACCATGAACGGGAGGAATTATATTGAAGAAATCTATTCTTACAGCTATTGCGATAGCTTCTCTGCTGCTGTCGGCTTGTTCGGCAAAACCAGCTGCTTCTACAACGACCACTGCGGCGGACGCGGGTAAATCGGACCAAGCGGTGGAAGTGAAAATTCAGCTTCCGGAGAAGATTGCACTGAATCAGGAAAGCACACTCAAGGTGCAGGTGAAGCAGGGAGCGGCAGCGGTTGAGGATGCGGAAGATATCCAATTTGAAATCTGGAGCATCAAAGACATTGACGACACGGAAACGATCCTAGCCAAGCATGAAGGCGGGGGCGTATACAGCGTGAAGAAAACGTTCAAGAAGGACGGGATTTATCTGGTCAGAACGCACGTAAACGCCCGGGGTCAGCATGTCATGCCCAAAGAACGGCTTATAGCAGGGAATGTGCCGGAGAAGGATATTCAAGAATATGAAGCCACGGTCGCCGGTAAATAAAGATCTGCCGCTTATTCAATAGCGCACCGCCGGTTCTAGTAAAGTGAGTGTTCCGTTAGTTGCATCAAGATTTACGGCTGCCCCGATAGGGAGAGCAGCTTTGTAATACCCATGGCCGGAGGCGAGGTTAGTCAGCAGAGGCTTACCTAGCCCCACCATGTAAGTATCGATGAGATCCTGATACGTCTTGCCGTAAGCGGCGATACAGTTCGTACATTCCCCCATCACGATCCCCGCGCAGTCTTTGAATTTGCCGGCTAATCTTAACTGCTCCAGGTAACGGTACACAGTGTTCACAGGCTCATGGGTTTCTTCGATCAGAAGAATTTTGCCCGTCGTATCCGTTTCATAGGGAGTTCCCAGCGCCCCGACAAAAGACGTCAAGTTGCCGCCTACCAAAGGACCGCTTGCGATGCCGGGAACTTTAGGCACCAGCGGAATGCCAGGTGGATTCTGAATGGGCCGTGGAGCCGCTACGGAGGATGTAGCCGTAAAGAACTGCTCGAAATTGTAAGGAGGTGTGGTCGGACGAAAATCAAGAAGTAGCAGGCTGTGCAGAGTAATCACGCCGGCAATTTGGAATAAAGTGTTGAGAAGCACCGTAATATCGCTGTACCCGGTGACGATTTTAGGGTTCTCCCGGATATAGTCGTAGTTCAAATAAGGTAAAATCCCCGATATACCCACGCCGCCTCTAACCGGCAGAATCATCCGGACTTTTGGATTGGTGTACACATCCATGAAATCCTCCGCCCGTTCCCTGTCTGTCCCTGCCAGATACCCTTCCACCTTATACACGTAGCGCCCCACCACGGTTTGCAGCCCCATGCTTTGCAGGTAAGAAATCCGCGCATTAATCGTATCCGCATCCAGCGGACTGCCCAAAGTCACAATTCCAACCGTGTCACCTTTTTGAAGCGCAATCGGTTTAACGCCCATACATCTGCCTCCCGGATAGTCCTTTTATTCTAAGCTATGAGAAGGCGGGGTTGAATAGCCTACAGAGTTATATACAGATGGATTCCTTCATTGTTTACTGTTTATTGAGCGGGTTCTTCTGGAATTCAAGGACATTATAAATTATGCTATAAAAACAGGCTTCAGAAGGGTGTAACCCCCGGTTAGGCCAAGAAAATGAGGGATGATTCATGATTTCGAGCTGTTTAGTTATCGTCCCTTCCGGTAAGAAGAAAATATGGGACAAGCATCCAGAGGCCGGACCCTGCCCTGCCAAGCAGGCTTACGGGAGTACGCTGAATAAAAAAGGCCGTGCCTATGCGGAGGCAAACGGGCATGACTGGGTGATCTTGTCGGGAAAAGCCGGATTTTTGCTGCCGGATGATGTGGTGCCTGGTAATTATGATGTTTCTTTCGGCACGAGCCACCCGGATCTAATCAGCCTTCCGGAACTATATAAGCAGTCCATAGAGAAAGATTTGCAGAAGTACGAGGAGATTATTGTTCTAGCCGGTAAGAAATTTATTCCGGTCATGGACTATTTATTCGTGAGACAGAACGTTGTTTTTCCGCTGAACGGGTGCAGAGGGATCGGAGAGATGCTTCAACAACTGGATAAATGGACATTCGAGGCTATGAAAATCCATAAGGCTGCTGACTAGAGAGAGAAGGTCCGCTGGTCGCCAAATAGAAGAAGCCGTCCCCTATATGGGACTGACCCCGTAATGTGAGACAAAACAAAACACCTTCAAGAAAATGCTTCATGTCGTAAGATATGGAGGACAACTTTGGAGGTGTTTTTGCATTGG
>NZ_LMXH01000002.1:119009-365349 GCF_001541095.1 Paenibacillus sp. FJAT-26967
CAAACGAAACTAAATAACCAGTCGCCGCTTGAATTCCGACGACTGGCTGCATAACTTGAAAGGTGTTTTGATCCCTGTCTCACAAACAGGGGTCAGTCCTATATGAAGGCGCGGCTTTTTGAGATGATAAGCATTGGAATCAGGTGGGGTAGGTTAAGCATAGGTCGTAAATGAGCTTTAACGGGCAGCCCAAGCTTTCGTTTGACCTCCGACTAGCCGGGAGGCGGGATACATGTGACGGACCGGTACGATAATTAGGGTCGCGATCACCGCTTTGAGTGCATCTCCGATCAGGAAGGGATAACAGCCGACCGCCATGGCTTTGGCAAACGTCATATTAGGCACGACATGCATCATCCATGGTACGCCCGTAACATAAAGCAGCAAGGAGCCGAATAACATCAGCACGCCAAAAGTAAAAATAAATGCGGGAACTCCTTTTCCTTTGATACGCGGAATCATCCAGCCGATGAACAGCGCAGCTAACGGGTAGGCCCAGATAAAGCCGCCCGTAGGCCCGAGAATAAGGTCCAGTCCGCCCCTGCCGTGCAGAAGCGGGAGTCCGGCAGCAGTTAACCCGACGACTAAGGCAATGCTGAAAAATCCATAACGTGCGCCTAAAAGGGCGCCGGCAAGCATAATCGCAAAGTTGGACATCGTGATCGGAACGGGAGAAAATCCGACATGGATGTTAACGAAGCTTAGGGCGACAAGAAGAGCGGCAAACATGGCGCTGAACGTAATGCCGCGGACTGTTAGTGGGGAACGTTTCAATTGCATCTTCTCCATTCTTTTGTTAACTTAATATTATGTATTCGGTTGACAATAACAATTTGCATTGTAGCACAGGAGTAACTCATTGGGAATTGTTTTTTTTTGATAGATTCGAAGATAGAGAGAAGGGGCTGGAACAGTAATGAAGCAGGCAGGTCCCTACCGCATGAATAACATATCTGTTATCTGGACGGCAGACCCGGTAATGACAGATGAGAACAGTAAGGACAAGATTGTCTTGAATAAAATCCGTTTGGAGCTGAATCAGGGAGAGTGGCTCGTTCTGGTCGGCCCCAACGGAAGCGGTAAAAGCACGTTAGCCAAAGCCATCGCTGGATTGATTCCTGTAACGGGAGGAACGGTCGAGCCCGGATGGACGTCCGGAGAACGCATGCGTATGGTGCTTCAGAACCCGGACACTCAGCTGATCGGTGAGACGGTGTATGAAGATATTTGCTTCGGACTTGAAAATATTGCGGCAGACCCGGAAGAAATGCCGGACATTGCAAGAAACGTACTCTCACTCGTAGGGATGGAAAATCGGATGGACGACATGTGCGAACAATTGTCCGGCGGTCAAAAACAGCTTGTTGCTGTTGCCGGAGCATTGGCAGTGGGTGCGTCCGTGCTCATACTGGACGAAGTAACGTCTATGCTCGACGCAAGTTCCAGACAAGCCGTGACGGAAGCTTTGGATTATTTACATAGAAGAGGAACGACCGTCGTCTGGATAACCCAGTGGATGGATGAGTTAGCTCTGGCTGACCGTGTGATTGCCTTGGATCAAGCGGAGATTGTATTTGAAGGTTCTGCTCAGGATTTCTTTTATTCGCAACAAAATGGAATGGATGTTACGCCGTGTGAAAAGTTAGGTTATCAGCCTCCTTATTCCGTACAAGTGATGAGGGAGCTTCAGAAACTGGAGCCGCGCATGTCGGGTCTCCGCCCTGTTTCTTTGGAAGAATGGATGGAGGTTATGAAAGAATATGGGCCTCAAAGTTGAAAATGTGTCTAAACAAGGGGAGGCTGCCTCTGATTTTAGACTTGAAATTTTAGATGGGATTTCTTTTGCTGCGGATAGAGGCGGCATTACGCTTATTCTGGGCCGAAGCGGATCGGGAAAGTCTACCCTGCTCGATGTGGCGGGGGGATTATCCGTACCGGATCAGGGCAGTGTATGGGTGGGCGGGGAATCTCTGTGGCAGCATAGTTCTGCCAGCAGGGACATCCGTCGAAAGCTCGCCATGGTGTTCCAGCAGCCGGAGGAGCAGCTGTTCGCGGCGACGGTTCAGCGTGAGTTTGACTACACGCTGAAGCCGCAGCGCCTGTCTGCGGGCCAAGCGGACAGGCGCATCCGCGAGGCGCTGCAGCAGATGGGCCTCGGCCCCGATCTCCTGGGCCAAAGCCCGCACGAGCTCAGCGGCGGCACGAAGCGCAGGGTGGCGCTGGCCGCTGTCTTCGCGGCAGCCCCAGAGTGGCTGCTGCTGGACGAGCCGACGGCAGGCCTCGATCACGAGGCGGCTGCCGTGCTCGTCAGGACGGTGCGGGAGTGGACGCACCGGACCGGCGGCGGCGCGCTCATCGCGACGCATGATCTGGATGCGTTCCTGCCTGTGGCGGACCGCATCGTGATGCTGTCACGGGGACGTGTCGTGCACGACTGCACCCGTGACGAGCTGGCCCGGCGTCCCGAGCTTCTGCGGGACGGCGGGCTGCAGCTGCCGGAGGCGCTGGCGCTCGGCAGCTGGCTGCGGCGGCAAGGAGCAGCGGTGCCGCCGGGGTTTCCCGCGCCTGCGCAGATGGCGCGGGCAATTGCTGATGCGCTGCGGGCATCGGCGGCGGGGAGCGGGCAGGGGATTAACGCGACCACGGGTGGCGCGCCAATTCTGCCGGAAGCTGCCGTGTCCGGAAACAAGCCCGTACCGAACGAGCCTGCCGAGTCAGCGACAGCCGGGCACGCCGCAGCCCATGCGCGCAGTGTGACAGCCAGCGGCCCTGTTTCCGGGCAGCCGGCAGGAGTGAAGCCTGCACTTCAAGAGCCGAAGGAGCCAGCGGCGCCAGCCGCGCACGTGCTGGGCGCACCGAATACGTGCAGCTTGCCTGACAAGCAACCGTCAGACGATTCTCCGGCAGCACCTGAGGAGTTGACGGCTATGCCGCTTGCGGCCCAAGTTCCCGGCGTAGCTCCCGGCTTCCTGCAGGGCTCCGGGCATGAGCAAGAAACGTATGCCTCCAGCTACCTCCAAACAGGGATGTCTGCCGGAGCTGCAGATGCGAAGCCTATGGGAAGCTGCGATTTGAACCCGTCCGGCTCTCATAAGGATTCGGGCTCAGCACCGGTCCGGATCGGTCATATTCTCGATCCCCGAACGTTCTGGATCGGCTATATCCTGCTTTCTGCCGGTATCCTGATGCAGAGAACGCCGGCGGGACTCGCCGCGGCCGCTATAGTAACGGCAGTGGCTGTGCTGCTGTCCCGGGTACCTGCAGCGGTCATTTGGAGGCCGCTGCGGGCCTTTCTCATCTTCATGCTCATATCCGGCGTCATAGCCGGTATCTCTCTGCCGCTGGGCTCGGGCGGGAGCAGGTGGGTGAGTTTCAACCCGGCCGCTGCCCTGGAAGCGGTCCGCGGGCTGCTTGGGATTATGCTGGTGCTTATTCTGGGAGTGCTATTCCCGCAGTTAATCGGGTATTTACGGATGAAAAGAGGAGTGGAGCAAGGGCTGCACTTTCTCACCCGGTTTAAACTGCCTGTAGAAGCGGTTGCCTTAACGGCCTCTCTTATGTTCCGTTTTATTCCTCTAATCCAGGCGCAGTGGGTCCGGTTTGGCCGCATAGCCAGAGCAAGAGGCCAGGGCCGGAGCAGGAAAGAGGGGATCGGATTGGGGGAGTTTCGAATCATGGCGATCCCTTTTGTGGTCTCCCTTATCCGCATGGCCGATGAATTCTCGACCGCTTTAGAGTTAAGAGGCTACAGCCGGACCGGTGAAGCAAGAACCCGAAGCTTTACGCTTAAGATGCAAAAGTCGGATTACATGGCCTTGTTCATTTTTCTTCTGGTCTTTATTGCGCTCTTCCTGGTGAAGCGTCTGTCCTCCTAAGCGGATGCGGATCAAGGAAGACAAAAAGCCTATGGTCCGGGAAGTTCCCGGAAACATAGGCTTTTTTAACAACCCTTCGACTAGCGGGGCGGATGCCCGGCCGAGACGATCTGGTTTACTTTTCGATTTTCTCCAGAGCTTGTCCGGAAATCTTGTCCAGATAACGGTCCAGACAGTTGCAAAGGAAATCTTTGCGGCAAATTGGGCAGGGTTCTTTGAGCAAACGGCTGATTCTCGAAGCTTTGATTTCACCGGTTTGCAAGTTGCGTTCGAAGAAAATACGGCCGTGTGTACGGTCCTTCAGAATAACGACGACTTCGAACAAGCCGTTCTTGGGATTATCACTTACTTTGGTTGCTTCAACAACCTGCGGATCATATGCCATGTTTCTTCCTCCTTAGTCACTCCTGCATCTTCGGACAAAGACAGGCAGTGGATTTTTATATTATAATAAAATTATCACGTTGTATTCAATAGGAAGGTTGGAAGCCAGATGATTATTGATTATCATGAAGTCCATCCGAGCGAGGCTTACTTAAATGTAACGGTAGGCATTCACTTTGAAGATGAGCCCGATTCGTACTATGTAATCGACCTTTATGCGGCAGAGGACGGTCTGGTTACGGACATGTTGCTTCTTTATAACGGTTTTCAGTGCAAGTACACCTTTAAATCCGAAGAGAAACAGGCAATAACGGCTTATTTGAATGAACAGAAGCTCCTGACACCTTACCTGCACATTCCTCAGGAACTCAGCGGAAAATAACAAACGGAACCGTCCTCAACATAGGGGAACGCGTTCCGTTTGTGTTTGTGTTCTTGTCTCCGCCGTTTTTCTTCTAGAGTAGGCGTCACTCGGGTTAAAGGCTGCACGTCCGACCAACCTCTGCGTTTAACTGCCGGATCTAACTTTCCTTCACGGACTCGTTTGGCCCGCTGTTTACTTGCCTTGCTCGCTGCCATATAAAGTGGCCTCCTTTTCCTATCCTCACCAACAGCGTTCAGTTAGTTTGGATTTCCTAGCGTTTTGAATACCCGTCTATTATACGCCGTACACTGTCAGATTGACAACAGAGCTGTCGGATAAGGATAAGAAGCGCTTATTTATAGACACCGGATTCGGAATGGATAAGAATTTCTTTTGGAGTAGTTGATTACATATAAAAGGAGGATGGAAATGAAAGTGAAAATTGATCTCACCGCAGGTGGAGAACTTGTCCAAGAGGCCGTGATCGAAATCGATGACCGCAAGGTCGAACATCTGGACGAGGATCAGCTGAGACAAGCGATTGAAATCAATATCCGGAGCTGGGCGGACCGGACGATCGGTATTTCATGGGAGATTACGGAAGGGATCGAACGAGAGGAAGACATGGATTAACGGTGGATTCCTATGCTTTCAGTGATTGGCTGATTCTGATTCCGTTGTTATTTATTCCGAATGGGCCTGAAGTTAGCGGGGTATTCTACAGGAGCAGTGAATGTCATCACGGATGGGGTGAAGGATAATGGTTGAAAACGAAGCGGGAACTCCGGCTTGGGACGGTAAGGTGGATGCTTATAAAGAGGGCATCGCACTTTTGAAAAAGCAGCTTCCGGATGTTGCGGAGGCCTATCATCAGTTCACCGGGGAATGCTTCAAGGACGGGGCTCTGCCAGCAAGCACGAAGCAGCTGATCGCTCTCGGAATGGGTCTTTTTGCAAATAATGAAGTGTGTACGTTCTATCATGTCCAGGAAGCGCTTAGCAAGGGAGCAACGGCAGATGAGATTATGGAGACGGTAGCTGTCGCTGCTGCAATCGGCGGAGGCCATGTCATGTCGCAGGGCGCTACCCGTGTAGAGCAGGCACTCCAAGGTCCCGTCCATTAAGGACAGTATCTTTGCAAAGCACTACGCAGCAAAACAACAGCAAAACAGCTCCGAACTGTGAGGATGAGTATCCATCTTTGCAGCGGAGCTGTTTGTTTGTGCACGAATTTGTACGTATTTTATCCTAGTTATGAGATAAGAGCCGTTTATTTTCTGCGCTTGGGCTTAAAACGCGGGGCGACGTAATTGCGTTTGCGATCCCTGAAAAAAGTCCAGCCGCCAATAAAGGCAATACCGAGCCCGAATAAAATAAAACCGAAAACCATTTTGCCCCAAGGAAGATAGCCGTCCGGTTCAAATTGATAGAAGAATGCGTCTTTCATAGCCAGAAAACCGTATGTGGCCATTAAACCCGGGACAACCAGGAGAAGTATGGCGACAAAACGGCCGAGTTTATCTTTCATGATGCGGCTCCTTTTTACGCTGTAGAATAGCGGGAAAATAAGTGGCGAAGACGCCATTATGCTAATCATACCGCCTCTTCGGGCTTCTGTCTATTTTGTGTATAAACTATGTTTCGGTGAGGAATAAAAGTTACAATGAAATTATAGTTGCGGGGGATCTTATTCTTCTAATCTGGCTTTAACTGAATAATATTTGTAGAATGAGAACATAGACCGCATTAGGAAGATACATATAGGATTACAAAGGCTTGGCATGGAATCTTTGAGAAAACAGCTGCCGGTTTTTCTTGTTACGCCACTTGAGGGTGAAGGAAAAACAGGTGCTGCTTATATGAATAGGAGGCAAGACAATATGAGCGGACAAGTTTACGATATCGTCATTCTGGGAGGCGGTACAGGAGGTTATGTAGCGGCCATACGGGCGGCTCAGCTGGGGAAGAAAGTGGCTGTTGTGGAGAAGGACAAGCTGGGCGGTACTTGCCTGCATAGGGGATGTATTCCGAGCAAGGCGCTGCTTCGAAGCGCAGAGGTGCTTGCGGTAACCAGAGGGGCAAAAGATTTTGGAGTCATCGTGCCGGAGGTTAAGCTGGATTTTGAACGGGTACAGGCCCGCAAGGAGGGCATTGTCAGCCAAATCCATAAGGGTGTTCAATATTTAATGAACAAGAATCAAATCGATGTGTACAGCGGCATCGGCCGGATTATGGCACCGTCGATTTTTGCTTCAAGAAGCGGTACGGTTTCGGTCGAAATGGAAGACGGATCGTTCGAGACGCTCGTACCGGGTCATCTCATCATCGCGACAGGTTCGAGGCCGCGTACGCTGCCGGGTCTGGAGACGGATGGGGAGTATATTCTCAGCAGCGACGATGCGCTTCAGCTGGAGACCCTGCCTGAGTCACTGATCATCGTGGGCGGCGGGGTGATCGGAGTCGAATGGGCCTCAATGATGAACGATTTCGGCGTCAACGTAACGATCGTGGAGGCGGGGCCGCGCCTGCTTCCTGGCGAGGATGAGGAAGTCTCGCGCGAGCTGCAGCGTCTGTTCCGCAAGAGGGGCATGACTATTGTAACGGACGCTCAAATACAAACGGATACACTGCAGAAGGAAGCAGGAACGGTTAAGTTTGCGGCAGAGCAGAATGGGGAGCGGCTGGAACTGGCCGCCGACAAGCTGCTCGTCTCCGTGGGCCGGTCTCCGAATGTCGAAGGATTCGGTCTCGAGAATACCGATGTGCTGCTGGCAGGCGGCTTTATAAGCGTCAATGAGTATATGCAGACGAAAGTGCCGCATATCTATGCGATCGGCGATGTGATCGGCGGATTGCAGCTTGCACATGCCGCGAGCCATGAGGGGGTCGTAGCGGTTGAGCATATTTGCGGGCACAAACCGTTCATTCACGAGCCGCACAGAATTCCCCGCTGCGTCTATACGCGCACCGAGATTGCCTCCGTCGGCTGGACCGAAGCGCAGGCCAGAGAACGCGGATATGAGATCCGGACAGGCAAATTCGGCTTCAAACCGCTCGGCAAGGCCATGGTTCAAGGAGAGAACGAGGGCTTCGTCAAGGTTATAATCGATACGGAGAAGAACGATCTGCTGGGTGTCCATATGATCGGGCCTCATGTGACAGACTACATAGCCGAAGCTTCTCTGGCTCAGTTGCTGGAAGCTTCACCCTGGGAGATTGCGAATACGATTCACCCCCACCCGACACTATCTGAAGCTTTTGCAGAAGCGGTTCTTGCGGCGGAGGGACGGGCAATTCATATTTAGACGGCCGGTAAAATAGGACTGCCGAACCAAATGCTCGTTGAATTGGGTTTCATTTAAGTCTATAATAAAGTTATAGAGGCTAGTATTAAGACCAGGTAACAAAAAGGAGGCGCAGCCCCAATGTCCATCGGTCAATACACGAAACACCACCAATTAGGACTATCCGATGAGAAAGTCATTGAAATGTATACAGCTATGCAGCGTGCCCGCAAATTTGACGATCGTTCTCTGGTTCTTCAGCGTTCGGGCAAGATTGCTTTTCACGTATCAGGGATTGGCCAGGAAGCCGCACAGGCTGGAGCAGCATTTGCATTAGACATGGAGAAGGATTATTTCCTTCCGTATTACAGAGATTACGCGTTTGTGCTGGCGGCCGGCATGACGATGAAGGAACTGATGCTTTCCGTATTTACGAAAGCAGAAGATCCGAACAGCGGAGGCAGACAAATGCCGGGCCACTTCGGTCACCGTAAGCTGCGGATCGTAACGGGCTCCAGCCCGGTTACGACGCAGGTGCCTCACGCCGTCGGTATTGCTCTGGCTGCCAAGATGAAGGGAGACCCGCTGGTTTCGTTCGTTACCTTCGGAGAAGGCTCCAGCAATCAGGGGGATTTCCATGAAGGATGCAACTTTGCAGGCGTACACAAGCTGCCGGTTATCCTTATGTGCGAGAACAACAGATATGCCATATCGGTACCCCATCATAAGCAGGTGGCAGGCAATATCGCGGACCGTGCGCTCGGCTACGGTTTCCCGGGCATCAAGGTAGACGGCAATGATCCGCTTGAAGTGTACCGGGTCGTCAAAGAAGCCCGCGAGCGTGCAATGCGCGGAGAAGGACCTACGCTCATTGAAGCGGACATGTACCGCGTCTCGCCGCATTCCACGTCGGATAATGATCTGCTCTACCGGACCAAGGAAGAGGTAGAGGAGAACCGTGCGAAGGACGGACTGCCGAAATTCCGCCAGTATTTGATGGATTGTGAGATCTGGGATGAGGAGAAGGACCGCGAGCTGCTGGCCGCTATTCAGCAGGAAATCAATGATGCGACCGCTTATGCGGATGCGGCTCCTTATCCGGCTGGTGAAGATACGCTGAAGCACGTTTACGCGGAGGCGTAAACGGGAATACGGATGGGGAGGCAGCAAATGTGGCTGTAATTACTTATTTGGAAGCAATTCGCTCCGCGATGCAGGACGAAATGCAGCGGGACGAGAACGTCTTCGTGCTCGGGGAAGATATAGGCAAGGGCGGCGTGCTTAACACGACCAAAGGCTTGCGTGATCTGTACGGCGAAAGCCGGGTCCTGGATACTCCGCTGGCGGAATCGGCTATCGTGGGTACGGCTATCGGCGCCGCTATGTACGGAATGAAGCCGATTGCGGAAATCCAATTCGCGGATTTTATTTTTCCGGCAACGAACCAGATTATCAGTGAAGCGGCGAGAATCCGTTATCGTTCCAATAACGACTGGACTTGTCCCATTGTCATCCGTGCCCCTTACGGCGCGGCTGGCGGCGGCGGACTTTACCATTCCCAGTGTCCGGAATCCGTGTTCTTCGGAACGCCTGGACTTAAGATGGTAGCCCCGTCTAATCCTTATGATGCCAAAGGGCTGCTGATTGCAGCGATACGGGATCCGGATCCGGTCCTTTATTTTGAACATAAAAAAGCCTATCTCTCTCTATCCGCTGAAGTACCGGACGGCGATTTCATTGTGCCGATCGGCAAAGCGGATGTGAAGCGGGAAGGCGACGACATAACGGTCATTGCTTACGGCATCGCGGTTCAGTATGCGCTGCAAGCTGCCGAGGAGCTGGCCGCCGAGGGTATCAGCGCCCATGTGCTGGATCTGCGCACTCTTCAGCCGCTGGATAATGAAGCGATTCTGGAGGCCGCAGCCAAGACAGGTAAAGTGCTGATTGTGCATGAAGACAACAAAACGGGCGGTATCGGAGCCGAAGTAGCGGCGATCATCGCAGAAGAACTTCTGTATGACCTCGATGCGCCGATACGCCGGTTGTGCGGGCCGGATGTTCCGGCTGTCGGCATGAACCCGCCGATGGAGAAGTTTTTCCTTCTCAACACGGATAAATTAGCGGACGCGATGAGAGAACTCGCGCAGTTTTAATGGGGGAACGCGATATGAGCGAAATCAACAGCCGTCTGGCCGAAGTGCCGGTTCCCCATCTTGCGGAGAGCTTAGTCTCCGCAACGGTGGGAACCTGGCTCAAACAGCCCGGCGATTATATCCAGCAGTACGATGTGCTTTGCGAGCTGTATACGGATAAAGTAAACGTGGAAATGCCGAGTCCGATCGAAGGCAGACTTATCAAAATTCTGGTCGGCAACGGCGAAACTGCCGCAGTGGGCGATCCGATCTGCCTGATTGAGCTGCCGGAATCCTCAGCGGGATCTGCGGCGGCACCGGCAGCTCCCGGAACTAACAGCCCGGCTGAAAGAGCGGGAGTTCATAAGCGGAGCGGCGTGCAAGGCGGCTTCACAGCCCGCCCGTCAGGAACTGGCGCACAGCCGCCGCACAGCAGTTCGGCTGGAGGAAGCGGCGGCAATGATCCTATGAGGGGACGCTACTCCCCGGCGGTGCTGCGTCTTGCGGCCGAGCATAATCTTGACCTGGGCCGTGTCACAGGCACGGGCATGGGAGGACGTATCACGCGCAAAGACGTAGAGATGCTTATAGCGCGGGGAGAAGCGGCGGGTGCCGGCCAAGCTGCTTCCGCACCGGCTTACACATCTGCGCCGGTGCAGGCTTATAGCGGCCAGCAACAGGCTCAGGTGCCTCCACAGGCACCTGGTGACGCTGCCGGAATCCCGGCGGGATATCTTCAAGGGGTTAGTGACGCATACAAGGCTGCCCAATTCCCGGTACGAAGCAGCGGAATCCATCTGTCCCAGCATCCGGCTACGCCGCTTGGCGAGATGGAAGAGCGCAGTACGGATGGCCGCGGCGATACGTATATCGACGTTACCCCGATCCGCAATACGATCGCAAGCCGTATGCGTCAGAGCGTGTCCGAAATCCCGCATGCCTGGACGATGATCGAAGTCGACGTGACTAATCTGGTTACGCTGCGCAGTAAATCCAAAGATGATTTTATGAAGCGTGAAGGCATTAATCTGACTTACCTGCCGTTTCTGCTTAAAGCCGTCGTGAACGCGATCAAGGATTATCCGATCATGAATTCCGTATGGGCGGTTGATAAAATCATCATTAAGCGCGATATTAATCTGGCGCTTGCGGTGGGGACGGAAGAATCCGTTCTAACGCCCGTGATTAAGAAAGCCGACCAGATGAATATTGCCGGGCTTGCCCGTGAAGCGGATATGCTCAGTAAAAAGGCCCGCACCGGAAGGCTGTCGCTTGACGACCTGCAGGGGGGCACTTTTACGGTGAATAATACCGGTTCATTCGGTTCCATCTTGTCCAAGCCAATCATTAATTACCCTCAAGCGGCAATCCTTACCTTCGAATCGATTGTGAAGAAACCTGTCGTTATTCAGGACATGATCGCGGTCCGGTCGATGGTTAACATCTGCTTGTCTCTGGACCATCGTATTCTTGACGGAGTCATCTGCGGCAGGTTCCTGCAGCGCGTGAAGGAGAATATGGAAGGTTACGACTTGGACACGAAGCTGTACTGACGGTCGTTTAGAATGTCACCAGGTAGCTGAGGGACATCATCAGAGTGGACAACACCATGCTGAACAGCATAATGTACACGACGATTTTGAACCAGCGGTTTCGTTTCATAATTAATCACTCCTATTCGGACAACTTATAAGACTATTGTAAACCATCGCAACATAGGAGGAAAGATATGATCCAGCAAGAAAGGTTAATTCAGGAATTTATTGAGCTCGTTCAGGTGGATAGTGTAACGCAGCATGAACAGGAAATCAGCCGGGTGCTTCAGAGCAAGTTTGAAGCACTCGGGCTTTCCGTAGTTATGGATGACGCTGCCGCGAAGACGGGTCACGGCGCAGGCAATCTGATCTGTATGCTGGAGGCATCCAGTGGCGCCCCGGATAAGACTCCGTGTATTTTCTTCACCAGTCATATGGATACAGTAGCGCCCGGCAACGGTATCAAACCTCAGATCGGGGAAGACGGAATCATCCGCAGTGACGGCACCACGATTCTGGGAAGCGATGACAAAGCGGGGATCGCGGCTATGTTCGAAGCGATCCGTGTCCTGAAGGAACACAGTATTCCACACGGTCCTGTCCAGTTCGTCATCACCGTAGGTGAAGAATCCGGGCTGAAAGGTGCCCGTGCCATGGACCCGTCTGTCATGAAAGCCGAATTCGGCTATGCGCTGGACTCCAATGGTGAAATCGGCGGAATCGCAGTCGCAGCTCCCGCCCGCGCTGAAATCAAAATTGTGATGTACGGCAAGTCGGCTCATGCGGGCGTAAATCCTGAAGATGGCATTTCCGCCATCCAGGTAGCAAGCAAAGCCATTGCACGTATGAAATTGGGCCGGATTGACTCGGAGACAACGGCTAATATCGGCAGCTTCTCCGGTATCGGACCTCTTAACGTGGTCTGTGACCGGGTGGTTCTCGAAGCCGAAGCGCGGAGCATCGTGCAGGAGAAACTTGTTGCTCAGCTTGAAGCCATGAAAGAAGCATGCCTCAGCACGGCCGCGGACTACGGAACCACATGCGATTTCGAATCGGACATCGCTTACCCGGCGTTCATGTACGAGGATAACGCGCCTGTTGTCCAGCTGGCGATAAAAGCACTGGAAGGTATCGGCTGCAAGACGAGCACCTTCCATTCCGGCGGCGGCAGTGACGCTAACATTTTTAACGGAATGGGCATTCCGACAGTGAACCTGGCCGTAGGTTACAAGGAGATCCACACGACGCAGGAGAATATTGCGGTCTCCGATCTTGTGAAGACAGCTGAAGCGGTTGTTGCGATTATCCGGGAAGTAACGGAGCAGGCGAAGTGAGTACTTCCTTTCTTTAATGTGCATGAGTAGCAGAAATTTTTAACCGACCAGAGAAGTCCCCGGCATTCGATAAGAGTGCAAGGGGGCTTTTTTGTTTACTTCCAACCATTCCAAGCGTCTGGCCTATGCAGAGAATCCCGCAGTTCACAGAAGATGCTAGGCGATCGGGTCATTTTTTTGAGAACGCCTACCGCATACTATGGAGACTGAAATGAAGACTGCAGAGGGAGGAGGGTGAGGATGACAACCGGAAAGAAACGATCTCGTTTAAAATGGCTGCTGATTCCGCTTGCCGCCCTGCTTTTATTCGGGGGCTATTATGTATGGAATGCTTACTCGAGCTGGAATCAGGTATACCAGGAGCACAATCAAACGGGGGAGCGGCCTGTAGAGCCGGTCAGCCCGGTTCCTGTCCAGGAGCCTCTTAATAAAACGACCTACTCCTTTCTTCTGCTTGGCGTTGATTCAGGCAATGTAGAGAAGGGCAGATCGGACAGCAACATGCTGGCGGTGGCCAATGCACAGACGCAGCAAATCTCCCTGCTCTCTATTCCGCGGGATACGTACTTGCCTATTCAAGGGCATGGCAAAGAAAAACTGGCTCACGCTTATGCCTACGGGGGAGCCGGGTTGGCCGTAAAGACGGTGGAGGACTTTCTGGCCACCCCCGTCGATCATTACGTAGCTTTTAATTTCAATGGAGTCCAGAAGTTTGTGGATGCGCTCGGAGGCTTGTCCGTAGATGTGGAGAAAGATATGGATTTTGACGACCGGATTACACACAAGCATGTGTATCTCAAAAAAGGCCGCCAAACGCTGAACGGGGAGCAGACATTAAACTATGCGAGATACCGCGGAGATGCGGATGGTGATTTGGCGCGGATGAGAAGGCAGCAGCAGGTCGTCAAAGAGCTGCTCACGCAAACCGTGAATTACCGGAATGTAGCTAAAATCAATCGTTTCCTTAAAATTATGGGGGATAATGTACGGACGGATATTCCGATCCGGAGGCTTTTGCAGTTTGCGGGAGCTTTCTCGACATTAACTGGGAGTCAAGTGGACACGATTCCGATGGAAGCGGCTCCTTCGAGCATTAACGGTGTGTCTTACATGCTCATCACTGCGGAAGAGCGGCGGCGGGTGCAGGCTCAGCTGCAAGCGCTAATACAAGGCGGCGGCCAAGACCGGGCTCCGGAGCCTGTCACGCATTCAGGCAGCATCAATTCCGAGAGCTCCGCCGATGCCATCCGCTCAGGTGGTCTGACTGATTCGGTTAACAGGTCTGGCAGAAGCACTTTCGGAATCCCTCCAGGCTTTCCGGACTTCCCTCAATCACGGCAGGGGCCATAACGTTTGGTGAGATAGTCGGAGAGAGAGATCTTGTCCTCCTGCCGGCGCAGCATTTGCTGTAAATAAGCTTTGATTTCCCAACCTTTACCGCTTAAACGCAGACCTTGTGCACCGGAATAATTTTTCATCGGATACGCCCTCTTTCTGTTCCTGATTTATGAAAAGCTTATGCGCCGGCGGGACAAGGTATTCCAATTCCTCCACAAGTTATTTCAATCATTCCAAAAGGATCAAAAGAGAGCCGAGGCGGGTTCTCTTTTGTATTTTCCATACTCTGACACAGAGTTTAGCTGATTTTACACAAGAATTTGCTATAATAGAACACGTGAGTTTACGATAATGGATAAGAAACAGCACAGGAGGGATTGTTATGTCTAATCAATCAGCCGATCAGAAATTTGAAGAAGTAACGGTCCGTACCGAGCCTATATTTCAAGGAAAAGTGATCTCCCTGCAGGTGGATCATGTCCGTCTGCCCAACGGGGAGATGGCGACCCGGGAAATCGTTAAACATCCCGGAGCGGTAGGAGTGCTCGCCATAACCGGAGACGACCGGATGATTGTGGTCGAGCAGTACCGCAAACCGCTGGGGAAAAGCCAGGTGGAAATCCCGGCAGGCAAGCTGGATCCGGGCGAAGAGCCCATGACCGCTGCTCTGCGTGAGCTGGAAGAAGAAACCGGCTATCGCAGTAAGTCGCTGCAGCCTGTGTGTTCATTCTATACATCGCCGGGATTTGCCGATGAGATCCTGCACTTGTTCGCAGCCCAAGGCTTAACGGCTGGTGAAGCGCGTCCGGATGAGGATGAATTCCTTGAATGTACGGCTATTACACTGGAAGAAGCTAAGGAACTGATTGCACAGGGCAGAATCAGTGACGCTAAAACCATCACGGCCGTTTATGCCTGGCAATCCTATAAGCTGACAGGTTCCTTCTAACGTGCGGACGTACTACGCGGTTTACATATTCATATCGGCCGTACGGAGAAGGGCGCAGCCGTCAAAATCAGCGGTGCCCGCAATCTGACGTTCTACAACATCGCCCGCGAAGCGTCGGACCGCAAAGGACTGGATATTGTCGGAATTATCGACTGTCATTCACCAGCCGTTCAGGACGAAATCGACCAGTATCTCGCAAATGGTGAAATGGTGGAGCTCCCGGGAGGCGGAATCCGGTATGGCGGCACCACGATCCTGCTGGGCAGCGAGATTGAGGTAAGAGACCCGGGAACGGGGCCGGTTCATCTGCTCGCCTTCTTGCGCTCGCTTCAGGATATGAAAGCATTCACGGAGTGGATGCGGCCGCGCATGAAGAATGTGGAGTTGAGCTCCCAGCGTATGTATGTAACGGCGCGTGAACTGCAGGCGGAAGTCGTGAGCAGAGGGGGAATCCTGATTCCCGCGCATATCTTTACGCCTCACAAAAGCATGTACGGAAGCGGTTCATCCCGCATGGAGCATATGCTTGATCTGGAGGCCATTGCCGGTGTAGAGCTCGGCCTGAGCTCGGATTCCGAAATGGCGGGTTTGCTGTCGGAACTGGACCGGTATACGTTCGTGACCAACTCCGACGCTCATTCTCTTGGCAAAATCGGCCGGGAGTATAACAAGCTTCTCATGGAAGAGCCGACATTCGATGAGCTTGTACTGGCGCTCAGGCGCAAGGACGGGCGCGGGGTTGCGGCCAATTACGGCCTGAATCCGCGTCTGGGCAAATACCACCGCACTTACTGCCCTAGCTGCGAGAGCATCCTGGATGAAAGCGAAGCGGCAGTAGGGCGGTGTCTGTATTGCGGCAGCCCCAAAATTGTGCGGGGTGTAATGGACCGCATTATGGAGCTTTCCGACCGCTCCGATTCTTACATCCCGGACTATCGGCCTCCTTATTTGTACCAGGTGCCGCTGGAATTTATACCGGGTCTGGGGCCGCGTAAAATGACTGCGCTGCTGGACCGGTTCGGTTCGGAGATGGCGATTCTTCATGAGACTTCCCAAGAAGCGCTTGCCGAAATTGTGGGCGCAGAGATAGCGGGCATGATCGCTGCTGCGCGAAGCGGTACTTTAGAGCTTCGTGTGGGAGGCGGCGGGACTTACGGCAAAGTAGCTTCATTGCCGGCAACCTCAGCCGAAACTGCTGGACGCGGGACGGTACCGGAGGAATAGCCGGGCAAGTGAGGCCTCGAGTTACGCAACTGCATTAGATGGGCAAGAGTACTAAACATGGGTCCACCCATGACAATATACGCCGCCTTAAGTAGTCCGAGGGACTGGACAAGCATGCAGCTCAGAGGCTGCATGCGGCTTAGCCGGATGGATCAGCCCCTGGCTAGGATCGTCCTGTCTTTTGCGCGAACAAGCAGGCTTATGGAGAGTGAAACATATGAAAAGAAACATGAGTTGGACTTTGCTGCTCATTATGCTCGCAAGCCTTGTCCTGACCGCTTGCGGCGGCGAGTCTAAGAAGACGGAGCACACTACGGAGCACGCGCCTAACGGCGACCTTCAAGAAAAGACCGCTTCGGTGAAAGTGCTGCCGGCTTTCCTGGCAAGTCAAAAAGAGGAAATCCGCACGATTTACCAATTAGCGGGTGAGAACAAAGAGCTGCTGGAATGGATGCCATGCTACTGCGGATGCGGCGAAAGTGCCGGACATAAGAGCAATCAGAACTGCTTTATCCGTGAAACCGGCTCCGACGGCTCCATCGTATGGGATGATCACGGAACCCGCTGCGGTATCTGTCTGGAAATCGCCCTTAAATCCGTAGCTATGAAGAAGCAGGGGAAGAGCACGCTTGAAATTCGTAAAGCGATTGACGAAGCTTACAAAACCGGTGCAGGCAAACCGACCGACACTCCGATGCCGCAAGCTTAATGCTGCAGATGTACACCCAAAGTTCCCTTCCGCTTTGTCGCGGCGGGGAACTTTTTTGCGTTGGCTCGGCAGCAGAGATGAACTTTTCTTCGGGGGAGCGGAAGCGCAGCCAATCCTGTGATTTGTGCTCCAGCACAATTTTTTTTGAATAGACGAACGTAGAAATCGCTTTCAGACTGTGAGATAACTAATTAGGAAGAGCAAAGGGAGGTTATCACATCATGAATGTAACCAGAGTCGCCATTCTAGGCGCCGGAAACGGCGGTATCACTGCTGCCGCGGACTTAAAGGCAAAGGGTTTTGAAATCGCTTTATTTGAAATGCCGGAGTTTGGCGGCAACTTGGAAGGCATCCGTAGGCGAGGAGGCATCCTCCTGCAGGATACAAAGGGTGAAGCATTCTATGAGGTAGACGTCGTCACGACGGATCTGGAAGAGGCGATCCGGGGCGCACAGATTGTCATGCTGACGGTTCCGGGATTTGCCATAGAACTGTTTGCCGGGCAGCTGGCTCCTCTGGTATCGGAAGAGCAGGTGATTCTGCTGAATGGAGCGGCGGCTATGGGCTGCGTACGTTTCGTCAATAAAGCCAGAGAGCTGGGGATTCAGAAGGAATTCAAAATAGCCGAGACTAATTCGTTGACATACGGCACGAGGGCTTTTCCCGAGGAAGCAAGGGTGGAGCTGTCTCTTCGGGTAAAGAAACTGTTTTTTGCCGCGTATCCGCACGAGAACAGTAAAGAATTGTTAGAAGTCTGCTCACAAATTTATAATTGCTTTGTATTGGCGGACAACATTTGGCACACCACACTGGAAAACGGGAACCCGGAGGTTCACCCGGGACCAAGCTTGCTGAATGCCGGAAGAATTGATTATTCCGAAGGAGAGTTCTGGCTTTACCGGGAAGGAATCACGGAGCATACCGTTAAAGTGCTTAGGGCCATTGAGCGCGAACGTATGGCGATCGGACAAGCATTCGAATTTCAGCTGGAAGATGCGGTGCAAAGCAGGGCCCGGAGGGGATATTTCCGCAGCGAGGAAGAGGACCTGCAGACACTTTTTAATACGAGCGAAGTGTTCACGCAAATTAAAGGACCGCATAGCGTGAGGTCCCGTTACTTTACGGAAGATATTTCGAACGGATTAGTCTTATGGTCCGATCTGGGTAAAGCGTCCGGTGTGCCGACTCCAAATATCGATGCCGTTATCGTACTGGGCGGTTCCTTGCTGGATACGGACTTTTACCGGGATGGTCTGAACCTGCAAAAGCTGGGTTTTGAAGGCTTTACGGTCAGGAAGTTAATTGAAAGCGTTTAATCAGCCGAAGGCAGCCGGAAAAACCGAGCCTGTCTATCATGCATGGGTGAGGGGGCAGCTGGATGAAGGGAGGCCTGTCTGTGAAACGTAAGCCGACATTACTGGAATCGGTATCCTGTCTGGTGTTTATGGCGGTCGCTGTCGGGGTAGGATTTGGTTATTTTAAAATAGGAATTCAGCCGTTACTGATCTTATCGGCCGTATACGCCGCTTTTATCGGCAAACGGGTAGGATTGACATGGGACGAAATGGAGAAAGGGATATCTGTCCGGTTAGGTAACTGCATGCCCGCCATTTTCATTTTGTTTGCGGTTGGTATTGTTATCGGTACATGGGTCTACTCCGGGACGGTTCCGATGATGATTTATTACGGGCTCAAAATTATTAACCCGAGCTTTTTCCTTGTGACTGCTTTCGTCATTGTGGCTATCGTATCGACGGCTACAGGTACGGCATGGGGTTCTACCGCAACGGCGGGGGTCGCGCTAATGGGTATCGCTGCCGAATTGGGGGTTCCGCTGCCTATGGCAGCCGGCGCGATTATTGCGGGCGGAGTGTTCGGGGATAAACTGTCCCCTCTCTCCGATACGACCAATCTGGCTCCTATGATAACCGGCGTCAACTTGTTCGACCATATCAAACATATGCTGTATACGACGATTCCGGCGTCAGTGATCGCGATGGTTGTGTATGTCATTGTCGGTCTCAACAGGGAGGCCGGGACCGTGAACGATGCCAACATCCAGGCGCTGCTGGCCGATCTGGATTCGATTTATCAATGGAATGTATTTATGCTGCTGCCTTTTGCCGTGATATTCTGGGGCGCTTATTACAAAAAACCAACCGTGCCTGTGATGCTGCTGTCTTCGGCCGCAGCCGTTGTGGTTGGTATGCTGTCCAACGGATTCGGTTTTGTAGACGGATTCCAGTCGATGATCAACGGGTTTAACGTCTCCATGGTGCATGCCGCGGGATTCGACCCGTCCGCCATTTCCGACACGGTAACGAAGCTGATTAACCGGGGCGGTATTTTCTCGATGACGACCATCGCGGTAACGATTATTTGCGGCTATGCTTTCGCTGGCATTGTTGAAGTGGCAGGCTGCCTGGATGTGATCCTGGATGCCTTTTACAGCAAAGTATCCAAGGTATGGCATCTGATCGGTGTTACGATTCTGGGAAGTGCCGCCATCGTGTTTACAGCAGGCGTAGCCTCAATTTCCATTATTATGATGGGAACGTTACTGAAGGACGCTTATGCCAAAATGGGACTGCATCCCAAGAATCTCTCCAGAACTCTGGAAGATTCGGGTACGATGCTGCTGCCATTTGTTCCTTGGGGCGTATCCGGAATATTCTACCTGGAAGTTCTGGGAGTCGGCCCGGGGAGCTTCTGGATCTGGGCTATCCCATGTTATTTATGCGTCGTGTTCGCGATGATTTACGCCTTTACCGGCTTTGGAATCGAGAAGCTGAAGAAGCAAGAGCATCCGGTCAATCCGCAATCGGCTGTGAACGTGAAGTAAGGGGACGTGAAATAAACGCAAGCGATTAGTTCAGTAGTGGCTCCATCTGGTATTAACTGGATGGGGCTGTCTTTTTGGAGGTTCGAAGATGTCCATTACTTTGCAGGAGTTTCTGTTCTTGCTTGTCGTATTAATCGGCAATACCGTGGAATCCATGACAGGTTTTGCGGGCACTTTACTCGCCATGCCGGCATCCGTGCTTCTGATCGGGGTTGATGAGGCCAAGACGGTCCTGAATGTCATGGCGCTCATCTGCTGCTCATGGATCGCCTTCAGGCACCGCAAACATATTAACGGGAAAGAATTTAGAAAGATAACCGGATATATGTTCCTGGGAATGATCGGCGGCGTCGTGATTTACGATACGCTGCCATCTGCTTTCCTGCTTAAAATTTATGCGGTTCTCATCATCGCCATTGCCCTCAAGAAGATGTTCATCAAGAAAAACGTTACGCTTCCCGGTCTGCTGCTGATTCTGACTATTCTGGGCGCAGGTGTAATTCACGGAATGTTCCTGTCGGGGGGATCGCTGCTGGTCATTTATGCCGTCATGGTACTTAGAGACAAGTCGGAATTCCGTGCCACGCTCGCCGCCGTCTGGGCCGTGCTTGATTTCTTCTTGTTCCTGAACCAGGCGAGGCTCGGACACGTGAACAGCGACACGATTCCGCTGATCGGGATCGCGCTGGTTCCCCTGGCGCTCGGGATTGCGCTCGGCAACCGCCTGCATCACAGAATCAATCAGAACCATTTCCTGCTGGTTACCTATGTCCTGTTATTCATTTCCGGTGTGTCTCTCCTTGTCAAATAACCGTATGTAAGCCTATCCTATTCATAAACGATCCGAGTTGTGGATGGACTTAAGAGAAATGATCACCAAGGAGTGAACGGCTATTTCCATTCTGTTGAGCAAACTTTACCATAGCGTAGTCGGACAGTATTCGATCAAGCTGGTTGCTGGGGAAAACGGCTTAAGCAATGCCGTCAAGTGGGTGCATATGGTCGAAAACAAGGAGATCTCCTCCTTTCTGGATGGGCAAGAAATCGTATTTACAACCGGAATCGGCATACAGACACCGGAGGATCTGCTTGCTTTAATCAAAGAGAATGTACGCAACCGTGCAAGCGGGATGGTCGTCAATATCGGTCCTTATATCAAAGAAGTGACTCCCGAAATGCTGGATTACTGCAATGAAGTGCATTTTCCCTTATTCGTAGTTCCCTGGCAGGTCAAGATGGCCCGTATTATCAAGGTTTTCTGTTCTTATATTTTAGAGTCCGAGAAGCATGAGGTCGAGCTGGCGAGTGCCGTGCAGAACGCGATCTACTCACCCGATCAAACAAGACTCTATGTTCCGGTGTTTGAAGAACACGGATTTCGTGAGCCCGGCAAATTTCATGTGGCGATAGTCGATGCCGGAGACCGGAAGGTGTCGGAAGAGATACGTGTAGATAGAAAAAGAAAAATCGAGTACCGCTTAGAATCCTTCCAGGCAAAAGTGATTGTGGCTGATGTCGATACATCATTTGTCCTATTTTTCATGGATGTCCCTATGGAAAGAATCAATGATTTCTCGGAGAAGCTGCTGGCCTTTATGAACGCTAAATATGAGAACGATATGTTCCGCATAGCCATCGGGAATCAAGTGAGTCGTCTGTCGGAGCTGGTCAAAAGCTATACGCAGGCGTGCCGCATTCTTCAAATCAGCGGGGATACTGCCGAAGGCCGCTTCATTACGAACTACAGCGAAATCGGTGCCTATAAGGTGCTGCTGGAACTTGATCGCAAGGAGATAAGCGAAGCCTATATTCAAGAAACCATCGGGCCTCTGATCGAATATGACAAGTTGAATAACAGTGACTTCGTCCAAGTGCTCGATTTATATTTGCGGCATAGCGGACGCGTACATCCCGTGGCCGGCACTCTTTTTGTGCACCGCAACACCATCAATTATAAATTGAAACGGATTGAGAAATTACTGGATTGTGATTTATCCGATTTTTATGTGCGGCTGAACCTGGCTGTCGCACTAATGCTAAGGAAAATTACCCGGTGAGCGAATTGGCATAACAGGCGGCGCAAATGCATAAGCATCCTATAATGACAGGCGGACAAGGAGGACTTATCATGGCAGCCAAACATTCGCTCAATCAGTACTTCCGGGACCAGCTTACGTTGTTTATCTTCGTCTCTGTCCTCTTCGTGGTAGGAGTTGTATTCGGAGCGATTATGGTCAATGCGCTTTCTCTGGAGCAAAAGCAGGAGATCGGGCGATACTTAAGCTCATTTTACCGCTCGGTTGACGAAGGGGCGTCCGTGGACGGCAAGCAGTCGCTTATCGCCGCTTTCTCCCTCCACATGAAGTGGATTCTGCTGATCTGGACGCTGGGTTTATCCGTCATCGGACTCCCTCTGATTCTGGTGCTTGATTTTTTAAAAGGCGTTCTGATCGGATTTAGTGTCGGTTTTATGGCTGGGCAGTTATCCTGGAAAGGGATCGCCTTTGCGCTTGTCTCTATCGCTCCGCCGAATCTGATCGTCATTCCGGCTATTCTGATCTGCAGCGTCGTATCCATCGGATTTTCGTTATTTATTATCAAAAACCGGCTGCTGCGCCGCAGCGGCACCCTCTATCAGCCGTTTATGCGTTATTCCTTTACAACGCTGTTTATGGGGGGATGCATGCTGGCCGCCTCCGTTATGGAAGCCTATTTATCCCCGGTTATGATGAGGTGGGTAACGCCGATGCTGGCCGCTTTTGCTAACTAGAATAATTCTAAATAAGAGTTTGACTTTATGAACCCCCTCCCTCTATAATGAAAAAAGGAAAGTTATCGCGAAAGTTGAAGCTAGCGCGTTTTGTAAGAGGGGGAGGAGTATGGAAGCACGTATTGATAAGATCAAGCAGCAGCTGCAATCCCAAGGTTACAAGCTGACTCCCCAACGGGAAGCAACCGTTCGAGTGCTGCTGGAGAACGAAGAGGATCACCTTAGCGCCGAAGACGTGTTCATGCTCGTTAAGGACAAAGCGCCTGAAATCGGACTTGCTACCGTGTACCGGACACTCGAATTGCTCAGCGATATGCATGTGCTGGAGAAGATGAATTTCGGAGATGGGGTCGCACGCTACGATCTGCGTAGTGACAGCACTCATCATCATCATCACCATCTGATTTGTGTACAGTGCGGGTCAGTGGATGAAATTATGGAAGATTGGCTGGGTCCGCTCGAAGAGCGGTTGGCTCAAGAATATAATTTTAAAGTTCTGGATCACCGGCTTGATTTTCAAGGCATTTGTCACCGCTGCAATGAGAAAAGCGCGGAGCAAATGAAGGAGAAGGACAAGCAGCCGGATAAAGATAAACCCTCTACGATTTGATCAGGATCTTTGATCAAGAATCAATGAAATGAACCCAGGCAGCACAGCAGGCGGTTGCGGTTTCCCGCAAGGCCTTCTTTGCAGCCTCATACGTACGATTATGCCAAGCCCGAAGCTTACCGCTTCGGGTTTTTTTGTGTTACGCCAGGACAGCGGAATCTCTGCCGTGATGATCTTTGGTTTTGTCTCGAGGGAAGGCGTTTCTCTGCTCATTTAACGGGGTAATGAGGCATGGAATATGCATACATTCAACTCTGCTTGGTAAACTAGTACAGTGGAAGCGAAATTGGAGGAATGTCCCATGTCAAGTGAAAAGCAGCCCGGTCAAGAAGCGAGCCGATCCAATCTAGCGGGCAAAACGGCACTGATTACCGGAGCAAGTTCCGGAATCGGTAAAGCAGCCGCACTCAAGCTGGCTAAACAAGGCGTCAAAGTATGCCTGCTGGACATTACACGCAAGCACGCGGAGGATGTGCAGGAAATTATTCTTCGCAAAGGCGGAGAGGCCATCGTAACGGAAGCGGACATTGCGGATACAGATCAGGTTAAGAGAAGTATCGGGAAACTGATAGAGAAATGGGGACATCTCGACATCGTATTCGCTAACGCGGGTATTAACGGTGTCATCAGTCCGATTGAGGACTTGGAGGCGGACGATTGGGATGCGACCCTTAATACGAATTTGAGAGGAACGTTTTTGACAGTCAAGCACGCTATACCCTATTTGAAAAAGCAGGGCGGGAGCGTTATCATCACCAGTTCCATCAACGGGAACCGGATTTTTAAAAATTTCGGATTCACCGCTTACAGTTCATCCAAAGCCGGGCAGGTTGCTTTTGCCAAGATGGCTGCCCTTGAACTGGCCCAGTACAAGATCCGTGTGAATGTCATATGTCCCGGTTACATAAGCACGAATATTGAAAAGAACACGGAGCGGTCTCCGGAGATCGCGGATATTCAAATTCCAATTGAGTACCCCGAGACCAGTATGCCGCTTGAGGACGGACCCGGCAAGCCTGAACAGGTTGCGGATCTTGTCAGCTTCCTGGCATCGGATGAATCCAGTCACATTACAGGTACGGAGATTTATATTGACGGCGCGGAATCGCTGCTCTAACGGATCATCCAGATGCTGCCGTTGACGGAATACGGTTAGAAGTCAGGAGGAGACGGCTATGATTGTCGGAGTGCCCAAAGAAATTAAAAATAATGAATATCGTGTTGCTTTAACTCCGGGTGGCGCAGGAATGCTGGCACAGGAAGGACATAAAGTACTTGTAGAAGCCGGGGCAGGAGAAGGCAGCGGGTTTACAGATGAAGAATATGTCCGTGAAGGTGCTGAAATTATTGCGCTGGCCGGGGAGGTGTGGGGCCGCAGCGAAATGATCATGAAGGTCAAAGAACCGCTGCCATCCGAATACGGGTATTTCCGCGAGGGGCTGATCCTGTTCACCTATCTGCATCTGGCCGCAGCAGGCGACTTAACGGCACAGCTTACGGCCAGTAAGGTAACGGGGATAGCCTATGAGACCATTCAGCTGTCCGGAGGCGGTCTGCCCCTTCTGACGCCTATGAGCGAGGTTGCCGGAAGGATGTCCGTACAGGTGGGCGCCCAGTTCCTAGAGCGCTTCTACGGCGGACGCGGTATCTTGCTTGGAGGGGTGCCGGGCGTACCGCCGGCTGATGTGATTATTCTGGGCGGCGGGATTGTCGGGACCAACGCGGCCAAGATCGCCCTCGGGATGGGCGCCAACGTAGTCATGATCGAGCGCAGCGCAGACCGGATGCGCTACCTGGATGATGTTTTTGGCGGACGCCTGCGGACGCTGATGTCGAACCCGTACAACATTGCGAGCGCGGTACAGAAGGCCGATCTGCTGATCGGCGCGGTTCTGATTCCCGGAGCGCGGGCGCCGAGGCTCGTGACGGAGGCAATGGTGAAGACGATGAAGCCCGGTTCGGTCATCGTCGATGTGGCGGTCGATCAGGGCGGCACGATCGAGACGGTCGACCGGGTCACCACACACAGTGACCCAACGTATATCAAACACGGCGTCCTCCATTACGCTGTGGCCAACATGCCCGGCGCCGTCCCGCGGACCTCGACGCTGGCGCTTACCAACGCCACGCTGCCGTACGCGCTGGAACTGGCCGGGAAGGGCTTCGCGGCAGCGGTCACCGGGAATCCGGTGCTTCTGCCGGGCGTGAACACCTACGGCGGCATGGTGACGCATGCCGCCGTAGCGGAGTCTGTCGGCCTGCCGGTTGCAGAGCTGGCCGACCTGCTTCCGTGACAGCCTACCAGCTTAGCGGGTTCGGCTGTCACGGTCTCCGGCGCGCGATAGGCGCCAATCGGCGTTAAACAAGCATGCAGCAGCGGCGGTGCCGTCTGCTGCATGCTTGTTTGCCGGAGGAGGCGTGCTCGCGCCGCCGTGTATCTGCGCCCAGAAATCGCAAGGCGGTATAGCCGGGACCGATTTCCGCTTATGAATATCCGAACCGGCTGCAAGCGGTAAGGTTTACTGCACGCGGCACAATGGCGTGCCGCGGGCTTGAATAAAGCAGCAGCATTCATTGTGTACCCGCTCTAGTTTCATCCTGAACGAACCAGTTCTGCCTCCTGTGCAGGGTGGCTTTTAAGCAGCCTGTGAATGGATTCTAACTTACACTTGAATAGGCCGGTTGATCCTATTGGAAACATGGATCGGGCTCATCAGCGAGGACTCCATATATTTTTTTAAGACAGATACGTTTTCTTGAGTATTTAGGATGGTTTTACAAACGGAGCGGCGCCTCATGCCTTGTATGGCCGCGTCAAGGTCTCCCGGCGGTACTTTTATTCCAATAAGTTTTCACGGAATTCGGATCATATATTCTCCTCTTCTCTCATAGGATGACGGTAAAAGGGGGGACAGGTATGATCTTATCCGTTCATAAGTGGCTGCAGCGGACCCGTTTTCTGATCCTGTTCATATCGTTGACTTATCTGCTCTACCGGCTGTTATCTGTATTCTCGTACTGGGTGGAGCCCGTTGACAAATACAGGCATCCGAGCGGAGCTTCAGTTAAAGTTTTTCAGCAGCATAATCTGCATACAGACGGCAGTGCAACGATGTCGGAGAGACTGCGCTTGTTTTATTGGTACGGTGAATGAAGGAATTAGCGTTTGGGTGACGAATGGTATATAGACTCACTACCCCTGTCATAGGCGGGCTAAATGAAGGAGCAAGGGACCTTGAGACAAGATCTGGAAGTATTCATGGACTATTTGGAGCATGAGAAACGATTGTCCCGGAATACGCTTGAATCGTATTCTCGGGATTTGTTGCAGTACATAGATTTTCTTGAAGAGCAGAATGTGCACGATCTTGCTGAAACGAGCAAAGTACATGTCGTGACCTATATCGCCCGTCTGAAGCAGCTGGGCAGAGCCACGGCGACCCAGTCCAGGACGCTTGTTTCCATTCGTTCGTTATACGGCCACATGATCCGGAGCGGACGAATGGAACATGATCCCACGAGGGATATAGAGAATCCGAAGCAGGACAAGAAGCTTCCGCAGGTACTGACGCTGGAGGAGATGGAGCGCCTTCTCGGCGCTCCGCAGCCGGCCTCTACGAATGGCGTGCGCGACAAAGCCATGCTGGAAGTTCTATACGCGACTGGCATCCGGGTGTCCGAGCTGATCAGTCTGGATGTCGGTGATGTGAATACGAGTCTGGGCTTCGTTCGCTGCGTAGGAAGCGGTGCCAAGGAACGGATCATCCCGCTGGGCTTGATGGCAGCCCAAGTCGTCGATGACTATGTATCGAATTCACGGCCGCATTTAATGAAGGCACACAAGCCCGAGACCGCTTTGTTCGTGAATCATCTGGGAACTAGAATGACGCGTCAGGGCTTCTGGAAAATGCTTAAACGGTATTCGGCGGAAGCATCCATCGACAAGGACATAACGCCGCATACCCTGCGGCATTCCTTCGCAACCCATCTGTTGGAGAACGGGGCGGATCTCCGCTCGGTGCAGGAAATGCTGGGGCATGCCGATCTGTCTACAACTCAGGTGTACACTCATGTAACACGAAGTAAGATGAAGGAAGTTTACGACCGGTCTCATCCCCGCGCCAAGATGACCGGAGCCATAAGCCCCGGCAATTAAGCGAGCACACAACAGCTTCTTATTGCTGGCTCGGCAAGCGTGCAGATTCTGGTATCCGAAGATACCGGCTGCACGTTTCTTTCTTTATATAACCGATCCGCATAAAGGATCGTTAAATAGAGATTTTTTTGCCGGATGTCTTTGCATCTGTACGGTAAAAATGAGATAATGTCCGTGGTGTTTTAGGCTCTATAAGGTTTTAGGCACCTCCTCCTGACACGAAGTGTTTAACCGGTATTACGTTTCTTAAGCCCCGGCCTTCACAACAGCTGTATTCTTGGCTGGAGGCCTTAACGGAACCGTGCACCACTACCATACATAGGCGATTTATCGATTACCCGTATAATTGTCCAAGCTTATTTGAGCGTCTGGCAAAGGCGCGAACAAATCCAAACCTATTTGAAAGGGTGACCCTTACTATGAACAATGAAAAAGAGCGCATTTCTGAAGCGGCTGGGTATATTGAGAAAGAACTTGGTTTCCGTCCAACCATCGGTCTTATTCTGGGTTCAGGGCTGGGAGTTCTTGCGGATCTGATTGAAGATGCCGTAGTGGTAGCTTACAAAGATATTCCGCATTTTCCGGTCTCGACAGTTGAAGGACATGCCGGCGAACTGGTAGCGGGCCGTATCAAAGGCCGCGAGGTTGTTATGATGAAAGGCCGTTTTCATCAATACGAAGGATATGGGGCGGAGACTGTCGCTTTCCCTGTCCGTGTTATGAAGGCGCTCGGTGTCGGCACGCTGATCGTGACCAATGCCGCCGGTGGCGTAAATACTTCGTTCGAAGTCGGTGATCTGATGGTCATTCAGGATCATATCAACTTCATGTTCCGCAACCCGCTGATCGGACCGAATGACGATGAACTGGGTCTGAGATTCCCCGATATGTCGGAGGCTTACAGCAGACGTCTGGGCAAACTTGCGCATGGGGTTGCAGAAAAGCAGAACTTTTCGCTGCGCGAAGGCGTGTATTTGGGTCTGCTCGGACCTACGTATGAAACACCGGCTGAGATCCGCATGATTCGTACACTGGGTGCCGATGCGGTTGGAATGTCTACCGTACCGGAAGTTATCGTGGCCCGGCACGCAGGGATGGAAGTGCTCGGCTTCTCCTGTATTTCCAACATGGCTGCAGGAATTCTGGATCAGCCGCTGTCTCATCAGGAAGTAATGGAAACAACGGAACGCGTCAAACCTAAATTCCTGAAGCTCGTTCTGGGGATTATCGAAGAACTGTAAGAATCAGGCCTTCTTTTGCAAGGATCGTTAGCAAGAAATATTGGTATTTCCCGAGCAATCGCATGATTCGTCATATTGTGACACAGTCAAGAGACAGAGCTCTGCGAGGATGTCATAAAATCACATTTTTTTGTTATTTGCAGACGATCCCTCGCGTTCCGGACTAAAAATCACGGAATTGTCACAAATTATTCGAAGTTTCAGTTGCGAAGGGATTAGGCAATTTCCATAATTTTAGGTACAATAATTAAGTAATTACGCGATGGGGGGATCTTCATGTACAAGTGGTTAATGTTTGTACTTTTTATCGGTGCCAGTGCTATGGGGATAGGGTTCCTATTTTCAGATATTTCAGCCCGACAAGCCGAGATGGCAGCTGAGCAGACTGCAGGCCCGAGCCTGAAACTTTCAGCAACGAACTGGAAATTTGATCAACAAGAGTATAAGATTCCAAAAGGCCAGACCAAAGTTTCCCTGATTAACAAAGAAGGAATCCATGCTGTTGACATCACAGGCGAAGGTCTGGATATCAAGCTGGATGCTCAGAACAAATCTCAGGATGTTAACTTTGAGAAGCCCGGCAAATACGAAATTCACTGCGTTCTTCCATGTGGAGAAGGCCACGCTGATATGAAGGCTGTTTTGATCGTTGAATAATAAGCTTAAACAGCCCAAGAAAGGGAGCCCGGAAGGGCTCCCTTTCTTTATTATGCGAACGAGGCGCGAAGACAGAATTTGACATAGGAATTCGGGATTCAGCTTCAGGCTTGTATAAAGGCTTCCTTGCATCTTTTGGTGCATGGGGAGCCTTTTGTATGTTCTTTAACTGTAATAAAGGGGACGGAAGGAGCAGCTGCCTTAAAAATACGGATATTGGCATGAGACGGCGGAATATTTTACCTGAATCCGGTCAAGACTGGTTACTGATATTTCTAGTTTCCGCGGTATGCGATTTTGTGTAGCAGGATCAATGAACAGGAGGGGTAGAAACGATGTTGAAAAAAATGTGCGGAGCGCTGCTATGTATACAATTAGTGCTCACAGCCGTCATGCCGGCCGTCCTGGCTAAAGAGGATAAGGCTCCATCTGTAGACTTGACGCCAAGTGCCTTGTCGGCCGTTCTGATGGATGCCGATTCGGGTACGATTATCTCGAACAAGAATATGGATGCCAAGCTGCCGCCCGCCAGTATCACGAAAGTGATGACAATGCTCCTGATTGTTGAAGCGGTGGATGCGGGCAAAATTAAGATGACTGATAAAGTCAGTACGAGTGAATACGCGGCTTCAATGGGAGGATCGCAAATCTTCCTGGAGCCGGGTGAAGAGATGTCTGTCGAAGAGATGTTAAAAGGGATCGCGATGGCATCCGGCAATGATGCTTCCGTTGCTATGGCTGAGAAAATCGCGGGCTCGGAAGAGAACTTTGTCGCCATGATGAATGAGCGCGCGAAAGAGCTCGGAATGGTGAACACTCATTTTGTTAACTGCAACGGCCTTCCGGCAGAGAACCACTATTCCACCGCCCGTGACATTGCGATCATGTCCCGGGAACTGCTCAAACATTCGGAGATCACCAAGTTTACCGGTAGCTATCAGGATTATCTTCGTAAAGACTCCGCCAAGCCTTTCTGGCTGGTGAATACGAACAAACTGGTCCGCTTCTACACGGGTGCCGACGGCTTGAAAACCGGCTATACGGGCGAAGCCAAGTTTTGTTTATCCGCTACGGCGGCGCGGGACGGCTTCCGGGTTATTGCCGTAGTCATGGGCGAGCCCAATACGAAAACACGCAATGCGGAAGTGGCGAAACTGTTTGATTACGCATTTGCGCAGTATACGAATTTCCCGATTTTCAAAGCGGGTGATGCGCTTGGCGAGCTAAAAGTAAGCAAGGGAAGCTTATCGACGGTTCCGCTTACAGCCAGCCGCTCATACAGCATCCTTCTCAAAAAAGGCGAGACCAAAGAAGGTATCCGCCATGAGCTTCAGCTCCGGCAAGATCTGATGCCGCCCATTGCCAGAGGTCAAACCATCGGCAAGGTCGTCGTCTACAAGAACGACGCCGTGCTGACGGAGTATCCGGTTGAATCCCCGGTTGATGTGGCAAAAGCAGGCTGGTGGACGCTGTTTAAGAGATCCGCCAGAAGTATGTTCGGCAATGAGTAATAAGTCGTAATTTCCCGCAACATAAGGGCTTTTGGCGCTTTTCTTCTAGTTTTGTCAGCAGGCAGGAAATGCCATGAGGGTTGTAGAACTTGTGAGTCATGTGGGAAGGAGTGGCATGACACATGAGTCTGCAAATCGAATTCGAGCAGGGAAGAAAAGTGCTAGTCGTCCGTTTGAAAGGGGAACTCGATCATCATACGGCGGATGTGGTCAAAGCCCGCATGGAAGAAGCTATTTTCCGGCAGGATACCAAGCATCTGGTGTTAAGCCTGAAGGATTTGTCTTTTATGGACAGTTCCGGGCTCGGAGTGATTCTGGGACGATACAAACAGATCACGGGTAAGGGCGGCCGGATGGTCGTGTGCGACGTGTCTCCTGAAGTCTACCGGTTGTTTGAATTATCCGGCATGTTCAAGATCGTATCGATTCAAGAGAACGAGAGATCGGCCATCTCCAGTCTGGAGGTCGCGTTATGAGCGAGAAGAACTTCATGAAGCTCCAATTCGCAAGCAAATCAGAGAATGAAGCTTTTGCGCGCGTCGCTGTTGCATCTTTTATCTCGCAGCTCGATCCTACTATGAATGAATTGACGGATATTAAGACGGTGATTTCCGAAGCGGTGACGAACTGCATCATTCACGGATATGACAATAAGCCCGATGGCATTGTGACCATCACAACGGAAATTAACGATGATGAAGTGT
This sequence comes from Paenibacillus sp. FJAT-26967, assembly GCF_001541095.1. Taxonomy (GTDB): domain Bacteria; phylum Bacillota; class Bacilli; order Paenibacillales; family NBRC-103111; genus Paenibacillus_F. Next base: position 150,628 of record NZ_LMXH01000002.1, read on the forward strand.
TTATTACGGTGGAAGACAACGGGGCCGGTATCGAGGATCTGGAAGAGGCCAAACAGCCGCTCTTTACGTCCAAACCCGAACTGGAAAGATCGGGTATGGGATTTACCATTATGGAGAATTTCATGGATGAGGTGGACGTTATTTCCGAAATCGGAACGGGCACTCGCATACGGATGAAGAAACGAATTGAATCCAAAAAAGCTTTGGTTAATTAGGGGTTTGATGCCATGGACGTCGATTTGAAAGGTTCCTCGAACAGTTTCCTGGATGATAGTGAAGTCAAGCGACTAATCGCACTCAGCCAATCGGGCGATTCACTCGCCCGCGAGCGGCTGGTTAACTCAAACATCCGGCTCGTCTGGTCCGTGGTTCAGCGCTTTTTGAACCGTGGCTACGAAGCCGAGGATTTGTTTCAAATCGGCTGTATCGGACTGCTCAAATCGGTCGACAAGTTTGATTTGTCGTATGATGTGAAGTTTTCCACCTATGCGGTTCCGATGATCATCGGGGAAATCCAAAGATTCCTCCGGGATGACGGAACGCTCAAAGTCAGCCGATCACTTAAGGAACTGGCCAGCAAAATTCGTAAAGCCAAGGATGAGCTGTCCAAAGGCATGAACCGACTGCCGACTATTAAAGAAGTGGCGGAAATGCTGGGAATCACTCCGGAAGAAGTTGTGTTTGCCCAAGAAGCGAGCAAGCCTCTTTCATCCATTCATGAGACTGTATTTGAGAATGACGGTGACCCGATCACCCTCATGGATCAGATTGCGGATGAGACGCAGGACAAATGGTTCGAGAAACTTGCCCTCAATGAAGCTATCGGGGCTCTGAATGAAAGGGAGAGACTGATTGTGTATCTCCGCTATTTCAGGGATCAGACACAGTCGGAGGTCGCCAGCAGGCTCGGGATTTCGCAAGTTCAGGTATCGCGGCTTGAGAAAAAAATATTGCAGTCCATTAAGGATCAGATTGCACAATAATAGAAAAGATCTAAAGGTGCTCTTTAGAGTGGATCGAACACCAACAGGTGTATCGGTTCATTCTAAAGAGTCTTTTACGTAAATCGGGTAATAAAGCTGTTCTTTACTTCCAAACGGGTAAAAAGCTTGTTTTATTAGTAACTTTGCCGGCCGGCCCCGTGTCGGTTTTTTGTCTTGTACAGAGACGGTAAGCAAAGAAGGCTGTCCGCTCTGGACAGCCTAGTGAATACAGGGCGGACTTTATTTCACAACAGCGTCATCCTGGAAGAAGAATGAGATGCTGTATAGACCCGCCAGCCCGACGAGGGTGTAGATGATTCTGCTGAACGCGGAGGAATCGCGATGCACTTCACCTCCGAAAATAGCGGAGACTAGATCCCACTCGAAGATGCCGACAAGCAGCCAGTTCAGCGCCCCTATAATAATGAGGGTAAGAGCTAGTCTGGACATGGATATGTTCACCACCTGTTTAGAGTAGATACTTGCTGCCTTTAATGTTCCTCAACGGTTCACGGTTATTCATCGCTGCAGAGCTTAAGAAACACGGGCGAAAAGAAATGGTTAATTTGACCAAACCGGTTTGACGGCAGTTCTTGGATTATCTGGTGCTAAGCTTCGCATACTACTGGCAAAAGGATGGTTTGGGGAGCTGATATAAATGAATCAAACCACCGCTGCTTGTCTCTATATCCGGCTGCGACGGAGAGTCAGAGTATCGCCTAATGAAACCGTTAAGCTGGATAAGATTGCTCAGCTTATCGTCGAACCGGCATACGAAGCCGCTTTGAAAGACCTGACCGTCGTCAGGCTGCAGACAAAGGACGGCAATCGGGTTCTTGTCGATATGCTCAGCATAGTTGCGAAGATTAAAAACCTGTATCCCCATCTTCAGATCGAACATTTCGGCGAGCCTCACACGCTATTGGAAGTGCAGACTGCTGCCCGTAAACCCAATCTGCTGTTTCTTGCAGCCGTATGGATTTTGTTGTTTATAGGTTCGGGTCTTACAATCATGAATTTTCACGCGGACGTCTCTATGGTTGAAGTGCACCGGCGCGTCTATGAATTGTTAACCGGTAACCGTAGTGAGCATCCCTTTCTGCTGCAACTTACATATTCAATCGGACTTGGCATTGGAATGTCCGTGTTCTTCAATCATTTTTTTAAGAAAAAATTTAATGAAGAACCGAGTCCTCTTGAGGTTGAAATGTTCACCTACCAGGAGAACATTGACCGCTATACGATCGCAGAGGAGTATCTGACCTTAGCTGATGAAAAGAAGCCGACATCATGAACGCGCTTCTGGGCTGGTCAGCGGCAGCTGTTTTCGGATTAGCCGGAGGAATCGCGGTAGGAAGCGGCATGGTGGCCTTCCTGTTAGTTCTGGATATCATCCCGCGGCTCCTGCAGATCAGCAGGGCTATGAACCGGATCCGAAGCTGCGAAATAGCCGTTATAACCGGCTCTCTGACCTTTACTGTGCTCGATTTTATGGATTGGCATCTATCTGCGCCTCTTTGGTGGACAGGCTTCTTTGGCTTATTCGCGGGAGCTTTTGTCGGCATGCTTTCTGCCGCGTTGACCGAAATCATAAATGTGCTTCCCGTATTGGCCAAACGGGTGGGAGTTGCTTCGCATATGGTGTGGCTCCTGATGGCTATGATCTTGGGTAAGGTGCTCGGTTCGTTGTTCGAATGGTTTATTTATTGAGGATTGAAGGAGGAAGAACAGGTGAAGAAGCTAATGGGCCAGATGATGGACAAAAAACGCGGGAACAAACAATCGGCGGAAACCCGGCAGCCCGAGGCTCTGCAGATAGATGAAGAGGGGAACTTATTTACAGCTTCGGATAAAATGGTTGAGAGTTCCGAGTCTTCTGATGACAGCAGAACCGATTTTGGAATCAAGACGATCTTACAGGATAATATCAAGGTGACCGCTTCTGCTCAAGATGAGCAAGACGGGCAGGATGATACGTCCGGTCCAGGCACTGTCTCTGTCAGCGGCAAAGAGCAAACCGCTTCCAACCAGGAGGAAAGCGGTGTGCCAGCCGATCAACGGCAGAACGCAGCCAGAGCCCCGGAAGACGCACCGGAAGATGCGAATCAGGGGCAGGAACCGCAAAATTCAAAGAAAACGGGTCAAAAAAATGACCCGATTCCCTTTAAAATGGAAGCGATTAAAGCCGAATTGGAAAAACGGGCTGGATTAGGTACTTCTTTTGACCTTGTTCTTCGCGAAATGGTGTTTGATACGATTCGTACCGGGTTTTTCTATGTCAATGGATTCGCCAAGGATGACGTGCTGACGCTTGTACTCGATCGATTATCGACGGTTCATGATGAAGCGATGCGGGCAGCACCCGCCAATGCGCTGATAGAGTATCTCATTCCTCATATCCAAGTTGAGCCCTACGAGACGATGGAAGAAGTAATCGGTCAAGTTCTGGCCGGCGGCACGGCTGTATTTATCGAAGGGGAGAAGCAGGCAATCGTTATCGATGCCAAGCAATTTCCTTCAAGGTCAACGGAAGAACCGGATTTGGAGCGGGTTGTCCGCGGTTCGAGAGACGGCTTCGTAGAGACGCTGATGACGAACGTAGCGTTAGTGCGAAGACGGATTCGGGATCCGCAGCTTAGGCTGGAAATCACACAGGTAGGTAAGCGCACGAGCACAGATATCTGTATCGCATATATTAACGATATAGCGAACAACGATCTCGTGCAGTCTTTGCGGGATAAAATCAAACAAGTCGAGATTGACGGAATTCCCCTGGCTGAGAAGCAGCTGGAAGAAGCCATCATGAACAGCAACTGGAACCCTTACCCGAAGGTAAGGTATACGGAGAGGCCGGATGTGGCATCGGCTCATCTGCTCGAAGGGCATGCCATTGTTATGGCGGATACGTCGCCGAGCGTCATGATCATGCCGACGACCTTCTTTCATCACGTGCAGCATGCGGAAGAGTACCGCCAGCTTCCCATTATCGGCAGTTATCTCAGATGGGTGAGATTCATGGGGATGCTGGCTTCGATTTTCCTGCTTCCACTCTGGTATTTGCTGGTGCTGGAGCCTTCCTTAAAACCGGCTGGGCTTGAATTTATCGGACCTCAGGAGCTTGGACAAATTCCAATCCTGATTCAATTCCTGCTTGCGGAGCTGGGGATTGACCTCATGAGAATGGCCTCCGTGCATACTCCGACACCGCTCTCGGTAGCCATGGGCCTGGTGGCCGCAATCTTGATCGGGGATATTGCGGTTAAGACAGGCTTATTCACCAACGAGATCATTTTCTACATTTCAATAGCAACGATCGGTATGTTCGCCACGCCGAGCTATGAGCTCAGTCTGGCTAACCGGATTGTGCGGCTTCTGCTGCTTTTTGCGGTAGCTATCTTCAAGGTGCCGGGCTTCGTAGGTTTGTGTACCCTGTGGATGATTTTCTTATGTGCGCAGCGTTCCTACAACGCGCCTTACATGTGGCCGTTTATTCCCTTTAACGGGAAAGGGCTGCTCAACATTGTGTTCCGGCTTCCGGTGCTTAAGCATAAGACCCGGCTCAGTATTACAAGAGCCAAAGATGTCACGCGCCAGCCGCCTGATAAAAGCCCGGCGTGACCGCTTTATGTTCTCCGTAAAAAGTTGTGTTGTCAGCCCGGTGACATTATGATACTTTAATTAATAATGTAACGGAGAGCTATGCGGAGAAACGTAGAGGATAACGGTGACGAAGAGGGGAAACTGACGATGTATCTTCATGGAACTAGCAAAATTAACGATAAAGGGCACCTGGAAATAGGCGGTGTCGATTCCACCGAGCTTGTTCAGCGTTATGGAACGCCGCTGTATGTCATGGATGAGGCGCTTGTGCGCAGACGCTGCCGCGAGTTTGTCGATGCTTTCCAGGCAACGGGTTTGAAATTTCAGGTAGCTTACGCAAGCAAAGCACTCTGTGTCATGGCCATGTGCCGTATTGTGGAACAAGAGGGGCTCTCTCTGGACGTGGTTTCCGATGGGGAGCTGTACACAGCCCTTCAGGCAGGATTCCCGCCGGAACGCATTCATTTCCACGGCAACAACAAAACGCCTATGGAAATTGAGATGGCGCTCGATGCCGGAATCGGCTGTTTCGTAGTCGATAATTTGACGGAGCTTCGCCTTTTGAACGCCATTGCCGGAGAGAAAGGAAAGCGTGTTCCTATTCTATTGAGAATAACGCCGGGTGTAGAAGCTCATACGCATGAGTATATTTCGACGGGCCAGATCGATTCGAAGTTCGGATTTGATCTGGGCAACGGTGCGGCTTTTGAAGCGGTGCGCGAAGCGTCCCAGTCTGCTCATGTACGGCTTCTCGGTATCCATTCCCATATTGGATCACAGATTTTTGAGGTGGAGGGTTTCTCGCTTGCCGCTGAGAAAATGGCATCCTTCGCCTCCCGTGTAAGGGATGAGCTCCAAATCGTATTCCCGGTAATTAACCTGGGAGGCGGATTCGGCATACGTTATGTGGAAGGCGACACCCCGCTTCCCATGTCGACTTACGTGGAAGCGATCTCTGAAGCTGTCAAGACACAGTTCCATGCGGTTTCCTATCCGATGCCGGAAATTTGGATTGAGCCGGGCCGCAGTATTGTAGGCGATGCGGGTACAACTTTGTATACGGTCGGAACAAGCAAAGACATTCCGGGCGTACGCAAATACGTGTCGGTAGACGGAGGAATGACTGACAATCCCCGTCCGGCCTTATACCAATCCGAATACGAGGCTATGCTTGCCAACCGGGCTAATGATGCGGCGGATGAGCTGGTATCCATTGCAGGCAAGTGCTGTGAAAGCGGCGATATGCTGATATGGGATGTGCAGCTGCCTGTCGTGAACAGCGGTGACATTCTTGCTGTAGCCAGCACGGGCGCTTATAACTATGCGATGGCCAGCAATTATAACCGTATCCGCAGACCGGCTCTGGTTTTCGTGAAGGACGGGGAATCCGATCTGGCTGTCAAGAGGGAGACGCATGACGATCTTGTCCGTAATGACGTAGTGCCTGAGCGGATGAAGCAGAAAGAAACAGCCCGGTAACAGACCTTCAATCCGTTTGAGGTTTCGTTTATTCCGTTCAATTAGATGCGTATGCGGATAAATAGAAGCAGGAAAGAACCGGAGGCGATCCGGTTCTTTCTTATATAGGGAAAGAACGGGAAACAAAGAAGAGAAATTCAAAAAGGCTGCTTTTTTTTCCTTATTTGTGCATGCAGATGATTTGGAGTACAATGTAAAGGATTGCTTGTTCAATCTTAATTACCGCAATCTAGGCAGGAACCTATACATAAAGGAGAGTGTTTCACATGGCAAAACAAGCGAAAATCACGATGGCAGGCGGCGGAGAAGTTGTGATCGACCTGTTTGAGAAGGATGCTCCGAACACGGTAGCGAACTTCGAGAAACTGGCTCAGTCCGGCTTTTACAATGGCCTGAATTTTCACCGCGTAATTCCGGGCTTCGTAGCTCAAGGCGGCTGCCCGAACGGTAGTGGTACCGGCGGTCCAGGCTACACGATCGATTGCGAAATCAACCCGAACAAACATGAGCGCGGTACCCTTGCGATGGCACATGCAGGCCGCAATACAGGTGGCAGCCAATTCTACATTTGCTACCAGCCGCAGCCTCACCTGGACGGTCAACATACCGTTTTCGGTAAAGTCGTCAAAGGCATGGAGTATGTAGATGCTTTCAAGGGACGCGACGTTATGGAGAAAGTTGAAATTGTAGAAGCTTAATAAACTTCTTCAGCGGCTGGAGTTAAGTTTCCAGTCTGGCTGCGGGCAGCTTTTTCCCGACAAAGCCCTGTTTTCGCGCATATATGATGTGCGAAAACAGGGCTTTTTTTTCGTCTGGAAATGGCGATAGGAGAGGAAGCTAGAGAATCGGTCAGGGCTGCTGATCACGGTTCGCTCGTCTGTTATTATGTCTGGAAACAACGACTAAACAGCCTGGCTGCGTTAATTCTGCTTGGATAACTTCTGAGAGCGAGTTAACTCCCGTCTGATCAAGAAGCATCCAGAGCTCTGCTTTGGTAATCCCGGCTGTGTACAGGTTGAGCGGGAACACGTGCCCATAGGAAATGAGGGGAAAAGGATACTTGGGAGCCGCTTTATCCGGGACGGAGAGGGCAGTCGTTCTCAGGTCTGGGGGTTCGGACATATAAGAGTTCCTTTCTTAATCGGTACCGCTCATGCTTTTCGGTGTACTCATGCTGATCGGAGTACTCATGCATGATCATCCGTGCTATCACCATATCCCGGATAGGCGGCTTTTATACGTAAGGAACTTATATCCGACTAATTTTGTTGTATATAAACTTGATTTTTTAAAGGCACAATGGTACTATTCATTCAAACCAATTACAATCGCATAATTGAGTTATCCTTCGGGGCAGGGTGAAATTCCCTACCGGCGGTGTTGCAGCAGTACCGGATTACCGGACTGCGGCTTAGTCCGTGACCCGGAATCTGTTTATCCAGCGTACCAACGCAAGATCTTCAGGCTCCGGCTGACTTGGTGAGAGTCCGAGACCGACAGTTACAGTCTGGATGGGAGAAGGAGAAGAAAAGAATCTGTGTACGAATGTTTAAACGTACCTTTCTTAACCTATTATCTTAGATACGGGAGCGGATGGAAGGCAGTCGTCATTTTTTTGGTATTATTAAACAAATTATGGAATGGCTGTTTGAGTCTTGCTTTTGCAATGGGAGAATAGGAAATGAAATGTTCCAGGAACCTTTCCTTGTATGTAATATAAGGACGGGGATTCCTTTGTTTGCTGACGCTAGAAGACAGTTATTCCGGTTTGATCCCTGTATGTGCGGTATGGTGCAGCACATGCATCAATTTCTCTGGAGGCTGATCTTTCTGACTGTACCGGCAATTAAAGAAAATCCTGAACAGGTGCGCAAAGTCTCAGGCGGATAATGAGCTCCGCCGCTGCTGTTTAGTTGTAACGTAAGGACTGCTTTCGTGCAGACCTTTCTTCTACTGCGCAGTTTGACTGTAAACTTAGTAAACAGCTGATCTTTATTCTTTGTCGACTTTCATCTTACAACGACCCCCGTTCATTGGAACCGGGGGTTTTTTTGATGTTTTAGCGATAATAGCACGACGGGTTGTTACGGATTTAAATTTCAGCGGATGAGGAGCGACCAAACCATGCTTCAGCCTTTGCAGGATGAAACTTATATGCGTCTTGCGCTCCAGATGGCGCAAAGCGCTCAAGGCCAGACCGGGGTAAATCCGGTCGTGGGCTGTGTGCTTGTCAAAGACGGCCGCATCGTAGGCATGGGTGCGCATCTGAGGCGGGGCGAAGGCCACGCCGAAGTGCTTGCGCTGCAGATGGCCGGTGCAGAAGCGGCCGGAGCCACCGCGTATGTCACGCTGGAGCCGTGCAGCCATTACGGGCGCACGCCTCCATGCAGCGACCGGCTCATCCGCAGCGGGGTGCGCCGCGTCGTCGTAGCCTCGGTGGACCCGAACCCGCTCGTTGCGGGTTCCGGCATCGCGAGGCTGAAGTGCAGCGGCGTCCGGGTGGATGCCGGCCTGCTCGCAGAAGAGGCGAACGCCATGAACGAGGCGTTCAATAAATTCATCGTGACCCGGCTGCCTTTTGTCACGATGAAGAACGCGAGCACGCTCGACGGCAAAATTGCTGCCCGCACAGGCGACAGCAAATGGATTACCGGCGCCCCGGCGCGCGAGCTCGTACACACGATGCGGCACCGGCATGCCGCCATCATGGTCGGCATCGGCACAGTGCTTGCCGATGATCCGGAGCTGACCACCCGGCTGGCCGTACCGGCGCTCCACCCGCTGCGGGTCGTCGTCGACTCGCAGCTGAGGACGCCGCTGTCCGCGCGGGTGCTGCCGGCGGGTCAGGATGAGGGGTCTACGCTCATCCTGACCACCGCAGGCGCCCCGGCTTCAAGACGCGAAGCGCTTGAAGCGCAGGGCGCCAAGGTGCTGACGTGCGGCAGCGGACCGCACGTCGATCTCCCGCTCGCGATGAGGCTGCTCGGCGAGATGGAAGTCCCCTCCGTCCTGCTGGAGGGCGGAGGACGGCTCAGCGGGGCGATGCTGGAGAACCGGCTTGTGGACAAGGCGGTCCTCTTCTTCGCCCCGAAGTGGATCGGCGGCGGGGCACAGGCACCCGACAACGTCTCATTCGGCGGCTTCGGCCGGATGAGTGAGGCGATCCGGCTGGCCGGAATGACGGTTCAAACGGTCGGCGACGATGTCTGTCTGACCGGTTATCCGCAGTACGCCGAAGAGGAGGCTTCATCATGTTTACCGGAATAATCGAAGAAATCGGCGTGATGCGCCGGATACACAAACAAGGTCAGGCCATGGTGCTGACGATCGGTGCCTCTCTTGTTCTCGAAGATGTCAAATTGGGTGACAGCATTGCCGTTAATGGTGTCTGTTTGACGGTGATCGCCTACGATAAACACACATTTGCCGTAGACGTGATGCCCGAGACCTACCGTAAGACGAACCTGAACGGGCTTCAGACAGGAGCCCGCGTTAATCTGGAGAGGGCCATGCCGGCAAGTGGCAGGTTCGGAGGGCACATCGTGCAGGGGCATGTCGATAGTACAGCCGCTATTCGTACGCGGACTCCTGAAGAGAACGCGGTTGTCTATCGTTTGCAGCCGGCCAATCCGGATGTGCTGCGCTATATGATACCAGGCGGTTCAATTACGATTGACGGGATTTCACTGACTCTGGTAGATGTAACGGAGCAGACCTTCGCGGTCTCCATTATCCCCCACACGCTGGCTCAGACCGTCCTGCAGGATAAGCATCCGGGGGACACGGTAAACATGGAATGTGATGTGCTGGGGAAATATATTGAAAAACTTCTGCAGCCTTCGGCAGCAAAAGGAGCTGGCTCCGCCGCTTCACGGGGCGGACTAACGAAAAACTTTTTAGCCGAGAACGGCTTTTTCTGACTCAAGAAACAAAGGAGGGATAAGTATGGCTGAGAGAGAAACCTACACATTTCATTCGATAGAGGAAGCTGTTCAAGATCTGGCCGCGGGGAAAGTTATTATCGTCGTAGACGATGAAGACCGCGAGAACGAGGGCGATTTCATTGCCCTTGCGGATAAAGCGACCCCCGAAGTCATTAACTTCATGATCAGAGAAGGTAGGGGCCTCGTGTGTACTCCGTTAACCGAAGAACGCGCCGGGGAGCTGGACCTGCCCCCGATGGTCTCCCGCAATACGGATTATCACGGGACTGCCTTTACGGTTTCAATCGATCATGCGGATACCACAACGGGTATATCGGCTTATGAACGTTCGCGTACCGTGCAGGCGCTTATTGATCCGGCTGCAAAGCCTCTGCAATTCCGTCGACCCGGTCATGTTTTTCCGCTTATCGCCAAGAAGGGCGGCGTGCTGCGGCGTGCAGGTCATACGGAAGCGGCGGTTGATCTCGCCCGTATGTGCGGCTCTTACCCGGCTGCTGTTATCTGTGAGGTGATTAAAGAAGACGGTACGATGGCGCGGGTGCCGGATCTGATGGAAGTGGCCCGGATTCATGATCTCAAAATTATCACCATCAAGGATCTGATCCGGTACCGCAACGAGCAGGAGAAGCTTGTCCAGAGGGAAGTGGAAGCTAATTTGCCAACAGACTTCGGTACTTTCCGGGCAATTGCCTATACAAACCAGATTGATCAGAAGGAACATGTGGCTTTGGTCAAAGGTAAAATAGACCCTTCTGTCCCTGTTCTGGTGCGAGTGCACTCCGAGTGTCTGACTGGCGACGTGTTTCATTCCCACCGGTGTGACTGCGGCCCTCAGCTTGCTTCGGCGCTGCAGCAGATCAATGAGGCAGGGGCCGGTATCCTTCTTTATATGCGCCAGGAAGGCCGAGGCATTGGTCTCATTAATAAACTGAAAGCTTATGTTCTTCAGGAAGAAGGTCTGGATACCGTCCAAGCCAATGAAAAACTTGGTTTTGCGCCGGATTTGAGGGAATATGGCGTGGGTGCGCAAATATTGAAAGACCTCGGTGTCCGTCAAATGCGCCTATTGACCAACAACCCGCGTAAAATTACCGGTCTGGAAGGATATGGACTCGAAGTTGTTGAGCGGGTTCAGATTCAGCTGCCCCACAACGAAGATAATGCCCGCTATTTGCATACCAAGCAGGAAAAATTAGGGCATTTGCTCCGGTTTGATCCGAGCTGATTTCTGTTTTCGCAAAATATCTCTTTTTATATGGAAGATAGGTTTGTATACTAGAAGATGAAGGAGTAGGTACACATGGTCAAGAATTATGAAGGTAACCTCATTTCGCAAGGATTAAAATATGGGATTGTTGTAGGTCGTTTTAACGAGTTTATTACATCCAAACTGCTGGCGGGAGCGCTTGATGCCCTGCAGCGTCATGGAGTTGAGGAAACTGAAATTGAAGTGGCTTGGGTACCTGGAGCATTTGAAATTCCTTTGATCGCTCAGAAAATGGCTGAAGCCGGAAAGTACGATGCGGTGATTACACTTGGAACGGTCATTCGCGGTTCGACTCCGCATTTTGATTATGTTTGCAATGAAGCAGCGAAGGGTGTGTCGGCTGTTTCACTTAAGACGGGGGTTCCTACGATTTTCGGCGTTCTGACTACCGACTCTATTGAGCAGGCTATCGAACGAGCAGGAACTAAAGCGGGTAACAAGGGCTGGGACGCTGCTGTTACCGCCATTGAAATGGCAAATCTGACGAAGCAGTTGAAGGGTTAAGCACGGCTGTACCGCGGGCGTGCTCCCAGACGGCTGCAAGCAAGGATTCGAAAGCCCCGGCCTACTTGGACGGGGATCTTTTTTTTGGGAGAACGATGTTATGAAAATGCTGTATAAACTGGAAGTGTTCGAAGGGCCGCTCGATCTTCTGCTGCATCTGATCGACAAATCCGAGGTTGACATCTATAATATCCCGATCAAGGACATTACGGAGCAGTACATGGCGTATGTCCAGGCTATGCATGAGCTGGAACTGGAAGTCACCAGCGAATTCCTGGTTATGGCGGCTACGCTGCTTGCGATTAAGAGCAAAATGCTTTTGCCGAAACCGCCTGTATTGGACATGGAATTCGATTTCTACGAAGAGGAAGATGTCGATCCTCGCGCAGAGCTGGTGCAGAAGCTGATTGAATATCGTAAATACAAAGCGATAGCGGATTTGCTGAGGGACAAAGAGGTTGAACGCAGTCTGGTGTTTACCCGTGAACCCGAAGATCTGACGCCTTACACGCCGCAGATCCAGGAGAATCCGGTCAAAGGCCTGGGAGTAAGCGACTTGATGATGGCTTTTCAGCGGACACTCCGCAAAATGGTTCACCGCAATCAGGTTGCCAAAATCCGGCGCGATGAAATCTCCGTCAAAGACCGGATTGTCGATATTATTGAGCTTCTTCAGAACAAGGGAGGACGCATCTTGTTCTCGAAAATGTTCGAAAAGGACTGCAGCCGCGAGGAAATTGTAGTCACATTTTTAGCGATACTGGAACTGATGAAGATGAAGAAAATTCAGTGCTTTCAGCACAGGCTGTTCGATGACATCGTTATTCAGGCCAAGGAGGGAGAACTGTCCGATGGATTATCAACAGATGAAATCGATTATTGAAGGACTGCTCTTTGTAGCCGGGGACGAGGGACTGGACAAAAAGCAGCTGGCAGACGTACTGGAATCGGATGTGCATTTCGTTACGGAGCTGGTTGATGAATTGACCGAGGATTTGCGCCGCACCGGACGAGGCGTCCAAATCACGAGGGTTGCAGGCGCTTATCAGATGACGACAGTGCCGGAGCATGCTCCGTATTTCGAGCGTCTGGCTTACTCTCCATCTCGTTCCTCCTTGTCTCAGGCAGCTTTGGAGACTTTGTCGATTGTAGCGTACAAACAGCCTATTACCCGGGTGGAGATTGAAGAAATCCGCGGTGTGAAGTCCGAGCGTGCCCTGCACACTTTAATGGCCAAGGAATTAATTATCGAGACCGGACGCGCGGAAGCTATCGGAAGACCGATCTTGTACGGAACATCCAAGCCATTTCTGGAATACTTCGGACTCAGTTCCATTCAGGAGCTTCCCGAATCACCCTCTTTTGTGGGAGATTTCGATCTGGAGGAGGAGACGAAGCTCCTGTTCGACAAATTGGACGGTGACAATACCGATCAGCTCACATTTGAGGATTTAGGGAATGAAGAGAATACATTAGTAGCGGACGAGAACGACACCGCACTTCTTCCCGCTCCGGATGATGACGATCCTTTTACAAGCTCTTAAGACAGCTAGGATTAATAGTACAACCTATCAAACCAACGAACGACGCCTTCCTTTTCATTTTTGAAAAAGAGGCGTTTTTTTGTTGGCATGCCGCGCAAATCCAGGTCTGCTGCATGAAATTATGGACTGCGGTGATACTACTAGCAGCAATTGTTAGGACCTGAAGGAGGGATGAACGATAGTGGTGATCGGAGCCATACTGGCGGTACTGCTCGCCGCTCTAATAGGGGTTGTAATCGTGAGCCCGGTTAAGTTTACCGGCTTTTGGAGCCGGATGGATCAGAATGACGAGATTTATTTGCAGATAAAGGCGCTCTATGGCTTAGTGTGTTACCGGTTTAATCTGCCTGCTGTAAAATTTCTTAATTTTAATGAGGGGATTTTGGTAGCGGAAACCAAAGTAAATGAGAACAAACTGAAAGTGAATGAGGACCGGAAGGATAAAATTGATCAAGAAATGATTCGCCGCTTTAAAAGGGATGCCAAGGAAATATTGCTGAATACAAAAGGAATAAAAAAGTGGACGGTGCAGACCCTTCAATTATTCCGCTGCTCCGAGCTCAAATGGACGACGGGCATAGGGGTCGGGGACGCACCTCATACGGCCGTTTTGACTGGGGCCGTATGGTCCTTAAAGTCGATTGCGATTGGTATTATGACCCGTTACATTCCTTTGGAGACGACCCCGCAGCTCGCTGTTAACCCGCAATATAACCGGATGATGCTGCAAATCAAGTTTGTAGGGGAAGTAAGAGTGTCGGTGTGGTCCTTAATCCTCTCGGTTATCCGGCTCCTTGTCCGGATTATCCGTACTCCAGGCGGCTTCAAAGCCTGGGTAAACCTCATCCGGCGGGCGCTGCATAAGCCCAAGACCCGAAGGGAACCGGCACCGACATGAGAAAGCACCCTTACATAGAATGGACAAGTGCAGGGCAACCTACCGGATGCAGACCTATTACTCCTTCAGGCCGGAACCCTGTCTTGAAGGAACAAAGGAGGAGACTTCATTGACAGATCACCCTATTCAAGGCTTAATGAAAACGGCCATGGAGAATATTAAAGCCATGGTCGATGTCAACACCATTGTAGGTGATCCGGTTGAGACTCCGGATGGCAGTGTCATCATGCCGATCTCTAAAGTCGGATTCGGATTTGCAGCAGGCGGAAGTGAGTTTACGACGGAAACGATTCCCGGCGCTGGAGAGAATGCTACGGTATCTATGCCTTTCGGCGGTGGTAGCGGCGGCGGCGTATCCATTACGCCAATCGCTTTTCTGGTTGTAGGCATTCATGGAGTCAAAATTGTACCGCTTGACAATCAGACCCACTTGTTTGAAAGACTTATCGACTCCGCCCCGCAAATTGTTGACCGCGTACAGACGATTTTCAAAAGCAGTGGCACGTCGTCGAATGCGCAGTCCCAGGGATCAACTCCGAATATTACGATTCAGGCAGATTCCGTCGATATGAACTGACTCTGGCCGTTGATCAGACCAAAAAAGCTGTTCTTTATTGAACAGCTTTTTTGTCTTGTTTTCAAACTCGAATTTATAGCAGGATTAAGCAGGTCCCTTTGCTGCTGAAATGATTAAAAACATAGGTCTCCGGTTTTCATCCTTCATTTCAGGTACTGTTTGTAACAGTTCATCAGAAGGCATGGGCTCTTTGACGGCTCTTATGTTAAATCCGGAGCTGATTAAGTCATTCAGATAGGTTGAGAGGGTCCGGTGATATTTAACAACGTTCTCCGTTAAGAAGGAGGTTTCACGTATTCCTTCAGATTGATAGTGGTCGACTGGCCAGTGAAGCCGGTTTCCTTGGTCATCCGAGTACCAATCTTGCTCGCTTCGGGAAGTAAAGATGGGATGTTCGACTGAAAAAATAAAACTTCCCCCGGGCTTCAGCCAAGCATAGACTTTCCGGCAGATTGTTTCAAACGACATAATATAGTGAAAAGCCAACGAACTGATAACCACATCAAATTGTGAGTCCGTAAATTGAATGTCTTCAATAGGAGCCTTTATATATGTAATGAAAGGATCATCCGTATTTTCACGAGCCTTTTGAAGCATTTTCTCGGAAAGATCTACGCCTGTCACAGAGCTTGCCTGCTGCTCGGGTATCAGTGCTTGCAGGACATGCCATTCTCCAGCACCTTCAAGCCCTTTGACGGATCGCGGCATTTGTTCGTAAGCAGAAAAGAAAGTTTCTTCATCATATTTATTCTGTTTCATCCGTAATACAACTCCTGCAGATTAAAGTAGTCTTTTAAAAAATATCGCGACCTCAATTTCAGGATGCTATCTATAATCTCCTTACCACTATTTTCACCTCATTCGTTTTAGAACAGCCGTTATCTAATAGCATAACACACTCTATAAAGGGAAAAGCGTGTCTTGTCCCCAAGATCAGACAAGCGGAATGAAGCATGCTTGACGGGCATATACATGTACAAGGCTCCCGGCTTGGGCGCTATCTTAAATAATCGGATGCGAAGGCAAATGGGAGGAACGCTTATGAGCAGACGGATATGGGTGTCCGGTGTGCTTGCGCTGTTGTGCATGTTGAATCTATGGAGTGGAGCGGTCTTAGGGGCGGGACCTCCGCAAATCGGTACTCATGCAGAAGCCGCAGCTCTGATCGACGTGAAATCGGGCCGGCTGGTATACAGCAAACGGGGAGACAGGCCCATGCGGATCGCCAGTCTGACCAAAATTATGACGGCGATTGTCGCCATAGAAGAAGGCAAGCTGACCGATGTCGTTAAAGTCAGCAGCCGTGCGGCAGGCAAAGAAGGCTCTTCTTTGTACCTGAAAGCGGGACAAGAAATGAACTTGAAGCATATGCTCTACGGCCTTATGCTGCGTTCCGGCAATGATGCGGCGACCGCTATAGCAGAGCATGTAGGGGGAAGTGTTGAAGGCTTCGCTGTTATGATGAACCGTAAAGCGGAACAGATCGGCATGGAGCATTCGAATTTCTCCAATCCTTCGGGCCTTGACGAGGGTGAGCATTTCTCGACTGCCAATGATATGGCTAAGCTGGCTGCGTACAGTCTCAAGAATCCAAGCTTTCAGGAAATTGTCCAGACGAAAATGATCAAAGTGCCGAATCCGAATGATTCGTGGGAGTATACGTGGTTCAACAAGAATAAGATGCTGAGTCTCTTTGAAGGCTCCGATGGGGTCAAGACGGGATACACGAAGCTTGCTAAGCGCTGTCTCGTATCATCCGCAACACGAAGCGGCCAACAGTTCGCTGTTGTGACTCTGAATGACGGAGATGATTGGGCGGATCATGCCAAGCTGCTCAACTGGGGATACGAGAACTACCCGCTCGTTCCTCTACTCGAGAGAGGGAAGCCCGTAGAGGGCACTAATTTCGTGGCTGCTGCTGATTTCGCTTACCCGCTGCTGACGGAGGAGAAGGACAAGATTTCCCGCATCACAGAGCTGTACCCGCCGGAATGGCTGGAATCGCGGCTGGGCGAACGCGGCAAGCTCGTACTTAAGCTGGGAGATACCGTTATCGGAGCGGTTCCGCTTGTAGAGGCCGGCAGTCCCAGACTGAAGGCCGCCGACAAATCGGCATTTGGCTTCCGGGCAAGTGAATCGGATATAACTCTGTGGAATGAAATGAATGTCGTCTTTCGCAAAGTACTCAAGGCTATGCTTTCACCATAGGTCGTACAAGTAAGGGCATGCATATAATCCGGTAGAGAGGAGAGATAGGTATGGTCAATTGGATCTGGTTGTTTTTTATCGTGACAGGCTTCATCGTATCGGCTGTTCAAGGCAATGTGGAAACCGTTACACAGGCTGCATTCGACGGGGCCAAGAGCGGCGTCACTGTGTGCTTCGGCCTGATCAGTGTACTCGTTTTTTGGCTCGGGATTATGAGGATTGCGGAAGATGCGGGTCTTCTGTCCAAGCTTGCTTTTCTGCTGCGCCCCGTGGTCCGGTTCCTTTTTCCGGGCATTCCGAAGGATCACCCGGCGCTCGGATACATCATGTCTAATATGAGCGCCAACATCTTGGGACTGGGTAATGCAGCTACTCCCATGGGGATTAAAGCCATGCAGGAGCTGCAAAAATTAAATCCGGACAAAAACGCGGCCAGTCCGGCTATGTGTACACTGCTTGCCCTCAACACGGCCAGCATTACCTTAATACCGACCACGCTGATTGCCATCCGGATGAATTACAACTCGGTTAATCCGGCTGAGATTGTGGGGACTACCCTGCTCGCTACCGCGATTTCAACTGCCGCTGCCATTATAGTAGACCGCTGGTACAGGCGGAAGCAAACCTTAATTCCAACCACGAGGGGGTGAGCGGCCAGTGTATGCACTCGTAACCCTGCTCTCCGCCTGGGCGATCCCGGTCCTAATCGTCTTTATTCCCCTGTACGCCGCTTACCGGAAGGTTCCCGTCTATGAATCGTTTGTGGAGGGTGCCAAGGAAGGGTTCGATACCGCGATCAAAATTATCCCGCATCTCGTAGGGATGATGGTTGCCATCAGTATATTCCGGGCATCAGGTGCACTTGAATTGACCCTCGGCTGGCTTAAGCCGCTGTTCCAGGCATTCGGGGTGCCTTCCGAGGTTCTTCCTCTGGCTATCCTGCGCCCGATTACGGGTGCGGGATCGCTTGCCTTTACGACAGACCTCATCGCCCAGTTCGGACCCGATTCGTTAATTGGGAGAATAGCCTCTACGGTTCAAGGCAGTACGGACACAACCCTTTATGTGATAACCGTATATTTCGGCGCGATAGGAATCCGTAAGGCGGGGTACGCGCTCAAAGTAGGTCTTATTTCCGATGTAGTCGGCTTTATCGCTTCTATTATTATTTGTTTGCTTGTTTTCTCATCCTAATGTACCAAAAGGAACAGACTAATTCGCCTTTCATTGAATGCTCCTTGCAAGAAATGGTAACAATAAAAGGACAGGCTTTAGGATCGGACTAACATTTTCCTTGATCGAAGCTTGTGATTTCCCTCCAGGATAGGTATCATAAGCTTTGAGGTGAACGTAAGCATGGAGAGATTGCAGAAAGTGCTGGCCGAGGCCGGAGTGGCTTCCCGCAGAAAAAGCGAGGAACTTATTTCGGCAGGACGGGTTATTGTGAACGACGAGGTCGTTACACAGCTCGGCTTCAAGGTGAATCCCGCAGAAGACGTCATTACGGTGGACGGTCGCGGCATTAGGCAGCAGACGAAAGTATATGTCATATTGAACAAACCCAAAGGCGTCATTACAAGTGCTTCTGATCCAAAAGGCCGTAAAGTCGTAACCGACTATCTGCCCGGGATAAGAGAACGCGTCTATCCGGTGGGACGGCTTGATTACGATACGGAAGGTCTTCTTATTCTTACCAATGACGGTGAATTTGCGAACCTGATGATGCATCCGAGACATCATGTCGCCAAAACGTATCATGCTACCGTTAAAGGTGTTGTGCACGGTTCCGTTCTGGATAAGCTGAGAGCGGGCATTAAGCTGGATGACGGTATGACCGCTCCCGCTGAAGCCGAATACGTCGATGTCCGTCCGGAGAAGAACGAGACCGTGATTTCGATTACAATCTATGAAGGCCGGAACCGCCAAGTCAGAAGAATGTTCGAAGCGGTGTCTTTCCCGGTTATGCGACTGAGAAGGGTACAATACGGTCCGCTCCTGCTGGCCGGTCTGCCGAGAGGCAAGTACAGAATACTGCGCAATGACGAAGTTAACAGCTTGCGC
The DNA here is from genome assembly GCF_001541095.1 of Paenibacillus sp. FJAT-26967. Taxonomy (GTDB): domain Bacteria; phylum Bacillota; class Bacilli; order Paenibacillales; family NBRC-103111; genus Paenibacillus_F. Next base: position 169,693 of record NZ_LMXH01000002.1, read on the forward strand.
GATGAGGCCTTGCAGTCACATAAAATTCAAAAAGGCCGTTAAGTCTGGCCTTTTTTTTCGTTATAATGAGTATAGTTATGTCTGAAATTGAGGGTGTTTTGCGTGAAAAAGAACAAAAAATGGATTCAAATTATCATTTTGAGTATTGTTCTGATCATCGGGGTCTACACAATTGTGAGCAATTTAACATCTTCCGATGATAATAAGTATCCGGTTGAAGGTTCTAAAGCACCTGACTTCACTTTAGCGGGCCTCGACAACAAAACGTACAAGCTATCCGATTATGCAGGCAAGGCTGTACTCATTAATTTCTGGGGAACATTTTGTCCTCCCTGCAAGAAGGAAATGCCTGCGCTGCAGAGCCAGTATAATCTTTCGAAAGACAAAAACGTCGAATTTCTGGAAGTTAATCTGGATGCAAGCCGCGTAACGGTACAAAGTTTTATTGATCAGTATAACCTGACGCTTCCTATTCTGCTGGATAGTGAACATGTCGTTCGTAAACAGTATGGGGTAGTCGAGTACCCGACGACTCTCTTTATTAAGCCGGACGGAACGATTATGAAGATCCACAAAGGCGAAATGGACGAACCGTTTATTGAAAACATGTTGAAGAAGTTGACGGAAGGCGCGCAGCAGGGCAAGTGAAGGTGAGCAAGGCAAGCAGGGCAATTAAGCAAGACAATTGAATCTAACTGCATAGAGGGGGGATGCGGCATGTTTCAGAATACGAAATGCGAATGTGGGCATCAGAACCACGTAGGCACCGTGCTCTGTGAATATTGCGGCAAGCCGCTGACCGAAGAGGCGCAAGCCAGTGACATACTGGAGATGAGATACGATGGAGTGGCCAGGCGTTCACAACGTCAGAATCCCTCCTGGATCAACAAAATCTGGAATTTCTTTTCCTCGGTGAAAATAGCTGTCTGGATCATTGCTTTAACACTGGTCGGCTCTTCACTCGGAACGATCTATCCGCAGGAAAGCAACTTTATCTCCGTGGAACCTTCTACTTACTACAAAGAAACCTACGGGACGCTGGGGCACATTTATTATTTGCTTGGACTCTCCCATACCTACGAATCCTGGTGGTTCAAGCTGCTGATTCTCATGATCGGCACATCGCTGGTCATATGCAGTCTGGACCGGGTGCTCCCGCTTTACCGCGCTTTGTCCAAACAAAGCATCCGCAAGCATCACAGTTTTCTGCTGCGCCAGAAAGTATCTTTCGACGGACAAATTCCGGCGGGCAAGGACGAGCTGGCCTGGACGGAAGAAATGGCGAATCAGCTCCGCAAAAAAAGATATCGCGTACATACGGACGGTACGGCACTATTGGCCGAGAAATACCGTTTCAGCCGTTGGGGGCCCTACGTTCTTCATATCGGTCTGATTATTTTCCTGCTTGCGGTATTAATGAGAAGTTTCCCGGGCTGGCATATGGATCAATACTTGGGAATACGTGAAGGGGAAACGAAGAGAATTCCCGAGACCTCACTTTATATCAAGAACGAGAAGTTCACGATTGATTTCTACAAACCTGAAGAAATGACAGATGAATTCAAAGAACGCAACCGCGCGGTACCCAAGATCTATGAAACGCAAGCGGTTATTTATTCATGCGAAGCCAGGTGTGACACGCCGGGACAGGAACCGGAGCTCAAAGAAGTCCACCGGCAGAAGATTATTGTGAACGAGCCCCTCGATTATAAGGGACTGCTTGCCTTCCAATATGATTACGAAGATGACCCTCTGTTAATCTCGGTTCAGCCGACTCTTAAGAATAAACAGACAGGCGAAGCCTATGGCAGCTTTGTGCTTCCTATGAAAGACCCTCAATCTTCTTATGAAGTCGGGCCCTATCGATTATCGCTCAAGGGCTACTTCCCGGATTTTGGTTTAGACGAAAAGGGAGAACCGATTACGAAGTCGAACGAAGCCAAAGCTCCAGCGTTTATTTTTCAGATGACAGGTCCGGGCCTGAATGAAAAAGGGGAGCCGTACTTGTACTTCCCGCGTCAAGTCGATAAACAGGAATTCCGGCAAGACGAGATTAACGGTGCACTGGGCAGTAAATTCGAACTGTCCGTCGATTCGATGGATAAAGTATCATTTTCAACCTTCACTTCCTTCCTTAATATCCGCACGGACCGGGCACTCCCTTACATCTGGGCCGGTTCTGCGATAGGAATGCTGGGATTAATTATGGGCTTTTACTGGCAGCACCGGCGGGTCTGGATCCGCATAGACGAAGGCCGTCTGGTGCTTGGCGCGCACACGAACAAGAACTGGTTCGGAGTCCGCAAAGAGGTTGCAGCGGCTCTATCGGCAACGGGAATTGAGACCGATCAGAAGCAGCTAGAAAAAGGAGGGGATGCACATTGAATTGGTTAGCTATTAGCGGTAATGCCTTGCTCATTTCTTTTATTATTTACTGTATCGCATTTCTGATTTTCGTGCTTGCCATTACGGGTAAGACATGGAGCAATCGTGATGCAGCGAAGCATTCGCGCAAGTGGGGTGGCGCGGCTTACATCTTATCTGCGGTAGGCCTCTTAGCTCAGATTATTTACTTCTTTACCCGCTGGTACGGCGGAGGTCACTTCCCGCTCAGCAACATGTTCGAGTTTATGACTTTCCTTGGACTGGCCATTATGGCTGCCTTCCTGGTTATGTACGCCATTTATCGTACCCCGGTTCTCGGGGTGTTTTCTCTGCCGGTCGTAGTTCTGATGATCGCTTATGCGGCTGTATTCCCAAACGAAGTACAACCGTTAATCCCGGCGCTCCAGAGCTATTGGCTGAAGATTCACGTGTCAACAGCAGCAGCGGGCGAGGCATTCTTCGCCGTTGGTTTTGCGGCTGGGCTCATGTACCTGCTCCGCACGGTCAATTTTGACGGCAAAGAAGCCAAAGACCGCAAAGAGCAAAGAGGTGTGGAATTTACCATCTTCGTTATCTTCATGCTGGTTGCCTTTATCGGATCAGTCTTTACGTTCAATGCAGCAGGTTACGAAGCGAAGTTTACTAAAGAATCCATTGTGAAAAGCAATGATGGAACACAAAATAAGGTGGCGCAGTCCGTAACATACGTACTCCCTCCAATTGTGGCGCCTTATCAAGCCAATTTGGAACACATGGACACATTCCTCGGAATGGACAAGCCTCTCTTTACGGCTCCTTCCTGGATGAGCGGAGAGAATGCCGGTCGTAAGTTAAACACGGTCGTGTGGACGGTTCTCGGCGGCATTGTGCTATATGGACTGCTGCGCCTGATTCTGCGCAAGTCGGTCGGCAAGGCGATCTCGCCTATTATGAAAGGCATGGAGCCGGAGGATCTGGATGAGATCGGTTACCGTTCCATTGCCATCGGTTACCCGATCTTCACACTCGGAGCTCTCATCTTCGCGATGATCTGGGCCCATAAGGCTTGGGGACGGTTCTGGGGATGGGACCCTAAGGAAGTATGGGCGCTTATCGTATGGTTGTTCTATGCGGTCTTCCTGCATTTGAGACTATCCAGAGGGTGGCAGGGCAAGCGGTCTGCGTGGCTTGCCGTTATCGGCTTCCTGGTCGTTATGTTCACACTGGTCGGTGTTAACCTTGTCATTGCTGGTCTGCACTCTTATTCCGGTGTATAATTTGAACTACACGAACATGTAATCAAAGGAACCAATCATTCGCTACTATCGTTTACGGACGGAAGGGACTGTGAAACTCCATGGAACAGAAATTGCATATTCTGGTTGTGGACGATGAAGAAAGAATTCGGCGTCTGCTTCGTATGTATCTCGAGAAAGAAGGCTACGGGATTGAAGAGGCGGAAGACGGGGAGACGGCACTGGCTCTGGCTACAGAACGTGACTTTGATCTGATTCTGCTTGATCTGATGCTTCCGGGTATTGATGGTACAGAGGTGTGCGCACGACTGCGGCAGGTGAAATCAACTCCGGTTATCATGCTGACTGCCAAAGGCGAAGAGACCAACCGCGTCCACGGCTTTGAAGTCGGTGCAGATGATTATGTGGTCAAGCCTTTTTCCCCGAGAGAAGTCATCTACCGGGTAAAAGCCATTCTGCGCAGATCATCGGCTACCGCTTTTCTGTCCAAAGATGCGAATTCAAGCAATAACATTGTATTTCCCCACCTGGTTATCGAACATGATGCTCACCGTGTATCGGCGGGAGGCCAGGAAGTGGCGTTGACACCTAAAGAATATGAGCTGCTGCATTATCTGGCAGTTTCTCCTGATAAAGTTTTCTCGCGTGAAGAGCTGCTCAAAGATGTTTGGAATTATGAGTTTTTCGGAGATTTACGTACGGTTGATACGCACGTGAAAAGGCTGCGCGAGAAGCTCAACAAAGTGTCGACTGAGGCTGCTGTCATGATTACCACGGTATGGGGCGTAGGATACAAGTTAGAGGTGCCGAAATAACGTGTTTAGTCTGCGAAGCGTTGTCGGCAAGCTGTGGTTAACGATTATCGGACTCGTAGCCCTTATACTGATGATTCTTGGATTGTTTCTCGTTCAGTCTCTGGAGCAATATTTTTCCCAGTCTGAAGATCAGATCAAGAATCTCGAGAAATTAGCAACCGATTATTCCATCGGAGCGTCTTCTCATCCTATGAGAGATGATGAATATTACCAGATGGCTAACGAGCTTTTGGAGCTACAGGATGCCAGGATGATTGTACTCGACAAATCGCTGACTGAGCTGAATTCGGCCGCAACCGGGAACAACGAAGAACTTCTTCGTTTCCATGCGGTCGATTTTTTCTCGGAACAAGAACTGGCTTCCGTATTAAGCGGATCTATAGTGGAGAAGCAGATACCCTATAACGAGAAAAAAACGAATACGCGGAATGACTACATTGCCGTAGCTGTTCCCATTTATGCGAGTCCGAATAACGGTTCCAATGAAGTACAAGGCGCCATTATTATTTATCAGTCTTTGAAATCATTGGAGTCGACGCAGTGGGATGTTTTTAAACTATTTGTCATTGTTTCGATTATCGGATTTCTTATGACGACCGTTTTTGCTTTCTTCTTGTTCTACCGGATTACGCGGCCGCTGCTTCAGCTCAAAGAAGCGGCCGGACGTATATCCAAAGGGGAGTACGGGACGAAAGTGCCTATTTTATCATCCGACGAAATCGGGGAGCTTGCGAAATCTTTTAACGTGATGGGCGAGGATTTGCAAGAGAGCGTGAGGGCACTCCGCCGAGAGAAAGAAAACCTTGCCAGCGTACTGAGAAGTATGACAGATGCCGTCATGACCTTTGATTCAGAGGGCTCTGTCACGCTGACGAACCCGCAGGGAGATAAGATTATTCAGGAATGGAACAAAATCACATGGAACCCGGATATTCAGCCGGAGGAGGGGGAAGAGACTTCCCTCATTCCGGCAGGCCGCAGCATTCCGGCTCCGCTTGCGGTTATGTTCCGCCATGTCGTCAAGGAAGCGCGTGAACAGACGGACAAACTCCACGTGGAGAACGAAGTCTGGTCGGTGGCTATGACCCCGCTGCACTCACGCGAAGGCGTCCGCGGAGCGGTTGCGGTCCTCCGTGATGTTACGGAGGAGTTCCGCCTTGACAAGCTCCGCAAAGACTTCGTGGCCAATGTCTCTCATGAGCTGCGGACACCGCTGTCCATGGTACAGGGCTACAGCGAAGCCCTGATCGACGACATCGCGGGATCGCCCGAGGAGCGGCAGGAGCTCGCTCAGGTGATCTATGACGAGGCGCTGCGGATGGGCCGCCTCGTCAGGGACCTGCTCGATCTGGCCCGTATGGAGGCCGGCCATCTCGAGATGAACTTCAACCGGACGGATGTAGGCGGGCTCATGAAACGGATGCACCGCAAGTTCTCCGTCCTGGCGAGGGAGAAGGATATTCGCCTGAGCTTCGAACTGCCGCAGGAGGAGCTCTTCTGCTTGGCGGATGAAGACAGGCTGGAGCAGGTGCTCACGAACCTGCTCGACAACGCATTCCGGCATACGCCGGGCGGCCGGGGGATCACGATTAAAGCAGAATCGTGTTCGTATAAATCCGGTCCCGGCTGCCAGATTGAAGTGATTGACGAAGGCCAGGGAATCCCGGCCGAGGACGTGCCATACGTGTTCGAGCGCTTTTATAAAGCAGACAAGGCTCGGACACGCGGGGCAACCGGCGGAACAGGACTGGGCCTGGCCATCGTCAAGAACATCGTAGATGCGCATCAGGGGACCATTACGATGCGCAGCAAGCTGGGCCAGGGCACGACGTTTACGATTGTGCTGCCGTGCCGCTCCTGCGAACTTGCGTGATGGTTCACGCAAGGACCGTCTGCACAGACGGAAGAGCGGCGTTGTCAGTTACATCCAGACACATTGTTAATACTTCCCGAGATTTGCAGACCTTCAAATAGCGGTGAAAAAGGCGGAATGAGTGCTGAAAAACAGCGCCTTTCCGCCTTTTTTGTTGAAAAAGAAAGCTAAATCTTGTTGTACGTGAAACAATCCGAATTTCAGGCAACCCTTATGCTGTTGATCTTCATAAAAAAGAGCCTGCCCGGGAATGAAGATTCCAGGGCAGGCTCTTTAAAACTGTTTTAGATCGCCAATTGGCGTACGTTTACGATTTCCGGCTGTTTTTCAAGTTCGGCGATCACTTCTTTGGAAGCTTTTTTGTCAATCGTCAGGACCATGATGGCAGATCCGCCGACGACAGTACGACCCACCTGCATCGTTGCGATGTTCACATCATTACTTCCCAGAAGTGTACCCACGCGTCCGATGATACCCGGCTTATCATTGTGCGAGATAAGCAGCAGGCTGCCTTCCGGTGCAAAGTCTACCGGGTATTGGTCGATTTGTACGATGCGCTCGCCATAACCCGAAAGCAGGGTGCCTGCGAAGGTACGGTCACCTTGCTTGGACTTGATCGTGATCGTCACCAGGTTCGTGAAAGTGCCTGTAGTGGACGATTGCTGCGTCGTAATGTTGATGTCGCGCGATTTGGCCATATGCATAGCGTTTACAAGGTTAATGCCTTCTAGATGCTGGGTGAATACACCCTTCACGATATAGCGTGTCAGCGGGTTGGTATCGACATCGGCAAGATCCCCGGAATAGCTGACAACGATTTCGTTAACTGGGCCTTCGGTCAACTGACCGGCAATAAGACCGAGCTTCTCTCCAAGATTAAAGTACGGCTGAAGCTTATTCATAACGGTTGCCGGAACTGGCGGCATGTTGACTGCATTCTTGAACGGCTCATCGCGCAGAATGTGCAGCAGTTCTTCCGATACGTCAATTGCAACGTTCTCCTGGGCTTCGATTGTGGAAGCTCCGAGGTGAGGTGTCACGATGATTTTCGGATTATTCAGGAAAGGATGGCTCGCCTGCGGAGGCTCCTGCTCGAATACGTCGAAAGCAGCGCCAGCGACAGTTCCGCTCTCAATCGCTTCTACGAGCGCATTCTCATCAATGATTCCGCCGCGTGCGCAGTTAACGATGCGTACGCCTTTTTTCATAATAGCAAACTGTGCAGGACCCACGATGTGACGGGTTTCGTTAGTCAGTGGGGTATGAACGGTAATGAAATCAGCTGCCGCCGCGATATCATTGACAGAGCCGAGCTTCACGCCGATTTTCTCCGCACGTTCTTCCGTTAGGAACGGGTCATAGCCGATCACGTTCATTCCGAATACTTTGGCGCGTTTGGCCACTTCGCTGCCGATCCGGCCCATGCCGAGAATACCCAGCGTTTTATTGCGCAATTCAACGCCGACGAATGTTTTACGATCCCATTCACCTGTGACCGTTTTTTTGTAAGCTTGAGGAATCGAACGCGCTACCGACATGATCATGGCAAAAGTATGCTCGCATGTAGCAATGGTATTTCCGTCAGGAGCATTGATAACGACGATTCCGTGTTTGGTAGCCGCTTCAAGGTCAATGTTGTCGACACCGACACCTGCGCGGCCGATTACTTTCAGCTTAGGAGCTGCATCCATAATGCGGGGAGTTACTTTGGTCTGGCTGCGTACAAGCAGCGCGTCGTAATCGCCGATGATAGCGATGAGTTCTTCTTCGCTAAGTCCGGTTTTTTTGTCTACCTCAACATCGCTTGCGTCATGGAGCATTTGAATGCCCATATCGCTGATTGGATCCGATACAAGTACTTTAAACATGATAATGCCTCCTTAGTAGTCGTTTGAAAATATAAAAAAACCCCCGAACCTCATACGTAACCCGTATGAAGGGACGAGAGTTATCTTCGCGGTGCCACCCAACTTTACCTCACGCTTGCACGGGAGGCCTTATAAGTCCTATCAAGGACTTTGAACGATAACGGGTTCTGCCGATTGATCCTCCGCAGTGCTTCGGACCGATGCTCGGGAGTGCTCTGTATACGCGTATCCTGCCGGTTCTCACCAACCACCGGCTCTCTGAAAGGCTAGCATGCATACTTGTCTCCGTCAACGCTTTAACGTGTTATATGACTTTAAGTTGACCTTAATGTAACATGGCTTCGTCGGGGGTGTCAATAGGGTTTGAGAGAGTTTCACGCATTCTTTGCAAAGTGCCGAGCTGTCCGCAGAATAGTCTTCTTTACACCTTGAGGTTGCTTCGGGAATTGTGTATTCTGCATAGAGGCATATACACGGATGATGGACGAAAGGTGGTTAACCCTTTGAAACAGATCGGACCGGAACCTTTTCTGAGACTATTAGAAGAAGGGGAGAATATTCACGGGAAATACATGGTGATCGATGTACGTGAGACAGTTGAATGGAACTACTATCATTTGGAGGGGACGGAGCATATTCCGATGAATACGATTCCAGGCCGTCTCGGAGAACTTCCTGAGGATGTTCCCCTATATGTGATCTGTGCTCACGGCGTACGAAGTGAGATGGTATGCGCTTATTTGCAGCAAAATGGTTACGAGCACATGATCAATGTAGAGGGCGGTATGGCCGCGGTATCGGGGCTGCGGGGCTTTGCGTACGATTAAGAGCCTGAGACTCCCTATTAATTTAAGCGTGCAATCTGAATGATTGCGGGCTTTTTTTATGCAGCTGCAGATGGAACTTTTGAAGGGTCTAGTTCGTTATAAGAGAGTAAGATTTTCTGAAGCGTCAATTCATGGTATGTTAAAAGAAGAGCGCCAAGTATGCCGGACAGCTGCAGCGAGGCGCAATTCTGATAAAGGGCGATTGGGAGCCAATTGATTCCTTGGGAAGGACCTTCATGAATAAATGGAAATCGAAATGGAAGGACCTCAAAAATATCCGCTTCCAAAAAGCGGTTCGTGTAGACGAACTGAGCGATAAGGTCCTGCTGCTGAACTTATATGCAACGCAAGTTTTAATTCTGATCATCGGTGTGATTATGCTCCTGGTTCAACAAACGGATTTGAACACCCTGCTTTCATTTAAGCCGGGTTGGGGGATTCTTCTGTGGGGCGGCGGACTGGCTCTGCTTGTTGTTGCAGCCGATCTGATCGTAACGAGGTTTGTTCCGGAGGATGTAATGGATGACGGCGGTGTCAATAAACGCATTTTTGCGCAAAGGCCCTTATGGCACATCGCAGTTCTATGTTTGGTCGTGTCGGTCTGTGAGGAACTGCTGTTCCGCGGAGCTATTCAGCACTATCTGGGTCCATACTGGACGAGTATCTTGTTCGCTGCTATTCATGTCCGTTATTTGCAGCATTGGCTTATGACAGGTCTTGTTTTCAGCATTAGCTATGGGATTGGCTGGATATATGTACATACCGGTTCTCTATGGACAGCTATTTGCGCTCATTTTATTATCGATTTTATTTCAGGATGCATTTTGAGGTACAGTAAGGAGGAGTAGTGAAGCATGCGCCACAACCAGACCGGCGAGGAATTGGTTAATCAGCCGAACACCATTGAAGCAGGCGAAGCAGCCGAAGATGAAAGCCATTACCTGCCCCCGCGAAGCTCCGTTCATCCGTCTGAGCAAACGAAAGTAACCCGGACTTTTTATCAGATCCTGCTTCTTTTGTTTCTTCTGCTCGTAGTCGGACTTGGCTGGTGGGGGATTGAATATACGTCCAAACCTTGAATGGCCGGGATCGTATATAACGTTGGATACTAAAAGCCTGCACTAGGGCGAATACGGGCTGATTCATGCCGGTATTGCACCCGAATGCAGGCTTTTGTTACGGATGGATTAAGATTCCGCAGTAATTTGCGCCGGATCGACAAACGTATAGCCTTTCTTTTCTAGCTCTGTAAGCAGTTTGTCCAGCGCATCTGCCGTCCAGGGAAGTTCATGCATCAGAATGTTGCTTCCGGGATGAAGCTGTTCAAGTACGCTCGCGACAATTTTGTCCGGATCGTTCTTCTCTGCGGACATCTCCCAATCCATAGATCCGTTGGACCAAGTCATATAAATCAGTTGATGAGCCTTGGCTTTTGCTTTGACTGCATCATTGCCTGAACCGTAAGGCGGGCGGAAGAACCGGGGCTTACTGCCGGTCGTCTCTTCCAGAATTTTAACCACATCCCCAATCTGATGATCCAGATTATCCGGATTCTCCTTCTTAAGATCCACATGATCCCAGGAATGATTGCCAAGCGCTTGTCCCCGGTCATGGATCAGTTTGGCGAGTTCGGGATGCTGCTTGATGCGGGTTCCGTTCATGAAGAAAATGGCTTTGGCTTTATGTTTATCGAGAGTGCCCAGCATAGATTCAAGCATGGCTTTTTCTTTGGGCCCGTCATCGAAAGTTAGAAGCACCACCTTCTTTTCGCCGCCCGCATCGACTGGAACGACATCATAATTTGAATTGATGCGGTACTTTGATTTCTGAGCAGCCTCCGGGGAAGGTGCCGGCGAAGTCTGCTGCCCGTTAGGGGAAGGCGAGGCGCTGGGGGCCTGCGGCGCTGGGGATGATGCTGGGTCAGGGGAACGCGTTCCCGTCTCTGTCTGATTTGCTGATGGATCTGTACTGGCGGTCTTACTGTCCGTCCCGGGTCCGCAAGCTGTAAGTGTCAGACTGAGGGTAAGGGCAATTCCGGCCGTTCTCAGGATATTCGTAAGGGTCATGGTACCAAAGCTCCTGTCTTATTTTTTGTATAAGCTTATGTGTAAGCGGCTTATTCCTTTTTCAAATTCTACCATATTAATATAGGTTTTGGAGCGCCGCCGGTATATTATACCCGTTGATCAGTAAGGCGAATCCCTGCGATTCCCTGCAAAGCTGCGCATGACCCCTGTAGAGCAGACGCAACCTAACAAAGATTCAATTCATTCTAAACTTTGGAGGGATACAGATGAGATTCAGTTCTTTGCTTATCGGGGGCATAGCCGGTGCGGCGCTTACTGTGTATGCCATGAATCGCAAAAACAGCTTCAGGGCTGCTTTAATGAGTTCCGGCAGCAGTACGGGCAAGGCAGTCAACGGAATAATGAATGAAGCGATGCAGATGTTTTCAGGGAAATCAGCTTCAAATTCGCCGAACCAGGGTCAGTCCGGCAGTCCCGCCCAACCGGACTCGAAAGCCGCTTCCCATGGAAGCAGCAACTCTGCTTCTTACTCGCAGCCCAAGCAAAGCCACAGTGTCAGTTCCGCCGTTAACTCCGCAGAGGACGAGCAAGTGATTAAAGAACTCATCGCCAAGGACTTACACGTGAAGTCTGCCGTGGATGAAATTCTCGACAAGAACGATTCCAGGCCATCCGGGACTATCTGAAGTTAATCCTGCATGACCATAGAGGAATGGAAGATCAACCCCGAACACCGCTTCTGCCATGGGCAGAGGCGGTGTCTTTAAATTTTTCCCGCATGACTAACATTTTGCGCGTGACATGGTATAATAATATAAGGTGGCACCCAGTTATGTGCTTGTTTCAGCAAGCGCACACACCGTGGTTTTCAACCGGCATATTATGTTTATAACCATTCAATAAGGTGTCATGGAAAGGAGGATCCTGTCATGAAAATCGAACGTCTAAGCCCGGATAAAATACGGATTTTCCTTACATTCGATGACTTGACGGAACGGGGTATCCAGAAGGACGATATGTGGAGGGAGATACCCAAAGTTCACGATCTGTTTAGTGACATGATGGATCAGGCTTACTCCGAGTTGGGTTTTGAACCTTCCGGACCTTTGGCTGTTGAAGTATTTGCACTTCCTGCCCAGGGAATGGTCGTCATCGTGACCCGCGGAAACATGGATTTATCCCTGCAGGCCGACATTCTTGATGATCATGAGGCGGAGGAAGTATATGAGATGGAAGTAACGCTTGAGCAAAGCGATATTATTTCTTACGCATTCCGCGATTTTGAAGATTTGCTGCGTGCCGCCAAAGTCATCAAACCGATGTTAACGGATGGCGGGGCGCTTTATACGTATAAGAATAAATGGATCCTTCAGCTCGAACCGACGGAGTTGCCTGAAGCAAAGTTCCAGACACTCATTGCAGTACTTTCTGAATACGGGGATGCTACGAATGTGACGAAAGCCGTCCTGGAAGAGTACGGCAAAGCCGTCATTGCCGAACAGGCGGTTCCGGAACTGTGCCGTCATTTCGCTTGAGTTTAAGACCTATATCCGGTGCGGCTTGACCGGGCTGGCGGATCAAGCCTGTCCCTTATGTTCTTACACCGGACAAGATATAGGCTGCTGCTGGTAAAGCATTCTCCAAAAACACCCGTTTTTGCAGGATGCTTTATTTTCATTGTGTCATAATACATAGATGAGAGGTGGTCACACCATGACTGACAAAAACATAGAAAATTTAAACGTGCTGGAATCGACTCAAATTATTATTGAACAAGCTTTGAAGAGACTCGGGTACTCGGATGAAATGTATGAATTGCTTAAAGAACCTTTGCGTGTCCTGACCGTTCGTATCCCTGTGCGCATGGACGACGGCAAGGTGAAGGTGTTTACAGGTTATCGTGCTCAGCATAACGATGCAGTCGGTCCAACAAAGGGAGGGGTCAGGTTTCATCCCGGCGTAACGGAAGATGAAGTCAAAGCGCTTTCAATCTGGATGAGCTTGAAGTGCGGTATTGTTGATCTGCCTTACGGCGGCGGCAAGGGAGGAATTATTTGCGACCCGCGCACGATGTCTTCCCGTGAACTGGAACTGCTCAGCCGCGGTTATGTCAGATCCATATCTCAACTTGTAGGGCCTACCAAGGACATTCCGGCACCGGATGTTATGACGAACTCGCAGATTATGGCTTGGATGCTCGATGAATACAGCCGGATTCGTGAATTTGATTCTCCGGGATTCATAACGGGCAAGCCGATTGTTCTGGGAGGTTCGCACGGCCGGGAGACCGCAACAGCCAAAGGTGTTACGATTATGATTAACAAAGCACTGGAGAAACGCGGCATTCCGCTTCAAGGCGCGCGGGTAATTGTCCAGGGTTTCGGCAACGCAGGTAGTTTCCTGTCGAAGTTTATGCATGAAGCCGGCGCCAAAGTAGTAGGGATTGCGGATGTGAACGGGGCTTTATACGATCCGGAAGGCCTGGACATCGAATATCTGCTCGACCGCCGTGATTCATTCGGAACCGTGACGAATCTGTTCTCCGATGTCATGCCGGCCCAAGATATTTTGGAACAAGAATGCGACATTCTAGTTCCGGCGGCTATCGAGAATCAGATCACTCGTGAGAATGCACACCGCATTAAAGCCAGCATTGTGGTCGAAGCGGCCAACGGCCCTACCACTCTGGAAGCAACCAAAATTTTGACGGAACGCGGCATTCTTATTGTACCGGACGTACTCGCAAGCGCGGGCGGAGTTGTAGTTTCGTATTTCGAGTGGGTACAGAACAACCAGGGATATTACTGGTCGGAGAGTGAAGTTCATGCCAAACTTCAAGAAGTCATGGAAAATGGCTTCGAAAATGTCTATAATATTCATAAGACACGTGGAATCGATATGCGACTTGCGGCCTATATGACCGGTGTTCGCAAAATGGCCGAAGCGGCCCGATTCCGCGGCTGGGTCTAAGTAACGGAACGTTATTCGTCTGCCGTAACAGAAAGGGGGAAAAGGGATGGACTTGTTTTCCGTGCTTATGGCGGCTGTTGCTCCCGGAATCTCCCTGCTTGCCTATTTTTATTTAAAAGACCGGTATGAAACAGAGCCGATTCATCTGGTCGGCAAATTGTTTCTTTTCGGTGTTCTGCTGGTCATCCCCGCTATGGTTATTCAGAGCGCTTTTATTGAAGAAATCGGCGGGGAGAACCAGTTTACATTCGCCTTTTTTATCTCAGGCGGTCTTGAAGAATTTCTGAAGTGGTTCGTGGTGTATCACCTGATTTACCGGCACTCCTCATTCGATGAGCCTTACGACGGTATTGTTTACGCGGTAGCGGTAAGCTTGGGTTTTGCCACGCTTGAGAATATTCTCTATGCACTTGTTAACGGCACGAGCATTTCCATGTTGATTATGCGTGCTCTGCTTCCTGTATCCGGTCATGCTTTATTCGGAGTTATGATGGGTTACTATCTGGGCAAAGCTAAATTTATGCGTGCTCATGAACGCAAATATTTGTTTGCTTCCATGCTGCTGCCGATTTTGTGGCACGGTTCCTTTGACTACATCCAGCTCGTTGCCCAAAGCAATTGGATCTGGTTTATGCTGCCATTTATGACGCTGCTGTGGATAAGGACCATTTGGAAAATAAACAGAGCGAATGAACATTCGCCGCTGGGCCGTATTATGCGCAGTGACGAAGAGTTTGAAGTCGGATAAATTTGCCCATACTGGTATAAGAACACTTATATATTTGCACTATGGGGTGCGGAGGGTGAACTTATGTCCGGGAACCGAATTAAAGTAACCATACGCTGCAGACAATGCGGGGAGCGATTTATCCTTAAGGGACGCCGGGATAACGGCAGAATCGAAACCGGATTTAAGCAGTGTATTTGTGACAATGACCATGACCTTGAAATGGAAACGCAAGAATGAAAAGACCTGCGCTTATGCGCAGGTCTTTTTTGCTGTATAAACTTCTTTTGGTAGGCAGACAATAACGGCAACATCGCCTAAGAAAGGAGTTTTTAAGCATGTACAGAAAACTTAGCATGGTACTCTTTCCTCTCAGCACTCTTGCTTTAGTCGGCACGGCAGTCTGGGGGTACAATCAGCAGCAGCAAAAAAATGAAGTAATGGTAAGAGGCGAGAATCAGTATCAGAGAGCTTTTCATGATTTGTCGTTTCATGTGGAAAAGCTACATACGGAGCTTGGCAATACTCTGGCCTTGAATTCGACATCAAGCGACAGTTACCGCAAAGGACTCGTGAACGTTTGGAGGCTGACCAGTGAGGCTCAAAGTGAGGTGAATCAACTGCCGCTCGCCCTGCTTCCATTTAACAAAACGGAGGAGTTTCTATCCAAGGTGGCGAAGTTCAGCTACCAGACATCTGTCCGTGATTTGACCCAGAAGCCGTTAACCGATGGAGAAGTAAAGACATTAAGCACGCTTTATCAGCACTCCAAGGACATCACGAAGGATTTGCGCGGGGTGCAGGATAAGGTTATCGCGAATAACTTGCGCTGGATGGATGTGCAGACGGCTCTTGGCCATAATACGGAGCCCAATGACAATACCATTATTGACGGCTTCAAGACAGTGGACAAAAAAGTCGGGGAGTATAACGATTTAAAAGAAGGTCCGTTTACTATGTCAACCCAGGCTAAATACAGTGCCAAGATGCTCGATGGGAATGATATTAGTGAGCAGGAAGTCCGTCAGAAGGCGGCAGCTTTTCTCGGAGTCAACAATCCGGCCGTATTCCAAGTCGTTAAGAACGGCAATGGCGGCAGTGAATATGAATCGTATACCTGTACGCTTCCCGGAGGGAAGAACGGGACAGATCTTTCTATGGACTTCACGAAAAAGGGCGGGCAGCTTATTTATTACTTGAACCCGCGGGATGTCAAATCAGCTAAATTAAACGTGGAACAATCCAGAGCAGCCGCTGAGCAGTTCCTGGAGCGTCATGGGTATAAAAATATGACGGCTGTCAGTTTTGACCGCCATCAGAATATATGCAACATGACGTTTGCCAGACAAGACCAAGACACGGTAGTGTACCCGGAAAAGCTTGTAGTTAACGTAGCGTTAGACGACGGACAAATCATCGGTTTACAGGGGACGGATTACGTATTCGCAAACAGGAAGCATCCGCTGCTGGGACAAGAACCTAAGATTTCGGTAGAAGAAGCAAGGAAACATCTGAGTCCTAAATTAAAAGTAACCCGTCAAACGAAAGCTCTGATTATGAATGATATGAACGAGGAAGTATTGTGCCATGAGTTCATCGGAACCATGAATGGGCAAATTTACCGGATTTATGTCAATGGCGATAACGGAGTGGAAGAAAAAGTCGAGACCATCCGCCAGGAAGATATTCAGGAAGCCAAATAGTGGGTCATGCAGCAATAAAATCAGATACCGGATAAGTTGGAGAAAGAGCGGTTTCAGGGATGCCTGGAATCGCTTTTTGTTCGTAATTTGATCTTCCTAAATAGAGGGGGCGTGCTATAATTAATGAAGAAGCAACCGGTGCATCAGCGCGCCGCGCAGGAATAGGAAGAGGGATGAGGCATAACTGTGGCTGAGCTAATGAAAGTGAACCAGCTTCTGCACCTGCAGGTCAATACGATTGACGAGGAAGAAGCCAAGCAGGAATACAAAGCAAGAATTTCGGATGTACGGGCCGATACGATTCTAATTGAAGTTCCGATGAATGAGCGTACCGGCAGGCTGAAGCGTCTCTACACGGGAGATGAATTGAATGCCTACTACGTTAGCGACGGGGGTGTCAAGAATTACTTCCAGTCTTCGGTAATCGGATTTCGCGAGCAGGGGATCAAGCTCGTAGCTATAGCTAAGCCGGATCCGGCATCAATCACCAAAATACAGCGGCGAAGTTTCTTGCGCATCCCGGCCGAGCTCGAGGTCTCGGTTACCTCCGCCGGTCATACTCCATTCATTGCTCTTACCGAGGACGTGGGCGGCGGCGGCGTGTCGTTTATTTGCGGCGGGGATGAGAAGGTCGAAGCATCCGATCACGTCAACTGCTGGCTGGTGGTGCCATACAAGAACGGGTCTATCGAACATCTTAATTTCAAAGCAGAAGCCGTCCGCATCAAGCCTCTCGAATCGGGCCGTAAAATCGTGATGCTGCAGTTCAGTGAAATCGCGGACCGCGATAGGCAGAAGCTTATCCAATACTGCTTTGAGAAGCAGTTCGATCTCCGGAAGAATTAATTCAGCGTCTTACATAATTTAACCGGTTTCGGGTAACACTGCATCCAGGACAAGCTGTTTGACAGGAGGATGCACGTGAGGAGCCGGAAATTTACACAACGTAAAGAGCCTTTAACTTATGATAGCTACGAGCAACTGTTTGTTGAATTTTCCGATCGGGTTGAAAGAATGCTGTTAAGATTGGTAGGTTGTGTCCTGGTTCTTCTGATCTTCAGCCAGCTGCTGCTGCAGGTCGCTCCCCTAAGAAGCATTATGACCAGAGTCGATCCCCTCGAAGGAGATCCTTATGTCCAGCATTCGCAGAAGCAGCAGCGCTAGGGCATGACAGCCGCTATGCGCCCGCTAGCGTTTTTGCATCTGCCTCCCGACTATGGTATAATTTACAACGTTAGCAGGCTATGCCTGCTTTTTTGTTCGTAAGGTTGTACTAGGAGGAGCCTTGGTTTTGACTAAATTTAATATCGCAATCGATGGACCTGCCGGTGCAGGCAAAAGTACCGTCGCACGTATGGTAGCGGGCGAACTTGGCTTTATTTATGTGGACACGGGAGCCATGTATCGTGCGGTGACCTGGAAAGCCCTCCAAGACGGCATTGATCCTGGAGATGCCCCCGGTGTATCCCGGGCAGCTTCGGCTATGCAGATCAGCCTGGTACCCGGCAAGGACGGCCAGCAGGTATTTGTGAACGGTCAGGATGTATCTGTCCCGATCCGCAGCAAGACCGTAACCGATCATGTCTCGCAAATTGCAGCAATCCCTGAGGTTAGAGAGCTGCTTGTGAACTTACAAAAGCAAATGGCCGCATCCAAGGGTGTCGTTATGGATGGCCGCGATATCGGCACGCATGTACTTCCTGATGCGGAGGTCAAAGTATATTTGACTGCAAGTGTGCGTAAGCGGGCCGAAAGAAGATTTGAAGAGGTCCGAGGCGCAGGTGCGGTGACGACCCTTGATGATATGGAAAGGGATATCGCCCGCCGGGACAGGCTGGATGAAGGCAGAGAGGCTTCCCCTTTAGTTCAGGCTAAAGACGCCGTCCTGCTGGACAGCACGAATATGACCGTACCCGAGGTAGTCGAGTACATTCTTCAGTTAGGCCGATCGAGAACAGGCGGTGAGAACCAATGATGTTTTACCGGTTCGCGCGGGGACTTTGCAATATTTTCTATGCCTTATTCTTCAGGCTTCGCGTAATTGGAAGAGAGAACATCCCCGAAGAAGGGGGGGTGCTGCTGTGTTCGAATCACATCAGCAATTTTGACCCTCCGACTGTGGGCATCCGCCTTAAGCGCCAGGTACACTTTATGGCAAAAGCGGAGTTGTTTCAAATTCCGGTTCTTGGTCCAATAATTAATAAACTGGGCGCTTTTCCGGTCAAACGTGGAGGCGTCAGCAAAGAATCGATCAAGGGTGCAATTTCCCTTCTTCGGGACGGTCATGTGCTCGGGATTTTTCCGGAAGGAACGCGCAACAATCCAGGCGGTATCGGCAAGAAAGGCGCGGCAATGTTCGCGCTGAAATCTGGTGCAGCCGTTATTCCGGCTGCTATCATAGGCGATTACCGGCTATTCCGCCGGATGACGGTCGTCTACGGTAAGCCTGTTGATTTAACATCCTTCACCGAATCAGGTTCACCTGATCTGGAACAGGTCACCGAGCACATTATGCAAGCTATTCAGGCCTTAGCCGACGAATATCGGAACAAGGTCGCTTAATTTTTGAAAACGAACCCGGTTGTGTAGCCCCTTCACTCTCTAAACAGTGAAGCCGCTTATACAAATTAACCGATGGTGTGTTTATTTTGAGGAGGCGTATCCCTATGTCAGAAGAAATCAAAAACAATGAAAACCAAGCGAATGAAAACCAAGCTGAGCAAGAAGCTCAAGAATTAATGAGCCAAGCTGCTGCAGTCAAAAAAGGCGATATCGTAAAAGGTAAAATCATCAAAGTTGAGCAGGATCAAGCTATTGTCGATATCGGTTATAAGTACGACGGAACGATTTCTCTCCGTGAACTTTCTTCCGTTCAAATCGAGAATGCGGATCAAGCGGTTCAAGAAGGTCAGGAAGTAGAACTTAAAGTCGTGACAATCGATGATAACAAAGAGAAGCTTGTTCTTTCGAAGCGTTCTATCGATAGTGAAAAATCATGGGAAACTCTTCAGCAGAAGCTTGACGAGAAAGTAATTCTCGAAGCTACCGTTGCTGAAGTTGTAAAAGGCGGCCTTGTCGTTGACGTAGGCGTACGCGGTTTCGTACCTGCTTCCATGGTTGAACGCTCTTTCGTAGAAGATTTCAGCGATTACAAGGGCCGTACTCTTCGTCTGAGAGTCAAAGAAATCGACCGTGAGAAGAATAAAGTGATTCTGTCCCAAAAAGACGTGCTGGATGAAGAATTCGAAGTACAGAAGAAAGAAATCATCGGCAAAATCGAGGTTGGCCAAACTTACGAAGGTACGGTACAACGCCTGACTCAGTTCGGCGCATTCGTAGACATCGGCGGAATCGACGGTCTGGTTCACATTTCCGAAATGGCTTGGCACCATGTTGAGCATCCGTCCGAGATCGTTAAAGAAGGCGACAAAGTAAGCGTACAAGTACTGAAAGTTGATCCGGAGAAAGATAAGGTCAGCCTGAGCCTGAAAGCGACTCAAGAAGGTCCATGGGAGAAAGCTGAGAAAACTTTCACAACGGGTGAAATCATCACAGGTACAGTAAAACGCCTGGCCGGTTTCGGTGCGTTCGTTGAAATTGCTCCAGGTGTTGAAGGTCTGGTTCATATTTCTCAAATCGCTCACCGCCACATCGCGACTCCGCAGGAAGTTCTGAAAGAAGGCCAGGAAGTGAAAGTGAAAGTCCTGGACGTGAACGCAGCTGAGAAGCGTGTAAGCCTGAGCATTAAAGAAACGGAAGAAGCGCCTGCGCAAACAGCTTCCACTTCATATTCTTCCAGACCGGAGAAATCCTCCAACCACCAGAAAGAACTGGCTGGCAACGAGAATGTATCCCTGAGCAATCAAGGTCTGTCCATGACGCTCGGAGAGCGTTTCGGAGATAAGCTGTCCAAATTCAAAAAATAAGATGGATTGAACAGGAGGAAGCTCAATGCGCTCATCGCGCAAAATGGATCATGTGCACTATGCGCTCCAGACCGGGCAGTCCGGTAATCAAGGACTGTCCGATGTAAAGCTGGTGCCCAATTGCCTTCCGGATGCTTCCACTGAGTCAGTCGCACTATATACGACAATCGGCGAACTCAAATTGAGTTCGCCGATTGTCGTTAATGCGATGACCGGGGGAGCAGACGAAACGGAGGCAATTAACCGGGAATTGGCCGTTGCGGCGAGAGAGTGCGGGTTAGCCATGGCAGTAGGCTCGCAGATGTCTGCGATCCGTGATCCGCGTAACGAATCCAGTTACAAAGTGGTACGCCAGATGAATCCCGGCGGACTGGTATTCGCCAATCTAGGCAGCGAGGCGAATGTGGAGCAAGCAGAGCGTGCGGTTAATATGCTCCAGGCAGATGCCTTTCAGATCCATCTGAATGTCATGCAGGAGCTGATTATGCCGGAAGGGGACAGGAACTTCCATGGCATGCTCGGAAGGATACAGCGCATTGTAGAAGCCCTGCAAGTGCCTGTGATTGTCAAAGAGGTCGGTTTTGGAATTCCGCGCGAGAATGCAGCGGCACTCCGGGAGGCCGGCGTTCAAATACTGGATGTAGGCGGTTCGGGCGGAACCAATTTTGCCGCAATTGAGAATGCCCGGCGCCAAGTTCCTCTTTCCTGGTTGAACGAGTGGGGGATGCCGACCGGTATAACCTTGCTGGAAGCGCTGCAAGTCTTCCCCAAGGGCAGCGTTATGGCTACGGGGGGAATCCGCACCAGCGAGGATATTGTAAAGGCCCTTGTACTAGGGGCATCTGCGGCGGGGATAGCAGGATTGCTGCTTAAAGTGCTTCAGGAAGAAGGAACGGCCGCTTTGATTGAGCGGATCGACGAACTGCATGAAGGAGTCCGTCTGATGATGACGGCACTTGGAGCGAACCGGATAGAAGAATTATGGAAGCGTCCCGTTGTCATTACCGGCAGCATGGCGCAGTGGTGCGGGGCAAGAGGGATCGACCTAACTGAATATGGGACTGGACGCAAGTAGAGTAAAAACGGGCTATTTTGTCATACTAGGAGTAAAGAGACAGATCTTAGGTGAACAAAATGAATCCAGGCTATCTTGCTTCCGTGCTTTTCTTCATCCTGCTTATTTTTTTCTTGAGCGGTTGGAGGGAAATCTTAATGAGAAGTATATCCAGGCGTGACATACTTCTTTTTTTTATGTGCTGGCTCCCGGCATTGTTCCTCAATGTCACAGCTCCGAGTTTCATCTTGAACGGGGCCGTTGTTGTTACTTTCCTTGCCGCCATGCTCGTATGTTTCCGTAGCCGTCACGTCTCCCATGCCGCCAATCTGCTATCCATGGGACTGCTGCTGTCTGCGATCTATTACCTCCTGCTTGAGCTGTACAGCGTAGATCCTATTATGGTGGTCACGAGGCCGGATTGGGATATAGCTGTGATCCTGGCGGTTCTTGTCGTCGGCATGCAGCGAGGAGCGGCTGATCAATTTGCTTGTTTGACCATCGGAGTCGTACTGGGAGAGCTAAGCTA
Organism: Paenibacillus sp. FJAT-26967; assembly: GCF_001541095.1. GTDB lineage: Bacteria > Bacillota > Bacilli > Paenibacillales > NBRC-103111 > Paenibacillus_F. Next base: position 191,632 of record NZ_LMXH01000002.1, read on the forward strand.
CTTGTATTTGAACCGGGAGTTGATGCCAGTCGTACTGGGGACACCCTCCCTGCTGGATAAATGGCTCCTCGCATTCATTCTGGCAAGGTTAATGACGGCGTCGGCAGAAGGAATCTGGGCGGGTTTCAAGGCATCGACCCGGACTTGGAGTGATCGAAAGCGAGGATGGAGAAAATGATTGCCCTGTTTATATCACAAAAAGAAACCGTCGCTATCGTCATGGGTTTGTTCTTCGGGATCGCCGCCCGTGTCTACCTGCTGCGGACAGACTATCGCCAATATCCGACCTATCCTCATGGTAAAATTATTCACATGTCGCTTGGTGTCATCGCCGCCGGCCTCGGTGCGGTTGCCGTACCGGCTTTATTCGACAAAAACTATACGGCCGTAACGTTCCTGACGGTGGCTGCCCAGCAGTTCCGAGATGTACGCAATATGGAGAGGCAGAGCCTGACTCAGGTAGACCAGATGGAGCTTGTGCGCAGGGGAGCATCTTATATTGAAGGGATCGCTATGGTATTCGAAGGGCGCAACTATCTGGTTATCTTTACTTCCATGATGGCTTCCCTATTCAGTTTGTTATTCGCCTGGTACTGGGGAGCTGCAGCCGGTCTCGCAGCATTGCTTATTTCCGTATTTTTTATGACCGGTAAAAGCATGAATCAGATTGTAGATATCCAGACAACGGATGTACGGCTTGAAGGACCGAATCTGTATGTCGGCAGTATCTACATAATGAACGTCGGCCTGGAGAGTGACAGAGAGCTGATCGCCAAGCAGGCGATAGGTCTTCTGGCTGTTCCCAAGGGACCAGATGCCCGCGTCACGATCGCAAATCTGGGCCAGCGTCAGGCTATTCTTCATGACCTGTCTACCGTATTAGGCGTTTACAGAGACAGCGGTGAACCGGCTCTCATGCCTATGGCAAAATTAGATTTGAACAGCGGCACTCTGGGAATTCTCGTACTCCCGCAAATCAAGGATGCTGCCAAAGCAGTAGCAGCCCTGCAGCGGGTTCCCGTTCTTGAATCCGCTGTCCGGATGCCTACGGAATCCGCCGCCGGACCGCATAAGGAGGCATAAGAAGTGGCGACAATTAAAGCGATTGCTGTACTAAATGGGAAAAAAGTAGACGGCGGCGCTCCTATTTTTATCGCGGAGAATGAAGATGAACTTCAGCAGCTTGCTTTTGACCTCGAAAAAATATTAGATGCAAATGCCCATGACCTAAAAAATGGAACAATCATCATTGTAGAACACTAATTAAGGGGCATTACAGGCGGGTAACACCATTTTAATAGCCAAGAAGACTCTTTTTTGCTATGATGAAGAATGTGAAATTTCCAATAATGAGAATTTGAGTGACCAATCAGTAAGGAGTGAACCGAATGGCAAGACCCATTCTAGCGATTGTCGGGCGTCCGAATGTCGGGAAATCGACTATATTTAACCGGATAATCGGCGATCGGCTGGCCATTGTTGAAGATAAACCGGGAATAACCCGAGACAGATTGTATGGTATTGGCGAGTGGCTGAACCGTGAATTCAGTGTCATTGATACCGGCGGTATTGAAATTGAAGGCGAAGATCAGATTCTGAAATCCGTCCGGATGCAGGCGGAACTCGCCATTGAAGAAGCGGATGTTATTGTTTTTATGGTGGATGCCAAAGCGGGTGTGACAGGGGCCGATCAGGAAGTGGCCCAAATGCTGTTCCGTTCGCGTAAACCTGTCGTTCTGGCTGTAAACAAAGTGGATAACATTCAGCGCCAGGATGACATTTATGAATTTTACAGCTTAGGATTTGGCGATCCGATCGGTATTTCCGGGGCGCATGGTATCGGAATTGGCGATATGCTTGAAGCCGCTTCCGAACATTTTCCGGAAGAAAATGACGAAGAGTATGGGGACGAAGTTATCAAGGTTGCTCTTATCGGACGTCCGAACGTCGGTAAATCATCCCTTGTGAACGCTATTCTCGGAGAAGACCGCGTTATCGTGAGTGATCAGGCGGGTACGACCCGTGACGCGATCGACACCCCTTTTGAAAGAGACGATCAGAAATACGTGATCATCGATACGGCTGGGATGCGGAAGCGGGGCAAAGTGTACGAGAATACAGAGAAATACAGTGTCATGCGCGCTATGAAGGCTATTGAACGTGCAGATGTGGTACTCGTTGTCATTAACGGCGAGGAAGGCATTATCGAGCAGGACAAACATATTGCCGGTTATGCGCATGAAGCAGGGAAGGCAGCGATTTTCGTTGTGAACAAATGGGATGTTGTCGAGAAAGACGACAAGACAATGCATCAGTTTACACAAAAAATCCGTGACCATTTCTTGTTCATGACCTACGCACCCGTACTCTATGTATCTGCCCGTACTACAGCGCGCGTGCAGAAATTAATGCCGGTTGTGAACCAGGTCGCTGAGCAGCATACCATGCGGGTTCAGACCCACGTTCTTAATGATGTCGTTTCGGATGCGGTTATGTTTAATCCTCCGCCGACGGATAAAGGCAAGCGGCTGCGAATTAACTACGCTACGCAAGTGTCTGTTAAGCCGCCGACCTTTGTGTTCTTTGTGAATGAACCGGATATGATGCATTTCTCGTATGAACGGTACCTGGAGAACAAAATCCGAGCTGCTTTCGGATTTGAGGGGACACCGATCCGGTTGTTTACACGCAGAAAATCTGACGACGAATAGGGGAGAAGTCGTTTGATCTACATAATTCCTGTAGTGGCAGCTTACTTAATAGGATCGCTTAGTTTCAGCTTTATAATCGGCAGACTGGTCAAAGGAATTGACATCCGCAAGCATGGGAGCGGGAACGCAGGAGCTACGAATACGCTCCGCGTACTCGGTAAGGGTCCCGCTATTCTCGTGCTTGCTCTCGATGTTGTCAAGGCCATCCTGGCTGTCTGGATCGGCAAGTGGCTGGCTCCCGACGATGTCTGGGTTCATGTAGCCTGCGGTCTTGCCGTTATAATTGGACATAACTGGCCGGTTTTCTTCGGCTTCCGCGGTGGTAAGGGTGTTGCCACGGCTATTGGTGTAACGGCTACTCTCTGCTTTCTGCCTGCGCTTTTTGCCGGAATTATCGCAATAGGATCCATTGTTATTACCCGGTATGTTTCACTCGGTTCGCTTCTGTTCACCGCACTTTTACCATTCTTTGTATGGGGGATGAGCCGGCCGGTTGAAATTTTATGGGGCGTCATTATTATCGGCTTGTTTACTTTTATTCGTCACCGGACCAACATCAGCAAGCTGGTTCAAGGCAGAGAGAGTAAGATCGGTTCCAAGAACTTGTAGCTTTTGATTACAATGGAGCATCAGGGCTGTGCTTGACCATCATGAGAAGGGGGACTCGCCATGACTAAACAAGTATCTGTGCTGGTTGCGGGGAGCTGGGGGACTGCTATTGCCTCTGTGCTTGCGGACAACGAGCTTGATGTAACGCTGTGGACAAGAAATTTACAGCAAGCCGAAGAAATTAACGAGCTTCATACGAACAGCCGGTATTTAAAAGACATCCAGCTGTCTCCCCGGATTCGGGCGACAACGTCGATTCGCGAAGCAGTGGAGAATAAGGATGCGGTAATATTCGTTGTTCCCTCTGCCGGTATGCGAGAAGTGGCTGCTCAAGCCAGACCTTTCATTTCTCCTGATACCCTGATTATTCATGCTACGAAGGGGTTTGAAGCGCTGACATTGAAAAGGATGACAACCGTTCTGGCTGAGGAGCTTCCTCATTGTGATCCGGGGCGCTTTGTCGTTCTGTCCGGTCCCAGTCATGCGGAAGAGGTCATCCGTGAGTGTCCCACGACAATCGTGGTCGCGTCTCCGACCGCCGAAGCGGCTGATCAGGCTCAAGATTTATTAATCAGCAATTACTTCCGGGTCTATACCAATCCGGATGTAACGGGTGTCGAAGTCGGCGGTGCGCTCAAGAACATTATCGCGCTGGGAGCCGGATTATCCGATGGTCTGAAATTCGGCGATAATGCGAAAGCTGCTCTCCTCACCCGCGGACTGGCTGAAATTGCCCGGCTCGGCGTCGAGATGGGAGCGAATCCCATGACTTTCGCGGGTCTTGCCGGGATTGGCGATCTGGTGGTGACTTGCACAAGCACACACAGCAGGAACTGGAAAGCGGGCTATATGCTCGGACAAGGTGAGCCGCTGGATACTGTGCTGGAGAAGATGGGGATGGTCGTGGAAGGGGTCAAAACGACTAAATCGGCTTTTGCGCTCGCCCAGGAATATGGCGTGACGATGCCGATCACTTCTGAACTTCATCAGGTGTTATTCGAAGGCAAAGAGCCTCGTGCGGCTGTGGAAGATCTCATGGGCCGGGGCCGTACGCATGAGATCGAGGAGATAGCCAATCAGAATAATAAATGGATTCTCTAGCCTACACCAATCCTGCCGAGCCTTCATACAATACCATAGGTTTAACGCCCGGTTACTTAGGCGTACCCGATGGAACATGTAAGGAGGCGGCAGTGTGCCCAAGAATCCTAAAGATATTCTTAATGTCGTTAAGAAAAAAACGGGTAAAAGCGTAACGGAAAAAGATATTCAGAAACTTGCCAGTGGTGTGAAACCGTCCACTGTTCAGGATGAAGCGCAGCTGCGCCAGCTGATCAAGCAGGTATCCCAGCTCGTCGGCATCGATGTGCCCGAACAGACGGTGAAGGAAATTATTCATGCCGTCAAAAGCAGCAAGCTGGACGGGAATAACATGCAGCAGCTCATGAGTCTGATCATGAAGCAGTAAGAGATCATTCCGGGACCGCAGGAGTAGCCATGTGCACTCCGCGGTCTTTTTCTATGTGTCTCCCAAAGCTGCCGGCTAAATGCTATAATCATCATAAAAAGATTTGCATCTTTGTGGATACCAAGGAGGAACATGCAGCATGATTACACTACGCACACGTAATGGGGATAAGACGGTAGAGCCTGAGGCCGGTTTAAACATTCTGGAACTGGCTTTGAAAAATAAAGTGGAGTGGGGATTCTCCTGCACCCGCGGAACTTGCGCACGCTGCCGCTGCTTCGTCAAAGAAGGCATGGAACTGCTGGAACCGCCCACAGAGGCGGAGCTTAACCGGCTGGAGCCCGAAGAAATCGAACTCGGTTACCGCTTGGGCTGTCAGGCCGTTATCCGCACGACCGGCACGGCTTCCGTGACCCACAAGCCATACTTCTAGGAGGAAGCCGATGAAACAGATGTCGCGGATGGGGCTGGAATCTGAAGAGTGCGTTACGAATCCTGCGGATTCCGGACTATTTCCCGCTCTGACGGTAGCTGTAAGCAGGATAACGGAGTTGCTGAGCCCAACAGGCACAGCGTGGCTTCTAGGAGGAAGCTGCGGCCTTGCCCTGCAAGGGGTCGAAATCGGAGCGCAGCCAAGGGATCTGGATGTGTATGTGGATGCTCCTGAGGCTGAGATTGCCGCACGCTCACTGGCAGAATATGCTGTGGACGAGCAGGAGCTTAATTGTACGGACATGTACACATCCATTCTCAGCCATTACGAGTTAGACGGGGTTCAGGTTGAACTCGTGGGAGGATTTCAAGTGCGAACTTCTGGTTCGCAATATGCGGTGGAAGCCTCCTATCTTCGCAGGACACATCCGGAGATCAGGACGATTAGTGGCGGAACACTGGCTTTAATGCCGCTTGCTCACGAACTTCTGTTTAATATCCTGCGCGGCCGCCCGGACCGCTACGAGGCCATTGCGGAGGTCATGAACAGGGACATTGCCTGCCACCTGCCCGTTCTTCAGGATATAATCGCCAGACACACATGGAGCGAGGAGACGTCTCAGCAAATAGCTAAGCTTATGCCTGACTGCTTGATTATAAAGGATAGAGAAGACACGTGAACGCTAATACAAAGGATGTGTGCCGGATGAATCAGCGTACCATCAAAGTGACTTTTATGCCGGATAACCGGACCGTGTCTGTCCGTCCGAAGCTGACACTGCTGGATGCGGGCCGGCAGGCTGGCGCAGGAATCCGGACCCGTTGCGGAGGCCGGGCTGGCTGCCTCATGTGTAAAGTGCATGTAGAAGATCAGAGCGGGTTAACTGCGCCTGCCAAGAACGAATGTCTGAAGCTTGGGGATCTGATACAATCCGGCACCCGTCTGGCGTGCCAAGCCCGGCTCACCGGGGATACGACCGTCCAGGTTCCCGAGGACCCGCTCAAAGCGGCTGTTCGTGCGCAGCTGGCCAGGCAAAAAGAAGAAGATAATTGGTGATAAATAATGGGAACCTAGATGGTACCAACTGGAATAAATGAAAAGCCAGGAAGGGGCTCGGTCATGAAAATCAGAAGAGGCGGTTATGCTTCACGCATGTTGGTGTGCATTGCCGCTCTTATTTCGCTAACTTTACTCGGCGGCTGTATGTATCCGAAAGAAATGAAGAAAGAAAATCAGACAAATCCTAGTGAATACATAGCAGTTGTTCAGCAAAGTATCGAGACGTATCACCAGAAGAAAAGTGTCTACCCGATCAAGAACAGTGACATGGATACCCCGCTCTATGAGAAATATGTAATCGATTTTCAGAAATTGAAAAACAGCGGTTATTTGACGAACCTTCCCGCTAACGCTTACGAAAGCGGCGGGGATTATATGTATGTGCTTGTCGACCCCGAGGATAAGCCCAGAGTAAAAATGTTTGATCTGATCGCTTACCGGGCCGTTTCGGATATCCAGAAGAAGGTTTACGATTATTTCGGCAAAAATAATGCGGCCGTGCCTGGCGGTGAATTGTATTCTCCCGGCTTTTATTATGTTGATTTCGATAAGCTGAACATGAAGGCGCCTGAGATTAAAAGCGTGTTTAACCGCCAGAGTCTTATTCATTTTCTGGTCCACGAGACAGGTAAAGTAGCCATTGATTATGGCCCGGATCTTGCCGGCCTTATCAGAGAGAAGCAGCTTCAACCGACTTTGAAGAAGGGCCAAAAGCTGCTTCCGCTTCTTGTAGAGGAAGGTCATTTCGTACCGATTCAATCGTTCGATTACGAATGGGATGCGGGCAAGCAGATACCGGTTCCAGTCATGAAATAACTTGTATATCTCGTAAAAGCCGAAACCTTGCGGCCCCTTTCTTGAAATTCGGAGAAGGGGGTTTTTGCTGTTTGCGCATAATCCTTCACGCGGGCTCATATATTTTTTCAGAGATGAATGCCTGGCATATTTCCATGACCGGCACATATATTGGTTACAAGTCCAAATGATGTACGAGTTATGTCGCATACGGATGGCAAAAGGAAGGCCGGCTAAAGAACGTATCGTGGCTCTCGCTTCATTTAACAACCTGTAGGAGGGATTCTCTTGGAGAAAGTGGATATCTTTAAAGACATTGCTGAGCGAACGGGAGGAGATATTTACCTGGGGGTCGTTGGAGCGGTCCGTACGGGAAAATCGACCTTCATTAAACGCTTCGTGGAATCCGTCGTACTGCCTAACATCCAGAGTGAAACCGATCGCATCAGAGCCACGGATGAGCTCCCGCAGAGTGCGGCAGGGCGCACGATTATGACGACCGAGCCGAAGTTCGTTCCGAATAATGCCGTGCAAATATCCGTGGCGGAGGGATTGAATGTAAACGTACGGCTGGTGGATTGTGTCGGCTATGCCGTTGAGGGAGCCAAGGGCTACGAAGATGAGAATGGTCCCCGTATGATTTCGACGCCATGGTTTGATGAGCCGATTCCATTCCAGGAAGCAGCTGAAATCGGAACGCGCAAAGTCATACAGGAGCACTCAACGCTCGGGGTTGTGGTTACAACGGATGGCACGATTTCCGATATTCCTCGTTCTTCCTACGTATTGGCTGAGGAGCGGGTCATTACGGAACTGAAAGAAGTCGGCAAGCCGTTCATCGTCGTGATTAATTCGCAGAAGCCTAACAGCGAACCGGCTCAGGAGCTCCGAAGCGAGCTGCAAAGCAAATATGACATTCCGGTAGTCACTATGAGTGTAGCTACGGCAGGCGAGGATGAAATGATCGGCGTGCTGAGGGAAGTCCTCTACGAATTCCCTGTGCACGAAGTGAATGTGAATCTGCCGAGCTGGGTCATGGTTCTTCCGGAGAAACACTGGCTGCGTACTCATTTTGAGAATTCTGTTCGAGACACCGTTCAAGATATCCGGCGTTTGCGCGATGTGGAGCGGGTCGTGGGACAATTCTCCGAATATGAGTTCATTGACCGTGCAGCTCTTGCAGGAATGAATATGGGGCAGGGTGTAGCCGAAATCGACCTGTATGCACCGGATGAGCTCTACGATAAAATTCTGGTCGAAGTAGTAGGCGTAGAGATTCGTGGGAAAGATCACCTGCTGCAGTTGATGCAGGAGTTTACGCATGCCAAGAGGGAGTACGACCAGTTCGCAGAGGCTCTTGAAATGGTCAAAACGACGGGCTACGGCATCGCACCGCCAACGCTGGCTGAGATGGCACTCGATGAGCCTGAGCTCATTCGTCAAGGTTCACGCTTCGGAGTAAGGCTCAAGGCTACCGCTCCTTCCATTCACATGATCCGCGTCGACGTAGAATCGGAATTCTCGCCGATTATCGGTACAGAGAAACAGAGTGAAGAGCTGGTCCGCTATCTGATGCAGGATTTTGAGGACAATCCGCTTAAAATATGGGAATCGGACATTTTTGGCCGCTCTCTTCATTCCATCGTACGCGAAGGTATTCAAGGCAAGCTGGCGATGATGCCGGACAATGCCCGCTACAAGCTCCAGGAAACGCTCGGACGTATCATTAACGAAGGTTCAGGCGGCCTGATCGCAATTATCTTGTAAGTGGCCGGAACTACTTGACATTTCTATGATTCTAGTGAACAAAACAAGGATATTTTCAAGAGAACCATCGGTTCTCCAAGAATATCCTTGTTTTTTTGTGCATTTTCCACAAAAACACCCCCCTAGACTTGAAATAAGCTCACACGTATATTACTATAAGTTTGTTCGTTTTCCTCTGTACTCGTTTTTCGTTGATGGGACTGGGGTTTTGGCCCAGTTCATGTATATTTTTTGACGAAACGGTGAAAACAGAAAGTAACAACGATTTAGTAGATATTTTGGGAGGGAGGTGAAAGGCATGAATAAATCCGAACTGATTGCTAAAGTATCTGAGACCTCCGAGCTTTCCAAGAAGGATGCGACGAAAGCGGTTGACGCTGTATTCGATGCAATCTCCGAAGCTCTGCAGCAGGGCGACAAAGTTCAACTGGTTGGTTTCGGTAATTTCGAAGTTCGCGAACGTTCCGCACGTAAAGGACGCAACCCGCAAACTGGCGATGAAATCGAAATCCCTGCCAGCAAGATTCCTGCTTTCAAACCTGGCAAAGCGTTGAGAGACGGCATTCAATAATCGCTTCTCTACATACGATTCAGAAGAAGACAACCGTGTGCCTAATAAGGCGCGCGGTTGTCTTTTTAGCAATCGGGCATTTATTTAACTAAAATTTAACTAAATGGAAGAACAGAAATGTAACAATCCTAATTAGTAGGCCTAAAGTCACAAAAAATTATTGATAAAAACCTTATGCAGAGTTATAATTCCCTTTGGCAAATAATTCCTGGCAGTATAAAGAGAGTTCCGGGAAAAGAGAACATAAAGGGGTCTGCTAACATGTCAAAATTGTTGAAGTTTCTATGTTTAATCGCTATATTCATGGTTTCGATTCCTTTAGAATCCCATGCGGCAAACAGCAGCTATCAATTGTTCGTGAATGATAAAAAATTCGAGGGCCAGTATCAGCCGATCGTCCGCAACAATGCCATCTATGTGCCTATGTGGGGAGTGTTATCGGAGCTGGGTATTTCTCCGGAATGGGATGAGAAGTATCGCACGTTTAGAGTGAACACCTCTTCCGGTGTCGTTTTCTTTAAGACCAACAGTCCTATGATCATCAGAACGGAACTCAATGTGAACAATTTCGATGGAGGAGACACAAGCCAATCGAGTGACAAAAAATTCGGCCGGGAAGTTCTCCGTTTGAATTATTATCCGATTGCGGTTAATGATGTGGTCTATATTCCGCTCGTGTTCATGACCAACTACTTGAATTTGAATGTGGTGTGGGGCGAGAACAATGATATTCAGATCAGCGGCGGGAATTTCAGCGTGGAACAAAATTTAAGGAACCTGTATAAAGCCTGGAACGATAAATTCGGTAAAACGGGAAATTCATACTCGAATTACTGGTATGCCTATAATTTTGAAAGCTTTCGCAGCAAGTATTTTAATACAGCCTTTATGTACTTTCCTCAACAGCTAGCGAATTACTCAGAGCTTGCCGAGTATTTTAATCAAGATCTGTGGGTCTACAAACCTTCCGATTTATTCTCGGATGTAGGACTTCCTAACCTAACGAAAGTAAAGATTACTTATATCGGTGACGGGGCGATTCTGGTTAATGACGGCAATTATGATTATACGGTTCCGATCAGCCCATTGGCTGAAGATTCAATATCGGGATTTTTAACCGAGAATCCTTACAAAACCTATAATTGGACGCAAAAGGCCTGGGATGCGATCCGTGCCGAAAAAATAATGGTTGGCATGAATCAAGATATGGTTGTGATGTCATGGGGGTATCCAAAACGTACGAATTCTTATGAAGGCCTTTATGGGACGTATTCTCAGTGGGTGTATTATTCGGATACCTACGTTTATTTCGAGGATGGGATACTTTCCTCTATTCAATATTAATATAGACATGAATAGATACATGGGGACCAGAAACCTCTTTACAACATCGCCGGACGAAATTATAATGATTTTATCATTCAAAACCCGATTACGGGTTACGGCGTCGGGGTATGGCGCAGTCTGGTAGCGCGCACCCTTGGGGTGGGTGAGGCCGTGGGTTCAAATCCCGCTACTCCGACCATTAAGCTGTACATACAAACAAGCTTTCGAGCAGGCCCAGGCCAATCGGAGGCTTTTTTTGTTCATGGCGTCTAAGGATGAGCGTTTATGTCTTAAAGCTGCAAGAATTTCAGCTGGATTCGCTTGGATTTACTCTTTTTTGGTAAAAGTGTGCGGCTATGTTACGATGAGCTTAACGGTATAAAGGAGGTCTGCAATGAACCAGCCTTTCAAAAAGCGTATATATTTATGGGGGACATTGTTTGCTGCATGTGCCATTGTCTTGTCGGGCTGTGATCAGCAGGTCACAACGGATCGCAGTAATCAAGAAAGCACAGCTGAAGGAAATAAACCGGTAGTGCCTAAGCTGCAAGAGATCAGTAAGACAGGCTATGATACGGAGATTGTTGCTTCCGGTCTTAACGTTCCTTGGGAGATCGCATTTGCGTCAGGCGATCGCATATATTTTACGGAACGACCAGGCAAGGTTCGCGTTATTCAAGGAGACAAGCTTCAGGAGAAGCCGCTTCTTACACTAGAGGAGCCTTTTGTCAGCAGCGGCGAGGGAGGCCTGCTCGGGCTGGCGCTTGATCCGGCTTTCGATACGAATTCATACTTATATGTCTACCATACCTACACCAGCGGTGCAGAGACCAGGAACAGGGTCCTGCGGCTGGTTCAGGAAGGGGATACCGCCCGTATTGACCGGACCTTGATTGACGGCATCCCGGGTGCGGAGAATCACAACGGGGGCCGGATTAAATTCGGGCCCGATGGAATGCTCTATATCACCGCCGGTGACAAATACGAGCCATCTCTCGCACAGGATCAGCAGAGTCTCGGCGGTAAAATTCTGAGAATCCGTCCGGACGGCACGATACCGGACGATAATCCATTCCCGGGTTCGCCTGTTTATTCCTGGGGGCATCGCAACGCCCAGGGGCTGGCATGGGAACCCGGCAGCGGGAATTTGTTCAGCTCCGAGCACGGCCAGTCGGCCCATGATGAGCTGAACGTCGTGATCCCGGGCGGCAACTACGGCTGGCCGCTCATCGAAGGGGACGAGACAACGGCCAAGGATGGCGTCTCGTCACCTGCGCTGATTCCCCCGCTGCTTCACAGCGGCCGGGATACATGGGCCCCTTCGGGCATGACATTCGTCACCCAGGGCCCCTGGAAGGGGCGCCTTGTCGCGGCAGGGCTCCGCGGTACGCGTTTGCTGGTCTTTAGCTTGGAAGCGGAGAAGAAGAGCGGACCGGCTGCTCAAGGAAGCCCGGGCGATGCCGGTAAGCCGCCTGTGTACCGCATTACGGCTGCAGAGTTGGCCTACAAGGACGTTTTCGGCAGGCTCCGTACGGTATCGGAAGGCAAAGACGGCTTCTTGTATCTGCTGACGAACAACCGTGACGGCCGCGGCAAACCCGCAGGAGATGACGATAAGATCATCCGTCTTAAGCCGTCAGCACCTTAGAAGGTTGGATAGAGGTTGACAGGCGCCGTCTTTTTAAGCATGATAAATTGTAAGCAATTTCGGCTAAGCAGCCTGGACATATGGGGGTAGAGCAATGGAACAGCAGGGCGATTATTTTATTATTAAAGCGAAAGAAAACGGCGTTCATGTAATCGGATTGACAAGAGGACAGGACACCCGCTTTCATCATACGGAGAAGCTCGATAAGGGCGAGGTCATGATTGCCCAATTCACAGAACACACTTCGGCAGTCAAAGTGCGCGGCAAAGCGATCATTATGACGAAATTCGGCAACGTGGAAACGGAACAATAATTTGCGCCGGCAGGCATAGCCTGCTTTTTTTCATTGTACAATGGGGTATAGACAGGAGGTGCCCCTGTACAATGAGAATGGATAAACGGATTGTTCTGGCAGCCGCCTTATGTGCGGCTATAGTTATGGCGATGAGCTCTGTTCCGCTGCTGGATAAGCTTGCTGTGAGCCAAAGAGCATATACCTGGCAGCATGTATCAGGCTCGGAATTGACGGAGCTTAATCTCGTGGATTACATGGCAGGGCTGCCGCTTCAGCTGCGGGTACGCAAAGTGGAACTAAATCATTCCATCTTGTCCGTCGATCTGCTGCTGCCTGGAAGTGCCGAACCTAGAGTCGTCTATGGGGATCTTTACCGGCTGGCGCAGTCCTCCCTCCAGCGGACGTCGAACATTAGCCGGGTATTGATCCGTGTGCTGGAGTATGGCCGGGATCCCGGAGCCCCGGGGCCGCAGCTTGTTATAGCTATGGAAGCGGCCAGGGAACAGGCCAAGAGACTTGCTCCGCTCCAATCGTTTGAGACGCAGCAGCTGCTGGCGGGCGAACTTAAGCGGAGATTTCAGCTGACCTATACTAAGAAATGGCAGCAGCGTTACCCGGAATAAATGCTTGTGCGCCATTCAAAAGGTTATGCTATAATTGCTTAGATACGATCTAGGAAATAGGCACATGTACGGAGGCTTTTTGTATGAATTCATATCGGATCCCCGAGATCGCTAAACAATATACGGATTATGACATGATCCGGCTGCATACGGATCTGCCTGATTTTCCAGAATTTCGGGCGAGATTGCTGTATGCTTTTTTGAGCAGGGATTCCCGGCTGAATTCTTCATCCGAACTGTTTGCTCTCGTTACATCGCTTGTCCAGCTGGGACTCGATACGCATGACGAAGTGACGGTATCGAGTGACGTCAAGGAGAAGAAAGCGGCTAGATCCCGCCAGATGAAAGTACTCGCGGGCGATTACTTCAGCTCGCGTTTTTATCATTTATTATCTCAAGCCGGCCGGATTGACCTGATCATGAGACTTTCCACGGCTATATGCGACTTGAACAAACTTAAGACGGACTTTTACTTAACTATGAAGCAGCTCAAACTCACTTCTGAAGATTATCTTCGTCTCTCGGTTGAGATTAAATCGTATTTGTTCCGGGCTTTCGGCGGGCTGATGGACGAAGCTCACCGTCTTGTCTGGCCGGAGCTTCTATCCGATTTTACCCGTTGTGAAGTGATTTTCAAAGAGATCTTCCGCTGTGAGTCGTTGAATGATTTCGAAGGCAGCTGGGGGTACTGGCACATTCTCCAGCACGGCTCCAAAGATGAACGCAAACTCATTCAAGCAGGTGAAGAGGATCCGGGCAAGCTCCGTACCCTTCTGCACAAATATAACGTCCTTTCTCAGCTTTACGTTCTGCTTGATGATCAGCTGACCCAACTGGGGAACAAATTAAAGCAGCTGGATTCGGACAAGCTCGCAAGTGAACTGTTTCACATTGGCGAGCCGTTTTTTCGTTTTAATTCCAAGGCAAGATTACTCGAAGAAAGATAGGTGGGGGGGAGAGTCGTGCAGCAGGGCAAAACGAAAGAACAGTTTGTTCATTCGGTGTTTGAGAAAATCGCACCCAAATACGATTTAATGAACAGCATTCTAAGCTTCCGCAGGCATAAGGCCTGGCGGAAATTTACGATGGCCAAAATGCGAGTGAAACCGGGATCGCGTACAATTGATATTTGCTGCGGCACATGTGATTGGACTATTTCGTTAGCCGAGCAGAGCCAAACCGGGCCGACGGTCGGACTTGATTTCAGTCAGAATATGCTGGATTACGGAGCCGTAAAGGTCCGTGAGAAGGGGCTGGGCCAGCAAATCCGTCTTGTCCAGGGCAATGCGATGAGCCTGCCTTTTGAGGACAATTCGTTTGATTACGCGACGATCGGTTTTGCACTCCGCAACGTCCCGGACCTAAAGCAGGTTCTGCGGGAAATGCAGCGTGTGGTTAAGCCCGGAGGATTAGTCGTTTCGCTTGAACTGTCTCAACCAACCTGGAAGCCTTTCAGGTCCCTTTATTATTTTTATTTTCAAAAAGTGCTTCCGTTGCTGGGTAAACTAATTGCCAAATCCTATGATGAATACAAATGGCTCCCGGAATCACTTATACATTTTCCAGATCACAAGCAGCTTGCCGAAATTTTCCGCGGTACCGGACTTGAGAAGGTCGAAGCTTATCCGCTTACCGGTGGAATTGCAGCGCTGCACATGGGTGTGAAAGGGAATTCAAGTCAGGAGAGTCAGCCAGATGCAGCAATTCATTCGTAAAGTTAAAATATTTCTGGAAATGATCAAATTTGAACATTCCATTTTTGCCCTGCCGTTTGCATATATGGGAGCTATTCTCGGAGCGGTTGTCCTGACGGGGGAACTGCCGGAGTGGTCTAAGATTGGTTGGGTTACACTTGCCATGATTGGAGCCCGTACGGCTGCCATGTCGCTCAATCGTGTGATCGATAAGAAATATGATAAGAAGAATCCGCGTACTGCGGGCAGGGCTATTCCGGCCGGTCTTATTTCGATTACGGAGGTTATGCTGTTCGTCGCGCTATCCTTCCTTCTGCTCTTCTGGTCGGCTGCTCAGCTTAATATGCTGTCTGTCTACCTGCTGCCGGTCGCGGTCTTCTTTCTTGTTTTCTACTCGTATACCAAACGCTTTACCTGGGCCTGCCACTTCGTACTCGGTATTACGCTCGGCCTGGCGCCTCTAGGCGGCTGGGTGGCGATTACAGGTGAAATTACGCTGGCATCTCTTGTGTTATTTATAACCGTTGCCATGTGGAGCGCAGGCTTCGATCTGATCTATGCTTGCCAGGACGTGGAGTTTGACCGTGAGGAGGGACTTCATTCATTTCCCGGCCGATTCGGAATTCCAACGGCGTTAATTACCGCTAAAATCCTTCATGTGCTGACGGCAGTCGGGCTGATCGCGCTGTTCTTTATGACTAGTTTAAGCTGGTTATATTTAGTCGGCATTCTTATTGCTTATATTATTTTGTTTTATGAGCACAGGCTTGTATCGCCCAAAGATTTGTCCAAACTCAATACGGCTTTCTTTACGATGAACGGGGTACTCAGTGCAGTTGTGTTTACTTTCACGTTGATCGACGTCCTGATGGAGTCTTTTAAATGAAGAAAGGCTGGGTTGTCGGAATAACGGGGGCGAGCGGTGCTGCTTATGGGGTCACGCTAGTTAAGGAGCTGCTTTCAAGAAGTCTGCCTGTCCACCTTGTTATTACAGAGGCAGGGTGGCGGGTGCTTCACGAAGAGCTGGATTGGGTCGTTACCAGACGCAAGGAGACGCTGGACGCTGAATTTGGCGGATACCCGGCTTCCTATGAATATCATTCTGTGAAAGATATTGGAGCAAGCATTGCAAGCGGCTCGTTCCGGACCGAAGGCATGGTAGTGATTCCATGTTCTATGGGAACACTATCGGGGATATCGCGCGGTGCATCGGATAATCTGCTTGAACGCACAGCGGATGTTATGCTCAAAGAAGGGCGCAGGCTTATTCTTGTTCCCCGCGAAACGCCGCTGCATGCGATCCACCTGGAGAACATGCTGACTTTGGCAAGAATGGGCGTCCGGCTTATTCCGGCTATGCCGGCTTTTTATCAGCGTCCTGAGACGATAGAAGATATCATTTCCTTTCTGGTGGGGAAGGTACTAGACAACATGGACTTGGATCATGAACTGTTCAGAAGATGGGGAGAAGGCAATGACTACAACAGAGAACAAACTGAGGATCGGAAGGATTGATTTTACTAACGTCTGGCCAGTGTTTCATCACTTTCCGATGCATGCAATGGGCAATTCAATTGAGTTTGTCAAACAAGTGCCGACAGGACTGAACCGCGCGCTTGCAGCCGGTGAAATAGACATGAGTGCGATTTCATCGTTTGCATACGGGGAGTCGTTCAAAGATTATGTGCTTCTTCCGGATTTATCCGTAAGCGCATTGGGTCCGGTAAATTCACTCCTTCTCTTTCACAAAAAACCGATTGAGGAACTTAGGAACGGCAGGATTGCTCTGCCCACGACTTCGGCCACAACGAATAATTTGCTGAAAATCATTATGGAAAAAAAATACGGCGGCAAGCCCGCCTACACATACGCCCGTCCGGATTTGGATGAAATGATGCCGGAGCATGACGGGGCACTGCTTATCGGAGATCATGCAATTAAGGCAAGCTGGCTGGATAACGGGTATACCGTCACGGACCTGGGACAAGAATGGAAAGACTGGACAGGCCGCTGGATGTCATTTGCCGTCTGGGCTGTACGCAAATCAACCATTGAACGCTCCCCGGAGCTTGTGAAGAAAGTATGGGACGGGTTTGTTGAGAGCAAGAGGAAGTCCCTTCAGGATTTAACCGGCGTTGTGAGTGAAGCCGTACGTACGATCGGCGGCACCGAAACTTACTGGCACCATTATTTCAGTCATCTGTGTTATGAGTTTGGTCCTGACCAGTGGAGCGGCCTTGAGCTGTATTACCAGTATGCGTGGGAACTTGGCTTTTTACCGGAGCAGGTGCCTATTCAGATTTGGTCTGATATTACGAGGGTGCGGGTGACAGAATGAAAATTCTTAACATATATGTTCGGAAGAAAAAAGACGTGGGCGTAATTGAGCGCGAACTGGAAGCGCATCTGCAGACGGATCACGCACTGCTGACTGAAACGTCCATGCATTTACTCAAGGCCGGGGGCAAACGAATCCGGCCTGTTCTCGTCCTGTTAGCTGGTGAATTCGGCCGTTATGATATCCAGCAGCTCAAATACATCGCGGTCCCGCTGGAGCTGTTTCATTCCGCATCTCTTGTACATGATGATGTAATCGATGATTCGGATAAACGCCGCGGGCAAGATACCGTCAGAGCCAAATGGGACAACCGCATCGCGATGTATACAGGTGACTATATTTTTGCTAAAGGTCTGGAAATTGTGGCTCACGTTGACAATCCGCGTGTGCACCAAATTTTATCCAAAGCCCTGGTAGAGATGTCAATCGGTGAAATGGAGCAAATCCGGTTCTTTTTTCGCCCGGATCAGAGCCTGCGTGATTATCTTCTGCGGATTAAGCGTAAAACAGCTCTTCTTATCGCGATCTCCTGCCAGCTCGGTGCTATGGCTGCACATGCTCCGGAGTCTGTATCTAACCGTCTGTATTCGTTCGGTTACAACGTTGGTTTGGCCTTTCAGATCCGCGATGATATACTGGACTTGTGCGGCACGGAGAAAGAAATCGGCAAACCGCCCGGGAGTGACATTAAACAAGGCAACATTACACTGCCGGTCATATTTGCCCTGCAGGATGAGAAACTGCGTCCGCACATTCAGGCTGAGCTGAGACGTATTCACGAAGCGGACGGTCAGACGGATGTCAGCCGGGTGCTGGATATGATCCGCCGCAGCGGCGGGATTGAGCGGGCGAGCGCGCTCGCAGACCGCTATATAGCCAAAGCTATCGAGGCGCTTGAGCCTTTGCCGGACATCCGGGCTAAGCAGGACCTTATTCAGGTGGCGCATTTCATAGCCAACCGTTCGCATTGAACCCGAATTGGTGAGCGGTACTTTTCCTTGTAGGTCTAGTGTGCAATTCTTCATTGTATCTGTAATAAAACCCCTGTACAGTAAGGGCAGGAAAACATGACTACCAGATGGAGGCAAATGACATGGAAAAAACATTTCTTATGGTAAAACCAGACGGTGTCCAGCGCGGATTGATTGGCGAAATTATCAAAAGGCTGGAACAAAAAGGCTTTCAATTGGTAGCCGGCAAATTGATGCTGATGACAAAGGAGCAGGCTGAGGAGCACTATGCCGAGCATAAAGGTAAAGACTTCTTCGAGCCGCTTGTTGAATTTATTACATCAGGACCTGTCTTTGCAATGGTATGGCAGGGAGAGCAGGTTATTGCACTTTCCCGGATTCTAAATGGCAAAACCAATGTGCTCGAAGCAGCACCGGGAACGATTCGCGGCGATTTCGCATTACATACGAGACTTAACCTGATTCACGGTTCGGATTCTGTTGAAAGCGCTGAACGTGAAATCAACCATTTCTTCAAACCGGAAGAAGTTCTGGATTATAAACGCGACGTATCCCGCTGGCTGTAAGATCGACATACGCGCTTGAAGAAAAGATATGGGCACAATCGGCTCATATCTTTTTCTTTTAAGCAGGAATTTAGATGAGTCTCATGGAATATTTCACGGACGATTACATCAGAGGTGGGATACGGATTGGAGACCGATGACTTTCCATTGTTCATACGTAAGATTAAAGAATTTACTTCCATTGATCTCGCTTTATACAAAGAAGCGCAGATGAAGCGGCGTTTAACGACTCTGCGCACCAAGAAAGGGTATGATACCTTCCTGGCGTATTACGAAGCATTGACCAAAGACAAAGCATTGTTTCATGAGTTTTTGGATCGCATGACCATTAATGTATCAGAATTCTGGAGGAATCCGAATCGCTGGGAAGTGCTTGAGAGTAAGTTTCTCCCTGAGCTTAGAGCTGTGAGCCGCAATCTTAAAGTCTGGAGTGCCGCATGCTCTACAGGGGAAGAGCCCTACACATTGGCGATGATCTTGGCGCAGCAGGGCGCTTTACGGGATACCTCAGTATTGGCAACCGATATTGACGACGGGGCCATTGAGAAAGCCCGCCGCGGCATTTATGTGGAACGTTCTCTTAAAGACGTACCTGCCGCTTACGTTCAAACGTATTTTAAACAAGAGCAAACCGTATATCATATTGCAGATGAGCTCAAGAAAGCCGTCAGATTTCAAAAGCAGAATCTTCTTGAGGACCGGTTCGATTCGGGATTCGATTTGATTATATGCCGGAATGTGATTATTTATTTTACGGAAGAAGCGAAAGACAGGCTGTATCAGAAGTTTTCCAAAGCGCTGAAACCGGGCGGCATTTTGTTCGTTGGCTCCACAGAGCAGATTTTTTCACCGGCTCAATACGATCTTGAACCCGCAGATACCTTTTTTTACCGTAAAAAAGGGAAGTAGAAGTATAACTTTTCCCATTCTTACCCATACTTGGAGTACCGTCTCTCAAGGAGGACTGACATGGATAAACGAAAAGTGATTTCTGCTTATCGACGGGGGTTCATCACCATGCAGGAATGCGCTCAGATTCTTGGAACAGATTCTGTTCAGATTCTAGGCATGATGAATGATCCGAAAATGGTGGAGCCGATTGGGCCCAGGCAGAAGCAGTCTGCAGGGGGATAATCATCCGCTCTCATTTCGGAGAAGACAAAGGCCGATGGAACACGCTTTGTGCCGCTGACGGGCAAGGCGTGTTTTTTGCGTGCGCGGTTGTCAAACGCAGGGTGGTATACTATAATGATAGAAAAACTTAGTCGCTTGAAAGCGCTAAAGTGTCCTTGGCACGATTAGCGCTCGGATTAGGGAGGGAGCAAGATTGTGAGATATTTAACGGCGGGGGAAACACATGGTCCGCAGCTGACCGCGATTATTGAAGGATTTCCAAGTAATATAACGATTGATTTTGAGGCAATGAATCATCAATTACATAGACGGCAAAAAGGTCATGGCCGGGGACGCCGGATGCAGATCGAGAAAGATACAGCAAGTATCGTAGGCGGAGTACGTCACGGCAGAACTACCGGGGCTCCGATCGCTCTTGTTGTTGAGAATAATGACTGGAAACATTGGACGTCAATTATGAACATCGAAGAACAGCCGGATACGGTGGAAGGCAAGCGCAGAGTAAACCGCCCGCGTCCGGGTCATGCGGATTTGAGCGGCGGACTTAAATATAACCAGCGCGACCTCCGGAATATTCTGGAACGTTCGAGCGCTCGCGAGACGACTATGCGCGTCGCATGCGGAGCCGTTGCCCGTCAGCTTCTGGAGGAGTTCGGAATCAAGCTGGCAAGCCACGTCGTACGGATTGGAGAAGTCGAAGCTAAAGCTCCTGAACTGCCGATAGATGAGCTGATCCGCATAACCGAGGAGTCGCCTGTCCGGGTTGTCGACGCGGAGGCAGAGGCTGCGATGGTTGCAGCCATTGATGCGGCCAAAGCGGACGGCGATACCTTGGGAGGTATCGTTGAAGTTATCGTAGAAGGCGCACCAGTGGGTCTGGGAAGCCATGTCCAGTGGGATCGTAAGCTCGACGGAAGAATCGCACAAGCCGTTTTGTCCATTCAAGCTTTTAAAGGCTGTGAAATCGGTATTGGTTTCGAAGCGGCTAAGCTTCGCGGTTCCAAGGTGCATGATGCCATTCATTTTGATGAGAATAGCGGCTTTCACCGCGCAACGAACCGTGCGGGAGGATTCGAAGGCGGCATGACTACCGGAGAACCTATCGTTGTCCGCGGCGTTATGAAGCCAATCTCCACTTTATACAAACCGCTGCAAAGCGTTGATATCGACACGAAAGAGCCTTTCACTGCCCAAGTCGAACGCTCAGACACCTGCGCAGTGCCGGCAGCAGGCGTTATTATGGAGAATGTCGTCGCTTGGGAAGTCGCTCAGGCATTCATGGAGAAATTCGGAGGGGATTCCCTCGAAGAGATCCGCCGTAACTATGAGAGCTACTTGAAGCAAGTGGAGAGCTATTAAGATGATGGAGCTAAAGGTTGATCTGGGCGAGCGATCTTATCCGATCTACCTCGGGGAAGGTTTGCTCCAAGAGGCGTCCGCTTATTTCGACAAGCACGGAGTAAGCAAACGCTCCCCGATTCTAATCGTTACGGATGATTCCGTAGCCGGCTATCATTTGCAGCCTGTTAAGGACGGATTGCAAGCCGGAGGATACAATGTGCATTCATTTGTTGTCCCTTCCGGCGAAGCATCCAAATCCCTTCATATGCTGGAGCGGATTGTGACGGCATCGCTGGAAGCGGGTCTTGACCGCAAATCCGCGATTGTTGCACTAGGCGGAGGGGTTGTAGGGGATTTGGCCGGCTTTGCTGCTGCGAGTTTTATGCGGGGAATCGCATTCATTCAGATGCCGACTACAATTCTGGCTCATGATAGCAGTGTAGGCGGCAAAGTAGCGGTAAACCATCCGCTGGCGAAGAATATTATCGGTGCTTTTCACCAGCCAGAAATGGTCCTTTATGATGTATCTACGCTCGCTACGCTGCCTAAACGGGATATTTCAGCCGGCTTCTCGGAAATGATCAAACACGGTTTGATCTGGGATGCGGAGTTTACCGGGTGGCTTGAAGAGAACCGGGAGCGGCTGTTAGCCCTTGATCCTCAGGCGCTCCAGTACGGATTATACCAGGGCTGCCGGGTTAAATCGCTGGTTGTCTCCGAGGATGAGCGAGAGAACGGCCTGCGAGCCATCCTTAATCTGGGCCACACCATTGGCCACGCTTTGGAGGCAGTTGCAGGATACAATGAGCTTCTGCATGGTGAGGCGATTTCTATCGGAATGGTCGGTTCTGCGAGACTTGCGATGAAACTCGGCTATTCCGAAGAAATTTATACGGTAACGAAGCGGGTGCTTCAAGATTTCGGTTTGCCGGTTCGGCTTCCTGAACATTACGATACAGCCCAAATCATGAACGCAATGATGCACGACAAGAAGTTCAAGGAAGGCACCATGACGTTTGTTATTCCGACGGAGATCGGACGGGTTGAAATCCGGAGCGATGTCCGCCGTGAATGGGTTGAAGAAGTTGTGGAACAATTGAAGCGGGAGGCATAATTCATGTACGTGAGAGGGATCCGTGGAGCAACGACTGTAGAGAACAACGAGGAAGGTCCGATCTTGTCATCGACTCTGGAACTGCTGGATAATATTGTTCAGGAGAATTCGGTTAATCCGGCCGATATATCCTCAGTTTTCATTACGGTTACAAAGGAGCTTACAGCGACATTTCCGGCAAGAGCGATCCGTCAGATGGATGGCTGGGATCTTGTACCGCTGATGTGTTCCATCGAGATTGATGTGGATAACAGTCTGCCGAATTGTATTCGGCTCATGGTACTGGTTAACACGGAGAAGAAACAAGATGAAATCCGGCACGTTTATTTAAAAGGAGCAAAAGTGCTTCGTCCGGACATTGTGAAATTGACAAATTCATAACCCCGGTAGTATAGTGGATTTAGATGAGAGCAGTAGAGCCGAGAAGAGATCAGTTGAGAAGAGTAGAGAAGAGCGCAGCGTATAGTTGGAGTCCAGCCTTGTTGTAGTAAACAAGGATTCTGTTTCTGTAACGATACCCGGTATGGGTATAGAGTAGTGAATCTGGCATAAGCATGGCCCGATTCGACAGAGGCAGTTTATGAGCAGTCAATTGCGGTTTAGGGATTGGCACTGCAGGACCCAGCACGCGACTAATTCTGTAAACCTACAATTCTTATGATACCGACGGCCTCTACGCCTATGTAGAGGTCTTTTTACATTTCTCGCGTGGCAGAGAGCAAGCAATCGTTTTACAAGAACATCTACGAGAACAGCCCGGTGATCGCAACAAATACGACTTTATAGAAGGAGGACGGTCTGATGACGGCGAATGGTACCATTCAGCGGGCAATCTCGATACTCATTGGAGGCGGGAATTTATCTCGCGAAGAAGCAAGGGAACTTATGATTACGGTGATGGATGGAGAAGCGACTCCGGCACAAATCGGCAGCGTGCTGACGGCAATGAGAATCAAAGGGGAAACCATTGAGGAATTGACCGGCTTCGCTGAAGCTATGAGAGTGAAAGCGGCGTCGGTCCATACGGTCCAGCACAACCTGCTTGATACTTGCGGAACAGGTGGAGATGGCGCAGATACTTTTAACATTTCGACTGCTTCTGCCATTGTTGCGGCTGCAGGCGGCATCCGTGTCGCTAAGCATGGGAACCGTGCGATGTCCAGTAAAAGCGGGAGCGCAGACGTTCTGGAGGCCCTCGGTGTGAACATCGAGCTGGATAGTACACAGGCCGCTCATTGTCTGGATCAGCTTGGTATTTGTTTCATGTTTGCGCAGCGGTACCATCAATCGATGAAACATGCTGCCGGCCCGCGCCGCGAGCTCGGAGTGCGTACGGTCTTTAATCTTCTCGGACCGCTTACGAATCCGGCTGGTGCCGACCGTCAAGTGATGGGTGTGTTTGACCGCAGTAAAACAGAACTTGTCGCTAATGCGCTCGGAGCGCTCGGACTTAAAAGAGCCGTGGTCGTAGCCAGCTATGACGGTTTGGACGAAATCAGCATCTCGGCACCCACTCAAATTACGGAACTTAAGGACGGAACGATTCGTACGTATTCCGTATCTCCCGATGATTTGGGAATTCAAAGTCATGATCTTCATCTTATCAAAGGCGGAGATGCCGGTGAAAACGCGGATATTATCCGACGCATTTTCATAGGAGACAAAGGTGCGCACAGAGAGATCGTGCTTGCCAATGCCGGAGCTTGCTTCTACGTAACAGGCTCGGCAGGAACATTGCAGGAAGGCGTGAAGCTGGCTGCGGACGTGATAGACAGCGGCAGAGCCATGGAAAAATTACAGCAATTAGCCCACTATACAGGAGATTTGAGCTATGTTTCTTGAACGAATTGTCGCAACAAAGCGCGAAGAAGTGCAGGAGCTTCAGACTCGTATTACCACAGCTGAGCTGGAGCGCCAAATTTCAGATTTAAAAGAGTGCCGCGGATTTGAACAGGCGCTCCGTACAAGACGTAACCGCAAGACGGGCTTAATCGCAGAGGTCAAGAAGGCGTCGCCTTCCAAGGGCTTGATCCGGGCGGATTTTGATCCGGTACGTTTAGCCGAAGCGTACACACAAGCAGGAACAGACTGCATATCCGTTCTTACGGACGTTCAATATTTTCAAGGCGCCAATGATTACTTGAGTGCAGTCCGTGAAGCGGTTCATGTGCCGCTGCTGCGCAAAGATTTCATTATTCACCCGGCACAGATCCTTGAGGCTCGTGTCATTGGAGCAGACGCTATTCTCTTGATCGCTTCTATTCTTAATCGCGCTGAAATGAAACAATTCATGGGTCTAGCCCGTGATTATGGCATGGATGTGCTGGTCGAAGTGCATGACCGCCGTGAGATGGAGACTGTTTTGGAATTGGATGCGACTCTAGTCGGGATTAATAACCGCAACTTGAAAA
Source organism: Paenibacillus sp. FJAT-26967 (assembly GCF_001541095.1). Taxonomy (GTDB): domain Bacteria; phylum Bacillota; class Bacilli; order Paenibacillales; family NBRC-103111; genus Paenibacillus_F. The sequence goes on from NZ_LMXH01000002.1 coordinate 216,506, forward strand.
CTTTCGTTACCGACATACGGACCACGGAAGAACTGGCTTCCATCGTTCCGAAGGATCGGCTGCTTGTGAGCGAGAGCGGCATTTCAACCCATGATGATCTGGACTTTGTGTCTAAGTCTGGTGCAGGTGCAGTACTGATCGGAGAGCATTTTATGAGACAGCCGGATGTAAGTCAGGCAGTTGAAGATTTGATGGGGAAAATGGAAGGTATCCGGGCCTAGCCCGGATGCGCTCCTTTTCTTTTTTTACAGGAAAGATTGATTATCCAAGGTGCGGGCCTTATATATACAGCGGTTCGTAAACAGGGTTCTTCTGCAGGAGATTTAAATTTCCGAAACTCTCTCACGTTCTCAAGGAGTGATTAAATGAGTGGTATAAATGTGGCTACGGATGTAAAAATTTGTGGACTTCAAAGCGTTGAAGTGTTAAAATCTATCGTACATCTCCCGATTGATCAGATCGGGTTTGTTTTTGCACCGAGCAGGCGCAGAGTAACGGCGGGACAGGCTGCGGACATGATTTCTTTTCTGAAGCAATCTTCCGAATCAGGCGGTCCGATTCCCTTAACAGTCGGTGTATTCGTAAACCCGGCGCTGGATGAATTGGCTGAAATTCTGGCTGTTGCCCCTCTGGACATCGTACAATTTCACGGCGATGAGACACCTGAGAATTGCGCTTTAATCAAGGAACGTTTTCAGGTTCAGCTCTGGAAAGTGGCATCGATTCAAAATCAGGAGCAGCAGGGTGAACCCGGCTCTTTTTCCAATAGTCAACCTAGTAGTCCGGATCGTGTAAACAACAGCGCAGTTAGGGCTGTGGAAGATAGGAAATCAGAATATGTGCATTCGGTTATTAATCGGCTTATTCCGTACAAGGATATAGTGGATGCTGTGCTGGTCGATACCTTTGATCCCGTATACGGGGGCGGATCGGGACGCACTTTTGCATGGGACTGTATCCCGGAAGTACAGAGGTGGGCACGCTCGCAGGGCTTGCCCGTGATCGTTGCCGGAGGATTGAATGTGGATAATGTTGGCGGGCTGGTGGATACTTACCGGCCTGATGGCGTTGATGTATCCAGCGGAGTTGAAACACAGGGAGTCAAAGATATTGCTAAAATCGCAGCTTTTGTGGGAAGGGTGAAGAAAAATGGCAACAGTACTACCTGATGAACATGGAAGATATGGCCGTTTTGGAGGGAAATATGTTCCAGAGACGCTGATGAATGCTTTGATCGAATTGGAGGATGCGTACCGCAAATATGCGCAGGATCCCGAGTTCGTTAGTGAGGTCCAGGCGCTTCTGCACGATTATTCCGGAAGACCGACACGTCTTTATTACGCGGAGCGTTTATCGGAGAAGCTCGGTGGAGCGAAGATTTATTTGAAACGTGAGGATTTAAACCATACAGGAGCCCATAAAATCAATAATACGATCGGCCAGGCGCTTCTTGCCAAGCGTATGGGCAAAACGAAAGTGATTGCCGAGACGGGAGCGGGCCAGCATGGTGTGGCGACTGCCACGGTAGCGGCCCTGCTCGGCTTAGAATGCAAGGTCTTCATGGGCGAAGAAGACATGAAACGCCAGCAGCTTAATGTTTTCCGTATGCGTCTGCTAGGCACTGAAGTAGTTCCGGTACTTTCGGGTACACGCACGCTCAAAGATGCGTGTAATGAGACGCTGCGTTACTGGGTAAGCAATGTGCAGGATACGTACTATATCCTTGGCTCCGTAACAGGACCTCATCCGTATCCGATGATCGTGCGTGATTTTCAGCGTGTAATCGGGGATGAGACCCGTTCTCAAATCCTGGAGCTTGAGGGGAAACTTCCGCATACAGTAATTGCGTGTGTCGGGGGAGGCAGCAACGCGATGGGGATGTTCTATCCGTTCGTAGAGGATAAAGATGTCCGCCTGATCGCGACGGAAGCAGCTGGTAGCGGCATTGACACCGAAGAACATGCAGCAACGATGACTAAGGGAAGCCCCGGGGTCTTTCAAGGCTCGCTCAGCTATGTTCTGCAGGATGAATACGGACAGGTTATGCCGGCACATTCCATATCCGCGGGTCTTGATTATCCGGGTGTAGGTCCGGAACATGCTTATTTGAAAGATTTGCAGCGTGCGGAGTATTTGCCGATCACGGATGCGGAAGCGTTGGAGGCTCTCCAACTCCTCTGCCGTACTGAGGGAATTATTCCTGCGCTTGAAAGCTCCCACGCGGTTGCACAGGCCATGAAGACGGCACCCACTATGTCCGAGGATCAAATTCTGGTAATTTGCCTGTCGGGCCGCGGGGACAAAGACGTGGAAGCGATTATGGGGTATCTCGGAGGTGCTGACAATGAATCGCATTGATTTGAAATTCGCAGAGCTGAAAGCCGCGGGCAAGAATGCTCTAATCCCGTTTATTACAGCGGGAGACCCGACACTGGATCATACGCTGGATATCATTCTGGAACTTGAGAAGTCCGGCGCGGACATCGTTGAGCTGGGGGTCCCTTACTCGGACCCTCTCGCCGACGGTCCTATTATCCAGGAATCTTCCGGACGTGCTCTACGCGGCGCTGTTAACGTGCTGGATGTTATAGAACTTGCCCGGAAGGCCCGAAGTGCCGGTTCCGAGCTGCCGTTCATTTTGTTCACTTATTTCAACCCGCTGCTTCGTATCGGTCTTGAACGTGTATTCAAGCTGATGAGCGAGAATGAAATCAGCGGAGCGATCATTCCGGATCTCCCCATGGAAGAAGATTCGGAAGCTAAGCAGCTCGCAGAGCAGTACGGCATCCATCTGATTCCGCTCGTAGCGCCGACGTCGAAGAATCGCGTGCAGCAGATCGTATCGCGGGCTTCCGGCTTCATCTACTGCGTCTCTTCACTCGGAGTGACAGGCGTCCGCTCGGAATTTCATACCGGAATCGACGAATTCCTTGCATCCGTGAAGGCGGCTACCGAGCTTCCGATCGCGATCGGCTTCGGTATTCAGAGCCGGGAGCAGGTGGAACGCTTCGAGAAGACGTGTGATGCTATAGTAGTCGGCAGCGCTATTGTACGCCGGATCGGGGAGCAGGAACACCGTCTTAATGACGAGAGCACCAAGCAGGAGGCATTATCCAAGATTGGTGATTTTATTAGAGAGCTTAAAGGAACGTCCTTTCAGCCTCAGAACTGAAAAACTATGGATAACGACTAACGCGAGGTGAAAGAAAGTGCAAGCTAAGCAGCAAGTGTTGAATCTACCCGTGTACCAGCCAGGTAAGCCGATTGAAGAGGTTAAGCGGGAACTGGGACTGACTAAAGTCATTAAACTGGCGTCCAACGAAAATCCGTTCGGATGCTCATCGAAGGCTAAAGAGGCTATTCTTGCCGATCTTGAACATTTGAGCCTTTACCCGGATGGAGCCGGAGCAGAAGTTACACGGGCTGTAGCGGAGCATTACGGGTTTTCAGCCGATCAGCTTATTTTTGGAACCGGCTCAGATGATGTTATTCTCATGATTGCGCGCGCCTATCTTCTACCGGGCGATGAAACGATTATGGCCTCGCATACGTTCCCACAATACAAACATAACGCGGAAATCGAAGGCGCCGTATCCATACAGGTGCCGCTTAAGGACGGTAAGCATGATCTGGATGCTATGCTGGAATGTGTGACGGAGCGGACCAAAATAATCTGGGTCTGCAATCCGAATAACCCGACAGGTACAATCGTAAGTCATGATGAGCTGCTTGCTTTTATAGCTAAAATTCCTCCGAGCGTTATGGTCGTACTGGACGAAGCCTACTATGAATACGCAACGACAGCAGAGTATCCTCAGAGTCTGGAATTGCTTCAAGCGTATCCCAACCTGGTTATACTCCGTACTTTTTCCAAAATATACGGTCTGGCAGCACTAAGAGTCGGGTATGGAATCGGTCGCCCGGATGTCATCCGTACCATTAATCAGGTGCGAGAGCCTTTTAATACGTCGCGTCTTGCACAGGCAGCGGCAGCGGCAGCGATCCGTGATCAGCAATTTGTGGATCAGTGCCGCGTACGCAATGCCGAAGGATTGAAATATTTGGAGACGGAATTCCAACGTTTGAAGCTGACGTTCTTCCCGGCCCATGGGAATTTTATCATGGTGGACATCGGGCGTCCGTCCGGTCCTGTGTTCGATGCTCTTTTGAAGCAGGGAATCATTGTACGCAGTGGAGAAAAGCTTGATTTCCCCACTATGCTTCGTGTAACAGTAGGGAGCAGGGAGCAGAATGAAGCCTTCCTTCATGCTTTAGAAGGTATTCTTCAGGATTCTCCCAAGATTCATAATACTTAGAGGAAAAGGTTAATTTCATGACTACGATTTCAATATTCGGCGTCGGGCTGATTGGCGGCTCGCTCGCTTTGTGCTTCAAAGACAAACCGGATACGCGGGTTATCGGGCACTCCAATAATCCGATATCCGTAGACAATATGCTCAAGCACCGTATCGTGGATGAAGCGACGACTTCTATGCAAGAAGCGGCTGAAGCTGCAGATATCATTTTCCTTTGCGTACCTGTGGGAGCTCTGGAAACGTATCTGGTCCGTTTGAAGCAGTTTTCCTTACGTAAGGGATGCATTATTACAGACGTAGGCAGCACGAAGCTGTCTGTGGTTGAGTGCGCCGAGAAACTGGGTTTCGAGGATGCATTTTTTATCGGGGGCCATCCCATGGCCGGTTCTGAACGCTCCGGTATGGAGGCAGCCTCTGCCCACTTGTTCGAGAATGCTTTCTATGTGCTGACTCCCGGTACGAACACGCCACCGACTGAGATTGATCGGCTGGCTAATCTGCTTGCATGGACACGCGCGCAGATCATACGGGTGGATGCCAGAGAGCATGATGATATTGTAGGGGCAATCAGCCATCTGCCGCACATTATAGCGGTGGCGCTTGTGAATCAGATACGTTCCTATAATGAATCCAATGAGCTGTACAAGAACTTGGCGGCGGGGGGGTTCCGCGATATCACCAGGATCGGTTCGAGCGATCCTTCCATATGGCGTGATATCCTGGTCAATAACCGCACGGTACTGCTTAAGCTGTTGGATGATTGGGATCGTCAGATCTCGACATTCCGTGAACTGTTAATCAACGAGGATGGCGAAGGCATTCAGCGACAGTTCGAAACTTCCCGTGATTTCCGGAGACAGCTGCCGGACCGCCGAAAAGGCATGCTAAGTCCGCTGTATGATATTTATGCGGATATTCCGGATCATCCCGGAATGATCGGCCAGATTGCGACACTGCTGGGTAAGCACCGGCTTAATTTGAGCAATCTGGAGATTATTGAAAGCCGTCTGGATGTTCCTGGCGTTCTTAGGTTATCTTTTCGCGATCAAGAGACTGCAGAGCGGGCTTCTGCTCTTTTGAGCGAACAATTCTCCATCCATGTGTAGCGATAACAGCTATAATACCTTCTTCCAGCGCTGAAGCGGATTCGATCCGTTTGATTCGCTAAGCACTGGAAGAAGGTTTTTCTTTGACTTTATCCAAACAATTGATTTAATTTCGAAAACGTTTACAAAAATCATTGACATATTGTAAACGGATACATATAATAAAAGTACAGTATGGTTTCTCTCCACTCCTATCCGATAATCGCACAATGTGCAGCCACCTCCTTGAGGTGGTTTTTTTTTGTTTCCAATTTCTGTGTTTGGTTTAAAACATAGAGGTGTCAGCTACAGCACGATCCGATCAAACGCTTGAATTACACAAAATTTTACAGTCATACATTAATTTTGATATAGTGATAGCATGTTGTTGTAGAAAAAACCTAATTTTATCTGCAGAGCACGCAACTTTTAAGGTTCCTGCCAAGTACAAGTAGTATATAAGCGGGAGCCGGACGTATTGTGCAGGAGGGGTGCACGTTATGACGGATACCCAGTTAATTCGTGAAGTCAAGAATGGTAATGTAGAAAGATACAACGAGTTGATGCATCGATATGAGCGTAAGATTCTGGTCTTTATTTATCATATGTTGAGGAATTCCCAACAGCAATTATTAGCAGAAGATTTGTGCAACGAGACGTTCTACAAAGCATACCGCAGCCTTCATTCATTTCGTGAAGTGGAAGCCACGTTCTCAACTTGGCTCTATACGATTGCACGCAATACCGTTCTGAGCGAGCTTCGCAAACATAAAATCGTGAAAATATCTCTTGATCATTGTGGTCATACCCCTCAAACTTCCTTTGAATCTTTACCGGAGCAAATGGTCATACGCAGCGAGAAAGTTTCGATGGTGCGCATCGCTATTAACAGATTGCCTGAGAAACAAAGGTCTGCCTTAATTCTGCGTGAATATGATCAGCTTGAATACCAGGAAATCGCTGTGATTCTTGGACAAACGGTTAGTTCGGTCAAATCGTTGTTGTTTCGTGCAAGGGCGAGTGTTAAGATTCAGCTTGAACCGTATTATGCAGAAAAGTGGCTGGATACGAGGGGATGAATAGACGATGAGATGTCATCACGTTAGGGCATGGCTTGCAAGTGGTGCAGGGGATTCCATAGACAATTCCAAAAGCAGGGCCGTAAAGCGCCACGCAGCAAAGTGTTCCAGCTGCGCGCATGAGATGCGTCTATGGAAAGAGGCTGGCGAACTTCTCCGCCTGGTACTTGGGGATAAAGTGCCCCAGCCTCCCCATAACATCGCAGAAGCGGTTATGAAGAGAATAAACAAGCAGAGTACCCCGGTATATTCGGGTAATGATACCTTTCATGAACGGTTCGACAAACTGGACGAAACGCAGTTTTTTTTGCTATGCTGATTTTTGTTTGCGCTTTCGGACTAAGAGAGATAGTTTTAGGGGGGAATATTAAACATGACAATGGTTGGTTTAATCCGGCATGGCAGTACCGAATGGAATCTTCAGGGCCGAACACAAGGTGCGCTTGATACTGATTTGACGGAGGAAGGCAGAGAACAGGCAAGACAGCTCGGCAGAAGATTAAAGGCCGAGCCATGGGATTTTCTGATCTCCAGTGATCTCCGCCGGGCGCGCGAGAGTGCGGAATTAATAAGCGCTCTATCCGGTATTCCTTTGCTTAGAACAGATTCCAGACTGCGTGAGAAAAGCTTCGGTCAGCTCGAGGGAACGACGCTTCAGGATCGCATCGAGCGATGGGGACCACAGTGGTCTGATCTGGATCACGGCGGAGAGACAGATGAGCAGGTCAGAGACCGCTGGATGGCCTTCTCCGAGGATTTGTTTGCGGAATTCCCCGATAGCCGGATTCTCCTTGTTAGTCATGGCGGATTTATTGGACGTGCCTTGGAGACAATGAATCTGGAGCGTGCGGATGAGCCGCTGACAAACGCCTCTCTGACTCTAGTGAAAAAAGGCGGGCAACTGTGGGAATGTTCATTATATAACTGTACTGTTCACCTGAAATGATACGAAATTAAGACACCGGCATAACTGCTTTTCAGCAGTTATGCTTTTTTTTGTTGTTGAACGTTTAAATTAGGCGATTTTTCCCATACTGATTACTACAAATGGCAAGCTAAACAGTGTATGCAAGCTCAAAAGATTGATTGCGTTCAGAATGAAACCAAGAGAGAGGAGGTGCGCGCTTGAATTTGGCCGATATGCTCAGCTATGCAGACATTCATGATCTGAATCGGATCGCGGACACTTACGCTTGTGACTGCAACATGCATTCGAAGAATGAGCTGATCCAGTCTATTTTGAACACAGTGGGCAGAAGAGAGGTATTCGAGCAGCGGATAGAAGATTTGACGATGGAAGATGTCCGTTTTTTGAATACGCTTTTATTTGACGAACGGGGTTCCTTCAGCCTGGAAGAACTTGTCGCACGCGTCCAGCAGGCGAAGTTTCTGAAAGAAGACAAAGAAGCTACGAATCCCCGGGATACTATCACTAAGTTTAAAAAGCATGGCTGGCTGTTTCACGGCTTTTCGCAGCAGACGAAATATTTGTTTCAGGTTCCCCATGACTTGAAGCGGCGTTTCGGCGATGTGCTGACGAGAAATTACAAGAGCCGCCTCTCTTACTCAAGCAGTCCGAATGCCTACAGAGATGAGCAGAACTTGCTAGGAGGAGATGTCCTTCATTTGCTCCGGTTTGTCCGGGATCACGAGGTACTTCTAACTCACGACGATACGATGTACAAGAGGCAGCTTGCTCAACTGCTTAGTGTGATGGCTGTGAATGAGGAACCTGTAGGCAAAACGGCTTGGAGGTTCGGATATGGACGTAAGTTCAAAGAATATCCTAACCGGTTTTCTTTAATCTACGACTATTGTTACTTTCAAGGGCTGCTTCAGGAACGCAGCGGGATTCTTAGAATTACGGAGAGCGGGGCAGACATAGCGGCAAGGGGACTCCAGGCTGATCCGGCAGAGCTGTACCGCTTCTGGCTCCGTCTATACAAAGGGCCCGTCTACAATCTGCAGCCGATCGTACAGTGGATTTCCCGTCTGGCAGGAGACTGGGTTAGTACAGCCTCTCTGGCGGAAGTCCTGTGTCCGCTGATCCGTCCCTTCTATTATGATACCCCGGAGTCTATTTTCGAGCAGAGGATTATCCGGATGATGATGCATCTGGGACTCCTTGCAATAGGCGAAGAGGACGCAGCGGGTCAAGTCATCCGCATGACTACACAAGGAAAATTAATAATTGCCGGCAACAAAGTTGCTGAAGAAGATGCAATTGAATTGTAACTATGTCGCTTAAGCCGCTTGTATCTGCTCGCTTATGGCGAGACGGCGTTGACGATCTCCTGTACTGCTACTATGATGAGGACAACAAAGTGAACAAGGAGTGAACCTCGCTATGCTGCATCCTTATCAAGGTATTCTGCCTGTTGTAGCACCAACCGTTTATATCGCCCCGGGCGCACAAATAATAGGAAACGTTACGGTCGAAACTGATTCTAGCATTTGGTTCAATACGGTTCTGAGAGGAGATTTAGCTCCGATCATAATCGGGAAGAGATGCAATATCCAGGACGGCTGTATCGGTCATGTGAATACAGATCAACCTCTGATTGTGGAGGACGATGTATCTGTAGGACATGGAGCTATCATTCACGGGTGCCGCTTAGGCAAAGGCACATTAATCGGAATGGGGGCGATAGTACTAAACGGTGCGGACATCGGTGAATATGCTTTAGTAGGGGCAGGTTCTCTCGTAACAGAAGATACGATTCTTCCTCCATATACTTTGTCGCTTGGTACTCCGGCCAGAGTCGTCAGGGAATTAACTGCACGAGATCTTGAAAGGATGAAGCGGACGACAGACAATTATGTGATCAAGGGAAAAGAGTATCGGCTGGAACCGGGGAAATAACAATCCTATCGCTGCTCTTATCTGGTGCGGACGATTCTTGGAGGTAGATCCCTATGGGAAGAATGAATGTTTCTAATGAAGCGCTGCTAGGTCTGGTCGCGGAAATGATCATGGATGACGCTATACGCACATATAAAGAAAAGAATCTCTATCAGCAGATTGATAGTGCTCTTGCCGAAGGAGACGAAGCTTCATTTCTAGCGCTGACTGCCGAGCTTAAGTCCATCCAGTCCCCAGGTTAACGCACTTTATTCGCTTTTCGCGCCAAGGGTTCACAGGCCTATCTGAATTACCCGCTTAGCCGCTTACACTTAAACTCCCGATGTACAGAAGCAGTTCATCCGTCTGGATGAACCGCTGTGCATCCGGGGGTTGTTTTTGTTGGGCACCTGCTTAGCGGCTTGTTTGGTTTGCAAGTACAGTTTGAAAGTGGGGGTGAATATTCGGTCTGAAAGCACCGGGGGCTCGGTGAATTCTTTTCTTGTCAGACAAGATACCCAAAAAAATGCCCGGATGTGTTAAAGTAACACTAGCGCACGATGAGGAGTGAATGATGAATGAAATTCAGCGAAATTACGGAGAAAGAATGGCCGGGACTTCAGCTCTATCTGGACACCTGCATCCTTCCGGTGACCGGAATGACCGGCAATGAGCAGCCATGGGAAGCGGGAGATGCCCTGGAGGGTCTGCGCGATATTCTCGACGGTATTGAATTCCCTTACAAAGGAAGGGTGGTTACCTATCCGGCTCTTCATTACTGTGAAGGCAATGATTCCGGCAGAGCGTATATAGAACAAACTTGCAGAGGACTGCGCAGCGCCGGATTTACCTATGTCGTGGTGGTTACGGCTAAACCTGAGATAGCGGAGTTTGTCCTGCAGGAGGCGGATCTGCTTTTGTCGGTTCCCGAGGAGGCTCTCCGAGAGCAGGGCCGGGAAGCGAAGCGGATCGCCGGCGAGAAGATTACGCAGCTGTGGATGTCCAAAAAATAATTTGGGATCTTTCGTTATTTTTCGAAAAAATGGCAAAGATAAAAATGTTGAGGGTTTTCCAACGCAGGAATGTGACAATTTCGTTAAATTTGCCAAAAAAGTGAACTTTGCACCAAGAAGACCAGGCGTCTTCGTTCTTGACGCCCTACAGGTCGTAGGATATTATTAGAAATGTCCTAGTCTATGAAGTGTAAGATAATGTCGAACGACACGTGATATAGGTTCGCTTTGTCATGCCGACAAAACGAATTGCTTAGGGGGGTAGCACGCGAAATGAGTGAACGCAACAATTCAAATGAGCACCACGGAAAGAAGCCTAAAGTACGGACTGAAATGTCCCGCCGGCAGTTTCTTTCGTATACGCTCGGCGGCACAACCGCTTTCATGGCGGCTGGTATGTTGGCACCGATGATTAGATTCGCCGTGGATCCAGCTCTGAAACACAAGGGCGAAGCCGATTGGGTGAAGGTAGTCGAAGAAGCGAAAGTAACCAACGAGCCCCAGTCGTTTGCGGTACAAGTCCATCAAGTTGACGGTTGGTATGAGAGTGAAGTCGAATTGACCGCTTGGATCAGCAAAGGAACCGACGGGAAAATTTTCGCCCTGAACCCGACCTGCAAGCACTTGGGCTGTACGGTCAACTGGAACACGAATCCGCAGTACAAAAACCAGTATTTCTGCCCATGTCACGGTGCGCATTACACGGCAGACGGCAAGAATCTGGCCGTAGCTCCGGCACCACTGGACGAGTACAAGGTAAAAGTCGAGAACGGCTTCGTGTATTTGGGTCAGCTGGGAGCTAATACAAGGGGATAAGGGAGGGCGTAACGTTCAGATGTTTAAAAATATGTACAACTGGATCGACGAACGTCTAGATATCACGCCGATCTGGAGAGATGTAGCGGACCATGAGGTTCCGGAACACGTCAACCCGGCTCACCATTTTTCCGCGTTTGTTTATTGCTTCGGCGGATTGACGTTCTTTATTACCGTTATTCAAATTCTGTCAGGTATGTTCCTGACGATGTATTACACACCGGATATTATTAACGCCTATGCCAGTGTAGACTATCTTCAGCATCAGGTTGCCTTCGGTGTTATCGTGCGCGGTATGCATCACTGGGGTGCCTCACTTGTAATCGTTATGATGCTTCTACATACGCTTCGCGTGTTCTTCACGGGTTCTTATAAAGCTCCTCGTGAAATGAACTGGGTAGTCGGCATGTTAATTTTCTTCGTAATGCTTGGTCTCGGTCTGACGGGATACCTGCTTCCTTGGGATAACAAAGCATATTATGCGACCCAGGTTACGATCAAAATTGCTGCATCCGTTCCAGTAGCAGGTCCTTACATCCAATCGCTCATGCAAGGTGGAGACATTGTAGGTGCGCAGACGCTGACGAGATTCTTCGCGCTTCACGTGTTCTTCCTGCCAGCGGCTCTCCTCGCATTACTGGCCGGACACTTCTTGATGATTCGCAGGCAGGGAATTTCCGGACCGCTATAAAATGAAAGGAGGGCATTGAAGTGGCGCATGACCAAAAAAATGGTAAAGTTGAAAAAGTCGTTTATGTAGGCGACTCTCGCGTTCGCAAAACAGTAAAAAATAATGTTCCACCCGATTATTCGGCTTACCCGGGTAAATCCGAGGCCTTCATCCCTAACTTTCTTTTGAAGGAATGGATGGTTGCCGTTGTATTCCTGGTCGGAGTATTATGTCTCGTAATTTCCGAACCGGCTCCGCTGGGCTATCCGGCAGATCCGAAAAACACCGCTTTCATTCCAATGCCGGACTGGTACTTCCTGTTTATGTACCAACTCCTGAAATACCCGTATACGTCTGAGAATTACGTTATTTTGGGAACTCTGGTTATTCCGGGCCTGATGTTCGGCGGTCTGCTGCTGGCTCCATTCCTGGATACAGGCAAAGAACGCCGCTTCTACAGACGCCCAATCGCTTCTTCTCTTGCTCTTCTTACCCTGATCGCATGTGTATACCTTACAGTGACTTCCTGGCACCATTACCAAGAAGAGCTGAAGGCTTCCGGTACGATTCCGGAGCACATTAAGCGTGAAGAAGAAATGAAAGAAAAGAAAGCCGCGGGGCAACCGGCCGGTGGCGGTACCTCTGCACCGAAAGCCGCAGGCATCGTAGCTGCAGATGATCCGGCTGCCGAAATTTACAAGAAAGCTACTTGTATTTCTTGTCATGGCGGCGATCTGAAAGGTGTTCCTTCCAGTGGATTCCCAGCACTTCGCGGTGTAGGCGATAAGCACGACAAGAATCAAATCATGGACATCATTAAGAATGGCCAAGGCAAAATGGCAGCCCAGTACAACGATAACATTGCCAAAGGTTTAACCGACGATGATATGAATAAACTGGCTGACTGGCTTGCGAAACAGAAGAAAGCCGAATAAGATGTCTAAGAACCTGACCGAACGCAGACGGTCAGGTTTTTTTGTAAGGAAAAGAAAGGGCTTTAACAAAGTCATGCTGAATATCAAGGGAGGTCATCATCCGACATGAGCCAATCAATCTTATGGCACCGGGGAATGGCTCTGCTTACCAGCCGTCCGGTTCTGTGGTTATTATTCGCCGTTAATGCACTTGGAACCGTATACGGCTATTACTGGTACAAAGGACAACTGGAAGATACGTTTTTGTTTGAACCTTTGTGGTACCTGCCGTTTGTACCGGACAGTCCGACAGCAAGCCTGTTCTTTACGTTGACTTTGATCTATTTGCTTGTTGCAGATAGGAACAAAGGGCTGGGACTAGGTAAGCGGTCTGTTCTGCGGGGGTTCGTCGAAGCATTCGGACTTATTACATCCGTCAAGTATGGAATTTGGGCAGTGGCAATGATTTGGTCCGGCTATGCTATGGGGGATACCATTGTATGGCAGGATTGGATGCTTACGCTTTCACATTTAGGCATGGCGCTTGAAGTGCTGTTATTTGCGGCATATACAACCTATTCGATTTCTTCCATTGTACTTGTTGCCATTTGGATTTATGCAAATGACTGGATGGATTATGAGCAAGGTATTTTTCCGAGATTGTCCGAAGTGCTGCTTCCGCATTTACATAGCATTCAATGGTTTACTATCGCTTTAAGCACCCTATCCATTGCTATCGCGCTCTTTGTACTCCAATTTCAAAAACACCGCAGATCCAGGGTCTAAATGTGGACATCCCTCCATAAGATGTGATAGGAGGGATGTCCACATGTTGTTTTATTCCGCCAAGCGGATCATTGGGTTATGTTTATGGGTTGCTATCCTTACAGCAGCGATTGGCTGCTCTCCTGTAAGCAGGGAGGCCCTGCCCGCGGCAACTGTGTCTCCGAGTCAAATACAAGCAGCCGAATCCCTTAATCAGGCGGCTGAAGAACTGTATAAGCTTACCGAGCAGGGGAAGACGGACGAAGCGAGAATACGGCTCGAGCAGCTAGGTGAGCAAGCGACTAAGCTTACCTATGACGGGGCGATTACCATAGAAGGTTTGCATGCTTTAACGGAAACCATATCCAAGGCTAAACGCACTTTTGCAGCTACTGATTTTTCGCAAGACGAAGCTCTGTTTGCTTCCGCCAAGATCAGACTAGCCGCAGACGCCTTAACCCACCGCAACCAGCCTATGTGGCTCCAATACTACAAGCTGGTTAAAGATGACTTGGAACGGCTCGATTCTAATATCCGGGCTGGCAAAAAACTGGAATCCTTGCTTGACTATAGCAAGCTGTACCGGCATTATTCGACAATCCGGCCTGCAATCCTGATCAATCGTTCTCCCGCCGATGTCAACAAGATGGATTCTCTGCTCACATTTTTGAAAAAAGGATTAGCTGAAGACCGCTTAGACAAGACTGCGCTTCATACCGCCATGGAACATGCTCACAAAACCATCGACGGACTATTCGGCCGTTCTGAACGGGAAGCCTTCCTTCCAATGCCGGATACCCAGGATCCCATTATATGGTCGATAGGAATCGGAACCTTCATAATCGGGGTACTCTTATTCGCAGGCTGGAGAATGTTCCGGTTAAAACCTGGCTATGAACGTGTTAACCATAAGAAAAGGGAGGGCTTCTAATGGACCTTGAAGCCTTCCCCAAGTACTTCATGAACTTCCCCGATAATGATGAATGCGGCTGGATCGGTCTTGCGTATTAACTCCTTCAGCCGGCTCATCTGCTGCCGGTACACGACGCAATAGACGACTTCTTTGGATTGCCGGGAAAATGCCCCCTTGGCTGGAAACAATGTGACACCGCGGTCTAGTTCCTCCGAGATCATTCTGGAAATTTTCTCGGGCTCGTTCGTGATGATGGTAAAGGCTTTGGCCGAATGTGCACCTTCTGTAATGTAATCAATCATTTTGGAACCGATAAATACGCTGACCAGGGAATACAAGATCTTTTCCTTAGGTATGTATAGTAGAGAGGTGCCGATTACAATGAGGTCAATCAACAGAATCATTTGGCCTACACTCCAGCCCTTCCACTTGTTGCCAAGCTGGGCGAGGATATCAGAACCGCCTGTCGTACCCCCAAAGCGGAATACGATTCCGAGACCAAGTCCGATGGTGAAACCGGCATAAAGGGCGGCGAGCAAATAATCCTGTTTGGTGATAAAAGGAATGAGCCAGCCTTTTCCGATCATAACTTCCATAACCCACAGGAAGAAAGAAACGGAGAGCGATCCGAAGATGGTGTAAACCATAGCTTTGGAACCGAAACTGCGCCAGCCCAGATAGAACAGGGGAACGTTCAAGACGAGCGTAGTCAGGGACGGAGGCAGGCCCAAAGCGTAATGCAGCAGCAGCGAAACGCCGGTTACGCCCCCTTCCATTAATTCATTGGGGATTACAAAGTAATGGACGCCAAAGGCGAAGATAGCGGTACCTAAGGCGATTGGCAAAAAATGCTTAAGAGATGCAAGTGTGCTTTCCTTGAAGGCCATTGATGACTCCTCCTTTCGAGGGGTTTATTTCTATTGTATTCGTTTTAATTAGGAAAATCTGTAAAAATAAAAGATTGTAACTCCTAGACGGCACATAAAGTGCAAGCCGGTATAAAAAAACAGGCCAGGTTGGGTAACTAGGCCTGCACGTTAACATTTAAGAGGATAGTTATTATTCCTGTATAAGTACGTTTACCCTTAACGGCAACGATTCTTACACAAGATTTAATAAAAATTTTTCTTTCGCGTTTTTCCCATTAGGCCAGTTAAGCCAAGAACACCGAGAAATCCCATCCAATCCAGCTTGCGGCTTCCTTTTTGGGCCGACGGAGAGATTTTGCTGTCAAATTGCATCATGTTAATATTGTTAGGCTTGGCTGGAGGATAACTGCCCGGTTTGGGAGTCGGCTCGAGGAAGGGAGCAGACTGATTCGTACGGATACCTCCGTTTGAAAATTCGGCCGGATCATAAAGGCCTGTAGAACCGCTTATACCGGAATGAATGGTTTGGGAGCCATAGGAAGAACGGTCTTGAACATAGGCTTCGGAGTTTCCTGTTAGACCGCTATACCCAGTGCCGGCCGCTTGAACCGGCACGGTAGAGATTATTCCACAGCTAATAAGAGCCGCTGCTGCCAAAGTGAATAACCGCTTCATTAAGAACACCTCCTGCTGTAGATTTTCTCTTCATTGGTTTACCCTGCGCCATGAATGTCATGCAAGGAAAAGTCCTCTAAAACAGGGCTTAGACAGGTTTCGGCAATTTATCTTCACGGTGGCAAGATATAGAAACTGAAATTGCAATACAAACGAGTCTATAATAAGATGTTGATTAGATTGAAGTCTGGTGTCAGAAAGAAGGGGAAGCTATGGGAGAACGTTCGCTGAAGGATATGCAGCAGGAAGTGGACGCATACATATCGCAATTTAAAGAGGGTTATTTCTCTCCACTCGCCATGCTTGCTCGTATGTCTGAGGAAGTTGGCGAGCTTGCACGGGAAGTCAATCACGAATTTGGAGAAAAACCTAAGAAATCTTCCGAAGAAGATAATTCCATCGAGCTTGAGCTCGGTGATATTTTGTTTATTACCATTTGCTTTGCAAATTCACTGGGGATCGATCTGACAGAAGCCCACGATAAAGTAATGCATAAGTTCAATACGCGAGATGCCGACAGGTGGACGAAAGTGAACACCGATTCTGAATAGATCTCATATGCTGTACCATCCCCCGAAAGTATACGGCTTAGAAGGAGGGTGGGGAGATGGATGGGGAAATTCAAATTCAGAAGGCTTATGAGTCTATTCTCAGTAATGACTTTGAAGGAGCAATCGAATGGTTCGAGAAGGCCATTGCGGCTGAGCCGGATAATGCTTCTTATCATTACAAGCTATCGTTTACTTATGCCAGAAATTTCAGAATCAGTAAAGCCCTTCAGCATGCGGAGACTGCTTCAACTCTTGAACCTGAGAATGAGACTTATCTGTATCATTTGACGACGCTCAAAGCGAAAGCACTGGTAGCGGAGGCCGATAAGTACCTTCAGCAGACCGTTGAACAGTTTCAAACTGCCGTTGCCTTATTGAAGCAGGCGGCTGCGCTTGACCCGCTTAGTGTGGAAGCCCAGCTTGGGCTTGCAGCCGCATACGCCGGAATAGATGATTATTCGTCTGCTCTTGTGGCTGTAAAGGAAGCACTGCGGTTAAATCCGCAGCATGAGCTGGCCGCGGCGATGCTGGAACAGTACCGCAAGCGGCTGCGTTAATTTGGAAGAACATAGACTCTGCACAAGATAGAAAGGATTGGATAAATAATGGAACCAATTAAAGTAGCTGTAGCTGGCGCAAGCGGGAGAATGGGACGTGAAGTTGTTAAGATGGTACTTAGCGACCCGAAATTGAAGCTGGTAGCTGCCGTTGACCGGTCATCCGGACCGGTAGATGCCGGCACATTAGTCGGACAGGCGCCATGCGGAATTAAGATGTCCAATGATTTGGAAATGGCTCTGATCGAGTCCAAAGCCGATGTTCTCGTCGATTTTACAGCTCCGCAGAGTGCGGTAGCCAATACGTCATTAGCAATCCGCCATGGCGTCCGTCCGGTTATCGGAACCACAGGTTTCACCCCTCAGGAAATTAAAGATCTCGATTCGGAGTGTCAGGCTAAAAACATTGGCGGTCTGATCGCGCCTAATTTCTCGATCGGTGCCATTCTGATGATGAAATTCGCCGCTCAGGCAGCTAAATATTATCCTCACTTGGAAATTATCGAGTATCATGGTGATCAGAAACTGGATGCACCTTCAGGAACGTCAGTTAAGACCGCTGAAATGATTTCCGAGATCCGCGAGGAGATAAGACAGGGCAATCCCAATGAGGAAGAAAAACTCGAGGGAGCCAGAGGCGCCTATTATAACGGCTTCCGCATCCACAGTGTGCGCTTGCCGGGCGTTTTTGCCCAGCAGGAAGTAATTATGGGCGCTCACGGTGAATCTTTGAAGATCCGTCATGATTCCTACGAACGGTCGGCTTACATGCCTGGAGTGAATACGGCCATTCATAAAGTTATGACCTACAGCGGCATGGTATATGGTTTTGAGCATTTTATTGATTAACAACCATCTGTCTGCATGACATACATATAGACAGCCTCAAGGAGGCAGGGAAGGGAGAAGCGACAATGATGAATATTGCGCTAATCGCACACGACCGGAAAAAAGATGAAATGGTTAATTTCATAATTGCCTATGAATCGGCTTTTACTGGACACCAACTTTATGCAACGGGGACGACCGGACAGCGGATTATGGACAGTACGAGCTTGATCATTCACCGGTTTATGTCCGGTCCGCTCGGAGGAGATCAACAAATTGGTGCTCTCGTGGCACAAAATGAAATGGATCTGATCATCTTTCTCCGCGATCCTCTGATGGCTCAGCCTCATGAGCCGGATATCACCGCTCTTCTACGGCTTTGTGACGTGATGGGCATACCTCTTGCGACCAATGTGGCGACGGCTGAACTGCTGGTGCGGGCTTTGCAAAGGGGAGACTTTGCCTGGAGAGAGCTTGTCCACAAGTACAAGCCGGGGGAGGCTTAATGGAGACGGTCGATATTCTCGTATTTGGCGCCCATGCAGATGATGCTGAAATCGGGATGTCCGGTACGATTCTTAAACATACACGGGCCGGTATAACTGTCGGCTTGTGTGATCTTACACGTTCGGAGATGTCCTCGAACGGGACGGTTGAGAATAGATTCCTGGAAGCTGATGAAGCGGCCGATGTACTCGGAGTGTCTCTTCGGAGCAATCTGGGATTGCCTGACCGGGGGCTGTCCGCAACCAGTAAGGACCAGATAGATGCAGTAACCCAAGAAATTCGGCTCCGTAAGCCGCGTATCGTGTTCGCTCCTTATTGGGAAGATCGCCACCCGGATCATATCGCATGCTCGCGTATCGTACAGGAAGCGGTTTTTAATGCGAAATTGCGCAGATACCTTCCGGAGACCGAAGCGGTTCAGGTCGAAAGTCTTTATTTTTATTTTATAAACGATACAGCGGATCCGGATCTTGTGGTGGATATTTCGGACGTGTACGCAGGCAAAAGACGTGCGCTGAAAGCTTACAAATCTCAGTTCACAGCTCCTGAAATAGGCAAAGATATCGTCGCTACGCCTATCAATCAGAATTATTTGCAGCGGGTAGAAGCCAGGGATGCTCTGCTTGGCCAGAAACGAATGTACACCTATGCAGAAGGATTTATGTCTAAACTGCCTTACTCCGTCGATTACTTTCTGCCCAAGAAAGGAAATGAAATATGAAGGACAAGCTCAAAATAGGGATTACGTGCTACCCGACACTTGGGGGCTCCGGTGTTGTGGCGACAGAACTTGGCAAATTACTGGCTGAAAAAGGCCACGAAGTGCATTTCATTACGCACAGCATGCCGTTTAGACTGGGGACGTTCCACCGTAACATTTATTATCACGAGGTTGAAGTCAGTGATTATTACGTCTTCCGGTATCCCCCGTATGACTTATCTTTGGCCAGTAAGCTGGCTCAGGTGGCTCAAATGCAAGGTCTGGATCTGCTTCATGTGCATTATGCAATTCCCCATGCAGTCTGTGCGCTTCTCGCCAAGCAGATGGTGGGTTCTCAGCTTAAAGTCGTAACTACACTTCACGGTACCGACATAACAGTTCTGGCACAAGATCACTCCATAAGTGATCTGATCCGTTATGCGATCAATGAGAGTGACGCTGTGACGGCTGTTTCCAATGATCTGATTGAGGAGACCCGGGAAACACTCGATATTTCCAGAGAGATCGATCTTACATATAATTTTGTAGATAAGCGTGTTTATTATCCGCGAAGCGTAGAGACGCTCCGTAAAGAATTTGCGCGCGATGATGAGAAAATTTTGCTCCATATCTCAAATTTCCGTCCCGTTAAAAGAGTTCTGGATGTGGTCGATGTATTTGAGCGGGTTAGCAAGGATGTGCCAAGCCGGCTCTTATTTGTGGGAGAAGGCCCTGAGCTCTCCAAAGTCATCAGCCATGTGAAAGAGCTTGGACTGTCCGACCGGGTTACCTTTTGCGGCAAGCAGGATGATGTTGCGCAGCTGATTTCGTTAGGTGATGTGATGCTTCTCCCTTCTGAGAAGGAAAGCTTCGGTCTAGTGGCTTTGGAAGCGATGGCTTGCGGTGTGCCGACTGTCGGTTCCAGGGCCGGAGGGATTCCCGAGCTTGTTACACACGGAGAAACAGGATTTTTGACGGATATCGGGGATACGGAGCGTATGGCAGAGCATGTCAGAGAACTTTTGACCAATGATCGGCTCTATGAACAAATGTCCGCAGCGTGCCTGGACCGCGCCCGTACAACGTTCTGTAATGACCGGATCACGATGCAATATGAGGAAATCTATTACCGGGTTCTCGGAAGAGAGATTCCCGAATCCCACCGGATTGAGAAAGCGCAGTGTGAGATCGATTAGCGTCTCTTTCGGTTACGCAAGGGTGAACCATAATGGCAGATAACCTTCAGGAAATGATGAACGAAGGGCGAGAAGTGCTGACCGAGCTTCAAAAAGCGGGGCATCAGGCTTATTTTGTGGGCGGATTTGTAAGAGACTTAACGCTCGGACGTTCCATTAAAGATATAGATATTGCAACCTCAGCTCTTCCGGAAGAGGTGATTGCTTGTTTTCGGCGAACCGTGCCGACCGGGCTGCAGCATGGGACCGTAACGGTAATTACGGAAAAGCACACCTTTGAAGTCACGACATTCCGTAAGGAAGCGGAATATGAGGCCTTCCGGAGGCCTTCCGGAGTCGAGTATATCGAAGACCTGGAGGAAGATCTGAAGCGAAGGGACTTCACCATCAATGCGATGGCGATGAATGCGGACGGGACGCTGATTGATCCGTTCGGTGGTCGTCAAGATCTGGCGGGCAGCCTGCTCCGCTGCGTCGGAGAAGCGGCTGAACGGTTCGGTGAAGATGCTCTGCGCATGCTGCGGTGTATCCGGTTCGCCGCGGAATACGGCCTCCAGATCGAGGAGGCTACATGGTCAGCGCTGCTCGGGCAGATTCCGCTCCTGAAGCATATCGCGATGGAGCGGGTGCGTGCGGAGCTGCAGCGCATGATTGGCGGCGCGGACCCCTCACGCGCTGCACGGCTGCTGCTGGCGAGCGGCTGGTGGCGGTATGCCAAGACGCCGCTAGCGCTGCCTTACGCGGCCTGGGCGGATGAGACCGCGCAGGCCGCCGTTGCCCATCTGTCCACTCTTCAGGAGGAAGAGGACAGATGGGCGGTCCTGCTGCTGCTTATTGGCTCGCAGCAGCAGGAGATTGTCAGGGCGGAGCTGCGCGCTCTGACGTTCCCTGGCGAGGATATTACGCGCATCGCGCATATCCTCGCCGTACACGCGCTTCTGCTTCGCGGGGGTGATGCAGAAGCGGCAGGGCGGCCGGAGGATGCGGCCGCTGCAAAAGCGCGTGAGGCGCGCTTCAAGCGTGCCGTGCTGCGTCACGGTACGGAGGCCGCGCGGGGCTGGCTGCGCGCGGCGGGATTCCTGCACCTGGTTTGGGTGCAGCGGGAGGCCGCGCGCAATTCTCCAGGTTACGATACATCTGATAAGGGCGGGTTAACGGAGCCTGCCGCTGCTGCCGCTCTCTCCGGTGAAGAAATCGCTAATGCTGCGCAGGCGGCTATGCTGGGGGACCTCTTCTGCTTCATCCAAGAAGGCGCAGCGGAATATCTCTCAGGCGGTGAGCAGTGGATAGCGGATATGCCAGTATACGGAGTCAAAGATCTGGCTGTCGGCGGAAGCGAGCTTATGGAAGCCGCGGGGCGTAAAGCAGGCCCTTGGCTGGGAGAAGTATTGAATTCCCTTACGGAGCGGGTTGCGCTCGGCAAACTGAATAATAACAGGGAAGCGCTGCTGGAAGCGGCTTTTCCTGATGCATAGAATGTGAGTTGAAAAAACATGTCGGTACGCAAGCAAATTTTGGAGCTGTTTCGTCATAATCGAGGTTCTTACTTGTCGGGTGAAGATATCAGCCGTGAATTGGGGTGCAGCCGTACGGCGGTCTGGAAGCACATTGAAGGGCTCCGGCAGGAGGGGTATCGCTTCGATGCCGTCACGCGCAAGGGATACTGCCTAATCGAAGAGCCGGAGCGGATCGAGGAGAAAGCCATTGAAGAAGCGCTGAAGACTTCCTTTATGGGCAAGAACATCGTGCTTCTTGATGAAGTGGAGTCGACCATGAACGAAGCGCACAGACTGGTGGCTGAGGGAGCGAATGAAGGGACCTTGGTTATCGCAGAAGAACAGACCTCAGGCCGCGGCAGGATGGGGAAGAAGTGGCACTCTCCCAAAGGAAAGGGTATCTGGATGAGCCTGATTCTCAAACCCCGGGTTCCTGTTTATTTTGTCCCTCAGCTGACGCTTCTGACCGCGGTGGCTCTTTGCAGAGCAGTGCGGCGTGAAACCGGGATTGATATCGGCATTAAATGGCCCAATGATCTACTCGTGCGAGGCAAGAAAGTAAGCGGCATTCTGCTGGAGATGAGCGGGGAAGACGAACGTCTTAAATATGTGATTGTGGGGACCGGGATTACGGCTAATTTAACGGAAGAGGATATACCGGAAGAACTTGCCGCCGTTGCCACTTCTTTAGCCATTGAAGCAGGGACACCTGTCATGAGAGAAGCGTTGATCGCTTCTTTTTTGAATGAACTGGAAACTTTATATCAATTGTACATGGAGAATGGATTTGCCCCGATTCGCACGATGTGGGAAGCTATGAGCGTTACCCTTCACAGCCAAGTCCGCGTCAAGACTGCACAGGGTGTCATCGAAGGCAGAGCCGAATCGCTGGATGAAAGCGGAGCTCTAGTTGTACGGCAATTGGATGGAGAGAAGGTGCGGGTATACAGCGGCGACGTGGATATCCGTTAAAACCACCTATTCAAATGGAGTTGGATTTGGTATACTGTCACCGTAAGGCGGTATCTTTTAGAACTGCACTTGCGATGGTTAACACGTCACATAATTGCATAAAGTACGTTTGTGTTTTCTGATTCTGCTCTGAGCCTGAAGGACCGAGACAGAAGGATCACGATTGACGATTCTTTGACTATGCGCCCTTTCGGTTATTTTGCCGAAGGGGTTTTTGATGCGCAGAACCGGTTTAACTGGCTTGGACGGAATGGCACGGTTTTATTTTGTTCCACATACTACAGGAAAGCGTGGGATTTATATGGCGCAAGAGCGCAAACCGGTGACAACGGTCAAGCTGCAAAAAATGAAAGCAAGTAACGAACCGATTGCAATGGTTACCGCATACGACTTTTTATCCGCCCGTTTGGCGGACGAAGCAGGTGTGGATATGATTCTGGTCGGAGATTCGTTAGGAAACGTGATACAGGGACAGGAATCGACTCTGCCCGTCACACTCGATGAAATCATCTATCACACGAAAATGGTAACACGCGCGGTCAAATCGGCTTTTGTTATAGCGGATATGCCGTTTATGACTTACCATGGCAGTTTGGATCATACACTTCATAACGCAGGACGTATCATGCGCGAAGGACTGGCTAAGGGAATCAAGCTCGAAGGCGGAGCGGAACTCGCTCCAGCCGTCAAAGCTCTGACACTGGCTGGCGTCCCGGTCGTAGGGCATCTGGGTCTTACTCCCCAGTCTGTCCATGTCATCGGGGGGTACCGCGTACAAGGTAAAAATTCGGAACAGGCGGGGAAGCTGCTCAAAGACGCCAAAGCATTGCAGGAAGCGGGTGCAATTGCGGTTGTCCTTGAGTTAATTACAGAAGAACTCGCGGAATGGATCACGAAACAGTTGTCGATTCCTACGATTGGCATTGGCGCAGGCGCTTCCTGTGACGGACAAGTGCTAGTCTTCCATGATATGCTGGCCTATGATCCGGATGACCGCCGCAAAAAATTCGTTAAGGTATATGCTGAGGTAGGGCGGGCCATTCGCGATGGGTTCGGAGATTACGTAAGTGATGTGAAAAGCCGTAAATTCCCTTCGGAGTCGCACGGGTTCAAGGGCGATAATGAGGTTCTCCAATATTTGTATGGCTCTACATTGAAATAAAGGCAGACGCAAGGCCTAAAGGAGAGAATTACGTTGGAAGTTATTCAAAGCATCGCTCTGCTCAGGAGCAAGCTGGAAGAGAAGAAAGAAACTCTGGGTACGGGACTGAAAGCTCCCGTCGGTCTTGTACCGACGATGGGCTACCTTCATGAGGGACATGCGAGCTTGTTGAAGGCTGCCCGCGAGGCTTCAGAAATCGTGGTTTTAAGCATATTCGTTAATCCCTTGCAATTCGGGCCTAATGAAGATCTGGACCGTTACCCGCGGGACACGGAGCGCGATTTGAAGGTAGCGGAAGCGGCAGGTGTGGACTTTGTCTTTTTGCCGCAGGTGGAAGAAATGTACCCGGGTTCTCGCTCCAGCCGCACGAAAGTATCCGTTTCGGAGATAACTTCAGTGCTTTGCGGAGCTTCGCGGCCCTTGCATTTTGACGGCGTGACTACCGTGGTCGCCAAGCTGCTGAACATTGTGCAGCCGGACAAAGCTTTCTTCGGCCTGAAGGACGCTCAGCAGGTCGCTGTCATCAGCCAGATGGTGAGTGATTTGAATATGCCTGTAGAGATTGTAGCCTGCCCTATACTGCGTGAAGAGGACGGACTTGCCCTCAGCTCGCGCAATGTATTCTTATCTCCGGAGCAGCGTGAACAAGCACTTGTGCTCAGCCGCTCATTGAATCTTGCCGAAACTTGGATGATGGAACATCCTTCTTTTGCTGTAGAAGATCTCAGGAAACTGATCCAGGAATTTATTACAGCCCATTCCTCATTGGCTGAAATCGACTATGTCGAGGTGCTGACGTATCCGCAGCTGGACAAGATCGATACTGTCTTTTCAGGCGAAACCGTTACCCTAATTGCAGCTCTGGCCGTCAAATTCGGCTCGACTCGTTTGATTGATAACCTTATCTTATCCTTGGGGAAGTGATCTGTCATGTTCAGAACTATGATGAAAGCTAAATTGCACCGCGCTACCGTGACGGAAGCGAATTTAAATTATATCGGAAGTATTACGATTGATGAAGACCTGCTGGATGCTGTAGACATGCTCTCGAATGAGAAGGTCCAGATTGTGAACAACAATAACGGCGCCCGTCTGGAAACCTACATTATTCCGGGTCCGCGCGGCTCTGGCGTGATTTGTCTCAATGGAGCTGCCGCTCGTCTTGTACAGACGGGGGATACCGTCATTATTGTCTCTTATGCCATGATGACTGAAGAAGAAGCCCGCCGCCATAAACCCGCGGTAGCCATTATGGGTCCGAACAATAAGATTGCTGAGCTGTTAAAAGAGGAAATGCATTCAACCGTTCTGTAACGGCTGGTACCTTGCATGAAAAGCCCTTCGGCAACGCAGAATGAGTGTACGACAGCAAAGCCGAAGGTGGGATGCGCATTGTTCAAACACTTGTTCGCTACAATGAATGACGTTCTGGATGATATTCTCCGGCAGATGCCGAGTGCATCGGGCGCTTTGAGGGCTGAGCTCCAGCAAGAACTGCAGGCTCTCAAAGCGATAAGCGATGACTGCATCGAGCAGTGGTTATTGTTTGAGGAAAAGCTGGGACAGACGCTGGTATTTCCGGATGAACCGCAGCCGGAACCGGTTCAGGAGCATCCTGCTTCAGCTTGTGCACATGAACCCGTCCCGGTTGAAGGAAAATCCGCTCAGGAGTTTATCCGCGGTCAGGGCTATTACAAGCTGCTTATGTATGATCAGGCTATTCATGAGTTCGAGATGCTTGTCAACCGTGAGCCTGACTTTCTTCTTGCGCGGGCATATCTGGCCATGGGGTATTTGCGCAAAGGTAACACAGGTGAATCCGCCCGGCACTTTAGTCTGCTTGTGGACTTGACCGAGAATGCTCAGATGAAGGCTTTGTCTTACAATGCTATGGGCTGCATCCAGTTTCAGAACCGCAATTTGGAACAGGCGCTGGAATATTTTAAGAAAGCTTATCACGCCGATCCGGATTGTCTTGAGCTTTTATCCGCTTCAGATGAATAGGAGTCATAAGGATGTAAAGAATCGTTTTCCCTGCGGCTCTTCGTTTGTGGTATGATAAGAGAGAAGCTGGGAAAGGGAGAAGGCTTGAACTTATGAAATTTGCTGTTTTGGATTTTGAAACGACAGGAACCGGTCCTGCGGACGAACTGATTCAAGTAGGGCTGGTTATTATAGATGATATGGAAGTGACCGACAGGTATACTTCCCTGGTAAATCCAGGGGTTAGTATACCTTCTTCGATTACAGAACTAACAGGCATTACCGACGAAATGGTAGAGCATGCGCCGAAGCTGGATGAGATTATGGGTGAAATGTACCCGCTCTTATTCGATTGTGTGCTGGTCGCTCATCATGCTGCCTTCGATTTGGGTTTTCTTCAGCGTGCACTTCGCAAAACAGGCTATCCTGACTTCAGCGGACGTGTGCTGGACACGATCGATATGCTCCGGATTATGTACCCCTCTCTGCCGACTTATCAGCTTGGGATGGTTGCAGGAGCTTTCGGAATCGTTCATGAGCGTCCTCACCAGGCGGACAGCGATGCCGATGTAACAGCAGAAATTTGGATCCGGAGTGTAAACCGGTTATTTTCGCTGCCGCTCCTAACGGTACAAAGGCTGGCGCATCTGCTTCCGGCGGAGAATAGTGACCTGGGCTGGTTTCTTTCTGAAACCGCACGTTACAAAGAGCACCAGACGCCGCTGGACCAAGACGCCCACCAATACTTCCGGCAGTTTGCATTGAACGTGGAGGATTGGGGGGACGAGCCACCTGTCCGTGATGAGAGCGACGTTCTGGAGCTAAATCCGGATTTCGACGAAGTGTATGAAGAAGTCAAATCCGCTCTGCAGAAGAAATTTGAGCATTTCGAAAGCCGCGAAGCCCAGGAAATGATGATTCACGAAATTGAATCGGCCTTTGAAGAAGACAGGCATTTAATGATTGAGGCCGGTACCGGTACAGGTAAATCGCTGGGTTATTTAATTCCATCGCTGTACTACGGAATTAAAAATGACGAGAAAGTGGTTGTCAGCACTCATACCATTAATTTACAGGAGCAGCTCCGGGAACGGGACGTTCCGCTGCTGCACGATATTTTTCCAATCGGCTTTCGTGCTTCTGTCTTGAAAGGCCGCAGTCATTATCTGTGCTTACGCAAGTTTGAGAACCGCATTAATACGCTGGATTTTGATCCGGGTAAAGAAGACGCCATTACTGCCGCTCAGATGGTGGTATGGCTCAGCGAGACGAAGACAGGCGATGAGGAAGAGCTGCACTTCGGCAACAAGGGTGCTGCCTTCTGGCATACGGTTTCCAGTGATGCCGAATCGTGCCAGAACCGGCAGTGCCCGTGGTTCAAGAAATGCTTTTATCATCGTGCACGGCATGAAGCGAACAATTCTGACGTCGTGATAACGAATCACTCGTTGCTGTTTACGGACATGAAGGCGGAGAACCGGGTTCTACCCGCATACAAGAGGCTGGTGCTCGATGAGGCTCACCATTTTGAAGAGGTCGCCAGCAAGCATCTCGGTAAAGATCTGCATCACCTTGGGCTGACGAACTGGCTTCTGTTCTTATTCAAAGATAGCAAAAACGGACAGCTTCCCATGCTCCGCACCAAGCTGCAGCGGTATAACGATGATTACCGGGCAGCCACCTGGATGAGCGGGATTGATCATCTGTATCCGAAGCTCATCACGATTAAGGAAGAATGGGACTTCTTATGTGAGAAGTTGTATGAACTTTTGCAGACGAATGCGGAGCCGGGACAAATCGACCCCGGGCAGCTCGTCATGCGGCTCAAGAAAGATTCACTTCCTTCGAACTGGAAGGACCTGATGGCCCTGGAAGATAATTTGTATCTTCATTTGCAAGAGGTTCACAAATCGATCGATTCGATGGTCCAGGATATGAAGGAAGTTCAGGAGGAATACGATCTCCAGAGCTTTGTCACGGATCTCAGCGGCGTCGGCAAAGAACTTCAGAATATTAAAGAAACCTTACGTTTCTTTATGAAACAGTCGGACGACCAGTTCGTGTACTGGATAGAAGCGGGAACTTACAGCAAGAGCCGCTCCATCAGTCTCATCAGCGTACCCATGGATGTAAGCCCGCTGATCCGGGAACATTTTTTCGAGAATAAAGACAGTGTCATCATGACCTCCGCGACCTTATCGGTTAATAAGTCATTCCAGTATTCGCTGGATCAGTTTGGCCTGAAGCAGCCTGCCGAGCCGAATGAAGAGTCAGGCAAGGCAAAGCTGCGCACCGTTCTGCTTCCTTCGCCGTTTCAGTACCGTCAGCAGGCCCTTGTCTGTATACCGAGAGGGTTTCCTGTTATCAAGGGTCGAAGCGGCGAGGAGGAGTTCCTGCAAGCTCTGACAGATTCCTTGACGGAAGTCGCGATAGCGACCAAAGGCCGGATGCTGATTCTGTTTACGTCCAACCGTATGCTGAAGCAGGCCCATGCCGTCCTCAAGAGCAATTTGAAGCCTCATGGCATCCACGTGCTCGGACAAGGGGTGGACAGCGGCAACCGGAGCAAGCTGACCCGTTTGTTTCAGGACCACGGAGCTTGCGTATTGCTAGGTACGAATTCGTTCTGGGAGGGTGTGGATATCCCGGGAGACGCTTTAACCTGCCTGGCTATTGTCCGGCTGCCTTTCCAGCCGCCGAACCATCCGCTTGTTGAAGCGAAGAGCGAGAATTTGAAGAGACAGAATCAGAACCCGTTTATGAAGCTGTCGGTACCGCAGGCAGTCATTCGCTTTAAACAGGGATTCGGACGCCTTGTCCGCCGCTCATCCGATAAAGGAATTGTTCTTATTTACGATACCCGTGTCATCGAAACACAATACGGCAAACACTTCCTCTATTCACTACCGGGACCCAAAATCGAGCATATGCCGGTTGAGGCTATAGTACCGCGAATTCAGGAATGGATGGGAGAGAACACGGTTGAAGTCAATTAAAATATCCGAGGCAGTCGTTAAGCGGCTGCCGATTTATCTGCGGTTTCTAAATGAACTGGCTATGAAGAACGTACTCACTGTTTCTTCACAAGATTTGGGACAGAAATTGAACCTGAACCCTGCACAGATCCGTAAAGATCTGGCCTATTTCGGAGAGTTCGGCAAAAAAGGAATCGGGTATGATGTCAATTATTTAATTGAGAAAATTCGTCAGATTCTTAAGCTGGACAGGCAGCTTCCGGTTGCCCTTGTCGGAGCTGGTAATCTGGGCAGGGCGCTGTGCAATTATAATATTTATCTTCGCGACCAGATGAAAATCGTAGCTATCTTTGATGTTTCTGCCGACAAAATAGGTCAGACGATCAACAATATGAATGTCCAGCCTATGGAACATTTGGCAGAGACTATCCGCGCGATGAAGATCCGCATCGGGATTATTACCGTACCGGCAGCGGAAGCTCAGAATGTAGCCAATGAATTTGTGAAAGCGGGAATCGAAGCCATCTTGAACTTTGCTCCTTCCATTCTGAAAGTCCCTCAAGAAATTCGTGTCCATCATGCAGACTTTACAGCAGAACTTCAGAGCCTCGCATATTACTTGGCAGACGATTTAGAAGTGCAGGAAGATCATTAGCTGATTTCATACAAAAACCGCCGTACAGCCCTCTCCAAGGCTGTACGGCGGTTTTTTACGGACTAGTTGTTTATTAAAGGAAGAACTTAAACATCACGGTATAGATCAGATAGGATAAGACGACACTGATCGGAATCGTAATGACCCAAGTAATCAGCATCTTCGTAACGGTACCCCATTTCACTTCATGAAAACGCAGCACCGATCCTGTTCCGATAATGGAAGATGAAATAACATGAGTTGTTGAAAGCGGCATCCCCATTAAAGTCGAAGACTGGATCACGATAGAAGAGGTCAGATCCGAAGCAAATCCGTTAATCGGCTCGATTTTGGTCAAGTTTCTGCTGACGGTTTTGATAATTTTATAACCGCCGATAGAGGTTCCAAGTCCCATTGCGGTAGCCGCGGCGATCTTAACCCATAAAGGAACGTCCGTGCCTGTATGTACATCTGCTGCTACCAGACCGAACACGATAATTCCCATTGCTTTCTGGGCATCGTTGCCTCCGTGAGAGAAAGACAGGAGTGCAGCCGATATGATCTGGAAAAATTTAAAGACTCGGTTTAGCTTGGAACGCGATTTATTGCCTGTCCAGATGACAATATACTTGATTAGAAGCATGATCAGGAACCCGGCAATAAAGGCTGCAATGGGCGACAAAATCAGAATAAGGACGATTTTGCCGATTCCTCCCCACTTCAAAGCTTCGATACCAGCACCCGCCATAACAGCTCCAATCAATGAACCGATCAGCGTATGGGAGGAAGAGGAAGGGATTGCGTAATACCAGGTAAGCAGATTCCAGAATATCGCAGACAATAAGGCCGCTATAACCATATACTCCCCGTGAGGAAGGTTGTTCGGCTCAGCAATTCCGCTGCCGATGGTTTTGGCTACGCCGGTTGAAAGCACTGCACCGACAAAGTTAAGGATAGCCGCCATAATGATAGCTGTCCTCGGGCTTAGTGCACGGGTAGAAATGGACGTTGCCACCGCATTGGCCGTGTCGTGAAAGCCGTTAATAAAGTCGAACGCAAGTGCAAGAAATACAATTGCAATCAATGTAATGATTACTGAAGTAGTCATGAAAAAAATCCTCCTAAGCGTTTACGAGGGCCGGGCTTACGAGTAGCGTAGCACGACGCTTTCCAAAATGTTGGCGACGTCTTCACAAGCATCGGTGGTTTCTTCAAGACGTTCATAAAGTTCTTTCAGCTTGAAATCTTCATAAGGATCGCTCTTTTTCAAGAAAATTTCCCGGATTCCTTCACGCATTAGACGGTCCGCTTCATTCTCAAGCGAATTTATTTCAAGCGTATGCTGCGGGATCTGCATGTACTTTTTCTTGGAAAGCAATTTAAAGGCATCGAGCATATGCTGGCAGCTGGATACAATGACCGCGGAGAATTCCTGCATAACTTTATCGGTTTGTCCGATATTGAGGTAATCAAAACGTGCGGCAGTCGCTTCGATTCCATCGAGAACATCATCGAGCTTGGATGCAAGCTCCATAATATCTTCACGATCGATCGGAGTGATGAACACTTTATTCAGTTCTTTAAAGATTTCATGGGTGATTTGATCACCTTTGCTTTCAATTTCTTTGATCGTCTGAAAAAAGTCTGCCGGAATCTTGTCTCCCATCATCGCGTTTCTGAACATCTGGGATGCATGGAGTGTATTTTCTGCCGCTCGGATGAGCAGGTTTAAAAAATCGACCTCTCCTTTTCTACTGCTAAAAAGCGATGCCATTACGGTTCCTCCTATAAATTCAAATGTAAAGATTCCGTGAAGTTAAGTATAATGTGTGTAGAAAATTGTAGCTTAAACTCACAAACTTAAAAATATCATAATATTTCCCCAGAAATCAATGACTGAGTAGTCGAATTTTCGAACCTGAGGCCCTGCTTGATTTTAGATAGGCGAAGTTGTACATTGAAATCATATGAATAACTGCCGATTTCGGCAGTTTAAACGGAAATGAGGATACTTTGTGAAAAAAACAATAATTATTAACGGCACTTTCGTTACCGGAAGAACCGAAGAGAATGTGTTGGAAGGCTGTATGGTAATCGAAGGAAATAGCCTTACATATATAGGAAAGGAAATTCCAGAACCTCTCGAGAATTATGACGAAATTATCCGGGGCGACCGTAAATTATACATGCCGGGCTTGGTAAACACTCACGGTCATGCAGCGATGACGCTGCTGCGCGGATATGGAGACGACCTCGCCCTCCAGGTGTGGCTGGAAGAGAAGATGTGGCCGATGGAAGAGAAATTCGGACCTGCCGGGGTGCGCAGCGGAACACTTCTCGCCATCCTTGAAATGATAAAAGGCGGCACAACGACATTTGTCGACATGTATGATCATATGAATGAAGTCGCACAGGCGGTATCCGATTCCGGGATGAGAGCCCGCCTTACCCGTGGAGTCATCGGCCTGTGTCCCGAAGATGTTCAGGAGTTCAAGCTGAAGGAAGCGATCGCATTCGCCAAAGACTGGAACGGAGCAGCGGATGGCAGAATTACAACCATGATGGCACCACACGCACCTTACACATGTCCGCCGGACTATATCGAGCGTTTCGTACAGGCTGCCCACGATCTGGACCTGCCTATTCATACGCACATGTCCGAAACGAAGAGAGAAGTAGAGGCCAATGTGGAGCAGTACGGGCTCAGACCCGTGCAGCATTTGGAGAAGCTCGGTGTCTTTACGCGCCCTACGCTGGTTGCGCACGGCGTTCACCTGACGGATGAAGAAATCGCAATCCTGGCCAAATACAATGTCGGGGTGTCCCATAACCCGGGCAGTAATTTGAAGCTGGCGAGCGGTGTAGCAAGAGTTCCGGATATGCTTCGGGCCGGGATTCAGGTATCGCTGGGTACAGACGGTGCCGCAAGCAATAACAACTTGGATATGTTTGAAGAAATGCGTCTGGCGGCCCTTATTCATAAAGGGGTCTCCGGTGATCCCCTGGCCGTTCCGGCTGCCGAGGCTTTCCGCATGGGAACTTCAATGGGAGCGCGCTCGATCTGGCTTGACGATATCGGAACACTCGAAGCCGGGATGAAAGCTGATTTTATCGCACTGGATCTGGATCAGCCGCATTTGCTCCCTCGTACAGACTATGTTTCCCATATTGTATACTCCGCATCCGCTCATGATGTTGTAGACGTATATGTGGACGGACAATGCATTGTCCGCGGCCGGGAATGTTTGACACTGGATGAGGAGAAGATCAAGCGCGAGTTTGAAGACACCTTCACCCAACTGACGAAAGGCTGACCCTGATGCAGAATGGAAAGGAAGGGATGAAGTGCTGAGGAAAGGGATATGGATCGGCTTGTTTGTTCTTCTGACGACAGGCTTTCTGGTGAACCGGTTTTATGTCAGTGTCCAGACAGATTATTGGCAGTCGAACACCAAAGCCGTACAGACCGCACTGGCCAGTACGAGTCTGGGTCAAGCGGAGAGAGTAGAGGCTTTTCACGGTTCACGTTCTTACCAGATTATTTATGGAAAAGACAAACAAGGCAGCAGCATGGTCGTATGGGTTCCTATCAAGGAAGACAAGTCGGAGCCGGCCGCACAAGAGATTCATGTGGAAATGACCGATGGAGCCGTGACGGAAGAGGCGATTAGAAGCGCCCTGCTCCAAAAGAACCCGAAGCTTGATATTATGCGTGTTAACGCAGGAGAATATAAAAGCGAATACGTATGGGAAGTTTTCTATAAAGACGAAAATGACCGGCATTACTATGATTATTACAATTTCAGAACCGGCAGTTATATTGACACTTTCAAGCTCAGCCTCCAATAGGTTGAGCTTTTGTCAATTCGTTAATTTGTCAACAATTCCAGCTCTTTTTTTGCTCATTGAATCGGGGATATGATATACTTATCGTATAGCATTTGCTAAATACTAGTGATATAGAAAGGGGGGGCGTAAGCTTGCGCAAAATACGTCTCTTGCCCATCCTGTTAAGTGTCGTTGTCTCTGCCTTCTTTCTTTTTGGCGGCTGGTTCGCTTATCAGACTTATGCGATTGGCAAGCCGTTAGGTAACGTTGTCAAAGAAACACCGGGGGTGGAAAAATCCCAGGTCACATATAATGATCAAGAAGTCACGATCCGTTTATCACTCAAACCAGACGTAAGTTTAAGAGAAGTCTACAATCACATTACAAAAGAAGGCGAAACAACGATCGGAAGCCGTGAGGTCAAACTTTCGGTAAACACTGCGGAATCACCGGAACTTGAGAAATGGTGGGCCAACGCACTATTCGATGTGGCACAAGCAATGGAAACCCGTCATTATGCCGAGATACCGGCAGCGCTTGAGAAACAAGCCAACGGAAAAGGTTTGCAGGTTAAAACCGAAATGGATGACAAGAACGTCTATGTTCATCTGAAAAAAGACGATCATGATAAATATATAATTCTTCCGAGAAATCCCGAAAAAGTTGGGGTGTTTAAATGATTAAATATATCAAAGAAATTTTGATTGGCGCGGTACCTGTCTTCTTTATCTTTCTGGCCTTTATTGGAATTAATGTCGTTCCGCTCTTATTCGCAGCCGCTCTCGTTACTGCAGTATTCTTCATGATGAAAAGCAAAGGCGGATCCGGCATCGGAATCGGTGCAGGCTCGGGTACCCGAAACCGAAGCCGCCAGCCAGCCTATTTGAGCTTCGATCAGATTGGCGGTCAGGAACGCGCGAAGAAAGAACTGGTGGAAGCGCTGGATTTTCTCGTGAAGCAGGAAGAAACGAAGAAACTAGGCATCCGTCCTTTGAAGGGGATTCTGCTTACCGGGCCTCCGGGAACAGGTAAAACACTTATGGCTAAAGCCGCTGCCCATCATACAAATTCGATTTTTATCGCAGCTTCGGGCAGTGAGTTTGTTGAAATGTACGTCGGAGTCGGTGCTTCCCGCATCCGAACGCTTTTTCAGGAAGCGCGGACCAAAGCCCAGAAGGAAAACAAACAGAATGCGGTTATTTTCATTGATGAAATTGATGTAATCGGCGGCAAGCGCGATGGCGGACAGCAGCGCGAGTATGACCAGACCTTGAATCAGCTGTTGACCGAAATGGATGGACTTCATACAAATACGACACCGCGCATTCTGATAATGGCAGCAACGAACCGGAAGGAAATGCTGGATTCGGCACTTCTGCGCCCGGGCCGGTTTGACCGCCATATCGATGTAGAACTGCCTGATAAGAAAGGCCGCTTGTCGATTCTGAAGATTCATGCCGACAACAAGCCGATGGACGAAGGTGTTGATCTGGTTAAAATTGCAGAGCAAACATTCGGATTCTCGGGTGCGCAGCTCGAAAGCGTCCTCAATGAAGCAGCTATCTATGCGCTTCGCGGTCAGCAGGACAAAGTACTGCAGAAGGATCTGCTTGCCGCTATTGACAAGGTTATGATGGGAGAGCAGACGGACCGGGAGTCGACGCAGGAAGAGAAAATCAGAGTGGCTTACCATGAATTGGGCCATGCTATTATTGCCGAACTGGTACGGCCGGAATCGGTTGCTCAAGTATCTTTACGTCCGCGGGGTAAGGCGCTCGGATACGTTCGCCATAATCCTCCGCAGGATCAATATTTGTACTCCCGCGAGGCGATTGAAGATCAGATTATGATCGCGCTGGCTGGAGCAGCGGCCGAAGAAATCATTTACGGCGGACGCAGCACGGGGTCCAGCAATGATTTTGAGAAATCGATTGATATGGTTCGCACGATGATAACTTCAGGACTGACATCACTGGGTATCGTTGACCTTAAGATGATTCCGCAGCAGGTACTGATGGATGAGAATAACAAGATTCTCGATGGTCTCATGGAACGTACAAAGGAACAATTGATCAAACACCGGATTGTTTTCGAACAATCATTGGATATTCTTCTGAAGGAAGAAGTGATCTCGGGCCAGCAATTCCGGGAACTCCTCGAAGGAAGCAAAAGACATCTAGAGCCCGTGCTTGCCTGATAAATGTAATGGTCTCCCGCATAACCTGCTGTCGCTAGTCTTAAGCGATGGCAGGTTTTTCATTTCATATGATTTAATCCCGAAGATGTTCTGTAAGGGGTTTCATTTAAAAGTTTAAAGGATAAACGATACTAAAGAGAGCAGATAAAATAATGTCTAAAAAAAGAGAAAATTGTCGAATTTGTTCTTGCCTAACTACAGCTTTCACGAGTATAATATAAAACTTGCCAGCCGCATTTTATAAGCAGATTATGTCCATATGTAGAAATGCATTTGAACGTTTTGTGTATACTACTGTAATGACCTTATAAACAATGTAAGATGAACGTAGAAAGAGAATATGTAAGACACCCCTAGAATAACTGGAGAAGAGGAGATTAGGGATGCATTATAAAAAAATTGGCGTAATTGGCGGCGGAACGATGGGCCAGGGGATAGCGGAAATGCTGGCTGGAAAAGGCTTGGAAGTCGTTCTTATTGAACATACCATAGAAAAAATGGAAAACTCCTGGGCGATGATTGAGCTGAGCCTGGACAAGCAAATGGAAAAATGGGCGATTACAGCTTCGGAGAAGAAACTGATTCTTTCCCGTATACATAAAACGATTGACCTCAAAGAGTCGGCATCATGCGACATGGTCATCGAAACGATTTCGGAAGATCTGGAACTTAAGAAAAGATTATTCCGCAAACTTGACGAAATTTGTCCGAAAGAGTTGATTCTGGCTTCTAATACGTCAACCCTCAGTTTAACTGAGCTGGGATCTGCGACTAAGAATCCGGAACGGGTGATTGGACTTCATTTCATCCATCCGGTAGCAAAGATAGATTTGGCGGAAATTATCCGGGGCCTCAAAACATCGGAAGACACGTATAAGCTGACACGTAATTTTGTTGAAGACGTTATTCAGAAAACATCTATCAAAGTGTACGAGTCCCCCGGATTCGTTACTTCCCGGCTCATATGTTTGTTAATTAACGAAGCGGTTCATACTTTGGCAGAGAGGGTTGCATCAGCTGAAGATATTGATCTTGCTATGCGAAAAGGTTATGAATTCCATTACGGACCGCTGGAAATGGCGGACCGCTTCGGATTGGATTCGGTATTGGCCGCACTGGACCGCATGTTCAGGGAATTCGGCGATCTCAAATACCGCCCTTCGTTCCTATTGAAGCAGATGGTTCATGCCGGACATCTTGGAGTGAAAACAGGGGAAGGCTTTTTCCGCTATGATAAGGACGGTGACCGAATGTGAATGTACTCGTAATCAATGCAGGAAGTTCTTCTGTTAAATATCAGTTGTACAATATGAATGATGAATCGGTCCTGGCTAAAGGCCGTGTAGAACGAATTGGCCTGGATTCCGCCATACTGACCCACGAACCGGAAGGTAAAAGCGAAGTCCGGGAAGTGAGCGAAATTCTGGAGCACACGACTGCGATTAAAAAAGTGCTCGATATGCTTGTTCATAAAGAATTCGGAGTTCTTCACTCGATTAAAGAAATTGATGCTGTAGGACACCGTGTCGTACACGGGGGCGAATTCTTTTCGACCTCTGTACTTGTTACGGAAGAAGTGAAGAAGAAAATTAAACATTTGTTTGATTTAGCGCCGCTTCATAATCCGGCTCACATGCTCGGCATTAATGCCGTAGAGGCTAATATGGGCGATGTGCCGCAAGTTGTTGTGTTCGATACGGCCTTCCATCAGTCTATGCCTCCTGAAGCGTATATGTATGCCATCCCGAAGATCTGGTACAGCAAGCACAAAGTGCGCCGTTATGGGTTTCACGGGACTTCTCATCAGTATGTGAGCGAGAGGGCTTCGAGGTTCTTGAATAAGCCGCTCGACAACTTGAAGATCGTGTCGGCTCACGTCGGCAACGGTGCAAGCTGTGCGGCGATTCTCAACGGCAAATCGATTGATACGAGCATGGGACTCACTCCGCTGGAAGGCATGATGATGGGGACTAGAAGCGGGGACCTTGATCCGGCAGTGGTTACTTTTGCCATGGGAAAAGAAGATTTGACGCTTAATGAAGTCAACTCTATGCTGAACAAGCACAGCGGACTGCAGGCCATTTCGGGTCTTAGCAGCGATATGCGTGAAATCACGGAAGCGATGCAAGAAGGGGATAAGAACGCAAAACTTGCGTTCGATATGTACGCCTATCGGGTTCGCAAATATATCGGTGCCTATGCCGCTGCTTTGAACGGGATTAATATACTTGTCTTTACTGCCGGTGTCGGTGAAAACTCGGTCGTCTTGCGTAAGGCTGTATGTGAAGGGCTGACCTACCTTGGAGTTGAGCTCGATGACCACCGCAATGAAACAGGCCGCGGCATCGAAAAACGGATATCATCGGACTCCTCAGCCGTGGACGTGCTTGTTATCCCGACGAATGAGGAATGGATGATCGCCCGTGATACGTATGAACTGGTGATGATGTAGAAGGAATTCTTTTCGGGTCCCAAATATAGTACAATAGGAATGGAACCAAACGGCCATTGAGCCGTTTTTCCATGTCAGCCTTAGGAGGTAGACGACAGATGAGTGATATCAAAACAACAAGTACCATCCATGAAGTGAAGAATCACGTGGGACAATCCGTGACGATCGGCTGCTGGCTGAATAACAAGCGCAAAAGCGGCAAAATACAGTTCCTGCAGCTGCGGGACGGTACGGGTTTCATACAGGCGGTTGTAGTAAAGAGCGAAGTGCCTGAAGAAGTATGGGAAGCGGCTACGAAGCTGACCCAGGAAAGCTCCATGTATATAACAGGTTCTGTTCGTGAGGAGCCCCGCAGCAAGAGCGGATTCGAGCTTACCGTCGAGCATGTTGAAATCATTCAGATTACACAGGATTATCCGATCACACCCAAAGAGCATGGTGTGGATTTCTTGATGGATCACCGGCATCTCTGGCTTCGTGCACCGCGTCAGCGTGCAGTTCTGGTGATTCGTGCCGAGATTATCCGTGCGATCCAGCAATTTTTCGATGACCGCGGATTCCAGCTTGTGGATCCGCCAATTCTGACGCCATCCTCTTGTGAAGGCACTACGAATTTATTCCATACGAAATATTTCGATGAAGACGCATATCTGACTCAAAGCGGTCAACTGTATATGGAAGCGGCGGCTATGGCTCTGGGCAAAGTGTACTCTTTCGGTCCGACCTTCCGTGCAGAGAAGTCCAAGACACGCCGTCACTTGATTGAATTCTGGATGATTGAGCCGGAAATGGCTTTTGTGGATCACGAGGAAAGCCTGCGTGTTCAGGAACAATTCATTTCTCATGTGGTCCAAACGGTTCTTAGCAAATGCCGCGCCGAGCTGGAGACACTGGGCAGGGATATATCGAAACTCGAGCAGATCCAAGCTCCATTCCCGCGTATTACTTACGATGAAGCGGTTGAATTCCTGCAAGCAGCAGGACATGAATTCCCGTGGGGTGAAGACTTCGGTGCTCCGCACGAGACCGCGATTGCGGAGAAGTATGACAAACCCGTCTTTATTACGCATTATCCAACCGGGATAAAAGCTTTCTATATGAAGCCCGACCCTAATCGTCCGGAAGTGGTATTATGCGCAGACATGATCGCTCCGGAAGGCTACGGCGAGATTATCGGCGGCAGCCAGCGGATTGATGATCCGCAGCTGATGGAAGAGCGCTTCAAAGAGCATGAACTTTCCTCGGAAGCGTACCAGTGGTACATGGATTTACGCAAATACGGTACGGTTCCTCACTCCGGATTCGGACTAGGCCTGGAGCGTACCGTTGCCTGGATCTGCGGGCTGGAGCATGTACGTGAAACGATTCCTTTCCCGCGTCTGCTCTACAGACTGTATCCATAACCATAGCGCATTGTTAGGCCTGCTAAGAGAAGTATAGGCTTAGTCAGTATCTTTGCAGAGTATAGAATTTGACTGCCCAGCATGAATAGAGGTGGATGGATTTTTGAAACCGAATGATACCGAACGCAATCGGATGCAGCGGGCTATTCTTGCCGGAATGACCTCAGGTACGGTAGCGGTTCCCCATCTGCTCCTGAAATATTATCGCCGCCTGAAGCTGAGTGAGATTGAAGGAATGCTGCTGATTCATCTGATTGCCTTCCAAGGCAATGACAAGAAGGACTTTCCTACGCACGATGAAATTCTGGCACGCATGTCAGCTCCGGAGGATCAGGTTATCCAGGCGATTCAGAAGCTGGTTAACGATGGAGTACTCGGAATCGATGAGCATATCGACTCCCACACCGGTATTCAATCGGAGCGCTACAACCTCGGACAAATGTTCGAGAAGATAGCCGCTTTCTATGCCGAGGACCTGATTCAGGAAGCGGCTGAGCGAGCCGAGCTTCAAAGACTTGAATCTGATAAGAACGGTGAAAAAAATGTGTATATGATTTTTGAAGCCGAATTCGCCCGTCCGCTGACACCGATGGAATTGGAGACAATTACCAGTTGGCTCGATCGGGACGAGTACAAGGAAGAACTTGTCCTTGCCGCGCTCAAAGAAGCGGTGTTTGCCGGAAAAGTCCATTTCCGCTACATTGACCGCATCCTGCTGGAATGGAGCCGTAACCGGATTTTTACCGTCGAGCAGGCCAAAGAATTTACGCAGAAATTCAGAGGCTCGAGATAGAAAAGTTCCAGACGGCAACTGCCGAGTTGTGTCGCCAGTACCTATACCTATACAAAACAGACTGCCCTCCTATAATAAAAAGGGCAGTCTGTTTTGTATATCAGCAGCGAAGCTGCCATTATTTCGTGAGGAGATGCCAGCGGTAAACATACTCGAACAGAAACTCAAATGCTTCGAGGTGGCGTTTGGCCTCGAATACGTTGGCGCCCCAGGCGTAGATGCCGTGATTACGGAGGACGATACCGGGAATACGCGCAGCGATTGCACCCGGCACGAGCTCGGCGATCCGGGGGATGTCGGCATAATTGGGAAGCACGGGGATTTCAATACGGGCATTTTCTTCCCAGATATTCAATGCTTTAATTAGTTCTACACCTTGTACCGGTATAGAGCCTTTGTCGCCGTACAGCTCCGAGACGAGGTTGTTAAACATCGTATGTACGTGCAGGATTGCTCCGGCGCCTGTATGCTTGTAAATCTCACAGTGAATAAGGGTTTCGGCCGAAGGTTTCAGCTTAGTCGCTTCGACAGCGGTTCCTTTCTCATTCACGAGCAAGAAATCCTCTGGAGAGCGGACCGACTTATCTTTGCCGCTTGCGGTCACGGCAAAAGTAAATTGTTCCGGAGTAAACTCGCCTACACGGACGGACAGATTACCGCTGGTACCCGGGAACCAGCCTCGGGCGGCAAGGTTCGCTTTAATATCGCTAAGCTCTGTGTATGCCTGTTGTTTTTGCTCCAATGTAAGTTCAGTACTCATGCCTGGGTCGTCGCCTCCAAGTCGCGTATAATATCGTGAAAGGTTTCAAAAGGATGATAAGGCCTGTCGAGCTCTTGGCACAAATCAATAAGCTGGGCGCGTGCATAAACTGTTTCCACAAGTTTGGCTCCTTGGAAATCGGTGATACTATCTCCGATTAGGATACGCTCGTACTGGTCTTCCGGGTAGGAGCGGATAATGGTTGTCTTGCACATCCCGCAATCGGCCACACACACATCGTCACATACGTGGGGCCATAAGATCTCGATAGTCTCACCGTCAAAAGAGCTTGCGTTGCAGAAAATATCGTCTTGCGGAATATCAAACGGCTGGAGCAGCGGATAAACGAAGAAATCAATCCCTCCGCTCGTAACCAGGAGTTTGATGTTTTTTTGTTTGCAATAGGTTACAAATTCATCAAATCCGTCACGGATAGCCGCGTTAGAAATGGCAAAATGGACGACTTCTTCTTTAAGGGAAGAAGGGAGCAGGTGGAACATCTCGCCCACAGCTTGCCGGACGGATATCGCTCTTTCTTGCAAGAGACGATTAACGATCTCCTCCCAGCCGGGAGGATTGAAATGTTTCATAATGGCGACGATATTGTCGTTCTTGGTAATCGTGCCGTCGAAATCGCAAAAGATAATTTTTTGTTTCAAGATTTAACCCCCCAAGCTTCTATAGCTGCTTTTAATTCTGGATGGTGCTTGGCTGCCTCCTCCAGGGTCTCGTTGCGGAGCGTCGCGTCAATGGCTTGACGGAAGGCTTGTCCGCCGGCGATCGTTCCCATCGGGTGGCCGTGAATCCCTCCGCCGGCGTTCACGATAACATCGGTGCCGAAGTCTCGCAGGATTAGCGGTACAAGGCCTGGATGAATTCCCGCAGACGGTACGGGGAAGGAAGCCCTGAGAGCCGTGCTGCCGCCATGGGAGTTCTTCTTCTCAGTGCTCACCGAAGTGGAAGCCTGTAGTGTGTTAGGCGCGTGTTCTGCAGCTTCTACGGGGCTGTACAGATAATCCTTAGAGATGTCTGGGGTAAGCAGGGCATGCTTAATCGCCAGATTCTCCTCCCGCGGCATGACTACAGAACCATAAGGGGATGGGAATAGTACGAGATCGGCGCCTGCTACGCGCATTAATTTGCCAAGCAGCAGGGAAGCGGAGATGCCGTACTCGTGTGAAGGATACAGCGCCCCTGCCATGGCCGGATGTGCCATGATCGGAACCGTAATGTCCGGATCTGCGCTCAATTCACTCAGCGTATCGAAGCCGTAGGCCAGCACATTGAATAATAGAGCATTAGCTCCCGCTTCAATCGCTTTTTTAGCCTGATCGGCGAGTTTGGAGGTAGAACCCGTCAGGTTCGTCGCATAAAGCAGCTTCTGCCCTGTACGTTCACTTGCCCGGGCTGCTTCTTCCAAGCATACTTTTACACGTTTCTCGATGGGAGTAAGCGGGTTCTCGAACAGAATTTCATC
This sequence comes from Paenibacillus sp. FJAT-26967, assembly GCF_001541095.1. Lineage (GTDB taxonomy): Bacteria > Bacillota > Bacilli > Paenibacillales > NBRC-103111 > Paenibacillus_F. The sequence goes on from NZ_LMXH01000002.1 coordinate 258,934, forward strand.
GTCTTTGACTAAATCGACGCCGCCGGCCGCCTGTCCATAAAATTGTTCCCGGATCCCGTCCAGGTCTTGTCCGATGACCGATTTAAAGATACTCATCAGAAGCGGGCGGTCATAGACGCCGAGTAATTCGCGGACTCCTCGCATTCCGAACTTCGGACCGGCAAACGCGGCCAAGAATTCTGCGGAGAATGAAAGATCCGTAAGCTTAATTTTGCCGTCCATAGACAGCTTGCCGAACACGGTGACGAGCAGGGCAGGCAGGTCCCGGCTGAAGTTAAGATCCGGGTAGGCGATTTGGATATCCGCACAGCGTCCCGAATCAGGAGTCAGCTCACCGGGCACGTATACCGTTACCGATACGACATGACCCAGATGCTGCTTCATTTGAGCCTTGCGGGCTTCCGGCAGTTCTGTCCAGCTTCCAACCGTAAGTCCGACTGCAATGCCTTGTGCTTTTTTATTGAAATCCGCTTGTTCATCATAACAGCGGTATGTAGCCAAGCAATAAGATGCCATTTGGTTTCACCTGCTTATTCTTAATTTCCGGTAGCGGCAGTAATCTTGGAACCTATCTATTTGAGATGAGGGGCAATCTCGGCTCCCATTTCTCTGGCCCGCTTTGCCGCACTGGATACTGCTCCGGCAACCGCTTCTTCAAACTTGTATTTCTCCAGAGTCTGCAGGGCCGCCAACGTGGAACCGTTAGGGGATGTGATTTTACGCCGTAGCTCAGCCGGTTCTTCCCCGGTCAGCTCCATCATGCGCACTGCTCCGAGTACGGTCTGCAGGGTTAGGCGGCGAGATTCTTCCGCACTCAGCCCGCCCTTCACACCTGCTTGAATGAGCGACTCCATAAAAGAATACACGTAAGCCGGCCCGCTGCCGGAAATGCCGGTAACGATCTCAATATGATCTTCTTCGACGACGGAGACAATTCCTACCGCTTCGAACAGATTAATCGCAACAGCTTGCTGCTCCTCGGTGACAGTGGAGGAAAAGCTGATTCCCGTTGCGCCCAAACCGATCGTAGAGGAGGTGTTAGGCATGGTACGGACAATCGGAACCATTTTTTCAAGCAGCAGTTCCATTTTATGAATCGTTAAGCCTGCTATAACAGAGACGATCAGCTGCCGCTCTGTAAGAAGCGGCTTCAAATCGGCGAAGGAGGATTCAACGTCCTTGGGTTTCATGCAAAGAACAACGATATCAGCGTTACGGATGCGTTCTTGCTTCGTTCGAGCATCGCTGCTCGTTTCCACCTTGTACAGCTCTTCCAGTTCTGAAAGACGCTGCGCATTTTGACGATTTGATACGAAGATTTGCTCAGGTTTAGTAATTCCGCGCTGAATGAGTCCTCTGAAAATGGCTTCTGCCATGGAGCCGGCACCGACAAATGCGATGCGCTGGTTGAACGTGCGGTTGCTCATATGCTTCTTCTCCTATCCCGTGCGAGTTATTCGCGAATTTGGCCGTCTCCGTATATCCGATACTTAGTCGATGTGAGAGCGGGCAAGCCCATCGGTCCGCGTGCGTGAAGCTTCTGGGTGCTGATTCCGATCTCGGCGCCGAATCCGAATTCGAATCCGTCTGTAAAACGCGTAGAGGCATTGTGATAGACAGCTGCAGCGTCTACTTCGTGCAGAAACCGCTGGGCATGGCTTTCATTCTCGGTCACAATACATTCCGAATGCATGGTGCCGTGTGAACGGATGTGCGCAAGGGCATCATCCAGATGGCATACGATTTTTACGTTGAGGATGTAATCATTGTATTCGGTATCCCAAGCTTCCTCGGAAGCGATTTTGACAGCGGGGACAAGCTTGCGTGTATCCGGACAGCCATAGAGCTGAACGCCCAGCGCAGTCAGCTTATCTGCCAGCGCAGCCAGATGCATCTCTGCAAAATGACTGTGAACCAACAAGGTTTCCATCGAATTACATACGGAAGGGCGCTGGACTTTGGCATTGATCGCTATCTTCTCCGCCATGTCCGGCTTTGCGCTTTCATCAACGAAGGTATGGCATATTCCGGCGCCTGTCTCAATTACGGGAACGGAGGCATTCTGGACAACTGTCTGAATGAGGGAAGAACCTCCGCGCGGGATCAGTACATCCAGAAGTCCGTTAAGCTTCAGCATTTCATCCACGGAGGAACGGTCCGGATTTGAAATGAGCTGAACAGCCATAGGAGGCAGATCGGTACCGGCCAGTGCAGCTTGAAGTACTTCGACGATCCGCTCATTGGAACTTAAAGCGGAGGAACCGCCTCGCAGCACGACGGCGTTGCCGGTTTTGAGGCAAAGTCCGGCCGCATCCACCGTTACGTTAGGGCGGGCTTCGTAGATAATCCCGATCACGCCGAGCGGAACGCGTATCTTCTCGACACGCAGTCCGTTAGGGCGGACGAACGACTCAAGCGTATCTCCGATGGGATCCGTAAGCTCTGCAATCTGCCGCAGTCCTTCCGCCATGCCCGCGATGCGCTCTGAATTAAGAGCAAGACGATCGAGCAGGGAGGAGGAGGTGCCGGATTCCTGCCCGCGCCTCAAGTCCTCGGCGTTCGCTTCTATAATGGATTCCTGCTCGGCAAATAATGCTTCTGCCATGCGCAGCAGGGCTGTATTCTTCTGTCCGGTTGTTAAGCTTGCGAGTTTGGCCGACGCTTCTTTGGCCAAAAGGGCTTTTTCTCTAACTTCACTCATGGATGTTCACTCCTTATCGAATGTTGGTCTTGTCATACAGGGTATCCGGCTAAAGAGCGCCGGAAGCCGGATAGCTCTGGAGAGTGATCCACTCGTCCCGGTGGATCACCTCAATGCGGGCAACTTCCACACGGCGCTGGACTTCCTCCGTGCTCAGTCCCATAACCGCCTGCAGCTGCCAGGCGGCATAGTTGACAATACCGCGGCCGATACCAGTGCCTTGCGAGCAATAAACTTCGATTACATCACCGGGATGAAAGTCCCCTTCCACAGCAGTCACGCCTGCCGGCAGCAGGCTTTTGCCGCCTTCGAGAAGGGCCGACTGGGCCCCTTTGTCCACGATTACCTTGCCCTGCGGGACGGAGTGGAATCCGACCCACTGTTTCTTGATAGACAGGGTATGCATAGAAGCGGCGAAGTAGGTGCCCCTCCCGCTCTCCGAAGCAGCCAGGCGGATATCTCCAGCCTCCGTGGCCCGGCCTACGAAAACAGGGATCCCACCCCTCATGGCGATGCGGGCTGCTTCGATTTTGGAGCGCATTCCGCCGGTGCCGACCGAACTTCCGGCGCCTCCGGCGATGCGGTACAGCTCATCGCTGATCTCATCGACCCGGTCGATCCTTCTCGCATCCTTGTTCTTGCGCGGATCGTCCGTGTAGAGCCCATCCATATCGGTAATGATGATGAGCTGGCCCGCCTTAAGAAGATTAGCCACAAGCGCTGAAAGCGTATCGTTATCACCGAATTTTAATTCATCGACAGAGACGGTGTCGTTTTCATTGATGATGGGGATAACCTTGCGCCGGAGTAACTCCTCCATCGTTGCGGTAGCGTTGCCTACGCGTCTTCGGCTTGTAAAATCATAACGCGTCAGCAGGATTTGAGCCGCTCCGATTCCGTGACCGCTGAGAGCTTCCTGGTAAGCCTGCATGAGCAGAGCCTGCCCGACCGACGCGGCGGCCTGCTTCTCGTGAAGCAGCTTAGGACGTGTTTTGTAGCCCAGGGAAGAGAAACCGGCGGCAACAGCACCGGACGTTACGAGCACTACCTCGTATCCCTGCTGCTGCAGAGCGGATAATTCGGCGGCGAAGTAGGCGATCTTCTCCTTGTTCAAGCCGCCGGCTTCCGAGGTGAGGGAGCTGCTGCCTATTTTTACAACAATGCGCTGCATGAATGTCACTTCCTTAAGAAACAGTGCCCGTATAGGGAGATTGAATGAAATTAGGAAGGAGGGAGGTATGCAAAAAAAGGCCTCCGTCCTCGTAAGGACGAAAGCCTGGGCTTCCGCGGTACCACCTTAATTGATGTGCATAGGAAATAACCCCATCCGGGCAGGCGTCAGATCCTTGAATTCCTCTCTGCAGCAAAAGCCGGCGTACCGGCGGGGCCGCTATAGAAGAGAATTGACAGGCAGGCCGCTGGCGGATGCACATCCATCTCGTTCCCTTGATAACAGAAGGGGGCTGTTCAGCTCATCGCTGACCGTTCCGGGGCGGGTTCGGGAAGGCTGCTGCAAAAGCTCTTTCAGCCGGGGAGCTTTTCTCTGGGGCATAGCGGACATTCCTTACTGTTCCCATCATTACGTTCCATATCTTCTTATTAGAATAGCATGCTGGCTTTAGTTTTGTAAAGCGCAGAGGCCCCGTGTCAAGGAGCCTCAGAAATCTCTCATTATTCGAATAAATGCAAGGTTCCGATCCGCTGTACAGCCTCCACAAGGCGATCTTCAGGGGTGAGGAGTCCGAGCCTGACGTAGCCTTCTCCGTGTTTGCCGAAACCGATGCCCGGTGCTACGACGACCTTGGCCTCCCGGAGCAGAAGATCGGAAAATTCGGCGGAGCTGTATTTCTTGGGCACCGGCAGCCAGGCGAAAAAAGAGGCTTGGGATGGAGCAGCTTCCCAGCCGATCTGATCCAGTGCTCCGAACAGGGCATTGCGGCGGCTCTCATACATCGAGCAGAGCTCGTGTACGCAATCCTGAGGACCGGTAAGCGCGGCGGCGGCAGCCGCTTGGATTCCTCCGAACAGGGAGACATACATATGATCCTGCATGAGATTGATGATGCGGATCACTTCCGGGTTGCCGAGGGCAAAACCTACGCGCCAGCCTGCCATATTGTAGGTCTTGGAGAGCGTATAGAATTCTACGCCGACTTCTTTGGCTCCAGGCCGCTGAAGGAAACTGACGGGCTTGCTGCCATCAAAACCGATGGCCCCGTAAGCGAAGTCGCTTGCGACGACAATGCCATTCTTAGCGGCGAATTCGATCGTATCGTCATAGAATGAGGCGGGTGCTGCCGCGGCCGTAGGGTTGTTCGGGTAGTTGATGAACATAAGCTTCGCCCTCCGGACGTCTTCCTCTGACAGGGAGCCGTAATCCGGGAGGAAGGCGTGGTCTTCACGCAGCGGCATGAAGGCCATCTCTGCTCCCGCGAGCGCTACTCCTGACCAGTAGTCGGGGTAGCCAGGATCCGGCACGAGGCAAACATCGCCTGGATTCAGTAAGCACTGGCTGATTTCGACGAGGCCGGTCTTACCGCCGAAGAGAATGGCGACTTCCGTCTCGGGATCGAGATGGACGCCGTAATCTTCCCGGTAGCGGGCAGCGATGGCTTCTTTGAGGAAGGAATAGCCGCTGAAGGGCGGATATTTGTGATACAAAGGATTCTCCGCCGATTCCTGAAGCGATTTTACGATATGGGGCGGTGTGGGGCGATCGGGATTGCCTTGACCGAGATTGATCACATCATAGCCGAGCGATATTTGTTCATTCGCTTTACGAACCAGGCCCGCAAAAAATTGTGCGGGCAGGCCGGACATCCGCTCCGCTGGTTGAATTTGAAAGCCGGTGTTAGTAGATCCGGCATGTGCGATGGGGCTGCTCGCAGCCTCGTCCGCAGATTGTTTGTTGTGGTTCATGTTTCATAGCCTCCATCATGCTGTTTCCGTCAGTGTTTCCCAAGAATATCCCTACTTTATCATGATTCCAATTGGTTGTATACCACTCGGAATGGACAGATATAAGAGCAGAAAAGTGGTTAAGAGGTCCTGACGAAAGCGCGTATTTAGAAGGTTGCTGCCATCTGTGTCTGTGTGCCCTCGTCCAATAAATTTTTTCCGTTATCGCGGCCTGAGTTGCCTGCCAGCAAGGTACCCGAGCTTTTAGCTCCCTTGATACGTATGGCCGTCTCGTTACATCCTACCAGAATATTGCCCGAGAGGACGTTTTCGCGTGAATTGGCTTCACCTCTTGATTCGATGCAAATCCCGTCAAGCGTGCAGTTTCGGATCGAATTGCTTGAAGAAATCGTGCGTAGAGCATTCTGCAGCACCACTGCGCTGCCCGTTGATTGCCGTACATAATTTCCGGTGATTGTATTGTCTGCCGGGAAGAGCTTGCCGCTTTCTTCTTCTCCCTCAAGCGCGATTCCGATTCCATTCACATGCTCAATACTGTTCTGTGTAAGGTGATTATGAAGAACATTGCGTGTAAGTCTAATAGCGGTGCAGCCGGTTTTGGAAGCATTCTCATTTGTAATGTGGTTGGCTGTAATGCGATTGTGCGAGCCCGGTTTCTTGGCATCATCGGATTGGATCACGAAAGCGCTGCCGTCAAAGTACGAGACCCGGTTTCCCTCTATTAAAGACGCTGAGCAGCCTTCTCCCAGCCAAGCCGCGGCTATAGATACACTTCTGAATGTATTGTTGCGGATCAGATGACCTTCGCCTCCTGCACAATAGACGGCTGTGCCGTAGTGGGGTTTACCGGGCATATTGCCCAGAATAATATCAAATTCGTTATTTTCAATTATACAGCGGGTACAAGATCGCAGTAGAATCGGACTATAAACGGTATGAAAGCGGCAGTTGTAGATGCGGACACTGCTGGCCTGAAGCAGCGAAACTGCACTGTCTTCATTGAAGGCTTTGGACCCGGCAGAACCGCCTTGGATCGAGAGATGGCCGATTTTAATACTGGTGGCGGGAGGCAGCGCGTTAAATACGCAGCCCGTGGCCCCGATTAAATGCGTGAGCGTGGTGCCCGCCCCGATCAAATGTACTCCGCTTTGGAGTTGGACAGGTTTGGTGAGCAAATATGTACCAGCCGGAATAAAAACAAAGCCGCCCGTTCTGGCAGCTGCGGTGACGGCCTGCTGTATGCCGGTCCAGTCTTGATCTCCATAGCCACCTTGTCCGAGTGCGCCATATTCTTTTACATCGTGAATAATGGTATCTGCCCCGCGGGCCTTAACGGCTGCCGGAAGCGACCCGGCTACGAGAACGGCACCGGCTGCGCCTAATGAAGCAAGCAGTTTTCTGCGGCTCCAGGTAGGAGGCGGTTGAGAAGTTGAAGTCATCTTTTGATCTCCTCTCGGATATGAATCGATAGAATAAGATACTTAATTCGCCTTATTCCATGTTTTTCCTTCCGGATGGAAATTGTAAACTAATCATTGATCTTAAGAGGATGATGCTCTATCATAAAGGCAAACTATCACCGCAATCGGAAAGGGTGAGCTGAGTGGAAACCTTACATACGAATGAACAGAAGATTAAACTGGCTCTGCTGCAGATGGATATAGCAATTGGAGAACCGGCCACAAATGTACGGAAAGTAGAAGAGATGCTTAGTCAAGCCATCCAGGCCGAGAAGAAACCGGATGTTATCGTTCTGCCGGAAATGTGGAACACCGGGTATGCGCTTGATCGTATCCATGAACTTGCTGATCCGGAAGGGAAGCAGACGGCGGAGTTATTAAGTGGGTTTGCCCGTAAACATGGGGTGCAGATTGTGGGCGGATCGATAGCGGAGAGAATCGGCGATAAGGTTAAAAACACCATTTACGGTTATGACCGGAATGGGGTTAATCATCTGACCTATTCTAAAATTCATCTGTTTCGCTTAATGGACGAGCATCTGGCCTTAACGGCAGGGGAAAGCAGGGGAATGTTCGAAATCGACGGTATTCCGGCCGGCGCCATCATTTGTTATGATATACGGTTTCCGGAATTGACACGCCGCCTTGCCTTAGACGGGGCGCAAATGCTATTCGTACCGGCGGAATGGCCGCATCCGCGCTTACATCACTGGCGTACTCTGCTCATGGCGCGTGCCATTGAGAACCAGATGATTGTAGTTGCCTGCAACCGTGTCGGAGAAAGTAAAGGCACTTCATTCTTTGGTCATTCCATGGTAATTGATCCTTGGGGGAATGTACTTGCCGAAGGCGGGGAAAAAGAAGAAATTCTTTATGCGGAAGTCGATCTCGGAGAAGTAGCGCAGGTACGGCGTACGATTCCTGTTTTTGAAGACCGCAGGCCCAAGTTATATGATCAATAAACGATGATACGAAAATAACTCAAAAGCCACAGTCCTTCTTTTAGTAAAGAAGAGCTGTGGCTTTTGAGTTATTATCAAAGCTGATGAACTATCTATTTATCCGTGAATTGTTAAACCGACGACCTGCGTCCCGTTATCAAAGTAATGACGAACAGGATTAGGAATAGGAAGAAGAGAACTTTCGCAATTCCTGCAGCCGCACTTACAATTCCGAAGAACCCGAAGATTCCGGCAACAATGGCAATAAGCAGAAATATCATAGCCCATTTTAACATAAGTATTCCTCCTTCCGTTATAAATGTATTCAAGTTCTATTTATTATCGAGTCTTTCATGCTCTGCCGCTATGAAAGTGTGCTCGTTATCGTGTTAGAAGAGCTTAATAAAACTTAAGTGAACGGTATAGATTGCCGATATTTAAATAAGTTAAGGAAATGTGGTAGACTTAGAACAAGTTGCTGTTCTGATTGTCACGGCCGCTCATGTAAATGCCCGTTGGGGGAAGAGTGGTTTCTTCATCCAGGGGTCCTTTATTATGATTATAGTTATCTCCGTCGCGATCCGTATAGGCGATTACGAGGATCTTTCCTTTGTCGAGCTCTTTTTCGTAGGTATTGGCTTCGGATTCACTCAGTCCGAGAGATTCGATCTTGGCACGCAGCTCGTCCCCTTTAGAACGGAACAGATTAGCTACTGCATTCATGAAACCTTCTTCAGAAACACCGATTTCATTGGTATTGGTCATTTCCGCGACACCCTCGGTACGATCCGAATCATGTGTCAGTACATAAATTTCATCCAGATTATATCCTTCTGCCTGTAAGTTTTTCACTTCCCGCAGAGCTTGTTCTTCGTTACTTGCTAATCTCACTTTGGTTTCCATTATGTTTCTCCTCCTTATTGGAATCAGCCGCTTTTTTAATTTGGTTGGTTAAGGTTGCGGCCAATTGCTTGTGTTTTAGTATGTCTTGCTGACTGGCATGACTATTATTAACCGGGTACCCCATACCTGAAACAAAACAATTGACAAATTAAAAGATTTGTGAATTATAAAAAATTACCTGATTCAAAGTTAAGTTTTGAGGGTTACTTTACTTGAGGATATTTTATATAATAGGTAAGTATTCGATAGACTTTACCCCATTTCTATTAAGTAAAAGCTCCCTAAGTAGGAATATACGGTACCCGATACGCGCCTAATCATTCCACATAAAAGGAGAAGAATTCACTGATGAGCATCATGATTGTTGATGATAATCCGGTCAATCTTATTGTGATCGAGAAAATATTGAAGAGCGCGGGCTATTCCGATATGCACCGCGCTTCTTCTGCAATGGAACTGTTCGATATGCTCTGTATCGAGAACCCCAGCACGTCTGATTTGCAGATAGATCTGATCTTGATGGATCTGATGATGCCTGAAATCGATGGAATCGAAGCCTGCCGGAAGCTGCAGCTGATTGAGGAACTGAAAGACATTCCTATTATTATCATTACAGCGATGGGGGACTCCATTAAACTTGCTGAGGCGCTCGAAGCCGGGGCTATTGATTATGTGACTAAGCCGATTAACAAAATTGAGCTGGTTGCCAGAATCAAGTCCGCGCTCAGGCTTAAGTATGAGAAAGACTGGCATAGAGAGAATGACAACCGCATCCGATCTGAACTGCAGCTTGCTAAAAATGTGCAGAGCAGTGTGCTGAGTCTCCCTGTCGTAACGGATAAAATCAAAATTGAAGCCTATTACAACCCTTCTTATGAATTGGCGGGTGATCTTTACAACTGGTATTCAATTGATGAAGACCGGTACGGTGTTATGCTGCTCGATATTATGGGACATGGAATTTCCTCGTCCCTTGTCTGTATGTTCATTTCTTCTGTACTCCGCGACACCATTACGAAGTATGCGACGCCAGAGCTTGTCATTGCCGAGCTGAACCGTTACATGAACCGGCTGCATAACGATCAGAATCATTTGAATTATTATTTTACAGCCATCTATTTATTAATCGACACGAAGAACAAGACCATTGATTATGTCAATGCAGGTCACCCGCCGGGATTTTTAATGGAAAAGAACGGCGAAGCGGTCCCGTTAAAGCAAGGTACGTGTGCGGTCGGTTTTTTTGAAACGATGGATATTAATCCGGGCCGTCTGACTTATCAGGACAGCACACGTATTCTTTTATATACGGATGGGTTATTGGAAGAGATTGAAGAAGACCCGACCGTCATGCCTGAGAGCTTGATAGAAGAAGTTAGAGCTAATGGGGATAAAGGGCTGAATGCAGTCGTGAACGGTGTGCTGAACGAAGACACACAAAGCAGCCACGCCGACGATATCTGTCTGCTGTGGATAGACATACACTAAAGTGCCTTGTCGGGGCGAGATGCTGAGTAGAGAAAACCAGGCTCATCTCGCCTCTTCATTCTATAGAGAAGACCAAAGGGGAGAAGAGAAGCGAATATGAAAATATCAACGAAACTAATGACTGGCTTCGGTCTCCTGCTTGTTCTCATGTTCGTGCTGGCAGGCATAGGTATGTCGCGCCTCAGTGCGGTCAATGAGAGCATGGACGAGATGTTTGTGAAGCGCTATGAGAAAGTCCGTCTTGCGTACAGTGCGAGATCCGATGTAAACACAATTGCCAAGTACATGGCTAATCTTCTGCTTAATCCGGATCCGAATATGCCGGCGGCCAAGGACAATGTGGATAAGTCTTTGCTCTATTTGGAAGAATTGAATCAAGGAATAGATCAACTACTTACCAATACAAAAACAGACGCAGAAAAGCAGCTTGCATACACAACCTCCCAGAGCGGGGAGAAATTTGCTAATTATGTTAATCAGGCTTTGGAATTATACAAACAAGGAAATGTTGAAGCGGCTAATAAGCTGCGTAATGCTACCGGAGTACTCTATCAGGATCAGGTTATAGCGAATCTCGACCAGATAACGGATTATCACAATGATAGTGTAGTAAGCGGGGTTAACGAATTCCGAGGCTCCAACAGCCAGACATTGATGGTCACTGCTCTTATCACGATAGCTGCCCTCGTTATCGGTCTAGCTATCATGTATTGGATTATCCGCAGTTTGTCCAAAGGACTCAACTTGCTGACACGGATGATTCAAGGCTTTGCCAACGGCAAATTCGATCCCGGATACCGCATTGAAGTCACAACGACAGATGAATTCGGCAAGGTAGCGGATGTATTCAATGGAATGGCGGATGGATTGGAAACACTGATGGGCAATGAGAGAGCGCTCAGTAAAATCAATGAAGAGCAGGCCTGGCTGAAGTCCAATGTTGCCAATATGAGCGTACTCCTTCAGGATCAGACCAATATGCACGAACTGACCAAAAGCTTCATTACCCAAAGCGCACGGATGATCGGCGCCTCTTACGGCAGTGTTTACTTGCTTGAGAGAGAAGGCATGCGTTCCAGTCTTGTGCTTGCCGCTTCTTATGCTTTTGATGGAGATACGGATACCAATCCTGCCGAAGAGTTTGCACTCGGTCAAGGCCTGGTAGGGCAGGTTGCCTCAGACGGCCAGCGCATTCTAATAGAAGAAGATGTGGACCAGCAAGTTATGATCCGCTCTTCTTTCGGACAATTGGATGCTAAATATTTGATTGTAGAGCCCGTCGAGTCTGATGATGATGAAATTTGTGCCGTTGTAGAGTTTGCAGGTCTCAAGAAACTCAGCGAAGGACAAATAAACTTGCTGGAACAGTTGAGCGAGAATCTGGCTGTATCCGTATCCCGGATTCGTTCGCGTGAACGGGTTGAGGAACTTCTGCGGATGTCACAAGCTCTGACAGAGGAGCTTCAAAGCCAGTCCGAGGAACTTATCTCTCAGCAGGAGGAGCTTCGCACGTCTAACGAAAAGCTGGAAGAACAGACCAAAGCGCTCAAAGCTTCAGAAGAGCTGCTTCAGTCCCAGCAGGAGGAGCTCGAACAGAACAATTCCGAATTGCTGCGTAAGACCAAACAGCTCGAAATTCAGGTTCAGGAAACCGAGCTTGCGAACCGTCAGATTGAAGAAGCGAAGGAAGCCATCGAGAAGCAGGCATTTGAGCTGGCTATGGCATCCCGCTACAAATCTGAATTCCTGGCCAATATGTCGCATGAATTGCGGACTCCTTTGAACAGTATGCTTATTCTTTCCCAAATGCTTGCGGAGAATAAGGAAGGAAATCTGAAGAGCAAGCAGGTGGAATATGCCGATACGATTCATTCCTCCGGTTCAGATTTACTCAAGCTGATTAACGACGTCCTTGATTTATCCAAGGTGGAAGCCGGGAAAATCGATATCCAGACGGAGTACGTGCTTCTTCCGGAGGTTATGGAAACGATCGAAAGATCATTCGATCAAATTGCCCGCAAGAAGGGGCTTGGCTTCGAAGTGAAACTGGACAGCCAAGTTCCGAGAATGCTATACACGGATAACATGAGATTGGAACAAATTCTCCGTAATTTGTTGTCCAATGCGTTCAAGTTTACTTCTCAGGGCAGCGTGCTTCTGCATGTGTATCCTGTAGATGAAGGCGAGTCACAAATTGCCTTCTCGGTAAAAGATACCGGCATCGGTATACCGGAAGAAAAACAGCTGCTGATCTTCGAGGCTTTCCAGCAGGCCGACGGCACAACCAGCCGCCAGTTTGGCGGAACAGGCTTGGGCTTATCCATCAGCAGACAGCTCGCTTCTCTGCTCGGGGGCAATATTGAAATCTGCAGCCGCGAAGGCGAAGGCAGCACGTTTACTCTCTTTATTCCGAATCGTCAGGTTTCGGAACGTCTCGGTGGCACGCGGGAAGCCGCAGCCGCAGGTCAAGACCATCAGGAAGCTCACCGCAGTGAGGGTGAAGGCCAATGGACTTCACCGGTGCAGCCTTTATCCATCCCGATGCCGAAACCGCCGAAGCCAGCTTCTAAGTCTTCTCAGCGTGAAGTAGAGGATGATCGGGGTACGATAGAAGACAGCGACAAAGTTCTGCTGATCGTCGAGGACGATGTTCACTTTGTCCAGGTACTTGTAGATATGGCCCGCAGCCGAGGATTCAAAGTGCTCGTCGCCATGCAGGGAGATATCGGTCTGCAGATGGCAAGAGAGTATAAGCCGGACGGTATACTGCTGGATATCCAGCTGCCGATTGTAGACGGCTGGTCCATACTTGTGCAGCTTAAGAATAATGCGGATACCCGTCATATTCCGGTACATGTGATGTCCGTGGTAGATGAGGTTCATCAAGGCTTATCGATGGGGGCTATCGCTTATATGCGCAAGCCGTCCAGCAAAGACCTGCTTGAGCAAGCATTCAGTGATTTGGAAGGGTTTATTGATCAGAGTCTGCGAAAACTGCTTCTGGTGGAGGACGATCCTGTCGAGATTAATAATCTCATTGAATTGATCCGTCACGATGATGTTATCATTGACGTTGTGTCCAGTGCGGATGGAGCCATGGAGAAGCTGCAGGAGCAGCACTTTGACTGTATGGTGCTTGACGTGGGACTTGCAGATAAGACGGCGTTTGACCTGCTGGATCAAATTAAGGGCGACGAGAATCTTCGCCGTTTGCCGATTGTGATGTATACTCAGAAGGAATATGATAAGAAAGATGAAATGCGGCTCAAAAAATATGCCGAATCGATTATTATCAAGAATGTAAAATCGCCTGAACGCCTTCTGGATGAGACAGCTCTCTTCCTGCATCGGGTGGAAGACGGGCTCCCTGAGGAGAAGAAGCAGATTCTGCAGCGTCTTCACAGCAGTGAAGCTGTGTTCTCAGGAAAGAAAGTGCTTCTGGTTGATGACGACATTCGCAACGTATTCGCCCTGTCCAACCTGCTTGAAGGATACAACATGAAAGTCCTATTTGCAGAAACGGGACGGCAGGCTTTGTCCATCCTGGACAGAGAGCCGGATATCGATCTTGTGCTGATGGATATTATGATGCCGGAGATGGACGGATACGAAGCTATGCGCGAAATCCGCAATATGCCGCACTTTGATCATTTGCCGATTATTGCACTGACAGCCAAAGCTATGCGGGACGACCGCGAGAAGTGTATTGCCGCGGGAGCATCGGATTATATTACGAAACCAATAAATAATGATCAATTGATGTCTCTAATTCGCGTTTGGTTGTTTAAATAAGAGTAGGAACAAATGCGAAACCTCTGAATAGGACAGATGACAAAGTTCAGCAAGATCTTTTCGGAGGAGAGGGAGAGAAACAATGGATTCCTTTACGAACCTGGATCAACTGCCCGTACTTTCAGGACTTCAAGCTGAACATGAACGTATTGAGATTAATCTGCTGCTTGAAGGTATTTTTCGAATATATGGTTATGATTTTCGCAATTATTCTTATCCGTCTATCCGCAGAAGGATCTGGCACCGTATCTTGGCGGAGAAGCTGACTACGGTGTCCGGCCTCCAGGAGAGAGTGCTGCATGATCGCGAATGCCTCGATAGGCTGCTGTCGGATCTCGTTATCCATGTTACGGAGATGTTTCGTGATCCCGAGGTTTTCACTTCCTTCCGGCAGGATGTGGTCCCGATGCTCCGGAAGTACCCGGCTATACGCATTTGGCATGCGGGCTGTGCAACCGGTGAGGAAGTATACTCTATGGCGATTCTTCTGCATGAAGAAGGGTTGTATGACCGCACGCGAATATATGCGACGGATATTAATGAAGAGGTGCTCAAGAAAGCGGAGAAAGGGATCTATCCGCTCCGTAATATGAAGGACTATACGAGGAACTATTTGCAGGCTGGAGGCAAGGAAGCCTTCTCGAAGTACTACGCGGCCTCGAAGGATTCAGTAACGTTTCATCCTTTTTTACGGGACAACATTGTATTTGCCCAGCATAATCTGGTCACGGATCGGTCATTCAACGAATTTCATGTGATCTTATGTAGAAATGTGCTCATCTACTTTAACACTCAACTGCAAAACCAAGTGCATAGTCTGATTTACGGAAGCTTGAGTCTATCTGGTTTTCTGGTTCTGGGCGATAAAGAAACGATCACTTTCACCAAGCATGCGTCCGCGTACGAAGCCGTCAGTACAGCCAACAAGATTTACCGTAAGGTGCAGTGACGCTGCATAGGATGAGGAGACGACTTGGAGGAAGGGGTTTCTTAAATTGAATTTGGACGAACCGATTAAAATTCTGATGGTGGATGATCAGCCAGAGAATCTGCTTGCTCTAGAAGCGGTTCTTGCGGAAGAGAATTACCATCTGGTCAAAGCAGGCTCCGGTGAGGAAGCTCTCCGGTGTCTGCTGCATGATGATTTCGCGGTAATCGTACTCGATGTCCAAATGCCGGGAATGGACGGCTTCGAAACCGCCAAATGGATCAAATCGCGGGAGAAATCCAAGGATATTCCGATCATTTTCATCACGGCGGCCTCCCATGAAAAGGAGCACGTGTTTACGGCTTATTCGGTAGGCGCGATCGATTACATCGTTAAACCTTTTGTTCCACATACACTCAAAGCAAAGATTGAGGGCTTCGTTAACTTGTTCCTGGTCCAGAAGAAGCTGCAGCATCAGTCTCAGCTGCTTAACATGCGTACCCAGGAACTGCTGAATGCCAAAGAAGCGGCCGAGTCAGCTAACCGGGCGAAATCCGAATTCCTGGCTTTAATGAGCCATGAGATCCGTACCCCGATGAATGGCGTTATGGCCATGACGGATCTTCTGCTGGAAACCGAACTTAATGAAGAGCAGCGGGAATATGCGGACACGATCAGCCGGAGCGGAGCTGCGCTTCTTCACATCATCAATCAGATTCTGGACTTCACCAAGCTGGAATCTTCCAAAATGGAAATGAGCGTAGAGCCGTTTGACCTTGCGGTGTGCATGGAAGAGACGATGGATCTGTTCTATGGAGAATGCCGGAAGAAAGATTTAAATTTGAAAAGGATTATTGAACCGGGAGTGCCGGAACATCTCATAGGAGATGAGATGAAGCTCCGTCAAGTTCTCATAAACTTAATCGGGAATGCGGTTAAATTTACAGAGGATGGCGATATCACCGTTCACGTATCCAGGATTGACAATAATTCACTGGAGGGTTCCAAGCTCTTGCTTCAATTCAGTGTCAGGGATACAGGTATAGGGATACCGGTGGAGAAAAGAAACCGGTTATTCCAGCCTTTTACACAGGTGGATTCGTCCATGACCAGAAAATACGGAGGTACTGGCCTGGGTTTGGTAATCTGCCAAAATCTGGTTGAGTTAATGTCAGGTTCTATAGAGGTTTATTCGGAAGAAGGCCAAGGGACCGAATTCATTTTCACCATTCAGGTGGAGGAATTACTCGCTTCTTAACCTATCGTTTCGCATCAAGCTTTGTAACCGTAGCAATACGGCTGCAAAGCTTTTTTTATTGAGAAATAGGGGCGGAAGATAAAGGCTCCGGTTCCAGTATCCTTGATGCAGCGGGGCAGGTTGCAATTTCAAACTTTCGGGGATTCTACAAACACATGGGCTCCTGAATTTTTTGTGCATGATATACGAAATTTTACAATGAATTTAGGCACAAGATGATTACAATTCGGCGGCACGGGGTATTTAATGTTTAGACAAGTTTTCATGAATCGTATGATTAACAATTAGTGAAATAATTGCTATAGAGAAATGAGAAATGACAACTATGAAAGGGACAGGTGAAATGAAGATGAGAAAAGAAAGTGTAGCCCTATTATTAGCAGGAGGCGAAGGACGCCGGTTGGGAGCTCTTACCCATAATACGGCCAAGCCCGCTGTACATTTTGCAGGAAAATACCGGATGATCGATTATGCGCTGAGTAATTGCCGTAATTCTGGAATTGATACGATCGGAGTCGTTACCCAATACAAACCGGAGTCTCTTCATCAGCACATCGGAAATGGAACAGCATGGTTGAATGAACCTGACAAAGGCAGCATTGAATTGCTTTGTTCCGATCAGGAACATGTTGTAGGGAACGAATATACAGGTACTGCGAATGCCGTATATCAGAACCGTCATTTTATTGAGAAACACGATCCTGAATTTGTCGTCGTTTTATCGGGTGATCATATTTATCAAATGGATTACAGCGAGATGATCCGTCAGCATAAAGAACGCGGTTCTGAAGCTACAATCGCGGTTAAACCGGTAGGCTGGGATGAAGCAAGCCGTTTTGGCATTATGAATGCGGATGAACAAGGCCGCGTGGTGGAATTTGAGGAAAAACCGGCTCGCCCCAAAAGTAATTTGGCTTCCATGGGGATTTACGTGTTTAACTGGGATTTCTTGAAGAAAGTGCTTGAGCGGGATGATGCAGCTGAAATCTCTTCCCATGATTTTGGTAAAGACGTCATTCCTATGATGGTGGAAGAAGGTGCCTTCGTTCATACCTTCTCCTATGAAGGATATTGGAAAGATGTTGGTACAATTGATAGTTTGTGGCAGGCTCAAATGGATCTGCTGCATGAGTCCCCGCTTCAAAGTGAAATTGACTGGCCGATGTATACGGCACAGATTGCGAATGTTCAGCCGCATATCGACCGTACAGCCCGGGTAGACAGTTCCCTGATCAGTGAGAATTGTGCGGTATATGGCAGTGTTAACCACTCTGTCGTTTCTCACGGTGTTTACATCGGTAAAGGCAGCGTATTGACGGATTGCGTCATTATGCCGAATGTCAGAATCGGCAATAACGTTAAGCTGCATAAAGCTATTATCGGCGAAGGCAGTGTTCTATGCGATGG
This sequence comes from Paenibacillus sp. FJAT-26967, assembly GCF_001541095.1. Classification (GTDB taxonomy): domain Bacteria; phylum Bacillota; class Bacilli; order Paenibacillales; family NBRC-103111; genus Paenibacillus_F. The sequence goes on from NZ_LMXH01000002.1 coordinate 276,731, forward strand.
AGTAACGGTCGGTAAGTTTGATGCAGAGACCATTAGTGTAGTCGGAGATCATGAAGTTATGTACAAGGTCAACGAAAAGCTTCCTAAAATTTACATGCCTCGTCTTGAGCGCATCGGATAAGGAGGAAAGAAAAATGCAATCTATTATTGTAGTCGACAATGAGAAGGAAATCCGCGATGTGATCCGGCAGCTTCAGGCTGCAGGCTGCGAGCCTCACTGTATTCATGTTCTTTCAGATGAAAAAGTGGATACCGAGCAGATGCTCATGCCGCGTTATACAAGCCGGATCGGATTCTCTGCGGAGCAAATGGGTTATACCATGGCGACTATTTTCCGCGGCAAGGGAGCGGCAATCCGCTCCAAACTTATCTCATTGGGGCTGGCCGGTACGGCAATCGGTTATTATGCCGATGAAATTGCACGGCACCGTATCGTTGTAGTGGCTTCACCGAATACGGATACGTATGCTTTTAATCCGTTGTATGCAGACGAGCCTGCGGCAGCGGCTTCATGGATGTCTCCTTAATCCGCTAAAGGCTAATGAGTGAGATAGATAAGAATCAGTTTGATGATCAACAATTAACGACCAGTCAATCCGAAACCACAACGTCTTAGGAGGGAACCCGGATGAACAGGAAATCACTAACAATTGGTCTGTTAGGAGGCATACTGCTCTTTAGTGGAGCACAAGGGCTAGAGCAGCCAGCTTCCGCGGATACCAGTGTTCCAAAGACTACCGAGCACAATATTGCGCCAGCGCCGATTAATTCGGCTGTCCGGACAGTGAATTCAGCCGGCTCAGGGAGTGAGAATGGGCAGTTAGTTGTTGGATCAAATGATGATTCTGTCTTTGCTCATACAGCCATGAAACCTGATTTAAAGCAGATTAATGGTATATCTTTAACCGATGATTTGAATACAGTTCTTAAGCTTAAGGGACAACCGGAGCGGCAAAGTACAGATGAATTTTTGGGTGACACTCAAATTTTGCATTATTCCGATTGCACGATCGGGGTTAGTGATTATGGAATCGAGTATGTTGAAGTTGGCTCGGACCAGAACCAGGTTATTATAGATGGTGTTGTATATAAGAATGATCGTCAAGTACTCGAAAATGCATTGGGTGAGCCCTATTTTGTAGCAGAAGATGGCCTTGTATATACGCAGGATAATCAGGTGCTCAAGCTTTTCATTAATCCCGAAACGGATCAATTGGAATCCATTCATTTTTTTCCGAAATCCGGTGAATAAACTTACGTTATAAGCAGGATAAGAATTTAAAAACCTTTTTAATAAATGGAACAAGCCCAATAATAGTGGAGCTTGTTTTTTTGTGTTTCATCAACGGATTAAGAAACGATCCAGCAGGTTTAAGTACGCATTGAATTCGTAAATAGCTATCTTAACGATTATGTCGAGCGTAAATAACGCTCTTTACGCTTCATTCTGCCACGATCGTACATCTATACCTGTACAGCTGAGGGTTACGGCGGGTAGGAAGATCTACTCGGTTACTTAAGTAACCTTGCTTTATGTAAGTAAGGAAAGGCACTTACATGCACAAAGAAAAACCAGCCTTGGAAGGCTGGTTTGTGAGTAAAGCGACCTTATTAGAATTTAGGGAATACATATTGCACTAGGAAGTAAAGGAAGCCAAAGAAGATAATCATATAAGCTGCATATTTGATAAAGGTAGAAGCGACCGCACTGGAGTCTGACCTTTTCTCAATATGCCGCTTTTCAATTTCGACATTCTTGTCTTGATCCATGGGAATCCCTCCTTCCTAGGGGAATTAATAAGGCAAGTCAACTCTTAGTCATTCATATAAGATTCCAGCATCCAAATATGCTTCTCAAGAGCCATGCAAATTTCGGTGATCATATCTGCCGTACCGTGATCGCCGCTCTCCTCAGCTGCTTCAATGAGTTCTTTGGATTCTTCGGTAATGGTCTTGAAATCTTGAACAAGTTCCTCGACCATTTGTCCGGCGTTACGTTCAGGTGAAACTTCTTTAATCGAAGAGTTAGCTTGGAATTCTTTCGTTGTAGATAGCGGTTTGCCTTTCAATTGAAGAATACGCTCTGCAATTTGATCTAAGTAGAGGTCTGCTTCTTTATACAGTTCTTCGAATTTAACGTGGAGTACAAAGAAGGAAGGTCCTTTCAAGTACCAATGGAACTGATGAAGCTTGACGTACATGACCGCCCAGTTTGCGACCTGTTTATTCAAAAGAGTTACGGTTTGCTGTTCTTTGGTTGCTGTTTTAGCCATGAAATATTTCCTCCTTAAATATCGATCTTTGGGATCAATCTTGTAATGTTGTTCTACAACTTGATTACCCGGTGACACCTACGCCGAAACAAGTTCAAATAACTGTTTCAATGCTCTGCTGCAATGGTTACTAATGATAGAACACGGATGAAACCTATTAGTTTAGGTGCAGGCATAAGAAGGAGGAATGTTCATGATTTGGCAAATAAGCGTAGCTCTCATTGCAATCGCGTTTGTGGTACTCGTTGTTTTCTTAGTGAAAACTCTTCGTTCGGTAACGGAGCTGGTCGCTCAAACGAATCAGACCATTCAGCAGGTGCAGCAGCAGCTGACTGTAGTAAGCCAAGAAGCCAATGAGTTAATACGTCATACCAATGAAGTAAGTGTGGATGTGCGCAATAAACTGCAAGCTTTGGATAAAACGTTTTATACCATTAAGAATGTCGGCGATGTGGTGAATGAAATTTCTACATCTGTCCGCCAGACATCAGCAACCGTAACAAGCTCTATGAGAAACAAGGTAGAGAAGGAGCTGAACTCTCCTAAAAGTATCGTGAATCGTATTGCTCCACTTGTTCCTGTTGCTTTGGATATGTGGAAGAGAATCAAGCAAGTTCGCTCTACAGAGAATAAAAACGTAGCCGTCAAATAAGACGGCTCTTACAAATTAGAAAGTGGAACAAAAAAATTGTTTCATATGATTCGAAATAGGGTAATGTAGAAGTATGCTTTAATCTTATATAGGCGGGTCATTTACTAAGGAGGCCAATTCAATGGTGCAAGAGAACAAATTTAGAATGGAAAAACAACTCACGGATGATGATAATATCATCTCCTTGATCGGGGAGTTAGACCTCTCCAAAGCTTCCGAATTCAATTCAGCGATTGATCCGTTCGTTCAAGAAACCAATCGCAAGCTCATTCTTAACCTGAAAGAATTGACATATATCGATAGCACCGGCATTGGAGTGATTCTGACGATTATCAAAACACGTCATGCTCTCAAAGCTCCTTTTGGAGTGGAGAATATTCCTCCTAAAGTACAGAAGCTTTTTGATTTGACCGGGTTAACCCCGTTCTTGTCCGCTGTAGCTAATACTGTTAATTAAGAAAGGAAAGAAAAGGGTATATGGAATCGACTAATCGAACTGTACGTTTGACACTGCCTGCCGAAGCTGATTATATCGACCTCGTTCGTTTAACGTTGTACGGGATCAGCTCCAAAATGGGTTTCTCTTATGAAGATATCGAAGATATGAAAGTAGCAGTTTCGGAAGCATGTAACAATGTAGTTGTTCATGCCTATGAGCCTGGTCAAGGCGGGAATATGGAAGTTCATTTCGAAGATATCGATAATGGACTGAGAATTCTTGTGCAGGACCAAGGACTAAGCTTTGACCATGATAGAAAAGTGCGCTCAGCCGATTCACTTCACAACAAATCGCTGGATGAAGTGAGCAGCGGAGGTCTAGGGTTATATTTGATGCAGGCCTTAATGGACCATGTGGAAGTGAAAGGGGAACAAGGCACAGTTGTCATTTTAACGAAGATGGTCAGCAAAAGTGAGGAAATGGTATGAAATTACAATCCGAGAGGAAAGAGATGGAGCATATCCATGATCTGATTCGACAGTATCAGGAGACTGAATGCAATGATATCGCTACCTCTTTGCTTATCCAATATGAGTCCACTGTAAAAATGGCAGCATCGAAAATGTCCCGCAACCGGCCGGATCTTCATGAAGATCTGGTTCAGATCGGTAACATTTCTCTGCTCAAGCTGTTTAAACAGTTTGATCCTACACTGGGTGTGCAGTTTGATGCTTATATGATGAAAAGCATTATTGGTCATATGAAGAATTACCTTCGTGACAAGTCTTGGTATATTCAAGTTCCGCGGCGGATTAAAGAAAAGGGGTTTCAAATTCAGCAGGCAATCGATCATTTAACCATGCGTTTGGAACGATCGCCTAATGTTAATGAAATTGCAGAAGAATTAAGTTTGACCGCTGAGGAAACGATTGAAATCTTGGCAGGACGGGAATGCTATCATTATGTATCTTTGGACATGCCTTTATCCACTGAAGAGAACGGATCAACTATTGGAGACGTGCTAGGTACACAGATTGATGAGTATTTGAACGTCGATAATAAGCTCGATTTGGAAGAAGCTATGAGTCATTTGAAGCCCGAGGAACAGAAAGTACTTATGCTTGCGTATGTGGATGGTTATTCGCAGCGCACAATAGCGCAAGATCTCGGTGTCTCCCAAATGAGCGTGTCACGTATTCAGCGAAGAGCATTAGATAAACTTCGCAAGTATTTTGAGAAGAACAAGCCTAATGCGGATTGATGATTAGGCTTGATTGCACAAAAGAACACGTTGCGAGACGTGTTCTTTTTTTATGGACAATGATTCAAATTATGGTCAAAAGGGGGATAATTTGTGACTGAGCAGGAAGATAAAGATCTTCAATCCGGCAAACGGTGGGTCTGGCATAACCTGCAGGACAAAGCAGGGGATTTGAAAGCCGCTCTGGATAAGCTTCCCGATGAAGTGAAACCTTCTGTGAGGGAGGCAGCCCAAGAGCCGTTTGAGGCCCGTATTTACCGTCACGAGCAGAGTGAATTGCTTGAAGGAGCTTTCTACTATGATTTCGATGCCAAGTGTAAAGAAGGTACACCGCTGTTTCACTTCCTGGTGAATGTAAATCATTTGGTTACCATTAATTTTGATCTATCCTTGCTGGAGCCTTTTGAGGCTGAGACGATCGAAGAACAAGTTTTAGGTGCGGATAATGCATTAGAAGGGCTTTTTGTACTGCTCGGTTATATTGCCGAGAGGCTCCTCCACGAGTTAACTGATTATGAGAAGAGAATGCGTCAAGTCGGGGAAGAGATGCGCAATAAGAATAATGCCAAACTCCTTGATCGTATTCTCGATCGTCGCCATGAGCTGCTGGATATAAGCAAGTGGTTCAGGCCCCTCAAGGATACCATTATGACGACGAAAGAGCTTTTCGTGGAGGACATGGAGGAAGGGATTGAGCACCGCAGGACGGCGGTTAAGATCGAACGGATCACAACAAGGCTGGATCTCTATAAAGAAGAAGTAGAAGCTCTTCTGGCTTTGGACACCAGTATCGCGAATTATCGCGGCAATGAGATTACGAAGACGCTGACGGTCTTTACGACTGTATTTGCGCCGCCGACTTTATTGGCTGGGATTTGGGGGATGAACTTCAAGAAAATGCCGGAGCTCGAGTGGGAGACGGGGTATTTCATAGCACTTGGTCTGATTGCTATTCTTCCGGTGATTGTATTAGGCTGGTTGTATTATAAAGGTTGGACAGGAGATATTATCAAAGGCAAACGCAGGGATTCAAACCTGAAATAGGGCTTGTAATTTCCTCCTTTTCTAAAAAAAATTAGTGTCGTTCATGGAAGGAACCGGTTTCAACGGCTCGTCTATATGGGTATTATAAAGGTATAACCATTTAACACAAATCCCATTACAATAGAGGCGGTGAACCGTATGACAGTCAAATATACGATCGAATGCGAAGGCAGCGAGATTCTGGTTCGTGAGGTAGACAGTTCGAATTATCAGTTATGTATAAGAGCTTCATCCAATCCGCTGAGTAAGGGCAATATATTAGAGACGTATTCGGAATACAATCGTGCCATACGTGCAGCGGATCACTTTTGCCAATCTTACGCTCAAGCCAAGGAGCACGGTTTTTATTTGCAGGAGACCTTCCTGGTCAAACCGGATAAAGAACCGATTCCTGTAGCAGCGATTTTGAATGAAGAAATGAAGCGGGAACAAGTCGATGCTCTTTTTGTTTAAGAATAAGTGGAATAAATAAGGCCAGCAGATTAATTGCTGGCCTTTTGTAATGGAGCTTCATACAGATGCAGTGTCTCCTTACAAAAAGAAACAGCTCTATTTGTAACCCGCTAAAGCCGGTTGCAAATAGGGCTGTTTTATAGGATGGGTATGGAGTTCGATCTTACTTATACATATCCACATACGAAACGATTTTGGCTATAAATTCACCGATAATCGGCATGGAGACGAATTGGGAGACGAGCCAGCCGAGGAGAGCAATGACAACAGTAGTCCCGATCGTTAACCCTAGTCCTCTGGCAAGGCCGGCTGTGAAGTTCGTTATAATACGTTTGCGCGGATTGAGATAATTCTCAATCAGATCCTTGTACTCGGAGCGTTCCAAGGTAGTAGCAAGCCGTTCCAGCGCTAATTCTTTCTTAGTCGGCTCCTGTGAAGGAATGGGGACCTCTCCAGGTACCGGATGCTTACGGGTGGGCGGGGACATGTTCATCAAGGTTCACCTCTGTCGATAAGTTGGAATGGGGCAGTATAATGGCCCTAACTAAAACAGCCAGCTCTCCGCAGAGAAGCTGGCTGCCGATGTTGGAGGAACGGATAAGATGCTCGTTCTCACAAGTCGCTTAATTCATCGGTTTGTTCGAATTATGATCTGTTCCGTTAACCAGTTGATTTGTGCGTTGATCGTTCATATCTTTGACATCATCAAGTTTATTTTGAGCGGAAGTTTCAGCGCTGCTCAACATATCTTTGGATGCGCTGGCTGCATTACTGACCATTTCCTTAGAGCGGTCAACCAGTGTACTTGTTTGTTCGTTAACGCGTGTAGCTACATCCGCAACTTTTGTTTTGGCTTCAGAAGCCATTTCCTGACCCTTCGCCATCCACTCGGAGCATTTGATGGACAAATCGTCTCTGAACTCACGTCCTGATTTCGGGGCAAGCAGCAAAGCCGTCAGCGCACCGACACCTGCACCTACAAGAGTACCTAGCAATAAACCGGTTCCTTTGGATTCGTTAGACATTTTGATCCATCTCCTTTTAAGTTAAAATGTTATAACACTGGTACATTTATACTAAATGTGGAAGTGTTCTTGGATTAAGCGTTGCTGCGATTGAAAGCACGGCTGATCATACCGATCAGGAAAACAAAGAGGGCTGCGCCGATTATAGCCGGGATCACTGCGAAGCCACCGATTTGGGGACCCCATTTGCCCAGCAATAAATATCCGAGCCAAGCTCCCACAAAACCAGCGATCATGGAGCCGATAATGCCTCCGGGCATGTTGCTTCTCACAATTGCATCACCAATTATCCCGATGACCACGGCCATTATAATGGTGATAATCAGTCCAATCATGGTTCCACTCTCCTCTTGTCTCAATTAACTTGCCGTACCAATTTGTACCCGCCAGCAGGCGAGGTGAAACAAAAGGAGGGAAAGAGAGGACGGAATTCACTACAGATGAGTGCCTTGCTCAAGCATCACTTTCTGCATGGTTTGGATAAACGCCTCCGAGGCTTTAGACAAGTACCGTCCCTTGCGATGAGCAATGACCAGCGTACGGGACGGATGATTGTGCAAAGGCAAATGTACCGGGGACAATTCACTTCGGTTGCGTTTGGAAATGAGATACGGGACGAATGCGATCCCCATTCCCGCGGCGACGAGGGATTGAACGGTTTCCATGTTGCTGCTTTCGAAGACGATGCGGGGAGTGAATCCTGCTTCCTGACATAATTTCACGTTGATTTTGCGGAACCCCTGGCCCTTTTTTAATGCGATGAAAGATTCATTCTCCAGGTCCGCGATATCAACCGGTTTCCCGCTGTTTAAATGGCGGATCGCCAGCGGATGGTTCGGCGGGAAAGCGATGACGATTTCTTCATCCAGGAGCGGGGTGTAGACAAGTGTATCTTCCTGCATGGGGAGAGCGAGCAGCGAAATGTCCGTTTGCCCGCTTAAGGTTAGCTTCTCTAGATTCGATGATGTTTCTTCGACAAGGATCACTTCGATATCGGGATAAGCCGCTTGGAAAGCCGGCAGCACATATGGCATGATGGTCGAACCGGTAATCGGCATACTGCCGACCACAAGCCGCCCTTTCTTCATCAGGGAGATGTCTTCCATTTCTTGTTTTAATTGCTCCAGGCTGTCTAGAATGGTCTGGGCTTTCTCTACAAAAATCGAACCCGCATGTGTGAGTTCAACGGAATTTGTACTGCGCTGGAAAAGCAAAACACCAATTTCACGCTCTAGCTTGGATAGCTGCTGACTCAGGGAAGGCTGGGCGATATGAAGTTTTTCAGCTGCACGCGAAAAATTACGTTCAATGGCGATTTGAACGGCATATTGTAGTTGACGAAGTTCCATGCGGGAAACCCCCCGGTAGTTTATTGGTTTTACCTATCAAGGCTATAGTTATTATATCTTGGAACAATGAAGAAGGAAATGGTAGCATGAAGTTATTCAAAGTTAGATAAACGGAATCTTTATCTGGGGTGACGACATGAGCAAAAGAACATTATTCGAGAAAATTTGGGATAACCACGTTATTAATCAAGAAGAAGGAAAGCCAAGCATTCTTTATATTGACCTGCATCTGGTTCATGAGGTTACTTCACCGCAAGCATTCGAAGGACTCCGCTTGAGCGGCCGCCCGGTACGTCGTCCGGAACTCACTTTCGCGACGATGGACCACAATGTGCCTACACAGGATCGTTTCAACATCAAAGATCCGATTTCCAAACAGCAGATTGATACGCTGTCAAAGAACTGCAGTGATTTCGGCGTTACGCTGTTCGATCTCAATCACGTGGATCAAGGCGTTGTACACGTTATGGGTCCGGAACTTGGTCTTACACATCCGGGTAAAACAATTGTCTGCGGCGACAGCCATACGTCGACACACGGTGCTTTCGGCGCGCTTGCTTTCGGAATCGGTACAAGTGAAGTGGAGCATGTGCTTGCTACACAAACCCTTCAGCAGTCCAAAGCGAAGACGCTTGAAGTCCGCGTAAACGGCGCCCTGCCGGTCGGCATTACGGCTAAAGACCTTATTCTCGGCATTATCGCCAAGTACGGGACGGACTTTGCAACTGGCTATGTTATTGAATACACAGGTGAAGCTATCCGCAACCTGACGATGGAAGAGCGGATGACTGTTTGTAATATGTCCATTGAAGGCGGAGCGAGAGCAGGACTTATTGCTCCTGACGAGACTACTTTCAATTATCTGCGCGGACGCCAGTACGTTCCGCAAGATGCTGCTTTTGACGAGGCGGTTGAGGCTTGGAAGCTTCTTCAGACGGATGAGGGCGCAGAATACGACCTCATTCTGGATTTCGATGCAGCTACTCTCGTGCCGCAGGTGACATGGGGAACTAGCCCGGGCATGGGAACTGGCGTAACCAGTAATGTACCGAATCCAGCGGACATGGAAACAGAGAACGAACGCAAAGCGGCCGAGAAGGCGCTTGAGTATATGGGTCTTCAGCCGGGCACTCCAATGACGGAACTGAGCATTGACCGCGTATTTATCGGTTCCTGCACGAATGGACGGATAGAAGATCTCCGCCGTGCGGCAGCTGTTGCCAGCGGTTATAAAGTTAATCCGGGCGTGAATGCCATCGTTGTTCCGGGTTCCGGACGCGTCAAGCTTCAGGCCGAGAAAGAAGGACTCGACAAAATCTTCGTCGAAGCCGGATTCGAATGGCGTGATGCGGGCTGCAGTATGTGTCTGGCAATGAATCCGGACGTGCTTAGCCCTGGTGAGCGCTGTGCATCTACTTCCAACCGTAACTTCGAAGGCCGTCAGGGACGCGGAGGCAGAACGCACCTCGTTTCTCCGGAAATGGCGGCAGCCGCCGCTATTGAAGGACATTTTGTAGACGTCCGCGATTGGAAGTATAAAGTGGCACAGGAAGCGTAATTAACCCATCAGGAAGCGAGGAGAACATCCATGGAAGCATTCAAACAACATACCGGATTAGTCGGTCCGGTTGACCGTGTCAACGTAGATACAGACGCAATTATCCCTAAACAATTTCTAAAGCGCATTGAGCGTACGGGCTTCGGCCAATTCCTATTCTTCGAATGGAGATTTACGGAAGAGGGGGCCGAAATTCCTACATTTGATCTGAATAAGCCTCGCTACCAGGGGGCATCGGTACTGATTTCCCGTGCTAACTTTGGCTGCGGATCATCCCGTGAACATGCTCCTTGGGCCATTCTGGACTATGGCTTCAAAGTGATTATCGCACCTTCTTATGCGGATATCTTCTATAACAACTGCTTTAAGAACGGCATTCTGCCGATTAAGCTCAGCGAAGAGCAGGTTGAAGATTTGTTCCAGCGCACAGCGCAGCACGAAGGCTACAAGCTGAACGTAGACCTGGAGAACAAAACCATCTCCGACGATTACGGTCTCCAGCTGTCCTTTGATCTAGACGAGCACCGCCGTCAGTTCCTGCTGCAAGGTCTTGATGATATCGGACTTACGCTGCAGCATGAAGATAAGATCTCTGCTTACGAAGCTAAGCACCTTGGTCGTCTTGTTGTAAAAGCTTAACCGGTTTGATTCCGGTTTGGATTTGATTGTTCAAGAAGAACCGCCTCTTTCCGAGAGGCGGTTCTTTTTTAATATGGACTATACTCGGCGGAGGTAAAGTATTAGGTGCATGCAGCTCTTCTAAACTAGCAATAATTTTGCTCACTATGAATTAAGGCAGCTTCATGAACAGACGCCATGCCAATAGGCAAATTACCGCCCAAAGTCTGGAAAAACGTGAAAATCGGCTGAAATGTGCAACTTTTGGCAATATCTCTGCGTCTAACTCTATGTTCGGCGACGTCGAATCTATGCTCTCGTTGTCTGTCTGTAGCATAATTTGGTAGAATAGAGAGGAGGCGGGCAGCTCGGGTATAGAGACGAACGCTGAAAAATACGTGTAAGAGGTGTATGATGAAACTTTGGTCCACTGTCGCCACGCTGCTCATGATTGCTTTGCTATTGCCCTCACTGGCTCTCGGTGCGGCGGTGACGCCCACAGCCAAAATCGTGCTGGATGGCAAGCCGCTGACAACCGAAGTGGACCCGCTCAATGTTGGTGCAGGTACCGTGATGGTTCCCGTTCGGGAGATTTTCGAGAAACTGGGTGCTTCGGTTACTTGGGATCAGTCGAAACAAAAGGCAACGATCGTGCGTAATTCTACAAAGATTGATTTAACAATCGGTGACTCCTATCCGATCGTTAATGGCGTCAAAGAAAAAGCGCTCGAAGTCGCCCCGATGAATGTTTACCCGGGGAACACAGTTGTTCCGCTGAGATTCGTCGGCGAGAAGATCGGCTACAACGTCGAATGGAACCAGAAGACGAGCACAGTGCTGCTTACAGCAAAGAGCGGTCAAGGACCAGGAGCGGGTAACAACGTCAACCCGGACCCTGTCAAGCCGAATCCGGCAAGCGTACTTGTACAATCCATTCAGTTGACCAAAGATCAGCTGTTGATTGGAACGGACAAGAATGCACCTAAGCCCAATGTCTTCAAACTAACCGGCCCCGACAGGATCGTCATCGATCTGCCTGGAACCGAGCTGAATGAAGCGTTGGCAAGCAAGCTGGTTGCTAATGTCGGTGAAATTCCTTCCCTGCATCCGATGGTAGAGAAGGTAAGGTTCTCGAATTTCAACAATGATCCGAGTACCGTCCGTATCACGCTTGATATGAAAGCGAACGCTGAATTGGCAATCGCTGCTGCGGCAGGTCAGGCCAATAAGCTAGTCGGAGTTTTAAAAGCTCCGGAACCGGGTAAAACCAAATACAAAGTGGTTATTGATGCAGGTCATGGCGGAACCGATCCAGGCGCAATCTCCATTACGAACAAGAAGGAAAAGGATTTTGCTCTGGCCGTAGCGAATAAGGTTGTGAAGCTTCTGGAGAAAGAACCAAACATCCAAACGTATACGACCCGCTCGACGGACACGTTCATTACCCTGGACGGCCGTTCGGAATTTGCCAATAAGCTGGATGCCGATTTGTTCCTTTCGATTCACGCCAATAAAGCAATCCCGTCTGCAAGCGGAACCGAGACTTATTATTACAAGCGTCCGGAAAGTAAAGCTTTTGCAACGATTGTCCAGAAGCACTTGCTGAATGCAACGGGTTTCAAGGATCGTAAGGTCAAGGAAGGTAATTTCCACGTCATTCGTGAAACAACCATGCCGGCCGCTTTGGCTGAAGTCGGTTTCTTATCCAATGCAGGAGACGAAGCGGCTATGTACACGCCAGCTTTTCAAGATAAGGTCGCTGCATCTTTTGTTAAGTCAATCAAAGAGTATTTAAAGATCCAGTAAGAAGCAAGGAGTGGGTGGAAGGATGAAGAAAAAACTTTGGATGCAGGGATTGGTAATCGGATCGTTGGTATTAGTTGCAGCAACAGGTTGCGGGCAGAAGGAACAGCCTCTCAATCCGGGTGCCAGCTCAGCAACGACTGAACCGGTTCAGACCGTGAGCCCGACACCTGTACCGACGACTTCCGTGAAGCCGTCACCATCACCGTCTCCGTCTCCGGAAGTTAATGAGAAGAGCGTTAAAGCGTACTATTCCGATCCGGATCTCACCAAGATCGTTGAGAAAACGGTTAAAATTTCTTATAAGAATGAAGGGGACAAGTATAAGTCGACCCTGGAAGCTTTAAAGAAAAGCGTGGATGAACAAGCCGTCTCTTTGTTTGAAGACGTGCAATTCCAGAATGTGAAGTTCGACAAAGAAGAACTTAAGATTGATTTGAAATTGGGACAGAACGCCCAGTTCGGTGCAGGCGGAGAAATGTTCTTCGTAGAAGCATTGGAGAAAACGTTGTTCCAATTCCCTGAAGTGAAAGCCATTTACCTCACCAAAGACGGCAGTCAAGTAGAGTCCTTAATGGGACATGTCGATCTGCCTTACCCGATTAAACGCAAATAAAGAGAGAACGTGCAATCGAGAGGAGAATACAGGCAAGTATGAAAAAAAATAAGACTGCAATGCTGCTGGCTGGCGCTTTAATCGCCTCCAGCATTTCTTTAAGTCCGGCTTATGCGGATCAAACGTCAGGTGAAACGAGCAGTTCCGCGCAGGAATCGATTGCGGCTGCATTGAAAATGAACTTTCCCGATGTAGTCAATACTCATTGGGCACTGCGTCATATTACAAAGCTCACTCTAGAGGGCATTGTTGAAGGCGATGAGAATGGCAATTACCGTCCTGAGGCTTCTATTTCCCAGCAGGATGTCATCATTATGGCTGTGCGAACATTAGGTTTGGATTCTTCCATGGACAGTAAAGCAGCCTACAACCTGCCTTTGAAAGTGGATGCTTATGCACAAGCTTATGTAGCAGCCGCTATTGAGCACAAACTAATCTCGGTCGAGGAAGAGACGGACAAAGCTTCCGCTTCCAAAAACTGGGGTAGTAAAACGGCTTCCCGTGAATGGGTAGCCAAACTGACTATCCGCGCTATCGGACAGCAGGAAACGGCGGATAATCTGGCGACCGAATCCCCCGCTTACTCGGACCTTAAGAGTATTTCCGACTGGGCCAAGCCTTACATCAGTGCTGCAACTGTACTTGGTATTGTGGATGGATTTGAAGATAACACGTTCCGTCCCAAAGGCGAAGTTACACGTGCGCAGATGGCGACTTTCCTGAGCAGAGCCGAACAGCACAGCAAGAACTTATCTCCGCGTGTAGTGCGGGGCTATGTGAACCATATTTCCTCCGACAAGATTTCCTTGTTTGATGAAAAAGGCAGAACGTCGACTTACAAAATTAAACCGGAAACGGTTTTCTATGGCAATAAAAATGACCAGGCGATCGAACCCGCCGCATTGGCTTATACGTATCAAGTTTCTCTCGTGCAGCAGGGCGGTACAGCCTATTATGCGGAAATTTTAAAAGATGAGGATCGTTCCGAGAAAGTAACCGGTACGCTTCTTCACATCAAAGACCGCAAAATGACGATGGATAACTTCGAAGTTTATGAGATCGGAAGCAGTGCGCTCGTATTGGATGCGGCCGGAGCGGAATCAAGCCTGTCTTCTCTCGTAATCGGAAGTAAGCTTGAACTGCGCCGTAATTCCATTACAGGCGGCAAAGAGTACGGACAAGTTGTGGTGAAGGAAATACCGGTCAACAAAACATCTACAGGCACGGTTCAAACCATTAGCGGAGATTCTGTCGCCATTGTGGATGCTCAAACAGGCAAAGCAGAGACTTATACGCTGTCCAAAAGCTCCACGATTGTAGATGCGGACAACCGCCTTGTTGAGAAATCGGCGATTCGTGTCGGTGACTCTATATCTTATACGGTGGAAGCGAGCCAGATTACCCAGCTGCGAATCGTAAAAACCCAAACGGGCGTGAGCAAAACCGTTCAAGGCAAGTTTTCGAGCCTGAGCAGCGACAAGACCGGTATTTTCTACAGAGACGAGAAGGATGGTTACGGAGCGGGCAATCTTGCACCGAATGTTCAGGTTATTATTGACGGTGTCGTTTCCCCGAGCCTGTATGATCTCGAAGAGGGCGACCAGCTCAGCATGGATATCGCGAACGATCAAATCGTGAAAATCACAGTGACGAATCGTTCCATTTCCAGTGTGCTGTTTGCGACTTTTATCCGTTTTGACTCGAAATATAATCGGTTAGACATCCAGCAAGCAGATGGTACACAAAATGCTTATACCATTTCGGATAATACGATTATTACCTTTGCTGGTAATTCGTTGCCGTTTAAAAATTATCCAGGCTTCGGCAGCCTCTTCACTGAAGGCAAAAAAATTGACCTGAAAGTATCGAAGAATAAGGTCACAGCTATCCAGCTTTCCCTTGATGTTTCGGGTGTTATTACTCAAATTAATACGGTAACGAACGAAATGAGCATTCGCGCAAGCAACGGGCAGTCGTTTACATTCAAAATGTATTCTCCTCAAGTGGAAATTCCGAATAAGAGCGGAGCTACTATAGCCGATCTCAAAATCGGAGATCAGGTTACGGCTGCGATTGATTATAATCAAACCGGTGTAACGAAGGTGAGCGTGGACAGCGCCAGCTTGATGCGCGTACAATATGTAAACAGTTCCCAGCAGGTCACTGCCGTCAATGAGCAGGGCAGCGGGTCCACTTTCTCTCTGACGAATGCCAAGATCGTCAAAAGCGATGGTTCCGCAGCGGTGGCAGCCGATATTCAAGCGGATGATTATTTGTTCGTTTCGTTTAAGGGCGGCGTGGTCATCAAAGCTGAAATCGTGAGTCCTGCCCGCGGTCAGGTGACGAATGTCGACCCGGTTAACGGGAATTTGACAATTCAGGAGCCGACAGGCAGAATTCAAATGTTTACACTCGGTACGGATGACGTGGTTAAGAACGGTTCCTCGGTCATTAGCTTGAATGCGATTAAAGCGGGAGACCGCGTCCAAGTCGTGTCGCAATCAAACGGCAAAGTAAGCGTACAGCTTGCTACGGCCATGACCAAAACCTTCAGCAGCTACGAGTACAACGTTAATCAGATGGAGTTCGGTACAGAAGGCTCTACAGAACGCTACAACATCCACCGCAGCGCTTATTACCATAAAGGCAGTGAAACGCTCAGCGCTTCTTCTTTTAACAAGGGAGACAGTGTAAAGGTGTACGTCGTGGAGAATAAGATTGTTGAGATGGAAAAGTAATCCGGCATTTCCGCCAAGACCGCCCCGGAAGCAGGGGCGGTTTTTACTTTGTTCGAAAGTTTTTGCAAAATGTTCGCAATTGATTGGTCCTTTCCATTGCAACCGGGGACACATTCGGCTAAACTTGTAAAAGAAAACGGGGAACTGAAAAAGAGGGTTACCATGAATAAGAAGCAGGTAAGGCACATTTTGGACACGATCGGCGATATGTATCCCGACGCGCACTGTGAACTGGTTCATTCGAATCCGTTTGAATTGACCATAGCGGTGCTGCTTTCCGCCCAATGTACGGACGAAACCGTGAACAAAGTCACCCAGACGCTGTTTCAGAAATATAAGACGCCTGAAGATTATTTGTCCGTTCCTTTAGAGGAGCTTGAGCAGGATATACGTCGAATCGGTTTGTTCCGCAACAAGGCGAAAAACATTCAGAAGCTGTGCCAGCTTATTCTAGAACGTTATGACGGTCAGATTCCTGAAAAGCATGAACAGCTAGTAGAACTTCCTGGTGTCGGACGCAAGACTGCCAATGTTGTCGTCTCTAATGCTTTTGGTGTTCCGGCCATTGCAGTTGATACACATGTGGAAAGAGTGTCGAAGCGTCTGGGAATAGCCGGCAAGGACGATTCGGTACTGGAAGTCGAGAAGAAATTGATGAGCAAAGTGCCTCGAGATGAATGGACCTTAACTCATCACCGGCTTATTTTTTTTGGAAGATACCATTGCAAGGCTCAGGCTCCCAAGTGTGACATCTGTCCGCTGCTTCTGGAATGTCCTGAGGGCAGGAAGCGTATGAAAATCAAGAAAGTACGCAAGACTAGTCAAAAAGAATGTGTAGTGAGGGATGAATAGGAATGAAATGCATAGCGGTGTATACGAAGAATTTTGAATTATTTTCCGATCTGTACGAAACGATCATGAACACGCCTCTTTCCGAGAATGAAGAAAAGGAAATCGAGGGAATCGTCGTCAGCGAGTCCGGCGAAGTACCGGAGAATTACCTGGAGAAAATGAAAGTAAAGCCCGAAGTTGTGGTTATGAAAGTGAAAGAAGGCGACATTACGATCCTTCAGCACGGTGATGTGTTCGAAATTTTCGTGCCGGAAGAAAACCTGAGCACGAGCGCTGTCGTTTCTTAATCGCTTCGCGGCAGCTCGATCTTCAGCCTAACACCCGTCTGACTGCCCGGAAAACTTCACTGCTTTAGCAGCGAAGTTTTCCGGAAGCAGTCAAGACGGGTTTTTTGCATACAAACATAAATTGACTTCCACCCGATCGGGCATTAAACTTTAAGGGCAAGTTGAACAGACGAGGCTGTATCGTAGTAAGATAGGAACAGTAACGGACGGATATCTCTTTAAAGAGAACCGAGATCATAAGGGCATGGGAGATCGAAACGGATGAATGTGAAGCTCATGGAGAAGAAACAGGATACGATTTTGGAGGCTTTCGGCAGACTGAGAGAAGAAATGCGCCAAGCCGGGGATAAAGCAAGGGTAAGAAAACTGGACCAGCTGGAAGCGAAGCTCCGTCTGGAAAAGTCGGTTATTGCGTTCTGCGGACATTTCTCCGCCGGTAAATCAACGCTGATCAATACGCTTTGCGGACACAGGCTGCTGCCATCGAGTCCAATTCCGACAAGCGCTAATATTGTGAGCATCGAAAGCGGGACAGCAGGTGCGGAAGTGATTCACCGCACGGAAGAGGATGGCGAGGCTAGAGCTCAAACGATCCAGCTGGAAGAACTCGACGCGTACTGTGTGAACGGAACCGACATAGAGGAAGTACGGATTCGTTATCCGCTTCCTTTCCTGGGTGAGCATGCAATGCTGCTGGATACACCGGGAATTGATTCTACGGACGATGCGCATCACATGGCTACGGAATCCGCTCTTCATCTGGCGGATGCGGTGTTCTATGTCATGGATTATAACCATGTGCAGTCGGAGATCAATTTGGCTTTTACCAAACAGATGAAGGAGCGCGGCAAACCGCTGTACCTCATCGTAAATCAGATTGATAAGCACCGTGAAGAAGAGCTTGCGTTTGCCGCTTATAAAGAAAGTGCTTACGATGCGTTCCGCAGTTGGGGAATTGAGCCGGACGGGATGTTGTTCGTCACGATGAAACAGCCGCAGCATCCTGCAAATGAATCTGCCAAGCTTAAATGGCTTCTGTCTAACCTCATCGGTATGCAAAAGCAGCTTAGAGAAGCAAGTGTGGATGCGGCAGCCGATCATCTGATCGGTGAGCACATTCTGTGGCTGCAGGAGCAAAGCGAATCCGAGAAAGCCGTGCTGCGGGACCGGATTGATGAAGAAGAAGCAGCGCTCTATTTGACTCAATATGAGGAGAAACGGCAGGTTCTTGCTGAAGCGGAAGCTCTCCCTCAGCGCCTGACAGACCAGCTGCGCAAAGAAATAACCGGCATTATCGAGAATGCCAATGTAACACCGGCATTAACGCGCGATAAAGCGCACGATTATTTGCTCAGCCGCAAGCCTGGCTTTAAAGTCGGCTTGTTCGGACGCGCGGCACAGACTGCGGCCGAAATCGACAAGCGGCTGTCCGCTTTCAGCGAAGATTTCGCTGAGCAGGTCCATGCGCAGATGGACTGGCATCTGCGTGACGCTCTCCGCAAAGCTTATACAGGTATCGGTATAAGCGACGAAGGACTTCTGGCGGACATCGACGCATTCACCGTCGATGTAACGCCGCAGTGGCTGGCTTCGGAGGTGAATACCGAAGCGGTCTTTAACAGCGAATATACGCTGACGTATATGAAGCAAGCAGCCGGTGAGCTCAAGGCCGCTGCCCGTCGTTCCGCGCTTGCGCTTACAGACCGCCTGGCCGGGCTGGCAGGGCAGCGGGCTCAGCAAGTGCATACGGAGCTGTCGCCGCAGCTTAGGCAGCTGGAGCACCGCCTGGAGGCGGTACGGGAGCTGGAGCGCTTCGAGCAGGCGGAAGCCGCCCGCGGCGATAGCCTCCGGCAGGCAGCCGACTGGCCGCATGCGGATGAGCCGGATCTGCCGGACCTCGGCGCCTACCGCGAGGAGGAGGCGCCCGGCGAGCTGCCCGGCGTGCTCCACTCATCCGCGATGGAGACGATCCTGCGCGCCGCGCACACATCCGCCGCTGCGGATGATCCAGCCGCAGGCGGTGCAGCGGCACCTCTGCCGCACCGTGGAGCCTCCGCGGCAGCGGGAGCCAGCGGCGCCACCGCGGAGGCCGGCGTGCCGGAGCATGGGCGCTACGGCGCTGCTCAGCCTGCGCAGCAGCAGGGGGCGAAGCGCGCGGAACGGCGCGCGCAGGAACTCTCCGCCGCAGCGGATCTCATCGAGGATATGCCCTCGATGAAGTCTATTGTGCGCTCGCTGCGGGAGAAAGCCGAACGTCTGCGCCACAAGACGTTTACGGTTGCCTTGTTCGGCGCGTTCAGTGCCGGCAAGTCGTCGTTCACCAACGCGCTGATCGGCAAGCGCGTCCTGCCTGTATCGCCGAATCCGACAACCGCGGCGATTAACAAAATCGTGCCGCCGACAGCGGATTGGCCGCACGGGACCGCGAGAGTCAAAATGAAGGCAGCCGAAGCGATTCTTCAGGATGTGCTTTACTCGCTGGAAGTGCTGGGAGTCCGGCTATCCGGGATGGAAGCGGCTCTGGATGCTATACGCAAGCTGACACCGGAGCACGTGAGCGCCAAGGGAAAACCCCATTTCTCGTTCCTCAAGGCGGTAGCCAGAGGCTGGGCGGAGGCTTCACCGCTGCTCGGGACGGAGCAGCGGGTAGGGGAAGAGGAATTCGCCGCCTATGTCGCGGAAGAATCCAAATCCTGCTTCGTGGATTACATTGAACTGCATTATTCCACTCCTTTGACGGAACAGGGAATTGTATTTGTAGATACCCCGGGTGCCGATTCCATTAATGCGCGCCATACGGGAGTGGCTTTTGACTATATTAAGAATGCGGACGCCGTACTGTTCGTTACGTATTATAATCATGCATTTTCTCAAGCAGACCGGGAGTTCCTGCTTCAGCTCGGACGTGTAAAGGACAGCTTTGAGCTGGATAAAATGTTCTTCCTGGTCAATGCCGCTGATTTGGCTGCCAGTGAGGAAGAGCTTCAAGGTGTCGTACGCCATGTGGAAACGAACCTGCTGCAGCATGGAATCCGCCATCCGCGGATATATCCCGTGTCCAGCCATCTTGCTTCGGAAGGAAAGCTGCATCAGGATCAAGCGGATCTTGAGGCTTCCGGCATTCTTCCTTTCGAACGTGATTTTATCCAGTTTACGCTGGAAGAACTAACCGATATTTCTTTGCGTTCGGCCGATCAAGAGCTTCAGCGGGCCGTTCATGTGTTAGGTGAGAGGATACAAGGGGCCCGGCAGGGCGAAGAAGCCAGGAAAGCCAAGCTGATTGCCTTGGAAGAGGCCGGGGAGAAGGCCGTTCAGCTGCTCAGCGGCACCGACCATGCTCCTGCCAACCGGGAGCTGAGTAAGGAAATTAGCGAACTGCTGTATTATGTGAAGCAGCGGACCCTTTACCGCTTCGGAGAGCTGTATAATATCGCGTTTAATCCGGGTTCTTTCCGGGGTGGAGAGCGTGATGCGAAGGCTGCGCTGCGTGAAAGCGTGCGGGATCTGATCCGGATGATCGAATTTGATCTTCAGCAGGAGGTACTGGCTACCAGTTTGCGGATTGAGCAGCAGCTTAACAAGCTGGCCCAAGGAACCTACGACAGCTGGGGTGCGGAGCTGCAAAAGCTGCTGGAAGGGTATGATTTCGAAGCCTATGAAGCATCCGCTTTCGGGACGCCTGATCAGTTCGTTTCCCTGGAGAGCATTGATATCCCGGATAAGGTTCTTACTTCTTATTTTAAGAATGCCAAGCAATTCTTTGAGGGGGAGGGCAAGAGCAAGCTGCGTACGGAGCTGGAAGGCCGTCTGGCGGACCCTGTGGCCCGTTTTGTAGAAGCGGCCGTCAGCGGATTGACATCCAAATATGCGCAGCATATAGAGGACACATTCCGAATGCTGAAAGACAGACATCTCGAAAGCAGCAGGGAGCACCTGGAAGGAATGCGGGATGCCCTTCAAATGCGTACAGATGTCGAGGTGCTCGTCTCCAAACGCGATGCACTGGCCATGCAGCTAAGCGGGAGATAGCACTCTGCAGCCATTTGGCAATCAACCGCTAACTCATATGACAGAATAGAATGCCATCCGGAAATCCGGGTGGCATTTTTTTGATGCGATGGAACGGCTAGACGAATAACCGGAAATATCGCCGGTAAATTATCAAATGGATTGACAGAGCGGCGCCAAATATAAGGGGCGGCGAATATAGCGATTGCATAATCCCGTTGGGGGTAAAATGCATTTTTTCAAAGTGTATCAAGGGTTTGCGGGATTCGGATTTTAACACCTATTTAAAGACGGATTAAAGAAAAAAGAGCATTTAGTTAGGTTTGTTATGGTAGCGCTTACATATCACCCAAAACCCATGATTTAGAAGCATGGGAACTGTTACTTCCCCATTTCGTTAGAGTACGCATTCTGAAGAGGTTTTTAGCCCGTTTCCACTCGTTGCTGGCAAACAGGGATGGTGTTAAGATTCATAAAGGTTTGCTGGGTAAAGCTGTTACAAAATCGGTGAACTTAGCCAAAATCCAGGGAGGATACTATGGAGGTCTTTAAGGGGCTCAAGAGATTTTACTGGCCCGAAAGGAAGCTGCTGTTGGCTTCTATCTTTTGTTTGATTTGTACCACTGCACTCGGACTGGTATATCCGAACTTGCTCCGCTACTTGATCGACGACATTATTACAAAAAGGCAATTCGATCAGGTTCCGATGCTGGCACTGCTCGTTGTAGCGGTTATATCGGTCAAGGCTTTGTTCCAGTTCCTGCACGGCTTCAGCGGCGGCAGGCTCGGTAACAAAGTGGCTTACAACATGAGAGAAGCCATGTACGAGAAGCTGCAGTATTTGTCTTTTCAGTATTACGACAAGGCGAGAACGGGTGACCTGATGTCGCGCTTAACCGCCGATTTGGAAGCGATCCGCGTCTTTGTCGGCTTTGGATTTGCCCAAATTCTGAACATCTTCCTAATGATCGGATTCGGCACGATTATGATGTTCTCGATCAACTGGAAGCTGTCTCTGCTCACGATGGTTACAATGCCGTTTCTGGCTTTTGCGGCGATCCGTTTTGAAGGTAAGATTCATCCGGCCTTCCGCTCGGTCCGTGCTTCCATGAGCAATATGACAACCGCGGTGCAGGAGAACATTACCGGGGTAAGGACGGTAAAATCATTTGCCAGAGAGCCTTATGAGGTAGAGAAGTTCACTCTGCGCAATGAAGATTACCGGATGAACAATGTGGCTACTTCACAGATCTGGTCCAAGTATTTTCCGGTAATGGAGCTGATTGCGAATCTGAGCGCCGTTATCCTGCTCGGTGCCGGCGGTTACATGGTAATTCAGGGAACACTGACGGTCGGCGAGCTTGTGGCTTTCTTCAGTCTCGTCTGGTATATCATCGGTCCGATGTGGGGCATCGGCTTTCACATCAACAACTATACGCAGTCCAAAGCGTCGGGTGAGAAGATTCTGGAAATTCTGCATCAATACATTCATGTAAAAGATGTTGAACATCCGGTCGTACTAAATCCCGATGAAGTGGAAGGCCGGGTCCGGTTTAATCAGGTTACCTTCGCTTATCCGGATGCCCAGCCCGCCCTGCACGATTTAACATTGGATGCTCAGCCCGGTAAAGTCATCGGCTTTCTTGGAGGTACCGGGTCCGGTAAATCCACGATTATCAGCTTGCTGATGCGCGCTTACAATGTGAAAGACGGCAGTGTAACGCTGGATGGTACGGATATTAGAGATATTCATCTGCAAAGTCTGCGAAATCAAATTGCAACGGTATTTCAAGAGACATTCCTTTTCTCCTCTACGATCCGCGGCAATATTTCATACGGGCGCAAGGATGTTACGATGGAAGAGATCATACGAGTGGCCAAACTCGTCAAAGCCCATGATTTTATTATGGAAATGCCGCTCGGATACGATACGGTGGTAGGGGAACGAGGCATGGGCCTCTCAGGAGGACAAAAACAGCGTATTGCGATCGCCCGCGCTCTGATTAAGGATCCCAAAATTCTTATTCTCGATGATGCGACAAGCGCGGTAGATATGGAAACCGAACAGGAGATCCAGGCGGGTTTCAAAGAAGTAATGAAGGGAAGAACGACCTTCATCATCGCACACCGCATCTCCTCCCTGAAGCATGCGGACGAGATCATTGTCCTGGACAAGGGACATGTTGTGCAAAGAGGCACTCATGATGAACTCATCCGGCAGGAAGGTCCTTATCTGGATACATACCGGATTCAATATGCGGATCATCCCGATGTTGCTGAGTCTTCAAGTTCACAGGAAAGAAGGGCAGTCCATTGAACCATAGCGAGCGGGAACAGAGGACGGGTACGCAGGGGAAGGGGAAGCAGAAGGATGCGCAGCCCCGGTTTGTCTACCAGGACGACGAGATGCTGGAGAAATCGTTCGACTGGGGGCAATTCAAGCGCCTTGCCGTATATGTGAAGCCTTACAGCAAGCAGTTTATTCCGGTTGTCGTCGTGATGATGATTGTAGGGGCGATTACCAAACTTACGATTCCGTTAATTATCAGTACAACCATTGACGAAGCACTCGTTATCGGCGGGGACGTGCAGTTTCTTTTTACCATGGTCGCTATTATGCTGGGCGTATATATTATTCAATGGCTGGCGAATAAATACCGGATCCGGTATACGAGCCTGATCGGACAGCGTGTTATCTTTGACCTGCGGCACGATTTGTTTCGTCATATCCAGCGGTTGTCGTTTGAATTTTTTGATAAAAGGCCGGCCGGTTCCGTACTTGTGCGTGTTACCAACTATGTCAACTCTCTGCAAGATTTGTTTACAAACGGTGTCGTTAATATGATGATCGACTGCGTGCAGCTGGTTGGAATTATCATCATCTTACTGACGATTAATTTCAAGCTGGGTGCGGCTATTATTATTACCGTGCCCCTGATGTTCCTTGTATCCTCTCAGCTGCGCAAAAGAGTCCGCCGTTCCTGGCAGACGGTGAACATTAAGCAGTCCCGCCTGAATGCCCATTTGAATGAATGTATTCAGGGCATCCGGGTCACACAAGCGTATACGCAGGAGAAGGAGAATATCGAGTTTTTCGAGCAGATGAACGGGGACAACAAGCAGGCTTGGAACCGGGCATCCAAGCTGAACCAGAGCTTTGGTCCGATCATTGAGATCACGGGCGCGATCGGTTATTTCATCTTGTTCTGGTATGGGGCTGCGCTCTTTCAGAACGGGGAAATTACGATCGGATTGTTGTTCGCTTTTGCCAGTTACATCGGGAACTTCTGGGAACCGATCAACCGGCTCGTGCAAATGTATTCGCAGCTGCTGGTTGCGATGGCGTCTGCCGAACGGATTTTTGAATTCATGGATGAACAGCCTACGGTACGGGAGAAAGAACATGCGGCAGATATGCCTCCGATTAGGGGCGAAGTGCACTTTGAGGATATCGTATTCGAATACGAGCCTGGCCGCAGGGCGCTTCACCAGATTAATCTGGATGCAGGGCCCGGTCAGAGCATAGCTCTCGTAGGGCATACGGGCTCCGGCAAAAGCACCATTATTAATTTGCTGTGCCGTTTTTATGATCCGACAGAAGGACGAGTGCGGATTGACGGTATAGACATCCGGGATGTGAAGCTGCACAGCTTGCGCTCGCAAATCGGTATTGTCATGCAGGATACCTTTATCTTCTCCGGAACCATCCGCGATAATATCCGGTTCGGTAAACTGGAGGCGACAGACGAGGAAGTGGAGCAGGCTGCAAAAGCCGTACATGCCCATGACTTCATTATGAATCTGCCCTTCGGGTACGACACGGAAGTTCAGGAGCGGGGCAATGCCCTGTCTATGGGTCAGCGCCAGCTCATTTCTTTCGCGCGGGCTCTGCTTGCCGATCCGAGTATTCTGATCCTGGATGAAGCTACAGCGAGTATTGATACGGAGACGGAACTGCGCATTCAAGAAGCGCTTAAGACACTTCTGAAGGGCAGAACTTCGTTCATGGTCGCCCACCGTTTATCGACAATCCGGGGTGCCGATAAAATTATCGTACTCGATCACGGCCGAATCATGGAGTCTGGAGATCATGATGATCTGATGCGGCAGGAGGGGATCTATTACGGGCTAATTCAGGCCCAGTATAAGTTTTTGCAAGAGGTCGGCTAGCTTCTGAACCTTGAGTGAAAGGAACTCCTGCGGGAGTTCCTTTTTGCTGCGCGCTCACAGGCTGGGAAATGATGAAAAAAATGGCGATATCCCCTCTGGACAGACAGGTTCAGTCATGTTAGGGTGATTAATTGAAAGACACAGCGCGAGGAGGATTTTTTTGAAACAGCAGACACCAACGCCTCTTGGAAGAAAAATGAGGATTAATGAAATCGATATAGTCCGCGCTGTCGCGATCATAGCCGTCGTGCTGATTCATTCAACGCCTGAAGCTGCAATGTATTCGTGGCAGGGGACGGTCGTTCCGGATGAAGGAAGCCTATCTCAAATCGTCATGTTTACGCTTAACCGATTGAGCCAATTTGCGGTGCCAATGTTTATTCTGATCAGCGGACTCGTTCTTTTCTACCGGTATTCGGGGAACTGGAGTTTCAAAACAGCTGTACAGTTTTACTACAAACGTTTGTGGAGTGTCGTTATTCCTTATTTGGTCTGGTCATTTATTTATTATATTTATAACCCTTGGCTCGCCGGTGTGCCCATGAACCTGAGCGCAGGCGATTTTCTGGAGAAAATAAAATGGGCGGATACGGGTTATCACTTGTATTTTATGATTATTATTTTCCAGTTCTATCTGCTGTTCCCGCTTCTAATGACATTCGTGCGTTACAAATGGTTTCGTGTCTCCATGATCCCTCTGGGCCTGGTGATTCAGTTAGGGTTCTATTCCTATCATCACTGGTTCGCGGAAGTAGAACATACGGCTTCGCTGGCTCCCACTTATTTCGCTTACTTCATGGCAGGGGGGTTCCTGGGCCTATATTACAACACCTTCCGCAGTAAAATAAAATCGTTCACAGCAGCTGCATTTGTCGTTATGCTTATCTCAGGCGGCGCTAATATAGCGATGTACCTGCTGAACCGGTATCAAGGACAGATGTTCGAGAATACCTGGTATGTCGTCACGATGCTCGTCTATGCCATCTCAACCGCTGTAGTGCTGCTGGGGGCGGGTAATGTCCTGCTTAAGCGGCTGCCTCGTATTTCGGGCTGGCTGCTCCCTCTGGGTGCGTATTCATTCGGGATTTACCTCGTTCATCCGGTTATCCTGTCTGCGTTTAAACACAAAATCAGCGCTCCGGGAAATATCCTGAGCTATAATCTATATGTTCTGGTCAGCTTCCTGACTGCGCTGCTCGGTTCTCTAATTGCCGCATTTCTGTACCGTAAGGCAGCCCAGAGCATCAAACGTTCCAAGCCTAAATCCGCCGCAGGCGGCCGGGTAACAGCCGGAGGCTGAACGCATGAAGAAAACACGTCCCCTTAGGACGTGTTTTTTGCTAGACAAGGTCTTCGGTATCCGGTTTGCTACTCTATTTTGATCTTGAAGAGGATAGCGTACCCGGCTTCCGCAGCGCTTTGGGCCCTATTATACGAATCGTCTAATTGGTCCTTGGTTATGGTCCGGAATCCCCAGACCGCTTCAGGAGTTTCTGTTGTAATCAGGATAGGTTCTGTGGGTGAGCCCTCCGTCTTTAAGAGTGGCCGTCTGGAACGGTGGCTGGCTGGAGGGCTGTACGCTTACGATAGAGGGCGAATGAACACGTGAAGGAGAAGGAGAAGGAGTTGTGCAGGAAGAAATCAGTAGAGGGGCAAGGCAGCTATATAACAGAAGGATGGAGGTACTTATTCTGTATTCATGTCAACCCTCATTTATCACCGGTTGATTTGATGTGTGTAAATTACCATATATGGGAATTTACATCTGCGCCAGCAGAGTGTTTATCCTAGTACGGTTAAAAGACTTTCAATAAACGAACGCTTGTTCTATAATGAAAGTACTCTTCTTTCCTGCCGATTTGCAAAACGCTTTGTGAAAAGATACTCTTGAAAGTAAGTAAATCCAGTGTAAACAAGGGGGCCGCTCAGCGGATGAAATCGCGAACGATATGGTGGACAGTCGGTACGACCGGTCTGATCTCGACCCTGGTCTTTGCCGGCGGTTTCGGATATGCAGTTAAAGATGTGCTGTTTCCTTCAGCCGTTCAGAATCCGATCGTCACAGCTCCGCAGGAAACTGCTGCACCAAGCGGGAGTATCGAGACGAAGGAGAAAGTGCAGCTGGTAACGCTTGGGGACTCGCTAACGGCTGGAACCGGCGACGGTACCGGAAAAGGCTACGTGGGACGATTCCGCGAGAAGCTTCAGACACAGCTCAATAAACCCGTATATGTGCTTAACAATCTGGCTATCCCCGGTGCAACGACGACGGCTTTGCTCAAGGAGTGGGATCAGAAGAAGACGACGGATGCGCTGAAGCAGGCGGATCTTATTTTGCTGACCATCGGGGGCAACGATATTTTTCAAGGCGGAACGGGGATCTTTGACAATGCCACCCAGGAGTTTAACCCGGATGCCGCAGCCAAGCGTGTGGAACCAACTCTTGTGAATCTCAAAAAGATTCTAGCTGATATTCACCAGGCTAACCCGGACGCTACGGTGATGTACATAGGCCTCTATCATCCCTTTCTTGATCTTGACGAGAAAAAAGCCGGTTCGCTCATTGTGCAGAAATTTAACGATGCGGCCTTCGCGCTTACGAACCAATATCCGAACATGATTTTTGTTCCAACCTATGATTTGTTCGAGCGGAACCTGAATAAGTATCTGTTCACAGACCATTTCCACCCCAATCAGGACGGATATGAACGGATTGCGGAGCGGATGGCGCAAATTTTAAAATAACGGGAGGGATTGGATTTGGGGACCGGGCGGGAGACGATTTTATCTGTCAAGAACGTGAAGAAAAATATCCGCGGGAAAGAAATTATCAAAGGCATCTCTTTTGACGTATACAGCGGTGAAATTTTCGGTTTCCTCGGACCTAACGGCTCCGGCAAAACCACCACGATTCGCATGCTCGTGGATCTGATCAAGCCGACGGCGGGCGAGATTACCATCTGCGGATATGATGTGCAGCGTGATCATGACGAGGCAATGCGTTATGTGGGGTGTATTGTTGAGAATCCGGAATTGTACGGGTATCTGACGGGGTGGGAGAACCTCGAGCATTTTGCAAGAATGCTCCCTGATGCAGGCGAAGACCGCATCCGGGAGGTGGTGGAGCTGGTCGGGATGGATGCGCGCATCCATGACAAGGTCAAGACCTACTCGCTCGGGATGAGGCAGCGCCTGGGCATCGCTCAAGCGCTGCTGGCCAGGCCTAAGCTGCTTATTCTCGACGAGCCGACCAACGGACTCGATCCCCAGGGAATCAAGGAAATGCGCGCGTTCATCCGCAAGCTGGCCAAAGGCGGGCTCAGCCTCTTCGTGTCGAGCCATCTACTGAGCGAGATTCAGCAGCTGTGCGATCGTGTCGCGATCATCAGCAAGGGACAGGTGATCTCGGTCGGTGAAGTGAACGAGCTGCTTGTCCAGTCCGGCAGCAAGGTGCTTTGGACCGTAGAGCCGGCAGAGCAGGCGGAGGCATGGATGCGGGCCCGGCAGGATATAACGGTTCTCGGGTACCAAGAAACGCTCACGTCGGAGGAGGACGAGCCTGTGGGGATGAGCCCTGGCGGGAGGGCCGGCCGAGCGGGTACGATTGTTACGCAGCTAGGCGATGAAGCGATCCCCGGGATCAATCGGGATTTGGTCGATGCAGGAATTCGTGTCTACGCTATCGAAATGAAACATCCGACCTTGGAAGATCTGTTCCTGAGTCTGACGGAGGGTGAGAAAATTGGGTAATATGACGGCGCTCGTCCAAAACGAAAGCATCAAAATGATCAAAAAAAGGCGGTTCCTGGTCGTCATCCTCATTCTTGTCGCACTTATTCCGATGTTTACTTATGCACAAATGCGTGTTTCCCAGAATACGCTTAAGCAGTTTGGAACGACGGACTGGAAAGCGCAGGAGAGGCAGAAGATCGTAGATTTCCAGCGGAGTCTGGGGTCTGCACGCGTACCGGAGGAATGGAAAGAGTTCAGGCGGGCACAAATAAAAATATCCCAATATTATCTCGATCATAATATTAATCCGCAGTCTCCGAATGGGGTAACATTCACGCGCGAGTTCCTGAACAACTCGATTTCTCTGTTCATTCCGTTAATCATTATGGTGGTCGCTGCGGACATCATGTCGTCGGAACATTCGACAGGGACGATTAAATTATTGTTGACAAGACCGGTAAAGCGATGGAAAATCCTAATGAGCAAGTTGATCACGCTTATCCTGTTTGTTTCCTTGATTGTTTTGTCCACCGCAGCGCTCTGTTATCTCATATCCGGACTGATTTTCGGGTATGGGGGATGGAATCTTCCGGTCTTTACCGGCTTCAAAGCCAGCGGCGGAGAAGTTGATTTGAGCGGCGTTCATGCAATCAGCCAATGGAAATATTTGTTGATGCAAACCGGCCTTGTCTGGTTTGTAGGGATTGTGGTTGCGATGCTTTCCTTGATGTTTTCTGTACTTGTCCGTTCAACGGCAGCAGGTATGGGCATCATGCTGGCCGTTTTAATTTCGGGCAATATTCTGACGAATATGGTATCATCCTGGGAAACTGCCAAATACTTGTTTATGGTGAATCTGAAGCTCACGGATTACATGACGGGGGCATTGCCGCCGATCAAAGGAATGAGCCTTGGCTTCTCGCTGACGGTTCTATCCGTATGGACTTTGGTATCGCTTATTATTTCGTTCGGGGTATTCACCCGTAAAGATATTTTAAATTAACAGGATACGTATGGACCCAACCGGGAATGGAAAAGGAAAGAAGGAGGCTCTTCGATGACCGAGCAGCTAGAGATCATGACGAATCAATCCAAACAGACGTCGGATTACGATGCGGACGCGATTCAGGTACTGGAGGGGCTGACTGCCGTCAGGAAAAGACCTGGCATGTACATCGGCAGCACCAGCTCTTCAGGGCTGCATCATCTGGTTTGGGAAATCGTCGATAATGCGGTCGATGAACACCTCGCGAAACATGGTTCCAAAATTGAAGTGATTCTCCATAAAGACGGAGCGGTCACGGTTCAGGACAATGGACGCGGTATTCCTACCGGCATGCACAAGATGGGCATTCCGACACCGCAGGTTGTATTTACGATTCTGCACGCCGGCGGCAAGTTCGGCGGTGGAGGCTACAAGAAATCGGGGGGACTTCACGGAGTAGGGGCATCGGTTACGAATGCTCTGTCAGAATGGCTGGAAGTTATGATTTTCCGCGACGGCAAAATACATAAACAGCGCTTCGAGTACTGGATTGACGAGAAGGGCATCGAACATGTAGGGGAGCCGACAACGGGTCTTGAAGTGACGGGTACAACGAACAAAACGGGCACCCGTGTTACGTTCAAGCCTGACCGGAGAGTTTTCCAGAATGGAATATCGATTAGTTACGATACGCTTTCGGAGCGTCTGCAGGAAATTGCTTTCCTGAATTCGGGGCTGGAAGTGCTTGTGAAGGACGAAAGAACCGATGCATCCCAGACGTTCAAATACGACGGCGGCGCGAGTGAGTTCGTGAAGTTTCTCAATGAGAATAAGACCGTGCTCCACGATGTCGTTCATTTTGCGGCGGAAAGAGACGATATTGAAGTCGAGGTGGCATTGCAGTACAACGATGGCTATACGGAGACGCTGGCATCGTTCGTCAACTCGATTCCGACACGCGGCGGCGGTACCCATGAGACAGGGTTTAAGACTGCTTATACGCGCGCAATGAACGAATATGCCCGTAAAACGGCAATTTTGAAGGAAAAAGACAAGAATCTGGACGGAACGGATCTTCGTGAAGGCATGATGGCGGTCATTAACATCAAGATGAGCGAAGTGGAGTTCGTCGGGCAGACCAAGGACCAGCTCGGCAGCGCATCTGCAAGAAGTGCCGTGGATGCCATCGTGACAGAGAAAATGGCAGTCTTCCTGGAGGAGAATCCCCAGATCGCACAGATGATGCTGAAGAAAGCCGTCCAGTCGGCCAGAGCCCGCGAAGCCGCGCGCAAAGCCCGCGAGGAAGTGCGCAGCGGCAAGAAAGGCCGTAGTGAAAGTTCGAATCTTGGCGGGAAGCTGACGCCGGCACAGTCCAAAGACTACGCGCGCAACGAGCTTTTTATCGTGGAGGGAGACTCCGCAGGCGGCTCGGCTAAGCAGGGACGGGATTCGAAACATCAAGCGATTCTGCCGCTCAAAGGCAAGCCGATGAATCCGGAGAAAGCCAAGCTGGCGGATATTTTGAAAAACGACGAATACAAGGCGATCATCGCGACGATCGGGGCGGGTGTAGGCTCGGAATTTGCCGTGGATGAGAGCAATTACGGCAAGATTATCATTATGACGGATGCGGATACGGACGGGGCGCACATTCAAGTGCTGCTGCTGACGTTCTTCTACCGTTACATGAAGCCTTTGATCGACAACGGGAAAATCTATATTGCACAGCCGCCGCTTTTTAAAGTGACCAAAAAATCCAATAAGAAGAACACGGTGCACTATGCGTGGACAGAAGATCAGCTTCAGGCACTGAATAAAGAATTGGGTAAAGGACTGGAACTTCAGCGCTACAAAGGTCTAGGCGAGATGAATCCGGATCAGCTATGGGAAACGACAATGGACCCGGAGACACGTACGCTGCTTAAGGTGCAGATCGAAGATGCGGCCAAAGCGGAGCGCAGGGTATCGACGCTGATGGGTGACAAGGTGGACCCGCGGAAGCGCTGGATTATCGAGAATGTGGACTTTACCGAATATGAAGAGTGACCTGAACGGTTAGAGGTGAACCAAGTTGAGCAGTTTGGAACAGTTTTTACCAGCATTTCTCGAAGAGGTGGTCGGGGACAGATTCGGCCGCTATTCCAAGTATATTATTCAAGACCGGGCGATTCCCGACGTGCGTGACGGCCTGAAACCTGTACAGCGCCGGATTCTGTACGCGATGTACGATGCAGGGAATACGCCGGACAAGACGTACCGCAAGTCAGCCAAAACCGTCGGTGACGTCATGGGTAATTACCATCCTCACGGGGATTCCTCGATTTACGAGGGAATGGTCCGGATGACCCAGCCGTGGAAGATGGGCCATATGCTCGTTGACGGACACGGCAACTGGGGTTCGATTGACGATGACCCTGCGGCAGCTATGCGTTATACGGAAGCCAGACTGTCGCAGATCGCAATGGAGCTGCTGCGCGATATTGAGAAGCGTACGGTGGCTTTCAAGGATAACTTCGACAATACGACCAAAGAACCGGTCGTATTGCCTGCACGTTATCCGAACTTGCTCGTCAACGGAGTCAGCGGAATATCGTCGGGCTTTGCCACAGAAATTCCGCCGCATAACCTCCGCGAGGTTATCGATGCCTGTGTGGCGCTGATGGATTCGCCGGAACTGGACGTTGAGGATCTGATGAAGTACATGAAAGGGCCTGATTTCCCGACCGGCGGCATCATCATGGGGGAAGAAGGAATACGCGATGCTTACCGCACCGGTAAAGGCCGTATTTATCTCCGCTCCAAGACCGCCATTGAGGATCTTAAAGCCGGCCGCCAGCAAATCGTGGTGACGGAGATTCCTTATCAGGTTGTCAAATCCCGCCTTGTTACGGCGATTGAGAATATCCGGTTGGAGAAGAAGGTCGAGGGAATCGCGGAAGTTCGCGACGAAAGCGGCCGTCTGGGCCTCAGAATCGTCGTAGAACTCAAAAAAGAAGCAGACGCCCAGGGCATTCTCGCTTATTTATTGAAAAAAACGGATTTGCAGGTGACATACAACTTCAACATGGTCGCCATTGTAAACAAGACCCCGAAACAATTGGGCGTCAAAGACATGCTGTCCGCTTACATTGAGCACCAGAAAGAGGTCGTCACCTTCCGTTCCCAGTATGATCTGGAGAGAGCGGAAGACCGCGCGCATGTTCTGGAAGGGCTTGTGAAGGCTCTCAACATTCTAGATGAAGTGATTGCGACGATCAAGGCTTCCAAGAACCGTCTGGATGCCCAGAAAAATCTCGTGACGAGTTTCGGCTTTACGGAGCGTCAGGCAGATGCCATTCTAGTCTTGCAATTGTACCGTCTGACGAACCTTGAAATAACGACGCTGGATAAAGAACTCAAAGATGTGATGAAAACCGTAGCTTATTTAAGGGGCATTCTCGGCAGCGCCAAGAAGCTCATGGGCGTCATTAAAGAAGAGATGAACGAAATCCGCAGCAAGTTCGGAATCGACCGCCGTTGTGAGATTCAGAACGAAGTGGAAGAAATTAAAGTGAATCTCGAAGTGATGGTGACACCGGAAGATGTCCTGGTGACGTTGTCCAATGACGGGTATATCAAACGCACAAGCATGCTTTCCTTTACTCGTTCGGGCGGGGATCTTAACAGTACCGGCCTGAAGGAAGGCGACTATTTGCGCCATGTTAAGGAAATTAACACCATTGAGAGCATGCTTATTTTTACAAATAAAGGCCAGTATTTCCTGCTTCCGGTCCATCAAATTCCCGAGTACAAGTGGAAAGAAAACGGAACCGCTATCGTGAATGTAATTCCGATCGCCAAAGAAGACCGGATTGTAAATGTAATTCCGGTTAAGCATTTTGATGAGGAAGGCAAATCATTAGTCTTCGTCACCCGCAAAGGTCAGATTAAAAGAACGGACTTGAAGGAATACAGCACGAACCGGTCCGGCGGACTGGTAGCGGCCAAAGTCGGTGCTGGGGACGAAATCCTGCATGTCCAGCTGAGTGACGGCACGAAGGATATTTTGCTGGTAACCAAGCAGGGAATGAGCATACGTTTCCGTGAAGAGGAAATTAATTCAATGGGGCGTGCAGCTGCCGGAGTGAGAGGGCTGCAACTTCGTGACGGAGATGAAGTCATCGGTGCGGACTGGGTTTATGGTGACGAGGGAGAAGTGCTTGTGATCTCGGATCTGGGTTATGCCAAACGTACCCTGCTGGTCGATTATCCTCAGCAAGGACGCGGGGGAAAAGGAATTGTGACGTTTGAATTTAAGGAAGGCAAACGGGTAAGATCCAACGGGAGCGAACTTGTCGGAATGTTCTTCGTGAAGCAGGATTATGAAATCATTGCTTACGACAGCCGTGGGGAGAAAACCGTATTCTTGACTAATCAGGCACCGCTTGATGACCGGAAATCGGTCGGTAAACAACTGGTTCCGGTCTCCAAAGGCGACACGATTCCTGTGATTCTCCGCAGTCCG
Organism: Paenibacillus sp. FJAT-26967; assembly: GCF_001541095.1. Classification (GTDB taxonomy): domain Bacteria; phylum Bacillota; class Bacilli; order Paenibacillales; family NBRC-103111; genus Paenibacillus_F. The sequence goes on from NZ_LMXH01000002.1 coordinate 311,098, forward strand.
CAGTCCTGATGTCCTGATCGGGAGGAAGATCCGGCAGGGGCTTAGCGCCCCTTAGTTTAACCGGATTTAATCATAGCTGGTGGTAGGCGGATCCATAGTATCCATAAGCCGAAATGCAATTTCCAGTACGACCCAGAGGGGGACCTCTTCATCGAGACGGTCCAACCACTGAGGGTCTTTCAGTAGACCAAGATCGAGAGCGCGCTGACCAAGCGCGCTTTTTTTTGCGTTCATAGGGCAATCCCCTTAACGGATCAGGATTAAACAACATTAGTTCGTTCTATTGTATGTCAGGGAGCCCAGAAAAGTGCCGGAGCCGCCTTAGGGGGAAGAGAGGTGCCCCGTAAGGATACGATAAGAAGGGTTTCATACGGGTAGAGGGCCGACTGGATTTTCCTCTGGGCTTAGGTTCTGCATCCGGGACTCTTTCTTATCCGAAATTCGGACAACTTTTCTTTTGACGGCTGCGGTAACTTAGCGAAACGGCGCGAAATGCCCCCTTTGCTGTCTTAAAGTATTAACGTCATTAACCTATATTTCGCCATTGCACCCATGCTATACTTGAAAAGGAAGATATGGATGAGCCTTGAAATCGGAGGAGTGATTGCATTGTATTCAATCGAATTTGCGAAACTATGGACGAAACTTTCCAAGGAACTCAAATCCAATATGGATGACCAATTGGCACCAACGATTACAGAAGGACAGCTTCATGTGCTGGAGGTACTAGAAGCTCATGGAACCATGAAACCTTCTGACTTTATTGAATATTTGACTACAACGCCAGCTGCGGTTACGACTTTGCTGGACCGGATGGAACGTGCGGGGTTGATTACCCGGAGCCGGGATGAGAAGGATCGCAGAGTGGTCTGGGTAGAGTCTACAGATAAAGGAAAAGCGGAAAGAGACCGTGGATTACAAATTCGCCAGGAAGTACTCGAATCGTATCTGGGCCGCATTTCCGCTCATAATCAGCAGTTACTCGTGTATCTGCTGGGGAAGGTTGCGAATTAGTTCCTGCCAGAGGAACCAGGGATGCCGCTCCGGGGGAGCGGACATAAAGGTCAGCGTCTCTGGCAGAGTGGGGTGCGGGAACGACAAGCGGGCCGACCACAGCGCGAGCTGCTGGCCCGGCTCATTGATCCCCGCACCATAGCGCTGGTCCCCGTACAGGGGGCAGCCGATGGCTGCCAGCTGTACGCGGATCTGATGGGGCCGGCCTGTATGCAGCTTGACCAGGATAAGGCTCAGCCCTTCGGCGCTGCCCAGCATCCGGTAGTCAAGCAGCGCTTCCTTGGCCCCATCGAGGCCGGGCTTGACCACGCTGACGGTATTCGTCCGCGTATCCTTCAGCAGCCAGTGCCGGAGGGAGCCCTGCGGTTCCTTCGGCTTGCCGCGCACCACCGCGACGTACGTCTTGTCGAACGTCCGCGTGCGCACGCTGTCCGACAGCCGTGAAGCGGCTTTGGACGTCTTGGCGAACACCATCACGCCGCCGACAGGGCGGTCGAGCCGGTGAACCAGACCGAGGAAGACGTTGCCCGGTTTATGGTGACGGCGCTTCAAGTCTTCCTTGAGCACGCTCAAAAGGTCCGGATCACGTGAACTGTCCTCCTGCGTGGGCATGTTGACGGGTTTCTCCACGACCAGCACATGGTTGTCCTCATACAGGATGGGAATTGCCGCCCCGTCTTCGGCATGTTGGGGTCCTGCCATCTTCTAGGCCTCCCAGCGGCCGAGAATACCGCACGGCAATGTAAGCCCGCTGGCGGTAATCGGCAGGCCGATTTCGCCGGAGGAGATGCTGCCGCCGTATCTGTGGTGCATCGCCATCGTCAGGATATTCTTGAGCACGGTCGAGGAGATACCGGTTGTATAAGAATTGACGAGCAGGAACAGAGGATTGTCAGACAGGATAGAAGTACATGTCTCCACAAAAGGATACAGGTCGTTCTCCAGCTTCCATGTTTCACCGTTCGGTCCGCGTCCGTAAGACGGCGGGTCCATAATAATAGCGTCATATTTATTACCGCGGCGCTGCTCACGCTGGACGAACTTAAAGACATCGTCGGTAATAAAACGTACATGGCGGTCCGCGAGCCCGGAAAGCTCCACGTTTTCTTTGGCCCACTGCACGACGCCTTTCGAAGCGTCCACATGTACGACGGAAGCTCCCGCATAGGCGCAGGCTACAGTTGCTCCGCCGGTATAGGCAAACAAATTAAGCACCTTGATCGGTCTGCCCGCGTTCTGGATCTTTTCGATCATCCAGTCCCAATTCGCCGCTTGTTCAGGGAAAAGGCCGGTATGCTTAAAGCCGGTCGGCTTAATGTGAAAACGCAGCTTATTATCATAGGCGATGGTCCAGCGCTCGGGGAGTGTCTGGCGGAAATCCCAGCTGCCTCCGCCTGAAGAGCTGCGCTGATAACGCCCGGCAGCCTGTTTCCATTCCGCCGTCTCCATATGGAGCGGCCAAATGATTTGCGGATCGGGACGACGCAGTACATAGGAACCCCAGCGTTCCAGTTTTTCACCTCCGCCGGTGTCCAGCAGTTCATAATCGTTCCAACGGTTAGCTATATACATCGGTTGTTTTCCTTCTTTCCTCGCATCAAAATGTGCGTCATTACTCATGATAGGTACATCTGCTGCTAAACATCTGCCGATCTCTTCGCTTGTATTCAAAGATTCGGCACCAAATCTCTTCCCGCACAAAGTCCGAACTCCGCTTAGCGGCAGCTTAAAAGCAAGAGCTGCATTCTAAGCATCTATTGTACAACATAAGGGTTGTGGAATAAAGCAAATTCCCGCGTCATAAACAGGCATTTATCGTTTCACACAAGGCTTATCGGGGTACAAGAATATGAGTATAGAATGAGTATAGTAAGAAGGGGAAGGGGTAAACGCATAAATGGCAGGAAAACAGATCCCCGGCTCCGAAGACATCTATCTGTTCCATGAAGGGACACATTATTATAGCTATCGCCTATTCGGAGCACACGTGGAGAAAAAAGGAAAGTCTAAGGTCGTACGTTTTACCGTATGGGCTCCGCATGCCAGGGAAGTACGAGTCGTAGGTGACTTTAACGAATGGAACGGGGAGGCGCACTTGATGCAGGCTCTGCCGGATTCTGGAGGCATCTGGTCTTTGGAGATACCTGACCTGGACGAGGGCGTTTTGTACAAATACGAAATTCATACGGCCGACGGTAGAGTTGTTCTGAAAGCAGATCCTTATGCTTTCTATTCGGAGCTAAGACCGGGGACGGCCTCACGCATATATAATCTCGATGGTTATAAATGGGGAGACGGGAATTGGCGCCGTCAACGGGGACGCAAGCGTTCTTATGACCAGCCGATGTCGATCTATGAAGTTCATTTGGGAACTTGGAAGAAGCGAAGCCGGGAAGAGGACGAGCTGTTTACATATCGTGAGCTGGCGGATGACTTGGTTGACTATGTGGTGCAGATGGGCTATACCCACATTGAACTGATGCCGATATCGGAGCATCCGTTTGACCGTTCATGGGGATATCAGTCTACCGGATATTTTGCGGCCACAAGCCGTTTCGGCGAGCCTAAGGACTTTATGTATTTTGTGGACCGCTGTCATCAGCGCGGAATTGGCGTCATTCTGGACTGGGTACCGGGACATTTTTGCAAAGATGCTCAGGGACTCAGGCAGTTTGACGGGCAGCCTTTGTATGAACCGGACGATCCCAAGCTTGCTGAGAAACCCGAGTGGGGGACACTGGCTTTCGATTTCGATAAGCCGGAGGTTCACAGCTTCCTCATTTCCAACGTCATGTTCTGGATGGAACAGTTCCATATTGACGGGATCCGGGTAGATGCTGTAGCCAGCATGCTGTCTCTTAATTTCGGCAAGCCAGAACATCAATGGACGCGTAACGCACAGGGCGGGGAAGAGAATCTGTCTGCAATTGAATTCTTGAAGAAGCTGAACACAGCTGTATTCGGCTACTATCCTCACGCCCTGATGATGGCTGAGGACTCCACGAACTGGCCTATGGTGACGTCCCCGGTCGATCAGGGGGGCCTTGGTTTTAATTATAAATGGAACATGGGCTGGATGAATGACATGCTGAAATACATGAAACTCGACCCGGTTCACCGCAAGCATCACCATAATTTGATTACATTCTCGTTTATGTACGCGTTTAATGAGAATTATGTACTTCCTCTGTCACACGACGAAGTTGTACACGGCAAACGCTCCATTCTTCATAAAATGCCGGGGGATTACTGGCAGAAATTCGCTAACACCCGAGTTCTTTACGGTTATATGACCGGTCACCCCGGCAAAAAGCTTCTCTTCATGGGAGGAGAATTCGGGCAATTTGATGAATGGAAAGATCTGGAGGATCTGGACTGGTTCCTTCTTGATTATGAGATGCACGGCAAAATGCATACATATAATCAAGCATTGAATACCTTTTATCTGCAGGAGCCTGCGCTGTGGCAGGCAGATCATGAGATGGAAGGTTTCCAGTGGATTTCTCCCGATGACAATGAGCAGAGCGTCGTAGCCTTTATCCGGAAAGGGAAGAAGCAGAAAGACGATCTGATCGTCGTCTGCAACTTCACGCCAGTGGTTCATCCGGATTACCGTATCGGGATTCCTAAGGCGGGAGTCTACGCCGAAGTCTTCAACAGCGATGATCCCGCTTACGGAGGTTCGGGGCAAGGGAATTCCGAGCCCATGATCAGCGAGGACATCCCGATGCACGGTTTCGAGAACAGCTTGTCGCTTCGCGTACCGCCGCTTGCAGCCGTTTATCTCAAACGGACTAAGCTTCAACCAGCTTCGCCAGTAAAATCGGGCCGAAAGGGGAAGTCGAAGAATGCGTAGTAAATCTTGTGTAGCCATGCTGCTAGCCGGGGGAGAAGGCAGAAGATTAGGTCTCTTAACCCGGCAGTTAGCCAAACCAGCCGTTCATTTCGGCGGCAAATACCGCATTATCGATTTCACTTTGAGCAACTGTACGAATTCCGGTATTGATACAGTCGGAGTTCTGACCCAATACCAGCCGCTGGTACTGAATTCATACATCGGGATTGGCAGCGCCTGGGATCTGGACCGTAAGAACGGCGGAGTTACCGTACTCCCTCCTTTTATCGAGCAGGGCGGCGGAGAGTGGTATAAAGGAACGGCTAACGCCATCTACCGCAATATCGGGTTTATTGAACGGTATGATCCCGAGTACGTGCTTATTATTTCGGGGGATCACATTTATAAAATGGATTATGACCGGATGCTTGCGTACCATAAAGCCAGAGGAGCGGAAGCAACCATAGCCGTGATCGAGGTGAAGTGGGAAGAGGCGTCACGCTTCGGGCTGCTGAGCGTCAATGAAGACAGAGAGATCACGGAGTTTGCCGAGAAGCCGAAGGAACCTAAAAGCAACCTGGCTTCCATGGGTGTTTATGTGTTTAACTGGAAAGCTTTGAAGAGATATTTGGAACTGGACGAGGCGGACAAGGAATCCAGCAATGACTTCGGCAAGAATATTATTCCATCCATGCTGAAAGACGGCGCCAATCTGGTGGCGTACCCTTTCCAGAGCTACTGGAAGGACGTCGGTACAATTGAAAGTCTGTGGGAAGCGAATATGGATCTGCTTGACGATCCGACGCAGCTTAATCTCAACGACAAGTCGTGGCGTATTTATTCGGTCACGCCTTATCAGCCTGCGCAGTTTATTTCATCAGGCGCCAAAGTCGTACGCTCTCTCGTCAACGAGGGCTGCTCGGTGTTTGGGGATGTGGATCACTCCGTGCTCTTCTACGGCGTCCATATCGGCGAAGGCAGTGTTATTCGTGACTCGGTTCTGATGCCGGGAGCACGAATCGGCAATAATGTGACAATCCGCAAAGCGATAATCGGTGAGAACACCGTCGTTGAGGACGGCGCAGTGGTCGGCAATGGGGAAGAAATCGTGCTGATCGGTTCAGGGGAACACATTCGGGCCACTTCGGAGTCGAAAGGATGAGAACGTATGAAGCATGTAATGGGTGTTATCAATCTGGTCAATGAGCCTGATGATTTAGAGGAACTTACCTTACACCGGTGTGCGGGGTCCGTTCCGTTTGGCGGACGGTACAGATTGATTGATTTTATATTATCGAGCATGGTGAACTCCTCGATTGACAATGTGGCTGTGTTTACCCAGCACAAATACCGCTCTCTGATGGATCACCTCGGTTCCGGGAAAGAATGGGATCTGGACCGTAAACGCGGCGGACTGTTCGTCCTCCCGTCAGTCCAGGATGATCCGAACGGAATGTCGCGGGGGGATTTGTTCCAATTTTATTCCCACCGGGATTATTTCTACCGCGGGCGGGAAGAACTGGTTATTATCGCGCGCAGCCACATGGTATGCAACATTAATTTTGAAGACGCGGTACGTTATCATGAAGAAACCAAGGCGGATATAACCGTCTTGTATAAAGAAGCGGAGGAAGAGTATTCCGGCAGCTTCCGCAGGCTGGCAATCCGTCCGGATGGCCGCGTTACCGTAATTGAAGATCAATCCGGCCGCCTGCGAACCAGCAACGTTTCCATGGAAATGTACATCATGAGCAAGGCGCTGCTCCTTGATATGGTTGAGACTTGTCTGGCACAGGGCTACGACCATCTCGTACGCGACGGGATCATGAAGAACATTGATAAGTTGAATGTGTACGGATACCGGCATGAAGGATATCTGGGTATCGTCAATTCCATCCCGGGCTACTACCGTCACAGTATGGAACTCCTGGATCCTGCGATTCTTCGTGATTTGTTTTTCCGCAAGGATCTGATCTATACGAAAGTTAAGGATGAACCGCCGGCGAGATATGAGGCGAGTGCGAATGTACGCAACTCATTGATTGCGAACGGCTGTATTATCGAGGGGAAAGTGGATAACAGTATTTTGTCGCGCGGGGTCAAAATCAGCAAAGGCGCCACCGTCAAGAACAGTATTATTCTCCAGAACTGCGACATTGAAGAGAATGTCGTGATTGAGAATGCTATTCTGGACAAAGACGTATTTATAAGCCGCGGGCGGGTCCTGACCGGTGATGTGAGAGCGCCGTTTATTGCGGCCAAGATGAAAGTTATTTAATGAACGTACATCAGGCCGGGCGCTAATGCGTTCGGTCACGATTTTTGATAGAGGGAAACTTACAGAGACGGGAGTGGAGAATGGAATGAACATTCTATTTGCGGCTTCGGAAGCGGCACCGTTTGCCAAAACGGGGGGATTGGGAGATGTAATCGGCTCCCTGCCGCAAGAGCTGCGGCGCAGCGGGGCAGATGTGCGGGTGATCATGCCGAAGTATGATGAGATACCGGGCCTGTTTAAGGAACAAATGCAAACCTTAATCACCTTCGGTGTAAACCTGGGCTGGCGTACACAGTATTGCGGTATTCAGACGTTGGAATATGAGGGTGTGACCTTTTATTTCGTAGACAATGAATTTTATTTCCGCCGCCCGGGCCATTACGGCTACGGGGACGATGCGGAACGGTTTGCGTTTTACTGCCGGGCGGTAATCGATGCGCTTCCTCATATCGGCTTCCGGCCTGACGTCATACACTGTCACGATTGGCAGGCAGGTATGATTCCGGTTCTTCTCCGCGCCCAGTACAGCCCGTATTATCCGTTCTATGAGAACATGAAGACGGTCCTGACGATCCATAACTTAAGATATCAGGGCATATTCTCCAAAGAGTCGATGATGGACTTTTTCGGACTTGATCCCGGCTATTTCTCGGGCGAGCAGCTTGAAATGTACGATGGGGGCAGCTTCCTTAAGGGCGGTCTGCTTTATACGGACCGGATCACGGCAGTAAGCCCTACCTATGCGGAAGAAATCCGCACCCCGTTCTTCGGAGAGAACATGGACAGTCTCCTCCGCTACCGGAGCCAATCGACTGTGGGTATAGTCAATGGAATTGACTACGACCAGTTTAATCCGATGACGGATTCGCATCTGGCCGTCCAGTACCGGGATTCGTTGCCCAAAAAGAGGCTGAACAAGACGCACCTCCAGCAGAAGCTGGGTTTGCCGGTTCGTGACGATGTGCCGGTTATTTCTCTGGTGACGAGACTGGTCGAACAGAAAGGGATAGATCTTATCCGGCATGTGCTGCCAGAGCTCTTGTCTCTTGAAGCGCAGTGGGTTATCGTCGGAACCGGCGACCAGGAATATGAGCAGCTGTTCAGAGATGCGGCAGCCCGCTATCCGGACAAACTGGCGGCTTACATCGCTTTTGACGACGGGTTGGCAAGGCAGGTGTACGCGGGTTCAGATTTGTTCCTGATGCCCTCGCTGTTTGAGCCCTGCGGGATTGGCCAGCTGATTGCGATGAGGTACCGTACAGTGCCGATCGTGCGGGAGACCGGCGGACTCAAAGATACGGTGCAGCCGTATAATGAATTCACGGGTGAAGGTACCGGTTTCAGCTTCTCGGCCTATAACGCCCACGATATGCTGCACACGGTAAGACGCGCGGTGGAGTTCTTCCTGCATGACCAGCAGGCCTGGAAGAAGCTGCTCGCGAATATGAGAAAGAACGATTACAGCTGGAAAAGATCGGCCCAGCAGTATAAGTCCCTCTATCAGGAGCTGATCGAGGAATCGGTCCAAGCGGCCCGGCAGCGGCATATAGCCAGCGAAGAAGCCGGGCGGCAGCAGGCCGGTTCCCTGCAGGCCACTCAAGACTCATATGATCCGCAGCAGCCGCAGAAGGCTCATGTGAGCAGCCTTGCAGAGAGCACGGATGAGCCGGTTCACCGGGCTTCTCACGAGGCTCCAGGTAATCCGCCAGCCCGTGCATGGTGGAAAGAAAGTGTCGTTTATCAGATTTATCCGCGGAGCTTTATGGATAGTAACGGGGATGGAATTGGCGATCTGCAAGGTATTATTTCCAAACTCGATTATTTGAAAGAACTGGGCGTAGACGTCATCTGGCTCTCTCCGGTGTATCAGTCGCCGAACGACGACAACGGCTACGATATCAGCGATTACCGGGATATTATGGATGATTTCGGCACGATGTCCGACTGGGATCAGCTCCTTGGCGAAGTACACAAAAGAGGGATGAAGCTGATCATGGACCTGGTCGTGAATCACTCTTCGGACGAGCATCCGTGGTTTCTGGAATCCCGGTCCTCCAAGGATAACGAATATCGCGACTATTACATTTGGCGCCCCGGCAAAGAGGGCAGGGAGCCGAATAACTGGACGAGCTTCTTCAAGGGTCCGGCCTGGGAATATGACGAAGCGACAGACGAGTATTACTTACATCTGTTCACCCGTAAGCAGCCGGACCTGAACTGGGAGAATCCCAAGGTGCGCGAAGAAGTGTATGATATGATGACCTGGTGGCTGGATAAAGGAATCGACGGTTTCCGGATGGATGTGATTAACCTGATCTCCAAAGTCGATGGGCTTCCCAGTGCGGGCGGCGAGCGTTACGCATGGGGAGGAGAATATTTCATGAACGGACCTAGAATTCATGAGTATTTACGTGAAATGAATGAAAAAGTCCTATCCCGCTACGACATTATGACGGTAGGTGAAATGCCGGGCGTTTCTCCTGAAGAAGCTGTGCAGTACGCGAATGCGGACGGAACCGAGCTGAACATGGTTTTCCAGTTTGAACATATGGAACTGGATAATGGCAGCGGAGGCAAATGGGATCCCTGCCGTGTAAACTTGCGCGACTTGAAACGGTCTATTTCCAACTGGCAGACCCGGCTGGAAGGCAGAGCATGGAACAGCCTGTACCTGAATAATCATGACCAGCCGCGGATGGTATCCCGCTTCGGAGATGACCGGGAGTACCGTGTTGAATCCGCCAAAATGCTGGCGACTTTCCTTCATACTCTGCAGGGTACGCCTTATATTTATCAAGGTGAAGAAATCGGGATGACGAACATGCCGTTCGCTACAATCGAGGACTGCCGGGATATTGAATCGCATAATGTATACCGCGAGCATGTGGAAGGCGGGGGCAGCGCGGATGAAATCATGAACGCTATCCGCGCCAAAGGAAGGGATAACGCCCGTACTCCGATGCAGTGGAACGCGGATGAGAATGCAGGCTTCACGAGCGGAGAACCGTGGCTGCTTGTGAATCCGAATTATGAGGAGATTAACGCTGAAGCGGCGGTTTCGGATCCGAACTCGGTCTATCACTACTACCGGAAGCTGATTGCACTGCGTAAAGCCCATCCGGTCATCGTGTACGGATCTTACGAGCTGCTGGCAGAAGAAGACGAGAACATTTTTGCCTATGTGCGCACGCTCGGAGAAGATAAGCTGCTGGTGATGCTGAACTTCTCGAATGACATCCAGGCTTTCGCTAGTCCTTATCCGCTGCTTGCGTCCGGCCATGCAAATTTGCTTATTGCGAATTATGCAGTCGGAGAGGGCGGAGCAACGAGCGGACTTGAAGCGGAAATCCAGCTCCGCCCGTATGAAGCGAGGGTGTATTTGCTCCAGGGGGTATGAAGCCGTATCAGGCAACGTGATAACAGAGAGTCTTAAGCCGTATATAAGACGCGTTTAGCGTGCGTTATAAGTGTAAGCTTGTGTATGCAGGCTTGCTTGCGAAACTTCTGCTGATTGTATTCGTTAGCTGTCGGAACTGCTGCCGAAAAGCGGAAGCTGGAGGGCTCAATCCGGCATATATCTTATTCGCTCATGAAGCACCTTAAACCCCTCGGGTTTAAGGTGCTTTTTTATGCAAATCTGGGGTGGAAGTTTTTAAAAAGATTCAAAAAGGTTCAAAAAGGAATATTTTCCATTCTAAATAGGGCGTGATAAGATGGTGACAAGCAGATAGATAAAACCGGTTGGCTTGAATGACATCTCTGGAATCTAAAGTTCGCGATCCGTGATGAAAGGGAGGGATTCATCATGCAAGAAAAATGGCTGGAATGGGCGAAGCAGATCCAATCGATCGCCCAGACGGGATTGGCTTACGGCAAGGACGAATACGATCTTGAACGCTATGAAATGTTACGGGATTTGAGCATAGACATCATGAGTGAGTATACGGATATGGAGCCGGTCAAAGTCAGAGAGCTTTTTGCCGGTGAAACAGGATATGCGACGCCAAAGGTCGATATACGGGCTGTCGTATTCAGGGAACACAAGCTGCTGCTTGTCCGTGAAAAGTCAGATGGGGCATGGGCTTTGCCCGGCGGATGGGCGGATATCGGCCTGTCTCCATCGGAGGTTGCCGTGAAGGAAGTGAGGGAGGAAGCGGGATTCGAAGTAAAAGCGGATCGTCTGCTCGCCGTATGGGACAAGAAGTTTCATGAGCACCCGCCCTCTCCCTTTCATGTGTATAAAATGTTTATTCTATGCCGGATTACCGGCGGAAGCGCTAAGATAGGCCTGGAGACAAGTGATGTGCGGTTTTTCGGCAGAGACGAGCTTCCGGAGCTTTCATTGGAGCGGAATACGGCTGCGCAGCTGCATACGATGTTCGAGCGATATGAGGAATCTTCCCGTCCGTCCTTGTTCGATTGATTGTCCCGTTACCCGGCGTCCCCTAATCCTAAATTGAAATGACAGGAGTGCAGATGCAGATGAGAAATAGCTATCAATTAAGTAAGCTTGCGGAGCAGATGTCGGAAGCAGATAAGAATTGGCTGGAGTTTCTTCGGGTGCCTTCCATGAGTGCAGGTATTTACCGGCTCCGTGCCGGAGAAACCGACGGGCAGCTTCCTCATACGGAGGATGAGTTATACTATATTGCCGAGGGCAGGGCGGAACTGCAGGTATCCGGGGAAAGTGTTCCTGTCGAGAAAGGCTCTCTGGTATATGTTGAAGCCCATGCGGAGCACCGGTTTCACACCATAACAGAGGATCTTACGATTCTTGTCTTTTTCTCGCCAGCCGAATATACGAATAAGCCATAAGCCCGGCTTGTGTGGTAATTGGCCCTCTATCAAAAGCAGACGAACGCCCCACTTTCGGATGGAATCCATCGCGAGTGGGGCGTTCGTTGTTTCGGCACAAACACAAGAGGGTGCACGGTCAGATCGTTTCGTATTTCATAATACCGAAAACGGTTTTTTTGTTGTGCATGCCGTGTTGTAAGGGCATGTATGCGGCCGCGGCCGCCCGCCTCCCATCCAAAAAAAGGAGGGGGACTGCTGAGCTGGAAGCCTACATGATTTTAGCATTTTGGCGAAAAATAAGGGCTACTGCTTATTTGATACGGAGGAAACGTCCAGCATGAAAAGAAAAGGATTCATCATATTTTGTCTGCTGTCCCTCACCTCGATGAGTGTTCCTGTGTCGGCAGCCCCAGCGAAGGTTCTCGAAACCATTACCCTTACCATCCAATCGACCCCGGCTTCGGACTTCCAATCGGAGGTCACAATTTATCCCGCTTCCCGGGAAAAAATTCTGACAGGGAGCATAGTTAAGTCAGCCGATGCCATGCCGGTTTCGGATACGTATGCCACACTGAAACAAGCAGGATCAGCCGATAAAGGAACAAGCTATGTCGTGGATAAGGATTATAGCCTGTACGACCCTGTTAGCCAGAAGATTGTGACGCTTAATGAGAAAAAGAGAGAGAAATTGCGCAGGTACGTTGAAGCGCTTCGCAGCCGGCACTACGGGGAATTGCTTCCTTGGAAGGAAGCCCGGCAAGTTATCCCGCGCAAAGACAAGGTCGAAGTGATCGATCTGGAGACGGGTCTTAGGTTCCGTGTTCAGCGCAGAGCGGGGCAGGATCACGCGGATGTCCAGCCCCTTACCAAAGGGGATACCAAAATCATGAAAGAGATTTATAAAGGAAGCTGGAGCTGGAAACGAAGGGCTGTTCTTGTCCGGGCAGGCAGCCGGTATTATGCCGCTTCCATGAACGGAATGCCGCACGGAGGAGACGGAATTCCGGGCAATGATTTTGACGGGCATTCCTGCATTCACTTTGCAGGCAGCACGACTCACGGATCACACTCCGAGGATACAGGGCATCAGCTTATGACGTATAGGGCCGCGGGGCTTCTGAGGGACTATATCAACAAGGCCTCTCCTGCACAACTGGTGGATGCGTTTGTCCTGGCGATGAATCAGGAGGATCCTCAGGTGCTGGATCTCATTACGTATCCGCGCCATGCGGAATTCGTTCAAGATCTGCACGCACAGATGCAGGACGTAGACGCGGTCACGAAATTGTCCAAGACGAAGCATCGGCAGGAAATGCCCGATCTTGATCCGGGGCTGCTCATGGTGCAATTAAGGGAAGAGCTTGCCGTTACACGCACAGGAAGCAAGGCTCGTAAAGGAATGTATAGCTTTACGATCAGCCGGGAAAGGGCGGATATGCCTTGGCGGATTACGGATATAAGCACGGGGGACAAACAAAAGGAAAAGAAGTCATGATCAGCCGGTACAGTTATAAGCTTCTATTGAGCTTAGCCTTACTGGGGGCGGCGATGAACGCCACTCCTGGTTCTGCGCGGCAAGTTATTGCAGTCCCGACTATTCCTATCGTTGCGGATCAAGGATTGTTTTCCATCGAGGTATACCCGCAGCGCCATAAGCTAGTAGTGATGATGCACCAGAGGCCGTTCAAAACGTATCCTGTTGCTGTGGGAGAGCTGGAAACGCCAACCCCGGTGGGAGAATACAAAATTGTTTATAAAGGGAAAGATTGGGGGGCCTCGTTCGGGCCGCGTTGGCTGGGACTTAATGTCCCTTGGGGAGCATACGGGATTCATGGCACCAATAAGCCTCATTCGATCGGGCAGCATTTGAGCCACGGGTGTATCCGCATGCGCAACCGGGATGTGGAGGAGCTGTTCGACATGATTCCGGTAGGGACGAAGGTTGTGATATTCGGACATGTGCTCGGGGATCCGAATCATGAACCGAGGAGTCTTGCTCAAGGACTGGCAGGTGCCGATGTCCAGCTTATCCAGACGCGGCTGCGGAGCGCCGGTTATTATAAAGGAGTATGCAACGGGAAATTCCAGTCTTCCACAACGATTGCCGTGAGAAAATTTCAGCGGGACCAGGGGCTGCAGCAGGATGGGGTGGTCTCCCCGAAAGTCTATGAGAGGCTGGGCCTAATCGAATAAACAAGTCTCCTGACATGGCAGGAGACTTGTTTATTGTGGTTGCAGGCGGGTGTCTTACCCATACACGGGTTTCTATACTATATGAAAGCTTCCCCCAGTGACTGGAAATGATTTATAATCATTTCAATACGTCCTGAACCGGATACAAGGTCACCGGGATTGCGGAGATATTTCACATTATAGAGATTAGGAGAGGGTCCGTGTGTATAAAGCTATATTATTTGATGTCGATAATACCCTGCTCGATTATGATTTAAGTGAATTAGCATCGATGAAGCAAGCCCTGGCGGTCCACAATCTGCATAATGATATGGTCTGGGAGGAGTTCTGGGATACATTCAGACCTATCAATTTCCGGTATTGGACCGAAAGGAACCGGAATAATCATCACATTCGCGAAGTGCTGGAATATTCTTTTACCGATACATTCACACAATTGCAGCAAGACACATCCGTGTCCAAGTTGATTACGGAGACATACTGGGAACTGTTCTGCAACAGCTGTCATTTGGAGCCGCACGCAGAGGATATTCTGGAGTACCTTCACGGGAAAGTTAAATTGGGTATTATTACGAACGGGATTGGGGAAGCCCAGAGGAGAAGGCTTCAGGCCGGGGTGATTTTTGATTACTTTGATGCGCTGATTATATCCGACGAGGTAGGCAGCTGGAAACCGGAGAACCGGATTTTCCAAGAAGCACTCGACCGGCTGGATGTGCATGCTTCTGAGGCTCTGTTTGTGGGGGATTCCATCCATGATGATTTTGCGGGGGCCATGCGGATGGGAATGGATTTCTGCCTGTACAATCCCCGCAGACTTCATTATGATCAGCACCCGAAACCGGCTTACACGATCCATAGCTTAGCGGATCTTAAGAATATGTTAGGAGGGTAATGCAAATGGAATTCGTCGCAGCTCTATTCGCGATGTTAGTTATGTTTTGTTTCCTCCTTACGCTTCATTCGATGATCAAACGCGAGGAAATGAAGTTTATTGCCCGTGCTGCATTTACTTCTATTTTGTTTGGAATCTTCATTCTTATTCTTTATGGTTTATAGGGATGAATTGAGATTCTTCCCATGGTACAGAGTCCGGTGGCGACTCCTCCGGCGATAATTGTAAGCAGGGAATGCAGGAAGATCTCGCCCGACAGCAGCAGCCCGCCAATTCCGATAATCAGACCGTCCATCAGGAAAATAATAAAGCCAACATTGAGAGGCACATACTTCGATATAAACTGAGCCAGCAGGTCGGTGCCGCCGGTACTTGTCTCATACCGCAGCATAATGCCAAGACCTGTCCCCACCATGAAGCCTCCCAGAATTGCACTGGAAAAAGAACTGAGCTCGATATAATACAAAAAATAATATTGATAAGGTTCCAGGAAGTCGATAAAAAAAGACGAGACAATGAGTCCGATTATACTGTTGTAGAAGATGGCCCGGCTGCTGAACCAAGCTACGATAAATACCGGAACACTGCACAGCATGATACCGATCCCGATTTTAAGGCCGGTCAAATAGTTGAAAATCAGTGAGATGCCGATAATCCCCCCGTCCAACACGGTAAAAGGGACTAGGAAAAAATTAATCCCCGCTGCAAGAAATAAGCTTCCTGTTAATATGGCCGAGAATTTCCGGGCAGATATCATATCAGACCGCTCCTCATTAAGGGCATGTTCTGATTTATATGACGGACAACCCAAAACATGCACAAAAACTCCCTTCGATTGCGCTGCAAGAGGGAGTATGTCCAGCCTGTATGTTATCTTTTGAGGACAGGTTCCAGTTCTTGTATCATCTCCGTGAGCTCTCTGGAACACTGTTCATACATATGCTTGGCTGCTTTATCGCGGGTGGAAAGTGCGAACAAAGTAATGTCCGCTTCGCATTTTTTTAAAGAAATAAACAGTTTGGCTTTCTCTTGCGGTGCGGGAACGGTAATTTTGTCGTCATAAATGTCGACATACAATTGACCGAACGCATCTATTTGACCCAGGAATACATTATCAACGATCAAGCCCAGCTTCTCTAGCTCCGTGTTCACCCATCCCCTGCTGAAGCCGATTTCAGCCAAAGGTTCATCGAGCATTTTACCGTCCATAATTACGGTTTGCGGAGCTGCTTCAGGCGCTACTTTGATGCCCAGATGCTTGGCTGTTAGCGGCTGGTTTTCCCGGGTTAACAAGACGTTGATGTCCCCGCTTGGTTCCATGATGGCGAATTCTACATCCGCAAACCGAAAGGCGTTTTTCTTGCGCAATTGTTCCAGCAGTTCATCGGTTGTAAGTCTTTCTTTCTTGAGATTTTCCTCCAGAACTTTGCCGTTCTGAATGAGGACAGTCCCTGTACCATCGACAATATCCCGCCCTTTTTTACTTTTGATTTGTAGAAACTCAATGGCTAGTGAAACGGCGACCCACACACACAATGAAATAAGCCCCAAGTACCAACTGGATTCCAGGTCCAATGAAATAACGGCAGCTAGACTCCCGATTGTAATTCCGGTAATGTATTCGAACATGGAGAGCTGTGATACTTGCCTTTTGCCTAGCAATTTGGTCAAGATAAACAGAACTACGACTGAGATCAAGGTTCGTAATGCGACTTCAAAGCCCTCTGCCATCCATACTCCTCCTCTAAAAGTATTTTTTGTAGCTTCATTCGTTATTCTGAGCTGTAATGGGAAAAGTTATGACAACCGGAACAGTTTTATTTGACTAAGAATGTTTTAACGGGAAATTGGTAAATAGTAAGGTAGTCCTTACGGATATATATAAAAGGGAGCGGAGGTGTAAGTATGACAGTAGCATCCGATGTGAAAACATGTGTGGCTTCTTTAAAAAGCGCCCAGGCAAGCCTGGAGCAATTTGCTTTGTCCACTCAGAACGAACAGGCCAAGACGCTGTTCACCAATGCTGCAAGTCAAACCCAGCAAATCGTGGATCAGGTTCAGGGCAGAGTAAACGAGCTGGAGAATGAAGAGCCGCAATATAAAGGTTTCTAATGAACCTTTAACTGGAGCAGTATAAAAGGCCGCCTTAATGTGTCCCGAGACGCATAAGGCGGTCTTTGTGATGTGGAGGAAGCACGCCCTGTCACGGAAGAGATCGGTGTATGTAGGGGATTCCAGATTGTGGTATACTTGACATGTTTAACGGGAGGTTTGTACATGGATATGGACAAGGAACTGCAAGACATTAAAGCTAGACTAAGCGCTATTGAATCCGGAATGAATCAGCGTCGGAGTATCTTTGCTTCTTACGTGTGGCCGTTTGTTATCGGTTTTATTGTGTTTTTGGTTGTGATTTTAGTAACTATGGGAATTGTTCATTTCATCGGTACACAGTAACTGTTAGAAGCGGGGGATATATCGTTGGGGAGCACTAGAAAAAGGAATGTAATCTTGTTTGGTTTATTTTCTGCTGTCGTTGCCGTTGTTTATTACCTGATTCAACTGATTCACGGGATGGTGCTCACCCTGGCTTACGTGCCCGATGTTGTACGAGCCTACGAGAATGCAGAAGTGCATAATCAGCAGGTCTCTTTCGGAAGCGTCGCCTCTATGCCTTATTTGCTGGTTGTGGAAGTCGCCTTATTCATGCTTGCGGGTGCTACGATTACCTTGATTTGCAACAAAGTGATTCATAGACTGAACTCTTCTAATCAGGTTTGAGATCAGGAGGCTGCTATGTCTGTAAAGCTTCGTCTGATTCACAATTTGCTGTTTGTAGGCACTACCGGATTGGCGCTCTATTTGATGTATTTGCTCTTGATACCCGGATTTATGGATGGGCTCAAAAGCAGTATATTTTTGATTGGTTTACTAATCGGGATAAATCTCAGACCTGTAAATAAATGGGTAGAAAAAGAACCTAATTCTCCAAAGAAGTATGCATGGGGATACCTCATAGGAACAGTCTTCCTCATGCTGGTTCTCCTTTATTATGAAGGGTGGATCATGCTGTTCAGGGCTCCGTTAGCGATGTTGATTCTCTTTGCCGGGCTCTATTTGTTCGAAGTTATGGAACGCACATTTATTATCAGCAAACTGGAAAATCAAGCTTTTGAGCGGTGATGATTAAATTGAAGAGAAGAAATGTTGGAATAGATGGATCTGATCGTATGGGGACTTAGCTTGCTTCTACCTAAGGCATGATATTAATACTAAAAAAAGCTGGGCGTAACACGGTGCCGTTGGAGCACATGTGTTACGCCCGGCTTTTTCATCGTACGTTGATCCAAGGGACTAATTTGTGAAGCTGGAAGATGCTTCTGCAGCACAAGCACAAGGTAAGCCTCACGTATATCGAGTGGGCGGATTGAAATATTCACGCCCGTTCACCGGACGGCTACTCGGCTCGGGACGCCAGCCGCCGCGATGCGGCTGGTTGTGCTCTCGTTATGGAGACGATCGAGCGCAGTCACGACATAACGGACCGTCTGATCCCTAGGCGCAGTCTTGTCCGTATAGGAATCAGCCTCCCCGCCGGTGCTCCGGACCGTATCCAGCAGGCGGGCATCGCCTCCGGCGTCCACACGGTAGACCGCGAAATAGGCGGCCTCGCTGCCGGCGGCCTGCCAGCTGAGCCGGATACCGTCTGCCGTGCTTACGGCCTGCAGAGACGCCGGCGGCTCCGGCGGCGTGCTGTCCAGCCACGGCATGGCCGGCACCAGCGCGGGGCTGGCGTAGAGCTCTTCGTTCAGCCGGGTCTTCAATCCGAGCGGATTGCGCCGGATGTCCTTAAGGCTGAACAAGATACTGCCGCCGATCTGACCGGCGCGCTCGGTATTGTAGCGGAGCTGATCGGGCAGCTCGCTCGGGTTGTTCCAATCGGGGGAGTCCGACCCGATTTTGAAGGGCGCGTGCCCGATGTAAAGCTGCACGGGCTTGCCCGCCGTTTCTTGGACCCACCAATCGGCAAGCTTGTCGTAGGCGGCCGGCTTATAACCGAAGCTCCAATAGAGCTGTGGAGCGATGTAATCAATCCAGCCGGCATTGATCCAGGTTCTCGTATCCGCGAAGAGCGTGTCATAGTTCGTAGTTCCGGCAGTTGTTGCGGAACCGGAAGGATCCATGTTCTGATTGCGCCAGACGCCGAACGGGGAAATGCCGAATTTTACGTACGGTTTTTCTTTTTTGATAGCGGCATGAATATCTTGAACCAGCTTGTTGACGTTATCGCGCCTCCAGGCGGGTTTGGATGAATATCCGGACTTACCATAGCGCTGATAGGCGGCGTCATCCGGGAAGTCTTTGCCTTTCTCCGGGTAGGGGTAAAAATAATCGTCCATATGCACAGCATCGATATCATAGTTCTGGACGACTTCTGCGATACTGCCGGTTACGAAGCTGCGGACTTCCGGGATTTCGGGGTTGAAGTACAGTTTACCGGCATAGGAAGCGACCCAGCCTGGATTTTGGCGGGCCGGATGATCCGGCGTCAGCTTGTCCAAATCTTTCACAGAGCCAATCCGGTAAGGATTGAACCAGGCGTGGAACTCCAGGTTGCGTTTATGTGCTTCTTCCACCATAAAAGCGAGCGGGTCATAACCGGGGGATTGTCCCTGCTTCCCGGTAAGCACATCCGACCAGGGCCCATACCGGGACGGGTATAGGGCGTCTGCGCCCGGTTTGACCTGTACAATTACGGCATTCATGCCCAGATTCTTAGCTTCATCTAATAGGGAGATCATTTCTTGCTGCTGTTTCTCCTTCTTGAGTCCGGGTGATGAAGGCCAGTCTATATTCCAGGCTGTTGCAATCCAGACGGCCCTTAGCTGTCTATCAGCCGGCGGCTTAATCAGATTCACCTGTTCGCCGTCTTTGATCTCTTCGCCGGATGCCGTAAGGAAAGAACCGGCTTGGAGAGTTTTGCGGTCGTCCATCCGCCCGAATACGTACATAGCGAGAGCCGTGGTAATCAGAATGATCAGGGGCAAAAGCATTCGATTTCTTGTCAACACAAAAACGTTCCTCCTTGCAAGACGTCATTTAGTCAGAAGCGGATATAACTGCTTATTAAAAGAAGGTACAGTCATTCTATGAATGGGCGGGCTGCTCTATGACAAATTAAGAGGAAAAGGAGAGTGAAAGTACTGGATAGAGTCATCGGAAGGTAACAAATCACCCAACTGTAAAGGGTGGAAAATAAACAAGCAGGCACCTTTAAGGATGCCTGCTTAATCAATAATGTTCAGTATCGTTCAGTATGGTCAGGCAGATGTTTCATCTGCCTGAGCATTTTGCTAATCTGCCGTAACTCGCTTAATAATAGTGGCTGCTTCAGCCCGTGTCGACATACCGTTCGGAACGAATTTACCATTCTCCCGGCCATCGATAAGGTTGAGTTCGGCCGCTATTTTCACATAAGGAAGCGCCCAGTCGGCCACTTCTGATTCATCGGTGAACGAAGCTGCCGCTGCAGCGCTTCCCGCCGTTTTTTCATTATAGGCACGCATCATCATGGCGACCATTTCCTGGCGGGTGATGTTCGACTGCGGCTCAAAGGTCGTGCTGGTCTTGCCTTCGACAATTCCGGCTTGGACTGCAATGGAAATGGAATCCGCATACCATTCATCTGCACGAACATCCGTGAATGTATGCATACCGGATGCGGATAGCTTCAGTGCCCGGACGAGCAGGGCCGTGAACTCGGCACGGGTAATGGAGCGCTGCGGCTCGAAGGTGTTCTCGCTGGTGCCGTTAATCATATGCTTGGCCGTCAGCTCTTCAACGGTTTTGAAAGCCCAGTGCGTTCCAGGAAGATCGGCAAAGGTCTGTTTCCACTCCAGAGCGGCGAAAGTACTGAAATGATGAAGTTCTGCCGTGATTTTACCTGGGCTGTGCTTCCCTCCGATATATTCCAGTGTACCGTTATCTGCAATATAATAGATGCCTGTGAGGGCCGGGTCCGCGTTTGTTCCGGTTGTAAAATGAACCGTCACCGGTTTCTCAAATGTGGTTAGGTCGGTTTTTACTCCGTCTTTAGTGAGAATCGACAGGCTGAGATTGGCAACCGCACCGGCAGGTCTGATCCGTGTGCTTGCCGTTTGAGAGCCAGACAGAAGTGTCTGGGCATCCGAGGCGCTTAAGGTGCTCATCTCGATTGTGAACGTGCTGTCCTTCCTCTGTTCGGCTGTTACCTTATCCGACAAACGTTTGAGCAGTTCAGCCGGGATTTCAAGGGTAAGATCTTCCCTCTGAAGAGCCAGCTTGCTCGCACCGAGAAGTTCTACAGCGCTGGCAGGAATGGAGATCTGTTTAGCCGCTGCCGGTACAGGTAAGGTTACTTTACCGTCTACCGGCGGTTTCTGAAGATCGGATTCCTTAAATTCGTGCTGGCCGTTGCCGGTATCAGGAGCAGGCGGAGTTACGGGACCGGGCCCTCCGCCGGAACCGCCATTCGATCCGCCGTCCGAACCACTGCCCGATCCGCCATCTGAACCACCTGTATTGTTTTCAGTTTTGGCAGGGACAAGTACAGGAATGCTCACCGTATCGGCTTTGGTGTCATCGGAAACTTTAGTTACTGTGAGCACAACATTGACCGTTGTATCTCCAGCAGGCGGATTAATAGTGCCATCCGTATTAAGAGTTGCCGGCTTATCCGTGCTTTTGATCGTTACCTTGAATCCTTCAGGTACAGAAGGGAGAGTTAGTTTAGTCGCATCTTTGGCGACTGCCGGCAGCGTCACCAGATCTGCCGCTATTTCGGCAGCGGTATAAGGAGCGGATACGGTCAATTTATAAGTTCCCGTCTGATTCCCATAGTGAACTTTGAGGTCTGTTTGCCCGCGCTTGTGTGCTTTCACTAGTCCGCTAGAGTCAATCGTTGCGACCGCGGGATCGCTGCTGCTGAATGTAATCCCCGCCGTCCAGGCCGCGCTGCTGCCGTCCGTATAAGTTGCTTTAACGCCGGCCTGCTTGTCATCCCCCGCATTCATGTCCGTAAGCCCCGTTAGTTCGAGCTTCTGAATTTCAAACGGTTCGCCGGTCGCTTTTTCCAGCTGCATATTGGAGTAGTAGGCGTTTAGAATCTGATCATACTTCCAGCCTTTCCCTCCAAGCATGGAGGCGCCATATTGGCTCATGCCAACGGCATGTCCGTTGCCTCCGCCGTAAAAAGTGACATTCGTGAGATCGCCGTTTGAATCCTTTGCAAGATCAAAAGTAAAGAAGGCGGAGAAAAG
Organism: Paenibacillus sp. FJAT-26967; assembly: GCF_001541095.1. Classification (GTDB taxonomy): domain Bacteria; phylum Bacillota; class Bacilli; order Paenibacillales; family NBRC-103111; genus Paenibacillus_F. The sequence continues at coordinate 333,408 of NZ_LMXH01000002.1, forward strand.
AATGCTCGGATTTTTGACCGTCGACTTTGAATCATAGCTCAGCGAACCGCCTTTTGCGCGTTCGGCATAGATGTCGCCTGTTCTTCCATCGACCGGTTTGATGGTAAAGCGGATATTGAATTCTTTTAAAATTTTATAAGTCCCTGTAGAACCTTCAATTACCAATTCTGTGATGTTACCGCCTGCCCCTCGCTTGGCGGCATACATATTCGTAAGGGTGCCGATTCCGTCTGCCGGAATAGGTTTACTTACAAAACGGTCGCCTTCTTTGGTCAAGATGGCCGTCGGGTCCGCATTAAAACGGAGAGGGAGGTTAATATTGATCGTTTTTTCCAGGTGCTGCTTCGTCATATCGATTTTCCAGCGGAAATAAAGCGACTCGGAATCGTAACCGGTATAGGACAAATCCTTGTACAAGGCGCGGATCGCTTCTTCATCGGAAGTGTCGATGTCGAGCATTTTGGACGGGTCCGATTTATCGTAGGTGTAGCTCTTTGCGACCAGATAAGGGATGGGAGTGCCCGGGAACGAACCGCCCAGACTGTCGGACCATACTTCATGCTTGGAAGCGCCAAAACCGCCGGAAGTCGAGTAGAAACGCGCATCCACAAGTTCATTGCCGCTCTTCATGATTAATCCGGCTGTTTCATTGACAGCTTGTGTCGTCAGTTCGTTCTCCGCACTGTTGTTGAATACCTGACTCAGCGTGCTGTCATCAATATGCATGCCGCGATCGGAGAACCGGCTGCTGAAATAGTCGGTGAGAGCATAGGTCCGGGCTGCAATGGCCTGGGCCTTGAGAGCTTCTTTACCGAAGCTGGCAGGCATTTCGCTTGGAACAACCTGGTACAAATACTGTTCCAGAGTAATGTCGTTCACCAGTCTCAGTTTATCCTGAACAGGACTGCGTGTTATTTCAAGTGATCCTCTATAGAGCGGATTTCCTTGTCCACGCTTAAAAGTCATAATCTGCATCAGGGAGGACTCAGGAGTGATTTGCTCGGCATAAAGGCGGTTAGGAGTCCGGTACAGTTCCGTTCCGTCCTGTTTGACAACCGTCTGGTTCTCATAGACAGAGAACGTTACGGTTTTATCTGCGGAAATTTCATGACTCCAGCTGCCTTTTTTGTCACTCACCCGGAAGCCGTCAGCAGATTTGATATCCAGTTGGCTGTGCTCAAAGGTTGAATTGTCTGCGATATTTGAAATATCCCGGCGTATTCCTACACGCATCCGGTCAGAGGTAGTAGCCTCCTGGATCAAGATTTTTTGGATCTTACCAGAACTGTCAGGATATACAGTCACATTAGCGGCACCAACCATAACATCTCCCAGACTTCTGGTAAGGGTCTGCCCGTTCAATGTTTGTTCCACGGTGTATGAATCTGCAAGCTGCAGCGTTCCTGTCAGCTCCAGTTCCAGCGTTTTGTCGGCCGTGCTTTTGGCCATGATCTTTTCTGTAAGCGGTTGCGCAAATAAAGGCGATTGACCGGACAAGACATTGACCGGCCGGGCTGTATTCTCCATCACGGAGACACTGGGGGTCTCGGCTCTTGCCAAACCTGCTGCACCGGGAATCCCGGCAGTAAAGGTACTGCAAATCAAAGCAGAAGATAACAAAACCATCATTTTACGCTGTGTACCCGGGGTCTTCGACACGCTCATATCTTCACTCCTTGTAAAAATCTATTGGGTTTCATTCATGGCAGGGGTTGGCGAAAATTCAGTGTGTGAACGGATGAGATGAAATGAGGTCTAAATTATGTAGCTTGATCGGAGAGTAAACCCTGCACCTCCTTCAATTTAGATAGCGCTTACAATTGATGCACATGTCCATTCTATCTATTTTGAAATAATATTTCAATAGATTTATTTGAATTGAAATATTATTTCAGTTTTCTGCACGATGAGTTTATAATTAGAAAAGAAAAAACCTCTTAAAAAACAGAGGGATAAAAACACCTGTCTGTATTTTTAAGAGGTTCATAAAAGCAATGAAGATTAGTTGAAAGAGTAAAATTCTTGATCCGTATTATACCCAACATAATTGTTGCCATTATAGTGATAGGTTTCTAAGTAAATGCGGTACGTTTTTCCTTTTGGCATGGAGGCTACGATGTCAAGAGGAATTTGATAGTAAGCTGTAGATGCACCCGCATTAGAATAGATCGCGCCTGAATTGTAACTGAAAGTATTGTCGGTTGATCCGATAAAAATTTGAGCTGCTTTTGCATTGGATTGTTGACTCCAAGTAATTGTAGTCGGAGCACTCGTATAGGAGCCTATTGGAGAGATGATTTCAGTGCCTCCAGCAGCACTAGCGGAGAGAGCAAGGCTTAGAAACAATGCAACCGCTAAAAAGAAACTGGACATAGTACGAGTTTTTAATAATCTTTTCATAATTAAATCCTCCTTAAATATGATTGAGTAGATGAAGTTGGCCAACTTTTTATCTACTATACCTATATGTAACATAAAAAGAAAATTATGTAAATATAATAGAGAAAACAATTTGTAAAAGTTACAAAAAAGTTATATGGAATATTTATGAAACGAATGTAACCCTAGATTGCTCATATATCTACCAGTCCCGGGATGTGTCTATATCACTAGGAAACTTTTACAGATTCAAAGTTTGTTCATAGAAATGTAGAATGAAATTGCTTTTTCCGCCGTATTTCCGGTTATAATGGATGAAGGTTTTCTTTCGAAGGTGTAATTTAAGCATCCGTTTATAAATGGGGAGGAAGTTTGCTTTGGTCGGTCAATCTCTGGACGCCTTAACTTTAAACATGTTTATGATTAGTCTGGTTTTTATTTTATTAATCGGCTCTATGGCCAGCGTAAGCATTATGCAGTTCTTCCAGAAGAAGAAAGTGAAAGGCTTTGTGTACTTAGCGATTGCAATTATCGCGCTGGCGGTGTTCATTATGATGGCATCCGGTTGGGAAGCCAGTTGAGCTGGTTCTAACTGCGGTTATCTTCGATCTATTATGTTTGCCTTTGTATTCAAAAAAGCCTGTCAGGTCCGTATAGAACGGAGAGCCTGACAGGCTATTTTTCAACCCGGTGCACTTATTTGCGGAATATAATGACTGCGGGGCAAACGCAAGTCTTACCTGCCGGCCGCCTGCAAAATTTCGTATAACAAGAAAAGCAGGGCGATGATGTACATCGTGATGGAGACATCCTTATGTTTGCCTGCGGCTAGTTTGACAACCGGGTAGGCGATAAAGCCGAAAGCGATGCCGTCCACAATGCTGTAAGTCAGCGGAATGAACGCTGCCACAAGAAAGGCGGGGAACGCCTCGGTGAAATCATCGAACGGTATCGCACGGATGCTGCTGAGCATGAACGATCCGAGAATGATAAGCACCGGAGCGATCGCACTATCCGGAATGATCTGCAGGAGCGGCACGGCGAAGTAGGAGCCCAGAAACAGCAATCCGGCGGAGATTGCCGTAAGCCCGGTACGTCCGCCTGAAGCGATGCCTGCGGAGCCTTCCACCGCGGATACGGTCGGGCTCGATCCGAGCAGTCCGGCCGCTGCGTTAGAAACCGCAGTAGCCTGGAACGCGCGGCGGTAGGTTTCCGGTCTTCCGAAGCTGACGGTCTGGCTGTGAATGAGGCCGAGATTCTCGAAGACGATTACCATCGCCAGCGAGAATGCCGCTACCCAGAATGGCAGCGACCAGAGGCCCTCGAACGAGAGAGCGCCGACGACGACCGCAGCCTCGTCAAGATTAACGCCGGCCGCCACGCTTGCCGGCTTCACGATCCCGAGGAACCAGGCAAGCGCTGTTCCTGCGGCGATCGCTATGAGGAAACTGCCGCTCACTTGCCGGATGTACAGGATCAGCATAATGGCAAGCGTCGCCATAGTAACGATAGCTTGAGGGCTGCCAAGATCGCCCAAGGCCACGTATGTAGTCGGATGTGAGACGACCAGTCCGCTTTTCTGCAGGCCGATAAAAGTCAGGAATAATCCGAGTCCGACGGATATGGCCTCTTTGAGCGGATGGGGCACGGCCGCGGATATTCGGACCCCGAGTCCGCTGAAGGCTACGAGCATAAACAGCAGCCCGGATACAAAAACGGCAGCAAGTGCCTCCTGCCAAGTCAGACCCATCGTATGGACGATGGTGTACGAGAACAGGGCGTTGATACCCATCCCGGGTACGATAATAAGCGGGGTATTGCTCCATAATCCGACCAGCAGGCAGCCTGCGAATGAAGCTGCAATGGTAGCTAACATGCCGGCTTGAACGGGAATTCCCGCATCGGCTAGAATCGCAGAGTTGACGATCACAATATAGACGCTGGTGACAAAGGAAACCAGCCCGGCCATAAGCTCGCGGCGCACGGTCGTTCCGTTGCTGCGGAGCTGGAACCGGCGATCGAGAAATTGAATCACATTTATCCTTCTTTCTGATAAGATCCCTCGGCCCACCCTCGAAACATGAAGCATCCGCGTCCCGCAATAAGAACGGCAGTTGTTTCGCTTCGATCATTATATCAAAAATCATCAGTGGAGCCACGTTTATCTGGGCTTAGTATGGCGAATATCCGCCAAAAGAAACAGCGGACAGCAAAAATCCCCGCTCTTCAATAGAACAAGGGAGAGAGGGGAAGGTTGCGGTTATTCACTCGATTTGGCGCGGGTGTTTAACGGCTCCGAGGGCCTGTTTGCCCGTGCTTTAATCCAGGTTAATCCATACACTTTTAACTTCGGTATAATTGCTAAGCGCGTAGGAGCCCATTTCACGCCCGATCCCGGATTGCTTATAACCCCCGAATGGAGAAGCCGCATCGAATACATTGTAACAGTTTATCCAGACGGTTCCCGCGCGAAGACGATTCGCAATGTAATGGGCGTTCTTGACGTTCTCTGTCCAAAGTCCGGCCGCGAGTCCGTAGTCCGTATCGTTGGCACGCGCAATGACATCGTCGAGGTCATCATATGGCAGAGCGGTCACAACGGGCCCGAAAATTTCTTCTTTGGCAATGGTCATCTTATCCTGAACACCAGCGAAGACGGTTGGAGCAATAAAATACCCTTCTTCATACGGATTGATTCCGCCAGTCAGAAGCTCCGCGCCCTCCTTAAGTCCACGTTCGATGTAGCCGATTACCCGTTTCTGTTGTTCTTCGGAGACGAGAGGCCCAATTTGTGTGTCGGGCATAAGGCCCGCCCCCTGCTTGAGCTTGCGCGAGTGAAGGACAAGATCGGCCACCACATTGTCGAACATTTTTTTCTGGATAAAAAGACGTGAGCCGGCGGAGCATACTTGCCCTTGGTTAAACATAACCCCGGACAAAGCCCCCGGAATGGCGCGTGACAAATCAGCATCCGGCAAAATAATGTTCGGCGACTTGCCGCCAAGCTCCAGCGTGACGCGCTTCAGGCTGTCCGCGGCCCCTCTCATAATTGCGCGGCCGACCTCGGTGGAGCCGGTGAAGGCAATTTTGTCCACCTGTGAATGCTGGACGAGTGCTTGGCCCGCAGTTTCACCAAAGCCCGGCACAATATTGACTACACCGGCCGGGAATCCTGCCTCTTGAATGAGCCAGGCGAGATATAGTGCGGACAGCGGAGTCTGCTCCGCGGGTTTGAGCACGACGGTGCAGCCCGTGGCAAGCGCCGCGCCAAGCTTCCACATGGCCATCAAGAGAGGGAAGTTCCACGGGATAATCTGCCCGACAACGCCGACAGGCTCATGCCGCGTATAGTTGAAATAGCCGCCGCTGACCGGAATTGTCTGCCCGACGAGCTTGGTGGCCCAACCTGCAAAGTACCGCAGATGTTCGACAGCCAGCGGCAAATCCACCGCGCGTGTTTCTGCTATCGGCTTGCCGTTATCGAGTGTCTCCAGCTGGGCGAGTTCTTCCAGGTTGTCCTCGATTAGCTCGGCCAGTCTATAGATGAGCCGGCTCCGGTCTGCCGAGCTCATCTTCGTCCACGGCCCGTGATCAAAAGCTCTGCGTGCCGCTTGTACGGCCAGATCGATGTCTTCTTCAACTGCTTCGCTCACTATGGCGAGGATGTCGCCTGTGGCAGGGTTCGGTGTCGTAAAAGTACGCCCGTATACGGAGTCTACAAAGTCGCCGTCAATAAACAGGCGCTTTGTTCCGGTAAGAAACCGCTGTACCTTAGGCCGGATCGGCAGGGTGGATTCATTCATAAGCCAAAAGCCTCCTTCTAGCTTGGGTGAAAGTCTTCGGACCTTACTGCGATAGCTTGTCACCCGCATTACTGTATCTATATAAGAAGGAACTGAGAAATATGACTAATCTGGCCGTTGAGGCAGTCCGTGCAGGGCGCTGTACCTTCTGAGCGGCATCATGTTAAACTACATAAATAGGTAGATAGGAAAGAAAGGTGTTTCCGGCATGTTTTTATCGCGTGATCAGAAGAGGCTCATCCTGGAAGTACTGAAGAAGGAAAACAGGCGTCTGCTTTCCGGGAATAAAGGGCCGCTGCTGCGCAAAACCATCGAAGATTTCGAGCAGGCTCTGCGCAACGAAGCGATTAATGAAAAACGGTGATAGTAACCTTCGCAAAAGTTCACAAAAAAAGATCCCCGGAGGGATCTTTTTTTGTGAACTCTATGAATGGCTGTGCTTCCGGTTTAATAGAGGGACAGCGCTAGTGTGTCACTTTCACGTCTTGCATGGAGAATGGCTTCCGTACCGTCGATTTCGATGCTGATCAAGCTTTCCAGACAAGTCTTCACGGCACGTTTACCGTTGTTCCATTTGGATTCCAAAGCAATTTTGAGTAAGCTTAATGCTTTTTTGCTCGCATCTGTATAAAAGACGGGTATTTTTTGGTTGTTAAAAATAATGATAGTTTTCATTATGATTTCTACCTCCTGTAAGATAGATCAATCTTTTTAATAGTATAGGTTACGAATATTAAAGGAAACTTAAAAAATGAAGAATTCTGCGTGTTTTATAAAGAAAAATTCCTCCTTCGCCACAGAATGTTTGAAATTTGGAGGGTATCAGCCCTTTTTTTTAGAGAATTCGGATGGAACTTGTTGTTTGGAGCCCATTTAGTGGCAAAGAAAACAATTTGCTTACTTAAATTTAGGCATATACGAAAATATTCATACATCTTATAAACCGATTTTCGTCGATTGAAACGTTTTTATTGAGCGATTCGCATTTTTTTCGATTACAGGAGGAGATAGCGGTGAGGAAAGCCATTTTTTACGGATCGGTACATGTTTTTTTAGAACGGGGAGAGGAAGTGCTCCTTTTAAAAAGAAAAAATCCGGATTTGAGAACGATAAACGGAGTGTAATCGCAGGAAGAATCGATGGAGAGGAGGAGGTTGTCAGCGCGGCGATAAGGGAAGCCAGAGAAGAGGCGGGTATTGAGCTTGCTCCGGATGACCTGAAAATGATCGGTGTTATGCATCGCAAAAACATCGATTCAGAATGGATCGATGTTTTCTTGACCGCAAGCAGTTGGCAAAGGGAGATTGTAAATAAGGAACCGCATAAATGTGAAGAACTCTTCTGGCATAACGCCAATAAACTTCCTGCGAATATGGTTCCTTTTGTAAGAAAGGTGATCGAAATGCCCCGGAACGGCATGTGGTTTGCAAGCTTCGGATGGCCCGGTAAGGATCCTGCCTAGCTTAAGTGGCGCCGTTACAATGATAGAATGCAAAAAAAGGATGACCTCACTGGAGGTCATCCTTGCTCGTAGATACTAGAGAGAGCAGCATGGTGTTCAAAGTAAAGCCGCGTTCCTGCTGCGCAACCATAGGAAAATTCCTGTTACGATAGAGAATAGCGGAAATGCAGCAAACAAAATTATAAAATAATCGAATCCGAGCTCTAATGTGTAAGCCAGCGCTCCACTGAGTAAAGCTCCGAGAAGATTAAAGATAGTGAACTGAATACTCGAACGGGAACAATGCTTACCCAGCAAATAATTCATTCCGCTTGCCACAAGATTAAGCGGATAGAGGAGGAGAATAGAGAGAAACCACAGAAAAACCCATTCCTCGCTAAAAAGGCGGCTTTCAAGACTGGCAGAAAAAAAGGATACGATCATACTGGAAAGAAACGATAAGACCGTAACATCGAATACGAGTTGGTTGTTCGGCCGATTGATGACGTGACCCTCCTTGCTGGGTAAAGATGGTAAAATTGTGTACACGACTACCATGCAATCGTCAACCGGATCGTATAGGGGTATCTGTTAACGTTCCTGTTCAGAAGCACGGACCCTGGCCCCGGCCCCGGAGCTGCCTGATGAAGTCTCAAATTTATGCTTATTATTAGGGTTTGTTATTCTGTAAAGTGCATAAAAGACAAGAAATAACACCATAACCCCGGCCGCATACCGGTACATGACAGCGTAGCTGGTGCTCGAAGCGATAACGCCGAGCAGCATCGACCCGACTGCTACACCGAAATCTATGGAATTGTAAAACATACTATTCGCAGTCCCGTGCTGATCGGCAGGCGTCTCACTTAGCATCCATGCCTGAGTCGTCGGCTGAACGGCCCCGAAGCCAAGGCCATACAGAAGTGCGGACACAATGAGCATAGGCATAGTAGTAGCCATCGAGAGAATAAACAGGCTTGCAATCAGCAGCAGGGCGCCGGGTATGAGGACGGCCGCATGGCCTTTGCTGTCGAATAGGCGTCCGGATATCGGGCGGACGACCAATACCGTGATCGCATTAAACAGGAAGAATAGACCGATTTGTTCCAAATGAACTTCCTTGCCGTATAACGCGATAAAACTTAGCAATCCTCCATAAGTGATGGAGAGCAGGGTGTTAAGCAGCGCGGGCAGCAGCAGTCTGCGGCCCGGGCCGCTGCGTTTCTTGCCGCTCTTCGCCGGCGATGGGCCCGCTGCTGAGCCAGCGGATGTCGCTTCGGCCGCCCGGGGTACCATGGCGGCGGCAGGCTGTGCCGGAATGCTGCGGGTGAACAGCAGCAGCGGTATGATGAGGGCGGCCGCCGCCGTACCCAGCACCGTCAGCGGCCCGAAACCGTACCCGCCTATCACGGCTAGGCCGATGGTCGGTCCTACCGACATGGCAAGGCTACTGGATAGGCCGAAATAGCCGATCCCTTCCCCGATGCGGCGGGGAGGGATGATTTGTGAGACCAGCGTAGGCATGACCGTGCTGGTCATGCCGAAGCCGATCCCGAAGCATGCGCGAAGAGCGAGCAGCATGCCGACGGAGCCGGCAAACGAATACGCCGCTGTCGACGCCGTGGCGATTGCCACACCGCAAATCAGCAGCGTATTGCGGTGCACGCGGCGCAGCAGCGCGGCCGTTGCGAAGCGCGAGATAATCGCCGAGATTGCGAAGATGCTCGTGACCAGACTAAGGACAAAATCCCCCGAACCGAACTGCTCTTTGACATAAGCAGGGAAGGGGGACAGCAGCATTTGCAGGCAGAGGAATAACAGGAAATACGAGAGAGTGAGGATGATGAAAGATTTGGTCCAGAGCTTGGCCGTGCTTGCCGCATCTCGACTGGGATCAGGGCTTCCTGTTATATCGGACTGAAACCTACGGACTGAAGGACCGGTTCCCGAATTTAAACGGGCTCGCGTATCTTCTAATTCTTGTTGTTGAGACATGCTGTAAGACACTCCTATTCATTCTGTAAGCTCTTGGATGTTGGCTCCGATCTGATGCAGCAGTTTGATCAGCAGGTCATACTCATCCTGACTGATATGTTTCACTGCGTCCTGTACGGTTTTTTTCTCAATAGGCTCCGCAATTCGAATCAGCGACTGCCCTTTTTCCGTAATATGGACATGAAAAGATCTCCGGTCGCCTTGACCGGCTTTTTTGTGTATGAAGCCCTTGGCTTCAAGGCTGTCCAGAATCCGGGTCGTGGTGGGTTTGTCTTTACCGGCCCGGTCTGCGATTTCCCTCTGAATCAATCCGTCCTGTTCGTAAATCCGGTACAAGACCGACCATTGTTCGGGCGTAATATCGTAGTCTTTTAACCGCTGAGTAAGGAGATTGGAAATTTTACGATAGGTGATCCCGAGCAGGAAGCCGATCGAGTCATCCAAGGCGCTTTTAAAATCCGGGTGATTGGGATGCAAAAGTAGGCTCCTCTCCTAAATAGTTGTTTAAACAACTATATGATAAGCAACTATAAAAGTCAACGCAGGGAGCAACACCCGCAATTATTCTTTCAGAGAGAGTCTTTGTTTGTTATAATTTGGACAGTCCATATAAAGAACCCGCTCAGGAGGATTGTCCAAGTTGATTATTTTACTCGCGATTTCCTTTTTACTTGTGCTTATCTGTGTTGTCATTCTTCGCAGGACTGCATTCAGACCGCTTCCCTGGTTTGTCAAAATGTCCGCAGTCCGGAGATTTAGAGGACCCTTCGCGTATGGAGGGTTCGTGTTCCTGCTTAACATGATTATTTTCATTACGCTTGCCGGCCTGTTTGTTGCTTTTATTTCTGTCAGCTTCGCCGGAGCATTCCTTCTCCTGCTTCTCATCGGAATCAGTTTGAGTATGTTCGTATGGATTCAAACGGCCATTTCCCGGGGGGGCAAGACCAAAGACAGGTGGATCACGGGTGCGATTGGCAGTGTTTTTTACTTCGCTGTCATGATTTATTTATTCCTTCAAATCTTCCAGGTTCCGGCCGATACACCCGAAGGGCAGATCCAAATTGTCGGGCTCATGCTCGGTTTTGTGATCACCTTAACAGCCGGGGTCACATGCATGCTGACAATTCGATTTGCCCGGGAGAAAGGTTCGGTATAGCACCGGATTTCTTGCACGGCGAGTTATACGATAAACCTTCCCTGTGATACTTCATGGAAGGTTTTGTGCACTATCAGCTATCAGCAAGAGCCACAAAAAAGACTACTCACCCGATATAAAGGAGAGCAGTCTTTTTTGATTAGCTGAAATTTAAATTTTCTTCGCGCCGTTCTTCTTAATAGCTTGACTGACAAAACCTCCTGAGAGCTCAAGAAGTTTCTTCGCTTCTTCGGCATCGACACCGGCCCTAATCATCACGATAGCTGTCTTGACGTGGCCGTCCGCTTCCTGAAAAGCTTGTTCTACCTGGTCCTCCGCAGCGTCCGTAGCCATTTCGATAATACGTTTGGCGCGGTAAACGAGCTTCTCATTGGAAGGATTGAGATCCACCATTAGATTCCGGTACACTTTACCGATGCGAATCATCGAAGTTGTCGTCAGCATATTCAGGATCAGCTTCTGGGCTGTCGCCGACTTCATTCTTGTCGATCCCATAATCGCTTCCGGTCCTACAACAGCTTCAATCAGCAGTTGTGCATGCAGCGTCATCGGGGTGCCATGATTGTTGCAGATGCCGACAACCCGGGCACCGAGTTCGCCTGCACGCTTCATTGCACCGAGTACATAAGGCGTTCGGCCGCTCGCGGCAATCCCGATGACCACATCTTTGCTGGTAATGCCATGCTCGTCGATATTTTGCGCCCCAAGCTCCGCACTGTCTTCCGCGCCTTCGACGGGGTCTTTAATGGCTTTGAATCCGCCTGCAATGAGGCCTTGAACCATTGATGGATCGGTGCCGTATGTCGGCGGACATTCAGATGCATCCAGGATGCCGATCCGTCCGCTGGTACCTGCCCCGACGTAGAACAGGCGGCCTCCTTCATTGAAGGCATCGACGACCCAATCAGCGGCTTTGGCGATAAGGGGGATCAGCTCATGTACACAGCTTGCAACACTCTGATCCTGTTCGTTGATCAGATACATGATCTGCTGCGAATCCAGCTGATCAATGTGACTGGTTTTTGCATTGGGCTGCTCCGTGATCAAATTGCTCAGAATATGGTTCATATGATTTCATTCTCCTTGTGTTAAAATTCATTTGTAGAGCACAGCGATGCAGGCAGGGAGGCTAAGCAAATAATTTACGGGCAAGAAGAGCGGCGCCGGTAGCGGCCGTGAATCCGCTGGCTGCTTCTATCATACGCAGCTCCGGGAAATCGGCTGACAAACCTTGGCTGTATACTTGACGGAATAAATGCGAATGAGTAAAGACGGAGCCGGCCAGGACAACATTCATCTGCTGCAGTTCCGGCTGCCGCTTCAGCAGGGCTGAAGTTGTTCTCACAAGTTTATCGGCTTCTTCTTTAATAATGTGACAGGCAATTGCATCGCCGGATTCGGCAGCACGTATACAGTGAGAAGCAAAGGAAGCGATTACGGCTTTATCGACATTGGGTTGATAAATCACTTGTTTAAGGTCCGTAATACGTTGAAGTGTTAGCGCTTCCATGATTGCTGGAGTGAGCAGCGTGGCAGGCAGGACGCCATCGTAACTCTGCATCACGGCTTTCAGCGCCTGCAGACCGATCGCATATCCGCTGCCTTCATCGCCGAGATAATGCCCCCAGCCGCCTGAACGGAATTGACGTCCATCCGGCATAAAGCCGTATACAATGGAGCCGGTTCCCGAAATAACGAGCACACCGTAATCTTGTTGAAGCGCAGCCATCAAAGAAATCTCGCCTTCGGATTTTATGGCGACCCGGAAAGAAACTCCGCGTCTTTGCTGGTAGAGCGCCAGGGATTCCGTCAATCGTTCCTTCTCTTCATCGGTAGATATTCCCGACATGCCCAGACAAATGCCCTGGGGTATAGTCTGCGCAGATTGAAGATTATCCAGCAATTGATCCAGCAGGTTCTCCAGTTCACGGATGGCAGATGGAAACGTTACGGCATGAGGATTGGTCGTTCCGACTCTTGCTTCTATAAGAAGTTTGCCTTCGGAATCAACAACCGATCCCTCCGTTTTAGTGCCTCCTCCATCGATTCCGAGATAAGTATACATAGAATCACCATTTCGGTTTTTTTAATCAGTATATGGGAATTTGGTGTGCTTGTAAAATAAAATTTTAATTATAAAAAAAATGTTGAAATTATATTTCACAACACATATAATGAACTCAATCCGGTGGATTCATGTAGTACAAAGGAACCGAATTAGCTGTATGGATCACATCTCATGTTGTTTGATTGAGGGGGAGATAGGCGGTCAGTCCTACACATGAACTTGTTTAGAACAGGAGTGGTAAGTATGAATGGCGGTTTGGTGCGATTACGTGAAGTGTACAACACACTCAATCCTTCCGAACATAAAATCGCAACCTTCATTCTGCAGAATCCGGATGAGATGATCCACTTGTCTGTGGCTGAACTGGCTACAAGGAGCGGAGCAAGCCAAGCGGCCATCATCAGATTGTGCAAGACATTGGAAATTAAGAGTTATCAAGATTTGAAGTTGAAGGTAGCCGGAGATTTACGAGGAGCCGAGACGACCGGATATCAGGAAATCAGGCCGAACGATACGATCAGTTCCATCATTCAAAGTGTATCCAATAACAATATCCAATCCATTAGGGATACGCTCAAAATACTGGATGAAGAAGCTGTTGAACGTTCTGTGACAGCGCTTACTAATGCGAAGAGGATCTATTTCTTCGGTGTGGGAGCTTCCAATCTGATTGCTATGGATGCCCAGCAGAAATTTATGAGGATCAACAAGACCAGCTTTTCCTTTGCCGATCCGCATGTTCAGCTGACTTCCGCCGTTACACTGACCCCCGAGGATGCCGCTGTATGCATATCCTACTCCGGTGAGACAGATGAAGTGATTCGGTCCGCATCCATCGCCAAGAAGAACGGCTGCACGACGATCAGCCTGACCCGGTACGGGAACACAAGCCTTAGTTCGATTGTGGATATCGCTTTGTTCAACTCTTCTACGGAAAACGAAATTCGAAGCGGGGCAATGGCATCACGTATTACTCAACTGAATGTGATCGACATTCTTTATCTCAGCGTTGCGAGCCGCAACTATGAGCAGTCGGTCAAATATTTGGAGCAGACCAGGCAGGCTATTAGAGGGTTATAAAAAAACAGCCTGGCATTTATAGACAAGAACCATCGTGTGGAGTTGTGAATTACCATAAATCCTAACAAACTAAGGGAGATGAAGGGTATGAAGAAAAAGGGGCTCATTCTTTTAACGGCAGCTGTTCTCACAATGGGAAGCGCTTGCAGTAAGGAAACAAATAACCCGGGTACGGGAGCAAGCACATCGCCGGAAGCTAAGGCAGATACGGTTGTTGTGTGGACATATCCGGTACACGGAACTTACGAGAAGGACCTTCCCGGATTAATCGAAGATTTCAATAAGAAATATCCTCACATTAAGGTACAAACGGAAATGCTCTCCTGGGCAGAAGGCCCTAAGAAATTCGACGTTGCTCTGAACGCGGGTAACCCGCCGGATCTTTATTTTCACGGTGTTGATGGCGCTTACGTAAATACGGGTCTTGCACTGGAACTCACTAAATACCTGACTCCGGAAATTAAAGCGGATTACTTGCCAGGGGTCCTTGAGCTCGGACAAATTCAAGGTAAACAGTATGGAATGCCACTTTATCAGTCCCAGTGGGCTTGGGGCGGCAACAAACGCATTCTGGAAGAAGCGGGAATCGACTGGAAGAAGATCCAGAAGGACGGATGGACCTGGACCGAGTTTAATGAAGCTTCCGCCAAGCTGACCAAGAAGCTGGATAACGGTTCTCAGCAGTACGCGCTCGTTACGGACGGAACTTCCCTTGATTTCATCGAAATGATGACACGCAACAACGGGATGCCGGATGTGCTTGATGAGAAAGGCGCTTTCCAATGGAACGATGACCGCGTTCTGAACACCATGACCTTTGTAAGCGATCTCATTAAAAAAGGAAATATGCCGAAAGAAACATCCGCGCTTACACCTGCTAAACGGACTGAAATGTTCTACGGGGGCCAAGCGGCGATCATTTCCAAAGCGATCCCTTACTACGATGTGATGATCCAGAACCGCAACAAGGATATTGATGCGGGCAAAATCAAAGGCGAGAAAATCGACTTCGTTCTTCTGCCGGTACCGCACAATGACAGCGCCAAACCAGGTACGACTATGTTCGGCGAAGGTTACGTAGCTTTCAAACAAAAGAACGATAAAGGCGAAGAGCATGCGAAGAATACGTTCCTCGTTATGGAAGCGCTTAGCGGTGCCAAAGCAGGTAACTCTGCCAACGAGCTCGTCCTTCCTTTCGTCCGTAAGTCTCAGGCTGAAGAGTTTAAAGGTAAAGAAATGGGCAAGCCGGAGAATCTGGAAGCGGGTAAACTGCTTGCTAAAAACATGGTCAAACCGGTTACGCTTAACCTTGACATTGACAAAGCAGCCAAGCAAAAGCAGTTTAAAGAACAAGTTGTTAAACCGAACATGCAGGCTCTCTTCTCGGGCGAGAAAGCGCCGAAAGATATCTTGGAAGATTTCAAGGCAAAAGGTAAACAAATGTTTGGTCAGTAATAGAACCAGGGGAGCGTTCCATCTTAGCGGATCGAGGCCGCTCCCTTTTTCTTTAGAAGGAGGATGAGGAGATGCAGACTTCAGCTTCAATGGCGCCTAACCGTAAAAGGTCGCCAGTAACGCGTTTCTGGAAAGATTATGGCTGGGCGTACTTATTCATACTAGCGCCGATTCTTCTTTTCCTGGTGTTCACACTATATCCCGTGTTTACGGCACTCGTTATGAGTTTCCAGCAGTACAACATTCTCAATTCCTCGTGGATTGGCCTGGATAATTATGAGCGTCTGGTCAAAGACGAGATTTTCTGGAAATCCATGAAGAACACGGCGATTTTTACTCTGGGTACGGTGCCGATTAATATTATCATTACTTTTGTCCTGTCGTTCTTTATTTTTCAAATGAAAAGCACGTGGCAGACCTTCTTCAAAGCAACCCTTTATTTGCCGACAGTAGCATCCGGCGTTACGATTTCCATCGTATGGCTCGCGATCTTCGATCCTACGGATTCCGGTCTTCTCAACCGCTTTATCGGATTGTTTGGTCTTGACCCGGTCATTTGGCTCGGGCAGACAGGCACGGCTTTATTCTCACTGATGTTGATGAACTGGCTCGGTTCACATGGTGCAGGTATTATTCTGTATCTGGCAGCAATGGGCGGTATTCCGAAATCGCTTTATGAAGCAGCTGACATCGATCATGCCAGCGGCTGGACTAAATTCTCGCGCATCACGTGGCCGCTGCTCAAACCGACAACGCTATACCTCTTGGTAACCGGTGTAATCACCTCGTTCCAGGTATTCATTTCGGTTTACTTGATGACCCAAGGCGGTCCAAACTTTGCGACGACAACCATCGCTTATCTCATTTACGAGACAGCGTTTAAATTTTATGAATTCGGGCTTGCTTCGGCTCAGTCCTTTGTACTGGCGATCATGATTATTATCATTTCGGTTATCCAGTTCAAATATTTCTCGAGTGATATCGAGTACTAGTTTCTTCGTTCTTATAGCTAGGCCTGCATAATCTGGAGGTGAGTTGTTGTGTCTTCAAAATCTAAAATGTTCCTGTTCGGCGCCGCGACCCTTACTTTGCTCATTTGGGGCCTGATCTCGATTCTGCCCCTGTACTGGATGGTCATCGGCTCGTTCCAGGATACAAAAATGTCGGCTACATACCGGCCGCAAATGATTCCGGAAATATGGTCCATGACGCCTTATGAGCGTTTCTTCGCCAAAACGTCGGCTTGGCGCTGGTTATTCAACTCTTTCTTCGTATCCAGCGTACTGACGGTGACCAACGTATTTTTCGCGTCGCTTGCAGGCTATGCGTTTGCGAAGCTGAAATTCCCGGGAAGCAAGGCGGCGTTCTGGGTTCTGCTCAGTACGATGATGATTCCTGCTCAAGTCACACTGATCCCGCTCTACATTCTGATGGTGAATGTCTTTAACATCGGGGACACCTATACGGCTATTATTTTACCGGCCGCCATTAGTGTGGGAAATATTTTCTTAATGAAGCAGTACATGTCCACCCTCCCGACTTCGTTGATTCATGCGGCCCGGATCGATGCCTGCAGTGAATTCGGGATCTTCTGGAAAGTAATTTTACCGATGGCTAAGCCAGGTCTTGCCGTGTTAGCCATTTTCACCTTCGTAGCTTCTTGGAATGAATTCTTCTGGCCGTTTCTCATTACGAATTCCGACAGCATGCGCACGATTCAGGTCGGGCTCGCTTCATTCGTATTCGCGGAGGCGACGGACTTCGGAGCCATTATGGCCGGGGCAACCATTGGCGCACTGCCTATGCTGGTTCTATTCTTCTCACTGCAACGCTACTTCTTGCAAGGCATTACGATTGGAGCCGTTAAAGGCTAGGAGGGAACGACTATGGCACGCGTAGAGTTTCGTAAAGTGCGTAAAGAATTTACCGACGACAAGAAAGATCCGTTTGTGGCCGTGTCCGATTCGGATTTCGTCATTAATGATAAAGAGTTTGTTGTTTTCGTAGGGCCTTCCGGCTGCGGTAAGACGACTTCCCTGCGTATGATCGCAGGACTGGAGAAACAATCGAGCGGCGATATTATTATCGGCGACCGGGTTGTGAATGATCTGCATCCCAAAGACCGCGATATCGCGATGGTTTTCCAGGATTACGCGCTGTATCCGCATATGTCTATCCGCGAGAACTTATCATTCGGTCTGAAGAACTTGAAGAAGCCGAAGAATGTCATCGATGAGAAAGTACGGTCGGCGGCCGCTATTCTCGGGCTGGAAGACATGCTGGAGCGCAAACCGCGCGAGCTGTCCGGCGGACAGCGCCAGCGTGTAGCGGTAGGCCGTGCAATCGTCCGCGATCCGCAAGTATTCTTGTTCGATGAGCCCCTCTCTAATCTGGATGCGAAACTCCGTATCCAGATGCGGGTTGAACTAGGCGAGCTTCACAAGCGGCTCGGCGCTACCATCGTGTATGTAACCCACGATCAGGTAGAAGCCATGACGCTAGGCGAACGGATTGTGGTCATGAACAAGGGCCATATTCAGCAGATCGCCTCGCCCAAAGATCTCTATGCGACCCCGCAGAATATGTTCGTAGCCGGCTTCATTGGTTCGCCTGCGATGAACTTCATGGACGCACGTATGGAGGGCAACCGGGTTATTACGGAAAGCGCCGAATTTGCAGTTCCGGATGCAATCGCAGCCGGTTTGAAGAAATATCAAGGCCAGCGCCTTATTATGGGCATTCGTCCGGAGCATATCTTCGGTGAAGATTTCTCTCTCAATGTGCCGCATGACCACAAGCTGCAAGCACGTGTTCAAGTCGTGGAGCACCTGGGCTCCGAGAATCTGGTGTATTTCAATGTCGGCAAACGTTTAATTACGGCGAAGGTACATCCGGAGACGCATACATTCGTCGGGCAAGACAAGACGTTTATTCTCGATATGAGCAAAGCTCATTTCTTCGATCCGGAGACCGAACAGCGGATCGTTCTATAAAACAATTTGATTTCAAAAGATAGCAAGGAGTGATTACCGATGCGCAAGCTGAATGCCGTATTGAAAGTAGCCGGTGCCGAGGTGTTCCGGGAGATCGTGCCCGTAGCACTGACGAGTATTATCAGCTCTCTCGTACTGATCCCTATGATCCTGATGGTCCCGATTCCGTTCGTGCCGATTCTGATTGCTCTCTTGTACATGCCGCTGCTGTATGGAGTCATGTATGTGTTTCAGCAGAAGGCGGAAGGGAAGCCGAGCCAGGTTCGCCTGCTGTTTACCGGAGCGGTCAAAGGATTCTTTCCGGCATTCGTATTCGGCCTGCTCATCGTTTCCCTCTTGTTCATCCTCTGGTCGACTTGGTGGTATTACGGGTCTAAAGGCGGAATGTTCTACATGTCGATTGCGGTTTTTCAAACGTACTTCGTTCTGATGGCGCTCGTTTCCCAGTTCTACACGTTGCAGCTTGTGCTGCAGAAGGGCATGGGGATCTTCCGGGCGATGGCTGAAAGTGTGAAGCTGTTCTTCCGCTTTCCGGGATATACGATCGGAGCTTTCTTCCAAATGGTCTGCTTTACGTTTCCGCTCATGCTGACGGTGGTTGGTTTCATTGCCCTGTTCAGCGGAATCCTGGGTGTGTATCAGTACAAAGCGGTTCACAATGTCCTAAGCAGAGAAGAAGAGGCTGAGGTTGATGAAGCCGGTATGCTTCTTACGAATGGAGAAGCACGATGAGTGCCGGTGTGCGGTCCGGAGCTGACCGCCTCCATACAATGAAGCATCCTCTTCTGACAGGCCGAAGAATCGGGCTCGTTACGAATCCAACCGGGATTACAGCGGATTTCAGGACAACGGTTGAGGTATGCGCGTCGCTTCGGGATTCGCAGCTGACTGCCCTGTACGCTTGTGAACACGGGCTGTACGGGCAGCGGCAGGCGGGGGTCTTGTTCGAGGACGAAACGGATCCCGAGCTTGGCATCCCGGTCTACAGCCTGTACGGCAAACACAAGCGCCCAACCGCCGAGATGCTCCAGAATGTGGATACAGTCTTGTTTGACATACAGGATCTCGGCATCCGTTTCTATACGTATCTGTCAACGCTCTTGTACACCCTTGAAGCATGTGCGGAGCATGGCAAAAGTCTGCTCGTTCTGGACCGGCCGAATCCGCTTGGAGGCAGCATCGCCGAAGGCGGAATGCTGAAGCCCGGCTATGAGTCCATGGTCGGCGCCTGGCAGATGCCGATCCGCAGCGGGATGACACTCGGGGAGTTAGCCCTGATGGTTAATGATGTGAAGGGACTCCGCTGCGACATCGATGTGATTCGGCTGGAGGGATGGGACCGGAGGATGGAATTTACCGACACCGGCCTGCCTTGGATGGTTCCGTCACCGAATATTCCCACGATTGATTCCGCCCGGGTATATGGAGGAACCTGCTTCTTCGAGGGAACGAATTTGTCGGAGGGACGCGGCACTACCCGACCTTTCGAATGGATCGGTGCCCCTTGGCTTCATGGAGCAGAGCTTGCGAAGCGCATGAATGCCAGCGGACTGCCCGGCGTTCATGTACATCCGGTGTATGCAACACCTGCGTTCTCCAAGCATCAAGGGCAGCTGTGCAGCGGCGTAAGGCTGTTCGTCACCGACCAGGAGCAGTTCCAGCCGGTCAATACAGGGCTGAGACTCTTGCATGAAGTTATCTCTCTGCATCCGGACAGCTTCGAATGGCTTACGCCTCCCAAAGAAGGTTCCCGCTATTTTATTGATTTGCTGACAGGCGGGACCGATGTGCGTATGACTCTTGCGGACAGTGAAGGACTGCGCAGCATCACCCGGAATTGGCAGGAGGAAGCGGAAGCCTGGAAAACGCAGCGCAAGCCTTACCTGCTTTATTAGAGATTAGATACTCGCTGTAATTGTATACGGTTCGTACCATGCGCCTGTCCGACCTCTGGTCCGGCAGGCGTTCTGCGCTGGGCTTGCTGGTGAGACGAGGTTTATCTGAGGATTCAACCAACGCCGGAAGGAATGATTAGTATGTTATTCGGGATAGGCAAAGATAGACCGGTGATCGCAATCGGTCTTATGTCCGGCACGTCGCTGGACGGTATTGACGCAGCGGTAGTTCGCATTACAGGGAGTGGGCTCCAGTCCCGGATAGAGCTGCTCCATTTCTACAGCCGGCCTTACCCGGAGCAGCTCAGGGAGCGGCTGAAAGAGCTCTGTACCACCGGGCAGTCCAATGTTGCGCTCGTCTGCGGAATGAATGCCTACCTGGCCGAACGCTTCGCGGAAGCGGCTCTGGAGGCGGCCAGGGAAGCCGGAATCGGGATGGATTCCGTCGATTTTATCTCGTCACATGGTCAGACCGTGTGGCACATTCCCGAAGCGGACAGCGCGGACCCGTATTTGACCCGGTCCACGCTGCAGCTCGGCGATCTGTCGGTGCTCGCTAAGCGCACCGGGGTTCTTGTCGTCGGCGACTTCAGGCCTGCCGACATGGCGGTCGGAGGCCAGGGCGCGCCCCTTGCGCCTTACGGCGACCTGATTCTCTTCCGCCACCCGGCTAAGGGACGGCTGCTGCAAAATATCGGCGGAATCGGCAACTGTACGGCGCTGGTGCCCGGAGCCGGGCCGGACGACGTATTCGCCTTTGATACGGGGCCCGGTAATATGGTGATCGACCAGGTCGTCTACCAGTTGTCGGAGGGACGCGAATCATACGATGACGGAGGAAAGTGGGCGGCGCAGGGCCAGCCGGATGAGCAGCTGGTTGCGGAGATGATGGCCCATCGGTATTTCGGGATGGCGCCTCCCAAGTCAACCGGACGTGAAGTGTTCGGCAAAGCCTATGCTGCGGAATTCATTGCCAAGGCAAAGGGTCTGGGCCTCGCAGATGCAGACATCGTTGCGACAGCCACCGCTTTTACTGCGCGGACGATCTCGGAAGGCTACCGGCAGTTTGTGTTCCCAAGCTGCCGCATCGACGAAGTCATCGTCAGCGGGGGAGGGGCGCGCAACCGGACTCTCTTGGCACAGCTCGCTGCACTTCTGCCGGATCAGCAGGTGATGACATCCCGCGAGCTTGGCGTAGACGATGATGCCAAGGAAGCCGTCATTTTTGCTCTGCTCGGTCACGATTTCTTGTGCGGTGTTCCCAATAATCTTCCCGCAGCAACAGGAGCAAGCCGTCCTACAGTTATGGGTAAACTCGCATTGCCGTAACATATAAGGAATTCAATTGAATTCTCTGAATTATAGAGACGCCCTTATTAATGGAAGGGACGTCTCTTTTACCTGAAAATGCTTCTTTTTAAATGTGAATTTTCGAATAAAGTTTTATGGATGATTTACGGATAATGTCCAAATAAAGGCCGGATTTTCCGATTTAAAGTTGACACGTCTTGTCACATTTCCTAGAATGAACATGTTGAGTGACTTCAGCAGATCCTATCATCAGAAGTGATCGCTCCGGGACAGGCGGTAATTAAACCGGTCAGATTTGGACCCGTGCGTGGAATCGCTCTGACAAAAGGTTGAAGTCACAAGCGGCCTGATATCACTTACTAGAACAAGCAGAATCCGAGGAGGAATCCACACATGGCTAAGATGACGGATAAAGTAGCAATCGTAACAGGTGCCGGCGGCGGTATGGGTAAAGCTGACGCTCTTCTTTTAGCCAAAGAAGGTGCCAAAGTTGTCGTAACCGACATTCAGGAGGACAAGGTTCAGGAAGTCGTCCAAGAAATTAAAGCAAACGGCGGCGAAGCCATCGGTTTTAAACATAATGTTGCGTCCGAGGATGAATGGATCAAGGTTGTCGATGAAGCAATTAAAGCTTTCGGTAAAATCGACGTCCTCGTGAATAACGCGGGAATCTCCGCCGCAACTCCAATGCTGGAAATGACCGTTGAGCAATTCGAGAGAGTGATGTCCATCAACCTGACAGGAACTTTCCTGGGTCAAAAGCATGTTATTCCTCATATGAAAAATAACGGCGGGGGTTCCATCGTGAACATTTCTTCCATTGCCGGCCTGACAGGCGGAAGCGGTGCAGGCGCATATACCGCAAGTAAAGGCGCTGTTCGCCTGCTAACCAAAGCAACGGCTGTAGACTTCGCGAAAGATAACATTCGCTGCAATTCCGTTCACCCTGGCTTCATCCGCACACCGATGACGGTTGATATGATGGAAGACGAGAAAATGAGAGGCTGGTTCCTTTCGATGACTCCGCTGCCCCGTCTTGGCGAAGCAGAGGATATCGCGAAGGCTGTTCTGTTCCTGGCATCCGATGAATCTTCTTACATTACAGGCGTTGAACTCCCGGTGGACGGCGGATATTCCGCGAAATAACCGTCCTCCGACTTGAAGGAACCGTCTATTACTGGAAGGCAGGGCACTCTCATCTCAAGATGAGGGTGTCCTTTTTGCGTCAAACTTGATACGATTAGGAAAAGACAGGTTTCTTTTTTATCAAGAAGAAAAATCGCGGAGGATTGTACAGATGTACTCGTTTTTCAGCGGAATCAGTTCATATTTGAGTGAACCTTTTCTAGCGGCTTCCAGGTCGGATGTGGCCTTGATTGCAGCCTTATTCTTAGGCTTTATCGGATCTGTCGCGCCTTGCCAGTTATCGGCTAATGTTGCGGTTATTACGTATTTCGGCAAAAAGCAGGCTCAGGGCCGGATGTCCGGTGCAGAGGTTCTTCTATACATTACGGGGAAAATTGTTCTTTTCAGCCTGCTGGGCTGTTTATTCTGGCTGCTAGGCAATCCGGTTTCGAGAGAGCTGATCCCGCTGTTTGAATATGCGAGGAAGTTGCAGGGGCCTCTGCTTGTTTTAATCGGCTTGTTTATGCTGGGATTGTTCCGATTGCCTTTCGGACTGGGGACGCGTTTCACGGCATCTTTGGAACAGGCGGCAAGACGTGCCGGAGCAAGAACCGGAGCCTTCCTGATGGGAATGGCCTTCTCGCTTGGTTTCTGCCCGACCATGTTCGTCTTGTTCTTCGGCATGCTAATGCCAATGGCGGTTCAGTCTGCCTATGGAGCAGTCCTGCCCTCTGTATTTGCGGCCGGCACCGCCATGCCTTTCCTCTTGTTCTTGGCGCTTACCGTCGGTTTCGGAGCAGACCGCATGCTAATGCGCAAGGCCAAGAGATGGGGAGGGATTGTACAGAAGCTGGCCGGGCTTCTGTTTCTCCTTCTCGGCATCAGCGATACGATGACTTACTGGGCTGACTGATTCACAGAGTTAATGCTGGGGGACTTGCAGCACCTTCCTATAGAATAGAAGCATCTTTTGATGTTCGTGAAAACAACAAAAACGTTTGTACAGCTGCCGGGGCAGACTTTGTACAAACGTTTTTGATTTTGCGGACTACTTCTCATACCCATCCCAGCGCCCGGAATACTTGAGCGGTTATGAATGTGACTGCAATCGCAATCGCCAGAGGGATAACAGCTGACAGCACTGTCCATTTGGTACTTTTCGTTTCCTTATAGATGTTGAAAAGTGTAGTGCCGCACGGGTAATGGAGCAGCGAGAACAGCATCATATTCAGAGCTGTCAGCCATGTCCATCCATGCTGGAGGAAGAGATCTTTGATATTATCCAATCCGTCCGCATCTACCATAGCCCCTGACGACATGTAGCCCATGAGCAGGATCGGCAGTACGATTTCGTTGGCTGGCAGGCCGAGGACGAAGGCCATGATAATGTAGCCGTCGAGTCCGATCATATGGGCGAACGGATCGAAGAAAGCAGCAATATGGGCCAGTACACTCGTACCCGAAATCATAATATTTCCCAGGATCCAGGTCAGAATACCGGCGGGAGCGGCAACGATGACAGCCCGCTTCAGAACATTCCACGATTTATCTCTGGTGGCGAGCAGAATCGTTTTGAACATTTGCGGCCGGCGGTAAGGCGGAAGTTCCAGTGTATAGTGAGTAGGAACGCCGCGCAGTGCAGTCTTGGACAAGACCCAAGATACCGTCAGGGTGACCGCGATCCCGAACATGACAATGCCCATTACGACCATGGCTGTGACGAATGTATGAAGCCCTCCTACGGTGCCGATTGCCATGAACAAGGAAGACAACAGAATCAGGGTCGGCCAGCGTCCGTTGCAGGGCACGAAATTGTTCGTCAGGATGGCCAGCATCCGCTCGCGCGGAGACTCGATGATCCTTGTAGACATAATCGCGGCGGCGTTACAGCCGAAGCCCATAGACATGGTGAGAGCCTGCTTGCCGTGCCCGCCCGATTTTTTGAACAGACGGTCCATATTAAAAGCTACACGCGGCAAGTAACCGAAGTTCTCAAGCAAAGCAAAAATCGGAAAGAAGATGAGCATCGGAGGCAGCATCACACTGATAACCCAGGAAGTTCCGCGGAAGAACCCGAGAACCAGAATCCCATGGAGCCAGGCAGGGGCGTGAAGCGCCTCGAATCCGGCTGTCAGATACCCTTCGATGATCCCGAAGAAATCCGCAATCCATCCCGAAGGAACGTTTGCACCCGCAATGGTGATCCAGAAGATTGCTCCAAGTATAGCCAGCATGATGGGGAAGCCCCAGAGCTTGGAGGTCAATACCTTATCCAGCTTGTGAGTGTTAGCCAGCTTCTGTTTGTCTCTGACCTTGACCGCATCGCTGCAGATTTCGCGGCTTGTTCTATAAATGTCGCTGACAATACCGTCCCGGATGTCTGTTCCGTGTGCTGCGCTCCGGGCCGCTTCCAGCAAGGAATCGAGCGGATCCGGCGAGTTAGTGGCAAGCGGTGCGGCCATAGCTGACAACCTCCTGTTCCGGGCGGATGCCCTCTTCGTTCATCCGTGCTTTGATGGAGGAGAGGAGGTTCTCGTCTCCGTCAAGCAGCCGCAGAGCAACCCAGCGGGAAGGAAAGCGGGTTCCCAGGATGCAGCGTACTTGAGGCTCCAGTTCAGCCAGCTGCCGCTCTGTTTCATCGCTGTAACGCACCTTCAAGGGCTGGGGCACAAGGATACCTGCAGCCACCTTCTCGACCAGATCCAGAAGCGGAGGAATTCCTTGTCTGCTGCGGGCGGATATAGCGGCAACCGGAACACCGAGCTTCCGGCTGATTTTGTCCAGATCAATGTCAATGCCGAGTTTCTCCGCTTCATCCATCAGGTTAATGCACACGACTACCCGGTGGGTCATTTCAAGTACCTGCAGCGCCAGATTCAAGTTTCGCTCCAAAGAAGTGGCATCCAGAACGACAATCGTTACATCCGGCTGTTCAAAAATAATATAGTCGCGCGCGGTTTCTTCATCCGCTGAATTCGAATATAACGAGTACGTACCGGGTAAATCAATGATTCTGAAGGAAGAGCTGTTATGAACAAATTCGCCTTCTGCCTTCACAACGGTCTTCCCTGCCCAGTTGCCTGTGTGTTGTCTCATACCCGTGAGGGTGTTGAACAGGGTACTTTTGCCTGTATTGGGGTTGCCGGCCAGTGCAATCGTATATGTGTTCATTCTGCATCCTCTCCTTCCAGCTCGCCGTAAATCAGGGAGCTTTCTTCTTTTCTGAGCGCAATTGTCGTACCGCTGATCCGGTAAGCGGTCGGGTCGCCCAGCGGGCTTTTCTGAATCACTTCCACGACATTGCCGGGTACAAAACCCAGATCCAGCAGCCTTCTGCGCATCACGCCTTGAATATCTATGCGGTTCAGTCTTATGCGACTTCCAATCTTAGCGTCAGATAAAGCTATCTCATACGAGACCATTCGAAACACCCCTATCTTTCCTATGGGACAATATGTTTGCTCTAGGCAAGTTTTATGCAAAACGAACTCTTCTGGCGTGTGGTTATAAGAGTAGTATATAAGAAAGAGTTTTTAGTTGTCAACAAAGTTTTTCTGTAGGGCAAAATTAGGCTTGGTAGAAATAACCTTGCAGGCAAAGCATGTTTGCCCGGACGAACGCCCGACCTTCATCTCACTCAAGTATATGTGCAGGTATAGGCAAAGAGTGCATGGGTTTAGCTGGAATATTGAAAAAAGAATACGCAGCAAAGGTGCAAGTAGTAGAGTAAATTTGTTTATTTCCAGTAATTGGAGGGGAAGGTTATAATAATGGAAGCGGTACCTTCTTACTGCTCTCGCAGGGAATGGCTTTGATGAAAGGAGAGATTCGGTGGGTAATTATTTTTCCGTTGGTATAATCGTTGTTTTGCTGGTTGTCGTCGGGGTGATGCTGATCTTACGGTCTAGATCGGTTACTAAACGTTTGAGCTTGCGGTGGTTAGGTTATTTACTCCTTATTATGGCGGTCTTTCTCATTGTCGTGGTATGGCTTGTGGCCACTGCGGATGAACACATTGCTGCAGGTATTTTATAAATTCATACTTGTAATCTCTTCTGTATTTGAAGCGGTCAGATCCGCCGTTTGTTTCGATCATAAATCTGTCATGACCTTATTCGTCCTTTCATTCACTTAAATCGTATTGGAGGCGTTTAGTATGGAGCATATGCATAGAATTCAAGTGGATCCGGTATCCATCCTTCTGATCGATGATCAAACCGGACATATTTTGCGGGCTATTCGATGGAATGAAATATTCCGCGTACATTATTCCAAACACGAGAATGAGCAGCAGTCCGCCAGGTGTCTCATTTTCGATTATGAATATGGGGAATACGTAGAAATCTGTGACAAGGCCACGGGATTCGATCATTTATTGGGAAGAATGGATGAAATTGTCCCTCTGGAGGGTACACTATGGAGCCATAAAATAAAGGAATGTGAGAATGGGAAGGTTACTACATTGTATGAGGCGGGATAAGAGGCTATAATTCTAATAGGACTATGTGCCGACATCGATTTTATACAAGCAGAGGGGTTAACGGAAATGGCAAAGAGAAAGAGCAAGGGCGATACGGAACTGAGCAAACTCGATTTTAGAGTAAAAGTATTACTGAAAGAATGGGCTGGTTTTAGCGGCTTTTACGGATATAAATCCATGGAATTCGATGAAATACTTGCACTAGTGAACACGAACGGATGGACCACAACGATTGACGCATCGGACCCGTCCGTAAGAATTGTGGAAATGGTCAAAGAGGACACCGTTAGAAAAGCAAAGTTCAGCCTGGATGACAAAGGCAGAGCCTTAAAGAATTATTAATCCTAGCGCCCGCGCTCTCTGGGAATGAAATGAGACTTCCAAATTTCCTTTGAAACTTGGGAGTTTTTTCGTGTTTGCCGGCATCCAATCTGATGCCCGTTGAAGCGGCTGCCATACAATTTGTATGATCGGGGAACGATAGTTTATATACCTGTTAAGAAGAAATGAACGGAGGAACTTCCATGTCCGTTACAATCGGGACTAAAATCGAAGCGATGAAGTTGATAAACGAAGGGAAGATGATTACGTTTCAGTCAGCAGAGGGAAAAGTTCAGTTAAGAAGAAAATCAAAAGGCGTGTATGAATCACTTTTGTTCCATACCGGTGAAGAAGAACCCGTTATCAAGAAAGTGAAGTTCCCGGAATTAGCGGCGATTCTTGAGCAGGCGGAAGAATGGTTCCTGACAGAGGAGTAGAGGAGGGATAGGGGTTTGAAACGGAGCATCCACGAAAAAAGGAGCTGGATGACTCCAGTCTCCTTCCTGTTCTTTACCATTTAATAATCTTTTCTGCTAGTAATGTAAGCGGAAACATGCCATTGCTGGGAAGTATCATAGAATTTGAAGTAGTTGTTAACAGGCTGGCTCAGCCCGTAAGCGGTACCGGGTATAGAGGAAGCCACTAAGACGGAGTTCTTGTAGATATCGAATTTGCCGAAAATCTGATCGTCCGTACTTGAACCGAAAGAGACCAACCGGAACTCGTACTCCGCATTGTTCGCATAAACCTTAGCGTTGAAGAAACCGCTGTCACCTGAGTTAAGAGGCAGATTGGTCCAGCTGATAATGACGTTACCTTTCGTAGCCGGATAAGAGGTTCCGTTATCCTTAATCCCGATCGGTTTCACGGACCAGATGCTATGTACACTGGTAGCAGGAGCAGCAGTTGCCCCAACAGAAAGACTCAGTGCAAGAACAGTCAGCATCAGCATGGTGAGTACCCACTTTTTCATTCTCATTATTTTCACCTCCTTCCTTTCTTGGGATCTTTTACTTATTGTATTACACCTCAGTATATTCCGTAAATGTAAATATATGACTCGTATGTGAAAGTGTTTGATTTTTCATGGCGAGTATCTGCAATCATTTTCCATATGCGGTTCTAAGGGCAGAGGAATGGACTTGGACAGAATAAAGAAACCAGGATGCGAGTAAGTAGAATAAATTGGAGATTCATCCGGAGATACTCGGCATGGACGAGTATTTCTTTATTCTGCAAGCGTTCTAAGAGACCTTTACAATCCATATTAGAGGGTCTAGACTTAGGAGTATTGCTTTGCGCACAGCATCAGGGAGGAGAAGCGGAATGGGGCGAATTAGACAGCTGGCGGGACGTGTAAACTCGATTCGTAACCGGATATTCTTCTCCATCCTGTTATTCTTGGTGCTTCCGTTCTTCCTTGCAAATTATTTGCTGGACAAGCCTCTGGAACGAGTCATTGAAAAGAAGATCGGGAGCTCGGCCCAAGACGCGCTTGTTCTGATGACCTTCAACTTGCAGCTGTTTCTGGAGGATATGCTGAACTCGGCCGTTAATATTTCGATCAATCCGGATATCAAAAAAATGCTTCAAACACCGGAAGCTCTTTCGCACTTTGAACGGCTGCGGTTAAACGACCAATACCTGAACAGGTCATTCAGTTCTTATTTTACAAACACCTATGTAACCCTTTTCGATAAGCATGGAAATTGGCACAGTACGCGTTACCTGGAAGAAAGCCTGTATCAGGACTATGTCTCTTCGGATTGGTATAAAAAAATGATAAACACGCCCTATCAGAATAAATGGATGTTCAACGATCAACAGTTTCTATATACGGACCGGAAGCCGATTATTTCGCTGGTCAAAACGATATCGGAGCTGCAGACGAATGAAATTTACGGCTTAATCGTGTTCAGCGTAACAGAAGAAGATATCCGTAAATATTTGACGGGACTTGAAGGCGAAGTATATCTCGTGGACAAGAATGGAACGATCGCCTCGAGTCCCCGCAAAGAAATGATCGGTAAAAGTGTGTCCCAGGAATCCTACATGCCGCAGCTCTGGAGCAAGAACAGCGGACAAGTCATTCTGGAGAAGGACGACGGGAAATGGATCGTCAATTTTGACACGGTAGACCTGAACGGCTGGCGAATTGTGCAGCTGGTTCCTTACGATACCATCTTTAAAGAAATTTTTGATTTGCGTAAAACGAATGCAGGCATCATATTCATGATCTTTGTGATATTCACGATTATTACGCTGTCGATCTCGTATGGGATATCCAGGCCGCTCAAGCTGCTCCGTAAGCGGATGCAGGTGCTGGAAGAAAAGGATTTCCATTCGGTCTTATCGGTCAGCGGTCCTAAAGAAATCTCCTCACTGATTGAGACGTATAATAAAATGGTGACGGAGATCCGCAAGCTTCTGCAAAGACTTAAAGAAGAGTACCAGCAGAAGGAAGATATGCGGTTCCGTGCGCTGCAAGCGCAAATAAACCCCCATTTTATATTGAATACGCTGAACAATATCAAATGGATGGCCTACATTCGCAATGATAAGGAAGTCGGCGATATGCTCTCTAATCTGGGAGGGATTCTCGAACAGAGCATCGGGCGCGGCGGCACCCTGATTCCGCTGCGGCAGGAAGTCGACTATATCGAGAATTACATTGAGCTGATGAAAATGAAATTTAGTGAGAGGCTTTCCGTGGAGATCCATATTCCGGATGAGCTCATGGATCAAGAAGTGATTAAGATCATGCTGCAGCCGATTATCGAGAACAGCCTGATGCACGGTATCGAACCGCTGTCTGGAACTGGTAGAATCGTCATCTCGGCTTCAATAGTGCAGGAGATGTTTCTACTGAAAGTGGAGGACAACGGAGTCGGTATTTCCCCTCATCGGCTGCAGGAGGTTAATGCGAGACTGTCGGAGCATTCGCAAGAATCGCCGCAGCGGATCGGCGTTAAGAATGTGCATGACCGTATTCGTCTGCAGTATGGAGAAGAATTTGGCATCCGAATCTTCAGCGAGTTAAGTGAAGGAACAACCGTTGAATTGTGGCTGCCTATTAAGAAAATGCGGGAAGTGAGTAGCGATGACCTTCAAAGTGATGCTGGTAGATGACGAGCTTCTGGTCCGCTTAGGGATCAAATCGTTGATTGAGTGGGAACAACACGGTTTTACGTACCTGGGAGACGCACCCGACGGCGAGAAAGCGCTTGAGCTGATGCAGCATGAGGCTCCGGACATTCTGTTGACAGACATTGTCATGCCCAGAATGAACGGTCTTGAACTCATTGACAGAGTGAAGCTGCTCTACCCGGATATGCTGATCATCGTACTCAGCAGTCATAATGAATTTGATTATGTACGCAAGGCGATGAAGCTCGGTGTCGAGGATTATATTCTGAAGACATCCCTGAAGCCGTCCGAGCTCCTGGATATTCTGGTAGAGACATCGAAGAAGATAGCAAGGAAGCGGGAACAGCCCGCAGTAGATCCGAATCAGGAGAGACGGGCGGTTTCCCGGGAAGAAGCTGCCGGCCGCAAGCTGAGCTTATGGCTGGCAAGATGTAACGGACAGGCTGGCGAACTTCAGGAGCAGTCCGAACCGGAGGAGGAGCTGCCGCCGGGCAGCTTCTTCCTGCTGCTTCAGCCGCAGCAGCTGCGCGAAGGAGTGCCGGAAGCGTCCGCGATGCAGATGCTGTCTCACCTCTTTCAGTCGGAGCTCGGTGATCTGCTGGCATGCGCGCCTTTGGAGACGGGGCATAAGCATGAAATGATTCTGCTGATCAACGGCCCGGCAGATCAAACGCCCGATCCGGCTCTTCTTGCCGCTAATCTGGCCAGCTCGTCGAACCGGCTGCTTGGCAT
The DNA here is from genome assembly GCF_001541095.1 of Paenibacillus sp. FJAT-26967. Taxonomy (GTDB): domain Bacteria; phylum Bacillota; class Bacilli; order Paenibacillales; family NBRC-103111; genus Paenibacillus_F. Next base: position 364,789 of record NZ_LMXH01000002.1, read on the forward strand.
AACGCTGAATGTTGCGGTCAGCGGTGCCTTTAGCAGCTGGCACGAATTCAGCAGAGCTTATGCGCAGGCGAGAGAAGAGATCTCTAATCATCGTGTCCGGGAAACGAACCGGGACGATATCAAACGTCTGCTGGATTACATGAAGGAGAACTACGCTCAAGATATTTCGCTTAAGCAAGCGGCGGAGATGATCAACATTAGCGAGAGTTACCTGAGTTATATTTTCAAGAAGGAAACCGGGACAGGCTTCACCGACTGTCTGAATATGCTCCGAATCGACAAGGCCGCGCACAGTCTGCTGCATACTCATCTGCCCATTTACGAGATTTCCCTTCAAGTGGGGTATGAGAATATTAATTATTTCGGGCGTATCTTCAAGAAAATCAAAGGCGTAAGTCCTCAGAAATACCGGAATCAATTTAAGTAATCGGATAGATGGAAAGAAAGAAAAGCCGGCTTTTCGGGACTGACCCCGTAATGTGAGACAAAACAAAACACCTTCAAGAAAATGCTTCATGTCGTAAGATATGGAGGACAACTTTGGAGGTGTTTTTGCATTGG
>NZ_LMXH01000002.1:366041-386580 GCF_001541095.1 Paenibacillus sp. FJAT-26967
AACGAAACTAAATAACCAGTCGCCGCTTGAATTCCGACGACTGGCTGCATAACTTGAAAGGTGTTTTGATCCCTGTCTCACAAACAGGGGTCAGTCCCTTTCCGATGCCGGCTTTTTTATTTGCACGGAAATCGTAAAATTGTGAACAGTTGAGCATGAAATGATGAACATGTAACCGCTATCATAACATTGTGAATAAAATGCCAAATTCCGTTCCTGTCGCCAAGCGAAGGCTAGGGATATAATCACTTGTAAGCACTTTCAACAACGACTGAGAATAACGACTAACAACCTAGTGATAAACAGAAGGGGAGCGCAGGAAATGGGAAAACATGATTTGGATAAATTCAGAGGTGTCATTGTAGCTTTTTACGGCTGCTATGATAACAAAGGAGATATTAATCCGGCAGCTGTGCGCGAACTGGCCCGTTTTTATAAGAACGCCGGTGTAAAGGGCTTATACGTGGGGGGAAGCAGCGGAGAAGGCATGCTTCAGTCTACTGCCGAACGCAAGCTTGTGCTTGAAGCCGTTATGCAAGAAGTTGGCGGAGACATGACCATCATTGCCCATGTCGGTGCACCTTCTACCCGGGAAAGCGTTGAGCTGGCTATCCATGCTGAGTCTGTAGGGGCAGACGCGGTATCGGCAGTCCCTTCCATCTACTACAGGCTGTCGCCGGACAGTGTAGAGCGCCACTGGAGAGCGATGATTGACAGCACATCGCTGCCATTCATCATCTATCATATCCCGCAACTGACCGGTTTCCATCTCTCTACGGACATGCTGAAGAAACTAGCGGCCCATGAGAATGTGATCGGAGTGAAAATCTCCTCGGAGAGCACGTATGAACTTCAACAGTTTAAGGAAGCGGGAGGCTCTGATTTCCTCGTTCTGAACGGACCGGATGAACAGTATCTGGCAGGACGCAGTGTAGGAGCGGACGGAGGAATCGGCGGCACCTACGGCGTAATGCCGGAGCTCTTCCTGAAACTGGAACAATGCATAAAAGACAATAAATTCGAAGAAGCTCGTGAGTGGCAGTATAAGATCAACGAGGTCATTACAGCGCTGCTTAAATTCCCTTCCCTGTATGGCGGCTGCAAAGCCCTCTTGAAACTTCGCGGGCTGGAAATCGGTGAGCCGCGGCTTCCGCTGCTGCCGGTTACGGAGCAGAACCAGGATGCCGTGAATGCACTGCATGAGAAGCTGATGGGATATATTGCAGAAGCCCAGGCATAAGGAGACGAACATCATGTCCAAACAACAAAATGAACGGATTTTCCGCAAGCGGGGTCTAATCGTTTCCTGTCAGGCCCTCCCAGATGAACCTTTGCACGGAGGTGACGCTATGGCCAAGATGGCCAAAGCGGCGCTTCAGTCCGGAGCAATCGGCATCCGCACGAACGGTGTGGCAGATATTCTCGCAATCAAAGAATCGGTAGATCTGCCCGTGATCGGTTTGATTAAGCGGGATATCCCGGGCTCGGATGTCTTCATTACTCCGACACTTGACGAAGTCAAAGCGATTATCGAAGCGGGCGCAGAAATTGTGGCGCTCGATATAACCGATCGCGAAGACCGGCTTGCGCAGGCGGCTCTCCTGATCGAATATGCGCATCTGGCCGGGGCGGCAGTTATGGCCGATGTATCCACTTTCGAGGAAGGAATCGCGGCAGAGAAACTTGGCGCTGATTTCATCGGTACAACTCTATCGGGGTATACGCCTTACAGCACACAGCTTGCGGGTCCGGATTTTGAACTCATCCGCAGACTTAGCGAGGCCGTCCAGGTTCCGGTGGTAGCCGAAGGGCGCATCTGGACACCGCAAGAAGCCGCTCAGGCTCTTGAAGCGGGTGCGACTTACGTCGTGGTAGGCAGCGCCATCACTAGGCCGCAGCTTATAACGGCCCGTTATGTGGAAGCAGTTCAGAAAGTCGTCGGCTAAAGGAGGGCGAAAAAATGGAGGGGAAACCTAATCCGCTTCAGGAGTTTGCCATAGGAGTAGACGTAGGCGGTACTAAGATCCACGCGGGAATCGTGGGGAGGCAGGGAGAAGTGATCCGCTCAGTCGGTGTTCCTACCCTTGCCGGTGAAGAAGAAGTGTTCAGCCGGATTGTTACGGCTATCGAGAAGCTTCAGGCGGAAGCAGATGCTTCAGGCGAACATTATCCGCTTCAGGGTATCGGAATCGGCACTGCCGGACAGGTTGACCGGTCGGACGGAAGCATTCGTTTTGCTTCCGATCTGCTTCCCGGATATACCGGAGTTCCTCTCAAGCGGCTGGTCGAAGAGCATTTTGGACTTCCGGTCCGTGTAGACAATGATGTAAACGTTCTCGTTCTGACAGAGAAGACGATCGGAGCAGGACAGGGAGCACAGCACATGCTGTGTCTGGCTCTCGGTACGGGCGTCGGCGGCGCGGTCCTCGCGGAAGGCAAGCTTCTGCACGGCAGTTGGGGCGGTGCCGGTGAACTCGGCCATATGTCGGTCGATTTCCGGGGCTTGCCCTGCGTATGCGGCGGTGTAGGATGCCTGGAACAGTACGCTTCAGGCACCGGCATTGCCAAGCGGATGCAGACTCGGCTGCAGGCACTCGGATTGGAAGCCGGCTCGCCGGTCGATTCCAGGGAAGTGTTCACACGCTGGCAAGCAGGGGACTCCGAAGCGACAGCAGTAATGGAAGAAACGTTCGCTGCACTGGGAGCCGCTCTTTCCTCGCTAATCCATACTTTTAATCCGGAAGTCGTGGTTATAGGCGGCGGTGTAGCCGAAGCGGGAGAATCTTTCTTTACGCGGGTCCGCGAAGAAACGGCCAGACGGTGCATGGCGTCCTTTATGGAGAATGTACAAATTGTACAGGCTCATCAGGGTAACTGGAGCGGAATGATAGGTGCCGCTCTGCAGCTTTGGGAGCCCATGCAAAATTCGCCAGAAGCTAGGGAAGGATAAGAGCGATGATCATTGGACACAGCTGCAATTGGGAGTCGGAGCGGGCATTTGCCCACCCGGTGTTAAAGAAAGCGCTTGATTATTTGCTGGCGACAGATTTCACCCGGCTCGAGGCGGGACAATACCCGATTCAGGGGGAAGAAATGTTCGCCAGACTCATGGAGCCGGTTACCCGTCACCGCGACGAGCAGCCTGCCGAGAAGCATGAGCAGTTCTTCGACATCCATTATCTGCTGGAAGGGGAGGAAACGATCGGCTGGTGTATCCAGCAGGACGATCTGACTCCGGCAGAGCCTTACAATCCGGAGCATGATACGGCTCTCTTTGGTGAGATGGACGGAGAGATGGACATTAGGGTTACACCCGGCATGTATGTCGTCCTGTTCCCGGAGGACATTCACCGGCCTCTGCTGACAGAAGGCTCCGCGGCGCAAGTGCGGAAGGTTGTTGTCAAAATTAATAAGGATTTATTCTGATTTGCAAATGGGCTTCACAGCCGCTTCACCAGCTGAAATGTATAAAATGAAATGGCTCACTATCTTAAGGGGGTTCTATCCATGTTCAAGAAACGTTTGCTGTCCGTGATGATGGCATCGGTTATGGTTCTCACGGTTGCTGCCGGTTGCAGCAGTAAAGATTCCGCATCTGGCGGGAGTGGAGGTACGGGAGCTAACGGCAAAGAAAATGTTGAAATTTCCTTGTGGTTAACTCCTCAATGGAAGGGCGTATTCGACGCTACTGAACAAAATGCGGATAATGATTCATTCTTCAAATATGCCGCTGAAAAATTCGCCAAGCAGTACGATAAATACAACGTAAAAGTAAAAGTTCAGGTGGTTGCAGGCGATCAGCGCGATGAGCTGCTGAACGTCAATCTGAATGGCGGAACCCCGCCGGATATTTTCTTTGAAAGTGTCTTCGCTATGGGAGACTATGCTCACCGCGGAGCTCTAGTGCCGCTGAATGACATTGTCGACGACAAAGCGAAGAAGGATATTCCTCAAAGCTACTGGGACAACGTAACGTTCGGAGAGAACATCTACTTCTACCCGTTCTCCCACAACCCGGGTACACTGGCTTATAACGCGGATATGTTTAAAGCGGCCGGACTTGAGAGCTTTGTCGGTGGAGAGAAAGAAATCAAAACTTGGACACTCAGCGAATACGAGCAAATTTTGGAAGGACTCAAAACCAAACTTCCAAAGGATAAGTATCCGAATGCCAAGCCAATGGCGCTGTATGCTTTGAACAACCAGGGGGACACTTGGAATCTTGCTTACCTGCGTATGTTCGGCAACAAATTCTTCAATGATCAAGGCAATCTGGTAACGGATGATGCGAGCGGTGTTAAAGCAGCGGAATGGCTCCAGAAAATTTACAAGGCTGGTTATACCAACCCGGGCGCCGAATCCGTATCTTCTAATGATGCTAACGCGATGTTCCAGAACCAGAAACTCGGAATCAGCTTCACCAATGCGGTCTTATTCAACAATGCCAAGATGGATATGCAGAGCGGAAAAGCGCCTAAATTCGATCTCCGTCTGGCCAACATTCCATCTGAAAGCGGCGACCCGCTGTCCTTCACTTATGTAGTCGGTTCCAACGTATTCAACACAGGTGACGAGAAGAGAACAGAGGTTGCTAAAGAATTTGTCAAGTTCTACTCGACCGATCCTGAGCTTGTGAAAGCTTCCAAGAACAGTATTCCGGTCAGAAGTTCTGTAGCATCTGAGCTGAAAGATCAATTCCCGCTCTTTGCCGCTTATGACGCCAACTCTAAGTACTTGTTTAACTTCACGGGCAACGTACCGGGATACAGCCAACTGCGTCAACAGCTTTATCCGGAGCTTCAAGCTATGTACATCGGTGAGAAGACGCCTGCACAAGCCGTGAAAGACTATCAGAGCAAGGGCAATGCGGTGATTCAAAAGGCGAAAGAAAGTTCAACCGTTTATAAAAAATAACTTTCGCCTAAGCCGACAAAATGATTCGGTGCCTGAGACCGGCTGCGGTCTCAGGAGGCCGAATAAGAAAGGTAAAGGTATCCATGAAACTACGCCAACGACAGTGGAGAGAAAATTTAACGGGCTATCTGTTTATTCTGCCTCAGTTCCTTCTCTTTCTTCTATTTATTGTGTATCCGATCCTGGAAGGGATTCGGCTGAGCCTGTACCGGGTCGATTATCAGAACGAAACTTTTGTCGGTCTGGATAACTATGTAATGTTATTTCAGGATCCCGTATTTTATAAATCCATTTTTAACACGGTTATCTTTGTCGTCTTCATTGTCATCTTGACCGTAGGTTTTTCCTTGTTCGTGGCGTCATCTGTTTTCGATAAGAATGCAAAGTACGTTTCGTTTATACGTGGAAGCTATTACATTCCGGTTATGGTCTCCATGGTTGTTATGAGTATGGTATGGAGTTTTCTGCTTAATCCGGCCAACGGGCTTATTTCCTACTTTGCCCGAGAAATGGAATTCAGTACAGTCAACTTGCTGGGGAACAAAACGACCGTACTGCCGGTGATCATCTTCGTTACTTTTGCGACCAACGTGGGTCAGGCTATTATCCTCTATATTGCTGCCATGATCGGTGTTCCGAAAGATCTGTTTGAAGCGGCAGAAGTTGACGGCGCAAGCCGGCTGGATGTTATTTTCAAAATTCTGATTCCACTTGTTAAGCCTACAACCATCTATATTCTGATTATCAACATTATTGCGGTATTGAAAATTTTCGTCGTCATTCAACTGTTAACCGGCGGAGGGCCGAACAATGCCTCGGTAACCATGATGTACTACCTCTACAACAATGCGTTCAAGTATAACCAGATCGGTGTCGCTTCTGCCGTAGGGGTCATTATGTTCATCATCACTTTGTTACTGTCCGTTCCTCAGTTGAGAGCGATGTTCAAGGATAAGTGAGGGATCAAACATGCAGCTACTTAAATCCAGGAAAAAGCGGGAAAAGTTCGATGTGGGTGCGAATGCAATCGTCATTTTCTTCGCGATCCTAAACCTGTTCCCTCTTTATTGGTTATTTACAAGTTCACTTAAGAATAGTTCCGATGTACTGAAAATGCCGCCGGACTGGTGGCCTTCCAGTATAACGTTCTCGAACTATGTCGAGGTGTTCCAAAGCCAGCCGGCTCTGCGCTGGACGTTCAACAGTTTGTTTGTCGCAGGGGTCTCCACGATTCTCGTCGTCGTGTTCAGTGCAATGGCGGCGTACGCATTCTCCAAGTTGAGGTTTACCGGTAAGAATGTACTCTTCATTGTTTTTATTTCCAGTATGATGGTTCCCAAAGAAGTCATGATTGTCCCGTTGTTCCGCATCTCCCAGGATCTCGGTCTCGTGAACAATTTGTTCGGGATGATTTGGCCTAACGTTGCCACGGCCTTCGGTGTGTTCCTGCTCAAAGGATTCTTTGATTCCGCGCCGGATGCACTGAGGGAAGCTTCCAGGATTGACGGGGCGGGGGAAGTCAGAACCTTCCTCCAGATTATGCTTCCGATCGTTAAACCGGGTATCGGCGCCCTGTTCATTCTCAACTTCGTACAAGTTTGGAACGACTACTTGTGGCAGCTCGTTATCGGACAAGATAAGGAAATGAAGACGCTCATGGTCGGAATCGCGACTCTGATGCAGGATCTCAACCCGAACTTTGCCTACAAAATGGCGGGAGCAACGGTTGCAGCAATCCCTATGCTTCTGATCTTCATCCTGTTCCAGCAATACTTCACTCGCGGCATATCGATTGGTGCCGTTAAAGAATAGCATGCCAATAGAACTGCCGGATAACTTCCGGCAGTTCTATTTGTGTGAGACGGAACGTCTTCCGGCGATGTTATCAAGACGGGAAGCTGCGCGCAAACAAAGAAACGATCCTGGTAACCGGCATAGGTGGACGTTACCGTACGTTTGCTTAGCGGCAGCTTCTATTAGCATAATTCTGATAAGGTAACATGACATAACTGTATCAGAATAATAAAACTTATATTGCCATATATTCATCAATATGGTATTTTTGGTAGAGGGTTAAAGCATAGAATAGCTGGCCAGCATTCACTCTTTATAGACACGACTCCCCCTAATTAACGAGTTGAAAGGGATGGATTTAAGTGAAAATGAAAAGAACGATGGTAACGGCTATGCTTTGTATGCTGCTGCTCGCAATCATTCCCTTAACCGCATCTGCTGCAGTGTCCTCTAATACCGCACAAGGACAAGGCGATCTAATTGTAACGGGCAGTGTTGCGAATTATCATGGCGGAGATTTGATTCTTAAAGAAATAACCAGCGGAAGAACGGTCTATTCAGCCTATTACTCGGCGCCTCCCGGGAACACTGTAGTCGTTGAATCACTTAACGGAACTTTTTCCAATCTGCCTTACGGTACTTACCAGTTAACATGGACCGGTAATTTGGGTGGAAGCTTTAGCATTCATTTCTAAGCGGGTATTTCAGTCTCACGGATAATTTATGATCAACGGATCATGTAGAGCATTCCTTTATTGAGTATCTATCAATAGGGAATGCTTTTTGTCGATCGGACTGCTTCCCATTAGTTCCGATCCCAAATAACAGGATGAAATTTACAAACATTCAAGTATAATAGATACAACTAAATTATTACTCGGAGGCTGCACAGAGATGGATCTTAAGAAACTAAATTCATTAACGAAATATCCAAGTATTCTTACATATCATCAATTGGGTGAGAGAGGCCGTTTGAATGACGGCCTATCAGAGTCAAGAGGCTTCAAGGATTCAGAGGATGTTTTTGTTTATGAGAAAGTGGATGGAGAGAACTCGAGAATCATTCTGTTTAAGAATGCAGACGGGGAAGTTGATTATTTAATTGGTTCCAGAGAGGAATTATTATTTGCAAAGGGAGATAGAATCGGGAATCCGTATGGGAATATTGCGGACTTCCTTAAACCGCTCGCCGAGACAATCAGCCAAACTATTTTTGAGCATAATGATTGGGCATTAACTGTAATTTATCAGGAATCTTATGGAGGAAAGACGAAAGCAGCCAAAAATTATACAAGCGCTAAAATCCAAGGTTATCGCGTTTTTGATGTGTTCTCGTTGAGACAAGATGAGCTTAATTCTTTACTTTCCCTATCGCAGGAAAAAATTGCACTGTGGCGGGAACACGGACATCAGCCGTTTTATAACGAAGAGGCCAAACAAAGATTCGTTCAGCTATTTGACCTGCAAGCTGCTCCATTGCTGACCCGGGGTAAAGGGATTGATTTCCCTGAATCTTTGGAAGAAACATTCGCCTACCTGAAGCGGTTTGAACAAACTCAAGTAGGTATGGATTCTGCCGGCAAATCGGAAGGAATTATTGTCCGGACGTCGGATCGGCAGCACATCAGAAAAATCCGTTTCGAAGATTACGAAAGAACCTTGCAAAAATAGATTGACATATTCGAATCTCTTTGCTATATTCTAGTTAAATTTCATATCCCTCAAAGGGGAGTAGCTTTACATTCAAAGTCGTCATTACGTGGCTTAATCGCCTCCGGCTTTGTATGCGACGTAGCTTGAAGACGTTGTTAGCGAGACCTTTGCCTTTTCGGCAATGGTCTTTTATTGTTTAAGCAGCCTTTGCCGGCACCCGGCAAGGGCTGCTTATTTTTTTGACCAACAAGGGAAGGAGCACAATATCGGTTTGCAATGAATCACGTTTATCCGTTAGGCCAATATATAAGATGCAGGAGGATGGAGAATGGACTTTTCAATCTTAATGGAGTACAGCTGGGTATTGCTGGTGCTGATCGGTCTGGAAGGACTTTTGGCGGCGGACAACGCGCTGGTGCTGGCAATTATGGTGAAGCACTTGCCCGAGAAAGAGAGAAAAAGAGCCCTTTTCTATGGATTAGCCGGCGCTTTCGTGTTTCGATTCCTTTCCCTGTTTATTATTTCCTTTCTCGTGGATGTTTGGCAGGTACAGGCCATCGGCGCCGTTTATTTAATCTTTATTGCGCTCAATCATATTTTCCGTAAGCTGCTTGTCAAAAAAGCGGATAAAGACGTGGCATCTACAGGAGCCATCCCGGTTAAGAAGGGATCGTCATTCTGGACGACCGTCTTCAAGGTCGAGCTGGCCGATATCGCTTTTGCGGTAGATTCTATCCTTGCAGCAGTAGCTTTGGCGGTGGCACTGCCACCAAGCGGACTTCCCGCTATCGGAGGGATGGACGGCGGGCAGTTTCTCGTTATCTTTGCGGGCGGTCTGATCGGACTCATCATTATGCGTTTTGCCGCATCGTTCTTCGTCAAACTTCTGCAGCGTAAGCCCGGACTTGAGATAGCAGCTTTTGCCATCGTAGGATGGGTAGGAGTCAAACTGACGGTCTATACGCTTTCCCATCCGGCGCTTGCCATTCTCCCGGAAGGTTTTGCTAAACTGCCGGCATGGAAGTATACTTTCTACATCGTTCTGGTGTTAATCGCGGTTGCCGGCTGGTTCCTGTCCAAGGAGGAGAAAGAGGGCGTCGTTAATGATAGCGTGAAGTAAGAAGAAGAGATCTATTAGCTTGGATGCGGGAGGCACTGACAAGAAGTCAGTGCCTTTTTGCCGCTGTCTATGTACAATTAAATAGAGGCACGTCTGTAAATCGATCCACATTGATCGCTGCTTCACTTGATAGAAGGGAGGAACCTTCATTGCAACTGCAAGAAAAGATACGCAGTTTACCCGCCGTGCCCGGAGTCTATCTTATGAAAGATTCTCTCGGCGTCATCCTTTATGTCGGCAAATCCAAAAATCTTAAAAAGAGAGTGCAGTCCTACTTTTATCATTTCAAGGCACATGCACCCAAGATCAAGAAGCTTGTTCATCATGTAAAAGATATTGAGCATATCCCGACAGATACGGAGTTTGAAGCATTTATACTGGAGTGCAAGTTAATTCGTGAGATAAAGCCCCTTTATAATAAAAAAATGAAAAATCCGAATGCCTACACCTATATCGTGATCCGTCAAAAAGAAGGACTGCAGCGCATACAGGTGACCAATGATCCGGACCTCCCGGGCGGACAATTTAAGTTTGGGCCATATACCGCCAGCAAGAGTTCAGTGGAAGGAGCCGTCCGGGGGATTCAGGATTGTTTTAAAATATATTGCAATCATTCTCTTCCTGTAAAAAGTCCCTGCTTAAATCATTCGTTGGGATTATGTCTTGGAATGTGCCTCGGAGGAAATGCAATCGAGGAATACAATTGGATCATGAATCGTTTTATCGCTTTGTTTCAAGGAACGGACCGGAGTCTGTATGAAGAAATGAAGCAAAAAATGCTGGCGGCTTCGGAGAACTGTGAATTTGAAAAGGCAGTGAAGTATAGAGACTATATAGAGGCAGCGGATTTTCTCCTGAAAAAAGAAAAAGTGATGAGATTCACGGAAGAAAACTTGAATATTGCGGTTGTTGAATCGTTGAGCGAAGACACGTTTAAGCTCTTTCTGATCAAGCGCAGCAAGGTTCTCTATAGAGGCAAATTTTCTACAGCACGCAAGAGACAGATGAAGGCCAAGATCAAGGAAGTGATTCTTGAAAAGTTCGGAGAAGACGAAATCCGGCCAGCCATGGACGTTAGCCGTCATGAAATCGATGAGGCCCAGATAATCTACAGTTACCTTCAAAGCAGTGGAGTTAAGCATCTGCTTATCCCGCAAGAATGGCTGGAGTACGACAATCCCGCGTACTTAGACGACGCGCTTCAGAGCTTTCTTTGCGGCTGGTAAAGTTGCGACGCGTGATCAGCTTATATCCTTGGAACCCTATGTTTTACTGTAGGGTTCTTTCTTTTCTTCAAAATAGGAACCATCTTGTTCAAAATTAGCGGGTGGAAATAATCTTTTTGCTGCCCAATAAAAGGGGATAATAATCCCATAAATACAAGGGTATTTTTCGTTGAAAATGCCCGTTTTTTTCCTGTGAAGGATCTTTTCAAAGCACTTATGGCTGTCAAACGATTAAAATCAATTCGTTTCTACATTAAGTTATGGTGAAGGTACCTGCCTGAAACGGGACCATATACCTATACTAATCCTGGGGAAGTCCCTACTTTTCATGAATCTAAGACTGTTTATTCGGTTGACAGGTTTGATATTCTCTCAAAAACGGCTATTTATTGACCAATTATTAATTATACAACACAAAATAGTTCATAAATACCATATTGTTCTATCTAGCTTTTATATATAATTAGTAATTGTTGGGGAATTCTGTAAGTTGTTAAGGAGTGTATAGGAACATACATTCCGATAAATTACTCTCGTGGAGAAGATATCCCATGAAGAGTTGAGCTCTAGAGCTCATAAGAAGGGAGAGGTAACATCGCCATGTTACGGGTGTAATTCCTATATTGCCTATAAGGTTAATAGGATTTAATACAATGAGGAGGGATAAATTAATGAACACTTTTGAAGCTTTGGAATCCAATGTCAGGTCTTATTGCCGGTCGTTTCCGGATGTTTTCGTAAGAGCCAAAGGTTCTGTTATGTATGCCCAGTCCGGTAAGGCCTATCTTGATTTTTTTGCGGGCGCCGGAGCGCTGAATTATGGACATAACAACGAGTTTATTAAACGGCGGCTCATCGATTATCTCGAATCCGATCAGCTCAGCCACGCTTTAGATATGTATACCTTAGCCAAGGATACGTTTCTCCAGACATTATCGGACAAGATTCTGAAACCGCGGGGTCTGGAATATAAGGTTCAATTCTGCGGACCGACCGGCACCAATGCGGTTGAAGCGGCTTTGAAGCTGGCTAGAAAAGTCAAAGGCCGGACGGGAATATTTGCCTTTATCGGTGCTTTTCACGGCATGTCGCTTGGCAGTCTGGCAGCTACCAGCAGCTTATATCACCGGGAAGCGGGAGGCGTTCCCCTGCATGACGTTACGTTCATGCCTTATCCCGCCGGATTTATCGAAGGCTTGGATACCATCGGCTATATGGAGGCGATTCTTACGGATGATCATGCGGGTATCGCGAAACCGGCTGCGATCATTCTCGAAACGATACAGGCGGAGGGAGGTCTGAATGTGGCTTCTGCCGAGTGGCTCCGTCAGCTTCGTGAGCTGTGTGACCGTCATGACATTTTACTTATTTGCGATGAAATCCAAGTCGGGTGCGGACGGGCGGGCGCATTCTTCTCATTCGAACGGGCGGGCATTGTTCCCGATCTTGTCGTGCTCTCCAAATCTATCAGCGGGTATGGGCTGCCGATGTCCTTGCTGCTGCTGAAACCAGAGCTTGACGTCTGGGAGCCTGCGGAACACAACGGCACATTCCGGGGCAACCAGCTTGCGTTCGTCGGGGCGACGGCAGCTCTCGAATTCCGTGAGCAGACGGGGCTGGAGTTAGCTGCTGCGCATAAAGCGCAGTATGTGGAACAATTTCTGAGAGAGCAGATCCTGCCGATTGACCCGCGTCTTTCAGTACGCGGTATAGGGCTCATCTGGGGGATCGATGTGTCCGCCTGTGAAGATGAACACCTATCCAAGGCGATTGCCTCGCGATGCTATGAACTCGGGCTTATCGTGGAGCGGGCAGGACGCCGTGATGCGGTCGTCAAGCTAATGCCGGCTCTGACGATTCCGATGGAGGAACTGGCGGCGGGCTGTGCTATTCTCAAGCAGGCGGTGACGGAATGCTGTACGCCGGCAGCTGTACTTCAGCCGGAACTGGTCTAATCTTGTCTGGCCGATTCACGGACTAAACCTTACAAATCAGAGGGGCGGGCGATGTTGACGGAAATCCGTCTATAAACGGATTTCCGGTTGTTCGCCGATGTGCGCTTCTCTATCTCATGTCAATCATGCTGATAGATAGAACGGCTTCGTATAACGGGAGTTGGAGAAACGGGTGCCGTTTTTTAATGTTCCGCTATTCAGGCTGTGTGCTTAATTTACCAATCTCTATGCCGGGAGAGTGTCGATGTGAGCGAGAAAACGAACCAAATATTTCCTTTAACTCAGGCACAGCGAAGAATATGGAGTATGGAAATGATGTACCCGAATACGAACGTTGGAGCCATAGCGGGAACCATGTTCATACGGGGGCATGTTCATACCGATGTTTTGCTGCGGTCCATTTATAAAGTCGTACAAGAACACGATGCTTTCCGTATCCGGATAGCTTCATCCGGTGACGATCAGCCGGCACAATGGTTTGAAGAGGAATCGAATATTAAGCCGGAATGCGAGTATCTGGAAATGGGGAGCGCTCAGGAAGCTAAGGAATGGTTGGAGCGTGTGAATAAAATCCCGATAAGCATTTTCGATGAGAAAATGTATCATTTCTATTTGTTTAACATCAACAACGAAGAATTTTGGTTTCATTTGAAAATCAATCATATTATTGCAGACGGTGTAGCCTCGCATCTGATTGTCAATGCCGTCATGCAAAATTACATGGATGTGATGAATGAAGCCCAGCCGGACACTAAAGCGAAAAGCACTTATTTGGATTATATCTATGCGGAGCAGGAATACGAAAGATCAGAACGTTACCAGAAAGACAAGGCTTACTGGCTGGAGAAGTTCGAATCCTTCACCGAAATTACGGCCATAAAACCCAATACCCCCTACGCATTAAGCACGGAAGCCAAGAGAGCAAACCTTCCTATTGCCGGCAAACAGTATGAGAAGTTGAGAGATTTTAGTGAGCAGTATAAAGTGAGCCTGTTTACGTTGTTTCTAGCGTCTCTTTACATTCTTCTCCATAAAGTAACCGGCAATCAAGACCTTACGGTTGGGACGATCTATGCAAACCGGACGTCCAAGCAAGAAAAAGATACGCTTGGTATGTTTGTGAGTACGGTAGCGACGCGCATGCAGCTTGATCCGGATCAAAGTGCAGCCTCATTTCTTCAGCATGTATCCAAAGAACAGAAGTCTAACTTGCGCCATCAGAAATATCCGTACAATCAGCTCATTCAGGATTTAAGAAAACAAAACAAACAGTTGGATATCCAGGAGTTATTCCGTGTAGATATTGAATATTTGCCGCTAAGCTGGTCCCATTACGATAACCTCAGCGTTCTGCAAAACAGCTCTTTTTGCGGTAATGAAGTTGGGGATTTTGCTATACACGTTGTGGACTTAATCGATGACGGGCGTATTGATCTGAACATCGATTACCGGGTTCAACTATTTGAGGAAAATGAAATTTTACGGATTGCCGGACAACTGGTTGCGATTATCGAGCAGATTATGCAGGATCCTCACAAGACAGTGAGCGAGTTGTCTATGCTCAGTGAAGAAGAGAAAAGTAGAATTCTAACTGAGTTCAATCCTGAGCTTCCGGATATCCCGCTGGAAAAGACATTCCACCGTTTTTTCGAGGAGCAGGCGGCGCGTTCGCCCGAAACAGTCGCGGTAAGATACGAAGGCAATCAATTGTCGTACAGGGAACTTAATGATCGGGCTGATCGTCTGGCGCGCACCTTGCGGGTTCAAGGCGTTGAGCCCGGACGGCTGGTTGGAATTCTGGCTGACCGGTCCGTAGACTTGCTTGTCGGCGTCTTGGCGGTATGGAAATCGGGAGGAGCCTATGTGCCTCTCGACCCGGATTATCCGGCGGACCGCATCCGTTTCATGCTGGAGGACAGCTCAGCATCGGTACTTCTGACGCAAAACCATCTGAAGGAGCGCACCAAAGAATGGCTGGAAGATGGGCTGCCGCTGCAAAGCGTGTTTTGTCTCGATGACGAGAAGTCGTACAGTGAGCCGGGAGCGGGCGCTTCTGATGAAGGCGCGGCAGACGCAAGCGAGATGGTAGGGAGTAAGCCGCATGATCTTGCTTATGTGATCTATACATCGGGGACGACGGGACGTCCCAAAGGCGTTATGATCGAGCATCGCAGCCTGATGAATACGGCAGAGGCTTACCGGCGTGAATACCGGCTGGATCAATTCCCTGTAAGGCTGCTTCAGCTGGCGAGCTTTTCTTTCGACGTATTCGTCGGTGATATCGCAAGAACGCTGTATAACGGCGGGACGATGGTGATATGTCCCAAAGACGACCGAATTGATCCTTCCAGGTTGTACGGCTGGATTCGCGACTGCGGGATCAATGTCTTCGAATCGACTCCGGCGCTGATCATACCGTTCATGGAGCATGCAGCGGAGCAGGGTCTGGATATGAGCTCCATGAAGCTGCTCATCACGAGCTCCGACAGCTGCAGTGTGGCGGATTACCGGCTGCTGCAAGAGCGTTACGGCTCGCAGTTCAGAATCATTAACAGCTATGGTGTGACGGAAGCGGCCATCGATTCGAGCTTCTACGACGAGCCTCTGGCTAAGCTGCCGGAGGCCGGGAACGTGCCGATCGGCAAGGCTTGGCTGAACGCGCGGTTCTATATCGTGGACTCCCATATGAATCCGGTACCGGTTGGCGTGCTCGGCGAGCTATGTATCGGGGGACCAGGAGTAGCCCGGGGGTACTTAAACCGTCCCGAACTGAATGAAGAGAAGTTCGCGGACAATCCGTTCGTTCCCGGTGAACGGCTATACCGTTCGGGCGATCTGGCGCGCTGGATGGAAGACGGCAGCGTGGATTTCATCGGCCGGATCGATTATCAAGTGAAAATCCGGGGATACCGGATTGAGCTGGGCGAGATTGAGTCGGCAATGCTGCGACACGGCGGGGTTCGCCAAGCCGTCGTGACCGACCGGACCGATGAACGCGGGCAAAAATATTTATGCGGATATGCGGCTGCGTCTTCAGACCTGAGCCTGGAAGAACTACAGGCTTATCTGGAGCAAGCGCTGCCGTCCCATATGGTGCCCTCGCGTCTGATGCGCCTGGAGCGGCTGCCTCTTACGCCCAACGGGAAAGTCGACCGCAAAGCGCTGCCTGAACCCGAAGGAAGCGTACAAGCGGGAGTGAAATATGCGGCTCCCCGTACACCTGCAGAGCAGACACTGGCCTCGGTATGGCAATCTGTTCTCGGTGTTGAGAGAGTCGGCATACTCGATAATTTCTTCTCCCTCGGAGGCGACTCGATTAAAGCACTGCAGGTTTCTTCGAGGCTTCTTCAGACCGGCTATAAGCTGGTGATGAAGGATTTATTTCATCATCCGACGATTGCAGCGCTCAGTCCGCATCTTCAGACGGCGGGCAGAACGGCGAGCCAGGAAGAAGTGACGGGCGGCGTGACACTCACGCCGATTCAGCGGTGGTTCTTCGAACAGAATCCGGCTGATCTGCACCATAGCAATCAAGCTTTCATGCAGGTCCGCAAGCAGGGCTTCGACGAAGAGGCGCTGCGCCAAGCGATGACGAAGATCGTAGAGCATCATGATGCGCTGCGTACCGTATACCGCCCAGCTGCAGACGGGGGGATTGAAGCCTGGAACCGCAGTGCCGGAGAAGGAGAGCTGTACACTATGGAAGTCGTGGACTTCCGGGGAACAGAAAACTGCGGTGCGGCCATCGAAGCGAAGGCAAGCGAAATCCAGGGAAGCATCGATCTCGCCAGCGGTCCTTTGGTGAAATTGGGTCTGTTCCGATGCATAGATGGAGATCATCTGCTGATCGCCATTCATCATCTGGTCGTTGACGGTGTGTCCTGGCGTATTCTTTTTGAGGATCTTGCCTCTGGCTACGAGCAGGCCCTCAGCGGTCAAGAAATCCGTTTTCCTCACAAAACGGACTCGTTCCGGACTTGGGCCGAGCAGTTATCCCGTTACGCGGACAGTTCAGCTGTGGACAACGAACGGGCATACTGGCGTGGGATCGAGCAGTGCGTGCAAAGTCTGCTGCCTAAGGATTACGAAGGGGACCGAGCGCTTCTTCAAGACAGCGATGTTATAACGGTAAGATGGACGGCGGAGGAAACGAAACAGCTATTGAAAAAGGCGCACCGGGCCTACAACACGGAAATGAATGATCTGCTCCTTACCGCCCTGGGTATGGCCGTGAACGCATGGTGCGGCTTGGGGCGGGTACTTGTGAATCTGGAAGGACACGGACGTGAAGATATTATACCGGATGTCGATATAACACGGACGGTAGGATGGTTCACGAGCCAATTTCCGGTGGTTCTGGAGAACGGCACAACTAATACTTTTTCTCAGCAGATCAAGGGGATCAAGGAAGGGCTGCGCAGTATCCCGAATAAAGGAATCGGCTACGGCATTTTGAGATATTTATCTTCCTCCCGAGAGACCGATCGCTTTGCTGCAGAACCTGAAATCAGCTTTAACTATTTGGGGCAGTTTGATCAGGACTACGAGAATAGCGGGCTGGCACCTTCTTCATACTCCGCCGGTTCCGATGTCAGCGGGAACAACGCCATGGATTTTGTCCTGGATATTAACGGATTGGTTGCGGAAGGCGTGCTTGAGCTGACAATCCGGTATGGAACAACCCAGTTCAAGCGGGAAACGGTAGAACGTTTGGGCGGACTTCTCCAGTCTGCCCTGAGAGAAGTGATTGCCCACTGCATGGCTGTAGAACGGCCGGAGCTGACACCAAGCGATGTCCTCCTCAAGGGGCTGACTGTGGGAGAACTCGAGCAGTTGACGCAGTTAACCGAATCGGCCGGCGAGCTGGAGAATGTCTATACGCTCACTCCGATGCAGAAGGGGATGTTGTTCCACAACCTCATGGACGCGCAATCGGGGGCTTACTTCGAACAGGTCACATTCGATCTGGAAGGAAGTTTCGATGCCGGAGCTTTCTCGAAAAGCTTGGACTTACTGGTTGAGCGGCACGAAGCGCTGCGCACTAATTTTATAAGCGGCTGGAAAGATGAACCGGTTCAGGTCGTGTTTCGCAAGCGCAGCTGCGAGTTTTATTACGAAGATGTGAGCGGGCTGTCAGAGCCGGATCGGGTTAAGTATGCCGCCGAGTTTACTAGCTTAGATAAGGCCAGAGGGTTCAATCTTGCCCATGATTCACTAATGCGGGTGTCGATTCTGCGTACCGGAGCCCGGACGTTCCACTTCATATGGAGTCACCATCATATTCTGATGGACGGCTGGTGCATGTTCTTCATGATCCAGGAAGTGTTCGACAGCTACTTCGCGTTCCATGAAAACCGGCAGCCCGAGCTTGCTCCCGTAACGCCGTTTGGCTCGTATATCGAATGGCTGGATAAGCAGGACTTGGATGAAGCAGCGAACTTTTGGAGTCATTACCTGGCCGGATGCGAGCAGCAGACAAGGCTGCCTCAAGAAAAGCAGGCGTACAAAACGGACAGCTATATATCCATTGATTTGGATTTTGAACTGAGCCGGGAGCTGAGTGAACGGGTTGAGCGGGCAGCGAGGCAAAATCATGTCACCATCAATACGCTGATTCAAACGGCCTGGGGTCTTATGCTGCAAACCTACAACAACTCTGCGGATGTCGTATTCGGCTGCGTCGTATCGGGCCGTCCGGCGGACATCCAAGGCGTAGAAAGCATGATCGGACTGTTCATCAATACGATTCCGGTACGCATTCAAAGCCAAGCAGGGGATACTTTTGCGGATGTGATGAGGAGAACTCAAGATCAAGCACTGGCTGCGGGGGCTTATGATACGTATCCGCTCTATGAGATTCAGGCTTTAAGCGAGCAGAAGCGGGATCTGATCCACCATATTATGGTGTTCGAGAACTATCCGGCAGAGCAGAGAATCGAACAACTGGTGGGCGGGGGCAAAGAAGCGCTGGCTATTTCAAGCGTTCATGCGCCGGAGCAAACGAACTACGATTTTAACATTACAGTGATCCCGGATGATCGTATGCTGCTGCGTTTCAGTTACAATGAGCTTGCATTTGATGAAGCGGGAATTCGCCAGATTTACGGACATTTCTCCAGAATAATTGAGCAGGTCGCAGCTAATCCGAACATCCGTGTGGACAAGCTGGAACTGCTCACAGCAGCCGAGAAAGAACAAATTACGGCCGGGTTTAACGATTCGAACATAGAAACTGTGCCCGAGAAGCCGCTTCACCGGTTGTTCGAAGAACAGGCCGCACTTACGCCTGCGCAAGCGGCGGTTGTGTATGAAAATACGCAGCTGACGTATGGCGAGCTGAACGAAAGGGCCAGTCGCCTGGCCGCAGCACTTCGGGCGGGCGGCATCGGCCGCGAAAGCATCGTCGGCATCTTGGCCGATCGTTCCGTGGAGCTGCTGGTCGGCGTCCTGGCGGTGTGGAAAGCCGGAGGCGCATACGTGCCGATTGACCCCGACTATCCGCAGGACCGCATCCGGTTCATGCTGGAGGACAGCGGCGCATCCGTGCTGCTGACGCAGAGCCATCTGCTGGAGCGCACCCGGGCCTGGCTGGACGAAGGAGTGGCGCTGCCGCTGCAAAGCGTGCTGTGCCTGGACGACGAGGAATTGTACAGCGCAGCTGGCGTAGATGTTGCGGGTGTGGATGCAACGTACAGCGCAGCTGGAGTGAATGCTGCTGGAGTGAGTGCAGCGAACAACGCGGCCGGTACGGATGCTGCTGGCGTGAATGAAGCGTACAGCGCAGCTGGTGTGGATGCAGCTGGCGATAATGACAGCGCAGCGCGCATGGAAGATCTGGCCTACGTGATCTACACGTCAGGCACCACGGGACGCCCCAAAGGCGTCATGATCGAGCACCGCAGCCTCGTCAACACGGCAGCGGCTTACCGCCGCGAGTACCGCCTGGACCGGTTCCCGGTCCGGCTGCTTCAGCTGGCAAGCTTCTCCTTCGACGTTTTCGTCGGGGACATCGCGCGCACGCTGTATAACGGCGGAACGATGGTGATCTGTCCGAAGGACGACCGCATCGACCCGGCCCGTCTGCACGGCTGGATTTGCGACTGCGGGATTACCGTGTTCGAATCGACTCCGGCGCTAATCGTACCGTTCATGGACTATGTTGCCGAAAACGGGCTGGATATGAGTTCTATGGAGCTGCTGATCACGAGCTCCGACAGCTGCAGCGTGGGAGATTACCGGCTGCTGCAGGAGCGTTACGGCTCACAGTTTAGAATCATCAACAGCTACGGCGTAACCGAAGCGGCGATCGATTCGAGCTACTACGATGAGCCGCTTGCACTCCTGCCGGAGAAGGGCAGCGTGCCGGTCGGCAAAGCGCGGCTGAACGCCCGCTTCTACATCGTGGATACGCATTTGAACCCGGTACCGGTCGGCGTACTCGGTGAGCTCTGCATCGGCGGACCGGGCGTGGCCCGCGGGTACTTGAACCGTCCCGAGCTGAACGCGGAGAAGTTCGCAGACAGCCCGTTCGTCACCGGAGAGCGGCTGTACCGCACAGGCGATTTGGCGCGCTGGATGGCAGACGGCAACGTGGATTTCATCGGCCGGATCGACCACCAGGCCAAAATCCGCGGGTATAGGATCGAGATCGGCGAAGTGGAGTCGCAGATTCTGAAGATAGAAGCGGTTCGCGAAGCCGTTGTGACCATCCGGGAGGATGAGAGCGGCCAGAAAGCGCTGTGCGCTTATTTCACCGCTGCCGGAGGCGGGGAGCTTCCCGCGAGCGAGCTGAGAAGCCTACTTGCCCGGGAACTGCCGGGTTACATGATTCCGTCGTACTTCGTGCAGCTGGAGCATCTGCCGCTGACGCCGAACGG
>NZ_LMXH01000002.1:386670-1033023 GCF_001541095.1 Paenibacillus sp. FJAT-26967
AACACAGCACGCATGGAAGATCTAGCCTACGTGATCTACACGTCGGGAACGACGGGACGCCCCAAGGGCGTCATGATCGAGCACCGCAGCCTCGTCAACACGGCAGCGGCTTATCGCCGCGAGTACCGCCTGGACCGGTTCCCGGTCCGGCTGCTGCAGCTGGCGAGCTTCTCCTTCGACGTCTTCGTCGGGGACATCGCGCGCACGCTGTATAACGGCGGAACGATGGTGATCTGTCCGAAGGACGACCGTATCGACCCGGCCCGTCTGCACGGCTGGATTCGCGACTGCGGGATTACCGTGTTCGAATCGACCCCGGCGCTCATTGTGCCGTTCATGGACTATGTCGCCGAACACGGACTGGATATGAGCTCCATGGAGCTGCTGATCACGAGCTCCGACAGCTGCAGCGTGGGAGATTACCGGCTGCTGCAGGAGCGTTACGGCTCGCAGTTTAGAATCATCAACAGCTACGGCGTAACCGAAGCGGCGATTGATTCGAGCTACTACGATGAGCCGCTTGCACTCCTGCCGGAGAAAGGCAGCGTGCCGGTCGGCAAAGCGCGGCTGAACGCCCGCTTCTACATCGTGGATACGCATTTGAACCCGGTACCGGTCGGTGTGCTCGGTGAGCTGTGCATCGGCGGACCGGGCGTGGCCCGGGGGTACTTGAACCGTCCCGAGCTGAATGCGGAGAAGTTCGCAGACAGCCCGTTCGTCGCCGGAGAACGGCTGTATCGCACAGGCGATTTGGCGCGCTGGATGCCAGACGGCAACGTCGATTTCATCGGCCGGATCGACCACCAGGCCAAAATCCGGGGGTATAGGATCGAGATCGGCGAAGTGGAGTCGCAGATTCTGAAGATAGAAGCGGTTCGCGAAGCCGTTGTGACCATCCGGGAAGATGAGAGCGGTCAGAAAGCGCTGTGCGCTTATTTCACCGCTGCCAGAGGTGGGGAGCTTCCCGCGAGCGAACTGAGAAGCCTACTTGCCCGGGAACTGCCGGGTTACATGATTCCGTCGTACTTCGTGCAGCTGGAGCAGCTGCCGCTGACGCCCAACGGGAAGATTGACCGTAAGGCGCTGCCTGCGCCGGAAGGAAGTGCGAGCGGCGGATCGGACTACCTCGCCCCGCGGACACCGCTGGAAGCGAAGCTTACCGAAATCTGGCAGGCCGTGCTTGGACCTGTCACCATCGGCGTGAAGGATAATTTCTTCGATCTGGGCGGTCATTCCCTGCGCGCTACGATGCTGGTGAGCAAGATTCACAAAGAGCTGAACGTCGACTTCCCGCTGCGGGACGTGTTCCGCTGCTCGACCGTGGAAGAGATGGCGCAAGCGATTGCCCGGATGGAGAAAGGTTCCTACGCGGCCATTCCGGTTGCGGAGACCAGAGAGTACTATCCGCTTTCTTCGGCGCAGAAGCGTCTGTTCATTCAGCATCAGCTGGAAGGGGCGCAGCAGCTCTACAACATGCCGGAAATAATGAGGCTTGAAGGCCCGGTGGAACCGGATCGACTGGAAGCGGCCTTACAGCAATTGATAGCACGGCATGAAGCACTGCGCACGAGCTTTGAAATGGTCCACGGAGAGGTGGTCCAGCGGGTCCATCCGCAAGTAAAGTTTGAGATGGAATACTGTTCGGCGGTCGAAGAAGAAACCGCAGAACTCGTTCAAGGTTTTGTCCGTCCGTTCGATCTGGAGACAGCGCCGCTCCTGCGTACAGGTCTAGCCCGGCTGCAACCGGATGTTCACATCCTGCTGTTTGACATGCATCACATCATCTCTGACGGAGTATCCATGTCGATTCTGGTGGATGAGTTTGCCCGGTTGTATGCCGGTGAAGAGCTGGCGCCTCTGCGTATCCAGTACAAAGACTATGCAGCATGGCAGCAGTCCGATGTATACAAGGAGCGGAAGAGAGAGCAAGAAGCGTACTGGCTCCAATCTCTGTCTGGAGATCTTCCTGTGGTCGATTTACCTACGGATTTCGAGCGGCCTGCGACCAGAAGTTTTGACGGGGCGCATCATGAATTTGAGATTGATGCCGTTCTCGCGAAGCGGCTGCATGAACTGGCCGCTGCGAGTCATAGCACGCTATATATGGTGCTGATGTCTGCGTATAACGTGCTGCTATCCAAATATAGCGGCCAGGAAGATATCATTGTCGGCACACCGGTTGCGGGAAGAACACACGCGGATTTAGAGCCGGTTCTCGGCATGTTCGTCAATACACTGGCCATTCGCAGTTATCCGGCGGGAAGCAAAACCTTCTGGTCTTATTTGGAGGAAGTGAAAGAAACGACACTCGCAGCATTCGAGCATCAGGATTATCCTTTCGAAGAGCTGGTAGAACGATTGAAGATCAAGCGGGATGTAAGCCGCAATCCGGTCTTCGATACGATTTTTGACATGCAGAATATTGAGGAGAAAGAAGCACGTTTCGATCGTTTGAGTATGACTCCTTATATGCTTGACGACTTGGAAGAAGCGAAATTCGATCTGACCTTGTTCATGTCCGAAGTTGAAGGCGGCCTCACGGGCGGTTTCCATTACAGCTCCAAATTGTTCAAACCCGCGATGATTCAAACCATGGCTCAAGATTTAATGAGGGTTCTGTCTCAGATTAGTGAAGATCCGCAGATCCAGTTGAGCCGAATTGAGTGCACCAGGCAATCAGCGGCAAGTCAAAAAAATTCGATAGACAGCATTGAATTTGCATTCTAAAAGCCCGGGGTTGCTTAGAAGCGAGCCTGCGGTCTTATGCAGGACGGCAGGCTCACTTCTCTTCCGGATTTCAAGTCCCGTAGAAGCATAAAGAGTTTTTACAGCATGTATAGGAGCGAAATGTTGACCCGCTTGGTAAGGAAGCAGCTTGGCCGCATCTGAAAGTGTGGCGGACATTGAATTTTAACTTTTGAGGGGAGGGGTACGAATGAAATCATGGTTTGAAAAGGAAGAAATGTATTGGAACGCTAAGTTTAGTGCCGATGACAGTATGAGCTTCCTGCCCTACAGTAAATCCTCGACGAGAATGAAAAGCACGGATGAGGCGCCCCCGGGTGTTCTTGAACGTACCCTGCCAAAGGAGCTTTCTGACAGCATTATTCGTCTTGCCAACGGGTCGGACATGGCCGTATTTATGATCCTGCTGGCAGGGGTGAACGGCCTGCTCTACACGTACACGAAGCGGGAGAATGTCCTGGTCGGAATTCCTGTCTCCGCTATGGGCAACGAAGGGGCACCGGCTCATGATTTTCTGATTATCAAAAACACACTTTCCCGCGAAAGTACGCTTAGAACGCTATTGGGTGGAATCAAAACGTCGCTCAGTGAAGCTTTGGAACATCAGCAGCTTCCGTTCAGGAAAATGATCCATTCACTGGATTTTCACTATGACTCCGATGGCTTGCCGGTCGTTAACACCATGGTTGCTTATACAAAAATTCATCCTGTGGATTGCGGGGCTAAGATATCCTCAGACACCGTCTTTCAGTTTGACTTCGCAGATGATTCTATCCGGCTGTGTGTAAGGTATAACAATAATCGATATGAATCGGGTTTTATGGCCGGGGTAACCGATCACCTCTTACGTTTGTTGTCGGCCCAGTTAGTAAAGCCGGAACTTAAGCTCGGTGATGCGGATTTGTTATCGGAGGATGAAAAGCATCAGCAGCTCAAACTGTTCAATAATACCGCAGTGGAATATGCACACGAACTCACGATTCATCAGCTGATCGAA
Organism: Paenibacillus sp. FJAT-26967; assembly: GCF_001541095.1. Classification (GTDB taxonomy): domain Bacteria; phylum Bacillota; class Bacilli; order Paenibacillales; family NBRC-103111; genus Paenibacillus_F. The sequence continues at coordinate 390,413 of NZ_LMXH01000002.1, forward strand.
GAGCAGGCCCGAAGGGTTCCAGATGCGGTAGCGGTAGTTTATGAGCAGCAGCAGCTGACGTACCGGGAGCTTAATGAACAGGCGAACCGGCTGGCAAGGACGCTGAGGGATGCAGGAGTTAAGCCGGATCAACTGGTTGGACTGATGCTCAGCCGCTCCCTGGAGATGGCAGTCGGCATCCTCGGCATCCTCAAAGCAGGGGGCGCTTACGTGCCCATTGATCCGGAATACCCGGAGGAGCGAATCCGCTATTTGCTGGAAGATTCGGGGGCGAGCCTGCTGCTGACTCAGGAACATTTGCGGGAGCGTGTGTCTTTTGAGGGGACCATGATCGCCTTGGACCGGGAAGATTCTTACAGCGAGAATCGTTCGGATCTGGAGCCGGCCAGCGGACCGGATCATCTGGCCTATGTCATTTATACGTCAGGAACAACCGGCAAGCCCAAAGGTGTACTGGTGGAACATCGCGGGCTGAGCAGCCTGAAGACGATGTTCGGAAGAACCTTGCAGATCAGCGGACGGGACAGAGTCGTCCAGTTTGCCAGCTTGTCTTTCGACGCATCCTGCTGGGAAATCTTCAAAGCGTTATTTTTCGGGGCTGCCTTATATATTCCATCGAAGGAGACCATTCTCGATTACCGGTTGTTCGAAACCTACATGAACGAGAACGGGATTACAGCTGCAATACTGCCGCCGACCTATGCAACCTATTTGAACCCGGAGAATATGCCGGCCCTCCAAAAGCTGATCACCGGAGGCTCTGCGGTATCTGCTGAATTCGTGCAGCAGTGGAAAGACAACGTCCAGTTTTTTAACGCATACGGCCCGACCGAAGCTTCGATTGTAACAGCGGTTTGGTCAGCATCAGCGGAAGACAAGGATTGGAAGTCGGTGCCCATCGGGCGTCCTATTCAGAATCACCGGATCTACATTGTTGATTCTTCGGATCAATTACTGCCGTTAGGGGTAGCCGGTGAGTTATGCATTGCAGGGGTCGGACTCGCCAGAGGATATTTGAACCGTCCTGACCTGACCGCGGAGAAGTTCGTGGACAACCCGTTCGAGCCGGGTGAGCGGATGTACCGGACGGGCGATCTCGCCAGATGGCTGCCGGACGGCAATATCGAATACATGGGCAGAATTGACCATCAAGTGAAGATCCGGGGCTACCGGATCGAGGTGGGCGAGATCGAAGAGCAGCTACTGAAGACCGGACGCGTCCAGGAAACGATCGTAGTCGCGCGTGAAACGGCGGACAGCCAAAGTCAGCTGTGCGCTTATTTCGTAGCGGAAGTGAAGCTTAGAGGCAGCGAACTGAAAGAAGCCTTGGCCAGGGAGCTGCCCGGGTATATGATTCCATCGCACTTCGTACAGCTGCCGCGGATGCCGCTGACGCCTAACGGCAAGATCGACCGCAAAGCGCTGCCGGCTCCGGAAGCGGGCGCAAGCAGCGGCACGGAATACGTCGCGCCGCGATCGCTGCTCGAAATAAAGCTGGTGGGAATCTGGCAGGAAATACTCGGTCTGGAGCATATCGGCGTGAAGGACAACTTCTTCGAACTCGGCGGAAGCTCTTTGAGCCTGATGCGGCTGATTCAAACGATTTATGACGAGACAGGCGTTGAAATTCCTCTGCAACAAGGCTTTCAGCAGTTAACCGTCGAGGCGATCGCCTTAGAGAATTGGGAGTCCGGATTTGAACGGGACGATCACCATTTTACAAGGCTGAACAAGCAAGGCGCAATGAATGTGTTCTGTTTCCCGCCAGGCGGCGGATTCGGGATCAGCTACCGGCTGTTAGCGGACAAGCTGGAGAACCGGTTTGCGCTGTATGGGATTGATTTTATTGAGAATACCCCGAGCTACGAGGACATGCTGAATCGTTATGTGGATGCCGTTATCCGGATACAGGAGCGGGGGCCTTATGTCTTTATCGGATACTGTTTCGGCGGGAATTTAATGTTTGAAGTGGCCCAGACGATGGAGAAGAGAGGGTATGCCGTCTCGGATCTTATTATGATCGATTCCTGGATTAAGCAGAGCGTTACCCCTCTGGAAACCACGCAGAACGAACTGGAAGAAATACTCGGAGATTTGTCAGTTACGGAAAAAGAAATGATGGAGCACCCTCTGATCCGCAGACGCGTCGAGCAAAAGGTACAGGCTACCTTGACCTATGAAGCTCAACTAATCAACAAGGGCTCCGTGACGGCGAACATTCATGAGTTAATAGCCGCGGACAGCGATGCTTTCCGGCTTGAGAATCAACTTCCTTCCTGGAGGGAAGCCGCCTTGCAAGCGTATGCGGAATACAAGCTTGCGGGAATTCATGAGAAGCTGCTGGAAACCGAAAGCATTGATGAAACGGCGCCAGTCGTTGAGAGCATACTTAACCAGATCGCGGAGCGCTGCGACCGTTCGCAGAAGGTGCTGCATGGAAACTGACGGACACCCGCATGTCTTGAAAGGGGATCACAAAGCTTTGCAAAAACGTGAACGGGTACTCGCTCTATGGAAAGCCGTCCGCTGGCTATTATCCTTCGTGAAATTCCATAAAGGCTGGATGATTGTCGGGATTGCCTCTGCTGTTGCGGCAGCGGTGATCGAAGTGTGGACAGGCAGTCTGATCGAGCGGTTAACCACCCAGGCAGAGAACGGGGCGGGCCCTGTCGTCACCCAACTCGTTTATACGGTTTTTGTCGTTATTCTGATTGGGGTGCCGGCCAAATATTTCATGGCTTACGGGGTGGAGAAAAGCAGTGCGCGGGCTGTGAGGGATATTCGCAACCATGTGATGAACCATGTCGGCAAACTGCCGGTACACTCACTTGAAAAACAGCACACCGGTGACGTTTTATCCCGGATGAACAACGACTTGCAGCTCATTCATCAATTTATGATCCGCGATCTCGCCCAGTGGTTCTATCACCCGCTGCTGTTCGCAGGCTGCTTTATTTATCTGATTTGGATTCAATGGGAGCTGATGGTGTACAGTCTGCTGCTGTTTCCGGTTTCCTTGTTTGTATCGCAGTGGATCGGGAAGCAGCTTCAGCAGCTGACGGAAGAAGCTCAAGCCAACATGGGACGGATGAATGCCAATTTACAAGATACCCTGGGTGGTATGCCGGTTGTAAAAAGTTATTTGTTGTCGGGGATGATGTTCCGTTCGTATCAGTCCCTGCTTCAACTGACGGCACAGAAGAAACTGGCAGTGAAGAAAAGAGAGGCTTGGGTAAATCCGCTCCTGTCCACGCTGATGCTCAGCCCGATTATTTTTGCGGTGAGCTACGGCAGCTATCTGATTTCTCAAGGGCTGCTGGGTACGGGAGAATTAATCGCTTTTCTCTATTTGTTGAATCTAGCTTTGGAACCGCTGGAGCACATCCCGGAGCTTATCACGCATACGTTTGAAATGAGCGGAGCTTTAAAAAGAATCTCGGCAATCGTGGAAGAGCCTGCCGAGAATCAAGAAGGACATGCGATTGAGCGGAGGAGCGCTCCGCCCGTTTCATTCCAGGCTGTTTCTTTTGCTTACGAGGGCAACTCCCTCATCTTGAAGAATCTGAGTTTTACCGTGCCGGAAGGGGCAACCATAGCATTAGTGGGGGCCAGCGGCGGAGGGAAGAGCACCGTAATTAAACTGTTATGCGGATTTCATCCTTTAGCAGCCGGACAGGGGACGATTCAAGTGTTCGGCCAGCCGATTAACGGCTGTAATCTGGACGCGCTTCGGTCCCATTTCTCCGTCGTGACTCAAGATTCGTTCCTGTTCAGCGGCACGGTAGCGGAGAACATCGGGTATGGCAGGGAGGGGGCTTCGATGGACGAGGTGATTGGAGCCGCCAAATCGGCTCATGCGCATTCGTTTATTATGGAGCTGCCCGAGGGCTATCAGACGCATGTGGGGGAACGCGGTGGATTTCTGTCAGGCGGGCAGCGCCAGCGAATTGCCATTGCGCGCGCTTTTCTCAAGGATGCTCCCATCCTGCTGCTGGACGAGCCCACCTCCGCGCTGGATCCGCAGTCTGAAATCTCGATCCAGGAAGCGCTGAATGTCCTCATGAAAGAAAGGACGACCATCGTTATCGCCCACCGGCTCTCGACCGTCCAGAACGCGGATGCCATCTGGGTAATGGAGAACGGGGAGATTGCGGAAGCGGGCACTCACGCCGAATTGCTGGATAAGAAGGGGCTGTACGCCAAGTCTTACTATCAAGAATTTGCCGGAACTGAGAAGCGTAAGGAGGTGATGTATACGTGAAGACGGATGGATGGATCTCTTATGTCAAAGAGCTGGGGTCCTTGATGCGCTATATGAACCCGCGTCGCAATAAGCAGTATTTTCTCGGGATGGGTGTTGCTGCGGTTAATCAAACCTTGTTTCTGATTTCTTTCAGCTTGGTCGTCCAAAGTCTGGTCAATTATGCGGAGTCTCGGGATACATCGCTGATATACCAAGCCTTTTACATCCTGGCAGGAGCCCTGCTGCTTGAGAATATCATTTCCCCGGCATTCAGTTATCTCTATCAGCGCAGCGTCGAATATACGATCTTAGACATCCGGGAACGTCTTTACTACAAAATTTGCCGTCTCCGCGCCAAATATCTGGAGCAGACGCATCATGGCGACTTGCTCTCGCGTGTGAACAATGACGTCAACGCGCTTGAACTCACATACTCCAGTATTTATTTTATGATGCTGCTGCAAATCGTGTTCAGTATAGGCTCGATCGTGGCGATGTTCATCCTTCACTGGCAGTTTGCCGCCGTATCGCTGGCTACTTTGCTCATTTCCTTAGCGGTCAGCGTCCGGTTCGCCCGGCAAATTCGGGTTTTGTACGGGCATTCGCTTCAATTGCTCGGCAAAATGACCGAGAAATTCATGGATTTTATCGGCGGCATTCAACTGGTCAAATTGTTTCATATTCGCCCGATTTATGCCCAGTATCAAAGCCTGAACGAGCAGGCGACCAAGATTGCGGAGCAAACGGCCCATAAGAACGGGATGCAGACCGCCATTAACCATTTTGTCAGCTATGTGACATTCTGCGGAATTATCGTCATCGGTAGTTTGCTGTATGCGTATGGCCTCATAGGAATGGGCACCGTGGCTGCATTCGCCGTCCTGCAAATCAATCTGACCCATGCGATCATGACCTTTGGAACCGTACTTTCTCTTGCGCAGAATTCGTTAGCCGGCGCACAGCGTATTCAAGAAATTTTGAACGAGGAAGAAGAACCAGTAAGAATCGGTGCTTGGGACAGCAAACAGGTGTCGGAGGCCATGGTGGAATTCCGCAACGTCGAATTTTCCTATCAGTCGGATAAAAAAGTGCTGTGCGAGTTGTCCATGAAGGTGCTGCCCGGCCAGGTTGCCGCCATTGTAGGAGCCAGCGGAAGCGGCAAAAGCACGCTGATCAAGCTGCTGCTTGGTTTCTATCCCGTAGACCGCGGGGAAATCCTGCTGCAAGGCAAGTCGTTCGGACACTACACGCTCGAAGAAATTCGCGGGCAAATCGCTTATGTGCCGCAAGATGCTTTCTTGTTCAGCGGAACCATCGAAGACAACATCCGCTACGGCAATCCGGAAGCGTCGGCAGAGGAAGTACGGGAGGCGGCCGGGGCTGCATACGCCGATGCTTTTATCCAGGAGCTGCCCGAGAAGTACCAGACCCAAGTGGGGGAGCGCGGCGCCTCTCTGTCCGGCGGTCAAAGGCAGCGTATCGCGATCGCCAGGGCCATCTTGAAGAATGCTCCTATTCTGCTGCTCGATGAGGCGACCTCCGCCCTCGATAACGAGTCGGAATACTGGGTGCAGAAGGCCTTGAACGAGTTGATGAAAGGACGCACGACCATTCTGATCGCCCATCGCCTCAGCACCGTGGAGAAAGCCGATTCCATCACCGTCATGAACCAGGGAAGCATAGTGGAGCAGGGGACGCATCAGGATTTGCTGGCACGGGGCGGGTATTATGCGCAGTTGTATGGGTAGATCGATTAGGGAATTATATGATGAGCATAGGAATGAAACAGACCGAAAACAGGGAGTCCTGGGGACTTTCTGTTTTTCTGTTTGGGAACTTTATCTTGGTAAAAAGATTCGAAGAATTTCTGGTCGAGATATAACCCGATGGAAGTGAAGTAAGATAGCAGAGTTGATTAAAGCTCGAGAATATGGGAAAATCAGGGATGATCCTTGAGAAGCTTTCTTTTAGTTCGAGAACATGGGCTAGCTTCATATTATAGTAGTGCGAATGCCAAGCGAACATGATTTCCCTAGGGGATTCGCACCGAATCTTTTACTTTTTGAGATTTATTTTACAAATATAGTAATTTTATATTTTGTTTATTTCGGATAATTTAAACATATTTTTAGTAAAAGGTTCGATTTTTAAGTTTCTTTGCTTGAAAATCGGCGTCGCACCTTACATGGGTGCGTGGATTGAAATTCTTTTAAAGGCACAATCTCCTCAAAGCCGAGGTAGTCGCACCTTACATGGGTGCGTGGATTGAAATAGCACTCGGAGCTTCCCAACTCCTCAGTGTCCTTAGTCGCACCTTACATGGGTGCGTGGATTGAAATTTCCAGCTCAAAGCCTTCAAATGGACGTAATTCATGTCGCACCTTACATGGGTGCGTGGATTGAAATAAAAAATGAAGAACGGTGAGAAAATCACCTTCAATGTCGCACCTTACATGGGTGCGTGGATTGAAATATTTCACTTGCTGCGATTGGTACGGTTTGTCCGCGTCGCACCTTACATGGGTGCGTGGATTGAAATGTGGTGGCCGGAAAGCGATGTGACTATGCAGGGAGTCGCACCTTACATGGGTGCGTGGATTGAAATTGCTCCTCACTAAGCCCCCTTGCTGCCTGCTTAAGTCGCACCTTACATGGGTGCGTGGATTGAAATCGCCAACTCATGCTTGATTACATTAAAAAAGGTACAGTCGCACCTTACATGGGTGCTTGGATTGAAATACTTGCTCTGAGCTTATCTGTGTATGATTTTTGGTCGCACCTTACATGGGTGCGTGGATTGAAATACAAAAAAAGCCTTGGAAACCGAATTCGGTTCCCAGGGTCGCACCTTACATAGGTGCGTGGATTGAAATCTACCAGAAGGATACAGTGTCAAAGAGCAGTACGTCGCACCTTATGTAGGTGCGTGGATTGAAATTTGATATACTCTCTCAATGGACATTAACAGTCCTTCGTAGCATCTTACATAATAGGTACGTGGATTGAAATGTTTTGGTATGGAGCAGAAAGTTATTGAGGGTAAAGTCGCACCTTGCATAGATGCGTGATTGGAATGGGCGCCGTGGATGCATTCGCCGTTCTGCAAATCAATTTGACCCATGCGATCATGACCTTCGGAACCGTACTATCCCTTGCGCAGAATTTGTTAGCCGGCGCACAGCGGATTCAAGAAATTTTGGACGAAGAAGAGCCGGTAAGGATCGGTACTTGGGAAAGCCAACAGGTGTCGGAAGCCATGGTGGAATTCCGCAACGTCGAATTTTCCTACCAGTCGGAAGAGATTTCGCGTATGGAGGATTTTGTCCAGCGCAACATCGTGCGGGCTACCACGACCAAGCGTGCGCAGAGCCGCCGCAAAGCGTTAGGCCAGGTTACCGCCATTGTAGGAGCCAGCGGAAGCGGCAAGAGCACGCTGATCAAACTGCTCCTTGGTTTCTATCCCCTAGACCGCGGGGAAATTCTGCTGCAAGGCAAGTTGTTCGGGAAGAAATTCGCGGAAAAATTGCTTATGTGCCGCAAGATGCCTTCTTGTTCAGCGGAACCATCGAAGACAACATCTGCTACGGCAATCCGGAAGCGTCGGCAGAGGAAGTAAGGGTGACTTTCTGTTTTTTCTGTTTGGGGACTTCTTCTTGGGAAATTAGATTGGAAGAATTTCTTGTCGGGATACAACCCGATGGATGAGAAGTAGGATAGCAGAGTTGATTAAACCGTTAGAATATGGGAAAATCAGGAATGATTCTGCGTAACTTTCTTTACAAATTCGAGATCATGGACAGCTTCTTATTATTGTAGTGCGAATGCCAAGCGAACATGATTTTCCTGGGGGATTCGCACCAATTCTTTTTCTTTTTGAGGATAATTTCACAAATATAGTAATTCTTTATTTTGTTTATTTGAGTGAGTTTGTAGTTGTTTTTAGTAGAAGGTTCGATTTTTAAGTTTTTTTGCTTGAAAATCGGTGTCGCACCTTACGTAGGTGCGTGGATTGAAATTACAATCGAATCTGTTTCTATGCCTACCGGAAGAGTCGCACCTTACGTAGGTGCGTGGATTGAAATCCTGGGAGCAGATCGCGGCGGCCTATCTCGCCAAGTCGCACCTTACGTAGGTGCGTGGATTGAAATATTGCAACTGTCTTACTAAAAAAATGTTATTTTTGCGTCGCACCTTACGTAGGTGCGTGGATTGAAATGTTGCTACACTGAGCTCTGAGAAGTGTATCTCCGGTCGCACCTTACGTAGGTGCGTGGATTGAAATAGCCATTCGGACAGCCGAGCAATTAGGCTTTACGTCGCACCTTACGTAGGTGCGTGGATTGAAATATCCGATTGCTGATTGCAATCGCCCATGGCCCGTCGCACCTTACGTAGGTGCGTGGATTGAAATTGTGTTAGGCGGTCCCATTGGAGCCAAGGTGCTTGGGTCGCACCTTACGTAGGTGCGTGGATTGAAATTTAAGCACGAATCCAAGTATCCAACAGACCGCCAAGTCGCACCTTACGTAGGTGCGTGGATTGAAATCGCGAATGTTCGCAATCCTTGCGTGATTAAAATCGGTCGCACCTTACGTAGGTGCGTGGATTGAAATATCAATGTAAATAAACGATCCTACTGATGGTTTGGTCGCACCTTACGTAGGTGCGTGGATTGAAATTGGACATTATCGAGGGTCCGCTTTACCTTATTCAGTCGCACCTTACGTAGGTGCGTGGATTGAAATAAAAGGCTCCTTATCGACCGGTCGAATTGTTTCGAGTCGCACCTTACGTAGGTGCGTGGATTGAAATGGCAAGATTTAAATCTTGTTGCTCCAAGTCTAAGTCGCACCTTACGTAGGTGCGTGGATTGAAATACGTAACTTCGCGGCTTCTTTCATTGATTTAAAGGTCGCACCTTACGTAGGTGCGTGGATTGAAATACTATCGCACCTCTCTTTCAATAGGCTGCATGTCGTCGCACCTTACGTAGGCGCGTGGATTGAAATAGCTATCTTCTTGGAAATGACTAGGGGGTTGAGTCGCACCTTACGTAGGTACGTGGATTGAAATAATCAAAGGTATGTGGGATAAAGTGACTGGGTTCGTCACACCTTACATAAGTGCGTGGCTTGAGAAATGCCATTTAATAAGCACGTCTCAAGACCGATCTATTTCCACAACAAAATCTTCTTCGCAACTTCGCGAAGAGGTTTTTTTGCGTTAAAAACAGCTGCAAGCTGATAATAAAACATTCTCAATTCACATAACCCAAAAAAATATCGAAATATGTATATTTTAGGAAGGAACTATAATGAGTCTGTAGAATTACTTTATGGAAGGTTTAGTAAATTATATAGGTATATGGAACTACTTCTTAGGTTACATTGATTTTTTTGATGAGGAGGTGACAACTTGAATTATATTGCCCATATTCGTGAAAGCGATGAGGAGCAACAGAGCGTAGAAGAGCATCTACTCGGCGTACAATCTCTTGCTGAAGGTTACGGTGCTGGTATAGGTCTCAAACACATTTGTGGATTGGCTGGTTTGCTGCATGATATGGGGAAATACACGAATGCTTTTCGTAATTACATTCTGGAAGCGGTATACAATCCGGAAGCCCCGCCAAAGCGGGGGAGTGTGGATCACTCAACCGCCGGAGGCAAACTGTTATATGAATCCTTTCATACCGGAAAAATCAATCGGATTAAAGGAATTCTGGCAGAGATCATAGGGAACGCTATTATTTCTCATCATTCCTATCTGCAGGATTTTCTGAATCCTGAGTTAGAATCGAATTATTTACAGCGTGTGCGTGATAAAGAATTGACGGAATTTGACCGGAGTGTGGCGCTTTTTTTCCAAATGGTGATGAGCAAGGAAGATTTTCATCTCTATGTGGACCGTGCTTCAGAAGAATTAGAGAGCTATCTGGCTAAAACCTCTCCTATGGGCATGGAAGCGAGGTGTATGTTCTTAACCAAGTTTGTATTCAGTACACTGATTGATGCGGATCGGACCAATACGAGAAGGTTTGAAGAGAACGCAGCAGAAGAACCTGTACAGCCGGTCGAAGAGCTCTTTGATACTTATTACAAAAGACTTCTTGATAAAATCGGGCGATTTGGCGATCCGAATAAGACGCTGTCCTCAATCAACCGGCTAAGAAGCGAGATGTCTGAGCAGTGTGACCGTTTTGCAGAGAAGCCCTCAGGAATTTATACATTATCGATTCCGACGGGGGGCGGCAAGACATTGGCGAGTCTGCGATATGCCCTTAAGCACGCCAGAGAATATGGCAAGCGGCATATTATTTATGTTCTGCCTTATACGACCATTATCGAGCAGAACGCAGCAGAAGTGCGCCGGATACTTCAGGATGAAGCGAACATTCTGGAGCATCATTCTAATGTGATCGACGATATAGATGGTGATGATGAGCATATGGACGGCATGATCAATGTTCGGCAAAAGCTGAAATTAGCCCGGGATAACTGGGATGTTCCCATTATTTTTACTACGATGGTGCAATTCCTGAACGTGTTCTATGCCAAGGGAAGCCGGAATATCCGCAGGCTGCATAATCTGAGCAGCTCGGTCCTAGTGTTTGATGAAGTGCAGAAGGTTCCCGTCTCCTGTGTGTCCTTATTTAATGAAGCTTTAAATTTCCTGAGAATATATGGAAACGCCAGTCTTGTCTTGTGTACGGCTACACAGCCTGCACTGGATTTTGTTGAGCATAAGCTGAATCTCAGCCCGGATGCTGAAATGATCGATAACCTGCAAGACGTGATTACGGAGTTTACACGGGTAGAGATTTTGGATAGAGCGACCACTGAAATTTTCAATAATGACAAGCTTACGGAGTTTATTACGCAGATTATTGAAGAGAAACGAAGTGTTCTGGCCATTTTAAATACGAAGTCTGTAGTGAAAAAGCTGTACCAGCAGCTGCTCACGACGGTCAGTGATGTCCCGGTCTATCATCTGAGTACATCTATGTGCGCGGTACACCGCAAAGAGATTCTGGATGAAGTGCGGAAGCTTTTGGATAAAGGAGACAAAGTTATCTGCGTCAGCACGCCGTTAATCGAAGCGGGAGTCGATGTGAGTTTCGGATGTGTCATCCGTTCACTGGCAGGGCTTGATTCCATCGCACAAGCTGCAGGCAGATGCAATCGGCATGGAGAACATGAATTGCAGCAAGTATATGTGATTGACCATGAGGAAGAGAATCTGGATCGTTTGAAAGAAGTGAAAACAGGCAAGCAAATTTCCAAACAGATTTTGATCGACTTGGAAAGAAACTCATCCGAGCACGGCGGTCATATACTTTCCGTTCAAGCGATGGAGAGGTATTTTCAACAATTTTATAAAAAATACGAATTAGAGTTGAATTACCAGATCCCCAAATTAGGGCAAGGAATGACCCGATTGTTGTTCGGCAGTAAAGAAGAGAATACTTATTGTCACGACTATTACAGCAATACGAAAGAGAGAATTCCTTTATTCCTGGCCAATAGCTATCTGACAGCGGCGGAGCATTTTCACGTCATTGATTCGGCAACCAAAGCAGTGATCGTTCCTTATCAAGAGGAAGGCAAAGCAATTATTGCGGAGTTGAACGGTGCCAGGCGGATTGAAGAACTCTCCAGATTATTACGGAAAGCACAGCAGTATACGATAAATCTGTTTGATTATGAGTTGCAGCAACTGGACAAGAACGGTGGCTTGGAACGCTGTCTGGATGGTCAGATACTGGTATTAAAAGAAGGAGCTTACAGCGAGGAATTTGGTGTGGATACTACAAATGATAGCAGTCTGGGTATGAATTTATATTAACATACACGACATAGAGCCTCTCGGGTAGAAGATGGGCTCTTACATTAAACAAGATGAGGAAGGAGGTCAACTAATGAGAAATTCAATCGAATTTGTCGTCTACGGCGACTATGCTTTATTCACAGATCCTTTAACGAAGCTGGGTGGGGAGAAGCTCTCGTATCAAGTGCCGACATATCAAGCTTTGAAGGGAATTGTCGAGAGTGTTTACTGGAAACCTACTATCTATTTCATTATAGATGAAGTGCGCATCATGAATCCCATCCGGATGGAGTCAAAAGGTATACGTCCGATGGATTACAGCGGAGGCAATACTCTTGCAAATTACACGTATTTGAAGGAACCGCGCTATCAAGTGCGCTGCCACTTTGAATTCAATATGAATCGCGCGGATCTGGAACACGACCGTAACGAGCATAAGCATCATAATGTTCTCAAACGGTGTCTTCAGGCCGGTGGGCGCCGGGATATTTTCCTCGGTACCAGGGAATGTCAAGGATACGTGGAGCCTTGCTCTTTTGGCGAAGGTGAAAGTTTTTATGATGATTACGGTGATATTCATCTGGGAAATATGGTGCACGGTATTAACTATCCGGATGAAACCGGCCGGAATCAAATGGAAGTACGTTTATGGAGCCCCGTAATGAAGAACGGCATTATTTCATTCCCCAGACCGGATCAGTGTACGCAGGTTCGTAAAGTTTCGGACATGAAAGCCAAGCATTTTGATGCGAGCAATATGGAATTGGTAGACGAGCTGTCAGCAAGGTGGGGAGAGGAGGGAAGTCTATGAGCTGGCTGCTCAATTTGTATGAAACCTATGAATCGAATTTAGACCGTGTAGGTGAGATTGAGAAGACGTACAATGATCGTGAATTTACGCTGCTGCCCGTCTCTCACACCACTCAGAATGCACACATTCAAGTGGAAATTACGGAAGATGGAGAATTTCATTCGGCTTTCGTGATTGACAAAAGCGATGCAAGCACGTTAATTCCGTGCACGGAGAAGTCGGCCAGCCGCGCCGGGGCGGTCATTTCGCCATATCCGCTTCACGACAAATTAAGCTATGTGGCCGGAGATTTCAAAGCTTACGGCGGTAAAGTGAAGGATGAGGAGCCATTTGCAGTCTACATTCAGGAGTTGAAGAATTGGGCGGAATCGCCCTCGGCAGATTCCAAGGTGCAGAGCATCTATCGTTACTTAAGCAAGGGACAGCTCATACAAGATCTGGTCGGGCATAAAATTTTGTGTGTCGATGAGAATAACATGCTCCTGACTAAATGGGATAAGAAATACGAATCGCTCTATCCACAGAAGCCGGAGATATTTGGAGTGTTAGCCGGCGAGCAGGACAGCGCTTTTGTCCGTTTCAATGTGTATTCGCCCCGGAGCATCTTAACGGATGTTTGGAAGGACCCCGCGATGTACGAATCTTTTATCCGCTATTACAGGGGACGCCTGGGTGATGAAGATATTTGCTATGTGACGGGGAAGATGCTGCCCAGTACGGACAAGCACGCGAATAAGATCCGGAATGCAGCGGATAAAGCCAAGTTAATCTCCGCCAATGATACGTCGGGTTTTACATTCCGCGGACGATTCAATCAGAGCAGGGATGCCGCAAGTATCAGCTACGAAGTATCGCAAAAAGCTCATAACGCACTGAAGTGGCTGGTTAACCGTCAAGGAAAATTCGTGGAACAGCGCGTATTTCTGGTATGGGGGAACGATGCCTTGGATATTCCCGATCCAGCGGAGGATACTTTCTCCATCGATCCGGATCGGATTGTGGCAGCCACTATAAAGTCCAATACGAATCAGGCGTTTGCCGGTGAAGTGGCTAAAGCGCTGGATGGCTATAAGAATCAAATTACCTCTGATCCAGGCAAATTTTCCAAATCCGATGTCAATATTATGATTCTCGATTCGGCGACGACAGGACGGATGGCCGTCTTGTACTACCGGAATATGAACAAAGAGCTTTATCTGGACAGGCTGGTTAAGTGGCATTCCACTTGTGTATGGCTTCATCTTTACCGCAAAAATGAGCACGGTGAATTCGTGAGATTCTACGGGGCTCCTGCAACGAAAGATATAGCCTTTGCCGCCTATGGGCCAAGAGCAAGCGACAAGATCGTCAAAGGGCTCATGGAGCGGATGCTGCCCTGTATTATAGACGGCAGCCCGATTCCCCGGGACATTGTAAACAGTGCATTCCATCGCGCCTCGAATCCGGTATCCATGGAGAAATGGGAATGGGAGAAGACGCTCAGCATTGCGTGTGCTTTGATTAACAAAAAGGAGGAATTGCAATTGGCATTAGATACGGAAACCAATAACCGTGATTATTTGTTCGGACGCTTGCTGGCGGTGGCGGATGTTCTGGAAAGACAGGCCCTGGGAAAGGAAGAAACGCGCTCGAGCAATGCCATCCGGTATATGAATTCATTCTCGAAGCATCCCGCCAGGACATGGATGACGATACAATCCAGTTTACAGCCTTACCAGACTAAGATGGGAACGAAAGCCACTTATTTGTCCAAGATTATTGACGAGGTCGCTTCCAGGTTTCAGATGGAAGATTTTAATAATAAGCCATTAAGCGGCAAATATTTATTAGGCTTTTATAGCCAGCGTCATGAGCTCTATCAAAAGAAAAATAAAAATGAGGATACACAAGATGTAACTCATGATGAGGAGAGATAAACGATGAGCAGCTTGGATCATAAGGTAGATTTTGCAGTGGTCGTATCGGTGACAGGGGCCAATCCGAACGGAGATCCTTTGAATGGCAATCGTCCAAGACAAAACTATGACGGGCACGGAGAAATATCGGATGTAGCCATTAAACGCAAGATTAGAAACCGGCTGCAAGACATGGGAGAGTCTATTTTTGTACAATCCAATGACCGGAAAGTGGATGCTTACGGCAGTTTAAGAGAGCGGGCAGACGGCAATGCGGAGCTGAATAAAATTCTGAAATCCAAAACCGGGTCGAGTGAAGAATTCGCCAGTGTGGCTTGCCAGAGCTGGATAGATGTCCGCAGCTTTGGTCAAGTGTTTGCTTTCAAAGGATCGGATAAAGGAGGAAGCGTCTCCGTTGGCGTACGAGGCCCGGTTTCGATCCACACGGCAAAGAGTGTGAATCCGATCGATATTACCAGTATGCAAATTACCAAAAGCGTCAACTCCGAACCGGGTAAGGATAGAGGATCGGATACGATGGGGATGAAACACCGCGTGGATTTTGGCCTGTATGTCTTCTATGGAAGTATCAATACACAGCTTGCTGATAAAACCGGGTTTACGAATGAGGATGCAGAGAAAATAAAAGAAGCGCTCGTTACTTTATTCGAGAATGATTTGTCCGCAGCCAGACCGGATGGAAGTATGGAGGTTCATAAAGTGTACTGGTGGGAGCATAATTCCAAACTAGGTCAATATTCATCTGCCAAAGTGCACCGCTCTTTGTCTGTTCGATCAAGGAATGAAGAGCCGAGAAACTTCGAAGATTATGACATTGAGTTAAGCGAATTAGAAGGTCTAAAGGCAGAAGTTGTGGATGGCCGCTAACGAAGATGAACCTTATTTAATGCTCTCGGGTATTCAGCATTTCGAATTTTGCAGACGGCAGTGGGCTCTTATCCATATTGAACAGCAGTGGGAAGAAAATGTGAAAACCGTGGAGGGTGAATATCTTCACCGCAAAGCAGATCAGCCATTCGTCAGAGAGAAGCGGGGCGACAAGCTTACGGTGCGCGCCATGCCTGTGAAATCGGAAGAGCTCCGAATTACAGGGATTTGCGATGTGGTGGAGTTTATTCAGGACGATGAAGGCGTTCAGATCCATGGTGCCGAAGGCCGCTATGCGGCTTTTCCTGTCGAATACAAGCGCGGCAAGCCTAAAACTAGCGATGCCGATGTCCTGCAGCTGGCTGCGCAAGCGTTATGCCTTGAAGAAATGCTGCTGTGCCGCATAGACAGGGGTTATCTGTTTTATAATGAAATTAAGCGCAGGGTCGAAGTGCCCCTAACCGTGGAAATCAAAAATAAAGTGAAATTAATTGTCTCTGAAATGAATGAGTATTACACACGGAGATATACACCGAAAGTAAAAACAGGTTCTTTTTGCCAAAGCTGTTCCCTGCAATCGATCTGTTTACCGGAGGTCATGAATAAGCGGACGGTCCGCAGTTATGTCGAGGGGAAAATCCAGGAATGAAGAAACTCATGAACACGCTTTTTATTACGCAACCGGATGTGTACCTATCACTGGATGGCGATAATATCGTTCTGTTGAAAGAACAGGAGAGACTGGGCAGACTGCCCCTTCATAATTTGGAGTCTGTGGTGGCATTCGGCTACACAGGCGCAAGTCCGGCCTTAATGGGTTATTGTGCGGAGCGGAATATTTCCATTGTATTCTTGACCATGAACGGCAGATTTCTGGCTAGGGTAATAGGTGCAAGCAAGGGAAACGTTGTTTTACGAAAAAAACAAAGTCTTGTATCCGAGAATGAGCTTCTATCGGCGAGAATTGCCCGTAACTTCATTACAGGTAAAATTTATAACCACAAGTGGATTCTGGAGCGGATGACCCGAGATTACCCTCTGCGTATAGATGTGGCGGAATATAAAGCGGCCTCCCGGCAGCTGACATCCATCATGCTGAGCATACGAGAGTGCGAGGATTTGGAGCGGATCAGAGGTTTGGAAGGACAAGCAGCCTTAATCTACAACCAACAGTTTGATTCGATGATTTTGCAGCAAAAGGAAGACTTCTATTATCGCACCCGTTCCCGCAGACCGCCGCTCGATCCTGTAAATGCTATGCTGTCGCTCGCTTACACGCTGCTGGCTAATGATACGGCGTCTGCTTTGGAGGGAGTCGGGCTGGATGCGTATATCGGATTCCTGCACCGGGATCGCCCCGGACGAGTCTCGCTGGCTCTTGATTTGATGGAGGAACTGCGTGGTGTTTATGCGGATAAGTTTGTCTTATCTTTAATTAACAAAAAGGTGATCAACGGTGAGGATTTTATGAGTAAGGAAAATGGCGCTGTGATCATGACCGACGAAGGCAGGAAGAAGTTCCTGACGGCTTGGCAAAGTAAAAAGCAAGAGAAAATCACCCACCCTTATTTGGGTGAGAAAATCTCTTGGGGATTGGTCCCTCATGTGCAGGCACTATTATTGGCGCGGTATTTGCGTAATGACCTGGATGAATATCCGCCTTTCCTATGGAAGTAGGTGCAGCTTATGCTTGTTCTAATTACGTATGATGTAAGCACGACCAGCGGAGGTTGCGCAAAGTATCAAAAATATGTCAAAATTATGGTCAGCGGGTACAGCATTCTGTATTCGAATGCATCGTTGATTCCACGCAGTTTGCCGTTCTCAAATTGAAATTGATCGAAGTTATTGATCCGGCACAAGATAGCTTGAGGTTTTATCAGCTGGGCAATAATTATAGAAATAAGGTAGAGCACGTCGGCATAAAAGAATCTCTGGACTTGGAAGGGCCTTTAATTATGTAGTGCGAATGTCTAGCAAACATGATTTCCCTGGGGGATTCGCACCATTAATAATACTTTTTGATGAAAAAGTTACAAATAAAGTAAGTGTGAATAAGCTTTATTAAAGTATTTAGTTATGATTACTAGCTGGAAAGCCGTTTTTTGAGGTGTTTTTGCTTGAAAAAACGCAGTCGCACCCTGTATGGGTGCGTGGATTGAAATTGGTGTCACCATTAATATAAATTACATAAACTAAGTCGCACCCTGTATGGGTGCGTGGATTGAAATCCTAGAGAAAAAGAAAACAGAGAGAGAGTATTCGTCGCACCCTGTATGGGTGCGTGGATTGAAATCGAACAAAGCGCGAATCAAGAAGACTGCTTTTGGTCGCACCCTGTATGGGTGCGTGGATTGAAATAGACGCGAACCCTTTTATCATGACGTTTGAAAAAGGTCGCACCCTGTATGGGTGCGTGGATTGAAATCCAAATGGTGCCGTTTGTATAGAGGTAGGCAGTAATGTCGCACCCTGTATGGGTGCGTGGATTGAAATTTTTACGTAAGCTGTTAAGCCATTAATGAGCTTGACGTCGCACCCTGTATGGGTGCGTGGATTGAAATATCAGATTCAACTCGCTCTCTTCGTTTGGAGTAGGAGTCGCACCCTGTATGGGTGCGTGGACTGAAATATCGCGTCGATCATGTCCTGTTTACTCATGCTGTTGTCGCACCCTGTATGGGTGCGTGGATTGAAATGTAAATGTGCGTTTTGTAAGGATACTCCCCGCCAGGTCGCACCCTGTATGGGTGCGTGGATTGAAATTGTAACCCTGGAAGCCTAACCCGCATGTCTGCCGTCGCACCCTGTATGGGTGCGTGGATTGAAATATAAGTAGTACCGTTTACCAAAGACGTATTGACCGTCGCACCCTGTATGGGTGCGTGGATTGAAATGCCGACGCAGTTGCTGGGTATGTGGCGAATAAGGTCGCACCCTGTATGGGTGCGTGGATTGAAATCGCTTATGGGGACGGTGAAAATCAATGCCTGATCCGGTCGCACCCTGTATGGGTGCGTGGATTGAAATAAATATGTCCGTCACTTAGTTGTTAAATGGTGATACTCGTCGCACCCTGTATGGGTGCGTGGATTGAAATTGATCGGTGCCTAGCAAAAGGGATCGCTGAATTAGTGTCGCACCCTGTATGGGTGCGTGGATTGAAATTCGATATCAACAAAACGTGCGCCCATAAGACGGTGTCGCACCCTGTATGGGTGCGTGGATTGAAATTTCCGTGGAGTTTGTTGGCGGGCGTGACAAGCTGGGTCGCACCCTGTAGGGGTGCGTGGATTGAAATTGACTGTGATTTGTTTCCCCATGTCGTTCCCCCTTGTCGCACCCTGTATGGGTGCGTGGATTGAAATTCTCTACCGTCACGGCTGATTATGTGGAGCGCAGTCGCACCCTGTATGGGTGCGTGGATTGAAATCAAAGAGGGGGTCGCGATCAAGGTTTCTGCCGATCAGGTCGCACCCTGTATGGGTGCGTGGATTGAAATTGTGGCAGGTTCTTTCGACACAATTTCACTCTTAGCCGGTGATTTGAACGAACTTGTCCCTGCGGTTAAGAGAGAGATTGTAGGTACGATTATCGTTCCGGGAAGTGCCGACCTTGTGCAGAGTCTACTAAACGCTGGTTTCATGGATGAAATCAATATGATTATCCACCCTGTCGTTCTCGGGAGCGGCAAGAGATACCTGGATTGTATTGCGGCAAATAAGGGCCTCAAGATCATTGGTACACAGCTCTACGAAACGAGTGGTTCTTTGAGACTCCGTTATGAGGTTGTTAAGTGACCAAGTAACGCCAATTATTTATACCGAAAAGTAGTTAAAAATAATAAAAGAGGAGCCGTAAACCGGCTCCTCTTTTCAGGTTAATAGACCACTATTAATTGTTAGTTAGTGATTGTTGATATTGATTCCATAGTGTGTTCACGTCGATTCCGGTAATTGATAAGAATCGGCTTTCTTTCCAAGCTTGAAATTGATTGGCATCCAGCCCGTAGGGACTGCTCGTCGCATTCAAGGCACGAATAAAACCGCGGTACTTCGTATCTTCAATCCAGCGGATGAAGTTCGCGGTGCCGGTATTATACCAAGCTCCACCAGGGCTTACGCCGTAACGATTGTGGTAACCGGCTGCAAAACGCAAGCTGTCCGCTACGGCTTCCACATCGAAGTTGCTGTATTGATAAGCGTGGCCCAATTCGTGATAAAGCATGCCGATAATTTCGTCGCGCAGAGCATTGGTATTAGCTGCGAAGTAGGCGAGATGCTGGGAGCTGATTCCCAGTGTTTTCACCTCATTGTCACCCGAAATCCACGCTGCACCAGGGACGTCTTCAATTTGTACCACAATTTTCTTTACTCGGACCGGCATATCCTCCGGACTCTTATACAGTATTTCATTTACTTTGCGCAAGATCGCCAGAATATCTTTCTGGGCATCAGGAAGCGCTTGATTGAAAGGAGCGTAACCCGCAAGATTTTGAATTTCAATAATCGGGTTCTCGGTATGCCACATATCATTCGTACGTGAGAATTCCACTTCACTCAATTGCGTAGTGTAGCCGCTATGATTTTGTATGTTGCTCAGTCTATAGTATTGATAAGCGGTTGTATTCGCATTCAATAAGTAATGTTTACGCTGATGCCGCAGGCTGAAGTTCTGATTACTTTGTGTGTCCAAATTGGTCCAGGATGTGCCATTATTGGAGCCCTGCAGAACCCAGTTCTTGGGATCGGCATCGGCAGTATTGTTATTCGATTTGGCCGATGTAAGGGCGTAACCGTCAATGGTTACCTGTTCGCCGAAGTCGAACTGCAGCCAGGCCGTATTACTGTAGGTCAGCCACTTGGTCGTACTTGTTCCGTCTACGAGATTCGCCTTCACATCCGTTGGT
Organism: Paenibacillus sp. FJAT-26967; assembly: GCF_001541095.1. Classification (GTDB taxonomy): domain Bacteria; phylum Bacillota; class Bacilli; order Paenibacillales; family NBRC-103111; genus Paenibacillus_F. The sequence goes on from NZ_LMXH01000002.1 coordinate 410,986, forward strand.
GCATTTTCTCCGCTGGCCGTAACCGTAGGTTTAATGGTTTTGAACGTCTGTACATCAGGGCCGTATAAACCAATCTCGGATAGCTGAAGAAGCTGATTGTTTCCTAGCTGGTTGGTGATATTCTCGAATTTGATAAATTTGTAAGCAGTCGTATTGGTGAATGAATACGTTTTTTTCAGGTGTCTGGTAGCACCCGCGAACTGATTCTGCTGAGTGTCCAGAACATCCCAATCGATTCCGTTAATAGACCCTTTGAGCACCCAGTTCTTCGGGTCTCTATCTGGCGCATCTTCAGCGGTTGTTATGGAGTAGGAGTTCACGATCTTGTCGGCAGTAAATTCATATTGCAGCCATGCCGGGGTACCGAATGTTAACCATTTGGAAAAAACATACTGGTCGAAAGCTTTATTCTTCCCTTCAGCTGCTCCGTTCTCTCCACTTGCCGTTACCGTGCCGCCTACAGCCAAATTGATCGGCTGAACCGTTGTAACCGTCTCTGCCGCTGATGCAGCCGGACTCCATACCGCACTGCTGAAGCCAAATGCCAATGCGGATGCTAAGGCAACATATCCGATTTTTTTCATTTGTCTTATTCCTCTCTTTTTTTGAGAATAGTATTGTTACGCCTAAACTAGATAACTCCTCACTAATTTTATAGTCACCCAAATATGTAAAATAATAACATGTATTACCGTGTGTGCATAGCTTATTCATTTATGGATTTAGTAAATTTGACGATCACACTTCTTTTGAAATAGAGCTTTTAACGGAAAATGAACTTTTTACTGCGATTTTTCCTCTTATAGAGGAGAGAGGTGAAGACATGAAGGTTGCTCAGTTGGTCAAAAAAGCTAAGAGGGGGAATAAAGAAGCGTTACTTCAGCTCATTCTGTCTGAAAAAGATGCTTACTATAAACTTACTTACACTTACATGGGAAATACCCACGATGCTATGGATGCCATGGAGGACATGATCGTAAGACTCTACGAAAAAATCGATCAGCTAAAGAACGAAGAAGCTTTTTACAGCTGGAGCAGGACGATCTTGGTGAATAGCTGCAAAAGCTTGCTTCAGAAGCGCAAAAAAGTTGTATTGCTTGACGATCTGCAAAGAACGGATGAAAGAGAAGCGGGACAGGCTATGACCAAGGACCCTTACATAAGCAGTGATCAGCAGATGGACATCCAGGCCTTATTCATCCACATTAATCAGCATCAAAAAGAAGCGATCCAGCTTAAATATCTGCACGATCTTGACTACCAAACCATCGCAGATATGACGAACGTATCGATTGGAACCGTGAAATCAAGAGTTTTTCAAGGATTGAAGAAACTAAGAGATTATTATAAGGGGGAGAGTTGATGGATAACGTCGAGAAACGACTAGCTGATGAGAAAAAACTCTTAGAATCCATTACAGCGCCAGAAGAGCTGGAAACAAGATTAAGAAGTTCTCTAGATAAGGCTGCTCCCGGAAGGGTGAAACGAATTCCAACATTCTGGAAAACCGCAGCCGTTGTACTATTGGTACTAGTTATAGCCGGCAACAATTACAATGCCTTTGCTTATTACGGCAAACAAATTTTTGGATTTGATAAATTCATTCATGGAGATCTGAAACAATTCAACGAGGAAGGCATGGGCCAAAGAGTTGACAAAAAAATGAGTTTAGCAGACGGTACAGAGATGACGATTAACGGAGTAATATCCGATGCCAATCAATTGAACCTGTATTATACATTTACCAATCCCAATGGGCTGAGCAACGATACAGTCAGCTTTTTTACTCCCAACAGATTAAGGGGGTATTTAACGAATTCAAGTTCAAGAGGCGGCGTGTCCGACATCAATGACAACCATACCGAGATTAAAGGTACCATGAATTTTGATAGCGTGAGCCCTTTTGCAAAAGAATTAACGCTGCACTTCTGGGAAACCCATCAGAACGGTGAAAGAAAAGAAAGATCCATTACATTCCCTTATAATCCCAATAGAGCTTTGCCGACTCATATCGAGCAGTCGATCAACAAGAAGATTGCAGTCGACAAGGGTACAGTTACATTCAACTCGATCACAGCTACACCAATTATGACGGAAATCACGGGAACCTTAGATGTCGACAATCTCTATAAAATTGGTAATGCGTTAGGAGGAATACAATTAATAGCTAATGGGAGTCCGGTAAAAGCAACGGAAACTCGGAGTGGACTTATCCATGGTACAAGTGAGCCTTTGACTGATATAAGAGAATTTCACATTCGCTTTGAGACCTTGCCCAGACAACTGGATTCACTCCAAATCGTCTTAGATGATTTTGTCGGCTATCAGTAGCTAGAAGAGAAAGTATCCCTGGCCTCAACGGGTGAAACATCATTTATTCTCATAGATAAGGAACTAAGGGTGAAACAAGTCTCAACAACTGCGCAGGGAGTTGAAATAAAAATAGCCACAGAAGTGGACATGAGGCTGGACGGACTATCTGTCGTAACACGAGCGGGAACAACACCTTTAAAAGCGTCAGAAAATAAAGGCTACGTTAATCAAGCAGATGGCAAAACCATGGAGGAACACACCTTGCTGTTTGACACAACCGCTGCTCCGGAATATCTTCTAATTGAAGGCATGCACTATTTGAAAAAATACAATGAGGTGATTGAGATTTCTCTTGATTAGTGGGATGAAAGTTTATGTTTAATAAACTGTATAGGATAGTTTGGAGCTGGCCGCCCTAGTATGGGACGGTCACTTTATTATTTGTTGTTTACAATCATTGAGTATGCAGTCATCCTATATTAGGAGATATTTAGCATGCTGCTAAGATTGGAGAGATTTACACTATATGGCATCAGTTGAAAATATATTAATAGGTGTTGAATATTTATATGTCGATAACAAAAGATTGATTATCAGCGAAGATGGTTACTTGTATGAATCGACATACGTTTTTAATAAACCAGCGTCTGAACAAGAAATAGCTATTCTTAGTTCAACACAAAATTGTAATCTTCCTGAAGCTTATATACAGTTTTACGTAAAACAAATGGCGCCAAATTATTCTACCACAAAGATTCTGGATCTTCATTGGAGTTCTTTACTATCAATCAAATTCTGTATGATCCATTTTGGGAATGCCCTGATTACATACTTCCTATAGCGTATTATCTAGGCGATTTTCTAGTAATGGATAAAAACAAAATAGAAGATGGGAATTACTTAATTTTTCAAGACCACGAAGAACCTTTTGAAAAACCATCACAGATTTTTAACTACGGTTTTGACGTTTGGCTTGAGAGAATGATAATGTGCCAAGGAAATAGATTTTGGGAATGGGCCTAGTTCATTCTAAGAAATTTATTGCAAGAAATGATCCATGTACCTGTTTTCCTTCGAGAATTCATTAAGGTATCTGAAGAAGCCGGAGCGGGAATTCATTCAAAATAACCTGAAATAGGACAAGCTGGTGCGCGGAATGGTCATGCGCTCTGGCTTGTTTTTATTTTATTAAGTTACCTGTTTGTCTTGTATAGAATGATGAACCTTGGGGAGATTTATGTCTTCTAGGCCTCGCTTGGGATAGTATGGTTCAATATCCGGGCCATGCTGAAATTGGACCTGTAGGCTATACGAAGAAGCAGCTACTGTGGAAAAGATCAAGGCCTGAAAGTAAATACAGAAGTCACTTCGGTATGTTGAATATCAGCTTTATGATGTAGTGTCATGGATATTGAGCGATTTATTGAGCCATTGGCGAAAAGTACCTGAACGGGACTAGGCTTGGTCATATTGCTATTTGTCTGAAAGATAAAAAGATACCTACTCCATATAATATTAAGCCGAATGGAAAAACAAGGGCGGGTCGAACATACGGTACAACGTATACTGGCTAGAGAATCCATATTGGTTACATCACTTATGGCAAAACTCGCTCTAAGCGTGGTTAGGTGGAGCTTGTACCCGAAGAAGAACGAATAAAGTCATGGGAACACATGAAAAGCTGAAAACCCGGAACATGAAGTTATTATGGAGCGTTTGCTTAAGAATCGCATCTTGAACACGAATTCTAAGAGGAGCATTGATTAGATGTTCGCTTGGATTAATTATTCATTGAAACTTCTGTTAGTACTTTGGCAGGAGTTTTTTTTTGTGGATATAGGTTTAGTATACGTAAAATTTTTTCACTCTACAGTATAATAGTACTTGAACTAAGGTATACTGGGAGCTATTTTAATTTTCTTAGATTCTATTATATTTTGTATTTCCATGGATAAAATACTATATGGACAAAGGGGACAGAAGATGAAAAGTGTGAAATATTATTCAAGTAATGACCTAATGTATGGGAATAATCTTGGGAAATGTATAGCTCTAATTGATGATTACGATACAGGGTTAAAAGAGGCAAAAGATATTAACGACTTTATTGAACTTTATAATGTTAAAAAGTACTTAGATAATAAAATTTATCTTGTAGAGTGGACACCGGAAATTATTGAGCGATTGCAAATGTCAGTGAATAAATACTTTGGAAATATTGCTAGGTTTGTTAAGTCAATTGATAGTACTAGTCTACTAAGTATTTATAGCGAAGTTAAATTTAATTATAAGAACGATTTTTGGGAACTGTTTGATAAATTGAAAGTGTATGTGGACATTACAGAAGAGTCCTTTCAAAAGTTTATGGATATGTCTAAAGTAACGCTGCATGAATTACTAAAGTGCAAAAATATAACAGAATACTTTGGAAAGATTATTAGAGAAAAGATGCTAACTGATACTTTATCTACTCAAATGCTTTTAGACAAATATGAAATAAAACATCACAGAGAGAAAGACTCAATATATTTTCCTAAAGAATTAAGCAATTTAGATAAAGAAACTATTATCAATAACTATATAGATAGTGAAGATCCTAATTTGAATTATCTTCGCCTTATTGCCAATATTCAAAGTAGTAAGGATAAACTTGAAATTTCACCGAAGACTATCTTGAGATCAAAAAGGAAGGCAGAAGAACAAGAAAAGGTTTTTTTTGAAGGGAACTCAGGTATACCTATGGAAACGAGTGTTGGTTTTTCCGGGGCTCAAGATGAAGAAGTTATAATGAGCCATAAAGAACATTCATTATCTATAACTTATAGTTCAAAATGGATTGAAAATAATTCTGATTATGTAACTCTATTAAATAATTTCATATATTTATTTGAATTTGTAGATTTACATATGCGGTGTACACTTGTTAATAAAACTAGTGAGATGGGTGTGTTTGAACGTTTTTTATTAACAACTTCCCAAAATGCTTATAATATGGGTTTTGCATTTGAACAGAAAAATATTCTATCACTACTCCAAATGGCTGGGTACTATAATCAGTTATTCAGCAATGGCATAAGATTAGAGGAAATTATCGAGTGGTTTTTTGAAGAATATCTTCCGAATGAATTTAATGCTCATAACTTCAAAGTGACATTGCCCTCAACAGATTCAACCTATCTTGAAAAATGCAATAGTATTATGCCAGGCTTGGAATCAGTTTTAAAGCAATTTGTTCTGTTTGTTGAAGAGGGAAATATTGATTTTGAATTACTTGAGATACGTTCTGAACATCTTATTTATAAAAACATTCCATCTTTAGTCGATAAAAAGTTTGTCTATGGTGTGGGGCAAGAGTTTGAAACAGTCATTTATTTGCTTTTTTCAGATCAGAGTAGTTTAGGCTTTTATGACAAGACAGAAGAATCTTATAGCAATCTTTATGAATTATTGTTAGAAGAAGAACTGAAAATAAACGAAGTTCCAGACTATAACCTTTCAAAAATTAAATGGCTCATTGAACGAAATTATCTTTTGATAGATGAAGAAGAGAATATTGTTTTTTATGATGGCCATCTTATTGTTATTCTTCATGATTTGTATATGAATGACGTGATAGTTTATTGGAAATATTCTAATCATGGTAGACACATAATAGAAGAACTAAAGAATAGAAGTTTAATTGAATTTGAGAGTACTCTTTTCTCTAGACCAGAACAGGACTATATAAATTATATTCTTAATAAGTCACAATTTAATAATGGATTAGATTTGAGGAACCGTTATAGTCATACACAACCTAGAAGCGGAGAGGAGGAAAGGTTACACAATCAAAATTATTTTATTTTCTTGAGATTCTTTATAATTGTACTTGTAAAAATAAATGATGATTTTTGCACATCTGTTGAAATAAAGAAATTTGTATGAGTATAATGCTTGTTTTATATCATATAGAAATACGATTCTTATTGGATGGCTGAGAGATATACCAGATGTAATATTTTTATACTGGTAGGAAGATGCATTTACATATTAACGTTCACGGAATATCGAGTACTCAAATATACTATGTTTTTGTGAGGGGCATAAAAATGGACGTATTTCAAATAAATCAGCAGGACGACAGACCAATAGAACTAACAGTGAAAAATTATGAATACAATACTAGAAAGACAGATCCTTTTTATGTCGAAGTAAATAAAGTAATGAAGTATTATGCAGTGTGTCCTGCTTGTAAAAACCCTATTATTATTGTTAATCTTTATGTTGATAAAACCTTAGATGAGAATAAGAATAAAATGCCAGTACATGCAAAGCATTGCAAGTATAGCGTCACTAATTTAGCTGAGTATAGTCAAGAATCATATGACGATTGCCCTCTGGGCAATCCGGCCAAATTTGGTGGAAGTTCGAAGCATAGAAGTAAGAATAGGAGTAATGAAATTGTTGGATTAATTAAGAATTATCCGGTGGTACTTTATAATGAAATTAGGAGAATTACATGTATTGATTTTACTGAAAAGACGTTCTCAACCATGATCAGTACGTTTATTAAAGCTGAAGGATATTATTATAAATATATTAACAAATACAATCTTCCTTATGGATTTCTCAATATGCAAAAAAGTATTAGAATTTATAAAAATAAGCTGTACTACTCTCCCTCTAAATCAGAAATGATTAACAGCATTAATAACAGTGAATTCTTTCAATATAAAGATTATATAATAACTCCAAAATTAAAAGATGGCTTTTATGAAATTGAATTATATTTAGCTAATCATAAGATTGATTCAGAATATGAGATTGAAACTATTGATTTAATAATTATTGAAAAGTCAAATGGAAAGACAAACGAAGTTTTTAATAAAACTGTAAAGATCGATATTGAGAGATACATAAATGCAGTTGATAAACACAGGAGAATTAATGGCATAACAGAAGCCATAAAACTAGTTGACTAATCCTGTCAAGCAAACTATGATGAAAAAATAGCTGATATCCAAAACCGAGGTTTCGTCGCATTAAAAGTAGACTAGAAGAACACCCGGATATAGATCACGTCTATATGGCGATATGCAATATAAGGCTATAACCGTTGTAATATAGAGCGGATCGTCAGTTCAAGGCGACTAGATTTTTCTTATCAACTGTGGCACTTTATACGAACCTAGTCTGCTTCAAGCAGAAGCTGAGCTAGGTTTTTTACTATGATTAGATGTCCTTGAAGAGGTTCACTTACATAACAGCAAAACGCTAATATATAGTAAATTTGCTTTCTCTTCTGAGATAAAACGTAACCAATCCCCTCTACAGCCTAGCTATAAATCCCCTTTACACTTCCACTACATTGGGTTACGATATAGTAAAACTTGCTATGTCGCATTACGATATAGCAAGAATGAACTCGAGGTGAGCAAGATGACATCAAAAACCGATCTGATCAAAGGAAGTACCGAAGTTATTCTTCTTTCTCTACTGGCTGACGAGAACATGTACGGCTATGAGATCGCGCAGCGGATCGAGAGGGAGTCGGAAGGCTATCTCCGTTTCCGGGAGGGAACGCTGTACCCTGCTCTGAAGAGGCTGGAAACTCAGGGGCTTGTGGAGAGTTACTGGGAAACGTCCAGCGAGGGTCCGAGGCGCAAATACTACAAGATTACCGTGACCGGACATAGGGCGCTGAAGGATTTGAGCGGGGAGTGGTCTGCTTTTCAAAAAGTCATGAACCGGTTAGTGGGGGATCGCCATGGGTAAAACGAACAAATTTCCGCTTGAAAAGTCCTCGTCACACGATATGACATCGCTTAAAACCAAAAGCAACGAAACTGCCTCAAAAGCATTGCAAACAAAGCCTGCTGGCTCTCATGAGCCCGATGAATCCAATATAGAGGCAGTATTCAACAATGAATGTATTCACTCAGACACCCACATCAAAGACACCCACATCAACCACTTCCGAATCCAACAACACTACACATACCCTGCAGTCGAAAACTATTTGAACGAACTGCTGATTCCTTATCCTGCATCAACTGAGGAAAAGGAAGAACTGAAAGAGGAGTGGCGCCAGCATCTATGCGAGAGCATACAAAGTCAAATATCGCAGGGAAATACGGAGGAGGAAGCGATCCGGTATGCTCTGCATCAATTCGGCAGTCCGGAGCTGATTCGCGGCCAAATGCAGCCGCCCGTGCATAAAGCCCTCAAGGAAGCATTTGTATGGCTTCTGGTTCTGATCGGATGTGTGACGGGGCCTTATCTGCTAATCGGAGCCCGTTTCAGTTTCCTGTTTATTGGAGCGCCGCTCCTTGTGCTGTCTCTTTGTACGCTGCTGTATCATTTCGTTATTCTCAGGTTTCACCATCCGCGTATCCAACTGATCGCTACCGCCGTTTGCTATGCCGGATTCCTGCTGTTTGTAATGATAAGGTTCTCGCCCGGCTATTCCGCCGATCAATTATTTACACTGGATGTTACTAAATGGGCGGGTTCAGAAGGGCTTTATACCATGTTTGTCATTCATTTGATGTCGGTTAGTATCATCTTGCAGCGTCTTAGAGGAATAAGAATAGGGACCCGTACGATTTCAAGTTCTCTCTTTGTTTTCTGGACTTTGCTTGTCTTCGGTTTGGGATTGTCGTGGGTGGTCGACAGCGGTGAACTAAGTGTCCTTATACGCAATGTGATGCTGCTGTATGGTTTCCTTCAGGTGACGGTGAATCCGGGTAAACTTGTCAGCTGGGCGAATAAAGGGAGATACTGGCTGAGACGGGCGGGGGGTTAAGCGCGGTCTTAATCGGGGACCTGAAACAGAGGCTGTGCATCATCATAATGCTTATCCTTACATAAAAAAGGTGACGATTCCAGCAATCAGAATCGTCACCTTTCACTTACACGACAGGGCGGCCCGAGGGGCCCCTGTCTATCCTACGATGCTGCTACTTCTCCTGCAGCATCATGTTCCACAGCTCGGGAGTATCGTACCCGAGCCTCCAGGCTGCGACACCGGCGAGGTCATACTTGTGCGCGATCCCAAGTCTCTGTTTGACGGTGTCATGGTCTTCCAGCCAGAATACGTGCTTCTGGCCATTCTCGGTGTACTCAACGCGGTACTGCTTAAATTCGTTGTCCCATGTTTTGACGGCTTTTTTCTCCGTCATCAGTTTGGGAATATCTTTAAGCAGGACGGTTTTGTTCGCCACGAGCTTGCCTGCGGCATCGAGCGTCCAATCCCGGACGTAGTACGGGATTCCCATGATGAGCTTATCTCTTGGTATTCCATAGCTCAAGAATTCTATGACGCCCTGTTCGGCCCAAGGAAGTCCGGATACGGAACCGGGTTCTGTGCTGCCTTTATAGTATTGGTCGTAGGCCATAATAACGACGTAGTCTACGTAAGAAGCGAGCTTCTCGTGGTCAAAAGCCGTTTTGGCATTCCATTTGATGCTGCCGCGGGGCAGATCAATGGAGACGTTCAATTTCTTCTGACGGGCAGCATCTGCGAACTTTTTGACAAAAGCGCTGAAGCGTTCCCTGTCCTTGCCGTCCAGACTTTCAAAATCCAGGTTAAGACCGTCCACTTTGAGCTGTGCCGCCTTGTCGACAATCTGCTTGATGAATCGGTCTACGGCACCTTGATCGGCCAGAAATGCGGTTGTAAGCTGTGCATTAAACTGGTTGTTGATGAGGGGATAGACGGTGAAACCCTGCTTCTTCAATAATTCCACGGTTGCCGCATCGGATTTGTCGTCGACTTTGCCTGTCGCATCCATTAGCTGGAAGTAGGTTGGAGATACGACATCGAGTCCTGTAGTCGCCGCAGCCTGGGCCTGCACAGTGGCGGCAGCGGAGGAGCCTGTCCAACCCCAATATTGAAGCTTGCGCAGGTTATCCCAGATCACTTTACGGTCCAGGGTACGAATCGTTGTATTGGAGTAATTTTTGGCATATTCCAGCGCTTTAGGAATGGTATTAAAATCCCCGATAAGAGAATTATTCTGCAATACCTGATAATAAGGATAATTGCTCCAGATGATTTTGCCATCGAGTGAGATTTCGCTATGAGCCCAGCGTGCGGCATAAGCTTGCGCATCGGCGAGAGAGACGAACTCGCTCAGAAACACATCATTCTGGTAGACTTTATAACGAATTTCGCTCTGGTAAATGACTTTGTTATCGGAGGCGCGGATAATAGAAGAGCCTTTAAGCTGTACGGCTTTGGCAACAGCGTCTTCCAGGTAAGCGAAATTCCAGGAATTATCGGTCGTTGTCCCTTGATAGACTTGATAGATTCCTTTACCGGCGCGCATCTGTTTCTTATCGGCGTCACTGATGTTGTCCCAGATCCAAGTATTCGAATTGAGATCCAGGATATGAGAATGGCGCCATTTGCGGGCTTCGTTCTTAGCCTCGTCGAGAGTAAGGAACTCCCATCCACTCAGAGTGTTATCTCCTTGATAGACCCGGTATTTGGGGTAGTTATTCCAAGCCCAGCCGCCGCTTTGCAAATCCCGGACACTGGCATGGCCCCAGCGCCTCGCTTCGGTAATTGCAGCCTCCAGCGTAGAGAATGTCCATTCGGGCAGGGTCGCATCATACTGAAAAACCTGATAGCGGGGGAAGTTGTTCCATAGCCAGTTGCGGGAAGAAATATCTTCGACATATGAATTTTTAAATTGCTGGGCATAAGCCTTGGCTTGTTCATAGTCGGACATTTCAACCAGGATTTTGTTGTTCTGGTATACGCGGTATTTGGTAGTTTTGTCTGCTGCTTGTGCTCCAAGCGGGGTAACAAGACTGACGACGATGGCTCCTGTTAGTATCCAACGCATTGCTTTCATCTATCACGCCTCTTTCTATCAATCTTCCTACTATTGGACGCAAAGAACCCCTGTTTAGTTGCGCTTTACAGGCAAAAAGAAGCAAAACAGCTGTTTGCCTGCGGTTTGGCAATACCAAATCGACCTTACCGCTGTCAATCCAGGGATCGTGCAGCTAGCTGTTACAGGACAAGTGATTGAACTATGCCACAATAATCAAGTTCTAGGGACGCTGCTTGCCACGCAAAAAAACCTCCCCGGGAATAATCCCGAGGAGGCTTCTGTCATTAAATAATTATTCCGAAATGTAAGCCACGATTTCATCTTCAAGCTCTAAGCGGATCTGTTCGCGGAAAACGCGGATTTGCTGCTGGGCCAGGAACTGCATGAGCGCTTCATGGATATTCGCTTCAATCAGGATCTGGTTGCGTCCTTCAGCAAACACTTCGGCGGAAAAGCCGAGATCTTCGTCCCACATGAGAACTACTTCTACCTGTGAGGGATTTAACTGTTTGCGCTGCGCCATATTCAGGCATAACGCGTTCGTGATTTCCTGTTCGTTTAGCTTCATGTCAGGTTATGCTTCTCTTTGAGCTTGTTGGCTTTGCGCTTGTCCATGAAGTAAACAACGATACGGCGGATTACCATAACGAGTACAAGAATAGCAAGCAGGTTAACCATCAATCCAAGGATGTTACCCAGCATGCCCATGCCGCCGAACAGACCGCCGAACAACATGCCGGCGATACCGCCGATCAGTAGACCTTTCATCAAACCGCCGCTGAAAAAGCCGGGTTTCTTCGTTGCTGCTGTAGTGTTCGCTTTGTTAGTCGAAGATGTATTGGCATCCGATTTATTTACGGAGTTATTCGTAGAATTGCTTTTCGGTGCCGAAGGTGTATAAGATTTTTTAGTCGAGCTGTAGGATTTCTTAGCTTCAACTGTACCCGGCAGTGTCATCGTGAAGGTGAGCATGCAGGCCATAACTAGCAGTAACAATTTCTTCAATGTAAGCTTCCCCCTTTAATGTGTGTGCGACAAAGTTATTGTCTGCGTATATGCTATACGTATAGGAAGCAGCATGGTTTCAATTTTTTTTCGAAACTTGTTAAAATAAATAAAACGCTGTCGGGGAGGACCAGAATTGGAGCAGTATCCGCAAGCTTATGTCGATTTTTTGGTTCATTTTCACGGGGACCGGGATTTTTTTGAATGCCACGAAGTCTTGGAAGAATATTGGAAAGAAGCAGGCGCACACCCGCTGGCCGATGCCTATGTAGGTTTGATTCAGCTTGCTGTGGGTCTGTATCATCAGCGGAGAGGGAACCTGGCAGGCGCAGTGAAGATGCTGAGCGGCTCTCTAAGTTATTTGGAACAAATGCCGAAAGACAAGCTTGGATTGGATCCGGAATTAGTACGGGCTATGATTGAACAAAGATTGCATGAAGTAGAAAGCAGCGTAGCCAGCTATCAAGATCTGGATCTTCCGATTAATGACCTCGATCTTCTGGAGGAATGCCGGGCGGAATGTCAGGCAAGGGGACTGGAGTGGGGCAAATCAAGCGACCTGTCTGACAAGCATCTGCTGGATAAGCATAAGCTTAGAGATCGAAGCAATGTTATTCGTGAACGTGCACGACAGCTTGAGTGCAGGAAGTTGTGCAGAGGGGAAGATGGTTATGGAGAAGCCAAACGGTAAGAATGAAATTCATTCAAAGACAGGCTGTGAATGACTAGGTTTATTTCTCCCAAATCAGCTGACATTGCCCGGCTTATTGTGCGGCAAGCAGTTCCTCAGGTTATTACAGGGGTGAGGGTTTGCGGCTTGATTATACATGAATAATATTTGGAGATTTGAATTGTGAAGAAATGATTATAAATGGTAAAAAAATCCATTCAATTAATAATTGTATTCTCGCGCATTCTCTACTAGCATAGGAGGTGCACCTATAACCTGATACCAGGAGTGAGTCCTCTTTTGAAACGTTTTGCTCAAGCATCTTATGTCATGTATTTTCTGGCAGGCCTTGTTATTACGACAATCGGCTCTGTTCTCCCGCAAATTCTGACGCACTACGGCGTCTCCTACACAATGGGGGGACAATTAGTTTTTTGGGGGGCGATCGGATTCCTGATCGGAGTGCCCGTCTCATCCTTCTTGCTCAGCCGCTTTAGCGAAAAACGGATATTAGCACTTGCCTGTGTGGTAATCGCACTGGCACAAGTAGGCATGTGGTCCTTGCCGCCTTTTCCCGCTCTAGTCGTGCTGAACTTCCTGAACTCTCTGGGCGCCGCTTCCGTGGAGATTGTCGTCGCTACATTAATGATGGAAGTGTTTGTCGGCCGTAGGGCGGTTGTAATGAGCTACCTGGAAGTTTCTTTCGGCTTGGGTGCCCTAATCATGCCCCTGCTCTCGAGCTTGCTGATTTCGGCGGGCGAGTGGCGGTTTGTTTTTCTGCTCACCGGAGTAACGGCTCTCCTTATGGCTGTTGTATGGAGTGTGATTGCATACTCCTTGTCCGATGTGGATCATGCAGCGCCTCAAGATGCAGCTAATGTGGCTCCGCCGGAGAATATGACGCCTCGGATCAAAGTGCTGCTGCTTACGCTGTTCGGATTTATGATTTTCGTATACTGCGGCATTGAAGGTACGATGAATAATTTTCTATCGTCTATCTTCATCACCTACCTCGAAGCGGTTCCTGCGTATGCTTCACTCAGCATCGGTATTTTCTGGGCCGCCATGGTACTGGGCCGTCTTGTAACCGGATGGATTATCCGCAAAGTAACCTACAGCAAGTTCTTGTTCGTATCCTTGTCCGGAAGTTTTGTCGTGCTGGCTGCCTTCATTCTGCTGCGTAATATTTGGGCGGGGTATGCGCTGATTGTCCTGCTGGGTTTATTCCTGTCGGGTGTTTATTCCATCACGATGGTGTATGCGAATCATACTTTTCCTGGCATGGCGAGGCTCGTTACGAGTCTGATTACAGGGCTGGCCGGTTTAGGCGGAGCGGTATTGCCGGCCCTGATCGGGTATGTAATGGACGATTGGGGGACGCTTTCAGCGCTTTGGATGACATCGGGCTTTGCGGTTGTGTACTTATTAGGTTTAGTTATCGTAGGGGTCAGTTATAAGAAACTGGGAGGCGTAAAGACTTCAAATACCCCATAGAATAAGGCATGGGGATTTTATATCTTCATGTCTTTTTCTATGGGGTGCCTGGGGCTTATTTTGGATTTATATCCGGCGAGCATGAGGATTAGATGAAAGGAAATTCCTCAATTCCGATAGAACTTTTATTGGTCACATCATAGCCTTCTTCAAGAAGATCAAGTTTGCCTGTGTGCGGATTCATCACGAGTCCGTGTACAGGGAGGTTTTTGGGCAGCAAAGGGTGATTCCGGATAATATTGACGCTTCCGATCACCGCTTCATCCACATGATCGAACCCGGTCAGCCAATTATCCAGTTTGATGCCGGAATTTTTGAGTGTATCGAGCACTTCGGGCTTCACGCCTCTTTCTTGTGCTTTGCGAAGCACATTCGAGGAGTTCAGACCTGTCATACCGCAATCGCGGTGCCCGATAACCAGGATTTCATCGGCGTCCAGCTCGTACACGGCGACAATAATGCTGCGCATAATACTGCCGAACGGGTGGGAGACGAGTGCCCCGGCATTCTTAATGATTTTGGAGTCCCCATTGCGCAAATTCATCGCTTTCGGTAAAAGCTCTACAAGGCGGGTATCCATACAAGTTAGGATAACCATCCGTTTATCGGGAAATTTGGTGGTTACAAATTTCTCGTACTGCTTTTCTTGTACAAATGATTCATTATACGTCATGATTTCAGATACCAAACTCATTGTCCATCCTCCGATTCATCTCATCTTTAGTACATGGGTAATTCAGGCAGTTCTAGGCGCAGAAGCTGACCAGACGCATGGCTGCGTTATAGGTCTGCTGGCTGCTTTTCAGAATGAAGGAGCCGCGGCTGGGCTGATAGTCAACCGTCATTCTGTCTTCGAAAAACACTTCCTTGCGCGGGTCGTACTGAACCGTGAACGCGTTGCTTTCAGCATCCACATCGTCAGGCGTACGTGTATTCTGCGCATGAAGAGCGGCAACTCCACTTAAAGCGCAACCGCAGCCTTCTACATCCCACACAAGTCTGATAATGGCATTAGGCGGGATACGCCGGTTGATCTCTTGGATCGCTGACTCGCTAAAATGAAGATACATACGATGATCCCTCCTTTTCTGATTGTACCACAATCTGATGAATTTGATTATCCCGCGCCTAGAAAGTATGATTAAAAGAACTTATTAGTTACGAAAGGAGAATCCACCATGAGCCAAACCGATTATCAGGGCAAACTGGATGAATTCCGTAAATACATACGTAAAATCAAACATTATGAAGAGGCAGTCGGCCTTATATACTGGGATTTACGCACGGGGGCGCCTAAGAAAGGCATGAATGAGCGTTCCGAAGTGATTGGAGAACTCTCTACCGAGGCTTTCAAACTATCTGTTTCCGAAGAGATGGGCGAATATCTCGATTACTTTACTGAACCGGACCACCAACAGCAATTGGATGAAACGAACCAGCGCATCGTCGGCGAAGCCAAGAAAGAATACGACCGCAGCAAGAAAATCCCGCCTGCGATGTACCAGGAATACGTGGTCTTGACTTCTCAAGCCGAAAGCAAGTGGGAAGAAGCGAAGGAAACGTCTGATTTTGCTATGTTCCAGCCTTACCTGGAGAAAATCGTCGATACAAATTTAAAATTTGTGGAGCTTTGGGGTTACGAAGGACACAAATACAACACGCTTCTGGATATGTACGAACCCGGCATGACGGTTGAGAAATTGGATGAAGTTTTCGGTGCTCTCCGTCAAGAAGTGGTTCCGCTTCTGGCAGAGATTCAAAAGGCGGAGAAGCCGGATCGTTCTTTCCTGCGCCAAAAATTTGATGCTGCTAAGCAGAAGCAGTTCAGCCTACTTATATTGAAGGAACTCGGATATGATTTCGAAGCAGGACGTCTGGATGAGACGGTTCATCCTTTCGCAACCGGACTCAATCCCGGCGATGTACGCATCACGACCCGTTATCTTCCGGAGGATGCGACGAGCGCTCTGTTCGGGACGATCCATGAATGCGGTCACGCGCTGTATGAGCAGAATATTTCTCCGGATCTGATCGGGACGAATTTATGTACGGGAACTTCAATGGGGATTCACGAGTCGCAATCCCGTTTCTGGGAGAACATGGTGGGGCGCAGCCGTGAGTTCTGGTCCCGCTATTACGGCGACTTGCAGCGTACGTTCCCGGGGCAGCTGGACGATGTGCCGGAGGACGCTTTCTACAGGGCGGTCAACCACACTGAGCCGTCTCTGGTACGAATCGAAGCGGATGAATTGACCTATAACCTGCATATCATGATTCGGTATGAAATTGAAAAAGGCCTGTTCAGCGGAGAATTTAGTGTGGCTGATCTGCCGCAAGTCTGGAATGCCAAGTATCGTGAATACTTGGGAGTAGAGCCGGACAATGACGCAGAAGGCGTCCTGCAGGATGTTCACTGGGCCGGAGGTTCGTTCGGTTACTTCCCATCCTATGCTCTTGGCAATATGTATGCGGCGCAATTCGCACATACGCTTCGCCAAGAAATTCCTCAATTCGATGAGCTTCTGGCAAAAGGGGATTTCGCCCCCATCAAGGAGTTCTTATCCGAGCATATTTATAAATACGGCAAATCTCAGACACCAAACGAAATTATCCGCCGTGTGACCGGTGAGGATCTGAACCCGCAGTATTTGGTCGATTATTTGAAGGATAAGTACAAACCGTTATACGGTTTGAGCTGAACGGGTTGAAGCGTGCCCCTAGTGAGTCAGGCCATATGAATAGTGATGGATTCCAGATCGAATGAGTATCTTCCGAATCCCTGCTTAACCAGACCTTGTACGGTTCGGGTTAAGCAGGGATTTTTTTGTTTTCAGGTGGAGAGCGGCAGTCTAGGGTCCGATTTTTGAGAAACACTCCTGAGGGTGTTTTTTTATTGGAGGAGTCGTCGTTCTTTAACCAACTATTCCGCACTCGCATATGCTGACAATAAGTAGGAATGAAATGGAGGAGACGCCATGAAACGAAGATCTATCGTCTTCCTCCTGCTGTCGGTGTTGCTGTTGGCGGGATTGACTCTGCCGGGCTGCTCGAAACAGGAAGAAGTCAGCAAAATCCGGATCGGTGAAGTTACGCGTTCCATCTTCTATGCGCCACAGTATGTCGCGCTTTCTCAAGGTTTTTTTAAGGACGAGGGACTGGAAATCGAATTGATAACAACGGCCGGGGGAGACAAAACGATGACCGCGCTCCTGTCAGGCGGTATTGATGTAGGTCTTGTCGGTTCCGAAACATCCATTTACGTGTATCAGCAGGGAAGTGACGATCCCGTCGTTAATTTTGCGCAGATGACCCAGACAGACGGAACTTTCCTCGTATCGCGTGGGCCGAATCCTGATTTTAAATGGGAATTGCTGAAGGGCAGCACCTTCCTTGGTCAGCGAAAAGGCGGAATGCCGCAAATGGCAGGAGAGTTTACACTGCGTAAGAATGGAATCGACCCTCATCGAGATTTGAATCTGATCCAGAACATTGATTTCGCTAATATCGCTTCCGCCTTCTCATCCGGTACGGGTGAATATGTACAGCTCTTTGAACCGCAAGCATCTGTTTTTGAAAAAGAAGGCAGGGGCCGCGTATTGGCATCTTTCGGAGTGGAGAGCGGGAAACTGCCCTATACCGTGTTTATGGCAAAGCAAAGCTTCATAAAGCAGAACCCTAACGCGGTGCAGAAGTTCACGAACGCCGTTCAGCGTGCCCAGTCATGGGTGGATCAGAAAAGCGTCAACGAGATTGCCAGTGCAGTCCTTCCGTATTTTGAAGATACAGATATCGAGATTGTGAGAAGTGTGGTGAAGCGCTACAAAGAGCAGGGCTCATTCGCCACGGATCCTGTTATTGATGAGCAGGAATGGAACAATCTGCAGGATATCATGACCCAGGCGGGTGAATTGAAGCAGAAAGCGCAGTGGAGCAAGCTGGTGGATAATACGTTTGCCGAGAAAGCGAAAAGTACGGTGAAATAATGGCGGATACAGTCCTTCAGTTTGTACAGAGGACGAATAGGCCCAAGGACTGACAGGGTTTTCTGTAAAGGCAGGAAATCCCTGTTTCTGTTCTGCAGGATGCTTTGCCGCAAAGGAGGAACGAACATGGAGGCTACGGTACAGATCGGCGGAATGTCCCACGTGTATGTGTCCGATGATCAGGCGAATATGGCGCTCGAGGATGTTCAATTGACGGTTCATCCAGGTGAATTCGTGAGTCTGCTCGGTCCGAGCGGCTGCGGCAAAACCACCTTGCTGTCCATTATCGCCGGCCTTATTCAACCGACTCAAGGAGAGGTGCGGATCAACGGAAAATCCATTACTTCTCCGACACCGGAGGTCGGCTATATGCTGCAGCAGGACTACTTGTTCCCGTGGCGGACCATTTATGATAACAGCATCATCGGTCTTCAGCTTCTGGGCCGCCTTAACATGGAGACGGAGGCGTATGTGGCTCATCTGCTGGAAGAGATGGGGTTATCCCGGTACCGGACGTACCGGCCATCCCAGCTGTCTGGAGGAATGAGGCAGCGTGTCGCCTTGGTCCGCACGCTTGCTACAGAGCCGGAACTTCTGCTGCTGGACGAACCCTTCTCCGCTCTTGACTACCAGACCAAGCTGCAGCTGGAAGATCTCGTCATACAGACGCTCCGTGATCGCGACAAAACCGCGATTCTCGTAACCCACGATATTACGGAAGCTATCGCGATGAGTGACCGGATTATTCTGCTGGAGCCCAGGCCGGGGCGTATCCGGCGGGAAATAGTAATTCCGGAAGAAATCCGGCGGACTCTGCCGCTCCAGGCGAGGGAAATGCCGGGATTCCACGAATTGTTCCACGATATCTGGCGTGAGTTCGAGCTAATGGGCGGCAAGGGGGAAGACGCATGAAGATGAGAGATGCGGGCTTGCAGGATCTGGCGGAGAATGCCGCGGGCGGGAATAACCTGCCGGAGAGGATTCATACGGCCTATTTGGTACGCAAGCGCAAAGTGGCGGCGAATGTCCGATTGACGCAGTTGATTATTTTGATTGCAAGCCTAGGACTATGGGAAGTTGCTGGACGAATGAAATGGATTGATGTTCTGCTGTTCAGTTATCCGAGTAAGGTGTTTTTGCTGCTTGGCACGAAAATCGCGGATGGTTCTATTTTTCCTCACACGGGATACACGGTAGTCGAAACGGTAGTCGGGTTTATTCTAGGCACCCTGTTCGGTACGGCTCTGGCCATGCTTCTCTGGTGGTCGCCTTTTCTGTCACGTGTCCTCGATCCCTACATTGTGGTGCTGAACTCAATGCCCAAAGTGGCTTTGGGACCCCTGTTTATCGTTGGCTTCGGTCCGGGCATCCTGTCCATTGTCGCTACAACGCTGTCTGTAACGGTCATCATTACGACCCTTGTCGTATATGGAAGTTTCCGTGAGGTTGATGATAACTATATTAAAGTTGTGCGGATCTTCGGAGGAACTCGGAGCGAGGTATTTCGTCATGTCATCTTGCCGGCATCTTTTCCTACAATAGTGGCTACTTTAAAAGCGAATGTCGGGCTTGCCTGGGTAGGCGTTATTGTCGGTGAGTTTCTTGTTTCCAAAATGGGGCTGGGATACTTGATTGTATACGGCTTCCAGGTGTTCAACTTCACGCTGGTGATTGCAAGCCTTGTAGTTATTGCTCTGGTGGCTACGGTAATGTACCAGGCTGTCGTTTATTTGGAGAACAAGCTGATTTCCCGGAGATAAAGTGCGGTTATGACATCCAGAAAGCGTGGCAGTGTGGATGTATTCCGGAAACTCAGATCTAATTAGATAAGGGCCTGCCTCCGGCAGGCCCTTATCCTGGGAATGGATAGTGAATCAGGGTTCGGATCAACCTAGGAGTGGAAATGCCGGAATACATAGCATCATTTTCTTCTTGGTAATTACAACCTTTATGCCAAGTGATTATTTCAGGAAGTCGGCCAGCTGGTTGTAGGACAAGTAAATCAGCCAGGCGGTTGCAAGTATGGCGAGCATATTCGTCACCAGACTGTTCTTATGTGAGCCGATGACCTTCCTGTTGTTCCCGAGAAGAAGCAGGACAATAGCGATTAACGGCGCACCCAGTACTGTGGTAGCTTGAGCAACCACGATTAGTTGGATCGGATTGGCTTTGAGGACAACGGCTACAACTGTACTGAGTATGAGCAGCAGGGAGCCGAGCACTTTCACGCTGCGGTCATTCAGCGTCCGGCCCCAGCCGAACCCGTCTGAGAGCATCATGCCGCCCAGGACGGCATTGGCTACGAAGGATGAGAATGAAGCGGCAAAGAGTCCGAGCAGGAACAGCCATTTGGCGAATGGTCCGAGAAGCGGCTCGAGCTGCACAGCCATATCGACCGCGCTGTCTACGGTGATGCCTTTGGGCGCAAGAACCGCGGCGGACGTGATCATGATAATGAGGCTCAGCAAGCAGAGAATGGTAATACCGATCAGTGCGCTTGCATTGCTCTTGCGCAGATCAGGCAGCTTCCAGCCTTTTCCTTGCACCATGTATGCTTGGCCTGCTGCTCCGGCGATACTGAAGCTGGTAGCAGAGATAGCGACGACCAGTCCCCATATCTTAGGTGTGGAAGGAACCAGACCGGACGCCAGGGCTCCCAGGTCGGGCGTGATTTTGAATAAATTGCCGACGAATGCAACGATCATAAGAATGACCATCAGCATCATAATTTTCTCAAGCATTTGATAAAAGTTATTTGAAGTCCATAAGAAAACCAGCGTAATGACAAGGAAAATGACGGCCCACAGCGCAATGCCTCCGCCAAACATGGCATCGAACGCTAACCCGACGCCTATATTGTTCCCTGTCTGAAAGCCGCCGGTGATGAGGAAGACGCATACGCCGATCAAGACCGCCAGCCAGCGTCCGTAATGCCGGGAAACCAGAGAAAGCAGGGATTCGGTGTTCAGTACTCCGATTTTGCCTGCTATGACAGTGTAGGCGGACATGAAAATAGCTGCCGCCACCAGCGCCCATACAATCGTGTACTCCATCAGTGCGCCAGATTTACTGCTGACGGTGATACTTCCTGGACCGATGACAGTAGCTGCTGTGATAAAGCCTGGGCCAAGCAGGGCCAGGAATTGTTTCCAACCGCTCGTTTTTTGTAAACTCGCATCATTTGTAAACGTTTTCAAGTTACTCATTGATGTTTACCTCCCTGTTCACAACTTATAAAGTCATCACGTGCTTGAAACGACTATATCAAAAAGAATTCGAGGTTAAAAGTCTTTAAGTTGTCACGAATTAGTCCGAAAGAGACTGAAATCGGCACCGGGTAACAGGATGGCGCCAAAAGGAGTACTTGAACCCAACAGTCAAAAATGGAATAATCAATAAAGGAAAAATCCACTATACGGAGTTAAAATTCATGAATATTCCTTTTATTGGCATACGTGTACTTAAAACGGCCTTAGCCGTAATTGTCTCCATTCTGATAGCCGGGTGGATTGGCCTAAGCAGCCCGAATTCCGCCGGGCTTCTTGCTATTCTGGGTGTGCAAGTCACCAAGCGGAGAGGGATCAAGAACGCTTTTCAGCGCATTGCCGCTTCGATTCTCGCTGTTTTATTTGCGTCCATTCTATTCTCCTTACTCGGTTTTAGCGTGTGGGTGCTCAGCTTGTTCGTACTTCTTGCCTTTCCGGTTCTGCACCGGATGAAACTGAGCGATGGCGCAGTCACTGCTTCCGTCACGATGTTTCATATTTACAATGCACAAATGGTCAGTGCGGATCTGATCTTGAATGAAGTGATGCTGCTCATAATCGGGTTAGGCAGCGCCACGCTGATCAATATCGCGTATATGCCGAAGCCGGATAAGATGATGATGGATCACCGCAGCAAGGTTGAGGGGCTTTTCTCTGTAATCTTCCTGCATATTGCGGAACATCTGAGGGACACCCATGCTATCTGGGACGGCAAAGAGCTGCTTGAATTGAACGGAGTCCTGAAGGCAGGGACAGAGACAGCCGAGCGGTCTCTTGAAAATGCACTGCTGTTCGGTACGGAGGCTTACGCCGATATGCAGCTTTACTTCTACATGCGGAGCGAACAGTTTGAATCCATAGAGCGTATGGTTGGGCTTGTCTCACAGGTCAGCCAGGAGCTGCCGATCGGCGAAAGTCTGGCGGGTATTTTCGAAGAACTCAGCATGGATTGTAAGGTGGACTATTATACGGGCCGCTGTGAGAAGAAACTGCATGTGCTTGAAAAAGAGTTCAAAACACAGCCGCTGCCGCGCACTCCTGCGGAGTTCGAGGTTAGGGCTGCGCTGCTGCATCTGACCCGGGAACTTCATCAATATCTTATTACGGCCAAAAAGCAAAAAAAACAGAAGCCTGCGGCCGCACGCTCCTAAAAAATTTGTCACTTGGAGACTTCTGCATATATCTGAAATGCAAGGAAAGTATTTAGAAGTAAGGGTTGGATTATTCTTTATGTTTAGTTTGATTTATCAAGCTAGGTACGCTACCTCATCCGTGAAGGCTTCGTGAGTCGACTCATAGCCAATACAATTGCGAGGCAAGTGAAGATTCGCATAATAATCTAGTTTTTCTTAACGATCAGTTGACACCGTATGAGATGTCATTTTAGGATACTGACGAAAGCGACTTCAACGAAATGAGCTGTCCGATCCGGCATGAAGCTATGTACTGATGCGATTTCCGTTTGATGAAGGTTCCTTCGCGGACGAGGCTTTCCCCGCGACTGGAGAGCATCATGTCGTGCTCCCAGTGACCAAAAGAAATACGCTTACGAACCTAATTTGGATAATGGCTGATGGGATACCGACCAGGAAGCGTCCCTGTTTCCATACATTTTTAACGCTTACCTTTATGTTATAAGTATGTTGCTGCAATATGCCTACTGTAAGAGCCATCTGTAGATGGACTTGAAACTAACAAACGTCTTCTCTCTCACTCTTCAATTTTCTGTATTGCCCAGTGGCCATGCACATAGTTCCATTTCTCTAAGATTATGATCGGTGGTCACTTTTCTTTTCACAAATAAAGAGCATATTAAAAGGCTTTCAGGATTGACCCGGAAAGCCTTTTAATAGTACGCCCAGTATGGACGTCATCTCTAGGGTGAAAGTCCCGAACGGGGGCTGGCGTACGCCGTTAGCCAAGAGCAAGGATGTCTGCCTCAAGGCAGAATTTGAAGGAAGTTGGAGTCAATGCACGAGTAGTTAGTAACGGGATGTCAGCAATAATTCCCAGCGCTAAAATGACAATTACAGCCTTTGATTCGATTTAAAAAAGTAGATTGTTCAAGGTACTTTAAATTAGTCGGTATAAATTATCAACCAAATTATAGAAGTTATAAAATATGAAAACAGTAGAGCTCCAATAACTGTGTTTAAGCGATATGGTCGATTCAGTCGAATAAGTTTTATAATTGTAATAAAATTGAAGAAAAACCAAAGAGCTAAGATCGGTGTACCATAAAGTAATAACGCAGCCATAAAATCACCCCCATAAAACTAGTGTGCATTTCTTGAGAAAAATTTACAATAAAAGAAGTTTAATTGAATATATGTATAATAATATATATTGATCCGAACATAGATTTCAAAGGATTTTTTTTGATGCGTAAATTTTTGTTTTTTTATTAGCAGTTGTTTATGTTTCCGACAGCGGTTTGTGCATCCGAGGTTTCAAATGATCAGAGTTCTTTTAATCAATTTATTAATCTTACACCTGAAGAGAGGGTTATCCTTAAAAAAGAAGTTGGTCTTACAGATGCAGAAATAGATATGACTGAAGTGGATATTTTAAAAAGATTAATTTCTGAAGGCGCAAAAAAAATTGGTGGAGGTATAAGAGGGTTTCAAATTACCGATAAAAAAGAAATGATTGAAACTCAAGATTTGACGAGAAGCGATATTATGATCGGCGCAGTAGGTTATACAGTTGGTTCAGATCGAACGGGATACAAAAAGTTGTACCTTTATGGAAATTTCGAGTGGCTTACTTTTCCAACCTGGTATTTAACAGATAAAATGACAATTGGTTACCCCTCGACTACGAAATTTTTCTTACCTACGAGCAGTGGCTATATAACAGGGCATGAAAACAGATTATGTGATAAGGTTAATTCATTTGATGCCTGGGTTTGCCAAACCAGCTATACCCCAGCTGATTACGCATACGGAAATGTTGGTATTTCTGCGACATATGACATAAGTATCGGAAGACCCTACATGAAAGGTATGATAGGTCAATATGTTTATGTAGATGAGAAAGAGTCAGGTACAGCTAATCTAATAATAAATTATGGACATAGGAAAGGAGGCGTTGGCGCTCCGTCTGTAGATGTTTACCCTACTATTGGATTAACAGTATCCCCGTCAGTAGTGACAGATGTACTTCCTTATTACACTCAAGTTAGTTGGTAAGGTAGCATTAAGCTGCTACTTTATTACAAATTAGACTTCTAGATGTATTCTGGATTAGGCCCTTTAGAATAAACATTGGAAAAACCTCTGGGTTTAACCTATGAATTCTAGGGGGATTTTTTATTTCAATTAGAGGACAAAAGTTCAATCGTATTCCGAAGAGACAGAGCATGGGGCGATTAAATTACACGTGAATAAGAAAAAGACAAATCTGCTTATTGCTTAAAATCTGGCCATCATGACAAATGAAGATGGAATTAAATGTCGGTATATGCAAAGAGTTTTTCAATAGTCTAATAAACGAGGTTGAACACCCTTCTAGAGAATGCGACCCCCTATCGTAAGATAAGGAGGGCTTAAACTTGGAAGGTACTTTGATCCCCCTGTTTCAAGAACGGGGCAGTCTCTTTAATCCATAATTGTTTTTCTATTTATCATTTCATTATGAATGTGAACGATGAAGTAATTCTTCTGCAACTGGATTGACCAAGCTTTAGCCACTTTTCATCTGAACTGATTTGTTTCCATTCATTAAATATAGAACCGGAATGCTTGGATTTATGCGGGTTTTACAAAATATATGGATTAGATTGCATTCGTTCAATCAACAAACGCCTATGTCCTGCATACACTTGTAATGAATGATTGCATGGAGGAGGTTGAAAGGATGTCAATAGATAGAAATTTGCAAAGCAGAGAGATCCTCGTTAAAGCTGTCTGCGGCAAAGGACGCAAATTTTCGCACGTAAGCCATACCGTGACTCCGCCTCATGCTCCAACCAGTATCTTAGGCGCTTGGATTATTAACAATCAATACGAAGCCGTCAAGTCTGGAGAGGGAGTCGAGGTCGTCGGTACTTACGATATCAACATCTGGTACTCGTATGATAAGAATACGAAAACCGATGTCGCGAAAGAAACGGTTTCTTATGCGGAGGTAGTTGGTCTATCGTATCTGGACAAAAGACACAAATCGTCGACGGCAGAGGTTTCCGCGGTTGCGACGCAGGAACCTAACTGTGTAGAGGCAAGTATCGCCGGAGGCGGGAACGTGCTGATTCGCGTAGAGCGCGAGTTTCATGTAGAGCTGACGGCCGAAACGAAGGTGCATGTCATTGTAGACCCTAACGGTGGGGACTACGAAGAGAAGCATGTGGACTTCGATCTTATCGGAGATGACAGTGACTTCGAAGATCTGAATCCCGACCTGCTCGACGACGACATAAACTAAAAGCTTACGTTATTGTATGCGGCAGATGGAGCTGCTGTAGAGGGCGATTGCCCTCTTTTTTGTTTCTCTGGCGCAAATGGGCATCGGGGAGGGGTGAAGGATGAAGGTATTCGTTCTATATGCGGTGGAAGATACGAAGACAGAATTGCTGCTCGGAAAAGAACTGGGTCATGCGGCCGGAACGACAATTCCCGGATACAATACGGCTTTGATTTTATGGGGAATGCCTGCCGGGTTGCATAAGAATGCGTTAAATTCTCCTTCTATAAAAAGAGTACTTCAGCCACCAGACGCGATACGACTAGCTCTGGACAATGAAGCGGCTTCAAAGCAATTAGCCGTTCACGGCATACGAACTTCCCACCGGTCCGGGTCCGGTGATCTGCCCAGGTCAGGATCTGCTGGGGCAAAGCATGGAACCGGTATTTCCCTTCACGGCTTAGGTGAGTCCGGTTCACGGACTGGTGTTATCTCGTCTACTGCCGGCCGAAGGGACTCCCGGAGATATAGTCATGAATTCCTGGTCCATCTATTTCATATGGAAGTTCTCACGGTTTTCCATCGGAAGAATTCCCTGTTGCTCCCGGGTCTTGCCGGAAGTGATTCCTTGAGCTACCAGGAAGTCGGAGCGGACCGGCACACGTTTCATTACCAGCGGGCGGTCCGGGAATCTGTTAAGGCCGTGTATGCGCTCGGCCTGGACTACGGGCTCGTACACGTGGCGATCGAGCCGTCCGGCCGCACGGTTGTGCTGCGCGTGCATCCCGTCCCTGCGCTGGATGCCAAGCTTGCGGCGCTTTATGCCCGCGCAATCGAGCGCTATGCGGCGAGTCTCGCGGAGGAGCTTGCCCGGACAGAGCCTGCGGTACTCGGCAGCGATCCCGAGTTCCTGCTGGTGAGTCCGGGCGGGAAGGTCGTCTCCGCCTCCAAATATTTGGGGCGGGAGGGTCAGGCGGGCTGCGATGCCATCGTGCTCAGCGGCCACCGCGTCATTATGCCGCTGGCTGAGCTTCGCCCGCAGCCGAGCAGCGATCCGGCTCAGCTCGCGGCTAACCTGCGTGCTGCGATGATCACCGCTGCCCGTCAGATCGGCAACGCAAGCCTCGCGTGGGTATCCGGGGGGATGCCGCTGCCCGGCTTTCCGCTCGGCGGGCACGTACATTTCAGCCGCTGCTGGCTGAATACCCATCTGCTGCGCGCACTCGACAACTACCTCGCGCTGCCGCTTATGCTGATCGAAGGGGAGTCAACCGCTCGCCGCAGACCGCGTTACGGCCTGCTGGGCGATTACCGCCGCCAGCGCAGTCACGGCGGCTTCGAGTACCGCACGCTGCCGAGCTGGCTCGTCTCCCCGCAAATTACGCTCGGAGTGTTTGCTCTAGCCCGGCTAATTGCGGACGGATACGAGGAGCTCCGCCAGCGTCCTTTAGACGATATAGCGCTTCAGCGGGCATATTACCAAGGGGAGAAGAAGCTCCTTGCCGAAGCGGTTGAAGGTCTCTGGCCCGATCTTGAGAAGGCCGCACTTTTCAGGGAGTTTGCACGCTATATCAAACCGCTTCAGAAGCAGATCTGGCAAATGGAAGGTTGGCGGGAGCTGGAGGATTTTAGGCCCGCCTGGAAAATCCGGCCCGTTAGCCGTAAAGAAGATGACAGGCAGGAAAACATGGTATAATGAAAACATTCTAGGGCAGCATTACTAGCTGGACGTTTGTCGGAGGTTAAGATGACTCAAACTCAATATACGCCAATGATTCAACAGTATCTGGCAATTAAGGCTCAAGTGCCGGATGCTTTTTTGTTTTTCCGCTTGGGGGACTTCTATGAATTATTTTTCGAAGACGCCATATCCGCATCCAGAGAACTGGAAATAACCTTGACGGGCCGCGGTGGCGGCGTGGATGAGCGCATCCCGATGTGCGGGGTTCCCTATCATTCTGCGGATAACTATATTTCCCGTTTGATAGAAAAAGGTTTTAAAGTCGCGATCTGTGAACAGGTTGAAGACCCGGCGGCAGCCAAGGGTGTCGTGCGGCGTGAAATCGTCCGCATTGTGACCCCGGGCACCGTTATGGACGGCAAAACGCTCGGAGAGACGAGCAATAATTACATAGCGGCCGTATCTATCGCTGACGGAAGCTATGGGTTTAGTGCGTGCGACGTATCTACGGGGGAGCTGTACGCAACTTCGCTCCACAGCTCTTTCCAGATGCTGATCGACGAACTGAACGCCTATGCGCCTACGGAGATTATCGGGAAGGAAGAACTGCTTGAAGAGGTTCGTAAACCGCTCCTCCAGACGGCCAAATCAGCTGTCTTTACTTCCTGGGATCGTCTGGGTGACGATCACCTGCATGCGCAGTTTGGTGTTCAAGCAGTCGAAGCTCTGGATGTCTCCTCCAGGCTTGCTGTATCGGCCCTGCTCGCTTATTTACTAGAGACTCAGAAGCAGAGTCTTACGCATATCAAAGAAATACGTGCTTATTCCCCGCAGCAGTTCATGACGATGGATCCTTTTACCCGCCGTAATCTTGAACTGGTCGAAACCGTTCGTGAGCGAAGCCGCAAAGGTTCTTTGCTCTGGCTTCTGGATGAGACGGTGACGGCAATGGGGGCGCGAATGCTCAAGCGGTGGATCGAGAAACCGCTGATGCAAGCGGAGGCGATCCGCAGCAGACATGATGCCGTAGACATACTCTATAACCAGATTATGCTGCGCGACGATCTGCAGAGCGTCCTGAAGGAAGTCTATGATCTGGAGAGATTGGTTGCCCGGATGGCTTACGGCAGCGCCAATGCCCGCGACATGGTAGCTCTCCGGGTTTCCCTGGAGCAGGTTCCGCGCCTCAAAGCCGTGTGCGCAGATGCCGGTGCCTCTGTACTGGAGAAGCTGGTGGAAGATATGGACCCTTGCTCCGATATTGCGGATTGGATACGCAGCACCATAGAAGACGAACCGCCTGTCTCTGTCCGGGATGGCGGAATGATCCGTGAAGGGTGCCATGATTATCTGGACCAGCTGCGTGAAGCCAGCACGAACGGCAAGCGCTGGATTGCCGAACTGGAAAGAAGCGAGAGGGAAGCGACCGGAATCCGCACACTCAAGGTCGGCTACAACCGGGTCTTCGGATATTATATTGAAGTTACCAAAGCTAATGTAGGCGCGCTGCCTGAGGGACGCTATGAGCGCAAGCAGACACTTGCCAATGCGGAGCGCTTCGTTACACCTGAGCTGAAGGAGAAGGAAGCCTTAATCCTGGAGGCGGAAGACAAACGGACCGATCTGGAGTACGAATTGTTCGTGCAGCTGCGCGAGCGTATTTCGGATCAGACCGGCCGCCTGCAGAAGCTGGCTGAAGCGATTGCGGAGCTGGATGTGTACCAGTCTCTGGCAACCGTCAGCGCATCTAACCGCTTCACACGTCCCGAGATTAGTGACGGCTATGACCTGCTGGTCGAAGAAGGCCGTCATCCGGTCGTTGAAGCCGTACTCGACAGCGGAGCTTTCATCGAGAACGAGACGAAGCTCACTGCCGATGACGGCAGCATGCTGCTCATTACCGGTCCTAATATGGCCGGTAAGAGCACCTATATGCGTCAGGTGGCCGTAATCTGCCTGATGGCGCAGATCGGCTGTTTCGTTCCCGCCCGCAGCGCGGTTGTGCCGATCATCGACCGCATCTTCACGCGCATCGGCGCAGCGGACGATCTGATCGGAGGGCAGAGCACGTTCATGGTCGAGATGATGGACATCCAGATCATGACGGAGAAAGCGACCGCCCGCAGCCTCGTTATTATCGACGAGCTGGGCCGGGGCACTTCTACGGGCGAAGGAATGGCGATCGCCCAGGCCGTGATCGAGTTCCTGCATCACAAGATTGGCTGCAAGACACTCGTCTCGACCCATTTCCACGAGCTGGCTCACTTGGAGGAGACGCTGCCTCAGCTGCGCAATTACTGCATGGCCGTTAAAGAAAGCGGGCAGCAGGTAACTTTCCTGCGCAAGCTGATCCGGGGCGCCGCCAGCACAAGCTACGGCATCTACTGCGCAGAAATTGCGGGACTGCCGGATACCATCATCACCCGCTCTTATGAACTGCTGCAAACTTTTGAGACGAGAGCGGCGCTTGGATCGGGAGAAGAAACAGCTGCGCCTGCCGATGAGAAGGCGCCCGTTCGATCAGGTATACGTTTAAGAAGTACTCCTGCAGATAAGCCGTATGCGGAGCCGGAAGCTGCACAGAGCGCTGAGAAACAGGTAATTGCAGACACTGGACTGGGAGCGGGGGGAAGTACACCTTCTGCAGCAGCTTTTGAACAGCTGAGTCTTTTTGGCGAACCGCAGCCTAAGCAAGTAAGCGCCAAGCCGGACCCCAAAGTCCAGTCGGTTATCGATCAGCTTAAATCGCTGGACCTGCTGAATATGACTCCTCTTCAAGCGATTAATGTGATGCATGAGCTTAGAAAGAAACTTCAATAGTTTCATTTATGGATCCAACTGTTCACAGCTGACACACCCTTGACTATACAACATGAGCATGCTGATGATGTTAACAGCTATTTTTCTTAATCTTATAAAAGGGTGATTTTCGATGGTTTTTACCGGATTCCGTAAATTCAAGACAGTCCTCCTCCTGGCAGCTGCAATTGGAGGTGTACTTCCTGCTTCGGCCGCATGGGCACAGGAAAGCGCACAGATCACCCAAGAGGTCAGAGAACTTCTTGGTCAATATCATGTCAGCGGCATCAAGGACAGCGAACTGAAGGGCAAGAACATTGAGGAAATGATTGATCTTCTTAAGAAGAAGGATCCTTATACGGTATATTTTACGAAAGAAGAATTGAATAAGTTTACGAATAATCTGGAAAGCAACTATTACGGGATCGGTGCTCAGATGGGCATGGATGAACAGGGGATTTACGTAGATAAAGTGTTTGAAGGATCACCTGCCGAGAAGAGCGGTTTAAAGAAAGAAGATTACATTATGAAGGTCGAAGGAGTTCCTGCCCAGGGCAAAAGTCTCGATGAGGTCGTCAATACGATCCTCGGACCGGATGGAACGAAGGTCAAACTGACGATTGACCGTGAGGGCAAGAAGATGGATATGACCATCACCCGTGGTATGATTCAGATGCCTAACGTAACGAGTTACCTGCTGACACCGTCAATCGGTTATATGGATATCGACAGTTTCTCGAGCGATTCGGACGAGCTGTTCAAAGCTCATCTGGATGCGCTTCAAGAGATGGGCATGACTTCACTCGTCATTGATCTTCGGGATAACCTTGGCGGACTGGTCGAGTCGGCTCAGAATATCGCTTCCAATTTTGTGGAGGAGGGCGTCTTTGCGCATACGAAAAACCGGGACGGACAGGACAACCCGATTCAGATTACTAAAGGCAGCAAACTGAATGTACCCGTCTTTGTGCTTATGAATGAAAATAGCGCGAGCGCATCTGAAATGCTGGCGGGTGCACTGCAGGATTACGGAGCCGCTAAAGTTGTCGGGATGAAAAGTTATGGCAAGGGAAGCATGCAGAGCGTCTACAGCTTAAGTGACGGCAGTGCGCTTAAAGTGACGATAGAGGAATATTTAACCCCTTCCATGAAGCCTGTTAACGGGGTGGGCATCCAGCCGAATGTAAAATCAGACGGCTACACGGCCCAAATGATTACGGTGCTCCGCAAAGCCGGTCTCACGGAATTCCGAGTTGAAGTGGGCAAGCATGATGTGACTGTCAATCAGATTGAAGTCACGGAACCTCATAGACCTATCCGTGAGAAGGGTCAAGTCTATGTGGCTTCGCGTACGCTGGCAGCGCTAATAGGCGCTGATATCGAGTGGAACCAGGGGATACAAGGTGTTGAAATTAATCTGTCACAGGGTCGTAAATCGACCTTTGCCTTATCCGCAGGAAGCCTGCTGCTCAAAGACGGGACGAGCTACATTAATCTTGATAAATTTGATGACAATTACCCTCAGCTGCAGTGGACGGATGCTAATAACCTGCTGCAGCTCGACATAGAATAGGAGTAGGTTAAGATGGGCAAAATTCGGCTTCTAGATGAGCATATCGCCAACCAAATCGCAGCCGGCGAAGTTGTGGAACGACCCGCATCGGTCGTGAAGGAACTGGTCGAGAACTCTATTGACGCCGGAAGCAGCCGTATCGATGTTGTTGTGGAAGAAGGCGGTCTTCAATTAATCCGGGTAACGGACAATGGCGCTGGAATTGAAGGCGAAGATTGTGAAATGGCTTTTTTCCGTCATGCGACGAGCAAAATCAATTCCGGCAAGGATCTGTTCTCGATTCGCACCTTGGGATTCAGGGGAGAGGCATTGCCCAGTATTGCCGCCGTATCCAAAACCGAAGTGATTACAGCGACGGATGGCAGCGGACTGGGCCGCAAACTGGCCGTAGAAGGCGGTCATGTTGCTGCACATGAAGAAGCAGCCGCCCGCAAAGGCACCGATATTTCGGTCAAAGAGCTGTTTTATAACACACCGGCACGTTTGAAATATATGAAGACGATCCAAACAGAGTTAGGACACATTTCGGATTATATGTACCGGCTTTCTCTGGCGCATCCCGATATCGCCTTTACTTTGAAGCATAACGGGAACACGCTTCTGCAAACTCTGGGCAAGGGAGATCTCCTACAGGTAATCGCCGGGGTATACGGTTCGGCAGTCGGGAAGCAAATGCTTCGAGTGGAGGAAGAAAGCCTGGATTATAAAATCACCGGTTATATTTCCCGTCCCGAGCTGAACCGGGCTAACCGGAGTGCCATTTCGACAATCATTAACGGCAGGTATGTGAGAAGTTTCGCCGTTCAGCATGCGATTATGAACGGGTATCATACATTGCTGCCGATTAACCGGTTCCCGGTGGTGATACTTCATATAGAGATGGACCCTTCGCTGGTGGATGTCAACGTGCACCCATCCAAGCTGGAAGTACGGTTCAGCAAAGAACCTGAGCTGATCCGTATGGTCGAGGACCTGATCAAGCAAGCGCTCGGCCAGCAGGTTCTTATTCCCAAAGGCGTACAGCAAACCGCGCGCATTAAAGAGAACTTCGTGCAGGAGACGATGACGCTTTACCGGCCCGAAGCCGAGCCGCTTCTTCAGGCAGAGACTACCCCTGCCAAATGGAGAGAGCAGTACAAGCCGGATACGGCAGCTTGGGATCATAAGCAGCTTCAGAATCAGCGGCCGGCATCGGCATCGCCGGGTATAGATCCGCAAGCGGATGTTGCTCCCGTCTCTCCGGGGAGAACGGAGGCGTCAGATGCGCCTCAGCCCGGACAATTCAAGCGGCCCCAAGCAGCTCGGGAGGAACGCGCCGCCGGGGGTACCAATCACTTGGGCGACGACACCGCGCTTGCGCGCAATGCCGGTCCGAGTGCTCCTGCAGCTGGTCATGAGTCCGCCGGCTCAGAAGCCGCCCAATCCGGAGCCGGGCAGGGGGCGCCCGCTGGAGCAGGGGGCGCCGTTGATGCCGCTGCAGGCAGTCCGCAGCAACGCCTTGGCGGCGATCCCGCACCATCGCGCGAGTATGCTCCGGGCGCGTCCGCAGACGGGCAGCCGATAACTGCGGCTGCGCAGCACGGCCTCGGCGCAGCTCCGGACGCACCAGCCGGGCAGAGCACGGATGCTTATACGGACGCGTCCGTACCATTGCCGGACGCTCCGCCACCCGAGCCGCCGGCAGAGCCCGCCGGAGCATCCGGCTATGAGCCGCAGGCTCCGCATCGCAGCGCCGAGCGCCGGACGCAGCCTCAAGAGCGCCGGACCGGACAGGAAGACCGGCCCTTCTCCCGTGAGGCTGCGGGGAACCTGATGTCCTCGCTGCATACCCGCAGCGACAAGGAAGCGCTCCGGCGGCCGGATTTTCCGTCTCTTGCGCCAATCGGACAGCTGCACGGCACGTATCTCCTTGCCCAGAATGAAGCCGGGCTGTATATGATTGACCAGCACGCAGCGCATGAGAGGATCAACTACGAGTACTATTACACGAAGTTCGGCGAACCCCAGGAAGCCAGCCAGGAACTACTCGTGCCGATTCCGCTGGAGTTTACATCTGTGGATTTTATTGCCCTCCAGGAGAAGCTTCCACTTCTCGAACAAGTGGGCGTTTATCTGGAAGCTTTTGGGGGTAATACGTACCTGGTAAGGGCGTATCCGCACTGGTTTCCGGCAGGGGATGAACAGAGCATTGTGGAAGAAATGTGCGAGTGGATTTTGACGGAACGCAAGGGCGTCGACCTCTCGAAGCTGCGGGAAAAATCTTCGACTCTTTGCTCGTGCAAAGCTTCCATTAAAGCGAATCAAAGCTTGAGTACAGCGGAGATGGAGGCATTATTGGACCGGTTGGGGAGCTGTGTGAACCCGTACACTTGTCCGCATGGAAGGCCGGTTGTGATTTCTTTTTCAACCTATGAGTTGGAAAAAATGTTTAAACGCGTCATGTGAACGTCCGCTGCATAACACCATTTTGACTCCGTTAATTGATCTTTCCAGAGATAGGATAGACGGTAACGATGTCTAGGCAGGGCATTTTGACGCGTTTTGAGCATTATGTTATGTTGTACATGTCTGTTGATCTGGCATCTTTACGTGTCGAAGATGCATATTTGGCTACTATATGAATGAGGGAATATTTCGTGCTTGTGACTACTTCTTATGATCCGTCAAATGAAGAATTGGAAGAAGCGGTGAACCTCGCTCGATCACTGGGTGCCCGTTTGGTGCGCAGGGGTCACAGCGGGCTTTCCAAACTCCGGTCCCGTTATTCCGATAACGAAATTATGCTGGTGACCCGTGACGGTCTGCGCTTTGATTACGGAGGCGATCATCCGCTTTTCTTCCATCCGAGCATGTCTCTGGTACGCTACAAAAGAATTCGCCAGAACATGCCCGATGCTCTGCTCGAGCTGTCCAAGGCTAAGCCCGGGGATGTTGTTGTTGATTGTACCGCGGGTCTGGCCTCGGACTCGATTATTTTCTCATATGCCGCCGGGCCGAAGGGTCAGGTTATTGCCTGGGAGAACAGCCCTGTACTCGCTTCTCTCTTAGAAGCGGGTCTTCGGACTTATGTGACCGGGCATGCTGATTTTGATGACGCTATGAGGCGTATCGAAGTCCGGCATGGCGATCATCTGTCGGGGCTGCGCGCGATGCCGGACCGAAGCTGTGATATCGTGTATTTCGATCCCATGTTCCGAAGTCCTATTGAGCAGTCGTCGGGGATTTCACCGCTGCGAAGTACTGCTGATGACCGTGCTCTTGAGGCTGCTGCAGTCATGGAGGCCAGGCGGGTAGCAAGACGCTGCGTCATTCTCAAGGAAAGCAGAGAGAGCAGTGAATTCACCCGGCTTGGCTTCAATGAAGTCACGAACTCCGGAGCTAAACTTGCCTACGGGGTGATTTCATGCTGAATACAATGAATGCGAAGCCGCGTCTGCTGGCGTTAATCGGACCTACTGCGGTAGGGAAAACGAAATTGAGCCTGGAAATCGCGGAGCAATTTGGCTGTGAGATTATTTCGGGTGACTCCATGCAGGTCTACCGAGGGATGGATATCGGAACCGCGAAGATTACACCCGAGGAAAGACAGCGTGCCGTGCATCACATGATCGATATTCATGAACCGGGTTATCCGTTCTCGGTTGCCGAGTTTCAGCAGCGTGTCCGCGAGCTTGTTACGGAGATAACAGCGCGCGGCAAGCTTCCTTTTCTAGTTGGAGGAACGGGGCTGTATGTAGAATCGGTCTGCTATGAGTATCAATTCCTTGAAGTGGGAGCGGATGAAGAGTTCCGTCAGAGTCAGCATTTGTTTGCGGAACAGCATGGGGATGAGGCCCTCCACAGGAAACTGCAGGAGGTAGACCCCGGTTCTGCCGCAAAATTGCACCCCAATGATAGAAGAAGGGTCATCCGCGCTCTGGAGGTTTACCATTTGACAGGCGAGCCGCTTTCCGTTCATGCAGCTTCCCAGAAAAAAGAATCTCCTTACGAACTATGTATAGTCGGTCTGACTATGGACCGCCAGCAGTTGTACAGCCGGATCGAAGAAAGAATCGACCTCATGATGGCTGAAGGGCTTGTGGATGAGGTTCAAAGGCTGCTTGAGAGCGGAGTACCCCGCGGATCAGTCGCGATGCAGGGCCTGGGCTACAAAGAGATAGTCTCTTACCTGGACGGAGAGATTACGCTGGATAGAGCCGTAGAGCTTCTCAAACGCGACACTAGACATTTTGCCAAAAGACAGTTGTCCTGGTTCCGCCATATGCGCGATATTCAATGGATCGACGTTACCGAGCCCTCAAACTTTTCTAGGCATCTCGATAAATTCCGTGATATAATAACAGGAAAGTTTGTACACGATAACGAATATAATGCATAAGCAAACGCTTGCTTTTTAAGAGCAGCTTAGTTTGAATATGTTAAGGGGGACCCTTCTGATGAAACAGTCGATTAATATTCAGGACAATTTTCTGAACCAGCTCCGCAAAGAAAGCATTCCCGTTACCGTATATTTAACAAACGGGTTTCAAATCAGAGGGTTGATTCGCGGATTTGACAATTTTACCATTATTATTGACAGCGACGGACGTCAGCAAATGGTTTATAAGCATGCCATTTCGACTTTCACGCCGCAGCGTCCCGTTTCACTGATGCCGGCAGCTACAGATCCAGCATCGGCAGAATAAGGAAGCAGAAACTTTTTGACCGCGAGATTCGTATATAACTAAAGAACCGTCCGGAACAACCTTATTCCATAGGGTTGTTCTTTTAATAGGACGGCATATTTGCAAGGCGGCCTGCCCCAGAGAGAGAGCCATTGCACAGAAAGAGAGGGAGCAAGATGGCACCAAGCAATAACAACAATAACAGCAATAACAGCAATAACAGCAAGAAACCTCCTGTAAAGAAGAAGAAGAAAAAGACGAGCGGTATGAAGGTATTACTGGGCCTTGTTATCGCCGCCCTTCTTGCGCTGATATGCGCTTTGGGTATTTATTTGGTCGTTTATATGAACGGGGTTAAAATTCTTCGCGAGAACTTCGATAAGCTCGAAGATCCGCTGAACGCTTCCGTAATCTATGACTCCGGAAATACCGAGATCGCGAAGCTCATAAAAGAAAACCGGGAGAATGTGAAATTCGAAGAATTCCCGGATATGCTGGTGAAAGCATTCGTTGCAACTGAGGACCGCAGGTTCTGGGAGCATGGCGGTGTTGATATTTGGTCGATCGGACGGGCGGTAGTCAAGGACGTGATCGCAAGAAGCGCGGTTGAAGGGGCAAGTACGATCACTCAGCAGCTTGCGAAGAACGTGTTCTTGAATTCCGATAAAACCTTTTTCCGTAAAGGTACCGAGATGTCGATTGCACTCGCCCTGGAGCAAGAGAAATCTAAGGAAGAAATTCTCGAGAAGTATTTAAATCGTATTTATTTTGGCAGTCAGGCTTACGGGGTTAAGGCTGCCTCCAAACGTTATTTTGGTATTACGGATTTGAAAAAGCTGGAGCTTTGGCAGATCGCGACACTGGCAGGATTGCCGAAGGCTCCTTCCAAGTATTCGCCAATTTCTGATCCGCAGGCTTCCAAGGAAAGAAGAGAAGTCATTCTGAGGCTGATGACCGATCAGGGAATTATTACGGAAGAGCAGCGTGCCCAGGCTGCAGCGGTAGATTATAATCCGGAGACGGCTACCTCGATCGCGCAGGTTAATTTGTTCCCGACCTTCCGGGATTACGTGATAAAAGAAGCCAATGACAAGTATGGCGTTACTGAAGAGCAGATTTCCAACGGCGGATATAAGATCTATACGACTATGAACAGTGAAGCTCAAAAGGCTATGGACAAAGCCTATACGAATGCGAAGCTGTTCCAGCCCAACGGCCCCAAGCAGCCTATGCAGAGCGCCATGGTCATTGTGGATAACAGCAACGGCGGTATTGTTGCCATGATCGGTGGCCGCGATTATAAACCGAGTACATGGAACCGCGCGATTAAACCGAGACAGCCAGGATCTGCTTTTAAACCGGTTGTCGTGTATGCGCCTGCCATTGAAAAGAAGGGCTATTTGCCTTCTTCCATATTGGACGATACGAAGCAGGAATTTAACGGATACAATCCGCGTAACTATGATGGCCGGTACCTGGGCCAGGTTGATATGACTTACGCCATCAAGAAATCCAAGAATATTCCGGCGGTCTGGCTCCTGAGTAAGATCGGTATCAGCACAGGTAAGCAGTTCGCCGAATCTTTGGGTCTGACCTTTGATGAGAAAGATAACAATTTGGCGATTGCACTGGGCGGAATGACTCGCGGGGAATCCCCGCTGCAGATGGCTCAGGCATACTCGGCTTTTGCCAATAACGGGGTTCTCAATCCATCTTTCGCTATTCTCAAAATTGAGAAGAGTGACGGTACGCTCATCGAGCATAAGCCGGAGCCTAAGAAAGTGATGAGTGAAAAGACTTCCTGGTACATGACACAAATGATGCAGGAAGTATTAGCGGACGGCGGTACAGGAGTTAAAGCTAACTTCGGACGTCCGCTGGCAGGTAAGACAGGGTCCACGCAGTTAGATTTGAAAGGGCTCGAATCGGATTACAGAGATATCTGGTTCGTGGGTTATACTCCGCAGTGGACCGGAGCCGTCTGGACAGGGTTCGACGAAACGAATACGCAGCATTACGTGCGTAAAGCCTATTCCGACCGTGCCAATATGATTTTCAGCGCTGTTATGAGCGAAGCCATGAAAGGGATGCCTGTCAAAGGATTTGAACGTCCTAGCGGCGGCAAACCGATCGAGACTCCCAAACAGGAGATCAACACGGTAACCGATTTGAGGGCCCGTTTTGAAAATAATTCGGTCCGCTTAAGTTGGTCCGCGGCGAACGGTGCTGATTCTTATCAGGTATTCCGCAAAGGGCCTGAAGGAGATTTTGTTCCGATTACTCCATCGAATACGACGGAATATATCGATCAGGCTGTACAGCCTGGAGCCTCTTACCAGTATTATGTTGTTCCTGCTAATGGAGAAGCGGCCGGTGTTCAATCCAACGTAGCCTCAGTTACAGTGCCAGGTGAAGTTGCTCCAACGCCGACACCATCGGATCCGAATGAAAACGGAAGCGGTGAAGGAAACGGAAATGGTAACAATGGCAACAACAACGGTAATGGAAATAACGGGAATAACGGAAACAATGGTAACAACGGAAACAACGGCAACAACGGGAACAATGGAAATAACGGAAATAACGGAAATAACGGAAATAACGGAAATAACGGCAACGGAAACAACAATTCCGGCAGCGGGAACAACGGAGATCAGGAGGGTAACGAGAATGGGAATCAAGGGAATACGGCTTCCCCGTCGCCAACACCATCTGCTCCCCCTGTTTCCCCTAAACCGGGCCAAGGAGGAGCCGCTACTGAAAAACCGCCTGCCTCTGGGGCGGGAAATCCTCCGGATACGAGTGTAGGTACAGATGGCGGATAACTATGAACTCTCGTCACCATGAGATCAGGTAACTATAAGACCTCTCGCTGCCAATAGGCAGCGGGAGTTTTTTTATACATTTTTTGTATTTTCCTGTTGCATTTCTTATTAAACCGAGTATAATACTTGGTAAAGGACGACAGGAGATGCTGATGATGAGATCACCCTCAAGAAACGAATTATCCCGGATATGGGTGGATGATCATCTGGATCTCTACAATATGGCCCGCTTGTCAGGTGATCGAGCGTGGCAGGAACATATTCTTGCTCTTCTGGAAGAACGGGATGTACACGTTCAACGTTATTATCTGGAAACGATCAGACGTGAATTATGGCGGAAGTTTGATGCTATCAATCAGAAGATGCTGGATTTGTTTGAAGAATTGAAAATGACCGAAGACAGTCATAAGCAGGAACAATTAAGAGAGCAAATGTGGGAGCTTAAAACGATGCGGGTTGAAATTACGAAGAAGATCAATTCGAATAGCTGAATTTGGACATAAAAAAAGACATGCGGTGGACCGCTCTGCCGGGTTAAGAATGAAGCTCCGAATTCATTGTGGGATGAATAAGGAAGCGATAATAAAAATAATAACCTATGATTACATAGACATTTGTTTCATGTTGCTCATCATTTTCATCATCATCGTCATCATTTCATCGCATTCTTGCATTTTGTTCATCATCATATCCATGTCCATCTCAGGCATCATGTTCTTTTCAGTCATGCAGCCCATCATCATTTTCATGGAGTTCATTTTGCACATCATGTCATCCATGCACATGTTCATCATCATTTGCATACACATTTTTTCCATCTCAGGTTCCTCCTTTCTGTATGGGTTATTTCTACTACTCTAGTAAAATACCCTATTTACCAAAAAAAGGCAAGTGTTTTGAATGTATTTTTAAAAGAATTCGATGTCTATTCTGTGAAACCTACCCGAAATGGCCAGTTTTACTCAGACAAGGATGCACACAATCCCAAAAAAAGCTGCCGGTTCTTTTGAACCCGGCAGCTCTTTTTGTGATTGTTATCTACGCAACAGATTAACCGTTTACGACGGTTCCCCCGTTGATATGAAGGATCTGTCCCGCCATATAGGAGGAATCATCGGAAGCGAGGAAGACATAACTCGGTGCCAGCTCTTCCGGTTGACCTGCTCTCTTCATAGGCGTGTCCGAGCCGAATTCAGAAACTTTTTGCTCATCGAATGTAGAAGGAATGAGAGGGGTCCATATCGGCCCCGGCGCGACACCGTTCACGCGAATTCCTTTGTCGATTAGAGACTGGGACAATGCTCTCGTGAATGAGACAATCGCTCCCTTGGTCGATGAATAATCAATCAGTGTAGGGTTACCTTTATAGGCGGTAATGGATGCTGTATTAATAATGGAACTTCCGCGCGATAAGTGAGGAAGTGCCGCTTTCGTCAAATAGAACATAGAGAAAATATTGGTCCGGAATGTCTTCTCTAGCTGCTCGGCCGTTATATCTTCGATGCTATTCTGCGGATGCTGCTCTGCTGCATTATTAACGAGAATATCAAGCTTACCGAGTTCCGCTATGATTTTCTCTATAGTTTGTTTACAGAAAGACTCGTCTCCGATATCGCCAGGAATCAGAAGACACTTTCTGCCTTCCTGCTCGACTAGTGAACGGGTTTTCTCCGCATCCGAATGTTCATTCAAATAGACAATGGCTACATCAGCGCCCTCTTGGGCATAGGCAACTGCTACTGCTCGTCCTATCCCGCTGTCTCCACCCGTAATCAGTGCAGTTTTGCCTTCCAGTTTACCTGCGGGGCGGTATTTACGGTCCTGATATTGCGGCTGAGGATTCATTTGAGTCTCGATACCGGGCTGGTTATTTTGATGCTGCGGCGGAAAGGTTTGCTTCTGTTGGTTGTTAGATGTCATGACAATCGTCCCCTTTCTTGTTCCCTGTAATAGAATTCCGAAATTCCGGAATATTCATACCTCATAATAATGAGCGTAGTTAGACAAAGACCCGGCACACATACGCCCGGTGAGATAAACTCTAACAAACGAGTTAGGTCTGTCCAGACGTGCAGATTAAAACCAGCTCAAGAGCATCAGTTATGATGTCATGCGCCTGTGTCTTTTTTACCACACATTCAGTTAAGTTAAACGAAACGGTTCTTTTGTAAGTACAATAAACGAAATGGATATATAGGATTGTTTTATAACTGGCATTCTCTTGCTAAAATGCAGTCTGAGTTTGGAGACAAGTTTTGTTTTTGACAGGGAATGATTTAAAATAGAAGGTAAACCAGGAAGACAATACAGGAAGACAATAATGGAGGTTACTATGCTTTTTATTGATAACGAGAATATAACTAAACCACAAATAAATTTGGCTATCGAAGAGTACGCACTGAAGTATCTGCCGGAAGACGAGACGTATCTTCTTTTCTATATCAATGAACCTTCCATCATTATTGGCAAAAATCAAAACACGGTGGAGGAAATTAATGCGGAGTATGTGGAGGAGCAAGGTATTCATGTAGTCAGGCGTCTATCGGGTGGAGGAGCCGTGTACCATGACCTCGGCAACTTGAATTTCAGCTTTATTACTAAAGATGACGGAGAATCGTTCCATAACTTCAGCAAATTTACGGAACCCGTGGTACAAGCTTTGAAAAAACTGGGTGTAGATGCTCAGCTTAGCGGGCGTAATGATATTCAAGTCGGGGAACGGAAAATATCCGGCAACGCAATGTTTGCGACGAGAGGCCGTCTTTTCAGTCATGGAACCCTGCTGTTTGATTCGGAGATCGAGCATGTAGTATCGGCATTGAAAGTGAAACCGGATAAAATTCAGTCCAAGGGCATTAAGTCGATCCGCAGCCGGGTTGCCAATATAACTGAATTTCTCGATAAGCAAATGACGATAGAGGAATTCCGGGTGGAACTGCTCCAGAATATTTTCGGTATGACCCTGGATGAAATTCCGCGTTATCAGTTGACCGAGAAGGATTGGGGCAATATTCGTGAATTATCGGCTGAACGTTATGACAATTGGGACTGGAACTATGGAAAATCTCCTAAATCGGAAATTTCCAACTCCAAGCGTTTTCCTGTTGGGAATATCGATATTCGTATGTCTATAGAGGATGGCTGTATTCGGCTTATCAAAATATATGGGGATTTCTTTGGGGTCAAAGATGTAGCTGAGATTGAGGAGCTTCTTATTGGTGTCAAATACGAAACCGAATCGGTGTCCAAAGCGCTGCAAGAGGTGGATTTGACCTCTTTCTTCGGAGCTGTGGAGCGCGAAGACTTCATCCGGCTCATTATGCTGAAAGGGGAGGAGGCGTAATGCCTCGTTTATTTGCAAAGCCTTCT
Source organism: Paenibacillus sp. FJAT-26967 (assembly GCF_001541095.1). Taxonomy (GTDB): domain Bacteria; phylum Bacillota; class Bacilli; order Paenibacillales; family NBRC-103111; genus Paenibacillus_F. Next base: position 453,851 of record NZ_LMXH01000002.1, read on the forward strand.
CTGCCTGCTGCTTGCCCCCAGTGCAGCGGCAAACGGTATATCTCCTTTAACTGGACCCGCTTTCAGCATGGCGATGATGCGGAATCCAGGCAAGTACAGCGCGCTCTCCGAATCAGCAAACAGTTGAAACACGGATGGCAGTACACGTGTGTTTCATGCGGGAGTGAGTGGTATTTGGGACGGGACGGCAATATGATGTCCTACATTCATCCATCCAAGGCTGGCCTGGTAGAGCGCTGGAATTCCGGTTCTTACCAATTGCCGGACGCTATCTGGGAATCACTCCTGCGAATCGGAGCGATTCCTCCTGCTCTGTCGGGCAATGGTCACGGGCATGCGGAAGTTCCGTGCCAAGTTAAGACCGTACGCGGAGAAATCTTCGATATGGCGTACGTGAGCTTTCAGAGCAGGCCGCCTATTGATCTTTGGCAGGACGGCCGCCGCATCCGCTTTTGCGATGAGATTGCAGAAGTGTCGCCATCTGCCTATACGCTGCCTGCGGATGTCAGGCTTGCTACCTCTCAGGCGCAAGAGATCCGAATGGGCTATGCCCCAACGACCATTCAATCTGCGGACGGACAGCTGTTTCAACTGAACTGGGCCAACGATTTTTTCGTATCAGATGTATACCGGGGAGAAGATTTCAAGCTGGCGAATCTGACAGGTAATTGGGAGCAAGCGGATATGGCGGGGGTGCCTTCCGAACTGATAACGTATTTCGTTGCGGACTGGCGGCCAGATCTGGCATCGGTATATTTGAATCCGCGACCGGTTCAGAAGCCGCCATCAGAACCTACTCAAGAAATGGAAGGAAAGATTGAGGGTACGGAAGTTGAGAATGAGCACTATGATGCTAAAATCGATAAGAATGCAGTAATGAAGCCCCAAACGTATTCCGGAGAAGAAGATACAGAGAATCTCGAAGAGAACGACGTGGAAATCTTTGAAGGAATTCCAGAAGAATCCCCTTCCGAGTTTAACTCAGACAAGCAGCAGGAAGACGAAGATGAGCAGCTGGAGAAGTCCCTGCAATCGGCACATAGTAAAAACGAAGTCAGGTAGCCGGAAAAGTGCCAGGCCTTTATTTCTAAGACAAGCCGGGATTGAATAGAGTAATAGAGGGGCAATAGCCTCTCTTTTTTTCTTGGGCCGCTTAAGGGCGATAGGAGGGTGACGAATGGATTTTTCGTTAGGAAAGAGGTACAATCAATGTCATAAACTCCGCCGTGCAGACCGCCATCTCGCAGCAAAGTCTTTAGTGGCAAGGGATAGCCAGATCTTCGCGGGCTGCCCTTCGCCTGACCGAAGAGGTGAGGAGCATTGAACGGAAGAACCCTGTCTTCTTCAGACAGCCTCCAGGCAGCGCGGAGCGCCCGCCAGATTAATGTCGTGCTTCGCAATCCGGAGCCTCTGGCGCCGCTCGCGGCAGATCCCGTTTTTCACGGCAAACCGATCCTCGGTCAGAATCATAAGCAGTTCGGCGATGTTATGAAGGATCTTGACAAGATGATCGGCCTCGACAATATCAAAGATCTCGTATATGAAATATATGCGCTTTTGCAGGTTGGCCAATACCGCTCCGAAGCCGGATTGATGGCCAATTCTCAGGTTTATCACATGGTTTTCCGCGGCAATCCCGGTACAGGCAAGACAACGGTAGCCCGCATCATCGCGAAGCTTTTTCAGACGATGGGTGTGCTGAGTAAAGGACACTTGATCGAGGTGGAACGGGCCGATCTTGTCGGTGAATACATTGGGCATACGGCTGTGAAGACGCGGGATTTGGTCAAGAAGGCGCTTGGAGGCATCTTGTTTATCGATGAGGCTTATTCGCTTGCGCGCGGCGGCGAGAAAGATTTCGGCAAAGAGGCCATCGATTGTCTGGTGAAATCAATGGAAGACTATAAAAATCAATTTGTTCTGATACTAGCGGGGTATTCACTGGAAATGCACCAATTCTTGATGACGAATCCCGGGCTGCCTTCCCGGTTTCCCATTCAGGTCGACTTCCCGGATTATACAGTGGAGCAATTGATGCAAATTGCCGAGATGATGGTAAAAGAACGGGAGTACTTATTTTCTCCAACGGCTGTAATGAAGCTCAGACAGCATCTTGCTGCCGAAAAATTCGGGAGTGAGGTTACCTTTAGCAATGCCAGATATGTCCGCAACCTGATTGAACGATCGATGAGGCATCAGGCGGTGCGGCTTCTGCACCAGCATCCGCATCCCAGCCAGCCCTCTAAACAGGAACTTATGCTGATCCGTCCGGAAGATATGCGGCTGGACCAGAAGACATTCCCCTGAAAGTGAAACGGCAGTACATAACAGGGTCCCAACCTATCAATCCTAATGGTTGTATCTTGGCATAAGGAGACATTACATGAAACAATCGATACACGATGTCAGAACAGGCATGAAAGACCGGGCGATATTGGTCAGCCTGGTTACCGATCAAATGAAGAAACAGGAAGAAATTGCTGCGTATTCGCTGCAGGAGCTTGTGCAGCTTGCGGAGACAGCGGGCGTGGAAGTGCTTGAAACCCTGACACAGAATAAAGACCGGGCAGACACCAAATGGTTCATCGGTAAAGGCAAAGTAGAAGAATTAAGAGCATTGATCGAAGAGCATGAAGCCACCACGGCTATCTTCGATCAGGAATTGTCCGGTGCTCAGGTACGTAACCTTGAAGAATCGCTTGATGTTAAAATCATTGACCGGACCCAGCTTATTCTGGATATCTTCGCGGGACGCGCCCGGACACGCGAAGGTATTGTGCAGGTTGAGCTCGCACAACTGAGCTACCTGCTTCCCAGATTGTCCGGCCACGGTAAGAACTTATCCAGGCTGGGCGGGGGAATCGGTACAAGGGGTCCGGGCGAATCGAAGCTCGAAACAGACCGCCGACATATTCGCGGCCGGATCACGGAGCTCAAAGCCCATCTGTCGGAGATGGTGAGGCACCGGACTCTGCATCGAGAACGCCGCCGCAAAACCGGCGTGTTCCAGGTTGCGCTTGTCGGTTACACGAACTCCGGCAAGTCCACCCTGCTGCGGGAACTGACCGAAGCGGATGTTTACGTGGAGAATGAACTGTTCGCCACGCTTGACCCGACCTCGCGTACGCTGGAGCTTCCAAGCGGCAAAGAGATCGTGCTGACCGACACGGTCGGCTTCATCCAGAACCTGCCGCATGATGTTGTGGCAGCGTTCCGCGCTACGCTGGAAGAAGCCTGTGAAGCGGACTTCCTGCTGCACGTGGTTGACAGTGCAAGCCCGATGCGCGAAGAACAGATGCGCGTCGTGGGCGAGGTGCTGGGTGAGCTGGGTGCCAGCGGCAAGCCGCAGGCTGTGCTTTTCAACAAAATCGACCTATGTACGGAGCAGGATCTTCAAATGCTGACCGCACCTGTCCCTCACCTGCGTATCTCCGCATACAATGAAGCGGATCTGGACAAAGTCCGAATGCTCATTCAGGAAACACTGATGGGGGACACCCGGACTTTCCGCATCCCGGCAGACAAAGGCGATTCAATCGCGCTCGTGTACCGCATCGGGGATGTGGCCGAGAGCAGTATGGATGAGGAAGATATGCTGTTCCGCGTAAATATTAACCGTGAAGATTATGAAAAAGTAGAATACTTGTTGTCGCCATTCGAAGTAAAGGAAGACAAGCAGGGAGAATAAGGGAGAGAGACCGGACGATATGCATTTTGAATCTGACATCATGGAAATTATGGAGCAGGCTGAGGAAGCCGTCCAGGATCATTTTCGTAAGATTGAACGGACGATTGACCATAATCAATGGAAAGTGATTGCCGCTTTCCAGAAGCAGGGCATCAGTGATTATCATTTCGCATCATCGACGGGTTATGGTTACAATGACCGCGGACGCGAGCTTCTAGATCTGGTTTACGCCGATGTTTTCGGGGCGGAGGCAGCGCTTGTGCGCCCTCATTTCGTCTCCGGAACCCATACGATCGGAACCGCGCTTTTTGGCGTTCTGCGGCCGGGTGACGAACTGGTGTATATTACCGGCAAGCCGTATGACACTTTGCACAAAGTGATCGGCAAGCCGGGTGACGGTACGGGCTCTCTCCAAGACTTCGGCATCGGCTACCGGGAGGTTCCTCTGCTGGAGGACGGGGCGCTGGATGAGGAGGGCATACGCGCTGCTATAACGCCGAAGACCAAAGTCATCGGTATTCAGCGCTCCCGCGGATACGATTGGAGAGCTTCTTTTACGGTGGAGGCTATTAAGGATATGGTTGCCCTGGTTAAAAGTATCCGGTCTGATCTTATTGTCTTCGTCGACAACTGTTACGGTGAATTTACGGAGAAGCTGGAGCCGACCGATGTGGGCGTGGATCTCATTGCCGGTTCACTGATCAAGAACCCCGGAGGCGGTCTTGCAGCCTCCGGCGGCTACATTGCCGGCAAACGAGAACTCGTCGAGCTGGCTGCATACCGGTTGACGGCGCCTGGAATCGGCGGGGAAGTAGGCGCTATGCTCGGGACGACACGCTCTTTGTATCAGGGTTTGTTCCTTGCTCCGCATCTGGTGGGTCAAGCTGTCAAAGGTTCGGTAGTGGCAGCGGCCGTGTTTGAACGTCTGGGTTTCACTACACGCCCTCGTCCGGAAGATCCCCGGACCGATCTGATTCAAGCGATTGAATTTACGAGTGCGGAGCATCTGATTACTTTCGTACAAGGTGTGCAGAAGGCTTCGGCTGTCGACGCACATGTAACGCCCGAGCCATGGGATATGCCGGGTTACGAGCACCCCGTTATTATGGCGGCCGGTACGTTCATCCAAGGCGGAAGCCTGGAACTGTCGGCAGACGCTCCGATCCGTGAGCCATATATCGCTTACATGCAGGGCGGATTAACGTATTCGCACTGCAAGCTGGGAGTTTTGACCGCTCTCCAACATATGAAGAACAAAGGCCTGTTGTAGATCATTCTACACGGGCTTTATTTATTGCCGGAGTCAGAGTTTAACGGGATGTGGAACAATAATTCTGGAGAGATCCGCGGGTTCATAGTGAATGCTCTACGAAGCATGAGCCGGAACTTATTGGATAAAATAACAGATTAAAAATAGACGTGATCAAATCTCACGTCAGGTTTGTTCTCAATAAAAATAATTTGTTAATTAAGCTAACATGGATTGACATATTTCCTAGTTATCTTATACAATAAGTACAGAACTTAATGTTCAGGAGTGAAGATCATGAGTAATGATATCCGCAGAAACATGGCTCTTTTCCCTATCGGAATCGTAATGAAGCTAACGGATTTAACGGCCAGGCAGATTCGCTACTATGAACAGCATGAACTCGTGATCCCGGCCAGAACGGCTGGCAACCAACGCTTATATTCCTTTAATGACGTGGAACGATTGCTGGAGATCAAGGATCTCATTGAGAAAGGTGTCAATATTGCAGGGATTAAGCAGGTTCTGCTGCCAGTCTCTAAAGACTCCGAGGATGCAACCATTATCACGGAACAGACGGAAGTCAAGCGCAAGGAGCTTACCGACAGCCAGCTTCATAAAATGCTCAAGCAGCAGCTGCTCGGTGGAGGTAAGAGGCCCGGTCAGGTCTCGTTGATTCAAGGAGAGTTGTCCCGTTTTTTTCCTAAATAAACTAAATTATATGGGTATGAGGAGGAAATTTTCATGTCAGTTTCTTACACAAAAGAAGACATTCTGAAAATTGCCAAGGAAGAGAATGTTCGTTTTATTCGCCTACAGTTCACGGATTTGCTGGGTACGATTAAGAACGTTGAAATCCCGGTAAGTCAGCTGCAGAAAGCATTGGATAATAAAATGATGTTCGACGGTTCCTCAATTGAAGGCTATGTACGTATTGAAGAATCCGATATGTATCTTTACCCGGACCTGGACACTTGGGTTATCTTCCCATGGGTTACAGAAAGCAAAGTAGCCAGACTGATTTGTGATGTTTATCTGCCGGACGGCAATCCGTTCCCAGGAGATCCGCGCGGTATTCTGAAACGCGTACTTAAGGAAGCGGAAGCGATGGGCTACACTTCGATGAATGTCGGTCCTGAGCCGGAATTCTTCCTCTTCAAAACAGACGAGAAGGGCAACCCGACTATGGAACTGAACGACCAGGGAGGATATTTTGACCTGGCGCCGACTGACTTGGGCGAAAACTGCCGCCGTGAAATCGTTCTGAAGCTGGAAGAAATGGGATTTGAAATTGAAGCTTCCCATCACGAAGTGGCTCCAGGCCAGCACGAAATCGACTTCAAATATGCGGACGCCATTAAGGCTGCCGACCAGATCCAGACTTTTAAGCTCGTGGTTAAAACCATTGCGAGACAACATGGTCTCCATGCAACCTTTATGCCGAAGCCGCTGTTCGGTGTGAACGGTTCCGGTATGCACTGTAATCAATCGCTGTTCAAAGGGAAAGAAAATGCGTTTGTAGACGAGCAAGACAAACTTGGTTTGAGCGAGGATGCACGCCATTACATGGCAGGTATGCTGCACCACGCACGTTCGTTTGCGGCAATTACGAACCCAACGGTCAACTCATACAAGCGTCTGGTACCCGGTTATGAAGCTCCGTGTTATGTAGCATGGTCCGCCAGCAACCGCAGTCCGATGATCCGTATTCCGGCTTCACGCGGACTAAGTACCCGTGTTGAAGCACGTAACCCGGATCCTGCAGCTAATCCATACCTGGCTCTTGCTGTTATGCTCAAAGCAGGCCTGGACGGAATTCAGAACAAAATTCAGCTGCCGCCTCCGACCGACCGTAACATTTATGTGATGACTGAAGAAGAGCGTGTAGAAGAAGGGATTCCAAGTCTTCCGGGTAACCTGAAAGAAGCACTGAACGAACTGCTTCGCAGTGAAGTTATTCGTGAAGCACTGGGTGAGCATGCGTTAACTCATTTCTACGAACTGAAAGAAATCGAGTACGACATGTACCGCACACAAGTTCACGCTTGGGAACGCGATCAATATTTGACGCTGTACTAGAATTCACAATACTAGAATTCACTGTACCCGAAGAACTGGTTAACCAGAGAAGTGAGTACAACAAAGCCCCGCAGAATATTCATTCTGCGGGGCTTTCTATTAAATCCGTAATGGGAGCAAGTGTGCGCCAAGACTTATCCGCGGTTCAGTGAATGTTGCGGAATAAACCGATAACCTTGCCCAGAATGGATACATTATTAAGAATAATAGGTTCCATTGTCGCGTTCTCAGGCTGCAAACGGATGTGATCGCGTTCTTTGTAGAAACGCTTAACCGTAGCTTCATCTTCTTCTGTCATTGCGACAACGATATCTCCATTGCTTGCGGTCTGCTGCTGCCTTACGATCACCATATCACCGTTGTGAATGCCCGCTTCGATCATACTGTCTCCGACAACGTTCAGCATAAACACGTTATAATCGCTAACGATGTGAGTAGGGAGCGGGAAGTATTCTTCGATATTCTCTGTTGCAGTAATCGGCATACCTGCCGTTACTTTACCAATTAAAGGAACTTGGGATATGGACATCAGGAAGTCCGAGTCTCCGTCCGTGATCTCAATCGCTCTCGGTTTCGTCGGATCGCGGCGAATGAGGCCTTTCTTCTCCAGGCGCTCAAGATGGCCGTGTACGGTTGAACTCGATGCCAGACCGACAGCCTCTCCAATTTCTCTAACGGAAGGCGGATAGCCTTTATCTTTGACTTCGTTCTTAATAAATTCCAGTATGGCCTGCTGGCGCTGCGATACCTTTCCCATTACGAATCACTCCAGTATGTATAAATTACCTAAAGTATAACATAGAACCGGAGTTCGTACAAACATAAGTTCGAAAATGGCATTGACACAAACACTCGTTCGTGTTATTCTCTAAACAGAACAAATGTTTGGAGGTCGTTAATATGAACGGTTATTATGCTAACAATGATCTTACTTTACATAGAACGAATGCGGAAACCGGTACTCCCGCTGCACAAGCAGCTTCGGCTGCCGCAGCTGCATTGTCTGGCCGGCAAGAGCAATCCGCCGGAACTTCACAATTGACTGCACAATCAAGAAGAAGTCCTGTTTCATCAAGTGAACCTGCTGCTTGGCAATCCGTGACGGCTCCGGTGTGGACTTCCAGTACTGCTCCCAAACGACACTCGCGCCGCAGCCTGGTTCGTACGGCCGTCATTGCTCTCATCCTGTTACTTGCATTCAGCTGCGGCATTATAGTTCAAGCTTTCGCCAGCAGTGGGCAATCAGCCGAAGCTGCGGCAAGCGCAGCAAACAGCAAGAGCATAGATAAGGGAAAGAGCACGAACACGGAACAAGCAAAGACCCTGGTTGTGATGAGCGGAGATACCTTATGGAATATAGCTGCAGAATACGCTCCTGATGAAATGGATACAAGAGCCTATCTATTGAAGCTATGCAAACTCAATAAGCTCCAATCTGCATCTGTACTTCACGCAGGAGATGTACTTGAACTGCCTTGAACAAAGCTGCTGTAGGAATGCTTTTTGCTGGCTTTGCAAAAGGCTTGTGCGAATGCATGCATATTGCATCCATGGGCCGGAAAGCATACAAAAGGACACACTTTTAATCGGGTGTGTCCTTTTGTATGCTCGTTTAAGTTTCGGTCCCGGTGTCGGCTTGACAAGAAACTTTGACAATGGCAAAGTAGAAGATATTGAAAGGCTCGATAGGAGGTTTTACAGCATGAGTGACGATTTTCAGAAAAAAGTACAACGCATCAATGAGTTAGCTCGCAAAGCTAAGACAGACGGACTTTCAGAGGCCGAGCTTGAAGAGCGTAACGAATTGCGTAAAGAATATATAGCCGCTATGAAATCACAGCTAAGAGGTCAACTGGATTCAATCCACTATACAGATGAACAGTAACCTCATCAGCCGTATGTAGCAAGTAAAGGGGATATCGTTAAAATGACGGTGAAGGCGATTTTATTTGATTTGGATGACACCCTGTTGTGGGATGACCGCAGTGTGAAGGAAGCTTTCGAAGCCACTTGTCAGGAAGCTGCCAAGCATGCAGATGTAAAGCCGGAAGAATTGGAGGCCGCTGTCCGTCAGGAAGCGCGGAAGTTATATGAGTCCTTCGACACGTTTGCATTTACGAAGCATATCGGAATCAATCCCTTCGAAGGACTGTGGGCTCCCTTCCGCGAGGGTAAGCAGGAAGAATTCCGCAAGCTTGAGGCTCTGGCTCCAGGCTACCGCAAAGAAGCATGGACACGCGGACTTGCGGCACTCGGGGTGAACGATCCGGAGCTGGGAGCTCGCCTGGCCGAACAGTTTCCTGCCGAAAGAAGATCTCGTCCGATTGTATACGAAGAAACCTTCGAAGTTCTCGAAGAGCTGAAGAAATCTTACAAATTGCTGCTGCTCACGAACGGTTCACCTGATCTGCAGCGTGAAAAGCTTGCAGGCGTTCCCGAATTAGAGCCCTACTTTGATCATATTGTCATATCCGGCGATTTCGGGGACGGGAAGCCTGCGGTTACCATTTTCAATCACGCTTTGGGTCTTCTCGGGCTTGAAGTCCACGAATGTGTAATGGTTGGCGACAAGCTTACGACCGATATTCTCGGGTCCTCCCGCTGTGGTATGAAGAACATGTGGATTAACAGACACCAGATGGTCTTTGACGGCGAGGCGAAACCGACCTACGAAATCACATCCCTGCGCGACATACAAAGGCTCCTTAAAGAACAATAAGTTAAAAGGTATTCACTGGCAAGAACATAAGAACATGGTGACTCATCTATAGCTCTTGTTTCATCGGCTGTAAGAAGACAATCAAAAATCCGCTTCTCCATCCTGATTATAGAGGAGAGAGCGGATTTTTTATTTGCCGGATGGATTAAGTATCGCGGCTTTAGGCTTTCTGGAAGGCAGCATCCTCGAACGGGTGAGCAATCCAGCCCTCTGTTTCGATAAACAAACGTACAGCGACAATCTGACGGTTCTCCATCAGGGTAAAGAAATGCGGCTTGTGTTCGGGTACGGAAATTACATCGCCCGCTTCAAGCTCGACATTGAAATAGCCTACATCATCGGTTCCTTTAATAATGAAGATCCCTTTGCCGGCAGTAATTGCACGGACTTCATCTTCGGTATGAGTATGCACCTGCTCGAATTTCTTAAGCAGTTCGTCCAGATTCGGAGTCGCGTCAGAGAGGGCGATAATATCCCAGGTTTGATAACCGCGGCGCTCGGCCAGATCACGAATTTCGCTATCAAAAGTAGATAAAATTTGCGTTTTCTCTTCATCCGTAAGGATGAATTTCTCCTGAAGTTCGGCAGGTAATTGTGCTGGATTCCAGTGTTCGTAAAGAACTTCTTGTTTCTCTAGAAACGCGCGGACGTTCTCTTCACCGGAAATGCGTTCACCCGTATTGCGAATATGTATCTCAGCCATGCTCATCCCTCTTTCTGTTTGTAATAATCGCCGCCTATGCGGGGGCGGGGGATTACGTAGTAGGTTTTCTTATGATTATAGAGGATAAAGGCTTGGCTGTCGATGCTTCCCGGCAAATAATCACGACTTTTCCGATTGGAATTAGTAAGCGCATATAAAAAGCCGTTCCTTCCAATAGGAAGAAACGGCAGTAAGTCAGACAATGAAGAGGAGATCTGACCAGCTGTAACTTGATGGCATCAAGCCTTCTTATCTGGATCGGAGATGTCGATCCGGTTCTCCACGTCTTCTACCATCTCTTTGGTCGATGTGCGAAATTCACGAAGTGTGTCTCCGAAAGCCCGTCCCAATTGGGGGAGCTTGGAAGGACCGAATAAAATCAGTGCCAGCATCAAAATGATGAGCAGGCCGGAAATACCAATGTTATTTAACATGTGATTTAACCCTCGTTTCACTATTGAATGTGTTCCTAGTAGACACTAGCCGGTATCGGCGGATAGCGATATTTTGCGTGAATACCGGGTCGCTAGTACGATGCTGAATTCAAACAAAACAATTAGCGGAATGGTCACGGAGATGTGGGAAATGAAATCGGGGGGTGTAATGGACGCCCCGACGACAGCGAGTCCGATGTAAGCGTACTTGCGTGTCTTTTTTAAATTCTCAGGCGTTAATAATCCCAGCCGGGTCAGAAAAAGAACCACAAGCGGCAGCTCAAAAGCAATGCCTAACGGGAATACTACATTAAACAACAGCGCAAAGTAGCGGTCAATTCCGTACGTCTCGGCTGCACCGATATTGTTGTTAATCTGCTGCATGAATTTGATCATCATGGGAAGCACAACCGTATAGCCGAACGAAGTGCCAGACAAGAACAGAACAAAAGAAGCGGGCACATACAGGAGCGTACCTTTTGCTTCTGTGTCGGTTAAGCCAGGCCGGACGAAAGCCCACACTTGATACAGCAGCAGCGGCAAAGTAAACAGAAAGGCGCACAGGAGCGCACATTTCATGTAAATAGCCAGTCCGTCAGGCAAACCGAAGACGTTCCAGTCAAAGTTACTTGCAGCAGGCAAAGACTTTACCGTTCTCAGAATAGCAGGGGAGATATAAAGCCCTGCAATCATAGCGAGTGTAAAAAAGCACACGACTAGGATCAGTCTTTTTCTAAGTTCGGTCAGGTGCCCGATCCACTCCGCTTGCTGATCCAAGTTCAATCACCTCATTTCCATTACATGAGCTATGTTACGGCCCTGTGCGGATGCCGCCAATTCAGACGAGCGGACCGGCTTTTTTGAGATAGGTCAGAATACCTTCGGCGGCCCGGTAAGATAAAGCGCCAAGTGTCCCGGTCGGATTGTAGCCGCTGTTGTGGGGAAATGCGGAAGCGCCCAAGACGAATAAGTTGTCCATATCCCACATCTGCATATAATTATTAACTGCTGATGTGGACGGATCGCTGCCCATAATAACACCGCCCGTATTATGAGTAGATTGATACGGCACGATGTTATAGGTACTGATGCTGTTCGAGGTTTCCACTTTACTCGGTTTCATCTCTTTCATTACGGCAGTGGTCTTCTCCGATAGATATTTGACCATTTCCCTGTCCTGATCCTCAAAATCGTAGGTTAAACGAAGAAGAGGCAGGCCGTAAATGTCTTTATATGTCGGATCAAGATCAAGATAATGATGCTTCCACGGCAAATTCGCTCCTTGAGTGCTGACGCTTAAGAAACGGTTGGCGTATTTAATCGTCGTTTGTTTAAATTCTTTGCCCCATCTTGGGGTTTCTTTGGGAGCCGGATTATGCGCCGCCGGCCTTAGGCCAGCCTGTGTGAAGCGGATATTGGCACCGTGAAGGAACTTCAAATCCGTATGATCGAAGTTATCCCCGTTAAAATCATCGAAGCAGCTTCCGAGTGCTCCAGCTCCAGCGTATAGATTGAATTCTTGATCGTCATAGAAACCGAATGCATTACCGCCTGTAATCTGATAGGCATAATTGCGTCCGATTACACCGCTGCCGGTTTTAGGGTCGTAAGGTTTGCCGATGTTAGAGGTAAGCAGCAGCCTTACATTGTTAAACACGTAGCTGGTCATAATGACAATGTCCGCAGGCTGCTCAAATTCTTCGCCTGTCGGTGTATTGACATAAACAACACCCGTCGCTTTGCCGCCGCTATGGAGAATCTTGATAACGTTGGCATTTGTACGAATTTCCAGATTTCCGGTTTTCTCCGCTACAGGCAGCACGGTCACGGTCGGATCGGCCTTTGCTCCATATTCGCATCCGAACCGGTCACAGAAAGAGCAGTACTGACAGGCCGCTCGTGCAATGCCATCGGGATTCGTATAGTTCTCCGACAGATTGGCCGAAGGAATCATGTAAGGGTTGAAGCCGAGCTTCCTGGAAGCTTCCTCAAACATCGTGATGGCGGGCGTTTTTTTCATCGGCCCGGTCGGAAATGGGGCGGAACGCGTCCCAACCATTTTATTTTGTTCTTTTTCCCCGGAGATTCCGGCCATTTTCTCGTATTTATCAAAGTATGGCTCCAGTTGGTCATAGGTAATTCCCCAGTCTTGTAGAAGCATTCCCTCCGGAATCTTGTTCTTGCCATAGCGTTCGATGGTCTTCGAGCGGATTTCAAAATCGTAAGGAAGGAACCGGTAATTCTGGCCGTTCCAGTGAATGCCTGCCCCGCCTAGTCCGTCTCCCATCAAAAAAGATCCGTAAGATCTCATCGGAAGTGAGCGTACTTTCTCATTGCTTCGGAAAGTTACGGTTTCCTTGGATAAGTCCTGCATCAGCTCATAGCGCAGAGCATAGCGGAGTTCATCATGAGACATGTAGTAGTCTTCCGTTTTGCGGCTTTTGCCGCGTTCGAGCCCGACAACTTTGTGGCCGGCTTTCGTTAATTCTGCCGCGATAATACCGCCGGCCCAGCCCATTCCGACGATCACGACCGGTACTTTCGGAAGTTTAGTAGCCATTATGTTCGTAATCCTCCTTGTCAGGAATGTTTAAGATGATCGTGCAGACTGAGCGGCTCCATGGTAACAAACTCATTTTTATCGATAATCGTCATGTAGCTCATCTGGTCCCCCGGGTATTTGCGCATTTTCCAGCCGCCCATGTTTTTATTGCCGCCGTACAGCGGGTCGGAGTACACGCCCTCAATGGTTAGCGTGCGCAGCATTTCAAAGAATGTAGAGCTCGGTACTCCGTTAAGCTGCACTTCTTTTCCCTTTTCAAAAGCTGTCAGTACCTCATCCTGTTCGTTAGCAGCCAAATCGGCAAAAGCTTTCTGGTATTTTTTGCTGCTGTGGTCATTCAATACTTGGAGCCCCATCACGAATAGCTCGTTCCTCTTGTAGCTGTCCTGGTATCCCTGCGTAACTTCGGCTTTGTAGAATGGACCCATCATATAGTCCTTCGCATTAAGACCCCACTGGCCCGCCATCTGGTGATCAATATAATAAGCAACGCCGAGTTCTTTGGCCCCCGGTCCGAGTTCATCTTTGGGGAAAATCCGCTCAGCTGCCGCCTCTGTAATCCGGAGCTGTTCTTGATTAAAGAACATCGGCGCTTGATTGTAATCTTTTGCATTTCCGGCCGGCTGCGTTTCGGGAGCGGCCTGCTCGGGTTTAGTGGCGCCGTTCATGCTGCTGCCGACAATTCCCCCGATCACACCGCCTGCGACAAGGCCGCCGAGTGCTGCGCCGGAAACTTTTAGAAAATTGCGGCGGGAAGCGTCTTTTGGTGGTTTGGTCTGATTTTCTGCCATGTACGTGCCTCCTGTAACAGGGAGATCCCCAGCCGCAGCGAATTGTGAAACCTTGGATCGGGTGCGGCGCGGAGAACAACCTGGCTGGTGATATACCCAAGTATCTCCTTATTTAGGGAAATGTATGTAAGTCCATTTAAAAGCTGTGCACAATAAAAAACGGAATCTTAGAAAGACTCCGTTTTTCTTTAGAATGTAAGTCGGTTGATGTTTATTTTTTGGCTGCAAGCCAAGCTGATAAGGCCTGGATATCGGCATCACTTAAAGTCCCTTTAAATGCAGGCATGCCGCCTTTGCCGTTAAGCAGAATGTTCTTAACATCCGCTTCACTCAAATGGCTGCCCGCTTTTTGAAGATTTGGACCTATACCGCCGCCCAAATCTGTTCCGTGGCAGGCTATGCATTGTGCCTTATACAGGGACTCCGCTTGTGCTGTCTGGCTTCCGCCTTCTCCCTGGGTTGTACCGGGTGTCGCTCCCGGGCTTGCCGCAGGTGCTGTCGGCGCAGGAGTTGATTCAGCAGGTGTCGTCGGCTGTACTTCTTCTTTCTGGCCGCAAGCTGCGAGTGCTCCGGCGATGAGGAGAGTGGCCGTTAGAGCTGCAAATCGTTTATTCATATGTTTTCACCTCCAATCGAGCGTGATTCTGGCAAGTTCCTCAGGAGTAGTGTGGCGACTGAACCCGCATCGTATTCGTACCTGAGGAAGCTCGTAGGGAAGAAAAACGGCAATCCTTACAAATCAGCGGTTTTGGCTCCAAAAAAAGACAAATTCCTTTTCTTAATCTGAGGTATCTGCTAAACTATGTCTTAACTTGTGCGCTTTTCTCGGATAAAGAGCGCGTTTTTTAGCATATGTTCGTGGAAAGGAAGTAGGAGAGACGGATGAAACGCAGCTTGGAAGACCAATTACAAAGAAAAATTCTTATACTCGATGGCGCCATGGGAACGATGATCCAACAGGAGGATCTCACTGCAGATGATTTTGGCGGGGAAGAATTAGACGGATGCAATGAGATGCTGGTGCTTACGCGCCCTGACGTGATCCGTACCATACATGAGAAATACTTTGAAGCCGGTTCGGATATTGTCGAAACGAATACGTTCGGCGCAACAAGTGTCGTGCTCGCTGAATATGACATTCAAGACCGTGCCAGGGAGATTAATTTGGCTGCGGCCAAACTGGCTATCGAAGCTGCAGAGAAATATTCCACTCCGGAATGGCCGCGTTATGTGGCAGGCGCTCTCGGACCGACGACCAAGACGCTATCCGTAACAGGCGGCGTCACGTTTGAACAGCTGGAAGAAAGCTATTACGAGCAAGTAATTGCTTTAATCGAGGCGGGTGTGGATGCGCTGCTACTGGAGACCTCGCAGGATACGCTTAACGTGAAAGCAGGCGGCATAGCGATTAAGCGAGCCTTCGAGACAACCGGCGTAGAACTGCCGATCATGATTTCCGGAACGATTGAGCCTATGGGTACAACGCTCGCCGGCCAGAACATTGAATCGTTCTATATTTCACTGGAGCACTTGAAGCCGATTTCCATCGGGCTTAACTGTGCAACCGGACCGGAATTCATGCGGGATCATATCCGTACACTCTCCGGTATCGCGGACACGTCCATTTCCTGCTATCCGAATGCCGGACTTCCGGACGAGAATGGACATTATCATGAATCGCCGGAATCGCTTGCCAAGAAAATGGGCGCCTTCGCCGAGCAGGGCTGGATTAACATAGCAGGTGGCTGTTGCGGAACAACGCCTGATCATATACGTGCGCTCGCGGAAACCATGAGCAACTATCCGCCTCGTCCTCAAACCGGCACGCACCCGCCGGCAGTTTCTGGGATTGAAACCGTCTATATTGAACCGGAGAACCGTCCGATTATGGTCGGCGAGCGCACGAATGTGTCGGGCTCCCGTAAATTCAAGCGGCTCATTAAGGAAGACAAGTTCGAGGAGGCTTCCGAAGTTGCGCGCGCGCAAGTGAAGAACGGGGCTCACGTTATTGATATCAATCTTCAGGACACGGATATCGAAGAATCTGCGGCAATGGAGACTTTTCTTAAACAAGTTGTGAACAAAGTAAAAGTACCGCTGATGATTGATTCGACCTACGATCATATTATCGAACTCGGTCTAAAGCATTCTCAAGGTAAAGCCATTATCAATTCCATTAACCTGGAGGATGGCGAAACCAAGTTTGAAGCGATCCTTCCTTTAATACATAGATACGGAGCAGCGGTTGTCTGTATCTTGATTGACGAAAGAGGTCAGGCCGTATCCCGGGAAGCCAAGATTGAAGTGGCATCGCGTTCGTATGATTTACTGGTGAATAAATACGGCATGAAGCCTCATGATATTATTTTTGATCCGAATATGTTTCCGATAGGTTCTGGAGAC
Source organism: Paenibacillus sp. FJAT-26967 (assembly GCF_001541095.1). Classification (GTDB taxonomy): domain Bacteria; phylum Bacillota; class Bacilli; order Paenibacillales; family NBRC-103111; genus Paenibacillus_F. Next base: position 470,480 of record NZ_LMXH01000002.1, read on the forward strand.
CCTCAGTATCTGGGTTCGTCCGTTGAAACTATCGAGGGCATCCGGGCGATTAAAGAGAAATTCCCTGAATGCAAAACGATTCTCGGCCTCAGCAACATTTCTTTCGGACTACCTCCGGCGGGTCGAGAAGTTCTCAATTCCGTTTATTTGTACCACTGTACGAAAGCCGGACTTGATTACGCGATCGTCAACACCGAGACGCTTGAGCGTTATGCATCCATTCCGGAGCATGAGAGACAGCTCGCGGAAAACCTGATTTTCAATACGAATGATCAGACTCTTGCTGAATTCGTTGCTGTTTTCCGGGAAAAGAAAGTCGATAAGAAGGAAAAGATCTCGAATCTTTCGCTGGAAGAGCGTCTCAGCTCTTATGTAGTGGAAGGAACGAAGGAAGGTTTGCTTCCGGATCTGGAAGAGGCACTGAAGAAGTACGCGCCTCTGGAAGTCATTAACGGACCTCTGATGGAAGGCATGAGTGAGGTCGGGCGCTTGTTCAATAACAACGAGCTAATCGTTGCGGAGGTATTGCAGAGTGCCGAAGTAATGAAGGCTTCTGTCGCTTATCTGGAGCAATTCATGGAGAAAGAGGAGTCTGCCGTCAAAGGGAAAATTCTGCTTGCGACGGTGAAAGGCGATGTCCATGACATCGGCAAGAACCTGGTTGAGATTATTCTTTCCAATAACGGGTACAAAATTATCAATTTAGGTATTAAAGTGCCGCCTGAACAGCTCATTGAAGCTTTCCGCAGGGAAAAGCCGGATGCGATCGGTTTATCGGGACTGCTCGTCAAGTCCGCACAGCAGATGATTGTTACGGCGCAGGATTTACGCAGCGCAGGCATTGATGTTCCGATTATGGTGGGAGGCGCAGCGTTAAACCGTAAATTTACGAAGACGCGTATTTCACCTGAATATGACGGACTTGTCCTTTATGCCAAAGACGCGATGGATGGTCTGGATATCGCCAATAAGATCAGCGATCCGGTTCATCGCGAGCGCCTCATCCAGGAGCTGCGTGAGCTTAAGGAATCCGATGTCATGGAGGCGGGACGCAAGGAAGCACCTGTAATGCCGGTTCTTACGCGTGTAAAGTCGACTGCAGTCGACTTCACACTTCCGGTTTCGGTTCCGCCTGATCTGGATCGTCACGTGCTCCGTGATTATCCGATCTCGCATCTCATGCCGTATGTGAATATGCAGATGCTGCTCGGTCATCATTTAGGCCTCAAAGGTAAGGTGGAGAAACTCGTCGCCGAGAGAGATCCCAAGACTTTGCAGCTTAAAGAGACGGTGGACACGATACTGAATGAGGCTCAAAGGGAAGGGATTATCCGCGCGCAGGGGATGTACCGTTTCTTCCCGGCCCAGGGTGACGGTAACGATGTCGTGATCTATGATCCTGAGGATCAGACGAAGGAGATCAAACGGTTTACTTTCCCGCGCCAGAACACGGAGCCGTACCTCTGCCTGGCTGACTATTTGAAGCCGGTTGAGAGCGGCATCATGGATTACGTCGGTTTTATCGTTGTAACGGCAGGCCAAGGAATCAACGAATTGGCGCGTACATGGCGCGATCAGGGCGATTACCTGCGTTCGCATGCGCTTCAGTCGACTGCGCTTGAAGTTGCTGAAGCTTTCGCTGAGCGGGTGCATCACATCATGCGTGATGTGTGGGGCATCCAGGACTCTGCGACGATGACGATGCAGGAGAGGTTCGGTGCCAAGTACACCGGCCAGCGCTTCTCGTTCGGTTATCCGGCATGTCCGAATCTGGAAGACCAGGCTCCCCTATTCGAGCTCATGAAGCCGGAGGATATCGGTATTGAGCTGACCGAAGGATTCATGATGGAGCCGGAAGCTTCTGTGTCCGCCATTGTATTTGCCCATCCGCAAGCCCGTTACTTTAATGTAGACAAAGTATAACGCAGTTTAGCGGGCTCTTAACTTCAATATACTTTTAACTGAACCTGCACGGTTAGCGTTTCACTGGTCAAGGATAAGCTGGGGGAGTTAGCGGATTCAGTGTTGAGAAAAGACGGTTCTTCCATGCGGAAGAGCCGTCTTTGTGTCCTCTAATCCCCGTATAAAAGCCAGCGTTTGTTTGACTTCCGATTCGTTTTTTTATAGCATGGTTAAAAAAAGCTGCAAAACAGACAGAACAGAAACGGGGAACCAGACGTGGAACTGTATTTTCTCGGGACGGGAGCAGGAATGCCGGCCCGTCACCGCAATGTCACATCCATCGTGTTGAATTTGCTGCCGGAAAGAGGGACGATCTGGCTGTTTGACTGCGGCGAAGGAACGCAGCATCAGATTTTGCGCTCGCCGGTGAAGCTGAGCAAGTCCGAAAAAATGTTTATTACGCATCTGCATGGAGATCATCTTTTTGGACTTCCCGGACTGCTGAGCAGCCGTTCCTATCAAGGCGGGGATACGCCTTTTGTGATTTACGGACCGAAAGGCCTCAAAGCTTTTGTAGATACTTCACTCGGGCTAAGTCAGGTCCACCTGGATTATGAGCTCGTGGTACACGAGATTGAAGGGGATGGCGTGGTCTTCGAGGATGCTAACTTCCGGGTCGAAGCGGCTTCTCTCGAACACCGGATCGAATGTTTCGGTTACCGGATTATTGAGAAGGACCTTCCAGGCAAACTGCAGCTGGATAAGTTGAAAGAACTCGGTGTAACGGCCGGGCCTCTGTACGGGCGTCTGAAACAGGGGCACACCGTTCTGCTCGAAGACGGGCGTGAGCTCAAAGGTGACCAGTTCGTCGGTCCGTCTATCAAGGGACGGATTGTAACGATTCTGGGCGATACCAAGCCCTGCTCCAACTCTTCTCTGCTGGCCGCGGATGCCGATGTATTGGTGCACGAGGCAACCTTCGGGGCGGAAAGATCGGATTTGGCGGATGCCTACGATCATTCCACTACCGAGCAAGCTGCGCGGACTGCGAAGGAAGCTGGCGTGAAGACACTGATCATGACGCATATCAGTTCCCGTTATCAAGGGGATGGAGCGGATCAGCTCGTGCAGGAGGCCAGAGCCCATCACGCGGATTCCTGGCTCGCGGAAGATTTCTGGAGCTATACGGTGCCCAGAAAATAACGAAATCTAAGAACGATGTAAACTTCAGTACAATGCGTGCATCAAAGCGTATACGCAAGAAGCCCGGTTTTCTCTATTGCAGAGAAATCCGGGCTATTCTTTTTTACAGGCATAGGGAAATCAATAATTAATCCGTCCAAGCCGCGCCAAAAGTGCCTTTATACAAGGACTCTACCGTGCTGCGGCGGTTAGAAGGCTGTTCACGCTCCAAGTTGCGCTCGGACAGAGATTCGGTGTTGCCGTGGTAACCGATAGCGATGACCGCATGTACTTCATATTCCTGCGGAATGTTGAGCAAGTTACGTGCTTTGTCCCGGTCAAAGCCGGCCATGGCATGGGCGGAAAGTCCTTGACGCGTAGCTTCAAGAGCCAAGTAACCCCAAGATGTACCGGCATCGAAAGCGTGTGAGCCATTCACCCCTCCGCTAGGCGTAGGTGTGTGTGAGATCAGCAGGGCGAGGACGGAAGCATTCAGGCACCATTCCGCATTAGCAGGGAGGATGAATTCGGCGAATAGCTGCTTTTCTTCCTTCGTTTGTGCGAGGATATAACGCCATGGCTGCAGGTTACTGGCGGAAGGAGCCCAGCGGGCCGCTTCAAATAGACTGAGTAGAATCTCGTCCGAAATTTGCTTGTCGATAAAAGCCCTCGGTGACCATCGGTTAAGAAAGATAGGGTTAATATCATAAGCGGCATGACGTGTGTTCTGTACTTCATAATGTTTATCCTGCATGTCCATTCCTCCTGTCCGGCTGCGGCCAAGTACGGGCTGCATTCCGCTTTGTTTGATAGGTGGTCACATAAAAAGATTACATCTTAGTATACCACAGGTGAAAACAGGGCACGCTATTATCGCTTATTTTAAAGCCCAACTATAAACTTTTTTGCTTGAAAAAGGTTGCGGAACGCAGGATCAGTCGATTGTCGGTTTAACGAAAACAGACCACAGGTGTGGTCCTTTACGTGCAAGTCTGCTTCACCCAACTCTAACGGAGGTGTACAGCATGAATTTTACAAGCCACGATATCAGTGTTATTGAAAAATCACTTCAACATGCGATCCGTTCGGAACAAAGTGAAATGAAAGCGGCTGAATTCCGAGAAGTTCTGCAAAAGCTGCAGGTCAGCTCGATGCAGGTGCTTCAGCTTACTTCGGAGGCGGCTGAACTTAGCCGGGACGGCATTCGCTACGATTACGACGATTCGTCCGATCTGATGTAAGCGGGTCGGCTCCTCCGTCTGCGAGTGCTACAGCTTCAGCTGCGAGTATGCCGCTCAGCGCAACCATCGGAGTGCCCCCGCCGGGATGAGTCGTACCGCCCGCATAGTACAGACCTTGTACACGGCGGTCTGCAATGGACGGGCGGAAGAAGGCTGATTTCAGCCCGTGCGAGGCTTGACCATATAACGCCCCATAGACAGATCCGCTCAGATTGGCAATATCGCCAGGATGAAAGAGCTGTTCTACTTCGGTTTGCCCCGATAGTCCCGTCAAGCCTCTTTTCTCAAGCATAGCAGTGATCTGCTGACCATACTGACTTGCCATACTGTGCAGGTTCTCTGCCCCGTACCCATCCGTTCCGGGGGCGCACGCCGGTACGTTAGCCAGTACGTAAAGATTGCTTCCAGAACCGTCTCTGGCTCTACCTGGCTCCGTGTAAGCGGAGTTACATATGTATAGGGCAGGATCGCGCGGCCAGATTTTATTTGAGAAAATATCTGCGGCTTCCGATTCGTACCGGTCCGGGAAAAACAGATTATGATGCTGAAGCTGAGGGAAACGGGTGCGCACACCCAGCAGCATCAGGAAGCCTGAAGAAGACAGGGCCCTCCTCCCGGTGCCTGGCATACGGCCGGCCGGAAGGGAACGGTTCTCCTGATCCAGTAAATACAGTTGAGTCGAGAAGTAATCGTTATTGGATATGACGAAATCCGCATGCCATACTTCCTCTTCCGCTTGGACCCCTGCGGCTTTGCCGTTATGAACGATGATTCGCTGAATCGAGGTGTTGGTTTTAATGTCAACGCCTTTTTTGCGCGCCAGTCTTTCCAGTGCTTGAATTAACTTGTAATTGCCGCCTCGAATATAGTAAACCCCTCTGACAAGCTCCAAATAAGCGATCATCGCCAGGGTGGCGGGGGTTTTATAAGGAGAAGAGCCTACGTAGGTCGCATAGCGGTTCATCATGGCGAGCATGCGGGGATCATCGAAATATCGGCGGTGAAACCCGTCCATGGTAGTGAAAGGATGCACACCCAGCATGGCGATGCCAAGAGCGGGTGACAAAAAATCACTCCATCTTGTAAAGGTGCGCGAGAAAAAGTGCTGCCGGGCAGTTGTATAGATGCGCTCGACTTCGGTCAAATAGTTCATGAAGCCTTCTCTGTTCGCACGTGAAAAAACCTGCAGCTGATCCGACATCCTTTCGGGGTCCGAGGAAAGATCAATGACAGATCCATCGGGAAAAAAATTGCGCGAATTCACATCCAGCTTGATAAACTGCAGATCGGGATCCAGTGATTCTCCACTTTCTTCAAAAATACGTTCGAATACCCAGGGCATAGTTATTGTAGAAGGCCCGAAATCAAATGTATAGGGTCCGTAGCTATGGTTTTGAAGCTTACCGCCCAGTGCGGAATTCTTCTCCAGTAACGTAATCTTATATCCCCGGGCAGCCAGCCGTATGGCCGCAACAAGGCCGCCGATTCCTCCTCCGACTATAATTCCTGTTTTTTCTTTGGTCATCAGCGGTACACCCTGCCTTTCCATACATAACCTTTTTTTGTGATGCCGATCCGCCAGGAACGCAGGGCTATATAACCCAGGCACCCAAATGACAACGGAAGAAGCCAGAACCGGCGGCCGTAGACTCCAAATCTAAGATCGACCATCCGTTTTTGCAGACACCCGGTCAAGTAACAGGCCGTCCATAGAGCAGCGGTGCTGTAATCACCGTTTATTCCGGCAATAAGTGCGCCGATAGGCGGCCATACATACAAAGCTCCGTACATAACCAGCAGGGCCAGCAGAGCACTGCTCGATCGGCCTATGCCTATAAATATATTTTTGGTAAATCCCTCCACAACCTCTGCGGGGGTTTCGTACATTTCACAGGACACGACAGGGGTAATGTCTAAAAGCTCCGCTTTATAGCCGGCTTGTTTGACGGCCCGGGCCAAGGCCATATCTTCTACCATCTCGGATGGGAAGGCGGCATGACCGCCGATAGCATCGTAAGCTTCGCGGGTGAAAAGCATAAATGCGCCATGCGCAGCCATAAACCGGTCATCTTTGGAGGCCGAAACGAATTTCACGGGCAGATGAAGAGCGATAATGAAATGAAGCATAGGCAGTACAAGCCAGCCAAACAGATGAGAGGAATAGATCCGCGGGAATCCCGTTGCAAAACTGGTGTCCTTGGCTTCGGCGCATGCCATGACAGATTCAAGCATTTGAGGACCATGCATCGTATCGGCATCGACAAAGAGCAGCCACTCACCGGAAGCGGCCTGCTGCAGCTGGTGACAAGCGTGGACTTTGCCGACCCAGCCGGGAGGAAGTTCTTGTCCGGGAATGATTGTAAGCTGCGGATAACGCTCGGAGAGCATGCTGAGAAGTATGGGAGTTCGGTCATCGGAACGGTCGTCCAATATGATAATCTCATAGGCCGGATAGCTTTGCGCGGCCAGACTTTCGACACAACGCACAATGTTTCTCTCTTCATTGCGGGCTGGTATCAGCACAGAGACCCGAGGAGTCCGCTGCGGTTTGGCAGGGACTACTGCCGGCCATTGTTTCAAATTCCAGACGAGCCAGAGCGTAAAGAAAAGGCTGAAACTTCCTATAAGCCAAGCAAACATGTAGGCCTCTCCTTTCTGTCAGGTACGCGAATGGGTCGCCGTGGTTTTGGAAAGGTAAGAGACTCTGGTTCTCCAGGCGAGAAGGAGAAAGGAAAAGAAAGCGTTAAGGATGACCGCCGACCATAGTCCATAGGAAAATCCCAGTGCGAGGAAGAGCAGTTCCAGAGTTAAGAAGAGAACGAGAGGCGCCTGAAACATCCAATCCGTACGCCGGTGAGGATAAGCAGTTGTTCCGGTCGGATGACAGGAAGGAGATTCCGGCAGGGACCAGCGCATGGTTAACGCATAGATCACCGAGGCGGTTATCCACCAGCAGACGAAGTTCGTCCAGGGCACGCCGTGAAAAGAGAATGAACCGGCGGTTGACCAGTTCCAATACTGCTGCTGCACAGCAACGGGATCCAGCAAGGCATCGATCAATACCGCGATTCCTCCGGCCGCGATCGCGGCTGAGGTTCCTTGTCCGCGTACAAACCATTTGGCGATCACAAGAATCATACACCAGGCCAGCGGTATGGCCAGCGGGACGCCCAATACAAGTGGAGCAAAGCGCCCGGTATAAGCGTAGCTGCCGAACCAGAGCCCGGTATGAGATCCGAACCATTCGGAGAAGAAAGACAGTCCTCCACAGAGGACAAGGAATCTTATTGACTTACGGATACCGGCCATTCTAGCCGTCCACAGCAGAGCGGTAAGGCCGCCGAGCATCAGATAAACGCTGTTCGCCCATTCAAGCCAGGGAGGCAGAATATCCATGACGAGCAGTATAAAGCCGCACGCAAACCAGAAGCAGTAAAGGATAAGGGAGCCCTTTAACATGTCAGGCTTCCGTCAGCTTCAAGAATGCTGAGAGGTTTTCTCCATGTTTCCCGCTGTAAAAGGAGAGATAGGAGAATGGCCGTTTTACGCTTGCCGGATACCCTGATTCTCTTCGTGAATACATCTCCTCCGGCCGATTGAGCTTCTACTAGAATTTGGCGGTATATAAGTCCGGCAGCCGAGAGCGAAGCGCGGCTGTCCCGGGGGTAGTAGGGATGAGCGGATAAACCTTCTATGTAATCTTGTTCGGCAGATTCCGTTAAGTGTGCGAAAAGCGGCGTCCAGGCAGAAGAAGCCAGTCCCTTCGGGATTTCCTCGGGATTGTACCCGAATCGGTTCATTAAATCCTGAGGCAGATATACCCGTCCGCGATTATAGTCCTCTGCGACATCCCGCAGAATGTTTGTAATCTGCATAGCGCGCCCCAGCCGGATTGCTTTGTGCCTCATGACGGGGGTAACGCGATCCGCAAGAATAGGCAGCAGCATGAGTCCAACTGTACCGGCAACCAGGTAACAATAGTGATCAAGCTCAGCCGAGGTCGAATAATGAAATTGGGTTAAATCCTGCCGCTGTCCCTGGATCATGTCTCTAAAGGGCAGCGGGTCCATCGGGTAACGGCTGAACACATCCTTCAGAGCGATCCAATGCGGATGGTTCGGGGTTGTCCCGTTCAAGAAGCGGTTGAAACAATCTTCGAATGCCTGCAAGTATTCCCGGGCATGCTCAGGTGTCTCGTCTACAAGATCATCCACCGTCCGGCAGAATGCGTAAACGGCCCAGACAGCATTTCTTTTGGGTTCGGGCAGGATGGAAAAAGCGCGATAAAAACTGGAAGAATGTTTGCGGACGACAAGTTCACATGTTCGATAGGCATCTGTCAAAGCAATTGGATTCATAAATATCACCTCATAGCTGAAGTTTGGATGTAAAGGTGTACAGGTTTACAGCAGACAAGCTGATTGTTTTAACAAAGATTGTACAAAAGTATGTATTTGTTTTCAAAATACGCCCAATACCTTATACTAACATTATACATAAAAACATTTTCAGTTCCAGTCTGAATTCAAACGAGCTGCAAGAAGGAGGCGCACAGAAATGAACAGCCGATCTGTTATTGTTGTTGGAGCGGGACCGGGAGGTTTGACAGCGGCCATGCTTTTAGCAAGCCAAGGCCGCAAAGTGAGCGTTTTTGAGAAGTTGACGGAGGTAGGCGGCCGCAATTCTTCGGTTACCTTAGGAAAGTACCGTTTTGATCGCGGACCGACCTTTTTAAATATGCCGCACATTCTCGAAGAAGTTTTTCATGAAGCGGGGCGTAACGTGCATGACTACTTAACTCTGCGTTCCATTGATCCGATGTACCGCCTTGTGTTCGGGGATGTGGAATTTCAGGCGCACCGGGACCGGGACCAGATGGTGGAGCAAATCGAGAAAGTTTTTCCGGGGGATGGTCCGGGTTACGACCGGTTCATGCGTGAGGAAGGAATCAAATTCAAAGCGATGTCGCCTATTCTGCAGAATAAGCATGATTCCGTGCTCGATTACCTGCGACCGCAGTTCCTGAGGGCCCTTCCTAAAATGACGTTAACCAAAAGCTTGTACAGCTGTTTATCGTCTTATTTTAAGGATGAAAGGCTGCGGCTTGCGTTTACTTTTCAGGCGAAGTATCTGGGGATGTCCCCATGGGATTGTCCGGGTGCGTTTACAATTCTCTCTTATATGGAGCATGCCTACGGAATTTATCACCCGGTGGGGGGAGTCAGTGAAGTTTCCCGGGCAATGGCGCGGGTGATAGAAGAGTACGGGGGAGAGATTCATACAGGCTGCGGCGTCAAACGGGTCCTGATGAAATCAGGCCGAGCGGTTGGCGTCGAGCTGGACGACGGCACCAGACAGTATGCGGACGAAATTATTCTGAATGCAGATTTCGCTGGAGCTATGAACCGTTTGTTTGAGCCGGGGGTTCTCCGCAAATATACATCTGAGAAGCTCAAGAAGAAATCTTATTCTTGCTCTACTTTTATGATATACCTGGCCTTGGACAAAATTTATGAAGGTTCACATCATACTATTTTATTTGCGGATGATTACCGCCGTAACGTCGATGAGATTTCCAAAAATAAAATCTTATCCGCCGACCCTTCCATCTATGTACAAAATCCTGCCGTCACAGACCCGACCCTCGCTCCACCTGGATGTTCCGGCCTGTATGTTCTGGCCCCCGTCCCGAATAATACGAGCGGAATAGACTGGGACCGCGAGAAAGAGGGTTTTCGCGCCCTGATGCTGCGCAAGCTCAAGAAGCAAGCCGGCTTTGAGGATATCGAAAGCCATATTGTGGAGGAGAAAATCATTACGCCGCTCGACTGGGAGAGAGAGCATCATGTGTATGAAGGTGCAACGTTTAATTTGTCCCATAATCTGTCGCAAATGATGTATCTGCGTCCACATAACCGCTTCGAAGAAGCAACCGGCTGCTGGCTGGTAGGAGGCGGTACACATCCGGGAAGCGGCCTGCCTACCATTATGGAATCCGCGCGAATTACGGCGCGGGGGATTGCGGCACGTGAAGTGTGCGATTCCCGAATCGGTCATACGGCAGGGGTGAGAGGTTAAATGAATCCGACTACTATTCCCGCTCCAGGCGCTGATTTAGGCAAAACGATCATAGCTGGCGGCGGCATCGGAGGCATAATGGCCGCTTTATTTGCAGCCAAGCGGGGGCACCGCGTGCAGCTTATCGAGCAGAGTACGCAGCTTGGCGGGCGGCTTGCTTTTGAAGGGAACGGGACCTTCCATATCGATCAGGGACCTACTATTGTGCTTTTGCCAGATATGATCCGGGAGATACTGGAGGAAGCAGGTGTGCCTGCCGACAAATTGTCTATGGTTCCCTGCGATCCGCTGTACCGGATTCATTATGAGGATGGGACAGTCTACACGAAATGGCGAGATGAAGAGAAACAGCTTCAAGAAATCGAGCGCATATTTCCCGGTGAAGCGGACGGATTTCGCCTGTATATGAAAGAAATGAAAATTCGATTCGAGAAAGGCCGGGCCGCTTTCCTGGAACGATCTTTCTATCGCAAAAGAGATTTCTGGACGTGGGACAATATGGCGGAGCTTATCCGTATGCGCGCTTATTTAAGTGTAAGCCGGGATGCGGCCCGTTTCTTCAAAGATCCCCGGCTCCGTCATGCCTATTCCTTCCAGACGCTATATATTGGCGGAAATCCGCAGGATACTCCGGCGCTCTACTCGCTGGTGCCTTATTCCGAGCATGCACACGGCATCTGGTACGTTAAAGGAGGCTACGCGGGTTTAGTAAGCACACTGCATCAGGAGCTGCTTGCGAGGGGTGTGGAAGTAACGACCGGGGTCCGTGTGGATGAAGTGCTTCATCACCGGGGTGTTGTAGAAGGAGTTGTAGCGGGAGGGCGCAAAATTGCTGCCGACCGTATTGTCCTTAATGGTGAATTCCCGGGTCTCCATCAACTGAATGGAGTTCCGTCGGGTAAAAAAGCACGTAAATTTGTTCCCTCATCCGGGTGTCTGCTAATTTATCTTGGACTGAACCGGACCTATGCGGATAAAGATGTCCACCAGTTTTATTTTTCCGACGAGTTTGACGGGATGTTAAAAGATGTATTCCGTCGTAAAGTGATGCCGGACAACCGGTGCATATACGTGTTCAATCCTTCGCTGCTGGATGACACTCTTGCCCCAGAGGGTCAAAGCGTCCTCTATATGCTCGTGCCCGTACCGTCAGGGGAGCATCTTAGCTGGGAAGATGCGCAGACGCTTGCCGGCGGTATCATAGAGGATGTCGAGCGGCTGGGATTTGACGGCCTGCGAAGCGCCGTCGTGTGGCGGAGTGTTCGCACTCCGCAGGATTCGCTTGCCGGCGGCCTGTACGGAGGCGGCAGTTTCGGAATCGCGCCGACGCTGCTGCAGAGCGGGGTTTTCCGGCCGCAGGTGAAGCCCTTCGGGATCCGCGGTTTGTACGCGGTAGGTGCTTCTGTGCATCCGGGCGGCGGGATTCCGATCGTGATGCAGGGAGCCAAAATTCTCGATACCGAAATGCAGAAGGATATGGAAGCCGACTCGCGGTTTGCGGGCAGTGTGGAGCAAAGTGCTCCAAACTCTCCTCTGCAGACGTGAGATGTTAAGGAAATTGCGGATATGTGCAGAAGGATGAGTGCGGGATGCGCAAAATGCGCAAATGCGTATCAACTTTTATAACAAATATTCGAATGTGCTGTACCATGTTTACAATATCCGGATCTCTGACAAAAAGTCTCTTAAACAGGGGCTTTTTTTCTTTTGCCCATAAAGCGTATAATATGAGAACAACCGTTCTAACGAAGTTTGGTGTAAGAAGGGACGCGAATCATGAAGAAAAAGCAGCTGTCAGAATTAATTGAAACGCTAAGGACAGATGAAAATATAGTGAATTGGCATGAAATACAGCCCCAGGAAGCGATGACGAGGAACATGCCTGAAAGCGTGGATCCCCGTATAAAGTCGGCCTTGGAGAAACGGGGGATAACGCAGCTTTATACCCACCAGTACACCGCATACCAAACGGTGCGAAGCGGCGAGAATATCGTAGCCGTTACGCCGACTGCATCGGGCAAAACGTTATGTTACAACCTGCCGGTCCTGCAGGAAATCGCTGCGGATGATACGAGCCGGGCGCTTTATTTGTTCCCGACTAAAGCTTTGGCTCAGGACCAGAAAAGCGAGCTTAACGAAATCATCCAAGAGATGGGGATGGATATCAAAAGTTACACGTATGATGGGGATACGTCCCCGGCAATCCGTCAAATTGTCCGCAAAGCCGGTCATATTGTCATCACGAATCCGGATATGCTTCATTCCGCCATTCTGCCTCATCACACGAAATGGGTAAGTCTTTTTGAAAATCTGAAATATATCGTCATTGATGAACTGCATACGTACCGGGGCGTGTTCGGCAGCCATGTAGCGAATGTGATCCGGCGGCTTAGACGAATATGCAGGTTCTACGGAAGCAGCCCGAAGTTCATCTGCACCTCCGCAACCATAGCCAATCCGAAGGAGCTGGCGCAGCAGCTGACGGGAAGCCCTATGAAGTTAATAGATGATAACGGCGCGCCGAGGGGACGGAAGCATTTTGTTTTCTACAATCCTCCTATCGTAAACAAGCCTCTTAATATCCGCAGAAGCGCTACGGTCGAAGTGAACAACTTGGCGAAGGAATTTCTGAAGAATAAAATTCAAACCATTATTTTCGCGCGAAGCCGGGTACGGGTAGAAATTATTTTGAGCCACATTCAGGAACTCGTTAAGAATGAAATCGGCTCCAAATCAATAAGGGGCTACCGGGGCGGCTATCTGCCCAAGCAGCGGAGGGAAATTGAGAGGGGACTCAGAGACGGTGAAATTCTGGGTGTCGTCAGCACGAACGCATTGGAACTCGGCGTAGACATCGGCCAGCTGCAGGTTTGCGTAATGACCGGTTACCCGGGAAGCATTGCCAGCACCTGGCAGCAAGCCGGACGTGCGGGACGAAGGCACGGAGAGGCGCTTATTATAATGGTAGCGAGTTCTACACCGATCGATCAGTACGTCGTTCAGAATCCGGAGTATTTTTTCGATCGCTCTCCGGAAGCTGCACGGATTAACCCGGAGAACCTGATTATCCTGGTGGATCATCTTAAATGCGCTGCGTATGAGCTTCCTTTTAAGGAAGAAGAAGAATTCGGGCCGCTTGACGTTGTGGAAATTATGGAGTTTCTCGTAGAAGAGCGCGTTCTGCACCGGAAATCAGATACGTTCTACTGGGCGGACCAGTCTTTCCCCGCCAGCAATATCAGTCTGCGTTCGGCTTCTCAGGAGAATGTCGTGATTATCGATCAGTCGAATGTTGCCGATGTTAGAATTATCGGAGAGATGGACCGTTTTAGTGCGATGACTCTGCTGCACGACGAAGCTATCTATTTGCACGAAGGGGTTCAATTTCAAGTCGAGAAGCTGAACTGGGAGCATAAGAAAGCGTATGTCCGGGAAGTGGACGTCGAGTATTATACGGATGCGAATCTCGCTGTCCAGCTCAAGGTGCTGGAGGTCGACAAAACCCGCAGCCAGGATAAAACGGCTTTGCATTATGGGGATGTAACTGTTAATGCAATGCCGACGATTTTCAAAAAAATCAAAATGAGCACGTTCGAAAACATCGGTTCCGGACCGATCCACCTGCCCGAAGAAGAACTCCACACCAGTGCAGCGTGGGTGGAGCTCAAGGAGATCGACCCGGAACTCGGGATCAAAACGCTGGAGCAGCTGCTGCTCGGAATTGCGAATGTCATGAGGCACATCGCACCTGTACTGGTCATGTGTGACCGTAACGACCTGCATGTCGTCTCTCAAATCAAGGCGGCACACACAGGACTTCCTACTATATTTTTATATGACCATTACCCCGGAGGAATCGGTCTCGCGGATGAAGTGTTTACCCGTTTTGCGGAAGTAAAGCGAGCCGCCATGAACTTAATACAAAAATGCCCTTGTAAGGATGGATGCCCATCATGTATTGGTATGGAAATCGAAGGAATCAACGGCAAACAGAAGAGTATGCAAATATTGGAACAATTATAATGGATGTTTACCTCAGACTGCGCAAAGCGGGGGCCTTCCTATGAGCGGGCTGCGCGATAAACTGGCGCGGCACTTGAAACCATCGGCCCAAGGGCAGATGACGCAGGCGTCCGCAGGCGGCGGAAATGAACGTGAGCCGGAGGGGATTCCACAGAAGAATCCAGATGCGGGAAGGCTCTCGGATAGCCCTGCTGACAGCGGACTGAGTCTGGACGACGCTCTGCAAGGCGCGTCCGGTTCGGGAACCGCAGCTGATCAGGTGGCCCACAATCAGGCTGCCGCTGCAGTTCCGGAGTCGGCCGCCTCACAGCTGCAAGCATCTGAGTCGGCCGACGCCGGAGAATCCCGCGAGTGGGACAAGCTGGGCGCCGAGCTGTACGAGAGCCCCCATGGCTCGTTCGTGCGCCGGGTGTGTACGTATCCGCTGCACAGTTATCACGGCAAGTACAGGCTGGATGATCTCCAGGGCACAGCCCATGAGCTGAACGCCTTTCACCCGGATCAGGCACCTCCCGATGCCCGCGGTTTGCTGTTTTTTGATACGGAAACAACGGGTCTGGGAGTCGGTGCAGGGAATTTGGCTTTCATGGTTGGAATCGGTTATTACGATACGGATGTATTTGTCGTGGAACAGCTTCTGATCCGTCATCCTGCCGAGGAGCGCGCGATGCTTGCCTATTTAGGCGAGCTTATGGAGCGGTTTACTCATATTGTGTCCTACAATGGCAGAACCTTCGACTGGCCTATTCTTCAGAACCGGTATGTGATGAACCGGATGCGCCTGAACTTTGATAAATGGCTGCATCTGGATCTGCTTCATCCGTCACGGAGTTTATGGAAGCATGCCATGCCATCGTGCAGACTCGGCAAGGTGGAAGAGGCTCAGCTTGGATATGCCCGTGAAGAAGATGTGAGCGGAGCGCTGGCACCTGAATTATATTTCCTGTACTTGGCTGAAGGCAAGACGGATGTGCTTCGCGGAGTTTTTGTCCATAACGAACGAGATATCGTTTCTCTAGCCGCTCTTTCGGTGCTTATATCCCGTTACTTGAGCGAAGAAGAACCGCTCGCACTCAAAACGAGCGCTGATTTGTTCCGTCTAGGTCAATGGCTGCTCAAGATGGGACGGAATGCGCCGGGCGAATCGGTTATGGAACTCGGCTACGGCAAGCTGATAGAAGGAAGCAGCACCGAAACAAGAGCGGAAGGAAGCGAGCTGTTCTTGCACTATGCGGCCTATTATAAAAAGGCCGGGCTCCGTGAGCGTGCCGTGGACCTTTGGAATCGCCAGATCCGGCAGGCCAAGTCGACCGCTATCGTACCTGTTGAAGCTTATATCGAACTGGCTATGCATTACGAGCATAGCTGCAAAGACTACTCTGCTGCGCTGGAGATGACGCGGGAGGCTCTCGACACACTGCGAAGAAGGCGTAAACTTCTGAGGAAGAATGCGAAGGATGTTGCGGAGGAACGTCAAATTCTTCATCGTGCGGAGCGGCTGGAGCGCAAACTAGAGAATAAGCCCAAGCCGGTCCCTAACCGCAAGTCGAGAAAGATTGCAGACAAGCCGCGCTCAGACCGTCTCCCGAAATACGCAACCCCGAGCCTATTTGATCTTCCGTCTAATTTGAACGGATAACACTTAAGCCGTCCGCCCATCAAGCGGGCGGCGTTTTTTGGGATAAAGTTTCAGAACGGAATTCTCGATTCCATCCGCTCGGCAAGTGAATTTGTATGAAGAATTACCATCTTGTGCGGGCGCATTTATGCGTCCGTATCTTTGTACAGGCGGAAGGTTTTTAGGTTTAAACCATGGAATGCGCGGACATACAATTAACAAGCAGATGGAGAGGGAGTTGACAGGGAATGCCGGAATGGCCGGAGATGGAGCATTACCGCAAGCAGCTGACCCGGATGATTTTGAACATGCCGATCCGTCAAGTTATCGTAAACCGGCCTAAGTCTCTGAATGTGACCGAAGAGAACTTTCGTCAGGCCATTCTGGGTGCTGCAATCCGGCGTGTGGAAAGAAGAGCCAAGCAGCTCATCTTTGTGCTCGACACGGATAAGTATCTGCTTCTGCATCTGATGCTGGGGGGTATTCTTTTCTATGGGCCTGAGAGGGACAGACCTGATAGAAGTACACAGATTGAGCTTTCATTTGGAGATAATCGTTTATATTTCATTGGGCTTCGCCTCGGTTATTTACATTTGTTTGACAGAAGCGGGTTGGAAAAAGAACTGTCCGATCTCGGACCGGATCCCTTTGATGCTGCACTAAGTCCGGACAGGTTCTTATCGATGCTGCACGGAAAAAAAGGAACGCTCAAAACGACTTTGACGGATCAAAAATGGTTAGCGGGAATCGGGAACTGTTATTCGGATGAGATCTGTTTTGCCGCCGGGCTGCTTCCGACAAGAGGACCGGGTTCATTGAATCAGCAGGAAGGACAAAGGCTTTATACGGCCATGCACTCCGTACTTAATGAGGCGCTTGCCGCCGGGGGTTATATGGAAATGCCCTTGTTTAACGGAGACAAGCTGACAGGCAGTTATAATGATTTATGTAAAGTATATGACCGGCCCGGCGATCCTTGCGTAAGGTGCGGCCAGCCGATTGTCTTTGATAAAGTGTCTTCCCGCAAATGCTTCTATTGCACAAATTGTCAATCATGATGCAGGTGAAGGGAGAGAATGCATATGTCATACGCCAGTTTGTTTGTAGGTTCACACGTGAGTACCCGTAGAGGATTCCGGAATGCTGCAGTTACGTCGGAATCGATGGGTGCTAAGGCATTTCAGTATTTTCCGAAAAATCCGCGCAGTCTGATCCTCAAAGAAAATGTGGATTGGAACGATGCAAAGCGGTGCGCCGAATACTGCAGAGAGCAAGGGATTCTGTCGATCGGTCATGCTCCTTATCCGTTAAATCCGGCTGTTGAAGAAAGCAGACAGGATGTTATGGTCGAAGCCATGCTGAATGCTCTTGAAATTGTAAATGCCTGCGGTTCGGTAGGTCTTGTGGTGCATTTCGGGAAATATTCCGGAAAAGATCCGTTACAAGGATACAAAAATATAATACAATGTACGAATAAGACGCTGCGCCAGTGGACGGGCAGTGCTCTTCTGCTGCTTGAAAATCAGGCAGGAGGAGGATCCCAGATGGGAACGACGATGGAAGAGCTGTCCCGTATCCGGGCTTTATCGGACTACCCGGAGAAGATAGGCTTTTGTCTGGATACCTGCCATTTTTTTGCCGCCGGTATGTGGAATGGAGAGGACTGGGCCCGGGTAGAGCAGCAAGGAAATGAGCTTGGTTTCTTTGAGAATTTGAAAGCCGTACATCTCAACGATTCGCTGTACCCGTATAAATCGGGTAAAGATCGGCATGCCAATATCGGGTCCGGACATATAGGCAGTCACGGTTTCCGGGATCTGCTTGCTTCGCAGGTTGTGAGCGGGATTCCGCTTGTGCTCGAAACCGAGTCAGGACCAGACGGCACGCACAGGGCAGAGATTGCAGCTTTACATAGTCTGGCTGCGGCGCAGTCCGGGAAGGGAAGCAGGAAATGATTCATGTTTTTTTGGATGATCAGCGCAGATGTCCGGCTGGTTTCACGCTGGCCAGGACGATAGCGGAGTGCAAATTGCTGCTCGAAGAACGCGAGGTCGATATTCTTTCACTCGATTACGATCTGGGCGGGGAGGAGTCGGGCTGGGATCTTGTCGTCTGGATGATTGCGGCCCGGCGGTATCCGGGAACTATCTATCTGCATACGTCGAGTATGGAAGGGCGGAGCCGGATGTATCAAGCCTTGTATGCTTCCAAGCCTGAAGCTGTCTCCCTGCACGCGGGACCCCCTCCCGCTGAACTTCTGGAGAAGCTGGCCGCCGCCTTTTAACCATAGACAGACAAGCCCTGAACTGAACTGTAAGATACGGAAGCACGGATGCAGAGTTAAGCAGCGGGAGGGCATGTCTTCACAGCTGATCAAGAAAGGAGTTTTACGAATGATCCATATGACGGATATTCATTTTATACGCGAACAACGCCATATTTTGCATGATGTTTCCTTCCACGCTAACAAAGGTGAAAACTGGGTTCTTCTTGGTAAGAACGGCTCGGGTAAAACCACGCTGCTGGAGATGATGACGGGTTACCAGTTCCCTTCCAGAGGCAAGGTCGAAGTGCTGGGCAACCGGTATGGTCAGTGCGATGTTCGTGAAGTTCGCAAGAAGATCGGGTATAACAGCCAGTCTTTGTTCGAGAAGCTGAACTTGGCCGATACGGTCTGGGAAGTTGTAGCGACAGGGGAATACGCTTATTTGCGCTTCTATCAAGAAATTCCGGAGGAAATTAAACGGAAAGCGCACGGGATGCTGGAGAAGATCGGACTGCCGCATGTTGCCGGTCAGCCTCTCGGGACGTTATCCCAAGGTGAACGCAAAAAAGTCATGCTGGCCCGTTCCATGATGCTTCAACCGCAGCTGCTTATCTTAGACGAGCCCTGCTCAGGGCTGGATTTGTATGAACGGGAGAAGCTGCTGACTTCGATTCAAGACTTCAGCGATCAAGACATGACCATTCTGTACGTTACTCATCACATCGAAGAAATTATTCCGATTTTTACACATGTCGCTCTCATTGAACAGGGCCGTATCATTGCCGCGGGACCCAAAGAAGAAGTGCTGACGCCGGAACATTTGTATTCAGCTTTTCAGGTACCGCTCGAAGTGGAGTGGTTCCGCAATAGACCATGGATAAAGGTGCTGTAACCTGATGAATGACAACGAGAAAGAGCTTAATCGTATACAGTGGATCGGCACGGCCAACAGAGGCTTCGCCCAGCAGGCGCAGGAAGAAGTCCGGCGATTACTGCCTGGGGTTAAATTCTGCACGTTAGTGCCGACTGAAACATTCCTAGCCGAGTCTTTGGGCAGCTGGGCCGAAATTACGCACTTGATTCAAGGCAAGGAACCCATTTTCCTGCGCCATATGCAGCCGGTTGAAGCAGAGCTGAGTTTGCAGCACACCGAAGGCGATTTGGCTTCAGCTGTCGAGCTTGCAGAGCGGATTTGCCCGGTTGAGAAGCGCGGTTCCCTCGCTGTCCAGGTCCGGATTGCAGAGCGCACTGATGTGCCTTTTGGAGCATCGGAAGTTAAAACAGCCATAGAAGACAAGATTAGAGAACAGTCTGGTACGGAAGTGGTCGTAAGGCACGCGGACCGGATTATGTCCGTCTACATCGGGCCTGACGCTATTTATGCCGGCATCTCTTCCCCGGAGGATAACTTGTCTGATTGGAGCGGAGGGGCTATCCGGTTCCAAAGAGAAGAAAACCAAATTTCCAGAGCAAAGTTCAAACTGCTGGAAGCCGAGCGTAAATTCAATCTTCATTTCGGTGATTTCCGCAAAGGAGTCGATGTCGGTGCCGCGCCAGGCGGCTGGACCTCGCTGCTTCTGGAGCGGGGTTTGTACGTAACCGCTATTGATCCCGCGAAGCTTCATCCGAGTCTTCTTCAGCATCCCAGGCTGACGTATCATGCTAAAAATGCGGGTGATGTCAAGCTTGCTCACAATGAATTCGATCTGCTCGTATGCGATATGAGCTGGAGTCCGAGACAGATGAGCCGCTTGATTCTTGATCTGCTGCCTGCTCTGAAAAGCGGCGGGACAGCAATTATTACAGCCAAACTCATGCATAAAAAGCCCTTTCAGACCGTGAAAGAGCTGGAGCATGATTTTGCCAAAGAACTTGAGCTTCGTCAAGCGAAGCAGCTGTTTCATAACCGGGAAGAGCTGACTCTCTATTTCGTAAAGAAGTAGGAAAGTTTTTTTTGTGCAAGCGTGGAATGATGCCGGGAACTCAGCTGCGATTCAATTGAAGGATTACCCAGGACAGCAGAGTCGCGAAGCAGCTCCATACTAAATAAGGGACAAGCAGCCATGCGGCGAACTTGGAATAAGGTAAGGTCATAATGATCAGCCAGCAGGTCGTTGCAGCGACTGCAAAGCAGTCAAGAAAAGCGAGTTCCAAATTTTTGGCTTTAAACAGAAAAAACGGGTACGCTTGATTGAACAAATAGTTAGTGGTTACCGCAGCAATCCAGCCGATTCCGATGTCGGTAAAACCGGAAGTCCGCGTATATACAATCGCAACTGAAACGGCTATACAGGCATACAAAAATGCCCAGACCATGCCGATTAATTGGCCGGAGGGTGCCCACGAAGGTGTTTTAACCGTAGCGTACCATTGCGAATCGTTGGGAAAAAGAATGCCCGAAATTAAAAACAATCCATAAATCACAAGAACAATCGTGATAAAGGATAACAACCCTATCACCTCCGCAGATAGCTTATCCGTTATTATAGGTATATGGCCAAGTCTGAGCGGTATGCTAAAAGACAGAAAATATAAGTTGACCATATGGGATATTCTGGTATAATAAGCGTAATTAAACATGCAGGAAAGCAAGCGGAAGCACCGCTGGCGTTGGAGAGTAATCTCCCGTCAGCGGTGCTTTTTTTGTTTGCTTGCAGCGGGAGAGCGGGGTGAATCATGAAAAGACGAAGCAGAATCCTGTGGGCGTTGACTGTCTTAGCAGTTGGAGCGGTATTGATTGCGGGTGGCCTGATGCAGTTGAATGGCTAAGCGGAAGGAGAATTCGGAATGAATCGTTTATTGCTTGTTTGGGTGGATCATTATACGGAATATGGGAGTAGACTGGAGCAATTTGTGCGTACTTCTGAGTACAGGGACAAGCTTGAGATCCGCTTGTTTACCCAATTGAATTATGCCAGTCAATGCTTGAAGGAAGCAGATCCAAACCGCTGTATGCTGGTATGCTCGGAAGCGTTCAGAGAAGCTGTGCTAGCTTCCGCTGAGCAGTTTCCCTGTATGCATATCTATGTATCCGACGATAAGAATCGGAGCTCAGCCCACGCTGGAACTTTGATTTACCGGTACCAACCGCTCCGGTCTTTGCTGATGGAACTTATGCTGCGGCAGACTGAGTACGTAGGGAACCCTGTCTCGATTCCATTCGGAGGCAGATCGACTAGGATCGTATCCTTGTATTCAAGTGTCGGGGGATACGGTAAGAGTGTTACAGCGCTTAATATGGCTGCCGTCCTGTCATCGCAGCATAAAAGCGTTCTATACCTCACATTGGAGACTGTTAGCGCATCGAGCCTGCTTCTGCAAGATGGCAGGACAGATTCTTTCTCAAGGCTTCTATATTTGATGAAAAAATCCCCTGAGACAATAGCCGCCTGCGTCGACACCCTTAAAAGCCGCCACCCGGCATATGGATTCGATTACTTGATGCCCCTGCCGAATATCCATGAAGCAGATGAATTATCCGCGGACGATGTCGGAAGTTTGCTAGCCGGAATCAGGGGCAACGGCAGTTTTGACTACGTTATATTGGACCTGGACAGCTCGGTCCATCCGCGCAATGAACACGCATTGTCTATCAGCGATACTGTGATTTGGCTGGTGGCAGACGATCTGTACGGTCTGAACAAGACGAGACAGATGAAGAACATCGCAGGAGTAGAGGACAAAACTCGTTTTGTTTTAAATAAATACACAGGTTCGACAGGGAATGATATGGAGTCATTCGGGGTTTCCCTATACGGAAAACTGCCTTACATTCCAGAGTGGAAGACGATTACAGAGCCAACTGCCTGGGTCAATGAACCGGTGTTTACGGATGGTGTAAACAGACTGGTGCAGAGCCTTTTGCAAGGAGCTGAATTCAATTGACATGATGGAAGAATGGGTCCGTTCGTTCAAAGAACAAATAAATTTCCGGTTAGATCCCACACAAGCCACATCAGATGATGAATTAATGAATTTGGTAGAGGAGGTGGTGCTGGAGGGAACAAAAAACGGTGAATTGACAGCGGGGCAGAAGTGGGAGATGGTCCATCGAATCTATCACTCGTATCGAGGATTAGACGTACTTCAGCCGCTTATTGACGATCCCACCATTACAGAAATTATGATCAACAGCCACCGGGAAATTTTTATCGAACGGGACGGGCAGATAAGCCGCAATGATACGGAATTTGAAAGCCGGGAGAGGCTGGAAGACATCATCCAGTCAATTGTGGCCAAAGTGAACCGGACCGTCAATGAAATGTCTCCGATTGTGGATGCCCGGCTTCAGGACGGCTCACGTGTGAATGTCGTTTTACCGCCCGTTGCACTTAAGGGACCCACGA
This sequence comes from Paenibacillus sp. FJAT-26967, assembly GCF_001541095.1. Classification (GTDB taxonomy): domain Bacteria; phylum Bacillota; class Bacilli; order Paenibacillales; family NBRC-103111; genus Paenibacillus_F. The sequence continues at coordinate 493,136 of NZ_LMXH01000002.1, forward strand.
TGACGATCCGTAAATTTTCTGCAAATCCGCTGACAATGGAGAGTCTGATCGTACGCAGGGCATTGAGCGAACAAGCTGCCGAGCTTTTGCAGGTTCTTGTTCAATCGAAATTTAATCTGTTTATCGGAGGCGGCACAGGGTCCGGCAAAACGACTTTTCTTAATGCATTGTCCCAGTGGATTCCGGAGGAGGAACGAATCATAACGATTGAAGACTCAGCCGAGCTTCAAATCCGAACTGTACCTAACCTTGTCAGTCTTGAGACGCGCAATGCCAATACGGAGGGCAAAGGTGAAATCGGAATCCGGGATCTTATCCGCTCCTCACTGCGTATGCGGCCTAACCGCATTATTGTGGGAGAGGTCCGGGGAGCAGAGGCGATTGAGATGCTGTCCGCAATGAATACTGGTCATGATGGAAGTTTATCAACCGGACATGCGAATACCAGTCAGGACATGCTCACCCGGCTTGAAACGATGGTACTGAGCGGAGCAGAGCTGCCGGTGGAGGTAATCCGTAAGCAGATCTCATCTGCAATTGACATCATGGTTCATCTGACGCGCATGCGGGACAAATCCCGCAAAGTAACCGAAATCAGCGAAGTCGCCGGACTGAGCAAGGGAGAAGTGATACTGAATCCGCTTTTCGTTTTTGATGACCGAGGAGAGGACGCAGACGGCAAAGTTATCGGTGAATTGATTTACACGGGCAATCCGCTTATCAACGACAGGAAATGCCGCATGGCAGGAGTGCGGGTGCCTGATTGGCTTCGGATCGGGGAGGGGGTGTCCTCATGAAAATCATTACGGCTGCAGCTTTAATCGGCTTTGGAATTTGGCTGATATATTGTATCGCAGACAAAAAGAAGAAGCTCAGTGAATCTGGGATCGTAGAGGAAGGAACACATGTCCGGAAGAAAGAAGCGGCTAACGAAGGGATGAGCATTTCCAATAGAAGCCGACTTATTAATTTTGGCCGCAGCAAGCGGGAACAGCTTCCAGAAGAATCATCGAAGTCTGGACGAAGCGCTGCCATAAGAAATAGTCTGACTGATTACGGTATATACCAAATGTCGCCTAAAGAACAGGCGTTCACAATTGGAATTACAGGACTCGTATTTGCAGGAGTAAGTTTTATTTTCTATAAGCAGCCGCTGTTGTCGCTGGTAGGCTTACTATTCGGATTGCTTATGCCCCGATTCCGGCGAATTCGGCTAATGCATCTGAGAAAGGAGAGGCTTAACCAACAGTTCAAGCAAGCTCTTTACTGCATGTCCACCTCACTGTCGGCAGGAAGATCAGTAGAAAGCGCTTTTCGTGAAACCTGGAAAGATTTGAAGCTGCTTTATCCCGATCCTAATTGCCCGATCGTTCTGGAGTTCGAAGTCATCGTTCGCAGACTCGATAATGGTGAACCTATTGAGAAGGCGGTTGCAGATTTTGCATATAGAGCCGGCACAGAAGATATCTCCAATTTCGCTGATGTGTTTGTGACTTGCAAGCGTACAGGAGGAAACCTTGTAGAAGTGATCAGGCGCACCGCCGCAATTATCGGAGATAAACTTGAGATTGTGCAGGATATTTCTGTACTCGTTGCCCAGAAAAAATTCGAGTCCCGCATTTTATTGGCGGCTCCCATTGCCATGGTAGCGGTTCTGAGCTTCAGTTCACCGGATTATATGGCTCCGCTATACAGCGGTATCGGTCCATTGATCATGACGGGTGGTTTGTTTGTTCTAGCCGCATGCTTTTGGCTTATTACCAAAATCATGGATATAAAGGTGTGAACATATGCTCCTGCTTGTATTACTGGCTATTGCATCAGTGCTGGCTCTCGTTGTCCTGCAGATAGCTGGACGACATAGGTATACCGCTTCTCAGGGGGAACGTTCTTATCCCCTCCGCTTTCCAAGGCTTGCCCCCGCAGGTTTGTATGCGGTAGAGAAGGGCAGGGTGATGGAGCGATTTCCGGAAGTGGCCGCTCGCATTATGCAGCGGATCTCGGCCTTGCACGGGTTTAAGGATACTCTTGTGCATGCCAAATCTGCGATTGGGGAGATGATCCTGTCCGCACTATTTGTTCTTCTGGGATGCAGTATTCTCGGTATGGCAGCCGGAGGAGACCCAGCCGTTGCTTTGCTGGGCTTACTAGGAGCATGCTTGACGCCGGTAATCTTGATTAATCAGATGGACCGGCAAGTCAAAAAACGCAAACGCGATATTATTATGGAGCTTCCGGAAGTGCTTAGCAAAATGATTCTGCTCATTAATGCCGGAGAAACCGTTCAAAAAGCACTTAGCCGCTGTGTAGACAGCAGTCGCCTTGCCACCTCTGCCTTGCAGGTGGAGCTAGTTCAAGCTGCGCGTGAACTCGAAATGAATGCATCATTGCCTAAAGTGATGGAAGATCTGAATAAACGCTGCGCCATGCAGGAAATTGCGCTTTTTACTACGACAATTCTGCTCAATTACAGACGCGGAGGGGAAGATTTTCTGGTGGCTCTGCGCTCGTTGTCCAAAGAACTGTGGGACCGACGAAAAGCTGAATCCCGGAAACTGGGAGAAGAAGCATCCTCCAAGCTTGTCATTCCGATGGTGCTCATCTTCGTAGTTGTGATGGTAGTCGTGGCGGCTCCGGCGATGTTGTCTATGAACAGCAGCTAAGGGATAAATCTTTGGTCACTGTATACCAACTTATTTTATAAATGATGGAGGAAAGTGAGTATGAAACCATGGTTATTGAAATTTTGGAACGACGAGGAAGGTCTTGGCACGCTGGAAATTTTATTGATCGTCGCAGTGCTGATTGCGATTGCGGTAATTTTCAGGAAATGGATTATCAAATGGTTTAACGACCTGATTGGCAAAGCTGGTGAAAGCTTTGATAAAACGGGAACTGATTCTGAAATCAAATCTCCGACATGATTGCTTCGTATTCAAGAAGAGCCAGATTTGATGTATTTATAAGAGAAGATCGAGGGAATTTTACGTTAGAAGCATCCCTGATCTTTCCGTTTATTCTGATTTCGACCTTAATCCTGATTGTATTCGGTCTTTATGTATACAATCAGGTTGTCATTCATCAGACGGCGGGGATTTCCTCTGAACGGGCGGCCTTTGTATGGGATAACAGCTCCAAGGACCCGCTAACAGGAGCTTTTGTGCCGGGCAGGCATGATGGACTTTACTGGCGGTTAACGCAGGATGCTGCTCTTGGTATTTTTGGCTATGGAGGCGCTGACTCCACCATTGAAGTTCCCGGAGGATCCGGGGCAAGCGGACCTGCCGGTAAATTATCCAGAACTGCATCGCTGCTGCCAGGAGGCGTTAAAGGTAATATGAATTATACTAACCGAATCTGGTCACGTATCATATCTGCCGACCTGGAAGAATCATTCAAAATCCAGTCATTTCTGCCTGGCGGAATTATTCGTGAAAAAGTCGATGGCCAGGGTGCGTCCCATGTTGTAGATCCTGTTGAGCTGATCCGGACCGTTGATCTAACCAGGACGTATGTGCCTGCTCTTAAGAATCGGATTTCAGCTGCAAGGGCTAAGGAGGTGCTTGTTGAGCCTGGGGCCGTACAGATTCCCGATCAAGGCGTACTAAGCAGCGAGGCCCAAGCCAGAGCTTACATAAAGAAGTTGGTCAGCGGTACGGAGAAGCCCATCACAACAGCAGAAGGAGATGTAAGAAATGTCGACGCGCTTGATGCAAGCGGAACGGCGCATCAAGCGTATTACACGTTCACAGATAAAGGATTGCGCGAGCAGATGAAGAAGGATATTTCACTAAAAAATACAGGGAACGAAGTTAAGGGGATTGTCTGGCATTTTTTCAAAAACAAATCGGCAAGCAAGCCTTCTAAAGCTCTTCTTCAAGAACTTGCGGCGAACGGGATCGCGGTTATTTTTCATGAATAACGCTGTGGACAGAAGTTGTTGACAAGACGTATCCAGAGGAGAGAGGGCATGTGTTTTGGAGAAAACTGTATAGGGCTGAAAGCGGCACGGTTTCCATTTACCTCATTCTTATTATTGTCCCTATTTTTTTCATTCAGGCGGTTTTGATAGATTATGCCCGTGTGAAAGCTGCCGAAAGAGAGGCAGCGACGGCTGCAAGGGCAGCGATACGCTCTGTACTGTCGGCCTACGATCAGGAATTAGCCGCCTATGGCTTGTTCGGCTTAACAGGTGAGACCAATGAATCAAGCGAATTATTTCATCATATTTTTAAGCAGAACTTGTCGGGTGCGAGTACAGGGGCTTTCTATAAGCTCCTGGACACACGGCCGGAACCAAATGGAGATACACTTGCTCCCCTATACACCTTGGCTAATCATACGGTTTTTGAAGGGCAAGTTCTAGACACGATGAAATATCAGGCTCCCATAGAATTTGCGCTCGAAATTGCAGATAAGCTTCAGAAGCCTGGTGCGGCCAAGACCATGGCAAATGGAGCGTTGTATGCGAAAGAAGCGGAGAAACTCGAGAGACTACTGAACAAAAGAGAAGAGGCCATGGATAAGGCATGGAAGGAAGTAGAAGCTCTGATAAAGAAGATTCGCTCAAGGTACAGTTCCTATCAGGCACGGATTACAGAGCTGAACCGTCTGGCTGAATTGATCGGGTTAAACACAGCGGAAGATGTAGCGGGTCGCATCAAAAATCTAGAGGTACAGATAAGTAGTTTATCCGCTTCTATGACAGATCTGAACCGTACGATTGCTGGGGCTTCAATGGCTGGACCTGAGGCGGCGGGAGCCATACAGGGTATGATGGAAAGCCTTAATTCGATGCAAATGCGGATGAATGAGCTTACTACAGACTTATCTAAGTGGAAGGAACTTCTGGACAACATCCTTAAATATGCTGCTCTGGTGGCGGTTATAAGAGCGGAGGTCGTAGATGATGACGAGTGGGCGCAAAACATGCAGAAAGATATACAGGAGCAGTTGCTCGAAGCTAAAAAAGCAAATGACGAATTAAATACAGAGCTTAAAAGGCTGTCAACCGGTCAAGCGGATGAACTCAAGGCTTTTGAGGCATTCAAAAGCATAAAAATCATCAGTGAGGATGAATTCCGGTTGTATCAGACGGGGATAGGCACAGGAGTTGCCCTGTTTAGCGGCTTCCGCAATAAGATAGAAACCATAAATGTCTACTCCAACAACCAGGCGGATGCCGCCCGGGCAGCTAACGAAGCCTACTTTGCTAAAATGGAGGAAACATACCAGCGCCAGCAGCAAATTGAAACGGAACGAAGTATACACAATGCCGGTGTCCGTCAAGAGAAGGAAAAGCAGCGGGGGAAGATACAGGCTGCCTTGGATAAAGCAAAGCAGGCGATGGGAAGCTGCAGCAAAGATCAGGAAGCGGGGCTGATCGTCGCACCTTACGAAAAGCTCGAAAGAGGCAGTAATGGTGGTTTGTATGCAAAATATATGAGTTTGAATGCTGTTGACCCTACAACCGGGACGAGCTCAACGTTTACGCTTGAGGGAAAGCCAGACGATGAAATTCAGCATTCAATGAGTCTTCTGGGTAAGCTCGGACAGCTCAGTGAAGGAATCCGTAATGAGGTTTTTATTAATGAATATGCGGTTTCACAGTTTAATTACCGAACCTTCGGAACAGAGAAAGATAACGGAGGGCAGTTAAAACCGATTCACGCCTTATCCGAACCGGCTGCACACAAACTTCCCAAACAAGAAGTGGAATATTTGCTGTACGGATTTGACTCCTGCATGAAGAATATTTCGGCTGCTTATGGCGAAATGTTTGCTTTCCGGTTTGCGGTACATATGGTTGAAGAATTAATGGACCCAAAGAAAGAAATGCTTAATGCCGGCTCTCCGCTCCTGGTATTATTAACGGCCGCTGCAGAAGCGGGTGTACAAGCCCTCGAAGATATGAATGAGCTTACGGAAGGAAAGGCGGTGCCTATCACAAGTAAGCTGACCCCGTCGTTATTTACGTTTACCTATAAAGATTATCTCAGGGTCTTTCTCCTGCTTCACAGTAATGATAAGCGGCTCATGGCCCGTATGCAAAGTTTGATCGAAATCAACACGGATAAGCCGCTGGATAAAGCCGTTACCTATGTTCAAGGCACAGCGAATTCTTCTGTCTCTTTGTGGTTTCTTCCGGGTCTTATGAAGCTTGTAAACGGGACGGGGGTTTCTTCGTGCGAAGTGTCAGGTAACCGGTGCACGTTCCGGAGCCAGGTGGACTTAGCTTATTAAAGGGGGTGGAGGGCTTGACCCTGCCGAAGAACGAAGAAGGGGGAATGGTGCTGGAAGCGGCTTTAATCCTGCCGATGTTCGTATCGTTTGTAATTGCCCTGATTGTTTGTATTCAAATTTCGATAGCGGATATGGCCTTGCGCTCCGCAGTCGGTGAGTCTACGAAAGTATTGGCAGCTAATATGTACCCCGCAGAAACGCTTTATCAGCAGGCTTCACAGAGTGGAGTCCCTCTTTTGGATCATATTAAGACAATTAGAGACCGCGCGGCTCAAGCGGATGAATTTATTGAATCTGTCGAGGCTTTTATCCCTGATCCCGTTGCAGGACTGATAGATTGGGTGCGGCAAATCGGTTCAAAGGCTGAAGGACAGGTTGATATGGCAGCAGACAGTGTACTCAAGGATGCAATGAAGCCGGTTGTTTACAGTTTTGCAGATCCGGAAATTTTGAAGAAAGATCGCTTTCATGTAACGGGAGTAACACTTCCGAGCTTTGATAGCCAGGATCAGGTTTTTATCGGATTCGAGGTCGAATATGAATTCCCTCTTGCGGTTCCATTTTTCAGCCGGACATTAACTTTAAAAAAGAGAGCGCTGGAGCGGGTATGGCTCGGTGCATGACAGGAGAGAGAACGTGTGGAGCAGATCCTTCTTTCTTTGCTTATTCTGGGAGCTTTTGTAACGGATGTTCACAGATCGGTTATTCCCAATGTTCTAACTTGCGGCGGGATAGCGGCGGGTGTACTTTATCATGCGATCAGCGGAGGCTGGCAGGGTTTTGTTTACTCCATATCGGGATTGGCGGCAGGATTTTTGCTTTTCTTAGTTTTGTATTTGATAGGTGCTCTGGGTGCGGGTGATGTGAAGCTATTCGCAGCGATAGGCGCATTAACCGGTACGGTATTTGTACTGGAGTGTACGGTTTACTCCCTTTTATTCGCAGGGGGAATTGGACTTGTTATCATGCTTGTGAAAAAAGATGCGAAGGCTAGAATATTCGGCTTATTCGGATATCTGGGAGCATTCGTGTTCATGAAGGATTTAACGGTGTGGAAAAATATCCGGACCGCAGACCAACTGAGATTCCCTTTTATGTATGCGGTTCTGCCAGGTGTTCTGACTGCTTATTTGTATGGAGAGGCGATCATATAAGCTGCTTCAGATACTGTGCAAGGTGGAGGAATGAAGATGAAACTAGAACAATTCGGGCTTCAAGCGGAGTTCAGATCTGGACAGGGACGATGGTTGACACTCGGCAGAGAAGAAGGGTTGCTTCGGCATGACCTCGCTCCCCTTCAGTTCAAAATGTTGACGGAGGAAGCGATTCCTCATGTGCTTCCTTTGGACAGTGAAGAAATCGACTTTAAAGTGAAGCTTGTTTATAATCTCCACGCTAAACTATCGTTAAGAGAAGTGATAGCGAACAGGGAACTCAGCGCGGACAAATGCTTACATTATCTGCATGCCGCAGCAGCATGCGTCAGCAACAGCCGGAACTACATGCTTAGCGAAGCTCAGTTTGTATTGGATAGCCGGTTTATATTTACGAGCAGCCTGGGGGCGGATCTTCATATGCTGTGCGTCCCGTTAATAGAAATACCGGCTGCTCCGCTGGAGTCTGCATGGGCCGATCTCATTCAGGATATGTTTATGCATCTTGCGGTCAATGAGCGGAGTCGTTTACAGCCGCTTATCGATAGATGTATGGAGCCGGGTTTTACGGCGGAGGCACTCAAAAAAGCAATCTATTCGGCGATAACAAACTCTAAAAGCAAAGACTACGGCAGTGTTAGTATAGATGCATGTATTGATCATGATGTTGATTGGGGGGAGAAAGCTGATGGTGCAGCACCACCTTGGACGGAGCACCATCTTGATAGAATACATGACTATGAAACAAATGGAAGATCAGATTCGGGTGATTTTCTAAGGGGAGCAGGGCTGAGTTTACCCAGGTTTGTCCCGAGTCGTGTAGAGGGTCCCGCAGAAATGCAAGGAATGCCCAAAGAATCGGGGGGGCCGGATGCTGGTCATTTTCAATCCCGTTGGCAAGAAGAAAGTAAACGTATGGACTTGCAGCGGCAGCACTCAGAATCGGCCGGTATCGAAGGCATGGACGTATTTAATGCTGATACAAGAAGCAGCAGCGGTATGGAAAGACGGCACGTTCCCGCCCGGGGGAGAGAACATGCAGCGACAGCGAACGGCTCTGCAAGCAGCAGTGAGCGCCTGGGGGCGGGGCCTGCGTGGGAGCAGCGCGGCGCAGCCGTGGCTTTCAGCCGGCAGCAGAGCCGCAGCCGTCCCGGCGCGCATGGCGCTGCTGCCGCAAGGCCCGCCGCAGCCGCACCCCAAGCGCCCGCGCCGCACGCGGGCGCCGCTCACCCGGCGCCTTCGCACGCGGCGCCGGATGAGTCAGCCGCAGCATTAGCTGCTGCGGACGCTCCGGGCCCGATGCTCGGGACCCGCGCAAGAACCGGCGCGCTGGGCGCCGCGTCCCTGATCATCGCGATGATCTGGAACGCGTATTTAAGCGCGCCGGCGCCGCCGCTGCTGTACATTTGCAGCGGCGCGACTTTGCTGGTGCTCGATGCGGCGTTTGCACTGCTGGCGATTGGCCTGCCCGGCAGGGCTAATCGTTCAGCAGTGGAAGCCTCCGCTGCAAGCGCCAGCCGGGGGGTGACACCTGCGAATGAGCCGGTGTCACTGGAGCAGCACTATGCGGCTCTAGGTGAACGCACGACGCTGCTTGTTCCGCCGGCGCCGCCGCATTCCGCCGACGAGACTGTGTTCCTGGGACAACCGGCCACCGTCTCTTCGAAGCAGCAAGAACGCTGGCCGGTCCTCGAAGTGATGCGAGGGGGCCGCAAAGAGACCATCCTGCTGGATACGGTTTCGTTCATAATCGGCCGCGGAGAAGGAGATGTGCATTATGTGGAAGACATGCTCGGCGTGTCCCGGGTTCACGCAGAGATTATCCGCATGACAGAGGGGTATGCGGTTAGGGATCTTAATTCACGCAACGGCACTTTCTTGAACAGTGACAGGATCAGCTCCTATCAATCTGTATGTTTGTCGGACGGTGATGTGATCCGCATTGTCCATACCGAATTTATATTTAGAACTTAACTTTTCTGTTCCCTGTTCTTTGGATAATGGTATACTAAGAGGGTTGTCCCAGAGAGAGCCATTTTGCGATAAGATAGGAGTTACAGAATAGATTATGAGTTTCTTGACAGTTGAAGACCTGAGTCATACATTTGGTGACCGGTTGCTTTTTAAAAACGTTTCTTTCCGGCTTTTGGCCGGTGAGCGTGTAGGTATTGTAGGTGCAAATGGTGTCGGTAAGTCGACATTGATGAACATTTTGACCGGTAAGCTGCTGAAGGATGAGGGGAAAGTCGAGTGGACGCCCCGTATCCGGTATGGCTATCTGGACCAGCACACGAAGCTGACTCCCGGCAAGACGATCCGCGATGTCCTGAAGGATGCTTATCTTCCCCTCATTGAGCTGGAGAAAGAAATGATGGTGATTACGGATAAAATGGGAGAGGCTTCTCCGGAAGAACTGGAAGTTCTTCTGGAGCAAATGGGAGAAATACAGGACCAGCTGGAAAACAGCGGATTCTATATGATCGATGTCAAAGTAGAAGAAATGGCCAATGGCCTGGGTCTGAACGCAATCGGTCTTGACCGTGATGTAGCTTCTCTTAGCGGCGGGCAGCGGACGAAGGTTCTGCTGGCCAAGCTTCTTCTTGAGCAGCCGACTGTCCTGCTGCTTGATGAGCCGACTAACTATTTGGATGTCGAGCATATCAACTGGCTGTCCAATTATTTGAAGGACTATCCGTATTCGTTCATGCTGATTTCCCATGACACGGAATTTATGAACGGGGTCGTCAATGTTATTTATCATCTGGAATTTACCAAGCTGAACCGATACACAGCCAACTACGAGAAGTTCCTTGAGATGGCGGAATTGTCTAAGACTCAGCATCTGGATGCCTATGAGAAACAGCAGGAGTACATCAAGAAGCAGGAAGATTTTATTCAGCGGAATAAAGCCAGGGCATCCACATCAACCCGTGCCAAGAGCCGGCAGAAACAGCTCGACAGAGTAGACCGGATCGAGCGTCCGGAGACGGCGAGCAAACCGACCTTTGTATTCAAGGAGTCCCGTGCAAGCGGACGCGTAGTCTTCGAAGCGGAGAATCTTGAAATCGGCTACGACCGGGCGCTGCTGCCCAAGCTGAACATCACGATCGAACGGGGTCAGAAAATCGCGATTGTCGGCTGCAACGGTGTCGGTAAATCCACCCTGCTTAAAACGATGCTGGGGGTTATTCCTGCCATTAGCGGGAAGACGTACAAAGGGGATTATTTGTTTCCTTCTTACTTCCAGCAGGAAGTTAAAGCTCCCAGCATTACACCGATTGATGATGTGTGGAACGAGTTCTCGCATATGACCCAGAATGAAGTGCGCGGAGCTTTGGCGCGCTGCGGACTTAAGAACGAGCATATTACCCGTCCGCTCAGTGCGCTCAGCGGCGGCGAGCAGGCCAAAGTCCGTCTTTGCAAACTTTTGATGAGAGAAAGCAACTGGATTCTCTTTGATGAGCCTACGAACCATTTGGATGTATCCGCCAAAGATGAGCTGAAACGCGCTCTGAAGGAATTCAAGGGTACCGTGGTTCTTGTCTGCCACGAGCCCGATTTCTACGAGGGCTGGGTTACTAAAGTCTGGGATGTTGAGCAATGGTCGCACAAAGTCCATTCTTAAACTGAACTTTCTTATATATTTTGAATCATTAAATTTACCGGAAAAAGGAGAATGAAGGATGATTACGCATATTGTGTTTTTTAAAATGAAGGACCGCAGTCCCGAGTCTGTACAAAGAACGAAAGACAAGCTGGTGAACATGGAAGGCAAAATTCCGCAGCTGCTGTCCATTGAAGTAGGAACCGATGTCCTTCATTCCGAGCGCTCCTATGATCTTGCATTAATCACAAAATTCAATTCTCTCGAAGATCTTCAGGCATATAACGTACATCCCGTGCATCAGGATGTTATCGCCTATATGGGCGAACATAAAGATGGCGTTGCTCCCTGTGTTGATTTCGAAAGCTGAGAACCTTGAACTTGCCGCAAGTCCTGCGGCAAGTTCTTTTTGATATCGCTAGAAGCAGCTCGTGATCTGTCAATCCAGCACCGCGACTTCATTTTTTATTCTTTCTTCAGATTCTATTTCTGTGCGTTCCTTAGATCAGCAAGCCTGCTTCTTTTGTCCGGAAGGTCAACGGTCTGCAGCTTACCATTGTGGTATTCCATAAAAACATGAAAATCATCGCCAGCTCCAAATTCGATCAGCCATTTATCTTTTTCCTGGAACAGATAGGAGTGCGTAACCGTATTATCTCGATTAAGCCCCATCATTTCAGCCGCATCGTTATCGACCGCAGCTCGTTCGAACTGCTTCGTGTCCGCGTTCCATCGGTTTAGATGAATAGCCGGGGGCACCCAGTCAACATGATTTTCGACCAGCTCTTTCTTGCCATCTCCGTCCAAATCTATTTCTTCACCTTGGTGTTGTTCGAAGTTCTGGAGTTCCCATGCCGAGTTTAACGGGTTATATCTTACAATTTGAATAACCATGCCAGGTCCGATAGGACTGTCTATCTGGATTTCCGCAATATCTTCTCCGGTCCAATGGGAAGTTTTAACTTCAAGCGCGGTAAGGCCCTGGTTGCTGACCAAACCTATCTGATAATCGGACTTGCCATCCGATAAGTATGCGTGCAGCAGTTCTTTGTTCTTCCTATCCGCATACAAAGTTACAACAGGAGAACCGGCTTTTCCTAAATTTTGCCCGAGTGGAATTGATTTGATTTTCTCCATGTCTTTCGGCAGACCGGTTTTCTTAAGCGGCATAGCTTCCAAAGGGAAATAGGTCAAAGAAGCGCTTTTGGATTCGAAGGCGGCGGGTTGCCGGGCAGGATCTACCGCTGTTTTCCAGTCATTAGTCAAGAAGGCTGCTGCAAGAATCAGTCCGGCGAAACCAAGGCCCGCACCTTTCCATGAAAATTTGCCCAACCGGCGTGATTTGGTGTCAGGAGAGGCTGCCGCTGCTTTAATTTCATCCGCCATCCGGCGTGTGAACCTGCGGGTTCTAAAAGGTTCTTCCTGCAAGAATGAGTACCAATCGGGTTTAGATTCCTTCATTTTCGTTGTCCCTCCCCGTACAATAGCCCTGTCATTTTTTTGCGGGCGCGATGTAAGCGCGATTTTACAGTACCTTCTGAAATATTTAAGACTCCGGCAATCTCACTGACAGACAGATGATATTTGGCATCAAGTACGATCACTTCCCGGAACTTGACAGGCAGCTGGAAAACGCACAGCCACACTTCGCTCACGGCCTCTTGTTCCAGAAAAATATCTTCAGCAGATTGACTTTGCCCTGTACGATGAACAAGATCGACCAGCGTGACCTTTCGGATAAAAGCGGATTTCCGGTAGTTGTAGCTGATGTTTCGGGTTATTTTTAGGAGCCAGGTTTTGACGCTTGATTCGCCTCTGAATGTCGCCACATGCCGGTATACCTGTAAAAAAACATCCTGTGCTATATCATCCGCGAGCTGGCGGTTTTTACAAATAGAGAAAGCGAAATTCCACACATCTTGACCGTACTTATTCATTAAATCCTCTAGTGTATAGAAATTCATGTCGGCTGAATACTGAAAATCTTCACTGCCCAATGCGATCACCTCTTTATAACTGACAAAGCAGAGCAGTGCCAGGTTCCCAGAACATGGATATTTTTTCGGATACAAGTAAAGATAACACATCATAGGCAATGATATACGGTACAATCATGTTGGGTATCAGGTAAGCCTATCGTTTGAAAAGAATGGGGAAAACGTGTAGTATCTGCTGTAAAGATAAGTTGACGAAGAGCGTCATTCATATAGCAGGAATTAGCCAAAAGGAGTGAAGCCAGATGGATCAGATTAATCGCAGCTATGTACTTGAAGTATTGGACATGCTTTTGACAACACCCAGTCCAAGCGGCTATACACATCAAATTATGGCCAAGGTCAAGGCGGAAACGGAAAAACTCGGCTATACGATGGAGCTGACCAATAAAGGATGCGGAATCATTACGATTCCGGGCAAACGCAGTGACTATACGATCGGATTGTCCGCTCATGTGGATACACTAGGCGCCATGGTACGCTCCATAAAAGATAACGGTCGCCTGCGCCTGACTCCGGTCGGCGGATATATGATGGCGGCAATAGAGAATGAGTATTGTCAAGTACACACACGCCAAGGGCTGAGCTATGAGGGGACCATTCTGACGACGAAGCCCTCCGTTCATGTTTTCTCGGATGCCCGGGATCACAAAAGAGTGGAAGAAAATATGGAAGTGCGTCTCGATGAACTCGCATTCAGCCGGGAAGATGTACATAAGCTTGGCATCGGTACGGGGGATTTCGTTTCTTTTGACCCGAGGGTCCGTATCCAGGAGAATGGATACATCAAATCACGCCATCTTGATGATAAAGCAAGTGTGGCAGCCCTGTTCGGTCTGCTTGATCTGCTCAAAAACGAATGCATTGAACCGGCCTGCACTATCAAACTGATCATTACGACTTACGAAGAAGTAGGTCACGGGGCTTCTTATATCCCCGGAGATATCGACGAGTTGGTAGCGGTCGATATGGGAGCCATGGGAGAGGATTTGTCCTGCACGGAGCAGGATGTGTCCATTTGCGCCAAAGATTCCAGCGGTCCTTACGATTATGCGATGACGACCCATCTCATCCGTTTAGCGGAACACGCGGGCATCCGCCATGCTGTAGATATTTATCCGCATTATGGTTCGGATGCTTCTGCGGCTCTGAGAGGCGGCAGCAATATCCGCGCCGCTCTGATCGGGCCGGGTGTTCATGCCTCCCACGGAATGGAACGCACGCATGTGGATGCGATTGCAGGTACAGCAGCGCTGCTGCTGCAATATATTCTGCATCCGGCCGCACCTGCAAGTGAATCGGTACTGCCGGAGAATCCGGTAAGCCCAGTCTAGGCTCCAGCAAGTTAATTGGCCCGTATATATGTAAGCAAATAAATTAAATCCGGCATCCGCCGCCTGCAGTCTAGTGATGGCCACACAGACGGACGGATCCGGTTTATCCTGGCTTTATCTGATCGAAGACGGAGGAACTCATGAGTATTATCCATGCGGAACATTTAGTAAAGACATACGGGGAGAAAGTGCTCTTCGATGATATTTCATTTACGATATCCGAAAGACAGCGGATCGGTCTGATCGGAGTGAACGGTACGGGGAAATCTTCTCTGCTGCGCATTCTTGCAGGTCTTGAAGGACCGGATTCGGGATCGGTCATTCATTCCAATCATTTCCGGGTCGAATATCTTCCCCAGCAGCCTGAGTTTGACGAGCAGGCTACAGTACTGGAGCAAGTTTTTTACGGAGAAACACCTTTAATGAAGGTGCTGCGTGATTATGAGCAGGCACTAAGCGAACTTGATAACAGCCCCGATGATACGGCGGCGCAGGAACGTCTGATTCGCGTACAGCAAAGAATGGATAACCTGGACGCATGGGAAGCGGGGACAACAGCCAAGACGGTTCTGACGAAACTGGGCATCACCGATTTCAATAAACCGGTGGGAGAGCTGTCCGGCGGTCAGCGCAAGCGCGTTGCGATGGCACGCGTCCTGATTCAACCTGCGGATCTGCTCATTCTCGATGAGCCTACTAACCATATCGATAATGAAACGGTAGATTGGCTCGAGCAGTTCCTCGGCAAATGGAAAGGCGCTCTGCTTCTGGTTACGCATGACCGTTATTTCCTGGAGCGGGTGACGAGCCGTATTCTGGAACTGGACCGCGGCAAGATTTACAGTTACGAAGGCAACTACACGACCTTTCTGGAGAAAAAAGCGGACCGGATGGAACGGGAAGCTTCCAGTGAAGACAAGCGCAGGAATTTGCTGCGCCGTGAATTGGCCTGGCTGCACCGCGGAGCCAAAGCCAGGACGACGAAGCAGAAGGCTCGCGTCGAGCGCGCCGAGCAGCTGCGGGACCGCAAGACCGACGGACCAGCGGCCAAGCTCGATATGGCGCTTGCAGGGAGCCGGCTCGGCAAGAAAGTAATCGAGCTCAAGGACGTAAGCAAGAGTTATGCGGATAAGCAGCTTATCCGGGATTTCAGCTACATCGTGCAGCCCGATGACCGGATCGGTATCATTGGACGCAATGGCAGCGGCAAGACTACCCTGCTGGGTATGCTGGCCGGCAGAATCCAGCCGGACGGCGGTGAGATCGAGCAGGGGACGACCGTGAAGCTCGCCTACTACACGCAGGAAAACGTGGAGATGGACGAGAAACAGCGGGTGATCGAATATGTCCGTGAAGCGGCGGAAGTTATCCGCACCAAAGACGGGGAAGCGATCACTGCGGCGCAAATGCTGGAGCGGTTTCTGTTTCCTCCGCATCTGCAGTGGACCTTGATCGGCAAACTCTCCGGCGGAGAGAAACGCCGGCTTTACTTGCTGCGTACATTGATGGGGGAGCCGAATGTGCTTCTGCTTGATGAGCCTACCAATGATCTTGATATCCAGACGCTATCGATTCTGGAAGATTATTTGGAACACTTCCCAGGCGCAGTGATTACCGTATCTCATGACCGTTATTTCCTGGACCGTACCTCGGACCATCTGTTTGCTTTTACGGGCAATGGGCAAATTGAGCAGTACTTCGGCACCTATTCCGAATATTTGGAATCCCAGTCCAATCGTGATGAGGCTGACACGAAAACAGGCGAGAGCAGTGTTCTTTCGAGCGGCACTAATCCGCACAAAGGGCAGCCCGCTTCAGATTCGCGCAAAGCATCCGCAGGGTCCGGGGAAGGCACCGAGGATCAGGGGCGAGCGAGGAAGAAGAAGCTTTCTTTTAACGAACAGAAGGAATGGGATACGATAGAAGACCGCATCGCAGCGTTAGAAGAGAAAATGGAGCGGATCAAGCTAGACATCGGAAGAGCCGGCAGTGATTACGGCCGGGTTCAGGATTTGTACGCGGAAGAAATCGCGGCCAATGAAGAATTGGAGCAAGCGATGGAAAGATGGACGGAATTGTCCGAACTGGTAGAAGAAATTGCGCGTAATAAGTAGCACACAGCTATTTGCGAGCGTGAGCACTCTATTTATGCTATACTAAAGGGAATGGGCTTAGAATAAGCCGTACTATACAAAAAGGCAGGTATCCCGCACTTATGATCACTGTTACGGACGTTACGCTTCGATATGGCAAACGCGCTCTTTTCGAAGACGTTAATATTAAATTCACACCTGGCAACTGCTATGGCCTAATCGGGGCTAACGGTGCAGGTAAATCGACATTTCTTAAAATTTTATCCGGCGAAATTGAAGCTAACAAGGGTGAAGTAAGCATCGCTCCCGGAGAACGTATGGCCGTGCTCAAGCAGAACCATTACGAATTCGATGAATTCGAAGTTCTGAAGACGGTGATTATGGGCCACGCCCGTCTATTCAAAATCATGGAAGAGAAGGATGCTCTCTACGCTAAATCCGACTTTTCCGAAGAAGACGGCATACGTGCCGGCGAACTTGAAGGTGACTTTGCGGATCTGGACGGCTGGCAGGCTGAGGCTGATGCGGCGGAGCTCCTGATCGGACTCGGTATTCAGAAAGAGCTCCATGACCAGAAGATGAAGGATTTGGACGGCAACCAGAAGGTACGTGTACTCCTTGCGCAAGCTTTGTTCGGCAATCCGAACATCCTCCTGCTCGATGAGCCTACCAACCATTTGAATCTCGAATCCATTCAATGGCTCGAGAACTTCCTGGGCAGATTTGAAGGCACCGTTATCGTTGTATCCCATGACCGTCACTTCCTGAACCAGGTATGTACACACATTGCGGATATTGATTTCAGTAAAATTCAAATGTACGTAGGTAACTATGATTTCTGGTACGAGTCCAGTCAACTGGCTTTGAAACTTGCCAGAGATGCGAATAAGAAGACGGAAGAGAAGCGTAAGGAACTGGAAACCTTTATCGCGAGATTCAGCGCGAATGCTTCCAAATCCAAGCAGGCGACTTCCCGTAAGAAACAGCTCGAGAAGCTCACACTGGATGATATCAAACCATCTAATCGTAAATATCCTTTTATCAACTTCAAACCGGAGCGTGAAGCAGGCAAGCAGCTTCTTGCAATCGACGGGATCAGCAAGTCCGTAGAGGGTGAAAGTATCCTGAACAATGTTACTTTCACAGTGAATAAAGGCGATAAAATTGCTTTTGTCGGTCCGGACGGACTGGCTAAAACAACCTTGTTCCAGATTCTGATGGGTGAGAAAGAAGCGGATCAAGGCGAGTACACTTGGGGCGTTACGACTACCCAGGCTTATTTCCCCAAAGATAACGCGGAGTACTTTGACGGTGTGGACATGAATTTGGTTGACTGGCTCCGCCAGTATTCCAAAGATCAGGATGAGTCCTTCATCCGCGGTTTCTTGGGACGCATGCTGTTCTCAGGCGAAGAAGCGCTGAAGAAAGCGAGTGTCCTGTCCGGAGGAGAGAAAGTACGCTGCATGCTGTCCAAAATGATGCTTGCCAGCGCCAACGTTCTAATCCTGGATGAGCCGACGAACCATTTGGATCTGGAATCCATTACGGCTCTCAATAACGGTTTGATCGACTTTGACGGTACGATGCTGTTCGTCTCCCATGACCATCAGTTCATTCAGACTGTCGCTAACCGCATCATTGAGATTACCCCTAAAGGTCTGATTGACCGGATGATGCCGTACGACGAATATCTGGAGAGCGAAGATGTACGCAAGCTTCGTGAAGAATATTACGCTTAAGTATTTTGGATAAGACCGCCGGCAAAGGCGCTTGGATGCAAGTTTCCAGGCGCCTTTCCTGACCCTGCTTTAAGGTGATCACTCAGCTGAGTATCCGTAACCGGATTGGCTGCAGCTGGAGAAGAGGAGACGAACCATCTATGTTTGACCCGACTATTTATGAGAATCTTAAGGTTGTCCTGGAAGGGGCCGTGTATGATCTTGATCTGTCCGGTGACATTCTGGTAACGAATCGTTCGGATCAAATCGACATGTCCACGCTATCGAGGAACTATACCATCCGTTTTGTACTCCAGAACGAGGAAGACAGCCATGCTTCTCCATGGGCAGAATTTGCTCTGACCGCCGGACTGGAAGATCTGGCCGCAGAGATTCTGGAGCGCAAGCCATCCTCGCAGGGTTGCACCTTGACGATCCGGTTCGGTTTCACGATGGAAGATCCGGAGAACAACTGCCCGGCAATAGCCGCGTCTCTCGCAAGCATTTGGAGCGGCAGGCCGACAATTACACAGACGGTCTCTTACGTATTCGGACAAAGGGAGCACTGCTGGAATAATGACGTACTCCTGGAATTTGGACGTAAGCTGGATGAAAGTCATGTCGACGATTTCACCGGGCTGCTGGAGCATACGGTTAAGACACTTTCCTTACTAAGGGAGAAACACGCCGCATGAAAGAGCCCATCATGCAGGAATGGAATGAACAGACCATTCAGCGCGCAGTTTCGGAGCATAGATCCTTTGCCGTTTTCTTTCATACACCGCTGTGCGGTACTTGCAAAGTGGCCCGGAGGATGCTTGAAGTCCTCATACAAATGGAGCCGGCAATACCGCTTAAGGCATGTAACGCCAACTATATGCCTGGTTTCGTCCAAGAGTGGCAAATCTCTTCTGTCCCCTGTATAGTGGTGATAGAGAGAGGCAGGGTTGTACGTACCCTGTATGCCATGAATTCCGTGGAATATTTGTTGTCTGAGCTTCGCGTATTGACCTGACAGCGGGATCGGGCTAAATGACTTCTCTAGTTCTAACCTGAATACGCAGTTCCATTGAGAAAGGAGCAATCTTGTATGAATCTTAGGAACGAATTTGCTGCTTCCGTCGGCGATCTGGTTAAGGGTGAGTACAAAACCGGTGAATATATCGGCCGGATTGTAGAGATAAACTCCCCTGTCAAAGCAGCGGTTCAAGTGCTTGCGGTCATAAAGCATCCTACTCAAGGAAATCTTCACACGGCTGACAAGAATGATTTGCGTTACTTTCAGCAGCGTCGTGCGCTTGCATACCAGGAGATTGCCCTGATGCCGCTGGTAACGATCCGTTCTTATAACGGGGATGTCCCGGATTACATGTTATCTCTGCAGCATGCTCTTGAAGAAGAATTAAGCATGCTCCAACAGACGGAAGAATGGGCACGCCGCTCCATCGCTGAGCTCGAAGAACTGCATAAGGATTATTTCCCGCAGTAACCGCACCGTTCTCGTATCTGATTCTTATACTTAACCGCGACAATCTGAGAGCCCTTCTCCTGACAACGGAAATTTCCGTTACGGGGACGGGGCTTTTTTAAGTAAGAAGAGAGTGAAGGATACTGCGCTTAGAGTGGCTGTAGCTTATCTGCACAGATTAAGGCTGCTTCTATCCATCGTATCCGAGTTTGTGAGAAGGAAGAGACGTATGAGAATAGTGGTTAGAACATATTAGATTCGTTTATGTAAGGTTAACCTATTCTACAGAACACTCGCTCCTTCTTGCTGGAATATAGCCCTAAAGTAACAAAAAAGGCGATATTCTGAAAGATTAAAAAAGCGGGTAAGGCTGTTGATGAACTTCAAATGTGATAAAATAAAGCCGAACATAAAATGTGTCATAACGGAGGGTTTTGCACAATGGCATTTAACGAAGAGATCACAATCGGCGTAATCGGCGCAGGCAATATAGGTAACATTCATATCCGGAGCCTGCTCGACACACCGGGCGTTGCTGTGACTGCAGTCGCTGATGTATTCCTTCCGCTGGCGGAAGCCCGTGCGAAAGAGCACCAGATCTCTAAAGTATATGGAAGCGGAGAAGATCTGATTAACGATCCTGATATAGATGCCGTAGTAATAGCGGTTTCCAACGAGTGGCATGCGCCTCTTGCGGTTAAAGCGCTTCATGCAGGCAAGCATGTGCTGCTTGAGAAGCCGATGGCGATTGATATGAAGGCCGCCAAGGAGATTGTTCAGGCTGAGCGTGAAAGCGGCAAAGTCCTGATGATTTCCCACCAGCGCCGCTGGGAGCCGCTCAATATGCAGGTAAAAGAACTTATTCAGCGCGGCAAGCTCGGTTCGATTTATCATGCGAAGACAGGCTGGATGAGGCGTAAGGGTATCCCGGGCTGGGGCACCTGGTTTACCCAAATGTCCAAAGCCGGCGGCGGACCGCTTATTGATATCGGTGTGCACATGCTGGATCTGTCGCTCTCCTTTATGGGGAACCCTAGACCTGTCTCCGTATATGGTGCAACCTACTCCGAATTTGGACCCAAGCGCCGCGGTATCGGGAGCTGGGGCAAACCGAACTGGAGCGGCAGCTATGATGTAGAAGATTTCGCGACTGCTCTGATTAAGATGGATAACGGCAGTACGCTGACGCTTGATGTGAGCTGGGCTGCGCTTACCGAGACAGATAATCAGCCCTATATCCAATTGTTGGGCACGGAAGGCGGCGCTTCGCTGCGCGGGAATACTTACGGCAAATTGTTCGCAGAAATGTTCGACAGAGAGATTGATGTTGAATTGGAGGTTCCGGAGAATAAGACCGAGCCGCGTCTGCTCATGAATCTTCATTTCCTGGAGTGCATCCGCACGGGAAGTGAGCCGCTCACATCTGTCATGTCCGGCTATACGAATAATTTGATTTTGAATGCCATCTACGAATCATCCCGTACTGGCAGAGAAATTCAACTGGACTGGGATTTGTCTTAATCATAGCCGGGGGAGCTGCGGAATAGTGGATTGGATGGGGCTAAGTCTGATCGGAACGATCGCATTCGCTGTCAGCGGTGCGATTGTTGCCATGGAAGAAGATTACGATATTCTGGGTGTATATGTGCTTGGATTTGTTACGGCATTCGGCGGCGGGGTCGTCCGCAATATGCTTATCGGTGAAAAGATTACGATGCTCTGGCAGCAGGGTTTTCAGTTTATGATCGCCTTTGCTGCCATGACGCTGGTGTTTATTTTCCCACTTGCTTGGATCAGGCGGTGGAAATCGTGGGAGTCGTTCTTTGATGCCATCGGACTGGCCGCCTTCTCCATACAGGGCGCTCTGTATGCGACGAACCAGGGCCTGCCGATGAGTGCCGTTATTGTGGCCGCCGTTCTGACAGGCATTGGCGGCGGTATTATACGGGATCTGCTTGCTGGCCGTAAACCGTTAGTGCTGCAGGATGAAATTTATGCCGTATGGGGGATGCTGGCGGGTTTTATGATCTGGCTCGGTTGGCCGCAGACCGTATTTGGCCTCACCATTCTTTTCATGACCATTGTCGTTTCCCGCATGTTCTCGGTTATTTTCAAATGGAAGCTTCCCAAGCGTTCGCTGCGCGATTTGCTGCAGGATAACGATATTCCCGACCGGCAGAGACCGCCGGCCCTTCAGGAAGAAAGGAGAGAAATAGATGTCAGCTGAATCCATGCTCCGCTTATCCAAGGTACCAGGCTCCCTGCTTCAAGAGAGACTTGTCGTTGTCCAAGATTTGATTCAGAATGAGCTTGAAATGTATAATCTATCCAAAGACCGCGAGACCGGTGAACATTATGTGCATTACGCCTATGCTCACAAACAAATAGCCGGATCAGGGGATGAAGAGCATTTTCACCAGCTTCTGCCCGTAGAAAGCGATGATGTATTAGGAATCATGTTCTCAGATCAGCCTTATGAGTACCCGCATGCCTGGAACCGGACCTTCCTTAGGAACGGTCCTGACGGATTCTATGTCTGGTTCGATCCGGGCTATACAGAGAACCTGGACGAAGACGCCAAATTTGCTCAAGAAATACAGCAGCGCCTTACAAAATTGAAGCAGTCGGGTTCCGTGAACGAAGAAGCGGTACAAAGGCTGCTGGAAGAGTTGGACGGAATGAAATAATTAAATCAGGACTGGCCCTGCTCATTGCTAATGCAATGGGCTTTTTTGTTGTTTCTCCTGGACATCAGTATGAATAATTTCCCCTCTGCACGACTAATATGTTTATAATATACCCTTGTGGGGTAATCTATATTTGAACGCATTTAGATATACCAAACCACTACTAAGTTCAAGAGACGAGAGGAGTTTTATTACATGAGTATGATGAACACAACAATCGACGAGAATTTAAAAGAGTGTATGGAAGCCTGTCTGCGGTGTCTCAAGGAATGTAATTTCTGTTACAATGCCTGCTTGCAGGAACAAGATATAGATATGATGAGAGAATGCATTCGCCTTGATCGTGAATGTGCCGAGATCTGTGCTTTGGCGGCATCCGCTATTTCACGTAACAGTCCCTTTATGAAAGAGATCTGCTTACTCTGCGCTCAAATTTGCGAAGCCTGCGGTCAGGAGTGCGCGAAGCATGAGCATCATGAGCACTGTAAACGCTGTGCAGAAATTTGTTTCCAGTGTGCAGAAGCTTGTAAGAAAATGGCTTCTTAAAATTAGCGTCGGCACTAACAATTGTATGACCAGACAACAGACCGCGGGTAGTTTTAGTGGTCTGTTGTTTATTTTTCCGCTTCAGTAAGGCCGCCGCCGGTTACAAGCAGTTGCAGAATTCGTTTAGAGTCCAATCCGTCTAATCTTGCAATATAGGGTTAGGGGGTATATGATAAAAGGAGAAGTATTGGTAAAAGAAGGAGGTTAGCATGCGTATGAGAAAGGTAGAAGTATTTACGACACCGACTTGTGAAGACTGCAGAAATTTCAAGCAATATTTAAGAGAGCGCAACATTCCGTTCAAGGAATATGATATTTCTGAGCATCCGGAATATGCCGACACACTCCGGGAGCGCTCCGGAAAAAATCTGGTGCCTACCATTTTTATTGATGACGCTGTATTTTTCGGTTTTGTGTTTAACCGTCAAGAGATCGAGAAGCTGCTCTCCTGACAGTTTCATTTCTGAGTCAGCTCTCCGGAACGGGGGCTGATTTTTTTTCTGAAAAGTAACGCTGGAATGGATTGTCTATAAAAGGAGCCTGAATGTATAATGGAGGATATACAGGAGGGATTAGGATGACAACAGAGAACCAGGCCCATGAGGCATGTGCCGCTGGCAATGAGCGCAAGAGCCACCATTCCGATAAAACGAAGAACAATTTGATTAGCCGTCTGAACCGCATAGAAGGCCAGGTGCGCGGGGTCAAAGGACTCATTGAGAAAGATACGTATTGCGACGATGTACTGAATCAGATCGCTTCTATACAATCCGCTCTTAACGGGGTCGGTAAACTTCTTCTGGAGCATCATATGAAAAGCTGTGTAATTGAGCGTATCCAGGAAGGTGACGAAGAAGTTATATCCGAGCTTATGACGACAGTCAACAAGCTTATGAGATAATCTTCAAAGACTACTCAGGCATGCTACCGGCCAGATCGGCAGCGAACGGCCGGCAGCCTAAATGAGTAAATGAAATACAAAGATTTTCAAAAAACAGGTAGTTTCCACTTGACTTAATATAGGGTACGGGGGTATAGTAGTAATACAAACATAAGCAGTCATACTCGAAAACAATATTTTCTTGTAGGAGAGATAAGATGCAAAATATCACCTTCCATGTAAAGGGAATGTCATGCGAACGTTGTGTAAATTCTATTGAAAGTGAATTAATGAAATTAGGTGTGACTGCCGTTACAGTGAATCTAAGCGGCAGAAAGGTTCAAGTCATCTATGATGAACATTCACTGACTGCTGACCGAATAAGAGATACGATTGTCGAACAAGGATATGAAGTTGCTTAAAAAAAGCGAACTGATAGAAATGAGGTGTCCAACATGCAAACAGCAGCACCTGCTGTAAATACACGGAATACTTCTCTAAACCTGACCGGAATGACTTGCGCGGCATGTGCAAACCGGATAGAGAAGGGCTTAAATAAATTGGATGGTGTCGTGGAAGCTAATGTGAATTTTGCCATGGAACGTGCGACAGTAACCTATGACCCGCAGAAAATCAGCTTGGACGATATGGAGCAGAGTATCCGCAAGCTCGGTTACGACACGGCCAAAGAAGCAGCGGATCTGCAGCTGGTCGGGATGACCTGCGCAGCGTGCGCGCTTAAAATCGAGAAGGCATTAAACAAGATGCCGGGCGTAACGAAAGCAACTGTCAATTTTGCCATGGAAACCGCTCATGTTGAATATAACTCGGCGGAAGTTACGATAAGCGATATGCTTGCCCGGATCGAGAAGCTTGGCTATAAGGCAATAACGAAGCAGGAGGAAGGCGATCTTGCGGAACTACGCAAACGGGAAATTACAAGACAGAAGCGGAAATTAATCCTGTCGGCAGTCCTATCGCTTCCTCTTCTATGGTCTATGGTCGGCCATTTTTCCTTTACCTCGTGGATCTGGATGCCGGAGCTGTTTATGAATCCCTGGTTTCAGCTTATTCTTGCAACACCGGTACAGTTCTATGTCGGCAGGCAGTTTTATGTGGGAGCCTATAAATCTTTGCGCAATAAGAGCGCGAATATGGATGTTCTTGTAGCTTTGGGTACATCAGCGGCTTATTTCTACAGTTTATATCTTACGTTACAGTGGGCGTTAAATCCGGCGGATGCTCATCACGGGCCGGCCATGTACTACGAAACAAGCGCCGTATTGATTACACTGGTCATTCTGGGTAAGCTGTTCGAGGGCTTGGCCAAAGGCCGTACCTCCGAAGCGATCAAGACTCTTATGGGCCTGCAGGCCAAGACGGCTCTTGTGATCCGGGACGGCGAAGAAGTGACGATTCCGGTTGAAGAAGTACTGTCGGGAGACCTTGTACTCGTTAAACCTGGCGAGAAGGTTCCGGTTGACGGCGAGGTACTGGAAGGGAGCTCCGCGGTAGATGAATCCATGCTGACAGGCGAAAGTATTCCGGTCGAGAAAAAAGCCGGGGATCATGTCATTGGAGCTACGATTAATAAGAACGGGCGATTGAAGATAAAAGCGACAAAAGTCGGCAAAGAGACAGCCTTAGCCCAGATTATTAAGGTTGTTGAAGAAGCCCAGGGCTCCAAAGCCCCGATCCAGCGTGTTGCGGATCGAATCTCAGGTATTTTTGTTCCGATTGTCGTCGGAATTGCCGTTGTTGCTTTCCTGGTCTGGTACTTCTGGGTGACTCCGGGTGATTTCGCTAATGCTCTCGAAAAAGCCATCGCCGTACTGGTCATTGCCTGCCCTTGCGCACTCGGTCTTGCAACTCCAACGTCGATAATGGCTGGCTCTGGCCGTGCCGCGGAGTACGGTGTTCTCTTTAAAGGCGGGGAACACCTGGAATCTACGCACAAAATCGATGCGATTATTCTGGATAAAACCGGGACCGTAACGAAAGGGAAACCTGAACTGACCGATGTTACCGCCGTGAATCTGGATGAGGAGACCTTCTTGAAGCTGGTTGGAGCAGCAGAGAAGAACTCCGAGCATCCGCTTGCTGAAGCGATTGTGAACGGGATTACGGCACGAGGCATTGGAATCCCGGCAACCGAGGACTTTGAGGCCATTCCGGGCTACGGTATCCGTGCGGTAGTGGACGGCCAAGAGATTTTGGCCGGGACCCGCAAGCTGATGGCGAAGTACGGCGTCAACGCCGAACAGGCTTTTGACAGCATGTCGAAGCTGGAGCAGGACGGCAAAACCGCGATGCTGATCGCCGTCAACGGCCAATACGCCGGTATGGTAGCAGTAGCCGATACGATTAAGGAAACATCCCGAGAAGCCATTGCGAGGCTGAAAGAAATGAATATCGAGGTCATTATGATTACAGGTGACAACGAGCGTACGGCCCAGGCCATCGCCAGACAAGTAGGCATTGACCATGTGCTTGCTGAGGTGCTTCCGGAGGGCAAAGCGGAGGAAGTGAAGAAGCTGCAGGCTCAGGGCAAAAAAGTCGCCATGGTCGGGGATGGAATTAACGATGCTCCTGCGCTGGCTGTAGCGGATATCGGGATGGCAATCGGCACAGGTACCGATGTGGCGATGGAAGCCGCAGACGTTACGCTTATGCGGGGCGATCTGAACAGCATCCCGGATGCCATCTTTATGAGCCGCAAGACGATGGGCAACATCCGCCAGAACCTGTTCTGGGCGTTAGCTTACAATGCTGCGGGTATTCCGATTGCCGCACTGGGTTTCCTGGCGCCTTGGGTCGCCGGGGCAGCCATGGCGCTGAGCTCGGTTTCGGTTGTGCTTAATGCGCTGCGGCTGCAGCGGGTCAAGATCGAATCCTGACAACCTTCTGAATCTACTGAGGATACAGCTTAATCGCAGCTTTAAATTTGACATGGGGGCTGTCTTTGCCAGGCAGCCTCTTTATTAATGCCTATATTCACTATTGAACAGGGGAGAGGATTGGAATGGGGATACGAAAGTTTGCCGTTACACCGGGATTTGGAGAGGGCGGGACTGTTTTTACAGCGCAGCAGATGGCTGTTCTCGGCAGTGCGGTAGGCCAAGAAGCTCTTATTGAATTGACTACCTTCAAACAGCTGTATGTCGCTGTGGAAGAGGAAGAGCTGGAAGAAGTGCAGGCCAGACTGCAAGCTGCCGGACTGGAGATTCATCCCGCGGGTTTTTACACCAAAAGCCTGATTACATGCAATTTCTGCCGAGGAGCAGAAGACGCGGGGCTTGAGACGGCGAAGAAATTAGATGGAGTTATCGCCGGTCACCCTGTGCCGAGTCCTCTCCGAATCGGATATGCCGGTTGTGCGCTTGGAACTAGCGAACCTCTTCTTAAAGACATTGCTGTAGTCAAAATGAAAGAGCGCTTCGATGTTTACGTGGGCGGTGAAACGAAGGGGTTGAAAGCTGTATTGGCGCGGCTGCTGATCGCAGGGGTCAGGGAAGAAGAATTGGAGCCTATCGTGATGGGGTTGATCACTATTTTTCAGGAAGAGGGGAAGAAGAAAGAAAAATTTTCGAAGTTTATCGATAGAATTTCATTAGCAACACTTCGTGAAGCGGCTAACAGAAAATTAAGGCATCATACATGAAAACTCCGAAAGGAGTTTTTTTTGCGGTAATCAATACTAACCAGCCTGTTAAAAACAAGATCTACTGGAAATAATAAAGTCGAAATTAAGATTTAGGAGGGAACCCAACATGGAAAAAACAGGATATACTTTTGCTGAATTACACGGTAAGGAACATCTTGTGGATGAAATACGTCAGCTCGAGAACAGACTCAAGGAAGAAACAGGCGAGACGATCACGCTGATCGCCTATGAGAAAGAAGATGCCGGATACGGGAAACATTCATGATCAAACAATATTTTGCGGAAATTTCCTTGACGGAGCAAGATACGCTCAGCGATAGTCTGAATGCACTTGTAAACCGGGCTGAGAATGAATTCGGAACTCCTTATGTAGAAATCGCTCAAATCGTACCGACCCAAGGGGAACGTTATACGGTTATTTTGAATCTTGATTTTCCTCAAGCCAAAAGAGAAGGAGAGGCTTAACCGCCCTGTCTTTCGGAAAGTAGAGGATGGATGATGGCCAATGCCTACAAAGTCCGTGCCACCTGTGAATCACAAGCCTGTAAATATGTGCAGCCGCAAGATGTCATAAGGGCTGTTAATTATGAATCTTCATACGCTATGGCGCTTATGCTGAACGATATCCCGGGTTATATGACCTGTCCCTTATGTGGAAGTGCCCTGCATTTCTACCCGTTCGCTCTAATCCAGGATGTAGAAGCTTGACACCGTGTATTCTTTTGATTGATAGTTAAAAGAAAGGATTTACACGGAGAGGAACGATTGTGATGACACCGACTTCTGCTGCTACATGGGAGCAATCGGGATTGCCCGAACCTATAACGCAAGAATTTCGGCGGCTTAACGGCCGTTTTGAACGGGAGAAACTGACGGATGAAGAGAGGAAACAGATCGGAACCCCCGGTTTCGTACCTGCCCGGCCAGAGGTGCTTCAGGATGCGATGATTGCACTGGCGCTCGGTAAGCATGTTCTGCTGAAAGGACCGACAGGTTCAGGCAAAACAAAGCTTGCCGAGCATCTGTCTTTTGTGACAGGTCAGCCGCTTCATTCGGTAAACTGTTCAACGGATCTGGATGCGGAAGCCCTTCTGGGGTTCAAAACGCTTAACCGTGACGGGAATGAGACTGTCATCGGGTTTGTACCGGGGCCGGTGGTCACCGCCATGACCCGGGGACATATTCTGTATATTGATGAAATCAATATGGCCAAGCCTGATACTCTGCCGCTTATAAATGGGGTACTTGACCACAGACGGTCGATTACCAACCCGTTTACCGGGGAGATTGTAAGAGCCCATGCGGATTTTCGCGTTATTGCGGCGATTAATGAAGGGTATATCGGTACCGTGCCGCTGAATGAAGCATTGAAGAATCGTTTTGTCGCTATAGAAGTGCCTTATTTACAGGGAGAGGCTCTTCTTGATTTGCTTCAGCAGCGATCCCTACTGGGAGATGAGAAGCAGCTTAGAACTTTTGTTGCTTTATCCGCAGATTTGCTCACCCTGGTGGAGATGGGGCAGCTGTCTGACGAAGCGGCATCGGTACGAGCCCTGATCGATGCTTGCGATTTAGCTGCTTATATGCCCGCACATCGCGCGATTGAACGGGCGATAGCCGCCAAGCTTGAGGATGAAAGAGAACGTGCCGCCGTACGCAATGTGGCGGAGACGTTATTCTAAGCCATGTTTGTCGGTAAAGTACACATGCTCGATAATAAAATGGATGCCTTCCTCCTCATGCAGCTAGTCGATCTGGCTCGAATGTTTGCAAGAAACGCGGAGCTGCGGGTTGAGCTTGCATTTCACTCCAATTACGAGGAGTCCGAATCGCTTTTGACCATTAGTCAATTCTGGCGGGACTGGAAACCGGCCCAGCGGGAGGCCGGTATGAAAAGCGACGTATATTTAAGAGCGATTGGAAGCGCCTGGTATACGGGGCGCGAGGACACGGATCTCTTGCTGGCTAAGCTTGCAGACTCCCCGTTAAGCCGGTTTGGAAGTGAGCTGTTTACACTCTGTGAGGATATCAGGCTGGAAGCTATCTGCCGGCGGATCAGGCCCGGAACTTCGGAGATTTTTAACCAGCGTGAACATATTTATCGGGGGTATTTCCGGCATAAGCTGACCGCTCACCAATCCAGAGGCGAAACGGCGGATGCTTTATTCCTCGCGGTCTATTACTGGTTCAAAGGGGCGGAACAGCTTACCGGAGCAGCCGGGACTCCTTTGCAGACGCAAAGTGTGGAGTTTAGTTCTGAGGTTGATACACTGATCCGACTTTTACATCCTTATCTGGAAGAAGCCGAGAGGGCGGAATCTACAGCCCGTAATGCCGAGCTGTGTCTGGATATGCTGGAGATTCTGGCGTACCGGTTGGATCAAGATGCGGTCACGGCTTATTTCTCTACACGGGCGGGAAGTGGAGCGGAGATGCCGCTTCTGCGGGGCAGCGAGCCGCCGCTGCGGAGAACGAAGCCGCTCGCTAATGATGATGCCGAGCAAGAATCCAAGGCTGGACGGGATATGAATCGCCGTAGTGAAAGACTGTCTATGTGGCATCGAGAGACGCCTGATACCGAAGGCCAGGCGATGCGGCATGCTCTGGAGCGGGGCACACGGACAGCCCGCTTCAGTGGAGAAGCGGTGCAGGCCGGTGATGATGGAGCAAGCGAAGCGATGGCAGTTGCAAAGGGACGCTCGGCGGTATCCAATCGTCCGTCCGAAGCACCGCCAAAAGACGCTCAGCCGCTCAGCTCAGCCGCCGATCCGGCGGCAGGGAGCGGAGAAAGCGCCCCGCAGCTGCGAGCGGTTGCGGAGCGGCTTGCCGCTCGGAAGCCTACGCTTGCAGAAGAGGCAGCCTACCGCGAGGCTGTGAGCGTCATCCTGCCGCTGACGAAGCAGCTGACGCGTACCGTGCGGCTGACACTGGAACGCAAGCATACTGCGCCGAGACGTGACCTGCTCTACGGGCGCCTGGGCCGCAAGCTTGTACGCTTCGCTACCGATGAGGCGCCGCGCCTGTTCACCAAGAAGCGTGATCCTGCTTCCGATCTGGATGCCGCATTCTCGCTTCTTGTGGATTGTTCCGCTTCCATGTACGATAAGATGGAAGAAACCAGGCTTGGCATCTCGCTGGTACACGAGACGCTGCGTACGCTCAGGATCCCGCACGAAGTGACGGGATTCTGGGAGGACGCAGAGCGTGTGAGCGCCGAAGAAGCGCCGAATGTGTTCCACACGGTCGTAGACTTCGGCGCATGCCTGGCACCGCGCAGCGGGCCGGCCCTGCTGCAGCTGGAGCCGCAGCAGGATAATCGTGACGGATTCGCAATCCGTCACGCAGCCCGGCGGCTCCTGCGGCGCCCGGAGAAGCAGCGTGTGCTGCTGGTCTTCTCCGACGGGGAGCCTTCCGCCGCCGAGTACCACGAGGCCGGCATTCTCGACACGTATGAAGCTGTGCTCGAATGCCGGCGGCTCGGGATCGACGTGATCAGCGTCTTCCTCGCCAGCGGCGAGGTGCATGAAACGCAGCGGATCACGATGCGCAACATCTACGGACGACACGGAATTGTCGTCCCGCATGCATCAGAGCTCCCACAGCATCTGGCACCTCTTCTGCGGAAACTGCTGCTGCGCAGCGAGGTGTAGCCGGAGCGGTTGCCGCGCAAGCTCATCGAATCCGGCTGCCTCTGCCTCTGCCGCGCAAGCTCATCGCAGTCGGCTGCCACTGCTTCTGCCGCGCAAGCGCAGCCAGATGCCCATGCTGTTTTAATTTATTGCAGCGCTTCGTTTATCACTGGCACGGACCCATGCAGACGGGTGTTACGCTTTTGTTAACATACATATAACGACTCAATGGGGCAGCAGCCCCTGACCTTGGGAGAGGGATGAAATGATGTACGGATCACCATTATCAGTTAAAGCTAAAAAAATGATGCTGCTAGGTTCCGGGGAACTCGGCAAAGAAGTGATTCTGGAGGCGCAGCGCCTCGGTGTTGAGACCATAGCGGTTGACCGCTACGAGAATGCGCCCGCGATGCAAGTTGCGCACCGCAGCTATGTAATTGATATGCTGGACCCTTCGGCGCTGCGCAGTTTGATCGAGCAGGAGAAGCCGGATTTGATCGTACCCGAAATCGAAGCGATTGCGACAGCGGAGCTGGTTAAGCTCGAACAGGAAGGGTTCCGTGTTATTCCGACAGCGAACGCTTCCAGACTTACAATGGACCGGGAAGGCATCCGTCGGCTGGCCGCCGAAGAACTCGGTCTCCGCACAGCCCGCTATGCGTTTGCCGATACACTGGACGAGCTTAAAGAGGCGGTCGGCGAGATTGGAACGCCCTGCGTCATCAAGCCCATTATGAGTTCATCCGGCAAA
Source organism: Paenibacillus sp. FJAT-26967 (assembly GCF_001541095.1). GTDB lineage: Bacteria > Bacillota > Bacilli > Paenibacillales > NBRC-103111 > Paenibacillus_F. The sequence goes on from NZ_LMXH01000002.1 coordinate 524,901, forward strand.
GGACAGAGTGTCTGCCGGAGCTCGGCCGACATCGAGGGCTGCTGGAATCTAGCCCAAGAAGGAGGGCGTGCCAAAAAAGCACGGGTGATTGTCGAGTCTTTCGTCACCTTCGAATCCGAAATTACACTGCTGACGATCCGCTCCGTATCGGGCACAACTTTCTGTGCTCCTATCGGTCATGTTCAGAAGGACGGCGATTACATTGAATCCTGGCAGCCCCACCAGATGAATGCCAATCAGATCCAAGAGGCGGAGCATATCGCTAAGACGATCACGGATGCTCTGGGCGGTTACGGTTTGTTCGGCGTGGAGCTGTTTCTGGCAGAGGACGGCGTGTACTTTAGTGAAGTTTCTCCGCGTCCGCACGACACCGGCATGGTAACGATGGTCTCGCAGGATTTGTCCGAATTTGCTTTGCATGTCAGAGCCATTCTTGGCCTGCCAGTTCCTGCTGTCCGTTTAGTAACACCGGGAGCTTCCCATACACTCAAAGCCGACCGTAACAGCACACAATTTGAAATAGGCGGAGTAGAAGAAGCTTTGGCATCTCCGGATGTACAAGTCCGTGTATTCGGCAAGCCGGAAACAAAACCGGGCCGTCGCATGGCCGTAGCTCTTGCAGCAGCGCAAGATACTGACAAGGCAAGGAAGCTGGCTTCCGAAGCCGCGGGACGTCTGCAGATACGTTACAGTCCTGAAGCAGAATAGCACGGCAGAGGATCTTTTAGAGGAGCTGATCAGCTCTGCTGTTGAGTTTCTTTCTAATTCGTCAAATGAAAAAGGCATGAACAGGCCATTATATACCCATGCAGCCAGTATAGACATCAGGGGGAGGTCCAACTATGAGTTCGAAAGATCATGCAGAGCTGGAAGCTAAACCAACCAGTGTGTCCAGAACGATTATGACCGAAATCATTTTTCCGCTGGATACGAATTATCACGGTACCGTCTTTGGCGGCAAGATCATGGAATATGTCGATAAAATCTCGACCATTGCGAGCATGAGGCACTGCCGGTATCCGGTTGTTACAGCGTCGAGCGATAGCCTGGATTTCTTGGCTCCGGTTCTTCTGGGGGAAGCCATCCAACTGGAAGCATTCGTTTCTTGGACACACCGCAGTTCGATGGAAGTCTATGTAAGGGTGGAGGCAGAGAATCTGCTGACGGGTGAGAAGAGGACGACTGCGACTTCTTACTTGACTTTCGTTGCGCTGGGCAGTGACGGGAGGCCTACGGCCGTTCCTGGCGTAATTCCCGAAACAGACAGGGAAAAGCGTCTTTATGAGTCGGCGCCCGCCCGCTATGAAGCAAGGAAAATAAGAAAGGCAAGCCGCGAGCTGGAAAGTTATTAAGGGTTCATGGTTTTCTCTTCGTCGAATGGAACGGATCGGAAATCACTGCGTAACACAGTGTATGGCCGAATGATGCGGCATAGCTGATTGAACATCTGCTGCCTGCATCCTATTCCATTACAAAGAGGAGTGCGTATTATGAACGCTCATGAAATTGACTATGTGATTCACGGAAATGAAATGCAGTATGTAGAAATCGAACTGGATCCGGGAGAAAGCGTAGTTGCTGAAGCCGGAAGCATGATGATGATGGAAGGCAGCATCAGCATGGAAACCATCTTTGGCGACGGATCCGGCGGGATCGGCGGCAAAGGCTTGATGGGCAAGCTCATGGGAGCGGGCAAACGTCTGTTGACCGGAGAGAGTTTGTTCATGACGGTGTTTACGAACAACGGTTATGGCAAAGAACATGTTTCGTTCGCATCCCCGTATCCCGGTAAAATTGTTCCGATGGACTTATACAAGTACGGCGGCAAAATTATTTGCCAGAAAGATTCTTTCCTGTGTGCCGCCAAGGGCGTATCCATTGGTGTGGAGCTTCAGCGTAAATTGGGTGCCGGTTTCTTTGGCGGAGAAGGTTTCATCATGCAAAAGCTTGAAGGCGACGGGCTCGGGTTCGTTCACGCTTGCGGAACGATTGTTGAGCGGGATCTGCGTCCCGGGGAAGTCCTGCGAGTGGACACAGGCTGCTTCGTAGCGATGACGCCCGATGTCGATTATGATATCGAGTTTGTCAAAGGAATCAAATCAGCCGTTTTCGGCGGAGAAGGTTTGTTCTTCGTCACCCTTCGCGGTCCAGGCAAGGTATGGCTGCAGTCCCTGCCGTTCAGCCGGCTGGCAGAACGGGTCATGTCCGGCTCCTTCAACCGGAAGGAAGAAGGAAGTGTCCTTGGAGGACTCGGGAATTTGCTGGACGGCAAGTAAAGCCAGGTAATCTTTCACAGGTTAGGCGGAGCGATCGCTCCTGCCTAACCTTTTTTGTGTGGCCGGACAAATAAAGGCTGCCCTGCCGGTAGAATTCTACCATGCGGGCAGCCTTACTTCACTGCTATCTCAACTGCTATCATGTATGGGAGTAGATCGCGTGTAGGCGAATGTAGGTTGTGTGAGTTATTTTTAAATGATTATCGGTTTAATAGTGAAGCAGCATGTCGTCAAGACGCTCGTTAAACTCTCCCAAGCTAATCAGCTCAACTTGCTTCGCATCATTCTGAAACCGGTCCAGATAAGTTTCTATATCCAGGTCGCTGTGAACATTCTCCACTAGAATGTCATTCTGCAGATGGACAATCAAAACCTGCTCATCGTCGTAAGCATAACGGTTCCCCATCTCTTCCGCTTCTATAAAAATGGCTTCCATATTCAATATTACCTCCGCTTGCAGCAAGTCCCGGTTGAGAGGACCTGCTATGTCTCTAGTATGTTTCCAAGCTATTTTTACACGGCTTAAGCGGGTTTGAAACGGCTTCCTGTTATTAACAAAGAGACGGACAGGCACTTAGAAATTTTTGTAAAATTACGTATTGACACGTGATATTAGCGGGTGCTATATTGATTTATAAATAATTCTTACTAAACTTATAGGATTTGTTTATTTTGTCCACCGGACCACCGGAGACGCGAAGATAACTCGTAAGAATGTCGAAGATTTACCTAGTTGCCAAATCGAAAGGGGTATTTTGTTCATGGCTGTACAATCACATTCTTTTAAAAAAGTGCTGGGCCGGTCGGTTATGGTCCTGACATTGACTTCGCTGCTTACCGGATTAACCGCTTGCGGCGGTGGGAACGAAACGACAGATACAAAAGTTTCGGAGAACGGTTCTTCACCAAAAGCAATTGAACTGCTTAATGTATCTTATGACCCGACGAGAGAACTGTACCAGAAATACAATGAGGCTTTCATCAAACATTGGAAACAAGAAAAGGGCCAGACCGTAACCATTAACCAGTCGCATGGGGGATCGGGCAAACAGGCCAGATCCGTCATAGAAGGATCGGAAGCGGATGTGGTTACGCTGGCACTTGCTTATGATATTGACCAGGTTCAAGCGGCGGGTCTGATCGACAAGGGCTGGGAAACGGAACTGAAGAATAACTCGACTCCTTACACCTCTACGATTGTGTTCCTTGTCCGCAAAGGGAATCCGAAAGGCATCAAAGACTGGGACGATCTGGTCAAGCCGGGTGTTGCGGTCATTACGCCTAACCCTAAGACCTCAGGCGGAGCGCGCTGGAATTATGTGGCTGCATGGGGGTATGCGCTTAAGAAGAACAACAACGATGAGGCGAAAGCGAAGGAATTTGTTACGCAGCTATTTAAGAATGCACCGGTTCTCGGAACGGGCGCACGCGACTCGACAACTACTTTTGTAGAAAGGAACATGGGTGATGTCTTAATCGCCTGGGAGAACGAAGCTTACCTTTCGCTGAACGAACTCGGCAAAAATGAGTTTGAAATTGTAACGCCTTCCATCAGTGTTCTTGCCGAACCTCCTGTGGCCATCGTAGATAAGAATGCCGCGAAGAAGGGGACGAAAGAAGTAGCTCAAGCATACCTGGAGTACCTGTACAGTGAAGAAGGGCAGAAAATCGCAGCAGAGAACTACTACAGGCCGCGCCTGGAATCTGTAGCCAAGCAGTATGCAGACAAATTCAAGGAAATTAACCTCTTTACGATTAATGATCCGGAATTCGGCGGCTGGGCGAAAGTGCAGAAGACCCATTTTGCCGATGGCGGCGTGTTCGACCAGATTTACAAACCGAAATAATGAAGCGTGCCCGGGTGCGACGGTACAAACCGGCACCACTCGGAAAGGCGATCAAGGGGACGTGTTAGCAAATGGCCAGACGCAGTAAACCAAAGCGTATTCTGCCCGGGTTCGGGTTATCCATGGGTTTTACCGTGCTTTACTTAAGCTTGATTGTCTTATTTCCTTTATCTGCTGTTGTATGGAAGACGACAGGTCTGACGTTCGAACAGTTCTGGAACGCCGTGACGGATGACCGGGTCATCGCCTCCTACAAGCTCAGCTTCGGCGCTTCTCTAGCAGCGGCACTGATCAATGCGGTGTTCGGTCTGCTGATAGCCTGGGTGCTCGTCCGTTACCGCTTCCCGGGCAAGAAGATTGTCGACGCGCTCGTCGACATGCCGTTCGCGCTGCCGACGGCCGTAGCCGGTATAGCGCTGACAAGCCTGTACGACGACAACGGCTGGATCGGCAGCATACTCGCGCCGCTCGGCATCAAGACAGCCTTCTCGCCGCTAGGCGTCGTGATTGCGCTCACGTTCATCGGTCTTCCGTTCGTAGTCCGCACCGTGCAGCCTGTGCTGCAGGAGCTGGAGCATGAAACGGAAGAAGCGGCCGTGAGCCTCGGAGCCTCCCGCTGGCGGACGTTCCGCCGCGTTATTTTCCCGCAGCTGATGCCCGCGCTGCTGACGGGCTTCACGCTTGCATTCGCCAGAGCTATCGGCGAGTATGGATCGGTAGTCTTCATCTCCGGCAATATGCCGATGAAGACCGAGATCACGCCGCTGCTCATCATGACGAAGCTGGAGCAATATGATTATGCCGGAGCGACAGCGATTGCGCTCGTCATGCTGATCATCTCTTTCGTGCTCCTGCTGGTAACGAATGCGCTCCAAATGATATCGAACCGGCGGATAAGCGGATGACCGCGAAAGGAGCTGATACTTTATGGCAGGCCAAGTAGCCGCTAATTTCGGGACGGCGTCCTCAGAACCGCCGAAGCATATTTCGGAACCGCGAGGGGTACAGTGGATTTTGATCGGCACAGCCCTGCTTTTCCTTACGCTGCTGCTCGTTTTACCACTCGCGACCGTGTTTATTCAAGCCTTCAGGAAAGGCTGGGAAGTGTACATCGCCGCTCTGACTCAGAAGGAAGCTCTTGCGGCTATCAAACTCACTTTGACGACCGCGGCTATTGCGGTTCCGCTCAACGTTATATTCGGCATAGCCGCTGCATGGGCGATTACGAAGTTTCGTTTCCGCGGCAAAAACGTCCTTATTACTCTGATTGACTTGCCTTTCGCTATTTCACCGGTTATTGCCGGACTTGTATTTGTTCTTCTTTTTGGAGCACAGGGATGGTTCGGCCCCTTTCTCGCGGAGAATGACATCAAGATCTTGTTCGCTCTTCCCGGAATTGTCTTAGCGACTGTGTTCGTCACCTTCCCGTTCGTTGCACGTGAACTTATTCCTCTCATGCAGTCCCAGGGGACGCAGGAAGAAGAAGCTGCGGCAACGCTGGGCGCCAAAGGCTGGCGGATTTTCTGGAAGGTGACGATCCCGAACATCAAATGGGGTCTCTTGTACGGTATTATTCTTTGTAATGCCAGAGCAATGGGAGAATTCGGTGCTGTATCGGTTGTGTCGGGTCATATCCGGGGCAAGACGAATACCGTCCCGCTTCATATCGAAATTTTATATAACGAATATCAGTTCGCGGCTTCTTTTGCGGTAGCTTCCCTGCTCGTGCTGCTTGCCGTCTTGACCTTGATTGTCAAAAGCCTTGTGGAATGGAAGTTTCACCAGACCAGCAGGCAAAACGCCGAGACCGGCTCAAACTCAGTGAACGGGGGAAGTTAACCAATGCATATCCGCGTACAAGGGATTAACAAATCATTCGGCTCATACGAGGCGGCCAAGGACATTTCGTTCGAGATTCAGCAGGGAAAACTAATCGGCCTGCTCGGCCCGAGCGGCGGGGGCAAAACAACGATTCTCCGTATGCTTGCCGGCCTGGAGCAGCCGGATTCCGGCCAAATTCTGTTCCACGGTGAACAGGTCAACAACCTTATGCCTCAAGAGAGACATATCGGTTTCGTCTTCCAGAATTATGCGCTCTTCAAACATATGACTGTCTTCGAAAACATCGCTTTCGGTCTCCGCGTTCAGAAGCGCAGCAAGACGGAAATCCGTTCCCGAGTCGAGGAACTGCTTCAGCTGACCGGACTGAACGGCCTGGAGAAGCGTCTGCCTCATCAGTTATCGGGCGGACAGCGGCAGCGGGTCGCTTTTGCCAGAGCCTTGGCGCCCGAACCACAGCTGCTGCTGCTCGATGAGCCTTTTGCAGCCATTGACGCCAAGGTTCGTAAAGAGCTGCGCAGCTGGCTCCGGGAGATGATCAGCAGAGTCGGCATCACAACCATTTTTGTAACGCATGATCAGGAGGAAGCTGTCGAAGTCGCCGACGAGATCATGATTGTGAACAAAGGCAGGATCGAGCAAAAAGGATCGCCGCTGGACATCTACAAGGAACCGTCGACTCCGTTCGTCGCTTCGTTTATCGGAGAGTCTTCTCCGCTTGCGGAAGCAGGTTCGCTGATCGGCTTCGAGGAAGAAGGGGAACTGGCGGCCATTGTTCGTCCGGAGTTCGTTGAAATCGGGCTTCCGCACGAAATCAGCCGTCAGACGGCTGCTGCCGATGGAGTGGTTCACAGCACGTATTTCCGGGGATCCAACTGGCAGGTGGAAGTCGATACGGGCCCTTACCGGCTGATCGGGTATCGTTCACTGGAGCAGGCTCCTTTAGAGCCGGGTGATCAGGTACGTGTGCTGGTTCATCGTTTATACGTCTTTGACGGAACTCAGACGAGAACGGTTGAGAATGCTCTTAAATATGATCCCATGCCGGTTCACATCTGACCGGAACCTGCATAATTCGCACCAGGAAAGGAATAAGGCTTATGGAACATCACATCACGATCCCATGCGGGGAGCTGGAGCTTGCAGCGACGCTGCATTATCCAACAGACAAAGAAGGGGCGGACTGCCGCGGAGGCAGCGGCAAATGGCCGGTTATCGTCATCTGTCACGGTTTTATCGGAAACCGGATCGGAGTTGACCGGCTGTTCGTCAAAGCAGCGAGGGCGTTCAGCAGCCAGGGCTATATGGTCCTGCGCTTCGATTATGCCGGCTGTGGCGAAAGTACCGGGGATTACGGGTCTGAGGGGCTTGACGCCATGATTGTCCAGACTCGCCGCGTACTGGATTATGCACTCAGCCTCGACTGCGTCGATTCCCATCAGGTGGTGCTGCTCGGTCACAGTCTCGGCGGCGCTGTCGCTTTACTGACAGCAGCATCCGACCGCCGTGTCCGGACGCTCGTGATGTGGTCGGCAGTAGCTCATCCTCACAACGATATTGTTCGAATCGTCGGAAAGGACGCTTATCGTCAGCTGGAAGCAGATAAGGGCATTGATCATAAAGGGTACCTGCTTACCCCGGTATTTTTCGATTCGCTCTCCAAACATCAGCCGTTCGAGCAGCTGCGTAAATTCGGGGGAGATGTTCTCATCGCCCACGGTACTGCAGACGATGATATCCCGGTTGACTATGCGCCTCTTTATCAAAAAATGTTCTGGCTGAGGGCAGACGGGCAGTGCGATCTTGAACTTATTTTTCAAGCGGATCATACGTTTTCGAACCGGGACAGTACGCTTACACTGATCGGGAAGACGTCCGCATGGCTGCTGGATCTGCAGAAGCGTAAGAAGGAATGGTACGATTGGATGATTTGATACGATAAAAGAGAGGTTGATGGGGATGGCCAAACCAGTTGAACTGAATGAACTCTGGATTGAACGTATTATCCAAAGCATTAACGGGTTAGAGTATGGCACGGTTCAAATCATTATTCATGACGGCCGAATTGCCCAAATCGAACGGACAGAGCGTAAACGCTTCGATAACGAAACCAAACAAGCCGCTAACGGCTCCAAACTGCACGTGGAGCGCAAGGTGAGCGATGGAAGAAGTTGATTTAGCTTGCTCGGTGACACTCAGAGCGGAATAGGCCCGGATTCTATGAGAATCCGGGTTCTTTGCTGTTCCGGCTTGAATATCAACCCGTTGGAAACGCTATTTAATAAAGGCATCCAGGTGATCTCTCCTTGATTTCGTGATACAATTCATGATTAGCAGCAGCAAGGAAAGGAATGGGACATTTTTTGAACAAGGTAAGCGAATGGTTTCAATTACAAGAACGAAACACCACTTTGTCGACGGAAGTGCTGGCCGGTTTTACCACCTTCATGACCATGGCTTTTGTGGTGATTGTCAATCCAGGGATTCTAAGCGAGGCCGGGATGGATTTTCATGCCGTCTTTGCTGCAACGATCCTAACGACGATTTTATCTACGCTGATCATAGCATTAGCCGGTAATTATCCGATCGTGATTGCCCCGGGGATGGGGATCAATGCTTTCTTTGCCTTTGGCGCTGTGCAGGGAGCGGGAGTTTCGTGGCAGGTTGCGCTGGGCTCTGTTTTTCTGGCGGGTATATTGTTTATGCTGGTTTCTTTAAGCCGTCATGGTAGGCTTCTGATCGAAACCATTCCGGCATCGCTTAAATATGCGATTACAGCAGGCACAGGATTGTTTATATGTTTTGTAGGGCTTCAAAATGCTAAACTCATCGTGGCTTCTCCGGATACGTTAGTCATGTTCGGAAGCTTGCATGAACCCGGGACTCTTCTTGCCTGCATCGGGCTGATCGTGACTCTCGTACTGATGTCATACCGGGTCCGGGGCGCCTTATTTATCGGGATGCTGATCAGTTCGCTCATCGGTTGGCTCATGGGCCTGCTCGTGCTGCCTGATCAATGGTTTGCATGGCCCGGGGGCATGGGCGGAACGTGGATGCAGCTGGATATTAAAGGCGTATTCGAACAGGGGTTATTCGCGCTAACCTTTACGTTCCTGCTGATCTCGGTATTCGATACGACGGGCACTCTGGTGAGTCTGGCAGAGCAGGCGGGGTTAATGAAAGAGGGCAAATTCCCACGCTCACGAAGCGCTTTGATGGCTAATGCAGCCGGCGTGACAGCAGGCGGACTGATGGGTACAAGTCCGGTCACGACACTGATTGAATCAGGGTCCGGAATCGCCGCCGGAGGCCGCACCGGACTTACGGCAATCGTAACCTGCCTGCTGCTGGGTACTGTCGCCTTCCTGGCACCGGTAGCGGAGACTTTGGCGAGTCTGCCTTCGATCACTGCTCCGGCCTTGATAATCGTCGGGTACTATATGATCAAAGATTTGCTGCACATTGACTGGAATAACTTCGAAGAGTCGTTTCCGGCCTTCCTCGTTATTGTGTCCATGCCGCTTACGTACAGTGTTTCAACAAGTATAGGCATCGGATTTATTTTTTATATTGTACTGAAGGCGGCGCGGGGACATTTCAGGGAAGTGCATCCCGTTCTTTATGTATTCGCGGCTTTGTTCGTTATCCAGATCGGATGGCTGCAGCCCTGAATGGATTAAGCAAGACTGGAAGAGGTTGTAAGAGCGAAATCACTTTACTTAAGAAAGGGACGGGTGAAGAAATGAAGCAATCCCACTTTCATTTAGACACCGGTGCAGGCTCGTCCGTTTTTGTCCATTTGTGGGAGCCGGAAGCGGGGACGCTGCCTCAGGGAATCGTGCAGATCGCACATGGTATGGCCGAGCATGCGGGCAGATACAGCCGTTTTGCAGAACAGCTGACCGCAGGAGGTTATATTGTATACGCCAATGACCACCGCGGACATGGCCGCACCGCCTTGAATGCAGATGATCTGGGTTATCCGGGCCGGGATGGTTTCAACGGGATGACCTCGGATATCATTACGCTTGCCATGCAGGCCCGTAAGAATCACCCGGGACTTCCGCTCTTTTTATTCGCGCACAGCATGGGGTCTTTCCTGGCGCAGAAGGTTCTGTACCGGGCGCCTGAACTTTACCGGGGCGTTATTCTCTGCGGGACGAACGGTCCGCACGGCAGCATCTTGAAAGCGGGATCGGCGCTCGCCAATTTAATCATTCTGCGTAAAGGTGACCGGTTCAGAGGCAAGCTGTTAACGCATCTGGCACTCGGCAGCTTTAATATTCCTTTCCGCCCGAACCGTACGGAGTTTGACTGGCTGAGTTCGGATGACAAGGAAGTGGATAAGTTTATTGAAGATCCGCTCTGCGGATACGTCTGTACGACTAACTTTTTCAAGGAGTTTTTCTCGCACCTGGGACAAATTCATTTAAAGAAGCATCTCAAGCTCATTCCAAAGGATCTTCCCATTTATCTGATTGCAGGTGACAAAGATCCGGTCGGAGGACAGGGCAAAGGGGTACTCGCTCTTCAGAGTATATACGGCAAGCTGGGACTGAGTCATGTGGAGTGCAAACTTTATGCGAACAAAAGACATGAGCTGCTGAACGAAGTGAACCGGGATGAAGTGGCAAGCGACATTATGGTTTGGCTGGAGCGGACCCGCAGGGGAGTGCAGCAGCACGACCAACCGATAGATGAGCAAGTCTTGCCTCAGCTTCAAGAATAAGTGTGAATTGATTACAGCGAATCATACGAATACGGGTAAATCCGGCCGCTCTTGAAGCGGTCTTTTTTTGTATGAAAGGAGAGAAGAGGCGTGTATTATGGTAAAATAAGGGAAGTTAATTTGACGAAGACTGCTAAGGGGGCTTCTATTCTTGTATATCCAGTTAATTATCGGTCTGATTGCAGGATCCGTCATTTTCTTCAAGCTGTTTCAATCGGTGCAGGCTAAAAAGCATGTTGGTTTTGTATACGCCCAAGGGAACGTGCGAAAGATGAGCTGGACGTTAGCTTTAGCTTACCTGGCGCTGTTCTTTACCTTTGGGGGAAACGAATGGCTTCTGATTACAATAAGTGCCGTTTGTGTGCTGCACCTGAATCATTCTGAGCATTTCTATCTCGGAGAGAATGGGCTCTGTATAGCCAGACATTTTTATACAAAAGAAAAATTAATCAGTTACGAAATTACAGAAGGCGATCATGGCGAAATTAGGATTATAGTAGCCGGAATTATAGAGCCTGTTACGCTAAACTTCTCGGATATCGAGCATAAGAAAGAGCTGGAGATTCAGGTTTCATATTACTTTCGGGATGTGAGTATTCCGGCAAAGTGAGAACAATCGATCAGGAATGACCGCAAATTAAAAAACGTCTTCTGCAGGAAGGCCTGTTACAGGCCATGCATGAAGACGTTTATTTCTTGACTGGGTGATGGCGACGCGGATTAACTTTGCAAACCTAGTGAAATGTACTTGATCTCCACATACTCCTCGATACCATATTTACCGCCTTCACGTCCGAGGCCGCTTTCTTTCATTCCTCCGAAAGGAGCCTGCGCCGATGATGGGAGGCCGTCATTAACCCCCACAATACCGAATTGAAGGCGTTCGGCTATACGGATCGCCTGATTAAGATTCGATGTGAATAGGTAGGATGCGAGACCGAAGGGAGAATCGTTCGCTTGACGGACCGCATCTTCTGGATCTTCGAACTCAACAATGGGCGCTACCGGTCCGAAAGTTTCCTCCTGCATAATTTCCATTGAGGCATCGACACCGGTCAGCAGAGTCGGTTCATAGAAGTAGCCGTCATGCCCTGCTATCTTAACGGCTTGGCCCCCGGTCACAATCTTGGCTCCTCGGCTGACCGCATTCTCGACTTGACGAATGACTTTATTCATCCCGTCTTCGTCGATCAGGGGGCCGATCGAGGTGTCAGACTTCATCCCGTCTCCGACTTTCAGACGGGCCATTTTCTCTCCAAGAAGCCGTTCAAACTTCAGGCGGATGCCCTTCTGTACATAAATGCGGTTGGCACAGACGCAGGTCTGGCCGGCGTTGCGGAACTTGGACAACAGAGTCTGCTCGGCAGCCAGTTCCGCGTCGGCGTCGTCCAGTACAATAACAGGCGCATGACCGCCAAGTTCCAACGAAATTTTCTTCATCGTAGCGGCTGACGCACGCATAATATGTTTGCCGACTTCGGTTGAGCCGGTGAACGTGACTTTAGCAACGCGGGAATCCTCGAACAACGTATCGCCGATGACGGATGATTTGCCGGTGATAACGTTCAGCACACCCGCAGGGACGCCCGCTTCTTCCGCAAGTTTGGCCATATAGAGGGCTGTAAGCGGCGTCTGGCCGGCAGGTTTGACAATGCAGGTGCAACCGGAAGCCAGAGCAGGCGCAACTTTGCGGGTAATCATGGCGGCGGGGAAGTTCCAAGGCGTGATAGCGGCTATGACCCCGACAGGCTGACGGATTACGAACATCCGTTTATTCGCAGTCGAGGCCGGGATGATGTCGCCGTACAACCTTTTTCCTTCTTCGGCATACCAGGAAATGAAGCTGGCCGCATAAGCGATTTCGCCTTTGGCTTCCTCATAAGGTTTACCTTGTTCGGCGGTCATCAGCTTCGCCAGTTCGTCCTGGTGCTCCATCATCAGGCTGTACCAGTTCATGAGGATAGCCGAACGTTCGTATGCGGAAGTTGCGCTCCAGGTCTGAAAAGCTTGATGCGCTGCTGAAATCGCCTGTAGTGTTTCCTCTTTACCGCATACAGGAACAGTAGCGATTTCCTTGAGCGTGGATGGATTCAGCACGGGGTTGGTTTTACCGCTTCCGGAGGGAATCCACTCGCCGTTGATCAGGTTAAACCAATCCTCATCGTTTCTATGCTTTTCATTTCTATGTAGTGAGGGGATAGTCATCATGTTTCCTCCTTCATTGAGTCAATTGAGAATGCCTGCCCTCTTATTATAAAAGATAAGTGCAGAAGGCTCAAAAATCGCCTGGCGCCGGCAGCTGAAAAGTAAGCATATCGAAAATCAGTGTGCGGCTGGCACTAAGTCCGCAGTCTCTTTAGCTCTACCCGATCGCTAAAGCGGGTAAACGTTAGGGCATCGGCACCAAATCCCGTAAATCTATTATGTTGCCTGAGATTACAAGGACGCCGGTGAGAAATTACGGCGGCTGGTCATACTAATCTGTGGGCATTCGAAGGGGATCGTTCATGATCTTCGATAAGAGCGGTCTATCAGAATAAACAAAATCGGGTAAGAATGGCTAAAGGCTTGTTTGTAACATGATCCCAACATAAAGAATAACTGAAATATACCAGATTACTGCGGGAGGTACTTCTATGACAGAGTTAAACGAAGACCCGTCCAGGTCCAGGACCCGGACTACGAGCGATTCACTCGGGGAAGTCATTTTGCCTGCGGAAGCTTATTACGGCGCCCAGACTCAGCGGGCAGTCCGTAACTTTACGATCAGCGGGCTAAGACTTCCGCGTGAATTCATTAAAGCACAAGGAATTATTAAAGCTTCGGCGGCAGCTGTGCATCGGGAGCTGGGGGAGCTGGATGAAACGGCTGCCGATACTATAGTGGCGGCCGCTGAAGAAGTGATCGAGGGCAAGTGGGACGATCAGTTTGTCGTCGATGCATTTCAGGCAGGGGCAGGAACCTCACAGAACATGAATGCCAATGAAGTGATTGCGAATGTGGCTCTTGAGAAACTCGGATTCGCCCGGGACCGTAAAGATCAGATTCATCCGAACGATCATGTGAATAAAGGCCAATCGACTAATGATACTATTCCTACCGCTATCTGTATGTCCCTGCATGAGTCGCTGACGCGCAAGCTTCTTCCGGCCATGGAGCGTCTGACAGGTGAATTGTGGAACAAATCCCATCAATTCCATTCTGTCGTCAAATCGGGACGCACCCACCTCCAAGATGCTGTTCCGATAAGACTGGGCCAGGAATTCGAAGGGTATGCAGCTACCATCGAACGTATGTGGGAGCAGCTTGAATATGCCGCCGATGGGCTGCTGGATCTTGGAATCGGCGGTAACGCGGTCGGCACGGGCGTCAACACGCACCCGGAGTATTCGCAGCGTATGGTTGCGGAGATCAGCAGACGCACGGGCACGGCTTACAGGCAGGCCAAAAGCCGGTTCGCCTTCATGCAGAACCCGTCTGCGGCACTGCGGGTAAGCGGCCTGCTCAGGGATCTGGCCGTACATCTTATCAAAGTGTCAAGCGATATCCGACTGCTTAACTCGGGGCCGCAGACGGGGCTGGCCGAGATTCGGCTGCCCGCCGTACAACCGGGCTCATCGATTATGCCGGGCAAAGTGAATCCGGTCATACCGGAAATGCTGTATATGGTCTGCTGTCAAGTTGTCGGCAATGATACCGCCGTTCAGACAGCAATGATGGGAAGCCAGCTGGAGATTAATGTAATGATGCCGGTCATTGCCCATAATGTCCTGCAGTCGGTTGAGATCCTGTCGAATGCGATTTATACATTCTCAGAATATTGTCTGAGCGGGATTGAAGCGGACGAAGAGCAGTGCAGGTTCTGGATGGATAGAAGTCTGTCTCTTGTTACGATGCTCAATCCGATTATCGGATACGATAAAGCTGCGGAAATCGCCAAAGAGTCGCTCCATACGGGTAAACCGCTCCGTCAGCTGGTGGTAGAGAAACAGATAGTAACGGAAGAAGAGTGGGAGACCATAGTTCAGAAGAGTTTATCGGAATAATAAGCGCAGCAGTAGCCCCTTCTAACATGAAAATCCCGGCCCTCATAGATGACTATGGGAGCCGGGATTTTCATGTTATGGAGCTGCAGCTGGGGGGCTTCACAGAGCAGCATTTTGCGGGAATCAGATATAATTAAGTCCCGCTGTATGTGGGAATGGCAGAGGAAATACCTCTCCGAGGGATTTTCTCCATTCTTCAGAGGCATGCTGCGGCATTCCTGAACAGTCAAATAAGAGGGAAGTCCATTCATCTCCCGTCAACTCCAGTCCGGGCAGTCCCGGCAACTGAAGCGTTACACCGTCTTCGGGCGCTGGTTCACAGACGAGTCTGTCTCCCAGGGAGTGATCTGTACTGCGTTCATTGAGGTAAGGGCGCAGCTGTTCAAGCAGGAGACGGGAATCTAAGATAAGAACAGTCCCCATATTGCGCTGCTCCTGGACAGGCAAGAAGTCAAGCAAATGGTGTACTTCCTGCTCATGAACGGCGATTGGGACGAAGAATTGCTTGAGCCGGTTCTCTTCGGCCACAGCCGCCAGCATAGCGGCAAGTCCGCCTGCTTCACCGGCCCATTCCATCATAATGGGGGCTCCCTGCGGGCGGATGCCTTCTCTTACTTGCCCGAGTCCCTCTTCCGGGAGTGCGGCAACCAGAAATGCAGCCGGTACTCCGTTCCTCTCGGCAATGTAAGTTTGATGACGAAGTTTGACGCAGCTCCCGTATGCGCGGGCTTCAATAAGAAGACCAAGATCCCATATGCTTTGTTCGTAAGCCCCGACACGTGCGGCGGCAAGTTTGTGCATCGCTGTTAAGTCTCCGCGGCGGTAAGGTCTGACGGTGTAGCTTCCACCGGATACTTCTTTGAGACGAGCGGCGTGCTCACGCAAGAGAGTATACTGCCGGATCAGTCCGAACGGACGGCAGCCTGCTCTTGTATAGAGAGAACGAGTACCGGACACGAGCAGCAGGGAAGCGCCGGCTTTCTCAACGCGTTCGCGTACGGCGGTGAATAAATCGCCGGCGACACCCTTACCCCGGCTATCCGTATGTGTACATACGGAACCTAGCGAGTAGGTGTACAATTGTGCGCGGCCGATACGGATCGCTCCGGGGAGTAGTCCCATGAACGAAACCAGGCGGCCGTTATCAAAGGCGCCAAGAGATTCGGAATAAACAGAGGAGAACAGATTCGGAAACCCCTGGGCCATGGATATTTGTTCACTATCTCGGAAAATAGAGTCAGCAAGCTCAGCCGCTTCCTGCATTTCTTCTTGCTGGACAAGACGTATCTCCATCGTAGTTGATCGGTCCCTTCATAAATTAAGTAACGGACTTCTTTATTATAAAAGAAGCTTTGGAGAAAAGGCAGGTTTTTTTATTAAAAGGTGAAGGTATCCGTCTTAATGACGTAAATTGAATCTATAATCCGATTGGTTCATCAGGAATCATTAGGTATAATTTTCAAGGAGGGGGTGTCTGACATACATTTCATTCGTAAAATGCATTGGAAAAAAATATCCTGTTACATAACTCTTTTAACTCTCTTGTTATTTATTTCCGTGATGATTATCGATTATTCAGTCCAGAAGGCAGGTTCTCGTCATATTATGCAGGCACAGCAGGCTCCAGAGGCAGAGGCAATTATTGTGCTGGGTGCCCGGGTTCATCCGGACGGCAGACTGTCGGGAATGCTCCTGGACCGGATGATAACAGCGGCAGAACTGTATGACCAGGGAAAAGCTTCTAAAATCCTTGTTTCCGGAGATCATGGAACTGTTAGCTATAACGAGGTGAGAGCCATGAAGAACTTCCTGGAGCAACGGGGAATTCCCGAAGAACAGATTTTTATGGATCACGCGGGCTTTAATACTTACGACAGCATGTACCGGGCTAAGGCGATTTTTCAAGTAAACAAAGCCATCATCGTAACGCAGGAGTACCACCTGATGCGGGCCGTATATAATGCCCGGGGACTCGGAATTGAAGCTTATGGAGTCGCGTCAGACCGGCAGGAATACGCCGGAATGCCGAAATTTAAACTTCGTGAAATTGCGGCCAGGAATAAAGATTACGCACTCGTGGAGTTGTTTAAGCCTGAACCGACCTATCTGGGTAAGATCATTCCGATCTCCGGCGACGGCCGCTTGACGGATGACAAATGGCTGCAAGAGCATGGACCGGGCCGGGCCAGCGCATTTTCTCATACCCCATAATGAAAAGCCAGGGAGAGTTCTCCTTGGCTTTTTGATAATTCAAGGCTTAATTAATTCTCGCAGCCGCAGTTAGGGTCAGCCAGAATGTCGCCGGGTTCAAACCAAATGTTCCGGTAATCTATATTTCCCAGAGAATTCAGGGTTAATCCCCGTACACTGGGGTGAAACATCGTCTGCATTTTGCGGTGATAAAGGAAAATAATCATGCACTCTTCTTCCAGCAGTGCTTCGAGATCATCGAATACAGCATGTCGTTTAGACGCATCGGGTTCTGCCATAAGCCAGGCAACCCTTTCGTCGATTTGTTCCCGCTGGCTGTCGGAGAATAATTTACGGATGGAACCCTCCTCCTGGAGAAAAATCTCAAGAAGTGAAAGGGTCTCGCTTTCATCCAATACAAATTCAAATAACATCAAGTCCGCATGCTCCAAAGCCTGGGTTGTTAAAAACAGTTCCCGGTCGTGCAGGATGACATCAAGATGAATATTGTTTCTGGCGCACTGCTCTACCATCCAATCGGTGTCTTCTGTATACTTCTTGGAATCTTTGCAGTGGAGCGAGAAGGATAGGGGTGGGCCTTCAGGCGGCAATGTTCCTGTTCCGGCAAATACATCTGCATGTTGCAGCAGCATTTGCCCATCTGATACCAGGCTCCGGGCTATACTTTTGTCAGGCAGAAAGCTGCTGGCAGGAGCCGAGCGGCTTTCACCGAGCTCACGCACGATCGCCTCGCCGTCCAAAATACTCCGGAGGAATTTCCGTAACGAGACATTTTGAAGCGGGCCGCTTTTGCGGTGATTAAAGGCAACCAGCGTACATCCGGACGATAAGGATTCAACGGCATTCCAGTTAGGAAGCGGCTTGAACTTGCTGTGGTAGGCGAAGCGATGGACCATATTACAAGCATCCGACAGGATGAGAAATTCGGTGGCTTCTTGCAGGAAAACCAGTTCGACCGTATCTAGAAAAGGGCGCCCCATAAAATACCGTTCATTCGCGCGCAGCGCATACCCCTGACCTTGTTTGATTTCAATACGGAAAGGGCCGGTTCCGACCGGCGCATCGAAGAAAGTTTTCTCGTCAGCTTCGCACAATTCACGGGGGAGAACAGCGGCCACTGGCGAGCTTAGACAGTGAAGCAGCAGTACATTGGGCTGTTTAAGCCGAATTTGAAAAGAACGACGGTGCAGCACACGAATCTCTTCTATACTGTCCAGAATCCACCGCTGCGGAGAGAAAACGGATGGGTCGCCCAGTCTCTCCAGAGAAAAGCGGACGTCTGCGGCCTCTAGTTCCCTTCCATGATGAAAAAAAATGCCTTTACGCAGATAAAAGGTCCAAAGAGTAGAACTTTCGTCCGTCTCCCAGTAATGGGCAAGACTCGGGATAAACTCTTGCTTTGTCCGGTCGAAACGTACGAGCGTATCGAAGATCTGGCGGCTGGCATGAACATCATGCGCATACAAAAGTGCGGCGGGATCGAAGGTGCTGTATATTTTCTGAATCGGCAGGCGGAGAATATCTTCGTCCCCGTCTCTATTAGGCTGGTAGCCGAAATAGCGGGATACCAGATTCAGGAGATTTTCCTTGAGAACAGGGGAATCCGCATAAGAATCAATCCACTGAAAAGCCTGCTGGAACTGTTCTTTTTCCGCCATGTCAGCCACTTGCTTCATGAGCATTTCTTCCAGGGTAAAGTGAAAAATAAGCTGTGATTTATTGCCGCGGCCCCGTCCCGGGAGCCAGTCAATCCACTCGGCTTCCTGCATTTTGCGAATAATGAGCTTGACATTGCGTACGGTGCAGTGGAGATGCTCCGCCATTTGTACCAGGGTGACACGGATGGGCTGGCCTTGAGGTATGGAAGCGTATGACCTGCGCAGCTCCAGATAATGATGTGTAGCTTGCATATCCACACTCCCTTCAGCAATCGGTTGGATAATTTTTTTCTGATTATACAAGAATGGCACCAGGAGTGAAAGAGAACGCTCTGAGAAATTTTAAGATTGCTTAAATTAGAAATGAAGAGAACAAACGGGAGCGATCTACTTCAGAGGAAGGGTACAATCAATTGGAGCCGGTACACTTAAGGGCTCATTAGATATGACAAACCGTAGAGTCTGCGTTGGCAATCTGTTCCCGGAAATTTCTATGATTCCTATGTCACTGCCGGCATCTATGTGCAAGGAAGAAAGTAAGGCGGACCAGAACTTCACAGCTTTTGTGTTATTTCGAAACATCGATATTTCATAGTGTCCATGATGATGTTTAAATATATGAAGTACAGCTGCCTGTCCAATCCCCTGTCCTCTATATCTAGGTAACAGAAACAACTCCTGCACGGAGTAATCGATTCCGTCAGTAACGTAAGGGGGTGAAGTTACCAGAATGAAACCAGCAATTCTATTATCGACCATAATCAGGTAAGGAAACAGTCTGTCATCTCGATAATAGGGCGATAGGTCTTCTGCCTCATATTTGCCTTCATTAGACACGTCTTCCATAGAGTATGCGGACAGCTCATATAGATAATAACTAAACAAATGATTTAATATAATCGAATCTGACTGTGTAATTGTTCTAAATTCTATGTTCAATTCGGGCCCCCATTTATAATTTATCTGCCTTTAAAACAGACTAGCACATCTCCTTATAAGGGTTTTAGGGAAAGAACGGTTTAAAACTAAACTTGACCTGCCCGTTAGATTCGTGCTGATGGTTATTCGCTCTGTCTATTTCTTTAATTTAATTGAGTGTACAGAAGAAATATAGCCGTCGTTCAAGTCTGAGGTATAACTGTAAAATACTTCGTTAGTAAAGACTAACAGAGCTCTTTTCCTAATTGTAAAATTATTGGAGGTCTGCACAGATGAATAATTCCCAATTCACCAAATCCGTTATCATTACGGGGGCCGCTAACGGAATCGGCCGCACACTGGCCCGACGTTACGCGGAAAGCGGCGCCAAGGTTATACTCGCGGACACAGACGAACCGCGGGGAGAAGACAACGTCCGTACGATCCGCGAAGCCGGCGGCGAAGCGCTCTTCGTCCGGACGGACATGAGCCGGCCGGAGGAGATCGTCCGGCTCATCGCTCAGGCTGTGAAGGCCTATGGCCCGATCGGCAGCCTGATCAACAACGCCGGCGTTTCCGTATGGAAGACGCCGTATGAACTCTCCGTGGAGGAGTGGGACCATGTCCTCCATACGAATCTGCGCGGCACCTTCTTGTGCGCGCGCGAAGCGGCGAAGCGGATGCGGGTCAGCGGGGGCGGCAGCATCGTCAACATCGCGTCTACGCGGTCGATGATGTCCGAGCCTTCTTCGGAAGCGTACGCCGCTTCCAAAGGCGGCATTGCCGCGCTGACGCATGCGTTGGCCGTTTCCTTCGGCCGTGACCGCATCCGCGTGAACTGCATCTCCCCCGGTTGGATCGAGACGGGGGAGTATGAAGCTCTCCGGCAGGCGGATCACGATCAGCATCCTGCCGGAAGAGTCGGTACGCCCGATGATATCGTGCGGGCATGCTTCTACCTGACGGACCCGGCCAATGATTTCGTGACCGGGACGGATCTGGTCATCGATGGCGGGATGACCCGCAAGATGATTTACGAAGAATAATCAGAAGGATTTTGAATAAAGGAAAACCTTTGTGGAAAGCCAGCAAAACGAATAAAGGATATACAACAAACCCAGTCCCTTGCCGGTACTGGGTTTGTTGTATATGGGAGCTAAGTGTACGTGAGATGAGCATGGACACCAAGAATATGCAGCAGAAGCCAAGATTTAAAAATTGCCGAGAGAGGTGATCCCTTCATACGTTATTTTGCCAGAAAATTAATAGGAATGGTTGTGGTTGTTATTTCTCTTCCGGCCGTTACGGTTTATAGTCCATGGGAGCCGGTTAAAGACTGTATCAGGTATTGGTGAAGGGAATCTGGAATGGATAATCGGTATTCAGCAAACATCGGAGTCTGCCGCTATACCGGTCTTCGCTTTTTGGCAAGAACCCATGTAAAATAAAAGAGAAGGTTCTACTTATTCTTTTGAATCAAAGAGGTGTTGATCATTCGCATCATAATTCTATACCTGGTGGTTGTGAATGTCATTGCTTACGTGATGATGGGTTCTGACAAACGCAAAGCCAAAACCGGAGGCTGGCGGATTCCGGAGAAAAGATTGTTCGGGCTGGCTCTGATCGGCGGATCAGCGGGTGTTTGGACGGGCATGTATATTTACCGCCATAAGACGCAGCACCTTAGTTTTCGAATCGGAATCCCATTTCTTTTGCTTGTAAATATTGTTTTATTTGCAAAATTTATCATTTATGTGCGTTGATGTGATTCATATTGGTGGCAAATAGGTTAAATAATTGCGGATGTTTGAAGAAAATATCCAATTGGTATGTTAAAATTAGAAAATACATAAGCGAAACACTGAGACGTCACCCTGGATACATACAAGCGGCTTTATCAAAATTTCGCCTCGTGCCAAAATGGCCACTTCTAAGGGCCATCCGGAAGCAGGGAATGGATAGGGGGGAGAGCAAGCTTTTCAAAAATTGTTCGTAAGCATGCTCAGAATAGTTGGGCTGAAACAGTCATCCGTCCATACAAGCCCGCAGACCGGCAGATTTACTGTACACCAGTCGTTATCGTCACAGAAACCGGTGAGATCTATCTCCTTGACTTACGGGCCGCACCATCTTAGGATGGAAAGATCGCTATCCGATTCCTGCATACGGATGGCTCTATGTTGTGGAAGTATCTGGCTGCAAGCGCGTGCTGCTGAAGACGTTTCAACCTAATTGCTGAATTTGCAATCTTTTTTAATGACCGGAGGAGATCGTAATGAACCATACCTTTCTGATCGTCAAAGTGGCGGGACAGGAACAATTACATACGGTAATCCGAGCCCTTAAAGAACTATCGCGTCCTCCTCTTGTCACTTGGAAATCAGATGAAAAAAGGAACCGTTCCCATCTTATTCTGCGGGGGGACCTGGCATATTTAACGGAAGTCAAACTTTTGCTGGGCAATTTGATGTTTGCCAAAAGCATTGAGATGAATTTTCAGCTTCTGAAGGTAGCTTCCTGAACGTTGTGCGTAAAGAGGCTTATCACTTCTCGGGTTGCCCGGTTCTGTATGCTGTGCTAATGTGGACATACATCCAATGACCGGGAGGACACGGCTATGAATCCTGATTTTATCGCAATTAAGCTTACGGATGGCGAGTTGAAATATTCTCACAAGAAGAGCGATCTTGGTCTGACGGTGACCACGAAAGAATTTATTATACAGAAACCTCATATCAACTATTACATTTCTCTGGACGCGATTCAATCGATGGTCCCTTATCAGGCACAGGGGCGTGCCGTAAGAATGGCGACGAGTAAGGGAGCCGCCAGTGAAGTGGCGGTTATGTCTCCGGGCGTTCAACATTACCGCATTGTCGTTCGTGAAACGACTGTGCACAACCGGAGCGGGATTTTCCACATGACTGGTTCTGAATTCATTATGCCGCTTACGAACGAAATGCTGATGATGATCTCCAAGTATAGTGGATTACATGCGGTACAATAACGGATTATAATTAAATACGCGCAAGTACTGAAGAGAACCCCGCCAGATGCCGTTAAGCCGGCATCTGGCGGGGTTCTCTGGTTGCTGGAGCATGTAACATGAGAGTGCAGGCGGCGCCTGCACTCTCTGTTTATTGTATGCAGGAAGCGGTCAGCTCTTATCCTTCTCCTTATCCTTCTCGTCAAGCCCCTTATAATATTGCTCCACGAGCTTATCCAGCCGGACAATCTGGTGGCCGTAATCATAAATGCCGGAGGCAACGACGAGCAGCCGGTGAAGATCGCGGGTAGAACTTGAAGCATCCGTAATAGTCAGGAGAAACTTGTCGTTTTTCTGGTCCATAGCTTCAAGTCTTTCGTACGATTCATTTTTAAACTTCTTCTCGAATTTCATCAGCACATATTCGTGATACTGCGTAAGCGCCTCTAAATGCTCGTCTACAAAGGCGTTCATGTTTGCTTTACTCGTTGCTTGGAAATAATGTTCTTCAACGAGCTGTAGAATATCGAGCCCCTTGCGGAGCGTATGCAGCATTTGCTTGTATACCACCAGACGGCGGGATGCCCGGTATTTGAGGCGCTTGAGCTTCTTCTGTTCCTCTTCGAACAGCTTGTACTTCTCCTCAAGCCGGAACAAAGAGCCGATCAGTTCATCTTTTGTTTCTTGAAAGACGGATTCCTTCATTTCATTGGAGATGACCGTTCGCTGCAGAGGGGATATTTTGTTGAACACCCCATGAACTTCCTCCATGAATTTCTTCTGCCAATTAGGCGGGAAAAAGACAATATTAATGATAAAGGCCGAACCGACTCCGAGCGAGGTCAGCAGAAACCGGTTTACAGCGAACCACCAATGTCCGCCGGAAGCATCCATGACGGCGATAACGGTGACGAGGGTCAGACCTATATTCGCTTCCATTTTCATCTTGAGGCAAATCATAATGGCAAGGATACACACGATTCCGATTGCGATCGGGTGCTTGGAGAAGAAAGTACCTGCAACAAGCGCCAGAGCTGCGCCGAGTGTGTTGGTCTGAAGCTGGTCGAGAAAATATCTCCATGACCGGTAAATAGAGGGCTGCAGGGCAAAAATAGCGGCGACCGCAGCTATAACGGGGGCTGTCGTATGAAGCAGTGTACTGAGGTACAAGGCTAACGTGACGGCCATACCCGTTTTTAACATTCTGGCTCCGAACGTCACAAAACAAAGCTCCCTTCTGAGTGGTTCAAGATGACGAACTCATTATCGCATTGCGGCCTGCGCCTAGTCAATTGTCAAGCGAAACGCTGTTTCCAGATAAACGGAGACATAATAAATATGGGACTCAGGAAAAATCAGGTTAGTTTCACATACCCCACAGATCGGTTATTGAAAAAGGATGTACGCATAAGCTGGGAGGCGTATTATGGAACTGTTACTTATTCTTGTTTATTTGGTCATCGTCCTGCTTGTTATTGAAATTTCGGCGGTTCTGATGATGCTCACCGGATTAGACCGTGCTATATCGAGATTTCAGGTAACCTCTATGCTTACCGGCACAGGTTTTACCACCCAAGAATCCGAGCTTATACTCCGGCATCCGGTCCGGCGCAGAATCGGCATTTTTCTCATTCTGTTCGGTGTATTTTCACTTGCCGTTATCATTACGCTGATGTCTAATCTGCTTGAAAAGAGATTCCGCTTACCGGAACTTCTTATTATTACGACTATTCTCGGGATTCTCCTGGCAGTGATTCGGCTTAAACCAGTTCATAAAAAGCTGCAGGACCGTTTTCACGCCCCGCTGGATGAAGAAGACGGGGTGGAAGAACTGCCGGTTAACGAACTGCTTTATAATGACGACGATGATTGGATTATTGATATTCCGGTCTATGAAGGATCCGAATATGTTCATTGTCCCATTCACAAAATAAGTACATGGGAAGAGGACATCAATCTGCTATTCGTACAGCGGGGAACGCTTAGAATCCGCTACAAGGATAAAGAAACGGATACTCATATTGAAGCAGGGGATGTTCTGTATGTATACGGAGACAAGAAGCAAATCTCAGAGAAATTTCCGGACGAACTTGAGTACAGGCATCAAAACAGGTCGGATGAAAGCAAAACGCTGTCTCTCTTGTAACGATATCGCAACCTTTTCGTCATCCAAGCGTTAATAAATATGGGTAAATCTAACATTTGGATGAAAAGAGGAATCACCTATGAAGAAGTTGCTTCAATCAAGCTTTCGCAAAGCGGGATTGCTGACCGTGACCGGCTCGTTAGGAGTCGGTCTTTTGCTGCCTGCGGAGACAATTCGGGCTCAGTCGGACTCCGTCCCTGCCGCCGCATATGGGAAGGAGAAGATGAAGGCGGCTGGAGGCGAGGGGAGCGCCAGTCAAGCCGTGAAGAACGCGAACAGTCCGGAGCTTCAGACACAAGTGAAGATAACGAAAGATCAGGTGATCGCCCGACTAAGGGAACTGTTCCCGGCTTTGAACAAAGCGGAGGTTGTCAGAGCGGAACTGGGAACGACCGCGGACAGCTTCCCTCCCGAACCGGGACCCATCTGGTCCATTCAATGGGAAGTGAAAGACGGAAATTCTTCATCAGGCTTCTCCAGCCGCGTGGATGCAAGCAGCGGTGATATCTTATCTCTCAGCATTCCGGGCGGCCGTTACTCCGAGTCGGGTGAACCTTATTATCCGGGCAAAATCACGGAGCAAGAGGCAGCGGAAAAAGCAGTTGCTTTTATTAAAAAAGCTGTGCCCTCCTTACAAACATCTGAGCTTGTGGCTGCCGATGAGGAGATCTACAGGTATCAGCAGCCTTTATTCGGACCGGTGCTTTATTCTTTTACCTATCACAAAAAAGTGAACGGGATTCAAACTGATAATGAGAGTATAGCGGTTCAAGTAAACGGAAACGGTGAAATCCTTTCTTTTCATAACAATTTTACACCCGATAGTTTTTATCCGTCTGCTAAGCCTGCCATTACCAAAGAACAAGCAGCCGGCAAATACAAGGAAGATGCGGATGTCGATCTGAGATACACACTGCTTCGCAAAACCGGAGGCAAGGAGGAATGGATTCTCGCCTATTCGCCGATAGGGGCATACAGAGATCTGGATGCTCAAACCGGTCAATACATACAGCAAGAGCCTTCCTACGGGGGCGCACACATAGATTACACGGCTATACCAGAGGAACTCCGTACCTTTAAGCCGCTTGCAGGAGGCAAGCTGAGCGCTTTGGAAGCAGCGGCTCTGGTGGAGGCGCTTGGCGTGATCAAGGAAGAGAAGAAGCTGATGCAGAAAACAGAGATCGATCAATGGCAAGGGCAAAAGCGGGAGGTCTGGAGTCTGGGCTGGGGGAATGAGCAATCCGGCGGAATGGGTTTAATAACGGCCGTTGTGGATGCTAAGACGGGGCAGATTCTTGAGGTAAGCAATGGGCGGTTCCTTTTTGATTCCAATTATACAATGCCGCGCACCATCTCTAATGACCAAGCCCGGGACAAAGCTCTGAAACTATTCGGTGCGGTAGTGCCCCGGGCACAGGACTGGAAGCTGATCGATAGGAAGAACATAGCGCCGGATACGGAAGGCAACGATAAGAATAAGCCGTTTACGTTTACTTTTCAAAAATTTTACCGCAATATTCCGGTCGGCAATCAGACCACAACCATTACGCTCGCCGGTGACGGAAGTTTCTACAGTATGGAATCTTCTTATGAATCGATAGACGAAGAGGTACTGAACAAGCTTAAACCTGCTTCCATAAGCAGAGAAGAGGCAGTAGTCAAATTAAACCAGGCAACAGGAGTCGAGCTGGGCTATTCGGTCATAGGCGGGTATTATACGAATAGCTATTATGTTCCCAAAGAAGCCAAACTTGTCTACCGGCAGACCTACGCCAAGAACGGGGACCGTGATTATGTGCTGGATGCCTCTACAGGCAAGTTACGTGCCCAAGCCGTCTTCGAGAAATTGCCGTCCAAACCGTCTGAAGCGGCAGACCTTGCGGGTCATTGGGCGGAGAAGGAACTAAGTACGCTTGTGAAACACGGGGTGCTGATTCCCGATGAGAACGGCAAACTGAACCCGGATGCCAGTATCACGTACGGGGAGTGGCTGAATATGTTTGTCCGCGGAGTCAATCCTATGCGGGAGTATTACAGGGAGAACACGGGCGCGGATGTTCTCTTTGCCGATGTTAAGAAAGACAGCCCTTACTACTATGCAGTGAATACCCTAATCGATATGAAAAGGCTAAAAGCGGATGAGCAGGTACTTCTCGGAGTGGACACTCCTCTATTGCGTGAATACCTTGCCAAGATTCTCATCCAGCAGCTCCGCTATGATAAACTGGCGGGATTGCTGAATAGCTCTGCTGCCGAATTGGAAGCAGACGATGCAGCCTGGGTGACCCATAAAAGCGAAGCTTATCTGGCGATGGAGCTTGGCCTGATGGAGAAGACAGACGGTAAATTCCGTCCGAGAGACCGGGTGAGCAAAGCGGAGGCGGCCGTAATCTTTATGCGGCTTGTATCTATACAAGGAAAATTAGATCAGCCGGTCGGCTATTAAGTGACAGAGCGGGAAGTCCCGCCTGCGAGGAACGTGTAAAGCCCGGATCATCAGGAACGGCCTGATGATCCGGGCTTTACGTTTGGTGAGAGCATGCGCATTACAGGATCGGCATAGCATACAAGTGACGATCAGCGGAAGTCGCGGTCCGTCCCTGCCGGGCTAGTATGTACCGCGTGCACGGCGTTCACGCGGCTGCAGGTGCATCCAGCGGAGCAGCCGGCCCGCGTCCGGCTCGATGACCGGCCGCATGGCGGCCGCAAGCTTGCCGCTCGAGAGGACGGCAACGATGCCGGCTGCCGCAAGGGCAGCTGCGAAGATGGCCGCCGCCGTGACGGCTCCGCCCGCATGCAGCCGCTCGGTCAGCAGCCCCAGCAGCCCGGCTGCCGCCAGCAGCTTAATCGCCGCGCCATGGAGCAGAAAGACGTAGACCGTCCGTCCACCCAGGACGGTTACACGGCTTTCTGTACGCGGCAGCAGCTGCAGGAAGGCGGCCGAAGCGGCGGCCTGGGCGGCGTAGAAGGCGAGCCGCATAGCGGCTCCCGCGTACGCGGGCACGCCGAGATCGGCGTAAGCGGTGCCGCCTGCGAGCCACTCTGCGGCGGCTTCTGCGCCCGCCGCCTGCCAGAGCACCGGCAGCGCAAGCAGCAGCAGCGCGGCCCCGGCCTTCAGCAGGCGCCGGACAGCTGCCGGCTGCGGAGCCTTGCCGCCTTCCCGCCAGTAATAGCCGGCGAGGAAGAACGGGAAGAACACGAGCATGCGGGTGATCCCCATCCATGCTCCGGCATCAGCCGGCAAGCAGCCGGCGGCCACGCCGAGCAGCACTGCGGCGGCAATCGGGTGCTTCAGCTTGCGGAAGGGGACGAGCAGCAGCTTCCATCCCAAATGCGCCGTCAGGAACCACAGCATCCAGTAGGGCAGCCAGAACGAATGCTCCATGCCGGGTGTTTTCAGCCAGAACAGGTCCAGGAGCGAGTATACTGTCTGGAAGAAGAGATATTGAAGACCGATGCGCAGCAGTCCGGCCGCCGCGTCTGGGGTTTCCCAGAATTTTTTGGTGAAGAAGCCGGTAACGAGTACGAATACAGGAAGATGGAACGTAAAGATTCCCGCAACAAGTGCTTGTGCCGCATCCGGCAGTCCGGGAAGAGCGGTGAGCAGGTTAACCAGAACTACAAGCAGAATCAGGAAAAAGCGGACATTCGTGAAATAGACGGCGTGCGGGTTTCTCATGGTTGTTCATCTCGCTTTACTTATAGTAGAAGAGCAGGGGCAACTAGCAGTACATCTTGCAAAAAGTTGGTTTTTCTGCGCGAATGTGAATCCTTCAATAAGTTATATATTTGCGCCTGACGAACCGGTTCAGTTCAATAATTAAAAGAAATAATGATTTCTTATAAGACAAAGTATAGACCTCTGGTAAATTCAACCTTGTGATATATTTCACATTTAATGATATTGAAAGGGATTTCAATATGGCCATATCTTGAACATGATGCAGATCACATGCGTGACAGGCATCACACCTATGAGAGGGGTCACAGGTTTTTTTTGTAAGTGTGATTAATATCACATACACATTATTACCCCCATCGTATACTGAAATCAGAAAGAGACAGCACACAACGAAAGAAGGTGAAGGAGCCATGAATGAGACAACTCAACCGCAAGGAGAACCAAGAAGATGTCCTGAATGCGGGTCCGGATCAGATGTGAAAAAGACAGCCGAGATCCATTGGATTTGTGAGGATTGCAGGTTGAAGCCTTACTTCACCGGGACGGCGGGCTCCGACAGCCGATCTTGACAGCCGTCCTGGCGGATTCCGCTAAAGTTCCTTTTTTACAGCTAATTATGTGAAAATATTCACAATATCAATAGACGAGAGGAAGAGATGATCATGATGCTCCTCAAGCTTCAAAATACAGCCCCGACCCTTTGCCGGACATGCACTCGCGAAATTCATCAGCACCCCGAAGGCTACAGGGACCTCTGCTTTGATTGTGTGCAGGAAGCTATAACCGGTCAGGAGATTGCCGCTGCGAACGATCATGTACAGGGAATGGCTGAATGCGGATTGACCGAAGCTTACTGGCTTTAATTGCACGAACTGCTTTTCATAGTAATGACAACTGCTAACCCAATCATTAAACCAATAAATGAGCTCTCGACATCGAAAGGGGAACATTCACATGTTAAACTGGTTAAGAACAAACGTATATGCCGCAGGTCTTGCATTAATCCTTCGTTTATATCTTGGATATGCTTGGCTGACAGGGGGATGGGGTAAGATTACAGGCGGATTTGATGCAACAGGATTCCTTAAGAATGCGACAGCTAAGCCTGTTATGGATAAAGCGACTAATGAGCTGGTTTACCCGACCTTCACTGCTTTTATCGAAAACTTTGCCCTACCGAATGCTAAAATCATCAACTTTGCCATTCCATTCGGTGAATTTCTGGTAGGTCTGGGACTTATTCTCGGGGCATTGACTACCACGGCTGTCTTCTTCGGATTATTGATGAACTTCATGTTCATGTTTGCCGGAACGGTTAGCACGAATCCTTGGATGATTCTCCTGGGTGTGGTGGTTCTGGCAGCAGGCGCCAATGCCGGTAAATTCGGAGCTGACTATTACATCCTTCCTTACCTTCGCAAAATGCTTCACTTCCGCAATCACGACAAGGACGCACCTACGATAGGCGGAGGCAAGACACACGCACACTTCTAAACATTCCTTCCTAAAGAAGGTAACGAAGACCCCGGGAAACCGGGGTTTTTGGTTTATAGTCTCGGGATTTCGCGTAAACTTAAGAAAAGGAGAGGATTTTAGAGATAATCAGGGAGATGATCTCTATGTTTAGGCTTTCATGGCAGAAAACAGACTCTCGTAAACTCGGTCAGTTATTTACAGGTCTTGGCGGCAGAGTTAATATACACACAAGACCGTCAGAACCAACTTATTCGTTCAACTTCTTCATAGATTCACGCTTAATTCTCGTTAGAGAAGCGGGGGAACCATTCATGGGGTGAATCGGAAGCATGGCTTCCGTAGGGGACTCTCAGACCCGAATCCGTCAGCTAACCTCGTCAGCGTTATTGGGAGAACGATCCTCGTCCGGCTTGTTTGCCATGCATCTTTATTTGGATGCGGGCCTATTAGCGGGTACGTGCGGCCCGAAGCTCCCCATAGTGCGTCTTGACGCGCCGGGTGGAGCTTTTTTTTGATGGCTCAGGTTGTGGTTACGGGTCCCGCCTACTAAACAACCTGCAAGGAGTGAACGTACAGTTATGGAGGAACGAATTACGGGTATACAACTATTTGAGGTCCATGCACCCTGCTCTATTCACTATAGCAAAGAATTCAAGGAGAACTGCAGATACGGACTGCTTAAACTGACTGCAAACGGAGTAAGCGGATGGGGAGAATGTATCATGGCCATGGATGACAAACATTTTGATATCCTCAAATGGTCGAAATTTCTGTACCGGCTCAAAAATCTGACACTCCTTGAAGCGATGAATACCGTAAAGCTGAACAGGGCGATGTGGGGGACGGTCAGAGCGGAATTAGTCGAAATGGCTGTGCTGGACATCATCGTAAGTTCACAGCGCATGCCGCTTACGGACCCTCTACTTAAGGCTAATCGTGAAGCTGCCGTTTCAGGGGAGTTCGCCGGTCCTATATTCCAGCCTGATATATCGACATTAATGGAGGAGTGCAGCGCTTATTTTGTCGTCTTATAGAAAGGGACGAATTGCTTTTGAAGCGGCCATGGCCTACAATTAATACCAGATTTGTTTATAATAATTTCCAGATTCTCTAAAAGGAGATGAGCATAGTGTCTATTAGCGAAAGAGTAAGCAACGAAAGCGGCAAAAAAACTCGAATTGTAGTAATCGGTACGGGAGCGGTAGGTTCTACGACGGCTTATACATTGCTGCTGCGCGAACGGATGTCAGAGCTTGTCCTGATTGATTATAACCAGGCCAAAGCCAAAGGCGACGCCCTTGATATGAATCACGGGCTTCCTTTTACAGGAAAAGTGGATGTGTGGGCAGGGGATTATTCGGATTGTGCAGGGGCCGATATTATTATCATAAGTGCGGGAGTCGCCCAGAAGCAGGGCGAGACGCGTTTGGACTTGCTTAAGCGCAACGTGGATATTTTTAATCACATTGTTGAAGAAGTCATGAAGTATAACGATACAGGAATTCTGCTGGTGGCCACGAATCCGGTAGATATAATGTCCTATTTCACTTGGAAAAAATCCGGCTGGCCGTCTAACCGCATTATCGGGTCAGGAACCTTGCTGGATAGTGCCCGTTTCCGCTATCTCATCGGTGAGAAGCTGGACGTAGATCCTCGCAGCATTCATGCTTCGATTATCGGGGAGCATGGTGATTCAGAGGTGCCGCTGTGGAGCCTGGCGAACTTTGCAGGACTGCCGCTGGAGCTGAATGAGGACGATAAGAAGGAGATCTTCGAGAATACGCGCGATGCAGCCTATCAGATTATTGAAGCTAAAGGTTCCACCTATTATGCGATTGCCTTAGCGCTGGACCGGATCTGTACCGCTATCCTTCGTGACGAAGGTGCGGTGCTTAACGTTTCTACGCTTATTTCGAGCTATCATAACATGTCGGATATTTATCTGGGCGTACCGTGTATCGTAGACCGTACGGGTGTACGTGAAATTATTACACTTCCTTTGACGGCCGAAGAAGAGAATCAGCTGCAGAAATCGGGAAACAAGATCCGTGAAATGATCGAATCCATCTCCGAACGATTATAAATCGGTTCTGCGGGTTATAGCTTGAATGACTTATCCGGAATACTTACTTGCCTTATAATGACCGTAAAAAGGAGAACCAGCTGCGGCTGAAGTTCTCTTTTTTGCGTATTAATTGACTAATTGGCTTACAATAGCTTATAATTACTTATAAATAAGCAAGTCATTGTGCTTGGTGTATCTGCAAGGAGAGGGGCGGAGAAGATGTATCAGGAAGAACGAATGGAAGCCATTATGGCTTACTTGCGTGAGCACCGCCGTGTGGAGGTTCGCGAAATATGCGAGTTGTATCATGTATCGAGAGACACGGCCAGACGGGATCTGGTCCGGATGGAGGAACTCGGCTGGCTGGTCAGAACCCGCGGAGGTGCGATACTTCCCACCCTCCATAAGGATGTGGGCGTATACAAGACACGGCTTCAGACATCGTCAAGCGAGAAGAAAATGATCGGACGGGCGGCTGCCGGACTTATCCGGGACGGCCATTATTTATTCCTGGACACTTCAACGACGGTGCTGACGCTGGCAGAGCAAATGACAGGCTGTAACAATGTGATTGTGACCAATTCAATCGACATTGCGGATCGGCTTACGGATAAAGAAAGCGTGCAGGTTTATCTGCTTGGCGGACAGCTCGAACGCGAGCACCGCTATTTGTGCGGGTCCGCGACTTTGGCACAGCTATCCGAATATTATGCGGATACATTGTTCCTGGGCGCCTGCGGCATTACGGCCGATGGCTTGACTTATCCGCACGATGAAGACGGGGCGGTCAAGCGCGAAATGATCCGGCGGGCGGACCGTGTTATTGTCCTGGCGGATCATACCAAATTCGGCAAGCGGATGTTTTACAAGGTAGCTAGTCTGGACGATGTAGACATTGTCGTCACGGACCGGGCACCGGAGGAGGATATGCTACAACTGCTTGAGCGCCACAGTGTAGAGCTGATTATTGTACGGGAGGAAGAACAGCATGATTAAACTGATCGTTACCGACCTCGATGGTACATTAATGAATCATCATAGACAAGTTGCCGATTCGGATGCTGCTAAATTGCGGGAGGCCGCCAGTCAGGGAATTAAGCTGTGTATGGCATCGGGCCGTATGTACCCGGATATGAAGAAAGTAATGGAGGAGATTGCAATACCGGCGTATGGAATCTCTCAGAACGGCGCGGCTGTATACACGCTGGAATCGGAGAAGCTGGCATCCTCCAGCTTCCCGCCGGAGCTTGCTGGGCTTCTCTACGATACGGTTCGTTTACGTGAATTCGTGGCCTTCATATGCTGCTCGGATGAGTCTATCCGGCTTCCCGCAAGCACGAAGCAGTCGGCGCCCTACGAAGCCCGGCAAATGAGTCCAGTGCTCATTAACGCGGATATTGACCGGCAGATCGCTGCGGGATCTCTTGGAGTGTGCAAGTTCTCGCTTTTCGGGCCGATCGGTGAGCTTGAGGCCCTGCAGGAGGAACTGCATACGAAGTTCGAAGGGCATGTAGAGGCCGTAGTCTCTGACCGTGACTGTTTGGATCTGATGCCTTCAGGCGTTTCCAAAGGTACAGGTCTCACTATACTGCTCGAGCACCTGGGCTTGCGGCCGGAAGAAGCCGTTTGCATCGGCGATTCTTTCAACGATTTGCCGATGTTCGCTGTTACTCCGCACAGCTATGTTATGCAGCACAGTCATGACGACGTCAAAGCGGGCGCTAGTCGCGCGGCAGGTTCTGTCGCGGAAGCGGTGGAGCATGCGCTTGGGCTCAACCGCCAAGAGAAGCAGCAGCTTCACCGCGTTTGATCAACGGCGGAATATTGTGCGCGTATGCGTGACGGCAGCCTGAGTGCCTGGCTTGCGAAGCGTTCAGTTGCACCGCTGAACCGGTGTGTCTGACGTTCGTAAGCCGGGCCGAAGCGGGGAGCGTCATCCTCCGCCTGGTGCGTTGTAAGACCGGCGGCGGAGCGTTATCCTCCATGAAAGGCAGACAAAGACCCGGAAGGTATTCTTCCGGGTCTTTGATTTAGGTTCTGTACGAAACTACGATTCGTGTAATACAAAAAGGGATCGCCGCCGCATATCAAATAAAACGCGATCCTCATAATTGCAATTTTTCAATCTTTCTCCCTGCACGGGAACCAAACAATCACATGGCCCATACTCTGTATCAAATCCCTTTATCGAATGGATAAGAACAGCTGATAAACAGGAGGCATACACTGTATGGAAATCACAGGCTGTATCCGTGAAACATTCGCCGCTATCAAACGACCTACTTTAAATGAACTCAGAATCGCATTGGAATCCTTACCGCTGGAGAAAGATATGTCGGCCTTATGCGATGCCGCACCCGGACACCTGCCTTACGGGAGGCAGGTCCTTTGCCGGACGGATGAGGTGGAGGTTATCGCGATCCATATTCCCGCCGGAAGCCAGACAGCTATCCACGACCACGGACAATCGGCAGGGTGCGCCAGAATTATAGAAGGAAATCTGCTGAATGTGTGGTACGAATTAGACCGGTCCGGTTATCCCGAACCTTTTATGGCAGCAGCTTTGACTGAGGGAGAATATATGTATGCGCCCAGAGGTCAAATCCATCAGATGCGTAATGAAGGAGAAAGCCGTGTGGTTAGTCTGCATGTGTATGCACCTCCCCTGTCCGGCACCACAAGCTATCGGCCCTATCTGGAAGTGCTGGATTTCGTTATCTGACTGCCGGGCTCTGCTTTCACTTCCATTTAAAAAACCGTCCCGCTGCATGATCGGGACGGTTTCTTATGAACAAATTCGTATCCGCCCTAAGTCTGATCTAGGAACTCGAAGGCTCGATATGAACGTGGACATGCCCCACCTTGTGCTTATTAAACATCCGCTTCTCCACATGCTCCGCAATATCGTGGCTTTCCGCAACATTTAAGCGGTGGTCCACAACAATGACGACATCCACAAGCACCTGATTGCCATGAACACGTGCTCTGAGGTCTTCAATGGATTCGACACCGGGCGTCTCGGCTACCGTGTTCTTGAACGATTCCAGTTTGGTATCGTCAAATCCGTCCGTAAGTGCATGGGAGGCATCAATAAAAATACCCCAGGCCGTCTTGCAGATCAGGATAGCGACAAGCAGAGCGGTACAAGGATCCAGCCACGGCAGACCCATTTGCGCACCGAGTATTCCAGCGAATGCGGCTAGACTTACATAAGCATCGGAACGATTGTCATAAGCGGCGGCTGTTAACGCTTTGTTGTTGATTTTTCGTGCCAGACGGATATTGTAAAGGTAGACGCCGTACATAACGGCTGCACAAGCAAGGGCTGTCCATGCGGCGATCATATCCGGCGTCTCAATCACCGGTGCGCCGAAGGACCTGACCGCTCCAATAAATACTTGTATGCCGACGGCAAACATAATGAAGGATGCGACGAGTGCGGCGACTGTTTCTGCACGGAAATGACCATAGGGATGGTCCTTGTCGGGGGGCCTTCTGGATATGCGTAAGCCGATTAATACGGCTATAGATGCGACAAGATCCGTTGTGTTGTTTAACCCGTCCGCTGTCAGCGCACTTGAGCCGGCGGTGTAGCCGATCCATAATTTGAGCGCGGACAGCGCGATATAAGCGATAATCGACGTCCAGGCGCCTCGCTCGCCTTCTTTAAGTTCGTTATAAGCTTCCAATCCGTCTTCCTCCAAGTGCAGCAGTATTCGGTGAATTCTATCGTAACGGACAGAACCCGTGTGGGTCTAGAGAAACAGTGTTGACCTTTTCCCGAAAACATGGAGAGGGTATAAGAAGTTGGGGAGAGACAACTTTCTTAGTATGGGGCGTTTTGCCGGATTATAGCCGCCTGAAGACGGATAAGGTGGAAGCTGCCGGCAAAATTCATTACAATAAGAAAAGAAAGAAGCCCGGATGCGCTTGGAAATGACATGGCAGAAACGCCGGAAGCGTCCGGTTGAACGCACGGCAGGAGGTACAAACATGAGAAGCAGAACTATTCTAATCTTAACCAGCCTCATACTGGCAGGTATGCTGTTTGGATGCACGGATACAGAGAGGCAGGCGGTTCCGACCCTGACACCGCCGCCGAGCCAGACTCCAACTCCGCCGCCGAGTACTTCACCCGGCGTCGATACGAAGAAAGAAACACCGTCGGAATTCCAAATCCAGACCCGATTGCTGGATTTTCATCTGATTGACGAAAGAAACGGCTACGCATGGGGGGTGACCAAGGAAGCGCTGCGCATGTACCGGACGGAGGACGGCGGCCAGAGCTGGCAGAATGTATCCCCGCCCACAGCGAATGATTTCAAGTTCGCCCCCGGTTACGGCCAGTCCGTCTCTTTTCTGGATAAGCAGCGGGGCTGGGTAGTACGCAGTGACCTTGATAATAAACACGCGACGATCTTTCATACGGAGGACGGCGGCGCGAGTTGGAAAGCTGCCGAGCTGGGGGAAGGGATGAACCCGGTCGTGCTTGATTTCCGGACGCCGCAAAGCGGCTGGCTGCTCAGTATAGCGGACCCGCAGCAAGCCGATTCGGGTCATATCCTCTATGCTACTTCCAATGCAGGCACTACCTGGCGGCGTATAGCGGACTCATCGCTTCCGCAGGGGGGGACAGTCACCGGAATGACGTTCCAGAATGATAAGAACGGCTGGTTATCCATGGAAGTTAAAGGACAGCCGAAGCTCTACCGGACGGATGACGGAGGAATGAGCTGGAACGCCGGTCAAGTCCTGGATGAGAACAAACAAATGCAGGCTTGTGAGGTCGTAGACGTTCTGCAGCCGGTGTTCTTCGGAACGGATCGTTCCAATGGCTGGATTCCGCTGACTTGCCCGAACAGTGATACCGATCAATTCCATGGCTTGTTTACGGAAGACGGAGGGGCAAGCTGGACGTATACGCCTTTTAAAATCCGGACGGAGAAAGCTTCCAACGCGTTTACTCTTCCGTTTTTTCTGAACGATACGAACGGCTGGTATTTGAATAAGAATCTGGTTTATCATTCTTCTGACAAAGGTTTGACATGGACGCCTCTTAACGAGGATAAAATTTTATCGAAGACGTGGAGTAAATATCCGCAACTGACCCAAATGCAGTTTATTTCGGAGAACGTAGGCTGGATTCTGCTGGAAACCAAAGATCAGAAACGCTCGGTTCTCGTCCAGACCAAAGATGGCGGCAAATCGTGGTCTGTTCTCTGATAGATATACATGCAGTTGGATCTCTTCTTCTCAACAAAGAGTCAGTGCCTGCCTGATCTTCGGGTTGTTTTGTTTGACTCCCTGCCGATCAAGGGTAATGAAGCATTAGAAAAGGGAGTGAATCAGTATGAAATATAACCGGCAAAAGCGAGGATTCTACAGCATTCCCCTGACTGCCGCTTTACTAGTTCCTTTATCCCTGTCTGCCTGCAGTTCGAATGCCAGCCCGCCGCCTGAGGCAAGCCCTACACCTGCGGTAAGCGCGACACCGGCACCGACATCGGCACCGGCACCGACTGCATCTCCTTCAGAGACAGCGCCAGCTCCATCGACAACGCCTGATGGAACAGGAAATACGGAGAGCAAGGCTTCATCTGAATTGAAAAGCATCCTGGCTCTGGCCCGTAAGGGTGAGGTTAAGGGTTCGGAGTTTGCAGCCCACATCGACTTATTCGATGAAGTCGAGCGGAAATGGGGCAAACCCGATAAGCAGGAAAGTGCGGGTAAGGGCATGTACGCCACCTATTCTAAAGAGAAGATTACTTTCGGCTTCAATAAGGGCATGAAGATTTTTGATGTGCGTTCCTATGCCGCATCGTTGAATCAATATAATGTAACAGCAGTCAAGCAGGCTCTCGGCGAACCGGCGGATACGACAGTCAACGGTGAAGATACGATCTATACGTATCCGGCAGGTGACTTTCAACTGAAGGTCGTCATTCCTAAGTCTACCGGTCTCGTTGATCATATCTCCGTCTATAGTCCGCAGGATGCCAAGAATAATATGGCCGGTTAAAGATCGAACAGCTTTCACGGGGAGCTGTTTTTTATTTGCGCTGCGGCAGGGGATTTGTCCCTCAAAGGCGAAATAGCTAGAGGCAGGTCATAAGGAGGGCGTCTAACACATGAGATTCGAGAAACGTGACAAATTGGTTATGATTGGTGATTCGATTACCGATTGCGGCCGTGCGCGGCCGTATGGGGAAGGCAGAGTGGAAGCGCGCGGAAGCGGTTATGTGATGCAGACGGATTCGCTGCTTCAATCCGCATATCCTTCGCTGGGAATCCGCGTCATCAATATGGGGATAAGCGGCAATACGGTCCGCGATCTTCAAGAACGCTGGAAGAGCGATGTTCTGGATCTTAAGCCGGATTGGCTGTCGATCCTGATTGGAATAAATGATGTATGGAGGCAGTACGACGCTCCGCTAATGACGGAGAAACATGTATACTTGGAAGAGTACGCAGAAGTGCTGGAGAAGCTTGTATTCGAGACTAGATCACAGCTAAAAGGTCTCGTACTGATGACTCCTTTCTATTTGGAGCCGAACGAGCAGGACCCGATGAGAGCTACGATGGATGCATACGGGGCAGTTGTCCGGCGCATCGCCGAGAAGTATGATACGGTATTTGTAGATACTCAGGCGGCGATGGACCAACTCCTGAAGCACAACTATGCGGCAGCCCTCGCCTGGGACCGCGTTCATCCTAACCAGTCCGGGCATATGGCGATTGCCCGCGCTTTTCTTAACGCAGTCGGGTTTGACTGGCGGGGAGAAGAAGCCTGACGCTGCGTTTGAAGAGAGCGATAGAAATTTGAAGCAACTATAATACCGGAGGTGTAACACATGTCTACTTATTTGGCCCATTCAGAACGTTACAGCACGATGCCTTATAACCGTGCAGGCCGCTCTGGCTTGAAGCTGCCTGCTATTTCGCTCGGCTTGTGGCATAATTTCGGAGGTGCGGATGCTTTTGAGAACAGCCGGGCTATGATCCGTACCGCCTTTGATCTGGGCATCACCCATTTTGATCTTGCGAACAACTATGGACCGCCGCCAGGATCAGCGGAAGAGAATTTTGGTCGCATTCTCAAAAGCGATCTGGCCTCCTACCGCGATGAACTGATTATTTCTTCAAAAGCGGGCTATCTGATGTGGGAAGGGCCTTATGGTGAATGGGGTTCCCGCAAGAACCTGACTGCCAGTCTGGATCAGAGCCTGAAGCGGATGGGACTGGATTATGTGGATATTTTTTATTCACACCGGTTCGATCCCGAAACGCCGCTGGAAGAAACGATGATGGCGCTGGATTCGTTCGTGCGTCAAGGTAAAGCTTTGTATGTGGGCGTCTCGAACTACGATGCGCAGCAAACCGCAGAAGCTGTGCGCATTCTCAAAGAGCTCGGTACACCCCTGCTCATTAACCAGCCCGCCTATTCTATGTTTAACCGCTGGATCGAGAACGGGCTGCAGGATGTGCTGAGCGAAGAGGGGGTTGGAAGTATCGCTTATGTTCCTCTGGCTCAGGGATTACTGACGAACAAATACCTGGACGGTATTCCGGCGGATTCCCGCGTGGCCAAGCCGTCTATCTTCTTGAACGAACAAGACGTCACGGAGGAGAAACTCCGGCAGATCCGGCAGCTGGGTGAGATCGCGGCGCAGCGTGAACAATCTCTCGCGCAAATGGCCCTGGCCTGGGTGCTTCGAGAAGGTCGCGTGACATCCGCTCTGATAGGAGCAAGCAGGCCGTCACAAATTGTGGAGAATGCGGCCGCTGTCCGTAATCTGGCATTTAGTTCGGATGAACTGGAAGCTATCGAATCCATTCTTAAAAAATCATAACGAGTAAACCGGCTATCCTGGGAGGGAAGGCCGGTTTTTTGTTGTCCAGCATAAGTAAACTTTGATCTTACTAGGCTTTGTTAGTAATCTGCTAATAAACAAATAAAAGGCACATTTTAGATTAAAACATTATACAAACATTGAACAAAGTATGCTAAACTAGATCCAAAGAACTAGTTG
The DNA here is from genome assembly GCF_001541095.1 of Paenibacillus sp. FJAT-26967. Classification (GTDB taxonomy): domain Bacteria; phylum Bacillota; class Bacilli; order Paenibacillales; family NBRC-103111; genus Paenibacillus_F. Next base: position 564,810 of record NZ_LMXH01000002.1, read on the forward strand.
AAACTAAATTAGGGTTGGAGTGATAGCAGATGAGCCGTTGTCCTTTTCATTTTTTCTCAAAAAAATCCGGCGGGACTGCAACTGGCAGCAGTGAATTGTTAAGTCAGGCGAAGCAGAAAGGGACAGGTGTTCTGGATGTCGGTGCGGATCTGGAGATGGGTCAGCAGGTCCGGATGATCGGGCTTACGCAGGAAGACATGTTGGTCCTTCGTGCCGTGCAGCCTCTTATAGCGGAACACATTGATGTCATCGTGGAAGCTTTCTATCAATCGGTGCTTAACGTGCAGAGTCTCAAGAAGATTATTGAAGATCAAAGTACGGTAGAACGACTCAGACAAACGCTGAGAGAGCATTTGATCGAAATGTTCTCCGGGCGAGTGGATGCCGATTTTATTGCCAAAAGACTTCGGATTGCAGAGGTTCACCAGCGGATTGGACTTGCTCCGAAGTGGTATATGGGCGCTTTTCAGAATCTGCAGAACGCCTTTCTTCAACTCATACATAATTTATTCCCGCATGGCCAGGATAGTCTGCAGCTGATCACCGTTGTATCCAAACTTCTGAATTTTGAGCAGCAGCTTGTGCTGGAGGCTTACGAACAGGAGAATGAGCGTCAGAAGCAAATGCAGTATCAAAGGATCAAGAATGAGGTTAAAAGCAAAATTTCGGACGTAAGCGAAGAATTATCGGCCCTGACACAGCAGACCAGTACCTCCGTACGTGAACTGATCTCAAGCAGCGGAGAAGTGCAGAATTCGTTTCGTCACAGCTTTGATAAATCAAGAGAAACTCAGCAGATGGCGCTTAGGGGTCATGCCAAAATCCGTGATTTGGAGCAGCGTATGGAAACCATTACGTCAGGCGCCCAAATGATGGAGAAATCCGTCGGGCAGTTGAGTGAATCGGCCAGACAAATTCAAACCATTGCCGTGAGCGTGCAGGAAATAGCCAATCAGACGAAGCTGTTGTCTTTGAACGCATCTATTGAAGCGGCGCGGGCCGGCGAGCAGGGAAGAGGATTCGCCGTCGTAGCGGGGGAAGTGCAGAAGCTTTCCGATGATACGAAGCATACGGTCAGCCGTATTTCCGATCTTATCGCGCATTCTAACCGGATTACCGGAACTGTCGCCGGTGCGATCCATGAAGTAAGGGCGCTTGTGGAGAGCGGGCAGAAGGAGGCTTCTGAAGCCCGGCAAGTGTTCGATGGGATCACGGAATCCATGCGGAGCAGTCTCAATGAGACGGAGCGTGTGAAATCCGAAATGGGTTCTCTTGGGGAGATCATTGATCTCATAGGCTCATCTACCGTCAAAGTGACGGAGTCGGCGGACGCCTTGAACAAGGCCGCAAATCATTTGTAAATCTCAGAATCCTGTTAGAGCGTTCAGGTTTACGGTCCAGCTGATTTGAAATCTCTCATTTCTTCCTGTAAAAAATGCGCACGAGTGGTGGAAGGACCCGCTCCTAAGTGTTATGATGGTATTTGACTATTTTAGGCTGTGCCGATTTACAGGAGGGGGAGAAATGATGGGCCGACGCTTTGTCATCGAGTCCGTCCTGGTTGCCATATACGGACAACTGATGGTGCCGAGCCGTCCGGTAGAATATATTCTGCCGTACTCAACACTAGCGGAGTTGTACGAATTGAAGGATAGCCCGGAGCCCGTAATGCCGGATGAGCAGGAAGATGCGCACGTTAAGAGCATGATCGGGGAACTCATTCAATTTTTCGAGGATTCACTCAATAAGAAGAAAATCGAGCGGGCGCTTGCCGTTCCCTGGCGTAAAAGTCCGCCGATTCTGGTCAACGAGATGGTATCGTTTACGATTATTAACTCCGTAGATAACGCTCATTACGGTGAAATATTCGATCCGATTGAAACAGAATTGATTCTTACGGCTATCCACGAGAAGGTGCCGATGCTTACGGATCAGATTGAACTTGTGGACAAAATGATCCAGGGGGAAGTTCCCGTCCAGGTGTTCGATGTTGAAGATTTTGAATTTGCTTTGGAGGATGAGCGTTCATCCGATGATTTTAAGACACTGCTCTAGAACAGGGTCTTCGAGAATCCGAAACAGCTCTTGCAGCCCGGCATGACCGGCTTGCAGGAGCTTTTTTTGATAGGTGCAAGAAATAAAGATTATCCGATCGGAAATGTATGTTTAATGAATAGTTGGATATTGCGAAATTGCAGAGTCTGGCGTAGGATAGAAAGATGAATATCTGTCGGACGAGTCTTATCGATTAGGCATGACGACAATCAACTTGGGGTTTTATAGCAAGGAGGACGCAGCTATGTACAAAGCATTAACGATTGCCGGATCGGATACCAGCGGGGGAGCCGGTATCCAGGCCGATCTCAAAACATTCCAGGAGCGCGGCGTGTACGGAATGACAGCATTAACGACTATCGTAACGATGGACCCTTATAACGGCTGGGCGCACCTGGTATTCCCGATTTCCACGGATGTGCTGGCTCCGCAGCTTGATACGGTCCTGCACGGTGTGGGTGTCGATGCCATGAAGACGGGCATGCTCGGCTCAGTGGAAATCATTGAACTCGTCGCCCAGACGATCGACCGCGAGAAGGTCGGCAATGTGGTTATTGATCCCGTGATGGTCTGCAAGGGCAATGACGAGGTCCTGCATCCGGAGACGGCTGTCAGTTTGCGTGATGTACTCGTGCCGCGGGCGACAATTGTTACGCCGAACCTGTTCGAGGCGGCACAGCTTAGCGGCCGTGAGCCGTTGCGCACAGTCGATGATATGAAAGAAGCGGCTGCTGTTATCAAGAAGCTCGGCGCGGGGTACGTCTTGATCAAAGGCGGCGGTAAACTGCAGCATGAAAAAGCCGTAGATGTGCTCTACGACGGAGAGACATTCGAGCTGCTGGAATCCGACCGGATCGAGACCACGAATACTCATGGAGCCGGCTGCACATATTCCGCGGCGATTACGGCTGAACTTGCCAAAGGCAGATCAGTCCGTGAAGCGGTACTCACAGCCAAGGCATTTATTACCGAGGCTATCCGGTATTCCTTCCCTCTGAACCAGTACGTAGGGCCAACGCGTCATTCCGCGTACCGTGAGCATGTTCTGAATCAAGAATAATTCCAGGAGGGCTGAACATCCGGTGCCGCAGGTTATACCGGATCTGCCCGAAGTGAGATGAATAAGAAAAAATGCCTTGATCCTATAGGATTAAGGCATTTTTCTTATACTTTACGTTTACTTCCGCTTTGGCAATAGTTTGACATACTCATCATTCAGTTCCATAAAGTCCATGATGTAGTCGTAGTCTTTCTTATACTTGCTGAAATCGGCGACTGGTTCCAGTGTCTTGAGATCGACTGCACGTCCGTCCTCAAAACCCTCTCCCGGTACGAACATAATCTCGTTATTAAAGAAAGAGCCGGTCGGCAGGTAGTAACGCATACCGATAATGTTATTCGTTACATTCAACAGATCATGCCCAAACGGTACAAAGGCATTATTGTCGAGTCTAATTCCAAGCAGGTTAGCGACTGTAGGCAGAATATCCACCTGGCCGCCGGTTGTCTCGACTGTCTTGCCTTCCGGCAGAGAAGGCGAATGAATAATGAGTGGAATATTAAACCGTGAAATCTGCGGATCATATTTGATTCCCAGCAAATTATTAACTTCTTCGGGGCTGTTGTCTTGAGGCTGCAAGCCGAAGTGATCCCCGTATATCACAAGCACGGTGTTCTCCCACATGCCATTTGCTTTCAGATTATCAATCAGCGTACCGAGTGCGTAATCCGCGTAATGTACAGTTTCAATATAATCGCCGAGCTGCTTGCCTTTGAGCGAATCAGGCAGCTTAAACTTGTTCTTATCCGCCGGAACTTTAAAAGGATGATGGCCGGAAGTAGCGACGAACTGCGCATAGAACGGTTTCTGCTGTTTATTCAGCTCCACCAGCTGCTCCATACCTGCCCGGTACATTTCTTCGTCCGAAGCTCCGAAGGCGTTAAACTGGTCGTTATTAAAGAATGGCTTGTCGAAATATCGGTCAAAGCCTAATGCCGGATACATCTTGTTACGGTCCCAGAACTTCACGTCGTTGACATGAAACGTATTCGATTCATATTTTAGCGAATGAAGAAGACGGGGCATACTCGGCAGCTCACGGTCGCTGAATCCGGCGGACATGGCAACCGTGCCCGTAGGATAAATCGAAGTGTTGGAGATAAATTCAGCATCCGACGTATTCCCTTGTCCAACCTGCTGGAACACGTTCGGGAAGTAGAAGCTTGAAGAAGTGAGCTCATTAAGAACAGGTGTGACCATCTGATCGTTCACTTCAAGGTTGATCGGGAAGTTCTGCATCGCTTCCATCTGGACGACGATGACATTCTTGCCTTGCTCCGATCCGAAGTAAGCAGGCGCTGCGCCTGAACCCGCTGCGGAACCGTACGGATAGGCAGCTTCTATCTCTTTCAGTTTCTGTGCCACTTCTGTCGTGTTCGCGTAGGTACGTGAATTCTTATCCTTGAGTCCATCCCACAAAGAGATAGCCTGATAGGCAAAGAATCCGAGCTCTTCGCCTTTCTTCAGTTCGTTCTTAGTGCTGGATGCTGCAGCAATCGAACTTGAAGTCAGCAGTACGCTGACGAAGATCAGCGCATAGGCGATAGGTGAAGGCAGTTTGAATTTGGGCTCTGAGAACCGGGCTTTTCTTCTCATCAGGAAGGAAAGGGCTAGTATAACCACAATATCCGCGATGAACAGCAAGTCGATCGGCTTCAGAATAGAACGGACGGACGAAGAAACTTGTCCGACTTGATTTAGCTGCATTAGCGTTGTGTATATAGGTACTGTTCCAAAGTTTTGAAAATAAATGGTGGATGCAAGCAATGCCAAACTGACTAAACCGTTATAAGTCCAGAACAACGTTGTTTTAAGGCGCCCGGGCTTGAACAGCTCGATTAAGCTAGCGACAATAATAACATCAAAGGCGTCTACAAATATTTTATCAAGAGTCAGTTTGTCATAGACCAAGATCCGGAACAGTGCCATTTTGGCAATCAGCATCACGATTGTCCATAGAAACAGACTTTTGTACCAATCTTTCCATCGATTGCTCATGCAATGACTCCTCTCCTAATCGATCTATACCGTTATACTAAAAAAATATTAAGGAATTATGAACGCGGGCAGGCTCGTGCGGTTCCAAAAAGTGGAGAACTTCTTTAAAGGCACGTGAGACGTGCTTTTGTTCTTATCCAAAAAGAGAGATACTAATTTTGTGTAATAGCAATCCTGTTTGACCTTCGTAGCTCGGCCCGTCCATAAAACTCCTCTGCCTATTGTACCTGAAAAGAGGGGGTGATCCAAATAATTCGTGTCGAATTTTGTCGCAAAAAATTTAAGAGACTCGGAACTTTTGTATATTATTCCTTTTTGAGCGAACAATAACCCCCATAGGAAAGGGGTGCTTTGAAGCGTGTGCAGACAATATTCCTTATCAGCCGATTTACAGGAAATTCAAACTTATTTCGGGATTGATCATGTGCCAAGTATGTACAAAGCCCGCTACAATATCTCGCCAAGACAGCATGTACCTGTTGTGCTGCATGCCAACGGACGGCGTATTCTGGATGAATACCGCTGGGGATTGGTTCCATTCTGGGCGAAGGATGCGGTGAACGCCGACGGGATGTCCGCACATCTTAATCCGGCTTACCGCAAAATATTCAGAAGACAGCGGTGCGTCATTCCGTGCTCGGGATTATATTATTGGCAAAGCGAGGGCAAGAAGAAATTGCCAATGAGAGTGGTGCTGCGAAGCCGCAAAGTTTTTGGCGTCGCGGGTCTATATGATATTTGGACCGATCCGCGGGGGAATGAACTGCGGACCTGCACCTTTCTGATGACCGAATCCAATCGTCTGATTACCTCATTCCATAACCAGATGCCGGTTATCTTGAATCAGGATTCTTTTGAGGATTGGCTGCTGAACAAGGAAATCGGGACGGACGAGCTCATACCTCTCTTGAAACCTTACGAAGCGTCCCAGATGGAGGCTTACCCGGTTACCCCCCTGATTTCCAATCTCCAAATGGACCATTCAGGCTGCATTGAGGAAATGAACGTGAAGCTTGCCTGGATAAAAGAATAAGAACAAGCCCGTGCCTTCTCGGACGGGCTTGCTTGGTTTATGAGCCGGCAGCCGGCTGATCCACATCTGTTCGGGGGTGAATAGCGAACAGGGCAAGAGCGGCCGCGATCAGACAAGCAGCAGCCATTACATAGAATATCCAGCCGGGCACCCGGGTCAAGAGCAGGGATATAACGGGAGGACCCGCTGCAACTCCGATAAACCTCATGCTGCTGTAGAAAGAGGAGATCGTACCGCGCTGAGATTTGTCGATACCCGCCGTAATAAAAGCATCCAGACACGGTAGTGCGAGTCCGATGCCGATTCCGAGTAAAGACAGCATGAAAATCAGCATAGGCAGAGATGAAATCATGACATTACTGCCGAGTGTCGCACCCAATGCCAGAACACAGCCTGCGAATGTTAACCACTTCATCCGCTTTTTATGCTGGCCGATGATTTTGCCGGTGATAAACGAGGTGATACAAAGAAGCGATAGCGGAATGGCAAGGACACAACCCTTTAGTATGCCGCTTAGCTTGTATTTGTCTTCAAGCAGCTCCGATAAATAGAAGAGCGAGCCGAATAAGAGGAACATTGCAATGCCGCCGATTGTGAAGATGGCGTAAAGCCAGCGGCCGTTTTTAGAGAAAATCCACTTTAATTCTTTGATAAACACAGGCAACGATACCGGAGGTTGTTCTTGTTCTTTGGATTTTGGCCGGGTTACAAGTGCGGATGGTTGTTTTCCCTGCTCTTTATCAGCCGGATTTGCTGAGGCTTCCTGCTTGGATTTTGTGGCTTTAGCCGGGTTTTTGACCAGGAATGCAACCATCAGGATTGAAATCAGGCTAAAGACCGGAATCGCCAGAAAGGGCAGGAACCAGATAATGGACGCGAGTGCGGAGCCCAGGATGGGGCTGAGTACTTTCCCGCCCGTATTGGCGGTTTCGACAAGACCAAGCCCGCTGCTGACATCGCTCTCACTTGTGAACATGTCGCCCACCAGCGGCATTGCGACCGGAGCAGCTCCGGCTGCTCCTATACCTTGAAGCAGCCTGCCCGCCAAAATAATCGTATAGGGATGGGGCATAAACCAAGCCGCGAGTCCGCAGACTGCTCCCCCGATTCCGGCAATTATCAGGCTGGGAATGATGACAATTTTGCGGCCGTACCGGTCGGAGAGGAAACCCGCAACGGGAATCAGCAGAATGGCAGCAAGCGAATAAGCCGTTATTAGTAGACTGACCTGAAATGATGTAACGGCCAGCTTTTCGCGAATTAATGGCAGAATGGGGATAAGCATTGAATTTCCGAGCGTCATGATTAGAGGAATCGATGCCACGGAAATGAGGTCCCATTTTTTCTTCGCCTCCATACGGCGATCCACGCTCCTCGAGTTGACTTGCTTTGGAACTCCGGTTATCCGGTAGCCGCGAGCTAGAACTACTTTGCTCAAAGGAGAAGGATTTTATGCTTTTCTCAAACCGATTAATCCGGTCGGAATTATGAAGACTTAACTTGATGGCTGCGCACGAAAAAACGTTCCCCGCTGCTTAAAGAAAGAAGCAGCAGAGGAACGTTTTTGCAAGCAAGGCGGCACCCTGCGAATGCCTGGTGTTTGCCGATCCGCTATATTTGCCCGTGTCCGGATGCTTTATCCGGTTCTTCCGGACTTGCCCCCTGTTCAAGCGTTTGTGTACTCAAGCGCTCCAGAATTCTGCGCTTGCGGTACAGCATTTTGCCCGCTTCCGCCACGTCTTTAATGGTGCCGCGGTTGAAATACGCCCCGAACAGCATTCCGGCAATGGGAATCATCTGAAACAGCTTCTTCCATCCGAAGTTATCCCGGTAGGTGGCGATGACTTCCCGCCAGCCCTGGATTTGAGCCGCGGCCTGATTCTGGCGCTCGGGTGCATCATACAGGGCGAGCTTCTCCAGAATGGCTTTTTTACCGACAATGTCGGACGATGAGAACTGGAGGCAATTGATGATAAAAATCCGTTCCTTCTTGTCATTAGGATCATATCCGTAGCAGACGGCTATTTCCTGAAGCACCTTAAGAGAGAGTCCCAGCAGGGACGGGATATCGATTGCCAGTGTGAAAATACCCCCGAAACCGGTAGTAGCCCCTTGAACGGTTGCCATTGCGGAGCGGGATTCCGATAAAGCGTCCGCTGCGCGGTCCATTGCGGCAAGAGGGAGTCTGGACGCTTCCTCGATAGACGCAACCGCAGATTTGTCCCCGTCCCCTTTAATCCGTGTATGCTTGCTGAGGTGTTCCAGACTTCCCCGCTGAGAAACCAGATAGCGTCCGCCAGTTTGAAGATAGCTTCCCATTTCATCAATAAGTTGTCCGATCCGGTCCTGCAAAAATTTTGGTGTTAGTCTGTCCAGCAGCACAAACGGAAGCCGTCCGAGCTTTTCCCAGAAAAATAAGCCTTTCTGATCGTCTTCCCATTTTTCAATCATTTTTAATTCATGAAGGAGCTGTTCCTTAGATTCTTGTTCATTCATATATTGTCTGCCTCCTGTATGTTCACTGATCCATTCTTTTTACTACGCAGAGCGGCAGCTTTTAGATTCATTGCGCAGCGATTTAACTCCGGTACAGATTCATTTTTTGAAAAAAGGGGCGGAAAAGGGGAAGAATTAAAACGATTCTTTCCCTATTTCAGAGCAGAGCTGTCTGGTAAACTGTAGAAACTTAATCCAACAGCTGCAGCTAGAAAAAGAGGAATGACGCATGAAGTTTACAGATTTTCACCCTAACGTACAAATTAGAATCGGAATGCATTTCATGACGGGAATGCTTAGCAACATGGTGCTGCCGTTCATGGCCGTTTATTTTGCCAAAACGCTTGGAACGACGGCCGCGGGTCTTGCCGTTATGGCGAGCATTAGCGCAGGTGTCGTTACCACCTTCATGGGCGGATATTACGCCGACCGGATCGGACGCAAGAAGCTGATGCTGACAGCTGAACTGATCTGCGCCGCAGCCTATATGACGATGGCGCTCGCCAACTCCCCCTGGCTGCAGTCCCCCTATCTGACACTCATCATGAGCGTAGTTGTCGGGGCGGGCTGGGGATTGAGCAGGCCCGCGTCAGATGCCATGCTTATTGATGTAACGGAACCGGACTCGCGGAAGTTCATGTACAGGATTACATACTGGCTGAATAATTTATCGATTTCGATAGCAAGCCTGGCAGGGGCGTTTTTATTCAGTTCTTATTTATTCGAGCTGCTGATAGCGGTAACGGTCATCACGGTCATTTCTTTTCTGTTTACGTGGCTGTACTTATCAGAGACGCTCCAGCCCTATCAGCAGGAACACGCAGTTCGATATTCATCTGCCGTCGGGAGTCCGCTTGCTGTACTCAAAAGTTACCGCCAGGTATTCCGTGACCGCACATTTATGATCTATGTATCGGCCAGCCTGCTGATGGTTTCGGTGGAATTCAATCTGACGGAATACATTGCAATCCGGATGGAGAAAGAGATAGATTCCGTATCGCTTCTTCCCGGCTTGTGGCAGGAAATCAGCGGCCTGGAACTGCTCGGCATACTCCGGACTGAGAATACGATAGCGATTGTCGTGCTGTCCCTCTTTACCGGCTATCTGCTCAAAAAGCGGGCCGATACCAAAACGATGTTTATCGGCCTGTTTCTGAATATTGCCGGTTACAGCTATCTCGTATTCGGCAGCTCGCCATGGGCATTGATCCTTCTGATGTTAGTAGCCACAATCGGAGAATTAATCTACGTGCCGATCAAGCAGGCGTTTCTCGTGAACATCGTGCCGGACCATGCCCGCAGTTCATATATGGCCATTAACGGTATGCTTTACAGCGGGGCACATTTTGTATGTGCGATCAATGTCATTATCGGCGGCTTTCTTCCCGCCTGGGGAATGGGAATTCTTATTTTCTTCACCGGCTGTACCGGGATGCTGCTTCTCGCGACAATTCTTCCGCAATTGTCGCAAAGCTCTGAGCAAGCATCAGCGGGCAAGCTGGTGTCGACAACCTAGCAGCTGTCTACCTCAAGATGATTATCCATACAGCGTCTTTCGACTAGTGTCGGGGGACGCTGTTCTATTTTATTCGTTTACAAAAAAAGGATGAAGCTGTTTAGATGAAGGCCAAGTTATGCCGGGCAATACGGCCCGGGCAGCTGCATAGACTTTCAATAGCGAAGAGAGGAGGGTATGCTGTGCACTATAAGAAGAGGTTCTCGGCACAGGTTAACGGCGCGGCTAGTATCATCGGCGGTACAGATTATCATATTCTTGCGTCATCCGCCGAGCTGGTGCTGCCGGAGCAGAGCACGGTTCTCTATGCAGAACTGATCTGGGGAGGATACAGTCCTTCATACACGGGGGAAGAAGGAATCCCCGCCGAGGACAGCCCGATAATCTTAACGAATCAGGCGGATACGTTCCGTTTAACGGCGGCAGGAAGTATAGACCCCGCGGCTATTGCAGCTTCAAAAGAGGTAAATGAACCGGGAGCAGATGCTGACACCAAGCATTCGTCTATCATCTGTTATGCCGAGGTTACTTCTGTGATCCAGGCTGGTGGTGCAGGTATTTATACGATCGGCGGATTACCTGGTACCGGTGACCGTGCAGAGGATAGGGCCGGTATTACAAACTGGGTGCTGGCGGTGCTTTATCAGCATGATACAAAACCGTTTGGGGAGATATCGCTTCTTGTGAGGGATGAGGAGGGAGTACAGCCGCCGGAGAATCCTTGGACCGCCATCAGCGGATTATGTGCGCCCGCCAGCAGCCTTCTCCAGGGGGCATGGTTAGTGAGTGCAGCAGATATGACACTTAGCTTCGAGGAGAATTTGCCGGTCAGCGGCCGGTTCATGGCGGTAGGCGCAGAGACAGAGGGGCGGGTCCGGTCTTACAGCCTCACAGAAGCACCTTCTAGCGGCACGGTCGTCTTAGGCTCTACGGGGGAGTTTGGATATAGGCCGTACAGCGGTTTTACGGGAACGGATGCGTTTATTTATTCGGTTACAGATAATAATGGAGTGTCTTATTCAGGTTCTGTTACAATCCGGGCAGCCGCCCTCCAAGATGTTCAGCCTGTTAAGGCTCATATTTCATCGAGTGCAGTACAAATTCATAGACCTGTGAATGCGGCGCCCGTCTGCGAACAGGCACCTAAGGACGATTCGGATGTGGAGAGCCCGCCTTGCAGCCTTAATACTCCTCCCGGTAACGGAACCGCAGTTGTAGCTTCTGACGGGTCCTACACGTACACGCCGAATCCGCATTTTAAAGGGATGGACAGCTTTACGGTCAAAATCCGCGATCCGGAAAAAGGAACGCAAACGGCTACCGTCATCGTTCATGTGTCAGCGGAAGCAGACCGTGCCGATCCAGATGAGGCATGGACTGCCGAAGAGGTAGAGGAGAGGCCTTCCGATGAATAGTTCGGAAGTCCCGCCTCGATCTTTTCTGTCGCAAGCAGTAACGCTATTGCCGCTCTTAAGGTAACGCATCCAGTCTAAATAACTTTAATCGTCTGCCGGGATGGTATCGGCAACCATTCTTTCGGGTACACCTTTTCCTGTATGACTTTCGATGGCAACTTATGCAGCTGATCCCGGCAGTATGATTACATAGGAATCTTAAACTAAAGAACGATTTTGTTTAGCCAAATGATGCCCGCCCTACCAAAGAACTAGAAGAAGACCGATCCTAAATATTTTTCCGGTTGATGATATTCATTCCCTGCGGGCTAGAGAGAAATAAACAGGGAGTAAGGAGTCAGCCGGTCCGGTTGCGCGGATAGACGAAAAGCAGTACCTTGGTTTATGCTGTTAAGAGGGTTGTTAAGCTTGGGGATAAACACATTCGGAGGTATTACTTGTGCCATTACCTATTGAAACTATACTTCCGGAGTTGAAAAAAACGCTTCAGGAACGATCATGCGCTGTTCTGACCGCTGAGCCTGGAGCAGGCAAAACTACGCTTGTACCGTTAGCCTTATTGGACGAGCCTTGGCTTATGAATAAACGAATTGTGATGCTGGAGCCCAGGAGACTCGCTGCACGATCTGCCGCCGGATACATGTCTTCCTCTCTGGGTGACAAGGTTGGCGGGATCGTCGGGTACCGGATGCGTTCGGATACCCGAGTCGGCCCGGATACGCGGATTGAAGTCATCACCGAAGGAATTCTGACGAGAATGCTGCAGCATGATCCGGGGCTTGAACAGGTCGGAATCGTCATCTTTGATGAATTTCACGAGCGCAGTCTGCATGCCGATTTGGGGCTGGCGCTCTGTCTTCAGGCACAGTCTTTGCTCCGGGATGATTTAAGAATTCTGATCATGTCTGCGACGCTGGATGCGGATGCGGTATCCATACTGCTGGAAGATGCTCCTGTTCTAAGCAGCACAGGACGCAGCTATCCGGTTGAAACCCGTTATTTGACGCAGCCGGCCAAAGGTCGCATTGAGAATGAAGCGGTTAAGGCTATTTTGTCCGCATGGGCGGACGAAGAAGGGGATATGCTCGTCTTCCTTCCGGGTGCTCCGGAAATCCGGAGAGCGGCAAGAGAACTTAAAGCTAATCTCAGTGAGGCGGATGCAGCTGTCCTGCCGCTCTATGGCAGTCTCTCTCAGGAGGCCCAAGATAAAGCTATCGAGCCTGACCGCGCAGGAAGGCGCAAGATTGTGCTTGCCACCACGATTGCGGAGACCAGCCTGACGGTCGGGGGAATCCGCATCGTTATTGACTGCGGGCTGACCCGTGTGTCGAAGTTCTCTCCGCGCACCGGGATGAGCAGACTGGAGACTGTCCCGGTGTCACGGGCGTCGGCCGATCAGCGGCGGGGCCGGGCAGGACGCCTGCAGCCGGGCGTCTGTTATCGGCTGTGGACGGAGCTGGAAGAAAGCCGTCTGGCGCCGTCTTCCAGCCCTGAGATTGCCGAGGCCGACCTAGCGCCGCTGGCGCTGGAGCTGGCGGCCTGGGGCGCGCAGCCGGAGGAGCTGCGCTGGCTGGACCTCCCGCCGAAGGCGGCTTACCAGCAGGCCTGCAGCCTGCTGAGGCAGCTCGGCGCGCTGGATGCGTGCGGCGCGATCACGCCGCACGGCCGGCGTATGGCCGAGCTCGGGCTGCACCCGCGTCTCGCGCATATGGCGCTGCGGGCGCTGGAGCTCGGCGCAGGCGGGCTGGCCTGCGAGGTGGCGGTGCTTCTCGGCGAGCGTGATATTCTCCGCTCCACGCCCGAAGGACGGGACGCGGATCTGCGGCTGCGCGTCGAAGCGCTCCGCAGTGCGGGTGGGGCGCAAAGGGAGTCCCGCCCTGCTGAGAGCGGCGACCAGCCGGGCAGGAACCGCCTGCCGGGTTTGACCGCTGGCGGCGGGGGCGCGCAGGACGAAGCCGCAGAAGAGCGGACAGCGGGCACAAGCAGAGCGGATGCCGCGTCCGTAAGCCGCCTTCACGCCGAAGCTGCTCGCTGGAAGCGAGAGCTCGGTGTACCCCGCAGCGAGGTTGCGGACGCGGCGCTCACCGGCCTGCTACTCGCTTTTGCCTTCCCGGACCGGATAGCACGGCAGCGCTCGACGGGCCGTTATCTGCTGAGCAGCGGCAGGGGGGCAGCGTTCCCCGATATGCAGCGGCTATCGGCCGCTCCTTGGCTTGTCTGCGCAGAGCTCGACGATCAAGGTGCGGAAAGCCGGATTTATCTTGCTGCTCCCGTAGAGCTGGAAGAGCTGGAAAATCATTTGGCCGAGGCGATAGAGACCGAGATTCGTACCGTCTGGGACCGGGAGGCACAAGCCGTACGCAGCAGAAGGAAGGTCATGCTGGGGTCAGTAACGCTGCGCGAAGGGATGCTTACCCGGCAGGATCCTGAACAGGTTCTGACCGCGCTTCTGCAAGGCATCCGGCTGGAGGGGCTCGCGATTCTCCCTTGGAGCCGTACATCCCGCCAGCTTCAGCAGCGGCTCCAATTTATGGCTTCGGCAGATAAGGAGTGGCCTGAAGTTAGGGATGACCGGTTGCTCTGCACCCTGCAAGACTGGCTGGCTCCGCATCTTTACGGGATGAAAAGCAAGAACGATCTCCAGCGGCTTAATCTCACCGACATTCTCGGCTCCATGCTTTCTTGGGAGAAGCGCAGAAGACTCGATGAGGAAGCGCCGACGCATTACACGGTTCCGAGCGGATCACGCATTCCAATCGACTATTCCAATGCCGCAGCGCCATTCGCATCCGTGCGTCTTCAGGAATTGTTCGGGCTAAGCAGGACGCCGGGGCTATGCGGCGGAAGAGTTCCGCTTACGCTTCACCTGCTCTCGCCGGCGCAAAGACCCGTCCAGATTACGCGGGATTTGGAAAGCTTCTGGCAGAATACCTACTTTGAAGTAAAAAAAGATCTCAAAGGGCGTTACCCGAAGCATTACTGGCCGGACAATCCGCTTGAAGCGGCCCCGACAAACCGGGTCAAACCCAGAAAACCGAGCCCTTAGCCGGGATTCCTGACAAAATAGCGAGGTGTATTTATGAGTACAAATGCGATTGTTCGATTAATTAAGCCCAGTGAACTGGATCAACTGCTTGAGCTGTATCAGCAGTTGAATCCGGATGATCCGGTTATTCCCGCGAGTGATGAACTTACGAAATTGTGGGATGACATGATCCAAGATCCCAAAATGGATTTTGTCGTGGTAGAAGACGGCGGCAGACTTGCAGCCGTATGTGTGCTGGTGAGGGTCAATAATCTGACAAGAGGCGGACGCCCATACGGAGTCATTGAGAATGTGGTGACTCATGAAGATCATCGCCGGAAGGGCTATGGGGGGCTTGTTTTACAGAAAGCGCTTGAACTGGCGAGAGAGGCTGATTGTTACAAAGTCATGCTGATGACAAGTTCCAAAGAAGAGGCTACCCTGCGTTTCTACGAGCAGAATGGCTTTGAGAAAGGGACTAAAACAGCTTTTATTGCTTACATGTGGTAGGAAGCTGAGAACAATAAACGCCTAGAGGACCCGGTCCGGTTGGATACAGAAGGGGAACGAATGCCGGACTGCCAGTAAGGAAATTTGCAAAGGGGTAAGATGTATGACTGTTTTACGTGCCATGCGGAGCCTGCTCTGGGTACTGCTATTGATTCTGGGAGCCTGCTCCAGCGCGAATTCGGCAGCAGAAGAGCAGAGTTCTCCGGTTACCAGAGAACAGACTCCAGTCCCGAAGGTCGAATTAATCGTATCGGCAGCTGCGAGCTTGCGGGATAGCATGGAGGAAATTGGCACTTTGTATGAGAACCAGCATAGCCCTATCAAAATTTTGTTCAATTTTGCTTCTACGGGCTCACTGCAAAAACAAATCGAACAGGGTGCACCGGTGGATATATTCCTGGCAGCGGGAACGTCACAAATGGAGGCGCTGCTCGATAAGAAATACATAGAATCGTCTCAATCCAAGGTCCTGCTGACTAATGAACTGGTTCTCATCACTCCCCGGACCGGACCTGCTAAGCTGAGTCTTCTGGAAGATCTGACGAATCCGGCGGTTACCCGGATCGCCATCGGTGATCCAAAAACCGTCCCGGCTGGAAGTTACGCTCAGCGCGTGATGACCGGAGCGGGTTTGTGGGAGCCTGCAATGGCCAAGCTGGTCTTGGCTAAGGATGTGAGGCAGGTGCTTTCCTATGTGGAGACAGGTAATGCGGATGCCGGCTTCGTGTATAAGACCGACGCGCTTTATTCGGATAAGGTAAATCTTATCGAGCTGAAAGGCCCGGCAGCCAAGGATATCAAAATTGAATATCCGGCTGGAATCGTCGCAAATTCGAGCCACCGCGAGGAAGCGGCAAGATTTTATTCATTTCTGCAGGGTAAAGAGGCGGAAGCTGTCTTTGTGAAGAATGGCTTCACACTGCCGGATGAGTAATATAGCGTTGTCATGGGGAGATTTTTTGGCGCCGCTGTGGCTTTCGGTAAAAATTGCGGGCACGGCCAGTTTGCTTGTTTTTATTCTGGGAACCGGGGCCGCCTATTGGATGAGGCAGTATCGTTTTGCCGGTAAAACGGTCGTGGAGACGCTGTTCATGCTGCCGCTTGTGCTGCCTCCGACGGTAATCGGCTTTGTTCTGCTGATCGTATTCGGAAGAAAAAGCGTCATCGGCCGGATCACAGAATGGTTATGGCAGCAGCCGATTGTATTTACTTGGGGAGCGGGTGTACTGGCAGCTGTCGTAGTGGCGTTCCCCCTCGTCTATCAAACCGCCAAATCGGGCTTTGCTTCCGTCGATCCTAGTCTGGAAGAAGCCGCGAGGTCTATGGGGGGCAGTGAATTCCAAGTTCTCAGGTGGATCACGCTGCCGCTTTCTTCGCATTTTCTTATGACGGGCTATATCCTGGGGTTTGCCCGGGCTTTGGGTGAGTTTGGAGCCACCATCATGATTGCGGGCAATATTCCTCATCGCACGCAGACGGCACCCACGGCAATTTATAGCGCGGTCGATGCGGGAGAGTATGGATACGCCTGGTCGTGGACGGCTGCGGTCCTGCTGTTCTCATTTGCGCTGCTGTGGATCGCGAATCGTCAAGGGCGTGTTGATTAGAACAGGGCTGACTTTGAATGGTTAGAAAAGCCCGCCGAGCTAACCGGACAATGATGAATGAACAACAAAAAGAGTCCTTCCTCTGGCCAGGACTCTGAGCATCTTACGTCGTACGGCTAATCGTTTAATTCGCAGGATCTTTGCGCTGAGGCACTTTCCACTCCGTTCTATCGAGTTTGCGGTGGAGAATAAAGTTGCCCAGTGCCAGCAACAGATTGCTGATGACCGGGATAATTCCTTTGATAAGCTCCGTCATATCTCGCACCCCTCAATAAACATTTCTTAATCTTAGTATACCGAATTTTTACATTTTATGCGATGGGGCAGCTGTGCTCCCTGGAATTGGACCGGTTGCTGCGCGTAAAAGGGAAGGCAGCTGTTTTCCTGACCTGATCCCATAACCTCCCGGACCCTTCAGTTGGCCGGGAGGTTTTCATTTTGATAACAAGGGATGTTCTTAGTCGGGCAGTCAAATCTGGTAGAATCGCACTCGTGAGGTATGGGCTTAGCTCTCTTTCTTTAACTGCGAATCCAGAATGAATGTACCGAACGGCAGGAACGAAGCGATAACCGCCCAGATTACCTTCATAATCGACCAGCGGTGTACGAACGTTACATGCGCCACCGCGGCAAGGAATAGAACAAACAGGAAGCCATGCATTCCGCCTACAATCGTAACCGGAGCGGGCATGTCAGCAAAATATTTGAGCGGCATAGCGATAAACAGAAGGAGGAGATATGAAATTCCTTCTATAAAACCGACTACGCGAAGACGCCCGATGGGTGTCTTGAGCATGTGTATGAAGCACCACCTATATACGAGATATTAGGAAGAATCATTCCCGGTCTATCGTACCATAAGTGGATTGCGGGTTCACTATTCTCAGGAGCAATTGTAGATAAATTGTCTTAAAGTCAATCAAATGCCGGCGCACCTAAAAAGCTTTGTCAGGTATGGATGGGGTGAAGCTCGTAAGCAGACGGGTCAAGAGCTGTCACGAAAGGGCTCAGCGGACCTGCTGAATAGAGATAGAGCCGGTGCATCGCTCTCGTACAAGCGGTGTAAAACAGCTTCCTGTGGCTTTCACGGCTGTAATTGGCTGCTGATGCATCGTATAACAGCACCGCGTCAAACTCGACACCTTTGGCCAAATAAGCCGGTATTACGAGTACGCCTTTCTCAAAAGAAGGCGTATCCTTACGGATCAGCCTCAGGTCGGCGGTACCCATAAGCTGATCATATGCCTGCTCGCTTTCAGCGGCGGTCTTGCAAATGATTCCGATGGAGAGATGTCCCTCCGCACGCAAGGCCGCAATGTCGCCGGTCATCCTCCGGACTAGATCAGCCGATGCAGGAGCCGTAATTACCTGCGGTTTACCGCCTTCACGCTGAAACGGCTCAATCTCCATGCCATCCTGAAGCATGCCGCGCGTGAACTCTACGATTTCCTTGGTAGAGCGGTAACTGCGGTGAAGCACGATTCTCTCGGTCTCTTCTTCGCCGTACAAACCTGCCACGGGTGTCTCGCCCTGGAGAGTCGTGGAGTGGGCGAAGATCGCCTGGTTGAAATCGCCAAGCACGGTCATGCGTGCGCGCGGGAAGAGTCTTTTGAGAAATTCAAACTGAAAAGGAGAGTAGTCCTGCGCTTCATCGACAAGTACATGCCGAACGACCGTATTCGTCCGGAAGCCCTCAATCGTTTCTTGCAGATATAAGTAAGGTGTGGCGTCCTCATAAGGAAGCTCGGTACGGCTGAGTCGCTCAAGCGTGTAAGCGCATATCCCTTCCCACTGCCGGGGCAGCGGCGCACTTTCCGCCAGCCGCTGCATGAGTACCCGGTCTTCGAACAGCCTGCGGTACAAAGCGGGAACATCCACGAAACGCAAGTTTCTCGTTCTTGACCGCAGCGGTTTGAACTTTTCTTTGATGATCATGGCTTTCAGTATTTCTTCTTCCTGCTCTGCATCGTCAAATCCCGCTTCGTCATCCTGCTGTTGGTTACGCAGCTTGGTGTAGGCTTGATGGTAATGTTCGTTGTCCAGAAAGTTCAGCTCTTCCCTGACCCAGTCTGCCTTACGTTCTGCCTGCTCAAGAGCTTTCAGTTCCCGGAGAATCCATTCTTTGAGAAGAACAACCTTATTCGGGAGGCGGATGGAGGGATCATAAGAATAAAACTGGGCAAGTATCTGCTCGTGTGAAATCAGGATGCGGCCTCTGAAGCGGTAATCGCGGAATACCATGTCTTCCTGACGCAAATGATCTCTATAGCGCTGAATGAGATGAAGGAAACCGGCAGAAGCTTTGTATCGGATTCCTTCCATGCGAGCGAGATAATCCGGTTTGTCGGCTTCATCCTGGAGCACATACTCGATCTGCTCGAACGGATCTTCGATGTCGAATTTTCTTCCAAGACGGTGATGCAAGTAATCCTGGAATGTGGTCTGCTGCATGTTCTCTTCACCAAGCTCGGGAAGAACGGTGGATACATAGCTGTTGAACAGCGGATTAGGTGAAAACAACACCATCTGATCTGCTTTTAATGTTGTCCGGTGTTTATAGAGAAGATAGGCGACCCGCTGCAAGGCTGCCGACGTCTTGCCGCTTCCTGCGGCGCCCTGTACGATCAGCATACGGGTGCGGTCGTTGCGGATGATCCGGTTCTGCTCTTTTTGGATCGTGGCTACAATAGTTTTCATCTGAGAACCGGCGCCTTTGCTGAGTACCTCCTGGAGCAGCTCATCGCCGATCATCATGCCCGTATCGAACAGGAACTCGATGCGTCCATTGCGGATGATAAACTGTCTTTTCAGTTCAATATCGCCGCGGATCAATCCTCCCGGTGTATCGTACTCCCCCGGTCCCGGCGGGTAATCATAATACAAGCTGGCAATCGGGGTCCGCCAGTCATAGACAAGAAATGTCTCGCCATCTTCATCCAGAAAGGAGGATACGCCGACATATACACGTTCCGAGCTGCCGGAGCCGTCTTCTTTGAAGTCGATGCGCCCGAAGTAGGGAGTAGGGAGCAGCCGGTTCATCCGGTCCGCAAGCTTCTTCAAATGCCGGTGGGAGCGCTCACGCTCGGACAGAATCTCAGCTTGCTGCTTCATGCTGAGGAAGGTCTCGAGCACATCATCGTCATTCGCAATGTTGACCGTTACTTCGTCCCAGAAGTGCTTCCGGATATCGACGACTTGGTCTTTCAATTGGCCTACATCAGGCTCCAGTTGAAGGAGCTGCCGGTTGAGTTTATCCCGGATCAGATCTACGCGGGCTTGTTCCTTCTTCCATTCTTCAGGGGTGATAGACAAGGTATAATCCTCCTTAATTAGTGTTGAGAAGTATGAGCATGTATGTAAATGCGAGTAGGCCAAGATAATAAGTTGACAAGAGATGGTTGGAGTGGTATACTATATTTGAGATGATTTGTTCGTTTTACTTAAATGAACCAATAGTCTTTTTATTCTAGCATTTAAGATTTGAAAAATCAATCGAAAACCAACAATCGGCCCCAAAGGCCGGTTTTTTTGTGTGGAATAAGGGTAAAAGTAAGTATAGTAATTCCGGTAACCTCTCCATGCAGCGATTTCTCCAGAAGTTGTAATCTGCTGCCGCAAGTCGCTTCAAAGCTGCTTTTTTTGGGGTAAGCAAAGTTAGCAAGGGAATACTGGAGGGTGAGCAGGATGGAGAAGAACCGTTTGCAGCATATTCGCAAAGAAGAAAAGGAATATCACGAGCAATACTATGAAGAGCATGAGCTCTATGAGGAAGATAGCTGGATAGAAGAACCGGATCAAAGGATGCTTGAATATATAGCCAAGCTGAAGACCGGCCGTCCTCTCAAAGCGCTGGATCTGGGGTGCGGCAACGGTCGGAACAGCATTCCGCTGGCGCGTGAATTAAAAGGGGACGGCGGTCGCGTCACTTGTGTCGATTTGCTGGAAAAAGCGCTGGATCAGCTCAAAGATTACAGCGTAGAATACCGGGTGGAGGATGTAATCCGGACGGAGCAGGCCGATATCAGTGTCTATGAAGTTCGTCCGGGTGAATATGATTTCATTCTGGCCGCTTCCTCTCTGGAGCATGTCCGTTCGGAAACCGATCTGGATAATTTGCTTGTCCGGTTAAGAGAAGGTACACGTGACTGCGGGATTAACTATATCAATATGAATACGGGAATAGAGGAGTATGACCTTACAACCGGTGAGAAGAGGGAGACTTTGATCGAGCTGGTGCTCACCAAGGAACAGGCGCTGCAGAAGCTGCGCGGCAGCTACGAGGGGTGGGAAGAGCTGCATGCATCTCACAAACCCATCGAATTTGAAATCAACCGCGGGGAAGCGCCCGTCATGATGAAAGCTGACTGCGTCAGCTTTGCGGTACGCAAACCGGGAGCAAAGAAGAAGCAAGCCTAAGCAAGCTGTGAGCACAAGAGAGTATCAGATAGAAAGGGCCGTTTTCCGGGATAACCGGAAAACGGCTTTTTTGCTTGTTACTATACATCCTCTTCCGATGCACGAACATGGTACTGCGCTTGGGTTATGAATTTGATGAAGAAGAGTCCTGTGCCTGCCTTTCTTGCTCTTGCAGCTGTTCTTGCACGATTAGAAGCGCAGCTTCAAGAAGCGACCCGGCAGTCAGATCCGCGTTCGTATCCGGGTCTGTCTGTTCGCCGGAAAAAATGCGGATCGTACGGGTCCCCGCTAAGCGCCCTGCGGCTGTGTCCGGGGCTCTATCGCCGATGGTATAGCATTGCGGCAAGTGAACCCGGTGCTTCTGCGCTAAGTCGAGAATCATGCCGGGCTCGGGTTTGCGGCACAGGCACCCGGCTCCCGGGCGGTGCGGACAATAGGCAATATCATCAATGACCGCGCCGTCTTTTTCAAGCAGCAGGAGAAGCTGCCGGTGAACCGCATGGAGCTGTGCTGTCGTCATATAGCCGAGCCCGATTCCTCCTTGATTGGTGACGATAAACACCATGTACCCGGCTTCCTTAAGCGCTTGGACCGCTTGGGCCACTCCCGGCAGCAAGAATACATCATCTGCATTATTCACATAATGGACTCTTGGGGACCGGACTTCGTTGATGACCCCGTCTCTATCCAGAAAAACAGCTTTTCGCATATCATTTTGTCCCTCCCGTTCTCCTACTGTAGGATGCTGATCTTTTTCTTTACCCTTCCCACCTGTTTTTTACCACAAGTAAATCTGATTTGCGGTCTTCTCAGAGGGTTAATAGGCTACATAACACGTACCAGCAAAGGAAACGGAGGAACCAAGCATGCAAACGATCTGGAAAGGCGCGATCAGCTTCGGTCTGGTCAATGTCCCCGTCAAAATGTACACAGCTACGGAAGACAATGATATTTCCATGCGAATGCTGCATAAGGAGTATAATGTCCCGATCCAGTATCACCGGACTTGCCCTAAGTGTGAAGAAGATGTGAACTGGAGCGACATTGTCAAAGGATACGAGTATGAACCCGGTCATTTTGTGACTTTTGATAAAAAAGAACTGGAAGCTCTTGCCGATGAAAAGTCAAGGGAAATCCGGATTCTGGATTTCGTGCACCTGGAAGAAATTGATCCGATTTACTTTCAGAAAACGTACTATCTCGCACCGGATGAATCGGGTTCGCATGCCTATAATCTGCTCGTGTCGGCACTGGAGAAATCGGAGAAGATCGGAATCGCCAACGTGACGATCCGCTCCAAAAGCAGTCTCGCCGCAATCCGTGTCATTGACGGTGTGCTGTCTATGGTGACCATGTGGTATGCGGAAGAAATTCGTCCCAAAGAACAGGTCCCGAATCTTCCCAAACAGCAAAAAGCCGACAAGCGTGAGCTGGATATGGCTCTGATGCTGATTGACCAGCTGACGGGGAGTTTTGAACCGGATAAATACGAGGATGATTACCGGGAAAGGCTGCTCGATGCCATCGAAGATAAGGTGGAGGGCAAAGAAGTGAAGGCAGCGCCGGAAGAGAAGAAAACGAATGTGATCGATCTGATGGATGCCCTGCAGCAAAGTCTGAAGCAGATGAAGGGCAATCCGGGAGAAGAAGATGAAGACGAAGGTGAGAAGAAATCCGCCGGCAGTAAAACGAAACGTTCCACCAAGAGCCGTTCCGGTTCTGCTTCCGGTTCTGGAGCCAGGAGTTCCTCCAAGAGCAAAGCGAAGAGTCCCTCCAAGAAAGCGGCTGAAGGAGCAGGCAAAGCGAAGCGCCGAAGCAAAACTGCGGCTAAGAAGACAGGGAGCTGACGCATGGAACGATTCATACCGATGTCCCCGATTCTTTCAACGGACATACCCGAAGGAGATGACTGGGTGTACCAGCTGAAATGGGACGGATTCCGGATCATCGCCCTGGTGGATCAGGGCCGCGTGGAGCTGTTCTCCAAGAAAATGCTGCCTAAAAATCTCAACTATCCCGATCTGGTAAAAGCGCTGCAAAAGCTGGAAGGGAGCTATGTACTGGATGGAGAGGCTGTTATTCTTGATCCAGCAACAGGTAAACCCAGCTTCCAGAAAATGCAGCAGCGCGATAAACTGACGGATATTGGGCTTATTAATAGGTCTGCGCAGCGAGAACCGGTGCATTACATGTTATTTGACTTGATTCAGCTGGGACAGCAGGATCTTCGGCGGGTTTCTTTTCAAGAGAGATTCAAGCTTCTTCAGGAAGCAGCGGCTGGCTGGGAACCTCCGCTCTATGTGACGGATCTGTATGACGACGGGCAAGCTCTCTGGGACTGGGCAGAAGCGAACGCGTGGGAAGGAATAATATCGAAGCGGTTGAACAGCCTGTACCGTTCCGGGAAAGATCACCATGATTGGTATAAGCGTAAAACAGCGCTCCGGCTAGAGGTTCAAGGCGTCGGCGTGCTGGTAAAGGAAGGCCGGGCGGCAAGCCTGGTCATGCGCAGCAGCGGCCGTTATTTGGGCCGTGTCTCTTCGGGTCTGAGCCAGCACTCCAAGCGGAAACTGCTTAGCTTAGAGACCGGGCGCAGTCTGGAGGATTACTTCCAGGCTGTTCCGGAAGGCTTGAAGGGTATGGACGTGCGATGGCTGGAGGAGCCGCTTTCCCTGCTCGTGACCGGACGTGAAATGACGGAGAACGGAATTCTGCGGCATCCTAAACTGCTATCCATCGGAGGGATTCCCTTATGAGTCCGCAACAAGTCGGCACAGTCGAAGTGGACGGCAACGAAATAAGAGTAACGAATCCGGATAAGCTGCTGTGGCCGGAAGCAGGTATTACCAAAGGGATGTATCTGCAGAAATTGGTTCTGCTTGCTCCTTATCTGCTGAGGTACTGCCGGAATCGTTATTTGACGACCATCCGCTATCCGGACGGAGTAGGCGGGAAATCCTTTTACCAGAAAAATGCGCCTTCTCCGCTGCCATCCTACGTACAGACCTCTCAGAAAGAAGGAATTCACTACATCAATCTGGACTCGGTATCCACTTTGCTGTGGCTCGGTAATTTGGCTGCTTTGGAATTTCATCCGTCCTTTGAATACATCGGAGGCGAAGAGCCGGCGGAGTGGGTCCTGGACATAGACCCGAGTACGGAGGATGAGCCCAGGTTGATGGAAGCCGTCGCGATTATCGGCGAGACTTTAACGGGGATGGGTATTGCATCGGTACCCAAAACATCCGGGGCCACCGGCGTGCAGATTATAGTTCCGATTAATTCCGGTTATACGTTCGGTGAGTTGAGGCGGGTCGGTAAATTTCTAGGTGAATATTTGTCGGAGAAATATCCGGCTTTGTTCACGATAGAGCGGCTGCTGAAGGACCGCGGGAAACGGATTTACGTGGATTATGTGCAGCATGCGGCGGGTAAAAGTTTGGCAGCGCCTTACACACCGCGTGGCAGATCGCAGGCGACCGTTTCTACACCGCTTACATGGGATGAAGTCCGGCAGGGTGTGGATTTGAAGCAGTTTACTTTGCTTACCATCCATGAACGCCTGCATAAATACGGAGATTTAATTGCCAAGCAGAAGAAGCAGTCGTTGGATACGATCTTAGAATTCGTCCGTTAAAGACGGTTATAAGAGTCCGGGCTTAAACAGGAAGAACTGCCCTGTTTGTGATGTGTAGAAATACCGGGCAAAGGGTAATACAACTTAATTCAAAAGGGAAGGTGATTAGCATGTCCGAACATAACTCCGCATCTGTGCATACAACCCCGAATCCGGAAGGAGGCTGGGATAACCAGAAAGATGGCAGGAAAGTTAGTCATCACGACAAGAAAGAAGAAGCGCAGGCACGCGGCCGTGAAGAAGCAAAGCGGGATGAAACGGAGCATAAAATCCATAACCGGGATGGTAAAATAGCGGAATCCAACAGCTACGGGAATGATCCTTTCCCCCCAAAGGGTTAATATCCTGTGTTATGAATAGCACGATTAATAGGAACATTCTTTCTTCTAATAAATAGAAGAAGGAATGTTTTTTTGCAATTACAAGTAAGGATGGATGCATTGAAAATTGAAGAGGTCTGTATCGCTTAAATGCAGGACCTAAAAAAAGCTTTGCATATCCGAAAAATCAACGGTAAGTTAGAGTAGAAGGACACAAATCGTGAGGAGTGACAACAAGGATGACAGAGACAAATAAAATGAATGCAGCCCGTCTGGACAGCAATATGAATGTAGTGTGCCAAGCGGACCAGATGGTTAAATGGTGGGATCCACGGCAAGCCCCTTTCCACGTGGCAGGTTTCCCTTGGATGGAGAAGGAAGGAAAGTATCGCCGTCTTCCCGTAGAACCTGCTTGTGAGATTCCGGTCGCTGTGGAGGTTCTTGCGAATTGCACATCAGGCGGACAGGTCCGCTTTTACTCGGACACGAAAGAGCTGCACGTGCGCGTTAAACTTAGCGGTGCGGCTTACCTGAACAACATGACGCCTATGGGCCAGTGCGGGTTTGATCTGTATGTGGGTGAGCCCGGAAATCAACAATACTGCGCCACGGCATCCGTAGGAAGCAGCGTGACGGAGTACACCAGCCGGATATTTACATTTGCGGATAGAGAGCGACGCTTTCACACACTTAATTTTCCGCTTTACCAGGGAGTAGAAGAGCTGTGGATTGGTACGGACCAGGATGCTTCTATATGGGAAGTGCCAGGGTATGACCGGACGGATAAAGTTGTAATTTACGGTACTTCGATTACTCAGGGCGGCTGTGCGAGCAGACCGGGCATGAGTTACCCGAATATTTTGAGCAGGCAGCTTAATATGGAATTTATAAATTTGGGTTTTTCCGGTAATGGCAAAGGAGAGCCTAACGTGGCCAAGGTAATCCGTGAAATTCCCGATCCGGCGCTTTTTGTGATGGATTACGAGGCTAACTCGGGTACTGTGGATATGATGGAGTCTACTTTGTCGGTTTTTCTGGATCTGTACCGTGAAAAGCATCCTGAGGTACCTATTCTTCTCGTATCGGCCATTAATTTTGCTTGGGAATCGTTCGATCCGGAAGTTAAGCAAAGAAAGCTTGATCGTAAGCGGCTTCAGAAGGAAGAAGTGGAGAAGCGGATCGCTGCCGGGGATCGTTATATTACGTTTTATGACGGATCAGAGATGCTTCGGGAGAACTGGGCAGAATGTACCGTAGACGGCATTCATCCGACGGATTACGGATTTATGCAGATGGCGCAGCAGCTTCTTCCGGTCATCAAACAATGTCTGAAATCCTAACAGCGGATGCGATATTATGATCAACATTTGTAATACAAGCCTTAGTCAGGTGCTGAAGTGTGTTTGTGTGACGGCACTGCTTCTTCTGCCTGCCGGATGTATAAATACGGGCGGTTTGTTCCAATCCGAGAAGCCTGGGACGGAGGAGCGTACGGATGCCGGATCACGTATTTCGATTGTGATTAATGATCTGGGAATGACGTTCCCCGCAGGACTGGACGAGAACAATAATCCTTATCTGTCGTACATTGAAGAACATACCAAGCTCGACGTACAGGTGACGATTCCTCCGAAGGATGTCTATGAGGAAAAGTTAAACGTAATCATGGCATCCGGAAGTACGCCCGATATGATTAATTATTCGGAGCAGGTATGGATGAATAATTACGCCAAGCAGGACAAGCTTATGCCTCTTGACGATCTGATCGACCGGTTCGGACCTGATTTGAAGAAGAATATTCCCAAGGAAGCTTGGGACCGGGTTACCGTGGACGGTAAAATTTATGCCATACCAAGCCTGAATACCGTCAAAGGGCTGGAGCTTATGTATGTGCGTAAAGATTGGTTGGATCGGCTTGGTCTGAAACCGCCTGTCACGCTGGATGAATATTATGAGGTTATCCGCGCCTTTACCCAGGATGATCCCGACGGGAACGGGGTCGATGATACGATTGGTCTGACCTTCTCCGATTCCTTAGGGCGCACCGCCCCATTCTTCGGAGCATTCGGAGTCCAGCTTGACCAGTGGATGGACCGGTATGGAGATCTGGTTTACAGCAGTATCCTGCCTGAAACAAAGGAAGCGCTTGCTTTTCTGAATAAGCTTTACAAAGAAAAACTGCTGGATACGGAATTTCCATTAAACCGCTACAACAGCATGATCGATAAAATCATCTCCGGCAAAGTCGGCCTGTTCTCAGCCACTTGGTATGATACGCGCGGTCCGATTGCAGCGAATAAGAAAAGAGATCCGCGGGCCGTGTGGATTCCTCTTGAATATCCAGTCGGCCCTTACGGGGATAAAGGCGTCTATGCGACCGAACTGATCCGTTCCTATAACGTAATTCCGGCTCAAAGCAAACAGGCGGCGGGTGTGATCCGGTTTCTCAATTTCATGGCGGAGGATGGGTATAGAGACCTTAAACTCGGGTTTGAGAATGAAGTGTGGCGGATGGAAAACGGCAAGATGATAACGGATTTTGTCGAGCACGACAAACATTTGTACCGGGGCATGTATCAGTCTCTCATAGACCTGGAGAAACCGGATATATCCAAACAACGGCTGGATTCGCTCGGTGATTTTCAACTCTATGAGAACTTAATGCGGATTGAAGACAATCTAATCCCGAATGCCTTCTACGGATCACCGACTCCCGCTATGAGCAAATACGTGCAGAAGCAGAAGGAACTGAGGGAAAAATTCGTACTTATGATTATGGGTGTCAAGCCGCTGGATCAGTTCGATGGGGTCGTAGAACAGTGGATGAAAGAAGGCGGCGATGAAATGACACAAGAAGTCAATGAGTGGTACCGTGCGCCGGGAAGAGCGCAGGGGGATTAACATGAGCAGAGTGCTGACATGGATAGTCAACCGGTTCCGTCATAACATACAGGTACGTCTGACCTGCTACTTCCTGCTGATTCTGCTTCCGCTTGTTCTAGTCAGTTTGTTTGCCAATGAGCGCTCTCAGGAGATCTTGGTAGAGCAGGCAACTGAGCGCTCCAGACTGGCACTGGACTCCGCAATGGATTATATTGATTTAACGCTCCAGAGTGCGGAGGAACTTTCCACCCTTATATCGACGGATGCCGATATGGTTACCTTACTTGAGCGTAACGGCAAGGAATTGACGCCGGAAGCTATCGTTGATTTTGCGCAGCTGATGAAACAGCTTTCGAATCTCAATTCCATTAATAATATTGCTACGCAAATCTCGGTCTATCACCATTCTTCCAATATGCTTCTATCCAACTATTATGGAGGCAGGAAACTCGCCAGTCTTCCTGAACAAGATTTCATGACCAGAACGGCGCAGTCTAACGGGACAGGCATTCTGTATATGCTGCCGAGTGAAATTGTGGACGGGCAGATTACACTAGGCAAGATGGTGGTTTCGGACAGTGTGACACTGATTCGGTCCATGGATCTGTACAATCCGGACAGGCAGCCGAACGTTCTGCTTATTTCTTTAAATAAGTCCAAACTGCTGAATTTGATTAAACCCTTGCTGCCCTCGGATAACACCCGGATTTTTCTGACCAATAGCGACGGGGACATGATTGTGGGGGTGAGCAAGAACGGTGAAACGAAGGATATCGTCGTGCCCTACGAGCCGGATATGCTGTCTGTCACGACACATTCCCAATCATCCAAATGGAAGCTGACGATGATGCAGCCTGAAAGCGAATTGTACCGCGATACCGAACAGGTGGCCATGTATACCTATGGGATTATCGGGATCAGCATCCTGCTGGCACTATGGATCTCATGGGTGGTTTATTCCGGAATCGCTGCACCCCTGCAGAAATTATCCCATGGTATCAAAAGATTCGGCAGCGGCAAACTGAATATCCAGCTGGAGAATAAACGCAAGGATGAGTTCGGGTATTTGACGGATTCTTTTAATAAAATGGCGCAGCAGCAAAAGCACTTGATTGAAGATCATTATGAGCAGAATTTAAGACTGGCCAGGACTGAACTCAAGTTCCTCCAATCGCAGATTAATCCGCATTTCTTATACAACACGCTGGATTCCATTTATTGGACGGCGAAAAATTACGAGGCAGACGAGATCAGCGAGATGGTGCTCAATTTGTCTAAATTTTTCAGACTTAGCCTGAACAAAGGAAGAGATGTTTTCCCGATCGGAGAGAGTGTATCGCATTTGCACTTCTATATCCGGATTCAGCAAATTCGTTTTCTGGAAAATTTCGAGGTCGAATACCGCATAGACGAGCTAACCCGGGACGTGCCCATTCTGAAGCTGCTGCTGCAGCCGCTTGTTGAGAATGCGATCCTGCACGGGATGGACGGGAAGGAAGACGGCGGTCGGCTCATTATCGAAACCCGGATCGAAGACGGGCTGCTGCTCCTGATCGTCCGAGACAACGGAAGCGGAATTAAAGAGGAAAGGCTGCGCTATATTCAAGGAGAACTGGAACGCCTGAATGGACGCAATTACAAACTGTATTCGCTGGAAGAAGACCAGATAGAAGATCTATTCGGACTCCGGAATGTCATAACGAGGGTTAAGCTGTATTATGGGAAGGAAGCATCCCTATTGATCGATAGTTCAGAAGGAGAGGGGACTCAGACGACATTGAAGCTCCCGCTCAGCAAATGCAAGGACGTCTTCCGGCAGAGTGAACAAACAGAGGATGAAGAGGAGGCGGGAGCATGAATCTAATGATCGTGGAAGATGAGGTAAGACTTCGTAACTCACTAGTCAATAACATTCCGTGGGAAGAGAACGGGATTGAGGTTATTGCGCAGGCGGCAAGCGGGGCGGAGGCTTTGTATCTGTTTGAACGAAAGAAGCCGGATATCGTGCTTCTGGATGTGCAGATGCCGGAAATGGACGGGCTTACCCTTGCCAAAAAGCTGCGCGAGAAAGATGCTTTTATCAAAATGATCATTCTGAGCGGACATGACAATTTCGGATTTGCGCAGCTTGCGATGGAAGCGGGTGTATCCAATTATCTGCTCAAACCGGCAGGCGATGAGGAAATACTGGCCACGGTTCTAAGCGCGGCCGAGTCCCTGCGGCAGGAGCTGGACCGGTGGCACAGCCAGGCGGAGCTGCAGGAGAAGTGGTCGGAGCATCTGCCGCAGCTGCAGACGACTTTCTTCCAGAACCTGATCAGCGGCAAATATGACTTGTGGGAAATCCGCAAGATCAGCCGGGACTATCTGCTGAATCTGGATGAAACCATGCAGTACACGGTGGCGCTGGCCGATGTTGATCCGCTGGCGCTGGATGAGCCGCGCTACAAGAGCGGGGATATGCCTCTGCTGCGATTTTCCTTGCAGTGTGTAGCGCGCGAGTTCCTGCAGAATCACGGCTGCTGGGTCTTCACGGACAGCAACGGGTTCACGCTGATCCTGTTCGCCATGCCGGGCGACGACAAAGCCAACGATGTGATGCTGCGTGTGAATGCGGCCATCGTCAAGCTGCTGTCACAGGTAAAGGAATGCCTGAAAATTACGTGCAGCGCAGGCATCAGCGGGGGAACGGGCAGCCTGGATGAGGTCAGCAAGCTGTACAGCCAGGCTTATCAGGCGCTGCAGGACCGCATCGTGTATGGATCTGATATCGCGATACCTTATCAGGACAAGCCTGCCGGGAGCACGGGTGTACCTCTGGCTAACAATTCGGAGAAGACACTGGAGATTGCGCTGGAGACGAGCGATGAGAATAAGGCACTGGAGGCTCTGGCCGAGCTATGGTCGCAGGGAATGGAGCAATCAGGGACAGTGGCTGAAATGCACGAAGGACTCATGTACTGGTCCAGTCTTATCATCCGGATCATACACAAACAAGGCTGGCGGGTTCAGGATGTCGTGCGTGAGGATTACGTCTATTATCAGGATGTGACCAAGCTGACAACCAAGCAGCAGATCCATTCGTGGCTGGAGCGTACCGTCCGTAAATTCATCGCGCATATGCAGGAGCAGCGCAAAACAACCAGCCATCAGGTTGTCAAAACGATTCTGTCGATTGTAGAAGCGGAAATCGACAGCGACATTACTCTGCACAGTGTTGCGGACCGGCTGTACGTGAATTCCTCTTATCTGAGCCGTTTGTTCAAACAGGAAACAGGCGTCGCTTTCTCGGCTTATGTGCTGGATCGTAAAATGGACCGGGCGAAAGCAGCCCTGCTTGATGGGGCAAAAGTATACGATGCAGCGCGTATTGTCGGTTACCGGGATGTCAGTTATTTCACGAAGGTGTTCCGCAAATATTGGGGCGTGACACCGGGCGAGATGAAGCACTGAGTAGTTACTAGCTAAGTAGTATAAATAAATAATCAGATCTGAGGATTGATTTTGTTCAGTTCAAAAAACTCATAGTGGTACCCTGTAGATGATTTGTGATAACTCATTCATTTACAGAGTATCATCTTGAGTTTTTTTTGCTTAGATATGTATCGCATATATTTTTTTGTTGCATTCTACCAATAAATGCAACTTTTCTCGGAACAAATTCGTTTAGAAGGGGAGTTTACTTAATAGTGATAACTGTACGGGCGAAGTTGAATTTTCTTGTTGCGATCTATTTACTATAAATGGATTATGTTCTACAATGTGTTTTGTATTAATATGTAATTTATTAAATTTAAACAAATCATCGTTTTATATCCCATAACAGTTATGTAGGTGGTGATTTAAATGTTATTTCTAAGAAAAAGATGGTTCAAGACCGCTCTTCTGTTTTCACTTATTATTTGTTCGATTGTATATTGGAATAAGGATTACATAAAAGATTGGATGAATTGGTCTACAGTTAGCAGTGAGATTGAAAATTATGATGTCAACAAAATTACTATTAATCCACTTATGAAATCTAGTATTACTATTAATGAGGAAGACAAGCTTGAGATAGTTAATTTACTTAAAAAGGCTAAGTACGTTAGTAGTAACAGGCAGGGACATGGTTCCACTCCTGACGGGAGTTTAACACTATATTTTCATAAAAAAATACTTTCTTTTGCTTACTATAAAGATTCCCGTGGTCATGTATCTTCTTCTTTTGAACTAAGTCCAAAGTATATTGAAGAAAATTCGCAATTTTGGATAAAAAGCGATGAGCTAGCGGAATTTTTAAATAGAAGTCTTTATGGAAAATAATTATATGTTTTAGTATTATTAAGTTTTATTCAATAGTTGTAAGGAGCTTATTAATGATGAAAAAGGAAAAAATAATATGTATAATTTTGTTATTAATTATTATTTTGACTATATTTAATTTTGAAAAAAAACAAACTATACGTAGTGTTGGTGGAGAGAAAATACCAGATTTGTCGTTGCATAGTTTAGAAGGGCAGGAGAAAAAAATTGTGTTAGGGACGGGTGAGCCAGCAATTATTAATTTTTGGGCATCTTGGTGTCAACCTTGTAAGGAAGAATCATTAATTCTGAACAGATTGTTTTTTAACCACAGAGATAAGATAAACATATATGCTATTAATTTAACTAAACAAGATGATTTAACAAATATCAAAAAGTTTGTTATTCAAAATCAAATTATGTATCCTGTTTATTTGGATAAAGAAGGTTTGAATCAAGAGGGATTTGATGTAAGAAATTTTCCGACAACTTTTTTAATAGATCAGAAAGGCTATATATCTAAAATTTATGTAGGCGTATTTGGTGAAAAAACCATCCTAGAAGATGTCAACGATTTACTGAATATAGGTAAATAAAGCGTATAAGATACACTTGATAACAGGTTATCTATATGTTAAAATTTGTATAAAATAAAAATAAAAGGAAGTGTTTAAAAATATGTATCGATATTCTAACATGAAGATTTTTAAGGTGGTAATTGCGGTGGCGCTGTTAACCTCCTCTGTTTCTTTATTTAACTCAGACATTGCTTCTGCAAAGTGGACGCATGGGTATGTTGGTGTTAGTACTTATTCAAATGGAAATTGCACTGCGGATACTAATCCAAATAGAGCAGGCGGTGCTTATGTACAAAACTTAAAAGATGGGATGGTAGGTAATAATTTAGTAGTAGATACAGGTACGGCATATAAAGATAATTCAGCTTGGGAATCGGATTTAACAGGAAGTTTTGCGAACTCTGTGCAGTTCTTTGCATTTTCGGGTCATGGATATCGTGCCTCTAGTTTTAGTTCGAATGAAGGAGCAGCTGCTCATTTATATACGTTAAATTCAAGTACTTCTTTTCATACAAGTGAATTTCAAGATGCAGCAAACGCAAGTTGGGACGAAATTAGATGGGGATCTAATCAATTAAGATGGGCTACGATGCACCAATGTTATTTTTTAAGTGATGAAGGATCAACAATAAATGATCAAAAGATGTGGGCTATGTTTAATGGTATTCATTTAATAATGGGTTATGGTACACGAATGTATTTAGACTCTAGAGAAGGAAGCCATTATGCTGCTAGATTAGGAGCTGGATGGACCATTAAAGATTCATTCTTTGATGCCGCGGCAAAGTACCAACCCCAATTACCTACTGATCAAACCACAAGTAACCCTTCAGGGAGTGTAGTCGCTAGAGTAAAAGGACATATTAATTTCATTAACGATAAATGGGACAGTTCAACTGTAGCAGCACCAGCATATTCATCAAATAATGCCGGTAGTTTTAGTACGTGGAGTAAAACTATTACAGCTACAGGCAATAAAATACCAGGATGTCCTGCATATTGCTAGTAATGTGTATGATCGTATAATAAAAAAATTTATTGTCTAGGTGTATCATTAGTTAAAATTTTTGTGAAATTAGGAGGTTTTAATTAGAATGAAAAATAAATTGAAATTGTTTATTTGCACATCACTTTTTCTTGGAGCGTCTTTTGGAGTTGTCAAGTATAGTACAAATGCGGAAAACAGCTCTTTGGTGGGTTCAGAAGAGGTTACATCTTATGAAAAATTACCTGAACTGATATTTCCATTACCAGGTGAAGAATTGGCATCAAAAGTAAACTTTAAAACAAGCAATATGAAATTTGCGTCCTCTCAAGAAGCAAAAGTTTTTAAATTCATTAAGAAAAACATTACAGTTAAAGATCTTATGGTTGAAGCAGATAAACTTAAGATTAATGAAGTGGTAAAAAATAAAAGTGATAAATCTTTAGGTGATTTACTCGTAGCTGAGGATGAAAACAAATATTTAGAAATTGAAAAAGATACTGGGGCTATTACTTATCTAAATAAGAAAGCAAAAGAGTCAAAGGTGAGAGGCAATATTAAAGTACCAAGTGATGAAGAATCTATAAAGTTAGCCAAAGAATTTTTAGATAATTTAGGTTGGCTTCCAAATAATTTCAAAGTTGTTGAGGTGACGGAAGATACTGAAAGACCTGCTAATGTTGATGTGACAGAAAAAGGATTCGTGACTAATAAGACAGTTCATTTTTATAAGTTTATTGACGGGAATGTACCAGTGTATGGTGTATCAAGAATACTTGTTGAGATTGGGGATAGTGGTGTAATTGAAGCAGTAAGAAAGTTTCATAAAGATGAGGTAGACCAATCTTCGTACCAACTTAAGACTCCAGAAGCAGCAGTTGAAGAATTAAAACATGGCAATGCCGTCCATAATATTGAACCTGGTGCCGTTGATGCAAACATCGAACAAATTGACCTTGCTTATTGGGAAGATGCGGGAAGCATTGATAATCAGCCATTCTTACAGCCTGTTTACGTGATTAAAGGAAATTATAATAAATTAAATAAGACTAATACAGAATCCTTTAATGCACTAGTTCCTGCTGTTGCCGGCAAATATATTAAAGAAAATATCTCGAGTGTCCAGTCCCCGAGTGATACTAAAAAATAAATGATTGTCTATGGACTAGCCCTTTGAGCATAAGAATGTTCTAGTCATCTATTGGTCACCCCTTGATAGCAGCAGCGGTACGTTCGCAGATCTGATTGATAAGGCAGTCAAGAAGCTTTAATCATTACGCGGGTTATGCAATGACATTCCCTGCACATATATCTACAAGAGGCAGCTCGTCAGCAAATGACGGGCTGTCTTTGTGTTGCGCTTCGTTAAGGCAACATCAAAGTACCACAAATAGTAATGAGAGTCCTCTACTAAGAAAGTCCGGCAAGTTCTAAACTAGATCTATACAAAGCTAGATGAGGGGGAATTCGATGAGACAGTCGGCTTCCGAGGTGAAAGTCTCCAATTCAAAACGCAGCTACGGCCAGCAGCTGAGGTCGGACATTCTGAAAGACTGGGATCTGTATCTGCTGCTTATTCCGGGCATCCTGTTCGTTCTCCTGTTCAAATACACCCCGATGTACGGCCTGATTATCGCATTTAAGGATTTCAATATTTTTGATGGAATGGCGGCAAGTCCTTGGGTAGGTATGGACAATTTCAAGAGATTATTTACTTCCGATGAATTCGGGGTGGTGTTCGTCAATACGCTCATCATCTCTTTGCTCAAAATTTTGATTTTGTTCCCGCTGCCGATCTTGGTCGCTATTCTCATGAACGAAATGAAAAATATGATGTTCAAGCGTACCATACAAACGGTCATTTATTTGCCGCATTTTTTGTCGTGGGTCATCGTTGCGGGTATTTTCATCGATATCCTGTCTGTGAATGGCGGGATGGTGAATAAAGCGCTGGTATGGCTCGGCATGGAGCCGATCGCTTTCTTCATGGAAAGCAGCGTGTTCAGAAGTGTCCTGATCAGTTCGGCGGGCTGGAAAGAAACGGGATGGGGCATCATCGTGTATCTTGCGGCTTTCTCCACGATTGATCCGCAGCTGTATGAAGCCGCCAAAATGGACGGCGCTGGGCGGATGAAACAAATTTGGCACATTACCCTGCCGGGTATTCTGCCGACTATCCTGCTTATGTTTATTCTACGACTCGGATCTGTGCTCGAAGCGGGTACCGAACAAATTATGGTGATGTATAACCCGACGGTATACAACGTGTCAGATGTCATTGGTACCTTCGTATACCGGATGGGTCTTGGCAACCAAGATTACAGCTTCACCACAGCTGTCGGTATGTTTGAATCTGTGATTGCTTTCACGTTAGTCGTCACAGGAAACAGCTTGAGCCGCAGATATCTGCAGCGCGGAATTTGGTAAGAGGGGGTAGAGGATATGAGTAACGGAGCAGCTTATGCCAGCACCAAACCGGTCAAAAGAAAAAAACAGACGCCTTGGCCGGAACAGCTATTTCACTTCGTCAATTATATGGTGTTTATTCTGATCGGCCTGACTACACTTCTGCCGTTTGTGAATCTGATTTCCAAATCACTCAGCAGTGAGTCAGCCGTCATATCTGGACAAGTTAATCTGTTCCCCGTGGGCTTTCAATTAGAAACCTATGCGTATGTACTAAAGAACGAGATGTTCCTGAACTCGTTCAAAATCTCGATCATACTAACCATCGTGGGAACGTTCCTAAGCTTGTTTCTAACGACCATTACCGCCTATCCGCTGTCCAAGCCCAGGCTGCGCGGACGGAAATGGCTGCTTCTCATCTTTATCTTCACGATGCTCTTCAGCGGCGGGTTAATCCCGATGTACCTGCTGATGCAGAATCTGAACTTGATCAACACGTTACCGGTCCTCTTCTTGCCGGCTCTGGTTAATGTGTACAACATGCTCATTATTAAGAACTATTTCGAGGGGCTTCCAGAAAGTCTTGAAGAATCCGCAAAGATCGACGGTGCGAGCAATCTGCGCATTCTGTTCTATGTCATTCTTCCTTTGTCTTTGCCCGTGCTGGCTACGATTGCCTTATTCTTCGCGGTATATTTCTGGAACGATTATTTTGCGGCGATGATCTACATCACCAATCCGAGTCTTAAGCCGATGCAGCTTTTCCTGAAAGAGCTTCTGGTTTCTTCCAGCGGGGAGTTTCTCAAGCAGGGCAATGTGGACGCAGCGATGAACACGACACCACAATCCATTCAGGCCGCTTCTATTTTACTGGCAACGCTTCCGATTCTGGTCGTGTACCCGTTCCTGCAAAAGTATTTCGTCAAAGGTGTCCTGGTAGGTTCAGTCAAAGGTTAACCGGATGAGGGCTGCCGGATGCAGCCTTCTCCTAGATTTTCAGCTTGAAAGGCGGTGAGGCCCCTTTTGTGAGTCTTTCGATTGACCGCGTGATTGGCTTAACTATTAAAGGGAGGTACGACCATGATTAAAAAAGCAGCTTTATTACTTACGGTCGCTGCACTTGGTGTTACAACTGCGGCATGTGGAGGCGGAGGAAAAGACCCGCAAGCGGGCACAGCAACTTCTGCACCAGGAAATGCAAGCGCAACCAAACCGGTTATCCGGCAGTTGCTGC
Organism: Paenibacillus sp. FJAT-26967; assembly: GCF_001541095.1. Taxonomy (GTDB): domain Bacteria; phylum Bacillota; class Bacilli; order Paenibacillales; family NBRC-103111; genus Paenibacillus_F. The sequence goes on from NZ_LMXH01000002.1 coordinate 602,268, forward strand.
AGTACAGTAACTTTGATCCGAGCAAAGAATATACAGCTAAAGCCATTACAGAAAAAACTGGCTATGAAGTGAAATACGAAATGCTCCCGGCTGAGAATCCGGACGAGAAGCTGAATCTGCTTATGGCAAACAAAGAAGAATACGATGTCATGAAGCTGGGTGCTCCGCAGTTTGAGAAGTTAGCGTCTCAAGGCGCGCTGGAACCGCTCGATGATTTAATCGAGAAATTCGGTCCGAATATCAAAAGCGCCATTGATCCTGCGGCATGGGATAGCGCCAAAGTAAACGGCAAAATCTATGCCATTCCTGAGACGGGTTCCGGTCTTGCCATTGGTGAAGAAACGGTAGTCCGCCAGGACATCATGGATGAGCTCGGGCTGAAAATCCCGACGAACACCGATGAATTCTATACTGTCCTCAAGACCATTAAAGAAAAGAAAAATATTGCGCCTTACACGGGCTCCAAAGATACTAAAGAATCGATTTTCGGCGATATCGGCCCTGCATTCGGCATCACAACCGATTGGGTTGTGCAGGATGGCAAGCTGATTCACCAGATCGAGACCCCCGCTATGAAAGAATTTCTTACTTACATGAACAAGCTTTACAAAGAAGGTCTGATCGATCAGGAAATGCCAATTAACACAAGCGCTAAAGCCATTGAGAAATTTACAAGCGGCAAAGCGGCCGTGTACAGATTGGCTTACTGGAATGCGGGTACAACCGATAAGGCTTTGAAGAAGAATCTTCCTGACGCCAAAACTACAATCGTTCCTTTCATGAAGGATAAGAACGGTAAAACGGCCGTGTTTGCAAAGGCGAACATTTCGTGGTATATCTCTGTGCCAAAAGCATCCAAGAACAAGGAAGAAGCGATTAAATTCCTGAATGCCAAGCTGGACCCGGCTACTCATAAAGAGCTGTCCATCGGTAAAGAAGGCACGCACCATGAAGTGAAAGACGGCAAGTACTATCCGATTCTGCCTATCTTCAACGATGAGCTCAACAACGGAAGTTCTTTCTTGACAGGCGTTGATTACAAGAAATATCCTGATTACTGGAAAGCACGCGTACGTAAAGAACCTGTTCTCCAGAAGTTCTTTGAAGATATTCAAGTAAATGCAAAAGATATTATGGTTACCGATCCGCTAGCAAAAGCTCCTCCAATTGCCGATGTCTCCAAGAACAAGCAAAAGCTCGACAAATTCCAGACAGACAGCATGCTGAAGTTCATCAGCGGATCCGATCCGCTTACGAACTATGATGCATTCGTTTCCAAATGGAAAGCCGACGGCGGGGAAGCTATGACGAAGGCCGCTAATGAGTGGTATAAAACAGCCAAAAAATAATAGTGCTCAGCAGGTGCTTGTTTAGTTAATTCAGCTAAAAAAGAACTCCGCTCGCTCAGCAGCTGCATTGTTGCAGCTGCTGTTTTTTTTGACCGGCAAGCCCGAATTGAATTCTAAATGGGGAAAAAGAAAGGGGATAAAATTTTGAACGCAGGTAATTTTAAGGATTCTGATCCGGATTTAAAGACTCAGACCGCTTCCGGCTCCACGGTGATTTCACCTGTTCTTGCCGCTTATAACAATTCCGAGCAGCCTGCCGATTTAATTGAAGTCGAAGCGGCTCCGGTCGATATCACCATCTCTCTTGAAGGACCACGCCACCGGATTAATTATATTGATCAGGATATTACGGGTCTGGATGATGTATTGGCGCTGTATACCTCTAACTGGGGGGGAGATCTGGTCATTCCGGCAAACAGTGTTGCCGTACAGATAGATACGGCCAGCAGCGTAACGGCTGTCATCAATCCGTCGGTTAACGGCAAGCCTCCCCTATGGGCAGGGCCGGCAACACTGTCTATTCCGGCAGGAGGATATGTACTCGTTGCCCAGGACAGCGGCTATGCCAGTAAAACATTTAAAAAATATTTGGCTGCGAATTTTGAACTCGGAGATACGGTCAAATTACGCAAAAATAATCTTGTGGTCACCGTCAAAGACCTGGTGGACCTATTCGGACCGACTTCGCGTATATCGCTGAATAATTATGCCATGTATACGGAAACCAAGCCGGAAGCGGTTCTATCCGGTACGATCAGCAATATTGAAGACCTGGCAGAAATTGAACTGACTGTGAATGGGACCGTGGTTCCTGTCGAAGCGGACGGTGGATTCCGTTATTCTTATGTCTTGAACCAAGGGATCAATTACGTGGACCTGATCGTTAAGAAAAACGGCGAGGAACAAGATTCGAAGGATCTCGTAATTTTCGGCAGACCCGGGTTCACCTCGGACAAAGAGGTCATTCTGTGGGTGGATCAGGCGGCTAATGCCCGCAAACTGCAGAGCAGCGAGAATGTACGTGATTTTATCAAAAAAGCTGCTGATAACGGTGTGACTTCCATTGTTTTTGATGTTAAAGGTGTGGAAGGATTTGCTTCGTACAAGAAGAATACACTGACAGGCCGGCCTTATGTAAGTGAGATCAAAGCGCCTATGAAAGCCGGCTCAAATCCGGATTTGGATTTGTTGGAAGAATTCGTCCGCTATTCCCGCGAATTCGGTCTGGACATCCATGCGGCTGTTAATATTTTTGCGGAGGGCTCGATTGCGTTCAATGAATTTGCGATCCTGAATGATCATCTGGACTGGGAAGAACGCGTATACAATTCTGCCGATAACGGGCAAATCAAGCGTCAGCGTGAATCGACAAAGCAGGGTGCCGTTGCGTTTATCAATCCTTCCAATGTGGAGGCAAGACAATTCCAGCTCCATACGATTGAAGAAGTTATTCAAAACTACGATATCGATGGTGTTGTTCTTGACCGTGCCAGATATGATAACGAAACCTCGGATTTTAGTGATCTGACGAAGGGTAAATTCGAATCTTTTTTACAAGAAAAAGGAAAGACCCTTGAGAACTGGCCGGGGGATGTGCTGCGTTACGAGAACAAAGTCCGTGTAAACGGTCCGCTTATTTATGAGTGGTGGGAATTCCGTTCCAAGACGATCAAGAGTTTCACGACGGAGGTAAAAGCACTGGCTGACAGCTACGAAGGAAGCAAAGGCAAACCCGTTCAAGTGTCCGCGTATGTTGGTTCCTGGTTTGAACTTTATTACCTGAACGGTGTTCATTGGGGGAGCACGGAATTCCGTTACGATTCCCGCCTCGGCATGAAGGATGAGGATGTGTACACGCCGGGCTATTATGAGAGCGGTTATATCGAGAACCTGGATTTTATCATGATCGGTGCGTACCAGACGACAGGACCTGAGGTTGAGCGTCATATTACACTTGGTAACATCGTAATTAACGGTGAAAAACCGCTTTACACAGGGATTGCCCTGACGAATGTATCGGAGCCGGCTCTTCAGCGCGAAATACTCCAGGCAGGTCTGGATAACACGCACGGCCTGATGCTCTTTGACGCGTCTCAGGTGAATTGGCCTATAACGAATGCGGCTCTGCGTAATCTTCCCTACGTGAAAGATTATCAGCTTGGCGTATCACTGCCGGATCAGCCGGAATCGTTCCTGGAAGGCTCTTACTACGATGTCAATGTCATTGAGAACAATATTAATGTCGTAACGGATTCGTTCGGTTATTCTACCGGCAACAGCCGGTTTGGCGTAGAGGCTGTTATTGACAGCAGCGGTAAAGTAATCAGCGTGCCGAATAAAACCAGAGCCATGAACATGGACTGGTCGAAACCGGAAGAAACGAACAGTGTCATCCCTGAGGGCGGATTCGTACTTACGGCTAAGGACCCCTCGGGTGCCGGTACGAAACGTCAGCTAATCGCGAATTGTTACGAGGTGGGTGATTCTGCGAGGTCGGCAATCCTTAGCGGTCTCTTGGCCTACGAAGGCGTCAGAACCGGGGATGACAATTTCGATATCGAAGGACAAGTGAAAGTGCTTGGTCCCGGTAAAGCGGAAGTTTATGTGAATGGCCGCACAGCGAAAATTAAAAAAGACGGCAGCTTTTCCAGCGAAGTGGATTTGAAAGTTGGCGTTAATGCAATTACGGTGACGGTAAAAGTAGATGGCTTTAAGACCAATGAGAAGAAGTTTGACATTACCCGAGACTAGAATGCGACCAAATCATCTGCACCGATTCCCAGGAGCTTTGTGTCAATGGAAGATTATAATTATCTAAGCAAAAACAGATACCTCTACAGGTATCTGTTTTTGCTTGTAAACACTAGAGCGGTTCTGGACTTTTCCATCTATAGAGCGACAGCCGTTTGATGTTTTATTTCAGGTATGAGATTACGATGGAAATTACCATGCCTAGAAAACCGAATACGAAGAAAAAGGAGCCATAAAACACTTTAAAATTGAACTGGAGCTTTTTCTTATGTTCCTGCATGAGCGCTTCCTGCATTTCCCTGCCTTCATCCCTGTAGTTGATATTTGTATGATTGATTCGAAAGAAATTAGCACCTTTAAGAGATGCAGCCCAAATGATTAGGGAGACGAGAGAAACCAAGAACAAAATATCAGATAGGTTTTGCATCGTGTACACCCCTTTTGAATTCATTATACAGGATGATTATCCAAAAGTTACCTGTTAAGGGAAATAGAAATTATTTTATTGAATTTAATTTCCAAAAAATTATAGGGCAAAGCAAAAAGCTTCCGGTGAACCGGAAGCCTTGTGATAGATAATTATTCTATACCAATAGAGAAGCGTTTCTTATATCTAGTCAAAATAAATTTCTTTGCCCAGTCTGCTTGATTCATAGACGCCGCAGAGGATTTTCATCATTTCTACGCCGTCCTGGACGGGACTGAGCGTCTCTTTCGTGCCTTGGCACACTTCGATGAAATAATCGATCTCATCCTGGAATCCTGCCGCAAAGTCGAACGACAGGTTGTTGATTTGCGGCGTGGTGTTCAGGATCGTGTTGTGCTGCTCCGTGATGAGCGTGAGCTTGGGCTCGAGTTCAGCGCCGCCTTTATCGCCATAGAGCTTCACGGTCAATTCGTCTTCTTTGGCATGCAGGGTGAAGGAAACATCGACAAGCAGCGACGCTCCATTCTCGAAGCGGATCATCGCGTTAGCCATATCTTCGACTGTATTATGCTCCGCATCATAGTCGGCTGCTTTGTAGTAAGCGAGGTTCTCCACGTTGGACCGGTTGCCGAGCTTGGTGTAGGTGTTGCCGCTGATGGATTTTACCTTGGGACGGCCCATGAGGTACCAGCAGAGATCAATGACGTGAACGCCCACATCTATCAGCGGCCCGCCGCCGGAACGTTCGATGTCGGAGAACCAGCCGCCGGGATTACCGAGTTTGCGGATGCAAGAAGCTTTGGCATAATAAACCTCGCCGATACTGCCGTTGTCCATAAAAGAACGGATGATACGCGTATTGGAAGCGTACCTGCGTACGAAGCCTACTTGGAGCGTCTTGCCGCTTTCCTCTACGGCTTTCTCGACCGCAAGGGCTTCCTCCACGGTTTTGCAAAGCGGCTTCTCCACAAGTACGTTCTTCCCGGCCCGCAGAGCCGCTATGCTGATCTCGGCATGAGTATTGTTCCAGGTGCAAATCGAAACCGCGTCGATTTCGGGATCGGCGAGGAGCTCCTTGTAGTCGGTATAGACTTTGGCTGCCTGGTAAATATCTGCTTTTTCGCGAGCACGTTCTTCGTTAAGATCGCATACGGCGACAATGATGGCGCCGGGGTTCTTCTGATAAGAATTGAAATGCATGCGGGAGATGGTACCCGCTCCAATAACACCGATACGGATTTTACTCATACGAGCAGTCCTTCTTCCTGTAAGTAATCAGAGTATGTCAGAGTATGTGTTTAATCGTCTACACAGGGCGGGTGGCAGGCCACTCCAGCTCCACACCCGCCTGAACGAGCATTTGCTGAAATTGTTTCAATTCAGCCTTGCTGTTGCGCAGCTCGCGGGGAGTGATCCCCTTATCGATGCAATAGCTTGCGCAGTAAGCCGCAGCCTCCCCGATGTTCCATTCCACCGGGTGAAGACGGTAGCAGCCGTTGGTAATGTGCGTGACGCCAAGATTCTTGCAGGCGGCCAGCAGGTTGTTCACCCGTACCGGAATGAGACTGCCGAGCGGGATCTGGAACGGCACGGTCGAGACGTCGATATAGGGACGGTTCTCCGTACTCGGGTGAAGATCGATCCGGTAACAGCCGATTCCAACGCTGTCCGGGAAATGCTCTGCTTTGCCGTCCGGGCGGCACTCGGTCGCGACATGCTGCTCCAGTACGGTGAACTCCGCCTTTATGCGCCGGGATTCACGAATATAAGGATACATGGCCAGACCGTCTTCCGTACCGACGACATCCTTGCGCAGTCTCATGCCGGGATAGCCTTGGCCGCCGCCCGGGCGGGGACATTCCGTCTGCATCCAGTAGAGCAGAGAGAGGCTGAGCTGCTTGGCTTCATAAAGGTGGCGTTCTTTCTCTTCCTCCGTCACCTCTATGATCGATCCGAGCCAGTAGTCGTTCTGGGGCCAATTCACCAGGGAAATATTGCTTCTGTAGGTTCCTTCCTCGAACAGTCCGCGATCCGCAATCTGCCGGTATTTGAAGAGGGAGAAGCGTTCCGTTCCCGGGAAAATTTCATAGTGGACAGGCTCCATGGTGGCGGGTCTGACGCCGAGCAGGCTGAGCAGATGATCCGGCCAGAAGTCCGCCCGGTAGGATTTCCAGAAATCATACAATGCAGGCTTCTCGATCGTATGGTCTTCACCTTCGATGTAATCGATGGCAAAGCAGTAGGTGAAACCTTGCCAGTCGTTAGGCAGCGCTTCGCCGGAGACGGCATGCGGTTCGCCTGTCTGTGCTTGAGACTCGGCCCCTGTCACATACTCGACACCTGCCAGAGGCAGAACATCGCCGCATTCTGTAGCATCCAGGAAGTAAGGCGCACTCAGGCGGTATTGTTCACCGGACTCCAGATTCTTGACTGTAACTGAAGTGATGGAGTCTCCTGAAGTTTCGGCTTGCACGGGCACATGACGAGTCCATAAGGATAGCAGACCGCTGTGGATATAAGGAGCCAGCATTTGCTGCAATACAGCTAGAGCTGTTCTCGGCTCATGACACAGACGGCTTACTGACCCGCTGCCGGGATTAAGCTCAGGGTTAGATCTCGCCTCGGAGGTCATTGGAAAATGGTCCCGGTAATAGTCCCGCACGCCATCCCGGAATTGCCGGTAAGTACGCGTACAGCCGAAAGATTCGATCCACGGATGCTCGTCGGGCGGTACAGCCTGGCTTGTCAGCTGGCCTCCGATCCAGGTCGTTTCCTCCGTCATGATCACGGTTTTACCGGACTTACATGCAGCCAGAGCTGCGGCGCAGCCCCCGGTTCCGCCCCCGATAATGATTAAATCAGCCTGCTGAACACGTATCATAGTTATAAGTTCTCCTTTGGAATAGAGTCAATGTTAAAGCGTTTGGACAAGTGCGTTGAAATTATGGATGCTTCTGCGGATGCCTTCCGCTTCATCGCCAAGCCCTTCATATTCGAGTACACAAGCTCCCTTATAGCCGGCTTCTTGAAGCTTGGCAAGAATGACAGGCAGATGAACCTGACCCTCTCCGGCAAAGACACCTTCATAAGCTTTTCCGCTAAGCGCCTTATATCTTCCATCCACTGTTTCTTCGAAATCTTTAATATGTACATGCCCGATAGAAGGAAGCAGAACTTCCAGAGCATGCAGCGGGTTCTCATCAACGAGAAGGAAGTTCCCCGTATCAAAGGTAGCCTTCAGAGCCGGAGAGTTGACACGCTCCAGAATGGCAAGCACCTGATCGCCTTTTCCAGCCAGTTTGCCGTGATTTTCCAGACATAGTGTAATTCCGGATTGTTCTGCGACTCTGGCGGCATCGCCAAGTCCTTCTACAATCCAGTCCAGCGCCATATCAAAAGTATACGCATCGGACAAATTACCGGAGAATACACGCACGACTGATGTGCCTAACTGCCGAGCTACAGCAATTCCATCTGTAATGACGCGGAGCGCTTCGGCGCGTTCTTCCGCTGTGCTTTTGACAAGATCGTTGCCGACGGCATAGCTGGTGATGGTTATTCCGCTCTCCCGGACGTATTCCAGTACTTGAGGAATTTCGTTCTCAGGGTCCTTCCAGAAAACATCGAGCAGTTCAACGCTGCCGATTCCTTCTTTGGAGCAGAAGGCCAGAAAATCGAGTACACTCCATTTCTCAGCCCTGCTTACCCGGTGCAAACTCCACATACTCAAGGAAAGATTCATTTGTGTAGACCTCCAGCGGTGTTTTCTCCATATTTTTAACTTATTAAGATAAGATAGTTCCATTTTAAAAGGAGGCGAGAAGCAAAAGTAGGTCATAGTCATGACCATTTCTGGTACTTTGATGCGGACCTCCGCAGGAAGAGTCCCTTGGCAATTTCAGGCTTGTCAAAGATTAGGAGAGAAGGTGATCGTCTATAATTTTGATCAAGCCGCTGCATAAGATAGGACATCCCAAATAAGAAAGGGTGTTGAGAATGGGTTATGCAGGTATTGGAACTAGCACAGGAGTGATTCTGGTTCTGTTTATTCTGTTAGTTATTATTACGCGTTCTTTCTGGGCTTAATTAAGCATCAGCAATAAGGAAGAAACTCCTGCCGCATGGCAGGATTTTTTATTTTGAAGGGGGAAACGGAGTAGCGTTTTCATACAATAGACTGTGAAAATTTAAAAAGTTGTAAATCCTGTGACAATCGTTTGGTTGTCTCATATAAAGGTTATTTACTAAACAGGAGCGCAACGAACTGTTGAAATTATGCGCTGGCAGGAAGGATTGGCCAAGCTGATTTCCTCATAAACAGAAAGCTCTACATAATTAGCGAACATAATGAAGGAGGCCATAAGAATGAATAAAGACGATCAACGCGAGCCTGTAAATGAGCAAAGCAAGGATAAGCAGCTAGAGCAGTTCCGAGTGGATGACACCGGGCAGAAAATGACGACAAATCATGGTTTGCGAGTAAGCGAAGACGAGCATTCTTTGAAAGCGGGAGTTCGCGGGCCTACCTTGATGGAAGATTTTCAGTTCCGTGAGAAAATGACTCATTTTGACCATGAGCGTATTCCAGAGCGGATTGTCCATGCACGCGGTTTTGGTGCACATGGTTATTTCCAGGTCTATGAACCGATGTCGGAGTTTACAAAGGCGAAATTCCTTCAAGACCCTTCGGTTAAGACGCCTGTTTTTGTCCGTTTCTCGACAGTGGCAGGATCAAGGGGCAGTGCCGATACCGTACGTGATGTACGCGGTTTTGCCACCAAGTTCTATACGGAAGAGGGGAACTACGATCTTGTCGGCAACAACATGCCGGTGTTCTTTATACAAGATGCGATGAAGTTCCCGGATTTCATCCACGCCGTGAAGCCGGAACCGCATAATGAAATTCCGCAGGCCGCCTCGGCGCACGATACATTCTGGGATTTCGTCATAAGCAACACAGAAACGGCACATATGGTGATGTGGGCAATGTCGGACCGTTCGCTTCCGCGGAGCTTCCGCATGATGGAAGGTTTCGGTGTCAATACCTTCCGTTTTGTCAATGACCGCGGTGAAGCTCATTTCGTCAAGTTCCACTGGAAGCCTCTGCTTGGCATGCATTCCCTGGTATGGGACGAGACCCAGAAAATCGCAGGAAAAGACCCGGATTTTAACCGCCGCGATCTGTGGGATGCGATTGAATCAGGCAACTATCCGGAGTATGAGTTTGGCGTCCAGCTGATTAAGGAAGAGGACGAATTTAATTTCGATTTCGATATTCTCGATCCTACGAAACTTTGGCCGGAAGAATTGGTTCCCGTCAAAATTATCGGCAAAATGACTTTGACTCAGAACACGGACAACTTCTTCGCCGAAACGGAGCAGATCGCTTTTCATCCGGGACATGTCGTACCGGGCATTGATTTCTCTAACGATCCGCTGCTGCAGGGAAGATTGTTCTCTTATACCGATACGCAGCTGTCCCGTCTAGGCGGCCCGAATTTCCATGAGATCCCGATTAATCGTTCGATTGCACCGGTGCATAACAATCAGCGGGACGGTATGCATCGTATGGCGATTAACCGCGGACCTGTCAGCTACCACAAGAACTCTCTTGCGGGAAATGCCCCTGAACCGGCTTCCGAGCAAGAAGGCGGCTACGTACATTATGCGGAGAAAGTGGAAGGCCGCAAAATTCAGGCGCGCAGCGACAGCTTCAAGGATCACTTCAGCCAAGCGACCTTGTTCTGGAACAGCATGTCTCCGGTGGAGAAGCAGCATATTATCAACGCGTTCCGTTTCGAACTGGGCAAAGTGAAAACCAAAGAAATCCGTGAGAAGGCTGTTGAAATGTTCAGCCAAGTAGACCCGGAATTGGGCGCGCAGATTGCGGCTGGCATAGGTGTGAAGGCTCCCCAGTTTACCGGTCAACCGGCGGGTGAGAGCGGGAACAAAGCGACGTCTCCTGCACTCAGTATGATGAACACCATTAAGTCTGCCAAAACCCGTAAAGTCGCTGTACTGGCAGGTACAGGCGTAAACGGAGCTGAACTGAATTCAGTCCTGACGGCTTTGAAAGCAGCAGGCGTGACCCCGGAAATTGTCAGCACGCAGCTTGGTCCAATCTCAACAGAGGGCGGCGCTATGTTTGAGGCGGTTCATACGCTTCTCACCAGCGATTCTCTGCTGTTCGATGCCGTATACGTGGCAGGAGGAGCGCAAAGTGTAGATGAGCTCAAAACCGACCCGAAAGCGGCCAATTTTATCCGTGAAGCGTATCAGCATTATAAAACGATTGCCGTCGTCGGTGAAGGGTCTGAGCTGCTTATTGCAGCAGGTGTAGCAGCACCTGAAAGTGCAGCTGCCGTTGCAAGCGGGACCCCGACTGCCGGAGTGCCCGGGATTATTACGGCTTCGGACCCAAGCGATATGAATGCTTTCAACGAAGCATTTATAGCGGCCATTGCCGAACACCGCCACTGGGCAAGACCGATGCATATCTAAATAAGGTTAAATAGCAGGCACCATTTACCCCCGATCAGGGGTAAATGGTGTTTTTTTGTTGGAATGGGAGAGGGAATATTTAAACGGTGTAATACTTATCGGCAGACTGACTATAGACCCTGAACACGAATGGAAATAAGAGATTGACAAAAACTAATGGCATTAGTTATATTGAAACTAATGATATTAGTTTTTGTGAAGGAGAATGATTTATGAGAACGATTCGGGAAGATAAGCTGCTTCAACTCACTTTTATGCCGCGATTATTTCCAGTAAATTGTTACCTGGTGGAGGAGGAGAACGGCCTGACACTGATCGATGCGGGAATGCCTTACAGTGCGGCAGGTATTTTGAAGGCTGCTAGCCGTTTAGGGAAGGAAATAACCTCCATCATCATTTCTCATGCACATGATGATCATGTAGGGGCACTGGACGCGCTCAAGAACAAGCTGCCGGACGTCCCGGTCTATATACCGCAGCGGGAGGCCCGCATTCTTACGGGTGACCGTTCACTACAGCCCGGAGAGCCGGACCTGCCGCTTCGAGGCGGTATTCCGCGAGGGATCGTCACCCGGCCTGACGTCCTGCTGAAGGAAGGCGACCGGATCGGGTCGCTTCTAGCGATTTCAACTCCCGGACACTCACCGGGATTGATGAGTTTCTTCGATACCCGTACCCGGGCACTCCTGGCATCGGATGCAATGCAAACCCGCGGAGGAATTGCCGTGTCCGGTCAGATGCGGGTCTGGTTTCCTTTCCCGGCGATGTCGACATGGAACAAACAAGCGGCCTTGGAGAGTGTAAAGAAACTGCGGGAGTATTCGCCCTCCCTGCTTGCAGTAGGACACGGCCGAATGCTGCATAGCCCGGCTGCAGCCATCGAGCAAGCGATTACGGCAGCAGAGCGTAATCTGGAAGCTGCCGCTGGGAAAGAGGGCCGCGCCGATGTCTCCTAGAATAGGACTTCATGAAGAGTTGCTGCTGCAGACAGCGGCGGAGCTAGCGGATGAGCACGGTTTCGAGGCGGTGACCCTCGCTATGCTGGCGCAAAAGCTGGGTATCCGTCCGCCATCTCTTTATAATCATGTGGACGGTTTGAGCGGACTCCGGTACAAACTCGCACTGCACGGCCTCAGTCTGCTGTATGATTGTATGTCCGAAGGAGTTGCAGGTCTGAAGGGCGATGCCGCGCTATACTCTCTTGGCCGGGCTTATGTGGAATTTGCCCGCCGACACCCGGGATTGTATGAGGCGACGCTTCGGGCGCCTCGTCAAGAGGACACGCATGCGGCCCGCAAAGCGGGGGAAATTGTAGGACTGGTCGTGGGCGTGCTTGGGGCTTACGGACTCAAAGGGGACGATGCGCTGCACGCGACCCGCGGTCTGCACAGTCTCATCCACGGATTTGCATCGCTGGAACAGCACGGGGGATTCGGGCTGCCGCTGGACATTAATGAAAGTTTGCAATTGCTGCTCGCGGCCTTTATTGCCGGAATCCATCGTTATCATCGCTAAAATTTAACAAAATCCGTTATAATGAGAGCGGAACGCGATTTTACAAATTCAAATAAATGGTGGAGATTATAATGGTCATTTACATTGCTTTACTAAGAGGCATCAATGTAGGGCGGCATAACAGAATGAGCATGACCGCTCTCAAGGGCGTATTGGAGGAATCGGGCCTGCGCAGCGTCCAAACGTACATTCAAAGCGGCAACATAGTCTTCGAAGCTGACGAAACGGAGGACAAGGCAGCACTGCAGCTTCGTATGGAAGAATCGATTCATGCGGCATTCGGCTTCTCTATTCCGGTTGTGTTAAGAACAGCAGAAGAATTTGACCGGATTATCCGCTCCTGCCCGTATCCGGTGGACATGTTGCCGGAAGTGGAAGGCGTACATATTTCATATCTGGTCGAAGCCCCCAAGCAGGAGAAAATCCAGGCTCTCCGGGATTGTAAGAACGGGGAAGATGAGTTCCATGTCTCAAGACATGAGGTCTACCTGCTGATCCGCAAGGGACTTAGAGACTCCAAGCTTGCTGTTAATCTTCAAAAATTGGGTGTCGCCGGGACGCTGCGGAACTGGAATACGATAACCAAGCTGGACCAGATGGCTAAAGCTTTGATTTCTCGATAAAAAAGGAGAATTGCAGAACGGACCTATAAGTAGAATTGTGTATTTAGAGGAGTTGTTCTATAAATGAAGGATAACACAGGAATTCATTCAATTGCACCGCAGCCTGAAAAGCAGTCCGAGCAGTCAACAGTGCCAGGAGCGGAGGCCGGGGGGACGCGTGAGCGCTGGCAACGAATAAGAGAGATTGCCGCGGTCTCAACCCGGCTCGGGCTGACATCCTTTGGAGGCCCGGTTGCGCATCTCGGTTATTTTCATGAGGAGTATGTGCGCCGCAGGAAATGGCTTGATTCGGACACTTATACCGATCTGGTGGCGCTGTGCCAGTTTCTTCCCGGTCCTGCTTCCAGCCAGGTCGGCATTGGTATTGGCATCTACCGCGCAGGACTGCTCGGCGGCCTGGCCGCATGGCTCTGCTTTACCTTGCCGTCTGCGCTCGCGCTTGTGTTGTTCGCTTACTTCCTGGAGGGAAGCGGCCTGGCTGGGGCCGGGTGGGTCCATGGCCTTAAAGTCACTGCGGTTGCCGTTGTGGCGCACGCGGTACTTGGCATGGGGCAGAAGCTGGCCTCAGACCGGATACTAGCGGCAGCCGCCGTTGCCGCGATGGCTGCCGCGCTGCTGTGGCCGGCAGCGCTTACGCAGATTATGATCATTGCGGTGTCCGGCGGAGCCGGTTATTTCCTGTACCGCAAGGATCAGGCGGAGCAGCGGACAACGAGCCCGATGCTTGTCGGCAGGCGAGCTGCCGTCGCCAGCCTCATTGCATTCGGTGTCCTGCTGGCGGGTCTGCCTCTGCTCCGTTTTGCAACCGGAGCGGATTGGATCGCCGCTGCCGATACGTTCTACCGTGCCGGAGCCCTGGTATTCGGAGGCGGTCACGTTGTGCTTCCCCTGCTCGAAAGCGAGTTTGCGGCCAGCGGCTGGATCAGCCACGAGAATTTCCTGGCCGGTTATGGTGCCGCGCAAGCCGTGCCGGGCCCGCTGTTCACCTTCGCTTCGTACCTGGGAGCGATGTGGAATGGGGCAGGCGGCGCGCTGCTCGCTACGATCGCTATCTTCCTGCCGGCTTTTCTGCTTGTAGCAGGTGTGCTCCCATTCTGGAGTTCTCTACGGACGAACCCGAACATGTACGGAGCACTCCAAGTTGTTCATGCAGCCGTTGTAGGCATATTGCTTGCGGCTTTATATGATCCGCTGTGGACTTCGGCTATCGTGGGAACAAGTGAATTTATAGTAGCCGTCTGCTTGTTTGTCATGCTTGCACACTGGAAGCTTCCGCCCTGGCTTGTTGTTGCAGCGGGAATTTTAAGCGGTGCTGCTTTTTTTTAATACTTACTGTTTTTCGAAAAAAAGGTTGACCCTCACGTTACGTGATCCCTTATCCTGGGGTTGAAGGGGGAATGAACGTGAAACTTATCGTGGAGAACACACTGGAGCAGTATGAAAAGCTGTTTACTATGCCTGAGCGGCAGAGAACCGATTATTTCCGTTATACGATGATGAAGCCTTTTGAGCCCATGTGGAATTTGATGAACATTCCTTTGAAGGCTAAGCAGCCGGGTGGCTATGATGTGTTAATGGCATGTCAAATGCTTGGTTTCCTGGACGTGGATAAGACAGCAGACGGACTTCGATCCCTGCAAGAGCTGCAGAACCGGCACATTACGCAGGTGGTTTTAAAGACGCTCCATACGTGTGTTGAAGTCATGCACAAACATGACCTTCTTATCGCTGCAAAGGAGCTTAGATTCGGACTTTATTTGGCGGATGAGCAGAAGCTGGAGCTTCAGAAGGGCTACTGCGGATTCGGCGGCATACCCGGTTTTATTCAGGTCACTATTCATCCTAATGCCTATAATGTACCTAGAATACCGGCTGTAATCGCGCATGAATTTCACCATAACATCCGATTTTCTTACATGGACTGGGATTATGGAAATGTGACGGTCGGCGATTACCTGGTTATTGAAGGACTGGCCGAATCTTTTGCGAGAGAATTGTACGGAGATGATTTGTTAGGGCCGTGGGTAAGCTCGATGAGTGAAGCGGATGTAGGGCGGTCTATGGAATTGATTGGAAAGGCGTTGGATGTAAAAGGATTCGGCGAGGTCAGCAGTTATATGTTCGGTGACGAGATCGCCATATCGCAGGGATACCAGCCCGCAGGCTTGGCACCCTTCGCGGGTTATACGGTCGGTTACCGGACGGTTCAATCCTTCATGAAGGAACAAGGATGCACCATTTATGATGCCACCCGGTGCTCTACAGAAGAAATTTTGAAAGGCTCTCGATTGTTTTGACGCTCGAACGGTTCTTCGGGCGGCTGAGAATAAGAATACTTCTGGAGAGCACGGGAGAATCCGACAGTTAGACTTATGTTCATCTTCTGTAGGATGCGGATGAACGCGGGCAGTTTCTGCCCTGCCCGTACCCTTCAGGAGGAGCCATGCCGGCAAGCTTAATCTATGTCCTGCCGCATACTTAGTAAAAAAAGTATTGACTTCCTTATTTTGGGCTGTTAGAATCATTCCAACAAGCACTGACTGACTAGTCAGTTATTTATTTAAATTTTATTCCGACTAATTTGATGCGTTTTAAAGGATATATAATCTTTATGACCGACCAGATAACTGGAGGCACCTTGCATGGCTCGCTTAGCGCGCTGTCGGGTGTCTTTTTTATAGCCAGATTAGTTGCAAAGGGGAACGAGCGATGAAGATATTCAGAGTATCAGTCATTACACTCATCCTGGCTGCCGGGATAGTCAATCTGACGGGCTGCGGCGCTCAGACTGCCGCTGATTCCGATTCCGGTCCAAGCGGGGAGAAAGCGAAATATATTGTGAATTTGGCTAATAACGGCAGTACGGGTCTGATTTTGCTCGCCAAGGAGAAAGGTTGGTTCGAGGAAGAATTCAGCAAAATCGGGGGCGAAGTGAAATGGTCCGAGTTCCCCAGCGGCCCTGCTCTTGTGGAATCACTGGCTGCCGGCCGCGTGGATTTCTCCTGGCTGGGAGACGGCGCAGCCATCTCCGCACAGGCGAATAACTTGCCGGTGACCACGCTGTCTCTGCTTTCCGAAGGCTTGAAGGGGCTGAACATTATCATTGTTCCTGCCACAAGCACCGCCGAAAGCCTAGCTGATCTGAAGGGGAAGAGGATCGCGATCGCGAAAGGGACCACTCTTCATGTCTTCTTCATCAAGGCGATCAAGCAAGCGGGTCTCAAGGAGTCCGATTTCCAGCTTATTCAGCTTCAATCGGATGAGGCGATTGCAGCGTTCGAATCGGGGGCGGTGGATGCCTGGGTAGGCCTGGACCCGTATACGAGCATTCAAATCGCGAAGAACGGGGCACGGGTACTAACCAGCGGTGAAGCGCTGAGGATTCAAGCCCCGGTTCTGACTATAGGGCGTACCGCATTTATCCATGAGCATCCGGAGGCGGCAGCCGCTTATCTCAGAGGGTTCCAGAAAGCGATTGACTATCAGAAGGAACACCGGGAAGAGGTAGTCGCCTTTATTGCCAACACTAAGAAGGCGGACAAGTCAACGATTGAGCTGGTTGTTCAAAATTCCGAATATACGAATTTGCCTATAACGAAAGAAATTTTGGCAATCCAGCAAGCTTCGGCTGACATTCTTCTGGAGTCCGGCTTTATCAAGAAGAAAATCGACGTGACGCAGAATACGGACAGCACAGCAATCGAAACATTGAAACCAACGAAATAACGAAATAAGGAGGGCATTTATGTCTGCATTAGGTCAGTTGAACCCGTCTTCGCCGGCAGCGAAAGCGAAAGGACTGGAAGAGGATATCCATAGACAAGCTGCGCTGCGTAAAGCCTCCTTTAAACGGGGAGAGAAATGGAAAATCGCCCTATGGGGACTCGTGCTGCCGCTTCTCGCACTGGTAATCTGGCAGACGCTAAGCGGACTTGAGCTCGTGTCTCAGACGCTGTTTCCTTCACCGCTGAGCATTGCTAAGGAGTTTGCGGCAATGGTGCAGTCCGGTGAGCTCCTGGGCCATCTGCAGGTAAGCGTGAAGCGTGCCGCATATGGATTTCTGCTCGGGGGCTCGCTGGGGCTTCTGGCCGGACTTCTGGTCGGGCTCAGGAATAAAGCCGAATATATGCTTGATCCTACTTTGCAGATGCTCCGAACCGTTCCTCATTTGGCCATTACGCCTCTGTTTATCTTGTGGTTCGGATTCGGAGAGATGTCCAAGATATTGCTAATATCGCTGGGAGCCTTCTTCCCGTTATATGTAAATACGTTTCTGGGTGTCCGTAACGTGGACTCTAAGCTGTTCGATGTATCCAAAGTGCTGGAATTCAGCCGTTTTCAGCAGATTACGAAGCTGGTGCTTCCTTCCGCACTGCCTAATGTCCTGCTCGGTCTCCGGTTATCTCTCGGCGTCTCCTGGCTGGGGCTGGTTGTTGCCGAGCTGATGGGCTCCAGCGAAGGCATAGGCTATATGATCCAGGATGCCAGGCAATTCTCCCGGACTACCGCCGTATTCGTAGGCATCATTATTTTTGCGGTTGTCGGTAAGCTGGCGGATTCGGTTGTCCGTCAATTGGAAGAGCGGCTGCTGAGATGGCGCGATAATTACAAAGGTTAACTCTCTTCAGCGCCGCTGCCGCTTTCATGCTTACTGTTAACGATACTGTTATCCAAATCAAAGGAGGAGAAGAACATGAGTGAACAAGAACAAGTGAAGGTCACCCCGGCTGCAGGCAGAATCGGTGCTATCATTGAAGGCATTACATTATCCGGTGATTTGGATGCCGGTACAGTGAGTTTTATCCGGGAGCAGCTGCTGAAGCACAAAGTTATTTTTTTCCGGGGACAAAATCATTTGGACAATGCGGGTCAGGAAGAGTTCGCGAAGCTGCTGGGGAGCCCCGTTGCCCATCCGACCGTTAAATCGAAGGAAGGTACGTCTTATGTGCTGGAGCTGGATTCGACTCATGGGGGCCGGGCAAACGTCTGGCACACGGATGTTACTTTCGTAGATGCTTACCCGGCTGCCTCGATTCTCAGAGGTATCGTGATTCCGGAAGCAGGCGGCGATACGGTATGGGCGAACACCGCAGCCGCTTATGAACTCCTTCCGCAAGAGCTGCGCGAGCTGGCCGACAAGCTATGGGTTCTGCACAGCAATGAATTTGATTATGCCGCCAGCAGCAGAGCAGTAAACACGCTCGGCAAAGAAGGAGCGAAGAAGTATCGGGAAAGCTTCACTTCAACGATTTACGAAACGGAGCATCCGCTTGTGCGCGTACATCCGGAGACTTGGGAGAGAACGCTTGTGCTGGGCGGTTTCGCCAAACGAATCATTGGCTTCTCGGTAGCGGATTCCGTTCGTTTAATTTCTCTGCTGCAGGAACACATTACAAGCCTGGAAAACACCGTCCGCTGGCGCTGGGCGGAAGGCGATGTGGCGGTCTGGGACAATCGCGCCACGCAGCATTACGCCGTGAACGACTATGGCGAACAGCACCGGGTTGTCCGCCGCGTGACGATTGCCGGCGAGGTTCCGGTGAGTATCGATGGCCGCAAGAGTGAAACGCGCGTCATTCCCGGTGAGGTGCCGGCTGCGGCTGTGAGTGCGAAATAGGTCTAGCAATGAGTGAGGCTTGTATACAGGCTATGCTTCTGACATGTGCACGAGTCGTATAAAACAAGGTCTGCCGGATTGTAACTTATCCGGCAGACCTTGTTTTACTGTGCTGATAACCAGAGGGAGAGACTTTCGTTCTTATCCAGACTCTCGAAGTGACTAATAGTCGGATTTAATCGATTACCGCCGAATATAATGTAAACGGGATAATCGATTTCAGAGCCGTGATTAGTTAAGGTCAAGGTTGCTTTTCCCGTCATCCATCCATCATCTGCTTCTATATGTACGTCCCTAAATCGGGTAAGATGTACTCCAGTTTGTTTCAGCGATTGAAAGTTGTGATCTGTTGTGGAGTTATTTTTACTCGGCTTAACGTATTGCGAAGCTTCCAGGTAGTTTTCTTGCACTATATCATTCAAATAGTTGTCAGCAATAGATTTTCCTCTGATTAAAGGAAAGACATTGAAAAATACACTATACAGAATAAATAGGAAAACACCAATTCCTACAAACAATGAACGCTTCATTCACTGCCCTCCAATGTAACAGTTGAACTTAAAGGAAGAATATTATTTCCGTTAAGAGTAAATTTACATCAGTCGTGAACTTTTTGTCAAATAAAGGTAATTAATTGCAGGTGAATTCTTAATAAGCATCTTTAACTTTAACAGATCTCTTTCGTAATCAGGTCGATCACCACTCGAAATAATATTTTACTTAAAATAAAGATATTGAAGTATTATTTCATCAGAAATATAATACAAATAACAGTTGTAGTGAAAACGCTTTCTGGAGGAGTATTTCCTTCCTGAATCCATACGCCGAACTCAAATGTAACAGGAGGGGTTAGATTGCGCCGTTCCTTTCTTTATCATCCTCCTCGAACTGGTCTTCTAACCCGTAATTGTCCTGTGTGTAACAGTCTAATAAAAGGTGGTGGCCAACATGTTTCCTTTCCCCAAAATGACCTCAATCCGCGCTAGTTTATTCTGGCGGCATTATGCCAGCTATTTTGTCCTCATCCTGATTCCGGTCATTGTTGCCTGCACCCTTGCTCATTTTCTTGTTGTCCGGCTGATTGAAGACGATGCCCGTAAGTTAAATAGCGTCATTATGGACCGTTTTACCGAGCAGACGGATACGGAATTGGGCGCTCTCAAAACCAATATGATCAACATGCTCAGCACCTCAAATATCCGCAGTTTATTGAAAGAAGCCGGAGATTCCTCGCCGGACAATTATCAGCGTACCGAGCTGATTCATGCTCTGCGGGAGCAGTTGATCAAACTTCAATCGGATGAACTCGTATCGAAAGCCTATTTATATTTTGTCCATTATGATCTGGTGATCGATGCGGATACGCATACAGACAAAGCCTACTATTTTAATTCCCGCTACCCATTGAATGAGGAGGAGAAGACTGCCTTTATTTCCCGTCTGACTCATAAACAAATGATGAATTTCACGGAACCGCAGGGAGCCAGCATTCCCTCTCTGATGAGTTATCCGTTCAATACAAATACACCAGACGTATACCTGGTGGTCAATGTCCAGCAGGATAAACTGCATAATCTCATCGATGTTCAGCAGAACTGGGTGGCGGGTACGGCGATTGTCGGCAATCAGGGGCAGGTTCTCAGCCAGGCGGGATTGACCATGAATGAAATGAACGTGCTTCCGCAGCAGATTATATCCGGCTCCAAGGACTCCGAATTCTGGGTCAGAGGGGAGAAGGCGCTCTCTCTCGTTCCTTCGAAGTTCGATGATTCCTGGTCGTACCTCAATATTATTGACCTGCAGACTCTAATGAAGCCGGCGGAAATTACGCGTATGATCAGCTGGGGCTTCCTGATCTTCTTCTTAATTCTAGGAAGCGTCGTTTCGTATTATTTAAGCCGGCGTATTTATAAACCGATCATGGAGATCAAGGAAGGGCTTGGATCGCACCGGGTTGCAGGAGGACATTTACACAGCGGCGGCAATGATTTTGACGTCATCAAACGCTACTCCCGGCTGATTATGTCAGAGAATGAGCAATTATCGCAGCTTGTAAACGGGATGATGCCGATTGTGCACGAGCATTTTATTACGAAGATTCTGAAAGGGCAGTACCGGGATGCTCTGTCGATCGCGACCTATGCGCAGGAGATTGAATTTACATACAGTCCCAAAGCGTCCCGTACGGTACTGTGCATCAGCTTTCATTATGAGACGGAATTCGAACTGCTCTCCGAATCGTCCAAATCATTCCTTATGGCGGAGCTCAAAGAACGTATTCATCAGCTTGTGCCGTCTACCTTGTGGCTGTGCCAGACCAAACCGGATCAGCTTGCTTGTATTGTCCACCAGGATCCTTTTCTTCACATGAGTCCGGACGAAGATGCCAACATCATCAAGCTGGCGCTGCAGCTGTACGGCAAATATTTTAAAGCAACGATCGGGATCGGGAAAACCGTTCATGCCATTGAAGAGTTGCATATGTCCTACGAACATGCTGCAACAGTCCTGCAGCTCAGAAGGCTTCATTCCGATGTGGAAATTTGCAGCGGGGATAGCATGCCGGACTCCGCGCATTGCGACAGCTTTTTGTCGGTTCAAGAGGTGAACCGCATCCTAAACCAGTATAAGACGAAGGAATACGCCAAGATTCTGCAATCCGCGGTTCATACTCTGGAAGAAGGCATCCGGATGAACGCTACCGCTGTACAGGTGAAATCCTTGTGCTCGGATATTCTGAACACGTGGATTCGAGCGGTAGAAACCGAACGCAAAGATTTTAATGTCCCTTTCTATGCAAGCCTGTTCCAGAAGCTGAACCGGTGCATGACCGCAGAGGAAATGAAAAGCTGTTTTCAGAATATTCATGGGCTCTTATTCCCGGTGAGTGAGAACGAGGACAAGAAAAATAAATTCGCGGATATTCTGACCTATATTCACGAGCATTATGATGAAGAATTATCCATTGAACATTTCGCAAGTACCCTGAATATGTCGATTGGTCATTTCAGCCGGACATTTAAAGAGGAGGTCGGTGAGAAGTATGTGGAATATATTGCCCGGTACCGGCTCAAGAAGGCCAAAGAAATGCTTCTGGAAACCGATATGAAAATCGATGATATTGCCGAGAAAGTCGGGTATTGGGGACGGAATTCATTTATCCGCATGTTTCGTAAATACGAAGGAATTACGCCTGCTAAATTCCGTACGATTCATCAGTAACCCCAATTTTCCGGCGTCTCTTTATTTTCCTGGTAGAGCCGGATTTTCCCGTAACGGCGCGGGTTGCAAAAAAAGAAACAGCCCACAAATATGACCGCTTTACGCCCTGGCAGCGGGTGCATATAGTTAGACCTACGGTGGTCAAACTTTTATGAAAACGCTACCAAAAAAGACAGGGGTGGAGGCTGTGTCCAAAAGTTCTCATCTATGGTTCATGCTCAAGAAACATAAAGCCTTGTATCTGCTGATGCTTCCCGGAATTCTATACTACATCATCTTTAAATACGTGCCGATGTACGGGATCATCATTGCCTTTCAGGATTTTTCGGTAGGCAGAGGAATTATGGACAGCAAGTTTGTCGGCTTGAAGCACTTCATCGAATTCTTCTATGTAACACCGGATTCCTGGAAGCTGATCCGTAACACCGTTATGCTCAACGTGTATGATCTTATTTTCCACTTTCCGGCACCGATTGTTCTGGCGATTCTCTTTCACGAGATCCGCAACAAGTTTTTCAAAGGATTGGTACAGAGCATCAGCTACATGCCGCATTTCTTATCCACGGTCGTAATTGCCGGTATTCTCGTTACCTTCTTATCGCCGACAACCGGGGTTGTGAACCATTTTCTGGTGAAAATTTTCGGGATGGACCCCATTATGTTCCTTGGTATTCCGGAATGGTTCCGGACGATTTACGTCGGTTCGGAAATTTGGCAGAAAGTCGGCTGGGGCACGATTCTGTACCTGGCAGCGATTGCAGGGATCGATCCCACATTATACGAGGCTGCCAAAATGGACGGGGCTAACCGGTTTCAGCAGATGCGCCATATTACACTCATCGGTATGCTGCCGGTCATGATCATCTTGTTCGTTCTGAATCTGGGCCACTTTATGGAAACAGGTTTCCAGAAAATTTTGCTCCTCTACAATTCCATGAACTATGAAACCTCGGATGTCATCAATACGTTCGTGTACCGGCGCGGAATCCTGGATGCCGATTTCAGCTTTGCCACCGCGGTAGGGTTGTTCCAATCGGTGATCGGACTGGTTCTGGTCGTTACCGCTAACCGCATCGTCCGCAAGTATTCCGAGACTAGTCTGTGGTAGGAGGGGAGGAAGCTCGATGAAAATCAAAGAAAGCCTGGGCTCCAGAATGTTTGATATCTGCAACAATATCTTTATGGTGCTGCTTATCCTGGTCATGGTCTATCCGATGGTGTACGTATTCTCGGCCTCTATCTCTAACAATGCGCTCGTAGCAAGCGGAGAAGTACTGCTCTGGCCCAAGGAAATAACACTGA
The DNA here is from genome assembly GCF_001541095.1 of Paenibacillus sp. FJAT-26967. GTDB lineage: Bacteria > Bacillota > Bacilli > Paenibacillales > NBRC-103111 > Paenibacillus_F. The sequence continues at coordinate 625,575 of NZ_LMXH01000002.1, forward strand.
TCGCCTACAATAATCTGATCTACAATCCCGATTTGTGGATGAGCTACTGGAATACAATCCGCTACACGTTCGTGCATGTGGTTCTTACCCTTATTGTAACAGCCGCCATGGCTTATCCTTTATCCAAAAAGTGGCTTCCCGGACGCCGTTTTATCCTGCTCATGGCCGCATTTACCCTGTTGTTCAGCGGGGGGATGATTCCAACCTTCCTCGTGGTTCAGAAACTGGGGATGCTGGATACGATTTGGGCCATTGTTCTGCCGACGCTGATCAGTACCTGGTATTTGTTCATCATGAGAACGTTCTTTGAAGCGCTGCCCGAAGAATTGGAAGATGCGGCTACGATTGACGGGTGCGGATCGTTCCAGGTTCTGCTGCGGATCGTGCTGCCGCTGTCGATGCCTGTCCTGGTAACGATAGGCCTCTTCACAGCGGTGAACCAGTGGAATGCGTTCTTCGATGCGCTGATCTATCTGAATGACCGCGATTTGTATCCGCTGCAAATTATGCTTCGCAATATTCTCATTGCAGGAACCAACGTGCAGGGAGAAGGCGATCTGAGCCATCTGGAGACGCTGAAATACGCGATGATTATCATTGCGACGCTGCCGATCCTGTGTGTGTATCCGTTTATCCAGAAGTATTTTATCCAGGGTACGATGATTGGCGGAATCAAAGGGTAGTTACAGATTAGAAGAATCTGTTGCTATAGACAGACGCGTGTGGTTCTCAATCAAAAGGGAGGTAGGAACATGAAAAAGAGACAATTAAGTGTGATCCTGACTGCGTGTATGTTAACGGGGGTGCTGGCAGGCTGTTCCGATAAGGAAGCCGGCGCCGGCGAAGGAGGAGGGACGGATTCCAAGAAACCGGTTACGTTCTCCTGGCTGGCTTATGACAGAGTAGAGGGCAAAATACGTACGGATTGGGAAATTTTCAAAGAAATCGAAGCCAAGACGGGTGTGAAGGTGAATTTTCAGATCGTAAGTCAGGAGGGCCTGACGGAGAAAAAGCAGATTATGATCGCGACCAACTCTACGACGGATTTCATCCAGGTCAGCACCCAAGAAGGGCGGGAACATGGACCGGACAAGATTTTTCTCAATCTGAACGATTATCTGGATAAAGCGCCTAATCTGAAAAGCTTCTTCGACAAATATCCGGAAGCCAAAGCGGTAGCCACCGGTGCCGACGGCGGAATTTATACGGTTCCGGTAATCGAAGGCGATGCGGAAGGCAAAGGCTTTAACTTCATCTGGTATACACGCAAAGACCTTCTGGACAAATATGCTCTCAAGGCGCCGACTACGATGGATGAGTTCTACCAGTTCCTGAAAGCGTTTAAGGAAAAGGAGCCGAACTCCTATCCGCTGATTCCTAATGCAATCGTGGGAGATACGGGACTGTATACCGTGTTCGGTAGAGCCTTTACCGGCATTCACGGCTTCTATAACATCGACCCGGCTACCGATAAATATGCTTTCGCCCCTTATCACAAAGGCTACAAAGATTCCTTGACGTTCTTGAATAAACTATATACCGAGAAACTGCTAGATCCCGAATATTCGCTGCTCACTCAAGCTCAGTGGGAAGAGCGTATCTTGACAGGCAAATCGCTTGTGACTTATTTCTGGAAAGCGGATCTGGAATCCTTGACTGAAAAAGCCCGTAAAGCGGGAAAGGCAGACTACGAACTCGATGCGATTCCCCAAATTGCCGCAGACGGCGTAAAAAATTATCAATTCTCCCGTCCGGTAATCGGTGCGGTCGGTCGGGCTATTTCAGCCAAGGTGAAAGACAAAGACAGAGCGGTCCAGTTCTTGGATTATCTGGTGAGCGAAGAAGGCTCTAATTACCTTTCCCTGGGAATTGAGGGCAAGACTTATACGAAGGAAAACGGTCAACCGATGTTTATGAAGGAGTTCGGCGCTTCTCCTTTCAATACGCTGCGTAAAGACTGGGGCGTCTGGTATGACCTCATTACGCTCGATAATGCCAAATCGCGTGAAGTATGGGAACGCGGGTTAAGCGATAAGAGCAAAGATATTAACAAAAGATACGAGCCATTCATTATTCCGGCTCCCAAGCAAATCGTCAAGACCCAGGAAGAGCTTGAACTGGAGAAATCAAAGCTGAATAACCTTAACAAATTCCTGGAGCAGAAACTGACGGAGTTCGTAACCGGCAAGACGCCGATTAATGATACGACTTATCAGCAGTTTATCGATCAGGCCAAGAAGCTCGGTTCGGATGACCTGCTGAACATGTATAACACCGCCTATACCCGTACCTACGGCAAAAAATAATCCATCTATGGAACGGAGGGAATCCCGTTGACTGAAAGCTTCAAGGTCATTGATGCGGACGTTCACAACGAACAGGACGATGCTGCCCTGGTGCCTTACCTGCCTGAGCCTTGGCGCTCCCGGGTAGCCAGATCCGGTATCGGAATGGCTGGCTCCGGCTACTATTCACCTGTCGGGGTCATGAAGAAAGACGCCATACCGCCCGGAGGCGGGAAAGCAGGCTCGGACCCCGATCTGATGGTGAAGCAGCTCGTAGAGCGGTACGACCTGGAGTATGCCGTCCTGACAGGTGTCATCTACAATATCTCGGCGACACACGACCCGGATTTTGCAGCCGCGATCTGCTCAGCTTACAATGATTTTCTGATCGCCGAGTGGCTGGGCAAACACCGTGCCTTCAAAGGCGCGATGGCCGTCTCTACACTCGACCCTGTGCTGGCGGCACGGGAGATTGACCGCGTCGGCGGGCATCCGGATATCGTAGAGGTGATTATCTCCAGTGCAGCCAGATCGCCGCTCGGGCACCGCTACTATCATCCGATCTACGAGGCAGCGGAGCGTAATGGTCTGCCCGTAGCTATCCACCCGGGCGCCGAGGGTGCGGGCAGCTCGACTGCCCCGACTTCGGTCGGATACCCGGCGAGGTATATCGAATGGCATACGAACCTGTCGCAGACGTTCATGGCTCATCTGGTGAGCATCGTAACCGAAGGCGTGTTCGTGAAGTACCCCGGACTGAGGCTGGTATTGGTCGAGGGAGGGATTGCCTGGCTCCCGCCTCTGATGTGGCGGCTGGATAAGAACTATAAGGCGCTGCGCTCGACCGTGCCCTGGCTGACCAAGATGCCGAGCGAATATATCCGCGACCACTGCTTTCTGACGACGCAGCCTATCGAGGAGCCGGATAATCCGCAGCATCTCATCGACCTGTTCAACATGTTCGACGCGGAGAACATTATTCTGTATTCCAGCGATTATCCGCACTGGGATTTCGATGCGCCCGACATGATCCTGCGCAAACTCAAACCGGAAGCAAGGCGCAAGATTTTTTATGAAAATGCCAAAAAACTATACAACTTATAACAACGGAGGATCCTCATGGCGGTTCACATTGTGCTGGATGCGGCTGATGTTCCGGAAGGCGGACACGTAGTCGTTGAGCTGGAAGGGCGGGAAATCGGCATATACCGGATCGGCGGACACTATTATGCGCTGAACAATTATTGTCCGCATCAGGGTGCGCCCATGTGTGCGGGGTATGTGTCGGGGACCACGATGCCCTCGGATGTATACGAATACGAATATGCGAAAAAAGGTGAAATCGTCCGCTGCCCTTGGCACGGCTGGGAATTCGACATCAAGACGGGCAAATCTTTATTCAGTGACAAGGTAAGAGTAAAATCGTATGAGGTCCAGGTGATGGACGGGAAGATCGGGATTGTAATGGGCAAGTAAACGAAAGTCAGGCTTATGCCGGCCTAACCGAATAAGCGACAAGATGGTTCCTGAATTAGGCGGAACCATCTTTTTTAATATCTGGGACTAGAATCCTTCAAACTTCCATAAAGAAAGGCGAGATCTTTCGCAAACTTTTGCGGTATAATGAAGGAATGTGTTTATGAACGATTTGGAGGCCGCGCACAATTGACAACTTATCCATTTAATTTCGACCCTTCCCGCCCTTTTGTCGAGCAAGCCAGCGACTGGATTACCGATGTTTTTTATGAACATTTACCCGAAGCGGGATTTGAAGTAAGAGATGAACAAATTTTTATGGCCTTTCAGCTGGAACGTGCCTACAAAGAGAAGAAAACGATATTTGCCGAGGCTGGTGTCGGTACGGGCAAAACGCTCGTTTATTTACTGTACGCACTCACCTATGCCAGATATACACGAAAGCCGGCTATCATCGCCTGTGCGGATGAGTCTTTGATTGAACAGCTTGTCAAGCCGGAAGGCGATATCGCCAAATTAGCCCGGCACCTGAACTTTACGATCGACGCAAGACTCGGTAAATCTCCCGATCAATATATTTGCCTGAACAAACTGGATGAAGCGCGTATCGGTGAGGAGGAAGCCGCAGGCTACCGGGATATCTACGAAAGTCTGCCGGAATTCGTCCATTTCACGAACACTCTGCAGTCATTCCATCCGTACGGGAACCGCAAAGAGTATCCGGATCTAACGGACGAGCAGTGGAACCGGATGGGCTGGGATGTGTTCCAGGATTGCCTGGTGTGCAGCCAGAGACACCGCTGCGGACAGACGCTGTCACGGGAGCATTACCGGAAATCAGCCGACCTCATTATCTGCTCGCATGATTTCTATATGGAGCATGTCTGGACCTATGAGGCCCGCAAACGTGAAGGCCAGCTTCCTTTGCTGCCGGATCACAGTTCCGTCGTCTTCGATGAAGGGCACTTGCTGGAGACAGCCGCCCAGAACGCATTGACGTATAAACTGAAGCATACGCTTTTTGAGAACATCGTAACGCGTCTCTTGCAGGGTGAAATCCGTGAATCATTGGCGGTTGCGATTGAAGAAGCCATTGATCAAAGCGACAATCTGTTTGCGCTTCTCGACAAGTGCAGCCACCCGGTAGAGGCATCGGACCGTAAAGATTTCGTGCTGAGTGAGGAACTGATGCGCGAAGTGAACCGGTTCCGCGATGTGATTGATACGATAGAGGAAGAACTTGTCTTCGAGAGCGGCTTATCGACCTTGGACGATTATCAGCTGAAAATCGTGGAAGAGCATCTGGAAATGATCCAGATCGCCCTGGAGCTGTTTAAGCGTCCGGATCATTTGATCTCCTGGGTTACCGAGGACGTGGACGGACTTACCTTGGTTATTATGCCTAAGCGAGTGAAGGAAGTTCTGAAAGAGCGGGTTTTCTCGCAAAAAATGCCGGTGGTCTTCTCTTCCGCAACTTTATCTGTCGGAGGTACTTTTGATTTTATCGCGCAAAATCTCGGAGTGGACCAATATTTGTCCTTCTCGGTACCGTCTCCGTATGATTACAAGGAACAGATGCAGGCGAGCTTGATCCCGGACCCGCTAGCTGCGGAGGATAAGTTAAAGCGGGCGATGGAGCTGCTTAAGCAAACCGGGGGCAGAGCCCTGATTCTGTTCCCGTCTCGTGAGGAATTGTCCCGCTTCAGGAAGCAGATTGAGAGCAGCGGGCAATCCGCCGCATACCGTTTCCTGTATGAAGGTTCCGCCGAAATCAGCCACCTGATATCCGCTTTCCAGAACGATGAACAAAGCGTGCTCTGCGCCGTGACCTTGTGGGAGGGACTCGATATTCCCGGCCCGTCACTGTCCCATGTGATCATCTGGGAACTGCCGTTCCCGCCGAATGATCCCTTATTCGCTGCCAAACGGAAGGATGCCGAGCATCCATTTGAAGAGGTGGATATGCCCTACATGCTGCTGCGTCTCAAGCAAGGGATCGGCCGCTTGATCCGCTCGCGTGAGGACAAGGGCTCCATCTCTATATTCGGCACTAAGCTCAGCCAGGATGCCGTGAAGGAGCAGGTGCAGGCATTCCTGCCTTAGGATGGCTTGAATAACTTGTATTTTTCCTCCAAATGAAACCAAACTTCATGAAATCAGTATAGTAAAAGGTATTCATGATAAGAAGGTAAATCATTAGGGAGGTTCAAAAATGAAAATCAGGTTTTTTCTGACTGCCGCCGCCATTTTTCTACTTCCGGGATGTTCCCTGGTGGACAATCTTGATCAATCTCTGAACTATACGCAAGAAACGTCAGCTTATATCCAGGATGCGGTCCAATTTGCCCAGACCCTTCCGGCCGCAGCGGAACAAGCGGTAACGAACCCGGAGACGGAAGAAGCGATCAAGAAAGATCTTCAAGAAATGAAAGACAATATCGCGAATTTTAACGGAATGGAAGCACCCGGATTTGCCAAAGATATTCATCAGCAGCTGGTCGGATATAATGAGACCTTGATGACGAACATTAACGGTACACTTGAGAACTTGAACAATCCTTCGTTTGATCTGAAGTCACTTACGGATTCTCCTATGATTCAGCAGATTAACGAGATGTCCAAACTGCTCGAGCCGCTTAAACAATTGGGTCAATAAAAAGCATCCGGATAGCTTGCCCGTTATAAGCCTCCGGTATCGCAGGGTATCGATATACGCCGAAAAGCCTGAGAAATCCAAGTTCTACTGGATCTTTCTCAGGCTTTTCTATATTAGCTTACAGAAAATTAATGGAAGATAAACGCTCATGACAGATTCGTCCGCAATCATTGTTTAAGGTTCATAACAGAACTAGTATAAAATGGTAGGATAAGTCTTTAATGAAATGGAGGGAGAAGGAATACGCTACTGAGATTCAAGTAATCCTTTTCGCACCATGATCTGTAACATCTTGACGATATACCCCGTCTGTAGTTAGAGGTGATACGATGAAGAAACTACTCTTTGCCGCATGGATGACTGCGGTCATGTTAAACGCCGCCGCTTGTTCGACTGAACCGGAGTCGAACGCCGAGCCTGTGGGTGTTCCTTCCGCCAGCCCTGCTGCCGAGCAGGATTTCCCGGACCATTTCCCGGACCCGCCTAAGAAATATCCATCCGAAACTGCTGTCCAGAATGGAGACGTTGTATACAACCGGTCCCGGTTAGCCAACCTGGACAAATGGGATCGTTTTCTAAATAATTTGAAGAATAAGAAAGAGGACCATATCCGGCTCGTTAGTTATACCATAGAGGGAGATGCGATTCTGGATGAGCTGAATTTTAACGGGACACGGATTAAGTATACACATGATTCGACAAGAGATAACTTTGGCAGCGGGATTAAAGAAACTACCTTTTGCAGGAGCATGGATATAAAGGCAAAAGAGTTAAAGGATGTTGGGTTGGTTTACGTGCTGAACAACTGCGAATCCGAGGAAATCGGTTCATCTTTTAGATTTTATGCTGCCTCAGACGATAAGAAATGACTCGCGATTGCAGACACTGGAATAGGGAAGAGAGGCGAAGAGCCCCTCTTCCCGGTTACGAGGTTGCTGTCTTATCATGGACAGTGTTCATAACTCGATACCAATACTTGTAAATCTCCGAGTAACCGATTTTTGAATAAAGTCTCAACGCGGGTTCATTATTTGAAACAACCGCTAAATAACTGTACGATGCTCCATTTTCTTTGCCCCATTTTAACAGATGTAGTATCATCTGTTCCGCAAATCCACGGTTTCTGAAATGAATATCTGTCACGATATCGTACAACCCTATGTATTCTCTTTCAATAACGCCAAGACCACACGCTACCACTTGTTCTTCGTAGTAAAGCGATACAAAACCTTTCTTGGTCTTGATACTCGAAAGCATGCGTTCCATAACGTTCTTATTCTCTACATTCACTGTATTGAGCCTGCAAAAATTGTCTAACCAATCGGAAGTCATGAGTTCATTTATGGTGACTGAAGTTAGTTTGGGCTCGTTCAGGTTATCTAACTTCAGACTCTGGACACTTGTGGTGTCAATCAATGAATAACCTCTTGTTTCTAATGTGTCGTCTAGATCTGCCGGGTGAACAAAGGGTGTAATTTTATAGGTAGTTGGTAAATGATTTGCCGAATACAACTTCTCACACTCTTCAATTTTACGATCCAAATTGTTAGTGGAATAATGAATCGGATTGATGGAGTTGGCCCGCTTGGTATATCCATCCGCGAAGCGCAGCACCCATCCATCGTATAGCAGGGTAGATAAGGATTGCCAGTGGTTTAAAGATAGTTCTTCAATTAATTTGTTATCCATAAGTTCCTCCACATCATTTTTGTATAATAATACGTTAATATGAATAAAAATACAATCGAGTGTTGGAGAAACTATGCGAACACGGTTGTTATTTCCTATGGTTTCGTTCTTTGGTATAAGCGGAAGGCGTTTTTCCCGTCATTTTTTTGAATACGCGCTGAAAATAAGATACATCCTGGTAGCCTAGAAATTCCGCAATTTCACTAACTGTGAGCAAAGAATCTATGAGCATATACACGGCTTTCTTTATCCGGACCGAATGGACGTAGTCGCTGATCGTTTGCCCGGTCACACGCCGGAAGAGCATAGCTGCATAATTCGGACTTGTGGAAATACAAGCCCCCAGCTCTTCTTTGGTCACTTTCTCCCGGTAATTCGTTTGAATATAAAGCTTCATCCGCTGAGCGTGCTTTTCAATCTGCGGCGTTACCGGGCCGTTGTCGTGCTCTCTATTTAACAAAGCTATCACTTCTGTCACAATAGCGCTGCTGCGGATGTCGGCATAAGCATCCTTTTCCAGCCATTCGGTGTATGCCCGGCGAACTCGTTCCAGTACAAATTCAAGCATGCCTGTCTTCATAGTGATCCAGGATGTCAGGTTTAAGAGCGGAAGAGCAAGCGGCTGATCCAGCCGTAAAGTAAGCACATATTTATCGTGAAGTATGGTTGGAATACTTTTGGCATAAAAGGCAAGGGACGATGGCAGGAGGAGCAGATCTCCTTTTTCCAGAATCACCTTGTCACCTTCGATCCAGTATATGCATTTACCGTAAGTAACCAGAATGAGCGCTACTTCCTGCTCGGCAACGGAGGTGTTGTCCACATACCAGTCTGTGCCGCGATCGTGCCGGATGTCTCGTATTGTCAGCATCGAATCCACTTCCTAAGAGAGTACTAGAGTACATAGAGTGTATTATAGTTTATTTTCTCCCGTTTCATAACGAATTACAATAGGAGCATCACAACCATTTTAATTGCCAAAGGATGGATACGTACAATGCGCAGAACAAAAATTGTTTGCACCATGGGACCTTCCAGCAGTTCTGTTGATGTTTTGAAAAGTATGATTGCAGCAGGCATGAATGTAGCGAGGCTTAACATGGCCCACGGGGAACTGGAACAGCACAGCGAGCAAATCAAACGGATCCGGCAGGCGGAGAAAGAGACAGGGAGTATCGTTCCCGTTCTGATGGATATCAAAGGGCCGGAGATTCGCATTGGCCTATTGAAAGAGGCATCCTGCGAATTAGCGGCCGGGGATACATTAACATTGACTAGTGACGAAATACAAGGCGATGCGGCAAGAATTTCAGTAAACTACAAAGACCTGCCCGAGGTGGTTAAGCCGGGGGACAAAATACTGATCGATGATGGTTTGATTGAATTATGTGTAACTAACGTAAACGGTACGGAAATCCACTGTCTGATTATTAACGGCGGTACACTTAAGCCGAGAAAAGGCGTCAATCTCCCGGGTATACGGACGACCCTGCCGGGAGTAACGGACCGGGATATCCGGCATATCGAATTCGGGATCGAAGAGAATATTGATATCATTGCAATGTCTTTCGTAAGAAAAGCGGAGGATGTGCTTACCGTGCGGCGGCTGTTGGAAGAGCGCGGCTGCGGGCACATCCAGATCATATCCAAAATCGAGAACCAGGAAGGCGTCGATGAACTGGAAGCCATCGTGGAAGCCTCGGACGGCATTATGGTTGCCCGTGGAGATCTTGGCGTGGAGATTCCGGTGGAGGACGTGCCGGTTATCCAGAAGTGGATGATCGAGACGTGCAGCAAAGCGGGCAAGCCTGTTATTGTGGCTACGCAGATGCTGGATTCGATGCAGCAGAATCCCCGGCCTACCCGCGCTGAAGTAAGCGACGTGGCGAATGCGGTGCTGGAGGGAGCGGACGCCGTGATGCTGTCCGGCGAAACAGCAGCCGGCAGATATCCGGTTGAGTCCGTGCTCATGATGGCAACGGTTGCGGTGAAAGCGGAATCGCTGTATCTCCAGAATGAGCAAAGGATCTCCGTCATGCCTCCTTCCGAGCAGACGATCACCGAAATCATCAGTAGCGCAGCAGTCGGAGCAGCGGCCGCGCTTCAGGCGAAAGCGATCCTGATTCCGACGGAGAGCGGTTTTACACCGCGGATGGTATCCAAGCACCGGCCCAAATCGCCGATCCTGGCGGTAACGCGGAGCGAGCAGGTACTGCGCCGGATGTGCCTGCTGTGGGGAGTCACTCCGCTCAAGGGCGAGACCGTGCAGTCTACCGATGATATGTTTGAGCAGGCGGTTAACAGCGGCCTGCAAAGCGGCTTTCTTGTACAGGGAGACTACACAGTTATTACAGCAGGAGTTCCGATCGGGGAGTCGGGTTCGACTAACTTGATCAAAATCAAGCAGGTATAAAGGGAGCAAACTAGTAGACGATACAGAATCGTCTCAGCAAAAGTTGCGCGACATGAAGCCGCCTTATTTTCCGGGCGGCTCTTTCTTTTGCCTTTTATGCTTCTTCTTTTTATGCTTCTTCTGTATCCGCCCATTCAAAATTATCATTTGCCGGTCGAATTCTCATAATTTCGCCTCACTTTCTTTTATGAGAGTTTTATCTTAATCTTATACACAGGAGTATGGATAATCATTAGAATCAGATGGAGTCGATCATTCTAAAACAGAGCTGGAGTCGGGGACAGATATGAGAATTGAAATCGAAGATACGAGTATAGAGATGAATATAGAATACGGTAATAGAACGAAGATAGCTATTCACATAGATTCGGTAGGTCTGCTGACAGTTAAAGTTCCAAATGGTACAAGTAAAGAGGTCATCGTAAGCACAGTGCAGCGTCACGGGAAACAGATTTTAAAGAAATTGCAGGGTATTGCGGAGGCCAGGGAAACACCTAAAACGAGAGAATATGAGGATAAAGGAAAATTTCTTTATTTAGGGAAAGAATATTTTCTTCATGAGCTGATCGATACGGGTGAGTTAAGTGAAGATGAACTTAAAAAAAATCTTAAGAAGTTTTATTATACAAGCTGCAAGAACATCGTAGAGAAACGAATCCATCAGTATCAAGGGCTTCTGAAAGTGAAGCCTAAATCGATTGAGGTGATAGATTCCAAAACCAAGTGGGGAAGCTGCAGTTCGGGCAAAAAGGTGTGTTTTAATTACCGTTTGGCGATGGCCCCTCTTGAAGTGATCGATTATGTGGTCATTCATGAATTATGCCACCTGATTCATATGAATCATGATCGCTCATTTTGGAGACGCGTGGGAAGTATTATGCCTGATTATAAAGAGAAAGAGGTTTACCTGGCTAGACATGGGCAATTTATGACACTTTAAGGGACTGTCTCAAAAGCCCTCTGAATTTAATACGAAACGCTGAAATTAAGCCGAAATAGCCAAACGGGACGACGCAGAGAAATTTCCATCCAGAATGGCAAAAGAAGTCTGCAAGACCTTTTTTGCCATTCTGGATCAGGCTGTACATGCTCTTTTACCTGGTGATCGAATAGACCGTACCACACAATCTGCCTGTTATCCGGAAAACATCTCCTACCGAGACAGCAGCAACAGGCGCTTCACGGATCAGAATTTCCTGCTGCAGGGCTTCAACATACAGGGGGAAATTCTTTTCTCCGTTATTGAATTGAAATAATCTTGTAACCTGCCCGATGACAACATGTTCGGATCGTTCCCCAATAAGTTTCACAGGTTCATTGGAATTGGATTGTTTCGTTCCTTCGATTTTCTCGACTGCTAAAGGACTATAGTTAACATGCTTCATATACAAAGAAATGATGAGGTTATCGTTTATTTGCGTTAGCTCGGAATAACCGCCTTCGCGGGCAAAATCATTCGGGCAGAAGAATTCAAACTGAAAGCGATAGTCGGTATGAGCGTGTATGACTTCTAAATCTCTTACATTTCCGCCTAGTTTTATGTTTGTTATCGAGCATTCAAACTTATCATTCTGTTCCAAATAGGCTGACTGTTCCACAATTTTGCGATCCAACCATTCCAGATAATGCTCTTCAAATGAAGGACTGATTTCATAGGCTCCTTGTCCGCTGCAAGTATCTATATAGAATATTTTCCCGGCATGTTCACCGCTTACGATAAGAACCTTATAGTACCCGCAGCCATCGTGGTATAAAGTTACGGTGCCTTGCAGAGCTTTCAATACGAGACGTTCATATTCTTCATCTGTAACATCATCATCGATGGCATCCAAGGTATTGTCAAAGCACTTATTGCAGTTGTCCAAACTAAAAGGAAGACTTCTATAGTTATAATCAGTCTCACCGGGCATACAAGATTCCAGACAGTCATTAGCATTCGTTAAGGATAGAGGGAAGGGCTTGGTGCCTGCGGCGCCATTGCCTATGTGGAGAAGGAAGTCCTTATAGCCGGAAGGCAGAATAATGCCGGCTTGCGATTCGAACTGATTCACTTGTTTCTCGGACAGCGCCGGATTCAGCACATAAGGACAATCTCCTTGGAAAAGTTCCCTATACTGCTCCAGCAAGGCAGTTACTTTCAGAATAAATTCGTTTGCTGCAGGGGCTGGTTTTGTTGTGAAAAGTCGTTTGAATTTAGCTATTGATTTTTTTATGTCGAACACCTCACTGAAGAATTTCGCTGTACGAGCATCTTACCATATTCTTCCGAGCGGGGACGATGGCTTTTTCAAGATGGAATGATCTAGTCACAAACTATTGCCTTTTGGTGTGATTGTAATCACTCAGAGCCAATTTGGGGACCTCTATACTTGATTTGTAGGATCTATTCTGCTTGTCGAAAGGGGAAAACCAACCATGCTAAGTGAAAAAACGATCGCTATTATAAAATCGACAGTACCCGTATTAGAAATTCATGGGGAAGCCATTACAAGGCGTTTTTATAACCTTCTGTTTGCTAATCATCCCGAATTGCTGAATGTATTCAATCATGCCAACCAACTGCAGGGCAGACAACAGGCAGCCCTTGCCAATGCGGTTTATGCCGCCGCTGCTCATATTGATCATTTAGAGGCAATTCTTCCTGCCGTTAAGCAAATTGCCCATAAACACCGCAGTCTGGGTATTAAACCGGAAAGTTATCCGATTGTCGGAGAAAACTTACTTGCTGCTATTAAGGATGTTCTGGGTGATTCCGCTACGGAAGAAATTTTGCGAGCGTGGGAAGAGGCTTACGGAGTGATCGCAGCGGCTTTTATCGGCGTTGAGTCAGATCTTTATCAGGAATCCGCACAGCAACCCGGTGGATGGAGTGATTATCGTGCTTTTCTGATTGACCGGAAGGTACAGGAAAGCGATGTAATTACGTCCTTTTATCTCGTTCCACAAGACGGGAAGGCGATTGCAACCTTTGAACCGGGACAATACGTCAGTGTCCGGATGAACATTCCAGGGGAACCCTATACACATATTCGGCAGTACAGTCTCTCTGATGCTCCTGGTAAACCTTACTATCGGATTTCTGTAAAAAGAGAGGATGGGCAGGGAACGGTTCCCGCCGGCAAACTATCGGTTTACCTGCATGACAAAATGCAGGAAGGAGATACTGTCTGGTTGTCTGCGCCAGCCGGTGATTTTACTCTCAGGCAAAATGATGAAAGACCCGTCGTATTAATTAGCGGAGGTGTAGGACTGACGCCGATGTTAAGTATGCTGAATACACTTGTCGAATCAGAGCGCCCAAGGCACATTACGTTCATTCATGCGGCACAGAACGGTACCCTCCATGCAATGAAGGAACATGTAAACAGTCTTTGTAGAGCATATCCGATGTTGTCTGTATTCTATTGTTATGAGAAGCCGACTAGTGAAGATATAGAATCAAACGCATTTGCCAAAGAAGGCTATATAGACTCCGCTTGGCTGAAAACAGTAATTCCCACGGCCGATGCAAACTTTTATTTCTGCGGACCGCGGCCTTTTATGAAAACCGTGCATCATGCCCTTCGTTCCATGAATGTAGCGGCGTCGGATGCCCATTATGAATTTTTCGGTCCAGCCGGAAGTCTTGAGGATTGAGAACGAAGAATCCGGTTTACGGTTTCGCGCCGGAGGCCGACTAACTGGCCGATCTCATCTTGGGTGAGCACATCTGTCAATAAAGCGGGAAAGATCAGCTTCTCAAGCCACTGCTGCAGCTTCATTATTTTGTCCAAGGGAGTAATTTGCGTTAACTGGTCGATCCGCTGCTGCATCATACGCAGCTTGTCCTGTAGCAGAAGAGCAATTTCCCGGGATTTCTCCGGATCCTGCCCTACCGCCTGGTACCACTCATTAGGAGGAATAACATCGATCTCGCATGTTACCAGGGCAATGGCTGTTCCATGATAAGCATTTGGACTTACGAGAGAGTGATGAGGAATGATTTCGTCAGAGACAATTATATTCATAAGAAAAGGATTGCCATCTTCGTGAACCCGGACAATTTTAAGTAAACCTTTCCTGACATGATAGAGCGGTCCGCTTTCTCCTTGGCGGAACAACGTTTCGCCCTTATGCAGCAACATGGCTAACACCTCGGTAATATGGTTTTTTCTGAAAATTACGTGACACTGGCAGTGTAATCGTATCAAATGAAGGACCGGGAAGCAATTTGCAGGAAGACAACCTGTACATGGGTTCCCGGTCCTTTTCGAATTTTACAAGGTAGATAGAGCTGTATGTTTTTGTTTAAAAGGCGTGAAATAAAATATTATATTTTAAGAAAAGCATGAAATAATATTTCATGTTTTTTTATTTTGACGTATAATAGGAAGAGGCCGTTTTAAAAAAAGCTAGATTGTAATCGTTTCCAATACAACTAATGACAAGCGGGGTGACCTGAAATGAACACGATTGAATACAGGCATTACATGCCGGGCGATGAGCAGGAACTTGTATCTCTTTGGAATGTATGCCTGAGTCAAGACCCGATTACTGAGGTGCGATTTCGCAAGCTGGTGCTGCTTGACCCTAACTTTGATCCGCAGGGAATGCGGATTGCGGCTATAGGTGACACCATAGTGGGCTGCTTCTACGCAATCCGGAGACTGCTTCCGATGATAGGCACAGAACTGGAGCCGGACAAAGGCTGGATTCCTTTCTTCTTCGTCCATCCTGAGTTTGGCAGACAAGGAATAGCTGCGAGGTTATTGGCGGATGCGGAAGATTACCTCCGGCAGCATAACCGGGAGAAGATGTACTTCTCAGGCTATGCACCTAACTATATTGTGCCGGGAATCGATCCCGAGGCCTATTCTTCGGGTGCAGCCTTTCTCCAAAAGTCCGCATTCGGACGCTTATATACCGCTGTTGCGATGGATTATTCGCTTGTGGGCTTCGAATATCCCAAGGAAATACGCAGCCTTAAGCAGCAGCGCATCAGCGAAGGGTATTCCTTCTCGGCGCTGACAGACCGCGATCTCGTAGAGTTGATCGAATTTACAACGAAAGAATTTAATCCTGATTGGGGACGCGCTATCCGCGAGGGGCTCCTTCAGAGCTTAAGCATGTCTCAGATTCTGATAGCCAAACAGAATGATAAAATAGTGGGTTTCTGCCTGCACGGTGCTTATGAAGGTGTCCGAGAACGCTTTGGTCCGTTTGGGGTCGATGAAAGCCAGCGCGGTAAAGGCATAGGCAAGATTTTATTGTACGATTGTCTTCATAACATGAGGGCTCAGGGGCTGCATGGAGCCTGGTTCCTGTGGACAGGGGAGCAAAGTCCGGCCGGACAGCTGTACAAAAAAGTCGGATTCAGCGTGACGCGCAGTTTTGATGTTGTCTGCAAGACGCTGTAACGGCAAACATGCACGAATCCTAACTACCCTAAATGAAGCTGAGACAGGAGAGAACAACTATGAATGATACCAATCAGAAGCAGCATATTCTGGCAATCGGAGCACACGCAGGAGATCAGGAGCTGACAGCCGGGGCCGTCCTGGCCAAGTATGTGATGAATGGACATAAGGCGACACTTCTTCATTTGACGCCCGGAGAAAAAGGCCATAAAATTCTGTCCGCAGAAGATTATGCGAAGCAAAAAATCGAAGAAGCGCACACATTCGGAGATACGATCGGCGCCGATGTCCGCTTCCTGGATTACAAAGATGCAGAACTGCCGCTCGACGAAACCGTCAAGTATCAGGTTGCCGATATTATCCGGGAGCTGAAGCCAAGCATCGTGATTACCCATTGGTCGAGAAGCATGCACAAAGACCATGAGAATACGCATCATATTGTACAGGATGCCCGCCTGTATGCAGCGTTAGAGGCTATCAAACGCGATCTGCCCAACCACCGGATTAAGCAGCTTTACTATTCCGAGAACTGGGAAGACATGTACGGGTTTAATCCGGAGGTCTTCATTGATATACCGGAGGATGCTTTTGAGAAATGGATCGCCGGCCTGAACTGTTACGCATTTGCCAGAGGCGAGACCGGCTTCCCTTATATCGACTATTATAAAGCGCTTACGGTCGTACGCGGAGTGGTCAACGGGTTCAAACGCGCTCAGGCTTTTGCCGTAGGTCCGGCGGGCGTGCATCAGCGCCTGCAATATTTTAACTAACAGGCCATCAGATCCTCTAACCGCAGACTAAAGGCCTGTTGCACAGAAGACATAGAGCATATCCTGAGCTAACAAAGACCAGCTTGACAACTGGTCTTCTTTCTCATACGATCTGAGCTGTTGGTGTGTGATAGACAAAAGAAGGAGTTGATGACCGTGGAATTGGATATGCTTTGCACCAAGATGAATCTTGACGCGGTACGTATCCGCAGCGCACTTCAATTGTTAGACAAAGAAGTGGAAGAAGGCAATATACCGGGGGCTGTTATAGCAATAGGCAGGCAGGGACATCTGCTGGAATACGTTACAGGGAAGGCCATGGATAATCAGGTCAGCAAACACGGTGATCTGCCGGCCGCTGCAGATACTTTATACGATACGGCCTCTCTCACGAAAGTTGTGGTTACGCTTCCACTGATCCTTTTTCTCCTGGAAGAAGGAAAGCTGCGGCTGGATGACAAGCTGAGTCTGTTCTTTGAAGAATTCAAAGAAGGGGTCAAAGCGGATATAAACGTGCGGCACCTATTGACCCATACGGCGGGTTTCGTTTCGGCTCCGGATATGTACTCTCACGGATGGACGCGGGAGGAGATCATTCAATTTGTGCTCCGGCAGCAGCCGGTAACAGCTCCGGGAACTAAGGTCGAATACAGTGATGTGGGATATATCATCCTTGGTCACCTGATCGAACGGTTATTCGGGCAGCCGCTTGAACAGCTCGCTTACTCCAGGATATTCTCGCCTCTAGGTATGACGGATTCGATGTTCTGTCCTCCGGAGGAGATCCGGGATCGCATTGCGGCTACCGAACATTATGCTAACGAGGATGAGCCGCGCTGGGGCGTTGTGCACGATGAGAATGCTTATGTTATGGGGGGAATCGGCGGGCATGCCGGGTTATTCTCAACCGCCCGTGATCTTCACCGCTATGCACAGCTGTGGCTGGAGGACGGAGTTTTTGATGGGCACAGGCTGCTCTCCAAGGCTTCGTTAAGAGCATCAATTTACAATTTAACTCCAGGTACCCTAGGTGGAAGCAGGGGACTCGGCTGGGCACTTAAGGGAGATAAGCTGGATGCTTCTGGCGATCTTCTTTCTGCGGCAACTTATGGCCATACCGGCTATACGGGTACCAGCCTTTATGTCGATCCTGAATCCAAACTGACCATCGTACTGCTGACGAACCGGGTGCATTACGGCAGAACCAAATCCGTTGTCCGTCTTCGGGCACTTATACATAATTGTATAGCGAGTGCCGTATTAGACTAACGGCCGCTGCATCGAAGGATTACAATAAAACAACCTCCTGACAAGTCTCAGGAGGTTGTTTTACAGTTTTAGAAGAAACATTTCCCGTTTTATTATCCTTTGGTGCCGGTCATCGCAATCCCTTCAATAAAGTAGCGCTGGAAGAAGATGAACATGAGAATCATCGGCAGGGTAGCCAGAAGTGCGCCGGCCATGAGAAGCGGATAGTCGGTCCCGTACTGGCCTTGGAACGTAGCGATTCCTACGGGCAGCACACGCATACTGTCCGAACTGGTCATAATCAGAGGAAAGAAGAAATCGTTCCATGCCGCAAGAATCGTAAAGATGGCAAGTGCGACTAAAGCTGGCTTAGAGAGCGGCAGATAAATCCGCCAGTAGATACCGAATAAGCTGCAGCCGTCGATTTTGGCCGCCTCATCCAAATCTTTGGGCAGTCCCATAAAGAACTGTCTCAGCAGGAAAGTGCCGAATGCGCTGAAAATCCCCGGTACGATCAAGGCATAGAAGGTATCCAGCCATCTGAACTGCTGCATCAGAATGAAGTTAGGAATGAGCACGACCTGCGAAGGGACCATGAGTACGCTCAGAATGGCAAAGAACAGGATGTTCTTACCCGGAAAGCGAAGACGGGCGAATGCAAAGGCCGCCAGTGAGCACAAGATCAGCTGGCCTGCGGTCCTGCCGGTGGTGACAAGGATAGAGTTCAGGTAGTACCGCCCGAAGTTATTTTTACTCCACACTTTGGTGAAGTTTTCGAACTGCCATGTGCCGGGAAATATTTCCGGTGGAACTTT
Organism: Paenibacillus sp. FJAT-26967; assembly: GCF_001541095.1. GTDB lineage: Bacteria > Bacillota > Bacilli > Paenibacillales > NBRC-103111 > Paenibacillus_F. The sequence continues at coordinate 644,323 of NZ_LMXH01000002.1, forward strand.
TAAAGATTCCGGCAGTGTTTTGAGCGAAGTCAGCACCATCCATAAGAATGGGAGAATCATAACCGCGGACCCTAGAATAAGCAGAATATGAACGGCCGCATGGCTGGATTTTACTTTTGCACGGGTAGTAGGGGTCACAGGTATGCCTCCTTATTCGTAATGAACCCATTTTTTCTGAAAATACATCTGGACAAGCGTAATGGTCATCAGTACGACGGAAAGTACCCATGCCTGAGCAGAAGCATAGCCCAAATGGAAAAACTTGAAACCCTGTTCCCATATACTGAAAACGGCGGTGCGTGTATAAGTCAGCATGGATTGGTCTTTGCCCATCATCATGTAGATCAGATCAAAAACCTGAAGCGAATTAATAAATGAAATGATGAGAACGAAGAACAGACTGGGAGAAAGCAGCGGAACCGTAATATGTATGAATTTACGCCAGCTTCCGGCGCCGTCCAGGGATGAGGCTTCATAATATGTTCTTGAAATTCCTTGCAGACCCGAGAGCAGAATAATCGCATTATACCCGATGCCCGACCACACACTGACCAGAATAATGCTAAAAAGAGCGAGTTTGGGATCGAACAGCCAGTTAGGCTGCGGTAAATGAAAGAAGCCCAATAGTTGATTGAAGAGCCCGAAATCCGAGTTATAGAGCCAGCGCCAGACCATACCGATGGCAACCGGCATCGTGACGACAGGGATAAAGAATAACGTCCGATAAATGGGCAGGCCGCGGATCGGCTGGTTAAGCAGAACGGCCACAATTGTCGCACAGACTATGGATAGGGGTACGGAGCCGATTGTAAACAAGAAAGTATTCCACATGGACCGCAGGAAGTCTTCATCCTTTACTAGCGCTGCAAAGTTATCTAAACCGACAAAGCTTGCCCTGGAGAGACCGTCCCAGTCAAAGAACGACAGCACCAGAGAACCGATTGCGGGCACCATGTAGAAGATAGCCAGACCGAGTACGACGGGCGATATAAAAACATAAGCCCATAGAGCTTCTTGTTTGGACATGCTGAAACGTCTTGATTTCGGTAGTGTTTTGGGTTTCATCTTGGTGTCCGGGCCGGTTGCTTGCCTCATTTCGCCACCTCCTTTTCCTTATCCAGAAGGGTGTTCATTTTCTCAGCGATTTTGTCCGTAGCAGCTTCAATAGATTTCATGCCCCGCATGGCTTCCTGTATTTCTTTGGTTTCAACGCTTTGCCATTCCGCAGTATATTTGGAAATAGGATAGGGAGCTGCAAACTCAATACTGTCTACAAACACTTTGAGATTTAAAGATGGAATGGATTTTAACCATTCTTCCTGGGCGCCTTCATAGGCTGGAATACTGAAACCGGATTGGGCCAATTTCATGGAGCCTTCCTCGCCGGCCAGTGTTGTAATGAGATCCCAGGCGGCTTTCTCGTGTGCGGTATTCTCATTAATGGCCCAGCTTAAGCCGTGGACAATACCGGCTTTCTCTTTTCCTTTCGGAAGCGGAGCGATTCCGAGTTTATCCCCGAGCATCTGATGCAATTCCGGCGCTTTAACTGATATAGCCTGTGTCATCGCGGCTTTGCCGGAACCGAACATTTCGACATGTCCTGTCTCCAGCTGCTGGCGGGCATCCGGCGAAATTCTTTCGTCCATAAGCTGTTTCATCCACTTCAAGCCCGCTTGGGATTCAGGAAGATTGAACCCGGATTTGCTTTTGTCTTCATTAATAACATAGCCGCCAGCCTGGTGAATAACGTTATAATATCCGTCCTGATTGGAAATCGGCGCAATAAATCCATAAATTCCTTTATCTTGCTGAGTTAAATCAACCGCGGTTGCTTTCAGTTTATCCCAATCCCAGGTTTCGTCCGGATAAGGAATACCAGCCTGATCGAAAATCTCTTTATTATAAAAGAGACCGACATTATCCAGGAAATAGGGGAGTCCGTACAGTTTATTGTCATACGAATACATATCGGTTAATGTTTGTGTGTAATTATCTTTACTAAGCCCGTCGGCTTCCATAAAAGGACCGAGGTCTTTCAATAAATTAGCGCTTACATATTGATAGAAATTCGGCCCGTTCATCCAGAAAACATCGGGTCCGCTTTTACCGGCCAAGCTCGTTCTAAGCTTACTCCAATAGTCGGTAAACGGCGTATACGTCACTTTGACTTGGACATTGGGGTGTTCTTTCTTGTACCGGATTAAGGCTTCATTCACGACTTCGGACAGATTCTCGTCCCAAAGCGCGAGATCAAGCGTAATTTTACCGGATTCATTGGGATCAGCTTCAGAACTGCAGCCGGCTAATGGCAGTAAGATCAAATGGGCGGACAACAGGAACGTTACAGCCCGTTTGTATGGGATCATATGTGTTCCCCCTTCTGGATGGATGTGATGGTTGAAACTGTTCAATAAATGAATTTTTAGCAAAAAAATTCATCAAAAATATAAATTTAGAATATTTAAACCAAAACATACAAAATGAAACGCTTACATTAAATAAAATATGCCATTCTATCAAAAAAATCGGATTTCAGCAGAGACTTGGAGTATGAAGATTCTAGAGAGAAGAAGCCACGATAGGGGGGAATTATTTGAACAATTAGCTCAGCATTAAAAAAAGCATAGACAAAGTGATAGACAGGCAGTATCATAAAGTCGATTTGAGTAACCAATAATTTCATATTCGTAAGAACGGGTGCAAGCATAAGTATGCTTGCTTAAAAGGGAAGTCCGGTGAGAATCCGGCACGGTCCCGCCACTGTAAATGATGAGCGACTCAACCGAGGCCACTGTGCGTCCAGCATGGGAAGGCAATGAGAAGCGATGACTCATAAGTCAGGAGACCTGCCCGCTCTAGTGAGCTTCGAATCCTTCGGGGAGTGGGGATTTGAAGCACAACGCTGCGCAGTGTACAGGCGATTCTTTATGCAATCGTGCCTTACGGGCGCAGAATCTATTGAACGCATGCAGCCAGCCACCTTCCCAAGGTGGCTTTTCTTATTCACTCTCCACTATACATAGAAAGGGCAGTGAGGAGAACTTTGAGTAAACTTGTCAGGAACAAAAGACTTGTAGCCATTTGGATGACCGTCATGATGGTGTTGTCCCTAGCGGGAATACCTGTTAACGGAGAGGGCCGTGCATACGCCGATGCCGCTTCCGGGACATCCGTTACAGTATCGGTATATGAGGCGGTATATGAGGCCGGGAATCAGATTATTCGGGGCGGCGTGGACAGCGACTGGGAAGCGATGGGGCTTGGACGTGCAGGCCGCGAGATTCCAGCCAGTTATGTGTCCAAATTAACCGATCAGGTTACAAAGGCAAACGGAACTTACAGCAGAGTGACGGATTATGCGCGCACCTCTCTGGCCATAACCGGAATAGGACTTCGCGCTACGGAATTTGCCGGTTATAACCTTATTGAGAAAATTTATACCAGTACGAACATGACCAATCAAGGGAATAACGGGCCGATCTACTCACTCCTTGCCTTGGATGCAGGCCAATATACAATTCCGGCCGGAGCAGCCTGGGATCGGGAGAAATTAGTTAATGAAATTGTGTCCAAACAAAATGCGGATGGCGGTTACGGCCTTGGCGCAGGCAAAAGTGACCCGGATATGACCGCAGTGGCTCTGACCGCGCTTTCCCGTTATACGGATAAGGCGGAAGTGAAAACAGCCGGTGACCGTGCGGTAGAATGGCTGGCTGTCAATCAGAATGCCAAAGGCGGGTATGCTTCCTGGGGGACGGAGAACAGCGAAAGCGTATCGCAAGCTATTATCGGTCTCACTTCTTACGGGATAGACCCGACAAGCGACCGATTTAAGAAGAACGGCATTAGCCTGCTGGATAACCTGATATCCTATCGTCAATCCGATGGCGGATTTGCCCACACTCTTTCGGGTAAAACCAATGGCATGGCGACCGAGCAAGCCTACATGGCCTTGATTGCTTATGATTTATTTACCAAAGGAGAAGGCGGATTCTACACTTTTGTTCCTGCATCTTCACCCGAACCTGAACCGGCAACTCCGGTTCAGGCTCACATTCAAGTAGAAGGGCCTCAAGGGACGATTGCCGGAGGCGAGACGGAGGCCCTTACGGCACTGGAAGGGCTCGAGAATGTACTGACCGCCGATCAGATTCCTTATGTGGTAGATAATACCGCTTACGGGCCTTATTTAAGCTCGGTTAGCGGAATAAATGCAGGGCAGTACGGCGGCTGGGATGGCTGGATGTTTGCTGTTCAAAGAGGAAGCGGCTGGATCTATCCGAGTGTAGGTATGTCGGAATTCAGTCTTGAGGAAGCCGACAAAGTCGTCGTTTATTACGGAGATTCCGACACTCAATTCATCCACTCCGTACAAAGTAATCCTGCCGTTCCGCAGGAGAATCAGTCCTTTACCTTACAAGTTTCTAAAGAAACCCTTAACTGGGTGAGCGGACAAGTAGATATTACTCCTGCAGCGAATGTTGTTGTAACCGTCGGAGGAACTTCCGTCACCACGGACGCGCAGGGAAATGCGGCTTTCGCGGCTGGACTGGCAGCAGGCTCATATGACGGTACGGTTACGGCATACAGGGCTAACCAAAGCCCTGCTGTAGTCGCCGGTAAGTTTAAGCTGACCGTAACAGAGAACCCGGTTACGCCTCCGGTCGGTGGCGGCAACAGCGGCAACAGCGGCGGAGGCGGAGGTGGAACGCCAGTTCCATCCGTTGTGTCGGTCACGTTATCGGTAACGGGCGACAGTGGCACAGGTACCATTCTGCCGTCTCAAACGGTTGAATTATTGGCCAATGATCACGTTTCGGATGTGCTGCTGCGTCAAATCGGCAGTCTGGTTCAATATGTAGGCTCAGGACCGACTTTCTATGTCCAGGCCATCGACGGGCTTGGTGAATTTGACCGTGGTCCTTTAAGCGGCTGGATGTACTCAGTAAATGGTACATTCCCGCAAGTAAGTGCGGGCGATTATCCATTATCGAGCGGCGATGTTATCGCCTGGAGGTACACGACCGATGGAGGGAAGGATATCGGCGCGGGAGACTGGACGAGTAAACCTCCGGCTGGAGGCGGAGGCGGTGCGCCAGGTGGAGCATCGGTTCCTTCAGAAATGACGGATATCTCCAAGCAAATCGACGCGGTCGGGCTGTCTCCCGACAACAAACAGCCAATCGGTCAAGTACGCCAGGCCGCATCCGTCCAGAATGCTTCGCAAATGATGAGCCCGGCTTCCGCTGAGCAGCTGCGTAAGGAATTGGCAGTGAACAAAGTAAATTTAAGTCAACAAATGTCAGCTTCAGGACAGGCGACGATGTCAGATCAGGCAGGGGAGATTTCTCTGCTCGTTCCTTCCGGTTCATTAGCAACTACGCTTACACTGACGGCGCAGAAGATAGAGTCCAGCCGTCCAGAACTTCTATCGGGATTGTACGAATTCGGTCCCGCCAATACCCGATTTGAAAGTCCGGTTTACTTGTCTATCAAAGTGCCGGTCCACGAAGCTAATGTGAACCAGCTGGCGCTTGTATGGCTGGACGAAGTGGCAAATCAGTGGATCCCGGTACCCGCCGTTGTAGATGCCCGTACTGGGATCGTTACAGGCAAAGTAGCTCATTTTACGAAATTTGCCGTCATTGATCGCAGTAAACTCGCTGTTGCACCGACAACCCCGGAAAATCCGGTTACCGAACCTGCGAATAAATATTCAGACGACGCGCAAATATCATCTTGGGCCAGGTCGCATGTATACCAGGCCAGACAACTCAAACTGATGGATGGAGTCGCTGATGATGTTTTTGCTCCGCAGGAATCCATGACGCGGGCGCAGCTGGCGGCGATTCTTGTCAGACTGTTGAAAGATGCTGGCACAAGTAAACTTCCGGCCGCATCAAACAATGTTACATCGTTTCTAGATGTAAGTCCGGGGAGCTGGTATGCGGACATCATTAAGCAGGCGAACGAAATGGGCATCGTCCAAGGTGTTACGGATACCTTATTTATGCCGGATGCGCCAGTAAACCGACAAGATATGGCCATTATGATTGCTAGAGCGTATGGATTGCAGGATCAAGCCTCCAAGGCAGCGTTTGCCGATGAAACGGAGATTCGTTCCGATGCGGCGTCCTCCGTAAATGCCGTAGCGGCAGCCGGTATCATGGAAGGGTACAATGACCGTTTCTATCCGGAAGGTACGGTAAACCGTGAGATGGCGGCGGTTGTTGCTGTCAGACTTTATGAGAAGGCATTGAAATAACAAGAATACGATGAAGGAACGGCGGGGAACTTACCCCGCCGTTCTTTTTTATGATTGGGAAGGAAGAAACAGAATTTACTGAGGAAAAATGCAGCTTATCAGATACGCACACATAAATCCGGGCTTCGCACCATAATCTTTAAGAGAAGTTATAGGGTTATAAATGAACTATATATGCATCATATAAATGGTGTTTAAGCGCTTCCATAAATTATATATAACTCATATTAAAATTATATGATATACTATATACACAACATTAAGGGAGGGAATAATCATTAAAGGCATTGGGATAAGCGGCACAGGCAGAATTGGACGATTGTTAATAAGAAGAATGCTCTCCACGGAATCTTTCACTGGACGTTTAGCGGCAATCAATAGCATTTATCCGGTCGAAACGGTAGCTCATTTACTTAAATATGACACTGTGCACGGGAAATGGGATGCTGCAATCTCCATTCAGGACGGAAAATTAGTCATTAACGGTCAATCGATAGAAATTGCATCTGAGCGCGATCCTGAGAATATTCCTTGGTCCCGGATGGGTGCAGAGATTGTGTTAGATGCAACGGGGAAGTTCAATGAACGTTCAGGTGCCGGCAAACATTTAAAGGCAGGCGCCTCCAAGGTCATAATTACCGCACCCGGCAAAGAGATGGATTTTACCATTGTAATGGGTGTGAATGATCGGCTTTATGATCCTTCCGGCCAGCACCTGTTATCCGCCGCTTCCTGTACAACCAATTGTGTAGCGCCTGTTCTGCAAATTTTAGATGATAAATACGGAGTGAGAAGCGGCTGGATGACAACCGTCCATGCTTTTACTTCGGACCAGAATCATTTGGATAATCCGCATCAAGATTTACGGAGGGCAAGAGCTTGTACGCAATCCATTGTCCCGACCAGTACAGGCGTCGGTACAGCGCTTATGGATGTCCTGCCGCATCTTGCCTCTTCCCTGCAGGGTATTTCGTTGCGAGTGCCGACCCAAGATGTCTCCTTAATTGACTTAACTGTTCAAGTACAACAATCTGCTCAACTGGAAGATGTAAGAAACCTATTCAGACAAGCGGTAAACGGATCCTATCGCCCTTATGTCGCCTATTCGGAGGAACCTCTCGTATCTGCCGATTTTATCGGATGTTCCAAATCAGCAGTCATAGATGGTCAGACACTTGCGGTACAAGGAGATCAGATCAAAGTGCTGGCCTGGTATGACAATGAATGGGCTTACGCTTGCCGGGTTGTAGAACTAGCTAATCTTGTGGGAGAAAGGATGATGGCAGGATGCAAAGTACTGGCCTAATGGAGTGGGGAACTTTAATTTGTAAGCATTGCGGCAGCATCGTCGGATCGATGGATACGGTCAAAATCACGAAATATTACGTGGAATGTAAGGATGAAGCTTGCGTTACGAGCCGTTCCTGTAAGGTACATTCGGGAAAGAAATAATCGTCTTCTATTATTCGACTTGTCCACTGTCGTACTTGGGTACGGCAGTTTTTTTATTGTTAACTATAAAGCGCTTACAACCCTCGGGAATCTGCATTTTTTTATTCCATTTTTTCACTGTGTGTTCTATTATTAAGAGATAGAGGGCATAGTCATTTTATGTCGAAAAGGAGAGTCGGGAATGAGATTCCGCAGCTTGTCCGGGCCTGCAGCCATCGTTTTGCTGCCTTATCTTTTATTTGTTTTTTTGAAAAGTCAGCCAGGCTTGGATGCTGTTTTCGTCATGCCCCGGGGACATTTTTATATTGTAAGCTCCGTTGCCTTGCTCGCCTTTGTCATCGCTCTTGCAGTGGGTGCAGCAGGCCGCAGAATGCGTAACATAAAGGTCATTTTTCTGGCCTTGTCTTTTATATCGCTCGCGGGAATATTTATGGTCCACGGCTTGTCCACTCCGGAACTTCTTCTACATGCTACCCATGTTCCCGGGGTTACGGCCACACTCAGTGTAATTATGGCAACCTTCTGGCTTTGGCTTTCCTCCTATCCTTCCGATAACCGCTTTATCGTATTTTTATCCCGGCATGATAACATGCTCATACCTGTGTGGACGCTTATTTTGGCCCTCTTCGGTGTAACCGTGCTAAGCTACCCTGAGCTGCTGGATTCAGTGCAGACCGGTATCGACTCCTTGAATTGGCTTCTTATAGCGGTGACAGCCCTGTTTAATTTCATTACCATCTATCGATATTATCACTCTTACCTCTATTCCAGGTTCCCGCTTCAAATCGCGATTGTCTATAGTGCAGGCTGTCTTGTTGTATCTCAGTTAATTATGGTCCAGGGGCAGGCCTGGAAGAGCAGCTGGTGGATGTATCATTTTCTGCTGCTGGCATCCATGATTATTATGCTGACGGGTCTGTACAAACAATATGCGGCCAATCAATCGCTAGCCGGTGCGTTGCGCGCGTTATTTACAACAGATCCGATTGAAAGAATTACAAATTCTCTGTCACCCAGTGTCAGAGCGCTTATGAATGCGACCGAGAATAAAGACGTGTATACGGCCGGACATAATTTCAGAGTTACGTTCTATGCACTCAAACTGGCTGAAGAGATGCAGCTCAGCCCGGATAAGCTGAGAGCGCTGGCTCACGGAACGATCGTACATGATGTAGGCAAAATCGATATTCCGGATGAAATTCTTAACAAACCCGGCAAACTGACGGACAGTGAACGTGAAATCATTAACCAGCACACGGTCAGCGGCTATGAGATTTGCCGAAGCCTCGGTTTTATGGAAGAGGAACTAGGCATAATCCGTTCACACCATGAGAAGTGGAACGGTGAAGGGTACCCGGATCGGTTAAAGGCGGATCAAATCCCCTTGATGGCAAGGATCGTATCCGTAACGGACGTATATGATGCGCTGACTTCTAACCGGGCTTACCGGAAGGCTTTATCCCATGAAGCGGCAATGGTTTATCTCCGGAACAATAAGGGCATATTTTTTGATCCGGTTTGTGTAGAAGCGTGGGAACGCGCTTGCCATAAAGATTCTTCCATTTATCTGTAGAACCGGGTCCATATACATAGCACGTACGTTAAGCGATATTCATATAATAAGACAGCAGTTCGTCATAGGACGAACTGCTGTCTTATTGCCGTACAAGACTCTGCAAGATACTGTTCCAGATTTTAATCATCTTCTATCCGACTAACAGAGGCGATTAGAGGGTATGTATGTCTAGGAAGCGGCTGTTCCTGTCAAAGGCAGGACCGTTTATGAAAGCGAGGATTCATACCATGGATAAAACAATTCGGAATAAAGCTTATCATCCTACTAAAAAAGCCGTGCAACACGGAAAAAAAGCTGTTCGTGAGAAGGCTTCATGGATTGATAAATTAGCAAGGATAGGCTATGCGGCCAAAGGTACCGTTTATTCGGCGATAGGTTTGCTGGCTCTATTGGCAGCAGCTGGATACGGCGGCGAGGTGACAGATAAGCAGGGGGCACTGGCAGCAATAGGCTCACAGCCTCTGGGCGGATTATTTTTGTTTATACTCACCGTTGGCTTGACCGGGTATCTGCTCTGGTGCATCGTCCAGGCCTTTGTAGATACAGACGGTGAGGGGAACAGCTGGAAGGGGATTGCCGCAAGGATCGGCACATTGGCAGGAGGTGTCGTATACGGCGCACTCGCTTTTACTGCCTTTCAGACAATGAATCACTCGGCGCAGTCTGCCGGAGGCAAAGAACAAAGCATGACCGCTATGCTGCTGCAGAAGCCTTTTGGGGCTACACTCGTAGCCGCTGCAGGCGCTGCCGTAGCAGGCTATGGTCTCTACCAGATTATCAAAGCTTATAAAGTTTCTTTTACGAAAAGATTCAAGAAGAACGAAATGAGCGCGGCTGTATACCGGAATGCGGTTCGCATTTCTAGATTCGGGATTGCCGCTAGAGGTGTCGTATTCGGACTGGTTGCATTTTTTCTGATCCGTACAGCAGTGCTGTCTGACCCCAGCCAGACAAAAGGTGTGGACGAAGCCCTAGCTGAACTGGCGAAGCAGCCTTTCGGAAATTGGCTTCTGGGCGCTGCTGCGCTCGGGCTGTTGGCCTATGGTTTGTACCTGTTTGTGCTGGCACGTTATCGTAAGACGATAGCTAATCACAGATAAGAGAGATAAAGTGACATGTCTTTTAATGCGGCCGTGAGCTGCCAGTCTGACAAACAAGGACCGTGGAGGTAATTCTCCACGGTCCTTTGCTAGTCAGGCAGGTTTGTTTCTTCTTCTATATTTGTACTGATTCCATTGGTAGTGGACAAAGCAGCCTACACAGAACCCGAGGATAGCTACACAAGCGGCGAGCCCCACCATAACTGAGAATATGAAAGCTAGTGTATTCCAGCCCAGCATATACCCTATTAATGCAGTAAGCAGGAATATAATTGCCAGAAGCTGATTGAATAATTGTTGTCCTTTGTCTTCAGGAATATAGGAGGAAGGCTCTTTTCTTAAAAAGATTTTAGCTGTGCGCATTACAGGATTAAAATTAAAGAAAACACCCATAACACCAGAGATCAGAGGAATAGCTAGAATCCAGTACAAACCTGTAAGTAAGGCGGCAAGAACGGATATAACAATCACCCATTGATTCGCGCGCACCAGTGGCCGGGGAATCGATTGAGAAGCTTCGTGCATATAAACCACCCTGTTCCTATCGGAATATTTTATACATTTATTATAATTCTCATTGCTCTCAATATCCAGACTCTTTTCAAAAAGCGCAAAAGCTCTTGGATAGAATAGGCAACAGATGTTATTATGTACTCTAGCTGACATAGAAAGAGGTTATGAGATGATTGATCATATTGTGCTAGTGAAATTTGGCGAAACAACTACTCAGGAACAGCTTCAAGAAGTGGTTCAAAGATTTAAAGCGTTGAAGGGGCGTTTAAGCGGAATCGTAGATCTTCAAGCAGGCATTAACTTTTCCGACAAGAATCAAGGTTACCAAATTGTCTTGTCTGTCCGTTTTGAGAACCGAGATGCGCTGCAGGCATACGGGCCGAATCCGGATCACCAGGCCGTAGCGGCCTACATTAGAGAAGTGGGCCGTGTAGACAGCATTGTCGTAGATATCGAGTTATAATAATCAAAACGTGGTATTCCAGAGAACCGGCTTCCTAAGAAGAAGCCGGTTTTTTAGTGGGTGCTTAGCGCATTGGTAAAAATTATTTTACAGCTAAGGAATATCATTCCTTTTTTAAATTTCTGTGTTATTATAGAATGTATGTTCTGAAAGGGCTTTCGTGAGAATACAACGTCAAAAGAGGAAAGAGGTGCAGGGTATGAATTTTGTAAGTCGGCTGAGTTGGTTTTTTAAATGGAGGTGGGGGTATTACACGCTGGCTATTGTATTGATGACATCTGTCAGTTTACTTACAACGATCCCGCCCAAGCTTATCGGCAACACCGTTGACCATATCCGTAACGGGAATTTAACGGCTGCCGGATTAAATGAGACGGTTCTTCTGCTAGTGGGGTTGTCTCTGCTTCAATACGTGCTGGCGTATATTTGGATTACAACCTTATTCGGCAATTCCGCGCTTTTAGAAAAGCTTCTGAGAGGGAAACTCCTGAATCACTTAACAAGAATGACACCGGGTTTTTTTCAAAAGAACAGTACAGGCCAGTTAATGGCACTGGCAACCAATGATGTTCTGTCCATTGGACAGACGGCAGGTTATGGAGTAATGACACTGGTCAATACCTTGGTGGGCGCATCTGTGGTCATTATAACCATGATCTCTTTAATCAGCTTTAAGCTTATGATTGCGGCTTTAATTCCGCTTCCTTTCCTGGCACTCGTGATCAGCAAGCTGGGCACCCGGGTAAGGACTCGTTTCCTGTCCGCGCAAGCAGCTTTCGGGCAAATGAACGACCATGCACTGGAATCTATTTCAGGAATCCGCGTGATCCGTTCCTATGTTCAGGAGGAAGAGGACCTTCGTGCTTTTGACAGAGTGACTTCTGAAGTGATGGTTAAGAATAGGCAGGTCTCGTTCTTAAATGCGCTCTTCCAGCCACTTATTTCTTTGATTGTCGGAGTCAGCTATACGATAGGCATCGGGTACGGATCGTATCTCGTCATTCAAGGGGAAATAACACTCGGTAATCTTATTTCCTTTAACATTTACTTGGGTATGTTGATCTGGCCGATGATTTCATTCGGGGAATTCATTAATGTGCTCCAGCGCGGCAGCGCTTCGGCCGACCGCCTGGATACAGCGCTAACCCAAGAGCCCGAGCTGAAAGATGCAGATTCACCGGTCTTCGTCAAGGAGCCCGCATCCATTGAGATGAAGCGGTTAACGTTTACATATCCCACAGCCAAGCAACCGAGTCTCACGGGTATTTCATTCTTTCTCGAACAAGGGCAGACGCTTGGTATTGTCGGTAAAACAGGCAGCGGCAAGAGCACTCTGCTTAAACAACTGCTCCGTCAGTACTCCGTTGCGCCAGATCAGCTATTTATTGCGGGAGTTCCCATTGAGAGCATTGCAATGGATCAGATGAAGAGCTGGGTCGCTTATGTGCCTCAAGAGCACATGCTTTTATCCAAGTCGATCCGGGATAATATCGCTTTAGGCAAACCGGGAGCATCACAGGATGAAATTGCAAGAGCCGTGCAAATGGCTTCATTCGCACAAGATATCGAGCAGATGCCTGAAGGACTCGGGACGATTGTCGGGGAGAACGGCGTGATGCTTTCCGGCGGACAAAAACAGCGGCTTGCGATATCGAGAGCACTGCTCATTGATTCAGAAATTCTACTGCTTGACGATTCTTTGTCAGCCGTGGATGCCCGGACAGAAAGCCGTATTCTTCATCAGCTCAGACTGGAGCGTGAAGGAAAGACGACGCTTATCACGACGCATAGACTATCCGCAGTGAGCCATGCGAACTGGATTCTGGTGCTGGATGAGGGACGGATCATCGAGGAAGGCACCCACGAGGAACTTATGCTGCTGGGGGGCTGGTACAAGAGCCAGTGGGACCGCCAGCAGATGGAAGCGAGTCTTGCCGACTAAGGACAGATCGGAAGGAGGTTTCATTTTGAATAAACAATCTACGGCGAGAAGACTACTCGGGTATGCTCTTGCTTACAAATTCAGGATCATAGGCGCTCTGCTGATTCTATGCTTTGCAGTAGGGGCCGAACTTACAGGTCCGTTTATTACCAAAACCATTATTGACCAGCACTTGTCTGTGAATACGAAGGATCTTATACCCGTTCTGTGGCTTTTGGCTATATATATGGGACTTTTATTGACTGCAAGTGTCAGCAACTTCATTCAATCTTATCTTCTTCAATCTACGGCTCTGCGTATCATTAAGAATATGCGTATGGACCTGATGAAGCATATTCAGCGGATTCCCCTTCGTTATTTTGACAACACGCCAATCGGGCAGGTGGTTTCAAGAATAGCGAACGATACTGAAGCAATCCGGGATTTGTTTATAAGCTTTATGGCGACCTTTGTGGTAAGTACGGTACAGATCATCGGTATCTTCATAGCGTTGTACATTCTTGATGTTCGTCTGGCACTTCTATGCTTACTTCTTCTGCCGCTGTTCATCGTTATTATTCTTATTCATCTCAAATTCTCCAAGAGATATATTACAATTATGCGGGCTCGCCTTAGTGATATGAATGCGATGATTAATGAATCCATTATGGTGATGCCGATTATCCAGGCTTTCCGGCGTGAGAAAGTGACACAGGATGAATTCGAGACGCTTAATAAAGACCGTTATGTGAACCAGATCAAGCAGTTTCGTGTGTTTTCTTTGTCGTCGCGCAACATTGTGGGTACGATCGGCAGTCTGGTTACGGCTGCAGTCCTCTGGTATTTCGGCAGAGAATCACTGCTGACCGCGATCTCGTTCGGAGCTTTTTATGCTTTTATTGATTACTTGGGACGAATCTTTCAACCTATCATTGGATTTTTCGACCAGCTTACTAATGCCCAAAGAGCTTTCGTATCGGCCGATAAAGTATTTGCTATTCTGGATAAAGAAGGCATTGGAATTGAGAAAACCGAACATGTTGAACGTCCGGCCGGCGTAGTCAAATTTGATCACGTTACTTTCGCTTACAAAGCTGGGGAACCGGTACTTAAGAACATTTCCTTTGAAGCACGAAAAGGTGAAACGATTGCACTTGTCGGGCACACCGGCTCCGGTAAAAGTTCAATTATGAACCTGCTGCTTGGTTTCTACGAACCGGATTCAGGAACGATTACCATCGACGGGCACGATATTTCCCGGATATCTAAACAGGCTTTGCGCAAACATATGGCCATTGTCCTGCAAGATCCTTATTTGTTCGCGGGAGATATTAAATTCAATGTAAGCCTGTACAACAAAGATATTACACTCGACCGTGTAAAAAGCGCTGTAGAAGCTGTGGGCGCCGCTTCTTTCATTGAACAGCTTCCGGAAGGTTACGACGAACAGGTTGTTGAGCGCGGGAGTACATTGTCATCGGGTCAGAGGCAATTAATCTCTTTTGCCAGAGCCTTAGCATTCGATCCCTCTATTCTCATATTAGATGAAGCAACGGCCAGCATCGACAGTGAGACAGAAGGACTTATACAGAAGGCTTTGAAGGTAGTCAGTGAAGGACGTACTACACTGGTAATCGCGCATAGATTATCCACGATACGCGAAGCGGATCAGATCATTGTCCTGCATCGGGGAGAGATTGTAGAGCACGGCAACCATCAAGAGCTGATGGCACTTGAAGGCAGATACTTTAAGATGTATCAGCTCCAAAGCGGCCGTAAGGATCCGAATGCAGCGAACAATGTGTCCGGCTCCCAATTATTCGCTTAATCTACACGACTCTTCTATGCTACAATGGCTTATGATCACAAGAAGGAGTGGACAGATGATGAGCGAAGCATTGAATGAGCAAGAGCTTGTGGACTACATAGCGTTGAAAACAAATGCAGCCCCGGCGGCGATTCGACTCGTTTTAAAACACGAGCAAGTATTTCTGAATAGCGCCAAGGCAAATGCAAAAGGCGAAGTGGATATCGATAGCGATGATATCGTGGATTATGTACTAAGCCGGCGGGACGTCAAATTAGACGAATTGACCGTAGAGAGTATTTTGGACACCGAGATGGATTTCTTGATGGACAAAGGCATTGCCGGGTATGTGGATTAAGCTCAGGGTACTGGAATTGACTATCAGAGGGAACAGGATCAAAAGATATCTTTTAGGAAGACTGCCAGTTATTCTGGCAGTCTTTCTTTATGTAGCGTTATGGATAGGTTTTCAAAGTCCGTGAGTACTCATTGTTGGTTTTACAAAGAAATGTAATTAATAAATGTGACGGAGATCAATCTCAAGTGTGTTATGTAGGGAAGGGGGCTGAACAAGCCATCTTGTAACGCAGCGATTATGAAATGATCGGGTATGAAGTTGGAACGTTAACCCTATCCGGTATGAAGATACCTGCAATGAAAAATATGCAGAGAGAGCGACGAGGACTAGGGAATTATATTTACATTTTTTACAAATTATGTAATAATTGAAATGAGTGATGGCCATCCTCCAATAATATTAAAGGAGAGTATTCTGAATGAAAATTTCAAGATTCCTTTCAGCACTTCTCATTACCGCCAGTCTTCTAGGTACTGCTCAATCTGCATCTGCAGCCGAAGAAGTGATAAAGTCTGGCTTTGGAGGAACAGCTCAGCCTGTTGCAGTAGAGTCACTGTCAAAAAGTGTACAGTCACAATTGCACGGCTGGTTTTACCACTATAATTTATCTCCGCAGGCAGGTCTTCAAACAACATATAATTTCTATAAATTCACGGTAACTTATGGCTCTTCATATTATATCGATATCAATCAAACAGCGGCCGGCGACGGTAGCACTCCCAATGTGACTTATCTTGTGTTTAAAGAAAACGGCAGCAATAATGTGGGTTGGCCCAACCTCACAGGTAACGGTTATTTGCCAAGACAATACTTTTACCTTGAACCTGGAACCTATTATTTTGGATACATAAATAACGGTCCAGGCTTGGTCAACATCAATGCAAATGTGTATTATAACTAAACGACTGATGAAACTTGCATGCACTTGATTCATCTAAATCCGTTTTAATCATTTGATCAACCGCAACATCTGCAACATCTTAATCAACGGGATGCCTCTAAAATTCAGACGAGACATCCCGTTGATTATTAAGCTGGTACAATTGAGAAGTGAATGTTTAAATTACTAAAAAGGTCTGGCTTATTAAATAAGCAGACCTTTTTGACATACTGTGGAACAATAACGATGTGAATAACAATCAAAGAGAAAGTACACTCGGATGCGACTAAATGGAATCTTTTTTTATAATCATTTTTTGCCCTACGTATGGTGAATGGTATGTGTTAGGGTGAAAAGAAAAGATGTGACAGATTCGATTGTTTCTTAGCAGGATAACATTTTGTCGCTAGAAAGAGGAATTCCTTAATGAAGCAGAAGTTAGAGGAATGGATCATTGAAGCGGATCTGATTGGTATGCAATCCGTAATGGAAGCGGGCTGGCTAACCTCGGAAGATTTGGTCGCGGTCTATTTGGAGAGGATTCAGCTTATAGATTCTCAGATTAATTCTATCCTGGAAATAAATCCGGATGCTCTGGAAATTGCAAGAGCTCTGGATCATGAACGTCACGAACATGGGAGCCGTGGAAGCCTCCATGGGATTCCAATTCTTCTCAAAGATAACATAGACACAGGTGATCGGATGCATACGAGTGCCGGGTCTATTGCATTGGAGCATTCGTTTGCTGCTCAAGATTCTTTCGTTGCTGCCAGGCTGCGTGCTGCCGGTGCTGTTCTACTTGGTAAGACCAACATGACAGAATGGGCCAACTACATGTCCAATACGATGTGGGCGGGTTACAGTTCACGCGGCGGACAAACGTTAAATCCTTATGGCCCCGGTGAATTGTTCGTTGGGGGGTCAAGCTCTGGCTCCGGCGCCGCGATAGCAGCTAATTTAGCTGCTGCTTCGGTAGGGACCGAAACGTCCGGTTCTATTGTGAATCCAGCCAGTTATAACGCTCTGGTAGGGATAAAGCCAACAGTCGGGCTGGTTTCTCGGACAGGAATTATTCCCATCACTAACAGCCAAGACACGGCCGGACCAATAGCAAGAACCGTTGCTGATGCAGCTATTCTATTAGGAGCTATGGCGGGCGCTGACCCTGCAGACACTGCAACGGAATCAAATCGGGGGAAGACTCACACCGATTACTCACAATTCCTGGATACGAATTTCTTGAAGCAGGCTCGCATTGGTGTGCCCAGAGCCTATTATGAAGTTCTCGACGAAGCGCGCATTGCGATAATGGAAAGAGCAATCGATGTTTTGAGAGAACGGGGCGCTACAATTATCGATCCGGTAACGCTGCCAATGCGAACAGACAGACTGGGAACCGCATGTTATGCGTTACGAGTTCAAGAAATATCTTAATGATTATTTATCGGACTTAAGCGAATCCGTTCCCGTGCATTCCCTTCAAGAAGTCATCGCTTATAATATGAAACATTCCAACCGTGCTTTGAAATACGGGCAGGATGTGTTGATATGGTCGGAAGAAACAAGCGGGACCCTTACCGAAGAGGAATACCTGAACAGTCTCGCTAAAGATCGCCTTCATTCTCGTGAATTAGGCATTGATCACGTTCTCTCCGAGCATCAACTGGATGCGCTGTTGTTCCCAGGAGATGAAGGATATGATCTCGCAGCCAGAGCGGGATACCCGATCATTACGGTGCCGGCAGGATTCGCGGAGACTGGCGTAATTGCCCCAGGCGGGTATATAACGAAAGGACCCTTTGGAGTAAATTTCTCAGGCCCCGCCTATAGTGAGCCTACATTAATCAAACTTGCATACGGATTTGAGCAAGCGACAAAATACCGTTTTCCGCCTGAAATTTAGAGAGTGGGAATAGACCTCGACAATCAATCATATCAGCCATCTGTCCTGCTGAATATCCAAAAGAAGAGTCCTGTTATACAAACAGGACTCTTCTCTACTGCGCGTTTTATGCATTGTCTGGTCGTTTTACTTGAAGAGGCGGTGGTATGAGCCAGCCTTTATCCTTATTCAATTTAAGAATTTTCACACCTATAGCCGTTTTAGTTGCATGATATTTAGCAAACAATGCCCCAATATCTTCTCTGATTGATTGGCCCATTACTTGACTGCATGCGACCAAACTTACAGCCGTATCAGCCGAAATTTTAGCAGCTATTTCAGGATCAGTAAATCTTGCTCCAGCTGGAATGTCTTCCAGTTTAACGGGAGGCCTTTCGGGCAATAGAGGGGCAGGAGAAATTCCATTCTCCGTAAGCAGCTTATCGCACTCTTTACTTTCCAACTCTGCCTGATCAATAAGATCTTCAATTATTTTTTTCAGATCTTTATCGCCAGCATGGTTTAAATAAGCCTGATAGCAGGATATGGCACCTTTTGCTGCCGTCGAAGCTAGCCATACATTACTGATTTCTCCATAATGCATCGGTTCATCTTTTGGATTTCCACTTAAAATTCCCATTGTAGTCTGGCTCCTTTACTTGATTTATATAACAGGGTTACTGTGTCCTAAAATTCTAGATTTCATGCATAGAAACATCTGATCTTCAAAATTCGGTTGTCTTTTGCGAACCAGTGGGGAGTGGGAATTCGTAGAAACTGGATTTAATGCGTCCATATGAGTCGAATGGTATTCGACGCAAGTCCCAAATAGCTGAATCTGGATATGTACGAATTTTACAGTCGGGGAAAAATAAAAACGCTGCCCAATTCCAGGCATCGTTTAAAAGTCATTTCAAACCTATCTACTGATCCATTGGTACCCTTAGGACGTCCAAACCCATCCGCAAGTGGTAGGTGGGAACGGGGAGTAATATCAGGTACAACTGTTCGCTGAACATTCAATATGTGCGCACTCTGAATTGTATTTTTATAAGGAACTCCATTCACATATTTTAAATAAGTAACCTCAGATTCAAACGGGTCTCCGGTTACTGGCGTAACTTCATACTCAAAATTAAAAAGAAAACCATCTATAAAAGCTGGTTTTCTATATAGTCTAATCTTTTATGAATATGCCGTATTCAGGATCTATAATTTGTTTGGTACCTCTTTTAATGATATCCACACTCAAAGATGTTTCTGAATCAGGTAAATCTTTAGTCGAAGAAACCTTTACAAATTTACCGAACTCTGTATAAATAGCGCCTGTATTTTGCTTCGAATAATTCAATTCTTCTTCAGTTATTTTTCTAGGGGCGGTAACACTCTGATTTAAAGCAAAGTTAGTCCTACTAACTGAAACAACACTAATTACCGCAATAGTAACGGATGAGAGAATGAATGATCTTAAAAGCTCTGGTCATCCTAACTGCACCCTCCCTGTATATACAGTACGTCTTAAAAATTCGTTCTAATGTAATCATAGATGAAAAATTAACTTCAAACCCATTATACATTAAATGGTATATTGAGAGGGGGAATTTCGCACAAAACTAGAAGGACGGGAAAGATGTTTTTACTTTGAAGATGAGAAAGAACTGGCAAAAGACCGATTGGACCCGCGGCGCATACTGTTTTGGTATTGAGGATAGACTGTTCCCACGACTCATGCTAGTATATGATTTAACGGCAGGAGGTTTCATTATGGCAAAAACGAAAGTACCAAAGCGCCCAACACGAGATGAATTTGTTCTTGAAGAACTCGGGAATCAGCTCTCAGAAGCTTATCAAGAGAAATCAATAATTGTTCTGACAGTTTGGGGCTGTGAAGAGACAGTCAAAGGTTTGATAACGAAAATGGATTCGAGAACAGGTAAAGTACATATGGAGACCACGGAGGGAACGAATAAGGTTCCTTTTATGGATATAATGCGAATTGATTATCCAAGAGATTAATCTTAACTAATGATGAAATTTGAGCCAGGTGTTATTTATTCATTAGATAAATCCATACCTGTATATAATTATATCAGCCTGGTTAGTTCATACTAATCAGGCTTTAAATTTAATTAAGAGATACATACCATGAGTATATCTGTATTAGTTATCCTGGCAAATATATATTAATAGATAAGAAGAAAAGACTGGCAATTAGCCAGCCTGGATTATACTAATTTTGATAATTCTGAACCCAAACAGTTCCTAATCCTACTCCACTACCAATAATCTGCGCATGATAATCACAAGCGACGCTCATCCAATAATCAGTACCCCCATTAGAGGTAACCGTATAAGAGAGACTTTTTGTTGGTTTATTTGGGCAAGTTTCATAAAGAGTTACTTTTGCTTTGCCTGAAGTAATTTTCCAACCAAAATGTCCATATTGGTTCTGACCCGTAATGAATAATGTATTATCATTTTGCCATCCGGTAATTTGAGTAGATCTAAAATCGTCTGCAGCAAATGCTAAAGATGCTCCAATTAAACTAAAAAACATGGTCAGGATAACAACTTTCTTTTTCATAAAAACCTCCTAAAATTAATTTATTTAAATACTTATGATTTAATGGTAGCATTATGTTTATATGTAATGAATAGGTAATAATGCCCGAATGAAATTAAAGAAATGTAGATTTATATCAAATTATATCAAATTATGATGGTTTATCTGAAATGGTTGGATATATATCAAGAAAAACAGCAGATGAGGATAGAGAACGGAGATTTCCTTCGAAAGTTAGTAGAATTACCAGATGATGAATAAAACAATAATTTAAGTGATTTGAAGTTCTAATGTAGAGTTCCTAGAGAAGCGAATAAAAAAGAAAAATAGAATAGAGATAATGGAATTGTAACTAATGAACAAATGGATGGTATTGCAAGTTATTATCATAAGTTCACAACATTGGATGCGTGTAGTACATAGTCGAATATGTCAAAGAAACAAAGAGGACCGTTCTATTAAAGTTAATTAAAAAATATCCACAGATTACTACTTTGAAAAAATCACTAGAATACTTAGGATTTAAAAAAGATTTAAAAGATAGGGAATTTGAATAAAAAATCCCTTACACTAAAGACGAAATTTGTAATACAGGCTTGAGTTAATTGAGCACATGAACGGGGAAATCAGGTTAGCAACAAATGTATAAGCCTTATGTACAAAGCGCTTATGAGTAATAACCAATTTGAATAAGGGGCGAAATTTATGGCTTTTAAAAGAGAATACGAGTTTGAATTACCGAGAGGATTTGTAGATAGTAATGGGAATATTCATAGAAAAGGAGTAATGAGACTTGCAACAGCCGCTGATGAAATTTTACCAATGAGAGATCCGCGTGTTCAAGGAAATCCGTCCTATTTATCTATAATTCTACTTACAAGGGTGATCACTAGATTGGGCGAACTTCCAATAATTGATGCCAAAGTAATTGAAAATTTATTTACAGCTGACCTTGCATTTTTGCAGGATTTTTATAAGAGAATTAATGAAGGTGGAGATCCGGTATTAACTGCTACTTGTCCAAACTGTGAACATGAATTTATTGTTCCGATTCCAGGTATGTAAAAAAGAGAGGGCTAATTTTCTTAGCTACTTCCTGTGGATCTTAATTTTAGGAGGATTTGATAAACTAACAAGCATTCAGCTATCGAATCGATCTATGTCTAGCTTAGAAAATTGAGAAAGCAGCCCAAGTAACATGTAAATTTGCTTTTCTAGGGTTTTATCAGATTCTTTTATTGCAGCATTGCCGAGTAGAAAGCTTTTAAATCTGGTGTTAAAACGGTTCTATATGTTATTTTTCCCTTACGTATGTAAATACTATCTTTAGCAACAACCCTACCAATTTCTTGTCCATTATTAAATAAACGAATCGCTACGCTACCGGCTGATGTATCGGGGATAAATGGTACAAATAAAGCATCAGAGATTTCACTGTTAAGCTTTTTGATTATATCCTGATTCTTTGTCGAAAACGAACCGTCATGATTGTTAATCTGTATTTCCTGAATTTGATCAAGGGCTATAAGTTCGTCGCCAGTGTTGATATTGCTTGCTATAAAGATAGACATTAGTAGGACAGTGGTTATTAAAAAGATGGTTTTCTTCTTTTTCATATCTTAACCTCCAAAAATCAGGTGAGCGAGGCAGAGCCTCGCACTTATGTTATCTCAGTTCAAAAACAGTCATTATAACGTGGTTATAGTTTCTTCCATAAGCAATTGTGTTAATACCTTTTTGTGCTGCATATTCCTTCAAACCACTTGTCATATTTAAGATATTCGTATTACCAGTACCCGATGCATCTTGGGTGGTTTTCATTGTAGTTCGTATTGCCATTACTACACTTTTTTGGTTTGCAGGCATAAGGTTTCGATAGGCGCTGAAATTATTGGCATATTAAGCAATTATATCAGAGGCTGCGAAAGTAGAGCATCCAGTTGAATTTATGCCGCTATACCTCCATTGATTTATATCAGGAACATTATAAATGTAATTCCTGTTTACGGAGCTATAACCGGATTCCCAAGTTGATGGGTCAACGTCAGTAATTCCATCAGATTCGGAACCAACTTCCTGGATAGTTATTTTCGTTTCATTCCATAAGCCCTTAATATTCTCTGAATCTTCATAATATTGTGTCTCCACTGAATCCAAGCATTAAAAAATCCTTAACAATAGAATGGCAGGTATTTCCTGTCCAAAATCCACTGAAAAGGATCAGCTCATGGACAAGGAGAAATAGCAGTTTATGTTTTATCGGAAAAATTTCAAAAGGAACTTGGGCTTGAATCGATCTCAGCTGCGCTATTCGAGTTTTATGCAACGCTAGTGAAAATAAATATAAAATATAATAATATATAAATTATATCGAATCAATAGATACAGAGAAGCAATTAAAATTTATTGCGATGAGGTATGACCATGAAAGATACAGATATTAAATACCCAATTAATAAAGAGGATCTACCTATGGTATTAACGGCGGATGAGATTAGCAAAGTTTTAGGTTTAGGAAGAAGAGTTGGATATGAACTCTTAAAGGAACCGCCATTTACGGTAAGGAGAATTGGGGAAATAAGTAGAATAAAAGCATCGTAAGATGTAGTTTTCAATTGGTTAAAAGGCACAGTAAGCGGGGCATAAAGCCCTTGCTTTTTTTATTTTAGAGTGTTAATATTTCAATTACAGTTGAGTGTTCCTTGTCAGGAAACTTACAAAAATCGAATATGAACCTTCGGGGTTGGAAAGTCCACTTATCCGAAGTTTAAAGGCTGAATCCCTTATGTATCAAAGGATTCAGCCTTTTTGTTTTGTTTAAAATAGGGATTCGGTAGGAATTTCGGTAGGAAATCATAAATAACAAAAGGTTACTAAACACGGCTAGTTTAGCATCTTCTCAAGAGACATTACGGCCTCGGCTTGAAGATTCGGTACCATGTGAGAGTAACGATCTAGAGTGATTTTTATTGATGAATGCCCCAGTAGTTCCTGGACAACTTTTGGATGTGCCCCAGTGCTCAATAAAAGCGAAGCACAAGTATGTCGTAAATCATGAAAACGTATTGGTCTTGATTCAGTCTTTTCTAATATTCTCAACCAGAACTTGTGAAAATTGCTCCAGCTAACAGGCTGCCCGTTGGATCTGCAAACAATCAAATCATTGTCAATGTAACTCTCTTTTAATTTCCACTTTTCTAATGTAAGTAGTTTCTTATGCTTCTTTAACTCGCCAATAACATAGGGAGGTATTGAAATTGAACGGTATCCTGCATCAGTCTTTGTACCATTTTTTACTTTAGTTTTATAATCTAATATTTTGCTAATTCTAACTTGACCCTTATCAAGATCGACATCCTTCCATTGTAAAGCAAGAATTTCACCGCGGCGCATCCCTGTATAAATTGCTAACACGAAGAGTATCCTTAAACGGTGGTTCATTTTGCTTAAAAACTCTATAACTTCTTCTTTTGTCCAAAAATCGGTTTTACCTTTTTTTGTTCTTGGTTTCGAATCCATGAGATCAATTGGGTTACGTATTATAAGTTCTTTCTTAACAGCAGCTTTGAGTGAAGTGTTAACCAGATTGAATACTTTCTTAATGGTACCATCGGCAAGATGTTTTTCCTTTAATTTTTTAATCATGGACTCTATGTGCGTGGGCTGTATTTTTTGTAGAGGTACATCTCCAAAAACAGGAAAGATGTGATTTGTAAACTGCCCTTCATTAATCTCACGAGTTCTTTCGGAAACATCATGCTTGTGTTTGTACCATTCTAAAGCATACTCGGCATAAGTGATTTTCTTTGGATCAATATGCTGCCCCTTGGCCCACTTCACTCTCGCATCTGCCTCAGCAAGTCGAGCCTCAGTTTTACCAGTAAATCCGTTTTGTTTAATAGTTTTTCTTTTGCCGTTACTGTCCTTGACCTCGAAAGCATAGTAATAATGAACTTTCTTACTTTTTATATACTCGTAAATAGGCATTATCATTCACCGGCTTTCTTAGTAGATTCAAGGTATTTCTTTAATAAACCAGTTCTATTGTCAGAAATAAACATGTTGCAAAGAAATTTTATTGCGTGATCATCACTTTTAAATTGAAAGTCTTCCTTTACTTGATTGAGTAGTTCCCTAGTGTCTTCATAAATGTTAGCGGCTTTTCTTTCCATAAAATCCCTCCAATTGAAATCATTATAGAAGGATTTGATGTTAAATATCAACTTTATGACTTCATTTTAGAAATTTTTGTTTAAAAAACTTTTCTGTTTTATTGCAATAACCTATCAACCATTTGGCTTTAGAGGTGATATATTTATAGCATAGGAAATAAAGAGAGCAGCCCGAGTAAGTGTGGGGCTGCTTTTGTTTGTCGGAAAATAAAGGAAATTAGATCAGCCCCAAGAACTTAACTGTATAAATTACTTGGGGTGAATTAAGCATGCCATTGCAGGAGATTGTAATTTCTTCATTAGCTTCAACCGGCATTGTGGGAATAGGTGCAAAGTTTTTTGTGGATTATCGTTTTAAGAAAAGGTTGTAAGAAGATAAGCAGGTTCTAAATAAGGAATTGGAAAGCCATAAGAAGGAGCTCAATGTGGAGTTGGAAAGTCACAAACAGGTTTTGTCAATCATGACTGAAAGTAGCAAATTTGAGTATCAGAGAATGATGCATGATTTTAGTTTGTACAGAAATAAGAAGCATGAGATTTATCCTGAATTATTTCAAAAAATTATGTTAGGCTATAACAATATACATGAATTACATTATGTGTGGAGTTGGCTAAACTTTAGGAAGTTTAATAAGGAGAAATTAAAGTCAGTATTACTTGCTATGGAATTTGCATCAAGTGAGAAGATTGACATGATTATAGCCGATTGGGAAACAAGTAAAGATGAAATAGTGCAGGATATTAAATTTCATAGTAAATTAAAAGAATTATTGGATTGTAGAGATCTCTTTATGTCTGCCTACGCGTATTATTCTTATAATGAAGTTTTTCTATCTGAAGAATTTATAGCAGCTTATCTTGATTTTTCTTTTCATACCGACAACTACTTCTACTGTATGAGAAAACTCATTATAAAGAGGTGTCTTGGTTTAGATGAAGATGAGAGGGAACCTGAGACTAGAAGCGAAATTGAAAGTAAGGTGAATGAACATTTATCTGCTATTGAAGATATAATCGTTGAATTAAAGAAACTCATTAAAAGAGAACTATCTATAGCAGACTATGATTCCATAAATAAGAAAAAGAATTAATAAGGATGCAGGTGAGCAGTTTGTTGAAGTGGTGGAGAACACAAGATTGGTTCTGGTCAATGGCCTTTTTGGTTTATGCGTTGGGATTTGGCTTTGCTTATAGAGAAATGTTCATGGATTTTATTTCATATGTGTCAACTTTTGTTTCATTCGCTCTAGGTGCTGTTGCAATTTTTATATCAGTCAGAGAAGCGACCAAAACGGATGCGGTTAAGGATGAAATTTATGCTGCTTTAGGAGAACTACGCGAAAGAACGAGCCAAATGGACAATAAGTTAAGTAAGTTTGATCCTACAGTCTTCAATGAAAAGAAGGATCTTGAAATTGATAAAATAACTTCCCAAGTGAAGCAGGAAATAACCGAAAGCTTATCTAAAGAAAAAGGTTTAAGTCTGAGTAATGTAAATGAATTGGTAGCTAAGAAAATAAGTGAAGCAACAAAAGAATTAAAGGAATCTCTTCATTATCAAGATCAGGCACCTTTAGTCCAGGAATTGAGAAAATATCAATATCAAATAAACAAATTGGAAAAAATAATTCTTATATTCTTTCGTGAATCAGGTAAAGTTGTAGATCAAGATAAAACTTGGCGGTACATAACTGAAAATCATGGCTTACAAATATCCAAACACCAATTTACTACAGCATATGTCGGAGCAGTTACCTCTTTCAAAAATATTGATGCAAGGATGATAGAAGGAGGATATTAAGGTTGAAAGCAGTAGTTACTAAAGGTTATTTTTATGGGGGCATTTTCCCAATATACTTTTGCTAGTTTGATATTGGAGGGAAATGTATGTGGGGGAAGTTGAGAGATAAGCTGTTCGTAAATGAATCAGACAGCGAGCCAACAGGTAAATTGATTAGGTTCGGGGTATTGATGATAATACCCGTGATACTGTGGTTCGTTGCTGGTATTGTTACTATGGTTTCTTACCGTAGCGTGCCGGATGGTCCTGGTACGTTTGGTGACATGTTTGGATCGGTCAATGCTCTGTTTTCTGGAATGGCTTTAGCAGGGATTGTATACACCATTTTTATTCAGAAGAAGGAGTTTCAGCTTCAACGTGAAGAATTAAAATTACAGCGTGAGGAGTCTAAATTAACGCGTGAAGTTTTTGTGACCCAGAGGTTTGAAACTACTTTCTTTAATTTAATAAATTTACATCATGATTTAGTGAAGGGGCTTTCATATCAAAAATTAAATGATGGAAATTTTGTATCTGGTCGGGAAATATTTTTGGTTCTTTTAGAAGAGATCACGGATGATTTTGAGAATTATAGCGTTGAGTTAAAAAAAGATCTTATAGAGAACTTTTATAATCGGGTTTTTAAACATTTGGAACATTATCTCAGAAATCTATTTAGAATTATCGACCAGATTGAGGAGGATGGGGAATTAGCGGAGGAAAAAAAGCAACAATATTATTACTCCTTGAATGCACAGATTACAAGTTCTGAAAAGATAATAATTTTTTATATTATATTGTTCATCAATAGGAGTGATTTTGCTATTTCATTTGATAAAGTTGTAAAACTAGAAGAATACCATGATTTATTGTTTTATGAAAATGATAAGAGTGATTTTTTAAAAATAATCTATAGCTAGAATGAGAAGTCAAAAAAGAATCAGTTACTGCTGACATTAACTACACTTGAACCGGCATTAATGAGTACATTAACTACACAAAGAAAAGAAATTAAATTAAATAAAACATACATAGTCATGTCCTCTCGGATCATGACTTTTTGTGTATTCGCTGTAACCATATAAAATCGTTTCTAAGACACTTTTGTTTGCTGACATATAAATACTCAATCTCATAATAAAAATCCGAAAATGAGCATGTTCTATTCGTCTGATGATGGATGTATAGGTATACTTTGGGAAAGGAGTAACAATATGCCTCTAAAATCGAAAAAACCATGTAATACTCCTTTATGCAGAGAGTTAACAACGGAGAGGTATTGCAGTAAGCATAAAAAGACGCCGCAGCAGTTTCAAGACCGTGAGAGAGGGAGCGCACATCAGAGGGGATGCAGTCGAGCTTGGCAAAAGTACAGCAGAGCATTCCTCCAGCTTAATCCGATATGTGTGTGCGAGGGATGGCAGAGATGGGGGTTATAAACTAAATTGATCGAGTTTTTACTAGATCAATAATTGCTAGTAAAAGGTATAAAGTATAAATGATTTCCATTTTTGATAATTTCCTGATATAGTAAGATATGTAAAAAATCATATCAGGAGGTTTTAAATGAAAAGATCACTTGCTCTGTTGCTCTCTATTTGTTTGTTGGCCGTCTTTATTGTTCCTTTTTCTGCTGCTGCCGAAGGAAATGAAAAATCCTCGCCTGTACTTAATGAAAGGATTATCAGTATTTTAAAGAAAAATGATATTGACTTTCAAGTTGTAAATGGTAATTTAAAGTTAGTCGAAACATCATCTAAATCAATTGCTGAAGTCAATAAATTACTTGTCTCTGAATCCAAAACAAGTCTTAATGCAATTGCTGCTACATATTATCCAACACCCTATACACACATGAAAATTTACGATATTTATAGATCCAAGAAGTTCGTTGCAGCAACAAAAACAGCTTTAGCGGCTGGTGTAATCGAATGGGCAAAAGGCGGTTTATTACCTAACCCATACAAAATTAGCATTGCCGCTGCTGGAGGATTTGCCGCTTATTATTTCATCAACACAGATACTGAAAACTTGTACTTTTCTATAAAATACTACTACAGGGAACTCGGTCCAGGTTTTTTTGATCATAATGGTACTTTCATTGGAGACTATGAAATCCTAAAAGAAATCAGAGTTACGAACAGTTCAAGTTATGCAGGAGGAAATCTTGAAACAGATGCAAGAAGATCTTCTATAGTAGAACCTTGGTTCTGAGATGAGGGGATTAAATTTTGAGGTATTTTATTACTTTTACGCTTAACTTTATAGTAGCTTACTTTATCTATGAAGAATCCAGTTATGTTAAACCTCTAATACAATCTGTTTTTATATTAGCTTTGGTTGTTGTAATGGATGTAATTTCGAAAAAGAAAGGGAAAGACTCAAAAAGGTCACTCTAACGAGTGGCCTTTTTTATTTGGACAAGGAGGAATGAACACTGACAAGAGAAGAGCTGGAGAAAGAATTCAAAAGCAGGCTGGATGGGAATCTAGAAGATAATTCCCTACGTATGCAATGGCCTGCAGCGATGATTGAATATCAAGGTGAGAAGGGTATTGCTCTAATGATTGGCGAGAATCTGGCCACCGGAACATGGCTCAGCAGGGATATCATTGTTCACTGGGAAGGTGGAGAACATACTGTCCTCCCAGATGATTTTACACTTGTTAGAGCGGATCTATGGGCCAATCATAATTGATTTTGTTCGTGAAACTTAAATAAGAGGTAAATACTTCCTGATGTCGAAATGTGACATTGGGAGGTGATTACCATTAAAACGAAGACTGTAAGAAATGCAGAGTTAAAAGTTTGTCCAGAGTGTCAGGGGCAGTTGGAGTATCAGAAGATGTGGGATCAGTTATTCGATAGGTATGATAGCAACACCCCATCAATGGACATGGTCATTCAGAGGCTTTACAACGAGGGAGAACCTAAGTATGTTTGTAAGGAATGCGGCTTAGAAATTCTCGTTACCCCGTAAGATCAAATTGGCAGAGAGAAGGATCCGGCACAAAAACAGTGTACGGGTCCCTCTGGCGATTTTTTTTGAGTGCGGGTGCGCGTGAGCCCGAAATAGCGCTAGATTTTATTTTCAAAAATTACTTTCGCTTTCGCTTGGTAGGCAGCCGAACGAGGGCTTTTTTATTTTTCCCTTCGAATTAAGGGGTCAAAAATCAAAGTGGCAGAATAATGGCCGCAAACGAAACGGAGGCGGGGATATTGGCGAAACCCAGGGCGAAAGCCGAAGCGCTACAAGAAAAAGAGATTATCACCTCGGAATTGGCTGCGATCATCGGAAAAACGCCGCAATGGATACGCCAATTGACCCGTGACGGAGTACTGAAACAATCCGGCCGCGGAAAATATGTGCTTGGTGAGGCGGTCCAAGCCTATTGCGAGCATGTGGCCGGGGGGCGGGAAGACGACAAACGGCCTCGTTTTATCGACGAAAAGACTGAGCATGAGCGCATCAAGAAGGAAAAGGCGGCTATGGAACTGGCCGAAATGAAGGGGAAATTGCATCAGGCCGAGGACGTGGAGGCCGTTATGAACGATATGCTGGGCGCCTTCCGGCAGCGGATCAGGGCAATTCCGAAGCGCTTGGCTCCTGAGTTGGCTCTGATCACTGAACAGAAGCAAATTCAGGCCCGAATTGCTGATGTGACGGATGAGGCGTTGGCGGAACTGGCGGATTACAATCCGGATAAGTTTTTGGAGGAACGGCAGAGGGTTGATGGCGATGAGGACAGCTAAAAAGACCAGGGACCTATTCAGGAAGATTGCCCGCGTCGTAGCGCCTCCGCCAAAACTGACAGTTTCACAATGGGCCGACCAACACCGGCGCCTTTCTTCCGAAGCATCGGACGAACCCGGCCAGTGGAGGACAGATCGTGCTCCATATCAACGCGAGCCAATGGACGCTTTAACGGATGACGAGGTCGAAACAATTATTCTCATGTGGTCTTCGCAAGTTGGGAAGACGGAAAACATTCTGAATGTTATTGGTTACTTTGTGCATCACGATCCGTGCCCAATTATGCTCGTCCAACCTACCCTTGAACTTGCTTTAGCCTTTTCCAAGGATCGACTTTACCCAATGACACGAGATACACCGGCTTTAAAACAGCGAATAGGGACGGGGAAAAGTCGAGATAGCGGAAATACCATGTTGCACAAGACGTATCCTGGCGGGCATATCACAATGGCCGGCGCCAACTCGCCGGCCTCTTTAGCATCCCGTCCCATACGCGTGGTGTTGCTCGATGAGGTGGACAGATATCCAACTTCAGCGGGCACGGAAGGGGACCCTGTAACTCTCGTTTCCAAACGTTCTACGACATTCAGCAACCGGAAGCGGGTCATGGTCAGTACACCCACTATTAAGGGAGCCTCCCGCATCGAGAAAGCCTACAATGACAGCAGCATGGAACAGTGGTGCCTTCCTTGCCCTGATTGTGGGGAGTATCAGTCCTTGTCTTGGAAACAAATACGCTTTGAGGATGCAACAATGGCCTGCAAATTTTGCGGGGCTC
Organism: Paenibacillus sp. FJAT-26967; assembly: GCF_001541095.1. Classification (GTDB taxonomy): domain Bacteria; phylum Bacillota; class Bacilli; order Paenibacillales; family NBRC-103111; genus Paenibacillus_F. Next base: position 675,587 of record NZ_LMXH01000002.1, read on the forward strand.
TTAACGGTGAGTTTCACTGGAAATCTGGAGAAGGAAGATGGATTGCACGGAAGCCAAACCGAAAGGTCCGCGGATTCCATCTGAACGAACTGGCGAGCCCTTGGAAACTCTGGGAAAAGATTATCGAGGAGTTTAAGGAAGCGAAGCGTGGCGGCCCGGAGACGTTGAAGGCCTGGGTCAATACGTCACTGGGCGAATCATGGGAAGAAAAAGGCGAGCAGCTGGACGAAGACGTTCTTTACAACCGGCGGGAAATGTACCATGCCGACGTTCCTGACGGCGTGAAGATCCTGACGGCTGCCGTGGATACCCAGGATAACCGGTTCGAGGTGGAAGTCCAGGGTTGGGGAGAAGGCCACGAGAATTGGCGCATTCAATATCACGTTATTTACGGCGATCTTAAGCAACCGCAGATTTGGAAGGACCTCGACGAGTTTCTAACTCGAACGTGGGTAGATGCCGGCGGCAGAAAGTTTCCGATCGCCATGACGTGTATGGACTCCGGGGGCCATTTTACCAACGAAGTGTACAAGTTCTGCAAGGCGCGGATGTCGCGCCGGATATTCCCTATTAAGGGTGAATCTCCAGGAGACGGGACCTACCTTCCGCTCTACGCGGGGACTTCGACCAACAATATCTATAAGGCTACTGTGTTCCGTCTGGGCGTCAACGAAGGCAAAACCAAAGTCACGAGCGCATTAAAAATTCCAATGGTGAATGAATTTGGTGAAAAGTGCCGTGGATACTGTCATTTTCCTATGGATACTCCAGATAAACAGCGAGGCTTTGACCGGCGGGAATACTTCGAGGGACTGACGGCCGAAGCCCTCCACACCCGCATGAAGATGGGCGTACCATATCAGGTTTGGGTGCAGGTCCGGGCCCGGAACGAACCGCTGGATTTAGCGGTTTATAATCGTGCCGCGATTGAAATCCTGCAGCCGGATCTCGACAACATGGAGCCATTTTGTATGAGAGAGGACACGATCGTTTCCGTGGAGGCGCAGCGGCGTAAACGCGTCGGTGTTGCGAGTCGTGGTATCGAAGTTTGATGAAAGGAGTGATCTATTTGTGACCAGGCTTGAAGGCTTAGAAACTCGTTTGGGATTGTATATCGAAGCAGAAGCAGCCGTTTTAGACGGAGCCCAGACTTACTCAATTGCTGGTAGAACTATCACCCGCGCCAATCTAGCTGAGATTTCAGAAATGATTCAATACCTGGAAAAAGAAATTGCTGCGGAAAAGGCAAAAGACTGCGGCAAAGGAAGGAATAAAGTTATTGGAGTTATTCCACGAGACTTTTAACTCAATACATCTGAGGGGAGGTGAAGAAGATTAATATCGTTGATCACGTTGTTTCGTTTTTTAATCCGGAAGCCGGCATGCGGCGTACAGCTGCCCGGGAAGTGACCAAAGTATTAAACGGATATGAGCAGGGCGGCGCCAGCCATCAGAAAAAGAGCATGCGGGGCTGGATAGCAAGTGCTCTCAGTCCAAAAGATGATATAGATCCTTCCTTGGATACCCTTCGCGGGCGGTCAAGGGATCTGTATATGAACGGTCCCATCGGTACGGCTGCAATAAGAACAACCCGGACAAATGTAATCGGATTGGGACTCAGGCTAAAATCTCGCATTGACGCGGAAACATTGGGCTTAACTCCGGAACAGGCTGACGAGTGGAGCGGGATCACCGAAAAGGAATTTGGATTGTGGGCGGAATCAAAGCATTCGGACGCACTCAGGATGAATGATTTTTATGATCAGCAAGGCGTTGCTTTCCAAGGCATGCTGCTGAACGGCGATTCTTTCGCGGCGTTCAGACAGGGGAAGCGTACACCCTGGATGCCCTATTCCTTAAGGCTGCATTTGTTCGTGGCAGATCGCATTTGTACACCGTTCTCTTCCGGGACTCTAGGGGATGCAGTCGAAGGGACATACAAGAACGGTAACAGGATCATTTCAGGGGTGGAAGTCGATGAAACAGGGGCGTTAGTCGCCTATCATGTCGCGAACTCCTACGCCCGGGAGTATAACACCGGGAAACTTCGTGAATGGGTCAGAATTGAAGCGTATGGTGAGCAAACAGGGCGGCCCAATATTCTGCACCTGATGGATACGGAGCGGGCAGAACAGCGGCGCGGGGTCCCTATGCTGGCGCCAGTCATTGAAACGTTGAAGCAGATCACGCGCTATACAGAGGCGGAGCTGCAGGCCGCGGTTGTGGCGGGGTTGTTCACCGTCTTTGTCAAAACAAAAGGGGCAACGAATGAAAATCCGCTCGGTAGTATGATTCCGCTGGAGCAGCAAGTCGCGTCAACCGATCCGACCTCCTATGAAATGGGCGCCGGCGCTATTAATGTCTTGGAGCCAGGGGAAGAAATCGAGATCGCCAACCCGGGACGGCCAAACGCGAATTTCGATCCGTTCGTCAGCGCGCTTTGCCGGTACATTGGCGCGGCGCTAGAAATTCCGGTCGAATTGCTCCTGAAATCCTTTCAGTCATCCTACTCCGCGTCGAGAGCCGCGCTACTGGAAGCATGGAAGATGTTCCGCATGCGCCGTCAATGGACGGCCAAAGAATTTTGTCAGCCCATCTATGAAGAATGGCTCGCGGAAGCGATCGCACTCGGCCGCATTAAGGCGCCCGGGTTCTTTAGCGACCCTATTATTCGAAAAGCCTGGTCACAAGCAGAATGGAACGGGCCGGCTCCGGGGCAGCTTGATCCTGTTAAAGAAGTGGAGGCTTCCGAACGCAAGATAGCACTGGGATTAAGTACTCGGGAGCGTGAAGCAATTGAAACTAACGGGAGTGATTATTGGACGAACCTTCAGCACTTGGAGATTGAGGAACGCGCCATGCGCAAAGCTGGCCTTTCATCCAATGCAAACATTCCGAAAACGTTAGACCCTGAGAAGGAGGTGAAAAAAGAAGATGAAGAAGACCAATAACTTCTGGCAGTTCAACAGCTTAAGCCCTTCAGAGGGCGAACTGATTTTATACGGCGATATTCGTTCTGAAAAGCCCTGGTGGAGTGAAGGCGATGACGGGGTTTATCCACGCCAATTCAGCAGCGATTTGAACAGTCTAGGAGACGTAGCAAAAATCACCGTTCGTGTGAATTCACGAGGTGGCGACGTTTCCGCAGCAACAGCCATTTATACAAGACTGAAAAGTCATGCGGCCGTTGTAACCATTATCGTCGAAGGCATGGCCGCAAGCGCAGCAACCATCATTATGATGGCCGGCGATGTCGTGAAGGCTCCGGCGGCGGCGCAGGTCATGATTCATGATCCCCTGCTCATGCTGTACGGCATGTACAACGCGGAGGACATGGACAAGATGAAGGCGATTCTAGAGACCTCCAAGAACAGCATCATGAACGCCTACATCAACAAGACCGGGCGGGATCGAGAAGAACTTTCCGCCATGATGACACAAGAAAAATGGATGACCGCGGAAGAGGCGAAGGGCGAGGGATTTGTCGATGAAATTTTGTTTGAGGAGAAGGTCGAGGCATCGCTGACTAATGATAACCGGTTCATGGTGGTCAACTCCGTTGCTCATGACATGACCCAGTTTTCAAGCCGTCCGGACCTGAATAAATCGCCGGCAGTTTCCTTTCCGACAATTCCGCTATTATCCAATAAATCAAAGGAGCGTGTACCGACCTTGGAAATTAAAAATATTGATGACTTCAAAACTGCTTATCCGGATATCTTCAATCAAGTTGTGGCAGCAGCGAAGAAAGATGAGCGCGAGCGTATGAAGTCAATTGACGAAATCTCGAATAGCATCGCGGATGAACTGGTTGCTTCAGCTAAATATGACGAGCCAATGTCTGCCGCTGAACTAGCGCTGAAAGCGATGAAAGCAGATGGCAACAATGGCATTAAGCATTTGGAAAATCGTCAGCGTGAGCTGCAAAACAACGCGCATATTAACCCTGAATCGAATAAGACGAAGGATGATTTGCAGAAGGAACAAGAAGCTCAAAACATCGATTTGATTGCGGCAGCAGCTAATGCAGGCCGCGGAACGGAGGCGAGATAGCATGGCTAATTTGTTCAATGATGATTTTGGATCGACAGAGCCCAGAAACCTGTTTTTTGACACGACCCACCCGAAAGACGTCAAGTCCGTCACGCTCAAAGCCGGACAAGGTATTTTAGAGTGGGGTACGGTGGTCGGCGTAATTACTGCGACCGGCCTGGCGGTCCCCGTTAACAGCACAGCTACGGACGGAAGCGAGCTGGCGGACTCTATCCTCACCGATAGCATCGACACAGGCACAGGCGGGGCAGCTCAGAATACCGTTACTACCGCATATTCGAGCGGATCATTCAATCGCCAGGCTCTAAAGTTCGGCGGAGCAGACACAGCGGAGAAGCACGAAACACGTTTGCGTTCGCTTGGAATTTTCATGAAAGATGTCCAAGAATATTAATCGGGGGTAGATGACTAGATGAATCTGGATCTATATAAAACAATAACAATGCTGCAGGCAGTACGAAAAATGCTGCCACTTCGAAAGTTTTTCACAAGCACGTTCTTCCCGGGGGTTGAAACCTTCGTAACGGAGGATGTGCTTTTTGATTATAAAAAAGGCAAGCGCCCAATGGCTCCTTTTGTAGCGCCTCGTGTCGGCGGTATTACAGTAGCTCGTGACGGACATAAAGCAAAAAAGTATACGGCTCCTAAGATTGCACCGCAGCGGATTTTAACAATTGATGATCTTGTTACACGCGGCATGGGCGAGAATGTTTACAGTCAGCAGACTCCCGCACAACGGCAGGCTCAGCTATTAGGGACGGATTTGTCAGAAATGGACGATATGATTGCACGCCGTATCGAATGGATGGCAAGGGAACTGCTGCTTGGCAAACCTATTTTGGTAAAAGGGTTTATCGATAGGCTGGATCAAGATTATGTTGAGGATGTAATCGACTTTGGCTTTACTAATAAAATTAAACTTGTTGGGGACGCAAGTTGGAAAAGCCCTAATTCCGCTGGTAAAAAATTCGCTCAGTTGAAGCAATGGCGGCTTGAAGTAATCAAAAGTTCGGGTTCGGCTCCTACTATGGCTATTTTTGGACAATCTGCATGGGGAGATTTTTATTCAGATCCGGAAGTGCAAAAAATGCTGAACCAGCAGAATGCAACCTTGGCGCTTATGAATCCAAGCGTAGTCGATGAAGCTCTTACGTACTGCGGTAAACTTCCGGGCCTTGGTCTGGAGCTGTACACGTATGATGATTGGTTTATTGACGATGACAACGTTGAACAACCATATATTCCGGATAATGTTGTAATCTTAGCGCGTCCGAGTTTGGGCAGGTTTGCTTTCGGTGCTGTAACTCAGCTCGAAGCAGACGGCCAGTTCCACACGTACCAAGGCACACGGGTGCCGAAACAGTGGGCTGATCAAAATGCAGATGCGCGCATGATCCGTTTAACCTCGCGACCTATTCCAATCCCTTCAGACGTTGACGGCTGGTTCGTCGCGGAAGTTTCTTAAGGAGGCCATCATATGAACGTAATAGTAAAATACGGTCGAGTCGATGACGGGAATAAAGTTTATCGACCGGGCGAAACGGTTCCGGGTCTTTCGAAAGAAGAAGTGCAGCAGCTAATCGAAGCGGGCATCTGCCAGTATGGCCCGAGTGGGGAAGTCGTAACGTCAGACGAACTCGATGGAGCCAAGGCAGCCGCCGCGGCCATCATGACCGGAGACCTGGGAAATACGCAGGACAATGCTGGTGCCGATAACGATCCCGTTGGACTCGATATCATGTCCCCTGACGAATTTTCCGCGTTGAAACCCGATGGTCAGAAGGAAACTCTGGAGTCCATCGGCATCGAGCCTGCATCTAAGGAAGCGGAAAGGGTCAAGCAATATAATGAGTGGTTCAAGATCCAGGCGGATGATTTAAATGTCTAGGTTTAAGGACAGAATGGCCGCCGACATTCGCGTGTTTATGAACCAGGACGAATTTGCCGAGGTACATGTCCTGGATGACCGTGCCCTTTGGATGATCGTAGAAAATGATGCGCGTGATGGCAAACCTCTTCCTTATGCAGAAGGGGTTTCTTTGCATCAAAAAACGATTCATGTTGACCTGATCGAGCTGAAATACATTCCGCCAGTAGGACAAACAGGTAATTTTGACGGACTGCCATACGTGGTTACAGCCGTATCAGTTGAAGCAACCGAGAGGGATCTTCAGGGCGTGCCGGTGGCTGGCATTATCAAAATCATCCTGGAGACAAACGTCGATGATTGAGATTGACGGAGATATGCAGGCTGCTCAAAAAGCCATCGAGGACATTCAGCGGTTGGCGCCAAAGGCTGTACGCGCTGCACTTACACGGGCGGGCCAGGGCGTCAAGACGGAGGCCGGGCGAAAGATCCGGGAAACGTACACGATCAAGGCCAAAGACGTCACGCAGACCATTAAAGTCACCCGGTTGGGTGATATGGGCCTTCGTTTGTCTTCGAAGGGGTCGAATATCCCATTGATCCGTTTTAAAACGACACCAAATAGCCCACAGTCCGAGCAGCCAAAGGTGCTAAAGGCTGCGGTTAAGAAAGGCAAAAAGAAGCCCGTTTCTGGTGCTTTTGTAGCCCAACTAGGTGGCCATGTTGGCGTTGTAACGAGGGTCGGAAAGCAGAGACTGCCGATCAAAGAACTATACGGCCCGGCCGTGCCAGTCATGCTCGGCAGCGATGGGGTTCGGGAACATCTGGAGGACGAAGCTATCCGCCGAATCTCGGAAAGAATGAATCACGAGCTCAACCGTGTGTTAGGAAGGTGATTACTTGAGTGCGCTTTTACTTCACGAGCTGAAGAAGTTTGTTGAGAGGGCAACGGATCATTTACAGTTCGGGGAGCCTGCCAAAAAAGTAAATATTCATCTTGGCTGGCTGCCGATCAAGGAGGCGCCGAAGGGGGAAATATCTCCGAGTAAGCCCCCACGCATTCCCGATAGCGAATTTCCATATGTCATCATCCGGGTAATGGACGGCGAGGACCGGATGGAGAGCGGGAGCGTTCAAGTGAAGTTTCTTCTCGGCGTTAAGTCACAAGACGGAAACGCCTATATGGATATTTTGCATCTGAAAGAAACGATCCGGCAAGCGTTGCTCCGGACGGAGATCGTCGGGGATAAATTTGAACTGCAGCGACCGCTGAAATGGACGCTGTTCGAAGAACAACCTTACCCCGAGTGGTTCGGGGAGATTATAACAACGTGGACCGTCCCAACGGTTCTCAGGGAGGTGCGATATGAGTAAAAAGGACAGAAACCTGCAGGAAAGCGAGAGAATGGAGATTCCTTCGGACGAAACGGTAATACCTGCGAAAATGGCAGCCGAACAATCAAAAATAGAAGAATTATGGATTTATATCGGTCCAGACTTGCCGATCGGACTCACAAAATACGCGTCCTATCGTGGCGGGAAGCCCACACATATCAAAGATTACCTGACAAGCGTCCCGGATCTGGACGCTTTATTTGTTCCTATTAAAGATTTCAGTCTCATGGCTATTGAGGCCAAACGACAGGGATCATACCTTAACGCGGCCTACACGGCCGTAGAAAACAGATTCGCGAAAGGAGTGTAGACAAAAATGGCAGAACGCCACGGAATTCATACCCGGGAGGTCCCGGCGTCGGTTATCTCGGCAATCTCACCAATTGCTACCATCCCGGTAGTTTTTGGCACCGCGCCGGTGCATCTGAGCAAGCTGGCGGCCGCGCCCGTAAACGTCCCGATTCTCTGCAAGAGTTGGGAGGAAGCTTGCGATGCTCTCGGCTACTCGGATGATTGGGGGGCCTTTACTCTCTGCGAGGCGATGTATTCGCACTATAAGCTTTACAAGCAGGGCCCGGCCGTTTTTATCAACGTTTTGGACCCGGAGACACACAAAACTTCTGTCACTCCAAGCGCGATCACATTGAATACCGGCTTGGCTACCCTACCGGCTAGCGGGATCATCAAAAACAGCGTGATTGTGCAGTCTCAGGACGGTGCGACAACATACAAGCGCGATAAAGATTATACGCTGACCTATGACAAGATCGGCAAGCTTATACTAGCCGTCAAACCTGGGGGCGGGATTACCAATGCAACGCCGACGCTACTGGTAGGATACGACATGCTAAACGGCGCTGCTGTGACGACGATGGATATCATTGGCGGCACCGATCCGGCTACGGGCGCAGTTACGGGTCTGGAGCTTATCAAGCAGGTGTTCCCACGTTTTCAGGCAGTTCCTGGGTTACTACTGGCTCCGGGATTTTCTCATGACCCTACAGTCGGCACTGTGCTTAAAGCTAAGGCCGAGGGAATCAACGGTCATTTCAAGGCAACAGCGCTCACGGATCTACCGGCATCTCTGCAATATACGGAGCTGGCCGCATGGAAACGAGATAACCTATACACGTCCGAGCGGCAAATCAATGCCTTTCCCAAGGTCACAAAAGGTGGCCGCGTGTATCACTATTCAACGCATCTGGCGGGAGCTATCTGCCAGACGGATGCAGAAAAAGAGGGTGTTCCGTATCGGTCACCATCCAACAAAACGATTCAGGTGGATGGCGCTGTTAAGGCCGACGGAACTACAGTCGCGCTCGGCCCGGATGAAGCGGCATATCTCAACAGCCAGGGCATCAGTACCGCACTAAATTTTGTTGGCGGATGGAAAACCTGGGGCAACCGAACAGCTGCCTTCCCGGAGGTCATTGACCCGCAGAATGCTTTTATTGCGGTGCGCAGGATGTTTGATTGGATTCAAAACACGGTCATTCTCACGTATTGGAAGTACGTGGACGATCCTGCAAACAAGCGGATGATCGAAACAGTGACGGACTCGTTGAACATTTGGTTCAACGGCTTGCAGGCGAGCGGGTACATTCTCGGTGGGCGTGTTGAGTTCTTGGCTGCGGAAAATCCGGTGGAAAGCATGATGGACGGTAAGCTTAAATTTCACATTTACGTCACGCCGCCGAGCCCGGCACAAGAAATCGAATTTGCAGTCGAATATGACGCTCAGTACCTGGGCGCGATAGCCGCATAAGGAGGGATAGACGTTGTCTAAAAAAATAAGAGATAAGATCGTAGGTTATACGGTCTATCGTAACGGCAGCCAATACTTGGGCGTCGCAACCGTCGAACTTCCAAGCTTGGAATACATGTCGGAGACAATCAAGGGAGCTGGAATCGCCGGTGAGGTCGAAAGTCCCACCATCGGGCAGTTTGGCTCTATGACGTGCTCCCTTACTTGGAGCACGATGGACCCGGCGGCGCTGGAACTGCTTGCGCCGGAAGCCCATGCGCTTGACTTCCGGGCCTCACAGCAATCGTATAACACTGCTACGGGCGTATATGCGACGGAAGGTGCGAAGATTACTGTGCGCGCCATCCCGAAGACGGCAGAGCTTGGCAGTCTGGAAGTCGGCGCGCCGATGGATGGCTCCACGGAGTTTGAAGTCGTTTATATGAAAATATCCGTTGGGGAAAAGGTAATGCTGGAGTTGGACAAATTCAACTATATATTCATCGTAAATGGCGTGGACAGATTAAAACAGGTCCGGGAACAACTCGGGCTTTAAAAAGGAGAATGAGTGAAAATGAAAAATGAACAAAATAATGTTGAAGAGGCCGATGAGCGGATTTACAAGCTTAGTCGGCCTTTTACTTTCGAGGGAAATGAGTATACAGAACTAACCCTCGATTTTGAAAAGCTTACTGGTAATGATCTGCTTTCATGTGAACGACAAATGCAATTAATTACGGGCGCTTCTGAATATGTGCCGATGAAGCAAATATCGCAGGCATATCAAGCGGTTGTAACAGCACGCGCAGCTGCTGTTCCGGTTGAGTTGATTCAAGCACTCCCAGCGAAAGACTTTTCTAAGGTCACGTTGAGGGCTTCAACTTTTTTGCTCGCTTAGGGATCGTAAACGATGGGGGGGGGACCTTACGTAAGTTGGTCGCCTCTTTTTCGATTGCGACCAAAACGCCTATTCCGTATTGGCTCAACCTCCCGATTGCGGAGCTTTTGGACTGGGCCGAACCGATTCAGGAAGCGCGAGGGGTGAAGTGATTGGCGAAGGAATATGAAATAGCGTTTAAGCTTGGGGCGCAGCTACAGGCCACATTTTCGAAGACATTTGGCAATGCTTCAAAAGCCGTCGAGGTGCTTCAAAAAAATATGAAGGATCTCAGAAAAGAAAAGCCCCCAGACGGCGGATTTGACAAGATGCAGAAGGAAGCTAAATCGACCCAATCTCAAGTTTCCAAACTTGATAAGGAGATGCAGGGCTTAAACGGCACGCTCAAAACGGTTGGTGCTGCTGCTGGCGCGTTTGTTTTGGTGCAGGGAGCATCCGGGGCTATATCCGGCATGACGGGCGCTATCGGTGGATTTGACAGTGCGATGACCAAAGTCCAGATGTCCACCGGTGCGAGCGCCGCAGAGATGGCTGAGCTTAAAGCAGCAAGCAAAAACCTATATAACCAGGGGCTTGGGGAAGATTGGAACGATCTGGCCGAATCCATGAGTAAGGCTAAGCAGGTCACCGGTGAGCAGGGTGCGGCGCTGGAGAGTAGCACTAAAAATGCAGTTATGTATCGGGACGTGTTTGGAGAGGATATAGCTGCATCTGTAAAAACTGCTGATACAATGGTTAAAAATTTCGGAGTGACAAATGATCAAGCGTTTAATCTGCTGGCTCAAGGAGCCCAAAAAGGATTAGACAAGTCTGGTGAGCTTCTTGATTCGGCGAATGAGTATTCACCTCATTTTCAATCACTCGGCTTTTCTGCTAATCAGATGTTCGATACATTTAGTGCAGGTTTGGAAACAGGGGCATTTAATTTAGATAAAGTGGGTTATTCGGCTCACTATAAACTCCTCTTATTGCTGGGACGTCTTAAGTTGATCATAGGTGATGCCGTCAAAGAATTTATTTGGTACACTATGATAAACAAGATAATCAGCAGGGAAGCTGAATGCTGAGAGGGGCATAATTCCATGTTCGATATTTATGTCATCACTAATAAAATTAACGGGAAACGATACGTAGGATATACATCCATTGGATATAAAAAGCGACTATTGAAACATTTGAATGAGTCTGAAAGAGGAAGTTCCAGGTACCTATGCAAAGCCATTCGCAAATATGGGAAAGAAAGTTTTTCGATTGAGAAAATTGATGTAGCCGAATCTCACGGAGAAGCAGTTAAAAAAGAGATTCACTATATTCATTTTTACAATTCATTTGCTCATGCTAAGGACGGTCATGGATATAATGCAACCTTGGGCGGTGAAGGGACAAATGGTATGAACGTCCCTAAAAGTCTTCGGATGAAAATGAGCAGAGTAAAGAAAGAACAAAAAGCATGGGTGGGGGATCGAAACCCTAAGTATAGAAAAGGCTATCTTATCCAAGGGGAAAAACACCCATTGTATGGCAAAACGCACTCCATAGAAAGTAAAGAGAAAATAAGCATTTCTAACAAAGGCAGATTTGCGGGTACTAGGAACCCTGCATCAAATCTCAAGGAATGCTTTTCTCTTGAATGCAAAACTGGAGCGATTGAGCATTTTGCTAGTTTCTTTGAAATGCGAATGTCATTCCAAGACAGAGGGATAAAACTCAATCGTAGTTCAATTCTCGGAATAATGCGCGGCGATGTGGGGTATAGAAGCTATAAAGGCTTCATTTTTTATCGGGAAGACGTAACCGATCCGTTAATTTATTGTGATATAAAGCGTAAATATCAGATGAGAATTACTGAGCCTATTGAACTTCAAGATCATAGACAAGGCAACTCACATCCAAATGCTAAGTCTGTCCTTTGTTTCGCCAAAGAAATATGCAATGGTAGGGTATTAAAATTCGATTCCTGGTACGAACTTAAGCATGGCTTGGAAAAAATCACAGGGAAACAGATAACATACTCTAGTATGTATAAATGTCTCGTAGGTAAGTATAAGCAAACTGCGGGATATAAGGTTTTTAGAAAGGGCGAGACAGATGATGTGATTTTGACTGCTCTATGGGACGAACTTACTCAGCAATCAGAACCTTCAACGACTAGCCGCAAGGCGTAGGGCGCAAGCGATAGGCGCTCGAAACGGGGAGCATCCGAAGCTCTCTTTTTTTTATGCTCGGATGAAGATATAGTCTGGTCTGCACGGAAACATGCAGCAGCTTAAAAGCGGTGCAGGCTTAGCGCGCCTGTATGAACAATACGGACGCTGTAAAAGAATTTAACATCCGATCGAAGGACGGCAGCAAGTCTTCAGGGGAAGCTTTTAAAGCGCTAGGTATGGATGGGGCTAAGATGTCCCAAATCTTCGCGAAAGGCGGACCAGAGGCTCAGGCTTCATTCAAAAAAGTCGTCGCCGCCATTTCGAGCATCAAAGATCCTGTGAAAAAAAATGCAGTTGGTGTGGGCCTCTTTGGTACGCAATTTGAAGACTTGGAAAAAGACGTTGTTGCAGCAATGGGCACTGCTCGAAGTCAATTTGACATGAGCAAGGACACAATGGGCGAAATGTCTAAGATCAAGTTTAACTCTGTGGGCGAGGGATTCAAGCAGATAGGTCGGCAGTTGCTGACCGGTTTTGTCCTTCCAATTGGCGATTTTGCAATTCCGGCCATGCAAAAGTTCAGCGGCTTCGCTTCGAAAGCCATTCCAGCCATTCAAAACGGGTTTGCTAAGATTGGAAGCACCGTTGGTCCTGTAATCAGTCAAATAGGCGGGGATATTGCATGGCTATTCGAAAATGGTTTTGACGGCGAGATGGAGGGCGTCACAGTCAACTATGCTAAGGCTCTGGGGATGAGCGACGGTGATGCTGAAGCGATTGCCATAAAAGTGCGCAACGTTTTTGAGCAAATGACCGGTTTTAAGGATCAGCTAATCGAGGGATGGAAGACCATACTGCCGCATGTGCAAAGCATTTTTGGCTCAATCGGCAGCGTCATTAAACAGGTGGTTCCGGTGGTTGCTAAAATCGGAGTCACTTTTTTTAATGCTGCCTCAAAAATAGTACAGGCGCTTATACCGGTTGTCACTTACCTTACGGGCAAGATTTGGCCGGTAATCTCTCAAATATTTAATTTTCTATCAACTCAAGTTTTCCCAAAACTCATGAGTATCATTTCGAGTTTATTAACTAAGATTTCAGGTATAGCGACATCCATCGGACAGGCATTCACGGCTATATTCAACTTTGTGAAGCCTATTTTGGACGCTCTCTTTATTGCCTTCCAGGTAGCATTTCCAGCGATCAAGGCCGTTGTCATGGCCGCTGTCAGTGCCATAGGCGGCGTTATTAGTGGTCTGCTGACAACCATAGGCGGCGTAATCGACTTTGTAACCGGCGTATTTAGTGGGAATTGGAGTAAAGCGTGGCAAGGAGTCCGGGACATCTTCAGCGGAATTTTTTCCTCATTAGGCTCAATTCTGGCCGCGCCGATTAATGCCGTTATCAACCTCATTAATGAGGCAATCCGAAAGATAAACGGAATTAGCGTTGAAATTCCAGATTGGGTACCGGGCATGGGCGGAGAAAAGTTTGGGGTTAATATTCCCGAGATTCCGAACATCGGAGGATATGCGGACGGCGGCATTGTCAGTAGTCCGGAAATTGCGTGGGTTGGTGAAGGCGGGGACAAAGAGGTCATTATCCCGATCAATAACTCTAAACGCAGCCAAGGACTATATGAGACTGCCGGGCGTATGCTTGGACAAACGCCTGCAACCCCTACAGTACAGGCTTCTGGAGGTGGGGACTTTATATACAGACCCACCTTTATCATCCAAGGAAACGCTGACCAGACTGCACTGCAGCAGATGGATGAGAGGAACCGCAGCGACTTCTCTCGGGAATTTAAAGAGTATAAACGTCAAATACAGCGGGTGAGTTTTGCATGATATATAGCACGATACAAGGAGATACCTGGGATGGTATCTCCTTTAAAATTTACGGGAGTGAGCGTTTTATGACGCTACTTATGGGTACCAATCCTGCACAAACCGGTACAGTGATCTTCTCAGCCGGAGAGCAGCTGACAGTTCCGGACAGACCGGCTGAAGCAGCCGACACGCTGCCACCCTGGAAGCAGGTGGGGCATTGAATGCACGCCGAGCTGAACTGGTGATTGAGTATAACGGCAAAAACGTGTCAAAAGCTTTAGCGGAATCACTTCTTGATTTTTCGTACACCGATGCCGCGCCGGGCTCGCTCGATGACCTTCAGATAAACCTGGAGGACCGTGACAGGAAGTGGCAGGGGGCCTGGTCACCTGCTGAGGGGGACCAGATAAAGGCAGAAATACTCGTAAAAAATTGGAACAAAGATGGTGAGTTACTGCGGCTTCCGTGCGGTACATTCGAAGTTGACTCATTTGAATTCTCCGGACCCCCGGATACCGTTAGTATTAAAGCCGTATCTCTCCCGGTGGGGTCAAACATCCGCCAAGAGAAACGGAGCAAGGCGTGGGAAAAGGTGACTCTCAAGACAATAGCAGCGGATATAGCCAAAAAAGCGAATCTGAAGCTGCTGTATTCGGCACCTTTCAATCCGACCTATGAACGTCTTGACCAAACTGAGCAGGCGGACCTCGCATTTTTAAATGATACAGCCACAAAAGAAGGCATTGCGATTAAGGTTTCCGCTGGGCAGCTCGTGCTTTTTGACGAGAGAGAATATGAGCGGAAGGCATCAGTATTGACAATCAAGCCAGGCATTTCAGATTTGATTAGCTATAAATTTTCTTGGAGCATAACCAATGCTGCATATAGAGCTTGTGAGGTCTCATACACAAGCGGCAAAAGCGACAAGCCTATCAAAACAACATTTGTTCCGCCGGGCGCCCCTGCTTCTGGACCCGTTCTTAAAATTAACGAAGAGGTTAAGGGCCAAGCGGAAGCGTTGCGATTGGCCGAAAAGAGCCTCCGAGACAAAAACAAGGAAGTGGGCCGGGCAAGTTTATCTTTAGCAGGAGACATTCGTCTTGCTGCGGGCACAACTATTACTATCACGGGATTCTATCGTTTTGACGGAAAATACTTGGTTGAGAGTGCCGGCCATAAAGTCGGTAGCAGTGGATTTACAACTGATATCGAGATTCGGAAAGTACTGGGGTGGTAGCGTGAACGTAATAAAAAATTTGATTAAATCTGGAATCGTTTCTTCTGTCAATGAAACCTCCGGATCTGTTCGGGTGATATTTACCGATCAGGATGATCTCGTATCGGATGAGTTGCCTGTCCTATCTTTACATGGAGGTTGGTCATCCGGTGCTGCCCTTCCTGCTCCTGGTGAGCGGGTGCTATGTGTGTTTCCAGGGAATGGCCGTTCAACGGGGTATTGTTTGGGAACCTTTTATACCAAAGACAAGATGCCCCCAGGGAATTCAGATCAGCGCGGAACCTGGTTTGAGGACGGTAGTTACGTCTACTATGATCGGTCTTCCAGCGTGCTGCAAGTTAAAGCGAACGGGCGCGTCCGGATCGAGGGCGACTTAGAAGTAACCGGCAGCATTACCAGGGGAGGAACCGTCTTATGATCGGATCGTTAGGTGAAATGGTCTTCGTGGCGAATGCAGAGACCATTCGAACATTTGATGATTTTAAACGCAGCATCGCAGGACGGTGGGCCAAGCATGACATCCTTAGTAAAAAACCTAAGTCTCAACGCATCGGGCCGGGGCTGGATACGATCTCGTTCACCATGCGCTTTGATGTGCGGTATGGTATCAATCCCCGCAAGGAAATGGATAGGCTTGTGGGGCTGGAGCGAGACGGAAAGGCGATGGCCCTGACCATAGGCGGCAAAGGGGTAGGCGTGGGTCTATGGATAATAACCTCAATCGAGCAGCCGTGGGAAATTATAGACAATCAAGGAAACGTATTAAAAGCCTCGGTAAATATATCACTGGAGGAATACGTATGATTTTCACGGTTGATATGTGGCAGGAGCCCCCTATAAACTTCGCGCCGACCCTGGCCGAAGAGGTCGAACAAAATATTCGGACCATTCTTTCCACGCCTGCGGGGTCAGCACCGTTTGCGCGGGACATTGGAATTCCGACGGAGGTCCTGGACGAGCCTATCCCCATTGCAAAGGCAAGGCTGACAGGGCTTATCATTAGCTCCCTTACAGTGCAGGAGCCCCGGACACAGATAGAAGAGGTTACATTTTTTGAAGATGCTTCAGCCGGCCGCCTGGTGCCGGTAATACGTTACACCATAAAGGAGGGCAGCACATGAGCCTCTACGATTTACCAGATTTAAAGTTTGTAGATGACGACCCCACCGCAACGGTCAACAACATAATAGCCATGTACGAGGCGCTTACTGAGAGCCAGCTTATGCCGGGCGATCCCAGGCGCCTCTTTTTAAATACGCTGGGGAATATCATTGTGCAGCAGCGGGTGCTGATAAACCAGACGGCCAAGCAAAATTATCTACGTTATGCTTCCCGGCCTGTTTTGCAGCACATGGGGGCTATGGTAGGAGTGACTGACCTGCCCGCAGCGGCAGCCCGTACAACGATTAAAATAACACTGTCTACACCGCTGACATCGGCAACCATCATTCCAGCCGGGACCCGGATAGGGCCTCAAGGCGGGGGCGGATCATTATTTTTTACAACTCAGGAGGTCGCAGAGATCAAGTCCGCGCAAGTGAGCACGACAGTAACCGCTCTCTGCTCTCTGCCTGGTATTGCTGGCAATGGGTTTTTGCCCGGGCAGCTCAATGTCCTGATTGATCCGCTGCCCTTTGTGCAGGCCGTGACCAACTTGACGGAGAGCGCAGGCGGAGCAGAGGCGGAGTCCGATGATTCGTTTCGTGAGCGCATTCGCGCCGCGCCGGAATCCTTCTCAACCGCAGGTCCGGAGGGTGCATACGAGTTTTGGGCCAAGTCCGCAAGCTCCGCGATTATTGACGTCGGCGTTGATTCGCCGTTAGAAGGGCGTGTTACAGTGATTCCCCTCCTGGCAGGCGGCGAGTTGCCAACACAGGAAGTCCTGGATGCAGTCAAGGAGGCCGTTAATGATCGACGGGTTAGACCATTAACAGACCATGTGACAGTTGTAGAGCCAGAGACCGTGAGCTATAACATTGAGCTAACTTACTGGGTATCTCAGAGCCGTGCGGCTGACTCTAGCCATATTCAGACGGCCGTCATGAATGCGGTGGATGATTACCGGGTATGGCAAAAATCGAAGCTTGGCCGGGATATCAACCCGTCAGTATTAATCTCGCGCGTTATGGCTGCTGGAGCACTCAGGGTCAATGTGGTTAGCCCAACATATACGGAGTTGACGACATTGAAAGTCGCCCAGGATGCTCAGGTTTCTGTCACATATGGGGGGCTGTCAGATGATTGATATACAGCACGTCAGCCTCCTTGATCTCTTACCGCCAAATCTAAGGCGTGACGAGTCAGTACATGCGGCTGCTCTGGCGCTTGACAGTGAGCTGCAGGTGATAAGTGCGCGGATACGTGAATTATCCATTCTGGACCGGCTGGATATCTTAAGCAATGAAGAAGCGGACGAACTTGCTTGGCAGTTTCATATTGATTTCTACGACCCGAATCTACCGATTGAACAAAAGCGTGAACTGGTCAAGAACGCAATATCCTGGCACAAGCGAAAGGGCACTCCATCGGCGGTGGAAGAGCTGATCACGGCATTATTCGGCGAGGGTCGCGTCGAGGAATGGTTCGAGTACGGCGGGCAGCCGTTCCGCTTTCAAGTGATAACGAACAACCCCGAAGTGACCCAGGCGCGGGCACAGGAGTTTTACAGAGCGGTTGAATCCGTTAAGCGACTCAGTGCCAAGCTTGAACGGGTGATTATCTCTCAGACTGAAAACCTATCGCTCTATTATGGAGCAGTGATTCTTGTTAGCGAAAAAATATCAATCAAGTAGGTGGTTTTGTGTCCACATTCGGGGGCAACGGATTGACTAATAAAGGTATTTCCTTACAAGCGAAGGCGCAAGCGGGAAAGCCGCTAAAGTATACAAGATTTGTGCTAGGTGACGGACAACTAGCCGGGCAATCTATTGCCGCATTAGCAAAAGTAATCAGCGCAAAAATGACCATTGAAGTTAGTAGATTGAAGATGAATCCTCCTAAACAAGCAATAATTGGATTTGTTTTGTCAAATCAAGATGTTGCAAATGGCTTTTATTTTAGAGAGCTTGGCTTATACGCCTTAGATCCTGATGAAGGAGAGATTCTGTACTGGTATGCTAACGCTGGAGAGACTGCGGATTATATACCGCCTGCAAACGGAAGCGACGTAATAGCGAAAAACTTCGATGTTTCAGTGTTCGTGGGCCAAGCTGCTAATGTTTCGGCTATTATTAATAATTCTCTGGTTTATGCAACACAGGACGATTTATCCGACGCGGAACTGCGGATCAAGCAATACACCGATCAGCAAATCGCCGGTCTTGATTTGACCATGACAGGCCAACAGATTTTAGCGGAGCTCACGAAGGTAGACGGGGCTGGAAGCAAACTTGATGCTGATCTGCTGCAGGGGAAAGATCCTTCTGCTTTTTTGGAGAAAGCAACAGGCGGAACAGTAAGAGGTCCAATTGTCATGGACACGACGGGTAACAATGGAAAGCAGCTCTCCGTCAATATGTGGGGCGACCTGAGCGCAAGCAGCGGCGGTCAGACCGTGTGGGGCAATAACTGCTATGTAGACCAGGGCGGCAAGCACCGGTATTCTAATACGCACGCTACCCTTGGTGCGGCTGGAATACGGATCAATTACGGCAACATCGAATTTTTTAACACTGGCCGGATCGCGACGACAGCAGGCGCGGAATTTACACCGGATTGGAAGCCTCTGGTGGCTGCCGGCAAGGTGTTTGCTGACTATTTGGGGGGGCAGCTTGCCTCTAAATACGTTCGGAATAACTATGGCTATTGGCCGGGCAATGATGCAAACACCTGTACAACCCCGGGCTCCTATATGTTTACCAACGGATCAGCAAACACGCCAAATGGAGACTGGTGTACGGTCCTAGTTTTTGGCGAGGGTGCTATGGGAAGGGTTGTCCAGATGGCAAATGTATGGAATTTGGGCAATGACATATTTGTACGTAGATATAACAACGGATGGAGCCAATGGACAAGAATCCAGACGGATGAAAATACTCCTATGACTCGTGTGAGTAACGGAAAATTTGAATTTTGGGATGGGGGAGGATGGAAACGAGTGGGTGCTAATAAAAAATTGCTTTTACCAATTCCCTCTGGGTCTGTTTATTTAGCGTCTAATCCGAATTTTGTGGATGTTTTTAATTATCAGGGTAATTGCCGGATTCGGGATCTGAAATTACAGATAACGGGTGGATCAACGGAGAAATCCACCCGTATTAATTTTTACATTGATGAACAGCTAATGGTAGATACATTTGTAGTAGCAAATAACACTGTCGCTTTTTTGAATACTGTTGGAGATGCCTTTAACTATTTTCGATCTGAAAATCTTGAGTTACCTGTCGGATTTAGTTTCCGTATCGCTATTAAATATAACGTAATAAATGCCACGGGCGCCAGGGTAACCGTAGATCCATTGCTCGAAGTAGATGTATAGAGGGAGGCCATATGAACGTCACCTATTATGAAAGAGATGGGCTGGAGTATCGTAGAGTTGAGTATGAGAACGGATCAGTTGTGGAAAGTGGCGTAGCCGATCGTATTGAGACCATAAGGCTAGACTCAGAAAATGTAGAGGACATATTATTTAAATTCGACAAGGAAACGGATCAATATATAGAACATAGCCGATCTGTTCGCCATTCAGTTCTTCTGCCCGGTCCTAAAAGTAATGAAGAATTGGAAGCAGAAAATAAAGAACTTTCATCGCGACTATCGGACATCGAGCTTGCGCTTGCCGAACTATTTGCAGTTTAACGAAAGGGATCTCACAGAGGTCTCTTTTTTACATCATAAGGAGGGCTACATCATGGCATTAGCAGATTTTAAAATCCGTATTATCGCGAACGCTTGCATAACTCGGTACACCAACGGTGAGGGCGGAATCATAGCCATCGTAAACAGTTACAACCTGGCAAGTGATGACAAGGAAAGCACGCTTGCACACGTATATTCCAAGCGTCCGGATATTAACCCGGAAACTGTAGAAGAAAGTTTGTCAACACCAGCTAAAACAGATGTCGAAGGGCATGAGAAAGGGTAATGATATATAGAAGGAGCTGAAGACCAAATGACTCCTGAAGCGATGGACTACGGGGTACAGATTGACAGGTTGAACCGGGAAAGCCTTCAATATCGGGCGGAGCTTGATTCTCTTAAACAAAGTTCTATTCAAACTGATATGCAAGTACAGTTAATGGCCGCAAATTTAAAAAGCACCGATAATCTAGTCGATCAGGTGCTTAAGAAGTTTGACGGTTTCGAGCAGCGGGTTTTCAGCACATTGAGCGACATTACGCGCAACAATGCGGAGCTGCTGCAGTTTGTGACCCGGGAGAACATTAAGGAGCGCGTTGCCGGCACGAAGGAACGGACAAGCTCTCAAGCAGCTTGGATGAACTTTGCCAAGTATGTGATTGGGGTAACGATTGGTATCATTGTCACTTATCTTTTCAGTAAATAAATATCACGTATAGGGCTTTCCGGCTGCGGTCGGAGAGCCTCTTTATTTTCGAAGGAGGGAAGCCCATGAAAAAGGTTCTGATTGTACTCGAATGTGACCCAGGACACGGCGGCACTGATTCGGGCGCGGTTGCTAATGGATTAAGAGAGAAGGATCTAACGCTAAAAATGGCCCAGTTGATCGGTAAGTATCTTTCGGGGCGTGTAGATGTGCGTTTCACGCGTACCGCGGATAAATACGTGGGACTTTCAGAGCGCGCAAATAAGGCGAACAAGGAGGGAGTTGATTACTTCCTGTCCATCCACTTTAACAAAGGTGGTGGCACCGGCTTTGAATCGTTTGTTTATTTGGGTGCGGACAAGGGGCGGACCGCAGCAGTTCGTTCTAAAATCCACGACAAGGTGGCCGCTGTTTTCAAACGGTACGGTTTGAGGGACCGTGGAAAGAAAGAAGCAGACTTTGCCGTCCTGCGCGAAACCACAATGCCGGCGGTGCTGCTTGAATATGGATTCCTGGACAGTGCCAAAGATTCCGCCCTATTCAAAGATGATAATTTCCTGGACGAATTGGCCCGCGCAACGGCTGATGGTCTGGCGGAAGCGTTTGACCTGCCCGCAGCTGAACCTGCAAACGATCCGCTGCAGGACGCTCTGAGCAAGCTGCAAAAGGCTGGCGTAATTGACTCGCCGGATTACTGGACAGCCAATGCCCGCGCGGGGGGGACGGTCAAAGGGGACTATGCGGCGCTGCTTATCAAACGTTTGGCTGATAAATTATAGGCCTCTTTTAAAAGACAAATAAAAACGCTGTCCAAAATGTATTTTTAGGCAGCGTTTTAATATATAGGTAATATACTGATGAATACAATTTAGTGTGTATGATATACTAAATCAAAAAGGGGGGATGCAAATGTTTAATCGAAAATCTATAGGTGCTTTTATTTCCCGTGGCTTTCGGGAAACAGAAGAAAAAAAGCAAGATTTCGATAATAAATATCAGCAAACCTCAGATCGGATAAGTAATGCTCGTCAAAAGATGATGGAACGGTCAGAAAAACGCAATATCACTCGAAATAAATAGCTACCGGGGAGACAATTATGTCTCCCTTTTCCATTAAATTGACTTCATCAACAAAGCTGTCCATCATTTGGTTTGTAAGTGTTGAGAGCTCCCTAAAATTCCCGTTTTCTTTAAACATATTTAAATCAAAGTCTATAAATTCCCTCGTTAATTTTCCAAGCACCGTGATTTCAATTTTTGAACTTGTCCCATATTTAAAAATTAAATCTTCTGATGTATTTCTTAAAAATTCGGACTTCAGTGGTGAAAAGAATTTTCCTTGTTTCAGGCAGACTTCGGAAGGTAAGGCATTTTGTAGATAACTGGTAAAAAAATCAAATGCTTCAAAAGCTGTTTGTATGCCAGGATCATTTGTCAGGCTTTCATCCGGAGTATCGTTTAGCTTCTCGGTTAAAGACATTAGTTTTGTCATAATATCTTTGTTTACCATTTTACGGATATAGGATACATCAAAGATGCTAAATGTGGCTTTGATTTTAATATACTTGCCTAATTTGTATTTTGAGTATTCACCGTCTGTGCAACAAAGCATATCTGGCCTTGAATCAATATATGACTCAAAGTCATTAAGAGCATTATCATGCAGTTGCGTTGAGATAATTTCTTTTCCGATATCTAATTGGCTTAAGCTATAAGACTCATCTATTTTCTGTTTATTAGTATATTTATAAGTTACCTCTCCAGAAGGAGTAACGAAAAGGAAAGGGATATTAACACTCCCTGTGGAGAACTTTCCACTCACATCATGAGTAGATTCTTCCTGTTTCATGTCTGTGGTGGTCGATGTTTGTTGGTCCGTTATTTCTCTAGTAAAATTTACTGGAAGTCCTTGGTTCACTTGAGCCATGAAAGAGTGCAAAAAAGAAGTATCCAAATATACGATTTCTTTCATATAATCAATCCCCTTTACAATTTAATATTTTTACATCATACATTTTTTAGAACAATTTTCCAACTATATTATAGGAGGGATGCAGATGTCAGAACAGATAACAGAGATTCTAACGCCTCTTGTGCTTGCACTAGTGACCGCCTTGGTGAGCGTTTTAACCGTGGCGATTACCGCAGGCAAGACCCTCGCTATCAACTGGCTACAGGCGCGTACCAGCGCCGCGCAACAGGAGGTAATTGGCCGGATCGCCCGGGAAGCGATGGCCTACGCCGAAAAATATGCCATCCCGAAGGGTGTAGCCAAGCTTGATGAGGCGATGGATTACGCCGCCCAGGAGCTACGGCAGCGAGGGATAAACGTGGACAGTAAAAAGCTGCGTGGCGTGATCGAGGCCGCATGGATGGAGCATAACAAGACCATTGCGCCCAAGACTACCTTAGAGATAACCACAGATATAGCAAAGGTAGAGACAACCTAAATACATCAAACCCCCGTGCCAATGGCCGGGGGTTTCTTTTTATTCAGTAAGAGCCAGCATCTATTAGTTCTAAATTTTACAAACTATCAATGACTTTTTTGTATTTTTCAAAATTGGATTTTTCCATTTTGCCTGGCATCATTATTAATACATCACCCTTAGCGGCCGTGTGAGAAAAAAACATGGCAGATGTCTTGCCGAGTTCATCATAATGTTTTTTGAGCTCTTCTAAATCCTTCTGCTTTTCAAAAATAAATATGCGTCCTGCTGACTTCTCTCCCAGTGAAGGTAAAAAGATACGCTTACCTTCCTTAAATTTCATTGGAGCAAGGCCCATATCTTCAGAAACGATATCCGCTGGGTTCTCTGCTTCTAATCCCGCTTCCTTAAATTTGGACACTACATCATCCGATTTCACAGACGGTTCACTTGAACAAGCAGACCCAAAAACCAACAACATAGCAACAACCAGTAATAACCCGAAACTTTTTTTAAACAACGTGGTGCCCCCTAAATCTGATTTAAATAGCAAAATTAGTCTATCAGATACAGGAAAATAAAACCATACAATATGTAACATTTAATTACCCGTTAATAATTCTAGATAGATAATCAGAGTTAGGTATAAACCACCAAAAATATAAATGAAAAAAAACAGAGCCAATAATAGCTCGCCTAATTCTCCATTCACTTTTCTTCTTTTCATATTAATAGCCTCACTCATTTAGTTTACAGTAATTGTAAACTATTTAACCCTATAAGGTCAAAACGTCCGTTGGAGAGAGAGCATAGTTTGCTCACCACCGCTTACCTGCTTCATCTACCCATTCATACAAATCATCTATACTACAATCAAAGATTATTGCAGCTTCCTTTGATTTGGTCAAAGATAGTTGCCGTTCTCCCTTGATGACTTTGTGAATAAAGGAATCTGAAAGCTTGAGTCGTCGGGCTAGTTGGGCTTGTGTCATTCCGGCTTGCGCCAGAAGTATAGGTAAGCGGCTCCTCTCAATACGGAGCGCCAAAGATGTACCTCCCTGCTGCTGATTATCTGACTTAAATTATACCACGCTTAAGATTTGTTTGACATCGAAGCACTTGGATACACAGAGAAAAAGCCGGACCGAAGAGGGACCGACTGAAGAGAACTATACACGCGAGTATATATTCAGAGAGCGCCTGGTACATTCGTGGATACGGGATTTATTTCTTTGACTTTTTGGTTATTTGGATTTCTCCACTGTGAATTCTATCCAATAATATGGCATCTAGGTATCTTATGAGCTCTTTAATTTTAGTAATATCTCGGTAAAAAATATCTCTAAATATAAATTTAATGCTCGAAACGATCAAGATAAGCCCTGCTGCTGAAATTAAAAACAAAATAGATCTAGAAAAGACAACAGGCATTAGTTGGTCTTTAAAAGAACTTGATATAAGATTATTCCACAACGGAATTAACAATGCTAACCCCAATCCACTGATTAAAAATTTGTAATTGCTTTTGTATTCAATCTCATTTTTAAGATTGTGAATTAATTTTTCCAACTGCTCATTTGAGCCTATTCTTTGCTTTATGTATGACTCTAGCTTTTTAAATCTTTGTCTTTCAAATTCCTTACCGCCCCATATTAACTCTTGCTTACTAATACCATAAACTTTTTTTATGATCCTTTTATTATGTTGGTTTATGATTACAAGGATTATTAAGCAAATTGCTAAACAAATATAGGCATAAATTTGTTGATTTGAAAAAAATGTTAAATACAAACCTATGAAAACTGATGCCATGTAAAAAATAAAATAGGACAATAGTACAAATCTATTCATGTGTTTATAGACTAGTTTCCCCATTCCCAACTCATCTTTATAATATTGAATGACTTCTTCTTGAATCAAGAATTTCGCCCCTATCATGATTTTATAAAATGTAACAAAAAAATTTTATCAAAAAGAGTTAATATAATCCATAACTTTATGAACATTTTGTTATGGTAGAAGATGCCATCTTAACAAAAATTATTTTGAGATCATACAAAATGTGAAATATGATCGGAAGCATGAGGTTCCCCGTTATAAAGTAAAGCCACACCATGACAGCACCGAATCCGAGAGAAGATACGACTCCTGATAGCCCTTGAGAAAAGTGCCCAAGAGCAAAAATTGTTGTGACTATGATAACTGCGATAATCGGAGACAGGCTTAATTTTTCAATGGCTAGATTATACATATACCCTCTGAATATAATTTCCTCCGAAATCCCTATAGATACTGCGACAGGAATATATAGCTTCAACTCAGTAGGAGTAATAGGCAACAAATAATTTTTTTCATTTACTTGATCGCTGACTAAATTTCTAAATTTTGCATTGTACTTTATCAAAAAAAACGGAATGATGGAAGTAATTAGGTAATACAAAAATGTTACTCCTAACAGAATGTCGAAGAGCAAGTTGAAGCTGATGCTATGCTTAACAGTAAAGGGTGCTTGTAGCAAAAAAATGAAAGTAGTTATAAGCAAATTGCAAGTAAGGATTATGAAGTAATACCGCTGCTTATTAAGTGTGGATGGATTCCGCTTAAGTTTACCAAGCTGCACATGACTGGTTAATGGAATAAGTATTAAAACAAGTGTGAGCATAAGCGTATGGAATAACAAAATTACACCACCTTAATTTTTGATAAAGACCCATCAAGTATATTGACTGTAAATATTTTCTTCGTTATGATAAATGTAACATTAATCAAATGAAATTAACAACCATTTTTAGGAGGGAAAGGATAATGCCTAGAGGAGGTAAACGCGAAGGTGCTGGACGGAAGGTACTTGGCGCAACACGAAGGGTATCATTAACTCTCCCGGCAGAATTGTGGGAAGTAATAGACGAAACGGGACAGCCACTCTCCACAGTTCTAAGGCAGATAATAATTGAATCGAAATCATTAAAGAAGAAAATGAATTTGAAATCAATTGAGGAGTCGTGAGGGCTGTGAACTTCGTAATGCTCTTAGAATTTATATCTATAACTATCTTTGTATCATCTTTCATAGCAATGAACTATGCTATTTTCAAAATTCCAATACGAAAAAATATTGAACAAATTTTATTTATCGGTTTAATAGTTGGATCGACTAATTTTATATTTAAAGTGGCGTTGGATAATGAATATTTTATCTTTGCACAGACTCTAATCTACATAATTTTGTTAGTAATATTAAGGAAATATCCTATATATTACGCTTTTGCAGTAGCTACAATCGGATCGTTAATTGTATCCTTCATGGATGCTATCGTTACAATTACAGCACTCCAATTGGAAGTTAGTTCTCTTGAGTCAATGAAAGATAACCTTGCACATGCTATAAGTTTCAACCTGATACTTACCGCTTTTTGTATATTGACTGCATACATAGTAGTTAAATTCAGAATCAGCTTTTCTTTCATGGTCAGTAGATTCAAGTCACTGGATATCGTTTGGAATATACTTTTTGTTGTTGGTAATGTTGTCTTGCAGATCACAGCTAAAGGGCTCCGAGTGAATTCGACACCAGGGTTGCTCATTATTTTTATTGGCGTCATTACGTTAGTTGTTCTTATATATAGCTACCTAAAAAACAAAAAAACATTAATAGATAGACATGGTGGTGACAAATGAATTACGTAAACAAGTATGCAGATTCATTGGCTAACAAGATAAAATCTGCTTATCCAGAAGGATCTTCGGTTGAAGTTAATAGGTTGGGCTTAATCGTAATTTTGAACCAATTAATAGTGATGAGCCTGGTGTTATTAATTTGCTTGTTTACGGGTCATTTTTGGAGCGCGTTTCTATGCTCCATAGTTTATCCGATCCTTAGAGATAACAGCGGCGGATTTCACTTTCGATCATCCACTATTTGTAATATCATTACAGCTACTTTTGTTATTATTGCAGTGCATTCATCCTTCCCATTTTGGAATGCAGGGTTTATTTTGAATTTAGGAGCAGCAATAATATTATTCATTTATGCTCCCAGCGGGATCAAGCAAAGTCGCCTTGATAAAAAATATTATCCTTTAATCAAGCTTTTGGCGGTACTAATCGTAAGTATTAATTTCTTTTTGCAGTGGGAAGTTCTTTCTGTACTTTTTTTTATTCAAGCGTGCACGACTATCACTTTTTTTCAAAAGGTGCTAGATAAATATAATTTATGATATGAGAGGAGGATACGATATGAAGCGAATCGTAGCTATGTTAGCAGATAAACTACTAACCAGGACTGCAAGACAAGTGACGCATAAAGCATGTTGGTGGGGATGTCATCGCCCTGAGGATGTACCACAAGAACTTTTTCAAAAATGATTTTAGAGTCCCTGCCTGAAAATGGCGGGGATTTTTTTGTTTACTCCGAAGTGCAAAGGGAACTATAATTGAGAACGAATGTTCGAAAAGGGGCGATGCGCGTGGAGGAAAAGGAATTAGTTATAAGGCATTCAATTTTACTTATTACGCGAGATGTTGTTGAGCAGAGCCTAGCGAAAATACAACTTGAGAACCTTTTACTAAGACAGTTATACGTAGGAGCTTCGAGGATCGCTTTGAACGAGGTGATCCAAGACATACAGGAGGTACGGAAGGAGTTGGGAAAACGGGGCATCAGAGTATATGAAAATGAAAATTTAAATGGTTCGATGCGCGTTAAATATACTTCTGAGAGCCAGCAAAATGATTTGACATTGAACCGTGATGAGGTCAAGTCGATGGTTAGTTTAAACATACAAAATTATATAGGTGATGTAAAAGAGAAATTTGAAAAGGCCACTGCTTGGTGAAAATGATAGAGTAAAACAAAAAAGACCAGGGATGCTTTCCCATGGTCTTTTTGCACCGATGCTTTCGGGTGACTAAATTATACCAAATGTGTCATTAATGTCAATCAATTTGTGACTTGTAATTCCAAAGTTTTATAAGAGCAAGGCGATGCAGCTTGTTCGCCAATGGTTTCACTTCATTTGTGAGTAGAATATACTGTGTGCCCGGATGAGTAAGATGTCTATTAACGAGCTGCGCGCAGGCGAGGTCTTGAAGTTCTAATTCAATGTTAGCGTTCAGCATGATTCTATAGGTTTTTTCGCCGCTAACGTTGTAAAATCCAGCATAATCCCCTAAATCTTCATAGTGCATTATTTTAATTCCCAAATGCCTAGCAGCAGCAAATGGACTATGTATACCTATTTCTTGGTAAACTCTCTCAATGGACATCCACTGTCCCTCCCTTTATTTCTTTATATTCCATGATAGAGTGGCAAGACCTCCTGTGGGCTGAGTTGTTGAGAGAGCAGAGTTAATCCAGGGATTAGTCAACCACGTATGTACGATCAAAAATAGGCGTTAACATCTATGACAGTTTGTGAAGGTAATATATCACACGTTAATTAGAATTTCTTCCTTTTTTTTCTTCCTCAATATCTTGTAAGAAGATAAATTCCATAAATTTCATAACCTGCTTCATTTTCTCTTCGTTTAGCCCATCCTTAGACCGCAGCATTTCCTCTGTTGATTTCATAAATTTGTTGTACAATAACAATTCCTCTTGAGTGCGACCTTCCAAATCATAGTTATCACCGTAAGGATTTTCTGTTCTGCCGAGCAAGTAGTCAGCGGATACTTTTAATATGTCAGCGATTTTGGCGAGAATATTACTGGGAGGGATATTACGATTGTGTTCGTAACTCGAAAAACTGGCACGTTTGATGCCAAGTTTATCAGCCATATCATCTTGGGTGTAACCCCGGATTAGTCTATATTCTTGTATACGTTCGCCTGTTGTTTTTTTCATGAGTATAATTGACCTCCTCGATATGATACTATAAATATCGTTATTTATACTTGCGTGATTTTAAATGTCGTGTTATATTCGTTTTACCGATAACTGGAAGGAGGTGAAACAAGATGCGTAAGACGAAAAGAAATGTCTCCAGAGTGCCTGTACTGCGCCAACAGTTTAGGGCAAAAAGGAAATTGAGTCACCGTGAGCTGGGTGAAAAGGTCGGGGTCACGGAGGCGACTGTTCGATCTACGGAGAATGGGAGGATTGACCCAAGTATCTTTATGGCTTTTGTATATTCGGTTTATTTAGATACTAAAGTGGAAGACTTGTTCTCCGATATTTTAGAAAGGGCAAAAGCCCATTTGGATATGACCTCATGACAATCTGAAATTAATGCGTATTATCAATACCGTTATTCTTAATCTACTATCAGTATAAAGCGATATTCTGAGTATCGCAATACGGAACGTTTGTTTGTAAAAGTCTTCCTTTTTCAAAGGGGCTTATATCGTTATGCCTATGATGATATTTTAAATGTCGATATATCAATAAACGACACTCCAAGATGCGGAGGTGCAGCGTTTTGAACAAACCTTATGCGCTGAGTTTGATACGAGCTTTGCTGCACGAAATACAGTTTGATGAATCGCTAGAGCCGGAATTTCAAGCAGAGTGCGCCCAAATGCTGAAAGGGTTGGAATCTAAAATATCAACGGACAGGGGATAGAAAAATGACTCTATTGAGATTAAATCAACGTTTAGAGATTCATCAGCATTTGATTAAGCTTTACAGGCTGCTGAGCGCAAACATCCTGCCTGCGGGCGAAGACTGGGTGCTTGGAGAAATTGCAGAATTGGAGGTTGAGTTGGATGCCTAACCTTGATCGTTTTGGAGTAGGCCGCCGTGATCCTCAAGATGTCCCGGAGTCGGCTTATCACTGCCAAGATTGCGATGAAGTTATGGAAATCGGGGCAGCTGCTTGGGAACTATGTGGTGGGATTTGGTGTTCGGATAGATGCTTCGCACGTTCGGTCGGAACCCTTATTAAAGTCGGGGAGCATGACGTATGAACGAAGAAACTGGTGACTTCGGTCTCTTTGTCGGAATGCTCTGGGCGTTGTCTATATACGGATGGGCTGCCCTGATTGGATGGTGGGTGTGGTGTTAGCTAAACGTCTGGTTAGCACGACCAATATGACGCATGACGATTGGCTGCAATGGAGAAGAAGGGGGATAGGTGGGTCAGACGTTGCGCCTATTTGCAACATGAGCCGTTATAGGTCACCAATGGAGGTGTACTTGGACAAAATCGGTGAGATACCTCCTATACCAGATAACCCAAGGATGGAGGCAGGACACAAGCTAGAGCCGCTTATAGCCGAATGGTTTGCTGAGAAAACAGGCTATAAGGTATGGCGTAAAAATTGTATCTTCCAGCACCCGGATCATGATTTTATGTTAGCCAATATAGACCGCTGGCTTCCCGGTCTTAACGCTGGCTTGGAGTGTAAAAACACTTCGGAGTACAGCCGGGATGATTGGTCAGGCACACAAGCACCTGTTGAGTACATCCTTCAATGTAACCATTATATGGCTGTAACAGGCGCAGATCGTTGGTTCTTAGCTGTGTTGATTGGTGGATGGGATCTTCACTGGTGCGTAGTTGAGAGAGACGAGAGCCTAATCGAAAACCTGATCACAATTGAAAGAGACTTCTGGTTTAACGTAATTCTAACCCAGACTCCACCTGAATTCTCACATCAAGATACCTCACGATTAAACGAAATGTACCCCACCTCAGTTTCTACATCAATCGACTTAGAAGAGTCGGCGTATCCTATCATTCAGCAACTACACGAAGCAAGGAAAATAAAAGCCAATGTCCTAGAGCAAGAAGAGACTGCAAAGAACCGGCTTAAAGCAATGATGGGTGAAGCAGATAAAGCTTATTGGCAAGGTGAACTCGCCTTTACTTGGAAGACTACCGCGAGAGGAAGAACATTCAAAGTAATCGGAGGTCGGGGAAATGAGTAAACAAGTTGATCAAAGCGACATTTCTAAGCAGCTTGCCACTAAGGTAAATAACCCTCCTGCAGAAAAGTCAAAGACCGTTTTTGATCTTATTAAGTCGATGGGAGATGGATTCAAGCGCGCGTTACCTGAACACATCGGTCATGAAAGGTTTGTTCGCATAGCTTTAACAATCGTAAAAACAAACCCTAAGTTGATGAAATGTGATGCTATGAGCATCATAGCTGCCTTAATGCAATCTGCTCAATTGGGGCTTGAGCCTAATACTCCAACAAAGGAAGCCCATCTTATCCCGAGATCAAATAAACGAATTGTTGACGGGAAGGAAATATGGGTGGATGAAGCTCAATTTCAAATCGGCTACAGAGGATTGGTGAAATTGGTATGGCAATCGGGGATAGTTTCTGAAATTGATTGCGACATGATTTGTGAAGGAGACAAAATAGTCTACGAAAAAGGGAAAGACGGGACATTTAATCATATTCCTCTTATTGATGGCGAACGTGGTGAGCCTTATGCCTACTATGCCTATGCTGTAACCAAAGATGGTGGCTTTGTCTGCACGGTGATGTCAAAGAAAGAAATTATAAAACACGCACATAAATTCACGAAATCTAAAGATAAAAAGAGCGGAGAACTATACGGTCCGTGGAAAGATGATTTTGATAGCATGGCACTAAAAACAGTATTGATTGCGCTAAGTGATAAGAAGCTTCCTAAGAGTTCAGCACTTCAACAAATGATTGCTCAAGACGGCACTATCAAAAGAGAAGTTAGTGATGACATGTCCGAAGTTGTCGATGTAACGGATTATACCGTGGTGTTAGAGGATGGTGAAGGCGATGTTCCGGCTGAATCCGGCTCCGAAACCAAAGCATAGACGGATTAAGCCAAAGCGTGGCGACCTTACACGGATTACGGATAAGGTCCGTAAAGAAGTTGAGAGGCGCAGCAAGGGACGGTGCGAACGCTGCGGCTGCACAAGGGCTAAACATTGGTTTGAACATGCTCATTTAATTAACGCTTCACAACTCGGCAGCGGCGGTGAGCCTTGGAATATAGCGAAGCTCTGCGGACCGAGAACGGCAACAGGGACATGTCATCAGTTTGCGGACGATACCGCAACCGGACGCGAATGGTGTATGGATTATCGTTTTGAATTGATTGCTTATTACACCGATGGGGCAGGATCCGAAATATGGCCCTATGACGGTCCAAGCGAGAGAAAGTAGGTGGTGGGATGTCTGAGCCCATTATCCCAGGTGGGTGCATCCTCATTGCCCGGCAGATTATCGAAAGTGAGATATGGGAAAAGCCCCCGTTATACATCAAGGTTTGGATCTATCTACTCGTTCAAGCACAGCATAAAAAATACAAGGGATTAGAGCGGGGGCAACTCTCAACTTCCATTCCTGACATTATAGAAGGAGTGTCATGGAAGGTGGGTGCAAGAAGAGAAAGGCCCACAAAAGACCAGGTTTATCAGGTAATTGACTGGATGAGAAAGGCTTCAACGAAACCTCAACGAAGCCCTGACGAAGCCCCTATGAAAGCAACGATGATCACGACAACGAAAGCAACGCAGTCCATGCTCATAACTATTGATAACTACGCGGTTTTTCAAGACATGAGCAGCTACGAAAGCAACGCCGAAAGCAACGATGAAAGCGATGCGAAAGCAACGCGAAAGCAACGGGAACCCAACAATATAAACAAGAATGTAAAGAATGTGAAGAATGAAGATAAAAAACCTTCTTCTCGCAATACGAAAATCACGTATTCCGAGGACAGCACTTATTTTAAAATGGCGGTCTATTTCCATGAGAAAGTTTCTGCTGTTGCCAAGGAAGCTGGACTCCCAGGATTAAGAAGCAATCTGCAGAGTTGGGCAGATGACTTTCGGAAACTTGTTGAGATTGATGAGACTGACAAGCGACTCGCCCAAAAGGTCATGGATTGGGTTGTACAGGATTCCTTTTGGCGAACGAACATCATGTCAGCTAAGAAGCTCCGAGAGAAGTTTCCCCAGTTGGTTCTTAAAATGAACTCCAGCAAACCAGCTGGGAAATCAGATAAAGAGATTGATGCGAGGAATAAGCAAATTGAATATAACAATGCTTTTAGAGAATGGGTGAATGCTGGCAATGACGCAGACAAGTTCGTATTCGAGTATTGAAGAGATTTATGCAGAACAGTCAGTTTTAGGGGCTATTCTCCTAGATCAAACTAAACTTGACGACATTCGTTTCTTGGAGGTCAGGGATTTTTCCCAAGAGCGACACAGATTGATTTACGAAGTTATGCACTATTTGGATGAAAACGATAAGATAGTGGACTTTGTAACAATTACTGAGCGTTTTCAAATGAGGAAGAGATTAGACGATCTTGGCGGGGTATCTTACCTTTCTGAATTAGCGAGTGCTTGCCCTTCAAGCGAGAACATTAAACATTACGCGGAGATTGTCCGAAGCCGCGCTCATCGGCGCCGGGGTTTGGAGCTAGCAGAAAATATAAAGGAAGTAGCTAATGCTGAATATGAAAATGATGAAGATTACTTCTCTGCAGTAGAAGAACTTTTCGATGGTATCCGACCACAAGATGCCAACGAAATGAGAAGCTTTGCTCAGACTAGAGACAAATATTTTAAACATCTTAATAGCAAGGCTGAAAAGATTCTCACAGGGGATAAAAAGGTTGATTCATGGGCGCAGGCATGGCGAGGATGGCTCTGGATCTTAGCCGGGAGGCCATCGGTTGGTAAAACGGCAAGAGCCTTGCAATACGCGTATGGAATGGTAGCTCAAGAGCGAGATGGGAAGATACATGCTGATGCAGGATGTGTCTTGATATGGTCCCAAGAGATGGATGAAAACGAGCTAAAAGACCGTATAGTTTCAAACATAACAGGCGTCAATTACAACAGGCTTATTAATAAGGGTTTCGAGGACGGGTTTACACCAGGAGAGAGAAAGCGAATAGATGAAGCTTACTGCAATGTGGAAAAATTGCCGCTTTATATCTGTGATTCCTCTGGTGTGACGATTGATGAAATCCGGGCTACAGTAAGACGCTTCAAAAAGAAACACGGCAAAATAGCTGCCGTAATCGTAGATTATCTTCAAATTATGAATATCCCTACCCGCAAAGGTGAACGGCAGGATCAAGCTATAGGACGGGTCACTAAGACAGCGAAGCAACTCGCAAGAACCTATAAATTTGTTTTTATTATGCTCTCGCAGTTAAGCCGTAAAAGCGAGGATCGAGACGAACCGAAAATGTCCGATCTTAAGGAATCAGGGGCTATAGAACAAGATGCGGACGTGATCGAGTTCCTTTGGACTAATGGAGAATCCGAACAGGGCCAAACCGTAGTACAGTCCATTTTTGCAAAGGGAAGAAATGTAGGTGTAAACCGGTTCCGGTATCTCTTCAAGTGGTGGGAACAGAAATATGTAGAAGCTCCAGAAAAAGCATCAGGTGATAAGAATGGCAAAAGAAATTATAAATGATGAGCAGTATTTTAAAACGTGCAACTGGCTTATACGCAAGGCAGTTGAGTCAGGGGACCCGCTTATGAGCGAGGCTGAAAAAACTCAGCTGCTTGCCAAGTATGACGATTGGTACGCAGAGGCCCGGA
Organism: Paenibacillus sp. FJAT-26967; assembly: GCF_001541095.1. Taxonomy (GTDB): domain Bacteria; phylum Bacillota; class Bacilli; order Paenibacillales; family NBRC-103111; genus Paenibacillus_F. The sequence goes on from NZ_LMXH01000002.1 coordinate 710,193, forward strand.
AGTATCGCACACGCACCTAGCCATAACGACACTATGAATAACGGATGTGATCGAATGGACATTGAGAGCACCGTGAAGCAGGCAAATAAGGCGCAGTTATATCAGATAGCCCTAGACATTAGGGAATGTCTTCCAGTTCGTTAAGCGGCCGCCAGAGAGCTTCAGCGGCGCAGATGGTCGCCGACTATGGTTACGGATCTTGTGAGGCTATATCCGAAAATGTTCCCGGAAGAAATTGCTGAGAAGCTTGGGACTTCAACACAGATGGTAGCTTATCAGGCTGAACGCCTTGGTCTTAAACAATGCTTAGAGAGGAGTGCATGGACATGAATTGTTCGGTTCCCGCTTGCGGTGAGATAGCTTCTAAAGCGTTCGCTCTTGCGCCGGTCTGCGAAAAATGCAGGCATAAGCTTCAAGCCGAAGCAGAGAAGTATTACCGGCTTAATTTTAAATGCACAAGCGCGGTAGGTCGCCCAATCTACGAATCTATCATAGATAAAACCGTTTGGGGGTCAAAAAATTGAGATACGTGGGAATTGATCCGAGTACCAAGACGGGGTTCGTGGCGTTAGGAAAGGATGGCGTAGAGGTACTTCGCGCCAAGGAACTAACAGGCGTTGGAAGTGAAGATCCTAAACGGATGGTTTACCTCGTTGATGAAATTATGGACCATCTCCAGCCCGAAGACCAAATTTGCATCGAAGGATTTTCTCACGCTTCTAAAGGGGCATTTGTCGGGCAGCAATACGGAATTGGATGGTTGATACGCGCAGCACTATTTCGGCGGGGCCTTAAGTATATTGAGGTATCCCCAGGACAACTTAAAAAGTTTGCCAGCGGTAAAGGGAATGACAGCAAGGAACACCTGATCCTGCCTATTTATAAATCTTGGGGCTTTCAGCATAAAAGCGACAATGTTCGAGATGGTTACGTTTTGGGAAAGATTTCTTACCACTTAGCTCATCAAACAGAGTCATTGCAGAAATACCGGCGCGAAGTTATAAATGCCATTTTAAAAACCGAAGGAGCGATTATCTAATGAAAACAACCGTGAAAATTAACTTTACTGACTTCAATACCAATAATAAAAATGAACAGGTAATCAAGCTTACGGTTCGTGGCGAATTGTCTGACGAGCAGATATTGACTATTTATAAATTGAAGAAACAGGGTGTTGGCTTCGTGGATCTTTTTTCCGCTCAAACCGACATTGATGATTTCGAGGTAGAGGAAGAGGAAGAAGATCATGATGGGATCGAGTATACGATAAACGGTAATGGGACGGTGGATGCGGATTCGGATCAGGTGAGCATTGATGATGTGCCGGACGAAGCCGCAGCAAAGGTGGAGGAGCAAGCAGACATCATTCTGCCGGACGATATCGACCCGATTGAGCGATTGATTATTATGGGCGAAGCTCCTGAAATAGAGCAGAGCAATGAGATTAATTTTTATGCAGTTCTTCGGCGTAAACATAGCGGCGAGAAGATGGCTGACATCGCAGGGAGCCTTGGCATAGCACCTATCACGCTGCACAGCAAGCTAAACGCACACAAAAACGCCGTAGCCAAGGCGGTTGAGCCAGCAGCTACGGGCAAGAGTGAGGAGCTTCCATTTTAAAAATAAGGAGCCTCTGCTAGTTGTAGGCAGGGGCTCCAAGAAAAATTAATTTGTTCTTACTACAGTGAAAGATGATGTAAACCATTCACCTAAAGGACCATTTGGATTTGCATATTGAAATAATCTGAGCTGTATTCTAAATGTACCCTGTGTATTAACTGATAATAGACTACTTATCGGTATTGAGTGACTGGCTGAATTTGCTATTGTTCCGTGAATTTGAGCACTCCCAGAATGCACCCAGGTACCACTGCTCGTTTGCTTATGAACGTCAATGATGTAGTCAGCCGCACCAGTAGTGGATTTTTCTACTGTTACATTAACATTCTTCGTACCAGGGCCATAGCTAGTAGCATCCGTATAAACCCTTGCCCTGATGTTATTTTTTGTTTGCCATCCAGAATCAGCGCCGATTGCCTGAGGAGTAATTAGTCCTTGCGGTGATACCGTATTTTGTTCCGCAAGAACAACTGAGGATGCCGAAAGCAACAAGGCAGCAGATAAAAATGAGACAAGTGATTTTTTCATATTAACCCTCCTTTTAATGTAAGTCTCTTATATCATTCTTCATATTTACAGAATTACCTTTATTTAGTTATAAAAATTCTCAATACATGGAGGGATAAACAATGAAATACAGAGTAATCAAAAGTTTCGATGGCTGGGAGACTAAAGCTGGCATAGGGGATATCCTTTATCTGGCGATGTGGGAAGGTCATCCGACCCTAATGTTGTACGGGAAGGCTGTGTGTGATGTCGATAGTCCATATGCAGAAAAACACTGTGAAATCATTCCGGAGGGATAAACAATATACCGGCAATCCAGCGGTTATTGAGGGGACGGTGTACGACTAATGAATTGGAAATGTCTGCTTATCGGTCATGATTACGTGTGGAGCATGACCCGGAAAACCAGTTACAAGTGTCGTCGTTGTGGGAAAACCAAACGCTAGTTGGATACAACATAATGAATACGAGGTGTTCGTAGGGTGAAGTTAACAGAGCATGAACAAGCACTTATTCTCGGTTGGATTTACATGATACAGAAGCTTCCAAACTATAAATTTAGCGTTGAAGAAAATGCTATTATCGACAAATTTACCAGCATTGATCAAGCGCCTGAACGTGAAGTTAAACCAAGTTGCCCCAAATGCGGAAATACAGGAATACACTATTGTCGCCCGAAAGCAGTTAGCGATACATCTCAATGAATATTTTGATACCTAACAAGGGAGGCGGCCATGAGAGCACTTAGTTTGTTTAGCGGTGGTGGCGGTCTTGATCTGGCCGCCGAGTGGGCTGGAATCCACACCGTTGCAATGTGCGAAAGGGAACCTTATCCACGAGCTGTGCTCCGGAAACATTGGCCCGATGTTCCAATATACGATGATGTGTGTTCCTTGACGGCATCCAGATTAAAGGAGGATGGGATCATTGGCCCAAGCGGAACAATTGACGTTATTCACGGAGGCTTCCCATGCCAGCCATTCAGCCATGCCGGGAAGCGAGGAGGCACGGAAGATGACCGTTACCTCTGGCCTGAAATGTTTAGAATTATATCGGAAATCCGGCCCACTTGGGTCGTTGCTGAAAATGTTGATGGGCTCCTCTCAATGGAGCAATCCGATAGTCAAGTTGTCATGGAAGACGAAACAACTTTATGCGAAGAGGCGGAAATGGTCCTCGAAACAATCCGGGGAGATTTTGCGAACGAAGGCTATGAGACCATCACAATTGTGCTTCCAGCTGCAGGTGTCGGCGCCCCGCACAGGAGATACCGAATCCTCATTGTGGGCCACACCGAACGCGGCGGATGCGGTAGGGAGTCATGGGGGCGGTCAGGGTCGCAGTCTGCGAACGGACATTTCAAACATGAAGAAGGGTCTATGGCCAACGCCTCGGGCTCAGAGCGCGAACGGTCCGGCGAATCACGGGAATGGTGGGGCGGACCTACAGACCACGGTTCTAGAGCAAACAGGGTTATGGACAACACCCCGGGCAAACGATGCGGAGAAGCGAGGGAACATCGATCCGACGGAACCAAGGAATGGACTCCCGGCAGCGGTCAAGCTTTGGCCGACTCCGGTAGCATCCGATGTTTTCACGGGTGCAATGAAGAGCAGCCAGCAAAAAGAGGGCAGCAAGCACAGTGTAACTTTGGCGCAGGCCGTCAAGATGTGGCCGACTCCAGCAGCTCAAGACGGCAAGAATGCAACACTTCCACCGAGCCAGATCAATCGAGATACAGTGCCCGGGGCGATGATCCGGGCAGGACACGAGGGGCAACTCAATCCGGAATGGGTGGAATGCTTGATGGGCTTTCCGATTGGATGGACCGATATCGACCAAGAAATATCCGATTGCGATCAAACGGAGGAATAGAAGTTCTTTGGCCGGCGGCGATGGGACAACCGCAGTATAGCTGGGAACCGCCACGCGTAGCATCCGGCATTAAGAATCGGCAAGGCCGGTTGAAATTGTTGGGGAACGCTGTATCTCCAGCGCAAGGATATCCGGTCTTTGCATTTATAAGAAAAATTCATGACGAACGATCGTGAATAACGAAGAACATGGAGGGTTTGAAGTGGTAAATAGAACATTAGCCAGGGATTACATTCGCCGCTGGGGAGCAATTAATTTCTGCAAATCTTGTCACCATGTTTCCCCGGTTAGTGATACTCAAAGAAACAGATTTATGCGTTCGGGTTGGCCTGCATGTTGCGGTGAAACGATGGTTTTTATCAATAAGATCGACGATCCTACGCTGGCCGAGCATATGAGCACCGACTGAATACGGAAATACATGGGAGGTTTGAACTTGAACAACGACACTAAATTCACTTATTCCGAAAAATCCATGAGGAAGCATTTTCGGTATTGGTACTTGAAAAATCGATGCGTGTCTCGTAAGACAAAGAAGGCTGTTCTGGGGAAAAAAATAAGCAAGAAGAAGCTTAGGGAACTCATTGGCAATGTCCGAATTGTAGAGAATGCGTATCCCAATCAGGCCGATATCCTGCCATATGAATTTTGCCCGAAATGTGGTTGTACTAATACTAGATCGAGCGGCAACATGGCCTGTTATCCTGAAAGATGGGAACGAGTTTACTGCGCAAGATGCGGTTACCTGGTCATGGAGTCTGATAATAGCCCATATGTGCATGTATTGGAACTAATGTGCGGACCGAATAAATCAGAATTTGACCCGAAGTACTGGGACTGAATATCGAAATACATGGGAGGGATCAGAGTGAAGCCAAATCGAAGCGATAAATATCGCACACTGATCGAAGGAGAAGAACAGTATTTCCGTTACGTGGACGAAGTGATTGATCACGTAGAAACGAATACATGTTTTGAAGTTGACTCACATGATTTGCGAGTTAACTTGAAAGCTCTGAACAAGCACGAGGTATGGGTTCTCAGGGATGATTGCAGTATCCAGCGTGTGTAAAAACCGTTTGAATACGGAAGGACATGGAGGGGAAAGCATGCCTGAATTTGTGATATATCTATCGACAGAATCTATCTCTTATCCGTGTAATGATTATGGATATAGGAGAGGTAAGACATACAATCATGGCGGGGAAACATTTCCGATCACTGACCTGCAAATAACCGACTCTACTAAGAGATATTCGAGTAAAAGACGTGCTGAAAGCATGGCGCGCAAGTTGTTTGACAGATGTGAGCATATCAGTCAGTGGCATGTAAAAGAAACTCAAAAATGAACGAACATTCGTGAATACGGAAATATATGAGGGAGGGAGGTTTATAGATGCAAGAAGCACGTATTTTAGACGCATGCTGTGGCAGCCGAATGTTTTGGTTCGACAAGCAAAATAACGATGTCGTCTACATGGACAATCGTCAGTTACAAGATCAATTATGCGATGGGCGCACGTTAACCGTTAACCCGGACGTGATTGCCGATTTCAGAGATATGCCTTTCGAAGATAACTCGTTTTACATGGTAGTATTTGATCCGCCGCATCTGCTTAAGGCGGGTACCGATTCGTGGTTGGCCAAGAAATACGGACGGTTGGGTCCTGGTTGGAAAGACGACATAAAGCAAGGATTTAATGAGTGCATGCGTGTCCTTAAACCAAACGGGACGCTTATATTCAAGTGGAACGAAGATCAAATCTCAATTACGGAAATTCTCAAGTCAATTGACCACAAGCCACTATTTGGGAACCGTAGGAGTAAAACGCACTGGGTCGTGTTTATGAAAGCTGACGGACAGGACTGAATACGGAGGAACATGACATGTATGGACTGCGGCTAAAAGATGGAACAAAGGTAGCTGGGTTACATTACAAGCCGGCACTTAATGACATCATCCTAATTGACGAAACATGGAAGTGGTACAAGGTGACGGAGATCGTGGGCAGGGTAGCTTATGCTAGGCAGACGATTGACCCTGAATACGGAAGGAAATAGGAGGGCTTAGAGTGCCAGCGAGGATTCGAGCAATAGAAAAAGCATATCTGGATCGAGATGCGAAAAAGACTTTTAAGGTATGGCATCCACAAGTGAAAGTCGAAGGTAAATGGTGTTTCCTTCCTGATGATTCGAGTCGAACAAAATTGCAGGAGGCCGCAGACGAAGTAGCTGCTTTTGAAATGGCGATTAAGGCGATAAAGGAAATTGATGTAAGTATGAATCCCGGTTGAATATTGAAGAACTTGGAGGTGCGGAATGGCGCGGTTGAAGTTTGAAATGTGGAAAGATCGGGATGGAAACATCATGTCACGCTTTACAGACGAAAAGGGCCATAGCACAGATTCTTATTGGAGCAGCCCGCCGGAGTCAATCGACCATGTTGGGCCGGAATACCTGCGGTACAACTATCGGCATCCGAACGTGAGAAACGCCAGGCATCAAGCGTTTGTAAAACGTGAGTTCAAGGAGCAAGTGGTAAAGTTACGGGGCTGAATATCGAGGAACATGAGGTGAAGAAAGTGGAATTGCAGATCGGAGATACCGTTACTCACCCTAATTATCCATATGTTTACGGAAAAGTAGATAAAATTGTTAACCAGTTTGCTTATGTGATTTTCGCATACCCGCATCGTACTTTTCGAGAACGTTTCAAAACCAAAAATCTTCGTAAGATCATGAACACCGACTGAATACGGAAATACATGGGAGGGTTTACCGCTATGAAGACAGCCACTAAACGCGTTCGGAAAAAATTCCTTGCTCGTGCTGCCAAATTACTTGCAAAAGGCAAAATAAGCAGGTTCTACATTCTCCGGGCAAAGAATGAAATAGGCCTGATGTTTGATCGAAGTTATCTGAATATCTTCCGGCCGTGGTGGTATGACCAGTTCGACCGGTGGAGCGAATTGAACTTTAGGGAGGAACACGAGAAGTTTTTTGAAAATGCTGCTGTTGAAATCGAGAAAGAAACGAGAATCAGTCTCGAAAGTCTACAAGAGGCTTATAATCGGCTGCCAAAACGGCCGGAACGCGTACGTAAGTACCGGGAGCCGAAGCCCCAGCCGATCCGCAAGCTGAAGAACCCAGAAGAGTTCAAAATAAGAGTACATGAAAATGGCGTTAAAAAGTTTCTTTCGGTAATCGGGGAAAAGGTCTTCGTTATTCGAGACTATGATTTTTTCATCCGTCATGACGGCACGTTTTGGGTGGTGTCAGATGTTAAGACAGGCGGTGCAGTCTCTAAGTCATGGAGCTATAAGGATGCAGTGGCCGAGGCAAAAAAGCGAATCGAAGAAAATTTCGATCAATATCTGAAAATTTTAGAGAAGCATGGCTAAACATCAAATAGGGGAGGGTTTATATGTACTTTAACAAGGAACAATTGATTCTAATTTGGAAGGCATTTGCTTCAGATAATCGTGAGTACCCATCCGAGGAAGAAGCGCTAATAGCAGATGAAATTCACGATAAAGCAAAGAAAGAGCTTTACAAGCGATATGGGATCATTTGTGAAACGGCTTAAGCAAGCATTTGTAAACATCAAATAGGGGAGGATATCCCTCCCCGCTCTACAACCTATCACCAACTTATCAACTGAGCTATTGCCATGTTTCCTTGTCCTTTTTCGTAATATTGACGTGGGATTTCAAATAAACCAAGCATGTATTCATATGGGTTTTTTTGTAAGGTGTCGTATAATTTACCGAAACTTTCTCGATGTAAGTATATGTACCAACTCTCTGAGTAACCTTCAGGAAAGTCAGGTGTTAGTCTTACCACAAAATATTTCCTTTCTAGATCTGTAAAGCCATAATTATAGTAATCATCCAATTCAATTTTTCCTGACATCGCAAATTTCTGATCTAAGCTATTAGGCATGTTATACTGAACATCTTTTGCTGTTAATACAACATTTTTATCTTTCATTATACCTTCTAGTTTTTCTCTGTTTTTTTGCTTATTTGTTTTCTCGGTTTGCTGTGGTGTTGCTGCCGTTTGCTCCGTTACATTAGCAGAAGCGCATCCAGAACAAATGATCAAAGAACATAAGAACAACTTTTTGTACAATGATTTTTTCATTTACATCCCACCATTTCTATAATTATATAAATATAACTTAATCTGATTCAATTACCGAAAATAAATATAACACCTGGATAATTTTAGGTCTATAGTATTAATTTAAAAATGATGATTAGGTAAAAATATCTATGAAACGTAGCGTTATCAGGCAATAAATGGATCGAAGGTTACCAGGCGAGCGGGGGAGCAAAGATGAAATGGAACAGTTAGCGAATGTAAGCTGGGAGTTATTGTATTATCGCGGGTTTAATGATACTTTTAGTTACGTAATCAGATAGATTGTTACGGAGAATAACAAAGAACGGGGGAGGCAGCTTGCAACAGGCTTTCGACTTGCCCGAATTGGACCGAAAATTAACAAAATTAGCCGTAGAAGATGCTCTTATGAAATATCGGATTTGCAAGTATGTGACATTTGAAGAACGTGAAGCTTCTATTACCGCGGGATATACAGAGCGCCCCTCCGGTCCTACTAACGTCACAAGTGATCAGACGGCTAATATTGCCATATACAACGCAGATGAACCGGAGCGCAGGAGAAGGTATTGTGAGCGCATTGAAAGAGCGGTGAGACGTTTACCCCAACAAGAAAGGTTCTTGGTAGAAGAAAGATATATGACTAATGAAAGTGACTATATCACAGATCAGTCCGTATACAGTTTTAAGTTTGATCCACCTATAAGTCATCCTAAATATGGGGATATACGCTGGAGAGCTTTCTACGCTCTTGCTATGCTGCTTAATATCGCTGTTAAAAAAGATGTTGTTGAAGGAGATGAAATCATTGGAAGAAGTTAAAACGAACTTCGCGATAAAAAAAGAAGATTTGCCACTTGTTCTTAGTGGGGAAATGATTATAAAACTTTTAAATATGGGTCGTAGATCGGGATATGAGTTTTTGCAAAATCCACCATTTGTAGTACAGCGCATGGGCAAGAGGGGGATTATAAAGGCTTCAAGGGACGCTGTATTTGATTGGCTTGAAGGCAAAGAAAGCAGGGGTTAAAACCCTTGCTTTTTTTATTTCTTAATGTTAACATTCCAATTACAGTTAAGTGTTCCTTGGTAGGTTTTTCGGTAGGTTTTTGGTAGGAAACTTAAGGATATCAAATGGATAGGTTGAGACACCATAGGAAATATGGAATTCTCATATACCCAGTGTTATCAAGGGTTTTGGTAACTAAAAGCAAACTAAAAGACACCAAAGAAACTTACAAAAATCGAATATGAACCTTCGGGGTTGGGTGAAATTCCCTACCGGCGGTGAGGATGCTCATGTGTACATGGATGTCTAAGCCCGCGACTCCCGGCTTGTATAGGCCGGGACTGATCTGGTGAAATTCCAGGGCCGACGGTAAAGTCCGGATGGGAGAAGGTGAAGAGCAGCTTGTTAAAATCTAATTTTAACAAGTCTGTTTGGTAATGCCCCTGTTGATTAAATATGACGGGGGCATTACCTCTTTTCAGAAGGTTCAATTCAAGACACCCTTAGGAGGTTTTTGAATTGGAAGATGCGTTAAGATTGAGGAATGAGGAACTAAACGGCAAGTCGTCAGGCAAGGTGAAAGGAATTTGGTATGTGGCTCTGGGAGCCACGCTATGGGGTCTGGATCCGCTATTCCGGATTCTGCTATTACAAAGCTTCACTTCAGCCCAGATTGTATTTATCGAGCATCTGCTTCTCATGCTTTATGCCCTGCCGGTGCTAATCAAATACCGTCATGCTTTGACCGGTAAAATTACTATGGGAGTGGTCGGAGCCCTGTTGTTCGTTTCATGGGGAGGTTCGGCCGTCGCGACCATCTTATTCACATCGGCGTTTGCACACGGAAGTGCGAATGCTGTCCTGCTTTTACAGAAGCTCCAGCCTTTATTTGCTATTATTCTCGCTCGTTTTCTGCTAAAAGAAGCACTGCCATCACGCTTTTTCGGATTTATCTTATTTGCTCTTGCGGGTACTTATCTGCTTACCTTCGGATTTGCTCTGCCCTCGCTCAGTTTGCAGGATTTAAGCGTGCTGGGAAGTCTGCTATCCATCCTCGCGGCTGCCTTGTGGGGAGGTTCGACCGTAATGGGGAAATACTTGCTTCAGAAAGATTTGGATTTCCCTATCGTCACTTCACTGAGGTTTTTACTGGCCGTCCCTTTGCTGTTCGTTATTCTGATAGCAAGCGGAGACGCTTGGACAGGGAATAGGACTGCGGGAGAATGGACATTAATTATAGTCAACTTGCTTTTCCAAGCTTTTCTGCCGGGATTAGTAAGCATGCTGCTTTATTATAAAGGGTTATCCTCAACCAAGGCCTTCTTTGCCGCTATTGCAGAACTTGCCTTTCCGGCGATTGGGGTGCTGATTAACTGGCTAGTTTTTGATAAGCCCCTCACATTCGGTCAACTGATTGGCTTCGTACTCATCTGGTCTACTCTTTGGTTCATGAACCGCAGCCAGCAAGACGAGTCCACAAAAACGGCCAATTCATTAAAAACTGCCCACTGACCCAGAACATCTATTTATAAGATCCATAAGAGGCTGCTGAGCAGTCTCTTTTTTGTTATAAAATGATTGATACTATTTGGAAAAAATGTAAAAATAAAAGTGGTGCCAGAAGGGGGAGATAAAATGGATTTGCCGGCCGGTTCTCTAAAAAGAATCGTAGCTGCTTTACTTGATGCCACGATACTGGCAATTAGCGCTTCCTTAGTACAGGGATTAACAGGATTTGACCTTCACAACGCTTTAAACGGGTATCCCGCCTATATAGTTATGGGATTGTATCAATTCTTATTTCCGCTTTTCTGGGAGGGGTATACTCCGGGTAAGAGAATGATGGGGATCCAAATTGTTGCAATGGACGGGTCACGCGTAAATGTAAAAACGATGTTCATTCGAGCGGTTATTTTCCAGGCGATTCTATACTCATTCACTTATGGAATATTTACGATTATAGGTCTGGCGATGATTTTGATTAGAAGCGACCGGAGAACTCTTCATGATCTGGCTGCGGGTACATATGTCCGGATACCCGATTCGAACTTGACTTTCAGCGATATCCCGCACCAAAGCTAATTAAACGAGCATACAAAAAGCGGTTCTTGCACAGCAAGAACCGTTTTTTTGTATGCAGCAACCCCGTGTTGCATTTCAATTTCACTATGAATCGATGGGGAGTATAACCGTAAATTGAATTTTATTTATTTCAGGGACCTGGACGCTGATACTGCCTTTATAACGCTGAACGAGCTGGCTGACAATAGCCAGTCCAAGCCCTTTATGATTGCCGGATGTTTTGGTGGAATAACCACTTTTAAACATGGCATTAAGGGTGTCCTCCGAGATAGGTTCCGCGGTTGTGTTGGAAATATGAAAAATGAGATGATTTTCTTTTAGCTGACAAGCCAAGTGGACCTCGCGTTTCTCGACATCAAGATGACTCACTTCATCAAAGGCATTGTCGATCAGATTGCCGAGAATTTTTACAATATCGACGGATTTCAAGCCCGAAATACTTTCCAGATCGCCTCCGAGATGATCCAGATCGTACGTGAAATGGATTTTACGCATAAAAGATTGAGTGAGCTTCGAACTGATTAACGATGCCAAAGCGGGATGCCCGACATGGACCATTTCGTTAACTAATCGGGTTTCTTCAACAAGCTCATGAATATATTTCTTGGTTTCATCGAATTTTTTCAATTGCACCATGCAGCTGATCGTCGTGAGATGATTGGCGAAATCATGATTTTGTCCTTTGATGGCTACCATCAGATTGTTCATTTCGTTCGTATAGTTGTCTTGAATCGTTTGTGCTATGGAATCTTTGGAACGATTGATGGCTTTATATAGAGACACAATAAGCAGAAAACTTGCAAGCGAAACGAGTAGAATGATCAGGAAAAAATTAAAGAGTTGTTTATTCAGCGACTCATGGATATGTTCCATATCAGTAACTAACCCAATGACATACGGGAATTGAACCTTCTCGCTTTTAACGGGATAGAACATTTTGAGTACATTCCGGTCGTCAATCTTGGTTGTGTAAGAAACGGGCTTGTTAGAGGATACCGCTTTTTCGATAAAAGCTATATCCTCTGGCGATTTCTTCGTGTATTGCCCGAATAGTATTTTCCGTTCCGAATATCTGAGATTACGCGATTGATTCGTATACGTGTAGAAACTGGGATCATCGTCAGGTTTAGAGAAAGTACGGGGATTAAATCCAGTAATCTCAAGCAAACGGCTGTTGTTTTTGAGCGTTTCTTCCACAATTAATTCTGTTCCGCCGCTGGAATCCAGTTCCTGCAAGGCGCTGCTATTGATCATAGGATTGATAATATAATTGGTGGTGCCATCATAATAGTAGGCGAATTTGTTCTTGGGAGAATCGGGATTGGATGCGGAACCGGACAATTTACCTGTCCAGAAATTTTGGGAAGCCGTCCCTTCCGGCACGGTAACCAGCTCCCCGTTCAGCAGCTGGCTGAGTGCGGTGTGGTAATTACCCCATTCCCTGGTGTTCATGTTGAGTTCTTTGGGTTCAGACGAACGGACGCTGATGATATCGTTTCCTTGCCTCGCAAACAAAGTGATATTGCTTACATGATACAGACGGCTTAATTGGAGAAGCTTCTCATTAGTAATCTCTTCATACCGGGCGGGAAGTGAATTTCTAGCAGCGATCGCGACTTTTTTTAAGGAGTCGGACATTAAGCGGTCTGTCGTTTCATAAGAATATTCGACATGATCTATACTTAATTGGATTTGCTGCGAAACTGTGAAAAGCTCTGATTCCATATTAGTAACCAAGGAATTTTTGGTGGAATAAAAAAATACAGTATTATTGATAACAAGAACAGCCAATACCACGGTTAAAAAAACGATCGACAGATTTTTAATAGACATGTTCAGGTTCCCCTCAAACGAGTATTTCCTACACAATTCTATGATATTCGACGAAATTCTACAATACTCAATATGAGTTTTAGTCATGTAATAATAAGTAATAACCGATTTCAGAAGGATAAAAATGGGTGTGGAGTTAAACTTAATCTGTTTAAAGACCCCGCTGGTATTATTTTACTTTCGCTAAAAATAAGTATATCAGAAATTAGGTATGAACATCGTAAGACTTCTGTTTCCGGTATCGATCAAATGAAGAATAAAAAAAGTGACAAGAATTCTGTCACTTTTCCCAATTGAGTGTAATTTACTTTTTTGCTGTATAAGGTGACCATTGTTTAAGTACCCGCTCCACATGAGGAGCATATACAGGCTTACTGATAAAGTCTTGCATGCCGGCTCTGAGACACATTTCTTTATCCTCTTCTTGCGCAAATGCCGTGACGGCGATAATGGAAGGTCCTTGCTTGTCTGAATGAGAGTAAAGCTGGCTGATTATCGCCGTGGCTTCTAGTCCGTCCATTTCTGGCATTTGAAGGTCCATAAAAATAATATCGTAAACTTTCTTTTTCACGGCGCGCACGGCCTCAGCACCATTCTCGACACTATCAGCCTCATAGCCGAGCTTCCTGAGCAGAGTATGGAGGAGAAGGCGGTTTACAGCATGATCATCCGCTACCAGAATCCTAAGAGGGCCGTATTGCTGGTGCTGTGAAGGCAAACTTGATCTAACACTCAATGACTTATCTTCAAGCTCCAAGTTATTCAGTTCCGATGACGAGTATAGGGAGAAGGGAAGCGCAAAGCGAAAGGTTGAACCTATATTTTCTACGCTCTCGACACCAATGGCCCCGCCCATTAATTCCACCAGCTTTTTGCAGATTGCAAGTCCTAAGCCAGTTCCTCCATATTTACGGTTAATGGTAGGATGAAGCTGTGAGAAGGACTGGAAAAGCTGGCTTTGCTTATCCTCAGCTATACCGATTCCCGTATCCTGAACTAAGAATTCGATAACAATCTCATTTCTATTCGTTTCCGCGGTCAAGTTGACGATTACGGTTATTTGTCCTTGTTCTGTAAACTTAATCGCATTACCGACTAAATTGACTAGCACTTGGCGCAGGATACCGGGGTCCCCTACGATCATATCAGGAATCCGCTCGTCGATCCTACAAGCGATCGGGATGCCGCGTTCAATGGCCCGGGGTGTGAAAAGTTCCAGTACACTATCCAAAACGTGACGGATCTGGAACGCTTCATAGTTTATTTCCATTTTACCCGCTTCTATTTTACTGAAATCGAGAATTTCATTAAGAATTTTGATCAGGGCATAACTGCTTTGGAGAACGATATCGAGATAACTTTGTTGTTCTTCGGAGAGCTCTGTCTCCGCAAGCAGATCGGCCATGCCGACAATTCCGTTCATGGGTGTCCGGATTTCATGGCTCATGATGGCCAGAAACTCGGATTTGGCTTTGTCGGCTTTTTCCGCGGACTCCTTGGCACGAATAATTTCTTTTTCCCCTGTAATATCACGGAAGACGACAACGGCTCCTTTGTGTATGCCTTTATCAACGATAGTTGTCACTGTATATTCCGCTAAGAAGCTGGAGCCGTCCTTTCGCCAGAACACCGCTTCTTTACTATGATAGGAGTGGCCATCCCGGATCGCCCGGAAGATTGCATTCTCTTCTGTAGGCAGCTGAGAATCACATGGGAAAGTCTGCTGCAACATGCCGAGATAGGACTGGCCTATCAACTCTTCAGCTTCAAATCCAAGCATAGCGGCTCCGGCCGGATTAATGAACATGGCATTACCCTCTGCATCAAGTCCGAAGATACCTTCCGATACGGCATTAAGAATGAGGGTATATTCTTGACTGAGCTTTTCGATTTCTTCTATATACTTCTGCCGTTCGGTTATATCACTTGTAATCCCATAAACTCCGACAATCTCGTTGTCCACGATAATAGGAATATTGGTTGAATTGATTTCCACAAGATGGCCTTCTTTATGGATGATGGTCAAATCATAGCTCTGTGGATATCCTTCCTTGGCAAGTCCGAAATGGTACAGCGTCTTTGGAAGATCCTTGGGATGAACGAGAGGTCCCCAATACATACCGATTAATTCATCCAAAGTGAAGCCGGTCAGCTTGTGAAGATTCGGATTGGCCGTTAAATAATCTCCATCGAGATTCATCGAATAAACAGCCGCGGGATTGTGATCAAATAGGGACTTATACCGCTGTTCGCTTTCTTTTAAAAGCTTCTCGGCATGTCGTTGTTCGGTAATATCCCGCGAAATAGAGATAATTTCTTCGATTTGTCCATTCTGGTTATACATGTAGCGGTTCGTTGATTCGAGCCAGATGTACTCACCGTCTTTACGGCGGATGCGGAAAGTGATTGCTTCGCTTTGTGTATCCGCCCTGCCGGACCAGTATCGTTCCACGCTTTTATAATCATCGGGATGAACCAAGGCAAGCTTGTTTAAGCCGATCATTTCGCCTGGTTCGTAACCTAGAATGGACCGGCAGCAGGGTGAGGAGTACGCGATGGTCGTTTGCGAATCCGGTTTGTGCGTACATATCCAGTCTAGCGAAGCTTCTAAGAGAGTCATGTACTTGCGTTCGCTGTCTCGGAGTCTTTCCTCTTCCTTGCGCTGGGCGGTGACGTCAAGAGCCTGCACGAGCAACAGGGTAGAAGCTTGACCGGTGTGCCCGGCCAATAACGATACGTGCAGAGATAACTGGACGACGGCTCCATTTTTGTGTATATATCTGTTCTCCAGATGATAAGGAGAAACATCCGGCTGAGCTAACGCAGCAGCAGTCAG
This sequence comes from Paenibacillus sp. FJAT-26967, assembly GCF_001541095.1. Taxonomy (GTDB): domain Bacteria; phylum Bacillota; class Bacilli; order Paenibacillales; family NBRC-103111; genus Paenibacillus_F. The sequence continues at coordinate 726,077 of NZ_LMXH01000002.1, forward strand.
CGGATGAGTTGCAATCGGGTAATCTTCCCGATGGACGAGGTTCTGATCCGCCATCCCGGTTAATTCATCTTGAGAGTAACCAAGCGTTTTACAGAAAAATGGATTACACTTAAGCCAGCAGGCTTCGTCAAGACTGTAAACACCAATGCCGAAAGGGGCACTTTCGTACGCTTGAATGAATAAATTGTCGGAAATGTCATATTTCATAGTATGGAAAGCCTCCTAGGCTAGCTTCTGAACCTTATCATGGTACGCTCAGTATACCTTAATTTCCTGTTCTTTTAATACCTTCCTCATAGGATATTAGGTATAAAAAAAGTGATGAAGCCCAATTAGGGTTTCATCACTTTATTTACCCAGTATCTATCTCCATAATCAGAGTAGAAAAAGGTTAATCAAGCAAATTTAAGTTATGTTGATTGTATTTACTTTAATCATATGGAAGTCAAGATTTTGTCTATGATTCCATATTCCAAAGCTTCTTCCGCTGACAAGAAATAATCGCGGTCCATGTCATTCTGCACTTTCTCTTCGGATTGTCCGGTCCGTTCGGACGTAATCTTGACGAGGCGGTCACGGATACGAAGAATGCGGTTAGCCGATATGGCAATATCGCTTGCCTGCCCCTGCGCACCTCCATGCGGCTGGTGAATCATAATTTCACTGTTCGGCAGTGCGAATCGTTTGCCATGAGTCCCGGCCAGCAGTAGAATAGCGGCGAAGGAGGCCGCGAATCCCGTGCAAATGGTGTGTACGGGCGGCTTCAGAAACTGAATCGTATCATAGATGGCAAAACCGGCTGATGTAGAGCCGCCGGGACTGTTGATATACAAATTTATCTCCTTCTCAGGATCTTCTGCAGCGAGGAACAGAAGCTGGGCAATGATATTGTTAGCTGCGTGGTCATTAATTTCCGAACCGAGAAAAACGATCCGGTCCTTGAGCAGACGCGAATAAATATCATACGATCTTTCTCCTCTTCCGGTCTGCTCTACTACATAAGGGATGGGAATACTCATTTAATCTCCTCCGATTTCGTTGTGTGTACCCGGGTTCGTCTGGTAAACGAATAAGAAACTCTGGAAGATACGCGGGACGAGGCGGAGAAAGGAATATTTATTTCCGGCATCTGCGTATCTTTTTGACTTCTTCATTCGTTAGTTATGTAGAGACTTTTTATGGGTCTTTTGTTAAAAGGGAAGGTTCTGTCTGAATGAAATTACATGCGTATATATAGAGGGATTCAGTAAAAGGAGGGTTCTTAGTGTTCTCAACTAAATGGAATGAAGACGGGTTGACTGGAACCGGCACAAATGGAGGTAAAAGTCTGGAGCAGATGTATGGAGCGTTGACCCGCTATTGCCTTTCAATGACAAGGTCCCACTGGGAAGCAGAGGATTTGGCGCAGGAAACTTGGCTCAAAGCTATGCAAATCGCAGAGGGACCGGGGTTTTCGAACAAGGAAGCGCTTTTGCTGCGCATCGCTAAGAACACCTGGATCGATCAGCTGCGCAGAAAAACGGTACTACAGCGGATCTTAAAGCAGGAAGAAGCCGAGATGACGCTTCCCGATAGTGATTCCCTGGAGATTGAGATGGCCATGCAAGCACTCCTGATTCATCTTTCCCCTCTGCAGAGGACCGTGTTCATGCTCCGTGATGTTTTTGCCCTCTCCATTATGGAGACGGCCCGCCAGCTTCAAACGACGGAAGGGGCAGTCAAAGCGGCATTGCATCGCGCACGGCAATCTCTTGCTTCCGTCAGGGAAGATCTACTTCAGGGGGAACTGGCTCTTCCGCAAGATGTAGGGTTGAGGGAATACCTGAGAGTATGTGCAGGCGTGTATCTATCCGGCGATGCAGCGGCACTTGTGAAGCTGATGCAGCTCGATCTTGCCGAGCCTGCTGTCTCGTGGGGATTTATTCAGTCGCAGAGCCGCCGCACAACGATTCAATTGCAGAGCGGGATATCTTCGCCGCGGGATACTTTCAGTTTGGCGGCCTGATACAGCTTGTAAGCTGTTGACGACAAAACAAACGGACCTTTAATTAAGATCGCCGGCAGGCGGTCTTTTTTCGTATAACATGACATTTGTCATACTCCTATACTGACACTTATGACTACAATGCAAGGGATACTTTCTTTATAATTTGAAATATACTAGACTGTTACATCTGTTCGGTGATATTCCCCGGACATCAGATCGATCGAGGAGGAAACATTCACGATGACTCAATCCAAAGTAACGAATTTGAAAAAAAATGTAGCTCCTTATGAAAAAACAGACACAAAATCAAGTATCCGCCAACTTTTCAATACACTAGTTCCGCTAGTGCTTCTCTGGTATGGTGCCTATCTGAGCTTGTCTGTTTCTTATTGGCTGACGCTTCCTATCGCTTTAGTGACAGCCGGATTTGTCATCCGTACCTTCATTATTTTCCACGACTGCTGCCATCAATCGTTCTTTAAGAGCCGTTTGGCTAACGAAATAATCGGCACGATTACAGGTGTACTCACTCTCTGCCCTTATCAGCAGTGGAAATATAGTCATTCCGTACATCACGCGACAAGCAGCAATCTCGATAAAAGGGGTACCGGTGACATGTGGGTACTTACTGTGGACGAGTATGCAGCTTCTCCGCTGTGGCGCCGAATCGCGTATCGTTTCTACCGGAATCCCATCGTTATGCTTGGTCTCGGACCGGTTGCTATCTTCTTGTTCCAATATCGTTTCAACCGTAAAGGCGCAAAGCGCAAGGAACGCGTAAATACTTATGTTACTAATTTTTCGATCGTGGCTCTGTATGCGCTTCTGTGCTGGGCGATTGGCTGGCAGGCATTCTTAATGGTACAAGGCCCCGTGTTTTTTGTATCCGGCCTTCTGGGCATCTGGTTGTTCTACGTACAGCACCAGTTCGAAGATTCTTATTTCGAGAACGAAGAAGAGTGGAGTTATGTGAAGGCGGCTGTCGAAGGCAGCTCTTACTATAAGCTTCCTAAGCTGCTGCAGTGGATCACCGGTAACATCGGATTCCATCACGTGCATCATCTGAGTCCCAGAGTTCCGAACTATTATCTGGAGAAAGCCCATAACGAAACGCCGCCGCTTCAGAAAGCGACTACCATTACACTACGTAAGAGTCTCCAGTCGCTGCGCTTCCGGTTATGGGATGAGGAAGGCAAGACGTTCGTCGGCTTCAAAGATGTTAAAAAAGTGCTGCACAAAAACAATGCAGCGGCCAAAACGATTAAGAGCAATCCGAGTCTTCAAGGGAAATAATTGCCGGGAGATTGGTTTATGCTAAAATAAAGATAAAACTTACCGGTATAGAAAAAAGGGATGTAGGCCATGCGGAAATGGTTTCAAGTGTTTCAAAAGAAAACGGGCCTGAGTCCATTTGTATGGGTTGTCTTCTTTATTCTTCCGTTTTACTTTATCTTAAGTTCTTCTATGACGGAGATCATAATCGGCATCACGCTCATTATTGTTTTCTTTGTCAGCTACGTACTGTCTGTTATGACGAGAGGCTGGCAGGTCTATTTCTGGACAAGTGTGCAGATTATTATCTCTATCGCGATGACCGTGTTGTTCGGATACTTATATTTCTCTTTATTCCTGGCTTTCTTTATAGGGAATATCCAGAACAAGATCGGATTTATTACGTTCTATACGATCCATCTTGTCAGCACGATCGTATCGATCAATCTAGGGTTTGTTACCAAAAATCCGGTGTTTATCACACAGCTTCCCTTTGTTCTTATCAGTCTGATCGGAGTAATTCTTCTTCCGGTTAATACCTATAACAAGAACAAACAAGAGAAGCTCGAAGGCCAGCTGCAGGATGCGAACAAGAGGATCTCGGATCTGGTTAAGCTGGAAGAACGGCAGCGAATTGCCCGTGATCTGCATGATACACTGGGCCAGAAACTTTCGCTGATTGGGCTCAAGAGTGATCTGGCGAACAAGCTTATGAGCAAGAATCCTAATCAGGCCCGGGCCGAAATTAATGATGTCCGGCAGACTGCCAGGAGTGCTCTCAAAGAAGTCCGGGAAATGGTTACCGAAATGCGGGGAGCCAGAGTAGAGGATGAAGTAGTGCGGGTCAAGCAGATTCTGAAGGCGGCTGATATTGAATTTCAACTGGCCGGGGACCCCAAACTGACAGAGACTTCTCTCATTACAGAGAATGTGATCAGCATGTGTTTGAAAGAAGCGGTAACGAATATTGTCAAGCACAGCCGGGCTACTTCCTGTACGGTTGAGATAGAGCCTTCGCATACGGAGCTTATCGTAAGAGTCCGGGACAATGGTGTGGGAATCTCTACACCTATCGATTATTCCAGGGGGAACGGGATTCGGGGAATGAAGGAACGGCTTGAATTCGTGAACGGAAGTCTGGAGGTTACCTCGAGTCAAGGCACGAATGTGATAATCAAGGTTCCGAATGTCTTTAAACCCGTTGTAAAGGAGGCTCAGGTATGATTCGAATCGTGATTGCCGAGGACCAGCGCATGCTGCTCGGCGCTCTTGCTTCGCTGCTTGAACTTGAAGAAGATATGACCGTGGTCGGCAAAGCAAGCAATGGAGAGGATGCACTTAAGCTGGTGCACCTTCATCAGCCTGATGTCTGCATTATGGACATTGAGATGCCGGCCAAGAGCGGCCTTGACGCGGCCGAAGAATTAAAGGGATTGGGCTGCAAGGTCATGATCTTGACCACATTTGCCCGTTCCGGTTACTTTGAGCGTGCGCTCAAAGCAGGTGTACACGGCTATCTGCTGAAGGATAGCCCCAGCGAGGAGCTGGCAGCATCAATCCGGAGCGTTATGGCCGGACGTCGCATTTACGCGCCTGAGCTGGTGGACGAGAGCTATGTTCAGGAAGCGAATCCGCTGACAGAGCGGGAGAAGGCAGTCCTCGCACTGATTGCCGACGGCAAGAATACAAAGGAGATCGCCAGCGAACTTTATCTGACTACCGGAACTGTCCGGAATTATGTCTCCGTAATACTGGATAAGCTGGGTGTCAGTAATAGAATCGAAGCGATCATGCGTTTTAAAGAAAAAGGCTGGTTTAAATAGTATGGAGATAAAGGACCCAAGGAAGAAACGGGTTCTTTTTTGTGCGTAAATGCGTCTTTCAACTGTTCCGGCTGGAATCACCCCGTTGGATTATCCTATTATTCTATGATTAGCTAGCCTTTACCATAGTATCTTGTATAGGAAGTGATATAATAAATAAGTTATAAACGATACGAACATCTAAAGAAGATTCGACACAGATAAAGAAAGGGAGTTTAGCGCATTATGGCAATTAGAAGCAGACAGGAAGTGCTTGATTTCTTGGCGCGATCCGAAGTAGGCGCAGTCGGTACATCGAATATGGGTTCACCGAGGCAGAGAATGATGCATTTTGCCGCGGACGAAGACTTTAACATATACGTGACCAGTATGAAAGGCGATCCCAAAGTCATCCAATGGAGCAACATCCCGGAGACGGCGATCCTGATTCATCAAGGTGCTACGTTCATGGAGATGGAGGAAACCGAGATTATCGGGAGGGCCGAAGTTCTCAAAGACCGGGAAGACCGGGAGAAAGCAGCCGGGCTGCTGGTCAGCCGGTCGCCGATTGTAGCTCAGATGAAGCAAGGCGATGCACTCGACAAGCTGGAGTTTATCCGGATTCGGCCGTTTACTGTGAAATATCGTTTTGTTCCAGAAATTCTCCAAGGTGAACCGCCGACGGTCTTTGAATTCGAGAACAACCGCATCTCATTCAGTACATGGGACGATGTCAGATCCAGAGCACGTGCGTGGAAAGAAGCCCTACGGCCGTTGTCGCTTACAGCTGCGCTTGTACCGGTCCTGCTGGGGGGAGCGCTGGCGCTTTCGGCAGTTCATGAACTGAACGTGCTTCATTTCATTCTGACATTGATTGGCGCTCTGATGATCCAGGCTGGGACCAACATGATTAACGACTGGAAAGACGCGGATCGTGATGCGGATAATACGACGGGAATGCGTCCGTTTACAGGCGGTTCGCGAATGATCCAGCTCGGATTAATATCGAGGGCCGATATGGGTTTCTTCGGCTTGATGCTCTCGGGCACAGCCGCTTTGATCGGTATTTATCTGGTTGCCGTCAGCGGCTGGGGCCTTATTCCGCTCATCTTGTACGGCATTATGGCGGGACTCTTCTATACAGGTGCCAAAGGCAAGTTTTCCTTTATTAACATGGCTCCCGGTATAGCGGAGCTGCTCATTGCCACGACTTACGGGGTCTTCATGACCCTAGGCGCTTTTTATGTGCAGACCGGCTATTATTCGCTGCAGGCGTTTCTAATCTCTCTACCGGTTGCCTTGTTCATTTCGAACGTCTTATTGATCAACCAGTTCCCGGATGCGGAATCGGATGCCAAGACAGGGAAGAATACGCTGGTAGTCCGTTTAGGAAAACGGAAAGCTAAAAACGTTCTCCTTGCAAGTTTTGTTGCGGGCTATGCGTTAATTGCTCTGCTTCCGATCCTTGATTTCGCTCCTTACACCCTGTACTTTGCCTTCTTATCCCTGCCGTTTGCCCTGCAGGCTATCCGATACGCACAGCGTAACTATGATCTGAATGCAGCTGATCTTATACCGAGCAATGCTCACACGGCGATTAATCATTTGTTCAGCGGGCTTCTTCTTGTCTTTGCTTTTTTATTAACCGAGCTCAGTTTGCTGGTTCCGCTTATTTATTTGGCCGCTTCGCTTCTCCTTATCTTCTGGGTATGGCAATATATTGAGCGGCAGAGAAAAGTAATGAATGATTTCCGTCTTGCGTTCCGCAAATAATCGGTTTCTCAAAAGCACAGCTTCGCTCAAGCAGCGATTGTTGTGCTTTTTTGATTTTTTTCTTATGAATGGTTAGCATGACGATAGGAACTTCCTTGACTTTAGCTATCCAAGTAAGCTATATTGTGGGTAGTCTAACTTATTTATACAACCGTTTAAACTGAGGGAGAGATTTTGATGTCGGTGAGCGTTCTTAACTAACCAAATTCCATAGAAGAGGTTTTGACTTCCATCACAAAATAGTTGTTTAACAACGTTTTTTTGTTGTGGAATTGTAGATGCCTCGGAATTAGTTAAGAACAAACAACGGATATCATGCTACGCCTTAGGTTTACGCCTATTCTTGCGCCCGCATCCGTGCTGTAGTTCAGCATGGATTTTTTATTTGACGGGGGTTTGGTAGGCTGTACACGAAAGAGCGCAGAATGACGATTGTTCATTCTGTGCTCTTTTTATTTTATCCAAAAAAGGAGCGATCCACGTGAATGAGAAAGCATTGCAGCGTCTGGATTACGGTAAAGTGAAAGAAGCGTTGATGGGTTATGCGGTATCGTATCTCGGCAAAAGGCAAATCGAGCAGCTGGTCCCGATGACCGTCACCAAAACGATCCGCAAGAAACTGGATGAAACGGCAGAAGCGAAAACGCTGCTTCAGCAGGGAGCCAGTGTACCGATACCATCCTTGGAAGGTGTTGAGCAGATTCTTGCTTTAATGGGAACCGGTTATGTGTTCAGTGAAAAAGACTTTGTTCATATGCTCCAATTTTTGAACAGCTGCGCACAGCTTATGAAATATATGAGAGCAAAGTCAGAAGCTGCACCCCACGTCAGTGCGTACGCTGCTTCTATGGACGAAATAGCCAAGCTGAAAGCGGAAATTGAACGGACTATACGCAGCGGCAAAATAGTGGATGCTGCCAGTAAGGAACTGATGAAGGTCCGCAAAAGAATAATCCTTATCGAAGATCGCTTAAAGTTGAAGCTGGACTCGTTGATGAGCAAGCACCGCAGCATCCTTCAAGAGAATTTGCTCAGTACGCGCGGTGGTAGATACGTGCTTCCGGTGAAGAAAGAACATCGTAAACTTGTGAAAGGGAGTGTTCTGGATGAATCGGCGAGCGGGCAAACGGTCTATATAGAACCGGCTGACATTGTGAGTTTTCAGTTCGAGCTTGCCGGATTAAAAGCGGAAGAATCACGTGAAGAGATGAAGGTGCTCAGTGATCTGACCGCTTTAGCTGAGCAGTATACGCATGAATTCGGAGTGAATGTGGAAACGGTTGGCATCTACGATTTTCTGTTCGCTAAGGCCAAATACGCCCTGGCGATCGGCGGCTTTAATGTCGAATTAAACGAGAATGGAGTTATCGATCTCCGCGAGGCCAGGCATCCTTTAGTAGGGAAACAGATGATTCCGCTTGATTTTATTATAGGGCGCAGGTACAAATCACTGGTGATCACGGGACCTAATACAGGTGGGAAAACCCTGGCGACGAAGACAGTCGGTTTGCTCACTGTGCTGGTGCAATCCGGTTTGCTCGTCCCGGTAAAGGAAGGAAGCTTGTTCTCTGTCTTTCATCATGTAGCAGTCGATATCGGCGATGGACAGAGTATAGAACATGCGCTGAGCACTTTTTCGGCTCATATCCATAATGTGATCGATATTCTAAAAGTTGCGGATTCCTCGACGCTCGTGCTGATCGATGAAATGGCGTCCGGCACGGACCCCGGGGAAGGCGTCGGATTATCGGTTGCGATTCTGGAGGAACTGCACAGGAGAGGGGCTACTGTCGTCGCGACCACACACTTTACCGAGATCAAAAATTTTGCTGCCGCCACCCCCGGCTTTGAGAATGCCCGGATGGAATTTGACAGAGACACACTTCAGCCATTGTACCGGCTGCGGATAGGGGAGGCGGGACAAAGCTATGCTTTCCTGATTGCACTGAAGCTCGGGATTCCAGAGGAGATTATCGGGCGCTCGCGCGAAATCTCTACGGAAGGTTATTCTCAAGGGGTTAAAGCGAATGATCCTCTGGAGGATACGGGGGGTGAAGGTGGAGGACAAAGTGAGGATAGAGCTGAATCCGATGCTTATTGGAAAAAGATAGCCGCGCGGGTTGCAGTAGTCGAGGAAACATCCCAATCCTCAGAAGATGAGTCAGCAGCAGCTCAAGTTGCAGAGACAGAGATAAGTCACAGCCGGAGCCTGAAAATCGGAGACTGTGTCTACGTATCTGCCCTTGGCCGGACCGGGATTGTATGCGAGACAGAGGATTCGAAGGGTGTTGTCGGTGTCATGATAGAGCGGCAAAAATTTAAAACGAATAAAAACAGCCTTAATTTGCATATCGAGGGATAAGAGCCGTATCCGGAAGAGCAGGACAAGGATATCGTCATGGAATCCAAGATAAACCGGAAAGAACGCAAATAAAGAGCCGTAAAGCATGGAAGTGGCCATACAATGGGAAGAAGCCGAAGGAGTGACAAGGACTTTGTCATTCTTCCGGCTTCTTCCTCCCTAATCTCAAGATCCGAACGTATTCTCTGGGCTCAAAGGATGATGTCGGAAGTAAGCTTGTTTCGGAGCGATAGGACTGTATGGTAATTTGATTAGGGTCAAGCTGGTTCGGGCCCGGAATTGTCGGCTGCCTTCCTGCCCGATCATTCAGAATTCCCCCAGCCGCAATCAGCAGCAGGAAAATTGCTGCACACCAGGCTATTTTACGGTCGGTCATGGGATCACTCCTTTACTGAACAGAGTTTCCCGTATTCTCCCGTTTCATTCCGGAGCTCGTTCCTGCGCCTCATCATTTGTGCTCCGTCTGAGATGAATTAAGATGATTTTCTTTTGACAAAGCATGAGGCAGAGGCTATACTGTTTTTAGCTTGAAAACTTATCAACTCAATATCTTATTTATCGGAGGAGCCTGCCAACAGCGGGCTCTTTTTGTGTTTTTTCAGAAATCCCCCATTCGTTTCGTCCAAGATCAAGTAGTTTTGAAGAAAATTGGAAAAGCTAATACAAAAAAATCTTGCAATAAGGAGGGAGAAAATTGTCTTTGCTGCACATAGCTGTTATCCTGCCTTTCCTGCTGGCAGCAGGTATATGTCTGTTCTATCGTATCCGGCATAATATCCATACAGGGTGGCTGGTTCTTCCGCTGCCCGTGATTTTATTCAGCTATTTCATTACCCGGATTCCTGTTCTGCAGAGTGAGGGAAGCATGACTTCTTCTTTGCCATGGATCCCATCTTTAGGTGTTGAATTCACCGTGTATCTGGATGGTCTCAGTCTGCTGTTTGCATTACTGATCACAGGAATTGGAAGCTTAGTCGTACTTTATTCCATCTATTATTTGGATAAAAGGAAAGAAGCGGTCCATACCTTCTATCTGTATCTGCTCTTATTCATGGGCGCCATGCTTGGTGTTGTGCTATCGGACAACTTAATGGTGCTCTACGGTTTCTGGGAGTTAACGAGTATTTCTTCTTTTCTGCTTATAGCTTTCTGGAATCACCGCGCGAAATCCACCTATGGAGCACTGAAATCCATGCTGATTACCGTGTTCGGAGGTCTTGCGATGTTTGCCGGTTTTATCCTGCTCTACCTGATGACAGGAACCTTCAGCATCCGCGCTATTCTGGAACAAGTGAGTTCTATAACGGAGCATGCGCTGTTCTTGCCTTCCATGCTGCTCATTTTGCTGGGGGCCTTTACGAAGTCGGCTCAATTCCCGTTCCATATCTGGCTTCCCGATGCCATGGAAGCCCCGACACCCGTTAGTGCCTACTTACATTCGGCTACCATGGTCAAAGCGGGCATTTACTTAGTCGCGCGGTTCAGTCCTCTTTATTCCGGTCAGGCGCAGTGGTTCTGGCTTATCTCTTTCATCGGCGTGCTGACGCTGATGTACGGAGCATTCCGGGCCATTAAGCAGACGGATTTAAAGGCGCTTCTTGCTTTCTCTACGATCAGCCAGTTAGGGCTGATTATGTGTTTGCTCGGTCTTGGCTCGGCATCGGCCTATTTCTCGGGCGCGGCGGAATCGCTTTTCTACACGAAGGCGACGATGGCAGCGATCTTTCATCTGATCAACCATGCAACCTTCAAGGGTGCCTTGTTCATGGTAGTCGGCATTGTAGACCATGAGACGGGCACTAGAGATATCCGCAAGCTCGGCGGATTGATGTCTCTCATGCCGGTGACATTCTCTATCGCTGTCATCGGCGCATTCTCGATGGCGGGTCTGCCGCCTTTCAACGGTTTTCTAAGTAAAGAAATGTTCTTTACGGCGGCCTTGAATATCTTGCAGCTCAACATCTGGAACATGGAGAGTCTAAGCATCCTGTTCCCGGTAATCGCCTGGGTAGCCAGTATTTTCACCTTCTTGTACAGCATGCTGCTGGTATTCAAGACATTTACCGGCCCCAAACAGCTGGATCAGCTGCCCCGAAAGCCGCACGAAGCGCCGCTGGGCATGCTGCTGCCGCCCGTTGTGCTGGCATCACTTGCCGTAGTGTTCGGATTCTTCCCGAATCTGCTGTCCTATTCGTTAATCGAGCCTGCTATGGCGGCCATTTATCCGGCGCTGCTGGATCAGGGGGACCGATTCCTTGTCTCGATCAGTTTCTGGCACGGGTGGACGCCTGAAATTTTTATGACCATCGGAGTTATTATCGCGGGCACGGTCCTGTACCAAAGCTATCACCGTCTTCGTCTGCTGAACCGGCCATTATTCGAACGCGTCTCCCTGAATCGGATTTACGACGGGGGTCTGCGTCTTCTTGATCAGGGTTCTCACCGGATTACCCGTACGTATATGACCGGCTCCATCCGGCATTATTTAATTTACATTTTCGTTTTTTTTACAGGTTCGCTCGGATATACCCTGTACCGCTCGAAAGGCCTCAGCTTTGATACGACGAATTATGCGCCGGTTTCGATCTACGAGGCCGTCATTATCATTGTGCTGATCTTATCTGTACTCGCTGTACCTTTTGCAACTTCACGTCTGATGCTTATTATACTGACAGGCGCTGCAGGTTATATGGTCACCTTGTTCTTTGTCCTATTCCGCGCCCCCGATCTGGCTTTGACCCAAATGATCGTAGAGACGGTATCCGTTACGCTGTTCCTGCTCTGTTTCTATCATCTGCCCAAATTGAGAAAAGAAGAGGTTAAGGTGCCGTTTAAGGCTGTCAACTTGGTGATTGCAGCCGGTGTGGGCATTATAGTGACCCTGATCGCACTGAGTGCAAGCAGCAGCCGGTCCTTTGAATCGATTTCGGATTATTTCCTGGACAACAGCTACATCCTGGCCGGAGGCAAGAATGTCGTAAATGTTATCCTGGTTGATTTCCGAGGATTCGATACGATGCTGGAGATTGTCGTGCTGTCGATTGCCTCACTTGGCATCTATGCACTGATCAAGATAAAACCTGAACCCGGGGAACTGTTGGCTGAAAGTCCGATTCCAGACCCTGATCGTGATAAGCATTCCAGGATGTATACGCCTAGAAGCAACGATGTTATTTTGAGAACAGCCTCCAAAGTGGTTGTGTTCATTATTTTAACGTTCTCGTGGTATTTGTTCTTTGCAGGTCACAATGATCCAGGCGGCGGTTTTATTGGAGCCCTGATGACTTCAGCTGCGCTGGTTCTGCTGTCGATTGCTTTCGGGATGAGAATGATCCGCACGATCCTGCCGGTTGATTTCCGCAAACTTACCGCAGTCGGCCTGCTGCTTGCTTTACTTACGGGGATTGGATCGCTCGTATTGGATGTCCCTTTCCTCAGCCATTCATTCGGTTATTTTGATCTGCCGCTGCTTGGCAAAACAGAGCTGGCTACGGCATTATTGTTCGACCTGGGCGTTTACTTAACAGTCGTCGGCATTACGATGACCATCATTTTCACGATAGGGAGGGACAATTAGCATGGAGTTGTACATGTCTTTAGCCATTGGCGTGTTGTTTGCGGTAGGAGTCTATCTGATTTTATCCAAAAGCCTGCTGCGCATCATTCTAGGCACGTCCCTGCTTACGCATGGTATTCATTTATTACTGCTTACGATGTCCCGCTTAAAAACAGGTGCCGCACCTTTGCTTGGAGAAAAAGCGGACAGCTATGTAGATCCTTTGCCCCAGGCTTTGATTCTGACTTCCATTGTTATCAGCTTCGGAGTGACTTCTTTATTCTTTGTGATGGCCTATAAGGCTTATCAAAAACTGGGGACCGATAATATGGAAGAGCTAAGGGGGAATGAGGATGAATAACTTGCTGATTTATCCGCTGCTGATTCCTCTGTGCACGGCTGTTCTTCTCATTTTTCTTCCTACAAGAATAAAGCTCCAGCGCTGGATAAGTTCCATTAGCATTGTCGCTAATATAGCCGCTTCCGGGATGATCGTGGAACAGGTTCGCGCACAAGGCATCCAGACCCTGCAGATGGGAGGCTGGCTTCCTTCCTATGGGATTGTGTTTGTAGCCGACATGTTCGCCGCGCTTCTTGTTCTAACGACTGTGATCGTCAGTGCCGCTTGTCTGTTTTTTGCTTTCCGTACAATCGGTGAGCAGAGAGAGAAGCATTACTTTTATCCCTTTTTTCAGTTCTTGCTCGCAGGTGTATGCGGTTCGTTTCTGACTGGCGATCTGTTCAACCTGTTCGTTTGTTTTGAGGTGATGCTGATTTCCTCCTATGCGCTGATCGTTCTCGGAAGCACAAAGCGGCAGCTGAGAGAAACGCTGAAATACATGCTGATAAATATTTTGTCCTCGACGTTGTTTGTTGCCGCTGTCGCTTACTTATATGGTGTCGTCGGAACACTGAATATGGCCGATCTGTCCAGCCGGGTGGCTGAAGCGGGGCAGGGCGGAGTCATTAATGTGATCGCGATTCTGTTCCTGATCGTATTTTCTCTAAAAGCCGGTTTATTCCTGTTCTTCTGGCTTCCAGGCTCCTACAGCGTGCCGCCGGCTGCCGTGGGCGCCTTGTTCGGCGCGTTATTAACCAAAGTCGGCCTCTATGCACTCATTCGCACCTTTACACTGATCTTCTATCATGATCCCGCAATTACGCATATGTGGATCGGCTGGATGGCAGGAGCGACGATGATTCTGGGCGCCGTTGGCGCGCTGGCATATTCCGACATTTACCGGGTCGTTAATTATAATGTAGTGATCAGCGTCGGGTTTATTGCCCTAGGATTAGCGGCAGCCAACAAGGATTCCTTGGATGGAGCTGTTTTCTACCTGATGCACGATATGATCGCCAAAGCTCTCTTGTTTATGTTAGCGGGGATACTGATTGCGGCAGCCGGAACAAACTTGACGAGAGAGATGGGCGGAATGATAAAACGAATTCCGCTGATCGGATGGATGTTCTTCGTCCTAGCTCTGGCTCTTACAGGCATACCACCGCTCAGCGGCTTCGCCGGTAAACTGCTGATTGTCCGCGGCGGGTTCGGGGAAGGTTTATACTGGCTTACAGGCATCGGTGTTGCTTCCAGCCTAATCGTGCTCTATTCCCTGATAAGGGTATTTATCAAATCATTCTGGGGTGAAGAAAAAGCATCCGCCAAACCGCTGCCCTCGAATATGCGGGCGATGACCCTTCCGGCAGCCGGGTTGTTCATCCTGATAATTTGTATCGGTGCCGGTTCTGAGTGGATATATTCATTGGTCTCGGAAGCGGGAAATACACTGGTAAATCCTGCGATTTATATCGACGCGGTAGTAGGGGAGGAGAAGTGAGATGTCCCTGCAGATTCTGCTTAATCTGATAATCGCTTTTGTGTGGATGTTCTTGAATAATGAATGGTCCTTCCTTTCCTTTACGGTCGGCTATATCATCGGGATTATTCTGATTGGTCTGCTGCGCCGCTTCTGGCCTTACGATTTTTATATGCTAAAAGTGTGGGCCGTTATTAAGCTTCTCCTTTTGTTTCTGAAGGAACTGATGATTTCCAGTTTTACGGTCATCGGTCAAATTATAAGACCCAAACTGGCGATCCGCCCGGGAATCTTTGCTTATACGACGGAACTGGAATCCGACTGGGAAATCACGGTGCTATCCTGTCTGATCTGTCTTACGCCGGGAACACTTACCTTGGATATAGCCAAGAATGGCCGGACGCTGTATATTCATGCGATGGATATCGAGGATGCGGAAATCATTTCCCTGCAAATCAAGCAAACGTTTGAAAAAGCGATTATGGAGGTGACGAGGTAAATGCTGACCAATCTTCTTCTGCTCTCACTCGCTCTTCTGTCCTCAGCTGTACTGGGCTGTATGTACAGGCTCCTTAAAGGTCCTTCGATGGCCGACCGGATTGCGGCACTGGATACCATCGGCATTATTCTCTTGTCAATGATCGCCGTTATCTGTATGCTGCTCCGGACTCAAGCGTACATGGACATTATCCTCCTGATCGGCATTCTGAGTTTTATCGGGACGACGGCCTTTGCCAGATATATTGAAAGAGGCGCGGTCATTGAGAATGGAGATGATACCCTTGATCGGTGAACTGCTGATAGGCATTATCATTCTGGCCGGTGCACTATTAGGCGTACTGAGCGCATTTGGCCTCATCCGTTTGCCGGATGTGTACCTGCGTTCGCATGCAGCCACGAAGAGTGCGACGTTAGGTGTCCTTCTGATTCTGACTGGCGCGTTCTTATACTTCGCGTTCTATCTGGACCATATCAGTGCCAAGCTTCTTCTTGGAATCGTGTTCGTATTTATTACAGGTCCCGTGGCGGGACATTTGAATGCGAGGGCCGCTTACCGGTCTGGAGTGGCTTTATGGGAACGAAGCGTGCAGGATGATCTGAAGCCGGCTCTCAAAAAGTCGCGCAAGGAAAAACACTAAATCATTGTTAAAACCGCTCGCGAGTCTTTATCGCAGCGGTTTTTTTGTGCAGCAAGAAAGAGGGGGAAAGGGACCCGCGCACTCACGATTATTTAAAATGGAGGGTAGACAGGCGGTGAAAGCGGTTTTTTCTAAGAAACTAGGTTTGTAATGATTCTGCAAATATATCGACTATATTTTTAATAGAATCAAAAATGAAGGCTGATTTTGTAAAAACATAAGCCTATTTTCCTATATATTTAGTCGCATATGACTATATGTAATTTTAAACAATGTTCCTATAATTAGGAATAGTAAGAAAATTTTATACAAGGGAGATTACAACAGATGTCACAATCTAACTATCCTTTCTCGAAGAAATTTATGATTCGCACGATCAGCCTGACTTTGGGTGCGGCTTTGCTTGCAGCTCCGATTAGTGCATATGCGGCACAAACCAAGTCTATAACGGAAGCGGTTCCTCTAACGGATTACGAATTTGAAAGCGCTTACCACACAGGGAGTTATCTGGATGTAGGGGAAAGCCGTCTTTTGAGCGATAAACAGATCCGCAAACAGTGGAAAGGAATTGATAAGCAATACTCACCCGAGCGCGCAGTTGAAGCTGTAAAGGAAGCGCTTCCAGAGGCGGAATATGAAGCATTGTTCCCGATGAGACTAGGCTCCAAGGAGTGGCATGAGTTTAACAAAGACAAAAAGAACTATGACCCGAATCAGGTTGACTATTATTCCTATGAGAATTTGATTCAAGCCGTTACCGAAGTAGCCAACATTAAGTACAAAGTCAGCTACCGCAAAGGAAGCCTGACGGCTCAAGAAGTGTTCCGGCTGGATAAGGACAACAAATCGGAGACGCTCGTATCGAGGTCGAGTGACTTCAATGCGCCTGAGAACCGCCGCAAGAAGATTGAATCGCAGGTAGTTGACTTCGGCACGTTCCTGAAGGAAGGAAGCGATACGGACCGCAAGCGTGAATTGGCGGCGTTACTAGCCAACCTGGCTCATGAGACAGGCGGAGGCTGGGATGCGGCACCGGGCGGTCCTCTGCGCTGGGGCTTGTATTATAATGAGAACATCGCGGGCAGAACCGGAGCCAATATGTCCACCTTCGTGGATCCGGACAGCAGCGGGCTGTACCCGGGTGTAGAAGGCAAAAGATACTACGGACGCGGACCGATTATGATGAGCTGGAATTTTAACTATGGCTTGTTCAGTTCAATTATCTACGGCGATAAAAGCGTGCTTCTCAAAAACCCCGAGAAGCTGGCCGCAGACGGT
Organism: Paenibacillus sp. FJAT-26967; assembly: GCF_001541095.1. Taxonomy (GTDB): domain Bacteria; phylum Bacillota; class Bacilli; order Paenibacillales; family NBRC-103111; genus Paenibacillus_F. The sequence continues at coordinate 743,063 of NZ_LMXH01000002.1, forward strand.
AAACTCGGTTTTATGACCGCCATCTTGTTCTGGATGACGCCGCAGGCGCCTAAACCTTCCGCTCATGATGTAATGGTCGGAAGATGGGAGCCGACGAAAGAACAGGAAGAGAAAGGTCTGAAGCCATCGGGCTTTGGAATTACCGTTATGGTCCTGAACGGCCTGGAAGCCAATTTGGGTGAGACGGACGGCAGTCCGATTAAGCGCCGTGCAGGTCATTACCGGGATATAACCAAAAGAATGGGTGTAGATGTTTCTGCTGAGAAAATCGATACCTTGGGTATGAAGCCGTTTTAATTGTACATAGAATCGCATCGATTCTATAATGGAGAACCCCTTGCACTAAGCCTTTTTGGCTCAGCGCAAGGGGTTTTTGAGTGAGCTAGCGGCAAGAAGATCCGTCTTGACTGCAAGCTGCCGCTCGGCTAATTCAATAAAAGCCTTCAGAGGCGGCGATATCCATTTATCTTTGTGCCAGGCCAATTGAATAAAGAGCGGAGCCACGCGGTTGTTCCACGGAAGTTCTTTCATCCGCTCTTCCTCCAGTTCTTTTCGGACCGCCATAGCCGGTAGTAAAGCTATACCAAGATTTGCAATTACGCATTGCTTGATCGCTTCGATGCTGACGAATTCCAACTTATTTGCCGGATGCACACCCTCTTCACGGAAGTACTCTTCCAGAAGAGTACGGTAAGAGCAGCCGTTCTCTGTAAGCAGCAGCGTTTCGCGGGCAAAATGCAGCGGGGTTAATTCATCTTGAGCAAGCAGCGGATGCTGAGGCGAAGCTACCATCTTTAACTGTTCCTGAGTCAACAGTTTTATAGTCAGAGATTCAGGCGGCCGGGAACCATCCAGAATGAATGCTGCATCGAGCTGTCCGCTGTGCAGCTGCTCTCTTGCACTTGCATCCGAATGAGCCGGTTTGAAGATCAGCTTAACACGGGGAAACCGGGCTCTGAATTCTTGGAGAAGAGGGGGAAGCCGGTAGGTGCACATACTTTCCTGAGCCCCTATGATCAGGGTTCCTGACTGGAAGTCGTGACCCTGTACGGCGATCTTGGCTTCTTCGCTCAACTGGATCATTCTGGCGGCATATTCTCTGAATTGTCTTCCCGCTTCCGTGAGTGCCAGCCGTTTCCCGAGGCGTTCGAACAAGGGGGCTCCAAGCTCTGCTTCGAGTGTCTTTATTTGCGCAGTGACGCTGGATTGGGCGAAGTTTAACTCATGGGCGGTTTGGGTGAAATTCAAAAGATCCGCTGCCCGTATAAAAGTAATCAATTGTTTGATCTCCAGAATAAGACCTCCTGTAATCGTTAAAACCGATTGATTCCATTGAAATAATCATTTCAAACGATTTCTGATTCTATTGTAAAATAAACGGGAACCCGCAACAACCTGAATGCTTACAGAAAGGCAGTGAAGAACGTATGACAGTAGCGGTTATTTATGGAAGCACCCGAACGGATGGCAATACGGAAATTTTGACCCGGCAAGCTGTTCAAGGTTTGCAGACGGAAGTTATTTATCTGAAGGATTATGACATACAACCTATCGCAGACCAGCGGCATGCTGACGGGGGATTTCAGGATGTAGACGATGATTATCCGGCGGTGCTTGAACGTTTACTTCCTCATGACACCGTAGTGTTTGCAACACCTATTTACTGGTACAGCATGTCGGGCAGGATGAAAAATTTTGTGGATCGCTGGTCGCAGACATTAAGAGATCAGCGGTATCCGGAATTTCACAGTGACATGGCCGGCAAAATTGCTTATGTCATAGCGGTGGGCGGCGACGAACCCCGGATAAAAGGACTTCCGATGATCCAGCAGTTTCAGTTCATCTTTGATTTTATGGGGATGCGAATGGACGGATATGTACTAGGACAAGGAAACAAGCCGGGAGAGGTGCTTCAAGACCTGCCAGCCTTAGCTGCCGCCAGGGTGATTCGTGATACGTTGAAGAACAGAGAGGGAGGATAACCCCCTACCGCTTGTTCTGCTGCATGTCATTCGTCTGGAATCGCGAATTAAAGCTGCACAGGCTGCGGATTTTTGCGTGCCTATGGATTTTGCAGTTGTCATCAGCCTGAAGATGGACAATAATGGAGTAGTTAACTAACGATGAAGAGTGAGCATACATAATGAAAAAAAGAAAAAAATATTCGAAGCTTCTAACCCTGTTTACTGTTGTTTTGCTGGCTGTTTTATATGCCATTAATCCGGGCATGTTTCATAACGAACCGGACACAAGCGCAGATATCCAACTCTTTTTCCCGAGCGACAAATATCCTGAGACAGCGAAGCATATCAAGTCGGCCATTTCCAAAGGCTCCTCCAAAATTTGCACTATTGACCGGAAAGGAGCGGAGGAAAACAGAAGGGAGTCCCTTGCCGGTATTGCTACAAAGAAAAATTATGACCGGGATGAATGGCCTATGGCTATGTGCGCTGAGGGAGGGAAGGGAGCGGATATTGAGTACATCTCTCCCAAAGATAACCGCGGAGCCGGCTCTTGGATAGGAAACCAGCTGGATAAGCTGGAGGATGGGACCAGAGTTGAAATCATCGTTAAGTAGTCAGGTAAGGTAAGGAGGCCGATGTGTGAAAAACCGGAATTTTAATTATTATCAGACGTTTATAACGGTGGCCCCTGACAGCACGGCATTAGAAAGCATAACTCCGCCATCCAGGAAGGACGGAAAAACGAAAGCGCTCATTGAGTACGAACTGCTTATCCATCATCCTTATACGTTCACTCAAGAGGACCTGGTCTACGAAGTTCACATCCGGCATAAGGAAATCCCGGAAGAGATTTTACAAATAATAGGGACGGAAATTCGGTACGAGCTGTTCCAGAAATCCCATGCGTGCCTTCGTGCATCCATGCTTGCCAAAAAATATGGATGGGGAATCCATTTTGACGATGCAGGTAAGATTGCTATATATCCGGTTGAATCCTCGGAATACCAGCGCTTTCTGGCCAATGAATCTGGTCATGTTAAAGTTCTTGCCGCTATGAGGAGCAGCCGGGCGAAGACAGATAAATAAAGCAAAAACAGCTTCCAAACCATAGGTTTGTGAAGCTGTTTTTTTGATGATAGGCGGGCTCTGCATTTAAGCTTTCAAGGAAGGCTCGGCTTGGCTGGTGATGGAGGTCTGACGTGTGACAGCGAACAAGGAGCAGATCAGCCCAAGCAGAACAAAGATAGACCCGGCCCAACCGTTATAGAGCACCGAGGAGCCTTGAATGATTAAGCCGCCGACGTAGGAACCGATGCTGATGCCCAGATGGGTAACCGCAGAATTGGTACTGATCAGAATCTCGGAGTTTTCCGGGGAACTGTGAATAATCAGGTTGTTCTGTACAGGAGACAACGCCCAACTGAGGGCACTCCACATAATCATCAACACGAGGAAGGCGGCAAACGGAAGGTTAACCGCAAGCGGCAGAACCAACATCGAGATCAGGAACAGGGAAATGACCGCAATGACTGCGCCGGCAGGGTTCCATTTGTCGGAAATAACCCCACCGAGGCCTCCTCCTGCAACTGCTGCGATTCCGAAGATGCCGTAAACGAGCATCACCATATTAGAGCTGAGACCGAACGTTTCTTGAAGAAACGGGGTGAAGTAGGCGTACAAAGTCAAATGACCTGCCAGAACAAACAAAGTGGCCAGATGAATGGCGACCATTTTGGAGCCTCTGATAGCTTTCAACTGCTGTTTGAGCGGCAGAGGCGGGGAAGGCTGCATCCGGTCCATCGTGAACCACATGGCCGCGATAATAATGCCGGTCAGAATGGCAATGACTGCGAAAACTTCTCGCCAGCCAAAGCTGTTGCCGATGTAAATGCCAAGCGGAATTCCCAGTACAAGCGAAGCGGATATCCCCATAAACACAACCCCGATAGCGCGTCCCTGGTATTCCGGCTTGACGATTCGGGCAGCCAGCGTAGTCGATAAAATAATGATCGCCGAGCCGCTTGCAGCCGCCAGGATTCGTGACAGGAACAGCATGGTGTAATTCATGCTTGCAGCCGCCAGGATATTGCTGAGCAGGAACACAACCAGGGACCACATGTACACCTTCTTACGCTCCACTTTGGCAGTGGCCGTAAGTACAACGGGGGCTGACACCGCATAGACTAAAGAAAATATAGAGATAAGCAAACCGGCTTTGGATAGAGGCACTTTCAGGGCATCGGCAATTAGATCCAGAATGCCTCCCAGAATGAGCTCAGCGGCGCCGACAACAAATGAAGCAATAGCAAACAAATACACTTTTTTATTCATGGTGAAAGTTCTCCTCTATGAAAGTTACAACTATGATAGTAACCTTATTCCGTATTCATTTCAAGAGGAAAATAAAAAGACTGATTTCCTGGACGGAATCAGTTCTTAAACGAGGATATCCTTTTATGGTCTTGAGCGGCTGATTAGTAACGGAGGCGTTTGAGCAATCGATTCAAATAGTCGTGGTGAATAAGCTCCTCATGAAATTGTTTGGTGATGTAAGCCAGAGCCACGTCATGGAAGAAATAATCTGTGAAGACATTCACAAGCTGCGGAGACATCGTCTTAATAGCTTTCCATGCGGTTGCATCCATCTGTGCAAAAATCAGACAGGCTTGATCAACGACAACGAGCTGAGAGGGTTCGAGTTGATCGTGATCCTCCGACGGCTGCAGGATATGAACATTGCGGAGCGTAGTGGACAAGCTTCCAATGGATAATGCTTCGACTTCGACGCCCTCTTGCTCTTTCTTTTCTAATAGAGGAAGATATTGCTCCATCTGATTGTTCCAGGCAGAGATGCGTACGGATACGGCTGCCCCTTCGATCAGCTGCGCGATATTCGCAAGAATAGATATGTCGTCTTTTAAGTTCCAGACATAATCATTAGTCGGGGGAGTCTTGGTCTCATGAGTTTTTAACAACGCAATATCCCGTTCAAACTCAGCGGTTAGTTTTTTAATGACCGTCTCCAGAGGGACCGCGGAGTAGAGCTTTTTTTTGCCGGACATCGTATTGAGAACAAGACCTTTATCCGCCAAACGGTTCAGAACTTCATAAATTTTGGCCTTCGGCACACTGGAGTAATTGACAATGGACGTAGCATCCAGCGAAGCATGTCCAATAAGAGATTCATACACTTGACTTTCATATTGAGAAAAGCCGAACTTCTGTAACATGACAGCCTCCTGAGAGCGAATAAATGATATTTATTAGTATAGCATCTAGCCGACGGAAGTGCTTCGTTATCGCTTGCATACATGTGGAGATAGAGCAAAAGAAAAAATCCGTTACATCCTTGTTTATCAGGATGTAACGGATTTATGAAAGCAAGTGCTGAGACATGGCACGGACTAAATTGGCGCTGCCGTCTTATTGAGCTTTAATCTCAAGCAATTCATATTGAATAATACCCACTGGGGCATCAACTTTGACAATTGTCCCTACCGATTTGCCCATGAGGGATTTGCCCAGCGGGCTTTCGTAAGAAATTTTGTTGTTGGGCACATCTGCTTCAGCAGGCCCGACGATTTTATATTGGAGTTTCTCGGCAAATTCAATATCGTTTAAGACCACAGTGGAACCAACTTTGACACTGGAGGTATCCAAACTGTCGACGTCCGCGACACGGGCCTTTTTGAGCATATTGGTCAAGGTAAGGATTCTTGTTTCCATAAAAGCTTGATCATCCTTGGCCGAATGGTACTCGCTATTTTCCTTCAAGTCGCCGTAGCTGATCGCCAGCTTAATCCGTTCCGCCATTTCTCTGCGTTTGACGGTCTTCAGAAATTCCAGTTCTTCCTCTAATTTATTCATTCCCTCGCGGGTTAAAACCAGTTCATCGTTAGACATTCAGGCAGCTCCTAATTCACGATTTGAATTTCTGTAAAACATTCATACCTCATTGTACACTAAATCGCTTGGTTATGGCGAAAAGTATGCTGGAAGAATCGGCCCGCTTATTGCAGCATAAGAATCTCGCGTATATCTTGCTCGGATAAGGAAGACAAGGCTTCATGGCCGGGCTGGATGACTTCGTCTATCAAATTCTTCTTCCTCTGCTGCAGCTCGTACATTTTGTCTTCTACGGTTCCTTCCGCTACAAGACGGATCACCTGAACCACTTTTTGCTGACCCATACGATGGGCCCGGTCTGCGGCCTGCTGTTCGACGGCAGGGTTCCACCACAGATCGTATAGGATAACTGTATCCGCCCCGGTAAGATTCAGTCCTGTGCCGCCTGCTTTCAAGGAAATAAGGAACAGGTCCCGCTCGCCGTCATTAAAACGGCTGCACAGTTCAACTCTTTGCGGAGCCGGTGTCTGACCGTCCAAGTAGAAGAACGGAATGCCGCGCAAACCGAGTTCCCGTCCGATGAGTCCTAGCATGTCGGTGAATTGGGAGAAAACCAGCACACGTTTGCCGGCGCTTCGGCATTCTTCGACAATTTCAAGCAGCTGTTCGAATTTGGAGGAGCTGCCTTCATAATTGTGTACGAATAGGGCCGGATGACAGCACAGCTGGCGCAGGCGGGTTAGACCGGCCAGGATTCGGATCCGGTTTCTCTGGAAACCTTTCTCGTGCAAATGCTTCAAAGTTTCCTGCTGCAGTTTAGCCAGATAGCTTACATAGAGCTTCTTCTGCTCGGGCAGCAGCTGGGAAGCCTGCAGAGATTCGATTTTCTCAGGCAATTCTTTGAGTACATCCGACTTCAACCGGCGCAGCAGGAAGGGACGAATGCGCTGAGCAACGGATTCTCTGGACAGTTCGGTAAATAATCTTCGTTCAGGGAACAGCTCAGGGAAGACAATGTCAAAAATAGACCACAGTTCCTCAAGCGAGTTCTCCACAGGGGTTCCGGTCAGCGCGAAACGGTGAACAGCCTGAATCTCTTTGACGACTTGAGCCGTCTGCGTGTAGTGATTTTTGAAAGCCTGAGCCTCATCCAGAATGAGCGTATGAAAAGAATGCTTGGCATACCATTCTACATCGCGGCGCAGGAGAGGGTATGACGTAATCACAACATCCGCTTGAGAAGCATTCCTCAAAATTCTGCTTCTTTCCGTCTTGCTTCCGTCCGCAATAACCGCTCGAACTTCCGGCGCGAATTTCGTTAATTCATTGCGCCAGTTATATAGGAGAGAGGCCGGCGAGACAATGATCGCCGGCTGCTGCCGCTCCCGGATCTCTGGCAGCACAGACACCAGGAAGGCAATACTCTGCAGGGTTTTACCGAGTCCCATGTCATCCGCCAGGATACCGCCGAAGCGATAATGCGCAAGTGTCTTCATCCATTGGTATCCGAAAGTCTGGTAGTCGCGAAGTACAGATGAGAGATGTGCGGGCACCGGAAATTCAAGATTGTCCGGATTTCGCATATTTTCCAGGAGCTGCCGGAATGAATGGCCCAGCTTAACGACATTGCGCCTCTCGGGCGCATCGGTCAAGTGGAGTCCGCGCCATACAGGCAGACGAAGCCCTGCTCCCTGCAGATCATCCGGCCGTATGCCTACTTCGTTCAGCAGGCGGACGATTTCTTGAAATTCTGCGCTTTCAAGCGGCAGTAAAGCTCCATCCGGCATCCGGTAGTACCGGCGTTTTTCCTGGACGGATTTCATTAAGCTGCGGATCTCATTCTCCGGAATGCCGGCAATCTCAAACCGGAAATCCAGCCAATCTGTCCGCTCATCCACATTGACCCGTACTTTAGGAGGAGCAGGACTGTTATAGATCCGGGATTTGACGGCCGAGGTCGCGTAAATCCGGACGAGCTTCTCCAGTTGGGGGACGATGTGATAGAGGAAATCATATTCCTCCTCTTCGCCATTTAAGAAATACCCGGCTTCCGTTTTGGCAAACGAGGCTTTTTCCATCAGCTCCAGAATATGTGCTTCCTGATCTCCGTCGCGCATTAGAATGCGTCCTTCGCCGCGCCTTTGTCCCGGGCTCTCAAGCGGGTTAATTACGATATCTCCATATTGAAATTCGAGTGACGCCAGCAGTCTGTCCCTGACCCGGTCCAGATACAGTTTCGCTGTGAGCTGAGTGTGCAGAATACGGTTGGACACCGCAGGCGCGATGCGGACACTTCCAAGCTTCATGAGACCGGGGATAACTTTCTCCATGAAAGGTTCCATCTGCTGCGGCTCTATGCGGATGATATTCTTGCCGGAATGATCCAGCATTTTCTTCAATTCCCCCAGCCTGCTGCAAGCTTCCGTCTGCATCTGGTGCAGCATGCCGTCTGAAACTGCGATGCCGTATGATTCCAGCACCAGAATGGTATCCAGTCCTTGGATTTCCATTTCGTAGCCTGCCGCCTGGGATTCATCAAATTGGAATTGGAGTGGAACCGGTTCCTGGGTTAACTGGATTTCCTCGTATTTCTTATCCTCCTGCTCCAGCTTTACGGAAGGAGCTTCCATGAGCAGGGGAAGAAGAGGTTCCCAGGCATAAGGCGGAATAAGAAGAAGACGGTCCGGAATGGCGCTTTTCGCATGTCCCGTATAGAGACTGGAAGTTTCCCGGTAGATCTGTTCATTGCGGTATATTTGCAGGAGCTGCTGAATAACGGCATCGTCTTCTTTTCTAAAGCTGTGGAGCTTCGGATCGTAAGTGAAATTCTTGGAAAAAATAAATGGTTTTTTTCTTTCGCAGCTTTCCAGGAATTCTTTGATTCTTTGTACGATATACAGCCGCCTGGTGCCGAGTTTGAGCTCTAATCCGAACATAGCCTTCCGGAAACCGTAGGAGAACGTCTTGAGAGTAAACTCCACCTCCAGAGCTTCTCTTGTTTCAAAAAGAGCACGGATACTGCCTGAACGAAGTGGCTTCTCTCCGAAAAGGCCGAGCATATGATCCGTGAGCTGGCGGTCAGAATCCGATGCAGTACCGGATTCAAGTGCGGCAGATGTGAAACGGCTTGTCGCGCTTGCCGCTGAAAGGTCAGGTGCTGCGGCACGAGATTGTAACAGGGACACACCTGCACGGACAGGCGGTTTGCCTGCATGCTGGATCGTCCCTATATTTAGGAGCACGGCGGCGATATGTTCACAGTAATGGTCATAGGAATAAAAAGCAGGGCAAGTACACGTCGCGGTTACATCAGAATGGGAATCGATCCGGACCGTAACCTGGTAGCTTTCTTTTCCTTTGACCGTTCCATTATAGACGCAAGCTTCGGGATCGTAGAGGGTTAGCTCTACTTTTCTCGCTTTGTAATAAGATTCTCCGATCTCAAAAGCGATCCGTCCGCATAACAATTTAATAATTCGCGGGGTTAATACAGCACTCATGGACTTGGATCCTTTCTTGAGTTTCCGATAGGAAGTATATACTCATGATACCAGATAGGGAGGGGGAAAAGAAAAACAGCTCCAGTTTTCAGGGGACAACAAAATATGTAAATTTACAAGTAAGGCCCGGATCGGTATGTAAATACATACGAAGACAGGAAGGGAAATGAGCGGCGGTGTCGAAGAGTAGGTAGGTTGACTGGATTAATTAGAAACAAATGGAATTCGCCTATGGAAAGGAATCACACTATGACTGAAGCACAAAGGAATAAGTGGGGAATTCTTCAGGTTGTTAACATGGGGACCCTTATCTCGACCCTGGATGTAGGAATCGTCAATGTCTCGCTCCCGATTATGGCGAAGCAGTTCTCGGTGTCCCTGGCCCAGATCCAGTGGGTAGCGACTATTTATTTACTGACGATGGTCGTTCTGCTGCCCTTTATGGGCAAGCTGTCCGACCGGATGGAGCGGCGCACGATTTACAGCTACGGTTTCCTCATCTTCGGCATCGGATCGCTGTGCATCGCGATATCACACGGCTTCGCCGCTTTACTGCTGTCACGCTGTCTACAGGGTATTGGCGCGACGATGATTATGGCGAACAGCCAGGCTATAGTCCGCCAGGTCTTTCCCGATCAAGAACGGGGCCGCGCCCTTGGCATCAATGCGGTCGTGATCTCGGTGGGCACGCTCTCGGGCCCTGCACTTGGCGGGCTGCTGCTCGAAATAGCCGATTGGCCGTGGCTGTTCTGGATCAACGTGCCTATTGCGCTTGCAGCCTGCGTCCTCGGTTTCCGCTGGTTTCCGCGCGGAACCGGCGAATCAGTCAGGACGCCGTTTGACTTCATCGGCACGGTTCTGCTCGGGGCTGGAGCCTGCTTCCTGATGATCGCTGCGGAGTCGATCAAGGAGGAAGGCGCTTTCTCCGCGGCGGCCTGGATAGAAGGCTTGATCGGGATCGGCCTTCTAGTCGCACTGTGGCTGCAAGGCCGCCGCATTGATTACGGCATTATAGACCGTGAGCTGTTCAGCCGCCGCAAGGTGTGGGTGGGCAATGCCGGATCGTTCATGATTAACCTGGCACAGACCGCCACGCTCATTCCGGTGACATTCTACCTCCAGAGTCAGCTCGGCTATTCTGCGTGGTCTACCGGAGCTCTGCTCATGCTGCAGCCGCTGCTGATGGGCATTGTGGCTCCGTTTGCGGGCTGGTTCCGCGATAAATACGGCGGAACTTTCCCGATCGCAGCCGGAGCACTGCTCTGCGCTGCGTCCATGTTGTTCGTCGTTCTCGCCCCGGGGGTGACACCGGTCAGTATCGGGCTGCAGCTGTCCGTGTTCGGAATCGGTATCGGACTGTTCCATGCGACGAACAACGCGGAGATCATGAGCGCAGCACCGGCTTCCAAAAGCAGCCTTGCGGGTAGCCTGCTCGCTTTGGTCCGCTACCTGGGCCAAATCGCAGGCATTGGGCTGGCGACGCTGCTTGTCGGCTCTATGGGTCAGCCGGGCGCAGAAATGGAGTCCGTAGGGGTGCTTCTCCGGGTGCTGTTTGGATTATGTTTTGTGTGCTGCCTGCTGGTGGCTCTGTCAGGCCGTCTGCCCAAACAAAAGCAGGATTCGGCGGGTATTTCCGCATAATAATGATAAGTCTATCAAGCAGACAGAGCGCACCAAGATCCAGATTTATACGGATCAAGAAAAGCGCTCTGCTTTGTGGATTAGCGATATCCAATAAACTCCAATTATTCGTGTTAACGATTTTCTAGATGATAAGGAAGGTGTGTGAAAGGCATTGATTCGAAAAATGGCAGCATCTTTGTTACTGATCGCTCTTCTCTATCCTACAAGTACCTCGCAAGCGCTATCCTGCCAGAAGCAGTTGAATATAGCGGAGTCCTATAAAAACTATGATGGTGTTCTTATGGCGACGGTTGAAAATATCGTAAGAAAAAAAGGCAGCAAAGAAGTTCATTTAAAAATAAATCACAGCTATAAAGGCGTTCAGCAGGAATCTTTGCAAGTAGATGAAGATGAAATTTGGAATCGGGTGGAGAGTGGCCAAGACTATCTTTTCTTCCTCAGCAATACAGGGACGGGATGGGAGCATCCGGTATGTTCCGCCACTAAAAAGAAAGAAGAAATGACCCAAGAAGAATCAGCATTTCTTGCGGGCAAAGAATTACCTATCCAACTCCTTCATTCAAGCAGAGAGGTTTCTGACGGAGTCGTTCAGTCAATGCCGAAGCTAGAGAACCTTGAAAATCCTTCAGCAGCATCATTGATGGCAAGTGTGGCTGATCCCGCTCACAAGTGGTTGCCTGCTGCTGCAGCGGGTTTGATAGGAAGTGTCCTTGCGGGAGTAAGCGTGTACTACAAATTGAAAAATGATCGACCCTAAGAGGCGGCACCTTTTTGCGCAGGGGTCCTTACTAGATATCTGCTATAATCTTAAGAAAATACTCGAATAAGGGAGAAAATAAAGGATAATACAGGATAAATGAACAAATTCAAAAGATTCAGAATATTTACAAAAGATAAATAATTAGAGTATTATTTAGTCAAGGAGGTTGTACATCATAAAAATCATGGTTACGCTTACAAGTGATCCTAGTAATCAGAGGTGACAGCGATGGGGCCATAAAAATCGATAGAAGTTTTCAATTTGAGTTTGCCGGGTTAGTGGCAGCTTCGAATTGAACTGTAAATAAGCATAGATCTCAGGAAGGGAGTTGAATCCGTTGGAGCAGAGTTAGCGAAACATGTCCATCGTATGAAATCGAATTCCGGGACATGTGGGAACCCACGTATTTATTAATAGAATGGAGTGCGTTTTAAAAATTGAATAAGTCATTGAAAACATAGGGTCCTGCCGATTATCACAGATAACCGGGGGCCCTATTTATTTTTCTCTGAACATAATGGCTTAAGCCCAATGACTGACCGTCTGCAAAACAAGCTGTATATCCAGTTTGTTTCGAAAGGGTGGGGTGCACGGCTTATCCCCTTGTGGGAGCAAGGGATGAGCGGGAATCCTTATACATAAAAAGATGACTTCTGACAGAATCAGAAGTCATCTTAGGCCTTATAATCCGCTGGGGATTAAGAAATTACTTTCCAGACATCGGAAGTGGCACTTGGCGTTTGACCTTGTGTCCACCATCTAGCTTCATAGTTTACGCCGTTATGCGTAACTTTGTTGCCGCCTACATAGACTGCAGTGGAGCTCCAAGCCGGATAATTGCCGCCAGGAGAGGAACCGTTCAGAGTTGTGAACGATACCGCATTGCTTGCTCCCGAGACGTTGCCTGCTGCGTCAACTGCTTTTACAGTAATCGTATAAGCGGTATTAGGTGCCAGACCCGTCAGATTCAGGCTTGTAGCACCTGTAGTGGAACCGATTTGAGTCGAACCGTTGAATACACGGTAGCCTGTTACACCGACATTGTCGGAAGAAGCGGACCAGGATACAGTAGCGCTGTTAGCTGCAACATTGGATGCTGCTGCGCCTGCAGGTGCAGTCGGAGCTTGTGTATCCGTAGGGCCGCCGCTGCCGCCGCCGAAGTTAACATCAATTACGTTGTAGAATGCGTTTGCAGTATCAGCGATTTCCCAAACAGCCAAGATAACTTGGTATCCGGATCTAGCTGGAACGTTACAAGTATCGGAATAAGAGAAAGGAGGCTGTTTGCCCTTGTAATCCACGGAGCAGAATGGATTCAGATCAAAGGAATCACGAGTCAGTGGAGCATTAGGGTTCCAGCCTGGCTTCGTGATGTAGTATTTCCAGCTAGTTGTTGCATGTGCAGCTGTCAATTTCCAAGTAAAAGTGTTCGTACCGGAGTTAATGTTTACTTTCGTCCAACGATTGGAAGATTGCTCGTCAAGCTTAGGGAAAGTTCCGCCGCCGCTTCCGATTTTGCCGTCAGCCGGTCCAGCTGCCGGGAAACCTTTTGGAAACTCAAGGCTTTGCGGCTCATATACTACGGCACCACAATCGGTATTCTGGCCGGTTTTACACAGGTACGCGCGGCTGGCCGGTCCTTCTACATAACCGTGGGCAGAAGCTTTACCGGAGATCAAGAACATCCCGGCGATCATTGCAACCAGTACGGCTGCTGCAGCCACCCACCTGATCATCATGTGTTGCGGTAAACGTAAATTTGTCGTCATACAATTGGCCTCCTTTTAATGGGTAAATGGGTAATAGAATCATTTGTTGCTCTTAGCAGGCAGTAAACCTTTACCAGCTCCTTTCTGTAGTTTCCTAGACTGCTGATAAATGGGCCAAACTAATGAGATGCAGGCATTCCTCCTTTTGTCGAATCAAGTATTTATATAAACTCTAAAAGAGCTTATACACGAAATTTGTCTAGTATTCTATAAGTACCGGAGTGTTCACATGAAGTACTAGAGGAGTAGAAGGCTTGTATATAAAGCGCTTCCATTTGGGGGCGGAAAACGAATGAATCCAATGTAAATATATGAATATATAGTAAATACAGGGTGATCTGTAATCTAAAGATACAGGAGTTTTTTTCATTTCACAATCCTTATTTTCCAAAATCCTGTAAGATTTTTTTAATCACCTTCTGCCAAAATTCGAGTTATTGTTTATCACTCATCTGTCGGGACAAGTTGAACAAAGGCCAAAAATGCCCTTAATCGCTTATCGCAATTAGGACATTTTGGAAGCGAAATTCTATGGAAGGATAAATTCTTGTATTTTTTCTAATTCCGCGTATTCTTTTGCCAGCTGTTCAATAGATTTTTTATTTTCTCTTAGATCTTTCTCGATTTGGGCAAGAGTTTCTTTCTTCTTTTCGAGAATTTCTGCTGCTTTCGCATATGCAGCTCCATACTTGGGGTCGTCTGTCATCGTTTTATAATACCCTTTGGTTTCCATTACGCGCCTTAAAGAAAGAATATCATCTTCGAGCTTTGCTTTTAAGTCAACTGGGGCAAGTTCCTTTTCTAATTCCCCTACGGCAATTCCGATTTCCTTGACTTTTTTTCCTTGCTCATCAATTTTTAGTTGTTCTTCTGCGGTTTTTGCTTTTGGCAGGCGCTCCCATTTTTCTTGTTCAGATAAAGATTCCTTTTTAAGTTTTTCAAGCTTTTCTTTTTTATCGGTATCTAACGCAAGGGTGTTATTGTTCAGAGAAAAACCGATAGTAAATGCCAATACACCGCATATAGCTGCTGCCAATAAAATTTTTTTGGACTTCATAAATTTACCTCCCGTGTTTATGAGAATTCATTAGCATTCGTATAGTTGATCATTGGTAAGGTTCGTTAGCTCTTTTACGTACTAATCTTCATAGAATAATCGGAGATGTCTTTAGTATCAAGTTATCGTACAAGGAAATTCATATATTTAATTACATTAAATATATAGGGCACTAACTAATAAAATTTACAAATTGAGGGATTGACAGCCTCCTTAAACCAAAGCTATAATCCTAACATACTAAATTCATCGGAATAATAAGTTATCCGCCAGTCAACTGGAGATACGGCCTTTCCTGTAAAGGAATGCTGTGTCTCCTTTTTGTTTAAGCAGGGGGGACCAACTGAAATGAATATAGAGAATATCGAAGCTTTTGCAACCATTGTCCATTTCAACAGTTTCAATAAAGCGGCAGATGCGATGTATGTATCACAACCTTCAATATCCGCACGTATTCAATCACTAGAGAGGGAACTGGATGTGAAGTTATTCGACAGAGAGGGCCGTCATTTTGCTTTAACGGAGAAAGGCAAGCAATTCCTGCCCTTTGCGCATCAAATTCTGAGAACATACAAAGCCGGACGTCAGGAATTGCAGGTCAACCACAGCAGAGGGAATGAACTTAGAATCGGTTGTACCGTATCGGGCGCGAATTATTTATTGCCGGAGATGCTGGCTGTTTTCAAAAGAAAGTTTGCAGGGGTGCGGGTTAAGCTGCTCACGGCTCCGAGCGAAACGATTCTGGAAAAAGTGCTGACCAAAGAGCTGGATCTGGGACTTGTGCGGACAATGACACATCCGGAAATTGATTCCCTGGAGGTGTATGAGGACCCTATCCGTCTATATGTGAACCGCAATCATCCATTTGCTAACAGGTCCAGCCTATCCATACAGGAGGTGAGCAAGGAACCGGTTATATTCTTCGAATGCGGTTCTCTGGATTGGACCCGGATTCACCGGTTGTTCCAAATACTCGATGAGCCTCCGCTCATAGATATGGAGATTGATAATTTGGAGACCGCTAAGAAGCTTGTTTTAAAAGCGCTTGGCATTTCTTTTTTGCCGGATTTGTGCGTCAGGAAGGAAGTGAGGGAAGGTCTGCTCTGTCCTGTAGGTATTCCGCAGCTTACGGGATTGTCCTTGCGCAGCCATCTCATTTCATTAAAAGGACAAGTAACGGAAATCGGGCAATTATTCCTGGAGATTAGTAAAGGGGTTGATTTAAAACTTTTTTCATCTTAAAAAGATCTTCCGCTTCTTATGAGAGCAGTATGAGAGTAGACGGATTACGTTGTTTCTTGTTTACATAAATAGATAGGTCCTGCACTGTCATAAATCCGAGTAAACCTATGTATATTTAATGAATATGTGTCGGTCGTGTTAATCAAACTTAAATACGTGAAAGGCGGATAACGATGACAACCACTAGAAAATTGAAACTTGGAGCCATGATTCACGGAGTAGGCAGCAGCATGTCGGCCTGGAGACATCCCGAAATTCCTTCGGACGCAAGCATATCAATCCGTTTTTATAGAGAACAGGCTAAGAAGGCGGAGGAAGGCAAATTCGATTTGCTATTCATTGCTGACGGGCTGTTTATCAATGAGAAATCAATTCCACATTTCCTTAACCGATTTGAGCCGGTTACGATTCTTTCGGCCCTTGGTATCGGAACTTCGAATATCGGAGTCGTCGGGACGCTGTCTACTTCATACAGTGAGCCTTATACGGTGGCAAGACAGTTTGCGTCTATCGACCATATTACCGGCGGACGTGCCGGATGGAATGTAGTCACTTCTCCGCTTGAAGGTTCTGCGCTGAACTACAGCCGCAAGGAGCATCCGGCTCACAGTGTCCGGTATGAAATTGCGGAAGAGTATCTGGACGTTGTCAAAGGGTTGTGGGATTCCTGGGAAGACGATGCATTTGTACGCAACAAAGAAACGGGAGTTTTCTTTGATCTGACCAAAATGCACCAGCTAAATCATGAGGGAGAGCACTTTTCCGTCCAGGGTCCGCTCAATATTTCGCGCTCCAAGCAGGGGCACCCGGTTATTTTCCAGGCGGGATCATCCGAAAGCGGACGGACGCTGGCAGCCAAAACGGCGGATGCGGTCTTCACCAATTCCGAATCTATTGAGGAAGCGCAGCGTTTTTACCGGGATTTGAAAAGCCGGGCCGTGAGTTATGGTCGTAAACCGGAGGATATTCTGATTTTTCCAGGAATAAGCCCGGTCGTGGGTATAACCGCGGAGGAGGCTGAACGGAAGTATCAGGAGATCGCGGATCTTGTCAGAATCGAGGATGCGCTGCTGTATCTGGGGCGTTTCTTCGATCACTTCGATTTCTCGGTATTTCCGCTGGATGAGCCTTTTCCTGACATTGGAGAGACCGGCAGCAACAGTTTCCGAAGCACGACGGATAAGATCAAGCAGAGAGCTCGCGAGCAGGATCTGACGCTGCGTCAGGTTGCGCTTCAGACAGCTACGCCGCGAACGGGTTTTATCGGTACTCCGGAGCAGGTAGCGGACCGTATTGAAGAGTGGTTCGAAGGTGAGGCGGCGGATGGTTTCATCATTGCCTCCAGTGTTCCGAACAGCCTGCGGGATTTTGTAGATCTGGTGGTTCCGGTTCTTCAGGAACGCGGCATTTTCCGCCAAGAATATGAAGACGATACGCTCCGGGGTAATCTCGGGCTGAGCAAACCGGAGAATCGTTATACGGCAGAGCGGAATCAAACCAACGATAATCGGGTGGAGCCGATTCCCAAAGACCGTACCATCTCTGCATCCTGACAGCACTCAATGGAAAAGCCGATGAACGATGGGAGAATGAACAATGACAATACCAGTAAGGAGACGTAAATACTTTGGAATGGCCGGGCCGGCGTTTCTGACTCTATGTATTCTACTTACAGGCTGCACGGCTTCGACGCCCCCTCTAAGTCAAAAAATAGATCAAAAAGGATTTTCTAAGGGAGATTCCACCAAACGTGGCGGTACTTTCACCTATGCACTCGCCGGATCTCCGACGGGGCTTGATCCTAATGTGGTACCCGCCGCACTTGATTACCGGGTTATGCGCTCTATTTACGACAGTCTTGTCGTCCAACTGCCGGATAAATCGATCCAGCCGTGGCTTGCTGCCGAGTGGAACGTATCTCCGGACGGCAAATCGTATACATTCAAGCTGCGCCAGGATGTTAAATTCCATGATGGCACTCCTTTTAATGCAGCGGCTGTAAAAGCAAACTTTGACCGCGTTGTTAATCCGGCAACGAAGTCACGATTTGCCGTTACCTTGCTTGGCCCTTATGAATCATCCGAAGTAGTAGATGAGTATACGGTCAAAATCAATCTGAAGTCTCCTTACAGCGCCTTCTTGAGTTCCTTAAGCCAGGCTTTCCTTGGAATCGTATCTCCTGCCGCTGCAGACAAGTACAAAGACCAGCTGACCAAAAACCCGGTCGGAACCGGCCCGTTCAAGTTTGTAAGCTGGAGCGAGAACAGTGCGATCACATTGGAACGCAATGCGGATTATAAATGGACTCCGGTCTTGGCGGATAACAAGGGTGCGCCGTACCTCGATAAGCTCATTTTTAAAATCATTCCGGAAGAAGCTACACGCATCGGAAGTGTCCAGAGCGGTCAAGTATCCGCAGGGGAGACGGTGCCTCCCCAGAATCTTATTTCGCTGAAGAACGATCCTTCGGTTAAGCTCTTGCAGGCAGAGTCGGCCGGTATCCCTTTCACGTTGATGCTCAATCAGGATCACACGCCTTGGAATGAGCTTCCGGCGCGTCAAGCGGTGCAGGCGGCGATTGATTTCGAAGCGATTGTGAAGACTTTGTATCTGGGAACCTACGCAAAAGCATGGTCTCCGCTGACTCCATCCGTACTCGGTTACAATTCTGCGCTGGAAGGAGCGGTTAAGTACGATCCGGAGAAGGCGAATAAGCTTCTCGATGAAATCGGCTGGACTCGCGGAGCAGGCGGAATCCGGGAGAAGAACGGTAAGAAGCTGTCGATTCATTACATCGACACCTCACCGAACCGCGAGAAGCGCAACGATATTGCTGCAATGATCCAGCAGCAGTTGAAAAAAGTCGGCATCGCGGTCGAGGTGGAGATTCTGGCCGATACCACGACTGCCCTGATGGTGAAAGGAACCAACGATCTTGTAGGGATCAGTAACGTATCGGGTGATCCGGATATTTTACGGAGCTTTTTCCATACCAATGCCATTCCAGGCTCGGGGAAATGGGGACATAACCATACCCACAAATCCGATCCCCAGATAGACGCGTGGCTGGAGGAAGGGCTGCGGGAGCAGGACCCTAAGAAGCGGGAAGAAGTGTACAAGAAAGTGCAAGCCTACCTTATTGAGAATGCTTACGGTTTTCCGGTATACGTGTTTCCTTATACAGTAGCGGCCGGGAAAGCTGTAAACGGACTGAAGTTTGACTCACTGGGTTATCCGATCTTCTACGATGTAACCCTGTCCGATTAAAATTCTTACAGGGGAAGGAGGAACGCAAATGGCTCTAGCCATCATCCGCAGAATAATCTCGTCCATGCTGGTTATTGCCGGAGCGTCCGTACTCGTCTTCTTTATCTTGTATTTGCTTCCTGGCGATCCGGTACTGATTATGCTGGCCGGCACAACGACTTCTGCAGAAGCGGCTGCCAATCTCAGGCATCAGCTCGGACTGGACCAGCCGGTGTTTATGCAGTTCGTCCAGTATGCCGGTGATTTGCTGAGAGGCGATTTCGGGAAGTCTATGGTGAATGAGGATCCGGTGCTGCCCAAAATTCTGGAGCAGTTCCCCGCAACAGCTGCTCTCACCGCTGCCGGCACATTGATCGCTCTGCTGACTGGGATTTGGCTCGGAGTGTTGTCAGCGGTTCACCGCAGCGGAGTGATTGATCTGCTGGCACGAATAATCTCTCTCTTCGGGATTTCGATGCCGACCTTCTGGTCAGGCATCCTGCTTATTCTGATTTTCTCTGTGCATTTGGACTGGTTTCCGGCGATGGGGTCTGAGGGATGGAGATCACTTGTCTTACCTGCACTTGCCCTTGGCCTCGTAGGTTCCGGATTTATCGTCCGTATGGTCCGTAGTTCCATGTTGGAGGTGATGAATGAACCTTTCATTACCACCCTTCGCTCCAAAGGCCTGCCGGAAAGATTCATCTTGTACAAGCATGCACTGAGGAGTGCACTGAATCCGGCCTTAACGATGATCGGTATACAAATCGGAGAACTGATGGCAGGCGCGGTCGTAATCGAAACGGTCTTTTCCCGCCAAGGGATCGGGCGCCTGCTTGGAGGAGCTATTATGGCCAAGGATCTGCCGGTGGTGCAGGGTGTTGTATTTTTTACAGCGATCATCTATGTGCTGATTAATCTTCTGGTCGACCTGTCCTATACCCTCATTGATCCCAGAGTGAGGCGTGCTTCTTCCAGATAGAAGATGCAGATCCTCTGCAAACGAAGGAAGGGAGTGGAACAATGAAAAGTATGGCTGCAGTCAAGAATCTTGCGCTCGACAAACACGCAGACGGCGGAAAACAATGGCGGAGAAGGGCGCGGTTGATTCCGTTAGCGGATGTTCTGTATTATGCCGCTTTGCTCATTGTAACGGGAATTGGACTCTGCGCACTGGTCCCGCAGTGGATAGCTTCGTATGACCCGACTGAAATGAATGCTGATATTTTGCTGCAGCCGCCTGGACTCTTCCACTTGTTCGGAACGGATTATTTCGGAAGGGATGTCTTCAGCGTCATGGTCTATGGCAGCAGGGATTCACTCTTCATCGGAATCGGCTCTGTTCTGTTGGGAGGGACAGTCGGAGCGATAATCGGCAGTTTAGCCGGGTATGCCGGCGGATGGATAGATACCATTCTAATGCGGCTTATTGATGTACTGATGACCATCCCCGGACTGCTTCTTTCTCTTGCTATTGCGGCAGCCCTGGGACCGAGCTTGTTTAATATCGTTCTAGCCGTCAGTGTGTCGATTGTTCCCAAATTCGCCAGGGTGGTGCGCAGCCAGATTATGAGTGTCCGGTACCGCCCTTTTGTAACAGCCTCTAGGTCTATAGGTGCAGGGAACTTACATATTTTCATGAAGCATGTTATACCGCATACGGTATCGCCGCTGCTTGTAATGGCTGCCATCTCCATCGGTTCTTCCATTCTTGTAGGGTCATCTCTAAGCTTTCTTGGTCTGGGTGTGTTAAAAGAGGTGCCGGACTGGGGGACGCTGCTGTCGCAGGGAAGAGGTTATTTAACTGTCGCCTGGTGGAATGCTACCTTTCCGGGTCTGGCGATTACCTTATTCGTCCTTGCCGTCAATCTTCTCGGGGACCGGTGGCGGGATATTCTTGATCCCAAATCTGCCGTGGAAAAATAGATGAAACCGAACATAAGGGGGAACTGAACATGGGTGAAGCTCTGCTTGAGATCGACCGGTTATCCGTAGATTTTATCAAAGGAGAGGAAACTCTGGCGGCTCTCTCGGATTTAACGCTGCACATAGAGCGGGGGGAAACGGTATGTCTGGTCGGTGAGTCAGGGAGCGGCAAAACGATCCTGTCCAAAGCGATCATGCGGCTCATCGAATATGAGAAAGGCCGAATCACGCAGGGTTCCATTCGTCTGGGAGAAATGGAGATTACTAGCTGGAGTCAGCACAAAATGCGCACGATCCGCGGCAAAAGAATCGCGATGATCTTTCAGGAGCCGATGTCCGCATTTGATCCTGTATTTCCCGTAGGCAGGCAGATCATGGATGCGATTCTCCAGCACACACGCCTTTCCGGAAAAGAAGCGCGTGATCATGCGGTTCATCTGTTGAACCGCGTCGGAATTCCCGAGCCGGAGCTTCGGATGAAGCAGTATCCGGGGGAGCTCTCGGGAGGGATGCTTCAGCGCGCTATGATCGCGATGGCGCTTTCCTGCGGGCCGGAGCTGCTCATTGCGGATGAACCGACAACCGCGCTCGATGTTACCGTGCAGGCGCAAATACTGCAGCTGCTTCAGGAGCTTCAGGAGGAGACGGGCATGTCCATGCTCCTGGTGACGCATGATCTGGGGGTCGCCGCCCAGATGGCCAACCGGATTGTGGTCATGTATGCCGGGAAAATTATCGAGGCCGCCCGTTCGGAGGTCCTGTATGAGAGGCCGCTGCATCCGTATACCCAAGGACTGCTGCGTTCCCTCACAACCCCGCACATTCCCAGAGGAACAAAGCTGCCTTCTATCGAGGGCGCGATCCCGGCACTGGCGGACCTGCCCGGCGGCTGCCGGTTCCATCCCCGCTGTCCGCATGCGGTTCCGCATTGTGTCCAATCGGCGCCCCCCTTGAGAACGTATGCGGACAGCCAGGCAGCCTGCTGGTTGACCGAGGAGCTGGAAGAGGCGCAGCAGGGGGAGCGGGAGTACTTGGAAACGAAGGGGGCGGACCTAGCGCCCGCCGGATTATCTTCTGTGGACAGGGAACGGGAAGCGGTGTACACGGATGTGCCGCTCCTTCATAATAGCGCCCGCCGGAAGGAACTGGTGAATGAAGACTTGCCGGAGCGGGCGGCCGTTTCGAGCTTCTCAGGAACGGATAGGAATCGTATTCCCGTAGAACCAGCCAGGGGAGACTGGCAGTCCGTGAAGCTTCCTGTAATTGAACAAGAAGCCGCCGGATTGGGGGAGATTTTGTTCGATGTCAAAGGGCTTCGCAAAATCTATGAAACGGGAGGCGGCTTACTAAGCCGGGCACGGAGCCGGATTTATGCGGTGGATGGCGTTTCCTTCACCATCCGGGCAGGAGAAACGTTCGGGCTTGTCGGAGAATCAGGCAGCGGCAAATCGACACTGGGCCGGTCTCTGCTAAGGCTGGATAAGCCGACGGAAGGCAAGGTTCTCTTCGAAGGAAAAGACATCGGTCAGCTGTCTTCGAAGGAAATGAGAGATGCCCGGCGTCAGATGCAGGTCATCTATCAGGACCCCTATGGTTCCCTGAATCCCCGCTGGACGGTGGGTGAACTTATTGGAGAGCCGTATGCGGTACACGGGAGCTTCCGCGGACCAGAACGCCGGGAAAGAGTACAACAGCTGCTCCACGCCGTTGGCCTTCCCCGATCGGCAGCGGGCCGGTATCCGCATGAATTCTCGGGCGGCCAGCGCCAGCGGATCGGCATTGCGCGTGCGATGGCGCTGAAGCCGAAATTCATCCTGGCGGATGAAGCGGTATCCGCTCTTGATGTGTCTGTGCAGGCACAGATTCTGAATCTGCTGCAAGAGCTTCAGAGCGAAGAGAAGCTCACGTATCTCTTCATCGGCCATGGATTGAGCGTAGTCCGTCATATGTCGGACCGCATAGGTGTCATGTACCTTGGAAGACTCGTAGAGATTGCAACGAGCGACGAGCTGTTCCGGCACCCTGCTCATCCTTACACGGCTGCTTTGCTGGCGTCTATTCCGTCAGCAGATCCGAGGCGCAGGATGAAGGCAGTACCCTTGAGCGGAGAGATTCCGTCACCTGCTCATCCTCCCTCGGGCTGCCGGTTTCATACGCGCTGCCCGTCGGCTACCGCGTTGTGCCGGGAAATTGAGCCGGCATGGTCCAAGGTAGGTAAAGATCATGAAACCGCGTGCCATCATCCGCTCTGAGTGATCTTATGTGAAATTCGCTCTTCTATCGAATAAATCAATCGCTGAATAGATAAGATCTTTCCAGCGTTGACGCTTGTAAAGGCCGATGATACGATTTATACATTCCTAAAACCAAGAAAACTTATATGAATTAAAGGGAAATCAATGGGCTGATTGGTCAACCAAAAGCCGCTGTTTCGTTTCGTAGGCAGCGGCTTTTTTTATTGTTTTGACATCTAAATTGGAGTTGGAGGGGTTATTGCAATGACTACGACGAATACAAAGACAAAAACAAGAATGATGATTGCATCGGCAGGGCTTGCACTTGCCCTGCTGTCCGGGTGTGCCGCTGATTCGGCTAAAGACACGGCGGCCAAAGCTAATCCGGGAGAAAACTCCCCGGCACCCGCCGTCACAAAAATCGTAGTCGGCACCGGCACGCAGTTTCCGAATATCTGCTTCCTGGACGATAAGGGGAATCTGACCGGCTACGATGTGGAATTGATCAGGGAGATAGACAAGCGGCTGCCTGAGTATGAGTTTGAATTTAAAACGATGGATTTTTCCAACCTTCTGCTGAGCCTTGAAACGAAGAAAATTGATCTGATTGCGCATCAGATGGAAGTCAATGAAGAGCGGAAAGCGAAGTTTCTTTTTAATGACGAGGCTTATAATATTTTCCCCAACAAAGTTGTCGTTCATAAAGACAGGACGGATATCCAATCCCTTGATGACCTGAAGGGCAAAAAAGTGATGGTAGGAGCGACGAGCAATGCGGCGGTGCTTCTGCAAGATTATAACAAGACGAACAATAATGCCATCCAGATCGTATATTCGGGCAGCGGCGGCACGAACGACATTATCGCTCAATTAAAATCCGGCCGCGTAGACGCTACGATTTCTACGGAGTTTGCGGTTAAACAGCGGAATGAGACCATCGATTCCCAGCAGAAAATCGTAGGAAAAGCGATTTCGAATTCCAAGGTTTATTTTATTCTTCAAAAAGAAAGGACAGAGGTGAAGGAGAAAGTCGATGAAGCGCTTCGGGCCATCAAGAAAGACGGAACTTTGAGTAAACTTAGCACGAAGTGGCTGGGGGCCGACTATACGGTCAGCGAGTAGAAAGAGGGAGTGGGATGGGAAAAGCATTTGATATCAGTCTTGTATGGACGTTTCTGCCAAAACTGTTAGCTTATTTGCATGTGACCTTGTTCATTCTGCTGGTCTCCTTGCTGATCGGGGCCGTGATCGGGTTTACGCTCGCTTTGATCCGCTTGTACAAGGTACCGGTGCTTGGAAGAATCGTGACCGTCTATGTATCCTTTATGCGGGGTACGCCTATTCTGATCCAACTTTTCCTGGTTTATTACGGAGTTCCCCAGCTGCTGCTGGGAATCGGCATCGACCTGTCATCCGTCCATGCGCTTGTATTTGTCGTCCTGACCTATGGCCTGCATATCGGTGCTTTCTTCTCCGAAATTGTCCGTGCGGCAGTCGGCAGTGTAGACCGGGGTCAGGTCGAGGCAGCGTATGCAGTCGGTATGACTGGGCCGCAGGCGTTTACCCGCATCATTCTCCCGCAAGCGATGACCATTGCTTTCCCGAACATCGGCAATCTGGTTATTGGCAGCTTGAAAGATACCTCGCTGGCCTTCTCGCTTGGAGTGATGGATATGTCAGGCCGTGCGGACACACTGGGAACGACCAATCATTATCTGGAAATTTATCTTGCCCTGGCCCTCATCTACTATGCGGTCTGCTTGCTGCTTGAGAAACTGTTCTCGGTGGCCGAGAAAAGACTGGGCAGGCACGAAAGTTCCGCAGATCATGAGCCGGGGAACCTGAAGCCGGCCGGGAATGGAAGGAGGAGATTCCGATTCAGCTTGACCCGCTCTTCATCATAGAAGCATTTGTCGATATTCTCCAGGCGCTCCCTTTGACCTTAATTATTTCCGTCGTACCGCTGCTATTTGGTTTTGTGATTGGCATCGGTATCGCCTTGATCCGGATTTATAAGGTGAAAGGAATTCATCATCTGGCGGCATTCTATGTCTCGTTTATACGCGGAACTCCCTTGCTGCTGCACATCATGATCATTTATTTCGGAGTTCCCCTGCTGTTTGACAATCTGGCGGCAACATACGGCTGGAACGTGCGCTCCAGTATCATCCCGCTCGTCGCTTTTATTCTGGTAGCTTTCTCCATCAATTCGGGCGCATACATGTCCGAGGCAATCCGCTCGGGCATTCTCTCAGTCAACCGGGGTCAGCTCGAAGCGGCGTATTCCGTCGGTATGACGACTTGGCAGGGGATGAGGAGGATTGTTCTCCCGCAGGCGCTTATGGGAAGTCTGCCGAATTTGCTGCACAAATTTATCGGCCTGCTGCATGGTTCGTCCCTTGCGTTTACCATTTCACTTGAAGATCTTAACGGCAGGGCCAATATTGTAGCTACTTCCAATTTAAAGTTCCTGGAGGCTTTTATAGCTGCCGCTTTTATATATTGGGGGCTTACCCTTCTGGCCGAACAACTGACTTCTCTGCTGGAAAAAAGGCTTAATGTCTACAACCGTGGGGGAGTGGCGTAATTCAGCAGCTGATTGTGGGTGAAAGTGAAAGTGAAAGTGAAAGTGAAAGTGAAAGTAAACACCTCTTAGCAGATCTCTTACAGGGAAGGTGAGGATAGTAATGAGTGAAACCTATCGTTTGGCGACAACCGAAGATGCGGAGGAGCTGCTTGAGTTAATCTTGAGCGCTTATCAGTCCATACGGGAACTCGGAATAGAGTTTATTGCTGCGCGGGCAGATCTGCAGCAGGTTCGGGAGAATATCACGGAGAACAATTGCTATGTTCTGGAGATTGACGGTCAAATATCCGCCACCATTTCTTTAAAATATTTAAAAGATGTGACGGCTTATCCTTTTCTGTACTGGTTTGCCGTGAGTCCGAAGCTGCAGGCCAGGGGCATCGGAAACAGGCTGCTGCATTACGTCGAACAGACAGTCGTGCGCGATACTCTGCTTGCTTCAGCCGTAACTCTGGCGACTTCGCGCAAACACCCCTGGCTTCTTTCTTATTATGAGCGTAAGGGATATTATCCTTTTTTGGAAAAAGAACTGGGACAGGACGATAAGCTCGTGTTTCTTACCAAACCTTTGCGGGGAGAACGGAAGTCGGAATGGAACGCTGGCAGTGCGCGCAAGGATGAAGTGGAGGCTTAATAAACCAGGGAAATTTATCGTTTGTTGGAGAACGGCAGGCATCTGCGTTCATGATCCCGGATTCCTTACGAAGTGCACCTCCTAGAATAGACATTGGAAACCTATGGTTATTCCGATGAATTCTAGGAGGTGCACTTTTATGGCGATCAGAGGACAAAAATTCAAACGTTTCCATCTGGCATGTGAGTTGATTGGGGCCTGAGTTCCTCTAACGTGTGCCTGCCCAATCCTTTGCCGATCCTTTCGCCGATTACCAGGCTGTTTAAGATTCAATAATTCGATTAAAGAAATTGGTGTTATATAATAGGCTTAACCAAAGGGATACGGGCCTTGCCAAGAGGAGTAGATACTATAACCGATAAGCATCGAGAGCCGCTAATAGCGGCTTTTTCTTATTGTTATCGCATATCCGTGTCCAAATCTAGTAGTTATATGTGCATAAGGAGTGAAACTGATACCGTTTCCATAGAATAGATGGATTAGTTAAGAGCTATTGTACTATTGCAGCCCATAAACCAGTTATCCTATAATAATACTTGGATATATATTCTAGTTATCCGTAAAAATGGATTCGGGAGGGATGTACATGTACACGCAAATTGCTGAGAGAAAAGTCAATCAATTGAAAGCGAGTGGTCAATACCGGGAATTCGTCACGATTAACCGGCTCAACCACAATTATCCGATGGCGCTGGTAAACAAAAAAGCTGAACACCCGGTTGTCGTATGGTGCAGCAATGATTATCTAGGCATGTCACAACATCCCGTCGTACTCGAGGCCATGCACAAAGCGATCGAGTTATACGGCGCAGGCTCTGGCGGATCGCGGAATATCGGAGGCTCTCACCACTATTATGAGGAGCTGGAAGCCTCACTCGCAGAATGGCACGGAAAGGAATCGGCCTTGGTTTTTCCGACCGGATACGGCTCCAATGACGCGACGCTGCAGTGCTTAACAAGGATTTTTCCGGACAGCATCGTATTCTCGGATGAATTGAATCATGCTTCCATTATTAACGGCATTGTGAGCTCAAAAACGGAGAAGGCTGTTTTTAAACATAATGATGTAGCTCATCTGGAACAATTATTAGCTGCGCAGCAGCCGGAACGGCCCAAAATTATTGTCTTCGAATCGGTCTATTCCATGGACGGAGATATTGCACCTATCCGGGAAATAGCGGCGCTTGCTAAGAAGTACAATGCACTTACTTTTCTTGATGAAGTGCACGCAATCGGCATGTACGGTCCCCGGGGTGCCGGAATAGCTGCCGAACTCGGGGTGGCCGGCGAAATTGACTTTATTCAAGGCACGATGGCCAAGGGAATCGGCGTGATCGGCGGTTATATCACAGCCTCAGCGCCGCTCATAGATTCCGTCCGCTCGTTTGCTTCCGGATTTATTTTTACGACCTCTCTGCCGCCGGCTATTGTAGCTGCTTGCAGTGTCAGTGTTGCTCATCTGAAGCAGTCTGATTCGGAACGCAGCGCTCTTCATGCCAAGACGGCTCTGCTGAGAGCAGCATTAGCGGAAGCAGGCATCCCGGTTATGAAATCGAGTGAGACGCATATTCTGCCCGTCCTGGTAGGGGAAGCCGAGAAATGCAAAAGCGCGGCCCGGCGTCTGCTCGATAAGCATGGCATTTACCTGCAGCCGATTAATTCTCCGACGGTGCCGGTCGGCACGGAACGTTTCCGTGTAAATGTGACACCTAACCATACAGAAGCCCATATCCAAAGTCTCGTGGAAGGTTTATCAGAAGTATTCGAGTATTATGACATCCGGCATCTTGTCCTCCAGCCATCCTAAAAAGTCCGTGTGAGTTATAGGAGTGATCACCAATTATGCAGTCATCGTTAACTATTGTAATCAGAAGAGCGCAATGGAGTGATATCCCGAGACTCATTGAACTCAGAAAATTGCTGTTAAGTCAAGGGAATGGGCACTACGTATCGCAATCGGTCGAGGATGAAGAGGCATGGCAGAGCAGTTACCGGCAATGGCTTATGACTCATTTGCATGGGAATCCAAACATCCTCATTGCCGTTGCGGGAGAGAAGGATTCCTCGGATTCAGCGGCTTGCGCGATAGGAATTATTGATGAAAGGGCTCCTATGAAAGGATGTCTGAATGGACGTGTCGGCTGGATTCAGACGGTTGTCGTGGACCCCGGTCAGCGCCGTAAAGGATACGCGGAAAGTATCATGCAGTACATTTTGAATTGGTTCCACGAGGAGGAAGTGGGGAAAGTGGTGCTGCAAACAACCGAAATAGCCAAAAGCTTGTATACAAAGCTAGGATTTGCAGAATCGGGCGAAGATCTATTAATCAAATCCATTTCGTAACGGAAAGGGGGAGTCGACATTCGTGAATGTCCTGATCGTTGGTTTAGGTTATGCCGGAACCCGGTTCCTGCAAGCATTCCAGCATCTCAATAAAAAAAATGCTTATTCGCATCCGCTTGAGCTTGCCTATGTGAACAGAAGTCCCGGAAGGGCAGCCATAAAGTCATTCCGTACGGTTGAAGCTGCACTGGCGGAATTCAAACCGGCCATCGTTGTGGTGAGTGTTAGTGACGGCAACCACATTGAGGTGTTAAACAGCCTGGACGGTTACGAAGGCTTCGTCATTTGTGAGAAGCCTCTGACTAAGCCGAGCGATGATCTTGAGCAGCTCCAGACACGCCTTAAACGGACGAACAGGTTCTGCCTGGATCTGGTGGAGCGGTACTCGGATGCAACCATTGCCCTGAAGAGTTATGTGAACAAGAACAATCTCCGGTTAATACGGGCCAACTTCTACTGGGGCAAAGACCGGATCCACGACTACAGACCGACAACCGGAGTAATCAGTGAAATTATTCATCCGCTTGATCTGGTGCAGTGGATTGCTGATCCGGGTTCGGCACTGAAATTAGAACAAGTGCAGGGCGTGCGTTCGGACTTCTCTATATCGGGTCCGGATGTGCTCGATAGTGCGGCTATTATCGGCTCCTTGAATGGTGCAGCCGTTACCGGCTACAGCAGCTTCGTTAATATTATCAGGAAGCGGGAGGTGGATTTCGTCTTTGCTTCACCAGACAACAAGCTGGTCTATGCCACTGCCATCTATGACACACCCGTCTGGGATAAGGATCAGCTCAAAGTTTGGCAGAAAACCAGCTCCGGGGAGCAAGTGATATTGGATCTGACGACGGAGGTGGATGAAACGGAGGAGGAACTCAGTACGATCCGTAAACTGGTAAGACTTGTAGAGGATGTAACCGTGTATGCAGCCAGCGGCATCGAGCCTTCCCAGCCGTTTGCCGATCTGGAAACTTCAATCAGGCTTCAGAAACTTTTGAATGAAGTCGATCGTTACGCGAAGACAATCGGTCCCGTGCAGTATGTAGTCGGCTCTGAACGGGAGAGTTATTACGACGAGAATAATTTGGAGCGTCT
This sequence comes from Paenibacillus sp. FJAT-26967, assembly GCF_001541095.1. Taxonomy (GTDB): domain Bacteria; phylum Bacillota; class Bacilli; order Paenibacillales; family NBRC-103111; genus Paenibacillus_F. The sequence continues at coordinate 772,910 of NZ_LMXH01000002.1, forward strand.
TGGGTGAATAGGATGAAACTAGTAAGGTGATTTACAAGAAGAGGGGGTCGCTATGCAGAAAATATATCTTCTTACCTTAGGCATGTTTGCTCTAGGATTTGATGCTTATGTCGTAGCCGGTCTGCTGCCTGATATCTCTTCTGTCTTCCGAATCAGCGATTCGGAGGCGGGTCAGGCGGTCAGTGTATTCACCCTGTTCTACGCGCTGGCGGCACCGGTATTCGCGACGCTGCTGGCAGGCAAACCGGTGCGCCGGATTCTGGTGTGGGCGCTTATAATTTTCTCCGTGGCGAATGCGGCCACTGCACTGGCGACAAGCTTCTCTCTGCTGCTCGTATCCCGGGCTGTGGCGGGGATCGGCGCGGGCTTGTTTTCCCCGCTTGCTGCGGCTGCGGCTTCATCCCTTGTTTCCGCGGAGAATAGAGGACGCGCTCTGGGCACCATCCTGGGCGGGATGAGCATGGGGACCGTCATCGGAGTACCGGTCGGCCTGCTTATCGCTCAGCAAATAGGCTGGCGCGGGACTTTGTGGACCGTAACGCTGCTGGGCGTGATCGCGCTGATCGGCATAGTTCTGAGATTCCCCAGCTTCCCTGCATCAGCGCCTCCATCCGTACGTCAGCGTCTGGCTATGCTGACGAGCGGAAGAGTGTCGGCTACGGTGGGGATCACATTTGTTACCAGCGTAGCCAGCCTTGGCCTGTACACGTATGCAGCTTCGATTCTATTTGATCTGGCGGAGATCAAGAATATTACGCCCTACTTGTGGGCGTGGGGGATTGGAGGTGTCGCGGGCAGCTTCTCCATCGGCACGCTGATAGACCGGACGGGCAAACCCGCCCTGCTCATGGCCGGCATACTAGCCATAATGACAGCCGCCATGTTCACTATACCGCTGGGCTTGCAGTACTCTCTGCTGGCTTTCCTGCCCTTCGTGCTGTGGGGGGCAATGGGCTGGGCTTCACAGGCACCGCAGCAGCACGTCCTGCTGCAACAGCAGCCCAAACACGGCGCAGCGGCAGTAGCGCTCAACAGCTCCGCCAACTATCTGGGGAGCGCTGTAGGTTCTGCGCTGGGCGGGTTCGTTCTGCTGGCGGGATTGGCGCCTTCACAACTACCTGTTGCGGCAGGCTGCTTAGGACTTGCCGCTTTGGCGGCGCAGATCGTTGTGATCATCACGCAGAAGAAAAGCGCCTCAATCCAAACGGGCGAGAACAAACTGGAAACTTAATGGCATTTAAATGGCAAAACCCCAGCCAATTGCGGCTGGGGTTTCTTGGTGGGTAAGTTCTAATCCGATTCTTTGTAACGAAAGATTCTCCGTACCAACTTATTCACAAGCCCTATTCACAAGCTGTACCAGGAGCTTGCTGCCCACTACATCTGTGAAAGCTTGGTATCACCTGAATTTTAAGTTTATTTCCTTCTCTGCGAATTATTGGATCAACCGGTAATCGTCGATTTTCTCCTCATTCTCCCAAATCTCTACGAACAAGGCATCGCAATTCTCAAAGTCAGCTGGCGTGAGGGACAGTGCTTTGGCCTCATCCGTCCCTACATAGACGTTCTCCATTGTTTCTCCGTCAAAAGAAAGAACCACATATATTTTCATTGTACGGCCTCCTGAATCTTTCCGAAATTATAAGCGTATGTACTAAAGCAAGTATAACAAAAACGCGGGGGATACATCAAAAACAAGGTGACCGCCGACATGTCGTACTTATCGAATTCTAATGATCGCCGGTTGATTTCATTCGTTTTCACGTCTTTCATTCTTCTCCGAACCGATGGCTCCATTCGAACAATATTCAGAGGATTTTCTAACATTTTGGAGGATAGACACTTTTATTATAATGATTTTGTACGCACAGTTATGGTTGACAAATCTTAGCAGCAGCCCGTATGATACTTTTAAATCAATGGAAAGGAGGCCGAAATTCATGTTCTTTATTCCGCGTAATTCTATAACCGTACAGAAGAAAGTCCATTTCATCGGCCTCAACGGGGCCATGTGAGAATAATATCGGAGTTCGCCGGGAGACGGCTCTCCGTTAATTCAGGCACAGACAGCCATGGACAACAGGTCCATGGCTTTTTTGTATTTATTTTTGGGAAAAAGAGAGGAAAGATCCGTCTATGAAAGTAAATTATTACCGTCAGGTGAAGGTTCCGGCGGGAACCGTGCATGTCTATGCAGCACCTTCCTTGTACGAATCGTTAGATTATAAAGTATTCGAAATGGCCAATAACAATTTGCAAATTCCAAACGGCGTATACATGAGTTATACACCGGATGTTCATGTGGGAATCGGGACCTGCATTGGAACGACAGCCGTATGGAACACACACGACGGTTATGTTTCGCCTTCAATTGTGGGGAGCGATATCGGATGCGGCATGAGGGTACATTTAACTAATCTTCATAAGGATGAACTGAAAGAAGTTAAACTGCGTAGAAAGCTGATTAAAGCCATCGAGTCTTATCTGCCTGTCGAAGCGCATGCAAGAGGGCATTTCTCGGATATACGGCTGGAGCATGTGGTCCAAAAAGGTCTGCATGGCCTGCCGAAAAAATATATTCCGGACAGCTATACACCGCGGAAAGCGACTTCTCTCACACATGTGGAATCCAGTAAGTTTCGTTTCGATGAGAATGCCTTAAACCGGTTTCCGGACAATGTGTGGCACCGTTCACACCGTCAGCTCGGTACATTGGGTGGAGGAAATCACTTTGTGGAGATACAGTCCGTAGAAATTGCGTCGGAGAACCGGGAGATCGCCGAAGCGTGGGGATTGTTCGATGGACAAATCATCGTGATGATTCATTCCGGCTCGCGTGCCTGGGGAGGATCGGTAAATCAATATTGCAGTAGTGACATGGTTAAAATGATGCGGGCGGAAGGTCTGGGAACAGCCGATCCGCGGCTGTTATTCGCGCCGCTGTCTCATCCCCTTGGCCGGGACTATGTGGATCTAATGTATTCCGCTCTCAATTATGCGGTCGTAAACCGCCATCTTATCGCTTATGCAGTCCGCGAAGGCTGTAAAGATATCTTCGGCTCCAAATTCGAGATGAAGACTCTCTATGACCTGATGCATAACTACGCATGGGAGGAAGAAGCGGAGGGGAATTCTTACTTCGTTCACCGTAAAGGAGCAACAAGGGCTCTGCCGGCAGGCCACCCGGATAATCCGGCACCTTATCGCTTAACAGGACATCCGGCCCTCATTCCGGGTTCGATGGGGACCTCCTCTTATATTATGGTAGGATCTTCGTCCGGCAAATCGAACTTTCATTCCATCTGTCACGGAGCAGGCCGGATCCGCTCCCGCAGTGCAACGAAGAGACTGATCTCTGTAGATGAATTTGCGTCAGTTATGCGCGTCGGCACAAAGGATGAGATTGTGGTTAACCAGAAATCATTAGAATCCATCCTGGACGAGTCTCCGCAGGCTTATAAAGATGTGGATCAAATAATCGAGAGTGTCGTAGGTGCGGAACTTGCTCAGGTGGTAGCTAAATGCACGCCGATGGCGACGATCAAGGGAGCTTAAACATGGTACAGGCAAAAGAAGAGATAAGTCTAAGCAGGATAATGACCCGAATTTTAAGACATACACCCGAGCAGTTCGGTATTTATCTAACCGAAGATGGTTTCTGCACACTGGATGAATTGCTGCAAGGGCTCCGCTCCCAGAAAAGATGGGGGAATATCGTCATAGAGGATATTTATTCGGTAGTGCGAAATTCTGACAAGCAGCGGTTCGAAATAAAGGGAGAGAGGATCCGGGCAAGATACGGGCACAGTCATGACAAAATCAGCTATACACCGGGCAACCCTCCACCCAAGCTCTACCATGGAACCAATACCAAAGCGGTTGTGAGTATTCTGAAAAACGGTATTTCTTCCATGCAGCGGCAGTATGTCCATCTATCGGAGACGCTTCATTTTGCTGAACTGGCGGGAAGCAGGCGGGGGGAGCTGGTTATTATAGAAGTGGATACGATCCAGGCTGTCCAGCAGGGGAGTGCCTTTTATTACGCCGGTAATGAAGTATGGCTCGCGGATCATGTTCCGGCAGATTGTTGTATCGAAAAGAGGACAGGGAATTAACCTGTTCTTTTTTTGTAAGGAACATTAGCGAAAAATGAATAGTTTTATTGGAAAAATCACAAACTTCTAAAAAAATATACGTAAAGGGCTAACAATCTATCGGAAAAGTTGTAATTGTTCCACGAAATATGGTTAACTATTTAAGTAGGTCTTTAATCCAAGGCCTTCTTTGTCTGGATGCGGCAAGCAAGCAGCATTCAAGACCATAAACTTCTTTGGGGAGATCCAATAAATAGATGAATAAACTACTAAAAGATGCCATGAAAATGCTCCTTCTCACGAGCCGGACTTTCTATATCCCTATTGCCCGTCTGTCCCCGGGTCTAAAAGAAGCCGTGGCTTCCGCTTACTTGTGTATGAGGGCTATTGATGAGATTGAAGATCATCCCGATCTTCCGGTCGCAGTTAAGGTAGAACTTCTGGAAGGAATCAGCAGAATTCTGGAAGAGTCCGGAGGGGCAGACGACTATACTGCGCTTTTCTCGCCTTATAAAGAAGCGCTTCCGCCGGTTTCTTTACGGATTCATGACTGGATCGTGCTATGTCCTAAACTGGCAGCGGGATTCGTCACGAAGAGTACAGCCAAAATGTCCAGACAGATGTCGGAATGGGTGGAAAAAGGCTGGGATATTAAAACGGAAGAAGATTTGGATTATTATACCTATTGTGTGGCTGGTGCCGTAGGCGAACTGCTGTCCGATCTCTGGAAATGGTACGATGGCACAGAGAGTGATCCGGCCAAAGCCGTCGCATTCGGACGCGGGCTCCAGGCGGTGAATATCCTGCGGAACCGGAAGGAAGATATGGTTAGAGGTGTGGATTTCTTCCCGGACCAGTGGAGTCAGGAAACGATGATCCAGTACACCAAGCGGAACCTCATGCTAGCCGATGCTTATATAAATGAGCTCAAGCCGGGCCCGGCACGCAACTTCTGCCGGATTCCTTTTGAGTTGGCGCGCGGTACGCTCAAAGCAATCACTTCCGGCGTAGGCAAATTGAACCGGAAACAGGTTACGGAAATTGTGGACGGGTTGGGAACTACGTAACTTGCCGGCTCCTCACGTCCGAGGCCAAGAGGAACTTGCCCAGTAAACCTTCTGTCAGCGGAGGGTTTATTGGGCTTTTTCCGTATCGAGAGGTTTTTGTTATACTTAATCTGCGTAATCAGAACCGACCAGAGAAAATTCAGCCTTGCACATGCAGGAGTCCGGAGGGAACAACATGACATGGATCGCCAGCCAGGCTTATTATAAAATACAGCGGAAAGTCGACGGAATTGAGCAAAAAACTATCGTCCATGACCGGAACATGTATTTATATAGAGATAGGATAGTAACCCGGTACCGCGAATTTGCAATCGAAGAAGTGTTCGACATGTCCTACCGTCCCATGGGCCGCGAGATGGGTATCTTCTATCTGCATACGAAGCAGGGCGTTTACCCTTATACAGTCAAAGAAGATCCCGCCTTATTTATAGAGGCCTTTAAACAATTTCAGTTTGAATAAAGTGTACAGTCGTTAATACGGGTGGCGAAGAATAGCGATTACTATGATTAGAACTCTTTGGCAGTTAAATTCTATTACATGTTTATCAATATACACGCAGAAATAAACAAAAAGATTTATTCCTCTACCACATTGTAAAGGGAAGACCCGGGAATAAACATATATTCCAAATAGAGTTTCCGTATGACCTTCTGAATATGGAGTTTTCTGACACCTGAAATCAGCTGATTTCAGGTGTTTTTGCGCTCTTTTAGATCCTTTTATGAGAAAAATAAAAAAATGGGGATTGACAGTGAGGTTTTTAACAGGTTAATCTAATAATGCAATAACAAGCATAAATGAACATTTAACGAACATTGAACAACCCCGAAATGCTCGTATAAGAATTTGAATGTGTACATACGAGCAATCCATCGGCGTCACTCCGGTGAACCCTTCACTGCGTTCATGCGAGGGCTAGTGAACTTCATATAGTTGTATCAAATTAACGGAGGTGCAATGAGAATTGGGCGTTGCAACAACAGGTACCGTGCATTCACGCACTTTACGTCTGACTGAACCGCATGTAGTTGAAGAGATGTTGGTGGAGAGAGAGATTCCCGCAGGTTTCGTAGTCGTCAACCCGACGATTGCCAGCATCTGTCATGCAGATCTCCGCTATTACGGCGGCATGAGAAAACCCGAAATTCTCGCCAGGAAATTGCCCATGGCTCTGCTTCATGAAGGGATAGGCACTGTTGTCCAAAGCAATGGGACTGAGCTCGCTCCAGGCCAGCGAGTCGTAATCGTCCCCAACCTTCCGGGGCATCTGCTTCATGATTTGGAGCCGGATCAATGCTGTCCGGCATGCCGCGGCGAAATTCCGGATAACTATTGTACACGCGGCCTATTCCTAGGGAGCGGAACGGACGGTATCGCCCAGAGCCGTTTAGTCCTGCCAGCACCTTGCGTCATACCGATTCCGGATTCCGTCCCGGATGAAATCGCCGTATTGGCTGAATTGTGCAGTGTCTCTTACCGGGCACTCAGAGGAATAAGTCCAGTGCTCGAACATGCGCGTGTTGCCGTGTTTGGCGACGGACCTGTCGGGTATTTAACCGCAGCTATGCTGCACCATGCTTTCGGCTTAGAACGCGACCGGTTGACGGTGTTCGGAGCTGTTAGAGAGAAGCTGGATGAATTCACTTTCGCGGCAACCGAGATGGTTCAGCATTATAATTTTGACTCGGCTGATGGTGTAGACATCGTAGTGGAATGTACAGGCGGTCGTTTCAGCGAGAGCGCGATTAATCAAGGAATTGATCTTTTGAAAGCGGGAGGGCATCTGATCGCGATGGGCGTCAGTGAAGACCTGGTACCCATTAATACGCGGGATATTCTGGAAAAGGGGCTTACGATTCACGGCAGCAGCCGCAGTTCAATCGGTGATTTTGCGGAAGTGATGAAAGTTATGGAGAGTAAGGAGTGTCAGCGTACACTCAGGCAGCTGCTTCCCGATCAGTATACGGTTGTGAGCAAGGCAGACGACTTCGCTGGCGCTATGGAGTCTGCCCTGGCTCACCGGGACTGGAAAAAAACCATCCTCGACTTTCACTGGTGACACAGTGCAAGTCGTAGCATGAATTGTATCATATAACGACGTTTAAGTTAAGAACGAGCAATTAAACGGACTGCACCCGGCAGTCCTTCTCTTTCATTTTATAATGAAAGCGCAATCATTCAAATAAGTTTAAAAATATTGCGATTACTTTAGCTTTACTTATTCTTAAAATGAGCGTAATACTCACAAAACAATTGCTGACTAAACTTGTAATTGAGCATAAATGAACATTTACGAGTGTAAATGAATTACTTTTTCAACAGAGTTCATTCATGCTCAACGTGACCAGAGTATAGAAGTCATTGCAGATGAGAAGGAGGAAATACTCTTGGCATCCATTGAATTTCAGCAAGTTACTCAAGCCTTCGATAAGAATGTCATTATCAAAGACTTGAATCTCACAATCGAAGACGGCAAGTTTACCGTCCTCGTAGGACCGTCGGGCTGCGGCAAAACAACTCTTCTGCGGATGATTGCCGGCCTGGATCCTCAAACAGCCGGTTCCGTTCTGATCAACGGAAAAGATGTCACGCGAATTGCCCCGGGGCAAAGAGGCGTTGCCATGGTCTTTCAGAACTATGCCATTTATCCGACGATGTCGGTGAGGGAGAACATTGAATTCGGACTCAAGAATAACAAAGTACCCAAAGAAGAGCGGACACGTCTGGTTGAGAGCATAAGCGAAACGGTGGGGCTGCGGCCGTACCTTGACCGTAAACCGTCTACGCTGTCGGGAGGCCAGCGCCAGCGAGTGGCCTTGGCGCGTGCCATGGTTAAGAAACCGTCGGTCTTTCTGATGGATGAACCTCTTTCCAATCTGGATGCCAAACTTAGGGTACAGATGCGGATCGAGCTGATTGAAATGCACAAGAAACTAGGGACTACATTCGTCTATGTTACTCACGACCAAGTGGAGGCCATGTCAATGGCGGATACGATCGTCCTGATGAATCAGGGCAAAATCCAGCAAGAAGCGGCTCCAGAAACGATCTACCATCATCCGAGCAATTTGTTCGCCGCCCAGTTCATTGGTGTACCGCCAATGAATATCGGCGAATTGGGAATAGATGGCGTTAAATTCGGTTTTCGCCCCGAAGGTGCGATCTTGTCCAAGGAACAGGGAGAAGCCCACTACTCGGTTCAGGGCGTAATCGCCACAAGAGAGATGCTGGGTTCGGAGACCATTTACCAAGTCAAATCCGGTGATCATTCTTTTATGATCAAATGCACGGAAGACAGGTTCTCGGTTGACGATATCGTCTTCCTGGATATCGGAGCGGAGAAGCTCTTTTTCTTCGGAGAGGATGAGCAGGTAATCAACCGGGATGACCGGCGGTTTGCGGATTATCTGAATGTGCTTAGAGGGCAGAGGCATGGATAAAAAAAGAATATGGGAAGCCGTCCGTCCGTATCTTATGATTCTGCCGGCCATGGCAGGTATTCTTCTGTTCGTCATTTACCCGGTGTTCTATTTGATCAAATTAAGCTTTTATAAGTATAACCTCATGAACAAAGATAAAAGTAAATTCATTGGAATGGATAACTATACCCAGATTTTTTCCAGAGATGATTTCTACACCGCCTTATGGAACACCGTGATCTATACAATCGGAGTCGTGGGCTTAACGATGATCCTATCGCTTCTGATTGCCGTCTGGCTCAATAAAAAAACACGATTTAACGCAATCGTCCAGGCTGGGATTTTTACACCTCATATTATTTCCATCGTATCGGTTGCGCTTGTGTGGATGTGGCTGATGGAGCCTAGTCACGGTCTCCTGAATTATGTCCTGAAAGCGGTCGGACTGCCGGGCTCCCCCTGGCTGCAAAGTTCCGGCACGGCCATGATCTCCGTTATTCTGGTCTCGGTCTGGCAAAATATCGGGTACTATACGCTGATTATTGTAGCGGCACTGCAAAGTGTTCCGCCTACGATCTACGAAGCGGCTGCACTGGATAATGCCAGTAAATTCAAAGTATTTACGAAAATTACGCTGCCGCTTATTTCGCCCCAGCTGTTTTTCATTCTGATTATTATGACTATCGGGTCCTTTAAAGTATTTGATACCGTCAAAATTATGACAGGCGGGGGACCGAGCGGCGCTACGACCACACTTGTCTATTATATTTACGAATTCAGATCGAACAGCATCGGGTACGCGTCCGCCACTGGCGTGATTCTGATGGCGATTATTGCAGTCTTGACCTTCGTGTACTTCCGCTTATTGTCCAAAAAAGTTCATTACCAGTAGCGCCTTAGATTCATCCAGAAGGAGGTGTTCCATCCGTGACATTTGATTTAAAAGTCTTTCGGCACGTCCTGAGCTTTCTATTGAAAGCTGTTGTTCTTCTGTTATTCGTAATCCCGTTTCTGTGGATGATTTCAACGTCCCTGCAAACGTTCGAGGAGACAATGGCGTTCCCGCCGACTTGGATTCCGTCAGTTCCGCAGTGGATTAATTTTGTTGATGCCATGAAGGCAGGGCCTTTTCTGACATATGCTAAAAACTCGGTCATCATCACGTTCTCCATCATTTGCGTACAAATGATGGTGATGATCCCGGCGGCGTATGCATTCGCCAAATATAAGTTCTTCGGTAAAGAAATTTTGTTCGGCATGGTGCTCCTTGCTTTCATGATTCCCGGCCAGGTAACCTTCATTCCCGTTTATCTCATGCTGGCCGATCTGGGTCTCATCAAGTCACTGTGGCCTCAGATTATTCCGTTCATGTCCAACGCCTTCGGCATCTTCCTGCTCCGGCAGTATTTTATGCAAATCCCGCAAGAAATCATTGAATCCGCGCGGCTGGATAATGCGAGTGAATTCAAGATTATACGGAAAATCATGATTCCGATGTCCTTGCCCGCTCTGGCGACGATTGCGTTATTCAGTTTTGTTAGCCACTGGAACGATTATTTCTGGCCGCTGGTTATGACAGATTCTGCAGCGGTCCGTCCGCTTACGATGGGAATCGCCATGCTGCGCGAGACGGAGGGGATCAGCAATTGGCATATTATTATGGCCGGCAACGTGGTGCTGGTTGTCCCGATTCTCCTAGTATATCTCATGGCCTCGAAGCAAATTGTCAAAGCTTTTGTATACTCCGGAATTAAATAAAGCAACTGCCGGAAAACACTTTTCATTCAAATGGAGGGATTTACGATGAGAAAAAAATGGTCCGCACTCATACTGACAGCTGCAATGGTGTCGGGTGTACTCGCAGGCTGCTCCGGCCAGGAGAATCCAGGCGAAGTTCAGGGCAGCGAGAAAGCGCCGACTAATGCGGCAGGGAAGACGACCGTGCAATTCTGGCATTCCTTAGGCGGTAAGAACGGCGATTACATGAGCGGCATGATCAAACGATTCAATGAATCTCAAGATAAAATTGAGGTTGTGGGTACTTTCCAGGGATCTTATGACGAAACGGTCACGAAACTGCAGCAGTCTGTCGCCGCCAAGACCGGACCGGATATCACTATGCTGGAGCGGGCCTACATTCAGATGTTCTCGGAATCCGATGTCCTCGAAGACCTGACTCCCTATATGAAAAAGTCCGGACTAAGTAAGGATGATTTTACGGCAGGCTTAATGGGGCATTCTACTTTTGATAACAAGCTCGTCTCGCTTCCGTTAAATCGTTCCACTCCCATTCTTCATGTAAACAAAACGATGCTGGATGAGAAAGGGCTTGCCATTCCCAAAACATGGGATGATCTGAAGAAGGTAGCCAATGCTCTAGTCATCAAGGAAAATGGCGAGTTCAAGCGTTACGGCTACAGCATGCCTTATGATACGTGGTACCCGATTGCGATGATTTCTCAGGCCAAGGGCAAATTTTTCAACGACGAGGCGACTTCAATCGGATTTAATAACGGGGAAGGCGTCAAAGCGTTTCAATTCCTGAAGGAACAGCAGGCAACGGGAGCACTGTACTATCCACCTGCTCAAGATTCCGGTAATATCGTGAATCAGATGTTTACGAGCGGTAAAATCGGGTTGATGTATCAATCAACGGGTGTGATCGGCAGTCTGAAAGACAGTGCCAAATTCGATTACGTGACCGCTTATCTGCCGATGGATCAGGTGTACGCTAACCCGACGGGTGGCGCCAATATTTCTATGATGGCCGACTCGAAAAGCAAAGAGGCTGCATGGGAATTCATTAACTGGACAATGACCGATCCAAACGGCGGTTTGCAGTTTATTCTGGATACGGGCTATCTGCCATTTACTAAGAAAATGGCTGAATCACAGCAAATGAAAGATCTCTGGGCCAAGGAGCCTAACCGTAAAGTAGCCTATGATCAATTGCAGTATGCGGTTGACACTAACAAGCACGTGGCATGGACTCAGGTCATGCAGGAGTTTTTCAAAGCGATCCAGGCCATCATGTACGATAACAAGAACATTGAAGCTACCCTAGATACCTTCAAGAAAGAGACCGAACGTATTCTGAAATAATATAAATGTGGAGGTGCGGGATGAACAAATTAAACGGAATAGCAAAACGAGTGATCCGCCCGTTGTTTAGCAGAAAGAACTTGGCAAGAACGGTGGCGGGAATAGCCGTCTTGAGTCTGCTGCCGATTCTGCCAGTTCAAGTAACGGCTGTTAAATCGCCCCTGTCATCCAAAATGTTCGTGCTTTCGGAGCCTGCAACCGAACTCATCCGGGAAAAAGCGCTGCATAACGGAACTGTGATGCAATCCTTCGCCTTCGATAATGTAAATCAGCGCATTTATGTGGTTCAGCTTATGGCGGGAGGCCAGCAGCTTCCCGGAGAATCCTCGCCGGTAAGCGGGGCGGAGCGGGATCTCAGAGGTGATCTAACCTTAACTCAGCTGGATATGGCCGGTAACGAGCTCGGACACATGTTCCTGAAAGGATTCGGTCACGGAGTTCAGATCGGTGTGGAGTCCGTGGGCAGTAATGCCTACCTGTGGACGGAAACCGATTCCGTTACTGAGGGCAAGAGCGGTTGGGGGAGCCGGATTGCGAGATTCCCGTTCGAAAGCGGGAAAGTTCTGACACCGGACACGGCGGGTATACAGAAGCATGAACTGATAGAAGGAGCCGACCGTACAACGGTTAATCTTGATTCGGCCAACGGTCTTCTCACGATGCGATACCGCAAAGAGGGCGTATTCCGGTTCGCCGTCTATGACCTGGAGGCGGTAAAGCGCAATGAATATGCGGCAATTGCGGATGTTCCACAGCCGAGTGTCGGGACATTCCAGGGATTTGCCTCCTATGGCGGTTACTTGTACTTGCTGGAAGGCACTTCCTACGGCTCCGCAGGTTCTGTCGCTCCGACCGGGAATACGTACCTGACGTCTGTTGATTTGCAGACGGGCAGAGTTGTAGACAAGCAGTTGATTACAGCCGGATCGGACCTGTCGTTCCGGGAACCGGAAGGTCTGGCTATCCGGATTCCTGATCCGAGTCACTCGCAGAAGGCTCAACTGGGTATCGGCTTCGCATCGAATTTTACTCCAACGAGGCTGGCGAATATTTACGTATTGGACCGTTTGCTGCCTGCTCAAGCGATTGTCAAATGAGCATATGCGTGTGAATACGAGGAAGAGGCTGCCCCAAAAGTCAATGACTAAGGGACAGCCTCTTCCTCGTATTTGATGACAATAAAGGGTTCTTACATATTATGATGATTATTATGTGGAACCCGTTTGTTCATGAGCAAGAATGTTGATGAGCTTACCGAACGGGTCACGGACATAGAATCGTCTAACGCCCCAAGGCTCATCAACAGGCCCATATTCTATTGGAAAGCCAGCTCTCTTCATGCCTTCTAATGCAGCATCGACATCATCGACTTCAATCGACAAGTCGGGCGCAGGCGTATCTGAACCTCCCTGTGAAGCGAAACTAATTTGAATGGTCATCTCCTCGTTTAAACCATAAGTGGTAATCCAACCATAATCCATCATTAAATCAAGGCCGAGCACATCTTGATAGAAGCATTTAGCTTCCGTGATCTCCTTCGTGTTTATATTGGCCACGATTCGTTTGACCTTCATTATAAACCTCCCAGACATAAGCAGATCGTCCTTCAATATAGACTACATTCGATATATAACCGTTCTTTCTTCTTTGATATTAACAAATCCTAGTTAAACAATTCGAACGATCTTATGAGAAATTCAGTAGGTTCGTTACTGGCTTACCGGGCCATCAGAAATCGTTCCGTCCGGATGCATTGCAAAGAGGTAGACTTTCTGATTAACGGGATTCACATAAGATATCGTATAAAGCAGTAATTGTTTGTCTTTCCATGATATAAATAAAGAAGCTCCAACATTCCGATTAACTAAACCTTCTTCATCTACAATGTGATCCGGCAGAGTAGAATGATATCCGTCCTTTTTGAAAAAATCATATTTCCAGAAAGCGTCGGCTCCATTCTCCGAGTCACCTTGATCGTCTGCGATCTTTAATTCTTCTTGTACGAATGCCCGTACTTCATCTTGTGTGATTCCGATATGCAGCTTTTCTTTCAGTGCGTTGATCTGGGTAAGAATCTGTTGATCCCTCTCGGCTTCTGCACTGCCTGGTACGGGAGATTGATTTTTACCGGATGAAGTGATCGCAATAGTCTTGGTCTCCTCATTCCAGCGTACTTGTCCGTCCAATGCTTTCACGACTGCCTCGGTAGGCAAATAAGAGTGGCCGTCTATGATGACAGGAGAGAGTTCATTGCCTTCTCTATCCAAGGGAGTCCAACCCAGACTGTTAACCGTTATCTTGATCGAATGATTGATGTAAGCCTGTATGCTTTCCACACTTCCAGCGGCATAGCAAGTAGCTCCGAATGCTAAGCTGCAGCTCCCTATAACGATCAGTTGTTTCCATTTCAATTTCATTCACCTTCCTGACGATTAATGTTAAACCTGGCAATTGACAAAATGGTATTAGGCAGTTGTATTAATAGATGGAATAAATATACAATAACACAAATGGTTGGATAGCTGAAACAGGTTATGGGCAAGGTATACAATTTCAATGGGGATAATTGGAAAATAAAAGTTCTATCCTGGAAAATTGTTGTTAGAGCCGAGAACGAATTCCTGCTGAAAAGCAGCATTTGCAGGCATACAAAAACCATTTGATTGAGAGCAACTGGTTCAATAAAGGTTTTATATTGGATATTCATTCAACCAAATTAAAGCTTCTTCATCGTTATCAAAAAAATTTATAGATTTTTTTGTATTGGATTGTTGTAAATCATTCATAATCTCCCCTTCTTCAAGGAGAAATGCAATTGCCCTAGAATCATCTCCCTTAGTTGCAATTATGCGTAAAAAGTCATATGAAATAAACGGCTCCACTTGTTTTAATAAAAATTTTCTGGGACAATAATAGACAGATCGTTAGCTGTTCGGCTGCATAATGTAGAAGGGACAGAATTATTAGGTTGGAAAAGAGGATTACGCAATGAATAGAGAGTCCATATATGGATTGACTTTTGATGAACTGGCAGCATGGCTTTTAGAATATGGGCACAAAAAATTCCGGGCCACTCAGGTTTGGGAATGGCTTTACCGTAAACGGGTAACAAGTTTTTCGGATATGACGGATGTGAATCCGGACTGCATTCAATTATTGGCGGATCATTATGTCATCCAAACGCTGGAGGAGCATGTTAAACAGGCATCGGCGGACGGAACGGTTAAGTTCTTGTTTAAGCTGCAGGATGGCAATCTGATCGAAACGGTCTTGATGAGACATAAATTCGGGCTGTCTGTCTGTGTGACGACTCAAGTCGGCTGCAACATCGGATGCAGTTTCTGTGCAAGCGGACTGCTGAGTAAAAGCCGGGATCTGTCCAGCGGCGAGATCGTAGAGCAGATTATGAACGTGCAGCTTCATCTGGATCAGGCAGGCAAGGCTGAACGTGTCAGTCACATAGTCGTGATGGGAATCGGCGAGCCGTTCGATAATTTCGAGAATCTGTCCAAATTCATTACGGTGGTCAAAGACCATAAGGGTCTTGCAATCGGTCCAAGACATATCACGGTATCTACAAGCGGTCTTGTACCTAAGATCATGGAGTTCGCCGATAGTGATATGCAGACCAACCTGGCTATTTCTTTGCATGCGCCGAACAATGAACTCCGGACGCGGATTATGAAGATTAACCGGGCTTATCCGATTGAGAAGCTGATGCAGGCCATCGACTATTATTTGGACAAGACCAACCGGAGAATCACGTTAGAATATATCCTTCTGAAAGACGTAAATGACCAGAGGGAGCATGCACTGGAGCTGGCCGAACTGATTGGCGACCGCCGCCAGCTTGCCAACGTGAACTTGATTCCGTACAATCCGGTAGACGAGCATAGCCAATATCAGCGAAGCACACAGGAATCCATTGATGCGTTCTACGACACGCTCAAGAAACAGGGCGTAAGCTGCAGCGTTCGGCTGGAGCATGGAACCGACATTGATGCAGCCTGCGGACAGCTGCGAAGCAAACAGATTAAGAAATCAGCCAAGGACGAGACGGCTGTGGATCGTGTTGCCAGCCAATAGGACTGCACATTGTCGTAGTGCCTTCGAGGCATAGAGCCACAGAGCACAGAGCATAGAGCCGTAAAGCCACAGAGCGTATCCATTAAACGGGTACGCTTTTTTCTTATTCTATTTTATAAGGAATTTACAAAGACAATAATTATCATTACTAAGAATAAAAATTATTTAACTTTTATAATATAATCTAATATGATATCTTTATATAAGGTATATAAAGAATATATTAGGAAGGAAGTCACACGATGTATATCAGTAAAAAGGCATTTGTTTCATCCATTGTGGCATCAAGTTTATTGTTCGGATCAATGGGGGTATTCGCTGCCGGCGGGATTGAAAAGATTCAGGCTTATTTAAACCACGATATTAAGTTCCAAGTAAACGGAAAGTCATGGGTACCTAAGGACAGCGACGGCGTCAAGCTTGCTCCGGTCGTGTATGAAGGATCTTCCTACTTGCCTGCGCGTGCAGTAGCGGAAGCGCTTGGGGCGGAAGTGAAATGGGATGATGATACCCAAACGATTTATATCAAATCAGGTTCCGGTTCTTCCACTGATGGAATTCCTTACAAAGATGGCGCTGGAAACAGCAGCGGCAGTAGTACTACGACTCCATCCAATCCAGGCGGCAGCGGATCCGTAAGCGTGCCGGCTAGCGGCGGAGCTGATAGACTGCCGGGCGATTTCGATCCGGACAAATCCGCTTCAGACCTGCAGACACAAGCTGTTGCACTGATCAAGCTCTATGGGGAAGCTTTGAAGACCAGCGATATGAGCAAGTTTAATGCGTATGTAGACGGGAATGTGGCGGATAAAAACGGTAATAAATATATGCCGGGCCGCGAGTATTCCAAAAAACTTTTTAAAGACAATGTAGCCAAAGTACAAAAGGCGAACGATGCCACGACTATTGCTAATTATGGCACTGCTTTAACATCCGTTTCTTCCAGTGATGTTAAAATTCCTTTTAAACCTTCTAAATTAGAAGTTGCAAATTTCTCGTATAAATTCAGCCCGAAAGATTGGGATTCTTTTAGTGCGACTACTGTTAATTTTGAATACACCAAGACAGATAGTGGAGATTATGTACTAAGAAGTGTCTCTGTACGTTAATGCCAGAGAAATGTTAGAGAATTACATAAACCTGTTGTTGTCATTGTAGATGACAGGCTCAGCAAAGACCCCCGGTTCACCTTAGGCGATCGCGGAGGTCTTTTTGCTATTGCCCGGGATATGCTTACTTATTAGGCTAAATGAAGCCTATCCTGTTTTTATAGTCGTGTGAGATTGTCACGGCAGGCCTCTAATACCGATGCCTTGCATTCGAGTTCTAATTTGGTTCCATTCTCCTCATAGCTGACTGACTTCACATACGCATGTTCATTGAAATAGGCCACAAGGCGGCTTTGGTCGTAAGGAACCAGAACTTCACACTGGATATAATTCTGAAAAAGATGGCTCCGGATCTGCTGAGTCAGCTCATTGATTCCAGCCGGTTGCGTGGCAGATAAGTACACATCATCGCCTTCCACCGCAGGGTATTCGATATCCGTCAGATCGGCTTTATTATAAGCATAAATCGTACGGACATGATCGGCTCCCAGCTCCTTCAGCGTTTCATTCGTAACCGCAATATGCTGATCGTACTCGGGATTAGAGACGTCCACGACATGAATTAACAAATCGGCTTCTGTCACTTCCTCAAGCGTCGAACGGAACGCTTTCACCAAATGATGGGGGAGCTGGCTTACAAAGCCTACCGTATCGGTTAACAGGAAGGATTTGCGGTCGGGCAGGCTAATATTCCGGACAGACGTTTCCAAAGTGGCAAACAACATATCTTTGGCCAATACTTGCTTGTGCGTCTGAGGATTATAGGTGTCTATCATTGCATTCATCAAACTGGATTTGCCCGCATTCGTGTATCCGACTAGACAAACGACAGGCACTTCGTTCTTGTGGCGCTGTTTGCGCTGGGTCTGACGTCTGGCGACGAGTTTCTCCAGTTCGGTCTGAAGGATCGAGATTCGTTCCTCGATTTTACGTCGGTCAAGCTCAAGCTTGGTTTCTCCGGAGCCTCTGTTCTTGAATCCGGCTCCGCCGCCTTGTCTTCCCAAAGATTCCCGGAGGCCGACCAGACGCGGGAGCATATATTGCAGTTGGGCCACTTCTACTTGAAGCTGGGCTTCTCTGGTTTGAGCTCTTTCCGCAAAAATATCCAGGATTAGAATGGTGCGGTCTATGACTTTACACTCTAAAGATGATTCCAGGTTGCGTATTTGTGAAGGAGTCAGCTCATCGTTGCATATGACCACATTGGCCTCTTTTTCTTCGATAAGGGCTCTTAATTCATCAATTTTACCGGTTCCGATATAATGCGAGGGCACAATACGGCTAGCCTTCTGGCTAAGTTCTCCAACGACCTGGACTTGACAGGCCGCTGCCAAATTGCGAAGCTCCTCCATCGAGTATTGGAAGTCGGAGCGGTTTAAAAGATTTACTCCTACGGTTATTGCATGTTGTTTGATGGGTTCCATCTAGTTATCATCCTCTCATTGGGTTAAACATAACAAAAAACACAGACCACGCGTCTGTGTTGGAAGAGAAGAGGACTTCAGTGTGAAGCGGGAAGGAGTTAGTCCTTACCTGCCAGATAGTGTCTGTTCATACAAGAAAGCAGCGACGACAAACAAGGGAAGAGTGGGACTCTCCTTGATTGTTGTTTGTTAACTGGTATGAAAATGATGTTCCCGTTTTGAAGGTAAAGAATGGAACGGTAAAGTGTCACCGGTTCCTTAGCCGACAAGGGTTACCTCTAAAAGTAGACAGACCTATCCTGAGTCCTCTGTACACAGACAGAGTCTTTAGCGCTATTCAATTAGCCGCGTAAAGTCCAGACCCGGATAAAATCTATCACACGTAACCCCTCCAATTCGATATAGTTTTTTTATCATAACACAAGACAGAGGTACTGTGCATGGCAAGTTAAAGTATAACGATTCTTTCCATGTAAAGTGGCTAAACTGAATTCCATCAAGCAGAGCGTGGACAGGAGATAATTGTCGTATAATGAAGAAAGAAATACCGGGGAGAGCACTTTGTTCGACCGGAGAATTAGAGGTGAAACCGTCATGATGTGGGACTCGCACAGTTCTTTTCTTAGAAGGATGCAAATCATGCGTCCGGATCTTCCTTCTTTAAATCAGTATCCGTTTAATATCGAAGCGCTCAAGCAGATGAATCAATTGGACTTCCACCCTAAAGTGACTTATATTATCGGAGAAAACGGGATGGGCAAGTCGACACTCATGGAATCTATTGCTGTGGCCTTGGGTTTTAACCCGGAGGGTGGTACCAAGAATTTCACATTCTCCACAGAAGCCACTCATTCTAATTTGCATGAGTATATCCGCTTGATAAGAGGGCCGCAGAGGCCCCGAGACGGATTCTTTTTCCGGGCGGAAAGTTATTATAATCTGGCT
This sequence comes from Paenibacillus sp. FJAT-26967, assembly GCF_001541095.1. Taxonomy (GTDB): domain Bacteria; phylum Bacillota; class Bacilli; order Paenibacillales; family NBRC-103111; genus Paenibacillus_F. Next base: position 792,157 of record NZ_LMXH01000002.1, read on the forward strand.
ACGAATATCGAACAGTTAGACCGGGATTTTTCTTTTGGAGCGCCTGTCAAAGATTCATACGGGGGGAAATCCCTGCACGAACAATCTCACGGTGAAGCTTTCTTTGCCACCTTTATACACCGTTTTGGGGGTCAGGGGCTGTACATCCTCGACGAGCCGGAAGCCGCTTTATCACCGCTCAGGCAAATGGCTATGCTGACCCGTATCCATGAATTGGTTCGGGAACAATCCCAGTTTATTATTTCCACGCATTCACCGATCCTCATGGCTTATCCGGATTCGGTTATCTACAATTTGTCAGCAGAAGGGATCGAGATGAAAAATTATGAAGAAACCGATCACTACTTAATTACGAAGCAATTTCTCAATAACCGCGAAAAGATGCTTAAAGAGCTGTTTGACGGAATTTAAGCGGTTGCGGATCTGAATTGAAATGAAAAAACAAGCAGATCCCGAGAGGATTTGCTTGTTTTTGTGCAGCCTTATAGGCTAGTAAAACCATTACTTCACTGGAGCCGCAGCCGGTGTCATTCTAAGTTGTTCATTCATCTTCAGTAAATTGACCGCTTGGAAGGAGAAAGGCGTTTTACTTTGCTTTTTACCAAAACCTGTCTTAACTGGAAACACGGATGATGACCTCCTTTGTATGAGATTCCATAAAGTATATCTTGTGGGATAAATTTCTGTCAATTGAAACTTTTGAACTGGTTCAAGTAGTTCTTAAGTCTGTTAATTTCAGCTGAATAGATGTTTTCTTGCCCATAATAACCTTCCCGTTCACCCGTATGGTCCGCGAATTTACTATAAAGTTTATTCAGATAAGGATGGTCAGCCAGCGCACAGAATTGAATGACCTTCACCTGGGTATTTTCTTCAACCATCACTTGAACTAACCTATGGAATCCTTCCATAAATACTCGACTGCCCCGATAGGCTTTAGAAATAATGACGGAATCGATAAAAGCGATTTCGCCCTGTGGGTGATGTTCGTTATTCCGGTCCAGATAGCGGTAATAGCCCCAACCTATTGTAAGACCTGACGGATCTAAAACAAGCATGATCCTTGAAGCCCGGATCGTCTCAAGAGTATGTACAATGGCATCATAAAGAGTGAAGTGGACGCTGAAATCGTGGCGGTTCCGGATAAAGAAAAGGGTGAATTGAGCCAAGTCCTCGTCGGTTTCACAGATTCGGTATTGTGCTCTCATAGGTTGGATACACCTCCGTGTGATTTATTAAAGAGTCGGCAGTTTGGACCCGGGGTACTGTTTTACCCACAGTTCCCGGTAATAGTCTCCTCTTAGAAGCAGGTCCGGATGAGTTCCTTTTTCCACAATATTCCCATCCTTAAATACGATGATCTGATCTGTATCCCTAATGGTGGATAGATCGTGTGTGACCCATATGACGGTACGTTCCTTGGCAAGCTCGCGGAATGTTTGCTGGATCGAAGCTTGGGAAATCGGATCTAGACCTGAGGTAGCTTCATCTAGCAGCAGGAGAGCGGGATTATTCAAAATCGCACGTGCTATCGCAATTCGCTGGCGCTGCCCGCCTGATAAATTGTTGCCTTCTTCATGGAGAACGGTTGAATAACCGCCAGGTAAACCTATGATGAAAGAATGAATATCCGCTTTAACAGCAGCTTCTATGACCTCATCTAAACTAGCTTGCGGCTTTGTGACACGTATATTGTCCAAGATCGTTCCCTGAAAGAGAAAGGTTTCTTGAAAGACGACTCCGATCTTATTTAAATATGCACCGGGATCCATATCTCGCAAGTTCATTCCATTGATTCGTACAAGTCCTGCCGACGGTTGAAAAAAACCGAGCAGCAGATGAAGCATAGTGCTTTTGCCCGAACCACTGGGACCTACAAAAGCGGTCGTTGTTCCTGCGGGGATCTGTAAGCTGATCTGTTGCAAAGCTGCTTTCTCATTGGGATATTCATATTGAACATGATCGAACTCAATAGTCAGATTCGTGTTTGCGGGTAGTTTGAGTTTCTTTTGGTTGTCATCATGCTCATGCGTAACGGACAAAAACTGTTGTATCCGACTCATGCTTACCGCTGCATCCGTGAATGCGGGGATGGCGAACGTCAGGTTAAAGACGGAGTTGCCCATAGACGTATACATGGTGAAGAAGGCGACTAGTGCACCGAGCGTGATGTGGTCAGTGAGCGCCAAATAAGAACCGAATCCCATAATAATCAGATTGATAATAAGCAGGCTGATCATCGGGATACGCTCAAGCTGGGCATTCATCAGATTTCGCCGATAGTTTGTTCCAAACAAGAGCTGCAGCCTGTCGCTAAATTTGCGGATCGTATAGTCCTGCAGATGGTAACCTTTAATAAGTTTTTGCGCCTTGATATTTTCCGCTAGATCACTGGTGAATAACGCCGTCTGTTCCTTATCCTCTTCATAAGCTTTGCTGGCGCGTCTGCCGAGCAGGTAAGGGCCGGCGAAAATTATCCCGGCGCCGAGCAGAATGCAAAGGGCCATGCTCCACTGTAAGTAGAACAAGAGAGTCGTGCTGATGACAACGACCGTAACGGATTGAATTCCAATCGTCAGCAGGATAGTCATTGCTCGTTCAATAGCAGGCAGATCAACGGAGTAATAGGCCAACAGATCGCCCGAACGTTTTCCTTGTACATACAAGAGATTAACATGCTGCATATGTGCAAACAGCTTCATTCGCAAGTCTCGCTGAATTTGTGCATTTAGTTTAGCGAGAGCGTAGTCGCTTGCGATTCCACAGGAAAAAGCAATGAATCCGGCAGCTCCGAGCGCACTTACAATAAGGTAAAAAGTACGGATATCTTTGGGGAGGACGGCCAGATCGATCATAAATTTGAAGCTTAAGGGTGCCAAAGAAACAAAAGCCAGATCAAGCAGCAGGCATATAAAGAAGACAGAAGCTAGAGATTTGTAAGGACTTATGTAGGTGAACATATTGCGGATGACGAGGACGGCAGGACGCTCTGATTTCATTTTATGTTCCAAAATAGTGCTCGTGGCGGAAACGCATCGCGTATTCGTACAACTCGGAGAAAGAGGCGCGGTATTGTTCCAGTCTGCCATAAATCGTATCCTGCGCCGCAGTTTGTTTAAATAGTTTGTTGAGTAAGGTGTGCAAATCATCTCGTACAGGTGTCCAGAAACAGATTTCGGTTACTTTCCTGTTCAATTGAGCCATGTATTGCATCACATATTGCATAGTTTCCAGAAATAAGCGGGAAGTTCGGTAAGGTTCCTTGATAAACATCGTTTGAATTTGAACCACATTGCTATCTTCATAGTTGTTTTCTCCAGTCCCGAAAATGTATCCGAATGCTCCGACAACCTCATCTTCATCATTAAAGCAAAGGAAGGCTTCTTCTTTTACAAGAATCGGACTGGCCAGGAAAGTAAGTGTCATCGGAAAAGAATAAGGAAGGTTCAATTCGGAGTAATGATCGAGAAGAAAGGTCAAATATTTTTCCTGGTAGGCTTCCGTTGAACAGACAGATATGTGAAAGCACATGGGTGAACAATTCCTCCTAGAGTAAGTTGGTGATTTGTAAAATTATATCATATCTTTAAAGGGCGATAATGGTTTAACTATCACTTCTTTTTTTATAAATCGTTCCTTCATGTTAATATAGATGAAAAAAGATAAAAAGAAGCGTAAAGGAAGCGGTGGAGGAATGTTGTTTTCGCAAAAGCAGGTCAGTGAGATCAGAGAACAGTCACTAAGGATGGAGACAGAAGGTGCAGTGACAGAAAAAGTGCTGCAGCTTATTTATGACCATAAATTGTTCAAACTGTTCGTCCCCCGGGAATTGGGAGGCAGGATGGCTTCCTTGCCGGAAGCTGTGAGCATATTCGTAGAATGCTCCCGAATTGACGGCAGCTTCGGCTGGCTGGTCAATATCGGATCGGGTGGAGGCTTCTTCGCTTCATTGATGGAGAGCCATGTGGCACGTTCGGTCTACATGTCTCCAGAGGCCGTGATCGCAGGAAGCGGTTCTCCATCTGGAACGGCAAAGCGGGTCGATGGCGGCTACATAGTTAACGGCAGCTGGAAATATTGCAGCGGCTCTACACATGCAACAGTGTTCACGGCTAACTGTATCGTAGAGCCGGAAGGGGATGAGCAGCAGGAAGCGCAGCCTGAAATCCGCTCGTTCGTTTTTGCGCCGGAGCAGATTGAGATTCACCGAGATTGGAATGCTTTCGGGCTCAAGGCTACAGCCAGCCATACGATCATGGCGAAAGAAGCCTTCGTCCCCAAGGAGAGGACATTCCTCTTGGCAGAGCTTAAAGGCTATGGAGAGGAACCTGTTTATCAATATCCGTTCCTGCCTTTTGCCCAAGCATCGTTTGCAGCAGTCAGCCTGGGCATTGCCAAGCACTTCCTGGAAGAGGCCAGGGAATTGATCCTTCTCAAAAAGAGGGACGCCCATGTACTGGAGAAGCTGGAGCGGCAGGAAGGAATTTTGAAGGAGAGAGAAGCTATGTTCCTGGAGGCCGTGGAGGAATCCTGGAACGAGCTTCTGCAAGAACAGCAGCTTACCGAGGCGTCTCAACAGGAAGTTTCGGCCGAATGCCTGCTGACTGCACGGACTGCTCTGGCTTGCGGGCTGGAACTGTTCCCCTTCCTGGGGCTCTCTGCCGCCATGCAGGACAGCGCAGTTAACCGCGCGTGGAGAGACTTGCAGACGGCCTGCCAGCACGTCCTGCTGATTCCGGCGGAGTAAAACGAGAACAGGCGGCAACGCTGTAGGGATCGGGGCTTGGATGGCGATTGTTTATTTACCATCAGACAACCAATAAAGCTGCGGGCATATGCCGGCAGCTTTATTGGCTTGAAGGGAGTAAATAGATAGGTTTAGCATATAGACGGCGAGAAGAGGGAAACAGCAATCATCGTTATTTTTTAGGTACAGTAAGCCATAGTTGCCATGTAGATGACAGCAAAAGTTAATCTGCTTCAGAAGTTTATACGAGATGCTGGGTCTGGGTCTGGATTTGCATCTGTCGAATACGAAACTATCTCTTGACACCCAGATAGACAGTGTATACATTTGTATACAGAGATTCTTCATTTACAAAAGATAGAATAAGAGGTGCTGGAATTTGTATGATAGTCAACGGAACAGATCTGGTTCACTAAACGGCCGTTACCTGATGATGCAGGACGGACAAGCAGGAGGCGGGGGCAGCGGATACCGCAGCGAGCATCAAGGGCGTAGAGGCAAAGAGCACAAATGCAGCGGCGCTCAAACTTACAGGAGAGGCCGTGTCCTGTTATTTCTGGAGAAACTGCAGGCCAAAAGAGGCACACTAGCCAGACAGCTTGAGCAAGCGGAATTCGAAGCGATCCGACCTGTGCTCTGTGGAGAATTAAAGGCGATTGATCAGGTCATTGAAGAATATGTCTTATTGTTTGACCTGCAAGAAGATGCTGACAGCTCCACCACACTCCCACGAAATGAAAGGGAGGAGTGATCCAATGCTGCGCCGTTTCTTCTCCTATTATCGTCCTTATAAAGGACTCTTCCTACTGGATTTTACTTGCGCGATCATTGCAGGGCTTCTGGAGCTCGCTTTTCCGCTGGCAGTCAGCAAGTTTATTGACGATCTGCTGCCGGGTGAGAACTGGACGGTTATCGTCCTGGCGTGCCTGGGTCTGCTGGCCATTTATGCGCTTAACACAGTTTTGCAATATGTCGTCACCTACTGGGGACATATGCTTGGCGTGAATATCGAGACGACGATGCGTGAGAAAGTGTTTGCTCATATGCAGAAGTTATCCTTCCGCTTCTATGATAATAACAAGACCGGACATCTGATCGGCCGGGTAACGAATGATTTGAATGATATCGGGGAGGTGGCGCATCACGGCCCCGAGGATGCTTTTATCGCGATCATGACACTGGCGGGTGCCTTTACATTGATGGCTACGATCAACTTGGAACTGGCTCTGCTTACCTTTATCATGATCCCGTTCCTGATCTGGCTCATTCTTGTATTTGGAAGAAAAATGACCCGGACTTACAAACGATTGTTTGGCGATGTCGGTAATTTTAATGCACGTATCGAGGAAAATGTAGGCGGAATGCGCGTCGTTCAATCCTTCGCGAATGAAAGTCATGAGAAAGAATTATTCGCGGCGGATAACGAGCGTTTCCGGGAAACGAAGCTGCTGGCATACAAAACGATGGCTAAGAGCATCTCGATCAACTATATGATGATGCGTCTGGTTACAGTCGTCGTCATGGTCTGCGGGGCCTGGTTCTTCCTGAAAGGGAAGCTGGAACTTGGCGAGTTCATGGCTTTCCTGCTGCTCTCCAATATTTTCTTCAAGCCGATTGAGAAAATTAATGCGGTCATCGAAAGCTACCCCAAAGGTGTTGCCGGCTTCAAGCGGTATACCGAAATTATGGACACCGAACCAGAAGTCGCCGATAGGCCGGATGCTGTTTCCGTTGAGGCGGTTAGAGGTGATATCCGCTTTGAAGGTGTTTCGTTCGGGTATGAACCGGGCCGCAGAATTCTAAGCGGAATTGATTTGACTGTACGCGCCGGTGAGACGATTGCTTTCGTGGGGCCTTCCGGTGCAGGTAAGACTACCATTTGCAGTCTGATCCCTCGGTTCTATGACGTCGAAGAGGGCAAAATTACCGTGGATGGGATCGACATCCGGCAGATGAAGCTGAATTCGCTGCGCAAGCATATCGGAATTGTTCAGCAGGACGTATTTCTGTTCTCGGGAACGATTAGAGAAAATATCGCCTATGGTGATCTGGCGGCAACCGAAGAGCAGATCTGGGAGGCGGCCCGGCGCGCTTCTCTGGAGGAATTGATCTACGGTCTTCCGGAAGGGATGGACACGATTATCGGCGAGCGGGGGGTTAAGCTGTCCGGCGGACAAAAGCAGCGCTTATCCATTGCGCGCATGTTTCTCAAGAATCCGAAGATTCTTATACTCGACGAGGCTACATCGGCCCTGGATACCGAAACAGAGGCTTTGATTCAAAAATCGCTGGCGGAGCTGTCTGCCGGCAGAACGACGCTGGTTATTGCACACCGGCTTACGACGATCCAGAATGCGGACCGCATCATCGTTGTGAATACGGACGGGATTGCCGAGCAGGGCAATCATCAGGAACTGATTGCTGCTGGCGGAATATACAGCAGACTGCATCAAGTGCTGTGAGTACTCCATATAGGGGTCCCCGTCCGTACTCACTCCTGTATCTGTAACAAAACAAGCCTGATATGCGGATCACCGCGTTCAGGCTTGTTTTGTTTCTTGGGTTAATACAGAAACCTCCACAAATAAAAAGTCGCATAAGACTCCCAATTTGTCCAAGCGGCTGATAATTTCAGAATCTCTTCTTTCGTAGGTTTCCTGTCTGCGCCTGTCAAATATTTAATTGCATTATGCAGCCCGACATCATCGATAGGAAAGGCCGTAGGGAATCTCAGACACCGCATCGCGACATAATTAGCGGTCCAGGGACCGATGCCGCGGATTTTGACGAGGATTTTCTCAGCATTTTTGGAGTCTCCGGCGGCTAGTAATTGTTCCTTGGACAATTCCCCCCGGATGATAAGACGGGCTACCCCGATCAGATACTCACACTTCTTCACCGTCATTCTGAGCGTAGTCAATTCCTCAACCGACAAGGCGGCTATGGTTTGAGGAGTGGGGAAAATCCAGTACGTTTCTCCTTCACATTCGACAGGGCGCCCATAGGTTTCGACCAATCGTCTTTTCAAGGTATAAGCGAACGTGAGGTTAATCTGCTGGCCGAGAATACCCCAACAAATTGCTTCGAATAAATCGGGAATGCCGATGGTTCGCAGTCCGTAATACGTATCCACGGCCCTCTCAAGAAGAGGGTCCGATTGTGCCAATTCATAGAAGGGCGCCAGGTCCGTGTCCAGATCAAACCAGTCTCTCACATACCGGATGACTTCAGAGCGCATCCCCTCAGACACCGCTGCCTGTTCACCCAGGAACCGGATCAGCAGCCGATTCTCAGGCGTGGAACTGATCTCTACAACAGCTGTTTCCCCGCCGGCCGGAATCGCTTTGTAGATGCGGCCATTCTCTAAGCGAAACAAGCATTCATTAGGGGAGCGGGACAAGTAGTTCAGATTTTCGGCATAATCAAACTCTTGTGGTGTTTCAAGTTCAAGTTCATTTCTAGGCTCTTTCCAGAGGTCTTGGGACATAGTTGAGTTCAAATTCATTGCCTCCATTCAAGTTTCAAGGGTATACGATTATTTTTGCATAAAAGAAAAGCTTATGATTTCGATATCTTGCGATTCTATTCGTAATTGCGTACAAATGGCTGTTGGCAGGGGTATACTGTGGTGGTAGAGCAGCCAGCCATTCGATTGCCTACAAGGAGGGGAGAGCGATAAGATGCCAGATCCAATTAAAGAAGAGGGTCCGGGTGAGACAGGTCAGGGAATGATGGGTATATCCGATGAACAATGGCGTGCGATTACTCACAACGATCCGGCATACGATCACAAATTTTTCTATGCTGTAAAATCTACGGGGATCTTTTGCCGTCCCTCCTGCAAATCGAGACCTCCGAGGAAAGAAAACGTCCGCATTTACGGGAACGCCGAAGAAGCTCTGGAAGCCCGCTTCCGGCCCTGCAAAAGGTGTAAACCGACCGGTGAACGATTGCCCGACCAAGAATGGGCGGTTCAAATTACTAGATGCATAGAGATGAATTATATGGAGCCGCTCACACTGAACATTCTAGCAGATATGTGTCATGGCAGTCCTTATCATTTACAGCGCACGTTCAAGCGGGTCATGGGCATTTCGCCTATGGAGTATATACAGCAGCAAAGAACGGCCAGGGCTATAGAATATCTGATTCATACAGAGAAGGCAATCCATGAGATAGCCGTAAATGTCGGCATAGCGAACACGCCTTATTTCATCACGTTGTTCAAAAAAAGTACCGGGCATACACCTGCTGAGTACCGCCATAAGCATCGTGATAAGCAAACTTGGGGAGGTAATGAAGAATGAAAACTGGCTGCAATGAAAAGATCTATTGGGGACGGTTGATTCATACGGATTGGAATCTGTATATTGCCGCGACTCAGGACGGGCTTTGTTATGTAGGATCTCTGAATAAACCGTTGGAAGAGTTAACGGAATGGTCGGCTATTCATTACCCGGGAAGCGAGTTTATACAGGATGAGGAGAAGATGGAGCCGTATAAACGGGAATTAAAAGAATATTTGAGCGGGCAGCGGCAGGACTTTACTTTGCCTCACGATTGCAGAGGAACCGCATTCCAACAGGATGTCTGGAAGGCACTTGGCGAGATTCCTTATGGACACACCCAATCCTACTCGGATATTGCCAACCGGATTAACAGGCCGGCTGCCGTACGTGCAGTGGGAACTGCGATCGGGGCGAATCCGGTTCTGATAACCGTGCCCTGCCACCGGGTTATTGGTAAGAATGGCTCGCTAACGGGCTACCGGGGCGGACTAGATATGAAAATGAAGCTGCTTCAGTTTGAAAGCGAACAATCTGTCAGCGAAAGGATGCTGCGAAATGTATAATCGGCTTGCGGAGCGCCTGGCGGCCTTGGACTGGGGGGAGCTGCATCGAACGCTGGACATACAGGGCTACGCGAAGCTGCCCGTGCTGCTAGAACACGATCATTGTCAGGCAATCATAAATACGTATGATCAAGAAGAGTGTTTCCGCAGTACGATTAATATGGCGAGATATAGATTCGGAGAAGGGGAGTACAAGTATTACGCCGCTCCGCTGCCGAATATCCTGCAGCAGCTTCGCGAACGTTTATATCCCCAGCTTGCTATTGCCGCGAACCGGTGGCTGGCATATCTTGGCGGTAAGGGCATTTATCCGGCAAGTCTGGCGGAATTCCTCAGCCAATGCCATCAGCTGGGCCAGACACGCACTACACCGCTGATTCTAAAGTATGACACCGGGGGATACAATTGTCTGCATCAAGATCTCTACGGCGACCTCTCCTTTCCGTTTCAAGTCGTCTTTGCTTTAAATCAGCATGGAACGGATTATACCGGCGGGGAATTTCTGCTGGTGGAGCAGAGGCCGCGTGCGCAGAGCCGGGGACATGCCATCAATCTGGAGCAGGGGGCCGGACTGATCTTCCCGACACAGCACCGGCCTGCAAAAGGAACGCGCGGTTACTATAGGATGACAAACCGTCACGGCGTAAGCACCGTTCATTCGGGAACGAGATATAGTGCGGGAATTATTTTTCATGATGCCAAATAATTTTTTGCTATAAAGTTGGCACTTGACCCGTTCGGTTTGTCCTTGCTATACTTTAGGAACTACAGCCTGTAGTGTAGTTTCTTTTGTGAACATTAACACTACAATGTGTAGTGGAGGTATGGAGAACATGAATATCAAGAAATTCAAGTATGATGAAGTCGGGCTGAACCGTTTTTTTGGACCGCTGGAAGCCAAAATTATGGAGCTTCTCTGGGAAGCGGAAGAATTAAGCATTAAAGAAGTTCAGCAGCGTCTGAAGCAGGACAAGCCTATTAATTTTAATACTGCGATGACGGTGATGAACCGCTTGGTTGACAAAGGGATCTTACAGAAGAGGGCAGAGGGAAGACTGTCGCTGTTTCGGCCCGTTCAGTCCAAGGAGAAGTTTATTGAAGAGCAGTCCAAGAAATTAACAGAGAATCTTCTCGATGAGTTTGGCGGCGTCGTGATCAATCATATGATTGATGTACTGGATGAGGTAGATCAGACTTTGCTGGATAAATTAGAGCAGAAAATCCAACAGTTGAGAAAGGACAACTTATAATGAGGTGGAAGAGAAAGTCTTTTTCTATCCTGGTATTAAGTCTTCTTATAGCACTATTGGTATGGTGCCAGATGGGCATGTACTTGACCCACCTCTTTTTTGGAGTAGATGTCCAAGTAAACTTTTTTAAATTCTGCGTAAGTTTGTTTAAAGAGGAATCGATTTATTACTTCTTTGTCGTTGTTCTCTTGAATGCCATTATTGCATATACTTTCCTGGTCACTTTATTTAAGACTGCCGAGCAGCTATGGCTTTCTGTTAAATTCAAAAAGAAGATCCTGTCCGCCCTTCATCATGATTTAACTCGCGACATCAACGCAAGATATCCCGGACGGGATCAAACGTTGATGATTATCCATCAATCTCAGCCGCTTGCCTTTACGATGGGGCTGCATAAACCCTGCATCATACTCTCTACCGGATTGATTGAGATGCTGGATGAGGATGAGCTGGAGGCGGTTATCGAGCACGAGACTTTTCATCAAAAGAATCTGGATCCCTTTAAGATCTTCGTTCTTAAACTAATTTCTCAGGCACTCTGGTTCATCCCCTTAACCAAATGGTCTTATCATAATTATAAAATCATGAGTGAGTTAATGGCTGATGAATTCGCCATACACAGAACGGGCTCCGAACTAGGATTGAGCAGTGCCCTGTTCAAACTGATTAAGAATGCTTGCAGGAGAGAGACAAACGTAACTCTGGTTCATTTTTCACAGGAATCAGTTAATTATAGATTGCAGCAATTGGTTGAACCGCAGAAAAATATACCGCTAAGACTGGAAACCGCAGCTATTGTTGTTTCTGTTCAGGTTCTGCTGCTTTTATTGGTTATGGTTATGGTGGCCGTTACGTAAATTTTTTTATTAGTTAACACTACATGATGTAGTGTAACAGGAGAGGAGAATGAATGATGAAACAAAACCGGGAGATTGGCGCACTTATTTTGCGTGTGGTGTTGGGTATTACCTTTTTTGCACATGGATTCGATAAATTTCAAGGGGGGATCGCTAACACAGCCGGGTGGTTCGAAAGTATCGGATTGCCTGGCTTTATGGCTTATGTCGTCGCCTTAATTGAATTAGTAGGGGGAGCAGCACTAATTGTAGGACTGGGTACGAGAATTGTGTCGGCCTTATTCGTCATCGTCATGCTGGGAGCTACAATTAAAGTGAAGCTAGCCGGCGGTTTCTTGGGCGGTTACGAGCTTGATCTTGCCCTGATGGCAATCGCCCTTTATTTCGTGTTAAACGGAAGTGGAAAGTGGTCCGTGGATTCTGTACTGCCTTCCCGTAATAAACCTACAAATTAACGCAGCCAAAATAAAAAAGTAAGTTCTTATCTGTCGTATGGATAAGAACTTACTTTTTTTAATTTAGGCAGCGGATGCGATTAACCTCGATTAACCGTGCTCTCATCCATATAAACCAGTTCCCATAAGTGGCCGTTAATGTCTTGAAAACTCCAGCTGTACATAAATCCATGATCGACCCTGTCATTGTAAGCCGCGGCCCCAGCCGCCAACGCTTTCGATACAATCTCATCCACTTGTTCCCTGCTATCTGCGGATAACGCTACAATAACCTCTGTACTCACAGCCGTATCGGTTATTTGTTTCTTGGTGAACGTCTTGAAGAAATCTTCTACGAGCAGCATAACAAATATATGCTCGCTAATGACCATGCATGTTGCATTCTCATCCGTGAACTGGGGATTGAATTCAAACCCGATTTGTGTGAAAAATTCCACGGTTTTGTTTAAATCTTTAACCGGTAAATTAACAAAAATTTTATCTGCTTGTAAAGCCATTCTCAATCACCTCAATGTATAAGATAACTTATTCTACCATTTCCGGAGGGCTAAGAGTTCTTCTCGATTGCTATTGTTATAGGAATCATGGTGACAAAAATGTAAGGCAACCTGAATTGTTTGAAAGGTTAATTGATGGGACCCACCTCACAGTCCCGCTAAACTATTGTTATAGAAGCCGGATCAGGGAGAACAGGACAATTTTCTACTTACAAAATAGGAAACGTGGAGTTTTACATATGCGAATAATTAAGCAAGTTTGTACAAGTGGCGGTACCGATCCTGCCGGTCCCTTGGCCTGTCGTTCTGCTATTCCTCCCGGGTTTGGGGCATGCGCTCTTCATTCTGCCAATCTTTCAGCTGCTTGTTGGAGCCATTGAGGTGATTCTTATATTCCGGGGATGGCGAACAGACCAGCCGACCCGGGAGATATGGTACTATAATAGAAGAAACAGTTTCTAAGCGGATGGTCTGGACCCGTGTATAGAGGAGACACCTGCACGAATACCGCACTATATAGGAGCAAGGAAGGTTCAATCGATGTCATCTACCAAACAACACATTTACCGCTTTAGTGAAGCTCCCATTTGGGATATGCAGCGTTCGTATTATGAAGAGCAGGGGATAAGTGCCTGGCAGAGTAAAGAAGTCCCGCATTATATAACGAATAATCCCCGCATTGGAGCGGCATATGCTGAGATCATCTTCGGGTTTCTGCAGGACCGTGCCAAGCTTGGCTATGGTTCTGAACCCGTCATGATTCTTGAGCTTGGCGCGGGTTCGGGCCGGTTAGCCTCGCATGTTCTCAATGAACTGGACGAACTCAAGGCGTGCGCCGGGTTCGAGCTGCCCTCATACCGCTATGTGATGAGCGATTTGGCAGCTAAGAATCTGGACTACTGGAAGCAGCATCCCCAGCTGAGCGTATTCGAGAAGCAGGGCATTCTAGACTTCGCGCAATTTGATGCGGTACAGGATGCAGAGCTATATTTGACGCAATCCGGCGAATGCATTCGGCCAGGTGATTTGAAGCAGCCACTGCTCATCATCGCGAATTACTTTTTTGACAGTATCCCTCAGGAACTTCTCTATGTAGATGAGGGTTTGATTTATGCATGCGATATTTTGATGCAGATTCCGGAAGGTGAAGCTCCGCTGCCCCCTTCTGAACGGCTTAAGCAGGTGAACCCTGAGTATCAATATCGCAGAGCGGCTGAATATGAGAGGGCCGATTATCCATATTGCAGCGTTATAGAGCTGTACCGGAAGGAACTGGAAGACTCTCATGTTCTCTTCCCGGCTGTCGGTCTGGAATGCCTGCAGCGGCTGAATACCTTATCCCAAGAAGGTTTTCTTCTGCTGACTGCGGATAAGGGCGATCACCGGTTGGAGAACTGGAAATATGCGGAGGCACCTGATCTTGTCCGCCACGGTAGCTTCTCTCTGGAAGCTAACTATCATGCGATCGGGCATGTGTATGCTTGCCAAGGCGCTGAAGTTTTATTCACCCCCCACCGCTATAAGCAGTTAAATGTGGGCTGTGTACTCATGCTGACAGATCCGGATCGCTATGCACATACCCGGCTTGCTTACCGCCGGTTTGTAAATCGCTTCGGTCCCGATGATTTTTTTAGCTTGAAAAAAGGGCTGGATGAGCATTTGAATGAAATGGAGCTGTCCCAACTGTTAGCCTTCTGGCGATTAGGCCATTACGATGCAGAACTGTTTCTTCAAAGTACAGGGCGTATCTCGGAAATGCTGCCGGAGATCGGGGAAGAAGATGCGTATGCCATTCGTGAAGGCATGCAGCAGATGTGGAAAGGTTACTACAAGGTGGAGGAGAGCAGGGATTTGGCGGTAGAATGTGCGGAACTGCTGTTTGAGATGGGTTTATTTGCAGATGCGCTTGAATTCTATGAGCGTTCGTCAGGGGAAAGCCCGGCGGGCACCTCTATCCTGTACAACAGAGCTATTTGCTGCTATGAGACAGGGGATGAAGAGGGAGCCAGGCAATATTCACGAAGTGTTTTAGAACAAGACCCTACGCACGAAGGAGCCTCTTCCCTCAAGCTGCTTCTACAATAGAAGAATAAAAGAGCCGTATGCACACGCATACGGCTTTTTTGAGGTTCATTCTTCGTTTTTTTGAATCTTGGCCGGATTGTTGATTTTGTAAGGCACGGGATGTCTGGTCAGTTTTTTGGCTACAATCTTGGCTTCAAAGGTAATCGTGTCACCGACTTCCAGCTCTAATTTCTTGAGTGTGGCGCTGTGGCTGGACCAGGCTTCGCCAATAACCGTTTCCGGTTCCACAAGGGCAACCGCTTCGTAGATGACGACTTCATCTTCATTATCGGAGAAATGGTTAGGCACCGTTGTGAATTCTTTGACGGTAGCCGTCATTTTAACTTTTTCTTCAGGAAGCTGAAGCTTTGGAGGCTTTTCTTTTTTGGCTCTTTCCTTCTTCGGTGCCGCAGTTTTGGGTTCTTCTATCTTGATTTTCACCGGAGGAGCAGGTGTGGATTCAGATGCTGTCGAAACATCTTCGCTTAGAGCTTCTAGCGCCGGGTCTAGCGGCTCAGCGGCTTCCTCTGCTGCCGCGGCAGCTCTCTGGGTGTAGTTGGACGCTTGCATTTCTTTCAAATAAGAGGGATGGATGCAGTGAAGCTGTTGATTGGGCAACTCAATGACAGCTGTCATTCTGTCGGCATACCCGACAATGCTGCAGGCTACATTCAAACCGTTTCCCTTATAAAAGAAAGGTTTCATCTTGGCTGCTTTCTCCGAAAGAAGGCCCCATTCTTTGCACCGGTCGATCTGTTCCTCTTCGCTGTCGAAAGCATTGTATGTATCGGGACTGATGATAAACGAATAGTTCAAAATTTCTCCGCCTTTCTAGTCAGTTACAAATCTCATACAGAAATTTTATCATTTTTTAGCTTATTTTGCTTCATTGGATATACTGAGGTAAGAGATCATCAGCCTCTCACTCTAATTGCCGCAGCATGCTGACGACACGGTTGACGAAAAGGCCTGCTGCTTTAGAAGTTTGATTCTCTTTGGACGATACAGACCAGAGATAGGAGATCTTCTGGCTAGGCATTTCTAAAGGAATCGTAATTACATCCCCATTCTCATACATCGTATTTGCCCGGAAAGAATAATCGGGTCCGAGTGTTACCGCCATATCCTCTTTGACCGCTTGCAGGATGGCTTCGATATTGTTGCTGGTGAACAGCACGTCTACGGAATCGCCGAGGTCCTTAATGAAATCGATAATGTAGGGATCGTTATAGAGTACGAAAGGCAGATCCGCGAGGGCATCCAGGGACACGGCACGCAGAGAAGCAAGCGGTGATAGGGCACTTACCCCTAAGACAATATTCCCTTTTACAAGGCGTTCAAATAATAAACCTGCGTTCTTCGGCAAATTTCCTTCATTTAATAAGACAAAGCCGATATCACTTTCATCCGTTCGTACATTCTCGAGTACCGCATCCGTGCCATGCTCGGATATTTCAAGCTGTATTCCCGGGAATTCTTTCCTTAATCCGATTAATACATGTATCAGGAGGGAGATCGGACCGGGAATGGTCGCAATTCGAATTTTAGAATCGTTAATCTCGCTATAGCTTTCGGCTTCAGACTTTAATTCATGTATTTGGTTTAAAATGGCCCTTGCTTTGCTAATAATCATGTGGCCTTCGGGCGTCACGACTGCACCGGCACGGGAACGGGAAAAGATGCGGATACCGAGTTCCTGTTCCAAATACGAGATAGACCGGCTGATTCCTGTCACCGTAATATGGCAGTTCTGAGCGGCTTTCGTAAAGGAACCGCTTTTGGCTACTTCAACCAGGTAGGTTAGCTGCTCCAAGTTCATGGGGAACCTTCTTTCATTAACTAAAAGTTAACTTAAGTGAACTATTAGGAAATATAATGAACTTTTAGTATATGTTATGATCAATAGGAGGTCAAATCTTAACCTTTTTTACCATAATACCTTAAATTTAAAGGACGAAATCCTGGAATGACCCGGATGCCCGTGAGTGAAAAGGTGAAGAGGAGGTAAAAGTAGTTAACGACTATCGGATTAATAAGCACCCTTAGAAGCGGAGGATAATGATATGCAAGAGAACACACCCCCTGTAATCCCACAGCCCAAAACGTATGGACCGCTCGGGAATCTTCCCGTGCTCAAATTAGATGAACCGAATCAGTCGCTGCTCAAACTTTCTTATGAGTATGGACCGATTTTCAGACTCGATTTTCCAGGCGGAAGAAGCGATCTATACATATCCAGTCAAGAATTAGTGTCCGATGCCTGCGACGAGTCCAGATTTGACAAGCAGGTCTGGACTCCTTTGCAGAAGGTCCGGGCTTTTGCAGGCGACGGGCTGTTTACAAGTTGGACAGAGGAAACAAATTGGCAGAAAGCTCATCATATTCTTCTGCCCAGTTTCAGCCAAAGGGCTATGCAGGGCTATCATCATATAATGGTGGATATTGCCGTCCAGCTTATCCAGAAGTGGGCGCGGCTCAATCCCGACGAGAGTGTGGATGTCCCTGAGGATATGACCCGCCTGACGCTGGATACCATCGGATTATGCGGGTTCAATTACCGCTTTAACAGCTTTTACCGTGAGCAGCCGCACCCTTTTATCCTCAGTATGGTACGGGCTTTGGATGAAGCGATGGGTCAGCTTACCCGGCTCGGAATCCAGGACAAACTGATGGTCATGACGAAGCGGCAGTTCAAGCGCGACATCGAGACGATGTTTTCACTCGTGGATAAGATTATCGCGGAGCGCAAAGCGAGCGGAGCTGCGGAAGCGGAAGACCTGCTTTCACGCATGCTGACGAGTAAAGACCCCGAGACAGGCGAGGGCCTGGATGACGAGAACATCCGGTACCAGATCATTACCTTCCTAATCGCGGGGCATGAGACGACAAGCGGGCTGTTATCCTTTGCCGTATATTATCTCCTGCGTAATCCGGATAAACTGCAAAAGGCGTATGAAGAGGTAGATCGCGTTCTGACAGATTCGGCCCCTTCTTACAAGCAGGTTCTCGATCTCAAATATATACGCATGATTCTGAATGAATCTCTGCGCCTCTGGCCGACGGCTCCGGCATTCTCGGTGTATGCCAAAGAAGATACTCTGCTTGCCGGTAAGTATCCATTGAAGAAAGGAGAGAATGTCAATATCATCATCCCCAAACTTCACCGGGATCCCCAAGCCTGGGGGGAAGACGTAGAGGCGTTCCGGCCGGAACGCTTCGAAGATCCGAGTCAGGTTCCGCAGGATGCTTTCAAACCTTTCGGGAACGGGCAGCGCGCTTGTATCGGACAGCAGTTTGCCCTGCATGAGGCGGTGCTCGTCCTCGGGATGATTCTTAAACATTTTGAAATCATAGACGCAAGCAACTACCAGCTCAAGATCAAAGAAACGCTGACCCTGAAACCCGACCAGTTTAAAATCCGCATACGCAGCCGCGCTCAAATATCTTGGTCTGTTCAGAATGAAGCGCAAGCGGCAGAGACTTCGGATAAACAGGCCAAGGCATCAGCGGCCGCCTCCATCATTGGAGGAGCGGAACACTTGCCACTCTTAGTCCTGTACGGATCAAATTTAGGTACAGCGGAAGGCATTGCACGTGAACTGGCGGATATTGCCCGTATGCATGGGGTCAGCAGCGAGGTTGCTCCCCTGAACAAACGGTTAGGCAATCTGCCGACCGAAGGGGCTGTACTGATCGTGACCGCTTCCTATAACGGCAAGCCGCCAAGTAACGCGCGTGATTTTGTGGAATGGCTGGAGCGGGTAGAGCAGGATGAACTGCGAGGCGTCAAATATGCCGTATTTGGTTGCGGGGACCGCAACTGGGCCGGAACTTACCAGGATGTTCCCAGATTTATCGACGAACAGCTCGCTCTAAAAGGTGCAACAAGACTATCCGAGCGGGGAGAAGCAGATGCGAGCGGCGACTTCGAGCAGCAGCTGGAGCAGTGGCGGGAGCGGATGTGGTCGGATGTGATGGATGCCTTTGGACTGAAGCTTGATCACAAAGCCGAGAAAGAACGCAGCACGCTCAACGTCCAGTTCGTCAGCGGGATTGCCGTAGCGCCGCTAGCTGAGTCCTATGACGCTGTTCATGCAGAAGTGTTGGTTAACCGGGAGCTCCAGAATCCGGAAAGTGACCGGCACACCAGGCATATTGAAGTGGCGCTGCCTGATGGGGCCACGTACCGAGAAGGCGATCATCTCGGAGTCCTTCCGAGGAACAGCAAAGAGAATGTCAAGCGGGTACTGAACAGATTCGGGTTGAATGGAAACGACCAGCTGATTCTAACGGCAAGCGGGCGCAGCGCGGCGCATCTTCCTCTGGAGCGTCCGGTCAGTCTCTACGATCTGCTCAGTCATAGTGTAGAGGTTCAAGAATCTGCTACGCGTGCGCAATTGCGCGAATTAATCGCTTATACCACCTGTCCGCCTCATAAAAAAGAACTGGAAGCCTTATTAAGTGAGGGAGTGTATAAAGAGCAGGTATTCAAAGCGAGAATTTCTATGCTGGACCTGCTTGAGAAATACGAAGCATGTGAAATGCCGTTCGATCGTTTTCTGGAGCTGCTGCCGCCGCTGAAAGCCAGATATTATTCGATTTCCAGTTCTCCTCACGTCAATCCGGAGAAGGCCAGCATTACGGTAGGTGTTGTAGAAGGACCTGCGCGGAGCGGATTGGGGGAATATCGCGGTGTTGCTTCCAACTACTTGGCTGAGCGTCAGCCGGGGGAAGATATCCTGATGTTTATCCGCACGCCGGAATCCGGATTTCAGCTGCCGGAAGACCCGGAGACACCGATAATTATGGTGGGTCCGGGAACAGGCGTTGCACCTTTCCGCGGATTCTTGCAGGCGAGAATGGCCATGAAGATGAAAGGCAAGCTTCTTGGAGAAGCGCATCTTTATTTTGGCTGCAGGAATGAAGCTGATTTCATTTACCGGGATGAACTCGAGCAGTATGAACGAGATGGAATTGTCACACTCCATACGGCCTTTTCCCGTGCGGAAGGCGCGCCCAAAACGTATGTTCAGCATTTGATGGAGCAGGATTTAAATAAGTTAATCGGTATGCTGGATAACGGCGGAAGGCTCTACATTTGTGGTGACGGCAGCCGGATGGCTCCCGATGTAGAAGCGGTCATCAAGAAAGCCTACCAGAATGAGCATGATGTAAGTGAACAAGAAGCGCAAGACTGGCTTCAGAGCCTTCAAACGGAGGGCCGTTACGCGAAGGATGTCTGGACAGGTATTTGACTGATAAAGAATTAATTTACTAAATAATAGAGTCGGCGTTCTAGCATTAGAACGACTGACTCTTTTTTCGCGCACAGAAAATGGGGTTGTTCAAGGTTGTTATTGAATTTTATTGATTATGAGCAATATACTGGAAATTGATAACCTTGTATAATGAAAGGAATCTAAAGGAAGTTTAAATGAAACCGTACCCACATAATAGAAAATCGTCCTCGCATATGGGTGTATAAGTCTGTTATACTTAAAAATATAAATATTGTTAACAAAATAGACACGAATTTCGTCGAAAAAAAGTAAAATTTTAGAGGTAAAAATCCGATATAGTATTGAAAAGGAGAGGAGTACTTACATGACAACAGTAGCGAATTCAGAATTGGTAATCTCCAGAATCAGCAGTATCATTTCATCCGAGCTGGACCGTGTTAAAAGAGAGAATAATTTCTTCCAGAACTTCCCTAGCGAGAAAAAAGCAGAATCTTTCGAATGGTGCAGCAACCTCTATCATTTGTCGAAACACTTCGGGGAACTGCTCAAACTTAGATGGGAACGTTTCCCGGATGTTGAACATGAAGTATTCTCTACTCATTACGATGAAGAGAAAGATCATGCAGAAATGCTCCGCAAATGGATGATCGGAATCGGATTAGATGATCCTGAATTGCATAAAGCTAATTATGAAACCGAACATTTTATTTCTCTCCAATACCGTGCAGTAGCAGCAATGGATGAGAATCTTTCCCTGCTGATCATCAATAGCACAAGCGAAGGCTTTGCTCATGCTGTCTATCTGCATGCTTATAAAATTCTTCAAGAGATCGGATTCTCCAATCTCGAATACTGGGCGATTCACTGTGAAGCAGATGAAGAACACAGTGATGTCTATCACCTGATCAAAGACATGAGTGTGCAGCAACTGGAAGAAGCTGAGCATCTGGTGAAATATACTTGCAACACACTGGATGTCATGCTTGATTCCTGGCTCAAATAAATTCTGAAAAGAGGTTTTTTTCTCGTGAGTGTTAATTTGAATAATAAGTTTCGTTTCCATTTGGACAGCGTCAACAAAGTATTCTCTTGGCAGGTCGTAGATAACTTAACGGTAGAAGAAGCGACGGAAGCCGCGAGAATTATTCTGGAAACCGTACAAATCAACTCCAAAACGGAGAAAATCAAATTGCTGGTGGACAACCGGTTTATGGAACGCGAAGGTCATCCCATCGTGTTCACTCCTGAAGTCAACAGCATCTGGGAAGAAGCACAGCGCAACGTATTCCCTCATCTGACTAAAGTAGCCGTCCTGTGCAGCGGGTCGATTATGAAGATGCAGATGGACCGGATTTCGAGAAATTCGAATATTTCGGAGATTAACAAAAGCTTCTGGAATAAAGAAGATGCTGTTATGCTCAAAGAAGCTTTCGATTTCCTGGAGATTCCATCCAACGCGCTAGTACAAAGCAAATAAGAACAGAGTAAACAGCAGCACCCTCAGGAACAACGCCAGATACCCGGAAAGGGCTTAAATGGTGGTGAATTCTGGGGGTGTTTTTTTTGATCGCTTTTGATTTTACTGCCTATGGGGGTAGGTTGCATAAAAGCGATACGGGGTAAACAAAGTTAACTGACTTGCTTTTGCATGTCCTGTCAGCTAAGCTGAAGATTGCCGTGAAATGATGATTGGACAGAACTTGCAACTGTGCGCAGGTTTACCTCCACCGGATTTAGTGAATAATTTAAAAGAATTTTGGAAGAAGAGATGTAAAGAGGAGTGAGGCAAAGTGAACAATTCGGAACCGACCCAGGAAGAAATCCAAGAACTATCAAATATTGTTAAAAATTCTGTATCTATGGAGTTAAGAGTGAAGGACTCCGAAGTGGAAGTAAGTATTAAAAAAATGATGAAATACGGATTTGTCTTTAAAAATTCATGGGCTTCTATGAAATTGCCAGAGCACACGGTAATCGAATTTTGGAAAAAAGAATTAATTAAAATGTAAATTCCCATATACATCTAATAAACCGCGGATTGCTGTCCGCGGCTTTTTTGTGATTTTTTAATGCAATCAGAAAGGTAATAAATGTATCCATCCGATATCGTATAACTCCCTTTTCTCCAAGAGAGTCAAAGGAGAACTGAAGGAAGTACAAGGTTGATTGGATTCGTTGTAAAGAAAGGGAGCGAGTCCGTTATGCAGTTTTTAATCTGATAAAGAAGGCTCTTATTAAAAGATAATGCCTAAGGCTGATTCGCAGTCATCGCGGCTAGAACACTTTCCAGTTTGTTATGAAGAATCCACTCTTTCCTTGCCACTTCTTTGAGGGTATCGCGTACACTTGCATTGACCGCCAGGAGGTCGCTAATGGTTACCGGAGGAGGTGTCACACCCGGCAGCGTGCCAAGTACATACTGTAGTTTCTCCCCTTCGGCATTGATTATATGAGCGAGACCGATTTCCTCCAAGGCAATGGAAGCAAGCAGCAGATTAATGGAGGCATCAAAGGTTAGGGTAATGGTTGGGGTTATGTTCGGGATGTTAGCCTGGGACATCTAAATCACTCCTCCGTGATAGTGCGTACAAAAGTAATATATGTGAGGCAGGAGCCTGGGGATACAGGAAAGTTGTGCACGGATCTCCACGAATGAGTTACGTCAACCTGAATACAGACCATACAATACCAGCTGGACTAGTCCCTCCGAGGTTGAGGCCAAGCGTCAAACCGTTTGCCTGGTAAAAGAGACCGATCACATCCCCTGCATTCAGTTGAACATCCCCTGCCAATGTTATGACCCCGTTGCCCAGTATTGTTCTTAAATTTAGCACCAAGGCTACGTTTACGTTTAAAAGAGGGAACAACCCGTTAATTAAATCCGTTGCGGTTGGTGAGGTTCTACTTATTACAAAGGCTGGATTAACCCCTGCCCCTAAAGAGATCGTAACGGTCGCTGACGTCACATAATTGATAGTTGCAGCCATAGAATATCGACCTGTGGCAGGAACGGTATAGTTCCCGGTTGCAGCATTAAAATCTGTACTGCCATAGTAAGGGCTGGTTACGGTCCAGCCTGTTAATTGTGTACTGGCGGATACACTTAATGAAGTCTTGACGGCAGAAAACCCCGTTGCATTAAGACTCGCTCCTGTCGCGCCGGTGCTGCCAGTGGCACCAGTGGCGCCGGTCGCGCCAGTGGCGCCAGTAGCGCCAGTGACGCCGGTCGCGCCAGTGGCACCAGTAGCGCCGGTAGCGCCCGTAGCGCCGGTCGCGCCAGTGGCACCAGTAGCGCCGGTAGCGCCCGTAGCGCCAGTAGCGCCAGTAGTGCCAGTAGCGCCAGTAGTGCCAGTGGCACCAGTCGCGCCAGTGGCCCCGGTAGCGCCAGTAGCGCCAGTGGCACCAGTAGCGCCAGTGGCGCCGGTAGGGCCAGTAGCGCCAGTGGCACCCGTGGCTCCCGTAGCCCCCGTAGCGCCCGTGGCACCAGTAGTGCCAGTGACGCCAGTCGCGCCGGTAGCACCCGTAGCGCCAGTGACGCCTGTAGCGCCTGTAGCGCCAGTAGTTCCAGTGGCACCCGTGGCTCCCGTAGCCCCCGTAGCGCCTGTGGCACCAGTAGTGCCAGTGGCGCCAGTGGCGCCGGTAGCGCCCGTAAGCCCGGTAGCGCCCGAAGCGCCTGTAGCGCCTGTAGCGCCAGTAGCGCCTGTAGTGCCAGTGGCGCCAGTGGCGCCGGTAGCGCCCGTAAGCCCGGTAGCGCCCGAAGCGCCGGTGGCGCCGGTAGCGCCTGTAGCGCCAGTAGCGCCTGTAGGGCCAGTAGCGCCAGTAGCGCCAGTGGCACCAGTCGCTCCAGTGGCGCCGGTGGCACCCGTGGCGCCGGTAGCGCCTGTAAGCCCGGTAGCGCCAGTCGGTCCTTGCGGACCGCCTGAAGCTCCTGTAGGGCCAGTTGGTCCGGTCGGCCCTACCGCGATTGGTATCGACAGAACACTGTCGAGTTTAGTTTGTAAGATGCTTTCGACCTCTTTGACTTCCTCAACGGTCCCCCGAATACTTTCATTTATTTCGAGTAAATCCGAAATTGTCGTTATCGGTGCATTCGCTCCGGGAAGAGTACCTAATACGTACTGAAGTTTTTCACCCTCGGAATTAAGGATATGGCTAAGAGCGAGTTCTTCAAGTGCAATGGAATAGAGGAGGAGGTTTACCGCATCATCTCGAGTGATTGAAATGTCAGGTGAAAAATTAGGGAAGTCGTATTCAGACATATTCGAGCAGCTCCTTCTTACGGCATGGAATAGTGTATGTCTTATCTATAATCTCCGTATAGTTATACCTGCTCTTCCGGGTACAATTCCGCTTCCGCTTATAAGGTCTGGATGAAAGAGGATCTTTGTAGTGATATTTTACAGTCCGGAGAATAAATTAGGTGATAAAAGGGAATGCGCAGGGTGTACTTAATACATGAAAAAAAGTGTGTGTACACGTAACAATACCGTTAAGAGGGAGTGCTGACGTGGAGCGGAAAACGTTGTCGCTTTGTATTATAGTTAAAAATGAAGAACAATGGATAAGGCGCTGTCTTTCAAGTGTCAAAGAATTTGTGGATGAGATGATCATTGTGGATACAGGGTCCACGGATCGCACCCCGGATATCGCCCGCTCGCTTGGAGCGGGCGTTTATTCTTTTCCGTGGAACGGGAATTTTGCGGAAGCACGTAACTACGGAATAATCAAAGCTTCAGGAGATTGGATTCTTTGGCTGGACGCAGATGAGGAAGTGGATGCCGCCCAAGCTCATCATCTGCGCGAAGTGCTCGATCTGGAACACGTCAATATCGCGTGTATAGAGCTCATTAATTTCTATGGGCATTCGCCGCCTCATCCGGATCGTCTTTATCGGTTGGCGCATCATCGTCTATTCCGTAACCGGATAGGACTGCAATTCAAAGGGGCTATTCACGAACAGCTTAACGTGGATGATGTACTGGAGGATTTAACTGATACACCGAATCTGGGCGTTAAAGTCTACCACTATGGATATTTGGAACATGTGACACGAAGCAAATCCAAGTTTCAACGCAATCTCTCCATGCTTCTTAAAGCTTCGGAAGGCAAAGATCCGGATCCTTGGGTCGAGTACCATATAGCAAGTGAATATTATCGAATAAACGATTACCCGCTGACCTTCGAACATGTTAACCGATCTATCGTCCAATTTTTACAGAAAAGGATCACGCCTCCATCCATGCTGTATAAACTGAAGTATGCTTCGCTGATTTTGACTGGAAGCTATGATGGAGCATGGCCTGCGATTGAAAAAGCCATTGCTTTGTATCCGGATTATGTGGATTTGCATTTCTATAAAGGTGTCATTTTGTTGAATAAAGACAGAATTAAAGAAGCGATTGGAGCCTTTGAGCACTGTTTGGCACTAGGAGAAGACAATTTGAATTATCTCACACTCAAAGGACTTGGATCTTTTCAGCCCTACTATTACCTCGGGCAATGCTATGAAAAGCAAAAGAAATGGAACGATGCAAAAGACTCTTATGCCGCAGCGCTCAAACTTTCACCGGATCATCCAGAAGCAAGTTGGGCTTACAGACGGCTGAGCCGACTGGAAGAAGACAGCGTTAAGGAGGAAGAACGGAGCCAGCCATGATTACAATCAGCTTATGTATGATCGTTCGTGACGAAGAGAAGACCCTGGCAAGAATCCTGCAATCCGTAGGAGACATTGTAGATGAAATCATCATTGTGGACACGGGTTCTACGGATAAGACCAAAGAGATCGCTTTTCTTTTCACGGATAATGTGTATGACTTTGTGTGGGTCGAAGATTTTGCCGCAGCTCGCAATTTTTCTTTCTCTAAAGCTACACAATCCCACATCCTGTGGCTGGATGCAGACGACATTTTAAAAGAAGAAGATCGTGTGGGGCTTAAGCTGCTTAAACAAACCTTGTCCCCAGACATAGATCGTGTCACAATGCCCTATAATCTGGCCTTTGACGGAGAGGGTAAAGTTACTTCAAGCTTACGCAGGAACCGGCTTGTAAGGAGGGAATGCGGATTCCAGTGGATAGGGCCTGTGCATGAATATTTGGCCGTTTCCGGAAACTATCTGGACAGTGATGTCTGCATTACACACCATAAGCAGAAGTCTCATACGGACCGCAATTTACAAATTTACCGCAAACGGCAGCAAGCAGGAGAGCAATTCTCAGTACGCGACCTGTATTATTTCGCAAATGAACTAAAAGATCATGCCCTGTACGAGGAAGCGGCCGGTTATTACGATGCTATGCTGAACACGGGTCAGGGATGGATTGAAGATAACATTCAAGCTTGTCTGAAACTATCCGAATGCTATACGCATCTGACCAATCAGACGAAGAGATTTGAGTCTCTGACACGGGCGCTGCGTTATGAAACACCACGTCCCGAAGTGTCTTGCGCGCTCGGAAACTATTTTATAGAGGAAGAGAAGTATGAGACTGCTATATTCTGGTACCAACAGGCGATCAGTATAACCCCTGCTGAAACAATGGGGATGATGAACCGGACCGCTTCTACCTGGTATCCACATCTGCAGCTTTGCTTATGCTATGACCGGATCGGTGAGTATAAGCAAGCTTTTGAGCATAACGAACGGGCGCTTCAAAGCAGCCCTGCCCATCCCAGTATGCTGTATAACCGCAATTATTTTCGGACTGCACACAATCTAGTGGCAAGTGAGTAGTGAATTCATAGGAGGGGGCTGACCGAGTGAACAGAACAAGCATCATCATACTGACTCATAATCAAATCTATCTGACCTATCTTTGTTTGGAAAGTATAAGACGCCATACACCTGAACCGTATGAAATTATTGTCGTTGATAACGGGTCAACAGACCGCACCGTTAAATACTTGCTCGGTCAGCCTGATGTCCTGCTGATTCAGAATGAGACGAATCTTGGCTTTGCCAAAGGATGCAACCAGGGGTATGCAGCAGCGACGGGGGATACGATATTATTTCTGAATAATGATACGATCGTAACACCCGGATGGCTGACGAGAATGTTGTCGGCACTATATAGCGACACTATCATCGGAATGGTCGGTCCTGTAAGCAATTACGTTAGCGGGCGTCAGCAGATTCCTGTCCATTATCAGGATTTCTCCGAAGCGGAAGCTTTCTCAATCCAGCATGCCGCTCAGCATAAAGGGCAGCGGTCGGATGAAAGACGTATTGTCGGCTTCTGCATGCTTGTCAAACGCGAGGTTCTGGAAGAGGTTGGATGCTTCGACGAGCAGTATGGCCTTGGCAATTATGAAGATGATGATTTATGCCTTCGGGTATTGAATAGCGGATATCGCATTCAAATCGTATATGATTCTTTTATTCACCATTTTGGACATATGACGATGGGAATTCTGAACGAATCCAGCTTACATGAACTGCTTGTCCTTAACCGGGAAAAAGCCCGCCAGAAGTGGGGGGCAGATATCCATAGTCTGATATACAAAGAACCGGCGACAATGTCTGTTATCGTACCGATCGGTCCGGCAACTTCATGCCGGCAGTTAAAACAGATGATGGAAAGCGTCAGGCATTTGGCTGATGAATGGATACTACTGGGGAATCAACCTTCAGATGAAGTTAAAGATTATGTATCGGGATTAACATGTCGGGTCATTACCTCAGAGCTAGGGGATTCTGGAGTTCCGGATTGGTCCTATATGCGCTCAGCGGCAACCAAACAATATCTTCTCTGGATGAATCCGGAGGAATGGTTTGCAGGTGCGCAAGCGCGCAGACTTGCAGGAGTGAAGCTGCAATTGGATGGTGACGCTAATGGGATAAGTATTCTGTATAATATGAAGCTCAGTTCAGCGGACAGCGGCCTGGTGACGTTGAGGAGGATACGGATGGTGCGCAGAGAAGCAGAATTCAGCTGGAACGCGGCTATACATGAATTCATCCCGAACCCTGCTGCGATCAGGAATACCGATATTTGCCTAACCTTACAGTAAAGGCACGCCTTCATTCCCGCCAGCTATTCATCTTCACATTCCTCATAACAATCAAGATCGTGATCATGATCTTCTCTGCAGCGGGAGTGGCAGGAATGCTGTTCATAATGATCTTCCATCAGACAGATAATCCGGTCCATTTTATTCAGACCCAGCCATTGCTCCATATTAATATCTTCCAGTAATTTGGAAACGGAATTGTTAAAACGCAAATAATCTTTGGTTTTCACACAATTGGAATGATTGGCATAGTGGACGAAAGCCTGCATTTTCTCGGCTTCGGCGTTGAGTATATGAGCAATTGAAAGTTCATTCATAGCTATGGAACTTAATAAGAGAGAGATTGTCTCTTTCTTCGTAATGGAAATAGTCGGCGTAATATTGGGGATAGATGGCTGGGACATTGAATGAAGACCTCCTATGTAACTTATATTTTTAAATTGTCCCTTTTAGTGTATGGCTTAGCATGATTGTCCTATGTGGGGGCAGACAACTTAACATAGACAATCTTTCCTATCATCCGGCAAGAGGTGAAACGGACTGACTTCTGCTCAGGTTTGAGCATGAGCGCTTCTTCTCTTGCATATGTTTAATATAAAAAAACTTGCGGTAAAGGTTCTGCAACTGCTGGAAGAGGAGGTGTATGTATGAAATACGATGTTGTTCCGGATAAGCTGCTGCTGGAGATGGATGAAGAAGAAGGGCCGAAGACTGGTGACGGGGAAGTAAATTCTGCAATTTTTCCGCAAAAAATGATCAATGATCTCACCTTACATAGTCAAAATCTTTCCAATGCAGATACGTTAAGAGAACTTTTGTGCTCAGCCGCATTGGAGGAAACTGCGATTGCTCATTTAATTCATGCCCAAGCCAATAAAATTGAAGCTTTTACAGGCAGGGACAACAGTTTTCCTACTTCGCCTACCAATCAGCAGATAAATGATTTTCAAAATGGGATTGCACGGGTGTTTGAAGCTATGGTGGAGAAGCAGAAGCAGCTCATTCGAATGATCGAGATCAGCAAACGGCTGTTGGAACAAGATGATTTGAGAGAAGGCTGAGGAGAGAGAATAGAGCGTCCTTATTCTGTCTTCTAAATAGAACTGTAAGGAGATAAGCGTATGTCCCTGCCCGTAGTTCCCAACATTACGCCGGACATTACTTTGACGGCAGAAGATGCTTACAATATGCTTCTAATCTCGATCGCTATGGAAGAAATCGGATTAAGCCACATCATTAATGCGGAAGCAGAGAAGATTCAGTTTGTCCTGGGAACTCTACATGCCTGCTCAGAGCCAGGGACCATGAAGGAAATTATGCTAATCAACAAAGAAGTCCGGGCAACACTGGATACCGTATTGCTGGAGGAAATGCTGTTGTATAGAAAACTGAATACCATTGTGAATATGATGCACAAATAAGAAACAAGCAGGAAGCTTAATGAAAGCTCTGCTTGTTTTCTCATTTAAGTAATCGACACTCCGCCGCTTGCATATCCCGCTATTGTAGTTGCCAGAGCAATTCCCGTAGTCGTTACGGAGAAGACTAGCAAGAGGCGGGTTTGGGAAGCAACAGGAATGCTTAAGCCTGTCGCAATAGCATTAATGACAGTGCCTACTGAAAGTATGCCAGTTAGTGCAGGTAAGGTGACAAGAGCGCCGGCAACCGGGGCGAAGGTGTTGTTAGGTGCAGTTGAGCTGTACAGCTGGGCAGTAATTACAGCCGTTCCAAGTAAAGTGAGTGCCGTAGTAACACTGAAATATCCGGCGATAGATGTGATCGTACCCGCCCGCGGTATCGAATAGGCAAAGTTGAAAGCCGTACCGCCGGCTCCGGTCAAATCAATATTTCCGCCCGTGAGGGAAACACCTGAGAAAGAGTTACCGAATCCGACAAGACTCGTCGTTCCTAACAAGCCGCCTGCAAGCGTTGTTAAGGTAACGGGTGCTCCCGAAGAATAAGGGATTATGGCGCTAGAGCCCGTAGGTCCGGTAGGTCCGGTGACACCGGTTGCCCCGGTAGGCCCAGTTGCTCCTGTCGCTCCGGGGGCAGCGATAAGGGCGTAATCCGGTGATGTTCCCGGTACTCCTGTCGGAGGCGCAGAAATCACAATATAGGTGCCGCCTTCATAAGAGACCACCTGACCCAGCGGGTAGGTCGGTGCTGCTCCGGCATCAAAAGCGGTGATTCCTCCCAGGCCAATCCCGATAGGCCCGGTCGATCCTGTCGGACCTGTCGTTCCGGCAGCGCCAGTGGGACCCGTTGCCCCGGCGGCACCGGTGCTGCCGGTTGCTCCGGCAGGACCTACAGCTCCGGCCAGACCTGTAGGTCCGGTTGCACCCGTGGCTCCTGCCGGTCCGACTGGACCGCCGGCTGGTCCTGTAGGTCCGGCAGGACCAGTCGGTCCGATCAGGACGGAAGAGTTAAGGGCACTCTCCATTTTGGACTGGAGAAACAGCTGATTCCTGGCGGTAGAGTCCAATGTGCTGCGGATGCTCTGGTTCACTGTCAGCAGGTCGCTGATTGTGGCTGGCGGTCCCGTCAGACCGGGCAGCGTTCCCAGCACGTACTGCAGCTTCTCTCCTTCCGCATTGATAATGTGACTTAACCCTAATTCTTCTAGTGCAATGGAAGACAAGATTAAATTAATGGCGTCTTCTCTAGTTACGCTGATCGTAGGGGTTATATTGGGGAGATTTGCCTGCGACATTGAATAAGCCCCTTTCTGAATGGAATGAATAGTTATCTTCAGTTGCATTTTATTCGGGAACAGGCAGGATGATTGTACTGTACCAAGATATGGGCTAGTAGCTGTTCGAACCGATGTACGTGAGATCCTACTGAGATCCTGCACAACCAACAACCGTGAATCATACGATAAATTACTTCAAACTACAGGGGTAAGGGTTAACTATGCACAGCATTAAGGACCAACATCCCACTATGACCGACTGGTCTCTGTAGGTAGGAATTCCATTGTTTATTAAGGAGACGGCCATGCATAGATTTTGGGAAAGATTGATCAAACCGGCGATGGTTGCGGTACAGCCTGGAACAATCGTTGAGATCGGCTCCTTAACAGGACTGACCACGGTAAAATTGCTCGAATATTGCAGAGCTGTGGAAGGGAAATGCATCAGTATTGATCCTTATCCTCAATACGATGTGACCGTCTTTAAAGCGTTCTATAAGGAGAGGTTCGAGGTACTGGAGCAGCTAAGCTTAGAGGCGCTGCCTCAAATCGATTCATGCGACATGCTGTTCATTGACGGGGATCACAATTGGTATACCGTATACCATGAGTTGAAGCAGGCCGAACGGATTGCGAAGCTTCAAGGAAGGTTTCCAGTTATCGTCTTGCATGATACACAGTGGCCTTATGGTCGCAGAGATATGTATTATCAGCCTGATAACATACCGGATGAACACCGCAAGCCTCATGCCAAGAGAGGAATAGAGCCCGGACAGTCAGAACTCCTTGAATTTGGAGGCTTCAATTGCACCGTAGATAATGCCTTATTTGAAAAGGGAGAACGAAACGGCGTGCTGACTGCTGTTGAGGATTTTATGCAGGAAACGGAGTATCCTCTCCAGTTTAAACAAGCACTTTCCAATAACGGTTTAGGATTCCTCTATCCCAGAGATAAAAAAATGGATGCAATCATCTCTTATCTGATAGAAACTTCAGGCTTGTAAGTTAATTGACTAATCTTGACAGATTCTACGCATGCTAATGGATGAGGTGATGATGATGAGTCAGGATCCATCCAGTCCAAATTTCGAGGAAATATATAAGAACTACAGGCAGCAGGGAGCTGTGCATGCAAATGAGGAACAACTTCAGGCAGCTGCGGCAGAAGGACAAGAGTTTATTATTGCTGTGCGAAAAAACAACGATGGTGATATCATAGCCGTTCAAACCTCGTCGGGGCGCGAACTGGACTATGTGACGGCTCTAAGCGAAGCGAAAAACGGGGCACTTGCCAATGTAGATGTGTTCCACCGCTACGGACGCGATATTCTGCGCAGTGAGCCGGATGGCGTTAAAGACAACAATCTGGATAATCTGCCGTTGTTTTAATCATGCACCGAACGTCAAAGAGCCTGAGGAATTCCTCAGGCTCTTGCTTACATTTAAATGGATAACAAGTTCTTTTGAATATCAGTGCGGTCTGTATATGGAATATCCAAAATGATAGAGGGAAGAGTCATTGGAAACCAGCTGGTTTCCATTGGAGTAAACCTGGAATGGAATAATATCGTAATAATGATAAGAGGCATAACCGGTGAACATGTTCTGACCGATAGCCGGTTGAATCCCGCTGATGGTTACGCTGAAGGAACCCGTACTGCTTGTTGTGGTCGATGCAGAATAAACCTGATTATTCAGTTTGGTTTGGATAAGAACGGTAACCGGAGCATTAAACGCTGGTGCACCGGAGGCATCTTGGGCCAAACCTGTGACGGTCATATAGTTCTGAACTCTCCATTTGTTTCCTTGGCCATAATTGATACGCGCACCTGCGTCAATATTCGGATCGGAGGTGATGCTTTGAATATTGACTTGCGTAGGCGTTTTGAATTCATTGAACGCAAGCGTGTAGGGAGCGGAGGCATTCGATGAGTTCAGTGAAACGACTCGCAAGTAATACGTACCCGCACCAAGGGAGGCGTCAACGTTCGTATTCTGATTAACAGAGCCGACTGAACCTAGATTCTGATTGAAAATTTGAAGCTGGTAATTAGTCCCCGCGGCTGTGTTGGACAAATTAATATGAAATTTTTTGGAGGCCGTAACCGTTAATTTGAACCAGTCTGCATCCAGAGTATTATCAATCGTCTGCTGGTTAACGGTGAAAGAGTCGGTCTTCAGCTGTGCATGCCAAATATTATCGTCCGGCTCGGCCGCATCATAGACAGGTGATTGTACGACGGTGAAATAATAAGGATTTACCGCATCGAATCCTGCATAGGCATCCACAGCCAGAAAGTAAATTCCCGCTGGAGCGATCCGGCTTATTTGTTCGTTTGAACCTGGTCCGTAAGAGGAAACTTCCTGCTCAACCAATTGACTGGTAGCAGGATCATACCGGAACAAATACAAGTCATAATCGACTGACGCCGACTGTACGGTCTGAAGGTAGGCCGTCAGCTTGCCGGGCGAGTTCGTTTGGAGAACATACCATCTTTGACCGCTTGCTTCCGATATCTTATCGGAATATACAGCTCCCGTTACGACGGTGGCAGCTGAGCCCGGACTGTCATTAATTGCCGTAGTGACCAGCGAATTCTGAAGTCGTGCCTCCAGCTTACCGGCTTTGGGCGCATCAAGCTGCGTGCGCGGGTCTGCAAGAGACTGCTGCGGCACCTTGCTCTCCACATTAGGCGTCAATTGCTGCGTCTGGTTAACCGGAGCTACAGCTGCTTCCGCTTTTCCACCGAATCCGCTTACCAGTACCGATGCGATAATAAGTGCGGACCCTACAATATTCCTGAACCTCATAAACTCCCTCTCCTTCTCCTATTCAAAATGTGACCGCGGCTGCGGTTATATGTAAGCGTAGTTATACGCCTCATACCAAAATAAACTCTAGTACGGTTTACCGGATATTACTTGTGCCGAATATTACTGGAATCGAAGGGAAAGGGAGACTATCTTTGTAAAGGAATAGGAGGAGCGAGAATGGTGAGAATGCAGCAGAGCTGAAGAGCTATAAGTAGAATTGGAATAGATAAGTTAACCATAATCAAGTAATTATAGCTGAATTCTAGCATGTGGTTTCAAGATATGTCAATGCATTACATTATTGGATTTTTAATAGGACTTATTCTGGTTGATTGTATTAGTTCCCAAAATAAATAAAACATATTTATACCTTTTAAGGATATAATTGTTATTCCGTGAGTCTGATATAATAATTGCGAAAGAAAAAAATGATCTATACTCCATAATTAAATATATAAAAACGCCTGAAAAAGCAGCATGAGCTCGTTTCCCGCTAGTAAGAGAAGGGAGCGGTCTCTGCTTTTTTTAATGATCCGTGATTTAAGCGGAAAACAATAGGTAGAGGGATAACAATGGTCCATATGGACGAACAATGGCTGGAGCTGATCGGCAAGCGGGAACAAGCAAAGCAGGAGGCCATGCTGGACGGTTTTTCGTAAATCGGTAAATGTAAAAAGCTTCCCTGGTTCCAGGCTGGGGCCTGCGCTTTTTCGTCGTTTCGGATTATGAACTTTCGTCAGCCTAAATAGGCAGGGGTCTCGACTTATTTCCTGAAAGGACATACTCCCGTCTATTGGCCTTTAATCTTACTGGGCTGTTAAAATCAGTGGTCCGTCTGGCGTGACTGCGATTGTATGCTCATACTGCGCCGACAACTTGCCGTCGGCCGTTCTCGCTGTCCAACGATCTTCGTCGATCGTGATTCGGAACGTACCTTCGTTGATCATCGGTTCAATCGTAAAAACCATGCCTTCCTTTAACCGAATGCCTTTACCGGCTGCGCCGATATGCTCGTAGCTCGGCTCCTCGTGCAGGCTCCGCCCGATCCCGTGGGCCAGCAGATCGCGTACGACTGAATAGCCATTCGCTTCCGCATGCCGTTGAATCGCTGACGTTATGTCACCGAGCCGGCTACCGGGGAGAGCGCGGGCGATCCCGAGATCTAAGCATTCCTTTGTCACCTTCATTAATTTTTGTGCCTCCGGCCGGATATTGCCCACCGCGTAACACCAGCACGAATCCCCGAACCATCCGCCGTATTCCACGACGATGTCTAGCTTCAGCAAGTCGCCGTCCATAAGCTCCCGGTTCGAAGGAATGCCGTGGGCCACTACATCGTTGACCGAAGTACAGGTTTCGGCGGGAAAACCGTTGTATCCTTTCGTAAACTGCTTGCCGCCCAGCTTGGTGATATGTCTGGCAACAAAGTCATTGATTTCCCGGGTGGTAATTCCAGGCTGGATCAGTTTGGTCACCTCGCGGTAGCAGTCCGCAACGATTTGGCTCGCCGGCTTCATCTCTTCGATTTCCCTAGGTGATTTTAAAATGATCATATTTGTTTATTCGCTCCTTATTAACTTTATAATTTTAAAAACCGGGCGATATCCATGGCCTCCTCATGCAGCTTTCCGCGGCGAAGCGAAAGCGAGGCGCAGCCGACCAAGGCGGCCAGCAGCATTTCCGCGCACTGCAGCCAGTACGGCGGCTCCGCCGTGTTTACGCCGGAAGCGGCAGCTCCGTCCGCTGCATGCTCGTTTTCCAGCAGCACGACCAGCGGCGTGAGCACCTCCCGGCGAAAGGCGGCCGCGAGCGGGGCTGAGCGCGCTTCAGGCAGCCAGGAAAAGCTCTCCCCGGCGAGCTTATGCAGCAGATACAGGGCGTGGTCGTCCGCCCAAAGCTGCATCAGCCGGACGCCGGCGGCGGCTGTGGGGCCAAGCTTTGCGGCAGCGGCTGTTTGCCGGCTTTCGCTTCGGGAATCCGCATCAGCCGAGTTCCCGGTGAAAGCCTCCGCAGCGTAGCCCCAATGCCCGTCCGCTGGAGCCTGCCCTGATGCCAAAGCGCTCGGGACCTCCAGCGGTGCCTCCAGCCATCTCCCGGCCCGCTCCAACGCGTCCCATAGCAGATCGTGGAGCAAATCGCCCTTATTGCTGTAATAATGGTATACCGTGCCATAGCCGAGTTCCGCCTGCGCGGCCACATCGCGGATTTCCAGTAAAGGCCCTTTATTTAAAAACACGTCGGCAGCTGCTTTCCGGATTTGCGCCAGACGCCGCAGCCGTATCTCTTCGTTTTGTTCCTTCGTGCGTGGAGTCATCTCTTCCGTTCACCTCTTTATTTTTGACCTGCTACTATGTCAATATAAACCATCGCCTTGCGAATAACAAGAGATTAGCTCGTGGATTCCGGTTTAACCTAGTAAACGGTGTAGATTCTTTCGACATGGTGGACAAGAAGTTATATTTCAATATGATGAATCGGCTGTCGGATTGAGATAACACCATAATAGAAATTGCTTATATATTTGAAGGTAAAATAAAAGATGAGTAGAACTTCACTTATAAATAAGATTAAACAGAACTATTACAATAATTCTCAGAAGAAATAATAGGGTACATATACTACCAACTTTGATGAATTGTTATACGTATTATTAACAAAGTTTACATTGTAGTTGATGGCTATATATTTTAAATTCATCTTTAGATGATAATAATGCTGTTATTTTTTCGAGGAGTGAATAGTATGCAGACCAACCTTTACTTTGTAAGACATGCGGAATCCGTGTATGCGGCGGGAGCAGAACGCACAAGAGGTTTGACGGAGCAAGGTAAACAAGACGCAGGCAGAGTGAGAAACCTGCTAATGGGCGAGCAAATTGAAATCCTTGTATCGAGTCCTTATGAACGGGCTGCAGCTACCATTCGGGAGTTGTCACATGTATTAAAGATTGAGGTAATTATTGAAGAAGACTTACGGGAAAGGCAGTTAACAGGAGAAGGTTATGAAATCAAATCAGAGCATTTTTATATGTCGAAGCAGAAGCTGTATGAGGAATGGGATTTCTCTTTTCCTGGTGGAGAGTCCAGTAGTCAGGCTCAGAAGAGAGCTGTACATGTCCTAAATAAGTTAATGAATGAGTTTGCCGGTAAACGAATTGTCGTCGGGACCCATGGAGATATTATGGCACTCATGATGAATTATTTTAACCCCCGTTATGATTATGATTTTTGGAGATCGACTACGATGCCGGATATTTATAAGTTAGAATTTGCCGACAAGAAATTGCAGGAAGTAACGAGACTTTGGAGCGAGCGGATAATTTGATTATTCAATAATATTTTGACAAGGTTGATCATGGAGTGATAGATAGATGAGGATTATCTTTTTGGACATTGACGGTGTATTGAATACAGATCGTGCTGTAAGAATGCAGAAAAATAGTAATAAAGACACGATTGATTTCGATCAAGAATCGATGATGAATCTCGCAATGATTTTAAAAGAAACAAATTCATATATAGTGCTAACTTCAACATGGCGAATTCACTACGGTACTGACAGCAGATTGTGGACGGAGCTCATAAGAAATTTTGTTGAATTTGGAATTGAAAAAAGGTTGTTAGACATCACTCCGATTCTAGACAAACATCTTCACACGGAGAACAGATGGAAAGAAATCGAAATGTGGCTGCATGAGAACCAGGAAACTAGATCTATTGAGTCCTTTGTAATATTAGACGATGAGTGGGATATGGGTATCTACACCAAGGATCGTTTTTTGAAGTGTCAAGGGTATAGAGGAATAAGTATAGAATTAAAAGAGAAAGCAGTCGAGCTTTTAAGAACGCCAATAATCTGATGACAAACCTTCCCTTTACCATGGATGTTCCTCGTCCTTAGAGACTCCCGGTTCATTAAGGCACACATACAAGGAAAGTTCATCACATAATTTCAGGAGTTTAAAGTGTTGCTCTATCATGCTTTCGCCGGGTTGGTTCAGTTTCGCTTTAAGACGCTGCTGTCTAGCCCAAGGAAGTTCTGGAAGCAGCCATTGCATTTAAGGCGTTCTCAAAATAGCTATATACTTCATCTGCAATTCCCAGAAACTCTTCAACAAGTACATTACTATCCAAGTAACAAGCATACAGATAATCAACTAAAGCGGAGTCAATCTCACAATAGTTTAATATGGCATTCTTCATCTTAATAATGTCGTCTTGCCATACACCTGTATCTTCTAAAACCAAAGAGTATAATGCACGAATTAATCTCTTAGAGTAACCTTTAATATATCTAGTTTTCATTGTGTTATCACTAGTATTAGAAAGTAAACTATGTATACGATCTACTTCCTCCCTGGTCTCTGTATTTAAGTCTAAAATGAACTCTGGAGAAATAATTATCGGTGGTACTTTTTCACCAACGTCATGACCATACATGCAAACACAAATTATCTTTACCCAAAAACCCCACTCATTTGGTTTACTTAATACATCGTCAATCGAGCAAATTATCGTATCAATCTTAGTTACTACTGGATATTCTTCCAAAAGCCTGTCTTTAATATTTGACAATCTTTCGTAATCGATATCTTTGGGATTTACACATACAATAGTAAAGTCTGCATCTGAGTTAAAAGGTTTAGCAGTTCCTTTTGGAATCGAGCCACACATATAAATGCTATGAATCTTGCCTTTAAATTCGGTAAGTATATTATCTATATACTTATCAACAAAATCCTTATATTCACTTTGTATTACAATTCTATTTATAACTTTTTCTAATATCATATAGACTCCTCCTAAACTAAGAACTTCTTTCGGCTAACGTCTTTTTGCGAACTTCGTAAATTCGTCATGACTAAAGTTATTTCGCGAAATCATTCAACTATCCTGCCAGTTAGTTTAATAATCAGCCTGACGAAATATACCGCAAGATATTTTTGAAGATGCGGTTCATTCTATGACACGATTTGTGAATGGAGAAAG
The DNA here is from genome assembly GCF_001541095.1 of Paenibacillus sp. FJAT-26967. Taxonomy (GTDB): domain Bacteria; phylum Bacillota; class Bacilli; order Paenibacillales; family NBRC-103111; genus Paenibacillus_F. Next base: position 830,625 of record NZ_LMXH01000002.1, read on the forward strand.
AGAACAATGACTAGATGTTATGGAGTTCGTATGTTTTATGTTAATGGTGCGATTCATGAAGAAGGCATATTTGATTCTTTTGAACATGCAGAAAAATTTGTTAAACAGATCAGGATTTTAAATCCTCATAATTCCATTCTCGATAAAGGGAGAATCCTCATTTTTTCAACCGAATTAAATTCTTTTGAGCCTTGGGAAGAAAAAAATGATCTGGGAGTACGATATTAAAGGTGAATTGTGCAGAACACGTACTAGTAACAACAGTTGGTCTACAAAACAGAGTGGAGTAAGACCTACTTGATAGATTATCTGAGTCCATCCGGGTATTTTACCCATTGTCATGTAGAGGAGGAGGGCATTTTCAAATACGATCTGTCTCTTCCATATGATCTTGTGTTCCTTCAGAATTTATCCGAGCATTACAAAGGTATAAATAAATTAGATGAATTTCAACTAAACTTAAGCAGAAATAAGAAAAGCATCAAAAAACTATTTTGATTAGCAGCTTAAATAAATCTACTAAAACTAAGAAGGTAACAAGAGATGAAACTACTTTTTATTTGCAGCCGCAACAAATGGCGGAGTCTGACCGCCGAAAAAATATTTGATGGTTACAACGGTTACGAGGTTAAATCGGCTGGGACGGAAGAAGGTGCCCGGATTAAAGTGACAGAGGGGCTCATCGGATGGGCGGATACAGTCTTTGTAATGGAAAAGAAGCATACAAGAAGGCTTCAAGATAAATTTTCAGCTAAAGTAAGGAGTAAGCAAGTGATCTGCCTGGACATTCCGGATGATTATAAATTTATGGATGAAGAATTAATCGAGATTTTGAAGTCAAGAGTATCCGATTATTTGGAGGTTCCTGAATAACCCTTTACGGATTTGTCTGCACATCTATGAGAGGAGTATCCCTGTCTATGCCCTTTACATTTGCTCATCCTCTATATGCGGGACCCTTGAAGCTGATCTTCCCCCGGTATTTGAGTTTAACCGGACTGATACTTGGCAGTATGTCCCCTGATTTTGAATATTTTATAGCCCTTGAACCCTACCAGCTCATAGGCCATTCTTTAGCGGGTTTGTTCCTGCAGGCAATCCCGCTCAGCATCTTGCTGGCTTTTGTTTTTCACCACATTCTGAAAATTCCACTCGTTGATCATTTACCAGCCACAGCTCAAATAGAGAATAAAGCGAGGGGACTTCTACGAGATTGGAAATTAAACAGTCTGCGCAAATGGATTGTTTTTCTTTTGTCTGTCATAATCGGTTTTTATTCGCATGTTTTATTGGATGCATTCACGCATTTGTCTGGATGGTTTGTAAGCAGAGTTGGGATTTTACAGAGTACGATCATGAATGTTCCGTTGTACAAGATTTTACAGCACATCTTGTCTATTGCAGGTTTATTGACGGAAGGATTGCTTGTGCTTCTCCTATGGAAAAAAGCTGAACCAATAAACCGGCCAGCTGGGAAACCTCGATCTGCTAAACAGAGCTATTGGATGGTTGTAGGTCTTGTTACTGTAGCTGCCGTAATTGTTAAAGTTACACTTACTAGCAGTACGAATTATATAGGCATACTGGTTGTTTCGCCGATTTCAGGATTTTTTGTAGGACTGCTTGCTGCAAGTATATGGGTTAAAAGGAAAGTTCATAAAGTTAATAAATAGTTGATCTTTCCCTTCCCAAAATAAACCACATAATATAAAATATATTCAAAATGTAAAATAAAATATTAATGACTTTTGAATGGAGAAGAGTTTAACGATGCAATTTTCCTTTGAACTAAAACCGTATAACGATTTTTGGATGAATTGCATTCTAAATGCAGCTTATACCATAGCCGTTACGGTGGACCCCAGTTACAAATATGCGGCTTTAATGAACGATTACCGTTACAAAACATGGGGCGCAGCCATTGATTCTTCATTTATTACACCTACGCTTGATGTGTTGGATTATGAAGAAAATTGGAACGATTTTATTCTGCATCAGGTCATCGCCAAGGAAACGCCTCATACTTTTAAAGATTCTGCTGACTTTCTATCGGAATTAAAAGAAATTATTGCGGACAAACAAATTATAAAATTAAATGTGGATTTATTTTATTGGCTGCCTAAAAATATTGCCTGTAATAAATTTCACATGAGCCATTACGCCATTATTAATGGTTTTGATACTAGGGCGAAGATGTACCACGTTCTGGATGATGATATCGATGGCTACGGCACTCACCTTATTCCGGAAGAAAGAGTCGTTGAAGCCTTTATGAATTCAGGCGCTATGACTGACAAGGAGTTTGGAGGTCCGCATGCTTACATTTATCATCTCCAGGATCAGATTGTGCCTTACCGATTATCTTTACAAGACATACAAAATCATGCAGCAAGATTAAAAAGAGAATTAGCTGATTTTTCTTTCGATGGTTTGTGGGATATTAAAAACAGCGATCGGTTTGATGATTACATACGAATTTCTTTAATTGGAATTAACATTATCTCCAGTCGTCAAGCAGCCAATGGAATGTTAATTCAAGCCATGAATGAATTGGACTTAGTAGATGAATCGTTGTTCCAGGCATTACGGCTTCATGTGAACAAAATACAGCATGGCTGGAAATCAATTAAGCAGATTTTTATCAATAAAACGATCAATGGTGATAAAACGCTGAACCTTCCTCTGATCCAATCTAAGGCCAATGAACTGCTGGGATTAGAAATGAAAATGTGGTCCTTGTTAGTTGAAATAGAGCAAAAAGAAATGATCATAATGGGGCGGGAGAGTTGAAGATGGCAAATGAAGCAGAAGAGAAAATTCTGAGTATATTCAAAAAAAATGATGTGAACGTATCCAAATCGGATTATGACAAGCCGCTTGATGATTTGTGGGGGGTAGATTCCATTTCATATGTTCAAATTCTAGCCGATATTTCGAAAGAATTTCAATTCCAAATTACCGACGAAGATTTTATTCTAGCAGATTTAAATACATTTAATGGTATCATGACTTTTACGAATTCCAAGTTGGTGTCCGTTTAAGCCGTAGGGAATTTCAAAATGTGGACGAAAAGGTGACTTAGTATAAGCTAATCCTTTACAATGGTGTATGGAATGAATTTATTTCATGCTATTGTGAAGGATTTTTTTTCCAAGATTCTTCAATATACAATCTATTAATAAAAGGAATGAAAAGCGATGATAGTCAATTTTGAAGTCAGACAATCCACGATCGGCGATTTGAATGAAGTTGCGGAGATTTTTAACCAATACCGGATTTTCTATGGACAGGATTCGGATGTGGAACGCGCAAGGCAATTTCTATTCGACCGCTATGAGCACCGGGAATCGGTCATTTTCATAGTTCAAGATGTTCTGCAGAACAGATTGGCGGGATTTACACAGCTTTATCCGGTGTTCTCATCGATTTCGCTTGAGCGTTCTTATCTCCTGAATGATCTCTACGTGCAAGAAGAGTACAGGAAACAAGGTGTGGGTCACTTGCTGCTTGAAGCCGCCAGAGACTATACGGCGCAAATGAGAGGCAAAGGGCTTGAACTGGCGACAGCTCTGGATAACGAGCGGGCACAGCGTCTATATGAACAACACGGATTTGTCAAAGACGAGGAGTACTTGCATTATTTCTTGAAAGTATGATTTATTATTTTATCGCGCTGCTGGCGGCGGCGCTAATCCTGCTTTTCAGCAACGTTAGAAATGAAACCAACCGCTGGGCCGCGTTTTTTCTGATGAGCGCTTCTGTAGGAGGCGTTGCGGACACTTTCTATCAGACCGGACTGCCAAGGCTTGGAGATACTGCACAGCTTCTGAATCATACGCTCACGCCTTACGGGGTTTTGGTCTTTTGTATCGTGTATTCGGGTAAAGTATCACGCAAAGCTGCAAGACTCCGGTTAAAAGGGACGCTGGTGCTTCCCGTTCTCTTGATGCTGGCGATCACGCCATTGGTGCCGGTTTTGGAGCTGGATTTCGGCTTACTGCTTCTATGGACGGCTCCATACTATCTGGCATCCTGTTATCTTCTGCTGGCTTCGCTGTGGTCGGAAGAGAACCGCTGGAGGAAGAGGAACCGTCTGATCACCACGATAATTATTGTGCCGACTCTTCTTGCCGTCCTGGTGTTTATTAATATTGCCAAGGTGATCTCGCCGGATTTTGATTTTTTCGGCTACATCTCCGTATTTATGATCTACTCATTTGTGGTTGCCATTCTTGGCGTGTTTCTTTACGGGGTTCTGGGAGTACGGCTCCGGTTTGAGAGAGAACCGCTGGACAGTACGATGAAAGCCGTCAGTTCGGGCACGACTTTGCTCAATCATACGATCAAGAACGAATTGGGCAAGATTGCTATCAGTACCGTTAACTTGAAGCATAGCATCGGTGAAGCGGATGAACAAACACAAGCGCATCTGGCTATGATTGAAAAAGCATCGGGGCATATGCTCGCGATGGTTAACCGTATCCACAGCCAGACGAAGGATATTGTAGTGGAGCCGCATCCGTGCAGACTTGCCGAACTGACAGATGTCTGTGTTTCTGACTATATGAGGCAGCAGGGCAATGGCGCAATCGTAATAGAAAGAAATTTTATGACTCATCCGGTTGTGGTCTGTGACGCTATACATATGAAAGAAGTCATCGGCAACATTCTGGCGAATGCAGGCGAAGCGATGCCGGATGGCGGCACAATCACGATTAAGCTTGAATCAGGCAGCAAAGGTGTTTCCCTGTCGTTTCACGATACAGGTAAGGGAATTCCGGCAGATCAGCTCACGCAGGTCTTCGAGCCGTTCTACAGTACCAAGAACCGGTCACGGAATTTCGGTCTCGGCCTATCTTACGTATACAATGTGATGCAGCAAAGCGGAGGTTCGGTTGTTGTGAATAGCCGGGAAGGGGCGGGTACAGTTGTGACGCTTAATTATCCGCGTAAAAAAATCGCCGAAAGCAGCAGGGAGGCTGAGAATGAGTCACATTAAAGTGCTCCTTGTAGAAGATGATCCTGATTGGATTAAGGCCATGACCGCCTTTCTGAACAGAGAACCGGACATTCTGATAGTCGGCGCAGCATCCAGTCCGGAGGAAGCTATCCGGCTTGCAGGTACTCTTGTATTTGATGTCGTGCTGATGGACATTCATCTTACAGAAATGGGTTTGGACGGAATCTACACGGCTATCGAGATTCATGAGATCCATCCGGCCAAGATCATCATGCTTACGTCGGTAAACGATGAAGAAGTCATCAGACAGGCATTTACGGCAGGAGCTGTAAATTACATTGATAAAACCAGATTTGCAGAGCTTCCTCATGCAATCCGGAGCGCGCATCATCATCCTTTTGCCATGGAGGCGCTGCTTAAGGAATATGCCAGGCTTAAGAGAGAGGAGCAGCTCAAGGAACTGACGGCTGCCGAACGGGAAGTGTTTGAGCTGATTGAAGAGGGCTATACACAGTCCCAGATTGAGAAAAAGCTGGTGAAGGCGGAAAGCACACTGAAGAACCAGGTGAACAAAATGCTCAAAAAACTCGGCGCAGCCAGCAGTAAAGAGGCCGTTGAAAAAGTCAGGCGCAGAGGATTGTTCCGTGGTAAAAAAAGAGAATAAGCGAACCGGATAAAGGCAGGGTACTACAAAACGTAGTACCTTTTTTTGATGCGTTCTATAAAAGATGGTTCTGATGCGGTGAGGAGCGCCGGTTTACAATAGAAGGGAGAGGGAGGGATAACGATGAAGCATTCATATCAGAGGAAGCAAACCATAAGCTCTACTCCCATTATTCTGCTGATCGACGGCCAATGCAGTTTGTGTCATGCCATAACACGGTTTGTTATCCGGCGTGATCCAGGCATGCGGTTCCGCTTCGCTTCCATTCAATCCGCAGCCGGGCAAAAGCTTCTGGCCAGATGCGGATTGTCGCAGAATGATCTGGATACGTTCGTGATGGTGAAAGACGACAACTCCTATATCAAATCCGATGCGGCTTTGCGCGTATTCAAAGAGCTTCGAGGAATGTGGCCTCTGCTGTACGGCGGTATTATATTCCCGCTGTTGCTGCGCGACAAAGTCTATGACGTGATAGCGCAAGGACGTTACCGCTGGTTCGGAAGGAATGAGGCTTGCATGCTGCTGACCGAAGAACATAAGCAAAGATTTCTGGAAGATGAACCCGGGGAGGCTGCCGGCTTTGAAAAGAAAACCGATTTACGTTGAACTTACAATCGGTACAGATCTGGACACGATCTGGAAGCATACCCAGACACCGGAGCTGCACCAGCAGTGGGATCTCCGATTCTCCGAGATCACGTACCTGCCAAGACGCAGCGCGGAAGAACCGCAGCAGTTCCTATACCGCACAAGGATCGGATTCGGGCTCGACATCTCGGGTACAGGAGCCACAAGGAGCTTGATCCGCCCTGCGTCCGGCGAGCGGATCTCTACCTTGAAATTCGGCTCCGGTCAGCATCTGTCCCTGATCCGTGAAGGCAGCGGATACTGGAAGTATACGGAGTCAGAGGTCGGAGTCACCTTTCTGACGCAGTACGGCTACCAGACGCGCTTCGGAGCCGCAGGCCGCTGGTTCGACGCGCTGCTGTTCCGTCCGCTGTTCGGTTATGCAACAGCGTGGAGCTTTGACCTGCTGCGTATCTGGCTGGAGCTGCGCATTCCCCCTGCAGTCACGATCCAGCGGGCGGTGCTTCACTACTTCAGCGTGCTCATGCTTGCGCTGCTGTGGGGGTGGCAGGGCCTGGTTCCCAAGCTTCTGTATCCGGAAGGCGGGGAACTTGCCCTGCTGCAGGCGACGGGCTGGCTCGGCGGATTCGAGCGGCCGGCGCTTGCTCTGCTCGGCGCTGCGCAAATCACAGCCGGCGGGCTGGCACTCTGGCTGCACCGGCGCAGATGGGCGTACACGGCCCAGATCACGGTGCTTGTCCTGCTTGCGGCTGCTGCGCTCATTCACAGCCCGGCGCTGCTGCAAGCCCCTTTCGGACCTGTGACTTTGAGCGGTTCGATGATTGGCTTCTGCCTGCTGGCCTGCCGGTCCACAGATGGAATTCCGCAGGCGGGGCGCTGCAAGCGCAGGCCCGATCATTCTGCGAAGGAGTGTGATGAAACGTGACGTCCATCTATGAGCTGGCGTTAGGCCCTGCTTTTAAGAGCCTGCATCCGCGCATTCAGGAGCGCTTCGGATTCTGCAGCTCCGACCGGACAGCCTCCATTGGTCAAGGAGTCATGGAGCGGATCTGGTTCAGCAAGTGGGCCGCTCTCCCGCTGCTTCTGGGCACAACCCGCCATATCATGTTTCCGCAGGGAGGCAGCGGCATTCCTTTTACGATAGAGAATTACGCTTACCAGGACAGCTATGGCAGGGAAACCGTAACCTGGATTCGTAAATTTAAATTTCCGGGTATGATTCGGCATTTTGACGCTACCATGATCTACAGTTCGCAGCGGCAGGGGATTGTAGATTATTTGGGCAACAAACAGCATCTGGCGGTCGATTTGGAGATAGCGGCAGCCCCAAATCAGGGGATCCGTATCCGCTCCGGCGATCAGCGTTTCTACGAAGGCTGGCTCGGTTTCAGGTTTCCGCGGATATTCACGGGTACGGCGGATGTTTGCGAATGGTATGATGAGGACATCGAACGATACCGCATTTCGGTTGAGGTCACGAATCCGATTCTGGGGACTGTTTTTCAATACAAAGGCACCTTCCGGGCGCATTTTATCGAAACGCAGCCTTCCTTCATTCCACTGGACGTGAAACCGCTCCGGGAGGAATTTCGGGAATAAGTGCGCACATCGGGAACCATTTCCTATTTGAATGGTCTTATTGGTAGAGGTGATACTTTTGGAGCGGCATTACTTGCATGATCTAGCCCCTGGTTACGACCGCGATCAGGTTTTGGCTGATCTTATGGCCGAATATGGAGAGGACGTCTGGAATTTTGCTTATTTTCTTACGCGCAAATCTCATGCGGCAGATGATATTTCCCAGGATGTATTTCTGATCGTCTACAACCGTTTATATACGTTCCGGGGCGAATCTACCGTCAAAAGCTGGCTGCTCAGCATAACCAGGAACAAATCGCTGAATTATTTGAAAACCGCCTTCATTCGCAAAGTAATTCTTGTTGATGTTCTGACAAACCGGCCGGAATCGTCGCCTTCGCCGGAAACCGTCGTTTTCGACCGTATAGCCTCGAAGGAACTGTGGGACTGTGTAATTCAGCTTCCGCTCAAATTCCGTGAAGTCATTCTGCTTCATTATCATTACGGACTGCCGAATAAAGAGATTGCCCTGCTGCTAAAGATTTCTGAAGGAACGGTCAAGTCGCGCATGTACCGGGCCAAGAACAAATTGAGCGCCATGCTGGCCGAACAGCGGGAGGAGGAGTAGTAACATGAAGGATTCTGAATATCTGAAACAGCCTTGGGAGAATAAGCTGAGAGAGCGGCCTTTCAGGAACTCTCATTTTACAGAAGCCATCCAAAGCAAGGTGATGCAGCGCACGAAGCTCCAGAAGAGCAAGCTGCGCTATGCGGGAGCAGCCGTGACCATTGCGGGTTGTCTTCTTGCAGCGGGGCTTTATACTTCTTGGGGCTATATTAACATGGAATCCTTCGGGATCGGCCTAGTGAAACAGGAGGAGCTGCGTGTCCGTCATTCGTATGTGAGAGAAGGAGTGGAGCTGCTTAATGTTTACCCGGATCCTTACTTGGAAGCAGGCCGCAGGATGGGGTACATCTTTAGCTTTACGGAACCATTTGCGACTTTCAAAGGAAAAAGGCTTGCGATTACGGCTGAGCATCCGATTAGCGGCACCAAGCTGTTGGTGTCTCCTGCGCAGGAAATCACAGATGCGAGCTCAGGGTATGGAGGCCTGGAGAGATTTACAACCTCGTTTGGACTACCGTTTGGCGGAATTTGGCGTTATGATATTGAACTGGACGGAAAAGCTTACGCGGACGTAGTTCTTTCGGTCAGCGAGCCTTCGTGGCAGATCAGTCCTGTTTTTCCCTATGAGATTTATTCTTTAAGAGGGAAGAAAGACGAGCTGGGCTTTATCGATGCTCCATTTATTGCAGGCCGGTCACAGAAGTATATGTGGCACTTGTGGAATAAAGGGGAAGCAATCGGGAATTTTCAAGTAAAAGCGGTAAAACAGGGAGAAACGAAGATCTACGATATTTTTTCAACTAATTCTCTAGGAGAAGCTTCGAGTGAAAGGGTTTACCGGATACCATCCCTGATGAAGCTTCCTGAGCCGGGTGTCTGGCGCCTGCTTCCTTATGCCGACGGACAAATGCTGGACAGCATTGTGGTCGAGGTGAAATAATAAGAAGGAGCAGCTTAATTCTTAAAATTTATTAGAAAGAATAATGCTCCTATGATAAACTGTACAGGAATAACCTTATGTAACTGGCGTAACGTGGGGGATACCACGAGGGAGCATAAGGGGGATAGAGCCGTACGCCTGGGCAAAAGTAGTTAATGGTTAATGCCATTAAGTACTTTTTTTGTTTTTATAAGACAAATGGAGGGATTGGAAATGGGTATTGCACTTAAATCCAGGGAACTGGCCAACGGCGTGTCGGCAACGATTATTGAAGAAGTGAATCAATTGAAAGCGCAGGGGATCACCCCTAATATCACCACCATTCTGGTCAAAGGAGATCCTGCTTCCGAATACTATGCCAAAGCCAAAGAAAAGCTTGCGCTTAAGCTGGGTGTACGTTTTACGCTGCTTACTTTTGATGAAGAGGTGGCAGAGAAGGATTTGCTGGAAACAATCCGGCAGCTCAATGATAATCCTGCCGTTCACGGAATTATGCTGGAACTTCCGGTTCCAAAGCACATTCGTGTCCAGAAGCTGTCGGATGCGATATCCCCTCTCAAGGATGTGGATGGGATTTCCTCGGCTAACAAGCTGGCCTGCATGACCGGAGAGAAAGGATTGTATCCGGCAACTCCACAGTCATGTATCCGGATTCTCAAACATTACGGATACGAGCTTCAGGGCAAACATGTGGTTCTGGTCGGCCGGGGGGAGACGGTGGGCCGCCCTCTCATGCAGCTTCTTCTCCGGGAGAATGCAACGGTCACGGTCTGTCATTCGTATACGGTCAATTTGAGCGATCACCTCGCTGGGGCGGACATTGCGATTACAGCCGTAGGAAGAGCAGGACTTATTGAACCATCTATGGTGCATCCGGGTCTCGTTATAGTCGATGCGGGTATTAATGAGACAGAGACCGGTATTACGGGAGATGTGAATCCGGATACGATCAAAGCGGTTCAGGCGATGACACCCGTACCGGGTGGTGTGGGTACGTTAACGACGGTGCTTCTCTTTGAGAATTTAATTCATGCCATTAAATATCAACTGGAGCAGGATACCGAAGAAGAAGTGAGCTTTGACCTGCCGATTCGGAGCTTTTTATCCAAAGCGGCTTCAGGATCACCTACGCCCGGAGGCGGAAGTATTGCGGCACTCTCTGCGGCCATGGGTGCTTCTATGGGTTCGATGGTTGCTAATCTGACACAAGGATCCAAATTCCAGGACGTAAAGGAGCAGATGGTGCAGCTTGTTGAAAAGATGCAGGCGGGAATCCGTGAATCCGAACAGCTTATGCTGCGGGATATTGGTTCTTTTCAATCATATATGGATGCACTGGGTCTGCCGAAAGGAACCTCCGAAGAGAAGACTGTTCGTTCCGAAGCACTTCAGCAGGCTGCTATTAACAGCGCAGAGGTGCCTTATAAGCTGATGCAGCGCTGTGTGGAAATGATGAAGATTCTGGAGGATATCACGGACAAAGCGAATCCGAATGTCATCTCTGATCTGGGTATCGCGATTCTATCTCTGGAAGCAGCGGCTCAATCTGCCTGGCTGACTGTGGAAATTAATTTGAGCAGCCTCAAAGATGAGGAGCGGAGACAAGCTTATCAGCACAGCGGAGAGCAGCTCATTCAGTCTGCGGAAGCAATCAAAAGCAGAGTGATGCAGCGTGTCCGTGAGTTGATTTAACCGGAGCTGAAGTGGGGCGCGGGTGCCAGGTGTCAGATTACAGATTACAGATGACAGATGACAGATTAGTGAAAAAATGCTCATTCATACGCCTCATGACTCTGCATTATGGTTGTCTATCTTGTACGGCGTCAATGATGATGAATAGACAAAGGAGCCTGCTCAATGGATGAGCCGGCTCCTTTGTTGTGATTTAGTCAGCATCGCTTCCGGTAATCTTCCGGATTCATTGATGAATCGAATAGCCGCTAATCGGCCGCCGGTTGTGCGAGGTCATTCGTTGCATATCAGCGGGTTAATCCCGCGGGTGAGCTGAACTATTCATCTGCTGCGGCTGAAACCAGGAATTCTCTCCCGTCCATGTAAGGCTGAAGCGCCTTAGGAATCCGGATCGAGCCGTCTTCCTGCTGATGGTTCTCCAGCAGCGGGATCAGGATCCGGGGTGATGCGACTGCGGTATTGTTCAAGGTATAACAATACCGCAGCTTGCCGCTCTCATCCCGGTAACGGATATTCGAGCGGCGCGCCTGAAAATCATGCAGGCTCGACGAGGAATGCGTCTCGCCGTAAGCGGGGCGGCTCGGCATCCATGTCTCGATGTCGAACTGCTTGTAGGTCTTCTGCGACATGTCGCCGGTGCATACCGCCATGACCTGGTAGGGCAATTCGAGCAGCTGCAGCAGTTCTTCGGCATTGGCCGTTATCTCATGCAGCAGCTGATCGGAGAGGGCCTGATCCGCTTCACACAGCACAACCTGCTCGACCTTGGCGAACTGATGGACACGGTACAAGCCGTGAACGTCTTTGCCGGTCGAGCCTACTTCGCTGCGGAAGCAGGTTGAAGCGGCCGCAAGCTTCACCGGCTCGCGAAGATCAATGATCTCATTGCTGTAATAGGCAATGAGCGGAACTTCCGACGTACCGGCCAGCCAGTTGTCGGAATCGGCAAGCCGGTACGTCTGGTCCTGTCCGAGCGGGAAGTAAGCGGAATGATACATCGCGTCCGTCCGGACCATCAGCGGAACTTCGAGCAAGGTGTAGCTCTTGCTGACCAGCAGGTCAAGCGCAAGCTGTTGAACGGCGCGATGCAGGAGGACACCGGCTCCCTTCAGGTAATAATTGCGCGATCCCGCCGTCTTCACTCCGCGCGGGATATCCATCAGATCATGGAGCTTGCCGAGCTCCACGTGATCTTGCATCGGGAAATCAGCCTCGCGGGGTTGCCCGATTTGCCGGAGAAGCACATTGTCCGCGTCCGAGCGGCCATATGGCGTATCCGGCGATACAACATTCGGGACGAGCAGTATCAGCTGCTCCAGCTCTTGCTGCGCCTTAGCGAGCTCCCGGTCGAGCATAGCCAGCTTCTCATTGATTTCTCTTACATGCAGCTTGATCTGCTGTGCCCCTTCTGCATCACCGCTTGCGACCAAATGGCCGATGGCTTTTGACCTGGTGTTGCGCTCCTGTCTTAACTGCTCCGCATCCTGCTGCAGATTCTTCTTGCGTTCATCGACTGCAAGGAGATGATCCAGCGAAAGGGTAATTCCCTTCCAGTCAGCGATCTTTTGAACCTCATTCTTGTTCTGACGAATCCATTTCATGTCCAGCATCCCGCCGCACTCCTTTTCGCATAAAAATACAAAAAAGCGCCCTCGTCCGTTTGGGACGAGGAGCGCTGTGCTCGCGGTGCCACCCAACTTGACCAGCCAGCTGAGCTGACTAATCCTCTTTGGTTCCGCGGTAACGGGCGGGTCCGGTTAACTTAGGGAAGTGGGTCTTCCCTTGGCGAGAACGCCTCCGAGTTGGATTCTCTTCACAGGCATAATGGGTGTCGATTTAATTGTTAGTAGTATAGCTCAGCAAGAACACTTCTTGCAAGTCTCGTGATTAAAAAGTTTGACGCAGGGCCGTACGCTCTACTTTTGCAGCCCAAGTTCTTTCCACACGGCACTTTCACCTTGGGTCTGATAATGAGAGTCACCATCTAAAAATTTGGTTGTAGAATCGTAATAAAAAACTTGCATTTCGGTTGCTTTTCCGTTTTTGTCCGTAAGAATAAGTTCATCGGGACTTCCTATTGCACTGCTGTTGCCATCAGTCATTTCTTTGGCTTCCTTAATGGCTTTAATAAAGTGGGAAATCTGATCCTCGGTTAAATCTTTAGCGGTGTCTATATTACCATGTTTTTGGGCCGTTACTTTACTAATTTCAGAGGGATTGAAAGTATACGTTTCTTTACAGCCAGTTAAAGCCAAAAGGCAGATTGAAAGTACGAGTAGACTTTTTAAATGCTTGAGATACATGTGGAATCATCCCTTCTATAAATTAATTTAAAACAAGAAAAAATCTCTGGTGATCGTATCTTTTAATATGGGAATCTACATATCCAACCTCTTTACAACCACACAAAAAAACACCCTACCTGATTGAATCAGATAGGGTGCCCCGATATACTAATTGACTGAAGTTCGGGTTGTGCTCGCAGGAGTTGATTTAGATTGAGTGGCGAAGTTCTGAAATTGTCCTATCAGTTTATCGCGTGCATCCTTATTTCTCATCAGATAAGCGGCTCCCAAACCTACGGCTGTAAACATCATTTTTTTATTCATTGTATTTACCTCCTTGTATTTTCAAGATGCTTTCTTATGTTATATATACCCCGGGTGCCCGATAAATAAACGTTTTTATACATGAGTCTTTGGAGGCTGCTGTTTCGTCTACTTACAGGGGGGTGAACATTTTTTTCTTTTTTCCTATGGAGTAGGTATAATGTGTAAGGGACAAACTGCGCCTGAATTTTGACAGAAGATGGAGGCAGACGTGATTTGTAAGAACAGACAGAAGTAACAGTACTGAGGAAAAGGAGATTTTAGTGCATGGATTTTGTAACTATCTTAAAAGCGATCATTCTTGGAATTGTGGAGGGGTTAACGGAATTTGCTCCCGTATCCTCAACCGGACATATGGTAATCGTCGATGATATGTGGCTCCAGTCCGAAGAATTTCTTACAAAGTATGTAGCGAACACCTTCAAGGTCGTGATTCAGCTTGGATCGATTCTGGCCGTCGTCATTATTTTTAAAAACCGTTTCATAGATTTGCTGGGTTTAGGACGATTCCGTAAGGGCACAACAGCTTCAGGAGCAGCTCAGGATCAAGTTCCGGCAGAAGGACGTTTAAAGCTTGCTCAAGTCATTGTCGGCTTAATTCCTGCTGCTGTGCTCGGTTTGCTGTTCGAGGATTACATTGATGATCATTTGTTCTCAACAGCTACGGTGCTGATCGGTCTCGTGATCGGTGCGATCTTCATGATTATTGCCGATAAGGTAGCTCCCAAACAGCCCAAGGTTCAATCGGTTGACCAAATTACATACAAACAAGCTCTGTCCATCGGATTGATCCAATGTCTGTCCTTATGGCCGGGCTTCTCCCGTTCGGGTTCGACGATTTCCGGGGGCGTTATACTTGGAATGAGTCACCGTGCTGCCGCTGATTTTACGTTTATTATGGCGGTTCCGATTATGTTCGGTGCGAGCCTGCTTTCATTAATCAAGAACTGGCAGTATTTCACGCTCGATGCCCTTCCTTTCTTTATTGCAGGCTTTATCAGTGCGTTTGTGTTCGCTTTAATTTCGATGAAATTTTTCCTGAAAATGATTAACCGCATTAAATTAGTTCCTTTTGCGATTTATCGTATTGTGCTTGCCGCAGTCGTTTACGTTGTTTTCTTTTTGTAATATTCGTTGAGTCGCTAAAGAGCCTCGTTTCTATTAGAAACGGGGTTTTTTGCGTGATTTATCCGTACCGCAGTATAATTAAACCAATTTTAAACAGAATGGATCTTGTTCTTAACTTAAATCCACTAATATATAGAGGTGTTCAAAAAGGAAGGATAACTTATTAGGAGGTCCCGCCATTGTCTGTGATCCAACGTTCTGCTGCCAAAATTCTCGCGGTTACATTAGCTGCCGGCTGTTTATTCCCGTCTTTGAGCCATGCTGCTGTTTCCGGTGAAAAGGAAGAGTCCTCGCCAATCGTGAGTTCCGTTGAAAAGTTCAGCAAGAACTGGTCCAAATGGATCATTCAACATGCGTATTCGTTAAGTTCGATTCAGCCGGAGAAGATGGTGAACGGTGCCATCCCCAGCGGTAAATTCAACGATTTAGCCTTTTTTAAACCTCTATTGCTGGACAAAAAGCTTGTGTATCTCGGTGAAAATACGCATGGCGCAGCGGAGTACAATTTGTCCAAAACAAGACTGATCCAATACTTGCACCAGGAGCTCGGTTATGAAGTTCTTGCATTCGAATCAGGAATGGGAGACGCATCTGCCGCTTATGCCAACGCCAAGAAAATAACCCCGGAGCAGCTAATGAAGAACTCGATATTCGAAGTATGGTGGTCGGAGGAAACCTTGCCGTTATTCGCTTATATACAAGAAAGCCTGAGTACGGATAAGCCGCTTATTCTGGCCGGATTCGATATGCAGATTCAATCGCCGTATGCGGCTTTTATCAAGGAATGGCTTTCGGGCAAAGATAGTAAGCTGGCGGAGGCTTTTGTAAAAGCGGATCATGAGCTGGGGGAGTGGGGCTCAGGAAAAGATGAGAAAGGCTATGCGAAAGCTAAACCGGAGCTGCTTAAGACTTATGAAGAAATGAAAGTATTCCTCACCCGGAATGCCGAATCTCTTCAAGCCGTATACCCTGACAATCCGCATTTGCTGAAGATCGCCGAACGTGTCATGGATAACCGGATTCAATTGGTTAATCAATATACGGAGGCAAGCATACGGAGTAACATTGGTTTTGAGAAGCAAGATTTGGAGCCTTTTCTGGAGACCATGCGTCAGCGTGATAAGATGATGGCAGACAATCTGACCTGGCTGTCTGAGAAGCTGTATCCGGACAAGAAAATAATTGTCTGGGGCCACAATAACCATATTCGCAAGAATAATGTCAAAATCATGAATTCTCCTTTTTCAGGTTTGAAGCTGATGGGAGACCTTATGCCCGAGCGTTTGAAAAAGCAGAGTTACGTGATCGGACTGTATATGTATCAAGGCAGGGCTGCTAACAATATGGGGGAGGCGTATGAAGTTGTGAAGCCGGAAGAGGGCAGTCTCGAACATATCCTCCACGAAGCCGGTCATGCTTATACGTTCGTCGATATGAAATACCGGAAGGACCGCCCGGGCACCTCCTGGATGTATCTCCCTCGAGTATCCCTGGATTGGGGATTAATGCCGGAAAGCTTCATTCCTCGTGAGCAGTATGACGGGCTTCTACTGATTGACACGGTCAAACCACCCGCTTATCTAAGAAACAGTAAGTAATAGACGGGACGGGTGATAGAAAGGCGTCTGATATACTCGGACGTCTTTTTGTTTGGCTATGTTAATGCGGTTTTATCCCACAAAAAACAGCCCTTCGAAAAGGCGGTTAATTCAATGATCTTTTCCTGTTAATGGTCCTGCAACCCGAAGCGTTGTTTCCTAGTTTTTCTCTAATGTAACAAGCGAATAAACGGCTCCACCGCCACCCGCACCTGACATAGCACTCGAAGAGACAACCTTCCATCCCTCTTGCAACAGTTGATTTAAATCACTCAAGTTATTCTTCTTTTCAGTAAGATAATAAACTACGATTGCCTTTTGCATGATACACCTCCCTTAAGGAACTCATTATATCATATAATAATAGTTCATAATTCTACCCGGCTTTTTCCTTTAAATCCGCGTAGGGAAACAAGAATTTCAACTAATGAGATAATTAACGCCATTAATTGTTCCGTATTGGAGGAGAAAGAGTATGAATGAATCTATATCTCTATATGAAGCGATCAAGAATAAATCTATAGAACAAGTAAAACTTGCAGCGGAGAAGGCGGATCTGAACGAACGGGACAAATTCGGACGGACTGCACTCCATTATGCAATCACGCAGAAATCCAATGGTGAGATGATCGAAACCCTGCTTAAACTGGGCGCCGATCCCGAAATCCGGGACAAGCTTCATGAAACTGCACTGAGTAAAGCGATCAAATTCCAGAACAAAGAAGCGGTGGAGCTATTGCTGAATGAACTGCATTCTCTGGATCATCCGAAGGGATTACGGCATACTTACTGGTTCCAGGCAAGGCATTATCCTTCGCTGGCAGATACCATGCTGGCAACGAAAGGGTCCGTCAGACTAACTCTGAATGAAGCGGAGAAAAATCTGCTCGATGAAATTCTGTTCTCTGATTCAGAGAAACAGGAACAGAAATGGAGGGAGCTGTGCACACCGGTGCTGCTGCATGCATGGGTTACGAATTTTAACTGGGACGACGATCTGGAGCCTATGCATGGTGTAATCGAGCATCCGGCTTGTCTGGAAATTACCGCAATTGAAATGTATGATCTCGCTGACGGGGATTATTGGAGAAGCCTGGACGAAGTCCAAGAGGAGTATCAGGACTCGTATCGTTCTCTGGTAGACAAGATTGCAGCGAGATTTCCTTCCGTCCTCGAATAAGCCTAACTGATACAAGCATACAATTGTACAGAGGTGGGGCGTGTGAGTAAGATTAACGAGCAGATTGATCAATTCCCAGTGGCAGAGGATACCAAATTTATGCTAAAAGAGCTGGTTTCCCGCAAAAGGAAAACAGACGGACTTAAATCTAGAAGAAATGGTTTAACGCTCCTGAATGGAACCTTGATTATTGTTTTGATGTTCTGGTTAATCAAGGTAGCTTCATCCGCTTCGTCCGGTAATGTGTTTAGCCTGATTGGCTATCTGGGTTCCAGCTCTGCTTCTGTGATCTTTATTCTGCTGGCCGTATCCCTATTCGCTTATTCGGGATCTTTGTCCAAAGAGTATAAAAAACAGAAGCAAAAGTATGAGGATCTGAGAGCGGAGACACTCCTGAAATTAACCGCTTCCTGGAAATCGAGGGAGGATTCGAAGCTGCGTGATGAAATTACAAAACTGTTAAAAGATCAGATGGATATCAATCTGAGGTTCTATAGTTGAGAAAATCGAGAACAATTTTAACGGATGATAACCCTCTGAAACTGCTGCTGAGCGGCAGTTTTTTAGTTTCATAATCCAACCCTATCCCTTATACTATTAAAAATACTAATTGATTCCAAAACTACTGAAGGAGCAGTTAATCGACATGACTCATGAGAGGGAAAACCGGATTCAGTCGGAAGAGGAGCTGCGTGAATTACTTGGCTATCCGAATCCGATTGTCAGCAGCATGACGATTCACAAGCTAGACCCCTACTGCCGCAATTACATCAGTCAATCCCCGCTGTTATTCATATCTACTTCAGATGCAGACGGGAATTGCGATGTGTCCCCGCGAGGAGATGCAGCGGGTTTCGTGCATATCGTGGATGATCATAATCTGGTAATTCCCGAGCGCCCGGGGAACAGACGGATGAACTCCTACCGGAACATTTTGTCCAATCCGCATGTGGGCCTGATATTCCTGATCCCCGGGCTGGAGGAGACGCTCAGAATGAACGGAGAGGCGTATTTGACCCGGGACCCCAGACTACTGAAAGTCATGGAGGCGCAGGGTAAAATACCTAAACTGGCCATTGGCGTCAAGATTCAGGAGTGTTTTGTTCACTGTGCCAAAGCATTTAAGAGATCTAAATTGTGGGAACCGGATTCTTGGCCTGCCAGTCTGCCCTCTATCCCGGATATGATCGCTGCTCACGTGAATAAAGAAGATGTTACGGCAGAAGATGTTGCCGGGGCCCTGAAGGAAAGTTATGAGCGGCGGATGTATTGATGCCGGGGCGGCCGGGTTATTCTATGGCAGCAAATAAATATAGAATTGAATGAGGAGGCACATTTTCGATGGAAGTGAAATTTGGCTCTTATACCATTAGTGATCAGAAAGAACGGTTGGATATTGATGCTATTGCAGGCTATTTGGCTAAAAGTTACTGGGCTAATAACCGGTCACAGGAAACGATCGCTAAATCAATCGAAAACTCGCTTTGTTACGGAGTATACGACGCAGAGAAGCAGATTGCTTTTGCCAGAGTGATTACAGATGATGCGACCACGTATTATCTTTGCGATGTCATCATCAATGAAGCATACAGGGGACAGGGGATTGGGACCAATCTCGTCCAGACTATTGTAGAATCCGAACGCTTACGCGGATTGAACGGTATTCTGGGAACACTGGATGCGCATGGATTGTATGAAAAGTTTGGTTTTGAGAGAGTGCCTGACCGGTTTATGAGAAGGGCTTCAAACGGGTGAGGATTGTATTCTGAGAATGCAAAAAAATAAGAGAGTATGGATCGGCACAAGGGCTTAAACTGCACCACCTCATACTCTCCATTAAAGGAAGTTCAAATATTAAATGCTGAAAGAAAAGATGTTGGGAGGATGGGACGATGGAATTTAGAACGAAGTATGCAAAAGAGATGAATGAAATAAAGGCGGATGTAGAGTTTAAAAACACGATTATTACTAGAGCCACATCAAATGCAGCTGGTATACAAACAGTCGCCCATAGACTTCGGAGTAAGGTTGGAATAATTATTGCTTCTAGCGTGATTCTGCTCATCCTTATCCTTACCATAGAAACTCCCATAATTTTTAAGGAGGGAGAGAAAGAGAGCAATGTCTTATCTAATTTGTTTCAAGGTTTTGCAGTCACGGCTTATGCGGCAGACGGTACTTCTGTAATAGTGAGTCCTGATGTAGAATTTCCAATTGGTCAATACTCATTGATTATGAGTAATGTACCCGGTTTTCCTATAACTATTACTTGTCAGAATGCGGACGATATAAGTTTACGAGCCTCAGAGGGGATGCTGTTATCGTGGTATCCTTCTGTTTCAAAGATAGAGCGATTAGGCAAGGAAGCAGCATTTAAGTCAGGCACAACAATTTATTGGACTCCATTGGTTGAAGGCAGTCGTGCACAAAAAGCCATACTTGAATTAACCGCTTATAAAGATAACAAAAAGCTGGGCAGCAGGTTGATTGAGATATCGACGGAAGATCACATCATGTATAAGGGTAAGTTAACTTCTAAATGACAACAAGTATGTTAAATGACAACAAGTATGTATGCCTGGCGAGATTCTTTTATGCGCCGCGTGCTGTCATGACTCCATTCTTCGAGATCTACCGACCCCGATTGACAACTGGTGGCCGGCCAAGATAACCGGTACTTATGTGAGGATTACATTTAGAAGGTTTACTGATTAATGGCTGCATAAGCTAAACAAAAGCTGTCGAAACGGGCGAAAGTAGGAGCAGGCGGCAGAACTATTGCGGTCGTAAGAGTACAGGCAGTGATCGTATCGTAATAAGCAAATCTCTGATAAGTGGGTTAAAGTAATAGAGAAAGAATGAATGGAGGAGAACAAGTGTCAGAGGCGCTGCTTGGGCTTGCTGAGTATCCCATGGTAAAAATTCCAGCCGGTGAAATTCAATTAAGGGATGACCGGAAAAAGACTACATGGACGGTAGAGCTGCGATCTTTTTTGCTTGCACCAGTTCCGGTTACGAACGAGTTATATTTCTCGATTTCGAACCGGACAGTCGAACCTCATGAACACCTTCAGAATCCGGTTGTGAATGTCTCTTGGAATGATGCCGTTATATTTTGTAATAAATTATCTCAACACTCGGGTCTGACCGAATGTTACTCCGTAAGTGATGATGGGGAGAGCATTGTATGTAACTGGGAAGCGGATGGCTATCGTCTTCCTACCGAAGCGGAATGGCAGTATGCGTGTAAAGCAGGAATTGCCGGGTATCAGTACGGTGAGCTTGAAGAGATAGCCTGGTATCGTGAGAACTCGGAAGGCAGGGTACACGAGGTAGGCCGGAAGCTGCCGAATGCGTGGGGGCTCTGCGATATGTTAGGAAATGTCTGGGAGTGGTGCTGGGATTTATACGATGTCCGTGTCTATGGCACCTACAGAGTTTTCCGCGGTGGAAGCTGGGCGGAAGAGAATAGGGGCTGTGGAGCCACATGCCGCCGCCGCAGTCACCCTACATTTGGAATTGATGATCTCGGTTTTCGACTTGCCAGATCCATGTAGGCCGTTCCGGTTGTTTGCTGACAGTTGATGCCAATGCCAAAAACACCTCCAAAGTTTGTCCCCCATATCTTAAGACATGAAGGCATCCTCTTGAAGGTGCTCTGATTTATCTCACGTTCAGGGTTCAGTCCCCCATGCTCTCCGGCGGTTGTTCACTAATGATTCAACGCACGATTGCTTTGCTTGTCAAATACGACAAAGAGAGCAAATACGAGCAGGATGGATCCAGTGAATACGAAGCCCTCCAATATGGTGAAGGGCAGCCAGCCTATCACAGATGATCCGGCAACGACGCCGAGAGAGAAGAAGGCGTAGAAGTATCCATAAGCTTTACCGCGCAGCTCGGCGGTCGTAGCTTTTATAAGCATGGTATTAATAGAAGGGAACAAGAATGCAAAGCCTACTCCATATAAACCTAATACGAAGTAAAGGGATAAGGTGATCGTCGATAGGCTGATAAGCAGTTGACTAAGTCCCATTAAACAAAGACCGATCGCCATTGTCCTGGCCGGGGCCACACGATCGAATATGCGATTAGTCGGAAGTACGAATACCAGAACAGCAATTATTCCGAAAGTGCTCATTAAGGTGCCGCTTAACTTCGAATCATATCCAAGCGCCTGAACATGCAAAGGCAGCAAATAAGCGATCACGCCTTGCGAGAACATTAAGAAAAAAGCCCCGCCATAAGCCTTTAATATTCCCAGATTAAAAAGCGAACCTGATGTTTGAATGATAGTGTCGTCTTTCACTTTCTTAGATAGCTTGAGCTTGCTGAGAAAAATAGCCGAGAGGATGGTTAACACAAATCCCAAAATAGCTACACAAGTAAAGACGAACGGTACGGAAGTTTTGCTTGCCATAATTCCGCTGAAAGCGGGACCGATAATGGCGGCTAGTCCCACAAAAGTACCGGTGAAGGCTACTTTTTTGCCCTGCTGATCATTTCCCGTTGTATTCGCAGAGAATGTAAACGCAGCAGGGACAATTAATCCCGAAACAAAGCCATGGATGATCCGAACCCCTATTAATAAATAAGGTTGATCGACAAAATGATAAAGCAGCAACGTAATACTGGTTAAAACCAATCCGACCATTAAAATCTTGAAAGGTCCGATCCTATCGGTCATAATACCGGATAAAATATTGCCGATTGTATTGGTTAACGAATATAGACCCACAACAAAGCCTGCAATAAACGCGCTGGCACCGACGGAAGTCGCGAACGTGCTCATGACCGGCAGTTGTGTAAATAAATCGATAAAAGAAAAGAACACGATACTGTACACGATCAGCGCGTAATTAAAAGGCTTTACTTGATATTGAGCCTGCGCCTTCTTCAGCTTCCAATCGAGCAAGAAATTACCGAATGGGATGAAAGCTGCCGCGATTGCTGCCGCAGGCCAAAACAGGCTCCAATTAATCCGGATTGCGGCATAGAGTATAGCTAGTGCATACAGAGTGAAAATCCCCCCGTGAATGCTGCCTACAATCGTAACAGCTTGATCAATCCCCCAGATATATTTCATGGGCATAGCGATGCCTAGCAAGACTAATAATGAGATCCCGTCTAGAAGACCTGTTATACGTAACATATGAATCGGATGTATCCGCACTTGTTAAGCTCCTTATTTATATTTTGAACTGATTACTCTATCCTAACATTTTATTAGCCGAGTAAAACAGGATAGATTTGCCGGAGGAAAAATTCTATGACTAGAAAGCGTTTGCATTTCATCTGATCGGTCACAAATGCCGCAGTTTCCCAAGAACCCGCTTCATGTGGCGAATTTTAAAATTTTTTGGCATGTGTCGGATGCCCGCAAAGAAGTGGCCGGCAGTCATGAAATTCCGGCAAAACGGGTATGTATGAAAAATAAAATAGATTACGAAAGAACATGTCCTGTACTTCGATATGCGCGGATAAGCGATGGCAATAACCTTGACCATCTGGTCAAGGTTATTGGGATTTCATCTATCAAAATGTTGTTTCAAAAGTTCTCTAAATTTTACACTGTCAATCTTCTCTTTCATCACGTTACCATGCTCCCGGATTGTTAGTGAAGTGTCCGATAGAGTTACGCTCCCTAGTTCTGTCTGTTTCGTTATCAAGGGGTGTGTATTAAAAGGAGATTCCGGATGCTCGGCGATAATTTTCTGGACGCTGTTAAATTCCGATACATCCGCAACATGCAATCCGGAATGGAATGCATATCCGATCTTCCAATCGGTGTCTTTACATCTCAATTTCATATCAAGAATAGCGTCTCCATACTCGCTGTTTACTCTCCTAATCCGAAAATCCCCATTCATGGACGTTATGATTTCTCCGTTTAGAGGAACGGGCTTTAGCGGCAAATTGCCTCCGAATCCCGTATCAACCAGATAAATTTGTTCATTATGAGTCAGCAGGATAGTTGCGTGAGTTCTTCCAAACGGGGCATAGTTGCGGGTGTCGTGATTGTACACAGTAGCTCGCGTGAGAACAGCGTCAAAGCCCTGATCGATTAAAAAGAAATAGAGAATCGTGTTTAGTTCATAACATAAGCCGCCTTCTTGCTGTACGAATATTTTATTTATTAAGTTTTCTTTAGTAATCTCACGTGTTCTGTTCTCTATAATACTCAAATTTTCAAAAGGGATATTCCTTGGCATTAATTCGAGGATGCTGGCTAAGCTGCCGAAAGTAATCGGTTCATGAGCCGGAAATCCGATTCTTTCACGAAACCGTGTATTTAACTCACTCATTAGTCATGCCTCCGTTATGTACTTGAAATTATTCTTTTCGCTTTTACTACGGAAATTGGGGAATTCGTTCGCGAACCTCTACCGGTATCTGAATAATAGAGTGTATTCAAGCTGCGGACAATATTCTATTAAGTTAACTGTACCGATACAGTTAAGAAATGATTTATAATAAATAAAGATGAGGGGGGAGTTATCTGAGAAAATACATGTCATTTCTTTCCGATCTCGAGCAGAAAATTACGGAAGGACATTACGGCCCCGGTCAGAGGCTGCCTTCCGTCCGCAGTGCGGCGAAGCTCTATGGATGCAGCGTCAGTACTATTACACGAACCTATGCGGAACTGGAGAAAAAGCATGCCATTTATTCGGTACCGCAAAGCGGATATTACGTGGTAGGTAAATCGGAAGAAGAATCGGACATAAAAGAGAGTACCCCAATTGATTTTGCCTCGGCGCTGCCGGATATAAATGTATTTCCCTATTTGGACTTCCAACATTGCTTGAACAAGGCGATTGATACCTACAAGTCTCAATTGTTCACGTATGGGGATGTGAATGGGCTGGAAAAGCTCCGGTACACGCTATCCTCGCATTTGGCGGGCGATCAAGTGTTTGCGGACCCCAAGCAGATCGTGCTAACGTCGGGAGTTCAGCAGGCACTGGGTATTTTAGCGAAGATGCCGTTTCCGAACGGGAAATCGGTTATCCTCCTAGAGCAGCCCAGTTACGATATTTATATGAGGTTTCTTGAAGAGGAAGGCATACCGGTATGCGGAATTGCCCGTACAGCGGATGGGATTGATTTGCATGAATTGGAAGAGAGATTCAAATCAGGCGGGATTAAGTTTTTCTATACCATGTCCAGGTATCATAATCCACTCGGAACCACGTACAGCGTTCAGGAGAGGAAAACGATAGCCCGGCTGGCCGGCAAATACAACGTGTATATTGTAGAGGACGATTATATGGCTGATTTGGGCGGAAATCTGAGGTTTGATCCGATCTATGCATACAACCGGACTTCTCATGTCGTTTATTTGAAAAGCTTCTCGAAGATCGTTTTTCCGGGCTTACGGCTGGGCGCGGTTGTATTGCCGGAAAGCTTGCTTAAGAGGTTCCACGACTGCAAAAGATATGCGGACACCTCACTATTATCGCAAGCGGCACTTGAAGTGTACATCAAGAACGGAATGTACGAGCGCCATAAGCACAAAATATCCGGCCAATATAAGGAACGAATTCGCGCTTTGAATGAAGCGGTCGAGCGGTACAATGAGAAAGGTATTATTGGAGTATCTAACGTTAATTCGGGTATGTACATACAGTTTAAACTGCCGCAAACCGTAAACCTTGAACGGCTGATCAAACGGCTCGCAGCGAGAAACATCCGGGTTGTCTCCGGGAAAGGATTTTATTTAACCACGTACCTGAAGCGGGAAAAGTTTCTGCGGATTAGCGTGTCACGTGCGCAGCCGGCTCAAATCGACGATGGAGTCCGTGCAATCTTCGAAGAGGTGGGGCTTGAAGTATCCAGTCCTCACTTAACTTAATTACTTCTGCTTTGATTGGAATCAAAGCGCATTTCAATTCCCTTCGTTCTGATACAGCGGGGCAATGCGGTCTATCCGGTTCGTCCAGATCCCGCCCGTAAAGCCGCCGGGGAGGCGCTCTATATCTTGGGGAGTATCAAATCCGCTTGAGAAATCGCTGCCGCTCCCTCCGACAACAATAACGCGGGTGTTAGCCCGATCCATCCGGTTCAGCAACCGGTCCGGCCATCCCCACAGCCAAGGGGCGATTTTCTCGGGTATGTGCAGCTGCGTATTCTCGCAAGCGGAAGGTACATATCCTGTCCACCCGGCAGCCAGGTAGGGCAGCAGACAGCTTTTCATCGTTGCCAGAGACATGACCCGGATACCGGGGAGGCTTGATTGAAGGGTGCCGATAGGCTCATCGCCGCCGTACACGGTTAGCTGTTGCAGGCGATTATCCGGCAAAGTCTCCAGATAACGGGCTAAATGACCCCCTTCTTGCGGGTCATTGCTTTTTATATGAATCAGCAATGGCTTATCCGGAAAATAGGCAAGAACTTCTTCAAGCGACGGCATTAATCCTATTCCTTTTCCTCGAAACGGATAGGTCTGTCCTTGATCTGCGGTATACCCGTATCCGATGTCCATTTTCTTTAATTCCGCCAGAGTAAAGTCACCGACCTTGCCTTGCACGTTGGTCCGGCAGTCCAGTGTCCAGTCGTGAAATACGGCAAATTGTCCGTCTTTGGTAGGCTTGATATCCAGTTCAACGATGTCTGCCCCGGCTTCAAAAGCAGCTTTCATAGATGGAATCGTATTCTCGAGGAAAGGATGCTCAGGTTCATAAATCCGTTCAGCCGTACAGGTATCACCCGTGATTCCCTCCATCGAAAAGGTCTGTGCAAGACCACGGTGAGCGAGAAGAAGAGGGTCTCCGCTGCGCTGTTCCGTAAACAAAGAACTATTATTCAAATAAATAAAGACGAAAAGCAGAAGAAGAAAAAGTGCGAGCTTGCTCTTGATTATACGTATGAATCGTTTCACTCTTAATTCCCTCCGTAATCCAACCACCATTTCTTCTACTATAACGTATTGAAAAGAATAAATCAGGCACAGAGACGATACACAATGGATTCAATCGTTTACGTGTCACAGAGAACAGATCCAATCAAGGAGGTGCATTCAAGTGACATTGCAGCAACTGAAATATGTGATCGAGGCGGCAAACCGGGGATCAATGAATGAGGCGGCGAAGCGCTTATTTATCTCACAGCCCAGCTTGTCGAGTGCCATCAAAGATCTGGAGGAAGAGCTTCAGATTGTGATTTTTGAACGGACGAATAAAGGGATTTCCCTATCCGTGGAGGGGGCGGAGTTTCTGGGGTATGCCAGACAGGTCATCGAACAGGCCGAGCTGCTGGAAAGCCGCTATCTGGGCGCCAAACCCTCTCCGCAGCATTTCTCGGTGTCGACGCAGCACTATGCTTTTGCGGTGAATGCCTTTGTGCATCTGGTTAGGGAATACGGGCAAGAAGAATACGAGTTTGCTTTGCGTGAGACCAAAACATCTGAAATTATCGAAGATGTGAAAAGTATGCGCAGTGAGATCGGAATCTTATATCTTAATGATTTCAATTCGAAAGTCATCCATAAGCTTCTTAAGTCCGCCAGTCTTGAGTTCCACAGTTTATTTACGGCGAAGCCTCATATCTTCATCAGTATTCATAATCCGCTCGCCAAGCAATCCATGGTAACCATCGATCAGCTGCATCATTATCCGTACTTGTCGTTTGAACAGGGAGAATACAATTCCTTTCATTTCTCCGAGGAAATTCTCAGTACGCTTTCACATCCCAAAAGCATCCGGGTCAATGACCGGGCTACGCTCTTTAATCTGCTGATCGGATTGAACGGATATACCATCTCTACCGGAGTGCTCAGCTCTGATTTAAATGGCAATGACATTATTCCAGTTCCTCTGGACTGCGACGAAACGATTAAAGTCGGCTGGATTTGTCATAAAAACATCGCGTTGTCCAAGCTTGCCCTGACTTATGTAGAGGCCTTGAAGCAAGCCACGGCTAATTAATCTACTTGTTATAGCCTTAGGTTATATCTAGATATAGTTATTTGGAGTTACGTTATAACTGAACATTCGTGATATCTTTCTAGTAACAAATAGGAATGACAAAAGGAGATAACACGAATGAGCAATCTAACGCATACGGCATCACAAAGAACGGTAACACCTTTCAGATATGATACGGTTGGCAGTTTTCTGCGTCCCCAGGCGCTTAAGGAAGCGCGGAGCAAATTCCAGAATAATGAGATCTCTGCCGGTGAATTGAAGAGGATTGAAGATGAAGAGATTATCAAGCTGGTAGAGAAACAAAAGTCAGTCGGGCTAAAAGCAGTTACGGATGGCGAGTTTAGACGCTCCTGGTGGCATCTTGATTTTATGTGGGGCCTGGACGGTGTGGAAAAGGCGCTTGTCGAGAAAGGTTATCAGTTCCAGGGAGTTGAGACCAGAGCGGAGACGGCCCGTTTGACCGGCAGAATCGGATTTTCCGCACATCCGTTTGTCGAGCACTTCAAATTTCTGAAAAGTGCTGCTGGTGAAGAAATAATCGCACGCCAGACAATTCCTGCACCTGCGCAATTTCTGGCCGAGCTGCAGCGTGCAGAGAACAAAGCGAGTACGTATGCTTACTACAGCAGTACGGATGAGCTCGTAGCGGACATCGCGAGCGCCTACAATGCCGCCATCCGCGCTTTCTACGAAGCAGGCTGCCGCAGCCTGCAGCTTGATGACTGCACGTGGGGAATGCTTTGCGATAAGAATTACTGGGAAGCCAGACAAGAGGAGGGGATCGAGGCAGCTGAAATCGCGAAGCTCTATGCACGTGTTAATCAAGAAGCGATCACAGGCCTTCCCTCCGATCTCATTATTACCACTCATGTGTGCCGCGGGAACTACCATTCCACCTGGGCATCCTCGGGCGGTTATGAGCCGGTAGCGGAAACTCTTTTTGGAATCGATCACATAGACGGTTATTATCTGGAATTCGATACAGACCGTGCAGGTGATTTTGCACCGCTGAAATATCTGAAAGATCAGCAGGTTGTGCTCGGACTGTTCTCCTCCAAAACAGGCGAGCTGGAAGAGAAGAAGGAAATCATCGACCGGATCAGGGAAGCTGCGAAGGTCGTGGATCTTAATCACATTTGTTTGAGTTCGCAATGCGGATTCGCTTCCACGGAAGAAGGCAATATTTTGACGGAAGAAGAGCAGTGGAACAAACTTGCTTTCATCAAAGAAATTGCCGAGGAAATTTGGAAATAAGCGGGACATTCCAGCATTAACTTGTTAACTCAGCTGTATAGGTCGGAAGGCAAGGACTCTTGAGCAAGATTTTCCACAGTCCCACCGAAATCCCAAAACCACGCTATTGAAGCGTGGTTTTTGTTCTGGCAAGAAGACTAATCATATCCCAAATCCCGCTGAATCCGATCATCCGTTAAAGCGAAAAGATAGTGAGCAGCCCCGATCAAATGGCGAGAATGATTTTGCGGTTATTATCCTTGTCCAAAGGAAAATAGGAATCAAATATGTTAAATTAAATAGTATGAGTTTATTGGAAGACGTTGTCTTTATAACCAGCAAGATTACCGGCAGAAGGAGGTTGCTATGGGTCATTCATTAAAAGCTTCGGATCTCGAAAAAATGATTTTTAATAAGAAATATTGGCAGTATACCGGTGGTGATGTGGATCTTTTCGTAAAAGGGAATGAAAAAGGGCCGGATGGGCATTATCTGGCAATGGCGCAGGATATTGTTTCGAATATGGATACTCATATGGAATCTGCGGTGGGTTTCCTCAAGAACTTCTTAAAGCTGGAAGGCGAGTGGTCTCTATATACCGCAGACTTCGGTTGCTGCTACAGCTCCGTATCGCATGATTTCGAGTTCACGATTGAATTCGAGGAGCCGGGAGATCCTTATAAATTCGTCTATACCTATTTTGTGGTGAGTTTTGATATCCAGAAATCCGGAAGGGAACCCTATGTGAAACCGCAGCGCATTGAAATCGGTTTCAGGTAATCCTGAATTTTTAACCTTAGGTTAATAAAAATTGATTTAAAGCAGGAATTTGTCCTATACTGTTGTAATAATTAAAGACAAATAGCCGGGAGGATTGTTATGACTTTTGAATCCAATCTTGATAAATATGCGGATCTTGCCGTGAAGGTAGCGGTAAACTTACAGCCGGGGCAAGACTTATGGATTAACGCGCCTATTCATATGCCGGAGTTCGTGCGGCTGATCACGCGCAAGGCTTATGAGGCGGGAGCCAAACATGTACATATCGAATGGCAGGATGAAATTTGTACTCGGATTAAATACGAACATGCGCCAGAGGAAGCATTCGAAGAATATCCAGCCTGGAGAGTGAAAGCACTTGAGGATAATGCTGAGAACGGCGGCGCTTACCTGTTCATTGAATCCGGCAATCCTGAGCTGCTGAAGGATGTGGACGGCAAACGCGTTGCAGCCTTCTCCAAATCAGCAGGCACGGCACTGGCCAAATGGAGAACTTATATGACCTCTTACAAGATGACCTGGTCAATTATAGCCGCGCCTTCGGCAGAATGGGCGAAGAAAGTATTTCCTGGCGTAAGCGAAGAAGAAGCTATCCGTGCTTTGTGGGAGGCGATTTTCAAGGCAACCCGGGCAGATCAGGATAATCCGGTGAAGCTCTGGGGAAATCACAATGATGTTCTTAGCAGCAAGCGCGAAGAGTTATCTGCCAAGCAGTACAAGAAGCTACACTACCGGGCTCCCGGAACGAACCTGACTGTCGAATTACCTCACAACCATATTTGGAGAGGCGGAACGGCTAATAACGCGAAAGGCGAAATCTTCAATCCGAATGTTCCGACGGAAGAAGTGTTCGTATCCCCTCATCGGGCAGGTACAAGCGGAATCGTCCGCAGCACGAAGCCTCTGAGTTTTCAAGGCAAGCTGATTGAAAATTTCTCCTTAACATTTGAAAATGGCCGTGTTGTAGACTTCCAGGCGGAGAAAGGCTATGACGCTCTCAGTACGATGCTTAACATCGATGAAGGTGCACGCTACCTGGGCGAAATTGCACTGGTTCCGGACGATTCTCCGATATCGAACTCTAATCTCATTTTCTATAACACATTGTTTGATGAGAATGCCTCCTGTCACCTGGCAATCGGCCGCTCATTCGCCTTCTGCGTAGAAAACGGCACGTCGATGTCGCCCGAAGAACTGCATCAAGCGGGACTTAACGATAGTCTGACGCACGTCGACTTTATGATTGGATCACCTGATATGGAAATTGACGGAGAGCTTGCGGACGGTACGCTGGAGCTGATCTTCCGCAGCGGCAACTGGGCGGTTTAATCCGGCTTCGTAATGTCAAAGACAGATAACTCTGCAGAACAGGAGAAGCCTGATGAATCAGGCTTTTCTTCTTGTGCGGATCCAAATATAGGAGGGAAACTATTGCCCCGTAACCCCGAGAAAGATCATCAGCTGAGAGAGCTGAGGAAACAACAAATTTTGCAAGCTGCCTTACAGGTTTTTTTCCGTAAAGGGTACAGCGGCGCCAAGGTAAGTGAGATTGCATCGGAAGCTGGAATCAGCCATGCGAATCTGTACAACTTTTACAAGTCCAAAGATGAGATGTACGAAGCCCTGCTGGATTATGTACAGGATTTCTATGGTCAATTGACTATCGAAGCTTCAAGGCAGTCCGGCTCTGCGAAAGAAAAGCTGCTTTGGCACTGCCGGCATCTGCTTAATTCCTCCGTCAAAGCTGAATATATTTATCTCATTGTGCAGACGCCTTCTTCAGATTCCATACCGGAGAACATCCGGACCAAAGCTGCTGCCAAAGCCCGTGAGAACTTGGAGCCGTTAATCCGGATCATGCGGGAGAGCCATACGGAAGGTAAGGCCGTGTCAGATCAGCCCGAAATGATGGCGTTATGTTATTTGTCTTTGATCGAGGGCTTGGCGGTAAGCCGTTTTCGCGGATTCGGAGAGCTTTGCCAACCGCTGCCGGAGGAAGTCGTGCGTTTCTTTATAGCCGATTAAAGGCTGTCTGATGAAATAAAAAAGAATTGACAGAGCTGTTGCCGCTTGTTAAAATCAGTGCACAGGCTGACAGATTGATCGTTCTGTATTTTTTTAAATCATTATTCCTAGTTATCTTATAGGGATATATGAATATTGAGGATCCACCAGATCACTGGAGATTCAACGAATGGTTAATCGTTGTGTCTCTTTTTTTATACCCAAAACCAAATGAGTCTGGAGGAATTGAGAATGAGTGAAACGATTATTGCCGTAGAACGTCCATTGAATCTGCCCTACCGCAAGAGGGGCCGTACCGGTCCATACGTGCTAAACCGTCTGCCGGCGGGAACTGAGGAGAAGCCCTACACTTTATTTACTGTAAAACCGCTCGGTCCGATTATCGGAGCAGAAATCGAAGGCGTTGATCTGAGGATTCCGCTTACAGATGAATTGAAAGAAGAATTGAACCGGGCGCTGCTGGAGTGGAAAGTGATTTTCTTCCGCAATCAGCCGATTACATCGGAGCAGCATTTGGATTTGGCCCGCAAATGGGGGGATCTGGAGACCCATCCTTTTATCCCGCAAGGAGATGTGGAAGAAGTCGCGCGTTTTACTAAGAACGAAAAAGCGGTCGGCTACGAAAACGTCTGGCATAGTGATGTTTCGTGGAGGCTGAACCCGGCACTCGGCGCGATTCTGCGCCTGGTTGAAGCGCCGCCTGCCGGAGGGGATACGCTTTGGGCTGATATGGGGGCTGCTTATGATAATCTGCCGGATGAAGTCAAGGAGCGCATTGAAGGGCTTACTGCCATTCACGATTTCACCCACGCCTTTGGCCGTCACTTGCCGGAAGAAGCGCTCGCTGCGAAACAAATCGAGTTTCCTGCAGCGGAGCATCCTGTCGTCCGTACTCACCCGGAAACCGGGCGGAAGACATTGTTCGTGAACACGGCCTTCACAACTAAGATCGTAGGTTTGGAGCAGGAAGAAAGTGAAGAACTGCTGCAATATCTGTTCAAGCAGGCACATGCTCCTGAATATCAAGTCCGTTTTCATTGGGAGCCGGACTCCCTCGCTTTCTGGGATAACCGTGCGACTCAGCATTACGCGGCTTCCGACTATTTCCCGAACCGCCGCCAAGTAGAGCGCGTTTCCATTGTGGGGGACCGTCCTTATTGAACAAACCAGTCCAATTAAGCAGAGCTCCAAAGCGGCTGCCGGCGGACGATCTGACCACTTTACAGCTTACTAACTTAATAGTATGAGAGCAGATCAGATCGCAGCCTTACTTAAGTGAAAATGGATAGAGCTTAAAATAAAGTTTGCTTTTAAATACATACAGGTAACCAGAGTTGACAAGGAGGTATTCTTTATCATGAGTGTCCAGAAGAATAGCGCGCAGACATCTTTTCAGGGTGTAATCGGCCGCACGGTTCAGGATTCCGTCCCCTGGTGGCCAGAGCGCCCGAAAGCTCCCGAAGGCGCGCCCAACGTGGTATACATCGTGCTCGACGACACGGGATTCTCGCACCTGGGCTGCTATGGGTCGGATATTTCGACCCCTAACATCGACAAGCTGGCCGAAGGCGGTCTGCGCTACAGCAACTTCCACACGACGGCGATCTGTTCGCCGACCCGGGCCAGCCTGCTGACCGGCCGGGACGCCCATTCCGTCGGGCTGTCCTTCGTAGCGCTGAGCGACACGGGCTACCCGAACAACCGGAGCCGCATCAGCCGCGACTCCGCTCTGATCAGCGAGACGCTGAAGGCGAGCGGCTACAGCACATTTGCCGTCGGCAAATGGCATCTCTTGCCCGGCGATGAAATCAGCTTCGCCGGGCCGTTCGAAGATTGGCCGCTCGGCCGCGGATTCGAACACTACTATGGCTTTCTCGGCGGCGAGACGAGCCAGTGGAATCCGGAGCTCGCTATGGGCAACGAACGGATTCCGCAGCCCAGACGTGCCGAAGAAGGCTACCATCTGACTGAAGATTTGACGGATAAGGCGATCGACTATATCCGGAAGCAAAAGTCAGCGGCACCGGAGAGGCCGTTCTTCTGCTATCTGGCATACGGTGCGACACACGCGCCGCATCATGCGCCGCAGTCGTATATTGATGCATACAAAGGCAAGTATGATAAAGGATGGGACGTTGTACGGGAAGAGTGGTTCAACCGTCAGAAGGAGCTGGGGATTATTCCGGCCAATGCCGAGCTGCCGCCTAGAAATCCCGGCATCCGTGCTTGGGCGGATCTGAGCGCAGACGAGCAGAAGCTGTTCGCCCGGATGCAGGAAGTATTCGCCGGATTTCTGCAGCATCTGGATGATCACATCGGTCGTCTGGTCGGCTATCTGGAAGAAATCGGTCAGCTTGATAACACCGTCATCGTTCTCCTGTCGGATAACGGGGCCAGCCCGGAAGGCGGTCTGCTCGGTTCGTGGAACGAATGGAAGAACTTCAATCTCGGGATGAGAAATGATGACCTGGCCGGAGAACTGGCCCGGATCAACGAGCTTGGGACACCGGCCGCCTACAACCATTATCCGCTCGGCTGGGCTCAAGTCGGCAATACGCCGCTCAAATGGTACAAAACTTTCGTGCACGCGGGCGGAGTGAAAGACCCGCTCATTATCCATTATCCGAACCGGATTAAGGATGGAGGCGGCATCCGCAGCCAGTATCATCATGTATCGGATGTAACACCGACTGTTCTGGATCTCATCGGCATCGAGCCTCCCGAATCCGTGAACGGATATGCTCAGCGTCCTCTGGACGGAGTGAGCCTGCAGTACACATTTGATTCCGAAGAGGCACCGACCCGCAAAGAAATTCAGCTGTATGAAATGGTAGGCAACCGCGCGATCTGGCAGCAGGGCTGGAAAGCTGTCGCCAGGCATGTGCCGGGCACTTCATTCGAGGAAGATGTGTGGGAACTGTACCATACCGACGAAGATTTCTCCGAGAACCGGAACTTGGCGGATAAGCACCCGGAGAAGTTGCGGCATTTGATTGACCTGTGGTGGTCGGAAGCCGAAACCCGGGGCTACCTGCCGCTGAACGGGACCTATTATTTATCACGGGGGGACAATGACGCCAGGCGGACTGGACAAAAACTTACCCGCACTTATTATCCGTCGGATTTTGGACTGGATGTCGCATTATCGCCTAATACCCGCAATCAGAACTATTCCTTCACCGCTTATGTAGAAAGGGAATCCGTGCAGGATGAAGGGGTGCTTGTCTCTTTTGGAGGCAGATTCGGAGGTTATTCCCTATTCGTGCAGCAGAATCGCCTGATCTTTCACTATAACTATCTGGGTGAGAAGCATACGGTCATTACATCGGAGCTTGAAGTCCCTGTCGGTGCCGCCAGATTGAGATTTGAGTTCCTTCAGGCACCGGAAGGCGGAGGCGGTACAGGACGGCTGTTCATTAATGAAGTGAAAGCCGGAGAGGGAATTATTCCTCAAGTGGCTTCGATGGTAGAGGGTCCCGGTGTGTTCAGTGTCGGAGAAAATGAGGTCACTCCGGTAAGTCTGGTCTATGAGGTGCCGTTCCGGTTCAGCGGACTGCTTTACAAAGTAGATTTTCAGGCCGAGAGTCTGAACTTCGATGAAGATCAGAAGCTCCAGCTCGAGCTTGCCAAAGATTAAGCGTGGAAGAAGAGTCTACCGGACCGCTGGAGACTTCATGAACTCAAGGGGACGGTGACTCGGATGAAATCAATACCTAAACGATATGTCCTGCTCGGGACACTTTGGTTTATTTTTATGATTAATATGCTGGACCGCGGGCTGACGACTACCTTGCTCCCGCTGATTCGCAATGATCTGGGGTTGTCCCTTTTTATTACGGGTCTGGCCAGCTCAAGCTTCTTTATAACCATTATTATCGGGAATATGTTCGGCGGTTACTTGTCAGACAAATGGGGAGGACGCATTATCCTCAAAGTCATCACAATTGCGTTCAGTGTCGTGACGGTGTTTACCGGAATGATCCAGAACACCGTCCATTTTATCGCGGTACGGCTCAGTCTCGGATTGTTCGAAGCCCCGGATATATCGGCTTCTCTAGGTCTGATCAGCCGGTGGTTCCCAGCCAAAGAAAGAGGAAGAGCGACGTCGCTTCTGATGACTTCTGCCGTGCTTGGCGGCATCCTTCCCGTCGTAATTGCCATTCCGCTTACTACGTATTTCGGGGACTGGCGTCCGGTGTTCTACGTGATGATTATTCCCGGTCTTCTTGCAGCATGGGCGGTATGGAAATTCGTCTATGACAGCCCGGAGAAAGCTCTTGCCCGTGGACGCTTATCACAAGAAGAATATGCGCTGATCACGGAAGGTGCGCTGGCGTCCGGACTGCCGGTGCAGGCTCCGAAAGTCGATCGGAGTG
The DNA here is from genome assembly GCF_001541095.1 of Paenibacillus sp. FJAT-26967. Taxonomy (GTDB): domain Bacteria; phylum Bacillota; class Bacilli; order Paenibacillales; family NBRC-103111; genus Paenibacillus_F. Next base: position 866,530 of record NZ_LMXH01000002.1, read on the forward strand.
TTGTGGTACAGCTTATGAAAGACCGCAACTTCTGGTTTGCGATCCTCCTTATTTTTGCTCAAATCTCACTTGGGGTCGGTTTTGGATTATGGCAGTCTACCTACTTAATGGAAGGACTGCATTTTACACTGGCTCAGATGGGCATGATTGCTATTATTCCTGGGATATTCTCGCTGCTGGGTATTCTCTTGTTCGGTTATCTTCATGACCGAAGGCCCGGTATAGGCAGCCGCTGGGTACTGCTGGTCAGTTTTGCGGCATCTGCGGGCGCGCTTTTCTTGCTGTCGCTAGTGGAGTCCGCGTCCCAGCTGGGTCTGCTTGTAACGGGAATGGCGATGCACGGATTCTTTATGACAGCGAGTATGGTGCCGATCAACATCTATTTTCAGAAAAGATACGGAAGCGGCATAGTCGCCACGGCTTACGGTTTGTCAAACGGTTTGGCTCAAATCGGAGGCTCGTTCCTGACACCGATTGTGGCGGGCGCACTGATCATCCAGACGTCGGCAGGACTAGATTTCAGTCTTGTGTTTGTTCTATTCATCGGCATTGCACTTACCGGTGCTTTGACGTCACTCTTCCTCACGGAAAAGCCGTTTACGGTAACGACTCATCAACCGAACGACTCCAGAAATGTAAGTAAGGAAAGCGTGCCCGTATAGGCTTTACTTCATTTAACTCCGTATACATCAGCGTTTGCTGCTGTATACGGAGTTTTTTGCGTTTGCGTGATAGTTTGATACGGATTTAAATAATGATAAGATAAAAAGACTTGTCCCATAAGGAGATAACTTGTTATGTATAAAATTCTAATTGTTGAAGACGATTCCAAAATTGCCGGACTCCTGCAATCCCATATCCAGAAATACGGAGATAGGGCAGTGGTCGTAGAAGATTTCGATCATGTACTCCAGCAATATAAAGAAACAGATCCGCATCTGGTGCTACTTGATGTTAATCTTCCTAGCTTTGACGGCTACTACTGGTGCCGTCAGATCCGCTCTCTATCTACATGTCCGATCCTCTTTATTTCCGCGCGCAGCGGAGAGATGGATCAGGTCCGGGCCATTGAGAACGGGGCCGACGATTACATAACGAAGCCCTTTCACTATGAAGTGGTTATGGCCAAAATTCGCAGCCAGCTTAGGCGGGTATACGGTGACTATGCGGCCCGGATGGAAGAGAGGAAGGTAGAAAATTCCGGCCTGATTCTGTATCCCGAGCGTATGGTACTTCAATTAAAGGAACAGGTCATTCCGCTGACCAAGAAAGAAAGTATTCTGATGGAAACGCTGCTTGAGCGCTGTCCCCGCGTTGTCAGCCGCGAAGCAATCTTGGAGAAGTTGTGGGATGATGCCTTTGTGGATGATAATACACTGAGCGTTAACATTACGCGGATTCGTAAGAAACTTCTAGAATTTGGCATTGAAGATGCCCTCGAAACCGTTCGCGGAGTCGGGTACCGGCTCAATATTACTTGGAAGGATGAATCCGGGCTATGAAATTATTTTGGCGTGAGCATATTCCGCTCATTATCATGGTCCTTCTCCAGTTATTTCTAGTGCTTCTTGTATACCGATATGACGGTTATACCGATCTAAGGACTGCTTTGTATGCCGTATTTCTAGGTTTATGTTTATTGGCCGCTTATATGATCTACCGATATTTCAGCCACCGGATTTTCTACGAGAGGCTGTCAGTTCCACCCACATCCTTGCAGGATTCCGTACGTAAGGCAGAATCTGCTGCGATGTCTGCTGCTCTGAACGAGCTCATGGAGTCGCAGTACCGGCATTATCAGCAAGAGTTAAAAAGCTGGGAGCGCAAGCAGCAGGAGCATTTGACCTTTATGAATCAATGGGTTCACCAGATGAAGACTCCCTTGTCCGTGATCGAATTAATCGTTCAAGAAGAGGACGACCCGCGCTTCTCCAGTATTTCGGAAGAGTCAGACCGGTTGAGGCGGGGACTCGAGATGGTGCTTTATATGGCGCGGCTGGATACGTTTGAGCAGGATTTTCATATCGAGAAGATATCACTGCGCGACCTGGTGAAGGAAGTTGTGCATGAGAATAAGCGTTATTTTATCCGGAGCTGTGTTTATCCGGATATTCAGGTGGAAGCGGGGCTCAAAGTGGAGACAGATGCGAAATGGCTCCGGTTTGCCCTGCAGCAGTTGCTCACCAATGCCATCAAATATTCGGCGGGAACACGTACGAAGGTGTCAGTAGCGGCTTACCCGCAAGGGCGTGAGGTTATCCTGGAAGTTCGTGATCTTGGCCCTGGAATTCCGAAGCAGGATCTGCCTCGTGTCTTTCATCCGTTCTTCACGGGTGTTAACGGCCGTAAATTTAAAGAATCTACCGGTATGGGTTTATACTTGGTCAAGCAGATTCTGGAGCGGCTGAACCATACCATTGTGCTGGAATCGGAAGCAGGCACAGGAACCACAGCACGCGTTGTATTCCCCTACGGATACCTGGATTAGGACGATGAAGGATTTTCTTCATCGTCTTTTTTTGTGTGGCCAATCTTACAACTCTGTCACCTATATGAAAGGATGGACGATAGGAGAAACGGGAATGCTGGTTTACACTAAGACAGAAGAGAGAGCAATCAGAAGGATCGACTGAAACTTTAGAGCAGAAGAACCACATAAGAACTGGGAGGCAGTCGTACATGGAGATACTTAAAGTCCGTGATTTAAGCAAAATTTATAAAGGGATGATTTCTTACGAAGCACTTTCCAATATAGATTTGACGATTAACAAGGGAGAATTCGTAGGTATTATGGGACCTTCGGGCAGTGGTAAAACAACGCTGCTGAACCTGGTGTCTACAATCGACAGTCCGACATCCGGGGAAGTACGGATTAATAATGAGAACCCCCACAAACTATCCGCCGATAAACTGGCGATGTTCCGGCGGCGCGAACTGGGTTTTGTGTTTCAGTCCTTTAATCTGCTCAACACGTTGACCGTGAAAGAAAATATCGTTCTGCCTCTGACTTTGGATGCAGCTGATCTGAAAGAAATGCAGCAACGGGTCGCACTTATAGCGGAGAAACTGGGAATCAGCGGCATCCTGGATAAAAGAACATACGAAATATCCGGCGGACAAGCGCAGCGTACCGCAATTGCCCGTGCTCTTATCCACTCACCCAAGCTGGTACTTGCGGATGAGCCGACAGGCAACCTGGATTCCAAAGCGGCCCGTGATGTTATGCAGCTCCTGACCAAGCTGAATAGAGAAGATGAAGCGACCCTGATGCTCGTAACGCACGATGCCATGGCGGCAAGCTATTGCAACCGGGTTGTCTTTATAAAGGATGGACGCTTGTATAATGAGATATATTGCGGTGACAGCAGAGAAGCTTTTTACCAGAAAATCCTGGATGTGCTTTCGTTAATGGGAGGGAATGGGAATGACTTTTCGACAGTTCGCGTTTAACAATATTCTGCGCAACAAACGAACTTACATTGCCCATTTCCTAAGCAGCGCGTTCTCGGTCATGATCTTCTTCACCTATGCGCTTCTGCTGTTCCATCCAAAGCTGCAGGGAGAACTGGCTTCAACAAGTGACACGATGAGCTCACTCGGGACGATGGGTATGAAAATTTCGCAGATTCTGATCTTTATTTTCTCGTTCTTCTTCTTGCTGTACTCGGTCAGCGCTTTTCTCAAGAACCGCAAAAAGGAGTTTGGACTCCTGATGGTGCTGGGCATGTCCAGGCGGCAGCTCAAAAAGCTGGTCTTTATGGAAAATATGATCATCGGGATCGCTTCCATGGTTGCTGGAATCGGGACCGGATTAATTTTTGCCAAGCTAATTCTGCTCATCAGCGCCAAAGTGCTATACCTCACCAGAGGACTGCCTTTTTATATACCGCTTAAAGCCATAGGAATGACAGCGGGTGCGTTTTTAGTCCTGTTTCTGCTAATTTCTTTATTCACATCGGGAGTGGGGAAATCCGGCAGACTCGTAGATTTGCTTAAATCCGAAGAGAAGCCGAAGCCGGAACCTAAGGCGTCTGTGAAGCTGTCTTTTCTTGCCCTTATCTTTATTGTGCTGGGATACGCAATGGTCTTCCTGTTCGCCGGAAAACGAATTTTCTCCTTTTCCTTACTATTCGGCGGCGTGTTGTTTACGATTCTGGGAACCTATTTCTTGTTTGCACAACTGAGTGTGTATATCATTCGCGCCCTCAAAAAGAAAGAGAACATTTTCTACCGCAAAACGAATCTGTTAACTTTGTCAGAGTTGTCTTACCGGATGAAAGACAATGCGATTATGTTCTTTATGGTCTCCATCGTATCATCAGTTGCTTTTACGGGAATCGGTACGTCTATGGCGATCGGCGATCCGGGTCTTGCCTCGATGCAGAATCCGTATGCTTTCACTTATGCCACGAAACTCGGGGATGCTAGAGAAAAGAAACATGTCCAATTAATTGAGACCGAGTTGTCAAAAGCGGGTTTCGAATCCGAGACGCTCAGCGCAGTTCCAAAGTATAGCGAAAACGGAATTACAATAATTCCTCTCAGTGATTATAACAAAATGGCTTCCGCTCTCGGCTATCAGCCGCAGACACTCGAGGAAGAGAACCAAGCTCTTGTGACGCCAGCAGGGATTAGTCAGAAAAATGATTATAAGAAATCCCCGCCTTCTGTCGATACCATCGAATATGACAAAGAAGGAGTCGTGACGGGTTTTCAAGTCAAGAAAGTTCTTACGGATCTGGTCTTTCCTTATGGGGCAGGAGTCATGATCGTAGTTACGGACGCAAATTATGCCAAAGCCGTTCTAGATGAATATGCTCAGCGTTATTATGTATTTCAAGTGCCGGGTTGGGAGAACTCCATCGAGGTCGCGAACAAAATTAACGCACTCATTCCACTGGACCGGAACGGCGACTATAATTACAGTGCGCTGGTATCTGATTGGCTGTCCTCTAAGCAAAAGAATGGTATTTTACTTATTGTCAGCGTACTGGTAGGGATTGTATTCTTCACCTTCGCGGCAAGCTTTATCTACTTCCGGTTGTATGCGGATTTGGAGCGGGATGAGAAGCAGTATCAAATGATAGCGAAGGTAGGCCTCAGCAGGAAAGAGCTTCGTACAACAGTTACCCGGCAGCTTCTGCTGATCTTCTTCCTGCCGCTAGGAATGTCACTCATCCATAGCATCGTTGCTTTTATCGCTCTCCAGCAGCTTGTTGATTACTCCTTATTCATGAGTTCGCTCCAGATTTTCTTATCTTTCACTGCTGTTCAGTTCATTTATTTCATCTTAATCCGCTGGCGTTATTTGCAGCATATGTACAGCAAAATAGCGTAATTCATTTTATATCTATTTCATTCTAGGAGAGGTGCAGTATGTTCAAAAGAATAAGTATAGGGATGATGGCGGTACTGATATTACGGTGATCGGTGCCTGTTCTCTGTTCGGTAAGCAAGAAGAACCCCGTAACGGAATGGTTGTTATAGGCGAGGAACAGCCGCTGAAGGAATTTGCTGAGCAGAATAAAACGATCATTCAAACGCAGGAAATGTTCAAAATAAAAACTTCAGACCTTAACGGCAAGAAAGCACTTATTATGGATAAGACCACAGCGGAAGCCATCGTAAAACAAGGCGGTATTCTATGAAAAGCCATAATAATGACGATGTCTGGAGATCCGATCCGGTTAAGAAATTGCCTGACTTCGATAAAGCGAAGGCACTATTGTTTGCACATACCAGCCTAAAAGATATTACTACACTAAATGTGGATGATAAAAAGCTGGATGTCGAATATGCCGGCAACTCCTGGTTTGGACATGTAAGAAACAAGGTAGTCATGTAACTGATTCTCGTGGTAGACGATGCGGTTATTAAAGAACTCACATCGACAGAAGCTTATATGGAAGTCTTGCGTATGAAAGCAGCGTACGGCGTTACGAAAGATGGCTGGATGGAACCCGCTCAGACGGATGCTCAGTATTTAAAGCTCAACAAGAGTGGAGTAAAATGACTAAAAACTTTAAAGAGAAGGTATTATACCTCGATGGCGTATAACTGATTCCAAATAATAGTTTCTTAAGAAACAAGCTGAATCTCTCTAGTAAAAGAGGTGGACAGCTTGTTTTTTTGCTGCACCCAGGCATACATAGATGAGAGATCGAATTCATCACTGATGAACAGCCTCGTTGCCGAAGTCAGTCAGATTGTTCCCATTCTTGAAGATTAATGTCGAGTAAAGAAGGAAAATGTTATCGGTCCCAAGAATGCAACAAGATAAGCCATTAACTATTGAGCAGTAAAAGAAAAAGGGGAGAGTAAGTTTGAATTCAGCGGGTCATTCAGATAAAAGTGTAAATCAATCTCTGAAGATCGGTGCACGGATTCTCAGAGAGGATCAAGCAGGGGTAATTCTGCCCAGCTACAGCAAAATGAGGGAGCAGATCGGACATTTTCGCTCGGATGCCAAGAGCCGCAGAGATGCAGATGAGAGTAATGACAATCCGATTCTGATGCGTTATAAACAGGATTTCAGAACGAATTATGACAATGTGATTTCCCTTCTAGGTGAAAGGGGCTCCGGCAAATCCTCTGTGCTGCTTACTTTAAAGTATCATCACACGAAGGATTTCGCGGATACGGATTTAATTTTTCCGCTCATCGCACCGGATCAGATGAGCAAAGCCAGCGACACGCTGGGATGGCTGCTCAGTTTTCTGCAAGAGGAAATGACAACCATTGATGCCTTGCTTCAAGCCGACCGTGAGAAGACTGACCGCTGGTCGCAAGATACTTTTTGCAATAAAGAAACCAAAAGCGAGCTTCAGAAAAACTACCTGGATTTGCAGAAAGCTTATTTGCTGCGGCAGGATACATATGCGGCCATTGTCCGTCGCCGCGATGAAGGTGTCTACGAGCACATTCAGGACAGCCAGAAAATAGTCAACTGTGACCGAGGGCTGATGGAAAAGTTTCATACTTTCGTCGATTTGCTTCTCGAAACGAAATCACAGCTGCTGAGCAAACAAGGTAACCATCAGGAGCCGATGATTCTAATCTTCTTCGATGATGTGGATATCAGCTCGGGACGCTGTATGGAAGTATTGGAAACTGTACGGACGTTCTTGTCGCATCCGAATGTGATCGTATTTGTTTCCGGTGCATACAGTGTGTTTCTAGAGGCAGTGACCATTCATATGCTGCATGACGAGAGGGTGGACTCCGGAAGCTGCGACAGGGATTTCGCACCCCAGGTGGGCGAAGCTGAGCGAAGCGCTCTTGTGCGCAGACAGGAACGAAGCCGGGAATATTTGAAGAAAGTGTTCCCGCCCGCATTCCGTTATGAAATGAAGAATCATCTGTCCGAGCAGGAGAAAGCGGATTTCGCCTATTATTTCGACGACAAACAAGAAGAAGAGGCCCCGACTTTTCTGGACTTGCTGAGCGGGGTCCGCGGCAGTACGGGCATGACGCTTGGTGAGCGATTTACCGAGACGGGAACAACGGTTACTGATGGAGATGAGGATAAGGGAGTTCAGCGGAGTCAGATTCCCGTTACGTATTTCCGGGTATTCGATCACAATCCGCGCGGACTAATCAGTCCGTATTATTTCCTGTATCAGCGCAAAGACAGCGCTTGGACGGGAACCGATGTGATCCGGTTTATGGAAGTGATTTTACATGCGAACAGTCAGCTTTTGGATTATCAGAAGAGAATCAAGGACATCATCCGGATTGAATTTGATGCCGGAGGAAAGCTTCTGGACAAGGAACGGACGTTTATCGATTATTCGCTGGTGCATGGGGACAGAATGGTCATTCTCACCAAAGAAGAATCGGTTTTCCGTGAAATGGCACGGCAAGATCTTACCCTCTTGCTTCTGGCAGATTTATTGGAGAAAATGCTTGGTTTATTTGAACCCCGTTTTGCTATAGCGGATCACGTGAAGGCCAAGCAGCTGGCGAAGCTCTTAAACCGGATTTATGGTTCCAAGCTGTTTCCGCAGATATCGCAAGTCCGGCAGCTGCTATCTATTCATGAGAAATTAACACCGCTGCTGTCGATCGTCAGAAGACAAATGTTTGATGTTACATCAGATACGCATTTTCTGGAGAGAAAATATATCGAGAAAGTGTCGGAAGACAAAGGATTGCATGCTTTTCTAAAACAAAGCTACGGTGAAGACAACAGCTGGCTGGATGAGAAGATTTCCTATATCGGTCAAATCGGCCGGACAGACCAGGAAATCTATGATTCCATTGTAGGTCATATTCATTTGAATACGCCATTTTGGGACAAAGAGATTTACAGCGAGATCGTACCCGATCAGGAATTGATTTTGAGGATGAATTTAGAACAAATAAACGAAGCGATGACTCGAATCTCGCAGCAGCCTATTGACCCTGACAAAACGATCACAACTATAATATCCGGAATGGACATCCTTTCTCTTTTTGAACAGGAATATCAAATCGAACAAGAGATAAATCAAGTTAACGAGGAAATAACAACACTTACCGGCAGGATTCAAATTTTGAATCAGTCAAGGTGGCTTCGCCATGCAGACAGCTCTGTGAACGATAAGAAAAATTCTTTACTCAGTAAGATTGAAAAGCGCATTAAAAAGAACGAGCAGCTGCTGAGTAAATTTAAAAATATTCAAGATACGGAGCAATTGTTATTTACGTATTTTAACGAAGAGAATATAGGCATTGATAGTTTTGATATCGAAATGGCAATAAGCAGTAATAACGACAGTAATGCAGATTTGGCTGAGAACTTCTTGGAGCATGTGGATGGTATGTATATTACCTATTTCAATCCGATAGTGGTCTTAAAAGAATTTCTGAATATTTACCAGATCAAGCAATTTATTAAACAAGAATCCATCGATTTTATCGCCTTAATATTCAATGATCCGGAAGAACTCGACCACTTATCTGAGGCGGAACAAAGTTCAATCTCTAATTTTTTTGAATTAACGCATGAATTGGATCTGTTAAAGAAACTGCTTCCTCCCGCATTTACAACAAACGTTAACGAAGTACATGATATTAAGCTGGAGATTAGTGAGGCACAGTACAAGCTTGAGAAGCTGAAAGACCAGAAAGGCGATGTCTTTGCGGAAATGGAACAATACTCCAAAAGTTTAATCGCTAGCAACAATGGACCATTAAATGAAGCGCTGCATGACTGGTATCAAACCAGAACTTACAAGAACAGAAAGAAGGTATTAAGTGAATTTGCCTCCATCTATTTAAATAATGAGAACTATCAATTTTACTTATCTTATAAAAATTTATTCGATGGAAACAGTGCGATTGAAAATTTATCTGCACAAGATACGGTTCGAATCTGGCAAGGAATTGCTCAGAATGTCGAGTTTTTGTTAACCCAAAGAACTCAATTTTATCGTTCTTTTAATGCTCAAAAGGAGTTTTGGGCTGAAGTGTTGGAAGGTATAGATCAAGAAAACGGAAAACTTATTCCTTCCGTTTCCCTGTACGTAAAAGCCTTGTATGAAATTGAAATGCTCCGTATTAAGGCGGACGAAGAAGCTCTAGGCAGTATTGCTTACTTCAGGGAAGAAAAAAGACAATTAATTGAAACGGCTTCCAAGAACCATAGCACCTTCGACCTTTATTTAAAACAAAAGCTGGTCCGCTCATGAGGATTGCCTATGTTTAGAAACAAAATGGACTTGCGAATCAAAATGGCCATTCTCCCATTTACCGACTTCCAATTCTACAGACGCGATTATATAGCTGAAATCGGACAAAGCAAATCGACTCCGGAATATAAGAATTATATGAAGAAAACATTCATCAAAGACTTGCTGCCCGCGCTTCACCAGACGGAACGCGTTGAGCAGCTGGATGAAATCGAGCTGCTTGCCGAGAAGTTCTATTCCTACCGGAGTGTGACGGAGTGGACAGAGAGGGGGGCGCAGCCGGAGCGGTTTTATATGCAGCGGCTTAAAGAATTAAGCCGGTTGTTCTTAACCCACCGCAACGGCAAGGTAGCGTTAAAGTACTGGGAAAGCACGGATGAGAAGCAGAATGCCAACAGCATGTTCTCCGCTTACCGGGGGATCTACAAAGTAGCGTTGTGGAACTCACTTAACCGTATGATGTGCACCGACCTGATGGTCATGATTTACCTGTTGTCGAACGGACTGGAAGACGAGCATGTGCTGGGTGCCTATCATGCCCTTGTGTACCTGCCGGACACGCAGCTGGAGCGGGTGCTGGACAAAGGCGTCGCGGAGACGCACCTTCATCTGTCCGCAAGCGGCCAGTTTAGTTTGAACTGGCAGCAAATTATGGCCCCGGTCAGGTCCGGCCAGAGGAAAGCCGACGAGCATCATACGTATATCGACCGCCTAACCGGCCGGGATCCTGATCTTCAGCTGTACACGCTCGCGGCTGCAAGCGTCCGTCTGCTGCTCGGGTCTTATCTACAGAGCATAGAGGGCCACCGGATTACAGCCAATAGGATGCTGCCGGATTATTTACAGGACCTAGACTCGGTTGGTAAAACCGGCGCTGGCGGGATTAAGCCGTTCATTCGTCTCGTTGAATTCTTCTACGCAGGTTCAAATTTAAAAGAACACGGTTATGACGAGAAGTCTCTGCAAGAGTTATTCGAGGATGTAAGACATGAATTAACAGGCGGGACAGCCCGCAGCGACCAGCCTCACCGTCTATGGTCGGAACGAATGGCGGCTATGGACAGCCTGTACCCGATCTTTGGCGCTCACGCTCATACATCCCTGGAGAACCTGCTCTTATTCCGCTCTCTGAGGTATATGCTGCAGCAGCCGGCTGACAGGTTGTTCACGAAGCTGTTCTGGCAATATATCCGGATCAAAAATCAGCAGTTTACGAGAGCGGTACAGCGTAACCATATCCGCGGATTGCCTTATTTCCTTGACTATTTCGACAAAGCGACGGATCGCAAAATAAGCGAAAACAACTTGGAATACTATGGATTTATGCTCCATCATCAGCTGCAAAATCCTCATTTGAAGAAGCTTGAAATCCGGATTGCGCCACCAAAGAAGGGCAGCGTCCAAGAGATGAAAACAGAGGCAGCCGGCAAACTGCTTTCTTTTTTCAAAGCGTACCAGCAAATTTTGGAGGAAAAAAACGAGGCTCAACAGGGAGGTTTTGCCCCTCTTGCAGGAATTATTTATCACTTCATTAAAATGCCGGATGAAAAACATCAGGAAAAATGCTGGTTCGATTACAGCGAGCAGGATAGAAACAAGGAAAAGCTAAGCTTCAAAACGAATCAGATCAATTATGAACGGCAGATGATTGCGGTCAGAGAACTAAGGGAACACATACCCGGGCTCGCAGATTATATTGTCGGTATTGATGCGGCTAACCTTGAAACCGCTGCGGAACCATGGGTGTTTGCCCCGATCTTCCGTCAGGCGCGCAATAGCGATACGCATAAATTGGTGTACCCGGGCTATCCTCTGCGTAAAATTAGCAATCTGGGTCTAACCTACCACGCTGGAGAAGATTTCAGACATATGCTGACAGGGCTTAGGCATATCCATGAGGTTATCGATCATTTTCAATTCAGAGCCGGTGATCGGATCGGGCATGGGATGGTACTCGGAGTTGAGGTCCGGAAGTGGGCGCTTCGTAACCGGGTAGTGATTCTGCCAAGAGTGGAGTATCTGGAAAATCTCTTGTGGGTTTGGGGGATGTGCAGAAGCGGCCACAAGTTGACCGATGTGGATGTCGCAGCGCTGGAACATAAAATTGTCTTATTGGCAGAAGGGATCTATCCTTCCACGAATGGGATTACCGTTTATCTGCTGTGGAAAGCTTATCAAAGTAAGTTTGCATGGATAGGAGAGAGTATGAACAAGGTCGACGATTCAACGCGGGATGCCTGGTTCTGCGAGCAGCTAAGTCCCGGTATCCAGTGGACGGAAGATATGCTCCGCCATACATATCATTGCAAGTGTTTTATGAACCGGATGCAGGAGCCGATCGAAGTGGAAATCACTTCTTATGAGGAAGTCCTCATACATGAGGTTCAACAAATTGTTCTTCGTAAAGTAAGTTCGGATGGGATAATTATCGAAACGAACCCGACCTCCAACGCCGCGATCGGGGAAATTGAACATATTTTTGAGCATTATATTCACAATTTAAACCGCAGAGGTCTTCCGGGCAATCAGCAGCCGGGGGATAGCGTCATGGTTTCGATTAATACGGACGACCCGGTCGTATTCAATACGAACATCGATAATGAATTCGCCTATATATTTTACTCCCTGCACGAAAAAGGATATGCAAGGGAAGACATTCTCGGCTGGATTGATCATGTGAGAGAGATGGGGCTGACGAGCAGCTTTATAGAAACCAAACAAATCCCCATCCCGAATCTTATCAGGGAAATGACAGCAATTATCAGCAGTCTTGAGGAATACCTATACGGATCTTAAACTAAATAGCGGCTGGCTAATTCTCCTTTGGAGAATTACAGCTGCTATTTTTTATGTGCTTTGCCCTTCTTACAGCACGGATTATCAAGAATCCGCATGTAACTTCTAATAAAATGAAGGAGTCAGCGAATAGAAATAGATGGGGGAGCGCACGATGGATGTTTATGAACGGATTCAGCAGTCGGTTCAATACATAGAGAGTCATCTTCAGCAAGATCTTCAAATAACCGACATTGCCTCAAAAGCGTTTTATTCCGCTTTTCATTTTCAGCGATTGTTTCATTCTATAACGGGATTCTCAGTGCATCAGTATATCCGGAGGAGAAGATTAACGGAAGCGGCTGTCAGCTTATTGGAAGACAGGAACTCTATATTGGAAATTGCTTTATCTTATCAGTACGGCTCACAAGAAGCATTTACCAGAGCATTCCAAAGTATGTTCGGGCTGAGTCCGGCCCAATATCGTCAGGCAAGCTTCAGAAACGGACAATGTCAGCAAGCGATCAACCTTCTGGATTATAAAACTAAGAGCGGAGGAGATTTCTATATGTATAAACCCGAATTCGCCGAGCTGGATTCGATCCGGATAATAGCCCGAGAGTACCAGACGAATCTTAACAATGAGAAACATTACAAGGAGATACCGGGATTCTATGAGGATTTCGGAAGAAAAGAGTCTTATTTGAACATTCCCAATCAGGCAACTCCGGGCATGGCTTACGGGATATCCGCGCATTTTCAGGACAACGGTGATTTTACCTTTATGGTGGGTGAGGAAGTCTCTTGCTATGAATCCGAACTGGCAGAAGATTTTGTCCGTTTTACCATACCGGCAGGCAAATATGCCAAATTCAAAGGAGACGGACCCGCGGGACATGTTGCCGATATCCGGAATTTTATCTATGGAACTTGGTTTCCGAATTCCAATTATGAGCGGAGAGAAGGACCGGATTTCGAAGTGACCGACGTGATGCGCTCCTGTCCTGAACATATGGTCATAACAATTTACATCCCGCTTCTTTAGCGGAAAGTTAGAAGGAGAGATTATCGATGTCCTCTCCTTCAACGGCGGGTACAGTTAGCCGGCGGAACTTATACTTGTCCTTGCGCGGCAGGGAGAGTAATATCGGCGGTCGTACCGATCCCCAATTCACTCTGAAAATCAATCCGGCCTTCATGAGCCGCTAGTATTTTGAAACAGCTCATAAGGCCTAAGCCAGTCCCGCGCTCTTTAGTCGTATAGAAAGGTTCCCCGAGTTTGGCAATGCGGTGTGCCGGAATCCCTCTCCCTTGATCTTGTATACGGATATGGACGGAATCTACTTCCCGCGTTACCTCTACGGTAATCGTGCCGCCACTGGACATTGCTTCGATAGCGTTTTTCAATAAATGAATAAAGACCTGTTTTAATTGAATTTCAGAGCAGTATACAAGCGGACCCCTTTCCGTGGTAGCGGGAAGCAGTCGGATCTTAACATCCCGGAGGCTGGCTTCGGAATTCAGCTGCAGAATCGTTTGGCTTAGCATCGTTCTTACATTCATGGCTTGGAAATTAGTGGTTTGAGGATTGGCAATCATCAGAAATTCATTCACGATATAATCAATCCGGTCGATTTCGGCCAGCATGACTTCATAGAATTCGCGCTTTCCCTGGTAACCGGACTCTAGCAGCTGAAAAAAACCGCGCATCGTCGTCAGCGGATTCCGGATTTCGTGAGCAATGCCCGCAGCCAAATGACCTACCATATTCAGTTTGTCGGTCTTAATCAGATGGTCCTCCGATCTTTTCTGTAAGGTAATGTCACGGGAAATACAAGCGTATGCAGAGACAACGCCGGACTGGTTCCTGACAGGAAAGACAGTTAAGCTTATATGGATGATCCGCCCGTCTTTACGCTGTCGCTGCGTTTCATAGCCCACTACGTATTCGCCCCGGTCAATCTTGGTGAATAACTCGTCGAACTCGGCAGTTTTAAAAGAAGGTATAACAGGAAGAGGCTTCCCGATCAGTTCGGCTTCCTTCCATCCGTATGTTGCCTCGAACGCCCGGTTTAGACGAAGGACCCTCCCTTGCGGATCGGAGATATCCATGCAATCATAACTGGACTTGAACAACCATTCAAAAACATCCAGCGAATTCATCGTTTTCTCTGCTTCCGGATAGAGTCTGTGTAGAAGTTGAAGTTGGTTCTGTTCCGTAATACTCACTTCTTGAATCTGTACCAAGTATACAACCGTTTCTCCATCCGTTACCGGAACCGTGCTGACCTGCTCTAAGCGCCAATACTTCTCCTTGGAGTAATGGCGGATGACGGGATGAAAGTGAGTGCTTTCTCTAATTAACCTGCTCCAAAAATCCCCCGCAGAATCATCCTCCATAGTAAAAATCTTTTGCAGCGGCGTTGCCGCTAATTGCAATAGACTGTATCCGGTCATTCGGATAAAAGAAGCATTTACCAGAATCCATTCTCCGTGATGGGATATAAACGCTAATCCGATAGCCGCATTATGAAAAGCGTGTGTACAAAGGGGATCAGTCGTAATCAGGCTGGAATAGTCAGGTTTGGATTCGGGCAAGGATGGTCACCTCGGGAAATAGTTATAGTTTCAAAATTCGATAACAAACGAATAAACCCTTTTAACAAATGTTGACAAGAATGATTTTACTGAACAGAACGCCCCTGACCCGCTTCCCATTACAAGCTCTGGATAAGAAAAAGACCATGCCACGAGTGGTATGGTCTTCATGTATTAAGTGATGAAACTAGCCGATTTATGCGAGATGCCCGTCCAGAATTCCTGCGGGTATTTTTTGAAGTTATTTCTCGTCATCAAGAAACTTCTTAACTACCCGGTAAAACCCGTTAAGATCCGTAGAATGAATATCATGACCGCACTCTTCAAAGACGGCCAGTGTAGTGCGTGGTCTTCTTGTGGTCATAAGTTCGGCCTGCTGTAAGTCCAGTGCAAAACTCTTGCGGCCGTGAATCAGCAGGATAGGACAGGCAGAGGAGAGCCAGTCGTCCCACCACACGCCGTTAATGTGCTGTTGAGAAATTCTCATTCCTTTCAAATCAGTCCGGAACCCCCAGCCTTTGTCATCTTCAAAGACACTTTCGGAGAAATAATCGATGGCTTTAAGACCCGCCTGCTTGAGTGACTCTCTTAGATCGTGAAGGGAAGCGGAGCGGCTTGGAAGCTGATCGGCAAAGGATAGATCGGCGTTAATCTCTACGCCGATGTCCTCTACGATAACTGCCTGGACCAAACTCGGATAACGAGAGGCAAACTGATAAGCGTTAACGCCGCCTAGTGAGTGACCGAGCAGAGTTACAGGTTGTCCGCCCAGTTCACCGCGGATCAGATTTAGAATATCTTCCACGTAGCTGTCTCTTGAATAATCCCGATCGGGGGGATGCTGACTCCAGCCATGTCCACGCTGGTCTAATCCGATAACATGCCGGTCTGGAAATCTGGCGGCTACTTCTATAAAAGTTCTGGCATCATTCATATGTCCGTGCAAGAGCAGCAGTATGTTTCCCTCTCCGCCGAAGTCAAGATACGAAAGCTTAAGGCTGCCCGAGTTAAAATACTTTCTTGTCGCGAATCGGTTATCCTGAGAATGTAACATGTAAATTCCTCCTCTTCATTTCACCTAACAGACTGGACTCTTAACGTATCTTAACAGATAATAGTGACAGGAATTGTCATAATTAAAAAATGGAGAATGCCATGTCCAAATCGAAAAGACTGATGGAGTTAATGATGGCGGTCAATCAGAAACGCAAGTTTACGGTGAGGGAACTTGCGCAAGAGTTTGGCGTCTCGCAACGAACAATCCTGAGGGATTTACAAGAATTGAGTGAACTTGGGGTGCCTTTATACTCGGAAGTGGGACCTCATGGCGGCTACCGGATAC
This sequence comes from Paenibacillus sp. FJAT-26967, assembly GCF_001541095.1. Taxonomy (GTDB): domain Bacteria; phylum Bacillota; class Bacilli; order Paenibacillales; family NBRC-103111; genus Paenibacillus_F. The sequence continues at coordinate 882,916 of NZ_LMXH01000002.1, forward strand.
TGAAGGAGAGGCTGCTGCCTCCAATCGCTTTTTCTGAGGAAGAAGCCTGCGCGATCTTTTTTGCCATTCATTCGCTCCGGCATTATTCCTCACTTCCTTTTGAAGCGGAATCGTCTTCGGCATTAAGCAAATTTTATTCGCGTATGCCGCATGATACCCGGGACCGTATGGATCAAATGAAGAACCGCGTTGATTTTGTAACCCCATACAGACAGGCAATCTCACCGCATTTATCTTTTCTGCTTACCGCAGCCATTGAGCAGAAATTTATACGCATCGATTACGAGTCCAGGCAGAACCGCTCAAACAGGGATATCCAACCGGTTGGCATATACACAAGGCAAGGACTCTGGTACTGTTATGCCTATTGTTATCCAAACGCTGATTATCGTGTGTTCCGGTGCGACCGGATTCATTCTGCCGTTTCTTCGGACTTAGAACCGGTGGATCTCCGGGAGGTTCACCTGGAGAACAGGGATCTGAAGAACCTGGCTGGGCAAGAAAGGCAAGATAATCTCACCGTCTATGCGGAATTGACCCGAGAGGGCGTTCAGGCGTGCGAAGCGGAACCGTGGCCGGAACCCGTGCTCCATACCCGGCAGGATGGAACCGGCTGGCTGGAAGGGAATGTTGCGAAGAAGGACCTTCCGTATTTTGCGAAGTTTTTCATCGGCTTAGGCAAGGAGGCAAAAGTGACGCAACCTCCGGAACTTCTGGACTGTCTCGGGCAGTATCTCGCTGATCTCAGGGCCCAATATATGGACTGACCAGATATGCGACCAGAGAGATGCCATTCATATTCTCCTTGTCCCCCCTAGCAGGTGCTGGTAAGATCAGGTTATTAGAAGGGAGCTCCTCTCTATTCAGGCGAACTTTATTCAAGCTTCCCTCCAGGAAGGAGGAATTGGTATGGGATCTTTAGATGGAAAAATTGCGATTGTCACAGGTGCAAGCCGTCGCCAGGGAATAGGCGCTGCGGTTTGCCGTTTACTGGCGCAGGATGGGGCCGATATCTTTTTTACCCATCTGTCTACGTATGACACAAATGTAGCCCTCTATGAGGTTGATGAGAACTGGCCCGATGTCTTCACGGGCGAGCTGCAGAAGCTCGGGATTCGAGCGGGGCATATGGAGCTCGACATCTCGCAGCCTGATGCGCCCGAGAAGCTATTGAACAAGGTGGAGGCTGCTTTCGGGGCGCCGCCTACTATTCTTATCAATAATGCCACGTACAGTGTAGATGCGGATTTCCGTGAGCTCAGTCCGGCCATACTGGATGAGCACTGCGCGGTTAACGTGCGGGGAACTTGCATGATGTCCGCTATGTTCGCACGCCGTATTGAGGGCAGACATACAGGCCGTATTGTGAACCTGGTTTCCGGCCAGGATAAGGGCCCCCAGCCTGGAAACCTGGCCTATGTGGCGACCAAGGGAGCCATTTCCGCATTTACACGCTCTCTTGCAGCCGGTCTGGCCGAGCACGGAATTACGGTAAATGCGGTAGACCCGGGACCGACCGATACGGGTTGGATAAGCGATGATCTGCGGGCGCAGCTGCTGCCTCAGTTTCCATTGGGCCGTCTGGGCGTTCCGGACGATGCGGCTCGTCTGATTGCTTTTCTCGCAAGTGAAGAAGCCCGCTGGATTACCGGGCAAATCATCCATTCGGATGGAGGTTTCAGGTAACTAACAAGAGGACAGGAGCCTGTTATATGAACAACACCCGTGATTCCTTAACACCTCAAGTACAAGCGTATTTGAATAGAATAGGCTACGCAGGTCCTATCGACGGTTCAGCCGAAGTGCTTGCTGATTTGCAGGAATGCCATCTCCAAACAGTTCCTTATGAGAATTTGGATATTCTAAACAGCATACCCATATCGCTTGAACGGGGGGCGCTTTATGATAAGATCGTCATGCGCCACAGGGGAGGATACTGTTTTGAACTCAACGCTTTGTTCGGATGGCTGCTCCGCGAACTGGGCTACGCCGTTACGGACTTCATGGCCCGCTTCTGGCGCGATGAGACGGATACGCCTCCTAAGCGGAGGCATCATGTGCTCCAAGTGGAGGCGGAAGGACGCCTTTATTTGTGTGATGTAGGCGTGGGCGGCACAGTTCCCCGCAGACCTATCCGGATGATTGAACAATTGGAGCATCCGCAAGGGGAAGAGTGCTACAAATTGGAGCGGCACGCGGAGTATGGCTGGATGCTGCTTGAACTTCATCGCGGACAGTGGAGAAGACTGTATTCTTTCACAGAGGAGCCGCAGCTCCCCAAAGATTTTCTTATGGCTTCTTTCTGGTGCGAGCATGCGCCGGATTCGATTTTTACCAAAGAAGCTATGCTTGCCATGCGGACACGTGAAGGCCGCAACACCGTTGCCGGTCAAGAATTTCGTATTTTCTCGGGAAAAGATGTACATTGTTTTACCCCGCAGACTCCGGAAGCCTATGACGAAGCACTGCACATTTACTTCGGTATCCCGTTAGCATCCAGATAAACCGGTAGTCTACTCCTTGACTGTCAGCTTTCATTACAATCCTATAAATTTGCAAACTGCTGACTTTCGGGTTAGCAGTTTTTTTGATAGGAAAAATCAGGTTTCGTCAAAGGTTCTATAAAAGTTAGAACTGATCTGTTTGGCTGCTCTTTGATAGAATCAGAAGTAAGAGTTGGCAGTCTCTATACAGCTCTGAAGAGGGGGAGAGATATGACGGATCAGAACTGGACGGCGAAATATGCAAGGGGCGTGTTTTCAAAATTAGCTGCTTCGGGTTCGCTTTTTCTCCTCTATGGGATCGTAATCATTTTTACTTCCGGATTTGATTTGGTTGGAGTTTCTGAAGCGATCCGTATGAGGGTCTGGTGGGCAATTTTTTTTGGATATGCAAATGGTTTTTCCCTTATAGCGGATGTGATTATTTGGAGAACACCAAGCGAACGGAAACAAATAGCGAGCCTTCTGCTTTATATTTTGGGAGGATTCGCTCCGTTCTTACCTTTCTTATCCGATAATGTTTGGCTGTTTATGTTTGCAGGCATCTTGGGGGTAGGAAGCTCTTTAATCTATTATGGCATTCTTAAATTATGCGAGAGACTCAAATTCCGGGAGATTGCCTCAGGCTCCCTACTCATTCTTGGTTTGTTAGTGGCGGCAGCCCGGACCGATTTTACAGTCACCGAGGAATGGACCGAAGTCAGGTCGGAGACGTCTTACGAAGCTGAGTTCACTTATTTGAACGGATACAAAGCAGTGCCGATCGATATAACTAAAGGGCAAGAGCTTGAATTCACGATTACATGGGGAATGGCAAATGGAGGCAACGGATTTCATGTGCTTGATGAAAAGGACCGATATGTGGGGTTGGAGAATGCAGACGACAAGAAGTATAAAATACGGGCAGGACGAGATCAGCGATACCGTATCATTCTAACGGGAAAGAAACTGAAGGGCAGTGTCCGAATAACATGGACGATACAACCGGCTTCTTCAAGCAGCTGAACGTACACGAGCATTAAGACTGCGCTTAACGCGGTCTTTTTTGCGCTGCAAGAAAACTCCTTCAAATTATGGCTTTATGTCTAAAGAAGGGCGTATTTTTGAGTGAATGTGTCGCAATTTATCTCGAACAAGATTATGATAGGGATATATATACTGGGATGGGGGTTTAATATGCATAGCGCATCAGATGGACAGAATGATTTTTACGAACAGCTTTATTTATGCGCTCCCATGGGTATCGCTAAGTTATCTACAGACGGCCGTTTCCTGCAGGTCAATCCCGCTTTATGCCGGATGCTCGGTTATGAGGCGGACGAACTGCCCGGGAGTCATGTCCGGAACCGCGCAGATATGAATGCTTTTATACCCGTTAGCTCAATGGACATTAATGAAAGCATTTCTCATAAAAGGCTGGAATTTGAACTGCTTCACAGAGAGGGCCACTCCGTTCGATTAGCCGCAGAGCTTACGCTCATAAGCGGACAGGAGGAGGGGGCAGACTCTTACTATATAGCTTACATCCGGGAAACCGGCGGGACTGAAGCAGTCGGGTCCCCTGAGAATCATCAGCTGTACGAGCTGATCGCTAACCAAGCCCACGAGATGATTTATATCTCATCGCGGGAAGGGATTTGCCTGTACTGCTCCCCTTCGGCTACAAAGGTTCTCGGGTATCGTCCGGAGGACCTGATTGGGCGAAATAACTATGAACTTTTTCATCCTGATGATCTCAAAATTATTCAAGATAAAACCAAGGATAGTGAGTCACTGCTCCAATATCGCTTCCTTCATAAGAATGGGCACTATTTGTGGCTGGAAACATCCTTCCGGTTCGTAACGAGTAATCAAGGCGAGAAGAATTATGTTCTGGCGGTCGGACGTGAGGTAACCGAGCGGAAGCATCAGGAAGATATTCTGGCTGAAGCTATGCGCGTAGCAGCTGTCGGAAGCTGGGAATGGCGGGTGCAGGAGAATCATGTCACGGTATCGGATCAAGTTTACCGGATCTATAACCGGAGCAGGAGGGCAATGGACGGACGGCCCTTTGAGCTCTCTGATTTCGTCGAAGAGAATGACAGAGAGCCGTTAAAGGCACTGGTGCAGAAGGCGTTGGAAGGGCATGATCTGAGCTACGAATACCAGTACGTAAGGAAAGACGGAAGTGTTCAATACCTTCATCTGCGCGGAGTCGTTTCATTTGATGAGAACAGCAAGCCGATCCGGATGAACGGGACGGTACAGGACGTTACGGATCGCAAACATGCAGAGTTCAAGCTTCAGGAAACGATCGAAAGATATACATCGCTTAAAAAATACAACCATGATGCAATCTTTTCTCTCGATCTGACCGGTCATATCATGAATGGGAATGTAATGGCGGAGAATCTGACCGGTTATAAGATAAGCGAACTCTCCGGAACTAGTTTCTCCGAGTATATCGGTGAGAATCAGTTGAAGCTCATTCTGAGCGATTCTCTGCAGGACAGTTCCCTCCAGAACCAAATTGAATGGATCAAACATAAGAATGGACATGTGGCGGAAATTCTAAGTAACATTGTCCCGATTATTATTAACAATATTAAAGTTGGCTTCTATGTGATTGCCAAAGATATTACGGAACAAAAAAAGCTTCTGATTGCCAAGGAAGCGGCCGAAAGCACGAATAAAGCCAAGAGTGAATTCCTGGCCATGATGAGTCATGAAATTCGCACGCCGATGAATGGCGTAATCGGGATGACGGATCTCCTGATGGAAACGACAGTTCTGGACAACCAGCAGATGGAATATCTTGATATTATCCGTAAGAGCGGTGATGCCCTGCTGAAGATTATTGATGATATTCTTGATTTCGCGAAGGTGGAATCCGGTAAGACCATTTTGCAGGAAGACGCTTTTGATCTTCGAAATTGCGTTAGTGAAACTGTGAGCCTGCTTTCTGCCAAAGCCGAAGAAAAGCGGCTCAAAATTAGCTGGCAAGTATCTTCTGATGTTCCCAAGCAATTGATCGGAGACTCTGACCGGCTCAAACAGGTATTGATAAATCTGATCGGGAATTCCATCAAGTTTACGTATACGGGCGGGATTGGGGTGTCCGTCATCAAGCTTGACCAGGATGCGGAGAAGGTTAAACTCAAATTTGTCGTTAAAGATACGGGTATCGGTATTCCGTATGATCAGGCAGACCAACTCTTCGAGCCTTTCTATCAGCTCGGGAACTTTATGACCCGCAAATTCCAGGGGACAGGCCTCGGACTGGCGATAAGCAGGAAGCTTGTCGAGCTGCTGGGCGGTGAGATCTGGCTGGAAGAATCGAGCGAATCGGGAGCTTCTTTTGCGTTTACCGTCCGGTTAAAAGCCGTTCAGGCGGAGCCTCTTGCATCTACCGGCGATTGCGGGTCAGAAGCGGAAGAACATCAGACCAAGAAGCTGAATATCCTCGTGGCTGAAGATAATGAGACGAATCAATTTGTGCTCCGTAAAATGCTGGAGAAGCACGGGCACCGCATCCAGGTGGCAAGCAACGGGAAAGAAGTGCTGCATGCTGTGGCTTATGAATCATTCGATCTGATCTTCATGGATGTGCAGATGCCTGTGATGAACGGGCTGGAAGCCGCTCAAATGATTAAGGATACGATCCATGAGGACAAGCGTCCCGTGATTGTGGCTGTAACCGCGAATGCACTCAAAGGGGATCGGGAATCATACCTCCAAGCAGGAATGGATGATTACATCGCTAAGCCGATCAAGAGTCAAATGATTGCGGATATCATTCAAAAATATTTCTGAACATGATAACTCTGTTCGTATAGTAAGACAGAATAATGGCAAACAAGTAAAGACGGCCCTTTTCAATGACGTGATGTCAGAAGCGGCCGTTTTTACTTTTTCGTACACAATGACATTCTGGACTATAAATTCAATATGACAAAGGTTGTCATATATCTCCGGTATAGTTAAAGGAGAAGTGCGAAACTCAGAATGGAGTGAAACCATGGAAGCCAGGCAATCATTACGGGGTAAAGTGGCGATAGTCGCAGGAGCTACGCGGGGAGCGGGGAGAGGGATCGCGGCTATGCTGGGCGAAGCCGGGGCAACCGTGTACTGCACAGGCCGCAGCACTAGAGGGAACCTCTCCAGTATGAATCGGTCTGAGACTATCGAGGAGACCGCCCATATTGTAACAGCGGGCGGAGGCAGAGGGATTGCGGTCCGGACCGATCATACGGTAGAATCCGATGTGAAAGCATTATTTGACCGGGTTCAAGAGGAACAGAACGGACAACTCGACCTGCTAGTTAATGACGTCTGGGGCGGAGATCCTCTTACAGAGTGGGGCACGCCGTTCTGGCGGCATTCGCTGGATAACGGTTTACTCATGCAGCAAAGAGCGGTTCACTCGCACATGATGACGAGCTATTACGGTGCCCCTATGATGACGGCCCGTAAGCAGGGGCTCATCATCGAGATTACAGACGGGATAGATTACCGGTACCGGGGGAATCTGTACTACAGTCTGGCCAAAATAGCTGCGATTCATCTTGCCGCCGCCATGGCCGTGGATTTGAAACCTTACGGGGTAACTTCCGTGGCTCTTACACCGGGATTTCTCCGTTCCGAAGCGATGCTTGATCACTTTGGCGTAACGGAGAGTACATGGCATGAAGCGGCTAAGATTGAGCCGCATTTCCTTATGTCCGAAACGCCGGTATATATCGGCCGTGCCGCTGCGGCTCTGGCTGCGGATCCGCAGGTCCATGAGAAAACAGGGCAGGCGCTTAGTACATGGGGACTGTCTGAAGAATACGACTTTACCGATGCGGACGGGAACCGGCCCCACTGGGGCAGGTACGCCGCCGAGAACGGGTTCTAAGAAGACACGCGGCCGGTTTTACTACCCCAGAACGAGCCAAGAAGGAGTGAGCCCGATGAGAGCGGACAGGCTTATCGCCATTCTGCTGGCCTTGCAGAATAGAGGCCGTATGACTTCCCGCGAGCTGGCAGACAAGCTGGAAGTATCCGAGAGGACCATTCACCGGGATATGGAAGCACTCAGCGCTGCAGGAATCCCGGTGGTGGCCGAGAGGGGAAGCCATGGCGGATGGACCTTGCCGGAAGGTTACCGGACGAATCTGACCGGAATGAAAAGCGGCGAGATGAAATCGCTCATGCTCGCTCATCCGTCCGGTCTGGTCCATGACCTCGGGATGAGAGGAGCTTTCGACGATGCGTTCCAGAAGCTTCTGGCGGCCTTCCCATCCTCCCTGCACAGGGAAGCGGAGCTTGTAAGGCAGCGCATACACATAGATGGCGCAGGATGGCGCCAGCCTGAAGGACAGCTGCCTTACCTGTCTCTTATACAGGAGGCCATCTGGGAGGAGAGACTTCTGCGTATCCAATATCGACGCGGGGATGATATTGTGGAGAGGATCGTTGAACCATTGGGCCTTGTCGCCAAAGGAAGTATCTGGTATCTGGTGGCCTCAGTAGAAGACAGTACGAGGACCTACCGTATTTCACGATTAGCGGATGCGGCTGAGCTGAACGAGACGTTCGTACGTCCGGAGTCTTTTGATCTAGCCGCTTACTGGGAGGAATCGACCGCTGCTTTCCGTTATAATCTGCCTCGTTATCCGGCTCGTCTGCGGCTTAAGGAACGGACGCTCCAGCGTTTGGCGGCTCAGTGGTATGTGAATGTTCTTCAATCTTCGCTTGCTGAAGACAACTGCCTGATAGTGGAGGTAGAGTTCCGCACTTTGGAGTCGGCATGTGAAATTGTGCTGGGCCACGGGCGGAATATTTATATAATCGAGCCGCCGGAGCTGAGGCAGCGCGTTCTTGAGGAAGTGAGAGCCATAGCATCTCAATATGAATAAGGGAGAAAGATGAATAAGGATGCCGCCATATAATGGCGGTTTTTTGTAGTATTTTTAGCGTATAGTTCATTATATCGACTTAATTATTCCTTATTATAAAGAGATATTATTGTTTTTATGAAACATTTGTTTCGTTATAAACTTTTTCCGGTTAAGTTCTTAATGAATTTGATCTATACATAGAAAAGGTTGTGACAACGTGAGGAAGAAGCAAATCATCTATTCCACCCTTATTACAGCGATGTTGATGGCATCGACAGCATGCGGGAATGGGAACCAGGCAGGAGAAGCCGATTCAGACAAAGGTGCAGCGCAAGAGAGCAGTAAGCCAGCCGCTTCGGTATCGCCGTCTCCAGCCCCATCCAATACACCTGCTGCCGGGAACAAGGATACTGTTCTCAATCCGAACATAGCGGAGCAGTCTAAAGGCAAGGTAGAGGTTGTGTATACAAACAGCAAACCGGGATATACCCATGATATGAACGGGTTTAAAGTCAATATTGAAGAATATCAAATTGTTAAGGTTACGGGCATGAGCAAGGAGATGGCCATCCCTTTTAACGATCAGACGGACGGTTACGTGGTGACCGCCAAAGTAAACATGGATAACGGTACAGGCAAGGCTATGTATTATCCGACGAATAAGTACCGCTTGCAAGTCACGAGCTCGGATTTTATATCGGCAGATTTGAACCGGACGTTCGTTAAGAAAGAGGATCAATTGAAATCCAAGGTCGAAACAGAGGCCTCGAAATATGGAGCAGGCGAGAAGCTAACAGGTTATGTTACATTTACGCTGACGAATGATGAATTTGATGCGCTCAAAAAAGTAAAACCCAAGTTCGTAATTGAGGGTGGCGCTGCAGATAACAAGGAGTTCAAAGGCAGTTTCAAAGGAAATGCCACATTTGACTTTATTATTGGGGAGGATCAGAAGCAGGAGGCGGAAGCTTACTCCAAATTTTACCCAGACCGTTTGGTAACGGATAATATGGCGGATAAGAAGATGATTTTCGAGAAAGCGGGCATGAATGAAACCAAACAGCTAAGCGGTGTCAAAGTAACGATTGAAGGCGTCCAGTATACGGAAATTACTCCTACGCCGGATAACAAAGAACGCTTCAAGAACTTCGGAGACAACGGAATCGTGGCACTTACTGTCAAAATCAAGCTCGATAACCAGTCAAGTGAGAATTTGCTTCTTAACAGTATCGGTTCCAAAGTCCGGATTGATGAGAATCGCGGCAATGTGCTGTCTCAAGGCGGCGTAGAACCAAGCGCACCTAGTGAGCTTGCAGCGGGAGCACAAGGGGAGAAGCTGCACGTATTCCTTATGAGAAAAGACGAATTTGAGACGTTCAAAAAATTCGAACTGGAATTCGGACCGTTCCGCGGCAAAGACGGCAAAGATATGTTCAACAAAGAGACGGTCCAATTCACTCTTCCCAGATAAGAAGTAATGCCGAAGCTGAAGCTTGCGGCAGAGCCGTATAAGAATAACGATAGGACGGGAACTTGAGTGTAAAAATTAAAAGCTTCCGAACCGGATTATCCCCGGTTCGGAAGCTTTATTTGTGTCTGCTGACGGCTATATATCACCGGCATTTCGAAACTCGATTTTTTCGATCTTCATAACAGAAATACCGGAAGGCGTTTCAATCGAGCATACTTTTCCGACAGCTCCCAGAAGCAGACAGCTTCCGATCGGAGAGAGGAAAGAAATATAGTTGTTATTCGGATCTGCTTTGGATGGGAAAACAATCGTAAATGAATCGGTTTCATGATCGTCCATATACCGGACAAGGACCCGGCTTCCAATTAAAACACGGGAATGAAGCATTTCTTCATTAAATTCTTGCATCAGCTGTGTTAACTCAAGGCAATAATCCATTAGATGCTGCCGGGTTGTAGTGCGGATTTTGGACTGATTAGGCGTATAAAGCTCCAGAAATGTAGTCAATTCTTCGTCAAAATAGACCAACTGTTGAATAAGCTGCGTTTTGGCCCCTAATAGACTATGGTTCATAGAAGATTTCACCTTCCATTCTCAAATCCATTTCAACCGGCTGTGCATGACAAACCCTTTCCATTCTTGTTTCCTCCTCATGAACAAATAAGACTCCTCCAGGGAGCCTCTACTTTTATAGTATCAGAATCGGGTTGAAAAGCTATCTTTCATTTTCGACAAAAAAAATAGGTCTTTAATATTTCTAAAACTAATTGAAAGCTGGAAAAAGATAAGCTACAATGAAAAAGTAGTTACCAAAGGTTGTAAACGAGGGGAATGATAAGCAGAATTAATAAAGTTTTCTAAGTAGTCTTATGAAAACGTTTACAGCTTGTCCGAATTACAGGCATCTTACTTGAAAAAGGAGAGAATTAAAATGGAATTTTTGAGAACAAACCGCTATGCAGCAGGGCTTTTGCTGATATTGAGGCTCTATCTGGGATGGAAATGGATGACCGCAGGCTGGGGCAAAATTACGGGTGGATTTGATGCTTCCGGCTTTATTAAAGGTGCGGTTTCCAAGCCGGTTATCGACAAAGCAACGAATGAATTGGTATACCCGACGTATCATGCTTTTCTAGAAAATGTTGCATTACCTGGTATTGGCGTGTTCAACAATCTCGTACCTTGGGGAGAATTTCTTGTCGGATTAGGTCTAATTTTGGGTGCATTAACGACCGCTGCCGCGTTCTTCGGACTGTTAATGAACTTCATGTACATGTTTGCGGGAACAGTGAGCTCCAATCCATGGATGATACTTCTTGGTGTGTTCGTAGTAGCTGCTGGCGCAAATGCAGGTAAGTTCGGCGTCGATTATTATTTACTGCCATACCTGCGCTCCAAATTCGGAAGAAAAGCACGAGTATCCGGTGTCTCCGATCGTTCTCCTATTATGGATTCATAGAAGTCTTAGTTTGACAATGATTGTATGGTTATGGGTAGTTACTGACCGGTTAAACCGGTTTTACAAAAGGGTAAGCACCTGCAAGGCCCGTTGGCCTTCTTTGTAAGCAGGTTGGACTTTAATGCGTCACATTACAAAACTTAAAAAACCTCCCCGGAAACGGGGATTTTTATTTTGTCTGCCATCCATATCGCCCTGCAATTATACTCTGCAAATTGGGGATAGTTTGTTCATTGATTCCGTGTCGGACTAGCTTGTTTGATGAATTGATGTATTCCTTGTGTTAAAATGCGTAGAAGTGGGTATAGTCCATTGACTGTACGCACTTTTTTCTTTGTAAAACGTTTTAAAATTGGTAAATTGGTTTGTTTTACGAAGAGAGCACAGAATAATCTTAAACGGTGTAGCGGCATAATCCGCGATCAGGAGGTTAAACAGTGAATATTATAATTAGGCAAGAGCAAATTGAAGACGTTAACGAGGTCTGCCATGTAGTTCACAGAGCATTTGAATCTGCCGACTATTCAGACCATGATGAGCATAATTTAGTAAACAGGCTTAGGAATTCGACGAATTATATCCCGGAGTTGTCTCTTGTAGCTGAATACGAGGGCAAAATCGTGGGTCATATTCTTTTTACAGAAATAAAAGTAGGTAACCAAGTTCTGATTACCCTTGCACCTGTTGCCGTATTACCTGAATTGCAAAGCAAAGGCATAGGGAAGAAGCTGATTATGGAAGGCCACAGAATAGCCGCACAGCTTGGTTATAAGGCTTGCGTTGTGCTGGGTCACGATAAGTATTATCCGAAGTTTGGTTATAAGAAAGCGAGTCAATATGGTATAGAAGCGCCATTCGAAGTTTCTGACGATAGTTTTATGGCAGTTGAGCTTATTGAGGGCGGTCTTGCGGATGTCCATGGCGTTGTAGAATATGCTAAACAATTTTTTGAAAAGTAGATTACGTTTTACGACAAGAACAGAAAACGGGCACAACAAGTCGATGAAGAATATAGTAAACAAACGGGAAACGAAAGTGGAGCAGCTGCAGCGGCAGTTGCTCCACTTTTCATTCATAGAAGGAATGACCTCTTTGCTTGAAAAGTATACCGCTGTTTATTTGATTTGGGAGTCATCTAGAAAAGGAAAACGTTACAATAGTATTGAATTTCCTACTATCAAGTGATGTATTCTATGAAGATCAATGACCATTTATTGTGGGGCAGCGAGAGGGGAAAAGTGATGGTTACAGGTGTCATATTTGATTTAGACGGGACTCTGCTGGACAGGAATCTTTCACTGCTTCATTTTATCGATGCCCAGTATGACAGCTTGTTCAAAACGTATATGGAGAGCAAAGATGTTTTTATAAAACGATTTATTGAATTAGACCACAGGGGATACGTCTGGAAAGATAAAGTGTACCAGCATCTTATCGCAGAGTATCGTTTACCCTATACATGGGAAGAGCTGCTGGACGATTATCTAAACGGATTTCCAAAGCACGCCCTATCCTTTCCGAATACTATACCGCTATTAGATGCCTCAAGAAGAAAGGTTATAAGCTGGGTATGATTACGAATGGATTTAAGGATTTTCAGTCAGCAAATATAGATGCTCTTGGAATTCGCTCTTTTTTTCATGACATTCTGATCTCAGAGCAGGCGGGACTTCGCAAACCGGATCCGGCTATTTTTAGACTGGCGGCTGAAAAACTGCAGGTTAAGCTGCAAAACTGTGTATATATCGGCGATCACCCTGTGAATGACGTTGCTGCGAGCCGGTTTGCAGGTATGCGAGGGATTTGGAAAGAGAACATCTGCTATCCGGATGATTTTGAGTATGATGGAATCGTAAGAGAATTGCTTGAGATTGAACCTATTCTGGACAAATGGAACTGCACAAATTTAATTGATTAGATTAATGATTAATACCATTAATTAATATTATATGGAGTAAATACGTATGAAAATAATCGGCACTATTTTAGCATGTTTGCCGTCCAGACAGCACTTTAAATAAACAGGAGGAGTTAAATTGATTACAATCGGATTTGTCAGGCATGGTAGTACGCAGTGGAATAAGGAAGGAAGAGTTCAGGGGAGTTCGGACATTCCGCTAGATAAAGACGGGTTGGATGAAGCTTCTCTACTCGCTGAACGAATCAGTCATGAACAATGGGATCGGGTCTTCTCCAGTTCTCTCCTGCGTGCGCTGCAAACCGCTAACAAATTAGCTCTCCATACCCGAGAAACTAAGGTCCATTTAGATCTAAGATTGCGGGAAGCAGGCGGGGGACTAATTGAAGGAACAACGGAAGCGGAACGAGTGGCCAAGTGGGGAGTAAATTGGAGAGAGCAGGATCTTGGGATAGAAAACGCGGAAAGTATGATCTCTAGAGGTACTTCTTTCTTAGATGAAATGTCTGCCCAATATGCCGGACAACATATATTGATCGTCAGCCACGGGTCTTTTATCCGTACGATGCTTAGAAAGCTTGTACCGGATACAGGCAGGGATACGGTTTTGGATAATACGTCTTTGTCTGTCCTGCGCTACGATCTCTGTACTTGGAGCTGCGAGCTGTATAACTGCACCCGGCATCTGATTGGGCGGGAGACGGCTTATGAAGGGCCATCCCAGGAAACGGAAAAAATCGTACGCTAAACAACGCGTTATATGAAAAACCCGATCCTAAAGGCATGACTGAGGAAAGACGAGGCACGATATAATTTTCATAAAACAATTGGCTTAACTGAACTCCTGAGATATTGTCGCTCACGATTTGTAACTCCTTTCAGCAAGTGGGTGCCAACTAAATATAGACTATCTATCTCGGATTTGAAAAAATCAAAGATTAGCTCATGTCTGTTATTTTTGTCGGGAGGATGGGCAAACGGGAAATTGGCTTTTTATATCCATTATTGGGCAGACTAGCAATAGGTGTATTCTTTAATATTGCGTAAGGGGCTCGAGACTAAATGGAATTATTTATCATGGTGCTAATGCTGCTCATGCTCATTGGCTTGTCCAATGTCATCAACCGATTTATTCCGTTCGTTCCGGTGCCGCTTATTCAGATCGCACTTGGAGTGGCGGCAGCCTATATGCCTGGGTTATATCATGCGCCTTTGAATCCCGAATTGTTCCTGGTCTTGTTTATTGCGCCGCTGCTCTTTAATGACGGGAAAATCACTCCGCGTGACGAACTGTGGAAGCTTCGCGGTTTCATCCTGCTGATGGCGCTCGGACTGGTATTTGCCACCATCCTAATTGCGGGCCCGTTTATTCACTGGCTTATTCCGGCGATCCCTCTGTCGGCTGCGTTTGCTCTCGCGGCGATCTTATCGCCCACGGATGCGGTAGCTGTCGGTTCTCTATCCGGACGAGTCAAGCTGCCCGGCAAAATCATGCGTCTGCTCGAAGGGGAAGCGCTGATGAATGACGCATCAGGGCTGGTTGCGTTCAATTTTGCCATCATGGCGACCGTGAGCGGGCAATTCTCACTGCCCAAAGCAATCGGAAGCTTCATTGTTATAGCCGCTGGCGGACTGCTCATTGGTGCGCTGCTTGGCTTCCTTATCATTTGGCTGAGGGTGTTCCTCCGGCGCCTCGGTATAGAAGATGTAACGCTGCACATGCTGCTTATCATTCTTACACCGTTTCTTATCTACCTGGCGGCCGAAGAGTTTCATCTTTCCGGTATCCTGGCTGTCGTAGCGGCAGGAGTCGTTCATGCGGTAGAGAGAGATCGGCTGGAGTCGAGTTCCTACCGTCTGCGTGTCGTATCCGACAGCACCTGGTCGGTCATTCTTTTTTCCCTGAATGGTTTTGTGTTTCTTTTACTCGGACTCGAAATACCAGGTGTTGTGGTGAAAATATGGGAGGACCCCGCTTACAGAAACGGACAAGTAATCGGTTATATTTTTGTGATTACTGCCGTGCTGATGACGCTCAGGTTCTTATGGGTATGGGCCACAGACCGGGAGATCCGTTCGGCGCTGCTGACCGCCCTCTCTGGAGTCCGTGGAGCCTTGACACTATCGGCAGCATTCTCCATACCATTGATACTGGCGGATGGAAGCCCGTTCCCCGAGCGGAGTCTGATCTTGTTTATATGTGCAGGTGTCATCCTGCTGACTCTCATTTCGGCCAGCGTGCTCCTTCCCCTGCTGACTCGAAGGTCCGAAGAATCGGGCACCGATACCCGGGACCGGACTGAAGAAGAACGCAGTGCGCGAATCCAGGTGCTCAGTGCAGGGCTGCGGTCGGTACGAGAAGAGATGGACGATGAGAATACACCGGAAGTGCTGGAGCTGATTTCCGACTATAACCGCCGTCTGCAGCAGACGAGATTGGAAGGCAAATCAGACTTCGGGGAAGGCTGGAAAGCTGCAGTCGGCATCCGTCTCGAGGCATTGAAGGCGGAACGAAGAGTCGCAGAAGAGTGGCTGCTGGACAAGAGAATCTCACAGGAGCTGGCAGACAGATTCCGATCTTCTCTTAGCCAGATGGAGCTGATCCTGACGAACCGGCTGAAGGTAAAAATTCTGCTGATTCTGGCGAGATCAGCCTTGTCCCGAATGCTTAAAAGGAGCAGGAAGGAGTTAATGACGCCTTCGCATCCAAGCTGGGATACGTTCAAAGCATTGAAATTGGAGGCAATTAACGCGGCCATTGATCAAATGAAGCATTTGGTGACAAAAGAAAATAAGGATACGGTACATAGTGTCATTGCTGATTACCGTGATATGGAGCTGTATCTACAGAACGACAGATACCGGGGTTCTTCCAGGAGCAAGCCCAGCTTGAAGCGCAGGGAGCTCGAACTGAAGGCGATCCAATCCGAAAGAAATGAAATTCAAAGAATGTATGAGCAAGGAGATATAGATCGTAACCTGGCAGGTGTTCTGAGAATGAATGTCAATTACCGCGAAGCGAGTATGTTTGCATCCAAAACAGTTCATGCAGATGTTTAAATCATGGACAGTTATTCATTATAGGAGTCCGCAAGATTAGCTTGCGGACTTTTTTTATTTGTTGAATGCTTCAATACAATTCTACTATAGTCCATCCTTATACAAAATTTAAGGAAAACTATGGAAGTGGTTCTGATATAATAAGCAGGTGCGCTAATTAGAATTAATAAACAGATTAATCCATGGATTAGTTTGTTGCGAAAGGAAGCAAAATCATGGGAATTAAAGCGGTATTATTTGATTTTGACGGAACATTAGCGGATACACTGCCACTTTCATTTGCAGCATTCCGTTCCGTTTTTTTGAATTATGAGAACCGACAGATGAGCAACGAAGATATTATACATACGTTCGGACCGACTGAAGAGGGGATTATCGAACTTCATATTAGCGATAAAAAGTCCGTAAAAACGGCCATCGAACATTATTATGAAGTATTTGAGAAAGATTTTGATCAATCGGTCAATCAACCGCAAGCAATTATGGAACTGATTGAAGAATTGACCCGGTCGGGTATTAAACTGGGGATCATAACCGGGAAGAGCAGAAGGTGCCTCGATATTTGTTCTGTTAAATTAGGACTGGAAGGGAAATTCGTGCTTTCTATTACGGGAGATGACGTTGTGAAAGCCAAACCCGATCCGGAAGGAATCTTAAAGGCTATCCGGCAAATGGGGCTTACAAAAGAAGAGGTTATCTTTG
Source organism: Paenibacillus sp. FJAT-26967 (assembly GCF_001541095.1). GTDB lineage: Bacteria > Bacillota > Bacilli > Paenibacillales > NBRC-103111 > Paenibacillus_F. The sequence goes on from NZ_LMXH01000002.1 coordinate 899,888, forward strand.
TAGGAGACAGCAATGCTGACATGACGGCCGGGAAGCTGGCAGGTGTTGTTACAATAGGCGCCCAGTGGTTCGGAACTGTTCAGAATCAAGAATTGTCACCGGCTCCGGATCATGTATTAACAAGTACGTTTGAGTTGATTAAGCTGGTGAAAACGCTTAGAACATAACCCCATCATTTTATTCCCACAAGTAAAAGTAAAAATGTCACAAAACAGACTAACCAAATATATCCAAATACTGCTATACTAGTCTAGCTTTGAGAAACAGATATACTAGGGGGCAGGAAAAGATTTATGTGGGATGCAATAGGAATAATTGGAATGTTAGCTTGCCTAGTTCTGCTGGTCTGGGCCGTCATTTCGTTGGTTAAGCGTAACGGAAAGGCTAAAAAAATGTTTATAGGTTCGGCTGTTTTATTCATAGTCATGGTGATTGGGGCTGTGAATTCATCTTCATCCAAGCCGTTAACCAATCCGCCTGCGGCTCCGGTTATTTCGCCGTCGGCTGTGCCGACGCCAACGGCTGAAGCCGCTGCGACACCAACAGTGCCAGCAACATCGACACCAACCGCGACACCTGCGTTGGAGCCGGCATCTACCGCAGCCGCTGAGCCAGCTACGGCATCGGCGGCGACGCAGGCACCTGTACCGTCAGAGGCGGCACCTGTATCTGCAGCACCAAAGCAGGAGTCTCCTAAAGAAGCCGTAAAACCGGCATCGACCGCCGCACCGAAGCCAGCAACGGGCAAGCCGGCACCAACACCCAAGCCAGAATCCAGCACTGCAAATGTGTCTTACAAAAACTGCACAGAGGCAAAAGCGGCTGGAGCCGCTCCTCTTTATGAAGGCGATCCGGGCTACAGCACGAAGCTGGACAGAGACCGTGATGGAGTTGCCTGCGAGAAATAACACTAGGACTGGCCCGGAAAGGACGGACTCCCCTTACAGTAGACAGGTTAGATAACATAACCTGCTGCTTTAAGGGGATTTTTCATGTCATTATTTTTTCATGTCATTGTTATGATATGGTTTTTACAACAATTTACTAGGAAAGAGGAGATCACTTGAACAAGCCGGAGCAAGACGTTCTTCTTCGTACGGAGAGATTCGTACAACAGTGTCTGGTTCGCGACAGCAGCGGTCACGACTGGTGGCACATACACCGCGTCAGACAAATAACCCTAAGTCTTGCCGCGCAAGAGGGAGCGGATTCATACGTATGTGAACTGGCGGCCTTATTACACGATGTAGCGGACGAGAAACTTAATGATTCCAAAGAGTCCGGCCTTAACAAGGTTAGATCTTGGCTGGAACAAAACCAGATTGTACCTGATCAAATAGACCATGTCATGGAAATTATATCGACCCTGTCATATAACGGAGGATCCAATCCGCCTATGCGCACGCTTGAAGGCAGGGTTGTTCAGGATGCGGATCGTCTGGATGCTCTGGGGGCCATCGGGATTGCGCGTACTTTTGCCTATGCAGGTTATAAAGGACATCCCATGCACGATCCGGACACAGCCCCCAGTGCCTTAATCGATGCTTCGAACTACAGAACAGCAAAAAACGGAACGGCTGTACATCATTTTTATGAAAAGCTTTTTAAAATAAAGGACACTATGAATACGACTTACGGCAAGGAGCTGGCTCTCGAAAGACACGAGTACATGGAGCAATTCCTTAATCAGTTCTATAAAGAATGGGAAGGGGAGTAGCAACCATACGGGATCAACCACACGAACACAATCGCCAGATAGAATCAAACTATTATCGTATAGTTATAATCAAATACTAGGAGGATATAAGCTTGCTCGACTATTTATCCATACATGCGCAAAAAGCCTATCGTGAAATCATCAACATCACCGAGCATCCGGATCTGTTATTTTCAAACGACCCCGCATTACTTGCTTCTGAATATGCGTACAATTCAACTTATTTATTCGGTTTTAATCGCTTAATCCGTAAGAATCGGTTAACTACACCCATCCTTGCAGCTTCATTGAACGGTTTAATGGATGGGATAGAGAGCTACTTGCGCCGCTATTACACAGCCAAAGCTTTTGTTATAACCGTTAGTGCTGATCCGCTGGTTCCGGCTTTTAAATTGTCCGTTGTTTCTTATTATGAAGAACGTCATCAGTTAGACGGGCTTGTTTCTTTGGAAGAAGTTGTAGAGTGGTATAGGGCGAATGCCTGCTGGGATGGAATCAAGATCGTGAGTGAAGAAAAGCCGATTAATGGAATTTTTTGCGAAGATACAGAGGAGGCGAAAACGGAAATTATTTATCCTAGACATTGTAGAGTCTTATAGTTAACATAATAAATATTATGTTAACTATAGTTTAGAATAAGTCATTAATTTATGTGTTGTAACTTGGCTGCTATCTGGAGAGTTATATTTTCACTCAAATAACACTCAGATTTAGCTTTTGTATTAGATATTCCTGGCGCTGTGGCATTGCCTCAATTTGGATTATAAGATATTGCGGGAGCTAATGAAAAATGGAACCACTACATGAAGGATTTTTATTCTTCCATACAAGTATTTGAAGGAATCGCTGACTTGATGAGCCAGTTAAAAAGCGAAAGCGCCGTTCAAGGGATTGTAACTTCATAAACGACAGAAGAATTGAACAATGATTTTGTCCCATTCGGACTGACCAAATATTTATCACACATTGTTTGTGCAGACGATACACAGCGGCATAAACCTAATCCGGAGCCTTTGCATACATTTTTGGGAATTGGCTAATGCCGATCCAGTCACCTTCATTTATGTTGGGGATACAATTTATGACTATGAATGCGCGCGGGATGCTGGTGTAGAATTTGGGTTAGCTCTATGCGGATGTAAAACCACTCCGACCCTACTATAAAGCATCAGAATTCACTTATAAACCTGATTATATGATTCATAGTGTATTGGAATTTATAGACCTTGCTACACCGCAGGCAAGCCAATAGAGAAAAGAGGGCTGATCCCCCGGGCTACGTCTTAATCTAGTGTTCGTATTCTTACTTATATTTCACTCTCACGGCCGCTGAAAAAGTAATTTCGCCGGGTTCAATAGGGGTAACGACCGATGCGCTTTGAGTAAAAGCGACCGCTTTGTAAGGGACGGGGCCGCCTGCAAGAGTGATTTCTTCAACCTCACCCGGAACGGGAGGTAAAGAGACACCAAGCGTTCGTGCGACGGTTGCGGCTTTGTGCTTGGCGTTCACAATAGCGGTAGATAAAGCTTTGTTCTCATATTCTTCCGGCTTAGCTGCGGCAAAACGGATGCTGTTCACCGTATTGGCACCATTTACTACAGCGGTGTCCACAATCGTTCCTGTCTGTCCGATACGATCTGTTGTAACTTGTAGGAGATGAGTTACTTTGTAGCCCCGGAAAGTTTGCTTGCCGTCCTGGAAATCATACTGCATATCGATCCGGAAATCTTCTGTCTGAATGTGTTCACCGGGAATACCTAACCCCTTCAAAGCGTTGATGATGCGGGTCATGATGGCGGCATTCTCTTTTTGTACTTGGCTGAGTACCGTTCCTTCCGATATCGCACCCAGCACTATGAGGGCCCGGTCCGGTACGGCTGTAATTATTCCCTGACCTGTGACCTCTATAATGGGAATCTTGCCCGCTTGAACGGAGTCAGGGGGATGGGGCCGGTAATCCGGATAAGGATTCATACGGGATAACTCCTTTCATTTCATTGAGTTTTACATTTACTATATGGGGGAGCAAGTTTCTTTATTCGGTGACCGTACTATTTCTGCTTGAATGGAAAATAATACGGTCAGAGCTGTGAAGCAGAAGCGGCACATTGGAAGTATTACCTGAACCAAACACAAAAGAGCTCCGGCTCAACAATCAGCTGGAGCTTTTTCTGCAACATAAAAGTCTTAACTTCGAATTAGGTTTAAAATTTTTTCAGTTATATTATGAAACCCGTTTGGTAGTGATAGCTCTGTTATTGAGAAGACGAAAATATTATCTTTTGTTGTTTCTAATCCTTCTGGGAGATCATCGTAAGTTATAAGGAAATTAGGAACTGCTTCATATCGGGTAAGTGTTTCGCTTATGTTTAAAATCAGCATATGTGAACCATTTTCATTAACATATTGGCATCCGAAAGTTTGAGCCCAGTACCAAGATTGGAATAGGTGCCAAGTACTCTCACTATTGCTTTTATCTTTAAATAAATGATTATTGAAAATACTCGATCCGGCATTACAAGAAAAAGACGCATTCAGCATTTTAAGCTGTGTGCGTCCTTTAACAAGTGAAGCTACTTACGGAGTCGAATATCAGAACGAAAACGCTTCGATGCATAGGACCCCAAATGTACTTTATTGGGTACAAATGTTTATGACCAATAAGAAATCCCATCCATTTCAACCTTGCAGGACCATGACTGCCTCACCACCGGTATCCTCTTCTCCGGTCAACCGGAAACCGAATGATTCATATAATTTCATTGCGGGGAAATTTTCCTTGTGGACACTCAAGTAGATTCGCTTACATGAATATTCTTGGCGGATCTGCCGCAGCAGCATGGGGAAAATCTTCCTTGCATAGCCTTTCCCCTGGAAGTGGTAATCAATCATAAATCTGTCCAGCCATACCTCGCGGCTCATCAGATCCAGCCCGTACATCGCATACCCGATTAATGTGTCTTCATCATAGATCCCGATGGAAACCCAATTTGTTTCAAACTGGGATTCCGCCAGGGAATAAGCATTGGATTCAATAAAAGTCTGTTGGTGTCCGGCGACGGTCAGCTCAGCTACACCGCGCCAATTCTCGGAAGTAACCTCTCGGATGCAGAGGCTCATAAATTTCATCTCTCTTCGTTTATTTTTAAAGTAGTTTGTGAATATTTCTTTGTCCGGCTTTCATCAAATAGAAAAGAATGAAACCGGCAAGGAGGAGTGCGCAGCTCACCAGATAAATCGTCTTAGGGACGGTAAAGGTATCTGTCAGCACCCCGCCGAGGAATGGACCGACAATCATACCGACCGCGTGGAACATGTTGAAAAGCGAATATGCGGCGCCATATGAGCCAGCATTGCCGCCGGAGTCGACAATCGTGCCGAGCGTTGACAAGGTCGGGGACAGCGCGAAGCCGACGCTGGCGCCGACCAGCAGCATGGCTCCCGCCTGCTGCCACATCGTCTGCGAAACTGCGATAAGAGGCATGGATGCGGCCAGGCATGCCAGACCGATCAGCATCAGATATCGCGGGTTCCAGCGGTCCGCCAGCATGCCGGAGAGGGGCGCCACGGCGCCGTATGCGACCGACATGACGGCGAAGAGCAGCCCGATCATGGACGGGCTGGCGGCCACGCGTTCGGTCAGGAACACAGGCAGAATCGGTTCCAGCAGCGTGAGGACCGTTTCGGCCGTCAGGACGACTCCGGCGATGAACAGCACGGACCGGTTGCGCAGCAGATAGAGCGCATTGGTTTTTTCTTCCTGGATACGCGGCGGTTCCCGGAGCAGGAAGAAAACCAGCCCGATGCACACCACCGTCAGTCCTGCTGCAAAATAGAACGGCATGGCATAGCCGCCGAAGTCCAGCAGCCAGCCCCCGAATGGAGCGCCGAGCAGAGTGCCGAGGGACATGCCGGTTAAGGCTGTCCCCATAGCTCCGCCGCGCATCTTCGGAGGAAAAAGGTCGGCCAGCAGCGCGAGAGCGGCTGTCCATGTGGCGGCTGCCGCTATTCCCTGCAGGAACCTGGCGCCGATCAGCATCCACATGGTTTCCGCATACGCGAACAGCAAGGTAGATAGGGTCATCCCCGCCAGGCCGATCAGAATGGGCTTTTTCCGTCCGATTCTATCCGATAAGGGCCCGAGAATAGGGGTGAAAGCAAACAATGCGATGGCATAAGAGCTGAACAAAATGCCCGTCAAAGTAGAAGATGGCTGAAGCTTCTGAGTTAAATAGGGAGTTACCGGTATAATAAGACTATAGAGCAGCATGTCTATAAAAAGGATGGCAATGACCAGACTTAGGCCAGTCAGCTGGACCCGGGTCATTTTATAACGCGAAGACATTTTCTTTTCACCTCAATCAACGTGTCTAACAAGCAAAGTTATATTAATTAGTCTGTCTTAGAAAAGGCGGTACACCGGAAACTAAAATTGTTTTTATAGTTTTCGCGGTCAAAAAAGAAAGAATAAAAGCGGATTTATCTTTTATTCTCCGGGATAAGGCCATAAAGCAGAATATCAACGATCGATAGTAGAGCTTCGGAGACCGTGATCTGATTTTCCTGGTAAAAACGCTGATCGAGAGTCGAATTGGTGCCGTCAATAATCAGTTTCATGATTAAAGAAACGTTGATATCAAGCATTTCTTTCTGCTCAATGGCTTCCGTGATTAAGAGGCGGAGCGCATTCCAGTCGTCGGTTAATTCGTTGTCGACCTTGCTCCACTGCTGGGGGTAGTAACGCTTCATCTGATCGAGAATGCGCAGATCATAGAATTCCCAGTGGATCGGGAGTACTGTAATAACCCCTCTAATCTTCTCGATTAGGGAAAGATTCTCATCCTGAATAATACGGTCGGTTATTTCATTGCGGTCAGCTATGGATTGATCAATAATGGCATCGAGAATATCAACTTTAGCATCAAAATGTTCATAGAGCGTGCGTTTGCTGATTCCAAGTCTTTTGGCGAGATCATCCATTGTGAACTTCATGCCGTTCAGATGGATTTCTTCAATAAATGCCGTCATAATCCGATGTTTCATCTATCAATCCTCCCTTGATCTGGAGAAAAAACTCAAAACACTATTATAGTTTTCATATATACAAATCTATTCTAGCTTATATTACTGCCAAGTTCAACTACAGGGTAAATTTACCTGATACAATATTAGTGAACAAGATCAAGACACTTGAATTATCAAACAGGAAAATGCCTATAGACCGCGAATACTCCTAATCAAGGTACTAAACATCCCTGTTCGGATATTTCAGCATAAGAAAGGAATCTGCCACTTCTATGGATACCGTTACACACGCTTTGTTCGGCTTAACCCTATATGGCGCAATCGACAAAAGCAAAATGTCCCAGTGGGATAAACGCGCGCTTCTGTTCACGACTGTCATCGGCTCTGAAATTCCCGATATTGATGTAATCTCTCAGGCCTGGGATACGACCGGCCGTTATCAAATGTGGCATCGGGGAATCACTCATTCCGTGTTTCTGATTCCGGTATGGGCGGCTATGCTCGTGATCTTCACCAAGCTGTTCTGGGGCCGTGCGAGCCTGAAACTGTTTGGGGTGGGGGCCCTTGCCGTCTTCATTCACAGCACGAGTGATTTGTTTAATGCTTGGGGAACCGGTTATCTCGAACCGGTATCAAGCACAAGAATTACCTTCGGTACGATTCCGATCGTGAGTGTAACCTTCTGGCTCATCATGCTGGCCGGACTGCTTACTGCACGTCACAGCCGGGGAAAATGGGCGCCGCACCGCATTTTCAAAGTGGTCTGGCTGCTTATTGCCCTTCATGTTGGCATTCAATCGGTTCAAGGTTATATGCTGTACCAGCAGGCCCAGACCAAGTACGAGCAAGTGGCGTTGTCCGCGGATTTTGTGCCGGGCGTGTTTACGATTATCGGGAAAACAGGCGATCAAGTGGAGTTGACGAAGGGATCCACATGGGCCGGTCAACGGACCGTTGCTTCTCTAAAGTCAAGCGAGAATGCCGATTTGGGTGAACTGTTTACCGGTAATCCCAAAGCGAAAACCTTGCAGGAATGGTCTCCGTTCGTCGTGGTGGTAGATGATGGGAAAAAGCTGGGTATCTATGATCCCCGTTTTTACCGGGATGGTCAGTCCTTCTTGTTCGAAAGTATAGAACGTTCTGCAGCCAAATAGGAAGCGGAGCGGATAGAACATCACTAATCTGAAAAATACCCTTACCTTTGTGTTACAAAGGCGGGGTATTTTTATTTTTACCGGTCGGATAATCTGTATGTCAGCAATTCTTAGCTCACTATGTATTCCATAATTTGGAACAATGCTTTGATTTGAATTATTCCATCGTGGGGTTCCGCGCTTAACAATTTGAGCAGCCCGCCAGAACTATGATGGTTTTTAGCTGGGAAGACAGTTTTGCAACTTCGGTTCGACAAGTATGGGAACACAGAATAAAGTGTTTTCCAACCTCACGACTAGGAATACTGGATATTAAAGCTTGCACAAAAGGATGGGCATGGTGTATAGTCATTCCTAATCATACCAATCATACATAACCCCATATTTGTGGGAACAGGTGCGAAGCCAAACGGCTTAGCTTAAAAGGGAAGTCCGGTGAAATGCCGGCGCGGTCCCGCCACTGTAACAGATGAGTCCGGGTAAAGGCCACTGATCGATAAGATCGGGAAGGCACCCAAGGACGATGATTCTGGAGCCAGGAGACCTGCCTGTTCTGACAACACTGCTTCACCTACGGGAGATAGGGAGGTGTTAAAGATTCCAACCACTGCGCATTCATACAGAGGGTGTCTTTATCCTTGTCTTATCGGATAAAGTCACCCTTTTTTTATTTTCATCGGAGTTCCAGATCATTCATATTTCAGGAGGTAACATACATGACTAAAGTTAAGAGCAGCAGCTTGGGCTACCCGAGAATCGGGGGCGGGCGTGAGTGGAAAAAGGCACTTGAAGCATACTGGTCCGGCAAAATTAACGAAAGCGAACTTTACAGCCGTTTGGCGGAAGTCCGTCTCGCAAGCTTGAAGATTCAGCAGGAGAAAGGGATCGATTTGATTCCGGTTAATGATTTCACTCTCTATGACCATATGCTGGACACTGCAGCTATGTTCGGATTAGTTCCGCAGCGATTCAGCAGCTACAAGGGCGGCGTGGTGCCGCTCGATATATATTACGCAATGGCAAGAGGTGCCGAGGGTGCGACAGCCTGTGAAATGACCAAATGGTTCAATACCAATTATCATTACATTGTTCCTGAATTAAACGGAGCGGAGCCTGAGCTTGTCGAGAACAAACCGCTTCTGGCTTACCGTGAAGCCAAAAAACGGCTGGATATTGAAGGTAAACCGGTGCTGGTCGGTTTGTTCACTTTCCTGAAATTGTCCAAAGGCTACAAAGCAGAGGAAACGGATGCTTGGATCGACAAGCTCCTTCCCCTGTACGAACAAGTTCTGCTGCAATTGCAGCAGGAAGGAGTACAGTGGGTACAAATCGACGAGCCGATTCTCGTGACTACACTTTCAGAAGAAGATCTTACAAGGGTTGAGCGTATCTACAATCAGCTGGGAGCAGCCGTTCCCGGAATTAAGATTCTGCTTCAAACGTATTTCGAATCCGTGGACGCGTACAGCAGAATTGTACAACTTCCTGTCGCAGGAATTGGCCTCGATTTCGTGCACGGAGGCGAGCAAACGCTGAGGTCTCTGGAGAAGGAAGGATTCCCGCAAGATAAGGTGCTCGGAGTCGGTCTGATTGACGGCCGAGGCATATGGCGTGCGGATTTATCCGCTAAACTCGGCGTTCTGGAGCGGGTGTTTAAAGTTGTAGCGAAGGAGCAAGTCCTGATCCAGTCTTCCAGCAGCCTTCTTCATGTGCCTGTCTCCACCTCGTATGAAGAGAAGCTGGAGCCAGTCCTGAAGGATGCGCTTGCTTTTGCGGATGAGAAGCTGGACGAAATCATCTTGCTTGCTAAAGCCGCATCGGAAGGAGCGGACGCCATCCGCACTGAGCTCGAGCAGAACGGACAAGCCCTGGCAGCTCTGCAGACATCGGCGGCGCGCAGTAATAAGACCGTGCAGGCAGCTGCGCTTCAGCTTAAACAGCAGCCGGCCGCCCGGCGAGAGAGCTTCGCTGAGCGCAGGACAGCGCAGCGTGAGCGCTGGCAGCTGCCGCTTCTGCCGACTACGACGATCGGGAGCTTCCCGCAATCGCCGGAGGTTAGGCAAGCCCGTGCCAAGTGGAGAAAGGCGGAGTGGAGCGACGCACAGTACCGCGATTTTGTCCGTCAAGAAATTAACCGGTGGATTCGCATTCAGGAGGAAATCGGTCTGGACGTCCTCGTACACGGCGAATTCGAGCGGACCGATATGGTTGAATTCTTCGGAGAGAAGCTGGACGGATTCGCTTTCACACAGAACGGATGGGTGCAGTCGTACGGTTCCCGTTGTGTGAAGCCTCCTGTCATTTACGGTGATGTGGCTTACACCAATGCGATGACGGTGGATGAAACCGTCTACGCCCAGTCTCTGACGGACCGTCCGGTCAAGGGGATGCTGACAGGTCCGGTGACGATCCTGAACTGGTCGTTTGTCCGGGATGATCTGTCACGGGAGCTGGTCACCTACCAGATCTCACTCGCGTTAAGCCAAGAGGTAAAGGCACTGGAGCAGGCCGGAATCGGTATGATTCAAGTGGACGAACCGGCACTGCGGGAAGGTCTGCCGCTCAAAAAGCGGGATCATGCGGAGTACCTGAACTGGGCCGTTGATGCATTCCGCAGCTCTACCTCGGATGTGGAATCCACGACCCAAATTCACACGCACATGTGCTACTGCGAGTTTAACGATATGGTCGGGTCGATCCGGGATCTGGATGCGGATGTTATATCCATCGAGACCTCCCGCAGCCATGGCGAACTCATTCACAGCTTCGAGGAACACACGTATGACAAAGGAATCGGTCTAGGCGTCTACGATATTCACTCTCCAAGGGTTCCTTCTGCCCAAGAGATGGTCAGCATGATTCATCGCGCTCTGCGTGTCCTTGACCCGGAATTGTTCTGGATCAACCCCGACTGCGGCTTGAAGACACGAGGCAGCGAGGAAACGATCGCGGCCCTGCGCAATATGGTGCAAGCGGCCAGTGAGTCAAGAGAAAGTCTTACTGTGACGAACTAGTCGGCTGTACGGATTTACGGATAGATTTTCGTGTAAAACAGGGCACCTGAACAGGGAACCTTATATAAGAACGAATAGGTCAGTGTATTCCGCTTAGCAAAAAACACACAAAAAAGGGCTTGGATTCAGGCCCTTTTTTGTGTGTCTCTTTTTACTCCAGGGGAGTGCCGTCTTTCCCCGGAACGATCCCTGCCTCTGAAATCAATCAATCATTCTGTATCAAACCGACTTCTTTACAAAGCTCGATCAATTGAAGCACTCCTTAGAACTGCGGGCGGTTGCATCCCTGAATGCTGAGGAGTGCATTTTTAGTGATTCGTTGGCTGTTTCTATAATCTGATGCTTTCGGTCCGTGAATCCTGCACGGGCGAATTTCTTGCTGCACTCGTTTAGGGTAGTACATGTGAGACTCGGTTCATAAGCAAATAAATCCCAATCTGCTGCTGTGCTGGCCACAGCAGCGGATTGGGATTTTGCCGGTCCGGCAAGCGATAGGAAGGCTGTTGGAACCGACAGCAAGGAGAGAAGGTCACGTCTTGGAGCGAAGTACGCTCTCGATGACTTGCTTCATACGTCTCCCGGAACGGTTCCATGACCAACGAAGCATGTCTTTACGGCCCTGCATGCCTTTTTGGCGGCAAAGCCCGGGGTTCTCATAGGCAAGACGCATTTGCTTTCTGAGGCTCGCCAGGTCAGCTTCAGCCCACCGTTGTCCCTGCTGTGCGAATAAGAATTCGAATTTTTTCGAAATGGAGTGTTTCATGCTGGCAGCCGTCGGACGCAGGTTGTAATCAACGAGGAAAGAGTTGCCGTTGTCGACAAAATCCATGTGTCCGCCCCAACCCGTAGCAATAACGGGAGTCCCGCTTGCCAGGGATTCAAGAAAAGGAAGCCCTACACCCTCGCCGCGGGTAGGAAGGACGAAAGCATTCCCTCTGGTATAGATGCCTTTAATTTTACGGCGATCGGCTCGGCCATTCATGATATATAGGGACGCCGTTTTCTTTGTAATCCCGAGCTCTTTCTTATATGCGCGGATCTGACCTTGTATGTTCGATCCGCTTCCGCTTGTCTTGATTAGTAAAGCCGCACGATCAGCTGAGGAGAATTCTTCCCAGAAAGCCCTTAATAAGGCTTCCGGATTCTTCCGGTGCTGAAAAGTAAAAACGGATACGAACACAAATGTCTGCGGAAGAAGCGGGAGTGATAATTTAGGATTTGCAGGTGTAAATTTGTTTGTATGCACGCCATGAGGGACGATGAATACAGGAACCTTGACTCCGCTGTCCCGCAGAGCTTTCTGGTTCTGGTAAGAAGGAACGCATACGGCATCAAACCGGTTAATATTCGGGAACCAGCTGCGTGGGATTTTAGTCGTTTCCCAAACCGTATTAAGCAGGAGTACATCGCTGTTTTGACGAGCTTGATGGATATTTAACGTATTAGGGTGACCGTGATGTATCAACACGCGTTTTTTGCCCGGGGCATAGCCTTTGTGAATTAATTGCTCCAACTGATCCGTCCTCTTACGGAATTGGCCGCTTCCGTGTTTCCTGGACTTGATTTTGACATCGACTCCTTGGCGGTGAAGAGCAAGGGCATACTCTCTGCTTGCAGTGTTAATTCCGCTGGAATTCCTGACAGCTCCATTCCAGATCACCTGATAACTCCTCACAATAACCCTCCTTTACTTACTCTATGCACACATAAGCCGGGAGAGATGGGTCGTAGTCGTTAAGCTTATGCAGCAGGATGCGTCATTCCGAACTCATTGTTCTATCACATCAAATGAAGCGTATGTAGGCTCCATTGCTCTGGCTTAGCCCTATACTATGCACTTGATATGCCGATGGAAGCGGCGGATGGAATCTCTTATCAGAAGGGGCTGTACGTACGACGCGGGGATAGAAGAAGGGAAGATGCGGCGGAGAAATCTCTAAGAAGGTGCGGCCTAAATGAGATGTAAGGAAACCATGGGAAGCAAGGCTGATAAAACAGCTGAACGAGTCGATCCGGACAGAAAAAAGCCCGCTGATGTAAACATCAACGGACTCTGTGGAACGTCTTAGCGGTTCTTATAGAATTCCTCAGCTTTAACAATAAAGCCCTTTTCTTCTTCAGGAAGCTCTTCATCCCAGAATACAGCGCCTACCGGGCAAGCAGCCTCACAGGCTCCACATTCGATGCAAGTATCGGCATCGATGTAATATTGGTCTGGACCTTCGGCGATACAATCCACCGGGCATACGTCAACACAATCAGCCGCTTTCTCATCAATACAAGCCGAAGCAATTACGTAAGTCATTTGAAATCACCTTTCCTTTGCGGGTTGTCGTTTCTAATTTTATTGTACTAAGAATTCTATAGACAAGCCAACTGTTTAAGAACCTTCTCAGCTAACTCGTCAAAAATTTTGCGCTGCTCGGTATGCTCCGGATAAACCGAGGAAGCCGTTTCCGCTTCGTCCGGCTGGGCTGCGCCCAAGGAACGAAGCGGGATTTGGGCCAACAGTTCAGTCTCCATCTGTTTAGCAAGTGCGGCGCCGCCGCCCCGGCCGAACAAATCGTGCCGGATTCCGGCCGGGTCCGTGAAATAAGACATGTTCTCAACGACACCCAGGATCGGGTGGTTCGTCTGCCGGGCCATTTCACCGGCACGGGAAGCGACATGCTGGGCGGTGGGATGGGGAGTGGTCACCAGAATTTCGGCGCAATGCGGAATTCTCTGGTGCACATCCAGCGCGATATCACCTGTACCCGGGGGCAGGTCGATCACGATGATATCCAGCGGTCCCCATTCTACTTCGTTCAGGAAGGTCGTGAACATCTTCGCCAGCATAGGCCCGCGCCATACAACAGGCTTATTGCCGGCTACGAAGAACCCGGTCGAGATCACCTGGAGTCCTTCACGCTCAATCGGCATAATCCGATTGTTCTGCTTCTGCGGCCGTTCCTCGATGTTCATCATGGATGGGATACTGTGCCCGTAAATATCCGCATCAATGACACCGACACGCTGGCCGGATCGCGCAAGCGCAGCAGCGAGGTTAACCGTCACCGTGGATTTGCCGACGCCTCCTTTGCCGCTGGCTACGGCAATAAACCGGATGCCGGATTCTTCAGAGACGATGGAAGCGTAAGCAGGCATCGCGGGTGCTTTATGTACAGGAGGCTGTGCGGGTTTGTTCAGCCTGGAATTGACGATTTCTTGTCGTTCCCGGGGAGATACCTCTTTGAACCGTACATGTACATCGGTTATTCCTTTCGGGCTTAGTGCTCGTACAATCTGATCCTTGTACCACTCCTGTTTATCAGACATATCCGTACTAAGAGTGACTGTAAGTGCGGCATAATCCCCGCGAATCATAATGTCACGGATAAGTCCCAAATCAGTAAGAGGCAGTTGATGCTCTTCATCTGTCAGATGAACAATAGCAGAGATAATATCTTCTTTATTCATGTTTTATCACCTTCTGTCAGCTCTGTCCTTGACCGCCCCTCCCGATCAGTCTTATACCGATGTTCCTGCAGTCACCAGATGCAAGTCGGCCATCCCGATAGTTATTTAACAGGTCAGATAACGGATCGGAATAATCGGGATGTGCATTCGGACCTTCATTGACTGAAGGCCTTATAACTTTGAGTTTACCACGCTTGCCGGCGCTGTGCTAGGTCCCGCCGCTGTCAAAAAAAGAAAGCAGGAAGGAGCCGGGCAAACGAATACGGGCGTTTCTTATGTAAGTTAGCAAGTTATTTTGTGCAAGAAAATCAGGCAGGAACCATCGGCAGAAGATCTATAGCCGGAATCGGATCGACAAGTGCGGAAGCTGATAGGTTAGACCAACCTCCTCGACTAACAAAGTAGCATAATAGGGTAATTGTAGAACACTAAAGATTACCTAGTCAACAACCACATAGAGCCGATGATTAATAATTTCTGGTGAGCACTTGACATCTGGGTTAAGGGTTATAATAATTAATATACGAATATGTATAAAAACTCCCGGAAAGCACCTAAATCCGGTTTCTATTGAATGGAGGTCACAGGCGATGGATCTGTTTGCTCAAATGGGAGGAGAACGGACAATTCAACGTATTGTTGAAGCTTTTTATCCGAAAGTACTCGAAGATCCGCTGCTTGCTCCCTTATTTCCCGAAGATATTTATCCCGTAATGGAAAAGCAGAACCTATTCTTGACGCAGTTCTTCGGAGGCCCCCCTCTGTATACGTCTGAATTCGGACATCCGAGAATGAGGGCACGTCATATGCCTTTTCCTATCACGCCCAGGCACGCGGATGCATGGCTGGATTGTATGAGAAGGGCACTGGAGGAAGTAGTTCCGGATGAGGACCTGCGTCAGGCTCTATTAGAACGGCTGTCCGTCTCTGCGCATTTCTTTGTGAATACGGATGAACAGGCTACCTGACTACAAGCTTTTCTTTTTTTGAAAGAAAGGTCCGTAGCATAAATGCAGCAGGGATTGTAAAATAGGACTTAAATACAAATGAAGGAGCAATTTCAGATGAAGTTAGTTGGTATTTCAGGTACTATTATCGGTGCCAAAACCGAGATTGTAGTAAGCAGCGTGCTGGAGCAGGTTAAGAAACACTATCCCGAAATCGAAACGGAACTTCTGGATCTTAAGAATTTCGATGTCCAGTTCTGTGACGGACGTGATCCTTCTCAATATACGGGCGATACGAGAGCGGCTATGGATATGATCGAATCCGGTGATTTTTTCTTGATCGGAACTCCGATTTACCAAGCTTCCATGTCAGGCGTGCTCAAAAATTTATTCGACTTGATTCCTGTTACAGCGCTGCAGCAGAAAGTAGTTGGTTTTGTAGCAACGGGCGGAACCTACCAGCATTACCTGGTGATCGAGAATCAGTTGAAGCCGATTGCAGGATTTTTCAGATCTTTTGTGGCGCCTAGCTACGTCTATGCTCATGACGATCATTTTAATGAATTTAAAGAATTGACCGATCCGGACGTACTCGCAAGAATCGAGAAATTAGCTCATGAGCTCGTTTTTATGCAGCAGAGATTGAAGTCCGTGGAATAGAGAGTGAGTGCTATGATAGAGTTAAAAGGCCGCAGCATTGTTAAAGAGGTTGAGCCTGTCATCGGCTCTACTATCCTGGAGCTAGCGAGAGAGCATAAAGTCGACTGGGGTTTTAATTGTACGCGGGGAACTTGCGCACGATGCCGCTGTCACGTTAGCGAGGGCATGGAGCATTTAACGGAACCGGCGGAGATCGAACTCGTCCGGCTTGAGCCCGAAGAGATTGAAGAAGGCTTCCGGCTTTCTTGCCAAGCCAAAGTTCTGAGCGCAGGAATGGTTAAAGTGAGGCACCGTCCGTATTTTTAAAGCGAATGTACGAATTATACTTAAATTTCTTAATGGTTGCGTTCAAATTCAAGATACCCAGGTATTTCAACTTTGTTGAGATACCTTTTTTGGTTCTGTTCAGAGGATGCGGACTGCTGCCGATAGTTTCCAAAACAAAAAAGGATACGGACAAATCATCCCGCATCCCTTTAGAACCGTACGAACGGAACATTACAACTCCTGAAGCCGGATTCGGAAGGTCGTTCCCTGGCCCAATATACTGTCGATCTCAATTGTACCGTGGTGCAGATTGATGATTTTATGCGCAATAGACAAACCGAGACCACTGCCGGAACCCGGACGCTGGCGGGCTTTATCCGCTTTATAGAACCTGTCGAAAACATAGGGGAGATCCTCCTCGGCGATTCCTGCTCCGGTATCACGGATCGTTACCGTGCAGCTAGCCGCCGTGTCTGAGGATATATCTTTTTGAATACAGACAGAAAGTGTCCCCCCCAGTTGTGAGAATTTGATGCTGTTGGTGATCAAGTTAAACCAGACCTGATGGAGAAGCTGCGGATCTGCCGTAATGACGACCTCGGGGAGATCAAGATCCAGCACGATCTGTTTCTCCGCCCACTGCCACTCTGTTGTGATCAGAATTTGGCGGATTTGTTCATCCAGCCGGAAGGATTGGGGCTTAACCAGATTGGTTTGTTTGTCCAGAGCGGCAAGTGTCAGCAGCTGTTTGCTGAGTGACGAAAGCCGCTTGCTTTCTTCCTCGATAATGTGGAGATAGCGCGTCTTCTCCTCCGGATCCGCTGTTCCCGTCAGAATCGCATTCGCAAATCCCTGGATCGATGTAAGGGGAGACTGGATCTCATGGGACACATTCGCTACGAATTCAAGACGCATGTCGTCGAGTTTCTTCAAAGATTGGGCCATTTGTGCAAAATGGCGGGCAAGATTGCCAATTTCATCTTTTCTTGAGACGTCCATGACCATGTCATAATTCCCGCCGACGATCTCATTGGTAGCTTGAGTCAGTTTTTTGACAGGCTTAACAATGTAGCGAGTGAAGATAGCAATAAACAGAGTGCTGAAAATAAACGTTAATACAAACAGAAGAGCGACGATCACCCGTACTTCTCCAATTTGCTGCTCTAAATTAGGACGTACGAACAGAGCATACGTCGTATCGCCGGCCTGGATTGGAATACCTATACTGTTGCGCAGGCTGTTCTCGAAGAAGCCTGTGATCATAAGAAAATGCTCTTCTTCCTTTATGCCGTTGTAGGTTTCACCGCTTAGAACTCGCTCGATTGCTTCAGTCGCAAGTTTAGTGTGCTTGAACGGTTCCCCGTAATAGGTTCCCGACAACTTCTCATCTACCGTATACAATTGGAAGCCCAGGTTTGCAATCCGGGTCAAGTAATTGGCAAGCTCAAGCTGTGGAGTCTGCTCGTACAACTGCTTAATCTCTTTGGAAATGTTCAGGATTTTCCGTTCATTATAGTCTTTAAGCTGGTACATATAGAAAGCGTTAACGGCTGCCAGCGCAAGGATACTGCTGAGCATGGCAATGAAGATATAGGTAATCACGATCCGGATATATAACGTTTTCATGAAGATTGGGCCTCCAGTTTGTATCCCAGACCCCGCACAGTAGTGATGACGAAATCATCTCCGCGGTCTATGAACCGTTCCCGCAATCGTTTGATGTGGACATCGATCGTACGGCTGTCGCCTTCATAATCCGAACCCCAAATAAGCCCGAGCAGCTGTTCCCGTGTAAAAATACGCCCGGGATGGCTCGCCAGCTGCGCCAGGAGTTCAAACTCTTTGAGGGGGATGACTCTTTTGTCGTCACCGCATAGGATTTCATAACTCTTCCGGTCAATTTGTGTCTGGCCCAGCTGGATAACAGCGGATGAAACCATCTGATACCTCCGCAGCAGGGCTTTGATCCGGAAAAGCAGTTCCTTGGGCTCAAACGGCTTGACCAGATAATCGTCCGTTCCGGATAGGAACCCCTTCTCCTTGTCTTCCAATTCTCCTTTGGCTGTTAACATAATGATGGGAATATCATAAAATTTACGGATCTCCTTGCACAGCTCCCAGCCATTTTTGGCCGGCATCATGACATCGACAACGGCCAAATGGATTTGTTCTTGTTCCAGCAGGAGCGAGGCATGTTCGCCATCCACGGCTTCTTTGACGGAATAGCCTTCCTTCTTCAAAAGGAAACGCAGCAGTTCACGGATATGCGGATCGTCATCCGCGATAAGGATTTGAAGTCTCACCATTCACACCTTCTCCAGTCCAGTAAGGATCCATTTGCAATGAACAAACCTTAAACGAATCCGGACGAAATTTCAAGTGAATGAATAGTGCCGGTGGTTTGGCGATTCAAGCAGAGGACATGGTCACCCTTTTTTCTCATAAAGTCTGTCTTTATATTTCCCGTAATGCTCAATATGGATGTCCACCTTAATTTCATTCAGACTGTCCTTCTTCAGCGGAAATTCTTTCTTGTTATAAATTCTTTTCCATACATGCGGATGACCTCTGTACAAGGTTTTGCTTAACATGTACACATCGACTTTTTTGAGAATAGCTTTGTTGTACGTGGTTCTGATTTCATCTTCGATGACTTTCTCCGCGGCTTTTTTAAGATCATTCTCCGATATATTCTCACGGAGTTCATTTACATAAGAAGATAGCTTTACTTCGATGTTATAACGGACTTCATCTCCTTCAATGAGCGGTGTTATTACAAATTTGGGATTCTGTACCATTAAGGCAGCGAAAGGCTTATCATTCGGAACATTAATGGGGGAACGGCTTAATTTGGTCTGCAGCCAGCGTGCTCCCAGAAGATCCGATATTGGCATCCATGCGGTGTACTCCAGATCGTTGAAAAAATAGGCGCCATCGATATCAAACATCCCTTTATTCGTAGTATCCTCTGTCCAGATTCCGTTGCGAATAGAAAGCGAAGGCAGCAAAGTGGAGTTGCCCGCTTCATTTAACTGGGCAATAAATTTAAACCCGTATACAGGAAGAATTAATGATTTTTGGTCATAAAATTGCCCCGGTCTTGCCAATAGGGACTCCAAAGGTGAGAAGTTTAATAATGATTTTAGGGATAGAAGTTTAGTCGCGGGTTCGTTTGTGCCATAGATAAGCACGTTAAAGCGGATTTGATGGAACCGGTTCATTTCATCGTAAACTTCTCTTAAACCTCTTTTCATCATATTCTCGGTCACGACGATGGCTTTGAGATGGCCCCAGAAAACTCTAAGTTGAGATGTCGCGTAGAAAGTAGTCATCGCTTCCGTTACGGTTGTTCCTTCGCTCTTCCCGATCCAAATAGGAACTTCTTGCCCGATTTGTGTCGATTCATTCTTCGCGATATTGGAGAAGTTGAGAAACTGTGCATGAATGACATATTTATCCTCGACATAATCAATGACCAATGTTGTAGCGTAAGCCATCGTCTGGAGATCCTTGGAGCTCCAGCATCCTGTCAGCAAAGTGACAAGAAGCAGGAGGAGCGTACCTGATTTATGAATTTTCACGGCTATCACCCTCCTGGTGATCGGGATCTTGCGGATGCAGAATCGGGGGTCGTTTGGTTAACAAAGGCCAGGGAAGACGAAGTATGCTTGGTATCATTTGTTTGAAAAAAGGCGGCGAAAATGGAGCGAGATAAGGAACGCCAAACGATCTAAGCCTGGACAAATAGAACACTAACAGCACGCTTCCCATTATGACCCCAAACATGCCAAGAAGAGCACTGCAGAAATAAAGAAAAAACCGAAATATACTTACCGTGGAGCTTAAATTCTGGTTAACGAGAGTCGCTGAACAGACGGTGGTGACGGCTCCTACAACGACTACGGAAGGAGAGACCAGACCCGCACGAATAGCGGCATCCCCAATAATAAGACCTCCGACTACGGTTAAAGTCTGTCCGATGGAGCTAGGCAAGCGTACACCTGCCTCACGGAAA
This sequence comes from Paenibacillus sp. FJAT-26967, assembly GCF_001541095.1. Taxonomy (GTDB): domain Bacteria; phylum Bacillota; class Bacilli; order Paenibacillales; family NBRC-103111; genus Paenibacillus_F. The sequence goes on from NZ_LMXH01000002.1 coordinate 920,147, forward strand.
ATTTCAAGCAGGACCAGCAGAACAAATAACTCGATCTGGGCAGAGAACGGCAGCCCCAGTCTGGCTGTTGCAATGGTTGCCAGAAGACGGAAGGGGACCTGATCCGGATGGTATGCAGTTAATGCTACCCAGAGGGCAGGCAGCATAATGGTAAGGAACAGACTGATAAGACGGATAATCCGGGCAAACGTTGTATAAAGGAAGTTGAAATGAAGATCCTCTGCTGACTTAAGTTGAAGAAAGAGAGAAGAAGGGCCTACCGTAATCATGGGGCTTCCATCTACCAGAACTGCGAATCGGCCATTCAGAAGAGCACTGACAATAAAGTCCGGGCGTCCTGTGTTATCCACTAGAGGAACGACTGAATACTTATAGTCCACAATCAATTCTTCGATCTGATTGGAGCTGTAAATACCGTCTGTATGGATGCTGTTCAGCCTTTTACGAATTTCTTCTAGAATAGGTGGAGAAATAATATCATCGATATACATTAAACCTACTTTAGTTCTGGTCCTTGTTCCGATTACAAAGGTTTCATTGCATAAAGAACTGCCGCGGAGTCTTTTACGGATCAGTGCCGTGTTAATCACGATATTCTCGACAAAACCGTCTTTGGGCCCTTTAATCGATATTTCGGTGGATGATTCTTCAGGCGAACGCTGCGGAAGTTTACTGATATCCATGAGGAAAACAGCATGAATCTCAGGAAATATGATCATGATTTCTCCAAGAAATAAGTGGTCCGTCATTTTTTCCAGGTCGATTTTGCCTTTAAAATGTGTAAGCGGCAGACTTGCATAAATATCAAGACCATGAAGAAAAAAACCCCCTTCCGCCTTGTACAATCTTTCAAGAGCAGGAAGGATAGTAATCCCGATTATGCTGCTGTCGCATGTCCCTTCACTGAAGACCAGAATCACTTCTGCAGCGTCCTCATCACCGAAGTAATGCGTCAAGATGACCAGATCCGCATATTTCTCAAACATTTTTTTGAGCTGCTGCTCGCTCCAGATATGCAAAGAATTGTCCTGCGGCATTAAACATTGTCCTCCTTTTTAGACCTGGAAAAAATGGATATTGCGAGCCAAATAAGGGCTAATGCAACCATTACGAAGAGTGTAATTTGAAAATAATAGGCACTCATAAAGTTATAGAACTTGATTTGATTAATCGGCAAAATACTTATGACAAAATAACAGATTGCCATCCCGATGATGAAGCGTTTGCGCACTTTGGTGTTAGGCAAGGGAAGCAAATCAGCGAGTAAATAGAGCGACAAACTGATGCGGATTGCCGTCCCGGCAAGCCATTGGTAGACAGAAAAGAAATCGACATGCTCAATAAAATCACCGACGGTTACAAGTCTCCACTGTTCATAAGGAGATTCCGTTTGTTTGGCTGCTTCCATAGGACCAAATTCTGTTATCGCACCTAATAGAGGACCTAACATAATATGAAGCAGAATGAGCGCCAGCACAAGCAAGTACCAAAGCTTCACCTGTGCTTTCAGATGATGCTGCAAAGCGATCAGCAGAATCAGTTCCGTCAAGCCGCCTCCTGCGGATAACATGCCTTCAAAGACAGGGCCTGGACCGTATTCAAGAATAGGTCTTAATAACCCCCATTCTTTCTCCGGGCTGTTGGCAATCGCAACAAAATAACCCAATACGACTACAAAAGGAAGAAAAACCCCGGCCCCTATTGCAATAGCCCTGATTCCGGATACAGCTGCGTAACAGCAGATGAAGATCAGGACAATGGATAACACCATCTTGGGTGTAGATGGCAAATAATTGGTAACTGTCCATACGGTCGTATGAAGTAGTGTAGTGGCACCCATCAGGAACACCAGAATATATAGCGGCAAGACCAGAATCCAGGAGATAACCGGATTTGTTTTATCGGCAAGCCAGGGTTGAAGTTTCTGCTGCCCGGATTTCTTCATAATGGTGTACAGCAGGATGCACCAGAGAGCAAGCGGGATCGCAATAAAGAAAGGGATCAGCCAGGCATCCCTCCCCGAAGCGTCCAGAACAACCGGATTGATAATGACGTGACTCGTCAGTCCGTTGACCAGCAAAAAGATCATTGCCAGCTGAAAAAAAGAAATTCTGCCATGTGATATATTCATTGGAAGACCTGCCTTATTAGGAGTCTTTGCATGTGGATAGGTGTTAGATAGGATGTACCAGACGTGGGTATTTTATGAATAAAAGAATGGTATCCCATTGATCTCGAGATCTGACCTGCGCAGCGCGGAATGCAAACAGGCAACCAAAGTATTGGCTGCCTGTAAATGAGATGTCTATTTATGAACCGGTGGAACGGTAGTGACGAACCCCGAAGTGCCAGATCATCAGACAAGGAATGAGGAATAGGAATCCGGCAAGGGGAGCAAGCATATGAAGGAGAGCATTCCCGTTATTTTTGTCTACAATATATAAAAGAGGGTAGTAGTTGACTAATCCGAATGGGATGATGAAAGTGAAGAATCTGGACACCCATTTCTTATAAATATCGAGCGGATACTGAGCCATTTCTCTTCCGCCATCCGTAAAAATATTGGCAACTTCAAGTCCCTGGATCGTCCAGAAAGAAAGAGTGGCCGCCAGAATGAAGATGCCCGAGAAGATGAACACTCCGCTTGCGATCATGAATACCAGAGTCAGCACCTTGAGTATTGTCCATTCGACAGGCAGCTGGCTGACCGCCCACATCAAGACGAGAAGACTCTGAACCAGCCTGCCGAACCGGGTGAATTCAAACTTGGAGCCGAGTACTTGAATGACCGTGCTGCGCGGGCGCACCAGTACTCTGTCGAATTCCCCGTTCACAACCATAGACGAGAAGGAATCGAATCCGCGGGCAAAACACTCTGCAATCGCAAAAGCCATATGAATAACCGAGAAGCAGAGGGCGACTTCCGGGAACGACCATCCTTTAATTTGTCCGAATCGCTCAAACAGGAAGTATACACCGGCAAACATGGAGAAAGGAATAAAAAATTGGCCAAGAGTAAGCAGCCAGAATGAAGTCCGGTACTGCATTTGAGATTTGATCAAAATATTCAAATATCTGATAAAAAGTTTCACTGGGCTATCCTCCCTGCACGACAACTCTTTTAAGCGCTCTGCTCATCGCATATTTTCCAAGAACAACTAGGGCTGCAAGCCAAACCGCTTGGATGGCGATTCCCATTAAGGCACCCTGCATAGGGATATGTCCGGAATAGACCCGGAATGGGAAGTCTGCCGTATATCGGAACGGAAGTAAGTTTACAATCGACTGCAGCCACCCGGGCATGAGAGGAACCGGGATTACGGCCCCCGCAAAAAACTCCCCGATTACAGCGAACATAAGTAAAGAACCCATCGGCGACATCGTCACAAAAACCGAGATGTAAATGAGCATCGAGATGGCAATAACAACGAATAGTCCCAGTACTAACGAGACAACGAAAAGTATAAAAGTGAAAACATCAGGCGGAAGTGTCATCCGGTAAGGCTCCGGGAGGAAACAGGCCACGATGAGTATCGGACAACTGCGCAATAAAGCACTGGCCAGCCTCTGGGCTAGAAGCTTAGCGTACCAGAACGAATAAATCTGAGCCGGGCGGCATAATTCATACGCGATATTACCGCTCGTGATCAACTGAAACAGTTCGTTGTCCCGGAACCAGAGCATAATTAAAGCCAGAAAAGCTTGCTGGAGCCATACATATGTAATGAGCTGCTCGAGAGAAATGGGCTGTGCTGCGGATGCTTGGCTATAGAAAGCTTCGAATACCATAATGATAATAAATCCCCAGAAGAACTGGGTTGCGATACCGGCGAGTGCTGCTGCGCGGTACTGCAGGCCTGTGTACAGCCGGAGCTTGAAGACAGATGCGTAGGCTTTCATGACAACTGGTACTCCTTATACAGTTCGACGATCATATCTTCAATGGGCTGTGCATCAACCGTTACATCCAGGAGTTCCACCTGGTTGGAGAGGCAGGCAATGACATCCGAAATCTGTGCATGCTGCGTATCCACCTGAAGGACTGCTCGCTCGGGCGACCATGAGATTAGAGACGCTCCCGGAATATCCAGGGTGGCAGCGTGCTGTCTGTAATCAACTGTAATGGTTTTACGGGCTCCAAACCGGCCGCGGAGTGTATGGATACTGCCGTCATACAATAAGCTTCCTTTACCGATCAGTATAATTCTTTGCGCGAGCGCTTCAATGTCATTCATGTCGTGGGTAGTCAATACGATGGTCACGTTTTTTTCTTTGTTGATCGTCTGAATAAACTTGCGTACTGCGATTTTGGAGACGGCGTCAAGCCCGATCGTCGGTTCGTCCAGGAAGAGAATACTGGGGCTGTGCAGGAGAGAGGCGGCGATTTCGCAGCGCATGCGCTGGCCTAAGCTCAGCTGGCGTACGGGTGTATGTATAATGCCGGACAAATCAAGCGTTTCTATAAGCAGCGAAAGATTGCTGCGGTATTCGGTATGGGGCACACTATAAATATCCTTCAGTAGTTCAAAGGAATCCATCACAGGGACATCCCACCACAACTGTGACCTCTGTCCGAATACGACTCCGATATGTTTGACATAGGGGACACGTTCCAGCCATGGCGTGTATCCCATAATCGAGCAGGAACCTTGGTCCGGTACGAGGATTCCGCTCATGATCTTGATTGTGGTTGACTTCCCCGCACCGTTGGGGCCGATGTAACCGACAATCTCTCCGGGCTCAATCTGGAAGGAAATATCCCTCAAGGCCTCTATTTGTGTATATTCTCTGTGAAAAAGAGCTTTGACTGCTTGTTTTAAACCTGTTGTGCGCTGGGCCACTTTGAAAGACTTGCCTAAACCATTTACATGGATCACAGTTAAAATCCTCCATCTTTTTTAGTGAAAGGAAGAAAATATTACCACTCCGATGTAAGGGCTGTCAATCCTTTTCTGAAAACAGATCGAACTTGGTGATTTAATTGACAATGATAATCTTTATCAACTAGAATAGGGATAATCATCTCATAAGGAAGTGGTCTTCATGTTTATTCAAACCCGCAGTATTGTTGTACAAAAAGGCTTTGCCGATCAAGTTGTGGAACGTTTCAGCAAAGAGGGTCTTCTTGATCAGAGAGAAGGATTAATCGACATTAACGTTATGGTTAACCGGATCAGTAAAGAAAATGAAGAGGTGCTTGTTATGATCCGCTGGGCGTCTCTTGAAGATTGGAAGAATTGGGAGAAGAGCCCTGAACATATCCAAGGACACAAAGACAAGAAAGGTCAGCCTAAGCCGGAATATATGATCAGCATGAATGTGAATTCCTATGAACTGAAGAAAACCAAAATCGGTCCGGCCGGAAAGTAAAACATTCCTGCTATGATTATGCATAACAGCGTGGACTCTATCGGGTTGGCGCTGTTTTCTAATAAACCGCAAGTTCGTGGGGGCCGGCTCTGATCGTGCAGGATGCAGCGGAATTCCTCCATTAGAATGAAACTTATAAAGTCAACCGGATGGACATCGGCTGGCTTTTTTTGGCTTTACTTTCATCCGATGATTCCAATACAATTAGGATTACTCAAAAAATCACGGAGTTTGATACAAATATCCTCTCTGGACCGTCTTACTTATAGCTGCAGCAGAAAGGAGGCTTACCGATGGGAATTCCGGAATCCGATTCATTTCAAACTGTATTTTACGAACACTATCCATCCGTAAGAAGAAAGCTGCTCGGGCTCGTACGAAGTGAGGCGGCAGCCGATGATTTGGCGCAGGATGTGTTTATCAAATTATACCGTAATCCGCCTGAAGATCCTGCTTCGCTTGGGGCTTGGCTTCACAGGGTCTTAACACGGACGGCCTACGATTATATGGATAAGCTTGCAAGAGAGCGCAGACTTCTGAATAAACAAGAACAAACCTATGAAGCGGTTTCGCCCCCTTCAGGGGAAGAAACGGTACTAAGGAATATGGACCAGCAAGAAGTACGTGATTGGCTGGAAGAGCTGAGTGAAAGGGACCGTCAAGTGCTGCTGCTCCGTTATTCCGGCTACAGTTATCTGGAAATTGCGGAAGAACTGCACGTGCGTCCCCCTCTGGTGGGAACCATGCTGAACCGGGCGACTGCGAGGTTGAGACAAACGGCCGCGAGAGTACTGGCACAGAAAGACTAAAATCCACAACTGACGCACATAAAACCGCATTCAATTTCAAGGAGATGATGAGATGTCTGATAATCGTCACAACTCAGATGAGAAGAATAAGCAGACGGATGAGGCTTGGAACCGGATCCGCAGCGAACTGGCTGATGAACCCGCCAATCCAAGATGGCAGACTTGGAATCAAGAGCTGAAGCGGGACCACGAGTCTCTTCACGAACATGTATCCGCTCAACCGGAAAGCAAAGCGAATCATGAACATGCATTCTCACAATCGATGGCTGAGGAGGACTCCTTCGATCAGCAGTCTATTCCGAAGGTCCGGCGGACATCATCCTTCACACTCTCGGGAAGGAAAAAGAGAAACCGCAAGTGGGCGGGATTGGCCGCTGCCGGTCTTCTCTTCGGCGTAATTCTCGCTACACCGACCGGGAATAACGCGCTGGCTGCTATACTCGGCCAGTTCCGGGTGCAGGAGGTTGCGGTTGTCCAAGAGCAAGATGTGAGAGCGATTTACAACGAATTCAGAGGCACCGGACAAATGCAGGAAAGTATTACGAAATATGGCGTGCTTAAGACCGATCATGGATCTTTGACAGGGGAATTCACGCAGCTGGAGGCTGAGAAGAAACTAGGCTACAAGATCGGTCCTAAGGATGCGAAGTTATTATCGGATAAAGTAAACATTAACGCTTCGTCCACTTTTACTTTCAACCTGAATGTCAAAGAAGTGAACGAAGTGTTGCAGCGGCTTGGCGCTAAGAAACTTCTTCCCGAGTCCGTGGACGGCAAAGAAATCAAAGTCTACTTTCCGGAGAGTGTCTTTATCCATCTGCCGGCAGATAAAGACGGGTCCGCGAGCCTGACTCAGCAGAATGTGCCGGTCGTAACAGTAGATCCTTCACTAAAGCTGGAAGAAGCGGTCGAAGCGGTTATCCAGTTCCCTCTCATGCCTGATTACCTGAAGAACAGCTTGAAGCAGAATCAGATTCTGTCGGGTACGATTCCGATGCCGCTCGTCTCCAATCAGAATACGGAGAAGATTATGATTCACAATACACCGGTTACCTTACAGCTCAAGGGTCAGAACGACTTTTTCCAGGCAACCTGGATTAAGGACGGCCAGTTGTTCAATTTTCAGGGAAGAGGCTTTTTGAGCGAGAGAGAACAATTAGTCAACAAACTCAAGGAGCTAATTCCTTCATGAGTTCATTAACCGCCGCAATAAGATCCGAAGGACTAACGAAGGAATATAAGAACGGCCGCGGCTGCCGTGAGATTACCATTCAAGTCGGTCAGGGGGAAGCCTTTGGCTTCCTCGGACCCAATGGGGCAGGTAAGAGCACGTTCGTCAAAATGATGGTCGGGCTTATATCACCTTCACATGGTGAAGCTTCATTGCTCGGATATCCGATCGGCAGTTTGGATGCAAAACGTCAAATCGGATATTTGCCCGAGCTTTACCGATATCAGGAATGGTTGACCGGAGAAGAAGTGGTCCGGCTTCACGGCAAATTGTGCGGTTTGGAACGTTCCGCCCTGCAGCGGCGTATTCCGCAGCTGCTGGAGGAAGTAGGAATCGGGCTGAGAGGAAAGGACCGGGTCAAGCATTATTCGAAGGGAATGCAGCAGCGTCTGGGCTTAGCGTGCGCGCTGGTTGCTGATCCTCCTATCGTATTTCTGGACGAGCCGTCTTCGGCGCTCGATCCGATTGGCAGAAGAGAAGTGAGAAGAATTCTCGCCGGTTTAAAGGAACAGGGCAAGACGATTTTTCTGAATTCACACTTGCTCGAGGACGTCGAGGCATTATGTGACCGGATGGCCCTCCTTAATAACGGTCAAATACTAAGACACGGTACCGTTGCAGAAATGCTGCAGAAGCGCACATTATGGCGGTTCAAAGTAGGCGGATTCACACCGGCTGTTCTTCCTTGGCTTCATGAGGTATCCGGTTATGAAATCAGGCTTAGCGATGAAACCGGCACAGCCGATAACAGGAATACGGTACGGTCTCCCTCCGATTCCTCCTCTCTGGCTGAAACGGTCTGGCTGGAAGCGGAGTTGGATCAGGAGGATCAGGCAGGCTGGCTGAACCATTTAATCATTGAACAGGGAATGACCTTATATGAGGCCGGCCCTGTTAAAGAGCGTTTGGAAGAATGGTTTATGGACGCCCTTACAGGTCTTAGCCATAGAGGTGAACGGGAATGTACATAATTGCCGCCATGACATGGAAAGAGATGCTCCGCAAGCGGGTCTTGCTGCTGACGCTGTTAATGACGGTTGTTTTTTTACTCGGGTTCTGGTTTATTGCCGATACCATCAGTATGGATTTAAACGTTAACGAAACAAGTGGTGAAAAAATCATCGAGAGATTTGAGCGGGGCGTTTTTATACTCATACTTGGTTTCTTTTTTGGTTCGTTTGTTTTGGCTTTCCTGGCCATTTTCAGCTCATTCTCCGTTATTTCGGGCGAGGCGGAACTGGGTGTTATGCAGGCGCTTATGCCGCGTCCTGTTCCCAGATGGAAGTGGTATACGGGACGATGGCTTGGTTATGTTTCACTCGGAATTTTATATGCGTTTATTCTATTTGCAGCGATTCTATTGATTACCGATTATCACGCTACGGTTCCGCGCCAGGCGGTCGTGCTTCTGCAATCTTTTCTGCTGTTTAGTTCCGTTGTGCCCCTCTTGATTTCCATCTCCATGCTAGGTTCCGGAATTTTCTCGGCCATCGGCAACGGGGTATTAATGACCATGCTTTATGGAGGGGGCTGGCTTGGAGGCATGATTGAGAAGGTAGGGGATATCATGCATCTGGCCGTTCCGGTGAAGAAGACGTTATCTAATCTGTCGGTAATGCTATCGCTTGTGATGCCCGCTGACGCAATCCAGAAGAAAATGGTGTATGTGCTGTTCAGTTATAATGAATTCAAAGACAATTTCATAGGCAATGGAAGTATCTTTAGCTTATTTATCGGGGGACAGGTGCCTTCGACAGCTTTTATTGTATATGCTCAAATTCTGACTTTAACTGCTTTTATCGTTGGGATGCTCCGGTTTAACAAGCGGGATTTATAAGAACGGGTTGATCAATTCGGTTCCAATAAATGACCATCTTTCCCCCTATACAGTGACTTATAAGCTTCTCAGCTGCTTAATTCACTTTGGGGGATTTTTGCCTTGTTGCCTGCAAACGAACGTTCTGATAGGCTGAACTTACATAATGTTGACAGGAGGATATCATGAAAAGTAAGCTTGAGCCCCCGAAACTCCCGCAAAACTTAACGGTTTTCTCCAGACAGGCGTACTCGCTGCAGACCAAAGATGAATTCAGCCAAGGCAGCATAGAGGATATCGTCATCGATGGTCAGAAAGCGACAAAAGTCTCTTTTGATCAGGTTGCCTTTAAAAATGTAACCGTAATGGAATCTTCGTTGATGCAAAGTGAATTCATAGATGTTATTTTTGAGAAATGCGATTTGTCTAATGTGAATTTCACGGATTCAATTATACATCGAGCAGAGTTTATTAATTGCAAACTAATCGGTACTGATTTTACCCGATCGCGATTTCAGAACGTCCGATTTCAAAGCTGCATGAGCGAATATGCCACGTTCCGGTTCGCTAATCTTAAACAGGTCTGCTTTGAAGACTGCGCTTTAAATCGTGCAGACTTTTATCATTCTACTGCACAAAATCTCTCATTTGGCACTTGTAAAATGGATGAGGCCATTCTATCGGGTACCCGTTTAAACGGAATAGATTTGAGTGATTGCGAATTCGATAGTTTGCGCGTTGAAATTGAAGACTTGAAGGGCTGTATAATATCGGCAGCACAGGCTTCATCCTTTGCAGGTCTTCTGGGTTTAGTGATTAAGTAGAACTAAAAGTATAGGTGGGTCAGGAGAGCAGACATAAACTTTTAAGAGAATGAAAGAGAACGTTTCAAGGAGTGTGTTGGTTTGTTTCAGCGAGGACTTCCGGCAGTCATCTTAGGTATGAGCCTGCTCTATATTTTTGTAATTCCTTCGGAACCATTGGCGGTTAAACTGCTGTTTAAGCTGATTCCTATGGTTCTCATTCTGCTGTATGCCAGGCGGGTGCAGCATGGACGACCGGGTCGCTATTCCTTACTCATGATGGCCGGATTGTTTTTCTGCATGATGGGCGATGGTCTGCTTGTCTGGTTTGTCGTCGGACTTACCGCCTTTCTTATCGGACATCTGTTCTACACAGCGGCTTTCCTTACACGCTGGCGCTTTACCTTTCTCCGCTTGGCATCTGTTATTCCAATTGTTCTCTTTGGACTGTACATGGGACACGAGCTCCGGCAAGCCCTGCTCCTCTCAGGCCAAACAGAGCTGATCATTCCCGTGCTAGTCTACATATCGGTTATCTCCCTTATGGGCTGCTCCGCTGTAATGACAGGCAGTGTATGGGCAATAGCCGGCAGTGTTCTGTTTATCGTCTCCGATTCGATTCTTTCATGGAACATGTTCATAGAGGGAGTTTCGCATTCCGGAATCTGGATCATGTCAACGTATTACACAGCCCAATTTCTGATGGCACGAAGCATCGGGGCTCAGCACGCAGAGCTTTAGGGAATAATGATTTTTAATAGCGCGCCCTGTAAATTCTGATGGTAATTAGAATGATACAGGATGTCAGCAGCCTGATGTGCCAGGCTGCTTTTTTACGATTAAATACGGGAATCTATGAAAGTAATCTCACTTAAGAAGAGAATCCGTGTACGGATTTAGCTGCTCAAGAAACAATCAGATAGCTTGTAATATACATTCCAATCCATTTATGGATAAAATTATCCCTACATAAGCGTAATCTTCCCCTTGTTAAAAATGCTTGTGTACCCAAAACTGAAAGCATACGAAGTTGAGACGGCGGTATAACCTCCGACTACCGGAGCTTATATACAATTCTAAGCGGAAAGGAGTGAAGGGATCCACTATCCACTGTAAACAGGACCAAGAAACCAAATAGCGAAAGGAGTTTTTTTAATGCACGTAAAACATGCGTTCGGAAAGAAATTACTCCCCTTCCTGCTGCTGGTCGCCTTAGTATTCAGCATTGTTCCGCTTAGTCCCACCCCTACTATGGGAGCGGTTACAAACTGGGCTCCCAATACCGCTTATAAAGCCCAGGACCTGGTCACTTACAACAATGTAACTTATGAGTGTGTGCAGCCGCATACCTCCCTTAATGGCTGGGAACCGCCTAACACGGGTGCTCTTTGGAAAAAATATACGGCCCCGGGTCCCACCCCAACCCCCAGTACAAGTCCGACCCCGACTCCGAGCACAAGTCCAACACCTACTCCAAGTACCGGTCCTACTCCTACTCCAAGTACCAATCCGACGCCAACTCCAAGTACGACTCCGAGCCCGACTCCGGATCCCGGCACTGGCCCTGCTGCCTGGAAATCCAATACGGCCTACAAGTTAGGCGACCTTGTGACTTATAACGGCAAAACCTATAAGGTTATCTACGCACATACGTCCCTGCCGGGCTGGGAACCTACGAATGCGCCAACTCTATGGAAGCTGGAGAGCGGAACGGGGCCTAACCCAGGCACACCGGACCCGACAACTCCATTCTGTGCGCCAGACTGGGTAGCGACCAAGATCTACTCCAAAGGGAAAATTGCAGGCTACAAAGGAAAAGCATACCGAGCAAAATCGGATGTGCATGCAATTGCCCCTGATGATACGATTTATAACCTGTGGGAAGTAGCCGGAGTAGTCAACAACGACCTGTGTCCGGTATCAATCCCGAACAACATTAACTATGGAGAACCTTCCATCGCTACCGGTAACGCCAAATCCGGCCTTCTTAATCCGACCGGCGCCATCTCCGCTTCGCATCCGGTGTCGGGAACGGGGAGCGGCGGGGTGCGCGGTGGAATTGATCCGGCCACTGACCCTGGCGGCAATCATCCCGGATTCAATGCGGATACAGGCGGACGCGTATCCAAGCTTGCGCCAGGCACACTGCCGCTTCAGCATAATACTTACGACATCACCTCGGGACAAGAGGTCGTTGAATATTTAGGCGACTGGGCCATTTACGGCCGCCGTTTTGATTTCAACAAATTGCCGGTCAAGAACGTGAACCGGCTGGTATACGGCTTCTCGGGAGTCTGCTTCCCGGCCGCAGTGAACACGCAGGACCCTGGACTTCCCATTACGGCTCCTGCATCTGTCAACCGCACCTGCAAGCAGAGCAAGCTGCCTGATGGCGCCATGGCCATTGCGGATTTTGAAGCCGCTTTCCTGCGCACGCAGCCGGGTCAGACCGGCGGCAAGGTAACCGGCACCGAAAGCATGTACGACTTGGATCCTAAAGATGTGGCGGGTGTCTTCGGCGTCCTCTATAAGCTGCGTAATGAGAATCCGCATCTGAAGCTGGATCTGTCTGTCGGAGGGTGGACGCTCAGTGAGGGCTTCCCTTGGATGGCGTCTGATCCGGTAAGACGCAAAGCTTTCGTCGATTCCATCGTCCGTTTCCTTGAGCAGTTTGATTTCGATGGTATCGACATCGACTGGGAATATCCCGGCTCAGACGGAGCTGTTCCGGGAATGTCACGTCCCGACGATCCTCAGAACTATGTCCAGCTGCTGAAAGAGCTTCGGGCGGGAATGGATTGGCTCACCAAACGTACCGGCAAGGAATATCGCCTGTCCAGCGCGATCCCGGCAACGGAAGACAAATTGAAAAAAATCAATTGGGTCGAAGCAAGCAAATACCTGAATCGTCTCTACGCCATGACTTACGATCTGAGCGGTGCTTGGGAGCGGAATCTCGGACACCATACTCCGCTTTACAGTAATCCGAATTCCAAGGATGCTGACGGCAAACCCGTCGATCAATCGTTGGATAAGACCGTCAGGCTCCTGAAGGGATACGGCGTGCCTGCGAATAAAATCATGATAGGAATTGCCAATTACCACCGTGCCAAAGCGATTAAAAACGGGGACATCACAGAATACAAGAATGGTTTGGTCGGTAAATCCACGTTCGGCGATCTCAATGCGACAGGCAAAAATCTGCTGCTTGGTATTGCGGGCGTCGGGTCATGGGAAGCAGGGGTTATTGAGGGCTATGATCTTTATCAGAACTTCCTGGATAAAGATCTGAAGCCTAGGAATGGCTATAAGCTCTATACAGACAAAGCATCCAATGCGGATTTCATTGTAAATCCGGTCGGTTCCTTCCTGACAATCGAGACGCCGCGTACCGTCGCACTGAAAACTCAGTACGCCAAAGATAACGGCCTTGCCGGGATTTTCGGATGGCAGCTGGAGCAGGATAACGGCTACAACCTTAACGCACTCCATCATATTCTCGGGAACAGACTGGTAACCGATATTTCCGACGGCAAACCAAAGGATCAGATAGCGGTGTGCGGGGAGAATGTAACGGCTGCCGAATGTGAACAGCTGAATCAGAGCCTTAAGAAGTAATAATTACTGCTAGGAGCTTACTCATCCAAGGCCGTCTCTTCCATTTAATTGTGGAGAGGCGGTTTTCTCCTTATAGGGGTCTGAATCCGTTATGTTGAAAGCATTCCTCTTCAAGCGGGTTTTTTGCTATAATGAAAGAGCAACGAAAAAGGCTGACGCACGCAGCTGTAAGCGTGTGCACCTAACGAAGACGAGGGAGCATACGGGATGTTGACGATTCGTAATCTTAGCAAATCACTGCAATCAGGCCAGGAGGTCTTATCCAAAATAAGTGTCCAAATCGATGAAGGTGAGCTGATCGGCCTCGTCGGGGGAAGCGGAAGCGGCAAGACAACGCTGCTCAAATGCATCGCATTGAAAGAAAAATGGGATGAAGGCCAGTTCATTTACCAGGACCGCGATATTACTTCGCTTGGCATGATAGAGAAATTTAAAGTTAAACGAGATTGGGCCTATGTGGAAGAAAAGGCCCCGCTGGATCTCAAGAAATCGGCGGTCAAGAATGTGCTGCAGGGGCGCTTTTATGAGAAATCTGCACTGCGTGTACTTACCGGCACCCATGCCAGAGACGAGCATGTACTTGCGATGGATTATCTGGAGAAAGTTGGCCTGCTGGATAAAGCGGAGATGAAAGCGCAAGATTTGAGCGGGGGAGAGCGCCAGCGTATTGCTATCGCCCGGGCACTCGTGCAAGGCGCGAAGATTGTCATCGCGGACGAGCCTGTCTCCGGTCTTGATCCCGACTCGGCGAACAGCGTGCTAAGCGATCTCCGCGATCTCTGTAAACGCGAGAAGGTCACAGTCATCGCCAGCTTGCACCATCTGGAGTTCGCGGAGAAATACGCAAGCCGGATTTGGGGCATTAAGGAAGGCAGAATTGTACTGGATATTGCCGGCCGCCGACTGACCTCTATAGAGCGCAATAAGATATTCGATTAATATTTTTCGACATTCTCTCGTAAAAAAGATAGGAAAATTGAGACATACATGATACAATTTCTTTTAATGCAGTAAAACGGTAATGCACTTATCAGATAGAAGCAGGAGGAATCATCAATGGCTAAAAAAGGCATGAGAAGTGATATGATCAAAAAGGGGTTCGACCGGGCTCCTCACCGCAGCTTGCTGCGGGCAGCAGGTGTAAAAGAAGACGAGTTCGACAAACCGTTTATCGCGGTTTGCAACTCTTATATTGATATTGTTCCAGGCCATGTACATCTCCAGGAATTCGGTAAAATTGTAAAAGAAGCGATCCGCGAAGCAGGCGGCGTTCCTTTTGAGTTCAATACAATCGGTGTCGATGACGGAATTGCCATGGGCCATATCGGCATGCGTTATTCTCTGCCAAGCCGTGAGATTATTGCTGACTCCCTCGAAACGGTCGTATCCGCTCACTGGTTCGATGGAATGGTCTGCATCCCGAACTGCGACAAGATCACGCCGGGCATGATGATGGGCGCTCTCCGTGTTAACATTCCGACCATGTTCGTAAGCGGCGGTCCGATGAAAGCCGGTAAAGACAGCAACGGCCGTTCCATCTCGCTGACATCGGTATTCGAAGGCGTAGGCGCTTACCAGGTTGGTAAAATCGACGACAAGGCTTTGCTTGAGCTTGAACAATATGGCTGTCCGACTTGCGGTTCTTGCTCAGGCATGTTCACGGCTAACTCGATGAACTGCCTATGTGAAGCGCTGGGGCTGGCAATGCCGGGTAACGGTACGATCCTTGCCGTAGCTCCGGAACGTAAAGAATTTGTCAAAGAATCCGCGAAACAGCTGATGAAACTGATCGAGCTGGATATCAAACCGCGTGACATCGTGACAATTGAAGCCATTGACAATGCTTTTGCGCTGGATATGGCAATGGGCGGGTCTACGAATACCGTTCTGCACACCCTGGCTCTTGCACACGAAGCGGGCTTCGAATACCCGATCGAACGTATCAATGAAGTGGCTAACCGTGTACCGCATCTTTCCAAAGTCGCTCCGGCATCCGATTGGCATATCGAAGATATCCATGAAGCTGGCGGCGTCAGCGCCGTAATCAACGAACTGCTGAAGAAACCGGGAGCTATCCACGGTGACCGCATCACCGTAACAGGCAAGACACTTGCCGAGAACGTAGCCGGCTGCGAGATTCTTAACCATGATGTTATTCATGGTCTGGACAATCCGCACTCCGAGCGCGGCGGTCTTGCGGTTCTGTTCGGTAACTTGGCACCGAACGGCAGTATCATCAAAGTCGGCGCAGTTGATGCATCTGTCGGCGGACGCCACGTTGGCCCTGCGATCTGCTTCGACTCGCAGGATGATGCTCTCTACGGCATCGCGAACGGCCACGTCAAAGAGGGTCACGTAGTCGTTATCCGCTACGAAGGACCTAAAGGCGGCCCTGGTATGCCGGAGATGCTTGCTCCGACTTCCCAGATCGTCGGAATGGGCCTCGGCGCCAAAGTAGGCCTGATCACTGACGGCCGCTTCTCGGGAGCTTCACGCGGAATCAGCATCGGTCATATCTCTCCTGAAGCAGCGGAAGGCGGCCCGATCGCTTTCGTTGAGGATGGCGATATTATCGAGCTGGATCTGATCAACCGCAAGATTGAACTGCAAATCAGTGACGAAGAGATGGAAGCGCGCCGTAAGAACTGGAAAGGCTTCGAGCCTAAAGTTAAAACCGGCTATCTTGCCCGGTATTCAAAGCTCGTAACCAGTGCCAGCACCGGCGGCGTTATGAAAATTTAATCGGACTACATCCCTATATACATCCAGTAGAGTCCCGGGTTTGCCGGGACTCTTTTTATGCACTCCATCCGAAAGAATGGTTAGAATTAATCTTTACCGTTTTATTAATTGACTGGGAGATATTTGGTAGGCTATACTTCTGTAATAAAAAGAGAAGCAGTTCTTCCGTATAAACGGAGAACTAAGATTGGAGACTCCATTATGTCAATGAAAGACCGAAGTTCACCACTGGTCATACTCATGATCAATATGTTTATCGCTATGCTGGGTATAGGGTTAGTCATTCCTGTCTTACCCGATTTTTTAAGAGAGTTTAATGCAGGAGGCAAAACTGCTGGATACTTAATCGCCGCCTTCGGATTAACCCAGTTTGTTTTTTCACCGATTGCAGGAGAGTGGTCCGATAAATACGGCCGTAAGAAAATGATTGTAGCCGGATTGTTGCTTTTCTCCATTTCCAATCTTCTGTTCGCTACCGCATCACAAATTTGGCTGCTCTATGTCTCACGGCTCATTGGCGGTATTAGTGCGGCGGCCATGATCCCGTCTATGATGGCTTACATTGCAGACGTTACGACGGAGGAGAAGCGAGGCAAGGGGATGGGGCTTCTCGGCGCTGCGATGTCGCTCGGCTTTGTAATCGGGCCGGGTATCGGCGGTTTCCTGGCGGATCTGGGTCTGCGTGCGCCCTTCTACGTATCTACCGCAGTAGGAACCTTGGCTTTGATCGGTTCCGCCCTGCTGCTTCCTGAATCTCTCTCACGGGCACAACTGAAAGAGAACCAGAACAAAGTCGTCGTGAAGGAAAATATTTTTGCACAGATGGCCAGATCGTTCTCGGCACCTTACTTCATTCTGCTGCTGCTCGTTTTTGCGATGACGTTCGGCCTGGCTAACTTTGAAGCGGTGTTTTCCCTCTATGTCGACAAGAAATACGCTTATTCGATACGTGATATTTCCATCCTGATTACATTTGGTGCTTTGGTGGGAGCTATTATCCAAGGCCTGCTGATTAACAAACTGATTACCAAGTTCGGAGAAAAGAAACTGATTAATGTCACGCTCCTGTTATCCGCGCTTTCACTTGTTATCATGCTGTTCTCAGGAAACTTCTGGTATGTCCTGATCATTACAATGCTGTTCTTCACGCTAACTTCTGTCATGCGCCCGGCTATCAATACATTAATCTCCAAAATGGCAGGGAATGAACAAGGATTTGTAGCCGGAATGAACAACGCCTATATGAGTCTCGGGAATATTTTCGGACCTGCGATTGCAGGAATATTGTTTGATGAGCATGTAGACCTACCTTACTTGTTTGGGGCATTAGTATTGATCATTTCATTCGGTGTCTCAGCAGCCTGGACCAAAAGAAGCAAGTTAAGTCCTTCCGTGAATGAAGGCTGATCCGTTTCATACAAATAAGCCGTCCACAGCGCCGGCTGTCTAGCATTTAGAGCCAACCAGAACAATTCTGGTTGGCTCTTTTCATACTAAATGGAGTAAATTTGATTATTAAAAGAATTTGTTGGAGAAAAAGGGGATTACTAAAAACATATCGAATTAGTACACTGGGACAATTTACCTAATTAGCGAGGGGAAGATACAAATCAACAGTTTACATAATTAATAATATGTTAATAATAAGATGTTAAATTTATGCAAGAAGGGTGGGATAAGCGTTGGATCGGAGTCGCAGTTGGTGGATCGGGACAATCGGGGCCATTCTCGTTGCCGGGAGTATGCTGGGTTATCTCACCTATACCAAAAGCCTGGATTTCAGATTAAAAGTATCCGATGGGGATACGCTTACGCTGGAGCATATGGAAAGAACCTGGAAAATCCAGCCTGAATCTACAGTAAAGCTTCTCGTTAATTCAGAGTTAGAGTCTTTATTAATTGATTTTCCTGTGATATCCGGTTATTGGACTCTTAATGTCCGAAGTCCTGAACTCATGAAGGGTGAGGTTCGAGCGGATATTTCAACACTGAATACAGGAAATCGGTATAGGGATGAAACTTTGAAAGATTGGGTTTACTTTTATGTGAAAGCGTATCCGGAAGTAACGTTTCAACTCGATAAGGTGGAGAATTGGAATCGAAGCTGGATAGAAGGCAAACCTAATACGATGAGTATTGAAGGTACATTAACGGTTCGTAATGTTTCTCAGAAAGTCATATTTCCAGTGGAGGTACTGCACCGCAACAATCAAATTTATGTGAATGGAACAGGTGAAATTAATATTCAAGATTTCGGGATCACCAATATTCTAGATCCGGAATCCAAAGAAATCAATGAAACTAAACTTAGTGTACAGTTTGTACTAGGCGAAGGGGATACGCTTACAAATTAGGAGACGTGAGACCGTTCTCGCACATATTTTACGACCCATCGGCGCTTGACCTATACCAAACTCCGGTTTCGTCCATACCGTAATAATATCAGCAGGGATGGGAGCGAATAAGATGAAGATCGATTTGGGATGCGGCTCACGCAAACATCCTGGCTTTATCGGACTCGATAGAATTTCACTGCCAGGTGTTGATGTAGAGTGCGACTTGAACACGGGGATTCCTTGCGAAGATCATTCGGTCGACTTTGTTATGGCAAGCCGATCACTGGAATACATGGATGATTTGATGGGGATCATGCGTGAAATTTACCGGGTATGCAGGCATAAAGCTATCGTTTGTATTTTGGCCCCGTACGCACATACCTCTTACCATTTGACTAATCCGTATTTCCGTTCTTATTTTGATGAGCATCTTCCCCGGTATTTAACGGACGAAATGTATTTGTACAACCCAATACAGCAGAATCAATATATCATCGAACCTCTTGCAGGCGGTGATAGGGAAGGCAGAGGCGGGATTGATTTCAGACTTCTTCAATGTGAATTTTATTATATGCCGCCGTACCAGTCCCCAATTTATGATGAGGAAGACAAGCGCGCGCTAAGACAATCCAGTCTCAATGTAGTGGATGAAATCTTGTATTATTTTGTCGCAGCTAAAGAACCCATTACAGCGGAGGAACTGGAGGAGTTGGCTCAGCATACGTATTTGGAGCCTTTGTGTTTGACCGAACGGCGTGTACGCGATAGAGAACTTGCCGCAGATTCTGCAAACAATTCGAGCCTTTTCCAGCATGATTCCGGCTCAGTGCTTCCAGTGCAGAAATCAGAATTTTCGGGTATTGAACCGGTAGGAAAGAACCGGAAAGGAAGGAAGTCCAAAGCGGCAGCTAACAAAATGAATGCCAAAATGAGAAAAAAGACAACCCGTAAGGCATGAACTCGCCAAGGGCTGTCTTTTGATTTTGTCTGGCGGGAATCCCCTCTTACTTGAGTATGTCTTCCTCCAGTATGGCGTAAATATAGTGATCCTGCCATTCACCATGAATTTTGACATTTTTACGGGCAAGGCCTTCTCTTTGGAATCCGGCTTTCTCCAATACTCTTATGGAACCCTTATTACGCGGCTGCACACCCGCTTCAATCCGGTGAAAACCGGCTTCTTCGAATGCGAAGTTCACGATTACACGAACGGCCTCTGATACGATTCCTTTGCCGTTATACTTCATGTCCAGACAGTACCCCAGCATGCATTTCTGCAAGGGCCCGCGGGCCACCTCGAATAAAGAAATATCTCCAATCAGCTGATCCGTTGCTGCCGCAAAAATACCGAATGAATACCGTTCATCCGCTTCTCTGGCTTGCGTCCAGAGCTCGATATTCTTTCGCTGCTCTGCCGCTGTATAGTAAGATTCGTTACGGGTAGGGGTAAAGGGATCGAACAGGTCACGATTGCGAACCATCAAATCACTTATTGCATCCGCATCTTCCAAAACATACGGTCTCAAAAAGAATTGACTTCCTCTATAATGCATGGTTAATCCTCCTTGAAGTCTAGGCATGCTGCTTGATTATCATATTATTAATATAGTTAATTATATAGAGCGTTAATTAAATTATTTCCATATACCGCATACTTTAAGCATCTTCTTTGCGTTTGTCGATGGCTTCTTCCATGGTTTTATCGGTTAGATGCGCATAGATCTGAGTCGTATCGGAAGAGGCATGTCCCAGCTGTTCCTGTGTTTTGTAGAGATCATTCTGCAGGTAATAGTCCGTTGCAAAAGAATGCCGCAGCTTATGTACGCTCAAGAATGGCTTGCCAAAGCGTTTAGCATACTTAATCACCATTTCCTGGATTGCCCGTTTGGTCATGATCTTTCCTTCTTTTTGACCATTGGGAACGGTGAGGAAAAGAGCCTTTTCTTTCTTGGGACAGTTATAACGGGTTTCCCGGAGCTGCAAATAGCAGGCGAGATCATCGACCGCTTCCTGCCGGAAAAACACCCGTGTCTTGAATGAACCGTCGTTGTTCCCTTTACGGTACACGTAGACGGTTCTTTTTTTCATATCCAGATCATCGATCGTCAGATTTACGACTTCAGAAACACGCAGACCGGAATGCAGAATAAGACTAACGATGCATGCATCACGCGTTTTATTAAGCTCATAGGCATATAAGGCTTGTTTGTTCTTGGCGATATCCTGTTCATACCCGCTCCGAATATAATCGATAAAATCAAAAATCTCATTCTCTTGAAGTAATTTTCCCTCAAGTTTGCCCGCAAGGTCTTTAGCTTTATTCGTACGTTTAATCTCAATTTTGGCCATCACATTCCGCTTTAACAGCGGATAATAATGTTCATCTTCCGCAATTTGGCTCAAGTAATGAAAAAGTGAACGCAGCGACGAAATTTTGCGGTTGATGGTGATTTTAGTATTAGCCTGATCTTTCTTCGTAGCCAGAAAAGCCCTGTAGTGATCAACGCTTTCCATATGAAGCTTTTCTAGATCATCCAGGGGGATATGGGTCATCTTCTCCGCTTGGGTTAAACCCTCGGCCATAAGCCAGGACAAGAACATATCGTAATCCCGTACATATTCGAGCAGGGTAGAAGGAGAGAGGTCCGGTAGTTTATGGTTAATAAATTTTTCTATATACCAGGGCATAGCAGGTATTCTTTTATCGAGTTCTTCTCTGTCTTTTTGTTTTTGAATATTCATGTGCTGCACCTCAATATAGGGAACTGGATATACGTGAAAAGGAAAAGATAAATAATTAGCTACATAATAATTATTATGTAAACTATTTTTCGTATCTGCATGAATGCATTTCTATAAACCTGTATTCCTATTATAAACGAAACTGCGGGCGCAGGGCATTCTGTTTGCAGCAGCTGTATTTCGGTTATTGGAAAGTAGCTCTTGTAATGAAGATGCTGCTACAATAAGGAAAGCGGGGTCAATTCTATGGACTACCTGTATATGAGTATTAAATTAACTACCGGCTGTATATGAGTATTAAATTAACTACCGGTTTTATCGGCTTATGGGCCATAACACGACTCCTCGGCAAGAAAGAAATTTCTCAGTTAACGCCATTTGATTTTGTATCGGCTCTCCTGCTCAGTGAGCTTGTGGGTGATACCATCTATGATAAGGAAATTAAATATGTAGAGCTGCTGTATACGTTAGCATTCTGGACGGTACTTTCTCTCGTATTCGAAAAAGTTACCCAGCGTTACAAAAAACTCAGGAAAGCGCTTGAAGGCAAACCTGCCGTCGTGATTGAGAATAGAATTCTTCAGACGGACCGGCTGAAAACGACCCATTTGGACTTGGAACAGCTGCTAATGCTGCTGCGGGAGCAGGGCATATTTTCTATGCACGAGGTTGCCTATGCCATTTTTGAAAATAACAGTTCCATTAGTGTTCTTAAAAAATCTTCTTACGAATCCGTCGTTAGAGAGGACCTCAAGCTGCCTAAAGAACATGCCCAACTTCCGGTACCACTAGTAGAAGAGGGGAAGGTCAAGCACAAGGAGTTAGATAGAATAGGTCGGGATGAGGCTTGGCTTAGCGAGCGGCTTCGTTTGAACGGATACTATAAAATCAGTGAAGTTTTCTATGCGGAGTGGCACAACGAGTACGGCCTTTATGCGAGCGGATGGGGCAGATAAGGGGGAGTCACAATCAAATGAAATGTGTAGGTTTTGCACCAGTGATAGATAAGAACAGCTCTATACTTCTTCTGGGTTCGATGCCTGGAGAACAGTCATTAACGAAACAGCAGTACTATGGGAATCCGCGCAATGATTTCTGGAAGCTGCTGGCCGCTCTTTATGGAGCAGAAATTCCTGAACGTTATGAAGAGCGGATGGAATGGGTGAGCATCCGGGGAATTGCACTATGGGATGTGCTTGCTGCTTGTGAAAGAGCCGGGAGCTTGGATTCGAACATCCGGGAAGCGGCCAGTAACGATTTCGAGGAACTATTCTCACGATATCCCCGTATTAGAACTGTCTTATTTAACGGAGCGGCGGCCGAGAAGCTGTTTAATCGTTATACCTTGAATGCTGCGCAGCTTAAAGAAGACCGGACTTTTGTACGCCTGCCCTCATCCAGTCCCGCTAACGCAATTGGGTGGCAGCGGAAATTGGCAGCTTGGCAGGAACTCTGGCCAAACAGACCTGCTGATTTGGGATAAAGAAATGAACATGTATTGAAAGTCTGAAATTGAAAGTCTGAACAAAATACTGAAAAGGCCCGGAGGCTTTGACTAACGTCAAAATCTGCCGGGCTTTACTTGTTACTTTTTATAAAGAAGCGCGATAAATGGCTAATACATCTTCTCGGTCTAATCGTTTAAAGTTGCCGAATGGACCGTTAAAAAGCGTGCGATCTACCATCACATCGAAATTCTTGTCGTCGATCTTATAATCCGCAAGACGGCTTGGAGCGCCAATGGATGTCCAGAAGTCACGCAGGGCCTGAATGCCTTCTTCCGCCACCTGACGATCGCTCTTACCGGCCGGATCAATGTCGAACACATGAACAGCGAATTGTTTGAAGCGGCCGACATTCTCACCCAGCACATGGTTCATCCAATTAGGGAAGAGGATCGCCAGACCGCCTCCGTGCGGAATATCATATACCGCAGACACGGCATGCTCCAGATTGTGCGTAGCCCAGTCGCCTTTAATCCCCATTGCCAGCAAACCGTTAAGCGCCATGGTTCCACTATATAGGATGATTTCACGGTGCTCAAAATTCGTTGGATCTGCGATCAGCTTGGGGGCTGTAGAAATAACGGTCTTCAGAAGCGCTTCGGCAAGTCCATCCTGAACCGGTGCGTGCGGGGTATGATGGAAATATTGTTCCAGCACATGAGACATAATATCTACCATTCCATATACGGTCTGATCTTCAGGAACCGATGCCGTAAATTCCGGATCGAGAATCGAGAATTTCGGGAATGCGTAGGAAGATCCCCAGCCGAGCTTTTCCTGGGTGTCCCAGTTCGTAATAACCGAACCGGAATTCATTTCGGAGCCGGTAGCGGCTAAAGTAAGAACGGTGCCAAATGGCAGTGCATCCTCAGGCAAAGCCTTCCGCTTCACGAAGTCCCACATGCTGCCTTCATATTTGGCACCAACTGCTATTGCTTTGGTACAATCGATGACACTGCCGCCGCCTACTGCAAGGAGCACATCGATTTGCTGCGCTTTGCAGATTTCTACACCGCGTTCTACTGTACTGAGACGGGGATTAGGCTCTACGCCTGACAGCTCATGGATCTCGGCTTCCATTCCTTTCAGAAGCCCCGTAACCTGATCGTAGACGCCGTTACGCTTAATACTGCCACCGCCATAGACGAGCAGGACCTTATTGCCATATGCGGACAGTTCCTTAGGAAGCTGTTCCAGCTGACCGCGGCCAAAGATTAATTTAGTCGGATTATAAAATATAAAAGGATTCATTATTCTACTCCTTCTGACTATACGAATTGGCGATTCCGCCGGATTAGTTCCCTTCTATTGTAGCGCATGGATGCAGGGGGATTCCAGCAAACGCTTTGGTCGAAGGAGGCAACCGTATTACACAGCGGCCAGCTCTACATCAATATTGTTGCGGGTTGCCCGGGAATAAGGACATACTTGATGAGCTTCTTGCAGCAGCTCTTCGATTTGACTTTGCTCAAGACCTGGGACAGACAGCTGAAGTTTGGCTGCAAGTTGAAGACTGCCATCGTCATTTTTACCAATTGAAATTTCTGCTGTAAGCTTACCGTTATCTACCGGAATTCCTTTTTTCTTGGCTACCAGTTCAACGGCACTCAGGAAACAAGCGGAATAACCGGAAGCGAACAATTGTTCGGGGTTCGTTCCAGGGCCACCATCTCCACCCATTTCCTTTGGCATGCTGAGCTGCAAATCAAGTTTACCGTCTGGAGTAGCTACCCGTCCTTTGCGTCCATTTTCAGCAGTTGCACTTGTCGTATACATGGTTTTCATGAGAAAAACTCCTTCCGGATAAGGGATTTTGTTATAATAAGTCCTCTATTTCTTAAAGCAACGAAAGAATGTTGAAACTTACTGTCAAGGGCCAGCCAGCTGAGAGAGCAGGAAAATGCCCGAAACACGGAGTGGGGAACATGTGTTTGATTTTGGTTTATTTAGGGCTATATCGGATCTAGATGCCTGTCCTTGGCGATGAGACCAGCAATTGATATATAAGGTGTAAGGCATTACTGCAACAGTGTAATTTGCCGCCATACCCGATCAAGCGGGCGTGAGCAGCATTGACATGATGAGCGCCGGATAGGCGTAAGATAGAAGAGGCTTCCGGGCAAGATAAGAATCCGATACACAACAGCCTAAACATTTTGTTTCTTACTCGAACAGGAAGACTCTCTATAGTATTTCAGAAAGAGGGACAATTATGTACGGCAGTAGGATTATCACCTAGGCGGATGTGAGGAAACAAAGTGATCGTTATGTGCTCATATGGGTATAATTATTAATATAAGCTCATTTTGAATAAGCTCAGTTGAAGATTCTCCGGCCCCGCTCGCGATGGTTTGCACAAGAAGTAATTTCCAAGGGAAAAAGAGGGGTATTCTTTTTGCTATTTTGCTCGTATTCAGGCATAATGACACGTGGGACGCTTGATTCAGCACCCAAATCACAATTTTCTTTCGAATAGTATACTTAATATGAATGAATCAAGCAGGCACGGACGGGGGGCTGTTAAAATGGAACAACGCATAGGGGAGCGGTACGTGCTTTTTGAACCGGTTCATCCTTTAGCGGATGGCGTCATGTATGCAGGGAAAGACCTGTCTTTGCATCGGGATGTATTTCTTCTTATGGTTGAGAAAACTGGAGACGATTTTGCTTCGGATTATTTGCGCGTACTGGGACAAGCGGCGCAATTTTCGGACGAACGTTTTTTTCATATTCTAAATGCGGGTGTTACAGATCATCACTTGTATGCTGTACTTACCGCGCAGAAAGGAAATCCGCTGTTAGCGCGGCTTGGCCGCCACCAGATGAGAGGCAATGAGGTCTTAGCCGCTATCTTTGAACTGGGTAAAGGCATGCAGGAAGCCATGGAAGAGCAGATCTCGGGGTACTCCGTTACAGCAGAGAATATGTGGCTGACCGAGTATAACGGGCTTAAAGTGATGAATTACTGGTCACCGGGTAAGTTAGTCCAGCGTGGATCACTCGGATTGTGCACTTTGTTGTACCAGATATGCACACATTCGAGACAGGCGCCAAGCAATTTTGAGCAATATCAGTCGAATTTGATTCCGAGTCTGGATGGACTAACTTCCGCTCAGAAAGAGGCTTTCCTTGCTTTGGCAAGACGTGTCTTCAGAGAAGAAGTATCGCTTTCTTCGTTTACCTTTAACCTGCGGGAGATTATAGCGCTGGAGAAGAATGAGACGGCTCCGCCGAAGCAAGTATCATATACCGCCGCTCCTATCGTGGAGCGTGAAGCTTCAACGGCGAGGGAGGATGCGCCAAGCCGGGAGAATGTGCCTCCGCGCAGGAGCGCACCTGCCGCTCCGTATGCAGAGCCCGCACGTGAAGAAGCAGCGGCGGTTAGAACACGAAGCCCGCAGCAGAGGACTCCCGTAAAGGAGCGGGCGGAGGAGGATGTGCCCAAGAATCGGATTGCGCTGAGCCGGACGATTTGGGTGCTGGGAACAGCCGCAGTGCTTTTACTCGCCATTGCAGGCTTTATGTACCTCGGCCTGCCCGATGCGCCTGAGCAGCAGGCAGATCCGAATCCGGCGGCAACGCCTGCGCCTCCGGTTCCATCGCCTACAGTGAATACAACTTCACCGACACCGACCGCGACGCCAACTGAAGCAGTAGCGGGTGAGGTGCCGAATCTTGTCGGGTTATCACAGAGCGAAGCGGAGAAGCTCGCCGTTGAAGCAGGGATGAGATATAAATTTTTCCTGGAGCCAAACGAACAGGAAAAAGGAAAGGTCTTCAGACAGGAACCGGGTCCCAATACTCCGGCTGCCAAGGGAGACACGATAACCTTCTGGGTTAGCAAGGGTACTTAGTTCCCAGGACTGAAATCATAAGCGATCCGAAATATGATAATTTAACAACAACGGGCTGCCCTCTAGATCGAATTGATCTGGAGGGCAGCCCGTTTATTTTGTCCACTCTATAAGTGGCCCCGCAGCAAAGGATTTTACCCCTTCAAAAGACATATGAGTCCTTTCGGATTAAGTGGTAATCGATTACCATTATTGTAAAATAAGGTTAAATAGAGAAAGGACAGAGGCGAGTGGAAAAGGAATGGTCGGTATGGGGCAATGAACGCAATATCTTCAAATTGCTTACGCATTCAGAAGGATCCTCTGTCAATATGCTGGAGATCCTTTTGCAGGACAAACTATCTTTTCGTTTAATCGACCATCAAGTTATACCGGGTTCAGGGATACAACCAGATATTCAATCTGTCCTAAAGACTACAGAACCGGTCATCCGGCGTGTCAGTGCTTGGACCTACCGGAATGAACTTATTGCTTACCAGCAGCTGCTTGCTCCCGCAAATGTCGTGCTTGAATCTGAAGAACAGGATGGGGCCGGTGAGCCTCTGGAAAAACAAATTGATCATCTGGAAACTCAGAGGAAAATTGTCTACACCGGATTCGAATCCAGTCAGACTGCCTCGGGGTACTTGGATCCCATTAAGCTGCCTCAAGATCTGTATCCTGTTAAGGAGACGCATCTGATTTCCAGCGGCTCCGTATGTTTTGTACTCAAGGAGCTGTTCGATGCCGAATTGATTCTGCGTCAGATAAGATTGCAATTTCGCAAAGAAATTTTTATGTAAGATATTCTATCTTATAAGGAGAACCTGCAAATAAGGAGGACCTGCAAAAACCCGCTTATTCAGCGGGTTTTTTGTTGCTGTCAAAATTATTAACGGTATGAATTATCCGTGATAACTACCGGAGGGTTCGTTTAAAACCCACTCCAGCATCATCGTCATATCTTCTAATTTCTCGATTTGAATTGTAAGGACAGAATTCTCTTTATCCTTGTCAAGCTGCTGCTGAATAAATTGTTTCTGTTTAGTTAACTCCGTTAATTTCCTTCTCACTTGATCCGCCGTCCGCATGAATTTTACCTCCCATTCCTTCTTCTTGAATTCCATGATAACAAATTATTCGAATATGGCATAATACCAAAAGATCAGACTGTCGTTTAAAGACGAATAATCGCATATTTCATAGAAATTTTGCATAATAACTCGAAACCTCGTTTTGAAACTGGGTAAAATAAGGTATGATCATGTAGGGTTCTAATACTTGGATGTTCGGGAACACTAGTTTACGGAGGTTAGTCATCTTGGAAATTATGCAGCATATCTACTCCTTAATCCCTATACTGAACTTGCTGTTTGCCGCAGCTGTGGTTTTTTTGGAAAGAAAGAACCCCGGCGTAACTTGGGCCTGGGTAATGGTTCTCGTT
Organism: Paenibacillus sp. FJAT-26967; assembly: GCF_001541095.1. GTDB lineage: Bacteria > Bacillota > Bacilli > Paenibacillales > NBRC-103111 > Paenibacillus_F. The sequence goes on from NZ_LMXH01000002.1 coordinate 948,396, forward strand.
TTTCTACCGGGCTTCGGATTTTTTCTCTACTTGGTTTTTGGTCAGAACCTGAGCCGCCGAAAAATCTACAAACTGAAAGAATTTAATCAAAAAGACATTGAAGCGATTATTGAAGGGCAGCGGCAAGGTTTCCGGGAAAGTGAAATTCAATATAAAGATCCGCTTATGGCGGATTATCAAGATTTGATTTATATGAATTTATCCAGCAGTGCCGCCGTCTACACGCAGGATAACGAAGTGGTTACCTATACCGACGGGGATCGTAAATTCAATGCTTTGCTAGATGCCATACGGAAAGCTACTAATCATATCCATCTCATGTATTACATCGTGAAGGACGATCGGCTGGGACAACGGATTCTTGAAGCGCTGACGGCCAAAGCAAGAGAGGGAGTTAAGGTACGATTCCTGTATGACGATATCGGGAGTGTCTGGCTGCCTAAATCTTTCTTTCGTCCGCTGGTTGAAGCGGGTGGCGAGGTAGCCGTCTTCTTCCCTTCGAAAATCCCTTACCTGAACTTCCGGTTCAATTACCGTAACCACAGGAAACTCGCAATCATAGACGGGGCAGTTGGCTTCATCGGGGGATTCAATATCGGGGACGAGTACTTGGGGCTTCTCCAGCGCTTTGGATACTGGCGTGACACTCATTTGAAAATTGAGGGAAGTGCGGTTCTCCAAATGCAGGCGCAGTTTTTTATGGATTGGAACCTTGCTTCGACAAACTCCGTTAAACCCGAAGCCCGCTATTATCCGCGTATTCCTTTCAACGGACATGTAGGGGTACAAATTGTATCCAGCGGTCCGGACAGTGAATTGGAGCAGATTCGCAACGGGTATCTCAAGATGATTTATGCAGCCAAAGAGAGCATCTATATCCAAACCCCTTATTTTATCCCGGATGAGAGTCTGATGACAGCTGTTAAAATGGCGGCCTTGGCGGGTGTGGACATCCGCATCATGATCCCTTCGGTTCCCGATCACAAAATGGTTTACTGGGCTACAACATCTTATCTGGGGGAACTGCTAAACCTGGGCGTGAAAGGATTCTTATACGAAAAAGGCTTCCTTCATGCAAAAACGATTGTTATTGACGGCAAAGTAGCTTCAATCGGAACAGCTAACGTTGATATCCGCAGTTTTAAGCTGAATTTTGAAGTGAATGCTTTTATTTACGATACGGAAACCGCTGCGCGGCAGAAGAAGATTTTCGAGAAAGACATGCTTGACTGCTCGGAATTCACACCCGCTATGTTCCGGAACCGCTCGCTGCCGGCCAGGTTTAAAGAATCGCTAGCCCGACTTATCTCTCCGATTCTATAGAACTGAAGACTATAGATCTGAAGTTACCGGATTTCTTGCTATACAGTGCGGCGACACGGTGACCGGGGAGCAAGAAGCCTTTTAATGGGATCACAAAATTAAAAAAGCCATCCGATTACCCACAAGATAGGGGAATAGATGGCTTTTTTGCTATGGAACGAATGTTATACATCAATGGGATTACCGGTTCTGTTCCTGGAAAGGACGCTCGAGAAGCAGCGGCCACCAATTAGCCCATCTTCGCGAAATCAATGTCCATGAATATGACTGTATACCATATCAAGATTAATCATTAAAAGCAAGGAGAATATGATTCGTCTATTGACAATCAAGTTCATCTCTTGTATGGTTAATTACATTAGCAACTAACCATGTAACCTGTAAGGATTGGAGGATACCTAATGGGCTTTATGATTGATGACAGCCGGCCGATTTTTGTGCAGATAGCGGAGAAAATAGAAGATGACATCATGGAGGAGCGGCTGCCGGAAGAAACACAAGTGCCATCAACCAATCAATTCGCCGCCTATTATCATATTAATCCTGCAACGGCGGCAAAAGGTGTAAATTTACTCGTTGATCAAGGTATTTTATACAAGAAGCGGGGGATCGGTATGTTTGTCGCAGAGGGTGCACGAACTGTTTTGATGGAGAAACGCAAGACTGAATTTTATGAGCAATATGTCATTACAATGATCAGAGAAGCGGAGAAGCTGGGCATTACAACCGATCAATTAACGGATATGATCCGCTCAGGAGGCAAACTATGATCAATCATGCTGTTGAGGTTAACCGTCTGACGAAGTCTTTTGACAATATAACGGCCGTCCAAGATGTAAGCTTCAAGCTAGAAAGTAATAAAATCTATGGGTTTCTTGGCAGAAACGGAGCGGGTAAGACGACGATCATGCAGATGCTCACATCCCAATCGTTTGCAACGTCCGGGGACGTAAAAATATTCGGCGAAGATCCATACGAGAACTACGATGTGCTTCGGCAAATATGTTTTATCAAAGAAAGCCAGAAATATCCGGATTCTTTCCGTATTAAAGATGTATTGAAAGTATCCCAGGAAATTTTCCCGAATTGGGATGAGGAGTATGCGCTGAAGCTTATCGAGGATTTCCAGCTTCCCTTGAACCGCACGATGAAAAAATTGTCACGGGGTATGCTATCGGCTGCCGGGATAGTTGTTGGGCTGGCCAGCCGTGCTCAATTAACGATCTTTGATGAACCTTATCTCGGACTTGATGCGGTTGCACGGGGGCTGTTCTACGATCTGCTGATTGAAGATTATGCGATGCATCCCCGAACGATTATTCTGTCTACCCATCTGATAGACGAAGTCAGCAAGCTGCTTGAGCATATCATCCTGATAGATAAGGGCCGGCTTTTATTGAATGAAGATGCGGATGCTTTGCGCGGACGCGCCTATACGGTTGTAGGAAGCACTTCTTCTGTCCAATCCTTTATTACCGGTAAAGAAGTCATACACCTCGAACCGTTCGTATCTATGCTCTCGGCTACTATAATGGGGGCGTTAAAGTCTGAGGAGAGGTCACTGGCGGCTGAAATGGGCCTGGAGGTATCTCCGGTATCGCTGCAGCAGCTGATTGTCCATATGACGAAATCTAACCTCGACGAAAGGGTGGGGAACGGAAGATGAGCAGAATTCAGGGGGCTTTGAATATCCATCTCAGGCAGATCACAGGGTGGGTATACGTTCCGTGGGGTATTCTATTCGCTAGTTTCTTGGTTAACTACACAATCAGTCTGGCGTTCACCAGCAAGACGGGTTTCTATACAGGCGGCATTTCTTCGATAGTTGTCTATATGTTTGTTGCAGGAATTATTGCGGTTACACAGACTTTTCCGTTTGCTTTAAACTTTAGTATCCGGAGGAAGGACTATCTTCTTGGCACGATTCTCATGATAAGTATTGCAAGTTTTATTACCTCTATCATTTTGATGCTTTTGTCCGGAATGGAGGTATGGACGAATTCGTGGGGGACCCAGCTGCACTTTTTTAATCTGCCCTATTTGAACGATGGTTCCCTGTTTCAGCAAATGATTTTATATTTCCTTATACTGATAAATTTGGGTATCCTCGGATTCGGTGTAGGAAGTATTTATCAGCGGTTTGGCGGTAAAGGAACTCTTCTCTTTTTTGCCGCCTTATTCATTCTAAGTTCACTCTTGGTTTTCATAATCTCACGCCAAGAACTCTGGATATCGTTATTTCAATGGCTGGCAAGTCATTCCGCTTTCGAAATAAGTTTAAGTACTATTCCTCTGACACTCGTCTATGCCATGATTACTTATTTATTGCTTCGCAGATCAGGTGTGCGTTAATAAGGTAACATATTATTTATTATGTAACTAACGATCCGTAATTCATTAGCATTAGCTATGGATGGGAGCTGGGTTAGTCCCTAATCAAATAAAGGCCCAAGCACTTAAGAGTGCTTGGGCCTTTTGAATTGGCAGACCTACTGGCTGCCGCTTGCAATTTCTTTCTCCGCGCTGTCTTCGATAATCATTTCCACCTTGCGGATGCGGTTCTTGCTGACTTCACGTACGATAAAGTGAAGTTCTTCATAAATATATTTTTTACCCATCTTAGGCTCGGTCATACGGCTGTAGAGCCAACCGCCCACGGTGTCAACTTCTTCGTCATCAAAATTCTTGCCCGTCAGGTCACTTAATTCATTCAGGGAAACTTTACCGTCGAGCAGGTAGCAGTTTTCATCAAGTTTCTCGATATCGATACGTTCGTCCGCATCGAATTCGTCCCGGATTTCTCCGACGATTTCTTCCAATATATCTTCGATGGTAATGATACCGGATGTTCCGCCATATTCGTCAACCAGTACGGCTATATGAACCCGTTCTGACTGCATTCTCTTGAGCAAAGACTTGACTGGCGTTACTTCTGACACCGTAAGAACCGGATGAACCAGCGTTCTGAAATCAAGTTCGCGATTAATCTCAAGTTCCAGGAAGAGCTGTTTGGTGTTAATCATGCCGACAATGTTATCTTTACTGTCTGTTGCGATCGGAAAACGGGTATATTGTTCTCTACGGATAATTTCCATGTTGTCTTGCAGGGATAGATTAGTGAACAAACAGATCATGTCTGTACGCGGAACCATAATTTCTTTGGCCAGCATTTCATCAAATGCGAAGATACGGCTTACATAACCATATTCGGTTTTGTTGATTTTACCGTTCTGGAAGCTCTCGGAGAGAATGATCTGAAGTTCTTCTTCCGAATGGGCGTCTTCGTGCTCTTTGGCAGGCTTCATTCCGAACAATTTAATAAGGGCATTCGCAGACCCGTTAAGGAGCCAGATGAACGGATACAAGATTTTATAGAACCAGATAATAGGCTTAGCAACCAGGAATGAGATGAATTCAGCTTTTTGAATCGCCCATGATTTAGGTGCAAGTTCGCCGACTACGACATGAAGATACGTCATCGAGACGAAAGCAACGGTATAGGAAATCAAATGACTGAGATCAGGACTGAGATTCCACTGATCGAAAAGAGGTGTCAGTATTTTCTCTACGGTTGGTTCACCGAGTGTACCGATACCCAGAGCGGTCATCGTAATACCAAGTTGACATGCGGATAAATAACCATCCAGGTTGCTCGTTACTTGCTGTACAGCTAACGCGTTCTTACGTCCTTCGAGAACCAATTGATCGACCCGGCTGCCCCTTATTCTAATGATGGCAAACTCTGTCGCAACGAAAAACGCGGTTAAAAAGATTAAAACGGCAACCAAGAAAAGATTTAACCCTATACTGCCCATACTTCATCGTCACAATCCTTTATGTATAAAATATAAGTTCTTATGAACTAATATAACGAACTTAGCGGAACCTGACAAACTCAGTTTTTACCCCTCACAGGCAATGAAAGAGGATATTTTCTAAAAAATCTGATTATACATCCATTTTTCATGGGATATCTGGTCTTTACAAGCTAAAGGACTAGGCGTATGATAAGTTCATATGAACTTGAAATTAAAAGTACGGAGGACCATCTATGGAATCTTTTACACTGACACGAAAAGAGATGGCTTGCCTATTACTCTCTTTAGACGGCCGACACCGCCACAAACCCATAGAGGTTCTGCAACATGCATGGATGAAAAACCATCGCTATGACATGGAGAAGGGTACAGCGTTGCCTGCCTTTTTATCAACAACATTGCCTCCGGTCATTGAGAAACTAATCAAGGGCAATGAGATCAAAGGATTCTCCCTACAGGAGATTGCAGCCCTTGGCCAGCTTATCGAATATTCTCAACTATCCATCACTTCCATGCAGAACTGGGTGAAAAGAGACTTCAAAGAATTTTTTGATTCCCCCAAGGTGGGCAAAAAATATTCACTGAATCAAGCGGCGCTGCTGTTTATAATCGATGACCTCAAATCCAACCTTGATTTTGTATCTATACGCAAGCTGTTTGATATTATACTCGGCAAGCCCAATATCGATAGCGATGACTTAATAAGTCCGATGAAACTCTACAGCACATACACGGCTATGTTCGAAGAACTTGACGCCAACAACGACCAACTGCTGGATACAGTGGGTCACGATCACGGTAACCGAAACCATGATCTGCTCGCCGAGAACGTGATTAGATCATCGGCAGAGAAGTTCGCCGCTCAGATTACGGATGTGACTGAGAAACAGAAGGAAGAGATTCGCAACATCTTGTTTATCGCGGTTATCTCGATTCAAACCTCGTACTTTCACACACTTGCCAGACGCTATTTCAATGCAACCTTATTCCTATAGAAGTAAGAATGTGAGGAGTTGTTCTATAGAACGACTCTTTTTTTGTTGTGCATGTCCAGGGTGACTTCTACACAAACTAGCCACTATGCAGGACGTTCAGCTCCAGGCTGATGGCCGGTGTGTATCCTGAATCCCGGAAGGAAGATCCTCGTGCTCCTTAATTTGTTCTTGGTCGCGCTTCTTATTATTTTGACAGCCTTCTTTGTCGCCACCGAATTTGCTATTATACGCGTTCGTCCCAGCAGGGTCGATCAGCTGGTTCTTGAAGGCAGAAAAAATGCGATTGCCGTCCAAAGGGTAACAAGCAACCTGGACGGGTATTTATCCGCTTGTCAGCTTGGGATCACCATTACAGCGCTCGGTCTGGGTTGGCTGGGGGAACCGACGGTAGAGAAAATTTTGTTCCCGCTATTCGACCGTTTCGGGATTAGTGTAAACATGAGTCACATTTTGTCATTCGTCATCGCCTTTGCCCTGATCACCTACCTGCATGTGGTGCTTGGAGAGCTGGCACCGAAATCTCTGGCGATTCAGAAGGCCGAACAAGTTTCTCTTCTGCTGGCGCCTGTCATTATCGTTTTCTATAAAGCGATGTACCCGTTTATTTGGGTGCTGAACGGTTCCGCGAACGGGTTTATTAAAATGTTCGGCGTCCAGCCGGCAAGCGAGCACGAAGAGGCTCACTCGGAAGAAGAGATCCGGATCATACTGTCCGAAAGCTATCAAAGCGGCAAAATCAATAAAGCGGAGTACGGATACGTGAACCGTATTTTTACATTCGATGACCTGCTGGCCCGTGAAATTATGGTGCCGCGCACCGATATGGTGTGCTTATATGCGAATAAGTCTTTTCAAGAAAATCTGATGATCATTAAAAGAGAACAATATACACGCTTTCCGGTTGTTCTGGAGAGCAAAGACAATATTATTGGGCTCGTGAACACCAAACAATTTTTTCTGCGCTATGATAACAATCCGGACTTAGATTTTAAATCTTTGCTTCAGCCTGTTCTAACGGTTCCTGAGGTTATGCCCGTTAAAACCTTACTCAAAAGAATGCAGCTGGATCAAGTTCATATGGCCCTTCTTCTAGATGAATATGGGGGGACGAGCGGACTAATAACCATTGAAGATATTCTGGAAGAAATCGTCGGTGAGATCCGGGATGAATTCGACCAGGACGAGAAAATTGAGATCGAGAAGCTTGGAAGCGATCATTACCTGGTTCAAGGCGTGGCTCTGATAGATGAAATCAATGCCATGCTGGGCATTCATCTTGAACATTCGGTTGTGGATACGATTGGCGGCTGGTTCTATAATCACTATCCTGATCTGGAGACGGGCGTGGAGTGGCGGCATGGAGATTGGGTTTTTATCGTTAGAGAAAAAGACAAACACCGGATCCGGAAAATAGAAATTGTGAAGAAGATACAATCCGATCCAAATGAAGCATTGACACATCCAAGTGAAGCTGGTAACTTGTAAGTAATCTCATATCCCTCAAAGGGGAGTAGCTTATAAATGCTTAGTCGTCATTACGTGGCCTTTCAGCCTCCGGCTCTGCATTCGACGTCCTATTGATGAACGTTGTTAGCGAGACCTTTGCCTTTCGGCATTGGTCTTTTACGGGTATAGCAGCCTTTGCCGGCACACCGGCGGAGGCTGCTTTTTGTTTTATTAGCGTAGATCCGAGGAAAGGAGGAGGGGAAGGAACTGAACCTGTTTTCTTCCCGTGAAATTATCTTGAAGCAATATGCAACTTATGAACGGAGTGAGACACTCAATGCTTCAATCTTCAACTAATCGTTTGAATGAGAAAGCACTCGACTTAGCGGCTGCCAGGCATCAGGCGATTCTTAGTAACATTGCTAACGCAGATACACCCGGTTATAAAAGTAAATATGTTTCGTTTGAGGAAGAATTGCGGAAAGCAACTGGAGACACGAAAGAATTAGAAGGAATCCGATCACACAAGCTCCATTTCCCAATTCCAGGCCGTGAGGATTCAAGCCTTATTCAGACGAAAACTACAGGGCCTTTCGTGTTTAACAACAACGAGAATAGCGTCGATGTAGATAGTGAGATGAGCTTGCTTGCCAAGAATCAGCTTTATTATTCCTTTTACGCGGATAGAGTCAGCGGACATTATAAGAAAATGAACGGAATACTCAAAAATTTAACTTAGCTTATTTATTGAGCCTCCGGTCAGGGGGCTTTTTTTCTTTATAGAGGAATAAGTACTGATGCAGGTGCAGCATCAGTGCTTATTTGCAAGCGGCAAGCTGATAATTTTAAGGTATGGAGGGGAGATGCGTGTATACACACCTTCTCGGCGACAGGTGCAAGAAGGGCTGTCCACCGTCTGTGGAGAGCCCTTCTTGTATGAAGAACTAACTTATCTAACTTTGAGCCCAGATCTAACTCTGTACTCCGTTAGCCCGCCCATAAATAGACTTGATGCCCATCGGTCCCGTCTTCAGGCCGAATCTGGACAATTCGGCCCGCTCGTCGAACGCCAGCTTCTTACAGTTAGTGCAGCGTGAAGCTTCCAGCAGTCTCAGCGCATAGGGGATAGCTTCTCCTTTGCGGGTAAACAAATTCTTATCCCCAATACTTTCGCTTAACCCGCTGGTGTCAAGAATACGTCTGACAGAAGGATTGACTCCGCTGAGCAGCAGTGTTCCCTTGCTTGTCTTTATGGCTTGATGCACTTCAGACAACGCAGCTTCTCCAGTCGTATCCATATCGGATACATCATCCATTCGCAGGACAAGGATCGGTTTGGGAGCGCAGCGAGCGAGGTGCTCCTGAATCGAGTCCTGGAATACCGCAGAGGTGCCGAAGAATAACGGTCCCTCTATGGTGAAGAGACTGATCTGGGGGCAGGGGCAGCCCGGTGCCTCTGATTTGGTAATCAGAGGCACCGGTGCAGGAAGAGAACCTTCTACATTCAGCGTGCCGCTGATCCTTTTAATAAACAGTACGGCAGCTAGAACGAGTCCGGCTCCTACCGCTGTAGTCAGGTCGGCAAAAACAGTCAGCAGGAAAGTCTGACCCAGCACGATCGAGTCCCCTGAGCGAGTCTTCAAAACATGCCGGAACTCATGACGTTCGCTCATGTTCCAAGCGACAACCATCAAGATAGGAGCCATTGCTGACAATGGAATATGTGAGGCGTAGGGAGCAAAAAGAAGCAAAACCAGAAGCACGACTGATGCATGAACCATTCCCGAAACGGGTGAGGCAGCGCCGTTTTTAATATTCGTAGCGGTACGTGCTATAGCCCCGGTAGCCGGTATACCTCCGAATAGAGGGGTCACGATATTAGCGATACCCTGACCAATCAGCTCTTTATTACTGTTATGCTTGTCCCCGCCCATGCGATCGGCTACCATGGCCGACAAGAGAGATTCAATCCCGCCGAGCATCGCAATTACAAGTGCGGCCGGCATAAGACCTACAATGTTGTTCCAAGTGAGGTCTGGCAATTTGAAGTTAGGCAGTTCGCTAGGGATATTCCCATATGCGGAACCAATGGTATCGACTTTGCCTGAAAAGAAGAAAACCGCAATCAAACTGGCTGCAATAAGACCGACCAGCGCACCGGGTATTTTGGTAGTCAGACGCTGCGTGAGAAGGATAACACCGAGACAGAGTAGGGCTGTGGCGACGCTGTACACATTGATGGTCCCGAGATTCAGAGCGATTTCATGCATATTTTCATGGAAACTCTCTTTCTTTTTCACATTACTAAGACCAAGGAAATGAGCAATCTGACCACTGAAAATAATAACAGCGATCCCAGCCGTGAATCCGATCGTAACCGGCCTTGGAATGTAACGAATGATTGATCCCAGCCGAAAAATACCCAAGAATACAAGGATGATCCCAGCCATTAAACCCGCGATAAGAAGATTTTCATAGCCGTGCTGCATAACGATCGCGAATAGGACTGGAACAAAGGCCCCCGTAGGGCCGGCTATCTGAAACTTTGAACCTCCGAGCAGAGATACGAGCAGCCCCGCAATGATCACCGTGTAGATTCCATATTCCGGACGTACTCCCGAGGCAATTGCAAAAGCCATACCAAGCGGTATAGCAACAATTCCCACGATTAATCCGGCAGCAAGATCTTTTTTCAGATTACCTGCTGTGTACCCCTGGAAACGGATATCTCTAATCACAATTCACCCCGCCTTTCATTCAGAGTCTGGATAGAAATCCGATTCGTATTATGGGCTACCCGAGCACCTTCCTTCGGCAAAATAGGCTGTCCTTCCACGACAACGTCAAGCTGCCCAGTGGAGGGATGAATAACCAAACCATGAATGGGGATCGAATCAGGAAAAAGCGGGTGAGAACGGATCATATGAACACTATTGGCGATACTGTCCTCGATGTTTTTAAATCCGGTTAGCCAGCTGTCAAGATCAATACCCGCATAAGTCAATGTCTCGATATGGTCGGCCGGTATGCCATGCTGTAGAGCGCTTTCAAGAATAGGGGCGCTCTTCAGATTCGCCATACCGCATTCATGATGACCGATGACGTAAACTTCTTGCACCTTCAGTTCATAAATGGCGAGAAGAATACTCCTCATAATGCTCCCAAAGGGATGTGACACGACTGCGCCTGCATTTTTGATTACTTTGGCATCCCCGTTTCGAATTCCAAGTGCTTTTGGAAGCAGTTCGAGCAGCCTCGTATCCATACAAGTAAGAATGACCATCTTGCGATCCGGATACTTTGTTGTCTGAAAGGGGGTGTAGTGCTTTTCCTCGACGAAAACCCGGTTGTGCTTCAAAATCTCTTTAATACTTGACATGTAAAATAACCTCCTCTCAATTTTTTACCGAAAACAACGTTGTTATTTCCAATAATAGTTATTTTACAGGTTTATGTTAATTTAACATCAAAGGATTCGTAAACAATAAAATTCAACGATAAATGATACTATTCAATTCGTGAAACATTATCACTCGAAGCTAGTTCAATATCATAAACGCTGATAAATACTGATAAAAAGCAATAAACAATAGAAAAATGAAGAGTTAATATAAAAGAAGAACTTAGTCTTCTAGACTTAGATAGGTGGTAAGAAGAGACATGAAGAATTTCGAAATTCTAAAAAAGTTACACTAAACTTGGAAATATAACAGGTTAATTGTAGTAATTATAAATTAATACTAGGTGTATTGTTTAGTGTTAAATGGGCTTCTAATTCTATTTTCTTTTACTTTTTTGCTGTTATATAAGCTTCATGACGATTGTTAATGACTACACTTTTGTTCATAAATTGCATTAACGCCACAGGAGAAGGGTCCAAAACAATACATCCAGACATATTTCCTTATATACTTATTCACAAAATCCGTATTTTGTACATATGTATGTAAAAGCTCTTAAAGCCTTAATAATTCAAACTTTTGACCATACTAACTTATAACCTGTTCATTTCCTTGTGCTTTCTGCATGCAAAAAAGGCTTCCCCAATTACAATAATTGGAGAAGCCTTTTAAGTGTGTGCACAGGGTACGATATTACACTTGATTATCGCCCATTTCTCTAGTTTCCGAAGTATAGATTCCCTCTCGATAAAAGCTTCGAGACAGACGAAGATTCATAGCAAGAAGTATAATCGGGACAGCACACACGATTACCATTGTCTGTATTCGCACAACATCGGCTAAAGGACCAAAGATGGCCATGCCGAGGGGCATGAACCCGCTAAACATGACATGCAGCAAGCTGAAAACCCTGCCCATCATCGAAGGCTCAACCTTTTCCTGTACCAGTGTGTAAACCGATGTTTGAGCCAACGGTATCGTAAAGCCGATAAAGAACATGAGCACTACGAAGAGCCAAAAGTCGTTTGTGAATCCAATCGCAAATGATGTTGCACCATAAACCAGTATTCCAAAGAAAAGGGTCTTAACTTTGTTCTTAAATCCGCCGGTCGCACCGAGCAGTAGGCCAGCAAGCACGGATCCGGCAAAACCAACCACTTCACTCACAGTCAGGAACATGATATTGTCGCCGAAGGTTCGTTTAATCATGAGGGCTGCGAGGAATCCCGAAGGAACGCACAGGAAAATGTACAGACCGTAAGTCGCGAACAGCTTTCTTAAAAATCTGTTATTCCATGTGAAGCGGAGCCCCTCCCTCATTTCTTCAAATGCAGATGTTTTCTCTACCTTGGGAACAGGCTGATGTGTTGGTATTTTTAGAGTCGTAAGGATACCGATTCCGATAATGGCAGTCGCAACGTCAATAAAAAGGATGTTGTAGATCGGGCCGATAGCCATAATCGCACCTGCCGCTATAGGGGAAACAAACTGCACGATGGACTGGATCGTGCCATTGTATCCGTTTATTCGGGAAAGCTTTTCCTGGGGTACGATTTGCGGAAGGGCAGCGTTTACTGCCGGGGAATGAATTCCTCCACCAAGAGAACGGATGGCCGATACGATAATGATTACAGGCAGAGCCTCATTGCCGGTGTTACCCGACATCATAAACAGAGCGAGCAGCAGAGTTGTTATTGCAATAACCCCATCGGATAGAATCATGATTAATTTGCGGTTGTATCTATCCGCCCATACTCCCGCAATGGGTGAGATCAGCATTTGGGGCACGAATGAAGCCAATGTCAGAATCGTAACCCAAATCCCTGACGAGGTTTCCAGCGTCACATGCCAGATGATTGCCATCTGAACAAGTTGGGAGCCGAATAGTGAAATGCCCTGCCCGAACAGAAAAACCGCAACTCTTCCCTTCCAGCCTCGAGATTGTGTTTTATCAAGATTCATGTTGTTGTACCTCCTACCAAACACCACAAAAATAATTGCTTAAAAAAGTATACATCCAGCATTTCAACTGGTGGCATAATGGAGACTTATTCACGTTCACCGTTGATTCCGTTTGTGCTTCGCTGAATGGAACTAAGGATGCCTGTAAGTTCTCCGTGATAGGTCAGTGTAAGCTTATGCATAGCCCTTGTGCATGCAATGTACAGCAAGCTCCGGTCATATTCCGATTGATAAATATCAGAGTTTACGGAAGGAACAATTACTTCATCAAACTCAAGACCTTTGGCCATATATATAGTGGTGATGGTAATCCCGTTTTCAAATTTTGAGCTGTCGGAATTCAGGATGGAAACTTCATGTTTCTTTTTCAATTCTCGGTAGAATTTATCTGCTTGAACGATTGATCTGCAGACAATACCAACTGTTGCTAAACCACTGCTTCTAAATTCCTCAAGCCTATCGTCTATCACAGACAGTTCAGAAATCCAATCATCACATTGGATAATCTCCGGTTCCTTTCCATGTCGTTCTATAGGCTCAATGCTGTTGTTTTGTATATTCTGAGCAAATTTGATGATTTCAAAGGTGGATCTGTAGCTTTTCGTGAGTGTTACGTACTCTGTATTTTCGTAGAGCTTAACAAAATCCTCTCGTGAAATGGAGTTATAAGGGTTAACGGATTGACCGAAATCACCCAAAATGGTTTTCCTGCAACGAAACAGCTTGTTAATAACCGCATACTGCACCGGTGTGTAGTCCTGCATCTCATCAATCACGGCATGTTTAATGTCATCATATCCCTGTATCCCTTCAAAAAATATTATTAAATAGAGATAAGGATATACATCCGTCGCTTCTAATTTATTTTTGCTTTTAAGCGAGAATAAATCCGGTCTTTTGATATATTCAAAAAAGCCATTATAGAATGACAAAGTACTATCATAATGTAACATTGAAACTAACTTTTTTATAACCTCTTTTTTTCCGGGAATGTTTCGCTTCGTTCTGGTTTCCGATTTTATTTTCTCAAGCATGTTTCCAGCGATTTCTTCCATCCTTTGCAGAATTGGCCTTGCTTTCAGAGCATGATATCTCGTTTGGATAAAATCCTTTGAAATGGCAGTTTGTCCAAAAGAACAATCACGGGGGAAGAAAAGATGATCATCCGCATACTCAAGGTACTCATCCAAAAGGGATAGGAACTCCATTGAGGACTTGAATTGAATTCGTTCCGCCAGCTTTTTGTCATTCCCTTCAAGGGTCAGTTCAATCTGCTCGGCAAATCTTTCGAAATGGATGGAGTTATTCAGTATCTCCGCCGCAATATTCTCAAACCCCGTTTCTCTCACTGGCTCTTCGCCCAACTCCGGCAGTACGTTTGAGATATAGTCGGCAAATACCCTGTTAGGGGAAATGATCATAATATTCTGAGCTGCTAATCGGTCCTTGTACTTGTATAAAAAGTAAGCTATCCGGTGCAGGGCAATGGATGTCTTCCCCGATCCGGCGACGCCCTGAATGACCAAGACATTGGCTTTTTCATTTCTGATAATCTGATTTTGCTCTTTTTGGATGGTGGCAATGATATTTTTCATTTTTTGATCCGAGGTATGGCTCAATTCTTTTTGAAGCACCTCGTCACTAATACCGATTGAGCTCTCAAGAGCATATTCCATAATGCTGTTCTTAATCTTAAACTGCCTTTTCAGGGTCATTTCACCTTCGATCTTTCCCAGAGGAGCATCATAAAAGGCAGGCCCAAGCTCAAAATCGTAATACATCCCGGATATCGGGGCTCGCCAGTCGCATATCAGCATATTGCCTTTTTGATCAACATAAGAAAACCGTCCAATATAGAACGGCTCTGCTCCGCCCTCATCATTAGGCCTGAAATCAATTCTGCCGAAATAAGGCGAATCCATTAACTTTTCGATCATTTCTTGCCTTTTTACGGTGAATTCACCTAAGTTTACATTTCGGCCAATCGCCTGCTCGTTTGAAAAAATCTCCATGGAATCCATATTACTTCTATTTTTCCAAAGATCTTTCATGGATTCCTTAAATTCATCTTCATATCTGGAGACCGTTTGATTCAATTCCTCTAAAGAATCCTCCAATTTTTCCATGATCATGTTCAGATGCTCTATTTCATCAGATAAAATGACTGTCATTGTTTTACTCCTAATTTTGATGTTATTCGACATTGCCTTTCCTTATGGCATCAAGTATTTTCAGCATTTCCTGTGCATCCGCTTCTGCCATGTCGAGTGCAGTAATATACCGATCCGTAGCGAAAACAATGTCTTCCTTTTCACTTGGCGTATCAATAGCTTCTCGTATATTTCCTTCTCCACGATCCAGACGATTCAACATGCGCAGAATGGACATCATGGAATAATGGGCATTCCGAAGGATAGAGATGATTTTCAGCCGGCTCATTTCCTTTGAACCGTATCTTCTATATCCGTTGGCATTCCGCGGCACCTCAATCAAGCCGTTTCTCTCCCAATCCCGCAGAACGTCTTTTGTGATGCCGAGAGCGTTGGCAGCTTCAACTCTGCCATTGAACACAATCGTTTCTACTGATTTTTTGCTGTTCTCAATGATATTATGCGCGATGCTGATTGCTTCCTCAGCTCTGACTTTTTCTATCCGCAAATGCTCTAAATAGTTCAATGTCCTTTGATACGCCCCGTCAATATCATCCGCTGCCGCAATCTTCACGATTTCATAGACTTCCTGCCTGAGCCTGTCACTGATAATCTCCACGCGGAAGGCAGTACGCAACAGCCGAAGCTGTTGAAGATGTCTGTCATTAAAGATCCGGTAGTTGCCTTCAGTCCTTGGTATCGAAGGAAGCAGTTTCAGCTTTTCATAAAGCCGTATAGTATTGGGATGGACTCCTACTAATGCTGCTATTTGAGCGGTTTTATACAGCATGATGAAACCACCTCCTTTTCTTTAGATATGGCAGCAAAAACTTTAAGCGCTAGAGAATCATGCCTGACAAAACCCTGTCTGTGACTGAGATCATGATTTCCTCCAGCCGCAGCAGCCAACAAATTTGATCGTGATGAACATTTATCTTTCCCCTCCTTACAAGCTGCGTTGCCATGCTAATATCATGAAAAACATAACATCAATTTATACAGTGGTGGTATAGTGGAGGGTTTGAAATAGAAATTACTTCAGGGAACCATTCACCTTGCTCACGTTGGTACCTGGAGAATCTTTCGTCACCCTTTGGAAAAAAACAGAAGAAGCCGTCCATTCGGAGACGGCTTCTTCTTCAAAGATGCAAAATCCTATTATACAGGTTTTAACATTCCTTCAGCATATAGAGTGTCAAAAGTATTTACAGCACCACCATGTTCTACAATTTTTCCATCTACTACCTTATCTATATCGACCCCAGTGAAAGTGAGTTTTTTATTTGTCGGCTTCATACCGATCCATTCACCCTGCCCGTTAGCCACCGTTGATGAAATTATATCGGGAATGTAACATTGTTCTTGTCATCTGTCGGGAATGTTATCAAGTTCTTGTCATTGTGCTTTAACAAGAACTTGATAACATAAATAAAAAAAGCCGCTTAATCAGCGGCTTCTAATGCTACTATTTTTTTATCACCCGACAATTGGTGTCGTCGTTCGTGTCACACACTATATAGCCCTATTTCTCATGGTTAAAATAATATTTTGGCGGAAAGTAGCCCGCTATCTTGGAGCGCGATATCGCTTAGCCGATGGGCGTTGGGGAGCCCATTATTGTTTCCAAGAACATCGGGCCCCCGCAGTTAAACAAAAAAAGCCGCTGCTACGCGACTTTTAAGCATCTATATTCTTGTCATCCGACAATCCTTGTGCGCTCTTTTCTTTTAAAAAAATAAGTAAAAAAAGGCAATCGATTCAAATCAGATCGGCTGCCTGTCTTTTTAAAGTCTTTTGCTCCAAGTATCTTTTAACGGTACTATACGGTTAAATACAAGACGGTCAGTGGTTCTACAATCATACTATCTAAGCAAAAATAGCCATGACGTAAAAACTGGAATTTGTGTTCTGGACGATCTTTTTCAACAAAAGGTTCCATTAGTACGTTAATTATGGTAACCATCGAGTCTGGGTTGAATCTTCGCTGTCCTTCGGGATTTCTTGGTGAATTAGCAGTTTCTCATAAAGATGGATATCAGCCTTAATCGCGTGCTCCTCAGAAACCCAGTGGATCGTTACGCACCCTTCAGCCTCACTTCTGCATTCAGACTAAGTCGGTGAAAGCCCTTAGATGGTTCCTCCATAAAATCGTCTCGCTCGATATAAATTGTTTTAGAAAAAGGGACTTCTCTTTTCCCTAGCGCCTCGTTTTCACTGTTGTTTTCAATCAATAACATCTCCACGTCATCCTTCGGATAGTTGGTAATAACCACCTTTAGAGGTTGCATAACAGCCATGATGTTATCAGTTTTTTCTTTTAAATCGTGCCTGAGGCAATGATCCAATTTCCATATCGCTTAGTTAGCATATTTACCAGCATTGTCTAATCCTCCATCCTTGGTTGAGTCCCGCTCCCCGACCTTTCCTTATGAAAAATCCTTTTTATATTGGACGGCTAGGTAAATCCCACTAGCTAAAAATGCCAGCGTATATTTGAACAAGAAAAAGATGGTCCACATATCGTCTTTAGGAAAAATCATGTCACATAGAATAATTGCCAACAGCATACAGTAACTGCTTTTCAAAAAGATTATATTTGTCCGTTCGTCGTCTTGCCCAATCTTCTTATAAAATACATAGGCAAAAATCGCACTACCCATAAGCAGTAAAAAACCAACTCCAATGAGAATATTCCAATTTCCCGTAGATTGTTCAGCCCAGGACTTTAAAGGGGAAAAAATTGCGTTATGGATATCTGAGATAGACTTAGTTATCATTTTGATCATTTCCTTTCATATAAGTAAAAATATCGTTTACATCAACATTAAAAAAATCGGCAATTCGAAAAGCTAACAGCAGAGTCGGAACATAATTTCCTTTTTCCATTACGAAGATGGTTTGTTTGGAAACCCCGACTTTCTCTGCTAATTCTTGCTGAGACATTCTGGCAAGTACACGATATTCATAAACCTTATTTGATATCGAATCGCCAAAATCTTTCTTCATGATCATCACCTCTTGAATCAAATTATAAATTCAATTTTTACAAAAGTAAAGTAAACTTATACAAAAACATCTAATATCTTTACTTTAGTTTAGATTACTTTGATCTAACAAGAGCCAGAATGCAGAAAGAACCTAACGAAATTCATGATTCCGTCAGGTTCACATATCGATTTGGTGTGATTTATCGTTTTTGGTGGTGCATTTTATGATATTCAGTAGTGCGAAAAACGGTTAGAGTGGTGCAATCGGGTGATAATATTCACATGACGGTCATTTCTTGAAAAGCAAGTTTTAATGCAAAGATTCAAGCTGATCTTTGATCTGCTAAAGTTGAGTTACAAAATAACCCTTTCTAATGATTTGTTCTCCTTACTGGCTATGAACCGTAAGGATATCACACATTCGTTTAATTGGGTTATTTTTCCTTGTGACAATTTTCTACAAGAACTATTCACTGTCTAGTAAATAATATGTACCATTTTTTATCTCTATTTGTTAACATTATTGTATTCTAAACTATTGGTAATATATTAAACTTTATTCAACAATAGCTAAAAGGGGAGCAGAAGATTTGAAAAAATGGTTGGTTGGTATCAGTGCAGCAGTGGTTTTGCTGGCGCCGCAAGGCAGCATCTTTGCTACAACTTCGAAAAACATGCAGGTTTATTTTAACAAGGTAAATATTGTCGTGAATGGACAAGCTTCGGCTAGTAATACCATTTTATATGACGGCAGTACATATGTTCCGATACGAAACATCGCAGAAATGATGAAGGATTTACCAGTCACTTTTTACCCGAATGAAAAAATAGCCAATATCGGCACAATCCCAGTGGGGCAACAAGAGCCAGGCGTCCCTTCTGTGCAGACGGATAACTCCAAGAATGATGTACGGGAACAAAAAAGGGATACGGAGATTAATGCGGTTTTTGACACGATAACGCTCATGGTGAATCTCCAAAAAGTAGAAGCCAACAACTTTTTGTATAACGGACGAACCTATGTCCCGCTCCGAGCCGTTTCCAACATTCTAGGATTAGGTGTTGCATATGATGATGCTACCGCTACTGCCTATATCGGCACTGTTCCTGAGGGAATAACGATTAAACCTTCAGACTCCTCCAAGTCCCCTGAAGCAAGCGGCATGTATCACATACCTTCGCAAGGTGAGATGAACGGCTGGAACCTGCTGAAAGGACACCCTTACGAAGATATGACGGAGATTTATTATCAAGTCAATGGCAGCATGATTCTCACACAGGTTAAAGACATCCGCAATATGGACATGGACGAATTGATCACTTGGGTCGACGATGATGGAAGGACAATAAGAAATACAAGGAGAGATATTCACAAATTCTTCGGATCGTTCAGCAACCAATATACGTCGAGCTGGTTTTCCTCCAAATTCGGCGATGTGTATACAGATTATTTGAAAGTAAGTGCCTTAAATGCGGATAATCTGGTTGATCAATATTTATATGAAACCGGACAGATGGAAGTTCCCGAAAGCCAAATTACCCTAAAACCGGATACTCCAACTATCGAGGCAACTCCAAATTCAGGATATAATAAATATGGGGATGGAACCGTCGTATTCTACGCGTATGATCGATCGGGCACTTATAAAGGGGAGTTCATTGACTCAGACGATAAATACTACGTCAAAAATGCAGATAAAAATTCCCAACCTCCCAAGCTGTCCGACGGGTGGATGTCTTTAGGAATCCTGCAGAACATCTATCAAGTAAGCCATCAAGATACACAAATCGTAATCAAGCAGGGAACCGAAGAAGTTGTACGTCTCCCTCTCCCATCCAATTGGAATCAAATTGACGTAAGAGAAACCACCTCGGGCAACATTCGGATCAAAAAGTATGATAACGGCATCAATAAACAAATTACCGAAACCTGGATTGATGAGGACACTTTGAAGGAAAAGACCGGGGTTAGATTCGCTTTCACCGGTAAAACAGGCGTTGACGATTATGCCCTTATCGCCCCTACAAAGAATTCCACAGAAAAGCAGATCACGTTGGAATTGAAGCTTCCAAGCCATTGGAATACAAGCTCCTCGGGAGATGCTACGGAAATTAACGGATTGCATATCAAAAAAGAAAACGGGAAACGTTACTTTTTGGTGAAGGATTTGGAGAAATTTAATTTTATTACCCCCATTAAAGAAAGCAAGGACTTCACCGTCTACTTTAATGTCGATGACTTGACTGCCGCTGGACTTCTTAAATAACGCATTATGCGATTGCTTTCGATTTTTCTTCTAATTCAAAAAGGGGGCCTCTTCTAATAGAGGCTCTTTTGCTGATTTATCCGTTACCCCGTCACTTTTCTTTCCCTTTAAATAAGGCAGTAGGTTTTTCATAGGGCTTTAACCTGTTCTCAATATTATTTAAGTCTCTTTAAACAGGTGGGTAACTCCTTACCTAAGAATAAGAAAACGGCATTATAGATTGATTATGGAAGCCTCGTCACCAAGCGATTAAATCACGGCTGTTCCACAGTAAGCGTTGTTGTCATCGTCGACGTACCCATATACGAGCAAGTTGTCCCGGACAGCCAAGGCAGTACGATATCCCTCGGCGATTCGCTTGGGCTCCGAGTCCCAGTTAATGACAAACGTCTCTTCATGAACTTGTCCCGAACGGAAATAGATGGAGCTGCCCTTCTGGTACATCAGATAGACCCTTCCTGTATCATCAAGGGCTACGGACGGAAACATGCCTTCCATGCTCGTTTCGAAGGCTTGATAGTTGATTGTCCCTCCCGAAACAAGCGCAGTGGCAATCACCATGTTTGAATCAAACAGATTGTTTGAGAAAAAGGCGGATACCATCAAATGTTTGTTGTTTAAGGCAAATCTCGGAGAGATCGCCCTCATTCCCATCGGCAGGTCGTGAACACTTCCCCACTGTACGATATTCCCTACTATGGACCCGACCAAATAATGCAGCAGCATAAGATGGCTATCGGTCTGGAAAAGCGCCACTACTGTGCCTTCATTATTGATACGGATGCAGGGATTGCCTCCTCCGTAGGTGTCATCATCCATACCTACTCTTATCGATTTCTTGTAGTCGATGACGTTCTTATTCGCCGTTCCGATATGATACCACATCTGTGTCGTGAAAGGACCGTCCGATTCGTGAATTTCAAGAAGCTTGCCGCTTCCGCTTACCGCAATGGACGGATCCATACCGTCGTCGTAAGTATTGGGCTTGTCGCTCCACCGGAGCTGGTTATCCGCTTCCGGCACTCCATAGCTGCTCATCAAACTGCTGCTGCGGCGGGCCAACCATGCGGCAACCACCGTGTAATCGGGTGCGATCGCGAAATCAAGGCTTGCCGCTCCGCTTGCAAATTTTTTGGCTTCGGACAAAGAAATAGACATCCTACAAAATCCCCCTAAATTTGAATGGCAACCGTTTTATAAATACATGTAGTTATCACTGGATGAATAAGATATTTATCGGTTTTTTGTCGTAATTTCTTAGATGTTTTTTGTAAAAAACAATTCGAAAGAAATGGAGCTTCTGTCAGCGGAATTTACTTTACACTAGGAACGCATAGTTTTCGTGCACATAGAGTAGGGAGAATTTTTATGCAATTGATTAAGGTGCTATTCCCCTTATGGAAAAGACAGAGAATATAAGATGACCAAAACCATAAGAAATAATGCCCCGAAAAAGAGTGAATATTTACATATTTCTTGTATTTTCCTCATACTTTTAATGTTCATTTCCTTCTTCCGTGCTTTCAAAAGAATATTCCCCGAAATGGAAAAAAGACAAATGAAAATATTACTCTAAAGAACTAAAGCTGCAGCTGTCATTGCAAATATTTATGCAAGTGATCCGGAAAGTTTCTTACTTGAAGCGTTGGTTGCCTCTCTTTAATAGACGTTTCAATTTGAACTATATAATATGCTGATTGAGCAAATTCTCAATCTCTTGGGACTAAACAACGTCCTTCTTTCCAAAACCCCGTAATGAACAATATAAAGACAAAGCAGCTCGCACTCTCTCTCAATGATCATTCTTAGATCGTACAGTTTCAACTTATTCAACCCTTTCCGCAATAATATGGAAAGATAATATTTCTGTTTCTATGACCTGTGTTCACGGATCATTACTTTTCTATTAACAATTTCAGATTAAATAAAAAATTACCTCCTGAAGATAAAGATAAATGCTCCGGCATCTACCCCATATAAGAGCAATGTTTAAACTCAGTCCCCATCTTTCACATTAATCTCATAGTTTTGAAATCTAATTTTATTATTATCTAACTGGTTCATATCCTCTTTCAACATAGCAAGCGAATGTCATCTATGGAAAATTATAGACTACAGAACTCAAAAGTTTAATATTGTCTAACTAAATTGAACTTTTCGCATCGCAGACACACAAGGAGTATATATCAAGCAAGATAAGGACAAAACTTAAATGTGATGGCGAATTATCCAATAATTGAGTAGCTCCCATCTGTAATATTTTCTTAGATACAGATAGTTTTTTGTACTCAAAAGTACAATGATAATTGACCTTATAATGTTCTGCTATACACAGCATGCTTAATCTACACTAGAGTATGAACGAGGTGTAAGCATATGAAATCCAGCATAATGAAGTTGGTAGGTAATAAAATCAGACATTATAGACTTCAGCAAAAAATGACACAAGAACAGCTCGCGGAAGCTATTGATACATCTGGTACATATATAGGACGTTTGGAACGCGGGGAACAAAATATGCAGTTACTGACACTCGAAAAAATCGCTTCTGCCTTACATATCGATGTTTCAGCTCTTTTCAATATCCAAGAAGCACAAACAAGTGAGCAGTTTTTCGATGCAAAAAATAACCAGGTATTGTGGAATATCATACTCCTCTTAGAAAAACGTAGTAAATCCGATCAGCAACGTGCTTATCGTGTCCTTAAAGAAATGTTCACTCCGTAAAACTTAATAACTCGATACTCTTTAACCCCTTGATTTGATACCAGGGCTTCTTGTTTTATATTTGCAAGGAACCATAGGTACGACTCCGGTTCACATTTTTTATCTTCTTCTCCCTCTCATCTATCCCATTAAGCTTAAAAATGTGGTCTTTTATCTGGAAAATCTAAAAAATAAGTCGAAATTAAAAAAATAGTCGAATAGAATATAAGGAAACGGTCTTATAGACAGGCTCCTAAATAATGGATATCTTTATATGCAGCTGGCCAGCTAGTGTTGCAGTTGCATATTTCTCATTAAAGGAGCGTTATTGAATGAAACCTTTTAAAGTAATCAGTACTTCTGTTCTTGCACTTGCTCTAGGACTAACAGGTACTATTGTTTCCGCCGCAGATACGAGCTCTAGTATCCCAGTTTATTTCGAAAATGGGATCAAGAACGATTTGACTCCGGAAGAACTTAAATCACTCACAAGCAATCTGGGTCCGACAGCGACAAAAGTGACGATAATGGATTCAACGTCAAAAGTAGCTAAAAAGGTATCGTCCAAAATTGCACCTTCCGGAAACGCATGCGAGCCTGGTTATTCTTATACCGACACAACTAAAACAGGCTCTTATGTTTTCAAATTAGCAGAAGCGGGTTCAAGATATATAAATAAAACTGGATCTAATATAACCTTTACTTCAACTATTGGTACAGCCAAAACTATATCTGGAGAAGGGAGTGCTTCTGGAGCATTTGATTGGAAAGTTATTGAAGCAGAAGTGGGATTTAAAATTTCGGGTTCCTACACTTGGACCACATCAGAAGGTATCTCTGTTACGGTCCGTCCCCAGTATCAAGGTTGGATTGATTACGGAACATCAAATGATTATTGGTCAGGTTATTATACCTACGTTAGATCAGATTGCACAGAAGGTAACAGTTTCTTCTTAAAAGTCAATGGACCACGGTATAAAGCGACTGTAGCCCACGAAACGCGGGTTTACTAAATGATTGAAGAGACTTATTCACTCTAGTGATATAAGTCTCTTTACATCCATATTCACAAAAGGATGGTACTCGATGAAGCATGAATTACAGAAACTTGTTTTGTCTCTTGCTTTATTTCTTGTTGTTCTACAAGGCTGCAAAGAACCTGGCAATGAAGTCGCCCCTGTAACACCTACTGATAGCGTGCCTCCAGTAGAAACTGTAAGTCCTTCTCCGGAGGGCACAAGTCTAAAAGAACTTGTGATAAAAGATGGATCGGCCGGTCAGAACATCCTGGATACTGCATTGGAGCAAGTCGAATGGAAATTAACCAATGGAGAAGATGTTCGTCCATCTAAAGCCGATCTATTGCTGCATTACAATATTGGACCTCAGGGAATCGTTGCTTTAAAAGTTCCCAAGAGCGGTCAGACTCAATACAACGTTGTGGTTCTTACAAAGCCCGACTCAAAATGGACCATTACTAGTGTTCTGGATCTACCTATAGTGAATGTTCAGAACAATAAACAAGGATTGGCGCTTCCGTTAAGTGAATTTGTAGTAGGGAAGCAAAAAATTACGGATTCTGATATCTGGGCTTTTGCTAGTGATACTAAGCTTGTTATAATTGGGTTATATCCGGCAAAAATATTCTCAGCTCCTGAGGGAGCAGAGAATATCGTAGTCAATAATCACAACGCATGGCTAATAACGACAGAAGGTGTTCCGGCAATTTATTATATTGAGAATGATAAATTAATTGGGATAACTGGAAATATAAATAAAGAAGAAATAAAAAAATTAGCCAGCACTCTCCCACCGGCAAACACAGCCTCTTTCCCGGCCGTTAAACCATAAAGCTCTTGCTTGCTGCTTTCGTTGATGATCTTTTAGTGGCCATCTTTTTTCTAAAATACACAGCTACTAATTGTTCAAAGACAAGCCAGTTAAGCCGGTCGTTCTATAAGACCTGTGGACGATGGACGGAACTGGCGAGGTCATCCGGATCAGCCGGTGAGATACAAAAAGAGCAGGAGGATAACCTTACTGCTCTTTTGATTTATTCATCGCTTTATCAATTCAGTTTTCTTCCTTGCCTGCATATAAACTCATTCTACCTGTCTTATGTTCACCGAACCTTTTGTCATTCATGTTCAATTCTACTTAGTATCCACTCTTGTAATGATAAATTGTTCTCCTCCGCCTGGCGGACCAGTTCTTGCTTCTTGGCTTCAGACAGGATATGGTGATAGGTAATAAGCCGGTATCAATGAGCGTGCCGAGTAGACTTGACACTCCCCCGATTGCATCGAGAGAACATAACAAAGCTCTTGGGATGTTCTAACCAGGTGATAATAAAGATCATAAACAAAAGAAACCCAAGCACCTTCCCCTGATGGTTTTAGCAGTCAAGCCTTATTATCCCGCTTCTACTTGCTCTCATACTGTTATGATCAATAGTAATTGAGAATTAACTTCAATTACGGAAAACCATATGTGTTCTTGTCCTAATACGGCAAATGATATAAGTTCTTTTCACTGACTTTTGACAAGAACTTATATCGTAAAAAAGAGTCGCTGCTACACGACGTTTAAGCATATATGTTTCTGTCACCCGACATTAGTCGTCGACCTCCGCGCCGCTGCCATATGATTTTTAACTTTAGTTTTCTATAACTTTTAGAATGGAACTCATATGTTATCTCCTGTTTTGGGGTACATCTTGAATCAGTCCCAAGACCCCTCATTTTTTGAGGGTCATTTCATTTTTAAGAGGGATGTATGAATGAGGATCATCAAGACATAGCAGGAGCTTGTCATTCTGCGCCGGGTTAGGGCACTTCTGGCGGCACTCCTCAAAGAAGAAATTCCTAAACAGACTTATTTGCTATACACTGATAGAATGTCCTTCTAACTTCATTTTCCCTCGGATTATTATCCATATACCCGCCAATTTTGTTCATAACATAGGCATAGCCAACAGTGCAATCGGGATCTGCAAAGCAAAAGGACCCCCAGCACCTGGGTTTCTTTTGATGAAAAAATAAAAAGCGGCCGTTTCTAATAACTTGCTGCCGTGGCCTAGAACTATTCCACTGAAACCAAAAAAAGCCGCGATGTACGCAGCGCTTAATGGGATAATATTCCTGTAAATCGATATATGATTTGGGGCATAGTGAGTGAGGCCTATTGGCTTCTGGACTCTTTTCGTTTATAAATTTAAAACGTGTTATAGATATTTTCACATTCTTCGGCGGTCGGTTCATAAAAACAGTGCTTCTTCCATCGCCCCGCGAACGGCTGATTGTACCAAGTCGGAGGACATGGACCGGGATTTTCAAACGATCCCGGACGGAAATACCACAAGGAGAATTTACCCGGCCAACTCCGCTCCCCATTCACGGCACGCCGAGCCAAACGGCGGTCCCTGTCTCTCGCCTTCTGATAATACAAACCATGCTGCAAGGCTTCGAATGCATGCGGCTGGTTGATCATTTGAGGAATTGTCCGGATTCCTTTAAAATCAGAGCAATTTCCTCTTATTCGGTTAATGCCGACATTTCCGACAAGCAACATGCCCTTTTCGCCTTCGGCCTCCGCTTCTGCTCGAAGCAACCTTGCCAACATATCAATATCCTGGTCCCTGGCTTTTACGACTGCCATTCCGCTCACCTCTTTAGATTTCTAGACTCATCATATTACGAGTGAAGCGGATGTGTTACTGCCGTGGGGCATGCGAATTCCACTACTCCTCTGTTTTGGTTTCGAATTGCAGTTTTCTGATTCTTCTTCCTGCAGACGTATTAGTTACTCAATACGTTGCTTTTGGAGAAAACTGACCTTGATTCTTTAAAGCATTGTCAAAAAAACGAAGGATAAGTTCATTTTGAGTTTCAATCGCATAATATTTATCGATATTTGCTTTTCTTCCTTTTTGCAGCAGGTTTGCCAATATAGGCGAGAATAACGGTAGATCGGTTAAACTTAAATGTTTTGCGCCTTTAAAATGAACGTTGTATGCACCTTTAAAAGTTTTATTCGAAATTCTATTCGAGATATACGAAGAACTGCTGTCGAGCTGTATCCACACATCATCCGAATAAATGTTAAGAAGCGGGATGGTGTAAGCTTCGGATTTTGCCATTAATTCGTTTGTAACTTGATCATATACAAGCTCACTAAAGAACGGAGCATCTATATTTACTACGGCGTCAATGTCATCGCGTTCTCTGCTCAGTGCTAAGCTTGCCGCTCCCCCCATAGAATGACCGAACACGCCTATTTTCTGTGTATCGATGCGTTCATATACAGAATCTTTTTTTTGCTCGGCTTGTTCCAGAATCGTGTCCATGACAAAATCCATATCATCCGTTCGCAACTTCATCCATTTTTGAGTAAGCTCGAAAAACTCACCAAGCGAATAAAACCCTTCTTTATTTGCATTGTTGACTTCTTGCATGTACTCAGGATTAATCGTCACGACCTTGCCATCCTCGGATGCGGTATAAAAAGAATGATAGGGATGGTCAATCGAAGCAACGACATAACCGTGGCTCGCAAGTTCTGTGAAGGTAGAAGTGTTGCTTGCTCTAATACCGAATGCTCCATGGGAGAACACAAGCAAAGGATATGTTCCGTCCGCCTGTTCAGGATACCAAAATTCCACGTTAACAAACCGATTGTCTTCCTGATCCGTAAATTCTTCGATACGATTCTTGTCCATATAGCTGTAAGTGGCGGTTGCCACTGCATACGGACCTGTCACTTGCGGCAGCCTATGCTGTGGAAAAAGGATAACAGGAACAAGGGTAACGACTACGGTCAGTGCTAACAAGAGGAATTTCCATATCGCAGAAAAAACTTTGTAACGCGGGGTGTATGTTTGCGTGCGCAGAAGTGCAACCATTTCCTTGAACGCTAATAGAAAGAGCAAGCCTGCAAACAGTCCCCAAGTGTAATCCCACACGACAACTTTCACCAAGATCAGCATAACGAATCCTATAAACATTGCGATTCTCGTCCAGCTCTTTATCTTGCTGCGGCTTTGCCTGGTTGCAATGGAATGAACGGCAATTGCCAGCTCAAAGACCAACGTAACAACAAGTATTAAAATCTGCATAAGACTTCTCTGCTCCTCCTCCAATTTTTTATGAGTTCATCATAATAAATGGCCGAGCAGGTGTATACGCATAAACGATAAGCTGTAGCTGAGAGCCAATAGGTTGTAAAAAATAACGCTACTTACGCTGCGAATACGATTTTATTTAGGAGCGGTTTGGGTATCTTCTAAACCTCGTTTTTAAATGTTTTCAGTCTTTCATTGATCTTTTGAGCTTCCTTTTTGTCATTCTTATACGTCAGTAGGCGAACGATAGCGTATACTGCGGCAATTTCCAAAGCCAATAATAGGATATCGAAGGTGCTGTATACGAAATTCAATAGGACGGCCAGAGAAATTAATAGAGCTTCCAGAAAAAAGAAATGTAAAATCACTCGGATGCGCATTTTATTCTCGCTTATCGCATGCGGCGTATATAAAATGATTCCGGTCAAAGCACCCAGAAAAGAGAACGCCATAATTGTAAAAATCTTCTTTAATTCGAAACTTGCACCGGGAACATAAATTTGCCGCAAAATAGCGATGATTATTATGATGGAGGCAAATATAAGTAAGAAATCTCTAATCATTTCTTTTATGAGCTCGGAATACTTCATATAGTTCCCCCCTTCTATAACCCAAGCATATGTTTAAGTATGGGCACATACTGCCGTGATATGACTACCTTTTCCCCGTTATCCAATAATGCATGAAAACGGCCACTGATCGACGGATGAACACTGGAAATCTTAGCTATATTTAGAATGGTCGATTTGGAGGCGCGAAAACAATGTTTCTCTTTGCAAAGTTCCTCCAGTTCATAGAGCTTTTGTTTGACTTCATGGACGGTGTTCTTGCCATACGCAAACACTTTCCCGTCAACAGCTTCAAAATAATAAATATTACTAAGTTTGATGCGGCTGATCTGATCCTCCTGATAACCAAGTATAATAAGCGTTTCGGTTTTTATTCTATTAACGAGCTCATACATTTCTTCGTCTATTTGGTGACACCGGATGCGGATCTCCTCTTCTTCTGTATGGTTTATGACTTCGATGGAAATTTTGATAGAAATCACCCTCGGAAATTCGAATTCAATCTTGTTAACTTGGAAATTGTTTCATCAACTAGGACAATTTTCTCATGTATAGGGTCATTTAGAATCATTGCATCTCCTTTAGCCCCTATGAATTTGAACAAAGGAACACCCTTTCATGCATTAACATGAAGTTCTCATTTCATATAATTGAGAAATTGTATGGTCAAGTCTTTCTTTAATGAGAATCGCATTTGCATAACGAGCTGGAATACCTTCATAGCTATAATAAATACCTGCCAACCCACCGGCAATGGCACCGATCGTATCCGAGTCACCGCCTAGATTTGCTGCCTTCTGCACGACTTCTTCAAAATTGGCTGTATGAAGCAAAATATAGAGAACCCATCGGAAAGTATGTACGATAAACCCGCTCGGCGGACAATCCGGCAGCGCTTCTAAATGTTCTTCGTATTCACTTCCTTTAACCTCAGCCTTAATAGACGTTCCTAAGTCTTCCCCTTGCAGTAGACGGTGAGCGATTCGATTGTACATGACGCAGACTTCGGCACACCTGGGATCATAATGCGTCATTCGAGACTGCATGATCGTCACTCGATCGAGATCGGCTAGCTCCTTATAAGCCAGCGCCACCGGCAGGCACCGCATGAGCGATCCATTCCCGGCGCTTTGCCCCAAGTCCATATGAGCAACAAAAGCTGTTTCAAACCAGTCTCCTTCATATTTTCCAAAAACATGACGAATGATGTTTCCTATATCTTTCGGCCGCGTTCGGTACCATTCCATAAAAAAATGCCCGATCGCTTCTACAGGCTCCTCCGCATTTTCAAGTATCCCGTCAGCTGCGCCAAGCGTCATCATCGTATCGTCGGTTACTTCTCCCGGTTCCAGGTTCCATACTCCGCCACCGATGATTTCCGTCAAGTAACCATACTTTTCCTTGATCTCCCGCTCCGTCATAAATTCAGTGGTTCCGCCAAGAGCGTCTCCTACAGCCACACCATACATTCCACCCTTGATGCGGTCCATTAACATATTATCCATTTCACTCCCCCGTTCTGTCCCTACTTACTTAGAAAATAATGTAACATTTTTTATAGCAGATGATAAGAATAGATTGCAACAATTCAATACTTTCTCTTTTTGCCAACAAATATGAAAAAGGACAACATAATGCGTTGTCCCTAAGTTCAAACCTAACCTTCTTAATTCGAGGGATGGATCCCTAATATAGAAGAAATAGACCTTGTGATAACTGCTGGAAATGTGCCTTTAGATCGGAATAATTTCATGGATGACAGGTTTCAAGGGTCCCGACCACTCCAGCTTGATCTCCAGAACATGCGCATAGTCAGCAACATTAATGAGGTTGTAGGCTTGAGATAGCTGACCTACTTGATGCCATCCTTGCTCATCTCTGATGGATACCTTTGCATTAGAGATTGCCGTCGGACTTTGCAAAACAAGAATTTGACTCAAATCAGTATACTTGAACACCTTATAATTCATGATACCTGTCAGCAAATTACCCTTAGGAGTGTAGTAGGAAGATAATTTATGATCAGCTGCATAAATGGCTTCATGATCCGAATCACCCAGGGGCTGCGCAGAAACAAAGGGACTTTCCGTTCCCGGCTTGGCAATACCCTCATTGACCAAAATTTCATTCAGTGCAAGCCAGCCTGGTCTATCAATCGTCGTGTATAATCGGATGTATCTGGCAGGTTTATTATTAACCTGCACTCTTTTATATCGGTAGGGAGCGACGTGTTCAGGGAAATTCAGACTTCGATCCGACGGATTGTTAAAAGTATGAATCGTCTCCCAGTTGACTCCGTCAACGGAAAGCTGAAGAACTCCCTCCCGGAAATAGTCAATTTCACCATCGTTGATGACAACGCCGGCATTCTGCACATTCACTATACCACCCAGATCTACTTGAACCTTTCTTCCCGGGGTCTGACGTCCGTTAAACCATACCTTTCCATCTATTTTCCCGTCATAGACGGCTGCCAACGTACCCGAATAAATACCATCATAATTATGCGTAACTACAGGATCAACGAACTTTTGGAATATCACCTGCAAGCTAGTCAAGTTAAAGGTTATCGGCTGCTGGGATTTATTAATGAGCCGCAAATAGGCTGCACTTGGATAAGAACTGCCTCCCGGTGTCACCTCCTGCCATTCTACCCCGTTCTTGGACGATTCGAGTACAGCTGAGTTATTGGAACGGCTCAAGGTCAGCCCTGAAATATTTTCAATAGTGGGTAACTTGATCCCGACATACTGATTAAATTGCAGCGAGATATTGTTTAAATTCGATAGTTCAACGGCTCCTTCTGAAGAGATAACGGCTGCATCGTTTAACGAAGGCACATTCGTATATACCCCTGCTTTTCCATTGCCCGCATTTACGGTATATTCTCTTACCGCTGTCCACAGATCTGGTTTTCCTCCCGGAATTCCGGCATGCGTCAAGCGATATCTGACATATCTGGCGTTTATATCAAGTCCCTTGACCACGACGCGGTAACCTGAACGTTCCGCTCCGATCGCGGTCCAATTCTGCTTATCCGATGAGTATTCTAATATTCCCTTTTGAAAAATATCATGATCCGTATCTGTTCTACCTTGGATGATATCAATATCGCTTACTTTGATCGATTTGCCAAAATCAACGCCATACCAATCCCCATTCTTTTGAAGCGTCTGATTATAAAAATAAGTACTCGCGTCTTCATCCACCATATTTTTCAATGTCGCAAATGAGCCGAAAGAACTGATCGGAATCGGCTTGATATACGCCGGATCTAAAGAAGCATAAATACTCTGGTCCAGCTTCTGAATCAATTCATTTGCAAAGGGGACTAAACGCTTGGTACCCGCTTCAACCACTAAAGACTGATCGTTAAGCACATTTCTTGTGAATTTCTTCGATTCAGACATGGCTTGTGTCGCTTTGGCAAGTCCCTCCCATGCTGCGTTAAGGTTATTGTTCTGCAAGGCCAGGACGGATTGAACCGCATATTTATCGGCCAGTACAACTTGGTTCAGGCAGTTGAGCCAGGGCTCGATCTCTTCCTTTAGGTTCAGATTCTGATTCTTTGCTTTGAATCCTTGAATCGCGTTTATAATACGATCAAATTCTCCCAGTAGGTCCGCCCCAATCCCGGAATCGGAAGCTCCGCTCGAATAGGCGCTTAAAAAAGCTTCCAGCTTGGTTTTCAAATTCTCCGATTCACCAAATACAACACCGCGTCCATTCGGCGAAGGGTCGCTCATGTGATAAGCTATCGTGTTATATTCGGATGCAGCCTCAGGGGCGATATACTTGAAGGAATCAAGCCAACTTTGCTCACTATTGAACGCATCCACATTCCATGTGTAATCCGCTACTCCGAACAGCGCTATCTTGGAAAGCTCCGACTGTTCCAGCGGATTAGAGACGATACCCGAAAAATTATGAGTTCCCGGTTGTAACATCTCCACTTTCCCTAATAAAAGCTCGTTCTTCTTATATCCGTTAACCGGATAATTTAACCAGATGTAAGGGTCTCGGCCGATTTCATTCTTTACCCACTGATTATCCGTGGTGTTCACGCTTCCGATGACATCTTTTCCCGTCCACATGATTTCGACATTTCCCGGGACAGCTTTTAAGGCTTGGAGATAGGGCTTTCCACTAGTTCCTGTCCAGGCCTGATTGTAAAAGGGAGGACAATAGATTAATGGTTTCGCATCCCCTTTTGAGGTCACCCAATTGGCTACATCGGTAACAAGCTTCACATGCTTATCTTTGTCCGTCAAGGATTGCGCCGTGCTGATATCATCCATAAACAGTCCAAATTGACGAACCCCGACACTGTATAGCTGCTCCAGCTTAGTTAATAACGTTTGCAGCTCGGAATCATAATTGTTCCAATTGATCATGCTGAAGCCGGGATGAATCGCCCAAATGAAATGCGTCTTCGATTCACGTCCTACATCCACTAATTGCTTCACCTTCGCCAACTCTGCTGCCGGATACAAGGTCCGCCATGCCGAATTATGGTAAGGGTCATCTTTAGGAGCAAATATATACGAATTCATTTTGAGTTGGCCGCCGAACCGCATTAAGTTCATACGATCCTCATGAGACCAAGGAATGCCATAGAATCCCTCGATGAAACCTCTCCACTTGGCGTCGGCATAATCCTCATACTTCACCGTTAATAAGTCTTTGCCAGGAATTTGATCGAAGATCATCTTTAATGTCGCCAGCGCATAATAGGCGGCGGTTGATCCCCCCAGGACAGCTATAGTGCCGTTAATTTCAATATTCTTATCTATTGATAGTACATAGGCATCTTTTTTGGTAAAAAGCGAGGCATCATAAGAGATATTATTCTTAAAATAGGAGTCTACGGTGCCGTTTGATCCTTCCGTTCCGAGCAGAATATTCGTTTTGTTCGGAACAACCGTGTTAGATTCGGTCGCATGAATCGATTTGGAATCCAGGATCTGATAGAGGAAATTACGTGTGTAGATATCGATCCCATTTTCAATGACAAGATACACCTCATCCGTCACAGTAAAGTGATTTCCCAAGTACGTCTGCTTGTGAGGGATTGGATAAATTTCATAAGGTTCCTGATTCGGTGCAGATGCTTCCACGGTCTCGGTACCTAACCCATTGACTACTCCTCCTACAATCATAATTACAGTAATCATGAGGCTAAGAAATCTTTGCAGCATGCTCGAATCACTCCCTGGTTCTATTTAATTGCAGCTCCAATAACTCAGCATACTCTACTTTTCCAATAAATATGATCGGATTTATAAGTGCAATAATGCAAAGCCCAACTAAGATTCACTGGCGACTTCGTCGCACTGAATCAAACTCAACCATTCCGTGGATTTCCTCCCGCATCGAACGGATTAATCTACTTCTAGGCTAATTCACCTGCCCGCAAGCATTTTGGGAAATGCTAAAAAGAGCAGCCTAAGCATGCTCTTTTGTTGGTCTATTCTCTTATCATCTTACAGAAGTTGCCAAACGCTAAAATCGAAAAGGACAGGGTCACTAGGCTGGATCAGATTCGCCAGTTCTGGCAATAAAGGGCCCAAAATTTATATGCTTCATTCGGTTTAGAACAGAACATACTTCATGAATTCTTGGTAATTCAAGCCATCTTTCGAAACCGGGAAAAAAGGAAGAAAATACAAGATCTACTCCCTCCCTCTCCATATCTTCTAGAGCTTTTTTGATTTTTTCATAAAGTAAGATGTGGCGTTCCTGATTACTTATTGCGATTTTTCGAATTAAAAAAGCAATAGCTGCAAGCTGGGCGGGTGATGTGATATTGTAAAGCCCTCTGATGTCTATTTGTTCGTCACCTAACATCATGTACCCCATGGTTGAAACGATCAGCTTCTCCGTACCACTGCCTTGCGGGTAGCTCGAAAAGCGATCGGTTATTATTTTTCTTTCTATCTCCCATTTTGTAAAGGAGATCCGTTCGCGTGGTTTGTCCGGTTCGCATAATTTTTTGGCTTCCTGGGTTACGTTTTTGGGAACAAAATTGTCCAGTAGAATGATTTGATCGGCAACGGATAAAAATTCACCGCTACCTCCAATAACAAGGACGGAAGACACGCCAACCGCCTCATAAAGCTCCCTGACACGTTCCGTAAAAGGTGTAATGGGTTCGCGCTTGATTAATGAGCGCATTTTGATATCTTGGATCACAAAGTTCGTCGCGCTTCTGTCTTCATCAATAAGAAGAAGCTTGCACCCGAAGTTGATGGCTTCCATAATATTGGCGGCTTGAGATGTGGAGCCAGAGGCGTAGTCAGTCGAAAATTGTTCAGCCGATCCATTGGGTATCCATTTTATAAAAGGCGTAATATTGATGTTTTTTATGGGACGGCCTTCCTCCGCGGATATTTCCATTGCACTTTGATCTGTAATCACAAGTTCTCTTCCGTCGCCTATGATGTGATTGTAAATCGCCGAATTTAGAGCATCCAGCAAGGTGCTTTTACCCGAATAACCGCCACCGGTAATGACCGTCACACCATGCTTTATTCCCATTCCCCGCAAACCGCAAATTTCAACTTCATCCTCTTCCGGGGATGTAAAAGGCAAGGCATTCTCCAGTGGCCCGCTGTCGTCTTTATTTCTCGGCAAAATGCTTCCATTAGCAATAAACGCGCAATAATCGCTGGTTTTCAGCCAGTCGCGAATCCTATTTTGTTTTTTTGACAGTACGCAGGCAGCATTTAATTTGATGAGATCAAACTTGACTATAAACTTCTCCACTTCTTTTGGAAGCATTTTGCAGAGCATACGCATAGCTTTATCATTATTCCTGAATGGAAGTTGAACGGTAATCATTAAGCATAGATACCATTTTTCCGAGATGACTTCGACATTAGATGCATTACGCTGCAGCACCACATTGGTTGGACGAAAACAATAATAAGCACCATTTTCTTTATCGGGACGTGACCGGTTATAAATCAATTCATTTAATGCCACAATATGAGGTACCCATTCTCTTAATGCAAAATCGGAAAGAACCACTTGATCCCTATTTTCATCTAGGCCGAGACGATCAAAAGGTATTTTTATGATGATGCATGGTTTATCCAGTGTGAGTTTATGTGTCCGTTCTATGCAATAGGCGACATCATGATTCCAATAGGTCGGGTCGGGTTCATAAATCATCCCATATGAGGACTGTCCGGATTGTAAGGAGCGAAAATATTGAGCGAGTCTTTTAATAAAGCATCATCCTTTCCTGTTGGGCAGGTGGTGAAAAAACGGTGAATAGCGGGAAGCGATGTCGCAGTTGAAGCGAGTTCTCAAGAAGGGGGGCCCCTATCCTTTGGAAAAACGTAACGACGAGATAGTGCGACTCCCAATCTCCGAGTATGAGTCTGCTCAAACATAAACCGGCGGTGTTTGATTTTTTTCGCATAAAACAAATTGCTTCCTATGTCATTTAATTTCAACCTTATTCCCCCAAACCATTAATCACTATTATTGCCTTGACCGACCTTTTGTCTAAAAAAATAACAGCCACTCCATAAGTGGCTGTCATAGACCGGCAAAAGCTTAAACGCTCCTTCTGCCTAAATATAAAAGCCCTGAGAGTGAATCCTACCCTCAAAGCCTAATGTGTTCGTAAAAAATAACTAAAAAGAAAAAGGAGGATAAGACATGTATTTTTTTTGTTTTTTCATTGTCCTCACCTCGTTATGGTTTAATTTTCCAGCTATATCACTATAACATTAAGAACATCCCCAATACAGGGAAAGAATAATTATAATTAATTCACATGAGTGCGTACTGTCCCTCCAACCGGTTCTCAACGTACATTAATGCCACTTTTCGCCTGCAAGGACGGCCTTTTTCATAAAACCTTAAAACAGCACTGATCTTTCTATGACAAATGACAGGTATGGTAAGGAATGTAAAATAAATTCCGTTAACCGAGGAGGATATGATGTCACGAAAAACGTTCCTCTCCGCCGCCCTGTCCCTGTCGCTTCTTGCCGTCACAGTAGTTCCTACCGCAGTCGTCGCGAAACCCGGCAAAGAGAAGCCGCTTCTCACTTTTCCAGTGATCAGCGATATTCACATCCAGTCCTGGGATCCACGGTCGCATCAAAAGTTCAAGGCCGCCTTGTCCGACCTCCGGACGATCAATCCCGAGGCGGATGCGCTCGTGATCAACGGAGATCTAACGAACGGCATGCCGGCGGATTACGCTAAGCTTAGCGAGCTCATGATAGAGAATGCGCATCCCCGCAAAGTGTTCTACACGATGGGCAACCACGAATATTACAAAGCATGGATAGACAAGAAGGGCTCATGGAACGCGGATGCGTTTCCGAACGGTGAGACGGAGCAGGCATCCATCGGACGGTTTCTGCGTTTCTCCGGCGGCAAAAAGGTTTATGGCGATGAGGTCGTGAACGGCTTTCGCTTCATTTTCCTCGGCTCGGAGCAGTACCGGCAGTCGGACCCGGCTAACCTGGAGGATGCCTGGCTATCGGCGGAACAGCTCCAATTTCTTGAAGCTTCCCTGCGCAAAGGAGCCGCCAGCGGCAAACCCGTCTTCGTCTTCCTCCATCAGCCGCTTCCAGGCACGGTATCCGGCACAAACTTCTGCTGCGTCAATAACCGGGCGATCGTTCAGCATGAGGAGTTGACAAAAATCCTCTCCGCATATCCCCAGGCGATTCTTTTCTCGGGTCATACCCACTGGGAGCTTAAACTGCCGGGCACCCTCGTCCGAGACAAGTTTACGATGGTGAACTCGTCTTCTGTCATCCAGCCCTGGACCGACAACGGAAACGGAGGCGAAATGCTTACGGGTCCGGAAGAAAGCGAGGGACTCTACGTCGAAGTCTACAAGGACAAAGTCAGCATTAAGGGACGCGACCTCTACCGGAAGCGCTGGATTCCCGAAGCCGACTTTACGATCCCCTGGAGCGTGAAAGATTAACAACTCGCTCTCCCGATCCACAGTTTTGTTGTGATTCCGCAGCATGCCTTCCCGCCTGCCGTCGGGAGGGCTTCCCGTTATCCGTTTCCCCAAAGGCAAGCTCCCTATGTTTACAAGCAGATGAAATCGCCGCAATGGTATACTGATTAGGTCATATCCGGCACTTCCTACACGCCTGTCCTAAAGGAGAATGGACATTTTGCAGCTGCTATTTGAAGAAACCGGTCCCGATCGTGCGGTCCGCGTTTACGATACAAATGAACTATACGGTGAAAAAGGCCGCTTCCGGGTCCTCGAATTCGGCAACGATGCGATACAAGGCGCACTTGATCTGAACCGTCCCGGGCGCATCCTGTTCGAATACCCCCGAGCCCTCATCCATCTCATGGACCTGAACCGGCCGGCTTTCGAAAATGTATTTATGATCGGCCAAGGGATCGGGACTTTGCCCGGCCATTATCCGCAGAAGCGGTTTACTGTAGCGGAATACGATCCGTTGGTCGCCGAACTGAGCCGAACCTATTTCGGATACGATCGCAATCCTATCCACCTCGGCGACGGTCGTGAGATTCTGAGCGAGGAACCCGCAGCATCGTACGATTACGTAATCCTTGACGCTTTTACCGAACAAGGTACCCCCCGGCACTTGATCTCCCGGGAATTCTTCCGGCTTAGCCGGGACAAACTCCGTACGGACGGCGTCCTTCTGATGAATTTGTTCGGCAAAAGCGTGCACGACAAACAGATCGGCGCTGTTTACACGACGCTTGGTGATGCTTTTACTTGCCGAAAAGCGTTTTATCTGCCCTCGGAAGGATCCCGCGACACGCTCAATATTCTTTTGGCTGCAAGCAACGGCCCCCTAACCTGTCAAACCCGCCATATGGCCGGTTTTGTCGAATTTCAACCGGAACAGGGATATGTGATAGCGGATCGTTTGTAACTACTTTGAGACCATTCTTTACGCGATTTGGTTTATGATGAAAGTAACAGCACGGCCGCACGTTTTAAATCGGTCCAGCGGGGTAAGAAACAGTACGAACATCCCATTCTAAATCATTTCCGCAAAGGGGTTACACACATGAAAAAGATGGCCTTTTTCACAACGCTCATGATAGCCATGCTGGCTTTCGTCACTTCCGCCCATGCAGTCGGTTCCGAATATACGCCCGTTCCCCGCGGCGAAGACACTGTAACCGTTATGATCTCCTCCATCGGACAGAGTAACGGCGCTCTCACCCTTCAAGGAGACCGGATCGAATGGTACGAAGGCGAAGAAGCCGACCGGAAATTCGTTGAGCACGAGACGGACATCGGCGACATGACGCATGCCCCCGACGGCTACTATATCGTTGACGATCAACAGAAGCTCGAAACTTTCGAGATCGATCCCAATGTCCAAGTCCTTATGCAGCTTTACGATCGTGACGGGACTTACAAAGGCATGGACATCAAGTGGAACGAAGAAGTTACGCTAGGCAAGTTCTTGGACATTTATCACAACAACGGCCTGCTCGACGTAAGTACGTTTCCTTTCCATTTAACGATCAAAGACGGTAAGGTCGTGAAAATCGTTCAGCAGTACATTCCATAACCTCGCTCGGAAGAGCGGAACGGATTATACGTAAAAAGGACCTGACAAAAGTCGGGTCCTTTTTTATTCGAACTAATTAAATTGCTTTATGATCGGGACAGATAATGTATGTTCCCCAGCCAACATCATGTAGCCACGGGCAAAAGTCTCTTGAGTCTCCTCAATCGCTAGCTTACCCACTCATTATTTCCTCGCCACAATCATGAAACGTTTCGTGTTGGTCTTAATTCCCTTCTCCGTTTGATTCGCCTCAATAAAATTTTGAAGTATTTCAAAATCATAATCAGTTTGCCCGAAGTTAGGGATAACGGGAGTGTATTTCAAAAAGAAGATCAAATCCTCACCCGTATGGAAGTACTGCGTTGCATCATATTCATACGACTGAATATCAGTAAAACCAGCTTCAGCTAGTTCGGTAAGGTACTTATCCTTTAAGATCCCTTCATCCGTTCCAAAACCCTGCCCTCTGCCGAAAGCTTGTTTAATGTTTAATTTATCATTTTCGCAAACTTGTTGAGTTAAGAATACACCATTATTCGCCAGCACTTTTGCAACTTCAGTTGCATAAAACTCACTGTGCCGGCAGGACACTACATTAAAAAAGAACATAGGAAAGGTAATATTTTCAGCTTCCATTTGTAATACACGAATATTTGTTTTAGTTGAATTTTTTAAGTTTTCAGCAGCGGATTGTATCATTCCATCTGAATGATCAATGCCGACAAGAAGCAAAGCAGCATCGGCTATAGATAATAAAGCTTCCCCACCGCCTGTACCA
The DNA here is from genome assembly GCF_001541095.1 of Paenibacillus sp. FJAT-26967. GTDB lineage: Bacteria > Bacillota > Bacilli > Paenibacillales > NBRC-103111 > Paenibacillus_F. The sequence continues at coordinate 988,470 of NZ_LMXH01000002.1, forward strand.
ATATCAAGCAATAGGTCGGAATGATTACATCTTTGAGTAACTTCATGAAGAAAATTCCATTGTTCACCTTCAGAAGTAGTTTTTATTTTACTAAAGTCCCAACCGTTTAATTTTCCAACCTTGTCGTAAAAATTCCTGTACTCAGACTTGTTCATACTATTTCCTCCATTTTTAAGTGAATGTATTAAACCAAGTGCATGAATAGGACTAAATGAAAAATTCATTTGTTCCGGCATTCAAGCAGAACGAGTTTCCCTTGGCTTAAATTTAGGATATCGGCTCGACATCGTTCAAAGACTTAGCTTAGTTTCATGAGACCAAAAGGACAGAAAAACCCCTTTGTCAGCTGGTACGCGTTTTACCCAGCCCGTAAACTAGCTACTTCGAACGATACGGAACAACATCCAATTCACCTCATTTGGAAGAAAGTTACTACAATTATATATATTTATTGCACGATATTCAAGCTGAATTCAACATAGCTGCCAGTTAGCTCAACGAGCTTCCAAATGAAGCGCGGCTACTATTCCTCATTTTTTGGAATCCTTCGAACTCGTCCACCCTCGAACCGTCCTCCAGCTTTCGACTCTGACGAACTTGAGAACGCAGTCTTAATCTTTGAACTCTCTGAAACTCTTTTTCTTTCCTTGGAACTATCCGAAACCTTTGAGAATGAAATTTTGTCCTTGCGGATTGATCAAAATTACTGTCAAAACCTTTTTTAAGGCAGTCCGTGTACCATCCTACAAAGCTACCAAAAATGATAAAATTCTATTTTTTAAGTGAATAGTCTTTAATTCCTATGGAATTTACTGGTCTTGATGTATAATATCAATGTGTAATACTAATTTTATAGGATAAAGGTGGGAGATTTATGATGAAGAAGTTGCTTTTGTCTACCAATCTTATGTTTAAAAGCGTAACTGTAGCAACTAGTATAACGGTACTCGCGCCCGTTACGATGGTAATGGCGACGTCCCCTGTGGCGGCTCAAGCTTGGCAAAGTAATAAGGCATATGTAGCCGGCGATCTTGTAACGTACCAAAGTAAAACGTATAAAGCCAAATGGTGGTCCTATGGCAGCATACCTTCTTCGTCGGACGCATGGCAATTAGTCAACACGGCTCCAGTAGATACGCAAGCGCCTACAACACCATCCGCATTGACGAATACAGCCAAAACGGCAAACTCGATCACACTCACGTGGGGAGCCTCTACCGATAACGTTTCTGTAACCGGATACAATATTTATCGCAACAATGTAAAGGTGGGCACTACTGCATCGTTAACGTATACCGACAGCAATCTCCAGCCAAGCACGACTTATGCTTATACGGTAAAAGCTGTAGATGGCGCAAACAATGAATCGGCAGGTGCAGCGCTGTCTGCACAAACTACTGCCAGTGAAAGCCCCGGCCCGGTTTTGAACGTTGGACAAAGCCGCGTCTTGACGATTGGACAGATCAACACTTCCTGGCAAGGCATCAATGAGCAGTATAGTCCTGACAAAGCTACGCAAGCGGTTACATCTATTCTGCCTCGCGCAGAGTACGAGTCACTCTTTCCTCGTCGCGCTGGAACGCCGGCTTGGCACGCCATTGCCCAGAATCAAGATTACTATAGAGCTGAATTAAGCGACTATTACTCCTATGACAATTTCATCGCAGCAGTTCGTGATACAGCGAATATCAAATACAAGGAAGTATACCGTACAGGCAGCCCGTTAGTGAGAGAACTGTATCGTTTGGATAAAACAACCAAAACCGAAACTTTGATCCATCGTTCAGCGGATTTCAACGCCCCTGGGGAAATTAACAAGCCATTGATCACCCGGATTGTCGATTTCGGAACGTTCCTCAAGGAAGGTGTAGAGAAAGACCGCAAACGCGAGTTTGCAGCCTTCATCGCTAACATCGCCCATGAGACAGGCGGCGGTTGGCCGACAGCTCCGGATGGCGAACTAAGATGGGGATTGTTCTTCAACGAAGAGCGGAGTTATGTCAATTCGGGTTCAATCGGCTACATTGCCCCTGAATATACAGACTACGCGCCTGTTGCCGGCAAGTCTTATCATGGACGCGGTCCGATCCAGTTGAGCTGGAACTATAACTACGGACTCTTTAGCTCTATCATCTACGGAGATAAAAACGTATTGCTGAACGATCCAGACCGAATTGCAGACGATGGCCGTCTCGGCTTTATGACTGCGATGCTCTTCTGGATGACGCCTCAAGATCCTAAACCTTCCGCTCATGATGTCATCGTTGGCAATTATGTGCCGACTGCCGCACAGCTGTCGAAAGGGCTTGTACCAGGATTCGGGACAACCATCATGGTCATCAACGGTGGACAGGAAGGCAACCTCGATGAAACCGACAATCGGATTCGCCGTCGCGTCGCTCACTACACAGAGCTTGCGGCGAAGGCAAACATTGATATTACAGGCGAGAAGCTGAACACACTGGGCATGCAGCAATTCTAAGTGAAAAGAACCGTATGCCGTCTTTGGACGGTGTACGGTTCTTTTGTATGTGGCGTATCATGGTTCCGTTATTCAGGCTCATATGCAGCAAAAACCGTCGGTCCTGGGACGGAAGCTACCCGCTTTGACATAGGTTCTTGTCATCCGGCAATGCTATAGTGAGAAATCATTAACACCTTTTTTATAGGCATATTTCAAAGTGTAGGTTTCCTTTTTCCCATAAGGCATAGTAGCAATTTTTATACGAGTATAATCAAGCCTGCTTTCTCTTATAACTCTTTTTACCAAGTTGATACACCGCTCTTCTTCTGTAGTGACACAATATATATTAAGAGCATATTTTTTGGGGGCTGAGATGCACTTCCCCATTTCCGATCCATCAACATAGCCGATACCAGCATCTGCTAGAGATATCTCTAGGTATTCCACTACTTTATCTCTTAGCCATTGGTCACGTTGGCTTCCATTTGCACTTTTCAACGGATACTGTAGCACCAGCCAAAACTTTTCACTCATTTTGGATTCACCAGCCCATCTAGAGATGATATGAAGCTCCGCTCCTGCTGCAGTGCTCCTCATGATAAACATGGCAACTCAATTTCGGATAGTATGACCCACTATAATCTTCCATTGGTTATCGATTTTCTTTACAGGAAATGATATTTCCCTCTCCTTATCGTCTTCTATTAAACTCACCATTCCCAAATATTCCGTTTCGCTGATTAGTTTTAATTCTTTAATAGAGGTATTCTTAATGTTTTGATTGATGCTGTTGTATTGATTTTTCTGTTCTTCTTTATCCGGGAATCGAATATCGTCGGTCAGCTTCACCATTGTTTCAACATCCTTGTTTTCCAATGCTTTCAGGTAGTCAGTTAAATGATCTTTCACCTGTTGTTCCGATCTTGACTGACTTGAGCACCCCATAACCCCGATAACTGCAATTAAAGATACGGTTAATAAAAATAGACGGATGAAATTTCTGTTCAATCTGGTACTCCCCTTTAATTTCAGTTCGTTTATGGTTTTGAAACAGCTCTGACCTTTCACCTAATAAATCTGGTCAACGGATAGATCATATGGATTTTCTGTTGAACCTTCAGGATAGTTGTACTTTATAGAAGGATACTTCAATGGAATAACCTCCAGTCAAAATTTTCAAACTCATAGCTAACGCAAAGGCATTGATCGAAAATGTAAATGATTACAGCCTGGAACAGCGCTATAAGAATGAGGCTGTTGTTTTCTGCTTCTCTTTTAGACAACAATTCACTGTGGTAGGAGAACGGTAGTAGATTACGGTATTAGAATGGGGTTTCACCTGTTTCAAGAAGATTAGAAGAGTACAAAGAGTATATGATATATCCTAAATTAGACCCTATGTTTATGCGGGGCCAATACTTTTCATTAGTAAAACAATTGGAGAAAGAGGGAACGCCATGAATCAGGCAAGAGCAGAGGAACTCGTGGATACATTTCTGCGGAACGATCATCTGGACGGAGATGCTTACAGTGGGGTGGAGATTCAAGAAGTGATTTTTTTGATCCATCACGCCAAGAGTTTAGCAGCTAGTCAACCCGTCAGGAGTGAATGGTTGAATACCCGGATTCAGGAGCTTAATGACAGAATAAAAGAAAAGATTAAAGAGGCTGAGGCACTGTACATAGCTTTTGACAAGCAGACCAACTATCCCTATGTGGATGCGGAGGGCCGGGTTTGGGTTTTCTCGAAGGAACAGTATACAGCAGAAGTAAAAGACTACTTCCTCCAGCAATTCATATTGCTTGAAATGAAGGAGATTAGCGGGAAGGAGATCATGGAGACAATCGGTCTGCTTCATATCATGGGCCTTCCAACCCTCCTCATTGATAACGGTCAATATTATATCGAGGTGAAACGGGATGAGTTGATGCCGCCAATGAATTGGAGCGGGACGCCTGAAATACAAGTTCCGGTGACCAACCCCGGTCTGCAGCAGGCGATGATCCTGTTCTTCCAAACGATGAACGTCAGACTACACACGGCGGATAACCAACAGCGTCTTCAAAGGCTGGAAGCGCGCATGCTGGATGAAATTATAGGAGCGCGGTACCTCCTGCCTATCCAGCTGGTAGAACAGGACTCTTCTTCCACTGACAACCAAGGCAGCAAAATCTTAAGACAAGGAGATCGTATTCTGACAGCTGTCCTGGAGGACGACAATGATTCCAAATGGCTGCCGGCCTTTACGGACTGGTATGAGTTCGAGAAGGCCTATGATAAAGAGTTATGGAGCAGCAATGTGGCTACGTACGAGGATCTTGCTGCAATCTCCAGTGGCATGACGGGAATCGTAATCAATTCGCAGGGCCTTGGGCTCAGGCTCGATTCCAGAAACCGGGCAAAAATTGAAGAATACCGCAGAGAACGAAGCGAAGCCTCAAGCAACACAGTCACAGAGGCTGCAGTGCCTGAGGAACCGGCTGTTCTGCTGGTCGATCCGAAGGAATATCCCATGCAAATGATCGAATCTCTCAAAGCTTATATGAAGACGCAAAAAGGCATTCAAAAAGCATATTTGCGGCAGAAAATTCGGGGAAACGAGCAGAGCTATCTGCTTATTGTGGACGCTACGGGCGGGAAAGAGCAAATTTATAACGGGATTGCAGCGGCTGCTGCCCATTTAAATGGAATCGCCCTCGAAATCGTCGGTATGGACGATTGGATTGAAGATGGGAAGGACATCGAACCCTTCTATAAGAGGAAGCGCTTTGGTTTATTTTAAGATCTCACCGCCGGGCAACCGATGATGAGTTCAACGAGGTGTTTTTCAAATTCAAGACATTTGCGAAGCCAACATTAAATAAAAGTTTCACGACCCCGAACTTCAGATAAGTTTAGGGTCGTTTCTTACGTCCAACAATATGAAATGGTGAAGGAATACCATAAGCCTATGTAATGATTTGACCGCTTGCAATGATTCCTATATAGGAATCAGAAAATATAGAAGATGAGACCTTTGCCCTCGGCTGCAGTTTGGCTGTAGAAACGCCGGATTTCGTTAAAATGCTGAAGCATGTAGGCAAAGAATGCGTCCTCATCCTCATCTGTAACAGTGCCAGGCTCAAGAGGATATACCTCATCCTTGACCATGGACTGGAAATCATAGCGCGAGCGGAGCTGCTCTTCATCCAGCTCAGATATAGCCTGAAGCGCTTCTGCAACTTGCTCGGCGCGTAAGGAGAACGCACCGAATGAGCCAAAATCGATCCCTTGGTCTGAAGTCAGCGGAACAACATAGCCAAGAGGGGCTTTTCCATCCGAAATATCTCCACACAGCAAGTAGTGAATCGCCTCCCAGGATCTATCAATGTCCAGTCCGGGATAATCGTCTATTTTCAAACTCTTCAATGCAATGCCGCCTGCTGCGACTTGCTGCACCAGGTTGTCATCCATAGCAAAGTAATATCCGCGCATTCCCATGTAATCAGCCTTCTTTCCTTTTTTTAGGAGTGACAATACTGCCCTATCAAAATGTAACATCCGGGAATGATGTATTTCAAGGAACATTATCGTGTTTGCCGCCAGGACTTCTTTTCACTGGATATTGTATGTGTTATGGCCCTCATAAAGCAGATATAATCCGCAAAAGTAAGCTTCGCCAGGTCCGATACGGAGGCAGTTTGCGTACAGCTGAGTCGTTCTCCATGCTGCTCCTGCGGATGTGCATCCAGGATCCTTCCGTATTTACTTAATCGAATGTAATGCTTAAAAGCGAAAAAAGCCGCGGATTCCGCGACTTTTTATACGTGTATGTTTTTGTCCTCCGACATGTCGGAAGATGAAGGGAGAAATGCTAACGTTTGTTTGATGACGGATAATATCACTTCTGATTCGTCTAGCGACACTCATTATTTGCTGAGAGGTCGACCTGTAAAAACTTATCCTTACTTCCACTCCGTAATACGGCCAATAGGAAGACGAGTAGTCCTACGCGGCTCTTTAGCAGATTTACCTACAGAAATGAGCATAACCGGAACATAACGTTCCTTCTCCATACCAAATGCTTCCGCAATTCGGGATTTGTCATATCCGCCGATCGGGTTTGTATCATATCCACGAGCACGAGCAGAAAGCATAAGCTGCATGGATACCAGACCGCTGTCAATAAGAATCATTTCGCGAAAAGCTTGTGCTGGCATACGTCCAAAAAGATCCGTATAGTTCGCCAGTATTTGATCTTTAATCTCTTGAGGATAGTACCCTCTTTCTACATCAGAACTCATAATTTCGTCTGCATTATCAAAGGCGTTCATATCTCCGAAAACTGCAATGACTGCAGAGGAGGTTATAACTTGATTTTTGTTACCTGGTGCCAGCTCTTCAAGTGTTGATTTACCTTCTGGGCTATCAACGACAAGAAATCTCCAAGGCTGAAGATTAACGGATGACGGCGCCAAAGTCGCTTCTTCCAATATTTCAGTCATTTCCTCACGGCTGATTTTGACCGTTGGATCGTACATACGTACAGAGCGCCGAGATGTAATAATTTCTTTAAAATGATTGTGTAAAGCGGTAGTTTCAGTCATGTTGTTCTCTCCTAGTTCTATAACGAATGGCTCTTACTTGTTTCTTTCATTTGTTGGATCTGGCTGTTCAACTTACGCAATGCTTGAATAAATCCAAGCCGTTCTGATTCCGTGAGGTCTGCCTGCAGTTCCTTCAGAAATCGATCTTTCTCCTCTTTAAACATCGCTACTTTACTTTTGCCTTCTTCGGTTAGCTGAACTAATGTAATCCGGTTATCTCTTTCACACCTATTTCGCAGAAGGATTCCTTCCGCTTCCAATTGCTGTACATGACGGGTCACCGCAGCAGGATCAATAGACACAGCCTTCTGCAGATCCGATTGGCTAATTTGGCCACCTGTCAGTTTGCAAAGGAGTTCGAGCCGATTGGGACTAACGCCAGCACATCGTTCAAACCGGGTTGCAATATGCTTGTTTACATGCATGAGCAAGTACAGCAGGTCATCTGTATGACATGTAGAGATGATAAAAACCTCCTTCAATTCATTGACCCATCGAAAGTTGATGGGTCAATCATATATCTTTATGGACAGAAAATCAAGTCCCTGACTTCAAAGCTACTTACACAAGGAGGAATCTATAAATTCACACGGTATCATTTCCCATTCGCGCTTTTTTCAGTCTGCTCGGATCATAATAGCCAATTCCGTCTCCCGCCATAAACCAGCGAGCAGTTGTCCGCTTTCCCGAGACGGGCGTCCCAGGCCTGCTCGCTTAGCTTGTAAAAGAGCCTTGACCGAATCCGGTCAAGGCTTTTTTACAGTATAAGCCGGCCATCGCCGCCTATGATCGCCGCCTATGTTCGTTCGCCGCGCCCTTTATGCCGGTTATGCTCAGGCGTGGATTTACTCGGCGTTCGAAGACTATATAAAGTCTTAGACTTGCCGCTGTTAATCTGAAACTAACTCTTTTATCTTACGAATCTCAAATATATTACTTCCCATCCAAATGATAAATTAGTTGTACGACTCCTAAGGAGAACGTTCTGGTACTAACGATTTTTAAATTCAATCTCTGTTTTATATCCACAAACAGCGGTTTTCCTTCTCCCAAAACAACAGGGTGAACAGATAATCTAAATTCATCAACAAGACCTAAATTAATGAAAGTTGTTATAAGACTTGCTCCGCCATATAGCCAGATGTCTTTACCAGGCTTATTCTTTAATATATTTATTTCTTCAAGAATATTATCATTTATGAATATTACTTGATTATCCGTCCCTTTTTGTGTCCGGGAAAACACATATTTTTCTTTACTATGGACCAATCCCCAAATTTCTTTTTCAGTATCATTTTGTTCAGTTCCTGGTGTAAATTGCCCCCATAAATCATAGCTTTTTCTTCCATATAAAATAGCATCAATTTGATTCAAGAAATTAATAAACCCCATCTCAGAATCCATAATACACCAATCAAGTTCCCCGTTTTTCCCTTCAATAAAGCCATCTAAAGAAACTGCTAAATCTAAAATTATTCTTCGTTTCATGATTTGTTACTCCTTTCGTTAATCTATCACCTATTATAGACCTCAAATATGTCACCTTATGTCATATTCTTAAAAGAGAAAATATCTGTTTAACAACAATCCTGTCCGCATCTTAAAAATCAACGGATAGCACACTCTTGTTCACATACAAAAACACCTTCAAAATTGTCCTCCACATCTTACGACATGGAAACATTTTTTTGAAGGTGCTTTTTTGTCTTATGCTATGGGATTATTCCACAGTGAAAGTCGGCCTGAACTTGCGCTTTTTTTCTATGCACAACTTGCATGTTCCTTGCATGGGTCAACGGTAACATCATGTGCATGGCAAGCTGCACTAACCATCCGATGACAGCGGCTGTTCTCCATACCGCTCCAGTACCTGGTAAATCGCATCTGTTCCGAACCCGATCGCTTCTACAGGAATGCGTTCATCCGCTGCATGAATCAGTTTGGTGAACTGCATGTCCTTAGGCAGAAGCATTGGCAGGAAACCGTAGGTTTGAATGCCGAGCCTCGCAAACAATCTTCCATCGGTTCCTCCGGGCAGCAGCATCGGCACGGGAACGCCCTCCTTATCCGCTTCTTTCAGCACATCGGACAACAAACCGAACATCCCCATGTCGGGAGATGCGGCGCAGGGGTCATAGCGCAGCACTTCCAGCCCGATCGAATCATTAATCGCGAATCGTCTCAGTTCGTCCATAAATTGCTGCGGAGTGACGCCCGGCAGCGTTCGGCCATCCAGCTCAACCGTAATTTCGCTTGGATGAACGTTGATTTTCTCGCCGCCGCGAACGACGGTCGCGCTGACCGTGTTACGCAGAAGCGGGGCGAACGTTTCGCCTTTTTTCCCCAGCAGCTTCAGGATGAAGCCGCTGAGCCGTTGATGCAGCAGCCCTTTCAGCAGCAGCGCCGGCAGCAGCGGCAACGCGGCGGACATGCCTTCAATCATCAACCGGGCTGCCGGGGTCGCACATATCGGCAGCTTATTTCTGCTAAGAGATTGAAGCATGTTCCCCAATTGCTCCATGCAGTCAGCTTCTGACTTACCCATGGAGCCGTGGCCTCCCTCTCCTCGAATCGTCGCTTTGAGCCAACATAACTGCTTCTCCGCCACCATAATCGGATAAAAGGTTTTCCCCAGCGCATGAAACGAGAAGCCGCCGAATTCACCGAGCGCATACTTTACGCCCGCAAAATAATCGGCATGCCGCTCTACGAGGAAGGAAGCCCCGTATTCGCCCCCTGCTTCCTCGTCGCTGACAATCGCCAGAATGAGGTCGCCGCGCAGCGGTAGCTTGCGGACATGTGCGCGGAGGAAAGCCGATACGAGCATCGCAACGCCGCCTTTCATATCAAGAGCGCCCCGCCCCCAGACGAAGCCTCCCTCAATGTCGCCTCCAAACGGGTCACGGCTCCAGGCCTGCATATCGACGCCAACGACGTCGACATGCCCGTACAGCAGCAGCGGCGGTGCCTCACCGCTGCCCTTTATCCTGGCCAGCAGATTGGGCCGGTCCGGATCAAGCGCAAGGATCCGCGTCTCAATGCCCGCATCCTCAAGCAGTTGCCGGATATACATGATACATGCGGCTTCCTCGCCCGGCGGATTTGTTGTATTGAATTGGATCAATGCCTGTAAAATCTCAACGGGAGACGGCAGCTTCGCAGTGCGCCCGACTCCTTCCTGTTCCCATTCGTCACTGGCCAGCCGGATACCCATGACCCCGCTCCTTCCTATAATGAAATGCCCGCGTAGGATCGGTCGGCAATACAATCGCCTGGCAAGCTGCACAGGCCGAACTCATCGCGCAGACAGGAAATTGACGTAACGCCTTTACGCGCCTGCGACAAGCGTGGTCCAGAACGCTTTTTCCTTCGCGAACAAATCGTCCGCCAGTGCCAGCTCTCTGCCGCGTTCGAAGTCCCCCGTTACAAAGCGGTCCTTCACCAGATCCCATCCGTTCCTCACTGCGCCAAGCTGAACGGACAGCGATTCATGCAGCGCTTCACCGATCAGCCTCTTCTCCTGCAAGGAGCGGAGCAGCAGCATGTTGGCGATATGACGATTGCAAATGATGTTGACGCCGACAAGTCCATAGGTCAAATGTGCTTGCTTCTTCTCCGGGTCGGAGTCTACATTCCACATGCCCTCTACTGAGAACTCGCCAAGCTCCCTCGCCAGCCTCTCAGCATTTTCCACCACTTCAGCCAGTTTTAACTCGTAGGGCTGAACCTTCTCTTGAAGGTTATAGACGTAGAAAGCGGGTCCCAAATAATTAGGGTTCACGTTGTATTCCGAGTTGCCGTAAGCTTTGAGCAGCCTTTCCTCCGGCACCTCGTGCTCCTCGTAGCCCGCAAGCGTATCGTCAATGACGTAAAAGACACCGCGCTCCTGGTCGTATCCGTTAAACAGCGAATAATGATACCAATGGAACTTTTTCCAGGCCATGCTGCCCGGCAGCCAGTCATATAAATCGACGTTTACGCTCAAGTTGCGTCCACCTGTAAGCATCGCCCTGATTTCCTCCAGCACTGTCTCCTTACTGCGGAAATGACCGGGCTCGATATAGCGGATCACCTGCGACAGCGGGAATCGGGCCGGATCGTCCATATAATACAGTGAGTCAATTGTCGGATAGCGGAAGTCTTTGTCCGTTGCGGCCTCCCAAGGGTAGTAACGGTAAATGTTCAAATACGCCGCATCCTTGTAGCTGGGATCTTCCGATACTGCAATGGAAAACGCTTGGTTCAGCATGCAGTTCATCCAAAACTCGTTAAACGGTTTCCTTTTCATGGACAGCTTCATTGTTCGCCGCCTCCTTAGGCTCTGAATGTTGGTTCAAGCAAGCTTGTTTTCCGCAAGCAATGCACTGATTTTTTGGCTTGCTCCCTTATCGACCAGCGCGCGCATGATCGCCGTGTAATCATCCGTTAGTGCCCGGGCGGTTTCTTCTTGGAAAAGGCTTGTCGCATATTCCAGCGCAAAGCTGATCTTCCCGTCTTGCTCCGCCGCTTCAAGAGTCAGATCGAATTTACTGACCCCCGGATCGAACTCTTTGGGATCGAATTCAATGCCCCCCGAACGATAAGCGACGCGATCAATATTTTGCAAAATAAACATCGTATCGAACAGCGGATTACGGCTGCGGTCCTGCTCGATTCCAAGCATCTGCACCAAATCCTCAAACGGATAATCCTGGTGCTCAAGCGCCCGAAGGACATCCTCATGCAGCTCGGACAAATAATCGCCAACTGTCCGGTACGATTCGGGGAAACTGCGAATCGCAACCGTATTGACGAACATTCCGAGCAGTCCTTCCAGCTGAGAATGATTACGGCCCGCTACCGGCGTACCGATAATGATATCTTCCTCACCGCTCCATTTGCTCAACAGCATCGAATAAGCCCCGAGCAGCACCGTATACAACGTCGTGCCGCGCTCGCGCGCAAACGCCTTGATCTTGAGCGTCAGCTCCTCATCCAGTATGAAGGTGAATTGACTGCCCTCGAAGTTTTGCAGTTCCTGCCTTGGCATGGCCGTTGTGAGCTCCAGCTTCGGCAGCTCCCCTTCAAATGCCTCCAACCAGTAGCGCTCATGCCCCATATAGGCCTCGCTGCCAATCCGTTCTTCTTGCCATACTGTGTAATCCCGGTACTGGATGTCCAGCTCCGGCAGCTCGCCGCCGCCGTACAAAGTGGTCAGTTCCTGCAGCAAGACGCTGACGGAGACACCATCGGTTATAATATGATGAAAATCCAGCAGCAGCAGATGGCGCTCCTCGCCAAGCGAAATCAAACCGGCCCGAAACAGCGGGAGACTGCCGAGATCAAACGGACGGATAAAGCGCTCCATCAGTGAGCTGATACCGCCGAACAATCTTTGGTCTCCACCTTCCGCGAGCAGTTTGCCCGCCGCCATCCTCAGCTTGGCGCCTCGCTCCAGCGTAAATACCGGCTCCGCATGCACGCGCTGGCGGAACTCGTCCTCCTCGTGATGGAACGTCGTTCTAAGTGATTCATGGCGGCGTATCATCACAAGGAAAGCTTCCTCCAGCCGCTCCACATCGAGCTTGCCTTGCATATGCACGGCAAACGGCACATGGTACATCGTTGCTTCACCCGAGATCAGCCCCATCATAAATTGGCGGCGCTGCGCCCTCGACATCGGGTAATACTCGCGGTCCGGCTGCTTTGGAATGCGCGCGGCCGTCACGGTTCCGCTAGTGTCCAGGTGGGCTGCCAAACCTTCCAGAGTCGGATTCATAAAAATATCGCGCAGCGGCATTTGGATGCCAAAGCGTTCCGCAATGCGGCTGACCAAGCCCGCAGCCTTCAGGGAATGGCCGCCAAGCTCGAAAAAACTGTCCTTGGCGCCAATGGCATCCGTACCGAGCAGCTGCTTCCAAATTTCCGCCAGCTTTCGCTCGGTATCCGTCGATAGAGGAACAAACTCTCGTTTGCCCGCGTCGGCCGGTCCCGGCTTCGGCAGCGCCCTTCTGTCGATTTTGCCAGTCGGTGTAAGCGGAATCGCATCCAGAACGACCATGAAGGCAGGAACCATATAGGAAGGCAGCTTATCCCCGAGATATTCGCGCAACTGCGCGATCAACCTTCCGGTTGGCACGGAGCCGCCTTGCTCCGCATCCGCTGCCGCGGTGTTCTGCATGACGACATACGCGCAAAGCGCATATTCCCCATCCTCTTCCTCAAACGCGGTGACTACCGTTTCCTTCACATCCTCATGGCGAAGCAGCAACTGCTCAATTTCACCGATTTCAATCCGGTGCCCCCTGATTTTCACCTGGAAATCGCGGCGTCCCGCATAGGCAAACTCCCCATTTTCAAGCCTGCGCCCAAGGTCGCCCGTGCGATACACGCGCTCGCCCGGTGCATACGGATTCGGCACAAAAGCGACATCCCACTCGGGATGGCTGAGATACCCGCGCCCGACGCCCGGCCCGCCGATGCAAATTTCGCCCGTTACGCCTGTCGGCTGCAGCTTCAGTCCTTCGTCAAGTACCATCATGACAGAACCTAGAATCGGCGTGCCGATCGAAATGTCCTCGCCCTCAGTCACTTCTCGGATCGAGGTCCACACAGTCGTCTCCGTCGGACCGTACAGATTAAACAATCTGGCTCCGGTAGCGGCGCGCAGCCTGCTAAGCACATCGGACGTCAGCGGCTCCGCCCCGATCATCAATATACGCAGCTTTTGCAAGCCGTCCGTTTCGTTTCGCTGATTCATCCACCATTTAAAGCGCGATGGCGTTATTTGCAGCACATCGACGCCGTGAGCGTCGATCAGACCTTGCAGCAAAGCGGCGTCGCCCCGTTCCTCTTCGCTCGCGAGTACAATCCGCATACCCAGCGTGAGCGGAAGCAGATTTTCAACGACAAAAATATCAAAGGAGACCGATGCCATCGCAAGGATGCTCTGGCCCTTCTCAAACGGAATCCGATTTCGGAAGCCGCTGATGAAATGCGTCAGCCCTCGATGCTCGATCATTACTCCTTTGGGCCGCCCGGTCGATCCTGACGTATACAGTACATACGCCAAATGGTCCGGTGTGTGGACAAACTCAGGATTGCCCCTGTCAGCCGTATACAGCTCCGGATCGTCCAGATACCACTTCGCGACGGCTTTCGTTACGACCCCCGCATATGCTTTTTCTGTAAGTAAAAGCGCTTCGCCGCAATCCTCAAGCATCCAGTCGATCCTCTCTTTCGGGTAAGCGGGATCAATGGCGACATACGCGCCTCCGGATTTCAGAACACCCAATATGGCGACAAGCAGAAGCGGGCTGCGGGATGCCATCAGCGCAACTATGCGCTCAGGCCCCACACCCTTCTCACGCAAGGAATGGGCAAGCCGATTTGCGCGTTCGTTTAGCTCGGCGTACGTAACCGTATCAGCGCCGAATTGAATGGCCACCGCATCCGGCGTACGCGCCGCCTGGCGCTCGACTTCCTGTACAAACCCCATCCATTCCGCCGTTGCTTGTGCGGAAGCCGCCGCCGCGTTTCCTTGTCGGTCCGTCATGCCTTTATCAGTTCGAATCTCCATCCTGCCACTGCTCCCCTCTCTACTCGCGGCCTGTTCCGGCATACCTCCTCCGGCCAACATTGCCAGCAACTGTTCACGTTCGCTTTCACTCATCAGCTCAAGCTCGCCGATCGTGCGCCCCTGCGATTGGCACATCTCCCGCACGAGTGCGGTATAGCTTTCCGCCATGCGGCGCGCGGTTTTCTCATGAAACAAGTCCGTTGCGTATTCCAGTTGGAATTCGATTTCCGCTTCGCGCTCCACCGCTTCCAGAGTCAGATCGAATTTGCTTGTCCCTGCCTCGAACGGCATTTCGCCAAAGACGAGGCCGCCTCCCTCCATTACAGGCCTGTCCATATTTTGCAAGACAAACATGGCGTCAAACAAAGGATTGCGGCTTCTGTCGCTATCTGCCTTCAGCCCTTCGACCAGTTCCTCGAAAGGATACGTCTGGAGCGAAAGCGCCTCTATGACGTGGTGATGAAGCTCCGCCATATAGGCACCTACCGTCTTGTCTCTTTGCGGCCTTGTCCGCAGCGCCAGTGTGTTGACGAACATGCCCATCATGTTATGCGTATCGGCATGCTCCCTGCCGGCGGCGGGAGTGCCCACAATCACTTCGGACTGCCCGCTGTATTTGGCCAGCATCACGGCAAAAGCGCCCAGCAGCACCGTATACAGCGTCGTCTTCGCTTCCCGCGCCAGCTTTCGCGCCTCCGCCGTTGTCCGAGCGTCCAGCAGGAACGTATGACGGCGTCCTTTGTAGCTCGGCAAAGACGGCCGCGGCCGATCCGTCGGTAACTCCAGCACAGAAAGCTTGCCTTCGAAAATTTCCATCCAGTACCGCTCATGCTCCGAATAATCGGCATTTGCAAATCCGGCTTCCTGCCACACCGCATAATCGCTGTATTGCACGCGCAGCTCGGGCAGTGCTCTTCCGGCATACAGCTGTGACAGCTCATTCACCAGTAATCCGGAAGATACCCCGTCCGTAATAATGTGATGGATATCCAGCAGCAGCAAATGATCTTCCTCATTCAACCGCAGCAGCCCCGCCCGCAGCAGCGGCAGCTTGTCCAGATAAAGCGGGCGCTGGAAGATTTCCATCAGCCTCGTCACTTCGGCGCCGTCCGGCGGTGTTCCCAGCAGCGTTTCGTCCCTGGTCAACGCTGCAGGGTCCAGCGTCTCAAGCTTGAACGCATACGGCGGATGAACCATTTGCCGGAACTCATCATTTGTCATATGGAAGGTCGTCCGCAAAATTTCGTGTCGGCCGATCAGCGCTGTAAACGCGTCTTCCAGCCGCACAGCATCGAGTCTGCCCTGCAAGCGGAGCGCGAACGGCACATGATACATTGTGGCGTCACCGGCCAGCAACTGCATCATATATTGGCGGCGCTGGGCACGCGACATCGGATACCAATCACGGCGCTCCGCCTTCGGGATCGGCTCGGCCGCTGAAGCGGCGCCGTCCCGATCCTTCAGCCAGGCAGCCATTTCCGCAATGGAGGTGAGCTCGAATATTAGACTGAGCGGAACCTCGGTGCCCGTCGCCTGCTGCAGTTTGCCTGCCAGCACCGCAGCCTTCAAGGAGTGGCCGCCAAGCTCGAAAAAGTCGTCGTGAATGCCGATTGGTCCGGCAGTACCGCCCAGCACTTCCTCCCAAATAGCCGCTAGGAGCTCTTCCATTTCGTCTCGCGGCAGTTCAGGCCTTCCCCGCTCCCGAAGCCCGAAATCCAGCTCCGGTAAGGCACTCCGGTCCACTTTCCCGTTCGGAGTCATAGGTATCGCGTCAATAGCCGCGATATAAGCCGGAATCATGGCCTCCGGAAGCTTTTCTTTCAGTTTTCTTCGCCATTCCCGCGAAGGGATCTTGTCCGAAGCGACTACATAAGCGCACAGCTCCTTGTCGCCGTTTGACTGCTCGTGGACAACCACAACCGCATCCTCCACCTCGGGGAGGGAAATCAATTGCGAGCGAACCTCGTTCATCTCAATCCGCACGCCTCTAATTTTTACCTGTTGGTCCGCCCGGTCCACATACATCACGTTGCCGTCCGGCAACCACTTTGCAATATCGCCGGTGCGATACATGAAGCGGCCCTCGTGGTAAGGATGCGGTAAAAAGCGCTCGGCTGTCATATCCGGCTTGTTCACATAACCGTCGGCAAGGCCGCTGCCTGCAATATACAGCTCCCCGGCCGCACTCATAGGGGCAAGCTGGCCGCCATAACCGAATATATAAATTTCGACATTGTGCATCGGTCTCCCAATCGGCACATAGCCGCCGAGATAAGCGCCCGGCTTGTATGCGTACATATTGGAGCAAACTGTCGCCTCCGTCGGGCCGTAACCGTTAATAATCCGAATCTCGGGATTAAGCTTCGTATAAAGCTCCAGCGTTTCGTCTTTAATCGGCTCTACCCCAACGAGCATTTTGTTTAGTGTAATCTCAGGGGCCGATTGCTCCAAAATCCGCGCAACCTCTTTCAGCAAAGACGGCGGCAAATAAGCGAATGTAATCCGCTCCTCCGCAATCACCTCGGCAATTCGCCGCGGATCAAGCAATTTCGGCTCCGGGTAAAGGACTGTGCAAGCCCCGAACATAAGCGGCATAAACAGCTCCGCTACGCTAACGTCAAACGATATGTTGGTCAGGCTGAGGCATCTGTCTCTCTCCCCATATTGCCCATCGAATAACGTCTTGAACGAATGTCCGAAATTGTAAAAGCTGCGGTGCGGTACAATGACTCCTTTCGGCTGACCCGTAGAACCGGAAGTATAGATGACATACATCGGATCGCCGGCATCCTGCGGCCATACCGAAGCGGAATCGTCTACACTGGAGAACAACGTTTCATCCGCAATGTCCAGCACCTGTAAGGAGGCCGGCACGACAGCCGCGGCTCCGGTACGCGCGCCGTCCGTGAATACCAGCTCCGCGCCGCTGTCTTCGAGCATATAGCGGATGCGCTCCCCGGGATAATGCGGATCTACAGGCATATAAGCGCCTCCGGCTTTCATAACGGCAAGCATAGCGGTTAGCATCGGAATGGAGCGCTCCGCCATGATGCCGACTACGCTGCCGCGTCCCACACCTTTGGTGCGCAAGGTTCGCGCCAGCGCATCGGTGCGGCGATCCAGCTCCCGATAGGTCATGGATTCACCGCGGCAAGATACGGCCGGGAGGCCCGGAACGGCCTCCGCTTGTTCCTTGAAGCATTCATGCAGACAGCGCGGCGGCGGAAAGTCCGCATCGCGTCTCCCCAGCGCCAATATTTGCAGGCGCTCCTCTTCCGTCAACATCTCCGCTGCGCCGAGTGCGGCGTCGGGACGGAGCGTCACGCTGCGCAGCAGCTGCACATAATGCCGCATGAACCGCTCGGCTGTGGCCCGCCGAAACAAATCAGTATTATATTCCACGACAAGCCGCAATTCCGCGCCATCTTCCACAGCCTGAATCATCAAATCGTATTTGGCCGTGCCATGCTCAAAGCGGTGGTGACGATACGACAATCCCGCAGAGGAAGCGTTTGGAATACTCAAGTTTTGCATGATGAACATCGTGTCAAACAGCGGACTCCGGCTGGCGTCCCTTCTGTCTATCCATTGCGCGATTTCCTCGAATGGATAATCGGCGTGGGCGTAAGCCCCAGTCGCTATCTCTTTCACTTCGGACAAAAAGGCTCTGAACGGTTTGTCGGCGCGCGGATATGCGCGCAGCGCAAGTGTGCCGGTGAACATGCCCGCGATCGCTTCCAGCTCGCGCCTGTTTCGTCCCGCAATCGGCGTGCCGATGGCAATGTCCTCGGCCCCTGTATAGTGGGCGAGGAAAGTGTAGTACGCCGATAACAGCACCATAAAGGGTGTCGCGCCCGATTCGGCTGCGAGACTGCGCACAGCCGCCGTCAAACTGGCCTCGACGTATACGTCGAACGTTTCGCCACGATTGCTTTTGACGGGCGGACGCGGGGCATCGGCCGGAAGCGTAAGCAGCGGCCAGTCTCCCAGGCATTGCTCGCGCCAATACCGTTCGGCGTTGCCGCAGAGCGGCCTACTCTCCTGCCATACCGCATAATCCTTGTATTGCAGCGTCAGCGGCGGCAACGAATCTCCCTGATATAAAGTCATCAGGTCAGACAAAAGAATGCCCGCCGACATGCCATCGGATGCAATATGATGCATATCAAGAAACAGCACATGGCGCTCCGGCCCCAGTGTCAGCAAGACTGCGCGGAGCAGCGGAGCCGTATCGAGCCTGAACGGCCGGAACAAGCTTCGCAGCACGCCGTCCGCTTCCGCTTCATCCGCCTCCATGCGAATCAGGCGGAAAGGAACGGAGGCGTGAATGCGCTGCCTGATTTCTCCGTCGATGACTTGAAAGGTGGTGCGAAGCGTCTCGTGACGCTCTATGATGGTTTGCAGGACGGCCTCCAGCCGGTCAGCATCAACAGCCCCGTCCAAGTGCAGGGATTCGGGTAAATTGTAGCTGCGATCATCCGGCATCGCCTGCTGCTGCAAATACATGCGCTTCTGCGGCGATGAAACCGGATAATGCTCTTGCGGAGCCGCCTTTGGAATCGGCTCCATCGTATCGCCGGACAAAGATTCGGACGCTTGGCCTGTCAACGGCCCGACATATTCGCCGTCCGATCTTGTTCCGTCACAGTCACCATCTGCCGCTTGCCCGTCATGACCGATGTTCGCCTCATGGCCGCCGTTCCCGGCAGCCGCCCCTTGTTCATCGTGTCCAGCGTTCGTTCTTTGTGCTGTCGCTGCGCCGCTTTCCCTGAGCCTCCGCTCGATCAGCGCCGTGAACGAAGGCAGATCCGCATGCCTCAGCAAATCCGCCACTTGAATGCGGACGCCCGCAAGCTCGCTGAGCCGGTTTACAATTTTGAGCGCAATAATGGAATCTCCGCCTAGTTCATAAAACCCCGCATTCGCAGGCAATTCGTCATAACCGAGCAGCTCTCCCCAGGCATCAGCGGCATGCTGCTCCCATTTCAGACCGGAGCGCTCCCCGGTTAATGCAACGCCGCGGCGGCGCTGACTCGTCTTCCCGCCGCTCTGCTCCAGCGCGGCTTGCCATCTGGCAAACGTCTCGTTCATTTCTTGTCCAAGCTCTTCGGGAATATCTCCAACGAGAGAATACCCGCTCCAGGCCGCAAATGGCGTATGAAGCGCCGCTCCGGCGATCGCATCCTCCACCCAGCAACGGTGAGAATCGAACGGATACGTCGGAAGCGGCAGCCGTTGGCGGCGTTGTCCCCGGTCCCGGTATACCGCCTTCCAATCGATCTCATATCCTCCCACGTAACGTTGGCCCAGCTCCTGCACTCCCATTTCTCGTTCGTTTAAAACGGGTTGCTGCCGTATATTCCCGGCCGTATCCGAATCGACCGTCCCGAAACGGACGTTCGGCAGCGTAAGGCCGGTAAGGCCGCTTTCGGCTACGGCACGCAAGGTCTCGGCAAGCTCTTCCCAGCCGCTTACCGTAATCGCCAGACGATACCGATGGGCTCCCCGGCCGACGGCCAAGGTATAGCAAAGGTCGGCCAGGCTGCTGCTCTCATCGCCGCGATGCTGCAGAGCCCAATCCCGCATCAGCAGCACGAGGCGCTCCAGCGCCGTCATGCTGTGCGCGGACAGGCAGAACAGCTCTGCTCTGTCCGAACGACCCGAAGGCATGCCGGGGGGAGCCTCCTCCAGTACAACATGGCAATTGGTCCCGCTCATGCCGAACGCACTTACTCCACATCTTCTTGCTTCACCGTCCGTCACCCATGGCGTCAATTCGTCATTGACATAAACGGGCGAATCCACAAACGAAATGTTTCGGTTCGGCGAGCGGTAATGAAGAGTCGGCGGAAGCTGCTTGTGGACAAGCGACAAGATCGACTTGAGCAACCCCGCAATGCCGGCGGCATGATCGAGATGGCCGATATTTGTTTTCAGCGAGCCAATGGCGCAAAATTGCCGTTTATCGGTATATCTCCGAAAAGCGCGTGTCAGCCCGTCGATTTCGATCGGATCGCCCAGCGAGGTTCCCGTGCCGTGCGCTTCCATATACGTCACCGTCTCGGGATCAATGTCCGCATCCTGCCAAGCCCGCGCAATGACGTCCTCCTGAGCGAGGGCGTTCGGAGCGGTAATGCCGACCGAGCTGCCGTCCTGATTCATCGCGCTGCCTTTGATGACGGCATATATAGGATCGCCATCCTCCTGCGCGCGGGACAACGGCTTGAGCAGCAGCGCAATCACGCCGTCGCCGATGCCTGTTCCGTCCGCCGAGTCGTCGAACGTTCTGGCCCGGTTGTCGCTTGACTCGATGCCAAGCCGTATGCCCGTATCCAGCGGCAGCACGTTAATTTTGACGCTGCCGGCAATCGCCGCCTCGCATTCGCCGCTGCGGATCGATTGGCATGCCAGATGGACCGCTACCAGCGAGGAAGAGCAGGCGGTGTCCACGCTGATCGCCGGTCCGCGCAAGTTAAGCAAATACGAAATCCGGCTCGGTATCATGGAGCTCAAATTGCCGGGCGCCGCCATGGACAAGGCATCCGGGTCCAGCGATTCGATGATTCGCTTGTAATCATGCAGCGCGTCCGCGTTGTAGCCGACAAAGACGCCGGTGCGCGAACCATGCAGTGCATCTCCGCCATACCCCGAATTCTCAAGCGCGCCCCAGGCTGTTTGCAGGAACAGGCGCTGCGCCGGACTCATCAGCGAGGCTTCCTTGGGCGAAAGCCGGAAATAAGAATAGTCAAAACCTGAAATGTCTTCGATATACGCCCCGTCGAAAAAGGAAACGGAGCCGTATTGTGCCTCCATGCGGCGCAAATACGGCTTCAATTCCTCCTTGCGGGAATCCGGAAACCCGCCTACGAGGTCCTTGCCGCTCCGTAGAAGTTCCCAGAAGGCTTCGTGCGTATCTGCGCGCGGCAGCTTGGCGGATATCCCGACAATCGCAATATCTTTGAGAGAAACATTGGAGACGGAGCCCCCGCTTTGCCCCTTCCGTCCGGATGTGTCTTTTTTGGTATCCAGCAAATCCAGTTGAAACATGGCGCCCTTCCCCCTAGCTAGTAATGGAATCGCTGACGAACTGTTCTTTTTCAGCCCTTCCGCCGCTCCCGCGCAGCAGCAGCAATACATGCGCGACGATGCCGAGTCCGCTGATCAGGGCTAATAATCCAAGCGTACCGGACTGCCAATCGCCCGCCCATTGCAGCACGATATACAAGGTGCCTGTACTGCACACATGGGCCGCAAGTGACCCCCAAAGCGAATGCGAGCCGGCGCGAACGGCACCGTATACGATTGCGCCCAGCGCTGCAAATGCCCCAATCGTCATATTCATAAATACAGCGCCGAATAATACGGCCTGGAGCAGAACCGTCCACGGAACGGAAAGACGTTGACGCAGAGTATGGAACAGCATTCCTCTAAAAAGCCATTCCTCCAGCAAAGACCCCAGCAGTAAGCTGCCGAGCACAAAAATCATCAAGCTGCCGCCGGTGACAAAAGCGACCAGATCCGAAAATGCAGGAAAGTTGGCTTTTATCCACGGAAGACGGGTGAACGCGGCGATAAACAAACCGAGCCAGACGCCCGTCCCTGCGGAAAGCAGCAACGTTCCGCCGCGCACAGGAACAACCCCCAAGTCCTTGAGCGAAATTTTTTGCCAGTGAAGCAGCAGAAGATAGACGGCAAGCACGATGATATTAGATACAATCAGCACTATGCCGGAATTGCCTTGGATCCAGTCTTTCAGCCCGGGATCGCCGACCCAGTTGTAGAGCGCTTGATTGACAAGCATCACAATCGCCGCATATATGATCAAATATAAGACTGTATTTCCCGCTATCCGTACTCCCTTCACGCCGACGTCACCGCCTTGGAAGACAGCGGCGTCAAGATCGAAGAGCGATGCTTGAACGCAAGGAATATGCCAATCGCAATCATGATGGCCGCTACAGCCATCCAGGCGGACATGACGGTAACGTCGGTCGTCTCCGGCCCGTAATGCCAAAGCAAGTACTGGCTGCCCTGACAGGCGACTTGCGCGGCAATCGGCGCCCAGATGGATTTAAACCAGACATACAAGAGCGCAAATATAACGGCGCCGAGAAAACCATACAGCGACAACGGAATGTCTCCGAAAAAAAACAACGCCCCGTACAACACGCCCTGAATCACAATTGCGATCCAAACCGGGAGCACACGTCTGAACTCATTCATCAGAATGCCTCTGAACAACGTCTCCTTGTAAATATTTCCTAGGATCAGGAAGATCAGAAACACATACCATTCCGCGCGGTTCAGGTAATCAAACAATTCGCGGAACTGGTACTTGTCCGATGCGATGGCCGGAAGCCGGGAGAAAGCGACTGTAAACAGCCCGGCTCCAAGTCCGATCCATAAAGCGATCGCCACCGATTTGCCCCCCATTACGCGGAATTGGGCCGCTTTAAACAAATTTTCTTTGAATATAAACTTCCAGGCCAGCAGCATGAGCGGCAAACCTACCATATCGTTCAAAATAATAACGGTTACCGTGTTCTGTTCAAACCACGTACTTCTGGGGTATACATAATCGAAAAATAATGTCGTAACGGTAAAAAACCATGCAAAATACAGGCCGATAACAACGGCCACGCGAGCCAGCATCATTCTCCACGCCGTCATGCGTCAGACCCCCTTTTGTGCTGCCGACGGCGTGTCAGCCGTCAGCGCTTGGCCGGCGCGTGCGCCGATGCCGCCGTTGCCGGAGGTCCGCCAGACATAGACGGAGCCTCCAATCAATGCAGCCAGACAGAGTGCTGTAATGATGTAAAGCGAAGTATCGCCCAGCTTGTCAAACCATTCGTAGAACCCGATGTATTTAAATAAAAAGATTGTGCTCATGGCCGTATTCTGTACCAGAATAGGCGCCCACAGCGATCCGGTGCGCAAATACAGCGATCCGTAAATCAGGCCCGAACCGATGCTGATGACCGAAAGCACCGCGCTCGGCTGGAAGTAGGCATAAGCCGCTGCTTGCAGCACCAAGGCCACATATACCGGCATAACTCTGCGAAGCTCGTTGAAAATAAGGCCCCTGAATAATATTTCTTCAAATGCCGGGCCGATCAAACCGGCGCCCAGAATGACGTACCAGATCGAATCCCCCCTGATCAGATCGTTGACAAGCGCGGGAATGGACGGGAACTGCTGCGCAACATCGTCAATAACGATAAGCCCGATGCTGAACACGCTTGCGGCAAGACCCAGGCCAATCATCAACAAGACACGCGAGGCGCTCAGCCGTTTGAAGCCCGATGCTCGGAACAGATTTTTTTCCGCATGGGGCCAAATCCATCCTTTGATAAGAAAGACGAGCATGTAAACAAGCGTAATCAGCGTGAACAGAACGACCATAAACATGGCCGGGTTGCGATCCAGAAACTTGGCGAAGGACAGCGTCACTTCGTAATTGTAAGTAGATCGAAGCAGATAGAGCAGCGCATAAAAGACCCCGAGATAAAGTGCGATATTCCCTATCGTGGTCAACATTTTTTTCACAGGAAAGCTCCTTTCTCCTTCGTCAGATGTATTCTCAGGTCAGGCACTACCCGACTTGGCTCGTACTATGCTCCCGAGACAGCGCTGCCCGTTGCGGCACGATATTGCTCGACCACGCTCGACAGCAGCTCCAGATAAGCGGAAGCCCAATCCAGTACCGCTTCCTTGCTAAGGCGCCGGGCGTTATACGTCCATACCCCGCCAAGCTCTGGCCCTTCCGCCACGTTAGGTGCGGCAGCGCCATCCATATACAGCACAACATCGAATCGTTCCAATAGCGCCTCCCGTTCCTTGAAACCATGCTGCGCTGCTCCTGCATATAACGGGAACAAGGCAAATCCGGCTTTATCTTGCGGCTGCTTTTTGATTTGCCGCGCGGTATAACATTCTTCCGAATCTGTCCGTTTGGCGGCATGCCGCAGCAGCGTATCGAAATCGCGCACCTCCGCAAAGTCGATTTCATTCGGGGCAATCAGCCCTTTGTCCGTCATTGCCGGAAGCACAAGACGGCTCATACCCGACTCGCCGCGCCAAAAGTACAGATATACGGCATAAGCCGCGGCTTCAACGGTCACCGAGCGGGATGCGGCAAGTTCCGCAAGCCCTTCCGCAACCGCCTGGTCCAGTTGAAACTGAACGCTGCCGATACGCTCCGCTGCATAGCCAGTGCTAACGCAGTCGTCTGCCATAGGCAGACCGCTCCAGCTCCAGCTCGCAAGCTCGCGATTTCTCGACTCCAGATAAGCCGCAAGCGATGCGATCGTCGGATAGGTGAATAAATCCGTAACGCCGAGAGCGCCGGGATATAATTCCTCCAGCCGTTGATGCGCCCGTACCAGCAGCAGTGATTCTCCCCCAACGTCAAAGAAACGATGTTGGGTGCCGAAGTCGTCCCTTTGCAGGATTTCGCGCCATACTGCGGCAATTGCCAGTTCGATGTCGCTTACCGCTTCGACAAACGGAGTGCCGCTATCCGCCGCAGGCTCAGGCTCCGGCAGTGCCTTCCGGTCGATTTTGCCGTTTGGAGACAGTGGCATGGCCGGCAGTTCCGCCACGGCCTGTGGAACCATATAATCCGGCAGCCGCTGCGCTGCAAAATCCCGCAATTCCTGATGATCGATAGCTTCGGAGCAAACGATGTACGCGCATAAATATTCGCTTCCGCTTGCGGCGTTCCGCTTCATGACCACCGCTTCCGAAATCCCCGGATGACTGAGCAGCATATGCTCGATTTCTCCGCATTCGATGCGCTGGCCCCTTATTTTTACTTGATGGTCCATTCGGCCCAAATATTCGATCGTTCCGTCAGGCAGCCATCTGGCAAGGTCTCCTGTCCGATACATCAGACTGTCCGCCGCAAACGGATTAACGACGAACTTTTCTTCCGTCAAATCGTACCGGCCGATATAACCGCGTGCCAGGCCCGCGCCGGATATGCACAGTTCCCCGGCAATGCCGACAGGCTGGAGCTTCATCGCTTCGCTCACGATATATAGCGAGATATTGTCGATCGGTTTACCAATCGGCACCTGGATCGGAATATCACCGTCAGAGCAATCGTAATAGGAAACGTCAACCGTCGCCTCGGTCGGGCCGTACAAGTTCACAAGCCTGACATCGAACGGAACTCCAATCCGCTCACGGAACCGCCGCACCTGATCCGCAGTCAGCGCTTCGCCGCTGGCGAATACATGACTCAGACTCTCCAGTCTGGCCTCGCCGCGCCTCAAGCCGGGATGTTCCAGGAACAGGTGCAGCATGGATGGCACAAAATGCATCGTCGTTACGCCATGCCGCGCAATCGTATCCATCATAAGCGCGGGGTCCTTTTCGCCGCCCGGAGGCAGCAGGACCAGCTTGGCTCCAGCAAAGCTCCACCAGAACAGCTCCCAGACCGATACGTCGAAGGTAATCGGCGTTTTCTGCATAATGACTCCGCTTGTGTCCAGTCCGTATCGCTTCTGCATCCAGCCGATCCGGTTGACGATGGAATGATGCTCGATCATGACCCCTTTCGGCTGTCCGGTCGAGCCCGAGGTATACAGCACATAAGCAAGCGAACGTGAATCATGGAGCTTCTCCACAGGAAAGTCGTCTCGTTCCTGCGCCAGCGCTTCATGAATGTCCATAAATGGCAGGAACACCTCCAGCCCTTGCGGGGCTTCGCCCTTCGTCAAAACAAGCTTGGCTCCGGAATTGTCCAACATGTAGCGGATTCGCTCCGGCGGCAAGCCTGGCGCAACAGGCACATAAGCACCGCCTGCCTTCAGCACGCCAAAGATGGCAATCATCATCTCCAGGCTGCGATCCATCACAACGGCCACGCGTTCCTCGCGCTTGATGTCTTGCTTTCTGAGCGCCTGAGCCAGCCGGTTCGACCTCCGGTTCAATTCCGCATACGTCAATGCTCCGTCCTCCGACACAATCGCAACGGCCTGCGGCGTTACCGCCGCTTGTCTTTCGAGGTAAACCTCTACCGTATCTCCACTTGCATACGGCACGGTCGTGCGATTGAACGCTTCGCTCTGCTTCTGCGAAGCCGCGTCACCCTGCAGCCCGATTCTTCCAAGCGAACGATCCGGTTCGGCCAGTGCAAGACCAACAATACGCAAATACCATTCCGCCATTCTGCGTATGTTGTCTTCTTTAAACAGTGCCGTCGCATATTCGATCGTCAAGTCTGCGCCTTTTGCGCCCTGATCCGCAATCTCAAACGTCAAGTCCAGCTTCGATACGCGATTGTCCGGCACTTGCGCCTCGAATTGCAAGGCGTCCGCCGCCGTTTGTCCGGCCTCCCTATGCTGCATAACAAACATCGTGTCAAACAACGGATTGCGGCTAAGGTCGCGCGGTATATTCAGCATCGTCACCATATACTCAAAAGGGAGCAAGCCGTTATCCAGCGCGGCAAACACAGTTTCTTTGAGCTGTTCGGCGAACGCTCTGAACGGCAGTTCGCCGGATGGCCTGCTGCGAATCGGCAGCGTATTGACAAACATGCCGACCAGAGCCTCGGTTGAGGGATGGAAGCGGCCGGCGATCGGCGTGCCGACGATAAGATCGTCTTGCCCTGTCATCAGATGCAATAACGTATGGTAGGCTGTAAGCCAGATATGGAATGGCGTAACACCCCATTGCTCCGCCGCCGTTCCGATTCCCTCGACAAGCTCCGCCGGAATCGGCAGTGCAAGCTTGGCGCCGTGGAAGCTTTGTTCAGGCGGACGCGGATAATCGGTCGGCAGTTGCAGCACAGGAAGCATACCCGTTAGCTGTAACGCCCAATACTGCTCTTGCCGCTCTCTCGCCTCCGAAGCCATCCACTCCTGCTGCCAAACGGCGGCATCCTTATAGTGAATTGGCAGCGGCTGCAAGGAGCCGCCGCGATACAATTGCCCAAAATCGCTCGCCATCACATTCATGGACACGCCGTCGGCGACGATGTGGTGAATGTCCAGCAGCAGCGTATGCCGACTTTCGCCGTCTGTAGCGAGAAACGCCCGAATTAAGGGAGCTTTTCGCAAATCGAACGGGCGGACGACCGATCGGGCAAATGTATTCAGGTCCGCAGCATCCATCAAGGCATGTATGGCGAGTTCAAACGAAACCCTCTCATGGACACGCTGTACTGGCTTGCCGTCTGCCCAGTCAAAACTGGTGCGCAGCGGTTCATGGCGGTCAATCAACCCTTGAATCGCCTCGCGAAGCCTCTCTTGATCAAGCTTGCCTGTCAAGTTCAAAGCGAGCGGAAGATTGTAGGCCGTACTGGCGGGATAAAGCTGTTGCAGTACAAACAGCCTGTTCTGCGCGAGCGACAACGGATAGAACGGCCGGCTTTCCGCCCGGGCAATAACCGTGGCCCGCATGGGGGCCGCGTTGTCGATGCGGGCCGCCATTTCCCGCAGCAGAGGAGCGGCGAACACATCCTTCATCGCGAATGCCGCTTCATACCTCTGCTCGATCAAGCCTGCAAGCTGCGCAGCGCGCAAGGAATGGCCGCCCATTTGAAAGAAATGGGCTTCTCTCCCGATCGCCGCTCCATCGTCCGGCCTGCTTGCGGCCAGACCGAGCACCTCCAGCCAAAGCTCGGCAAGCCGATGCTCGGTCGGTGTAGCCAGCGCCTCGCCGAAAGCCGCCGGTTCAGCGAGCCGGGGCTGCGGCAGGCTGCTGCGGTCTGTTTTGCCGCTCGGACTCATCGGAAACGCTTCCATAGCAACAAAATATGAAGGAATCATATACTCCGGCAGCAGTTCCTTAAGTGCCGCCCGAAGGCTCGTTTCCTCTGGAGTCTCCCCGTCCGCGGTCACGAGATATGCGCAAAGTGCCGGCTCTCCCGTTTGGTCCGTCACTGCCGTGACCACGGCATCGCGAACTTCCGCCTGCAAGAGCAGCGCGTGCTCGATCTCCCCGCATTCGATGCGGAGGCCGCGCAGCTTGACCTGATGGTCAAAGCGACCCAAATATTCAATATTGCCGTCCGGCAGCCACCTTGCGCGATCACCGGTCCGGTATAGCTTCTCTCCTGCGGCAAACGGGTTCGGAATAAAGCTTTGCTCCGTCAAATCCGGCCTGTTGCGATATCCGCGCGCAAGACCGGCACCCGCGATGCACAACTCGCCGGACACGCCGATCGGCTGCTTTCTCATCCGCTCGTCCACAATGTAGAGACGGATGTTATGAATTGGCTTGCCGATCGGAATTGTACCCGCCCCAGTGTCCGGGCAATCGTAATAGCTGACATCGACCGTCGCTTCCGTCGGGCCGTACAAATTAATGAGCCGGCACTTACCGCCGCCGCGCTCCATCAGGCTGTAAAAACCTGCGACATGCGCGGGCTTGAGCGCTTCGCCGCTTGCAAATACGTATC
This sequence comes from Paenibacillus sp. FJAT-26967, assembly GCF_001541095.1. Lineage (GTDB taxonomy): Bacteria > Bacillota > Bacilli > Paenibacillales > NBRC-103111 > Paenibacillus_F. The sequence continues at coordinate 1,017,489 of NZ_LMXH01000002.1, forward strand.
GCAGGGAACAAAGCTCGCCGCTTCTGCCGCTGTCCGCCGCATAGGGCAAAAAGATGCCCAGCATGGACGGCACAAAATGCATAACCGTAACCGCCTGCTCCTCAATCGCGCGAAGCATGGAGGACGGCTCCTTCTCCCCTCCGGGCTCCAGCAAATAAAGCGAAGCGCCGGCAAAGCTCCACCAGAACAGCTCCCATACGGAAACGTCGAACGTAATCGGTGTTTTTTGTAAAATAACGTCGCGCTCATTCAACGGATAAGCCGTCTGCATCCAGTCCAGCCGGTTGATCGCCGAGCGGTGCTCCACCATAACACCTTTGGGTTTGCCGGTGGAGCCTGACGTATAAATGACATACGCCAAATGCTCGGGGCCCGCTTGAGGCGACAGGTCCGTTTCTTCTTCGCCCTTCGGCAGCTCCGATACAGAGGCAGCCGCAAGCGCGTTCAGATCGAGCGTTTCTCCATGGAAGGCCGGGAGCGTATGAATCCACTCCGTTCCCGCCAGAAGTAGCCTGGCCCCGCTATCTTCCAGAATGCCGCGGATCCGCTCGGGCGGATGCTCCGGATCGATCGGCAAATAGGCTCCTCCCGCCTTGAGCACCGCCATGATCCCAATCATCATGGACAATGAGCGCTGAGCGGCAATCGGCACAATCGTTTCGACCGAAACCCCCTTGCCTCTAAGCACGGCAGCCATACGATCGGCGCTATCATTCAGCTCTCGGTACGTCAGAGAGCCTTCGGCCGACCGCACCGCCGGGTAGTCCGGCCACCTCTGGGCGGACTCGGCGAACCATCCGTGAATCGTCTTCTCCGCCGGATACGAATGTCCCGTATCATTCCATGTCGCAAAGGCGGCTTCTTCGGCAGGCGTTGTCATTAATACGTCGCCACAGGTAAGGTCGGGGCTGGCGGCCGTTTGCTCCAAAATGTAAAACAGCCGATCCGCCAACCGCTCCATCGTGCCTTTATAGAACAATCCCGTATTATACTCCAGCTCCGCCCGCAGACCGCCTTCACCATCGCCGTACAGATCAAGCTTGAAGTCCAGCTTGGATGTTTCGTGGCTGACTGGCATAGGCTCCATACTCCAACCGTCGCCGCTGGCCGCCAGCTTCTCGTCTTCAAACTGATTGTGAACGATCAGCATCGTATCGAACAGCGGGTTGCGCGACGGGTCATGCGGATACAGGGCCGATTCGATCATGTGCTCGAAGCTGACATCGCCGTGCTCGTATGCGGCGAGCAAACGCCCGTGGGTCTGACCGATAAACGCCAGGATCGGCAGCTCGTCGATCACCCGCATCCGTATCGGCAGAAACTGGTTGAACATGCCGATCATCCGCGCCGTGTCCGGGTGAGTCCGGCCTGCCGCCAACGAACCGATTGCAAATTCCGGCTGATGCGTCGTTCCCTTGAGCAACAGCGCGTACGCCGCAAAAAGCAGGCTGTTCATGCTCGCTCCGGCACTTGCGGCCGTTTCTTTCAACCGTGCGGTTAGCGCCGCAGGAATGTGAAAGATGTACGTATCGCCGGCAAAAGTCTGACGGTCACCGCGCGGCCGGTCCAACGGCATATCGAGCGGCGCCGGCGGCTCTGCAAGCTGCTCCGTCCAGAACGCCCGGCTTGCCCTGGCCCGTTCCGAGCCGGACTGTCGATCCTGCCAAACGGCATAATCCTTGTAATGTAGAGCGGGTGGTGCAAGTTCCTCGCCATCGATTAAACGGGTCAACTCTTCCATGAGCAGCTTGACGGATATGCCGTCGGCTGCAATGTGGTGAATGTTGAGCAGCAGATAGGCCTCCGCTCCTTCCGATTCGGGCCGGCAATAACATGCGGCGAGCAGCGGCGCTGCGGCAAGCCGGAGCGGCCGGAAAAACTCACTCAAGCATTCCGGAAGCGTCGTCTCCGCGAGCTCCGCCGTTTGCAGAACAAAGGCGGCCGAATCGTGCACAATCTGGGCCGGAACGCCGTCGATCCAATGATAGGAGGTCCGCAGCGGCTCATGCCGTTCGATCAACTTGCGAAGCGCCGTTCCGATTCTGGTCTCATCCACAGCACCAGACAGTTTAAGCGCAAGAGGAATATGGTAGGTTAGTCCGATATCAGCCAGGCTCTCCGCCAAAAACATGCGCCGCTGCGGTGGGCTGAGCGGATAGGATGCGGCTTTCGGCGCATCCACAACAGGTTCGTACGCTTCCTTGGCAGCCCGGTCGATCCAGGCTGCCTGCTCTCTGATCGTCGGCAGCTTGAAAATTTCCTGAAGCGGCATACGCACCCGGCAATGCTTGTAGATTGCCGAGGTCAATGCGGCAGCCTTCAGGGAATGACCGCCATGCTCAAAGAAGTGGTCAAGCGCGCCAACCTGCCCCGAATGAAGAACTTCTTGCCACAACCCTGCGACAATGATCTCCGTATTTGTGGCGAGCGCTTCATATGGGACCGTGCGCTCCGGCGCAGGCAGACGTTTTTTGTCCACCTTGCCGCTTGCGTTCAGCGGCAGCTTCGTGAGCTGCACATACGCGGCGGGAATCATAAATGCCGGCAGTTTGCCTCTCAGTTGACTCTGAACACTCGCCTGTCCTTCTGTTTGCTCCGCAACGATATAAGCGCATAAATACGGCGAACCGTCATTCTCGATCAGCGCCACAATCGCTTCTTTGACGCCCGCACAATCCAGCAGCCTGCTTTCGATTTCGCCCAATTCGATCCTGTAACCCCGCAGCTTGACCTGACTGTCGATCCGGTCCAGAAACTCCAAATTTCCGTCAGGCAAGCGCCGTACCAGGTCGCCGGTTCCATACACGGTTTCGCCTTCCCGGAACGGATGCGGCCGGAACTTTAACGTGGTCTGTTCCGGCAAATTCACATAGCCGGATGCGACACCGTCCCCTGCAATCCATAGCTCGCCCGGCACCAAGTCCGGCTGCAATTGGCTCTGCTCATTCAGCACCAGTGTTTCCGAACGCGCGATCGGCGCTCCGATCGGAACGGTGGCCGTTCCATGTCCTTCCCATGTCTCCGTGACCCTATAGCAGGTAGCGAACACCGTGGTTTCCGTAGGGCCGTAGACATGCAGCAGCACGCCCGGTCCAAGCGCGTGAAGCGCTTTGCGGATATGCGGCACGGAAGCCCGCTCTCCCCCAAATAAAATATGGCGCAGGCCGCGCAGCGACTCCAGCCCATGATCGACCAGCGTATTGAACAGTGCCGTCGTCACAAAGAATACGGTTATGCCTCTGCCCTCAATTAGCTCGGTCAGCCGCACAACGTCGGCAACCTCTTCCTCCCTGACCAGCGTCAGCTTCGCACCGTTCAACAGCGCTCCGTACAAATCGAACGTTGAACCGTCAAAGGCGTAGTTGGAAAGCTGCAACAGCGCATCGTTTTCCGAAATGCTTACATAATCGGTATGGACGGCAATCCGTGACACATTGCGATGCGTGGTCATAATCCCTTTCGGCTTGCCCGTCGAGCCGGACGTGTACATGATATAAGCGAGATCGTCCGCCGATCCGTCGATGTCCAGATCATGGGCGGACTCGTCAGCCCATTTCGTATCGAGTCCACCCATGTCGACGACATCTATGCTGTCTCCGGCAATCCGGGCGCCTATCTCTAGCGTCGCAGCCGCAGCCACGATCACCCGCGCTTCCGTATCCTGCAGCATAAACAAAATCCGCTCTTCGGGATATTGCGGGTCGATCGGCACATAGACGGCTCCCGCTTTCAGCACAGCCAATATCGCCGCAATCATATCGGGAGAGCGCATGAGCAGCAGTGCCACCTTCTCCCCCGGTACGACGCCTCGCCGCACAAGCACGCGCGCAAACCGATTGGCACGTTCGTTCAGCTCGCTGTAGGTATATACCCGCTCGCCCATTTCAACGGCAATCTGCTGCGGTGTCTCCACCGCTTGCCGTTCAAACAGCCGGTGCAGCGACAGCTCCTGCGGCTCCGCGGTGAATGAACGGCCAAGCCGGAGCAGCCGATCCCGCTCCTCTGCTTCGAGGGGATCGAGCTCGCCAAGCGTCGCATGCGGCTGTGCGGCGGCTGCCCGAGCCAGCGCTACATAATGCCGGGCCAATTGCGCAGCGGCCCGCTCATCGTACAAATCCAGCGCATACTCCAGCGTAAATGCGATGCCTGCGCCGGTATCCGCACACTCCCAAGTCAGGTCGAACTTGGCCGTGCAGTTGTCCAGCGCTTGGGGCGTATAAACGACATCCTTGCTACGCCATTCGGGCAGTTCCATATTTTGCAGCGTAAACACCGAATCGAACAGCACATTCCGCCCGTATTCCCGTTTCAAATCCGCCAGCTCGGCTATTTCTTCATAAGGCACATCCCCGTTGTCGATAGCCGCCAGCGTCTTTCCATTCACCTGCTTCAACCATTGATCGAAGCGCGAACCGCTTTGCCCGTGCAGGCGGATCGGAACCATGTTGACGAACATCCCGACTACGTTTTGCAGCTCAGGGCGCACCCGTCTCGCGGCTGCCGTGCCGACAACGATGTCGGATTCGCCCGTATATTTCGCAAGCAGCGCATAATAAATCGAAAGCAGGACGGAGTATAACGTTACGCCCTCGCGTCTAGCCAACTCCCTCAGTGATCCGGCAAGCTCCGGCTCCAGCTCGAAGCGCTCGATTGCCCCGCGGTAGCTTGGCGTCTGCGGTCTTGGACGGAGGGACGGAAGCGCCGGAGAGGGCACGTCATCCCGAAAGGTTTCGCGCCAATAAAGCTTCTGGTGCTCCAGCCAGCTACCGCTTCGGCCCGCTTCTTCCCACAGCGCCATATCCCCGCCATGAACGGACAACGGCTCCGGTACGATCCCCTCGTAAAGCTTCGTAAGATCGGACATCAAAATACCCATCGACGTTCCGTCCGTAATGATATGATGCATATCCAGCAGCAGCACGCTAGACTCGTGCTCCATGCGCACAAGCTCCATGCGCATTAGCGGTGCTTGCTCCATACGAAACGGCTGCGGGAAGCTGCGCTGCCGCAGCGCCAGCGCAGACGCCGGCCATCCACTTCCGTCAACGACAGTAAGCGGCGGCTCGACCTCCTGCTCAATGCGCTGCATCACATTACCTTCTTCCATATAAAAGGACGTTCGCAGCGCCGGATGCCGCTCTATCAGCGCTCGCCACGCCGCGCGGAATCGCTCGATATCGAGCGGGCCCGTCACTTGAACCGCAAACGTGAGATGGTAATTGAGCAGTCCCGGATGGAGCTCTTCCAAAATGAACAGCCGCTTTTGCGCCGAAGTCGCCGGATAAACCATCCTTTCCTCCGCTTTGGCTACCGGCGGTGTAACGTTGGCGGCTGTTCCCTGGCCCTCCTGCGCCCTTTGCTCCAGCAAAGCAGCCAGTGAACTCACCGTACCATGCAAAAACAGATCGGTAAGCGTAAGCCGAGCGCCAAACACCTCTTGCAGTCTGGCGGCGGCATATGCCGCCTTGAGCGAATTGCCTCCCTGCTCAAGAAAGCCGTCCGTCCGGCGTATGTAATCCTTTTTTAACACCTCGCGCCAGATGGACATGATCCGCTCTTCCGTCTCCGTGGCCGGCTCCAAGCCGACATCCCCGCGCAAGGCATCGCCGCTTTCCGCATCACACCGCTCCAACGAGGCCGCAGCTTCCAGACCCGTCAGCTCGGCAAGCGCTTCGGCAAACTCGCCTTCGCGCAGCGCTTCCGCCAACACGTAGCGTTGAATTTTGCCGGAAGTCGTTTTCGGAATTCGACGAACGGGGACAACAAAAGCAACGTCCAGACCGGCCGATCCGTTCAGCAGCTTTTTCACCTCGGCCATCAGCGGTACAAACCCGCCGATCTTGCCGCGATGCTGAATAAAAACTGCGATCGCATCCCGTTTGGTCGTTGCATCCTGAACGGCTGCAATCGCCGTTTTCCCGATTTCGGCCCCTTTCAGGCCGCTGATCAATGCCTCCAGGTCATGCGGATACACATTTTGCCCGTTGACGAAAATGACGTCCTTCATTCGGCCTGTGACATATAAACGCCCATCCAGCAAGAAACCCAGATCTCCCGTGTTCAGCCATCCGTCCGGGGAAATCGTTTGCTTGTTTACATCTGGCCGCTTATAGTAACCGCTTGTAACGTTACGGCCCCTAATATGAATGGAGCCTATGCTGCCTGCTGCCGAAGGACTCCCCTCTTCATCGCAAACGCGCACCTCGCACTCTTGTACGGGGAAACCCAGCTCGACGATCTCGATCGCGGCATGATCCTCGTCCCCGGCCATTCGTACAGGTTGTCCGACAGCGAGCGATTTGCGCTCTAGTTTAACGGTATTCAAGGCATCTTCCGTCCCCGGGAACGTCACGGCCAAACTCGCTTCCGCAAGCCCATATACCGGGAAAATACAATTCCCCTTTAACCCGTACGGTTTCATCGCCTCCAGAAAATCGCGGCAATGGGCGGCCGATATCGGTTCGGCCCCGTTAAAAATAAGCCTGACGCATGACAAATCCCATGCCGCCGCTCCTTCCGGCTTCCAATGCTGCAGAAAATGCACATAACCGAAATTCGGCGAAGAAAGGCATGTCACCCGATGCTTATGCGTAAGTTCCAGCCATTTCATCGGATGAAGCACGAACGTCGAAGTCGGCAAGTGCAACTGATTCATGCCGCAAAACAGCGGCGAAAGATGAAAGCCGATGAGCCCCATATCATGTGTCAGCGGCAGCCAGCTTAGCGAAGAATCCCGCTCTGTAGACTGCGCCCCATGAATAATCGCACGCATGTTCGATAAAAGATTGCCATGCGTCAGCACGACCCCCTTCGGGTCTCCGGTGGAGCCAGATGTAAACTGGATGAATGCTGTGTCCGTCTCGGCTGCGTCATACGTCTCCGCCTCGGGCCGGCCTGCATCCGCAGACGCCGCAAGCACCTCTGCAATCGGCAGGCTGCCGGACTCGAGCTGAAACAACGTCTCCGCCTCCCCGTGCTTCAAAGCGTAGCCTTGAATTCCAGGCCAAAGCTCTTCATCGCAAAGCAATCTCGGCGCTTCCAACTGCTTGCATACCTGGATCAGCTTTTTGCGTCCTTCGTCCGTACGCGCAGCCGTCACGGGAACGGGGACAATACCGCCAAGCACACAAGCCCAGAACAGAAGAATAAACTGTTCGTTATCTTCCATCTGCATGACGGCAAAATCGCCTGGCCCAAGGCCCTGTTCGTGCAGGAGATGGAGCGCTCTTGCGGCCGATGCAAGTAATTGGCCGTACGACAAGTAGCGCTCCTGACCGCTTTCGCAAAATAAAATTCCCGCATCGTTTTCCTTGCGCGCCAGCAATACGCCGGATAAATTACGGATGGTTCTCATAGTCGCAGCCCTCCGTTCTGTCTTTTATCACACCGTTGTGGAATGCAGTTCTTGATAATCCTCCGTTACGATGCGATTATGCTCGTCCATAACGACGACATGCGGACGATACGTGCGGGCTTCAGATTCTTCCATCATCGCGTAAGAAATAATAATGACGCGGTCACCCGGCTGCACCAGTCTGGCAGCGGCACCGTTCAAGCAAATCATACCCGAACCTCTTGGGCCAATTATGACATATGTCTCCAGCCTGGCTCCGTTATTTATATTGACAACCTGCACTTTTTCATTCTCCAGGATGTTCGATGCATCCAAAATATCCTGATCGATGGTTATGCTTCCTACGTAATTCAAATTGGCCTCGGTCACTACAGCATGGTGAATTTTGGACTTATGCATCTCTCTAAACATCAATACACTCTCCTTGTGGGGTAGTTTTGGAAAAAAATAATCTTAACTGACAACTTAAAAGAGCAAGCTGGAGCAATCAAGCCGTTCAAAAAAAGAAATTCTGCGGCAAACTCGTGCCAATGAAGCTATTTGTAAAAAATAAGCAAGTTCGTGCGTGTGTGGGATCAAGTTGAATGAGTAATTTCTTGCGATTGTGAGGGGACGTGTTGACGGGCAAGCTCGTGGTTTTTGTGTAGAATCATGCTGATTGACAAGCTCATGCCGATCAGGCAGGTGGCTTGTATATCGCAGCAGCTCATCATACAGGCGGTTCAGTGCTGCGAAGGGTAAACAATCATGCTGTTTAACCAGATGTAGCGGTAATGAGTTAAAGTAATACAGTGATACGGTACATAAAACTTTACTCATGAACAGGAAATACGTTGTAACCTACCCTGATAGTAGTGCTAAACCTTTACTTGCGATAGGGTGATAATCTTACAATAGAGGGGGAAATTCTTTTACTTTTTTGAACAGAGCTACCATAAATTAAGAGCTCTATGCAAAAAAACGTTTCCTTTCTTGCTTGAAAACAGCAGCTTAACAAACAAAAACAGATTGTAAATGGTCACCTTGTAATGAAGGGATTGGCGGCAATAATGGAGCGCTTTTTTGCGGTCGTAACGGTTCAAATAACTGAGCGTATAATATTTGCTTGCGATGCCGATGTCAATGTACGAGAGCTGTTTCGCTTTTTTGCCGACGGAATCGGACTGAATGACCAAATCCCGGATATGCTTGCGCACCTTGATAGATTTGAAGCTAAGTCCCTCGATTTTTTTAAATATTTCCTCGTTGAGATGAATCGTATCGGGATCAAGCTGCCAGCGGTCGCAGAAGAAGTAGAGGCTGTCGGGAGATTCCCGATAGACGGAATGAGGTTTGGTTTGCAGCGCAATTCTATATTTGTCGAAAAAGCGGAGCAGATAGGTCGTATCTTCCCCCAGATAAAAATGTTCGTTGATCAAGCCGACTTCGTCCAGCAGCTTCCGGCGGAATACCATTGTGTTAAGTTGAAAAAAATTGCGCGTATGCGACAAAAACGCCTCGAACAATCCTTTTTCGAATACAATCGTTTCTCCGTCATTCCATGTTTCAAACGCTGTTCGCATCGAATGGAGCAAATACCGCTCAACCTCATTGTCGAAGTTGTAGGAGGTAATATCCCCGTGCCGTTCCACCCATAACGCAAAGCTGATATCCGCTTTCGTCAGCGCAATCGTCCTCATGCTGTCGGTTAAATGGCAGGGATACCATTCGTCGTCGGAATCAAGAAACGCCAAATATTCGCCTTGAGCGGCCAGCATCCCCGTATTTCGCGCACCGCCCGGTCCTTTTTCCCGTTCATTGCCCACATAGCGGATTCGCACATCTTTGCGCGTCCACTCGCTGATTGCCTCTTCCGTACGATCCGTGCTTCGGTCATCAACGACGATCAGCTCCCAGTTGGTGTAAGACTGGCGCAAGATGGACTCGATCGCGCCGGAAATGATCTGCGCCCGGTTATACGTTGGCATCACAATGCTTATCAACTGCTCCATACGCTTCACTCCCATCGTTACCAAATATATCCTTAAATCATCGTCAGTGTAAATGCGTAAGCGGGAAGCCGTCAAGTCCAATGTCCCTGATTTCAAGATGAATATGCCTGCTTGCTCGTAACCTTCCGCAAACGCAAAAAGGCCCTCCGCTTCATTTACGCAGAGCGCCACAGTTTGCACTGTAAGCCATTTCCTTAGACTTGATAGGCAATTAATTCCATTGATCAATACGACCATTATATAGACTATATGGAAGAAACTTTCTTATAAGTGAATGGCAAAACAATATTTTATCCTGTCATTTTGGGACCTGCTTATGGATGTATCGACTTAGGATTCATATTTTTTTGTCGCGTTGTTATCTCCTCGCCTTTTTATTTCATGCAAATTCTGAAGCGTAATCTTCGCACACCTTCGATGTATTAAGTTTTTGAGCGGATTCAATCATGATCTCGTTTTCCGAATCACTTACACAAATAACAAGAAATCTACTGTCGTTTCTGGGACCGAACAATCCAGTAGATTCAAGTTCTATTAAGACATCTAATGATGCTTGTAATAACGTTGTTACCCGCTCTTCAAAACTGTCCTTTACAGTTTCATGATAGTTCCTGATCGTTTGGTTCACTTCGTCAAACATTCCGAAATCGTCCCATTCCGTCCATTCTACTACTCCATATCTGTAGTAATTGTACATTGGATCTGATTCCTTAACTTGTATGGATCCTTCTTTAACGGCCACCGGCCCGATGCTGCTTACGCAATCGTCAGTAAACAAACTGTACCCATAGATAACGTCATCCGTGCACCTGGCTGTAAGTTCTTTATAATGGGAGAGAATTGCATTTCGGAGCTCGGCATGCAGGCTTTGTACAAGTTGCATTTTCATCGGAGTTCCTCCACTCATCTACGGCATGACAAAACTTATAATTTATTATTATATAATATTGTGTACATAGGTCTGTAAATAAGCTCAGCGAATTCATCGGGATGAAGCCCCGTTTAACCTGGTCCCATTCCTAGCGACTCGATGAGATTGACTCATAAAAAGATCTCTCCACAATTGTTATTGATAGCGATACACCTGCTGATTGTGTTGTTTCTGTTAATCAACTGTAATCTTCAATGAGTGATATTTTTCCTTCTTCAATTCTAAATACTGATTTTCCTTTCAGTTGTATGTTATCTCCTGTTTTTAATCCGTTCGGCAAATCAACGGCCAGTATTCCTTCATAATCAATTAACACTTCTATTTTGTCTTCTGCAGCACTCCAATCTGTTATTGTTTGACGACGACTAGAGAAAATTTAAACGACTTTTCCGCAAGCTCTCTGAACTCTTGAATCCCCTTGGTCTCTATCTCAACTTGACCATTCGTAAAATTTCTGAACCGTATATCCTTGTGTAAGAGTTTAATCAATGCCAGGACATCTAACTTCTATTTAAATTCATTTTCCCCTCCAGTGATGACGATTTTATTAGGATTGAATGCAGTAACATCCTTCCTTCCGCATACTGTAATTGATTTGAACGTACGTCCCCTTGCAGATGTAAACCGGATGCAAGCGTGATGCAGCCGGTTTACGATAACATGTTTTATGCAATTAATGCTGCTATACCTCTACTATCACTTATTAGAAGCTCCTAACTTGGCTGAATGAATCCCCACAATGATTAACCACGCAATGTCGGCTAAGATTAGGAATCGTCCAAACAAACCTGCCAGAACCTCAGGCCCAAATTGCCCATCTTGCGGAATTTGAAGTACAAATACGAGCATCGCGACAATTGCAATAACTGAACTTGTGAGCAGCACTCTCTTGACAGGTCTCCAGGCATCGAGTCGGCATAACGAAAGACTAATTAACAATGCGGCTATCGGCGTATAGTCCAGCATCGCCCCAATAGAGTGCAGACGGCCATTAAATGTTGCTTGATCCGGACTAACGGAGATGGGATCGGTCACGAAGATTGCCGCGATTAAAACGCCGATTGCACTTATTCCAAGAATGATAAGTCCAATGTATCCCATAACCGTATGAATATGCGGGAAAATCGTAATCGCGACACTGAATTGAGTAATAGCCAGCAATCCAAAAGCCAAGTGCATCATCCAACCGAAATTGCCTAGAGCATACTCGCTGATAAAACGCCACGTCGGATCAAATTCGGGCTGCAAAAAATGCAGGCTGCAAATGAGAAGCACGAATAATGTTCCTGAAAAGATCGACACAAGCGCAAATGTAAAGCCAGCAACCTCCACAGGTTTCACAACGGCCGACTGCTTAGCCAATCCATATCCCTCCAGTTGTCGAGAATCTCCATATATTCGAATCACACTTGAGAGCTTGAAAATCAGTCATATTCCCATGCTCCTTGCACAGTATTTCTTATAGTTCAAATTCAATCACAGCCTTTGCCAATACATCAGGGGACATCATAACTGCAGAATGATCTTGACCTGCAAGTGACTGTACAGCAGCCTTTGGTAAAAGCTCGACAAGCGCGCGTGCCGCGTCATAGAAAAACGTTCCGCTGTTTTCTCCTGTCATAATCAAGGTTGGAACGGTTATGTTCCATCTGTCTGCCGGAAGCGGGTTTCCAGATTGGGTCACTCCCATAATTTGTCCATCGTAAGCAAGCGTATGTGCCAAAGATTCCATCTTGTTCCAAGAAGGATCAGCCTTCATGTAGCCGATATATTCTTCTGGAATACCCAGAGCCTCGGATGCGAAATATTCGATTGCTTCGGTTCTTTTCCGGTCTTCGATCAGTGAATTCAAATGTTCTACATAGTCACCAGGCACGGGTTTACGACTGTCATTGATAATGAACGGAGGTTCGTACAAATAGAGCTTCCCGACTAGATTCCCTAACAAGTTTGCCGCCTCAAGCGCCAACACGGCTCCGGAAGAACTTCCGAACAGGAATGCCTCCCCACCTGCGACTGCAATTAATGCCTCGATATCCTCTACTTCTCTTGCCACAGCGTATGGTGCAGTATCCGTACTGCGACCTCGTCCGCGACGATCGTAATTGTATACGGTGAAATGAGCCGACAATTGTTCAGCTAACTCTGAAGCATCCTGATGGTCGGCGGCTGCCGATGAAACCATAATGAGGGCAGGACCGTTCCCGCGTTTTGTATAAGCAATTTGTGTCCCATCTTTTGATATAACGGTCTCCATCGTATCATCGGCTCCCACTACTAAGTTTTCTAGGTATTTTTCCAAACGATCAAAGGCATCAGCGAATCCTTCGATCATTCCCATAGCTTCTGCATTGTCCAATTGCTCGCTGGTAGCAAAACGCGTCACGATGCTAATCCGCGTTCCCTGGATTTCTTCTTCAAACATCACTGTTGTGTACATTTCACTGTCCTTAACCATATTCCACTGGCTGTCGGCAAAAGTGTCTGTGTACACCAGTTTGTGCTGCGCCTCTACTTCTTCATACACAGCTCTGCAATAGGCCTCTTCGCCGGTATTATCATCCGCTTTCAGACTATATCGCCATACTCCGCCTGGGCGCACATCCATTTCATAAACGGTTGTTGTCCAGCCTTTTGGCCCCCACCATTGTATAACATGTATAGGTTCGGTCCACCCTTCCCATGCAAGCTGAGCAGGAATTGCAACGTTACGCTCGATAGTGAGTTCTCTACGCTCCCGGTTTTTACGAATAGTTGATTTATTTTTCATCTGCAGTCATCCTTTTCTGATAGTTTTCAAAGGAAATCAAGCATTTTGTCCCAAAAGTCCCGGTAATTTAGTATGTAGCTCTCAATACAACTGTTGATACCGGTTATAGTTCCTCCTTCTTCTTGTAATCCAGCAAATACTCCTCAAAATTGTCGAGCCGTTCTTCCCATAGAATGCTGAAGGAATCAAACCATTCATCCAGCTCCTGAAACGGTCCGGCTTCAAGGCTGTATATTCGCTGTTGTGCTTTGCTGCGTGAGCGCACCATCCCAGCCTCACTCAAGATGCGTAAATGGCGGGATACATGCGGCTGGCTAATACCTAAGGCTTGGACGATTTCTCCTACCGATTTCGGACCATTTTTAAGTAACTCAACAATGTTGAATCGATTTGGCTCGGCAAGAGTGAGCAACGTTAACTGCATGGCTATAGATCTCATGCAATAAATATATATCTATATGTATATACATGTCAATATATATAATGCGATTTTTATAGAAAGTAAGCAGACAAAAAAAGCTCCTAGTTTATAGGAGCTCTTTTGCATATTTTTCAGTTAAATTTTTGTAACGAACTACAACATCGTTTCTAATTTCATCGTTCTGTACTTCCCTCGTTTGCTCGGATTTTCTTAAAGCAATCGAGCCCATGCTCGAACAGGAAAAGCGCTCATGCATTGAAGTTTCATCGGAACCGCTGAGAAGCGGAACCCTTCCGCCGGTAGCTGCTCCAAGTTGCAGAGGTTTGCCACTATTGGAATTCCTGCTTCGAGAAGAATAGAATGAGCTGGACGTTGCGGATCATCGGTATCGTCGATATTCATACTGTCGATGGCAACGAGAATAGCTCCCTCGTCCCGCAAAAATTCCGCAGCATCCCGGGATAGATAAGGATGGTTTTCACAATAAGCAGGGGTACCCCACAATGTTGCATGTCCGGTTTCGATGAGCACGGCTCGGTCGCGGACATTACATGCGGCCAATGCTTGTCTAGAGACCGCTCTCCCCTTCATGCCCTCAAGACGGATGACAATTCCGTCAAGATCGGCGAGTGAATCGATGGGCAGTTCGGCAACATCAGGTTTCCCACCATATCGGTGAGCAGGAGTTTCAATGACAGTAACCGTGTTGGCTGCCCTATTGACTCGGTCAGTTTGAAAAGTCTCACCGGGGGAGTGTGAGTATCGATCTTCAGACTCTTCATAGGTCAAATAATCGGAGACTTGCTGTTTCAGAATGTTCGAATACGTGTGCATGCCACTCACGACCGTGTGACTGAGGTCAATAAGAGTAGATCGGACTCCTGCGTTTTCTGCAACAGTCGATTTGCGCTTATGACGCTCCCGGATGATTTGTTTGTTGTGAATGCGTACCTCACCTGCCATGAGCAGGCGCAGATCCTTAATGATGTAGTCCGCCAATTCCTGATCCGAAATATCTTCGCCGTCAATGTCCAGTCGAAAACCTTGACCTTGAATGCCTCCTCCATTGGTGAAATCGACTTCGAAATCGAACTGTACTCGCTTATCGTTAACAAATGCAGAGTCCTTCATCGCCGCTTCTTCCTTTCTCAAATTAGGTAGGATATAGCATACTTTTATCATAGATTATGTAGGAATCTTTTGCATTCGAATGTGAATTACCAGAGCATCCGGCAGCTTTTCAATTTCGACTATTTAATTTACTAAAAACCCGCATTGCGAATTTCCATGGCATCTTCTCATTTTGTACGAACTTCAGGATGTCTTTTGGCGAAAGCATTAAATAGACTCGATAAAAAATAGAGTGGATAACTCATAAATCCAAACGGATCCCCTTTACTGCTCACGTTCTGTCGCCATATATCTTGCTCGTAGTGTTCTTATATGTTATTGTGATGAAAACAGCCGCTTAATTGTAATGATTTCGTTTAACCAGTACTTTTATAATATAGAATTGCAAGCGCCTGACAGAAGGGTGATAGTTATGATACAGTCCATAAATAAAGCGGAAAATTGCGATACGAATTGCTCGGGTACAACCTTGGATTTGGATGCCGTTAAGGCGGAGCTTATAGATGACCAGGCTGCTAATCAACTTGCCGACTGGTTTAAGGCTTTCAGCGATCCGACACGTGTCAAAATCATCAGCGCCCTGCTAAAAAGGGAGCTTTGCGTGCACGATCTGACAGTTCTGCTCGAAATGGGGCAATCGGCCGTCTCTCACCAGCTGCGATATTTACGCAACCTTAGAATCGTTAAGCGGCGCAAGACTGGAAAAACGGTCTATTACTCACTCGACGATGCTCATATTGAGCAAATTTTTCTGCAAACTCTCCAGCACACCAATCACGGATAATGCCGCTTGTGCCGCAAATAACAAGGACTGCCCCTCGCCAGCTTCAGTGGCTTGTGAACTGCACCCCGTCAAGTAGACACTATAAATAAGTAAAGACACTAGGCGGCCTTAGTCCTGAACTCCACGGGACTGAGGCCGTTTAATTTTGCCTGT
>NZ_LMXH01000003.1 GCF_001541095.1 Paenibacillus sp. FJAT-26967
GTGGAAGCACAGCAATGTGTGGAGCTGACCAATACTAATCGGTCGAGGGCTTGACCTACAGGTCTTTACGAGAGTAGAGGCCAACATCGGAAGCATGGCCTATGGCCGTGCACCACAAGATCTTTGGATGGATCTTAGTACATCTTTCGCTGCTAGTTTTCAGGGTACAACCCTGCTATGAGTAGTATGTCCGCAAGGAGATGCTGCGATTTTCGAAGTCTCTAACACTTCGGAACATCCTGTTTGGTGACGATGGCGGAAGGGAACCACGCGTACCCATCCCGAACACGACCGTTAAGCCTTCCAGCGCCGATGGTACTTGGACCGCAGGGTCCTGGGAGAGTAGGACGTTGCCAAGCAAAGTGAGCCCACTATTGAGTGGGCTTTTTTGTTTGTTTAATCCTTACGACTTCACATAAATTATGTGATCATTAGAGTCCTCACGGGAATCAGCATGGTTGGAAATATAGATGAGGTCAGGCGATGAATCTTTGACCGACACCGTGAACAAACAGAAATTCTTAATTCTTATGTGTGCATATATATTTTAGAGCGATCCAGGGCTGACTGTCTTTAGACAGGCAGCCTTTTTTTTATAACGTTCATACACAAAATTTCTGAGTACATTCCAGTACATTCGATTAGGTTTACTTAATTCATAAATCCTTAGCTGACCGCTCCTTTCATTTTTCTAAATCAAGTTATTGAGCAAAGGAATATTGAAGAAATATGCATGATAAAAGGGAACATTTAGGAGGGTATCTTGTCTAATAGGATGGAGGTGACAGAGATGGAATCGGAATACTTAAAAGATATCGATTATGTAGATAGTACGGAGTTGTATAATCTGATGAATCAATACGGGGACGATGTTTGGAGATACGCTTATGCGATAACCAAAAACAAGGAGCAATCGAAGGATATTGCACAGGAGGTCTTTATAAAAGTTCATTCTCATCTGCATACTTACCGGGGGCAATCATCATTCAAGACATGGCTCTTTGCCATTACAAGGAATATAGCGGTTAACGAGATGAGGTCCAGTTATTTTCGCAAGGTTTTACTTTTCGGGAACGTGAGGAATACACGAACAGAGCAGTCTGCTGAGGGAACTTATATCGGAATTCAAGGGGCTGCGGATATTCGCAGTATTATTATGGGCCTGTCCAGAAAGTTGCGG
Organism: Paenibacillus sp. FJAT-26967; assembly: GCF_001541095.1. GTDB lineage: Bacteria > Bacillota > Bacilli > Paenibacillales > NBRC-103111 > Paenibacillus_F. The sequence goes on from NZ_LMXH01000003.1 coordinate 1,181, forward strand.
GAAGTACTTATCCTGGATTTGGAACATGAACTGACCATGCAAGAAATTGCGGATGTACTCCGTATACCGCAAGGAACGGTGAAGTCCAGACTCAATAGGGCACGCAAAAAGGTCGAGAAGATATGGAGGGAAATGGAGAATGAATAACCGCAAACCAGATTGGTACGGGGTAGTTAAGGAAGACATGACCCAAAAGGGAATGTTCACTGAAAAGATGAAACAAATCGTGATCGAACGGGTTGAACACAACCGTTACAAGAAAATGAATAATGTCCTTTTTAAAGTTGTATTTCCGATAGCCGCGGCTGGACTCATGCTCAGTATACTGATAGTCCCTCTCTCTAATAGCTGGCCCGCTATTTTTCCATTAAAACAAGGGGTAGATTCAAGTGGATCAATGAGCCCGCCTGGAGCTTCTGAATACGATGTAACACTGAATTATGAACCTGCAGCAGATTTGAAAGTAATTCCCGAGACAGATAAAGCAATCAGAAGAGTCCGATTGGAGCGAATACCGCTATCATCTGTAACGGTTAAAGAAGTGGTGGCGAGCGATGGGATGGGGAAGTATGTGGAATATAGGAAGGAAGGAGATCCGAATCCTTTTTTCGGTTATGATTCTACGAACCTTTTAAGCTCCGCGAATGAGGGGTTCTATGAGATCGGTTGTGGGAGATTGAGCGATGTGAAATTCCGGAAAAGTGATGCTTTCGGTTTCTCCAATCTCCGATTAGACGGTAAATGCGGGCCTGAGCGTAGATGTACCTATTGGATTTCTCGAGATGATAATAATATTATCGCCAATTATCAAATGGATGCAGCCGCTATTTATGAGGAGGATCTGGATAGAGATGGAGTGACCGAGGCCGTCGTTCTTACCCATGATCAAGATGTGCACATCTACAAAAATATAGCGGGCGTGATTAAGTCAATTGATGTACAGGCAGCCCTGCAGGCTACATTTAGAGATACGGTAACGTATGATCCTGTTCAGCGGACTTTTCAGATCAGCAGTACTTTAGAGACCAGAAAGTACCGATATGCTGCCGGTATAGACAAACTTGTGCTGTTGGAGCGATTGGAATTAACCTATAAAGGAACAATGTGAAAATTTTAACATGACAAAAGCGGATATATTGGTTATGATGACTAAGAAAATCGAATATGTGAACAGGTGCCAATTATGCATGCCCAATAGGGAGTCATGAATTGGTTAAAAGGGAAGCGGGTGAAAATCCCGCGCGGTCCCGCCGCTGTATAAGAAGAGTCCTTGCAAAATGCCACTGGGAAACTGGGAAGGCTGTAAGGGTGTTGAAGCTTGAGCCAGAAGACCTGCCTGTTCCGTCGTCACACCATAACTCTACGATGGATAGGAAGGTGTTTTAGTGCATGCTTTATTTAGCTATGTATTCTATTAAACCTCTTAACATTTTATGTTAAGGGGTTTTTGCTGCTTAGCGCATTTATTCTTGGGACTAGATTCAGAATGAAGTGAAAGGAAGGATGACTAAGAAATGAAGAGAAACAGATTAATAGCTTGGACGCTCGTTCTGTGTATGTTCTTGTCCATGTTCTCGGCAGGGCTTACAGTAACCAGCGCCAATGGGGCGAATCTTGTAACGGCAGGGCCGGAGGAATCGGCAAGCGTTACGACGGATGTATATCCTGCTTTACAGGATTCCCGAAGTGCTTTATTGCAAGCGGACACAGAAAATCCGAATATTACCATAGAAGGGTTAACTGATAAACAGATCCTATCAACCAAAGAAATCAGCTTCAAAGTCATCGTAACGGACAATGTGTATACAGACATTGTTCCGGAAGTGAAGGTGAACGGAACTACTATTCTGCCAACACGTGCACAGTACCAGGCTTCTCTGGTCCCGAGTCGTAATACAGTAACAATAACAGCGGCAGATGGAGCAGGGAATAGAGCAGACGAATCTTATGAGATTATCTACAAAGATCATCCCGCTAACTCCCCAAAAGCACAGCTGGATAAGAATCTGGCTTTTCTCGTAGGATCGGTAACGGAGCCGACCTTCGGCACGGGTGGAGGAGAATGGTCGATCCTTTCCCTGGCCAGAAGCGATTACCCGGTACCGGCGGGTTATTACGATATTTACTACAAGAATGTTGCTCAAAAAGTCGCAGAGTTGATGCCTAAGTACGGCGATAAACTCGACAAGAATAAAGGTACGGAACATTCCAGATTAATTCTGGGGCTTACTTCTATCGGCAGAGAAATAACGGAAGTGGCTAACTACGATATAAGGAAAGCTCTTGCCGATTATAATTATGTGATCAGACAAGGGATTAATGGTCCTATCTTTGCCCTGATCGCATTTGACAGCAAGCCTTACGAGATTCCTCAAGTGTCAGGGACCGCTGTACAGACAACCAAAGAAAAGCTGATCCGCTATATTCTGGACCGGGAGATCAAGAAGGGGACCGGCGAAGCCGGCGGCTGGGCACTGAGCGGAAGCAATCCCGATCCGGATATTACCGGTATGGCGATTCAGAGCCTCACGCCTTACTATAATCAGCAGGCGGATGTAAGAGAGGCTGTTGACCGTGCTGTCATATGGCTGGCCAAATCCCAGAAGGATGAAGGCGGCTTTGCAAGCTGGGGAACGGTAAACAGCGAAAGTATCGCGCAGGTTGTCGTAGCTTTAACCGGGTTAGGAATCGATCCGCATACGGACCCCAGGTTTATTAAGAACGGACAGTCGGCTGTCGATGCCCTGATGAGCTTTGCGGTCCCTGAAGGCGGCTTTATGCACATTCTTCCGGGGAGTTCCGGAAACGGCGGCGCAGGAGCCGGGGTGGTCGACGGCATGGCTACGGATCAAGGGACTTACGCTCTGGTAGCCTATGACAGGTTCGTAAACGGCAAAACCCGTCTCTATGATATGACCGATGTTAAGGAAGATACGACGAAGGATAAGGTTCTGCGGCTGCCATCGGGCGATCAGCCTAATCTTGCTATACCGCAAGATGAACGGAACTATATTGTTCCGGTAACAGCCGGCGATAAGCATAAGGAAATACGAGTTGAGATTCCGGGCGATAAACAATCGAAGGTTTTCGTTAAGCTTCCTGCCGCTCAGGCTTTGCCTCAGTTAGAAGCGGTTAAGGGTAGTGCATCCGTCCTGCTGCCGAAGGGGGCGCAAGTGACAAGCGGAGATGCGTCCGCAATTGAGATGCTCTCACCTGTCCTTTTCTCGGATGCGGTACTAAGGGATAAGATTAACGAGATTCTTCCTAAGAACAAGAAGCTGGATGCTATTACCCAAGCTTTTTCCGTGGGCGGGCAGGCTAGAGTTGAATTCAGCGAGTACGTTACGTTAACTTTCAAAGGGATGAGCGGCAAAGAGGCTGCTTATATAGAAGGCGGGACTCCGCACGCCATTCACAAGTATGCCAGCGGCAGCGAAGGAGAAGTTAGCGGACTTCACGAGTATGCCTACGACAGTGGCAATGATCTGATCGTCAAAACGAAGCACTTTACGGATTATGCTGCCTATACGAGCAGCACCATTCAAGCGCCTGGCGGCGGGGGAGGCGGAATCACGCCTCAGCCTAAACCTTACGCGACAATCTCTGTCGATAAGGAAACGATCAATAAAGGGTTTGTGGTCGCTGCTACGGACGTGGAGCTGCAATCCGGCGATACGGCATGGACTTTATTAAAGAGAGTGCTAGATAGCAATGGGATACCTTATGAATATGAGTGGACCGAGAAATACGGAAGTGTCTATGTGCAATCGATCGCTGGAGATGGTGAATTCGACCATGGTACCGGCAGCGGCTGGATGTATAGTGTCAACGGATCGTATCCCAATTATGGAGCCACTAAATACGTCCTGCAGAACGGCGATCGCCTGCAGTGGCGTTACACAACGAATCTGGGTGCTGATTTAGGACAGGATCTAAGCCAGTGGGAGACTGCTAAACCACCGGTTCTCATCGATCCTAATGATCGCACACCTGTAGTAAACGTGCCTAAGGATACTCTAGCGGATTATGTTCTGGATATTACGAAGGAACTTGTAAATACAGACAAGATAACAATTAATCTACCCGAACTGGCATCGAAATTTATTCTCAATTTAAAAGACGCTAAAGATGATATTCCTTGGCTCGCCGTTACCAAAGGCAGCATTCAAGCGGTTATCGATAAGGGTACCAAGCTTACGGCAGGAGATGATCAATTAGAGCTCCTAACAACAATAGACCCGAATGATAGCGGCATTCAAGCGCTTGTTAAAGGTATTTTGAAGGACAACGAGAAGCTGGATAAAATCAACCATGCTTTCGTATCTGGCAATCCGGCGAATCCGGCTGTGTTTGATAAACCGATTTCTTATATATTCAAAGACGGTCAAAAGCAGCTCCCCGGCTACTCTACCAACAAAGAGTTCACGCCGATTGTCATTTATGAGACAGAGGAAGCGGGCATACAGGCGAGCAAGGGCTCCAGCAAGACAGCCTATGCTTATATGAAAGACAACGATCTCGTGGTCAAAATTAACTTTGCGGCGACTCTTATCACGTATACGTCCAGCAAAACCGCACCGGTTGTGAAGCCGCAGCCGCAGCCGGATCCTAAACCGGGCAAAGTGGATCTTAAAAAGCTGTACAAGGATGCAGGTACAATTTCATCCTGGGCTTATCAAGCGATCGAAGAAGCAACGGCAAATAACATCATCGACGGAAGCGGCGGGAAATTCAATCCGCAGGCCGATGTAACCAGAGCAGAATTCACCAAAATTCTGGCAGCTATGCTGGGACTTGATTTTACAGAAGACAAGGTTATCAGCTTCAAGGATGTAAGTCCGGACGAATGGTTCTATCCAGCAGTCAACGCTGCCTTTAAAGCGGGGATAGTCGGCGGCTTCGGTGAAGAATTCAAGCCTAACGATAAGATTACCCGTGAGCAGATGGCCGTCATGATTATTAGGGCATTGGGAGTTAATCCGTTGAAATCCGATGCCGGACTTACCGATCTGGATACGGTCTCTTCCTGGGCCCGAAACGATGTGGAAACGATCATCGCCCTGAATTTGATGCAAGGGTATGATAATCAGTTCAAGCCGCAAGATTATGCCACGAGAGAAATGGCAGCTGTTGTTGCGGTAAGAGCCTATACTTACTCTAAAGACTCCAAACCCGGTGGGGAAAAACCGGAGCCTGGGAAACCATCTCAAGGCAAGCATGAGGAAGTAGCGAGCCAGATCCGGAATACCGCAGCTTTTCTGCAAAAATCAGTGGATGATCCTATTATAGGCACCGTGGGAGGAGAATGGACAGTCCTTGGACTGGCCCGTTCCGGTGTGGAAGTGCCAGACGCTTACTATGCTAAATACTATGCCAATGTGGAGAAAATCCTTAAAGAAAAGTCGGGCAAACTGCATCACATCAAATATACGGAATATGATCGGGTCATTCTGGCTCTAACCTCAATAGGCAAAGACATTAAGAATGTAGCGGGATATGACTTGAGGGAACCACTTGCTGATTTTGAAACGCTGATCAAACAAGGGATTAATGGTCCTACCTTTGCTCTTATTGCTCTTGACAGCAATCAGTATGAGATTCCCGCCGTTCCAGGGGTAAAGACGCAGACAACTAGAGAAATGCTGATTCAGTTCATTCTGGGCCGGGAGATTAAAGGCGGAGGATGGGCATTAGGGACGAATGCCGCTGAAGCCGATCCGGATGTTACATCCATGGTGATTCAAGGGCTCACTCCTTACTATAAAACGAATGCCGATGTAAGAGCCGCGGTTGACCGGGGGATCGCGTGGCTGTCCGCCGCTCAGACAGCGGATGGCGGTTATACAAGCTGGGGCTCCGTTAATTCGGAAAGTATAGCCCAGGTCATCGTTGCCTTGAGTGGACTCGGGATAGACCCTCATCGGGATTCCAGATTTGTCAAGAACGGCCGTTCACCGGTGGATGCTTTACTGAGCTTTGCCGCTAAAGAGGGCGGATTCTATCATATAAAATCCGGTGATAAAGGCAATGGTGGAGCCAATCCCGGAGAGATAGATCTTATGGCTACCGATCAGGCGATGTACGCTCTTGTAGCTTATGACCGTTTTGTTCAAGGTCAGTCTGGCCTTTATGACATGTTGGATGTTAACTAGCATTTAACTTGGAGAGCTAAGCAAGGGTTGAAGTCCAGTGCCCTTGCTTAGTTATTTAAGGAGGGAAATACAAGTGAGAAATAAGAAATCATGGATAGCCGCATTATTGATCCTGGGCGTACTCGCGGTTGCGTTTTTCTGGGGAGGGAATACTCCGAAGGGCCCGGTAAGCCAAGGGGGGTCTGAGGCGCAGTCTGTTAATGAAAGCGGCCCTTCTCCGGCTGCCGTGAAGCCAAGTGGTCAAGAGAACGGCGGCCCAGCAGATAGTGCAGGCCCAATCGGCGATAAGGCATCTGAAGCTGACAAGAAAGAAGCAAGTGAAACGCAGGAGACTAAAGCAGCAAGCGAGGCACAGGCGGAGAAACCGGCTGACAAAGAAAAATCAGCAGATTCAGATCATAAAAAGCCGGAAGAGCCCGTGGCTAAAGGGGACGATCAAAGTTCTGCGGCAAAAGAGCAGGGAAAGGAAACCAAACCTGCTCCAACCAAGACGGAACCCAAACCGGCGGTTCCGGCAGAACCTAAAAAAGATAAGTATCTGACTGATCCTGTACCGGAAGGTAAACCCAAACCTGTGGAATGGCAGGATATAAAGGTCAATAAGAATAAGAGTTTGACTGTCACACTGTCTGTATCCGCCAAGACTATCCTGAACAATATGGATCTATTTAATAAGGACAAGCTTGAAGTGCTGCCCAAGGACGGAGTGATTTATAAAACAAAGACGGTTACCTTCTATGAGGGGGAATCCGTGTTTGATGTCCTGCTTAGGGAAATGAAAACCAGTAAGATTCATATGGAATTCGAGATGACACCTATCTATAACAGCAATTATATCGAAGGCATTCATAATTTGTATGAATTCGATTGCGGCGAGCTCAGCGGATGGATGTACAAGGTGAACGGATGGTTTCCTAACTACGGGAGCAGTCGTTATATGCTCAAAGACGGCGATGTCGTTGAGTGGCTGTATACGTGTGATCTAGGCCGGGACATCGGCGGAGGTATGGCTGCAACCGGGGAGAAGAAGTGATGCCGGATCATTTTTCTTCCTATCATCCCTTTGTCAATTTGGTCTATTTCATGGGAATACTGCTGTGCAGTATGTTCTTTATGCACCCCGTGTTTCAAGTTATCGCCCTTATCAGTGCCTTTGTTTACTCCGTTATGTTACAGGGCATGAGAGCCTTGCGGTTTAATTTGCTCTACATGATTCCTCTGCTGCTGATCGTAGCGGTAATGAATCCTGTTTTTAACCATGCGGGAGTTACGATCCTATTTTATTTGAAGAACGGCAATCCCATTACGCTGGAGTCCATTCTCTTTGGCGTGGCGGCAGCCTGTATGTTCGTGACCGTAATCATGTGGTTCTCCTGCTATAACGCTGTAATGACTTCGGATAAATTTATTTATCTGTTCGGTAAAATAATCCCTTCGTTATCCTTGATTTTCTCGATGGTGCTCCGTTTTGTACCCAGATATATCACGCAAATCAAGGTGATTTCGAATGCCCAGAAATGTATAGGCAGAGATGTCACTCAAGGCAATATCCTGAGAAGGGCCCGGAACGGAATGACGATCCTCTCGATTATGACCACATGGGCGCTCGAGAATGCGATTGAAACTGCAGACTCCATGAAGTCCAGAGGCTATGGACTTCCTAATCGCACAAGCTTCTCCATCTATCGCTTTGACAGCCGGGATAAAACGGTGTTCACCATTATGATGGTGCTGCTTTCCATCCTTCTCCTGGGAGCCGTATGGGGGGAGAACACAATCCGGTTCTTCCCCTCTATTAAAGCCGCGAGTATTACACCGCTGAGCGTACTGGTGTATACCGCTTACATGTTTCTCTGCATGATGCCCGTAATCATTAACCTGATGGAGGCAGTAAAATGGAAATCTATCAAATCAAAGATCTAGTCTTTACTTTTCCGCAGCAAAAGAGAGAGGTGCTATCCCACCTAAATCTGTCGATTCAGAGTGGAGAGTTTGTGACCATTTGCGGCAAATCGGGCTGCGGCAAGAGCACTTTGCTCAGACAGCTCAAAACCGTCCTTACTCCGCACGGGAAGAAGAGCGGGGAGATTTATTACAATGGCCAGCCTATTGAAGAGTTGGAGCAGCGCACGCAGGCATCCGAAATCGGGTTCGTGCTTCAGAATCCGGACAATCAGATTGTGACCGACAAGGTCTGGCATGAGCTGGCATTCGGACTTGAGAGTCTGGGATTTGATCCGGGTACGATACGTCTGCGTGTGGCCGAAATGGCCAGCTTTTTTGGAATACAAACCTGGTTTCACAAAAATGTAGCCGAGTTGTCCGGAGGGCAGAAGCAGCTTCTGAATCTGGCCTCCATTATGGCCATGCATCCTTCGGTGTTAATTCTGGATGAGCCGACCTCCCAGCTGGATCCGATCGCGGCTGCGGATTTTCTGGAAACCGTGAAGAAAATCAATCAAGAGCTGGGGACGACGATTATTATGACGGAGCACCGTCTCGAAGAGGTGCTTCCTGTTTCAGACCGTCTGATTGTGATGGATGAAGGAAAGATTATAGCGGATGACGTACCTTACATGGTCGGTGAACAACTGTACAGGATGAACCATCCGATGTTTCGCTCCATGCCCTCACCGATGCAGATTTATGCAGGAGCGGGCAGCGAACTGCGCTATCCGGTTACGGTCAAGGAAGGACGCCAGTGGCTGAATGCTTTCCTGAGTGATAGGACGGCAGCGGCAATAGCGGATAAGAAGGAAACACCGGACGTGGCGGGCCACACTGTTATTAAGTTTAAGGATGTCTGGTTTAAATACGAGAAGAATGGCACCGATGTTATCAAAGATCTTTCTTTTGAAGTGAAGAAGGGACAGTTTTACTGCATAGTTGGCGGCAATGGAACCGGTAAAACTTCGACTTTATCTCTGATCAGCGGTATCCTTCAGCCTTACCGGGGCAAGGTTCAGGTGAATGGGCAGAATCCTGCCCGGATGAAGCCTCAGGAGCTCTTCACCCACAATTTAGGGATACTTCCGCAAAATCCGCAAACGCTGTTCGTAAAAAAAACGGTCAGACAGGATTTGGCTGAAATGCTGACCGGCACCGATCTGACTCCAGAAGAACAAGCGGTCAAGATTGAGGCCATGGTAGCTTTTGCGGAGCTCGAAAGTTTGCTTGCCATGCATCCTTACGATTTAAGCGGGGGAGAGCAGCAGAGGGCAGCGCTTGCTAAGGTACTCCTGCTGGAGCCGCAGATCTTATTGTTGGACGAACCGACCAAAGGTCTGGATGGATTTTTCAAAGAGAAACTCGCCGTATTTTTGCACAAGCTGAATGCTGCAGGGGTTACCATTATCATGGTTTCGCATGATATCGAATTTTGCGCCAAGTATGCAGAGGTGTGCGCCATGTTTTTTGACGGAAGGATCATCACGACGAACAGGGCGAAAGCATTTTTCGCAGGCAACAGCTTTTATACGACTGCAGCCAATCGGATGGCACGCCACATATGGCGTGAAGGAGTAACGGTAGAGGATGTGATTGAACGATGCCAGAAAAGCGGCAGGAAAACCGCCGGCTCAGCCGCCGGACTTTATTAGCAGCTCTGCTGATCCTTATTCTTATTCCGGCAACGATCCTGCTGGGGGTATTCGTCTTAAACGACCGGAAATATTATTTCATCAGCTTATTGATTGTCCTCTATACGATGATTCCATTTGCAATGGTGTTTGAGAATCGTAAGCCGCAGGCACGGGAGTTAATCGTAATCGCTGTACTGGCGGCGATTGCAGTAGCCGGACGCGCAGCCTTTTTCATGCTGCCCCAGTTCAAGCCGGTGGTCGCTATCGTTATTATCGCAGGGGTAAGCTTTGGAGCGGAGGCAGGCTTTCTTGTAGGGGCTATTGCCGGCTTTGTGTCTAATTTCTACTTTGGACAGGGACCGTGGACCCCATGGCAGATGTTCTGCTTTGGAATCATTGGTTTTCTGGCCGGTGTTTTATTTAAAAAAGGGCTGCTTCAAAAATCAAAGCTATCGCTATGTATTTACGGAGGGGTGTCGACGTTTGTGATTTATGGAGGCATTATTAATCTGGGCTCCCTGATGATGTTCACTTCCCAGTTCTCATGGCCAGCGCTGCTCGCTACCTATGCATCCGGTTTTTGGTTTGATTTGGTACATGCGATTGCGACGGTATTCTTCCTGTTCGTTCTTTCCCGGCCCATGTTTGAAAAGCTGGATCGCATTAAGATGAAGTACGGACTTATCGAACCCTAGATGTTGTTTTATAGTCCTTAAGCTCTATATGGTAAACAATAAATAACCGCAGTTCAATTAATATAAATTATTTCCAAAATAATTTATATTAATTGCCTTTTGAGATTCTTATGTGCTATTTTATTAAAAGGAATGAAGTATACTAGTATTTTACAAAAGGGGAAAATGAAGATGAATATTCTAGAATTAGCCCATGATAATCTCTGCCGGATTTCGGATAATGTCTACCCTGGGCGAGGAATCATTATCGGGCTCAATCAAGATCAGAGAACGCTTACACAAATTTATTGGATTATGGGAAGAAGCAGTAACAGCCGTAACCGTGTATTTGTAAGAGAAGGAGATTTCGTGAGGACGGAAGCCCATGATCCAGATAAGGTCACGGATTCTTCTTTAATTATCTATAACCCGATTAAGTCTGTCGGCCGTGTGCACATTGTATCCAATGGGGATCAGACAGATACGGTATACAACTTTATTAGCGAAGGCGAATCTATGGAGGAGGCCTTGTTCACAAGAGTCTATGAACCAGATGCGCCTAACTTCACACCAAGAATAACAGGGATGATTGATCTTAACTCTAAGTATGCCTACCAGTTATCTATCCTAAAATTGTTGAATAGCGGAGATGTGTGCGGAAGATTCTACTATAACTATGAGACCGCAATACCCGGAGTGGGACATTGTCTGCATACTTATAACGGTGATGGAGATCCTCTCCCGTCTTTTTCAGGAGAACCTTTTCCAGTTGAAATCTCAGGCAATATAGATCAGATTGCAGATCTTTATTGGGGACTTCTTAACGAGGAGAACCGTATCTCCTTGTTAGTAAAAACCATTGATAGGAACAATGGAGACACTGAAATTGTTATTAGAAATAAGCATTAAAAAATAATTAATTAGTAGAGTAACTAAACGTACCTATGTATATTGACAAATTTACAAAACTTAAATATATTTGATAATAGTGTAATTAATTTCAAAGAAACGGAAATTTTTAAATAAATTTTACATTTTTTAAAATAGGAAAGACCTTTTCCAATCAGCTTTGGCGGGCAAGATGGAAAAGGTCTCGTGAGAGAAATAGGTCTTTTGTCACTAATGATGACGTTTATTTGTCATGCACGAAGTGATAAAGTTTTTCTCTTGTTGGTTATTATATGCCATTTAAAGATATATTTCAACGCGTGTTGTTCTCATTTTATCCAATTCATTCACATGACAAGGGAGATAGTATATGTACGATATTTGTGTGGAGAAACTTCAATCCATCTATAGTGTAACTCTTAAACTTCCCATGCATCAGCTTACTGCCGATGTAAATGTTTTTAGCCAACTGGGAGCAGATTCATTAGACATGTTGACTCTAGCTTTTGAGCTTGAACAGGCTTTTGGCGTTATTATCGACGATGGGGATTTAGAACATCTTTATACTTTATCTGGAGCAATGCAGCTTTTGGAAAGCAAAAGGCAATCGCTTAGCCATGAGTAAAAGAGTGAAGTCACCACTGAGTACTAGAGTTGTTATTTCAGGTATGGGCGCAGTCACTGCTCTAGGTTCAGGTACAGATAATCTTTGGCAAGGACTACAAATGCAGCAACAAGCTTTCACTAATCCCACTCGTTTCGATGGAAGCGCTTATCGTATTGGTAAAGGGGCGTTTATTCCATCAGCGAATACAAAGAGCGGGTTTCACTCGCTGGATCCAGCTACCCGTTACGCGCTCGATGCAGTTTCTCAAGCTATCCGTGATGCTGGAATAAGTAAACGGGAATTGGCCTCTGCAGGTTTAATTCTATCTACCACAAGTGCCGGGTGGGTCTCGGGGGAAGCAATCTACAAACAAGCATTTGAACAGCAAAGGGATGCAGGCGGAGAATTGTCGGGCGATTTAGCTTTAACTTCTCAAGCTTACTATGCCGGGGCGGCTCAAACCATCGCTAACCGGCTTGGTATTCAAGGGATGGTCTCCACGATGTCAGCCGCTTGCGCATCCGGGACCATGAGTATTGGTTATGCGGCACAACTCATTCGCAATGGACACACGAATATTATGCTGGCGGGAGGGACAGATGCTATTGCCCAGGTGCCGCTTGCTATTTTTAACGCGCTGCGTATCGTATCCAATGACATTTGCAGACCATTTGATCAACAGCGTAACGGCATGATTCTTGGTGAAGGATCAGGAATCCTTGTACTGGAATCTCTGGAAAGTGCGCGTTCCCGTAATGCCGAAATTTATGCAGAAATTCTAGGGTGCGGGATAACATGTGACGCCGTGCATATGACACGAGCCAGCAGTGAGGGGCTGCTTCGTGCAATGGACATTGCCCTGTCCAGTCATGGGTTGCAGCCTGATGATATAGGATATATCAATTGTCATGGAACCGGGACGGCAGCAAACGACAGCAACGAGATGGAGGCACTTCAACAGAAGTTTGGAGAAACCTCGGAACGGATTGCGGTTAATTCTGTTAAGTCTGTAACCGGCCATCTGCAAGGAGCGGCGGGAAGTGTAGAGGCCATTGTAACGGCGCTCAGTTTAAAATATCAGCAAGTAACCCCTACTGCTAACCTGATTAACCCGGACCCTGAGTTTTCCTTTAATTTCATACAGGACAAGCCCGCTTCTATACCAATGAAAGTTGCCATGTCCAACTCCCTTGGTTTTGGCGGTGTGAATGCTTCGTTAGTCATGGCATCCGGGAGTAACCTATCTTCTTCGATAAATGAAAAAAAGCTGATCGCTTCAGAATCCCACCGCGTTTTCTTGAAGGGCTGGTCTTATCTTGCTCCAAGCAAGACCTCCGAATATTGCAAGGTGACTGATAATGGTAAACGTCTGTATATGATCGAGCAAGAAATGGAGAGAGACATAGAATACGACAGGATAGCATCACAGGTTGTACATACAGTAGGCGAAGCATTGAAGAGTGCGGGATTGCCGGATAAATCGACGAATGCAGAGCGGATAGGTATTTCTCTGGAAACCTTCTATGGTTCTCAGTGCACGGGAGAAAGATTGCTATCTACTATTCTGTCAAAAGGTACGCGGGCGCTTAATCCGAATGAAGCTACCAAAAATACGTTTAACGCACCTGCCACATTTGCAGCCATTCGTTATCAGCTTAAAGGCATTAATTCGACGTTTGCTGTCGGAAGCAATGCCGGAGGAGATGCTCTACGTTATGCGTATGATCAGCTAAAGAGTGATTCTGCCGATCAGATGGTGATTGGGGGATACGATGAGCTATCTGCTTTTGCCGTTAACAGGCATCCCGATTACAGAAATGGAATCGATGATTTAGTAGAGGCGACAGCAATGGTTGTACTCGAATCCAACCTGCATTCTTGCAAGCAAATTCCGCGTTATTCTATTGAAATAATAGGAGTAGGAAGTAGTTATTCGTATGACGGGCGTTCTGCCACACGGGTTGAAGCCCTGTATCGTTCGTTGAGAGAGGCATGTCAAGTCTCGGGCATCGAGAATCTTGATGCCCTTACGGGCATTTGCTGCAACTCGAATGATGAAAGTACTTCATTGCAGAAAACTGAAATTGAGGTATTAGAACGGATGGATGCGAAAATAAACGGTTTTCAACGAATAAGTACACTAGATCTGGTTCGTGGGAAAGTATGGGGAGCGGGGATGACTCTTGCCCTTATACGGGCTGCGGAGTGGATGGAGAAACAACAGGACGATGAATCCCTGTTATGGTGTTATTCCGCATCGAAAAGAGGAACAGTAGTGAGTGCGTTGCTGCGCAAAGCGTGGGTAGGTGAATCCGAATAATGCAACATCTAACCGAGTTATCTCAGGCCCATGGTTTAGAGGAAAGGCTGGCAGTCTATGCTGCTGCCTTCCCTGACCGCGCAGCAGTAATAGAGGGTGACAACACAACGACTTATGCCCGACTTTATGAACTATATAAATGTGTACGGCATGAGATGTGGCAGCAAGGCGTTAGGGAAGGAACCCGAATCTTGATATCTTGCCGAGAAGCGGTCCCGTTCTTTGCAGCCATGTTAGCTTCAATGGAGATTGGAGCACTCGTTCTTCCGGTCGCGTATGACCAGAAGGCTCTGGAACGCTCGAAGATCCTCTCTTTATTCGATCCTGAGTATATCTTTAGCGATAGACACGATGGAAGTGAAACAGCTCATGGAATTCATCCATTGAATGTACCGGTAGAATTTACTTGTGACAGAGATAATCCAAACGAAATATTTAAGAAGCGACGGCTTCCCCCTGAGACAGAACTAATTATACATGTAACATCCGGTTCTTCTGGTGTGCCGAAGGCTGTGGGCCGTCAACTTGGTAATCTGCTGGATGAAGCAGAAGCGATCGCATCACATACTTCAATGTCACCTGAAGATCGAATTCTTTGTGCCAGTCCTCTGCACCATAGTTTTGCTTGTGGATTTTGGCGGGCGGCAATTAAGTCGGGAGCCTGTCTGGTGGTTTCCAAAGGTTTTAGTCCCAAGAGGTTTATCGAACTCTGTTCCAAACACCGAATCACTTTAACAATAGGTGTCCCCTATCATTATATGGGACTGCTTCAATCAGAAGATCTTGCATGCAGCCTATCAAGCTTGCGTCTTGCCTATACGGGCGGAGTAAAGTTGTCTAAGCTTACAGCACAGCAGTTTAGGGAACATGCAGGAACCCCTTTGCTGCAGGAGTATGGTTTGTCGGAAGGCGGGGTGGTTTCGTTAAACGATTCTCCGCACAAGCCGGATTCAGTAGGTAAGCCGCTTCAGGGAGTGGCAGTATCTATCTTGAATGAAGAAGGCATCTTGCTGTCTGCCAATCAAATTGGGGAAATCCATATTCAACGTCCTTATGCACCCTTGAGTTATTGGTCTGATTCG
Source organism: Paenibacillus sp. FJAT-26967 (assembly GCF_001541095.1). GTDB lineage: Bacteria > Bacillota > Bacilli > Paenibacillales > NBRC-103111 > Paenibacillus_F. The sequence continues at coordinate 16,485 of NZ_LMXH01000003.1, forward strand.
ATCGATTGTACCCATTCGCTGAATACAAAGTTTGGTGTTCCTACAGGAGACTTAGGATGGCTTGATGAGGATGGTTATTTGTACTTGTCCCAGCGCAAGAAGTGGATGATCAATGTTGGCGGCAATAAAGTCGATCCTGCAGAAGTTGAAGAGGTCATGATGGGCAGCGGCTGGGTCGAAGAATGTCTGGTTGTACCTAAGAAGGACGAGTGGAGAGGCGAGGTCGTGCAAGCTTTCATCGTTGCTAAAGCTCTGAGTAACATGGATGAAAACGATTTGTACTTGTACTGCAGGGAAAGACTTTCTGCTTTTAAGGTGCCCAAGACGATTCATCGGGTAGACAAGCTTCAGAGAAGTGATTCAGGGAAAATTTTACGATCTTACTATATGAATGAATGCTAAGGAGTGGACATTATGTTGGCTGACGCTTACAAAAAAGCAAGTGTAATGAAGACAGGAGAATATTTAACGACCATTAATGAGATGACCGATCAGATTCCTGCGCTGCGTCCGCAACTGCTGTGGCATGCTGCTCATGAGTTAATCAAAATTGGTGAATGGGCGGGAAATAAAATTTTGACGGAAGAAGACAAAGGGGTCGCTCTTGCTACAACGGTTTCTTTAATTAGAGGGCTTCCTCTTGCAGTTGCAAGGTGGTATCCCTATCATCTTCCGACAGAAATCAACATACCGATCAGTTGCGAGTACTACAAAGGAAATCTCTATGTAAACGGCATCAATCCAGGTGATCAGGTCATTCTTGTAGATGACACGATTAGTACGGGAGGAACATTAATCTCTCTTATCGATGCGGTAAGGCAGCGTGGTGCAGATATAGCCGAAGTCTTAGTGCTTGTTGAAAAGGTAGATAACAGAGGTGTGGAACGCGTCAAAACGGAAACGGGCCTCGATGTTAAAACGGTAATGAAAATTCAGGTAGAAGAATCAGGCGTTATCGTTTTAGATAAGTAACCATTATCCGCCAAATAGGAGATCACATGAATCCAGTTTCTATTCAAACAAGTTTGACCGAAATCGTCCGAAGCTCTGTACAATACGGAGATTATATTTTGAAGGATGGGACACCATCCACTTTTTTTGTGGATGGCCGGGTAATTACCAGCCATCCCTCTGCTCTGACAGCCGCGTCCACTCAAATACTGGATAAAATTGTGGAAGTGAGGGCGGACGCGATCGCAGGAGAAGATACAGGGGCTACTCCCATAATAGGGGCTTTGTTAGTGCTCGCTGAGTTAAAGAATGTCCCGCTTCAGGGGGCCTATATTCGTAAAACTCAAAAGAATCATGGGGTTTCGGGATTATTGACCACATCGGTCCGTGCCGGAAGCCGCTACGTATTGATCGATGATGTTTCCTCAAGTGGGGATACATTAATACGATGCGCCGAATTTTTACGCGGTTTGGGAGCGGAGATCGTTCTTGCCATCAGCATACTTGACCGGCAGCGTGGAGCGGATATTAGGCTCAGAGAAATCGGTGTGCCATTATTTAGCCTATTCCAAATTAATGAAATAAATCAAACAGACTCCTGAGAGCGAGAGAAGGGATGATAACTATGAAAACTCATGGATTTTCGGGCAAGCTGATTGTGATGTGCGGTGTGGACGGCAGTGGTAAAACAACGATGATTGAGAAATTGCAGGCCGACTTGTTAGCGCGGTTTCCGGCTGAAAAGCTTTTGTTTACAAAGCAGCCACGCGACCTTGTGAGAGAAATGGATATCTTTAAAACGATGATGTACACGCCTAAACCAAATGTGGATTATAGAGCTGTACTGTTACTGACACTCTCCGAAAGACTTCAGCATGCACATGAAGAAATTCTTCCTGCGCTGCAGGAAGGGAAAATTGTAATAAGCGACCGCTATGTTTATACGTCGATTGCCAATATGCGTGCTAGAGGTTATCTGAATGAAAACTGGTTCTTTGAAGTGATGGAGCATCTTCCTCAACCTGATCTGGTTCTTTTGGCAGATGTGCCCGCCGAACTTTCCCTAGAGCGTGTAAAAGCAAGAGAGAGCGAGAAAGATCGCTACCTGAATGAACAACTTCACCGGGATGTTACTGCGCAATACAGAAATTTAATTCAAGAAATGGGACTCATTTCGTTGGATACTTCACGTACACCTGATGAGGCGTTTGAAGATATGCTTACGCAAGTTAATAAGATTATTGAAACAGCGGAGGTATTTAAATGAACTGGTCCTGTTTAGTAAAAGAATTGGAACAGAATGTAGACTGGAATGATTCTACTTATCGTGACAGTAAGGTCGTGGAGGAGATTTTGAAGACATTCGGACGCCATCCGGAAGAAATTCAATCTCGCTGCCAGCAGATTCTTCGTGATGAAGAATTGTTGAACCAATATGAGCCGCATATGAACTACCCGCGTATCACTATGGACAAATTTATGATTTATATGCATCCTGAAGATCTTTTCCGGATACGTATCCATCGTTTTAAACATAAGAAGTTAAATGGTGAAACCTCTGCAAAAGTGCATAGTCACAAATGGCTGTATTCAACACTTATTCTCAAAGGAGCATACAGAGACACCTCTTTCCGTATCGCTGATATTGACGAAGAGAAGAGAACAGCCAAACTAGAGCTCATCGGTAACAGGCTGTTACAAGAGGGAGATACTCATTCAGGGCAATTAGATGTAGCTCATCAGACAATAAACGAGAGCGATTCCGAACATTGCTTATCCCTATTTGTCCGTGGGAAGACGATGATGCCGGCTGCGCGTATTTATCAACCGGAACAAGGGACTTTCTATCCTACATTCGGGGCTAGGGAGCAGTTGCGTGTAGGTTTGGAGCATATAGGAAATCTCAATCCGAATTTTCATTAAGCATAAGGGGGCAGGCGCATGCAGCAGTGTGAATGGACAATAGAGCAGCAAACAGTGCTTTTACTGGGAAGCATTACGGTAACAGACGAGAATCTGGAGCGGGCCCGCACGTTCTTCGCAGTTAAAAATTTTGACCATGCAGTATGGATCAGTTATCTATTAGACCACAAATTAGCCCTTATTACTTTCTGGAATATTAAAAAATATAAATTAGAGGGCTTAATACCTGGGAAATGGCGCCACATCCTCGACCTTTATTTTCAATCCAATCAGTATAGGAACGAAAGGATGATGGAAGAGTTATCGTCTGTTCTGGAGGCATTATACAACGCGGATGTGCGTTGTGTCTTACTAAAGGGCAGTATGCTTCGATACACAGTATATCCTGATATCGGTCTCCGTTATAGCAATGATATAGATTTGCTTATTCCCGAGAACGATCTAACCAAAGCGGCGGAGATAATTTCCTCACTTCAGTTCATTCAAGGACATTACAAGCTTGATGAGAAAATAATTGTACCGGCCAGCCGGCAACAAATTATGTTGAAACGGATGACAACCCACGAACTAGTACCTTTCCTTAAAGAAATCAAGAAACCATTTTGTGAGTTTATTGAATTAGATGTTCATTTTGATATCTTCAGTAGATCAAAGAATTTACAGCACGCATTTCCGATTAAAGAGTTGTTTGAGAATGCCGAACTCCGTTTTATCGGCGAGCAGCATGTACCTTGCTATACACTTTCCCCAACCCATAATTTGTTGCAGCTAGCCTCTCATGCTTATCAGGATGCTGCGTTAATGCAGGGGATTCTGAATAGAAAAGATAATGAACTTATTAAATATGTAGATATTTATGAATCTGTACTGCTCAACAAAGGCTCCATAGACTGGGTACAATTCGCAGCTGATTTGCTGGAGGGCCAGGTTAATCATGTGTTCTACTATGTGGCTTATCATGTCGAATTATTATTCGGCGAGATATTTCCCGCTTCGTTTATGGAAGCCATTCGTCCCGAGCGGTTAGATTATCTAAACCAATATGCCCAGGAAGAAGCCGAGCCTGTCCAGTGGAAAACTTCCTTTATGGAACGGCTTTTTGACCGATCAAGAATAGATGAGGTTTTTCAGGTGTTTCAAGTGGATCGCGAACGCTTCGCAGAATCCAACAAATTTTTTGGTGTCTTTGAAGGCCAGTTCCGATAATTTATAAAACGCGGCGATCAATGAATCGTTCATAAGAGGAGTAAACACAATGAGTGAAGGTTTAGTTAAATTGAAAGAAATTATAGCGGAGTGCTCTCCGCTTGATATCCCGACAGATCAAATCCGAAGCGATAGCCGTTTTCTTCAGGATCTTGGATTTGATTCCATGTCAATGATTACATTCATCGTGAAACTGGAACAAGAATTTCAGGTTACTTTTCCTTATGAATTGCTTGTAGGTGAAAAGATGGCAACGGTACAAAATTTAGAAAATACTCTTTCTGAACTAATAGCTCTATAACTTCATAATGAGTGTATTCTTCAATCTATATTCCGGAGGGTTGAACTGTTGATGCATCCTATAGCTGCTCTCCTTTATCAAGCTGCTCATACTTATTCGGATCAACTTGCCTTCATGACATTGAAACACTCATGGAGCTATCAACAATATTGGAACATAAGCAAAAAATTTTCTTTAGCGCTAAAAGATCTGCCGGAAAGAAGCAGAATCGCTTTGAAATTCAATAACGGGGCTTCCTTCGTTACGGCGTTGTTCGGTACCTGGGCTGCAGGACATATACCTGTGCTTATACCTTTTCGTGCAACGTCCAAGGAAGTAGATTCTCTTATTCATTTAAGTGAATGCAGAGCCGGATGGGCAGATCAACAGCATGAAGGACCGGGAATCTGGAATTTATGGGATGCTGAGCAGGAGTTGTTACTCTTTCAAGCAGATGACATGGAATTGTCGGATGAAGAGTTGTTGAATCAGGAAATCAGCGAGGAACAGCTTCATGAGTGTACGGTTCTTCTTCCTACATCCGGTAGTACAGGTACACCTAACCTGGTGATGCTAACACCTCATAACTTATTAAGTAATGCTCATGCCCATGGTAAGGCTATAGGGCTTACTCCAGAGGATCGATGGTTTATTACAATGCCGGCATCATTCAGCTCTGTTCTTACCACTCAAATTTTAACTTGTTTGCAGTTCAGAGTTCCACTTGTGCTTTTTCCTCTGCCATTATTTCCGCGGGTTCTTAAAGGTTTTTTGAGTCAGTTGGATGTTACTTGCTTCTCCGGCGTACCAACAACATTCATCGAACTGCTCCGCGAACCGAACCAGCCTCTTTCACGAATTAGACTTGTTGTAGTTAGCGGCGCCCAGCTTACAGAGCGGCTCTTTATGGAGATGCGCAGCTATTTTCCTCAAGCAGATATTTTACAGACATACGGTTTAACGGAGGCTTCCCCACGGGTGTCTGTTATGCGTCCTGGACAGCAGCAGCTGCACTGCGGCCCTGCAGTCGAAGGCGTTAACATCTCGATTGTGGATTCTGAGGGGAACGAGTTGCAGCCGGGCATGGCCGGCGATGTTCTAGTTTCCGGGAATGGCGTCATGCTCGGATACTATAATAACCCGGAATTGACTCGTCCTTTATTGGCAAATGGCCGTCTTCGGACTGGCGATTACGGCTATATGGATAAAGAAGGGAACCTCCATATTACGGGCCGCAAGAAAAATATGTTTCTGATAGGCGGGCATAATGTATTTCCAGAGGAAATTGAACAATGCCTGCTGCGGATGGAATCCATTGAAGATGCTGCAGTTGTAAGCCGCCCTGATGAGCTCTACGGAGAATCTATCCTGGCCTATATTAAGCCCAGGAGCATGGACGGGATACATATAAAGGAACTGGAGCTTCACTGCCGCAAGGAGCTTTCAAATTATAAAGTGCCGAAGGAATGGATCTTTGTTGAGGATATGCCGAAGACAGGCAATGGTAAATTGGATAGAAAACGATTAAAGGCGATGGCTGAACAGGCAGATTCCGGCTCAGAATTACATCAATAAAGGAGTATTAAGAGATGGAAAAGGTATTTAATAATCCTTCATATAACTATTTGGACTGCCGGAAAATTCAGGTGTTTAATTATCTGGCGGCTAACGGCATAGATTTGAATGTCTTCTTTTATAATGCATGGGAAAATGCAAAAGAGGTACATGAAGAAATCATAACCAAGAAGCAAAGAAAGTGGTCATACGAACCGAATGTAGGAGGAAACTGGGCGGATTTCGGCATCGAAACCGTAAAGGTTGCCTATCAGCAATTTGAAGACGTAATTCCGCTTGTTAACGAATTAATAGAGCGCAAGCAAGATGTTTTTATATGGCTGGATGCTCATTACATAGATCACAGAAAATTAGATCCGCTTTTGCACCACTCCTTGGCGATAAAGGGCTATGAAGAGAAAGATTCTTTTCTATTGGATGACATCCCGGTTAAGCAGGGAGTTATCTCTCCGGTATCTAGAATCCATGACGGATGTAATTATTCCAGAAGGAAATATATAACCTACTATGATCTTCATAACTACGAGCTCTCTGAAACCACAATGATACAAAATAGAGCGAAATTAAAGCTGCATATTGAATCTATTGATCATGATTTTAATTTCTATGAAAGTATTTTCGTCAGACTAACAGATGTACATCCAAATGAAGCGATAGAACTAATCCCTTATATGGATGATGCTCTATCCATAATAGCGGGATCAAGATTCCTTTTTGCGCGTTACTTAATGACAGATGGTGTATTGTCTGAGCTCTTTGGGGATCTTATTTCTCATTATATTAAAACCATAGAACTACTGAAAATTATGCTCCTGAAGGCAAGTATCACGAAAAAATTAGATAGTGAAGGCCTTTCTGCCTGTTGTAAAAAACTGAGTTCTATGGAATCTGACTTGGTTCAGCGACTTAAGCTGGAAACGACGTCTGACGTATCTGGCTGGAGAAGTACATTTGACGGCACAAGGGAAATATTTTCCCCCGAACAACTTGAAACTGTGGCATCCAGTGATACAAGCATCAAGATCAGATGGAAGGAGTCTGCCGATATCTGGACGAATTCCTATGACATTTATCTGGATGGAGCTTTTCTTGATAACACCAAAGGGTGTTCCTATACCTTTTCCAATCTGATTCCCGATCGTTCCTATTCTGTCTCTGTATCATCCCGGGATGCTTTAGGCAATAAGAGCGAAGAACAAGCCACTATGTTAGCCGAGACGAAATGGGATACAAAGAATGAGGATTTGGCAGTGAATAGACCTGTATATTCCTCCTCAGATGAGAATTTGTTATACAACAAAGATAATGTGACAGACGGAAATCAGGATACGAGATGGAGTAGTCTTTGTGACGATTCTCAGTGGATTTATATAGATTTGGGAGGAGTCACTAATTTTAACAGCGTTATTTTGAAATGGGAAGATGCACATGCAGCATCCTACCACCTGGATGTATCCAATGATGGAGTGAACTGGACAACCATTTACACCAATCTTGATTGTAAAGGAAAGACGGAGATCCTGCATTTCGAGACCCAGCAGCAGAGGTATGTAAGAATGAGCGGTATTAAGAGAGCGACGGAATACGGCTATTCATTATGGACATTTTCTGTATGGAATAAAAAGTAAGTTATAGAAACTACTGTGTAATGATACGAAAGAGGAAGTAGGTTGAGCAATGTCTATTATTCGGGTAGAGGATTTATGTAAAGTATATCAAGTGAAAAAGTTGCGAACAGGAGCCCTTGGCGGAATCGTGGATCTATTTGCTCCACAGATGCAGAAGAAGGAAGCGGTTAAAAGCATTGGCTTCTCTATAGATAGAGGTGAAGCAGTAGGATATATCGGGCCTAATGGCTCTGGCAAGTCTACAACGATTAAGTTGATGACGGGGATTCTGACACCGACTTCGGGAAAAGTGACCGTAAATGGAATAGAACCTTACAAAAAAAGAAAAGAAAATGCTCAACGGATCGGAGCTGTTTTTGGTCAAAAGTCACAATTGGTATGGGATTTATCGCCAAAAGACTCTTTTGAACTGTTCAGGTTCATTTACCGGATCCCGGAGCCAGTCTACAAACGGAATCTAGATAAAATGATGACGCTGCTCCGAATCTCTGAATTCGATACGACGCCGGTCAGGCAGTTAAGTCTTGGTCAGCGAATGCGTGCAGAAATCGCATGTGCGTTTTTTCACAATCCGGATATTTGCTATTTGGATGAGCCGACTATCGGATTAGACATTGTGGCGAAGGAACATATTCGCGAATTTTTAAGAGAAATTAACCAAGAGAAAGAAACAACCATTATTTTGACCACACATGATATGGACGATATTGAGCAAGTATGCGGCAGGATCATTCTAATCAATGAAGGGCAAATTATTCATGATGGAGCGATGAAACAATTCCGGGAGATTTACGGTAAAGAGCGAGTCCTAACGGTTCAATTGGAAGAAGACGTCACAGCCATGAGTATAGAGGGGACTAGATCCATTGAATTAAAGGACCGGGTAGCGAAGATTCATTACGATAAACACAACATATCCTCTACAAGGCTGATTCAGATGATAGCATCCCAATATCAAGTGTTGGATTGCCATATCGAAGAACCCAGAATCGAAGTATTAATTCGGGACTTTTATGAAAAGAGAGTCGATCAGACATGTTAGCCATTCTTTCGAGCGGACGTGCGGCCTATTATCTAGCTGTTCAGTCTTTTAAAAAGACTTTAGTATTCAGAGCGAACTATTTCATTCAACTGGCTAGTGAATTTATTATTGTTTTTCTAAGCGTCCAGTTGTGGGAAGGGATTTATAATGCCAACGGAGATTTGGTTAAACAAAGCCTTTCTCAAATGATTACTTACATGGCATTAGCGAGATTAGTAGCTCATATTGATATGGAGTTTGTACGCGGAGTACAGGAAAGGGTCATAAGCGGCGCAATCGGCAATGAGCTGATACGGCCAATGGAGCATTCCTGGTATCTTTTTGCCCAAGAATCAGGGAGGTTTGTAAGTAGACTCTTAACATTATCCCTTCCCATCTATACAGTTGTTTTTTTTGTCTTAGATATTAATGTACCGAAGGATCCTTTAGTTCTCCTTTTATTTTTCATCAGCCTTACTTTATCTTTTGCGATTATGTTCTATATCAATTATTTTGTGGCTATCTTAGCTTTCTGGATTCAACATCTATTCACATTAAATGTACTCAAAAATAATTTGGTTCGTTTTCTTTCTGGAATTTACGTTCCGCTTTGGATTTTCCCTGTATCCGTCGTTGTACTAGTTGAATATTTGCCTTTTGCTATGGTTGCTTTTGTTCCGATTCAAATTTATTTGCAGCAATATTCGATAGCTAAATCAGTGGCTTTTATCGGAATTCAGGGCTTTTGGCTTATTGTGGTCTATGTATGGGCTAAATGGATGTGGAGCATCATGGTCAAAAGAATAGAAATTAGTGGAGGATAACCAATGAATGAACTGAGGTTATACATGCATGCCTTAAAGCTTCAGTTAAAAGCGTCAAGAATGTACAGAGCTAATATGTGGCTCGGTTTTATAGGCATTCTTTTTCTATATGGAACACAACTTATTGTCTTGTATACAACTCTTCATTATTTCAATGAGCTAAAGGGATGGAGTTCTTCTGAGGTAGCTTTATTATTCAGCTTATTTTTATTCTCGTATGGTCTGATGATTAGTATATTTGCTGGTATCAGGGATTTTTCACAATTAGTAAGAAGCGGGCAGTTGGATATTATGCTGGTTCGACCCCATTCGCTAATTATTCAGGTACTATCTGGCCGTCTGGAATTAAACTCGTGGGCTCATCTATTGATTGGGGGAACGGTTCTGGTGTATTCCATCCTTCAACTGGACATTGTCATGAGTTCATGGAAAATATTCCAATTAATACAGATCATTATCGGAGCTGCCTGTATACAGACAGGAGTATTGCTGATCTGGGCGGGTCTGAGTTTTAAGATCCTGGACACTAATGCTTTGCAATTTCTTGGATTTACGATTAACAACAACTATATGACTTATCCGTTATCGTTGTACAATCAAAGTATTATGTTTCTGTTTACATTCTATCCTATGGGGTTCATATCCTATTATCCGGCTGAATGGTTTATTGGCCGTAATTCGGGAGATTCATTAGGAAAGTATACTTTCCTTATAGGGGTTATCTTCTTATTGGTGACGTATAGTTTCTGGCTGCTTAGCTCTAAAAAATATGAAAGTACAGGCAGCTAAAAAAGAAGAAATGGTAAAATAATTTGAGATACAGGCTAAACTAACAAACACGCCAAAATTGGCGTGCTTTTTTGTGTTGAAGAAAATCTTGACATCTGAAAAGACAAAACAGATGGTTGAATATAAGGACAAAATTGTTTATTGTTTACCTTTAAAGTAGACCAGTCTTTAAATTGTTTATAAAATTTATTGAAAAAAATTAAATGAAACAATATAATGTTTGCATGAGAACGAACAAAATTGTTATTTGTTTGTTTGCCGTAAAAATTGCCATCAAACCAAAGGAGAGCATAATCAAATGCTAAGCAATCGCTATGTACGGACGATTATCCTATCACGTGTGCTTCTGCAGATGGGGATATGGATAAGGAACTTTGCTGTGCTTTTATATGTAACGGATTTAACGGATAATGATCCGATTTATGTCTCGCTGATTTCCGTTGTAGAATTTGCGCCCATTTTCATCTTTGCCATCATTGGAGGAACGTTCGCCGACCGCTGGCGGCCAAAGCGGACGATGCTATGGAGCGATCTGCTCTCTGCGCTCTCTGTCGTGTTTGTTTTGGCGGCACTATTGAATGGAGCCTGGTATGCGCTCCTGCTGGGGACGTTTGTATCGGCCAGCTTGTCTCAATTCTCTCAGCCATCGGCGATGAAGCTGTATAAGAATCATGTGCCGGCCGAGGACCTGCAGAGTGTGATGGCAATGTCTCAATCGCTGACAGCTGTTTTTATGGTGCTGGGACCGATTATCGGCACTTTTGTCTTTCTTCAGTATGGCATTGAGGTTTCTCTTGTTGTAACGACCCTCATGTTCTTAGGCTCATCCGTTATTCTGTCTCTGCTCCCCCGTGATACGAAGGAAACGTCCACCATGGCAGGTGCCGGATTTATGAAGGAAATGCTGGCCGGTCTCCGGTATGTAGGGACTAATCACGCGTTAAGAACGCTGAGCGCTGCATTCGCAGCTTCCGGGTTGGCAGCAGGAATGGTCCAGCCGTTATTGCTTTTTGTTACGATCGAGAACTTAGGTCAGGACAAACAATTCCTGCAATGGCTGCTGATGGCTAATGGCGCTGCTATGCTGCTAGGCGGAATTGTAATTATGGGAGTGGCCAAGAAGGTGCAACCCCAGGTTCTGCTTGCTTCCGGCTTGGTAGTAAGCGCATTCTGCACGATTGGAGCCGGTGCATCTACGGTAACTCTGCTGACTATGATGATCCAAATCATTAGCGGCTTCTTTTATCCTTGTATCCAAGTCGGTATCCAGACGCTCATCATCAGAAATACGGAAAGTACGTATATCGGCCGGGTCGGGGGAGCGATTACTCCTGTTTTTATGGGAATGATGGTAATAGGCATGTCCGTTGCCGGTTATTTAAAAGATGTGTTATCCCTGTTCTCGGTCTATTCCGCAAGTGCTGCACTTCTTCTGCTTGGCGCCCTTCTATTAACGCCCCTCCTTCAGAAGCAAGCCAAACCTCAGGATGTGGCCCGGTAGCATTTTGGAAAACATACAAATGAATTCATACAGGGGAAAGGTCCGGTTTGCTACGATCAGACTACCCGCAATAGCGAAGCGCAGCCATCCCTGGCTGCGTTTTTTATCCGGGAAGCCGAACATACAGCCGTCCCTTTGGTAAACCCGCCGCTTTCTTTGACAGTTACCGGGATTTCGTATTAACTAGAAGTAATAGGCGAGTGAACAGCTCGCGGTTATTAGTTAGAGAAGATGGTAGAAGCCACCCGTCAGGAGAAATCTCTACCCATTAAACTTCTATAGATTGGAGCAGCTGAGCATGTATCGCAGTTTAGAAGAGTGCGTCATCGATTTGGAGAAAAACGGTCATTTGGTACGTATTCACGAAGAAGTGGATCCCTATCTGGAAATGGCCGCTATTCATATGAGAGTTCACGAAGCAGGGGGGCCCGCTTTATTGTTTGAGAGGGTAAAAGGATCTCGGTTTCGGGCGGTATCCAATCTGTTCGGTACAGTAGAGCGCAGCAAGTTTATTTTCCGGCATACTTGGGAAGCCGTTCAGAACGTAATGGCAGTGCGCAACGACCCGATGCAGGCTTTGAAGCATCCTCTAAAAAATGTCGGAGCGGGGCTTGCGGCGGTGAAGGCTCTGCCGCTTAAGAATAACGGCGGTCAGCCGGTTGCCGCACAGGAGATTAAGATATCGGACCTTCCGCTTATCCAGCACTGGCCGGAGGACGGGGGAGCATTCGTCACCCTGCCTCAAGTGTACTCGGAGGACCCGGAGAAGGCCGGAATTATGAATTCCAATCTGGGAATGTACCGTATCCAGCTCAGCGGCAACGATTACGAGATGGACAAAGAGGTCGGGCTGCACTATCAGATCCACCGGGGGATCGGAGTTCATCAAGAGAAGGCGAGCAGATCAGGCCAGCCGCTGAAGGTCAGCTGTTTCATAGGCGGCCCCCCGGCCCACACGCTGTCGGCGGTTATGCCCCTTCCGGAAGGCCTCAGTGAGCTGACCTTTGCGGGCCTGCTGTCGGGCCGCCGTTTTCGCTACAGCTATATCGATGGCTTTTGTATTAGTAACGAAGCGGACTTCGTTATAACCGGAGAAATCCATCCAGGGGAGACCAAGCCGGAGGGTCCCTTTGGCGACCATCTGGGCTACTACAGCCTGATCCATCCTTTCCCTGTCATGAAAGTACACAAGGTGTATGCCAAGCCTGATGCCATATGGCCGTTTACCGTAGTCGGCCGGCCGCCGCAGGAAGATACTGCATTCGGAGAGCTTATTCATGAGTTAACCGGGGATGCGATCAAACAGGAAATTCCGGGTGTAAAAGAGGTCCATGCCGTTGATGCCGCGGGTGTACATCCGCTGCTGTTTGCGATCGGCAGTGAGCGCTACACGCCTTATCAGCAGGTTAAGCAGCCCACCGAGATGCTTACGATCGCTAACCGGATCTTAGGGACCGGTCAGCTGAGCCTGGCTAAGTATTTGTTCATCACCGCCGAAGAGAACCAACCGCTCGATACTCATCGCGAAGCGGATTTCTTAGCCTATATTTTGGAGCGGATTGACCTGCGGTGCGACATTCATTTCTACACCAATACCACCATTGATACATTGGATTACTCGGGTACCGGCCTCAATACCGGGAGCAAGGTTGTGTTTGCGGCGTATGGAGATAAACGAAGAGAGCTGTGCCTGGAGGTGCCTGAAGCTTTGAAAGAGCTGCGGGTCTTTGAACAGCCGCGGTTGATCATGCCTGGCATCGTGGCGATGCAAGGACCCGCATTTACGAGCTATCCGGATGCGGCCAAGGAGATTCAGGAGTGGAGTGAGGCAATTCAGTCTCGAGGTCCGATGCCGTCATGTCCTATAATCATCCTGTGTGATGACAGCAGCTTTATGAGTGAGACCATTTCTAACTTCCTATGGGCAACCTTTACGCGCAGCAATCCTTCTCACGACATCCATGGCGTGAACGGCTCATATGAGTATAAGCACTGGGGCTGCGATCAAGTCATCATTGATGCCCGTATTAAGCCTCATCATGCCCCTCCGTTAATTTCCGATCCGATCGTTGAGAAGAACATCGGACGATTGTTCGTCCAAGGGGCAAGTCTGGGCGGGCTTAAGCTTTGATGCAAGAACTGTCGTTGATACGGCAGCAAAGATAAGCGCAGGGGAACACCGAGACGGCAGAAATGCCGTCTTTTGTATTATCTGGAATAGTTGAATGCCATAGAGTACGGTAGCACTGCCTTAGAAAAAGAGGCAGTCACTATTTTTAAATAACCAACGTTGAATATTATATTATTAGATTATACTTGTTGAATTTTATTCAAACTTGTATAATCAATATTGAGTATACTTGCGAAAATGATATTTAGCAGGCAGGTTCCAGAGGAAGCGTGGCAAGATTGGACTATAGTTGGACTATATAATGTAAGAAATAAAGGAGTGGCGGAAATGACGCGATTAATGGTATTGGGTTTGTTGAAGAAACAGCCCATGTCCGGTTATGAAATCCAGCGATACCTGCAGCTGGAACAGGTGAATCAATGGGCAGAGATATTGCCGGGTTCTATCTATCATGCTCTCAAAAAGCTGGAGAGCGAGAAGCACATTGAAGTGGATACTATCGAGCATACAGGTAACCGGGCCAAAGCAACTTACATCATTACAGACCAGGGAGAGCAGGAATACGCACGCCTTATTGCGGAGTCTTTATCCAGACCTTCACTCGTTTTCCCTACGGATATATATACGGCGCTTCTCTTTCATGGGGATCTGGCCAGAGAACAAGTGCTTATCGCCGTGGAGGAACAGATCGACCTCATTCGCAAGAAATACGATGAAACCCGGACCGGTCAAGCGGAACAAAATGACCTGCCTGCTGAGGCGGGCCTCGTTTACGAACACATGAGCAGTTTATATAAGGCCCATTTGAAATTTTTGAATGGCATCAGGCTTTTTATTCAAAAGAACAAAGCATAGAGACAGGAGACTCCTTATTTTTAATATGTAGAAACTCCGTTATGTGGAAGAGCCTATACAAATAAAATGAGTGTTAAAAGAGCCGGAAATATACAGATAATAACAGTCAAAATTGATGTAAATAAAAAAGCTTGTATTCTTCTGAATTTCTGTTAGAATAATCTTTGTCGCCAAAAACGACAGTCAAAATAAGGCCCGTTGGTCAAGGGGTTAAGACACCTCCCTTTCACGGAGGTAACAGGGGTTCGAATCCCCTACGGGTCATAAGTAACTTTTATGGAGGCTTAGCTCAGCTGGGAGAGCATCTGCCTTACAAGCAGAGGGTCGGCGGTTCGATCCCGTCAGCCTCCACCATAATTAGTTTACTGACGCGGGGTGGAGCAGCCCGGTAGCTCGTCGGGCTCATAACCCGAAGGCCGCAGGTTCAAATCCTGCCCCCGCAATTATTTACCTGGAGCTGTGGTGTAGAGGCCTAACATGCCTGCCTGTCACGCAGGAGACCGCGGGTTCGAATCCCGTCAGCTCCGCCATTTTTCTTCATTGGATGGATAAGAATGGCCGGAAGTGACTATAATAAGGCTCGGTAGCTCAGTCGGTAGAGCAGAGGACTGAAAATCCTCGTGTCGGCGGTTCGATTCCGTCCCGAGCCACCATTTTTACCAACACAACTTTATATGCCGTTGTAGCTCAACTGGTAGAGCAACTGACTTGTAATCAGTAGGTTGGGGGTTCAAGTCCTCTCGACGGCACCAGTTTCATGGAGGCTTAGCGAAGTGGCCAAACGCAGCAGACTGTAAATCTGTTCTCTGACGAGTTCGGTGGTTCGAATCCATCAGCCTCCACCAGTTTTTCTAAGAGCCATTAGCTCAGTTGGTAGAGCACCTGACTTTTAATCAGGGTGTCGAAGGTTCGAGTCCTTCATGGCTCACTTTTATAGTGTCATACGCGGTCGTGGTGGAACGGCAGACACGCTATCTTGAGGGGGTAGTGCCCAATGGGCGTGAGGGTTCAAATCCCTCCGACCGCACCATACCTCATGCGGACATGGCGGAATTGGCAGACGCGCTAGATTCAGGTTCTAGTGGTGTAACAGCCGTGGAGGTTCGAGTCCTCTTGTCCGCATCGCAGTTTGAAACAAGAAAGACCCGGTCAGCATTTGCTGCTCGGGTCTTTCTTGTTTTTTCTAGATTAATGGAGAACCGCGGCTTCACGGCCTTACCATCTTACATTGAACAAGCCCATAACAGCCATATATGGCGATTTATGATCCTTGTCGCATTAGCAATGCGCATTAAGCAAGTAAACTAACCAAGCGATTAATCTGGCAGAATCACCCACACCGGGCTTTCCTTTTTTTTGTAATTCATGTATTGGCGCCGCCCTTCAACAATGTTATAATGAGCCTCATAGTTGAGTTTATTTTAGATTAGCTGAGACGAGACAGGTTGAGAAGAGCCGGAGCCGAGATGAGATGTTTATTTGTGTTTCCCTCCTCTATTTACCCCTGTTCTCCTCTGTAGACAAACGGAGGTTAGAAGATGAACAGTATTTTATCCCACCTGACTTACAATCCCGAACAAGAGATTTACACGACACAAGGGCAAGTGAAAGTTCTCCGTACTGTTGAAACATTGGATTACGAACATGCAGTAGACGGTATTCTGGAGCAAATTGATCATACCAAAGGAGCCCTTTATTCCAGTTCTTATGAATATCCGGGCAGATATTCCCGCTGGGATATCGGATTTGTGAATCCGCCTGTACAGATGCGCTCTTCAGGTAATCGTTTTTCTATGGAGGCGCTTGATCAACGCGGTGAAGTATTAATTCCATTGATGTTAAATGCGCTGTTACATTTAGATTTCATAGATGTGGAACTGATTTCGGGCCGCATCGAAGGTGTTATTCTGCGTACCGATAAAGTGTTTACGGAAGAAGAGAGGACGTCACAGCCTTCTATTTTTCAAGTGCTGAGGGAGCTCAAAAATCTCTTCCATTCGGATGAAGATTCCTTTCTGGGGCTGTATGGCGCCTTCGGGTATGACCTGGTGTTCCAGATAGATCCGATCCAGTTTAAGCAGGAGCGCAAGGCGGACACGTCGGAGCTTATTTTGTTTATTCCCGATGAATTGATTGTGGTCGACCACCAGATGTCCTGCGCGTATAAGATGTCCTATGATTTTGAAATGAACGGGAAGTCTACTGTCAATATTCCCCGGTCTAAGACAGTGATCCGCGAAGCCTCCGCCGCCGATAAGCCGGTTCTGGACTATGAGTACATTCCGGGGGATTATGCCGGACTGGTCCGCAAAGCCATTGAACAGTTTAGAGCAGGCAATATGTTCGAAGTGGTGCCTTCCCAGTCTTTATACGAGGTATGCCATGATTCCGCCTCCCGGATCTTCCAGCGGCTGAAGAAGCTGAATCCGAGCCCTTATGGATTTATCGTTAATCTGGGGGAGGAGATTCTCGTCGGTTCTTCACCGGAGATGTATGTCCGAGTTGAGGATGGCCGTTTGGAGACGTGCCCGATCTCAGGTACGATCCAACGTGGCAAGAATGCTATTGAAGATGCGGAGAACATCCGCACGCTGCTTAACTCGGCCAAGGATGAAGCGGAACTTACGATGTGTACGGATGTCGACCGTAATGATAAGTCCCGCATTTGCCGCCCGGGTTCTGTCAAGGTGATCGGCAGAAGACAGCTGGAGATGTATTCTCATCTCATCCACACCGTTGATCATGTAGAAGGCTATCTGGAACCGCAGTTCGATGCGCTGGATGGATTCATGACGCATATGTGGGCGGTAACGGTTACCGGAGCTCCCAAACGCGCTGCGATTCAATGGATCGAGAATAACGAGAAGTCTGCACGCGGCTGGTACGGTGGAGCTGTCGGGATGTACGGCTTCAACGGAAACGTGAATACCGGACTTACTCTGCGGACGATCTCCATCAAGAACGGGATCGCCGAGATCAGAGCGGGCGCGACTCTGCATGTGGATTCCGATCCCGATCTGGAAGAGAAAGAGACGCTGACGAAGGCGGCTGCTCTTCTGAAGGCGATCCGGGGCTGGAATGAGCAGACGGATGCGGTTGAGGAAGTGCCGCTTGCCGGCAAGGGCAAGCGTATCCTCTTCGTCGATCACGAAGACTCGTTCGTTCATACGCTGGGCAATTATTTCAAGCAGACAGGCGCGGAGATCGTGACTTACCGCTCCTCTGCCGCGAGAGAGCAGCTCCGCAGCGGGCAATACGATCTGGTTGTGCTGTCTCCGGGACCTGGACGGCCTGAGGAGTTCCAGCTTAACGAAACGATTGACTTGTGCGTGCAGCGACAGATTCCGATCTTCGGTGTCTGTCTGGGGCTTCAAGGAATCGTGGAATATTTCGGAGGGGCCTTGAGCACGTTGTCCTACCCTATGCATGGCAAAAGCTCCAAGATCCGTCTCGTAGAGGAGTGCCAGCTATGGAAGGGATTGCCGGATGAAGTGACGGTCAGCCGGTATCATTCCCTCTACGCGAGTGAAGTGCCGGATGGCCTGAAGGTTACAGCCTTATCCGAGGATGATGTCGTGATGGCTGTGCGTCACGAATCTCTGCCAATTACGGCTGTGCAATTCCACCCGGAATCCATTCTCTCCGCGAGTCAGGATGTGGGGATATCCATCATCCGGAACGTTGTCGCTTCTTTATAGAGCTTACTCATTCCGAAGATGAGTGAGTGAATTCAACAGGGAAGGCTGCCCCACTGGGAAAGATCTGCGGAACTTACCAGTGGGGCGGCTTTTTTTGCATGGAGAAAAAGGAGATCTGGCTGGCGCGCCATTAAAGTGTCTTCTATTGTAACGAATGCTGCAACCTATTATGCTAAGAATAGACATGGGCGGCATGCCCGGCTTGTGCAGTGTAAACAGGAGCGGGTAAGAACTGCGAGCGCATTGGGGAAAAAGACATGTGCAGGTCTGCGATCATAAAGACAGGAGTGTTACGTTTGAGAAAAGCGCCATCCATCATCATGGATTTCAACCACGAGAGGCTGATATTTGAAAGTCCGCTCCAGGTATGGCAAACCTGTAAGATAGAAGAAGTCAGGGGGATATTCGAAGACGTGCAGGCGGCTATCGATCGGCAGCTCTATATAGTAGGCTACGTCGCTTATGAGTGTGCCCCTGCTTTTCAGGAGCATCAATCCGTCTGCGAACCGGATGCTGATTTTCCGCTGGTATGGTTCGCCAGCTACTTGGAGCCGGTGGAGGGGGGAATTCTCGCAGAAGCTGCCGCTGATCGGATCGCTGCTGACTGCTGCATAACGGACTGGCTGGCTGATAAAGACCGGGAGAATTACGAGCAGGATATACGGACGATTCATGAGGCTATCGCTCGGGGGGAGACGTATCAGGTCAATTATACGACTCGTCTGAGAGCCGGATTCACGGGGGATGATCTTGCTTACTACGAGCAGTTAAGGGATGCTCAGCATGGAGCTTATTCAGCTTATTTGAATCTGGGGCGTTACCGGATATTATCTGTCTCACCCGAGCTGTTCTTTGAATGGGACGGGGACACGATCCGCACAAAGCCGATGAAGGGAACCGCCCCCAAGACGGAGAGCGGGGAAGCTTTGCATGGATCGCTCAAGAATCGTGCAGAGAACTTAATGATCGTGGATTTGCTGCGTAACGATATGAGTCGGATCGCCCGGACGGGAACTGTCCGGGTCCCGGAGCTGTTTGAAATCGAGGAATACCCTACCCTGTATCAAATGACCTCAACGGTAGAAGCTAGGACGAAACCGGGCACAACTTTGTTCGACGTGTTCCAAGCGATGTTCCCGTGCGGCTCTATTACAGGTGCTCCTAAAATATCGACGATGAATATAATCCGCTCTCTGGAGCGGGAGCCGCGGCATATCTACTGCGGAACAATAGGGCTTATCCAGCCCGGCAGAGAGATGACCTTTAATGTCGCCATCCGCACGGTACTGGTTGATTCGGACAAAGAGCAGGCCGTATACGGCGCGGGGGGCGGCATTACCTGGGACTCCAGTGCCGTAGACGAGTATGAGGAGCTGCTGACCAAATCCAAAATACTTACGTATCGTGAACAGACGAACGGTCGGCAGCATCCCTCATCCGCCAATATATAAACGCATACGTTCCTGCAAAAAGACAAGATGAGTTTGTTGGAACCGAATTTGTTACAATGTAGATAAAGCTTGTATGGCGGAACAACCTGTAAAACGCTAGAAGGAAGCGAGGTAGAGGTGCAGAATGACTAAATGGGACAAGCGGCAGTGCGATGTCAGTCCGGGCACCGGTCCGGATATCGTTACATTCGGAGAATCTATGGCGCTTCTTATGCCTGAGACCGGTAAAGGAATCGAATATTCACCGCAATTGAACACGACCTTTGGCGGAGCGGAGAGTAATATCGCTATTGGTCTGGCGAGGCTGGGGCATCATGTAGGCTGGTTCGGCCAGCTTGGCCATGATCCCTTCGGCAGAATGGTGCTCAAGAAAATTAGAGGCGAAGGCGTTGATGTTTCCCGGGCTAAGCTATTGGAGTCTGCGCCGACCGGGCTAATGCTCCGGGAAGCTGTTGCGGGGAAAACGTCCGTATACTATTACCGGCGCTTTTCCGCAATGAGTAAGATGCGTCCGGAAGATCTGGATGAAGCTTACATAGCACAGGCGCAAATTCTGCATATTACGGGTATAACGCCTGCCTTGAGCGAATCTTGTCTGACCACGGTAAAAGCAGCGGTACGCATTGCGAAGCGGCATGGCGTGAAAGTCTGTTTTGACCCCAATCTGAGGTTAAAGCTCTGGGGGATCGAGAGAGCCCGTGAGGTACTCTTGTCGCTTGCCGGAGATGCCGATTACTTCCTGCCGGGTCTGGATGAGCTGAAACTGCTCTATCAGACCGAAGCTTTCGATGAGATTATAAGCAAACTGGGCCGGCTCTCTGCGGTTACGGTTGTTAAAGGCGGAGACGAAGAAAGCTATCTTGTCGAAAAAGGAAGCGTGACGGCGGTTCCTTTCGTCAAAGCGGAGCGTGTCGTAGACACGGTTGGTGCGGGAGACGGTTTCTGCGCGGGCTTCCTCTCGGCGATCATGCAGGGCTCCGGCCATTTGGAGGCGGTGAAGCTCGGGAGTCTGATCGGTTCTCTCGTTGCTCAGGCTCCAGGCGACTGGGAAGGGCTTCCGACACGTGAGGAAATAGATGCGGTGCTTCAGGGAAGCCGGCATATTGAACGCTGAACGGTGAATCCGGCGGCGGCGAGAAAACCGGCATCAGCTGCACCCGGGGAGCTGTCGAATCATGTACAGGGTCATGCGGCAAAAGAATAACCGGCCGCCGGTCCGAACAAATATCAGCCATTACTTCAACTAATAGTAGGCCAACCGGCGGTGTGTCACAGATCATAGGGAAGAATGTTAGAATGACAGTGCTTTCCTGTAAATAATTGGGTTGATATTTCTTGTAAAAAAAGTTTGAATTCCGACTGGATATCTGTTATGATATTCCTTGTCGACTTCGAGAAACATTGCTTTATACAAAGAAATGCGGAAGTGGCTCAGCGGTAGAGCATCGCCTTGCCAAGGCGAGGGTCGCGGGTTCGATTCCCGTCTTCCGCTCCAATGCGGGTGTAGTTCAATGGTAGAACTTCAGCCTTCCAAGCTGGTAGCGTGGGTTCGATTCCCATCACCCGCTTCATGAATTCAGAATAAAAGCCAAGCCTCTTGTAATTCAAGGGCTTGGCTTTTTTCTGTTGTATGGGCTGGGTACAGGGTTAGGGAAGGGCTGCGCCAAGGGAAGCCGGCGGAATAAAAGCCGGGCTGCACGAAGGATCACGCAAGCCGGATGCGGGAGGAACAGAGCTGTGATACGATAGGAGCATTGAATCCTGCTTGAGAGGTGCACTGCGATGACGATAACCAGCAAGAAACTAAGGCGTAAAATTTGGCTCTTTGTTATTCTGGCCGTTCTTCTTGCCGCTTGTCTTGCGGCTGTAATTTATCTGCGTCCTTACGAACCGGATGAACGGGCCGCCCAAGCTATGCAAAGCGGCGGAGGAATAACTGTGACAGATGCGGAGAAATGGATGATTTTTGAAAAGACAGCGGGCACGGATCAGACTGCGCCAGGGATCGTTTTCTATCCGGGCGGCTTGGTTAAGCCCGAAAGCTATGCGCCCCTGGCGCGGGAGCTTGCCCTGCGCGGCTATCGTACCGTGATTGTGAGAATGCCGCTGAATCTGGCTGTACTGGGTGGAGGCCGAGCGGAAGAGGTGTTGGCCGAGGATTCTGGCAGAGGCTTCGTGATTGGCGGTCACTCGCTCGGAGGTGTGATGGCAGCGCGCTATGCGGCAGCCCATCCACAGCAGCTCCAAGGGGTATTTATGCTCGCGGCTTACGCAGATTCCAAGGGCAGCCTGAAGGATAAAGGATTGCCGGTCCTTTCTTTGACGGGTACGGAAGACAGCGTATTGAATAAGGAAAGCTGGGAAGCGGGCAGAAGCAATCTGCCGGCAGACGCCGTAATCGAGACAATTCCCGGGGGAAACCATGCGCAGTTTGGCAGCTATGGCTTTCAGAAAGGGGATCATCCCGCTGCAATCAGCGTACAGGAGCAGACGGTGAAGACTGCCGACGCTATCGCGAACTGGCTGGCTGAGACAGCAGAGTCGACACGTTAAGTGTGCCAGATGGGGCTCTGCTGCAGCAGGGCTCCTGCTGCATATACAAAACTTGAATATGATAAGAGATGGGAAGAGAAGGGATAATCCAAATGGACAGACGGAAGAAAATCAGCCCGGAGCTTATACGTCTATTTCGTTTCGGGATCGTGGGCGTCAGCAATACACTGGTAGACTGGGCTGTGTTCTGGCTGCTGCTGTCCGGATTGGGGATGCACTATGTCGCTGCACAGACGTTCGCCTATTTATGCGGCACGCTGAACAGTTTTTTGTGGAACCGCAAATGGACGTTTGCCAGCAAAGAATCTTTTAGAGCGGCGGAGGCGGCCAAATTTTTTCTGGTTAACGGAATATGTCTTGCGTCATCATATGCCCTGCTATTCGTGTGCAGGGATGTGTTCGGCTGGAATATGCCGGTCAGCAAACTGGTCGTTACGGTCCTGCTGCTGATGGTGAATTATGCGGCAAGCCGGCTGTGGGTGTTCAGGTCCCCGGATTCGGCAAGCAAGAAGAGCTCGGAGGGCTGACATCCTGCGAATTAATTAGAGTAACAAGAGGGGTGTTTTCGGAAAAAAGGGGATATAAAAAATATAAAAATTTCCTTCTAAATTTAACAGACGGATGGAAATTTTTGCAGTATAATGAAACGTATTATTGAATCTAATACGATATAATTCGTATACAACTATGTGAGGAAGCCGGAAGACAGCCCCGGCTCAAAGGAGAACAAATGAACGTGCAGCTCAGGACACGCTCCTGGAACCGCTTTACCCCGACCCGAAAACATCTGTGGTTTGCAACGCTGGAGGGAGCACCGGCTACGATCATCACAACGCTCCTGAATGGCCCGTTCTTGACGGGCTATTTGTTGTACCTGGGCGCGACTTCCTCTGAAGTCGGCTTAGTTCTCGCCATGACAACAATAGTCAACGTTGGGCAAATTTTAATGGCGTACTTGATGCAGAAGTGGAGCAACCGGAAGCTGCTTATCCTAATTTTCGGAAGTATGCACCGGATATTATGGGCGTGTACGGGGTTGATTCCCTTTGTACTGGAGCGGGACTTATGGATTCCGGCCTATGTGGTCTTATACACACTGGCGTTTCTGTCCAACTCTTTTGCCGGAGTGGTCTGGTCTACTTTGATGGCCGATATGGTACCCGCATCTGTCAGAGCCCGGCATTTCGGGATAAGGAATATGCTGCTTAATGCACTGGGAAGCTTATGTTTATTTATGGGCGGCCAAATTCTTGATCACTACGGGAATGAAACCGGATTCCCGATTCTTTATAGTATCGTCGGGGTTGCGGTCGTATGCAATGTGCTCGGGTATACCTTGTATCCGAACCCGTCTTTTCAGCAATCCGAGGATACGAAGCTGATGCCGATGCTGACACGCCCTTTTAAGGACCGGACCTATATCCGGGCGACCGCTTTCCTTGCACTCTGGCTTTTTATGCAGGGAATCTCGGTTCCCCTGTTCTCTTACGTGATGCTTAAACCGCTGCAGGTCAGCTATCAGACCATCTCGATCCTGACGGTGCTGCAGACGGCTGTTATGATGATGAGCTTCTATGTATGGGGCAATCTGAATGCCAGGTGGAGCAACCGGCAGCTGCTGTTCTGGACGCTGCCTATTCTTTCTTTGTCCTGCATGCTCTGGGGGCTGCTGGCCTGGCTGCCCGTACTGCCGGTGTTAATCATAGTGCATATGTGTCTTGGAGCCGGGACGGGCGGATTTAACCAGCTGGCGTTTAACTTTATTATCGGGGATACGCCAAGGGGAGAACGTCCGATGTTTATCGCGATGTATTCGACTCTAACAGGGTTTGCGGCTTTCCTGGGGCCGCTCCTCGGAGGCCGAATGTACGGATGGGCGGAGCGTATGCCTCTCTGGGTTCAGCAGTACGGAATTTCATCGGGGATGGGACTCATTATGCTGCTGCTCGCGGTATCTCTGGGACGCAGAGTCCTGCTGGATAAGGCTCCGAAGACGCCGACAGGTCCGGATGCGATGTGACTTGGTAAGCGCCAGAACATAGAGCGATTCTATCATATGGAGACTTCCGTCTCAGAAGAATGCACTGATCCGGTCGGAAGCTGGCCTTGGAGTGCCTGACTGGCGCAGAGGTAGCTTGCGGGACTATTCAATCCGTCCTGTTAATTTTAAAAAGTGTCCGGGGCAGTGTGTTCCTAGTTCCTGCTGATTCCTCAAATATGCAATCATCCATTGTAAGCGGCGGCAGAAATCTCTACAATAAGAGAATGATAACCAAAGGGAGATTTGAATGGATGCTTGGATAGAAAGAGTGGAACGGGAGCTGCTGCCCGGTATCGATTTCGTAAGCGAGGATCCGCATGAACCGGTTGTGGTGCGGAGGCTGCCGGGCGAGTGGAAACTGGTGGGGACGGGCAATTATGCGGCAGTCACGGCTCATCCGGATTTGCCGGATCTGGTTGTGAAGGTGTACGCACCCGGCAGGGAAGGCTGGAAGCAGGAGGTAGAGGTATACCGGAGGTTAGGTGAACACCCGGCTTATTCCCGCTGCTACTATGCGAGCGAACCTTATCTGATTCTCAAACGATTGAATGGCGTCACCTTGTATGAATGTTTCCGCAAAGGAGTACGCATCCCGCAGCAGGTGATCCATGACATTGAGGAAGCCCGCGACTATGCGCGCAGAGTGGGCCTGAAGCCGCAGGATCTGCACGGGAAGAATGTCATGCTTGAGAGCGGACGCGGCAAAATCGTGGATGTATCGGATTTCCTGGATGAGAATCCCGACCAGATGTGGGAGGATATGAAGAAGGCCTATTACAAGCTGTATTTGCCTTTTATCTACCGCAATCCGTTTCCTTTACCTAATTCTATCTTAAACGGAATCCGCAAAAGCTACCGCTGGCTCCGCCGTCGTCCTTCTTAACGTGAGCAGGGAGAGACGGTTGTCGGATTCTCATAACGAAAGAACCGCCCCTATCGGAATAAGGGCGGTTCTTTTTGGTTCTCCGGTTCGGCGCGTACCGGAAACTACATGACATCTCTGCGCCGGAAGACGGTCCAGGTAAGCAGGTTGAAGACCAGGAAGTATGACGCAAGCACCGTAATGGAGAAGGTCAGGGTCATGCCTTCAACCAAAGGCTGATTGTGGATGTAGCGGGTTAAATCCATGTTCGAGAAGAGCAGGTACTTGCTCCACTCGTACCGGCTCATCAACATGCTGATCGTATTGCCGAGGAACATGATACACAGTGAAATTCCGATAGCCAGTGAGTTGCTGCGGAACAGGGTTGAGATCATAAAGGCCAGGGTCACGATCATAATCAGTTCCACGCATTTATAGCCATAGGAAGTGAGCATTTCGATTATTATATTCTTCTCGACGATGGCCCCCGCACTATTCAGATCCAGAAGCGTAGGGCTCATTCCCGCAGTGCCGTACAATGCGAAGTTAATAGCCAGAGCGGATGCGAATAGAATCAACAGCATGACAATCGTAAATTGGAAAGCGGCGATATACTTCGAAAGAACGATTTTGGAGCGGGATACGGGACGGATCAGCAGCAGTTTGATCGTGCCGCTGGAAAACTCCCCTGACATTGCATCCGCTGCTACCACAACCGTAAAGACGGTGATAACCGCGACCAGGGAAGACATGAAGGAAACGGACTCCCATACAGCCGAACGTTCCGGTGAAATATCCTTAGCCAAATATTCTTTAGCTAACTGGATTTGGGAATCAAAGCGGGCAGCCTCCTCCGGCATGTGCGTCTTGTTCTCTTCCAGCATTTGAATACGTTCTGTCTGGGATTGGCGCCAGTCTACCTGATTTGCCTGCGGGGAGTCATGATACATCAGGTAAGAAGCTGCGCCGACGAGGCTGACCAGCAGGGCAATCATAACCCAAGTCGTGAGCCGCCGGTAAATTTTCATATTTTCATTACGGATGAGATTAAGCAATTTGATCACTTCCTGTTATCTTCAAGAATTTGTCTTCCAGGGATTGCGTCAGCGGCTTCATTGTATACAGACGAAGCCCCGCTTGCACGAGCAGCGTACCGATATCCGCTGCGCGTTCCCGTCCGGCGCTGATTTCAATCCCGTCCGGACGCAGGACTACCGGCAGAGCGGGATCTACTTCCTGCACAATCGCCTGGGCAACCGCCGGATCGTTCACTTCGAAGAAGTAGGATGTCAGGGCCTCTGCGGCATCTTCTCCGCGAAGGTTCTGGATGTCGATGAGCTTGCCCTGCTGGATGATGGCGACCCGGTCGCACATCAGTTCCATCTCGGACAGCAGATGGCTCGAGACGACGATGGCGATCCCTTCTTCGCGGGCCAGACGGCGCAAGTAATCGCGGAGCTCGCGGATGCCCGCCGGATCGAGGCCGTTCGTCGGCTCATCCAGGATGAGCAGAGAAGGGCGGTGCAGCAGCGCCTGGGCTACTCCAAGGCGCTGGCGCATACCGAGCGAGTAAGTCTTCACCTTCTCGTTGATGCGGTTCTTAAGACCGACCAGCTCTACAACCTCGGAGATTCGGGCCTGCGGGATGCCGCCCGGGAACATGCGGGCGTAGTGGAGCAGGTTTCTTTTGCCGGACAGGAATTTATACATTTCGGGATTTTCTACAATGGCTCCCACATGCCGGATAGCTTCTTCGAAACGGCCCTTGATCGTCTGGCCGTGGATCAGGATGTCGCCTTTGTTCATCTTCATCAAGCCGACAATCATACGGATTAGCGTCGTTTTGCCCGCACCGTTGGGCCCGAGGAATCCGAATACTTCTCCCGGATATACCTCGAAGGATAGGTCTTGGATAATTTTCTTGCTGCCGATCGTTTTGCTGACGTTGCGTATTTCAAGTACAGCTTGTTCTTTCATTCTTTTCCAACCTCCATAATTCCAAGTCTGACTCTCTGGTTCAGTGCTCTCGGGTTCTCATTATATAGACTTGAACCGGATTGTTACACCGACTGAGGTCTAGGTTTCATACCCGACCTTAGTAGACATGGACCGGACTGGGGGCCGGTATTTTCCGGCAGGGAATTGGATTGGACGGCAGTGCGCACCTGTGTAAAAATGAAGAGAGATTCGAAAGGGGGATACACAGATGATCATCTATGAGAAGGGTGCCGTCACCGTGTTTCAAAGCTCGCTGTATCAGACAACCTCAACTGTTATCGTGACGGATGATCTGGTGCTGCTGGCCGATCCCTGTCTGCTTCCGGTGGAAGTCGAGGAGATCAAGCGTTACATAAGCGCCGTTCGCGGGCAAAGGCCGCTCTATCTGCTCTTTACTCATGGGGATTATGATCATATTATCGGAGGGGGAGCCTTCCCTGACAGTTTGACAATCGGCAGCCGGGATTTGGTGCAGCGGAAGGATCGGCATGAGCAGGTGAAGCAGGCGCGTGAATTCGACCGCATGTATTATATAGAGAGAAATTACCCGGTGGAGTATCCTGTAATTAACATTACGGTAGACAAGGACGGGCAGGCGCTTCGTGTCGGCGATACGACGGTGATCTTCTATCTGGTCCCGGGGCATACGCCTGACGGGGTGTTCGCGGTGGTGGAGGAAGAAGGCGTATTAATCGCGGGCGACTATTTATCGGGTTTCGAGCTCCCTTTTATAGAAGATAGTTACGCGGCATACAGAAATACAATCCGGCTGGCGCAGCGGCTTGCTGATTCGGGTAGAATCCGGCTGCTTATACCCGGCCACGGAACACCGGCAGAGAATCCGGCCGAAATCAACCGCAGGATACAACTGGCCGATACGTATTTAAACGGGCTTGAGGCAGCCGTGCGGACCGGCGATCAGCAGATGCTGCAGGAGCTGGAAGGGCGATTCGCATTCGAGTCGGATTTTACCGCTGATTGTCATGCGAACAACATAGATAAGATAAGAGAAGAATTAGAGGCGGCCGGAATGGATGGTAGAAAAGAGTCCGGTTCGGGGACCGAACAGTAAAGGAAGAGATGAACATGTATTCTTACGAGAACCGGGAGTATATCGATACGGATTTCAGTCCCTCCGATTTAAGCGGAGGGGAGCTTCGCGGCTGCACATTTGAACGGTGCCGGTTTGTCGGCGCCCGGCTGGAAGAAATATGGACGGAGGGCTGCCGCTTTACCGATTGTGACTTCACGGGAAGCCAGTTGAATGCGTCCCTGCATACCCGATCAGCTTTTACGAATTGCAGGTTCAGGGGGGCGAGTCTGTTCGTAGCTAAATTCGAAGCTTGTAAAATGACCGGCTCCGATTTCAATGAAGCGAATCTGGACGGCATGACAATTTTGGGCGGGGACTGGTCGTATACCAATCTTCGTTTCGCCAATTTAGCTAAGCAGTCTCTGCGAGGGATCCGGTTCATTGAAGCGGACCTGTATTCGTGTAATCTGGAGAAGGCGGATCTTCGCGATGCGGATCTGACCCGGGCCCAGCTTGGCAAAGTTCGTCTTCAGGGGACGGATTTACGCGGAGCGGTCATGGACGGAGTGGATTTTACCTCGCTGGATGTAAAAGGAGCCAAGATGGATTCGCTGCAGGCGGTTGCCTTTCTGAGGGCTTACGGCGCTAAGGTGGAAAACTGAACAGGGAATCGGCGCTTAGAGCCAGGCTTGTTCATAGTAAGAGAATTGAAGACAATAGGCAGCTATGCTTTTCGGGATAGCTGCTTTTTGGTGTGAGCACCTGAAAAGCCCGTCAAGGTTATTCCTGCTTCATGCTTCCTTATAATGCAATGCTTCCCCGAACGGCATAAGACGAGATGGATGTTAGTAGAGGAGGTTGACAGTAGAGACAGATGACTTTTGGCATATTTGCGGAATATTAGAGGCAGGCGATGAATTTGTGGGGATATCCGCCTATAGAACTATATAGATTAAATGGCGCATAAGAAAATAAGGAAAAAAACGACAGGAGAAGCAGTTGTAATCCATTTCGTTTGATGATACAATTTGTATCGAATGATGGAAGCGAGGAGGACCTGTTCTTGAAGATGAAAAAGTGGAAAGCGGCCGCCCTGGGAGTGATCATCGTCGGGGGAGTGGCTGGCGGATGGGCCTATTGGAGCCTGAATCCGGCCAGACACTTCGAGAATAAAGAATTGCCGGTCCTGGCCCAGCCCGATCCGAATACTGTCTTAGCGCCGGAACCTGCGCCAACTGCCAAACCGGATATGAAATCATTCAATATTCTAATTCTTGGTGTAGATTCACTTGGGACTGAGCCTTCCCGTTCCGATGTTATGATGGCCGTGCATGTGGTCCCTTCCGAGCGCAAGGTGAACATAGTGTCGCTGCCGCGCGATACCCGGGTTTCCGTTAAGGGGGTAGGGTATACGAAAATCAATCACGCCCATATTCTGGGGGAAGCGAAAGGAGGCAATAAAGAAGGGACACTCATGGCGACACAAACGGTAAGCGACTTTTTGGGGGTGCCCATCAATTATTACGCAAAGACGAATTTTGAAGGATTCAAGCGAATTGTCGATAAAGTAGGCGGGGTGGAACTGAGGCTAGACAAAGACCTGTACTTGAAGTGGCAGAATGCGACAATCCCCAAAGGTACCCGGATTTTTGACGGAGATATGGCGCTGAAAGTGGTCCGCGAACGTTATGGAGCTGAGGGCGGAGATTTTGCCCGCCAGGAAGAGCAGTCCAAAGTGCTTCGTTCTATCGCAATCGGACTGCTACAACCGCAGAAAGTGCCTCAGTTAGCGACACTTCTGCCGTCTCTCAGACAGGATATTCTGGATACGAATTTTACAGATGCGGATCTGATCAGTCTGGCTTGGTTATTTAACGGTATTGGAGATGACAATTTCCGCTATGCTCAGCTGCCTGGCCGCAGTGGAAGAGAAGTCGATTCCGTTATGGGTTCCAGTCTCTCCTTCTGGATTCCAGATGCAGAAGGAGTCAAAAAAATAAAAGAAGAATATTTCTGATTACTATGATACAATTTGTACCATAAAACAGGTCGATTGAACTAGTTCCTCGGGCATGCCAATAAAGTTTATCTAAGAATAAAGTTGCAGAAAGTTACAAAATGGGGCTAGCCACCCCCCAAAACGATATGCTATAATTTCGGTGATACAAAATGTATCATAATAGAGAAAATTAAAGAAATATGGAGGGATATTTTACATGCAAGTGGCCCAACCAATTCGTGACCCTGAGAAAATCACCGCTCTTCAGGAAGTGCTGAAGAACCATTCCATGCGGGACTGGCTGCTTTTTACAATCGGAATTAATTCGGGTCTGCACCTCAACGATATCCTGCGGCTTCGCGTGAAGGACCTTAAAGGGAAGAACCTTATTCACATTACGGAAGAAAAGACGGGTAAAAGCAAGTCTTTCCAGATCGATAACGATTTAAAGGCGGAAATCAGCGAATATACCCAGTATATGGACGAGGACGATTATATGTTTCCTTCTCAGAAAACAGGCAAACCGATTAAACGTATTCGTGTCTACCGTATTCTGAATGAAGCGGCCAAACATGTAGGACTGAGCGATATAGGGACCCATACCCTTCGTAAAACATTCGGTTACCATTACTACCAGCGGACCAAGAATATATCCGTACTTCGTGATTTATTCAATCATTCGGCTCCTTCTGTTACGTTTAAGTACATAGGAATCGAAAGCAGGAACAGCGGATAGGTCAGAGTCGTTCAAAGGAGCCGAAGATCCGGGTATCCGGTTAAGAATATCGTGTATGCGGTTCCATTATAGACCCGAATTGAAAGGCGATTCCGTGGATAACGCCTCAAATCACGGGGACAAAAGATGGGTACAAAATGTACTTGACATGGATACAAGATGTATCATAAATTAAATCCATGAAGGCGATTGTATTTTATTACCACTACTACCAGATGGTGAGGGTCCTATGGCCAAAAAAGAAAAAATCGAAATCGACATTAAAAAAATTATCGAGCAGTTAGGCTTGAAGCAGAGCACATAGCGGGGATAACACTTCGGTTATCCAGCGAATCTTATTCGGACATCGAGCGATCTGCCCTCACAAAAGCAATAAAACGTTTGGCTTCCTCCGCCGTAAGTTTACGGCCGTCTATCGTCAAAGCAAATTTGTCGAGAATTTTGTCATCGGATAAGTCCAAGCTATTCACAAATTCACTTACATCATCGTCAAGTACTGCCTGCGGGTTGTTCGTTCTTCCGAGTAAATAATCCGCAGAAACCTTAAAGAAAGTAGCAATTTTGTTCATTGTTTCGTAATCCGGCTCCCGCCGACTCGTCTCGTAGTGTGACAAGGCCGCTCTAGAGATTCCAAGCTTGCCTGCGAGCTCTTCTTGAGTCAAAGCGTGCTTTTCCCGGAGCCCGGCAATGCGATCCCCATGTTTGTTCATCTTAGTATTCCTCTCATTTCACTGGAAAGTAGTAATAGTATAACCATGTCGGCTGCTCGTCTAAACCGGAGCCACCTCTTCTAGCTTGCAAGAAAAAGGGTGGACTTACTGCTTGACTGGAGTAAGAACGCGAAAGATCGATATATTGAAATTATAATTTTTTTGATACAAAATGCAACTATTTGTCGATAAAATGTTTCTTCATGAACCATCAAAACTCCTTTAAAAAGAAGTATTAACCTCTTTCTGGCAAGTTATTAATGTATATTCGCCGCTTCAGAACTTATGAAATGTTTGGGATTGTATCATAAAATCTGTCGTTAAACATACGCTTAACTAAGATGCCGCCGCTCTCAAACTTGTTTTCCGTCTGTCCATTATTGAAAATAAACGGGCGGCTTTCAAGAAAGACCGCAAACGTGTCCGGTACGCATGCGTGACCGGCAGCTGAGGAGGGAAGGATTATGGACATTGACCTTCATTGCCACATCCTTCCGGGATTAGACGACGGTGCCCCGGATCTGGCGGCTTCGGTAGAGATGGCGCAGCAGGCAGTCGGTGCCGGCATTTCCCGGGTCGTGGCAACGCCGCATCATGGCGGTGCCTACAACAACGAGGCGCCCGCAGTGATCGGCGCCGTGGAGCTCCTGCAGCATGAGCTGGACAGCCGGGGCATCCCGCTTGCCGTGCTTCCCGGTCACGAGGTACGAATCTCCGATTCGCTCCTGGGAGACCTGGCAGCCGGCAAGCTCTGTACCCTCGGGGGCTCGCGCTACCTGCTGCTGGAACTGCCGGCCGGGCGGGTGCCGGCCGGATTCGGCGAGCTGCTTCACGAGCTCGGGGTGTGCGGAATCGTCCCGATTCTCGCACACCCCGAGCGCAGCAGCGAGATCCAGCGCGAGCCGGAGCGGCTGCGCGAATGGATCGAAGGCGGCCTGCTGCTGCAGGTGACGGCAGGAGCCGTCACGGGTGCATTCGGCCGCCGCATGCAGGCGTTCGCTCTGCGGCTGTGCCGCACGAACGCGGCACACTTCCTCGCCTCCGACGCGCATGACGTGTCGGCGAGGAAGTGGCAGCTGGCGGAGGCGTACGCCAGCATCGCCCGGAAGCTGAGTCCCGATCTGGTCGGGACGTTCCGGGCGAACGCGGAATATGTCGCCATGAACGAGGCGATTATTCCGGGGGTGGTAGCGCGAGGATTGTCGATTCCGCGCGTGCTGGATGCCTGGCCTTTCAATATTCGAGTAAAAGGGTAGGGATAGGACATTTTGCGCTTGACAAGATACGAATCGTATCATAAAGTTAGAGTTGTTAGATACGAATCGTATCAAATGAGTTGAATGAAATGTATGAATAGAACATTCGCTGCAGCAATATAGCGAAGGTTCTTTCATAAATATGATCCGCAAGGAGTGAAGCGAGTGAAGAAGACGTATACCGCACCGACTGTTCTGAAGCATCAGCAGATCGTGTTCGAGACCCGGCCATCGAAGCCTCATCCGTGTGATAACGGCGGGCACGTCGGCAGTCCAGGATGCGGCAGATGATACCGCCTCTCGTTCGTTTTCTGAACGACCTGTATGTGGATGGCGGTGCATTCTCCTTCACTGAAGAGGAATACACGCTGATAGCCGAGGATTCCGACTTGTTCTCCATCACGGCTCAGGTGTTCCACATGCTGAAAGAGAAAGGGAGACTTCATGAGCTCCCGCTCTTTCTTCAGGAACATCTGGCCCGTAAGTCGGAAGCAACGCTGTATCAGAACGTGCTCCTGAAGTCCGAGACGGACCGGTTACTCCGCTTGCTGGATGATGAAGAATTGGAAGTCCTGCTTATGAAGGGCGTTCACTTTAGTGAACAATTTTTCGGCGGGGTGGGCGCCAGGGGGACGACTGATATCGATATACTGGTCCGGCCGGATGATTTGCTTGCCGTAGTGAAACTGGTCCAGCAGGCAGGATATTGTATCTTTGACGGGTCGGATGCTTCCCATCATGTCGTCTGTACCAAGGAAGGTGCAGGTCTGCTGCCGATTACGGTGGAGATTCATTGGGGGCTTGTTGAACATCATACGGCCAGAATCGACTATGAGCAGCTCTGGTTGAATTCTCACCAGTTGCAACCCTACCGCTGCGCCAGAAGAATGAATGCGGAGGACACCTTTTATTGTATTTGTTTACACGGTTCTCAACACCGGATGAATTCCATACGTTATTTTCTAGATATCGTTCAGATGATGATGAAGTTAGGGGATGAACTTCAGCTCCAAGAGATTGTTTCGAGGGCTAGGAGAGAACATACCTATAAACGGCTGCAGACAGCCTTATCTGCCGTCCGGTTCTTGTTCCCCGGACTCCGGGTACTGACAACAGAGAAACCGAAAGTTCCGGTACTGTGGACTTACAGGCTGATCCGGACAGTTCAGATGGATTTAAAAGGACCCGGTCAGATGCTGTACAGCACCTTGTATCATCTGATAAAGGTGTATGACCGGCCTGTCTATATCGGGTCATGGCTTGGGTGTTACTTTGTTCCATATGTCCACCCGGCCCTGCTTGCTCTGAGTGAAGAGAAGGAGGTCTCGCGCTGGAGGCATATGAAAACAGTCTATTCCGAAAGGTGGAAACGCCTGTCTCGTTTCGTCAAATTGAAAAAATATGTTTAGGAGATCGCTGCATGAACACTAAATTTAGGCGTCATCAAGATACCGAAGTCATGCTGCTTGACGGGGAATACGTGATCATGCACATGAACCGGCAGAGCATAACGAAAGTAAATGAAATAGGCGGCATCATATGGTCCCTGCTAGCCGAAGCTAAAACGGTGCATGAGCTTGTACTTTGTATGCAGGAACAATACGAGACCACTTACGAGACGGCTGAACATGACATTCACTTGTTTCTGCAGCAGCTTGGCGAATACGAGCTGGTAGAGGTTATAGAAGCGGTGGAGAAAGAGCCGACAAGTCTTCCGTACCGTACGGCATACTCTTGAGCATCGGAAGAACGTATTCTTCGTCGTGAACGAACAGGATCTTATCTGTGTCTTTTATGATACAAAATGTAACAAAAAATTTATCCATGTGATACGTAAAGTTCTAAAAATAAACCCATTCTATCTACACCGGAGGTCAAGTGTTAATGGAACTTGATTTGAAAGAGTACTTCCAAATTCTGCGTAAACGGATCTGGCTGATTGCGACCCTTGTTGTTCTCTCTTGTCTGGTTACGGGTCTGGTCAGCTATTACTTCATAAAGCCGCAGTATTCAGCCAGTACGAAGCTCGTGGTCAATTCATCTTATCAGGCGGGCGGTATTGCACGGATCGATTATGGCGAAGTCAGCGCGAGTATCATGCTGGTCAACACGTACAAGGAAATCATCCGAACCCCGGCCATTATGGATAAAGTTGCGGCCCAGCTTCCGGAGCTTGATCTGACGGCTGAACAGATCATATCGATGGTCAAAGTCAGCACGGTTAATGAGACGCAGGTGCTGACCATAACCGTGACAGATTACAGTCATGAGACGGCGGTAAAACTGGTGAACGCCATTTCGAATGTGTTCAAAACCGACATTCCAGAAATTATGCAGGTGGATAACGTAACCCTTCTTAATCAGGCCAAACAGGAGGAATTACCATTCCCTGTGTCACCAAATGCAAAAATGAACATCATTCTTGCTTTTATTTTATCGCTTATTGCGGGTATTGGTCTGGCATTCTTGCTGGAATATTTGGACGATACGATTAAATCCGAAAAGGAAATCGAGCAATATCTGGGGCTCCCTACCTTGTCAGTCATTACACGGATCAAGCCAAACGATATGAAGCACTATGCTCCACCATCCAAACCGGAACAGAAAGTTGCAGGTGATTCGGTCTATGCCGGCGTTAACCACTAACCAACGGTTGATTACTCATTCCAACCCTAAATCGCACATTGCAGAGGCCTATCGTACCCTCAGGACTAGTATCCAGTTCTCTTCTGTAGATCATGAAATCAAGTGTATTCTAATTACCTCCGCTCAGCCGGAGGAAGGCAAGTCTACGACCGCAGCCAACCTTGCCATCGCATATGCACAGGAGAATAAGAAAGTACTTCTGATCGATGCGGATCTTAGAAAACCGACCCTTCATAAAACCTTCAATGTATCCAATCGAACGGGACTAACTCATATTCTGGTCAGTCGCCAGGAAGGCGATCAGGCACTGATCGAAACGGAGATTCCTAATCTGACCTTGCTGACTTCGGGCCCGATTCCTCCTAATCCGGCGGAGCTGCTGGGGTCTAACCGAATGGAGACTTTCCTGGAAGAAGTCCGCAACTGGTATGACATTGTCATAATCGATTCGCCTCCTTTACTTGCCGTAACGGACTCTCAAATTATTGCAGCCAAAACAGACGGTGTCGTTCTTGTTATCAATCACGGCAAAGTAAAACGCGACCGTGCTCAGAAGGCACTCAGTCAACTCAACTATGTGAACGCGCGTATTCTCGGTGTCGTTCTCAACAACAAGGCGGTCTCTAAGAAAGAATCTTCTTACTACTACTATTACGGTGAGCAAGCGTAAGGCTTAAGCCTTCGTTTTATTTGAACAAGGTCATGCCTACTGCACCTTTATCACGTGTAGGCACTCGGTCATGCTGTGGGCGCTGCAGGCGCCTTAGACGTTAATCGTCGAGGGTATGATGTGAGGTGGGGTTGAATGCCCCTGATCCTATTTTTATAGAAAGGTGAGTTATGTTGTTTTGCCCTGTAAAACGACATAACTCGCTTTTTTAGTAGATAAACCGGTAATGGAGGAAAACAAATGAAGAACGCAGGTTGTGTTCCTAATAATTTGCTGGAGAAAGTGGAGGGAGCCCATGATTTTTAGAAGACGTAAATTGACACTGGTAGCAGTAGATATGTTGATTGTTGCTTTGAGTATTATCGGTTCCTATTTCATACGTTTCGAAGGTGATGTACCGGAGGTTTACAGAACCCAGGCAGGAATCTACATAATAACCGCTCTGCTGGTTACGGCGGGAAGCTTTCATTTTTTTAAGTTGTACAGCCGTATTTGGCAGTATGCAAGCGTAGGTGAATTATATTCTCTCATTAGAGCTTCCCTGGTAGGGGGAACCGTTACTTACATGGTTGTTTATATTTTATCCGGCCTGGCGATACCTTTGTCCGTCTTTGTAGGAGCTTTGCAATCCAGCTTGTTCTTGACAGGAGGAGTGAGGTTTGCGTGGCGTATTTTTACGGATTCGTATCAGAGGAAAAAAAATCATCAGAATAAGGCATTAATCATTGGAGCCGGCGATTGCGGCAGTATTATTGCCAAAGAATTAATTCAGAACCAGGCGGCAATCATAACTCCGGTTGCCTTTATTGACGATGACCCAAGAAAACAGACGTTTCAGATTTATGGAATTCCTGTTCTGGGTGACCGGAATTCCATTGTTCAAGTTGTTGAAAAACATGAAATTAACGATATTATCATTGCAATTCCATCTGCTTCCAAGAGAGAACTGTCTGAAATTATCGAGATTTGTAAAGCCACCAAAGCCAAACTGAAAATAATCCCCATTCTGAACGACCTTATTAGCGGTAAGGTGAGTATCAAAGAAATCAGGGATGTGGAAGTGGAGGATTTGCTTGGCAGAGAGCCTGTTACAACAGACTTGCAGGGTATAGCGAATTATGTCGAGAACAAAACTGTGCTGGTTACGGGTGCAGGCGGTTCTATTGGTTCGGAACTCTGCCGCCAGATAGCGCCCTTTCACCCGGATAAGCTGCTGCTGTTGGGTCATGGAGAGAACAGCATTTATAACATTGAAATGGAACTAAGATCGAAGTTCCCAGAGCTGCAGTTGGAGACTCTAATAGCGGATGTCCAAGATCGGGAGCGTGTTGATCATATTTTTCAGAGGTACCAGCCACAAGTTATTTTTCATGCAGCAGCTCATAAGCATGTCCCATTAATGGAAAGGAATCCGTCGGAGGCTATCAAGAATAATGTCTTTGGTACCAAGAATGTAGCTGAATGCGCCGACCGGTATTCCGCTGAACGTTTTGTTCTTATTTCTACGGATAAAGCGGTGAATCCCACTAGTGTAATGGGAACGACCAAGCGGATTGCCGAAATGTTGGTGCAAAGTTTAAATGCAACCAGCACTACCGTATTTGCGGCTGTTCGTTTTGGCAACGTACTTGGAAGCAGAGGAAGTGTTATACCCAGATTCAAGCAGCAGATTCGAAGTGGGGGTCCTGTTACCGTAACACACCCGGATATGATCCGTTATTTCATGACGATTCCAGAAGCTGTACAGTTAGTGATTCAAGCTGGCGCGATCGCTAAAGGCGGAGAGGTCTTTATTCTGGATATGGGAGCTCCTGTTAAGATCAGTGATCTGGCTAGAGACTTGATCCGGTTGTCGGGATTTGAGCCCGAAGTGGATATACAGATAGAATACTCAGGGGTAAGGCCGGGGGAGAAGTTGTTCGAGGAGCTGCTTACCAGCGAAGAAGGCATCAGCTCCACCAAACACAATCGTATTTTTATCGGGAAGCCGACAAGTCTTCAAAGAAGTTACTTGGAATTTGAAATCAAAAAGCTGGATAAGGTTATGAAAGAGGAACCGAGAGTAATATGTGAATTACTCCAGAACATCGTACCTACATTTAAGAGTGAGCAGATTAAAACAACGGAAACTGAAGAAAAAGAGTTGTCGTTAGTATAAGGAGAAATCTATGTCCAGCACATTAGAAAACAAGATTTCTAAAGGGAGTTTATCTTTAAGTAGGAATTTTTCATGGACCTTATTGGGGAATATTATTTATGCACTTTGTCAGTGGGGAATATTGATGGCCTTGGCAAAATTAGGCGATGCAAGGATGGTAGGCCAGTTTGCTCTAGCACTTGCTGTCACCGCTCCGGTATTTATGTTTCTGAACCTTCAGCTAAGAGCAGTATTAGCGACAGATGCAAATAAAAATATGCCTTTTAGTCAATATATAGGATTAAGAATATGTACTACGTTCCTTGCCCTGATTGTATTAGGAGGATTTATAATAATTAGCGGTTACGATGTGCAAACTCAACTTATTATTTTTCTGATAGCTTTATCCAAAGCTGCTGAATCAATAAGTGATATTATCTACGGTCTATTACAAAATAACGAGAAAATGGACTTTATCTCTATATCCTTAATTGTAAGAGGCGTAGCATCTTTATTGGTCACAAGCGGTATGCTCTATGTTACAGGGGATTTAACGATTAGCTTATTGACTTACATGGTATCTTGGCTATTGATTTTAATTGTTTACGATATCCCGAAGAGCAGAATTTTTTCCGTTTTAACACCAACACTTTCTTTAAAATCACTGCTGCCACTTTTACGAATAAGTTTGCCGATGGGTTTTGTAATGTTATTAATATCCTTAAATACCAACATCCCAAGATATTTTATTTCCGGCTACGAGGGAACGGAACAACTCGGATACTTTTCTGCATTAGCATACGTGATGGTTGCAGGTACAACTGTTATATCTGCACTCGGGCAAAGTGCTAGTCCCAGATTAGCTAAGTATTATTCCAGTGGTAAGTTGAACAGTTTTTACACGCTATTAATGAAAATAGGTATGCTTTTTATTATTTTGGCTTTAAGTGCAATTAGTATTGTAGTGTTCCTGGGGCAACCGATTCTTTCAATTCTGTATGGCTCTTCTTATAGTGAGTATTCTCACATCTTTACTTTAATCACTATAGGTGCAGGTATCGGATATCTCGGATCTCTTATCGGATATGGACTTACAGCCGCAAGAATATTTGGTACACAAGTATATTTATTCTTATTTATTAATATGTCCCTGTTACTCGCGTGTTATCTCTTGATTCCAAGTCTTGGTCTAGAAGGAGCTGCCTATTCGTTGATTATTGGAAATATAGCTCAGGTAATAGGGAGTTTGTTTATATTCTATTTCCATCTCTATAAACGTGGAAGTACTGGTAATATAGGGACAGTTGCCAGTAAAGATTAATTATGGAGGAATTAAGCTGTGCGTATCTTAAGAAATTTAATTTTACTCTCTTTTGTGCTGCTTATACTCCAAATTGTTGCATGGAAAGTATCTGAGTATGTGTTAACCATAGGTTTTATGTGTTTAATCTTTTTAGCTATAAATTCAATTTTTTTAACAATCTATATTACTAAGAGAAAACCCATCTCCATATATAGTGACCTGGTTGTTCTTTTTATGGTTTTCTTTACGTTATACGGTATTGCATACCCATTGGATTATACGTTAGGACTGCTGCATGATTAT
The DNA here is from genome assembly GCF_001541095.1 of Paenibacillus sp. FJAT-26967. Lineage (GTDB taxonomy): Bacteria > Bacillota > Bacilli > Paenibacillales > NBRC-103111 > Paenibacillus_F. The sequence goes on from NZ_LMXH01000003.1 coordinate 56,565, forward strand.
TCCTATGAACAGGTCTATAAATCAATTGTAGTTTATGTGCTGGCAAGTATTTCTCTAATCATCGGTATAAGTTTGAGTCAGGCTCTTTTAAAAAGTAGGGATCATAAAGTTAAAAGTGTAGTTCAGGGTTTACATTACAGCAGCTTGAATTTTGCGGGTATTACAATACTATTCCTGGGGCTTTTAGCGATGCTGTATGATCTGTATCGCTTAGGTGGATTTAATGTATTAGGTGTCGCTAATCGGATGGATTATTTTTACGCTCAGCGTAATCTTGGAGGTTCAACTCTTCCTTTTAAAGAACTCACTGGCGCTGGATTTTTAACACTTGCAGTATCTGTAAATAATTTGAAGCAGGTAAGATATTTACTAATAGGTCTAATGGTTGTATGCTCCTTTTTATTTTTCGGTATGGGAAGTCGGGCATACATAATAATTGTGGCTCTCCCAGTATTAGCAACCTTACTCCATAGGAAGCTTGTTACAATTAATACGAGGAAAAGTATTCTCATCATGTTAGTATACTTAATTATGTTATCTCCAATATTTACAAATGTAAGAGATAGCATTATTACTAAATCGGACTTATTCAATTTACCTAAAGAAGACTGGGCATTCTCATCAGGAGAAACTGGAGCGGCCTTTCAGATTTCAACTAAAATCATTTCTAATGATGGCTGGAATGGTGCGGACGCTTCGTATATTACGGCTATGATGTATATGTTACCCTCCAATGTATATCTGGCAATTACCGGCCATAATAAACCGATGAACTTGTCTGAATGGTATGTCTCACACTATCTTCCCTATACTTATAAAAGCGGCGGGGGAGTAGGCTTTTCACCAATAGCACAAGCATGGATGAATGGAAAATATGCGGGTATTATCCTGGTGTACATGTTGATTGGCTACCTGATAAGCAGACTTAACAATAAAGGTCTATTGAAGTACATTTTAATTGGGCTTGTTCTCTCATTCCAAAGAAGTTCATTTCAATCTTTTTTTAGCAGCTTCTTGATAATGTCTCTTGCATTGGGAGGTATCATTGTGATTTCGGTCATCCTATCTAAAAGGAAAGCTTCCTTTCCATACGAGGCTAATCTTATAAAATAAGGAACAAAGGCGTGATTTTGTTGAACGAGAAGAACGGCAACCCTAAAAAAATTAGGGTTCTTTTTTTTATCACTTCATTGGCTGGAGGAGGGGCAGAAAAAGTAGTCTCCATGTTACTATCCGCTCTTAATCCAAAAATTTATGATTTACATCTGTTAGTTAATAGGAATGAAGGACCCTATGTCGATCTTATTCCTTCTCACGTAACAATAACAGAGTTGAAATCGGCTCGATTACGAAGTTCATTGAAGCATATAGTGAATGAATTAAGAGAAATCCAACCAGACGTAGTAATATCACATTTATGGGAAATTAACGTACTTACGATACTGGCCAAAAAAATAGGTAAATTGAAATTTAAAACGATTCTATGTGAACACAGTACGATTAGTCGAAAAAGATTTTTTGGAGCAAATTCAATTAGAAAGTGGGCCTATCGAGACAGTGATATAATCGTGGGCGTTTCAGAAGGTTTAGGAATGGAAATTGAACATATTTTAAAGGTCGATAAGAAAAAAATCAGAGTTATTTACAATCCCGTAATTGGAAATGATTTTGCAGCACGCGTTAAGGCTCCATGTAGTCATCCATGGTTTCAGGAAGAAATTCCAGTGCTTATTGGCTTAGGCCGTCTTGTACCGGAAAAAAGGTTTGATCTATTTTTAGAAGCTGTAAAAGAATTAAACAATTTGAAGATCCCTGTAAGGGGCATTATTTTAGGAGAAGGTCCACTAAGGAAAGAACTCGAGAATCAAAGAGATTTGTTGAATCTAAATGGGACTATTGATCTCCTGGGATTTGTAGAAAACCCACTTCCTTACTTGAACTTAGGGTCTGTATTCATTCAAACTTCAGATTATGAAGGGTTACCAACCGCGTTGATTGAAGCGGTCGCCTGTGGCATAAAAATTGTAGCCACGAATACTCATACCGGTACTGAAGAAGTGTTGGAAAATGGTGTGCATGGGCGTATCGTAAGCAGAGGGGATTTGAAGGAAATTGTAGAACAAACAAAAGAATTACTTATAAAGCAAGAATGGAAAAAAACCAAGGGTTTACTTATAGATAACAGTCCCTTCTCTTTAATTAAAGCAACCAATCAATATTCTCAGCTTATTACTGAAGTAATGAAGGCGGATAGCGCTTAAGTTAGGCTTATAAAAAAAGTTGAAGGTAGTGGATTATTTGGTTGACATTAGCATTATTATGAGTGTGTACAATGATGAGAATTATTTAGAAGAGAGTATAAATTCTATATTGAATCAGACATTCACTAATTGGGAATGCATCATTATTAATGATGCTTCTAGAGACAGGTCTAGTGAAATAATCCAACATTATAGCACCATAGATCCGCGTATAAAAGTAATCAATCTCACAGTGAACCAAGGGTTAGCTAACGCTTTAAATATGGGCATACAAAATGCTAACGGGACTTATATTGCTAGACACGATAGTGACGATATTATGCTGATGGATCGATTATCTAAACAATTTGACTTTATGGAGACTAATAAAGAAATTGGTGTTCTAGGTTCATTTGCGAAGATAATTGATGAAGACGGGGTATTGAAGGGAAGCATTATTACTCCACGTATACCAAACTCAAAAAATATTTGTAAAGGAAATCCTGTTATCCATCCTTCTGTTCTTGTTAGAAAAGAATTATTTAATCAGATAGGGAGCTATGATGCATCTCTGAGAAGATGCCAGGATTATGCGTTATGGTTCCATTTTATTTCGTGCGGTGTTAATTTTTATAATCTGGAGGAAGAATTATTATTATATAGGATTACAAGAAGCTCCTATTTGAAAAAAAAGTTTAGGTATCGCTTGTCTGAAGCTCAAATTATCTGGAAGGGATGTTGGAAATTAAACAAGAAATTTACTGGTTTATTATACGCTATTAAGCCTATTTTAGTAGGAGTGCTGCCAAAAGATATTTACCGCAATATACAATTTAAAAAGTCTTTTAGTAAAAGCCATTCGTAACAGGAGGTTAACATGATTCTAATAACAGGGGCAGCGGGCTTTATCGGAGCGCACCTTTCCAGACGCCTTATGCAGGACGGATATGACGTAATAGGCGTGGATAACTTAAACGAATATTATGACGTCCAGTTAAAGCGGGATCGGCTGAAATGGCTGCAAAGTGAAAATTTCAAATTCCATGAATTAGGTCTTGAGAACGGAACAGAATTAAACGCGGTCTTCGAACAATATAATCCCAGAATCGTGATCAACCTGGCGGCACAAGCGGGCGTAAGATATAGTCTGGAAAATCCTTCGGCCTATATCTCTTCCAATATTACCGGCTTCACTAATATTCTTGAGGCTTGCCGGCATTATAAAGTGGATCATCTGATCTATGCGTCCTCAAGCTCTGTGTACGGGGCCAACAAGAAGATTCCTTTCGCCGTCACGGACAATGTAGATCATCCTGTTAGCTTGTATGCTGCAACCAAGAAATCCAACGAGCTTATGGCACATACATACAGCCATCTGTTCGGACTTCCGACTACAGGCCTCCGGTTTTTTACGGTTTATGGTCCCTGGGGACGTCCGGACATGGCTTATTTTTCTTTTACGGGAAAAATTCTTGCAGGTAAGCCAATTCAGATCTTTAATCATGGCGAAATGCGGCGCGATTTTACTTATATCGACGATATCGTCGAAGGTATAGTCAGACTGATTGACTGCCCGCCTGCCAATAGACTCGAAAGTGAACTGAGCAGTTCAACGGCCCCTTATAAAATCTATAATATCGGCAACAATCAACCTGTTGAATTAATGAAGTTTGTCCGCATCCTAGAACAGCATCTGGATAGAAAAGCGGTTATGGAGCTGCTTCCAATGCAGCCGGGCGACGTTAAAGAAACGTTTGCAGACATTGAGGAATTGAAGAAGGATACCGGCTTCTCGCCTTCGACGTCATTGGAACAGGGCCTCCGGAATTTCGTGAGCTGGTATTTGGATTACTACCAAATAAATGAACCTGCAGTTTCCGCCAAAACTAATGATGGTCGGTGAAGCATGAGAAACGTATTATTCGTTACGACTGTTGATACAACTGTGAGGGCCTTCCTCCTGCCGCATATCCGGTATTTTCTGGAGAGGGGCTATCATGTGGAGATCGCGACGGGTGTGCTGGACAGGAATTGGCTCGAGGAGCAGCTTCCTGATGTTCCATTACACGCAATCTCTTTTCATAGAAGCATTAAAAGCCCCGATAACTTAAAAGCATTCCTGGCGATCAGGAAGCTGCTGCTTACGAATAAATATGACCTTATTCATGTGCATACGCCTATAGCTTCATTTGTCACAAGGCTGGCGAGCATTTTCACAAGATCCCAAGTGCTGTATACGGCTCATGGATTTCACTTTAACGAGAACGGAAGTTTCCTTGGGAACTTCCTTTTTAAATGGGCGGAGAAATTAGCCGGTTACCGAACGGATAAGCTAGTTGTTATTAATACGGACGATAAGATTGCGGCTTCGCAAATTGTCCCTGCCCACAAAATTTCTTATATTAAGGGTGTCGGTATTGACACCGAGTTATATAAACCGGTGGTGGATGAAGGATCTAAAGCCGCGTTTAAGCATGAACTGGGTATAGCCCCTCAAACCAAAGTTGTCACCCATATTGCCGAATTTAACGGTAATAAGAGACAGATTGATGTCGTAGAGGCCACCGATTGTTTGAAGAAGAGCGGTGTGGAAGATTTTATTGTGCTTCTGGTGGGGAATGGAAGCAGTTTGGAAGAAATTCAGGAGATCATTATATCCAAAAATTTAGAAGACCGAATCCAGTGTTTAGGATACCGAAGCGATATAGCGGAGGTACTGAGCATCTCGGATATCGGTCTTTTGGTTTCTCTGAGGGAAGGTTTGCCCAGATCCATCATGGAGATGATGGCGATGGAGATTCCTGTCATTGCCACCGAGATCCGGGGAAACCGGGATCTTATCCGGGATGGAGAGACGGGATATTTGGTTCCTGTCAAAAGTCCGGAGCTGCTGGCCCAAAAAATGAAAGAGCTCTTGTTGAACGAGGAACGAAGACGATTGTTCGGCCATAATGCGCGCGAGCGTGTTCTAACAGAATTCGCGCTTCCAAGAATTATTACAAATATGGAACTGGTATATAAGGAGTTGGGGATATGAAGGTATTAGTTACGGGCGGAGCAGGTTTTATCGGTTCTCATGTGGTGGATCAATTGATTCAGGAGAACCATCAGGTTGTTATAACGGATAACCTGAGCACAGGTAATGAAGAATATTTAAACCCGGAAGCGAAGTTCTATCACGTATCCATTGAATCCGATGATATGAAGGCGATATTCGCATCGGAGTCTCCGGAAGTCGTCATCCATCTTGCCGCTCAGATTGATGTTCAGAAATCGCTGCATGATCCCCAGTATGATGCGGCGATTAACATTCTAGGGACGATCCACTTATTGGAACTTTGCAAAACTCATCAAACCCGCAAGTTTATATACTCTTCTTCTGCTGCTGTGTATGGCAATCCGAACTACCTGGCAATTGACGAACAGCACCCCATCCAGCCTTTGTCCTCCTATGGCATTTCGAAATATACGCCTGAGAAATATATCCGCATGTACGCTGATTTAACGGGCCTCGATTACACCATTCTGCGCTACGCGAATGTATACGGGGCGAGGCAGATCCCTAAAGGTGAGGGCGGCGTTGTCTCCATATTCGTAGACAAACTTCTTGTCGGAGAGAGTCCGGTTATTTTTGGGGACGGCCTGCAGACCCGGGATTTTATCTATGTAGGAGACGTAGCAAGAGCGAATATTGCAGCCATGTATGGGGGAAGTCGGGAAGTTGTTAATATCAGCACGAATTCCCCAACGTCTGTTTCAGATTTGTACAGCATAATTGCAGATATCTATAAGACGGATTTGCGTCCGCAGCTTGCGCCGGCGAGAGAAGGCGATATTCTTCACAGTTATCTGGATAACTCCAAAGCTGCGCAGGTTCTGGGATGGAAACCGCAGATTAGTCTTCTTGAGGGTCTTAACAAGACAGTCGAGTATTACCAATCCATTCACAAGACGAAAGTACTGCTGTAATCAGTTTAGAGATAGGAATTGGAGGAACCGGTATGAAGGTGAAAAAAGCGATTATTCCCGCAGCTGGCTTAGGAACGAGATTTCTCCCGGCAACGAAGGCGCAGCCCAAAGAAATGCTCCCTATTGTAGATAAGCCGACAATTCAATATATTGTGGAAGAAGCGATTGAATCTGGAATTGAAGATATTCTAATCATTAGCGGACGAGGGAAAAGAGCGATAGAGGACCACTTCGATAAGTCTTTCGAGCTGGAAGAAACATTGGAGAACAAAGGGAAATTCGAAGAGCTGGAACGAATCAGGGATATATCTAATTTGGCTAATATTCATTATATCCGACAAAAAGAGCCTAAGGGATTAGGCCATGCTATATACTGCGCCAAGACATTTATCGGCAATGAACCCTTTGCCGTTCTTCTGGGGGATGATATTGTTCAATCCGCTAAACCATGCACCCGGCAATTGATGGAAGTCTATGAAGAACACCAGTCTTCTGTAGTCGGAGTCCAGTGGGTGCCTGACCAGGATGTTCACAAATACGGAATCGTGGATGCGGGCGGGCAGACGGTACATTCTAATATTATTGCCGTACGCTCCTTAGTGGAGAAACCTGCCGTAGGAAGCGCGCCATCCAATTATGCGATCATGGGGCGGTACATCTTATGTCCTGAGATTTTCGATATTCTCGAGACCCAAGAGGAAGGTGCGGGCGGAGAAATTCAATTGACGGATGCCATTCGCAAACTGAACGCTATTCATTCGGTGCTCGCTTATCAGTTCGATGGAGTCCGTTATGATGTCGGTGATAAATTCGGTTTTATTAAAGCAACGATAGATTTCGCACTTCAGAGAGAAGATCTCAGACAGGAAGTCCGCAGTTATCTTCACCGAATTTTTGAGAAAGAGCTTATGGTTCAGGGAGGAATGTTATGAATAAGATCGGTGTGATCGGGACTGGATATGTCGGTTTAGTTTCGGGAACATGTTTCGCGGAAGTAGGGCATAGGGTTGTCTGCTGTGACATTGATGAGTCCAAAATAAACCGCTTGCAGCAATTCAATATTCCAATCTTTGAGCCTGGATTAGAGGAGCTGGTGAAGAAGAATGCCGGAGAGGGCAGACTTTCCTTCTCATCTGATATTGCCGGCGTCATTAAGGACTCGGCTATTATCTTTATAGCAGTCGGCACCCCGATGTCAGCCAGCGGCGAAGCGGATCTCAGTTATGTAAAAGAAGCGGCAAGAATGATAGGCCGCAATATGAATACACATAAGATCATCGTGACCAAAAGTACCGTCCCGGTCGGAACCGGCCGTCTTCTGGAATCCTTAATCCGTGACAATCTGCCTGACTCCTCGCAGACTTTCGACGTTGTCTCCAATCCCGAATTTCTAAGAGAAGGATCCGCTATTCATGATTGCATGAATATGGAGAGAGCTGTAATAGGAGCCAGCAATGCTCAAGCAGCCGACACCGTTGCAGAGCTTCATGCACCATTTGAAACGACTATTTTTAAGACCAGCCTTGAGAGTGCGGAGATGATTAAATATGCAGCTAATACTTTTCTGGCTACGAAAATTTCCTTCATCAATGCGATCGCCAATATTTGCGGCAAAGTGGGGGCCGATGTAACAGAAGTAGCCGCAGGTATGGGCCTGGACAGCCGGATAGGCAATAAGTTTCTGCAGGCTGGCATCGGGTACGGAGGCTCTTGTTTTCCCAAAGACACTTATGCTCTTAAACATATTGCGGAGGAAGCCGGGTACTCCTTTAAATTACTGGAAGCCGTGATTGAGACGAATGAAAATCAGCGGCTCTTAATTATGGATGCACTGATTCAGTCACTGGGCAGCTTGCAGGGGAAGAAAATAGCTGTGTTGGGACTTTCATTCAAGCCCAATACCGATGACGTGCGGGACTCTCCTTCACTCAGCCTGATTCCAAGGATGCTGGAGATGGGCGCAGACGTGTGCGCCTATGACCCTATCGCAATCAGGGAAGCGGGCAAATATTTGCCTGACGAAGTGGGCTATGCTCATGAACTTTACGAATGCGTAACGGATTGCGACGCTTGCGTCATTCTAACGGAATGGAGTGAGGTAGTGAATATGGATCTGGAGCGCGTACACCGCCTTCTCCGAAGCCCGGTCATAATTGATGGCCGCAATTGCTTCGAGCTGGATGTCATGCGGGCGCATCAATTTGAGTATCACTCGGTTGGACGGCAAGCGATCAGGACGGCGGTACCTGCGGCTGTTACTGTATAAAATCCCTGTTTCTATATCGGAAGGGAAATCCAATAACAATAAGTGGTGAAACCATGGTGAAAAGAAGTTTTGATTTGATCGTATCCATAACAGGGCTTCTTCTGCTCCTTCCTTTTATTCTTCTATTGGCATTACTGATCCGTACGAAGCTGGGGAGTCCGGTCCTTTTTAAGCAGCAGCGACCCGGACTGCATGGAGAACCCTTTTATGTATACAAATTTAGGACTATGAATAATGAGAAAGATGAGAACGGTGTTCTGCTGCCGGATCATATCAGGCTCACTGCATTTGGCAAGGTGCTTAGAAAATTAAGTTTGGATGAACTGCCCCAGCTGGCTAATGTTCTAAAAGGAGATCTGAGCCTGGTAGGTCCCCGTCCGCTTCTGATGGATTATTTAAATCGCTATACACCTGAACAGGCAAGAAGACATAGTGTGAAACCCGGTATTACGGGCTGGGCTCAAGTGAATGGAAGAAACGCGATTACATGGGAGCAGAAGTTTGAACTTGACGTATGGTATGTGGACCATCAATCGTTCTGGCTTGATATGAGAATTTTGCTGCTAACGTTCAAGAAAGTATTCAAGTCGGAAGGAATAAGCCAAGCGGGTCATGTAACGATGCCTGCGTTTATGGGGATGGATGATAAAGGGAGTAACGCTCCGTTATGAAGGATCTTATTATCGTTGGTGCGGGAGGACAGGGGCGGGAAACCGTCCAGTTGGTCCGCGACATCAACCGAAATGCTAGCGAGTGGAACCTGCTCGGATTTTTGGATGACCGGGAGGAACTTCTAGATACACAGGTGATCGGATTACCTGTCTTGGGAGATTTGAATAAGCTGGCCGAGTCGCCTTACAATCAAGCTTATTTCATATGTGCAGTGGGAGACTCCCTGGTAAGACGGAAAATAATCGGAAGGATGAAGGAAATAGATCCGTATTGCGCTTTTGCAACATTAATTCATCCTACGGCGGTGATCGGGGATCGAATACATATTGGTGAAGGAACTGTAATCTGTGCTCAATGTGTAGTCACTACGAATGTTACCATTGCCGAGCATGTGCTTGTTAATTATTGTTCCAGTGTAGGTCATGATTCTGCTTTGGAGGAAGGTGTTACCCTGCTTCCCGGATCCAGAATATCAGGAGGCGCTACACTTGGGCAATCTTGCAGTATTGGTTCAGGTGCTGTTGTTCTGCCCGGTATTGATATTGGTTATGCCGCCATTATTGGTGCAGGTGCTGTTGTCAATAAATCTATTCCTTCTTGGAGTACAGCAGTGGGTGTCCCGGCACAAGTTATCAAATCCCATAATAAGAACTGGCAGGTGCTGTGAATATGAGTCGTGTTTATTTATCGCCTCCGCATATCGGAGAAAAGGAACAAGAATACGTACGTGAAGCCTTTTCTTCGAACTGGATTGCTCCTCTTGGTCCGCACGTGGATGCCTTTGAACAAGAAATCGCCGCTTATGTTGGAACAGCCGGAGCCGCTGCTTTGAGTTCAGGAACAGCGGCTTTGCATCTTGCTCTTAAATTAGTCGGCGTCAGTCGTGGCGATATCGTCTTTTGTTCGTCACTTACTTTTGTAGCAAGTGCCAATCCCATCCTCTATGAGGGCGCCGTTCCCGTGTTTATCGATTCCGAGCCGGATAGCTGGAATATGTCCCCTCTGGCACTGGAACGTGCATTCTTACAGGCGGAGAAGAACGGGAAATTGCCTAAAGCCGTTGTCGTTGTAAATTTGTATGGACAGAGTTCGGATTATGATGCTATTCTCGCACTTTGCGACAGCTATCAGGTGCCCGTTATTGAAGATGCGGCGGAATCGTTAGGAGCTACATACAAAGGTAAAGCAAGCGGAACGCTGGGTAAGTTCGGCATCTTCTCTTTTAACGGAAACAAAATCATTACCACCTCCGGCGGAGGCATGCTCGTATCCGATGATGTGGAAGCTTTGGAGAAAGCGCGTTTTTGGGCGACCCAGGCCAGGGATCAAGCTCCGCATTACCAGCACAGTGAAACAGGATATAATTATAGGCTTAGTAATATACTGGCAGGTGTGGGCCGTGGACAATTGCAGGTTTTGGAGGATAGGGTGAATGCCCGCAGACAAGTTTTTGAGAGATATAACAAAGCGCTGGGTGAAATCGAGGGAATCCGTTTTATGCCGGAGGCTGAGTACGGAAGATCGACCCGCTGGCTGACCACTTTGACAGTCGATCCGGACATCACTGGGGTGAGCGCATCCGAGATCTTGAATAAACTTACCTCTGACAGCATTGAAGCGAGGCCGGTTTGGAAACCGCTGCATCTTCAGCCTCTCTTTCAAGAGAGTACTTACTACCCTCACCTTGAAGGAAATAGTGTGTCCGAACGCTTATTCCATACGGGAATCTGCATACCTTCCGGCTCCAGCCTATCTGAGTCGGATCAGAATCGCGTCATTGATCACATTTTATCGGTTGTAAAATATGCCGTTCGTTAATTGGCTGTATGGATGGTATACCCGGGGTGAATGAACGTATGACTTCAGAAAATGAAAGAATGTACCTCATTTGGGAACTGGAACAATTTATCCAAAAGGTAGAGGAGACGCATGAACCAGCAGAGACTCTTCAGCCTTTCGTGGATGATATCAAAAATATAATGATTAAACATGTGAAAGTGGCCGGCAGCATCAATTTGTACCCTGTCGACAGATAGCAATGCGTGGTTCTATCCCCTAAGGACATTATTGTTCTTAGGGGATTTTTTTGTTTTTTTATCTAAATTCCCCTTAAAGCGAAATGTATGTAACATTTTTCTATATGTATATTTTATAAAAAATTAAAATGCAAAAAACATAGATTTCCCTCTTGATTTGTTACATATTGTATCTTATAATAATTTACAATACAGAATGTAACAAGTTGCGACAATAAGCATCAAATGAAGAGGGTGTAGAACGCGCATGAAATCTTTGGATCTGGTCTATTGTATTCACTGTGGATCAATCGTTTCGCGGACACAGGCGGATAAAATTTTTAAAACCGGTTTTTACCGGGTGTCCATCCCGCTCGCAAGCTGCAAAAGCTGTGTGACTCCGATCTCAAATTCGTATGCCGGCGGCACTTCACAGCCTAATAGCCGTGCGGGGGATTATGCGGCGCCGCTTCCGTTAATGGCCTGAGTAGCTGCCGTGTAACGAGTGCCGTGTTGGTTAAACAAGAGGAGAGATAGCATATCGCTGGACGGCGACCAAGCAGCGCCGTGGCGGCGCTCGGTTGCAAGCCTGCTTTATTTGATGCTGAGTGTTACCTTGTTAACGGTAGGATTGTGGTCGCTTTAATAGAATTGAGCGCTCCCAGACGTTCATCTTAGCACAAAAAACCGCTCCAGCCCCGAAGAGGGCCGAGCGGTTTTTTGTCGCGGGAGCCACCGCTATTCATGGCGGGGTAATCAACCTGGTGTTAATTATCTCAGCTTGTAAGGGCGCCCCTATTATATAGAAGAAATAAGTCTGCGCATCAGGTGTTAAAGAGGTGTTTGTAGGGCGCATAATCGATCTTTTCTTTCTCCAGAAAAACCATCAGGCTGCGGTAATCCCTCTTCGGAGTCGCAATGATGTAGCCTTTGATGCAGTGATCCCGGGTAACCTCGACTGCCTTCTCCTCAAGAGCCACCTCAGCGATCTTGGCTGCGATCGAATGCTTGGCAATATCACGGAAGGGTCCGGGTACGGGAGAAACTAATTTGTTGAGAAAAGCCTTGGATTCATCCGTCCACATGTGACGGGACTTCTCGACATAATAATTCTGCCAGTCGAGTTTCGATTTTCCATCTGCTTTGGGAAGAACTTTGAGGAATTTACGGAACATAAAAAATCCGCCGATCGCCATCATACCGAGCAGCACGAAGGGCCATATGCTAATAAACCACATAAACAAAGAATTGTTGTTCATGGAAAAAGTTCACCTCTACACGATTATATCCGTGGGCAGCAAGTTTATACTTGTCTAGGCCGCTTCAACAGATACTTGAAATTATACCTTATTTCTGGCTTTCTTGCGATATTGCCTGTAAAATAGGGTGAAAAGAATTTACAAAGCAAGGAGCCTTATTATGATAAAAATCGGTTCACACGTTTCGTTTTCCGACAAAGGATTACTAAACGCGGCCCAGGAAGCCGTATCTTACGGCTCCGGCACGTTTATGATTTATACAGGAGCACCTCAGAATACACGCCGGAAGCCTATTGAGACCCAGTTTGTCGAAGAGGGACAAGCTCTGATGCAGGAGCATGGAATCGGCGAGATCGTTGTGCATGCCCCTTATATTATTAATCTGGGCTCTTACAAAGACAACACGTACGAGCTCGCCGTTCAATTTCTTCAGGACGAAATCCGCCGCACCGACTATCTGGGCGTCAAGAATATCGTCCTGCACCCGGGCGCATTCACGGATAAAGATGCCGAATACGGACTTGCCCGCATTTCAGAGGGACTGAATGAAGTACTTGAAGGAATCAAGGACACGAAGGTTCATATTGCGCTTGAGACGATGGCCGGCAAAGGCACCGAGATGGGCCGCAGCTTCGAGGAAATCGCGCAGATCATCGACAAGGTCGATAATAACGGCCGCCTGACCGTATGTCTTGATACCTGCCATATTCATGACGCAGGCTATGACATCGTCAATGACCTGGACGGCGTGCTGGATCAATTCGACCGTACCGTAGGACTTGAGCGCATCGGCGTCGTTCACCTTAACGACAGCAAGAACCGCCGCGGCGCTTCCAAAGACCGGCACGCTCCGGTAGGAGCGGGCTGGATTGGCTTTGAAGCGATGAACCGCGTGGTCCATCACGAGAAGCTGCGTCATCTGCCGCTGATTCTCGAGACGCCTTGGATCGGCAAAGACGCCAAGACACAGCGTCCGATGTACGAGATCGAGATCGCGATGCTGAGCGGGACCGTGCTGAGCCGTTTCGGCGAATCGTTCGGCGAGGACCTGGAGCGCCTGACTTTCTTTTTCGACCAGAAGGAAGTGGACCCGCGGGAGTTTGTCCTGTCCACATGGGCTTTGCTCAAAGACGATGCCAAGGCCAAAAAAGCGGACGGCCGAGAGCCGATGGAACGCCTCTACGATATGATCGCCGAAGAGCGTCTCTTCCCGGAACTGACCGAAGAGCAGATCAATCACCGCCTGATCGCGTGGCTTGCCGGTAAAGAATTGCTTAAATCTTTGTAAGTCCAGAATCAGGCCCCCCGTCTGATGAACAATCAAGCATAGGAATAAAGGAGCTTACGTAATTATGGTTGATATAAAAGCATCCGGCGCGTCCGGTAATCATAACCGAGGCAGAATGCTGATTTCCTGCCCGGACCGGCCGGGAATTGTCGCGGCGGTATCCAAATTTCTGTCCGGGTATGGCGCTAATATCGTGCAATCGGACCAGTACACAATGGACCCGGAAGGCGGGATGTTTTTTATCCGCATCGCGTTCGATTTAACGGACCTGGAGAATCGCCAGGAGAAGCTGCAGCAGGATTTTGCAGAAGTCGCGGCTGAATTCTCCATGGAGTGGAGCCTGTCGCTGGCCAGCCGCAGAAAACGCCTCGCCATCTTCGTATCCAAGGAAGATCACTGCCTGCTGGAGCTGCTCTGGCACTGGCGCGCCGGCGACCTGGATGCGGATATTGCCATGGTCATCAGCAATCACCCGGATATGGAGTCGCTCGTAGAATCCTTCGGCATTCCGTATTATCATATACCGGTAACCGCGGATACCAAGGCGGAAGTGGAGAAGCGTCACCTGGAGCTGATGAAGGATAAGGTGGACCTCGTTATTCTGGCGAGATACATGCAGATCATACCTCCGTCCTTTATTGAGCGGTATCATAACCGGATTATTAATATCCATCATTCTTTCTTGCCTGCTTTCGTGGGCGCCAAACCTTATGCCCAGGCGCAAAACCGCGGCGTGAAGCTCATTGGAGCGACGGCTCATTACGTAACGGAAGAGCTGGATGGCGGTCCTATCATCGAGCAGGATGTTCAGCGCGTGAGTCATCGCGATAATGTCGATGATCTCAAACGCATTGGCCGTCATATTGAGCGTACGGTGCTGGCGCGTGCGGTTTCCCTGCATACCGAAGACCGTATTCTCGTTCATCAGAACAAGACCGTCGTTTTCAGCAAATAATTATATTTCGGCTCAAACAAGCACGCCCTCATCGGAAGATGGGGCGTGTTTGTCTTTTTAGGACCTGTTTGACTGGCTGTCCGCAGGTTTTAAGGACACACGGACACCAAGACCCAGGTGAGTTATACCTGACCTGAGTCTTTGGGTGTCTAAATCCGTGGGCAGTCACTGCCGGCCGAATCTGCCTCCACGATTATTCAAGGGTTCATTTGTGCTTTCGGCTCATGATACGTCCAAGCAAACCCAGCAGCAGACCATAGAGTAGGTGGCCGGCAATCCACCAGAAGAGCGCCGCCCTGTCACTTATCTCAGGTGTCCGGGCTGACAGCAGAGTCAGCGGGACGAACAGCGGGACAGGGACAAGGCCGAGCAGAAGCCCCAGCAGCCAGGGTCGGGAGTATCTTCTTAGCAGCACGGCGAAGGCTGCACCCAAACCGAGAGAGACGGCAAGATGCAGGGAGAATTCGAACCATTCCGGCAAATCCCTGTGGAAACCCGGAATAAAGTCGACATTGAGCAGGAGCGTATACACGCGGGCTAATCGGTAGAATTCGACCGTTTTGAACATAAGGCCCAGAATAATCCCGGGAACCAGTCCGTAGATAACTATTAGGCACCAGAGAGCCGTTTTGTGTGGGGGAATGATTTTTTTCATGGAAAACCGCTCCTTCTGCCGATGGGTTTCTTAGGGAAGCGCCTGTTCAAGAGGATTGTGCAATTTGTTTGCGGTTTCGAATTTTATCTTTATAATGGAGAGAATAGCAATAGTATACCACGAGACTTTTAATAGGAGGATTTACACATGCCTGCAAGCAATACGACTATTCAGCAACTTGCTGTACACACAATCCGTACGCTCGGTATCGACGCGATTGAGAAAGCTAATTCCGGTCATCCCGGTATCGTTATGGGAGCCGCTCCAATGGCTTATACTTTGTTCGCGCACCAGATGAAACATAACCCGCAGAACCCGTCATGGATCAACCGTGACCGTTTTGTTCTGTCCGCAGGACACGGTTCAATGCTGCTCTACGCTATTCTGCATCTGACCGGATATGATCTTCCGATGGAAGAGATCAAGAATTTCCGCCAATGGGGAAGTCTGACTCCAGGGCACCCGGAATTCGGCCACACCGCAGGTGTTGACGCAACGACCGGCCCGCTCGGACAAGGGATCGGCATGGCAGTCGGTATGGCGATGGCTGAAGCGCATCTGGGCGGACTCTATAACCGTGACAGCTTCCCGGTTATTGATCACTACACCTATGCAATCTGCGGTGACGGCGACATGATGGAAGGCGTGGCTTCCGAAGCGGTCTCTCTTGCCGCTACACTGAAGCTGGGCAAGCTTATCGTGATGTATGATTCCAACGATATCTCACTCGATGGCGATTTGCATGTATCCTTCACAGAGAACGTACATAAGCGCTTTGAAGCCTATGGTTGGCAGGTTATCCGCGTTGAGGAGCAGAATGATCTCGATGCTCTGAACCGTGCGGTTGAAGAAGCCAAAGCGGATACGACCCGCCCGACTCTGATCGAAGTGAAAACGACAATCGGTTACGGCAGCCCTAACAAAGGCGGCATCGGCGGTCATGGAGGCACACACGGTTCACCGCTTGGACTGGATGAAGTGAAACTGACCAAAGAATTCTACGGCTGGTCATTCGAGGAAGATTTCCACGTCCCTGCTGAAGTTCGCGAGCATTATGCAGCTGTGAAGGAAAGAGGCATTCAAGCCGAGCAAGAATGGACGAGCCTCTTCGAAGACTATCGCAAGGCCTACCCTGAACTTGCCGAGCAGTTTGCACTTGGCCAGAGCGGCAAGCTGCCGGAAGGCTGGGATAAAGACCTCCCGGTGTATACGCCCGAAGACAAGGCGATTGCAACTCGCGCAGCTTCAGGTAATGCACTGAACGCAATTGCCAAGAATATTCCTTACTTCTTCGGCGGCTCGGCCGACCTTGCAAGTTCCAACAATACGGAAATCAAAGGCGCAGCGATTTTCAATGCCGAGAACTATGCCGGCCGCAACATCTGGTTCGGCGTGCGCGAGTTCGGCATGGGAACCGCTCTGAACGGCATCAGTCTGCACGGCGGTCTCCGTGTATATGGCGCCACGTTCTTCGTATTCTCGGATTACCTGCGTCCGGCGATCCGTCTGGCTGCCCTGATGAAGCAGCCGGTCGTTTATGTCTTCACGCATGACAGCATAGGCGTCGGCGAAGACGGACCGACCCACGAGCCGGTTGAACAACTGGCGGCGCTTCGCGTGATTCCGGGCATGACTGTTCTCCGTCCGGCGGACGGCAACGAGACATCCGAGGCATGGCGCTATGCGGTCGAGAATCAGGAAGGTCCGGTAGCTCTAGTCCTGACCCGTCAGAACTTGCCGCAGCTTGCAGGTACAGCCCAATACGCACGCGAGCAGTTCACTAAAGGCGCATATGTGGTATCCGATGCACCGAATGGTCAACCGGACGCCCTGATTCTCGCAACAGGTTCTGAGGTTCAGCACGGTGTAGCGGCTCAGAAATTGCTGGCTGAAGAAGGTATCCAGGTTCGCGTAGTCAGCATGCCTAGCTGGGAGCTTTTCGAGAAGCAGTCACAGGAGTACAAAGATTCCGTTCTGCTTCCGAATGTCAAGAAGCGCCTTGGCGTAGAAATGGCTTACCCGCTTGGATGGGAACGCTATGTCGGAGACGAAGGTTCCATCCTTGCCATCTCCACATTCGGTGCTTCCGCGCCGGGCGACCTGCTTATCAAGGAATTCGGATTTACAGCAGAGAACGTCGCATCCCGCGTCAAAGACCTGCTTAAATAAATAGGGTATGCATTGGGGGCGGTCCTGTTACAGGCCGTCCTTCCGTGCATCCGCTGATCATGAGGAGGAGAAAGTATGTCTAAGTTTGATAATGTAACGGTAGTTAAGCAAGCGAATGTATACTTTGATGGAAAAGTTACGAGCCGTGCGGTTATTTTCGCGGACGGAACCAAAAAAACACTCGGAATTATGCTGCCGGGTGAGTATGAATTCGGCACGGATTCCAAAGAAATTATGGAGATTCTAGCCGGAGATCTGCGCGTTCTTCTGCCGGGCAGTTCGGAATGGATCGAAATACAGGGACAAGGCGAGTTCACAGTGCCGGCCAACGCCAAATTTAAGCTGGAAATCCGTACGGTGACGGACTACTGCTGCTCTTACATTGCGGAGTAACAACAACCGTTATTACCGTATTGGACGAGATTTAACCCATACAAATTGCTATGTCTACATGGGCGTAGCTGCGTAAAAAACTTGATATTCTTGCCGTTTTACCCATTTCCGTGAATACAAAGAGCCCTCTCAGACTTGTGATGAGAGGGCTTTTCGTTGGTCACGGATATTCTCGTTCATTCAGGAACGATGAAACATTGGAGCGCTTATACGCCCGGCACGACCGTTACCCTTCGCGGACTTCGCAGCAGTCCCGGGGCGCTCTTTGCTAATGAGGGTTCAACGGTCATATATGCCTGGCTCACTAAGCTACTTGTCTTTCTTCTCGACGCGTTCGTGCATCCACTCTTCATAGCACTGAATAGCGGCGGCGAGGTCTTCTTCGCCGAGACCTTTGCTCAATCCCATCTGGAAGACGGTCGTCGCGGCATGAAGAGCAGGGGCCGGGAGCTGAAACTTTCCGGTCAGCTCCGAAGCGAGCAGCAAGTCTTTCAGCATCAATTTCAGCGAGAACTGATTGCTGAAATCGCGTTCGATGATCTTAGGGCCTTTCAGCTCAGCCTGCTTGCTGCCGGCAGAGCCGGCTTGTACGATCTGAAGGAACTGCTCAGGCGCGAGCCCGGCTTTGGTCGCGATGGACAAACCTTCCATCAGTCCGATGGCGTTGATGCCGACGATGGTGTTGTGGGCAAGCTTGGCATACGACCCGGAGCCGGAGGGCCCCATGTACAGCACCTTGCTTCCCAGTTCACTCAGCAGCGCATGCTGGGCATCGAACACATCGCGGTCGCCGCCGACCATGAACACGAGCGTAGCGGCTTCGGCGGCTGGCTTGCTGCCGGTCACGGGTGCGTCGAGGAAGGATGCATTCCTCGCGCCTAAATCCGCATGAAGCCGCTGGCTGAGCGAAGGCGAGATTGTGCTGCTGTCGATGACGGTCACTCCGTCTTTGACAGTCCGCAGCACACCGTTCTCGCCATAGAACGCGTCTTCGACCGCGGAATCGTTGCTCAGCATGGTGAAAAGCACGTCGGCCTGCGAAGCGGCCTCGGCAGGAGTAGCCGCGCGCGACGCTCCTGCCAGGACAAGCTCATCTGTCTTGTCCGTGCTGCGGTTATAGACTGTGACGGGATACCCTTTGCGGACCAGATTAAGCGCCATTGGCTTGCCCATGGTTCCCATTCCAATAAATCCGATACGTTTCATGTGTAATCACCTCTTCAAGTGTTGGACGGACATCAACATTTCACTTGCAACTTGTCCGGAAAGCTTTTATAGTAAGAAATCAATGCGAGCATGAAGCAGAAGGCGCGGCTGCCGTGAGACAAATACGGCCAACAAGGTCATACTAGCGGGAGTAAGAAGCGCCGGCAGTAGAGAGAACTTTCCCGCGGGTATCGTTTCCTTCACGACATTGTAATTTGTACATAAGCAGCGAAGATGAGGAACCGTTTTTTAAGCTTCTTGTGGACAAAGACGTGTATGGCTTTAATTGTAGCATGTTTACTTGCGGGCGACACGCAAAAAGCGCCTGTGAGGGGAAGACTTGCAGACAGCGGAGAAGAAAAGTATGCTAGTATAAAAAGTTCAACCGAGGAGGAGAACAAGTTGACCCAAAAGCTTCAATTTGATTACAGCAAAGCGCTGGGCTTCGTTAACCAGCATGAGATTGATTACCTAGCCGAGCCGATTCGAACGGCTCATGACCAGCTTCATAACGGAACCGGTGCCGGCAGTGATTACCTGGGGTGGATCGATCTGCCCGTTAATTATGACCAAGAGGAATTCGCCCGCATCCAGAAAGCGGCAAAGCAAATTCAATCCGATTCGGAAGCTCTGATCGTGATCGGTATCGGCGGCTCCTACCTGGGTGCACGCGCGGCTATCGAAATGCTGTCCCATTCTTTTTATAATCTGCTTGATAAAGATAAGCGCAAAACACCGGCTGTTTATTTTGTAGGTCAAAATATCAGTTCTACATATGTAACGCACCTTCTGGAACTTCTGGAAGGCAAAGATTTCTCCGTTAACGTTATTTCCAAATCCGGTACGACAACCGAACCGGCTATCGCCTTCCGTATTTTCCGCGAACTGCTGGAGAAAAAATACGGCAAAGAAGAGGCGCGCAAACGTATTTATGCAACGACTGACCGTGAAAAGGGCGCTTTGAAGCAGCTGGCAAGCGGGGAAGGCTATGAATCTTTCGTCATTCCCGATGACGTAGGCGGCCGATATTCCGTACTGACAGCAGTAGGGCTCCTGCCGATTGCCGTTGCGGGCATCGATATTGATTCCATGATGCAAGGCGCGGCTGAGGCGCGGGAAGCTTTCTCGAATCCTGACCTGAGCGAGAACCTGAGCTATCAATATGCAGCGGTGCGCAATGCCTTGTACCGCAAAGGTAAGACGACCGAAATTCTCGTCAACTATGAGCCTTCTCTGCACTACGTATCCGAGTGGTGGAAGCAGCTGTATGGCGAGAGCGAAGGCAAAGACGGCAAAGGGATTTTCCCGGCGGCTGTTGACTTCACAACAGATCTGCATTCTATGGGCCAGTTCATCCAGGAAGGCAACCGTAATCTGTTCGAGACGCTCCTGCTGGTTAACCAGTCCGCAGAAGAGATTGTGATCGGAACCGATGCCGACAATCTGGACGGACTTAATTTCCTGAGCGGCCAGACCATGGATTTCGTGAACAAGAAAGCATTCCAGGGTACCATGCTGGCCCATACCGATGGAGGCGTGCCGAACCTCATCGTGACTCTGCCGGATACATCTGCCCATACTTTCGGCTACATGGTGTATTTCTTTGAGAAGGCTTGCGGTATTAGCGGCTACCTGCTGGGCGTGAATCCATTCGATCAGCCGGGAGTAGAGGCTTACAAGAAGAATATGTTCGCCTTGCTCGGCAAACCGGGTTATGAAGAGGACAAAGCAAGACTGGAAGCCCGTTTGCAAGATTAGGAAGAACTTACAATTATTTTTGTGAAAAACTTCAATAATAATGCGGATTATACCGCGGTTTAAGCACAGACAGGCCTTTCCCCCAGCGGGAGGGCCTGTTTTTTATTGGAAAAAATTTTATAACTAAATTAGCTATTGTACTAATATTCTGATTTGTGTAAAATGTAATGAAACAGAATTGAACATGCTAAGAAATGGAATGGAAGAACGATTATGATTGAATCTTACAGAACCGTACAGAAGCTCGCATCGGCTGAAATTACGATCAAGCGTTCTCGTTTTATCGGTCAAGCAATTCCTGTGGCAACCGAGCAGGAAGCGATTGATTTTATTGCAAGTGTTAAGAAGCAGCACTCAATGGCGACACACAATTGCTCCGCTTACATGATCGGCGAGCGCTGCGAGATCCAGAAACAATCCGATGACGGAGAGCCGAGCGGAACGGCGGGTAAGCCGATTCTTGAAGTCATCAGAAATATGAATCTAACGAATGTTGCGGTCGTCGTGACCCGTTATTTCGGCGGAATAATGCTGGGAGCGGGAGGACTTATCCGTGCTTACACAGATGGAGCTGTAGCAGGTATTACGGCGGCTGGGCCCGTCTACAAAGTGAGCCATCAGGAAGTGATGGCCGAGATTGATTATACGTGGTTGGGTAAGTTGGAAAATGAGCTGCGTAACCGTAACACGCTGATGGGTGAAACTGAGTTTACCGACAAGGTGCTGCTCCGCTGTTTTCCGGTTTCTTCGGAATCAGAGGCTTTTGCAGATTGGCTTACCGATTTAACTCAGGGCCAAGGCGTCATTATTCGCGGCGAACATACATATATCGAACATAAAGAACTGCCGTAGACAATTTCATATACCACCGAAGCGGAGGGATTCTTATGGCGAGGAAAGCAGTCGCTCAGGAACTTAGCAGAGAGCGGATTCTTTTGGAGGCCAGAGAGTTATTCGTAACTTGCGGCTATCGCGCTTTAACGATGCGAAGCATCGCTAAAGCAATGGGGTACAGCCATGGCGCATTATACTATCATTTTAAAGAAAAGGCAGAGCTGTTTAATGCACTGATTATGCAAGATTTCAGCGATCTCCTGCAGCGCCAGCGGCAGACTATCGTCGAATCTGCTGTTCTTGGTGTTCCGCTTCTGCAGAAGCTGATGATGGAGTTCATCCAGTTCGGTCTGGATAACCCGCATCATTACGAAATCATGTTTATGATCCGCGATGAAGAACTGCGCCAGTATTCCCGCTCTGAGCAGGCCAAGTGCTTCGACTTGTTCTCGACCGTAGTTCGGCAGATCGTGGCGGGCCAGCCGGATTCGGCGGAGCAGGCTTACCGGATCCCTTGGAATCTTTTTATGTCCATGCACGGCTTTATTTCTTATTCGATTCATTACGGACAGACATTCGAAGAGATGGAGAGAATGGCTGAAGAACATGTTGAGATGCTGTGCACCAACCTGCTCTCCAGCAACTTCTCCGAGCTGCCTGCCGTGAGCAGGCTCAGTCACGAAACAGCTTGACGGTATAAGTGCGGTCGCGCGGTCCGTCGAATTCGCAGAAGTAAATTCCCTGCCATTGTCCCAGTTGAAGCTCCCCATCGGATACGAGAACGGTCTGGGAACTGCCTACCAGCATAGCTTTCAGATGGGCGGCGGTATTACCCTCAGCATGGCGGTCGCCGGGCTGTTTCCAGGGAAAGACATCGCTCAGACGCATAAGCACATCATGTCTTACATCGGGATCGGCATTTTCGTTAATGGCAATACCGGCCGTGGTATGAGGGCAATAGATCACGGCCATTCCATCCTCCACGGCATACTGTTTGATCAGATCGGCAATGATTGAAGTGATCTCTACCATTTCATCCTTTTCATGCGTCCGCAGATTAAACGTATACAGGTTCATGGTATTTCCTCCTCTTATGCGATTTCGGCTCCTAAAACATGTTACAATGGAAGCATAACCGGATAATGAGAGGATGAAACGTATGGATTTGGCGGTATGGTCGGAACAGAATGTTGAATACATGTTTGATGAAATCAAAAAAAAGCTCAGGATGGCAACGGGAGGCTCTATCAAAGCCTCGAATGTCACCCATGAACAATATGAAGATCTGAAAGACCTGTACGACCTTGTCATGAGCAAGCCGAATTTCAGCATCAGTGAAATTGATGCGATTACAGTGGAAATCGGTAAGCTGCGCAAGGGTTAGTCAGGGATCGGGCCGGAATCTGATGATTCACGTCCGTGAGTCTGTTTGCTGAAGAGACGTTCTCTTTTTGCGGACAGGCTTTTTTTGCGTGCGGCAAACTGCGGCTGACCGAACGGACTGTCTATCGTCTCATATTTTTTCTGTTACAGGGACAGCCATCCAATCGCAGGAACCTTGCAAAGCGTATCCTGTTAATGCAGTGGCATTCGTAATCGCTGTAATAGGGAGGTGGACGGCATGAAATCAACACTTCGTAACGATGCGGAAAAACTCGTCGGCCAGAATATTGTGGCGGTCCGCAAAGACGGTTCGATGGTTAGAGGAAAACTGGAGCGTATTAAAGGCAATGAACTGATTCTTACACCGGAAGAAGGCACCGCGCAGACTCGTGCGATCATTCCTCTGGTTCTGTTTGATCTGCTCGCTATAGGAACTTATGGCGGTTATGGCGGCTATGGGGGCTATGGTCCATATGGCGGCGGCTATGGATACGGTCCTTACGGTGGCGGATTTGGCGGCCCGGGTTTCTTCTGGTAATACCCATTTGGATTGAAAAAGGTTGTTTGGGCTGCATGCTCCGCAAGGGGCCCGCAGCTTTTTTTGCGCGTAAAATTAAGCAGGCGGGAATATAAGGAAGGGACGGCAATTGCAGAAGTAGCACCCCCGGCGGATAATCATACACTGAATAGAGCCCAGAGAACTCAGGAAGGGAAGCGAAGCAGTATGGGAGACAGCGGGGATCGGTTCCGGCGGGAGTGGGAACGTAAATACGGCTATGGCGAGGGAGGTATGCCTTCTTTTGAATCGATCTTTGGAGGCAGAGACAGTTTATTCGCAGACATGTCCGAGCGTATCAGGCAAGATCCGGTCAATACCAGTTGGCTCGATGAATGGCTGGAAAAAACGCTCCGGCGGGCCATACCGGACTTCCGTATGCCGGATTGGATGATGACGGATGAAGAAAAGCCTGAAGTGCCGCGGCGGGCTCCTTCGGACGAAATGAAGAAAGATTCGAGCCGGGTAAAGAATCAGGAAAAGCCGCAGGCAAGTAGAAATAGCAGAACTCAGCCACACAAGGTGGAGGGTCTTCTAGCCCATACCCGGACCCTTCCTCCTTTTTCCCACAGTAAAACTGCGCCTCTGGCTTATGAAATAAGTGAAGGAGAAGGCGAACTGATCCTGAAAGTGCATATACCCGCTGCTGTTGATGCGGATAAGATTCATCTGCTGCCGCACCGTACCAGTATGACACTCTCCGGAGGCGGCCTCAAAGGTTTCCGGAAAATCAGGCTGTTTCGCACAATCCTGCCGGATCGATGCCGGGTCAGTAGAGCTTCCTCGTGTATGGTGATCCGGGCGCCTTTAGCAGGAAGATGATCCGAGGGGGCCGGACCGCAGGACCGATCTTGATTTGGTATTGACTGTCAGCAGCCCGGCACTAGGCGCGGCTAGTATGATATAAGAACAATAAGCCGCAGCTGTTTGAAAACAAAATGCCCGCTACCAGCTAATGGAGAGGAGGCTGCTTCCAACGAGCTGCGGCTCTGCCGGTCTCTTAAGCATGGGGTTCAGGCCGCTCGGCTAATCCGCCGGCAAACACGGAATCCGGCGCGGGCTGCGGGGCAACTATTGATGCAGGTAATCAGCGCGGATCTCTGCTTTGGAGCTGCTGCTGTGCCATCCGGACCAGTTCACGGACCATCCGCCCGCCGATCTGTCCGCCAATCCGGCCGGCATCTTCGGTACGGAGCTGTCCGTTGCTGCCAGGGACAAGAGGGATACCGAGCGACTGGGCCACTTCATATTTCACCTGGTTAGGCTGATCAGGCGATACCTTGTAGCCTGCCTCGCG
Source organism: Paenibacillus sp. FJAT-26967 (assembly GCF_001541095.1). GTDB lineage: Bacteria > Bacillota > Bacilli > Paenibacillales > NBRC-103111 > Paenibacillus_F. Next base: position 81,480 of record NZ_LMXH01000003.1, read on the forward strand.
CATAACCTCTGCCTTGAATCTGTCCAGACTCCGCTCACTTCCGGGAAAGGCAGCTCTGCGGCTGCGTCTTCTTGCCATACTGTCACCTCCTGTGGTTAGTTAGGATACCCAGGTGCGGCGGCGGTATGAATAGGAAGAGGAGACTGATTAAATTATTTGTAGATCGGTTCACCTTGAGCATGAACGACTTCTATTTCTTCAACATAAGAACGGGAAGACAAGGTCTTCTCAATTAAGTAGAGCGGGCGGTGTTTGACCTCGCGGTAAATTTTTCCGATATATTCGCCTATCAGTCCCAGGGCAAGCAGCTGTACCCCGCCGATGAACCAGACGGACAGAATAAGCGATGTCCAACCGGACACTGCTGTTCCCATTAACTTGGAGATGATGGCATATACGCCTGCAAATACACTGAAGATGGAGAAGAGAAAACCGGTCAGTGTCACAAGTCGGATCGGTTTAACGCTAAAGGAAGTTATGCCGTCCAGTGCAAACGAGACCATTTTGCGAAGCGGGTATTTGGATTCTCCGGCGAAGCGTTCCTTCCGTTCATACATAACTTCAGCTGTACGCAGTCCGAGCAGGGGCACGATCCCCCGCAGGAAGACATTCACTTCTTTGTACTCTGCCAGGTAGTCGAGAGCGCGGCGGCTCAGCAGGCGGTAATCGGCATGATTGTATTTAATCTGAACGCCGAGCCGGTGCATAAGTTTGTAGAAGGACTCTGCCGTTGTTTTTTTGAACCAGGTATCGGTTAAGCGGGCGCTACGAATTCCGTATACCACCTCGGCCCCCTCATGGTATTTCACCACGAAGTCCCGGATCGCGTCGGTATCGTCCTGCAGGTCCGCATCAATCGAAATGGTGATATCCGAAGTTTGCCGGGCCGTCATAAGACCGGCCAGCAGTGCGTTCTGGTGTCCGGCATTACGGGCAAGCTTCACACCCGTTACAAAATCGTGAGAACGGCTGTACTGCTCAATGAGCGCCCAAGTGCGGTCTTTGCTGCCGTCATCCACGAAAAGTACAGTGCTATGGGCGCTGACCAGCTTGTCGTCAATCAGGTCTTGCAGAACCTTGTCGAGCCGGCCCACGGTTTCATGAAGCACTTCCTCCTCGTTATAGCAGGGAACAACTATGATCAGAACGGGAGTAGACATCCACTGTGTCTCCTTTCTTTGATGAGAGCTTATTTCTTTTATATTCCGTTCAAGTCACATTTAGTTTGTATAGCTTTCCTTATTGTAAACAAGTCCTTCTTTCTAAACAAGCCAAATGATGGGAGAGATTGCCAATCGTTAATGGCGAGTAAAACGCATATGAGAAGAGGGCGGAGCTTATAAATGGAGGCGGAGTCCGAATAAACATAACAGGTCGGATATACAGGAGAAATAATGAAGGAAATCCGTTAATAAACTAGCCAATAGAAGACATAAAAAGCTTCGGCACAGCATACAAATTATAATCATTATAAAATTATAATCATTCTATTGACGGTGTTTTTCCTCGATGGTATACTATCCTACATGATATTGATAATCATTTTCAAATAATAATAATGATAAAGAGGTGCTTGAATGAATCCACATCGTCTGAACCTTACTACCAATCAAGGCGCACCTGTAGCCGATAACCAGAACTCAAGAACAGCCGGTACTAACGGTCCTACCTTGCTGGAAGATTATCATTTGCTGGAGAAATTAGCTCACTTTGACCGTGAACGTATTCCGGAGCGTGTCGTTCATGCCAGAGGAGCAGGCGCGTTCGGCGTATTCCGCCCTTATGCAAGCATGAGTGCGTACACGAAGGCTGCATTCCTGCAGGATGCTTCGGTTGAAACCCGGGTGCTGGTCCGCTTCTCAACGGTGATTCATCCGAGCGGTTCTCCGGAGACACTTCGCGATCCTCGCGGATTTGCGGTCAAATTCTACACTTCGGAAGGTAATTATGATCTTGTAGGAAACAACCTTCCTGTTTTCTTCATTCGGGATGCGATGAAATTCCCGGACATGGTCCATTCTCTTAAGCCGGCTGCGCACACGAATGTACAAACGCCTAATCATTTGTGGGACTTCATGTCGCTCTCGCCGGAATCCACTCACATGCTGACCTGGGTCTTCTCAGACCGCGGAACCCCTGCTAATTATCGTGAAATGGACGGATTCGGGGTTCATGCTTTTAAATGGATCAACGCTGAAGGCAAGGCTGTTTATGTCAAATACACATGGAAGTCTCTCCAAGGCGTCCGCTCGCTAACGCGTAAAGAAGCCGAAGTACAGGGGGGAGAAGATCACAACCATGCCACACGTGACTTGTACGATTCCATTGAAGCGGGTAACTATCCGGAGTGGGAGCTGCACGTGCAAATGATTGAACCGGGAAGCCTGAATGATTTCAGCTTCAATCCGCTCGATCCGACTAAAGACTGGCCGGAAGATGTGGCCCCGCTTATGAAGGTAGGACGGATGACACTCAATGAGAACCCGAAGAATTATTTCGCTGAGGTGGAGCAGGCTGCTTTTGCTCCCAGCGTACTCGTTCCGGGAATCGAACCTTCTGAAGATAAGCTGCTGCAAGGCCGTCTGTTCTCGTACCCGGATACGCAGCGTCATCGTCTGGGAGCGAATTATTTGCAAATTCCGGTAAATTGTCCGTATGCGCCAGTCCGAAATTACCAGCGGGACGGTCAGATGGCGGTTCGCCAGAACATGTCGGCCATCAATTTCGAGCCGAACAGCTACGAGCATGCCCCCAAAGAAACAGGCGGTGTCCACGCAGAGAGTGAAACTCCGCTTCATGGGACTGCAGCACGCCGGAAGATCGAGAAGACGGATGATTTCACGCAGGCGGGTGACCGTTATCGCGGCTTGTCTCCACAAGAGCAGGCTAATCTGATTGACAATATCTTAAACGATTTGAAACAAACGGATACCCAGATTCAGCTTCGTGCCGTCTGCAATTTTTTCCGTGCAGATGTTGAATTCGGTACCCGTCTTGCCGGCGGGCTGGGGATCGACCTCAGCGGATTTATACCGCAGGCGCCTGTAGAAGCCAAATAAAGGCTGAACTTTTTGAATGACAGACATATTCTTTTGAAAATTTTGGATAGTTCTGAAAAAAAGCACCCTTGAGAATGTACATCAAAAAAAGCCTGAATCCGATTTATCGGCGGATTCAGGCTTTTTGACGTAAAGTTCCTCATAAGCAGTTAATAGATCAGCGGGCGAATTGCAGGAACCTTATGTCCGTTCGTGTGTCCAATCCCTCAACATATGGATCAGAGCATCCGAATCTATGGGTTTAGACATATAGTCCGAAGCGCCGGCCCGGAGGCATTCCTGGCGTTCAATCGCCTGCGCTTTGGCTGTCAGTGCTATAATCGGCAGCGACTTAAATTCCTCCATCCTGCGTATTTGGCGGATGGCGCTCTTGCCGTTCATTTCGGGCATCATAATATCCATCAGGATGATGTCAATATCAGGCCGCTGCCCGAGAAGATTCAGGCATTCCTGCCCGCTGTAAGCTTTGATGATTATAGCACCGCGGGATTCGAGTACGGCGGACAAGCTGCGGACGTTATTCGGGTCATCATCGACTACGAGCACCGTCACACCCTGCAGCAGATCGCGTGTGACCGGCTGCGGAGCCGCGTCTGTTTCTTCAGCAGCGGTGCGCGCTGCGGTATCTGGCGAAGGAAGCGGCAGATCTGCCTCCGCCACTCCAGGGCCTGCTCCAGCCGGATTCGCTGAGGTATCCAGCTCTTCGTGCTGAACAGGCGTGAAGGTCATCGGCCGGGGTACTTTCGCTTCTTCGGCAAGGAGCCTTAGTTCTTGATCGCCGCCGCTCAGAGAGCTCGAAGGGAGCAGCAACGTAAATGTGCTGCCGGTTCCTTCTTGACTGGCCAGACGGATGTCACCGCCGAGCAGGATAGCGAATTCGCGGCTGATGGACAGGCCAAGGCCCGTACCGCCGAATTTGCGGCTGGTCGTGCCGTCTGCCTGATAGAAGGCCTCAAAGATTTGCTCCAGCTTGTCCGGACGGATGCCGATGCCGGTATCCCGTACATGGACTGCGGGATGCCTCTGTCCGTATTCATCCGTTTCAACCAGGAACTCCAGCGTAACACCGCCCCGGACGGTGAATTTAAAAGCGTTTGAAAGCAGGTTTTTGAGAATCTGCTGAAGTCGCTGTTCGTCCGTATGGATAATGTCCGGAAAGCTGCTGCTGTTAATAGTGAAGGTGAGGTTCTTCTGGACGGCGACGTGTTCAAACATCCGGTTCATGGACTCTCTCACTTCAAGGACACTCACCTCACCGAGCGAGATGCTCATGCGTCCGGCTTCTATTTTGGACAAATCCAGAATGTCATTAATTAAATTCAACAGATCTTGTCCCGAGGTATGAATGATTTCCGCGAACTCTATTTCTTCCTCGGAAAGAGTGTCATTCGGGTTCTCTGCCAGGAATTGCGATAGAATAAGCATACTGTTCAGCGGTGTACGAAGCTCATGAGACATATTGGCAAGGAATTCGGATTTGTAACGGGAGGCGAGTATCAGCTCGTGATTTTTCTCCTCCAGCTGGAAGCGGATGCGCTGAAGCTCTTCAGCTTTTTCTTGCGATAGACGGAACTGTTCGGCGAGTTTCTGGTTTGTCGAATTCAGCTCCTGGCGCCTCTGGAAGTCTGTTTTGAAATCATGCAGGATAAAGGCAAAGAAGAAACTGAACAAGAGGCTGGCCGGCGCAGAGAAGGGGGCCATTTCAACCAGATATTTAATTGCCGGATAGACGCCGAGAAAGGCAATATCCACGACATTGACTATATTGACAATCAGAATAATAATGCCGAAATATATGAGCGGATGAAGCTTATACCGGGCAAGCACACGGACGCACAGAGCTGTAACGAACCCGAGTATCAGTGCATTGGCAAAACCCGCCCAGGCTGCATGATTAAGACCGAAGGTAAGGCGGGCAATACCGATTCCGGCTCCAATGGTAATAATGTGCGAAGCGCGGGTGAGGAACAAGGGAGCCACAATGATCGGTACAAACCGCAGATCGAAAATCACGGATTGGGAATATTGGGTTCCGTACATCATGGACAGCCAGCCGGCTGCAATGGATAGTGCGATATAGAGCCGCCGCATCCAGATGACCGGGAGTTTGTACAAGATAAATTTGTAGGCAAGACTGGCAATGTAGGTGAAAGCGAGAATGGTGCTGATATTGGCAAAAAAAGATAAAAAATAACCAGTAAAGTCGTTCATTAAAATTCCTTTCTGGTTCGGAGACCGGGGAAGAGGCCGTTTTCGAAACGGCATTTATTAGTAGTATAACAAACAATTCACTTTAATAACGAAAAAAAGGTCCCATGCGGGACCGGATTAAGATGGGATTAGCGGTTGTCTACTTTTTCGGGATAAAGATCGTGATTCATGAGACGGTGTTCGGCCATTTGCTCGTATTTGGTGCCAGGGCGTCCATAGTTGCAGTAAGGATCGATCGAAATACCTCCGCGAGGGGTGAATTTACCCCAGACTTCGATGTATTTCGGCTCCATCAGCTTGATGAGATCGTTCATAATAATGTTCATGCAGTCTTCGTGAAAATCGCCATGATTGCGGAAGCTGAACAGATAAAGTTTAAGTGACTTGCTTTCCACCATCTTGGCATCTGGAATATAGCTGATATAAATCGCAGCAAAATCGGGCTGGCCTGTGATCGGACATAGGCTTGTAAATTCCGGGCAGTTAAATTTCACGAAATAATCCCGGTAAGGATGTTTGTTGTCAAAAGATTCAAGCACCTGCGGCGCATAGTCGAACGGGTATTTATTCTGCTGATTGCCCAGCAGTGTCAAATTGAGCTCGTCCTGGTTTCTTCCGGCCATTAGGAGGCACCTCCGGTTGTATAGGTAATGGTATGAGATATAAGATTTGGGACACGGGAACATAGTTTCTCTTAGGAAAAAGTTAAAGACGGTACAGGTGAACGGGTTGCGGGAGAGCGACCGTCTCTGAGAGCAAGCAGCGCCTGTTTGCCTGCAGGCTGCCGCAGATATAAGCGGTGCCGGCTTGATTCATCCAGCACCGGCAGCTAGCGGCGGGCATTCATCCGGCGCAGATCGCAGGCCGGGCCGCGAAGCCAGGCGGGTCCAGGCATACCGCTCCGGAACCGCCCTTAGCTATACGCCCCGCTTATTGCCCCATAAGAGTGCGTGCAGCTGCGGAAGCACACGCACATCGTTCAGTTCATCGGTGGCCATCGTCAAGTCGACGAGCCACTCGTACTTGCGCAGCAGCTGCTGCCGGAGCAGATCGTCGTCCGCCGTCCGGACGTCGTCATTGCCGGCCTGCAGATAGAACGGGACGGCGGGATAGCGGCGGTGGATGTCAGCGGCGAACGCGAAATCGCGTTCATCGAATACGACCACCTTAAGGCTGACGCCGCCCGGGTCCAGTTGCCCCAGCAAGGAGTCGAGCTTGGTGAAATCGGTCTCCATGCCGGAGCTGGGCGGTTTGGGAGAGACGGTAACCTCGTCGATCTCCCGCAGCCAGTCCTGCCAGCGGGAGCCCTGCGTCTCGACGGCGGTGCGGATACCCTTCTCCCGCAGCAGCCGGACGAGCGGACCTAATCCGCGCAGCAGCGCAGGATTGCCGCCGGAGAGCGTGACGTGGGAGAAGCGGCTGCCGCCGGCGCGGACAAGCTCCTCCCAGACAGCGTCCGCCGTAAGCTGACGGATCTCGCCTGCGCCCGATCCGTCCCAAGTGAAGGCGGAGTCGCACCAGGAGCAGCGGTAATCGCAGCCGGCGGTGCGCACGAACATCGTCTTGCGCCCGATGACCATGCCCTCGCCCTGGACCGTCGGGCCGAAGACTTCGAGCACGGGAATGGTCGGTTCAGCCGTGTCGGCCGCCTGGCTTTGGCTGATGTTCACATCTATGCCTGCGCCGCGGCTTGTCTTCTGTGCGCCTGCAAGTAGGCTATCGCTGCTCATTCGGCCATCCACTCCCGTCTGACCTCTGCGAAGCTGGTCGGCGTCTCGTACAAGCGGACGAATTCAACGCGTCCCCCGAGTACTTTGTCCGCATATTCTTCGGAAGACAGTGCGGTCTCCATTTGCTCGAACAGCCATACGACCATGTTTTCCGCCGTAGTGTTCATGGGAGGAAGGGTCTCGTTCAAGTAGCGGTGATCCAGGTGAGGCTCGATTTGCCGCTTCCAAATTTCTTTGATATCTCCAAAATCGAGCGTCAGCCCGACTTCATTCACATAGCCGCTTATTCCATAAACAGCTTTGTACGTATGGCCGTGGAGGTTCTTGCATTTTCCTTCATAAGCATGGAGGTGATGCGCGGCGTCGAAAGTGAATTCTTTGGAAACAAGGACGCGTTTATTGTGGTAACGAAGCTGTTCCTTGTGAATGTCCTGTCCGTACTGCTGCAGTTTTTCTACAATGCGGAACACACCGGGGGTTTTCACTTCGCATCAGCTCCTTCACGCTCACCCAGGTAAGTGTGAAGACCGTTTGAGCGGAGCTGGCAGGCCGGGCATTCGCCGCAGCCGTCCCCGATGACACCGTTGTAGCAGGTGAGAGTCTTCGTGCGTACATAATCAAAAGCTCCGAGTTCGTCGGCAAGCTTCCACGTCTCGGCTTTGTTGAGCCACATGAGCGGCGTATGGATGACGAATGGGTAGTCCATGGACAGATTCAGCGTAACATTCATCGACTTCACGAAAGCATCCCGGCAGTCGGGGTAGCCGCTGAAATCCGTCTCGCAGACGCCGGTAACCAAGTGCCTGGCACCTGCCTGTTTGGCGTACACGCCGGCAAACGACAGGAACAGGAGGTTTCGTCCGTCCACGAACGTAGAAGGCAGCTCTCCCGCCTTCTGTTCAATCTCTATATCTGTGCGCGTCAGAGCGTTTGGCGCCAGCTGGTTGAGCAGGCTCATGTCGAGCACGGTATTCTTGACACCCAGCTCGCGGGCGATGCTCTGCGCACATTCAATTTCCAGTTTGTGACGCTGGCCGTAATCGAAGGTAAGGGTTTCAACCTCACCGAACTGTTTCTTAGCCCAGAACAGGCACGTCGTGCTGTCTTGGCCGCCGCTGAACACGACAACCGCTTTTTGTTGTTTCATGGCTCTTCCGTCTCCTTTTTAAATCAAAAATAGGTGATAGAGAGAGTTCTTGATCCGTCATTTTAAACAAAACAAAAACAATGCCTCAAGGAAGGGCAAAAGACGTGATCGATCCAGCCGTTGTCACCGCGCATACTTATAGAAAGCACGCCGGCAGAAACGGTTGCAGATACGCTGCCCGAATATCCATGGATATTGTTTTTCCTTAGTTTTTTATAGAGGGAGTTCGCGAACCTCTCCCATACGCGGGCGTATGGAATTGCTATTGAGTTTAGGGAATGGAACCGTAACAGTATATCGTATATCGGCTGACTATGTAAGTAGATAACGGAAATTTCCTGTGGAATCAGACACAGCAGCTTTCACCGGGAGCCATAGAGTTTATAGAGGCTTTGGCTCCCGGAGTTCAGCAGTAACGTTACAGTTTAGCTCAATTGGAATTGATGCATTAGGGAGGCATACAAAGAGTCCTGTAAACAGCTCCAGGACTCTTTGTTGCTTCCTATTTTTTAGTTCTCTTTGTCCGGGGGATTCAAAAATTTGTCGTGAATCTTATCCCGGTACTGAGCCAGGGCAGGCGAGAGGTTCATACTGCGCTCTTCCATCAGCATATTGAAGCGGAGCGTTTTTTCATTCAGCCTGCTCCTCAGTTGACCGCGTTCGGTATCATCCCGGCAGCAGCGGATCAGGTCTTCGAGCGTCAACATATCTTTGCGCAGCTGCATTTCTTCCGGCAAGTAACCGGAATTTTTCATGATTTTATAGGAGAGGCGCAAATCCTCCGGGACGGACGACCAATCTTCCAGGACAAGCGGCTTTCCTTTTCCCGGCAGATTATCGAAGTCTCCATTCTTAATAGCTTCTTGAATGCGCTGTTCAACTAGATCGTGTAAGAAATCCATCGTTATCCTCCCCTGTCAGTGTAAGTGTTGGAATGCTTTAAGACCGGGGAGCCCATAGAATGATGGATACCCCGGCGAGACATACGGCTGCACCGACCCAGTCATAGAGGTCCGGTGTTTTTTTATCCACAAGCCAGCCCCACAGTACAGCGAGTACGACAAAAACTCCGCCGTAAGCGGCATAAACCCGCCCGAAGGAAGGAAACGACTGCAGAGTGGGAAGGATGCCGTATAGGATGAGAATCACGCTGCCGATTATCCCGTACCAGACGGACTTCGCTTCACGAAGCCAGAGCCATACGAGATAGCCGCCGCCGATTTCGGCCAGTCCCGCCAGCAGGAATAATAGTATCGACATGACATAGCTCCTTTGGGTTTTCTGAGCGTGGCGCGAGCCTGTAACTTGTATTTAAATGTATGAAACTTTAACAAACAATTCTCGTCTAATCTATCTAGAAAGGAAAGGAGAGAATCTGCAATGACCGACTTTAAACCATTACTTGCTCTCGTTTTATTCATGTCACTCTTATCCGGCTGCAATAAGGAGACAAATGACAATAAACCGTCAGCCAGCCCGCAAGAATTACAAACTGTCCCCGGAAACAGATCCATTGAATTCGAAAGGATCGCAAGTGAAAAGATTTTGCCTGCGAATTTTCATGAAATAGCATTCGAGAGAAAAACCACTCCTTTATTTCAGTATGTAGTAAGAAAAGCCGTTGACCAATCTCAATTAGAAGAAGCCTGGAATTTATATGGATTTAAAAATAATCTGCCGAACATAGACCTGAACAAGAAAGATGTTTTGTTCCTTGGACTTCAAGAGTCTGGAAGTTGTCCCTACACTTTAAAAAATATTGAACGAAGCCCGGACGACAAAACCATTACAGTGCCTTTTACAGTCTCTATATCAGGACAGAACAGTGTCTGCACTTCTGATGCAACACCGCGAACATTTGTATTCGCGCTCGATAAAGAAATATCCAACGTCCTGGAGAGTGTTGTAATTGTTCAAAGCGAAGTAGAAACAAGCATACCGTTAGAGAACGAACCGTTGAATAAATGAAACTTTACCGGCTCTATAAAATAAAGACATGAAGCAGGAACCTCATGTCTTTTCGTGTGAAACATATGGACAATCGAAAGATTAGACACCCATGCGCCTTCTCTGATTGTTTGATTTTTTGGTCTGCTGGCTCTTCATCATCTGGTTTCCGGTAGACTGGTGCTTCTGCTGGCTGTTAGCCTGGGCTTGAGCGGCTTTCTTCTGGGCCATCTTCTGCTTCATAGCTTCTGCAAGGGATACTTTGCGCGGTTCAGCGGCTTCCGTTTCCTCAGCTGATACTTCTGCAGATTGCGGTGTTTGTTGGTTCTCTGTCATTTTATCACCTCATTTGGTTCATTGCTTCTAGTTTATTGGTTTTGCAGGTGCTTGACAATAGGGTATCACGACTCTTGGACAATTTCCTGTACTCTGCCGACTTGTCCGTCCGTCAGTCTTACTTTAATCCCGTGGGGGTGATTGGGGGAGTTGGTTAGAATATCTTTCACAATGCCCCTTGTCCTTTTGCCGGTACGCTGATCCTGTTTGAGTACGATGTCTACGGTCAGACCCGCGTGGATGTTTTTTCTTGTCTGGCCATTCATGATGGATGTTCCTCCTTCTCCGTCTGCGCGGTTTCAACACGCTGCTTGCCCTGTTCGGTTACGGCCGATTTGCGGGTCATTTTCTTGATTGAACTTGCCTGCTTGTATCGCAGTGCCGACCAGTCATCGTCCAGAGCTATCTGGCGGACAGGCTCGTAGCCTTCCGCAGCCAGAAGAGCGGCGACGCTTTCGCGGCTGCAATCGGAGCCTTTATACGTTCTGGATGTTTTCTTCGGATAACACAGCCATAGCAGTCCGTCCGAGTCGAGCACGGCTGCGCCCTGGAGAGCCGATTCTCTTATTTCCTCATTGCTTGTCCCGAAAACCTGTACGAACGGATAGGATTCGCTAATAATTTGCCGATGAATCTCTGCATCGAAGGCGGATAAGGTTTCCTCATACTCTACAGGCGCGTTCAGGATCAGGATAGAGCGGCTTTGATCTTTGATTTGCAGTTTGCGTATGACGGACTGCTGCTCACTGGACATAATGAATATCCTTTCTCCGCAAGGGCCGCTTATTCCTGACCGGATGCGTATGGAGAGTTAATAGCTCAGATTCAGCTGCTGATTGTTCTAATCCATACAATCGCACGGTATGGACTTGAGCTGGGACGCTTCCTAAGCCTTGGGAGCGAATACGCGGAGAAACTTGCCGGGTATGGCCGTCTCAAAACGCATCAGCTTCCCCGTAGTCGGATGCTCGAATGAAATAACGCGGGCGTGAAGCCCGAGCCGCCCGATCGTGTTCCGTGTGGAGCCGTACTTCTTGTCGCCGACAACCGGATGACCCAGATCCTGCATGTGCACCCGAATCTGGTTTTTGCGTCCGGTTTCAAGCTGCACTTCCAGCAAGGAGTAATCGGAAGAGTTCTGAAGCACCTTGTAATGAGTAACGGCCTTCAGTCCTCCGTTGTTCACCGGGCTGGAGTACATCAGCAGTGTCTTGCTTTCTTTGAGCCAGGAGGTAATCGTGCCTTCGGGCTGCTTCACTTTTCTTTCGACTAAAGCGACATAGGAACGTTCGTGTACCGCTTCCTGCCACGCATTTTGCAGCGTCTGCTGGGCTTTCTCTGTTTTGGCGAAAAGCATAACGCCGGAGGTGTCGCGGTCAAGCCGGTGAACGACGAAAATCCGGCTCTTCGGGTCGGATCGGCGTACGTGTTCGGTCAGCTGCCAATAGGCGGTCAGCTCTTTTTCCTCGCCTCCGGCTATAGAAAGCATTCCGGCTTCCTTATTGATGACGATCATATCTTCATCTTCGTGCAGAATGTGCAGCCCGAGCGGTTTATCCTCCTCGGCCGTAATGTTCCACTGGATCGTCAGAACATCTCCGGGAGCAAGTGCGTGGTCATGGCGGGTCGTCTTCTTGCCGTTGACGGAAACCTGTCCTCTCGACAGAATTCCTTTAACCGTATTTCTACCTTTATGAGCCAGCTTCTCCAATAGGAATTTCATCAGCTCATCCGGCTGTTCGATCGTATAGCGCGTGGCTTTATCCGGTTTTTGGGCCGGTGTTTTTGTTTTGGGTGTAAAAGGGGGTCGCTGTTTTCGCATAATACGCTCCTTAGGTTCTACTATCCACTAACTATAGCGTATAACCGGCGGAATTTCATCTCACGGCTTTCGTGATTCGTTCCTCTGCTAGTGATATAATGGTGAAAAGATAAACCTGTACTATTTTCTGCCAAATGATCCGCTAATCATACTTCACACTATGGAACATGACAAGCACGATTCAGATGAGAAGACGCCGCCCTATCTGCAACCGGTTATAGATGTGAATGAAAATCAATTCCAGCCGCTGTCCTTTTCAACGATTACATGGACCTTGCTGCGGAATTTTTTTTATCACTTTGCCTCAGAACCGCTGAACAAATCCGAGCAAAGAAGGAGAGAGTTATGCCGCAAACGGAAGAGTTTTTAATTGATGTAGACGGTTTGATCAAAAAATACGGCAGCTTTACAGCGGTAAACGGAGTATCGTTCCGGGTCCGTAAAGGTGAAGTGTTCGGTTTACTTGGGCCTAACGGAGCCGGCAAAACGACGACGATGGAAATGATGGAAGGGCTTCGAAAGCCCGATGGAGGTGCGGTGCGGATTGCGGGATACGATACGATGAGCGAACTGCGGCGGGTGAAGGAAGTGATCGGAGTCCAGCTGCAATCGACTTCTTTGTTCGATCTTCTGAAGGTGAGGGAGATTGTGGAAATGTACGCCAGCTTCTATCCGAAGTCAGTCCCCGTAGATCCGCTGCTGGCGGATATGACGCTCCAGGAGAAGGCCGGGGATCGCGTGAAGAACTTGTCGGGAGGCCAGAAACAGCGTCTTGCGATAGCCATAGCGCTGGTCAACGATCCTCAGGTGCTGTTTCTGGACGAGCCTACCACGGGTCTGGATCCGCAGGCCCGGCGTACGCTGTGGGACATTATTCTGCGGCTGAAGGAGAGAGGCAAGACCATTGTCCTGTCGACTCATTACATGGATGAAGCGCACGTCCTGTGCGACCGGATCTGCCTGATCGACAAAGGCCAGGTCGTCGCGCTCGACACCCCGGCGAATCTGGTGCGCAGTCTGCAGTCCGAGAACGCGATTGAGTTCCGGCTGCCGCAAATCGAAGCCGTTTCTCAGCAAGCAAAGGCGCAGTTGAAGCAGACATTGGGGCAGCTTGAGGGCGTCAAGCAGGTGGACCTGACCCGGGATACCCTGGTGCTGTACACGGACCATCTCCAGCTGTCGCTTACGGGCCTGATCCGTGAAGCGGAGAAGCACGGCTGGAAGCTGTCGGATCTGCTGACACGCACGGCGACGCTGGAGGATGTGTTTATTCACATGACGGGAAGGAGCCTGAGAGAAGGATGAAAGCCTATACCCAATTGACACTGGCTCAGCTGAGGATTTTTATCCGCAACCGTCAGGTGCTGCTCTGGACATTCCTGTTTCCTGTCTTCTTCATGGTGATGTTCGGCACATTCTTCGGAGGAGGCGGTTCCGTTTCGCTGAGCGGTGTTGTCATTGACCAGGACAGCTCCCGGCAATCGGCCGCGCTCGTTCAGGCGCTGATGAAGACACCGGCCATGAAGCTGGTGCAAGAAGAGCATGCCGCTCCGGGCATGGAGCGGCTCAAAGAAGGCGACCTGCAGATGGTCGTGATTATCCCGCCGGGATATGGCACGAAGCTGCAGGCAGCCTCCCGGGGCGGTGAGGCCGCCGCCCTGAACGTGTACTATGATCAGACGAATGTGATGACGTCTGAACTGGGTACAACCGTCGTTACACAGGTAGCCGACGGTATCTCCAAAGAGATGACCGGGTATCAGCCGGTCATTGCAGTCAAAGCGGAGGGCATCCAGGCCTTGAAGCTCTCCTACATGGATTTCCTGGTGCCGGGCATCGTGTCGATGATGATTATGTCCAACAACCTGAACGGGGTGGCGGGACAGATCGCTTCCTGGCGGGAGAGAGGGATTCTGCGCCGGATGCAGAGCACGACGTTAACTTCGTCTACCTTTATTGCGTCTCAGATCACAGCGCGCCTGCTGCTTAACGGGATGCAAGCCGTTATTGTCCTGTTGATCGCTTCACTCATCTTCGGCACCCATGTGAATGGTTCCTGGCTGCTGCTGCTGTTATTCGTCATCTTGGGCACGCTTGCTTTTATGTCCATCGGATTCATTGTCGCTTCTTTAGCCAAGACACCGGAGAGCGCCGGACCTATCGCAGGATTTATTTCCTTTCCGATGCTGTTCCTCGGCGGTGTATTCTTCTCTGCCGATAACATCCCGTCTTTCCTGCAGCCGGTCGTTAACGCAATCCCCATCACGCATTTGTCGACGGCCATGAGACAGGTGATGAATGTGGGAGCCGATTTAACCGTATTATGGCCGCAGGCTCTTATTCTGGGAGGGTGGATGATTGTCGCGTTCGCTATCGCGAGCTTCACATTCAAATGGGAGTAAGCAGCCCGGCCCCGTTTTTCTGAAATAAAAAATTTACGGCTCTTCCGGAGTCTGGAAACGTTTATGCTATAAAGCTTGCAGACAAATCCTTTAATAAGGGATGGCTCTGCAAGCTTTTTTTGTGGGGACAGGTCGTCAATGATTAAAGGGAACTTATTATTAAGGGGGTATACATTTCGCCGTACTAGACTTTATGACAATAAATCGAATAGGCAACAGCGGCGGAGCCGGACTGTCTGTGACAGTTACCGGTTCTTTTCGTTTCCGTCTCCGTGTCCGGGCAGGTTTGTTGAGTGCCGGCACGAGCTTTTTTTGTGGGGAACCAGACTGGCTGCCTATCTCTTGTGTTTATGCGGGATGGGCTGCTTCAGGTATACGTTACACCGGTGGGGGAATGCTGATAAGGAAATAATGAGAGCGTTTTTAAGGAGGATGGGCGATGATTTTATATCAATTGACTCAATGGATGCAGGAGCGCAGTCATATCCGTCAGGCGCTGCTCCAGGAATCAGGCGATACCCATGAACTGCTTCTTCGCAAAAAGCAGCTGGAGAGACAGCTTATGGAGCAGGCGGCGCGGTGGAGGCACAAATATCCGGAGGTTGCGGCATTGCCTGCTTCTTCCCAGTATACTTCTTGGGCGGATGAACTGAATACCCGGTGGGAAGACAGCGATATTGAGTTTGAGCCGATGCAGTAACGGATGCAGCGGAGCGCCTTTGTCAAGACTCCAGGGTTCGTGTAGAATAAGAACGATCCTTGATTTTATTGATAAAAGAGGTTATTCCTAACATGAACATCGTTCTAGCCACGTTGAACGCCAAATATATTCACACCTCGCTTGCGCTGAGGTACTTGAAAGCTTTTAGTGAACCGGAATTCCCGGTTGATATAGCAGAATATACGATTAAAGATCCTGCTATGAATATCGTATCGGATTTGTACGGCCGAAATCCGGATGTGCTTGGATTCTCCTGCTACATCTGGAACATTGAAGAGACGCTTCGCGTAATCCGGATGATCAAGAAGATTCGTCCGGAGCTGACCATCGTACTTGGAGGGCCGGAAGTGTCCTACGATACGGAAGAGTGGATGCGCACCGTTCCGGAAGTGGATTTTATCGTGATGGGCGAAGGCGAGGAGACATTCAAGCATTTTCTGCAGGAACTGTCTACAACGAAGAAGTTTCATTTTGTGTATGGCATTGCTTACCGCAAGGGGGAAGAAATTATTCTGACTCCCGGCCGTCCCAAGCTGGATCTGAGCAGCATTCCGTCGCCTCATTATTTTGAAGAGGATTTGAAAGACCTGGGGAACCGGGTCGTTTATTTTGAGACAAGCCGAGGCTGTCCGTTCTCCTGCCAATTCTGCCTGTCTTCGATTGAGGTCGGCGTCCGGTACTTTGATATGGAACGAACCAAAGCGGACATTCGGCATCTGATACGAAGCGGGGCCAAGCTGATTAAATTTGTGGACCGGACTTTTAACATTAAGCGTGACTATGCGCTGGAAATTTTCCAATTCCTCATTGAGAACCACGAGGGCTGCGTCTTCCAGTTCGAAATTACCGCTGACATTATGCGTCCGGAGGTTCTGGACTATTTGGCGGAGAATGCCCCTCCGGGTATCTTCCGCTTTGAAATCGGCGTGCAGTCTACTAATGACGAGACGAACAATCTGGTCAAACGCCGGCAGAATTTCGTCAAGCTGACCCGTACCGTGACCAAAGTGCGCGACAGCGGCAAAATCGATCAGCATCTCGATCTCATTGCGGGCTTGCCTGAGGAAGATTATAATTCGTTCCGGAAAACTTTCAACGATGTGTTTGCGCTCGGACCAGAAGAGCTTCAGCTCGGTTTTCTCAAAATGCTGAGGGGCACAGGACTTCGTCTGGATGCGGAGAAATACGGGTATGTCTTTATGGATCAAGCGCCGTATGAAATTCTCGGCAATGATATTCTGCCTTTCACGGATCTGGTCAGAATTAAACGTGTCGAGGACGTGCTGGAGAAATACTGGAATGCTCACCGCAGCGACCATACCGTCAAATATCTGATCGGACAAGAGTTCGAATCCGCCTTTGATTTCTTCCAGGAGTTCGGTGATTACTGGGAGGGGAGAGGCTGGCAGAAAATCGGACACCAGCTGGAAGATTTATTTACCCGTCTGCATGCTTTTCTCACCGATCGTTCCACCGCCAATATGGAGGTGATCGAGGGGCTGATGAAGCTGGATTACTTCCTTAATCACAAATACAAACCACGCAAAATCTGGTGGGAATTTAAGCTGGATAAAACCGGGCAAGCTGAATTTATACGCAGAGCTGCCGAGCATCCGGAAGCGTTCTCCGGCAACTTCCGCGCCCTGGGCATGGGAGAGAAGGAGCTGCACAAGCATGCGGTTGTCGAAGTGATGCCATTTGATCTGGAAGCCTATCTCCGGGACGGCATCCTGGGCCTTGACAAGAGGGAGGAATCGCTTCTGCTGGCCGTGTTCCAGCCCGAAGCGGGCGGACGTCCATCCGTGTATTCAATGCCGCTGGCATCTGCACCGTCGGTGTAGTCTCGTTGACATGAATGACCGGACGGGTCTAAGGCATAGAGCGGCTACGAAGGACCGAGTATTCCGGTGTCTCCCGCTGCCGCATGGTATAACGCCAGTCCGTGGCGACGAGTCACACAAGGCGGACCACTAAGGCTCCGGCGCCCTTATGTTAGGGCAGCCGGAGCCTGATTGTTTCACGGGGAACGCTGCGCTTGCTTCCCCATGGGCTCTGCGCGAGTGCAGTAAACGCCGGTTCCCGCTGCTGCAAAGGCTTCCTGGCGGGCTGTGTACGCTCAGCACAGAAGCCTCATCGCCGGCATGGGGCTTCGCACGGACAGCAGCCGTGGGCACCGGTCACGGCGAGGCTGCTTTAGGCTGCTTTTGGCAGCCGCATGTAACCGCTCTGTACGGTGGCCTGCCAACCTGGACCGGCACAAGACTCAGCGTTTCTGTAGTTTTAACTTCGTATGTGCACAACGATCTTAGTTGACACACAAATGAAAATCTCTGTCCCCCAGCTTCTGCTGCGCTGGTTTCAGGGAGGCGAAGCTGCTCTATTGTGCAGCCGCGTCTCGCGTCACACTGTCGCCCGCTCGATCAGGCGGAACGGCAGTTCTATGTTACGGACAGGTATCCCTTGGTTCTGCAGACGTTCAAGCAGCAGGGAGAAGGCGGTGCGTCCGATTTCGGTGAGCCGGTTATCGATCGTCGTGATATCGAAGAGCCGTGAGATGGGGTGGTTGTCGAACGAAATGACCGCCAGGTCTTCCGGCACCCGTAGGCCGCACTTAATGGCCTCGCCGATCAGTCCGGCTGCGACCTGGTCTCCCGCTACGAGGAGGGCAGTCGGCCGCAGCGGCATATCCATGAGCTGCCGCACTACCGCAGCGCCATCTTCGATGGAGTAGCACTGATAGAACATGCAGTCCTCGCGTATGGGCAGATTCACTGAGGCAAGCGCATCCTCATAGGCGCGTCTGCGGTTGGTGCTGTTATAGCTGTGCCCCCGGCCGAGGCAATACCCGATATTCCGGTGGCCTTTGTCCAGCAGCAGCTGCATGGCTTGGCGGAAGCCCGCGTAATGGTCAATGTAAACGGAGGATATTTTATCGTTCTTGGCGTCTTCACAGGCAATAATAGGCCCGTATTGCGCATAAGCTTCGATACTTTTCCAGTCCAGGGAACGGGAACAGATGAGAAGTCCGTCAATCTGTTTGGTTTTCAGCATATTCAGAAGCTCGTTCTCTTTATTAACTGCATAGTTTGTCTGAGAGACAAGCAGGTGTACATTGGCCTTAAGTGCTTCTTCGGCGATTCCCTCCATAATACTGTTAAAATAGGGCAGATTGATGTAAGGTATAATAACGCCAATCATGTTCGTCTTGCCTTTTATGAGGTGAACGGCATTTATATTCGGAGAATAGTTGAGGCTTCGTACAACTTCAAGTACGGCTGCCCGCTTCTCCTCACTGACATAAGGGTGCTCATTCAATACACGGGATACGGTCGCAACGGAGACGCCGGCCATTCTGGCGATATCTTTAATGTTGGCCACAGCTGACGGCCTCCTTTCTGCCTTAAGTGTAAGGGGAATGGGAACTCCGCGTCAAAAAGTTTGCGGGAGAAAGCTTGACGTGAAAAGCATTTCATACTTTAAGCTTATATCGCAAGCCTCGAAGGAGACAGCCGGCGTAACCCGGCGGGGGCGTTACGGCTGCCGCCGCGGGGCTTCACTGTAAGGTCAGACAGAAAATGAAGGGACTGAGAGGGGTAGAGAAGATGGAGAGAAGCATTGTGTTTTTTGATATTGACGGCACTTTATTGGACGAGGACAAGCAGATTCCCGATTCTACCAGGAAAGCTGTCCGCATGCTGCAAGAAAGAGGCGTGTTTACTGCAATTGCTACAGGCCGGAATCCGGTCATGTTTGAGAATATCCTTGAAGAACTTAATATAGACTCCTTTGTCTCCATAAACGGGCAGTACGTCGTGTTTGAAGGACGTGAACTTTACACGCACCCAATGGACACGGATAAGCTGGCTGAGCTTGTCCAGAGAGCTGACGAGCAGGGGCATTCGCTGGCCTACTGCGGGCACCCCGATATCCGGGTGAGCAGCTTGAACCCGCACGTGATGGAGAGCTATGAAGGACTTAAACTTCCTTGTCCGGACGCCGAACCGGATTTCTATAAACATTCTCCGGTATTTCAGGGACATTTATTCTGCGATGCCGAATCCGAGAAGGAATATGCCAAGCTTTTCCCGCATTACCGGTTCGTCCGCTGGCATGAGCATGCGGTAGATGTGCTGCCTGAAGGAAGCTCCAAGGCAATCGGTATTCTCGAGATGCTTAAGGCAGTCGGCATCCCTAACGAGAATTGCTATGCCTTTGGCGATGGACTGAATGATATCGAGATGCTGGCCTCTGTCGGAACGGGTATCGCGATGGGGAATGCTGTCCCCGAAACGAAGGCGGCTGCAGATTATGTCACCTCTTCTTGTTCGGAAGACGGAATTCTTCGCGGCCTTATCGCCGTCGGACTTCTCCCGCAGGAAGCACTGGTTTAATAACCCGCGGGAGGGACGGATGGATCTGATCTGTCTACAACCGCAGTAGATACCCGCTATAAAGCCAGCCGATTCATATAAAAAACACCTTTTCCATTAAAAGCGCCCCGCTCGCAGGCGCAGAATGAAAAAGGTGTTTTTTTTGGTAGAAGCGAGAAATCCTGTCGAAGCGTGGCCTTCGACGGGCTAAGCAGGAGGCAGCATTTGCCGGGTGTTATTCCCCGGCTGCCTGTAAAAAGATCCATAAATTCATGTGTGCTTGCAGGTTAATTCCAAGCTACGGCAGGAAGACGCGAAGCAAGGTCATGCTGCCATGCAGGGAGTAGTTTCCCAGCGGAGCGGGCAGCAGGTAGCAGTCCGCGGGCTTCACCGGGAGTGAGCCTTCTTTCCACTCCAGCGTTCCGCTGCCTTCGCATCCGATGAGTATAGTAAAGCTGTCGGGATTGGTGCAATTACCCCAGACGCCGGATGAAATCCCTTTTTCGACTACGAAGTAAGGGGAGTAGGCCAGCGTGAACCATTGATTCGGTGAAGTTTCTGCAGCCGGTATATAAACGGCCCCGCATTCCCCGAAAGAGATGACCTTCAATGAATCTTCCAGATGGAGTTCACGGGGATTCCCGTTCAGATCTGGGCGATTGTAGTCAAATAGGCGATACGTTGTATCCGAATTCTGCTGGATTTCGACTACAAGTACGCCTGAGCCTAATGCATGAACCGTACCTGCCGGAATATAGAAGCTGTCGCCGGCTTTGGCATCCACTGATTTGGTGATCTCTAGAATACGGTCTTCCGCTACAGCGGCTGTGAATGACTCTCGCGTGATGCCGTCTTGAAGTCCGTAGATAATTCTGGAACCGGGTTTGGCACTCAGAACATACCACATCTCCGTCTTCCCGAGCTCCCCTTCGGCTAACCCTTCGTAATCGTCGCCAGGGTGAACCTGGACAGATAGATTGTCGCTGCAATCAAGAAGCTTGACGAGCAGAGGAAACCTTCCGTTCGATGATGCAGCTCCTTTGGCACCCAGCCATTTCTTTCCGAATCTCTCACGTATATCTCCGAGCCCGCGGCCTTTAAGCTTACCGTTGGCGGCTGTAGATGTTCCGTTCGTGTGGTCGGCGATCATCCATCCCTCGCCGATGCGGCCGTGCGGAAGCTGATACCTGTACTGCTCTAGTGCGCGGCCTCCCCATACACGATGTTTAAAGTGAGGTTGAAAGCGAACTGGATATGGCCTCATGATGTACCCCTCTCGACTTTTTCTTCTCGATACCGAGTAAAAAAGGCGAATGAGCAGCATGGTTTAGAAAGCGATAGGATAGCACCCGGTATCGTTCCTGCGGAAGTGAAGCGGCCCAGGCTTCTACGGCTGAGGCTTCTGTACTCCCCCCTTCATGACCGGGATAGAGGGCGATGGTGACAATACCGTTTTCCCTCAGCAATTGGAGCGCGGCCTCCAGAGCCGGTAAAGTTGATTCCGGTACCGTAATCACTTTGGGATCGGCCCCTGGCAGGTAGCCGAGATTGAACATGACAGCCGCCGTATATCCGCGGCAGGAATCCGGGACCGCTGAAGCCATACCGGCATGACTTTGCAGCAGCAGCTTCACGGCTTCGGGCTGAGGCAGATCACGCCTCAGCCGCCGCTGCGCCGCTTCCAGGGCCTGGGGCTGGATATCGAAGCCGTATACCGTTCCTCTTGGGCCGACCAGCCTGGCGAGGAACAGAGTGTCGACGCCATTGCCGACAGTCGCGTCGATGACCGTGTCACCCGGACGGACACGCTCTTCCACCCATTTGTGGGCACAGCTCAGAATTGAAAGAAATCCCATAATGCCTCCGTAACAAACCAAGATGATGGTACCCGTTCTTTTAACATGTCTCATAGAGGCATGGGTTCGATAGCCGCATGAAGCGCCGCAGCGCTCTCTCGGGGACTCTAACCCATCGGCCTCATGGAGAGCGGGCTGCTCTAAGAGCCCGCTGTAATGATCCTGCCGGGATTACCGGCCCACAGCTTGCCCTGCCAAGTGCTCCTGCGTTTTAGTTCATCGTCGATGGCATTCAGCACTTCCCATTTCTTCAAACTCCACATCGGCCCGATCAGGAGGTCCCGCGGAGCGTCCCCGGTTAGGCGGTGGATGATCATTTCAGGCGGAAGCAGCTCAAGCGTGTCTACAATCAGCTTGATATATTCGTCCTGCTCCAGAAAACGCAGCAGACCTGCTTCGTACTGCTTTACCATCGGCGTCTTACGCATGAGATGAAGCAGGTGAATCTTGATGCCCTGCACATCCATGGCCGCTACGGCTTTGCCGGTCTCGATCATCATCTCGTGAGACTCTTGCGGAAGTCCGTAGATGATATGGGCGCATGTGCGGATATTGTGCTTGCGCAGCTTCTCGACGGCCTCTAGGTAGCACTCCGTATCGTGGGCACGGTTAATCAAGGTAGACGTGCTGTCATGGATGGTCTGCAGGCCCATTTCAACCCACAGATAGGTGCGCTCGTTAAGCTCTGCCAGGTACTCGATCACATCATCCGGCAGACAGTCCGGCCGTGTGGCTATGGATAACCCGACGACACCCGGCTGCTCCAGAATCACTTCATAGTATTCACGAAGCTCCTCAACGGGAGCATAAGTATTGGTGTAGGCTTGAAAATAACCGATATATTTGGCTTCCGGCCATTTCTGGTGTTGACGGTCACGAATCGTATTGAACTGTGTAACCAGGTCGTCACGGCGTCTTCCGGCGAAGTCACCGGAGCCGCGCGCGCTGCAGAATGTACATCCCCCTATGGCGATGGTGCCGTCTCTATTGGGGCAGGTGAAGCCCGCATCCAGCATGACTTTAAAAACCTTCTCCCCGAACTGGTGTCTCATTTCGTGATTCCATGTATGAAACCGTTTATCCCCCCATAGAAGGGGCTCGGTTGTATGTGCATTCATTCGTTTACATAAACTCCTTTATTTCAAAGTTAACTTACCTATTGTAGCCCAAAATAAGGGCGAAAGCGACCTTTTCCCATTGCCAGTAAACGAAGCAGTTGCCAGTAAGTCCCCCGTTTAAAGGCGGCTGTACCGGACACTATAAGGGGGCAATAACACACCGCTTGAAAGGGGACTGTACATGAAAAAGCTACGCTACGCTACGCTTACCGTTGCTCTGACGTCCATGCTTGCGATCGGGGCTGCATCAACGACCCAAGCTGCCACAACAGGCACGGGGGCCACAATGGGGACGACGAACACCACAACTACAGGCACAACGACTCCAGGCACGACCCTGAACGGGCCCAATACCAACGGTACAGCGGCAGAGCAAATCCAACGCATGTACAACACCGGCCGTAATGCCTTGACCGGTACGAATCCGGCTACGTACGGAAACGGAACTTACGGTACAGGAACAGGAACGAACGCTGTCACAGGAACGAACACTCATGGAACAGTAGGTACTTATGGGACTACGGGAACGACAGGAACCAACGGCAACCGTATGATGGACCGCATGAGCACAACAGGTACAGGTAACCGCGGAGCCTATGACACATCCACTTATCGTACTTACGGCACCAACCGTAATGATATTGACTGGGGATGGCTTGGTCTGCTGGGTCTTGTAGGACTGGCTGGTCTGGGCGGTCGCAACAAGAGAGAGAATGGCATCGATAACCGTTAATTCATGTTTTTGAACAAAATGGGGGGCATCTCTTCGGGGATGTCCTTTCCACCTTTTTATTTCCCCTTATAAAAGGAGGCTGTAACCGTGACCACTTACTTAGAATCCCGTGCAAATACCGGTGAAGAACCCGAATTTCTGATAAAGCTAACGTTAAAAGATGCTATGGTTTTATCAGGGGCCCGTTTTCCCTTTGATCCTGCAGCAGTACCTGAAGCAAGGGCGAAAATACGGCGCCAACTGGAAGCCGTTCTTTTCAACTGAGTTATTCCGCGCCTGTTACCTCTTCAGGTATCGGTTGTATCAGAGAGATTTATTGCGGCAGCATCCTGAATTGTTAAGGAATTCAACCTCTTTCTTTGCGTTTTTTCTTTTGCTTTTTCCCGGGGAATCGTCTATTATTTGAAGCATGTTTCCGACATGAAATGCGGTTTTTTGCCGTTTTTTCAATGATGGACGGACAAGGTATTAGGGGAGGTAACACAAGAAAATGCGTTTAAGAGGAAGAAAAGGAATCCGGGAAGCAATTGAGCGGCAGCGCGATCTGATCGTTCTGGAGCCGGCTATATATAAAGGGAAGTGGGCCGAAGTTTTCGGCAACGATAATCCTATCCATGTGGAGCTTGGTATGGGCAAAGGCCGTTTCATTAGTGAAATGAGCAAGCTGAATCCGCATATCAACTTCATTGGTGTCGATATGTACGATGAACTCATCCGGCGTGCCAGTGAAAAGGTCCGTATCGCGCACGGGATAGAAGAGTCTGAAACGGATGTTTCTCTAGAGAATATCCGTCTAGCCCTGTTCAACATTGAACGGATTGAAGAGGTGTTTGAACCTAATGAACTGGAACGCATTTATTTGAACTTTAGCGATCCTTGGCCTAAGAAGAAGCATGCCAGACGCCGTCTGACCCATGCGGGATTCGTGAATAAGTACAAAGAAGTGCTGAACGGCAAAGGGCAGATTCATTTCAAAACCGATTCCCGTTCCCTTTTCGAATTTTCTTTGAATTCGTTCTCCGATCTCGGGCTTCGGATGAGAAACATATCGCTTGATCTTCACGGAGGTTTTGAAGAAGGATTCAATCCGGATCACGTGATGACCGAGTACGAAACGAAATTTGCCGGCAGGGGAATGAATATTTTCCGGTGCGAGGTTGTTATAGGTGAAGAAGCTCTTGCAGAGCATGTGGATTCACTCAAAGAAGAACAGCAGTCCTAAACGGATTGCTGTTCTTCTTTTTGAAGCAGACTCCAAATAATAGCGGAATAATCGCTTTCCCATCCGGTTTGCGCGGTCCGCCTTTTCTTCTCCCTTTGCTCCTGCAGCTGCGCCCCATACTCTGTTAATTCTTTGAAACGCCGGTGAATCGTCTCTTCGCGCTTAATTAATTCTGCGCACCCGGTGTCGATGAAAAACTGCATATTCTTCTCTTCCTGCCCCGGTATCGGCTCATAGAACAGCATCGGAATGCCTTTGGCTAAGCCTTCTGAACAAGTCATACCGCCGGGTTTTGTGACCAGCAGATCGGAGACTTCCATCAGCTTATCAATTTCGTTGGTATAACCGATCAGTTTAATATTCGGGTGTTGAAACCGGCTGTCCTGCATGCATCTCTCCAGTGCTTTGCCGTTATTCCCGAAGCAAAAAATAAATTGTAACTCTTCCTTCCACCGAGTCATGCTCGCAAGCAGAGTATCAATGCCGATCAGCCCCCAGCCTCCCCCCATGACCATGACAGTAGGGAGGGGATTTAGACCAAGTCTGCGGCGCAGGTCCTCTTTGTCCGGTGCTTGGCGAAAGCTGGGATGCACAGGGATGCCGGTAATCTCAATCCTTTGCTGATCAACGCCTCGTTTCATCAGCTTTATTTTGACTTGCTGCGAGGAAACGAGATATTTATTCACTTCGGGACTGATCCAAGTCCCATGTACATCATAGTCCGTGATGACCGTACATAACGGTATATTCAAGCCTGCACGCTTAAGTCTGGAGACAACGATGCTCGGGAATGGATGGGTACATACGATAGTGTCCGGCTGCAGTCTGTCGATTAAATGAGCGGTCTGAGCATAGAAAATACGATGCAGGGCCAGTTGGGTTAATGGATTAAGAGGTTTTTTGTATTGAAAACGATACAGTTTCCCATACAACTTAGGCTGTGAACTTACGGTTTTGCGATAAGCGGAAAAAAACCATCTGGCTAATGTGGGATGAAGGAAACTCCCTAGTTCCATTACGCGGGTCTGGATACCCGGGTGAAGCTGCCGCAGATTCTCCGCTAAGGCATAGGCAGCCTGAGTGTGACCGGAGCCGAATCCTTCCGAGAGCAGGAGAACTCTTTTTCTTCGCAAGGGCTTTATCACCGTCTTCCTTTTATAGTGGTGAAGTCAGGGCCATATCGAAACGGATGCTATCGCCGATCCTGTTCCGAGCAGGGCTCCCGCAAGGCAGTCGCTCGGGTAATGGAGTCCCAGATACATACGAGATAGAGCTACTGCAAGGGCGAGCGGGATCAAGACAAACCCGAGTGGGGGAAAAGCCGCGACGAAGGGGACCGTAACGGCGAAGATCGCTGTAGAGTGTCCGGAAGGAAAGCTGTGATCTTCCAGTGGATTCATGGATATTCTGGTATTCGGGATGACAAGATAAGGACGACGACGCGGATAGAATCGTTTGACTAGAGCTACAGGGATGTGACTGACAGCGAGAGCTGCAAGAGCTTGAATCCCGGTTGTTTGCCAAGCTCCGTTGCCGAATAGCGCAAGCAAAAGGGTCACTGTAATGGTGGCAGTGGCTCCCCCGAGATGGGTGAGGGTGCCGACAATGGCGTCCAGTACTTTGCCGCGGAAGCGCTGATTGACGTAAAGGAACATGCGGATCTCGTGTCGGTGCATCCAGTGGATGACTTTCAAGATGAATTCCTCCCTTGTCTTTATTGACCGCTATTGCTGCAGATTACTTAATTGTAAACTCTTAAGACCGGATTAAAACGGCAGCTGCCTTGACTTACCATTCCTTTTTGAGTTCCTTTTCAGTATAGTGGATATTTGTTAGCGGAGTATCAAGGGCCTTGCTTTAGAATTTTTTTGTCCAGCATTTAGTTTAGACGGGATATCAGGGCGCGATACATGCGAAA
Source organism: Paenibacillus sp. FJAT-26967 (assembly GCF_001541095.1). Taxonomy (GTDB): domain Bacteria; phylum Bacillota; class Bacilli; order Paenibacillales; family NBRC-103111; genus Paenibacillus_F. The sequence continues at coordinate 108,072 of NZ_LMXH01000003.1, forward strand.
CCCGTTTAAAATATATAAATTATATAGACCTCAAAATCAGAATTTTATTGGAAAATACTGCTTTGGTTTTACCGAATGAGTTTAAGATAGTATGGGACTGTCCGCGTTCACTCTGAAGGACAGACAATGTAAGGGCTGCCATCGCTGCTGTGCCGGGAAATAATAGAACTCCCCAATAGGGAACGGCCCAGTATCTCATGGAAAGACAAAAAGAAATGTCTGAGAAACGGAACCTTTTGCACTAGAGAATCGTTCTACATGTAGGACGAATAAGAATGTAAAATTCCTTTAGCGGGAAGAGCTCTGCAGAAAACGTCGAAATAAGAGGCATACTTTGAACGGATACGGTACGTAACCAGGTAAGAGGACTCAATTTTGGCTCTTGCTTACGAATGTTGTAGGTGCCGACACAGAGCTTATAAAGCAGTGGTTTTACCATTCCCGGCCTTACGGGCTCAGGCGTCCGGCATCGGTTAGTTAAAGTTGTTTTTGACCTCCCGGGTCGATTATAATAGAACGGATGACTGAAGCAGCAAGAGTTATTACCCAAATATAGAGGCCTTAACCGACTCAATACAGAGGCCAAAGTCACAAAAAACCAGAAAACCGGGGGAAGAAGCCGTAATCGTGAACCAGAACGAGTGACGTCAAACTTAAAGGGCTCTTTTAACGGTAAAATGGTGGATCTGCCGGAATCGCCCCGTTATACGGTTTTGACAAAAGCTTGCAAACCCGTCACAATCAAGAACGATTACATTGGCTTCAATTGGAACAGAATGGGTTACATACAAAGCGATATATATATAAACAGACTTTGTTGTGAACATTAAAAAGGGGGTTTTACGATGCTGGATACAATTTTGCTGGTCTTGCAAATTGTATTAGTGTTATTCGGTGCGTACCAGTTATTTCTTACGTTCTTTGGCTGGAAGCTTCCGAAAAAGAAAACGCAGCATCCGCCGCAGAAGTCATTTGCAGTACTGGTAGCGGCGCATAATGAAGAAGAAGTTATCGGAGCTTTACTTGAAAATCTCAAGCAGCTCGATTATCCGAAAGAAATGTACGATGTGTTTGTTATTTGTGACAACTGTACAGACAGCACGGCCGATATTGTACGCAGTCATGGATTAATCGCGTGCGAACGCAATAACCCTAATCTGCGCGGTAAAGGGTATGCCATTGAGTGGATGCTCAAAGAACTTTGGAAGCGTCCGCGTTCTTATGACGCAGTCGTCATGTTTGATGCGGACAACTTAGTTGGCGATGATTATCTTCGCCACATGAATGACGATCTGTGCAGCGGTTCCAGAGTGATCCAGGCTTACCTGGATACCAAGAATCCTAACGATTCGTGGGTAACAGCCTCGTACGCGATTTCGTACTACTTTGCTAACCGTTTCTGGCAGGTACCGCGTACGAATCTGGGACTGGCCAACTATCTCGGCGGCACGGGTATGTGTTTTGAATCGAAGCTCCTCAAGCAGATCGGCTGGGGAGCGACCAGCCTTGTAGAGGATTTGGAGTTCTCTATGCGCTGCGTTAAACTCGGCATCAAACCGACGATGAACTATTACGCGAAAGTATACGACGAGAAGCCGTTGTCCTTCCGCGCTTCAGCCAAGCAGCGTCTGCGCTGGATGCAGGGTCACTTCGACGTCTGCCGCCGCTATCTGTTCCCGCTGCTCTGGCAGGGAATCAAGGAGCGCAGCTGGACGAAGATCGACGCCGCGTTTTATTCGGCCAACGTATACAACTACTTCTTCGGTTCGTTGTTAAGCGTGGCCCTCTGGGTTAAGGCTGTCGTACCAGGCGGAGCTGATCTGAACCTGTACGAGTTGGCACCGGTAATCAATGTGGTGGCGATCTCCATCTACATCATGCTGCCTCTGTCCTTGTTTATCGAGAAAGCGTCCATCAAAACTTACAAGTATTTGATTCTTTACCCGATCTTTATGCTTTCTTGGTGGCCGATCACCGTCTATGCCTTCTTCACGCAAAACAACAAGCAGTGGAGTCACACGAAACATACACGTGTTATCCGCCTTGAGGATGTACAGAGTAAGCAGGTCAGCTAGAATTTAGTTGACTAGATGCTGCGGTGATGATATACTAGTACGAGTGATTGCACAATCGCATAAATCATAAAGAAGAGGCAGCCCGCTTCTCACCTGACCGATTATGTCGGCTGGTTATACGATACGAACCAATACGTTCTGTTTTTAACACATAAAACGAACTATGGGGATGTGGGCTGATAAGCCTGCATCCTCTTTTTATGTCCACGCATAAAAGCGTTGGAAACAATGGTTGGAGGTGGAGAATATTAGTAAAGATCACATGGTTAACGATGAGATTCGCGCGAAGGAAGTCCGCCTGATTGGACCTGAAAGCGAACAACTCGGCATTAAACCGATTCGCGAAGCACTCCAAATGGCTATCGACGCTAATTTGGATCTGGTGAACGTAGCGCCTACGGCCAAGCCGCCGGTTTGCCGCATCATGGACTATGGGAAATACCGGTACGAAATGCAAAAGAAAGAAAAAGAAGCCCGCAAGAACCAGAAAATTGTGGACATCAAAGAAATTCGCTTGAGCGCTACGATCGACGAGCATGATTTCCAGACGAAGCTGCGCAATGCGGTTAAATTTTTGAGTGACGGTGATAAAGTGAAGGCGTCTGTACGTTTCCGCGGCCGTGAGATTGCTCACGCTGAGAACGGCAGAAGAGTGCTTGAACGTCTTGCGACTGAGACGGCGGAAATCTCCAGCATGGAGCGCGCTCCAAAGCTTGAAGGCCGCAGCATGATTATGATCTTGACACCCAAAGTAACTGTCTAAATTACTGGGCGCGTATTTACGCGCCCTGCCCTATGAATTTTATTTGAGGAGGAACTTCTAGATGCCTAAGATGAAAACCCACAGCAGCTTGAAAGGCCGTTTTAAAATTACTGGTACTGGTAAAGTGAAAAGATACAAAGCTTACAGAAACCACCTGCTCAGCGGCAAATCCGGCCGTCAAAAGCGCGTTCTTGCTACAAATCCGGTTATGGCTCCTGGCGACGTAAAACGCCTGAAGCAAGGTCTTGCACAAATCAAGTAATTTCATTGCACCCTTACCCAAAATTGTTTAGGAGGTCATCATTATGGCAAGAGTCAAGGGCGGGTTTACATCCCGTCGTCGTCATAAAAAAGTATTAAAATTAGCAAAAGGTTATTTCGGTTCTAAACACCGTCTGTTTAAAACGGCTAACGAGCAGGTTATGAAATCCCTGCTGTATGCATACCGTGACCGTCGTACAAAGAAACGTGATTTCCGCAGACTGTGGATCGTTCGTATTAACGCAGCAGCACGCGTTAACGGTCTTTCCTACAGCAAACTGATGCACGGCCTTAAACTGGCTGGTATCGAAGTAAACCGTAAAATCCTGGCTGAGCTGGCTGTCAACGATGCAAAAGCATTCGCTGATCTGGCTACTGCCGCCAAACAAAAAGTTAACGCCTAATAGGTATTTTTCCGAATCGCCATGCGCACAATAGCGTATGGCGATTTCTTGTATCTGAAGGGTGAAAGGTAAAGGATTCTAAATATTTATCCGAAAGTTGTTGACTATAGTCATCGGCATGCATATAATTATCTCTAAATCAATATTCTAAATTGTAAGACTCATCAGAAATCGGCTGTGAAGAGGACGAAGTTATAAGGGCCCTTATGCTCAGAGAGCGATAGGAAACGCTGAAACCATCGCCATAATCCCTTTGTACGAGCTCACCTCGGAGCTGTTCTCCTGAAAAGCAAGCGGACGTTGAAGTAAGAACCGCTTGGTGAATAGGGAGAATCGGAATGGCACACGTTACCGTGCCGAGTGTGCATTATGCTTAGTCATGATGTAACCTGTAAAGGTCGTGTGCTGTGAGGCATGTGACAAACTAGGGTGGTACCACGGAAGAATTCAGACCCCTTTCGTCCCGTAAGACGCCGGATTTCCGGCGCGGGGAGGACTGGGGTTTTTTGCATGTTAACATGACTAGATCAGACTAAGCGAAACGAACGGGAGGAGGATTCTCATGAATGTGGGGACAGCCAAAAGATCAAAAGAAGAATTGATGGAAGCTATGCGGAAGCCGGATCTGATTAACGGATCGGAAATCTTGCTGCGCAGCTTGGTGTTGGAGGGCGTGGAATGCGTCTTCGGTTATCCGGGCGGTTCCGTATTGTATATCTATGATGCCATGCACGGATTTTCCGATTTCAACCATCTGCTTACTCGTCATGAGCAAGGAGCGATTCATGCGGCAGACGGTTATGCGAGGTCAACAGGCAATGTGGGCGTCTGTATTGCGACATCGGGTCCGGGAGCGACTAACCTGGTTACAGGTATCGCCACGGCATACATGGATTCCGTTCCATTAGTTGTCATTACAGGTAATGTGGCAACGACGGCTATTGGTACTGATGCTTTCCAGGAAGCGGACATTACAGGTATTACGATGCCGATTACGAAGCACAGCTACCTGGTGCGCGATGTTAACGATCTTCCCCGGGTAATCCATGAGGCATTCTATATCGCGAACACTGGACGCAAAGGACCGGTTCTGATTGATATCCCCAAAGACGTTTCCGCACAAACGGCTGTGTACCAGCCGGTGAGTGAAGTGAATATCCGCGGCTACAATCCGACGGTGCAGCCGAATAAATTGCAGGTAGAGAAATTGATCAAGGCAATCGACGAGGCTGAGCGGCCGATCGTTATCGCCGGCGGAGGCGTTGTGTACTCGAATGCTTCGGAGCAGTTGATCGAATTCATCAACAAAACGAGAATTCCGGTTACGACGACGCTTTTGGGTCTTGGCGGATTCCCGAGTGCACACGAGCTGTGGGTAGGAATGCCCGGCATGCACGGAACATATACGGCTAACCAAGCGATCCAGAACGCGGATCTCGTAATCTCGATCGGTTCCCGGTTTGATGACCGGGTTACGATGAAACTGGACGGCTTCGCCCCACAAGCGAAGAAGATCGCGCACATCGATATCGATCCCGCAGAGATCGGCAAGAACGTCAAGACGGACATTCCGGTTGTCGGCGATATCCGCTCCGTACTGGAGTATGCGAATACGAAAGCGAAACCGGCGCATGCGGAAGACTGGATTGCCAGACTTCAAGAGAGCAAGAAGAACTTCCCGCTGCGTTATAAGGATTCGGATACGGTATTGAAACCGCAGTACGTCATTGAGATGATCAACGAGTCGACGCAGGGTGAAGCGATTGTTACAACCGACGTAGGTCAGCACCAGATGTGGGCCGCTCAGTACTATCGCTTCAAGAATCCGCGGTCTTGGGTATCTTCCGGCGGCCTCGGTACGATGGGTTTCGGATTCCCTTCGGCCATCGGAGCGCAAATGGGCAACCCGGATAAGCTGGTTGTCTCGATCAACGGCGACGGCGGTATGCAGATGTGCTCGCAGGAACTTGCCATCTGCGCAATTAATAACATACCGGTCAAAATCGTAGTCATCAATAACCAGGTGCTCGGCATGGTCCGTCAATGGCAGGAGATCATCTATGACAACCGGTACAGTCACATTGATCTTGCAGGCAGCCCGGATTTCGTGAAGCTGGCCGAAGCTTACGGCGTTAAAGGCCTCCGCGCTACGAACAAGGAAGAAGCGCAGCGCGCATGGAAAGAAGCGCTCGACACGCCGGGACCGGTTCTGATCGATTTCGTTGTCGCCAAGCATGAGAATGTATTCCCGATGGTTACGCAGGGCAGCACGATCAGCGAAATGCTGATGGGGGAGGACGATTAAGATGATCACCAAACACACCATTTCCATTCTAGTTAACAATCAGCCAGGCGTCCTCCAGCGTGTATCCGGTTTGTTCGGCCGCAGAGGATATAACATTGAAAGCATCACAGTCGGGGAGTCCGAAGAAATCGGACTTTCCCGGATGGTTATTGTAACCAATGGAGATGACAACACTCTGGAACAAATTTCCAAGCAGTTGTACAAGCTAGTCGATGTCATTAAAGTCATCGACCTGAGCAAGAACCCGATGGTTGCCCGCGAACTGGCACTCATCAAGGTAAACGCCGAGCCTTCTCAGCGTCCCGAAATTCTGGGAATTGTGGATACGTTCCGCGCGGCAGTCGTTGACATCGGTCCGAGTTCCCTGATTGTTCAGACAATCGGAGACTCAGACAAGATTGATGCCATGATCGAGCTGCTCCGTTCCTACGGAATTCGTGAGCTCACCAGAACAGGCGCTACTGCGATGATTCGCGGCGCGATCAAGTAACCGCTCTTTTATATTCCTGATTATTCCAGACAAATGCAAGCAGGTCCCCTTGAGTGGGACTTTCAGCTCTCAGTTCTTTGCCGCTGCAATCCAGTGATGGCTGAAAGGCCCATTCAATGGGAATTTATACTCGGTTTATTTATTTTAAGGAGGAATTATCCAATGGCAACAACTATGTATTATGAAAAAGACGCAGATTTCGCATCCCTTCAAGGCAAAACAATCGCAATTATCGGCTACGGTTCCCAAGGTCACGCGCAAGCACAAAACCTTCGTGACAGTGGTCTCAATGTAATTATCGGTCTTCGTCAAGGGAAGTCTTTCCAAGCTGCGCAAAATGACGGTTTTGAAGTTGTATCCGTCGATGAAGCAGCTTCGCGTGCAGATGTTATCCAAATTCTTATGCCGGACGAAACTCAAGCGCGTGTCTACAAAGAATCAATCGAGCCTAACATGAAAAAAGGCGTGGCCCTGATGTTCTCCCACGGCTTTAACATTCATTTCGGACAAATCCAGCCTCCTGCAGATGCAGACGTATTCCTCGTGGCTCCTAAGTCCCCTGGACACATGGTTCGCCGCACTTATGTAGAAGGTTTCGGCGTTCCCGGCCTGATCGCGATTGAGCAGGATGCAACTGGCAATGCGAAGCAAATCGGACTTGCTTATGCAAAAGGTATCGGCTGTACCCGTGCGGGAGTTATCGAAACTTCGTTCAAAGAAGAAACCGAAACGGATCTGTTCGGTGAGCAAGCTGTTCTTTGCGGCGGTGCCAGCGCACTCGTTAAAGCAGGCTTTGAAACACTGGTTGAAGCAGGATATGCGCCGGAAATGGCTTACTTCGAGTGTCTGCATGAACTGAAGCTGATCGTGGACATGATGTATGAAGGCGGCCTGGCTTCGATGCGCAGCTCGATCTCCAACACAGCTGAGTACGGCGACTATGTAACAGGACCACGCATCATCACAGCAGAAACCAAGAAAGCTATGAAAGATGTTCTGACGGATATCCAGCAAGGTAAATTCGCTCGCGACTTTATCCTGGAGAACCAATCCAACAACGCATTCATGAACGCTACCCGCAAGAACGAATCTGAGCATGAACTTGAGAAAGTCGGTTCCCAGCTTCGTGAACTGATGCACTGGATTAAGAAGTAATACAGCTTGATCTAATAAGCAGCACCTCACTATGCCCGATGCGGAAGTGAGGTGTTTTCTTAACACGAAAGGAGCTACATCATGAATTATCGGTTCTCTAAAACATTGGAGGCATTCTCCTCCTCCGCGGTACGTGAAATCCTCAAGCTCACGCAAGGAAGCTCCATCATTTCTTTCGCGGGCGGACTTCCGGCGGAAGAATTTTTCCCGATCGATGCGGTCAAAGAAGCATTGGGCCGTGTCATGGAGGGAGGCACGTCTGCTATGCAGTACGGGCTGACGGAAGGATACATCCCGCTGCGTCAGAGTATTTGCAAACGGATGGCGGCCAAGGGCATGAACGTAACTCCAGACGACATGATGCTGACGACGGGCTCCCAGCAGACCATTGATCTGCTGACCCGCATTTATGTGGATGAGGGCGATGTCATTCTTGTGGAGCGTCCTACTTATCTGGCTGCCATTCAGGTATTCCAGGCGCGCGGCGCGCGAATCGTTTCGGTCCAGAGTGACCGTCACGGTATGGACTTGGACGATCTGGCTGCTCAAATCAGACAGTATAAACCCAAAATGGTCTACGTAAATCCAAACTTCTCCAACCCGGCAGGCCGTGTATGGAGCCTGGAACGCCGCAAGGGGCTTCTGGAAGCATGCCGCAGCAACGATGTGCTGATCTTGGAAGACGATCCCTACGGCGAGCTAAGATTCGGTACAACCGAAGTGCTGCCGTCCATTTTCTCCCTGGATCAACACCCGGAAGGAAGCTGCGTGGTCTACACGAGCACCTTCTCCAAAATCGTAGCTCCTGCGCTGCGTACAGGATGGGTTATGGGCGATCGCGCAGTTATCCGCGCAATCGCTCAAGCCAAGCAGGCGGCTGATCTCCAGTCGAGTACACTCGACCAGCAGACGCTTTACCAGCTCATGGAGCACTTTGATATGGATGCGCATATCGAACTGATTTCCACGGAGTACGAGAAGCGGATGCAGTACATGGTGCAGCTGCTCCGTGAGAAGAACTGGCCCGGCGTGGTCTGGAACGATCCGCAGGGCGGAATGTTCATCTGGCTGGAGCTCCCGCCGCACATCGACACGCAGGCGCTTCTGCCGACTGCTGTGCAGCATGGGGTCGCTTATGTCCCGGGTGTATCGTTCTATGCGGATCAGCCGCTGCGCAATACGATGCGCCTGAACTTCACATACTCCAGTCCGGAAGTTCTGAAGCTCGGCATGGAGCGTCTGGATGCCGTTCTGAAGCCGGTGCTTGCCGGAACGCCAAGTCTTTAATCCTCCCGTATTCAGTATTGCTTAATACTGATACGGAGCCGCAACGAACCGGCCTGAAGCCGCTCTTGATACGAGAGAGCGGCTTCAGGCTTTTTTTATAACCAAGGAAAAGGTAGGGGCTTGAAGATGTCAGGAATAATGGCGAGATGACAAGCTGACAGTACAAGATGCAGCAGGAAATAACGTAAATATGCTATTCAGGCATGTTATAGGATAAACCTATGAAACTGATAGCTTTTATATCTTAGCCAGGGTTGTCCAGATATGGTACAACAGAAGGTAGAGTAGGGACCCGGTTAGTAAAGGTCCTGTCAGTTACGGACAATCCAAAGGAGTGAACGAACATGTCAGACGTAAAAAAAATCGCCGTTATCGCCGGCGACGGTATCGGACCGGAAGTAGTTGCGGAAGCGGAGAAAGTTCTTAAAAAGACCGAGGAGCTTTTCGGCCACCGTTTTGAAACGGAGCACGGATTGTTTGGCGGTATCGCGATCGATGAGAAGGGCACGCCGCTGCCGCAGGAAACGCTGGAAATGTGCCAGCGCGCGGATGCCGTACTGCTCGGAGCGGTTGGCGGTCCCAAGTGGGACAACAACTCGAAGGAGCTTCGCCCGGAAACCGGTCTTCTCGGAATCCGCAAAGCGCTCGGCTTGTTCTCGAATATTCGTCCGGCTGTCGTGTTCGACTGTCTGAAGGATGCATCTACGCTCAAGCCGGAAGTGCTTGACGGAACGGATTTGATCGTGGTCCGTGAGCTGACAGGCGGTATTTATTTCGGCGAGAAATTCCGCCGCGAGACGGAGAACGGCCAGGAAGCGGTAGATACTTGCGCTTACAACGTAAGCGAAATAGAGCGTATTGCCCGCCAAGCGTTCGAGATCGCACGTACGCGCAGCAAGAAGCTGGCGTCGGTAGACAAAGCCAACGTGCTGGAAACCTCCCGTCTGTGGAGAGAAACGGTGATCCGCATCTCGGCCGATTACCCGGATGTCGAGCTTGAGCACGTGCTCGTCGACAACTGTGCGATGCAGCTTCTGCGCCGTCCATCAAGCTTCGACGTTATCGTTACCGAGAACATGTTCGGTGATATTTTGAGCGACGAAGCAGCGATGCTGACCGGGTCGATCGGGATGCTGTCCTCCGCATCCCTGGGCGAAGGAAGCTTCGGTTTGTACGAGCCCGTACACGGCTCTGCGCCGGATATCGCGGGTCAAGGCATCTCGAACCCGATTGCCACGATTCTATCCGTCGCGCTGATGTTCCGACTGACATTCGGCTATCACGAAGCGGCCGATGCGATCGAACGCGCCGTGAAAGAAGTGTTGGATGCCGGACACCGCACAGGCGACATCGCAGTCGACAAGTCCAAAGCGATCGGCACAACGGCTATGGGCGACCTGATCGTTGCAGCTATCCGTAAGTAAGCTCTATTAACAGGCGTGCAGAGAGAGACATTTGCTTTCTGCGCGCCTTCTTATTTATAGAAGAGGCTGTTAAAACGGAGCAGACGATGCAGCGGAATATCAGGATGAAACTCCCGATATTAACTTTACATTTAATGGGATGTATTTATAATAATTATCATCTAGTATAGCTTATAATATTGACTTTCCTATAAGTGGGTGATACCATCTTACTCGACTAGGAAACATTTGAAGGAGGAATTATTGCATATGGCAGAACGTTTGGTAGGCAAACCAGCCCCTGATTTTACTATGGAAACAGCATACGGAGATGGAACGGAATTTGGTACAGCCTCACTTTCCGATTACAAGGGAAAATGGCTTGTTCTTTTCTTCTATCCGCTTGATTTTACATTTGTATGCCCGACAGAAATTACTGCCCTTAGCGAAGCTTCTTCTGTTTTTAAAGATCTGAAAACAGAAATCCTCGGTGTATCCGTAGACAGCAAACATTCTCACCGTGCATGGATCAACACTCCGCGTAACGATAACGGTCTGGGCCAACTGAATTTCCCTCTCGCAGCTGACCTGACTAAATCCGTATCCCGCGACTATGGTGTTCTGATTGAAGAAGAAGGCGTAGCACTTCGCGGCCTGTTCATTATTGATCCGGAAGGCGAATTGAAGTACCAGGTTGTTAACCACAACGATGTAGGCCGCAGCGTGGATGAGACTCTTCGCGTGCTGCAAGCACTTCAATCCGGTGGTCTGTGCCCCATGAACTGGAAACCAGGCGACAAGAATCTGACTGTGTAATTATTCCGGTTAAGTTTGAACGGATTAGTACAAGCTCCTCATGTTCCGCTTTCGGGCGGAAGCGGGGAGCTTTTATTTACTCTCCACAGCATTCGTGCCGCCGGTAGTCCGAGTGCTGCGGGAGAATTCCAGGAGACTGCCGAATCGGCTATGCCTCATGCCCAATGCATGCCCAAACCGCTGTCGGAGCTGAAGAGGAACATCTGCGAACAAAGGAGGCGGGATGAGTGGAGGTCCCCAAAGAATTGCTCTATACCCCAAAACATATGTGGGTGAGGATTGAAGAGGAACGGGCCGTAATCGGACTAACGGATTATGCCCAGCTAGAGATGGGAATGGTTGTATTCGCGGATTTGCCTCAGGAAGGCGATGAGGTCACGGCGGGTGATTATCTAGGCAGTATGGAGACGGTGACGGATGAGTCGGAACTGTTTGCTCCTTTATCCGGCAAAGTGGTATCGGCGAACTGGCTTCTGAGGAAGGAGCCACATTTTATAAACCGGTTCCCCTATGGTTCCGGCTGGCTGTTTGTGATGGAATACAATAATCCGGAGGAGCTTGAGCTGCTGTGGACGGCGGAACGCTATGCAGAAATCTATCACGCGCAGGAGTAAGATCAGGAAATAACGGAAGCGCCCCGAAATGGGGAAGAGAAGCGGGAATGGACCCTGGAGCGGGTCTGTTCCCGCTTTACTATTCTGTATGTCTGGATGAGCATCTGCATGTCGTGAACAAAATGAACAAAATGATAAAAAGGTATCTTAATCATCTTATCTCCGTAATCTTGGAACCTGGGAAGCGGGGTGATAAGATGAGAATAATTTTAAAAGAAAGCGCTATCAATAAAGAATATTCCATTTCAGGGGGAAATTTAATGACAAGAATGATAAAGAAGCACCGGATGTTATCGCTGACTTTGATCGGATTACTGGCTCTAAGTCTGACAGCCTGCGGAAGCGGAGAAAGTAAGCCGAGCGCAGCCGGGGCAGCCGGCGAATCGAAATACCCTGAAAAGCCTCTAGTCGTAGTAGCTCCTTCGGGAGCAGGGGGTGGCTGGGACAAAACCGCCCGTTCTGTAGCAAAAGTTCTGGGCGAAGCGAAGTTGGTGGAGCAGCCTATGACGGTGGAGAATAAACCGGGTGGTGGCGGAGTTGTGTTCATGGCTCAGTATGCCACACAGGATAAGAAAAATGACTATCGTCTCTTCGTGAATTCACCCCCTATCCTTATTAATAATTTGAAAAAAGAAGGAAACAGCCCGTATGGTTACAAAGATACAACGCCGCTGGCCCAATTGACCAAAGATTACGGGGCGCTTGTTGTGCCGGCTGACTCGAAGTACAAGGATCTTAAGTCGGTTCTGGACGCGCTCAAGGCGAACCCGGATACCGTTATTGTGGCTGGAGGCTCTGCACCGGGTTCAATGGACCATCTAGTAGCGGTGCTTCCCGCTTATAAAGCGGGCATAGACCCGAAGAAAGTGAAGTATGTATCCTATGACGGCGGCGGTCAAGCAATGACAGCCTTACTCGGAGGCAATGCGGACGTAATCGCGACGGATGCTTCCAGTGTAGGCGAATATGTTAAAGCCGGTAAAGTGAAAGTGCTGGCGGTCTCCGCTCCCAAAAGATTGGAAGGCATCCTAAAAGATGTCCCGACGATGAAAGAGCAGGGACTGGATGCGGAATTTAACATCTGGCGCGGCGTCTTCGGCCCTAAAGAAATGACCGCCGATGCTAAAGCTTACTGGGAGACCAAGCTGAAGGCACTTCATGAATCCGAGGCTTGGAAAAAGGAGCTTCAGGCTAATTCCTGGGAAGCGGATTATCTGGGCAGCACAGAATTCGCAACCTTCTTGGGAAAGCAGGAAACATTGGTTAAGGATATGCTGACGGCGCTGGGCATGGCGAAATAATCAATCTTGGATGAACTGGAGGACAGCGCAATGAACACAACGTTTGACCGTTATGCCGGCGTTGCCTTCCTGCTGATCGGGGCTGGCTTTGTCTGGCAAAGCACCACGATTATGGACAGTGCCTACGGAAGTAATGTCGGCTCGAATATTTTCCCGCTCGGACTTGGCATTCTGCTTATGCTGCTCAGTGTCCGCCTGCTTGCAGAAACCTTGCGTTATAAGTCTCAGAGCGGTGAGCGTACCCGGCTGGATTACAAACGTTTCGGTATCCTGCTGGGTGCGGCGGTCGCTTACTGCCTGCTGCTTGAACCTCTGGGGTATGTCATCACGACGTTTGGTTTCTTGCTGGTAGGGTTCCAGACGATGGAACGGGGTAAATGGGTGAAGTCGCTGCTCATTTCCGCAATTTTCTCCGGGGGAGTGTATGTGCTATTCGTGCAAGTACTGAAGGGCTCGCTTCCTCCCTTCCCGGGTTGGTTAGGTTTGTAGGCAGGAGGGACAACCATGGATACACTAACTTATTTGTTTAACGGTTTTGCCGTTGCGCTGCAGTGGCATAATCTTCTATTCGCCTTCGTTGGTGTGCTGATCGGTACCGCCGTCGGCGTTCTGCCCGGAATCGGCCCTATGAGCGGGGTCGCTCTCCTGATTCCGGTGACTTCCTCGCTGACAACGGGGCTGTCGCCTGAGGAAGCGGCAATATCGTCTATCATTCTGCTGGCGGGTGTGTATTACGGCGCCATGTATGGCGGGTCCACCACATCGATTCTGCTTAATACACCCGGGGAGTCATCCTCGGTGGTCACGACGCTCGACGGCTACCAGCTCGCCAAACAGGGACGCGCCGGCTCTGCCTTGTCGATCGCCGCGATTGGATCTTTTGCAGCCGGTCTAGTGTCTCTGCTGGGACTGATCTTCCTTGCGGGGCCGCTGTCGGAGCTTGCGATTAAATTCGGTCCGGCTGAGTATTTTTCTCTGATGCTGCTTGGACTTGCAGCGGTTAGCGGCCTGGCCGGCAAATCCATGACCAAAGCGCTCATGATGACGGTCTTCGGTTTGCTGATTGCAACAATCGGCATAGACAGCGTATCGGGTGTAGCACGGTTTACGTACGATATCCCCGTGTTGTACCAGGGCATCGAATTCTTAACGGTTGCCGTGGGCCTCTTCGCTCTTGGCGAGGTGTTCAAGACGATTCTGGAGAAAGAATCGAACGAAGGCAGCGTCGTCAAATTCACACGTATTCTGCCGACACGCCAGGATCTGAAAGAAAGCGCCGGACCGATTGCTAGGGGGTCATTCCTGGGCTTCTTTATCGGAATTCTGCCTGGTGCAGGCGCCACCCTCGCTTCTTTCTTTTCCTATATAATGGAGAAGAAAATCAGTAAAAATCCCGAAAAATTCGGCAAAGGCGCAATCGAAGGAGTTGCGGCTCCCGAATCGGCGAATAACGCGGCTTCCGGGGGAGCGATGATTCCTCTGCTTACGCTCGGTATACCGGGGTCGGGCACAACCGCGATTCTGATGGGCGCGCTCATCATGTACAACATTCAGCCGGGTCCGCTGCTGTTCGAGGAACATCCGCAGGTTGCGTGGGGGCTTATTGCCAGTATGTTTATCGGAAATCTGATGCTGCTGATTCTGAATATGCCGCTTGTCAAAGTATTCGCGAAGATCATTGAGACCCCGCCCAAATATTTAATTCCGATTATCATGGCGATTTCGGTATTCGGCGTGTACGCGGTTCAGGTGACTGTTTTTGATCTGATGCTGCTGCTGGGGTGCGGTGTTGCCGGCTACTTCCTGGCCAAGAACGATTTTCCGCTTGCGCCGCTCGTATTAGGTCTTGTTCTGGGACCGATGATCGAAAACAACATGCGCAGAGCCTTGACAGGTTCGAACGGGGATTTTATGATCTTCTTACACAAGCCTCTGTCCGCTGTGTTTCTGATCGCTGCCATTCTATGGTTGCTCGTTCCTTTTATTTTAAAAAAGCGCGGGAAGCGAGTTCTTGTCAACGAAGAAAGCTAGTCCAGCACTCTTCCTGCAATCTGACGGGATTGGGGTAATGCTGAAGAAATCCGAGTACCCGTCCCGACCATCACGGGCGGGTACTTTCGCTTTTGAACGGAAGAAGGAGGCCGCCGATGCGTCTGCAAACCAAAATGATCTTAATCATCTGTACGCTTCTGCTTGGACTAGTGGTTGTGCTGGGAGCTTTTTTTGAATACATCCTGCAGACAGGCATCGAAGAGCAAATCGGCACACGCGCGCTAAAAGTAGCAGAGATGGCGGCAATGAACACGGAGATCTTGGAGGCTATGGATGATACGCTGCCATCGACCGTCATTCAGCCCATTGCAGAAGGGATCCGACTAAAGACAGGCGCAGAGTATGTCGTCGTGGGAAATGCGGAAGGAATCCGTCATTCGCATCCGCTGCCGGACCGAATAGGCAAACCTATGATCGGCGGCGATAATGACCGGGTATTTGCCGGTCATCCGGTCATTTCCAAGGCGGTAGGTTCTATGGGGATGGCAATCCGAGGCAAGGCTCCTTTACTTGATGATGCCGGAAAAGTGGTTGGCGTCGTATCGGTCGGGTTTCTAATGGAGGACGTAGAGAGTGTGGTCGACTCCTACAGCCGTAAAGTCGTCATGGCTGCTGCTGCTGCACTGGCACTCGGTAGTCTGGGGGCGATTTATATAGCACGCCGGGTAAAAAAGGAAACACTGGGGCTGGAGCCGGAAGAGATCGGAGCGCTCTATCTGGAAAAAGAAGCGATTCTGGAGTCGATACGTGAAGGTGTTATTGCGGTGAATGCCCGAAGTGTGATTACCATGGTCAATCAGGCGGCTGTCAAGATGATTGGCGGAGGAGATCCGTCTCAGCTTCTTGGCAAGCCGCTTCAAGATATTTTTCCTGCTTCAAGGCTGGGGGAGGTTCTGCAAACCGGTAAAGCTGAATTCGATCAGCAGATGATTATTGGCGAGCATGAAGCAGTGGAAAACCGTATTCCTATCTTTGGATCCAATGGGATCCCGATTGGGGCGGTTTCCAGCTTCCGCAGTAAGTCGGAACTGTTCCGGCTTGCCGACGAGCTGTCTCAGGTCAAACGCTACGCGGAGGCACTGCGGGCTCAGACTCATGAATTCTCAAACAAACTGTATGTGATTTCGGGATTGATCCAGCTTGAATCCTACCAGGAAGCGATTGATATGATCAGCCGGGAATCAAACGTGCATCAGAGTCTGATCCAGTTTATTATGCGGGAGGTACCCGATCCGATTATTGGAGGTCTGCTGATCGGGAAGTTTAACCGGGCTCATGAACTGAAGGTGGATCTTCAAATCGACGAAGAAAGCAGTCTCAAAGATATTCCTAAGCAAATGGACCGTAACCATCTGATTACGATTCTGGGCAATCTGCTGGATAACGCAATGGAGGCGACGCTGACCGCTAAAGGGGACAGAGCAAGAAGCGTCGGACTGTTTATGACAGACCTCGGGGAAGATTTGATTATCGAATGTGAGGATAACGGACCGGGTATTATGAAAGACCAGGGACACCGGATCTTTGAGAACGGATTCACTACAAAAGAAGGACAAAGCCGGGGAATCGGGCTCGCACTTGTCCGCCATGCGGTTAACCAGCTCGGAGGATTTATTACGTACCGGAGTGAGGCTGGGGAAGGAACGCTATTTACGGTTATTCTTCCCAAACATCAATACAAGCCGTTCATAACCGGGGACAAGGGGGATTCCGTGTGATTGAGGGAAGCAGAGATAAAGTTCGTGTGATGATTATCGAGGATGACCTGCGGATCGCCGAAATCAACCGGCGGTTTCTGAGTAAGATCATAGGATTCGAGGTGTGCGGCATTGCCACTGATATCCAGCAGGCGAAGGAACAGCTGGAAATTCTGGAGCCGGAATTGGCACTGCTCGATGTTTATTTCCCGGATTCCAGCGGGCTGGAGCTGCTTAAGTATATGAAGCAGCACCATCCGCATACCGATGTCATTATGATTACGGCGGCTAAAGAAGTGGATGCCGTGCGGCGCGCCATCCGTGGCGGAGCATTCGATTTTATTATTAAGCCCCTCGTGTTCGAACGTCTTCGTGAATCCTTGGAGAAGTACAGCGAATACCGGAGCCGGCTCGAGCGGCTGCAGGCTGAGAACGGACATCTTTCTCAAGAACAGATCGACCTGCTCATGGTGGGAATGGACAACCGGGATTACGCAGGCGGCAGTTACCTTCCCAAGGGCATAGATAAGCTCACGCTGGATAAGGTAAGCGCGGCAATTTCCGGCGAGCTGCATGGCATGACAGCCGATCAGGCAGCCAAAGTGATCGGCGTCAGCCGGACAACGGCGCGCCGATACCTGGAGCATCTCGTATCCGCAGGCAGCCTTGCCGCTGATTTGTCGTACGGGCTCGTAGGCCGGCCGGAACGCGTATATAAAGCAGTACGGAGCCGGAATTGATTACGGCGCGTCACTTCAACGGGTTATTGTCTAGCAGCGCTCGGAAGAGGCTTTTCCAGTGCATACAAATCCTCTTCCAGCGAAGCCATCCGTTCCATCATAGTGGCTCGCGCGTCCTTAATGCCCTCATTATAGAAATGTGGAGAAAGCTTGGAAATAACAAATTCAAGAACCCCGTCAGCTGCCAGATCCCCGATCGTTTCACCCCGCTCCTTTTCAAAAAAAAATTGAATATCACTCTTCATCTGCTGTTTGATTTCCGTGGGAAGCCTGGATGGCCGGAATGTACTCATAGCCGATTCCTCCTGTAGACATAAATCAGACTCGTATAGTCTTCATTATTCCACAACCTTTTATCGGTGTGCAAAAAGTAAATCGCAGAATCGAACAAGACAAAAGAAAAAACGTCCGCTATCTACGCGGGAATGCGCAGAATAGGGGACGTTGTACAGAAGAAGAGTGCATCTTGCGTGTTCTATCTGTATGATGAATCAACTGTTCGTTTAAGAGGAGGATTTCTCCAGCAGTTCTTCATACTTGTTCAGATACTTGACCACGGATAGAACGAAGGTTGCATGAGACCAGGTGAGAGGAGCTACGGATACAGGGCCGCCGTTGTGAGGGTCAAGCTGCTCCGGCAGGATGCCGCTCTCCATTTGGTGGCGGACCACCCACTCCAGGGTCTGTCTCGGTGATTCGAGATCCGAAATGCTCTTGGCGCATTCGATTTCCCACTCGGCTATCCAGAGGGTGCAGATAATCCACGGATTCCCCGGGATCTGGTTCAGGTCGTGAGAACGCTGGAAGTAATAATCATTGTAATAACGGGCTACGCCTCCTGTAGGCGTCTTGATAGACAGTCCATTCTTGTTGGCAAGCATGGTGCGGACAACCCGGTCATCATCGGCAGGCAGTACGCCGAACTCAAAGATACCGTAGACGGAACTCTCCAGTGTCATGTCCTTAACCCATACGCCGTCCTTCTGATACAGACCGCGGGCAAAACGCCCTTCCTGCTCATCCCACAGGTGGTTCAGAATGCCGTTCTTGATCTTCTCTGCCGTATGGCGGTAGCGGTTGCTGCGCTCTTCGTCCCCGAACAGATTGCAGAAGTTGGAAGCGGCGATCAGTCCGCCGTACACGGCCGAAGCTGTGAACGTGTAGATGCCGTACCGTTCCTCCCACAAGTCGTAGCTTGGCTTGGGCAAACTCAGCTCCTGGTCTATATAAGTAGCCATGAAGCGGGCCGCTCTGCGGATCAGGTCGCGGTACAACGATTGGACCAGCTCCAGGTTGCCGTGCTGCTTGTAATCCTCCCAAAGGGCAAAAAGGACAAGGGCCGTCTCATCTTCCTGAATAGGAAGCTGCTCCCCGCCGTTGTGAACGTAGGGATGCCAGCTGGAGCCTACGGTTCCGTCGGGATTGTATTTATGGTGCAGGTAGCCTTCGGGTGACATTACCCGGGCACAGAAGCGGTAGAACGGCTCCATCATCCCCTGATGTCCTGCTTTGGACATGGAATAGGCAACGAGGGCGCCGTCACGGGGCCACATGTAGCTGTAATGATCCCGGTTGCTCTGCATGATGTCGGAATCGTTGGCGGCCACGATGGCCCCGTTGACATCCGTCTGCGTCCGCACGATCAGCATGCTGTGTTTAAACAGGCGGATCACGCCTTCGTTAAGATCGGCATAAGACCGCTGGGTTTTGTTTACCCAGCGCTGCCAGTAAATCTGGACGCGGTCGAGCAGCTTGCCCGGATGGTTTTCGCGCACATACCGGTCGGAGCTTTTGACTTCTTCAAGCGAATGTCCGGCGCTCATCCAGTAGTACATGGTGTGCTCGCCTTCCGGCGGTACGTGCATCCGGAATGAGATCGTGCTGTCGACTGAGCCCTGGGAGATCGGATTGCCCATCAAATGGCCGTCCTCGGCGTCCCGCCACGTTCCTTCGGCATTGTAGAACCGTTTGACCCCTGTCGTGTACTGGTAAATCCCTTCGGTTCCGGTGCTGCCGTTGAACATGAAGTATTTGTCTTTTTTATAATGGAAGACAGTGTGATTGGCCGGGTAATATGCGGCGGTATCGCCGACTTCTGTCTCGTTAATGACGAGATCCTGATTGAAAAATATCCGGACTTCTCTAACTGTCGAGTAAGGATTGGCTACACTGATTTTCTTCAGAAAAATATCTTCCCGCTGATGCACGCCGTCTTGAATACGCAGCGAAATTCCCAGACCCGGATGAGTGGCTCTGACGTCAGTGACGAGAGAATCCTCGACGTAAGCATGCTGAAACTGCCATTCTGGAGCGTCGAGCCATGCAAAAGCACCGTCCACCCAAATGCCGACCCGGCAATGATACCCGCCGATATGATTGAGCTGCCCTACATAGGGATAGTAGAGATCCCGCATGAATGAGTGTTCATCAAGGTTGATTAGAAATTTCCCGTTACCGACAACGAAATGTCTGGGCAAAAAATCACTTCCTTACCTGGTTACTGGTAAATCTTATTTTATTCGCCATTAGGTTACCGTTTTAGAGGCGTCAGGTCAATGTTTTTTTGTCGATTCGTGCCAATTTATGGCGTCTTGATAAATTTGAACCGTATCTTCAGCGATTTTGCCCATGAAAAAGCGATTACGGAGCTTCCGGGAAGCTTTTTTTACGAAGCTTGCAGCAAGCTTTGCATCTTCAAGAAGACGGCAAATCCGCTCGGACCATGCCTCTGGATCATCCGGAGGCAGTTTGAAGCCGTCTTTGCCGTCTTCGATGAGATCGGCAAGCCCGCCTGTACCGGATGCGACTATCGGTACGCCTGCCCGCATCGCTTCAAGCGCAACGATACCGAACGGCTCGTAGAGGCTCGGGATTACGCAGACACGCGTGCCTGCGAACAGGCGGGCTTTGGCGTCTTCATCGGCGAATCCGGTGAAGAGAACACGGTCGCCGTATGGCAGGGCAAGCCTGCGCAGCTCATGGAGCATCGGGCCGGTACCGGCGATAACGAGCCGGGCTTCCGGGATGCGCTGCAAAACCAAAGGAAGGGCTCTGATCAGAAGCTGTACATTCTTCTCCGGTACGAGCCTGCCGATAAAGAGAATCTGACTGGAACCGGATGAAGATTCCCGAAGGGGAAGTTCCGGGACCTCTCTCCAAAGGGAGGTATCCTGCGGAAGGCCGTTCGGAATAACCGACAACCTGGCAGGGTCCGGTCCGAATAAAGAGTCCACCTCGCTGCGCATAGCTTCGCTGCACACGAGGATACGGTCGGAGAGGCGGGTAAGCTTACGCTCCGCGGCGTCGATACGCCGGGAGACTTCCTCGTCCAGCCTGCCGAGCTTGCGTCCGCACTCCGTTGCATGCAGCGTGGTAACAAGCGGCAGATCAAACGTCTGCCTGCAGTCCGCAGCAGCGTAATAGACCAGCCAGTCGTGGGCATGCACCAGGTCAAACTGCTGTCCTTGCGTATACAGCTGCTGAATCCGTATAATCATCGCCGCATTCATCGCGAGCACCCAGTCGAGGAAGAATGGAGGGTCGGGGTTTCCCGGTATCTGGACACGGTGGATGTGTACTCCGTTAACAGAAGTGCAGGCTGCCCCGGGGCCGCGGCTGCATGTGACGACATGAACGTCATGGCCATCTTGGGCCAGCTGAGCAGTTAAATCACCGACGGCTTTTCCCAGTCCGCCGATAATGTCAGGGGGATACTCCCAGGAAAGCACAAGGATACTCAGAGATCCCGGGCTTGGGGTAAAGGCTGCAGGAATCGTCTTCTCAGACGATCCGCTGGCGGTTAAAGGGTATGACAGCCGCAGATCAGGATACGCAGCCCCGTATAATTTCCAGTCGATATCTGAAAATAACGGGCTTTCTTTTTCCAGTCTGTACAAATGCTGCTGATTATCCGGTGAATCTTCATTTCTATTATCTATCATAGCCAACAATTGATAGAAGTTATTCAAGTGGGTGCGGAAACGGCTTGCCGCGTAGGCGGACATCTCGCCGGAATCTATCATAAAAGCCCAATCGCTGCTCTGCGCAAGCATGAATTCACGGCTTGCCTGCTTCAGCACTCTTGCATGAGAGGAATCGGGCGCACTGTTTGGCCGGGCATTCACTCGGGCTGCAGTAAGGATCATCTTATCCTCTGCGGCATGCAGCAGCGGATACATCCAGGCCGTCGCCGGGTTGAGCCATACCTGTGCCCCGCCGCCGCGCCCCCAACTGGTCAAGGCTGGCGCGCGGCCTGCTGCAAAACTATGACGCTGCTCATATTCGGACAGCGTTATAAAGAGTACAGGGAGAGACGGTGGGCGGACTGCCGCTTCCGGTTCACCAGATTCCCGGCAGTTAGCTGGCGGATTACGGGGAAATACCGGAAGCGGCTGCCGCACGGCTGATTGCGGCGCCTGCTCCCGGTCCGCTTCACGGAGCAGGGTCTCCAGCCACAATGGACCTTCATGCCACCAATGGCCGAATAATTCGAGATCGAATGCGCAGACGGAAACGGGCTGTGGTGAAGTGATCCGATCAGCGGGAGCGATAACCCCGGCTGATCGGAATAACGCAGAGTCCCCGGCATCCCCCGGGGAACCCTCTGAAGGGCGGGAGAGCTCCACCGAGCGGGGCCGGAGGGCTTCTGCCGATGGCAGACCGGGTACCTCCGCCATGTACGGAGCAGGTGCATCTGCCGCGTGCAACTCGGGTATATCCGCCGAGCACGGGGAGAACGCATCCGGGGAGCCCGGGCCCGTCATCGCTGCCGGGTCCGGGCCGGACCCGGCAGCGGTGCGCGAGCCATGCACCTCGTGCGGGCGCACCAGCCGCTGCGCCGCTTGCCTGCGGGATGCGAGGAACTCTCTCGCATGCTGGGCAGCGCGCTCAGCGGCGCGGGCAGGCTCGTACGGGGCCTTCTCCCCGTCCCCGTGAAGCTTCTCTCCGCGCTGCGCAGCGGAGAAAGTGATGCGACAGTATTTGTAGCCTGTCGCAATTCTCGTGCCATCCGGCAGCAGATAGGGCCGGATGTACGCTGCCTCGGCCGGATCGTCCCGGCCGAGCTCATACCCGATATCGCGGTAATATTCGCGATAATCGGGGTGGCCCGGGTAGCCGGCTTCCCGGCTCCATACTTGAGCGGAAGCGGCCGCGTCCCGGGTGAAGACCCTGAGCCCGCCCGGACCGATGAACGGGACGGCAGGACCTGGCGATTCGCAGCCGGAAGGCGGATCGCCGCCGGGCTGCTGCGCATCCAGAACTGTGAAGCGCAGGCCCAACTCCTGCAGCAGAGGCTCCAGCCCGGGGGAATACCCGCATTCGGGCAGCCAGATTCCCGCCGGAGCAAACCCGAAATGCCGCCGGAACTCCGTAACGGCGGTGTGAAGCTGAACACGGGCAGCTTCCGGGTTTCTGATCAGCGGCAGGAAGGAATGTGTCGCTGCGCTTGGAATCAGCTCAACCAAGCCTTTTGAGGCGAAATATTTAAGTCTGGTGATCACGCTGCCCTTGATGTCCTTAAAGACAACGAGCATACGCTCATAATGCGCTGCATATCCGCCCGCTGCTTCCGCAAGAACGTGATCGTCAGCCAGGCGACGGACTTCCTGTCGTCCCAGCTCGATTTTTTTAACCAACTGCTCCCGGGTTCGTCTCTGCATCCGGGGGTTCTCCCACATGGCAAGCAGGGTGGGGCTCACAGAGAGGGTGAGCGGCGTGCAAATGTGTTCTTTATCCAACCGCTCCATAAGATCCAGAAATGGCAGATAGACATCGGCCATAGCTTCATAGAACCAGTTCTCTTCCAGCGTCAAAGTTTCATCCGGGTTATAAACGAACGGAAGATGAGCGTGCAGGACAAGAGCGGTATAGACGGGTTGTACATGGGGGCTCAAAGAAGTTCTCCCTCCTGTTTGGGCTGCGGATAGATCGTGTAAGTAGAGTACAAGTGGTAATCGGCAGGCAGGAGGGTTTTGTCAACGTCTTCCGCCACTGCACTTACTCGGATTGCCCCGGCTCCACCCGCTACATATCCCGTACGGACACTTGCGGAGCGGAGCAGAGGAACGAATCGCTGTTCACTTCCGTTAAAACCAAGTTCAGCGGTCCATAAAGCGTTACAGCTGCAGACTTCAATGAAAGCGGAGTGTTGAGAGCGATCGGCCGGAGTGTGCCACACGTATTGCACATCGCGGGTCTCAGCTCCGGTAATCGTCCCGTTATCCGGCTCCATACTTAAACGGATCACGAGATGGGATGCTGCCGTGCCGTCTCCATAATTATCAAGCATAGCAAAGAATCTGTCCGATACCATCCAGTATAAAAAAAGCACCGTCGGCTGCTGCACCATCACATGTACATCTCCAAACGGTTCAGGCAACGGACGGGGATACATGTAATTCCGCAGGGAGCCTAACCTCTCTTCCGCTGTCCGGCTGCTGCCGGTCCTCATAATGATGCATCCATTGTAGCACAGCATGCATCTGGACTCTAACAATCGTCCGGGTTCAGGCGGGGAAACGGGACGATAGGCCGCCGATCAGCTCAATAAAAAGAATACGTATACGGGCTAGGTGTACCTTAAGTAGTCGTAGAGGGCTGCGGTATCCGCTGGGGATCCGTTAGATGAATCAGCATGTCGTAGCGGTTGGAAGCATCCACAATGGCTTGAAGATCATCCAGATCGAAACCCGAATAGCATTCCACCTTCCCCGTATGATAGTAGACGGATATTTCCCCGGTCTGTCCGTCATACTTCGCGAAGGCAATTTGGCGGGAAATAATAGGGATGATGATCATCGTACGTCCCTCCGATCTATGGTTTGGCGGAGGACTTCAGGCGGCGCAGACGCGCTGTGCCGAAGTTCCGTTCCTTCTATATTTATGTGCGCGAAGGGACGGTTAGAAGGCGGCCGGGCAAACCGCAGCCACGGGGAATATCGGCTTAACCTGTCTGTCAAACAGGCCTATATTGCTAAAGGTAGTGGAATTTTCCTTTGTGTCAGGGAATAGGTATGTTGTAAAATAAAGCATCACAAGCAACACGCATGTAAACTGATTCCGGAAGACCTTAAGTCTAATGGAAGTTCCTTAGGAGGGATTACGATGAGTTTTTGCTGCGGTGCAAGTATGATAGGGTCTAAAGGGACTCTTAAACATATAAGAACAAGTATTCATAATGTGCCTATTCTGTTTTGTCCGGTTTGTCACCGGATCGAGGTTCATCATACGATTGAGAATGAATATGATCTTCTGGCAGAGTATGCGCACGGGGACGGCGCGTCCGAGGTCGACTTTATCGATTATGTGGAAGCCAAACAGGGGCCGAATATTTTTGAGAATTGTGTCAATCATGAAGACGAAGAGCCTCTGGATGTGGTGAAAAGCCAGATTGATATGGGACTGGATTTACTATCCGTTGCCAAGAGCTTGAATGATACGCAGTGGGAAGAACAGCTGAAGAAGCGTCTTCAAGTGCTCAGCAAGCGTAAAAGCAAGCTGGTTAAGGGCCGTACCGCTCAGAGCTGATTCTTTCATTCCCGGTTAAACATAATTTGAGAGAGCAGTACTTGGCAGGATGTGGGTGCAGATTCGCATAATGCCTAAAGAAATGTTTTAATAGAAATCCGAGAGACCTGCGGGCCTCCCGGATTTTTTATTTTTTTGGTATACCGATGTCTATTCTGAGAAAATAGTGTGAAATTGCTTAACTTTTTCGCCGATATTATACCGTGTGCTATAATAGCTAAGATTGACCCCCATAAGAAATAGATGGAAATCGAATTGTTTAAGTGAGGTGGAACAGTGATTCTGGTACTGTTTAAGAAGTTTTTTGGCAGCAAGCGTCAGACCAGCCATCCTCAACAGAATACGCCGCAGCCCGAAGAGGTTGTGAGACAAATTCAAGAAGGTGACCTGCGCCTTCGCAATCAATTTATTTCGGATTATCAGCCGTTTGTCATCAAGGTGGCAAGCCGCTTTTGCAAGAGATATATAGACCCTGCCAGAGATGATGAATTCAGTATAGCTTTGGCTGCATTCAATGAAGCTATTAATCAGTTTTCCCATGATATGGGACGTTCTTTCCTTGGTTTCTCCGAAACGGTCATGCGCCGCAGGCTCATTGACTATCTCCGGAAAGAACAGCGCTTCAAGGGTCAAATCCCTTACAGCGCTTTTGATCAGGAAGACGATGAAGACCATTATGTGAACCCGATTGAAATCCACCAAGCCCTGGAGCAGTATGAGAAACAAAAAGGCGTGGAAGAACGCCGCAGTGAAATTGCGGAATTCAACCGAAAGCTTTCCCACTTTTCGATCCAGTTCACCGATTTGGTGGATGCCTCCCCCAAGCACGAGGATTCTCGAATGATGCTGTTTGGGATCGGCCAGCTTCTCTCCGAAGATTCTGAACTGATGCAGCTGCTGTTGAGCAAAAAGCAGCTTCCGATCAAGGAACTTCTAGGTAAAGTTAGCGTATCCCGCAAAACGCTGGAACGGAACCGAAAGTATTTGATTGCTATAGCGCTCATACAAACCGGCTCTTATCCGTATCTCAAAGAATACCTACATATCAAAGAGCAATCAAAGCAAACTTTCCAGGAAAGAAGAGAAGCATATGAGTAAAGGCATCGTCATGGAGCTGAAGGGCAGCAGCATAATTGTCATGACGCAGGAAGGGCGCTTTGAGCGCATTCCTAGAAAGGGACGAACATGCTCTGTTGGGGAAGAGATCACGTATACGAGGAAAGCCATAAGGCGCTCGCGTATCTATGCGGCTGCGTCCGGGCTGGCTGTTGCAGGGATTATTTTCTTTGTCATGATCGGTGGATTGCTGAATACCGGCAGTAAGATTCAAGTAGCCGCTTATGTGACCATGGATATCAATCCGAGTGTCGAGCTGGCTCTGGATGACGCCGAGATTGTAAGGGAAGTCCGTGGTCTCAATGCAGATGGCAGCAGGATGGCGGAAGCCGTCCGGGTAGAGGGCAAGCCGCTCCCGCAGGCTACATCGGTCATTATGGGCTGGCTCGAACAATCGCATTTGTCTAAAGGTGAAGCGGATATTATTATTTCCAGTACGGTTGTCGGTGATTCACGTAAAGTAAGTGATGTTCTTCTTGCCGACAAGATGGAGAAGCAGGTCATGGAGTATCTTCGCAGTAATCATTCTTCTGAACTGGAGAAATACGTGGTGGCGGCATTTGCTGCTCCTGCCGATGTCCGCAGTGAAGCGAGAACACACCAACTTTCCACAGGTAAATATGCCATTTATTTGAACGCCAAGAGTATGGGAACCCATGTAGATCTAGAAGAATTCCGTAACAATTCGCTGTACGCGATTGGTAAACAAGCGGGCGGTATTAACAAATTAATCGACCGCAGCAATCCGATCAAGAAGAACAGCTTGAATGATTGGCTGGCTATGGAGAAAAAAGGGTCATGGAATCAGGATAACACGGCCATGCCTAAGGAATCCGAGGCAGATCCCAAGACGGAGGCAGCGCCTACACCAACACCGGTGCAGACACCGGTGCCAACGCCTGGGACTACCGTAAAACCGGAAGAGACTCATAAGCCTGCTTCGTCTGCTAAGCCGACACCGGTGCCAACGCCGACGAATTCCAAGTGGGTCAACCCGTACAAGAGCAGCGGGAACGCCGAAATTATGAGAGAGCAGTGGCTGAAACAGCAGGAAGAAAGAAAACAGGAAGCGATTAGGAAACAAAAAGATAAAGAAGAAAAAGAAAAGAAGGAAAAGAAAGAAAGAGAAGAGAAGAAAAAGAAAGAGAAAGAAGAACGCGACAAAAAGAAACGGCAGGATGACGATGATGACCGGGACGACGATGATGACAATGACAAACGAGGCAGATACGATTCTTCTGTCGGCTCCCATTCCAAGATAGCCGTCCACAAGCAGCCGGATTCAAAGTCGGTTCAATATGAGGCTCGTGCTGCAGTCAAAACCGCAGGGACTTTAACGGGCGCTAAAGACAATTTTGCAGCCGTGCGGCCTTACTTCACCGTTTCCTGGACATCGGATCACAAGAAGGAAAGTAAAACTGCCGCCGGAAGCAGCAATAAAGGGCGATAAAGCTAACATGATTACTTAAATTAAGTGAACCCTGTCATTGACAGGGTTTTTGCTTACGGATCAGCAGCTGACGGAAGTAAATTTGCGGCTAATAAAGGAGCAGGAAACACTATGCATTCAGTAAAATCTGCTCCAATTTGTATCGTATTTTAAAGCATTATATGTTACACTATTAATTATTCCGATATTTAACAAATGATTAATAAAATGTAAAAACATGACTGAATGAGAGAGATTTTGACGAACCATGTCGTTTGCGTCGGGTACATAACCTTACGCTATTCTAGGAGGAGTCACATGCCGGATATACAATCGAGCTATCTGCAGGTTTTGCGAGATTTTGTGCGGAGCGGATCCGAGGATTGCCGCCCTTATATGGATGGTCTGAAGCCTGAGCTTCATTCCCTGCTGCCGGAAGATGTGATTACTCTACATGAAAAGTGCATGCTGCGTCTGCTTGAAGATGTAAATTCCACAGATGCGGATCTGTATTACAAGCGGTCTTTTCTATTTCTGACTGAAATGGTTCTGTTATCCCGTAAACGAGAGGATGTAGACCGAAGGGACATCCTGATCGCGCATCTGAAGGACAAGATTTTGAATAATGCGAATTCTTTCCGTACGATGAGCAGCAAATATGAGAATGTTCTTCAACATATGGATAGCGGAATCGCGCTCTTTGATCCAGAGGGGTTTCTTTCGTTTGCAAACGTTAAGCTGGGCCAGTTTCTTGGTCTTCCGCGCAAAAGCATGATCGGCAAAACCTTATATGAACTGATACGGATGCGTAAAATTTCTAAAGGGATGCGCAGGCTTCTGATCAAGCTGCACCGCGAGATGTTTCTTTACCGGCTTCCATTTCAGGAGGTTATTGATGAGAAGGGACAGCATTTTCTCGTTACGGCCAAATACGATGAAGAGCTGGACGGGGACATTCTGATCAGTGTGAAAGACGTGACGGATTTCAAGCGAATCGAGCAGTCGGCTTATTATAACGATAAGCTGGCGATGCTGGGCAAAATAGCGGCTTCGATCGCTCATGAGATCCGCAATCCGCTCACCTCGATCCGCGGCTTTATTCAACTGCTGCAGCCCGAGCTGCATAAACTGGGCAAACAGGATTACGCGGAAATTATTTTGAGTGAGATTGACCGGGCTAACGATATTATTTTCGAATTCCTGAACTCTTCCAAACCGACTGCACCGGTCAAAGAAAAGGTCCAAATCTCCTCGCTTATTAAGGAAATCGTTCTTCTTTTCCAAAGTGAGGCTGTGCTGAAAGGCTGTGACATCCAGCTGGGAGATTCGGATCCGAATTTGTATGTCTGGGTGGACGTTAAACAAATCAAACAAGTGCTGCTCAATCTTGTTAAGAATGCGATCGAGGTTATTTCCGGGGTACCCGGAAGCTACGGACTTATCCGGATCCGCACGATGCAGGTAGAGAACCAAGTATGGATTTATGTCGAAGACAACGGAGCAGGGATGGATCAGAAAACGCTTTCAAAATTGTTCGATCCTTTCTTTACCACAAAGCAGGACGGTACGGGACTCGGATTGTCCGTCTGTTACCGGATCATCAAAAATCATGGGGGGGTTATTCATGTAGAAAGCGAAGTTGGGGAAGGGACTTCTTTCCGGATTCAACTTCCTTTGAACTGACGGGTACCTGTATTCCGGGATCAAAGAGTGATACAATAAAAGAGAGAGGTATCCGGGCATTGTTCCGGCTTGGAACTCCCTGTTCTGCGGTGGTATGAAACTTCCGCGTGATCACGGGAGTTTTTGCTTATGCGGCTGGGGAATAATGAGAAGGCCCAAAGAGGCGGTTACCGGTTCGCATTAGCATTATGGCCTGAGCTTGGATGGAAGAGTTCAATGGCCTTAATTGAGAGGAGCTAGAGGAATAATGACAGATTCCCATTCAACTACATATTCATTTGCTAAGGAGACAGGCTGGCTGGCTGCCGAAGCGGATGTGCTGCTATATTTCGTAACCGGCACGGAAGAGACGCTGTCCGATCTTCCGCCGGATCTCGTGGGCGAGATCACGAGACGCAGGCAGGCCGGACATTTCACCTGCGCAGCCGGTGAAGTGACGGCGCTGCCTACATACGGCCTGCTGCCGGCGCCGTATGTGATCGCTGCCGGGCTCGGCCCGGCTCCGGCTGGGCGCGACGCCTTGCGAGCCGCGGCAGTTCATGCCGCGCGCGAAGCTCAGCGGCTGGGACTGAGCCGTCTGGCTGTGCGGCTGCCGGGGGGCGATTATGCCGCGGCGCCTGTACAGGGCGGCGGCATGTTCACGGCGCCAGCTTGTGATGCCTCAGCTTCGGCGTCACAAGCTGGCACCGGCAGCGCCGCGGGTGCGCTGCCGCAGAACGCTGCCGCGCCGTGTACGGCAGATCTTGCGGCCACCGTGTTCACGGTGACCGAAGGGCTGCTGCTTGGAGCGTACCGCATGGCGACGTACGCGCGCGGCGCGCAGCCGCGGCCCCGGCTGGCCGCGGTGCAGTATTTCGTTCATCCGGATGGGCTGAACGAGGAAGTGCTGCAGGCGGCGGTGAGCGCCGCCGAAACGTATGCGGACGCGACGAACTATGCGCGCGACCTGACGAACATGCCCGGCAACCTGCTGACGCCCTCCGCGCTTGCGGAGGAAGCGGAGCGTCTGGCCGGGCAGTATGGCTTCGCCTGCGAGGTGCTCGGCGAAGAGGAGATTGTGGCCCGCGGCATGGGAGCACTCGCTGCCGTAGGTCTGGGCAGCGCGAATCCGCCGCGGATGATCACCCTCCGTTATGACGGCGATCCGTCCTCACAGGAGGTTCTCGGTCTCGTCGGCAAAGGGGTTACCTTCGATACCGGCGGGATTTCGATCAAGCCGGCGGGCGGCATGGAGGAAATGATCAGCGACATGGGCGGTGCGGCTGTGCTGCTTGGAGTCTTGATGGCGGCCGGCCGCTTGAAACCGAAGGTGAATCTGCTTGTCGTCATTCCGGCCGCGGAGAATATGCCCTCGGGGACAGCTATGCGTCCCGGGGATGTCGTCACGACGCTCAGCGGACGAACCATCGAGGTATTGAATACCGATGCCGAGGGCCGCATGATACTTGCCGATGGCGTCACCTACGCCCGGCAGCTGGGAGCTACGCGGCTCATTGATGTCGCGACGCTGACGGGAGCTGTGCTGGTTTCCTTTGCAGACTTGGCAACGGGTGCTCTGACGAACGACGATGCGTTCTACGGGGAATTCCTGCAAGCCTCTGTCCGCGCGGGCGAAAGAGTATGGCAGCTTCCGAATTACCCGGAATACCAGGAGATGCTGCGCAGTGATGTCGCGGACATCAAGAATGCTGCTGCCCACAAGTTTGCAGGGGCGATTATGGGCGGGTGCTTCGTGCAAGCCTTCGTCGAAGGTTTGCCATGGATTCATCTGGATACAGGTGGTACTGCCTGGCTGTGGGGCGAACGAGGCATCGAGCCCAAGGGCGGAACCGGAGCGATGGTGCGCACGATAATTGATTATGTTTGCAGCGCTTTGCCTGACAGGTGAATGAAACAGTTAGTTAAGAGATAAGACGTGTACGATATCATACGAAATTAACAGCGCGTGTGGATTGAAAATCCAACACGCGCTGTTTGTCGTTTATAGAGGCAGGGCTATTTGGCGAAGGACGATAGATGCGATACTCTGCCGGTCTATTTGTCAATCCATAATGAGTCTTCTGACTTCAGTTAAATTGCTTTTGAAAGCGGGAATTCCAAAAAATAGTCTTGCACCTGACGCTGCGTCATATTTTATGCTGAAGAAACAATCCGATCTGAAGGCTTTTTAGAGAAAGGAAAACAGAGCTGGCCGTGTGGGCCATAAGGAGAGAAACTTTTATTATGAACAATAGAATCAGGCTGCTTGATATTTTCAGGGGCTTCGCTATTCTTGGTACACTCGGTACGAATATTTGGCTATTTGCTGAACTGGGGAGTATCGCGACCATTTATCCCGACCCGGCAGTGTCTTGGTGGACTTCATTTAATTCGATCCTTAAGACGTTTATTTTATTACTGGTCAACGGGAAATTTCTTGGAATATTAACGATTATGTTTGGGATCGGGCTGGAATTGAAACGAAGAAAAGCGCAGCGGCTAGGTCAAAAGTGGCCGGGATTGTATCTTTGGTCGTCTTTCCTGCTACTGCTCGACGGCGCTTTGCATTATTTTCTGGTGATGGACTATGACATCCTGATGAGCTATGCGGTTACAGCTATGATTGTTGCTTTTATCGTGAACCGGAGCGACCGGGTGATCCGTAGAGTGATGATCGGAGTAGGGAGCTTTCATCTCTTCCTCATTAGTCTGATACTCGTTGTTCTGATGAATGCCCATGTAACATATGACGGGGCTTTTACGGAGATTACGGAGCTATACCGCAGCGGGAGCTGGCTGGAACAGATTCGCTACCGCTATGATTCCTTCTGGGCTAACCGTCTGGAGTCGATCATGATTATACCGATGAATGTATTCTTGTTCCTGACCGGTGTCCTGCTGATTCGTTCCGGAGCGTTAGCACCTGATGAGAAGGGCAAGGCGATACGCCGCACAATGCTGCGCTGGGGATTGGGTGTGGGACTGCCGCTAAATCTGCTTATCTTCGTCCCGGGCAGTTTGTTCGCGATTCCGGTACGTTATGTGTTTGCTCCGGTGTTGTCGCTGGGATACATGGCCCTTATAGCTAAAATCATGGAGAAAGATAAGGCTGATTGGCTATGGAGGCGTTTTGAGGAGATCGGGAAGACGGCATTGAGCTGCTATGTGCTTCAAAATATTATTGCTTCTTTTATCTTCTATGGGTGGGGGCTCGGTTTGGGAGGCACCTATGGTGCATTTTTCACGCTTCTTATCTGGATTCTCATATCCGGATTGCTTATGTTTGTTTCCCACTTGTGGCTGCGCCGGTTTGCCTCTGGACCCGTGGAGTGGCTGTGGAGGTGGTTGTCCGATATGCCTGTAAGGAAAACTTAACTTTGTGCGGCGCAAAGAAACTCCCGGATTCCATGAACTACAGGAACCCGGGAGTTTCTTATGAACCGGACAAGTTTCCGGCTAAAGCCAGCCTCGTCACTTATGAAGAGGTCGGCAGTTTAGCTGCAAATGATTCCGGCACCGCCTTTATACAAAGGATGTTTTACAGACGGCGATCGTCAAGACGCGGATCGCGGTTTAAGTCTGTTCCATCCAAGGGTGCGGAAGTGTCGGAGTCGCGGAATACACGGTCGTCGTAAGTAGAAGCGTTCAGCGAACGATTCGTACGGAACGTATCATACACGTGTTCATCGCGGTCAGAATGAGAGTCTACCAATACGAGAATTTTACCCTCGTTAACATAGGAGTCATACTGCTGGGCTTCATCCTCCGGAATTCCCATTCCTACGAGGCCGCCAACCAGACCGCCTGCACCGGCTCCAACTGCTGCGCCTGTCAAGGCTGCCGCAATCGGTCCCGCTGCCAGGAATGGTCCCACTCCGGGAATCGCGAGGGCTCCGAGGCCTGCCAGGAGGCCGGTCACACCGCCGACTACACCGCCGGTCGCTGCGCCTGTTGCCGCACCTTCCGGTGCTTTCGTACCTGTTCTATCGCCGATTTCGGCAGCTTCATGTTTATCTTTAGTGATAATGGAGATATCATCGGAACTGAATCCTTGCTGTTTTAGACCTTCGATCGATTGAATGGCTTCTCTTTCCGTATCAAAAACACCAACTATTTTCTTTTCCATTTGAATTACCTCCTCAGTATATGTGGTTCTTCCACTTGCCTAATATTGTTTTGTCTCGGTCACAGCATATTCTTACCCCTCATTTCCACATGTAAACCACTCTCGTAAATTTTGCTAGAAAAAGCTTGGGGAGGAGGATGAGCCCGTTACACCCGCCGCGCCTTTGTATAAGATATCTGTGTTCTAGGAAGAGTCAGCTCCTGTCAGTTAATACGCATTCCGAAATATTTCGCAACAGGCGTTAATCATGGGCATGAGGGCTAATCTTTGATACATGACGCAAAAAAATCAAGCAGCCGCAGGAAATAATTCCGGGACTGCTTGATTTTCTGAGGACAGTTTCTTTTCACCGAATTAATCATTTCGGCTGTTGAATTTGAATCCATACATCACCTAACCAGGTATGAATATGGTACCAGCTGCCGAGCTGCTCGAAAGCCGTCACCGACTGAGGGGACAGCTCCGCCACAATTGCGGAACCTTCGCGCGGTTCGCGGTGCATAGCAGTTTTTCCGGTCAAGGTCAGCTTCGTTTCCTTTGCTTCGATCTTTCCTATAATAGGATGATTCACATGCACCCATGATTTACCGACCCATGTCTCGACACGGAACCAGTTGCCCACTCTCGCATCGGACTTGAGGGGCTGGGCTGTCAGGGAAGCATTCAGGGGGTACCTGCTATCGGGCTTCGTGTAGACCGCTGCCGGCGCCATCAGGATCAGATCCGTATTCTTGGTTTCGACGGGAACCCGCTTCTGCCACAGTTCGAATCCTTTCTCCGCCGCAACAATGCCGACTGCGCGATTCTCTTTCCATATGGATGGAAATTCAGAAAGAGGCAGAGAGTTCTCACCGCCGTAACGTCCAATCTCCGGCGTCAATCCCGGACGGCCCAGCGCCTGAATGAACCAGTCCGTGTACCCGCCCCCTGATGGATTCGCTGACGGTTTCACAGGGTCGTAGCCTGTCAGGTCTTCAATTTGCGACATAATGCTGCGGTCTCTTTCCAGATTCTCCTCTAGTGTATGGAAATGCCAATACAGGATTCTGCCGGAGGAGTGGTAAGCGATGCCAATCTCCGGATCGATTTCTTCGGTGAATTTCACCAGAGCTTTGGTTTCGTTGGTCTGCAGGGGCTTAGTGCCTTTGTAGTTCTTGTAGCCGGGATAGCCGGAATTGTGGAGGATGCTGTCCCATTCCGCCGGATACTGTCTGTTAAGGTCAATGCCCTCGGCATTTGCTTTCCAGCGCGAGAAATCCGAGCTCTTCCCATTCATCGCGATCAGGCTTGAACGTACTTCGGCAGGAAAGGCAGAGGCTCCTTTCTGCTGCAAAGTGACTCCGTCGGGATTAACCATCGGGACGAACCAGATTGAGCTGTTGGTCAGGAGAGTCTGGAGATTACGGCCGTTCAACGAATCGTCATTGACATATAACTGGGCATAATCGTCGATCATATTCATAACGAGGCTGGTGGTCAGCCACTCTCTGGCATGATGAGAGGCGTTAATGAGTACATTCGCATCGCCGGTGCCGAGCCTCACAGCCCATATATTGCGTCCGTAAAGCGTTGTGCCTATGGATTTATATTCAATGAGCTCAGGATAAGCCTGGGCAAGCTGCCGGATGTTATCGGTCATCAATTCATAAGTGTACGTTTGATTCGGATTAACAATATCTGCTGCTGCAGCCGCTTGATTGGGAGATCCGAAAAGGTAAGGTATGAGGACAATGGTGAGCAGCAGCGTCCTCCATAATTTTGATGTCATAGCTGTGTAGTTTCCTTTCAAAATAGGGGTGCAAAGATGAGTTCATGGTATCAAAACGAAGGTTACAGCAGGGTTACGAAAAATCGGTATAATTCGACATATAAAGGAATATTTTGTTGACCGCCGTCATCTGCCGCCTTACACTAATAGGAAAAGAGAACTACCGGACGTTTCTGGAGGGAAAGGATGCTTTTGCAGCTTGAGGACGCTACAACTATGCATTACAAAGAAGATCCCGCGACTGACCAAGCCCTGGAGACACTTGTTCTCATCCATGATCTGGGTCTGGATCTTACGGTCTGGGATGAAATCATCGGCTTTTTGGAAGGGCATTACCGGATTGTGCTTTACGATTTAAGAGGGCATGGCCGCAGTACGGGAGGGGACAGTGAAGCGGGGTGGACCGTATTTGTGGATGATCTGCACAGACTTATGGAGAGGCTCGGAATTAGGAGAGCTCATATCGCGGGACATGGCGGAGGAGCTGTAATAGCCGTGCAGTTTTGCTCTTCTTATCCCGGGATGGTAGAGAAGCTGATTCTGATTTCGATTCCTGTGAAATTCCCGGCCGCACTCATGCGCGCAAAGATCGCAGAACGTAAAAAACTGGCCGGGGAAGGGCAGCTGTCTCTTGCCGGGGAGCTCGCTGCATTCACGACCGCGCTTCCCGAAAGTGCCTCTGCATTCCGTATTGTCAGGGACATTTATAACAAGATGAATACGGATTTATACTTTCGGGCGATGGACATGCTGCTCAGGGAGGACAGCTGGAATGAGCTGAAGCGTATTTCTCACCGGACGCTGGTTCTGGCGGGAGAATACGATCCTCTCTACGTGACGTCGGCTTCGCTCGCTGCATCACGCCTGCCGGATGCTTCTTTCCTGATCGTGCCGGATTCGGCCTATCTGCCTTTTCTTGAGCAGCCGGAGACGACCGCCTTATGGATCGGGCGGTTTCTGCAAAAGAAACAGACGCGTGCAGTCTCAGATTCTTTACTCGTCCAGGACGTGCGCGGCACACTGCAGCTCTTCCTGGATGAAGGGGAGAAGAAGATTGAGCTTGCTCAGGTGCTGAAGGTCAATCTTCTCGGCTCATTCCAAGTGATTCTGAACGGGCAGGAGAAGCCGGACGGCTGGAATCAGCGCTATGCCAAGAGCCTGCTGCTGTATATGATTTTCCATCCGACAGCGTCCCGCGAGGAATTGTGTGATTCGCTATTTCCCCAGGTCCCCAGTAAGACAGCGATGCGGAATATAAAAGTCTACCTGCACTATTTTAAGCGAATGATGCAGACACAAGAGGGAGGACCCCAGATCCTCTCGGTTGACCGCGAGCATGTGATGCTAAGATGTGTCATCCGCTGCGATTTGCTTGACTTTTTGGCGGAAATCGAAGATTTGCACCATGCGGACGCTGCCCGCAAATACGAAAGCGCCGGCCGCTTATTAGGGAATTTGCCCGATCCTTTACTGCCGGGTATTTATGATGAATGGTTCATGGACAGGAAAAGCCGTCTGGAGATGGAAGTTGCCGAACTGGCGGTATGGATGGAGGACCAGGAGAAGCTGCGGGGCAGACACCAGCGTGCCGAAGGGTACCGGCGTATAGCGAGGCGTTTTCTGCATGAAGAAGAGAAGGAGCCCGGCCATTCATTCAGATCTTATAAATTGAACTCATACGAATTGCTAGAGCTAGTAGAATCGGAATCCCGGTTATCTGCTGCCGGTAGAAGGAGCCAACCATTCGGAGATTACTCCCACTGTGGGGAATAAATCACGAGAAAGACCCGGTAAGGATCGTCTTTCTTCTGAGAAGAACACAATCTCACATACATGGTAGAAGAGATAAGAGACAAAACGGTTTGTGTAACCGGTGTGCCCTAGCCAATTATGGTTGCGGGTGCTCCGGTTTTTTTTGTCGCAGATAGGGGAGGGGATCGGATAACCGATTCTAAGGAGGCTGCATACAGGGGATCGGACAGTCTTGATGTGGTTTCATCGAATGCCATTCGCTGGCTGGAGTCTTTCTCACCGATTTAGTCTTGGATGTACGAGCGTGGACATGATGCGTATCCTGTTGACAAAAGGACTCACCGGGTCTAATATAATACCCATAGGGGTATAAGTATTATTCATGGAAATGGAGGGACTTTAGACAACGTACTGCGCAGGGCATTGCCTTGTTTTAATCAAATAGTTTTTTCATGTATGTAACTCTCTTGAAGAATTGCATACTAGCAGGGAAAGGAGTGGGAGTTATGGACTTGGATTTTGCATGGATCCTTACTTTATTCGTGATTGGTTTTGTCGGTTCTTTCATATCCGGGATGGTTGGAATCGGGGGATCGATCATTAAATATCCGATGCTGCTGTATATACCGCCTGCATTCGGCTTTATCGCTTTTACAGCACAGGAGGTTTCCGCCATTAGTGCGGTTCAGGTTTTCTTCGCTACCCTGGCGGGTATTTTCGCTTACCGCAAGGGCAATATGATTAACAAAAAGCTCGTTATCGCGATGGGAATCCCGATTGTCATAGGGAGCTTCGCGGGCGGATACGGCTCGAAATTTCTCCCCGACTCGGCGATTAATCTGACTTATGCCGTTCTGGCGCTTGTCGCGGCGATTATGATGTTTATGCCTAAAAAGGGAGAAGAGGACGGTGACTTCTCCAACCTGAGTTTCCATGTGCCGGTTGCTGCTGTTTCTGCTACCCTGGTTGGTATTTTGTCGGGAATCGTCGGGGCGGCAGGTGCTTTTATTACGGTACCGATTATGCTGGTTATTCTCAAAATTCCGACTCGTGTGGCCATCGCCTCTTCGCTGGCAATCACTTTCATCTCTTCGATCGGCTCCAGTGTCGGTAAAGTAATGGGCGGTCATATGCTGCTTGTTCCTTCGATTATTATGGTTGTCGCCAGTATTATTGCCTCTCCTTTGGGAGCCAAAGCGGGGCAAAAGATGAATATTAAAGTGCTACAGTGGATTTTGGCCGGTTTAATTACAGCGACTGTTATTAAGATTTGGATCGATATTTTATTTTGAGTATAGGGAGAGTGTATTGAAAATGATCAATGAAATATTACCGGACGATGTGAAAAGAAAGCTGGAGAATGGGGAAATTCTTCATATTGTAGATGTGCGTGAGGACGAAGAATGGGAGTCCGGCCACATCCGGGGAGCGAAGCATCTTCCGCTAGGTTCCCTGGAGCAGCGGCATGGAGAACTCGGCAAGGGGCAGGAAATAATCGTTGTTTGCAGAAGCGGCAACAGGAGCGGGATGGCCTGCGGTTTGCTCGATTCACTCGGCTATCACGTCACCAATATGCCCGGAGGCATGATGGAATGGAACGGAGAGATCGTTACGGGGAGATAAGAGATATAAGCCGGCATGTACAAGGGGTGAAGAAGCGGCGCAAAGCAAGGTGCCGCTTTTTCCTATAAGCAGCGCGATGAACGTTCTTGCAGAGGAAGCGATAGGCGGATAATTTCCATATAGGGTGGAAAGACGTACCTCATGGAGAAGCATTGAAGCGGGTAGTCAGAAGGTTTATAATACCTGTATGGGTATAGGTATAACTGAATAAATAGGTATGATGGATAGTATTCAATTTAGGGAGGTTAACCAGCATGCCAGTTGTCATGTGGGGATTCGTGCTGGCGCTTGCAGCAGGTGCGGTCTGGCTTGCAAGGAATTTGTGGCTGCTAAGCGGGCTGGACTTCGTCAGTTACGTTGCATCCGGTACATCCGGCGCCACTGCTGCCCAGGACATACATTCAGACCCGGCCCTGACAATTCTCGACGTCCGGGATTCACTGGATTATGATCAGTGCCACTTGCCGGGCTCGATTAACATATCTATCGGTCGTCTGCCGTTCGTATGGGACAAGGAGCTGTCACCAGAGGAGCCTGTGCTGATTCTGGCCGACAGCAAGCGCAAAATTGTTAAAGCTGCGCGGGTGCTCAAAAATAGAGGCTTTGCGCAAGTATATGCCCTGCGGGGCAAGGATCATCTTCGGCACTCTGATATCGGCGGGATTTCGTTATGAGCAGGACGTGCCGGCTTGTTTATCCTATAGATAGTGAACAAACTTGTAAGAGTGTCTGCGGGCACAGAAGGAGATCGAACAAATGGACACGACTCTGATTATTAACATTCTGATCGTTCTGCTAGTTGCGTACTTTGTGTATACGCGTGTCGGGCCTGTCAAAGGACTGAATAATCTGGATGAGCGGGATTTTCGTGAAGCGATGCAGCAGAGTAAGAACAAGATACTGATTGATGTGCGGGAGCCTTATGAATTCAAAGACGGATCTATTCCCGGTGCCGCCAACATTCCTTTATCCCAGTTGCCGCGGAGATTGGCGGAAGTCCCTAAGGACAAGGATGTTTTTCTTTACTGCCGGAGCGGAATGAGGAGCAAGAACGCGGCGAAGATGCTCAAACGCAGCGGGATTAACAAGTTAAACCACCTTCGTGGCGGTATTGGAGCCTGGGGCGGTAAATTATCCAAATCCAAGTAAACGTCAAGACGCAACATTCATTTCGTTTATGGGCAAAGTAATCGGGTAAATATAGGGAATGGGATAAACGAGGGAGCTGAGTTTATGAAGGAGCGGAGATTTAATCCGGAGCACCTGCACAAACTGGACAACCCGGAGCGGCGTGCTGCGCTGCCCCCGGAGAAGCTGCTGGCGATGCTGCATATAGAGCAGGCAAAGACAGTTCTTGACGTAGGCGCGGGCGGAGGTTATTTTACCATTCCGGCAGCCCGGATGACGTCCGGCACCGTCTACGCGCTTGACGTAGAACCGCAAATGCTGGATGTGATCCGGCATAAGGCGGAGACAGAAGCGGGCGCCGAATTAGAAGGAGGCACGATTAATAATCTCTCCTATCTCGAAGGCCAGGTAGAGAATATTCCGATGGATGACGCAAGCGTGGAGCGTGTTATCGCTTCTATGGTGCTGCATGAAGCGGCTACGCTGGATCAGGGCTTATCGGAGATTGCGAGGGTTATGACTCCGGGTGCGAGCTGCCTCATTCTTGAATGGGAGAAGAAGGAATCCCCGCAGGGACCGCCTCTTGCCCACCGGATTTCTTCAAGCGAGATGAAACAGACGGCAGAGAAGCACGGTCTTCGTGTACGGGATCTTTCTTTTCCGACGGACGCACATTACATCATGATCTGTGAGAAATAAATACGTAGCGAAAGCAGTGGGAGGATGGTTTACATGTTTCATTACACCGTCGACACAACCAAAAACCTGGAACAGACGATAGCCGATTTGCAGGAGAATTTGAAAGAGGAGAAATTCGGCGTTCTCTGGCAGCTGGACATGAAAGACAAGCTGAACGAGAAGGGCGTAGACTTCGATCAGCCGTACCATATTCTTGAGGTATGCAACCCGGTCGAAGCCAAGCGTGTCCTTTCACAGAATTCACTGGTCGGGTATTTCTTGCCCTGCAAAATAGCCGTTTACGAAGAAGAAGGGACGACCCGCATCGGAATGCCGCGCCCTACAGCACTTATCGGACTGATAGAGAACGAAGAAATGCTCGGAGTTGCCAAGGATATCGAGAACCGGCTGATTGCCGTGATCGATAAAACCCGTTGACCTTGACCTTCCGGGCAGCGGGATTCTGCCATAGAGCCTTGGTTCCATACGCGGGGTCGTATTCGTTCACTTATATCGTACACAAAGGGGCGGCAATCTTGCCGCCTCTTTGTGTACGCGCCCTATTTAAACGCTAATTCTCAGCGGAGTTAAAGCTCGAATTTAAGCTTGGTAATAAACCGGGTTGCAATATGAGAAGAGTGCTTCCCTTTAGGGAGAACCCAGCCATAATAGATCGGTTCACTACGAGTGGACAGCTCAAGCGGAACAATTACGAGATCTTCATTGCCGCAAGAAGGATTGTTCTTGAAAGAATAATCGAGTCCGATGGTCAGGGCAAGCCCTTCATTAACCGCGTTATGGATTGCCTGCGTGTTGTTGGAGATAAACAGAATATCGATGCCGCCATAAACGGCGATGAAATCCGTCACGAATTCACGTATTTGATCATCGTCATACAGCACGAAAGTCTGATGGACCAGCTTCTCAGGCGTAATAGATTTTTCACGGGAAAGTGGAGAATTCTTATGGACTCCCGCTACCATTCTCCCCTCGAGCAGACGCTCGAAGGCCAGATCACGGCGTTTCTCCATCACGCCTTCCGTAAGAACAATCAATCCGATATCAATTTTGCTGTGCTCGATATCCTTTAAGATTTCCTGAGGCCCTTTCTCGAAAATTTCGATTTTGACCTGCGGATATTCCTTCTTGAACCGTGCCACCACGTCCACGAGCAAATGCATGGGACCGGGAATTGTAGCGATGGTTAACGTGCCGCTTAGCGTGTTGCTGAACGACTCAGCTTCTTCACGCAGCTCATTTACTTTCGCGAGGACCTCATGTGCTCTATTGATGATGGCCTGTCCCTCAGCTGTCGGTACCGCCCCCGACCCCCGCGAGCGTGTGAATAACCTGACACCGAGCTCCGTTTCAAGTGCGGAAATCGACTGGCTGATGGCAGACAGAGTGACGTGAGCATGTTTGGCTGCACTGGTCAGGGAGCCGGTTTTGGCTACTTGGATAATGTATTCCATTTGTTCCAGATTCACTAGGATCACCTCTCTTTATATTAACTTTAACTTAACTATTCTTAATTAGTTATAAATTTTATTTAATTTAGTGTGCTGGTACAATGGGAACTATAGAAGTTGAAGCAGTTCCAAAGCGGAATTTCAATCACATAAGTCTCTTTTTACAAAAGAAATTTTTAGGAGGAATCTTAAATGGCTAATAAAAGAGTGGCAGTCATTACTGGGGGAGCTAGCGGAATCGGTAAACAAACGTGTCTGAAATTTGCCCGCAAAGGCGATCAGGTCGTGGTAGCCGATTTTAATGAACAGGCAGGAAATGAAGTTGTGG
Source organism: Paenibacillus sp. FJAT-26967 (assembly GCF_001541095.1). Classification (GTDB taxonomy): domain Bacteria; phylum Bacillota; class Bacilli; order Paenibacillales; family NBRC-103111; genus Paenibacillus_F. Next base: position 150,041 of record NZ_LMXH01000003.1, read on the forward strand.
AAGCGATCAAAGCGGAAGGCGGAGAAGCGATCTTCGTCCAAACGGACGTGACTAAATTCGAAGACGTAGAAGCGCTCGTACAAAAAGCGGTCGATACGTTCGGGAGAATTGACGTGATGTTCAACAATGCGGGAATCGGACGCCTTACACCGGTCTTGGATCAGAAGATGGAAGACTACCACGCGGTTATCAATGTGAATCTGCATGGGGTTACGCACGGAATTGTGGCGGCTGGCAGAAAAATGCGCGAGCTGGGCATCAAAGGCGTGATCATTAATACGACTTCTGTCTTTGGAATTTTGGCATCGCCTGGAACTTATGCTTATCATGCAACCAAAGGTGCGGTTAACATGATGACCAAATCGGCGGCACTTGATCTGGCCGAATATGGCATTCGTGTCGTAGGCGTGGCTCCCGGAGCAGTAGATACACCGATTATTCAGGGCTATAAAGACAGCGGTCTGATCGATTCCATGAAAGCCAAAGTCATCGGCAACAAATTAACGCAGCCTGAGCAGGTAGCGGATACGGTTTACCTTGTTTCCCTGGATGAAGCCAGCGCGATTAACGGCAGCGTAGTGATGGCGGATGAGGGCTTCGCTTCCTTTAAATAAGGTTCCGCGGCGTGGAAATTCCAATCCATTATCGCGCGAAAAGTTAGACTAGAAATAAATCAGCCTGCAAACTTAGCTCCCGGGGAGCAGAGTTTGCAGGCTTTTTGTGTGGAATCGGCGGTGTAGAAAATCAGACAGGCTATGCGCCGGCAAGGAGCGGCCGCAGCAGGGAGCTTCGCAGCGCTTGAAGCTTCGTGCACGCGCTGCGGCGCAGGCGTCAGATGGACAAAGGATGGACCGGAATTGAGCGCGGCTTCATCCGGAGAGATTACAGCGGCCCGAGTCGTGGTTATCCGGGCTGGGATAGCACCCTGGAGCAGTCACCGAGCAGAGCCCCTGAGCAGAACTCTTGAGCAGAGTCCGCTCTCCCAACACGGTGCTCTGCCAGAGGCGCCCTAGGAGCCTGCGGGCCTGTAACCGGCAATCTCATACGATCTGTAGCCGCCTGTCAGATTCAGCACAGAGAAGCCGTTCTGAATCAGGATACGGGAGGCCGTGTAACCTCGCAGGCCCACCTGGCAGTACACGACGACTTCCCTGGAACGGTCCAGTTCGTCAAGCCGGCCGCGCAGATCATCCACCGGAATGTTGACTGCACCGGGGATGCACCCTTTGGCGAATTCGCCGGGCGTACGCACGTCGACGAGCAGCGCAGCTTCGGGTAATCCTCCGCCGGCAAGCTGAGCCGCCGTAATGACAGGCGACAGGCCCTGCAGCGCATTCACCGCGACGAAGCCGGCCATATTCACCGGGTCCTTAGCCGATGAATATGGCGGCGCATAGGCCAGCTCAAGCTCGGCGAGATCGTGTACGGTACCCTTAAGGCGCATGACGGTCGCAATCACATCGATGCGCTTGTCGGTGCCGCTGCGTCCGAAAGCCTGCGCTCCCAAGATGGCCCCTTCCCGGTCAAAGATCAGCTTGAGCGTGATGGGGGAGGCGCCTGGATAGTAGCCCGCGTGGGAGCCGGGATGCACCGTGACCGTATGATACGGTGTGCCTGCCTTGGTCAGCGCGCGTTCATTCTTACCGGTGGAAGCCCCGGTCAGACCGAACACTTTGAGGATGCTCGTCCCTTGCGAGCCCCTGTAGATTGAATTCAGACCGCAGAGATGGTCTGCGGCAATCCGGCCTTGCTTGTTGGCCGGCCCTGCAAGCGGGATGGCCGCCGGGCTGCCGCTGACGAAGTCAGTGACCTCGACGGCATCGCCGACAGCGTAGATGCCGGCAACGGCGGTCTGCATGTGTGCGTCGACCCGGATATGACCGCGCGGCCCCAGCTCGATCCCGGTGTCCTTCAGGAAGGCGGTCTCCGGCACGACACCGATCGACAGTACCACGAGATCCGCCGGTACGGCTTCCCGGCCGGATAGTTCCACGTGGAGTCCGCCGTCTTCCGCCGCGCGGAAAGCTTCCACGGAGGTGCCGAGGATGAGGCGGACGCCGTGGTCCTCCAGCTCCTTCTCCGCCAGGGTAACTATGTCGGCGTCGAAAGGAGCCAGGAGATGAGGCGCCGCCTCAATCAGGGTTACGTCAAGCCCCCTCTCCCGCAGCACCTCGGCCATCTCGACGCCGATAAATCCACCGCCGACGACCGTGACCCGGCGGACCTGCTCTTCATCGACCAGAGCCTTGATCCGGTCGGTGTCCGGTATGCTGCGGAGTGTGGCGATCCGCGGATGCCCGATCCCTGGAATCTTAGGGCGGATAGGCATCGCTCCCGGCGAGAGGATCAGCTGATCGAAGGTCTCTTCATAGGTCCCCTGCTCCTGGCTGTGCACCGTGACGGTCCTGGCCGCGGTGTTGACGGAAACCGCCTCGCTGCGGGTTCGCACATCGATATTGAACCGTTTCTTCATCATTTCCGGCGTCTGTACGAGCAGCTTGGACCGCTCTTTAATGGTTCCGCCGATATAGTAAGGCAGGCCGCAGTTGGCGAACGAAATGTGCTCGCCGCGCTCCAGCATGATAATTTCTGCCGTCAAGTCCAGCCGGCGCAGGCGCGCAGCCGCGGATGCTCCTCCTGCAACCCCCCCGATAATAATTACTTTTTTGCTCATAAAGAATCTCTCCCTTGTCCGGTTAAGACCGCTATAATTAGAATAAAACGTCCAACAATTCTTTCACTTTCTCCTGCTTCAGCCGGTAGAAGACTTCGAGGCCCCTGCGAGAGCCTTCTATAATCCCTGCCGCCCGAAGTTTCTGCAGATGCATCGATAGTGTGGACTGCTGCAGCTCCAGACACTGCTGCATGTCGCTGACCTTGCAGCTTCCTTTGTCTGCGAGACCTTTCACGATGCATAGGCGGACCGGATGGCCCAGAGCCTTGAGCAGTTCCGCATTCGTCTGATATTGCTCCATATAATCTCACCTTTTCCATGTTCCTTTGATAGGAATAATGTCTTTGTATCATAATATCATGATATATTGATATAGACTGTGATAATTCTCACAACAGATTCTTGTACAAACGTAACCGGGTCTGGATACTCATACAATCCGTCTGCCATGGGATTCATGGTTTATTAGTAGAATATCTGCCCGGAATCGGCATCTGGAAAGGAAGAGCGCCCTTTGAAACCTATAGGCAAATCTGTCTTGATTGTGGAAGATGACCGTCAAATCAGACATCTGATTAAGCTTTATCTGGAAAAAGCGGGTTACGATGTGCAGGAAGCGGCCGACGGGGAAGAAGGCTTACGGCTGTTCGAGAGCTATGATCCGTGCTTCGTCATTCTGGATCTGATGCTGCCGGGACTCTCTGGGGAGGAGCTGTGCCGCATAATCAGAGCGGACTACCGCAGCGACATTCCGATCCTGATCCTGACGGGGAAAGCGGAAGAGAAGGACCGGATCAGAGGGCTGCAGATGGGTGCGGATGACTATGTCACCAAGCCCTTCAGCCCGGCTGAGCTGGTTGTCAGAGTCGGGACCGTGCTTCGTCGGACTTCGGAGAGGTGCGGCAAAATCAGCTTCCGGGGCCTGACGGCCAAGCTGCACCGCAGGGAAGCCAAATACAAAGGAAAGCTGCTTCCGCTGACGCTGCATGAATTCCATCTGCTCTATTATTTCATGAAGCATCCGAATCAGATCGTGACCAGGGAGCAAATACTGAGGGAGCTTTATCCGAATCATACAAAGCTGGTTATAGAGCGGACAATCGACGTCCATGTGAGCAAGCTGCGGGAAAAACTCGCAGCCGCAGCTCCAAACGCAGAGGCGGCGGATTTTATTGAGACGATCCGCGGGATGGGGTATCGGTTTGTCTCTTATTAACAAGGCCTGCTGCTATGGATATGCCGTCTTGCGCTTGAGGTTATTCAATCAGATGCCTTCTTTACAGAGGTAAGCGAATTTTGGCCTCTATTCGAATGAAAAGAAATTCCGGTAACTTTATAGAAACTTAACAATCCCCGGCTATACTGATCTCCAGTGGGACGCCCTTTGATCAGGCGGGTATACTCGTATTCGCATCTCGGGTATGGAAGGAGAGAGGAAGCATGCAGACGATGAAAATAGGTCCTTTTCTCTTGAATATGCAGATTGTGCTATATCTGTTGTTCGGGATTGCGGCGCTGCTGGCCGCGCGGCTTTATTTGAAGAAAGATCCGGACAGAGGAGTTGTCTTCTCATCACTTGAAAATGCATTTCTTATCTGGATTCTCGTCTGGAAAGGGAGCGTACTCGTTTTTGATCCTCTCAGCGTGATCCGTTATCCGATGTCCCTTCTTTATTTTACAGCAGGTGAAAAAGGCATCTGGCTGGCATGGGCGGCTGCAGGAGCCTATATGTGGGCCAGGATTGCCAGACGGAAGCACAGCTTCCAGGCTGCCGCTCCCGCTATGGCTGCAGGTCTGCTGGCAGGCTGGACGACCTACTCCGCTCTGCAGGCATGGCTGCAGCAGGAGCACCTGCTCCCTTATGTGCTCCAGGCGGCACTAGCCGGTGTCCTGCTCCTATCACTGGTGGGAGGCAGACTGCCGCCGAATAGGAGGCTTCTAAGCCTGGGCCTGTGGCTTAGTCTCGGGCAGACGGCCATTCTGTTCACGGTTAATGTCCGTGAACCGGTACTGCTGTCATTCAGCAAGGAGCAACTGCTGCTTCTGCTTGCGGCTGCCGTCATCCTGATCGTGAGGAACAAACCGGATGAAGATCGTTAGGAGGATGGAATGGATAACATAACTTTATGGGTCGCATTCGCGGCGGGAGTGCTCTCCTTTATGTCGCCGTGTGTATTTCCGCTCGTACCGGCGTATGTCTCCCATTTGACGGGAGCTACGGTCGAGGGGGGGCGGATTGATGTTAATAAAAAACTGCTGCTTATCCGTTCCCTGTTTTTCATTGCCGGATTCAGCGCCGTGTTTATTGCAATGGGAACTTCTGCTTCGCTGTTAGGGCGTTTTTTTGCCGAATATCGCGAGCTGATCAGTAAACTAAGCGGCTTGCTTATCGTCGTCTTCGGTTTGCAGATGGCAGGTCTTCTTAACTTCCGGATTCTTATGGGCCAGAAGAACTGGGAAAGCAAGCGGCAGGCAGGAGGCGGGAATTTCGTTTCTTTCATGGTCGGGCTTGCTTTCGGTACGGGCTGGACGCCCTGCGTCGGTCTCGCTCTCTCCGGCATTCTGCTGCTGGCCGGATCATCGGATACCATGTGGAGCGGGGCACTCATGCTGCTGATTTATTCGATCGGAATGGGAATTCCCTTCCTGATTATTTCCCTGATGATTACCTGGTCCGTTAAGTTTCTGAAGAAGATCAACCGCTGGCTGCCGCTTCTGACAATCATCAACGGATGGATCTTCATCGTCATGGGGGCGCTGCTTTTTACCGGCCAACTGCAAAGAATAAGTGCCTATCTGGCCCGTTTCACCTTTTTTGGCATAACCTTGTAAGCGAAAGGAGAGAAAGGGATGAAGAAAAGCATACTCGGAATGTTGATCCTTGCGGGTCTGATCGCATACGGTTTCTACGATTACTACAATTCTAAGAATGAGGAGCTTTCTCCGGGAGCCCAGGTCGATGTTTCCAATAGGGAGGAAGGAATCCAGAAAGGCCAGATTGCTCCTGACTTTGACTTGACAGACCTGGCGGGTAATCCCGTTAAACTGTCCGAATACCGCGGTAAAACGGTATTTGTGAACTTCTGGGCGACATGGTGCCCGCCCTGCCGGGCAGAAATGCCTCATATGCAGAAAGTCCATGATAAGTATAAGGATAAGAATGTCGTATTCCTGGCGGTGAACCTGACCCATACCGAAGAAAAACCTGCGGCAGTCCATGAGTTTGCAGATAATTACGGGCTGACTTTTCCTATCGTGCTGGATGAAGAAGGTAAGGTCTCGAAGAAGTACCAGATCGTTGCCTATCCCACCACCTATATTGTGGACAAACAAGGCGTGATCCGGGAAAAATACCAGGGCGCCATCAATGATGAAATCATGGAAGATGCTATCAAGCGCTTTAAATAACGGATAAAATCCCCGGGGATTTTTGTATGATGCAGAGTTTATAGATTGTTCTTGTATAGACGTTTGGCTTTGTACATTTCAGAGTCTGCTGCGTGGATAATTTCGTCCACCGTTACTTCCATGCTGGATTGAAATACGAATAAACCATGGCTTAGAGATAAGGTGAACGGCTGTCTGTGAAACTGGTTCAGCTTTCTGATCTCACCGCGGATCTCTCGCCATATTAGCCGGACATCAGCCAGACTTCTATGAAAGACGATTACAAACTCATCGCCGCCATAGCGGAACAAGTAATCTTGGGGGTCAATGCCGCTTTGCATCACCCGGCAAGCCGCGTGAATCAGCTGATCCCCTTCGGCATGCCCGTAGCGGTCGTTAACCTCTTTAAGGTTATTGATATCGACGAAGCAGACGACGAATTCGGATCCCAGTTCCTTGGCCTGCTCCATTTCTTCTTGAAGAAGGGCAAGACCGTGTCTTCTGTTCAGAACCCCGGTCATCGCATCGGTTGAAGCATGTTTAGTCAGCTCGATTTCGACCTTTTTCAGCTCCGTAATATCGGTAATTCCCGCGAGAATACAGCTTTCATTCTCAAACTCGATCTGCTCATAGTTTATCATGGCCCATTTGGTGGTCTGCTGTGGCAGGGTAAGCTGGCAAATATGATTCTGGATGCTGCCTGTGCGCGACAGCTCTTCCATGATAGCCTGTTGATCGGCCCGGCTTCGATAAGTAATTCCGGCGTCGATTGCAGATACATTGTCGGAATGAATGTGATAATACTCGGCTGCTTTTGCGTTGAGCAGCAGGATTTTGTCATCGCGTATTCTGGATAGAACGAGCGGATACGGATTTACCGCAAACAGCTTCCGCAGACTTTCCTCCTGCTTCTGGAGCATCTCGGTGTGGGTGAAATCTTTTTGCCGGAAATGATAGAAGGTGCTGACGATAAAGAAAGCGATGACGGCCGTTGCCGTCGTGTTGGTCTGTTTGCTTAACAATGTATACTTATCGTGGCTGGTCAGGAACAGGACTATCAGGAACAAAGGATGAACAGAAAGCAGAAGGAACAGAAAATTTCTAGGTTTGAGAGGAAGGACAATAGCTGTGCTGAGCAAGATGATGATATACGCATCCACGTTTCCTGTCAGACTCTGGCTGTTAAGCGAAGAGGCTGCACCGATCCATATATAATAGCCGGCATACAAGTGGATGAGAAGAACAGGTCCGAGCATTCCTTTAAAAGAAGGCTTCCTGCTGTATACACGGTATAAGCCGAGAAAGAGTGCGGATACAGGGAGGCTGGCGCTATGAATCAGGATAGATCCGAGACGGTAACCGGAGAAAGGAAAATCCTTGAGCTGAACAAAATCGATATAAAAATAGTAGGGATAAGTCACAATCAGCAGAATCGAAATGAAGCGGATCCGTAGCAGAAGGTGGCGTGTATGGGATTCGTCGAAAAAAGCGCGGGCACCGGACGGCTGCAGGAAAGAAGACATGGGAGACAAGGGATTCATCCTTTATGGAGATACGTTTTAAGACTATTTTAACGTACCGGAAAGTTACCATTCAATATAACATGACTAATAAAGGTGATAGAAAAGGACTGTTTTTGCCTCTTTGTCACAGAAAATTCCATTAGTAAACAGCATTTATCCATATATGCCGGAACCTTAGGCTGTGCAAGAACGTTAAAATGAAATAGGCAGCGCGAAGAATAGGGACCAAGGGAAAAAGGGAGGAATTCAACGGGGATACAATCTTTGCTATTTTGACGGATAGGTGGTAGAATTAACGGTTCGTATAAAATAAAACCCTCTCGCGGGTTAACGCAAAAGGGTCTTGAAAAACAACCGTTATTATGTTAAAATTACATGTGCTCAATTTTGTATAGGTATTTTAAATATATCATAATTTTACACTAGCGTCAATACTTATACTTTGTAAGGTACTATGAGGGATGGAAGCATCACCTGCGGGCTTATCAACACAGGTTAGCTTATAGAATAGCTTGCTGGAAGCAAGGCTAGGCCCGATTTCAGGAAGCAGGGAGCTGAACGAATGGCGAAGGATCAAGCGACGGGAATAGAGATCGAAGCTGTGCTGGGATCGGCGAACAAGGCGTTCACCGGGCAAAGCAGAGGGGGCGCAGCGGGCGAATCTCGGGAGCAGGATGAAGTAGTGGATGATCTCTCTCTGCCTGCAGGCATCAAGATTGATGACCCTGTACGCATGTATTTAAAGGAAATCGGACGTGTCGGACTTCTTTCCGCCGAGGAAGAAGTGGATACGGCAAAGAGGATTGAACAAGGGGACGAACAAGCCAAGCAGAGACTGGCAGAAGCCAATCTCAGGCTTGTTGTGAGTATTGCCAGGCGCTACGTTGGGCGCGGCATGCTTTTCCTGGATCTGATCCAGGAAGGCAATATGGGGCTGATGAAAGCCGTAGAGAAGTTCGATCATACGAAAGGCTTCAAATTCAGCACCTATGCGACATGGTGGATCCGCCAGGCGATCACCCGCTCCATTGCGGATCAGGCTCGGACGATTCGTATTCCCGTACATATGGTTGAGACGATCAACAAACTGAACCGCGTTTCGAGAGAGCTGCTCCAGGAACTCGGAAGGGAGCCCGCGCCTGAAGAAATTGCCGCTTTGATGGAGCTCAGCCCGGAGAAGGTTCGCGAGATTATGAAGATCGCTCAAGAACCGGTATCGCTCGAAACGCCCGTCGGCGAGGAAAGCGACACGAATCTAGGCGATTTCATCGAGGATCAGGATGCGCTGGCACCGGCGGATGCGGCAGCATTCGAGCTGCTCAAGACGCAGCTGGAGGACGTGCTCGATACGCTCACCGAGCGGGAAGAGAACGTGCTGCGTCTGCGTTTCGGGCTTGATGACGGGCGTACCCGTACGCTGGAGGAAGTCGGTCAAGTCTTCGGCGTGACCCGCGAGCGGATTCGTCAGATCGAGGCCAAGGCGCTCCGTAAGCTGAGACATCCGAGCCGCAGCAAGCGACTCAAGGATTTTCTCGAATAATCCGGCGGCGTACGGACGAGAGAATGGGCCCGATTGCATGAGGTCTGTTCGAGCCGCAGCAAGCTTGTTTTTGACTGTCCAAAGTAAAAGGCGTACTCTTGTAGTACGCCTTTTTTTGCGTAAAAGATGGAAATTTGCACGTAGTTTTTTAACCATGAACATGTAATCGTTTTTATGAAAAACCGGTTATAAACCCATACAGCTGTAAAATTCTATGAAAGGGTGTGAACCTATGGCTGTTCAGAAGGAACCGGACTATGCCATTGACTATGGAGATCCGGCTGCATCCGCGGGGATTTCAGTGTTTTCAGAGCAGTTTGACGATGCTTTTTATTACGACGGGGATGATTTGGGTGCGCGGTATGCAGCGGATGGGACCGACTTCAAGCTATGGGCGCCGACGGCGTTCGAGGCCTTTCTGGTGCTCTATGAGAGCTGGCAGGGGGAACCGCAGCAGGTTCTGGCCATGGAGCGTTCTGTAAAAGGAACTTGGGCATTGACCGTCCGGGAGGATCTGGAAGGCCGATATTATACGTATCGGGTCCGGATCGGCGATCAGTGGAATGAAGCGGTTGATCCTTATGCGAGAGCGGTTGGCGTCAACGGGGATCGGGGATATTTGACCGACCTGTCCCGGACGACTCCTTCCGCTTGGCTGAAGACAGATGACGGGCTGCAGGACGCGGGGCCGGAACCGGTCTCCGCCGTCGATGCCGTTATTTACGAAGTGAACGTTCGTGACTTCACGGTTCATCCGGCAAGCGGTGCTGCCCATAAAGGGAAATTTCTCGGATTAAGCGAATCGGGTACCCGCGGACCCGGAGGGATTAAGACGGGCCTCGATCATCTGGCGGATCTTGGCGTCACGCATGTGCAGCTTATGCCGGTATACGATTTCAGCACGGAAAGCGTAGATGAGACCCGCCTGGAGGACGGCCAGTATAACTGGGGATATGATCCCAAGAATTATAATGTGCCGGAAGGCTCCTATGCGACGGACCCCTACGATCCGGCCGCCCGTGTCCGGGAATTGAAAGAACTCATCGCTGCGCTCCACAGCCGGGGACTCCGGGTTATTATGGATGTGGTTTATAACCATATGTATGATGCTTACCGGGCTAATCTGACCAAGCTTGTTCCAGGCTACTATTTCCGCTATAAAAGTGACGGCACCCTCTCCGATGGGTCTTTCTGCGGGAACGAAATGGCCTCGGAAAGACGGATGGTGCGGAAATTCATTCTGGATTCCGTGCTCTACTGGGCGAAGGAATACCGGATGGACGGGTTCCGCTTCGATCTGATGGGACTTCTCGATGTCGGTACGATGACGGAAATTCGTATGAGGCTGGATGAGATAGATCCTTCTATGATTCTGATCGGGGAAGGCTGGATCATGGAGACCGAGCTACCTTGGCCGGATCGAGCCAATCAGCAGCAGGCTGACCGGCTGCCCCGGATCGGCCAGTTTAATGACGTGCTCAGAGATGCGGTCAAAGGGAATATTTTTGACGCGCAGTGGAGCCGGGGCTTTATCGGCGGCGATACACAAGCCGCGTTCGGGGTAAAGCTGGGTATTGTGGGAGGCATTCCTTATCACGAAGGCATGAAGCTCTTTGCCCAGGAACCCGGGCAATGTGTGAATTATGCGGAGTGTCATGATAACCGGACACTGTGGGATGGAATTAGCCTGTCGGCCGGAGAACGGCCGGAAGAGGTGCGCAGACAGATGCACCGGCTCGCGTCCGCGATCGTACTGACGAGCCAGGGCATTCCGTTTCTTCATGCCGGGCAGGAGTTCATGCGGACGAAGAACGGAGTCGAGAACAGCTACAATTCGCCGGATGAGATTAACATGATGGACTGGGACCGGTGTTTCGAGCGGCGGGATGATGTGGCCTATCTGAAAGCGCTGATTGCGCTGCGGGCCGGACATCCTGCATTCCGGATGAGAAGCGCGGAGGAGATTCGCAGCCGTCTGTACTTCGAGCATGCAGCCGAGCACTGCATTGCCTACACTCTGCGGGATCATGCGGGTGGCGATGCAGCAGCGCACCTGTACGTGCTGTATCACGCGGCAGAGGGAGATACGACTCTCTACCTGCCGGAGCTTGGCGAATGGAAGATTGTATTTGGCGTGGAGCACGTCCGAAGGCTCGAAGCTGCCATTCTGGAAGCGGGCGGAATCGGAATGATTGTATTAGCTGTAAGCTGACTAATTGTTTAAAGTGAACCCGGTGCTGGTGGCATCCGGGTTTTTTCATGCCGACACACAGAGAAATTGTAACCCCGTCTGCAGTTTTCCAAACTATAGAAGAAGAGATAGAGATTACAGATTTAGTTAGAAGGGTAAATTTATACAGATGGATCTGAAAATCGCCGGTTATTATGTTTCCTGTCAGGAGATGAGAGTCTATATATTTGGGATAGAGGAGAGATTACTGTGAAGCGGAAAATTTTGATTACGGGTGCTTCCGGCATCATCGGGCAGGCCATCATAGAAGGACTGCGCGGAATAAGGAAGTACGAAGTGTTGGGAGCGGATATTGAGGCGGATGAGAAGAAGGGGATTGTTCCACTGGATGTCACCGATCCTGCTATGCTGGAGGAATTGACCAAGGGTGTGCATACGGTGCTGCATATTGCTTGGGCCGAGGATAGTGAGGATTTTCTGGGCAAAGTACTGCCGGTCAATGTGACCGGGGCTTATCACGTATACGAAGCTGCCCGTAAGAATGGTGTCAAAAGAGTTATTTTTGCCAGCTCCAATCATGCGACCGGGTATTACAGGGTTGGCGAGGATGTGGAGGTAACCGATCCCTACCGGCCGGATAGTTTCTACGGCTTGAGCAAGTGTTATATTGAGCTGCTTGGCAGGCTTTATGCCGATAAGCATAATATTTCGTCCATTAATATGAGGATCGGGAATTTTCCGGGAGACGACCGGCCTCATTCCGAGCGGTCCGCTCATATTTGGATATCCTCCCGGGATATGGTGCAGTTGGCCTTACGCTGTATTGAGGCAGATTCTTCGATCAAATTTCTGTGTTTGTACGGCACGTCTAATAACTCGGGAAATTATTACGATATCGGCTATTTGAAACAGTTGATCGGCTATGAACCCCAGGATGACGCTTCCGAGCTTCTGGAAGAGGCCCGGCGGCGCAATAAGAAGATCAAGCAGGACGAGACTTCTTATCAAGGGGGAAGCTACGCAGATAAGCGGCCTTCTTGAATTCTATTCCTTGCCAAAAAAAGCCTGGAAGAAAACACTTCGCTCCGTGTTTTCTTCCAGGCTTTTATGTCCCTAGAAGCCGTCGTTAATTTGCCGGGCTGTTAAGTCGTACTCCCATCTCGTGTAACGGCTTAATTTCTCAATAGTCTGGGTCTCGCCGCTGCTTTTATAAGAAAAATTCAAGGAAGAAGGAGCTTTAATTTGGACTGCATATTTGCCGGGTTTCACCGTCTTGCCTTCTTTATCTTTGAAATCCCATACGGGAAGCTTAGCGCTGTAAATGGATTCGGCAGGCAGGAGTCCTTGAAGAAGAGGGAGCCGTCTGCTGTAAATAACTTCTTCTTTACCGGAATCTATGCGGACAACCTCGTACTCCACCTGGAGAGGATCAATAACAATGTCGTCTTTGCTTCCATTCTTGAATTCCAGGACAGGAGCGATTCCGCGAACCCCTTCATTAACAGCCGGGCGTCCAAAAACAAGCCCCGCCACATCTGTCAGGAAGCCGTCATGGAATCCTTCTGTATACATAACCCCCCACGTATCCCGAACAACGACTTCATAGGAGTCTGCTAAGCCTCTGGCATAGAACGGCGCAGTAAATGTAATCGCTTCCCCGTTAGCGGCTGGGGCTGAGTCTTTGCTGGGCGGCAGGATCACGGTAGAACCGGTGATGGTGTTGTCCTTGCCCACAGCATGAATCTCAATGATCCGGCCGGACAGCTCTTTATTCACCCGCAGAATTCCGGTTATGCTGTCCGTATCCTTAATGACGCTCAGACGACTGACCGAAACATAACCATCCGTATCTTCCAGGGTGACTCCCGGCGATTCGGAGGATACGTACAGGTCAATGGCGCTTTTTCCATCGGATGCGGAGGAAGGAGGGGAATAGGTCACTTCGGCGTTCACGGCGTCTGAGAAAGCTCTCAGAGGGATGTATGCCTTGTTATTGTAATTAATGACGGGATTATTGATAAGATCCAGTTGTGAGTGTGCGCCGTCCATATGAACCGTTACTTTACTCGGGAATAAATACGCTTGCAGGCTTGGGGATGCGAAAACAATCGTGCAGGCGGATATACCGATTCCGGCGATCATGCCGGATACAAACTTTTTCAATGCAATCACTCCTTGAAGCGGATTAGGGAAGGGAATCTAAAGATGTAGACGGATTTATGTGGAAAATGTTGCCTAATTGAAGAAATCCCAATTTCCTTAATGTAAACTGGCAGCTCCTATTCCGTCACTATTCAAAACGGCTGCCGCATCGGATCATGGTAGTCCTTTATTGAAGCCGAAAAAGGGCATATTCCGTACCTTGTAAAGTTTTCCAGATTATGCTACCATAACTTTACACGGTACCTTGCAATAATTAGTACCAAGCAAAGTGATGGTGAATAACCATGAATGTACAATTCAAAAAAGGGGTCCTGGAGTTGTGTGTGCTCGTATTGACGGCGCGACAGGACCGTTATGGATACGAACTGGTCGAGCAAATCTCCCGCAGGTTCGAAATCGCGGAAGGGACCATCTATCCGCTATTGCGCAGACTGACGCTTGACGGTTTATTCTCTTCTTATCTCAAAGAATCCACGGAAGGGCCGCCTCGCAAATATTACAAGCTCACAGAGCAAGGACACGCAGTCATGAGTGAGCAGATTGCGGAGTGGCGGCTATTTGCCAAAGGCGTGGAGGAAATGATTGAGGAGGGACAATCCGGTGAATAAAGAAACCTACTTGCGCGAATTGGCCCGTTATTTGAAGTCTCTGCCCAAACTCGAACAAGATGAAATTTTGGGCGATTATGAAGCCCATTTTGAACATGCAGCCTACAGGGGCCGCTCGGAGGAAGAAACGGCTCGAGGTCTCGGCCAGCCGAAATTAATCGCCAGAGAAGTGCTCGCCCAGCTGCAGGTCCGCAAGGCGGGAATATCGCCAACGCTGGCCACGGTCACCAAGGCGGCGCTTGCTACGGCAGCTCTGGGCACCATCAATCTGGTGCTGGTGCTGGTGCCGTTCCTAGGGAGCCTCTTCCTGCTCGGCTGCTGCTATCTGCTGGCACTGGCTTTGCTCGGCTCGCCGGTCATTATGCTCATCCAGCACGGACTTACGGTATCCCTGCTCAGCGATTTATTCCTGATGCTTGGCTATATCGGGCTCGGAATCATCCTGATTCTCGGTCTGTTTCAACTTACGAAATGGTACTTCAGACAAACGGTACGCTATTTGAACTACAATCTTCAAATGGTGGAAAGGAGATACAAGAATGTCGGTTAGAAAGCTATTCATTCTCGCGGGATCATTGATCGGCATTGCCATAATCGGTAACGTCATTCTGTTCTTTATGGGCCAGTCCCCTTTTAATCTCGTTGAATTGAATCAGAGGCAGAGCGTAAGCACCGATGGATTACGGGAAGTGAAGGTCGAGTCCCATATAGGGGAGATCGAGGTTATACCCGCGGACGGGAATGAAATCCAGGTTCAGATGAACGGCAAGGCTACACGTAAATGGGAAAAGGATTATGAGCTGACGGCTGTCAAGAATAACGGTGTGCTGACGGTCGAATTCAAAGAAAAGGGCGGACTGAGAGTGTTCGACCTTTACAGCAAAATTAAGCTTTCGGTAGCGATCCCTGCAAAAACGGGTGTAGAGCTGCTGGAAGTCAAAACCGATACGGATCCGATCCGGGTTCACAACATCCGATCCGCTCAATTTGCCTTCAGCAGCGATACGGGCAGCATTGATGCAGACGTTCCAAGCGGCAAGTTCGATGTCAAATCGGACACCGGTAATGTGACTCTCCGGTTGAAGGAGATCGCCGGTCCGATCACCGTTGTTACAGATACCGGTCATATTACCGTCCAGACGAGTACGGCACCTGCGTCCCTGAGTACGAATCTGCAGACCGATAGCGGGGTAAAGAGAGTGACACTGCCGGAAGCGGCCGGAAGCGCCGGTCCTTTAGTAGAGCTGCGATCCGATAGCGGCAATGTAAGTTTGCTGAACGAATAGAAGTTTTCATACCTCCTAGAGTATTTCCCAGCTCACAATACGGCCATCAGCGCCTTCCAAATCCAAATCTACCTCAACTGTTTAAACCTCTGAACCATCCGAATTCTGCAAATAGAAAGTTTAACCGATCCGTAATTAGCTACCTTCTTGTTGTAAGAAATGCCGGAAATGGGCTTCGTGCGTCTAAGTGTATCCATTTAAGGAGGTAATGAATAATGCTTCAAGTTATTAATAAAAATGTTATTTTGAATTGCTCCGGTTTAAGAAAAACGTATGCGACCGGGACCGAACTCTTCCATGCCGCTAAAGATATTAATCTGGAGCTGTATGAAGGTGACTTTACCGTTATCATGGGGAGCTCCGGGTCAGGAAAGTCCACCCTGCTGTACATGCTGAGCGGGCTCGACAGTGTAACATCTGGAGAGATTTATTTTAAGGGCAAGCGGATTGATGATTATTCCGAGACGGACTTGGCTCATTTTCGCGCTAAACAAATCGGTTATGTATACCAGTCGATCAATCTCGTACCGGATTTGACGCTTTTCGAGAACATCGCTTTTCCGGGGTATGTGGCGGGCTTCAGCAAGAGTGAAGTGAAGGGCAAAGCTCTGTCGCTGATGAACAAAATGGGCATAGACGGCCAGAAGAACAGGCTGCCTGCTCAAGTATCCGGCGGACAGCAGCAGAGAGCGGCCATAGCCCGCGCACTCATTAATTCCCCGGAAATTATTTTTGCCGATGAACCCACCGGTGCACTGAGCCAGGAGCAGGGCACGGCGATTCTCGATATTCTGACCGGGATGAATCAGCAGGGCCAGTCCGTTGTGATGGTGACGCATGATCTGAAGGCGGCTTGCAGAGCCGACCGGCTCATTGTCGTAAAAGACGGCCGGATTGCGGGTATTCTCGAACTGGATAAATTCCGGGAAGAGAACATAGACGCCCGCGAGAAAATGATTTATGCCTTTGTCTCGGGAAAGGAGTGAGGGACGATGTATCCCATTTGGCTGCTTTGTTTATCCAATTTGAAGAGGAAAAAAGTCCAGACGGTGTTTATCGGTCTGATCATCATGCTTGCTTCATTGCTGTTCTCGACAGCTATTGTGGTCATGAACAATACGGGGAGTATTTACTCCGATTTTCATAACCGGGTCAACGGCTCGCATGAACTTCTGAGGTTAGAGGAAGGACTTCATGATCCGGCGGTTGTTCACGAATGGTGGGAGAAGCAGTCAGGCGTGACTGCATCCGAAATGATGCGATACCGCTATATAGCAGGCTATTCTCACGGAGACAAGGCTTATCCCAATACGGATTTGTTTATGATGGATACACCGGCGGGACCAATGGCTGTCGATCAGCTTGTCTTTGTGCAGGGCAGCCAGTCGCCGGTACCTCAAGCCGGAACGATTTGGATTCCGACTTCACTCGCTTATGCGAACAAAATCAATGTCGGAGATACGCTTTCTTTTCAGAAAGATGCAGAGACCCTGCAGCTCCGGGTGTCCGCCGTGGTAGTGGATATTCCTTACAGTTCACCGTTCACCTCTACATCGAGAATCTGGATGAACACTCAGGATTATACACAGTATCTGTCCGTCATGGAGGGGAAAGACCGGCATATGATGGGTCTTAGATTCGATAATTACAGCCAGAGCGCTTCTTATTGGGCGGCTTTCGAGAAGAAACTGGGCACACCTTATCTGGAATCGGTGTCGAGATTTGAAAGTTTGTCTTCTTTTTATATGATTACGAATAAAATGATCGGCTTCATCATGATTTTCCTGGCCGTGTTTATGATTATTGTAGCCCTCTACACGGTTGGATTCACCATCTCCGACGCGATCTTATCGAATTACAAGACCATCGGCGTGTTGAAATCGATGGGTTTCACTTCGGGAAGAACCGTCGGGATTTATGTCATCCAGTACGCGCTATTGGCTGTTGTCGCAGTCGTGCCCGGCATCGTGCTCAGTTATTTCTTCTCGCGGACCGTTGTGGAGATGTCCCTGTCTTATCTGAGGACACCGGATTCAGGAATCGGGATAGAGTTCGGGGCTTCGGCGGTTATCGTCGGACTGCTGATCGTAGCTACCGTAATTGCGGCGGCGTACTTCTTCTCGAATAAAGCCCGCTCGATCCAGCCGGTTCAGGCCATCCGTTTCGGTATGTCGGAGAAGGACTCCGCTAAGATGACACGGCGGATGAAGACTTCCGGCGGCAGGCTGTTCGGATTCGACCGACTTCCGATTCCGGTCTCGATCGGACTCAGAGGAGTAATGAAGAATATCCGTGGCTCGCTGCTGATGGCGCTGATCTCGGCTTCGACGACTGCTGTGCTTATCTTCGGATTTGTCTTTATTTTCAGTATTGTGTCCATGAACACGACCATTGCTTCTTGGGGATACGACTCCTCGGATGTCTCGCTCAGAATCGACAATAACATGCAGGTATCGAACAAAGAGTTTGAGCAGAAAGTCTTAGCTGATCCCAGAATTAAGAACCACAGCCGTCTGGGGGAGATTAACGGTGTGCTGCCAGTGGGCTCTGCAGGTAATTCAAAGCCGGGCGAAGATTCGCTAAGTGTAATCATGTCCGTCGTAGAGGGCAAATATGACGATATCGGAGTCGTTAATCTGGAAGGGCGCAATCCCGCCGGGCCGAATGAAATCGCCGTCGGAGTCAATGTGGCCCGGACGCTTAATAAATCTATCGGCGATTCGCTGGACGTCTATATTCAGGGCGAGAAAACAACGTTGACCCTTACGGGAATCTATCAGGCAATTGCGAACATGTCTTATTCGGCCCGGGTGCCGGTAGAGGCGGTGCGCAGCATCCAGCCTGACTTCGATGCTATGGACGCGTACTTCATTAATCTCCAGCCGGGTACTTCTCCCGACAGCTTCGTTCATGAAGTGGAGGGCAAATTCGGCAGTGCCGTATGGGCAGCCACTCACGAATCGCTTGTGAAGCAGGTATTCTCTCAAGCCGTAGCTGTACTTGTACTTCCCATGACGATTATGGGTCTGCTGTTCGTCATAGTGACTTTAGTTATCGTCTATAGCATATGCCGCATCAACATCCGTAAGGAACAAAAAACATACGGAATTTACAAGTCAATCGGGATGACATCCAGAGGGATACGGTCCGCAGTTACGTCTGGTACACTGGCCCTATCCGCCGTCGGAGCTTTGGCAGGCATACCGCTCGGCCTATACGGACTGCCCGTTCTGCTGAATTATATTTTGTCGGATTACGGGATTGTTAAAATGCCGCTCATTCTGAATTGGGGGGGGATCGGGACTGCTGTACTGTTAAGCTTCTTAGCAGTAGGCTTCGGCTCGTGGGGAGCTTCCAAAGTAGTCAGAGCCACGTCTCCGCGAATTCTAACCGTTGAATAGAATAAGATTCTAAAAGCAAACGAGCAGCATTCGCTGCCGTTTGCTTTTTTTAATTTCGTGTAAAGATTGTAATTTTACTTAAAAAAGTTTAGAATGGTTAAAAATTGTTAATTTACAAGAACTATATCTTACGAATTATTGACATTTTTTTACGAGTGGAAGAAAATAAAGGCAATAAACTTTTGCGATTCATCCATTCTTCTCCCCAGACATCTTCAGAGCTCGGCCATCCAGACTCTATTAGACTCCAGCTAGAACTCTTCTGGCCCTACACAAATCTATTTTATAGACCGCTGCCACCTCCAAAAGAGCAAAATCCTTTGTAATTCAACGTTTTATGGCTTTATGCGCTATTTTACAACAGAATAGAGGTCATGGATATGGTTAATTCGAATCACCTGATTATTGCTCTAAAGTACCATATGATGGAATTTTTGCTAAGTTTTATAGGTATAAGTTCCCAGAGTCTAACCGTGTTGTGAGAAACAGGCATGCCGTAGAATCGTGGATAAGAAGATACCTCCGTCAACAAAGGACGACGCAAATCACTTCATAATAGCCGTATAGGTAGATTGATAGGTGTACAGCCCTGATTTAGAGATCTCGTATGCTTCTTTATACCCATAAAAAAGAAAATATAGAAAATGCTAATAGATTCCGGTGTTAGACAAGGGTCTATTTTTGACGCAATTCATCATGAGCGGTACAGCACATACCAAATCTTTTCACGGGAGAGGGGAATCTATGTTCATAGATCAATTGGAGACACTGGCAGATGTAATCGAGGGAAGAAAAGGGGTCCAGAATAAAGGAATCACATTCATTGAGGGCGATGAGCAGGAAATTTTTCTTTCCTATCAGGCATTCTATAACGAAGCAATGGGGTTTCTGAATGTTCTGCAGGATCAGGGAATCAAGCCGGGGCAGGAAATCGTCTTTCAACTGGATGATAACCGGAAATTTCTGACGGCTTTCTGGGCTTGTGTGATGGGCGGAATGATACCGGTGCCCCTTAGCGTAGGCAATAACGAAGAGCACAAAATGAAAGTGTTCAAGATCTGGCAGCTTCTCAAAGAACCGTTCATGCTTGCAACGGGCAAGACGCTTGAGAACCTCACGAAGCTCAAAACCAAAGGCGATTCATCGGATCTGCTCCACGCGATGGAGGGCAAGGTTCTGACGATGGAGGATGAGTATGGGCATGGGCCGCATGGGGTGTCCTATAGTCCTAAGCCGGAAGACCTGGCTTTTATCCAGTTCTCATCAGGGTCAACGGGTGATCCCAAGGGCGTCATGCTGACCCATGACAATCTCATTCACAATGCTTGCGCGATCAGCCTCAGAGAAGAATTGTCGGAGAACGATTCCACGCTGCAATGGATGCCGTTAACTCATGATATGGGACTAATTTGCAATCATTTCTCCCCGTATATCGCTGGGATTACTCAATATATTATGCCGACCAATTTGTTCATCCGGCAGCCGGTACTCTGGATGAAAAAGACAAGTCAGCATAAAGTGACTCATCTCTCATCGCCGAATTTTGGTTACAACTACTTTTTGACCTTCTTTAAACCGGAAAAAGCGGAAGGCTGGGACTTATCCAGCGTGCGGGTCATTCTGAACGGAGCGGAACCGATTTCGACGGAGTTATGCTTCTCCTTCCTGGACATGCTTGCCCCTTATGGATTAAGCCGCAATGCTATTATTCCCGCTTACGGTCTGGCGGAAGCTTCGGTTGGTGTGGCCATTGATTCTCCGGATTACCAGTTCGTGACGTACTATTTGAATCGCGACCATCTGAACACGGGGGAGAAAGTAGTGGAAGAGGCTCCGGATGCTGCTAACGTGGTCAGCTTCGTAGATATCGGTCCCGTAATCGATTATTGCCAGATGAGGATTGCGGGTGAGAATAACGAGCCGCTTGAAGAAGACACGATCGGCATGATCCAGATTAAGGGCCGCAATGTGACGCAGGGCTACTATCACAATCCTCAGGCTACGGCAGCGTTGTTCACCCCGGATGGATGGGTCATTACGGGTGATCTCGGGTTTATACGCAACGGGCGGCTGATTGTTACGGGCCGTGCCAAAGATATTATTTTTATTAACGGCGGCAATATTTATCCGCATGACATTGAACGGGTAGCAGAGGAAGTGGAAGGGGTCGAGCTTGGACGGGTAGCGGCGTGCGGCGTTAAAAACCCTGAATCCGGAGAAGAAGAAATTGCTGTGTTTGTCGTATCCAAAAGAACGCTGGCTAAATTTGCGCCAATCGCGCTTGCTTTGCAAAAGCTGCTGGCTCGTAACGGAGGCTGGGCGATCAACAGCATTGTGCCGATCAAGCAGCTGCCCAAGACGACCAGCGGGAAAGTACAAAGATATAAGCTGGCCAAGCAGTACGAAGCCGGCGAGTTCGCCGAAGTGATTGCGGAATTAGGGGAGCTTCTTGACCAGCTGGAGGAAAGTGCAGGAAGAAATTCGGTGGAAGAGGCGAATCAACCGGAACTGCCGGAACAGCCTGGGATTCAAGCGGCTGCCGAAGCTGCCGCGCTCAAGACGCAGGCTGACTCACAGGCACTTACTTCGGGGACCGTTCAGGAGTCGGAGCCTGTTACAGAAGCAGCGGAATTCGCACCTAGCGAGCACTCGGATAACCTGCATCCTGCGCAGAAGCATACGGAAGAGTCCGCTCAAATCGGGAAGTCTGCCCCTCGCATAGAGGCATCGTCCGGGACGACCGCGGCCGCAGCGCGAGAGATCGAGCAGACTCTGCATGATATTTGCTGTGAAGTACTCCGTAAGCGCCGGATTAATCTCATGGACGGTTATTTCGAAATAGGAGCGACCTCCATACAGCTCGTGCAAATTCTTGAGAAAATAGACACTCATTACGGCGTAAGCCTGTCCGTGACGGATTTGTTCGCCTACCCGTCCATAGCCGACCTGGCAGCGCATCTGCTGAAGCGGGGTCAGACAGTAGCACACGCGGGACGAGATAATCTGCCGGACATTTCCGACAAGGATGTCGCGATTATCGGATTGTCTTTGAACGTTCCTGGAGCCGCAACGGCTGATGAGTTCTGGGACAATCTCGTACACGGCAGGGACAGCATTAGTTCTTACGGCACGGAAAGACAGAAGGATGCCGCTGCCTACCTGGCTGCTATGGACTGCAATCCGGAGGATCACGGATTTGTCCAGGGTGGTTATCTGGATGAGATCGACAAGTTCGATTATTCTTTCTTCAAAATCAGTCCGGCGGAAGCTGCTCTTATGGACCCGAATCAACGGCTGTTCCTGCAAACCGCCTGGCATACGGTCGAGGATGCGGGGTATGCGGGCGGCTCGCTGCGGGGAAGCAAGGTCGGCGTCTATGTCGGCTATTCCAAGGTCGGCAACGATTATGAGCGGCTGGTTTCCAAAAGCAGCCCGGAGAAATTTTCTCAATATATTGTAGGGAATCTTCCTTCTGTACTGGCAAGCAGAATTTCTTATTTCATGGATCTGAAGGGACCGGCCGTGACGGTGGATACCGCCTGTTCTTCTTCTCTGGTATCGGTTCATCTGGCATGCCGCGCTTTGCAGTCCGGGGACTGTGAAATGGCAATCGCCGGAGGCGTTCGCACGATGCTGCTGCCTACGAGGCTGGGTCTGGATATGGAGTCCCAGGACGGCAGAGCCAGGACTTTTGACATGGATGCGGACGGAACGGGTGTAGGCGAGGGAGTCGGAGCGGTTCTGTTGAAGCCGCTCAGCAAAGCAGTGGAAGATGGCGACCACATCTACGCTGTTATCAAGGGAAGTGCCGTGAATCAGGATGGGGCCACAATTGGGATTACGGCACCGAATCCGGTATCACAGGCCGGCGTAGTGGAGGCTGCCTGGCAGGATGCCGGGATCCATCCGGGCACGCTTACTTTTATCGAAGCTCACGGAACGGGGACGAAGCTGGGCGATCCTATTGAGATTGCCGGTTTGAGCCAAGCGTTTGAAGCTTATACGGATCAGAAGCAGTTCTGTGCAATCGGATCGGTCAAAGCCAATATCGGTCATTTATTTGAAGCTGCCGGAATTACAAGTCTGATTAAATCGGTGCTGATGCTCAAGTATCAGGAGAATCCGCCGCTGCTTCATTTTAAGAAACCGAATAAAAATATCCAGTTCCAAGCGTCACCGTTTTACGTTGATTCCGTCCGGAATCCGCTTCACAAAGGGGAGGTTCCGATCCGGGGAGGGGTGAGCTCCTTCGGGTTTAGCGGGACTAACGCTCATGTGGTGGTAGAGCAGTTTAAAGCTGTGAGACCGGCAAAGGGCGCAAGCAATCCGGAGCAGGCTCATGTGTTGACATTATCCGCTAAGAGTGAAGCGGCATTGCATCAGCTGGTCTGTGCTTACGAGAAACTTTTGGCGCATCATGACTCTCTGCCTCTTGAAGATATGTGCTTCACGGCCAATACGGGCCGTTTGCATTTGGAGCATCGAGCGGGAATTGCCGCCTCTTCAACGGAAGAACTGCTGGATAAGCTCCGGCTGCTGGCATCCGGACAGTCTGGACCTGGAATTTATCAGGGCGTGTTCAAAATCGTGTCCGATACGGGGCGGGCTAAGGCACCGGGCGAAGTGACGGATACCGATCTGTTCAACAGCAGAGAAGAAGCGGCAGCCGTAATAGCGCAAGTACTGTCGCAGGGTTATGCCGGTGAAAAGCAGGCAAACCAGCTCAGCGAATTGTATGTCCAGGGCGCAGTCATAGACTGGCAAGCACTGCACGCTGCTTCAGGCGGCGCCAAGAGAGTCCCGCTGCCTTTGTATCCTTTTGAACGCAGCAGATGCTGGGCGGACTACAGCCCGAAGTCTGCGCAGAATGAAGGACCAATCCGCCAGTCCGGCCTGAGTACTCACGCGCTGGGCGATGGCGGCGCATTAAGGCAGGAGACGGCGGCAGCGTATGAAGCTGTGCAGGAGCGCAGTCTTCCTTATCTGCGTCAAGCGTCCGCGGATTACCAAGATGGGGTGCCGGGTGCATACGAGACTGATCGGAAATGGGGTGCTTCTGCCATGACCGCCGAGGGAATCACAAGAGAGCTGAAGGATATCGTCGCCCGGGCTTCCGGTTTTGAAGCGGACGGGATCGACGATCTGATGCACTTTCTGGAGATGGGTCTGGATTCGATCATGCTCGTGCAGGTGAGAAAAGAGATTCAGGATACATACAGCGTCGATGTTCCAATGGCTCAGTTCTTCGAGTCCGTCACGAACCTATCTTTACTTGCCGCTTATGTTGCGGATCATTGCCCGGCTCCGCCCGCTTTTAACAGGGTGGAGGCGGCTGCGGGCCGGGATGCAGCGCGGCAGCCTGATTATCCGGGCGAATCAGCCGGTAAAGTAGTGCCGCTGAGGGAGAACCAGCCGGTTCCCCCGAAGGAAGACCGGCAGCAAGTGGAAGCGTGGCAGCCGCATACGGGTACACCGGCATTAGCCGGCTTATCCCCGCAGCAGCCTGAATCAGCGAAACCCTACACGTTTACGGGGAGGGGGGCGGCGAATAATGCTGCCGGCGGCGGAACGATCGAGCGGCTGCTGACTATGCAGCTTGAACTGATGAATGCCCAGCAGCAGAATTTCGCGGGTATTATGAACCGCCAGCTGGATGTCATCAGCGGAGCGGTCCTGCCGGGATCAGATCGTGAGCATGTGCGGGGAATTGACCCGGCAGTAGGGCTTGCAGCAGGTTCAGTAACAGGCAGCGGAACACCGTTTGCAGATGCACCCGCTGGCCCGGCCACCGTTGGCGCAGAAGCGGCAGCGGGGCTCATAAGCGGCCCGCCGGCTATGGAGTCCGCTAAGGCAGCCGGATCTGCTGCAACTGCTGCAACTGCTGCAACTGCTGCAACCGGAACCAAGCCGTTCGTTCCATACCAGCCCCTCGTCATTGGAGAGGATGGAGGATTTACACCCAGGCAAAGCCGCTATCTGGCGGATTTCATGCAGCAGTATATCGGTCGGACCCAAGGCTCCAAGCGATTGACATCCGATACCCGGCATGTTCATGCCAATAACCGGAATGTCTCCGGTTTCCGTTCGTACTGGAAGGAAATGGTATATCCTATCATCGCGCAGAAGTCCACGGGATCGAAAATGTGGGATGTGGATGGCAATGAATATATTGATTTGACGATGGGCTTCGGTGTTAATCTGCTGGGGCACAACCCGGAATTTCTGAATGAGGTCATACAGGAAAATGCACGCACGGATCTGCCTCCGCTTGGCCCGATGTCGGATATTGCGGGAGAGGTAGCGGGACTGATTTGCGAGATGACGGGAGCCGAGCGAGTCGCTTTCTACAATTCGGGGACTGAAGCGGTCATGGTCTCGATGCGTCTTGCCAGAGCGGCGACGGGAAGGTCGAAAATTGTCATTTTCTCCGGGTCTTATCATGGGACTTTTGATGGTGTACTGGGTGTTGCGTCTCCGGATTCTCCCGATGCGTTTGCAGTGCCGATGGCACCGGGAATTGCGGACCATTACATGCAGGATGTTATTATGCTGCCTTACAACAATCCGGAGTCACTTGAGGTCATACGGAGTCACGCTCACGAGCTGGCGGCCGTGTTAGTGGAGCCGGTCCAGAGCCGCAGGCCGGACCTTCAGCCGAAGAAATTCCTGCAGGAAATCCGCTCCATAACTGCGGCATCCGGCACTGCGCTGATCTTCGACGAAGTGATCACGGGCTTTCGCATCGGCTTGGGCGGGGCCCAGGAGTGGTTTGATATCCGCGCCGACCTGGTCATTTACGGCAAAGTCGTGGGCGGCGGTATGCCGATCGGCCTAGTGGCGGGGAAAACGGCCTTTGTCGATCCGGTAGACGGAGGGAGCTGGAATTTCGGAGACAGCTCATATCCGCAAAGCGCGAAGCGCAAAACCTTCGTCGGGGGCACCTTCTGTACACATCCGCTTACGATGAGGGTCGCCCTGCGGACACTGACTTATTTGAAAGAGGAAGGGGAGCGGTTGTTCAGTGAATTGAACGATCAGACCGCTTACCTGATGAAGGAACTGAACGCGTACTTTAAGGCGTCGGGTGTTCCGATTCATATGGTGAATTTCGGCTCTTTGTTCCGTTTTGTATCGTTCGGGGACACCGAATTGTTCTTCTATCACTTGATTCACAAAGGGATTTATATCTGGGAAGGCCGCAACTGCTTCCTGTCGACGGCCCATACCCGTCAAGATATGGAGATCATTATCCGTGCGGTAAAAGAAACCGTAGACGTGCTGCGGGCCGGCGGATTCCTGCCGGAGCCTCCAGGGCGTCCGCCGGGAGGCGGGAAGGATCGCTCCCTGGAGGCAGCGTCAACGGCACAATCGGCGGAAGGTGGCAGCCTGGCAGCTTCCGCAGGGGGTCCGGGCAGACATCTGGAACCGGTGACTGCGGCTCCACCCATTACACGGACGGATTCGGAGCTATCCGTTAAGGCCTCCGTTATGGCGCCGCCAACGGATAACTCTCCCTCGTCCGCAAGCACAGCCGAGATCAGACTGCCTCTTACCAATGAACAGAAGCAGCTCTGGTTCGCCTCGGTGACGGGCAGCGCTGAGTCGGCTGCCTTGAACCAGTCGCTGCTGCTGCGGATGTCGGGCCAGCTCAGCGTACCCGTCATGGAGCAGGCTCTTCAAAGACTGGTGGAGAGGCATGAAGCTTTGCGGACGGTTATCGATCCGGGCGGAGAATTTCAAGTCGTCCTGCCCCGGGCAGATGTCCCTATTTATCTGGAAGACATCTCAACTCAAGCTGTACCGCAGCAGGAAGAAAGTTACCGCAGCTGGCTTCTGGAAGACTCGGCAGCATTTGACCCGCGATCGGGTGAACCGCTGTTCCGGGTCCGCATCCTGAAGCGTGGTGCAGGCGAGTACTACATGTCGCTGACCTTCCACCATCTTGCCGTGGACGGCTGGTCTATCGCGCTCCTTGTCGGCGAGCTGCAGCAGGTCTATTCCGCCCTGCTCCAAGGAACCGCTGCGGGATTGCCGGACGCTGTCCCGTTCCGGGAATACATGAGCTGGCAGCAGAACCAACAGCTGCAGGAAGGGAGCCGGGCGGCTGCCGAGTTCTGGAAAGAACAATTCCGGAATCCGCTCCCGGTATTGGCGGTTCCTTCGCCTGTAGGCCATGTGCGCCGCAGGCTGCATTACGGCAGCCGGATTACCGTCAGAATAGACGGCGCATTGACCAAGCAGCTTAAGGCGCTGAGTATCCGGTCCAAGAACAGTCTGTTCGTGACGCTGCTCGGTGCATACAAGCTGTGGCTGCACCGGCTAACCGGAGAGCAGCAAATCGCTGTGGGAATTCCGACAGCCGGACAGGCCCAGATGGGCGCCTACTGTCTTGTCGGAAACTGCGTAAACCTGCTTCCCGTCATAACCCGGGCACAGGGATCCGACCGTTTTGCCGATTATCTTGGCCAAGTTAAGCGAAGCATGGCCGCTCTGGAGGCTCATCAGAACTACTCGCTGGCCGCTCTTGCAGAACGGATGCCGGGCAGCCACTTGCCTGTGCTTAATCTTTTATTCAATATGGACCGGCCGATACAACGCTTTACATTCTCGGGTCTGGAGACTGAGATGCTTCCATATCCCGTTCAATATCTGCACTACGATCTTTTTCTGAATGTAACGGAAATCCGTCAGGAGCTGTGGCTCGACTTCGATTACAGCACAGATTTGGTGGAACCGGACATTATGAAGCAGTGGTCCGAAGCGTTCATTCATCTCTTGCAGCAGTTGAGCCGTGAAGAGACATTACGTTTGTCGGAGCTGTCCCTGCTTTCTCCCGATCAACTCCGTAAAGAGTCCGAATCGGCTGTTCAGAGCGGACAGGCCATTCTGGACGGTTATTTGCAGCCTGCCGCCGCCGGGATTATGGGCGAATTGTATACACGAAGCGCAGAGAATTGGTCTCCGTCGGGCAAGCTCGCCATGTATAGACCGGATGGGGATGTTCTTGTGATTGGAGACAAGGACAAGCTTACCCGCATCAGAGGCTTTCAATTTCATGTTCAGCAGCTGGAACAAACTCTGATGAGCGTACCGGGTATCGCCTCTTGCGCGGTTCACCTTACAGGCGGGGATAGCGCTGGCGCTTCTCTGGCCGTATACGCAGCCGGCAAAGCCGGCCGGACTGTCAGCGCGTATGCCGCTAAGGCATCGATGGCGGCACTTCTGCCGGATCATCTGATTCCGAGGACGGTCATTCCGGTTGATTCGATTCCGTATCAGCCGGACGGCAGTCTTGATCTGTCCATGCTCCCGCTTCCTTCAGACGATGAGGGGATTCAAGCACCTGCAAGTGAGCTGGAGCGGCAGATCCTTGCCTTGTGGGAGGAAATCCTGGGGGTTAGCCCGATTGGGATTCAGGATGATTTTTTCTCGCTGGGCGGCAATTCCCTGAAAGCGACGATCATGCTGTCCCGGATGGATCAGACCCTTTGCAAACGTGTTCAATTGGGCGAGCTTTTCGGCCATAGTACTGTGCGAGAACTGGCTAAGCTTCTGCACAACGCAGACAACTCGGCGTATAGTCCCATTCTCCCTCTGGCAGAAGGTCAGGACAAGTATCCGGTGTCTTCCGCCCAGCAAAGAATATACCTTTTGAATGAGCTGGAAGGGGACGGACTTGTTTATAACGTGCCGGGGCAATTAGTTATCGAAGGGAAGCTGGATAAGCAGCGCTTTAAGGAAGCGATCCGGCAGGTCGTAAAGCGGCATGAAGCCTTCCGGACCGTTTTTGAAATGGAAGAGGACGGCCTGATTGTTCAAAAGATTGTGGATGCTGTGGAATTCGTTATCCCGGAATACACAGCAGTCAAAGAGAGCTGGCAAGAAAGGGTAAGCGGATTTGTCCGGCCTTTTGATTTGCGACAGGCTCCGCTGCTGCGTGCTGAGCTGGCTGTCTTCTCGCAGCAGGAAAGTATCCTGCTGTTCGATATGCACCATGTCGTCTCGGACGGGGTGTCGGTTTCCATTTTCCTGGATGAGCTGATCCGCCTGTATGAGGGAGAAGAGCTTCCGGAACCGACGCTTCAGTTCAAAGACTATGCAGCGTGGCAGACGGAATTGGCCGCAGGAGAGCAGTTGAAGGTGCAGGAGGCTTACTGGCTGGATCAATTCAAGGGAAGCCTGCCGATTCTGAGTCTGCAGACGGACTATAGCAGACCTGCGCAGCTGTCTGCCCAGGGCAGCCGGATTACATGGAGTTTGAACGAGGATCTGGCAGCCGGGCTGAATAAGCTCGCCCGTAATACAGGCACAACCCTGTTTATGGTGATGTTGTCGGCCTATCAGATCCTGCTTCACAAATATACCGGGCAGGACGACCTGATCGTTGGCACGCCTGTATCGGGAAGACTTCATCCGGATACGGAGCACATGATCGGCATGTTCGTTAACACGGTTGCGATTCGCAGCAGCGTGGACGGCAGTATGAACTGCTGCGACTTCCTGCAGCGTGTCAAAGAATCATGCCTGCTTGCTTTTGAGCACCAGGATTATCCGTTTGATCTGCTGGTTGAAAAGCTGGAAGTTCAGAGGGAGCCGGGCAGACGGCCTCTATTCGACACAATGTTCGTTCTTCAAAATATGGGCATTACGGAGCGAACAGCAGCCGGCTTGAAGTTTAGTCCTGCTGAAATCAATCCGGGTGTCTCTCAGTTCGATTTACTGTTCACCGCAGAAGACCGGGGAGATCACTTGCTGCTGCATGCGGATTACGGGACGCATTTGTTCGGGGAAGCCACGGTCAGCAGACTGCTTGCCCATTATGTCCGGCTGTTGGGCTTGCTTGCAGAGAATACGGATCGGTCCATTGGTGATATCGAGCTCCTGACAGACGAGGAAAAACAGCTCCAACTGGGCGATTTGAGCCTGGCGCAGGCGGACTATGACCGGAGTGCAACGATACATGGTCTGTTCGAATCACAGGCGGCGCGTACGCCGGAGCGGACAGCCGTAGTGTTGGACGGGGCAGCGATCACCTACGGACAGCTCAATGAACAGGCCAACCGGATTGCGGGCTGGCTGCAGGAGCAGGGAGCCGGTCCCGATACGATCGTAGGCCTGATGATGGGGCGCTCTACCGAGATGATTGCCGCAATTCTCGGCACGCTCAAAGCAGGAGCCGCTTACCTGCCGATTGATCCGGATTACCCGGAGGAGCGGATAGCATTCATGCTGGAGGACAGCGGTACTCGCCTGCTTTTGACTGGAGGAGCCGGTGGAGAAATACCTCGCGGGGTATCCTTCCAGGGTGTGCTGCTGAATGTTTCGGACCGCGAAGCGTATGACAAGTATAAGGGCAGTAACCCGGAGGCGGAAGTCAGCCCCGGGCATATGGCCTATATCATTTATACATCGGGAACTACGGGAAGACCAAAGGGCGTGATGATCGAACACCGGAATGTGGTCCGTCTTCTCTTTAACGACCGGATTCAGTTCGATTTTAACGAGCGGGACGTATGGACGATGTTCCATTCTTACTGCTTCGATTTCTCCGTCTGGGAAATGTACGGGGCGCTGCTGCAAGGCGGTAAGCTTGTCATCGTACCGAAGGAGACGGCGCAGAGTCCGGAGGATTTTATCGAGCTGCTGATCCGAGAAAGGGTTACGGTTCTTAATCAGACACCGACTGCCTTCTACCATCTTATTCAGGAAGAAAAAAAACGTACAGGCAGGCAGCTTGATTCGATTCGTTACGTGATTTTCGGAGGCGAAGCCTTAAAGCCCGGCATGCTGCGCTGGTGGCGGAGTTTCTACACGGATACACGGCTGATTAACATGTATGGCATTACGGAAACAACGGTCCATGTCACGTACAAAGAGATTACAGAGCAAGAGCTTCAAACGGATTTGAGTAATATCGGCAAACCGATTCCGACCTTAAGCTGTTACATCTTTGACGATCAGAAGCGCTTCGTACCGATAGGCGTAGTCGGAGAACTGTATGTGGGCGGCGATGGAGTAGCGAGGGGGTATCTGAACCGGGAAGAGCTGACGGCTGAGCGTTTCATTCCGAATCCCCACAGACCGGAGGAAAAGCTGTACAAGACCGGAGACCTTGCCCGGCTGCTGCCGAGCGGAGAATTCGAGTATATGGGGAGGATCGACCATCAGGTCAAAATCCGCGGTTTCCGCATCGAACTCGGCGAAATCGAGCATGCTCTCTCCGGTATGTCCGGGATACAGGAAGCAGTCGTGCTCGTCAGAGGAGAAGGTGAAGGCGATAAGCAGCTCTGCGCATATTATGTGGGAGATCGTGAATTCCGCAGCTCTGAACTGCGCAGCCACCTGCTGGAATCTTTGCCGGAATACATGGTTCCGGCAGCCTTCGTTCCGCTGGAGCGGCTGCCGATTACGTCCAACGGCAAGCTGGACCGCAGCGCCCTGCCTGACCCGCAGAGCTACATGCAGAGCGGGATCGAGTACGTGGCTCCCCGTGACAAGACCGAGGAGGCATTGGCCCGAATCTGGGCCGAAGAACTGTCGGTGGATCAAGTAGGTGTCCACGATCACTTCTTTGAAATCGGAGGACACTCGCTCAAAGCTTCCGTCGTAATCGCCCGGATCAATCGGGAACTGAGTACCGGAATTCCGGTACGGGCCATGTTCGCGAATCCGACGGTCGCCGGGCTCGCTAAGCTCATTAAGCTTCCGGGAGCAAGCGCTAATGCATACTCGCCTATTCCAATCAGAGCAAGGCAAGAGTTCTATCCGGTTTCGCCGGCTCAGAAACGTCTCTACCTGCTGCATCAGATTAACGAAGAGCGGAACACTTCTTATAACATGGCAGCTGCTTTTGAAATAATCGGCGTGCTGGATATGGATAGACTGGAAATGGCTTTCCAGACTCTTGTCCAGCGGCATGACGCGCTTCGGACATCCTTCCGTTTGGAAGATGACGAGCCGGTGCAGGTCATCCATGACGAGGCGGCTTTTGCCATCCGTCATCTCGGGGAAGCCGCAGAAGAGGAGCTGGCTGTACTGGCGGAAGAGTTCGTCCAGCCGTTTGATTTGGGACAAGCTCCTCTGCTGAGAGTCGGTTTGGTCCGGACTGGAGAGAATCGTCATCTGCTGCTGCTCGATATGCATCACATTATTTCCGACGGTAATTCGGTGGATATTTTTATAAGGGAATTCAATGAAGTTTATCGCGGGGGCTCCTTGAGTCCGCTGCCGATTCAATACAAGGACTACACCGATTGGCATAACCGGGCCGTGCAGCATGAAAGCTATAAGAACCAGGAGCTGTTCTGGCTGGAACAGTTTGGCGGCGAACTGCCGGTTCTTACGCTGCCGGCAGACTTCTCCCGTCCGAAGAAGCAGAGCTTCGAGGGAGGCAAGACCGCGTTCCATCTGCCTGCGTCTCAGACTGCGGCTCTGAGAAGACTCGCGCTGAGCACCGGCTCCACCCTCTATATGGTGCTGCTTGCGGCCTTAAGCACGGCTTTGTCCAAATACGCCGGACAGGAAGATATCATTGTCGGCTCTCCGGTCGCAGGCCGGAATCATGCGGACCTGCAGCCGGTCATGGGAATGTTCGTCAACACACTGGCACTGCGGAACCGGCCATCCGGGGAGAAGACATTCCTGACTTTTCTGGAAGAGGTCAGAGGGAATTGCTTGAACGCTTATGACAACCAGGAGTACCAGTTTGAGGATCTGGTAGAACGTCTTCAGCTGAAAAGGGACTTGAGCCGTAATCCGGTGTTTGATGTCATGTTTACGATGCTGATTACTAATGCAGCCGAGTTCAGTGCCGAAGGTCTTTTGGTCCGGCCTTACGAGCTGCCGTCTTATTCGTCCAAGTATGATCTCAGCCTGAATGCGGAGGAAAAAGGCGAAGAAATCCGCTTTGAGCTTGTTTATTCCAAAGCACTGTTCCGGGCAAGCACCATAAAGCGGCTGGCTGATCAGCTTCTGCATCTGCTTGCCGCACTTCCGGAAGAAGCCGGTAAGCCCATCCGTGATATCGGGCTGCTGCCCGATTCGGAAAGAGAGCTTCTGCTCCATACGTTTAACCGGACTGCCGCGAAGTACCCGTCCGATCAGACGGTTATTGATTTGTTCGAACAGCAGGTGGAGAAGTCCCCGGATGCGGGAGCGCTTGTGTATGAAGGCAGCCGCCTTACCTTCTCGGAGCTGAACCGCCGGGCGAATCAATTGGCGCGTGTGCTTCTCTCCGAAGGAACGGGAGACAGCGCCAAGATGTCCGGAGCTGTGGGAACCACTCCGATCGTGGCTATTATGGCGTGTAGCCGGATGGAGACGATCATCGGCATTCTGGCGGCACTCAAGACCGGCTGTGCCTATCTGCCGATAGATCCGGAGTTTCCTGCCGAACGTGTCAATTACATGATTGAGAGCAGCGGAGCTTCCATGCTCCTGAATTACCGCAAATTCACGGACAAAATAAACCGGGATATCGGGATGTACTTCCTCGATGATGTGGAGTTCTTCGTCGGGGATGACCTCAATGTAAGGCGCCCGTCCCGGCCGGATGATCTTGCGTATGTCATTTATACGTCAGGCACGACCGGTCTTCCCAAGGGTGTCATGGTGGAGAACCGTAATCTGATTAACTATGCAACCTGGTTCACCCGGCAATATGACATCGGAAGCCGGGACAAGACGATGCTGCTTTCTTCTGCAAGCTTTGATCTGGGCTATACGGTGCTGTATTCGGCTCTGCTGAGCGGCTGTGAGCTGCATTTAGTGGATAAGCATGACTCGATAGATCCGGTACGGGTGCTGCAATACATTGCGCAAGAAGGAATCACTTATATCAAAGCGACACCTTCGCTGTTTCATATGCTTGTTAACAATGAGTTTTTTGAGAACCGACCGCCGGTTCAGTCCTTGAGATTAATTGTGCTGGGCGGAGAAAAGATGAAGCCTGCGGACATCGAGGCCTATCATGTTCAGAATCCGGAGACGGTCTTCATCAATCATTATGGGCCTACGGAAGCCACCATCGGGTGTATCACGCACAAGATCGACTTCAGCCGCTTCGGAGAGTTCAAGCAGCAGCCGGTCATAGGACGGCCGATTCATAACGCGCGGGTTTACATTCTGGACAAACACGGGAAGCTGGCGCCGATCGGTGTGCCGGGTGAGCTGGCGGTAGGCGGCGATGGTCTTGCCAGAGGATACCTGAACCGGATGGATCTGACGCAGGAGAAATTCGTGTCAGATCCGTTCCTCGACGGGAAGCGCATTTATCTCACTGGAGATACGGCAAGATGGCTCCCGGACGGAACGATTGAATATATCGGACGTGCCGATCATCAGGTGAAAATCCGGGGTTACCGGGTAGAACCGGCTGAGATTGAAAGCAGCCTGATGAGTAATCCGGTCATCCGGGAAGCGGTTGTGACGGTTAAGGAGGACATGGAAGGGCGCACGTTCCTGTGTGCTTATGTCTCCGTCCGCACTGAAACGACGGCCGCCGAGCTTAGAGAATACGCAGCGGAGCGGTTGCCCGACTATATGATTCCGGCTGTATTCATGCTGATAGAGCAAATGCCTTTAACCGAGAACGGCAAGGTGAACCGGCAAGCGTTGCCGGAGCCCCAGAGCAAGCTCCAAACCACAACCGCTTATGCGGCGCCTGAGACGGAAACCGAGCAAATTCTTGTTGATGTCTGGCAGGATACGCTCGGTATCCAAGGAATCGGCACGAGCCATCATTTCTTTGAGCTTGGCGGCGATTCCATCAAAGCTCTGCAAATTTCATCCCGCCTGCTGAGGCAAGGATTGAAGATGGAAGTGAGGGCGCTGTTCAAGCATCCGAGAATCAAGGAACTGAGCAGATACGTAATACCGGCCGTGCGCACCATCGATCAGGGGCTGGTGGAGGCTGTAGTGCCGCTGACGCCTATTCAACACCGTTTGTTCGGTCAAAAATGGGAGGCGGTTCAGCATTATAACCACTCTGTGGTGTTGGCCAAGCCGGATGGATTCGATCCGGACACTGTCAGCCAAGTGTTCCATCATCTAGTGAAGCATCACGATGCCCTGCGCATGAGTTACCAGCGTAAAAGCGGGGGAATTGTCCAGCGCAACCGTGGTATGGAACCGGGTTTATTCCAATTGGCAGTCCATGATGTCAAAGACGTTGCAGACAACCGTGAATTTATCACGGCAGAATGCGCCAAGGTTCAAGCTTCCATGAATATCGGCAAGGGTCCGCTGGTGAAGCTGGCACTCTTCCAGACGGCAGAAGGCGATCATCTCCTGATTGTGATCCATCATCTGGTCGTTGATGGAGTATCGTGGAGATTCCTGCTCGAAGACTTCGGAATTCTCTATGCCCAGCTGCAGAACGGACAGACTCCGAAACTGGCGGACAAAACGGATTCCTTCAAGGTCTGGGCGGAACAGCTTGGTGAATATGCAGCTGGTAAGGAGATTTTGCGGGAGCTTCCGTATTGGCAGAAAGTCGAATCCGCTGTAACGGTGCCTTTGCCGAGAAAAGGAGGCGCTGCGAAAAGCAACAAGATCGCAGATGCCGCCTCCGTCCGAATAACGCTGGAGCCGGAGCTTACGGACAAGCTGCTTAAGGATGCCCATTTTGCCTACAATACCGAA
The DNA here is from genome assembly GCF_001541095.1 of Paenibacillus sp. FJAT-26967. Classification (GTDB taxonomy): domain Bacteria; phylum Bacillota; class Bacilli; order Paenibacillales; family NBRC-103111; genus Paenibacillus_F. Next base: position 185,455 of record NZ_LMXH01000003.1, read on the forward strand.
ATGAACGATCTGCTCCTCAGCGCCCTGGGGATGTCAATCAAAGAGTGGTCCGGCCACCAGCGCGTGCTGATTCAGCTCGAAGGGCACGGCCGGGAAAACATCGGCAAGGAATTGAATATAGCCAGAACTGTCGGTTGGTTTACGTCCTTGTATCCGTTCCTTCTGGACAGTATGGAGACGGAAACTCTCGCCGATCGGATTAAGTCGACCAAAGACGAGCTGAGAAGAGTTCCGCATAAAGGAATCGGCTATGAGATTTTGAAGCATCTGCACAAGGAACGGGATCAGCTTCCGCTCGGATTTCAGTTGAAGCCGGAGATCGTGTTCAATTATCTGGGTCAGTTCGACCGGGATTTTGACTTGGGCAGTATCGGGGTTTCTGATATCCCGGCAGGCCCGGAGATTGGTCCCAAATTCGAGCGGCCTGCTCTTTTTCAAATGAACGGGCTGGTCCGTGACGGGTCTTTCGAGCTGGACATCCAGTACAACAAGCATGATTACGATGCGGAGACGGCTGAGAAATTAGCCGATCTCTATAAGAAGCATTTGACCGAAGTGATCCGGCATTGCTGCGGGAAGGATACCAAGGAATATACGCCGACGGATTATCAATATAACAAGTTGTCCCAGAAACAGCTGAGTAAAATAGCCGGTTCCTTGAAGTTAAACCTGTAGCCGGGGTTCATGGATCCGGTCAGATCAAGCAGCCGACAAAGGCGGCCCTCCATACAAGCGGGATATGGGTTAACCGTAAGGCTGGCTGAACCAGCCGGGAAGAGGCTGCCGGTCCGGTCCGAATGTGGAAGGCACCGGCAGGCCGATTTCTTTAATACCGGACAGACAGGGCATTTTTTTCTAAATAATAGGGAGTGAGCAGTCATGAGTAGCCCTGAAATTGTAAACATAATCGAGATGACTCCAATGCAGGAGGGTATTCTTTTCCATAGCTTAATGGACGAGGAGTCGGGAGCTTACTTTGAACAAGTGAACCTGACCCTGGAAGGCAGAATGGATCCGGAGGTATTTGAGAAGAGCTTTAATAAACTGCTGGAGCGCCATGATGTTCTGCGGACGGTATTTATCGCCAAAGATGTAGATCAGCCTCTGCAAATTGTGCTGAAGGAAAGGAAGGCGACTCTCTATTATCAAGATATAGCTTCTCTTTCAGAAGAAGAACAAGCAGAGGAAATCAGGAATTACCTGGAGCGGGATAAAAGTAGAAGCTTCCAGCTGGAAAAGGATGTACTGATCCGCCTCGCCCTGCTGAAGCTGGGAGAAACCAAATATGCGATGATTCTGAGCTATCACCACATCATTATGGACGGCTGGTGCCTCAGCATCCTCGGTAAGGAGCTCTTCCAGATCTATGCGGCGCTCGTGCGGGGGGTGCCTCCGCAATTGGAGGAGGTGTACCCGTACAGCGACTATCTCGAATGGCTTGGCAGCCAGAACAAGGAAGAAGCGGTGGCCTACTGGACGGGCTATCTGACTGAATATGAGCAGCAGGCGTCGATTCCCTCTTCGGCAGGGGCAGGGAAAGCTGCGGGTTATGACTACAAGACTTATACTTTCAAGCTTCCAATAGATCTTACGTCTGCACTCGAAAAGCTGGCTTCCCGGCAGGGGGTTACTTTGAGCACGGTCGTTCATGCTTTGTGGGGGGTTATTCTTCAGAGATACAATCACTCGGACGATGTCGTGTTCGGATCGGTTGTATCGGGAAGGCCGCCGGAGGTGCCGGGCATTGAGAACATGGTCGGTATTTTTATCAATACCGTCCCGATGAGGGTCAAGAATACATCCGGTAAGACGTTCGGAGGGCTTTTGCAGGAAATGCACCACGCGGTCATTGAAGCGAACCGGTATAACTATGTGTCGCTGGCGGATATCCAGAAGAACACGCCGCTTAAGAACAATCTGATTCATCATATTCTCGTGTTCGAGAACTACCCTATGGATGATGAGACGATTGGTGAAGAGAACGGAATTCGCATTACCGGGACGGAAATGATCCAGTATACCAATTACGATTTTGATATCACCGTGTTTCCGCAGGCGGAACTGGAGTTCGTATTCACTTATAACGGACGGCTTTACGGGGAAGCGTTTATCCGGCGGATGGAAGGACATATCCGGCAGGGGGCGCAGGCGGTAACGGAACATGAAGATCCGGAACTTAGCGGGATTGATATTCTGACCGCTGAAGAAACGAAGCGGATATTGAACGGATTTAATAAGGATGCCGTGGAATATCCGTGGGACAGAACCGTTCATCAATGGGTGGAGCATCATGCGGAGCAGGATCCTGAACGGATTGCGTTGATCTACGGGGAAGAGCGGATTTCATACGGTGAACTCAACAGGCTTGGGAACAGACTCGCCAAGCGTTTTATCCTTGAGGGTCTTCAGCCGGGTGATTTTGCAGCCGTTATGCTGGAGCGCTCTCCGCTCATGGTCGCCGCTATTCTGGGGATCTGGAAAGCCGGAGCGGCGTATGTTCCGATGGATGTCGAGTACCCTACGGACAGGAAAACAGCGATTACCGGAGATTCGGCCGCACGCCTGATTCTGACTTTATCCAGGTACGATAGCAGCGCGTTTGAGCATCTTTACCCGGAAAGAGTGCTGCATCTGGACGGATACGGCTTCCGGGATGGGGCTCTTGCAGCCGAAGCAGCAGGCTCAGATGACACAGCTCCTGCTGTACAGGTGCAAATCGAAGATGCTGCGTATGCTTTATTTACTTCGGGCTCCACCGGCAAGCCGAAAGGTGTCGTGATTGAGCACAAAAGCATGTTGAATCATATATGGGCCGAAAAAGACTTCCTGGGCTTAACGGATGAAATGGTGTTCGCTCAAAATGCGCATCACTGCTTCGATATCTCCGTCTGGCAGTTTTTCGGGGCACTCACGCTTGGCGGGACGACCGTTATCTACCCGGACGAGATTGTCCTGCAGCCGCACGTGCTGCTGCAGAAGCTGGCAGCCGACGGCGTCACGCTGCTGGAAGTCGTGCCGTCATACCTGACAGTCGTCATGGATGTGCTGGAAATGCAGCCTGCAGCCCTGGAAGGGCTGGGCAGCTTGAAGCACGTGTTTATCACAGGAGAAGCGGGCAGTACCTCGCTGGTTAAGCGCTGGTTCGAGCTCTGCCCTGCGATTCCGATGGTTAACGCCTATGGTCCGGCCGAAGCAGCCGACGATATCAGTCAGGAGCTGATGGAGCGGGCCCCTGAGGAAGGGGAGCCAGTGTCCATCGGCAGGCCGCTGCCGAATATCCGGATGTATATAACGGATGCATCCATGAACTTGTGCCCGGTAGGTGTTCCCGGTGAGATCTCTGTTGCCGGAATTGCCGTAGGCAGAGGCTATCTGAATGATCCGGTGAGGACCGGGCAATCGTTCGGAACGGATCCGTTCTCGCCCGTACCGGGCCAGAGACTGTACAAGACCGGTGATTTGGGCCGGTGGCTGCCGGACGGACGGATCGAATTCTTGGGACGCAAAGATCACCAGGTTAAGATCCGTGGCTTCCGGATCGAACTGGGCGAGATCGAGAACGCGCTGGCCGCATGCGAGGCCGTCAGGCAGAATGCCGTCGTTGCGCTGGAGAACGGACGCAGCAGCGCTTACCTGTGCGCTTACTTCACAGCGACAGGCACTTCTCCTGTTTCCGCTCAGGAGCTTAAGGATTTTCTCGCTGAACGGGTACCTGCGTATATGATTCCTATGCACTTCATCCAGCTGGATGAGCTTCCGCTGAACCCGAGCGGCAAGGTCGACCGGAAGCGGCTGCCTGAGCCGGAGGCTGTGAGCACGGAACCGTACGTACCGCCGAGAAACGATCTAGAACAGGCGCTTGCCTTGATCTGGAAAGAGGTTCTGGACACGGAAGAAGCCGGAATTCATGATGACTTTTTTGACAGGGGCGGACACTCGCTTAAAGCTATTCTGTTCGTCTCCAAAATATATTCGGAGCTCGGTATGGAGGCGTCGGTCAAGGATATTTTCACGTATCCGACGATTGCTCTGCTGGCAGGGCGGTTTGCCGGAAGCAGTCCCGCCGAAATGGAAGCGATCCCTGCTGCGCAAATCCGGGAAGGGTATCCGCTTAGTGCTGCGCAGAGAAGACTCTTTATACTCCATGAACTGGAGGGAAACAGCAGCACGGCTTACAACATGCCCATCGTTTATCAAGTTAGCGGACGCCTGGATGTACACAAACTGGAAGATAAGCTGCGCCAGATTATTGCCAGGCATGAGATTTACCGGAGCAGTTTCATAACAGTAGAGGGAGAACCTATTCAGATCGTACACGATGAAGCTGAGTTTTCCATCACGCAGAGGGAGTTGCAAGAAGATTTCGATGGCGACATCCGTTCAGTGACGGCAAGTTTTATCCGTCCCTTTGACTTGGGAGAAGCCCCTCTGCTGAGGGCGGAAGCTATCCGGACACCGGAAGGGAATCACTGGCTGCTCCTGGACATGCATCATATTATTTCGGACGGAATTTCCGGCCAGCTGCTGCTGAAGGAATTGACTGCTCTCTACGAAGGGAAGGAGCTTCCCGCTCCAAGCATCGCGTACAAAGATTACGCCGTATGGCAGGAGGACCGCTTTGCGGGCAACGCGATGAAGGAGCAGGAAGCCTACTGGCTGAATGTCTTCGGGGGCACCGAACTGCCTGTTCTGCAGCTTCCGCTGGACTTCAAACGGCCTCCGGTGCAGAGCTTCGAAGGCCGTACGATCCGTTTCACCGCAGGGGAAGCATTAACCCGGCAGGTGAACGAGACGGCTGCGGGAACGAAAGCGACCTTGTTCGCCGTCTTGCTTGCCGCTTATCAGGTTCTGCTTATGAAGTATTCCGGGCAAAACGACATTGTGGTGGGCTCGCCTGTGGCCGGCCGCACTCATCCGCAGCTGCAGGATGCGATGGGGATGTTCGTCAGTACGGTAGCGCTGCGTGCCTACCCTTGCCGGGAGAAGACGTTCCGGGAACTCGTGAAGGAAGTATCCGGCAGTGTCCTGGCCGCTATGGAGAACCAGGAGTATCCGTTCGAGAAGCTGGTGGATCAGCTGAATGTCGTACGCGATACAAGCAGGAATCCGCTGTTTGATACGATGTTCAGTCTGTTTGACCCCGAAGAACAGCCGGTTAAGCTTGGCGGGATGCAGCTTGAACCTTACCCGTTTGCAAGTACGGCGGCCAAGTTCGACCTCATGCTCGATGCGGGCGAGGAGGATGGCCGGCTTATATTCGACTTGCAGTACTGCACCGCCTTATTCAGGGAAGATACGGCAGAGCGGATGGCCGGACATTATTTGAATCTGCTGAGAGAGCTTACTTTGCACCCGGACAAGCCATTAGGTGAAGTAGAAGTGGTGACGCCAGGCGAGCGCCGGCATATTGTGGAGATATTTAACGGCAGGAAGGGGGATTATGATTTCACACGAACCGTCCATGAACGGTTTGAAGAGACAGCGGCGAGTACGCCTTCCAAAACGGCGCTTTTGTATGAAGAAGAGGCGATTGCATACGGAGAGCTGAACGTTTCCGCCAATCGAATCGCCCGGTATTTAAGGCGGATCGGCCTTGGCGAGGAGGATGTTGCGGCCGTTCTGCTTGAGAGGACCCCGCAGTTTGTGGCCGGTGTACTCGGAATTTGGAAGGCGCAAGGTGCCTACGTTCCGATGGATCCCTCTCATGGCGTAAAGCGCCAAAAAGATATTTTGCTCGATTCGGGCGCCAAAGTACTCCTGACGCTGTCCTCGCATTTGGAAGAAGAAGTGACCGAATCTTTTGAGGGTATGATCGTATGCCTGGATAAAATCGTTCAGCAGCTGGAAGCGGAAGAAGCAGAAGATTTAGGTCTGGCTTCAGACATGAACCGGTTGGCCTACATCTTATTCACGTCCGGCTCTACAGGCCGTCCTAAAGGCGTCATGATCGAACATCTCGGCATGCTCAATCACATACTTGCGGAAGCGGAAGAACTGGAGCTGGACTCCGGACTTATCTTCGCGCAGAACGCGAATCAGTGCTTCGATATTTCCGTCTGGCAGTTCTTCGGCGCTTTGGCGCTGGGAGGTACGACCGCAATCTATCCGAAGGAGCTTGTGCTCGAAGTGAGCAAGTTCGCCGGCCGGATAGCCAGAGACGGGGTCACGCTGCTGGAAGTCGTCCCTACGTATTTGGCAATGCTGATGGATGCACTGGAAAGTGGGGACAATCCGCTTCGCAGCTTGCGTCACCTTATCATAACCGGGGAGTCTGTTAAGCCGGGAACGGCCGAGAGATGGTTCAAGCTATGCCCCGGCATACCGCTGGTTAACGCCTACGGTCCGGCGGAAGCGTCGGATGATGTCAGCCAGTACATGATGACCTCGGCTCCAGCCGGCATGCCAGTCGTTCCGGTCGGCAGACCGGTGCCGAACATGAACCTGTATGTCGTGAACGAAGACATGCAGCTGTGCCCGGTCGGCGTCGTCGGCGAACTATGCGTAGCGGGCATCGGCGTAGGACGCGGTTATCTCAACGATCCGGAGAAAACGAGCCGTGCTTTCGGCGAGGATCCGTTCAGGCCCGGCGAAGGATTCCGGCTGTACCGCACCGGTGATCTCGGCAGATGGCTGCCGGACGGCAATCTCGAGTTTGCCGGACGAAGTGATTTCCAGGTCAAAGTGCGGGGCTTCCGCATTGAACTGGAAGAGATCGAGTCGGCGCTTCAGAAGCACCCGCTCGTGAAGGAAGCTGTCGTGATGGCTAGAGATGACAGCGCCGGGGATAAGTATTTGTGTGCTTACTTGACGGTGAAGGCCGGATTCGATCCCAAGTCTCTGAAGGAGGCGCTTCAGGATGAACTGCCGGATTATATGATTCCGGGCCATCTGGTGGAGCTTGCGGCTTTGCCGCTTCTGGAGAACGGCAAAGTGGACCGGAAATCACTGCCTGAGCCCGTTCGCGATCCGGCTGCAGACAAGGAATACACCGCCGCTGCCAGTGAAACTGAGCAGTGCCTGGTGGATATTTGGGAAGAAGTGCTGGGAACCTCGCCGATCGGTACGCAGCATAACTTTTTTGAACTGGGCGGGGACTCCATCAAGGCCATTCAAATCTCTTCCAAGCTGAATGCGCGCGGGTATGTGATGAGAATCAAGGATCTTTTTCAGAACCCGCATATTGTGAAGCTGGCCAAGCATGTCCATAAAGCCAGCCGGGAGATCGACCAGGGAATCGTGGAAGGTGAAGTACTGCTCACCCCGATCCAGAGGTGGTTCTTTGATCAGCGGTTCACGAATGGACACCATTACAATCAAGGGGTCGTTTTGTTCAAAAAAGACAGGTTCGATCTGGCGGCTCTGAAGGAAGCATGGACGAAAATCGTAGAGCATCACGATGCGCTGAGAATGGTTTTCCGGCTGAAGGCTGAAGGTGTAAGCAGCAGGGACGGCGGTGACGACAAGGATATCAGGGGAAGCAGTTCCAGTCTGGTCAAGCAGATCAACCGTGCTGCTGACGGTGAGTTGTTCCATCTGACGATTGCCGACTTCCAAGGGGAAGTCGACCCTGGAGAACAGATCAGCGCAGCCATAAACGAGCTTCAGGCCAGTATCGATCTGGAGAATGGCCCGCTCGTCAAGCTCGGGGTGTTCCGGACAAGCGAGGGCGATCATTTTGCGATGGTTATTCATCATCTGGTCATCGACGGGGTATCCTGGCGGATTTTGTTCGAAGATCTGACAACCGCCTATACCCAGGCCATTCAGAATCAGAGGATTGAGCTTCCGGCCAAAACGGATTCGTATCTGAACTGGGCGCAAGGTCTCAGCGAGTATGCCAAGGGCAGGGAAATGAAGCGTGAGAATGACTATTGGAGCCGGTTGGATGCTGTAAAAGCAAAGCCTTTGCCACGGTTTAGCAGTGGTCAGTCGCTTAAGAACCGGGATAACCGGACGTATACGTTCCGGCTTCCAAAGGAGGAGACCGATCAACTCCTTGCCGGCGCTCATACCGCATATGGGACAGAGATTAACGATCTTCTGATGACCGGCCTCGGAATGACTGTCCAGCAGTGGACGGGCGAGGACCAAGTCTTCATCTGCCTGGAGGGACACGGCCGGGAAGAAATCATGAGAGAGATGAACGTCAGCAGAACGGTCGGCTGGTTCACTTCCACCTACCCGGTTCTGCTGGATATGGGCAATTCCGAGGATCTGGGCTATGTGATCAAGCAGACCAAAGAGAACCTGAGGCAAATCCCAAGCAAAGGGATCGGCTACGGCATCCGCAAGTATCTTGCCTCCAGCAGCAGCGCAGTCAGCGAACCGGAGATTAAATTCAATTATCTGGGCCAGTTCGACACAGATATTAACACGGATGTATTCCAAGCCTCCCCCATATCGCAGGGACAGACCGTCAGTCCGGAGGCCGACAGGGAAATTCCGCTCGATATCGGAGGCGTTATTGAGGAAGGCGAACTGGTTCTGTTTATCGAGTACAACCTGAATGAGTATACCGAGGCTTCCATGGCGGAGTTTGCCGAACTTTTTCAGCAAAGCTTGTCTGCGGTTATCGCGCACTGCTCTTCTAAGGATTCCAAAGAAATGACCCCCTCCGACGTAGGGGGAGGAGACCTGTCCATCGACGAACTCGAAGCGATTATGTCTTTTTACGAAAGCTGAACGCGAAGTACGAAGATTAAGGGGGAAACCATTTGGAACGGACCATGGCGATTCAGGCCATTTACAATTTAAGCCCGATGCAGGAAGGTATGCTGTTCCATCATTTGTTGAATAAGGATTCCCAGGCCTACTTCGAACAGTTTACCTGTGAGGTGACAGGTACTCTGGATGTAGCCGTGCTGCAGCAGAGTTTCAATTTGCTCATTGGTAAATACGAGATTCTGAGAACCAATTTTCTTCATGAAAATGTAAAAAGACCGAAGCAAGTCGTGTTCAAGGAGCGGCCGATCACGATTGCTTATGAAGATATCAGCGGGCAGGACGAACAGGCCCGTAAGCAGCTGATCGGGGAGCATATCCGGGAGGACAAGAAGCGTGGCTTTCACCTGGCGAAGGATCTGCTGCTCAGGCTGGCTGTCTGGAAGACCGGCAGCGAAGCATACACGCTGAACTGGAGCTACCATCATATTCTGATGGACGGCTGGTGCCTGAAGACGATTGTCGATGAGCTGTTTGACACGTACCGGGAACTGAGACAAGGTCTGCCCGTAACGCTGACGCTGACGGATGCGGCTCCCTATGCGAATTACATCAAGTGGCTGGATGAACAGGATCAGGAGGAAGCCCGGGCTTTCTGGAAAGAATACCTGGCGGGCTTCGAGACCAAATCTGCTTTGCCCGGGAACAAAGGCAATCTCAAAGAGAACGGCTATACGCAGCGGGATGACGTATTTGCCATCCCCGAAGAGACAGCGATCTTGCTTGAACGAACCGCAACCGAGAACCAAGTGACCCTGAATACGGTGCTGCAAACGGCCTGGGGCGTGCTCCTGGGACGTTATAGCGGATCGGATGATGTCGTCTTCGGGACGGTTTCATCGGGACGACCGGCGGAGGTGGAAGGGATCGACAGCATGGTCGGGTTGTTTATCAATACGATTCCGACCCGCATCCGCTTCCGGGAAGAGCAGACTTTTGCGGAGCTGATCCGGCAGGTTCAGGCGGCTTCCGGTGAAACCAAGGAGTATGACTATTTTCCGCTGGCGGAAGTGCAGGCTCTTTCGGTAATGAAGCAGGGTCTGATTGACCACTTGTACGGCTTTCAGAATTATCCGGTCAGTGATGAATCGGCGGAATCTCTCTATACGGAAGAATTCCGGATGACCGAGATCGAAGACTACGAGCAGTCCAATTATGACTTCAATGTCATTCTGACACAAAGCAGAGGTTTAGAAGTTTTATTCAAATACAACACCTGTGTCTATGACGAAGAGTGGGTTTCCCGTATTGCGGGGCATTATCTGAATGTGCTGCGCGCTGTCGCCGGGAATGCCTCCCTGGAGCTGAAGGATATCGAAATCCTCACACCTGCCGAGAAGAAACACCTGCTGGAAAATTTCAACGGGAAGGAAGTTTCCCTTCCAGCGGATACGACAGTACTGGATTTATTCGAGGCCAAAGTGGAAGAAATCCCCGGCAATACGGCTGTTGTCTTCAAGGGGGAGAGCCTTACTTACCGGGAGCTGAACGAACAGGCGAACGGGATGGCCGCTTATCTTCGTGAGCAGGGAGTCGGTCCTGAGAAGACTGTCGCCATCATGCTGGAGCACTCCATCGGCATGATCGTGGGGGTGCTGGCTGTTCTGAAGGCCGGGGCGGCTTATCTCCCGGTAGATCCCGAGTATCCGGCAGAGCGCATCAGCTATATGCTCCAGGACAGCGGAGCCGCTATCTTGCTCACCCGCCGTCAGCATGTACGCGGACGTGGGATGAACCTGCAGGTGCCGACGCTGGATTCAGACAGTCTGGTGCCTGTTCTGGGCACGCATTCATCCAATCCGCTGCGCGCAGCTGGGCCCGGCCATCTGGCTTATGTGATCTACACATCCGGATCTACAGGTAAGCCCAAAGGCGTCATGATTGAGCATCATACTCTCGTTAACATGTCTCTTTGGCACAAGTCATACTATGGTCTCAGCGAGCTGGACCGCTGCACCAAATATTTGGGCTTCGGATTCGATGCTTCGGTCAGTGAAATCTTTCCCTGTCTGATTGCAGGCAGTGCGCTGTATATTATCCCGGATGAGATCCGTCTGGATGTGCAGCGGCTCAATGCTTACTACGAAGAGAACGGAATCACGATCACTTCGTTCCCGGCAGCGATTGCCGAGCAATTTATGCGTCTGGAGAATCGTTCGCTGACCCGCCTTATTACGGGTGGAGACAAATTGAATTTCTACCGGAAGACTCCATATAAACTTTACAACAATTACGGCCCGACGGAGAATACGGTTTGTTCCACTTCGTTTGAAGTGGTTGATGAATATCCAAATATTCCGATCGGCAAACCTATTGACAATGTTAGAGCTTACGTCCTGGATGCCCGCAAACGTCTGCTTCCGGCCGGTGTGCCCGGCGAGTTATGGCTGGCGGGAGCAAGTGTGGCCCGTGGGTACAGGAACAGCCCGGAGCTGACGGAGGAGAAATTCACGGCCGATCCGTTCAAACCGGGTGAGCGGATGTACCGAACCGGCGATCTTGTGAGCTGGCTGCCGGACGGGAATCTGGAGTTCTTGGGACGTGTGGACCAGCAAGTGAAAATCAGGGGCTACCGGATCGAACTGGGTGAAATCGAGTCCCTTCTTCTGAAGCAGAAGGAAACCCGGGAGGCCGTCGTTACGGCTTGCGCCAATTCACTCGGAGACAAGTTCCTGTGTGCATATCTCGTGCTGAACAGCGGGATGACGACTCGTGAGCTCAAGGCCAGACTGGCTGCAGAGCTGCCTGAGTATATGGTCCCGGCACATTTTGTTGTGCTGGATAAGCTGCCGTTGACACCGCATGGCAAAGTAGACCGCAAGGCGCTGCCGGAACCGGATCAAGCCGCAGGCCCGGGGGCAGATTATGTGGCCCCGCGCAGTGAGGCTGAACACAAACTGGCTGTAATCTGGCATGAGATTCTCGGTCTGGATGTAAGCGGCATTGGGGTGAACAGTCACTTTTTCGAGCTGGGGGGCCACTCCCTGCATGCGGTGAAGCTCGTTTCGGCCGTTCGAAAAGCATTCCAGAGTGATCTGCCTCTGACGGGTGTATTCGAGTCCCCGTTACTCGGAGAGATGGCACGGATGATCAGCGGCGGTACAGAAATGCAGCAGGGTTATGCTTCCATTGAACGGGTGCACCGGGCCGAGTATTATCCGGTTTCGCCGCCACAGAGAAGACTCTTTATTCTGGAACAGCTGGAAGAGCATAGTACGGTTTACAACACGCCATCGGCCATCCGGATCAGCGGAGAGCTGGATGTGGAGCGTCTTAACCGGGTGTTCCAGACGCTTGTTAACCGGCACGAAGCATTCCGAACTTCGTTCGAACTTGTAGACGCGGAGCCTGTCCAGAAAATTAAGGACGAGGTCGAATTTGCAGTCAGCTTCATGGGACGGACGGATGAATCCGGGCTTGCGGGAGTGCTGGAGAACTTTGTGACCCCGTTTAACATAAGCAAGGCGCCACTTTTCCGCGCGGGTCTTGTTCAGATCGCGGAGCGTGAACATGTGCTGCTGCTTGATTTCCATCACCTGATTGCAGACGGTTCCTCCGTCTCCATCCTGGTAGATGAATGGAATGCGCTGTATGCAGGCCGATCTCTGCCTGAGCTGAGCATTCAGTACAAAGATTACGCGGTCTGGCATCATAAACTCGCGAAGGACGGAATTCTGAAGAAGCAGGAGGAGTACTGGCTGGAGCGGTTCCAAGGCGAGCTTCCGGTGCTGAACCTCCCGGCGGACGGCCCCCGGACACAGATCCGCAGCTTTGAAGGAGACAGCTTATCGGTGAGGCTTGCGCCTGAACTGCTCAAGCGGCTGCATCAGCTTGCCGCTGAGACCGGTACGACCTTCTATATGGTTATGCTGGCTGCTTATGGAATTGTGCTCTCCAAATATACCGGACAAGAAGATATCATCGTCGGGTCTCCGGCAGCGGGGCGCCCTCATTCGGATCTGGAACCGGTTATCGGAATGTTCGTGAATACGCTGGCGATGCGTAGTTACCCGGCAGCGGGCAAGAATTTCAGAGACTACCTCCAAGAGGTCAAAACAAGCACCTTGGGGGCTTTTCAGAATCAGGATTATCCGTTCGATGAACTCATCGAGCTGCTGGATATTCCGCGGGATTTGGGACGCAACCCTTTATTCGATACGATGCTGGTTGTACAAAATCTGGAATCTGGGGACATCCGGCTTGAAGGCCTTGAATTAAAACCCTTCGACCTGGAAGCGAAAGTGTCTAAATTTGAACTTACCCTTACCGTCATCGAAGATGCGGAAGGTGCCGAGCTTGATACGGAATATGCAGCTAAGCTGTTTCGTCCCGACACGGTTAAAAGATTGATCGGACACTATGTCCGGGTTCTTGAAGAAGTCACCGCAGATCCGTCCGTCAAGCTGGGGGATATCGATCTGCTGACGGCGGATGAGCAGGATGAAATCGTATTTGCCTTCAACCGCAGTGCAGCCGAGTACGATCGAAACCGGACGATTCCCGGACTGTTCGAGGAACAGGCGGCAAAATCCCCGGATGCGCCAGCGGTTGTAAGCGGAGGAGCACAGCTTACTTACGGGGAGCTGAACCGCCTCGCGAACAGACAGGCCCGCGTGCTCAGAGAGCGGGGCGTCCGGCCGGGTACCGTAGCGGCAATCACAGGTGAACGCACCGCCGGAACCATAATCGCCATCCTGGCGATTCTTAAGGCAGGGGGAGCCTATCTGCCGATTGACCCGTCCTATCCGGTCGACCGGATCGCCCATATGCTCCGGGACAGCGGAGCGGAACTGGTGCTCTGCCCGGCGGAGTTGGCCCAGCAGGCACGGGAGTGGACGGCGCTGGCGCAGTCAAGCACGCTCATCCTGGAGCTTGATGCGCTCACGGGTCCAGCCGGGACCGCCGGCGCTAATGACGGTCATGGGGCTGAGGACGCGAGCAACCTGCCGCCGCTCGGTTCGAGTCAAGATCTCGCTTATCTGATCTATACTTCCGGTTCGACCGGAGTTCCCAAAGGCGTCATGTTGGAGCATCAAGGGATTCTCAACCTGCAGGTGTTCTTCCGGGAGCAGCTCGGCATCCTGCCGGAAGACCGCATCGTGCAATTTGCGAGCTTGTCTTTCGATGCGTCTGCCTGGGAGATGTTCATGGCCTTGCTGACCGGCGCGTCTTTGCATCTGGTTCCGCAGGATACGATCCAGGATATTCCACTGTTCCAGAAGTTTGTGGCCGGCAGCGGCATTACGGTTGCTACGCTTCCGCCTACGTACGTGGTACATCTGGACCCGGAGGCAATGCCTTCTTTGAGAAAGCTCATTACAGCCGGCTCCGAAACGAACCGCGATCTGGTACAGGAGTGGAGCCGCAGGCTATCGTACATCAATGCCTACGGCCCGACTGAGTCGACCATTTGCGCAACGATCTGGGAGGCTCCGCAGGATGGGCGGCTGCCGGAGGGGCCGATTCCGATCGGCAAGCCGATTGTGAACACCCGCGTCTACATCGTGGACGCGGGCAACCGGCCGGTGCCGATCGGCGTTACCGGCGAGCTCTGTCTCGCGGGAGACGGACTTGCCCGCGGTTACCGCGGCAACGAGACGCTGACCGCCGAGAAGTTCGTCCCGGATCTGTTCTATCCGGGTGAGCGCATGTACCGGACCGGGGATCTTGCACGCTGGAGCCGGGACGGCAGCATCGAGTACCTGGGCAGGTCCGACCATCAGGTCAAAATCCGCGGCTTCCGTATTGAAACCGGCGAGATTGAAGCGCAGCTTCTGCGGCATGAAGCGGTCGAAGAAGTTCTGATTCTCGCCCGCAAGGACAGCTTTCATCAAGACTACTTATGTGCCTATGTCGTGTCCGGAGCGGATTGGACACCTTCGGTCCTGCGTTCATATCTGGCGAAATCGCTGCCCGACTATATGATCCCGTCCTTCTTCATCGGGCTGGACCGCATGCCGCTGACGCCCAACGGCAAGCCGGACCGCAAGGCTCTGCCGGAGCCGAATACACTTCTTCACAGTGGAGCGGAGTATCTGGCTCCCCGTACGGAGACTGAGCGGAAGCTTGCGGCCGTCTGGCAGCACGTCTTGGGACTGGAGCGCATCGGCGTGTACGATAACTTCTTCGATCTCGGCGGCCATTCGCTCAAAGCCGCCTCTCTGATCGCCGGAATTAGCCGGGAATTCCAGACCAGCCTGCCGCTTAGAGAAGTATTCCAGTCCCCGCTGCTCGGGGAAATGGCGGACAAGATTGAAGCTGCCGCTTCGGCGGGGCATGGATATGCACCCGTGGAAAGATTGCAGGAAGCGGATTTCTATCCGGTCTCTTCCGGGCAGAAACGGTTGTTGATCCTAAACTCGCTTGATGAAGCCGGCATCGCGTACAACATGCCTACGATTCTCACACTCAGCGGCGAACTCGATTTAAGCAGGCTGAAGGAAGCGTTCCATACCTTAGTACAGCGGCATGAATCCTTGCGGACATCCTTCCGTCTGGAAGAGGGGGAACCCGTTCAAATCATTCACCAGCAAGTTCCTTTCGCTGTTCAATTTAGTGAGCTGGAAACCGGATCGGAGAGGGAGATTGAACAGGCTGTCGTGAATTTCGTGACTCCGTTTCAGTTGAGCCAGGCTCCGCTGTTCCGGGTTTCTCTCATCAGAGTCAGCGGCGGCAAGCATCTGCTTCTGATTGATATGCATCATATTGTGTCCGATGGAGCCTCGGTAGGACTGCTGGTGAGTGAATTTAACCGGCTTTACCGCGGAGAGCAGCTCCCCGAGCTGACGCTTACCTACAAGGATTACGCGGGATGGCAGGCAAGGCAGCTGCAGGACGGCAGTCTGGAGCTGCAGGAGCAGTTCTGGAAGCGGCAGTTTGAGGGTGAGATTCCCGTGTTGAACCTTCCGACGGATGATCCGCGGCCCAAGACCCAGAGTTTCGAGGGAGAGAGTCTTTCCATCCGCTTGGAGGGAAGCGCAGGCGCCGCTGTTAAGCAGCTCGTCTCTGAGACGCGCTGCACACTGTACATGCTCATGTTGACCGCATACAATGTGCTGCTCTCCAAATATAGCGGTCAGGAAGATATCATCGTAGGGTCTCCTGTTGCCGGCAGGCCGCAGGCAGAGCTGGAGCAGGTGATCGGGATGTTCGTCAATACGCTTGCCTTGCGGAATTATCCTGCAAGCACTAAGACGTTCCGGGATTTCCTGGATGAGGTGAAGGATCGTACGTTAAGTGCTTTTGAGAACCAGGACTTCCAATACGAAGAACTGGTGGACAAGCTGAAGCTCAAACGTGATCTCAGCCGCAATCCGCTTTTTGATGTGATGCTGGAAGTACAGAACATCGACATCGGAGACATGGAAATGGAGGGCCTGCATGTAACGCCGTATTCATTTGAATCGACTGTCTCCAAATTTGATATGACCGTCTCGGTTTATGAGGACGCGGAGGGCTTTACACTGAGTGTCGAATATGCGGCGAAACTGTTCCGGAAGGGAACGATGGAGCGTCTGCTTCATCACCTCACGAGAATTCTTCAGACCGTGACAACAAATCCGGATATCCGCCTTGCCGATATCAACATGCTGACGGAGAACGAGGAAAAGGTTCTCCTGACGGATTTCAACGACACGAAGGCCAGTTATCCCGAGAATGCGACCTTACCGGAGCTGTTCAGGGAACAGGCAGCCCGCACGCCTGACAGCACGGCTCTGGTATATAAGGAAACTACGCTTACTTACCGGGAGTTGAGTGAGAAGACCAATCGGCTGGCGGCTGTTCTGCGGGATAACGGCGTGCGGAGCGGGAGCGTGGTAGCCATTGTGGGTGACCGTTCCTCCGATATGGTAATCGGAATGCTGGGTGTCATGAAGGCAGGAGGGGCTTACCTTCCTATCGATCCGGAGTATCCTCAGGACCGGCTGGATTATGTGCTGGAAGACAGCGGCGCTCAAATTGTGCTGTATCAGACGATCTACGAAGATAAAGTGCCTGCGGGCATGAAGGCGATGGCTCTGGAGGATGAAGCAACTTACCGGGGAGGGGAGAAGGATCTCCCGGACTGGAATACGTCTTCGGATCTGGCCTATGTGATGTATACATCGGGTTCTACCGGCAAGCCCAAGGGAGTGATGGTAGAGCACAGAGGTATTGTGAGGCTGGTGCGCAATACAAACTATGTAGAGTTCAAGCCGGAGGATAAGATTCTGCAGACGGCAGCCCAAGTGTTCGATGTAAGTGTTTTTGAAATTTGGGGTGCTCTGTTGAACGGCTCGGAGCTGTATGTAGTGGATAAGTTCACACTGCTGGATCCCTACAAGCTGGGTGAAGCCATCAAAGAATATGGCATCACGATGATGTGGCTGACTTCGCCGCTGTTCAACCAGTTGTCCCAGCAGAAGCCGGACATGTTCCGTCCGCTGCGCTATCTGATCGTAGGCGGAGATGCGTTGTCCCCCGTGCGGATTAACACCGTCCGCCGTATTTGTCCGAAGCTAACCGTTGTTAACGGCTACGGGCCTACGGAGAACACGACGTTCTCCTGCTGTTTCGAGATTAACGAGGATTACCCGGACAATATTCCGATCGGATACCCGATCAGCAACTCTACGGCGTACATCCTGAACGCGCACGGCAAGCTGAATCCAATCGGAGTACCGGGTGAACTGTGGGTCGGCGGAGACGGCGTGGCACGAGGGTATATCAACAAGCCGGAGCTGACGGCGGAGAAATTCATCCCGAATCCGTTCGCGCCAGGTGAACAGCTGTACGGGACAGGAGACCTGGCTAGATGGCTTCCGGGTGGGGCTATCGAGTATCTTGGCCGTATAGACAACCAGGTGAAAATCCGCGGCTTCCGCATCGAAATCGGAGAAATTGAAACCCAGATCTTACGCCATGAAGCCGTGAAGGAAGCGGCTGTTCTAATCAAAGAGCAGGGGGACCAGAACAAGTTCCTGTGCGCTTATGTTGTGTCGGAGCGGGCCGTAACTGACCGGGAGTTGAAGGATTATTTAGCCGGGCAGCTGCCGGATTATATGATCCCGGCCGTCTTCCTCTTCATGGAGAAGCTTCCGCTTACCCAGAATGGCAAAGTGGATAAAAAGGCGCTTCCCGAACCGCAGCAAGGCGAATGGAACGAGAGTGGATATACGGCGCCGAGAAACCGCACGGAAAGAACCATTGCGGATATATACAGCGAACTGCTCGGCATAGAGCGTATTAGCGTAAGGGCCAATTTCTTCGAGCTTGGCGGCCACTCGCTCAAAGCGATCCGCCTGATTGCCAGATTCGCAGAGCTTGGCTGGCCGGTCTCCATCCAGGATGTCTTTACGCATCAGACACCGGCGGATATGGCTGCCCTGATCAGCAGGTCGGCAGTCGATCAGGTGCAGAAGATCAGACAGAAGGCCGAGGCAGCCCAATTCCTCACCGGGCGTCTGGGCAAACCTGTCCGGTATCTGCACTATTACTCCGGGTCGAGACGATATGACCTGCTGTCTGTTGAGGAACTGGATGAAAGCATCCGCAGGCAGGCCGAGCAGTTGATTGCCGCGAACATCGGAGCCGAGATTCAGCCTCATTACATTGTGAGTGGGATTCAGCCGGAATCGGGCCCGCAGATCAGCGCAGAGCAGTTTAAGGCGCTGACGGCGCTCCAGGAGCCGGAGGAAGCGGGAATCGCCGGAATTCTGGCGCAAATCGACGAGAGCCAGACCCAGTTTGCTGAAGGGATCACGGGTGGAGAGATCGTGACTCACTACGGGATTTCTCCTTCACAACGTTACCATCTGGCGCACAAGGACATCTCCGGGACGCATATCAGCTTCGATCACTATGTCGATACGGACCTTCTCCGCGGCGTTATTCATCACCTCATCTGTACGCAGGAAGTGATGAGAAGTGTTCTGACGGAGGAAGGGGAGCAGGGCAGTTGGATGCTTCTGGACGAACCGGAGTCGATCACCCTGCCTTACCTGGATCTCTCGGGTTTTGGAGCGGATACCCGGAGACAGGTGCTGCAAGCTGTGATGGAGAATTTCTTCATCCGTACGCATGATCTTGTGGGCTCCTTGATGTACCGAATCCTTCTGGTGAAAGAAAATTTGAAAGAATACACCCTGCTGCTGCCGTTCTCCCACGCCGGATTTGATTATATGAGCGGGGAAATTATTCAGAATAAAGTGCGGCGTCTCTATGAGCAGTTCGAGAATGGGGAACAGCCTCAAGAAGAGAAGGGACACACTTACCAGGATTATATCGCGCAGATATCGAAAGGTCCGTCCGAAACGACGGATGAGGAGCTTGTTTCCAGTCTTGCTCTGGAAAGCTTCCAATTGCAAACGGAGAAGCTTTACCAGTTCTCCCGCCATTTTGACAGCAGTGGTTATACGGTCGTCAACTTCGAGAAGGATGCCGGTCAAGCGGCAGGAGGCGATGCGGAAGAGCTGTGGAAAGTGGCGATTGGAATAACCCGTGACTTTTTCAGCGAATACTTCGGTGTCCGTCACTTACCTGTCTGGCTGACCAATTATGGCAGGAAATATGGAAATGAGTCGTTCTTTGAAACCGTCGGGGAATGCATTGATTACATTCCGGTGCTTCTGAATGCGGCCGATGACATCTCCTACTCGGTGAAAGATATCAAGTTCCGACTCGATAAAGCGTCCAGACAAAATATCAACTATGCCAATCTGATGTATAACGGCGCCATGTCGGAAGCATTCGGACAAACCCAGCTGCTTCTGAAAGCGGCCTTCGAGAAATTCCCGCTGAACGTCAACTATCTGGGGGAAATGCCAGAGCTGGAAGACACGGTAAGCGGGCTGGATCTTGGAGGGGTAAACTGCGACGAGAAGGACCGCGTGGTCTGCATGGTCTGGCACAGTAAAGGCAAGATCTCGCTGACGATCGTTCTTCCTTACCTGGAGAATCAGGAGAAAGTCAGGAGTCTGCTCGAGCAAGTTTCCCGCAGCTATCTGTTCGCTCTCAGCACGGCCGAATAGCAGAGAAGGCTGCAGGGGCAAATACCGGCAGGTAATCCCTTGCAGGAAGCGCTTCTAGATTTATGTGTGTGAGTGTGCTATCTGTTCAGGCGGCGCAGCAAAAGCTAGGGCAAGCTGTTCCGCCAGTCGCTTGATATGTATATAAACCGATCCATGCCGCATGATTTTTTATCAGGCAGGCAGAAAGGTGTAGAACATGAGAGATACCTCTAACATTATTCTGTTCAGCATAAGCCGTCTGATTTCCGAGCTGGGGACTGCCGTTTTCAAATTCGCCCTCAGCCTCTACGTTCTGGATATTACAGGTTCCGCCAGCTTGTTTGCGACCGTGCTCGGCTTTACGTTCCTCCCCGGCATACTGGTTAATATTTTTGCAGGGGTGTATGTCGACCGGAGCAATAAGAAGAAAGTGATGGTCATAAGCGACTTTGCCAGCGGGATCATGATTCTGATCTGTATGGTCATTTTCAGCTACTATCCGGAGAACATCTTTACACTGATTCTATATGCAATCGCGCTTTCGACGATCCAGGCTTTCTTCTCTCTGGCTGTGAACGCCTGTATCCCCGATCTGGTTTCAAAAGACCGCGTTAATGCGATGAATTCCAGCCATCAGGGCATCAATGCTCTATTAAGTATTTTCGGACCGGTTGTCGGGGCGATCGCGTACAGCATGATCGGATTTCACATGATTTTCCTGATCGACGGCATTTCTTTTATCGTCTCCGGAATTCTCATTCTTTTTCTGAAATTCAGACCGAGAAGCACGCCCGCAGAAAAGCACAAGCCGTATTTCGAAAGCCTCCGGGAAATCCGGACGTATATCCGGGACCGGGCCGCCATCAAAAATATCCTGTTTGTTTTCCTGGCTACGAATTTTGTAATCGGTCCGGCGATTTCCCTTGTGCTGCCCTATATTATTTACAAACAGTTCCAGATGTCCGCGGAGCAGCTTTCTCTGATTGAAGCGGCTTTGGCGGTCGGGTTTATTGTGGGGGCCATTACCATTGCTATGAAAAGGGTCCATGCGTTCTTTATCAACAAAATTTTTGTCCTTATTCAGCTGCAGGCTCTCATGTTCACCTTATGGATCTTTCCGAAATTGCCGTTTATCGGCCTTGAGGCCAAGTGGGGCCTGACTTTCGGGTATATGCTGCTGCTGGCCTTCACGGGGATTTTCCTGGCTATGGGGAACATTCCGATGACCTCGTATGCACAGCTGTATATTCCGGAGAAAATCAGGGCGAGTTTCTTCGGAGTGGTAGGAACGGTGACGACTTTGGCCGTACCTGTCGGGATGTGGATTTACGGTGTCCTGATTGATTTGATTAACTTCTCCTTTATCGTGATCGGATCGGGACTTCTTCTCTTTATTGTAGGCACCATTGCTCACCGGAACAAAGATCTCAGGGAATTCTTCAAGCAGGATCTTGAACCGGAACCGGATGACGTCACAGGAACAACCAAGACCAAAACCATAGAGGCTTAATCGTTCGTGCAAGTCCAAATTCGGAGCATGGGGAGGCAATTGAGATGAGTATTTTTGAAGAGTTGGAATCAAATGTGAGGTCCTATTGCAGAAGTTTTCCGGTTGTGTTCGATAAGGCGAAGGACGAGTATCTGTATGCGGATAACGGCCGTGAGTATCTTGATTTTTTTGCGGGAGCGGGGGCTTTGAATTACGGGCACAACAATGAGTTTATTAAGGAAAAAATCATTGATTACTTAAAATCGGACCGTATCATGCATGGGCTGGATATGTATACGAAGGCGAAGGAGGATTTCATCCAGTCCTTCTCCAGTCTTATCCTGAAGCCCCGCGAGCTTGATTACAAGCTGCAGTTCTGCGGACCGACCGGAACGAATGCGGTTGAAGCGGCTCTGAAGCTGGCTCGTAAAGTTACCGGCCGGACCGGCGTGTTTACCTTCATGGGAAGCTTCCACGGCATGTCCATGGGAAGCCTGGCGGTCACCAGCAACAAGGAAAGCCGGGCTGGGGCCGGGCTGCCCCTGGGCAACGCCACGTTCTTCCCGTACGATGGCGGCCCCTTCGCTGAGCTGGACACGATCTGGTACCTGGAGCAGGTTCTCCGCGATACGCATTCCGGGATAGACACGCCGGCTGCCGTTATTCTCGAAACGGTCCAGGCAGAAGGAGGAATCAACGTAGCCGGTGTAGAATGGCTCAGAAGACTGAGGAACTTATGCACCGAGCACGGAATTCTGCTTATTGCCGATGATATTCAGGTAGGCTGCGGAAGAACCGGCCCGTTCTTCTCTTTCGAGAGAGCGGGAATTACACCGGACATGGTCGTCCTGTCCAAATCAATCAGCGGATACGGCCTGCCGATGTCTCTGCTCTTGCTGAAGCCGGAGCTTGATCAATGGGCCCCGGGTGAGCATAACGGGACTTTCCGCGGCAATCAGCTCGCATTTGTAGCGGCTAAGGCCGCACTCGAGTACCGGAGGGAATCTCTCCTTGAGGAGCAAGTCATGCATAAGGAGGCCTACATCCGGCAGTTCCTGGAGCAGGAGATCATGCCGCTTCACCCCGCTCTTACCATGAGGGGAATCGGTCTCATTTGGGGCATCGACATGGCGGGAGTACCCGATCCGGAGGCGCCGCGGAAGATTGCCAAGCTGTGCTTTGAGAATGGGCTTATTATCGAAAGAGCGGGCAGAAACGACACGGTAATCAAAATCATGCCTCCGCTGATGATTAGTCCGGCCGCGCTTAAAGAGGGGTGCGAAATTATCCTCGCAGGTATGAAGACAGTGCTCGGCGCCTATAATCTCGTTGCCAATTAAGTCAGGAAGAACAACAAGAGCGACATGATAAATACGATAAACACGAGCGGTAATCCTTACAAAAGAGCGGTAAGAAATCGAGCAGATTGCGGCAAATGCCGCAGTCTGCTCTCTGAGCATTCTAAGCGATATCTGCGGTCTCTTCAGTCAAGCGACTGAGAGCGGGCTTGAAGCACTATCGAAGCGGCAATCTTCCGGATCGTGATTTAGTCCGGCAGCTTCGGCTAGAAAAGGTTTTCGTTCTATTAATATAGAAGGAGTGGAGTGAATGAAGCTGTTCTGTATGCCTTACTCAGGAGCCTCCGCCACGATTTTTACCCCGTGGATCAAGGAAGCTTCGCCTCAGCTGCAAATTGAGCCGGTGGAGCTTCCCGGCAGGGGACGGAGATTCAACAGTCCATTGCTGGATGACATGGACGAGCTCTCGGAGGATGTCGTAAATACCATTGAACGCTCCCTGCAAGATGCGGTACCGTATGCCCTTTTTGGACACAGCTTGGGATCGCACCTGGCATTTGAAGCGGCTCATCGGTTAATCAAGAGAGGACAGAAGCCTCCCAGGCATGTCTTCTTCTCCGGAGCGCTCCCCCCTAACGTGGAGCGAAGCTGCCGAATTAACCATGAACAGTCTGACCCGGATCTGGTCCGCCAGCTCATTGATCTGGGCGGCCTTACGGATGAGGTCAGTGAAAATAAGGATCTGATGGACATTTTCCTGCCGATAATCCGTTCGGACCTCAAAGCGGTCAATACCCACCGGTATGCCGATAATCCGGCGCCTCTTGCTCTTAATATCTCGGTCATTTATGGAACAGAAGATGAACTGACCACGGGGGACCTCGGGGGTTATTACAAGCTTACGCGGCAGAATTGCAGCATGTATCCGTTAGAAGGCGGGCATTTTTTTATCCGGGACCGAACCCGGGAGATTCTTGAGATCGTTCGGACGGAGCTGCTGCAGCCGGTGGGGTGAAACCCTGGAGAATGTTAGCAATAGAAGAGTACAGAGTCTCAACTCGTTAACCCGGCGGGTAAAAGGTTAAAAGCGGTCTTTGCAGAAATTAATTTGCAAAGACCGCTTTTATTTAGGCGACGAGCCGTTAACCCAAGGAGAAAATACAGTCCGTCAACTCCTTGCAGAAGATCCACAACTGCGAATCCCGCCGCACCTCTCAGATCCCTGCGCCATTCTCGCCAAGCACCTGCTCGACTTTGGCGATGTGCAGCTCCATGCGCGCCGAGGCTTCGGCGCCGTTGCGGGCGGCTATCGCATCATAGATAGCCTGGTGCTCGCGCAGCAGACGCTCCGCGGACGAGCGCTCTGCGTAGAACCAGAGCGCCCGCGTGTCCCTCATGCTGTCGTGCAGCTTCTGCGACAGCGAGCCCATCAAATCGGCGAGCACCGGGTTGTGGGTGGCGGCAGCCATTTGCTGGTGAAACCGGACATCGGCCTGCTCGCTGCGCGCTTCGTCGCCCAGATGGGCCTCCATCTCGCGAAGGATACCCGCGAGACCGTGCAGGTCGGCTTCCGACCGGTTCCGCGCGGCAAGAGAAGCGCATCCGGTTTCCAGCACGCGCCGGACCTCGAGGATCTGGCGGAGTGAGGCCGCCCGGTCTACCCATGACTCGGGGTGCAGGAGGCCGGGATGCTGCGGCTCTGCCGCGGCAGCCTTCACGAAGGTTCCGCCGCCCTGCCGGATATCGAGCATGCCCATGGCCTTCAGCGCACTAAGCGCTTCCCGCACGGTCGAGCGTCCCACGCCATACTGCGCGGCCAGATCAACCACGGAGGGAAGCCGCTGTCCGGTCGCAAGACGGCCCTCTTCGAGCTGTTTACGGATATCGCTCATGACCCATTCGTGGCTTTTCAAAGGCCGTCCGCTGCTGTTCGTCTCCATGTATTTGCCTCCATACCTTATTTTAAAATTTCCGCTTCCGGTTGATTTATTTTAGTGTATACTTATTCGTAAAGAAAGTCATCAGATGACCTGACTAATTTTTATGTAATTAAATGAAATGCTTATGATTGATTAAGTTTTATCAGTGGGCTTGCCACCTGAAATCGGCCTATTCTTATGTTCATCTAATGATTATTACTTCCATAAAGGGGTGTCTGATTGTGCTGCAGGAAGAAGTTAAACAGAAGCTGACCGCTATTCTCGGGCCCGGCGGATTCAAAGACGATCCGCAATCGCTCGTTACCCATTCGTATGACGGGACACCGATGCTGCAGTCTCTGCCGGATGCGGTCATTTACCCGGAACGGACGGCTCAAGTGTCGGAAGTTATGAAGGTGCTGAGCGAATACCAGGTTCCGCTTATCAGCCGGGGATCAGGCACGAACTTGTGCGGGGGTACTGTGCCTGTAGAGGGCGGGATCGTCATGGTCATGCACCGGATGAACCGTATTCTTGAAGTCGATATGGAGAATCTGACGGCTATCGTGCAGCCGGGACTGAATACCAAGGAATTTATTCTGCACGTGGAGTCGCTGGGGCTTTTTTATCCGCCGGATCCGAGCAGTATGTCGATTTCGACGATCGGCGGAAATATTGCCGAATGCTCAGGCGGGCTGCGCGGTTTAAAATACGGCACGACCAAAGACTACGTCATCGGACTGGAAGCCGTGCTGGCAAGCGGGGAAGTGATCCGTACCGGCGGCAAGCTGATGAAGGACGTTGCAGGCTATGACTTGACGAAGCTGCTGGTCGGTTCGGAAGGTACGCTTGCCGTTATTACGGAAGCAACGCTCAAGCTGATCCCGCCGCCGAAGGCGAAGAAGACGATGCTGGCGATGTATAAGGATTTGTACGGTGCCGCGCGTACGGTATCGAAGATTATCGAGAATCAGATTATTCCCGCTACGCTGGAGTTTCTGGATAATCCGACGATCCGCGTGGTTGATGATTTTGCGAAGCTGGGTCTGCCGCTGGATATGGAAGCGATTCTGCTTATCGAACAGGACGGCGATCCGGAGTCGGTTGAGCGTGACATCGCGCTGATCGAATCAATCTGCCGCAGCGAGAATGCCGATCGGGTTGAGGTAGCTGCAAGCGAGGAAGAAGCGCTCAAGCTGCTGACGGCAAGGCGGAGCGCTTTTACGGCGCTGGCCAGGCTCAGACCGACAACGATTCTGGAGGACGCTACTGTTCCGCGGTCTAAAATCGCCGATATGGTCATGGAGATTAACCGGATAGCGAAGAAACATAATGTAACCATCTGTACTTTCGGTCATGCCGGTGACGGCAACCTGCACCCGACAGCGACGACCGATGCAAGGGATGGGGAGGAAGTGCACCGGGTCGAGGCCGCGTTCGCCGAGATCTTCGAAGCCGCCATCAAACTTGGGGGAACGATTACCGGAGAGCACGGTGTCGGACTCGTTAAAGCGCCTTTCCTGGAATGGAAAGTGGGCACGGCAGGCATTCAAGTGATGAAGGGTATCAAACAGGCGTTTGATCCTCTGAATCTGCTTAATCCGGGCAAAGTATTTGCCAAAGAATCCCGCAAAAGGGTGGTGATCGACCGTGGCTGAACAGGCAGCATGCACCACGAATAATCCGCTGACAGAGAAGCTGAAGCTGCGCCTTGACCAGGATCAATTAACGAATTGTATGCGCTGCGGGTTCTGCCTGCCGGCCTGTCCGACTTTCCGGGAGACCGGAATCGAAGCGGAATCGCCGCGGGGCAGAATTGCGCTGATGAAAGCCGTCACCGACGGAATCATGGAGCCGGATGCGGCGTTCGAAGAACAGATGAACCACTGTCTCGGATGTAGAGCCTGCGAGCCTGCCTGTCCGGCGGATGTAAAATACGGGCAGCTGATCGAGCAGGCCAGAGACGCGATCGAAGATCATACCAGCTCCCACCGCGGTTGGGTAAAGCTGGCGAGGAACACGGCGTTCAAGGCCGTGTTCCCCAAGCAGAGCCGCATGCGTTTGGTAGGAGGGGCGCTGGGGCTGTATCAGCGCTCGGGCCTTCAGAAGCTGACGCGTGCCGCCGGCATCATGAAGATGTTCCCGGCACATATGCGCGATATGGAAGCGATTCTGCCTGAGGCTTCCGCTAGCGGGGTCATCGACCGGATCGGCGCGCGCCATGCTGCTGTCGGAGAGAAGATCGCCACGGTCGGATTGTTCCGGGGCTGCATTATGGATGTGATGTTCACGGACACGAATGTGCATACGGTGGAGCTGCTGACCCGGGCGGGTTTCGAGGTATTCATTCCCGAGGCGCAGAACTGCTGCGGCGCCCTGCATGCGCACAGCGGGGAAACCGGCGGCGCCAAGTCGCTGGCCCGGGGCAATATCCGGGCTTTCCGGGATGCAGGCGTAGACTACATCGTGTCCAATGCAGGCGGCTGCGGAGCTATCCTGACGGAATACGATCACCTGCTGCATGATGATGCAGAGTGGAAGGAAGGCGCAGCCTGGTTTGCCGAGCGGGTCAAAGACATCAGCGATCTGCTCGTGAACGCCGGCCGGGTGCCGGGATTCGCCGAGCACGGCTGCGCCGCTGCGGCGGGACGCGCAGAGCAGCTCGCCGGTACGGCGCAGTCCGCCCCGGCAGGAGCAGAGTGCATGGGCGGAGATCATGCCGCCATTGGCGGCGCGGGACGCGCAGCGGCTGGCATCAGCACCGCCGCCGCTTCTGAAGCGGCCGCATCTGGAGCCGCCGAGGCCGCTGCCAGTGCAACAGGCTCCCGGGCCGCGGTTGCCGGTTCTTCGACGGCCGCTGCGGAGGATGCCAGCACGGCCGCCCAGACAGAGGGGCAGCAGGTTACTCCCTCCGCCCCGGCCGAGAAGCTTCGCATCACCTACCAGGATTCCTGTCATCTGCGCAATGTGATGCGTTCGTCCGATGCGCCCCGGCGTCTTATGCGCCAGGTCGCCGGCGTTGACTACGTCGAGATGGTGGAATCGGACCGGTGCTGCGGTTCGGCGGGCATTTATAATTTGACGCAGCCGGAAATGGCGGATCAGATCCTCGGCCATAAGATGGAGCATGCGAATGCTACGCAGGCTCAGATTATGCTGACGAGTAATCCGGGCTGCCTTCTCCAGATGAAGCTGGGAGTAGAACGGTATGGAAGCAGCAGCATGAAAGTCATGCACGTAGTAGACTTTCTGCACGAACGGATGCAGGAGAGAGAAGCCTCCGAGTAAGGTCATTTCAAAGCAACCCAAAGCCGGTGTGCGGAGCCGGATGTCCCACGGCGCCGCACACCGGACAGCTTAAAGCAAGACAGCCCGCAATGGCACAGCATAGGAGCTGGCTTGTGTTACAACGGCATCCGAAATTGATCTTATAAGAGAAGCAGAGCGGAGGGATTGTCTCTCCGTTCTTTTTTTGTGTGAGCGGATCAGGAGTCCCTGCCGGCATTCGACAACTGGATAAATAAGGGTTGACATTGCAAATGTAAGCGCTTATATTTTAGTTAAAGATTACAAACGCCAGTAGATGCCGGTATGCTGTAAGGAACAATTTCGTTGACGGATTTGTAGGGGCAGAATGGCTATTTTTTATGTATAAAAGTTAAAGCGCTTTAATATTTATGAAATGACGATCTTATTGCTGGTGCTTAAAGGCAGTTTGATCCAAAGCCGCGGCAGTTATTTTATAAAGGGGGTGATGTGGACCCGGGATTGCTGAAATGAACCGGTTTGTGCCCATGCATGTAAAAATGAGAGGAGCATGAATGATGAAAATGAAATGGCTTACCTTATCTTTAAGCACTTGTCTCTTGTGCAGTCTGGCTGCTTCCGCAATGGCAGGCGCGGGTCCGGCCCTTGAAGGGTCAGCGGTTTCGGTATCCGCATCAGCTAACGGGAGCGGCCCGCTGGTACAAAACCCGTCCGCCGTCATTGCCGCCGCGGCCTTGAAGCCTTTTCCGCAGCATGTATCCTACACCCCGGGGACGATAAAGCCGGGTAATTTTACGCAGGCTCAGATGGATCAGCAGGTACAGCAGAAATATAACGAGTGGAAATCGGGATATTTGGTTAAGCATCCGAAGATTTCGAATCAATACTACGTTTTTTATAACAAGGAAAACATCGTCACGGAACCGGCTAATGTCGTTTCATGCTCGGAAGGTCACGGGTACGGCATGATGATTACCGCCTATATGGCGGGCTATGATGCTAATGCTCAGACGTATTTTGACGGCTTATACCGTTTTTATAAGGCTCACCCGAGCTCCATTGATCCGGCTCTGATGGCCTGGCAGCAGGCCAAGGACTCCAGCGGTAACATTGTGGATACCTCAGGCAGTGATGCCGCAACGGACGGTGATATGGACATCGCGTACGCACTTCTCCTTGCCGACAAGCAGTGGGGAAGCACCGGTGCAATCAATTATAAGAGTGAGGCGCTCAAGGTTATCAATGCCATTCTGAAAAGAGAAGTTCATGCGACTTACTATCATCTGAAGCTGGGCGACTGGGCGTCCGACAGCGACACCAAATACGGCCCGGGCACACGGCCTTCCGACTACATGCTGAATCACCTCAAAGCTTTCAAAAGCGCCAGCGGTAATGCCAAGTGGGATCAAGTTGCGGACCGGACGTACTCCATTATTAATACGATCTTCGCGAGTCACAGTCCGAACACGGGGCTGATGCCGGATTTCGTCGTCCGTAAATCAAACGGAACGTATGCTCCGGCTCCTGAGATGTATCTGGAAGAGGCCACAGATAACGACTACAGCTGGAACTCCTCGCGTACGCCGTGGAGAATTGCAACCGATTACCTCGTCAGCGGGGATACGCGGGCGCTGAGCCAGCTCCGCAAGATGAACAGCTGGATCCAAACCAAAACGGGCGGCAACCCCGCCAAAATCGGCTCGGGGTATACACTCAGCGGAGGTGTTCTCGATTCCAGCCATGCGATCGCCTTTACGGCTCCTTTCGCGGTCAGTGCAATGGTTGATGCCTCCAATCAGCAGTGGCTGAACAAGGTATGGAGTGATATCGTCAATTCGCCGACCTCCGACAGCTACTATTTCGACAACAGCATCCGTTTGCTCAGCATGATCACCGTTTCCGGCAACTGGTGGAAGCCTTAATGATGATGAGTGAGCAGGAGTAGGAAGAGAAACGTTTCTTTTGCTTGAGTAAAATAACGGGGCAGCCCTCAGATTAGAGCAGATTTAACCTTCCGGGTTAATTCCGTTCCTCTGAGGGCTGTTTGCTGTGAGGCGGGAGATGATTGCTGCTTATCGTGCGGGGGCTTTACAGTACTTGAAGTCCGGGAGCCAGGCTTCACGTACTTTGTTTAGAAGGCGGGCATGAACTTCCTTCCCGCAGCGCACGCGGGATCGAATTTTCCTGCGGAATAAGCTAAAATAAATAGAAACAACCGTTAGATGGGAAAGCAGGAGGCGCATCAAGTGAATGTAGAAATGGATTTGTACAAAGATTGGATTGAAACAGTCCGTGAAATTTTCCGGGGTTCGGGTGCTCCGCTGCCGCCGGATATGGGCGATGCGGAAGTGGGCAGGGAGTATTATCTCCAGACCTCGCCTTCCGAAGAGGCGGCCGAAGAACGCAGAGAAGCCAATGAAGAGAGAATCCGGCAGCTGCAGCAGACTCTCCTCGACAATATGGATAGCGTGGTCGTACCGGACATTCGCGCGAAGACGAACTACACCGGCAGCCATTTCCGCTTCCGCTGGGTATATTCGCAAGGTGAGCATATTGTGGAAGAGTGTTCGCAATACAGGATTTCATTAGGCCCGTCTCCAGATTAAGCCGCCCCGGAGAATTTTTATATAAAGTAGCGGGCAGATCGGCTTGACACCTCGTTCAAAGAGGTGTATATTTATCTTAAATTAAAGATATTTAAATTTCAGATAAATAAATCCGGTGGTGATACAGGTGAAGGATGCAGAAGACATGAATGAACTCGATTTGTCGCTGAAGCTGTTCGTGGTGCTTGCCAAAGCACAGAAGGTCATTATGGACCGCTCCGTCAAGGATATGAAGAGGCACAACCTGTCACCGTCCGAATTCGCGGTTCTGGAGCTGCTGTATCACAAGGGAAAGTTCCCATTGCAGCAGATCGGGGATAAGATACTGGTGACCAGCGGCAGCATCACGTACAATATCGACAAGCTGGAGAAGAAAGGGCTGCTCAAACGGGTCCCATGTCCTGAAGACCGCAGGGTGACTTATGCGCAGATTACGGCAGAGGGAACAGAGTTGTTCAACGTAATTTTCCCCGAGCATACGAAGGTAGTGGAATCGAGTATGAGCGGTCTGACAGCTGAAGAGAAGATGCAAGCGATTGAGTTGATCAAAAAGCTCGGTTTGAGTGCACAAAAGCAGGAGTAAAAATTTTTGGTATATATCTTAAATTTAAGATTCTTAATTTAAAAGAGATACTCCTCCAGGGATTCTATCCCATTATTGAGCCATACTAACTTATAAAGAAGAGGTGCAGAGCTATGACACAAAGAACAGCCGGAATTCATCACATAACCGCTTTTGTAAAACATGCACAGGAGAATGTAGATTTCTACGCCGGGGTACTGGGGCTTCGTCTGGTGAAGAAAACGATCAATTTTGACGCTCCGGAAGTGTACCACTTGTATTTCGGGAATGAAGCAGGAAGTCCCGGGACGGCCATTACTTTTTTCCCGTGGTCGGCTTCGCGTAAAGGCCGGGTCGGCGGAGGCCAGGTAGGGGTGACGACTTATGCGATTCCGCAGGGCTCGTTTGAGTTCTGGGAACAACGCCTGAAAAAGCTGAACGTTGCTTATAACGTGACGGAGCGCTTCGGCGAATCCTACCTCCGCCTGCAGGATCATGACGGGCTGCAGATCGAGCTTGTGCAGCGGAGCGAAGGAACGCCGAGCAAATGGACGTTTGGCGGGGTTCCGGCGGACAAAGCCATCAAAGGCTTCGGGGGAGCAGTGCTGCTGAGTCTGGCGCCGGAGAAAACGATGGATACACTGGAGAACGTAATGGGCCTTACGAAAGTTGGACAGGACGGCGAGTTTATCCGCTTCAAATCCGAAGGCGATATCGGCAATGTCATTGATGTGAAGGCACAAGCAGTGCCCCGCGGAGCGGATGGGGCCGGAGTGGTCCATCATATCGCATGGCGTGCCAAAGATTTCGAGGACCATGAGGCTTGGAGAAGCCGCGTGCAGGAAAGCGGATTTGATCCTACCCCGGTCATCGACCGGCAGTACTTCAATGCGGTATACTTCAGGGAAGATGGTGGAATTTTGTTTGAAATTGCGACAGATCCACCGGGATTTACACGTGATGAGGCCTTTGATGAATTAGGCGGGAAACTGGTGCTGCCGGACTGGTACGAACCGCATCGTGCGGCAATTGAGAAGGGGCTGCCGCCTATTGAAGTCCGTGTACTGGAGGAGGACAAATCATGAAACATGTATACCGTCAAGGGACAAACAGGGAGCTGCCCACGCTAGTGCTTTTTCATGGAACAGGCGGTACCGAAGAAGATCTGCTGCCGCTTGCCGACAGGATTTCACCCGAATCTTCCGTACTGAGCCTTCGAGGTAATGTGCTTGAGAACGGCATGCCGAGGTTTTTCAGACGGCTGGCGGAAGGCGTGTTTGATGAGCAGGATCTCATCTTCCGTACGAAGGAGATTTATGATTTTATCAATAAAGCGGCCGCGGATTACGGCTTTGACCGGAATAATCTCGTAGCCGTAGGGTATTCCAACGGAGCTAATATAGCAGGCAGCCTGCTTTTCCATTATCAGAATGCGTTGAAAGGCGCTGCTCTGCATCATCCGATGGTCCCGCTTCGCGGAATTGAGCTGCCTGATCTGTCAAGTGTGCAGGTGTTTATCGGAGCCGGTTCCAATGATCCGCTTTGTACGCCGGAGGAGACGGAGGAATTGCAGGAGCTGCTCACCGCGGCAGGCGCCGGGGTAGACGTGAAATGGGAGAACAGAGGCCACCAGTTGACAGCTTCTGAGGTGAATGCGGCAGCGGAATGGTTCGGGAAGCACTACAAGGGCTGACAACAGCCGCATCTCCAAGCCAGATCCGGGACTTGTGCTGCCTTACAACGCGATAAAAGCTTGGTAGAGATGGTGGAGGCACTGTCAGGGGTATCGGCTGATCTTGAAGCACGAAGGAGGAGAGAGCTTGATCTCTATTGATCCCGAAAATCAGAGTGAGCACGATACGTATAAGCTATTAATCGGAAGCATTATTCCGAGACCAATCGCCTTCGTGACGACACGTTCTCTGGATGGAATGGTAAATGCCGCTCCGTTCAGCTATTTCAACATCGTAGCGGCGAATCCCCCTCTTCTGTCCGTATCGGTTCAGCGGAAGAACGGGGAGCCGAAGGATACCGCCCGCAATGCGCTGGACATCGGTGCTTTCGTCGTGCACATCAGCGATGAGTCCTATATCGAGGCGATCAATGGGACCGCGGCTAATCTGCCGCCGGATGAGAGCGAGATCGATCTCTCCGGACTCCAGCTGATCGAGAGCGACAAGGTCCAGGTCCCCGGCGTGGCGGAGGCCAAGATACGGATGGAATGCGTGCTGGAGCGTTCCATCCCGCTCGGCGGCGTAGTCACAGCGCCCGCCTGTGACTTGTTAATCGGGCGGGTCGTCCGCTTTCACGTCGCCCGCGAGCTGTACCGGGACGGGCGGATCGACCCGGAGCTGCTGCGTCCGGTCAGCCGTCTGGCGGGCAGCAGCTACAGCCGTCTCGGGGAGATTTTCTCGCTGGAGAGGCCTGAGTAACGCGCGTAAGCGTGAGAAAGTAAGGATTATTGAAACAAAGGTAGGCGTTCTGTGCGGTGTGTTCCGTTCAGGACGCTTTTTTGGGCTGGGGCAAGCGAAAAGTTGATTTTTATCGATGCAAGGAACGGGGGCTTCTCACCAAGGTGAAATTGTTTCAGGGAGCGGAAGAGCGACTACTATTTTTACGAAGGTGAATGACGGGCAGTGGAAAGGACTCTATTCAAACCGGGAAATCGCATTTGCTGCGGCTGATAATAGAATCTATTTAAGTCTTCCGAGGTTCGGTCTATAATCGTAGGAATAGTGTTACAGCAGCTATGCTGATAATGCTGAAATGCCTATAATGTACGGAGTCCTGTTAGGAGTGTTATTGCTTGAGTATACAATTGACATTACAGGAGATCGGGAAAAAGCGGCACGGCGAATTCCCCGACTATTTGTTCCGGGAGATCACGGCTGAAGTCCAGTCGGGCCAGCGTATTGTGCTTCTGGGCACGTCGGGACAGGGCAAAACGACACTGCTGCGGATCTTGTCCCGCCTGGAGAAGCCCGATGAGGGGGCGCTGAGCCTAAGCGGTCGGCATTATCTGGAGTGGAAGCCGCAGGAGTGGCGCCGCAAGGTGTGTTACGTGGCCCAGCAGCCCGTCATGCTGACAGGGACGGTTGAGGCCAATCTCAGGACAGTGAGTGAGCTGCACGGAACGGCATTTGATAAGCGGTTGGCTGAGGAATGCATGGCCGCGTTGGGATTGGAGAATCTGGACTGGTCTAAGCAGGCTGCGGATTTGTCCGGCGGCGAGAAGCAGCGCACGGCGCTTGTGCGGGCACTGCTGCTGCAATCGGAGGTGCTGCTGTTAGATGAAGTAACCGCTTCGCTCGATCCTGCCAGTAAACGGGCGGCGGAGCGGCTGCTCTCGGATTGGGCTCAGAAGCGCGGGACCGCGCTGATTTGGATCACGCACGATCTGGATCAGGCCGCGCAGGTCAGCGATTTCATCTGGTTCATGGATGAGGGGAGGCTGCTGGAAACCGCACGGGCGGAGGAATTTTTCAGGGAGCCGTCAACCCGGCAGGCAAAAAGCTTTATCCGGCGCACGGATTCGGAAGGGGGCGTTCTCTGATGTCCAATATCGCGCTGATGAGTACCGCCGTCTTTGTTGCGGTCACCATCCTTTTATCTATGAAACAGAAGCTGGGGCTGGAAAAAGAAATTATCATAGGTACGATCCGTTCCGCGGTACAGCTGCTTTTTGTGGGTTACGTGCTTCATTTTGTATTTGATGCGGAGAATCCGCTCTTCATTGTGATAATTATTGCCGTAATGATCCTGGTCGCTTCCTGGAATGTCAGCAGCCGGGCACGGGATATACCGGGCATCCGGCTGCGAATTGCTCTAGCCCTGTGCTGCACGGAGGCGGTGACGATGGCTCTGCTGCTTACGCTGGGAATTGTGGAGGCTACGCCTCAGTTCATTGTACCGATCAGCGGCATTACAATCGGCAGTTCC
The DNA here is from genome assembly GCF_001541095.1 of Paenibacillus sp. FJAT-26967. Classification (GTDB taxonomy): domain Bacteria; phylum Bacillota; class Bacilli; order Paenibacillales; family NBRC-103111; genus Paenibacillus_F. Next base: position 220,244 of record NZ_LMXH01000003.1, read on the forward strand.
ATGATCGTCGCAGGTCTTTTCCTGAACAGCATGAAAAGGGAGATGGAGGCCTCCAGAGGCGAGATCGAAGCGCTGCTCGCTCTGGGGGCAACCTCCAAGCAGGCGATTCAGAGATCGATTAAGCGATCCATCCGCTCGGGCATGATTCCGACTCTGGATGGGATGAAAACCACCGGGCTGGTTCAACTGCCGGGAATGATGACGGGGATGATTGCGGCAGGCGCCGATCCTATCGAGGCGGTGCGCTATCAGATTCTGATTATGTTCGTGCTGTCCTCGGCTGCGGCTTTAACGGCGATGCTGCTGGGCCTGTTAAGTTCTCCCCTCTGGTTTACGAAGGATGGGCGGCTGCGGATCACAGGGGAATAAGCGGAGTGTGAACAGGAAATGGATCAGGCAGAGTTTGTAGCAGGCCGGATGGGGCTTAATGTTCTTTCGGATGCACCAAGATGGCTTCACCGCTTAGTACGGGTGAAGCCATCTTTTGTGTGCGGAGAGAGAAGCGGTGGGCGGGTGAAGCACGGCCGCTGCCGGGATAAGACTGCTACCCGGCGGTGCGGCCCGCCAGCTTGCCGCGCAGCACCGCCCGCAGGCGGGTGACGGGCGCTTCCTTGACGGCCGGGCGGGCGACTACCGCGCGGCGGCTGGCTTCGAGCTCCTTGAGGTAATCCCCCAGCGCTTCGTAAGCCTGGTAATATGGAAATAGCCGGGCTATTTCCTCCTGTCCGGGATTACGCTTCATACGGGATGGCCTCAGAGCGCGAAGCAGCAGACCCAGCGGCATCCGCCTGCCGTGCTGCGTCATTCGTTCCTGCCCTCGAATGACAATGGCGAGGGCCTGGATCAGGCGTGCCGCCTCGGGATGCGCGGCATCTGCCTTCTGCAGCGCCTTGACGAGATCGCGGATGCGTTCGGCCATAGTCTCATAGGAGCGGAACAGCTCTCCCGCACCTCCATCACTGCCGCGGGTCAGCCAGCGGTCTTCGCGGACAAGCTGGGATACGCTTTTGCCGCTTTCGATATAGGTACGGACTTCTTCGATTTGGAGCCGCATGGCAGGTTTGTAAGGAGTCATCCGCCCTGCCTGCAAGTCGATTTGAATGTAATGGAGCAGAACGCGCAGCATCGTTTCGGACTTGGCCAGCAGCACATCTTCCCGCTCTCGGTGGATAGGCTTGCTGATCAAATTGACGGCCGTACCGACCGTCATGCCCACAAGCACGAGCAGGAATTGATTGTAGGCCGCCATCCCGCCTATCAGCTCATCGGAAGTGCCGATTGTGTTGATAGCAACGATGACCGCAAGCGTCAGAGAGGCAGTCCGCTTCAGCCGGACATGCATCGTCATCACTATAAAGGCTGCTGCTGCAATTACAAGAGAACTGCTGCCGAGTACAAGTGCAGCGGTAATTCCCAGAGCCGAGGCCGCCAGAGCGCTTGCCATATGGGAGAGCGTATGATGGAGCGAGCGGTAGACGGAAGGCTGGACGGCAAGCATCGAGATGATGCCGGCAAAGTGATCCGGTTCCAAATGGAGCAGCCGCGCAATCCAGATGGATAAGGCAATGGCGATTGAGGTTTTGACAACACGAAGACCGACGAACATAGCGGGCAGCTCCTTTTTGTATTCGTTTGTTAACTATACTAACATAAAAACAATGAAAATAATCCAAACGGCAACAAAAAAACGATATAACAGCTAATATATAACATGTTATTAACATTTATATAACATTAATATAACGTAAGTATGTTATCACAATTATTATGAGGTAGGTGTTAACTATTAAAGCTGGAGCTGTGACGCTGCCGGTCTAACGCCGCATAAACATTCCATCTACAGCCCGACTATTCAAGTGCAGGGTTGGTTATTAGAATTTAGCGAAAATCCTATGCGCATGATAAACTGGACGTAATCTTTCAGACGGAAGGAAGACAAGACTTATGACACGATTTGCAGTAATCGGTACGAACTGGATTACGGAAGAACTGATCCGGGCCGCGCAGGAGTCCCCGCAATTTACTCTGACGGCGGTGTACTCGCGGAAAGAAGAAACGGCTCGGGCCTTTGCGGATAAATTTGGAGCTGCGCATATCTTTACGGATTTGGAGAAGATGGCGCAGAGTGATCAGTTCGATGCGGTTTATATCGCCAGCCCGAATTCTTTTCACGCGGAGCAGGCGGTTCTTCTGATGAATCAGGGCAAACATGTCCTGTGTGAGAAGCCGATCGCTTCCAATACGGGGGAGCTGGACAAGATGATTGCCGCGGCTAAAAAGAATAACGTGCTGTTGATGGAAGCGCTGAAGTCCACCTTCTTGCCCAATTTCCAGGCGATCCGGGATCACTTGCATAAAATCGGGCCGGTGCGCCGGTATTTCGCAAGCTACTGCCAATATTCATCCCGCTATGACGCGTACAAAAGCGGCACAGTGCTGAACGCTTTTAACCCTATTTTCTCGAACGGTGCGATGATGGATCTGGGCGTGTACTGTATCTATCCGATGGTCGTTCTTTTCGGCAAGCCGGAGCAGGTAGCGGCAAATGCAGTCTTGCTCGAATCCGGTGTGGACGGTGAAGGGAGCATTCTGGCCAAGTATGGGGAGATGGATGGGGTCCTCATGTACTCCAAAATCACACAATCCCATCTGCCTTCCGAAATTCAAGGGGAGAATGGCACTATCGTGATCGATAAGATCAGTCAGCCGGAGAAGGTAGAAATCCGTTACAGAGACGGTTCGGTGGAAGATTTGAGTCAGCCTCAGCAGGCGAGAAATATGGTATATGAGGTGGAACATTTTATCGGCTTACTGGAAAAAGGGGTTTTGGAATCTCCTGTTAATTCGTATGAAAATTCCAGAAATGCGATGGAGGTCATGGACGAGGCCAGAAAACAGTTCGGGCTTGTTTATCCGGCGGATTACAGAAATGATTAATAGCATTAAATGAAAAATTCCATTTTTATAATATTTAAAAGAGGAAAATCCTTTCAAAAATTGCCCAAATCCTTGATAATAGAGGGAGGGCTTTTTTTTATTCCGAATATAAAGCGCTTACAAGAAATCGTGAGCCAGCAAGTCTTTACAAAATCTCAAATTGTTTAGGGGGTGGGTTTTACAAGCGGCCCGTATACTTTCCTGATGTAAGACCCAGGTTGAAGAATCTTATTGGGAAGACGATCACTTCATAAATGTAAGGGAGGCATTCTGACGGAATGGTAAAAAACAAAAAAATATTGCCATCTTTGCTGAGCGGCGTATTGCTCTTTTCATTACTTTTGCCGGCAGGGCAGGGGCTGGCAGCAGCTTCGGGCCCATCATCGTTAGGAAACGTATTGGACAAGCGGGAAATGGAGATCGGCCCCGGAGCTACATACAGTTGGATGAACATGAAGCTGGACCGCGGTTCCCAGCAAATGCACTTCGTTGAATTCGATCCGAAGAACGCTGCGCTTGGACTGCAGCCGGGACTGACCGACGGCAAAGTGTACGGCATGCAGGGGGTCTCCAAGATGGCAGCCGATGCGGATAAAGAAGGCAACCGGGTAATTGCCGCCGTTAACGGAGATTTCTATGACATGTCGACTGGGGTTCCGATGGGCATGTTCATGGGGGATGGGGAGATTCTGAGCAGTCCTCCGGACGGATGGTTTGCTTTTGGGATGAAGAAGGACGGCTCATCGCTGTACGGGCAGAGTCCCAAGCTGACGAGAACCTTGACTATTGCGGGCAAAACAAGTCCGGTTTCGGCAATCAACCGGATGCGTGCAGCGGAGGGGCTGAACCTCTACACAGCCGCGTTTCATACATCGACGATGACCAACGATCTCGGAGATGAGATTGTGCTGGATGTGCTGGACGGAGAAGTGAAAAGCGGTCAGGCGCTGAAGCTGAAAGTGTCCGCGATCCACAAGAACAAAGGCAACACTCCGCTTGCGGCCGGTCAAGTCGTGCTGTCCGCATCCGGCAAGCACCGGGACGCTCTCGCAGCGCTTGCGGTCGGAGATGAAGTGACGGCAGACTTCGCCTTTGAAGGCGAGTGGAAGGACGTCACGATGTCCATCGGCGGCTCCGCGCTGCTGGTGAAGGACGGCGTCGCCCAGCCAAACAGTGATCCGGCGGCTCATCCGCGGACGGCCATCGGCACGAAGGCTGACGGCTCGGTGATCATGCTGGAGCTGGACGGCCGGCAGCCCGGCTTCAGCGAAGGCGTCACGCTCCAGGAGCTGGGCGTGATCATGAAGGACCTGGGAGCCGTTAATGCCTTGAACCTCGACGGGGGCGGCTCGTCAACGTTCGTAGCCCGTCTGCCGGGGGAGAAGACGCGCAAGATGCTGAACAGTCCTTCCGACGGCGGCGAACGTAAGACGGCGAACGGCATTCTGCTCGTCAACAAAGCACCGGAGGGAGCTGCGGACAAGCTGGTGGTTCAGCCGCAGCAGGAGCGCGTGCTGGCAGGCTCCAAGGCCGCCTTCAAAGCGGCGGCGGTAGATGCTAACCTGCATCCGGCTGCTTTGTCAGGCGATGTGCAGTGGAGCATCGATCCGGCGCTCGGCAGCATAGCCGCTGACGGTACGTTCACGGCAGGCAGGGCTGACGGCACAGCCGAGATCAAGGCTGCTGCGGGCAGCCTCAGCGGAACGGGAACCGTGGAAGTCGTCACGGAACTGACGGAGCTTAAATTCCCGGGTGAAGTGGCGACGGTTGCCTCCGGCGCTTCACAGACGATGAAGGTGACGGCTATCCGCGACGGTAAAGTCATTCAGGCGGACAACAGCCAGCTCCAGTGGCGGGTGGAAGGCCCGGTCGGCACGATCGACGCCAGCGGTGTTTTCACTGCCGCCAATGTGCAGGAGAAGCACGGCAAGATTTTTGCGAAACACCAGAATGTCGAAACTTCAATCGATGTGACGGTAGGACTGCCGCCGGTCATTCTGGAAGACTTCGAGAACGGCCTGGACCGTTATAAGCCGAGCTCGGGGGCGCAGGCCAAGTCTACGAAGGTCAGCATTGAAACCGATGAGGACCTGGTCCGGTTCGGCAAAAGCTCGCTGAAGCTGGAATATGATTTTACAGGCATGCCGGGTACGTCAGGAGCTTATTTGCAGACAACAGGCACCGACAAGAACATTGAAATCCCCGGGTATCCGGAGAAGATCAGCATGTGGGTGTACGGGGACGGCAAGAAGCATTGGCTCCGCGCCCAGCTGCGGGACAGTAAGGGAGCGATTCCGCTTGATTTCGTCGATCAGACCGTCGGCGTAGATTTCACGGGCTGGAAGTATCTTGAGGCTGCCGTTCCTAAGGGCAGGACTCTTCCTTTAACAATTGATATGCCGGTCCGTTATATGGAAACGAAAGCGGCGAATAAAGACGCGGGAGCGATTTATATCGACGGGATCCGCGCTATTTACGGGCCGGTTCAGGATGATATGGACCCTCCTGTCCTGAAAAAGCTGGCTCCGGCAGAGAACGCGGTAATCCAGACGAACACGCCGGTGATTACAGCCTACGGAGAGGATGCGGGGTACGATCCGGTCAAGCATCCGGGCACGACGCTGATTGATCCGGACAAAATCCGGTTCTACCTCGACGGCAGTCTGGTACCGCACACGCTGTATCCTCCGGAGGGGAAGATCTACTATACGCCGGGCGTTCCGCTGGCGGATGGAATTCACCAGGCCAAGATTTCCATTAAAGATTTATCCGGAAATCAGACGACCAAAGAGTGGACGTTTAACGTAAATACAGGCTCATCCAAGATCGTCTATGATACGCCGGAGAAGGTCTATGCAGGCGGTACGTATACCGTTGATCTGAAAGCGGTAAAGGCGGCGGATATTAAGAAAGGGCAGGTTGAATTTGCGTTTGATCCGTCCAAGGTGGAGAATGTGAAGCTGATCAGGGGCAGCAAATTAAGCGAAGCCCAGATGACAGCGGACATCGATGGAAGTAAAGGGACGGTTAAGATCACGATGCAGGAGCTTAGCTCCGCACTTCTTACCGATGGGGATCTTTTCGGCCAGATCCAGTATCAGGTGAAGAAGGACGCGGCCGGGACGAACGCAATTTCATTCAAATCAGGTTCCGTCTCGTTCGTAAGCAAGGGGGATACCAGCTTCTCGTTCTTCGGCCTCCCGCTCTCTTCGGAGATCAAGAATCACTTCCAGCTCGGCTGGAATGAAGAAGGGATGATCCAGGGCTATTCCACTGAGCTTACGGTAAAAGATGAAAGCGGAGCTGCCGTGGCAGGGGCGCAGATCCTGGCCGACGGTGCCGAAGTCGGTGTGACGGATGCAAGCGGTGTGCTCAAAACGGATCAATTGACGTCTGCGCTGAAGACCTACAATCTGCAAGCGGTCAAAGGAGATTTCTTGAGCGCTGTCGTGGTGTTCAAGGTATCACCGCTCAGCGGGTCCGCAGCCCCGCACAACATCAGTGTGGGCATGGGGGCAGATCCTGCGGTTTCACGTTCTTTCCAGTGGCATACGAATCCGGTTACGCAGCCGACGGTCGTGGAGATCGTGAAGGAGTCGGAATTCACGGATTTTGCCGCTGGGAATGTGAAGAAAATAACCGGTGACAGTTATTTGTATCACACGCTTGATCTCGGATCGGTACGCGTGCATAAAGCGGTGGCGGACGGGCTGCTGCCTGGAACGGGCTATGTGTACCGGGTCGGGGACGGGCAAGGGAATTACAGCCAGCAGGGGGAATTCCGCACTACAGAAGCTTCGGGAGATGCGTCGAAATTCTTATATTTCGCGGATTCTCAAGCGTCTGACGCCGCCGGTTTCAAGCTGTGGGGCAACACGATCAAGAAAGCGGCCTCCGAGAACCCGGATGCCGAGTTTATGCTCCATGCCGGCGATATGGTGGATAAAGGATTTAACGAAAAAGAGTGGAACCTGTGGTTCTCTGAAGCGCAGGCTGAGCTGATGAAGACGACGCTTGTCTCTGTCATCGGTAATCATGAAGTGATGGGCAATAAGGAGAACGGCGATTTCCTGGCGCATTTTAATCAGCCGGGCAACGGCCTGGATAGTCTGAAGGGAAGCAATTTCTCTTTTGACTACAAGGATATGCATTTCGTCGTTCTGAACAGTGAGTACCAGTATGAAGAGCAGGCGCAGTGGCTGCGCAAGGACCTTGCGCAAACGGATAAAAAGTGGAAGGTCGTCGCTTTTCACAGAGGTCCTTACGGCAGTATCTATGATGAGAAAATCGTGCGAGACACCTGGACGCCGGTGTTCGATGAATTTAAGGTCGATCTCGTCCTGAACGGACATGACCATATTTACAGCCGCACGTTCCCGATGAAAGGGAATAAACCGGTCGGCGAGGGAGAGGGCACGACGTATGTCATTGCCGGCTCTACAGGGCCCAAGTTCTACTCCCGCACGGTGCGGGAATGGCAGAAGGTCATTGATGAAGAACAGACGCAGATGTACGCGGCAGTGGAGATTGCAGGAGATCAGCTCCAGGTTGTGACCAAGACGGTTGGCGGCAGGGTGGTCGATGAATTTACGCTGAGCAAAAATGTTGTGCCGCCCGGGTCCATCGAGATAGAGCCGAAGAGCGCACTGCTTGCCGTGGGTGAGAGCATTTCGCTTAACGCAGCGGTGAAGCCGGATAACGCTTCGGATAAAAGTGTAACGTGGTCCGTCCAAAGCTCCACGCCGGATGGGGCCGCAGAGGTGTCGGCTGATGGAGTCGTAACAGCCCGCAAGCTGGGAACTGCGGTCATCCGGGCGACGAGCAAGGCGTCTCCGAATGTCTATGCGGACGTAACGGTGGAAGTCAACCGGATCCCGCTGGGCAAGATCGAATCCATTACGCTGGCGGGGCTTCCGCAGCTGAAAGCAGGAGGCGCGGATCAGACCGTTACGAAGGGCGTCTACACGGACGGGACAGCGGTTCTTCTATTGGAGAATGTCGCTTATGACAGCAGCGATAAGAAGGTAGCCACGATCGGGGCGACGGGGCGGATCAACGCGCTTGCTGAAGGTCAGACCGTTATCTCCGCTACTTACGGGGGGCACAGCGCGCAGTATGATTTAACGGTTCTTGCCAAGGATATGCCGCTTCCGGCGCTGGAGAGAATCAGCCTGGACGGACTCCGCTCCGAAATGGAACAGGGACAGACCGCGCAGGCGGCTGTGACCGGAACTTACAGCGATCAGAGCTCCACTCTTCTGACCGAGGGTGTGCGGTACACGAGTAGTGAGCCGTCGGTCGCTCCGGTTAATGCGAACGGACAGGTTCGAGCCGTCAGGGAGGGTCAGACGGTTATTACCGCGACTTACGGAGGCAAGTCCGCCCGGTTCGATATCCGGGTGAAGGCATCCGGAGGTTCGGGCGGCTCTGATGGCGGCAGCGGTAACGGTAACGGAGGCAGCTCAGGCGGCAATCCGCCGGTTCAGCCGCCGGTGACACCGGAAGAGCCGAAGCCGGATACGACCGGCCGGATCGAGATCAGCGCAAGCGAGCTTGCGGATAAGATCGCCGGAGGCAGTGCAGCGCTGCACACAAACGCACCGCTGAAGGAGCTGATCCTGCCCGGCAACGCAGCCGAGCTGCTGCAGGGCAAGCCGCTCAGCATCACGGCTGCCGGTCTTGCGGTCACGTTTCCGGCAGAGGTGCTGAGCGAGCTTAGCGCGCTGGTGCCGGCCCGAGAACGTGCCGGCAGTACGATCACGCTAAGCGTGAGCAAGCTTGCCGAAGCACAGTCGCAGGCGCTGCTTAATAGCGCAGAGCGTGCAGCAGGCGCAGAGCTTGCTGCCGCAGGAGATTTGCTGGCTTTCCGTCTCACGGTTACCACGAAGGACGGTAAGACCAGCGAGCTGTCCGCGTTCGGCAAGCCGATTACACTCCAGTTTGCGGTCAATCCGGCAGCGGATCGTGATCTGTCGGGCCTCTACCACATAGCGGATAGCGGCAAGCTTGAATATGTCGGCGGAACATGGCAGGACGGCAAACTGACTGCACAGGTCCGTCACTTCAGCACATACGCCGTGCTGGAATACAGCAAGTCGTTCTCCGATGTGCCGGAGAACCACTGGGCTGCCAGGGTCATCCAGGTGCTGGCAGCCAAAGGATTGATCGACGGAGTATCCGGCGATCAGTTCGCTCCCGGGCAGAAGGTCACGCGGGCGGAATTCGCCGCCATGCTGGTGCGTCTGCTCGGTCTCCAGGCGGAAGGCGCAGCGCCGTTCGCCGATGTGCCTGCGCAGCAGTGGTACGCGGGCGCCGTAGCCGCAGCCGCCGAAGCGGGGCTGGTGAGCGGAGTCAGCGCCACCGAGTTTGCGCCTGACGCTGCCATTAAGCGCCAGGAGATGGCGGCGATGATCGTGCGCGCGTATAAGCACGCCGGCGGCCAGCAGGGCGGTAGCGGCGCCGATGCAGGCGGAACAGGCTTCACGGACGTGGAGACGGCTCCTGCCTGGGCGAAGGAAGCCGTCGCGTCCGCCTACGGCCTTGGGCTGGTGGACGGACGCACGGACAGCCTGTTCCAGCCGCAAGGCGTCACGACGCGGGCGGAGAGCGCGCAGGTGATCTTCAAGCTGATGAACAAATTAGCGGAGTAACGGGTAATCCTAAGCTTCATAACGGCTGACGGCTGCAGGCTATGGGCCGTCATCGTCATTAAAGCCTATCTTCTTTGGCCTCTGTGCCGGGAAGATAGGCTTTTTGCGGATTCCATTACAGCGGTCACGGTGATCTGAGGGGGTGTTCCGCAGGAGAAGCATCTGTTCGGATGTGCCCGAACATGATAAGCTTTTTCTAGATGGAAATCCTTGTATGAATGGTGGATGAAGGGCATGCAGCCGTTAATTTTACTGGTGGAAGATGATGTCGCGATTAGTGACATGGTGGATGACTATTTGAACAAGGAAGGCTTTACTGTTGTAAGGGCCTATGACGGCGAAGAAGCCGTCCGGCTGTTCGGGGAGTATGCGTTTGATCTGATCCTGCTTGACCTTATGCTGCCTAAGCTGAGCGGGATGGATTTTTTGCAGGTGATCCGGGAGCGGAGCCTGATTCCGATTCTGATTACTTCCGCCAAGGACGGCGACGTGGATAAAGCGCTCGGTCTCGGTTTCGGGGCGGATGATTACATCGCCAAGCCTTTCTCGATGATCGAACTCGCTGCAAGAATCAAGGCCGCTATCCGGCGTGCCACTAAATATACAGCGGGTTCACTGGCGGAAGCGGTTAAGCAGCCGCAAGAGATCCGCTTGGACGACCTGCTCATTGACCTGGACAACTTTTCGGTGAGCCGTAACAACCAGGAGATCAAGCTGACAGCCAAAGAATTTCACCTGCTGAAACTATTTGCCGCGAATCCGAAGAAGGTGTTTACCAAAGCTAATATTTTCCGCTCTGTCTGGGAGGACGATTATCTGGGCGACGAGAACGTCATTAACGTACATATGCGGAGATTGAGAGAGAAAATCGAGATAGATCCCTCCAAACCGCGTTATATTCTGACTCTATGGGGAATCGGCTATAAGCTGGGGGACTTTTGAAATGATAGGAGCAGGAGTCTGGGCGCTTATTGTACTGGCAGCCGTATCGGTCCTATTCAATCTTCTGCAGTTTCAATCGAAAAGGAAGAGGGACGCGGGCCTTGTTTACATCTCCGGGAAGGTAAGAACGATTCTGGATTCGCATTCATCCGAGAAAGTGCTTCACCTGACGGATGATCGTGAACTGAAGCTTTTGCTGGCTGAGCTGAATGCCTTACTGGAGGACAATCATGCAATTCACGCGGAGTATGCGAGATCGGAGAATGCAATGAGAAGAATGCTGTCCAATATCTCTCACGATCTCAAGACACCGCTTACCGTTGTACTCGGTTATATCGAGACCATCCGGCAGAACCCTCAGATGGACGATACCGAGAGAAACCGGCTGCTGGCGAATGTTCACGGCAAGGCGCTGGAAGTCGTAGGACTGATGAACAAGTTCTTTGACCTGGCCCGTCTGGAATCCGGGGACAAAGAGCTGCCCCTCACACGGGTTGATCTGGTCGAAGTTTGTTCGAATGCGATCCTGGCTTTCTATGATGTGATTACGGCTAAAGGCATGGAGGTCCGGATCGAATTGCCACAGACGCCGGTTTATGTGGCCGGCAATGAAGAAGCGCTGACGCGTATTCTGAACAATTTGCTCTCTAATGCGGTCCAGTATGGCAGTGATGGGGGCGTTATCGGCTTGAAAGTCCGGCAGGATGAAGAGCGGGCTTACGCGGAGGTCTGGGACAGAGGCAAAGGAATTACCGAGCTGCACAAAGACCGTGTCTTTGAAAGAATGTATACGCTGGAAGATTCACGCAACGTTCTGTATCAGGGAAGCGGGCTCGGGCTGACGATTACCAAACGGCTGGTGCAGATTATGGGCGGTGAAATTACCTTGTACAGCAAGCCTTATGAGAAGACGGTCTTTACCGTCCGGTTATCAAAATTCACGGTTGTCACAGCTTAAGAATTTCGTAAGAAACGAGTAATAAAAAAGAAAATCGCTCCGTTTACACTTAGAGATAAGAAAGCGAGAAGGAAGGGGCAAGGGCAATGAGCGCGATTCTGACAACGACACGGCTGACCAAAGCTTTTGACGGCCATGAAGTCGTATCTAATGTGAACATGACTATTCAGCAAGGTGAGATCTACGGATTTCTCGGATTGAACGGAGCAGGCAAAACAACGGTCATGAGAATGATGATGAATCTGGTTAAACCGACGGAGGGCGAGATCGAGGTTTTCGGAGAGAAGCTGACGGATCACTCTTATGATGTTTTCAAAAGAATGGGCAGTATTATTGAATACCCGGTCTTCTATGATAAGTTGACGGGGAGAGAAAATTTGGAGCTGCACTGCGAATACATGGGCTATCATAACCTTAAGGCGATTGACGAAGCGCTGGATCTGGTTCAATTGAAAGTGAGTGACTCCAAACCGGTCAAAGAATATTCCCTGGGAATGAAACAGCGGCTGGGAATTGCCAGGGCGATCACAACCAAGCCCGAATTGCTGCTGCTGGATGAGCCTATCAACGGCCTTGATCCGGTCGGGATCAAAGAGCTTAGAAAACTATTCAAGCTGCTGAGCAAGGAATATGGCATGACCTTATTGATCTCTTCTCACATTCTAGGCGAAATTGAGCAGTTTGCCGATACGATTGGTGTCATTAGTGAGGGCAGGCTGATTGAGCAAGTTACGATGGAAGAGGTTCATGGCAGAAGCTCCGATTATCTGGAAGTCGTAACGCCGGACTTAACCAAAGCCGTGATGATTCTGGATAGTAAACTGGGACTGCGTAATTACAAAGTAATCGGGGAGAGGATTGTCCGGATTTATGAGCCTGGTGCTGCCGCTTCCGATATTTCGAGAACGCTCCTCATGAACGGTGTGGACATTGATTCGATCAACAAGAAAACAAGTTCTTTGGAAGATTACTTCCTGGAATCCATTCATGGGGGTGGCGTGAGTGCTTAAACTAATGAAGCTGGAACTCAAGAAGCACAAATTCGGCAGGTATTGGTACCCGGCGGCCATTGCCAATGCGGTGATCCTGGCACTCATCGGCTTTATGCTTGTGGTGCAGCGGACGGAGCAAGATCTGGATTTCATGAAGTCATATTCGGGTGTTTTTGATACCGCAGGAACGATGGTGAAGGCAACTTTCATTATTTTCGCTTCGGTGCTTCTGGCCAGACTCGTCATTGGCGAATACAAGAACAGAACCATTACCCTTATGTACACCTATCCGATTAAAAGGAAAAAGGTCTTAACGGCAAAGCTGCTGACTGTAAGTCTCTGGACATTCATGATGATTATCTTGTCACATGTCGTTGTTATCGGTGTCTTCCTCGCAGCAGATGCAATAATCGGAATTGTAAATGAGCCTTTGTCCGGTGATCTGATCCGGGATTTGGCCGTATCCGTACTGTTCAAAGCCGTGACAGCCAGCGGGATCTGCCTGATTCCCCTTCTGCTGGGCATGAAGAAGCAGTCTACTCCTGCCACGATTATTTCCGCAGTGATTCTCGTTTCGATTACAGATTCCAATAACGGCGGTTATTCCCTGAACGCTTTCATTCTTGCCCCGGTTCTTCTCGCAATCGCCGGGATCGTCACCGCTTACTTCTGTATCCGTAATGTCGAGAAAGCAGATGTTCTGTAAAATATTCCCTGACGCTGCTCTTGTACCTTCTGCGAATATTGGTGTATGATGTCCGAAAAGACGAAGGGTGGCTGCTGAGGATTGTTTAGTCTGCAAAAAGAGAAACCGGCAATAAGAAATACGCTGTATATTTTAATGGCTCTGGTGCTTATTGTTTCTGTGGCGACTGTGCTGTTCTACGGGGACCGCTTCCTGCTGGGGACGTATGCTAAATTGAACAACGATGATGTAGGATATATGTATGCTGCGAAGGTTCTATTGGAGGAAGGCACACTCGTCTACAAAAGCTACCCGGATCCGACTCTGTTCATTATGCCTGGTTTGCCGATCATCCTTGCATTCTTCATGCTGATCTTTGGGGATTATGAGACGACGGCTGCGGCTTTCCGGCTGTTTCAGTGCGTGTTACAGACTGCGATGATTTATTTTCTTTTCGTGATCGGACGACATTTATTCAATTCCAAGGTTGCACTGGCTGCCTGCATAATAGCCGCTATATATTTGCCTAATTACTACACAAGCGGTGTTATTTTATCTGAATCTATCTTTCAGTTCTTATTCTTTCTGATCATTTGTATGACTTTGTGGGCATTGAATAAGCCTTCAACAGGCCGCTATATTGTGATCGGGATTTTGATCGCTCTGGCCTGCTATTTTAAACCCCAGATCGTACTCTTCCCATTAATTATCGGAATTACCTGGTTAACCCGTAAATATTCCTGGAAAAAGATGATCTTGTACACGATCACAATCGTGATGACCGTCTGTGTCGTTATGAGCCCCTGGTGGGTGCGGAACTATGTGGACTTCGGCAAGTTTATTCCCTTTACAACTTCCAGCGGGAATCCGATGCTGATGGGAATACTGCCGGGAGGGATCCCGGCCGAATTTTACAACAAATATCCCGAGTATTCACCTGATGTCTATGATGACTCGACGGAGACAGTGGGCAAAATTATCGGGTTTAATTTCGAAACCAGGCCTTTTGAAAGCTTCAAATGGTATGCTTTCGATAAAGTTCTCCTCTCTTTCGAACATGATTTTTATTGGATGGATTTATGGGGGATCACTCAGGAGCCGGCGCGTGTCGGGCACGTCATCCTGACTTTGCTTGGAGCGGCCGGTCTACTGCTTGTCTGGTTCAGGCGCAAGCACGACTTTACTGTCCTGACTCTTACACTGCTGTATTTTATCGGTGTTCACATCCCGTTCGTCGCATTCTCCCGCTACATGTATCCGATTATGTTTATACTGACATTAACGGGTGCCTACCTGCTTGTGTATCTATTCGAGCTTGGCTCCAATCTGACTTCTTCCAGAAGTAAGAAATCAACAGGAACGGGCATGAAGCTGGGAGGCTGACGGACGAAGGTTGACTGGACGAAGGTTGACGAACGCAGATCGGCATTTGACCCGGTTTGAAGGTGCAGGCGGAACGTGCGGCTGCACAGCAAAAGGACACTTCCTACCCGGTACTTATTGGCGGCAGCCAGTAAGTGCGGTCCAGGAAATGTCCTTTTTGTTGTACGCTGGTTCATCGCAGATGGGATAGAGCAAGTGATTGCGGAGCAGGCGAGTGAACTGCAAGTGTTGAAGCCATGTGACTGCAGCACATAAGCCCAGCAGCACACAAGCTCAGCAGCACGTAAGCCCAGCAGCACGTAAGCCCAGCAGCACACAAGCTCAGCAGCGCACAAGTTCAGCAGCACACAAGCTCAGCAGCGCACAAGTTCAGCAGCACACAAGCTCAGCAGCGCACAAGTTCAGCAGCACGTAAGCCCAGCAGCACACAAGCTCAGCAGCGCACAAGTTCAGCAGCACGTAAGCCCAGCAGCACACAAGCTCAGCAGTCTACAAGCCCGGCATTGCCCATAGGCCGACAGGTATCGAAAGCCGGCCTATGCGCTGCGCGTTCTCCAGCCGGTTTGTGCGGCATATCGCTGCCGATACGGATAGCCGATGACTGCCCACCAGCGGCATTGGTATTGCATGCAGAATCTTACGGCTGCACACCGCTAACTTCCACCGTATAGGCCGGATATCGCTTGTCTCCCTGGGAGATTTCACTCTTGCCCTTATACTTACCGGTTACGAGGATGGTTTTACCAGGCTTCCAGGTATATTTACCAGTCAGCTGGATGAAGTAGCCTTCATACTCGGCAAGTGCTGTGCCGCTGCGGACCTGCGAGATCTGGACGGATAGCCGGACGGCTGTGCCCGGCTGCTGCCGGGAGAGTTCCGCTGCGTCGATCTCCTGGTAAGCTCCGGCGGAGTCCGGCGCCGGTACCTCTTCGCCGCTGTCCGAACTGCCCTGGGAACCGTCTTGACTGCCCCCGGGCTCGCTGCTGCCGTCCGCAGGTTCCTGCGGTTCTTCGGTGTGATCCGTAAGGGAGCCGGCATCCAGGCTGTACTTGCCTTTGCTGTAGAGGTACAGCACTTCCCTGCCGGCCCCTTCACCGCTCGGATTGCTGACGCGAAGGACACCAGGGCTTGCAACCGTGTAGCCGTCCGCTTCCATATCCAGGAGGATATGGAGCTGAGAGCCCTTGGTCTGCTCATAGACGGTGTAGCGGGCTTTACGTGTACTTGACTCGCTCTCAACCTGTACAACAGGAAGCTTATTCATACCCAGCTCATCCGCGATCCGGATGTTCGTCACGGACAAGCCCTCGCCGATGTCCGCTTCTGTCCTGGCAAGCGACTGGTCAGACATTAGACGGACGAAGACCAGCTTGCCGCTTTCAGTCAGACCTACTGCCGCATACTCGGCGCCCCATAGTCCTTTCCCTCCGGCTGTGTGCGTGAATTTGGCATTCTCCACAGCTTTATTCAGGATCAATTCGGGACTCGATGTCATCCATTTGAGTTCAAGCTCGCGGATCTCTTTGCTGGTATCGCGGTATTCGCCGAGTTTCTTATACAAATCGGCCGCTTCCTGAAATTTACCGGATGAAGCAAGCTGTTCCGCACGGGCCGTCTGCTTCCGGATTGATGTCTGGATAAAGGTGTTTACTTTGGATGAAGCTCCGGCGATTTCCTTCGTGCCCTGATACAGTTTGGCATAAGTTATGAACGTTTCGATGTCTCCTGCATTCAGCAGCTTCGTTAGCGCGCTTTGAATGTAGACCTCCAGCTTGGGAAGTACCCAAGCCGCTTCGAGGCTGCGCTCCGTATAGAATTGGCGCAGACGCACGCCTTCCTGGATTACCTCATTGAATGGTTTTTCCTTGAACCAATATTCCAGCCGGGCCGTATCGTATTTCTGGAACAAGGCATTCAATTCTTTTTTCTTCGTCTTCTCGTCTTTGTACGCGGAGGCCGGGAGCTGAAGCAGGTAGGTGATCGCTTCATCGTTATCGAACGATTGGGCGCTCATTGCTTCTTGCAGGTTTTTCACCAGCACTTGTCTGGCCTGTGCCAGTGCGGCTGTAAATTGTTCGTCCAATTTGTAAGCGGCGCTCAGCTCGGCAAATTTTTGCTTGGCGTTCTCGTCCTGAGTACTGATTTCGGATTTCTTGGCCTGATAGGTGGCGTAGGCCTGAATCAGGCGGCCGAAATCCTGACTTCCTCCCGCGGTCTGGGACAAGTCCGAAGACAGGGAGTTCATCAGCCGCTTCAGCTCTGTGACCGGACGGAGGGCGGCAAGCGCGGCATCTATCTCCGTTTCCTTGTAGTCGAAGGAACTTATTCCCTGCGCCCGGGAGTACCAGTCTTCGGCTTCTATATCCCGTCCGGCTGCCTGCTCGGCAGCTGCTTTGCCATAGAAGCTGACCTTTTGCCAGACGGCATAGGATTTGTAGCCGGCGAGAAAAATCATGGCCGCTAGGACGAAGGCGGCCGCATTTCTGTAACGTATGGCGCGGCGATACGTAGAACCTAACATAGCCTATCGTCCTTTCTATATGAAGCCCTGAAATTCAGGGTCAAACTCATATTTACGGCGGGCGGTCTCCTGCGTTTTCTGGTGCAGTTCAGCAGCGCGGTCAGGATGCTCGCCGAGAAGGCGGCACAGCCTCAAAAGGCGTTCCCGGGGCAGATCTTCCACGAAATCATAGAGGAGTGAGGAATATTCGAAGACATACTCCTTTACACGCAGAGCGGCGGCAGCCACAAGTGCAAGGGTGGCGCGCCCTTCAATCATCCCGCCGATCTGGATGCGGTGCTTCATGACGTAATCCAGTGTATCTCGCTTAACCAGCTGCGGGCTGACTTTGCAAATTTCGTTCAAATAGTAAACAAAACTCGGCTCGAATTCGTCAGGAATAAGGGAGCTGAGTTCCAGCTCCATATCGCTTCGCAGAATGAACCGGTTCAGGCAGAATGCTTTCAGCACCCGGATGTGATTGCCCGTGATCAGGAAGCCGATTTCGCGGAGCTTCTCATAAGCCTCCTTGAAATTCTCCGATTCAATATCACTCGCGGCATCCTGCACATCGAGCAGCAGACCTTCCCGGATGCCGAAGCTCTCGCGCTGGAGAAGCTTCCGGAGCGTTACAAGCTGGAGCGTCTGTGAATAACGCCTGCGCAGCAGCACGTACAAGACGATCAGGAGGACGCCGCCGGCAATCGCAGCTGCCATTTGTTCGAAGGAGCGTGCCAGGAAGTAGGCGGCCAGCGACCCGGCGGCCATGAGCAGCAAATCCCGCTGGAGATTGCGCCTGAGAATGCCCCGCACAATATCGTGCACGGACAAGAACTTGCGCTGCGAGCCGCACTCGAGGCAGCTTTCATGCCAGAGAACGGAATACGTTCCGCAACGCGAGCACTGTTTTAATCGTTCATAGGTATGGACGGTCTGAGTTGTGGGCCGAAGCAGTACCGGCATTTTATCGGTCATGGCTTCTCACCGTTGTTAAGGCGGTTCATAAATTCGAGGTCAATGTCACTGGAAGACAGAGCTTTCCGCTTCGCTGCGGCCCAGGAAATCCACTGGGAGGCGACAAAGATGACCAGAAGGGCAAGTGGGATAAAGGTCAGCATAAGAGTCTCCTAAACAATATTGTGCGTTACCCGGAATGGCGCCTGGGGTCCGGTCCCCATATAAAGTGGAATTAACTGACTGAAAAAGTTAGAATGTGAAGTAGATATCCAAATATTCTACCACCTTTTACATTTTACTACAAAGAAGCCGGACGGCGTCCATACACCGGGCTCCGCCGTGCAAACTATAAAGCTTTGGAGGAAGAAAACCGTGATGAACGTTAGAAAAATGACCCTTGGGGCCCTGGCCCTGCTTCTCGTGCTGCTGACGATTCCTGTCGCTGCTATAGCCGCACCGGCAGCTACCGATACGAAGATCGATGCGGTGCTCACGACAGACGTCAGTACTTCTATGAACGAAAGCGACGTCAATAAAGTTAGTTATGAAGCGATGAAAATGTTTGTTGATATGGCATCGGTGCAGGGAGATAAGATCGGTGTCGTGGCTTATACCGACCAGATTCTCAGGGAGAAGGCTCTGCTGAAGATAAGCAGCGCAGAGGACAAACAGAACCTCAAAACCTTCATTGACCAGCTGACCCGGGGGCCTTATACGGATATCGCGGTCGGCCTGGATGAAGCTGTAAAGGTACTGGAGTCAGGCTCCGAGAAGGATCATGTCCCGATGATCGTCCTTCTGACAGACGGCAATAACTCACTGAATCCGTCCAAGACCCAAGATCAGTCGGATAAGGTGCTTAGTGCCGCGATCCAGAAGGCCAAAGACAAGGGTTACCCGGTGTACACCATCGGGCTCAATGCCGACGGCAAGCTCAACAAGGATAAGCTGCAGAAGATTTCCGATGAAACGGGCGGCAAGCTGTTTGTGACCAGTACAGCGGATAAACTGCCCCAGATTCTGAGCGAGATCTACGCCAGTCATTTGAAGCTTAGAGTTGTTCCGCTTAACGGATTTACGGCAAACGGACAGTTTCAGGATGTGAAAGTGAATATCCCCAACGGCAGTGTGCTTGAAGCGAATATTTCGATCATGTCGTCCCAGCCTGTAGAGGTGAAGCTTATTGATCCGGCAAGCAAGGAGCAGAACATTCCATCGGATAAAATCGTCTATACCTCGTCGAGCGCGTATTCGCTCATTAAAATTCTGAATCCGGCTCAGGGCGACTGGACGCTCAAAGTCAAAGGCGTTCCGCAGGAAAAGATTGATATTAATCTGGTTTATAATTATGATTTGCAGGTTGTCATGGACCCTCTCGCGTCCAAAACATATAAGGCCGGTGATGGAGTCTCCATTAAAGCACATCTGGAATCCGGCGGTCAGAAGGCAGCGGACGCAGAGCTGTATAAGGATGCCAAAGCGGCGCTGGTTGTGACCGACACCGATACGAATAAGACGTCGGAGGTTCCTCTTAAGATTTCGGATAAGGGGATCGAAGGGGCCTGGAAGGTTGCGGACGCTCATTCTTACGAACTGAAGGTTAAGGTGGAGAACACAAACTTCTCGCGTGAATCTAGGCCGGTGAAGCTGAATGCCAAAGGCGGAAGTACGGCGGCTCCGGCTCCGGGCGGCGACCAGGGCAAAGAAGGGACGAATTGGGTCAAAACCGGTTCGTGGATAGCCGGATTGCTTGTTCTGGTGATTGGAGCGCTGTTCGCACTTGCCTACTGGAAGAAAGCGAACAAAGGATTTTTCGGGCAAGTGGTCCTGGAAATCAAGGACGAGGAGACGGGAGAGCGCACGAATCCTCAGTACAAGAAGCTGAATGCGTTTAAGGGGAAGGTGCAGCTGCACCAGCTGCTGTCGCTGGCTCCAGAGTTTGCCGAGACCAAAGGCATTGTATTCAAACCGGGTCCCGGTGATACCCTTGTCATGTATAATCAGTCGGGCTGCACGATAGAGAAGGGCGGCCGGGTCTTTGATGCTTCGCAGGGCAAGGAAGTCAAGAAGAACGACCGGATCCGGATTACACTTCAGAACGTGAACAAGTCCATATCATTGGAGTATTTAAAATAAAATTAAAAATATAAGAACCATGGGGGGCTTATTCCATGAAAGCGACAGTCAGGGAACATATTCAACAGCTTGACGTTTCACTCGGAGGCGGCATCATCAGTGACAAAATCCGTGTCGATACCATCGATAACCCGATGCTCGTCATCGGGCTCGGGGGTACCGGAATCGACGCGCTTCTGCGTCTGAAATATCAGATTAACCGCAGATTCAAACTGCCGGAAGACCCTTTTACCAAGAAAAAGAAGGAAAAGCCGAATAATGTAGAATTTCTTGCCCTCGAAACCAATGAACATGACCGCAATAAGAAATACAAGGGGATCGGGCTTGACCCGTTGACTGAATTCGTCCTGTTGTCCAATCCGGAAATCGGCAGCGTTCTTCAGAACCGCAGTATTCTGGAGCCTTACATCAAGGAATGGCTTTCCCCGGAGCTGACGATTACAGACGGTATCAACGGTGCATCGGGTGTCCGCCAAGCGGGCCGTCTGCTGCTGTTCACCAAGATCGTCCAAGTTGTACAAACGATTGAACGCAAAATCAAAACGCTCTCGGTCGGCACGAACAAGAAGCTGATGGTGTTCATACTGACCGGATTGTCCGGCGGTACGGGAAGCGGCTGCTTCCTCGATATTTCGTACATCGTACGAGGTATTATGGAACGTGACTACGGCTCTGCCGGCGTCGATAAAGTCAGCCTGCTCGGCTATCTGTTCACCCCGGACGTGAACTTGGCGAACAAGAGTCTGACGGAGCATTCCCGGGAGTATATCAAGAAGAACGGATATGCCGCGCTGAAGGAACTCGACTACTGGATGAACGTAGACGAGCGTACGGAGCGCTTCAAGCAGCAGTATGCGAATATCCTGACGGTCAATTCGCCTATGCCTCCCTATAATCTGGCCCATCTGATATCGGCCACGAATTTGGAAGGCAAACTGCTAGACAACGCTTATGATTATTGCATGAACGTAACGGCAGAGAACATTACGAACTTCATGGCAAGCGAAGATAAGCAGTCAGGCGAAGAATTCGCAATCCATGACTATATCAGCAACATCCGTACGAATATCAACCAGATGCCTAAGGCGTACGCAGCCAACTATCAGTACAACATTCTGGGCGCTTCGTCTGCGGTGCTGCCCATTGAAGAAATGACGACTTATCTGGCCTATAAGGTTTTCCAGCGGATGGATAAAATGTTCGAAGCCGGTCCTTCCCAGGAAGAAGTCGAGAAGCTGGCGCACAAGCTGGCTATTGATCCCGACTCTCTCCACCGGGAATTCGACAAGCGCGTGCCGGAGCCGCTGCCGGGCTATCAGAACAGCGAACGGCTGAGCTACGCGAATGTAGTCAAGCAGCAGGTTGTGAACATCGATACCGAACTGGAGCAGAGTTTCCTCTCCCGGGCGCGCGAAGAGTACATCAAATCACGCAAGCAGCTGCCGGGTCAGGTGAAAGAAGCATTCTCCGAGCAAGTGACCAAGATTTTCCGGAATCCGGAGCAGGGGCCGTTCTATGTGTCCCGTATTATTTTGCAGGACAAAGGATTCTGCTTGCTGAAGCTGATCTCTTCTTATATTGAAGCGCTCAAGGAAAGCATTTACCGTGTGCCGCGTGATATTCAGTCCGCCGAAGAAAATTCAGAGCAGAAAATGACCGAAGCGCGCAGTGCGTTCATTTCCAAAGACCGCAAAAAAGATGCCTATATCGAAGCCAAAATTCAGGAATATTTGCTGCACGCCGACCGTGAGCGGATGGAGCAGATGGTGGAATTCTACGAGGATTTATATAACCTGATCAATCAGGAGAATTCGCGCATTTATACGGTGTTTACCGAGCTGCTTGGCGAGCTTAACAAGATTTTCGAGAAGAACGGCGACATTCTGACCCGCGGTGACGAAGAGATCGACCACAAAGGGAACCGGACTTATTACTGGAACGTAGTCAGTGTACCGGACATCGCCAAGCTGATCGGACAAGTGACGGAGGAAAGAAATGCCGATGAGCTGATCCGCGATTTCACGAATGAGCTGCTTGCCAAATCGAATCAGTGGATTAAAGAGCAGGAAGTGGATGTCATCGGTTCGGTTTCCGAGTTCCTGACCGATCATTTCGGAGAGCTGATTACGAAGTCGATGGAAGAATACCTCGTTATCAAATACGGACATGAAGACTCCATTGAGAAGCTAGTGGAGGGGCGTATTGCGAATCGCCTGTATGAAGAGGCGAAGCCGGTGTTCCATCTGACGAACAGTTCCGGTCACTTCAACTTTCCTTCTTGGGGCTTCGTGTCCGTACCTGTAGGGGCGCCGAATATTTTCAAGGGAATCCGGAACTTCCAGGATAATGCGATTGCGAACTCCCGTTTTACGATCAAAGAAAGCCAAGTGAAGAACCGGATTTTCTGGCTGAACACACAGAACGGGATTCCGCTTTTCCTGTACACGCCTCTGCGGGTCTACGAGGAAAGCTACGAAAGAACCATTCTGGAGCCGGAAGGCATCGGTCGTCACCTTGTGCAGACAGACCGGGTAAACTGGACGTACCTGCCTTCGCCGATTCCTGAGAAATCATGGGGCGAGACGTATGATAACGGCCGCGTCAAATCGTACAACGCGCAAGTCCGCGGATTGTTCGACCGTGCGGCGTCGTACGGAGCAGTCCGTCTGAAGGGCGAAGACAGCGGAACGATTAACCGCTACGAAAGCATATGGACGAAGCCGTTCGATGTGGAGAAGCATATTGCGTCTTACAATTTGCAGCTGAATACGCAGCGTCCTAACTTCGGAGAACTGCAGCGCTGCGTGAACGAGCTCAGAACGATCGTTCAGAATGGCCTCGAGATCGAGCGCACGAAGGACATATTCGGCAGTGTGAACGAGGAGATGGCGAAGGAGAATCTGATCCGCTCCCCGGAGCTGCTGAAGCAGGTAAGAGACGAGGTACGCAAATACGACAGTATTGTGCGTAAAATCGAGGAATTGGAACTGGCGCTGAGCTCATACAAAGATGAAGAGAAGTTCATTGCCCAGTTCATCGAAGCGATGTATACGTCCACGATTGCCAAGAAAGGCGCCCTGTACGTGTACGACCATGACGGGGATGAAGATCCGTGGGAAGCGTTTGTGAATCTGATGCAGACCAATAAATTCGTCGAGTATGAGATTTACAGCAAAATGCGCGAGCTGGACGCGAAGAAGCAAGCCATGCTGCAGCGCAAAGCTTCGAAACGGAGCCAGCAGATGATTGCTTCCGAAGATATTGAAGCGCTTGTGGAAACACTCCGCTCGATGAGTGTCTCTTACCAGGAGACAAAATCGGCGCTTGACTATGACCGTTCGGAGTATGAGAACGGGGAAGAACTGTACCAGTTCTATAAGCAGGTAGCGGGCAAAGTGAACGATATGGTGAAAAGCCTCCGGTAAGGCGGCATAAGAGAAAAAGATACGGCAGAGGGTGTAGACAGCAGCGGGACGGCTCAGATATATTTGACCGTCTCGCTCTGCCGTATCGTCCTTAGAAAGGAGTATGAAGAATCATGCGGGAGAAGTTGGTGGCGTTCGCAAACGAATATGCCGCGGCAACAGACAGCACGGGACTTATCGGAGATGAACAGCGCAGCATTCACCATCCGCTCGTTTTTCTGTTCCTGGGCGATACGTCGGCGGAAGCCCTTCATGAAATGGTGGAAATCAACCGCCGTAAGTGGGATAACAGCGCGGGTGTGGTTTACCTTCATATAGGATCGAAGCCGGTAGAGAAAGATTTGGGAGACAACGTATACGTCTGGACCCTTCCTGAAGTGCCGGAGAATGCTAGAACGGTAAGACCGGATACTCAGCGCTGTTTCCATAAGGACAAAGAGAAACTGCTGGAGCTTAATGTGCTGCTGCGCAGGATGAACAGCCGGATTTCGGAATACGGCCGGGTGTACTCGAATTTACAGAGGTTGAACGTAGCCGTCGTTACACGGCTGGATGACCCGGGCAGCGTACTGGTGCCGGAGTTAACCGCTTTGATGGAAACGATCTTCGGCGAGCATTTCCGTTCGGTGATCGTGGATCTGTACGGCCTGCTGGAGGAGAAGCAGGTTGGCGAAGAGTTTGCGCTGAGGGCCTCCCTCAGCTTCAGCTTCCTGCGGGAGCTCGATGTTCTCCAGAGCCGGGATTACCACTATTCCGGCCCGCTCCAGGTGACGGGCGAAGGCATTACCTTACCGGCTGAGCACGGACCCGCTCCTTTGTTTGATACCGTTTATCTGCTGAGCGACAAAGATGAACGGGGGATTTTCACCGAAAGCGGGATCCGCAGCAGCTGCGAAACGATCGCTTCACTGAACCTGCTCAAGTACCGGAATGTCCGGGACGAGAAGGATTCCTTGAAGCAGGGCGCCTATAACCATCAGCATTTCAAGCAGAATGTAGCGCCGCCGGGCGAAGAAGGCGGCGGCTACGCATCTGCCGGATATGCGAGGGTCAGCCGGCCGAATCAGGCGATCGCTCTGACCGTGCTGTATCACCTGTACCGCCATGTGCGCGGGCGGATGGAGGAACAGTGCGCGGGCGGGGCGCGCGCACTGCCGGACTTGCTGCGGATGGAGCCGCAACTGTGGGACCGCGCGATAGACGCGGTACTGCCGGAGCGGGAGAAGGCAGCCGATGAGATGTACGGCTTGATGCATGAGCCGGTTTCATACGGCGAGCTGAAGTCGATGACGCTGAAGGAGGCTGAGTCGGCTCTCTACGGCAGCGCAGCGGGCTTGTTCTTTGACATGAACGTCAAGGACAAAGCGGTGCAAGCGTTCGCCGATCAGAATTTCGCGAAGAGGCTGGAGAGGCTTCTGCTGGAGCGCGTAGTAGCCGAGCCGGCGTACGGGTATTGCGCCGTCAGAACGTGGCTGTCTGACGAGAGCAGTTCCGGCCTGCTTGGCGAGCTGCGCCAGCATTTGAGAGATGCGGCAGCGCGTGCCGACGCTGTGCGGGGCGAGCTGGAAAGCTTTTACGGGGAAAGAGTGGACCGTCAGCCCTTCTCCAAAGGCTCTCTCTTCGGATTTAAGTCGGATAAAGCTTCGGTGAAGAACTTTATCCGTTATTTACTCGATGAAGTGTACGGGATGAAGCGGGATCTGCTTTTCCTGGAATTGAAGCAGAAGCTCATGTCGATGTATCTGGATGTTCTGGAAGATATGCGCGAACGCGCCAAGCTGGCCGTCGACAAGATGGACCGTCTGGAGAAGCTGCTGCTGGATACGAGCCGCAGCGGAATCTCGGCTGCCCGTGATTATCTGGGACGTAACATCAACGAATATTATGAGCACGTCGTGAAGCAGATTGCGGGAGAGATGGAAGGGCGCCGGGAGGCGCGGTTTTATTACGACGACCGCTTCCTCGGCAATGTGTCTGTCCAGATCGATGAAGATACCGCGCAATGGCTGGAGAAGCTGATGGGAATGGCGCGCAGGGATGTGCTCGTCCACCCGCTGTTCCATCAATCGTTCGAGGATGAACTGCTGCAGCGGGCTAATGTCGCCGCAAGCTATGACAACCAGGATGTATTGTCGAAGGAAGACCTCTTCCGCGACCTTTACGTTACACTGGAGAATGAAGCGGCGATCCGCACGGATGTGTACCATTCTACCCACCGGAACCGTCACGAAGAGAAATACTTTTTCGGAGATGCGGGGAGTGAATTTATCCAGTACGCGTTCGCTGTGGACGGGGGGAGCCGGACTTACAAACTCGGCTGTGTTCATGAGAACAAGCCCGGAGGGATCGAGAAGCTGCGTTTGATGGGCGGCTTCCGGCTGGATGATCTGATGGTTTACCGCAACGGCCGGCGTTATTATGAGACGTATCTGGAGAACGGTTACTTGTTTCACGGAATGAGCATGCCGGAGAATACCTAAACGGTAAGTAATTTTATAACTATAGAAGAATTGAGTAAAAGGGGGGAGAACGGTGAAACAGAGAAAATGGAGTCCGCTGCTGACGCTGTTCAGTGTAATTGGAGGGTTCGTCGGTTTTTTTGTCGGCGAGTATATGCTGAACCGGTGGGGTGGCAGCCTGCACGAAATCGTGCTGATGGGCTTGTACTTCGGCCAATTCGCCTTGTTCGTCGGCTTGTTCTGCCTGGTGGCCGAGATGATTTCGCCCGAGCTGAACGGAAGAAACTGGCGGCTGCGCTATGCCGGTGACGGCTGGAAATTTCTTGTGCCCGCTACACTGGTCATGCTGTTCGTGGCCGGGGCTTTGTTCCAGCTCTTATACGGGCTGCAGTTTGTCGGCAAGCAGGCTCCGAGAGATTATGTGCTTGTTCTCGATAAGTCTGAAAGCATGGTTCAGAACGACCCCGGCAAGCAGAGCCTGGAGGCTGCCAAATCACTCATCGGGAGGATGAACGGCGGCAACCGGGTGGCATTGTTTACTTTTAATGAGGATACTCAGCTGGTGTCTCCGCTTACCAGCCTCAAGTCATCCGGGGCAAGAGAAGATCTTCAATCCCGGCTGGACAAGTTCGGAGAGCCGGTCGGTATGACGGATATCGGCAAAGCTTTGACTACCGTCATGGATGAGCTCAAGAAAGAAGGCGCCGCGAGCAGCAAAGCTGCCGTCATTCTGATCTCCGACGGCTACAGCGATGTGAACACGGCCCAGGTGCTGGCTCCTTACCTGGAAGCGGGCATTCCGGTGCATACGGTCGGAATCGACGACTCTCAGGTGGAAGGCATCGAGCTGCTCCAGCGTATTGCGGGCGAGACGAATGCGAGCTTCCACGATGTGAAAAGCGCCGACCAGATTACAGGCGCGTTCGAGCAGATTTACGCCAGCGAGCAGCAGTGGAATCTGGTCAGCGAACGGCTGGGTCCGGCAGCGTCAGACAGCTTCCACGGCATCCTCAGGGTTGCGCTGATCCTGCTGATCGGTACTCTTATCGGTTTGTCGCTCGGAATTATTTTCGACAACCGCCATTTGGCGCTCAGCTTTGCCATCGGCGGCACGATCGCCGGTCTTATTGCCGGTCTCGTGCTGGAGCTGAGCTTGCCGGGAACCAGCATTCCGGCATTCTACCGTGCGGTTGCGGCGGTAACGCTGGCCTTCGTGCTGTCTCTGGCTACGCTGATTATCCCCGTCAACAATAACGACTCGAATCCGGGACTGCGTGCCGGTTCACGCCAGAAGGCAAGACCCGGGGCAAGCAGCCGCCTGGGTGACCGCAGCAGCCAATTGCCGGGTAAGCAATTCCGTTAATGGATTGTTCTAACGAAAACGTATGAAATAAACATATGAGGCATCCCATCAAGTGAGGCGATAGATCATGAATTGGAAAGAAATGGGCGAATATTCCCGGATTGAGAAGCTTGCCGCCCAGCCCGTCCGGGACGGAGAATGCGTACTGACCTGGCAGTGGCCCAAAGACATTCATGCCGTGTATGTATACAGCTTCGAGGCAGGAGCAGAGAAGCCTCCGGAGCTTCTCGCTCCGCAGCAGATGAAGCTGTTTACCCGGGAAGAATACAAGGCCAAGTCCGGTTACCGCGAGCGTATCGATTACATCGGAAGCCGGGGCTACCGGATTTTCCCTTGTATGATTAAGGAGGGTGCCGTCACCGCACTGCTGCAGAAGGACGAACACAATGTTGTGCGGGTAAACGGAGGCAAAGCAGGAATCCGGTATTCCGTTCATTACGGGAGAAAG
Source organism: Paenibacillus sp. FJAT-26967 (assembly GCF_001541095.1). Lineage (GTDB taxonomy): Bacteria > Bacillota > Bacilli > Paenibacillales > NBRC-103111 > Paenibacillus_F. The sequence goes on from NZ_LMXH01000003.1 coordinate 248,079, forward strand.
CTGTTCGGTAAATTCAAGACAGCGCGGATTCAGTTGTTCTGTGAAATTCCGGTACCCCAGGAAGCGCTCTGTTATGTGAAAAAAGAAGGCGCTCCCCCGTCCGGCAGACAAGATGGCACGGCCTATCCGTTCCGGCGGGACTTTGACGCAGGCAGCCAGTCGCTGCCCGAGATCGAGATCGGCAGGAACGATTATCTCCGGCTTTTTCTGACTGATCCTTCCCGTTACGGGGAGATTTTCGAATTAATTCAAGAATAGGAGGGGCGCATATGCTAGGGTATCTGAAAAGTCTGTTCGAGAAAAAGCCGCCCGAAAAAGAGCGGCCTCCATTTTATAGCATCGTATGCCCTTACTGCTTCAGTAAGTTTGAGCCTGAGGAGGTTGTTTTCCGGGCGGCTCACGTTAAAGATACGGATGATGATTTCATGCTGCAGGAAGATGCGAAGCTGAACAATTGGCGGCGTAAATTCAACCTGTCCGAGAACGATATGGAGGCGGTTATTAGTCCTTCTTCCATCCCGGATGAACACAAGTCATACATCCAGAATGTGCTGGTTGCCGTGACCGACCGATACGGGGAGACGACAAGGCGCCGCCTGTGCCCGAATTGTCACAATGAGCTGCCGATTTCGGCCGGCAAGGTGCCAAGCAATATTATTTCGATCGTCGGAGCGTCCCAGGTCGGAAAGTCGGTATACATGACATCGCTGATCCATACGCTCCAGCATACGACAGCTTCTAACTTTAATGCCGCCTGTATGCCGCTCAGTGCCGAGATCAGCCGCAAATTCCGGCAGTATTATCACGAACCGATTTTCGAGCGGGGCAGTATGCTCCAGTCGACGAATCCGAATGAGCAGCAGGAGCCGTTTATTTTTCAGTTCGTGTTTAAAGATGAACGGGAAGCGCCGCTGACGATTGTATTCTTCGATGTGGCCGGTGAAGGAATGGTCCAGCGGGAATACCTCGATATTTATGCGTCGCACATTAAAAATTCATCGGGAGTCTTGTTCCTGGTCGATCCGCTGCAGATCCGCAGCATCCGGGACAAAATTCAGATTAATGTAGGCGGAGAACAGGGAGAATTCGCTAACCGCTACGACGAGCCCCGTGAAGTCGTGATTTCCCTGTTTGAGAATTTCATCGCCCATCAGCAGAACAGCAAGACCGATATCCCGACGGCCATCGTCTTGACCAAGAGTGATATGCTTCAATATTTGAAAGAAGAAGACAGCGAATATATTCAGCCTAACAGCAACGTGTTCCGCAACGTCGTTCACCGGGGATTCCTGGATAACACGGAATTCGAGAACATTGACGGCGAGATCGGCCGCTTTATCGACAAGGTGGACCGGCCGTTCAAGGACGCTGTGGATGTTTATTTCTCCAACACGGCTTATTTCGCCGTCTCGGCGCTGGGCACGAATCCTGTGAACAAGCAGGTCAGCGGGGTCATCAATCCGACTCGTGTCGACGAGCCGTTCATTTGGCTGCTGCATAAGCTGGGTTACATAGCGAGGAGAGATGCGACGTGACCGGGAGAAAATTACAGCAGCAGCTGTTTACACGCGACCGGGAAGGCATCTTCCGGACGAGCGAAGGGTTTGATACGGTAGCCAAGTCCCCGGGACTGGACGGTTCTTTTATCAAATCGGCGCTGCATCCTTATTGTGTTTATAAACCGCCGCAGGAGCTGCTGGAGCGGGGAGAAGAGAACAGCAGCCTGTACCCGGAATCGCTGGTGTCCTATCAGGCGGAGAACGGGGATCTGGTCATCGGGCGCAGCGTTTATGTGGCGACGGACTTTACCGGCCAGCGGAGCGCATCGTTTACGCACCAGTTCGTAGTCCCGAAGGAGAGCAAAGAGGCGTTCATCCGGGAGCCGCGGCGTATTTTCGGTATCCAGGCATTCCGGAGCCGTTACGATATCCGGGAAGGCAAGTCGGTGCCGGAGCTGGAATTGGATGAGCTCGCTTATGACGGCACGATTCATGCGAATGGGGAGAAGGAACTGCTGGAAGAGCTGGACATCGGCCGCGAGTTGTTCCGTCAGCTGGTATATGCCGTGCTGTCGGCGGCAGCCGGGAAGAAGAAGGTGTACATAGCCCTGGATACCAGTGTATCCCGCAGCGGGGAGTATGCCGGACGGCTGCTTGAAATCATCTACCGCTGCCTGCCTTATGCGGCTCGCCGTCTGCTTGGCTTCATGACGTTCAACAGCGAACCGGAGGCCAAGCAGAACCTGCATGTGGTCTTCACGGAAAAGGGCAGCATCCGTCTGCCGGACCGCCGCCTGGAGAAGGACTATGTCTTTGATTTTCCGAACGCGCGGTTTATGAATACGGAACTGCCTGCCCAGGAGCTGGCTTATCTGGACTTCGTATGGGAACACCGGAGTGAACCGAGGCAGCTGCAAGGGCTGCTGGACTTCTGCGACGAGGCGCTCGCGGGTATGGATGCGGGCACGTCGCTTAGCCCTGCCGCCTATTCGAAGCTGTGTACGCTGCATGATATCGAGCAGGGGAACGAGAAGAAGTACGAAGGCGAGCGTGCCGCGACGATGAATGCGATCCTGTCGTTCCTCAGCGCGGATACAGTCCCGCTCAAGCCGCGGCTTAATCAGTTGTTCCTGCGTCTGCTGAGCAGGGAAGCATCGGACCGGCACAGCATGCTTGCGGCCGAGTACCTGGAGGCGGTCATCCGTTACGAGAAGATCGCCGACACCTCCGCCAGGACGCTTCTTGTACGCTGCCTGGGGATCTTCATCTCCAGAGCCGCGGCTGCGGTAAGCAGCGGGGGCACGGATGGAAGCGTACCGCTGCTGGATCTGCTGGCGAAGCACCCGGGTGTCTTCAGCGCGGTACTGCGCGAGGTGCTGCAGGGCCAGCCGCAGATCGCGGAGAACTACGTCCGCGTGCGGATGAAGCGGGTCTCATCGGTACAGGATTTCACGGATGAGATCAGCTTCTGGCTTGCGGCCGGCGAGTCTTTGGCGACGGGGGAATTCTTCCTTCAAGAGGCCTATGAGCCTATGAAGCGGATTATGCGCGGAGATGTCCGCAAGAAGATCGGCCAGGCCAAGCTGCTTGCCGGATATTTCGACGGCTTATCCCGCAGCGGGAAGCAGGCCGGATCTGGCGCGGCACCGGGACCTGGAGGAGGGCAGTCCAGACCGGACGCCTCCCGCCAGTCGCCGCTTGCCGCCTTCAGCCGCTGGATGAAGCTGGCGGTGCAGCTGGAGCTGCTGGATGATCTCCAGCCTGCGCAGCTCGGCAGGGAGGATCTGAGCGGCCTCGGCTTCCTGCTGGAGCCGCTGAGTCCGGATCTGCGGCGGCATGCGGGTGCCCGCCAGAACGGCGCGCTTCGCGTCCTGCTGCCGCTCTACAAAGCGCTTGCGCGAAGCGGAGAGGACCAGCGTGAAGCGGAGGAAGAGCTCGGGCATCTGGACACGGTCGATCTCGACCGCGTGCAGGGCCTGCTCCGTAAGCTGCTGCAGACGCAGCTTGCGTCCGCTTCCTTCGGCCACATCGCGACAGCGTTCTACCGCCCCGGTAACGGCACAGGGGGGCAGGATCTCAGCTATCAGCCTGCCTATGACTATGAAGGCATGCTGAATTATATCGCTGATCATACGCAGGGTACCGAGACGCTGTATGATTTCCTGCTCTGGTCGGCGGACGACAGCCGTTTCCTGGCTGCGCAGACGCAGACTGCTGCCGGGGAGCGGGGGATTCATCCGCATTATAAGGCGGCCGTCAGCCGTACGTTCGATGTCCATGCGCCGCAGGCTTTCAAGAATAAAGTGCTGGCCCGCAGGCTGCTTGCCGTGAATAACGGCACGTTCCGCACTTTATTCGAGACCATTAAGCTGCGGCAATCGGGCAAGCTCGCCCGGATCTGGGCGAAGAACAAACGCAGAAACATTCTGCGCGGATCGATTCTGCTGGTTCTGCTCGTTGCGGTAACGGCGCTCATCTGGAAGCCGGTCGCCGCATGGCTGACGCCGCCTCCTGTCCTTGTCATCGAAGCGCCGGAGAAAGCCGGGCAACAGACCGTCTCCGTTAAGATGAGTCTGCAGGAGCCGGATGAAGAAACGAAATTATACGTGAATGATAAAGAAGTGGGCAAAGGAACGGCGCAAGCCGAGGTTCCGCTGAGCGAAGGCCCGAATGAAGTGGTATTCAAGGCGGTGAACGCCGGCGGCAAAGAGTCCGGGATCGTCCGCAAGACGATTACGCTTGTTGCGGCTCCTCTCCTTAAAGTGGAGCCGCTGCCCGCTTCTGTGCGCACAAGCTCAGTCGTTGTTGCGGTCAAGGCGGAAGATTCTACCGACCCGAGTCCGGAAATTCTGATCAACGGGCAGTCAGTCGGCTTTGGCAGCGTATCGAGAACGGTCGAGCTTAATCCCGGCGAGAACGAGATTGAGATTACCGCCAAAAACAAATACGGCCGCATAAGTGAGCCGATGCTCTATAAAGTGAAAGCACCCGGCAGCGGAAGTAAAAAAGCTGACAGTAATGCTGCGGGCACATCAGGTAGTACAGCGGGTACAGCTGGTAATGCTGGGAACGCAGCCGGTAATGGGGCAGGCAACGTAAACTCAAATTCAGAGTTGAATACCCGGTAAAACGGGCGCAATAAGGATAGATTACAAAGATGACCATGCTGGAATGCGCATAATCTAAAGGGGTGATACCAGGATTATACAGATAAATGGAAAAAATCGTTCATTCAACTTATCTGGCATGTCTAAAAGAATCTTCAAACGGCGTTTACAAGTCCGGTGGACATGCGGAGTGAGAACGGCCAGAAAATGAACAAGAAGCGGATGCTGATGCCGGAGGACGACCCGGCAGCTTGCATCCGCTTTTTTTACATGAAGTGATGATCCAGGGAGGCATGAACGTGATTCTTTAAACGATTACAATACCCTGCAAACTCTTGATACGCTGTTGTACTCTATATGCGTCTGCACGTTCACTTCTGTCTGTGAATGGCTAAACCTTCTGGGGCGCCCGCTGACCAACGTTCATCTTGTCACCTTCCAGTCTCCAGATCCCCTCATGTTACAGGTCATACCCGTCCGTCCGCAGCTTCCGCTCCTTCCTGACTTCCTCAAGCGGTATCGCATTAGGATCGACCATCCCCGTAAACTGATCCTCGCAAGTTAAATCCACAAGTGCCGTTTTTCGCTGTCCATCCTTGTAGTAAACCAGCTCCACAGTTTCTTTACTTCCTGCACAGCGGCAAAGCGCTTTTACAAACTCCGAGTAGGTGGGAACAGGCATCTTTCCCAGATGAGTCACAATGATCCCGTCTGGGAGGCCGGCTCTATGTGCAGGCCCGCCGGGATATACCTTCTTGATGTAATTGCCGCCCAAGCCGGCAGCGGTCAAATTCTGCTCTTTCAGCTGCCCGCAAGACGCCGTATAGTTCAGCACACCGAGCCGGGGATAGCCGAAAATCGAATTCCGGAGATCCAGCCCGAGTTCGATCGTATTTTGCAGATGAAAAAGCGACTGTCTCCAGCCAAGCTCCGTACATTCCTTCACCCACTGCATCATCTCATCCTCCGTAAATCCGTCGACCGTAACTGTCACTTTGGTTAAGCCATTGAAGTGCTCAAACGAAAAAGCAGTATTCAGCTTATACTCCCAGAGGGTTCCATCCGGAAAAATAGAAGAATACTGCTCCTCAAAAGTAATCAGCCGCAGCCGGATGCATGCGGTGCACACTGCCCGATTCGTCAATTCCCCGATCACAAGAGTCATTTCATCGCCTTCCGAGATTTCCGGCGAGGTCCCTGAATAAGTTGCGATATCGCTCAGGAAATGGTTCCAGCCTTCCGCAGTTGCTATGTACCACCAAGCCTTCTCGACAGGGCCATCGATGTAAACTGAGTTTACTGTTCGTCCGAGTTCGGAGCTTCCCACCTGAAATCCCCCTTTGCAGGTTCTGCCTTTGTTCTTAGCATAGGGAGTTTTGCGAACAAATGATCGTGTTTTTGTGTCCGGTTTGAAGATGGAAAAGCCGAGCGCCTGCCGCAGCCGTCAGTCTATAATGCTCTAAACAGACGGACTTTAGTGTCTACTACACTGTTCAGAGGTGATTGCTATTACGGAAATAAGTGTGATTCTGCCTGTTCACAACCAGGCTTATCCGTTATCCCTGACACTCGGCGGCTTTGCAAGGCAGACGATTTCCTCTGTATCCTTCCGTCTTATTATTGTCGATGACGGATCGGAGGAGCCGGTCGGAGCGGTTGCGGAGGCCTACAACGGACAGCTCCGCATCACGTATATCCGGATTCCGAAGAGCGGGAGAGCTGCCGCAAGAAATGCAGGTGTGGAGCTGGTCGATGAGGGACTTGTTATTTTCTGCGATGCGGACCGGATACCAAGACCGGGATTCATCGAAGGGCATGTGAAGGCTCATGGACAGGCTCATGGACAGACTGGTGGACAGACTCATGGGCAACAAGGAGAGCGTCTGAGCGTAGGGCAGGTCCGTGAGCTGTACATACCAGATCCGCAGCACAAAAGAGACCTGGTTCTGCAGCGCTTCGAACAGGGGAAATACGACCGCATCCCTCAATTCTGCCGGCTTGTGTACCGACTGTTCCGTGATGACGGCTTAACAGATTCGGCCGTAGCCTGGATTGCGGCACTGAGCGGCAACATGGCGATTCCTGCACGGTTATTCCGGCGGCTTGGCGGCTTCGATGAGCAGTTCCGGGAATGGGGATTCGAGCATCTGGAATTTGGTTACCGGGCTCATCTGGCCGGAGTTCCATTTGTATATGCCAAAGAGGCGGTTAACGTGCATGTGGCTCATCCGCGCAGAGGCGCATCCTATGCCGAGTATATCCGGCAGAGTCATGCGTATTTTTACCGCAAACATCCTCATCCAGTCATTGGCCACTTCCAGTCCTTCATGATGGGCCGGATCAGCAGGCTTCAGCTGGAGGCCGCAGCCGCAACCGGCATTGCGGGAGAAGCCGGGATTGACCATCCGGATGATTATGTGCGGATTCTGAATTTCAAGCCATGAGAACGGACTGCCATTACAGAGGACGAAATGGAGGGAATAATAGAATGTGTGAACGTTCACGGGCCGAGGTTCGTCATTTCATGCACGAGACGAATCATGAGCTGCAGGGACTGCATACCAACATGATGGACTCTCTCTGGCATGTCATTACGACGGGAGAAATCCGGCATCTGCACGAGAATGAACGATTTGAGCAAGCCTATCAAGAAGCGCTCGCTTCCCCCGCCCTCGGGAGGGAAGTGCAGGCAGGGCTCGGGGAGATGGAAGATGACCGCATCCTCCGGCGCCAGTTCCAGATGCTGAGGAGTGAAATGCTGGAGTACCAGGCTGAGCCGGAGGAGCGCAGGGAAATCACCTCGCTCTGGAACGAGCTTCACTATATGCACAGTACTTTCAGAGCCAGGGTCGATGGAGCGCTGATGTCGGGGAATACGGTTCTCGTGCTGCTCCGAAGGCTCGAAGACGAGAGGCAGCGCAAGAAGATCTGGCAGGCTTCCATGGAGGTGGGCGGGCTAGCTGCACCTAAGCTGATCCGGCTGGTCAAGCTGCGCAACCAAATCGCGAGAGATCACGGATACCCTCATTATTTTGCGATGAAGCTGGAGACGCAAGGCATCAGTCCAGAGATGCTGAGCGGTGTGATCAGGCAGCTGCGCAGCGGGCTTGAGGCGGCTTACTGGCAGGTGAAGAGGGAGATGGATGAGGAGACCGCAGCGCGCTTTCGAATTCATAGAAGCGAGCTTCGCTCCTGGCACTATGCCCATCCTTTTGTCCAATCCGCCCAGAGGCGGGAGCCTTGGGGCCAAGTGGATGTAAACGGACTGCTCCCTCAGCTTACGAAGTGGTTCGATGAACGCGGCCTTGATATTACGCCTATTCTGGGCCGGGCGGATCTGGCCGAACGGCCGGGCAAGGGTCAGGCCAACTGCTGCCTGAATATCGACAGGGGCGGGGATATACGGGTGTCCTGCAACCTTACGCAGGATACGAAAGGGCTGTCCATCCTCCTGCATGAGCTTGGACATGCAATATTTGAGCAGGGCATCGACCCGGAGCTGCCATTCGTGCTGCGCCAGCCGGCCCACCCTTTCATAAGCGAAGGGATAGCACTCATGCTGGAGAGACTGGCGCTGGAGCCGAGCTGGCAGCGTCAGCTGCAGCTCAGACGATCAAATGCGCGAAGCCGGAATAAAAGAAACCCGCAGCTGCGCAAGGAACTGCTCATCAAGCTGTACTGGACCCTGACGGTAATTGAATTCGAGAGAGAATTGTATACGGACCCGTCCAGGCCGCTTAACCGGTTGTGGTGGGACATCGTCGAAGACGTGCAGGGAATCCAGAGGCCGTGCGACTGGGATTATCCATACTGGGCCGCCAAGTCCCACCTCTCCACACTTCCCGTGTATTACTACAATTATTTGTATGGGGAAATGGCGGCTTCGCAGTTCCAATTCTCGCTGCAGAAAGAGTTCGGGCAGTGGCATAGCAGAGAAGCCCTGCAGTATATGACCCGCCAAGTGTTCAAACCGGGCGCTTCCAGTACATGGAACGAGATTATCGCGTCCTGCACATCTTGTGACCTGAGTCCCATTTTTCTGATCCAACAGCTTCGCAATTAAAAAGGAGGTATTTTCTGCATGGCAACTATCCATATTCAGAAGAGAACTATTGTTACCCGGGCGGAGAATAACACGGAGGTACCGAACCCGGCTAACAGTGAAGTGAAGACCTATTTGCTGAGCCCGGAGGAACTTGCTTATTACAGGAATTTACCGATGTCGGAGGCGGATAAAGCATTTAAACCGAGTCTGAAGGTGGTGGCTATGGAAAAGAGGGAGGCGGACAGCAGACCAGCTCCTGATCCTGCATCTTGACCGTCTGGGATGCTGAAATTAGGGACTTTTACACGGATAAACTGGGAGGGAATTGAGGAATTGCTCCGATTGAAGCATGCAAATATAGAACATAACGAATAATATTTTGGCATAAATTGTTTTAATAAGCAAAATAATCCGATTATTCTGCAAAATAAACTGATCTTTCTTATAGAGCATTTTGATACCATGACGGCACCGGAAACAAATCGTATTAGGAGGAATGGTGCCAGTGGACGTGCTTCTGATCATCAGCCATCAGCTCAAAGAGGATGAGTTTCAACGGGTACAAGGTATGTTTTCCAATATGTCCATTATTGCCGAATCGGACTTTAAAGCTGCAGCGGAAAGAATTCATGAGGAAAAGAGCGCCTATAAATTGTTCGTTTTCCTGTCGTTCGAAGAGTCGCTGCCTGAAGACTGGAAAATTGAAGAGCTGCATCTGGAAAGTCCGGTCATGGTGCTTCTAAATGTCAGCAAGCGCGATTTGTTCGTGTTCTATTCTTTCCTGGATTCTGTGGGCCTGCTTGCCCAATCCCCGGCCGTTTCGGACAAGCGGGAAATTTCACCGCTCCTGCATCAGTCACTTGAATATATCGAGCAAAATTTGTGCGAAAATGATCTGTCGCTGGAGAAGGTCGCATCAAGCATATTCGTAAGCCGCTGCCATTACTCCCGGGTATTCAAGGAGTATTTCGGCTTCGGGTTCAAAGAATACATTATGAACAAACGCATTCAAAAAGCGAAAGTCATGCTTCAGAACGGTGTTCCGGTTACGGATGTTTGCTATGCAGTCGGTTATGGGGATTTGACGCATTTCGGCAGGGTGTTTAAAAAGCTGGTGGGAACGAACCCTTCGGTTTACCGTGGACACAGGCGTGAGAAGCCGTCCTGCGGATAACGATGAACAGATCGGAGAGACACGCTATGGATGCATCCACAATCCGGACGAGGTACTTTAATCGACTGACCTTTAGCCGGGACCGCCGGACCGTCTGCAAAACAAGCAGCTGTGACCGCAAGCTTAAAGATGAGATCAGCTGGTATCTGGGGCTGCCGGGAGAGCTTAAGGGCTATACGCCTGAAGTGATAAGTTACTCGATGGAAGAGGAAGTCCAGCTGACGATGGAGTATATTAATTCGCCGACCTTAGCTGAAATGTATGTTCAAGACTCGATGAGGGAGGATGAATGGGTTTCAGTTTTTGCCCAAATTACGCAGCTTCTGGCCCAATTTACTCGCTACAGAGCGGAAGTTCATCCGGATGCTCTCTATGACATGTATCTTTCCAAAACGAAAGCGCGCATAACGGCTTTTCTGGCTCGTAATGAGTTGGCGGGGAAGTTCTACAGAAGAGGGTTTTACCGCTTGAATGACCGTACAGTCGCGTGCCCGTTCCGTATTTTTGAAAGTCATCTGGACGATTTCCTCCAGTTGCTCGACAAGCCGGATATGTCACTTATTCATGGCGATCTGTGTTTTTCTAATATCCTTTATGACGCGAAGACCCCCGCCATTAAACTGATTGATCCCCGGGGACGCTTCGGGGAACAGGGGATCTATGGCGACGGGAGGTATGATATGGCCAAACTCAGACACAGCTTAAGCGGGTACGAGCATATCGTTCAGAACTCCTACACGCTGGATATCCGGGATAGCGGGCTTCACCTGCACATTCCGTTTACACCAGGGCAACAGCAGCTTCGCGAAAGCTGGGATGCTATTCTGGGAGATAAACTCGGTGATATAGCCAAAATTGAAGCGCTGCTTTTCCTGTCGCTGCTCCCGCTGCACAGGGAAGATCCGAATCGCCAACTGGCCTTGTATGGCCTGGCTACCCGTCTGATGTACGATATTTTCGCAGAATAGATGCTCTATGGAAAGCCGAGAGGGAATGAGTGGATTTACTTATACTGAAAGAGTAAGCCAATCATCCACTAGGAGAGTGAAGAAAAATGAAACAAACAGCTTCGAAATTTATGATTGCCACCGCAATACTCGCCTCACCGGTTGCGGGAACTGCACTGGAAGCAAGCGCGCAATCCATCCCGGTCCAGAGCCAGCCGGCCGCACCCGCAGGCGTCTCGCAAACAGCTGCAGCCGTGTCGTCCCAAGCCGCTCAGGCGCAAGCCCAGCTTGAGAGCAGTCCGGTCCGCTCCGCTCCTAAGGACAACATCGGGGAATACAAGGGTCCGTCTCTTACCATCTCACCGTTCATGTTAAAATGCTAAGCGTGTAGCGTGCAGTAAATGAAGCACAACGCATCGAGGTTTATGATTGCTGCCGCAATACTTGCCTCACCGGTTGCGGGAACCGCATTGGAAACAAGCGCGTACTCCATCCCGGTCCGGAGTCAGCCAGGCACACCTGTGGAGATCTCTCAAACAGCCACAGCCGTTGGCACACAGGCGGAAGCCCTGCTTGAAAGCAGTCGGGTCCGCTTCACTCCTCAGGACAGCTTCCGGCAAATATACGGTCCTTCGGTTACAGCCTTGCCGTTTTGCGTAAAATGCTAATCTGGCTGTTCATGAAAGAGAGACAAGCGGGATACCGCTTGTCTCTCTTTTTGTAAGCAAGAGTGCGGCAGATATGTATAAGTAATCCCAATAGAATGACGTTGAAAGCCGAGAGAAGATATGAACAATTTCCTATACTGGAAAGGTAAGGCTCATACCAGATGGAAGGAGGTGAAACTCATAAAGCAATCGGGAATGAAGTTGGTTGTTACCGCTGCAATTCTGGCTGCCCCTGCGGCCGTAACGGCCGTGGAGGCAAGCGCGCAGACCGTACACGTCCAGAACGGGCCTACAGCCCCCGCACAGAGCGGATCTGTTGTCCGAGCTTCCACCGACGCCACCGCTCAGCTAGAGTCTGCTGATGTGTATGCGCCTGCTTCGCAAAACGGCCGTATACAGGAATTCACCTTTGGCGGTCCGACCTTTACGATTAACGGCCCCGCTACCAAAACGTTCACTTAAACCAAACGATGGATCTTCCTGTTCGGGGAAGACGAAAAGGAGAGTGTAAAAGCGATGAATGAAAAAGTCTCCAAGTTTATGATCGCCACAGCGATCCTGATTGCTCCGGCGGCAGGCACGGCTCTAGAGGCGAGTGCCCAGGTCGCTGCCGTCAACAGCCAGTCAGTTGCACATACGGAAAGTGAAAGAGCTGCAACTGCTGCGGTCGAAGATACTGCCAATCTGGACACAACCGTGAGGGCTTCTGCGCTTCCGGGCACGATTCAGGAATTAACTTACGCGAGTCCCGGATTCAGCACGAACGTTATGGCCAAGACTCCTTTGTAAAACACCCAGAAGAAGCGGTACGAATTTAGTCCGACCGACAGGCGGAGGAGATAAATATCTGATCCTTGCCTCCAACAGGACGAATCATTTTCTATGATTAAGAAGAGATAAGCGGGATTAATGCTTATCTCTTTCTCTCATCTTCCCTACAGATATGGAGTGAATGAATGAATACTCAACCGTTTATTTGTCTGGACATGACGTCCTGTCTGAATAATTGCGGCACGACGGACAGCAGCAGCTATCAGCACGGATATTTGAGTTCTTCCGGCGTTTCACTTCCGAGAGAAAACATCCTTTTCCATACTCCATTCGAGTTCAATGACATTCCCTTTGTCCTATACAGGCAAAACTACCGGGACAACATGGTGACGGAAGGTCAAGCCATTCAGTTTCCCGAAGCCCGCATCTCCAAGATCCATGTACTCGGTGCCTCCAGCGACGTGAATATGTCGGATTATATGTATCTGAAGCAACATGATACCGTCCTCTCCAGAGAGAAAATGATGCTGTCGCATTTCGCTTCGGAGGCTCCTTTTTCAAGAAATGCCTGTATCCTCGAAACCGCCGGTCTGAATACGTTAGACGGCCCCTTGCCGCACAGAACCGGCCGGATCTGGCTTGATACCCTCCATCTTACAGAACCTCTGGAGATTAACCAGCTTACATTCGAAGATAATCCGTGCATGCATATTTTCGGTATTACTTTGGAGCGATAGGCAGAAGGCTGCCGGATAAGAGGCAAGAGAGATCCATACTATTTTACAGGCGGGGAGGAACCAATGACGTTTACCTTGTACAAAGAAGCCCGATTGAATTGCCTGTATGTCAATATTGCAGCCGCCCTGCTGAGACTTCCGGTTCTTAAAGAGTCTTTACCGTTCTTGTTTAACCAGGCAGGTTTGTATTATCAGGATACGCAGGATGAAGACGAGTTCGTCATCAGTCCTTATTACAGGGAGCTTGATGATTTTATCGGGGAGTTGTTCGGGGCTCATGTATGCCGGAAAGGATATGCAGGGGGAGAAGCGTATCTCGCCGCACTGAAGAACGCGCTGGGGACGGGCAGGAGCGCGATTATTGAAGCGGACATCTTTTATTTGCCTCACAGCGGATTCTATAACCGGTCTCATTTTCCCCATGCGCTTGAGGTTATCGGATATAAGGACGGCGTTTTTGAAATCTGCGATCATTATTATGTGTATCACGGTACTCTGACGGATGTGGAATTCCGTTTTATTTTTGAGTCGTCGCTGCAGAGTCCTTTCTATAAACTTCTGAATCTTTGGAACCTGGAGCGGCATGACAAAAAAGGGACTGAAGTGCCGGATGCCGCTTTCCACTATGGAGTCATCCGCGACAATTACCGCAATATGTCCGGTCAAGTCCTCTATGATTGTCCTGCGGGGAGCCGGGCGGGACTGGAGGCATTCGAATCTATTTGCAGGCAAATAACCCGGCTCAAAACGATGGACCGGGATGCCTCCAAGTTCAAGGCAGCCAGTTATTTGTATGAAGGGTTCAGAGAGCTTGCCAATTCCCGGTTCCAACACCATAACTTTCTGAAAGCGATCGGTGAAAATGAATTGGCGGAAGCTTATCTGGAAGCCGACCAGGGCTGGATGGTGGCAGCCAATCTGCTGATGAGGGCGGCGACGGCTAACCAGTTTCAGCATTTTGAGGAAAGAATTCTGAATAGGATGCAGCGGGTTCGCGAGAAGGAAGCGGGCAATCTGGAACTGCTGAGACAATGGCTTGAGCGGGCTCGGCCAGAGGGCGGCGGAAAGAGCTTCATGACGCAATATTCTCCTAGAAGCGGGCAATAGAATCTGATTCTTGACGGACAGACTTTGGTACCATAACAGCAGGAAATCATGATCGGAGGAGATAGCATGCGTGTTGTAATCGATCTTGACGGAACCATCTGTACGTTCAAGGGAGAAGGCCAGACCTATGCCGATGTAACGCCGATTCCGGGTGCACTCGATGCCCTGCGACGGATGAAGGATGAGGGGCATTACCTTATCATTCATACAGCCCGGCATATGAAGACCTGCGGAGGGAATGTCGGGGAGGTGGTGGCGAAGGTCGGGGCTATAACGCTGGACTGGCTGCGGATTCACGCAGTGCCGTACGATGAAATCGTATTCGGCAAGCCGCAGGGAGACTTGTATGTGGATGATCTGGCGCTGGCTTACCGCAACTGGGACGAGGTCCTGCAGACCTTGGATATCCGATGAGGAATCGTACGCAGATCGTCATTCCCATGGCGGGCAGGGGGCAGCGGTTCCGCAATGCCGGCTTCCATGGGCCCAAGATGCTGCTGGAAGCCGCCGGGAAGCCTATGCTCTGCTGGGCGCTGGACAGCCTGAAACCTCATTTTCCGATGGAAAAGGTGATCTTCATCTGTCTTCAAGAGCACTTGGAGCAAACCCGGCTGAAGTCGGTCATATCCGCCTACTGCAGGAATCCTGTTATAGTGCCGATTCTGTCGGTGACGGGAGGACAGGCAGAGACTGTACGGAAGGCGCAGACGTTCATCGATCCGGACGAGCCTCTCTTGATCTACAACTGCGATACCTACATGGAATCTTCAATCGGGACTACGATTGCGGATCAAGGCGGCAAGGCGGATGGAATCATCTCTGTTTTTCCATCGTGTGACCCGGCATACAGCTACGCACAAATTGATGGGCAGAACCGGGTGGTGCGGGTGAAGGAAAAAGAAGTGATCTCGTCCATGGCGACAACGGGTCTGTATTATTTCCGCCGTTCCCGGCTGTTCACCAGTGTTGCGGAAGAAGCGGCCGCAAGGGGAAGCGGAGAAGGCGAGCTGTATGTCGCCCCGCTGTATAACCGTCTAATTGCCCAGGGATACACATGCCTCGCCGATGCGGCACATTACTGCTGTCCGTTAGGTACGCCGGAAGAAATCAGGCATTTCGAGCACGAGCAAGCCGGGAGGGGAGTGCAGGGTGACTAAACGTATTTTTTTCGGTTTAAGCGGCGGTCTTGGCCCTGTGCTGCGCAGCATGCCGGTCGCGGAGATGTTCCGCCGTGCGGGAGAGGACGTTTCTTTCAGCGTCTATGGTACGGGAAGCGCTTCTTTTATCCAGAGCAGAGGATATAGACATCTTCCTGACGATGATCCGACTGTGCCTAGCGAAGACCTTGTCGTCCGGCCCGGCAACGTCTTCTACAACCTGGATCATTACTACGCCAGTGCAGGGCTGCTCGACGAATCGTTCGTACACGCGTGGATTCAGCACCGCATCCGTATGCTGGAGAAGTGGAATGCCGATCTTGCGGTTGCCGATATGAGTCCCCAGACAGTTATCGCAGCCAATTATTTGGGGATTCCGGTCGTTTCCATTACACAGTCTTGCTTTTACCCGGACGGTGATGGCCTGTATTTCTGGGGACAGCCGCCCCGTAATTTGCCTAAAGTAACACCTGTGGTCAATAAGGTACTGAAGCGGCTGGGTCTGCCGGTTGTCAGCAGGATGGAGCAGTTGAACGTGGGAAGGCTTAACTTCATTCCCGGTATCCCCGAACTAGATCCGGTCCACAACAACAGTGTCCGCTATGTAGGCCCGATTGAGTACCCGGCTGTGGGAGGCAGCGGACATTCGTTGCCGGGAGAGCCGTATATTCTCGTGTATCCGGGCAGGCTGGAGGATACTTCGGGGCCATCCGGCCTGCAGCTGCTGGAGTCCGTTGTGCAGGCATACCGGAACAAGAAGGATAGAGTCGTCATTGCCTGCAGCCAGACGCTTCCGGCCGGACTGAGAGCCAGGATGAGCGGCAATATGACGGTCATCCCGCATTTCGGCTCGGCTTCGTTATCCCACAGCCGTTTGTTCATTCATCACGGCGGACACGGAAGCTGCATGTCGGCACTGAGGCGCGGAGTGCCGTCGCTGATCATTCCGACCCATACGGAGCGGGAATTCAATGCCCGCAAGGTGCATGGTCTGGGAGCAGGGGAATACCTGCTCCCCGGGACGCTTACGGCGGCTCAATTGTATCAGTTGGGCGAGTATGTCATGCAAGACAGATACAGGGAGCAGGCTGAGGAAATCGCAGCTCTCATCCACAACCGGAATTACGGTGGCGCCGGGGAGATCTATACCTGCAGCAGCACACTGATGAAGCGTCTGACATTGTCCCGGGAGGAGCTGTGACGAAGGATGATTTATGGCATCGGGATAGATATCCAGGAAATCGCCCAGTTTGAGGAAATTATGCATCGGCAGCAGGACCGGTTTCTGCGCAGAATCTTTACGGACCAAGAGCTGTCTTACTGCAGCCGTTACAACAGTCCGGCCCAGCATCTGGCTGCCAGATGGGCCGTGAAGGAGGCTTTCCTGAAAGCGGCGGGTACCGGGCTAAGGGGCGGCTACCGGCTGGCGGATCTGGAAGTGTCGAATCTTCCATCAGGCAAGCCGGAACTGATTCTGCACGGGCAGGTCCGGGAAGACATAGAACGGGCCGGTGTGAATGTGTACATAAGCCTGTCCCATTCCGGTGATTATGCGGCAGGTCAGGTTGTCCTTTGGACAGCCCCATCTGTTTCCTGTTCGTGCACCGGTTGAAGGTGCAGAGCTGGTTGATGCGGTAACAGGTTATCCGGTCATAGTCCGGATGGCCTTTTTTTGCGTCTGCCGATGGAACGTGCGGGGGATCAGGTGTGAGACTGAACAGTCTTGACGTGTCATCCATATGGGGATACGATAAAACGGCGTACATTTTCTGGAATATAATTCCTTATTTTGATGAAGGAGCTGATCTCTTGACTCAAGGTTTGTTAACCGGTATTGATCATGTCCAACTGCCTGCTGCTGATCTGGAGGAATCGATTGCGTGGTACTGCAGAGTGTTCGGCTTTTCCCTCTTGGAGAATTACGGAGAATTCGCAATGCTTACATTAAATGATCGTTCACCGAATCTGATGTTGTGGCAGTCGAAGAATTATTCTTCCGCTCATTTTGAAAAAGACGGGGAGACCTTGCCGGTACTGTTTTTCAGGAGTTCCGAAATCGACAAGCTGGCCACGAAACTGCAAGAAGAAAATGCGAGAATCGTAAGCTTCGATGACGGGGGTTTTGCTAAGTTCCTGAAATTTTACGATCTCAATAACAATTTTATAGGTGTGATGCAGCTGATGGAAGGCTGACGAAGATTCATGAGAAAACCGGTGCCCGGTGAGGCGCCGGTTTTTTTTGGTTCCTATGAAGCTTTCTGCCTGCTTTAGCAGGCAGGATGCCGCATGGAACGCCGAGAGCGGGCGCTGCCGGAAGCCTACAATGGACGTATGCAGGAATTAATCAATGTGATGAAAGGTGCAGGTACATGACCGTATATTTCGGACGCTCCCCCGTCTCCTGCCAGCTGACGCCATGGGGAAGAGAGTATGGGCGGGGCCTCGGAGAACTGGCAGCCCTGGATGTCCGCTTCGTGGAAATCGGCAGCCGGCTGCTGCTGCCCTATGAAGGACGGATAACCGAATGGAAAGAGAAGCTGGAGCAAGAATACCAGGCCGTATCGGGCGTATTTGAATTCGGCCATTTTGCGAACTGGGCCAGACGCAGAGAAATTTATTTGCACCACGACCGGCTGGCCAGATTGCTCCTTGCAGCCGGTATCGACATGGTCATTCTGGGCCCGGGTATCCGGTTAAGCCGGAGCTATGGCATCGAAGACCAGAGGAATATGCTGGCGATGATTGCCGAAATCCACAAGCGTTACAGCTTCCATGGCATCCGGGCGGGTATTCATCCTCACCGCTCGCACTGTATCTACACCGGTGAAGAAATAGAATACGTCATGGAGCGGACACCCCCGGATCTCGGATTAGTACCGGATACCGGTCATCTTGCGGAAGCGGGTGTAGACTTCAGAGAGCTGATGGGACGGTATGTTGCGCGTACCCTTGCCGTACATCTCAAGGATGTCAGGGGAGTCCGGGAGGATGAAGAAAGCGGGGCCTTTCCCGGCCGAAGGATGCGTTATGCAGAGCTCGGAGGCGGGGAACTGCCGCTTTCCTCCATTCTGCGGACTCTCCGGGAATACAAGTACGCGGGTTATATGACGCTGGAAATGGACGAGACACTCCTGCCTCCGGCAGAAGCGGTAAAAGTTTCTCTGTCCGTGCTGCACAAAGTATAACTTAAAAAAATCAAGTGAAGAAAGGAAGAAAGCAACCGGATATGTGGACCAAGATACCGATTCTCCCGTATTTTCGCCTGGTCGGCCCTTATTTAAAGCAGCATAAGAGAGACCTCGTTCTGCTGGTTCTGCTGCTGATCCTCGGCATCGGAGTCCAGATCGCCATTCCATGGCTGCTGAAAACTTATTTCGATTCCCCGTCAGATGCTTCACTGCGGTCGCTGCTGCTTCTGATCGGGATGATGATGGGGCTGGGCACCGTTTATCAGCTTCTGGTGCTGATGTCCGATTATATCGGCGAGCATGTGGGCTGGTCGGCGGCCAACCGCCTCCGCAGCCGCTTAATGCGGCACTGTCTGAGCCAGGACATCTCGTTCTTCCACCGCTACAATCCCGGTGAGCTTCTGGACCGGGTCGATGGGGCGGTTAACGGGCTGGCTGAATTTTTTTACAAATTTGTCGTAAGGTTTACGAACAACGTGGTTCTTCTGCTGGTTACGCTGGGACTTCTGTATACGATTCATTGGAGTATCGGAGCCGTCATGACCGCTTTTATAGTATTGGCTGCCCTTGTCTATTACAGGCTCCGCGACTATGCCCTTCCTTACTGGGTCCGGGTGGGGGAAATGTCGTCCGCTTTTTTCGGTTTTATCGGAGAGCAGTTAACCAACACGGAGGATACGCGCTCAAGCGGGGCTTCCGGTTATGTCATGGGGCGTTTCAAAACGCTAATGAGAAATTGGTTTCCGCTGCATATGGAGGCGGGTTACGCTTTCTCAGTCATGTGGATGCAGTCTATGATGCTGCTTGGCCTGAGCACCATTCTGACTTTTGCTGTAAGCGCTTGGCTCTGGCATACCGGGACGGTATCCGCCGGCACTATTTATATGCTGATGCTGTATGCCGTTATGCTGGTCGGGCCCATAGATACGATTCGGATCGAGCTGGGCGCTCTTCAGCGTGCTTCCGCCAACATAGAGCGAATCCGCCAGCTGTTTGACATCCGTCCGGCGATCGAAGAGGAGGCGGGGAAAGAGGTACTGAAGGAAGGTCCGCTGTCCGCCGAGTTCCGGGAAGTTACGTTCGGTTATAGTCCGCATGAACCGGTTCTTCACGGAATCCGACTCAGGCTGGAAGCCGGGCAATCGCTGGGCATTGTCGGCCGCACCGGGAGCGGCAAAAGCTCGATCGCCCGCCTGCTGCTGCGATTGTATGATCCGCAGCAGGGAAGTGTTCTGCTGGAGGAGACGGACATCCGCCGGGTCAAGCTCACTCAGTTGAGACAGCGGGTGGGGATCGTGACGCAGGATGTGCAGATTTTCAAAGGCAGCGTGAGGGACAACCTCACTTTCTTCAATCCGGCCGTTCCGGATGACAAGATAGAAGCTGTGCTGGAAGACCTCGGGCTGGCGTCCTGGTACGCAGAGCTGCCGGAGAAGCTGGATACGCAGCTTGAAGCCGGGGGAGGAGGACTGTCTGCCGGAGAAGCGCAGCTGCTGGCGTTTGCCCGGGTATTCCTGAAAGAACCGGGCCTTGTTATTCTCGACGAGGCCTCATCACGGCTTGACCCTGTGACCGAGGAGAAGCTGGAGCAGGCAGTGAGGAAGCTGCTTAGCGGGAGAACGGCGATTGTAATTGCCCACCGTCTCCAGACCCTGCGGCATGTGGACCGTATTCTTGTAGTGGAAGACGGCCGGATCATCGAGCACGACAGTCAGGCGGCTCTTCTGGAGAATCCGGATTCGCGCTACTCTCAGCTTCTGCGCCAGAGCTTCAGAAACTCCAGCCGATGAGCACACTCGGGTTCCTGCGCAGGATGGCCGCTCTGCATCCCGGGCTGTTCTGGAAAGGGGTGCTTCTCTGGCTGCCGTTTAATTTGTCACCGGTTACAGCCGGGCTGCTCATGAAGCAGATCTTTGACAACCTGGCGGGTACCGCGGAAGAGGGCAGCGGGACCGGTATCGGCCCGGGAATGCTCTGTATGCTGCTTGCAGCCAATATATTGGCTGCTGCCGGCTCCATTCTGTGGGGAGGCCGGGTCGAGACGGAACTCAATTTCCGTATTAAAGGAATCATCCGGCACAATATGCTTGAGTCTATCCTGAAGCAGCCTGGTGCCCGGGCTCTGCCGTGTGCGCCGGGGGAAGCGATTTCCACGTTCCGCGAGGATGTGGAACAGCTCGCCGACATGCTCCGCTTCTATAACCTTCTCCCGGTTAAAGTAACGTTCACGGCTGCTGCGGCCGCGATCCTATGGGCGGTTTCCCCGGAGATTACGCTTCTCGTGTTCGTGCCGCTGACGGTGATTCTTATATCCGGCCAGGTTGCAGGGACGAGGCTGCAAAAACTCCGGGAAGCGTCGCGTAAAGCCGAAAGCGGGATCGCCGGTTTTATCGGAGAAATGTGCAATTCTGCGCAGGCAGTCAAATTATTTAATGCGGAGGAAGCGGTGAGCGCCCGGTTCCGGAGTCTGGGAGATATGCGGATGAGTACCGTGCTGAAGGAAAGACTGCTCGATCAGAGCATTAGCGCCTTCGTCAGCCATACCCTGCAAATCGGAACGGGCCTTATTCTTCTGGCTGCCGCTATTTTTATGAAGCAGGGGCAGTTCACGATCGGCAATTTTGCTCTCTTCGTCACCTATATCGGGGTAGTGACCTCTTTTATTCAATATTGCGGTTTCTTTCTGACCAAATACAGGCAGACCGGCGTTGCGGTGCAAAGATTGCGGCAGCTGCTGCCGGACGCTCCGGAGAATGCAGCGCTTGAATATAGGCAGATATACATCCGGGAGGACTTCCCGCCTTTGGTCGAGCCGCTGTCTGCCCCGCAGCGGGACAGACTCAGAGTGCTGGAGACCCGGGGGCTGACCTGTCTTCACGGGCACACGGACCAAGGGGTCCGGGATATCAGCCTGCACATAGCCGGAGGTTCTTTTGTCGCCATTACCGGACGGATGGGTTCCGGCAAAACGACACTGCTCCGCGCAATTCTCGGGCTGCTCCCGGCCTCATCCGGAACCATCTGCTGGAACGGTCGAAAGGTGGAGAATCCGGATAGCTTCTTTATCCCGCCCCGGGCAGCTTATACGGCTCAGGCAGCGAATCTGTACAATCTGACGCTGAGAGAAAATATCCTGCTCGGTCTGCCGGAGAACCGTCTGGAGAAGGCCGTGTACTCGGCGGTGCTGGAAGAAGATATCCAGTGGCTGGAGGATGGGGCGGACACCATGATCGGAGTTAAGGGGGTCAAGCTGTCGGGAGGACAGCTCCAGCGGACGGCAATCGCCCGGATGTTCGCGCGCCAAAGTGAGCTGATGGTGCTTGACGATGTGTCCAGCGCACTTGACGCACAGACGGAGAGCCGCCTATGGGAGCGGCTTCAGAGTTCGAAGGATAAGACCTTCCTAGTCGTGTCCCACAGAAAATCGGTACTGGAGCGGGCGGATCATATCGTCTTGCTCAAAGATGGCAGGCTCGAAGCGCAGGGAACGCTGGCGGAACTGCTTCAGTCTTCGGAAGAAATGCGCTTTCTGTGGGCGCAGACATGAGAAATATTTAGCCTGACAGGAGGAAATGAAATTCAATGTCTTCTTTGTCTTTCTCCCGTGTTCCGGTTTACCGGTACTATTTGCTGCTTAGAGCCTACCTGAGTGATCTGTTGAAACAGATCCTGTTTCTGGCTGTCCTGGTAGCGCTGAATATTGCCCTTCAACTCGTCAATCCGCAGATATTACGCTTTTTTATCGATTCGGCCACAGACCCGCATTCTTCAGCCCTCTTGTTCTCCGCTCTGTTGTTTGTAGGGCTTGCCGCAGCACAGCTGCTTCTCTCCGTCACAGCGGACTATAGCGGCGAGAAAATCGGATGGACGGCTGCGAACCGGCTGCGGGCGCATCTTCTCCGCCATTGCCTCTCTCTGGATCTTGCTTTTTTCAAAACCCGTTCCGGAGGAGAACTGATTGATCGCATAGACGGTGATGTAAAAGGACTGGCCGGCTTTTTTTCTACCCTGACGGTCTCCCTGCTCGGCAATATCGGTCTTATACTCGGTGTGATTGCCGTTGTGTTCTATGAGAATTCGGTCATGGGCGCCTTTATGTCAGTTTATGTAGGACTAGCCCTGGCTGTATTCAACAAAATGAGAGCATACAGCGTTCCGCTCTGGGTAAGATTCGGAGACGCCAGAGCTGATTTTTTCGCTTTTGTAGGAGAACAGCTTGCCGCTACGGAGGATGTGCGCTCAAGCGGGGCCGTCCCATACTCGCTCTATCGGTTCCGCAAGCTTATGCGAAGCTGGTTTCCCCTGCATATGAAGGCCGGCTTCGGTTTTTCTTTCATGTGGGCCAGCTCTACTGTGCTTGTGGGCGTCGGTACGCTCCTTATCCTTGTTCCCGGCTTCTACTTGCGTGAGCAGGGGCTTGTGACGACAGGCACCCTTTATATGATGATTTTTTATATGGGTCTTCTTGCCGGGCCTTTGGATGCCATCCGTGAACTTATTGAAAATTTACAGCGGGCCGAAGCGAATATCAAGCGGGTCGGTCAGCTTCTTGATCTAACTCCCGACATCCGGGAAAGTTCTGATGCAGCTGAACTGGCAGACGGGCCGGTTTCCGTTCAATGCAGAAGCTTGACGTTTGGTTACAGCAAGGAAGAAACGGTGCTCCGGGAGATTCAATTCCGTTTGGAAGCAGGTGAGTCCCTTGGTATCGTCGGCAGAAGCGGGAGCGGGAAAACGTCGCTGGTTCGGCTCCTGGTCCGTTTGTATGACCCACTGGAGGGAGATGTTCTGCTAGGGGGAATGGATATCCGGAGAATACAACTGAGGCATCTGCGGGACCGGGTCGGACTCATTACGCAGGATGTGCAGATTTTTAACGGAACGGTGCGTGAGAATCTGACGCTTTTCAAGCCTGATATACCGGATGACAAAATAATGCCGCTTCTCGAGGAAACGGGGCTGGGAGCCTGGTTCAGCACGCTCCCTGACGGACTGGATACGGTTCTTCCGTCAGGAGGAGGAGGGCTGTCAGCCGGGGAGGCCCAACTGCTGGCTTATGTCCGGGTGTTTCTCAAAGACCCTGGTCTGGTCATTCTGGACGAAGCTTCCTCACGGCTTGATCCGGTTACGGAGAAACGTTTGGAACGGACGGCCCGCAAGCTGCTGCAAGGCCGGACATCGATCCTCATCAGCCACCGCCCCGGCATGCTGAGGCATGCCGACCGTATTCTGGTGATGGACAGCGGCCGGATCGCCGAACAGGGCAGCCGGGAACAGCTCCTTAAGCGGACGGATTCACGCTTTTCACAGCTTATACGACAAGGTACAGGAAAGGAGAGTCTATGAGTAGGAGACCGTTTTTGTGGAAGATGGCCGCGTATCATCCCCGTTTGTTCTGGACAGGAGTCCTGCAATGGCTCCCGTTTAATTTGTCGCCGATCTTCATCGGGCTGCTGATGAAATTATTTTTTGACAACCTTACCGGTGACACGGATACTCCCTTGAGCCCGTGGGTTATCGTGGTGCTGTTTGCGGTTAACGTGCTGGTAACGCTCGTGTCGATCCGTCTGGCCTCCCGGACGGAAACGGAGCTGAATTTCCGCGTGAAGGGACTCATCCGGCAGAATCTGCTCGCACATATTTTGCGGCAGCCGGGGGCACGGGCTGTACCCGGCTCTCCGGGGGAGGCCGTGAGCCAGTTCCGGGACGATGTGGAGCAGCTTGCGGATACGATGCGCAATTTCAATCTGCTGATCGTCAAGACGATTTCTTTTATCTCAGCCGCAGCGGTTTTATTCTATATGAACACGCGGATGACGCTGGGGGTTATACTGCCGCTCACGATCATTTTTTACCTGATCCAGTACAGCGTGGTCCGCATGCATTCCAGGATCAGGCCCAGAGGGAACGGGCGCCGGGAACTGTCCGGCTTTATGAGCGAGGTATTCCAGTCTGTTCTGGCCGTTAAGGCCGCAGGTGCCGAGGACAGCGTGGTCGGGGAATTCGCCCGGCTCTCGGACGATCGCAGGAGGCAGGTGGTGCGGGAAAGAATGATGAGCCAGCTTATGTATGCGCTTCTGCCTAATCTGGTGCAGATCGGATCGGGTCTCCTGCTGCTGGCAGGCGCCGTTTATTTGCAGCCTGGATCGTTCTCGATGGGGGACTTCGCGCTGTTCGTCCATCTGCTGCTTCACATGAGCAAATATATTGAATACAGCGGTACGGCAGTAACGCAGATCCGGCAGGTGAAGGGGTATCTGAAGCGGCTTAATTGGCTGCTGCAGGGACCTGCGAACGGCAGTGAGATCGACTTCAAGCCTTTGGATATGTCTCAGGAATCCTCTTTAACGGAGGTGCCGGCTGTGTCAGAGAAGAGGCAGTTCAAACAGCTTGAAGCAAAGAATTTGAGTTATCTCTACCCGGGGAGCACCAAAGGAGTCCGGCATATCAATCTCCGGATTGAAAGAGGCTCATTTGTCGTCATCGCGGGAAGGATCGGCTCGGGCAAAACAACGCTGCTGCAGGTTATTCTGGGTCTGCTGCCCTCTCTGGGCGGTGAAGTCCGCTGGAATAACCGCCGTATCGGCAATCCGGATGAATTTTTTGTTCCCCCGCGTACGGCCTATATTCCCCAGGTCCCCAATCTTTATAACGGGACGCTGAAAGAGAATATTTTGCTGGGGCTGCCGGAGGAAGGATTGGAGGAGGCGGTCTACAGTGCTGTACTCGAAGACGACATTAATGCGCTCCCCGACGGGCTTGATACGATGGTCGGCGTCAAGGGAGTCAAGCTCTCCAATGGACAGATTCAGCGGGCTGCGGCTGCCCGGATGTTCATACGCCGCAGCGAGCTGCTGGTGTTCGACGATATGTCGAGCTCACTCGACGTCGAGACAGAGAGCAAACTGTGGGAACGGCTTACGGGCCTCAGAGAAGCGACCTGTCTTGTGGTTACGCACCGGATGGCGGCACTGCGGCGGGCGGATCACATCCTTGTTCTGAAGGATGGGGAGATCGAATCCCAGGGTTCGTTCGAGGAACTGATGGAGTCTTCGGAGGAATTCAGAAGTCTGATGAATGAGAATGCTGGAGTACGGCCCGGTTAATCTGAGCGCCCGAGGGCACGGGACTCTTAACAAGGCAACCGGCTGTGCCAATCGGGGGATTTGTCGTACCAAAAGCCGAGTCCGGCGCACCTGGTCTTCTTTACACTGGAAATAGAGCCGAAGGAGTCCTTATTTCCTGAACAAGAATGAATGGGACACTTGGCCGGGAAGAAGGTGAGCGTATGAATTCGGATCGGTTCAAGAAAATACTCGGGAAACTGCAGAGGAGCCCGGGTGCGAAGGTTGTCGTAATGGGAGATGTCATCCTGGATGAATATGCGCAGTGCGAACAGGATTATTCACCTAACGAAGATTGCACGGTGCTTCGCAGACAGAACAGCCAGTTGTTTCCGGGCAATGCGCTGAATGTTTGCCTTAATATCGATGCCATGGAGGGAAAAGCGGCTGTTCTCGGCACACTTGGCAGAGACAGGGAGGCCGAAGAGCTCCGCCGGTTGACCGGAGGCAGGGTGAATCTGGACGGCTTACTCTCAGACAGCGGGCGGATCACCACGGTCAAATCCCGTCTGTGTCTTGCGGATGGCAGCCTTATCCGTGTGGACCGGGAAGATAACACACCCGTGTCGCCGCAGACGGCAGCCGGTCTGCTTGCACAGGCGGATGGTTGCGGGGATGCACGCTGCGCCGTTGTATCCGATCTGGGGAAGGGCCTGTTCTCCGACTCCTGCATCGGCAACTTCATCGGGTGGGCCCGCAGCAAAGGAATCCCGGCGCTCGTTGACCCGGCAGGAAGTAAGCTCGAACGCTATGCGGGAGCGTCGGTTCTTTTTCCGAATCTGCTGGAGTTCAACCGGCTTACATCTTCTGCATTCCAGCATCCGGTGGAGGCTGTGCAGAAGGCCAGGGAGCAGATGCGCAAATATGACATCGGAGCTATCGTCCTCAAAGCGGGCGAAAATGGAAGCTGCTGGATCACGAACCGGGAGGCGCTGCATCTGCCCGCTTTGGGGAAGCAGCCCCTCTGCGAAGTCGGGGCCGGCGATTCGTGCATCGCTGCCTTCGCTGTCGGAACCGGGTGCGGGCTCTCCGGGGAGGAATGCTTCCTGCTCGGGGGTGCCGCAGCCGCCGTTTCTATCTCGAAGGCGTATACATCAGCCGTGAGCCTCAGCGAACTGATCCGTTTCAGTACAACGATGGAACCGGTATCCGTCTACCGCCTGTGACGGGAATGTGGGGCGCAGATGGAACACATAAGTACAGCGACACGCATAAGTGAGAGGGGGAGCTGGCGTTCGATCCTATATTTCTGGAAAAGGTGAGAAAAAGAAGAAGTTACCGAAGCAGTCCGCGAACTACATTTCTTGTTCTAGCTGCGAAAGGGATGGAAAAAGCTGTTAGCGGCATGCTCCTGGAGCGGACGGAAATCCTGGCTGCTGTAAAAGTCTGTGCGGATGAACTTCCAGTCTTTGAGGAAAAAGGCTTCCGGATTATTTCCATTGTGAATGCTTTGGAGATGGGATTGGTTACAAAAATTCTGGATGAAGCAGAGGCGGTAAATCCACCGGCAATGCAGGAAGCAAGAAGACCCGAAGCGGCAGCGGTGTCCGGGGAAGCCGTGAAAACCGGAGCTGTGGAAACCCTGACAATACCGGAAATCCTGGAGACCACGAAAATCCGCGAAATAAGGGCAAACAAAGCTGCCGTAGATACCAAAGCTGACTCGGAATTACTGGAAACACGAGAAACACTGGAAACACTGGAAACACCGGAAACACCGGAAACACCGGAAACACCGGAAACCTCTGTAACCCCGGATACCCGGTATGGATTTACACGTTCACGCTCTGGCAATGAAGCGGTGATGACAGGGTTTGTGCTTCAGATGTCTTCCGGAGATGCTGCGGACTTTAGCAGCCTTATCAGCGAATTGCCGCACGGCTATGAGCCGTGCGAGGTTTTTTTCGGTGCAGGGGAAATCTGCATCCCGCTTTTCTGCACGCATGCCGAGAAGTTGGATCTGCGTCCTGCACCGAAACCCAAAGCCGTACTTACCGACGAGCTGCACGGCTTTGGGGACGCGGTGCTGCTTTTTCCGGTGATGCAGCAGTTTATCGACAAAGAAGCGCGTCTGGGTCATGAGGTTCACCTGATTACAAAGAGGAAACTGGTTCCGTTGTTCCGGACGTTTCTCAAACGCTGCCGCATACTGGAAGGTGCTCAAACACACGTGATGTATGAAGCGGTTATGCATTCTTCCGTCTACGGAAAAGTCTTTCTTCTTCCGGTATCCGTATCTGCTCCGCCCCTGCATCATATCCGCGATTTGTTTGCGAAGGCGCTGGGATTCAAGCAGCCTCCCGGACAGCCTGATCGTAAGAAGATGGATTTCCCGCAGCTTCCGGCAGTATTGGAGCAAGAGATGGCTTCACTGAGAGAGACCGGAGCTCCCGTGGTAGGCGTCCAGTTTCATACGGGCGATCCTAAGCGTTCCTGGCCGCAGCCTTATGCACAGCAGTTTGCCCGGCTCTGTAAGGAGCGGAACATTCATCTCATCAACCTTTCACCGCTCCCCTATGATCTTCACCCGGAGGGCTGCAGAGATTGGAGCGGACTTGCCGTTGCCGAGCTGTTCGGCGCTCTTAAAGGAATGGACGCAGTGGTCGGAATCGACAGTGTATGCGGGCATATCGCAGGCTTCCTGGGAGTGCCGAATCTGACTCTGTGGGGCAGAAGCTTCCCTGCTCTGCAGTTTCCCGGCAGCCGGGATGAGTCTCATGTAAGCTTCCGCACGCTGAGCGCGAATTACAGCCTCGTACCCCGAAGCGCGGATATTCGGGACATCGGTCCCGAGCTGGTTTTTGCAAGGCTGGAGGAACTTCTTGACGGACGTATTCGCCTTTCCGCGGAAGTGATTACAGCCCATGACACGTTGAACGAAATAGGAATCGAATGGGTGGAGGGAGCATGAGCCGGATTTTGTATTTTGCTGTAAGAACTTCCCGTTGTTCTCCCAATCTGGAAGAGATGCTGGAAAGCACCTGCAAGAGCTTCCAGTCGCTCGGCTATTCGGCCTCCTCGTCCGGATCGGATGAGAACAAGGCGGACTTCCTGCTCCTGTCGGAAGCCGAGATGACACCTGGAAACCGGGAGAACAAAGGGGTGGTCATCGTCACCGATGACGAGAGTGTGCTTGCCGACACGAACAGTTTCCGCAGTGCGGCGGAATGCTGGGAGATGCCTTATGACATAGGAGCGGTCGTTCTGCTGGGAGAACGGAAGCTTTTTTCTTCCAGATTTACGGGATTCGCTTTCTCCCCTTTATGTCTGGTACACACCGAATCACATTCTTCGTCCTATAGACGCCTGGCTTCCTATTGGATACATAAATCAGGCAGAAAGGGCTGAACGACCAGTATGAAAGACAAACAGTCGAATATTCAAGAATTGGCCGGTTTCCTTGAGCGGAAGCGGACTTCGAACTCGAAGATTGTGCTTGCCGGGGGCTGCTTCGATATATTTCATATCGGTCATCTGGATTATTTGGAGGCAGCCCGCAAACTGGGTGATGTTCTGATTGTAGGGGTTAATTCGGATGAATCTATAGCCAGAATTAAAGCGCGTCCACCGGTTTTTCAAGCAAAAGCGCGTACAGCCGTATTGGCCGCCCTGACCGTCGTCGACTATGTGTTCGTGTTTGGCGAGGACACGCTGTCGGAGCAGCTAGTGAGGCTACGGCCTCATATTTTTGCCAAGGGCTCCGATTACCGGGACCGGTGGTTTCCTGAGATGGAAGCCGCCCGGGAAATCGGCTGTGAAATCCGGATTGCGGGAGAGGCCAAAATTTCCTCGTCCTCGCAGCTGCGGCAGCTGCTGGCGCCCGAAAGGAGGAAGCAATGAACATACTTGGAATAGGCGGCTCCATTCATGACTTCTCGGCCTGTCTCGTTCGCCGGGGAGAGGTCCGCTATGCAGTAGAAGAGGAACGTTTGAACCGGGTAAAGCACTGTCTCGGGATGGGAGGTAAACTATTCCGGTGCAAGGCCGCGGAATACTGCCTCGAAGCGGAGGGGCTGCACGCCCGGTCCCTCGATCTGATTGTCGGCAACGACTTGATTGAGCCCGTCTACTTTATGAAATACGGTAAAGAGATCAAGCTGATCAATCATCACCTCGCTCATGCGTCAAGCGCATTCTATCCTTCGCCATACAAGCAGGCTGCAGTTCTCGTGGCCGATGGAAGAGGCAGTTTTACCGGCTCTGCACCCCGCCGGCGGGAAACGGTTACTTACTATTGGGCGGATTCTGAGGAGATTCGGGAGATTAAGAAGCTGACTGGAGAAGACCTGCTTGATTTCACTGTCGACCATGAATCCGAGAAAGAGCTGACCGATGCGGATATGTCTCATTCGATCGGAGGCTTCTATGAGCGGGTGACGTTTGAGCTTGGTTTCGGATTACTTCAGGAAGGGAAGACGATGGGGCTTTCCGCATATGGAACTCCGCGTTACATTGAAGCATTCTATGGCTTCTATTCCATGGACGGGGAGGGGAATTTCAGTCAGACACTGGGGCAGCTGAGCGCGCTCAGAAATTATATCCGGCAAGGATTAAGTCCGATCAAGGATGCCGGGCAGCTTCTGCAGACCAAGGCTGATTTGGCCTATGCCGCGCAGTATCATATCGAACGCATCCTGATTATGGCCTGCCGGTATCTTCATGAAGTTACCGGAAGCCGTAATTTGTGCCTCGCGGGAGGTGTGTTTCTGAACAGTGTGGCGAATTACAGAATCCTGCGGGAAACCCCATTTGAGAATGTGTTCATACAGCCCGCTGCCGGGGATGCGGGAACGGCGGTCGGCAGTGCGCTGTACGGTGCGCACATGTTGGGCGGCGAAGCTCGGAAGGTGACGAACATCCCTTTCTCCCCGTATCTGGGCAAATCATACGGAGAGAAGGAGTGCCTGGAAGCGGCCCTTGCTTGTCAGGATGAGCTTGAGAGAGTGGAGACGGACGACGTGTACCGTACGGCGGCCGGACTACTCAGCGAAGGCTGCATCATCGGCTGGTTCCAGGGCCGCTCGGAGATCGGTCCCCGCGCCCTCGGAAACCGCAGCATTATCGCCGATCCCCGCCACTCCGGCATGAAGGACACCATCAACGATAGAATCAAGCACCGTGAAGCTTTTCGTCCGTTTGCTCCGGCTGTATTAAGGGATCGGCAGGGAGACTATTTTGAGTTGAAGCATGCGTCGCCCTACATGCTGATGGTGTCGCCTTTCCTGGAAGGAAAAGGAGCGGAAGCGGGGGCAGTCTGCCATGAGGACGGGACAGGCCGTGTTCAGACCGTCACCGAGGAGATGAATGCCCCGTTGTACCGGCTTATCTCGGCATTCGACGAAATAACAGGCGTCCCTGTTCTGCTCAATACTTCCTTCAATGATAACGGAGAGCCGATAGTGGAAACACCCTCCGATGCGATCTCTTGTTTTCTGCGGATAGATCTGGATTATCTGGTGATGAATCAGATGATTTTCAAAAAACGGAGCAGGGGTGTTGGCAACTCATGGTGAGCAAACGTGTCCGCTGTAGTATGCACGACCGGCTGCTCTCGCATCAACACTTGCAGGGCTGCGAAACGGTGCTTGCAGAAGCTTTCGAACTGCTTGCGAACTGCTTTGAAAGCGGAGGGAAGCTGCTCATATGCGGCAACGGCGGAAGCGCCTCCGATGCGGAGCATATGGTGGGGGAGCTGATGAAGGGGTTCCGTCTGAAACGGCCCCTGCGGGAATCACAGTGGAATCGGCTCGGACGGCGGCTTCCCCCGCTGCCTGGATCAAGAGGCTTCGGTATGCTGCAGAGCGCCCTTCCGGCGATTTCGCTCGTCAGCCAGACCTCGCTCATCTCTGCGATTATGAATGATATATCCGCCGAAGCGGTGTACGCCCAGCAAGTTCTCGGCTACGGCGCGGAGGGGGATGTGCTGATCGGGATCAGTACATCGGGCAGCGCCGAGAATGTGTGCTTCGCGATGGAGCTCGGCCAAGCGATGGGCCTTAGAACCATTGCGCTGACCGGCGCGGCGCAGGGACGTATCCGGTTGTTCAGCGATGTCGTGATTGCCTCCCCGTCAGTCATTACGGATGAGATTCAGGAGGATCATGTCAGGTTGTACCACACCTTGTGCATGATGCTGGAAGAAGAATTTTTCGGACAAGAGATGGAAACGGAGGGATAGCATGCGGGACGGCTACTATTTGTCCGCTTATTTGCATATAGATCCGCTGGATCACATGCTTGGCACCATTATCCGGCACGATCAGAACGCGTCGCTGTTTCACAAATCCGGCAGTGAAGTGCGGCTGGTCCGCATGTGGGAGCTGGAGAGAGTGACCGGCATCAAAGAGCATTATGTATCGTTTTACAGTGTAGAGCAGGCGCAAGAGGTCCTGAACAAGCTTCTGGGGGCTCTGGGGCTTTCGCTTGACGACATGGTTGAAATATGGGGAACGCCCGGCCTGCAGACGACGGATGACTATCACTGCGCCGAGCTCTACAGTTCCTTGTCTTATCACAGTATTTCTCATTTATTCTCGGCTATGATGACGGATTCTGAGGTGTTCTATAACGGCAATATTCTGGGACTGGCCGTGGACGGGGGACCGGACGGGATCGTGGACCGGAGGGAACGAACGGAGAAATGCTTCTTTGCGGGCGGCTACGCCAGACAGGGGAAGCTGGATCTATTTGCCGTAGAGTCTCCGGGAATGCTGTGGGGATGGGCCAAGTTTTATTTCAAAATGCGTGAGGGCACGCTGATGGCGCTTGCTTCGGCAAGCACCAGTACGATCCTGTGGGAAGCCGAGGGGACGCTGCCTGTGCTGGACGGACGTCACGATATTTGGGAATCCGCGTATATCCGGGACCTCGTCGATCAGGTGAACAACTTGACGGACAAAGATGCAGGGACATTATTCAGCGGTTTTGATCCCCGGTTTACCGAGCGGGAGAACAAGATCAGCATGATTATGAAGCAGGTCCAGCAGGCATCCATGAAAATCATGGATACCAACATCGAACGTATTCTTCATGACTATAAGATTGATCCCGGGGAAACTTGTCTGGCCATGGCCGGAGGATATACTTTGAACTGCCCGACGAATAGCCATCTCATGAGAAAATACGGATTCTGGGGCTTTATGGCTCCGCCGTGCGTTGGCGATTCAGGTCTTTCTCTGGGTATGGGGCTCTACGCTTTCCATAAAAAGCTGCAGGGCAGAGCGTTCCGTTTTGCCCTCCCGCATGCTTATTTCGGCGAACCCGACACCACTCTGCACAGTATCCTCGCAGGAGGAGAATATGCTTCCTTTATACAGAGCACGGCCCCGCTCGACTGCTCGCAAGCGGCTCGTGACATTCAAGAAGGGCCTATCGTCTGGTTCGATGGCGAAGCGGAGATCGGACCGCGCGCACTGGGTCACCGGTCGCTGATTGCCGATCCGCGTCATGAGGGCTCCAAGAAGCTGATCAATGAAATAAAGGAGCGGCAGTGGTGGAGACCTGTTGCGCCGATCATTCTGGAGGAAGAGACGGGCTTGTGGTTCGATACCTGTTATCCGTCCCGCTTTATGCTCCATACCTTCCAGGCCCGGGCGGAGAAGGCGCATCTGATCCCGTCCGTGCTTCATCTGGACGGGAGCGCGCGGGTCCAGAGCCTCGGGCGGGAGGAGAATCCCGTTTTATACCGTATCCTGTCTGAATTTTACGAGCAGACCGGCGTCCCGATTGTGGGCAATACCTCTTTGAATGACCGGGGAGAACCGATCATCCATACGGTTCACGAGGCATTCAACTTCGCTTTGCGCAAAAAATTACGAATTCTCTATGTGAATGGGATAAGAATTGAGCTTCACAATCATCAGGAGTACGCCGTAACCGCGCCGCATCCCAGGAGTATTTCGATGCAGACGCTGGATGAGGAAGCCCGGCTGGAGGCCTGGAACAGACTGAACCCCTGCGGCATTCCTCAAGATGTGCTCTATCATTACCGGGACCCTAACGAAAGTGAGCCGGCCGGGCCATTCGATCTGACGAACCCGCAGGATGCGGAGCGGCTCTGCAGAGAAGTCCGCGCAGTCCAGCGGCATAAGAAGCTGTTCAGAACCATCTAAACGGGAATAAAAAGGTGTGGTGGAGATTGTTCATATTAGGCTTGGGAGGTTCCATTCATGATTTCTCCGCCTGCCTCCTCCATGAGGGGAAGATAGTCTGCGCGATTGAGGAGGAACGCTTGTCCCGCCAAAAGCAGGCATTCGTCGATGCTTCGACGTTCCGCTGCAAAGCGGCCCGTTACTGTCTGGAGACAGCGGGAATCGCGGAGAAAGATGTGGGCCTGATTATCGGAGGAGACAATATCGAAAGCCGCTACTATGCCAGATTCGGGCCGCGAATCCGCTTGATGAATCATCACTTGGCTCATGCCGCAAGTTCTTTTTATCCTTCCCCTTTTACAGAGGCGGCCGTCCTGGTTGCGGATGGCAGAGGGAGCTATTTGGACAAGCCCGGCAAGATTGTGGAAACGGTCACTTATTACACGGCACAAGGCACGTCCATCAGGGAAATACAGAAACGCCAAGGCCTGGAAAGTGCGGATTTTCGCAACGTTTCCAATTCAATCGGCCTTTTCTATCTGGCGGTGACGGAAGAGTTAGGTTTCGGGCCGATGTATGATGACAAAACTATGGCGCTGGCTGCTTACGGGACAGACCGTTACGTCGAGGCTTTCCGCGCGTTCTATTCCATGGATGACGGGGGGGAATTCAGCCAGACACTCGGGCATCTGGAGCAGCAGAGGGAATTTATCCGCGCCGAGCTGAACCAGGCAGTGCGCGAAGCCGCAGACTCAAGCGGGGGTTGTGCTGCTAAAGCCGATCTGGCTTATGCTGCGCAATATCATCTGGAGGAAGTTCTTATCCGGGCCTGCCGATATTTGTATGCGGCAAGCGGCTGCGAGAATCTGTGTCTCGCCGGAGGAGTTTTCTCAAACCGTAAGGCTGTCAGCAGGCTGCTTAAGGAAATTCCATTCAAGCGGATGTATATTCCGCCTGCTCCGGGCGATGCCGGGACAGCCATCGGCAGCGCCTTGTACGCACACTATGTACTCGGCGGGCATCCTCGCCGTGTACCGCCAGTACCGCCTGCAGCATCCGAACCGCCCGCACCGTTCGCACCAACCGAACCGCCTGTACCATCCGAACTGCCCGCACCGCTCGCACCAACCGTTTCGCCTGCACCAACCGAACCGCCTGCACTATCTGTACCGCCCAAACCACCCGTATCGCCGTCCCTCGATTCGCCGTATTTGGGCAGGGACTACGGGGAAGAAGATTACGCAAAGGCGGTCCGTACCTGCCGGGACCAACTGGAAGAGATTCCTGCCGCCGGTAACCTGAACCGTGCGGTGGCCCAGCTGCTGATCCAAGGGGGCGTCGTGGGCCTGTTCCGCGGCCGCTCCGAATTCGGATCGCAGTCGCTCGGCAACCGCAGCATTGTGGCTGATGCCCGCAGCGTCCGGATGAAAGAGCGGCTTGATGCGGCCAAGGGGCGAGAAGCTTTCCGCCCTCTCAGCTCTGCAGCGCTGGAGGGGGACCCTTTGCTGTCCGCAGATCCGGGAACGGCTGTCCCATATGGCTGCCGGATTCCCCGGCCGGCAAAGGCAGAGCGTGTCAGCTGTGTCCCGGCGATTCTCCAGGCGGACGGGACCGCCGATGTCCAGGCTGTGACGGCCGGCCTCAGCACGGAGCTGACCGCGCTGCTGGAGGCATACAGGGGTCTCGCGGATTCGTCTCTGCTGGTGAATACGTCCTTCAATGCGGACGGTGAGCCGATGGTGGAAACGCCCGAAGAAGCGATCCGGTGCTTTTTGAAGCTCGGACTGGATTATCTTGTGCTGGATAACCGGCTGTTTACAAAACGCTGAGGAGGAACCGTTATGAGATACCTGGATGAAGAGAGGCTGCGTGAGTTTCGCCGATTTTACGGAGAGCTGGAAGAGCGGGAGAACGTATTTTATTTATTTTTCACAACAGGTTTACTGCACTGGGTGTGTAAATCGCTCCAGTTTGTGCCCGCCACCGTTCCGGTTGTGCTGATCGGCTCCGGGCTTTCGGGGGAGGAAAGGGAGTGGGTGCACGAAAATCTCGGCCGTCCTTTCTTCTGCTTTCCCGAAACCGTAGATGAGGGAATTGTGTGGGACTACCTTTTTGCGGTCAACACGTCTGATTTCGGCTGGCTAGATATCGATTGCTTTGTACTGAATCCCAAAATTTTCGATGAAATGACGGAGATCCGCAAATCCGACTCGATGAACTGCATCTGGTCTTATGATTACGGATTGCGAACGGAACCCCGCTCACGATTCTCTTTTCCGGTCGTCCGGACATTTTTCCTATTCGTGAACCAGAATGTGATTCAGCGGTTGAACCGTACACGGCAGTCCTGGTCTCCGCGTCCGTTTCTATGGGAAGAAGCCCCGTCCTCCTCTTCCTTCAAAAGGTACTCGACCTTCCACCTTCTGCCGGAAGTCCACAAAGAAAATCTGGCCCGGATTCTGCCTATGGACTCTTGCGGAAATGCCATTTTCCCGGTCCAGGAAATCAAGAAAGACGGTGTGGTGACCCGCCATCTCGATACGATGGTGCTCTACCAGCTGCTGGCTCATGAAGCCGGGTACCGCCTCCGCCAGGTAAGGCGGCTGGATGAGGACGGGACGGCAATGACCGATGAAGTCATTCATGTCGGCTCCATCTCCTACTACCGTTCCTTCGGGAATCCGGATTACGAGACCGTGAACGAAGAGGAGCGCAGCAAATACCGGGAAATCTATGAAAGGGTTCTTCTTCTCGATTATTTGATTGCCGGTCAATTTCATCAAGAGCTGCCTAAGTACTATTCCGTTTATAAAAGAATGCTGGAAAGAGAGATCAGGCAGTTGGGCAAGCCGCTGGAAGGGGTGCTTGAGGAGGCGGTGTCGAGGATGACCGATGAGGGATTAAGCCGGGAATCGGCTCTGCGAATATGCAGCGGTGGCCGGCCATGACCAATCCCCTTCGTACCGTTCTCGTTACGGGAGCGGGAGGCTATATCGGAAGTGTACTGGTGCCGGAGCTGATCAACCGCGGATATGAGGTCCGGGCGCTGGATAAGTATACCCGTTCCAGCGGAGCTGCTTATGTCCATCCGAATCTTATCCGGATTTATGCGGATACCCGCACCTGGGGAGGCGAAGGACTGGAGGGCGCCGATGCGGTCATAGACTTGGCGGCTATCTCGCATGACCGAAGAGGAGAGATTACTCCGCACGAGACGCTGGATATCAACCAGTTTGCACGCCACCGTACGGCCGTCAAGGCTAAAGAATCGGGCGTCCGGCGTTATCTTCTGATCTCCACTTGCGGCGTATACGGGTTCCAGGATTCAAGTTGCATGGCGAGCGAAGAATCCGATATAGCGCCCGTGACGACTTACGCCAGAGCCGCAGGCCAGTCAGAGCGCGATATCTTGCGGATGAATAGCGCCTCATTCGAGGTGACAGCGGCCCGTCCGGCAATTCTGTACGGGTATTCTCCACGGATGCGCTTCGATCTGGCGGTGAACGCCATGGTACTCGCCGCCTGGCGGGAAGGTATCATCCGGGTTGCGGGATCGGGCGGACAATGGAGGCCATTTGTCCACATTAGGGACGCCGTCGAAGCCTTCTGCCGGCTGCTGGATGCGCCCGCCGACCAGGTGGCGGGCGAGATTTACAACATCGGCTCCGATGAGGGGAATATTCTAATCCGCTCTCTGGCCGAGCTTATTGCGGATACTCTTCCTGTTCCGGTGCAAATCATCACAGATGGCGATGAAGATAACCGTTCTTACCGGATTGACTTCACAAAGTCCAAAGACCGGCTCGGGTGGAAGGCCGTGCACGGGCTCAGGCAAGGTATTGCCGAAATATACGGACAACTGGAAAGAGGCGTGATTCTGCCGGATGCTAAATAAGATAGCCGGAGTTAGGATTTGTTATTAATCCTTCCCGGAGCCTCCGGTGGAGTGAACGATCACGAGGCTTGACAAAGAAGCTTTGCCGCAGGCAAACGCAGAAAGACCTTCAGCAGCACCCTGACGGGTAGGGCTGAAGGTCTTTTCTATGTGCCGGCCCGGCACACAGAATCCGGCACAGTGCAGCCCGGGAATCGCGCACCTGCGGCTTCGGTCCCTACAACCTGCTGTAAGCCAGCGGGTTATAGGGACTTGCCGCCTTCTCCCCGATCTGCTGACCGCCGAAATACTGGCTTAGGTGAGCCGACGGGTCCGTCCCGAACGGATTGATGATGGAAGCTCCATCCTCGTAATACATGATGGTCATGGCCTCCCGCGTCTCGGCGGTCTCGTTCGCGGGTGCATCATGAAGCGTCCAGCCGGCGTGCAGTGTGATATCGCCGAGCGCCACCCCGCCGTAGGTGTGCTCCTTGAGCGCCAGCCTGTAAGCCGTTTTAAGATTCTGCTTGGCGGTTTTGCCCCGGTTATCTATCAAGTGGGAACCGGACAAAAAGCGGAGCGAACCGGTTGCAGCCGTTACATCCTGGAGAGGAATCCAGGCCGTAATCGAATTATCCCGGTCAAGCAGCATGTAGTTGTTGTCCTGATGCATGGGTGTGGCTGCTGCTCCGGGCTGCTTGAAGAAAGCGGAGTCCCGGTAAATACGGACTCCGCTGACGCCCATCAGGTCAGCCGAAATCTTAGCCAGGCGGCGGGACATTACGAAAGCGCCGACCTTGGCGTGCCGCTGACGCAGGTTAACCGTGCCGTAATCGTCCGGACCGGAAGAAGGAATGTGATGGGTCCGGAAATCGCGGACAGCCTCCAGAATGAAGGGGCGGTAAGCAAGCACCTCTTCGGGACGGAATACATCTTTGAGATAGATGTGGCCGTTTTCTTGAAAGAAGCTGATCTGCTCGCGGGTCAAGACATATTCCGAAGACAGATCCGGCAGTACATGGTTATCGAGTTCCAATTCGAGGCCCCCTTGTAGGACAGACTTTTTTCTATTATAAGACTGCGGTTTCCCGGCGCCTCTTGTTTTCTTGTCTGCTTTGGGAGAGCCGTATTATCTGCTAAAGAAAACCCGATTAATCCGCAAGAAGCTCAGATTGTCGGCCGGAGGGCGTTGATAGAATGAAAGTAAGCTCAAGTAGAGGGGGGAGAACATGCAGGACGGGTACTACCTTTCAACTTATTTGCACATCGGAACTCTCGATTATTTGTACGAAACCTGCATCCGTCATGACCCGAATATGGCTTTGTTCCACAAAATGGGCAGCCGTATTAAGCTCGTCAGGTATTGGGAATTAGAGCGGTTTACGGGGATGAAGCAGCACAGGCAGTCTTTCTTCAACCGGGATCATGCGGTGAATGTGATCAATGAACTGCTCCGGCCGCTGGGATTGACCATGGATGATATGGAGGAGATCTGGGGAACGCCGGGCCTGTCGACATGTGAGGATTATCATTCTCTTTCCGATTATCCCGGACTTGCTTATCACAGTATTTCCCATTTGTTTTCTGCCGTTATGAGCGACAGCAGGCTGTTCTACGGCGAGAACATCATTGGACTGGCCGTGGACGGGATACCGGACGATGTTATCGACCGGGAGGTAGGCAAGAAAAGTTTTTTTGCGGGCTGTGTGGTGAGACGAGGTGAGCTTGAGCTGTTTCCTGTAGAGTCTCCGGGGCCGTTATGGGACTGGGCCAGCTCCCGCTTTAAGCTGAGGGAAGGTACGCTGATGGCGCTGGCTTCCGCATGCGAGAGCGAGGCTCCCGATCAGAATTTGCATCTGCCGCCGATAACGGACGGTTCTTTTAACATTTGGGAGCAAGAATACTTGCGTCCTCTTCTTGAAAGCGTCCATACCCTTATGGAGCAAGAAAGCGAAGGGAATTCCGCCGCTTTAGATCCACGCTTCACCCGGCAGGAGAATGAAATCTCGATGGTGATGAAGCAGGTTCAGGCCGAGTCGATCTCAATCATGGAGAAGAATGTTGAGGCAGTACTCGGCCGTTATGGGCTTTCGCCCGGCGACACTTACCTGGCTTTGGCAGGCGGTTATGCGCTGAACTGCCCGACGAACAGCCATCTGATGGACAAATACGGCTTTAAAGGTTTTATCGCACCGCCCTGTGTGAATGATTCAGGCCTTTCGCTCGGTATGGGCTTGTATGCGTTCTACCGCAAAATGTCCCCGCAGCGGTTCCGGTTTCAGCTCGGTCACGCTTATCACGGCAGCAGCGGGAAGACGCTGGAAGAGGTGCTCGGGGCCGGCACTTTCGAGGGCTGTATCGGCAAAGTCAGCCCGATCAGGTACCGGCGTGCCGTAGAGGACCTGATCCGCAGCCCGCTGATCTGGTATGACGGAGCCGCTGAGATCGGCCCCCGGGCTCTGGGCCACCGCTCCCTGCTCGGAGATCCCAGGCGGCAGAAGACCAAGGATATCCTCAACGACATTAAAAGCAGGGAGTGGTGGCGCCCGGTCGCGCCGATCATTCTGGAAGAGCAGACGCAGCGGTGGTTCGGGCAGGATCAGGCCTCTCCGTATATGCTGCATACCTACACCGTTCAGGATGGCATGCGGGAGCTTGTGCCCGCCGCTCTTCATCTGGACGGAACAGCCAGAGTGCAGACCGTCTCCGGAAGAGGGCCGGCGAAACGGCTGTATAAGCTTCTCCGGCAGTTTCAGGAGACAACCGGCGTGCCGATGCTCTGCAACACTTCCCTGAACGATAAGGGCGAACCGATCATCCAGGATGTGGAGGAAGCGCTCCATTTTGCGCTGGTGAAAGGGATTCCGGTCGCCTATATCGACGGATTACGTGTGGAACTGCTCAATCACGACCGCTACAAGTCCCGCTGGGGGAATCGTCCCTACACCCGTTCCATTTCATTTGAATTATTCAACCTGCGGGAGAGGCAGGAAATTACCAGGCTTCACAATCCATGCGGAATCCCGGACGATGTGCTTAAGTTCTACAAGGAAAGAATCGAGCGCAGCGGGATTACCCGTTATGACATCTCGAATCCGGCGGATGCAAGGCGTCTGACCCGTGAAGTTAATTACATCAGGCAAAGCCGAGGAACACGGAATCGTCTGAAGTACAATAATTCCGACTAAAGGAAAGAGGAGGCAATTATGACCTTGTATACACTCAGCGGGCAGGAGAAGAAGTTTTTTGAAGAGGAAGGGTACGTGGTCTTGAAAGGGGTGTATTCCCTAGAGGAAGTCAGAGCGCTGAAGGACGAGTATCATAACATCTGGCTGGACTCGGTCGCCGGTAAAACCATTGTCCAAGACCCCGGCAAACCATTAACGAGCCTGTTCCCGCGAATGAAAGATCTCCACAAGGAGAATGAAGGAGTCCGGAGATTTGTCTGGCAAAAGACTGCGGCCTCCTGCCTGGAGCAGCTGATCGGCGAGCAAGCCCTGCTTGTATCGACCAACTATTATTTCAAGCCGCCGGGCGCCAAGGGGATGCCCTATCACCAGGATAATTACGGAATCGGTGTGCTGCCCGGCACTTGTTATGCAATCTGGGCCAGCCTGGATAAGGCCGGCGTTCATAACGGCGGCATGCGCCTGATCCGGCATACGCATACTTCCGAACTGCAGGAGCCGAGGAAGGTCTACACGGCGTCCGAGGATACGTTCGCGGGCTATGTGCAGACGCTGGAAGTTCCCGAAGGACATCAAGTGATCGAACTGGAAACGGAGCCCGGGGATATTGTCATCTATCATGGCAATCTCATCCACGATTCGGCAGACAACAACAGCGAGGTGCATTTCCGTCATTCGATTATTAGTCATTTTGCGGCAGAGAGTGCGGAGAAAACGACCCTTAATTTTAATTACCTGATGGACAAAGAGGGGCGCCGCGTCCGCAAGCGCATGAATGCCGGTACTAATATCTTGAGAAGAGGGGAGTGATCTTATGACTGAACAAGTACTGCCAGCTTCAGAATTGGAAAATTTTAACGAGCTGGGCTATCTGGTCGTCAAAGACCTGTATGACAGCCGGGAGGTAGACGAGCTTATCCGGCAGTTCGATCTTCACTGGGTTAAGCTGGCGGCCGGGGGAGAAATTATCCAGAACGGGGAGCGGCCGCTGGAAAGCCTGTATCCCCGGCTGAGGGATTACCACCGGAAAAATGAAATCATCAAAGGGCTGTCCCTGAAGCCGGCTTTGTTCGCCTATCTGGAGCAATTGATCGGCGAGGAGGCGCTGATTATCTCGACGAGCTATTATTTTAAGTCGCCGACGACAAGGGGCCTGCCTTTGCATCAGGACAATTACGCTTTCGGTGTATCGCCGGGAACTACCTACGCGGCCTGGATCTCCCTTGATCCCTCGGATGAGGACAACGGCGGCATGCAGTTCGTGCCGGGTACGCATTCGCTTGACCTGCAAGTGCCCGAAGGGGATAAGTCGAATGTGCAGTCTTATTTTTCGGATGAGGGGCAGTGGCTGAAGGAATACGAGTCCGGAGAAATCAGAGAAGTGGCGACCGAGCCGGGGGACGTGATTTTTTTCAACGGAAATATTGTGCACGGTTCTTCGGATAATGTATCGAGGCACCGGTTCCGCCGTTCTCTGCTCATTCATTTTACGGGAGTGAGTGTGGAGAAGCTCGCGCTGAATTTTAATCAGCTTATGGACAAAACCGGAGCCAGAGTGCGAAGAAGACTCAATACGGATACGAAGATTGCGGAAGGCCAGGCATCTGTATTCTCTATTCAGGAGGCGGATTATTTTGCCGGATGGAGGTAAGCCTGGCGATGCAGGGAAGGCCGGTGAGCGTATGAGGATACAGGTGCCGATGGATAAAGTGAAGCGGGCGGGTGATCTCTCTCAGCTTGCGGAGAAAGTCTACTACCTGTCTGTGGACATTAAGCATGTCAGCTGGGACGCCGGCGGGATGAACATAGAATACACCGGCGCAGACGGGGAAGAGCTGCTGCTGAGACTTGATGCTCTCTGCGATGCACTGGCCGCCGGACGCAAGCTTCCGTACAAGAGGCTGAGGGACAACCGCAGTCCTCGCCGGCCAA
Source organism: Paenibacillus sp. FJAT-26967 (assembly GCF_001541095.1). GTDB lineage: Bacteria > Bacillota > Bacilli > Paenibacillales > NBRC-103111 > Paenibacillus_F. The sequence goes on from NZ_LMXH01000003.1 coordinate 290,687, forward strand.
AGCTGCGGGAAGAGTCTGCGGAGCCTCTGTACGCAGGCAGTCCTGTGCTTCAAGGAGCACAGGTGCTGCTGGAGCAGGCCGTCGTCCGCCTGCTCAGAACGAGGGCGGATGCCGCCGGAGCGGTCCTGCGCAAGTATCCCGCGCTGATGCCGGAGGAGGTCATCCGCAAAAGCGGTTACCTGCGCAACTTCCCGCAGAATGTGTATGCCGTGTCCGAATTCCGGCATCAATTCGACACGCTGGAGGGTGTCCGCTCCAGTCTGTCCGCAGGTGAGCCGCTGGGCAGTCTAATGCAGCCCAGCGGTGCCTACATGCAGCCCTGCGTCTGCTATCACGTGTATGAAGAGTGCAGCCGGGACGGCCTTGCTCAGACGTATCTGGACAGTGAGGCGGGGGCAGCCGGCTGCGAATCTGAAGCTGCGGGCAACAGCGGCCGGGAAACGGATGAGCGGATGCCGGGGCTGGAGCCGGACCTGGAACGGGAGTCGGTGTCCGAACCGTACCCATTCCGGTTGTTCTCGGCGTACGGAACGTGCTACCGGCATGAGCATGACAGCAGGATCAGCGAGTCCCGCCTGAGGGAATTCGGGATGTTCGAGCTGGTGTATATCGGGGCAGCGGAGGCTGTGAAACAGATGCGTGCCGATCTGCTGGAAGATACCTGGGCACTGTTTGGGGCGCTTGGTCTGCAAGGCTATGTCGAATCCGCCTCGGATCCGTTCTTCCTGCCGGAAGACGGCGACCGGCGCATGTACCAGCTGGCCGCTGAGTCGAAGTTCGAGCTGCGCTGCTCGACAGCAGGCGGAGACGATTTTGCCGTCACGTCCTTCAATGTGTGCGGAGATGTCCTGTGCCGGGCGTTCGGCATTGCGGGCAACAGTTCGTATCCGCACTCGGGATGCACAGCTTTCGGTGTGGACCGGTGGGTGCAGGCGATCCTGGATGCGTGGGGGCCTGATCCCGCCGGCTGGCCGGCGCTGATCAGGGGGCATCTATGAACAGGGGCAGGATGAATCGCCTGCCCGTTGTAGAAGCACCGGGATTTGAGACCGAATGCTACCACAATATCCGGCTTAGCATCGTTCAGGCCCACCGGGAACTGATGCCCTGGTATTATAGTCATTTTATGAATTTGACTTTGAAGACTGCGGGTGAGGATCTCTTCCCGGTCATCCGGTTCGAGGAGCACCTGGAAGTATACTCGGACATCATCGAAGAGACGCCGCTGCCGGACTGTGAGGACTGGGTAGAGCAGGTCTGCGATTGTATAGATAAGGGACGGTATCTCGTCGTTTACTTTAACTGGCGGCATATTCCGACTTCCCGTTACTTCAAGAAACAGGATATATATCACGAAGCGCTTGTGTATGGTTATGACGATTCCAGGCAGACTCTGCAATTTGTGGCTTTCGATGTAGAGGACAAAGGCTATGGAAGCTCGGAAGTGCCATATTCTCTGTTCAACGACGAAATGAAGAGACTGGTGGCGGAGGACATGCACTCGCAGCGCTGGTTTGCTTTTTACGGTTTTCCCGCCTCGGTTATTTCCCTCAGAGATTCGCAGCGGACCCGTCCGGATACCCGCAGCATGTATTTTGCTTTGGACCGGGGACGTGTACGGGCGAGCCGTACGGAGAAGGATACGTTTGCAGCCGGCTACTATGTTAACGAATATTTGGCGGGTTATTTCCGCCAGCTGGCGGAGGGCAGACCTCTGCAAGTGAGGGAGTTCGTCTATTGGAATATTATCGTACACAAAATGATTCTCCATAAAAGTCTGATGCTGCAAAGGATCGATTACATGCAGGGCTCAGCGGGCTCTAAACAGCTGGAGCTTCTCAAAGCTTTGTATGTGAAGGTTAAAACGGAGATGGACCGTGTCAAGTGGACAAGCATCAAATACCAGCGGACGAAAGCGTCCGTATATCTGCATCAGCTGGCGGATCATTTCCATACCCTTTATGAACTGGAGAAGAGGGCCGCCGCCATGATGATGGAGTTTCTTACCTTGTCTCATCTGAATCTAAATCTGGGTCACTGAGGTGCGAGAATGAATACTTCGGAAATGGAAGCCATTATTATCGACAATGTTAAACAGATTCTGCCCGAGAAGTTTGAAATTGAACCTGGGACTAAGCTGCTGGAGACGGGAATTGATTCCATGAGCTTTATACGCCTAGTGGTTCTGTTGGAAGAATCCTTTGATATTGTGATTGAAGACGAGGAAATTCTTCTGGAAAATTTCGCGAATGTAGGGACGATCCGCTCTTTGATTGAACGCTGCCTTCCGAATAAAAGTTAGACAAGCGTACACGGGATGCCAACAGAAGACGAAGAGTTCGTGGTCAAAAGCAGAGTATTAGGGCTCAGGGATATGAGATAGTAAAAGTACCCCGGGGAAACAAATAACAAGCCAACTCTAGGAGGAATGACCATGAAAACCGAACTTTCCAAGAACGCGAAGAATGCAAAGAAAGTGACCATGACGCTTGAAAACTCCAACAGCAAAACTTACTTGGAGATGCTGGACGGACGCTCCGAAGAGCTCCACTTTGCTCAAGTAGCACCGACGCAGTTCACGGTTGACGATTCCGAATTCAGCCTGAAGTCAGGCATCAACGTCGAACTGGGAATCCTCAACGTAGACCTGGTGGCCACTTCCAGCGTGATCTGGCCCGGACAAACCATCCGCGTACGTGGAGGCCTGCAAGGGCAGGGCGCTGCGATGAAGGCTCAGGCGACCATTCCTTTCAACAAGAAGATGGCGGACGGCGTCCAAGGCGAGTCTTGGCTGTACTGGGTTATCGAGACACCGGAAGGCGAGCTTCACAATAAACAGCCGATTCACATGAAAGGCGTCCTGAAGGGGCTTCCTCCGAAAAATGCAACCTTCTATTCGGACAGCGTAACTCCGCTGTTCGACCGTGAAAACAACCAAGCGGGTACGGTTTACGGCTGCCTGCAATCCAACTAATCGTAAAGCACACGGAGGGGTCATTTCTATGGACCCCTCTTTCCATACGTTAGAAGTCTGTATACGACAGGAGAATGCGATGTATGACGTCATTATCGTAGGCGCAAGGTGCGCGGGTGCTGCTCTTGCCGCTTTTCTGGGAAGCAGGGGACACCGTATATTGCTGGTGGATCAATATCCGTTCCCAAGCGGAACCAACTCGACTCACATTCTGGGTGAGAGCGGGGTCTATGAGCGTCTTGGAATTCTTCAGAAGATGGAGACTGCGGGGGCGCCCGCATTAACACGGATGAGGATTGATCTGCTGGGCACCGTGTTCGAATCTGACATCACTGTAACCCGAAGGGCGCTCGGACTGCGCAGAGAGATTCTGGACCCGCTGCTTCTGCAGAGTGCGGCCCGCAGCGGCCGGGTAGATATTCAGCTGAATACCAGGGTTACGAAGGTTCTGATGAGAAGAGGACAAGCAGCAGGAATCCAGTGCAGCCGCAAAGACGGAACGAACGTCCGCTTCTATGGCAGGAGCATAGTGGGGGCGGACGGACGGAATTCCGTGGTGGCCCGTCAAGTTCAGGCACCTGTGACAGCGGAATCGCAGCAGCCTCTGCATGGCGTAACCTACGCATATTTCTCCAGGGTCGAACCTCTGCCTATTCCGGCAGTCGAATGGTACTGGCACGGCTCTTCTATCGTCATCAACAGCCCGATTGACGGACTTATGCACTGTATCGCCTACATGTACCCTCCGGCAGAGCGTCAGGCGATGGCGGGAATCAGCCCGGGCAGCTTTCTTGAGAAACTTAGAGCCATCCGGACGCTGGAGCCGAGGCTTGGGAGAAGTGAAGTCGAGGGTGTAATTAGAGGAATACCGCCTCTTAAAAGCAGCATCCGCAAAGCATGGGGTCCCGGCTGGGCGTTAGCGGGCGATGCGGGAGCCTTTCTTCATCCTGCTGCAGGTGTGGGAATCGATAATGCAGTCTGTACGGCAGAATGTCTGGCGGAAGAACTGCATGCTTTTCTGCAAGGGCACAAGTCCTGGGAATACGCTATGGAAACCTATGAAAAGCAGCGCAATAATCGGATATTCCCCCAATATGAGCATTCACTTGCTACTTTGGATTTCTCCTTGCGGCCTGTCCCCGAAGCTTCACTGGACACGCTCGCAATGCTCGCCACTTTCCCCAGTCTTGTTAAGAAAGTCGGCCTTCAGGCCGCAGAGATTCTTTCAATAATTTCTGGAGGCAAAAATCATGAATGATGCTCACGCAGATTCTTCACTGAATGTTATCTATCTGGAATCCTCTCTAGAGAAGGTGTGGTGGTCGGTTGCCACGGTTGAAGGAACCAATACTTATCTCACCTACGCGTCTTCAACCACCGGAATACCCGGGGAGCCGGCGGTCGGAGATATCTACCTGTTAAATTACGGGGATATCGAGAACCGCTCGCGGGTTACAGAATGCCAGCCCTGCCGCCGGTTTGCGCTATCTGATGTTTACAACTCTTTGGCTCCGGACGGAGACAGGGAGGCGTTCTGCGTCAGTACTTCTTTTACGCTGGAAGAAGCGGGACCGTTCGTTAAGCTGAGTCTGGCGGTGCGGGGCTTCTCCGGGGACACAAGCGGGCAGTGGCTGCGCGAGTGTCTTGAAATGGGCTGGCGCCGGTCGCTTATGAACCTGAAATCCGTGCTGGAACTGGGTCTTGACTTGCGTACCGAGCTGTTCAGTTATCCGAGGCTAGGCGTTACCAACTGCACGGTAAACACGGAGCAAAGTCTGGAAACGGGTGTTCAGGCGGGTGGAGGGAATTATTTGCTTGAAGTCTTCCCTGGCAGTCCCGCAGGGCAGGCCGGTCTAAGGGCAGGAGATGTCGTAACTGCGCTGGGCGGGTTGGAGACGGGGACTTACAGCGACTTCGTCCGGGTGATTTCGTCCTTTTACGGCACCCAAGGACTTGTATCCGTCACATTCGTACGGGAGGGCAGAGAGCAGGCAGCCGAAGTCCGGCTGTCGGTGGAGGAGCAGTTTACGGGGCTGAACAAGGACAGCCTGACATTGGATCAGATTCAATCCAGGCGTGAGCAAATGGCCAGGAGCCGCTCCGCTTCGGGGGCGCTCTGGTCGGAAGCGCGGCCGCTCGCGCAAGAAGAATAACCTTATTCGTCAGGAAAGGAGTCATAAGATGAGTGAGAATGAGGAAACCCTGCTGCCCGGTCTTGAAGAAGAATACAGCCTGACGAGCCGGCAGATCCAGAAGTATCAGGCGGACGGACATATCTACCTCAAGGGTGTCTGTTCGGCCGCAGAAACGGCACTTTACCGGAAAGCGATCACGGAGATATACCCTGCGTTCACACCAGAATCTTATCCGCCCGGTGAACGGGAGTTTTACGGTGTGGAACGGGCTTTTCCGACGGTGATGAATATGTGGGAAAAAAGCCGGAAGGTAAGGAGGTTTTCTTTGGCTAGACGATTCGCCAAAATCGCTGCCGATCTGATGGGTGTGGACAGGTTGCGGCTGTACCATGATTCCGCTATCTTTCTTGAAATTGGCGGGGGAGCCATCCCGTGGCACCAGGATAGTCCGTACATGCTCCAGACAGACCCCGATATGACCATGACCATGTGGATGCCGCTCGTCGACTTGCCTGCAGAACTGGGCTCCATGAGGTTTATGTCGGGCTCCCATCTCCTGAAGGCGGATAAACATACGAATCTGCTTCTCCAATCTTACCGGAAAGGGCTGTCTGAGGTACATTACGGAGCTATGCCCGCAGGAGATGCCACTTTTCATTCCGGCCTTACGCTTCATTATGCGGCGGCAAATACCACGAATATCGTGAGGGAAGTCGCCACGATCATCTATATTGCCGACAACCTGAAGATTGTGGAGCCGGATACGGAGGCTAGAGCCTACCATTTAAGGCGGATATTCCCCGGTATGAAAGCCGGTGATCCTGCGGTCAGCCCATGGACACCTCTTGTATTCGACAGGTATGCGGAGCTACAGGCCCGCCCGGACGCCCAGCCGGAAAGGAAGGAGGATTAGGATGGAGAATCAGACCGTTTTCCACACGCTTGAACGTGAACGTGTCATGAGCCCGGAAGAACTCGGACAATTCCAGAGAGATGGCCGTCTGATGCTCCGGCAGCTCGCCAAGGCAGAGGATATCGCCCGAATCCGCCCGGCACTCCTGAAGGAAGTCGGAAAGCTGGATGAAGGCCTCCGGTTACAGGTGATGAATGTATGGAGAAAATCACCTGTTGTGCAGGCTTTTGTGTTCGCCCATCAGTTTTCCCAGATAGCTGCCGACCTGCTCGGAGTCGACGGTGTCCGGCTTTATTTTGATCAGATCTTCGTCAAAAAACCAGGTGCCGGCGCAATGCCTTTGCATCAGGCGAATCAGTTTATGCTCCCGCTTGACCCCGGCAAGGTCATTTCGATGTGGATGCCTCTGACGGACATACCGGATGAATCCGGGCCGTTGTCATATGTGCCGCAGTCCCATCTGCATGAGAAGCTGCGCGGCGCGAAGAATCCGCTCCTTGCGGCGATGCGGCTGGGTCTGGCAGAAGAGGCCTGCGGTCCGATGATGGCCGGAGACGCTGCGTTTCATACGGGCTGGACGCTGCACGGGGCTTACGCGAACAACACCGGTACAGCGCGGGAAATGCTGATCATTACCTGGTTTGCGGATGAAGCCAGAGCGGTAGACCCTCATGATACAGAGAATAAGAATCCGCAGCTGAAGAGCCTGTTTGAGGGTCTGGAGCCCGGTGATCCCGTGAAGGGGCGTAATTTCCCTTTGCTGTTCTACCGCCATTACAGGGACATCATGCGGATCGTACATGAGCGGGGGGAGGATCAACGATGAGCAGTCCGTATCCCGGCGCCATGCCTGATCTGGCAGACAGTTATTATCTGGATGACAGCCTTCTGGAGCAGTACAGGACCAAGGGCCATATCTGTCTAAAGCAAGCCGCCTATGTGGATGAAATTAGCGCTTACCGGCCTCACATCATCCACGCTGTCCAGAACTATATCGGAGACCGGAGTGTCCGCCCGCACAGGCAACTTTATATGAATATATGGGAGGAGAATGAGCAGGTACGCCAGTTTGTATTTGCGCGCCGCTTTGCCAAAATGGCTGCCGAGCTGATGGGGGTGAGCGGTGTGAGGCTTTATCTGGATCAGGCCAGTTTCATCGAACCGGGAGCAAGCATTACACCGTGGCACAGGGCCGATGCTTATATGCTGGAGCTGGAGCCGGACCGGATCATCACGATGTGGATGCCTCTGGTTGATATTCCTGAACCGGACGGCCCCGTCTCTTATATTTCAGGCTCCCATCTGCTCGAGCATTCTCCTTCCAAGAACAGTTTACTGGAGGCAAAACGTGCGGGCCTGCAGGAGGAAAGCTGCGGCCCGCTGAGACTGGGAGATGCGGTTTTTCATTCCGGCCGCATTCTACACGGCGCACCGGGCAATAACGGTGTCATGATGCGGGAAATGATGACGATCACCTATTTTGCGGAAGACGCCTGCATTATAGACCCGGAGGATAAGTCCGGGCGGGCGCCTCATCTGCGGAGACTCTTCTCGGGAATAGGGCCGGGACAGTCGGCGGCAGGTCCTCTGACCCCTCTGCTGTACAGCAATAAGGCTTGAATACATGGGAGGTAGACGGAAATGGATACCGGAATTTTCTCATCCGATCTGGAGAAGGAAATGATTCTGCTGCCGCAGCAGATCGAAGAATATCGCAGCCAAGGTCACCTTTATGTCGGACAGGCGGCATCCAGGGAAGATATCGCAGCCGTCCGGCCTTATATTACGGAATTGGTGCAGGCTTGCAGCAGGGATGTCCGGCCGCTTGCGGAGCGGGATGATTTCGGCAAGGCTTTTCTACAGATCATTAACCTCTGGCAAAAAAATGAACAGGTGAAGAAATTCGTGTATGCCCGCAAATTCGCCCGTATGGCAGCGGACCTGATGGAAGTAGATGGGGTCCGGCTGTACCTGGACCAGGTATTTTTTAAAGAGCCGGGGGGAGGACCCACCCCTTGGCATCAGGATGGCACCTATATGCTCCGATTTCGGCCGGACAAGCTGATTACTCTGTGGATGCCGCTCGTCGACATCCCGGATGAGATAGGCTCCCTGCGGTTTCTGTCACGGGCTCATGGCATTGAAGCGATGAAAGGATCGGGCAATGTGCTGCTGGACGCCCTCCGCAGAGGACTGCCTGAGGCAGGATACGGCGGCATGAACGCAGGCTGCGCAACCTTTCATGCCGGATGGACGCCTCACAGTGCTCTAAGCAACCCTACTTCTTCTATGAGAGAAGCGCTGACCATTACGTATATCCCGGACGAAGCTGTCGTGGCCGACCCGGGCGGTAATCCGGCACGAGAGAACCACTTGAGGACATATTTCCCCGGTGTTCTGCCCGGCGCAGTGGCGGCAAGCCCGCTGAATCCGGTGCTGTATCGCAGATAGAGTACCTATGCAGGAACGATGGTGTGGCTCAACAAAGGAAGAATGAACGGCAAGCGAAGCAGAGAGAAGGAAAGGGGAGCCCTATACAATGAAGATAAACGCACGGGATTGGAAGGTGAAGGACAGTGTCTGTTAAAAAGCAAGTCTGCGTGTTATTGAGCGATCAGGGCTGCGGCGTTCTGCCGGTGGATGAGATCGGGGAGGACATGGGACTTTTCGAGATAGGTTTTGACTCTCTCCGTTATATGGAGTTTATCGTTCTGCTGGAAGAGCATTACGGCATCCAGTGGCCCGATGATGCGCTGGAAATCAGCAGTGCAACGAAAGTTAAGGACATGGTCGGTGTGCTGGAAGGCTGTTTATGAGTCAGGCTCGCGATTGGTCCGCTCTCTTGACCATGCTCCCCCACCAGTATCCGCTGCGCCTTATTGACGAGGTCAGAGACTACAGTCCGGGGGAGTTTCTTACAGCTTCTTTCAGTCCTGCCAAGCTGCGTCCTTATTGTGGAGACAAGGATGAAATTCCTCCCGCGATTCTGATTGAAGGGCTGGCACAGACCTGCGTGATCATGACCCAGCTGGAAACGGAGCCGCTTGCGGATGGAGAAATGCCTCTGCTGGGTGCCGTGAAGGCACGGATTGCCTGTCCCGTATATTGGGATCAGCTTCTTTTATACAAGGTGAACCCTGTACGGATCTGGGCCAAAAAGGCGATATTCAGCGGAGTTTTGTACAGCCCGGACGGGAAGATTGCCGTGACAGCGGATCTGAGTGTGGCGGTAACGAATGAAGCAACTATCAAATAGGCGGGGGATCATCGTATGTCAGCAGATGTTTATTTGCTTTATCCGAAGCCCTGGATCATGGTGGACCGGATCATTGACCGCAGCGCTGCCCGGATTACAACGGTGAAACTTATTTCGGCCAGCGATTTCTACCTCCAGGGGCATTTCCCGTCCTATAGCGTCTATCCCGGTATGCTGATGGTCGAGTGCATTCTGCAGTCGGCGGAGCTGCTATTGGGGCAGCGTCAGGGCGGTGGATGCGCCGGCCCCTCCTACATAGTGAGTGAAATCGCTTCCCGCTTTCTAAGTCCGGTCACGCCGGGGGATACCGTCGTTTTCGAGACGGGTTTGAGCGTCTCGGGGCTGGAAGTCACCGCTGTAGGCAGGGCCGGAGGCCGAACGGTTATCCATGCCAGAATGAAGCTGGCGAAGGGGGAGGAATATGCTTGAGAATGAAGAGTTCGTGGACTTGTACGACCAGGGAAAACTAGCGGGAATCCTGCATCTTCCGCCCAAGCATCTTAGACCGTGCCCGGTTGTGATCTACTGCCCCGGCAAGAACGGGGAGAGGTATGAGGTGCACCGGCTGGCAGTGAAATTCGCGCGGAGGCTCGCGGAGCGCGGAATTGCCTTTCTCCGGTTCGATTATTACGGAATCGGGCTCAGCGACGGCAATTATTATGATATGACAACCTCAGGTAAAGTTTCCAATGTTGAGAAGGCGTATGAATTCGTGTCCCGGCATCCCGAACTGGATGCGTCACGCACGGTGCTTCTAGGCTTCAGTGACGGAGCGCGCATCGCCCTGATGTCCGCTTTGCGGACCCGGGTCAGACGGACGATTCTCTGGAGCCCGCTTTTCTATGAATTCGGGGGGAACTATCCGGGCGGCAGACATCCCCGGTTTACGAGGCACCGGAATGAGCCGGGGAAGCTGGTCATGCCATGGGCGGGACTGTGGGTCGGCATGGAATTTTACCGGGATTTACAGAGTCTCGATACGGAAACGGCGCTTAAATCCTATGCAGGCAACTCTCTTCTGATCTACGGGGATAACGATCCGCTCATTCAGGAGGAGATGAGTCTGTCGTATACAGATCAATATGCCATCTACAGCGGGACAGACAAAAACCGGGTGGTCGAGGTTCCGGAAGCAGGCCATCTGTTTACTTCACGGCCGCTGGAAGAAACGCTGATGGAACAGACCGAAGCTTGGCTGAGATCCGAGCAGCTTGTTCAGGGAGGGTAGAGCATGTGGAAGCAAAGGCGGTTCGGCAAAGGCGGGGAGATTTGCGGTATCGCAGTTGAACCCCGCAGGGCGTCTTCAAGTCTCGTAATCACTTTGCCTGGATTAGGTCAGGCGATGAGCGAGAAAAATTACATGTTCTCCGGGCTGAGAAAGATTCTGGCGGGCCATGGACAACGGGTCGCGCAGTTTGATTACCGGGGCCACGGGGACAGCATCGGCGAGTTAGGGGATGCTACGGTCACCACGATGAAGCGGGATGCTCTAGAGGTCTTGTCGGAAGTTACGGAGGAACACCCCGCAGAGCGGATTTACCTGATCGGCCATGCCCTCGGTGCCGTCATTGCCCTGCTCGTGGCTGACGAGTGGAAAAGAGAGTACGGCACTCCATGCGTTCCGGTCCTGCTGGCCCCTCCTCTAGCCGCATTTCCGCCCAAGGAAACACTGTTTCCTGCGGAAATTCTGGGCAAGCTGGAACAAGAAGGCTTGCTGGATTCCCAGCAGCTGGTTCCGGGGTTCGATTACTATACGCTAAGCGACTTCGACCGCCGGCAGTATGACTATTTCAGCGCTTGGGGCGCTCATATGCTGTATCTGCACGGTCAGTGCCTTTCGGCGGGCATGATCCATGAACTGGATGGACTCCGGCCCGCGAAGCTTATACAAGAATACGGCGGAAGCGTTCGTATCATCTGCAGTACCGAAGATGCGCAGACCCAGGCAGCGGTCCATGGATTGCGGCATGTATTCCTGCATCCGGTGGAAGGTTACCGGTATTTTTACCAGCATCCCGAAACGATGGACAGGTGGATCGAAGCAGCGGCCGGGATTGTGTTAAACCGCGAACAGGGAGAGTGAGAGGGATTTCATGGAACCAAGCCACAAGACGATAGCCCAAACGATTCTGTCCCGGAATACGGACTGGCGTTTCCCGGACGAAGAAGGCTTGTCACAACGGACACTGGATTGCAGGCAGCTCTGTATGATGGAGGTGCTGAAATGGAAGGGTGTCTCCCGGTTGACGCCCATCTTTCTGAACGCGTTCGATTGCGAGTCATCCGGCATGCTTTTGAGGAGGCAAGAACCGCAGCTTAATCTCGGCTGGAAGCTGACGCGGTATTCCCCCTTGAATCCGGAAGGATTATTTCCGCTGATTCAGTCGATTTTGGATCATGAAGGCTACGTTCTTCTTTTCTATAAAGCTCATGAGGCGCCCTTCTCCGGCTATTACGAGAAGCACGATATCGTTCACTGGTCCCTGCTGACCGGTTGTGACGAGCAGGGTGTCGATCTCGTGGACGATGAAGGGGCTCCGGCTTATTTTAACGGGTATATCGGAAGAGTTCCCCGGGAGGTTCTGCTGGACACTCTTGGCGCTTCGGGCTTCGGGGGTGCCGCCATTATCAAAGAAGATCCGGCATACACGCGCAGCTGGGAAGAAGACTTCAGGTCGCTTGTGCAGATGTCCGTCGACAACATGATTAACCGGGAGGGGCTTAAGAATCTGGAAAGTTTCGTTCAGGCTGTGGAAACCGCCCCGCTGGAAGAACTTATCGGCAATCTGGAACGGCTGGAGTTCGATATCCATTATTACCGCAGACTGAGGGAGTTGTGGAAGACGGCGGTGGAGAAGCAGGTTGTTCCTGAAGAATGTGTCGCCCCCGGATGGGTGGAGGAGCTTCTGTATGTATGCAAATCCTGGTCTCTCGTAATGGGAGTGCTGGCGAAATGGAAAAGGCAGCCTCAGCGGGATTACCGGCTCAAATTGACCGATTACCTGAATCAGACGCTGGAAAGTGAGCGAGGATTTTTCAGAGAACTGAAACGGATACTGTGAGGTGGGAAATGGAGAACCGGTATGAACAATTGGCGGATAGGGTTGTCGCGCATTCCCTCGGACTGAGGCCCGGGCATAAGGTCGTGCTCAAAGTACGCGGACAAGCGGACGGATTGGCCGAATGTCTGATTTCGCGAATCTACGAGGCCGGAGCTGTTCCTTTTCTGCAGCAAACCGGAACTGAGGAGCTGAAGTGGCTGTTGAGCGGAGCTTCGGAAGAGCAGATCCGGCTGTGGGCGAAGCATGATCTGGAGCTTATCGGGGAAATGGATGCGTATATCGGTATTCATGCGGAAGAAAATATTTATGAGATGGAAGACGTGGACAGCGAGAAGTACAGCCTCTACGTTAAGCATTATTTGCAGCCCCTTACGATGGCCATGGCTTCTAAGGAAAAGTGGATTCTTCTGCGTTATCCGACCCGGGGAATGGCCCAGCAGGCGGCACTGGGATCGGATAAGCTTCAGAAGCTTTATTTTCAGAGCTGTACGATGGATTACAGCCGGTTGAAGGAGCGGGCCGAACCTTTGGTCAGGCTGCTGGAGAGGACCGAAGCGGTCCGGATCGTATCGCCGGGCACCGATCTGAGCTTCTCCGTTAAGAACATTCCCGTATTCCTGTGCGACGGCCGTTACAATCTGCCGGACGGGGAACTGTTCACGGCGCCGGCGGCCGGTTCGGTGGAAGGGCGGATCCGGTTCAATGTGCCGACCAGCTATATGGGACGGCAGTTTCATTCCGTCTCACTGGAGTTCCGTGAAGGCAGGCTCGTCGATGCCGCATGCAGCGATACGGAAGGGTTGTCGGAGATTCTGAATACCGATCCGGGAGCGTCCAGGCTGGGGGAATTCGGAATCGGCTTTAATCCGCATCTTACCGTGCCCATCAACAACTTATTGTTCGATGAGAAGATGGCCGGAAGCATCCATTTGGCGTTCGGGCAGGCCTATGAGATGGCGGACAACGGGAATACATCCGTCATTCATCTGGATTTGGTGCTCTGCCAGCTGGAAGCTTATGGCGGGGGGGAACTTTATTTTGACGGGGTGCTGGTAAGAAAGGATGGCATGTTCGTGCTGCCGGAGCTGGCGCCTTTGAATCCATAGCGGGGAGAGATGCGGATGGCCAAGGTTTATATAGCCGTGCAGCGGGTGCTGGGACACGTCTATCCGGCACTTGGCATCGGGCAGCAGCTGCAGAAGAGGGGGCACCGGGTAACCGTTCTGACCCACTCTTCGAACGAGATGCTGGTCCGCAGAGCCGGTCTGGATTTCCTGCCGGCCCAGTGGGGCAAATTTCCGGAGAAATTTGTATACGAGCAGACGATGGAAATCCATGCGTACGCTGCGGGCGGATCACCCGATCTGCTGATCTGCGATTCTTCCCAGGCGGCTCCGGCTTATGCTGCCGAGATGCTGGGGATGCCATGGATCAGTCTGCAGACGACGGTCCCTTACCCCGACTTCCTGCTGCCGGGAAGCAGAACCGTGCAGGAGCGCATGCGCAAAGTATACGAGGCGGAGCTCAATAATGTCCGGCAGAGGCTGGGGCTGGCTCCTCTCTCCGATCCGCTGCGTACGCGGGGGGATCTGGCCGGACTGTCCCCCGGGCTGCATTTGGTTAATGCAGTTTCCCTGCTGTTTCCCGGCGTGGAGAGTCTGCCGGCACAAACGAAGTTTGTCGGGAACTGCGTGCCGGACAACGGGGAGCAGCGGGGGGCAGCCCCGCTTCTGGAACCGGCGCGCGATAAGCCGGTTGTGCTCGTCTGCGCCTCCTCTACCGGGCGGCATGACTCCAGGGAGATCATGAACCGGTACATCTGGGCGGCCGCCGGGCTTGCGGGGGAAGGCGCGTTCGAGCTTATTGTATCGGATCATCAGCCTTATCAAGGCCGGCAGCCCCTGCCCGCGAACGTCCATTGGATCAGCGAGTATCCGAATCATGACCGTCTGATGCCAATGGCCGATGCCGTTCTTACCCACGGGGGCTGCGGCACGCTGCAGACGGTCATGAAGTATGGGCTCCCGATGCTGATCGTGCCGCTGGCATCCGATCAGGAGCTGCTTGCTTCGCGCTGCGCGCAGCTCGGCTTTGCCCGGGTCATGGGAGCGGAAGAAATCTCCAGGGAGCGGATTCTCGCCGAACTGGAGACCCTTCTGCTCCCGGGCAGCCCGCTCAGGCACAGGGCGAAGCAAACCGCTGAGCTGGCAGAGCTGCGAAGCCCGGGTGAGGCGGCGGCAGATGAGATCGAAAGCTTTTTGACAAATACGGTGTAGAGGGTGAAGCGAATGTTAACGGGCGAAGCGGCATTAGAGGTGATCGGTAAAATCGGCGGACTGGACTCTGTTGAACTGGATACTCATTTGCTGGAACAAGGAATAGACTCGGTCAAAGTTGTCGAAATTCTGATTGAATTTGAAATGATGTTCAATATTGATGTTCTCGATGATCAGTTAAATCTGGATGAGCTGACCACACCCGGACGCATTCAAGCCTATATTAACGGCATACTCGCCAAGTAAGGCAGAGCCGTGACGAAAGCCGAGTCAAGCAGCAAGGTTCCTCTTATGCTTAAAGAAGACCAAAGCTCACGAGCAGGACATGATCTATGTTAGATAGGGAAAGCGGGACTCGTCAGGAGAGGAGGGATCATGAATGACGAAACAATGGATTTCACCGGAGCAGCTCCTTCAGTACAAGCAGCAGGGATACGCTGTTATTCCGGGAATGTTTGCGGAGCATGAGGTTGCCCGGCTGAAGCAGGGACTGAGGGAAGTGTGGACAGAGGGCATCCGGAGACGGACGATCTTCCAGAGCATGCTGTTTCCTGTGGAAAGTCTTTTTCCGCCTTTGCGCAACGTCCACCAGGGACATAAGGACCTTCTGAAGTGGGCGCTGGACAGCAGAACATTCGGTACAGCTTCGGAGCTTCTGGGCGAAGGGGCTCTGCTCGTAGGATCGACAGGCTTCTATAAATGTCCGGGAGCCAAGCAGCTTCCGCTGCACCAGGACAATTATGACATCGGTGCCGATCCTTCGGCAGGTTGTGCCTTCTGGATCTCCCTGGATGGGGCGGATCCCGGCAACGGCGGGTTGAAGATGGTGCCACGCAGCCATCGTCTCGGCCTGCTCAAGCCGAGAATGCCGGGAAGCCGCTCCACGTACGGGCAGTCGGTTCCGGTCCCCGAGCATCACGAGGCGGTGGATGTCGTTACCGCCCCCGGTGACGTTGTCGTGTTCCACGGCTTTACGGTGCACGGCTCCCATGCGAACCGGACGCGCTATGATTTTCGCAATTCGCTGGTCCTGCATTTTGTAGGGGAAAGCGTTAAAAGTCTCTTTGTCCAGAACAGGGAACTGTTAAACTCGGCAGGGGATAAAATATTCAGGCCCGTCAACAAATCACACAGTGTTAAAAGGTTGTTTCTGACCTCCGATTCCAACTGAAACGGGAGGGAAGGCTATGGATAGCAGGCAGTTTTTTTCCGAATTATACAAGCATGAAGGAGTATGCACAACAGGCGGGCTCGGGGGCTTCATGACGTACAAGCAGCTGCGGGAACGGATAGAGCAGAACACGCAGATCCTCATCAGGCTGGGTTTCGGCAAGGGCCAGGGGAGGGGCCAGCAGCTGCTGGCGGTTGACGTCTCGCTGGGCTCCAGGGTGGTGCCGGTTTACTTGGCTGCGCTGCTCCTTAACATCACTCTTATACCTGTGGACCCGGTCAAAAATCCCGCCTTGTCGAACAAAATTCTCCAGTGGACGAAGGCGGAGCTTTATATCACGGACAGCAGCCTGGACGGTCTGGGCAGGATCCTGCCGGAAAGTCTTCCGGGGATAATGCCCTCGCACAGGGAGGAGCTGAGCGAAGTTGCCGTTGTTCTGTACACATCGGGAACGACGGGGCGCCCCAAAGGCGTGATGTTGACCTACGGCAACATTTGGTCGAATCTCCGCAGTATTCTCGATTATTTTACGCTAACCCCCAGGGACAGGCTGTACTTGTTCCGTCCTCTGACTTACGCCTCGGCCTTCACCGGTGAACTGCTGCCTGCCTTATACGGAGGAGCAGCCGTTTATTTCAAGCCGGGGGATATCAACCCGATCGGCACGATGAAGAGTCTGGCCCGGGACGGGATTACGGCCCTTGGCGTCACCCCGACCGTGGCTGCCGCTTTTGCCCGTTTCCGCCGCCGTTATGATTTCTCGGGGCTGCGCTATCTGGTTCTGAGCGGAGAATGCCTGAGCGCCGCACAAGCCGAGCGAATAACGGCAGCCTTTCCCGCTGCCCGGATTTGGAACGCATACGGATTGACAGAGGCTTCTCCGAGAATAAGCTGTCTGACGGAGCCGGGTGCGGTGATACGCAGGAAAGGCTGCGTAGGCAGACCGCTGGCCGGTGTGCAGGTGAAGGTGACAGATCCTCAGGGGCGCCCTGTACCGGAGGGGCAGGAAGGCATCCTTTATGCTGCCGGCCCCAATATCATGAAGGGCTATTATGGGGATCCGCAAGCGACCGCCCGCAAAATAAAGGATGGATGGCTGTGCACCGGCGACCGGGCGGTGATCCGGGACGGCGAAATTTATGTGCTGGGAAGAAGTGACTTTCTCATGATCCGGGGCGGAATCAATATGGATCCGAGTGAAATCGAAAGCGAGCTGACCCGAATTCCCCAGATCCGCGAAGCATTGGTATTCGGAGAAACCAGCGAAGGAAGAACGCGGGTTCATGCCTGGATCACTTGCGCCGGCGGAGCGGAGATTCCACAGATCCGTTCGACCATCATACGGACGATCAGGGACTCCAGACTTTGGCCCGATGTAATCGAAATCAAGCAGGAGCTTCCCAAGACCGCAAGCGGCAAATTGATTCGTCCTATCAATCCTTAGAGGTGAGAATATGCATACAAGCTATCCGGTCATTCACCCGTTCACGTGGATGCCGCCGAGCGGGTCGCTGACCCCGGAAGCATGGTACGGGCAATATATGTGTCTGGAAAGGGGGGAAGGGTCGTGGGTGTACGATACACAAGGTAAAGCCTATCTGTATGCGACAACAGCTGTGCCCGCAGTAGGCCTCGGACATTGGCAGGTAATCCGGGCGATGAAGGAGCAGATGGAGCAGCTTAGCTTTGCTTCAACCTGTGCCCAGACGCATAATCTTGTTCAGGTTCTGGCGGAAAAATTGATCTCGCTGTGCAGCCGCCGATATTCCAAGGTATTCTTCGCCAACGATGGATCGGGAGCCGTGGAAACCGCCATGCGGATGGTCCGTCAGCACTTCATTACCCGGGGGGAAGCCAGGCGGGAAATGTTTATTTCCCTGGATGGAAGCTATCATGGAACCACATACGGATCAGGCTCCGTGACCCATCTGGGCATCCGGGAAATGTTCGGCAAGGGTCTGGAAGGCTGCTTATGCGCGCCGACCCCCAATCTGTACCGGCCCCCGGCCGGCACAGATTCCCCGGAAAGCGCCGCAGCCTTCTGTTTGAAAGAACTGGAGCGGATAATCGTGGAGGCCGGACCGGAGAATATCGCAGCCGTGCTCATCGAGCCTATTCAAGCGGTCAACGGAATTGTTCTCATGCCGGAATCGTTTTTTAAGCAGCTCAGGGCTCTGACACGGCAGTACGGTATTCTGGTCATCGCCGACGAAGTAACGACCGGGCTCGGCAGAGCGGGATATTGGTCCCTTAGCGAGCATTACGGACTGGAGCCGGATGTGCTGGCCGTATCCAAGGGTTTGACCGGCGGTTACTTTCCTATGGGAGCGGCTCTGATATCGGATGCTCTGGACAGCAGCCTGTTCGGCGAGGGAGGCATCCTGCTTCATGGCTCGACCCAGTGCGGCCATCCCGTGGGGTGTGCGGCCGCTCTTGCGGTACTGGACATCATCGAGCAAGAGAGGCTGCCGGACAATGCGCTCCTTCGCGGCAAAGACCTCATCGACGGTTTCAGGGAATCGCTTGACGATCATCCTTGCGTAGGTGACATACGGGGTCAAGGACTAATGGTTGCCCTGGAGTTCGTGAAGGACAAGCACACGAAGGAACCGGTGGATTACGAATGGGGCAAGAAGCTGACCAAGTTACTGCACGGGGAAGGTGTTCTGGGCAACTACTTTAACGGAATCCTGCTCATGTATCCTCCATTGAACATAAATGAAGAAGAATGTGATTTTCTTATCCATGGCGTATCAAGAGCGCTGAGAAGAATGAGGTGAGTCTATTGGCAGACAGAGAGCATTGGCATGACTTTTTCGGTGAAGATTATCTGCTTTTCTCCGAAGTGATATTGCATGGGGAGCGGACCGCCTTCGAAGTGGACCAGCTCCTGCAGCTGCTCCGGCTCCCGCAGGGTGCGCGCATACTGGATTTGGGCTGCGGGCAGGGACGGATCAGCGTGCCGCTGGCGCAGAGAGGCTACAAGGTGACAGGGGTGGATGCATCCGGGGCGCTGCTGGCAGCAGCGAGAGAAAGGGCGGAGTCCGCTGGAGCCGCCGAAGCCGCCGGAACCAAAGGAACCAACGGAACCGCCGGAACCGCCGGGAATGTGTCATTTATAGAGCTTGATATGCGGGAGCTGGAGGCTGTGGAGGAGTTCGATGCTGTCATCAATCTGGGGACGGCCTTCGGTTATCTCCAGAGCGAGGAAGAAGACAAGGACATTGTCCGGCGGATTGTCCGCAGTCTGAAGCCGGGTGGACAGTTCATCCAGGAAACGGAGAACAGGGAGTTTAAGCTCATGCACAGCGCGAAGAAAACGTGGGACATGATGAATGGCCAGCCTGTCTGGTCCCAGCGCGAGTTCGACAGCGTGAGCGGCAGATGGAATGAAGTGATGAACTGGCTGGAAGCCGGCAGTCTCAAGACATCGCGCCTGAATCTCAGGCTGTATGCGGCTACCGAACTGCTCGGCATGCATACCGGGGCAGGTCTGATTTGTGAAGGGGTATATGGCGGTTTCGACTTCTCCCCCCTTACCACGAACAGTCCCCGGCTTCTGATTCATATGAAGAAAAAGCAGGATGCATAACTTGCACAAAGGCAGTTTAAGAGAGGGAAAATATCCGATGGGCAGGGGGAGAACGAGTGGATAACGTCAATAAGCACAAGCTGATCAAATGGGATGAAATGAAGTGGGAGCCCGGGATTTATGAGAATACGGAGATGAGTTATCTGTACGAAGATGAGCAGGGCCGGCTCTGTTTTCTGGTGAAGCTGCATCCGGGCAGTTTTATTCCGATGCACGATCACCCGCGCCGGGAATTCGCCTACTTGATTAAGGGAGATTTGATTCTCAATGAGGATGAAGTGATGAAAGAAGGAGATTTTCTGACAGCGGGGCTGGCCGAATCCCATGACGTGCGTACAGAGAACGGGGCTCTTCTATACGTCTTTATTGACTACCATGTAATCCGGCAGCAAATCGTTGAAATCGAAGCTACTTCGTAGGCCGAGGAGGAAATGGAAGTGACCGGTGTTGCAACAGTCAAGACTGCTCTGTTCAATGAAGCCTATCATGCATCCTATGATTATGTGTCTGATTATACGGCCTATACCATTCTGAAGATTTTGAAGGGGGAGGGCTTGCTCTCATCCGGTCCTGCCGGGGAGAAAGAAATCATCTTCCGGCTAGGCAGCACGGATGCCAACATCTCTTTGGTCCAGTGGGCTCTGTTATTTCTGGAGCAGCAATTGTTTATCCGGAAGACGGATCGGGGCAATTGGGAAATGACGGACAAAGGAGAACACTGGAGGGATTGCGGCAATCCGTTCCCGGCCGTGCATGTCGCTCCTTCCCTGGATCTGATCCGGTATGCCGGCACGTTCTGGCTGAAGGCGCTGCAGGATGAAGTGGAGCCCCGGCAAGTTCTTTTTAACCGGAGCGGAGCCGGTTTGTGGGAACATTATTTTCATAACGCCCATGATTTGTATGCGGTTCACAACCAATGGGCGGCTGAGGAATTGGCGGACCTGATGAGCGGCCCTTGCGAAGTCATGGAGCTGGGTACCGGCTTCGGATCGGCAACCAGGGCTCTTCTGACGGAGATGAGGCTCCGGGCTAAGAAGCTAATCCGCTACACGGTTACGGATGCCAGTACGCTGCTGGCCGTCAAAGCCAGAAGATCCCTGGAAACGGAGCTTGAACCCGACAAGCTGATCCACAAGAAGCTGGATCTTAACGATGTACCGGCCGGAGAAGGAGAGCATGATTTTATCTTCGCCGTGAATGTGATGCACTGCGCGGATCAGCCGGTCCGTGCTCTAAGCAGACTGCGCGAGCATCTGAAGCCCGGCGGCTCTATTCTCCTATCCGAATGCGTCCGGAGGGATTACAGGAGCAAGCTGCAGCAGGAATTTATCTTCTCCATGCTGCCGGACTTCAGGGAGATAAGTACCGGAAGTGGCGACCTCACCTGCTTCGGCTTGTTAAGGCCGGAAGACTGGTGGGAAATTATGCAGGCTGCCGGTTTCGGACAAGTTCAGGTCAAAGTCAACGAGGGGCCTGTTCGTGGCGCCATAATCACAGGAACCAGGGAGAAGTAGGGGGCCTGCCGATGATTATTGTTGTAGAGCTCCTTGTTCACTGTCTGGCCTCGATTCAGATTCATGTGATCTCCAGAACTGTATTTACCAGCCGGACAGTGAGGAGTGAAGACGGTACGGATCTACCATGATTACAGCCTATTTATTCTGTAAATAACGCAGGACCAGGGAGAATCCCGTCCCTTCCTGATTCAAGCGAGAGGGGTGCTTTATGAAAAAAAGATGGCAGTTCTTCCTTGCTTTGCTGATTACAGCGGGCCTGTTGACAGGAGTTTACTTGCACTGGAATAAACCTTATAAGCTTCCCCCTGTCTCGGATGAGATGAAGCTGGCTGAGTTCAACCTGGTCTTTGATCAGGAGAGAAGCGTGCAGATTGCAGGGGATGCTGCGGTCGACGAGCTGAAAAGGCTCGTAACGGGCGATCCCGATAATCTGGCTTACAGCAATGAGCTTCGTTTGAAAATGGGAAAAAGCGAGCAGACGGAGGCTTTTATTTCTTTTATGACAGAAATGAATAACCCGCCGGCGAGGGCAAAGCTTCAACTGGCATTGGGGTATATCGACAGGATGCAGAACCAGTCTCTGGGGACCGCTTCGCTCGGGCAGATTTCCGTACACTCCATCAACCAGTTGAATGAAATTCTGGAGAAGGATCCCTATGACTGGCTGGCACATTACGCCAGGGGTATCAACAATCTCTACTGGCCGGTCGGGCTGCAGCGGATCGACAAATCCATCCAGGATTTATCGTTCTGTCTGGCTGTTACCAAGAAATTCGAGCAAGAAACCCCTTTTTATATGTGGGCGATGGCTTACACGGCTCTTGGAGATGCACTGGTTAAAAAAGGGGAAGTCGGCGATGGAATGGACATCTGGAAACAGGGATACGAGTCGCATCCGGGTGACGCCGGTTTGAAAGAAAGAGCAGCCGCTTCCAGGGAGCAGGCGCTGGAGATCGTCATCCGTGACAGAGGAATGGATCAGTTCCAGCGGCCCGCTCCGGACATCGGAGATTTAAGCCCCATCTGGAAGTCTTCCAAAGAAGGGCAAAGTCAATGAAGTCGGGGAGTGCAGGGATTGCCGGCAATACAAGTGCGGGGGAAAGGGGACTGATCATGAAGACATCCGGCAGACAAGCAGTTGTAACCGGTCTGGGAGTCGTTACTTCTATCGGCAGCGGAGAAGAAACGTTCTTTCAGCACCTGCTGGAGGGTTCTACGGGGCTGAAGCCGGTCACGGTATTCGATACGAGCGGGCATACGAATAAGCTGGCCTGCCAGATTGATGAGATTCCGCTTTCGCTGTACAACCGGGAAGAGATCCGCGCTTCAGGGAGAGCGACCCGGATTCTGGTTCCGGCAATCGAGCAGGCACTGAGAAATGCGGGTCTGGAACATGAAGCGTCCGCAGGCTGCCGGATCGGTCTCTGCGTCGGCACCACGATGGGGGACATCGATCCGCTGGAGAACGCTTTGCACGGGCAGAGCAGCCGGGCGTTCGGCGGTCCTCACGAAATTACGGGGCAGATCCAGAGGATGATGCGCCTGCAAGGGCCCGCCTGGACGTTCACGAATGCCTGTGCCGCCGGTAACTTTGCCATTGCCAGAGCCGTGGACGAGATTGCGGCAGGCCGGGCCGACATCATGATCGCCTGCGGAGTCGATTCGCTCTCCTGGGTCGCATTCACGGGCTTCAGCACCCTGCGGGCCATGGCGCCCGACAAGTGCCGTCCCTTTGATGCGGCCCGCAAAGGGCTCATACTCGGCGAAGGCGCCGGCGTGCTTGTGATCGAATCGCTGGAGCATGCGATATTAAGAAAGGTCCGGCCCCGCGCCCGGCTGCTCGGATACGGGATGAGCTGCGACGCTCATCACATTACCCAGCCGGACCCGGAAGGCCGGGGCGCCGCCCGTGCCATGGAGGCTGCGCTGCGGATGGCGGGTCTGGCCCCTTGCGCTGTAGATTACGTGAGCCTGCACGGAACGGGCACGATGGCTAACGACAGGATGGAGGCCAGGGCGCAGGAGGCGGTATTCAGCGAAGGAAGCCTTCCGCCCGCCAGCTCCATCAAAGGTCATCTCGGCCATACCCTGGGGGCGGCCAGTGCGATTGAAGCCGTGATGAGCGTCAAGTGTCTGGAGACAGGGATAGCTCCGATGACGCTCAATCTGGAGCAGGTGGACCCCGAATGCTCCATTCCTGTTATTAGGGGACAGTCTAAGCCCGGAAAGTACCGGACTATTCTTTCCAATTCGTATGCTTTCGGGGGCGTGAATTCCTCTATCCTGCTGGGCGCTTGTACTTCCGGCTGAAGCCCGCCCGGCCTATGACTGGCAGCGGTACATTCACGGCAGTGAGCGGCCCACATCAAGCGAGTAAGGAGAGATTGGCATGGAACCGGTGTATATAACGGGGGCAGGATGTCTAACAGCCCCTGGCTTCAGAAGTCTAGCAGAGATGCTTGGGGGAGGCTTATCTCCTGAGCGCGAGAACAAATCACTGAGGATTGAAGACGTTCCGGAAGCTCCGCCGACCCTCAAAAGATTTAAAAGGCAGTCCAGAGCGGTACAGCTGGCCACTCTCGTGACAGGCGAGGCGCTGAGGGAGGCGGGGATACCTTTTCCCTGTACGGACGGGGATAAGATCGCCATGGTGGTGGGAACTGACGACGCAAATCTGGACGCCATATACAGGCTTAATCAGGAAGCGGAGGCCTATGGGGTCAACAACACGAGTCCGGGCTTGTTCCCGGATACCGTCTTGAACGTAACCGCCGGACAAACCGCCATTTATTATGGCCTGAGCGGTCCCAATGTGACGATTTCGAGTGGCGGCGCAACGTCTGTCCGATCCTTGCAGTATGCTGTGGATCTGCTGGCTTCGGAGAATGTTTCTCATGTGGTCGTATGTGCCGTTCATCTCGCTGTACCTGAAATCTTCCGGGAAAATCTCCGGCATCAGGCGCATATAGAAACTGTCGCGAGCCTGCTACTCTCTAAGCAGCCTCTTAGCGGAACTTGCATCCGACTGAGCATGAAAACCAGAGTAAATGAGAGCAGGGCAGATATAATCGAGATAGAAGATGAAGAACTCATCGCCTTTGCGGCTCTTCTGCTGAAGGAGAATGATGGGGCCCGGCCTTGCCGGTTTAAGATCGGATCGGTGGCCGACCGCCAGTATACGGTAGAGCTTGATAACGACATACTGACGGAGGATGCATAGTGGGAAAAGGGGCTTTGGTAACAGGAACAAATATGCTTTGTTCACTGGGAGTGACGAACGAGGAAGTCTGGAAAGCAGCCCTTGCGGGAGCTGAGGGACCCCGGAGGCGTTCATACCGCTTCTCTGACAGTTCCTGTGTGGAATACCCGGTCTACGCCCTCCCTGACTTACGCCCTGCCGAGTGGCTGGGGCGGCAGACGGCTGCCTGGCTGTCTGAGAACCGGCTCCTTGAAGACGCAGATTTCTGTATGCTGCTGGTCTCAATCCGGCAGGCTCTGGAGGATGCCGGATTCAGTCCGGGAGGAACCTCGAGGGTCGGATTGGTTATTGGTCATGAGAATCTGGGCGTTGTACGGCTGACGGACAAATTTGTGCAGCATCAGCCTGAATTAGGGAGAAGAGAGCCGGAAATACCGCTTTTCAGGCAGTACCAGCACGAGTTTTTCAATCTTCAGACATTTCCGTATTTGTTCTACCTGGCCCAGCTGCTTGGCATTAACGGTCCCAGCTATGCGGTTAACAATGCCTGTGCCTCCGGGCTCTATGCCTTGGAGCTGGGCAGGATGATGATCGAGACAGGGAGTGCAGATCTGGTGATCGTCTCGTGCTCTGATTATGCCCATGTATCCGAGTACTTATGGCTGCAAGAGAAGGGATTTGTCTCCGGGCAGAATATCATCCGTCCGTTCGATCTGCACCGGGACGGTTCCATTCTCGGGGACGGAGCGGCTACGATTGTGCTGGAATCGGAAGAGCATGCTGCAAGAAGAGCCGCCTCACCCATAAGCCTGTACAGGGGCGGACGTTTTGTACAGGACCACTGGCATATGACGCTGCCCGACGTATCCAGGCATTCCTATGCGGGTGTCATCAGCGGGGCTGCAGAGCTGGAGCCGGATCGCGAGATTGATCTTCTGGTTCCTCACGGCTCGGGAAGTACGCTCTGGGACCGCTATGAGGCCGCCGAGATTCAGAGGGCCTTTGGCGGCCTGGAGCGTCCGCTTCCGGCAGTCACGGCGTTCAAGGGATATTTCGGCCACCTGCTGGGGGCGAGCGCCATGATTGAAACAGTGCTTATGCTTCACTGTATGAAGCATAATATGCTGCTGCCTGCACTTAATCATGAGTATCCCGATCCGAAAATAAAGATACAGATTCAGACTCAGGCGGTGTCCCGGCCGATCCGCTCAGCAGTAAAATCTGTACCCGCATATGGCGGGTTTCATGCGGCTGTTTTATTCAATAAGCTGGAATAGAGGGATGCATGTGGGAGCAATCACATACGATTTTACCGGACGTACAGTCCTTGTAACCGGGGGTTCGCGGGGGATAGGACGCTCTGTGGTCAAGCAGCTGGCTGCGGCTGGTGCTCAGGTGATTTTTACTTATTCGAAGGACCGGGCGGCTGCCGAGTCACTGCTGGACGAGACGGGTAGAGACGGGTGCTCCGTCTCCTGTATACAGACAGACTTTACCGATCCCGATTCGATCCGTCATCTGCTGGCTGCTGTGTCAGAGAACGGGCCCCTTCACGGGATTGTGAATAATGCCGGAATTATCCGGGATACACCGGTTTACAAAATGTCGGATGAACAGTGGGACAGTGTCATTCAAGTCAACCTGACATCTATGTTCGCGATCATACGGGGGTTGATCCGGCCGCTGGGGCTGAGCCGGGGCAGTATTGTGAATTTATCCTCCGTCTCAGGCATAGCCGGGGCTTCCGGCCAGGCGAATTATGCCGCCTCCAAGGCAGGAGTGATCGGCCTCACCAAGGCGCTGGCCAAAGAGCTGGGTCCGCTGGGTATCCGGGTAAACGCAGTGGCCCCGGGCTATATCGGAACCGAGATGCTGAATGATATGGCAGACCATCGGAAACTTGCTTTAGCGAAGAACATTCCGCTCAAAAGGCTCGGGACTCCCGAAGAGGCGGCGGCCGCTGTATTGTTCCTGCTATCCGGTGAAGCCTCGTATGTGAACGGTTCCGTGCTGGTTGTGGATGGAGGATTACTATGAAAAGGAGGAAGGCTATGAATCCGAAGCAGATTAAGTCGCGCATCATTGAAGTTACCCTAGATCTTATCGATTCTCCGGAAGTGATGGAGGAAGTGGACAAAGAGATCTTCTTAGACACGCCTCTGATGGATATCGGGATTGATTCCCTGGCCGTTCTTGAGCTTGTCGTTACCCTGGAGCGTGAGTATGGCGTACGCCTGTCGGAGGAAGAACTGGTTGAGATCACCTGCCTCCAGGACATCCTGAAGCTCCTGCTGGACAAGCAGGCAGGTTAGGGGCAGAGAGCATTGTCTAAATCAGAAGGATGAGGAGATGAGAACTTCATGCGGCTGCAATCAATTAGCCGAGCGTTCATCGGCGTCACCGCACTGCTTCTGGTCACCGCTGGCTGCGGTAACCATGCCGTCCGGTCGGATTACGGTTTTACTTTGAAGGAAGCGACAGATGCCACCGGCATCACATTTACTCATACGAAACCGACTTTTGATGCCAAACTGACCAATATCATGCCATGGATGGCTTCTACGGGAGCCGGTGTTTTTACAGCGGATTATGATCAAGACGGGTTTATGGATCTGTACTTCGTCAATTCCGCCAAAGGATCCAAGAATGCACTCTACCATAACAACGGGGATGGCACCTACACGGAGACAGCCGGGAAGCTCGGCCTGGCGGATGTGAATACGGAGGGCATCTCGGAAGCGGCCGTCTGGTTTGATTACAACAACAGCGGATACCCCAGTCTGTTCGTCGGGTCATGGGGCAAAAGCCGCCTGTTTCATAACAATGGAGACGGGACGTTCAAAGAGATTACGGATCAGGCAGGAGTCGGGTACCGAGGATATGTGAATAAGGCGATCGTGCTGGATTACAACCGGGACGGGAACCTGGATTTGTATTTGTCGTGTTACTTTCATGAGAAGAACGACCTCTGGAATCTCACCACCACGAAAATCATGCACAATGATTTTGAAAGGGCGAGAAACGGTGGGCGCAACGTCCTCTACAAGAACAACGGGGACGGAACCTTCACTGATGTAACCCAAGAACTTGGGGTTGGCGATACAGGCTGGACCCTTGCTTCGGGCACCTGGGACGTAAATAATGACGGCTGGCCCGATATTTACAATGCCAATGATTTCGGACCGGATACGCTCTATTTGAATGAGGAAGGAAAGAAATTCAAAGCTGTCGTTCAGCCCCGCGGAGTCGGCGATGATACCTTCAAGGGCATGAATGTCGATTTTGCGGATGTGTTCCATGACGGGAATCCCGCCATGTATATCAGCAACGTAAGCAAATCGCAATACATTCTGGAAGGAAATCAATTATGGCACGAGAAAGACGGGCAGTTTGTAGACAGAGGCGAGGAAATGGGCGTTAATATCGCCGGCTTTTCCTGGGGAGCCAGGTTCGCGGATCTCGATAACAGCGGGAATCCGAGCTTAGTGGTGCAGACAGGCTTCGTCTCCGCGAGCAAGAAGCGGGATTACTGGTTTGATCTGGGCACACTGGCCACGACACCCGGCAATGTAGTGGAAGACGCGAAGAACTGGCCGGCTTTTGCGGATAAGAGTCTCTCCGGGTATGAGAAGAAATTTCTGTTCTTCCGGGAGGGCGACAAATTCAAGAATATCGCCGAGCAGGCCGGCCTTGATTTCGTAGAGGACGGACGCGGAATTGCGGCTGTCGACATCGACAATAAAGGGACGCTCGATCTGGTCTTTGCCAACCAGGGCGGGCCGGCGAAAGTGTATAAGAATGTGATCTCAAGCGGCAACAATTGGATCAAACTCGACTTGACCGGAAGCGCGCCGAGCAGCCGGGATGCCGTCGGAGCGAGAGTCACTTTTGAAGTGAATGGCGTGAAGACGGTTATGGAAAAGGACGGGGCGAACAGTTTCGGCGGGCAGAGCGATCCGCGTCTGCATGTTGGACTGGGTCAGGCGGAGAAAGTCGATAAGATCACCATCCGCTGGCCGAGCGGACGAGTGGAAGAGCTCACGGATGTTCCGGGGAATGGGATCGTAAAGCTTGTGGAGAAAGCGGATTAGATGCTCAAAGATCCGCGGATATATATCCTTGTTTTTCTGCTGTCTTTTGTAGCTGCCGGGCAGATCTTCCTCGGTTTTTTTCAGAAGTGGGATGCTTTCTTTATTTCCGTAGGCACAGCCGCAGGACTGGAGTTTCTTATCGTAGGTATACGGAAGAAACAGTGGGTGTTTCCCCTCAGCGCCCTGATTACCGGGATCGGCATCAGTCTGCTGCTAAGTTCTTATGCGGTATGGCCCTACGCGCTGACGGCCGCACTGGCTATATGCATCAAGCAGTTCGTGCGGCTTGGAGGCAGTCATGTTTTCAATCCCAACAATGTTGCCATGGTCATTATGCTGATCGGGCTGCCTGCTTATGCCGTCAGTACGCCGAAGCAGTGGACCAATGGAATCGAAGTGATGATTCTCATTATGGCGCTCGGACTCTTGGCGGCCTACAAGGCCAAGCGTCTGGACTCCGTACTGGCTTTTATCGGAGGCTTCGCGGTGTTCGCATGGCTGCGGGTGGAGTGGTTCGGCGAGCCTGTGTTCTATTCATTCGGCCCTATGATGGGGGCATCATTCCAATTGTTTACCTTCTTCATGATCACAGATCCCAAGACGACCCCGCCTACGAGGCGGGCGAGAATCTTGTTCGCCTTCCTGATCGCATTTGCGGATGCCTGGCTTCGGATTCTCCATATTACGAACTCGCAGTTCTATGCCTCTTTCCTTATTACGCTGATGGTGGGAATCCCCTACAGGTTGAGGTACGGCAAGCAGATGAGGGAGTCCGGATGATGCAAAAGCCCGGCAGTACGGCTGAATGAACACATTTCAGCCGCCTGCCGGGCTTTTGCCGGGCGTATAGCAGTTCTCTTTCGATCACTGCGCATAACGCTTATAAGCACCCATGTGCCTGGCGATACAGGACGGGCTGCAGAACCATTCCTGATCGAAATCCCAGTTCTTCTCGCCTTCGTAAATCGGATTCCTGCACCTGTCGTAGGTGCATTCGGCAATTTGGGCCGGATCGTCGGCCTGCGGGTCACGCGGTCCCGTTTCAAATCGGTCCAGCGATGGCAAAGTTAGCTCCTCCATTCGTCTGTTATGCAACCAGCATACGACGTTCTGAGAGGAGCCGACTCTTCTTTTGTTGCTGCCGATCCTGCAGGTTGTGACAGGATCGGCTGCGTTTTCTTTTCGTAGGGACTTTATTCCGCGTCCCTTAGCACACTGACTACTCTGCCGAGAATACTCACATTATTTACCGGAAGGAGCGGCTGAAAAGCATCGTTGGCAGGCTGCAGCCGTATATGATCCGCTTCTTTGTAGAACGTCTTTACGGTCGCTTCTTCGCCGTCGATCAGAGCTACGACCACATCGCCGTTATCTGCCGAGGACTGCTGGCGCACCAGAACGAGATCCCCGTTCTCGATTCCTTTATTCACCATGCTCTCTCCCAGAATCCGCAGAATAAAATATTTACCCGCCCCCACGAGGCTTTTAGGGACGCTAAAATATTCTTCGATGTTCTCCGCGGCGAGAATCGGACTGCCCGCCGTTACCTTGCCTAAGAGGGGCAGACGGACATAGTACTCGGCGGAAAGTGAAGCTTCGCGTATATGGCTGTTTTCTGCCGGAATAGAGGTCTGCCTGATTCTTCCTGTTCTATATGGATCACCGGTTGCGGCTTCTGTGTTCTTGCGGGCCAGGTGGTCGGCTAGTGTCTGAAGCATGAGCAGGTCATCTTCCATCAGCCGCCCGGCTAAAACTTGTAACGCTTCCATATAAGGACTGTACGGAGCTTTGGATTTGGCTTGGGCATTTGTATGAGTGTCCGGTTCCGAACCGGTCATGAGCCAATCAAGGGACACATTGAATTGTTTGGAAATGGAAATTAGAGCTTTTGCGGTGGGGGTTGATTTTTTCTTTCCATTTTCCCAGTCACTGATATTACCAGGAGAGACTCCGATCATAGCGGCCAGTTTGGCCATCGTTAATTTGTGTTTTAGCCGAAGCTCTTTGATGCGAATGTTAATTTCATTCATTTGTTAGCCCCCAATCGGCATATTCCCGTCCAATTCAAACACTATAAGCAACAAACATACGTTCTAATAGTATAACAAACATTAGTTCTAGATCATAGTCGTTTCCATTCGAAAAATAACGCATATGCGTTTTGTTATTTGAATTTATACGCATATGCGTTTATAATGATGATACTAGATTTATCCATATATGTAATCAAGTATTTTTTTCCGAGGGTAAGCGCAATGACAAAAAAATATGAATAAGTGACAAGGTCAGCAGATCGAATATATATCTCCACGGTTACAATCAATAATAAGGATATTTATTTATCAATTTAATATAAATATACTTTTTGTAATTTTTTGTTTGTTATCTAATTTAAAAAGGGGATGAAGAAATGATGAATTTGCTTGTTTTCGTCCACAAGGCTGACAAATGTAAGGACTATATTACCGAATTGCTGCTGCTTTCCAAAAAGGTCAAGCTAATCGAGTTCGTGGATTTGAGTGCGGCTATTCGCATCGTCAAACAAACCCATTACAAACTGGTTGTCTTCCTTACTTTTGAACAGACGTTTCCGGAAAATTGGAATGTCCATAAGCTTAAGTTCAGCAGTCCTCTCATAGCACTGGCCGGAGCAGACCGGATCAGCTTCACCTCCTTGATCTCGCTCATCGATATGGTCGCCCAGAATCAGGAGCCATCCTGTGATAACCGCCTGTTTGCAGAATCCCTCGCCTTTATTGATGAAAATCTTTGTGAAAACGATCTGAATCTGGAAAAAGTAGCTTCAACCATTTTTGTGAGCCGGTGTCATTATTCCCGGATGTTCCAGAAGTATGTCGGTACAGGATTCAAAGAATATGTGATGAACAAACGTATCCAGAAAGCCAAGCTGCTGCTGCAAAAGGGAGAACCGGTTACGGATGTCTGCTTCTCTGTCGGTTATAACGATTTGACCCATTTCGGCCGGGTGTTCAAAAGAAAGGTGGGGGTAAATCCATCGGTATATCGCCTGAACAGAGCTGCTTCTCAATAAAACAGAAAAACGGGGGCCTAATGTGACATAAGCTGCCAATCGGCAAATTGAACTTATAAGCAGGAGCATTCCTGCCACGAAAGCTGAGGGTTAAAGATCATGATAACGAGTATAACGGCAGCCGGACTTATTGCTGGTACAGCTTTAATCTTTCCGTTTCTCTACCTTGGATTATTCAGGCAGAATATCTCCAAGACAATTAAAAGATTCAGCTTTTCGCAAAATCAAGAGTTTAACCGGAAGTTTCATCAGGTTCTGAAAGCGTTTTTAACGGGAAGCAACGGCGTCTTAAAACCGGTATTGAGAATGGCGCATGTAAGAGAGGAGCTGGCTCATCAATTCCCGCCTTTTTACAGAGGTTTTGCCTATGAAGGAGTGGGTCTGGGGCTCGGCGTGAGGGCTTCCTTGTCACTTGGCAAGGGCAGGCGGTTCGAATCGTATCTGCACGAATTGTCATCGGGTCATCTTTATCAATATTATGTGGGCCTGGGCTGGTATCTCAGTATCCGGTACCGGTTTGATTATGAGGCAGCTGCAGGCTGGTTAAGGCAGCTTGATTCCAGATATGCGCCCATCGTGTTTGACGGAGTCGGATTCAAAACCGCTTTATATCATTATCGGCAAAATAAACAGATTATTCAGAAATTCAGCATCTTCCCGCACCCGTACCAGCGCGTTTGTTACCAGGGACTTGGACGCTCTTTATGGTTCCTGCACGAATTTGACCTTAAGGAAGTCAGTGCCGAGATCGAGACTCTGCCCACAGCCTTCCGTAAAGACACTTACAGCGGGGTGGGTATTGCGGTTGCTTACAGCATGTTCGATCAGGTAGCGCATACGGCAGAGGCAGACATTCAAATTCCGCTGGCTTACCAGGCTTCCTTCCGTCAGGGACTGGCCTTCGGCTGGGAGGCTCGTAAGCTGCAGGACCCGGCATATTGGCAGCGCCAAATGCAGAGTTGTTCCTCTTCTGTCAGCGCCAAAGTGAATCATTACGTAGATTGTGTGCACCAAGCCGAACAACGTATAGAGGCGGATGCAGCCGAATCTTACTATTTTAGATGGATAGAAGAGGCGCGCCGTATCCTGCAAGAGGAAGCAAGCGTGAAGGAGAAGCGATAGTTGCGTCACAGGAGCAAGAAAGCATGAAAACGCAGCTATTTTCCACCGGGTAAGAAATCCGGATGTCAGGTTACGATAAGGTTGAAGAAATCCTGAATCGGAGGAGGGATACGATGCCTGCCAAATTAGTAGTGAGCACCCGGGCTATTTCGCATAAAGAATGGTTGTCCTGGCGCCGGAAAGGAGTCGGGGGGAGCGATGCGGCAGCGATATGTGGAGTGGACCGATGGAAGACTGCGATGGAGGTATACCTCGACAAAATCGGGGAACTGCCGGAGACGGAAGTGACAGAGTCTGCCCGTTTTGGAGGCAAGCTTAAGGATTTTATTGCCCGGGAGTTCTCGGAAGCGACCGGATTTAAAGTGATGCGCAGGAACTGGATCTTGCAGCACCGGGAGCATCCCTTTATGCTGGCCACCATTGACCGGTGGATTATCGGCAGCAGCGCCGGCCTGCTGTGCAAAACGACAGGCGAGTTTTTGAAGGACGAATGGAAGGACGGCCGGGTGCCGGATCGGGTGGCCTTCCAGTGTCAGCATTATATGGCGGTCACCGGCGCGGACCACTGGTGGGTGGCTGTTCTCATCGGCGGCAACAAATTCCGTACCGTACGGCTGGAGCGGGACGATAACCGGATCGAGCAGCTCATCAAGACGGAGTCCAGCTTCTGGAACGAGCATGTGCTGCCGAGAACGCCGCCGTCCTTCGACGGGACGGAAGCGTCTGCGAGCCTGTTGAAGCGGATGTACCCTGCCGGAGATTCTCCGGGAACTCCTTTGAAGCTGCCGGGAAGCGCAGAGGAATGGATCCGCCAATACCTGGAGGGAACCCGGGATGAGAAGGAAGCCTTAGCGCGCAAGAAAGAGGCGGAGAACGTGCTCAAAGGCCTCTTGGGAACTAGCGAGCAGGGGATTCTGGGCAGCTATAAAGTGGAATGGAAGAGCATTCACCGCAAATCGGGCCGCCATGCTTCCTACAGACGATTTGATGTCGTAACCATGTCCAATTGACGGAGGGGTTTCATGCGTAATGAAATAAGAACCGATCTGAGGCCAGTCGTTTCCTGGCGGGATTACCGCCTCGATCCCAGGTATTTTATTCTTCTGTTTCTGGGCAGCTTCGCGATTGCCGGACAAGTATATCTCGGTTTTTTTCAGAAATGGGACGCTATACTTGTATCGGTTGCCTGCACCATGATCACCGAGCTTATTTTGTGTCGTTGTACAGCTAAAACCTGGCGTTTTCCGCTCAGCGCAGTGATAACCGGGATTGGTATTTCCCTGCTTCTCAGCTCCAACCTGCTCTGGCCTTATGCGCTTGCCTCATTTTTGGCTATTTCTCTTAAGTACATGATCCGTTTTAAAGGCGGTCATGTGTTTAATCCCAACAACGTGGCGATGGTTCTTATGCTGTTCTTTCTCCCTCAGTATGCGGTCAGCACACCCAAGCAGTGGACGAACGGGATCGGTATTATGCTCGTTATTCTCTGTTTGGGGATTCTCGTCTGTTACATGGCGAACCGGTTGGATTCAGTGTTAGCCTTCCTGGGGAGTTTTACCTTGTTCGCACTGGTCAGGCACTTCCTGTTCGGGGCTCCACTCTTGGCGGCACTGGGACCCCTGATGGGAGCTTCGCTGCAGCTGTTTGCCTTTTTTATGATCACCGACCCCAAATCTACCCCTTCGACCCGGAAGGCCCGTATCCTGTTTGCCTTTCTGGTAGCTCTGCTGGATGCTGTCTTCCGGATTAACCGGATTGCGAATCCGCAGTTCTACGCGTTGTTCCTGGTTTGTCTTGTCCTGGTAATTCCTTACCGGATATGGGCTTCCCGTCAAATCTCACTTGCACAGTAACGCGTCCCTTCATCCAGCTGGAAATAGAGGTGAATTATTTTGTGTAAGAATGGAAATTGCAACGGTTTTGTGCCGGACGGCACAGAAAGAATGAAGGGAGACTCGTGTCAGCCGTCTGTGAGGAATTCATGCGCCGGACGGGCTTCTGCCGGTCAATCGTGCGCTGAGCAGTCATGTGCTAAGCAATCAAATACCAAACGGTTGTGTGCCGGCAGCGGCCGGCATAAGTCTCCTGATGCAGACAACAGGTCCAAGGAAGTGGAGCAGGCGACGGATAAGTTGCCGCCGGATCACCTGCAGATGCGTTATTTTCTGCGTACTCCTTACTCGAAGTATTGGGATTTTTGGGATCATTTCAACTAATACATTCATCCGGGAGTAAAAGAACGGCCGGGAGAGCCGGCCGGAATACACGCTGAAACCGCAAAAACATAGCTGCCCGCACGGAAGCAGGTGCTTCTGTGCGGGCAGCTATGTTTTCTTATTGGATATAGGCAGATTCCGTTCCCGCCCAAGGTGCCAATTACTTGACTTCAATCCCTTTGGTCCAGGTATTCACTTTATCTGCGTTAGCTTCGACCCATTCCTTGGCGGCATCTTCGGGAGATTTGCCTTCCTGGATGGCTACCATGACCTGTGCCATGTCCTCTGCTGTCCATTCGAACTGGTCGAGGAATTGATGAGCGGCAGGCTGGTCTTCTTTGAGTTCTTTACGTACCATCGTATGGATTTGTTCGGCACCGCCGTATACGTTCTTCGGATCTTCAAGATATTTCAGAT
Organism: Paenibacillus sp. FJAT-26967; assembly: GCF_001541095.1. Taxonomy (GTDB): domain Bacteria; phylum Bacillota; class Bacilli; order Paenibacillales; family NBRC-103111; genus Paenibacillus_F. Next base: position 325,680 of record NZ_LMXH01000003.1, read on the forward strand.
CCATCTTGGCGAATTTCCAGTGAGGTGTCCACCCGGTTACGACGATCGGTTTCTTCTGATCATAGGCTTTTTGAAGCTCTTGGGCCATGGCGGCCGATGAGCTCTCTACGAGCTTGTATTCGGACAGCGCATAATCTTTGACGGCTTGTTCCGTTGCCATCATAATACCTGCGCCGGGTTCAATCCCGATCAGCTGGTTGTTCAAAGATTTGGCAACCTCAGGTTTTTTCAAATCCTCGATGGACTTGATATCCATATAAGCCGGCACGGCTAATCCTGTCTTGGTTCCGTCCAGATTCGGGCCGAGGTCTTCCATGCTGCCCTTGTATTTCTCTACATAAGAGGCGTGTGTGCTCGGCAGCCAGGCGGCTACCATGGCATCCGCACTGCCGTCGGCAACACCGGCCCACATCGGCCCTGCGTCAACCTGAAGCATCTCCACTTTGTAGTTCATTTTAGTTTCCAGGACGTGCTTAACCACATTCGTACTCGCAATTTCAGAGTCCCAGGCAACGTAAGCAAGCTTAATCGTCTTTTGCTTCTCTCCGCTCCCTGTACCATTCGAACAGCCTGCCACGAGGAATACCGCTAACACGACGGACAACCATACACTCCACTTTTTAAAAGTAATCTTAAACACCCCTGTATGTTTAGTTGGTTTTATTCTTGAAAATATTTTGCGTCAAACGGTCGAGCAGGATGGCCATAATGACAATGGCGATCCCGGCTTCAAAGCCTATGCCGGTCTTGGCTTGCGTGACTGCCCGGTATACATGGGCGCCGACACCTTGAGCGCCGATCATGGAAGAGATCACGACCATGGACAGCGAGAGCATGATGGTCTGGTTCACACCGGCCATAATGGTAGGCATCGCTATCGGCAGCTGGAGCTTAAACAGCTTCTGCGCCGGTGTGGAGCCGAATGCGTCGGCAGCTTCCACAAGCTCTTCCGGCACTTGCCGGATGCCGAGATTGGTCAGGCGGATGGTCGGCGGAATCGCGAAAATAACAGATGCGATTACACCGGGTACAACGCCGAGCGAGAAGAAAGAGACAGCCGGCAGCAAGTAAACGAATGCCGGCATCGTCTGCATGAAATCAAGCACGGGCGTGATGATATTCTGCATCAAAGTGTTGCGCGAACATAGAATTCCGATCGGCACGCCTATTACGATGGAGAGAATGGAGGCGGTGAGCACAAGCGCCAGCGATTGCATCGAGAGCTCCCAGAAGCCCAGGTTATCGATGAGCAGAAGTCCGATAAGCGCAAATAACGCGATTCTCCATCTGCCGATCCAGTAGGCCAGTGCGGTGATGATCAGAATGAGCACGAGAGCAGGAAGAGCCGTTAGCGCGGATTCAATGGTTCCGACCATGAATCCGATGACGGCTTTGATCGCATCAAATAATGGAGCGAAATTCGTAGTAAGCCAGTCCTCCAGCGCTTCGACCCAGCTGCCGAGCGGCAGTTTAGGGAAATTCATGATCCGTCACCTGCTCCCGGATCGGCATTGCCGGCCAGAGCGGATAGAACGGCGCCTTTAATGACAATTCCTTTTAATTTTTCATTCTCATCCACTACCGCAACCGGAAGCTTGGCTTCCCCCATCATTTCGAACAATTCGTTGAGGTGGGTGTCCGGCTTTGCTTTGGGAATGGTGCGCTGCATAACAGCTTCCAGTGTCTGATTATCTTTAATGGCCTGGGATGCATCCTCTGCCGTAACGACGCCGAGAAGTTTCATCCCTTTATCGGTTATGTACAAGCTGGATACCCCGCTGTCGCGCATCAGCTGCAGGGCTACACGAGGTCCGCGCTCTAAGGCGATTGTCTCCGGCTTCTTCATGACATGAGAAGCGGTGAGTACCTTGGACAAATCCACGTCCTCCACAAACCGTTCCACATATCTGTTCGCGGGCTGAATCAAGATTTCTTCGGGCGTACCAATTTGTACGATCGCGCCATCTTTCATCAGTGCGATCCGGTCACCGATTCGCAGTGCTTCGTCCAGATCGTGCGTAATGAACACGATGGTCTTCTTCAGGCGTGCCTGGAGCTCCAATAATTCGACCTGCATATCTCTGCGGATAAGCGGGTCCAGAGCGCTGAATGCTTCATCCATGAGCAGAATCTCGGGATCATTGGCCAGCACACGTGCCAGACCTACGCGCTGCTGCATCCCTCCGCTTAGCTGATCGGGCTTGCTGTTCTCCCAGCCTTCCAGGCCGACTGATTTGAGTGCGGTCCGGGCCAGCTCCGTTCTTTTTTTCGATGCTATGCCTTGGATTTCCAAGCCGTATTCGGCATTCTCCAGGACGGTCCGATGGGGAAATAACCCGAATTTCTGAAATACCATACCGATATTCTTTCTTCTGAACTGGCGCAGCTGCTCTTGATTCATTTTCAGAACATCGGTCCCGTTAAACAGAATCTGACCCCCGGTCGGTTCGATCAATCGGTTCAACAAGCGAACCAGTGTAGACTTGCCACTTCCCGAGAGTCCCATAATGACAAAGATTTCTCCTTGTTCAATCGCAAACTCCGCCTTGTTCACTCCGACTGTCAGCTTATGTTCTTTCAGAATTTTCTCTTTAGACCAGCCGTCCTTCAGCAATGGCAAAGCTCGTTTGGGATCTTGCCCGAAAACTTTGGTAAGCTCTTTTACCTCAATAATAGGCATGTGGACCTCCTTTCATGGGTCTATTGAACTTGTTTACTAACTTCTCACAAGTGTATAGGGTTCACTTTTTAAACGTCAAACTTCATATACGCTTATAAATGTACGTACAGTTTTAACTTTACATACTATACGTATGGTATGCTCTGTATTCCTTGGAATCCCTTCCGGGCTTCTTCTTTACTTCTAAAGGGTAGTTTGATTACAATACAGAATAGAGGTTTGCAGGCTTAGACCTAATCCTCGGGAGGGAACCCCATGAACGATCTTAATGGCTTTACAGCAGAGCAAATTCAAAGAATTCAAAAAAACCGCGAGCGGGTAATCGACTCCATCGGCAAAAATATGGACCTATATGGAATTACCTTGTCCATCGGACATTTATACGGGTATATGTACTTTAACAACGGGCCGGTAACATTAGATGAACTGAGTCAATCGATGGGGATGAGCAAGACATCCATGAGCACGGGCGTGCGGACCTTGATGGATTTGAAAATGATCGATAAAGTATGGGGCAAAGGAACACGGAAAGACCTTTACGAAGTTGAACCGGACTGGTACCAGAACTTTAGTGATTATTTCTCGATTAAATGGCGCAAGGCCATTGAGGGGAATATGAATGTGTTAAATAAATCATTGCGCGAAATTGAGGAGATGAAGAAGGAGAACGAAGCGAATGAACCGCTTCTTGGCGTGCTGCAGGAGGATGAGCTCAAAATCACTCAGGCGCTTGATTATTATAAGTGGCTGATCCGGCTGATTGAGACGCTGGAGACAGGCAGGATCTTCGATTTCATCCCCAAAGAGCAGCGAAGCGATGGCGTCAAGGAAGAGTAATCCCGGCTGTCGTGTACATATATAAATCGGACACAAAGACTGGCGTAAGCGTAGAGCTTACCCAGTCTTTTTAATTCGGGCGAATCTATAGGAACATGCCGTAGTTTCTGTGTCCAAGCGGCGAGTTTGCCGGTAAGCGGATTGAATAGATACGGGAACCTGAATTTTTTGTCGAAAAATAAACTTTTTATCCGTGCGCGATCAGGTTTTCACCCTATCCAAAATGGATTAAAATAATGGAAAAAGGTCTATTTTCCCGGGGTAGGAGTAGGTGCGTATGTTGACTAATGAAAGACTTGCAGATTATGTCGTGCTTATGAACGAGGCCAGAGAGCTCTCCAACAAGGCGAACAGCAAAGCGTACGCACTCCGGCAGGATGCTATTCGTCTTGGATTCGAAGCAACCGCTGCAGCGGATCATGCGGTATTAATAGCGGATATCGTGCAAGAAAATAAAGATCCGTCGAGCATGCCTAAACTGATTCATGCCAGCCGGGACGCCGCCGCGAAAGCCGCTGAAGCCACTTTGAAGGCTCTCGAAGCGATTAAGAAGGCCAATGAGGCGGACCATGAATCGACCGAAGCTTTTGAACGTACACGTATCGCTGCCGAGAATTTAACGGAAGCTTTGAATAGGGAAGGCTATTGACAGCAGACGCGGATGCAGACACCCCTATGGGGTGTTTTTTTGTGGGCTGCTTTTAATTTTCCCTCAGACGTGTATTTCTGCGGTATTCGCTCGGTGTTTTGCCGGTCCATTTCTTGAACATCCGGTTGAACGAAGTAATATTGCGGTAACCGATCTGCTGGCCGACATCGATAATATTCAGCTCTGTACCGGACAGCAGCTCCTGAGCCTTGTTGATCCGGATCACGTTCAGATGGTCGCTGAAATTATTACCGGTTTTCTCTTTAATATAGACGGACAAGTAAGCACTCGACATATGAAGCCGGTCCGCCAAATTCTCCAGAGAAAGATCCTCTCCGTATCTGGTGTGAAGTGAATTCATGACGAACGTGATGATTGGATCATGTTCGTCTTTTTTCTCATGAATAAGAATTGCGGCCGTATACAAAAGCTCCTGGAACGCATGGGTATATTCATCGAGTGTACAGCTTTCCCGCAGCCGCTGCATCAGCGGTTTAAGCGACCAGGAGGCGCCTTGATCAATTTTATAAATCTCCATAAACTTCCATACTTTGGTACAGACTGATTCTGCAAAATGCCGGAATTGGTGGATGCTCGCTTCCTTGACCATCATTTCATCAAGCTGACGGCGGACCAATTCCATGGCGCCTCCATCATCGCCAGCCTGCAGGCAAGCGTTCAGCTCCTGATCTTGGGCAGGGTTCAGGGCGAACGTAGCATGAATCGGGCGGCTTCCGAGCATGATCTGGGTCTCGTCTTCCAGCTTGGCTTGACTTGCGAAGTCCAGTACCTGGCGATAGGCATGGCTGAACTGGGAAGAGTGCTCGAACCAGGAGCTGACCGCGACTGTAGCGAGGCAATACTCTTTGTTATGTTCGAAAATGGAACGGATTTCCTTTATACATTCATTTAGCGTTTCTTTATCACATGGGCCGTTAATGACGGTCAGGATCTGATTTTTCTCCATTTGAAACGTATGAGAAGCCGGGATGCGCTCCGTCACAATCATATCCAGGTGATTCCGGTAATAGGAGGCCAGCCGGTCGTTAGACAAAGGGGCTTCTCCAGCCGGGTGGTTACGGAACCGAAGTTCATAGAGAATGACCATGAAGTTCTCATCACGGGCCAGAAATTCTTTCCATTCGTTAATGTCCGTATGTATGCTCTTCAATTTGTTGATGTAATTATACTGGGTCAGAATCGACTGTTTGCTCGCCAGCTCGCTGCGCACTTCATTCTTCTCGACATTAAGATCACGGATTTTCTGCTGAATGACCGCAAATTCATGGAAAGCGCTCGGAGCTCCGGCGTTTTCTTCCTGCTCAATGGAGGAGATGAGCTGTTTGACCGGACGGCTGATCTTGCGGCTGCTGTAGAAAGACACGGCTAGCGCAATCCCGACCGAAATAAGAAAAATCACCAGCAAGGTGAAATTTAACTTGCGCAGCTGAGCAGCCATGCTGGCATCGGGAACCGCGGTGATGTAAGTTAGGCCTTCCTCGTCTTTCTGGCTGAAATAATAGATCCCTTCCTTCAGCATGACACCGGAACTGGCCAGATTCTGAGGTAGCTTATCCGCGTTTGAATCATAGGCAGACTGAATTAGAACGCTTCCATCTGTGTCCAGCACAAAAAAACGCAGCGATTCATCGGTCTCGCCCATAAAAGCCTGCTGGGTTTTCCCGATATCCATAAACGCAGTGATCAAATATCTGCTTCCGGGAAGTCTTAAGGAAACAGGAAGCAGCCGTTTATGATCGGGCTGGCTAGGCTCATGCTGGAAGACGGATGCAGGCAGAATCGTGAAAGTCTTCATTTCGGTCAGCAGTTCTTCCCAGTAAGCGGCGGGATAGTCCCGGCTTGTGTAAAGAAGATCGAATTGTTCCTTGGCTGTGCTGCTTCCTTCTTTATCCAGGACGAGGGAGCCGGAGCCGAAATGGATCATGATATTATCCAGGAACAGCTGCGGATTCGTTACGTCGGAGCGAAGGGCGGGAATTATCGTTTTGGCCTGCAGGTAATTGATTTCGGACTCCGTTTTGGTCGTTAACTGCCGGTTAAAGCCCACCACATCCGAATGGTTATAATAATTGAAGAGAACGGTTTTGATCCGGGAGAAATGGGTGCTGTATCGTTCGGCCGTGTTTTTGAGCACCAATTGGTTATTCGTAATGAGCTCACTTTGATACTTGGATTTGAAGAAAGCAAAGGCGGTCAGCGCAAACGTGACAAACAATAAAATGATGACCAGAAAACTGAGCAGAGTGGTGAAGAAAAAAGAAGATCGTCTGGACTTTGTCAGATTCATGCCTCGTACTCCTTAAATTGTGTTAAGTCTATTGTACAGGGTGAATGTTAACCGAGTGTATGATCACATTTTTTGATCCTTGCCCTTTTTTTAGAAACGTACGTAAAGCCGCATAAATAAAGATAAGTGAATAGGCAGAGCACCTTCCCCCAGGTAAGATCGGAGTACGGAACGCAGGTTCTAACCCCATTACAGGAAGGAAGGTGAAACTCATTGGGTATCGTACTCAGACGTATCCGGAAAAACGCGGATCTGTATCTTTTGTTTCTGCCTGTGGTTGTTTATTTCCTCGTTTTTGAATACGGGCCCATGTACGGAGTCCAAATCGCATTCAAGAACTTTGTAGCGACCAAAGGAATCTGGGGGAGTGAATGGGTAGGGCTCAAACATTTCCAGCGATTCTTTGACAGTTATTATTTCTGGAGACTGATTAAAAATACGCTCGGCATCGGACTCTACCAATTAGCCGTCGGTTTTCCGATTCCGATTCTTCTTGCCCTCATGATCAATGAGGTCCGTTCCTCCGGTTACAGACGATTTGTTCAAACGGTCACCTACGCGCCGCATTTTCTATCGACTGTCGTTGTAGCGGGTATGATCACCATGTTCCTTTCACCGCAGAGCGGTCTGGTCAATCTGCTGATTCAGGCATTCGGCGGCGAGCCGGTCTCATTCATGACGGAACCCGGATGGTTTAAATCCATTTATGTCTGGTCCGGTGTCTGGCAGCATATGGGCTGGAGCTCCATTATTTACTTGGCGGCCCTGGCCGGAATCGATCCGCAGCTACATGAAGCTGCCAGAGTTGACGGAGCCAGCCGGCTGCGGCGGATCTGGCACATTAATTTACCGGGTATTATGCCGACTGTGGTGGTTCTGCTCATTCTGGAGGTAGGCACGGTACTCGGCGTCGGTTTTGAGAAAGTGTTTCTCCTGCAGAACTCGCTTAATACGGCATCCTCCGAGGTTATCTCTACGCATGTTTATAAAAGCGGGATACTGGGGGCCCAGTACAGCTTCTCGGCAGCCGTCGGTTTGTTTAATTCCGTTATTAATTTCATCCTGCTGATTCTCGTTAACCGGATCGCCCGTAGGGTTAATCAGACCAGCTTGTGGTAGAAAGGGGACTTTGCTATGCTCGAAACCCGTTCGGACAAATGGTTAACGGGCGTGATTGCCGTACTGCTGGCCTTCGTTTCCCTGCTCGTCCTGTATCCGCTAGTATATGTGTTCTCGGCATCGCTGAGCAACCCGGCAGCGGTATTTCAAGGGCAGATGTGGCTGTGGCCGGTCGATCTAACCTTAACCGGATATAAGCGGCTCTTCCAGAACTCCGAGATCTTGATCGGGTACAGGAATACGCTTCTCTACACGGTAGCAGGGACGGCCATTAATCTCGTCATGACGATTGCAGCCGCCTATCCGTTATCCCGGAGAGACTTCTACGGCCGGAACTTCTTCACCATGATGATCGTGTTTACGATGTTTTTCAGCGGCGGAATGATTCCGACCTATTTGCTGGTCAAGAACCTGGGGCTGCTGAACACCTTCTGGGCCATGGTGCTTCCTTCCGCTTTATCGGTATGGAACATCCTGATCATGCGGACGTTTTTCCAGAACAGCATTCCGCATGAGATCGAGGAGGCCGCTTCGATGGATGGGTCTTCCAACCTTCAGACGCTTTGGCGGATTGTGCTCCCGTTATCGGTACCCATTCTTGCCGTCATGGTACTCTTCTATAGTGTCGGGCACTGGAATTCGTATTTCAGCGCTCTGGTCTATTTATCGGACCGGGACAAATATCCGCTGCAGCTTATTCTGCGCGAGATCCTGCTCCAGGGGGAGATGCAGGAAATGGTGGACGTCCGGGAAGGGACGCTGTCCAACAGTCTGCTTGATGCGGAAGCGATCAAATATGCGTCTGTGATCGTGGCTAATCTGCCCATGCTCATTCTTTACCCCTTTCTACAAAAGTATTTCGTGAAAGGCGTCATGATTGGAGCCATCAAAGGTTAAAGGAGGCCTCACGGCCGGATAGAAATGAACATCCGATTATTTTACATTTGGGGAGGAAAAAAAGATGTGGATGCGTACCAAAGGAATGGCACTCGTATTGACGCTGACCTTCACAGGTAGTTTGCTTGCCGGATGCAGCGGGAGCAGTGACGGGGAACAGGGAGTAAACTCGGCGAATGCCTCTAATGTAAACGAGACTGGTATGCCGATCGTCAAGGAACCGGTTAATTTGACTTTCTTTACCGGGAAATCACCCACCAACGGCAATAAATTTGAAGATGTGATGGTCTGGAAAGAATATGCCAAGATGACGAATGTAAACGTGAAGTTTGAGCTGGTTCCTTTTGAAAGTCTGGCGGAGAAGAAGAACTTGCTGCTGGCCGGCGGCGATTATCCCGATGGATTCTATTCGGCCCGGTTATCGGCAACTGAACTCGCCAAGTACGGGAAGGAAGGCGTGTTCATCAAGCTCAATGATCTGATCGATCAGCATGCTCCGAATTTCAAGAAACTGCTGGAGAAATACCCGGATCTGAAGAAGGGCCTCACCATGCCGGACGGCAATATTTACTCTTTCCCGTCTTTCTACGATCCGTCCTTCCTGTCCATGCTCATTGGTACGCCGCTGTGGGTTAACAAGGATTGGCTGGCCAAACTGAATATGAAAGAGCCTGCAACGACCGAGGAATATTATCAATATCTCAAAGCAGTTAAAGAAACCGATCTGAACGGAAACGGCCAGAAGGATGAAATCCCGTACGGAGGCACGGGGATCGGGAATCTGATGAACCAGCTCAAAGGGGCGTGGGGACTCGGGAACCGGGGTCTGGGACACCCGTATGTGGACATCGATCCGGGCACCCAAAAGCTTCGCTTTATTAAGACCGATCCGAAGTTCAAGGAACTTCTCCAGTATATGAACAAGCTGCATGCAGAAGGGCTTTTTGATAAGGAAATCTTTACGATTAAGGATAGTGCCCTTTATGCTAGGGGACAGCAGGGACTGTACGGTTCCACCGTCATTCCGAATCCGGCCACTTTGATGAATCAGAAGAACTACATCGGTCTTGGCGCTCTTCAAGGTCCGGGCGGCGAACAGATGTATTCCCATATCAAAACGCCCATGGTTCACACCGGAGCTTTTGCGATCACGAATAAAAACAAGAATCCGGAAGCGACCGTCCGCTGGATGGACTATTTCTTCAGTGAAGAAGGGGCCAAGTTCTACTTCCTGGGGCAGAAGGACGTTACCTATAAGGAAACGGACGGCAAGATCGAATACGTGCCGGACATTACGCAGAACCCTCAAGGCCTAACCCAGGATCAGGCTCTTGCCAAATATTTCACTTGGCTGGGCGGAAGCTATCCGGGCTACGTGCGCGGAGAATATTTCAAAGGCTCCGAAACCCTCCCTGAAGCTATGGCGACAGCGAAGAAAGCCGAGCCGCACGCGATTAAAGAGATCTGGAGCAGTTTTAGTTTCACGGAAGAGGAAACCGAGATCATGTCTTCCTTGGGCAAAGACATCACCACCTATATAACAGAGATGGAAGCGAAGTTTATTAACGGAACCGTTCCTTTTAGCGAGTGGGATAAGTATGTGGCTACTATTCAGAAAATGGGTCTCGATTCCTATATGAAGACCTACCAGTCCGCTTACGACCGTTACAGCACAAAGTAAAATAAAAAGAGCAAACGGAGCTAACACGCTTTGTTTGCTCTTTTTTATGCCCTTATGTCGTTTCTTGTATTTTTAACTATTTCCAAAATTTACAAGATAGTTTATACTAGGATTTGAGACTTACCCCTCCAGCAATATTCCGCAATATCTTTCGCAGTTCATGCTTCTCCATTTTTATCGCCTTCTTATTTTCCCATCCTTACAAGCCATTCTTAGTACCCCTCTCTGTCAGAAAATCGTTTTCTCATTTCAAAAACAACCGTGGAAGGAGTTGTCGCCAGGTTTATTTGGATTTCCGTAAAACAATAATTTTATGAACATTCCATTCCAGTAAGGAGAACTCTACATATGAAAAAACGGATTTTAAGTACAATTATCACCGGACTTATTTGCGGGGGAGCGATTGCATTCGGATTAGAGGCAGGTCCGGCACCCCATGTAACGAATGCGGCGAGCAGCCATTCATCTACAAAAGCCTCATTCAGCGATATATCCAGTGATTACTGGGCAGCGGCTGAGATTAAGAAAGCCAGGGAACAGGGCTATATTGACGGCTATGCTGACGGAACTTTCCTGCCAGGCCGGAACGTATCGCGTGCTGAATTTGTCAAAATGGCTGTGGCCGCGCTTGGGATTGATGCGGGTCAAGCTGATGGTGCGCAGTGGTATGCGCCTGCTATGGATGCTGCGGCTGCGGCGGGTATATACCGGGACGGAGACTTCGCGGATGACGACCTCAATGCTCCCATGAGCCGTCAGGAAATGGCGAAAGTCGCCGTGCGGGCTATCGGACAGGATACTCCCATTGAGGAGAAGTGGATGTACCTGGCAACCAAGGCAGGATTGATTCAGGGGATGGATCACGCCGGAAAGCTTGGCCTCGAGGAGAATACGAATCGGGCACAATCCGTCACCGTTATCAGCCGTATTCAAACCGTACGAAGCGGAGGCACCCTGCCGGCGGATAAGTACGCGATATCGAGCGCAGAGATTGCTTGGCATAAGACGAATATTGTGACGATGCTTCCGCGGTATTTTAGTGCGGCACAGTCATACTCGGATATCGACTACAAAAATCTAAAAGTTTCGGGCGGGGACGGTAACTTTACTTGTGAAGTGGAGAAGTTCGTAGTGATAGATATGGAGGATCCTAATGATCCGAACCGTCATTTGCTGCCGGACGGGACTAAGTGGTTTGATGCAATAGATCGGAAAACTTATCCAATTCCTAACGAATCATTTGTTGTTTTGTCATTGAATAAGTTGGTGGTTAAAGATAACCCTTATGGGATTACTAGAGCTAGAGCATGTACATTGGCGCTCCGTAACCAGACTCTAAAGGATCCTAGCCTAACTCCAAAAGCTGGAGTACTCTATCAACTAACGGCATTAAATATTAAAGATACCTACGGTTATGACACTGGATCTTCTGGGGTAGTAACTATAAATGGGGTAGGAGTTTATGAATATGTAAATGGTCATATACTCCCAAAAGGAAACTTGGTTAGCTCTGAAATAAATCCGATTACTTTCTATAGATTAGCGGATTTTGGTATATCTCCAATCAAAGTTTACGGATCTAAAATTGATGAAAGTATTTAAATATAAGATTTGGAAACAGTATTTAAGTTTATCGATTATAATATTGTCACTTTTCAATATTATAATTACTCCTGCGCAAGCAAATACCACGCCAACTGAAAAGATATTAGGAGACTTTTGGTTTGATACTTCAACTTCTATTGCAAATGAAGGAAGCGCACAGACAAAAGATTTAATTTACTACTTTTCAATAAATAAAATGGATTACGGATTACAAAAAGTAGAGACCCCCTTCGGGAAAATATTAAAGAGGGTTGTTCTAAGAAATAAATTTGATAAGCAAGAAATTAGAGATTTAACAATAACATCTCCGAATACATATCATTTGAAGGTCGGGGGAGAAGTATTTGATCTTAAAGAAGTGGAAGAAAGTGAACTAGGATATTTCGAGTGGTTTCGTGCACCTCAGCGAAAGCGTTTATGGCAATATGATTATGATGGGATCCGATTTTATCACTGGAATAAAGATATCAATGATACTCCGCAACCCGAAGCATTAATACATTCGGTACCTTTTTTAGGTGCTAATCCTCCTAGATATCCTACTGATAATGAATTAAACAACGGACTTTCTTCAACGGAAGGTCATATTGCTTGGGATATAAGAAAAATCAATATTCATATTAACTCACTCTTGTTTGCTGATAGTTCAAAAAATCAAAACATCCAATTTCCGATAGATAAGGTCGCAGCCTTAACAGCGGATGTTGAATATTTTGATCCACTTCAGGGTGGATCTCTACGTTCAATAGATATTCTTGATATTCCCGAAGATAGAAAGAAATTTGATCTTCAAAACAAATTATTCAACTTTTCCTATAAAGCTCAGTATGTTATTCCACCAGAACAACCGCCTAGAAAGAGTCCTGATGGCGATTTAGTTATTAGATACTATAACCAGTGGAACATCACCTACAAAGCCAAAGCCTACGGCTATCCGCAGATGGAACTGGTCGCCTACTTTGATGATGACGGTGGCGGTACTCCGCCGACTACAACCGATTGCGATATCAGAATAGGCGTACCTGTCAAAGGAACCGTTAACTCGGGAGGTGTAATGGACCCGGCCGCTTCGGCTGTACTGCTTGCAGACCGGCGCGGAGCAGAAGCGTTTAATATCCGGCAGGGAATTCCCACTTCGGAGAGCCTTTACGCGAATGTCTTTGGGATAAGCTATTTGTTTCAGAACAAGTTCGCCAATATGACGGGCGAAGTGACTTATAAGGTCAACGTCCGGCAAACGTATGTCATTTTCGTTCCTCCAGCCCCTGGCGGTCCCGCCCCTCCTCCGATCCGAATTCCAGTTGAACGCATGATGACAGTTAAAAGGCCGTATTCCTATTGGCAGATTGACAACCTCGAAGTCTATCGGCTTCAGCAGGCCACTCTCCGAAATTACGCATTGGGCGGCTATGGAGGCGCAGTCACTTTACAACCTAACGGTTACGATGTTCCTACTCTGCAAACTGACAACAAAGACAGTGTGGAGCAGCATGTCAGGGCCGCTCCCTGCCAAAATATTAATTTGCCGGATGCATCGGGACCTGTGCCCAATCATGTGGAGCAGATTTTTCAATCCGCTGCCGAATCCGTTGTAGGCGCGAACCAAGTAAACAATGACCTCGTTATTTTCAACAAAACGACGATTATGGACAACAAGCCCCAGAATGCGGCTGCTCCGGCGCCGATATCCATACCCAATCCGAACGCCATTTCCCCGGATACTCTATATGGAAGCGGCTATATCGTCAACAAATCCCTCGTGAATCAAGCCAATCAGCCCACAACCGGGCAAATCAACTACAACCTGCTCCCGGGAAATATCAAAGGCGGCGCCGATAAGGAATTCGGCATCTCCGGCATCAACCCCGTTACTGTTCATACGCCAGTCGTAATGTATGCATCCGTATCGGATGACCGCGAGCACAATCAGAAAACCGCGCCAGCCTATGATCGTTCTGCTCTCATACTGGATCGCCCTTTCACCGTAACGCTTCCGACTACAGGACAGCACCGGGATTTTCCCGGCTACGGAAATCGTGACTATGCGAAATATACCCGGCTTAAGCAGGTTTGGTTCCCATTCGACGTTTATGATGCTGCTATGAAGTTTATCCCCAAACAGACTTGGGTGGACATTCCGTCGGGCCAGCTGACAACAACCTTTTATATGCCGGTTTGGGTAGAGGAAGGATTCTATGAGGTTATGTTCAGATCCATTGCGGAGAATGCCCCCGGATCATTCACAACAGAGCGTGATGCGAATCTCACCTTACTGAATCATGTAGCGGCCGATATCATCCCGGTAGATGTAATCGGACGTGTGTATGATTTCAAGATTACGGACATCGCAGATTATAATTGGGAAACCGTATTCCGTAAGGGAACAAGGAGTGCCGTACCGACCGGCACGAAATATTGGGTAGGTAATCAGAGGATTGACGGTCAGCCGCGCTCTACCGGGTATCCCTTTACCCTGCCGATCCATCCCGGCAGCCATACGGAGAAGGGCTACCAGAATATTGTGATCAAAACCGGCTACCATTTCAAGTTTGACTTGAAAACAAAAGGCAATATGTTTGATCTTCGGGACGGCATCCGTATAACACCGACTTTTACCTTTGTGAACAAAGACGGCTCCCGGCGCCAGCCGATTGATCTCTACTATCATGCCCAAGAGCGGCCATTCATCCGGATTGGCTCTCCGGAGGATCAAGAGAAACGGTTTGTCATTCTGAATGAACGGCTGCGCAATGTGACGAAGCAGGAGATAGAGCAGACAGCAGGTTATATTTACGATCAAGACTCTTCTGCTCAAACGGGAGGTCTTAGCCGTGCCGGCTTCATCGCCGATTACCTCAAGAAAGCGGGTCAGCCGGTCCGAGTGGGTAAGTATGACTGGATGATGCTTCCTTACACCTTGCGGACGCTGATTGGCAGCACACAGAATATCCCGCAGGAGGTTAATAAAGCACGCGTGCTTGCCTCGGATCAAAAGTGGTACGGAGAATACAGTCTGCCTTCAGCCGTGTATGCAGTGCCGAAGGGGACCAATCTCGCCGAGTACGGCCGGAAGCATACGCTCGACGACCAGTCGTCAATTTTTTTGCGGAACGGATATATCATCGTGAACTTCAATATAGAGACAATCCGTAACGCTGATGTCAATCAGCCACATTTGCAGTACATCAACGGACCGCTCAACAACCAATGGCGGATGGAAGGCTTCCAGTCCAGGATTCAAGACAGCCAAGGGAACCTGTTCCAATTGATGGATGGTGATGTTGTTTTTTACCACGGAGATCGGTCCAGTTATGATGATTTCAGTTCAAATGGAACCCACTGATGTAGCAAAAAGAGAAAAATCGTCTGAGGTAAGTGCGGCACTTGCAGAGGAGGAACGTAAAGATGTCCTGGCTCAGGTTCTGCCTGCCATCCACAGAGGCGGGTGCGACAGAGGTGTAACCTCCAGTGACACCGAAAAAAGCATCTCCTCATACAAAACCGATGGAAGGGCAAAATGGAAGGAGAAGGAAGCTTTCTTACATTTGCCCAACTGAACAAAAGTTGATAATTCCTTGAGAAAGGCATGCTACGATGGCTCCAGCCAGCATTTTATTTAGTCAGCATAGAAAGGGGAGCATAAAGTGCAGCATAAGATACTCATTGTGGATGACGAACAAGGAATTCTGACCTTGCTGAAAGATTACTTTGAGATCAACGGATATACGGTGTACACAGCGGCAAGTGGAGCGGAAGCATTAGAGAAAGCGGCTTTGAATCCGGATCTTATCCTTCTGGATATCAATATGCCGGATCTGGATGGGGTCGAGGTTTGCGCGCGGATCAGGAATCACGTGTCCTGTCCGATTCTTTTCCTGACGGCCAAAGTGGAAGACACCGATAAAATAAACGGTTTTCGCGTAGGAGGAGATGATTATATTGTAAAGCCGTTCAGTATAGACGAGCTCGGAGCCAGAGTCGCGGCCCATTTGAGGCGCGAGCAGAGAAGTGTTACCCGGACGACGGCGAAGTTTGCGGACGAGCTTGTGATCGAATATGCCCAGCGCAGCTTATTTTATAAGAATCATCCGGTACTGCTTGCGAGAAAAGAGTTTGACATTGTGGAACTCCTCTCCATGAATGCGGGACAGATTTTTGATAAAGAGAGAATTTACGAGAAGATTTGGGGCTATGACGGAAACGGGGACAGCACTGTGGTCGCGGAGCATATCCGCAGAATTCGGGCCAAACTAGCGCAGCATACGAGCCGTGTTTGGATTGAAACCGTCTGGGGTGTAGGGTACAAATGGCTCCGTTAAAGAAGATGTCGCTTAAAAATGCCTTCTTTCTATTGACGTTTATTTGTCTGATTACTGCTGCTTTGCTCACAGTGCTGTCTAATTGGGGATTGCAAATGATAAGAACTGAAATCCTGGACAAGTATTTGATTCATACGCCAATAACCGATGATCATATGATCCGCATAGGCAAATATGCACCGATTTCGCCAAGAGACCAGGGGTTCCTGAATCTGATCTCCGTTCTAAACGTTCTCCTGCCACTTGTTTTTTTTGGAGGTTCGATTCTTAGTGCGGTCACGATTTTTTACCGGAGCAGGCTGAAGCAGCCCATCGAGCTGCTGATGGCAGGGGCCGACAAAATTTCGGCCCATGATTTGGATTTTAGAATCAACTATGAACCAAACGATGAGATGGGGCGTTTGTGCGATTCTTTCGAGCGGATGAGAACAGAGCTTGATGCAGGCAACCGGAAGATGTGGAGAATGATGGAGGAGCGGAAAAGGCTGAATGCGGCCTTTGCCCATGACCTGCGTACCCCCCTGACGGTGCTGAAGGGATATACGGATTTTCTGATCCGGTACGTCCCAAGCGGTAAAATAAGCCCGGAGAAGCTGCTCGCTACGGTATCTTTTATGTCGGATTATGTCCAGAGGCTGGAGATGTATGTGGACACGATGACGACGATACAAAATCTCGAAGATACGTTTGTCACGCCTTCCAAACGGAGTACCGACGATTTGATAAGACAACTCAAGAGTTCAATGGAAATCTTGTCCGAACGGTACGGTAAATCGTCCGGTCTTAACAGTACGATTACGGCACCCGTCCTTTATACCGATGACACTATCGTGTTTCGTGTGGTTGAGAATATGCTTGCGAATGCGTTCCGTTATGCCGCTAATCAGGTGACTGCCTACTGCCGCGTCCAGCATCAAGCGCTTGTCATTGAGGTTACGGACGATGGCCCGGGATTTAGCCCGGAGGCTTTACAGTTGGCCGCAGAGCCATTCTACCGGGGGAGCGGCAGGGCAGACGGAAGTCATCATCTCGGACTCGGTCTGCACATCTGCCGGATCCTGTGCGAGAAGCACGGTGGCCTGCTTCGTGTGGAGAACAGGCCGGAGGGCGGTGCAAACGTAACTGCTTCATTCTTTCTCGAAGTTGATAAAAAGTAGAGGTTTGTCCGGTACACTCTCTTTAGACCAAGTCTAAGGAGAGTGTTTGTATATGAGGCAGCGGGCAGAATCTATTTCCGCAAGAACGGAAATCACCATCCGTCAGTTAAATAAATTTTATGGTCAGAAGCAAGCGTTGAGGGAGGTGTCTCTTCAAATCGGCAAGGGGATGTTCGGGCTTCTGGGACGCAATGGCGCAGGGAAAACTACGCTTATGAAAATCCTGTCCTCTCTCAGCGCCAAAAGCAGCGGAGAAATCAGCATCTGCGGTACGCCTGTGGAAAAGGCCGCAGAGATCCGCCGCTTGATCGGGTATCTTCCGCAGGATTTCTCCATGTATCCCCATATGACCGTCTATGAAGCGATGGACTATCTGGGTGTGCTGTCGGGACTGGGCAGAGCGGAGAGAAAGAAGCGGATAGCCGCACTGCTAGAGCGGGTTAATCTAGGCGACTGCCACAAGGTAAAGGTCAAGGCGCTGTCCGGCGGCATGAAGCGCAGGCTCGGGATTGCCCAGGCGATTCTCCACGATCCCAAAGTGCTTATCGTGGATGAGCCGACAGCGGGTCTGGACCCCGAGGAGCGCATCCGGTTCCGGAATCTTCTCTGCGAAATCGCCGAAGACCGGATTGTGATCCTGTCGACACATATCGTCGGGGATGTGGAAGCGACCTGCGAGAACATCGCCATCCTGGATGGCGGGCGGCTGCTCTATCAGGGGACGGCCAAAGCGCTTACGGATACGGCCGCAGGCAAGGTGTATAATTTGAAGGTTTCCAAGCGCGAGCTGGACAGCATTAAAGCGTCCTACATTGTGACGGGCATGCTGACGCTGGGCGATGAGGTCACCGTCCGGATTCTTGCCGATGAGAAGCCCTGCCCGAATGCGGTTCTTTGCGAGCCGAATATTGAGGATGCTTATATGCTGAAGATGGGAGGGAGCAGCAATGTTCATTAGTCTCCTTCTTAAAGAATGCAGGCTAATATCCAAAAGCCTCATTTATTTTGCGTTTGCCGGTATCCTTGTCCTGTTCTATGCCGCCCAGATCGGCACTTCTGTAAGCGGCAGCCTCCAAGATGCGAAGAATCATACAGAGGGAACCCCGAGTTTTAACCCGCTGATCAAGCCTGAACCGGGATGGGACAACTACGGGATGAAGACAGCTGAGGCGCCTCAGGTCATCATGCCTGCGGCCGCGCAGAGTCTGTATACGGAGTATGCGGCCAATCGGTATGCCACTTATCCGATCGGTTTTTACAAAGGTGTGAAGCTGAAGGAAAAGGAACAGGAGCGGATCGGGAGCATTCTTCAAGAACTCACCGGTCTGTCCGCAGACTCTCTCGAACGGAAGCTGCCAGAAGCGACACCTTCTCAGGATACGGTTCAAGGCAGGGTGACTCCTTCTGGAAAGGCATTTCCGATCGTAGTTTCGTATGAGCGCTTCAAGGAATTGATGGGTGAAGTAGAGTCTATGCTGGGAAGCAGCTCCAACTATTCTCTCGACTCAATGATCAGCAGGCACGGTCATGTTCCGATGACCTACGAAGAGAGATTGGCGGAATACAAGCTGCTTGTTGAAAAAGACAAGATCAGCGGCGCCTATGCCAGGGAATTCAGCGATTACATGGGAATCCTGCTTGGATTCCTTCCAGTCTTTGTCGCTGTATTCCAAGGAGGAAGAGACCGGCGTGCTCATATGCAGGAGCTGATTTACAGCCGTAAGGCCTTTTCCTCCACCCTGGTTCTGGCCCGTTATACGGCACTTGTTGTTATGCTGATTGTGCCTGTTCTTCTGTTGTCCTTGCATGCAGTTCTTCAGTTTGCCGCGTACTCGGAGACAAGCGCAGCAGAGATTGATCTGCTGGCTTACGGCAAGTACATTCTGGGATGGCTCTTGCCGACTCTGATGGTATCTACCGCCGTCGGTGTCTGCCTGACAGAGCTGACCGATTCCCCGATTGCAATCGTGGTCCAGGGATTATGGTGGTTCATCGGTCTGAATGCCGGAATGCAGCTGATGAAAGGCGGTTATGGCTCTCTGCTGGTGATTCGGCATAATACGGTGGGCAACCGCCAGATTCTGGAGGAGCATTTCCGTACGCTTGTTCTTAACCGTATCGGCTACTCGCTTCTGGCTCTACTGCTGGTGGCATCTGCTATGGTAATCTACGAGCTCAAAAGGAGGGGGAAGCTGGATGCCGGAAAGTATATGGGTAAAATACGCAGCCGTTTTAAAAGTAAACCTAAGACTCGCGTGGCTTAATCCTGCTCTTATGGCGGCCGGATGGCTGTTCCTGACCCCGCTTATTTTCAGTATCGGCAATCTGGACCAGGCAGGTTCCGCGCTGGTGCTGGAGCAGTTCGTTTCTCTTGCAGGAGTCATGCTGATTACTCCGCTATTCCTGCCGGAGCAAGACAAGGAGATCCGGGAGCTGATCGAATCCAAATACACGGATTCGACCGGGATTTACCTGCTTAGAATTCTGCTGGCTGCACTTACTTTGCTCGTGTATATCTGTGTGTTTGCAGGCACGATGCTGGCTCTGGATAGTGAATTTGAAGGGCTGGCTTATATCGCTGGAACCTTTGCTACGGCGTTTTTTATGGGAAGTTTGGGTCTGTTGGCTTATGCCGTCAGCAACCAGGTCACGATCGGATATCTAATTCCGCTTGGCTGGTACTTATTTAACTTGTTTACAGGCAGTAAATATGTTCAGAAGCTCGATCTGTTCTCACTTGCCAAGGGCAGTTTTGAAGAGAAATACGGGCTGCTGGCGGTAGGCTTCTGCTTTGTTGTGGCTGCGTTACTGGTCAAAAAAATGCAGCGTTCCCGCAGGTAATGCGACCTCAGGAGAAAAGTGCGGATTACAGAAAGCACATGGCGGGCGTTTCAATCAACGCCGCCGGCTCTGGCGTCCAGCCACACCCCGGCCAGCTTGCGGATGCCGGGTCGGCAAAATTCCGGATGGAAGCAAGACGTGTCTGTTCAGGCAGATTCCCGTGAGCGATTTCTTGCTTGATATGTTCATACAACTGGACATAATGGGATGTTTTGCTGTTGAAGTGAAGCTTAGGAATATGAGGCACAGGCGGCCATCTCCAATCTGTCCTTTACAAAAAGAGGAATCTGTCTATTTTAGACTATACAAATATCCGCTATAGTAAAGTCAGTAAAGAAACTGGAGGTACATGATATGAAGCAGACCAAAGGCAGCTCCCCTGTCAGATTCCGGGAAGGAGCAGCCGTTTACTTACGTCCCATTGAGCTGGAAGACGCCGAATTGTATCATGCCAGTTTGTATCATTCCGCGATCCGCGAGTTAACGGGGACCCAGAAAATCTATTCCAAAGAACAAATCCGCCAATATCTTGAAGGGAAGATGCAGGATTCATCGAGCCTGCTTCTGCTGATTGCCCTGAGGGATACGGATGAGGTTATAGGTGACATTGCCCTGCAGGATATCGATTTGCTGAACCGGAGCGCGAATCTCCGGATTGCTTTGTTCGGAGACGAGGTGCTGGGCAAAGGCTACGGCAGTGAAGCCATTACGCTTCTGCTGGATTACGGATTCGGTATTCTTCAATTGCACCGTATTGAGCTGAATGTGTTTGACTTCAATCCGCGCGCGCAGCATGTCTATGAGAAGCTTGGCTTCCGCAAAGAGGGTGTGCAGCGAGATGCGCTGTTCTACAATCACAAGTACCATGACTCGATCACGATGAGCATTCTGGAAGAAGAATACAGAGCGATCTATTGCGCGAAGTAAAAAAGCGGAGATGGGGCGTTGACCCTAAAGAAGAAAAGAAGCCGGCTATCCCTTGGGGGGATAGCCGGCTTCTGTCGTTAGCCGTATTAGTTAGAGACAGCGGTTGAATTAAAATATTCTTCCAAAGTCGTGTTCTTGCTGTGAATTTCTTTGGCAGTCTTCGTACCCACATAGCGCATGTGCCACGGCTCATACTGGTAGCCTGTAATATTTTCTTTTCCCTTAGGGTAACGCACGATAAAACCGTAGTTCTGCGCGTTGTCTGCCAGCCACTTTGCTTCCGGTGTACCGGCGAAGCAGTCATCGGCGGCACAGGCGCCTGTGCTTCCCGAGATGTCGATGGACAGGCCGGTTTCATGCTCGCTGTGTCCCGGAACGGCGCTGTATTTCTTGGCGGCTTCTTCCCCGTCTTTTTGCACATAGCGGTTAAACAGGGTGGTCTGAGTAGCGTGCGAGCGATAAGCCGAGACACCGGCCAGATTAATACCGTCTTTTTTAGCTCCGGCAAACATCTTCTCAAGTGCAGTAGCCGCCTCCTGACGCATCATCCGCTTCTCGATTTTTTCTTTGAAAAGAAAAGGGACATCGGGGTAGGTAAGATCGGTAGGCTTATAGTTGTCAGGCAGTTTATATTCTTTGTTGACGAGAACAGATACACTCTGCGGATCGGCTGACCCCGGGGTAGAACCGCCGCCGGCAGCAGGTGCGGTTGCTTTGGGTGAAGCGGTAGCAGCAGGCTTGCCCGATTCTGATGGTGAAGTGCTTGGTTTGTCAGATGGCGAAGGTGAAGGTGTTGGTGAAGCCGAGGCCGAGGCTGTTGTGTCCGGCGTGGCTGACGGATTAGCAGAAGATGATGCGGTTCCACCCGTTTCCTTATTGTCGGAGCAACCTGCGAATAGAGCGATTGCAGCGGTAAGCAGCAGGGTACGAACCATGATTTTTCCTGATTTCATCGTATTTCCTCCTTGATTGCAAAGCTGGTCTGGCATGAATAGGATAGCTATGTAACTGGCAACTCTTCTATTATACCCCATGAGGGTCTTCGATGCATTTGTGACTAAGCAGTGACAGCACTATTAACTTCTTGAATGATTCGTTACAATGTGAGTAATCGAGAGGAGGCAGCGCACAATGATGATTGCATCTTTGCTAATCGGGCTGGCATTAGCCGGGCTCATATTATGGGCTACGATATGGATCACCAACAAGGCATACTCCAGAAAATGGGACAATCCGGATCAGGATTAACCGCGGATAATCATGTAATTGTTTTACTTCCCGAACTTAATTTCCGTTATAAGGGTTATAAACCACTGGTATAACTAGTTTTAGGAAAAAAATTCCCTGAAGTGGTTTCGATTTCGGATGAACGGGTTAATCTCAACTGGGATATGATTTCATCATTTTCCTGCATTATACAAATCACTCCTTTGCTTCAGATACGATTTGTATTATAATGGTTCTTCGTGCTCCACTAAAAAGAAGGTTAGAGAGAGGGGAAATGGGTTTGAGTAAGAAAGTATGGATGTCCTTATTTGTTATTATGCTGGCGATTTCCGTAGTGTTAACGGGTTGCGGAAGCAAAGAAACTCCGAAGCAGGCTATGGAGGAAGCAACAACTACGGCCGCGGCAATGACTTCTGCTGATTTTAACATGAAGATGACGCTGAATCTTGAATTCCCGGAAGCCGCCGTCAAAGCGGATCCAAGCTTGAACATGGCTGCCAATCTCATGAAGAACATGGAATTGACCGCTAAAGGTGTTTACCAGGCTGACCCTATGCAGACGGAAATGACCCTGGAGGCTCATATTAAAGGCGATATGCAGACTACAATCACCGTTCCTATGGTAATGACTGCAGATAAGATTTACATTAAAGTTCCCAAAACGCCATTTTTGCCGCTACCGGAAGACGTGACGAGCAAATACCTGGTGATGGATATGAACGAACTCAACAAGAACAGCGATGTGAAAGTCGATATTAAATCGCTTGATATGAAGAAACAGCAGGAATTCAGCCAAGATGCCATGAAAATCTTTACAGCTAACTTTGACGAGAAGACTTATTTCGTTGATGTAGACAAGAAAGATGCGGGCATTCCGGATACCGCTGACGCTAAGCAGGTTGTTAAGTTCCAGATCACGAACGAGACACTGGAGCCGGCACTGATGGCTATTATCGAGAAAGTGGCTCCTCAGATTCTTGATCTTGTAGGCAGCGACAAATATAAAGACATGTTCCAAATCGACCCGGCAGAGCTTGAGAAAGCGAAGAAAGAAGTGGCGGCAACCGATACAGAACAAGCAAAGAAAGATATTGCTGAAATCAAGAAAGCTCTGAACATCAATGAAATGAACATCATCACAGCGATTAATAAAGATAACTACCCGACTTATCAAGCTATCAACGCTAATCTTGATATCAAAGACGAGAAGTCCGGTAACTTTAAAGTCGGCACCAAAATAACCAATGAGTATACGAACATCAACCAGAAGGCTAATTTCAAAATTGGCATTCCGGCTGAAACCCTTACTATGGAAGAGTTTAATAAAAAAATGCAGGGATCCGGTCTTCAGTAACCGGCCTGCATGATCATACGAAGAAATCCCAGGCATGCTCTAACAGCCTGGGATTTCTTCTTTTTATTCGGCAATGCACACCCAAATAGCCGCCCGAAGTAACAATAAGCGTTCCGGAGATATAAAATCCGGAACGCTTATTGTGAAGATTTCGGGTATTTTTATAGGAACATCCTAATAGGATGTTGGTAGATAAACAAGAGATCAGCAATTAAACAACAGCCGGGCGTATTGCATGATGAGCTGCATGACGGCCGTTTGTTCCTCTGTCTTGGCCAGAAGGCAGTGGCGGCGCCAATCGAGAAGTCGGATGGCTGCATCGGGATTTCCGCTGCGGGCAGCCTGCCAGGTTTGCTCCACCTCTGTCATAGTAGGGATTACCTGATGTCTGCGGTAAAAGCCGACTTGTCTGGAAAGAGCGGCAAAATCGTCTTTCATTGTGAATGGACCCGTCCTTAGCTGCTTTTCTTGTGGGCATTGGTTTCTTCAAATCCCGACCAGAAGAAAAATGTGCCGCTTATAACGATTAGCAGAGGACCCCACTGCAGAAGCTGATTCCAGCCCTCTGAGGATATCAAATACACGCCATATCCGGAGAGCAGGATTCCATATACCAGAAGAAGATAGCCCAGCAGCAGCTTTGTTTTCAGTTTTTTGACGGCCCAATTCGGCATTGTTTTCTTCCCCCTGTTTCCTTATGACTACTCTTTATTACCTCGTTCTTTTTCAAAGGAATCACCTATTTCTATAAATTTAGTCACGAATAGCGAGAAAGAAGAAACCCGAGTGGAAAGAATGTCCAACATTAGCCGTAAGCGGGATGATAAGGGGCTAAAAAAGCGCATTTAGGGGGATATACGCGAATTATGCTGAATTATGCGAAATCAAGGAGGTTGCTTCTTGCTGAGGGGTTTTCTATGATACAGGTGTAGTTATTTCATTCATACAGAGAAACGAGGCGGCCCAATTGAAAATCGGCTTAAGCTCCTACAGTTTGTACCGCGCGATTACGGCAGGAGAATTGGACTATGTCAGTGCACTCGAATGGATCGCAGCTAACGGCGGCGAGCACATGGAAGTGGTTCCGCTTGGAATCGATTTCACCCAGGAACCCCAGCTTGTGCAGAGCATTCGCGAGAAAGCGGCTGAGCTGGGCATAGAGCTGTCCAACTATGCTGTCGGCGCCAACTTCCTGACAGAAAATGATGAAGCATACCAGCAGGAGATCGAACGTGTAAAACGTGAAGTGGATGTGGCTAACGCCCTTGGCGTTAAACTGATGCGTCATGATGTTGCCCGTCACGAAGATGTGTCCATGCGTACTTTCAATGCAAATGTGGACCGGATGATCGAAGCCTGCCGCACAATTGCAGACTATGCAGCCCAGTATGGCATTACGACGAGCATCGAGAACCACGGTTTTCTCGTTCAGGCAAGCGATCGTGTCCTGACAGTTGTACAAGGAGTAGACCGTCCTAATTTCAAAACGACTTTGGATATCGGAAACTTCATGTGTGCCGACGAGAATCCGGTTGCATCGGTGAAGAAAAACTTGCCGCTGGCATCGATTGTGCACATTAAAGACTTCTACCTCCGTCCTTCCTACCGGAATCCGGGTGAAGGCTGGTTCAAGACAACGGCCGGCAATTACCTGCGCGGCGCCATTGCGGGACAAGGCGATATTGATATGTGGGAAGTGCTTCGTGTTGTGAAGGAATCCGGCTATGACGGTTACCTTTCGATAGAATTCGAGGGCATGGAGGAGTGCAAGCAGGGCTCCCGCATCGCTATGGATAATGTGAAGCGCATCTGGTCCGAAGTGTAAACAGCATGAATTATTTCCGTACACAATAATAAACAGATAAGCCCGTAAGAGGAGAAAACAATCCCTTGCGGGTTTTTTGCGTCCCCTGCTAATGAATTCTTGATGGAACCAGGGAACTAACTTATACTAATAAGGATGTTTTTCCGGAGGTGTGTAATGAACAGTTATTTGAACTTGCTGCGTGATGTAAGGGACAATGGAGTCCGCAAAGAGGACCGTACGGGTACGGGGACGATCTCGGTATTCGGGCGCCAGATGCGGATGAATTTAGCGGAAGGATTTCCGCTTCTGACTACGAAGAAGCTCCATACACGATCCATTATTCACGAACTGCTGTGGTTTCTTAAAGGCGAGACGAACGTACAATATCTGCATGACAATAAAGTAACGATCTGGGATGAGTGGGCCGACGAGAACGGCAATCTCGGGCGTGTATATGGCGCTCAGTGGCGTACATGGCTCGCGCCGGACGGCCGCACCATCGACCAGATCTCTAAGCTGATCGACCAGATCAGGAACAATCCGGACTCACGCCGGCATATGGTCAGTGCCTGGAATGTTGCGGAAGTGGATTCGATGGCTCTGCCTCCGTGCCACTATGCGTTCCAGTTCTATGTAGCGGACGGGAAGCTGTCCTGCATGTTCCAGATGAGATCCGTAGACACATTCCTTGGTCTGCCGTTCAATCTGGCCTCCTACGCCCTCCTGACGCACATGATCGCACAGCAATGTGATCTTGAAGTGGGGGATCTGGTGTGGACAGGCGGCGACGTACACATCTACTTGAACCACCTGGAGCAAGTAGAGACGCAGCTCGCCAGAGAACCGTTCCCGCTTCCCAAGCTCGTAATAAAGCGCAAGCCGGAATCGATCTTTGATTATACTTTCGAAGATTTCGAATTTACCGGCTATGAATCTCATCCGGGAATCAAGGCTCCGATTGCGATTTAGCTCCGCTGCATTTACCGACATTTTATTGCCAGGGAGGATCGTTTAACTCCATGGCAATTTTTATTTTGGGGTGTTATGCTAAGATGGAATTTTCCAACCGGACAACAAGAAGTCAACACGGGCCGACTTCACGTATGGGCCCAAAATTTGAATAATGAGGTGAGAGTATGAGCGTATCATTCCTATTTGCTATGGATCGCCAGAATGCGATTGGCATCGATAACAAGCTTCCCTGGCACCTGCCTGCAGATCTTAAGTTTTTTAAAAAAATGACAACCGGTCATTCCGTCTTGATGGGGCGCAAGACTTATGATTCGATCGGACGGCCGCTGCCGAACCGGAGGAATATCGTGCTGACCAGACAGCCGGATTATAAGCTGGAGGGCTGCGAGGTTGTTCATAGTGTGGAAGAGGCGCTTGCCGGTTTCCAGGAGGAAGAAGTCTTTGTAATCGGTGGCACGGAAGTGTTCAAATTGTTCTGGCCCTATGCAGATAAGCTATATGTAACGTTTATCGACGATATTTTCGAAGCGGATACGTATTTTCCGGTCATTGAGCCGCAGGAATGGTCGCTTGTTTCAGAGGAACAAGGAATCAAGGACGACAAGAATCCCTACGACTATTATTTCCGTACTTATGAACGCACAGGGAAATAGAAACGGAAGATACGCTAATCATTCAGGAACACGGCAGCCGGACGAGGGTAAGCTTCATCTACATAGAAAGACTGTACTTACACAACTACAGGGCTTTGAGGAATAGAGGAAATGGCATCGCGATTGTGCTCATGAAGCCTATGGGGAGCGGGGAACGTTGATGGACAAGGTGTTGCGTATTGGGATGATCGGCCTGGATACATCACATGCCGTAGAATTTACGAAGCTGCTGAATGATCCGGCCAATCCATATCATGTACCAGGCGGCAAGGTCGTTATCGCTTATCCGGGCGGTTCGGATGATTTCGAGCTCAGCCGCTCGCGGGTCGAAGGGTTCACGAATAAGCTGCGGGACGATTTCGGTATCGAGATTGCCCATTCCCCTGCTGCGGTTGCGGCGGCGTGTGATGCCATTCTGCTGGAATCGGCGGATGGACGGGTACATGCAGAGCAGTTTCGCCAGATCGCCCCTTTCGGCAAGCCGGTCTTTATCGACAAGCCGTTTGCGGTATCTTCCCGGGATGCCGCTGACATCGCCGCTTTAGCGAAATCCGAAGGGATAGCGCTTATGAGCAGCTCATCGCTCCGCTTCGCCGAAGAAGTGACACGGGCGCTTGCGGACACCTCCAGAGGCGCGCTGCTTGGCGCGGACTGTTACGGTCCGATGGCGCTGGAGCCTACGCAGCCGGGGCTATTCTGGTACGGCATCCACATGGTGGAGATGCTGTACGCTGCACTGGGCCCGGGCTGCATGCAGGTCACCGCGTTCACGCGGGATGCGCATGACGTGGTGGTCGGCGTCTGGGCGGACGGACGCATCGGCACTGTCCGTGGCAACCGCGCCGGAAGCTTCGGCTTCGGCGCCCAGATACACCGCGAGAAGGGCACGACCGCGGTAGACGTGGCCGCTTCGGCGAAGCCTTTCTACGCGAGCCTGCTCGAGCGCGTAATGGAGATGTTCGCCGGAGGCAGCGCCGCTGTCGGGCTGGAGGAGACGCTGGAAGTAATCCGCTTCATCGAAGCGGCCAACGAGAGCCGTGAGACGGGGCTGCCGGTACGCTTGTAGCCGCTGCTGACTTGCTGGGGCGGCTCTTGCAGCGGGTTAACGAAGAGACTTGCCCCAAGTAAGCCCCGAAGTCAGGCGGCTTTCGACTGCCCGCAATCCTGCTGAGAAAAGCGGCAGTGGATGCCAATAACAAAGGAGCTAAGCAGATTTAAGCCGCTTAGCTCCTTTTCGTTTAAACGATCACTTTATCTAATCATGGATAGTGTCCCGTACCTCTACAAATTATTGCTTTTGGGACAGCTTTGACAGCCTCAGATTCGGACCCGCAGCCTATCAGGAGGCGGCGCTAGTTGCCGGGATCCTAGATCGGTCGGTGTGTTCCTACGTACGCTTACGGAAAAGTGTGAGCAAGAGTGATGCTGCGCTCAGAACTACCGCTGCGATGGACAGGATCAGGGGCGTGCTGCTAGTTTCCGCACCGGCGGCTGCTTTAGGAGCTTCGGCTGCCTGATTAGGCGCAGCCGCTGTATTGCCGTGACTGTCTTTGGCCCCTTCGGCAGGCTTGGCGCTTATTTTCGTAACGGAAGCGGGCTTGTCGGAACCTTCGGCTCCGGTCCATTCGACGACGCTGCCGTCTTTGTAGGTCTGGTAAGCTTTCCATACGATGCTGGAAGCATTGTCGGCCACTTTGCCCTGCATGCTGAACTCGGCAAATTCTGTTTTGCTGAGTCCTTCGCCTTCGGAAGTCCAGGTGACGCCGGTTATTTTCTCGGCGGCATCCTTGGCGATCTCGTATTTCCAGCCCGGTTTCGGTTCGAATCTGGAAACAGCTACCGAATCGATTGGGAATTTCACTTCGACTTTGACAGTCGGGATGTCCTTTTCAACCGGAACGCGGACGGTAAACTTCTGATAAGAGCCGGCAGGCGCTTCAGCCGGATTTACGGTTACGTGTGCGCTGGCGACTCCTGCAAAGAGCATCATCCCCGCCATTAAAGCGGCAGCTTTGACTGCGATTTTTTTCATTATTAAACATCCTCTCTCCTGCGTTTTCTATACTTCTACTGTATCTAATCTGCGCGGGAGAAAGAATGACTCAGGTGGGCTATTTTTATACAGAATTTGTAGATTAGTTATGTAAATTTCGTGTCAAACCCTGTTTGACGGCATAGGCAGTGAGCTGAACGCGGTTATCGATCTGAAGTTTCTCGAAAATATTCTTCATGTGATTCTTAACGGTATTCTCGGAAATCAGCAGCTTGCCCGCGATTTGACGGTTGTTATACCCTTCGGCAACATGCAGGACGATTTCGTGTTCCCTGTTGGTCAGCGGGGGAAGGGACTGGCTGGAGTGAGGCGGAGTCCCCGACATACGGAAGCGCTGCATCAGCCTGTCGGCCATTTGCCGGGCAACCTGTGAATCGTCGTCGAGAAGGGCATGTAAATACTGCATCCACTCGTCGGGGTCCATATTCTTCAGAAGATAGCCCTGGGCACCGAACTGAATAGCCGTGAACAAATCCGCGACATCATCGGATACCGTAAGCATAACGATCCGAATATGCGGGTAGAGCTGTTTAATCTGCCGGGTAGCTTCAAGTCCGTTCACCGGGCTCATATGGATGTCCATCAGAACTACATCCGGCTGCAGGTCTCCGCACATGGGTACGACTTCCTCGCCGTTATAGGCTTCACCTACTACAGTAAAAGACGGATCGTCCTCCAGCAGGCTCTGCACGGCTTGCCGTGCCAGCGGATGATCATCCGCGATGATGACGCGGTATGGGGTCTTTGCCATTTGACTTCCTCCTTACTGAATGAACGGACAGCTCTGTCCCGCCTTCAGGCGGAGATTGGAACTTCCAGACTGCGTTCAATTCCGCTGCCCGTTTCTGCATCATGGCGAGGCCATAACGGTATCTGCCCGGATCCCCTTCAGCGAATCCGAGCCCGTTATCCGATATTCTCAGGGACCAGCTTGTCCCCGAAGCTTCCAGCTCGATCGAAGCCTGGCTGGCGCGGGAGTGCTTGCGTATATTCGTGAACGCCTCCTGGATAATCGCGAATAGCTGGACTTCCTCCCCGGGCGTGAATACTTTGTCTGCGATGCTGAGATCCTGCAAGGTTTCGATCCCGGTCAGCAGCTCCCAATCCTGAAGCCATTTCACAGCACGCAGCGTGAAGGTGCTTCCTTCTTCGGGAAGGGTGCGCAGATTATAGATCGCCTGCCTCAGGTGGTGATCTATCTCCGATACAGCAGCGGTGGCCTCTTCGGTCTTGCCCTGCTTTAACTTTACATGGATAAAAAACAACGTTTGCGCCAAGTTATCATGAAGTTCTCTGGCAAGTCTCTCGCGTTCTTCGTAAACGGCCCGTTTGGATGTTTCCCTTGCGAGCCGGTCGTTGGTCCTCTCGATGTTGCGGAACATCCAGGTTGCGAAGAAATAAGAGAGGAGCAGGGTCAGCAGCGTAATGTACCAGTTGCCCGCTTCCATGGATAAATAGCTTAGGATAAGCTCGTGGCGGATAAACTCGAATCCTCCGATAATAAGGGCAGGCGTAATCACTGCGAGCCATTTTAATGTTTTGAGCGACATAAAAGTTCCGTCCTTTACCTCCGACTCAATCTGTTCCCACTATACCCCAACAGGCAGCTGTCAACAAGGCGGGGGGCAGTAAGACATCAGCTTGCCGCCCCGTAGTGAATTTACTGGCAGATTTCCGGGCATAGTTCTTTTTACTTTACGGTAAACGCTTACAAAACTCTTGGGCTTACAGACTCCGCAGATAGAAAATAAGCCGGCCTGTAATCGCGCTGGCCGACTTCTTCTTATTAATAGAGCATTTCCGAGTAGGAAGCTCCTTTATTCGGATGATGCAGCGGTAAAGCAGCGTGATCGAACGGATCATGACCTTCTATGATTTCAATCATGCGGACATGCTCTAAAGGAAGCAATACGTTATTCACTTTAATTAAACCGAATTGTTCATAATGATTGGTGATGGTACCCGTAATCGTATCTTTGCCGCAGCTGACTTTAACTTTTTTCTTTTGATAGATAAGAATATCGAACATGAACTCACCTCTCTAATAAGTTATGACATGTCTGCAAGGATATTCGTCACACGTTTGATAAAAAAAAGTTAATATATTTTAACATAAGGACAATTTAAGGACTTGTCTGTAATAGGAGCGTTAGGTAAAATGTGTAGTGTGTAAACGTTTGCTGAAAAACGCCGTGCACCTTCCGGCACATTCGCTTACTAAGGAGTAGAATCGGAAAAGGGGATGCAAGATGGAACTGAATATGGCGGGCAGCCGGGATGAGATACCGATTGGACTTATCGGTCCCGAAGAACTTCTGGATAAATTATTGGAAGCTGTTAAAGCGTTTCCCTCCTTTCGTCCGCTGCCGTTAGTCTGGCGTGGAGAAGGACACGATGTTGCTCAAACTCTGCAAATTATGGAGCAGGCAGAAGTATTGCTTTTTACGGATCCGATTACGTTCAAATGGGCTAAGAAAAAAATAATGTTCCGTATCCCGGTTCATTATGTCCCTCTTACGGGAACGGGGCTGTACCGTGCCCTTTACTTTGCGCGCAGCGGAGGGGCTCCCGTATGCTTGACGGTTGACGGTCTTAACGAGCCGGCGGCGGCCAAGGCGCTCCGAGAGCTGGGGGAGAGCAGCATGGAAGTTGTATGCTACAACGGTCCCAGTGATGATCCGGTCCCGGATCTTGTCAAATTCCATAGAGAAGCGGCTCAGAAGCCGGGCACGATTGCTTTGACGGGGATGAAGGCCGTATACGATGAGTTGACCGCGGCCGGGCTTCGGACAGAATGGCTTTCACCAACGGAGCACGATATGACTTTGTCGCTGCAGCGCGCGCTATTGTCTACAGAGACAAGGCGCAGCAAGGAAGGCCAGATCGTGATCGGCTTTATTAATATAGACGGATTTCAGCGTCTTACCGAGCGCTCCGGATCGGAGCATGAGGTGCAGAGGATGAAGCTTGATCTTCACCGGATGGTTCTTGATTACGTTGAGCATCTGGACGGATATATGAATACGCTTGGCGGGGATGAATTCTTATTCATGACGACCCGGGGAATATTCGAGCGCGAGACGGGCGGCTACAAATCTATCCCGCTTGCCAGAGATATCTCGGCTATGCACGATTTGACGATGAGCATCGGTATCGGATTCGGACGCTCGGCGAATGAAGCGGGTACGCATGCTCGACTGGCGCTTAGACGCGCCAAAGAAGCCGGGGGCAACATCACGTTCATTGTCCGCGAAGACCGCAGTGTCATCGGACCTTTGGAGATGACGGAGCCGAACCGCTTTGACTTGTCCCTGATTGATGCGGAACTTATCGGAGAAGCAAGCCGGGCCGGCATGACGCCTGCATACTTGAGCAGGCTTGTCGCTTATGTGACGCGCTTCGGCAAGCTCGATTACACGGCCCAGGAGCTTTCCTCTGTCCTGGATGTGACCGTCCGCAGCACGCACCGTTTCCTGCTTGCCTGGCAGGACGCAGGTCTGGTCGATGTGATCGGGGAGGAGCGTGGCGTGTCCAAGGGCAGGCCGAAGCAGATTTTCCGGTTGTCTTTTCTGGAAGAAAGACTACGAACTTAGAAGACATCGGCAATTTGACGCATAAGCGGCCATAAAAAGGCAAACAATGTATACGAATCGTTTTAACACTATCAAATTCAGCTCTTAAACCAATAAAGAAAAAAGCCCCGTAAGGAGCTTTTTTCTTTATATCGGGGTGCGATGGGGAGCGGCAGTTCAAAACCGGTCTAATCGCGGTGCATGCGGTTCTCCACCTTTTTGCCTAGAAGCCACAGAATGAGAATGACGACTAACATAACGAGGAACTTCCAGGGCTGCCGTACAAACGACATGATGTCGTAACCGACGAAAGCCATCATAAAGACCATAACGGCTTTGCCGGATATGATGGCGGGGAGGAACACCCATTTATCCATTCGGGAAAGCGCCGCTACAATTACGACCAGGGATGAGGGCGTGAACGGGAAGCAGCTTAGCAGGAAGATCGTACCGAACCCGTGGTTGTGAATCCATTTCATGCCGTTGCTTACTTTGGGCCGTTGTACGAATCGCAGCATGAAAGGGACATTGGAGAGCTTGCGGAACAAGAGGAACAAGGAAGTTGCCCCGAGGCTAGTCCCCAGCCAAGAGTAAAGAAAGCCCAATCCTAAGCCGTAGGCGGCCGCATTTCCGACTACAATGGCAAACAGCGGCAGGATCGGGAGGAACGCTTCTATGAAAGTCATGAAGATTCCGGGCAGCGGTCCAAGTGATTCGTACTGGGACAACAGCTGCATGATTTTTTCTTCGGTAAGCATATTTTTTAGCGATTCCCAGTTCACGATAGTTTCAAGGGCTCCTTTTTCGGGTAGTGATGTTCAATTGGATTTTTTATTCTAGATGGAAAAGGATTTCTTCTATAGTATAACGAATGAAAATCACAATGGTTTCTTGCACCCGGATAAATCCATTGTTGAATGTACATGCGTTACTCCTTTTACATCAAATTATACTTTCGGCCGCATGGAAGGAGAATGGGATTTATGTTGAACCGCAATCATAACGGAGGTGGCCCTTTGAAAGCTGACCTGACTCGTATGCAAGATTATCTCGAATGGCTCAAAACGAAAATCTATCTGGACTCTTTGTCCGACAAAGCGAAGACGCGATCTTTACGCCGCGGTGAAGTATACAAATGTAATCTGGGTAAAGGAATTGGCAGTGAAGAGGAGAAGGAGCGTCCTTGTATCGTTCTGCAGAATGATGTAGGCAATAAACATTCAGGAAATACGATTATTGCACCGATCACCCATACAGCCGGCATTCCTAGTGTATCCGTAGAGCTTAAGGGAGAATACACTTATCTGGAAGCAGGCAAAGAAAAAAAGCTTTCCGGTTACGTGCTGCTGGCCAACGTGATGACAATCAGCAAATCTCGTATCTCTGGAAGCTGTCTGGCTAATATCCGCAGCGAGATGGATGAAATTGAAGAAAAATTAATGGTTTCGCTGGGAATGTATAAGAAATACAAAGATCTGCTCGACAAAAAAGAACGGGATAAAGCGTTCATCAAACGTCTGCTGCAGGAAAATTACGCTCTCAAAGAAAAGCTGGATTTGTATGAGCGTCCGGACAGCGCTTCGGAAATACATGGTTGACAACTTTTATTTGGTATGGTTTAATTGGTTTAACGACTTACAAATATGTTTGGTCGGTCGATCGAATCGTACTGATAGGTCCATTACAAGTTCAAATATAAGGAGTCCGTTGATTCCTTCGCTTCTTTCGAAAAAAGATCTCCCGCCAGAGGTCTTTTTTTCATGTCTACATACTAATAAACGTTACAGATATTTTTGAAACCGGGAGGCACAAAAAGTGGGTACGTTTCCAAAGTTCTTGCTGGAACCATTGGGAGATCAAGCTCTACTCATAAGATTCGGTGAATCCTTCTCGGAGGAACTGAGCCGGCAGGTACTTGCGGCAGAATCGGTGCTGACACGGAACCCGTTCCCCGGACTGGTGGAGACAGTTCCTGCTTACCACACGCTGACGATCTGGTACAGTGTGCCCGAAGTACACGCTGCGCAGTCTGCGGAGCTGGCGAGAAACGTTGGGAATGGTTTATTCCATCAAGAAGTGACGGTCTTCGAATGGGTCAGCGGACAAGTTGAGAAGCTTCTGACGCCCGATCTGCTGGAGAAGAATTACCCGGAAGCTAGTATCGGAGCGGCTGCAGGAAGAGTCAAGATCATCCCGGTGTGTTACGGAGGCGAATACGGACCTGACCTTGAAGAAGTTGCCAAGATCCATGGGCTTACAGCAGAAGAAGTAATCCGGCTGCACAGCGGTGCCTGCTACCGGGTCTATATGATCGGTTTCATTCCGGGATTTCCTTACATGGGGGGCCTTCCATCTGCTCTGGCCACGCCAAGGCGCAGCAATCCGCGGGTGCGGATCCCCGCCGGCTCAGTCGGCATCGGGGGTACGCAGACCGGTGTGTATCCGCTTGCGTCACCGGGAGGATGGCATCTTATCGGTCGCACTCCTTATGAATTATTTACGCCTCGCCGCGATATCCCGGCTCTGCTTCAAGCCGGAGACGATGTCCGTTTTCAGCCGATTACAGCAGCGGATTATGAGCGGATACGGCGCACTCTATAAAGGAGAAGAGGTGGAATTACGATGACTCTCCTGGTGAATCAGGCAGGTTTGTATACGACGGTGCAGGACCAGGGGCGAATCGGCCTGCGCCGGTACGGCATGGTACAAAGCGGAGCTATGGACCGGAGGTCTGCCAGAATAGCCAATATGCTGGTAGGTAATCCTAGCGATGCGGCTTTATTGGAATGGACTCTCCGCGGCCCGAAGCTGACAGTCGGCAGGGATATGCTGATGGCCTTCTGCGGGGCACAGTCCGTTATCAAGGCGGACGGTCATCCCGTGAAGGGGTGGCAGGCCGTATACATTCCGGCCGGTACGGTGCTGGACCTGGGCAATGCGTCCGAAGGATGCCGCGGCTATCTTGCTGCAGCAGGCGGCATAGACGTGCCTGAGGTGCTCGGCAGCCGCAGCACGTACGTACGCGCGGCCCTTGGCGGCTTGGAGGGCCGGCCGCTTGCAGCGGGGGATAGACTGCCGATTGGCGAGCCTGGCCTGGCAGCCAATCGGCTGCTGAGGCTTCTCGCGAGAGATGGAAGCGGCGAGCGTACTGCGATGCCCGCAAGTCCGGCTGTCAAGGCGGCGCAGTGGAGTGTATCGCACACTCTGAGACCCGCCTCAGCCAAGGCAGCGGTGCTTCGTATGGTCCGCGGACACGAAGCGGACCAGTTCGTGCCCGGGCCTCACGGCCTTGCCGGACTGCTGGGCAGCGTATACCGCGTGCTTCCGCAGTCCGACCGGATGGGCTGCAGGCTGCTGGGCACCGAGCTGCAGTTGGCAGAGCGGACCCAGATGGTGTCGGAGAGTGTAGTTCCCGGCACCATCCAAGTGCCGCCGGACGGACAGCCTATCGTACTTGGAGCAGACAGCCAGACGACAGGCGGGTACCCCCGGATCGGCCATGTGATCTCGGCCGATCTGCCTATACTTGCGCAGCTGCCGCCGGGAGCATCGGTGAGGTTCAGCGAAGTAACACTGGAGGAAGCTCATGCTGCTATTAGAGATGAGGAGACGGATCTGCGCTGGCTTCAGGCTGCTCTGTACATGCGGATGGTAGGAATCGGAAGGAGTAGCATGTCATGACTTCTATTAAAAGAATCGATTTGAATTGCGATATGGGCGAGAGCTTCGGGGCTTACCGGTTCGGTTCAGACGAGGCGCTGCTGGACTGCATAAGCTCAGCCAATATTGCTTGCGGATTTCACGCAGGAGACCCTGGCGTCATGCGCCGTACTGTCCACCTTTGTCTAAGCAAAGGTGTTGCAATTGGCGCACACCCGGGCCTGCCCGACCTTGCAGGTTTCGGGCGGCGTGAGCTTGCGGTCAGCGCGGACGAGACGTACGAGCTGACGCTGTATCAGCTCGGCGCGCTGCATGCTTTCGTACGCGCCGAGGGGGGGAGCATGCGGCATGTGAAGCCGCACGGAGCGCTTTACCATATGGCGTCGGTGCGTCCGGAGCTAGCCGAAGCCATTGCCCTCGCCGCCTCGCGTGTCAGCGGCGAGCTCGTGCTGCTGGGCCCGCCGGGGAGCGAGCTGCTCCGTGCCGGCAGGGCTCACGGCCTGCAAGTGGCGGCGGAAGCTTTTGCCGACCGCACATACCGGCCGGACGGCAGCCTGACGCCGCGAATGCAGCCAGGCGCGCTGCTGGCCGATCCGGCCCAGGCTTGCGAGCAGGTGCTCCGCCTCGTTCAAGACGGGGCGGTACCCGTCGAGGGAGGCGGGGCGCTGCCGCTTGCGGCAGACACCGTCTGCATTCACGGCGATGGGCCGCATGCCTCCGCGATCGCCCGTGCGGTACGCGATGCGCTCGAACGCAGCGGTGTAAGCGTGCGGCCCGTCGGCAGCTGACGATCTGCCGCCGCAGTGACCCGCCCTCGCTACTCTGACAAAGCGGGCGTACCAGGTGCTTGCATCTTGATGGCCTTATGTGTCTGCTGTCTTTTCTTAACTGCTGGAAAGAACGACTATAACGAATCTTCCCCTTGTGAATGCGTGTTCATATATGCGTTAATAGAGTTGTAGCCGGCCGGCTTCACTCTCTAAGGAAAGGAGTGATTCGGAACAATGAACACAACTATGGAGGTGGCTTCCGCATAGCGGAGCCCGTCTGACCGGAGGCCGCAGTGCCTCCGGTTTTTATTTTTCCTAATGAAGAGACGCAAATTGGGCGTGACAAGAAGAGGCCGACTCCCATATAATTGAAAAATAGCAACTTAAAAAAAACTTTGGTGAAAGGAGATGCTTTTCCATGCAAAAAAAATTAAGAATTGTGAACGTCACCGTAGAGGTGCTCATTTCTTAACTGCATATCATTCATGGAAGTACCAATCACCTGTTTGTATATACATACAAGCTGCGCGATAGAGCTTATCGTGCTTTTTCTTTCCTCTGAATGATAGCAGGTGCGGAGATGAAGACCCTCTACGGTAGACGATGCGGTACGGAACACACACGACCAAATCGAGGAGGTATTCAATCCGATGAGTTATAAGAACGGCAAGGACATTCTTCCGGCTCACTTGCTACAAGAACTGCAAAAGTACATCCAGGGAGAAATCATATATGTACCTAAGAAAGAAAAGAAGCGTGCAGGCTGGGGCGAAAATAACGGCACAAGGCTGATTATCGAGCGCCGCAACCGGGAAATCTTCCGGCTGTATCAGAACGGCTCTTCTGTTATGGAGCTGATCCGGA
The DNA here is from genome assembly GCF_001541095.1 of Paenibacillus sp. FJAT-26967. GTDB lineage: Bacteria > Bacillota > Bacilli > Paenibacillales > NBRC-103111 > Paenibacillus_F. The sequence goes on from NZ_LMXH01000003.1 coordinate 363,632, forward strand.
CGTTCCATCTTTCTGAGGACAGCATACGCAAAATCATCGGCAAAACCCGCGAACGGCTCAAACAAGCCGCAGCGACCCCATAAAACGGCGGCCCAACAGGTCGCCGTTTTTCTGCATTTATGACTAGGGTTGGTGTTTCAATCCAACATAGTATGATAACATAGGTTAATTATACGAAATGTGCCTTTTGAAGCAGGATTCTAAGAAGTTAAAAGAGAAAATGAAGCTACAGAAATAGTAAACGGAACGGCTGTGCGCGAAGTTACGTAGTGTCAGGGAACTAATCCCGGATGCCCGGAGGCCGTGAAGGTGAGTATCCGGTAAGCTGCTCGCCTTTCGTACAGACAAGACAGGAGGAAGAAGCTTGAATCCCTATCGTATTCTACTGGCGGATGATGAAGCCGCGCTCCGGTTTTTGCTGACCGAAACACTTGTGGATGAGGGTTATGAGATTACGGAAGTCATGGATGGCCTAGAAGCTATCCGTAAGCTTCAGCTGGAAACTTATGACCTGATTATACTGGATTATATGATGCCGGAGAAAACCGGCGTAGAAGTGTGCGAATGGCTGCGATCGGAAGGGGTGGCGAACCGGGACGTCCCCGTTATCCTGCTCACGGCCAAGGCGCTGGAGAAGGACCGGGAGAAAGCAAATGCTGCCGGTGTCACTACTTATATCGTGAAGCCGTTTAGCCCCCTGCAGCTTGTGGACACCGTGGAGGAATTAATCCGTGTACACAACAAGACTGTATATAACTCGCAATAACGAACGGATGTGAATCTGAGCTATGAATCAATCGGGTTCCCGATGGCAGGGCGACAAGGCCCAGGGAAAGGATGAGCGGCTTCTAAAGCAGGGCAGGAAGCTGTTTATTAAAGAGCTAGGTAACCAAATTAAGCAAATGGACGAGCTGCTGGTCCTCATTGCCTCTTCGTCCCCTGTACAGGATCTTCAGGATATGTACAGGATTGTTCATATGCTCAAAGGCAGTGCTCCCATGTTCCAGTTCGCCAGAGTCGGTAAAATTGCCGAAGAATTGGTGCGGATATGGGAATGGACGCAGGCTTTACAGCCTTCTGTATCCTTAAGCGAAGATTTTGCCCCGCTTGTGAATGAAAGTGTGAATCAGACAAGTCTCTATTTAAGACATTTACGTATGGAGCATGATGTGTCCGTCATTGAGCTTGAAGTGGATGATCAGAAAGAGCAGGGCATTGTTCTTAACTTGGGTACCAGACGAAGACTGCTCATCATTGACGACGACGATGTGCTGCGTTCTTACCTTGTACGTCGTTTGGAGCTTGATGGTTATACGGTGGATGAAGCGAACAATGTTTCATCGGCCCAGCTTCTTCTGCGTGAGCATGTGTATGATCTGGTGACTTTGGATTTGATGATGTATCCCCAATCCGGATACGAATTGTTTGACTTTCTCAAAGACGATCCTACCCTGAAATGGGTTCCTCTGATCGTACTCTCCGGACGGGATGATTTGAGTGACAAAGTCCGTTGCTTTCATCTGGGTGCGGATGACTATGTGACGAAGCCTTTCCAGTATGAGGAGCTGGCTGCGCGTATTTACGGGATCGTCAAACGGACCAAGAATTTCGAAGAAATGGCGTTTCGTGATCCGCTGACGGCCGTCTTCAACCGGAGATATTTCGATCATCAGATTCAACTGGAGCTGGAGAGGGTGCAGCGGTATCCTTCGTCTATTTCGCTTGCCTTCATTGATATCGACGGTTTCAAAAAAATTAACGATGTCTATGGTCACCATATTGGCGATCTGGTTCTCCAAGGGCTATCCCATCTGCTTCAGACCCGGATGCGTTCTACAGATCTTGTTTTCCGTTTCGGCGGAGAAGAATTCGTCGTCGTTATGCCCGGAACGGATGCGGACGGAGCGGCAGAGTCTGTACAGTCTCTGCTGGAGATAGCCCGCAGTCAGCCGATTGTGTCGGATGAAGGCAAGAACTATTGGATCACCTTCTCTGCAGGAATCTCCGCCTGGAACGCCGGACTTACCATCGATGAGTGGATTCTCCGTGCGGACAAAACGATGTACCGGGCCAAGCAGGAAGGCAAAGACCGGGTATTGGTCTCGGAAGAATCATGCCAGAGTCCGGCTCTTCCTGATGCGGATACACGGGGGCGGTATAAGCTGCTGGTTGTCGATGATGATAAAATTCTGCGAGCGATCGTCATGTCAGGTCTTAATCATCTTAATCTTCTCATCGAAGAAGCCCAGGATGGTGAAGAGGCGTATCACCGGCTGATGGAAGGGGATATCGATTTGTGCATCCTCGACGGAATTATGCCTAGAATGAGTGGTATGGAGCTGCTGGAGCGGATTAAAGCCGAGCCTCCTCAAACCCGTCCCATGTGTAAGGTTATGATGCTGTCCGGCCGCCGCAAGGATGAGAATATGGAGAGACTCCAGGAGCTTGGAGTCAGTGAGTATATGACCAAACCGTTCTCCATGGTAGAGCTGGAGATGAACGTAAAGAGGCTGCTTGGTATGGAGCAGCCCAGCGCAAAGGTTACCTCGTAACCGTATCCTGAGCATTTCGATCCCGGGGGATTGAAATGCTTTTTTATTATGAATTTGTCGGTTGTATAAATAGCTTCGGCAGGGACGGACCAAAGGACTGCTTGTTTCCCGTCCCGATTTTCGGGGTAAATTCCCTGTGCATATGGAGCGTACAGATGCCAATGCTTCCAGGGAGCCCTATCAGCCTGGTATTATTCGAATAATTGTAAGGCTAATAACGACCGTTTAGTCCGCGCTGTCTTATACTATAGGAAGTAGCAGAGGCGGCACGTTCGATTGAACGGTTATTTTCTGATACACTCAAAAGGGGGTGGAGTCGATGTCCAAACGGTATTTTACAATCCAAGAGGCCAATGCCCTGCTGCCTACGGTTGAAGATCAGCTTGATCGCTTGCAGGATATCAAGACGGACTTTGAATTCAAGTACATCGAATTGCGGGAGAAAAGGCAGCAAATCCGCCAACAGATGCAAAGCGGCAAGCGTGACCCTCTGTTTGAACTGGAATGCGAGCTGGAATTTATGCAGATTGAAGCACGCGGGATTATTCATCATTTTTACCATCAAGGCATTGAACTCAAGAATATCGAACATGGTTTAGTTGATTTTCCATCGATAATCGGTGGAGAGGAAGTACTTCTGTGCTGGCGCAGCGGTGAAGAACGGGTAAGCTTCTATCACAGCAGGCAGGATGGTTTCCAAGGCCGCAGACCGCTCCCGGAGGATTAAGAGTGTCTGAGTGTCTTTTGCATATGCCCGGATTACGGGGAGCCCCTCATTGGCAAATCTCCTGGCAGCCTCTTTGCTGGCTGCCAGGCTTAAGTTTGTCGTAGGCCGGCCGGACGCTGCACAGAAAGATTAACATTTGAGGGAGAGTAGAATAGGTGGCCATTGTCTTAAAGCGTTACGGCCGTGTATTGGCCGGCATATTCATGATTCTGAGCTTGCTTGTCGGGCTGTTTCCGCGAGAAGCATCCGCTCATGCGGCTCTGATTAACACCGAACCGGCTCCGAACAGCAGGATGGAGCAAGGGCCGGAACAAATCCGTCTCACCTTTAATGAAGCGCTGGAGGAAAGTGTTTTTTACATTCATGTGCTGGATCAGAGCGGTAACAAGATAACAGATGAAGAGGCAAGCATGACTCAAGACCGCTCGGCGATTGTGCTGAAGCTGCCGAAGCTCGGCGAGGGTTTGTATCTGGTTTCGTATCACGTCATCTCGGGGGATGGGCATCCTGTCGGAGGCAGTTATCCGATTACAGTCGGGGACCCGCCTGCTTCGGGAGATTCGGCTGCCGGAGAGGCGCCGCATGAACACGGAATCGGGAGCTCGGGCGTTGACGGGCTGCTCCAGTTCATTGCCCGCGGCTTCTGGTATGCGGCGATGCTGTCGCTGACAGGCTGGCTGTTCTGGAGGCGGACCGCTTCTATCCGGAAGCTTCCTGAGGCTGTATCGTCCAAATGGACGAGAATGCTGCAGCTGTTCTATCTGATTACGCTGCTTTTTGTAGTCGCTACACATTTGGAGTCTCTGCTGGGCGGGGGCGGTCTTTCGCAGCTCGGCAATCTCCTGACCCGTACGGGCATCGGAATATCATGGCTGGTATCATTGGCGCTTTCACTGCTGGGCTTTATGCTGCTCACCCGCAGGGCATGGCTCGATTATGCCTGGGCCGCGGCGCTGCTGCTAACCAAGAGTCTATCGGGACACGCGGTAACATTCTCGCCGGAATGGGCAAGCGTTCTCTCCGATGCGGTCCATTTGGCAGCTTCTGCATTATGGGTGGGCGGACTGATTGCCGCGTGGGTTCTTTACACAAAGAAAAGGGATGAGTTTACCGGTTTCTTGAAGGCCTTCTCAAAGGCAGCGCTAGGGTCCATCGTTGTTCTGGCCGTCAGCGGGTCTGTTCTTGTGCTGCTCTTCCTGCCGGATCTGACCTATATTTTCGATACGCAGTGGGGTATCCTTCTACTTATTAAGTTAGGATTGGTGCTTGTCGTTGCAGGAACAGGAGCACTTCTTCGTTATTATATGAAAAAGAACAACGAGCAGGCCGTTCGCAGCTTGTACAAGGTTGATTTCAGCGCGATGCTGCTTATCTTGTTGGCTGTGGGCTTTCTGACTTATTTGTCGCCTGCGCCGCCTAACCAGCCGCTTAACTGGCACGAAATGGGCAAGACGGCGCATATGACCGCTGTCGTTACCCCTAATGCGCCAGGAACCAATTCGTTCGCGGTAACGGTGTGGCTGCCTGAGAATACGGGCGCTCCCAAACATGTTCAAATGAACGTCCAATATCAGCCCGCAGCAGGGGATGATTCGGCTTTGGCTCCTATTCAGATACCTTTGGAGCTGCAAAGCGGATCTAAGAACGAAATGAAGATAGCAGACTTTACTGCTTACAGTTATACCGCGCAGGGCCCATTCCTTCCGCTCCCGGGCAATTGTGTGCTTGAAGTAAGGATTATGGACAGCAATGACGATGAGACTGTATTTAAAAAAGAAATGAAGCTGTATTGAACACGGAATGCGGCTTCACGCAGTTATTCGGCATTATGTGCGAATGAATATCAACACTGCATTTATGATGTGTGATAAGTTCAGCACATCCAAAAAGGACCTTCTGTCTGGAGAGACAGAAGGTCCTTTTTGTACGGAGATACAGGCTGCGGCGGCTAAGACTGCTGTTTGCCGGGTTGGTCTGCCATACCGGCGTAAGTAAGGCGCCGCCACACCCATTCTGCCGGTCCATAGCGGTGACGTCGCAGCCAGAATGCGGAGTAGGCAATCTGGACCGGGTAAATCGCAAGGCAGATCAGGGCTCCTTGCCATACATTCACATGGCCGTACAGCCGAAAGCCCAGGAACAGGACTACGCACAGGACCGTCTGGGTCAAATAGTTGGTCAGCGCCATACGGCCGTACGGCTGCAGGAAGCGGAGCCTGCGCTGCCACACGGGCTTCTCAAGCAGCAGAGCCAACTGGGAGATGTATACAAAAGCAAGCGTGTAGCCGCTTATGTAAGTGATGAAATAGACGACAGCGCTGAGGCTGGATTCCATTCCGAATGCATAGATGATTGCGGTGCATGCCAGAAGCGGCACGCTTGCAGCCAGATTCCGGCGGCGGAGCCGCTTCCACTGGGAACGGTGGGCTTCCACGTTCTGAAGCATGCCGCTTTTGCCGACCGCAAGTCCCAGCAGGAACATGCCGAGAATAATAGGCAGCATCGTCAGCTGGTTGGCAAGCGATTCGAAAACTTCCACTTGCCAGTGCCAAGCAAGCCATTCGGTCCATGGAAGTGTCCGGAAAGCCTGGAGGGCGCTCTGTATCTCGCTGGCGGTAAACAAGGGGCCGCCAAAAGCCGGATTAATGCGGCCTTCCAGGAGCGCATCAACTAGAACGATTATGGCGGAGAGTCCCAGAGTCAGCAGCAGGTAGCCGATTACCAGCAGACGTCCCCAGAACCATAAGGCTTCGGTGCGCATCGGATAGAAAGCGGGCAGCAGTAATCCGGTGATGGCATACAGCGTCAGGATATCCCCCTTCCAGAGGAAGATAAGATGCGCAAGTCCGATCACAAGAAGAATAAATAATCTTCGGAAGAACAAGCTCTTGCCGTATCCTTTCTGTTCCGCGCGTGACATGAAAAGATAGAAGCCGAGTCCGAATAAAAAAGAAAAGATCAGGTAAAATTTTCCTTGAACGAATAGATCGAAAAACATCCGTATGTACCGGTCCGCTCCGTCATAGGTTCTAAATTCGCTGCCGCTGAAGGTCGGCATGTTCACGAGGAAGATGCCCAGAAGAGCAAATCCGCGGATGATATCAATACTGACAATGCGTTCTTTTCCGTCGGCCGGGCCGATCATATGTGGAAAACTCCTTCCGGTTGGGCAATGTACACCTCATCATACCGGGAAAAAGAATCCCGTGCAATAAACGCATACCAGGCTCAGATTCTATGAATCAAGCCGGGTCCGGATCACATAAACAAAGGGGTGTTTGTACGATATGATTTCCCCAGACGGTAATAAAAATCAATGATTTGCCGAGAATTCTAATACAAGGAAAGCGTCCAGCGTATAAATGCGGCGGCGGGAACAAGCAGCACTTGTGCAAGAATCGTCCCGGCAAGGCGGGAGAGCATCAGCAGACCGAACATTTTGTTCATGGATTCCTGGCTTGCTTTGCCGCTCATCGCCCGGTCCGTCAAGAGAGCCACCCGCGGATCAAGGAAAAGCGTCATGATGATTGTCGCAACGCCATTGATCAGGGCGGAAGACATCGTCGCCTGCGATTTGCCGTCTGGTGTAAATGCCGAAGCGTACAGGGCAGCCAGCACACCGACGGTATATATAGCGGTAACGGCTACATTCAGCACAATCAGACGTTTGGGCACACCCCCGACTCGGAGGCGGGACAGCATATCTAATCGGGGCAGGCGGATATGGCGCTTGGCTCTTTTGACGCTATGAATATTCGCGGTTGCTTTGAGCATCAGAGGAATAGAGCCTGTCACTTCAAAATGGGCAATCATCCGCGCGGACAAAGCTACTAGTGTCGGGAAGAGCAGGATTGCGACAGCCGTTCCGATGGAGGAGGAAATGAGTACATAGCGAAACGGCGCCAAAGCCAGATGAGGATCAGTCAGACCTGCGTTGTCGGCTATTCCTGCCGTCAGCATCCCTTGAAACATATTGGAAGTACGGGATACGAGAACAATCATTCCGGCAAGCGATAGCGCCACAGCGAGCTTGCCTATCCGGATACCGGCTAGCCGGACCGCATAGGCAGCCGTTTCGGATGCGTGGATCAATAGAGTGAACATGCATGCGAGAAGCAGCATAGACAAGGATATCGACGCTCCTTTGGTTTTAATCAATGAACAGCTAAGAGGAGAATATAGCCGGTTGTAATGAAACTATATAAGTGCTTGATCTTGTCCGTCACTTTAAATGTATATGCGGAGATATTCTGCCGGAAACCAGCTTTGATTTAAAAGCAAGAGAGAAAATGGAAGCAGCGGGGGAGAAACTGAATGTAATGGTTGACAAGCAGGCTTCTAAAAGGTATATTTCTTTGGTGAATGATAATCATTATCATTCGTTGTCATCTAGAATACATACAAGACAGGAGAGAATAGATCGATGAAATCAGCAGCACGTAAAGTATACGTACTCGGAATGATCGTTCTTGCCATGGTGCTGGTACTGGCGGCATGCGGCAAGAATACGGATACTTCTAATGGGGGTGCGGCAACCCCTGGAGCGGGAGAAACAGCGTCAACCGTTAAGATTAAGCATGCCATGGGCGAATCCGATGTACCGGCCGCTCCCAAGCGCGTCGTTATTTTGACGAATGAAGGGACGGAAGCTCTTCTGGCACTAGGCATTAAGCCGGTTGGTGCGGTTAAATCATTTACAGGCAACCCTTGGTATGATCATATTAAAGCAGATATGGAAGGCGTAACAGTCGTCGGGGACGAGCAGCAGCCCAATCTTGAGCTGATTGCCAGCCTGAAGCCGGATCTTATTATCGGGAATAAAATGCGTCAGGAAAAAGTATATGAGCAGCTTAAAGCAATCGCTCCTACGGTCTTCTCGGAGACGCTGCGCGGGGAATGGAAGAACAACTTCAGTCTGTATGCGGATGCGCTCGGCAAAAAATCAGACGGCGAGAAAGTAATTGCCGACTTCGACAAACGTATTGAGGATTTCAAAGGTAAAGCCGGAGACAAGCTGAAGGAGAAAGTATCGGTTGTCCGCTTTATGGCAGGGAAGACACGTATTTACTTGGAAGATACCTTTACCGGAATCATTTTCAAACAGATCGGCATTGCCCGGACTCCGGTGAAAGCGAAGGATACATTCGTGGAGGAAATCACCAAGGAGCGTGTTCCTGAGGTGGATGCGGACCGTCTGTTCTACTTTACGTATGAAACCGGTAACGGGGATGGAGTCAAGCAGGAGGAAGCGATCACCCAAGATCCGCTTTGGCAGAACCTTAATGTAGTGAAGAACGGCAAGACCCAGAAGGTCAACGACGCAATTTGGAATACGGCCGGCGGCGTGAAAGCAGCTAATCTGCTGCTGGACGATCTGTATAAGTTCTACGAAGTTAAATAAGCCGGAGAATCAACAACTCCGCTTTCCTGGCAGCAGCCGGGGAAGCGGAGTTGTTTTGCCTCGTTTATCTGCGGCATATGCCGGGATGAAGCTGGCAGCGGACAGGCTGGCGGGACAGTCTAGCTTAAACCTGCGATAACAGTTAAAAAGAATGATTACAACCAAAAAAATAAATAGTAGACAGTTATATTTTGATTTTTTGAAATATAGTTAGAATTATGGTAATATATTCATGTAATTAAATCCCTTATAAGGAGGTTTATTATGAAAAAGAAAATTGTATCACTCGCCCTGACCGGTATTATGTCTCTTACGATGGCTGCTTCCGCCTTTGCTTATCCGGAGAGCAACAACCGGTTCGTAACGGAATCCGGCCAGCGGACCGGGTCCATAAACGGTGATCACCAGTATGGGCGGATGACTTTGAAGTTGGATACGATTGTGTGGTACGACAATTACGCTTATGCAAGTCTATATGAGGTCTGCCCGGGCAAGTCGAGGAATAATTTGGGGACGGTAAATGTAGGTATGTATAACCGCGAGGCTTCGAATAATTTCTATATGAGCGGAGCTTGTACGTATTATGCGGAGTATACGAAGGTCAGTCCGGAGGGCGCGGCCGTCTTTTCAAATCTGAGGATTCAGAACTTTCCTTAAAAAAGCGAAGCAAGGTCTGATAAGAAAGCAGAACAGTAAGATAGTTTGATTCTAAACGGCCCCTAAAGACTTACACTTCCGGAAAATGCGGTTGTGTCCAGGGGGATATGTTTGACAGCGGCGCTGATATGACTAAATGAGCTGTCTCAAAAGGGTGAAACTGGTGAGGCAATCCTATAATATGTGCAAAAGAACCTTCAAAACCACTATAAAGTGGATCTGAAGGTTCTTTTTTAACCGAATATCACGTGAAAAGTGGGACTGATTTTCTTGAAATGACTCTTGGGACAGCCCCTTTGTCGTCAGTCTGCTAAATTCTATTTGTGCTCTCGTTAAGGCAGTCACTATTACCCTCGCGGTAGAGCGCTGAGCTTTGCGGTCCACATGCCGATTTAGCCGGCCTGCTCCTCTGTCCACGCCTGCACGTGGTTGCTGCTCAAGTAATCCGCCGCTTTGGCGTTGCTTTCCACTTGAGCGGTGTTCTTGCAGCCTGGAATGACGGCGGTAACCGCGTCATGCTTCAGGCACCAGGCGAGCGCCCATGTCGCCATGTCCATGCCTTCGGGCACCTCATGCGCCTGAATGCGCTGCACTTCCTCCAGCTTGCGCAGCGTAGCCTCGGGATCGTGGCGGTGCCGCGTATCCGTCTGGGCGAAAGTTGCGCCCGGCTTGTACTTGCCGCTGAGGTAACCGCTTGCCAGCGGGACGCGGGCCAGTACGCCGAGATTCTGCTCCAGGCAGGAATCGAATACGCCCTGCTCCGGCGCGCGGTCCAGGCGGTTGTAGACGACTTGAATGACTTCAGAGCCGACACTGCTTGAAGCGGCTACCTGGTGGAGATTGTCATTCTTAGCGATGGATGTGCCGATGTGACGGATCTTGCCCGCTTGCTTCTGCTTATCCAGCGCCGTCCACAATGCATCGCTGTCAAAGGCGGAGTCCGGGCCTGAATGAAATTGATAGAGGTCGACATAATCCACACGAAGCGCTTTGAGTGAAGCGTCCAGCTGGGTCAGCACGTCTTCAGCGGAGTACCGGTCATCGCGCTTGAAACGATCATGGAAATGATGGCCGAATTTCGTAGCCACTACCCAACTCTCGCGGTCGCGGCGGCTCAAATAGTCGCCGATGAAAGATTCGGACAAATGATCGCCATAGCACTCTGCCGTGTCGATCAGATTAATTCCGAGCTCCCGCGCCTTGTCGAGAATAGCATCCACTTCGGGCTGGGTAAAATCCACGCCCCATTCACCGCCGAACTGCCAGGTGCCTACACCGATCACGGATACTTTTAATCCGGTTGAACCAAGTTTGCGGTATTTCATCGTTTAGCCTCCTACGTTTCTGGTTAACCGCCAAACGACTCTGCTGCAGGCGGTATATTCTCTTCCATTTAACGCAAAAATGAAGGCAAAGTCAAAAATTCGGAGAAGGCTCTTGATATCACAGGCCGAGTGTGAGATACTAACCTAACTAATGTTAGTTAGGAGAATCTTACTCATGAATACCTCTGAGCGTATCAAAACCGCAGCTCTGGATCTTTTTGCCGCACAAGGTTATGAGGGGACATCGATGGCGCAAATCGCAGAAGAAGTCGGCATTAAGACCCCTTCTATTTATGCGCACTTCAAAGGAAAAGAAGAGCTTTTTCTCAGCGTATTGCAGGACGCCTCCAAAGAGGAGCTGGCTTTTGCGACGGCGCACTTGGACGCAGACCCGGATCAGCCTCTTCACGGCAAACTCTATAATCTGCTGCTGTATTTTCGTGACAAATATGAGCACGATAACGGGGCGAAGTTCTGGATCCGGATGATGTATTTTCCACCGACGGCTCTTTATAAGGAAAGCATGGAACTGGCCTATGTCTATCTGGGCAGGCTCGAAGAGCTCCTTACAGCGGTTTTTGAAAACAACCGGATCTCTATAGCTGTGGACGCCAGTACAGCCGCTGCAGCCTACCTTTGTCTGATGGATGGTATGATCGTTGAGCTTCTGTACGGGACGCCGGCAAGCTTCGAGAGAAGGCTGGAAGCGTCATGGGAAGTATTTAAGAGAGGAATTTCTCCTTCATCATAAATGACAGAAAGTCTGGAGGCAGAGGCAGTGAACAAACATTGGATTTACGTATTGGCCGCAGGATTTCTTGAAATCGGCTGGGTATCGGGGTTGAAACACGCGGACAGCGCCCTTACGTGGGGGATGACCGCGCTTGCCATCATTATCAGTTTCTGGGTGCTGCTAGAGGCGACGAGAAGACTGCCTGTCGGAACGGTGTATGCGGTTTTTACCGGGATCGGCACGGCAGGTACGGTTATTGCGGAAACTGTTTTTTTTCAGGAACCGTTCAGCTGGTTGAAAGTGCTCTTTATTCTTATTCTTCTTGGCGGCGTGGTCGGACTTAAACTAACGACAAAGGAACCGGATAATCCGGGACCGGCGGAAGGAGCGAATCGATAATGGCCTGGGTTTCACTGATTCTAGCAGGTTGTACAGAAGTGCTCGGCGTATATTCGATGAATAAAATTAGTCAAAAGCGTACCTTAACCTGGTTCTTGATGCTTATTATCGGTTTCGGTTTGAGTTTCTCGCTTCTGTCTATCGCGATGGAGACGATTCCGATGGGAACCGCCTACGCCGTATGGACCGGAATCGGTACGAGCGGAGGGACACTCCTGGGCATGTTCGTGTTCGGGGAATCCAAAGACTGGCGGCGGATCGTGTTTATCGCGATGATTATCTCAGCGGCCGTAGGGCTTAAGCTTTTGACTTAGATTATCTTCTGCTGAGCAAGAACTAAGAATCCACCTTGGCCGCAAGCTCTCCCGCTGCGCACAGATACGCAAATAGGCTTGCAACGCCGGGGTGTTTTTCATATAATAGAGGGCATAACTAAAGCAAGAAGCTTCACGAACCGCATATCAAATGCGCTGAAGGAGAAGAGTACGCAGTACTTCCGGACAGGGAGGCGACACCGGAGATTGAGAGTGTCCCCATGGAACCAGGCTGCCGAAGTTCGCTCCCGAGCAGTCTCTTGAACACGGGCACAGGGCCCGGACCAGTAGAGAGCACCGGCTACGAACCGTTATTCGAATGAAGTGAGACCGTACACGAACTGAAGCGACAACCCGTCGCCGTGCACGTGCAGGTCTAACAAGGGTGGTACCACGGCTTTCTCGTCCCTTACCGGGCGGGAAGGCTTTTTTTGTTGGGCGGAAAACCCGTTAGCATGGACAGATTCAAAGGAGGGATTACCGATGAGAGAACGATTGGAAGCGTTGAAGGAAACAGCTTTGCAGGAGTTAGCCGCTGTCGGCAGCCAGCAGGAGCTAAATGAGCTTAGAATTAAGTATTTGGGCAAAAAAGGACCGCTTACCGAGATTTTGCGCGGTATGGGTGCATTAAGCGCGGAAGAGCGCCCGGTGATCGGTCAGGTGGCCAATGATGTGCGCGGGGCTATTGAAGAGGTTATTGCCCGCAAACAGGAAGAGTACGACCGTTTGGAGACGGAGAAGCGCCTGAGCGCCGAAACCATCGATGTAACGCTGCCGGGTCGTCCGTCCGAGCAGGGTGCCGTACATCCGCTGAACAAGATTACTCAGGAAATCGAAGATATTTTTATCGGGATGGGTTTCACGATTGCAGAAGGTCCGGAAGTGGAGCGTGATTATTATAATTTCGAAGCTCTGAATCTGCCCAAAGATCATCCGGCCCGCGACATGCAGGATTCTTTCTATATTACCGATGAAATTCTGCTGAGAACCCAGACCTCCCCTGTGCAGGTACGGACGATGGAAGCGCGTAAAGGCGCCGTGCCGATTCGTATCATTTCTCCGGGCAGAGTATACCGCCGCGATGACGATGACGCTACTCACTCTCATCAATTTACACAGATTGAAGGACTTGTGATCGATAAAGGTATCCGCATGACGGATCTGAAAGGGACCCTCCTGCAATTCATGCGCGAGATGTATGGCCCGGATACACAGATTCGGATGCGCCCGAGCTTCTTCCCGTTCACGGAACCGAGCGCTGAGGTCGATGTCAGCTGTATGATGTGCAGCGGCAAGGGCTGCCGGACCTGCAAACAAACAGGCTGGATCGAAATCTTGGGATCCGGTATGGTACATCCGCGCGTACTTGAAATGTCGGGTTACGATCCGAATGAATACAGTGGATTCGCTTTCGGTATGGGTGTCGAACGTGTTGCGATGCTGAAATACGGGGTGGAAGATATCCGCCATTTTTATACAAACGACCTGCGTTTCCTGAAGCAGTTTATTCATCTATAGAATCGGAAGAGGAGGGAATAAGACGATGAAAGTTTCTTATAAATGGCTGTCGGAATACGTGGATCTGCAAGGATTCACAGCGGAAGAGCTTGCTGAAAAATTGACGAGAAGCGGCATTGAGGTCGATATTGTCGAAGCGCTCAATAAAGGTGTGTCGGGTGTTGTTGTCGGTTATGTCAAAGCAAAGACGAAGCATCCCGATGCGGATAAGCTGAATGTATGTACCGTAGATGTCGGAAGCGGGGAAGACCTGCAGATCGTCTGCGGAGCGAAGAATGTGGATGCCGGTCAAAAAGTGCCGGTTGCCGTAATCGGCGCGGTCCTTCCGGGAGATTTCAAAATCAAACGCGCCAAGCTGCGCGGTGTGGAGTCCCAGGGGATGATCTGTTCGGCCAAGGAACTCGGCATGAACGATAAGCTGCTGCCCAAAGAAATCCAGGAGGGGATTCTGGTTCTGCCGGCATCCACCGAAGTCGGTCTATCCATTCTGGATGTGCTGACGCTCGATGACCAAGTGCTAGAAATGGAATTGACTCCGAACCGTTCGGACTGTCTGAGCATGATCGGAACCGCCTATGAAATCGGTGCAATTCTGGGCCGTCCTGTCCAATTGCCGGAAGATAAGCGGCATCCGAATGTTGAGATGAGCACAACCAAAGCGGAAGACCGCATCAGCGTCAAGATTGATGCCCGGGAAGAGTGCACGCAGTATGCCGCTCGTCTCATTGAAGGTGTAACCGTAGGCACTTCACCGCTGTGGATGCAGAGCCGCCTGATGGCAGCCGGTGTGCGTCCGATCAATAATATCGTCGACGTGACCAACTATGTCATGCTTGAATACGGACAGCCGCTGCATGCGTTCGATGCCGATCAGGTCGATTCCGGCCGTATCGTTGTAAGGCTCGCTCATGAAGGGGAGAAGATGGTCACCCTTGATGACGTAGAGCGTACGCTGGAGCCGCACATGCTGCTTGTAACGGACGGTATCAAGCCGATTGCGATTGCAGGCGTTATGGGCGGAGCCAACTCGGAGGTTACCGAAGGCACGACGAATATTTTGCTTGAATCGGCACGTTTTGCAGGTCCTTCTGTCCGTAAAACATCCCGTCAGCTTGGACTTCGTTCCGAAGCGAGTCTTCGTTTCGAGAAAGAAGTGAATCCGGAAGCCGTCATCTCGGCTCTGGACCGCGCAGCCGCGCTTCTCATCCTGTGCTGCGGCGGAAAAGTAGCACAAGGAATTGTCCAGGAGATCGGTGCTGCTTATACGCATGCTAAGATCGCCCTTAAGCTGGACCGGGTTAATCATTACCTCGGCACTGATCTCTCCATCCAGCAGGTCAAAGAAATTCTGGACCGTCTGGGACTGGAATATGGTCTGCTTGACGGCGGTTCCCTGATTGTTCAAATTCCGGGTCGCCGCGGGGATATTACCCGGGATGTGGATCTTATTGAAGAAATCGCCCGTCTTTACGGTTATGATAATATCCCGACCACCCTGATGACAGGAGTAACGACTCCGGGCTCCCTGACACGCGAACAGGCGCTTCGCCGTACGATCACACGTCTTCTAACCGGCAGCGGACTTCATGAGGTGATCACCTATACTTTATCGCATCGCGAAAGTACGGCAGATTATCCGGGATTGTATCCGGAATACACGCCGATCCCGCTGGCTATGCCAATGAGTGAAGACCGTAGTGTGCTGCGTACCACGATTGTACCGCAGCTGCTTGAGACGGTTACTTACAACCGCAACCGCAAGAATGACGATGTGGCTATTTTTGAAACCGGCACAGTCTTCCTGTCGGAAGAAGCCGAAGCCGGGTTAACTAAACAGCCGCAGGAGAAACGCGTTCTGGGGATCGCGATGACTGGCAGCCGTACAGGCAGTCACTGGCAGCAAAAGCAGAAAAAAGTTGATTTTTATGATATCAAAGGAGTTTTTGAACGGATAACTTCTTATCTGGGGCTTCATGTGGAATATCGCTCGGCCCAAAAAGAAGGCTATCACCCTGGCCGGACCGCCGAGCTGATTCTGGTAACTTCTTCCGGAGAGCGTCAGCCGATCGGATATATGGGACAGCTTCACCCTGCTCTGCAGAAAAAGCGCGATCTGGAAGACACGTATGTACTGGAAGCAGAGCTGGGTCCGATTCTTCAACATGCGGATTATGAAGCGGACTACAAACTGCTGCCTCGTTACCCGTCTGCAAGCCGGGATATGGCGCTGGTTGTAGACGCTGCGGTGCCGGTCGGTGAATTGGAGAAACTGGCCGCAGACACCGCAGGAGAGCTTCTGGAGTCTATCCGTGTGTTCGATGTATACACAGGAGAACGTCTGGGCGAAGGGAAGAAAAGTATCGCGTTTGCACTTGTATACCGGCATCCGGATCGCACTTTGCAGGATGAAGAAGTCGCTCAACTGCACGAGGGCGTTGTAAAAGCACTGGAGACCGCTTTCGGAGCGGAACTGCGCAAGTGATCTTTCGCTGAAAAATCAGGGCATGCAGAAGGAAATAGGGCGGGTCACATCGAATTCTTACTCGATGGACCGGCCCTTCATTTTTATGTTAACGTGTATAGGCAGGGTTAAATTTGTCTGAACCGCTGCTGGCGTTACATGCGGCCGATTCGAATGCTGCACAACCGAAGGAGGATTTATCGTGAATTCGGAAGAAAGAGCGAATATTACCGTTGACATATATGGAAACGAATACAAATTAAGAGGGAATTCCAACCCGTCTTATGTAAGAAAAGTGGCAGCTGAGGTCAATGAACAAATGGTTCAGATCGCCTCCAGTTACCCGCGTCTGGATACATATAAAATAGCAGTGCTCGCTGCCGTTAATCTGACGGACGAGAAAGCCCAGCTGGCTCAGCGGTTCGATCAGTCCGAAAACAAGCTCGGCGATTTGAATAAAGCCGTTGCTCAAGCTGAATCTGCCGTCGAGAAGGCCAGGCAGGAGCTGGAAAAAGCGAAGCAGGAAGAGCAGCAGCGCAGTCAGGAACTGACGCAAGCCCGTGAACAGGGAGAGCTGTCTGCTAAGCGTGAGCAGGAAATGAAAGCCGAGCTCCAGCAGGCCAAACAGAGAAGTGAGCAAATTCAGCGTGAGCTCAGCACAGCTCGCGACAAGTCACAGCAAGGCGCTAAGCGGGAAGAGCAGCTGCGAAGTGAGCTCCAGCAGGCTAAGCAGCATGGGGAGAAACTCCAGAACGTGCAGAATACGTTAAAGCAGCAAATGGAGAAAGATGCGGCACAAGCCCAGCAGTTGAAGCAAAAATTAGATGAGACTGTTGAGCGTGAGAAGAAACTTCAGGCTGAAGCAGACCGGACTAAACAAAATGTTGAATCTCTGCGTAAAGAGCTTGAGAAAGAAAAGCAAGCCGCTCAGCAGCTTCGAAGTGACGCTAAAGCATCTCTGGTTCAGATCCAGGAAGCGGCCGAGAAGGAGCAGACTTTAAGGGCGGAGCTCGCTCTGCTTAAGCAGCGCAGTGAACAAGTCCAGCGTGAGCTGAGCGGATTCAAGGAGCGGGCCAAGCAGCAGGAGCAGCAGCTGCAAGATCTGAAGTCTGAGCTTGAGCAGCTTACGGAGCGGGAAAACAGCGTACGCAAGGAAGCGGAACAAGCCCGGCAGGATGCGGAAGCGCTGCTGGAAGATCTGGAGCATGAGAAGGCGGCTGCAGCAGCCAGACAGCAACAATCGGATGCAGAGTTTGCAAGGCTGCAAGAAGAGAAGAAATCTGCAGATGCACAGCTCGCTGCGATTAAGTCGGAGCTGGAGCTGGCGCATGTTAGCGTACAGGAAAGCAAAGAGCTGGAAGAACAATTAAATGAGGCGGCCCAGCTTGCTGCCGAGCGTGAAGAGATGCTTCGCAGTGAGCTTCAGCAGGCTCAGCGCGATGCCGAAGCACTGCTGGAAGAAGTAGAGCGTGAGAAAGCCGAGGCAGAGGCTGTACGCGAGGAGCTGCGTGAAGCAGCTGAACGGGAGCAGACCCAGCGCGCTGAGCTTGCCCTAATTAAGCAGCGTTCCGAAGAGACCCAGCGTGAGCTTGCTGAGAGCCGGGAACAAGTGCAACAGCAGGAACAGCAGCTGCTTGATACCGCTGAGCGGGTGGAAGAAGTGCGCCGGGAATTGGCGCAGGCCCGAAGCGATGCGGAAGCGTTGCTGGAAGACCTGGAACAGGGTAAAGCGGCAGCCGATGAAGAGCTGCGTGAATCAACCGAGGCTTTGAAATCGGCCCGTTTGGAAGCCAAAGCTGCTAAGGAGTCGGCTGAGGCCGAGAAATCCACGCGTGAAGCGGTGCAGCAGGAGAAGGCTTCGGTGGAAGCGAAACTGGAAGAAACTGCGAGAGCGCTGGAAGCGGCCGAGCAGCGTCATGCTTCGGCTGAGTCGAAGCTGGGCGAGACAAGCGCAGCGCTGGAGCAAGCGAAGCAGGAAGCGGCGGCAGCGCGAGAATCCGCCGAGACCGAACTTCTGGAAGCGCTGGAGGCAGCAGAGAGCGAGAAGGCAGCGCGTGAAGCTGAGCAGCAGCAGCGGGCTTCGGTTGAAGCGAAGCTGGAAGAGACCGCAGCGGCACTGGAAGCGGCCGAGCAGCGTCATGCTTCGGCTGAGTCGAAGCTGAGCGAGACAAGCGCAGCGCTGGAGCAAGCGAAGCAGGAAGCGGCGGCAGCGCGAGAATCCGCCGAGACCGAACTTCTGGAAGCGCTGGAGGCAGCAGAGAGCGAGAAGGCAGCGCGTGAAGCTGAGCAGCAGCAGCGGGCTTCGGTTGAAGCGAAGCTGGAAGAAACCGCAGCGGCGCTGGAAGCGGCCGAGCGGCGTCATACTTCGGCTGAGTCGAAGCTGAGCGAGACAAGCGCAGCGCTGGAGCAAGCGAAGCAGGAAGCGGCGGCAGCGCGAGAATCCGCGGAGACCGAGCTTCTGGAAGCGCTGGAGGCAGCAGAGAGCGAGAAGGCAGCGCGTGAAGCGGTGCAGCAGGAGAAGGCTTCGGTTGAAGCGAAGCTGGAAGAAACCGCAGCGGCACTGGAAGCGGCTGAGCGGCGTCATGCTTCAGCTGAGTCGAAGCTGGGCGAGACAAGCGCAGCGCTGGAGCAAGCGAAGCAGGAAGCGGCGGCAGCGCGAGAATCCGCGGAGACCGAGCTTCTGGAAGCGCTGGAGGCAGCAGAGAGCGAGAAGGCAGCGCGTGAAGCTGAGCAGCAGCAGCGGGCTTCGGTTGAAGCGAAGCTGGAAGAAACCGCAGCGGCGCTGGAAGCGGCCGAGCGGCGTCATGCTTCGGCTGAGTCGAAGCTGGGCGAGACAAGCGCAGCGTTGGAGCAAGCGAAGCAGGAAGCGGCGGCAGCGCGGGAATCCGCGGAGACCGAGCTTCTGGAAGCGCTGGAGGCAGCAGAGAGTGAGAAGGCAGCGCGTGAAGCTGAGCAGCAGAAGCGGGCATCGGTGGAAGCGAAGCTGGAAGAAACAGCAGCGGCGCTGGAAGCGGCTGAGCGGCGTTATGCTTCGGCTGAGTCGAAGCTGACCGAAGCATCCGCAGCGTTAGAAACTTCTGAGCAGCGCCGGGTAGGGTCCGAAACGAAGCTGAGTGAAACGTATGCAGTATTGGAGCAAACAAATCAGGAAGCGCAGCAGCAGATTGCTGCGCTGCAAGCCGAACTGGCAGTTGAGCGTGAACGAGTGGCGCAGGAGAGAGCGGCAGCAGCCGGACTTGCCGGCGAGCTTCAGGCCGCTGCAGCGCGTGAAGAGGCGCTTCGCGCAGATTTGGCCCAGTCCCGGCAAGACGCAGATGCTATGCTGGAAGATATCGAGCAGCAAGAAGCGGCTAAAACCAAGCTGGCTGAATCCGCTCAGGCGCTTGAGAGGGCGCTTCAGCAGGAGGCGGATGCCCTGCAGTCTGCTCAAAGTGAATTGACTGAAGCTAAAGAAGCCGTACAGAGAACGGAAGATTGGGCTCGAACACTTGAGTTGGAGAAGTCGAATTTACAGGCGGAACTTCACGACTCTAAAAAATTGCTGGAAATCGCGCTTCAGGAAGCAGCTGAGGCGGAGAGTGCGGCTGCAGAGGCAGCTGAACAAGCCAAAGTTCTAATTGCCGGGCTGCGTATAGATCTCTCTGAGGCGCACAAAGAACATGAAACGGGCCGGAATGAGATGGCTCAGACCGTCAGCAGGCTGAAAACTGCGCTGGAAGCGGCCGAAAGCGACTTGTCCGCAGAGCGGGAACGCGTTGTGCAGGAAAATGCCGTTTCCTCGGATTTGTCGGCGAAGCTTAAATCCGCCGAAGCGCGCGAAGAAGCACTTCGTGGAGAATTGGCGCAAGCGAAGCAGGACGCTGAAGCGCTGCTGGAGGATCTGGAGCGCCATCAATCTGATGCGGAGAGCAGACTGCGTGAGATTACGATATCGCTGGAGGAAGCGCACAAGGAAACGGTTGCCGCCCATCAGAGAAGAGCGGAGCTGGAGTCGTCTTTCCATACCCAGCTCGCTGAGGCGTTAATTCAGAGTGAGAAAATGTTCACGGAAGTGGCGGCTGCAAGAGAGAAGGCGGAGCGTGAACTGGCTGCGGAGAAGGGAAGATTCGCTCAAGAGCAGCTTGCGGCCACAGAGCTGGCGGAAGCGCTGAAAATGGCAACAGAACGTGAAGAAACGCTTGCCAGGGAGTTGACCGAGGCACTTCTGAATGCCGAAGCCTTATTCGAACAACTGGAGCACGGACAACGGGAAGCTCAAAGCAAATTGAACGAATCAACGGCTGCCCTTGAAGAAGCGCGTGAAGCGGCGAAGCTTGAGCTGGCTGCCGAACGCCAGCGGGCAGCGCAGGAGATCCGCTCCATGGAAGGTCTGGTTGCCAAGCTCGAAGAAGCGGAAGCAGCCCGCGTGGAAGCCATGAAGCGCGAAGCGCAGCTTCGTGAGGAGCTGGACCGGGTCAAAGCGGCGGGTGAAGCAAGCAATGCCGAACTGACCTCTGCGCTGCGCGAAGTAGCCGCTACCCAGCAAATGGCTCATGAGCAGGTACTTCAGGAGCAGAATATCCGGAGAGAGCTGGAGAAGGCGCTCACGGAGAGACGCTCTTTACAGGAAGAACTGGACGCTTATCGTCAGCTGATGGATGAGCAGGCGGATCAGGAACGGGCGAGCCTGGGCGAAATGGGTACGCTGCGCAGCGAGACCGGCAAGCTCAGCCAGGAGCTGGCGAAGCTGCAGGAAGCGCTGGAAGCCGAAAGCAAACGGAGCGGCTTGCTGCAGCATCAGCTGGAAGAGCTGGAACGCATCCATCTTCAGTCCCAGCAAAGCCTGACGGAGCTCCGCCGGCGTGATGAGCAGACAAGCGGACGCTGGGAAGCTCTTCAGGAGGAACACAGCAAGCTGCTCGATGAGTATTCCAAGCTTCAGAGCGAGTATAACGAATGGGTTCAGCTCGTCATGGAAGAGCCGAAAGAGTAATGGTTCTGCCTCCATGGAATGTGCTTGACTGGTCCATCCTGGTCATTCTGGCGGGAGGACTCTTCCTGGGATATGCAAGGGGATTGATCAGCGGGCTGGTTTCGATGGCCGGGTTATTGATCGCGTTATTCGTGGCGGCCCGTTATCACCGCGCTGTTGCCGAATATTTACTGGAATGGCTTTCCCTTTCTTCTTTTTCCGGTTATGATAAATATGAGTTTTTGGTAAAAGGCCTGAATTTGGAGATTTATATCGCAGGTGCACTGGCATTTGCCTTTCTGTTTATTCTGGTCAAGCTGCTGCTGGGCATTGCGGGAAGAATGCTCAACCTCATCGCCCGCCTGCCTGGTTTGAATTTAATAAATCGAATAACGGGCGTTGCTCTCGGAGGAATAGAGGCGTTTGTCCTTCTCGTCATTGCCGTTCATATGATGGTTATTCTGCCCTCCGATTATGTCCAGGACATGCTTGGCAGCTCACGTATAGCTCCCTATCTGCTTGATGATGTGCTCGAATGGGCACGCGGCATTTGGGAGCGGTATACGTAATTGAGTGAAACTTCTCCTCCCGCAAGGGAGGTTTTTTTACCAGATAGGAAGAAATTCGTATACAAAATCTGATCATTTTTAGACAAGCGAAAAAGATATGCACCCGTACATACGTACCAGGCAAGCGTGCGCAGATGCCAGGCGGTTACAGCCATAACACCTGCTTTCGTTCCAGCCGGATAAATCGGTATGCGACTGTGGAGCGAGAGGAGGAGAACCAGACAATGGAACAAACGTTAGCCGCAGGGAACGTCGTTATCGCCGCTTTTATTATGATCTCAGCTTGTCTCGGGTGGTTCTATGTATGGATTCGTAAAAAGCAGAAAGCAGAGGGAGCGGCAAAAGTCCAGTCGATCATTACCGCGATAGCGGTTACGTTCTTTTTCCTCCTTCCGCTTCTGATTATGTTCGTGTGCATGTACGCCGCGCTGCTCAGTGCAGGAACCATCCTTACGGATAGTATCTGGTATGAAAGATCCGAGGATTTGCTCAGCCTGGCCTTGTTGATGGTATTCGGGCAGGTGGTGCTCAGCTTCCCGGTCCGGCTGCTGCTGCGCCTGGGAGCACTCCAACCGCTCAAACGCCTCCGCAGCAAACTGGGGATGCCGCTCCTTCCGCTTCAGCTCAGCCTGACGATGTTGACGTTCGCGATCGGATACTCAGCGGCAAGGTCATGGAACCTGACATCCGTAGAGCTGAATGAACAGGGACTGTTTTATATAGCGGTGCTTCCTCCGCTGGCCGCTTTCGGGATCTTTGCCTTACTCCGCCGTAAACGGCAGAAATCCGACCAGTAGGAAAGATCCGCCTCTGAACACACAAAAAAGCTTGCGTCTACGTATCAGCGGATACGAATGACGCAAGCTTTTTAAATCTGCAGATGGTATTAGCAGGCGGAGATTACTCAACTACCAGCTTTGCTGTCATAGTGGAGTGTCCGGAGCCGCAAGGAATACTGCACTGGATGTTATAAGTGCCGGCTTTATCGGGCGTGATAACTTTGCTTTTACCGCCGTCTACACTTACTTTTAAATCCGGAATTTGAAGCGCGTGCATGCCCTCTTTATTGTTAAGGCTGATTTTGAGCGGCTCGCCTTTTTTGACCGTATATACGTCTTTATCGAATTTCCAGTTGGAAGCTTCTACGGAAATCTCCTGGGTAGGCGTAACTGTGGTTTCGCCTGCCTTTTCTTCGGTTTTACCGCATGCGGCCAATGCCAGAATCAATACGACAGACATCATCAGCAATAAGGCTGATTTTTTCATAGATTTGTCCCCTCCGTGTAACCATATTCGCACAAGGCAGTGCAACACACATACCATGTACGAATTAATCATACACCTGCCGGGAGAGGAAGTCAGTGGCAAATTGGTGAACCCTTTATGACAATTTCCCTTTGTATTCCATTTTTAACTATATAAATGGAAAGACCGGCCTCAGCTAAGTCGAGCTGACGGCCGGTTTTTTCAGCATCATGCAGGGAAAAGCAGGTCAGCGCGCACCATGCGATTGATCCGATTTGTCAAACGGACTGGAGATGGGGATAAACAAATCGATAATGCCGATGACAAGCGCTGCAAGAATGGCGCCTATAATCGAGACGGATACCCCGGAGACCAGGAATTGAGAAAGCCAGATAACGAGCGCACTTGTCAGAAAACCGACGATTCCACGTCCGAACGGTGTTATTCTCCTGCCGAATACGCTCTCGATAATCCAGGCGATTACAGCAATAACAAGGGCGAGCAGCAGGGCACTGAAGAATCCCCCGACCGTAAAGCCCGGAACAAGCCAACCGACCACCATCAAAACCAGCGCAGAAACGATAAACCTGACCACATGTCCAAGAAACCGCATCGCTTTGGTACCTCCTTGATTTGTTGGCTGAATATGGGAATCGCCGTTACCTGCGGACTTTCATTTGCAAGATGCCTGATATAGCATACCCTGTTTTGCAACTTTGCATTTTAAAAGAACTCTCCATAGCTTCGGCCGGGAGGATTGGATATAATAAAGGGATCATTCAAATGTGAGGGAGAATGCATTGAAGAACTCGAAAATTTTGCAAACGATGGAATTTCATAAAATCACACATAAATTAGGGACTCATGCGGCAACCTCGTTAGGAATCGCGAAAGCAGAAGAGGTGCGTCCTTCAGGCGATTTTACAGAAGTAAAACTCCGCCTTCAGGCGACGGATGAAGCCTTTGCAGTCGACCGCCTTAAGGGTGGAGCTCCGTTCGGAGGCATCCGCGATATTCGTGCAGCGATACACCGCGCGAGGGTTGGCGGTATGCTGAACCCGAGCGAGCTTCTTGATATTTCGACGACCATTTACGGAGGAAGGCGTCTGCGCAAGTTCCTCGAGACGATGAACGAGCAGCATCCCATTCCGATGCTTACGGGTTGGGCCGAGCTGTTGAGCGATAACAAAGAGATGGAAGATCGGATCAAAAGCTGTATCGACGATAACGCATCGGTGATGGACAGCGCGAGCAGCGATCTGGCGCGTATCCGCAGCGAGTTAAGAAGCGGTGAGGCGCGTGTGCGTGAGAAGCTGGAGCAGATGATCCGCAGCACGTCCGTCCAGAAAATGCTCCAGGATGCGCTCGTAACGATGCGTGGAGACCGGTATGTGATTCCGGTCAAGCAGGAATATCGCTCTTCGTTCGGCGGGATGATCCACGACCAGTCCGCTTCGGGCGCTACTTTATTCATCGAGCCGGAAGCTGTCGTGACGCTCAACAACCGCATTCGTGAGCTGAAGCTCAAGGAAGAGGCGGAGGTTGAGAAGATTCTGCGCATGCTGACGGCTCAGGTGGCGGAGATATCGGAGGAACTGCTCGCCGATGTCGAGCTGCTTGCCCAGCTGGACTTTACGTTTGCCAAGGCTGGCCTTGCCCGCGAACTGAAGGCGACCCTCCCGCGGCTGAATGACCGGGGATTCCTGAAGCTTAAGCGCGCACGCCATCCGCTGATTCCGATGGACAAGGTCGTCCCGATCGATCTGGAGCTGGGCGCAAGCTTCACGACTATTATCGTGACGGGCCCGAACACCGGAGGGAAGACGGTTTCGTTGAAGACAGTCGGACTCCTCAGCCTGATGGCCATGTCGGGATTATTTATCCCGGCTGAAGAAGAAAGCGAGCTTTGTGTGTTCGACGGCATTTATGCCGATATAGGCGACGAGCAGAGCATCGAACAGAGCCTTAGTACGTTTTCCAGTCATATGACCAACATCATCGGAATTCTGAAGGACATGACGCCCAAAAGCCTGGTGCTCCTGGATGAGCTTGGAGCCGGTACAGACCCTGCAGAAGGTTCGGCGCTCGCCATCTCCCTTCTGGAGAACATCCACAGGATGGGCTGCCGGATGATCGCGACCACTCACTACAGCGAGCTCAAAGCGTATGCGTACGAACGGCGCGGCGTCATTAACGCCAGCATGGAGTTCGATGTCCAGACGCTGAGTCCGACATACCGCCTGCTGGTCGGGGTTCCCGGCCGAAGCAACGCATTCGCGATTGCGGAGCGTCTGGGCCTCCCGCGCGCGATTATCGACAGCGCCCGCGTACAGGTCAGCGACGAAGACCAGCGCGTCGAGACTATGATCGCCTCGCTGGAGGAGAACCGTCTGACGGCTGAGGCTGAGCGCAATAGCGCGGAGCAGATCCGCCGCGAGACCGAGCAGCTTCGCGCGTCTCTGACCAAAGAGAGGGAGCGGCTCGAGGAGCAGCGCGACAAGGTGCTTCTCAAGGCGCAGCAGGAAGCGCAGGACGCCGTAGCCAAAGCCCGCCGCGAAGCGGAAGAGATCATCGCGGATCTGCGCAGGCTCGCGAAAGAAGAGGCCGGCGCCATCAAGGAGCATAAGCTCATTGATGCTCGCCGCCGCCTGGATGAAGCGGAGCCTAAGCTCCGCAAGTCCGGAGCGAAACAGCCGCAGCGCACCAGGCAGGCCGATGCCGAGCCGGGTGATGAGGTCCGGGTGATCAGCCTGGGTCAGAAAGGCCATGTCGTTGACATTGTGAACGCCGCAGAGGTGACCGTCCAGCTCGGCATCATGAAGATGAAGGTCAAAAAATCCGATCTTGAAGTGATCAAAGCGGCTCCTCAGAAAAAACCGGTTCAACAAGCCGCGGCTACGGTTAAACGTACTCGTGACGACAATATCCGGATGGAGCTGGATTTGCGGGGCGCTAACGTCGAGGAAGGAATTCTGGACCTGGACCAATTCCTGGATGAGTCGTTCCTGAACAATTTCGGCCAGGTCTTCGTCATTCACGGTAAAGGCACAGGGGTACTCCGGGCAGGGATTCAAGATTACTTGCGCAGGCACAAACATGTCAAAAGCTTCCGCATAGGTGGATATAATGAAGGCGGCAACGGGGTTACGGTAGTCGAGCTTAACTAGATCTCTGTTCATTGCGTTCTTGCGTTCAGGATCACTTATCTAGGTGGGTCTCAGAGCCGGCCAGAGGGGCCTGCAGCTGAACGATTTGGCCCCCATACTAAGATTTCTTCCGGATGGTTGAAAAATTATTTTAGGAATGAATGAAACGTAATTGTGGGTCCCGCGTATGAAAAAGTATGGAAAAACAAAATAAGACATTTAAGCGAAAGCGGGAGGTATACCATTATGGGGATTTTTAAACGACTGAGAGACTTAACGATGGCTTCAATGAACGACCTGCTTGACAAAGCAGAGGACCCGGTCAAGATGTTGAACCAGTTCCTTAGAGATATGGAGCAAGACATTCAAGAAGCGGAAGTTGCGGTAGCCAAGCAGATCGCGATCGAGAAGAAATTCAAGCAGCAGTACGAAGAAGCGGAAGAAATGGTAGAAAAGCGTACGGAGCAGGCTATGAAAGCTCTGGAGCAGGGCAATGAAGATCTCGCCCGCCGCGCCCTTGAAGACAAAAAGGAGCATCAGATCAAGTTTGACGAGATGAAGCGCCAGTTTGATGTCGCCAAAACCAATGCGGATCAACTTCGCAGCCAGTTGTCTGAAATGAAAGATGAGTTCACGAAACTGAAGAACAAGAAAGACCTGCTGATCGCGCGCGCTGAAGCTGCCAAAGCTCAGAAGCATATCAACCAGGCGCTGTCGGGCTTCGGTTCGGACAACGCAGCCAAAGGCTTTGACCGCATGTCCGAGAAGGTTCTCCAAATGGAAGCCGAGGCACAGGCAAGCAACGAGCTCCGTTCCAAAAGCAAGAGCCTGGATGACGAACTTGACAAGCTCGGCGCGACTGACGGAATCGCAGATGAACTGGCGGCTATGAAAGCGAAGCTGGCTGAAAAAAATAAATAACCGTGCTATAATGGCGGTATGCCTTAACACAGAGACTGGGATTTATTCTCAGTCTCTTCCCTTGTTTACTACTTTAATACCGGAGGGGGCATACACTTGCATGAAGAGGTGAATCAATTGCTTAGCAATCCTTATTTGGGGGCGCTTGCTTTTTTTTCTGTCGCGGTTGTTACGGTTGTCGTGTTCCTGACACTATTTGAAATTGTAACGAAGTACAATGACTGGGAAGAAATCAAACGCGGGAATGTATCTGTGGCAATGGCCACCGGAGGTAAAATATTCGGAATTTGCAACGTATTCCGCTTTGCCATCCTCAACAACGATTCGCTGATCCGTTCTTTGATGTGGGCGGGATTCGGATTCATTCTGCTGATGGCCGCTTATTTTATCTTTGAGTTTTTGACTCCTTATTTTAAAATAGACGACGAAATAAAAAGGGACAACCGCGCGGTCGGATTGCTCTCGATGATGATCTCTGTCTCTCTTTCCTATGTGATTGGAGCTTGCGTTACTTAAGATACAGGGACGTTGAAGAGCGGGCCTGGCGTTGTGCTCCGGTACCGGGAGGGTTACGGGAAAATGAAATATTTATGGGGAATCCTGCTTGCGCTGGCCATCTTGTTCATGGGGCTGGGTGTACGTTATTTGATGGTGCAATAGGCAGGAGAAGATCTTGGATGAGGAAAGTTAGCTAGGAGGTATGAAGTATGACCGAAATGCGAAAAGAAGAAGAGAAAGAAACGTTGTGTCCCTGGTGTCAGACGGAAATCGTATGGGACCCCGAGATCGGGCCTGAGGAATCTTGCCCTCACTGCTACAATGAACTGGGCAATTACCGCAGTCTGACCCTCGGCTCCGAATTGAACGAAGAAGAGGAAGACGAAGACGAAGACGAGAAACCGCAGGCTGCCGATTCCGAGGAAGATTTGCTCTGGGAAGAGGAAAGCGAATATACGGATGCGTATGCCGAAGCGGTACTGAGCTGTCTGGATACGCAGGAAGAAGCGCCCGAGTGTTCCTCCTGCCGTGAACTGATGCTGCATGCCGGTACGCAGTCGTCCGGAGCAGATTATAAAGCCGCAGTTCCGGCGGCATTAGGCAAACCGTTCCTGGACGGCGGTTATAAATTAAATGTATACGTCTGTCCTTCTTGCTTTAAAGTGGAGACGTTCCTGGATGAAGCGGGAAGAGAGCGTATGCTGGCAGCATTCGGTGTCGAAAAAGATCCGCAGACCTGAGCTGCCCAAAGAAAGTTCAACAAACCGCACGTCCATTACGGACGGTGCGGTTTGTTTTTTGTCAGGCGCGGAAGCGGAAGAAATTTGCTTCATTGAAGAGTGCCCCTTTTGGTAACGATAAGGAAGAAAAGTTGCCCGAAAGGAAGGGGTTTCTAAGTGCAGCAGAACAAAACCCGGCGCCGCTCCCGGTTTATGGCCTGGTTCAGCGGACAGGGGAGCGGGCAGACAACCGCAGCAAGCCCTGCGGCGTACGTCGAATCACTCAAGCCGGCCGATGAGCCTGCTGCAGCATCGAGACTGGATCGCCAAACGATCCTGCTGCTGTTTGAGAATACCTTGTACGGGGCGGCCCATGCGTTCTCCGGAACTTTTGTCAGTATTTACTTGTGGAAGGCAAAGAATGATTTTGCGATGATCGGCTGGTTTGCACTTATTCATCAGCTCAGCACGGCACTGACTTTCTGGCTGGCAGGCAAGTGGGTGAAAGAGCATAACAAGATGAACTGTCTGCGGACAGGTGTAGCTTTATCCGCTTTCTTTTACATACTCGTTCTTCTGCTGGGTCCCAAAAGTGTCGATTATATTATGCTGCTGGGTATGGTGCAGGGACTAGCCGCGGGCTTCTTCTGGCTGGCCTTTAACATCGTCTATTTTGAAGTCACAAGCAGAGAAACGAGAGACAGGTTCAATGGGCTGGCCGGGCTTATGGGCGCGGGAGTCGGCATGCTGGCACCATGGGCATCGGGCTTAATCATTGTTCATATGTCCGGGAATATCGGCTACAAGGTGATTTTCTCCATATCACTGGCTATATTCCTGCTGGGAGTTGTCGTTAGTTTTTTTCTCAAAAAACGCAAGATTGAAGGGACCTATGACTGGACGTATGGGCTGCGGTGCTTGCGAAGCCCCCGGAATGTCTGGCGGCCTGTATGCGCGGCTCTCGTCGCTCAAGGATTCCGGGAAGGGGTATTCGGCTTCCTGATCGCCCTTATGGTCTATATCGCGACAACCAGCGAACAGAAGCTTGGTAATTTTGCGCTCATTACGTCGGGGGTATCTTTCGTCAGTTTCTGGTTTGCTGGTCGGTTCCTAAAGCCGAAGTTCCGGAGCAGGGGGATGCTGGTAGGCGTGGTTATGGTCATAGTGGTGATTCTTCCATTTTATTGGAAGGTGAACTACTTGACGCTTCTGCTTTTTGGCGTAGGAACGGCCTTGTTTCTTCCGCTCTATACGATCCCGATGACTTCGTCCGTGTTTGATCTGATCGGCATGAATGAGGAAAGTGTGAGCAGACGGGAGGAATTCGTGGTGCTGCGCGAGATTTCCATTAATACGGGGAGAATGCTCGGTACGCTGCTGTTTATTATCGTGATTTCCCGCAGCACAGCCCCTGTCGTGATCAATACGCTGCTCCTCCTGCTGGGCAGCACTCCCTTGATCTCTTGGTTTTTCATGAGAAAAGTGCTCCGGCTCAAAAACTCTTGACAAGGCCTTAAATTCCTATAAAAATAGTAGGTATAGGAACCGGGCCCGGCAGTAAGCCTTTCAGGTCGGTTTAGAATGGAACGGCAGTATGCATCAGGGAGGAAACGACCATGGGAAAAAAATTAGTGAACAGTATTGCGGAGTTAATCGGGGATACACCAGCTGTCAGGCTGAACCGTCTGACAGGGGATGATGATGCGGAAGTCTATGTGAAGCTTGAATATTTCAATCCGAGCGGCAGTGTAAAAGACCGCGCGGCTTATAATTTAATCGCGCAGGCGGAGAAAGACGGCCTCTTGCAGCCCGGGGCTACGATCATAGAGCCGACGAGCGGCAACACGGGTATCGGGCTGGCGATGAACGCAGCCGCCAGGGGCTATAAGGCTATCCTGGTCATGCCGGACAATATGACCAAGGAGCGGATTAATCTGCTCAAGGCCTATGGAGCCGACGTTGTGTTGACTCCGGCCGCGCAGCGGATGCCGGGTGCGATTGCAAAGGCGCTGGAGCTGCAGAAGGAAATTCCCGGCAGCTACATTCCGCAGCAGTTCGAGAACAAGGCTAACCCCGATATCCACCGGGTGACGACGGCGCTTGAGATCATCGAGCAGACGGAAGGACGTCTGGACGCGTTCGTCGCTTCCTCCGGAACGGGCGGCACGATTACCGGGACAGGCGAAGTGCTCCGGGAGCGCATTCCCGGCATCAAGATCTACGTGGTCGAGCCGGCAGGCTCGCCTGTGCTTTCGGGCGGAGAGCCCGGACCGCACAAGCTTGTCGGGACGAGCCCGGGCTTTGTGCCGGCCATCCTCAACACGGACGTGTACGATGAAATCGTACAAGTATCGGATGAGGATGCGGTGCGCACGACGCGCGAGCTGGCCGCCCAAGAAGGCATCTTGGTCGGGCCTTCCGCGGGCGCGACGGTTTGGACGGCCATTCAGATTGCCCGCCGGCTCGGTCCGGGCAAGAGGGTGCTGTGCATAGCGCCGGACACTGGGGAGCGGTATTTGAGCTCCGGGGTATTCGGGGAGTAGATCGGCAGCACATCCGGCGCCGTTCCTGATAAAACTTGCGAGGAATCAAGACTTTAACTTAGATCAAGACACAAGACAGCCTTACGGTTCGTCACGCCCATCATGCTGATTATCGGCATATTGGGCGTGGCGTCCGGGGGGCTTTTTGTATAGCAAGAAGATAAATAGCGGGGTTTAAGCGGAATAGTTATTCGTATCATTGAATAAAAATACATTATGATGTATAATTATCGAAGAGGTATTGTGCGAAGAAAGGTGGACTGCAAAGATGATTTCCTTGACGTGTGAAATTCCAAAACCATGGATTCTAAATCCCTTCATACAATCGTATACGGAACTGACTCAGCTCAGTGTGGACTACAGACATTTGAAAGAAATCCCCGCCAGTCAATTTATTTCCGCTTATGAGGATCAGGAGCTGGTAGGTATCGCTTTCGTGGCAGCGAACGGCCAGGCCGAGACGGAGTCCTCCTTGTCGGTAATGATTCTGCCTTCGTATCACAAGCGGGGAATTGAAAGCTCCATGCTGCGCCTTTTGAAGGGCAAGCAGAGCCGGGGAGCTTGAAGGCAAGCGGGGTGCCCGGCTGAGGTGAAAAATGCATAAGATGTTAAGGCTGCAGAGCGGATGAGCTCCCGGCCTTTTTGTGATTGTGCTTTTTATTGAATTCATACCGGGCTGGGTGTAATATGATAAATAAAGATTTTATGCTTAAACAAGTTGTGCACGACCATTAAGCTGGATGCGTAAGTGATCATGATCCAAGCAGGAGGTTCGAAGATGAACGATCTTAATCACCAAATTCTTGAAATCCTCAAAGAAGATTCCCGCCGTAATCCGGCCCTTGTGGCTACTATGCTCGGAATTACAGAGGAAGAGGCGGCATCTGCGATACGTCAGATGGAAGAAGATCACATTATTGTTAAATATGCGACTGTTTTGAACTGGAGCAAGGTAGACAGCGAGAAAGTAAACGCGCTTATCGAAGTGCAGATTACTCCTGAACGCGGAACGGGTTTTGACGCCATTGCGGAACGTATCTATTTATATCCGGAAGTGAAGTCCGTTTATCTGATGTCGGGCGCGTATGATCTGCTTGTCGAAATCGAAGGCCGGACACTTAGAGAAGTATCTTCGTTCGTTTCCAATAAGCTCTCCACGCTGGACCGGGTACTTTCGACCAAGACTCATTTTATTCTAAAAAAATACAAACAGGACGGGATCATTTTTGATGACCATGAGGATGATCATCGGATGCTGGTCTCGCCATAAAGGACGATGACGATGATAAACCAGGATGAAATCGGACGTAAACAAAAGTCCATGCAGGACTATTTATCGCCGCTGGTCCGGGATATTCCTCCTTCGGGCATCCGGCGTTTTTTTGATTTAGTCAGCGGAAGCAAAGACATTATTTCTCTGGGGGTCGGGGAACCGGACTTTATTACCCCATGGCATGTGCGTGAAGCCTGCGTGTACTCTCTGGAGAGAGGCCGTACCAACTATACGCCTAATGCGGGGCTTCCCGAGCTTCGCGAAGCGATTGCCGAATATTTATACAGCGGCTTCCAGGTCAAATACGAGCCATCTAATGAAATTGTCGTGACGGTGGGAGGAAGCGAAGCGATCGATCTGGCGCTGCGCGCCCTGATTACGCCTGGGGACGAAGTGCTTGTACCGGAACCGTGTTACATCGCGTATAGTCCGATCGTTACGATCGGAGGCGGCGTATCCGTTGGTCTGGAGACCTTCGCCGAAGACAATTTCAAGCTGAAGCCGGAAGCGCTGCGCGCTAAGCTGACACCCAAATCGAAGGTGCTGATCTTGAGTTACCCGAGCAATCCTACGGGCGGGATCATGACTTACGAGGATTGGCTGCCAATCGCCAAAATCGTGGAAGAGAACGATCTTATTGTCATCGCCGATGAGATTTATGCGGAACTGACCTATGGCAGCAAGCATGTCAGTTTTGCTTCTCTGCCGGGGATGCGTGACCGCACGATTCTCGTAAGCGGATTTGCCAAAGCCTTTGCAATGACAGGCTGGCGTGTCGGTTACATGTGCGGGCACCCGGAGCTAATCTCGGCTATGCTCAAAATTCACCAGTACACGGTGATGTGCGCCCCGATCATGGGCCAGATCGCAGCGCTTGAAGCACTGCGGAACGGACTGGAGGAGAAAGACCGGATGGTGGATTCGTACAACCAGCGCCGCCGGTTAGTCGTTCAGGGCTTCCGGCAGATCGGTCTGGAGTGCCACGAGCCGGAAGGGGCATTCTATGCTTTCCCGTCTATTAAATCAACGGGATTATCTTCCGAAGAGTTTGCGCAGAGACTACTTGTCGAAGCTAAAGTTGCCGCTGTTCCGGGAGCCGTATTCGGTAACGGCGGGGAAGGTTTTGTCCGCTGTTCTTATGCGACTTCGGTATCTCAGCTCACTGAGGCTTTAGACCGTATTGGAACTTTTATGAAAAAATTGTAAAGGTTTGTCCAAAAAATAGTTTTCAGATTCGGAAAAAACTGATATCTTTAGGGTAAAGGAGGGATCATGATGGCTTTTGAATATCATTTGGCAGATCCGGGAAATTGGTACAGCCATGATGCTCCTGAGCAGCGCTGGTTGTCGAAAAGAACTGTAAAGCTAGCATCCCTCTTTCACCTGGAAGAAGAAATTCAGTTTATGCGCAGGCGTTTGGAGCAGTTGGTTCAGTCGGGCGAAGCCATGACATCCAACACAGTTATTGAAATGAGCGTATCTCTTGATCATAAAATCAACGAATATATGAATCTAGTTCAGAAAAGCCGGTAGAGTGCCGGCTTTTTTGCAGCGTTTGGATGGACGATCGCATCGGAGGGATTTTAATGACACAAAAACGCTGGTTGCCGGCCGCTTTACTCTTATTGCTGATTACCGTTCTGGCCGCCGGTTGCGGCAAAGATGAGGCCAAAGCGGATGTTTCTGTTTTCTTTATGAACAAGGAAGGTACTTCGACCGAGAACGCGGTCAAGCTCCAAGAGTCTCTAATCGCGCTGGTCGGACCCGCGCCTAGTATCAGCATCTCGACATCTCCTATTTTTTCCGCGGAGAAAATGATCGTTGAGCTAGGCTATGGCGGACACGGTATTTTTATTCTGCCGGAAGAACAGTTCAAGAATTTTGCCAAGAGCGGATCTTTTCTGCCTTTGGACGAGCACTTTAAGCCGGAAGATTATTCCGAGGGGATCGTGGAAGCTGAAATTCAGCCTCCGGACGGCCAGAAAGTGGATAAGACCGCGCCGCCCAAGATGGAAAAGCACTTATACGGCATTCCGCTGCAGCATTCCAAGTGGTTCAAAGACAACGGTTTTAACGGGAATGGCTTGGTAGCCTTTATGGCGGAGAACAGCCGGAATCCGGAATTGTCGCTGGAAGTTCTTAAGAAAATTGCAGTCAAATAGCAGGGAAAGGACAACTTAGTTTGCTTTACTGGTTGTCATGACGGCGGGAGTTCGCCTATAATTGTTGAAAGAACTTGAAGGTTTAAACCAAATACGTCTACCGCCAGGTCCCGCAGATTCTTCTTGCTCCATTGGAAGAGCACGGGTTAATAGGGAAGCCGGTGTAAATCCGGCACGGTCCCGCCACTGTATAACGGAGATGTTCTTACGAAGCCACTGTCCAAGGGGATGGGAAGGCAAGAACAACCAACCATCCGTAAGTCAGGAGACCTGCCTGCCGGTCTTGCAGCACAACATCCTTCGAGGAGAGGATTGCGCGAAACCGGAAGTGGCTTCCTGTGAAGCCACAGCCAACTCGTGTTCTCTGAAATCGTCCCCTCTATCTTCGGATAGGGGGGTTTTTGTGTGACGTGCCCAGTTATTTACTGTAACCCAGCTTCAAGTCAAACTTAAGGATCAAGGGAGAGAAAACGATGAGAAACCCCGAAGAAAGTACACAATCCAGGAGATATTTGCAGCTGGTTCTTGTATTCATGCTTGCCCTGCTCCTAACCGCCTGCGGTAAAACCGAACAGCCCCCGGCTGGTACAGCCGCTCCGTCTTCGCCAAGTCCTGCTCCGCAAACCGCGGACAGTAAAAAAACGCAGTATCCGCTCAAAGTTAAGGATGCAACGGGTAAAGAATTTACTTTCGATAAAGCACCGCAGAAAATTATTTCCGTATCTCCGGCAGAAACAGAGGCTTTGTTTGCAATCGGTCTGGGAGATAAGATCGTAGGCGTCTCGGATTATGACGATTATCCGGCAGAAGCCAAAACGAAACCCAAAATGGGCGGGATCGTACAGCCTAACCAGGAATCCATCATTGCTTCTGGAGCTGAAATCGTCTTTACAGGCGTCTCGATGAAAAGTGAATCCGTAGAGAAACTTCGTGCGATGAATATCAATGTCTTTAAGGTAGAGCCTAAGACTGTGGACGATGTGATCCAGAACGTACTGCTATACGGTAAAATAACCGACCATCAGGAGCAGGCGGAGAAAGTAGTTTCAAAAATGAAAGAAGAACTCAAGAAAGTGACGGATGGAGTCAAAACTGTAGCTGCCGACCAGAAGAAAAAGGTGTACATTGAGTTTTCGCCAGGCTGGACCGTTGGTAAAGGCGAATTCATGGACGAGCTTATTACGCTGTCAGGCGGCGTCAATGCAGCGTCGGATATCACCGGCTGGAAACAGATCAGTGAAGAGAAAATCATCCAGGCGAATCCGGACGTCATTCTATTTGCAAATGATGTCGTCGATGATAAAACTAAGAAAAGTCTTGAACAGCTTATTCGTGAGCGCAGCGGCTGGGGGGAAATAAAAGCAGTCAAAGACAACCGTGTAATCGGCCTGGATCAGAATAAACTAAGCCGCCCGGGTCCGAGACTCACAGAAGGCCTGCTGGAAATGGCCAGAGCTATTTATCCGGATCTGGTGAAATAGATGAGAAATAGATGGGGGCTTTGGGGAGGAGTAGGAGTTATACTCCTTCTTCTTTCTATTGTACTCAGCCTTTCGATGGGCTCGGCCCGTCTTCCGGTTGGAGATATTACCTCGATTCTGGTAAGTAAACTGCCGTTCATAGGAGAAGGAATAGCAGTCACTTGGCCTGCCTCATCCGAACAAATCATTATGAATGTACGGATGCCGCGTGTGGCACTGGCTATTCTGGTAGGCGCGTCATTATCCGTTGCAGGAGCGGCCTTTCAAGGAGTGCTGCGCAATCCGCTGGCGGATCCCTACACACTCGGCGTTTCCAGCGGAACGAGTGTGGGCGCGGCTTTTATTATTTATTTCGGTCTCCAGACCGCCTATTTCGGTTCATGGACGGTGCCTATTGTCGGTTTTGTCACGGGAGCCATCTCGTTGTGGATCGTACTCCGTCTGGCTCAAACAGACGGCAAAATCCGTATGGAAACGCTGCTGCTGGCTGGAGTGGTTATGCAGGCATTTCTCGGAGCAGTCGTATCTTTCCTTGTTTCCATCTCGAATAAAGTGGTCAACGAAATCGTTTTCTGGCTTATGGGAAGTCTGGCTATGAAGGGCTGGAGTTACTCCGGCGTCCTGCTCCCGTATTTCCTGCTCGCTTTCCTGGTGCTGTTCAGCTATACGAGAACGCTGAATCTGCTGGCTCTGGGCGAGCGGCAGGCTGCGCATCTGGGCATCCATGTTGAACGAACCAAGCTGGTCGTGCTCATTACGGCCACACTTGTAACGGCCGCAGCCGTCTCCGTATCGGGCGTAATCGGCTTCGTCGGCTTGATTGTTCCTCATCTGGTCCGCCTGCTGGCAGGACCGGATTATAGGCTGATCGTACCCTTATCTGCGCTCGGCGGCGCGATTTATGTGCTGTGGGCGGATACACTGGCCCGTACGGTGCTCAGTCCGACAGAAATTCCGCTCGGTGTGATTACCGCATTCCTGGGTGCGCCTTTTTTTGCCTATCTGCTGCGCAAACAGAAGAAATGGGGAAGAGGCTGATGGAACCGATCATTCAGGTGCAACATGCCACCAAGGCATTTGACGGCACGAAGGTGCTGAAGGATATCAATATAGAGGTTGCTGCCGGTGAATTCTTCGGAATCATCGGCCCCAATGGCAGCGGGAAATCCACGCTGCTGCGCCTCATCTCCGGTGTGGAGCCGGCGACAGAGGGGCAGATCCTGCTGAAAGGCAAAGATGCAAGCGGCTACCCGCGCAGAGAGCTGGCGAGGTGGCTTGCCGTTCTCCAGCAGGATGCTCTGCCGCCACTGGGCTACACGGTACGGGAAGTCGTGGAGATGGGGAGATTCCCTTTCCAGAGCTGGCTGGGGACAGATCGGCCGGATGCGGGAAAGCTGATCGATTCGATCATGCTGCGGCTTGATCTCGAATCGCTGGCGGACCGTACCGTCGAGAACTTAAGCGGCGGACAGCGCCAGCGGGTCGCTCTGGCCAAGGTAATGGCTCAGGAGCCCCGCCTGCTGCTTCTCGACGAGCCCACGACTTTCCTCGATATCGGCTATCAGGTGCAGCTTATGGACTATGTGAGCGCTTGGCAGCGTGAGGAAGGGCTGACAGTTGTGGCAGTTCTTCACGATTTGAATCTGGCATCACAGTATTGTGACCGGCTGCTTGTCGTCAGTGAAGGACAAGAGGTATCCACCGGTACACCGGATCATGTCATGAACATCGAGATGATCCGGAGTGTATACGGAACGGAACCGATCGTTCTCAAGCATCCAGCTAATGGAAAGCCGCAAATCCTGCTGAAGCGGGGAGAATAGCTATTTTAAACATAAGGCTGGAACATGTATGCTAGTATGTAGATGTTCCGGCTATTTTTATGGCACAATGGAGTTTCATGTTAAGAATAGAGACCGGATACAGTGAAATACAGTGAATACAGTGAATACAGGCAGCAAGAGCAATAACAACGAAGTTCCGATACTAGGAGAGATTACAATGAGTGAGTTGAAAAAAATAGAAGATTTGATCGGGGATATTCATCCCCTGAATCAAGATGCGATAGATGCGGCATCCGCCCACTTGGACAGTCTGACTAAACCGCCCGGTAGCCTGGGGAAACTTGAGGACATTTCGAAACAGTTGGCCGGTATTATGGGAGAGGTTATTCCGGATGTAACGCATAAAGCGATCATCGTTATGGCTGCCGACCACGGGGTATGCGAAGAAGGCGTCAGTGCGTTTCCGCAGGAAGTGACGCCTCAGATGGTGCTGAATTTCCTGCAGGGTGGAGCGGCGGTAAATGTTCTGGCAAGGCATGCAGGCGCAGAGGTCGTCTGTGTGGATATCGGCGTGAATGCAGATCTGGAGCATGAGGATCTTGTTGCCCGTAAAGTGCGGTACGGCACGGCCAATATGGCCCAAGGCGCCGCTATGACCAGGGATGAGGCAATCCGCGCGATTCTTGTCGGAGCAGAGGTTGTGGATGAGCTTGTCGCGCGCGGTGTGCGTATTCTGGCAACCGGCGAGATGGGAATAGGCAACACCACCGCCAGTTCTGCTCTGCTCCATGTTCTGGGCGGTGTAGATTTTGAAGCCGGTGTCGGAAGAGGAACCGGAATTGACGATGCAAGGTGGCGTCACAAGCAAGAAGTCATCCGCAGGTCGATTCAAGTGAACCAGCCGGATGATCGGGACCCGATTGATGTGCTTGCCAAGGTCGGAGGACTGGAGATTGCAGGCTTGACCGGCGTAATACTGGGAGCGGCCAAACATTCTTGCGCCGTCGTGATTGACGGCTTCATCTCCTCGGCAGCGGCTCTGATCGCCGCAAGACTGGCTCCGGTGTCGGTCCAGTACATGATCGGCTCGCACCAGTCCCATGAACAGGGACATGCCAAGATGCTGGAGGCCGTCGGCTTGAAGCCGATGCTGCATATGGACATGAGGCTTGGCGAAGGCACGGGAGCCGCGCTCTGCTTTACGCTTATCGATGCGGCCGGTAAAATCATGCGCGAAATGGCCTCGTTCGAAAGTGCCGGTGTATCACGCGGTTAAATGAATGCCAAGAAGGAGAACAACACTAATGACCGATCCTATCGAACAAGGCCCCATTCTGGTGACAGGGGGAGCCCGCAGCGGCAAAAGTTCATTCGCGGAACAGTTGTCCGCCAGACTGGCTGATGGGGGCACGTACATCGCGACCGCCCAGATCTGGGACGAGGAGATGCGGGAGCGCATCGGTCTGCACCGGCAGCAGCGGGAGTCGTCCGGGTTCGCCTGGACGACTCTCGAAGAGCCGCTGGAGCTGCCCGCATTGCTGCGGACCTGCAGCGCCAAAGAAGCGCACTCAGGCGTCGTACTTGTCGATTGCCTGACGCTGTGGCTCTCCAACTGCCTTCTGCGGGTGGAGGGGCAGGAGGATGCCGCGTCCTTGACCAGCGCAGCAGTAGATGAGCTTGTGCGGGCGGTACAAGGTCACGAGGGTCCCCTCGTTCTCGTGACGAACGAGGTCGGCAGCGGTATTGTGCCGGAGTATCCTCTCGGGCGGCTGTACCGGGATCTCGCCGGACGGATGAACCAGCGTCTGGCCTCCGTCTGCGGGCAGGTCTTCCTCGTAACGGCCGGCATTCCGGTTGAATTGAAGAGCCGGGCGTTCCGGCTCGAATAGGAGCGGCTCAATGCTTATATACACATGGAATGAAATCATAAGCATGGTGCTCGCCGCTATTGTCATTGATCTTGTGATCGGCGATCCCAAATGGCCGACGCATCCAGTTATTCGGATCGGGCGCTGGATCAGTTGGATGGAAAAACGTCTCCGCCGCCGTACATCCATCACACCGCGCGCCCTCAAACAAAGGGGCGTGGTGCTGGCCTTGTCCACGATGCTGGCCGCCTGCGGCATCATGTTTGCCCTGACGTGGGCAGCGGGCGAGATTCACCCTTGGCTCGGCTATGCCGTCACCACGTGGTTCATCTCGACCACGATTGCGGTCAAAGGGCTGAAGGATGCGGCGATGCTGGTAGCGGTGCCGCTGGCCGCCGGGAATCTGGCGGATGCCCGCAAGTACACCGGCTACATAGTAGGCCGGGATACGGCGCAGCTGGACGAAGGGGAGCTGACCCGGGCCGTTGTGGAAACCGTAGCCGAAAATACGGTCGACGGGGTCATCTCGCCGTTAATCTTCGCGCTGATCGGCGGGGCTCCTCTGGCGATGCTGTATCGCGCGGCGAACACCCTGGATTCCATGGTGGGCTATAAGAACGAGCGATACCTGCACTTCGGCTGGGCTTCCGCCCGCTGGGACGATGTGATGAACTGGCTTCCGGCCAGGCTGACGGGTCTGCTGCTTGTGCTGTCTGCCGCTGTGCAGCCTCGTATGGACGCGCTGCGGGCCGCGAGGTCCATCGGCCGCTTCGCCAGGCTGCATCCGAGCCCTAACAGCGGCATTCCCGAGTCCGCTGTAGCGGGTGCGCTGGGCATCGAGCTGGGCGGCCGCAATATTTACGGCACGGTCATAAGCGAGCGTGCCCGCATGGGCTGGCCGCTGCGACCGCTTAGCCGCAAAGACATTAATGCAGCGGTACGTCTCTTGTATGGGGCTACCGGCTGGATGGCGGGAGGGCTTCTATGCGCACTGTGGGCACTGAATTAAAAAGCTGGCTGCTGGGCTTAACCGCTGCGCTGCAGTTTCTCACCCGTCTGCCGGTTCCCGTGCAGATCGAGTGGACGCCGGCTGTCCTGCGCAGAAGTCTGGCCTCCTACCCGCTCGTCGGAGCTCTGCTGGGCTATGTGCTGCTGGGCTCCGCCTGGCTGCTGAGCATCGTCCTGCCGGAACTGCCTGCTTCGGTTCTGCTTCTGTGCATCTGGATCGGCCTTACGGGGGCTCTGCATCTGGACGGCCTGATGGATACGGCCGATGGAATCTTGAGCCACCGCCCGCGGGAGCGTATGCTGGAGATCATGAAAGACAGCCGGGTCGGAGCCATGGGCGTCATTGTGTGCGTGCTCGTCATTCTGCTGAAATGGAGCGCACTGTACACGATTCTTCACTCACCGGGGAAGGCTGCTTGCACCTTACTCGTTCTGGTACCCGTCTGGAGCCGGGCGTTCATGACGGCTGCCGTCGCCTTCTGGCCGTATGCAAGGCGTGAGGGAGGCATGGGCGGCTTCTTTTCAGGAGGGAAAAGGCCATTTGCTGCCGCTGCTGCGGCTTTAGCATTCGGGCTCAGCTTGGCTATTCTAGGCATCTTTCAACTGCTGGGCCGTCAGGTACCGTACGATTTGCTGTGGGGAACCTCAATCGGAATAGTATGGCAGGTTATCCTGACTGCCGCAGTTATTATGTCCCTCACATTTGCTGCGGGATGGATACTGGCTTCGATGATTGCACGCAAGCTTGGCGGTTTGACAGGCGACACGTACGGGGCTTTAAATGAACTGCTGGAGACTGTACTGCTCCTTGGCGTAGCGGGCCTGATTCAAATCGGTTTGTAGCTTTGCAGCAGCCAGATGAAGCTGTATTCTTGAGTTTTCAGTGAGGCGGGTTGAGTCCTAATGGAGGACTCCCAGCCTTTTTGCCTATAAATAGGGTCATTCTCTATTGAAAAATTGGACAAGGGAGAGGGATGGACGTTGCTTGAACGTTACGGACACGGTGGAGATTTGCTGACAGCGGAGGAGAAATTCGGGAGAAGCAGGGAAGATTTTCTGGATTTCTCATCAAATATGAATCCGCTCGGACCGCCGGAAGCGGTGGAGAATATTCTGCGCAATCAGTGGCGGGATATTGTGAAATACCCGGACCCGGCTGTTAGAGAGCTGCGCGGGAAAATCGCAGTCAAGTACGGCGTGCCTATAGAATCCATTCTGGTGGGAAACGGAGCTGCAGAGCTGATCGATCTGATCGTTCGCGTGCTTAAACCAGGCGTAACGGCGCTGGCGAGGCCTTCTTTTAGCGAGTATGAAGATGCGGTACATAAGGCTGGCGGACGTGTTCACAATATTCCGCTTCATGCACGTCATAATTTTGTTCTTCAAAAGGAAGATGTGCAAGAAGCGTTCAAGCAATCGGACGCGCTGTTCCTGGGTCAGCCGAACAATCCAACAGGCCGTCTTTTGCCCGGTGGATTGCTGCATGAAATAGCGGACACCGGGCATCCGCTCATTCTGGATGAGGCCTTCCTCGATTTTGTGCCTCGAGAGTCGGAGTTGACCATGCTGCGCAGGGCGGCAGTGAGCCCGCATTTGTATGTGATTCGCTCTATGACCAAGTTCTATGCCGTCCCGGGTATCCGCCTCGGATTTGTCGTGGCACATCCGGATATTATCCGTCAGATGGGTCAGCTGCAGGTACCGTGGAGCGTGAATTTCCTGGCGCAGTTGATCGGGAGTGCGGTTCTGAATGATGAGGTCTTCGCAGAGCGGACGATTGCGTGGCTCCGGGAGGAGAATCCTTGGCTTCGCGGGGAGCTTGCCTCTCTGGGGCTTACCGTCACGCCGAGTGATATCAATTATGTTCTCTGCAGTCTTCCGCAGGAATCTGCCCTTACTGCACGGGAACTCCAGCAAAAAATGGGCGAGCACTGCATTCTGATCCGGGACGCTTCGCTTTTCGAAGGATTGACCGGTTCTTACTTCCGTGTTGCCGTGAAGCTCCGCGAAGATAATGAGCGCCTGATTTCCGTGCTGGCAGAAGTGTTGTCGCCGAAATAACGAGGAAGAAGGCCGAATAAATATGAAAGTAGCACGAAAGCCGCACGAAAGCAGCATGAATGCCGTTTGGCAGCTTTTAATGAGGCTCTGAAGATTGTTCGGACACCGGAGGGAGGGAGGAGCAGATGAGTAAAAACGATACGAAAGAAAGCAGGATGGGTCCGCTCAATTCTTCTATGACGGAGGCCAGTCTGAATTCAACGGATGGAGGATACGTAACGGCCCCTCGTCTTGCGAGGACGCTTATGGTGCAAGGAACCGCATCCGATGTCGGGAAAAGTATCGTTACGGCAGCCTTATGCCGTATTTTCGTCCAGGACGGTAAGCGTGTAGCGCCGTTCAAGTCACAGAATATGTCGCTTAACTCTTATGTCACTCCAGACGGCCGTGAAATCGGGCGTGCGCAGGGTGTGCAGGCGGATGCCTGCCGGATTGCGGCTACGACTGATATGAATCCGATTCTGCTCAAGCCGACTGGTGATATGCGCTCACAGGTTGTCGTCCATGGCAAGCCTCTGATGGATATGGATGCGGGTGAGTACCGGGAGTCTTATCTGCCTGTTGCGGAGGGAATTGTCCGGGAAGCACTCCATAGACTGCGCCAGAGCAGCGAGCTCGTTATTCTTGAAGGGGCGGGCAGCCCGGCCGAGATTAATCTGAAGGATCGCGATATTGTTAATATGCGGATGGCGGGATGGGCGGATGCGCCTGTTGTTCTCGTAGCGGATATTGACCGGGGCGGGGTTTTTGCGGCGATTGTCGGTACGCTAGAATTGCTGGAGCCTGATGAAAGAGACCGGGTGAAGGGTTTTATTATTAACAAATTCCGCGGCGACATCGGACTGCTGCGGCCTGGGCTGGATTGGCTGGAGCGACGGACAGGAAAGCCTGTGCTCGGCGTGATTCCGTACTATCCGAAGCTGGGAATAGAAGATGAAGACTCGGCTTCGCTGGATTCCAAAAAACGGCTGGAGACAGAAACGGGACATTCGTCCAGCCGGGATCGGACAGATGTACTGGAAATCGGTATTCTTCGTCTGCCGCGGATCTCCAATTTTACCGATATCGATCCGCTTCATGAGGAGCCGGATGTCCATGTCCGCTATATTACCGGACCGGATGATTGGGGAAATCCCGATATTCTGATTATCCCCGGAAGTAAGAACACGATAGGCGACTTGCTTTTTCTGCGTGAAAGCGGACTGGCTGCCCGGATCGGCACGTATGCCCGCAATAACGGATATATAGCCGGGATATGCGGCGGTTACCAGATACTCGGGGAAAGTCTCTCGGATTGTTCGGGAGCCGAATCCGGCTTCACCGGAGAATACGAAGGACTGGGACTGCTTCCTGTCCGGACTGAATTCACTGCCGGGAAGAAAACAGTCCGGACCGAGGGGATCTGCCGGTTGTTCGCCAGTAGTTCCGTGCTGCCGGTTGAGGGCTATGAAATTCATATGGGGGAAACGCATGTGACCAAAGCGGATGCGGAGCGTCCTTTCCGGCTTCGCATATGTGTTCCGCCTCCGGGCAGCTGCGAGCAAGAGAGCGAGTGGTTAGAGGACAAGGGCATATGCGATCATGGGGATAGCTTGGATAAGTCCAGCCCGGAGCAAA
The DNA here is from genome assembly GCF_001541095.1 of Paenibacillus sp. FJAT-26967. GTDB lineage: Bacteria > Bacillota > Bacilli > Paenibacillales > NBRC-103111 > Paenibacillus_F. The sequence goes on from NZ_LMXH01000003.1 coordinate 407,565, forward strand.
GCCGCTTCAGCGAGCGGGAAGCAGATGCCGAATATCACCCGGACGGCGCCTCCGCAGATGGCGGACGTATATGGGGAACATATCTGCATGGGGTACTGCATAATGATGATTTCCGCCGGGCCTGGTTAAATGAGGTCAGACTCGGCAAGGGCTGGGAGCCGCTGCAGGCGGAGCTTCGTTACCGGGAAAGAAGAGAAGAAGCCTTCGACCGGCTTGCGGCGCATGTCCGTGCTCATCTGGATATAACGAAGCTGTATGAGATTGCAGGACTCTCCATCTGACAAGCAAACTCTATTAAAGTTTTATACTTAAGGACGGCCGGTATAACTGGCCAGGCGAGTGAGTGAACTAAGAAGTTACCCAAGGTATAGGGGCGAGAAGAAAGCGGAGCTGCTTGTTATAAGCAAAGCATGTTTGCGATGTTAGTTGCCGGGCGCTATGATGAAGGGAAGGTTTAAAACGGGTTTAGTGGCCTACGGAGTCTCCTTGCACTTAAGCAGGAACGAAGAGTGAAGCCGGATCCGTAATTCCGTGCCCATGTATAAGAATCATCTATAAAGAATGGAGGGATTTTACTTGAAAATTTATACTAGAACCGGTGATGCTGGAAAAACGGGTGTCATCGGAGGACGGGTCGATAAAGATGACGATCGGGTAGAAGCATACGGTACCGTGGATGAGCTGAACAGTTTAGTGGGACAGGCGATGGGTTTTCTTGATCCGGCCAAATTCGCTGATATGCTCGATGATCTGCTTACGATTCAGCATGAGTTATTTGACTGCGGCTCTGACCTTGCACTGCTTAAGCAGGAGAAGAGGCCGTATAAGGTTAATTCGGACATGGTCGAGAACCTCGAAACCTGGATTGATAAGTATGATGCCGAAACGCCGGATATTACCCGCTTTATTCTGCCGGGCGGGAGCCAATCCTCTTCGGCTATGCACGTGTGCCGGACGGTATGCCGCCGTGCGGAAAGACGCGTTGTAACACTGGCCCGTACGCAAGAGATTAATTCCGATGTCCGGCACTATCTGAATCGTTTATCGGATCTGTTCTTTACTCTGGCGAGAACGGCTAATTTCCGCGAAGGGCAGTCAGATGTGGAATATCTGCGCAGTGCTGAAGTGTTCCGCAGGAAATCATGAACTACTACGCACCCATAATCTATCAGGTCCCTCCCGAAGAGGAGGGATTTTATCTGAAGACGATTTTGCACAACAAAATGGGTTTATCACGCAAGCTGGTTTCCCGTCTGAAACAGACGGAGCAAGGGATTACGGTCAATGGACGAAGAGAATACATCTCGATCAAAGTACAGAGCGGAGACCGGATCGAATTGCGGATGGAGGAAGAAGAGTCAGAAGATATTCTGCCGCAGGACCTTCCTCTGGAGATTCTGTATGAGGATGAACATTTGCTTATCGTAAACAAAGAACCCGGCATGATTGTCCATCCGACGCACGGCCATTACGTCAATACACTCGCTAACGGGGTTGTTCATCACTGGAAACAGCGCGGTGAGAATGTCCGGTTCCGGCCGATTCACCGGCTCGATCAGGAAACGTCCGGGGTACTGGCGATCGCCAAAAATCCGTATGTGCACCAGCAGATTTCGGAGCAGATGATCGCCCGCACCATCCATAAAGAGTATCTTGCGCTTGTACACGGAAGTGTAGCGGAAGACCAAGGAACGATTGATGCGCCTATCGACCGGAATCCCGAAGAGCCGCATGTCCGCATTGTAACGCCGGAGGGCTACCGCGCGGTCACGCACTACGAAGTCGTGCAGCGGTATGCCGGCCTTACTCTGGTGCGGCTCATGCTCGAAACCGGCAGGACGCATCAGATTCGCGTCCACATGAAGCACCTCGGACATCCGCTTCTTGGTGACAAGATGTACGGGCCGGGCAGCGGCGAAGCGGCGGAGGCTTGTGACTGCATATGCACGGAGGCGGACGCGAATGCGTCAGCTGTAGATGAAGATGAAGCCGCTCCGGCAGCCGGTCGCGGACTCTCACGCCAGGCGCTGCACGCGTACCGCCTGGCGTTCGACCACCCGGGCACAAGGAACCGGGTGGAGTTCACCGCTCCGCTGCCGGCGGATATGCAGGCCGTTATCGACGCCTGCAGCTCATCTCGCGGAGCGGATGAATCTTGACCGGCAGCGCATAAGAGATCGGCCCGCTGCCCTTATTTGCCTTCTGGCGGAATGGAACTTTTCGCGCTAGATTGCGTATAAAGACGTGCTGCCGGAAAGCTGAGGTTCCGCCGCTTGTTGTTCTGACCTCCCGCCGGCTCGGCAGCGGAGGTTTTTGAATATATAGAGTGCTTGTGCCGCATCAGGGGAGCCGCATAGTGCGGCTCGCCATTATTATTGAAAGGGTGTTTCGTCTGATGAAAGTAACCGTGTATGAATACAGCAAGTGCAGTACTTGCCGCAATGCTTTGAAATGGCTGAGAAATAAAGGTCTGGAGCCAAACACGATTCCTCTGTTCGAACAACCGCCGACTGCCGATGAACTTAGGATATTAGTCCGTAGCAGCGGACTCGACATTAAGAAGTTCTTCAATACTTCCGGTGAAGTGTACAGAGAGATGGCGCTGAAGGATAAGCTGGATTCCATGTCAGAAGATGAAAAGCTGGCTTTACTGGCATCCAATGGAAGATTGATTAAGCGGCCGATCGTAACGGATGGCCGCCAAGTAACCGTGGGATTCAAAGAAGCTGATTTTGAGCAGGTTTGGGGCTGACAATCCTTGCCTGCGTCAGGCCAATCATCTGGAAAGGAGTGAATGCAGTTGTCTCAGAACCCTTCTTCTAAAACGAAAAAGAAAAACCCGCTCTGGGTTTTTGGAGCTATCCTCGCCTTCCTGCTGACGCAGCTCAAGGTGCTGATTCCTCTTCTGAAGCTAAGCAAGTTCGGAGCGACCTTCATCTCGATTGCGATTACGATTGCCGGCTATGCGCTTATAGCACCGCTACCGTTCGCGATCGGACTTGTGGCGATGATTTTCATCCATGAGTTAGGCCATGTTTTTGCCGCTAAGCGCAAAGGATTGCCTGTGTCCGCGCCCTTATTCATCCCGTTTCTCGGCGCGCTGATTACGATGAAGCGCAACCCGAGAGACGCGGTAACCGAAGCTTACATCGCGTATGGAGGGCCTTTGCTGGGAACGATAGGAGCTACGGCGTGCTTCGGATTAGGCATGTATCTGGATTCCGGTATTCTGATCTCAATCGCTTATACGGGACTTTTTCTGAATCTGATTAATTTACTGCCGATTCATCCGCTGGATGGAGGACGGATTTCCACAGCTGTGACCCGGTGGCTATGGCTGGTGGGCTTAATTGGAGGTCTTGCGGTTATTGTGTATTTGCGCAGCTTCCTGTTCCTGATCATCTGGATTATGTTCGCTTGGGATTTATACAAAAAGTTCGTCAAATACCGCAACAAGCCGCAGCTGTTCCATTTTCATCCGCGCTTTGATATGACGGCGCAGCATTTGCTGCAGCAGGGGTATATGATTCCGGGGGAAGATCATAAGCGGAATCTGGATTTTACCACTTATTCGGATATAGGCGAAGGAAATACAGGTGTGCAGATGCTCCAAGTTTCATGGGATGCGATTGATTTTGAAACCAAGTTTGAGCTGCCCCGTCAATCGATTGTCCACCGTGTCCAGGTTACCAAAATCGAAAGGGCGAACCGTGAGGATGGCCTCCATCTTATTCTTCATTGCGATGTGGAACTGGAGCCATACGACAACGATGCTTATTACGAGGTTCCGACCGCTTCCCGCTGGAAGTTCGGCATCGCGTATGCAGGGCTTGCCATTTACCTGCTCGCGATGATGAACTGGATTCATGGCGTGCTGCCTCCTAGCTGACCCGGGCGAATAAACCGCGGTGAGTGTACTATCCATCATGACAACTCATAGAAAACGGAACTCATAAGTCGACACAGGCTTATGAGTTCTTGTATTTACAGGCAGGAAAGAGAGAGAAGAAGCGGGAATGATGAAGTAGAGTAAGAAACATCGGTGAGTAATAGATTTTAAGAACAGGGGAGAAGCTTGCTATGAAAATTACAGGATCAAAAAGAATTGGAAGTTTGGGTTCAGCCATCTTTGCGGAGGTGGCCCAGTGGAGACGGGAGGCGGAGGAGAAAGGCATGGAGGTTATTGATCTTGGAATCGGCAGTCCGGACCTCCCGCCCTCTCCCAAAGTGATGAAGGCGCTGTCCGAAGCGGTCCTCAGCCCGCAGGCTTACGGCTATCCGGGATCAGAAGGTACTCCGGAATTCCGCAGGGCAGCTGCCGGCTGGATGCAGCGCCGCTTCGGCGTGGAGGTAGACCCGGACCGCGAAGTGCTCGCTCTGCTCGGCTCACAGGATGGTCTGGCCCATCTGGCTATGTCACTGTGCGACCCGGGTGATACCGCGCTAGTGCCGGACCCCGGTTATCCGATCTACGCGGCGAGTCTGGTACTGGCGGGTGTGGAGCCCATCCTGCTCCCGCTGAAGGAATCGGCAGGCTTCCTTCCGCAGCTGGACCAGATTCCGCCGCATATAGCGGATCAAGCCTCGTTCCTGCTGCTCAGTTATCCGGGCAATCCCATTCCCGAGGCGGCTGACCGTGCTTTCTATGAGAAAGCACTGGCTTTCGCGCAGCGCCATGATCTGCTTATCGTGCATGATCTGGCTTATTCGGAGCTTGCGTTCGACGGCTATAAGCCGATGAGTATTCTGGAGCTGCCGGGTGCCAAGGACCGGGCAGTCGAATTTCATTCTTTATCCAAAAGCTTCAATATGGCCGGATGCCGGATTGCTTTTCTTGCCGGCAATGCGGAGGCGATAGCAGCGCTGCGGACTTTAAAATCAAATATCGATTATGGAATTTTCCTTCCCATTCAGCAGGCGGGCGTGCTGGCTCTGGAAGAGGAGGCTGATTTCCCGGCAGCTATCTCGGCTGTCTATGAACGCAGACGCAATGTACTGGTGAACGGGCTGCGGGAAATGGGTTGGAACGTGCCTTTGCCTAAGGCGACGATGTTCGTCTGGGCCCCAATACCTGAGGGCTGGACTTCCCGGCATTTTGCCAGGAGCCTGCTGGAGCGTGCCGGAGTTGCTGTAATTCCGGGAGATGCTTTTGGAGCGGAGGGGGAGGGATATGTCCGTATGGCCCTTGTTCAGCCTGAGGGAAAACTGAGCGAAGCTGTGTCAAGAATCGGAGAAATATGGAAGTCTATTGGCGAAATTGAAAGAAATACATAAAATTTTCCAATATACCCGTTTCAAAGAAGGAAAAAGTGCTAACAATGAGTAAAGTAGTAGAGATTGAAATTGATAGGAAACCGATAGGGTCCTGTCCTACCCAAGCCGCACCCGCATTGCTTAATTTCATGCAGGTTTGACGGGAACCGTTCAGGTCTATCCTTCTACTGCCGGATAAGAAGTCCGGCATCCTTTAAAACAGGTTTGAAAGGAGTTAATTATGGATTCTATCTTTTCGCTATCCGAGCTGTTGTCGCAGCAGAAGCCTTCTTCCCTGGTGGAAATTCCGGGTGTGCTCGGGCAGACTTTCGGACAAGCGACGCTCTCGACAACTTTACCCATTTCTAAGCTTTTTTCTATCTATGAGGTAGACCTGGAAGTTCAGCGTTCCATCATTCCCCGCAATCTGTCCAAGCTGATGGATTATGTATCCCTGTATCTGGATAACCATCAGCCGATTTATTTCCCGGGTGTTATTTTCTCTGCAAGGGGAGCGGGAAGCTACGATTCGGAGCAGCATGTTTTTCAGCTTCAGCCCATTGAGAAATTGTATGTAGTCGACGGACAGCACCGTCTGGCTGCTTTTCAGCGTTTAATGGAAACTCTGCAAAGTCAGATGGCCAGGGCGAAGGACCGCAGGGAGTATGACCGTATGGAAGAAATTACGGAAAAATTGAGCAGACTGTACGCGTTCCCTGTATCGACGATGATTTATCTCGATATTGATGCCAAACAGGAAAGGCAGCTATTCTCCGACATTAATAAGCTGCCCCGCAAAATCGGCGGCAACTTGGCCGTGCTTCGCGATCAGCGCCGGTTCTACCATGTGACGGCTTCCCAGCTTGTGGAGAAGGCTCCGGTCATGCAGCATATTCCGGTGGACATGTTCTCGGAACGCGGGAAGGGGCCGGAATTTCTGTTTACATACCACCTGCTCATCGAGATTCTGGTGGCGCTCTTCGAAGGACGGATGAAGTCGGGTGCACGGGGCAACGGGTATCATTATGATGAGGAAGTTGTAGCGGAGCATTTGTCCCACAGCTCCTTCTATTTTCAGCAGCTGCTGAAATATTTACCGGCGCCCGTCAAAGGGGAAGCGGCTTGGTCGGAGAATATCCAGATCGCACTGGCCCTGTTCTTCCACGAGGAAGCGACCAAGAGTGCGAAGTTCAACCGCTACGGCCTGGAGTATGCGACTAAGATCCTGCCTCATATCGATTGGTCCGCGATCTTCAGCGGAGATGAGAAGGATCGCCTGCCGCGCCGCTCGCGAATTATGAAAGCGTATCAATATATCCGCTCCTTCTACCAGGAGCAGCATTTGTTCCTGATCAGCGATAAGGAGGATGTCGGCTAATGGACGGTTTATGCCTGCGGATGACGATTCATCCTTTCTGTGAGCGTTTTGGCCTTGCGACCGTTGCTCTTAAGGCGCAGGATCTGCTCAATTACACAACCATTGATACCATCGTACAGCGGAAGCTGAGTAAAATGCAGCGCCGCAAAATTTCGACTTATCTCCAGGAGCGGGAGCTCGATCAGGTATTCTTCGGTCCTGTCACTCTGTCGCTGCGCGATGTAAGCCAGCTGTCGCGTGTGAAGGAGGATCTGTTCCTGCGCCACGGCTCGAAGCTGAGCATCCTCGATGGTCAGCACCGCATTCTGGCGCTCGGATTCGTCAATGAACAGATGCAGAAGGAAGTGAAGCGCATCGAGCGCAAGCTGGCTTCTCTGCGAGTGCGCCACCGCAAGGAAACGGACAATCCGGAATTGGCTGACGAAATTACGCAGGTGAACGGGCTTTTGGAGCAGATGGAGGCTAGACGCCTGGGTCTGATGGAAAGCGAGCTGGCTGTGCAGATTTATATCGGGCTCGGTGAGGTGGAGGAGCAGCAGCTGTTCGGGGATATCAATTCTAAAGTGCAGCTTGTAAGCAAGGAGCTGGGTCATTCTTTCGATTCGGTCGATCCGCTTAATCTGGTCATCCAGCAGGTGGTCGATCATAATATGCTGCTGAAGAATGCGGGTGTGGAGAGGCGCAGCAACTTGACGGCTTTTAACCGCAATTTCACTTGCTTGTCCTGGATGTACTCGACGGCCGTCATGCTGTTCTCGGGTAAAATGCAGTCGTCCTACGAGCTGCAGCGTAAAATCCGCAAAGACATGTCGACGTATGTGGAAATTCTGCACCAGTTCTTCAACACGATTCTGCCGATGATGCCGGAGCAGCCCGGGCTTGTGCAGGTCACGTCCGCGAACCGGGTTATGCAGGAAAGCATTGCGCTGTATGCGAATTCGTTCCTGTTCCAGAATGGAGAATACAATCCGGGGTGGACCGAGTGTCTGCGGATGTTTGAAGGGTTCGACTGGTCCCATGATAACGAGGAGCTGATTTATATTTTTGGCTCGCTGGATAACGGGAAGCTGAATCTTATTCATGAGAAATCTCTGCGTAAGCACGGGAAGCTGGTGAGCTTCTTCATGGAGGGCATTGAGCCGGAAGAAGGAATGAAAACCGCTTCACCGGCTTAAGGATATAACGGGCTGCTGGGGGCAGGCTCCGCTGTCCGCCTGTCGGCTGGTTACAGCCTGAATAGTAAACGGGATTCTGCTGGACAACCCGCTTTTTGGCGGGTCCGGCGGGGTCCTTTTTTGTATGCCGGACAGAGCTCCGGAGACATCATGTACGATAAGCCGCAAGCGATAAACCTTAAGCGGCCTGTTGAAGCATAAACAGGCTGTTTATGCTGTATACATAGTTACAGTCTTTATCTAGATATAGGCGGCAATTGGAAATGGTGTTTGCCAATCGTGCGAACCTTCCCCCATAATAGGAACTAACAAGAAAAGCTTAGAAAGCTTTAAAGGAGTGGACGCATGCAAATCGGTGAAACGATGCCGGGAACGGCCCGTAACCGGCACACTTTATTCGCGCTCGTGCTGGCAGCAGCCGTCGTGATCCGTTTACTCGTAGCGCCGAATTTATTCGGCTATGAAGCGGATGTGCGTACGTTTATGGCCTGGGCGGACCGGGCATACACAGTAGGGTTTGGAGAGCTGTATTCCGATCCTGATTATTTTCTGGATTACCCGCCAGGGTATATGTATGTGCTGTATATCATTGGTGCTTTATGCGGCGGGCTTCAAATCGGCTGGGAGTCCGGCTTGTCTCTGCTGATACTCAAAACGGTACCGATGGCAGCGGATCTGCTGTCTTCTGTTCTTCTATATAAGCTGGCATCCCGGACATTCCCTTCGTCCAGGGCGGCCCTCCTGTCTTCCCTGTACATGCTGAATCCCGCTATCTGGATCAATTCGGCCGGGTGGGGGCAGGTGGATTCCGTATTCATGCTGTTTGTACTGATATTCCTGCTGCAGCTGGAAAAGAAACGATTTGTTTCGGCGGCGGTTTTTCTTGCCATTGCCGTGCTGCTGAAGCCGCAGGGACTGTTGTTCGGTCCGTTCTTCCTGGTTGCCTTGTTCCAAAACGCAGGGGAAAAGGGCTGGTGGCGAACCTTCTCGGGGAGTTTTGCTGCGGGGACGGCGGCTTTCCTGCTTCCGGCTCTGCCTTTTGCATGGAAGCTGGAGCCGCTGTGGCTCGTTAAGCTGTACTTCGGTACACTGGCCTCGTACCCGTACGCCTCGCTTAATGCATTCAATCTCATGGCGCTGATGGGAGGTAATTTCCAGGCGGCCGACAAGCAATTGTTTTCGCTGGATTACACGAGGTGGGGCACGATTTTTTTTGTGCTGGCCCTTCTGTTTTCCCTGGTCCTTTATGCAAGAACTTCTCACAAAAAAGGCGCAGGCTTATATATGGGCTTTCTGTTCGCCACGTCCGCTTTTATGCTGATGACCAAAATGCACGAGCGTTATCTGTTCTACGGGCTGCTTTTGCTGCTAGCTGCTTATTTGCATTTGAAGGATAAGCGCCTGCTTCTGCTGTTCGGCGGCTTCAGCCTGACCAGCTTCCTTAACGTAGGGTATGTCCTCTGGCAGAGCTCGAATGATATTTACCATATTGCTGTAAAAGATCCTGTTCTGATCGTGGTGTCGGCCGTGAACCTGATATTGTTCGTATTCGCGTGGAGATATGCTTTTCAACTGGCGGCAGGCGCAGATAACGAGCGGAATACGGAAGGAAGCCTTCAACCCGGAAGGGGACTGCTTGCCGGTCTGACGACCAGAGGCTCTGTGATCCGGGACCGGGACGGCGCACTGGCTGCCCGCGAACCGTTGTGGACGAAGAAGGATGTAGGGCTGGCGGGTCTTATCACCGCTGTCTATATGATTATCGCGCTGATTAATCTGGGGTCTACCCAGGCCCCGGAGACCTTCTGGAAACCGGCAACGGCCATAACCGATGAGATCGTTGCTGATTTCGGTGAATCCAGGCATGTCGCCCGGATTCATAATTATGCGGGAGCCGGAGACGGTTCATTCCGGTTCGAATTCTCCGACGACGGAGTGATGTGGGACCGGCCGGTGGATGTGAAATCGGACTACGTCAAAGTGTTTACATGGAACGTCGTTAAGACCGATGTGAATACCCGGTATGTCAAAATCATTCCGATGGACACCGGGTTTCGTCTGCACGAGGTGGCATTCTTCGATGGCGTATCGGATATCCCGCTCCCGGTTAAGGTCCTTCCTGCCGGCGAGCAGGACTCGGCATCGGGTGAATCCGGGGCAGCCGCCAGATCGGCTCAACATGCGAACCTGTTTGACGAGCAGGCGATCGTGCCTGCTGCTCCAACTTACCTTGATGGCACTTATTTTGACGAAATTTATCATGCGCGGACGGCATATGAGCATCTATATCGGATCGAACCTTACGAGAGCACTCATCCTCCGCTGGGCAAAGTCCTCATTTCGGCGGGGATCGCTCTCTTCGGAATGAATCCCTTCGGCTGGCGCATTGTGGGCACGCTGTTCGGCGTAGCCATGCTTCCACTCATGTACATGATGGCGAAGCGGCTGCTTGGCCGCACGGAATATGCGGCGATTGCGACTTTCCTGTTCGCTTTTGATTTTATGCACTTTGCGCAAACGAGAATCTCTACGATTGATGTGTATGGCGTGTTTTTCATCATGCTGATGTTCGCCTTGATGTACCGGTATACGACGTTGAACTTCTACGAGGCTTCATTGCGCCGGACGCTGGTACCGTTAGGACTTGCGGGAGTAGTCTTCGGAATTGGAGCTGCCTCCAAATGGATTGTACTCTACGGAGGCGCCGGTCTCGCCGTCCTGCTTGCCCTGAGCTTGTGGGAGCGCTATGGGGAGTATAGGGAAGCTAAGCGCAAACTAGGCGAATGGGCAAGAGAGCAGGCTCAGAGCGAAGCATCTGAAGGCGAAGAGCCGAAGCTGACCTGGGAGGAGCATAACGGGGGAGAGAGCGATCGCTCGTCAGGCGGTTCCGCTTCGAATCAGCTCATTCAGCAAGAAGCCGCATCCCGCGACAGTCTGGGAGCCATTGTAAGCATGAGCACGGCTGAGAGCAGGCAGGAGGAAGTGCAGCGATGGACCGCAATGGTACGCAAGTTCCCGCGGTATACGATTTACACGCTGCTGTTCTGCGTCGTTTTCTACGTGCTGATTCCGGCCGGTATCTACGTGGCCTCTTACATTCCGTTCATGATGGTGCCGGGACCGGGGCATGGTCTGGCTGATGTCATTACCTATCAGAAGCATATGTACAGCTACCATAGTGAGCTGGTTGCGACGCATCCCTTCTCTTCAAGCTGGTGGGAATGGCCGCTGATGCTCAGACCGATCTGGTACTACAAAGGGGAATTCGTTCCTCTGGACAGTGTATCCAGCATAGTATCGTTCGGCAATCCGCTCATCTGGTGGCCGGGGCTGATCTGTGTCCTGCTTGCCGTCTGGCTGGCTTTTAAGACACGCAACAAGCCTCTGCGCTTCCTGCTTATCGCATACGCGTCCCAGTACTTGCCTTGGATGCTTGTGCCGAGACTGACATTTATATACCATTACTTTGCGATGGTTCCCTTTATGATTCTGATCATCACATTCTTCATCCGGCATCTTTTCGAAACCAAACCGCACTGGAGACGCTGGGGGTATGTGTATCTGGCGGCAGTCGCACTGCTGTTCGTCATTTTCTATCCGCTGCTCTCGGGCTTAGTAGTCGATAAATCTTATACCGGATGGCTGCGCTGGCTGCCGGGCTGGAATTATTTCTAAGGTAGCCGGCGGCACGTACCGGTAGTTGTGTGAAATACGATAGGGACTGTCTCTTGGCGTAACTGAACTGCACCCCGTCAAGTAGACACTATAAATAAGTAAAGACACTAGGCGGCCTTAGTCCTGAACTCCACGGGACTGAGGCCGTTTAATTTTGCCTGT
>NZ_LMXH01000004.1 GCF_001541095.1 Paenibacillus sp. FJAT-26967
AAAAAGTTAATGCTGACGAGAATTTCTTCTCTGTTTAGCGTCCTGATTGCTCAAGACGTTTCAATCACTCGTTGTTCAGTTTTCAAAGGACAATCTTCGACTTATTCAGTCATTTCTCATTTCCGCTTCGTTCAGCGGCGACCTAATTAATATAACACATTCGGCTAGTTAAATGCAAGCACTTTTTTTGAAACATTTTAATGTGTATTTAACTGTTGGTTGCAAAGCTGAATAGCTTCGCTTCTTTCAAAAGCCGGAATACAAATATAACACCCTAGGGCACTAAGGTCAAGCAAAAAAACTCCCCTTTTTTGAAAGGAGAGCTTGGAGCTTTGTAGACGAAAAAATGTCGCTATCGCAGTTGAATAACATCTTGTATATACAGATTTCTTTCTAAAGTTAGGTTTACAATGGTTCCGCTAATATTCACCCAAGGACGTGTGGGATAAGCACGGTCGGAGAATATAATCTCTCCTATCCGGTTGTCATTGAGCTTAACGACTGTACCCGTATGAAAGGATGTGACCTTATTAATAAAGGTCTGCACAAGTGCCGGGTCCATTTTACCAAAAGAATCCTCACTAAGCTGTTCAAGTACTAGATAGGGAGAGATTGCCACCTGATGATGCCTGTGGTTCGTCATAGCATGGAAGATGTCGGCTACAGCCACAACTTTAGCATACAGATGAATTTGATCGCTTTTGAGACCGAGCGGATAGCCGGATCCATCTTCTCTCTCATGGTGCTGCAGAGCACTTAGCTTAACGCCTTCGTTAAGTGCCGCTACAGGTTTGAGCAAATTGTACCCGTACAAAGCATGCTTGCGAACCTCTTCGAATTCTGTGTTTGTAAGTCTTGTCGGTTTAGTAAGGAGTCCCGGATCAATCTTGACATTACCGATGTCATGAAGAAGTCCAGCCAATGCAATTTGCATCCAATCTCTCTGCGGTAAACCATGCCACTGGGCGAGCTGATACGATGTCAGAGAAACCATGATACTATCGTGGTATAAAAAATCCCTTACGTGATAGTTCCTCGGTGTGAAAGAAAGAATCTGATAGTCTCCTGCATCAATTAAATTCTGCAAGCAATTGCGCATTTCCAGAACTGGGAGTTCTGCGTTACCGAGTGCTAGTCCAAAAACCTTTCTCAGGAGTTGGAGCATTTTATCATATTCCTGTTCAAAAGAAGTGTCGCTGCCCGAGGTGGTTGCCGCTGAATGATCTGTTGCAGTCCCTTCTTCTTTGGAGACAATGGATTTAGATTCGATACTCACAGTCGAAATGAGAAAAGCTCTGAGGATTTCAAGATCTCTCTCTGTCAAGATTCTGCCCTTATAAAAAAGAACTTGGCCAAAACGACTGTTGATAGACTCCGCCAGCTTATCGCCGGCATTAATTTGTGAGACAGAAACTGTCCGCAAGATCAATTCCTCCGCTTTACCTAAGATTGTCAATTTTATTGTAAAACAAAAAAGATGGGGATGTAAGTCCCCACCTCGTGATTCTAACTATTAATTTTCAGTTTCCGGCTCTTGCGTATCCGAAGCTGACTCTTCGCCTTGTTCAGCGGCCTGCTCTGATAATTCCATTTGTTCTACTGTTTCAAGATCAAGCTCATCTTCGGACTCCTCATCGCTTTTAGCAACATGAGTTACGGTCGCCACTTCATCATCCTCACGGATGTTAATAAGGCGAACCCCCTGCGTATTACGACCCATTTCGGAAATGCCTGAAATACTTGTCCGAATTAATGTACCGCTGGCGGTTATAATCATCAGATCCTCGTCGTTATTGACTACTTTGAGGCCGACTACCGATCCATTCTTGGCCGTTACATTCAGTGTCTTGATCCCTTTACCGCCACGTGACTGTACCCGGTATTCGCCGATCGGTGTCCGTTTACCGAAGCCCTTGGATGTCACGATCAGAACGCTGGCTACTTCGTCTACGACATCCATATCAATGACCGTATCATCCGAACCGATCTGAATACCTTTGACGCCTGTTGCTGAACGCCCCATCGATCTGACATCATTCTCCGGGAAACGGATTGACATGCCCTGACGGGTTCCCATAATGATATCCCGTTCACCGTCTGTGAGCTTCACGCCGATTAGTGAGTCATCATCCCTCAGATTAATGGCAATTAAGCCACCCTTACGAATATTGATATAGTCGTCAAGCGGTGTCTTTTTGACAATCCCCTGTTTTGTAGCGAAGAACAGATAATTATCCGGACTGAATTCCTGTACGGGAATTACAGCACTCACCGTCTCGCCCTGTTCAATTTGAATCAAATTGATAATCGGAGTTCCGCGAGCCGTACGGCTTAGGTCAGGTATCTCATAAGCTTTTAACTTGTACACCTTACCACGGTCTGTAAAGAAGAGCAGGTAATGGTGAGTATTCGTAACAAAAAGGTGATTAACGAAATCATCCGTTTTGGTATCCATGCCCACAATACCGCGTCCGCCGCGTTTCTGATTACGATAAGTTGTAACCGGAAGACGTTTAATATAACCCGTATGGGTAATGGTGATAACAACATCTTCTTGAGGAATCAGATCCTCGTCCTCGATACTGCCTTCACCCTTGGTGATCTCACTGCGTCTGTCGTCGCCGAAATTCTGCTTAATTTCGTTAAGCTCTTCACTGATGATTGCCAGAATCAGCTGCTCATCGGCGAGAATGGCTTTGTACTCCGCGATTTTCTTAAGCAGTTCTTCGTATTCATTCTCGATTTTCTCCCGTTCTAATCCGGTCAGACGCTGCAGACGCATATCCAGAATGGCCTGTGCCTGATCGTGACTCAGGCTGAATGTAGACATTAAGCCTTCACGGGCAAGTTCGGTGGTACGTGAAGAACGAATAAGTGCGATGACTTCGTCCAAGTGATCAAGTGCAATACGCAATCCTTCAAGGATATGCGCGCGTGCTTCAGCTTTGCGAAGATCGTACTCCGTCCGGCGGCGGATAATAATTTTCTGGTGCTCCAGATAGTGGTACAGCATGTCACGTAGATTTAGAACTTTAGGCTCTCCGTTAACGAGTGCCAGCATGATCACACCGAAATTGGACTGCATAGCGGTATGCTTGTACAGATTGTTAAGCACCACATTCGGATTAACATCTCTGCGCAGCTCGATTACAATCCGCATACCATTGCGGTCAGACTCATCGCGAAGATCCGTAATGCCGTCGATTTTCTTATCGCGTACAAGCTCTGCGATCTTCTCGATCAGACGGGCCTTGTTTACTTGGTAAGGAAGCTCCCGCACAATAATCCTTGCTTTGTTATTGTTCTCCTCAATATCCGCTTTGGCACGCATAGGAACAGAGCCTCTTCCTGTCGTATACGCTTGGCGTATTCCTTCCCGTCCAAGAATGTAACCTCCCGTAGGAAAATCAGGGCCCTTAATAGACTGCATGAGGTCCAGCGAGGTCACTTCAGGATTCTCGATCATCTGCTGAAGCCCGTCGATGACTTCTACCAGGTTATGAGGAGGTATATTCGTCGCCATACCGACAGCGATCCCCGAGCTTCCGTTAACTAAAAGGTTAGGGAAACGCGCCGGCAGAACAACCGGCTCCATTTCTTCACCGTCATAGTTGGGGATATAATCAATCGTTTCTTTGTTGATATCACGAAGCACTTCCATGGCAATCTTGGAGAGCCTTGCTTCTGTATAACGCATAGCGGCAGCCATATCGCCGTCAATTGAACCAAAGTTACCATGCCCGTCTACCAGCATATAGCGCAGAGAGAAATCCTGGGCCATCCGAACCATCGTTTCGTACACAGCAGAATCACCATGAGGATGATACTTACCGATAACTTCACCGACGATTCTAGCCGATTTTTTATGAGGTTTATCCGGGGACATCCCCAGTTCTGACATGGCATATAAAATACGGCGATGAACCGGTTTGAGACCGTCCCGTACATCAGGAAGCGCACGGCTGACGATAATACTCATAGCATAATCCATAAATGAAGTGCGCATTTCCGAACTTATATCAATCTCTACGACTTGCGAACGCATTTCTTCGGTCATGATCTATCCTCCTGAAACGTGCATCCTATGCCGGGCCTAACGCCCGGCAATCTATCCGTTCAAAATCTTAAATATCTAAATTCTTTACATATTTGGCATGCTGGTGAATGAATTCGCGTCTAGGTTCAACATTGTCACCCATCAATGTATCAAAAATCGTATCTGCATCCATGGCATCTTCGATCGTGACTTGCAGAAGGGTACGTGTTTCCGGATCCATCGTTGTGTCCCACAGCTGAACAGCATCCATTTCACCAAGACCTTTGTAACGCTGGACGTTAACTTTCGCCCCTTCGCCGAATTCCTTCATAATCTCATCACGCTGTTTATCGTTATAGGCATAACGCGCCACTTTCCCTCGTTCAAGCTTATAAAGCGGCGGTTGAGCGATATAGACGTAACCGGCTTCGATAAGCTTGCGCATGTAGCGATAGAAGTAAGTTAGCAGAAGCGTACGAATATGCGCTCCATCGACATCGGCATCTGTCATAATAATCAGCTTGTGATAACGGGCTTTGGCAATATCAAAATCATCGCTAATCCCTGTCCCCATAGCTGTGATGATCGTCCGAATCTCAAGGTTAGACAGGATTTTGTCCAGACGAGCCTTCTCTACGTTCAGAATCTTACCCCGAATAGGCAAAATCGCCTGGAAATGACGATCGCGGCCCTGCTTGGCGGAACCGCCGGCAGAGTCTCCCTCAACGATATACAATTCGCTTATGGAAGCATCCTTCGAAGAACAGTCGGCAAGTTTACCGGGAAGAGAACTTACTTCCAGTACCCCTTTGCGCCGAGTGAGCTCCCTGGCTTTACGAGCTGCTTCTCTAGCACGGGATGCCTGTAAACCTTTCTCCACGATTCTCTTAGCAACCGAAGGATTTTCTTCAAGAAACTCCAGCAGCTTCTCCGCAAATAAAGAATCGACGATACCGCGCACTTCACTGTTACCTAGTTTGGTTTTCGTCTGACCTTCAAACTGAGGTTCAGGAATTTTAACAGAAATGATGGCTGCCAAGCCTTCACGCACATCATCACCGGAAAAGTTCGAGCCGCTATCCTTAATCGCATTGGTTTTACGCGCATAATCATTGAGAACCCGTGTCAATGCGCTTTTAAAACCAGACTCGTGCGTACCGCCTTCGTGTGTATGGATGTTATTCGCGAACGAATAAATATTCTCGGTATAACTGTCGTTGTACTGGATGGCCACTTCAACCTGAATGTTATCTTTCAACCCCTCCACATAGATCGGCGGTTGATGTAGAGCTTCTTTGTTCCGGTTCAAGTACTCAACGAAAGATTTGATACCGCCCTCGTACATAAAGTTATCGGATGCGCCAGTGCGCTCATCCAAGAGATTTATCTCAATCCCTTTATTCAAAAAGGCTAGTTCCCGAATTCTGGATTGAAGAGTCTCATAATCATATTCAGTCGTTTCCGTAAAAATCTCCGGATCCGGCGTAAACGTGACCTCTGTTCCGGTCTCATCCGTTTCACCTATAACCCGAAGATCATACTGCGGTTTACCTTGGCGATATTCCTGCTGATGGATTTTGCCTTTCACTTTAACCTTCACAACAAGCAATTTGGAAAGTGCATTTACTACGGAAATACCGACGCCGTGAAGACCACCGGATACTTTATAGCCTGAGTCCTCTCCCCCGAACTTGCCCCCTGCATGGAGCACCGTTAAAACGACTTCAACGGCGGGGCGTTTCAATTTCGCATGTTCACCTACGGGGATTCCACGACCGTTGTCGATTACCGTTACACTGTTATCTTTGCGTACAATTACATCAATTCGTGTACAATGACCCGCGAGAGCTTCGTCAATACTGTTATCGACGACTTCCCACACCAGATGGTGAAGGCCGCGGGCACTGGTGGAGCCGATATACATACCCGGTCTCTTACGAACGGCCTCGAGTCCTTCAAGCACCTGAATCTGATTCTCATCATACGAATTTTGGTTCAAAGTCATACACCCTTCACCTGCTTCTACATAGTCAAATCGCTCAGTTCGTTAACAGCTGATTTGCGCGTTTCTTCAAAGTCATCGAGGAGATCGGGGAATAATACACTTTACTCTGCGTCACGACAAGCGACTTGCATTCCTCTTCGCCGATAATTTCAATCCGTTTACTTCGATTGGCCTCCGCTATGAACTGCTTGGAAATCTTCGAAGACTTCTCAATAGACAGGTCAAATATGGCGATGAGCTCCGAAGAACGTATAATTTTCTCGCCTCCTAAATGGATGAACACGATCTTCTCAACTCCTGTCGATGACGCTGCCGTTTGAAACATGAAACACGGCTGCATGGTCTAACTGGTCCAAATGAACGCTTTCGAGTCCGGTCGTTGTTATAAACGTTTGTACTTTTTTCTGAAACGTTTGAATGAGCTGGGTCTGTCTATATTCATCGAGTTCGGATAGAACGTCATCCAGAAGAAGAACCGGATACTCGCCTACCTCTTCGCGAATCAGTTCAATTTCGGCCAATTTTAAAGAAAGAGCAGTCGTTCTCTGCTGCCCCTGGGATCCGAACGTTTGCACGTCTTTGTCGTTAATGCAGAAAAGAAGGTCGTCCCGGTGCGGACCGATCAGGGAGACGCCTCTTCGCATTTCTTGTTCTTTTATCTGTGATAACTTTATCATAAATCGGTCCAATAAAACAGATTCATCTTCAAAGTGCCCGTCCCCAAAGGAAGGAGCGTACTCTACACGCAGAGATTCTTTTCCGTTCGTGATCCCCCGGTGGATCTGCTCCGCCCAGCTTTGCAGTTTCTTTATAAAGCTTTGACGCTTTTTCATAATTTTAACACCAAAGCTTGCAAGCTGTTCATTCCATACGTCCAGCATAGCGCTGTTAGCCGTCGAAGGCGGGAATGACTGCTTGAGGAGATTGTTACGCTGCACCAGAATTTTCTGATACTGCGTAAGGTCGTAAAGGTAGCTCGGGTATACCTGGCCGATCTCCATATCCAGAAACCGGCGGCGGATTCCGGGACTCCCCTTTACGATCTCAAGATCTTCCGGGGCAAACATGACGACATTGAGCGCGCCGATAAACTGACTCAGCTTTTTCTGTTCCAGTCCGTTGACTTTGGCCTTTTTCCCTTTTCCTGAGATCGTCAGATCCAGCGTACTCGTCCCGTATTTACGCTCCACCTCACCGAACAGCCTTGCATGATCTTCTTGCCACTCGATCAGTTCTTTGTCCTGATGAGTACGATGTGACTTGGTCAGCGCAAGAACATAGATCGATTCGAGCAAATTCGTTTTCCCTTGTGCGTTCGGGCCTACAAAGATGTTGATATTCTGATCCGTCGAGATTTCCACATGTGGATAATTCCGATAATGATTGAGCTCGAGCCGTTTGAGAAACAATTGGCTTTCCTCCTGCGTTTTGTCGCCTATTCCCGTCCCACAGTAAATTCACCGCAGCCTTCTACCGTTACTTTATCCCCTTCATAAAGCTTACGGCCGCGGCGATTCTCATCCAGTCCATTGACCTGAATGCTGTTTTCCTGCAGGAAACTTTTGGCCTGCCCGCCTGACTGAATACAATCGGCAAGCTTAAGAAACTGGCCGAGCGTAATGTACTCCGTTCTTATTGTGACTGTCGTCATGTTAGTCTCCTTCGTTCGAGTAAATTAGTTCGTCGTCCGGTACGGAAGAATAAGCTGCAAAATGTTCTCCTGATCTTCCGGACGGATAATAATCGGCTGCATAGCTCCTGTAAATCCGATATGAATCCGGTCACTGTCCAGCACCTTAAGTGCATCAAGCATATATTTGGAATTAAACGAAATCCGCAGAAGCTCCCCGTTAATTCTTTGCAGCTGCAGCTGCTCCGTCACTTTACCCAGCTCGGAAGAACTGGAGGAGACTTCGATGGTTTCGTCCTCTTTCATGACAAGTTTTACGATGTTCGTTTTGTCTTCACGGGACAATAAATAAGCACGGTCAATTGCATCCGCCAATTCCTTGGTTCCTACAACGAGTTCTGTCTGGAAAGTTTGCGGAATAAGCTTAGAAGTATCCGGATAGGTGCCGTCGAGAATGCGTGTATAGAACAAAATAGCATTCATTTTGAAAAGAACCTGGCTGTCGGAAATAACGATATCGATCAGTGTATTCTGATCCGGCAAAATTTTGCTGAGTTCGTTAAGCGTACGTCCTGAAATAACGATCGGATTGAATTTCTGATCGGAATCAAGTTCGAGATTGATTTCACGGGAAGCTAGTCTGTGCCGGTCACAGGCAATAAATTTAAGTTTGTTGTTCGCGATCTGCCACAGAATCCCCGTCAAAATAGGTGTTGTTTCGTTCGTAGACACAGAGAAAGAAGTCTGCTTAATCATCGTTTTGAGCAAATCACTTGGAATGCGAATCGTACGGCTTTCCTCGATTTGTGGAAGAAGCGGATATTCCTCCGGATCAAGCCCCATTATCTGAACTTCGGAAGATCCTGAACGAATGGTAGTTTGAAAATGATCTTTTACTTCGATTTCGATTGTTTGAGACGGCAGTTTCCGAATCATTTCCATGAAAAATTTAGCTGGAAGTACAACACTTCCCGGCTGAAAAAGTTCAATAACTTTTAATTCGGCGGTTTCAAAGGGCATAAAGCTTTGGATGGAAATATCCGTGTCGCTTGCCGTTAAGGTTACACCTTCATGCGTAGCGTCTATTTTGATTCCGGTTAGAATCGGAATGGTGGTTTTACTGGAGATGGCTTTGGAGACATGTTGAATGGCTTCATTCAGATAATCTTTTAGGATTGTTAATTTCATGGTTTCACTCCTGTGGTTCTAAATTCTTGGCGGACTGCATACCCTTTATATAATACCTTTTTTTTATTAGTAATAGTAGTAGGGGCTCTGGATATGTGGATATGTGGATGAAAACCAATTAAAACAAGCCTATCCACATGTGCATAGTTTGTGCATAGGCTTGCAGGTTTACGAGGACGGATTTTTGATTTTTTCGGTCAGGCTGTGGATAATCTTAAACAGCTCCTGATCGACTTTGAGCGCTTCACTTATTTTCTCGTGCGCATGGATGACAGTGGTGTGATCACGGCCGCCGAATGCTTCACCGATTTTGGGGAGTGAGAAATCTGTCAACTCACGGGATAAATACATCGCAACCTGCCTTGGGAAGGCAACGGCTTTGGTCCGTTTTCGCGCTTTGAAATCCTCCATTTTGAGTCCGTAGAACTCCCCGACTTTCTGTTGAATATCATGCATCGTAATGACACGCGGCCGGCTCGAAGGAATGATGTCCTTAAGCGCTTCGGCTGCCAGATGGGTCGTAATATCTTGATTCGTTAACGAAGAATAGGCGACAACACGGATCAGTGCTCCTTCGAGCTCGCGGATGTTCGTGTCGATTTGATTGGCGATGTACACCATCGCTTCATTTGGTATTTCCAGATTCTCTGCCTTGGCTTTCTTGCGCAGGATGGCAATCCGGGTTTCCAGATCCGGCGGCTGAATATCGGTAATAAGTCCCCATTCAAATCGGGAACGCAGACGATCTTCCAGTGTAGGGATCTCTTTGGGAGGTCTGTCACTGGAAATAATAATTTGCTTCCCTTCTTCGTGAAGAGCATTGAATGTATGGAAGAACTCTTCCTGGGTCTGTTCTTTGCCGGCGATGAACTGAATATCGTCAATCAGCAGCACGTCAATGCTTCTGTATTTGTTGCGGAATCCTTCGCCTTTATTGTCGCGAATAGCGTTAATAAATTCGTTCGTAAACTTCTCGGACGAGATATACAGAACGCGTGCGCCAGGATTGTGCTCCAGCACATAATGCCCGATTGCGTGCATAAGATGGGTCTTTCCCAGGCCTACTCCTCCATACAGAAACAGAGGATTGTAAGCTTTGGCCGGCGCTTCTGCAACGGCAAGCGAGGCAGCATGGGCAAAGCGGTTGCCTGCCCCAATGACGAAGGTATCGAACGTATAACGGGAATTCATCATGTGATGAAAGATTTCTTCTTGGGTAGGCGCAGCAGCGGTTTTCGTGACTTCCGGTGTCGCAGCTTGAACCGAAACAGGTATCTTTTCATCGGATTCATTAATGAATTTAACTTCCACTTGCTTACCCAGATATTCATAAATCGTCGTGCTGATCATTTTGGCGTAACGGCTCTCGAGCCATTCTTTGGCAAAATTATTCGGTGCACTGATGACGACGGCAGAATCCGTAAATACGGTAGCCCTTGTGGATTTGAGCCATGTGTCGAAGCTCGGTTTGCTAAGTTTTTTTTGTATGATAGACAGGACTTGCTGCCATGAGTCGGTTGTATGGCTATCCACAACAGGTTCACTCCTTTAAACAATAAAAAAGACTTGCGGGAAGGGCCATGTCGCCTTGCATCATGTCAAATACCACAAGATCTTGTCGATTCTTATCCACACGAGTCAGGTTATCAAGAAGAGACTTGCTTGAATAGAGGGAAAATTGTTCACAATGTTATCCACAGGTTGTTGATAAACGAAGATTTTCAGGAGAATATCCACAACTGAAACAATACTATATTAGCAAATGAAAGACCGATTATCAACGCAATGTTTTAATTTATCCACATATTCAACCCCTTGTGTAAAAAAATTGTCAACACCACAAGATATTGTTGATAAAATGTTTACTTTCGACAAGTTCCGCACAAGGGGGCGAAAATGTTGTGCACAGCTTGTTAGGGAGGGGGGGAGAGAAAGCATAGACCTTGACTTCTAGAGAACTTCTGTGCTTTAATTGTAAAAGACATTTTTAGGAGTAATATCCTCAGGGAGGTGCAAATAAATGCGTCCTACGTTCCAACCAAACAACAGAAAGCGGAAGAAGAATCATGGCTTCCGTACAAGAATGAGCACGAAGAACGGCCGCAAAGTGCTGCAAGCACGCCGTCAAAAAGGTAGAAAAGTATTGAGTGCTTAATCGGCAGGCCACTTGACGTGGTCTTTTTTTCTGGATTTTTATAGGTTTAAGGGGATTTTAAACGATTAAAGGACCTGTTCCTGGTGAAAACTAGAGAAGGGGTTGTCAATAGAAGCGCCATTGTTTGGAGTGCTTGCCGTGGAAAAGAAATTACGATTAGCCAAAAGAGAAGATTTTCAAAAGGTGTACCGCTACGGAAAATCAGCAGCAAATCACCAATTTGTACTCTATTATTTACCCAGGCGCGAGCAGGAGCATTTCCGGCTCGGAATTTCTGCCAGTAAGAAGATTGGAAACGCCGTCATTCGAAACCGGTTGCGCCGGCTTATTAAGGAAATTGTCCGTTTGAATATGGAGAAGTTTCCGGGAGGCTACGATTATATCGTGATTGTACGTAAGCCTGCGGTTGAGATGGAATACAAAGAGATGGAGAAGAGCGTCGCCCATGTTTTTAAAAGAGCGGGCTTGCTCCGTAAAAACAACTAAAGCAGGCTGTG
This sequence comes from Paenibacillus sp. FJAT-26967, assembly GCF_001541095.1. Taxonomy (GTDB): domain Bacteria; phylum Bacillota; class Bacilli; order Paenibacillales; family NBRC-103111; genus Paenibacillus_F. Next base: position 11,512 of record NZ_LMXH01000004.1, read on the forward strand.
ATCCGCAGCCGTTTATTTTGTGAGCATTTATTTCCTTGCTGTGACAAACTATGGTATAGTTTATGGTGGAATAGAAAACTGGGAGGACCTCAATTGATTCGTCGAACCTACAAATATACGCCACTTTTTTTGCTGCTGTTACTATTGACGGGTTGCGGAACGGCACCAGGCTCATACGCACCTTTAGATCCGGCTACAGCAGGCTTCTTTACGAAGTATTTTGTCATCCCGTTGTCTGATCTTCTTGATTTCTTCGCAAAATCATTGGCTGATTCATATGGTCTGTCTATTCTAATCGTGACCATTATCATCCGGGTCATTGTTCTGCCGCTGACGCTGAAGCAGTACCGCAGCTCCAAAGCGATGCAGGCGATCCAGCCCGAAATGACCAAAATTCGCGAGAAATTTAAGGATAACCCTCAAAAGCAGCAGGAAGAAACCATGAAGCTTTTTCAGAAAAATGGCGTAAACCCGCTAGCAGGCTGTTTCCCAATCCTGGTTCAAATGCCGATTTTGCTGGCGTTGTATCAGGCAATCATCCGTAACCCGAATATTTTCAGTCACGAATTCCTATGGATGAAACTCGGCGTTCCGGATCCGTACTATATTCTACCGATCTTAGCAGCCATCACCACGTATCTGCAGCAGAAGATTATGGCTAAACAAAACCCGATGAACAAGCAAATGCAGACCATCATGATGATTTTCCCGGTAATGATCTTCGTCATGTCCATGAGTTTTGCATCTGCGTTACCTTTATACTGGGTTTACAGCAATATTTTCACCATCGTTCAGACCTACTTCTTGTACGGTCGGACTCCTAAAGAAAAAGGTGGACAGGCTGCATGAAAAAAGTGATTGCGACGGGGAAGACGATTGAGGATGCGGTTAAATCCGGTCTTGCGCAGCTTAATACGACGCAGGATCGGGTGCACGTCAACGTTCTGGAGCAGCCGTCTAAAGGTTTTCTTGGATTAATCGGCACAAAAGAAGCAAAGGTAGAACTTGAGAAGATCCCGGATCCAATTGAGGAAGCTGTCTTATTTCTTGAAGAGCTCTTTGATTCGATGGGCCTGGCTATCTCCATTGACCAGAAGCAAACAAAAGATGCCCATATGTTTAACTTAAGCGGATCCGAACTCGGAATACTGATCGGTAAAAGAGGACAAACTTTGGACGCGCTTCAATATTTGGTCAACATCGTCGCAAATCGGTATTCGAATGCGCATGTCCGTATTCTCCTGGATGCCGAGCAATTCCGCGAAAGACGGAAGCAGACACTCCAGGAACTCGCGAACCGGCTTGCAGGACGCGTTACTCGTTCTAAGAAGGATCTGATCCTTGAACCCATGAACGCACAGGAACGCAAGATCATCCATTCCGAACTGCAATCTCATCCTTCTGTCAAAACTTACAGCAAGGGCGAGGAACCGAGTCGTAGAGTTGTAATTACGTTAAGATAACTTGCTGCAATGACCCTGTAACTTCTAGGCGTCATTGCTTTTTTTCATACTATGAGCGGTTACCGCTCCGCTTACGGGGTGTTTATTGATGATATCTGATACGATTGCCGCTATTGCCACTCCACTGGGAGAAGGAGGCGTAGCGATTGTGCGTGTTAGCGGGGATAAAGCTGTTGAGCAGGTTGAACTTGTATTTCGTTCTAAGACCAGGCTGACAGAAGCCCAGACGCATACGATCCATTATGGACATATAATTAACCCGAACACAGGGGATAAAATAGAAGAGGTTCTGGTGAGCGTCATGCGTGCGCCACGTTCATTCACAACCGAAGATGTGGTGGAAATCAACTGCCATGGCGGAATTGTCGCAGTTAAAAGAGTAATGGATCTCCTGCTGGAGCAGGAGATCCGTGTAGCGGAACCTGGTGAATTCACCAAGCGTGCCTTTCTGAATGGGCGGATAGATTTAACACAGGCAGAAGCTGTTATCGACCTGATCCGCTCCAAATCGGACAGAGCTTTTCAGATGGCGCTCAAGCAAGTGGACGGCAGCTTATCCAAATCCATTGGAGATCTCCGATTTCAGCTTGTTGAGCTGATGGCGCACATTGAAGTAAATATTGATTACCCGGAGCATGACGTTGAGGAAATGACGAATGCTTTTATTCGTGAGCGCTGCGTTAAGGTGAGCGCCTATATTGATGAACTGCTGAGAACGGCAGAGCATGGGAAGATACTGCGTGAAGGTATTGTAACGGCTATTATCGGCAAGCCAAATGTCGGCAAGTCCTCCTTGCTTAACACGCTCGCGCAGGAAAATCGGGCGATCGTCACCGATATTCCAGGGACGACGCGTGACGTTATTGAAGAATACGTCAATGTAGGGGGGATTCCGCTGAAGCTGCTGGACACAGCAGGTATCCGTGAGACATCGGATCTGGTCGAACAGATCGGCGTAGAGAGGTCTAAGACCGCTCTAAGTGAAGCGGACTTAATCCTGCTTGTACTGAACGGCAGCGAGCCGCTCGATCCGGAAGAGCTAGTCATGATTGAAGAGCTCAGACAGCGGCAAACGATTGTGATTTTGAATAAGACGGACTTGCCTAGTCAAATTGACAGAGAAGGGATAGCCAGCCAATTTCCGCCTGGACGCGTCGTGTCGTTGTCTTTGTTAGAGGGCAGCGGATTAGCCGACTTGGAGAAGGCAATTGCTTCGATCTTTTTTGAAGGAAAGCTGGAATCTACGGATTTAACTTATGTCAGCAATGTCCGCCATATCGGTCTGCTCAAACAGGCTAGAGGTTCACTCCGTGAGGCTATGGAAGCTAATGAGGCATATGTACCGATTGACATGATACAGATTGATATCCGGGCCGCGTGGGAGCATCTCGGCGAAATAATAGGGGATTCGGTTGCTGAATCGTTGATCGATCAGATTTTCTCTCAGTTTTGTCTTGGGAAATAACAGATGTAATGAAGGCGAGGAGGATGTACAAATGAGCTATACAGCTGGTAATTACGAGGTGATTGTTATTGGGGCTGGTCATGCCGGTGTCGAAGCCGCTCTTGCAGCAGCCCGGATGGGTTGTGAGACGCTGCTGCTGACGATTAACCTTGATATGGTGGCATTCATGCCTTGTAACCCTTCGATTGGCGGACCTGCCAAAGGTCACGTGGTTAGGGAGATTGATGCATTAGGCGGAGAAATGGGCCGTAATATAGACAAAACCTATATCCAAATGAGAATGCTCAATACGGGCAAAGGCCCGGCCGTTCATGCTCTGCGTGCACAGGCGGACAAATTCCTGTACCAACATATGATGAAGGAAACGATTGAGAAAACGCCAAAACTGACGTTGCGTCAGGGTATGGTAGAAGAGCTTATCGTGGAGGACGGAGTTTGCAAAGGGGTTGTAACCAAGTCTGGAGCGATCTATAACGGTCAGGCTATTGTGTTAACTACGGGAACGTATCTGCGCGGCAAGGTTATTATGGGCGAGCTGATGTATGAAAGCGGCCCGAATAACCAGCAGCCATCCATCCGTTTGTCGGAATCGTTAAGAAGTCTTGGTTTGGATCTGGTTCGTTTCAAAACGGGAACGCCTCCGCGTGTCCATAAAGATTCCATTGATTTCTCCAAAACAGAAATTCAGCCAGGTGATGAGAATCCGAGATTTTTCTCCTTCGAAACGAAGGAAAGCTTGCGTGAGCAGCTGCCGTGCTGGTTAACTTATACCTCGGCCGATACGCATCAGATTATTAGTGATAATCTGCACCGGGCACCTATGTTCTCGGGTGCTATTGAAGGTACCGGACCGCGTTACTGCCCGTCGATTGAAGATAAAATCGTACGCTTCGCGGATAAGCCGAAGCACCAGATTTTCTTGGAGCCGGAGGGTCAGAATACATCCGAATACTATGTTCAAGGATTGTCCACCAGTATGCCGGAAGATGTACAGCTTCAAATTCTGCGCTCGATTACGGGCCTGGAAAAAGTGGAAATGATGCGTACCGGTTACGCCATTGAGTATGATGCAGTCACACCTACACAGCTCAAGCCTACACTTGAAACTAAGCTGGTCGAGGGTTTGTTTACAGCCGGCCAGATTAACGGGACTTCCGGATACGAAGAAGCGGCGGGTCAAGGCATCATGGCGGGTATTAATGCCGCTTGCAAGGTGCAGGGCAAAGAAGAGGTTATTCTGGATCGTTCGGAAGGATACATCGGAGTTCTAATTGATGACCTTGTTACAAAAGGAACACCGGAACCTTACCGTTTGCTAACTTCCCGCGCGGAGTACCGCTTGCTTCTCCGTCACGATAACGCGGACCTTCGCTTAACTCCAATCGGGTACAAAGTGGGACTGATTACGGAGGAACGGCACCAGCGTTTCCTTGAGAAGAAGGAGCAGATCGAGCAGGAGCTTAAGCGTCTTAAGACAACGAAGGTGCGCCCTGAACCGGAGATTCAAGCCATTCTTGAAGAAGCGGGTTCCGTACTTCTGAACAATGCAGTGGATCTGCTTACTCTTATGAAGCGTCCGGAGATTTCTTATGCTCATATTGAGCGTATGTCACCTTCATCCGTTGAGCTCCCTGAAGAGGTTAAAGAGCAGGCGGAGATTCAGGTGAAGTATTCCGGTTATATAGAAAAACAACTCCTCCAAGTTCAAAAGCTTAAAAAGATGGAGAAAAAGAAGATTCCTGACGATATTATCTATGAGGAAGTTCATGGAATTGCAACGGAAGCCAAGCAGAAGCTTGCTAAGATTCGTCCTGTATCCATTGGACAAGCTACACGTATATCAGGGGTTACACCTGCGGATATATCCATCCTGTTAGTGTACTTGGAGCACTACAACCAAGTGACTGCTTCAAGAGCATAGAAAGGACCTCGACTCTATGGATACTATTCAACAACAGTTTCAAGAACAACTTCAGCAGCGTGGGATCACGTTATCGGAAGTGCAGCTTAGTCAATTTGAGACCTATTATCAGCTGCTTGTGGAATGGAACGAGAAGATTAATCTAACGGCCATTACGGAACGTGATCAAGTCTATTTGAAGCATTTCTATGATTCACTTACGCTAGCTTTTCATGTGGATATGGGAAGTACCGGCAACATGGCTGATATTGGTTCTGGCGCTGGCTTCCCGAGCATCCCGCTAAAAATAGCGTTTCCTCATATACAGGTTACAATTGTAGATTCGTTAAATAAGCGCATCCTCTTTTTAAACGAACTGGTGCAAAAGCTGGAACTGGATGGAGTGAAATGTGTACATGCCCGGGCGGAAGATGCAGCCCGCAAGCTGGAACATAGGGATCAGTATGATCTTGTTACAGCGCGCGCAGTAGCTCGTCTCAGTGTACTTAACGAATTGTGCTTGCCTTTTGTCAAAGTAGGGGGCTTGTTCGTTGCTATGAAAGCAGCGGATGCAGAGGATGAATTAAAAGAAGCACAATACAGCATCCAGTCGCTCAAAGGAAAGCTTAAGCAGGTTGATCGTATGGAACTTCCAATTGAAAAGTCCATACGTCATTTCATACAAATTAGCAAAGCAGCTGCCACTCCAGCTAAATTCCCTCGTAAAGCAGGGCTGCCTTTGAAGCAACCGCTGGTTCGCTAGATGTTTCACGTGAAACACTACCAGAAGTAAATTCTTTTTATGGGGCTTCTTCCTGGCAGGAAAAATGAGGATGCTGCCGAATATGTACTATAGCAGAATATTACATGATTTCTCTATGAAGTAAGTATTGAGTGATTAGTACAGGGGAGTATGCGACCCTTCTTTAATTCTTGGTTTCCATATAAAAGGAATGGGTGAATGCCGCAGCTTTGCGTTGCCCTTCCTCCAAAATAACGGGGAAGAGTTGGGTGGTATCATATTCATGAAAGAGCAGCTGTCAAAGCTTTTTGGTTTTACGGATCGAAGCAATATGGATGAAGTAAAGAACATACCTGTTCAAAATATCAATCCGAGTCCGTATCAGCCAAGAACGATTTTTGATGACGATCGAATTGATGAACTTTGCCAAACGATTCGTACGCATGGTGTTATTCAACCTATCGTTGTTCGTGTTCGTAACAATGCTTTTGAATTAATCGCGGGTGAGCGCCGTTTAAGAGCCGTTAAGAAGCTTGGACTTGACACGATTCCGGCGATTGTTCGTGAATTTAATGATTCCCAGGCCGCATCCATTGCTCTGATTGAGAATTTGCAGCGCGAGGGGCTTACCGCTATTGAAGAAGCGGCTGCTTATCAGCAGCTTATTGAGATGCACGACCTTACACAGGAAAGTTTGGCACAGCGACTTGGTAAAAGCCAATCTACCATTGCTAATAAAATTAGACTGCTTAACTTAAGCGAACCTGTGAAAATAGCATTGATTGAACGTAAAATAACAGAGCGTCATGCACGGGCTCTGCTTTCTTTGGATCAAGAAGAGCTTCAATTAAAGATACTTGAAGAAATCATGGTCAAAGAGATGAATGTGAAACAGACGGAAACCCGGATTCAATTTCTTAAAGAAGCTACTAATATCAAGAAGAGCAAGAGAGTATCTTTCTCCAAAGATGTGAGATTAGCACTGAATACAATCCGCCAGTCCGTTGAAATGGTTGCAAGTTCAGGCTTGAATATTAATACAGCTGAACAGGATCATGAAGATCATTATGAAATCATAATTAAAATACCTAAGCAAGCTGCAAAATAGCCAACAAGTATAATCCTCTAATTAGTACGAATGTCGAGCCTCTGCGGAGATTAGACGTTCCGACTGGTTGGAGGTTTTTTTATTAAGAAGCGCCTAAACCTAGCAATTCAGTGATCGAAATGACTAATCTATGGCATTCTGCCAAGTTTCATCAAATTGATGACACAATCTTGCATTTTTATTAGAATTCGTTCTCCTTCTTATGGTAATATAGTAGTACTCTCTTTTTTTAACTAATGGAGGGGTCCAAGGTAGTGGGGTGAATGATTTTGTCCAAGACAATTGCAATTACAAATCAAAAAGGCGGCGTTGGGAAGACGACGACATCAGTTAATTTGGGTGCGTGTCTGGCTTCGCTCGGCAAAAAAGTACTGTTGGTGGACATCGACCCTCAAGGTAATACAACGAGCGGAATTGGCGTCAATAAAGCAGATGTAGAAAACTGCATTTACGACGTATTAATTAACGATATTCATCCAAAAGACGCCACTGTTGAAACCAAAATACCGAATTTAAGCATTATTCCTGCAACGATTCAATTGGCCGGGGCGGAAATTGAATTGGTACCTACCATTTCACGTGAAGTCCGGCTGAAAAAATCACTTCAGTTAGTTGAGCACTTGTATGATTATATTCTAATTGATTGTCCACCTTCACTAGGTATTCTCACAATCAATTCGTTGACAGCTTCTGATTCTGTTATTATCCCGATTCAGTGTGAATATTACGCGTTAGAAGGATTAAGTCAGCTTTTAAATACCGTTCGACTCGTGCAAAAGCATTTAAATACTTCGCTGCAAATTGAAGGCGTTTTACTTACAATGTTCGATGCGCGTACAAATCTAGGTATACAAGTTATTGAAGAAGTGAAGAAATATTTTCAGCAAAAAGTGTATCAGACGATTATCCCTCGGAATGTGCGTCTTAGTGAGGCACCAAGCCATGGGCAGTCGATCATTACGTATGACCCGCGATCCAAAGGTGCGGAAGTATACTTAGAGCTTGCAAAGGAAGTGATTAGTCTTGAGCAAACGACTAGGTAAAGGGCTTGGAGCGCTGATTCCCGAACTCGAAATCGGTGAAGAAGATAAGGTTATTGAGATACCTTTGAATCAATTAAGGCCGAATCCCTATCAGCCTCGTAAACATTTTAATGAAGATAGTATCCAGGAATTGGCATCGTCTATTAAAGAACACGGTGTTATTCAACCTATTATTGTTCGCACAGTTCTAAAGGGCTACGAAATCATTGCAGGTGAACGCCGTTACCGGGCTTCACAAGTTAGCGGCATGACCACCATTCCAGCAGTCGTTAAAAAACTATCTGATCAGCAGGTTATGGAAATCGCGCTCATTGAAAACGTCCAGCGCGAAGACCTGAATGCGATGGAAGTCGCGGTAGCTTACCAATCTATTATTGATCAATTTTCTCTTACTCAAGAGGAGCTTTCTGTCAAGGTAGGGAAGAGCCGCTCACATATCGCGAATTTTCTTAGATTACTTCATCTGCCCGAGTCCATCAAACAGCATGTTTCACGTGGAACATTATCTATGGGACATGCGAGAGCCATTGTGGGTGTGAAGGATGATAAAGTCAAAAAGGAATTGACTGAAGCATGTATGAATGGCCAGTGGAGTGTTAGGCAGTTAGAAGAAGAAATTAAACGACGTGAAGAGCTGGGATCCGGTACGGAAGACAAGGAAAAGCAAAAGGCAAAAGATAAGAAGAAGGACCCGTACATTCATCAGTTTGAAGAACAGCTGCAAGATCATTACAGAACTACCGTAAAAATTAAACATCAAAATTACAAAGGTAAAATTGAATTGATGTATTATTCCAAAGACGATTTGGAACGGTTACTGGAAATGCTGCAGGGTCAAAGTTCTTAATGTAATCATGAATATCCCATAGCATACGAATCCTGGTCTTGCTCTAGTTAGTGAGCTTAGGATGGTATGCTATCTTTGTGAGGAGGATACAGCGATGACGAAGCCCGTCCTTTATTTTGATAATGCTGCATCCTCTTGGCCGAAACCTCCTGAGGTTGGGGAAGCTATGCTCCGCAGTATTCATGAACATGCTGCTAATCCCGGTAGAGGCAGTCACAGGATGGCAGTGCAGGCTAGCCGGGTTATTTTTGAAACGCGTAAGCAGGCTGCCAAGCTATTTGGAATCAAAAATCCGAACGATATCGCTTTTAGCTCCAGTACAACCGAAGCACTTAATCTGGCGATTAAGGGACTGGTAAAAGAGGGAGAGCATGTTATTTGTACCGGAGTCGAACACAATTCGGTTCGGCGTCCTTTGGAATTTCTGAGACGGACGCAACATGTTCAGTTAACCTATTTGGAAACGGACCAATTCGGAAGGGTTAACATAGACCAGTTGAAAGATTCTATCCGTAAGGAAACGGCTCTGGTGGTCGTCAACCATAGTTCCAACCTGCTAGGAAGTATACTGCCGCTAGAAGATATAGGACAGCTGTGCAGAGAGCATAGAGTTCCCCTGCTTGTAGACGCTGCACAATCGGCTGGGACGGTTCCAATTCACGTAGAGCGGTTTGGCATTGATCTGCTGGCTTTCCCGGGCCACAAGGGGCTCCTGGGGCCTCAAGGAACCGGTGGGTTGTATATCCATCCGCGTATTGAACTGGAACCATATCTGCATGGGGGAACAGGAAGCCAGTCGGAAGCGATAGACCAGCCTACAGTCAGACCCGATCGCTATGAAGCGGGAACTCCGAACACACCTGGTCTGGCAGGTCTGAATGAGGGATTGAAATTTGTTCTAAAAACAGGCGTGGAGAATATCCATGCTAAGGAGTGGAAACAGACACAGCGAATTATGGAGGGTCTGGAGAGCATCCATGGTATTCGTCTGCTTGGACCTGCTTTTGGGAAGGAACGTACGGGGATTGTTTCGTTCGTACTAGCCGATATGGATGCTTCTGAAATTGCATTTATTCTAGATCAGCATTATGGGATAGCGGTAAGAGCCGGGTATCATTGTACTCCGCTTGCGCATGAGACAGCTGGCACTGCACAGACCGGTGCAGTTCGTACGAGTCTGGGTTATTACACAAGTGATGATGAAGTGGATGCTTTAATAGAAGCAGTAGCGGAAATCGCCGAATCGGCGATATTATAGGAATAAGCGGATAGGGAATCAGGCGACAAGATAGCAGAGGGGAAGAAGAAAGAACATGGCTGAGAACAACATCGGACTGCCGGTTGAACCGATTTTATCGGTTCTTTGCTTGCTTGTTTTGCTATTATTTATAGGATTGCTTGTCTTGTGGATCAAGCTGGGAAAGCTGCGCAAACAATATAAGAAGTTGATGAATGGTGCCGGCGATGTTAACGTTGAGCAGCTTCTAGTGAATATGCAGCATCAATTGGATGAGCAGCATGTTTTGCAGGGCGATATGTCTGAGAGACTCAGTAACGTGAGCCAATCCATCAAACGGATGAAATCCAAAGTCGGCATTCACCGCTATAATGCATTCTCTGATATGGGAAGCCAACTAAGCTTTACAGTAGCCATTCTAGATGAATACGAGGATGGCATTCTTATTACAGGCATTCACAGCAGACAAGACACGTATATTTACGCCAAACCGGTTGAAAAAGGAGATTCTCCCTACTCACTTTCGCCCGAGGAGAAGGAAGCCATTACTCTGACATTAGGGCAGAAGTAGGCGAAACATGCCGGACCGTATAAAGAGCCTGATGAAGAGAAGATGCAATGACATCTGACATATTCATAACAAGACTCAAACGGGTGTTCTGAAGAACAAAGTACTCCATGAATCCTCCCACATTTACGATGCCCGTAACATGAATATCTCCAACAGCAGGTAACTCTTTGTTGACACCTGCACCGGGTTTCAGAGGGCCGTGGCCCACCTGAATGGAGCCGACACTGGAAACTTGACCAAGGCAAGCGTCAATGGCAACGATAAAAGGCTGACGATAAGAATCCCCAATAGTTGTAAGGGTATCGGCCAAATTGATGGCATGGACAGGTTCATCCAGTGTTCCATACAGTGAATAAGAATGGTTTCCGCGTTTTTTTAAATTACTGCCGACTAGAGGACCAAGTGAATCGCCCGTGGAACGGTCCGTACCGACACACACGATTACGATAGGTTGATAGGAAGGCAGTTTTTTTAGAATAGAGGTGAAATAGGCGGCCAGCATCTCTGGTGTACGGTTGTCTGAATGAGGCAATTTAATGGAAGCAGGCTTGTCAGCGGGTTTAGCGGGAATGCCGAATGGCTTCATAGGGGGATCCCTCCGGGTTCGTCTTATTCAGCGTTTACAGGTATTAGAAAGTTTTTATTAGTATACGGAGAATACCTGGAAAATATACGCAGTCACTAGAAGTAGTAGGAAGCAGAAGATTCCTATGCGAAAGGGGAAACGGAGGGAGAAATGGAAGAGATGCTGCTGATTGCATTTGACTCTACTCAACAAGCACTTAGAGCAGAGATGCTGCTTGAATATGCGGATATTGATATTGATTTATGCCCGACGCCCAAAAGCATAACGGCTGGATGCGCTTTGTCTATTCAATTTCCACAGGCTGACTATGACCAGGCAAGCTCCATTCTTAAATCGGAGCAAGTCGAAATCAGAGGCATTTATTTCAAAAGGGATAACGAATATGTTAGGATGAAGGAGTAAGGATGGTGAAGTGATGGTAAGTATGTGGCACAAGGTTGCAGTGGTAAATGAACTAGAACAAACTCAGCAGAACGTGACGAATTTCTTGGATGATCTAAAGAAATATTTGTTCGATTCCCAGCAGTTGGTTAGTTATGGGATGACTCTAATCGGAATAATTCTGATCTATGTTTTATCCAGATTTATCATCCGAATTTCCAGTAAATTGGTTATCCGCATGATGCAGACAAGGGAAAGAAGCCCGCTCAAATTTGATCCGAGACGCACGGCAACCATAGGTAAACTGATTAACAACTTGATTTCTTATGTGGTCAATTTTATTACGATCCTATTGATTCTAGGCCAGGTTGGAATAAATCTGGGCCCCATATTGGCTGGTGCAGGGGTATTGGGACTGGCGATAGGTTTCGGAGCGCAGAGTCTTGTAAAGGATGTTATAACCGGATTCTTTATTATTTTTGAGGATCAGTTTGCAGTTGGAGATGTTATTCAAGTCGATGCTGTCCGCGGAACCGTCGAGCAGATCGGCATCCGGGTAACACGGCTGCGCAGCTGGACGGGGGAGGTTCATTTTATTCCCAACGGTAACATTAAGCAGGTCACGAATTTTTCGATTAATAATTCATTGGCGATTGTTGATATTTCGATTGCCTACGAATCAGATATTGATAAGACAGTCGAACTTTTACAAAAGACAGTAGATGAAATTGCAGGTACTAACGACAATATCGTCAGTGAACCGAAGGTACTGGGTATCCAGTCTTTGGGACAATCGGAGGTTGTTATACGCACGATCGCGGAATGCAAGCCTAATGCACAGGTTGAGGTACAACGGCTTCTGTTCGCACATTTTAAGAAACAGCTGGATGCGAACGGAATTGAAATTCCATATCCGAAAACCGTTACGTATTTCAAAGGGGAAAGGGGAGCCATCTAGCCCATGGAGAAGAAGCAATTTGACCTGGGGGATATTGTCCAGATGAAGAAGCCGCATCCCTGCGGGACGAATGAGATGGAAATCATCCGGATGGGGATGGATATTCGAATCAAGTGTGTCGGCTGCAAACACAGCGTGTTGGTTCCGCGTGCCAAATTCGAAAGCAAGCTGAAAAAGGTGCTTCGTTCCGGCAAGCAGCAACCTTCGGATTCCGCGGAAAATGGAGTGTCAGGCATCTGACGCTCCTGCTGCTGAAGGAGATGATAAGTGGCCTCCGCAGCAGGGAGAAATGACTGATTGCTTCTGGAGAAAGACAAGCGTAAGCTGCTCAATTTGCTACTTGCGGACATGCTTATGCTTATGCTACAATAAAAAATGTTCTCGATACGGAAAGGTACCCAAGAGGCCCAAGGGGGCTGACTCGAAATCAGCTAGGCGGCGCAAGCCGTGCGTGGGTTCGAATCCCACTCTTTCCGCCATACATACACAAACAGACGGTCCCGTTGGGGCCGTTTTTTTATTTCTTTTTACAGGAAATCGAAGCGCAAAAGTACCTGACTGATTCGGACTTCAAAGAAGCGATTATCTAGATGAGAATTGAGAAATCAATTAGGCTTATCAGTGAAAGAGCGTTTCATACCTGAACCTTAACCACTCAAGATCCCCTCATTTTGTTGAAGTAAAGTGCAGTACATAGTGTTATATATTCCTGTTGGGATAAATTTGGTTTTCAACTGAGGAGAGATGCTGTGAAAAATTATTACCCTAAAATGGCGATATTCTTAATAAGCATATTTTTAATACTCTTTGTGTTAGATTCTTTCATCCTCAACGGACTTTTATTACAATGGGGCACATTAAATAAAGAAAAGCTATTCTTGAATAATCAATGGTGGAGAGTAATAACTTCACCGTTCTTCCATACTGGAATAATACATATTTTGGTTAACAGTTTAGCAATTTATTGCACCGGAATTCTAATAGAATCGAAGATAAGAAGCATTTGGTTTTTACTGATCTTTTTGATAAGTAATATTTTAGAGCGAATTATTTTTGTCTTTGCGTTTTCGCCTATCTCATCTATTGGCAGCTCCCCTGGAATATTTGGATTAATGGGTGTATTGCTAATATATTGTTGGAGAGATCGAGAATTTTTTAAACATGTGAAAAACCGAGGGTTGGAGTTTCTGATAGGATATTCTATTCTCGGAAATGTTATTGGTTTTAGTTATGATAGGTTTTTTGTACATGCAGTGGGCTTTATTATCGGAATTGCACTAGGTATTGCGTTGAATTCGGTATTCATTGCAGGGAACAAAGAGATGAGTAGAATTGGTAAGTGAACACGGTTCAATTGGAGACGTATTTTTGTAATACGATATTACAAAAAATGATCCTGTAAAAAAAGTAAAAATGTGGTATTCTGAATAGTGAAGGAGTGGATTACAATGAAAAAGTTTAAACTAGCCGTATCTCTTGTTATTACGACTATATTTATAGGTAGTCAGGTAATGGCTGCTGGGAGTTCTTTTACCAACAAAGATACTTCTAACTGGGACTTTCCAAGCAAAACTGGTTTAGAAGCGGCCAAAATTGAAGATAAGATTCTGTTCACTAATACTGATGTTCAGTGGAGTGCTGATCAACTCGCCAAACTTCAAGATAACAGAGTGGATCCGCAATTTATTCCATCTTTTACTTACCAAGCGGACCAAGATGACTTAAGATCGAAATTAATGGTTACAAATATGCCGGGAGCGAAATTTACGAGGAAAGATGCACAATACGGTATCGGGGAAGAAATACAACTGTCCGTGTTGAAAACTTCAGATCTCGTGAAAGATAAATCTTATTATTTTAATACAACTTGGCTGAATATGTTTGACAGTAACCCTAGTGTTTCTTTGATTACGCAGCAAAGGTTTGCACAACCGAATGGAACCATGAATGACATTCCTAAAACTTCTGACTTAATTTCGAAGGTTTCTTTAAAGGAAGCGGCCATACTTGAAAAAAAATATGAACGTCTATATCTTCCAAAGGATTTTGACAGTGCTTTTAGGCAGTATTCAAAAGATACTAAAGCGACTAAGGTGAAGAGTTATTCGCTTATTGATTCCAGAACTAAATTAATTGAATTTAAGCAGGAAGCCGATAAAAAATTAATTTTTACGCCCGATTCTACAGAAGTACAATTCGCAATTACTTTCGACAAGTCTAAGTTTATTACTAGCACCTACATTAATAAGATTGTAGAAGAAAATAACCTTAAGATTTCACAAATCTATGCAGCCGGGATAAAAAATAATAAAGAGGAATTGACTATAAGCTGGTTCGATACCAGTCTGGAACCTATGTCTTTGCTGGAATCGAATAAATTTGTATCCACTAGTTTTACGATAACGGAACTAGAGGGTACGGCCAAGGTTGGGGACTTAATTAAAATATGGAATCATAGTACGGTGGACGTAATCGAAATCGAAGATAAGAATGGGGATAGACCGACAGGAGTTCATTGGTTGAATAATCTTTATGACCCCAAAAAATAAACAATCAAGTTGTACCACCTTGGGGACTGTGCCGGTCTCCAAGGTGTTTTAGAATGTCATAATTCCGTCATAAAACCGGATGAGAAAATATCCCCTCGCAAGCTAGGGGATATTTTTTGGGTACATATAAAATGCGCGGGGGTTTCCCATAGTCGAACCGCATTCATGTATAGGGAATACAATACCAATCTTATGCAGATTCACGCTTGCGGTTCTTGCGGACGAAGGACAAGCGGTCGATCACGTACCCGATGGCCCCCCATGAAGCTATCGTCAGCAGGTATATGATCATCATTTTACCCATGGATATCTCGTATACATCCGTAACCATGGGAGCAATCCAGGCGGGCACGCTGAGTGAATAAAAGAGCAGGTACAGCGAATCCAGATTATGCCCGTAATAATGAATGAGGCAGAGAACGACTCCAAAGACAGTGAAATAGAAGGTGAAGGCCAGTGATTTCATGCCGGTCGAAGCCCCTTTGCTAATGATACAGCCGCTTCCATTTGCGGTTGTGGTTTTGTGTGTCGGGAAATGAATCCCCCTTTTTCAAGTGGACGATCTGAGGGTTGTTAATGCCCATATGGAAGGCATTCTCACCGATCTCGATGTAGCGGCCGTCATTAGGCGCTGTGTCACCCGGTACAAACTGTGATTTTTCACCCATCCGATTCACCTCCCCAAGTGTTTAGTGCTGTTAGTATGTCCGATCCTGTCCAAAGAATGTGCGACTCATGTAATTGAAAAAACATGTTACGGGGCGGGGTGAACGGCTTCTTCTATGGTGTAATTATGCGGAAATGTAGGGGGGACAAGGGAAGGAATAGAAGACGATGCAACCGGGAATGCTCCTTAAGCGCACATTTTATGCAGAATATTTTAAACTCAGGTTTACTTTACTTGTAATGGGATGGGCTATCTGCTATAGTATTTAGGTGCGAGTTTTGTGTTTTAAAATGATTCTCGTCCTTGCTCCTAATCAGAATTAGGAGCCGCTTAGTCCAAAAGGAGGTGACAAGCATGCGCAAATACGAAGTAATGTACATTATTCGTACAGACATCGAACAAGAACAAGTTCAGTCTACTGTAGAGAAGTTCCAAGGCATTATCACCAACGGTGGTGGCGAAATTACGAAGCACGACCTGATGGGTAAACGTCGCCTTGCGTATGAGATCAACAAGTTCCGTGATGGACACTATGTACTCGTACATTTCAACGCAGAACCTGCAGTTGTAGCAGAGCTTGATCGTGTAATGAAGATTTCCGACGAAATCATGCGTTACCTGATCGTTAAAGACGTAGCTTAATCAGACAGACGTGTAAGTAAGGAAGCATCGGAGGGATGAAAGTTGTTAAACCGTGTAATTCTTATCGGCAGACTGACTAGAGACCCTGAGCTGCGGTACACACCAGCAGGTGTGGCTGTAACCCAATTTACCTTAGCGGTGGATCGGCCGTTCGTGAGTTCGCAATCGAAGGAACGGGAAGCCGATTTCATACCTGTTGTAACTTGGCGGCAGCTTGCGGAAACTTGCGCCAACTATCTACGCAAAGGCCGTTTGACGGCTGTGGAAGGACGCATCCAGGTACGCTCTTACGACAATAATGAGGGGCGTAAAGTTTACGTGACTGAAATTATTGCCGACAATGTACGTTTTCTGGAATCATCTAATTCCGGCAACCGTGAAGAGGGTTCATACTCCGGCGGTTCGGGCAATGGATATAGCGGCGGAGGTAATAGCAACAGCAGCCGGAATACTCGGGACCAACAGCAGGATCCGTTCCTCGACGACGGGAAACCGATCGATATATCCGATGATGATTTGCCATTCTAAGTAGAAAGGACTGACTTCAATGAGCGAACAACAAACAAACAGCCGTCCGCAAAGATCGGAAGGCGGTGATCGTCCAGAGCGTTCGGAGCGTAAATTCACTCCACGCCGCGGTAAAGGCGGTAAGCGCCGTAAAGTTTGCTACTTCACAGCAAACAAGATCACTCACATCGATTACAAAGATATCGATACGCTGAAGAAATTTATCTCCGAAAGAGGCAAAATTCTGCCTCGTCGTGTGACAGGTACTTCCGCGAAGTACCAGCGTATGCTGACAACTGCAATCAAGCGTTCACGCACAATTGCATTGCTGCCTTACACTACGGAGTAGTTCGTATAAAGAGAAGACAGCCGGGAAACCGGCTGTCTTTTTTTATGCGCATAAATAAAAGAGCGAGGCCTCTAAAGAAAGGCCTAAAACAAGTAAGTGTTGGTAGGAGAAGAATTGTGGATAGATGGGAAGATTAGACAGTCCACAGGAACTTTACTACAATGAAGAGAAGCGGCAGGGGGATATGTGGAGAACTCGCAGGATAACTCCCTGGATAAAGTTATACACATGTGGATAAATGAATCACCAGGATTATCTACAAAGTTATAAACAGAAGGGGATGAACGTTGCGGAGTTGAGCAAGTAAAATGCGGAGCGCTATATTTGGGAAGTAAATTGCGACGGCTGGTTTCTTCATAATGAGGGAGAGGCAATCTCCAGAGCGAGCAACAACGGAGATCGGTTTCTAGTAAAACAGCGTTTTCTAAAGGAAAATAGAAGCACGGAAGCACGGAATTGGAGTGTCCGGGTAAACACAGCGAGGGCACTTTTATGGTATAATTGAATATAAAGCCTTTATGGGGATAAGGGGAGGAGCGGGCATTGTCCAATAAGGAAAGAGAGGTTGATCTCGCCAAGCGGGTCAAGGTCATTGAATGGCTCAAAACCGAAGTCGTGGATCAGGTGGCGCACTTATTAAAGGGCATATGGGAAGGCAAGCAAGCCAAAATCATCGACAGCCTTGCCAGTCTGATTTCATGCGTGTATATACTTGGCAGACGGCTTGGAGTCTCTTTTCGAAGTTTAGATGAAGCGATCATGGATAAAATGAAAAAGCATAGAGAAGAAGGTCACCAGCTCGAGGATTGGTATGGCGATATCTCGGCTCTGGAAGATCATCTTCGTAAGAGGTGAACGCGTTGAAAAAGCAAAACTGGCAGTTCATCGGCTGGAGTCTGCTGTATGTACTTTTCCTGCTGTCTTTTATGACTCCGTATTTATTATTTACGTTCAGCTTTCTCATGATTCCGGTGCTGATCCTGTTCGTGAAGCTGGATGCCAAACGATTTACGGCTTTCTATGTCGGTTGTCTGCTGATCGTAAATCTGCTGCTCGGCTGGACAGGTTTCGTGGTGCTCGCCATTTCGTTATTCCTGCTTCCGCCGGTCATTGTCATAGGAATGCTTTATAAAAGGAAAGCTCCCGCGAGAACGGTATTAACCTACGGAACGCTGACATTCCTGGCGCAGCTGCTCCTTACGCTTGTAATCGGGTTCATCTTCAAGCTGAATTTTATTGCCAAATTCAAGTCTTTGATGATTGAGTCCATGGACAACATGCAGTCGGCCTTGGCAGATGTAATGCCTAACGTAAGCGACCCAGAAATTTTAGGAGATTTTCTGGTTCAGGTTATACCGCTTTATATGATCGTTTTTTCATTGTTTTTTGTAGGTATTACGCATATCGTCGGACGCTGGATTCTGAACCGGACCGGTGAGAATATTCCTGGCATGCCGCCTGTACGGGAGTGGAGGCTTTCGAGATCCTTCGTATGGCTCTATCTGCTTGCGTTTATTGGAGGAATGTTATTTCAATTCTCGGCTGACTCTTTAATGTCTACGCTTCTAGTAAATATAATGCCCTTGTTAATGTTCGCTTTCGCTGCGCAGGCGATCTCATTCCTTGCGTTCATGGCCCATCATAAAGGCTGGGGTAAACTTCTACCGGTTGTCGGCACGATCGCTCTGATCCTATTTATGCCTGTTCTTCTGGTATTGTACAGTTTGCTCGGCGTGTTCGATGTAGCTTTTCCCCTCCGGGAAAGGTTCTTCAAATCTAGTTAAGGGTCAGGGGAGAACAAATGCCGAAATTCCTGTCGAAACGTTGGCATGGACAACACATGGTATGGACTTTTGCGCTGCTCGGCGCATTAACGATTGTGCTGTTTTTATATGAATGGGTGTTAGGGATAGCCGCTTTACTTGCATCAGGTTCCATCCTGTATTTTTCCTGGAAAGCGGAAAGTGCCTTTCGCCATGATTTAAATGCATATTTAGGAACCATCACCCACCGGGTCAAAAAAGCAGCGGGAGATGTGATCTCCGAGCTGCCAATCGGGATGGTTCTATATAATGAAGACAAAGAAATCGAGTGGCATAATCCTTTCGTGGCTAAATTAGCTGAGAAGGAATCGGTAATCGGAGATTCTCTGGAAGAAATCTTCCCGTCCTGGAAGCAGGGTAAAGAAAAGGAAGAATCGTGTGAAGTAGAGCATGACGGAAGGGTCTACAAATTCTTTCACCAGTCCGAAGAGCGGTTACTGTACATTCTTGACATTACTGACTACAACCAGCTGCTCCACAAGCACGAAGAAAGCAAAATTGCCATAGGTATCGTCTTAATGGATAACCTGGATGAAGTAACGCAGGGAATGGACGATCAGACGCGCAGTATTATGCTGGCGCGGGTAACGGGCGAGATTACGGAGTGGGCCCACCGCAATGAGATCTATCTGCGCAGGACCGCATCCGACCGCTTCCTGATTCTGATGAATCAGAAGTCACTCAGTAAGCTGGAGCAGAACCGCTTCGATATTCTGGACGAAGTAAGGGACCTCACGATGGAATACAAGCTGCCTCTCACGGTCAGTATCGGGGTCTCCTCCGGTATTGAGGATCTGGAAGAGCTTGGACGTGTAGCCCAGACGAGCCTGGACATGTCTCTGGGCCGCGGCGGCGACCAGGTGACGGTTAAGGCCGGACAGCGTATTTCGTTCTATGGAGGCCGTACCAACGCGGTAGAGAAGCGCACACGGGTCCGCGCAAGGGTTATCTCTCACGCGCTGAGAGAGCTCATTAAGGAAAGCGATAAGATCGTAATCATGGGGCACCGCTTCCCGGATATGGACTCTATCGGCGCTGCGATCGGCGTGCTGAAGGCGGTCCAGCTCAGCAACAAAGAAGGCTACATCGTCCTCGAGGGCGTCAATCCTTCGATTGAGAAGCTGATGGCGATGATTGCCGAGGACGAGAAGCTGAACCGGTGGTTCATTACACCGGCTCAGGCGATGCAGATCACGACCCAGCGGACGCTGGCGGTCGTGCTGGATACCCACCGCGCTTCTATGGTGGCGGAGCCGAAGCTGTTTAACCTGACTCACCGGATTATGGTGGTCGATCACCACCGGCGCAGCGAGGAGTTCTTCCACGATGCGACGCTCGTATACATGGAACCGTACGCTTCCTCCACATGCGAGCTGGTGACGGAGCTGCTGCAGTATTTCAACGACAAGATTTCGCTTGATGTCCTTGAAGCGACCGTCCTGCTGGCCGGCATTGTCGTGGATACGAAGCAGTTCAGCCTGCGGACCGGTTCAAGGACCTTCGAGGCGGCATCTTTCCTGCGCCGCAACGGGGCGGATCCGACTATCATCCAGAAGATGCTGAAGGAAGATTTGGAAGCTTATATTGAGAAGGCTACGATCATGAAGCATACGGAAATGCTCTATGAGCACGTGGCTTTGGCCGTTGGCGAGGCAGATCACAAATATTCTCAGTTGATGATTGCTCAGGTGGCTGATACCTTATTAAATATGACGGGTGTATTTGCATCCTTCGTCATCTGTGTAAGACCTGACGGATTAACCGGCATCAGCGCGCGTTCTCTAGGTTCTATGAATGTACAGCTTGTCATGGAGCGTATGGGAGGCGGCGGGCATTTAACGAACGCAGCGACTCAGCTTGAAATAAGTCCGCAGGAAGCGGCTCTGAAGCTGAAACAAATATTAGAAGAGATAGAGCAAGAGGAGGGGCTTTTCGAATGAAAGTCGTATTTCTGAAAGACGTTAAAGGACAAGGTAAAAAAGGTGAAATCAAAGAGGTTTCGGAAGGTTACGCAACAAACTTCCTGATCCCGAGAGGTTTGGCTGCGGCCGGTACGGATTCTGCGGTAAAGAAGGTTGATCAGCAGAATAAGGCGGAGCAGAAGCGCAAAGAGCAAGAAAAACAGGAAGCCGAAGCACTCGGTGCCAAGCTGAACGAAACAACGGTAACCATTCGTACGAAATCCGGAGAAGGCGGCCGTCTGTTCGGAGCCATTACGAGCAAGCAAATCGCGGAGCAGCTTGAGAAACTGGGCTACAAGATCGATAAGCGTAAAATCGTCCTGAGCGATCCTATCCGTACTCTTGGCGTTACCAAGGTTCCTGTAAAACTGCACACCGAAGTGACTGCGACAATCAGTGTTCAAGTTTCGGAAGAGTAAGATCGTGCTCCGGCAGCAAGAAAATATGAACGGAAGAACAGGTGAAAGAACATGAACCAAGAATTGTTCATGGATCGTGTTCCGCCGCAAAATATCGAAGCTGAACAAGCGGTTCTTGGCGCGATCCTGTTGGATAGCGATTCACTGATTACCGCGATGGAGCGGATGGGGCCTGACGATTTCTACCGGTCGTCACACCAGCGTATTTTCGAATCGATGATCGAATTGGCGGAGGAAGACGAGCCGGTCGATCTCGTGACGCTGACGGCGAGGCTGCAGAACAAGCAGCTGCTCGAAGAGATTGGCGGGGTCGCTTATTTGTCCGAACTCGCCAATGCCGTCCCGACGGCCGCCAACATCGATTACTATGCAGCTATCGTAGAAGAGAAGTCAATGCTCCGGAGGCTGATCCGGACGGCGACACAGATCGTGTCAGACGGCTACGCAAGTGCAGAGGATGTCGGCCTCATGCTCAGCGATGCGGAATCCCGCATTCTGGAGATTTCGCAGCGGCGTAATTCGAACGGCTTTATCTCCATCCGGGACGTCTTGATGGACGTCTTCGAGCGGGTGGAGTTCCTGTATTCGCATAAAGGGGGATCAACCGGAATTCCTTCGGGGTTTAACGACCTCGACAAGATGACATCCGGCTTCCAGCGTTCGGATTTGATTATCGTGGCGGCCCGTCCTTCTGTCGGTAAGACCGCTTTTGCGCTGAATATTGCGCAGAATGTGGGCGTGCGGGCCAAGGAAACCGTCGCGATCTTCTCCCTGGAGATGGGTGCAGCCCAGCTCGTCCAGCGGATGATCTGTGCGGAGGCGAATGTGGATGCAACCCGGATGAGGTCCGGTTTCCTCGAAGGGGACGATTGGGAGAAGCTGACGATGGCGATAGGCTCGCTGTCCGAAGCGGACATCTATATCGATGATTCCCCTTCGGTCACCGTAACCGATATCCGCGCGAAGTGCCGGAGGCTGAAGCAGGAGCGGGGACTCGGGATGATCCTGATCGACTACCTGCAGCTCATTCAGGGCCGCGGCAAAGGCGACAACCGGCAGCAGGAAGTATCCGAGATCTCCCGTACGCTGAAGCAGATTGCCCGTGAGCTGAATGTGCCGGTTATCGCACTCTCCCAGCTCAGCCGGGGTGTCGAGCAGCGGCAGGATAAACGCCCGATGATGTCTGACCTTAGGGAATCCGGTTCCATTGAGCAAGATGCCGATATCGTAGCTTTCCTGTACAGGGATGATTACTATGACAAGGAATCGGAGAAGAAGAACATCATCGAGATCATTATCGCCAAGCAGCGTAACGGTCCCGTAGGTACAGTGGAACTCGCGTTCCTCAAAAACTTTAATAAATTCGTCAATATGGACAGAGCCCATCAGGAGCTTCCTGCAGGTTGACAATATCCGAACAATCATACTGTACTCAGTATGATTGTTCGCGTTTTGTTTGACTTTGCTACTTCTGACTGCTACACTAAAGCAGTATGCTAAAAAGCAGCAAAATGATGTGACGAGAGTCACTTTACGGAGGTAATACAGAATGTCAACAGTGGTTGTAGTCGGAACCCAATGGGGAGACGAAGGGAAAGGGAAAATCACGGACTATTTAGCGGAGTCCGCGGAAGTGGTCGCCCGCTACCAAGGCGGCAACAATGCCGGCCACACCATTCTGATCGAAGGCAAGAAGTACAAGCTGACGATGATACCGTCCGGTATTTTCAATCATAATAAAGTTTGTGTCATCGGAAACGGCATGGTCCTTAATCCGGCTGCGCTTGTGGAAGAGATTCAGTATATTCGCGATAACGGATTTTCTGCAGATAATTTAAAAATAAGCGACCGTGCTCACGTTATTATGCCTTATCACCTTCTTCTGGATCAGCTTGAGGAAGACAGCAAAGGCGATAACAAAATCGGAACGACACGCAAAGGCATCGGCCCTTGCTACGTAGACAAAGCAGCCCGCAACGGTATCCGCATCGCGGATTTGATGGATGCATCCGAGTTCGAGCTTAAGCTGCGTCAAATCGTCAAAGACAAGAATACGCTGCTCAAGCAAGTATACGGACATGAAGGCGTGGATGCAGACGCGATTCTTGCCGAATACCTGGGCTATGCAGAGCAGCTGCGTGTATTCGTAACGGATACTTCGGTTGTGCTCAACGATGCGATTGACGAAGGCAAACGCGTGCTGTTCGAAGGCGCACAAGGCGTTATGCTCGACATCGACCAAGGTACGTATCCGTTCGTTACGTCTTCGAACCCGACTGCCGGCGGTGTATGTAACGGTTCCGGCGTAGGGCCGACGAAGATCAACCAGATCATCGGAGTAGCCAAAGCCTACACGACCCGTGTCGGCGACGGACCTTTCCCGACCGAGCTGAAGGACGAGATCGGCGACATGATCCGCGAGACGGGCCACGAGTACGGCACCGTAACAGGACGTCCGCGCCGCGTCGGCTGGTTCGATAGCGTCGTGATCCGTCATGCGCGCCGCGTCAGCGGAATCACTGGCCTGTCCCTGAACTCAATCGACGTGCTGACAGGCCTTGAGACCGTCAAGATTTGTACGGGCTATAAGTACAAAGGCGAGGTTATCGAGCACTATCCTGCAAGCCTGAACGTGCTTGCGGAGTGTGAAGCGGTGTACGAAGAGCTGCCGGGCTGGAGCGAAGATGTCTCCAATGCGAAGACACTGAGTGACCTGCCGGACAATGCGCGCAACTACCTCGAGCGTGTCTCGGAGCTGACGGGCATTCCAATCGCGATCTTCTCGGTCGGACGCAACCGTGAGCAAACGAACTTGATTCGTCCCGTTTACGCTTAAGATTCGAATTAAAGCCAAGTCTCCCCCAATGCCGTTGTTAACGGCGTGGCGGGAGGCTTTTTTTGCGTGTATAAGAGAAGGCTGTGGGTTGGTTGGAAGTTACAGAATTTAAAGAACTTTAAGAAGTTGAAGATGGGGGATAGCGGCTTTCAAACCTTGTATTTTTAAGCCCCAAGGAATCTACGCCAATAAGTAACTCACTAGTCCCCAGGTTGTTTTCCATCCTCCAGCCTCTTATTTTTTGACACCACTCGATTGATTTGCCGCTAATTCGTCCATACTGGTTCATAGAGAGAGACGAAACTAGAAGCAACAAGGCGGTGGATGAAGATGAAATGGATAGGTGTGTTGAGCAAGTGGGCAGCGGGTGCCGTACTGATGTCCTTTTTGTCCATATTTACGACGTATGTAGTGGTAACAACAATGGTAGACGAGGTACTGAAGCATTTTCAGCTGCCTCCGATTGGAGCTAAGATCGGCTTCCCGCAAATTGTAGGTAAACTGGGGGAACAGATAGGACTGGGCAAACCGGGCGCGAATGCGGGCGCATCCGTCAATGAGCGTGTGGAACGGATTGCCGCGGGCTCGCCTTCGCCATCACCGGCTCCGAGCCCTACCCCGACAGGCGCCTCGCAGAGTACATCCGGCAGTGTAAGCGGGGGGACTGGAGCTCCCGGCCAGCAGCCGTCCGCTTCACCCGTACAGGGAGGCGTATCGCCGCAGCCTACGGGAATGCCCGATGCAGTGGCGGTAATGGGTGAGCTGAAGTCAGGGGAGCCCCCTAGCGGCGGGACGGAATCGGACAAGAAGGACGTCGTCGTCTCGACGGAGGACTTTTCCAAGAAGAAGGATTCCCTAACCAGTACTGACAAGCAGAAGATCTTCTCTATCCTGATCGCGAAGCTGCCTTCCGAAGAAGTTCAGAAGCTATCCAAGCTGGTGGAAGACGGCATTACGGCTGAAGAGTTGAAGGAAGTAGACGGCAAGATGAAGCAGTATTTAAGTAAGGAAGAATACGAGCAGCTTTCCGTGATTTTGAAGAAATATGGAAGTTAAGAGCGGGCTGAGGTAAGGAATCCATTGTTTGCCTGATGGCTTCTAAACCCCCTTTCCTGCACGGTTTATCTGTCTTGTCCGCGTCATTCCTAATAGTGGCAACCTATACTTTTCTTGAAAAGTCGGGACGGGTTGTGTTAAATTATTAGGGGAGTTTATACGGTGATAGAGTTTGAGACTCCTTAAACGAGTTTAAGGGGTATTCGCCGCATCGTACAGAACAAAGCGGACAAGGAGAAGATTATGAGAGGTTCTAAGGGAATAGATTGGGCCCGGAAGCTTTGGAAACAAAGTAAAGCCCAATGGCAAAGCTTGACCAGTAAACAAGCAGAACCGACGTCCGTCCTGAAGGATAGCGCTGCACCCGGACGAGGTAAATGGTTCTTCCTATATAGCATAAGTTCAATCGCATTGATCGGTACTTTGTCGATAACCGGCCAGGACTACGTTGAAGCGAATCTCGCAGATATTTATCCGGTCAAAGTCGGGCAGGAAACGCTCGGTTATGTGAGCAGCCCGGAAGTCCTGAAGGAATATACGGCAGACCGTGAGCAGAAGCTCGCCAAGCAGTATCCGGACGTACATATGATCCTACCCGAACTAGAGCAGTCAGAGCCGGAGAGAGCTTTTCGCCAGAAGCCGGATGACAGCAAGGTGCTTGCGCTCCTGGACGAGAAGCTGAAGCCCGTTGCAAGCGGTGTTGAGCTGGTCATTGAAGGCAAGACATTCGCGATTGTAAAAGATCAGGCGACAGCGGACAAAGTCCTGGCCGAAATCAAGAAGCCTTATGAGCAGAAAGCGAAGGATAGCAGTCAGGTGGCTGTATTATCCGCAGATACGGTCAAGCCGGCTTCGACGACGGTCGAGAAGGTAGAGTTCGTGCAGAAGGTGGAGACGAGCGATGCGCTGGGAATCCAGCCTCAGGATGTCGTTAAACCGGATGAGCTGATCGCGAAGATTAAGACAGGCGGCGTAGAGCCGACTAAATATACCGTGCTTCCAGGTGATTGCGTTTCTTGTATTGCCGAGAAGCTGAGCGTGCCCAAGCAAGTCATTTATGACAAGAACCCTTGGATTGTAGATGATCAGATTCGTGAAGGCGATGTACTCGATCTGACTGTGATCAAGCCGGCCCTCTCGGTTAAGACCGTGGAGAAAATGGTAGAGAATCAAGATGTCCAGTATGAGACCGAGGTCATTACCGATGATACGGTCAAAGAAGGGATTGTCGAGACAATCTCCCCGGGTAAAAATGGACTTAAACAAGTTACGTATGAACTGACTAAGGTGAACGGCCAACTGGTGGATGAGAAAATTATCGGGGAAGAAATGGTCGAGAAGCCCGTACCGGCTAAGGTGAAAAAAGGAACCAAGGTTATTCTCGGGGAAGGAACCGGAAGCTTCGCATGGCCGGTCGTGTCGCATTCCATTACCAGCACCTTCGGCACACGCTGGAACAAGCTTCACAAGGGACTCGATATAGTAGGGAACCGCGCCATCGTGGCGGCGGATAACGGAAAAGTAGTATCAGCGGGTTATAAATCCGATTACGGCTATTATGTACTTATAAACCATATGAACGGGTACGAAACGATGTACGCGCACATGAGTAAAATCGAAACCACTGCGGGAACGATCGTCGAGAAAGGTGAGCAAATCGGGGTAATGGGCAGTACCGGCGATTCGACCGGGGTCCATCTCCATTTTGAAATCCACAAGAACGGCGGCCTGGAAAACCCGCTTAAATATTTGAATCACTAGGGCATTTTTAACAGAGAGATACCGCTTCCCGCAAGGGAGGCTGTGTCTCTTTTTGCTTAGAGGTATGTTACAATAAAAGGGTATGGTCTCTTAGGTGAAGGACAGGTGATAAAGGTCATGTTCGGCACAAATGGTAAAATTCTCGTCGTCGACGACGAACAACCGATTGCGGATATACTCAAGTTTAATTTGGAAAAAGAGGGCTACCAGGTCATCTGCGCCCATGACGGCGGCACGGCCGTCGAGCTGGCGTTCTTGGAACGCCCCGATCTGATTCTGCTCGATCTCATGCTGCCTGTCAAAGACGGCATGGACGTGTGCCGGGAGATCCGGGCGAAGCTGAACACGCCGATTATTATGCTGACGGCGAAGGACACGGAGCTGGATAAGGTGCTGGGACTCGAAATGGGCGCCGACGATTATGTGACGAAGCCTTTCGGCAACCGGGAGCTGCTTGCCCGCGTCAAGGCGCATCTGCGCCGTCAGAGCAAATCATCCGGAGCCGGGCCGGCAGAGCCGGAACCGCAGGAAGCGAATGGCATCCGCCTGCACAGCCTGTTTATCGATAGCGACATGTATGTCGTCTACCGGGATAACGAGCCGCTGGATCTCACGCACCGGGAGTTCGAGCTGATTCATTACATGGCCAAGCACCCCGGCAAAGTGATGACGCGCGAGCACCTGCTGCAGGCGGTATGGGGCTATGACTACTACGGCGATGTCCGTACGGTCGATGTGACGATCCGCCGGCTGCGCGAGAAGCTGGAGACAGACCCGAGCAAGCCGGAATACATCGTGACCCGGCGCGGCCTCGGCTATATGATGCGGGGAACCAAATACGGAGGCTTCTGATATGAAGGGGATCCGTTTTTTTCAATCGGTCCAGGCCAAGCTGATTATTATTTATGTGCTGCTGATCCTGATTGCGATGCAGCTCATTGCGGCGTACTTCTACCAGACGCTGGACAGCCATTATAAGAATGAATTCCGGGACTCGATTAACAAGCAGGCGATGCTGATCGCCACGATGGTCGAGAACAACTACTTGAACGAGTCCAAGAACAGTGAATCCAAGAACAGCGACTCCAAGAATTTGTCGGAGGAGCTGACGTATTTCGTAAACAGCTTGTTTGCTCCGGGCAATACGGAGATTCAAATTATAGATGCCGGAGGCGTGGTGCTCAGCACCTCGCTGGAGGCGAATAAGCAGATCGTCAATCAGAAGACGACCAAGACGGAAGTGACCCGGGCGCTGCAGGGCATTCCGAATAACGACCGGATGTTCACGGACGTCGATAACACCCGGAAGTTCGCTACGGCCAAGCCTATCGGCAGCGGCGTGAGAACTCTTGGCGCCGTGTATATCGTGTCTTCGATGGAAGACTTGTATAAGACGATGTCGAGCATCAACCGGATTCTGATTGTGGCGACTTTGATCGCCTTGGCTTTTACGGCGGGACTGGGTGTTATCCTATCCGGGACCATTACGAAGCCGATCAAGGAAATTACCCAGCAGGCGACGGCTGCGGCCGAGGGGAACTTCGACCGGAGCGTGACGGTATACGGCAAAGATGAGATCAGCCAGCTCGGGCATACGTTCAACTTCATGATGAATCGGCTCAAGGAAGCCTTATCCATCAATGAGGAAGAGAAAGAAAAGCTGGCTTCGGTCCTGACGAATATGAATGACGGGGTCATCGCAACGGACGACACCGGTCAGGTTATTCTGATGAACCGGCGTGCGATGCAGATTCTTCAGGTGGACGAGGAGAAGACGCTGGAACGCCATATATCCGAGCTCCTCGGACTGACCAGGCATGAAATCGACTTGTACGTCCACGGCACACGGAACACGACACTGATCGATGTCCCTCTTCCGGATGTGGAAGAGCCGCAGACGGTTCGTGTGACGTTCACCACGATTCACCGCCGTGGCGATGTCGTCAGCGGCATTACCGGCATCATCGCGGTGCTGCAGGACGTAACCGAGCAGGAGAAGCTCGAGCAGTCGCGCCGGGAGTTCGTCGCGAACGTATCGCACGAGCTGCGCACGCCGCTGACGACGATCAAGAGCTATCTCGAAGCGCTCGAAGACGGCGCGCTGGAGGACAAGCAGCTCGCGCCGAGGTTCCTGAGCGTGACGCGCAATGAGACGGAGCGGATGATCCGCCTCGTCACGGATCTGCTTCACTTGTCGCGCCTGGATTCCAAGCAGGCGCTTCTCACGAAGGAGCGGACGGACATTACCGATATGCTGGACGAAGTAGCCGACCGGTTCTCCTTCCAGCTGCGGCAGAAGAGTATCCGGATCCGCATCCAGGTGGAGCCGGGCGTTCGTCCGGCTTCGGTCGACCGCGACAAAATCGACCAGGTACTCGATAATCTCGTATCCAATGCGATTAAATACACGCAAGATGAAGGCGCGATTACCATCTGCGCCCGCAAGGGCGAAGGGGATCTGCTCGAAATCACGGTGCAGGACACGGGGATCGGGATTCCGAAGAAGGACCAGCCCCGGATTTTCGACCGGTTCTACCGGGTCGACAAAGCCAGGTCCCGGAATATGGGCGGTACCGGACTCGGTCTGTCGATTGCCCGGGAAATAGTAAAAGCCCATGGCGGTACGATTGCATTAGAATCTGAACCCGGCACGGGGACAAGAGTGACTTTTACTCTGCCGGTTCATCCGGAGGGGGGGAGCGTCTCATGATCGAGAAGCTGAAGTCAGTCATCTTGACTGTACTTATTCTGGCCAGTCTGTTTCAGAGCTATCTGCTCGCCTACAGCACGCCTAATTATGAGCCGCTGCCTCCTTCCCAATATATTTCCAGTGTGCTGGAGGGAACTAAAGCAGAGCTGGAAGACCTGTTATTTCCCGATCAGATCGTGCTTCACTTCGGGCAGCAGCGGCATACGGTTCTGTTCCCGGATTCATCCGCATATGCTTCGATTTTTGAAAGTGTGAAGTCCCGTAAGATTGAAGGATTCCGCAAAGTGAATCTGACGCAGGAGCGGATCAGTTGGGAAGATATACGGGACAAGCAGGAGGGTGTCGAGCTCCGGTTCCGTGATGGAATCGCGCTGAGTATCCTCCAGAAGAATCTGAACATTAAGGGAAGCCTGCCCGAAGAGTCGGATCTGATTACGCGGATGTGGATTTATTCCAGCAGCGACAAGCAGGCTGCGGTCACGTATTTCTTCACGGATTCGATGAATACGGCTTATGAAGTGCTGCGGGCTGATTTTACAGTGAAGGATGTAGAAAACTTTACTGCGATGGGAGCTATGAATGATCTCTTCCAGGTCATGTCCGGTGATTATTATCTGCCGTCCAAGCCAATGCCCGTCTTATCTTATGAGTTCGGCTACAAAGAGTTTGAGACGGAACAGCTCAAAAGCAGTCTTTTTGCCGATCCCTTGCTGACGAGGAATTTGAAGAACAAGGATGGCCCGCAGATTTTTACAGACGGCAAGCGCGGACTTCAGATTAATACGGAAGAACGCTGGATGAAATATACGGATGCACTCGCGGTAACGGACAGCAAGAATAACATCAGCGAGAATTTGGAAGCGGGTCTGCATTTTATTAATCAGCATGGCGGCTGGAACGGGAAGTATGCCATCAGCAAACCGATGCAGCAGCACTCCTATTCCAACCAGACATTCGCGTTCCGGCAGGTGTATGATGCTTTTCCGATTATAGCGGATAAAAGAGAGGGCTTCGGAACGATTCATATTACGCTTCAAAAGGGCGTTGTCTCGAATTATGAACGGTCGGTCGTCTATGCGGATTCCAAAGTCGTAAGCAAGCAGAACACGGAGTTAATGGGTGGAGAAGCGCTGAACACGCGGATTACGAACCATCCCAAGCGTTACAATATCATCAATGTATTTCCAGCTTACCGTCCGGTTATGGGCGAGAAGACGATTAAGCTGATTCCGCAGTGGGCGATTGAGTTCCGGGATGGAACTTATGAGCTTTTTAACTAAAGGGTAGGAAGACCGGAGTAAGGTGGAGGGGAGGCTGGCGATGAACTGGGGACGGGCGAAGACGATCTTGATCTTATCGTTCTTCTTTCTGAATGTGGTGCTCGGTTATCTCGTGTGGGCGGGGAAAGAAAAGCAGACGGAACTAGCCACGGACATGTCCAGCGTGCTGCAGGAAACGAACAAGCTGCTCAAGGACAAGAATATTCAGCTCAATCACGAATTGCCCAAAGAAACGCCGAGGTTAAGAGAAATTACATTCAAATTCGCGGAAACATACAAACCGGACATCATGCTCCAGCTCCGTTATCCTTTCAAATTCACGAACCTCCTGAACCGGACTACGGCCAAAGAGGAATTATCCAAAATCGATATCCCGCAGCTGGAATCGTACCAGTATGATCCGGTTGTAAGTACCAAAGGGATGTATGTACTCAACCAGGTATACAATGGTTATCCGATGTTCGATGTTCAATTGAAGATGTACGAGAATGATACACTAATTACCAGTTACCGGCAGACCTATGTTGAAGTAGAATCAGGTGGGGAAGACAAGGAGCAGAAGGTGATTCACGCCTATACGGCTGTGCGCAGCCTGGTGGATAAATTCCTGCTCGACGGTACGGTTATTACGGACGTAAGGCTCGGTTACCACGGGCAGTTGTTCGATTCCCAAACGCAGTACATGGTGCCGAATTGGCGTGTATCGATTGATAACGGCGATATCTACTATGTGCATGCTTTTAACGGTGCGGTAGAGATGCTTACGAATACGACGGAAGTTCAGAGCTTGTTGAAAAAAAAGTGATCCAATCCCGATGCCGGGATTGTGCGATAGAGGAGTTAACGCGTATGGCTTTACGGTTTACGGTACTCGCCAGCGGGTCTACCGGGAATGCAACGGTAGTCTCTAACGGTGATACGACGATATTGGTGGATGCGGGACTTAGCGCCAAGAAAGTGGAGCAGCTGATGCTTGAGCGTGAGGTGAAGGGAGAGGACATTGATGCCATCCTGGTCACTCACGAGCACTCCGACCATATTAAGGGCCTCGGGGCTATTGCCCGGAAATATAATCTTCCGGTGTACGCCAACCCCAAGACTTGGGACGCGCTAGATAAGCATATCGGTAAAATCTCGGAAACGAATAGGCGCCTGATGGCTACGGGCACGGAAGAATTCTTCGGTGATATCCGGGTGGAATCGTATGGGATTTCGCATGATGCGGCAGAGCCGGTGGGCTACTGCTTTCACTGCGGGGGCCAGAAGCTGGCTATGGCGACGGACCTCGGGTACATGAGTACGAAGGTCAAAGACGTTATCGGTGATTCGGATGCGATTATTCTCGAAGCCAACCATGATATCGAGATGCTGCGGATGGGACATTATCCGTGGAACATTAAGCGCAGAATTCTGAGCGATCTCGGACACTTGTCCAATGAAGCGGCGGGAGAAGCTATTCTCGATATCATGACGGCTCGCACCAAAGCTATCTATATGGCGCATTTGAGCCAGAATCACAACCTGATGGATTTAGCCAGGCTTACGCTGAATAATGTAGTAGAAGACCGGGGAGTATCCCTGAAGGAACGGAAGGTCCGGCTGATGGACACGTATTTTGACCGTCCTACGAAATGGGAGGAGCTGGGTAAGGACTAAAGCTGTTATCGAGCTTGTCGATACGTGCCTGGAGCTCCTGGGAAGTCACAAGGCCTTTGTCGATCAGAACATCGATCAGGGCGGTGAGGATGAGTGAGCTGCGGTAGTGGTCCTCTTTGAGATCGGCGAGCTTGCCGATGAGCTGGACCTCGTCCAGAGATGTACGGATACGGTTGTTCATGTTAATCCTCTCCTTGGGAAGGTTAATAGTTCAAGAGCCGGAGCCATTCTGGTAAATCTAGCAGATACGTTTACTATTATTGTAGGCTGATCGGGCCGAAAACATTCCTGGTTTCTTGAAAAATCCGCCGTTTGAGCGAGAGGTGTGGGTCGCGTGAGTTTATTCGATGACGATTTTTATTCTACGAAGCCGTCCAAACGGCAGCAGAACCAGGAAGAAGGCGGATGGCTGCCGTCGAGACGCCGATTCCGCTTACGTACGGGAGCGGGTCCGCTTGGGATGCCGGGTCTGCACAAGATGCCTAACCGCACCTTATGGATAGCCGGGGCAGCCGGAGCTGCAGCGATGCTGGTCATCGTCCTGCTGGTACAGGCGGTGACCGGCACCGGCAGTGCCAAGCCGGCCGCTATATCCGCTAAGCAGCTGGAGGATTCTTATAACAATGCGGTTGTCCAGGCAACCGAGCGGGTCAAATCGGCCATTGTCAGTATTGTCAGCGTGCAACCGGATGCAGAGGATGAAATGAAGCAGACCGGCATCGGCTCCGGCATTATTTTCGAGAAAAAAGGCTCCAAGGTGCGCATTGCGACGAACTATCATGTCGTGGACAGCGGGCAGGAGTTCGAGGTCTACACGGCATCCGGCGAGAAGAAGAAAGCGCAGCTGCTCGGTAAAGATCAGATTACGGATCTGGCTGTGCTGGAGACCGATGCGGACGGCTTAACGGCCATTGCCGAGTTCGGCGATTCTTCCGCTCTGAGAGCGGGCGAGACGGTCATTGCCCTGGGCAATCCTCTCGGACTGGGCTATTCGCCGACTGTGACCAAAGGCATCGTGTCGTCCCCGAAGCGGCTGCTGCCGATCTCATTCGCGATGGATGGGCAGTATGACTGGGAGATGGAGCTGATCCAGACAGATGCTTCTATCAACCAGGGCAACAGCGGCGGAGCGCTCGTCAATCTGGAGGGCAAGGTCGTAGGTATTAATTCGCTCAAGATCGCGGAAATGGGCGTCGAGGGCCTCGGATTTGCAATTCCGATTAAGGATGCGGAGCCGGTCATCCAGTCTCTCATTAACAATCAGAAGGTCATCCGTCCGCTGATGGGTGTATCCACGCAGGAACTGCAGCTATTCGAAGATACCGAATCCTTGAAACTGCCGGCTGATGTTAAAAGGGGCCTGATTGTCATAGAAGCGTCAGGACCTGCCGAGAAAGCGGGACTTAAAAGCGAAGATGTGATCGTGGAGATTGAGGGCAAGAAAATCGAGACCACGGTGCAGCTGCGAAAATTCCTGTATAATGAGAGTAAGATTGGAGATAAAATTCAAGTGACCTACTACCGCGAAGGTAAAAAGCAGCAGACTAATCTGACGCTTACCGAAGCGGGAAAGAACTAACAGGAAGAAGGGGCAAAGTAATGTTCACAGTCTGCAAAGAGCATCTGGAGATTGCAATTGATCAATTCGTAGACGAATATGAGGACGCGCCGGATATCGTGGATTTAGATAAAGTGAGCTTTGCTAAGTGGGAACCGCCTGTCCATTGTGAGCATTGTCAGGTGAAGCCGGAGTATTTGGTGGTGTAAGGTACCGGCTGGAACACAGGGACTGCAATCCCGAACCTGACGTTATAGATTGAAAAAAAATCCCCTGCACAGGGTTCGCTGGTTGCGAAGGCTGTGCAGGGGATTTTGTGATTGTTGTGGGCATGAGATCGAAGCTCCTCAGATACGGGTTGCCGGCTATGCTATGCAGCGGCTACCGAATGCGATCGGCATTGGTGCATAAGAGCAGAATGTGTGCCCGATGACCGCTGGAGCTAGGCTCTCTATTGTCAGAGCGCTTAAGTAATCTTGGAATCTGCTTAACTGGCTTGCGCTTAACTAACTTGCTAATGATAAATTAGTTTACTTATGGCCGCGGCGCTGGAACTCCGCAATCACGGAGAATTCATCCTTCAGCTTGTGGTACACCCGGTCGTATAGGGAGTACAGCTCCAGATACGTAGGCGCGTGCTCGATGTTCGGCTCCTGGCGGTCCGTGATGGAGATGAGCTTGTTTACGTCTTCGAGACGCTCCAAAGCGCCGACAGCGTGCATGGCAAGTGCCACGGCACCGAAGGACGAGCTCTCGTGGCTCTTCGGAATGTGGACCGGATAGCCGAACATATCGGCCATGATCTGGCGCCATTCGGGTGAACGGGCGAATCCGCCGGATGCCCGGATTTCCTTCGCCGGGCCGGCCAGGTCGCGCAGAGCGACGCCGATGCCGAAGACGGTGAAGAGAATGCCTTCGAGCACCGCGCGGATGAACTGCGGCCGCTTGTGGTGCAGGCCGATGCCGAAGAAGCTGCCGCGTGCATCCGCGTTCCAGTAAGGCGCTCGTTCGCCTGACAGGAACGGCAGGAACAGCAGGCCGTCTGAGCCCGGGGCTACTTCCTTGGCTGACGCGATCATGATGTCGTACGGGTCTTTGCCCGTACGGCGCGCTTCCTCGACTTCGGGGAAGGAGAACTCGTCACGGAACCAGCGCAGCATGAGGCCGCCGTTGTTGCTGGCACCGCCGATGACCCAGTGATTCTCGGTGAGCGCGTAGCAGAACGTGCGCTCCTTGGGATCGGTGAGCGGCTTGGGCACTACGGTACGGACTGCGCCGCTCGTTCCGATGGTGATCGCGACTACGCCGGGCTCCACCGCCCCCACACCGAGGTTGGCGAGCGCGCCGTCCGCCGCACCGACTACGAAAGGCACGTCCGGATTGAGGCCGAGCAGATCGGCAAATTCGGACTTCATCCCGCGCATAATGTGCGTGGTCGGGACAATCTCGCTCAGCTGATCTTCGCGGATACCCGCGATTTCCAGCGCATCCGCATCCCAGGCCAGCGTGTTCAGGTTGAACAGACAGGTCCCGGATGCGATTGAATGGTCGACAATGTAGCGGCCGAAGAATTTGTGCAGAATATATTCTTTAATCGATATGTATTTGACAGCCTTAGCGAAAATATCTTGGCGGTTCTCACGAAGCCACATCAGCTTCGGAAGCGGCGTCATCGGGTGCATCGGGATTCCGGTGGTGTGGTATAGGGAACTGCTGAGCTTCTCGTCCTTGAGCCGCTGAACCTGCGCCACGCTGCGGTTATCCGCCCAGATGATGCTGCTCATCAGCGGTTTGCCGTCCGCGTCTACCGGTATCACGCTGTGCATAGCGGTGCTGAAGCCGATCGCTTCCAGCTGCCTGGCATCGATCCCGGACTTCTGAATAGCCTCTTGGATCGATTTAAGCACAGCCTCGAACATAAGATCCGGATCT
This sequence comes from Paenibacillus sp. FJAT-26967, assembly GCF_001541095.1. Classification (GTDB taxonomy): domain Bacteria; phylum Bacillota; class Bacilli; order Paenibacillales; family NBRC-103111; genus Paenibacillus_F. Next base: position 47,519 of record NZ_LMXH01000004.1, read on the forward strand.
TGCTCTGCCCAGGAAGGCTGCGGTACATCAAGCGGATACCCTGCTTCTCCAGCCCCCAGAAGAACCCCTTTCCCATCCGTAATAATCGTCTTCGTACTGGTCGTTCCGATGTCCAAACCCATGAAATAAGACAATTTCTTTCACCTCTGATTAATAATGATGGAGATTTCCTGTTTGTGTAAAAGATTCGCTTCCTACATTATAAGCGTTATTGGACCTGGTTCGTAGTGTTATATTTACCGTGCCGGGACGGTGTGTAATAAGGTAGAAAAACACATGCGGATTCTTCGCAAAAATGGCGGGAATGCCGGAAAAGATTCCCCTATTGGCATCATACCTTCTAGGGGATATACGTCAAGTGTGTTTTTTTCAGGTGGAGCGGCGTGTATTTACGGGAATTGGGCGGCGGCTTCCACGGAGTGGAGGGATTGCTTGGATTTAGGGGCTGTTTGCGGTAAAGTAAGGTCAGATTAATCCATGACCGGATACGAAAAGGAGCGCTCTTATGCACATCACGATAGCCACAATCGGCAAGTTGAAAGAAAAATACCTCGTCAACGGGATCGACGAGTACGTGAAGCGCCTTGGCCCGTATGCCAAGGTGCAGATGATTGAGGTGCCGGACGAGAAGGCACCGGAGAGCATGAGCCCTGCCGAGGAGCAGCAGGTGCGGGTGAAAGAAGGCGAGCGGCTCTTGGCCAAGCTCGCCCCGGATGCGTTCGTCGTGGCGCTGGCCATCGACGGGGAGACCTGGTCGAGCGAGCAGCTGGCGCAGCAGCTCGACCGGCTGGCCACCTACGGGCGCAGCCAGGTGGCCTTCGTCATTGGCGGCTCGCTCGGCCTGTCGAGCGAGGTGCTGCGCCGCGCCGACGCGAAGCTGTCGTTCGGGCGCATGACCTTGCCGCATCAGTTGATGCGGCTGGTGCTGGTGGAGCAGGTTTATCGGGCTTTTAAGATAAACCGGGGGGAACCGTATCATAAGTAAGCACAAAGTCATCTTTAATTGAAGCGTCAAAGAACAACTCAATGTCTTCTGGTCGGGATTGTCTCCAGCATTTATAGTGATCTTGTTTATAATAGAGTGAAGCAAGTCCTATAGTATGCCTAGCACCTCTAGTCAGCGACCCATGAGTAAATTTAGCGATACGATAAAGACGTTTATTCCGTTATATGGCATTATCGCTTTGGTAAAAGAATGATTTATGGAAGGTCAGGTAAAAAGAGATGATGATCAAAGTCCCGAAATATCTCTTTCATTATTATGAAAAATCTAATGGTGCATTCACAAGTTTATCTAGTTTGACATTAATCGAAGCTGAAGAAGTTTTAAAAAATATCCGTCAAAAAAATGAGTCATTTGCAAGTAAAAGAGCAGATAATTATGTTGGAGTAAGGTTTGAGTTGGAAAGCAAGATTAGGCAGTGTTTTATTCTGAAGGGTGGCGAACCCAAAACGAAGTTTCCCCATTACATGACATTGGGTTCCTGTGATTGGCTTAAAGAATGGTATAAAGAAGGTGATTCAGTACAAATTCCGCTATCTATCCTGAATCCCAAATCAATCAGTTTTACTTATGGTGATTCGTTCCCAGCAATGCGCGTCCAAGATGGTAAGCCCTACAGAGGGCAGGTGTACACGTTTGAGGAACTACCAGGATTGATTGAGAAGTATGGTTTGCCCCAAAATTGGAACTTCGATGGTAAATTTGCTCCTGAGAGATATATAGAAGCACAGGTTTGGGATGATGAAGTCCTAAACATTATATTATAAATGAGCAATTTTATGAAAGGACCATACATCTATGGAATTTTGGAATCAAGAAAGTGAGTACTATAAGTTAGAGCCACTTACGGAACAGATGATAGTACGTGCGGAAAGGGAATTAAAAGTTAAGTTGCCGCAACCTTATATCGCTTTGCTAAAGAAGCAAAACGGAGGGTATATAAATTTCGACGCTCATCCGTCTTCTCGACCAACTGAATGGGCGGACGACCATATCAGGGTTGACCACATATTTGGAATAGCCCCTGATGAGGGCATCTTGCAAAGTCCTTATTTAATTAAAGAATGGTGATTGCCAAAGAATCTTGTTTTGATTTCAGGTGATGGGCATTGGTGGATTGCCTCAGATTACCGAATACAGAAAGAAGAACCACCAGTTGTTTACGTTGAGAGTAATGGCGGAAGAACTATAGAGTTGGCGAGAAACTTTGATTCGTTTTTAGCAAGGGTTATGCAACTGGAAGTATGAAGACTAAGGCAATAAAAACATGGATTTAATCCAGATATGAGGTATGTCTTATTCGTTTGAACAGTGGAGTTAGGACTTGAACTACATTTTAAGTACTTTAGCAATAATAGCTTGGGATGGTATTTGTCAGATGTTTATGAGGAACACCAATTATTCAAAAACCACTATGAATTTCTTGAAAATGGAACTATAGAAGGTAAGAAGTTAAAGGACATTTGGGCTGACGTAACTGATATTTATTAAAAAAGAAGTGCTATGTAAAGAAACCACTCCATTGTCAGGAGTGGCTATTGTCTTTATATACTGTGTATATTTTGTGGTCAAACTTTACATTGTGTTTAGATACATTACGGTGAACCGTATTATAAGTAGGGCGAATAGATAGATGATAATATTAACGGAGTTTAATTAAGATTCAAAGGATTTAGTCGGGAGCGTCAAGAATTTTGTGTAAATGAAAATAAGCTTCACTTGTAGAAGATAGTTTTAGTCCGTGGCGGAGAACATGGCTTGGAGTTCAGCACGTGCTTGATCGAAGCCCAATGTGACATCGGGTAGTAAGACGTTGTAGCCTTCGAACTGGACTACCCCTGTAGCTGCCCAAAAGCTCCCCCACCTATTCCGATGGCTATCCGTCAGGAGATAACATAGAACCATAACCCCCAAGGGTAGGGATACAAATAAATTGAAGTTGATTGTAAACAGTGTTACTCTAACAACGGTAAACTCAAAATCGATGTTTTGCAGTACATCTAATAATAGTCACTATTTTAGTTATAAAGAAAGGTAACACTATGATAAAAGTTGATAACTTATCCTTCTCATTTCCGCAAAAAGAACTATATAACAACATTTCATTTACGTTGGAAGAGGCACAACATTGCGCTTTTATAGGAACAAGCGGCAGTGGGAAAAGTACATTGATAGATATACTGATGGATCCAGAAAGATATATGTTTGAGGGCAGGTTAGAAATAGACCCGACTTGCACAATTGGGTATGTAAGTCAATTCTCACAGCTGGACAAAACTAAAGATACAACAGTTTTTGAATATATAGGGGAAGAATTTATTAAGCTACAAGATGAAATAACATCTATTTGTACGGAAATGGAAACATCCTCGGATATTGATTCGTTATTAGAAAAGTATCAAGTAGCTTTAGACGCTTTTGATTCAATCGGTGGGGATGATTTTGAAAGCAACATTAATAAGAAATTAAATCTAGCAAACCTCATGAAGCTAAAAGATCTTAGGGTATCCGATCTGAGTGGCGGGGAATTCAAACTGATTCAAGTGATGAAGGAAATGCTTAGTAGACCAGATTTAATGATTATGGACGAACCAGATGTGTTTTTAGACTTTGAAAACCTAAATGCGCTTAAAAATCTCATTAACTCTCACAAAGGAATACTGCTAGTTGTTACGCACAACCGATATCTATTGAATCATTGTTTCAACAAAATCTTACACCTTGAGAACATGGAGATCCAAGAGTTCGATGGGCGATATATCGATTATAACTTCTCATTACTTCAGACTAAAATTGAGTTGCAAGAACTCACCGTCGCTGAGGGAGAAGAGATTGAGAGAAACGAGGGTATCATCGATAATCTTAGACATATCGCCACGTATAATTCAGAAGCATCCAGAGGGAGAGCGCTCAAAGCCAGAGTTAGATTTCAAGAACGATTGGAAGCGCGTAGGATTAAAGCACCTTTCGTAGATATTAAGCAACCGAATATTAGTTTTGGTATGGATAATGAAATGGAAGACACCGTTGTTGTAACTGTTAATAATTATAGGGTTGCTTTTGATGAGTTGCTTTTAGACCATGTTAACTTTGAGATAAAATCTACGGATAAAGTAGCTATTATCGGTGCGAACGGTACCGGGAAAACGACTTTACTCCGAGATATCTTTAGAAATAATCATGATTCCATTGAAATAAATGCTGATGCTAAAGTGGCTTATTTATCTCAACTTCAAGGCGAAATGCTAAATGATGCTAATACAATACTAGAAGAATTCATCGATGCTGGATTTAAAACGTATGACGAGGTTAGATCGTATATTTCAAACTATGGCTTTGAAGGTGAAATCGTTAATCAAAAGATAGCATCGTTATCTGGTGGAGAAAAAAATATGCTTCAATTGGCTAAAGTTGCTGCCAGCAAAGCAAACCTATTGCTCCTCGATGAACCGACAAGCCACTTAGACACCTATACACAACTAGCACTGGAGAAAGCCATTGAAGAATATAAAGGCGCAATTCTTATGATTTCTCATGATTTCTATTCTGTTGTAAATGGTATGGATTACGTTCTAATCATTGACGATAAGACGATTAGAAAAATGAGTATGCGTAAATTTAGACAGATGATTTATGCTAGTCATTTTGATAAAGACTATTTAGAAACGGAACAAAAGAAAAAATCAGTTGAAATGAAAATAGAATTGGCTTTAAAAGATACTAATTTTGAGCTTGCAAAAGTATTGGTTGATGAGCTGGAAGAGCTGATTAAGTTGCTTTAAAAGAAAAGGGAATAGTTCAACAAAGGGTGTCCCAAAAGTCATAAAATGACGAAGGGACACCCTCTTTTACTTTAATAAGGGATAGAAGCGCGCAGGGAATAAGCTGGATATTGTGCTGAACGTATAAGGCTATATCTCGTCCTTATGCAAGTGCATTTCCTAAATTCAGGTGAAAAGTAGGTGGACTCAGGAAAAATGAACATTATAATGGAAATAAGAGACATACATAAAACTAATATAAGGATATAATCAAAAATCAGGCTGAGTAAGAAAGCGATTAGAGGAGGCCATCTAGTGGGAAGATCATTCGCAAATTTGCATATCAAGTCAAGCAACCTTGAGAAGACTGTCGAAGCATTAAGAGAGCTAAGCGAAGCGCATGGCGAAGTATTAGGCAAACTAAATAATGAGGCTTCAGAGTTCAAAGTCGTCATGTACGTAAGCAAAAGTAACGAGAATTGGATCAGCGTGCTCCACGATTATTTTGTATGGGGTACGGTGAAGAAGATCGGCCGGACGTTGTCCCGGCTCATCGAGGAGCCAGTGATGACCGCCGCATATATGAATGAGGAGTTATTCGAGTTGTCGTTTTTCGAGAATGGAGATATCCAGGCCGAAAAAATCTTTTGTGAACAGTGGACGAGAGATGAATATGAACAACTCCAAGAAGAACGTCTTAATGAGGACTACCTGCAGAAGGCGTTGGATATCCGTAATGAGGATTTTGACGGCTTCATTAGCATTACGAGTCCGGCACAAGCCGTAGATAAGCTATCGGAACTCGTAGGAATGTCTTTATGGAGTGATTGGGAGTGGATACCGCACCAAGAAACTCTTAGAGAACGATTCGAGAAATATGAATTTTGACAATACATGAGCGGTATAGGCACGCTTCCTCGCTTTAGATAGAGGTGATGAAGAGGGGTGGTGAACCAGCAATGGATAAATTAAAGAACAGCGGGTTTTATAAGCTTAAATTTTTCATAAGTCCGCAAGAGTTTAAAAGCATTTTGAAGCTTTTTGAACATAAGCAAGCGCAATTTCATCTTACCAATTATGCCCGGACAGAACATGATCTGAATCAGGTGTATGAGGCGTATCAGGCATTTTATGAGTATTTTACGGCAGTGGAAAAAAGGAACGATTATCACCCCTTCTTTGTTTATTCCATTTCTGTTGCGTCAGATCATGAAAGCTCCGGATTTTTTGCGAGAAATGAAGGTGTCCATTTTCCATATGGCGGACAGTGGGCAGAGGATGAACTGCCGTGTATCTTGCTTTCATTTCCTAAAGGCTTTCAAATTAATTTGGAAGATGAACAAGGGAAGTATTATATCTATGAGGATATCCGGGACCATAAGCCGTTAACCTATACGTTTTTCAGTGAAATAACGGGTTCTATTAAAAAAATGACAAAGCCGCTTCGCTTCTCGGCGCATGACGCAGATGCTATGAAGGAGCAAAAGCCTTCTGTGCGTATAAGTCATGATGCGATTCACGACTTGAGCAAATCGTGGATTTTCAGTAAATATGGACTTGTGATCGATGGCATGTAGGAGGGTTTACGAATGCGTAAGATATGGAAAAGAAGGATTCTGATTAATAATCCTGTTGCGCTGGACCATTTTCAGATTGAGCAGGACTTGCGCGCCGGCAACCAAGTCATTGTCCAGTTCTCTCATCCGGAGTTTTATGGCTCCATATTGGAAGAAGTGGATGAGCTTTGCGAGCGCTGGGATGAGGACTTCGGAGTCCGTTTCTACGCCCACTATTCCCTGTCTTTTGATTGTCATACTCTCTTGCGGATTCCCCATGTCAAAATGCTGCAGCTCAATTGTCTCCTCCAGGCACATAATACCGAAGCATTGGCCAAGCTGGATAACCTGTACAGTTTGAGCTTAGGCATATATGAGCTGGAGAATTCGGAAATTCTGGGGATTGATACGCTGCGCTCTCTAAAAATTTTAAACATTATCTCGGATAAAAAGATCCTCAACTTGCAATATTTTAAAGAGTTCCCTTATTTGGAAGAGTTGCATGTAGGGGGCAAGGTTAAAAACCTTGATGCTATCGGTTATCTGGAGGACTTGAATTATCTCGCGCTGCATTCGATCAGCAAGCTGCCGTTACATTTTATTAACCGGCTGAGGAAGCTGAAGCACCTTCGCATTTTGCTTGGAGGACGAGAGCATATTCAGGAAATTGAAGAGAATACAATCGAGAACCTGGAGATCAGTAGAGTGCGGGGCTTTCATGACCTGACCAATATTACGGCCTTTCAAGCGCTGAAGAGACTGGTTATTGAGGATCAGATCAAGCTGCAAGAAATCAGCTTTGACCGCGAAATGAAGGCACTGGAGGAGCTAGCTATCAGGAATTGTAAAAGCTTGACTCGTTTGATGAGAATGGAGCGACTGCCTTTGCTGCACAAGCTTAGCATTCTCAGAACGGCAATCGATTTCGATTCCTTTATCAATCAGAAACTTCCAAGTTCTTTATCATCAGTGGAGTTTGCAACTTTCAAAAGTAAAGCAGACCAGGAAATACAACAATCTTTAATGAAATTGGGTTTTCAATCACATGGATAATAGTTAATCACACAACCAGGCCGCCGATTAATTCGACGGCCTTCAGGCATATTGCGCAAACTTGATTGTAGCCCGGGGTTAGCCCTGAGCAGATCGACTAACGGAAAGGAGGGCCATTGTCATGAAGCCGATGCAAGAAATAGAGGCGCTGGCGATAGAGATCGCCGATGCGGCCAGAACGTCTTTTCGCGCTCTTTTTGAAAATGGCGAAAGCTACTATTACTGTACGCTATATACGACTGGCGAGGGACATGCGCCAAGCATCTCCGCCTGGTCGTGGGAAGCTTTGGAGATGGAATCGGCCAGGCAAGGAGACGAAAGCGGCACACCGGGATCGACGATTGCGGAACTCATCAAATGGTCCTATGCCGATTCGCCTTATTGTTGTTTCGGAGATGAGAACTTCGATCACGTTAAACAACGCTTTATCGAGCGTCCTTTCATCGCGGATCTTGAGAATGACGAAAGGAATCGCGAGTTTGATTTGAGGCTGAAGGCCATGGAGCTGGCGATGAAAATGCTCGATGATGAAGGCGTGTTTGCCTTGAATCAACCGCGAGAGTCCGTATGCGTCCTTGTCGAAGTCATGCCACCGGATGAGATTAATACCGAAATCGCCCTGCGTTTGAATCGGGCGGAATCTCCGGCTATGCAAGTATGGTTGGCGGAAGCGGCGGAGTAGAAGCATCCCTTGCTGGAACTCTGACCGTCTACGCGGAGACGACTGCCACTTTCTCCAAAGAGCAACTCATTGTCGTCTATTGCTGGGGACCGGCTTGCAACGGAGGCACCAAAGGCGCGGCACGCTTATCCGCACTCGGCTTTCAAGTGAAGGAGATGCTCGGAGGCATTGAGTACTGGCGTAAGGAAGGAAACGACGTAGAAGGCACGCTGGGAAATTCGGCAAACATAATTGGGTAAAGAGATGAGAATATACATTTCCGCTGATATGGAGGGGATATCGGGGGTTACGAACCCCGACTATCTCCAGCCAGGCGAGCCGAATTACGAATACGGCCGCTCGTTGATGGAACACAACGTCAATGCGGTAATTGAAGCCGCATGGGAAAGCGGAGCAACCGAAATCGTCGTCGCCGACAGCCACGGTTCAGGGAACAATCTCCGGCTAAGTCGCCTGCATGCCGCAGCGACATTGATCTCGGGGTTCCCAAGAGAGCATTATATGATGTCCGGTCTGGACGCCAATTTCTCGGCTGTCTTTTTCGTGGGCTATCATGCCCGGCACGGAACCCCAGGCGTATTAAGCCATGCGTACTGGTTCAAGAATATGACGGTTAACGGAATAGATGTCGGAGAAATCGGGTTCAACGCGATTTATGCAGGTATGCTGGGCGTACCGCTGGCTTTGGTCACCGGTGACGATAGAGCTGCCGAAGAGACGAAGCTTCTCATGCCGGATGTGGTTACGGCAGTTGTAAAGCACGCGTTATCGAGAACCGCGGCGCGTTGTTTATCTTTGGAGCAAAGCCGGAAAGAAATCGCGGAGAGAACGACAGAAGCTATGGGGCGCCTCGCGGATTTCACCCCGCTTAAGGTCGCATTGCCGGCGGAAGTAAGCATCGAATTTTTCCATAGTGGCCAGGCCGAGTTGGTCTTGGGCATAGCCGGAACGATTCGGCATCCGAACAGCACAGTCGTAACGTACATAGCGGAGGATGCCGCTTCGTTTTACCGCACGATGGAGACGATGGCGACATTGGCGAACACAGCTCGGTTTTTCTAAAGAGAATACTTTATTGTGTGCGAACAGCATCCCCATGGACCTGCTCATATTCGCCTATCAATGTAGGGTTAACCTACCGCAAGTAGGGCGGAATTTTTGGATTTTAAAGTTATTTTATATTTAAGTACCGTTATACGTACATGGATATCACCATATACGTATAACGGTATTTTGTTTTATAAAATGATTTTACCATCGGCCTGACGTCACCAATGCGAAGCTGGATAAGCTTGAACTAACATCATGTTAGCAAAAGAAGAGAGCAAGTAGAATTAGTGGGTGCGGTAATAGAAAAGTTGAGTTTGACCCTAATTTTTACATGTGAGAAAATAATGGAAATTTAATGAAAGGAAAACAATGTATGATCAACCTTTTTCGATTCATTCCTATTAGTCAACTTGCACACAAATTTCCGGAAGGATCTTGGTGGGCGAGGTATTACCAGGATTTCAGTGACGAGCAACTTGTCGCTTATTATGAAGGAGATTTGACACTGCTTTCTCTCAATTTGGATTGGGAGCAGCCTTTTCCGCAACAAAAAGAAGTAATTATCATTTTTATAGATGGAAATTGCACGGTAGAAAATCTTTATAATAAAGAAACAGATGGTGCCATAGGACTTATGGTGATCGGTAATTTGACTGCGAAAAATATAACGGTAGGCGGTCAGGAAATTTATGTTTCGGGCAATCTGATAATTGAGGAAATATTGTGCGGCTCCTACAATCATGGGGAAACGATTGTTAAAGGTGATCTTAGCGCTGCGGTTTTAGTTCAGGATGACGAGTACAGCTTCAAAGTAGACGGGCAGAAATCGATCGCATGCTTAGTTAATGTGTGGGAGGGAGATGGTGTATTTCAGGAGCTTCCGGTGGACATTCATGAGGTGTTGATCGATGAAGTTTTTCTGGACATAGATGAGGATGACACGGGCTTTTCCTTTGGCACGCTGGTGACTGTTATTATAGAAGGACGTTCCGCATTAAAAAATTTAAATGATTCTCTCACGAGAAAGAAACCTGATCATTTGTATTTTACTCATAACTTGATCAATGAGGAAAATATGTTGAAATTGACTCAGTGTATTTTAATGCCGAATGACAAACCGTCTTTTAGCTTTCAGGAGCAAGGCGTATTTATCAAAGTTCAACTGGCGCATATTGATGACGACGGGGATGAGCGGGATCTCAGCGTTTATATGAAAGATAACCGACATCACTATTATATTTGGCTGGAGCAAGATCATTCCGTCGGTTTGTTGAGGAGGACCATAGATGAGGGGTCTGAGTGGGAGGACATTACAGAAGAGTCTGAGGAACAGCTGGCGGAGATTAGCGACCGCTGGACTATGTTGCTGACCTGCGCTAATATGGCTGAGCTTTATTTACGAAACATTGAGGTCCAGTATGTGCAAGACATTTTGCAGCATCCTGTCATTCAGGAATTATATTCGGAAGAGGAGGGGGATGACGGGTTCTGGGACGGCTCAAAATATTACAGCTTCCGTGAAGCGCATACGGACGAGGATGGGGACTACCTGCATGCCCGGATTGAAATCAAGACTCCGGATGAAGCGTATTATTTTTATACATTGGATAGTGGAACTTATGTTTCCCGGTATTATCAGCCGCCCAATCAATATGACATGCAGGATATGTCCTTCTTAGACCTTAGGCGCTGGGAGGCATCAGAGCGGTATTTTGCGAGATTCAAACAATTTATTGCTCAGAAGCTAGAGGCAGGCGTGAATAGATAGACTTAGGTTCTTGCACCGTGACATTAGTTCATTTAGCAGGATTGCATAATGAGATGAGCTCTGTCGTCAAGGAAACCACGCATGGCATAAAACAATCTCTGCACTTGCCGAAATGACTTGATAGGTAATAGAAGAAAGGATGATAGAAATGCCAGATGATAACCAAGCTCGTCCTTCTGCTGGTTCTATTAGAGAAGCGGGCCGGTATCCTATCGACCTGACAGGTAATCGTAGTCACACTCTTGTCATTAAGCCCGGCGTGGGCAGTCTATCCATTGGACCGCCGCAATTGGGGAAGAAGGCAGACCTTCATGTCGCGCCTGATGCGCAAATCGATTGGACCGTATTCGATGTCTTTGCCACGCCGGCGGGCTCTCCCTGGCCGCGATTCCTGCATTATACAGGCAGTGACGCAGGCTTCTTGGACTGGGCGCAGAAACGTCCCATTGAAGAGATGACATGGACTCCGATCCTGTCTGCAGATACGCTGGTGGACGCCAGTCAGTCCCATTTGCATGGGTTACATATCGAGTTGGGCCCGTCATGTGAGACTCTGAGCCTGAAGCTTCCGAAGGGGCATTACCGCCTGAGTGTGTCCGGCGATCTATCACGCTTCTCGGCCACTGGCGATATGCCGTCTTCTCTGACTCTAGCGCCGCGCACCAGCCGGCGCAAGAATGATGCCCCTCTCTTGTTGCCGGGCCTGGGTGAGCTGCACCAGGTAACGAGCCTGACGCTACACAACGCACCACTGGGACAGCCCATCTCGTTAGAGTGTCTAGACCGGTTCCCAAACCTTAACTCACTGAGTTTGTGGGGGAACTTCTGCGACTTGAACTTATTGGCTCGTCATGCCGGGTTAACGAATCTGGAGCTGCGCTTCATACCTGATCTGCGGGACTTGCCGGCATTGGAGACGTGGCCGTTGCTTGACAGATTTATCGCTTACAATGTGGAAGAGATCGCTGGCAAGCGCCTAAGACAGCAAATGAAAACACGCGCTAAAACCCGTCCGTGGACCGGCCATGCTTCAGTGAGCCAATTACGAAAGCCTGAGTGGTGGACGACCGAGTTCGGCCGCCCTTTCTCGGCCTGGCCTAAACGTCTGGCCAAGCCGGCTAACGAAGCTTACAATGTTGCAAAGGCAGCCTTAGCAGGGGCCCGCAGCTTGGCCGATGCCGAGGCAGCCATTACCGCTTTCACCGTGCGCTTCAACACTCTCAAAGACATCGAAACCACCGAGCGGGAAGACCTTGGTGAAGCGGTATGGCAACTTAGCCAGTCTGATCACCTGATTGGCCAGCCTATAACAGAGGAGATGGCTCAACGCTGGTTCGATGCAGCGCGCGATTACTGAATGAAAGCAGCCGCATGAAAAGAGCAACACGAAGTGGCAGTCACCCGTGTTGCTCTTTGTTGTTCTAAGATGCAGACTTGTTAACGACAGGAATCCAGACTTCCATTTCATACATGTCGTTACCGCGATCGTAAGTCATTTCAAACTCGGGACCGTTTGCGAATTCGTAATTAGAGCTCGGAAACCACTCCCCCCAAATACGCCTCCACAATTCATGAATACCGCTCTGTCCGTCAGGGTAGAGGCCAGTTGCGAAAATCGCGTAAGTCTGAGGGGGGATATGAAGCTTTTCAAACTCTCCCGGCAAGCCGCTTTGGGGTAAAAAGTAACCGATCATATAGGAAAATTTCCCGCCTTGGTTATTGTACAATACCGAATGAAGCTGGCCATTTTCCCCCAATCCCGCGGCGGCACGAATTCGATCGACGGTTCCATCGGAAATACACTTGGTCCAAAATGCAGGTATTTCAACAAACGGCTGCTCAAATGGATCTCCAGCGTCATTGATTACAGTCGCAACGCCGAACATTTCAAAAGCTTGTTTTTCCTCGATTCTATAGTTCATTTCCACATCTCCCCGAATTGAAATATGAAAGGATAACCGAGGATAGGCTTTGAGTGAAACGCCTTTGTCGCGCGCTGACATAGGCATCACACCATGCATTTTTTTGAACGCTCTGGAAAATGCCTCGGGTGATTCGTACCCGTACTTCAAAGCGGTGTCGATGACCTTTGTACCGCTTTGCTGTAGTTCAAAAGCAGCAAGGGTCAGCCGCCTGCGCCGAATGTACTCTGAAAGCGATACACCGGTGATAAACGGAAACATCCGCTGGAAATGATAAGTGGAACAGCAGGCGATTCTAGCAATTTGATCGTACTGAATTTCTTCAGACAAGTGTGTTTCCACATATTCCATTGCGTTATTCATGCGGTCCAGCCAATCCATTCAGGTTCCTCCTTTCAAGTTTGAATTATAGGGGATGGCAGGAATTGGTACCTTGCAATCCTTGCACAGAAATATCATGTTCGATATTGCTTTAATAAAATCCTCTAAATACGTATGGATGTATTTACTGTAGTCTACCTTGCTACAACTTGCCGTTACAGACTTCGCTGTGAGCGGCACCATAAGTAGGGGCAAGGTTTTTGAGGAAAAGCTTGCAGGAGGCTGTATTTGCAGCATGCGGACCATAGGATCGAATCTGGACAGGTAACACTCCGGGTTGGTTTCTAGCCTCATGTTGCATTTGTGTTTCCGGAGTTGACGGCACTCCGGGAAAGAGCCGTGCATCATAAATAGGCCCAAGGAGGATATCCTTGGGCTTTAAATTTTATTCGTAGCAACGTTAGTAATTATGTTGATAAGTTCTCCGCTGGAGAGCCAGGCTCTGTCAGCGAAGTGCGTAACCGGCTGCCCGGTCGGCCAGCTGCTGGCTGCGCTGCTCAGGAGTCACGTAGCGTGTATCGGACGGCAAAACACTACTCAGGTCAGCAAGCTTCACGACCTGTGTCTGTACGGACGGTCCACCTGTTGCAGGCGTTGTATCCGGCAGGTTCTGCCAGCGAACCATAATCGTTCCCTCATGCAGCCCTGCCGGGTCTATCCAGTTGGCTACGCCCGGGTCTTGAACCGATACTACAAACGTATAGCTGCCGTTGGCATTCGGCGCTGCCTGAACGTTGTTAAGACTTGATTGATGATGGATAGGATCTACGGTTACCATCCACGGGTCTGTAACCGGAAATACTACATAACCTGCTCCTCCGGTTACTACCCTTGCGACTAGCGCTTCGTCATCCGCCAGTTTGAAGTGGCCGAACGAGCTGGCCTGCGTGACCAGCGTGCCTAATGTGGAGGATGAGGTCGGACTGGACAGTGTATTCACCGGATTGGTGTGAGTCTTTATGCCCAAAGCACCATAACCATAATCGATAATCGATTCCTGTAGATTCGTCCAGGCTTCGGCAGCAATGGTCAGCTTACTCTTGGGCGTACGCTGGATGCCGTCGGGCAGCCGCTCTACCGTAAGCGCATCAGGCGTTTCGGTATTCCAATTGCCAAGGTTATTGCGGACGAACAACTGCACAGCCGCGCTAGTCGACTGTATATGGTTGGTACGTCCATTGGCCGGATTGCTGTCTACAGTGATGAGGTAGCTTCCGTCCGCATTCACTACTAGATCTTTACCGGATAAATAGGTGATGGTCTGCTGCGAATTGGGGTTACTGATCAGCGAGAACGTTACATCGGTAGGACCCGGAAAAGTACGTTTTCCATGAATGATGTACTTGGACGAGCCGTCAATCGGGATGGTACGGTAAATATTGTCCGGGTTATCATAAGAATACCGTCCTCCCGGCACGTTCAGATCAAGCCAACTGCGTGGCGGGGTGTTTAACCAATATACTTTGGGGAAATACGGATCGTTGTTGACCGCTTTCTGAATTGCGCTGAACGCGAGCTCGTTGATTGCGTTATTGAGACGGCTCTCCGCTTCTAGGCTCAATGAGCCGCCGTAGGCGAGCTTGTACGCCGCCTTGGCTTGGGCTTTCAGCAAAGGATAACTGTTGCTCTGATTGATCTGAATGCTCAGTGCATCCAGTTCCTGTTGATCTGTGGTCGCCAGCACCGACGTAGACGCTTGAGCGTCCTGCACCGTTACGGAGCTAAAGGACACGAAAACCAGCGCGATTAGCCCCAGTTTAAGCAACCTTTTATGAAGCTTTCGAAAAACGTTCCGCTTTTTCTGTAAGTGAATATCCATATTAGTTAACATGCTCCCTCCAAATAAATTTTTTACAACGCTAAAAGAGGCATACTTTGTTCACCCACATTAGTGGGATCAGCATGCCTCTGGTTAACCAGTCAGTGTATTAATTTAAATTTAATATAACAGATTCCTTTGGTTTAATTTATATTATTCCTACAGGTTTTGTCAACAAAAAAATTGGATTGAATTTTATAGTGTCTATTGAGTTCATCCCCCGTATCCTTCTTCTATGAACAAGCAAATCCGGCATGTGATGACTGAATTCTCTCAGGGAACTCATCACATGCCGGATTTGCTATTAATCTTACTTTTTCTTTGGTTTCGGTTCATCATGAATGACGGAGTATTCTACGATATTCCCGTAATGATCCGCTTCGATAGCGCAGCAGCTTGTCATCATCTCTTTTACTAGCTCGCGGCCTCGCTGCACTCTGGATTTCGCTCCCGAATAGGAGATATTCAGATGTTCGCTTAACTGCTTCTGCGACATGCCCTGCAGCTCGGAAAGCTCAAGCGCCTCCCGATATTTATCGGGCATGCGAGTCAGGATGCTCATCATCCCTTTGGCGGCCTCCGAATTACAATCTGCAACTGGTTCTTCCTCGACCATGTTCACGTTATCCGGGAGTACCTCCGTCTTTTTTTCCTTCCGGAAATGATCAACGATGCTGTTCCTTGCGATTTGAAAAATCCATGCGCGTCTCTTTTCTTCATCCTGCAGACGGGAGATTCCTTCATAAGCTTTCATAAAGGTCATCTGTACAATGTCCTCGGTATCGGTGTGATGATTCGTTTTATTCAAAACGAAATTCCGGACGTGCTCATGGTATTCATCCCATAATTGCTCCAAATTCATCGGCGCGGTCCCCCTCTCCACGAAATTTTATTCAAAATGTTTCTCTTATTTGCGTCCGTTCCGATTTGACTACGTCTCCATTAATATAAACCAAATATTGGAGGGAGTAAATACGATGAAATACAACTTGCTTGGCAATACGGGAGTGCTGGTATCGGAGATAGGATTGGGAACAATGACATTCGGCGGCGGTGAAAAGTGGGGTGTTTTCGGCGGTCTGGGCGAAAAGGAAGCCGGCAATCTGGTCGATCAAGCGATGGATGCCGGTGTGAATTTTTTCGATACGGCCAATGTATACTCGGACGGACAATCGGAAGAAATTCTCGGCAAGGCCCTGAAGAACAAAAGGCATCAGGCTCTGATCGCGACGAAGGTCAGAGGACGCACGGGATCTGGTCCGAATGAGCTGGGGTTATCTCGACTGCATATCATTCAGCAAGTCGAAGCAAGCTTGAAGAGGCTCGGAACGGATTATATCGATCTGTATCAAGTCCATAATCCCGATCAATTGACGGACTGGGAAGAAACGCTTCGGGCTCTCGACGATCTGGTCCGGAGCGGGAAAGTTCGCTACATCGGCAATTCCAATATGACCGGGTGGAACATAATGAAAACCCGGGGTCTCTCGCAGCTTCACGGACTTCACGCTTTCAAGAGCAGCCAATCCTACTACTCTCTCGCCGCGCGCGAGATCGAACGGGAAATCATTCCGGTGCTTCAGGATCAAAATATGGGCTTAATCGTCTGGAGTCCGCTTTCCGGAGGCTTCTTGTCCGGCAAATACACGCGGGATAATCCGGGGACTGACAATGACCGGCATACGAACGCTCCGTTCCCTCCGGTCGACAAGGATAAAGTATTTCCGATTATCGATACGCTTCGGGATATTGCGGCAGCACGCAAGACAACGGTGGCCGGAATCGCTCTTGCTTGGGTGCTGAATCAGAAAGCCGTAACGAGTGTCGTTATTGGTGCCAAACGACCCGATCAATTACGGGATAACCTTGCGGCAAGCGGGATTATTCTAACGAGTGATGAATTGCTCAGACTGGATGAGGTCAGCCGTATACCGGTCGAGTACCCGGCATGGCCATTCTTGGAGGGCGATGATTCTATCGTGAGGAAGCATGCGAAATAACTAACTAGAGGCAAGAATAGATCGTCGGCGGCCAATGGCTGTCGACGATCTGTCTTGCCCTCGTAAGCTTAGGCAGAGTCACGCAGTGATAATCACCCGTGCTGCCCGCTGTTCTGAAATCTGGATTTCAAGAAGACCCATCCGATCAGCCCACATAAAACGAAACCAAACGCATATAGTGATCCGTAAATCGGAATAAAGTCGAGTATGGTTAAGGAAAATAGCTTTTTCAGTAACGGATAGCTTAAGGAAATAACGACAATCGTGTAAAAGGCCATGCAAGAAATGACTAAAAAGAAGCTAGCCTTATTGTGTAAAGAGTTTTTTCTCAAATAAGTTAGCAGATAAGTGGTGTAAATCGCAATATTACAGGCGAACAAGGTGACCCCAATGTACTCAATCGGCTTCGAGAAAATCATACCGACAGCGATCAGAATGGGTCCAATGATATCGATGGCGACGATCCAGGGGTACCAGCTTTTCTTAGTCATGATCCGTCCCAGCATACCGATAAAAATCGGAACGATTGCAGATGAGAAATGGAAATGGACTGAACTCAGGCCATGTTTGTCAGGATTAATTTGGAGCATGTGAAATTGATACTGATACAGGGCAAACCAAATACCCCCGATAAAAAAGTAAACGAGCCCCGCGCCAATCGCTATTTCCTCTATTCTTCCCTTGCGATTGACAATAACGGTCAGACCATAGATGCAGAGCAGTAAGGTAAACAGCAGCCACCCGAGGGAGAGAGCACCTGATAGGGCCGTGCTTCCTGGCGCCCATGTCTTGCTGCTCATTACAGAGGCTAAAGCAAGGAGTGCTGCGGGAAAATAAAGCAGCTTAATAGCCTTATAAAGAATCCTTTGATGTTTATTCTTCTTATCATGGTTCAAAAGTAAAATCACAAGAGGTACAAGGACGAAAGCCGCAAACATGAGGAATTTTTCGATAAGATTAAATGCCAAGTAATCCAGAAGAAATATAAGGATTGTTAGGATTCCGCCAAGAATCGTTGGTAATATGGATGCTTTCATTACTTGCCCCCAGTATGCTATTTATGAATGTTCATTCGTATGTGAAGCTAGTCTATGTATAGTGGGTAGATCCTTGTATTACTTTAACACATTTTGTGAGGACTAATCTCCTCTTCAGACGTAAGAACACGCTCTGCGGGCTAACGACGGCGCTCGGGTCCACTGACTGACATCGACGCCAAGACGCTTCACGGACGCCCCTCCGGCAATGATCGCTGTGCCTCGAAACGCTCGATTGTAGCCGCAACCCCGGGACCAGCGGGCGAAATTTGCGGCAGGGGGGATCCTCAGGTTATGCCGCCGCATTCAAGTCCAACCGTAGAGGAATTTACCTCCTCTCTGTCGAAAATGAGGAGTTACCTGTGACTGGTGCTTCAGGCAAGGAAGGAGCCATTATGCCTGCATACAGATTTCTTGAACGCTTCCTCTTCCCGCCGACATTGTTCAATGAGCGCAAGCTGGGGCGCCAATTGGAAGGAAAGACGATTCTTATTACGGGCGCTAGCTCGGGTATAGGAGAGCAGCTTGCTTATTTACTGGCTGATCTAAAGGTTCATTTAATCTTAGTGGCCAGGCGAGAAGACAGGCTTGCAGCTATGAAAGGCGCAATTGAGATGAAAGCCGCTCAAGTAAGCATATATCCGGCTGATCTCCGCAATGAGGAGGAGATGGCAGGATTGTTACTCTTTCTTCACCGGCTTCCTGACGGGCTCGATATAGTTGTAAGCAATGCGGGACATTCCATTAAACGTTCCATTCATCGTTCCCTGGACCGCTACCATGATTTTACTCGTACTATGGCGATTAACTACTCCGCACCTGTTCAATTACTTTTGTCGACGATTCCTCTTCTTGAGCAGAAACAAGGACACATCATTAACGTCTCGACAATCAACGTGTTGTTGCATCCTCTTCCCGGGTGGTCAGCCTATCAGGCATCCAAGGCAGCTTTCGACACTTGGTTTCTGTCTGTTGCACCGGAACTGAACGTGACAGGGATTTCCACGACCTCAGTCTATCTTCCCTTAGTTAGAACGCCTATGATTGTGCCAACGGCTTCTTATCAGACGTTACCCGCCATGTCCTCCCAGCACGTTGCCAGAATCATAGGCAAGTCTATGTATACTCACAAGAAAACCTACAAACCCTGGTGGCTGATTTTCGGACAGCTGACGTCTATTTTTTTCAGAAAATACATAGAGGTTTCAATGACTCGGAGGCTGAGAAAAAGGAGAGACAGCAATGAAGATCTATAAACTGCTCTATGTTCTTAATCAAATTAAATTGCTATCGCCTCTAGCCTTGTTCCGGCTAATGGCTTCCATATATAAAAATGGAATCAATCTGATGACACTTGTTCATTTCTCGGCAAAAAACTATGGGGAACGAATCGCCTTAGTAGACGAGCAGGAAACGCTGACTTATAGCCAGCTCTTTGCGCGATCCGATGAGCTTTCTTTAAGCTTGAGCCAAGAGTACCGGCTCGAAAGCGGGAAGAAAGTCGGTCTTGTTTGTAAGAATCACGCTTCATTAATTAAAACAATCTATGCCGTTTCTGCAACGGGAGCGGATATCTATTTGCTGAATGCCGAAATGAGCGAAGCTCAGTTGAGTAGTATTCTTGAGCGTCATCATTTCGACCTCTTGGTTATTGATGAAGAACTAAGCTGGCTTGGGCTTGGTGGCGAGCAGTATGCGCATAGGGGAGCGATCCTGATGAGTTATCATCCTACGCTTCCGGCGATCAACAACCTGCCTCCGGTAATTTATAACCGTACACAAAAACGAAGCCCCGCCTCTACAGGGAAACTGGTGCTATTAACGGGAGGAACTACAGGTTCCGCTAAGGAGGCGGCTCATAAGCCCTCGCTTTTTAATTATCTGGACCCCTTCTATGATTTTCTTATTCGATTAAAGATCCTCCACTATCATACTGCGTATATTGCAACGCCCATCTATCACGGCTATGGAATAGCGGTCTTGCTTTTATTCTGCGCCTTGGGTAAAAAAGTAGTTGTATGTCGTGGATTTAATGCGGAAATGGCATGCCGCTTGGTTCGGGAGCATCAGGTAGAAGTCGTAACGGTTGTACCGCTTATGCTGCATAGAATGCTGAGAACGAATGTGAGTGATTTGAAATCGCTGGCCTGCATTGCTTCCGGGGGAGCAGAGCTCAGCCCAAAGCTAGCCCAACAGACATTAAGTCAGTTGGGTGAGGTGCTGTACAATTTGTACGGCACCTCGGAAGCGGGGTTGAATATGATTGCAACACCACAAGATTTGATCTATTCCGCATGTACGCTAGGACGAAAGATTAAGGGTGTCGACCTTAAAATTCTAGATGATCATAAGAAAGAAGTTGAGGTTGGAAAAGTCGGTCAATTTTGTATTAAAAACAGGTGGTCTATGAGAAACGGATCTCAGATCTGGATCGAAACCGGGGATCTTGGTTACCGGGATGAGAACGGCTACTATTATCTATGTGGAAGAACGGACAGTATGATCGTTTCCGCGGGGGAAAATGTGTATCCGCTAGAAGTAGAGCGGGTGCTGCTGACTCATCCCCAAGTAGAAGACGCGGCTGTTATTGGAATTAGTGACGAGCTTTATGGGCAGCGATTGAAAGCTTTTGTCCTTATGAACCCTCGGGCCCATACGAATACAGAGGAACTCATCGACTGGCTGCGTCCCCGATTGGCACGATTTCAGCTCCCCAAAGAAATCGTTCTCGTCGACGATTTACCGTATACCTCGTTAGGTAAACTGAATAAAAAGCTGCTTACATAGACTCGTATAAGTGTTCGTCTGCCGTCTGCTTTTTGCCTGGAAGGCATCAGGCTACAAAAAAGGCAATTGACAAACGAGGCACAGGTGTTATAGCATGGCTTTAATATCCAATACGTTGAAAAGGAATAGTACGCTTTTCTAAGCGCTCAGAGAGCTGTTGGTTGGTGCGAAACAGCCGCGAGGAAGAATGGAACTCACCTTGGAGTTGCCCGCTGAACCAGTGAAGTAGGCGGAGCCGGAATCCTGACCGTTATCATCAGGAGGATATGAGGTTACCAGTATGTCCGGGAACCCATATCCGCAGAGTGCATGCCGTCTATGGCGTGAATTCGGAGTGGTACCGCGTAAGATGTCACAGTCTTTCGTCTCTGTTAATGGAGACGGAAGGCTTTTTTGCGTTATGCCTGCCCTTTAATGACCCGTGTCAAAAAATGATGGAAGGATGGATACCTATGAAAAACGTTGAAAAATACGCCAGAGGATACTTTATGCCGCAGGAGGCAAGCTTGAATTGGACCCGCAAGGAATATATTACAGAAGCCCCGATTTGGTGCAGTGTCGACTTGCGTGATGGAAATCAGGCGTTGATCGTTCCGATGAATTTGGAGGAGAAGCTGGAATACTTCAAAATGCTGGTGGAGATCGGTTTCAAGGAAATCGAAGTCGGATTTCCCGCAGCGTCGGAAACGGAATTCACCTTCCTGCGCACATTGATCGAGCAGGATTTGATTCCGGATGATGTAACGATCCAAGTGCTTACCCAATCGAGGGAGCATATTATCCGCAAAACCTTTGAGGCACTGAAAGGTACAAAAAAAGCAGTCGTACATTTGTACAACTCGACTTCTGTAGCACAGCGGGAACAAGTATTCCGCAAATCGAAAGAGGAAATTATCGACATCGCCGTGAAAGGCGCCAAGCTGCTCAAGGAGTGCGCGTTTGAAACGGAGGGGAACTTTCAGTTCCAGTACTCCCCGGAAAGTTTTACAGGTACGGAGATTGATTTTGCGCTGGATATTTGCAACCAAGTGCTTGAAGTATGGGAGCCGACGGCGGAGAATCCGGTCATCATCAACCTGCCTGCAACGGTGTCCATGTCGATGCCTCATGTCTACGCCAGTCAGATGGAATATATGAGTGAACACTTGAATTACCGGGAGCATGTTATTCTATCCCTTCACCCGCATAACGACAGAGGCACAGGCGTGGCTGATGCCGAGCTGGGGATGCTGGCCGGAGCCCAGCGTGTTGAAGGCACGTTATTCGGTAACGGGGAACGGACGGGCAACGTAGACATTGTTACGCTGGCCCTGAACATGTACTCGCACGGGGTAGATCCTAAGCTGAATTTTGAGAACATTCCGGCAATCCTCTCCGTTTATGAACGGCTGACCAAAATGAGAGTGAGCGAAAGACATCCTTACGGCGGGGAGCTTGTGTTTACAGCTTTCTCCGGTTCGCATCAGGATGCGATTGCCAAGGGCATGAAATGGCGCGAAGAGAAAGAGCCGCAGCATTGGTCGGTTCCCTATCTGTTGATCGATCCGCTGGATATCGGCAGACAATACGAAGGTGATATTATCCGCATTAACAGCCAGTCGGGCAAGGGAGGAATCGGTTACGTGCTGCAGCAAAAGTATGGCCTCGATCTTCCCCAGAGCATGCGCGAGCACTTCGGATATTGCATTAAAAACGTATCCGATCAGCAGCAAAAAGAGCTGCTACCGGACGAAATTTACGATATTTTCAATAAGGAATATGTAAATATTAATTCCCCTACCGAGCTGGTTAAATACCGGATTAACGAAGAGGAAGATTTCCAAACCACCGTGATTGTGCGCACGGATGACGGAGTTAAGGAAATTACAGGTACGGGGAACGGAAGGCTTGATTCGGTCAGCAATGCCCTGCAGGCTTATCTTGGATTGGAATACAGCGATCTGGTCTACAAGGAGCACGCTTTGGAAATAGGCTCTAAATCGCAAGCGGTCTCTTATATCGGGATCACGGCCTCAGACAGCAAAGTATATTGGGGCTGCGGCATTGACGTTGATATTCTGACCTCTTCTATCAAAGCTTTGTTTAGTGCCGTGAATCAAATGAGCCGCCATATGAACAAGAACAATTAAAATTGACATACAGACGCTAGAGCAGGCATACGAGGTGTAATGCATATTCTGTGATGAAAAGGCCATCCCGCAAAGGATGGCCTTTCCAAGTTATTGTTATATGCAACGGGCAGAGCCGTGTCATAAGTGGCTGTAACGGTTGGGACTTGATGGCCGGGAACGGGCGTATAGTTAACAGAAAAATAAGGGTATACCAATGGGAATTTAGCGGATAATTGATATAGTACACCTAGTGGAAACAGATTGGAGAGGTAATATGGGAAATACGGATAAGTTCGAAATGATTGCTAATACATATGACACTCCTGAAAGAATCCAAATTGCAAAAGTATCATCTGATGCCATACGTGAATATTTAGTTGACGCTAATAGCAAGAATGCTATTGATTTTGGGTGTGGAACGGGTCTTGTCGGAATGAACTTGGTGGACGATTTTAATTCTATGCTTTTTCTGGATACTTCACAGAACATGATTAATCAAATCAAGCAAAAAATTGCTGATTTTAATATTCAGAATGCAGATACGTTATGCTTTGATTTTGAAAAGGAAGGCCTATCAGATTTACATGCTGACTATATCTTTATGGCTCAGGTTCTACTCCATATTCATGATGTCGAATCCGTTTTATCAAGATTATACGAGGTTCTAAATGAGGGAGGGCACTTGCTAATTGTAGATTTTGATGAAAATGAAAAAGTGGTTTCAGATCTCGTTCATAACGGATTTAATCGGACAGAGCTAACTGACATGATGACCAAGATAGGGTACAGGAATATTCAATCCAAAACTTTCTATAGTGGAAGTAAAATATTCATGGGACAGGATGCATCTATGTTTGTTCTGGATTCTCAAAAATAAACTTTTAGCTGGAAAGTATCCGGTTAGCAGACTGGGAAGCATGTGAATGTGGTCATCCACGTGACATAACACCGGGGCAATGTGACCGCGATGCTGAGGCAGCAGGGAGATGCAGGATGCCCGACCGATTATATGTTTTATTTGATGGAGCGGCAGGAAGATGGGCGGTAAATGGAGCGGAGCGATGGGCGTCCCCATCCACCAAGGCCGTCATTGAAGAACAACAAGATGGTATCATATGGATGGAGACAAATGCGAGCCGATTCTCGACGGAAACGTTTTCAGAAGGCCGAGGCTTGTTTAACAGTAGACCATTGAATGTGCGGAATTTGTTCGTCATTAACTGTAATTGTTCCTACACATATATTTGACCGGGCAGGATTTTCTAAGTAATGCTGAATTGTAAACCTGATGGCTTTTGAAATTTTCAGGTTTAATAATTCACTCTTATGAATCCAAAACAAGTCTCCTTCTTCTGAAGGGATAAAGTTTCTATGCGTTGTCTCCCCAAAATAAACGTATTGCTGCCTGATTTCACCATTACCATCTTCAATCAGAATGTATTTAAGTGTAAAATTCTCTATCTCGTTCTCCTTAAAGCCTGTTTCCTCTTCGATTTCCCTGTAGCTTGCTTTCATCGGAAAGTTTAACTCCTCGTGCTCAAGATGCCCGCCGATGCCTCCCCAAAACTCGAAATTAAAAATCTTGCTGTTGGCCTTCTTCATCATTAATACATATTCTTGATGGCTCAAGAATGCCGTTGCCATTTGTCTGATTTCCACAATACTGCCCTCCGTAAAATTAGGATTAGTCTTCAATATAATTTTATCTTAATCCGCAAGTATCGGGAATGATTTCCACATACCCCAAAAAAGCACCCTCATATTATGAAGGTGCTTCTTCGTTATTGAATAATCAATCCATCTTTCATCGTGATGACATGATCTGCATAAGAGAGCATTTCTTCATCATGCGTTACGAGTAAGGTTGTAATGTTTAATTCTTTCGTCAAATTCCGGATGAGTGTCATGACATCCTTGGATCTTGTGGAGTCTAGACTTGCAGTGGGCTCATCGGCAAACAGCATTTTTGGCTTATGGATGATGGCACGTCCAATCGCAACCCGCTGTTTCTCTCCACCTGACAATGAGGCTGGATAGGCGTCTTTGCGATGGTCCATTCCGACCAATTTGAGTATCTTCAGGACTTCTTCTTTTTGCTCGCGTTTACTGATTTTGGTCTCTGACACATTAAGCATTAGCATGAGCTGATCTTCTACGGTAAGGAAAGGCACGAGATGAGAGGATTGAAAAATAAATCCGAACTGACTGGCGCGTATTTTGCGAATCTCTTCTTGCGTCATGTCGGTCATGTTCTTTCCCTCGAAAATGATTTGTCCGCCGGATGCGCGCTGAAGACCAGCAGCGATCGTAAGAAGCGTACTTTTGCCGGAACCTGAAGCACCTACGAGAGCCGTTATTTCTCCTTGCTGTTGAGTAAGGTTGATCCCGTTTAATACTTGTTCGTCGACTTCGCCATTCGTAAATGTTTTTCGTACGTCTTGTATTGTGAAGGTAGTCATATTAGATATCTCCTTGCTGTATGGCTTGCAGTGGCTCAACTTTGCGAATTTGAAGACCGGAAAGTGTTGCACCGATAAATCCAATAATTAAGAATAAGATCGACAATGCAAGGGTTGTCCCAATCGTCAGACTAAAAGGCATGCCTTCCGGTGCGATCATATTAAAGCCCTGACTGAGTGCAATGGATAATACAAGTGCGATTGCGGTGATGAAGAACATCTGAGTCCACATCATACGGAATAATGCGCTTGTTTTTACACCGATTGCTTTCAAGATCCCGTATAATCCGATCTTCTGCACATTCATCATATAGAAGAAAATTGCAAACAACATACCGCTAATGGCGACCAAGAACCAAATAATCATATTAAGAGACATTTGTTCTGCACTATAGCTCGCGATGGTGTTCAGAAACTGTTTATTTGAAAAAGATTGTAATCCCTCAACAGACAGTGATTGATCCTGCCCTGGAATGAAAAGCAGCTGCATCGTATTCACGCGGTAAATTTCTTTATAGTTATCCATATGGATAAAAGCAACGGGTGCGTGGCTGTATTTCTTCTGGTCCGCGAATCCGATGACTTTAAATTCCCCGCTGAACTGATTGTTTGTTAATACATCGCCTACTTGTATGCCGTCTTTCTCTAAGGAACGATCTAAGACAATTTCTCCGGGATTCACGTTCTCGAACAATTTCGATTCGGTTGATGTCACAAAAGCAACGGAGTGCTGCTTGTCCTCCGCGTCATTCACAAATCCCATTTGAATGGAAAGTGCAGCTGCATCCTTATGCTCCTGTAGGATGTTCTTTTGTACATCCGGATCTATTTTGGAGAGATTGTACGTTTCATTGGCTTGCTCATTCATATAGAATTGACCGGCGGGCAGATCCTTGATTAAAGCTGCATTATCTTGAGATAGACCATTGGCGAGTCCCGATATGATAAAGGTTAAAAAACTAACTAAAAAAATGATTGAGCCTAAAATAACAAACTTCGCTTTACTCTTCTTGATTTCTTTCCATGCCATATTCATGACTATGCCTCCCTTTCTCTCTTGCACTATGAGTATACTGCTGCAATATGAACTGTGGATGAACTGAGGATGAACGGAGTATGTACGGATTATGAATGGAGAGTTACAACTCCCTTTTTAGCTGCTCCTTGCGAAAACAAAAGAAAAAGAGCAGCTTCCTATAGGCAGCTGCTCTTTCTTTCGTTGAATAAGTTAGGAGAGGTTGTTTTCGCGTTTGCTTACTTTAATATTCCCCTTTAATTACAAAAAACGAGCCCCGAATAGTTCCGGCTAATTTAGACTTCTGCCTGGCAAACTTAAACTTCCCTTCTAACTCCCTGGGAACCTCCATCCCTTCGGCAAGCTTAAAACCGACAGCACGCTTCTTCGGGTCATCAACCGTATACATAACGTTAACCTCAAGGCCATCCTCATAAATGATATAGGCGAATTGGATATTATCCACTTGAAAACGCGACGTTTCCAAAGGTTTGGCCGCAAACTCAATAGCACGTTCTTCTTTCAAAATCCGGTTCACGTAATGGAGGGTTTCCTGGCTTTCGCTGGCCGGTACAACCGTAAATTCATGCTTGTATTTGTTCATAAAGTAACGGGCTTCATTAGCTCGTAAACCGGCAAGCGCTTCTGCTACAGGTGAAGACTCTAGACCAACCGCAGACACATCTTTAAAATCAACGATATAAGACAATTCCATTCCCCCCATTATTTCCTGACAACAGGAATCCACATCTCACCAACAAACAAACCGTTTCGCTGTCCCATCTCAACCGTTGCATTAGGACCGCCAACATAGGCATAATCTTGTGCTTCCGGCAGGACTTGGCCAAAGGCAATGCCGGTGAGCGTCTGACTCAATTCCTCGGCCGTGTTGCCTTCTCCTTTAACAACGAGGTATTCTCCTTTAGGAAATTGGATAACCCGGGTTGCTTCCGGTAAAGACGCCTCTGTCATTACGCCGGCATAGTACATCATCTTGTTATTCACCGCTTCGTTCACGGCAAAGATATAGTCATTGGCAGCAATGGCTTTTAAAGCGTCAAGCCTTCCATCTTGTTCCACTGATTCCCAAAAGTCCGCCTTCTCTTTGTTTATGCCGGCATAGTCTGTGTAATGGCTCTGGAGCTCAGTTCCGATACCCAAAACGATAAAGCTGTTCTTTTCTTCTAGTGTATAATTTGTCATATTCAATCCCGTCCTTTTCTTGAAATTCATTAATGATTTGTCTTTTCACTTGATGAGTTTATAATAGCCTTAAATCATGTCAAAAAGTGATACTGTTTAGGGAGGCCCGATGAAAAAAGTTGAACGGATTAATATCATCATGCGGTATATTAACAACCGCGCCAACTTTACCATTTCTGAAATCATGCGGGAATTTAATATCTCTCGTTCGACAGCTATTCGGGATATACGTGAAATTGAAGCCATGGGGATGCCGCTGGTAGCTGAAGTTGGAAGGGATGGGGGTTATTTCGTGATGAATAACTCTGTCCTGCCCACGGTCCGCTTTACCGATAATGAGATTAAAGCTCTTTTTATTGCCTTTATGGCGACAAGAAATCAACAACTTCCATATTTAAAGAGTCGTCAGTCTTTAGCTGAAAAATTACTGGGCCTCATTTCGCAAAATCAGCAAGATGACCTTGTTCTTTTAAATGGAATCTTGCTTTTTGAAGGAACCAATCCCCATAATCCCGATCTGCTTGATCTGTCGGATTTGCCCCATCCTATGTTAGAAAAACTCATTCAAGCACTTCTTTCGGACCGCTATTTATTGGTTTCCATTCAAGAGGAGGAGGGAATAAAGTCTTATCCCATTTATCTCTTGCACCTTTATCGTGAGAAAAGTCAGTGGCAAATTGAAGGCTTTTACTTAAAGGATGAGAAAAGGATGGTTTTTCCTGTAGACAATCTCACTGATGTTAAGCCATATTCTGCGGAAAAAAGATTAAGTAAGAAAAAGATTTTAGAAAAACTGAGCAAGCAGGAAGAAGCAATTAATTTTGTCCTGGAGCTTGGTCCGAAGGCGATTGCCCAGTTCAAGAAATACCATCCTTTAAAAGTTTCGATTGCCTATACGAATCCTTACCAAACCACCGCTATCCTGAAGAATTTTATCCATGTTCATAATTCCGAAGAATTGACGGAGCTGACAAATTGGCTGCTTTTCCTTGGCGGAGATATCAAGGTCAGGGAAGTGCCGGAAGAGATCTTAGAAGTTTTACAAGAAAGATTAGGTTTATTCTGCCCATGAGCAGGGCTGTAATGAGGAGTAATGCGTCCCAATATAGGGCAGAAGCCTCTGTAATTCCCTGCCTCGCAGCTGCATACCGGGACCGGTCCGCGGTCGCCGGCAGTCAAAAAAAGAGTGAACGCGGGGTACGTTCACTCTTCACTCTTAGGTTGCCGCTTATACCGTCAATGTCTGAATAAAATGCTCCTGGAACCGCTTGGCGTCGACACCGGTGCAGACATTGACGTTCGGCCGGTCGGTACACCGCGGACGCAGATCGGCGATGGTTCGGCCATAGGAGTGAATGCCCTCCAGATCTACCTGGAGTACCATTGGCTGAACCTCGACCAGGCCCGGATCGATCGCAACGGCTACCGCTAACGGATCATGCAGGGCGCAGCCTTCCCGGTCGCCATAGGCTTGCCGGTAACCTCCGATATAGTAGGAGGTTATATCGGCCAAGAAGCGGGTCAGATCCGAATCCCGCTCTCTCCATCGCTGAACATCCTTCAGGCTGAGCTCGGTCTGCATGGTCACATCAAGTCCGACCAGCGTAATCGGAGCTCCGGATTGGAAGACGAGCTGGGCCGCTTCGGGATCGGAATATATATTCGCTTCCGCATGCATCCGGCAGTTGCCCGCTGCCCCCACGGCTCCGCCCATCACGATAATCTGCTGCACCAGCGATATAATCTCTGGGGCATGCACAATGGCCGCGGCCAGATTGGTCAAAGGGCCGACACAGATTAGCGTCACTTGCTTGGGGTATCGCCTGATTTGATCCACCATGAAAGCCGCCGCGGGCGTTGACACGGGCCTGCCTTCCGGATCGGGGAACGTCAAGTCGCCAAGACCTTTCTCGCCATGAAATCGGGCGGGATAGGCTTTCATAGAGGGATGGAACAATGGGGCGGCTTCCCCAGCCGCGACAGGAATCCCGGTTGCTCCTAACCGTTCCAGCACATGAAGCGTATTGCGTGTTGCGTACTCCACCGGTACATTTCCGAAGCAGGTTGTAATCCCGATGACATCCAGAGCCGAGGACCGGACAGCGTAGGCAATCGCCAGCGCATCGTCAACCCCTGTGTCCACATCCAATAATACTCGGTGCATGAATCATCTTCCTCCTTCCTGTAACTGTTATGAAAGCACCGTGCGAATGTAATGCTGAAGGAATTCTTCTTCACGGACCTGCATGCATACGGAGGCGTTGGTCCGTGTCTGCGGATGTCTGAGGTCGACCAGCGTCGCTCCTGAGGAGACCGGTCCCTTGGTCTCGATATAGACGTAATAGTCCTCCATCTCCACAAGGGATGCATTCTCGGCGACAGCCAGTGCCAGCGGATCATGCATCAGCCGGTATTTCCCCTCGTTCAAGCGCTCGCTTGCCTCGAAGCTGAATGTGAACATATGATGCAGGAATGCTTGTAATTCTGCCTGTTCATCGGTAAAGCCGTTCATGAGTTCATGATAATGAGCTTGGCTGAATTTGGCCTTCGAGGTCACGTCGAGGCCTACCATCACAATCGGAATCCCCGATTCGAACACCCGGTGCGCCGCTTCCGGATCTCCATGAATGTTGGCTTCGGACACGGGTGTCGTATTGCCAGGCACCTTGATGGCGCCTCCCATCAATACCAGCTTCGCCTTCTGCGCAATGGAGGGGTCCTTGGCGAGAGCGACCGCCAAATTGGTCAGCCTGCCGGTGAACACCAGGGTAATGTCATGTGCCTGTTCCCGCACCTTCCGCACGATGAAATCGGACGCCTTCTCGTCCACCGGCAGCTGGCGCGACTCAGGCAGTTCATAGCCCGCGAGACCGTTTGCCCCATGAATGGCGGTTACGTTCTCGCGGCGGGGGCGGAATAAAGGGGCGTCCGCTCCCATGGCAACCGGAATCTCGTAACGGGGTTGCACCAATTCCAGCACCCGAAGCGTATTATCCGTCGCCTGCTTCACATCCACGTTGCCGAATACCGTTGTGATGCCTTCTATATGCAGCCTATTGGATTTAACGGCGAAGATGAGCGCCAGGGCATCATCCACGCCGGTATCCACATCCATCAGGATGTGCTTAACCTGCTCCATATCGTCACTCCCTTGTTCCCTCACTTATGTTTGGCAAGCTCGTCCGCAAGCTCCGGTATCGTCAGGATATTATGACCGATATCCAGGGAGTAGCCGAGTCTGCTGATATGCGGCTGCTTCAGCATCGCCTGCTCCAGCACATCCAGATTCCAGAAGATGGCCCGTTTATCGTCATCCGCAATAACTTGACGATTAGCCATGACGATGACCCGCTGGAAGTTGTTCACGACAAATTCCATATCATGCGTGATCGTGATAATGGTTTTTCCTTCTCCGCGTAATGTTTCGATCAGATGGGCGAGCGTTTTCATGGCCGGAATATCCTGGCCTGCTGTCGGCTCATCCAGAATGATGACACTGGAATCCATCGCAATCACGGAGGCAATGGTTACGAATTTACGCATGGAGTAAGGCAAATTGTACGGATTTTCCTTGAGAAACGGAACGACACCGGCCAGCTCCACCGCTTTCATGACGTTCGCTTTGACCTGTTCCTCCGGGAGACCCAGCTTGCGTGGGCCGAATTCGATCTCGCTGTACACATCATTATGGAAGATCTGGTCGTCCGGGTTCTGGAACACATAGCCGACCTTTCTCGATATTTGAGCGGTCGTATAATCACGCGTATTCCAGCCGTCGATGACAACATCACCCTCGGAAGGCTTGAGCAGTCCGTTCATCATCTTGACGGTGGTTGTTTTACCCGCCCCGTTCTGGCCGACAATCGCAACCGATTCGCCCTTACTGAAGGACATGTTAACCCGATCCACCGCTTTATAGCCGCCCGGATAAGCGAAGGAAACATTCGTCAAAGTCAGAAAGCTCATACTTTAACCTCCTTATTCATCCATGTCTTCACCGCTTTGATGGCTTCTTGTTCCGTTAACGGTATGCTGCCCAGATCCATCTGCCGCTTGCGCATTTCCATGCCGAACAGCGAATATTGGGGAAGAGCGGCCCCGAACGCAAGCGCACGCTCATCGGTAAGAATTTCTTTCGTGTTTCCTTGCATGGCCACTTCACCCTCGTTCAGCAGGATGATATAGTCCGCATATTCGGCAATCAGCTCAATTTTGTGCTCGACTAGAATGATAGTTTTTCCCTTGTTCTTCATCAGTTCGATAATCTTGAACACATCTTCGGTGCCCTTAGGATCAAGCTGCGAGGTAGGCTCGTCAATCACCAGTACATCCGGCTCCATGACGATAATGGAAGCGAGGGCGACCCGCTGCTTCTGACCGCCGGAGAGCTCGAACGGGTTTTTATCCCGCAAATAATCGATTCCCAGCATTCCGATAACTTGATCCACCTTTTCCACGATGAGCCCGGGATCCATTCCGAGATTTTCAAGACCGAATGCAATTTCTTCAAACACGTTGTCCTTCACGCCGCTAATTTGTGTAAAAGGGTTCTGGAAGACATAGCCGATTTTCTGGGAAAGCTCGCCCAGTTCCCATTCGCGGATATCCTTACCATCAATCAGCACCTCTCCGCGCAGATCCCCTTTATAGAAGTGGGGGATAAACCCGCGGATGACATTGCACAGGGTTGTTTTCCCGCCCCCATTGGCACCAACCAGTGCGTACAGTTTGCCTTTTTCAATGGTTAGATTCACGCTCTTGAGTGCATCAGACTCGCTGATGGGATATTGGTACGATAAATTCTTGATGGTAATTATACTCATAGCGCAACTCTCCAAATAATTAGGATAGCAAGCAGTACAAACAGCAAAATTTGAACGAGCCGGTCATACTTTGTTTTCTCCAGTTTATAGATGCTGCTTTTTTTGACATTGGCTGAGAAAGCTCTCGATTCCAGCGTAAGTACCCGTTCCTCCGTGCTTGCCACCGATCCGAGAATTAGTGGACTAAGCGTCGGCAGGAAGGCCTTCACGCGGACAAACAGCTTGCCTTCGGTTTCAACGCCTCTTGTTTTTTGTGCGTCCATGATGACATGGGTCAGCTTTTTCATCTCCGGAATGAGCTGGAGTGTGGATAAGATGACATAGGTTACCTTGGGCGGCAAGCCGATCTGTTCGAGGGAATAGACCAAATCTTTGACCTTGGTGATTCGGAAGAACAGAATGAATGCCGATGCTATCGCCACGATTTTCGATGTGAGGAACAGGGCGAACTCAATTCCTTCCCGCTTGATGGAGAAGATGCTCCAACTCCACAAGATGTCATTGCCGGGATAGAAAAAGCTTTGCAGAATAAAGATGAACACCACAATCATCAGCAGGGCCTTAATCGTCAGATTGGAAAATTCCTTAAAGCAGCCGGCAAAGTAGGCCAGCATCATACAAATCGGCAGAATCGCGTAGCTGAATCCGTAGCCGGGTACTATAAAGGCCGCCAAACATAAAGTCATGGTAATCATAAACTTGCTGGTTGGATAAAGACGGGTCAACATGAACCGTTCATTTTTCACTAGAACCTCCTCCTCCTGAAAGCGCATCCATTATTGATTGCAGATTATTTCTTTTTTATGAAAATCGCGCCGTAGTTCAGCTTGGATAAGTATCTCGGAGACATTTTCATAACGATGACAAAGGCAATAATGTTACTGATGACTTTGTCGAAGCTTTCCACCAGAATTTTGGTCGAGAATACCGCCGTCCAGATCTTCTGTCCGGAAGCGAGGAATGTAGCGACCACGGCATCGGAGGAGTTGCCGGTCGCTCCGCCGAACATCAGCACCTGGATCGGCGATGCAACGATCAGCACGGCCAGTACAACGGCAAATGAAGACAAGATCACTTTCCACAGCTTCGTATACATGCCTTTCATGGCCAGCAGGCCGACCACCAGACCAACGGCCATTTGTACAGGTGTAAATGCGAACGAGACGGGGTTCGTTATTCCGACAACGAGATTGGTGCTGGCCCCTGTAACCATTCCGACCCAAGGACCGCCGATCATGGCTGTCAGTATCGTTCCGATGGTGTTCAAGTAGATCGGGAGCTTGAGCAGCAGCACAATTTGAGCACCGACAAAGTTGATCGCGATACCGATAGGAATTAATAAAATGGCCAGCAAAGAAAAATCATATTTAAGTCCGCGTTTAATTCCCACTGAGAATTCCTCCTAGAGCATAGTTTGTCATAAAGCGATTCCATTAAAGACTATTCGTCAGCCAAGATAGTATGGAGCGCGACCTCTACCATGTCATGGAAGGACTTCTCACTGTCATGATGGGATGAGCGTTCATTAGTCAGCAGATGACTGCCTACCGTTAAGATGGACAAGGCTTTTACGCCGTATTTGGCAGCAAGCGTGTACAGGGCGGCACTTTCCATCTCGACCGCGAGCACTCCAAAATCCATGAATTTATGAAGGCGGTCATAAGTTTCCCTATAGAATTCATCGGAATTGTATATATTACCGACAAATATATTTGCTTGCGTATCCTGAGCCAGTTGATAGGCTTTGCTTAACATGCCATAATCAGCTGTCGGCGCGTAATTGCAGCCATAAAATATTTTTTCCATCAGATTGCTGTCCGAAGATACGGCTTGGGCCAGTACGATGTCGCGGACCTGAAGTTCTTTTTGCATGGCGCCGCATGTACCGATGCGGATCAGCTTTTTGACCCCGTAATCCTGAATCAGCTCTGTCGCATAAATGCTCATGGTCGGGTTGCCCATTCCCGTACCTTGGACAGAAACCCGGGTCCCTTTATAAAGGCCGGTGTACCCATACATGCCTCTTACTTCGTTATAACAATACGCTTCCTCTAAAAAGTGCTCTGCTACAAACTTGGCCCGTAAAGGGTCGCCGGGCAGCAACACGCGTTCTGCGATTTCTCCTTGTTTGGCTCCTAGATGTATGCTCATCGGGCTCCTCCTGCTTACTGGCTTCCCTTTTAGGAAAGCGCTTTATTTTCTTTCTGTCTTCATCATAGTAAGAATCGGAGGGAGAACCAAGACCAGAATGTTACGGAGCTTAACGGAAAAATACAACCATGCGCTGCAGGCTATATTAATTCCTGGCGGATATTTTCCAGATCCCGTTTGGTCGGTATCGTTGAAATGATGACCACGGGTACCGAAGTCAGCTTAACGGGAAACGTGCTAATTACAAAATCAATGCCGTGCTTCCGGATTATCTCATCGGTAAGACCCTCCATAATGGAAGTGTTGATAATCAGCTCGTCGCCAATTTCATTCTTGATGAGCGTGGCTACGTAATGGCGGATTGAGAATTCCTCGCCGATCAGCAAAAACGCTTTTTTGCTGTTGTACCGCAAGCTGGAGCTGATCAATAGCGTCAGCTTGGTCAGATGATAGTCGTTATACAGAATACCGGGATAGCGCTGTGCCCATTTCTGCATGCAGTTCTGTACGCCTTGGTACAGGGGGCGGCATTCTCTTTGGACATATTCTGTCAGGCTGCTTGTCGAGATCGCTGTCATATCGGGAAGCGCATTTTCCAGCCGCAGTTTCTCGAAGAATTCCCCGATTTCCCAGATAAACCGATCGGTCATATCAATGGTAGGGTAAGCGTCGAGCGCCAGCATGAGGAAATGATTGACGATTCTATATTTTTCTTCTTGGATCTGCACGAGATTTGCTTTCTCCAGCGATACCATTGTTCTGACCTTCGCGTCATCATAATAGTTATATTGGCTCAAACTAAACATAGCCTGAAGAAAACGGATTTCATCCAGCGGCAAATGAATGGAATAGCGCTGTTCAAGCGTTCGTGCCAGGGCGGTAACGGAAGAATGGAGCATGCTGCTCTCCCAGTCGTATTGACCTCTGGGGACGTCCGCATGTTTGTCCTGCAGCACTCTCGTAATAATGATAGCGGCCAGAAAGGATAAGCTTCTTTTGGCATTGAGGAAATATACGATATCATTCTCCGACTCGACTGTCGTGATATATTCGTGGATTTGAGCCTGGTCCATGCCGGGGAACGGCCAGCCGGAGAATTCGTAAGCATCGTAATACAATTTCAAGTAAAAATAACGGATATTAATTTCACTGCCCTTGACCTCGGGCATGGAATACGCGATACGCAAATGGTATGGCTTCAACTCATGGTTGTTTAACCGGATAATCAGCTTTTTCAGCGAGGAAGCGCTCATATACAGCTTGTCGGCCAGCTCTTCCAGTGAATAGCGCCCTCCCTCGGCGAAAAGCAGATCGAGCAGCCGATAAAAGGTTCTCTGCCTGTATATGGAGGAAATGACTTCGCCAATCGCCACATTCCGTTTTTCGTAATGGAGAATGACGCCTTTGCCCCGGGAAATTTCAATATGAATCGAAGGAGGCAACTCCTGCTTGGTTTCGTCAATGATTTTACGGATTGTTTTGTCTGAGACGCCAATCTGTTTTTCAATCTCGGCCAAGGTGAACCATCGATATTCGGAATCGAGCAGGGTCAACAGTTTTAGTGTCAATAGAAATTCCTTTTCCATGCGTTTGTTCTCTCCCTTCCCGAAAGAATCGGTTAGATGTTAGTTGTCTCACAAGTTGATAAACCCAGATAGGAGATGGAGTGAACATATCTATAAATAGCCGCGTAAAACGTTGTAGAAGACGTCTCGTTTCGCGCGGCTTACAGTCCATGTGATTTTCTAATTTTAATAAGTATGTCCCAGGACAAGTATCCTTATCTTATATGTAATCGTAATGTGCTTTGAAGTTTTAATCAATCGCTATATCAAGACTAATAAAATAACACCAAAATAGAATTCCGTTGCATGGAAGTCGTATCTATGATAGTCTATCTAACATTGAGAATGATTATCATTATTAAAGGAGTAGAATAACATTATGAATTCATCGTACAAAAAAGCATCGCTTCTCCTTGTTTCCATACTAGCTCTTAATATCTTGGCAGCATGCGGCAACAACAATAATGCATCACCGGCGTCCAGCCCTGCTGCGGGTCAATCTGCTAGTCCTTCCGCTACGGCTCCGGCAAGCGCACAACCTGCTGCCTTGACTGTCGATGAAACGAAAGCGAAGGAGCTGCAAGCTAAGTTCGGCGACAAGAAGCCGGAGAAGGTTGTCGTCACTTCTGTCGCGCTTGCCGAGATGCTCGATGTGCTCGGGGTCATGCCGGCCGGCATACCTACTTCGAAGACGGCTCTTCCTGCAGCATTCGAGGGCGTCACTCAGATTGGTTCGGCGCTTAAGCCTGATGCGGAGATTATTGCCAGTCTGAAACCGGATGTCGTGTTAGGTCCGAAATCGATCGAGGACAGCCTGAACAAACAGTTGGGCTCCGCAAACCTCAATTTGCGCTATCTGCCGACAGATTCGCTTGAAGATTTAAAGCTGTCCCTGGTTGTACTCAGCCGTGTGTTCGGCCAAGAAGAGAAAGCAAGCGCGCTTATCGAACGTCTGACACAAGAAGAAGCGGCAGCAGTCAAGCAGGCGGAAGGGAAAGCCGCGCCTAAGGTTATGTTCCTGTTCGGATCGGCGGAATCATTCATGCTGATGAATGAGAGCACATTTCCTGGCAGCCTGGCCAAAAAACTGGGAGCCACAAACATTGTATCAGCGACGCTGAAAAGCAAGGAAACTTACGTGCCGCTCGATATGGAGAGTGTCGTGGCGGCTAATCCGGATGCCATTCTGCTTGTCGCGCACGGAGATCCGGAAGCGGCTAAGAAAGCGTTTGAGGAAGACGTGAAGAAAAATGGCGCATGGGAGAAGCTTAATGCTTTCCGGAACAACCGTGTTGAAGCGCTCGATTACAACTTGTTCGGTGTAGCATCCATCGTGAAAGCTCCTTCGGCCTACAAAGAGATAGCAAACAAGCTATTCCCGACTAACTAACAGCAACCGGAGGAACAAGAAGATGAAATCCGCGACATTGCGATCGTCTAGTAAAATTATCGAGATCATCACCTTTGTCCTGCTAGTGATCGTTGTTATCGTCTCGATTGGTCTGGGCAGTGTCAAAATTCCATTCGGAGAGCTGCTCAGTACGTTGTTTGGAAATTCAACGGGCCAATACGACACGATTATGTGGGATATCCGTATACCCCGGGTGCTGCTGGCACTCTTCATCGGGGCTAATCTGGCTATCTCCGGAGCGATGCTTCAAGCGGTTATGAACAATCCGCTCGCAGATCCCGGTCTAACCGGCGTGTCGAGCGGCGCCGCCGTAGCCGCATTGTTCATTCTGCTCGTTATGCCCGGGCTGAGCTCTGTGCTGCCGATTGCGGCAATTGGCGGTGGCGCTGTTGCTTCGGCTATGGTTTACCTGCTCTCATGGAACAAACGGGGAATCACGCCGATTCGCGTCATTCTGTCCGGTGTCGCCGTGAACGCTATCTTCGGCGGCTTTATCGGTCTCATGTCGATTTTGTACAGCGACAAGCTCCCGGGCGCCCTACAATGGCTGAACGGCAGTTTGTCCGGCAAAGGCATGGGAGATGCCCTGACTATCGTTCCTTACTCGGCCGTTGGCTGGATAGCCGCATTCTTCTGTATCCGCAAAGCGAATACGCTGCGGCTCGGGGAGCAAGTGGCCGTCAATCTGGGGGAGAGCATGACCAAGGTTCGGATTCTGCTCTCTCTTGTGGCGGTCTATCTTGCGGCCGTATCCGTATCCGTCGTCGGCTTGATCGGTTTTATCGGTCTCGTTGTGCCGCATATGGCTCGTATTTTCGTCGGATCCAACTACAGCCGGCTAATCCCCATGAGTCTCATGCTCGGCGCGATCGTCCTGGTCGTTGCCGATACGGCGGGGCGCACGTTGTTTGCTCCGCTGGATATACCGGCTGGAATCATAATGGCGATTGCGGGTGGTCCGTACTTCTTGTATCTGATGCGTAAAGGAGAGGTATGACATGATCGAGGCACAGTCCGTCGCTATCAAGTATGAAGGGCGAACGATTATAGACAACATCACGCTGCAAGTGCAAGAAGGCGAGATCGTATCCATTATCGGTCCTAACGGATCAGGCAAGTCAACGTTACTCAAGAGCATGTCCCGCTTGATTCCGTGCGAACAAGGCTGCGTCCGTATTGCCGGACAGGAGATCGGAACACTTAGCAGCAAGCGAGTCGCCCAACTGCTCTGTATGCTGTGTCAGGCCAATCAGACACCTGCGGATATGACCGTCGAGGAACTCGTATCTTATGGCAGGATGCCTCATAAAAAATGGTACGAGCGGCTCGATGCAAGCGACCACGAGGTCGTAGATTGGGCGCTGGATTGTACGGGGCTTGTTACTTACCGCGAGCGATTAGTCGCTTCGCTGTCGGGAGGCGAAGCCCAGCGGGCATGGATTGCCATGGCGCTGGCGCAACGGCCGAAAATCTTGATGCTTGATGAACCGACCACATATCTCGATATCGCACACCAGCTTGAAGTGCTTGAACTGATTCGTTCGATTAACCGGGAGTTAGGCATTACCGTCGTGATGGTCTTACACGACCTGAACCAAGCGAGTGCGTACAGCGATCGGATCTGTGTGCTCCGGGGCGGCAATCTGACGATGACCGGCAGTCCGAGGGAAGTATTGACGCCCGAGCTGATCCGAGACGTATATGGTGTTGAAGCGGAAGTTACGCTTGACGCTGCGGACGAAAGCCTGCGTATCCATATTCATAAAAGAACGGAAGTTACGAGTGCTCGTGCGCAGCTGACTTCCCTACCACTATACTAGGAGGCAACAATTATGAAACAACTGAATATTGATGAAATCAGACAACGGTTCGTGAACTTCGTCACCAGCCGCAAATCACTCGTGATCAGCTCCCAGGACGAGCATGGCGTGCCTTTCATCAGCTATGCTCCGTACGTTCATCTGAATAATAGGCTGTACATCTACATTAGCCGCATTTCGGATCACTATCGTTACGTAGAGACCGGCCCCAAAGTCCATGTTATGCTCATCAACGACGAGTCGGAGGCTCAGAACATTTTTGCCAGAGAGCGTGCGCGTTGGGTTTGTACGACCGAAAACTTAGGCAATGA
The DNA here is from genome assembly GCF_001541095.1 of Paenibacillus sp. FJAT-26967. Taxonomy (GTDB): domain Bacteria; phylum Bacillota; class Bacilli; order Paenibacillales; family NBRC-103111; genus Paenibacillus_F. The sequence goes on from NZ_LMXH01000004.1 coordinate 87,207, forward strand.
AGGGCAAGAGGAAATTTTTGCGGCCTTTGATAACGCGTTCGGGGATAAAATGATGGGCATGCTTCGCGGTCTCGACTTCTCCTTATTCGAGTTGACGCCTCTGGAAGGGCGTTACGTCATCGGGTTCGGACAAGCGTTTGACGTTGATTTGAGCGGCGACCGCTTTGAGCATGTCGTTGTTGATAAAAAAGACGGAAGCAGGGACTAAGGGTATGAGTTATGAAGGGATTCATCCCGTATGGCGTACCGTTCGCGACCGGTACCAGAGAATGGTACAAGGCTTGCCGGAAGGAGATCTAGGCCTGCGCCTGTCCCCGGATGCATCTTCGATCGGGCATATGATCCGGCATAACGCGGAAGTGGAATACATGTTCGCGAGCTGGTTTTTCGGCAGGCCCGTTCCTGAAGGCGTCGAATATGTTGCCGGCGGCAAAGGCGGGGCCGGTAACGAAGCGGTGCTTACGCTTGAGAAGCTGATCGCGTTCTCCGCCGCTTCCGATGCCCATCTCACGAATGCGATGCGCGAGCTGCCGGAGGATGCGTGGGACATCGCCGTGGATTCCCCGATAGGTTCTTCAACACCCCGGGAAGCGTTAGGGCGGACGCTGTACCACACCGGCCTGCATGCAGGCCAAATCTCGCTAATCTGCAAGCATGCACAGAGAGAATAGCCGATTAATGCTTGGATTGTTCATCTTACTCTGTTAAGCAGAACCAATAACAATATACATTTTGCTGCGACTGTTTCTCGGGTTTCTGCCGGAGGACAGTCGTTTTCTTTTTATATGAAAGCGCTGCATACTGTGCGTATGGCATGAGTTCGTGGTAGGCAAAACAACACGCGAAGAAGATGTACAAGATGCATCGGTTTATCAGGACTCCATGAAAAAAAAGGTATTGGTACTGGTTCAATAAATGCCGCGTTATGGAATATCGAATGAGAAGAACCTCCATATAAGCTGCTAAGGAGGTTCTTGGTTATGTACGATTCTAAATACCTTCTGAGGCGACTGATTTCCTTATTCTGTTAGCAGGAGTACGATCCCGTTTGCGGGTTGTGTATAGGAAGAAATATCCGAGTGCTACGAGCGTACACATAAAGACATTGACACCGATCAAGACTTGATAATTGTTAAAGTAGTCAAAGGAAATGCCCCCGGTTAACGAGCCAAGAACACCTCCTCCATGATGGATAAGAAGCAGCCAGCCTGTATGTTTACCTTTTCCTTGTGAGTATTCATTGACGATTAAGAGTCCTCCCGGCAGTGCACTTAAATAGGTAATGCCGAACGCTACGGCGAATAATACCGGTGACCATTCAAGATGCATGAAGAGCAGGGAGAATCCTATAATCCGTATCGCATACAAGAGAGACATCATGATCAGTTTGTTGCTTTTATCCATCCAATAGCCCACGATGAGTGACCCGGCAATTTCCATAATTCCAAGTACGCTCATGGATAACGCGATCATGGCGGGCGATACACTGGCCAACTGGTTAATAGCAACCAAGTTCATCTCTGTGGTCGACATATTGAAGCCGCAGGTGAACAAAGCGATTGCCACTATAATGAAGATAGGGAGATGAGCGTTTTTTCCGTGGAGAGGAGAACGTACGGTTGTTTGCTCTTCTTGGCCGTGCTCTACAGGGGGGCCGGTTACCTCTGTTTCTGCAACTGTATTGCCTCGCGGCTTTATTCCCTTAATACCAAAGAATATAACGGGCAGCGTAACGACGATGTTGAGTACGAAAGAGGCTAAGAAAGCATCCTTCCATGTCAATGAGCTTGCAGCAACGAAGACCGGTGTGATTATCGCTATCCCTAAAGAGGAAGCGCTCGCCAGCAGTCCTGTCGCCTTGGCCCGGTGATGTTGAAACCAATTAAACATCAACATGTAGTTCGTAGTGGTTCCTATGCCGGCGAACCCTGCTATGACCCCGTATCCAATAAAAAAGCCGATGTCATGGTGTCCAAATACGACGATCCCCATACCGACAATTCCAATGATTGCGCTGACCAGCATGACTCTCTTCGGCCCGTATCGATCCGCTAGCCATCCTCCCAGCGGTGCACATAAGGCTGTGATCAGCATGTTTGTAGACCAGGCAGTTGAAATGAACCCTCTACTAATGCCTAAATCTTCGGATATTTGAACTTGAAAAAAAGCGACACTAAATCTCATTAACGAACCGATAAATGCAATGATCCACAGAGAGCCCAATCCAATCCATGCGTATTTAGGTTCTTTAAACCAAGTCGTCCCCATTGTTCGTCCCCCAGCAATGCAGATTATTTTTCCAAAAGATACCGATCGGTATTTTTTTTAATATAGCATATGTGATCGTTTATCGAAAGCAAATTTTCATATGATATAATGAAAGGAATCATTCCGCATGTCATTAAGGGGGGATTGGCAATAGTAAAGGGAGAAAACACCCGCAAACATATTATCGCGAAGTCCGCCGAGTTGTTTAACCAGAGGGGTTATGCAGGCTCCTCCTTGTCGGACATTACCGCGTTAACGGGTATTAAGAAGGGCGGCATTTACCGCTACTTTACCAGCAAGGATGAAATCGCCGTTGAGGCTTATCGATATGCAGGAAGTATCGTGGGTCATAAAATCAAATCGGCGCTCGATAAAGAATCAACTGCGATAGGCAAGCTGCTCGTCTATCTGCAGGTGTATGGGAACGTCGTCGAAGCTCCCCCTTTTATAGGAGGCTGTCCCTTGCTCAACTTGGCAACCGAGAGCGATGACAGTCATCCGGTTCTGCGTGATGTAGCCCTGAGGGGGCTGGAGAGTACACTCGGTACCATGAAAAGGATCATCTTGGAAGGTATTCAATCCGGTGAGTTCAAAGAGGATCTTGATGTCGATGCATTAGCAACCTTCACGCTATCCGTTATGCAAGGCGGGATCATGATCAGCAAGCTGGAGGGAAATAACCGGCATGTCCGCATGAACATTGAAAGCTTGACGGCGTACTTGAAAGGGATGTGCTTACGCGACAAGGAGTAGCTTTCTTTAACGGCCCCTGCAACGGATCTTGAATTCTCCTATTTATAAAAGAGGCTGTCTCAAAAGTCATTTTAAGAAAATTCAGTCCCCACTTTTTACGTGATATTGGGTTAAAAAAGAACCTTTAGATCCACTTTTATAGTGGTTTTGAAGGTTCTTTTGCAAATATTTTAGGATTACCTCACTGAGGTACCCTTTTCTATTTGCATACGGTACAGTCACTTCACGGAGTCCAACTCTTGACAAGAGGGGTTTACTGCAATAGACTCATAAACATAAGGTTTACTGCAATAAACTATAAAGGAGAAACAGAATGGAACCATACAAATTGTTCGACGCCGAATATAAATTCGCCTGTCTGATATGGGATAATGAACCCATCAATTCTACAGATCTTGTAAAGTTAAGCCTGCAAAAGCTTGGCTGGAAGAAGTCCACGACCTATACCGTACTGAGAAAGCTGTGTGAACGGGGAATTCTTAGGAACGAGGAAGCAACGGTTACTGCTATCGTTAAAAAGACAGAGGCTCAGAAGTACGAAAGTCAGACAGTTATAGAAAAAGCCTTCAATGGGTCTTTGCCGCAGTTTTTAACCGCCTTTCTGGGCGAAAAAAAATTGTCTGAGAAGGAGGCTGAAGAATTGAAGAGGATTATTGAGGAGGCAACAAGATGACGAATCTATTTGTTGTTATCCTTAATATGAGTATTACGGCAAGTTACGTGGCAATTGCAGTTATCATAGCGAGATTTCTTCTGAAGCGTGCTCCTAAGATATTCTCCTATATTCTATGGTCGGCCGTAATCGTCAGGCTGGTCATCCCCGTTAGTTTCACTTCAAGCTTCAGTTTATTACGACTGGTACAGCCTCAGGGCAAAGCCGGCACAGGCGTCATGGAGTTTGTCCCGCAGGATATCGGGATGCAGCTGAAGCCTGTTATGGATGCTGGTATTAGCGGGATAAGAAACTTTGTAAATACATCCCTTCCAGCTGCTGCCCCCATGGCAAGTGCGAATCCGATCCAAATCATATTGTGGACCGGAAGTATGATTTGGCTGACAGGTGCAGCAATTCTCCTTCTTTACAGCGTCCTATCGTACTTGAGAATATTGGACAGAGTCCGGACTGCAACCCTCGTCAAGGATAATATTTTTGAGACTGACCAGATTGCTACGCCCTTTGTTTGCGGTTTTGTGAAGCCGAAAATATACATTCCGACCGGAATGGGCGAGCATGAGCTGGCTTACATCTTACTGCATGAGCGAACTCATATTAGGAGACGAGATTATCTGATCAAGCCTTTTGCATTCATGATGCTTATCATCCACTGGTTTAATCCGCTGATGTGGCTGTCTTATGCGCTCATGAGTAAAGATATGGAAATGTCTTGCGATGAAAGTGTCGTGAAGAAGATGGGCCACCAGATTAAAGGAAGCTACTCCGCCTCCCTGCTTTCTCTTTCAGTGAGCAGAAGCGGTTTACTAAACGGTAGTCCGCTTGCCTTTGGCGAGAGTAATGTTAAGGCAAGAATTAAAAATATTCTCGCTTATCGTCAGCCCTCTTCCTGGATGATCGCATTCTCTTTGCTCGTTATTGCAGCCTTGGTTGTAGGATGTACAGCCAACCCTAAGCCTCTACAGCAATCGTCACAGCCTGTGCATTCGGAAGATGCCGTGGATAAACTTATGAAGAACAAAACACTATACGTGGGTAATCATATCAAGGTTGGCGGCCTTATCGGGGGAACGCCCAAGCCAATAGGTTTGGAAGTCAAAGACATTGAACTTCAAACGAAAGCTCCGCCTTATGGATTGACCATCAATTATATAATGAATGACTCTGCTGGTGTGATGAGAGAGGGAGCAATCAGCGGCGAACCCTTCTATCGCAATTCGATTCTGCTCTTCAGCCTGATTGATAACGTCGATCATATAACCTATTCGATTGTTGACAACACGGGTCAATATGATAGCGCACCTTATATCTTTACGTTTACAAGAGAACAGGTCGACAAGCTGCTTGGAGAGGATGTCCGGCTTCATGCCGCGGATAAAGAGAGCCTGCGTCAACTGATGGATCGTTTAGACAGCCTGTCCTTAGTGAACCAGTAACAGCGATTAATGATTGCTGAGAATAATATTCCAAAAGAGCGGTGTTTTTGTTCATGAAACTTGCCGTTATAGCCAGCGCGGCGAGCCGTATCATAAAGGATGGAAATGGGCAGACTTAGTTTAACCTTCCTTTAATGTTGTGCATCGAAAAGCCAGTGCTAATAAGCATATGAAGAAGAGGGGAGAGTGTACAGACCCCTCTTCTTTGGCGTTCCGCTTCCGGTGCCGGAAATAAACGGAAAAAGCTTGAATTGAGTGAATTTTAGCAATTCATGTTCTCCATTGCACTAGAATAAATTCTTTGATACTATTTAGACGTATAATATTTCGATATCTAAATATTATGTGAACATTTTTTTGCGTGTATCATTCAGTTTCTCAGGAAAGGAGCCTCGAATATTGGAGAGAATGATCAGCATGGGTAGTACTGAGCCATTATTGGTACAGTGCGATAAGAGTTACGATCTGCACCGGACATGAAGAATGAGGAGCGAAAAAAGTTATGAACCAAAACAAAAGGAAAATTCACTATGCCTGGTGGATTTTGCTGGGACTTTGCATTATGGTCGGTTTGGGAAAAGGCAGCTTAAATAACTCTGCGGGTCTTTTCTTAAAGCAAGTGTCGAACGACCTGGGTGTCGGAATAGGGAGCTTATCCCTCTATTTTAGTGTCTCGGCCATTATTACCATGGTCTTTTTGCCGATTGGCGGAAAACTCATGGCGAAGTATGATACCCGGATGATCCTCATCGCCGCAATCATTCTGCAAGCCGGAGCATTTGCTCTGTTTGGTTTGATGAATTCGGTATGGGGCTGGTACGTTCTTGCTATTCCACTGGCTGTGGGCGGAGTGTTTATTACCGTAATAGCAGGTCCTGTATTAATCAATCAGTGGTTCAAAAAGAGTAAAGGTCTGGCGCTTGGAATTATGGGAGCTGCAGGCGGTGCTATCGGTGCTATTTCCCAGCCCGTTATCGGCAATCTGATCGCCAATCAAGGATGGAGAACCTCCTATATTATTGTAGGTATTACAGTAATGATTATTGTCGTTCCCATCGTCCTGCTACTCATCAGGAAGTCACCTCAAGAAAAGAAAACGCTTCCTTATGGAGCGGGGGTTGCAGGTGATAAAGGTGGAACGGTAAGTGAGGAAGGGGATAATAAAGGGGTAGCACTGGCTGCCGCCAAAAAATCCTCTGCTTTCTATGCGCTCATTACATTCTTCTTCCTGATCACATCTGCGGCAAGCTTTTCGATGCACATCCCGACTTATCTGATGAACAAGGGCTTCGATGTATCCTTCGCAGGTAACGTCATGGCCACCAATATGATCGGTGTGCTGATTGGCTCATTGGTGATTGGATATGCCAGCGATAAATTCGGCACCAAGAACACAACGTTCCTGGTCATGCTGCTCGGCGTGGTAGCGATGAGTCTGTTGTTGTTCTCGGCATCAAGCACGCTTCTCATCTCGCTAGCTGTCGGACTGTTCGGTCTTGTATCAGCCTCCATCGGGACATTAGGACCGGCTCTTACATCAAGCTTGTTCGGGAATAAGGAATACAGTCAGATTTATTCCAATGCGTCCCTGGGATTGGCGATATCATCGGTCGTGGCTCTGCCGGCTTACGGGTTTGTGTTCGATATTACAGGCAGCTATACCCCTGTGCTGTATGCCATCATTGTCATGCTTATCATTAATATCGTTTGTGTAGGCATTGCTTTTAAAGGGAAGAAGAAACTGGAACAAGCGGGTTTGTGGAATTAAATCAAATTCGAGGAAATGAGGCTATCGCAAATGAGGTTAAAAGGTAAAGTTGCGATCATAACCGGCAGCGCTTCGGGAATCGGCCGCGGTATTGCGCTTGCAATGGCTAAAGAAGGAGCCCATATCGCCATCGTCGATGTGAACGAACAGAAAGGAAAAGAAACACTTGCCGAAGTCAATCAATACACTGAAGGTAGCCTGTTTATCAGAGATATCTCCGTCCAAGAAAATGTGTATGAAATTGTTGCGGAAGTTACTAAAACATTCGGCAAGCTGGACATTCTCGTTAATAATGCGCATGCATCCAGACAGGCTTCTTTTGTGGATACGACGCAGGATCTGTTGGATTTATCTTTCGGAACAGGCTTCTATCCAACCTTTCATTTTATGCAGGCGGCTTACCCTGAACTGAAGAAATCGCGGGGTAAGGTAATCAACTTTGCATCGGGAGCCGGGCTTGACGGACAAGTTACCCAAACCTCATATGCGGCAGCTAAGGAAGCGATCCGTGCGATTTCCCGCGTTGCTGCCAATGAGTGGGGGCCGGACGGCATCAATGTCAATCTGATCTCACCAATCGCGTTAACACCAGGCGTGGAACAATGGCGGGACAGTGCTCCAGATTTATATGATGCCATGATTAACAGAATTCCGCTCCGCCGTCTGGGTGACCCGGAACAAGATATCGGTCGTGTTGCTTTATTCTTGGCAAGCGATGACTCAAATTATATAACGGGGCAAACCATAATGGTGGACGGCGGTTCAATCAAATTACGTTAGGAGAATGTAAAATGGGAAAATTGGATAACAAAGTAGCGATTATTACTGGCGGGGCTTCAGGTATCGGTGAAAAAATGGTTGATTTGTTCGCACAGGAAGGCGCCATTGTTATTGCCGCGGATATTAATGAGGCAGCTCTTGAGAAAGCCAGTCAGAAAGAGAATGTACACGGAATGAAACTGAATGTTGCCTCGGATGAAGATTGGGCGGCGCTGGCTCAGGAAGTTAACGAGCGTTTCGGCAAAATCGATATCCTGGTCAATAACGCAGGTATCTCTTCCGAGAAGCCATTCAAGGAAATCAATGCGGAAGACTGGCAGAAAATGCTCACCATTAACGGCTTCGGTCCTTTCGCTGGCATTAAGCATGTGGCTCCCTATATGGCGGCTAACAAGCAAGGCTCCATTATTAACATTTCTTCGTACACCGCTTTAATCGGCCAAGGCTTTAATCACTACTCGGCTTCCAAAGGTGCGGTACGCGCATTATCCAAAGCGGCTGCAACAACTTTCGGCCGTCAAGGCGTTCGGGTTAATGCCCTGTTCCCGGGGATCATTGAAACACCAATGACCCAGACATTAAGCGCTTCGAAGGAACTGCTGGGTCAACTGATCCAAGCTACCCCTCTGCAGCGTCTGGGTCAACCCAACGACATTGCCCAAGCGGCACTGTTCCTGGCTTCGGATGACTCTTCGTATATCACAGGATCTGAGTTAGTGATTGACGGTGGATTCTCCGCTCAATAGCGTGTAAGATTATGACAGCCCTTAATTTTAATTAGGGGCTGTCGTTTTATTTTTAACAAGGAGCAAGGAGGATTGAGATATTGTGGAAGAACAGACCGTTTTTGAACTCATACATAACATGGATAAGTTTACAAATAAATTGATCGTCCAGTGGAACAAAACCTTTAATGAGGACCTTGGCGTTTCTCATGTTCTTGTGCTCGGCCATCTCAAGCAGAACGGAAAAAGCCGGCCTTCGGACATTGCGAAAATATTGGGACTTACCCCGCCTACGCTCAGTTATTTATCGGAAAAACTTGTAAAGAAGAAATTGGCCGTCAGAATGTCGGATGAGTCTGATCGCCGAATTATTTATTTGGGCATTACCGACAAAGGTGCGGATGTCCTTAAAAGAGCAAGTCTGGAGGGGCAAAGGCTGCGCAGAAATTTATTTGAGAAATTGAACGAGCAGGAGAGGGCGGAGTTAGCCAACCTTTATAAAAAGCTGAACAGTGAAGGATAGACCAGTATAAGAACCTCCTCAATAATTTTTTGAGGAGGTTTCTTGATTAGAGGGTTTACAACGGGAGCGAGTATCGCGTGCGGGATCTTGACGTTAAAGCCCGGGATTTCTTTGGCCTTCAGCAGATCCGTCTCATCGTATAGTTTGTTTGGCATAATGGAATTTTATAAGCAATGGAATTAAAGAAGTTCTGAGTAAAAGCCGATAAATTTAACATAACAAGTTTCCAGGTCTCTGTGTAAACACGTAAACTGGCGGAACTTTGACTGGGAGATATCATATTGAACGATAATGTATTAGTACAAATCCAAAAGTATATTGAAAATAATGCTATAGAGGATGCTTTAAACCTTATTTTATCTAAGGAAAAGGACTATGAGCATAATGCGGACTTTTGGAATTTAAAAGGTGTCCTTTGTTATAAAGCGGCTGAGGTGGCTGTGGCAGTGTCTTGTTTTGCTAGAGCCGTTGAGTTAGATCCTAATCACGAAGAAGCTCAAGAAAACCTTACTTATTCCAGAGCTTTGTTGTCAGATGGTGCGGACAAGGATTCGTATGCACTGAATGACGAGGAATTCGTTATTACAAAAGTTGATATATTGGATAACGTGATTATAGAAGTGGAAACTTTCATTAAAGGTATAAATACGGATAATTCAAATACCGATATGACTATACTTAAAAATGTTCAAGATGTAATGAAAGCGTATGGTCAGGAAATGACAAGATTAAAGGCAGTGGTGCCTTCACGTTTTATGCCAAATGTTTTTGAGAACGTTTTACTTTGCTTAGAAGATTGCTTGGGGGATTTTAGCCCTCCTAATGACGGCAGGAAATTATCAATACTGGTGGAGTTTACTCTGTATTCCTTGTTGAAGGAATTACGCGAAGAGATTTACTTCTTTGGCTCCATATTTCCTGACACCGGCAAAATGGATAGCTACTACAAAAAAGCATTTGCGAAAGCAAATGCCAATCAATACGCGCAACAGTCTTTACAGACCGGCAAATTCAAATATCCGGTTTCTATATTGGTGCCTGCATACAACAAACTGGAATTCAGTAAGCAGTGCATTGAATCCATTTTAAGATACACGAAGGACGTAGAATTTGAACTTATTTTAGTTAATGACGGTTCTAGTGATGGAACTAAAGATTACTTTAACAGCGTACCGCATGATAATAAAAAAGTTATTAATTTATACAAGAATACGGGTCCGACACTTGCCTACCTGATAGGCATGCGCGCGGCTGAAGGTCGTGTCCTTGCTACAGTTTCAAATGATGTGATTGTCACAGAGAGTTGGCTGGAAAATCTTCTTACTTGTTTAGATTCAGATTCAAATATTGGGATAGTTGTGCCGGCGACAGGTAATATTTCTAATGGCCAGGATATTTCGGTATCGTATCAAACAATAGAAGAGATGCAACGATTTTCCCGTAACTATAATGTTTCTGACCGTAGCAAATGGTTTGAACGAGAAAGGCTCTGTCCATTTCTAAATGTAATCCCTATGGAAGTATTCGGGAAGGGTCTTTGTCCGGATCGCTTATATCAATATGCCGAGTTTTCTGATGATGACTTTTCATTACAACTTCGTTTACAAGGGTACAAGCTTATACTTGCGAAGGATACATTCTGTCATCATTTTGGAAGCATATCCCTGGGCGAGGCTCAACGAGAAAATGATTCACTTCAAATAAGCAGGGCGTTATTCAAACAAAAAAATAAAGTAGATGCATGGCATGATTCTCAAGATTTCGGTGCTGATTTACTTAAAAATCTTGATATGAAAGAAAGTGAATCGATAAATGTTTTATGCATTGATCCGGGTTTTGGAATGATACCTTATCAAATAACAAATCAATATAAACAAAATAGGGGTACCCATGTTAGAGTTCACAACTTTTCTACGCTAACGGAATTTTTAGATATCTCCAGTAAAATCCTTGATAACTATACATCAGCCGACACAACAGCTGATCTAATATCTGTATATGAAGGAATGACATTTGATTATATTTTGCTGTGCAGACCGCTTGATGAATATGAAGATAGTGATTTGCTGCTGCGTATAAAAAAACTTTTATCAAACGAAGGCGAAATTCGGTTCTTGATAAACAATCCATGCAGCGGGCAGATGATCATTGATTTACTTTCACTGAATACGCAATCGTTTAAGAAGATTCTATCCAGCCATGCCGTCACAAATTTACTTATAGCTGCAGGATTCACGGATGTGAGAAAGGTCGGTATAGCTGCAGATAGTTTAAAACTCGTCCAAACAATTAAGAAATTGGCAGCTTCTCTGGATATCCAACTAGACCACAATCATGAAGTATTATATGGTTCCGATGCATTGTTGTTCATTGCTAAAGGTTAAAAGACGGAGGAATTATGAAGGTAGCCATCATGCAACCCTATTTTTTGCCGTATATCGGATACTTTCAGTTGATCCATGCGGTGGATGTCTTTGTTGTCTACGATAATATACAATATACCAAAAAAGGCTGGATCAACCGAAATCGATTTCTTCAGAACGGCAAAGACTCCTATTTTAGTGTCGCTGTTCAAAAGGACTCGGATTATTTAAACGTTAATGATCGTACGATTGCGTTAGATTTTAATAGAAACAAGCCACTTAATCAGATCAGAGAAGCTTATAAGAAAGCTCCTAATTTCGTAGAGGGATTTAAAATATTCGAGAATGTTGTCTTACATGAGGATACCAATTTATTCAACTACATCTATTATTCTTTAGACACAGTCGTTAAAAAACTTAACATAGAAACTAAAATTGTTGTTTCGTCTTCAATTAATATGGATCATTCTTTGAAGTCCCAGGACAAAGTTCTGGCGATTTGTAAAGAATTGGGTGCTCATACTTATATGAATGCCATCGGTGGAAAAGATCTTTATTCAAAAGAAGAGTTTGCTGCGAATGGAGTGGAGTTGTGCTTTGTGAGGTCAAAGCCCATTCAATATAAGCAATTCGATCAAGCGTTTGTGCCGTGGCTCTCCATAATAGATGTTATGATGTTTAATGATTGGAATACCATTATCGGGATGCTGGAGCAATATGAGGTGATTAGGTGACTCATGACCTAGTAAGAATTACCGCTGTAGCTGAAATTACAGAGATCTTAAAGCATTTCAATGACTACTTCCCGCGTTCTATTGAAAGTCGGGTTGGGAACTTAGTTTCATACGCAGAGAAACTTGCGGCACATGCTTATATATATGTAACCAAAGCTATCGGTTTAATTTCCGGAGTGGTTATATTCTATGCGAACGATTTATTGAGCAGGATAGCCTATCTTACTGTTATAGCCGTATCTGTGGAACATCGGCACCAAGGAGTAGGCAGCTTGTTATTGCAGCAATGCTGCGCACTCTCTAAAAGATACGGTATGACCCAAATAAAACTAGAGGTTGATAAATCAAATTCTAAGGCGATCGCTCATTATGAACACCATGGCTTTAATACCGTCCATAATGGGGCTGCAGAATCACAGACTATGATAAAGGAACTGTAAGGGGCTGGATTATGTATAAACTATTAATATTTGGTCACGGCGGTTTGTGGAGTGTCATCAAAGAAAACATTGATTTTAAGAAAGTAGAAATTGTTGCGTTTATTAATAGCGACCTTAATCAAGCAGCCAATTCCTTCGAAGGTAGTCCAATTATAACTCCTGATAAAATTAAATTTATGGAATATGATTTTATTATTCTAGCAAGTGGACAATATGATAATTTGAAGGCTCAAATTGAAAGTTTAGAGGTGCCTCACAATAAAATTATTGCCTTTAAACTCAATGAATCCAAACGTTTCGCTTCTTTGCAGAGTGAAGTGAATGAGAATTTAAGGCAAGAAGGAAATCATTCCTTTTTTGAATTATTTTCCAAACGTGAAGTCGATCACTTTCATTTATGCAATATGAATCTGCTAGGAAGGAATCGAAGAATCTCCTTCCATGATAATAGTGTGGATTATATAAGATTGTCCTCACTTGAACTTATCGCAGAGGAAATCTACGCCAATCAAGTTTCGGGTAATGTAGCGGAACTGGGAGTATATAAAGGCGAATTTTCTAAACATATTAATGCTGCTTTTCCTGATAGAAAGCTGTATCTGTTCGATACTTTTGCAGGGTTTGATACCAGAGACGTGAGTTTTGATCTTACCAATCAGTTTTCTATTCAAACCAACCAATTTGCCGACACAGAGGTCGAGTCAGTCTTAAATAAAATGCCGTACTCAGAAAACGTGATCCTAAGGAAAGGCTATTTTCCTCAAACGTCTATTGGTATAGAAGATAAATTTGCTTTCGTCAGTATAGACACGGATTTATATAAGCCGATCTATGATGGATTAACGTTTTTTTATCCCAGGCTGACGAAACGGGGGTATATTTTCATACATGACTATAACAATTCTATTTTCAAAGGAGCTAGAGAGGCCGTAAGACAGTTCTGTTCTGAGCAAAATATACCTTATGTCCCGATTAGTGATAACCAGGGAACCGTAATTATTTCTAAATAAAAGTAGGAATTTCGTTAATTAATTATTCTTTACTGAGGTGAATTATGCAAATCCATGTGACACAGTCTTCACTCCCGCCCTTTGAAGAATATATAGACGAAATCCGATCTATATGGGGAACAAAATGGCTTACCAATATGGGTGAGAAACATCTTCAGTTTGAGCAAGAGCTGGAGGCCTATTTGGAAGTTCCTTTTATTTCTCTTTTTACGAATGGCCATTTGGCGCTTGAAACGGCTATAGAGGCGCTTGAGTTAACGGGGGAAGTTATCACAACTCCTTTTACATTTGCTTCAACCACCCACGCAATTACCAGATATGGATTGACTCCGGTATTTTGTGATATTAGACCAGACGACTATACGTTGGATGTCGATAAGATCGAATCTCTAATAACAGAAAAAACATCGGCTATTATTGCTGTTCATGTATATGGAAACGTATGTAATATTCAAGAGATTAATAGAATTGCTAATAAGTATAATTTAAAAGTTATTTATGATGCGGCACATGCATTTGGTGTTACAGTAAACGGGCAGGGCATTGGAAATTTTGGTGATATTTCGATGTTTAGTTTTCATGCTACAAAAGTTTTTAACTCTATTGAAGGTGGAGCATTAACCTTTTCCGATGAAGCATACAAAAATAAACTTTACCAAATAAAAAACTTTGGGATTGTTTCTCCTGAAGCTGTAGTCTATGCCGGTGGCAATGGTAAAATGAATGAATTTTCAGCAGCTATGGGGATTTGTAACATACGTTATATTGATCAGAATATTGAAAGTCGTAAGGCAGCTGTCGAGCGTTACAAAGAACGGTTACAAGGAGTTAAAGGCCTGAGATTACTGCAAGAGCAAGAGGGTGTCACTTCAAATTATGCCTATTTCCCCGTGATCTTCGATGAAAACATTCTCAAGAGAACCCGGGACGAGGTTAGTTTGGCGCTTGCCCAACAAAATATAATGGCGCGAAAATATTTTTATCCGCTGACCAATGATTATGAATGCTACAGTGGAAGATTTGACTCAAGTACAACACCAGTAGCCCGATATATTGCGGAAAGGGTCCTCACTTTACCCTTGTATGCAGAGCTTGCTCCACGAGACATTGATCGGATCTGTGATATCATATTGGGACAATAGGAGCTATTCTCCAGTCGGATCAAGGCTTGAGTGCTTTTAGTGCATTATGACTGGATTGGGAGCACGATTTTGTCTAAAAACCTTTTCTCTTCGAGAAGAGGTTTTTTAGTATCCGAACGAGAGTACAAACCTGAACAAATGGACAGAGCTTATTATTGTATGATTAAGTTAAGAGGCTCTTTAAACCGTTTGATCCGCGGGAAATAAGGCTCCGGCCATTACAGGTCCATAGGATACATAGCATTGGTTGGTTGCGCTTGCCTTGCAGATGCGTGTGATTTGTGCCTGGAAAGGGTATTATACACTATAGAAAGGCAGGATTTCGGCTTAGAAAAGCTGCATGCAGGAATAGGGCAAGTAAATACCTACAAACGTGATATAGCCTAGGAGTTTACAGGTGATATAAAAGTAAAATACCCAGGACAGGAGGGAACAAAGTGACAGACAAACATGCAGGAGCAGTGATAGGCTGGAACTTTGATAATAGTTACGCCCGGTTGCCGGAAACTTTTTTTACCCGGCTTAATCCGACCCCCGCAGCTTCGCCGCAATTGGCTATTCTTAATAATGTACTGGCAGAATCTCTGGGGCTGAATAACCAGGTGCTGGAGAGTGAAGAAGGGGTGGAAGTGCTGGCAGGCAACCGGGTCCCGGAGGGTGCATTGCCGCTTGCCCAAGCTTATGCGGGGCATCAGTTCGGTTATTTCAACATGCTGGGGGACGGCCGGGCTATCCTGCTTGGCGAACAGATCACCCCTCGTGGCGAGCGGGTTGATATTCAGCTCAAAGGCCCGGGCCGAACACCATATTCCCGCCGCGGCGACGGTCGTGCGGGACTGGGACCTATGCTGCGGGAATACATCATTAGTGAAGCCATGCACGGGTTAGGTATTCCTACCACACGCAGCTTGGCGGTGGTGACGACCGGGCAGGCGGTCATCCGTGAAGAAGAGCAGCCCGGCGCAGTGCTAACCCGTGTGGCTGCCAGTCATCTGCGGGTCGGTACTTTTCAGTATGCGGCCAGATGGGGCAGCCTGGACGAGCTCCGGGCTTTAGCCGACTACACCTTGCAAAGACATTTTCCGGAAGTTGGCGCTGGGGAGAACCGCTATCTTGCTTTATTACAGGGAGTAATCAAACGTCAGGCCGCGCTGATTGCCAAATGGCAGCTCGTTGGCTTTATCCATGGCGTGATGAATACGGATAATATGGCCCTGAGCGGAGAAACCATTGATTACGGTCCGTGCGCCTTCATGGATGCCTATGATCCGGCAACGGTGTTCAGCTCCATTGACAGCAGCGGACGCTATGCTTACGGCAATCAGCCGAATATTGCCGCGTGGAATCTCGCAAGATTCGCTGAAAGCCTGCTGCCCCTGCTGCATCCTGATGAAGAGCAAGCAGTCAAACAGGCCGAGGATGCGATAGGGAGTTTTTTTGAGCTGTACAACCGCAATTGGCTTGCGGGAATGAGAGCAAAGCTGGGGATTTTTGATGAGGAGCCGGAGGATCAGGCCCTTATAGAGGAACTGCTTGGTACGATGCAAAAGTATGGTGCCGATTATACGAACACGTTCCGGGCGTTGACTTTTGATAAGCTGGAGGGCGAGCCCTTGTATGGCACGCCGGAATTTGCCCGGTGGCAAGAGACGTGGCAGGCGAGACTGGGCAGACAGCAGGAAACTCCTGCTTCTTCGCAACAGTTGATGCGCAGCAGCAACCCGGCAGTGATCCCACGTAACCACCGGGTCGAAGAAGCGCTGGAGGCCGCGGTAAGCCGTGGAGATTATAGCGTAATGAATCGGCTTCTGGATGTGCTTTCGAGTCCCTATGAGCACTCTTCCGAACAGGCGGATTACGCCGCACTGCCTCCGGAATCGCTTCGTCCTTACCAAACTTATTGCGGTACCTGATCAAAAAGCCCAGTTGCCAGACAGCAACAAGGCATGGACAGCAGTTTCAATGTACAGTCAAAAAGGCATCCGCCGATAGCGGGTGCCTTTTTGACTTGAAACCAAATTCAACACGGTTAAATTAACGATTCACAGCCTCGCCGCTGAATACTTTAAGATCCATAGGTGCAGCCATGAAAAGGGGAGCTTTCTGAACAAAAGCTGTAAAATGAGCACTTGAGTTATGTGAAGCAGTCGCCTCAACATCTTTCCACAGCTCGACCATCGTGTAGTGATGTTCTTTCTCTGTGTTTTTCATTAGATCATAACTGATATTGCCTTCTTCTGCTCTTGTCAGAGGAAGCAGATTTTTCATTTCTTCAAGAAATGCCTGTTCTTGGTCGGGTTTCACTTGAAGGTGGGCATGAATTATAATCATGGGTAATCATCCTTTATCTTGTTTTTTTAAAATTCACTAATGTTGTTCTGCATCCTGCTGAGCATAGCCGTCAGCAGGTCAAGTTCCTCTTTGCTGAAATCCGTTAGCATTTTATTAACGAAGCTCATTTTTTCTTCCTTGTAGCCTAGCAGCCGATTGCGGCCTTCCCCGGTTAAACGGACCAGGGTGACACGGTTATCCGAAGCGATTTTGCTTCTTGCCACCATCCCGTCGGATTCAAGCTGCTTCAAATGACGGGTGATTGCCGCACTATCGATGTTTACGGCCTTTTGCAAGGTGGTCTGGTTTACTTCATCAGCTTGATAAAGATGATACAACAGTTCATAACGTGATGAACTAATGCCTGTGCAACGTTCGAATTTAGGATTGATTTGGTTACTAAGTCCCTTAAGCAGATGCAAGATCTTTTCTTGATCCGAAAATAAACATGACATCATGGACCTCCGAAGTGCATTAGTGGGATTTTACCCGATACGCTATTATTTCCACGTCGTCACAGTTTCAACAGGCAGCCGATATGTTTGGAAGCCTTCACTTGCCGCTTTACCGATTGAAATCAGCATAACAGGAATATAGCGGTTATCATCGAGGCCGAATGTTTTCGCTATTTGACCCTTCTCATAGCCGCCGATGGGGTTCGTGTCATAGCCGTGCGCGCGTGCAACGAGCATGAGCTGCATAGAGACGAGGCCAGCGTCAAGTATGATGGAATCTCTTAGATTTGCCTCGGGCATACCTGCATAAATGGGCTTAAATGCATTCAATTGCATCTCTTTTATTTCAGCAGGCATGTATCCCAGCTCAACGGATTTCCCATAAATCTCTTCGGCATAGTCGAAGCTATTCTTATCCGCAAAGACAGCAATTACCGCGGACGAACTTAACACTTTATCTTTATTAAATTTAGCAAGATCGCCAAGCGTTTTTTTTCCTTCATCGCTGTCAATGACTATGAAACGCCAAGGCTGCAAGTTGATTGAAGACGGTGCACGGGTGGCCTCCGCTAATATCTCCGTCATTTCCTCGCGGCTAATTTTTATGCTTGGATCATAATTTTTAATGGATCGGCGTCCATATACAATTTCGTTGAAATCATTTGTTTTTTGAAAGTTACTCATAACTGTTGCCCTGCCTTTCTTGTTGCTAATATATTTGACCCATCAATAGTTGATATATCAAATATAATACAAGCGAAGTTCCGACGCAATGCCCGGAATTATTTACCACAGGAAAAGGCCGAAGAGCTTAAAAAGTCAGCACCCCCCTGCTAATGAAAATGAAACCCCCTTACTGCAATTTTTCGATTTGAAGTGAGCCATGTTCTTGAAATAGTAGAGTGAACTTTCAACGTTTAAGCCGCCGCTATTTGTTGGCGGCTTTTCAAACGTTCAAGATAAAATGCGAGATTTTCTAATGAAAGAGAATAGCTCTTTTTTTTAATTATTAAAAAATTCTGATAATATAAAATAAAAGGGGGGAGGAAGAAGTAATTATTTATAAAACGGCGCCTTATATTTTAATACTCGGAATTATTATTATTGTGTCAGATGGTCTCTGGGTTGTGGATACCTATAATCGGAATATTACTTATCCGAAAGAAGCCTTCATCTATTTGATGATCGGAATAGGCTTGACGATTGCTGCTTATTTGATTATTCAGTGCGAAAGGAATCGAGGTACGCTAGTAAAGGATAAGAACGGCCCGGGGATAGGTAAGGATAATCGAATTTTCATCAATAAGATGTGGGAACAAAGGGAGAAAATCGGAAGCGGGATGATCGTATTTCTTTTTATTATGCTGGTCGTCGTTTCTATTTTTGATTTTGCCAAAGCGCTTGGTCTGATCCAGCCCCTTATATTGACGGGAATGACCGGGTATTCGTTTCTTCATATTATGCGTGACGAAGACGAGGAAATGAAGGAGACCAATCTCCAGCCCCGAAACCCGAAAATTCGGTGTTTCCTGCGACTGATCGATTACAGAGAGCATCTTTTTAGCATACCGCTGCTCTTGTTTATTATCATTGTTATGACATTTTTGCTGTCTAAGCACTTTGGATTGATGCTGAGCCTAGAGACAAGCGGCAATCCCAGGTATGTGATGAGTTTGCCAACGAGTGCTTGGATTACAGCGGCATTAGTTTTTGCCTGCGCATTTATGTACATCATTCAGCATTGTAATTTCTTCGGGATTCACCGAGCCGAGCAGGGTGAGTATAAGGTGATTCAGATTCACTTTGCCGAAATTATCGTTTGCGGGGCCACTTTTTTAATTTGGTTAGTAGTCCTGGTATTGGCATTATTCACAAGCTAACAAAGGGGGCACTCGCTAGCGGCGAATGCCTTTTTCAGTTTATAGCGGGTCGTACATGTCCTTTATTTTTTTGCGTAACTTAGGAATTCTTCTATATCATGATTTAGTAATAATGGTATAGCCTTTTCGATCTCGCTTAGTTTCCAGTCCCACCATTTTATTTCCAGTAAACGATCTATAAATGGTTGTTGGAACCTATATTTAATGATTTGTGCCGGGTTACCGGCTGCAATTGCATAGGGCGGGACATCTTTGCTGACTAAAGAGTGTGCTCCTATTACGGCTCCGTCTCCTATCTCCACGCCGGATAATATCGTTACCCCGGAAGCGATCCATACATCATTACCAATCGTCACATTCCCTTTGCTCTTGGGATGTCCTTGAATGCCGGAATATTCGTTTAACAAGGCATTGAAAGGATACGTTGTGATCCAATCACTGCGGTGCTCGCCTCCCAAGAAGATGGACACTTTATCAGCTATCGAGCAAAACTTGCCTATTGTTAAAACCGTGTCTTCTCCCCAAGATCTTACTTCAGGAGTTCCATATGTGAATGAACCAATGAATGTTTTTCCATTCGGACTTTTCCTTTCTGGTAATTCTTTGTGCAGCCTGTGTATGGCCAATGTAATTGCTCCTCCTTGAGAATAGTGTGTATCCCTTCGAGCCTCGTATATCGTATGCGAACAAACAAAATCAGCCAACTCAGCCACTCAAAAGATTCCGAATATAGAGCGTCTTTATCCTGATGGTACCTTGCAAGTTTGCCGCTTCTCTATTGCGTTTAATAAAAGATAGAACGCATCTCTATGCTAATCGCAGCATAAAGAACTGGATACTTGTTGCAATTAAGACTGCCAAAAAACCAATGAGGTGATAATATGTCTACAACGCATGAGGCAAACCAAGAAGCTATTGAGAAGGTCAGAGATTTAATCAAAGGAATCGACGTCGCCATGCTCACTACGATAAATGATCAAGGATTGGTTTCCCGGCCTATGAGCACCCAAGAAGTCGAATTTGACGGGGATCTGTGGTTTATAACCAAAAAAGACAAGAGTGTCTATCAGGAGCTTCTTCAAAATTCGAAAGTGAATGTGGCATACGCAGATAAATCTTATGTGTCCATACGCGGCGAGGCAGAATTAGTGGAGGACAGAACGAAAGTCGAGGAGTTCTGGAATCGTTCTTACGAGATGTTCTTCGATACTACTTCCGATGATCCGAGTTTGGTACTTATCAAAATCAAGGCCGAAACGGCAGAGTATTGGGAAGCGGGTAACAAAACGAAGATGGTCAAGAATCTGTTGAGAAAAATCACGGGAAAAGACTCAGATGACATGGATTTGAACAAAACAGTCGAATTGGGTTAAGCATGCACAGCATTAATAATCCTTCCTATAGATCCAAACAGGCCTAGTCCACAGGGACTAGGCTTTTCTGCGAGATCAAGATTCCGTATCAATAAAAAACCTTGCGGTGAAGAAGGTCAAGCGCACGCTCGATTTCCTGCAGCTCTTCCTCGGAAACATGCCCGAGCCGTTCAACAAAGCGGGACTCAATGTGCCGGAAAGTCTCGTTCATCAGCGCCATCCCCTTACCGGAAAGCCGAATCAATTGCTTGCGCCGGTCTTCCTCATCGGTAATTTTCTCGCACAGTTGTTTCTCGGTTAGTTTTCTCAGCTCGCGGCTTGTATTCGGCATGGACATATGCATGCATTCACTAATCTCACTTAGCGTTACAGGCTGGCTGACGGCAAGATATTCTAGAATCTTATATTGAACAGGCGTAATCGCTCCGGATTTCGCATCTTTTGTCATATCATTCGTTATCTGATGCACAGCGGCCGTAAAGGCCACAAATTTCTGAAATATGGCGTTTGTGTTCTTATCCACAGGATCACCTCTAGGGGAAACGATAACAAATTTATTGTCCGAAAACAATTATCATTTGACAACTAAATAGAGGGCGTGCTACTATTTGCTTATCAAATGATAAGTAAAGGGGCTGTTAAAATGAACATGCTAATTATCTATACACATCCAAATCACCAAAGTTTAAGCTATGCTTTTCTAAATGAAGTCATTCTGGGCGGCAAAGAGAACTCTGTTATAGAGGAGATACAAGTATTGGATTTGTATGAGGAAGGATTTAATCCGATTTTGGTTTTTAATGAGAAGAAACGCCGAAGGGATATGCACACAGATCCGGATTTCGCTAAATACAGGGATCAGCTTATGTGGGCCGACAAAATTGTTCTCGTATACCCGCTTTGGTGGGGGCGTCCTCCGGCTATGCTTATGGGGTATATCGATCAGATGTTTGCTTCGGGATTTGCGTATAAGGATACGGGCGGACTTCTGCCGCAAGGACTGCTGAAGGGGAAATCTGTGGTTTGCATTTCGACTATGAAGGGGCCGGCTCATTATCCGTTGTTATGGCTGAATAACGCACATAAAGCTTTAATGCGTAAAGCGTTGTTTAATTATGTAGGGATCAAGAAAGTGAAGTTCTTTGAATTTGGCAGCATGGAGAGTCCGCGGGGCCGGCATCCAAGTAAATTGAACAAGATCTACCGTTATTTTAAGAGCGTCCGTCATTAGTAAATTAGAAGAGGACCTGAGCATGCAGCCCGGTCCACGGTATGGATTAGTAAGAAGCTATTTGAAGGCAGGAGGAAGCTTAGTCTTCTTCCGGAACAATTACCTCGATATGTCGGGGCATAGTGCTGAGGTTGATCGGTAGAGGCGGTCCCTCTTCGCCGTCTACATTGGTCCTGACGGCTTCCGCCGAGCTCACAGTTACATGCTTCGCCGTAAAGTAAATAACGTCTTTATGATTCTTCAGGCTGCCAAACAGCAGAGATAGGCTGGCTGTAAGGGTATTGAATAAATGAAGATCCTTTATAATGAAACAGTGAAGCAGGCCATCATCCACAGCCGCATCCGGCGCAAGTTTCTCAAATCCCCCGACCGAGTTGGTCAGAGCGGCTAGAAAGAGCGGCGATTCTCCTTCCCATGTCTGGTCATCATAACGAATGTGCAGAGGATGGGCGTGGCTGCTCATCAATTCTTTAATGCCTTCCTTCAAGTAGGCAAAGGCGCCCAGTTTGGATTTATCCTCTGACGTTACGGAAGAAAGCGACTCAGCGATGGAGCCCGCGGCGACGACATTGACGAATAACCGGCCGTTCAATCGACCCATATCTACCGTTTGTACTCTGGATGAAGTGAGTGTCTGGATTGCTTTCTCGGGCTGGAGTGGAATTTGTAGGGCGCGTGCGAAATCATTGACGGTCCCAAGAGGGACGATACCGAGTCTCGGACGGTGGTCTTGGTCAATAAATCCATTGATCGTTTCATGGAGCGTCCCATCGCCTCCGATAGAAACCACCAGATCGCAGCTTTGCTCACAGGCCGTTATACAGAAATTGGTTGCATCCCGTTCTTTTTCCGTTTCCTTGACCGTAACCTCGTATCCTTGGGCCAGCAGAATATCTTTCACGCTGCTGACATGTTTCAGCGCGTTTTCTTTACCCGATGAGGGATTCATAATGATCATGGCTTGTTTCATACACATCGTCCTCTCTATTGGGTAGTAGCAGCATCATGTACTTACTATTTACCCGAAAAGACAGTCTTGCACCTCAGCTTGAGAAAATTAGCGGGCTTCTTTCTGCGCTTTATTCAAGTTTACGAACATGTTAATCGCAAAAATAACGGTTGCCAACACTACAATCGTTCCGCCCGCACTCATAAACGGAACACCCAAACCTTCATTACCGGCAGCGAAGGCAATCATGCCAAGCAGCATAAGCGGCAGGCCTATGTTGTGGAGCCAAAAGTGAGCAGTGGCCAGCTTCCCTATTGCGGACTGGGGAAACACGTGATAAATCAAGCCGAACAAAGCCATCGATACCCAGCCGAGCAGGTTGATATGCGCATGCGCGGACGTGTAACGGAAAGAGTCTGTCATTCCCATGACTATCCCTAGAATAACGCCACCAACAAAATAAAGGCTGCCAATTTTAATAAACCGAATACCCATTTGAAATCACGATCCTCTCTCTTATTTTACGATTAGACGTACAATTCTAGTGGCCAACGGAAAGGCTAAGAATGCGACCGGTATCGAAACGCAAGTGCCGATTAACGCACTCATCAGAAAGGCTTCCATGAAAATTTCGGTAAAGCCGACGTTTACTGCGGTCATAACGAATGACATCGGGACGCTCATGAAGATAGACATTAAGACGGAAAACAAAATAGGTTCGATTTTCTTCAAATCCTTCAACTCCAATCTTATATTATATAAACTGGTCTACATAAAACAAATAAAAAATAATATCGGATTACGTCCTGGGTGGTTTCGTCCATAATCCGATAGTTACTTTGAAAGCATCTCTCCATGCTGCCCCCTACCGTCTGTGAGCAGCGGTCACGATCCTACCGTTCCACCCTCACTCTTCCTCAGTAAAACCGGTATATGTGCCGACAAGGTGAGCAGAGGTTTGTTGTCTCTTAGTGTAATCATCAGCAGCATGGCGCCTTCGATCATCGAGACGAGTAAAAGGCCGAGTTCCGCTGCTTTGATCTTGTTGAATCCCGCCGCGATCAGCTTCTCGGCATAGATGTTCTGCCAGTCTTCAAAAGCGGTTTGACTGGCCATCCGTAATGCTTCGCTTACAGCGGCAGTCTCAGCCGATGCCCAATACCCGATGGGCATAGGTTCTTTGTACTTACAATCTGCAGCTTCTTCTGCCAGTCTTCGGAGAAGCGATTGTACGGCAAGAACGGGATCGGCTATTGGAGCAAAGGTTTCCCTCAGCTGATCTTGAACGAATAGATTGGCCCGCTTGATGCATTCCAGTGCGAGCTCTTCTTTACCGTTAGGAAAATAATAATAAAGCGAGCCCTTAGGAGAACCGCTCTCTGAAATAATCTGGTTTAATCCGGTTGCGTGATAACCTTGAACAATGAAAAGACGAGCAGCCGTATTTACTATGTTTTCATAAGAGCTGGGTTTGGTAGCCATCTTTATCACTCGCAGTCATTATAACGTTCGGTCTATATATGTAATAGCATGAAAGCTTTCCTTGTGTCAATTCACTAATTTTGGCTCTCGTATCGGGGAGCTGTTAACACGGCACTCCTACATGAAATCGAAAAAATAACGGATCACGTGGAAAAAAACCGGAGAGGTGTAGGTCAAGCTATCGACCCGGCTCAAGTAGCTTTGTTTCAAAGCATCGAACTTCTCGTCATCGCCGATCAGCAAATCGCGCTTCAACACGGACACGGTCAAGCTGCCGAAGAAGCCGCTCAAACTGATTAGCATGCCTGACAAGATCCCGAAGACCGGGCCAAACGGCGTCAAGTAAGGATAGATCAGATACGAAGCCCCGGTTGTGACAAGAAAAGCGCATGCGAAGCCTTCCCAAGTCAAATTCGGGTTGGAGGTCGGAACCACTTTTCGCTTGCCGAAATAGATTGACGCCAGATAGTGTGCAACATCGTTGAGCTGCGTCAGAACCACCAGGAAGAGCACAAGTCCCGCCCCGTACTGCGGCGTTGCAAATTGAAAATAAGCCAGGTGGCTAAGGCCGAACACCATCAGCATGAGTCCCCACTGGGTGGAGCTGACGTTACGCAGAAAACCGACCGTTCCTTTGCTGATTAAGCGCGGGATCGGCAGGAACAAGAAGATATAAATCGGAATAAACACAATGAACATTCCGTACCACTCGATATAAATCCAATAAAATTGCACGGGAATCGACAAGTACGCCCACAGAAACAATCTACGGTCGGCTTTTCTTGTCCGGATCATAGAGAAATACTCTTTCAGAGCGAAGAAGGTGAGCACCATCAGAGATAATAGAGAAACGACCGGGTTAAACAAGGTTGCCAAACAGAAGATGAAGAACATACCCCACCAGGTTTTGATGCGGAGTCCGATACCCGAATAGTCTTTGTGCGACTCCTTCCTGCTCATTACATAATACATACAATGAACAAGCGATAAAACGATGAAAATAAGAACTAACGTGAACAGAGAGCTATCTATGATAATCACCAACTTATTGTGGAGTACAATCTAGTAAAGGCATTATATGTTATTATAAAGCAATAGTTGAAACTTAATAAGGGGAACATCCGTAAATGGCAGCAGATCGATCGGTCTTTATCTTGCTTACGAATACCGGAACGCTTTTTACAAAAGTTATCCAAAGCTACACGAAAGCCCCTTACAATCATGCCTCCATATCCTTTAACCGGGAACTTTCGGAGCTGTACAGCTTCGGGCGCAAGCATCCTAACAACCCGCTGAATGGCGGCTTTGTCAGAGAAGATATCCGGACAGGCACGTTCAGCAAATATCCGGATACGACGTGCGTCATTTACGAGCTTCAAGTGTCGGAACGCGAAGTGGAGAAAATGAAGCGGGTCCTGCAGATCTTCATCCGCAGGGACAGGAAGTACTTCTACAACATTCTAGGCGTAATCGGAATTACCGTAAAAGAACCGGTTGAATTCAGTAACGCTTACTTTTGCTCGCAGTTTGTCGCGGAAATTCTGCACCGGTCCGGCATCAAGATATGGAATAAGCTGCCTGCGCTCGTCACGCCGGATGATTTTCGGCAAAGCGACCGGCTGCGGTTGATTTATGAGGGGAAGCTGAGCGATTATGCTCCTCGGAACTGAGGAGGATGCGCGAAGTTACTAGTTCGTTGTACGCAGGGCCGTCCAATCTTGGATGGCTTAATTTTTGTTGGTAAGTTTCCTAGCATAAGGGAAGTATATAATCGGGGAACAAGAAAGGACATCCTTATGAAAAAACGAAGTATAGATATCCTGATCATTATGGCAGGAGCGCTGATTTTTGCCTTAGCCATCAATTTATTTGTGATTCCTAATGAGTTCGGAGAAGGCGGGGTAACAGGGATCACCATCATTCTCTATTATTTATTCGGGTGGTCACCCGGACTGGTGAGTCTGGTCTTCAACTCTGTTCTATTGGCGATCGGCCATAAATTTCTGGATAGGACCACAACGGTGTATACGATTATCGCGGTCTTGTTCAACTCGGTGTTCTTGTATCTGACCGAAGATTGGCATATTGCATCCGATGAACCTATGATCAATGCTATTTTTGGGGGAATATTTGCGGGCGTCGGGATCGGTTTGATTATACGGGTTGGCGGAACTACGGCAGGGACGACGATTCTGGCGCGAATGATGAATAAGTACATGGATTGGAATATCAGCTACGCCCTTTTATTTTTTGATTTGATCGTTGCGTTCTCCTCCTATTTTATTATCGGTGCCCAAAGCCTGATGTTTACCATTGTGATGCTCTATATCGGGACTAAGGTGATGGACTTTATTATCGAGGGAATCAGTTCTAAAAAAGCAGTCACGATTATATCCAAAGAGCAGAATAAAATTGCGGAGCAGGTGAATGTAGTCATGGACCGGGGGGTTACGGTCTTGTATGGACAGGGGCATTACACCAAAGCGCCAAAAGAAATCTTATATATTGTGATCAGTAAACCGGAAGTAAGCACGCTTAAGAAGATCGTTAAATCAATCGACAAAGAGGCATTCATCACCATTCATGATGTACGTGATGTATTCGGAGAAGGATTCGTGGATATTGCGAAGTGAGAAAGGGCGTTCGTGACCCGGTATTATTTTCCCGTCCTGAGCATACTACATGTAAAAAATTGTGTTCTCAGCAGGAGGAGATATGAAGATGAGAAGGGCTGTTTACGCATGCTTGATTGCGTTACTCCTTATAATCCCGGGACGAGCAGTCTTAGCGGCAGACAGTACAGCGATAGCCAGTCGGCGGGTGAGCCCGGAGTTACTAAATTCCTTGCGCGAGGGCGGGTACATCTTGTTCGTCAGGCATGGAGAAGCAACAGTAGGTGAAGATCATCCGAACCTCGTATTCAGTGATTGTTCTACCCAAAGAAATCTTTCGGAGGAAGGAAAAAGAAATGCCTCATTGTTCGGGAAGGCGCTGAGGAGCTTACGAATTCCTATTCGGACCCCGGTTTCGGCAAGTCCCTTTTGTCGAACAAGAGAATCGGCAGAACTGGCTTTCGGCAAAGAAAGCGTCCAACCGGATCCATTCTGGATTAGAATCTACAATTTAAGCGGTAAGGTGACTACGGAAGAGAAGGACGGTACATTAAAGGACTTGACTTCCGTGTTAGAGAAGGCTCCGCCTTCCGGTACCAATCAGGTTATCGTGGCCCATAGCTTCCCTAAAGGAGTTGGCTTAGGAGAGATTCCTTACTTAGGGACCGTAGTTGTAAAACCAAGAGGCCAGGGCAAAGGCTTCGATGTTGTAGACAAATTCTCTATAGATGAACTTTTAAATTCGCACTGAGAATATACAGAAATTAATGACGGGTAATCCGTATAAGAGGTCAGTAATTGTTTGGTGAAACCGTAAATTACCACCTCATCAGCGGCCTTCACGCCGTCTGTTACTGGAAGCGGCATAAGCGGCATGGCGGAACTGAAGAATCGGATCATCGGATAAGGCCATCCCTTCCGTTACGGCAGTGGGGTCCATGACCAGTCCCTCGGGCTCTTCTATGTACTCGGTGATGTACAAACGGCCGAGGTTAATCCGCTGGCGGTCGTCCGGCCAGGCGCGGGTAGGATCATCCGTAGGATCGCTTTCTTCGCCGAGAATTGCGGTGAGCTGGAATACGGCAGGCGCATTGTTCAAGCGGAGCCGCAGCTCATCTTCCAAATAATCATCCGGCTGCTTAGCCGCATCCGTAACGGATATAGTGTGGACGCCATCACCCGGTATCCACTCAAATTTTACAGGTCGTGCGCTTCCTTGGCGGTTCGTCAAAAAGTAAGCATGAATACAGTAATAGTGGCAAGCGGCGTAGCTGGCAGGAGGCTTCAGGTGTTTTATTGCCAGGAAGCTTTCTTTACTTTCGGAAAAATGCGTCGTGATTTCTTTGAAAAGGTCTATCGGGCCCAGATTACCTTCTTGTGCCCGGTGCGCAGCCCGAATCATATCCAGGAACGATTCTGGAGTGCGCGCGAAAAAGACCGGCACCGTAACACCGACCAAATTCGTAATGCCGCCGTCCGGCAAAGTGAATTGAACGGCCATTCCCTTAGCCGGAGATAAAGCATCGGCAAGTGCGGGATCGGTGGAGCTGCCCGAGAAGCGGACGACTGCCTCTATTTCCTGCTCCTGGAGATGGGGGGCGGTAGTGAGCGCGGCGGCAAGACCACTCGGGCGGAAGACGGCACGGCAGCAGATTCCCTTGGCATGCGCACGGCGGTAACCGGGATGAGTGCCGGATAAATCCTCGATAGCATCAACTGCTTGTCCTGCGAGGTCTGTTGGTCCCGAATTCAGTGCGGGATGTTCGTTACTTGGATCGAGCCGGGTCATAACGGTTTCCTCCTCTTGTCATGTAACACATTTATTTCCGGACGTGCTTTTATCTATACTACCACGGGAGTGCTGGCTTTAAACTCCAAGAGGCATTTAGGGTTCACGTAAGACAGATACTGGTCATTAAAATTTGGAATTTGCGCAGATGTTTGACGATATGGCTCTTCTGTAAGAAAGCATCTGAATTGAATATGGCGTATCCGGCCTCGCTGATGATGTCCTTCGATCAGACAAAGCTAGAAAATAATGATACGGCGGCCATTTTCTGTTACGATAAAGCGAACAAAACCCGTTTGAGCCGGACGGAACAGCCACAAGAGCAGAAGCCGTAACGATATTATGAATTTGCTGCATGTAAAGAAGTAATCATTGTGTGTCTAGCTATACATGGAGTTAGGAAGTGCATTATACGAGGGCTGTCCCAAAAGTCATGACAGATGACGGAGGGGCAGCTTCTTTTTTATTTGGATGAATAGCATCATGACCTCCCTTTTCTGTTGAAATTTTATACCGGTTTACTTGGTTATTTCCGCTTCCGTCCATTGTTCAGAAGTCGTTCAGAGGCTCGGTTTATACTTAAGGGTAAACTTCGAGACAAGGATGAGGACAAGCTCTCCATCCAATCATAGGGAGGTCAAGATAATGAATCCGGAATGGAATAAATGGCTTCTAGCCACTGCAATTTTGAGCATGACAATAGGCTCTGCACCAGTTGGTGCTGCCGGTACTGCGGAACGTACCATACAAAGCGCAATAGGGTTCAGCGATCAAGGGTCCATATCCCCGGCCAAACGTGCTGCGGTGGAGGAGGCTGTAAAGCAGGGTTTGCTGTCCGGCTATCCGGATGCTTCTTTTCGTCCGAATCAGCTTTTAACGAGGCAGGAGCTTGCCGTCTTGTTGGTCAAAGCCCTGCACCTGGAGCCTAAACAGGGGGCATCCTCGTCTTTTGCCGATTTGAAGGATGGCTGGGCAGTCCCGTATGTCGAGGCTCTAGTCGAAGCGGGTTTGATTAATGGGGATGAATCGAGCAGATATAGACCCTCCGAACCCGTAACTCGCGAAGAATTGGCAGCTGTGTTCGTCCGGGCGATTAACGGGGTAGATGCCAGAGGCGGGAATGAAGTTATACTGGCCGATGGCAGCAATATTAGCCCTTGGGCGGATAAAGCCGTAAGTCTGGCCCTGCATCTGGGTCTGATGAATGCGGAGGGTAATGCATTTAATCCTCGCGGAAATGTGGAACGGCAGGATATCGCTGCTTATTTATTAGATATTTTCCAAACTCGGGAACAGTCGGCTGCGATTAACCGGATCGATGGAGATATGGTCATCATTGACGGTAAACCGTACTTGATTAGCGGCGCATTGAAAGACCTGCTGGGCGAACGGAATCAAGATGCCCTAGAGGGCGCGGTTCTCAAATACAAATCAGTTAATCATAACGTAAATGATCTGTTGCGGATCGAACTTACAAAAGGCGGAACTGCGGGAAAACCTGCTAAGCTGGATTTAAAAGGTACATCTTTCAAAGGAGAATTAGCTATTGCTGCGGACCATATTGCAGTAGATGGGGACTCTCTTACCCAGGTTGTCTTAAAGCCGGGAGCAGGGACACTGGTACTAAATGCAAAGATTGCTCAAGTCTTGGTGGATACCGACAGCCCATTGAAGGTTGAAGGAAACGGGACGTGGGGAGAACTTAAAATCGCTGATCCGGATGCCAATCTCAAGCTGGGCCCGAATCTGACCATAGATAAGCTGCAAGGACCTGAGGGAATACCGGCAGATAAGCTGATTGCTAATTATGATGAGGTTAAAAAACAGATTGCAGGCGGGGCTGCCTCTGGCGGGACGCCGGCAACGCCGGGATCTTCGGGTTCGGGTTCATCTGGTTCATCAGGCTCATCGGATTCCCCCTCTAACAGCAACCGTAACCCGGTGGTTGTGAATGCTCTCGCACCATTGACACATGCAGTGGATGACGGTCCGAAGACGTTAAGTTTGGCCGGCGTGTTTGCGGATGCGGACGGCGATGTGCTGACGCACACGGCGCTCTCCTCGGATACGGGAGTCGCGACAGCATCGGTCAGCGGAACGGATCTGACGATCACGCCAGTGAATGCGGGAACGTCCACGATCACGGTAACGGCAGACGATGGTAAAGGCGGCACGAAGTCTCTGACGTTTATCGTGACCTTTCAGGCCCCGGCCCCGGTGAACGAAGCGCCTGTGATCTCGAACCCGATTTCGAACATCACGGAAAGCGTGACGGCAGGCGTCCAGACGGTAAGTCTGGCGCGTGTATTCTATGATGCGGACGGCGATGCGCTGACGCACACGGCAGTCTCATCGGATACAGGAGTCGCGACAGTTTCGGTCAGCGGGACGGATCTGACGATCACGCCAGTGAATGCGGGAACGTCCACGATCACCGTGACGGCAGACGACGGCAAAGGCGGCACGAAGTCTCTGACGTTTACCGTGACCTTCCAGGCACCCGCGCCGGTGAACGAAGCGCCTGTGATCTCGAATCCGATTTCCAACCTCACGGAAAGCGTGACGGCAGGCGTCCAGACGGTAAGTCTGGCACGTGTATTCTATGATGCGGACGGCGATGCGCTGACGCACACGGCAGGCTCATCGGATACGGGAGTCGCGACAGCATCGGTCAGCGGAACGGATCTGACGATCACGCCAGTGAATGCGGGAACGTCCACGATCACCGTGACGGCAGACGACGGCAAAGGCGGCACGAAGTCTCTGACGTTTACCGTGACTTTCCAGGCACCGGCGCCGGTGAACGAGGCGCCCGTGATCTCGAATCCGATTTCCAACCTCACGGAAAGCGTGGCGGCAGGCGTCCAGACGGTAAGACTGGCGCGTGTATTCTATGATGCGGACGGCGATGCGCTGACGCACACGGCAGTCTCATCGGATACGGGAGTCGCAACAGCATCGGTCAGCGGAACGGATCTGACGATCACGCCAGTGAATGCGGGAACGTCCACGATCACGGTGACGGCAGACGATGGCAAAGGCGGCACGAAGTCTCTGACGTTCACTGTGACTTTCCAGGCCCCGGTGCCGGCAAACGAAGCGCCTGTGATTTCGAACCCGATTTCCAACATCACGGAAAGCGTGACGGCAGGCGTCCAGACGGTAAGTCTGGCACGTGTATTCTATGATGCGGACGGCGATGCGCTGACGCACACGGCAGTCTCATCGGATACGGGAGTCGCGACAGCATCGGTCAGCGGAACGGATCTGACGATCACGCCAGTGAATGCGGGAACGTCCACGATCACGGTAACGGCAGACGATGGTAAAGGCGGCACGAAGTCTCTGACGTTCACTGTGACTTTCCAGGCCCCGGTGCCGGCAAACGAAGCGCCCGTGATTTCGAATCCGATTTCCAACATCACGGAAAGCGTGACGGCAGGCGTCCAGACGGTAAGTCTGGCGCGTGTATTCTATGATGCGGACGGCGATGTGCTGACGCACACGGCGGTCTCATCGGATACGGGAGTCGCAACAGCATCGGTCAGCGGAACGGATCTGACGATCACGCCAGTGAATGCGGGAACGTCCACGATCACCGTGACGGCAGACGATGGCAAAGGCGGTACGAAGTCTCTGACGTTCAATGTAACTATCACGGCTGCTGCTCCGACGGGACTTTTCATTTCCGAGACGCTTTATGCGAGCGACGATATCGAATTTGGACTGCAGGCCATAGAACTGTACAACCCGACCAATGAGGATATAGATGGAGATAAAGTTAAAATCGTCCGTTCAGACGGCATAGAAGATATTGTTTTGAATAGCCAAACATTGCGGGCGAACTCCACCTTTGTAATTATGGAAGCATTTTATAGCGGGCCTATTCAATCCGATTTTCCATGGCCGATGATGTTTTATGATGATCCGGCAACACCCGTCCAGCTTTCCCTTTATTATAACGATCAGCTATTGGATATCGCTTATATCTATCCTCATCAAACGTTTATAAGAAAAGCAACCGTAACTAAAGGAAACAACACGGCTTACGATGGTGCCGAATGGATCGGCAAAGGAAAGGATTTTGTGGATGACATCGGAAAATTCAACAAGTAGAGCAGGGAGACACACTATGAAATCATCCTCTTTAAAAAACAGCATGCTCGCCGGACTTCTCGTCACGGCGCTGCTTACTCCTTCGGGAATAAGCAGTGCCGCTGCTTCTCCGGCAAAGTTTTTAGCACAGGGAATTCAGCCGGAGGCATTCCTGGATCTTACAACAGTGTCGGCTGATCGATTACAATCCATCCGCAAAGCTCTGGCTCTCGGGCTCCTGGAAGGAGACGGTGAAGGCCAATTCAGACCCGATGATCTGCTTACACGCCAGGAACTGGCTACCTTGCTGACCAGGGCGCTTCAGTTGTCTATTCCTGACCGGCAAGATTCGTTTAAAGATGTGCAGTCCCAATTGTGGAGCAGCCCTTACATAGCTGCTGTTAAAGCTGCCGGGATTATGGAAGGGGATGACCTGGGGAAGTTTCGCCCTTATGATGTGATTACCCGCGAAGAGATTGCCGTTACGCTCGTAAGAGCCTCCCAAATGGCGCTCGAACTCGAGTCGGTTCCTGCTTCCATATCGGATTGGAAGGGTGTCAGCTCCTGGGCGCAAGCTTTTGTCCGGACAGCATTGGAAGAGGATATTATGTCACCCGAACAGGGCAAATTCGCACCTCAAGAACATGTTCTTCGGGCGGATGTGGCGGAAATGCTGATTTCGGCATTTTTTCCTACTGACAAGGCATCTGTACTCCAGGATATACAAGGGAATCATGTACGCATCAATGGTGTTACCTACGTACTTTCCGAGCATGTGAAGGGCATTCTGCAAGAGAGCAACCGAGAGGTATTGCAAGGAGCCAGGCTTAAATTCCGTTTTAAAGGCAGGACTCTGGAAACTCTTACGGATCTGCAGCTCTCTGCCAAAGGGGATGCTACCCGTGAAGGGGAAGAGGAGTTCAGCCGCAACTTGGTGCTTAATGGTCACGGGGCGGTACTGGACGGTAATTTAACGGTTTCTGGAGACTATACTTCTATTGCCGATCTAACGGTAAAAGGCAGCCTGCACATCAGCAAGGAATTGCAGAATGATTTCCTGGCCGCCAAACTCATCGTTGAAGGCAATACAATCATAGACGGCGGGGACCGGAATACCGTTGTTTTTCAAGAATCAAGTCTACAAACGGTTGATGTAAATAAGCAAGATGTTCATGTTATTACCAAACAGGGCACGACTGTTCAAACGATGAATGTGAATTCGAATGCATCCATTACGGCAGACGATGCCGCCTTGAGCCAAGTGACACTTGCAAATGGAGCCCGGGCAGTGGAATTGCAGGGCACTCTTCCTCAAGTCACAGTAACAGCTGTACAACCGGTTGTTTTGAGCGGAGGCTCCAACATCGGTCAGTTAGCGGTGAACAGCCCTGTTGAGCTGACGCTGAATGGTACCGGAACCGTGACACAATTGCAGCTTAACAACGCGGATGCAACAGTAATCGTCGGGTCGGACTCTAAGGTTACGACAGTAGCTGTAACGAATGGAGCATCAGCTTCTTCGGTTAAGAACATGCCACCTGCCTCTTCGACCTCCGGTTCTACCAATAGCCCGCCGAGGTATGAGATCCCCATCGCAGATCCCAAGCTATCCGTTGGCGATCCGGCGGTCACGATTGACTTGTCTGCGCATTTCAAGGACTCGGAACAAACGAGTTTGAAATTCACGGCCGTTTCTTTAAAAAGCGCGGTGATGAAAGCTTCGATGTCGGGCAACATCTTGACTCTTACGCCTGTCGCCAGAGGAACCGCAACGATTAAAATGGGCGCGAATGATTTGAACGGCGGCAACATCAATGCGGATATGGTCGTGACAGTTAACGATCCGCCCAAGGTCAGCAATGTTCCTTTGCCCATGCTGTTAACGATAAACCAGGGAGATGGCACACTCGATCTTGCTACGGTCTTCGAAGACGCAGATCAGGATAACCTGACCTATGAGGTGCAGTCGTCTGATCCTTCTATTGCCATCGTCAGCGAAAGCGCCGGTCAGTTAACGGTCAAGGCGGTTGCATCGGGCAGTACAGTTATACAGCTCTCGGCTTCAGACGGCAGCAGCTGGAAAGCATCGACTACCTTTAATGTAGTGGTGAATCAGGCACCGTCGCTGCTTGAGGTTCCGGAGCAGTTCATACAGCTTGGCGGCGGAAACCAGGAGCTGGACCTTGCCTCCTATATCAATGATTTGGATAATGATCCGTTTATCGTCACCGCTGAATCGGACTCGCCTGATGTAGCGGGCGTGAGCGTGAGCGGCAGCAAGCTGACTCTGACCCCGGCTAAGGCGGGACAAGCGAAGATCAGGGTGACCGTCACGGATCAGCGCGGGGGAATTAGCGCAAGGGACATCACAGTTACGGTCAATAGGCTTCCGGTTGTGCAGAATCCGCTGACGGACCTTCAATTGACAGTCGGGAATCCGGATGGGACTACGGACCTGTCTACTGTGTTTAAAGACGAAGATCAGGATATATTTACTTACGAAGTAAGCTCCAGTAATCCTTCCGTGGCAACGGCTTCAGAGACTGGGGGGCAGTTGAAAGTGCATGCGTTGGCGTCGGGTACCGCTACGATTACGGTAAAAGCCAAAGACGGTAAGAACGGAGAGATCATTTCTAGTTTTCAAGTAATCGTAAATGAAGCCCCCTTGCTCTCCACTATACCGGTACAGTATTTGCAGCTTGGAGCGCCCGTACAGGAACTGGATCTGAGTCCGTATGTACAGGACCCGGAAAATGATACTTGGAGCTTTACCGTAGATTCATTGTCAGACCCCATTATCAATGTGAACAGCAAAGCTGGAACTTCTAAGCTGATGCTGACACCTGTTGCCGCAGGGAAGACGGAAGTCAGGCTTTCCTTCCATGATAGCCGTGGCGGCATAACGCAAGGAATTGTTTACGTAGAAGTCAATACAGCGCCGGTAGTCGCACAGCAGGTTTCCAATTTAGTGGTAACAGCCGGTCAGACGCCTGGTGTAGTGGATCTTGGTCCTGCATTTACAGATGCCGATCAGGATACTTTAACCTACGAGGTGATATCTTCTCACCCTGCTCTGGCTATAGGAACTGAAGCCGGCGGCCTGCTGTCGGTCAAGGGCCTGGCTCCTGGTATGGCTACGATTACAGTTAAAGCCAAGGATGGAAGGGGCGGCGAGGCGAGCATGAGCTTCGGCGTCGAGGTGAATGCAGCACCCGCGATATCAGCCATACCGGAGCAGTTGATTCAACTGGCCGGATCGCCGCTGGAGCTTGATTTGCTGCCCTATATTCAGGATCTTGAGCATGATGGTATGACCTTGCAGGCGGTTACGAACAATACGACTCTTGCATCCGTTCAAGTGGACGGCTTCAAGTTGACGATTTCCCCCGTTAATGCCGGGCTTGCTCAAATAAACGTAACAGTTACGGACAGCCGTGGCGGACAATCAAAGGCTAGCTTTGTAGTGAGAATCAACTCAGCCCCCTCACTGACCCAGCAGTTTGGGCCGCAGGCTCTGACGGCAGGTCAGCAGGATGGCATAACGGATCTGTCGGTTATGTTCACGGATCCGGATGTGGACCCGCTGACATACAGCGCAGTGTCATCCGATCCGTCTATTGTGACGGTTCAGGAATCCGGAGGAATCCTGAGAACGCATGCCGTAGCATCCGGAACGGCAACGATAAGTGTAACAGCTTCTGACGGCCGTGGAGGACATAC
Organism: Paenibacillus sp. FJAT-26967; assembly: GCF_001541095.1. GTDB lineage: Bacteria > Bacillota > Bacilli > Paenibacillales > NBRC-103111 > Paenibacillus_F. The sequence continues at coordinate 123,739 of NZ_LMXH01000004.1, forward strand.
GGATTCATCGTTCACTGTGGTGGTGAATGAGGCGCCGGACGTTACTACGATTCCTTTACAAAAGCTGGCCCTGCCGGGAAGCCCGCGAATCCTTGATCTATCAAGTTATTTGTCCGATAAGGAGCAGGATACGCTAAGCGTAACAGATATCACGTATGACCAGACTATCGCATCGCTTTCAATAAATGATCTGCAGTTGACTATGACTCCGCTTAGTCTCGGCGAAACGACTGTGACCATGTCTGTCTATGACAGTCGTGGAGGTACTACCCAATCCTCTTTCCGCTTGAAGGTGACACTTCCGAATCAGAGTCCGGTCGTTCAACAGCCGATGGCTCCTTCAGTTCTAACGGTAGGTCAGCCTGACAGCATCTTGAATCTGGATGCGATTTTCTCTGACCCCGATCTGGACAGCACGTTGACGTACGAGGTCAGCTCAAGTGATCCGTCGGTCGCCACGGCAGTTGTTGCAGGCAACCAAATGACTGTACAGGCAGTTGCTTCAGGCAATGCGGATATCACGCTTAAAGCCAGTGACGGAGAAGGAGGGGAGGTCACTTCGATATGGAAGGTGACGGTTAACGAGCCTCCGGTTATCAGTCCGATTGCCAGTCCCGTTATCTGGATGCATGAAGGAGATCAAGAACTTGATCTGACTGCCTTTATATCCGATCCGGATGCGGGGGATATTCCGAATCTGTCCATTTCTGCAATCTCATCTGCTGCCGACAAGGCTTCGGTTGTGGTATCCGGCAAGAAGCTGACCATCAAGCCGGAGGCGCCGGGAACCGCGCAGATCGAGCTTACGGTGAAAGACGGACGCGGCGGCAAAACGACCGCCAGCCTGACGGTCACAATCAAGCAGAATAAGCCTCCGCAGATTACGGCAATCCCGGAGCAGGTTGTGAAAGTGGGCGACATCCAGAACGTCGACTTGTCGCCTTATCTGTCAGATCCGGATCCGGAGGATACACAAAGCTTGACGGTTTCTATCTCCGCACAGCCGGATCAAAGCGTAGCCAGTGTGAGTATAACCGGCAAGACGTTGACCATCGTCCCTGTATCGACAGGCAAGACGTCTGTGCAGCTTACTGTAAGCGATGGCCGTGGCGGCACGGCGGCAGCCAACGTGGCGATTACAGTCAACCCGGCTAAGGTCAACGCTGCACCGTCGGCTGTAAGCATGATTTATGAGCAGGTGCTCACACCGGGAGTCACCAACGCCCGTACGTTTGACTTGAGCCAGTTGTTCAGCGACCCGGACGGTGATCCGCTCACGTTCACGGCGGTCTCTGCCTCCGGGGCGGCAGCGGCTGCATCCGTAGCCGGCGACATGCTGACGCTGACACCAGGCACAGGAAGCGGCAGTACGAAGGTCACGATAACTGCTGACGATGGCAATGGAGGCACGGGAACTTACGAGTTAACGGTCAGGACTGCACAGCTAGTGGCGAATGGGCAGATCAACGTGACAACCAAGCAGGGTGTCAAGGAAGCTGTAACCTACGATCTGTCTGCGCTGTTCCCGAATCAAACCAGCTTCAAAATCTACGAAGGGACACCGGACTCCACATTTACGGGTCCGACTGAACTTAACGGCAAAACTTTGACGCTGCTAAACCCGAATCTCGGTTTGTATACCTGGGTTGTAGGTGCCGATGGCCGCGCGGCTGTTTTTCAGTTCTCTTCCAAAACGCAGGGGACACCTGAGCGGTTTTTCTCCGAATACATGGACGGCGGGGATGGAAGAATTGCTCTGGAGGTCAGCTATTCCGGCACAGGCGACCCTACCGCAGCGATGAAAGGCTATACAATCGAGGTCCATCAGTACATGAAGAAGACTCAACAGAAGAAAGTGTACTCGAAGGCTCTTTTTGAGCAATACGTGGATCCGTATATTTTTATTGATACTATCTTCTATGATGCAATGGATCTTACGAATATTACGTATTTTAATGATGAGCTCTCCATATATAATCCGAGCGAGTTTAATACCGTAGCCTTGGTGCTGAAAAGAAACGGTCAGGTCGTGGATGTACTGGGCGACCCGAATTCTACGGCTCAGTTTATGCCAAGCGGCGGAACGCTGGTACGCAAATCAGGCATTTACACCGGATCTGCCGCATTTTCCCAGTATGGGGAATGGAACACCCATCCGAAGGGATCTTATCAATATTTAGGAAGCCATACGAAGTAAGAATGAGCAGAGCTTCAGCTCCTGAAAGGCACTGGGTCCAACGGCCCGGCTCCTTTTAGGAGCTTTTTTATTGAGTGCAGAGAGAACTTGTTATAAAAAGAATGAAATGTGTATCGAAGTGCACTAAGCTTTTAGCCGGCTTTGTGAATGACAAACCTATTCATGGGGATAATTACAATATAAAAATAGCACTTGAATACCCGAAAAGTGTTATGATCATAAGTGACACCAAAAGGTGTTATAAAAGCTCTGGAGGTATGAAATATGCAAACACAGGGAGCAATGCCGGAAATCCGTAAGACCATTGTCATCCAGGCTCCGATTGAAAAAGTGTGGCAAGCTGTATCCACATCCGAAGGAATTGCCGGTTGGTGGATGCCAAGTACGTTTAAGCCTATTGTAGGCCATGAGTTTATCCTCCATGCAGGACCATACGGCGATTCGCCTTGCAAAGTAACGGAAATCGATCCTCCGAACCGCGTCGGTTTTGACTGGGGAAAGGATTGGCACCTTGCTTTTGAACTGAGAAGTTTAGATGGTAAAACGGAATTCACTCTGATTCATTCGGGCTGGGATGCTGGCCAAGTTACAGAATTTGGTCAGCCGCATTCGGTCGTTCGCGGATTTATGGACGGCGGATGGGATCGAATCGTCCAAGAGAAGCTGCCTTCTTACCTTGAGGCTTAACATTCATGCCTGATCAAGAGATCCAGCACGATGTATTTCAGGCAATTTCCGATTCCAGCCGCCGCAGGCTTTTGCGGTTACTCGCAGATGCTGACAAGGAAATGGCGATTGCCGAGATTACAGAGTACTTTACTATAAGCCGGACGGCTGTAAACAAGCATCTGCATATTCTTTCGGAGGCTGGCCTTGTCAGCAGCCGCCGGGTCGGGCGGGAAACCCGATACAAACTTCAGCCCGAACCCTTGGCCGAGCTGAAGCAATGGTTTTCTTTCTTCGAACAGTATTGGGAAAACAAGCTGCTTACTCTTAAAGAATTTGTAGAGGCGGATAACGAGTAGTTCGAAACCGGCCGGTAGAACTGCTCGATTTTTTTTATAAAAATTAAAGACTGGAGGACATGAAAACATGTCTACTTTACCAAATTGCCCGGAATGTCATTCTACTTATACTTACGAGGATGGAAGTTTGCTAGTGTGTCCGGAATGTGCGCATGAATGGAGTCTGGCATCGGAAGCCGAACACAATGATAGCGACAAGGTCATCAAGGATGCAAATGGAAATATCTTAAACGATGGCGACTCTGTAAGCATCATCAAAGATCTTAAAGTAAAAGGAAGCTCATCTGTCCTGAAGATTGGTACAAAGGTGAAGAACATCCGGTTAGTTGAGGGAGACCATGACATTGATTGTAAAATTGATGGTTTTGGAGCTATGAAGTTAAAATCGGAGTTTGTTAAGAAGGTTTAAACTGGTTGCAAAGAGATTTGAGTGGGACTACATGTTATCGAGTAGATACACGTCGCGATGGTTGAATAAAAGGGTAAAATGAAAGCCACTCCTTCGTTAAGGAATGGCTTCTTTTATATTGCGTATGTAAGTGTGGAAACTTAAGCCTCAACCTTCTTATCCTCTGACTCATCATTTAATTCACTCATGGATTCCCCGATAGATTGATTTAAATTACGGATTCTATTTTTTAGCTCTGCAAGTTCCGTGCGTTTGAATTTGGAAGCCCCGCCACGGTTCTCATCTATTTTTATTTCAGATTCCAGCACTTCTGTTTGTCTCTCCATGCGAGCTTTAATTGAAGAAGAAGTCTTTATTTGGGTTAAATTATTGCTTGAAGAGACAACCGAATGAAGCCGTTCAGTCTGTACTTCCTCTTCGGATTTTGGAGAGGAGTCATCCTTTTTAGCCTTGGGGTCATTTAATTTACTCCGTTCCAGCAGGGTTTTAGAGATCTGCTCATCAATACTTTGAAGCTGTACTTCATATGATTCGAGCTGTGATTGGATGCTCTCCAAGGTTCCGCCTTTTTCAAGAGTGCTTCCTATAAGCTTGGTCCTAATATCGATAATCTTTTGTTTCTGTTTCATCAAAGAATCAACAGCTCTGCCAAATGGACTTATGGAGACGGAGTCTTTTTTTTCTTTCTGATTTCCAGCCGGCGATATACCGTTATTGTAGTTAAGACTCTGATTAACATGTTGCAGGTTAAATCGCTCGTTTGTGTGTGCACCTATACGCATTTATATGTCTCCTTATTCTGATTAAATTGTTCTGTGCGTTTTTGTTTCCTATAAATGATATCGGCATGAATATAAAATTAGAATAGTGGAAGCTGCAGTGTTAGTCGCCCAATGAATTGAAGCAAAGAAGCCTAAAGGGGTAACGGCACTACCGTACTGGATACGGGGAGGATCGTTTTTGTGGCAGGCCCTCACGTATTCCCGCAAGAGTATGATTTGTGCCTTTATGAGTACATTTTTGGCAGGATGAAAGAGCAGCAGCGGCGAATCCAGTAGAGTCTTAATAGGTTCTTAATTGGTTCGCCGTATGAGACTTACGACCACAATCACCAGGGAGATTAATCATGGAACATTTGCACGGAACCTATAACAGTTGGCTTGTAGGATTGTCGTTTCTGATTGCGGTGACTGCCGCCTACTCGGCTCTTGATTTGGCAGAGAGAGTCAGTACAGCAAAAGGCCGCGCCCGCCCGGTCTGGTTACTGTGCGGCGCAATATCGATGGGTCTGGGTATATGGTCGATGCACTTTGTTGGCATGCTTGCGTATTCTCTGCCGCTGGAAGTTTCCTATGAAATCGATTATGTGCTGCTCTCGATTCTGCTGGCGGTCTCCGTCTCCGCAATCGCCTTGTATGTAGTTGGGCAAAGCGAGATGGGGATGAAGCACCTGCTCATTGGTGGAACCTTGATGGCCGCCGGGATCAGCGGGATGCATTATATCGGTATGGCCGCTATGGTCGTGAACATTGAATATAATCCGAAGGTGGTCCTGCTATCTGTTCTTATTGCGGCAGCGGCCTCCTTCGCGGCACTCTGGCTGTTGTTCTATTTCCGCAAGAAACATACGGGACATATCGGGCTATATAAATTGTGCAGCGGCCTCATTATGGGCGCGGCTATTGCAGGCATGCACTATACAGGTATGGCAGCGGCGCGCTTCTATCCCAAAGATATTACACGGGTCTCACAGGACCTGCTGTTCGATTCAAAAGTGCTCGCTTACGCGATTGCAGCGGGGACGCTGGTTCTGCTTGGTATGACGCTGCTCGGGATTTTGGTGAACAAGCGGTTGTCGCAAAAGGACCTGGCTTTGCAGGAGCACGAACGATGGTACCGGTCCTTGTATGAAAATAATTCCGATGGGATTATTTCGGTCGATACCGGGGGCCGGATTATCGGCTTTAATCCGGCCGTTACGCAAATGACGGGGCTTAACGAATCGGATTACATGCAAGGGCATATCTCCGCACTCGGGTTAAGCTTGCCGGAGGAAGAGAAGGGGAACACCAGACATGAGACCGCGCTGGTACGGTCTTCCGGTGAGAAGATCGAGCTGGCGATCCTTAATGTCCCTGTAGAAATTGAGGGAAAACGGGTTGGCAATCATATTATAGCTAAAGATATTACGGAGGAGAAACGTTCCAAAGAACGGATCCGCCATCTGGCTTATCACGATGAATTGACGGACTTGCCCAACCGGCGCCACTTTAACGACAAGCTTGTACAAAGAATCTCCCTGCCGGATTCGGAGGCGGAGCCGTTTGCCGTCCTGATGGTGGACATCGACAGGTTCAAATTCATTAATGACAGCCTGGGACACACCTATGGGGATTTGTTCCTGCAGATGGTAAGTGAGCGGATGCGGCAGAGCATCGAAGGCAGCGGAGTGTTCCTGGCCCGGATGGGCGGGGATGAGTTTACTTTTATAAGTCCTATCCGCACCCCCGGGGAAGAACCTGCCGAGCTGATCGGGCAGATTATCCAGTCCCTTCAAGCACCTTACCGGTTAAAAGATAATGATTTCTACGTTACGGCAAGTATAGGAATCGCTCTATATCCCGAGCATGGCAAGGACCCGGTGCAGCTTCTTAAAAATGCGGACACCGCTATGTACGAAGTTAAGAAGAGGGAGAAGAACGGCCATCTTCTTTTTTCCAATGAACTGGATAAACGGATATTGGAGAGGTTAGAGCTGGAAAATGATCTGCGTAAAGCGGTACAGAGACAAGAGCTGGTTCTCCATTACCAGCCTCAGATAAGTACCAAGAACAGCCGGATGATTGGAGTCGAGGCGCTGGTACGCTGGGATCACCCGCAGAGAGGGATGATCTCCCCCGTGGTCTTTGTACCGATTGCCGAAGAGTCCGGTATGATTCTGGAGATCGGCACATGGGTTCTGCGCGAAGCTTGCCTGCAAATGAGGCGGTGGCATCAAGCGGGGGGGCCGCTAATTCCGGTCTCTGTCAATTTATCCGCGCAGCAGTTTCATCATTCCAACCTCGTGGATGCCGTTAAAAGCATTTTGCTGGAGACAGGTCTTCAGCCGCAATATCTGGAGCTGGAGATTACCGAAGGCATGATGATGGATCATGCGGTTTCCAGCGCTATTTTACAGGAAATATCGGAACTGGGGGTCCGCATCAGTCTGGATGACTTCGGTACCGGGTACAGCTCGCTCAGTTATCTCAAGCAATTTCCTATCCATAAGCTCAAAATCGACCGTTCTTTCATTACAGATATCACAAACAATTCGAGTGATCAGGCGATTGTAGCCACCATTATCTCCATGGCGAACCATCTCAAGCTGGATGTCATTGCCGAAGGCATCGAGACGAAGGATCAACTGGATATTCTAACGGAGAAGGAATGCCGGGAAATTCAAGGGTATTACTTTAGCAAGCCCCTTCCGGCAGACGAGGTCGAAGAGAGCTTCTTTGTCCCCCAAAGAATTCCTGGTATAACGAGTATCTGATGCGTGAGGGCAGGAGCGTTAGACACAGCTGTAGTGATCTGCCGCAGAGGATCTATATTTAAATGATTAGATGAACAGCATCTGGACTAAAGGATGCTGTTTTTTGTCCTGCCTCCTAAATATTCCATTGTAAACCGAAATTTCTTTTTATGAAAAATTACTTTTACAAATATTTAAAGGTACTTGAAAAAAATAAGCGAAGGGGTCAAAATAAAGACATCCGTTTGGATAGGATTTGTGTACTAAACGGCTGTCAGGAACAGACTATTAGAAGTAGAGGTGAAGATAAATGGAGATAGGAATAAGCACGTTTGTAGAAACTTCGCCGGATGTTCAAACCGGAGAGGTAATGAGTCATGCACAGCGGCTCCGCGAGGTGGTCGAGGAAATTGTACTTGCCGATCAGGTAGGTTTGGATGTATATGGCGTAGGTGAACATCACCGCAAAGATTATGCGGCGTCCTCACCGGCAGTCGTACTGGCCGCGGCCGCATCCCAGACGCAGCGAATCCGGCTGACGAGTGCGGTTACGGTGCTTTCTTCTGCCGATCCGGTGCGGGTATTCCAGGATTTCGCTACACTCGACGGAATTTCGAATGGGCGGGCTGAGATTATGGCGGGCCGTGGTTCTTTTATCGAATCATTCCCCCTCTTTGGTTATGATTTGAATGACTACGATGAGCTGTTCGATGAGAAGCTGGAATTGCTGCTGAAAATCCGGGAGTCGGAGAAAGTGACATGGAAGGGCGGTCATCGGCCTGCGATTCAACAATTGGGGGTGTATCCGCGTCCGGTTCAGAATCCTTTACCCGTGTGGATTGGCAGCGGGGGAAATCAGGAATCGGTCATCCGCGCAGGCCTGCTCGGACTGCCGCTTGTGCTGGCGATTATCGGAGGAAGCCCGCTGCAGTTTGCCCCGCTGGTACAGCTGTATAAGAGAGCGGCTGCTCACGCAGGCCATGACGCCTCCAAGCTGCCCGTAGCGTCCCACTCGCACGGTTTCATTGCCGAGGATGCCCAGATTGCGGCGGATAAGTTCTTCCTCCCCACCCAGGCAAGTATGAATGCGATCGGGCGGGAGCGGGGCTGGGGGCATTATGACCGCTCCAGTTACGATGCCGCGCGGAGCTTTGAAGGAGCGCTGTACGTTGGTGATCCGCAGACCGTGGCGCAGAAGATCATTCACCTCCGCAAACACGTAGGCATCACCCGCTTTATGCTGCATGTACCGCTGGGCACGATGCCTCATGAAGATGTTATGAGAGCCATTGAGCTGCTGGGTACAGAGGTGGCGCCGAAGGTTCGGGATGAGATAGCCAGATGGGAAGCCGAGAACGAAGCGAAGTCATAAAACGGGCGTGTCCCTGAGCAATTGTGCTCCACCGCATATGAATATATATTTCAATGTTCACAGCCCAAAGACTGCCCTCTAACTTACGGGGCAGTCTTAATCATTTCAACTTTTGGATCAGGAGATGATATATAAGGTCTGGGTGTTATTGCGCGCTCGGTTTTTCTCTGCTGCACGTTGTGCATGAGCAGGGCAAAGATAATGAGCAGGGTGCCGTAGATCTCATACATACTGATCCGGTAGCCTTGGAAAGCCATAATAACGAATGTGGTAATCGGAACAAAATTGATAAATAAGATTCCGTTAAGCGGGGATAGCAATTTGATTCCTGAATTCCAGCATAGTAAGGCAGCTAGTCCCGGCAGTAAGATCATAAAGGACATTTCAAATTTGATCGAAAGCAGAGTGTCCCAGGCAGGCACCGGAAGTAAGCCGAAGACGGAGGCGAGTGTAACGATTACAAAGGATACGGCGCTCCCCAGCAAGCAGGTTAGAGTAGAATAACGCAGGATCGACCAATCCCTGAACTGGCTTCCCCCCATCGAATACACGACCCATCCCACAACGCCGATAAAAATCAGCAGCAGCGGAAGAAGATTTTGCCCGGCTGTCATGAAAAAAGCCAGTTCACCTTTGGTGATCACAAGTAAGGCGCCGATAAGGGCGACAACTACACTCGTGAGCATGTAGGATTTGGGTGCTTTTCGGGTCGTAATCCATAAGACCATAATGGAGATCATCGGCATAAGTACTTCCATTATCGAAGCGGCTACAGTACCCGGCTCCCCCATGAGAGATTGTCCGAAGAAGACGAACATGTTATAGACGGTAAATGCCATCGTTCCGAAGAACAGCAAGGCCTTGCCTCTTCCCTCCAAACGAAAAGAAGATCGGCCTTCTTTCATCCAGAGAAGCAAGGTGAGAATAACGCCCACGATTAAATAGCGGATAAACGAGAAATAGAACGGATCAATTTGCTGCAAGGCTACATGTGCAACGGGAAACATAGCTCCCCAGGACATACTCGCGATCAGGCACAGAATGGAACCGATGATGACTTGTTTGCTTAGCATGTGTGTCTCTCCCTAGTATGTAAATGCCGGCTTATTGTACAACAACCATCATAGGGGAGATGCAAGTCTTTAGTAAAATGATTATAAATAAAGGTTATCATCATTTATAATGATATCAGAACGAAGAAATAGACATATCGGAAGCAGAGGAGGAGGCACCTTGGAGTTAAATGATTTGAGAATCTTTCAGGCCGTAGCGGCACATGGCAGTGTCAGTAAAGCCGCTCTAGAGCTCAGCTATGTTCAGTCGAATGTAACGGCCCGGATCAAGCTGCTGGAGAAAGAGCTTCAGACCCCCTTATTCTACCGGCACAAAAGAGGGATGATTCTAAACACGGAAGGAAAGCGGCTGCTGGAGTATTCAAGAGAAATCCTATCGAAAGTAGATGAAATGAAGCAAACCTTTCAAGACAAATCGAACCCTTACGGTGTCCTTGAGATTGGCATAGTAGAGACTGTAGCAGCTCTTCCCTATATCCTGTCGTCCTATTATCGTAAGTACCCGAATGTGGAAATATCTTTGAAGGCTGGGGTAACCGATCTGCTACTGCAGGATGTCATTGATATGAAGCTGGACGGAGCCTTCGTCACAGGACCGATCCGGCATCCGTTAATCGAGCAGGTCGAGGTGATCCAGGAAAGGCTGGTTCTGGTTACCAAGGCGGATACCTTCGCTGTGGAGGATATCACAACCAAGCCCTTGCTGCTCTACAATAAAGGCTGCGGGTACCGCGGAAGGCTCGAAAGCTGGCTGAAGGTCGAAGGAATCGTCCCGAAGCAGATTATGGAGTTCGGGACGTTCGGGACGATCATCGGCAGTGTGGCTGCCGGAGTCGGAATGACGATTATTCCGGAATCGGCTATCAAGGATCTGGTCGCCAGCGGTACCGTGTATGCTCATAGCGTGCCGGAGCCTTACCGCGAGATTACAACCATCTTTATCCGGCGTAAGGATTCTTATTTAACGAGCACCCTGCAGTGCTTCATTGATGAAATTGTGGCCCGGACTAGTGCTGCAGATCTGCCTTTGCCAGAGTAATCAATGTGAGCTCAGGACGGCAGTTAAAGCGTACAGGAAGACGTGTTGTCCCAATGCCGCGCGTAGTGTATACCTGCAACCGGCTGTTTGGGATTTGATATAAGCCCGCTGAATATTTACCTCCATGAGGAGGGGTGTAGAGTGTCCCAATAAAAGGGAGCCGCACCTGTCCTCCATGGCTGTGGCCGGACAACTGTAAATCTACCGCTAACTGGCCGTATTCATCAGCAAAATCGGGTTCGTGGGCAAGGAGAGTCGTACAAGCCTCCTCCGGTATATCAAGTAGAGCCTGCCGGATATTTGGTTTGCCGACCCAGGGATCATCAATACCGGCTACATAGATTGCATCCTTGCCTTTTCGTAATGCCGCGTGTTCATTATGAAGCACATGGAAACCTGCTTCTGACAACCCCCGTGTCACTGACCGACGGTTACCAAAAGCATCATGGTTGCCCAGAATAGCCAATTGCCCAAAGGGTGCCCGCAGCTGGGAAAGCAAGGCAACTGCTTCTGGAATGTAGGCTGTTGAGTGATCCAGGAGATCTCCGGTGAAGCAAAGGAGATCGGGCTGGATTTGCCAGACTTGTTCTACCAGCTCGGATAAATGCTCAGGTTTGGAGTCGACCCCTAGGTGTAAGTCGCTAAAATGAACGATGCGAAAGCCGTTAAAGGACGGCGGAAGCTTCGCAAGCGTAATAGTTATAGGGTTAACTTCCATCCAGTACGGTTCAATCCAGCGTGAATAGATACCGGATAAACCGGCTGTACCCAGCAGACCTATTGTCCATTGAGCGCTCTTTCTCAGAAATTGCCGGCGGCTAATTGGTGTTGATGTGGATAGCATAATATCTCCGTTCTCATCAGGTGTTTGGTTTATGAAGTACAGCAGTAAATCTGTTCGGGCTATGAGAACAATCATAAGTTCCGTATGTTACGTCTATATGACAGCACGAGAAAAAGACACCGCAACGAATAAGTCGCGATGCCTTTTAATTATCTGGCGGAGCTGCAGGTAAGGAGAAATAAAATTCAACTTCTCTTGTATGAACATGAAAGCCAAATTTGGAATCGTGCTTTTGCAATATCGTTCTAACAATCGATAATCCCAAGCCTGTTCCGCTAAGCAGTTTACTGCGGGAGCTCTCCAATACGTAGAATGGCTCCCAGATATTCTCCCATTGTAGGGAGTCTCCGATCTCAACCCCATTGGTAATCGTAAATAGGACTTGATTATTCTTGTTTTCCATTGAAATCTGGATAAGCCTGTCGTTTGTGTATTTGATGGCATTGGAAATAAAATTGTTAAGGACCATGTCTATCTTCTGTTTATCTGCCTGCACCCATGGATCTGTAAGTAAACGGTCATGCACAGAAATTGTGATATCTTGCTGCTGGGTAGAGATTCGGTACTTCTGCAGAGTGTCCTGAAGCAAGAGTCTGAAATCAAAAGTGCTGATCGTATAGGAATCGGTTTGCAGTTTGGATAGCTCCAGAAGTTTATTGACCCATCTTGAAATGTCATCTGTCTGCTGCTGGATCACATCCAGATAAGTACCATCGTCCATGCCGTCCTTGATTCCCGACGAGTAAGCCTTAATCAAGGCAAGCGGGGTTTTCAGCTCGTGTGAAATATTTGCGATAAACTCCCGCAGATTATGGTTTTTGTCCTCCAGAGCTTGATGTGCATGTTCTAATTTATCACTCATTTGATTAATGCTCCGGGCTAAAGACTCGATTTCATCATCTGTCTGAATATGGACCCTGGTGAAAGATAGATTTGAGATTTTCTCAGCAGCTTCCTGTATTTTAGCAAGCGGTTGAACAATATGCTTCGTGAACAGCCCTGATAACACGATCAGCAGCAGGAGCTGTCCCGCATAAATATAGACATTAAATTGATTGACGATTTTGAGCGTGTCTATAGAATGCGAGATCGATTCTCCTACTACAATAAGCAGATCGTCCTTTTTCATAAAAGTAGCCAGGAAGCTTGATTTCAATTTTTCTTGATAATAAATTTTTCTGACTATGATCTGCTCATTCAGCTTGCTAATACTTTCATCGGTTATCCAGAACTTACTCAGTGTAATCCCTTTTTTATTCAACTTATCTAGAATCATCGTGTTTAGACTGTTATTGTTTTCAGTCATTGACGTATAAACGATTGTCACACCATGCTTATTTTCAAGGTCCTCCACATGCTGAAGCAGCTGATCGGTATCCATCGTTTCAAACTGCTCAGTTAAGACAGCAAGTGCATTCTTTTTCTGGTATAGATGGTATTTGGGTAAGAAGTAAGTATTCATTATCCATGTAAAAATAAACGTTATAAAGAACACCAGAGTAATTCGCAAAATGAATTTCTTATTTAACCTATTCATTCGTTTCTTCCAGGCTATATCCCATACCCCTGTGTGTTTTGATTAAACGATTCCCGACTTTTACCCTTAATCTCCGGACATGTGTATCGACCGTTCTTTCTTCGCCAAAATAATCGAATCCCCAGACATGGTCCAGCAAAGCTTTTCTCGAAATGATCCTTCCTCTATTTTCAATAAAATGTTTCATTAGATGAAATTCCTTATGGGTCGCCTGCAAATCTTCGCCATTTCTGAAAATCTTTTGCCCATCCATATCTATCTTGAGGTTTCCTATATAGATCTGGTTATCCATCTGGAGTAAATTCTTAACCCTCAGGATCAGAATACGCGGGTCGAATGGCTTGCTCATATATTCATCGGCACCGGTTTGCAGAGCAATCAGCTCATCTTCGACATCTCCTTTTGCCGTTAAGAGCAGCACCTTCGTGTTGCTTTGTTTTTTAATCTCCTTGCAGACCTGGATACCATTCACTTTAGGCATCATCCAATCCAGAACCGCCAAATGAATGGGATGGTTATAAAATAGATGGAGTGCTTCTTCACCATCTTGTGCGGGATATGTCGTAAAGGCTTCATTCTCAAAATAAGCCTTCAAAATCTTGAGCATAAAGGGTTCGTCATCGGCGATTAATATATTCATAAATCGGCTCCTTCAAAATCCTTCTTTTTTATTTCATACGAACATTGTTTGCAGATAATCCGTAGATAAATAGGGTGCCCACAAGAACGAAAAAACAGACGGTTAACCAAATTGATATTCTCATTGTAAGCTGAACCTTTCCTATCCTTTTCATTGAAGCCATGTACCGGATCCGGCCTATATGCAAGAACCATCTTAGGTTACGTATGTTACACCAGTATGGCGGCGGGATAAAAAAGACACCACAACGTATCGTTGCAGTGTCCAGATGATGAAGAGATGCGCCTGAAGCACAAGACGGAAGGTGTCCCGAAATCTGCATAAAATAAGCTTCTGAAAGATAGGAATGAAGTCACCATCTTGTCAGAAGCTCTGATCTAAACTCGAATTTGTTTAACGGACTCACGCAGACGATGCGTCATCTCGTTCAATTCTTTGGCAGAATCGGCGAAATATTGCGCGATATGAAGCTGCTGATCGGTCAGTTCACCGATCTGAAGCGTTTGGTCAGAGGTGGCTTTGGCGATGTCGGCGATTTCGATCACGGTAGCGGACACCTCTTCAGAGCTGGCGGTCATTTGCTCAGTAGAAGCAGAGATCTCGCGAATTTGCTCGCTGACAAGCCGGAACAGCTCCACTACGTTCGCGAAGGAAGTCTCGGCTTCCTCGGACAACTCAGACCCTGCACGCACTTCTTCAGAACCGCTTTTCATCGCTTCACTGATCCGGAGCGATTCGTTCTGAATGTTATGCAGCAGGGAAGCAATCTGGCTTGTGGAATGGAAGGAATCCTCCGCCAGTTCCCTGACTTCACTTGCAACAACGGCAAATCCGGCTCCATGCTCGCCGGCCCGCGCCGCTTCGATGGATGCGTTTAATGCAAGCAGCTTGGTCTGATTGGCAATTTCCGATATCGCGGCCAGAGCACCCGCAATTTCCTGAGAGTAGCCGTGCAGGCTGGTAACACGCTGGACTGTTTCTTCCGTAGCGGATGAAATGGTCCGAATTTGATGATTCATCCGGCTTATGGTATTTCTGCCCGATTGAGCGCTATGAAGCGCATTGACGGAAGCATCGGATACCGTCAAGGAGGCTTCGGAGATTCGCTGAAGGGTACTGGCGATCTCCTCCATCGCGCGTGCGCCTTCTTCGGAATTGGTACGCTGAGTTTGCGAGCCGCCGGCAACTTGCTTGGAGGCTTCATTTACCCGTGTGTTCATCTCCAGCAAGTCCCGCGCTTCCGCAGAGAAGCGGTCGGAAGCGGTCACGAGCTGGTCGGACATTCGGGCAACGCTCGATACGATGCCGCCAACGATCGTATTCAGGCTGCCCGACATGGTGACAATGGCCTGGTAGAGGGCCCCGACTTCATCCTGAGAGCGTACAGGGTATTCAAGAAGCTGCCGGTTCGCCTCCATGAAATTGCCTGCCGCAACGTTCTCCGCGCTGGATACGATCCGTTTCAGCGGATGGATGGCGCGAATGAGCAGCCAGACGATCAGTCCAATGCCTAGCAGTGCGAGCGATACCATGAGAATGTAGAAAGGGATACTTTCACGGATGACGCTGCTGGCAATGCTGTCGGTCACTGCGGCTTCCGTATCGATTCCGATGACACCAAGCAAGGTTCCGTCCGGAAGTTTGACCGGTGCATAGGATGAAATATATTTGCCGTATTGCGGATTATCGATTAACGCCGAATGTGCGGTAGTCCCCTTCAGCAGATCCTGGATGGCTGCTGGAGGAATGTCCGTTACTTCATTTATGGGGGATGCGGAATCCGAATCCTTCGGCTGTCCGTCTATCATAATAAGCGGACGCCGGCTTTCGTCAATTCGTACAAAATAGACATAGAGAGCCCCGATTTGCCTGCGGAATTGATCCAGATCCTGCCGGATAGACCAATACAATTCATCCTCTTGCGGATTCGCCATGAATTGTTCCAAACGCTTGGTGTCGAGCTGGCGGGTATAGCTTTCGGCCATACGCGTCCCATAACTTGTCGTCACTTGATTCGCTGTGGCCTTCATATTACTGATCTGTAGCCAAGTGTACCCCGCCGATAATAGGAGGATAACGATCATAACTACAAATGCAATCCGTGATGCCAACCTCTTCCTAACCTCTGCATACCACTTCATTGTTAAGTCGGTCCCCTTTATCTAGTCATAGCTGCTTCCAGAACTACATGCAATCCAATATATTATAATGAAATAACTGGATTAAGTTCTATAATAATTATCATTATTAATATTGGGTAATTAGACCTATTTTAGTTTATTTCAACGATTTAAAACAACTAAAACTTTTTGATAAAGAGGAGCGGCGCTGATTCTATACAGTCAGGCAATTAGGGGCATGGTTTCGCCCATATAAGATGTACCATATTTATCCAGTAAGTTTCTGCATTTAGGATTTTGATACCTGATTTGTGAATGAGCTCCTGGATGTTTCTCGTATGATGGCATCCGAAAGCGCGATGTAAGAGAGGATTAAGCGCTTTTTGCACAGCGGCTGCGGCCGGGTTCGTGCTCCATTGCCGTAATCTTGACTCCGGGGGGATAAAAGGGGAAGTTGGCGCCTGCACCCACAGCGAGTTCAAGCACATGGCCTTTTGCTTCACGTAAGAGATGCTGGCGCCAGCGTTTTTGTTTCGGATCTTCTCTTTGTTTTCGTACTGGGCCGCTTGTTTATCAAAGATCCGGATGAGTTTTTGTTTGTCCATTTGAGTTCCACCTTTCGGAATAAAAGGCTATATACAAGAGAATACAAGGATTGCCGATCAGGAAGAGATTTAGCGAGACTATTGGCCAATACCCAGAGAGAATGTCCCGGTAAGCCATGGTGATGGCCGGCTTGCCGGGATATTTTTTATTAGGATTGATACGCGGATGGAAGAAGTCGGATAAGTATGAGGGCAGTTGGCCCGGCTCCCTCTGCTCAACCTTCTCTCCAAGCTTCCTCATACTGGGTGAGCACATACTCCAGCTCGTCCAAGCGCACAAAGCGGGCGGCGCGGTAGACTTCTTTTCCTTCGTAGAAAAGAAGGACGGTGGGCGCCGCAAACGCCAGGTATTCGGAAGCGGCATCCGGCGCATCTTCCATGTAGACATAAATGCCTGTAATGTCCTTGTGGGATTCCAGCATGATGGCTGCTTTCGCCTGGACGGATTCGCATACTCCACATTGGCCGGTTTTGATGACCATAAGAACCAGCGGCTTTTCCCCGATGGTCTTCTTCACATCGTTTAGATTCATTAATTGATGCATCCTTTAGATACCTCCATCCATCATTCATAATAAGCTTGTATTGCGTGACAACCCCGAATATCAAGTGCATCTGCTCTTTAGTATACCTTACATGAGAAGAGCGAGATTCGATCCTCGAACAATTGTGAATGATCCGGCAGGTGATAAACTAGATTCGTCAGTCTCCGTGTCCAAGATATGGAACAACCTCTGTTACTACTCCTTTTGAGAAAAGTTCCTTATAATAAAAGGATTCTCACCAGAGAGGCCCATGCTTATTTGTACCCTCTGTCTTGAGTCTTTATTTGTTGCCTGCACGATCATCATCACGTTGGCTGCCGGAACGTCCGGCGGCTGTTTTTTATGAACAGAAGAGTTATCAAGCTAGTTTAGCTGGAACACAATAAGTATGCACCTATAGAGGAGTGAGCATTTTGTCCGTTAATAATCTGCTGCAGGCATTCCGGTTAAATTTCGTGTATGCGGAGAAATATTCTTTTCCGAACACTTGGAATTATTACGAGACTTCGATCCCCTATTCCATGATCCGTTTTATCCAGAAAGGGAGGGGACGATTCCGAATTGATGAGACGCTGTACGAGCTGGAGGAAGATGATATTGTGTACATTCCCCAGGGTAGTGCGTTGTCTTGCGAAGCGTTAACGGATGATTTCACCTTTATCAGTATCCGTTTTACAGCGGCTTTTCCGCTCACGGATCGCGAAATTTGGTCGGAAATCCTCGGTTTTGATGCGAAAGTGAAGTGCAATGACATGCAGGTCAAATATTACTTCAATTGCATTATTCGAGAGAAGGAATCCATGAGCAGAGGCAAATATTTTATGCTAAGAGGCTATCTGGAGCTGATCGTCGGCTACTTGCTTAATTCCTCGGAGGCTTTCTCGGAGAGACCGAATACGACAAGGACGATTAAGGCAGACAATAATCCGGATAACCGGGTCGAAATTGTGATGGATTATATCATGAATCATTTTGATAAGAATATCCGCATCGAAGATTTGGGCAAGAGGGTACAGATCAGCTCTTCTTCTCTACGCCGCTTATTTAAGCAGCATACCGGAAAATCGCCCAGTGAATTTATTATTGAGCTCAAAATGGTCGTTGCGGCCAAAAAAATCCTTGAATCGGACGAAAGAATCTCAGATATTGCCTATCAGGTCGGAATTGAAGATCCGAATTATTTCTCTAGAGTTTTCAAAAAGCACTATGGAGTGACCCCCTATTCGTACCGACAGCTGGCAAGAAAATAGTGGAAATCCGAGCGGGTATTAAGCGATTTGTGCTATTTTTGATTGGTTTGATATATTCAAGTACGGTTTGTTTTTGGATATCCTTAAGGCATAGAAGATTTCAGCTGAATTCAATAAAGTATATGAAATAACAATTGTAAACGCATACTAAATTGGAGGTGGAGAGGCCGGCTAGACTTGGCTGTTGGACTTGCAGAGAAGCAGGCCCTCCGGTAATAGCATTTTCTGGCTAGAGTACAAATTCGGATTAACATTCACTCATTCAATTCATCCAGGAAGGGGTCGAGGTGTATGAAGAACAAGTGGCTGCCCTGTATAGCCGCTTCCGTGATGTTGTTTACATCCGCCTGCAGTAAAGAGGAAGCATTGCCGCCGACAGTTGATCAGGACGGGAACTTACACGGCGAGATTGTTCTGTGGCATTCCTTCACCCAAGGGGCGAGGAACGAATTTATGAAAGATGCGGCCAGCTCATTTATGAAAGAGCATCCCGGAGTGAAGATCAGGATCGAGACATTCGCCTGGCCTGAATTTTATACCAAGTGGACAACAGGCGTACAAGCCGGACAAGTACCTGATGTCAGCACGGCATTACCCAACCATGTGGTCGAAATGATCGATGCCGATGCGATTATACCGATTAATGATGTCATTGATAATATCGGGCGCGAACGGTTCTACGAGGCTCCGATCAAAGAAGGGACCGTGGACGGCAGCAACTATGCCATTCCTTTGTATTCTCATGCTCAAGTCATGTGGTACCGGAAGGATCTGCTGCAGAAGGCTCAGCTGAAAGTCCCCCAAACGTGGGATGAATTATTCGAAGCCGCTAAGAAAATCAATAATCCGCCTGAGGTCAACGGCTTATCCGTTCCGATGGGATCGGGCGATATGATGGCTACGAGATTCCTGAACCTGTATGTCCGTTCGGCAGGCGAAGCCCTGATTACACCCGAAGGTAAGGCCAATCTAACCAGCAAGGCGGCTATAGACGGAATTAATTACTGGGTGAAGATGTACAAGAACACGTCTCCGTCCGGCTCCGTTAACTTTAAAGTGCTGGATCAGGCTACGCTGTTCTATCAGGGGAAGACGGCCTTTGATTTCAACAGCGGCTTTCAGATCGGCGGCGTAGCCTCCAACTCACCTGCTTTAATCGATCAGATCGACGCTGCTCCAATTCCTAAGATCAATGCCACAGATCCGTCGAACGGTATTGAGACCTCCAACATTCCGATGGTGGTCTGGAAGAACAGCAAGCACCCGGAGATTGCAAAAGCTTTCATAGAAAGCTTGTACGAGAAGGAAAGGTACATTAATTTCCTGCACTCTGTTCCTGTCGGCATGCTGCCTGCGATGAAAGATATCACAACCGATCCGGACTTCCTTAATGAACCTACCATTCAAAAGTTCAGCGGTGCGGTCCAGGTGATCAGCGATGCGGTCAACAAGGGGACGGCGATAGGAATGGAATATGAACCTACCCTGGAATCCGGACTTCTCACAGGCCAAGGTGTCATTGAGAGAATGTTCGCTGACATTCTGCTGAAGAATGAACCGGTGGATAAAGCGGCTAAGAAAGCCGAAAAAGAGCTGAATAATTTATTTAGAATGGCCAAGTAAAGAAAAATGGGGGCATTGGAACCCCTAACCGGAGATAGGCGATGCTCGAGAGAGGAGAGATTGTTTGTACTAACTTTCAGAAGTGGAGTGAAGCGGGTGAGATCCATTAGCAGCAAGATCAAGAGCATGAATACAACAGGTTTATTATTTATCCTGCCTGCTGTATTAATCGTCATTCTTTTGTTGATTTACCCCATATTCTCAAGCATTTATTTCAGTTTTACTTCCAGGCATCTGGTTAGAGCTACCTATTCTTGGGTCGGACTGGATAATTTCATCTTTGTCCTCACCAATCACGATTTCTATGTCGCTTTCTACAATTCGATCAAGTGGACGGTCTTCTCCATAGCGGGGCAGCTGCTCATAGGATTTGCGGCTGCGCTGGCGCTGAATAAGATTCCAAGATTCTCGGGCTTCTTCCGTACGATGCTTATTATTCCCTGGACGTTCCCGGCCATTGTCATTGCGTTCTCATGGAAATGGATATTCAACGATGTATATGGTTTTTTTCCAAATCTATTAACGACACTGGGAATTACGGAGCAGAACATTAACTTTTTTGCCGATTCAAGCTTCGTTTTCGGATCGGTAGTCTTCATCAATATCTGGTTCGGTGCTCCACTTTTTATGGTCAACATTTTGTCGGCGCTCAAGACCATACCGGGAGACCAGTATGAAGCGGCCGTAATGGATGGAGCTACTCCGTGGCAGTCGTTCTGGGCGATTACAGTCCGTCATATCCGTTCGGTCATCGGACTGCTGCTGGTGCTGAGAACGATCTGGATTTTCAACAATTTCGATCTCCTCTACCTGATGACAGGCGGCGGACCATCCGATTTAACCACGACCTTGCCTATTTTTGCTTTTAAGGCAGGCTGGGGTCTCAAACAGCTGGGAATTGCATCGGCCATTACGGTCATTCTCCTGCTCTTCCTGTTAAGCATTTGCTTGCTGTACTTCAGGCTCTTAAACAAATGGGAAAGGGAGGATCGATAATGAAGCAAGTTGGCGGAAGTAAGATGACGATTGTCTTCTTGTATCTATTTCTCAGTATCTTGGCTGTTGTCGCGGCCTTCCCTTTGGTCTGGATCATCTTATCTTCCTTCAAGACATCCGGTGAGATGGCCAACCATCCCTTAGCCTTTTTCCCTAAAACCTTTACGACGGAGTATTACTCGAGGGTTTTGAACGATCTGAACTTTACGACGAATATAAAAAACAGTCTGCTTGTCTCTTTATCGGCTACCTTGATTACAATCGTCGTGTCAGCCTTGGCAGCCTACGGCATCGTACGGTTCTTCCCTAAAGCCGGGAAGAAAATGACCAAGCTGCTCATTACCACGTATATGTTCCCGCCTATTCTCCTGGCCGTCCCATACTCCATCATTATTATTAAAATGGGCCTGGTCAACACCTGGACGGGGCTGGTCATTACGTACTTATCCTTCTCGATCCCTTATGCGATCTGGATGCTGATCGGTTTCTTCCAGACCGTTCCCGTTGAAATTGAGGAGGCGGCCCGAGTGGACGGGGCAGGCAAATTGAGAGTCTTTATTCAAGTGGTACTGCCGGTAGTCTCACCGGGGGTCGTGGCTACGGCCATCTATACGTTCATTAACACCTGGAACGAATTCTTGTTTGCTCTCTTGTTGATCAACAGCTCGGGCAAAATGCCGATTTCCGTCGCTCTCTATTCCTTAACGGGATCCGAGATTCTCGATTGGGGAGAAATGATGGCAGCCTCCGTTATTATCATTCTGCCTTCAGTGCTCTTCTTCATGCTGATTCAAAATAAAATTGCCGGCGGTTTATCCGATGGGTCCGTCAAATAATGGTACAAATAAGAAAGGGGTTAATAAGATGAAGACAGTCAATTATGCAGTAGTAGGTGCGGGGTACTTCGGGGCGGGATTAGCCAGATTAATCGACGCACTGGACGGGGCCAAGGTCGTCGCGGTCTATGACCCCGTCAATGCGGAGTCCGTCGCGAAGGAATTAAATTGTGACGTGGAGCCGAGCATTGAATCGCTCTGCAAGAGACCCGATGTTACAGCCGTTCTGGTCGCTTCTCCGAACGGGTATCACAAAGAGCCGGTGCTGCGCGCGGCAGCTCACGGAAAACATGTATTCTGCGAGAAACCCATTGCATTATCGTATGAAGACTGCAACGAGATGATTAAGACAACGAAGGATAAGGGCCTTATCTTCATGGCCGGTCATGTGATGAACTTCATGAATGGGGTGCGGAAGGCTAAGCAGCTCATTAACGAGGGCAAGATCGGCGATCTGCTCTTCTGTCATGCTGAGCGCAACGGCTGGGAGGAGCCTCAGCAAGAGGTGAGCTGGAAGAAGAAGCGGGAGATTTCGGGCGGACATCTCTATCACCATATTCACGAGCTTGATTTCATCCAGTTCTTGATGGGACCGGCCGAAAGAGTGTGCATGGTAGGCGGCAACGTAGCCCATCAAGGCGAACAATTCGGCGATGAGGACGACATGCTGTTTATTACGCTGGAATTCGCGGGCAACCGTTTCGCGACCCTTCAATACGGTTCTGCTTTTAGATGGAGTGAGCATTATGTCAAAATTCAAGGCACGAAGGGCGCTATTCTCATTGATATGCAGGACGTCCGAGTAGTCTTGAAAACGCCGGACGGTGAGGAACAGTTCCTGCTTCACGAAAGCCAGGAAGAAGACGACGACCGTACCCGCATCTATAAAGGTCTGGAGATCGACGGGGCCATTATGTACGGCAAGCCGAATATGACGCCTCCTATGTGGCTTCACAGTATCATGAGCAAGGAAATGAACTACTTCCACAGCATTATGCAGGGAGCACCGGTAGAGGAAGAATTCAAGCCCCTGCTGGATGGAACAGCGGCCCGGGCTTCGATTGCAACAGCGGATGCCCTTACTTTATCCATCGAAGAAGACAGAAAAGTCAGCGTCCAGGAAATTACCGGGAGAGAGGCCGTTAAGTTATGATTTACGATAAAATCACTAATCTGGGACAGTATGCCTTTGAGAATCCGAGAATGATGAGCTGCATTCAAGATATCCGGACCAATCTGCTCGGAGAAACTCATGGAACGGCTGATTTCCGTAAAAACAGTATTTCGTTTACTACGACTCCGATAAGCGAGAAAAGATACGAAGCGCACAACAGGTTTATCGACATCCATATTGTCCTCGAAGGAAGAGAGTATGTGGAAGTCAGCAATGTGGAGTGCCTGACAAGCCGGAGTGAATACGACCGGGAGCGGGATATTTATTTCGGTGATGTAGGAACCGGACCACGGTTAAGCGGGTATTTAGAACCGGGCTACTTTCTGATTTGTTTTCCGGAGGATACTCATCTGGTAGGGGCGCATGAAGAGCGGGAACAAGAAGTAACCAAAATCATCTATAAAATCGGGGTTTAAGAGCGCAGGCAGCTGTACCGCCAGAATCGCTAATAAGCGGCGCACTAGCGGCGTTAAGCGGGTGTGTATACCTCATAAACCAAGTATTTTCATCTATATACTAAGATATAATTCGGCAGCCGTTGGAGAATGAAGGGATGAAAAATGAAACTTTATGCAGCTATAGATGTCGGCGGTACGGAAATCAAGTACGCGGTCATTAATGATGCCGGTGAGATCTTGTATCATGACTCTTCACCCACCCCCCGGGCCGACTATAAGCAGCGGATACCCGAAGAACTGCTGAAGATCATGCGGGTTCTTCTGGAGAAGTATGGAGCCGTGCAAGGGATTGGAATCAGTACGGCCGGAGTCGTCGATTCGCAGACGGGCGAGATTATTTTCGCCGGCGGCACGATGCCCGGATATGTGGGTACGAATCTGAAGATCTGCATGGAGCAGGCGTATGGTCTGCCGACCCACGTAGCCAACGATGTGAATGCAGCAGCCATAGGGGAGAAGTGGAAGGGCGCGGCCCGCCGCTGCGATCACTTCTTCTGCCTCACAATCGGAACCGGAATCGGCGGAGCTCTCTACTGCGGGGGCAGGCTTGTTACCGGGCAGCATCACAGGGCGGGCGAAATCGGCCATTCTTTATTCGATAAAGTCACCCGGACCACGTATGAACAAAGGGCTTCTATGACCGCTCTCCTAAAAATGGCGCGGGAGTCCGGATTCCCGGGGACACCGCGAGAGCTGTTCGATGAAGCGAGAGCGGGGAGCGGCTTGTGCAATGAAATCATTGAGGGGTGGGCCGAAGAGATTGCGCGGGGGTTGGCTGAGATCATTCTGATCACCGACCCTGGCCTCATCATCATTGGCGGCGGAGTCTCCGAACAGAAGGAATTTCTGACCGGCAGAATCAGACCGCATCTTAACGCTTATTTACCCGACAATTTTTGTAAGACAGAGATTCGGACCGCCCTTCTGGGCAATAAGGCAGCCTTACTGGGCGCGGTTTACCCGTTTTTTGAATCTGACAGGGAGTGTGAAGAAAGTGGCAGAGAATAACCTTTCTAAATTCGCAGGAGTCTATGTGGCGATGTATTCAGCCTATGACGAAGGGGGCAAAGTGGATCAGGCCAGAGTGAGAAAACTGGCAAGATCTTACGTAAATACTGGCGTAAAAGGCCTCTATGTAGGCGGCAGCTCCGGCGAAGGGATTCTGCAGAATGCGGAAGAACGCAAGCGGGTCGTGGAAGCCGTTCTGGAAGAAGTGAAGGGCGAATTAACCGTCATCGTTCATATCGGAGCCAATTCCACGCCGGAGAGCGTAGAGCTTGCCCGGCATGCGGAGCAGCATGGGGCGGATGCGATCTCGGCTGTGCCGTCTATTTATTACCGGCTGCCGGAGAGCGCCGTAGAGAATCACTGGCAGCATATGATTGACAGCACCTCGCTGCCGTTCATCATTTATCACATCCCGCAAACAACGGGATTTCAATTATCCGCTGCTCTGCTGGGCAGAATGGCCGAGCAGGACAAGGTGATCGGTGTCAAGATGTCGGGAGAAAGCACATTCGAGCTGCAGCAGTTCAAAGAGATCGGCGGCCCGGACTTCCTCGTATTCAACGGTCCGGACGAGCAGTTTCTAGCGGGGCGGATCATGGGCGCCGACGGCGGTATCGGAGGGACTTACGGTGTCATGCCGGAGCTGTTCTGCGTTCTTAACCGGCTTTATGAGCAGGGCCGGAGGGAAGAGGCCCAGGTGCTTCAGGTTAAAATCAACGGGATCATTAAAAGCCTGCTGGGCTATCCCTCCTTGTACGGGGCATGCAAGTATCTGCTTAGTCTCAGGGGGATCGAGACCGGGCAGCCGCGTCTGCCGCTGCTTCCGGTTCGGCCCTCCCATCACGATTCGCTGGTTAAGCTAAACAGCGAGATAGAGGAACTGACCGCGCATTATGCGGGATCATACGGAGAGAAGAGCTAATGATCAATCAGGTGAGAGGCGGATTAATCGTGTCCTGCCAGGCACTGGAGAACGAACCGCTGCACAGTCCTTTTATCATGTCCAAGCTGGCCTTGGCGGCTCAAGAGGGCGGAGCAGCTGGAATAAGAGCCAACACGAAGGCGGACATTCTGGCCATTAAGAGTGAGGTAGATTTGCCTGTCATCGGTATCGTGAAGAGGGATTACGAAGATAGTGAAGTGTTTATTACCGCGACAACCGAGGAAATAGAGGAGCTGCTCGAAAGCGGCTGTGAAATGATCGCAATGGACAGCACGGTGAGGCAGCGTCCGCATGGAGAGGAGCTGGCGGAACTAGTGAGCTATTGCAGAAGACGAGATCCGTCTATCTTACTAATGGCCGACATTTCCACGGCGGAAGAAGCTGTCCTGGCGGAGAGCTTGGGATTCGACTGCATCTCTACGACTTTATACGGGTATACTCCGGATACGTCGGACTCTAAGTTATACGACGATGATTTTGCTTTTCTTCAAGAGGTCGTCAGCCGGGTAGCTGTTCCTGTCATTGCAGAGGGGAATGTGCTTACGCCGGAGATGTTCAGGCGCTGTCTGGAGCTGGGCGCGGTCTCCGTCGTAGTGGGCGGGGCCATAACAAGGCCCAGAGACATCACGGCCCGGTTCGTTCGCGCGCTTGCCTAACCCCGCCTGGCCGCTGCGGCATATGGTCGAACATGGTCTTCTTTCGAAATTTGTGGTAGTATTTACACCTAGATCGAAAGAGGAAGTGAGCCATATGATTAACATTACCATCCCTACACCGGATATTACGATAACGAAGCAGGATGCTCCCGAGCTGAGCAATATTTACGGGTTTACGGATTTTCACCTGATCTCAAGAGATCAGGGCGGGATTTTCATGTTCTACAATGATCAGGATGAACTTCTGTTCGTAGGCAAAGCGCGCAAGCTCAGACCCCGGATCAAGAAGCATTTTGAAGACTCGGTATCCCCGATCAAAATGCACCGCGATGAAGTAACGACCATTGAGGTTTGCCTGGTTGAAGATGCGGTTGATAGAGAGATCTACGAAACCTACATCCTTAACAAGCTGCGGGCGAAATACAATGTTGAGAAAGTCTTATACAAGTAAAAGTAAGAGCAGCAAATAAGGAGCGATACGTACAGCCCGCGGGACTGTTCTTATCGCTCCTTATTTGCTGGATTTTCCGACATGAATACGCGGGCGGCCGCGCATCCATGAGACAGGGGATATCCGATGGCATTTCGCAAATATAGGCCTTCTCTCCGCCTTATCTCTTCATTAAGCTTTGATTAAACTTCAACAGCAGATCGCCGAATTTCTGGCGGTCCTCTTCGGCCCAATCACTCACTAACCGGGTTATATGGTCTAATCTGATTTGTTTGTAAGCCGTTAATTCTTGCGTGCCTGAATCTGTGATCTGATAAAAATAAGACCGTCCGTCTTGCGGGTCCGGCACTTTCCTTACATATCCCTTGAGCTCTAAAGCTCCGGCTTGTCTGCTTGCCGTAGAGATATCGAGCTGAAATTCTTCGGCCAATGCTTTTACTCCGGCCAATCCCTGTGACGAAATTTGATGCAGCAGAAGATATGCGGATCTGTCCAGACTGCCGCCTTTTCGATTCGATGCCACGGATGTCACCCGGCGAACTAGAAGCGCCATTTGGAGTTCTATGGTTTCCACGGAGTCTTCTTTCATATCCTTCATCACCCCATAAGTCTTTCTCTATGTAACATGATAACCTACCCCGACCTTTTGTCAATTTACGAACGCGGGAGGCGGAAATCATATTGACACGTCCTTTAGTTGCATTATACAATTAAATAGTTGCATGATACAAACTTATTTAAAATTAACCAATTAGGAGAATCCATATGCAGGCACATGAGATTATGAAAGCAGATGTCATCAAAGTCACTGAACAAGAAAGTATACGTTCGGTCATTGGAAAATTCATTGAGCATCAGATTAGCGGACTTCCTGTGGTAAATGAAAGGAACCAACTGGTCGCTTATATAAGTGACGGAGATATTATGCGTTTTATCGGCAAGCATAAGGACATCATCATCGACACGTTCTATTATGTGAATGTGATCAAAGGGGACGATGATGAATTTGAACAGAGAACCCAGAAAGCGTTGGATTTGAACGTCATGTCTATCGCCAGGAAAAAAGTAATCAAAGTGGCATGGGATGAAGAGGCGGAGAATATCGCAGCGGTTCTGGGAAATAAACGTATTAAAAAACTGCCTGTCGAAAAGGATGGGGTCTTGGTTGGAATTATCAGTCGCGGTGATGTCATCCGGCATTCCTTCAAATCCCTGCTGTAAAGTGATAGGTCTATAAGGGAGAAGTCAGTATGTCATCACGAACATCATCATCAGCAACTGTCCGTATAGATCCGCATGAAGCCGGAGGCTTGTTCCGGCAGCCGCTGGCTGTATGGGCAGTCTTTTTTGCCAGCATCATCGCTTTTATGGGAATGGGGCTGGTTAATCCGATTCTGCCTACCCTTGCTAAGCAGCTGCAGGCTTCACCTAGTGAAGTTACTTTACTATTCACAAGCTATAATGCAGTTATGGCCGTAGCGATGCTCATTACAGGCTCGGTGTCATCCAGACTCGGCAGCAAAGGGACACTGCTTCTGGGCATTGGAATTATTGCCGTGGTTGCGGCATTCGGGGGTTTCGCGGGCAACATATGGACGCTCGTCGGGCTGCGCGGCGGATGGGGCCTGGGCAATGCGCTCTTTGTCGCTACAGCGCTGGCTGCGATCGTATCCTTGTCGAGCAGCGGAACTGCCAAAGCGATCATTCTGTACGAAGCCGCCGTCGGTCTCGGCATATCGGTGGGCCCTTTGCTCGGCGGTACGCTGGGCTCCATCTCCTGGAGAGCCCCTTTCATTGGCGTGGCCGTATTAATGATCGTCGGTTTCATCGTTCTATCATTATTAATGCCTAAATCTTCTGCGAAGTCACAGTCTGCAGGGAAATCGACGACCTCTTTACTGGCTCCATTCCGGGCCATGAAGCACCGTTCCCTGCTGGTGCTGGGCATCGTAGCCGCCTTATATAACGTCGGCTTCTTTACCATTATGGCGTATGCGCCATTCGTAATGGGACTTCCCCCTAAGGGATTAGGTTATGTATTCTTAGGCTGGGGGTTCTTACTGGCCGTTACCTCCGTCTTCATGGCACCTAAACTCCAGCAATGGTTCGGAACCGTCAAGTCAATGTGTATGATGTTGATCTTGTTTGTTCTGGACCTGGTGGTCATGGGGATCTTCACGTCGAGACAGTGGGTAGTGATCGCGGCGGTTATCTTCGCCGGTGCGATTCTGGGCAATAACAATACATTGATTACAACGGCGGTAATGGATGCCTCCCCGGTTGAAAGATCCACAGCTTCTGCCGCCTACAGCTTTCTGCGTTTTTTTGGGGCAGCTATAGCGCCGTTCATGGCGGGCAAGCTGTCGGAGATTTTCAACCCCCACGTTCCTTTCTTTGTAGGCGCTGGTTTTGTTCTGCTTTCGGTTTGGTTTATCTGGTTCAACTATGAACATATCCGGCATATTGACAAAGCTGAAGCCGCACATTGATGCGGTCTGATTGTACAGACAAGGATCTGCCCTGGTGCAGATCCTTTTTTAGTGCATCGTTCTCAAACCGCATGGAACATATTGACAAATATAGTATGTGTACATATAATATCCCTAAATAACCATAAGAGGTGATTCGATTATGTGGCACTTCGAACACACGGTAATTGCAGAAGCAAGCGTGCAAACGATCTGGAAGCTGTACAGTGATATTTCTTCCTGGGTGGAGTGGGATAAGGAAATTGACTCTGCCTCATTGGAAGGGCCGTTTATAGCCGGCATTCAAGGAGTCCTGCAGCCTAAAGGCCAGGGGCCGATGGCTTTTGAGCTGACGGAGGTCGATCCCCCTCGCAGATTTGCCAAAATTGCCGATATCCCCGGCGCCGGCATCCACATCGAATTCATACATCGCCTTCAGCAGACGCATAAAGGGACTGCGATTACGCATGAAGTCAATATTACCGGTCCGAATGCAGAGCAGTTGGGCCCGCAGTGGGGAGCCCGGATCGCACAGGGGCTTCCGTCTACCATGCAGGGACTTGCCGCGGCGGCGGTGAAGAGAGAGCGTCAGCAGGGAGCATGAGACCGGAAATATACTGTCTGCAGCCGGGTAGTTGCGGTATCCGCTCCTTGTAGGGCGGGTGCAAAAGCGGTTTGGAGACGGACCCGAAGAATTTCGAACGATTGCAGGCGTCATGCTGGAGGAATGAAATGAGTTCAGAATTCAATGATATGCAAGAGAGCCCCGGTTTTTTGCTGTGGCAGGTAACGAACATGTGGCAAAAGGAGATTCGTCTTGCGCTGGAGCCACTTGCATTGACTCAACCGCAATTCGTGCTGCTTTTCTCCTGCCAATGGTTGAATGGCCGGGAATATCCACAAGGAGTGACGCAAATTCAGCTGGCCCAGCACGCCCGGGTAGATGTGAACGTAACCTCCCAGGTACTGAGGGCGCTCGAGATGAGAGGGCTTCTGAACCGCAGCCCTCATTTAACCGACACCAGGGCCAAAGTCATTACTCTGACCCCGCAAGGAAATGAGCTTGCCTCCAGAGCTGTTCAAGCTGTCGAAGCAGCAGACCGTGAATTTTTCGCCGGTCTCGGCGCGGATACCGATCAACTCAAGCAGCTGCTGATCCAACTGGCGAAGCGGTAGCCGGGCAGGATCAATCACAAAGAACCTCCCAAGTCCTTCAAGGATTGGGAGGTTCTTATGTTCAGCCGGTATGTTCAGAAGGAACAAGAACCGGTGCTTGCCATATACTGACCCTTGTTGAATACTTTCATATATGGGATTGACCTGACGTGGCCTTCGATTGACCCCGCTTACGGATTACCTGCGCTAAAGGTATCTCCGCCCTGAAGAGTGCCGGACTGGAAGCCTTTAAACAGCCACTTCTTCCGCTGCTCGGAAGTCCCGTGGGTGAAGCTTTCCGGTACAACATAGCCTTGTGCCTTCTTTTGAATGCTGTCGTCTCCCACTGCGCTGGCGGCAGTCAGCGCCTCCTCAAGATCGCCCTGCTCCAGCAGGTCCATTCCCTGGGCATGGTGCGCCCAGACCCCGGCCAAATAATCGGCCTGGAGTTCGAATCGGACCAAATATTGATTGAACTCGGCTTCGCTGAGCTTGGAACGCAGAGGCATAATCTTATCTGTCGTACCGACAAGTGTCTGAACATGATGACCTACTTCATGGGCGATTACGTAGGCCATCGCGAAATCGCCGGGCGCTTTGAACTTGTCCTGAAGCTCTTGGTAAAAGCTCAGGTCAATATAGAGCTTCTTATCGCCCGGGCAATAGAAAGGCCCCACAGACGATCCGGCGGTTCCGCAGGCTGAGTTCACACTGCCTGAGTACAAGACAAGCTTGGGCTCCTGGTAGGTCAGACCTTCTTGGCGGAACACCTCGGTCCAGACTTTCTCCGTATCCGCCAGAACAACTGATACAAACTGTGAAAGCTCCTTCTCCTGCGCTGTTTCTTCGTAAGGCGCGCTGCTATCTGAGCCTGTATTCTGCAGGTTGCCCAGAAGATCGCCCGGGTTGCCCCCCAGCAGGGTCACGATCAGGACGATAACCAGGCCGATCCCGCCTCCAATGATGCCTTTGCCGCCACCGCTCATTCCTCTGCGGTCTTCGACGTTCCGACTTCCCTGTCTGCCTTTCCACTTCATTGCTGCTCCTCCTCGGGTCACATTCGTGCGAGACTGCGCCATGTGCTGTTCTTTATTAGTCATATACCCGAAGTTAGAAGATTTTAGTCGAGGGAATAAACGGTACTGGTAAGAATAGACGGGCGGAGATGTACGCCGCACCAAATCCAGGATAGTTCCGGTATGGGTCGTTGTCTGGTTCCTATCCAAAAATAAATAGCTTTTGCCAAGAAGAGCAGTTTTGTCGTTAGGGATGCTACGGCCTCGGCTGCTTTTTTTTGTATTCTGTTTTAAGCGATTAATAATTTCGCTTTACAGATATTAACATTTATATTATCATCATATATATTATCGACAATCATATAAACATCAATAATAAGGAGTTTTTTTCATGAATATTCAAACTGTAATCCTCGGGTTTCTGACTAAAGAGTCTATGACCGGATATGACATGAAGGCCCGGGTGGACCAATCGGTTTCTCATTTGTTCGAAGCCTCATTTGGAGGGATTTATCCCGCTCTTAAACGGATGGAGAAGGAGGGGTTAGTCGATAAGGAAATCCAGTTTCAGGAGGGGAAACCGAATAGAAATGTGTTTGCCATAACAGACAAAGGACGGCAATCATTCATGGATTATTTGTTGTCGCCTCTTGCACAGAACGGACAGCGTTCGGATTTTCTGCTGCGTTTCTTTTTCGCGTCCCATGTTCCGGATTGTCTGATCTTGAGCTGGCTAGAGCAGGAATGCTTCAGGCAGCAGAAAGCACTCCAGGGATTGTTATCGATGAAGGCCGCACAGGAAAAAAATCCAGAGGCCGATCCTTACCGGATGAAGACCTTGGATTTCGGAATTACCCAGGTCCGCCTGGGATTGGAGTGGGCGGAGAAGGAACTGACGGAACGGCGAAAAGCCGAAGCTCAGCAGACAATTCAATTCTTAGATTAGAGAGGCGGATCGGTATGGCAGCTGAACTAGGACTGCTGAGTTTGAGTGCGGCAAAGATGGCACGGGGGATAAGGGAAGGAAGATGGACGTCGCGGGAACTGGTCGAGCTTCACATTCAGCGGATTGAGGGGGTTAACCCTGAGCTTTGTGCGGTAGTAGTCCCTATGTTTGATGAAGCCAGGCGGCAGTCGGATGCTGCGGATCTCATGAGAGCAAGCGGGCAACCTTTGCCGCCACTGCACGGGGTTCCCGTCACTATCAAGGAATCGATTGATGCCGCCGGAACCCCGAGTACATGGGGGCTGCCGAGCCGCTCCGGAATGCTGGCGCAGCAGGATGATCCGAGCGTAGCCGCTTTACGGCAAGCGGGAGCTATCTTGCTGGGCAAAACCAACGTGATGCAGCTGCTTATGGGCTGCGAGTCTGTAAACCCGGTGTACGGACGCAGCCGTAACCCTTGGCGCCCGGAGGAACGTACGCCGGGCGGCAGCAGCGGAGGCGAAGCCGCTATTATTGCGGCCGGAGGATCGCCGCTGGGGCTTGGTACGGATGTAGGCGGAAGCATCCGTACCCCTGCGCTTTTCTGCGGCATCCACGGATTGAAGCCGACTCCGGGCCGTGTTCCTGCCGCCAAACCGGCAGGGCTGTATCATTTGCGCCCTGCAGCAGCAGCCATGGCGAGCACTGGACCGATGGCGCGCCATGTGGAGGACCTGACCCTGGCTCTGGAGATCGTCTCGGCGCAGGAGTCCCTGCTGCGGGCGCCGATCCGGAGCTCGGATTCCCGGGATATACGCCGATTGCGGATTGGCTATTACACGACGGATGGCATCCTCGCCCCATCTGCTTCGCTTCAGCGTGCAGTGAATGAGGCTGTCGCTCTACTAGAAGGTCTGGGGATAGAGGTCAAAGAGTTCAAACTGCCTGATCTGTCAGAGGCCGTCCACCATTTTTACGGCTTAATATCTGCTGCCGGTGCGGAGGGTATAGCCGGCACTGCAGGAACCGATACCTTGACCGGGCAGCTCGTTAACATCCGGCGTTCCTTTGGACTAACCAAGGGCGCCAGAAGATTCGTTGTACCATTGCTGCGCTTGTTAGGACAGCAAACCGTAGGGGCTCATATTCTTCCTTACTTAGGGCTAAAGTCAGAAGAGGAACTGCAGACTTTGGTGCATGCACAGCAGCGCTTCCGTCAAAATTTCATGAAGGAAATGGACCGTCAGGGCGTTGATGTTCTGCTAAGTCCGGCTGCACTCACACCTGCTATAGCGCACGATCACTCTTTAACAATGTCTTATGAGGGGTCCTATGGGCTGCTCTATAATTACCTAGGCATGCCGGCCGGAGTGTTATCGACGAGCTGTGTGAGGAGCGAGGAGACGGATGCGCGTCAGACCAGCCGAGACAGGATGATTCAGAGTGTCCGGGAAGCAGAGCGGGGCAGTCTGGGTCTGCCTGTAGGGGTGCAGGTAGCAGCTTCTCCGTGGCGGGAAGATCAAGTGCTGGCTGTGATGTCTTGCTTGGAGGAACAGGTTAAGAATCAGACAGACTATCCGGTGGGCAAGATTATTCGATCGCAATAAGTAAGAGTCCCGGCAGCGGATCTTCGTGGTCAGCCGGATAAAAGTGAGAATGTGCGTCCTATTTTTGCAAAGGCATGAATAGAGAGAAAGGCTTGCAGTAAACGGCGCTGAAAAACCTTGACGGGGAATTCCAACCTCGGTAGACTGAATACTACTTTATCCAAGTGCGGGTAAATCAAAGGCAGCGTGTAGGCCTGTTTAACTTCATAGACAGCTGCCGGTATTAGGATGACAGTGCATCCGTGCATCAGTGCATGATCCGGCGGAGTTTTGTTCATAGAGAGCAGGGAATTTCGTGCGATATGCCAGTAAAAGGAGGGGAGGCGGCGCATGGTAGAGAAGTCCGGTACAATCGACGGGATAATAGATCAGGAGCTGTTTAAATGGGATGAAATCCCCTACAATCTGATCTATCTTATCCGGGAGGCAGAGAGGGCGAGGTGCCTGACAACCCCCGACAGGAAAGCTCTATTGGCCCAGACCCCCGGTCATAATGCCTGGCTGTGGGTATCAAGAGAGCTGAACTGCGATCAAAGAAATGCTATCATCCTGGAATTCGTTGATTCGATGAAAGGCGTGCCCTTGCCGGGTATCACGGGAGACGGCGGAGTCGTGCAGTCTTTTGCCGAAATGTATTCCAGGTCCTATAACGTTCCCCACCATATTCATATCGGCATGGAGTCGTATGTATGTACTAAGGTTAACAAGCCCCTTGATGTTAAGGGGGCAATACGCCAGGCGGCTTTGTCTGATGTGAGGACGATTGCAGAGTATATGGCGGGCTTTCTGGAAGGCGCTTACGGCATCACAGTCGAAGCAGCAGGTCAAATTTCCGGGGCAGCAAAATTGGTCGGCACGGGCAATTTATATTTGTGGATCGTAGACGGCAAACCCGTATCTATGGCGAATATAGCCCATCGTTCCCCGAGACATGGACGAATCAATCAAGTTTATACCCCCAAGCGTATGCGTAAAAAAGGGTACGCCAGCGCTCTGGTAGCCGAGCTGTGCGAGATCCTGGAGAAAGAGCGCTTACAGGCTATGTTATATGCGGATCTGAAGAATCCGGACTCCAATAAAGTGTATCGGACAATCGGTTTTGAAGAACGCGGTAAAATCGTAGAGATCAAATTTGCCTGAACCTGACGGCCAGGCTCGGATCTGCTGGCAGGCGCCAGAGATAAATTCCGATCCATGCTAAAGTGAACGCAATTTCAGTTTACTCTCCCCAAGCGTGAAGATATCAAATATAATAAGAAAAGTGTAAAAATTTGTGACACTTACATAGAGATAGAGAAGCTGGTCCCCCAAGGTTATTAAATGAAACCATACTTGTTTAGGAGGCACTACACAATGAAACTGCGTTTTCATGGAGATTTGGCAGATTTGCAGCCTGGAATTGGGATCCTGCTTCAGGAGATCGGGGCCCAGGAAGCGGAGGACGGATTAACTGTTCAGGTTGAGCGGTCATCCGAAGGCGATTTGGAAGTGGGCCTGGATCAGGCGAACACGAAAGCATACATACGTTATACGCGTAAACATCAGTTTTTCCGGGCACTGGGTCTGCTTGTGCAGCATGGCCGCAGCGGTGAGGCGTTCGAGATCCGGGAGCAGCAGCACCTGGATACCGTAGGACCGATGTTTGATTTATCCCGCAACGCCGTTCTGACGGTGGATAGCTTCAAGCTCTTGCTCCGTAAAATGGCTTTGATGGGCATGAATACGGTGATGCTGTATCTGGAAGACACCTACGAAATTAGCGATGAGCCGTATTTCGGCTATATGCGCGGTCGCTATACACAAGCGGAGCTCAAAGAAATTGACGATTACGCCGATCAATTCGGCATTGAAGCATTCCCCAGCATTCAAACTCTGGCTCACCTGGAAGAATTCCTGAAGTGGGAGCCTGTCAAAGAATATAAAGATACCAAAGGCGCTTTGTTAGTCGGCTATGATAAAACCGATGAACTGGTGGAGAAGATGATCAACGCCGCAAGCGCTCCTTTCCGCAGCCGTAAAATACATATCGGGATGGATGAAGCGGAGGAATTGGGCCGTGGTAAATATCTGGATAAGAACGGCTACACGAGCCGGTTCGACATCATGGTCTCGCACCTGGATAAAGTGCTGGAAATTACACGCCGCAAGGGCTTGAAGGCCATGATGTGGAGCGACATGTTCCTGAAGCTTGCTTCCGGAACAGGCAGCGATCACTACGATAAGAGTACACAAATTCCGGAGGAAATGGCGAGCCGCATTCCAAAGGACGTGGACATGGTGTATTGGGATTACAACCATACCGAGGAAGAAGACTACTTGAGCCAAATCGCCCAGCACCAGCCGCTTGGCTGCAATCTGGTATACGCCGGGGGCGTATGGGTGTTTAATACGTTCGGCGTAAACTACGGCTTGTCCCTGAAAGCTTCAGACGTGGCCTTGAACGTGTGCAAGAAGAAGGGCATCCGTGAAGCCTATGCAACCATGTGGGGCGACGACGGAATGGAGAGCAACCCGTATATCGCGCTGCTCGGCCTGCAGTTCTATGCGGAGCATGCGTATACAGAGGGTTCTCCGGATTGGGAGAAGCTGGCGGAGCGGGTGAAGTTCTGCACCGGTATCGAAGCGGACGCATTCCTGCAGATGAAATACCTCGATGAGACTCCGGGCTCCGAGCCGGACAACTGCAAGCAGAGCAATCCTTCGAAGTTCCTTCTCTATCAGGATGTGCTGCTCGGACTATTCGATAAGCAGATCGAGGGCCTGGAAATGTCCGCCCATTACGCGAAGGTGGAGCAGGATATCCGCAGCAGACGCGATGCGGATGCCAAGCTGGATTATGTCTTCGACGTGCCGGAGAAGCTGGCCGGCGTGCTGAGACGCAAGAGCGAGATCGGCATTGAGCTGAAGCGGGCCTACGATGCCGGCGATCAAGACACATTGAAGCGCATCGCCTCCGAAGTGCTTCCTGAGATCTCCGATGCGGTGAAGGCGCTCCGGGCTGCTCACCGCAGCCAGTGGCTGAGCATGTTCAAGCCTTTCGGCTGGGAAGTCATCGACATCCGTTACGGCGGTGTTATCAATCGTCTGGACACGGCTTCGCAGCGGATATTCGATTATGTCGATGGCAAGATTCAGCGGATTGAAGAGCTGGAGCAGGAACGACTGCTCTTCAGCACGACCAACCGCTTCACGAACAAGGGTGTAGGCTGGAGCAGCTTCTACTACCGGATGGCTTCGCCGAACGTCTTCTTCCACGTGATGAATCCGTTCTGATAACGATACGAACGAAGAAGATCTGTCCGCAGGGACAGATCTTCTTCGTTTATATGAGATTGTCTTCGGGGGCTTTCACTTGTCAATCCCGGGCTAATTTCTCGATCCGTGCATCGCCGTTGGCATTAACCCGGATGTAAGCATACCGGGCATTGCGCTCGACTTCCAAGCCGGTTCCTTCGGGCACAAAATAAGTTTCGATACCGTAGTAAATGAAGCGTCCTCCGCTCATTTCCCCGTTAATGACGACTTCTCCGCCGGCCAGTGTGTCTCCTTCCGCCAAGAAGCGCCCGAACGTATAGATGCCGTCCTTACCCGGCACCAGCACCACCTTCACCTTACTTTGGCTGCTTTCCTGATCCAGGCGTCCGGTCGTGGACTGCGTTGGCGATGAGATGGTATACCTCAGATTCACGTAATCGCCCTGGAGCAAGGATCTGGGGTCGAGCGGCTCGATTTCCAGTTTGATGGAAGTTCCGTTCTTAAGCAGGGATTCATAGGCAGTCGCCTGATAGCCGATAAATCCAAGCTGGAGCACAATCGTGGCGATAATCAGCAGGGAACTTGCGCGCACGAAGCTGACGCTCGTACTTGTGTCGTTTGCTCCCGTACGGCGGGCCACGATATAAGTGACTGCAAAAGTGAGTAAGCCAAGCAGGGCTAATGTCACCGATTTGTGAAGCAGGGTCCACAGCAAATCATAATACTTGTAGACGAGGAAGCTGAACCAGAAGAACAGACTCATGTACGCATACGCCG
This sequence comes from Paenibacillus sp. FJAT-26967, assembly GCF_001541095.1. Taxonomy (GTDB): domain Bacteria; phylum Bacillota; class Bacilli; order Paenibacillales; family NBRC-103111; genus Paenibacillus_F. Next base: position 161,257 of record NZ_LMXH01000004.1, read on the forward strand.
TTTTGTTCTGACGGATGAACAGGAATACCAGGAAAGTTACCAGTAAGAAATTAAGAACGGTAAAGAGGACCCGGGAATAAGGAAAGAGATCATCCAGAAAGGTCAGCCAGAATAGAAACAGAAGAGCGAAGAATAAGCTGCTTTCCCGGACAGGCTGCCACAGGGTGTCTTTCTTTAGCGAATAGCTGAAAAGGTGCATGACAGCATTCAGCACGAACAGGATAAGCACGATGGCCGCAAACTCATCATACTTAGGGCTTAGCAGCTGATAAATAAGAACGGCGAGATTGATATTGATAAGCGCGTACGTAAACAGCCGCTGGATTCTTCCCTCCATACGCAGCCAGCCTGCGATAGAAAGAATCAGAAACAGGATAGATAACACGGGTTTTTCGATCAGTACAAGGGAGAGCATGCCGGCTATGTATCCGATTGTGAGCAGAGTGTAGCGTACGGCTGCATTCATCCGGGGGATCAAGACCATCGGAATAATAAAGAGTAAGGACAGAATGAATATCGTATTCTCCGGATCACGGGCATCGGTTGCGAGCAGCACGACTCCGAGCAAGGAGATGCTTCCGATAATAACGCCGATTACGGTGACGATAGAGGAAACTACTTTCCCTACAAGCGCGCTGTTCCGTTCAGGTGAGGCATCCGGCCGGGTTTGCTCAGCATCAGATTCTGATACTTGGCCGTCAAGTTTATTCAGGTACCGGAAAAACCACGCGTTTGCCGTCAGCAGCAGTGCGACAAAAACCAATCCGTACACGAAAAAGGCAGAGGATGAGTAGGCAGCCGCAAGCTCGAAAAATTTAAACACAGCGAAGGCGGAAGCCGCCAAGGCATTCAGAGTGAGATAGACTTTGTTTAACCGGATCTTCGTAAAGTAATAGAACCCGGCACAGATAGCGGCTATATACGGAATATTCATCCACAATCCGGAGTTATCAAACGTGGTAGAATCCGTTAGAAATAGCAAGGATAGATGAAAGATGATGAAACTTATAAATTTTAAAGGTGCTGACTGCAGTCTTTCTCTTTCTGTCCATACCAATACAACCAGGTTGATTGCGGCGAACATGACACCGATCAGCATCAATTTCTCATCGTGGTGTTCGTAGAATATGGCAGAGGGATAGAAGTAGAACCACAAGGTAAGATGGATCAGAACATAGGATAAGATATAGAACGGGTTATACCGGGTAATCCAGGCGAATAACAGAGCCGGAATTGACCAGATGAGGAATAATCCATAGCTGTCCGCATGAGAGTTATAGATTTGTCCGATCAGGGCGACAGATGTCCCGAAAGCGATGCAGCCGCCGGCCAGAAACAGATTAGAGAGGAACGTATGATGGCCAAGCATTCCCCGAAATCGTGACCAGACGAAGCATAGGCCGTAGAACAGGAGAACCAGCCCGGCAGATAGCAGGACCTTCTCTATTCGATCCAGTCCGCCCCAGTTGGCTGCGAAGAAATAAATAATGGCTGAGAGCACCAAAGAAATGCCCAGTAAGAAGCCAGTGCGAATCACGTTTAACTGAAGCATAGCCGCTCACACCTTTCTGGTTTGCGGGATTTCTGCAGAGCTGCCGATTGCGCCCGAAATGATGAATCTCTACGTCAAAGGCGGGTAACCGTTTCTTATAAGTATTACCCAGATTAACCCCGTATGTCCCTTCCCTCCTATCTGCTTCCTTCTCATTGAAACAAATCTATCGTGGGGTTCATTATGTAAGTTTATATTCGCGCGAGGCTGTACAACACCTGTCGATTAGAGTCGAACAAGGAGGAAGTTTATCATAATTTAATCTGGAAATTTGCCTATAAAGCCACAAATGTTTTGCTTTAATTTGTGACTTTATGGCAATATTAAGAAGTAGAATTATTTGTAAAGGTACATGAATCTAGTATGCAGAAAAGGAATGGAGTTCCATTCCGTTCAGGGAAGTGATAGGTTGAATAAACGCACGTTCTTAGCGATTGGCGTCGTTTTGTGTCTGATCGGAATTGTCATCTATAAACAGGCGGGAGGGCCCATAGCTACCCCGGAAGTGAGGACTAGTCCTGTGAAGCCGGATGGAAAAATCAAGGGCATGCAACCGGAGCAGCAAGAGGTGTATGATTTCATCAAGGCCCGGATGAAGGGCCCTTTCGGCGTATACACCAACTATCAGGACACGGAACAGTCCCGTGAAGTGGCGACGGGGCACGAAGTGCTGAGCGAATCGGCTTCACTGCTGATGCGGGTATATGCACATTCCCAAGATCAGCCTTCCTTCGATCAGGAATGGACAACCGCGAAGCAGACCTTTGACCTTAAGCACGGCTTCAGCTACCGCTACAGCCCCAAGCTGGACAAGCGATATCCGCTCAACGCGGCTGTGGACGATTTACGGATCATCCGGGCGCTGTATGAGGCGGGCGAAGCTTTTGGAGACGTGTCCTACACTAAGGAAGCAGATCAATATGGACAGCGTTTCTATGCAACGAATGTGAAGGACAATCTTCTCTACGATTTCTATGATGAAACGTATAACATCACGAATCCTTTCATTACGCTGTGCTACATCGATCTCCGGACACTGGGGCAGCTGCCGATTGAGTCGCGGCAGAAACAGAAGCTTCTGAACGGGATGAAGGCCGTGATTCACAACGGATATTTGTCCGACAGCTTTCCTTTCTATGAAACCAGGTTTCAGTACAATACCAATTCGTATACTTCCGAGAAAATCCAAACGGTAGAGTCCCTTTTGACCATTCTCCATTTGGCGGAGGCGGGCGAGACTAAACCGGCCAGTATCGCTTATATCAAGGAGCATGTGCAGGCAGGAACTTTGTACGGGCAATATTCAAAGGAGGGCAAGCCGGCAACGGATGTCCAGTCTACGGCGATATACGCGATCACGGCCATGATCGGTGCCGAGATCGGCGATGCGTCCCTTTATCAAGACAGTATACGGAGAATGAACGCGTACCAGGTCAAGAATCCGGGCAGTCCGCTGTATGGAGGGTTCGGGGATACTTCTGCGAATCAGGCGTATTCTTTCGACAACCTGATGGCGTTACTTGCTTACACGTATGATTCAGAACGAAGGTGAACGGGATGACAGATAACCGGTCGGTACGACAGCTTCTGGTGAAGGGATGGCTGCTGTTGTACCGGTATGTTTCACCGGCGCTGCTGGCGGTAATCGGCGTTCTGCTGATCACCGGTTATGCCTTATTCACGCCTCCGTATATCGGCATGGCGGATAATGGAGACTACTTCCGCAGTATATACAGCGCCGGGCTTTATTTTAATCTGCCGGACTATGACAGCCATCACTTTGGGCATTTTGTGAGGCAGTACGGCATCTTCCAATATTTTAATGAAAACGGCTCGATGGTTATCTCATCTCAGACTTTGTTTATCAAAGCGGCTATGCTGCTGAATCAGCTGTTGTTTGACTCGGCTGTGTTCGATATTCGCTTTCAGGGCATCATCTTCACTTTGCTATTCGCTGCTGCGGTCTATCTGGTCGTGGAGAGCTTAACTTGGAAGATTCCCCGGAAGCAGGGATATATCATCGCGCTGCTGGCTGTGTTCATGTTCGGCGATACCGGCTACACCGCTTACTTTAATTCTTTTTATGGCGAGAGCATTGTGTTCATTATGATGCTGTTTGTTTTTGCCTCCTGGCTCCTGATTTACCGCAAACGGTACAACGATTATGCGCTGCTGGCTGTGTTTGTAATCAGTTCCCTGCTTCTGACCACGTCCAAACAGCAGAACGCTCCTGTCGGGCTGATTGTAGCGGTAATGGCGCTGTCGCTGCTCTGGATCCGGAGGGACCGCATCTTCCGGGTTCTGACTGTAGGGTCGCTGGCTGTGTTATTCCTGTCAGGCGTAGCTACCTATGCTCTGATTTCCAAGGAATTTGTGAATATCAACCAGTATCATGCAATGACGAGGGGGGTACTTATGCAGTCCCCTAACCCCGAAGAAACATTGAAGACTTTCGGAATTAATGAGCAGTTCGCTATTCTCAAAGGCAATATTTATTACGAACGCTATACGACCGTCGATGTGGACTCGCCTCTACTGGAGAAGCATTTTTACAGCCAGTATGGATTTGTCCCGATCTTAAAGTACTATGTAACACACCCGGATAAGCTCAGTTCTATGCTGAATGTGGCCGCTAAGGACGCTTTTACGATCCGGCCGCCTGCTATGGGCAATTATGAAGCTTCAGCGGGTAAAGCTTTTGGTGAGCATACCGGCTTCTTCTCGGCTTACAGCCTGATTAAGAAAGCTCTGTCTCCCAAAACTTACGGGTTCATCATCATCTGGATTGCTCTAGTAGTCGGACTGTACATGCCTTCGTTTATTGAAGCCGTTAAATTAAGGAATTTCAGGCTTGCACAAAGGATGATACTCATTCTAACGATGATTTTGTGCGGGCTGTCGGGTATCCTCGTCTCGATTATAGGCGCGGGGGATGCTGACCTGGCTAAACACGAATTCTTGTTTACGGTAGCTTTCGATATCGTGACGTTCTTGACTCTATCGGATATCATCAGCCGCCGTTTAATGCGCCATCATGATACCGGTGAGCAAGACGATAACGGACCAGAAGTCAAAGAGGGTGTGAGACCGCTTGTTGAAACTAAAAGCGTTTAGAATCGGGCTGCTGGTCACCTTGGTGTGCACGCTGCTGCTTCCCGTTTCCCCGGTTCTAGCTGCGGGAGAGCAGAAGACGGCTCAGGTTCTTCTTCTATACGACAGTTTGGCCAAAGGGACACCCAGAGAAGGAAATGTAACCATCCTCCAGCGTTTGCTGGCTTCTTACCGGGTTCAGGTCCGGACCTTGAGTATAGATCAGTATAAACCCGGCACCATGAGTACCCACACCAAAGTCATTACAGTCATGAATGCCTTCGACCTGAAGCCGGTCAATGAAGACTATCTGCAAGACTTGGCGGCCTACGAGGCGGATTATCTTCATGTCGGAGCTAATCCGCCGCAGCGGATTCAGGAGAAGCTGAACCTTGTTACGGAGAGCAGGAGGCAAGAAACGATTCAACTGAATATGCCGCCATACTCCCAGACGGGCATTCAGGTGCAGGACTTCATTGCGCTGAAGGAGACAGCACGGGAAAATGCCGCCGGTACGATTACATCCATGAGCAGCAAGCGCCAGACGCCCTTCAGCACGCAGGAGGGGCCGTATGCGTATGTGCCTTATTTTGAACAGGGGAATCTGAGCGAACTGGCCATGGCTTCTGTTTTGAAAAAATGGCTTGGAATCGAGACGCCCGCTCAAACGTTCCTGGTCTTCAAAGAAGTGTATCCGTTCTCTGACCTGGAGCTTCTGGAAGAGACGGCCGACCGCTTCTATGAGGCGGGAATCCCCTTTGCGGTCAGTATCCGCCCTGTTTTCTCCAATACGGATTTCCCGGCGATGAAGAGGTATTTGGAAGCGCTGAAATATGTCCAGTCCAAGAACGGGACCATTCTCGTGAACGCACCAGTCGTGTACGGGCAGGGTCCGATGCTGGACGTCAAGATGGCAGGATTTATTTCCGTATTGGCGCAGAACGGTCTGGCGCCGCTTGGGATCGGTGCGGAGCTGTACTGGTCCTATGACAATGAGTACACTATTGCGGGATTGGGCTACTTCGATTCGGCCGTGCTGTTTCCGGATGAGAAACCTCTGTATACCGAGAGGACGGACACATCCAAGTCGTTCTCTTCTTCTTTGTACAGTATCAAGATGGAGCAGCTGCAGCATTTGGACAGGCCCGAGAATGCCCTTCCCGTATTCCCGATGGATACTGCCGTCACCTACAATTTTTTTGAGAATAAGGAAGAACTCCAGGAGGCCGTTCTGCTCCTTAAGGATTCACGGATTCCTTTTGCCGATTACAAGAGCGGGGAGCACCGGGTCACGACAGATGAATTTAAGATTGCCTCGAGGGACGGGGTCATTACCATTAACGGCAACCGGCTGAATTTGAACTACACGCCTCAAAGTGTAAGCGACAAGTACGAATATGAGAAGCGGGTGGAGCAGAGTCTGACGGGTGCTTTTAATATTCAGAACAAAATTTTTATTGCCCTTATTATCGTGTCTCTGATTATTTTCGGCGGCTTCTTGATTGCCGGGTATCGCTTATACAAGAGAAAATATTTGAAGTAAGGAGAATCACATGACACTTGCAGATTATTTCATGGTCATAGCGGTTTTGTGCATCTGGTCCCTTCTGCTAGTGAATGTAGTCCTGATTATTGCCGGATACTTCTATTACATCCAGTGTGAGAAAGAAGCGATCCCGGAGATCAAGGGAGAAGAGCCCTTCGTCACCATCATGGTACCTGCCCACAACGAAGGGAAGGTGATCAGCCAGACGGTGGAGGCTCTCCTCGACTTTGATTATCCGCATGACCGGTATGAGATTATTGTCATCAATGATAATTCTTCGGACAATAGCGCGGAGCTGCTCGGAAATCTTCAGAGGAAGAATCCCGGCCGCAACCTGATGATCATTAACACGGACTCTGTAACGGGCGGCAAAGGGAAGTCCAATGCTTTGAATCTGGGGTTTGCGCAGAGCAAAGGCGAACTCATTGCAATCTATGACGCGGATAATACCCCGGAAAGAAAAGCGCTGCGGTATCTCGTCGGCGAGATTACCAACGACGACTCGCTTGGAGCGGTCATAGGCAAATTCCGCACCCGCAACCGGGATGTGAATCTGCTGACGCGTTTTATCAATATCGAGACGTTATCGTTTCAATGGATGGCTCAAGCCGGGCGCTGGAAGCTATTCAAGCTGTGTACCATCCCGGGTACGAACTTTATTATGCGGCGGCATATTGTCGAGAGCATCGGGGGATGGGATGTGAAGGCGATTGCCGAGGATACGGAAATCAGCTTCCGCATTTACATGATGGGTTACCGGATTAAATTTCAGCCGCAGGCGGTGACATGGGAGCAGGAGCCGCAGACGGTTAAGGTCTGGTTCAAACAGAGGACCCGCTGGGCCAAGGGGAACATCTACGTGATCGTAAAGAACGCCCGCTTGCTGTTCCACCCGTCGGCCAAGAGAATCCGGTTTGATATTCTTTATTTTCTATCGATTTATTTCCTGCTTCTGACCTCGCTGATCACATCAGACATCCTGCTTATCCTTAATGCGCTGGGCTACGTACATACTACGATTGCCGGGTTCAGTACGTTCTTGTGGCTGCTTGCCATTACGCTCTTCGTAGTGGGCACCTACGTCACATTAACGACGGAAAAAGGGGAAATGAATCTGTCCAATCTGTGGATCATCCTCCTCATGTATGTATCCTACTGCCAGATGTGGATGGTCGTTGCCGCTTACGGGCTGTACAACTATTTCAAGGATCTGATTTTCTCCAGGGAAGTCAAATGGTATAAAACAGAGCGTTACTAATGGGGGATATAAACGAAATGAAACAGAGAAGAAATCAGGTGATGACAGTGAGAAAAGGAACTATATTCTTACTCCTATTCCTTTGCATCATGAGCAGCGGCCAAGGTGCGGCCGCTGCTCCGGCAGACGAAGCGCGCTTGTATCAGACTCCGTTTGCCCAGAACGGGACGGCCTTATCCGGTGTTATGGGTTCGAAGCAAATGTATTTTCAAATTCTCGATTACTGGGACCTAACCGAAGTGAAGCTGAGTCTCGATTATCAGATGTCACCTCTGGCGAAGGATCTGAATTCGAGCATTACACTCTCGGTCAACGGGAGTCCTTTTCACTCCTTCCGGCCCGCAGCGGCGAATGCTCAGAAGCAGAACCTTGCGGTTACGGTGCCCAAGGAGCTTCTCACCAAAGGGCTGAACACGCTGAAGGTGGAAGGTTACATCCGGACGGAGGATAATCTGGTCTGTCCGTCCGATCAGACGCCGGATCAATGGCTGCAGCTGTACAAGACGTCCGGAATCGATGTGCGCTATACACAGAAGGCCATGCAGGGAGCCATCCAGGATTTTAACCAGCGGTTCACAGGCCTGGATACGGTGAGTGCAGGCCGCAGTCTCATTGCGGTTCCGGACAAAAGCGAGCCGGCTGAGCTTGAAGCCGCCGTATACGCTCTCTCCGGCTTCGCTAAATCCAACTCCGTGAACGACAAAGATATACCGATTCTGCCTTACCGGGCAGACAATCTGAAGGATCGTGAAGCGGTCGTGCTCATCGCTCTGCATGACCGGCTGCCGGCCGAAGTCAAGGGCCTGCTGAGCAAGCAGGACTTTAATACGAAGGCGCTGATTCAGCTCGTGAGCAAGGAGACGCAGCCGACTCTGGTCATCACCTCGCAGAATCCCGAGCTGCTTGCCAAGGCGGGGCGCCTGGTGGCGAACCAGCCTCTGATGGGGCAATTGAGCAGCGACATCAAGGTAGTGGATGACAGCACGGATGTAACGACGCCGGTTGTGCCTGTCAGCACGCGCATTAACTTCACGGAGAAGGGGGACGAGCTCAAAGGGCCGGGCCATCAGGAACAGACTTATTTTGTGACATTGCCTGCCAACAGGTCCATTGCGGATGCGGGTCAAATCAGCCTGGATTTCCGCTATGCCCAGAACCTGGATTTTAACCGCTCTCTGGTTACGGTCTCCATCAACAACACGCCTATCGGCAGCAAGAAGCTGACGAAAGAGCTGGCCAATGGGGACACGGCGCACTTCGCCATTCCGGCGGATCTGGCTGTGAACGGGAACTTCTCCGTTGCCATCGAATTCGATCTGGAGCTGGAGGATGCCGCTTGTACCCGCAATGGCGACGAAATGCCGTGGGCGTTCATCACGAAGGACACCCTGATTGATTTTAAGACCAAAGACCGCAACGATCTGCTGTTCAATAATTATCCGCATCCATTCTTGAGGGATGGTGTGTTTAATCAAGTGGCGGTGGTTATTCCGGAGGAACGCGATAATTATACGTACCGGACCGTCTCCAACCTGTTCAATCTGTTAGGCAAGTATACGAGTGGCAACACCGGTGATGTAAAGTTCTACAAGGAATCAGCAGGGGCCGATGAACTTAAAGAGCGCAATATTATTGCAGTCGGCACCTATCTGGACAATAAGCTCATCCGCGATAATAACAAGAACCTGTATTTCAAGTATGACTCCGCAGGTTCGACCTTCCTGTCCAATGAGAAAATGAGCATTGACTCCGAGTACGGCAAATGGATCGGAACCTTGCAGCTGCTGCCGTCGCCTTTCCAGTCCGGCAACGGATTCCTGGCTGTGACGGGTACTCAGGCGGAGAATTATTACCTCGTTTCCAAACTGATTGCAACCGAGAATTCAATCTGGAAAGTATACGGGGACGGGGTCGTAACGGATAAGGACGGGAACGTGAATGCCCACCGGTTCAAAAAGGAAACCGCGGCCGAAGATTCGTCTCTGCTCGAAGATATCGTAAAACGCGGGGACGTTGTAGGCTTTCTCACCGCCCTCGTTCTAGTTGCGGGGCTTGCTTTGGTATCGCTCGTCCTGTTGGTTCGCAAACACAGGAAGAAAAGAGGTGGAGAGGGTGAAGCATAACCGCAGCAGCTTGACTTCAGATCTCGCCTTCTTAGGGCTTCTTATTCTGTGTAACCTGTGTGTGGCCTTTACGGCAGGCGATCCGAATAAATTGATGCAGAACCTTGTCTTTCTGAATCTGGCCTTTTTCTTCGCGGTAGTGACTTATTTTACAACCGTAACGACGGGTCTGCTTTTGAATGTTGTGTTCATTTTCGGCTACGGCCTTTTCATTATGTACCAGACGATTTCACAGGGTGAAACGATTGGGCTGCAAACGTATTTCTGGCTGATCATGACTCCGCTGCTTACCGTGATGATCTGGCTGTTCTCGCTGGCGGCACGTCAGCTTCAGGATGAGAACGAGGAGCTGCGTAAGCAGAAGGCAAGACTGGCTACCCTGGATGAAAGAACGGACCTGAAGAACAGCCTTGCTTTCCGCAAGGACGCGGCCGTATTCTCCGGTATTTCAACGCGCTATGACATTCCTCTGACGCTCTTGGTCATTAAGGTGAAGTACTGGAATGAAATCCGCCGTCTGATCGGGGATGAGCAGCTGGCGGAAGCGATCTATGACGTGTCCCAGATCAGCCAAGCGAGTATCCGTACGAATGACGCTCTCTATTTGCTCGACAAAGAAGAGGCTACATGGGGACTGCTGCTGTTTACGGACAAGGATGGAGCCAAGATTGTGATGGAAAGAATCAAACTCAGCCTTGTGGAATTTAACCGGCAGGAATTCGCCAGTAAATATAAGGTCGATTTGAGTCTGAAAATGGGAGCCGTCCAGTACCGGGAGGATATTATCGAGTCTCCGCTCGACTTCATCGTACAGGCCCAAAAACAGCTGGAATTCGATGTGTAGGCTGAAGTTAACTGCCTTGAACGAGTATTATGAATGATCCATCAGGCACTGGGGCCATCGGGCTCCGGTGCTTTTTTTGATAGGAAGATAGAGAGGGAGCTGCACAAACTGTATAGCGTACGCCTCAATTCGAGTATAATGGGGGATGTACGCCAGTTATAGGCAGCTTCAACGCGAGCGCATGTATCGAGGCAAAAGCCTGGTTCTTAATCAGAGTATATAGAGCAGAAGAGGTTATAGAATGAGTGAAGCACGTTTGGATGAGTATGGGTTAAGCGAGGAAATCGTAAGGGCATTGGCCGGTTTGGGTTATGAGACGCTGACGGCCGTTCAAAGCGAAGTGATTCCGATTGCGCTGGAAAAGATGGATCTCGTCGTCAAATCACAGACGGGAAGCGGCAAGACGGCTGCTTTCGGGATTCCCGTGTGCGAGTTAGCCGACTGGAACGAGAACAAACCTCAAGCCCTGATCTTAACGCCGACGAGAGAACTGGCGGTTCAAGTGAAAGAAGATATCACCAATATCGGACGGTTTAAGCGGATCAAAGCGGCCGCTTTGTACGGCAAGCAGCCTTTTGCCCAGCAGACGGCGGAATTGAAGCAGAAGACGCACGTCATCGTAGGGACTCCCGGACGTGTGCTCGATCATATCCAAAGAGGGACACTCGCCTTGAACCGCGTGAACTGCCTGGTGATTGATGAGGCCGATGAAATGCTGAATATGGGGTTCATCGAGCAGGTAGAAGCGATTATACAAGAGCTGCCGGAAGATCGAGTGACCATGCTGTTCTCGGCGACCCTGCCGCGGGACGTGGAGAGCTTATGTGTGAAATATATGAACAATCCGGTGCCGATTGAGATTGAAGCAGCGGGGATTACAACGGACCGGATTGAGCACGCCCTTATTGAAGTGAAAGAAGCGGACAAATTTGCGCTGCTGCAGGACGTTCTCGTTGTGGAGAACCCGGATAGCTGTATCCTATTCTGCCGGACCAAAGAAGGGGTGGACCAGGTTCACCGCAAATTAGTCCAGGCCGGTTATTCTTGCGATAAGATTCATGGGGGAATGGAGCAGGAGGAGCGGTTTGAAGTCATGAAAGCTTTCCGCAGGGGGCAGTTCCGGTACTTGGCGGCTACAGACGTAGCAGCCAGAGGCATTGATATTGAGAATATCACGCACGTCGTTAACTATGACCTTCCTATGGAAAAAGAAAGCTATGTGCACCGCACAGGGCGGACAGGCCGGGCGGGACGCGAGGGGAAGGCTATTACGTTTGTTACTCCGCATGAAGGGAAATTCCTGGCGGAAATAGAAGCGTACATCGGATTCCCTATTCCTGTAATCCCTGCTCCTTCCCAGGAGGAAGTCATAGCTAAGGAAGAGGCTTTTCAGCAGAAAATGAGCAGGGGAGCCAGTCTCAAAAAAGAGAAGAATGAAGATTTAAATAAAGAAATTATGAAGCTGTATTTCAATGGGGGCAAGAAAAAGAAGATCCGGGCGGTCGATTTTGTCGGTACCATTGCGAAGATTGAGGGAGTAAGTGCGGAGGATATCGGCATTATCACCATTCAAGATAATGTTTCGTACGTAGATATTCTGAACGGGAAAGGCCCGCTTGTTCTGGAAGTTATGAAGAACACGAACGTTAAAGGCAAGCTGTTGAAAGTGAGCCAGGCGAGGAAGTGAGCAGGTCCGGAGGTCAAGAGGCTGCGTGCCGGATCCGGCAGCTTGGACTTTCGGCACACACCGAAAACCCCCAGACGGACGAACCGTTTGGGGGTTTTTGCTCTATCAAGGGCACTTATTTATTATCTTTTAGCTTGCCGATTCCTTCTTGTACTTCGCCTTTGGCTTTATCCATCTTGCCTTCAGCTTGAAGGGATTTATTATTAGTCGCGTTACCGACTTGGTCTTTTACTTCACCCTTAGTTTTAGAAATGCCGCCTTTGATTTTATCGCTAAGTCCGTTGTCGCTCATATTTAACATCTCCTTCAGTTCAGGTTATGAGTTTATTACCCTTGGAGAGGCCGGGCTAAACAAATGCTTATTGGATGGAGTACAATCCCTTATGGATTTGCTGCCTGATATAAGAGATGATATAGAAAAGCGAGGGAGCAGGAGGAGCAGAATGAAACCGTATACGCAGCAGGTCGTTCAAATTATACAGGGAATCCCGGAAGGCCGTGTGATGACTTACGGGCAGGTCGCCGAGATGGCCGGAAACAGGCGGGGAGCAAGGCAGGTCGTGCGGATTCTGCATACGTTAAGCGGGAAATATAATCTCCCCTGGCACCGGGTCGTCAACGCTAAGGGAGAGATAGCGTTTCAGGATGAAGAAGCCAGGCACACCCAGACGCTCTGCCTGAAGAGAGAAGGAATCGTTCTGAACGACCGGGGCCGGATTGATTTGGGAACCTATAGATTCAATCCGTGGGAGGAATAAGAGAGGGGCATTTTCCGGCGGAAGAGTTCCGATACGGAGAATATCCTTCTGCGATCTATCACATGAAAGGCAGTCTCGAAATACGGCATACGGCGATGCGCAAATACCCCCAGACACTAAGCCTTTGTCTGGGGGAAGCGCCGCTGCTACGCAGAATCGGGATTGATGCGCCTCTATCCTTACGAAGCCCAGGCTTTCGTGCATACCTCGGTCTGCACGATTAAATGCCTGAGATATACAGCCGCCGGTCCGTGGGCAGCCGCTGGAGGTGCTTGTTCCAAAGCGGCTGTCAATTGCTCGCGGATGGTGCCGAGTAATGATATCACTTCGGAACGATGTTCCGCTTTGTCCGGAATTTTGTCCGCATCGACGATCCGGTAAGGGAACAAGCCGGTATTGAAGGCGGTTACGGCGGTTACGGCTTGCTCGACCGTTTCCATCCACCTGCGGACCGCTTCACGCTCCTCTTCCGGATAATAGCTGTAGTAGTCGCGCAGGATGCTCTCCAGGCAGTCGCCCCACGCAGCCCGGCTGAACGCATAGCTGTTCAAACCGGTTGCCCACTTCCACGGATAATCGGGATATCCGGGGCACGGGACGATGAGATTCGTTAGTCCATCTACACCTATTGCGCGGTAGTACCCCGCATCTTCTACGATTCTCGCGGGCATGCTCGGGAACAAAGCGGAGAACATGAAGTGATCGCTGTAGTATTCGAACACGCTCAGTTTACGCTGCTTCTCATGCACTGCAGAGGTCCAGTCCGTCAGCGAACGGCTAGCCCGGATATCCGGGGCGTTCGGGGAGTGATTCAGGGAGTTGCGATAGTCTCTTCCCCAGAATGCGTACAGCGTATCCACTTGCCCGGATACCGGCTCGCATTTGAACTCCAGCATATCCCAAGCCAGTCCGGCATTGTAGGCGATGTGTTCCACGGTGAGGTCCGGCAGAGTCAGCAGCAGGCGTTCTTTTAACAATGTTGTAAAACGGATATATTTGGGCAGGAAATCTTCCTGCTGTTCCGCCGGTAAATCCTCGGGCCACAATGAGACCCGGCTCAGATTGGGGACGTCGGCACAGTACGCGGCGATAAGATCGCAGACAGGCCCCTGCCAGGATAAATCCGCATAATCGAGCTGCTGTTTGGCCGTATAAGGATGATCGGCCGACTGAAGACTATCGGCTTCTTTTTTATCGAGAAAGAATTTCATGCTGTGCCCGCCGAGCGTCAGGCCGATTCCTCTCTTGGCGATCTCGGGAGCGGCCTCTTCTTTGATGCGGTCCCATAAAGTGAACGTGAAGAAAATCTCGTTCACGCGGTTTTTGGCGAGCCAGTCAATCATATCAAGGATATAGGGAGGATCGTATAAGTTCTCGATGACGAATCCTCTGCGTTCAAACCAGGGCTCAAAAAGCGGGCCGGCCTCTTGCGCATCTGTAACCGAATGGGGAATATCGCTCAGCGAAGCCGGTTCCCCCGGGTAGATCCAGTTCACGCCGGCGTAGCGCTTGAAGGCATCGTACACCGCATAAAGAGTCGAATGCGCACTCTCGCCGCTGATAATGATGGTGTCGGGCGAAATTTCGATCCAGTAGCTGTCTTTCTTCGGAGTCTGCAAGCGGATGGATTCCTCCAGGAGCGGGCTGAGGCCCGCAGCCGCTATTTCCTCCCATACCCCGATGTAGACGTTAGCAGCCCGGGTCAGAGAGTCCCAGAGATGCCCGTATGTGCGGCTCAATTGCTCCCATTCCTGACGGGCAAAAGCAAGCACAGGGTCCCTGGACTGCGGCAGACTCTGTAAAGTGGTCATGGTATCATCCTCCGTAGCATTTGTATGGCATCGCGAGTCCTGAATTACGATCTCTTCATAGACTGATCTTGAAAAAACTAGGCTACATGTACACGATTCAACTATAGAGTAACCACTAACAGTTAAGCTGTCAATAAAAGAAGGAACGGTTGGCATTGAATATATAGTCCAAAAATCGCCTTGAACAAACTGGATATAACTGTGTTATAATCCAATAATCAATAGGTTGTAGAAACGAGGGAGAACATGGCACGGCCCAGCCGAAGTGAATTTAATGCACGCACCCAAAAGATGGTTGGGAGCTTGCGGGATGCTATTGTACAAGGTTCTTTACAGACAGGAGACTACCTTCCTTCTGAAGTGGAGCTAGGACGGACGTTCGGATTAAGTAAGGAGTCTGTACGGCGGGCTCTGGATATCTTGGTAGAGGAGGGGCTGATTGCGAAGATCCGGCGTGTCGGAAACCGTGTGAAGGGGCCCTTCCCTCCCCATGAAGTGTATGAAGGGCCTGTCAGCCGGACAGGAGAGGGGACGAATAAGGGAGGCGCTCTGAATCCGGCAGCTTCACTTTACCGGGATGAAGGACAGCGGGAAGACCGCAACACCCCTGAGCTTTCCATACAGACGGGGGAAACGGTTCTATGCCTGGCTTATCATCCTTCTCTTCAGGAAGAAGTGAAGCTTCAGGAGGCAGTTCAAGCATACGAGGGACTGCATCCGGACGTGCGTGTCCGCATGATCCCGACGCCCTTTCCGCTGGACTTGGCTGAACACGGCATGGCGGATGTGGTAACGGTAACGGCTTGGGATGCGCTCAAGCTGAAGGAGAAGAATTCTTCTATGAGCTTGTTCGCGGACGCTCCCCTGACCGACTATGCGCATCCTATCCTTTCCCGGCCCTTTCAGGCTGAGGATGGCAGGCTGACAACGGCACCGTTCGTTTATTCCCCGCTCGTCCTGTGCTACAACCGCAGTCACTTTGCGGAATGCGGGATCGCGGAGCCCGGGGAAGACTGGACCTGGTATACGCTGCTTAAGACGGCAAGGACGTTCAACAAGCAGCTTGATGCCCGGGGGTTCGTCGTGCATATCCAGTCGATCAACCGGTGGCCGGTGTTCTTGCTGCAGAACGGATTCCGGTTCAATACGGGTAAAGGCAAGCGCGCGGCGGAAGATCCGGCCCTCTGGGAGAGTCTCCGCATCTCCAGGGACCTTATCTACCAGCAGGGGGATTCCGTGCTCTGGACAGACAGCGACGGCGATGTGGAGCGCTGGTTCCATGACGGGCGTGCGTCGATGATCCTGACGACCTTCTTCGGACTGAACCGCCTGAGGAACAATAACCGGCTGGACTACGGCGTGGCCCCGCTGCCCTCACTCAGCTCCAAGGATACCCTGCTGCTGACGACCGGGCTGGCGGTGAACCGCCGTTCCGCCAGTCAGGAGGCTGCCGGCTCGCTTATCCGGTATTTGTGCGGGCAGGAAGTACAGAGCGGCATCCGCCGCGGGACGCTGACGCTCCCTGTTCATCCCGGGGCGTTGACGCTGCCGGTTGAACAGTTGGAGGGAAATCGTCCTCACGGTGAAGCAAGGGTCACCGGCCAGTGGGACCGTTACCGGCTGTATTCCGATCTTCACCTCAGCACACATGTGCTTGAAGCGGTCAGCGAGGAATTGAAAGTGTACTGGTCCCGGCTGGAAGATGAAGCAGAAGCAAGCGAGAGGATCGAGGTCCTGCTGGGCGTTTGAGGAAGGGAAGCACCACATTCCCCGAGGGATAACGGATTACCGGACATAATTTTATTTAGTTGCTTTCATTTTAAAAATGACCCTTTCCGACGGCTGGCGTGCCTTGGAAAAGGTCATTTTTTATAAATACTGCAATAAATAGATTATAGTTCACGGCAGGCTTGCCATGAAGCGGGAAGGAATGCCGGCCTGGACGGTAAATACGAAGACCGCTCCCTCCTTGACGTTGCTTTTGGCATAGATGGTGCCGCCCATCAGATTCACCAGCGTTTTGCAGATAGAGAGTCCGAGTCCCGTGCCGCCGAATTTGCGGTTAATGGTCGCGTCAATCTGTGTGAAGGGCTGGAACAAATGATTCATTTTGTCGTGAGGGATACCGATACCGGTATCTTCAACAATAAATTCAAGGTGGATGATATTGCCGCTTATTTCCCGTTTGTTCACGTAGACAGTTACACTGCCGGCCTCTGTGAACTTAACCGCATTGCCGATCAGATTGTTGAGCACCTGTCTTAGCCGGTTCGAATCTCCGATGAGTATTTCCGGAATCTCAGGATCGATATGCGTCTCCAGAGTCAGGTTGCGCTCACGGGCAAGGGCCCTGAATAAATCGGTCGTCTCTTTCATGCAGGATTTCAAATCGAACGGCTCATAATCGAGCTCCATTTTGCCGGATTCGATTTTGGTGAAATCAAGGATATGATTCATGACAGAGAGGAGAGCGTGCCCGCTCGTATGAATAATCTCGGCCATTTCCGCGTCATCCTGCTTTAGATCGGAAGCCTTCAGAATATCGGACATCGCGATAATTCCATTCAGCGGAGTCCGGATCTCGTGACTCATCATGGCCAGGAAGCCCGATTTAATCCTAGAGGCGACCTCGGCCGTTTCCTTGAGCTGGGTCAGCACGCGGTTGGCCTCCGCCAGCTCCAGAGCTTGCTCCTGGAGCTCGTTTGTTTTGATCTGCAGCTCTTTGTGCGCCTTATACAGCCGGACAAAACCTTCGATTTTGCTCCTCAACACGCCGGAATGAAAAGGCTTCGTCAAATAATCGATCGCTCCTGCCGTATAAGCTTTCATATAATCTTCAACCTCAGGGGTAAGAGCCGTCAGGAAAATAATCGGAATATCCTTTGATTTTTTACGCATTTTGATCCGTTCCGCGGTTTCAAACCCGTTCATATCCGGCATCATGACATCCATGATAATAAGAGCATACTCGTTTTCCAGCAAAAATTTCAAAGCTTCCATTCCGGAAGATGCCCGGATCAGTTGATAGGACGTCTCAACCAGCAGAGCTTGTATCGTAAGAAAGTCCTCGGGTCGGTCGTCGACTAATAAAATGCGAATTGGATATTCCATTATAATCCCCCGTAACAAGCTGGCATGTATGATTGCATCGGATTTATTTGATCAACCAGGTTTTGAGCATACTGACTAATTGCGTCGTGTTAATCGGTTTCGAGATATAATCGGAGGCGCCTGCCTGCAGGCACTTGATCCGGTCCTCTTCCATTGCTCTGGCAGTCAGAGCGATAATGACGATTTTCTCGAAGTCCGGTATTTTGCGGATCTCCCTCATGGTTTCGTAGCCATCCATCTCCGGCATCATGATATCCATGAAAATCAGGTCAACCTCAGGATGGTTCTGCAAATTAGTAAGAGCCTCTTTGCCGTTCTGGGCAAATGTTATATTCATGTTATACCCTTCAAGCACGCTGGATAAAGCAAAAATATTCCGCATATCGTCATCCACCAGAAGAATGTTCTTCCCCTGGAAGGCAGCTTCGGGATTATGAAGCTTCTCGATCAGCTGCTGTTTGTCGGCCGGCAGATCCGCATGTTTGCGGTGCAGGTAAAGAGCGGTCTCATCATAGAGCCGTTCCATGGACTTTACATTCTTGATGACGATGCTTTCGGCATAGTGATGCAGGTTCTGTTCATCCTGCTTGCTTAATTCTTTGCCTGTAAATATTATAACCGGCAGCGTCTGGAGCTTGCGGTTGGTCTTGACCTGCTCCAGCAGATCGAAGCCGGAAATATCGGACAGCCCCAGATCAAGCACCATGCAGTCAAAATGGTTGGAAGCCAGCTGCTCCAGCGCTTCCCGTCCGGTTGCCACGGCGACGACGTTCACATCGGGGTGGGCAATGAAGGCCACGACGCTATTGCGCAGATCCGGGTTGTCTTCGACAATCAGCAAGCTTTTGGCAGGCCGGCGGATATAGGATTCGATCTGGAGGAAGGCCGCTTCGAGCTCGTGGACATCGTTCGGCTTCTTCCAGAAGGCCAAGGCTCCCATGGCAAGTCCCTGCTGATTCTCCTCTGCGGTCGAGATAATATGAATCGGGATATGCCGCAGCTCGGGCCGGCCTTTCAAACGGCTGATGATGGACCAGCCGTCAAGTACGGGAAGCTGGGTGTCGAGCAGAATGGCATCCGGTTTGTAGGCATGAGCCAGGGCCAAGCCCTGATCGCCTTGGGAGGCGACAATGGCTTTGAACCCTCTTTGCCGGGCTAGCTTCAGCAGGATGGCCGCGAATTCGGCTTCCTCTTCGATGATCAGCAGCAAAGTGTCCTCGGGCTGCAGATTAGCCCGGTCATCTTCCATTTCCGATAGCTGGAGCAGCTTCGGATTGGATATTGAAATATCCGGTATGAAAGATTCCTGGAACCGGTTCTTATCTTTGTTGGCCTGTTCCGATGCGGAAGTAGCGCTTGCCGCTGCCGCTTCCGAGCTGCCTGAGGCCGTTTGTGCGGCTTGCAGGTACACGGAGAAAGTACTGCCCTTGCCCTCCGCCGACTCTACTTCGATGCGTCCGCCAAGAAGGGCGGCCAGCTCCCGGCAGATGGTCAGGCCCAGGCCTGTGCCGCCATATTTGCGGCTGGTGGTGCCGTCCGCCTGCTGGAACGCCTCGAAGATGCTCTCCAGCTTGGATGCCGGGATGCCGATGCCCGTATCGCTGACGGAGAAGACAATCTCGTTCGCCACGGACTTCCCGTCCTTGCCGTATGGCGAGGATGGGGAGGGGGTTCCGTGTATGGAAAGCTTAACCGCACCCGTCTCTGTAAACTTCAGTGCATTGGATAGAAGATTGTTCAATATTTGCTGCAGTCTGTGCCCGTCCGTCAGGAAACTCTCGGGCAGGCTATTGTCGCAGTAAATATCGAACTCGATATTCTTCTCCCGGGCCTGCTGCTCGAAATGACGGTAGAAATGACTGCTGATGTCTTTCAGATATACCGGCTCGATGACTGCGGTCATTTTACCGACCTCCAGTTTAGCGAGATCCAGGATTTCGTCAATCAGAGTGAGCAGGTCCTTCCCGGCTGAGAATATCGTATGAATGTACTCAAGCTGTCTGGCCCCCAGGTTCCCCTCTTTATTCTCTGCGAGAATTTGGGAAAGGATTAGCAGACTGTTGAGGGGCGTCCGAAGCTCATGGGAAACGTTCGCCAGAAATTCGGATTTATACTGGGCTGCCATGAAGATTTCATCGGCCTGCTCTTTAATTTCAACTTTTTGCTGCTCGGTCAGTTCGACCTGCTTCTTTAAATACTCGTTAGAGGCGGACAGCTCCTCCGCTTGTTTCTTGAGCTCCTCGGCCTGTTCGGCAATCTCTGTCTTCTGGACTTCGGTCAGCTCCATCTGCTCCTGCAGATGTTTGTTGGAAGCGAACAATTCATCGGCTTGTTCTTTAAGTTCGTCCGCCTGCTGTTTAATTTCTTCTTTCTGAAGCTCGGTGATCTTCATTTGGTCCTGAAGCTGTTCGTTGGATTCGTACAGGCTGTCGGCCTGCATCTGGAGCTCTTCGGTTTGCGCCTGCAGCTCCTCGGTCTGGCTTTCGAGCTCTTCCGCCTGCATCTGGAGCTCCTCCGTTTGGGCTTGAAGCTCCTCGGTTTGGGTCTCAAGCTCTTCCTTCTGGAGCTGGGTTTCCTGCAGCAGAACCCCGATCCTTGCGATATCCGACAAGGTGTTCAGCAGAATGCCCATATTGGCGCTGGTCTGATGGATTAATTGTCGCTCCTTATCGGTGAATTCCCGCAAGGAGGCCAGTTCGATGACCGCGACTACTTCATCCTCATAGAGGACGGGGACGATGATGAGCGTCTTGGGTTTCGTTTCGCCGAGAGCGGAATGGATTGTAATATATCCGTCCGGCAGGTCATGCAGCAGGATAGGGTTCTTATCCCGCGCGCACTGCCCGACCAGCCCAATGCCCGGAGCAATGGGTTCCTGGGGGGCCGTTATATCCTTGTAGGCATAGCCTGCGGCGAAGTGCAGCAAGTCATCCCGCTCTACATACAGAGCGCCGTAGGTCGCCTGTACCGACGATGCCAGCTTGCTGATGAATATCTCCGATGCGCGCTCGATCTGAACAGAACCTTGAAGGAGAATAGCCATTTCGGAGACATGGACATTAATCCAAGTCTGTTCCTCCGCCTTCAGCCGCAGAATGCGTTCTTCTTCGGTCTTGTGATAGAGGTCCACAGCAAGAGATCGGAACGACTGCGCCAACTGCCCGAACTCGTCGCCGGCCTCAGCGGAACGATCGGCGGGATTGACGGAGCCGTGCGCCATATCATGAGCGATCTGGGAGACTCTACGCATTCCGTTATTAATGCCGCGGTGAACACCTATGATCAGATATGCGCCAACGAGAAGTCCGACTAAACCTATCACTAATGACAGAGCCAGCGGGACTCCATCTAAGAACAAACATGCAATTGTGGTTAAGCCGCCTATAGCCAGAATTGAAATGGCGGTGCCCAACCAGACCTTCCATTTTATATTCATGCCTTTCCACCTTGCCTTTCTTCAATAATGCAATTATAACTTTCCCGGGCGGACATGGGTAGTGCGGGCTTTGATCAGGAACGGATGCATATAAAAAAAGCCTGCCATCGGATTCATGAGGATGACAGGCGGCGTTCGATAATAGCCGGTATAGAATAAGGGATGAAGAACGAACTATGCCGTGATATAGAACATAAATTCCTGTCCGTTCTTAACAGGTTCTTGCGCAAGCGTATATCCGTGCTTAATGACTTCCTCCGGAACGTTGCGGAAGGCAGCCGGACAGTCTGCGATAACTTGAAGCAGCTGGCCTTTTTTCATATCGCGCAGAGTTTCCAGTGTGTAAATAACAGGATAAGGACAAGATTCTCCTCTGAGATCAAGCGTATAATCTATGGACATGGTTATAGTCCCCTTTCTTTTTTGAACCCCGTGCCGAAACGGTAGTTTTTCTGCCAATAAACAGCGACCGCGAAACCGATGCCAAGCAGCAGCAGCGTCACAAGTAGGGCGCCTGCCGGCCCCATGACGGGGATGAGATTAATCGGCGAGCCGCTCTTGACGAGCAGGTTGTATATGCCCATATGGTCCCAGGCATAGGCAAGCGCAGTGGCTCCCAGAATGTTGCCGGCGAATACCGGCAGGAAGACAACTTGGCCTTCCATCAGCCTGTACATCATACCGGTTTCGCAGCCGGCAGCCATGACGATTCCCACGCCGAACAGTACGCCGCCGACAAACGTGCTCGGAGCCGCTATCTTGGTGATTGGCTCAAGCCCGTAATAAAGGATAATGAACAAGGTAGC
This sequence comes from Paenibacillus sp. FJAT-26967, assembly GCF_001541095.1. GTDB lineage: Bacteria > Bacillota > Bacilli > Paenibacillales > NBRC-103111 > Paenibacillus_F. Next base: position 183,279 of record NZ_LMXH01000004.1, read on the forward strand.
GACCGAGCTGACGGCCATGCCAAGCGCAATAGCTTTGGTCATGGTGGCGCGCCCGCTGATCCACAGATCACGGAACGCAGAAGTGAAGCAGATCTGCCCTCTTTCAATCAGGATGCCGAAGGCGGCGCCGAAGATAGCAGCTATGCCCAGCATGGTTCTGCCGGTCAAGAAGAAGTAAAGGATCAGTCCCGCATACGCAAGGGCGACCAGAGCGCCGATGAGCGGCTGGATCCGTGCAGACTTGCGGGAGGGGGACGCAGGCTTGCCGCTTCCTTTCCGCAGGATGGGTTTGCCTTTCCACCAGGTAGTGCTCACCACTTTGGCACCCAGATAGGTCCCTAGGGCAGTCGCCACAATAAAAATCCAGGAATGAAGCGAGAATTGGGGCACGCCTGTAAAAAACGCAGCCAGATTGCATCCCAAGGCTAGACGGGCTCCGAATCCGGCGATAACCCCTCCAATAAAGCCTTGAACATAACGCCGCTTTTGTTTAGGTATTCTTATCTTGAACGAATTGCTGAGAAGAATCGTGATCAGCGCCCCGATAAACATTCCCCAGACAATCCAGCCGTCGGTTCGGGTGAACGTAGTCCCATTCATTTTGATAAGATTAAAATAAGCCCACCCTGAGATGTCCACGCCAAAAAACTCCAATATGTGCCCGCCGAGCCGGGTGAATTCGCCTGTCACGGCCCATACGGTGCTGGTAAGTCCGAAATACAAAGCACTCAGCACCCCGGCAAGCCCCATGGCAACATACGGGCTCCAGTAATTGTTGAATACTTTATTCCATACAAGTTTCATCGTGCTTAAATCCCCTCTATCATTAATACAACTATTTAATTCTACTACAAATGCTCCCCGGATTTGCGTATTATTTTCTAGAAGGATTGTCAGATTAGTTAAAGCGGAGCCGATATATGGAAGCCGGCGGTATATAGGAGGGAGCGGGGCCATGATTCTATCCAGTGAATTTGAAACCTACACAGCAGCCTTAAGAGCCCTGCCGGTGTATACAAGCCTCACCAAAGAACAATTGCTGACGGAAGAGTTCCTGATCGAACGATGCGGGCCTGCAGACATGTACTATGCCCCGCATAATGAATATATGAATCGGTCGGCCCAGGTAGTCATCATTGGTTTGACGCCGGGGTGGACTCAGATGAAAGCAGCTTTTGAAGAAGCCAGACGCGGGCTGGAGCTGGGCCTCACTCATGAGGCAATAAGCAGAGCGGCCAAGGAAAAGGCGTCGTTCGCAGGGACGATGAGACACAATCTGACCGGGATGCTGAACAGGCTGGAACTGCACCACTACTTGGGCATTCCGTCCTGCGGGGGACTGTTTCTGGAGCATCGGAACCTGCTGCACACCACTTCTTTGCTCCGTTATCCTGTCTTCATTGGAGAGAAGAACTACACCGGATCGAACCCGGATTTGCTGAAAACCGCTTTCTTAAGAGAGCGTTCCCTTGCTTTCCTTGCAGAAGAACTCTGTCTGCTGGATCAGCCTCTTATTATTCCTCTGGGAAAAACGGTCGAAGGTTGTTCTGCACCTCGCCAGGCAGGAAGGCATATTGGACCCCGTCCGTTGTTTATGGGGGTTTCCGCATCCTTCCGGTGCCAAAGGGCACAGACTGAAGCAGTTTAACGCCAATTTGGAAGAGATGAGAAGGCGGTTAAGGGAGATCGGCGGGCAGAGATGACGACAGAGCGACAGATTACCCCGTGAATCGTAATGGGATCGAAAAAGAACTAACTTCCGTAACGGAAGTTAGTTCAGACGAATAATATTGTTAGTCATGCCTACATACAGCAAGAGGAATAATATAAGGAATATGGCAGAAGCAGTGAGCAAAAATATTGCTAATATTCTACTCTTATTTATGCAAATCCACCACCTTTCCTAATTAGTATATATCTGGAAACAGGGACCGTGATATTATAGCAGAGTGAAACGGAGTTGTGTTTATTTTTTTAATTAATCCGATGCTGGGGGCAAGTAGATGATGGCTATTCAATATGAGAAATGTCCGGTTGAGATTGCTGTTGATGCACTAAGCGGGAAGTGGAAGGTACTTGCACTATGGTATTTGCAGCACGAGACACTCCGGTTCAATGAGCTGCAGCGGCGTCTGCCAGGAGTTTCCCAGAAGGTGCTGTCTCAACAGTTGAAGGAATTGGAGAAGGATGGAATTATCGGACGGCAAGTTTTCGCAGAGATGCCTCCGCGTGTCGTTTACTTCATGACGGAGAAAGGGAAAGCAATGAAGCCGATTCTCAGCAGTCTTTTTACATGGGGTACAACGTTCAAACCGTAGGTGAACCCTTAATTCTTACCTTTTGGTAACCCCGTTACCAAAAAGTGCCTTCTTGTGCAAGATATCCCTCTCTGGTCTAATGGACGTAGAGTCTAGAAAATATGGATCTAAGAGGGGGATTCAATATGTTTAAAAAAGCAATTCCGGTTATCGTGCTTACAACCGTTATGATTTTATCCGGCTGCAGCACGAATGCGGGTAGTCCGGCTGTGGACAAACTAGCCGAATTAAGTGATGAATTCAACGACAGCACCTCGCTGGCCCAATGGAAAAAAGCCGGAGATACTTTCCAGAATGGTTTCTATTTAAGCAGAGCGGATAGCAACCAGACGAGCGAAGGGCACCTGTTCCTGGAGCCTACATCCGGTACTTGGTATGGAGTGAACACCGGACACCTTTCCTACAAAACCATTACCGGTGACTTTGTTGCCACCATGAGGGTTAAAGTGACGGGTAAGAGCGCATCCGTTCCTTCCGGTGAGTTCGATATGGCCGGCTTGATGATGCGGGCTCCCGGCGAGCCGGAGGGAACGGTTGTGCCCGATAACAAAGAGAACTGGGAGTACCTGACCACCGGAGGCAAGAACGGAACCAGACTCATTGATTTTAAGCAAAATGTAAATAGTCAATTTATCTACAAAACAGAGAATGTACAAACGGAGTGGATCGAACTCAAGCTTGCAAGGATCGGCAGCAACGTCGTCAAACTGTACAAAGAAGAAGGGGGCCAGTGGAAGTTTGCGGACGCACACGAGCGGACGGATCTTCCGACTAAGCTGCAGGTAGGTTACTGCCTGCTTACGAATCTGTCCGGTTATGCGGACAACCTGACGTACGTGGATTACATACGATTCAACGAACCGAAGCCATCCAAGGATCTCGCAAAGAAGCTGGAGTCCAAGACGGTAGAGGAACAAGACTGGCTGGAGCTCCTCGGTACTGAAAAGGTGAAGTAAGAAGAGTCCGCCAAGCCGGAATGTGTGAGATTCGTCCATGCAGAAACAGTCTGCGGATGAGCCTCGGATTCTCCGAAGCTGATGAGATAGAGCTGTATCCGTAGATTAAAGAGGCCTGCCGGCAGATTGATCCGAACCGGCAGGCTCTTATAATTTCTGTCCCCTTCCATTATTCCCGACTAGGGACGGCAGTATTGCTATACATGAATAGAGCCTTCCCTATAACTTTCTTGCCCGGTTAATAAAAAATGCAAGGATTAGCGCAAGCAGTAATAAAAAAACCGGCATCCCCCAGGCAAGCAGATTAAAATCATAATTCCTGGCTGTCACGTAGATCTGGGCACTGATGCAGACAAAGAAGAGTACAATTTCTGATTTCATGATGTTGATCATCATGCGGGCATTCAAGTATTGATTCTTGCGATTTGACTCAGTCAGGTTGAAATAATTATAGACATGAGGGTATCTCTCCAGCAGGGTCAGCACGATCCATACAACGCAGGCTAGTGCCATGGGCATCCAAATGTAAGCCTTGCCGCCGTACCGGTCGGGCTCCCCTCTTCCGTTGAAATGAATCGGGATTTCCGTAGGAATGTCTCTCCAGTACAGCGCTAGGAGGACAGCAGCGCCTGCTAGCAGCAGAACCGACAGGAAGTCGGATATACGTTCGGGCACCGTTCGATCAATGATTAATTTAGGTTGGCTTACTTGCATAGAATCACCTCGCCTAATAGATATGCGGCTGCTGCCTAGTCTTTGATCCCGCGATACTTCGCGGTGCGCAGTTCTCTGATGTATGCTTCCAGGTGAGGCATGTCTGCATCAATGGCCTGCTGGACAGCACGCTCGATGTCATAAGGCACTCTGACGAACCTGATATCGAGGGGCGCGGCTGACCGGGATTTATAGCTGCCTTCCAGAATGACGTAGGATGCCTGCGTTACATCGAGCGGATTGCCTACACTGCCGACGTTAAACAGCACTTTTCCTTGCAAATGCTGAAGATAGGCATTGTGAATATCCCCGTAGCCTACGATATCGGCTGGAACATTGGCCGTGCAGTGCTCGGAGGATTCGAATAGCGATAGTCGTTTCTCCAAGTCATCCCAAGGCTGTACACGTTCGTATAGACTGCGAGGCGAGGCGTGAAAAAGCCGCACATATTGGCCGCTCATATAGAACTCAATCGTGAAAGGAAGAGCGGCTAAATAATGGAGCCGTGCTTCTCCCAGCACATTTTGATGCCAGCACAGATCCGGGTACTCCGCTTCACGTGTTATAAAATCATCCCAGTTGCCGCTTACAACGGCTTCACAATGTTGGCGGATCAGATCTACCGCCTGATCGGAATGAGGACCTTTGCCGACCAGGTCCCCCAGGCACAATAATCTCGTAATATCTCTTCGGCGGATATCTTCCAATACAGCCTCAAGCGCCGGTATATTGCCGTGGATGTCGGATAGAATAGCGATTTTGTCCACAAGTAATGTCCTCCGTTAATCGGGCAGCTGGTCTGCTCTCTATTTTTTTCTGCTTTCTTTATTTTCGATTTTTCTGATCCGCCTTCCTTCTTTCTTAGAAAAATTAGAACAATATGTAAGATTTCATACCGCAGTTATTCAGAATTTCTTCGCACATCCAAGTCCCTGGAAGTTCCAATGATGGGGCTTTTGAAGCTAGTTTCTTACAATTTCTGAACTTTAGGCATATAGGCCTTAACAAGAACTCGCTTTAGATTTATTATTTTTATGTAGGCATGAAAATTCACTGTTTAGAATCATAATAATCCTGTTTAATAGGTACAAAGAACTAAAAAAATAAAAAGACCGAAGGGGTTTTTTATGAGATTCAGACAAAAGCTTACCTTAAGTTTTGCCGCTGTGCTGGTGTTGACGATTCTGGTAGGAACGATTAGCTGGATGGGGTTGACCCGCGTCAACCAGGCTTACGAGAATCTCATTCAAGACCGGGTGCACAAGATTCTGCTGGCTAAAAATTTAGGAACTCTGGCGGCGGACCAGACCAAAAATGTGCGGGGTTATCTTTTAACAGGCAATGATCAGCACTTTGTAAGCTACGAGAAAGACAGAGCAGCCTTTAAGGCGGATATGCAGGAACTACAGGAGAGTATCACATCGGCCCAAGCGAAGGAATATGCAAATCAGCTGCTCCAGTTGGAGAAGCAATATGCGGGCGTTGTTAACGAAATTGCCGTATACAAATTCAAAGCAGATACCGAGAATTATGTTCGTCTGGTGGAAGAGAAATGTGTTCCGCTGGCTCTGAAAATGGCAGCAGCGGCAGAAGAATTGGAAAATTACCAGCAAACCCAGTTAAATCAAACCGTGACAGAAACCGCTCAGCAGGTCCAGAACAACAAAGTGATGGTGCTGACGGCCGTATTGCTGGCCCTTCTCATAGGAGCGCTTTTGGCCTTTTTCATCATCCGCATGATTTCGCGTCCCGTTACGCTGGTGGCGGACTCTGTAAAACGGATCGCCGGCGGCGATTTGACAGCGGAGGATGTAGCGGTCAAACAACAGGACGAGATCGGCGATATGGCACGCGCCTTCAATGACATGAAGCACAACCTGCGGACGCTTATGATGAACATCGACGATAACGCCCTGCAGGTGGCCTCGGCCTCCAAGGAGCTGTCCGGCGGTTCCGGGCAGGCTGTTATGTCCGCTCAGCAGATTGCGGAAGCTGTTCAGGGCATCTCGGAGACGGCTGACAATCAAGTGGCCCGGATCAGAGAAAATAAGCTGGCTATGGAGGAAAGCGCAGCCAGCATTCAAAGAATTGCCCAGTCCGCCTCAATCACCGTTGAATCGGCAGAACGGGCGGATCAGGAGGCGCAGCAGGGACGCGCGCTTCTGGAGGAGACAGTCGTTCAACTGAAGCAGATTCAATCTACAATGGGGACATCGGCTGCCGTGATCAACGAGCTGGGTGAGCAGTCGAAGCAGATCGAGAAGATTAGTATTTTTATTAAAGAAATCGCCAGTCAGACCAACCTGCTGTCCTTGAATGCCAGTATCGAGGCAGCACGGGCCGGAGAACATGGCAAAGGCTTTGCCGTTGTGGCGGGAGAGGTCAAGAAGCTTGCCGAGCAGACGGGTTATGCATCGGGACAGATCGCGGACGGAATCCGCAGTATGGTAGAAAAGGTCGGCAGATCGGTAGAGGCGATGAAGGCAGGCTCTGAGGAGATTGAAGCGGGTGCCCGGGCCATGGACCGCACAGGGGAAGCTTTTGACCACATTTATAAGGCTGTTCAAGTCGTTGCAGGGCAGGCGCAGGAAGTATCCGCAGCGACGGAAGAATTGTCTGCGGTGACCGAGCAGCTTCTGGCCACGGAGCAGCAGCTTGTGGAACTGTCCTCTGTGATTTCGGACCAGTCCCAGAACATAGCAGCCGTATGCGAAGAGCAGCTGGCTTCTATGGAGGAAATAGCTGCATCATCGGAGTCGCTGGACGGCATGGCCGCAGGTCTGCAGGACAACATCCATCAGTTCAAATTCCATCGTTCACAAGAAATACCTGACAACAAGCAGGCACCCCAGTCTTCTGAGAATCAGCTGGAATTGGGATTCAACCCGGCATCCTGAGTATTCTGAACGAATCTGTTCATTGCTTTCATCTCACATGATTTCCATATTCGAATCAAAAACGCCTGTCCCCGGATTTTATCCGTTTGGACAGGCGTTTATTAATCGTTAGCAAAGCGGTCAAGCCGCTGGCTTAGGCTGCATTTCTTAAGGATGATTCACCCATTCGTTCAGCCAATTGGATTGGTCAGCCTGGTATAGGGCGGGAGCATACACAGTAGGGTGGTACCCTGCAAAATGGCTCCACCAGAAGATGCTGGCGCCGTGTACATTGGCGCCGCCAGGAGAAGCGATAGCGGCCTGAAGCCCTTTAGCCGCATTGTACAGGCTCTCAACCGCAGGATCATGATAGACCGTGCCGTCTTCGGCTGTCTTCTTCTCGTAAGCGGGCATAGTCGGCATCAGCTTGCTGGAAGTGCCATCCAGCGCGGTGCTGTAGCGTTTCACTTCCTGAGTCCACAGCGCTTGATAGCTGGCTGCATCCACAATTGGGGACCCCCAGCCCATCTGGTCATAGATCATCGGCTGAACCTGGTTAAGGATGGCCCCCACCTGCGCGATGAACGCATTGCTCCACACAGGGGAGGAGCCAAAATCAGCCGGTGTGGATTGGGAGAAGTTCGTGTTGCTTGCCAGAGCATTGTCGCGCAGATATTGCAGAGTACCAAGCAGCACCGTATCATTCGAGATAAACCCTTCAATATCCAGATGAATCCCGTCCGCTTTATAGAAGGTTCCGCTGCCATTGATCTGCAGGCCCGTGTTGACGAGCTTGTTGGCCGCCGCATTCAGGTTGGCTTTAAACGTCTGTGTTCCGAAATTAGGATTCGGCGTTTTGACGCCGTTCACCCTCGGTGCCCGGGACCCATAGTTTAAAGCCGGAATGATCAGCTGGTTAGGGTCGGTTTGCCTGGAAACCTTGATCCAGTTAGCCAGCTTGGAATATCCCGCAGCCGGTAGGGAACCGTTGCTTGCCGTATTCGAATCTATGAGAACACCGACATCAACGAACTGATATTTGATTTTATACTGCTTCAATTTGTTCACGTAATCGGCGATTTGCTGATCGGACAGGGCTATATTCCCATTGAACCAGTCTGCATTAAGAAAAGCTGCGTTATTGGTATGGCAGTTTGCCGTACAGCCTGCGCGAGTATCCGCATTCGGGCGGGACTCCGCATTACCTGCTGTGGGCAGGATGGTTAGGATAAGTGCGAGTACAAGAGCGAGACTTAGCATGTGCTTGGGACTGAATTTCATTGGAAAATAACCTCCTTGGATTGAACAGTATTTGTGAGAAAATCTGTTCCGGTACGGTGTGCTTCCTTTGCGCTTCCTTCCTGGGACAACCGCTGAAGTCTTTCATTTCCCTCCTTTGCAAACAGATGAAGTGGCCGCTTGAAAAGTACAGATATCGGGATCGGACATTCTTAACAAGTAAGCGCTTCAAATAATTATGTAATTTAATACATTAAATGTCAAATTAATCGGAATCTAGTCTTGGAATAATTTCGAATATACTCCTGTTTGTAAACCGGATCGTTTGAACGTATGGTGTGGTATGATAAGAGAATAAGCTTACGAATCGGGAGAAAATGAATGTATCAAAAAATAAGCCTTACCGTTTTTTACATCATCATTGCCTGTCTGATATACGTGTACGGAGAAGCGTTGTTAACCTGGTTCCGGGAGTCGGATCATGCTCCAATGGCGGCGGGACTAGCCACTTTAATGGCTCTGTTCCCGGTGATCCCGTATCCCGTAGTCGGCGGAGTGATCGGTGCTGCCTTCGGGCCCGTTCTTGGTGGTTTTATTACCTGGATTGGCTCTGCCGCTGCTTCCGTCCTCATGTTCCTTTTCATCCGGTACGGCTATCAAGAGTGGGGAGCCAGACTTCTGAAGCGCTCCGGGCGATTGGGCAAAGTCACCGCCCTGTTTGAACGCAATGCATTCCTGGCTATTCTCTTTGCCCGTCTGATTCCTTTCGTTCCTTCGATCTTAATCAATGTGTACTCGGCTTTGAGCCGGGTTTCGCTGCTGTCCTACACAGTCGCTTCGTCGCTCGGTAAAATTCCCGCCATGCTGCTGTTTGCCTTCGTAGGAGACAACTTGATGACCGAGCCTAGGAATGTTCTGATCACCGTTGGAGTCTATGGGGTCTTCCTTCTAATTACTTTAGGAATTCACCGCTTATGGAAAGGAAAGAAATCAGCACAGCGCAGCATTGAGGAATCCGCTGAAGTAACTTTAGAAAAGAATTAATACTCCATCAACTCCTCCGCTCCGGATGAGTTGATTTCACCAAAGAAGAGCTGCTTCAGGCGGCAAGAGAGGCTAGTCCTCGGCATGAATAAATGAGCTAACATCGGCTGTTGTCCTTCGCAAGAAGGCAATGGTCGTTTTTGTGTGAAATCAAATTCTTCGACCTGTAAATGACCGGAGATCAGGAATTTTTATGTATATCTATACGCTCCTTCGGTTCCTCAGACACGCCCGTGATACACTGATGAATATGCAGTAAGTTATAGCATTGGAGGGAGAGGGAAGAGGATGACGATGAACCAACCATGTATGTTTTTGATTACAGGGATTATGGCGAGCGGTAAATCGACGGTTGCTCAGCTCCTGGCCGCAAAATTTAATAAGTCGGTACATTTGCGAGGAGATATTTTCAGGAAAATGATCGTATGTGACCGCAAGGAAGTGAAACCTGACGCGGGAGAGGACCAATTGGAGCAGCTAAGACTTCGTTACCGGTTGAGCGCCCAAGCAGCGGATACTTATTATAGTCAGGGCTTTACCGTAATCATGCAGGACGTTGTGGTGGGACCCATGCTGACGGAATTCCTGTCGTTTGTCCGGACTCGTCCCCTCTACGTCGTAGTGCTGAATCCGGATACGCAGGAGGTCGCTGCCAGAGAAGCGGCCCGTCCCAAGAAAGGCTATGGCGAATGGACGGTAGAGGGCTTGTATTCTGTGCTGAACAACGAAACACCCGAGATCGGAATGTGGGTAGATTCGTCTAATCTGACGCCGGAGGAGACAGTAGAGGAGATTCTGAGCCGGGCGTGGAGTGAAGCTCATATTGTATCCTGACAGAAATAAGGGGCATTTTATAGAAAAGTAGCCATGTGCAAACAATCAATGGTAAAGTTAGGATATTCTGAACTCCTGACGAAAGTCTTCCCATCTTAAAGAGGAGCTGCTTTCCGTCGACAAAGGACTCGATTATGTTTACTTTAGAAGGCTACGAATTGACTGAAATTGTTTATGATGACCCCTGTTTTCTGATCTGCTACGCCTGGTCTGCGCATTCTTCCCGCAAGGTGCTCCTGAAGGTTGTCAAAGACGGAAACCGGACGTTAACCGAGAACGGTAAATTACTGAATGAATATAAAGTGGCTTCCTCCTTAAAAATGGACGGTATTCTCGCGCCCACGGCAGCGATCATGCACAGCAGCGGTATGGCTCTTGAATTCGAGCCTATTCAAGGGTATACGCTTCGCCGGTATGCCGAGATCCTGCCGATTTCTACGCGGGACCTGTTAAATATAAGCATCCGGCTGGCAGAAATTATCCAGGAGCTTCATGACAATCATGTCCTGCATTTGAATATCAGACCGGACACGGTTCTGATTCAGGAAACGACGCTGCGGGTTTATCTGACCGGCTTCGGCTATGCAAGCAGAGCGGTAGATGGAACCTGGCAGGACAGCAGCATACCGCTGATGGAAAGCAGCCCGTACTACATGTCACCTGAACAGACGGGACGGATGAACCATGGCGTGGGCACCCGGTCGGATTTGTATTCGCTGGGAGTCACGCTCTACGAGCAGCTGGCGGGGCGCCTGCCGTATGCGGCCAAGGACGCGCTGGGCTGGTCCCATGCCCATATGGCGCAAAGTCCAGCCCCTCTGCCCGGCAGCCTTGGGGGTATTCCGCAGAGGCTGGCGGATATTGTCATGAGACTGCTGGCCAAAGATCCGGCGGAGCGCTTCGGAAGCGCAGCTCAAGTGCGGGCAGCCCTGCAGGCAGTGGCTGCGGATGAGCTGTGCGCAGCGGCAGAACCCGTCCTTGGGCAGGCAGCGCTTCACGCCGGAGGTCACGGCGACCGCAGCGTAGAAGCTGCGTCAGCGCTGCGTGCAGGCACGGCCCCCCGGGAACTGCAAGCCGGAGCGGCGAATCCGGCGGGCAGCTGTACAGTACGGCCAGGCACGCAGTGGACTGAAGATAGTCCGCGCGCTGGACAGCGCAGTGACGGCAACAAGCCGTCAGCTCAAGCTCATGGCGCAGCGGCGGTTACTCTGGAGCAGAGCGCCAGCTACTCGCAGGTGCTCGATCTGTCTGCGATTATTCAATCTTCGCAGGCTTTTACGCTTGGCGGCAGCGGCGCGGCAATGGCGGCGAAACTGATGACCTTGCTGCTGCAGAGTGCAGGTGCAGAGCGCGCCATACTGGTGACGGCTCGCAGCGGGGTGCGGGTCCGCATTCTGTCGGCGGTAAGCAGTGCCGGAGAGATTGTCGTCTCCGGCACTGTGAAGCGGCTTGCGGACGACCCCAGCCTGGACGAAGAGCTCCTCGCGGACTGCATAAACGGAGCAAGACCGATCCTGCTGAGCGAAGAGGCCCGCGGTTCCCGGCTCGCGCTTCCTTTGATTACGGGAGGGCAGGCCGCGGGCTGCTTGTATCTGGAGAACAAGCTGAACAGGCGCGCTTTTGCGGCTGAGCGGCATCCCGTTCTTCAGATCCTCGGCGTGCAGGCGCTCTATTTAGCGCAGCAGAGTCTTGATACCCCACCCGTAATTCCGCCGGGCATACAGGCAAAGGCACTCACACACAGCATGGAATCATTGACCGCAAGAGAGAAAGAAGTGCTCCAGCTTATGGCAGCCGGTCTTTCTAATCAGGAGATTGCCTCGCGTCTGATCATCTCTACAGCGACCGTCAAGATCCATGTGAAGAACATCTTCAGAAAAATGAAAGTGGACCGACGGATCAAAGCGGTTACGATTGCCAAATTCCTCGGCCTTCTGGATGAAGGGGCGCCAGCATAAGAAGCGCCAGATACAAAACGCAGAATACAAAACGCCCAATACAAGCGGGGTAAGTGAAGACCCAGGACTTGCCGGCATCGGGTTTACTCACAAGAAGCAGGCTGCCAGAGCAGAGCCGGCGTTCTTGCTGATCCGCATAATGTAAGCCGCTGAGAGCTTTCGCTCCGTGCAAACTCGTTTTTGCGTAAAATAAAAAATGGACGCTGATCGTTAGGGATCGCGTCCATTTGTATGTTTACCGGTGAGAGGAAGAGCTAAGGAAAAGAAAGCAGTCCAGGCTGATGAGATCGGCTAGTTCGTCTCGCCGTTTGCTTGCCAAAGGCTGCTCACCCTTCTTCATCCTGCCTGTTCAGCGGGCTCTGCCCTGCAAGCCGACTGCTTCGGAGAGGATTTCATAAGACCGCAGGCGTGCCTGGTGGTCATAAATCTGCGAAGTGACGATAAATTCGTCCGCTTGAGTTTTCTCCAGGTAGAAGGATAGTTTGTCCAAGACCGTATCCTTGCTGCCTATCGCGGCAAAACCTAGTTTATCGCGGACAATGGCTTTCTCCTGTGATGTCCACAGCTCATCCATATCCGCTACCGGCGGATTGAGCTTGCCTGTGCGCCCGCGGATCAGATTCAGGAACTGCTGCTCCATAGAGGTAGCCAGCTGCTGCGCTTCCTCATTGGTATCCGCTGCAATGACGTTCATGCCGGCCATGGCGTAAGGCTCCTGCAGCGCTTCCGACGGGCGGAAACTGCTGCGGTACAGCTCCAGCGCCTGGAGCAGGTAATCCGGCGCAAAATGGCTGGCGAAGGCAAACGGCAGCCCGAGCTGTCCGGCCAGCTGCGCGCTGAAGCCGCTGGAGCCGAGCAGCCAGATCGGGATGTCGAGGCCTTCGCCCGGCACAGCCCGCACGCCCATTGAGCCCGAGGAGGGGCTCAAGTAAGCCCGCAGCTCGCTTAGCTGCTGCGGGAAGAACTGGCCGTCGCTCTCGGGGCCCCGGCGCAGTGCGCGGGCTGTGAGCTGGTCGGAGCCGGGTGCTCTCCCCAGCCCGAGATCAATGCGCCCGGGGTGCAGGGACTCGAGCGTGCCGAACTGCTCGGCGATGACCAGTGGCGCATGATTCGGCAGCATGATGCCGCCGGAGCCGACCCGGATCGACTTCGTACCGGCGGCGACATGGCCGATGACGACCGATGTGGCCGAGGAAGCAATGCCAGGCATATTGTGATGCTCGGCCAGCCAGAACCGGTTGTAGCCCCACTTCTCCGCATGCTGGGCCAGATCCAGGGTGTTGCGCAAAGAATCAGCCGCCGTGTGGCCTACCGTGATGGGGGCCAGGTCCAGTATGGAGAAAGGGGTCTCTCCAATCCCTTTAGCAGCCCGGGCAGATTTGTTTTCTTCAGTCATAATAAATTCTCCCTTCTATAATAGAACTCTCTATGAACAAACCGCAGCGCTATATTGTAATCATCGTATTATGCGCTGAATGAACTCGGATCATCTGCAAAAGCCCGTTTGGGCCTCATATATAATTATTAGCTAATATATAATTTAAAGCAAGTAGGCACTTTATGTAAACATAAACGGCTGCCCTGTAAGTCCCGGCTCCGGCCGATTCAGGGGGTTGAAGAGGTCACCCGGGAATCGACAATGTAGAGAAGGGTTCAGCCCGCCGTCTGCAAGAATACAGCAAAAAAACGCCTCTTGAGCCCTGAGGGGCCCAAGAGGCGTTCGTATTATATAATTCCGTGGTATTAAAGGTGAGCGGATTGCATTAGATAAGGCCTTGAGCCAGCATAGCATCGGCTACTTTCTTGAAGCCGGCGATATTAGCGCCAACCACAAGGTTGTTCGGATGGCCGTATTCTTCAGCAGCCAGCATGGAATTCTGGTAGATGTTTCTCATGATATCATGAAGCTTGGCATCGACTTCTTCGAAAGACCAGGATTGACGGGAGCTGTTCTGTGCCATTTCAAGCGCAGATACGGCAACACCGCCGGCATTTGCTGCTTTCGCAGGTCCGAAGAGCACACCCGCCTCCAGGAACAAATCAATAGCATCCAGAGTGGAAGGCATGTTTGCACCTTCACCGATGGCTTTCACGCCGTTGCTGATTAGAGTCTTCGCGGCATCGAGATCGATTTCGTTCTGAGTGGCACAAGGAAGTGCGATGTCACAAGGAATTGTCCAGATGTTCGAACAACCTTCGTGGTAAGTAGCCTCCGGGTGGAATTGAACGTAATCACTGATCCGTCTTCTTTCCACTTCTTTAAGCTGCTGTACGGTTTCGACTTTGATACCGGTCGGATCGTAGATATAACCGTTGGAGTCGCTGCACGCTACAACTTTAGCGCCGAACTGCTTAGCTTTCTGCATCGCATAGATCGCCACGTTGCCGGAGCCGGACACGACTACCGTGCTGCCTTCATAGCTAAGACCTTTGGATTGCAGCATTTCATGTACAAAATAAACCGTTCCGTAACCTGTCGCTTCAGGACGAGCCAGGCTTCCGCCGTAGAGAACACCTTTACCTGTCAACACGCCTGCTTCAAATCCGCCGCGGATTTTTTTGTACTGACCGAACATATAGCCGATTTCACGCCCGCCAACGCCGATGTCGCCAGCCGGAACGTCTGTATCCGGACCGATATATTTGGATAGCTCAGTCATAAAAGATTGTGTAAAGCGCATCACTTCACCGTCGGATTTGCCTTTTGGATCAAAGTCGGATCCGCCTTTGCCGCCTCCGATAGGCTGGCCGGTCAGGGAATTCTTGAAGATTTGCTCGAAGCCCAGGAATTTAATGATACTTTCGTTAACGGAAGGGTGGAAACGGAGTCCGCCCTTGTAAGGGCCGATTGCGCTGTTGAATTGAACGCGGTAGCCGCGGTTTACTCTGACTTTACCTTGATCGTCTACCCATGGTACGCGGAAGGAAATGAGGCGCTCTGGCTCAACGAGTCTTTCGAGGATGCCAGCTTCCATATATTTCGGATCTTTAGCAAATACGGGAGTAAGGGATTCTACGATCTCTTTAACCGCTTGCTGAAATTCGTACTGGTGTCCGTTACGCTCCAGAACACCTTTGTAAACTTCCTCGATGTAGTTCTTCGCTTTGACGTCATTACCGGTAGTGCCTTGAAGCGTTACACCCATACATAGTCACCAGCCCTTAAGAATTTAGTTAACGTTTTGAGTCAGGTTGTTGTCATCTTTTAAAGTAATTTTACATGTTTTTGATCATACAGCAACTTTTTTATTTTTTGAAACCGGTATTTTTAAAGTAATTTGCAAATTTTTTGTGACAGATTAAATATTCTGAAAACAATTTGCATACTCACCGGTGGTCAATAAAACTAGAGGAATCCGACCTGAAATCGAACTTAACTCATTGAAAAATCTCTTAATCCAGAAACGTTATAACGCGTTGAAGAAATAAAGTGTGAGTTTAATGAAAAATAATATCCTATTTCGCAAAAAAAATCAAAATAATTTTAATCAATTCTGATATTTTTATAGACAAGGAGGCGTTCGCGTGAGCTATCATCCGATTATTCAGCAGACGATTAACTATATGGAAGAGCATTTGGAAGAAGAACTTTCTCTGGAAAAGATCGCACGATCCGCGGGCTTCTCGATGTTCCATTACCACCGCATCTTCCAGGCGGAAATTGGGATGACGATCACCGAATATGTGCGGACGAGACGAATTGTCGGCGCAGCTGTGAGGCTGTTGTATACGAATGAACGCATCTTGGATATTGCTTTTCATTACAGATTTGAATCGCAGGAGGCGTTTACCCGGGCGTTCAAGAAAATATACCATCTTCCGCCGGGACGTTACCGCAAACTGATGAACAAAGTGAATCAGCAAAAGGAGGAGTTACCTATGAATACCCCGCAGCCCGTAAAAGGCTGGTTTCTAAGCGGAAGCCATCCGTTTCATTATGAGATGGGCATCGACCGTCACACGGTTCATAAAGGAAGAGCATCAGGATATCTGAAATCTATGATGGTTGAATCCGCCGAGCAATTCGGTACTATGATGCAGGCTTTTAAAGCGGACCACTACCGAGGTGAGCGAATTAAGCTCTCTGCATTCATTAAAACAGACGATGTGAAGCAATTCGCAGCCATGTGGATGCGGGTGGATAGCGCATCGGACGAAATTCTCCAGTTCGACAACATGAGTAACCGGCCGATTACAGGAAGCAATCACTGGAACCATTACTCCATCGTGCTTGATGTGCCTCCGGCAAGCGCAGCGATATCGTTCGGCGTCCTGCTTAACGGCAGCGGGTGTGTCTGGGCAGACGGTTTCGCCTTCGAGACTGTAGATCTGAGTGTGCCTAGTACGAACCTGGAAGTGGACGGGGGACTGCACGACGAGCCCCTTAATCTCTCTTTTGAAGAAGAATAAGTTCCAGCGCTCAAGTCAGGAACAGGACCGGACCCTTCTGTTAGGGGATCGGTCTTTGTTATAGATAGGTACAAGCTGATTCGGCAATCTCTTTCCATATAAGAATATCAGTGCTAGGATAAATATGGAAGTGCCCGAGTGAACGATCATTTTAATAGAGGTGATAAAATGAACAAATATACTGCACCTAACTGGGCGTCATCTGTGCTGCTCACGATTGACACCCAGAATGACTTTACTCTGCCGGATGCTCCGGCCCGCATAGCGGGTACTGCGGAGGTACTGCCTTATATGCAGCAATTGCTGCAGGCATACCGGGAGGCAAATTTGCCTATTGTCCACGTGATCCGCCTCTATCAAACAGATGGAGCCAATGTGGATATCTGCCGCAAAGAACTGATCGAGAACGGGACCGTCATCGCTGCTCCAGGAACGGATGGCGCTGAATTGGTTGCTGAAATTAAGCCGCAGGAAGCACCTGATCTGGAAGCGGAAAGCTTGCTGCGGGGGCAATTTCAACAAATCGGGCCTAACGAATGGGTGATGTACAAGCCGAGATGGGGGGCTTTTTATGGGACGGAGCTGGAAGCCTTCCTAAGAGGAAAGGGTACGGATACACTCGTTTTTAGCGGTTGCAACTTTCCCAATTGTCCCCGGACGACTATGTATGAAGCAAGCGAACGTGATTTTAGAGTAGTAATGGTGCCAGATGCAATATCCGGCGTATACGAGTTAGGAATCACCGAATTGAGCAGGATCGGCATTGTTATGCTGCCTACAAATGAAGTTGTGAACGAAGTGGCCGGAGTCGCTGCTCCTTTATAAGGGGCTGAAGGGTGTGTATAGCTCGGGACGACGGTACCTTGATAGGTCTAGTTTCAGTTGATTATACGTGGTACATTTAAGAGAAGCGGGTACCGATTGTTCCACGGGGAACATAATGGAGGGACCCATAACTAGCTTGCACAGGACCCTTTCTGTACCGCGAATTATTCCGGGAAGACTGACTTTGCAAGAAACCATAGCATCTTAATACAAACCGGGCTTTTCTATGAGCTGCCGGTTTTTCTTATTGTATAGAGGGGGAGGATGAAATGAAGATTGACCGGCTGCTCGCGATGACCATTCTGCTGCTGAACCGTAAAAAAATGAGCGCCAAGGAGTTGGCCGACCGGTTCCAGGTGTCTACCAAGACGATCTACCGGGACATGGAAACCCTTAGCGGGGCGGGAATTCCGGTTTTTGCTCATCAGGGAACTGCCGGAGGCTTCGAAATAATGGAGCATTATACCCTAAGCCGTCAGGTGCTCTCACTGGAAGAGCTGCGGTCATTGCTTGCTGCGGTCAAAGGCATTCATACGGCTCTGGATGACAGTAAGCTGGCCGACTTGCTTGAGAAAGTGAAAGCTATGCTGAACAAGACGGAGAGGGACCGGCTGGATATCAGCGGTGAGGCGATTACGTTTGATTTTAATCCATGGGGGCAGGGGCAGGCGGTCAGAGATAAAGTCAATGCGCTCAAGGAAGCGATTGCGGCGTCCAGGCTGGTAACGATCCGGTATACTAATATGAACGGAAGCGAATCAGAGAGAGAGGTAGAACCCGCTAGTCTGATTCTGAAAGGAAACGTGTGGTACCTGCTGGCATACTGCAAGCTGAGAGCGGACTTTCGTATTTTCAGGCTGTCGAGGATATGTGAATGGCAAGTACACACCCGGCTCTTCGAAGCACGCAAGGCGCCTCCTGTAGATGCTTATAGCTGGGATGCCGCCTGGTCTGCGGATAATAAAGTGGCCGGAGTCATCTTGATTTTTCGGCCGGAGGTCAAACACCGGGTGGGAGATTCTTATTTTCCCGAACAGGTTGAGTATCTGGAAGACGGGACGATGCGTGTCATGGGGGAATTTAACGCCGACGAATGGTTCTATAGCCAGCTGCTCAGTTACGGGAATAAGGTTAAGGTGGAAGGGCCGGCTGCGGTGGTGAAGGAACTGAAGAGACGTGCTGCCCAAATTGTGGATCAATATGCGGAAATATGACACACTGATGTCCAATTTAATCCCGTAAGATACAAGTATATGAACGGAAATGAGGGTATGAACATGACAAACAACTATACACAGCTGCCGGCATTTGAACTGACCGGTGTCCACTGCCGGACAACTAACGAGCAGGAAGCGGGACCGGAGGGGAAGCTGGGAGCCTTGTGGCAGCAATATTTTGAGAGCGGCTTATCGGTTGCGCCGGGCATCCGGAACCCTCAGTTTCTCTATGGACTGTACACGGATTATGAAACGGATGCCAGCGGAGCGTATACGGCGCTGATCGGGCATGAGCTCGGGGCGGGGGAAGTACGCGAAGGGCTTGCAACAGCGGCGGTGCCCGCAGCGAAGTATAAGATTTTCACTACGCAGAGAGGGCCGGTGCAGCAGGTCGTAGCCCAAAAGTGGCAGGAAATCTGGCAGTATTTCGGGCAATCCTCAGAGGAGCGGACTTATACGGGGGATTTTGAGCGGTACGATCTTGCGAAGTTTGACCCGGCGGCCGCCGTTGTCGAGATTTTTGTAGCCGTGAAATAGCACGGCAATAAGCGTGACAATAGTAGGGCGCATGCAGAGTAACAAGTTCTCATTTCCTACGGGTGGCGGCGACGATAAGGACTCCAAGTGCAAACAGGAAGATTCCGGAGTATAAGGTGTAGCTGGTGATATTCCATATTTCAGATGGAATGTTGTTGCGTACTAGCTGCATATGTTCCGAAGGGCTAGTTGAAAATAAAAATATTTTTTCCCAGCTTCCAAGTGCAATAAAGAACAGTCCGAACGAAGTGAATACAATTCCAAGTTTATTCATTGCTTTACCTCTCTTCATGGAAGTGTCTTTCCGAACCTGGGAAGGCGCTTTTTTTGAGTTACCGGTGCAGGTTAACAGCAACACCCGGGACTCCCTCCCGCCCGATTCTAAACGGCTATGACTCCAGACTCATTTTACAATAAATTCTAAAAATATTAACACGTGGTTAAAATACTTCTGGTAAACTATTTCCTGTAATCTATTTACAGGGAAGGCGGGATTCATAGAATGGGAATCGGTACGCTTAAACAGTGGAGGAAGCTGACAGCTTCGGCTTTGGCTTTCGGATTAATCTCCGTGCAGATTTTACCGGGTGTTATTAAGGCCCAGAGGCCCATCGAACAGGGGGTTGTGGTTGCCCAGGCAGATCCGCAATCGGATGCTGGAATCGCAAGTGCCGCAGCGGGAGTGCGATCCTTTGTACTCGCTGATCCGGTGATGGACACGGCTTCAGGCGTGCGTGCCAGTGTCCGGGTCAGTCCGTCGGGGGAGAGTCACAACGGTGAAGAAGTCGTGGTTTTTGAACTCTTCAACGGCTCTGCGCCTGTAGGGATTGCTGCTGTCCAGAAGGACATCACAGCTCCGGAGAAAATAACAGCCCATTTTAATTCTGTGGGCCCGAACCTGTCTGTCCGTGTTTTTGTAGTGGATTCATACAGCGGAAATCTATCGAATGTTGGTAATAATCTGGCAGAACCGGTTACGATCAAGCCCTCTTCTTATTCTTCCTCTTTAAATCTTCGTATTATGGAAACGACGGATGTACATACGAATCTGGTAGATTACGACTACTATAAAGATGCTCCTTCCTTAACCGTTGGTTTGGCCAAAACCGCCTCCTTGATCAAGGAAGCGCGCAAAGAAAACCCAAATACCTTTCTCGTGGATAATGGGGATTTGATCCAGGGAACCCCACTGGGGACCTATATCGCCACCATTGACGGGCTGAAACAGCCTAACGCGGTTCATCCGGTATATAAAGCGATGAATAAACTGGACTATGATGCGGCAACATTCGGCAATCACGAATTCAACTACGGACTGGAATTCTTGGATAAGTCCATTAAAGGCGCGGAGTTCCCGTATCTGAATGCGAATATTTATGTGGACGATCATGATAATAATCCGGATAACGATGCGAATAAATTCACTCCGTATCAGATTCTCGATAGAACTTACAAGGACGAGAAGGGCCAGGATCAGAAGATCAAAGTCGGCGTTCTCGGCTTGGTGGCCCCTCAGATCATGGATTGGGACAAGATCAATCTGGAGGGCAAGGTAATCGCCAAGGATATCGTGGCGACGGCCTCCAAATTCGTGCCTAAGATGAAAGCGGAAGGCGCGGATGTCGTTATTGCGCTGGCCCATTCCGGCTTTAACGGTGCGGCTCAGGCGGATACTTTCGCAGAAGACGCGATCCTGCCGCTGAGCAAGGTAGCGGGAATCGATGCGATTACGTTCTCGCATACGCACAAGGTATTCCCGGCAGCGGACACCAAGTCCCTGGATGGCTTGTTCAAAGACGCGAAGGGGAATCCGCTGCCGGGTGTAGACAATGTCAAAGGCACGATCAATGGCGTTGCGGCCGTTCAGGCCGGTTACGGCGGCGCGAACCTTGGCCTGATCGATTTGAAGCTGGTTCAGGATAGCGGCAAATGGAGAGTTGCCGGTTCACAATCTTCTACCCGTGCGATTTACGATAATGCGGCGAAGAAAGAACTTGTACAAGCCGATCCGGCCATTCTGGAAGCCGTAGAGGCCGAGCATCGGGCGACGAAAGCGTACGCTAATCAGCCGATCGGTGAAACGACAGCGCCTATTCACAGCTATTTTGCCCTCGTGCAGGATGATCCTTCGGTCCAAATCGTAACTAACGCGCAGAAGGAATATGTCAGCAAATATATTGCGACGAATGCTCCGCAGTATAAAGATCTGCCGGTTCTGTCCGTAGGAGCTCCGTTCAAAGCAGGACGCAACGGCCCGCAGGAATATACGGATATTGCCAAGGGCTCTATTGCGATTAAAAGCGCCAGCGATTTGTATCTCTACGACAATACGCTCAAAGCAGTCAAAGTGAAGGGGGCGGTCGTGAAGGATTGGCTGGATATGTCCGCAGGCATGTTCAACCAGATCAATCCGTCCCTCACCGAAGAGCAGCCCCTGCTGAATCCGGGCTTCCAGGTGTTCAACTTTGATATCATCGATGGAGTGACCTATCAGCTGGATGTTACGAAACCGGCCAAATATAAGCCGGATGGCAGTCTGAACGATGCGGCCTCCAGCCGGGTTGTAAATCTGCACTATAACGGGCAGCCGATTAATCCCGAGCAGGAGTTCATCGTGGTGACGAACAACTACCGTGCAAGCGGCGGGGGCAACTTCCCTGGCATCAAGGGGGCGCAGCTCGTTGTGGATTCGGCCGATGAGAACCGGCAGGTGCTGATGGATTACATCAGCGGGCAGAAGACGATTAATCCTTCTGCGGACAAGAACTGGTCCATCGCGCCGGTTACAGGCAGTCCTAAGGTAACCTTCACCAGCTCTCCGAATGCGGTTGCGTATTTGGCAGACAACCCCCACATTAAGAACACGAATGTGACCACGGATAAAGGCTTCACCGTCTATTCGCTGGACCTGAGCGGCGGCACACGGCCAAACCCGGGTCAGCCGGTTAAGGTGCAGCTGCTCGGCGTTAACGATTTCCATGGGCAGCTGGATACGACTTCTGATTTTGGATACGGCAAAGTCGGTGGCGCCGCCTATCTGGCCACTTACTTCAAAGAGTGGAGAAAAGCGAATCCGAACACGCTGCTCGTTCATGCCGGAGATTCCGTGGGAGCGACTGCACCTGTTTCTTCTATGGAGAGGGATAAGCCTACCATGGAATTTATGAATCTGATGAAATTCGATGTCGGTACGCTCGGCAATCATGAGTTTGACCAGGGCGTGGCAGCTCTCCGTGCGCAAATTAACGGGGGACCCGATCCTAAGAAGCCGGATGTCCTCTATGACAAAGCGAATTTCCCCTATGTAAGCACAAACGCATTGGATGCGGCCACGGATAAACCTTTATTCGAGCCCTATGTCATCAAAGAAATCGGAGGCGCCAAAATCGGCTTTATCGGCGTTGCGACGATGTCGACGGTCAACAAGGTTTCGCCGGAAGGCTTGAAGGGCGTCAAGCTTGTCGAGCAGGCGCCTGTCGTCAACCAAGCGGTGGCGGAACTGAAGGCGCAGGGCGTCAAAGCCATCGTCGTGCTTGCGCATGACCCGGCGAGTGTGAAAGATAACGTGGCATCCGGAGAAGCCGTAGATCTGGCGAATGCAATCGATGATGAAGTCGACGTTATTTTTGCCGGAGATAATCATGCCAAAGTGAATACGATCGTTGATAACAAGCTGATGGTGCAGGCGTACTCATACGGTACTGCTTTTGCAGACGTAGACTTGGAAATTGATCCGGCTACAGGCGATATTGTCACAAAAACCGCCGCTATCGTGGATGTGAAGCAGGAAGGCGTTACCCCTGACGCAGAAGTACTCGCGCTCATTAACAAGTACTTGGATAAGTTCCCGGTGCTTAAGGAGCCGGTAGGAACCACAGATGTCGTTTATGCCCGGACAGGCGCCTATAACGGGGAGAATGCGCTGGGCAATCTCATCGCGGATGCGATGCGTGACGGGATGCAGTCGGATTTTGCTTTTATGAATCCGGGTGGCATCCGCGCCGATTTGCCTAAGGGCAACATCCAGTTCTCGGACTTGGCCAAGATCCAGCCATTCGGCAATACACTCGTTAAACTGACGCTGACCGGCGGGCAGATCAAAAAACTGCTTCAGCAGCAATGGGGCAAAAAGCTGGATGGAAGTCCGGATACGAAGACCTTGCAGATTTCGGGTCTGAGCTATACGGCTGACTTCAGCAAGCCGATCGAAGAGCGGGTAGCCGATCTGAAGAAAGCGGATGGAACACCGATCGACGATAACGGAACGTATACGGTAACCGTAAATAACTTTATGGCGGCAGGCGGCGACAACTATAAAGTGCTTCTTGAAGGAACGAACGTGGAAGTGGGTCTGAATGATCTCGATGTCTTCTACGCTTACATTACCCAGACCTTCAAAGGCGGCAAGATTACTTCCAAGCTGGAAGGGCGCATCACGAACTTAAACCAGTAGAAGCTGCGGGAAGCGGCAAGGATAGCGCCAAGATCGGGCCCGGGGCGGGCGCTCCGGGTTCGGTGATCTTATTGCGAAAGGGGCATTACCTTGAGAGAAAATAGACGGAATCCGGTTCTGCTGAGCCTTCTGGCGGCAGCGCTGCTTATGGCTCCTGTTTCCACGGAAGTGCAGGCAGCAGAGGCGGCTCAAGAGGGGCAAGCAGCGCAGAAGAGCGGCATTTCCCTCGATGCCATAGGAGGAGTGCGGACGGGCGGCACGGTTACGGTGTCCGGCCAGACGCAGCTCCCCGAAGTCATAGTGAAGGTTCTGGCGCCTAACGGAACGAATGTTTTCTATGATATCGTTTTAGCGGATGCAGGGGCCTACAAGACCTCTTTTACGCTTCCGCACGGGGCTGAGACGGGAACTTATCAGGTGGTGGCAGGACTTGGCGGTACGACGGCTTCTTCCGCATTCACGTATTCCAAGCGGGACAACGGCGAGGGAGGAGGAAGCGACAGCGGGAACGGAAGCGGAGGGACGGAATCCCCTAAACCGGGGCCGGTAACCCCGGAACAGCCGGGCAGTACCGCGGTGGTCACGATCACGGCGCGTGATATTCCGAAGCCGGATAAGGACTTCATTACACTGCAGGCTGACTTCGGCAGCGGCAAAAGTTCCGGCGAAGTGCTCCTGCCCGCCAATCTGGCGGAGCTTGCCGGGGATACGCCTGTCCAGCTAGTTACCACCTTCGGCACGATCGTGTTTCCGAAGGAAGCGCTCGCTGGACTTGCGGCGGCTGTGCCTGCCGGGCAGACGGCCGCTTCGCTCTTAGTCCGCATCGACCGGGTCAGCGAAGATGCGGTAGGCAAGCTGGTCGCGGCCTGGAACAAACGCAGCGGCGGGGCCGTCGTTCAAGCAGCAGGCGATGCCGTGGATGTCCGCATCGCCATCCGGGTCCTAGGCGGGGACGAGGTGCCCGTCCAGTCCTTCGCGGAGTCCCTGACACTGAAGCTGAAGCTGACGGCGGTTCCTGCGGAGCGAAACCTGGCCGGCATCTATTCTGTGGATGCCTCAGGTCAAGCAGTCTACGCGGGCGGTAAGCCGGATGGCAGCTCGATTGCCGCGCGTGTAGAGCATTCCAGCCGGTACGGCGTGTTTACGTACAACAAATCGTTCACGGATCTGCCCGGGCAGCACTGGGCGTACAAGGTTGTGAAAGAGCTGGCAGGGAAACACATCATCGACGGGGTAAGCGATACCCGCTTTGAGCCGGAGCAGGAAGTAACCCGCGCACAGTTCGTGACGATGCTCGTGAAGCAGCTTAAGCTCACCGCGGCTAAACCGGCTGCTTTCCGGGACGTTCCGGCCGGCAGCTGGTACGCAGATGCGATAGCTGCCGCTTACGAGGGCGGCATCGTGGAAGGAACCGGCCCGGACACGTTCGCGCCGGAGCAGATAATCACGCGCGAGGAGATCGCCGTGATGATGACCCGCATGGCCGCGAAGACTCATGCGGGTCCGGACCAAGCGCCTAAGGCTGATTTCGCGGACAGCGGGGATATCAGCACGTGGGCCCGGTCCGCTGTGGACAAGGCCGTCCACAGCGGACTGATGATCGGCCGAACGGACGATACGTTCTCGCCGCTGGAGGCAGCGACCCGCGCGGAAGCGGCTCAAGTGATCTACAACGGGCTGCTGGTCTTCCCGGAACAAATAAAATGAGGCGTAAGAGAATTCTTGGCAAACTAAGCGGCACTCCGGTAGCCGGGAATAAGGAATTCGGTTTTAATCTTGCTTGGGATTACGGGGAAAGCTTTGTGTTTACGATTTCGATAAGCCGGGTCCATGAAATGTAGTTTTGGGAATGTGAAAAGGAAGGGCCTGTATTACTGGAGGCCCCTTGCTGAACGGAGTGAATGTTAACCGTGTAATGTTAAGAGGCAACGAACAAAGGCAGGGACCCTGGGGCCCCTGCCTTTGTTCGTTGCTTAGTGTAATAGCAAGCACTGAAGGACTGCAACTGCAGAAATCATTAGCGGTTGCCTCTTTCCCGGCTGCTTCTTTATTGCTCCGTATTGTCGCATGACCCGCCCGCTTGTTCATCCTTGGGGTGCCCATCCGAACTCTCGCCTGCAAATGCCCATACGGAGACGCTTCCTCCGTTTACAGGAAAATCGGCAAAACCGTCCTCGCCGATGGTGATCTGCTCCTGCCGGTTGCCGGTCAAATCCGTCCACTGCTCACCGGCACGGTTTTCTCCGACACACATTCGCTTCTCGCCATTATCGCCGTTTGAAATCACAACCGCAATTCCGGAATGCTCGATCTCATCCACGCCGCGTCTTACCCAGCCAATGGTGTTCGGATGATCGAAGTAATCCTCCTGCGTGCCATAAGCTTTATGGTAGCGCGCCTCCAGCAGAGGATCAATGTCGGCCTTCTTCCCTTCGGCCGGAGCAGGTCCTCCAATTCCGAAGTAGTCTCCATAAAAGACACAAGGATAGCCTTCTTCACGCAGCAGAATCAGCGCATAGGCACTTTGCTTAAACCAGTCTTCAATCCAGGATTCCAGCGCTTCGTGAGGCTGAGAATCATGATTGTCTACGAAAGTGACCGCATGGAAGGGGTGGGAGCTGACCAGGGTATCCTGAAAAATCGTAGAGAGATCAAACTCTCGCCCCTCCTTGGACGCCGCATGCAGTTTATAGTGCAGCGATACATCGAATAAATCGATTTTATAGTCCAGCGTATCCAGGAAGGCTTGGCAGGCTGCGAGATCCGACTTCCAGAATTCTCCGACAATATAGAAATCTTCGCCGCGCTCTTTGATCATTTCGGTTGCGAATTCTTTCACAAACTCGTGATTGATATGCTTGATAGCATCAAGCCTATATCCGTCGCAGCCCAGCGTATTCCCGAGCCATTTGCCCCAGCGGATCATTTCCTCCCGTACACCGGGATGGCTGTAATCGATATTGGCGAACATCAGATAATCGTAATTGCCGAACTCGTCATCGACATTTTCATTCCAATCTTTATGCTCGCCTACGATTTTGAACACCCCGGTGCGATCTTCCTTGGCGTCATAATCCGTGCCGTTGAAATGCCCAAAATCCCATTTAAAGGCTGAATACTTCTCTCCGCGTCCCGGAAAGGTAAACTTCGTCCAGCCTTCAATATCGAAAGGTTCTGAGATTTCTTCGGTCCGGTCATGCTGGTCTACCTCGATGACTTTGAAAAGCTCTTTCTCATCCGCACCCGCTTTATGATTCATCACGAGATCGGCATAAACGCACAATCCGTTCTCCTGGCAGGCGGCTATTGCATCAAGCAGTTCCTGTTTTGTACCGTATTTAGTCCGTACGGTTCCTTTTTGATCGAATTCGCCCAGATCGTACAAATCATACACGCCATAACCGGTGTCCTGGTCGGACTGGCCCTTGGTAACGGGCGGAATCCAGACGGAATCAATTTTGAGCCGTTTCAATTCCGGAGCCATTTCTTTGAGCCGGTTCCAGTGAGAACCATCGGCTTCTACGTGCCATTCGAAAAATTGCATCATGGTATGGTTTCGCTTCATGCGTATTCCCCCTCAGATAGATCTATCGCGAGTTTCTCTGTACTACAAGAACACTCTTGCTGTCCGTGGCCTTATGTCGGCGCCGGTTATCTAGAGGATGATTACCCTTTGCAGGGCATTACTTAAACCACTGCTTTTGAAGGGCTGTCCTGAAAGCCGGAAGTCTTGCAGAGAATCAGTATGATTTGCTGCTATCACTATACTCACGGGACGGCGGCAGTTGCATAGGAATTATGGCTCATGTCCTGTAGATGCAGAAGATAGCTCCTTTGAATAACAGTGAAAATGGGACTTCATGTCGAAAAAAATAATCAAATGGCACTATTCGTATGGAATAGGAGAGAATTGTCTCCTTGTTTTGTATAAAAACACCCCTGTTATCCCAATTACAATCGAATATAATGGAATTCAAGACAGTATTCTTCCTCTTTTTTCCCTCAAGCATCCGTGTTCATTTCGTATTTTTCATTTATTTCCACTACCAAGTCAGTTAGACTAGTACTTTGTTCTTACCTGATTTATCCTAGCGTACGTAATTTTGCTTTAAATTCAAGCCTTTAGGCTGAATTTAGAAACAATACCGCCCGAAGGAAAGATATTGGAGGTGAACGTTGTAAGCCTTTGTGACCGGTATTGTATAAATCTAAAGTAAATGGGGTGCAAAATGGAAGCGCTTAAGAAGAGTGTTTTATGGAAATGGCTCGTTTTCATTCTGTGTACAGGTATGATTTTTTCCTCGTACATTTCTGCTTTTCCTGGAATAGCTAAGGCCAACTCGGCTGATATTGAAGGTCATTGGGCTCAGGCTCAGCTGACTGAATGGCATCATAAAGGTCTCTTGGAGGGATATCCGGACGGTTCATTGAAGCCGGACAAGGCTATCACTCGTGTGGAACTGATGGCGCTTATCAACCGGTTTTTCAATTTAACCGAAACGAAAGACATTCAATTCTCTGATGTAACATCGGAGCAGTGGCAGTATAAGGAGGTCAGCAAAGCTGTAACGGCAGGCTACGTAGATGGATACAGCGACGGGACGATTAAGCCGGATCAGCTGATCAGCAGGCAGGAAGCGGCGGTTATGCTATCCCGGGTTCTTCCGCTTGATACACAGTCAGAGGACAAACTGGAGGGAATTAAGGACAGCTCAGAGATTGCAGATTGGAGTAAAAAAGCGGTAAACGCAATGGTGGCAAAGGGTGTTATTGATGGTTATGAAGACGGTACATTCCGTCCGAACGGCAAATTGACCCGCGCGGAAGCGGTAGTTCTGCTCAGCCGCACACCAAATTTGCAAGCGCTTACTACTTATGATAAGGCAGGTACTTACGGTCCGGCAACGGGTACGGAAACCATCCAAGGCGGTGTTTCGATTACCGTACCGGGAGTTACTTTGCAGAACATGGTCATCAAAGGCAATCTGATTTTGGGCAAGGGAATCGGTGAAGGTGACGCGACGCTCAAGAACGTGAAAGTAGAAGGAACCACAACCGTTAACGGCGGCGGAGCCAACTCTATTTATATCGTAGATTCTAATTTGGGTACGGTCGTAGTAGACAAGGCAAGCGGTATAGTGCGGCTTGTTGTCAAGGGTAACTCTTCTATCCAGAATCTTATTGTTAAATCACCTGTGAAATTAGAAGAAGAGGCGCTGACAGGCGCCGGGTTCGTGGATGTTCTGCTATCCAAAGAGCTGCCGGCGGAAACATCCGTTACATTGTCCGGACAATTTGCCACACTGACAATTGCCGGCCAAAAAATCAAGGTTGATCTCGTTAAGGGAACAATCGAAACGGTCAAAGTTACCGGCAGTGACTCTGCTATCTCCGTTCAGGCGGATGCAACGATTGTATCCCTTATCCTGGATGCAATTGCTAAAGTTACAGGCAACGGAACAGTTCAATCTGTTACCGTAAATGAAGGCGGCA
The DNA here is from genome assembly GCF_001541095.1 of Paenibacillus sp. FJAT-26967. Lineage (GTDB taxonomy): Bacteria > Bacillota > Bacilli > Paenibacillales > NBRC-103111 > Paenibacillus_F. Next base: position 212,153 of record NZ_LMXH01000004.1, read on the forward strand.
AAGGTTCTGCTTTTGACAAAGCGCCAGGTAAAAAAGACGGACCGCAGAAAGATTCTATCGTAGTGGGCACACCTGGCTACGGCGGCGGCGGTTCTGGCGGCGGAGGAAGTACCACCGAGCCGGCGGCAGCTAAGAAACTGATCGCTTATGCAGCGGGATGGGAAACCTATTCTGCAGAGAATCCGATTGATGCGACGAAACTGACGCATTTGATCTATTCGTTCACACACGTAAAAGACGGCAAGATCGTTCCAGCTCCTTATCAGAATGACGCGGCGAACTATGCTTATCTGCATACTCTGAAGAATCAGAACCCGAAACTTAAGCTCATGATTGCGATCGGCGGCTGGGGTGCGGATGGCTTCTCGGATGCAGTCTTGACGGAGGATTCCCGCAATACGTTCGCAGACAGCATTGTGAAGTACATCGTGGACAACAAGCTGGATGGGGTGGACTTGGACTGGGAGTATCCTACTCTGAGTGAAGACGGTGTCATGAAGGCCAGATCCGAAGACAAGCCTAACTTCACGTTGTTCGTGAAACTTCTTCGCGAGAAACTGAATAAACAAGGACTTAGAGAAAATAAGTACTATGAAATTTCGATGGCCGCCGGAGCAAGCAAGAAGAAAATGGACGGAATCGAAGCGGACAAATTAGCGGCTATTCTGGATAACATCAACATCATGACGTATGACTTCGAGGGTAACTGGTCCACCAAAACCGGACACCACACGAACCTCTACGGCGGATCCATCAGTGTCGATTCCGTCGTAAAGATGTATAGAAATGCAAACGTACCTGCTAACAAAATTGTGATCGGAGCGGCTTTCTACAGCCACATCTGGTACGATGTAAAGTCAACCGATAAGAACGGATTGGGTCAGGCTGCTACAGGGAGCCAGAATACACCGACTTATAACGTTATTGCACCCATATATAATAAGGCGAACGGCTTTACCCGTTATTGGGATGATGCGGCAAAAGCTCCGTATCTGTTCGACGGCAGTACATTCCTGTCTTATGACGATGCGGAGTCTGTAACGGCAAAAGCTCGGTATGTCCTCGAGAAGGATTTGGGCGGCGCGATGTTCTGGGAGTATGGACAGGACCGGACGGGCGTTCTGGTCGGTGCTTTAGCCGATGGACTCCAAGGAAAATCCTATGTGCCAGATAATGCTGTACCTGCGGCTCCGCAAGTGCGGAATGTAACCGATGGTCAGACGTATACTTCCGGTGTTCTGCCGAACTGGACGGATGCCCCCCGAACGGTAAGCGCAGCTACCCTCAACGGTAAAGCTTACACGAAAGGTACCGGCATTACAGAAGCAGGGACCTATGTCCTTGTTGTAACGGCTGCTAACGGGACTTTAGACAAGACGGCTTCTACAACAGTCAACTTTACTGTAGATCCACAGAAGAAAGTAATTGCATATGCAGCCGGATGGAATTCCTATTCTGCGGATTCAAATCCGATCGATGCTGCGAAGCTGACGCATCTGATCTATTCATTCACGCACGTGAAGAACGACCGGATCGTCCCGGCCCCTTATCAGGATGATGCGGCAAATTATGCTTATCTGCATACATTGAAGAACCAGAATCCGAACCTTAAACTGATGATAGCGGTCGGCGGCTGGGGAGCGGATGGTTTCTCAGATGCGGTCTTAACCGAAGATTCCCGCGATACGTTCGCAGATAGCATTGTTCAGTATATGGTGGACAATAAGCTGGATGGGGTAGACATCGACTGGGAATATCCTACCCTTAGTGTAGACGGTGCAATGAAATCAAGACCTGAAGACAAAAAAAATTATACTCTGTTCTTGCAGAAGCTACGTGAGAAGCTGAATGTCCAAGGACTGAAAGATAACAAGTATTACGAGATCTCTATGGCTGCAGGAGCCAGCAACGATAAACTTGCAGGGATTGAAGCTGAGAAAGTAGCAAGTATTTTAGATAATATTAACATCATGACGTATGATTTCGAGGGCGGCTGGTCCGCTAAGACCGGACATCACACGAACCTTTATGGGGGAGGAGCATTCAGTGTCGATTCGGTTGTGAACAACTATAAAGCAGCTAAAGTGCCAGCCAACAAAATTGTGATCGGAGTGGCCTTTTACAGTCATATCTGGTACAACGTTAAATCGACAGATAAGAACGGACTAGGTCAATCGGCTACAGGCAGTCAGAATACGCCAACCTATAACGTAATCGCTGCTACGTATAACGAAGTGAACGGCTTTACCCGTTATTGGGATGATACCGCTAAAGCTCCGTACCTGTTCGATGGCAGTACCTTCTTATCCTATGATGATGCGGAATCAGCAGCGGCCAAAGCTCAATACGTACTCGACAAAGAATTGGGCGGAGCCATGTTCTGGGAGTATGGCCAGGATAAAACTGGAGTTCTACTAGGTGCTTTAGCCGATGGACTCCAAGGAAAACCTTATGTACCTAGCAGTGCTGTTCCTGCAGCTCCACAGGTAATTAACGTCGTGGATGGCCAGACGTATACTTCCGGCGTTTTGCCGAACTGGACAGACGCTCCCGGAATAGTTAGCGGAGCTACTCTTAACGGTAAGATTTATACGAAAGGCACCGGCATTACCGAGGCGGGGACATATGTCCTTGTTGTAACCGCCGCTAACGGGACACTGGGTAAGACAGCTTCTACAACCGTAAACTTCACAATTAAACCGCAGAAGAAAGTCATCGGTTATATCGCAGGTTGGGAAGATTGGTCTGTAACCAATTCTGTTTATGCCAATAAGTTAACACATCTGGATTATTCCTTTACTCATGTTAAAGACGGAAAGATTATTCCGCTTGCTGGACAGAATGATGAGGCGAACTATGCGTACCTTCAAAGCTTGAAAGCACAGAATCCGAAACTGAAAATTCTGATCGCTATTGGCGGCTGGGGTGCAGATGGTTTCTCGGATGCCGTGTTAACCGATGAAGCACGCAACATTTTCACAGACAGTATTATCGATTACATCAAACAGTACAAGCTGGATGGGGTAGATCTCGACTGGGAGTATCCTTCCATCAGTGCGGATGGTGTTATGAAGGCAAGACCCGAAGATACGAAGAACTTTACTCTGCTTCTGCAAATGCTGAGAGAGAAGTTGAATAAACAAGGATTGGAAGACAACAAGTATTATGAGATTTCAATGGCAGGCGGAGCTGGTACCCAGCATATTGCTGCAGTTGAAATCGACAAGATTGCTCCTTTGCTGGATAACATCAACATCATGACCTATGACTTCGAAGGTGGCTGGTCCGCTAAAACCGGACATCACACGAATCTGTACGGACCTGGCATGAGCGCAGATATGGTTGTGAAGAGATACCAGGCGGCAGGAATGCCGTCGAATAAAATTGTAATCGGAGCGGGCTTCTACAGTCACATCTGGTACAATGTCGAGTCGACAGTTAACAATGGACTTGGACAGAAAGCCAAAGGCAGTGGAAATGCTCCGACCTATAATGATATCCTGGCAAACTATAACAGCGCTAACGGGTTCGTCCGTTACTGGGATGATGCAGCTAAAGCTCCTTATCTGTTTGACGGCACCACATTCCTTTCCTATGACGATCCGCAATCCGTAGCCGCCAAAGCGCAGTATGTGGTGGATAACGATCTCGGAGGAGCTATGTTCTGGGAATACGGCATGGATAAAACAGGAGCTTTACTGGATGCGATCGTGAATGTAATTCCAGTAAATCCTTAATTCCGAATGAACAGTTTTGCTAGTCATCTTTTATCTTATTAAAACCTTTAAGCCCGGAATCAGGACAGTCCTGATTCCGGGCTTTTCGTCGTCCGGAAGCCGTGCCAAGTACAAAAATCTGCTTTTGGGGTATAGTTATCATAAGAAGTGGCATCACCGTATTTGCGTGAAGGGGGAACATGATGAACACAATCAGCAGGACCGTACTAGCGCTTGTACTGTTTCTTGTCATGATTTGCACGACCGTTGTCGCTGCGCCGCCGGCTCCAGAAAGAACGGGGATAGTGACAGATCCTGCCGGTTTATTGACTTCTAGTCAGGCCAGACAAGTGGAGCAAGAACTTCAAGGCCGGGACTATGAGGTGCTCCTTCTAACAGCCAAAGGGCTGAATGAACAAGAAGGAGAGCAGCTTGCTAACACGGCTTACGATCAATGGGGATTGTCGGGAAATCAGCTTATGCTGGTCGTTACGACTTCTCCTAATTATGTACATCTCGTCTTTGACAATGAACAACTCCAAACCGCAGTCTCGAGAACCAAAGCAAAGAACGCGAAAGGAATTGTTGATCTTAATTTTGTTCCCCTTGCGGGACAGGGGAGAGTTGCCGATGGAATTCTGGCCATCAGCAACTATGTGAATGATCTGCCCCGTGCGGCAGTGCCCGGGCTTGGAGGAGCAGCCGCTTCAAACGGCATGTCCGGCTCCAATCTGACGATAGTTGCAGTAGCCATAATTCTGCTGCTCGCTGCCGTACTGCTCGGTATGCAGTACAGGAGAATGTCGCGGACCCGTAAGCATCTGGATGAAGCCAAGCGCCTGCACGCAGAAGCTCAGCCGGTTCTGAACGGGCTGCTGTTCTCGGACATCTTCCAAGAGCTGGAGAAGGGTTTTCTTCAGGGGGAGACACGCAAGCAAGCCGAGGAACTCGAAGAGGCTATTCTTGCATTCCAAGGCGAATCCGGAAGATTAGAGGAAAGGCTGCAGGCGCAGCGGGCTGCATTCTTCGTCAAGGCAGCCGAAGAGAAGAGCGCCCGCCAGCTCCTGGAAGATGTAGGGGATTATATTAACCGGCTGGAGCCTTACAAGACCCGGCTGACGGAGTTCGAGAAACAATCAGCACAGGTAAGGAGATCGGTTGAGCAGGCTAAGGAACAGTTCGCCGCAGCAAATTCTTTGGTTGAAGCATGGGCTGCGAAGACCTCTTACCCTCTATCTGTAATGAAGATGAGAGTGCAGGAAGCTCAGGCTGAACTGGAAAAGGCTGACGAATTGGATGAGTTCGATTATCTGCAAGCCGGGAGCTCGGCCGAGACCTCGCTGAAGCAGTTGGAAGCAATCCGAATTTCCATAGACGTGCTGGGCAAGCTGGAGGCGGAGCATCCTCGCTACATCCCTCGCGTTCAATCGCTGGAGGAAGAGCTGAGGAGTATAGCCGTGCGGGAGAGGCTTCTGCTGACGGATGGGGACCCGTATGCCATTCTGCAGAAAACCAGCAATGCAGTTCCCCAGCTGGCCGCTCGTCTGCAGGAGGGGGATGCGGAGGAAGCACAGCGGACGGCAGGCCGGATTGAGGAAGGTCTAAATTCGGCGCGTGCGCTTGTCGAAGAAATGATTCATAACCGGGATTCTGCTCTGGAAGCCGTGCGTGAGCTTGAGGGGCTTGTACAGGAGCTGAACGATTTCGATCGTGTCTATCGTAGCGAATCAGCCAAGCTGGCGGTGGATTTCGCAGCGAATCATATACACGAGCAGACGGCGAGATATAACAGTCTGCTGCAGGCGCAGGAAGAGATGATCCGTCTGCTGTCAGACATCCGGTCGAAAGTCGCCGCGGACGTTCAGGAATATAGACAGGCGGCCGAACAGAGCGGAAAGGCACTCCAGCTTGCTGCGGAAATCAGGCAGTCAAGACAGCTCATTCTTGGTTACTACGATAGCTTGAACCAGCGGGTGCGCTCAGCACAATCCCGTCTGCAGCAGGTTCAGGAGCGGCTTTATCAAGCATCCTCAAGTTTAGGTCAGCTGGGAGTAAACCGGGCGGAATTGGCAGGGAGGATAACAGACGGCATCCGAAGCACGGAAGATCTCCAGCGGCAAATGAAAGGCTCCGGTCTTGATGTGGACCGGGTGGAGGAACAATTGCAGAGATCCGATGCAGACAGCTTGCGTGTTGCAGAGCAGGTGCAGCAGTTGATCCGGGAAAAAGAGGAGGCTGTCCGCCTTCTGAGGAAGCTTGAGGAAGAGTTCCGCAGCAGGCACACGCGCTATGGCCGCAGCATCAGCCTCGCCCGGTACTCCTCCGGCTATGGAACGCTGGCGGAGGAGAGCGAGCGCCTGATCGCGCAGGGGCTCTTCGTGGAAGCGATGCGGCAAATCACGGCTGGTGAGCAGATCTTGGCACAGATGGATCGCGATTATCAGCGTCATTTGTCCGCAGAGCGCGCGCGCAGGAACGGTCCTGGAGGACCGGGAGGCGGAGGCCGGTCTTCCGGCAGTTCTGGCTGGGGCGGGCAAGGAGGGCGTTCCTCCGGTAGTTCCGGCTGGGGCGGCGGGCGCTCTGGAGGCGGAGGAAGATCCTCGGGTTCTTCCAAGTGGTAACGGGCGGTGGGTGAATATGCGGATGCACGGATACCGGTTGTGAGGAAATTTTACAGTGTCCATGATACGCTGTCTGTCGTCTGTATCAGGAATAAGAAGAAAAAGGCTGGGGGCTTCCCCAGTCTTTTTTATGTTTATCTTGGACATTTGCTGACACCCGTTTATATGCGGAGGACTGCTGCTATTTTTTACAAAGGATTGACAAAAAGAGCAGCAGCGAATATGATGGTAATATAATAACTTTTAGTAAGCGAATATTTTTTAGTAAGTTAATTACAAGGGGGAAATTCACATGACAAGTTCCAAATGGATCGTAGATTCTACACACAGCAGCCTGGACTTCTCGGTTAAGCATATGATGATCGCCAAAGTAAAAGGTAATTTTGCGTCTTTCGAAGCACAAATCGATGCAGATCCTTCCGATCTTACGACGGCCGCCGTCTATGTTTCGGTTGACCTCAGCAGCGTGGACAGCCGCAATGCCGACCGTGACAACCATCTGCGTTCCGCCGATTTTTTTGACGTAGAGAAGAATCCGGAGATGACCTTCCGGTCTACCCGAATCGTAAAAACCGGCGATGATGAGTATAAAGTAACAGGGGATTTTACGCTGCATGGCGTTACCCGTCCCGAGACGTTCGATGTTATCTTCGAGGGAGCAGGCAAAGATCCTTGGGGCAATGAGAAAGTAGGCTTCAGCGGCAAAGGAAGTATTAAACGCAGCGATTATGGTCTCACTTACAATGCTGCACTGGAAACAGGCGGGATGCTGATCGGAGATGAAATTAAAATTTCAATCGATCTGGAGGCTTCCAAACAAGCTTAAGGTTCAAGTGCAGCTTAGTGGAGGCCCGGCAATATCAATAGAATCAGATTCTTCCCATAGACAGCAGGACATAGGTTCTGCTGTCTTTTTCTGCATGTAACACATGGAGTCCGTAGATTTATTCAGCAAGCGGGCAAATGGATAAAGATTTAAGGGGAGACGATTTTTAAGAGACTTGCGGATGAAACGTATCACCTTCGCTCCCGTATAGTACGTCCAAATGCTCGAAAGGAGGTATGACGTATGCTGCGCAAATTATTGGGTAAACTTCTCGGCCAAGACAAACACAGCAGTTCGCATTACCGTCCTAAATACAGCAGTGATGATTATCGGAAGCATGGCAAACAGAAACATGGCAATCATAACAACTACGGCCACAACCACTACAAGAAAAAACGTTCTTCAAGTTCGTACAGCAGTTAGTCTGCTGCAGGAAGCAGGGGCAGAATGTCATCCACGCATGTACAGATTTCTTCTGCATTCAGAAAAGGCTGTTCCGTCATTAACAACCGGCGGAGCAGTTTTTTTGTTGCCGGATGAAGCTCCAGCTCATGTTCCCATCCCCGGCTCGGGTCCGATTCCGCGATTGCGGCGGAAGAATCCGGTCCCGCATCCTCCATGGCGTAGGTGCTGTAGAGCAGAAAGAGCAGCAGATGGCCGATGGCATAGAAATCGCTCGAAACATGCAGCGCGCGCCTAAACTTCTTCTCCGAAGGATCATCGTCCAGGGCATCGAGCTCTTCCCATGCCGGAGGCTCTGCAAGGAGATCGCCTGAGACCGGAATCTCCCGGGCCAGCCCGAAGTCGATCAGCTTCACCGTATCTCCGTCCAGCAGCACGTTAGCTATGGAGATATCGCGGTGGATGATGCCCTCCCCGTGCAGAATGATCACCAGATCCAGCAGCTGACGGATGATGCGCAGAGACTGCGATTCCGTGAACTTCCGCTCATCCCGGAACAGCAAAGCGTCCAGACTGGTGCCCGGCATAAATTCCATCGTAAAGCAGCGCTGCCCCCGCCAGAGGAACGATTCGTAGATAACAGGGAAAGCGGGATGGCTAGAGCGGCGCAGCATGTCCGTTTCCATGCTGTAAATAAGATCGGCGCGGAGGCTGCCGCCCCGCAAAGGCCACACCCGCTTCACTACACACTCGCGGCCGTGCCGCAGGTCCTCAGCCAAATACGCTACGCCGTAGCTGCCCGAACCTAGCCAGCGCCCGATCCGGTACCGTCCCGCGATAACCGCCCCCTTCCTGAACGGAATGCCGCCCAGAAGGCGCAGAGCGGAGCTTATTTTTTTATGGAGGATAGATAAAGTGTGTTTGCGATAACGACGGGTTAGGTTGAACATCTGTGCGGTGCCTCCAGTTTCTCGTGCGTCCTCGGCCTCTATAGAGATGAAGGGAGAGTTTATGTCTATAGTAATTCATGGAGATCCCGTTTGTCATATAGGGAATGGGTGCTGGAAGAACTGTCTTTAACAGCAGGAAATTCAGCGGTTCCGAATTCCAATCCGATTTTTAACGAATGCTCCAAGTGAACTTTGACAATGCAGCAGATGTCTTTGTAAAGTAACGGATATATAATTGGGAAGAAAGTGGAAGGAGAACCGGAGGCAATGAATAAACAAATTCTATACATAGAGGACGATGCCGAGATAGGCAAATGGGTAGACGGCCACTTGACAGAGCGGGGCTACGACGTCATCTGGCTCACCTCCGGAGACAAGGCGGCCGATTACTGGGAGCGGAGCGACCTGGTTATTCTGGATGTCATGCTGCCGGGACTCGACGGCTTCTCTATCGGACAGCGGATGAAGAAAACTTATCCCGATACGCCTATCCTTATGCTGTCTGCGAGGACAGCTATCGATGATAAGCTTCAGGGATTGCAGTTTGCCGATGATTACGTAACCAAGCCGTTCCATCCCGATGAACTTGCCGCGCGAGTGGAGGTTCTGCTGCGCAGAGCGGGCAAGCTGTCGGCCCCTATGATTCAGCTTCATCATTTGAAGGTGTACATGGAAGAGAACCGGATCGTAGATTCGAGAACGGACGAGGAAATCATGCTTACGGGCAAACAGTTTCAGATTTTTATGTACTTTCTGCGGCACCCTAACCAAATTCTGACCAAAGAGCAGCTGTATGAAGGCGTGTGGGGAGAGCCTTTTATTGATGGAGATAAGTCCCTGATGGTTCATATCCGTTACCTTCGGGAGAAAATCGAGCGTGATCCCGGACAGCCGGAGATTGTGGAGACCATCCGAGGCATTGGCTACCGGGTGAAATTATGAAGATGAAATGGCGTCACTCCCTGCTCGTCAAATATTTGGCGATTGTCATTCTGGCGATGCTGATTTGGCCCTTTATTTTTCCGCTTGCGGCACTGGTGTATTATTTGCCAGAGACGGTGAACCGGGATCAGGCCTACGAGCCGAACCCCTATGCTCACGGTGACAGAATCGAAGAGTGGTGGCACAAGGAGGCGCAGAAGTTAAGCGGGGCAAGCCCTGAGACCTTGGATCAGGAGCTTCGCACCTACAAGGAAAAGCTTCCGAAAGCGGATTTTTTCTGGGTGGATGGTTCGGGTTCTTCACGTCTTGCTCTACCGGAGCGCACGGATCTTCCGAAGCAGTGGTCTTTTGACGACGGGATAGCGTTTATGAAAAAAAGTTATGAAAAAGATCCCTTCACCGTAGTCGCGTTTATCGGACAGGACCCGGAGCAGGGCTTTATGGTGATTCAGATTCCGCGGACGCTTATGAAATCCGAAGATCCGTTTTATTCACAGAAATATGTCATGGTCATTATTCTTGCGATCTTTCTCTTGTTTCTCTTTGTCTCATGGCTGTTCTTTTATAAAATACGAAGGCGCCTGGTCCGCCTGGAAGAAGCGATGGCGCTGCCGGAAGGGAAGGATATTCCGCACTCCATTACCATCCGCAAAATGGATGAAATCGGCCAGCTGGAGCTGGCGTTTAACCGGATGATCGAAGAGCTCACGACCAGCCGCCAGCGCGAGCGCGAGGAAGAGGGGCTGCGTAAGCAGCTCATCGCTAACTTGTCGCATGATCTGCGGACACCGCTGACCATTATCCGCAGCCATGCTTATACGCTGGACAAAGAGCCGCTGTCGGAGCAGGGAAGAGCTTCCTTGGCGCTGATCGGCACCAAATCCGACGATTTGAACCGGCTGATCGATAATCTGCTCTCTTATACGCTGCTTTCCGCGCGTAAATACCCGCTTACGCCGGTCAAGACGGATGTGATCCGGCTTATGAGGACTTCCGCAGCCGGGTGGTATCCGGTTCTGGAAGAGGATGGATTCGAGGTAGATGTGCAGCTGCCGGAGGAGCCGCTGTATTGGAACATCGATCCCCAGTGGTTCAACCGGATTCTGGATAATATCTTCCAGAACGTCCTGCGCCATGCCAAATCGGGCAGCTATGTCTGTCTGCGCACCGAAGTGAAGGAAGGGCGCACCGCACTCGTTATCCAGGATCGCGGTCCGGGTATGCGTACTCCTTCGTCCGGGAAAGGAGCGGGGATCGGTCTGACCATCGTGGCCATGATGATTAAAGAAATGCGCCTGGAATGGGATATCGTCAGTACTCCGCAGGGCACGAAAGTCTATATAACAGGCACGGATTTAAACAAAACTTAACCAACAGGAACCTTTCGTTTTAACCTCCGCCCGTTAGGATAAAGGCGAGGTGATGGTGACATGAATGACATGGTCATACAGACTTATGGATTATCCAAACATTATAGAGCGAGAAAAGCGGTCGATAACGTCAATCTCCAAATCCGCAAAGGAGATATTTACGGTTTTCTGGGACCGAACGGAGCCGGTAAAACCACAACAATCCGCATGCTGCTCGGATTGATACGGCCTACAAAAGGAACCGTTCATCTGTTCGGCAAAGATCTGCGTAAAGATAAGCTGCCGATCCTCCGCAGGGTCGGGTCGCTGGTCGAGTACCCGTCCTACTACGGGCATCTGACCGCTTATGAGAATCTTGAAGCGATCCGCCGCATCCTGAATGTGCCGAAATCGCGGATCGATGAAGTTCTCGCTATCGTGAGGCTCACGAAGGAGGCGGGGCGGGCCGTGAAGGGATACTCCCTGGGCATGAAGCAGCGGCTCGGCATTGCGGCTTCCCTGCTCGGGAATCCTGATCTGCTCATTCTCGATGAGCCGACGAACGGTCTCGATCCCGCAGGTATTCTCGAAATGCGGGAGTTGATCAAGAGCATGCCGGACCAGTACGGCGTCACCGTTCTGGTATCCAGCCATCTGCTGAGCGAGGTGGACCAGATGGCCAGCCGGGTCGGGATCATCCGTGGAGGCTCGATGATCTTCGAAGATTCCATCAATGCCCTGAGGCTGCGGGCCGGAGGGCAGATCCGCATCGCCGTAAGCGACCCTCAGCAAGCGGTCCGCATTGCCGCCTCCGCAGGCTGCTTCGCGGCGCAGCAGGACTCCTCGCTGCTGCTGGAGCAGGCGCCCGACGAGAAGATCGCCCATATCGTTGCGGGGCTCGTAGAGGCAGGTCACTCCGTCTACCGGGTAGAGGAGATGAAGAAATCGCTTGAAGATGTATTCCTCGATTTGGTGGGGGAGGCGAGCAGTTTATGACCGTCAAAGTGCTGGCCGCGGATTTTATCAAAATCAGGAGGACCCTGGTCTGGTTCCTGGTGTTTCTCGGCCCGATCGGAGCTGTAGGCTTGCAGGCCGTTAACTTCTTCCTCCGCTATGATTACCTGACCAAGGAGTATGAGGCTGACCTGTGGGGAGGCGTGTTGTCCAACGTGCAGTTTATGGCAGCTCCTGCCCTGCTGCTCGGAATGGCGCTGCTGACTTCGATGATTGCAGGCTACGAGCATCAGACGAATGCATGGAAGCAGCTGCTGGCTCTGCCTGTCACGAGGTTCAGTGTTTTTACCGCGAAGCTGCTGCTGATTTTCATTCTGCTGGTGGTGTCCTGCCTTGTGCTGGCTGTATGCACTATTCTTCTGGGAGGCGCGCTAAACTACGGCTGGAATTTCCCTGTGACGGATTTGCTGCGCATCAGTTTCTTCCCACTGCTTGCCGGAGCGCCGATTCTTACGCTGCAGCTGTGGCTTGCCATTACTATTAAAAATCAGGCTATTCCGCTTACCGTGGGCATTCTGGGAACCGTACTCAGCTTGTTCGGTGCCAATGCTCCGGACTGGTTCTTCTGGAAGTGGCCTTTGCTGCTCACGCAAGCAGGTCCGGAGCAGGCCGTATGGATGGGACTTGCCCTCGGTGCCGTCGTATTTTGTGCAGGCCTTACCCAATTCAACAGACAGGATGTGAACTGAGATGACGGCTTTTGGCAAGGTATTGGGAGCGGAATGGCTGAAGCTGCGCAAAAGCAATATCTGGCTGCTCATATTCGTTTCGCCCGTCCTGGCTTCACTGGGGGGGATGCTGGACGCAGAGCGCAGTACACCGCAAATCGAATGGGTTCTGCTGCTGAGCAACATGGCGCTTATCCATGCGCTGTTGTTTCTGCCGCTGCTTACCGGCGTCTTCGCGGCCTTTGTATGCCGCTATGAGCATACCGGAGGGGGCTGGAAGCAGATTCTGTCCCTGCCGGTATCCCGTTCGCACTTATTTATTGCGAAATTTCTGATCGTTATGCTGCTGCTGGCCGCTTCCCAGCTGCTTTTGTTAGGGGGGCTGCTGAGCGCAGGCTTCGCCAGGGGCTTCGGAGGGCCGATTCCGTGGAGTCAGATCCTGTGGCCGGTGTTCGGAGGCTGGCTCGCCACTCTGCCGCTTGCAGCGCTTCAGCTCTGGGTGTCCGTGGCCTGGGCGAGCTTCGCGACTCCACTCGCGCTGAATGTGATCTTCACGCTGCCGAATATCCTCGTAGCCAATTCGGAGAAGTACGGGCCTTTCTATCCGTGGGTGCAGCCTTTTCTGGCTATGCTGCCGGCCAGGGACGACAGCTTCGGTGCGCTGCATACTAGTCTGGATACGCTGTTGTATGTAATCGCAGGGGGATTTGTGCTCTTCTTCGCAGCGGGGCTTGCTTATTTTCAGCGCAAAGAGATATAGAGCCTGTCGAATGCAACCCAAAAGTAAATCCATGCTTGCTTTTCCGGGCTGCTGACCAGGAAGGATCAAATTGGTTCTGAGTGAAATGTCTTCTATTCTTCTTTCCTTGCAAGTGATCCAGAATGCTTCTAACGGGTAAGTACATCCTAGGAAGAGTGAAGCGAGCTAAGGAGGGCGAGGCTGATATGTTTAAGAAGGCAATTCTGATCCATAACGGAAATGCGGGCCAGGATGAGACGGATAACAGACTCGGGGCGGTAATCGGGTCTTTGGCGGCAGGTGTGGGGGAGCTGGTTCTGGTGCAGACAGAGAAGCCTGGCGATGCAGAGAGGATCTGCGCGGAGCGGGGCGAAGAATTCGATGTGGTATTCATTCTTGGCGGGGATGGTACGGTGCACGAATGCGTCAACGGTTTGGCAGATCTTGCGTCACCTCCTGTGGTAGGGATTCTGCCGGGAGGGACATGTAATGATTTCTCCAGGGCGCTGAATCTTCCCCAGACACTGGATCAGGCCGCGCAAGCCTTGATGCAGGGAACTACGCGTGCCGTGGACATCGGCCGGGTTAATGACCGGTATTTCTCCAACTTCCTGGGAGTTGGGCTCATAACGGATACTTCCGAGAATATTAATCCGCAGCTGAAAGGAAAGTTAGGGAAGCTGAGTTATTTGATCAGTACGTTCCAGACTGTCACTTCAGCGGACCCTTTCCGATTCTCTTTGAAGTACGATGGGGGTGCTGTAGAAGGCGAGGCCGTCATGATTTTTGTGGCCAATGGCCGTTTCCTCGGAACTCAGCCTCTGCCGCTGGATGCGGATGCGCTGGTTGACGGCATACTGGACGTTGCCATTATCCGTGAAGCGGGGTTGCCGCTTTTGAAAGAGCTGTTTAAAATCAAGAGCTTCCGGGAATGGGACGCCCACTCAAGCAGCTTTGATTTTATCCGCACCAAGGAGCTTACCCTGTCAACCGACCGGAGTATGCAAGCGGACACGGACGGTGAAATTTACTTGAATACCCCAGTGAGTATTTCGTTATTGGAAAAAAGGCTGACCTTCCTGGTTGGGGAAGACGGACCGGGGTTAATTTGAAGGAAACGCAATAACGGAATATGCGATAACGGAATAATAGAGATGAAGGAAAGGACCTTGTTCATAGAGCAAGGTTTTTTTTCGGAAGGAAGGCCCGTAATCTTCTATAGAAGCTTGCGGAGGGTATACCGATCTATGCGTCTATTCGAGATATTTAACAAATGGTCAATTAAAACGGACCGACGATAATGTATCCATTCAGAATACAACGATTTACACATAGATATGGTACAATACAGGCATATAAACCAACCAAATCAAGGCAGGGCCATATACCAGGCGCGGAGAAAGGGACAGCTTCATGAGAATCAATAAATTTATTAGCGAAACCGGAATTTGTTCCAGGAGAAAAGCCGATGAACTCGTTCAGGCCGGACGGGTCACGATCAACGGAGTCGTCGCGGAGCTGGGCAGCACGGCAGAAGCCGGGGACGAGGTAAAAATCGACGGCAAGCCTCTCGGCGCGAAGAAGAAGCACGTGTATATCGCGCTTAATAAGCCCGTCGGCATTACATGCACAACCGAGCGTCATATCGCCGGCAATATTGTCGATTATGTTCGTCATCCCGAGCGGATCTTCCCGATTGGAAGGCTAGATAAAGATTCCGAAGGGTTGATCCTGATGACGAACGACGGAGACATCGTGAATCAGATTCTGCGTGCAGAGAACAATCATGAGAAAGAGTACATTGTGACGGTCAAGCAGCCGATCACGGCTTCTTTCATCCAAGGGATGTCTACGGGAGTCCGCATTCTCGGAACGAAGACGAAGCCTTGCAAAGTAACGCGTATCAGTGATCATGTATTCCGCATTATCCTGACCCAAGGCCTTAACCGGCAGATCCGCCGGATGTGTCAGGCTTTCGGCTATCAGGTTACGCGTCTGCAGCGGATACGGATTATGAATATCAAGCTGGATGGAATCGCCAAAGGCAAGTGGAGAGATTTGACAGAGGATGAGTTCAATAAACTGACCGGACTTTTAAAATAACGGGCCTGACTGCAGCAGCATGAGTGCATGTGTCTTTATTACCACTAGAAAGAGGTGCAGGATGGAACAAGCGCCTAGTCAGACCTACCGCATGATCGACGTATGCCTCCTCGCGGGCAAGATCATGCTCCAAAGCGGAGCGGAAACCTACCGGGTGGAGGATACGATGACTCGGATCGCCGCCTCCTTCGGAGTTCTTCACTCCCACAGCTTCGTGACCCCGACAGGCATTATCTTCTCGATCGACGGCTCCGATCCCACCAAGCTGGTGCGGATCTCCGAACGGTCGACCAATCTGCATAAGGTCACGCACGTGAACGCCATCTCGCGCCAGCTCAGCAGCGGCGAGATTACCCTGGAGCAGGCATACGCCCGTCTGCAGGAAGTGGACGCCAGCAGAAGGGCCTATCCGATCCCGCTGCAGATCGCGTCGGCCGCTATTGCGAGCGGCTGCTTCACGATCATGTTCCAGGGAAGCTGGGCCGATTTCCTGCCGGCTGTCGTAACCGGCGGTATCGGCTTTGCCGGCGTGCTGTATTTTCACCGGCTGGTGCAGATCAAGTTCTTCGCCGAGTTTCTGACGTCCTTCATTATCGGGCTGCTGTCCTCCTTATTCGTCTACACCGGTCTCGGGCAAGAACTGGACAAAATCATCATTGGCTCCGTCATGCCTCTCGTTCCGGGGTTGTTAATCACGAACGCGGTGAGGGACTTGATGGCGGGCCATCTCGTCTCGGGCTTGTCCAAGGGAGCGGAGGCCTTCCTGACGGCTTTCGCTATCGGAGCGGGTATTGCCATCGTGTTTTCATTTTATTGACGGAGGAATCATGTGATGCTTGAGCAGCTTGTAACCAGCTATATTGCCTCCGCAGCCTTCGGGATCATCTTCAATGTCCCGCGCAACACCTTGCTCCAGTGCGGCTTCGTAGGTATGATGGGCTGGTTCCTATACATCGTACTGGTGAACGGACAGCATATGGATGCCGTGATAGGGACGCTGGCGGCAGCCTTCTTCGTGACGGTTATCAGCCAGCTTTTCGCCAAAATTTACAAGACTCCCATCATCGTGTTCAGCGTATCCGGCATCATTCCCTTGGTTCCCGGCGGAATGGCGTATGATGCCATGCGTTCTTTTGTGGAGAATGACTACAATATCGCCGTTCAGCTTGCGGCCAAAGCTTTCCTGATTTCAGGAGCCATCGCCGTCGGCCTTATTTTCTCGGAGGTCATGAACCAGTTGATCCGCAGGTCCAAGCTGTAAACACACGTGTTGTAAGGAGACATGTAGGAGACATGTCCGCAGCCTCAGGCTGACGGGCTTTTCGGCATTTCCTAAACGTCACGCAGAATGAGGGAACTGTATGTTCCAATACAACAGTTTGTCGGAATTCCGGCATTTTTGGCAGATAAAAAGAAGGAAAACGAGGGATTAATAAGCTTTCATGCCTTCTTTAGGAGATAAAGGTGAGAAAAGAAGTGATTTTTGTCACAAATCCTTCACAACTACAAAAAAATGCTTTTCTCCTTTTTGCATCACAGGAGTATAATAGGGGGTATGTAGAGTTCCGTTTCGACCTGTTTACTCCCGACCTTGTTAAGAAATGAGCTCGTCACTCCCAGATAGCTGATTGCAACTCTTTTTCCTTTTATGTGAAAAATGTTACAATCCTACGGTGATTGAGATTACATTTATGTTAATTTGGGAAACTTATGCGGAGATAGAAGACGTGTGCCGCGACTAGCAGGGATCGAAAAATAAACGGGCTTCTATTTCAATGTAAAGGAGGACGTTAACTTATGTCAGAAACATCCGCTCAAACCCCAGGTACTATCGAAAAGCAGCCCAAGGATGTCCTTGATCAGTTGATGCAGCCAGAGGTTCAGGAGTCCTTGACTGTTCTCGTTGAGAACCTGCCTAAATTGGCCGAAATGGTTACGATTATGACAAAAGCTTACGATTTGGCCCAAAGCGTTGCAACGGACCAAGTTCTGATCGATGATTTAAAAGGTGGCATGCAAGAATTCGTTAAGCCGATTACAGAGAAAGCCAAAGGTGTTGCAGCATCTGCGATCGAAGCTGGTGACCGCGCACAGGCAGAGACTTCCACAATCGGTCTTTTCGGTCTGCTCAAAATGCTGAAAGATCCGACAGTACAAAAATCTTTCCGCTTCGTGCAAGCATTCCTGGAAATTCAAGCAGATAAACAGAACCAGCGCAATTCATAAGAAACAAGAACGGAGGATGAATAATGTCGAAGCATATTTTGATTTTAGGTGGCGGATACGGCGGCTTGCTTAGCGCATTGTCGGCCCGTGAACACTTATCGGCTGAAGAAGCTACGATTACGGTAGTAAACCGTTTTCCGACTCACCAAATTATTACCGAGCTGCACCGTCTGGCTGTAGGCAATCTGTCTGAGAAAGCAGTTGCCCTGCCTTTGGAGAAACTTCTGCGCGGTAAAGATATTAATCTGGAGATCGGAACGGTTGAGACGATTTCCCCGGACGAGAAGCGTGTCGTTCTGTCCAACGGCAAATCGTTCGATTACAGCGCACTTGTTGTCGCTCTGGGCAGTGAAACGGCATTCTTCGGAATTCCGGGACTGCAAGAGCACAGCTTCACGCTGAAATCGGTTAACGATGCGAACAAAATCCGCCAGCACGTGGAAGACTGCATCGAATCCTACAGCAAGACCAAGAACAAAGCGGACGCAACTTTCGTTGTCGGCGGCGGCGGTCTGACAGGCATCGAACTGGTCGGCGAACTGGCTGATATGCTTCCTGGCCTGTGCCGCAGCAAAGGCGTTGATTTCAATGAAGTGGAATTGTACTGCGTAGAAGCGGCTCCTTCCATTCTCATGGGCTTCGCGCCTGAACTGATCGAGCGCGCAACAACCAGCCTTTCGAAGCGCGGCGTGAAGTTCCTGACGGGTGTTGCCATTACGGAAATGCAGGAATCCACTGTATCTCTCAAAGACGGCAGCACAATCGAAACGAACACGCTCGTATGGACGGGCGGCGTTCAAGGTAACTCCGTCGTAGCGAACTGCGGTATCGAAGTAAACCGCGGCCGCGCAACCGTCAGCGAGTTCCTGCAATCCACTTCGCACCCGGATGTATTCGTAGCCGGCGACAGCGCGGTGGTATTCCCTGCAGGTGCTGAGCGTCCGTTCCCTCCAACTGCACAGCTCGCTTGGCAGATGGGTGAGACAATCGGCTACAACCTGTTCGCACATTTCAACGGCGCTCCAATGGACAGCTTTACTCCTGTATTCTCCGGTACGCTCGGAAGTCTGGGCCGTAAAGATGCGATCGGTTCGATCGGTGCTAACCAGACCCGCCTGAAGGGTCTGCCTGCTTCCCTCATGAAGGAAGCAAGTAACATCCGTTACCTGTCGCACATTAAAGGCCTGTTCGCACTGGCTTACTAGAACCGGCCAACCCTTCTTGCGAACCTGCCGCTTGTGCCTGGCAGGATGAACTTTCCAAGCTCTCCGAACGGTCATGTAATGATCGTTCGGAGAGCTTTTTTATATGAGATAAAACTAGCTGGTCTCCCTATAAGGAATCTGAATGTGTATATCCGGCGGCTTAGATTATTTAAACAAAGTGGACCCCGGCGCATAATTCCGTTATGATCTTTTCTAGAGTCGGTTATTTAAGCGGTTTACATAATTGTTTACAGCTTGCCTGATTGGAACGTATCTATAATAAAGATGGGGCCGCGCTGACTTTATCGGATTTGGTTCGTCTATAGTTGTAAAGGAGTGGTGTATTTGGAGTCCTGGATTACAGAAATCATGGAGCAGTTCGGGTATTTTGGTATCTTTTTTCTTATTGCCGTTGAGAATTTGTTTCCGCCTATCCCATCCGAGATTATCCTGACATTGGGCGGGTTTATGACCACATACACGAGTCTCAGTGTGACCGGTGTGGTGATTGCAGCTACGCTGGGATCGGTCATAGGAGCGGTGATCCTTTATGGAGTCGGTCGTATCCTGGAAGTCCGCAGATTAGAAATTATCGTAGAAAAGTATGGTCGGATCCTTCGTTTGAAGAAAGAAGATATTCATAAGGCGAACGACTGGTTTACAAAATACGGCGTATGGGCAGTCTTCCTATGCCGGCTTGTTCCGCTGATCCGAAGCTTGATTTCGATTCCAGCGGGCGCAACCAAAATGAATTTTTCGTCCTTCCTTATTCTGACTACCTTGGGCTCGCTAATCTGGAACGTGGTTCTGGTTAACGTCGGCGCCGCGGTCGGAGCTTCATGGGAAACAATCGTTCATTACATGGATATTTACTCTAACATCGTCTACGCACTAATAGCTCTTATTGTAGTTGTAGGCGCAGCCGTGTTCCTGAAGAAAAGGTTTAAAAAACAGTAAATGCCTGACTGCCTATAGAACGAATGAAAAAGCAGCCCCTTTCATAGAAGGAGGCTGCTTTGTTTAGGAGCTTCCCGGATGTGAAGTTCGGTGCCGACGACCTCAATTTCAGCCTTTAAGATCTCCGAGAGGAAAGAAAGGGGCACATACAGGTTTCCGTCTCATGGATTACAGCCGCCCGCTGATGTACCACAGCTGTTCCTCTTGACAGGCATAGCCGAGGTGAAGCACAATTACCCGTGAGTCCGTGCGTAACTTCTTTTTCTCTACTTACCAGACCCCGACGATAGGAGTTCAATATGAGACAAGTTGCTTCCAAAATCGCTTCTTATATTCTGGGCATGGCGCTCATATCTTTCGGAGTTGTCATGATTATCAGAGCTGATGTCGGCGCCGCACCCTGGGATGCACTGAATGTCGGCCTCCAGCAGCAGATCGGCTTGACCATCGGCTCCTGGGTTTTTATTGTAGGCTTTATCCTTATCCTCATTGCGGCTGCCGTTAAGCGGACCTATCCTCAATTGTTGAACTTTATTCCGGTTGTGCTTGTCGGCTCGCTGATTGATTTCTTCAACGGGTACGTCCTTACGTCCTTAAATCCCGTGCAGCCGTTTGCCAAGTATGGAGCCTTTCTGGGAGGTCTGCTTGTGCTAGCAATGGGCATTGCCATTTATTTGAATACCAAGGTGCCGATCAGAACTCCGCACGATGATTTAACGCTGGCTTTGAACAAGAAGCTCAATTGGAGCGTCGGCGCTGCCAAAACTTTAACGGAGATATTGGGGCTCGTTCTTGCTCTGCTGGCAAAAGGTCCGATCAGCTTCGGGACCCTGATCAGTGTCGCTCTGCTGGGACCGCTGATCAATATGTTTATCTTCCTCTTATTTCACCGGACCCGGAATTCCGGGGATGCATCTTGAATCTAAGCCTGTCCAGCGGAAAATATTCCGGAAGGACAGGCTTTTTTAATCTCATCTTAGGTTCAGTGGTTGTGTACAGACGGGGTGCCTTGCTGGATTTTGCGATTCAATAGAGTGCAAAGCTAGTGACTTTTAAAGAACATAGGAGTATGTTGGAAGAAGGGAATGCACGCAATTTATTACAGTTCAGCTGAGTGAGACGGGGTGTGGGATAAGAATGCCTATTGATGGAAAATACATACGCAAGTATTGGAAGCCGTTCAGTGTAGCGGTCGCATTCTTGACGCTTGAGGCACTGTGCGACCTGATGCTTCCGACTCTGATGGCCCACATTATTGACGTGGGTGTCGCTGAGCGGAGGATGGACTATGTGTGGAAAATCGGCGGCCTGATGCTGCTCATTACTGCGCTTGGAGCCGCATCGGCGTCTATCCGTAATGTCGTATCCAGTCACGTGTCGCAGAATTTCGGCGCGGAGCTGAGATCCGATCTGTTCCGCAAGATCCAGTCGCTCTCCTTTGCGGATATCGACAAATTCGACCGGGCTTCGCTGGTAACCAGGCTGACTAATGATGTCACGCAGGTTCAGATGTTTGTGAACGGGCTCATGAGAGTGTTCGTCAAAGCCCCGCTGATCTGTATCGGCAGCCTCATTATGGCCTCCCGGCTCAATCCGCCGCTGGCTGTTATTCTCGTCGTCGTTGTTCCCGTGGTCGCCCTGCTGATCGCACTTAATATGAAAATCGGGTTCCCGTACTTTATTAAAGTCCAGCATGCGCTGGACAAGGTCAACGGCTTGATGCGGGAATATTTATCCGGGGTCCGGGTGGTCAAGGCATTCAACCGCTTTGATTACGAGGTGGATAAGTTCGGTGCAGCCAACGCGGAATACAAGAACCGTTCTGTGACCGCAATGCGGGTCATGTCCGTTTTTAACCCGGGTATTATACTGACTGTGAACTTCGGAATTGTCGCCGTACTCTGGCTGGGAGGCCTCCGGGTGGACCAGAACCAGATGCAGGCGGGAGATATTATCGCCTTCGTTAATTATATGACACAAATTTTGTTCTCTTTGATGCTGATCTCGATGGTGTTCAATATGTTTGTGCGTGCCAGAGCTTCAGCCGGCAGGATTGCCGAAGTATTTTCCCAGGGGAATTCAGTGGAATTGGAAGAAATCCATGTTCATTCTGGCAAAATAGATAGCGGCGCAGGGACAACTGCCGCCAAGAACGGCAGCACTCAAGAAGCTGCTATCCAGACACGAGGCTCAGAACCGGCTGCCGGAAGCGTACGGCACCTTGGAGCCGCCCCGGGTTCTGCCCAACTGCACGAAGATGCAGAACCTGCGGCGGGAGGCAGGGTCGACTTCGAGAACGTCACGTTCGCTTATGAGGGATCGTCCGGCGATCCCGTCTTGAAGAACATTACGTTCTCGTGCCTGCCCGGGGAGACGGTCGGCATCATCGGCTCGACCGGTTCGGGCAAGAGCACGCTGGTCAGTCTCATCCCGCGCTTTTATGACGCTGCTTCGGGCTGTGTCAAAGTGGGGGGAGTGGACGTCACGCTGCTGGACCCGCAGGAGTTGCGGGAGAGAATAGCGGTCGTTCCCCAGAAAACGGTCTTGTTCACGGGAACGGTGGCGGACAACCTCCGCTGGGGCAAGGAAGACGCCACTGCGGCGGAGATAGAGCAGGCCGCGAGGATGGCCGAGGCGCACGGGTTTATCGACGCTTCCCCGGAAGGTTACGAGACGAGGCTCGGACAGGGCGGGGTCAATTTCTCCGGCGGGCAGAAGCAGCGGCTGTCGATTGCAAGGGCTATTGTGCGCAAGCCGGATATCCTGATTCTGGATGACTGCACCAGTGCCGTGGATGCTGCGACAGAAGCCAGAATCAAGGCATCCCTCAAGCAGTATGCACAGGGGCTTACCTGCCTGCTGATTGCCCAGCGAATCACTTCCGTTATGGATGCGGACAAGATCATTGTGCTGGATGACGGCGTAATTGTAGGCATGGGCAAGCATGATGAACTGCTGGCGGGCAGCAGGGTGTATCAAGAAATCTTCCGGTCTCAAATGGGAAAGGAGGCAGATTAGCATGTCCGGTTCCAAGGAAAACTCCGTAAGAGGCCCGGTGAATCCCTCTGCCGGGCATCCGGGCAGTTCAGAGCATCCGGGAAACCCAGGCGCTTCGAACACTCCAGGCAGTCCTCCCGGCAGTGCGGGCCGCCCCGGTTTAGGACACGGGGGCATGAGGGGCAAAGGCCCGGTCGTGAAACCCAAAAATTTTAAAGCAACGCTGCGCAGGCTCTGGGCGTACTTCGGCAAAGAACGCAAGCTGCTGACGCTGATCACGCTCTTTATCCTGGCAGGCTCCGGATTAACTCTGGTCGGGCCCTATCTGATCGGGTCCGCGGTAGATGCCATGTCCGGTTCAGACGGTACGGTAGACTTCGGCCTGCTTGAGATTCTGGTCATCGTGCTGGCTGCCGCTTATGCGGCCGATGCCGTACTCACCTTCCTCCAGGGCTGGCTCATGGCTGGGGTGTCGCAGCGGATTGTGATGCGTCTGCGCGGAGCGCTTTTTGAGAAACTGCAGAAGCTCCCGGTTTCGTATTTCGATACCCGGCCTCATGGGGAAGTGATGAGCAGACTGTCCAATGATATTGATAATGTCAGCAGCACAATCTCGCAGTCCACGACTCAATTAATGAGCGGGGTCATTACGATAATCGGCTCTCTTGTGATGATGCTCGTGCTGAGTCCGTTGCTGACGCTCGCCAGTCTGATTACGGTGCCGATCTTGTTTGTGCTGACGCGTACCATTACGAAGAAAACCAGCGTGCTGTTCAGACAGCAGCAGGTTGAGCTCGGCAAACTGAACGGGCATATCGAAGAAACGATTTCCGGCTTGCAGGTGGTCAAGGCGTTCAACCATGAGGAGAAAGCGATTGCCGAGTTTGAGGAAGTGAATGGGAAGCTGCGCGAGGTTGGGCTCAAGGCGCAGATCCGCTCGGGTTTTCTGATGCCCTTACTTAACGTCATTAACAACATCGGGTTCGTTGCGGTTGCACTCGTAGGCGGGCTGCTGGCAGTCCGCGGGGAAATCGGGGTTGGAGTCATAGCCAGCTTCCTCAGTTATTCCCGTCAGTTCGTGCGGCCTTTGAATGATTTGGCTAATATTTTCAACATTCTGCAGTCTGGTGTAGCCGGAGCCGAACGTGTCTTTGAAGTGCTTGACGAGCGTGAGGAGCAGGAAGACAAGGCTGGAGCTGTGGAACTGAACAATTCGAGGGGGCACGTGGTTTTTGAAAATGTCAGCTTCGGCTATCGTCCGGACGTTCCGATCCTGCGGAATATCAGCTTCGATTCGGCGCCAGGAAGCAGCACCGCGCTTGTGGGACCGACTGGAGCGGGTAAAACGACGATCGTCAACCTGCTGACCCGGTTCTACGATGTGACCGGGGGCCGCATCCTGATTGACGGCCGCGATATCAGGGAATACACCCGCGACAGTCTGCGCAGGACGTTCGGAATTGTTCTGCAGGATACGTACTTGTTCTCCGGGACGATCAAGGAGAACATCAAGTACGGCAGACCCGGGGCCTCTGATGCGGAAGTGGAAGCGGCTGCGGCTATGGCCAACGCAGATGTGTTCATCAACCGGCTGCCTGCCAAGTACGAGACAATGCTGGCTGAGAACGGCGGCAACCTGAGTCAGGGGCAGAGGCAGCTGTTGGCAATAGCACGGGCCATTCTGGCCAAGCCGTCGATCCTGATCCTCGATGAGGCGACCAGCAGCATCGATACCCGCACAGAGCTTCACATCCAGGATGCGCTGCTTAAGCTGATGGAGGGGCGGACAAGCTTTGTAATCGCGCATCGGCTGAATACGATCCGGGATGCGGACACGATCATGGTGATCGACAAAGGCCAGATCGTAGAGAAGGGTGCGCATGACCCGCTTATACAGGAGCAGGGAACGTATTACCGGATGTTCTATAACCAGTTCAAGAACGTGGATATGGCGGCGGAATAGGTATACACGAAAACACGCACGCAATAAAAGCTCTTCCGCGCGTCGCTATGATGCGGGACCGGGAGAGCTTTTATTGCGTATAGAACTTGCTGCCGGATGCAATGATTCGGCACAGGCATCGCGGGCACCCATTGATGAGGTTGGGTTAAGGCGATCCCACATGCTATAATACTGCAAAGAACGCACGTTCGCTGCACTAGAGCCGCGCTGCGTGCGATAACCGAATTCCGGCAGGTGAGGGTATGTCTGATCTTATTAAAATCTCAGTAAGAGCTTTAGTGGAATATGCCTATCGCAGCGGCAGTATAGAAACGGGCTTCCGGACCGCCACCGCGCTGACGGAAGGAACGAAGGCTCACCAGAAAGTACAGCAGACTTACGGAGAGCAGGACCAGAAGGAAGTTTTTCTGCAAATGGAAATTCCTTATGGAGAAATGGTATTTGTCCTGGAGGGCAGATGCGACGGCCTGCTTTTCGACGGGAATGAGATCACCATAGATGAAATTAAATCATCGGCAGGCGACCCTCATTTGATTGAGGAGAACCGGTATCCCGTCCACTGGGCGCAGGCATACTGCTACGCTTACATGTATGCCAGTCAGGAGGGGCTTGGACAGATGCGTGTCCAGTTATCCTATGTGCAGGTGGGGACCGATGAGAAACAGCAGTATGTCCGGGTCCTGTCTCTTGAAGAACTGGAAGCTGCGGTGCTGGAAGCTGTCAGGCGTTATGCGCCGTATGCGGACATGCAGCTTCGCAACCGCAGGAAGAGAGACCTCAGCATTAAGGAGCTGGCATTTCCTTATAAGACCTACCGGGAAGGCCAGCGTAAGTTCGCCGGCGCAGTCTATCAGACCATTGCCGAGGAACGGAAGTTATTTGCCAATGCCCCGACAGGAACAGGCAAGACGATCTCGACGCTGTTTCCTTCCGTCAAGGCGATCGGTGAAGGGCTTCTGCAGCGGATCTTCTACCTGACGGCCAAGACGCTGACAAGAACGGCCGCTGAGGATGCTTTCGCTCTTATGAACGCCCAGGGGCTTCAGATGAAAGTCGTCACCCTGACGGCCAAGGACAAGATCTGCTTCCGTGAGGAAGGACTGTGCAGTCAAGAATCGTGTGAGTTTGCCGAGGGGTATTACGATCGGGTCAACGGGGCTATTCTGGATATGCTGAAGCATGAGACACAGATGAACCGTACCGTGATTGAGACATACGCCCGCAAGCACAAGGTGTGTCCGTTTGAATTCTCTCTGGATGCGGCTTACGCGGCCGATGCCGTTATTTGCGATTATAATTATATTTTTGACCCGAAGGTGTTTCTGAAAAGAATGCCGGAGGAGCTCAAAAAGCAGACGGTGCTGCTGATTGATGAAGCGCACAATCTGGTCGACCGGGGCCGCGAGATGTTCTCGGCCGAGCTTACCAAAGCTCCGTTCCTGCAGCTGCGCAGAGAGTTCAAGGAAAGGAGCCCGGGTGTGTCCGGTGCGGCGAAGGCGGTGAATGACTATTTCATCGCCTTCCGCAAAGCCTGCGGCGAGCAGCGCAGCGCCGTGCTGAAGGAGCTGCCGCAGGAGCTTCTGCCGCTCCTGGAAGCTTTTGTCCAGCATGCGGAAAGAGAGCTCGCCGCGCCCTCAGGAGCCGGTGATGCAGAGCTTCTGCTGGACATGTTCTTCACCGCACAGAGGTTTCTGCGCACAGCCAAGTACTATGACGACAAGTTCGTCACCTTGGCGGAGCTGCAGAAGAACGACGTGCGGCTCAAGCTGATGTGCCTGGATCCTTCGCTGCTGCTGGCTCATATGGGCAGAGGCTTCCGCTCGCATATTTACTTCTCCGCCACGCTTGCCCCATTCTCGTATTATATGGATATGCTGGGGGGCGGAGAAGACGATTACACCATCGCGATTCCGTGGCCGTTCCGGCAGGAGCAGCTCGACGTCTGGATCGAGCCGCTGTCCACCCGCTACAAGGATCGTGAGAAGTCCCTGGAACCGATCGTCGGGATGCTGAACAGGCTGCTTCGCGACAAGCCTGGTAATTACCTGATTTTCTTTCCCTCCTACGATTACATGAGGGAGGTGGCGGCGCTGTTCAGCAGCCCTTATGCCGAAGCTGTCCGGCATGAAGAAGGCAGCGTCCGGCTAGAAGCGTCGCTGCCGGATAAATTGGGCAATGCGCCCGGGGACCGGGACGAAGCTCCTTCTGAAACGGAGCCCTCCGGCGCGTCTCTTCCGCATCTGAGTGAAGAGGCGGAACCGCGGGATACCGAGGCTCCGCTCCAGGAGGAGGGCGGCAGCCGGAGCCAGCTCCTCCGGCTTGCTCCGGATCTGGACATGCTCGTTCAGGAGCCGTTTATGTCCGAAGAGATGAGAGAGAGCTTCCTGTCTGCTTTTCAGGAAGACTCTCCCCGCACCTTGATCGGCTTTGCTGTGATGGGCGGGATTTTCTCCGAAGGAATTGATCTTCGGGGAGAACGTTTAACGGGGGTAGTAGTGGTCGGCGTCGGCCTGCCTCAGATCGGACCGGAGCGGGATAGGATCAAGGAGCATTTTGACCTCGAAGGCCGCAGCGGTTTTGATTATGCATATGTATTCCCGGGAATGAACAAAGTGATGCAGGCAGGCGGGCGGCTGATTAGGACGGAGAACGACTACGGTACGCTCGTGCTGGTGGATGACCGCTTCTTACAGAAGCGTTATCAGGCTCTTCTGCCCCCGGAATGGCGGCATTTTACCGTTCATTATTAGAAGAGTGTGTTATCAAAATTCAGCAGCCCTTGGAGCAGCGGCTGTTTGTCTGTCCGGCCTTATTCCTGTTCGAATTTTTGCTGATGAAGCTGCTTCATTTTCTTGTAATCTTCATCGGTTTTAGCGATTTCCCATTTTGCTTTAAAGATCGCAGCGGCTTCAGCCTTCACTTCATCATTCTGATAAGGCAGAATCGAGCCGTCCTTCTTCGAATATTTGCGTCCGCCCTTGTGATTGGCATAGCGTCTTGCGCGCGTATAGCCCATCTGCAGAAACTTTCTAGCCATATCCATGCCGATAAAGTCGCCTTCTTTCTTATAATTAAGAAATAGCTCATAAATCTTGTTGGATGATTCTTCGGCAATTGCGGGTGTTTTGAAGCGCCAGTGGGGCAGGATTTCACTTTTATAGGGCTGCACAAGCAATACTCCCTGCTCACCGCGCCCTACTGTATACAGTTCGGGGTGTTTGCGCAGATCCAGCTGCTCGTAGTCCAGCGAATAATCAAATTTTTTAGCCATGGTGCTGCTCCTTTACGAAGATTGTTTAACAAATTATTACCCGGATAGGCAGGCATTGGGACACAGCTTACGTACATTTTGTATAGAAAAAGCATTAGAATTGTCGTTGACGGGATCGCAAGAAGCGGATAGTAATCAGGGCAGGCGCCGGAATCGGGATGGGGCACGGAGAAGGACATTTGAACGCAAAAAAAAGGATCGTCTCAGGGTTTTCCCTCAGACGATCCTTTTCTTCATCCTATACGTTACGCTCTTTTACTTCCCATAGAACGAAGGATCAGGCTCACGATAAATACGAGCACGATACCGCCGATCAAAGCCGGGAAGAAATAGAAACCGCCGACTTCGGGACCCCAGCTGCCAAGCAGCAGGCCGCCAAGCCAAGCACCCAGGAAACCAGCGATAATGTTACCGATAATGCCGCCTGGGATATCTTTCCCGATAATCATTCCAGCTAACCAACCGATGATACCACCGATAATTAAAGACCATAAGAAACTCATTCTAACTACCTCCTATTGTTCCGATGTTTTTTTGTTGTAACTCGTGGTTGTTTAGTATTAACCTCGATCTTGTTACTTTAATCAGGTTGGAGAAAGTTACTACAAAAAGATTGTTGCGAGGAAACCTTCTACAGTACGATTTTACAATGTATTATATGAAAGCATTTTTATTTCCAAAAAAATGCATCTCAAAATAGGAAAATAACTTGCCTTTCACAATTGGCTATGATAAGATGAAATCAATCGAGTATATGTCAACCTGGATTCACTTATTATAAAGGGTTAACATTTGTGCGATGGAGCCTTTTATAATATGTGAATTTTTATTTGCTTTAAGAATAAAGAGAACATGTTAAATTTAATTTTTGGAGGTAACACACATGCAAACAGGTACAGTTAAATGGTTCAACGCTGAGAAAGGCTTTGGCTTTATCGAAGTTGAAGGCGGCAACGATGTATTCGTACACTTCTCCGCAATCCAAGGCGAAGGCTTCAAATCCCTTGACGAAGGACAACGCGTTGAGTTCAACGTTGTTCAAGGCAACCGTGGACCACAAGCTGAGAACGTTGTAAAACTGTAATTAGCTAAGAGAAGCTGTTCACAACTTTATGTTGTGAACAGCTTCTTTGTTTTATCCGAGGAAATTTACGGCTAGTCTACAATGGCCGCTTAGATTGATTTTTTACAAAATCCTCAATCCTGTTCAGGATTGAGGGTTTTAAATTTTTGTGCCACCAAGGAACTTTCTCTTAAGACTCCGGTGTGAACGTGTACGTATAACTGTCCAATTCCTGGCTGGAATAGACTTTATCTATTTGTTTCTTCTCATTCGGGTTCAACACGACGTTATCGTATGTCTTTTCATGAATTTTCTTGCCTTCCTTATTCAGGGTAGTTACCAGCAGCTTGCCTCGGAATGTATAGGAATCGCTGTAGTTTCCTGCATAAATTAGAATATCGGCGGATGTGTCGTCCCAGAAAGCAAAAGTACCCGCAGCGAGCTTGTTATTCTCCTCAAAGGGTTTTCCTTTTCGCTGGGCATCGTTAGCCCGTTCGTTGTAGTGAAGATCCATCTGAGCGATTGTTTTCTGCTCTTGGTCATGGATCTCATAAGAAATAACTGCGATTGGAATGGTCGTAATGATGTACAGAAGAAGAGCGGCACCGCCCCCGCTGCGAAGAATCGTTCTTTTGTCATAACCTCCGATATAGAGGGAAGTGATAGCCAGGAGGATCAGACCGAGTGTAATCAGATGCCACTTGGATGCAAACATATCCAGCACTAAATTCATTCGGCTTTTCTCCCCTCTAGTTTGGATGGTTGGCCATGCTCATCTGTGGCCGGTATATACTTCCGTACGAGCCAGATGAGCAGGAATGGGAGCCATATCGTAAACGGAAGCAGGAGAGCGGCCCCTACCGCATTTTCATAAAAAAGCGATCCGATGCCTTCGTCTGTCTGCGGCATCATAGCCCCGGTCATGACCCAGCCGATGAAGGCGATTATGCAGTATCGCAGGGCGAGCATGAATCGCAGCCGCTCCGCAAGAAGGAAATAGACTGCGCCTGCTGCAAGCAGGAAAAGGAGTGAGATGCCCATATTCTCCGGATGTATCCTGCCTTCGATCACCATTAGAACGAGCAGGGGCAGCGAGCCGAACAAGAGACCGAAGATGAAGAAGGAAGAGAGCTTCCAGCTGTCGCGGTTCTGCTTGCCGTAGGGACCCGGCCGGTGGGTAGTGGTTCTCCGCAGTCCGCCGGAAGCCGAGACAGGAGCACTAACTTTGCCTCCGGAGGCCTTGCCCCGCCTGGTTTTTGCAGCTGCGGTCTTTTCCCGCGGGGCAACCAGTCCTAATCTTTCCCGGCGCTTCAGATCGAGCTCTTTCATAATCGAATCGAGTCTTTTGCTGAAGCCTTTGTCCTCCACACTGAAGGGTCTTGCATCTTCCTCCCGATCAAAGGAAAGCAGCTGCTCTTCCTCGGTTCTTTCGGCCAAAAGAAGGTCGGTTGCCCAGACGGGCATCTTTAGCTTGCCGAAGTATTTCAGCCATTTTTTCATCTCAATCAGATTGTGGAAAGGAATTTGCAAGACTCTCGTTTGAGCCGCCTGCTGGTACCGGATGAAGAGCATGGGAAGAACCTCAAAGGTAGGTAGTTGCTTCTTCCAGCGCACTTTTGGCTCATAGGCATAATGGCTCGGCGCAATATAATAGCCCACATATACACGGTTAATTTCTTTCATAGAGATGGAACCTTCCCGTCGGGCAACTCCCTCATAATAAGCAAAGCGGATTTCATTCTCATACAGCTTGTACTCATTCAAATGGTTGTTTTTCCAGACGGCTGCTTTCAGCGTTCGGAACGAGAACCGGACTAACCACAGACCCGGCAGAATTAGAAGTAAAGAAATGAAAGACCAGGCGGTTCCGGAGGTAAAGGTCCAGTATACGGGACCAGCCGCGATAGCGGTTCCTGCGAGCAGAACGATAACCATACATTCAAAGGTAAGAATCCAGAAAAAAGGATTCATTTTCCGATCGCTTCGTTCTTGTACGAGCTTATAATTTGATAACGCATCATCCAATGGGAAATTCCTCCTTGTCGGCTTCTCGTTATGTAAAAATTCTATTACGGACGATATATGATGCGGTTTCATCCCCTTTTCTCCTCTAATGATAAGTTCTGAATTGCATACCCATAAAGAGAAAAAATGAAACAAAAACAATAGTTTTAGGGGCGGCGGCTGATGGCTGATTGACAAAACTTGAAACAGTGGATAGACTAACTTATATAACAAGGTAGTTATCGGTAGTGTGGTGAAGGGAAGGTCCTCGTCCTTTTTTATATTACTAGCTTGTAATGCAATATAGTTACCGGAATATAGTGAAGAGTGGTGAACTGTTTGTCGACGTATACGCAAATGCTCAAAGGTATCCTGGAAGGCTGTATTCTGATGATTATTTCGCAGGATGAAGTGTACGGATATGAGCTATCCAAAAAACTACAGAATAGCGGGTTTGATTTTGTGAGCGAGGGGAGCATTTATCCGCTGCTCCTGCGTATGCAGAAGGAAGAATGGATAGAAGGCTATATGAAATCCGATTCGAAGTCCGGCGGCCCTCCGCGTAAGTATTACAAGCTAACCGGTTCGGGAGAAGAAGTGCTGGTGCAGTTCCGGAATAATTGGAGCCGGATGAAACTTAGCGTGGATGACATACTAACAGGGGGAACGCAAGCATGAGCGTATCAATGAATATTGGGGAAATGGTTGCACACAATACACAACTTCAAAGACAGTTGAATACGAAGAACAAAAAATATTACGGGGATATGATTGTCTATATCCGTTCGAGCGGGATAGATGACGGCCGCGGAGAGGAACTGCTGCTGGAGCTGCTGCTTCATCTGATTCAGGCGCAGAAGGAAGGGCGCTCGGCTCAGGATGTATTCGGCAGCGACCCTTCCGGTTATTGCCGTGAACTCGTCTCTCAACTGCCGCGTCCGAAGATGGCGAGCCGGTTGTCCATGCTGGTGATGATCCCATGGATCGCTGTCACTTGGCTGTTTCTGGCTGAAGGCCTGATGGGCCTCTTGCTGCTCATAACCGGTACGCCTGACGGATACTCGAATCAGATGAGCTTAACTATCCTGCTGGCCGTAGCTGTGACCTCACTCCTGCTGGTGAAGCTGGTTATGCTCCTTATGAATAAAACAGCTTTTACAGAACATAATCGTAAATTCTACGTATTGTTTCTTCTAATTTATATCGTCAGTATTGCTGCTGTTGTCGCAGCCGGATTCTTCCTGAAGTCTTACCTGCCGGTCTTCTCCGTCTCTCCTTGGGCAGCTATTGCAATTTTTGCAGTTGGCTATGCCGGACAGAAATTCTGGCTCCGGTCTGGAGCGAAATAGATAAGGAAAAATCTTGTTGACTCGTCACCCTGCGGCAAGGAACCGGATGAGCTGTCGGTTAAATAGTGAAATATTGGTGGAAAATCCGTTGACAGCAAGTTGAAGCCGTTCTATGATAAGAACAAGTTAATAAAATGTGGCGGAGAACAGGAGAGTCACATAAATTGCGGGTCGGGAGACTGTGCAATTTATGTGATTTTTCTTTTACCCGCCGGGGCGTGTCACAACACCGCCTGGGAAAGGAGTTATTCATATGATGAAAGCAAGTAAACCTATCATTATTGCACACCGCGGAGCCAAGGGGCTGGCACCCGAGAATACGCTGGGGGCCTTCCAGCTGGGGCTCGAGCAGGGATGCGAGGCCATCGAGCTTGATATACACTTGTCGGCTGACGGTGAGCTGATCGTCATCCACGATGCGACACTCGACCGGACAACGGACGGTCAAGGAGAAATCTCGGCGAAGTCCTTAAGTGAAATTAAGGCAGTGGATGCTGGTTCCTGGTATAGTGAAGCCTACAAAGGGGAGAAGATTCCAACACTTGGCGAAGTCTTTGATCTTGTACCTGAATCTGTCATGATTAATGTAGAGCTGAAAGTAGATGGCGCTATCGAGCAAAAGCTGGTTGATTTCGTGCGTGAGCGCGGCTGCTTCCAGCAAGTCGTGGTGTCATGCTTCGATCACAAGTGCCTGCGGAGAATCAAGCAAATGGAGCCGCAAATCAGAATCGGCCTGCTGTATGGCAACAAGATGTGGGATCCGGTTGGTTACGCGCGCTCGTTCGATGTAGACGTATACTCTCTTCATCCATATCACCAGATAATTGAGGCGGAAGATGTCGAGAACGCTATCAAGCACGGCCTTCAAGTCTATCCTTACACAGCCAACACCGAAGAAGAGCTGCACAAACTGATTCATGTAAATGTCTCGGGTATCATTACAAATTACCCTGCCAGACTGAAAGATTTGCTCGATAGGAACGTAAACTTATGAGCCTGATATTCTTACAAAAGCTGTGCATGGCGATGCTGCTCGGTGCAGCCATCGGGATTGACCGCCAGCTCAAGCACAAACCGCTCGGTCTCAAAACAAGCATGGTTATCTCCGTTGCCAGCTGTCTGATTACGATTGTATCCATTGAATCCGTTCACCGGTATGCAGTGCCGGGACTGACCACGATGGACCCGATGCGTCTGGCCGCACAAATTATTAGCGGCGTCGGTTTTATCGGAGCCGGTGTCATTCTGCGCCGGAGCAATGAAATTATATCGGGCCTTACCACGGCAGCGATGGTCTGGGCGGCGTCGGCGCTCGGCATTGCGGCAGGAGCCGGATTCTACAAAGAAGCCTCAACGGCTGTGTTCCTTATTATTATGGCGATTAATATCGTCCCGCTGTTCTTCAAATGGTTCGGGCCCAAGAAACTCAGTGAACGGAATCTGTCGATTCTGATCATCGTAGCCTCGGATAGTGACTTGTCTTATGTTATTGACGAGATGCAGCAGGAATTTATCAAAGTGAAGCATATTAAAATCAAGGATTTAAAAGATGAAATGAAACAAATTCAGCTGGTTGTGGCTGCACCGGAAAGGCATCGAACGACCGTCGTCTATTCGAAAATCAAAAAAATCAAAGATGTAGTTGCGGTGGAAGTGGAAACAATCAGCACGTAATTAAAAAGTAAGGGAGCTGCGGTTCATGCCATTTAACAACCAGAAGGTCCTGCCTGCGGTCCGCAAGATCAAGGATTTGGAGAAGTTGTTGTTCTCTCCGTTTGAGTACATCGTACTGCTTGATTGTCATATCGGTATGCTCAAAAGTCTGGTCGATCTTGCGAAATCGCACGGAAAGAAGCCCCTGCTGCATGTTGATCTCGTGGAGGGGCTCAAGAATGACGAGTACGCAACGGAGTATCTGTGCCAGCACATTAAGCCGACGGGCTTGATCTCTACGCGTGCCAGCGTCATTCTGAAAACAAAGGAAAATGGGCTTCTGGCTATACAGCGGTTGTTCCTTCTGGATTCGAGCGCACTCCGTAAAAGCTATGCGCTGCTGAAACGCACGAAGCCGGACTACATTGAAGTGCTGCCAGGCGTCATGCCGCACATTATCCGGGAGGTCGGGGAGAACACGAATATCCCCGTGGTGGCTGGCGGACTAATCCGCACCGTGGATGATGTCGAGAACGCTCTGGCGGCCGGCGCGACGGCTGTAACCACTTCGGATATGAATTTATGGAAGCATTTTAACGCATAATGATATAAATTGGCATTACGGCTTCCAACAAGATGCAGACTATGGTAAACTGATTGTAACAAGTTCATACATTTGGTTGGAGATCAGGAGAAACCACAACAGCCGTTACGTCCTATTTGGGCGCGACCGGCGTGTTTGTGGTTTTTTTGCTATCTCAGAGGGGAGCACAACATGGAAACGACATTTTCGGGGGATACAAGAAAAGAACTGTTATATAGAATGGAGGATCCGGTCTACGATCTGCTCGTGATCGGCGGAGGGATTACCGGAGCAGGTATTGCACTGGATGCGCAATCCCGCGGCCTGAAGACAGCGCTAGTCGATATGCAGGATTTCGCACAGGGAACATCAAGCCGTTCTACAAAGCTGGTCCATGGCGGACTGCGTTATTTGAAACAATTGGAGTTCAAGGTTGTGGCAGAGGTTGGTAAAGAGCGGGCGATCGTCTATGAGAACGGTCCTCACGTAACAACACCGGAATGGATGCTGCTGCCGTTCTATCAGGGAGGAACCTTCGGTTCGTTCTCCACCTCGATCGGCCTGCGCGTCTATGATTTTCTGGCAGGCGTTAAGAAAAGCGAGCGCCGCACGATGTTCAGCCCTGCGGAAACCCTGGCGAAAGAGCCGCTTCTCAAAGAGAAGAATCTTAAAGGCGGCGGCTACTATGTAGAATACCGCACCGACGATGCTCGCCTGACGATTGAAGTCATGAAGAAAGCCATCTCCTTCGGCGTTCATGCGGTTAACCACGCGAAGGTTGAAAGCCTCGTCTATGACAATGGTCGGATCGTCGGCGTACAAGTCGTGGACCAGCTGACAGGCGAGACGCACCAGATCCGCGCGAAGAGAATCGTCAACGCTGCCGGCCCTTGGGTCGATACGCTTCGTGAGAAGGACGGCTCCAAGCAAGGGAAAACTCTCCGTCTGACCAAAGGTGTCCACCTTGTGTTCGACAGCTCGCGTTTCCCGCTGCGCCAAGCGATTTACTTCGATACACCGGACGGACGGATGGTATTCGCGATTCCGAGAGACGGCAAAACCTACATCGGTACGACGGACACGAACTACAAGGAAGACATCGCCCGTCCGGTCATGACGTCGGAGGATCGCACTTACATTGTCCGTGCGGCGAACGAAATGTTCCCTAGCCTCAAGCTGACGGAGCAAGACGTGGAATCAAGCTGGGCCGGCTTGCGTCCTCTTATCCACCAGGAAGGTAAAGATCCTTCCGAGATTTCGAGAAAAGACGAAATTTTCGTCTCCAACACCGGATTTATCTCTATCGCAGGCGGTAAATTGACAGGCTACCGTAAAATGGCGGAGACGGTTGTGAATCTGGTAGTATCTCAGCTTCAAGCGGATGGCGGCGTCAACGTATCCGGCTGCCAGACCAAGACCATGACAATCTCCGGCGGGGATGTAGGCGGATCCGCGCGTTTCCCGGCTTTCCTGGAGTCCAAAGTAGCCGAAGGCAAGAAGCTGGGCCTGTCGACTGATGAGGCCAAGGTACTTACACACCGTTATGGCTCTAACATTGATGCTATATATAAGCTGATCAAGAGCCGTAAAGCAGAAGCGGAAGCTAACAAAATGCCGGTTTCCCTGTTTGCCTCTCTCGTATATTCCATTGAGCAGGAAATGACATTGAAGCCATCTGACTTCTTCGTACGCCGTACGGGCGCAGTATTCTTCAACATCGATTGGGTCAGAACATGGAAAGAAGCGGTTATCACCTACATGGCTGCACGTTTCAAATGGTCTGAAGACAAGCGCCAAGCCTACACGCAAGAACTGGAACGCGATCTTCACGATGCTGTCGTGCCGATTGACGAGAAGGTTCCGGCAGGCGTCCGCTAAGAAAAGGATACACACAAATGCGAGAGGCTCTTCCCGATTGAGTGGGAAGAGCCTTTATTTGTCGGCCGGGCAACGAAGAGCTATAGAGGTGAAGCTCGTCAGTTGACTGGGCAGGTAATATTTGCTATAGTTCTTCTGTTGAATAATTCTATAGTAGAACTATATGATTGTCGAACAATCTGTATAACCGTATGCATCTGACAGAAAGACAGGAAGGAGAAGTTATGGACGAGAAAATATTAGCCGATGTTATTGTCCGGTATGAGAACGCCTCTTTTACCGTGAACCGCCGGATCAATGCCATGATCAAGGACGGGATGCCGGAGGGATTGACGCTGGAGCAATATGGTACGCTGAAGTATCTGCAAGGCCATGACAGAAGTACCTCCTCCGAGCTTGCGAGTATTTTTTGCGTCGGTAAAAGCTCGATTACCGCAATAATTACGCGCTTATTCGATAAGCAGCTCATCACCAGGCAGCCGGACGATAAAGACCGCCGCGTCACGTATCTGTCTCTGACCGATAAAGGCGGGGCAGCTGTTGATGCGATGCATGACAAAATCAAAGAGATGCTGGGGACTGTCATTCAGCATTTTGAGGAACACGAAGCCATAGCCTTTGTAGAGACATTCGAGAAGCTGGCTCAAGTATTGGTTCAGCCGGATGAGGGGGATATAGAGAAGAAATGAGAACCGTATTGAAATTTAAGTGGCTGGTGCTGGTGCTTTGGATTGCCGTGGCGGCAGGGTTGTTCCTCACCGCACCGAACATGGAGAACCTGGTACGTGAGAAAGGGCAGATTACCGTACCGGATGGGTACTCTTCTACTACTGCCTCCAAACTGATTGAAGAAATGAAGAAGGGCACAAAGGAAGTGGCGGGGGAAGAATCTTCTGTGCTCGTGTTTCATAGCGAGAATAAACTGACGGACGCCGAGCTGGCTGAGATTAAGCGGGGGACGGAGAAGCTTAAGAACGCCAAGGATTCGGCGGGCGTCACTACGGTGAATACGCATTTTGATAACAAAGAGCTGGAAAAGCAAATGGTGTCCAAGGACGGGAAAACAGTTCTTGTTCTGGTGAACACAACCCCGAATGACCGGGAGCCTAAAGAGATCAGCGAGGCGCTGTACAAAGAGGTCTCTGACATTAAGGTAGAGCACTATTACACCGGCAACTGGCTCATTCAAGAGGATGTTATGGCGAGCTCCCAAGAAGGGCTCAAGAAGACAGAATTTATTACCGTATTTTTTATCCTTGGTATTTTGTTTGTGGTATTCCGCTCGGCAGTAGCTCCTTTCATTCCGCTGCTGACGGTCGGATTCAGCTATCTGGCCTCACAATCTGTTGTAGCATTTCTTGTGGAATACGCGGGTTTCCCGCTATCGAACTTCACTCAAATTTTCCTTGTCGCCGTATTGTTCGGTATCGGAACGGATTATTGTATTCTGCTGATCAGCCGGTTTAAGGAAGAATTGGCACATCACCAAGGCGATACGACAGAAGCGATTGTCGCTACGTATAAAACAGCGGGTAAAACGGTATTTTTCTCCGGTCTTGCC
Source organism: Paenibacillus sp. FJAT-26967 (assembly GCF_001541095.1). Lineage (GTDB taxonomy): Bacteria > Bacillota > Bacilli > Paenibacillales > NBRC-103111 > Paenibacillus_F. The sequence continues at coordinate 250,193 of NZ_LMXH01000004.1, forward strand.
GTACTGGTCGGGTTCGCTTCCATCGGCTTATCTACGTTTGTTCTCTACCGCTCCGCGGTGGCGGTTGCCGTAGGCGTTGCGGTCATGCTGGTGGCGCTCAACACTCTCGTGCCATTCTTTATGGCAGTGCTAGGCAAGGCGATTTTCTGGCCTGCCAAGGGCTCACTGGAGCACAAACCAAGCCGATTGTGGGGCGCGGTAGGTAACTTCTCGCTGAAGCGTCCGCTCTGGGCGCTGGCCATTCTGGCGGTTATTATCGTGCCGTTCCTGGTGGCGTATAAAGGAACCACATCTTTCAATTCGCTTGATGAAGTCGGAGACAAATACGATTCCGTCAAAGCGTTCAATATAATCTCCGACAGCTTCGGACCAGGGGATTCTCTCCCATCAACGGTCGTGGTGAAGACCGACAAGCCGCTCGACAATGCGGACGGACTGGCAGCAGCCGAGCAGGTAACGCGGGAGCTTGCCAAGGTCGACGGCGTCAAAAGCGTACGAAGCGTGACCCGTCCAACCGGCGATGCGCTGGATGACCTGCAGGTCACGAAGCAGGCGCAGCAGCTGGAGGACGGAATCGGCAAGAGCGGCAGCGGTCTTGGCGAGATCGGCAAAGGCCTCGCCGAGGCAAGCAGCGCGCTCAGCGCCAATGCGCCGAAGCTGAATGAAGCCGCCAGCGGCGCCGGCAAGCTTGTCGAGGGCACGGATGCCCTCAAGGCGGGCGTCGTCCAGCTCGGCGACGGGCTGAAGCAGCTCGAGCAGGGACTGCGCAGCGGTTCCGCCGGAGCGGGTGAACTGCGCTCGGGTCTCGCGCAGGCCAAGGCAAGCGCCGATCAGCTGGCGGCTGCAGCAAGCGAGCTGCTCGGCAGCTACAAGCAGATCGGCGGCGGTCTGAGCGACCTGTCCAAGGGATACGGGCAGGTTGCCGCGCAGGCATCCGGTCTCGCTCAAGGGCTGGAGGGCGTAGGTCAGGGACTCAGCGGCCTCGCGCAGAAATATCCGGAGCTGCAGAATGACCCTGACTACGCGAAGACTCAGGGTACTGTGACTCAGCTGCAGGCAGGGGCTGTGCAGCTCGGCGAAGGCCTCAAGCAGCTGAATCAGCAGCTCGCGGGTGCGGCGGGCGGTCTTCAGCAGGCGAACGCCGGCTTCGAGAAGGCCGCTGGCGGCCAGACTGCGCTGGCTCAAGGGCTCGGCGAGCTCGTGAACGGCATCGCCAAGCTGCAGGCGGGCATCGACCAGGCCGCTAATGGCCAAGGCCAGATCGTCTCGAAGCTGCCCGCGATGACGAAGGGCTTCGACGAGCTGTCCGCCGGGCAGAAGGAGCTCCAGCAGGGCTTCGCGCAGGTCAATGGCCAGCTGGGCGAATTGACAGGCGGGCTGCAGCAAAGCGCGGATGGCCTCTCACAGGTGGAGGGCGGTTTGAAATCAGCTCAGGATTATTTGAACGAGCTGGCGTCGGCCCCGAACAAGCAGCTTAGCGGCTGGTTTATTCCGAATGAGGCGCTGCAGAATGCCGACTTCCAGTCTGCGCTGGATGCTTACATGTCGGAAGATCGCAAGATTGCCAAGTTCGACGTCGTGTTCGAAGGCAATCCGTACGAGATCGAGACGATGGAGCAATCCGCCCAGCTGACCGCGGCAGTGGAGCGGGCGCTCAAAGGCACGGGCCTGGAGAATGCCACTTACGCGGTAGATGGCGTAACGAGCATGAACAACGATTTGCGTAATATCTCTGCAGCGGATTATTCCCGCACGGCGATTCTGATGATCATCGGAATTGCGCTGATTCTGATCGTGCTGTTCCGCTCTATCGTGATGCCGATCTACCTGATCCTGTCACTTTTATTGACCTTCTACACGTCGATGGCGATTACGGAAGTGATTTTCGTCCGTATGCTAGGCTATTCGGGCATCAGCTGGGCCGTGCCGTTCTTTGGCTTCGTGATGCTGATGGCGCTCGGTATCGACTACAGTATCTTCCTGATGGACCGTTTTAAAGAATACAAGCATTTGTCTCCGCAGCAGGCTATTCTGGAAGCGATGAAGAACATGGGGACGGTTATTATGTCCGCTGCTCTTATTCTCGGCGGTACGTTCGCCGCCATGCTTCCGTCAGGTGTTATGTCCTTGCTGCAGATTGCTACAATCGTCTTGTGCGGGCTGTTCATGTATGCGCTAATCATGCTGCCGTTGTTTATTCCGGTAATGGTCCGTATGTTCGGGCCTGCGAACTTTTGGCCGTTTATGAGCAGTCGTGACCGCGAGAGCGGCACAGGGGATCATTCGGATTCTCACACGCACGGAATGCATTAGTTTTGTAAGTTAAAGAAGCGTCTTTCCCGGTCGGGGAAAGGCGCTTTTTAAATAATTCTCGACAGACTTATTGATCCGTGAAAGTAAGATCCGGTTGTCAGCTTGGAAAAAAGGCGGAAGAAATGCGGGAAGCGGAGCGGACAATCGCATCACGGTCAAAATATTCGATCAGGTAAAACCAGCACGAATCTCCCCCCATAATTTTATATTTTTTCATAAGGTAGGTGGGAGCGCTCAGGGGATGCGCGGAAAATGCCTCCATGTTAATTCTGTGCTCGATTCCTGTCTCCGTTATTTCCCTCCGGGTCGGATAGTCCGCCAGCAGTTTGCCGAGCGGAAACTGCCGGTTATCGAGCTGCCGGGCCAGATCGGCGGGGAGCGCCAGCAGGTTCGCATATACAATATTGTAAGATAACACACTGCCGTACAAAGTTAAGCTTGAAAGGCGTCTGATGAATTGCCTGCCATCCGGAAAAGCTTGCCGGACTTCCTCCGGAATGCATTCCGGAGCTGCCCGGTCATGTTCATAGACATGAATATTGACCTGATTACGGACTATAATCTCAATTGTGCGGGTTGTCGTTCCGTCCGTATGTAATAGAAGATCTGTAATTAAGCTCTGTTCCTGCTCATTGTCCGTGTAGATTGTCATGACCCTCCTTTGCTATCTGTTTCTTACTATTGATTATATATAAAATAGTTAAATTTTCAAATTATTAGTAGGTATCTAGGGAGCGATATTTACTTTTATTAACAGAGAAGCTAATGAGGAGAGGGCACCCATAGGTTTATCATAAATTTTTTGTAAGATTGAGCGCTGAAAAGGTTAGAATATGAGGCCTCCGCCGACTTCATACGGGTGTGGTTTGTATGATTTATCGCGGGGTATTGCCAGAGAGGACTGTTGATAATGAGCGGGTACCCTCTAGCTTTTTAAGAATTTATTAACTCGTGTGAGATTGATAGTTGCGGTCCGTTTATACAATAAAATATTATATTATCCTGGAAAATAATAATTTTATCTATGCATGCAGGTAAAAAGGAGGGATGAACCATGGACACTCCGGCGGGACCGAACGAATTGAATAATTCGAAGTTTCGCTTCTAGCTGCAAAGGAATTCTGGCTCATCTCTTAGCTGCAGGATTTGGTGCTTTTATACATGTGCTTGGGCTTAATGCGAAATTTTTCGCATCGCTCCTCATTATTACCGGGATTAACAAAAAATGACCCGCAAGAGGGTCACTTTTGTTCAAAGTGTTCTTCTTACGGGTCACAGTTCAACCGGAGGGGTTGCGCTTGCTTGTATCCGGTTAAAGAAAAGCTCGTCCGGCACGAGCAGAACTTCTGAGGTCTTGGCCGCGGGTAGAGCAGAGGCAAGTACGAATGAGTCCGGTCTATGGGGCTCTAGTTTAGCTATAAAGGACATTTTTCGCGCATCTTACACGACTTCACGAAATTGGCTGCTATAGAGGTCATAGTAGAATCCCCGGGCGTTCAGAAGCTCTTCGTGAGTGCCCCGCTCGATGATTCTCCCGCTGCTTAGCACCAGAATCAGATCCGCATCGCGGATCGTGCTGAGCCGGTGGGCGATGACGAAGCTGGTCCGTCCTGTCATCAGTAAGCCCATCGCTTCCTGGATGTGCATCTCCGTGCGGGTATCTACGCTGCTTGTGGCCTCATCCAGGATGAGGATAGCCGGATCGGCGAGAATAGCCCTCGCGATCGTGATAAGCTGCCGCTGTCCATGGCTCAGGTTGCTTCCCTCGGCAGAGAGAACCGAGTCGTATCCCTGCGGCAGCTTGCGGATGAAGCTGTCCGCGTTAGCCAGCCTGGCGGCAGCTTCTACCTCTTCGTCGGTGGCATCGAGCCGTCCGTACCGGATATTCTCGCGCAGCGTGTCGGAGAAGAGGTAGGCGTCCTGGAGGACGATGCCCAGCTGGCTGCGCAGGAAGCTTTTATCCAGATGGCGGATATCCTCATCGTCGATAGTAATACTGCCCTGGTCAATGTCGTAGAACCGGGTGAGCAGATTGACAATCGTGGTTTTGCCTGCTCCGGTCGGTCCCACTAATGCGATGGTATCTCCGGGATTTGCCGTAAAGGTCACATCAGAGAGAATAGGTGATTCCTTGTGATAGGAGAAGGAAACGTTCTTGAACTCGACTTTGCCCGCCAGCGGCTGTAACGGAGCGGCCGTACCAGTCGGTGCTTTTCCGTTCTGCACCTCACCCATCCCTGTGGTAAGTGCCGCGGACCGGCCGTCAGCAGACTCTGTAATCGGCTTCGAATCCCTTCCCGTTAATTCCCTTGAGACCGTTCCAGTGTACGTATCTGCTCCGCTTTCACCGCTCGTATATTCCGTCTTTTCATCCAGCACCTCAAAGACTCTTTCAGCTCCCGCAATTCCGGATTGGATCAGGTTGTATTGATTCGCCAATTCGTTGATGGGACGTGTAAATTGCCTGGAATAGTTGAGGAAGCTGACAATGATTCCAAGCGTCGTCCAGCCGTTGATAACCATCCAGCCCCCTATAGCCGCGATGAGTGCGAAGCTGAAGTTGTTCACGACGTTATTGAACGGACCGACCATGCCCGAATAAATCTGGGCTTGAGTACCCGCTTTGCGAAGCGCTGCATTGATAGTATTAAACTGGGCAGCCGCCTGTTCTTCCCGTCGGAGCACTTTAACGACTTTTTGGCCGGATATGATTTCTTCGATAAAGCCGTTCAGTTCTCCTAAATTCTTCTGTTGGCTTTTAAAATGGCTCCGCGTCCGCTTGGAAATTTGTCCCGTGAGGAAAATAATGAGCGGAATAGAAGCCAGGCTGACAAGGGTCAGCCATACATTCATCGCCAGCATGAAGGCCAGAGAGCCGATAATGGTAACCACGCTGGTCATCAGCTGAATCAGGCTCTGGTTCAGAGTATTGGATACATTCTCGATATCGTTCGTCGTCCGGCTCATAAGCTCTCCATGCGTTCTGTTGTCAAAAAACTTAAGCGGCAGCTTCTGAAGATGGGTGAACAGGTCTTGCCGGAGGCTTCCTACGGTACGCTGCGTGACTCCGGCCATCACATAGGCCTGGAACCACAGCATGGCGCTGCTGAACACATAGAGGCCCAGCAGCAGGAAGCAGAGCCGGAGAAGTCCGGGGTAATCCCGGGGAATGATGTAGGCGTCTATGGCTCTGCCGAGCAGATAAGGGGCGATTAAGCCCGCACCGGCACTTAGCACCGTTAGAATGATAACGGTAATCAGACCTTTACGCTGGCGGCCCAGATACCGGCTCAGCCGGCTGAGTGTCGCACCCGTATTCTTGGGGCGGACTTTGGGCAGCACACGGGAGCCGCCGTGAGCGGAGCCGCGCCCGGGTCCGCCCCCCATAGCGTCTGCCGAACTGCCGGATTCGGAGCGGCTGCGGTTAGTTTCATCCGCCATGAATAACTTCCTCCTTTCCCTGCTGGGATTTGTAGATATCCCGGTAAACGGTGCTGGAGCGCATCAGCTCGGCATGGGTGCCTTGAGCCGCAATGCGTCCGTCTTCGAGCACGATAATGTTGTCCGCATCGATAACCGACGAGATGCGCTGCGCGATGAGCAGGCAGGTGCTGCGGCTCATCTGCTCTTTAAGCGCCTTCTGGATGCGCGCTTCCGTTGCCAGATCGACGGCACTTGTGCTGTCGTCGAGAATGAGAATCGCCGGGCGTACAAGCAGGGCGCGCGCGATGGAGATGCGCTGCTTCTGGCCGCCCGACAGGTTGACGCCCCGCTGGCCGAGCAGCGTGTCGTAGCCGTCCGGAAGGCTCGCAATGAAGTCGTGAATCTCAGCAGCCCGGGCGGCTGATTCCATCTCCTCCTGCGAGGCATCCGGCCTGCCGTAACGGATGTTCTCGCGGATTGTCCCGCTGAACAGGATGGCCTGCTGCAGCACAATGCCGGTGCGGCTGCGCAGGTGCTCCAGCGCTATGCCCTTGACGTCTGTGCCGTCGATGAGAACCCGTCCCTCGGTAGGGTCATACAGGCGGGGAATCAGATGGACGAGCGAGGACTTGCCCGATCCCGTGGCTCCCAGAATGGCCAGCTTCTGCCCGGGCCGGGCGATAAAGCTGACATTCCGGAGAGCCAGCTCGCTGCGGTCCTCGCCGTATGCGAAGGAGACGCGGTCGAACACGACTTCTCCCGACTGAATTGCGTCCACTGAAGCGTCCTCCTTGTCCGTAATTTCCGGTTCGGCTTCGAACACTTCATTAATCCGGTCGGCGGATGCTCTGGCTCGCGAGACGAACATCATCATCATGCCGACGGAAAGCAGCGAAGTAAGCACTTGTGTCACATAATTGAGAAAAGCGATCAAATCGCCTACCGGGAGGCTGCCGTTCCAATTCTCGGCACCCCCGTACCAGAGGACCGCGATCAGAATCACATTCATAATGAACGTCATGACCGGCATGTTGATGGCAAGGGTCCGGGCCGCTTTTAGCGCGATTTCGGTGTAGTCGCGGTTAGCCCTGCCGAAGCGGCTCTTCTCGAAAGAGGCACGGACGAAGGCTTTGACGACACGAATCCCGCTCAGATTCTCTTGGAGAACGGTATTTACACCATCAAGCCGCTGCTGCACTTGTACGAACAGGGGCTGGGACAGCCGGATCAGGACGAATAAGACCAGGAACAGGACCGGAACAGATGCGGCGAGAATAAGTGCCAGCCTGGGACTGATGATGAAGGCCATAATAACGCCGCCAATCGCCAGGAAAGGGGCGCGTACGAGCACGCGCAAGGTCATCTGTACAAGGGTCTGGACCTGGACGACATCACCTGTCAGACGGGTAATGAGGGAGCCGGCTTTAAACCGGTCCAGGTTACGGAAGGAAAATGTCTGCGTCTTGTGGAACAGGTCTGCCCGCAGATCGGTACCGAAGCTTTGCGAGGCCATGCTGGAGAAAATCGTGCAGCCTGCTCCGCCGATCAGCCCGATCAAGGCCACGCCGAGCATGAGGAGTCCGGTGCGCTGAATATAGGCAAGATCCCCGGATGCTACCCCGTTATTGACGATATCGGCCATCAGTTTGGGCTGCAGCAGATCCATATAGACTTCAAGCAGCATAAGGAGCGGCGCCAGAAGTGCGGCCTTCCAGTAAGGCCTGATATAACGGCTGAGTTTAAACAGAGCGGTTCACCACCATTTAGTTAGTCGGCTATCTAGTCTAGGCTTTCATCTAATTCGTTTAAATTATCATATACGTGCAGCAAAAAACGCCGGAATAGCAGTCTTTCTTCCAGTGTGAATTTTTCCAGGCTGACGTTCTCGATCTTGGCGAGTGTTTTTTTGACGGCTTCGGTAGCCTGGTGGCCTTTGGACGTCAGATACACCCTTGAGATCCGCAAATCTTTACTGTCTGCTCTGCGCTCCACAAGGCCTGTCTTCTCCATGCGGCTGATCATGACGGTAAGAGTTGCAGGCTTAACGCGCATCTGTCCGGCTAATTCATTCTGGCTCTGTCCGTCTTTCTCGTCCAGGCGGATCAGCAGAGGAGGCTGGCCTGGAAAGACTTCATAGTCCTGAAGCTGATTATGTAAATGTCTGCGGTGAAGCTTGATCACCCGGGACATAATCTGCATCATAGAATCGGATTCATGGATATTCATAGACATAGCAGCCCTCCTTATTTAGTTAGTCGGCTAATGATTATTGTAAAACCGGCGCGGCCGGCAGTCAACGGGAAGTTGTGCAAGACAGCAGAAAAGCCAGCCCGGGGATTTCCGCGGCTGGCTTTGTCACAGCGAATGTGGTTCGAGTATTCACTGCTTTTGTATCAGTGGGGAGATTCAGATACTCGGTGTGGTACCTGCCTGAACTCGTTACGAATCTAAACAGTAGATTCCGTTCCTTTCTACTTACCTACCCCTTATATTATCCCTCGCTTGCAGTCAATGTGTAAGATTCAATTTCTTGCTGTTTGATCCGCATGTGTTCTACATGGGTGGAACCCCATTCATGCATCATTTTCAAAACAGGTTCAAGTGTTCTGCCGTAAGGGGTCAGGGAATACTCGACTTTGGGCGGAACAATCGGGTAGACGACACGCTGCACGATATCCTGGCTTTCCAGTTCGCGAAGCTGGGTGGTCAGCATTTTTTTGGTTATACCAGGCAGGGCATGCTGGAGTTCGCTGAACCGGTTCGTCCCGTTAAAGAGCAGATGGAGCAGAATTTTACACTTCCATTTGCCTACGATAATCTCCAGCGCCGGCTGAACCTGGCAGGATTCTGCATCGGATGACATTGGAATTCCCCCTTAGGTTACTTTTAAGATACTAGGATACTTTAATGTGTCTACTTCCTTCTATTGCACCTTTATGTCATACTAACACAATTAGAGTATTTTCTAAAACCTATCCCAACATTATGGAGGATTACCATGTCACAAGTTCTATTTATCAAAGCTAACGACCGTCCGGCTGAACAAGCTGTCAGTGTTCAAATGTACGAAGCCTTTGTAAAGGCATATAGAGAGCAGAATCCGAACGATGAGATTACTGAACTGGATCTGTTCGAAGCGAACCTTCCGTACTTCGGCAATACGGCCATCACGGCTTTGTACAAAATCAATCAGGGTTTTGACCTGACTGCCGAAGAGCAGCAAATGGCGGACACTGTGAATTCCTACTTGGATCAATTCCTGGCAGCGGATAAAGTTATGCTGGCATTCCCGCTATGGAATTATACAGCACCGGCACCGGTGATCACGTATTTGTCCTACCTGGCGCAAGCGGGCAAAACGTTCAAATACACAGCTGAAGGCCCGGTCGGTCTTGCAGGCGACAAGAAAGTGGTTCTGCTAAGCGCCCGCGGCGGTGTTTATTCTACAGAGCCGATGAGCTCCTTTGAATCCGCAATCCGTTATGTGAAGGCAAATTTGGCTTTGTGGGGAATCAACCCTGAGGAAGTCATCATCGAATCCCATAACCAGTTCCCGGACCGTGCGGGTGAAATCGTTGAACAGGGCTTGGCTGCAACCGTTCAAGCAGCTGTCAAATTCTAAGAATTTGATTCCAGTTTGTTCGTAATACTTGCCACAGAACCGTCCCTCTTTTTTAAGAGAGAGACGGTTTTTTGTGTTTTTTCAGCCGGTTATTTAATGGATCAGCTTACTGTCCTTTGCCTTCTTGACAAGGTTACTGCTGGCCGTGTTGATGGTTTTCTTCAAAGCCAGACCGATTAAAAGTGTAATCCCCACATAGACGGCCATCATGAATAAATCGGAATATACTTTATCCCATAGAATGCCGCCGACGGCTTCGCGCATCAAATCGATCGCATAGGTGAAAGGGAGGTAGGGATGAATCGCTTGGAAAAAAGGCGGTGTAACCTGGATCGGGAAGGTGCCGCCTGATCCGGCCAGCTGGAGCACGAGAAGTACAATTGCCAGCGCTTTGCCCACGTTACCGAATACGGACACAAGGGTATAGACGATGAGCATAAAGACGGCGCTGAGCAGCACCCCGAAGCTGACGAACCCTAGTTTATCCGCCACATAGGCGCCTAGAATATAAACGTCCCCCAATGTCACCATAAGCGACTGCAGGATTGCTAGCGTAAGGAATGTCAGGTAGCGGCCAAAGAACACCTGATAGCTGCGGTAACCCGGCTCATGGACGTCCACGGTAAGCAGGGAGACGAGCAGCAGAGCTCCGACCCATAGCGATAAGGTCGTGAAGAAAGGCGACATAGCGGAGCCGTAGTTGGGGATAGGGAACAGTTTGTTTTCTTTTAACAACACAGGCTCTGCGAAAAATTCGCTTTCTTTCTCGAAATTGTTTTTGAGCAGATCAATAATTTCAGCCAGGTTGCCCTCCTTCTCAAAAGAACGGATGCGTTCAGCCAGTCCTTTGACCTTGGCTTCCACCTCCGGCAGCTGGCTCTGGATCGCATGCAGCTCCTGATCTCCGAGTGTCAGGCCCTTGGCGGCGTCCTGCAGGATCTTCGTCAGATCCGGGATGCTCTTATTCGCTTCGGCCAGCACGTTATGGGCATTCTGGGCCGCGGTGTTGGCTTTTTCCAACGCTTGCAGGATCTGCGGCTGAATCTGGCCGTCATACTGCTGGAGAATATCCCCGAGAAGGCTGTCAGCCTCCTTCGACAACCGGCTGAGGTTATCAACGAGCTCCTTGGCAGGCTGCTCTCCTTTATTGAGCTCTGCTGTTATTTGGTTGACTGCACTCAGCATCTGCTGAAAGCGGTTCTTCGTTTGTTGGAGCTTCCCTGTGACGGCAGTGAGCACCTGTGATCCGCCGGAGCTGTTGAGCTGCCCGAACAAATCGGTCATCCGGTCTGCTGCCCCGACAGCAGATGCTAACCTCCCCGCAGTCCGGTCCAAGGCCGACTTAACGAGGGCAGGGTCAGCCGCGGCATCCTGCAGAATCCCCGTCAGCTCTTCCGCTGATGCGGCGGTATGCCGGAGCAGGACCAGATCCTGCTTGATATCCGGAGCCGCGGCTTTGACCGCCTCAGAGCTTCTACTGAGGTAATCCCCGAGCCGGCTCGTAAATTGTTCGCCGTCTTGGGCCAATCGGGATACGACGGGGAGGTTGTCCTGCGCTTTGCGAATAATCTCATTAGATTTCTTCACATCGGTGAGGGCTGTGGTTAAGGCTGTATTCAATTCCGGGAAAATCGTTTCAAGCTTGAACACAAGAGTCCTTACTTTCTCGATCGTCGGCAGCTCATTTTCCAGCTCTATACCGATCTCATTAAAAATCCGAAAGATTGTTCCGTTCGCCACTTTGACAAAATTGCCGCTCACCTCTTCAATTACACTGGAAGCTCCTTTAGAAGTGATTTTGGGCGCCACTGCATTGATTTTCTCGTTCACGGTGTACAAAATCTCCGCTTTTTGCGGGTCATCCGTCAGCACAGTGGCGATTTTGGCTGAGAAGTCGGCTGGAATAACGAGGCTGGCGTAATAATCGCCGTGCTCAACTCCCCGGAGCGCAGCCTCTTGATCGACGAAGGTCCAGCCGATTTTGTTGTTCTTCTTCAGAGAAGCGACAATTTCCTCACCCAAATTAATTGCTTGTCCGCGCAGATCGGCTGCCTGGTCATTGTTCGCGACCGCAATGAGGACCCCGCTTGTCTGTCCGTAAGGGTCCCACGAGGCTTTAATATTGAACCAGGCATACAGCGAAGGAAGGAAAACAAGTCCCAGTATGACGACAGCCGCGGCCCAGTTGGTCACGATATTCCGGATATCACGGCTATAAATGCTCCCGATTTTGTTCATGGCGTAGAATTCTCCTGTCCAGGTAGGAATGTCCTGTTAGTATGGCATGGCACTCTGCCAGGCATACCCCAGCATCCGCAGATGCGCGGGGCGCCGGGGCGGCCGGCAAATGCAGAAAAAGCGCAGGGTCTATCTGTTCGTTCCAGATAGACCCTACGCTTTGTATTGAAAAGATGATTACAATGCTGACAATGGGCAGCAGTATCTGCCAAGATCAGCGGCTTCTTAAGCCGGGTTCAGTTCCAGTTCATCTTCTTCGTCGCGGTCAAACGAAGCGCGGTCGAATTCGCCTTCGGAATCGGCTACAAGAAGAGTGGATACGGTTGTGCCTGTTGCATTGACAGCTGTACGGCCCATATCGACGATCGCGTCGATGGCAAGCGTCAGGCCAAGTCCTTCCAGCGGAAGGCCGAGTGCGGTTAACACGACAGTAGTCGAGATGGCGGCAGGTCCGGGAACACCGGCTACGCCTACGGAAGAGATCATGCTGACAAGGACGATCAGAATGTAGTCGGACACGCCCAGCTGAATGTTGTATACGCCAGCGACGAAAATAGCTACCATGGCCGGCCACACACCGCCGCAGCCGTTCATATTGATCGTTGCGCCCAGCGGAGCCACGAAGCTCGCGATACGTGGGGATACACGCATGCGCTTGGTCAGAACTTCAAGGTTAACCGGCAGCGTTGCATAGCTGCTTCGTGTTGTAAAGGCAACCGCAATGGTCGGATAAGCTTTACGCAGGAACTTGAGCGGATTGACTCGTGCTACGAAAGTTACAAGGCCTCCGAATGTGATAACGAAGTGGAGCAGGAGTGCCGTATAGGTCGCAATAATCAGCATGATCAGCGGCTTTAAGGTCTCAACGCCGTACCGGGCTGCCATAGCGGCGATTAGTGCATATACGCCGTAAGGTGTTAAGCGGATCACATACTTGATGACCTGGTGAAGGACACTTGCGAGCGATTCGATCAGCTGTTTCACCGGTTGTACAACTTCGGGCTTCTTGGAGCCGATATGCACGATTGCTACTGCGATAAAGATTGCGAAGATAAGAACGGGAACGACTTTGCCGGTCGCCATCTCATTAATAGGATTCGCAGGTACGAGATCCAGAATAACCTGGGAGAAGGTTGGAATCTCTTTGGGCTTGAAGTTCTGGGGCACGCTTTGGGCAATGCCGGAACCCGGGTTGAAAGCCAGAGCAACAAGCAGTCCGATCAGCGCTGCGACACCTGTAGTAGCCAGGAATAGGGAGATTGTCTTGATCCCGATTTTGCGCAGCTGACCCAGATTGGAAATTCCGGCGATGCTGTTGATAACGAGCACCACAACAAGCGGAATAACCATCATTTTAATCAGATTCACATAAATGCTTCCTATAGTTGACACGCTTTTGGCGTCAAGTTTGAAAGCATTCAGGAAAATACCGACGACAAGACCGATTCCGAGACCGATCAGGACGCGATAGCCGAAGCTGACACGTTTTTTGCCGAGAAAATAAAGAAAGCCGATGACGACTAGAGAGATGACTAAGCTGACCCAGTTCGTCTGGAAGGCTTGAATCAAATTGTTGTTCATGGTAATCCCCCTTAATGCCTATGTTTATAGTCGGAAATGATGTATGTATCGTACTACCAGCAGTGATAGGTGTCAAGGCACAAATTTTATTATAGTTGTATGCTGGAAAATAAGGATTTAGAAGATAAGAAGTGAAAATAACTTTTTTTTCCAAATTTTAAGAAAAAATAAACCGGATAAAAACAGGATAAAACTCTCTGATTCGGTGTTGCAAAGAGTTTGCGGGACTCTGTGAATATTTCGTCCGGAGGAGATTGAGAAATGCTTAATTTGGAATAAGTATGAGCGGATTCGAAATATTTAATGGAAGGAAAAGGGGGATTTTGTAGAGGAAGTAAGAAGGAGCGGGGGCAGATCGGGCGGATCGTTATAATCAACGGCTGAATGGCTCATTCCGGACAAAAATATGCTGACATGGCTTGTAATTTATAGCCAATGTTCAGTAATATAAACGAGTATCCATCCAATTTGTGACTTGAGGAGAACGTTCATGGCAATCACTTGCTCAAACTGCTTCGTTGGGGAGCGCGGTTACACGGTCTACTTCAGTCAAAATGAATCTTCCGCGTTTCTGGATGCCTATTTGCCGGAATATCCGCCAGATCATTGGTGCAAAATTAATCCGCGATTATTCTGGATGCACGAATCATTATTTAATGCGATGCTCGATTATATAGCGGTACATCTCCAAGCCAATGGCATTCTTGCTGTGGAGACTGCAAAACAGGATCCGTATAACGGTCTGGATAAACTCAAACCGATCCTGTCCTTTAAAGAAGCAAGGGACGCCCACTGGATCGACGATATTATACGTAACCGGTCTATCCGCACCTTTTACCAGCCGATCGTTTCCTATAATGGAAAGAACAGTTCCATCATAGGCTATGAACTTCTATCCCGTGGAACGTCACAAGCGGGAGAGATCATTCCTCCGGTGCAGTTGTTCCAGGCCGCCAAGGCAAGGGACCGCTTGTTTGCGCTGGATCGTGCCTGCAGATTGGAAGCGGTTAAAAATGCCGCGGGTTTAGGGGATGGACTGGTGTTTATCAATTTCCTGCCGACGTCCATCTATAATCCGCAGCATTGCCTCCAATCTACCGTTGATATGGTAAAACGATCGGGTATCCGTCCGGAGTCTATTGTGTTCGAAGTTGTGGAGAGCGAAGAGATAAAGAATAAACAGCACCTCCGCAGTATTCTGGAATACTACAAAGCACACGGATTCCGTTATGCGCTTGACGATGTAGGAACGGGCTTCAACAGTCTGCAGGTTCTGGCGGAACTGGAACCGGATGTCGTGAAGCTGGCTATCGAATTCAGCCGCGGAATCGCCAAAGATAAAGGCAAGCAGCGTGTCGCCAGAGCCGTGGTGCAGATGACCCAGGAGCTGAATTCACGCGCGCTTGCCGAAGGGATTGAAGACCGGGATGACCTGGAATGCTTAAGGGATCTCGGATATGAGTGGTTTCAGGGATACTATTTCGGCAAACCGGAGCCGGAGCCCCTGCGTGCCTGATACTGCGGTCTGCTCTGCACTTCTTAACGCCGCTTCTGCAGGGTACTGGAGGTGCAGCTCTAGTCTGTCAGGAATCAGCGAGGCTTTATTGATACGCCCGCCTGCTTGACTGCCGGGCTGACGGACTGCCCGAAGCAGAGTGAGAAGCTGGTTAGTCCATCTCATAAATGGTGCCGCTCTTGCTGGCGTAGAGCTCTGCGGCGACTTTCTCCGCGTAGGCATCCGTCATGCCGGAGATATAGTCGGCAACGAGGCGGGGCCATGGCCATACGCTGCGGTGGCGCTCATAATTCTCTATCCAGTCCGGCGGAATGATCAGGCTGCCCTGATCTTGAATCTTGAAGCTGTCCCACAAACGGCGGATGATAATCTCGCTGCGTTTCTGCAGGCGCTGAACCCGGAAATCTTGGATCAGTGTCACCCAAGCGAGCTTCTTGATGATTTCCATTGTCCTCAGCAGATCCAGATCCTGCCGTCCATCCTGTACGAAAGTGACCCGCTTCCAGCCCTTATCCTGATCGTCGATAACCCCGACTTTCCCTGCGAAAGTGCTGACCCAGCGGGCCTTCATCTCTCTGCGCGTCCGTGAAGGCTCACGGTCACACTGGGCGTAGATCACTTCCCACTGTTCCAGGTAAGAGGCAAGCACCCGCTTGACCATAGCCGGAATGTCCACCTGCTCCCAGCCAACCTCCAGATTCCCCTGATCGTTTACAATTTCCTGAACCAGATGTCCGACAAGCCGGTCGTCCTCGAAGAAGGAACGGTTCATTTGGATTTTACCTGCGCGGATTCCGTCTTCGATATCATGCGTAGAGTACGCGATATCATCACACAAATCCATGAGCTGGGCTTCCAGCGTAGAGCACCCCGCAGGCATGTTCCACATATGCCGGAGCTGCGCTATGCCCTGCCATTCCATCCCGTACACACCCTTGAGCCGGCCCGGCTCATCCAGACTGAACGGGTATTTGTTGATCGCCAGCAGAACAGCCGCCGTCAAGTCCAGACCGCTGTCGCTGCCTGCCCGCTTCTCCAGGAATGTGAGAATGCGGAAGTTCTGCGCATTCCCTTCGTAGGCGAAGCCGTGCTCCTCCGCCAGCAGGCGGTCCAGCACTTCCTCGCCCTTGTGTCCAAAGGGCGGATGGCCCAGGTCATGCGCCAAAGATGCGCACTCTACAACCGCGGGGTCTACGATCAGCCCGGGATGTTCGCCCGAAGAGCAGAACGCGTACTGTTTACGCATCCGCCGCGCGACTTCCCGGGCGATTTGCGATACTTCCAGCGAGTGGGTGAGACGAGTCCGGTAGTAATCGCCAGTTCCTGCGCCGAATACTTGTGATTTGCCCTGGAGCCTGCGGAACACAGGAGACTGGATGAGCCGGGCATAGTCCCGCTCATATTCATCCCTCTCTTCACTGAACGTGCCGAGTACAGGTTCGTCCAGCCGGTATTTTCGCAAATCCATATCATGACCCCCTCTTTATATGTAACGTAATCTGACATGATACGTTCCCCAAATTGTAGCACATTCTTTTTTGACACGAAAAGGGGATATTGCCCAGAACAGCAGCAAATAACCCCTAATTGTTCTTGGCTTCTTCTTACTTGTATAGAATATCGTCTTGGAGCGTCGCAACGGTACTTACGACCTGTTCGATATCCTCTTGACCGACCCCCAAATGTTTCAAGGACGCTTTCAAATGAGTTACAATTGCGTCAAAATGCTGCGGCTGCAGGTTCATTCCTTTGTGGGCTTCCGCCATAGATCTTCCGCTATAAACAGCTCCCCCCAGCGCATAGGAAATAAACGCGGTCTGATGGCGCCGTTGCTTGTCCATATCCGTGTGCAAGAAATATGAATTCACCGTTTCATCTGCCAATACCCTTTTATAGAAATCCTCCACGACCTGCGCAATCGCTTCCTTGCCTCCAAGCTTATGGTACAAAGAATCTTTCATAATAAATTCCCCCTTATTTCGGTTGTTTTATAGTATGGACTATTCTTAATCTTACTCCTCATGATCTGCGGTCTGCAAAAAAATGCAAATTTCCCATCATCCAGTCTTGAAACAGACACAAGCGGACTATTCCGGCAGTAATTGTGTGTTCCGGTCCGTAACTTTGCACATGTTCATCCTCACAAATTAACCCGCAACCCGACCCTAGAAACCGAACAAGTATTTTTTGAATAGAAAATCTGAATTTCTGCCTATCTTCGCACAAAAAGTTCGCACAAAAAGTTCGCACAAACGATTTCAAACACAAAAAGCTTCTCCTTCTTACGTGAAATCACGAAAGGGGAGAAGCCCTGAAGCCTGTAAATCCGCAGGCACTCGGAGGATTAACGAAGCGCGGCAAGTTCTTCTGTAAGATCGTCGAGAAAGCTCTCCACCGTCCGGGTGCTTGTAGCGGATTCATAGTATCCGATGGTCAGAGTGAGAACATCCCGGTATGTGCTGGCTCCGAGCGCAAAGTTAGGCGCGTATTGGACAGGCGAGAGCATATAGGCCCGGTAGGCTTCCGCCGATCCGAAGGAGACCGCAGAAGCGGAGAGTCTGCCGAAATTAGTGAGGCCGGGAATCGCTCTGCCCGAGGTTGCTCCCTGCAGGGCCTGCTCGCGGAGCCACTGCAGAGCTCCTTCGTACCCGGCCTGGGCTATCAACTCCATGGAGATCGCGGTCTGAATACCCGGCAGGTTCTGCTTCCACTGCGTGAGCTGGCTCGAAACACGCAGCAGTGTATCCGCGAATGGCTCTGATTCGCAATGTTCCAGCGTCAGGTAGCCCATTCCGGACAGATTGCTGACCGCAGCCATTGTCCCGGAGGGAACGAACCGGCGCAGATCAACGGTGACGCTTGCCGTCTGCGGGAGGCTGCGGTCATAGTCGGCCGTCCGCAGCAGTCCGCGGAACAGTGCTGCGGACAGCAGGTCGTTGACCGTGGCCCCGTGCCCCTTGGCATAGGCGCAGATGCGCTCCAGCCGCTCGCCCTCGAGTTGGCGTATGGCTACACGAGGGCGGACGGGCTCTCCGGGCTGCGAAGGAAACATCCAGGCGGCTTGTTTCATCTGCCCGGGATCGAAAGCCGCATGGATGTCCCGGATGCCGAGTGCGCTGAAGAGCGGCCCGTGATCACGGCATTTGCCGCGTGCTTCTACCAGCCGCTGTTCAGTGCCGGACTGTTCTGCGGCAAGGCCGGAATAAACTTCCGCGAGCAGGGCGATGTATGCTTTCAGGCCGGCACCGTCCGAACAGGCGTGGAAAATCTTCACGCACAGCGTATCTTCCTCGCCGCGGATGAGCCGGGCTTGGACGAGGGGGCTCTGCCGGCGGTCAAACGTTTCGGTGAAATAAGCACAGACGGCTGACCGGCTGCTTTCACCGGCTGCAAGCTCCAGAATTGTACAAAGCTGCAAATCTTCGTCATCATCACGGACCTGCCAATAGGGCTGGTGCGGATCTTCAACGAACCGGCAGCCGAGAACAGGCTCCAATTGAACAGTGATTTTCATCGCTTCTTCCAGAATATGCGGATCGATCCGTTGCCTAAAGTGAAGGATGTATCCGATCTGCTGCTCCGAAACGTGATAGCTCGCTATGTAATTAAATAGGTCGGACGGTGTTACGGGGTAACGTGAAGGTAAAGAACTCCTGTCACAATCATTAAGGGTAAGCGACACAAAGACATCTCCTTTTTATAAACAAAAATAAATTAAATCTACTATATATCAAACATTGTATTAAAAAGTTTGGTAATAAGTCAAATAAAATCAAACAAATTACTGATTTGTTTGTATGTGAGCAATCAGGGAAATAAATCGTTAGAATCTGTTCCTCTGGCAGTAATAGGAAACACAATACAAGTTCATGAGAAAGAGTTGACAAGAGGATCTGAATGAGAGTAATATTTCTAATCAGATTACTTTGTTTAGAGTAATTAAATTGTATTATAAAATTTGTATAGAGGTGGACCGTATATGAAAAGTTTTGTTACCCTGTTAAAAGATAAGAGCGTGATCGGCGGTATTGTTATGGCGCTGTTCTACCAAATTGTGTTCATTAGCGTGTTTATGTATGGATACAGCGCGGTACCCAAAAATATAGATCAATTGTCCGTTTCGATTGTTAATGAAGATACAAAGGCCGGCAAAGACATTGCAGAACAGCTGCAGAAGCAGCTTCCATTTCAAATAACTAGTGATTCCTCTCTTGCTGAGGCCAAAGAAGAGCTGAATAACCGCAAGACCCATATGATCGTCCACATCCCGTCTGATTTCACGGAGCAGCTGTCGAAGCAGGGAGAGCAGGTTAAGATGGATTTCCTGATTAACCAGTCCAATCCCGCGATGGTGACAAGCACCATGCAGCAGGTGGTTTCGCAAATTACGGGAAGCCTTAACCAACAGTTCGCTGTCCAAGGTGTGCAGGGAATTTTACAGGGAATGAACGTACCTGATGAACAGGCCAAACAGCTCTCGGAGCAGGTTCCGGCCAAGCTGGCTGCCAATGTAATCAACAGCAACGAAGTGCCCGCGGGCATGCATAACCAGATGGCTCCTTTCTTCTTATCGATGGTCAGTTATGTAGGTGCGATGATTTTCTCCATGCTGGTAGTCGGGGCGACTCTTGCGCGCAGGAAGGAACTCGGTACTTGGCAGGCGTTCTGGTCGGCACAGGGCATCAATGCCCTGGTGTCGCTGGTAGCTCCGGTAGTCGGATTAACGATTTATTTCCTGGTGCAGGGCGGCTTCGGCGGGGAAATATTTATGAAAGCTTGGATGCTTCAAGCGTTAGAAATGTTTGCCGCTATTGAGTTTATGTCGATTTTCTGCTTGCTGCTCGGCGACAAAGCGATTTTCGTCAACATCACGCTTTTGCTTATGCAAACGATCAGCAGCGGTGCCGTAATGACGCAGGATATGATGCCGGGGCTTTTCAAAGCACTGAGTTATGTATCCGTGATGTTCTACAGTGTCCAGACCAGCTTCAGCATTCTGTTCGGAGGGGGACAGGCGGGTGTCCATTTGCTGGGACTCGCACTCATGGCCGTTATTTCGCTGTTGGTTGGAACCGGTGTTTATACGTTGAAGAACTCCAAAGCTCTTCGCAAACCCGCAGTCGTTACGGATACTGCTTCCTGAGGCATTTTGATGTACACTAGGGTAGGGAGTCCGTGTTCTGACCGGCTCTCTCGATATGCTTCTACAGGAGGGACTTTAAGTGTCACTTCAAGTGTTTATTCTGGGAGTCCTATGCGCAGGCAACCATCATCCGTATGACATCAAAAAAATGTTTAAACGGAAAAATATCGACGAAATCCAGAAGATTAACGATGGAACCTTGTACTACAATTTTGATGTGCTGCTGAAAAAAGGGTACATTGAGAAAATCGAGGTTACGCGGGACGAGAACCGGCCGCAGAAAACCACGTATGGCATTACAGATGCAGGGCGCCAAGCGCTGGAGCAGGAAATTTATACGAAGTTTAAAAATTTTACCGATGTTGAATCCTTGTATTCGGCAGCCCTGTTCATTAAACATGCAGACCCGAACAAGCTGGCCTTTCTTATTGAAGAAGGCATTGAGAAGCTGCAGGGGAAAATTCAGCATCATCACGAGATCTGGCTAACCATCCGGGACGAATCGCCTCCGATCATTCATCTGATTCAGGACCACACGCTCAGCCGGATCAAGCTTGAGCTGGACTGGTTGGAGAAGCTGCTTGTACATGTGAAGAATGAGAGGCAGTAGGACGGGGCGGGCGGACCGCAGTTCGGGAATATAACCGTAAGGATAGCGCTGCAGCGCCGATTTGCGCGAGGCAGGACAGTTCTCCATCTGGTGAGAACAAGCAGACAAAAAGGCAGGCTGAATGTGAATTCAGACTGCCTTTTTGTTATGTCTGTACGCCCTCCGGGGGTCTGTCCGATGACTTAGGCTAAATCCGCTGCCAGTTTCTCGAGCGGTCCGCCTGGTAATGCGATGTTTTGCAGGTCGTAGACCGAGATAGGGAACATCGGGAAACCGACATAATAGGGAGTAATATCGTACAACCGAAAGTACAGCACGAGCGATTTGTCCGCCAGATAGTAAGACTGATCGGGCCAGATCGCATCGAATTTATCAAGCAGGGGGATTTGCCTTTGCCTGATCTGTTCAGCTACGTGCTTAGACAAGACCTCAACGTAGTCGCTTCCGGGCTTAAATAAGTCGGCGAGGCTGTACACCTTGCCGGTGGTCACATCCAGTGACAGGGAATCCGCCACGGTGTAACCGTGAGCCATCGGAGAGGAATAGGCGTAGTTGCTCGCTATGAAGCTGAGCAGTCCTCTCTGATTGTTTTTCAGCTCGTAGTGACCGATCATTTCCTTGAATGTACCGGTCTGGTATTTCTTTTGTTCCTGAGCCAGCGACGTCACTATCTCGGTGATCTTCTGGTTGATCTGGTTCTGTACGCGTACCGGCTTAAGTCCGGTTACGCGGGGATAGTAAATCGTAACGCCGGGAGAGGACACGGATTCGCTCTGTATGTGCACGGGAAGCTCGAAAAGAGCCATTAGTCTTCTTCCTTTCCGGTTGCCGTATTGCTACAGCCTATTGCAGCCGGATGGAATTTAGAAGACTAATCCATGAGCCTCGTAATCTTGCGGCTGAACACGAGAAGGAAACTACCGAGTACAATTGCCATGGTTCCGATGAGAGCAAACACTTCGAAATACCCGAGTGTTTTTGTGAAGGACGCCAGCTGTCCTCCCAGAATATTCGCTACTCCTGTGCTGGCGAGCCAGACACCCATAAGAAGCGAAGCAAGCTTGGCCGGTGCAATACGGCTGACCATGGATAGTCCCACCGGGGATAAGAACAATTCTCCAAGTGTGTGAAACAAGTAGGTGAAGACGATGAACAGCAGATTTGCCCGTCGCTGCACGGATTCGGGATCTTCACCCGTCTGAGAGACGGCAGTGAGGAGAACCATATAGCCGAGTCCGAGCATAATCATTCCGATCGCCATCTTGACAGGCACGCTCAGATCGCCGCGTTTGGAACGCGCCAGTCTGGTCCACAGCATAGACACTAGCGGAGCCAGCAGAATAATGAAGAACGGGTTGACGGACTGGAACCAGGAGGTCGGAATTTCCATTCCGAATACTTCACGGTCCACAAACCGGTTCGTATAAATCGTCAGCGAGCTGCCGGCTTGTTCGAAACCGGCCCAGAAAAAGACGACGAAACTGGCCAGAATCACGATTACGGCCGTACGCCGCTTCTCCAGAGGAGTGAGCGGGGTATCGGACGTCTGGCCGCTGCCGTCGGCCGAAGCCGCTTTTCCGACAGGATCTTTGCCGATATTCCCGAGGTAGCGGGGGCTGAACAAGGTGAAAATCACTTGTCCCAACACCATGCCCAGAGAGGCGGCAAGGAAACCGTAGCGATAGCCGTAGTGAATTGTTCCGTCTATCGTGGTCTTAAAGAGGTCTTCCGCCAGATATCCGGTAAGAAGCGGAGCAAAGAGCGCCCCCAGGTTAATCCCCATATAAAAAATTGTAAAAGCGGAATCCCGCCTTTTGTCATTCTCGCTGTACAACTCTCCCACCAGCGTCGAAATATTCGGCTTAAAGAAGCCGTTTCCGATAATAAGCAGAGCCAGACCCGTATACAATCCCCACTGGCTCTGCTCCGCAAAGAGCAAGAAGTTACCGATCGCCATAATTATACCGCCGATCGTAATGGCCACACGTCTCCCGAGGAAGCGGTCGGATAGATAGCCGCCTATAGTAGGGGTGAAATAACAAGCGCCCGTATAGATGCCGTAAACCATATAAGCGGTCTGCTCCTCGAATCCGAGCCCTCCGCTGACCAATGAAGCCGTTAAATAAAGTACCAGCAGGGCACGCATGCCATAGTAGCTGAAGCGTTCCCACATTTCGGTCAGAAAAAGCAAATACAAACCCGGAGGATGTTTTTTAGTTTGTTCTGCTGCCTTATGTGTAGTTTCCATCCTGCTGCCCCCCTTAGAATCTCTATTCTTGCAGACAACTTCTGACGTAGAAATGAGCAAAGTTGCCACTCGATAGTTTAACCCCTTTATGCACGTTTTTAATCAGTCAATTGCATGTTCGAATTCAATTATTATCCAAATAGTCTGTGCCCTATTTAGTCATTTCCCGGATGTGTGAAGTAAGTATTACGCAGCCCTTTATTCAATTCATCCAGTGAAGCAAACGCATAGGAATTGTGCTTCCAACCGTCCATTCCGTCTGCTTGATCTTCCTTGCACGAATTGTTCGATTTGGCGGGCAAGAGAAATGGACGAGGTTTTGTCCAGCATCCATTCTATATCGGTCATTGGCCGAACACCTAACCCCTTTAAGATTATAAGTCTATTGCACAAATTGGTTGGTCCTTCATCCAACTAATTGGATGAAGGACCAACATCGCCGGACCGTTAAGATAAGAAGATGAACTTATAACGGGAGGAAGCATCATGACCTTCGCTGCCGTACATGGCTTTATTATGGCCCTTGAGCTTATTGTGCCCCTTGGCGTACAGAATGTGTTTGTTTTTAATCAGGGAGCTTTGCATAAGAGATTCAGAGACGTTCTTCCGGTCGTTGCGACTGCATCACTATGCGATAGGCTGCTGATTGCTGCGGCCGTTATCTGGCTGAACAAAGTCTCCGCCATACTCATGTGGGATCGGATCTCCATATCATGTCAGGGATTTAATGTTCGGTTTTTAATGATTTTTTCTGTTTATTCTATAAAATTCAGATCAATAAATAAAAAAAACCGAATGTTTAAAGGAGCGTTCCTTGACAATGGGGCATGAATTAGATAATCTACCTAAGGGGATATTGCTGCCCCGCTCAACACTTTGCAACTGAGAATATACAACGTGTAACTAAACTTCATAAGACAACTATTCGTATATCTTCGGCAATAAGGGCCGGAGGTCTCTACAAGGAACCGATAATTCCTGGCTACGAATGGACGGATTTTCCGTACCATTCGCAGGCCGGGTTTTTTTGCGCGTAAATGGCCCGGAACTAGCAATCATTCGCACTCACTGGGGGATAAGATAATGAATAACCGATACGACGTGATTATTGTTGGAGCTGGACCCGCTGGTATTTTCGCTGCTTATGAATTCTCATTGAAGGCACCGCATCTGAAGGTGCTGCTTGTAGACAAGGGCCATGACATTAACCGCAGAAGCTGCCCGATTCTGGAGGAGAAAATAAAGCTTTGTCCGCCTGCGGCAGGCCGTAAAGAATTCTCGGGCTGCATCCCGGCCTGTTCGATCACAGCCGGGTTCGGTGGAGCGGGTGCTTACAGCGACGGCAAATTCAACATTACTACTGAATTCGGCGGCTGGCTGACCGATTATCTGGCACCATCGCGGGTGCTGGAGCTAATCAAGTACGTCGATGCCATTAACCTGCGCCATGGGGCTCAGCAGACATTGACAGATCCCCTCACAGATGTGGTGGCTGATATTGAAAGCCGGGCGTACGCAGCCGGACTTAAGCTGCTTAGGGCGCAGGTACGCCACTTGGGTACCGAGCAGAATCTGGAGATTATGCGCGACATCAACACGTATCTGAAGACGAAGATTGATATGCGATTTAAGACCGAAGTGGCCGATATTCTGACAACCAAGAGCACAGACGGTTACAAAGTGAGCGGGATCGTTCTGAACAACGGCGAAGAAATCGAAGCGGATTCGGTCGTTGTCGCTCCGGGACGTGACGGTTCGGCCTGGCTGACAACCATTCTGCGCAAGCGGAAGCTGAAAATGTACAACAATCAGGTCGACGTCGGCGTACGGGTCGAGACATCCGATGTAGTCATGCAGGAGATCAACAAGCACTTATACGAAGGTAAATTTATCTATAATACATCCGTCGGCACACGGGTGCGTACATTCTGCAGCAATCCTTCGGGCCATGTCGTGGTAGAGAATCACAGCGGCGTTATGGCTGCAAACGGCCATGCTTACAAAGATCCCGCACTCGGGTCGCAGAACACGAACTTCGCGCTGCTCGTCTCCCACCAGTTCACGGAGCCGTTCGACAAGCCGAACGAATATGCCCGGGAGATCTGCCAGCGCGCGAACGATTTGTCCAACGGTGGCATCATCGTTCAGAAGTACGGGGATATCGTACGCGGGCGCAGGTCTACGGAAGCCCGGATCAAAGAGGGATTCCTGGAGCCGACATTGAAAGAAGCCGTGCCCGGAGATCTGGGGCTTGTGCTGCCTTACAACACGATGAAGAGCTTGGTGGAGATGGTGGAGGCTCTGGAAAAAGTAACGCCCGGTATCGCTTCCGAACATACGTTGTTCTACGGCGTAGAGGCAAAGTTCTACTCGGCCCGCCCAAAACTGACGGAGCAGCTGGAAACAGAGATTGAAGGCTTATTCTGCGGCGGCGACGGTGCCGGCGTAACGCGCGGTCTGGCCCAAGCCGGCGCAGCCGGTGTCTGGATTGCCAGAGCCGTTACAGACCGTATCGGCAGCCGGTAATAAGCGGCGGTCATACGATCCGTATGTTACGCATCTTTACTTGAAGCAAAAGAGAGACCCTGACAAACCGGAGCCAATCCGGTTGTCAGGGTCTTTTTTGCTTTTTAATGAGACAAAAATGAAGAATGAAGCGTCTTATACATAACCGCATAATCAGGAGACGCTCATTTGGCCTCATTTAAAGACAGCTTCCAAGCCTTATCGGCTGATGGCACGGAATACGGAATTAGGTAAGCGGGACATGCAGCCACCAGACTCCGGCGCACTCCGGCAGCTGAGAGAGCTCTTCCCGCCGTACACGAGCCGCAAGTTCGTCCCCGAAGAAGAAAGAGGTTAGCTCTCCCGCCTGCTCCAAGCTGTCGAAGTGATAATCGAGCCGGAATGTGTCATGGCACAGCCCGAATTCTTCGCTCAGCATGGCGTAGTAAGGCCTTAGTGATTCGGGCGGATCAGGCACCTCAGTACCCGTGCCCATTGTCTCGAATACGATAGCGGTCCCCCCGGGGCGCAGTACTCGGGTGATCTCGCCTATGATCCGGCGCAAGTTGTCCTGCCAGCCTTGCACGCCCGAATGCGTGAGGTAGCACATACTCCAGCCGGCAACTACAAGATCGGCGGAGCGGGTATGCAGGGGGAGCTGCCGGAGATCGCAGACGGCGCACTTCCAGTTAGTAAGCCCTGCACCCTCCAGCTTGCGTGAGGTAATATCCAGCATAGCGGCAGAAGCATCCAGCGCCAGGACGGAACGGGCTCTGGGGGCAAGTATGGTTGTTAATCTGCCGGTACCCGCACCCAGATCTACGATATCCAGGCCGGCATAGGGCCGGATACGCGCAATGATGTCTGCAAGACTTTGCTGCTTGGAGACCATCAGGTCGTATTGTAAAGCACCATTCTTGTAAATTTCGGTATGATTTGGCATGTGACCCACCCTCGCTTGTATAGTAGTAGAGAAGATATCTTTACGATAGAGGTTTACGCAGCGTGAAGGTCAATAGTTATCGGCGTTTGTTTGCAGGATGGTTTGTAATAGGCCGTGCAGTATTTACTAACGTTTGCAGGAAACAATCAACACCAGTCCCGGCGTTAGTTCACGGCAGCGATAATCGAATCCATGGGAACCGAACCAGCCGAGATAACCGGGCAGCTCTGTTTCCGTTCCGCTGGTGACAGACGTCCGATCGACTAGACCGATCCGGCCCTGCGGTTTGAGAACCCTTTCCATTTCCGCCAGGGCAAGCAATTGCTGCTTATCGGACAAATGATGGAAAGAAAAACTCGACGCAGCAAAGTCGAACTGCCCGTCCGTATAAGGGACCGCGAGAAAGTTGCCGATTTTGGTAGTCATGTGAGGGTACTTGGCTCTGCAAATGCGGAGCATTTCCCTGGATTGATCGACCCCGGCGATGACAGCGCCCGTATTCTGCAGCAGGCCTGCCAGATTGCCCGTACCGGTGCCCAGATCAAGCCCGTGTTCTCCCGGTTTCGGATTTATTTCCTTAACCAGCTCTTGCAAAGATTGGCTGTAGTGGGGGTACTCGGTGTCCCCGCCGTACACACGCTCATCATGGGTGGAAGCAAGCTGGTCGAAGTTCCAGGCATCCCGCCAATTCAGCCGCAATTCTCTCTGAGATTTGGAGTTGGCCGCAAGCCGGTAGAAATCATCAAGAGGCATTGAACGGTTCTGCTTCAGCAGATGAATCATATGATCCGTCGTGTCCAGTGTGTGCCGCGTATCGAGCCACTGCCCGAACAGCACGGCCCGCTGAAGCTCCAGATAGTGAAGCAGCTCGTCATGATCGCCGCACTCGATCTTATCCAGAGCTCCTTGAATGTCGCTGAGCGTCATACCGGATTCCCGCAGGGCAACGATCGTCTGAAGCCGCCACAATTCCCGCTCCGTAAAAGTCCGGTAGCCGTTATGGCCGCACTTGTAAGGGGAAATCAGCCCCTTTTCTTCATAAAAACGGATCGTACGCGTAGAAATCCTCAGACGCTGGGCCGCATCCTTAATTTGCATGGACATGCTCCTTGTTTTTCTGTTTATCGTAAACCTTTCCGTTACGTAAAGGTAAAGTTTTTTTTGCGAAGAGAGTTGGAAGAGGATACGAAATTACTAGACTCATAGGAAAAGGATGCAGACGGAGCCGAGGATTTCGCAGTACAATAGGGGCGCGGAGATCATAGGGATTCATGACCACGCTGTAGGCGGATAAATAATTTTCTTATTTGATTTTTCTTGCAGCAAGACAAGGGGCTGTCAGGAAGAATCCGGTAGCGATCCGGAATATAACGGTAATATTGGTGTGATAGGCTGAACAGAAGAGCGAAGTAAAGCTCCGCACGATAAGATAGGGTGCCCAAATAAGAGCTTCTTTTCCTGAAAAGTGAAAGGGGATGCATCAGATGCGAATAGTAACCGCTGAAGAGATGTATGAGATTGACCGTAGAGCTGTTCATGAGATCGGAATACGTGAGGATACGCTGATGGAAAGCGCAGGACAAGCCGTGGCCCGTGTGCTTATGGACCGGTTTCCGGCTGAGGCGCGGATTGTCGTGCTGGCGGGAGCGGGAAATAACGGGGGAGACGGCATCGTCATCGCGCGCGTGCTGAAGAGCCACGGGCGCTGTGCCGAGCTGTGGCTTGTGCCGCCCAAAGACAAGCTGAAGGGGGCCGCCGCAGCCGCCCTGAACGTGTATGAGAAGTCTGGATATGACTTCCGCGATTACAATGAGGAGGAAGCTTTGCTGGACCGGGAGCTGGAGCGGGCATCACTCATCGTCGATGCTCTGCTGGGAATCGGCGTCAAGGGTGAGCTGCGCGAACCGTACCGCACGCTGATCTCCAGCCTCAATGGCCGGCGTGCAGCCGTGTACGCGGTTGATCTGCCGAGCGGCGTACCGGCGGACGGCGGCGCTGTGGAGAAGGCCGTGCGGGCGGATGCGACCGTCACGATCCAGTACCCTAAGCTCGGGGCGTTCACGCACCCGGCTGCTTCGTATTTCGGCGAGAGAATCATCGCCGATATTGGCATTCCGCCGGCTGCCGCCGCTGGCCTGCCAAGCCGCCGAAGCACGTGGAGCCTGGCGGATGTGCGGCGAACGCTGCCCCGCCGGACAGAGGCTTCGCACAAAGGCACGCATGGCCGCGCCCTGGTGGCAGGCGGCTCCCGGACGATGCCGGGCGCGGTGGTGCTCGCATCGAGGGCAGCTCTGCGCAGCGGAGCGGGCCTCGTCACGACGGCGCTGCCGGATGCGGTCCACGCCATTGCGGCCGGGCAGTACCCCGAAGCGATGTATATGCCGTCTCCATCGACGGAAGATGGCTTCTTCCGGGACAAGCTGCCGCTTGAAGACGCCGGGGACTTCAATGCCATTGCAGTCGGCCCCGGCCTCGGCAGGACAAGAGGTGCCCGGGCTGTCGTAGAGCAGGTGCTGCGCCAAGAGACTGTCGTCGTCCTGGACGCCGATGCGCTGTTCCACGCGGCGGATCTGCTGCCGCTTCTCCGGCAGAGGAACCGGCCGCTGGTACTGACTCCCCATCCGGGCGAGATGGCCCGGTTGACAGGCCGCACTATCGAGGAAGTGGAGCGCGACCGTTTCGGCGTCTCTGCGCGGCTGGCGGCGGACACCGGCGCATACATCGTGCTCAAGGGACCCTACACGATCGTGACGGGCCCGGACGGTACCCAGCATGTGAACACGTCAGGCAATGCCGCCCTCGCCAAGGGAGGGTCGGGTGATGTGCTTACCGGTATCATCACGGCTTTTGTGATGCAGCACGCGAGTCCCATGGAAGCGATCAGCAACGCCGTGTTCGTGCACGGCCGGAGTGCCGAATTGCTGACGGCCGGGGGTCATTCGCTGCTGGACGTGCTCGCATCCGATGTGATTGAGGGCATTCCGGCTGTTCTTCGTGAAATTCTGGCTGGGATTTAAAGAGCCCCTTTCCTCTTCTATTTAATCTGCTGTTAATCTTTCTCTCAATTTGAATTATTCCGGAAATTTACAGAAGTGGAGGGAAAAGCAGGATATTGCGGGGGAGGGGCGAATGAAACTAGAGATTAGTGATGTGAGGTTTGGAGGTTTTTTTATGCGTAAATGTTGTCTGATAATCGTTGTCTGTCTGATAGTTGGTATTTTTCCATTATCCGCATACGGAGCAGAAACACCTACTCTCAAAAAAGAAGGAGCCTCCCTAAACTATCAACGAAAAGCCGTAACCGATGGGGCCATACCCGGACAAGTGCTTGTTAAATACAAGGACAGCCGGAGAGCTGACTCTATGGGGATTCGGGGCCTGGCTGAGAAAAGCGCACCTGCCTCTCACGATTCTAAATACATACAGCGCGTAGGTCCGAAAGGGCTTGTAACGATGGAGTTTCCGCAAAGCGAACCTGTATCAGACGTTCTCCATGAGCTGAGTCAGGACCCAGATGTCGATTACGTTGAGCCCGTGTATCCCGTATATGCGGCAGGCATCACACCTGGAAACGGTGCTCCGAACAGGGCTTCAACGGATTCCGCAGCCGCGGATATTCCTGTCAAAGCCGCTACCTACCTGAGTGATCCGCTAATTGAACAGCAGTGGTGGTACCGGGCTATTCAGGCGGATTTGGCGGGTACGCCTGCAACTGACGAAGCCATGGCAGGTACCGTGATTGCCGTGATTGACACGGGCGTAGATACCTTTCATGAAGATTTGAAAGAAAGCCGCATCGAGGGGTACAACCTCATCGGCAATAACACCGATACCCGCGACGATAATGGGCACGGCACGAATGTAGCGGGTATAGCGGCCGCTCTCAAGAACAACAAGATCGGAATTGCCGGGGTTGCCAGCGGCGCTAAGATTATGCCGGTTAAGGTGCTGGACAGCGAAGGCTTCGGCAGAAGCGATATTATAACGGAGGGCATTTACTGGGCTGTGGATCACGGAGCGGACGTGCTTAATCTGAGCTTAACCTCTTCAAGCAGTTCGCGTGCCATGGAAGAAGCGATTCAATATGCCTTGCAGAAGGGCGTTGTCGTTGTGTCCGCCTCCGGTAATGACAGCAACCACTGGATCGGCAACGATACGGGCGAACTCGATCATATCAAAGGCAGTGACGATCCGCTGGCGCACAGTTTCGTTAAGGATGTTGCTTTTCCTGCCCGTCTGCCGGGTGTTCTGGCGGTTGGAGCGGTGGACTGGTACCCGCATACCGAATTCATAGCGGCCGATTTCTCGAACACGGGCAACGCCTTAAGCGTTGTCGCTCCAGGTGTAGACATTAATAGTACGGACAAGGGAAACTCGTATACGCATAAAAATGGAACCTCATTGGCGGCCCCCATGGTTTCCGGCTTAGCCGCCCTTATTCTGGCGGCCGATCCGGAACTGCGCAAGCTGCCAGCCGGGGAGAAAAGTGAGCGGATTTCGCGGATTATCGCTGAAACAGCGGCTGATCTCGGTGCTCCGGGATTTGATTCTACCTTCGGATCGGGACTTATCGATGTGAAAAAAGCTATGGAGACCCCGCGGCTGATCTTGGAGCCCCGTAATAACTCTATGGCGAATGCAGCAGGTGAACTGGTGGCAGATATCCGTCTGGTCAATAAGGACGGTACTCTGGCTTCAGGCGCGGCAGGTTCTGGTAAAATAGATGTGTTTGCCTATTCGTCCGGGAACGGACAGCCGCAATTTGTGCGGACGTTAACTTTCAGAGTGAGCGGCGGCAAAGCCAGTTTTACTTATAAACCTGAGAAATCCGGGAAATACTTGCTGGCTGCTTATAATGATGAGCAGACTCCGCTCTGGGTAAGCGGGGAATCTCTCTTCATCAAGCCTCCCGCAGCTCCGGCCGCAAGCATACAAGGAGGGACATACAGCGGTCCTCTGACCGTCTCCCTGTCTTCATCCGAGCCGGGGGCCAAGATTTATTACACGTTAAGCGGCGCGGCTCCTACGGAACAGTCGGCTTTGTACACAGGGCCGCTTGTTCTCTCACAAAGCCGGACGCTCAGTGTCATGACAGCTGTCGGCGGCGCAGTTAGCGAGGTCAGGACCTACCGGTATGAGATTACGGCCGGTACGGGCGGCAGCGGCAGCGGTTCATCTTCAAACGGAGGCGGCAGTACGCTGCAGCCCCTGCCTGCGGGTACGGAGCGATTCGTGAATGCCACTGCGGAACTGGTTCAGGAGAATGGTTATCCCATTCTTATACTGAAAGTCGCGGACAGCGAAATTCAACCGCTGCTGACGGATGCGGCGGTTAAAGAAATCGGCATACGGGCACTTCCGGCTAAGGATGGCGTTCAACTGGGCACTAAAGTACAGCTCCCTCCCGCTTTGTTCGCTGCCGGCCAGAAAAAGCCGGTTGTGATTATCACCGATGAAGCGTCTGTCCGTCTGGAACCGGGCTCTCTGAAGGTTAATTCGGATGAGACTGTGACGGTATCCCTGGTCCGGGCCCACGCTAACGAGAATCTGACAACGGCATATCCGGTCGGAGGCTCGCCGAAATCTCCTCTTCTGCAGATTGGAATTACGGCGGGTCAACGCCAGATAGCCGAGCTTCAGAAGCCGATGACCGTAACGATGGCTCATCAGCCTGCCGACGCCGGGTCAGATCCGGAGAAGATGGGAACCTTCCTGTATTCGGCGGACGAACAGCGATGGTCTTATACAGCCGGCTATGATGCAGACAATCGCACCACTTTTACGGTCAGTGAACTGACCTACGCAGCGGTCTTTGCCGTTAATCGCACATTCATCGATATGAGCGGCCACTGGGCCAGAAGAGCCGTTGAGGTGCTCGCTGCCAAGCAGATCGTCGACGGGATGGACGAGAGCCGTTTCGTCCCTCAGTCGGGAGTGACGAGGGCTCAGTTCGCGGCCATGCTGGCACGGATGCTCCAGCTCCCGGAAGCGCCGGTACAGGGTAACCAGACTTTCCGGGACGTTGCGCAGCGGGACTGGTTCGCGGATGCCGTCGCGCGGGCCTATAAGGCCGGACTCGTCTCCGGCGTGGCCGATGACCGGTTTGCGCCGAACGACCCGATTACCCGGGAGCAGATGGCTGCGATGCTGGTGCGGGCCTACGCCTACCGCAGCGGAATGGAACCGGGCGCAATCGGCGTACCGCCGCACGCGGTCTTTGCCGATGAGCAGTCCGCCGGCGGCTGGGCCGTGCCGTTTCTGCGGCAAGCTCATATGCTGGGACTGATTGACGGCTACGAGAACGGCATGTTCCGTCCGCTTGGCGGCGCTACGCGTGCCGAATCGGCAAGTGTCATTTACAGGCTCGACAGCCGTGCAGATTAGATGCGGAATCTATGTGGTTAAAGCTCTTCTCCCGAAACGGAGGGAGCTTTTTTTCTTTTTGCCAATAAGGAATCAAGATACATCCTGAAGTTAACGCAAGAGCTGTGCTTGCAGATAAAGGGAGGGAAGGCTGAGCATGGAGGAAGCGGATACAAGGGATTCTTTTGAATAAGGGAAGAAGAATTACGCGGATTAAGAGCCCTAAGTGTGCGCACAAGCCGTAAAAAGCTCTGCTAAAAAGGAGGACGTGAAACCTCTTTGCAGGTTGAACTCTCCCTTTGTTATGGGTATGATGGAATACAAATACCAAAATGGAGTACGACAACGATTCCCGGCCAATACAGAAAGGTTGATCCGTATGGAGAACAAGACGAATATCAACACGAATTTTATTAAAAGCATCGTGACCGATGATCTCAAGGAAGGCCGTGTTAACAGCGTTGTGACCCGGTTTCCTCCGGAGCCTAACGGTTACTTGCATATCGGTCATGCCAAATCGATTTGCCTGAATTTCGAGCTGGCGGACGAGTTCGGCGGTAAGACGAACCTGCGATTTGACGATACCAACCCGCTTAAGGAAGACGCGGAGTTCGTAAAGTCCATTAAGGAGGACGTCGAGTGGCTCGGTTTCGAGTGGGACGGCCTGTTTTTTGCATCGGATTATTTTGATTTTATGTATGAGAAAGCCCAGCTTCTGATTCGTAAAGGGAAAGCTTACGTATGCCAGCTGAATGCGGATGAAATTCGCGAGAGCCGCGGTACGCTGACTCAGCTCGGCAAAGAAAGTCCTTATCGCAACCGCCCGGCGGAAGAAAGCCTTGATCTGTTCGACCGGATGCGCAAAGGGGAGTTCAAGGACGGCGAAATGGTGCTGCGCGCCAAAATCGACATGGGCTCGCCGAACATTAACCTGCGTGATCCGATCCTCTACCGTATTTCGCATACGCACCATCATAATACCGGGGATGCCTGGTGCATTTACCCGATGTATGCGTTCGCTCACCCGCTCGAAGATGCCCATGAAGGGGTGACGCACTCGATTTGTACGCTTGAATTCGAAGATCAGCGTCCTTTGTACGACTGGGTGATCCAAGAGTGTGAGACGGAACATGTACCTCATCAATATGAGTTTGCCAAGCTCAAACTGACTGACACTATCATGGGCAAAAGGTACCTCAAGCAGATGGTGGATGAAGGTGTAGTGGACGGTTGGGACGATCCGAGAATGCCAACGGTTTCGGGGCTGCGCCGCCGCGGATTCACGCCGGATTCTATCCGCAATTTCTGCCGCGAAATCGGTGTGACCAAGAGCGACAGCACCGTGGATGTGAAATACTTGGAGCATTTTATCCGGGAAGACCTGAAATTGAAAGCCCCCCGTACCATGGGTGTGCTGAAGCCGCTCAAAGTTGTTATTACGAATTACCCGGAAGGTCAAGTTGAAATGCTGGATGCGGAGATTAACTCCGAGAATCCAGATATGGGCATTCGTCAAATTCCGTTCTCCCGTGAGATTTATATTGAGCAGGACGATTTCATGGAAAATCCGCCGAGCAAATATTTCCGGTTATTTCCCGGCAATGAAGTACGCCTCAAGCATGCGTATTTCATCAAATGCGAGGAAGTGATCAAGGATGAGGCGGGCAACGTGATTGAAATTCGCTGCACCTATGATCCCGAGACGAAGAGCGGAAGCGGATTTACAGGCCGTAAAGTAAAAGGCACGATTCACTGGGTTGAAGCGACGAAGGCGCTTCCGGCCGAATTCCGTCTTTACGAGCCGCTTGTTCTCCCCAAACAGGAAGATGCGGGAGAGGAGCAGTCGTTCCTTGACCGGATCAACCCGAACTCGCTTGAAGTGGTGCAAGGTTTTGTGGAACCGAATATGAAGGATGTTGCTCCGAATGACAAGTTTCAATTTTTCCGTCACGGGTACTTCAACGTCGATCCTAAGTCTACAACGGAAGATAAGCCGGTCTTCAATCAGACGGTTTCCCTTAAAAGCTCTTTCGTTATTTAAGGAACTGTGCAATTCCGATATGCTGCTATAGACAAAAGCCTTGTGACTCCGCTCCCGAGAGACGGACACAAGGCTTTTTCTGCATGATGGGAATCGATTTGAATCGTCGGCGCGGCCGATTATAGGAAGGTCATCGCGATTAATCCGGTGACAATACCGATTAAAGCGACCATGCCTGCCACAAACCACAGCACCCGTGCGGGGAAGGCTTTGCGGACCATGAAGAGTGAAGGCAGACTGACAGCGGGGAGTGTCATCATCAGAGCGGCTGCGGGTCCGCTGCCGAGTCCGAGGGACATCATCGTTTTGGCGATGGGAATCTCGGACGCCGTCGGAATGACGAACAGGGTACCTGCGAGTGCAAGACCGATCAGCACGAGAATGCTGCTGCCGATTGCGGGATCGATGGCCGGGAACAGCCACGCGCGTACAGCGCCGAGCAGAAAGACGGCAATGAAATACACGGGAATGACTGTCCAGAACATCGACCACAATGTCTTCATCCAGCGGACGGCAACGGAGCCGCTATATGGTTTTGGCCCCGGGGTTTGCGGGAGTTCGGCCGTTATTTTGTCGTCGTCTTTGACCAGACGCCCCGCCCAGTGCGAAACGCCGAAGACAAGCACAATCCCCGCAAGAATACGCAGGGCCGCGAATTTCCATCCGAGCACGAAGCCCATGAAAATAATCGTAGCGGGATTCAGCACCGGATTGCCGATCCAGAATGCCAGCGCAGCGCCGACGGAGCCGGACTGCCTGCGCATTCCTACCGCAACCGGAGCCGCGCAGCAGGAGCACATCATGCCGGGCATGGAGCTGATGCCGCCGGCCACCGTGCTTCCGAAGGTACGTTGGCCGAAGAAACGCTTCATCCAGTCACGCGGGAGCAGCACCTGGATCAGCGAGCCGAGGAGGATACCGAGAATGGCCGCCTTCCATACGGCTTTGAAGTAAACAACCGAGTAGTCCCAAGCTGCGGCCAGCGAAGGCTCAGGGGTCTTGGCAAGAATCGAGCCGCCGATGTCGTGATTCGTCGCGGCCAGAATGGCTTTGTGGAAGTAGGGCTCCCACTTCACATAGAATAAGCCGCCTATTAAGACAGCCAGGAACAATAACGGCTTCCAGTAGGCAAAGCGCGGTTTGCCTTCAGGAGAAGCCGGTAGAGGATTTGTATTCACGTAACGTCCACACCTTTCTAGAAAAAACCTGATAGCAACTATAGCATAATTCCGGAGGGAAAAGAACGAATCAGCCAAGGGTAGAATGGGTTTAATAAATGGGAATTCACCCGGTAATCAGCAAGCCCCCAAGGATTTGGAATCCATTGGGGGCTTGCTTTAGTTGGGGCCGCTTTATTCAATTTCAATAAGTCGTGAAGCCGAACATATCCTGCAGACGGTAAAGACCCCGCTTGATCCACACCGTTTTGTCTTCGTAAGCTTCATATTCAAGCGAGTACTCCGCATCCCGGTTGTTCCATATCCGGTCCCAGTACTGATCGAGATCCTGGACGATTTTACTGCCAGCCGGAGCCGTGATTTCCACGTTGGTCTCGAGATTCAGATCGTCCAGATTCCGCGGTGTAAAATTCGCGGAACCGCCGTTGATGACGGCTGATCCGGTTTGGCTGCGGATGTACATCATTTTGGTGTGGAACTGCTCTTCCTTCGTGTTGTACCACTTCACTTCGATTTTACCCTTCGATTTGCGGAGCAGCTCAGCGGCAACCGGACGGTTCGGAATGCCGATCTTGCTGCGGCCGAACGCATTCTCATTGGGATCGAGCAGCAGCTGCACATGGGCTCCGCGCTCGGAGGCGCGAAGCAGACGATCCATCACTTGGCGGTCCGCCAAATAGAACATGCCCATGCGGATTTCATCCCCCGGCTGCGCTTCTTCGATTGATTTCAGCAGGCGGGAGTATATTTTACCTTCGGTCAATAACCGCGCGGTAACCGGATTGCCTGATTCCGCCTCGGCCCGGCTGCTGGAAGCCCCGCCGCCAGATTTATCGCCGCCGCTTACTTTATCCAGAACAGGAAGTTTAGGTCCCCCTGACATATCGGATGCGGCCTGCTCGGTTGCCAGTACCTCGGCAATAAACCCGCTGCTGCCCTTAATTTCGAAGCCGATGTTCGAATTGTTGAAGCTGGCATCATGCGGATTGGCCGAGAGCAGGAGGACTGTCTGGTCCGTTGCGACAACTTTCCGGTGGTTCGCCTTGACGTTGAACAATTTCAAATACGAACGGAGTGTTACCTTAGGTGCATTATCGGCCATCGGATTCGGCAGCCAGCCTTCTCCCGACTGGCCGAACCACTGCAGGCCGATCCGCCAGAAAGCGGAATAAAGAGGCACGGAGTCCCGGAGCGGTACCGTATCCGTGTAGACTACACTAATGCCGGCTTCCTTAAGCCGGTCGATTTCCGGAGCCTGGTGCGAACCGTACGTCGTGTTTACTTCGTCCGTAACGACGGCGATTTGCAGGTCCGGGTTCTTTTGCTTCGCTTCCAGGAGCTGATTCGCCAACTTGTCGCTTAAAGGAGGGAAGGACTGATCCTCGTGGTAGTACCCGTTGAAGAGAAACATGTCGATCACAACAAACTTCTTCGCTTCGGCAATGGCCCGGCCCACTCTATCGAAGATCATCTGTTCCTGTTGATACCCGCCGTCTTTTTGAAAAGATAAATCATACAGAAAGTCCACGTTGTCCACCTGGTGCGCCTCTCCTTCGAATGAAAGTCCGGGCGGCAGAGGTTTATTGGTATGAATCGTTGCTACGATACCGCCCCAAATGCATAAAATCAGGACGACGATACCGATCCACAGCCATTTTGAGGCCAGCCAGCTCGTGCTCTTATCCTGAGAAGGGACAGGCGGATTGCCGGATTGAGGCTCCGTTATTTTAGTAGGCTGCATATGTCTTTACTCCCCGGTCACAGATTGGATAGCGGAATCTGCCCATTGAAGCGATTGAGCCTGCGAGCAACCACCTGGCACGGATTGATGCAAACCCGCGATTCGCTGGTTGAACACTGGCGGTTTCGGTTCAGGGCAGACTAAGCGCTATATATTACCGAGTACTTACCGCAGCGGGGCCACATTGAAGCAGGGGAGTTGTGGAAATTCACAGAAACGTGCTAGTTCTGGAATGGAATCGATTCCGCGGCATGGCGTACCTTTTGTACAAAAACCTCCACTGCCTTGGAACCTTCTAACGATGCAGAACGGACAATCGCGAACGAACGGGTCAGTTTGCTGCCCCCGATTCCGATATTGACAATTTCTCCTGCCTCAAGCTCCCTGCGGACAATCCAGCGGGACAAAAAGGCGATACCCAGACCGGCCGCCACGGCTTCCTTGATGCTCTGGCTGCTGCTGAACATGAAGGATCTTCTGACACGAAGGTTCCACTCGGCGATTAACTGGTCGCTGAAATTGCGAGTGCCCGATCCCGTCTCACGCCATACCCACGTCTGATCCTGCAGAGCATGAAGATTAAAGGGCTTATGGGCAAGCGGGTGATCATGCGGCGCTACGAGAATCATCTCATCTTCCATGAAGGGCTCCACGGACAGATCGCTTGCATCTGTATGGCCTTCGATCAACCCGATATGAAATTGATCGTGCCGGACTCCATGTACGACTTCAACGGTATTGGCGATGGTCGAGTGGATATCGACTTGAGGGTACTGTTTGGCGTAATCCGCGAGCAGACGAGGCAGAATATATTCACCGATGGTAAAACTCGCGCCAATGCGCAAAGAGCCTGTCACGACGTGCTTGAGCGCATCAATCTCTTGGCGTGCCTCATCGTAGAGGCGGAGGATCTTGCGGGCACGGGTGTAAAGAAGCTCGCCGGCTTCTGTTAACTGGACGCGTTTGGGAGAGCGGTTAATCAGTTTCGAATCGAATTCCTGCTCCAGGCTCCGGATATGCTGGCTAACGCCCGGCTGTGAAATATTAAGGGCTTCCGCAGCCCTGGAAAAATTCCTATGCTCGGCAACCGCTGCAAATACGCGCAGATGATCGACAATCATGCGTTCCTACCTCCGTTCGTAAGGCGGGTCCAGCTTTCCTTAAGAGAACTTCCTGTCAAAAGGAAGCCGCCGCTCTTCATAACGATATTGTATCATAAGTAAATGTAATGATTGAGATTGTGTATTCGTATTTCCTATTCCTGAGGAACGCTTCTATAGTTAAGGTATGAAAGACACGAGAAACGCAGAACATCCGGCAGCCAGTCACAAGAATGGAGTGAGTCACCATGAAAACAACGATACAGGTCCGGGCTCTTGGGCTAAAAATAAAAAATGGCATCTTGCACCCTAAGGATGCTGAACATGAAGGCAGCCTGCCTTCAGAAAACAGAGATGCCTGCAAACCATCCGCTCAGGCATCACAGGAACAGTCCGATTCCGGCATCCGCCCGCAAGCGGACCCCGCGGATTCGACAGCGGGTGTCACAGGCCGCTCCCCGGACGGGGACGCCTCTGCTTCCTCGCCGCGGAGCCCGCTGAAACGGATGACCGAGCTCCTGCCCGGAATCGGCATGACCCTGATTATCGCCCTCGTGGCCAAAGCATTGGCACAGCTCCCTGGAGCAGGAATGATCGGGCAGCTCGTTCTGGCACTCCTGCTCGGTATTGTCTGGCGCGCTGCGCTGCCCGTTCCGGCTCCGGCCTCAGCCGGTCTTGCATTCGCCAACAAGAAGCTGCTCCGCTGGGGAATCATCCTGCTCGGCATGAGGCTCAGTCTTGCCGATGTGGTCCAGGCAGGTCCCGCCGTGTTCGCCGCGGCGGCAGTCAACATTGTCTTCGCCATCGCGGTCGTGTACGCCATCGCGCGGCGGATGAAGGTCGGGCCGGAGCTGGCCATGCTGGCGGCCTGCGGGACCGGAATTTGCGGCGCCGCGGCTATAGCCGGCGTATCTCCGCAAATCAAGGCCAGTGACGACGACACGGCTGTCGGCGTCACGGTCATTGCCTTACTCGGCACGCTGTTTACGGTCGCGTATACCCTCGCGTATCCGCTGCTGGGCTTCACGCCTGCCGAGTACGGGCTGTTCTCCGGCGCGACGCTTCATGAGATCGCGCATGTAGTAGCCGCAGCCGCACCGGGCGGCAGCGCTTCGGTCGACGCCGCGCTCGTCTCGAAGCTGACGCGCGTTGCCCTGCTGGCGCCGGTTGCCCTAGCGCTGGGTGTGTGGGCGGCCCGGCGTGAGCGCCGCAGCAGTGCAGGCGGAGCAGGCGCCGCGGGCCAGCCTGACGGCAGACCGCGCAGAGCGGGCGTGCCGGTGCCCTGGTTCATCGGCGGCTTCCTGCTCGCCGCCGGATTGAACACGCTCGGCATCGTGCCGGCCGGAGCTGCCGAAACCGCCGTTCAAGGCGCGTATCTGCTCATTGCGATGGCGATGGCCGGTCTTGGCCTTAACGTAAACCTGGCGGTCTTCCGCCGCCATGGCGTACGCGCCGCAGGTGCCGTGCTTCTCGGCTCGGTGCTGTTGTCGGCGCTCGGCATCGCGGAAGTGTATATCCTGCGAATGGTCGGCTAGACGGGCAGGATGTACGGTTTAGAGCTCGATGTGTCTCGGCAAGAGCCTCATCTGGCGGAACTTTACCGGGCATGCTAATCCTGAGTGTACCGGTGGCGCTGCATGGAGGGGATCGAACACCTATGCGAAGCGGCGTTAAGCTTCAATAGCAGATTGCCGGCATGACAAATTCAGGATGAACATTCCTTTTTATTTCATAAGGGACCTCCCTTTGATGGTAAGACCCCATGTAGAGCAGCGGCGGCAGACTATGAGCCGGATTCTGAGCGGGTCAGGAATACCGGATAAGGGGCGTCTCTTTTTTAACCGAAATTTACCGGTTGTAACTAAGCAGGAAGTAGTGGCTCATAGTGGCTCATCTATCTTCCTTTTTAATTAACAAGTTAGCTGAAATAGTCTATAATTACATATTATACCTTTTTGGCTGTTTGGAATGAAACTCAAATAGATTCTTTGTAATCCTTGCAAGCCCCTTTCGTTTATTGCTGCGGACAGTTGGGAACACTTTCATTGGATAGAGGAAGCTGTAAGACGGGTTTCTATAAACAATTCTTATTTGATAATTAGATCAAAGCTTGTTTCAAATACTCCCTATCTGGGTATAGATCTAGTTGATACTATAAAGGAGGCGTTCAGGTTGCAAATTACTTATCACGGACATTCTTGCTTTTTGGTGGAAAACGATGGACACCGACTGCTTATTGACCCTTATTTAAGTGAAAATACGCAGGCTGTAGCTAATCCGGAAGAGATTCAAGCGGACGCGATCCTGCTTACACACGGACATCACGATCACATTGCAGATGCTGCTGATATTGCGAGAAAAAATGACTGCGTCATTATTGCCAATTATGAAATTGCCGCTTATTTTGCTTCTATGGGGCTAAAAACGTTCGCTATGAATGTGGGCGGAAGTGCTAAATTCGAATGGGGAATCATTAAATATACGCTTGCTTTCCATACATCCGCTATCGAGATTGAGCCCGGCAAGTTTATTAATGGGGGCGCTCCGGCGGGAATCCTGCTGACGATGGGCGATAAAACGTTCTATCATGCCGGGGATACCGCGCTGTTCGGGGATATGAAGCTCTATGGTGAGATGTATAATATTGATGTTGCTGCACTGCCGATCGGCGATGTGTTTACGATGGGACCGGAGGAAGCGGTGCTTGCGGCGACCTGGCTGCGTGCCAAGAAGTATATTCCTATCCACTACAATACGTTCGATGTGATCAAACAGGACGCAAGCGAATGGATTCAAAAGCTGAAATTGGCCTATCAGGATGGAGTACGCCTGGCGCCGGGGGAAACATTAGACGTCTAGTCATCGCCTGAGCCAGCATCTTGCCGGCCGGCCGGGGCTGCCATGTACTTATGAGTACAGAGGCAGCCTTCCTTGTTTCTGTTCTTGATCTGTCCTTGATAAGGGTAGAGAAAACTTGTCGCAAAACTGGTAAACTAAAGAGATCACAAAAGGAAGAAACCGCCATTCACGGTAGACGCGGCAGGTGGCTCTTTCGGAGGAGAATCATACATGTCACCACAATCAGCAGTTAAAAAACCAAGGGAAACCAAACATATTGCGACAATCTCGCTGGGCGTTATGGGAGCGGGCTTCCTGGCCACGCTTCCATTTGCGCCTCACACGGCCGGAGCTTTTCTCCAGAGTGGATTTGAAGCGGGACTTGTCGGAGGTCTCGCGGACTGGTTCGCCGTCACGGCGCTGTTCCGTCATCCGCTGGGAATTCCGATCCCGCATACCGCGCTGCTGCCGAACAACCGGGCGCAGCTTACCAATGCGGTCGTGAACGCGGTGGAAGAGAATTTGCTCGGCAAGGAGAGCATTGCCCTGCGCATCGGACAGATGCGCCTGGTCGAGATGATGCTTGCCAAGGCGGAGGAGGCGCTGCGATCGGAGGGAGCCCGCGAAGCGGTGGGCAATGCCTGCCGGTACGCGCTGGAGCGGCTGCCGGTAGAGAAGACGGCGGCTTTCGCCGCCCAGCAAGTGCGCCGGGCTGCCGGGGAGATTAACCCGGAAGCGGCCATTGCGCTGGTGGTCGATCAGGTGCTGACGCACGGCTATGAGGAGCCTGCGTTCGACTTCCTGATCGACCGGGCTGAGCGCTGGGCTGTACGCGCGGACACGCGGCATATGCTCGGCGAAATCGCCGAGGGGGTGATCCATGGCATCGAGATGAACGGGCTGATGCAGTTCGCCAAGAACGCCTTCCTCGGATTTATGTCCGGGGAACGCCTCGGCGCCCTGCTGCAGAATGCCCTGCTCGATAACTTGGCGGCTATGCGCCTGAACGGCCACCGCAACCGTGAGGCGCTGCTCGGTATGATTCGTCAGGAGCTGACGAATATGAAGGAGAATGAGCGCCTGCATGCCGGAATCGCGGCCTTCGTCCGGGAGCTGCCGGACAAGCTCCAGCTGGAGGAGCGGCTGGAGAAGCTGATCTCCGGCTGGCGTGACAAGCTGCTCCTAGAACTGCAGAACGGCCGCCTGCTTGATGACACCATCATGCCGCTGCTGGAGGAGGGCATCCGCAAGCTCCGCAGCGATGAGGCTACTATCCATAAGCTGGAGGAGTGGCTGAAGATGCAGATTACCGAGTTCGTCGAGCGGAATCACTCCAAGATCGGTGCGCTTGTGCGCGAGAATGTGGACAAGATGGACAACGCTATGCTGATTGAGTTTATTGAGAACAAGGTGGGCAAGGATTTGCAGTGGATCCGGGTCAACGGCGCGGTCTGCGGTTTTGTCATCGGACTGGGGCTTGAAGGAATCCGGATGTTGTTCGGTTAATAGGCCGTTGTTATAGGGTGTGGACTTTCCGTAAAGACTCCTGTGGAAAAAATCATCTTTGTGTAGGCAAAAGAACAGGCACGAATGCCTCTCCTTCCGTATGCTAAATCAGAAATAACCGAAGGGAGAGGTTCGATATGAGTCACCATCATCATCAACACCATAATAAATGTCTCTGTCCGGAAAAACAGGTATTTGATCCGCCGACAAGAGTCTATCGTGATTTCTACCACCCTCAAATCGTAGAGGTTGTTCATCCCGTTGAAATCGTGAATCGTCATCACTGTGTTCCGGTACCCAAACACGTTTATTGTTATACGGTAAGAGATGAGTTCTGCCCGTCTCCAATTCGTTAATGATCACGGGTCCGCTTCTTTAACATCGAACGAAATCCGCCTCCGTGTTTACCCGGACGTGGATTTTTTTTACTTATTAAAAGGAACGGGGAATGTTTCATGAGACGCCGGAATGGCTTAGACTATTAGTAAGGCAGGCTTTAACGGAACTGGAAAAAGAGTGCTTAACGGTGGAATAAGACAAGGAGGAACGCGTCATGATACGGATCGGTTTAGCCGGGTGGGGGGATCATGATGATCTCTATACGACTCCTTCTGAGAAAAGAGACAAACTCCAGACTTATGCGGGGCATTTCCCGGTGGTGGAGTTAGACAGTTCCTTCTATGCCGTCCAGTCTACCCGCAATATGGAGAAATGGGTTCAGGAGACTCCGGCCGGATTCGGCTTTGTCGTGAAAGCTTATCAGGGCATGACAGGAC
This sequence comes from Paenibacillus sp. FJAT-26967, assembly GCF_001541095.1. Taxonomy (GTDB): domain Bacteria; phylum Bacillota; class Bacilli; order Paenibacillales; family NBRC-103111; genus Paenibacillus_F. Next base: position 293,878 of record NZ_LMXH01000004.1, read on the forward strand.
ATTTGAGAGGCAAAAATCCGTTTGAACATGAAGAAGACATGTTCCGCGCATTTGTGCAGTCTTTAGAGCCGATGCGACAGGCGGATAAGCTGAAAATGGTGTTATTCCAATATCCGCCCTGGTTTGATTGCAGCCGTGAGAACGTGGAGATCCTGCGCGAAGCAAGGAGCCGGATGCAGAATCTTCCCGTTGCCGCTGAATTCCGGCACCAGAGCTGGTACAGCGCGGATATGCAGGAGAAGACGCTCCGCTTCCTGAAGGAAGAAGGCTGGATACATACGGTCTGCGATGAACCGCAGGTTGGCAGCGGGTCCGTACCCATTGTGCTGCAGGCTGCCAACCCGGACGTCACCTTAGTGCGTTTCCACGGCCGCAACGCGGGGGGCTGGGTAGGGGCTCCACCGGGGAAAAGCTGGCGCGATGTCCGCTACCTCTACCGCTATAACAGAACGGAATTGCAGGAGTGGGCGGATCGTCTCAAGACGCTGGAGCGCAGCAGCAAGGAAGTCTGTGTGATCTTCAACAACAATTCAGGCGGCGATGCGGCGGCGAATGCCAAGGAATTGTCTTCTATGCTGGGGATTAAGCCGGAGGGATTAGCTCCCAGACAGCTGGATCTTTTCGAGGGATAGCTTTCTTGTACGCGGGCAATAAAATAGATTAATTCATAAATAAGAGGCATGCTGCTGCATGGCTCTTATATTTTTGCAGCTTGAATTAGGATGGGTTATTATCCAAATATGTCCAAACGGGGAAGGTTGATATAAGATAGAGCTGAACCTGGTTTTATTAGGATAGGTGAAAAAATCGAGGGGTGTAAATTTGTGATTGCTCTCATTACTTTGACTACTTTTATCGGATTATTGGCTTTAGCGATTTTTGCGGGACCTCCCGGAGGCTTGATTATTGTATCTCTTCTGCTTGGAATCGCATATGCGACTTACCGGAAGGTTCTTCAAATCCATAGCGATCTGCAACGGATCAAGGAGACGTTAGGATTGGCGGAAATCGCGGGAGATAAGCTGCCAGAACCAATCATGGAAAGAAAACTGGAACGGTTGGAGCCTATAGTTACTGTGACAGGAGCGATTGATCAAAACGCAAGGTGCAGGCACTATCACGCAGATAACGATATCGTGGGAATTAAGTTTAAATGCTGTGATACGTATTACGGGTGTTATCAGTGTCACCAGGAGCTTGCGGGCCACCCGTCTGTAACCTGGAAAAGAAGCGATAGGAATGCAAAGGCCGTCTTATGCGGCAATTGCGCATCTGAGATGAGTATCCGCAGCTATTTGGAATGCGGAGATACATGTCCTTACTGCCGAAGCCTGTTTAATCCCGGCTGCAAAAAGCATTATTCGCTTTATTTTGAGGAATAAAACCGGGGGCGGATTGGATAGCTCGTTAACTATCGGCTGCGGCTATGGCGGGGTGATCTGTTTTGAATGGAGATTGGGGCTGTGGGAGCCCTTCATTCAGCAACCCAAAAGCCTGTAGATCCGGCTCCTTACGGAACTTGATCTACAGGCTTTCTTGTGCGGATAGACCTGCCTACCGTTCCAGACGGTTGACCCGCTGCTCCAGACGGTCGATGCGCTGGTCCAAGCGGTTCACTTCGCGGGTCAGACGGTTGACTTCCCTGTCAAGCTGGTTAAACTCGCGCTCCAGGCGCGACACCCGCTGCTCCAGTCCGCCTCCCGGCCCCGGACCGGGTCCAGGTCCAGGTCCAGGTATCGGGCCCGGACCGTACACCGGAATAAGGAGCCGCTGACCCACATAAATGTTCAGGCTTGTTAAATTATTGGCACGGAGTATGGCTTCCACGGTTGTATTATAGCGGTTCGCTATATTGAACAATGTGTCACCGGGCTGCACGACATAAGTAATCATGTAACGTTCCTCCCCATCACGGAGTTGTTGAGATGCCTACCCGCATTGTATGCCGGATATAGGCATCTGGCCCCCGGCATGTGCCCAATCTCAGCAAGAAATATAGGCCCAAAATTTCCATTGCCGACTTGTGGACATTTATGCTAGATTGAAGCGACAGAATTGATTTCCAAATATTTCATGGAAGATGGGGTCTACAAATGATGAAGCGTCATACACTCCAGATGTACCTGCTAGCATTCCTGCTTATCTTGTCTACGGTAGGCATGGGGGCTGCATCCCCGGTTCAAGCCGCCGAGACAGATGAACTGCCGCAAATCATTGCGCGCACATCTCCCTCCGTTGTTGCCATAATAGGCAAGCCCAGCAGCGGGAAAGCCGATAAGGATACAGATAAAGACCGCTATAACTTAGCGCACGGTACGGGAGTTATTATTAAATCAAGCGGAGTTATTATCACCAATGCTCACGTCGTCAAGAGTATGTCCAATCTGGTCATCGTCACCTCCGACGGTAAGTCGCACAACGGCAAAGTGACACACTTGGATGAACAGAGTGATCTTGCGCTGGTCAAGATCGAGGCAACCGGACTCCCTGCGGCTGCATTCGCTAATCCCAAAGACGTTCATGTCGGAGAGACCGTTGTTGCCATCGGCACGCCCGTTTCTTTTGCTCTCCGCAATTCCGTCACCGTGGGGATTGTCAGCGGCATCGATCGCTCGGTGAACAACCAATACCAGCTGATCCAGACGGATGCGGCCATTAATCCCGGCAACAGCGGGGGCGCGTTAGTGAATAAAAAAGGCGAAGTTGTCGGAATTAATACCCTTAAATACGCAGAGTTTGGGGTGGACAACCTCGGTTTCGCCATACCGGTTGATACCATTAATTATGTACTCAAACATTTTGAAGCATATGGCAAGGTGAAACGTCCTTACCTGGGGCTTAAGCTGGAAGAAAGCTGGGAAGCAATCGTGGGCTTGCCCTCTGATGACGGCTTAAGCGTCGATTATGTCGAGCCGGATTCCCCGGCAGCCAAAGCCGGCTTCAAAGAAGGAGACAACCTGATCTCCCTTGGCGGGACTTCTGTGACGACGGCCGTACAATACAACGAGCTGCTCAAACAGTATCTTCCCGGCCAGAAAATCAGCCTGACTGTACAATCAGGCGGTTCTACGGTGAATCGGGAAGTTACGCTTGGCGAAGAAGCTGACAGCCCAGCCAAGGAAACTGTAATTAATGAAGATTCAGGGCTAAATACGGATCGCGGGAAAACAAAGATCGGTGACAGCGTTCAAGGCTGGTCGATGAAATATCCATCAGGACTAAGCAAGCAGTCTCAAAGTGCTGAGGGAGAGAAGGTGCAGTTTGCGGATGCGAAGGGCGAATTCTCTCTGGCCATCCAAGTCGAGTCTCTCGAGGGAAGAGAGTTGTCATCCGCTGCGCTCCTTAAGATGGCCTCCGAAGCTAAGTTTGGCACAACACTGGAGAAGCAGTATGTCAAGAACGGAAACCAGCCTTATGCCAAAGTGGCAGGTAAGCTTGGAGACAGCTATTATCAGATCCGCCTTCATCAGCATAAGGACAAGCTTTATATGCTGCTGCTGACCTATTATCAGGATCCGGAAAGCGGTACTAAGGTAGGAGCGGCCAAGTATAACGACCTGCTCGATAGTTTCAAGACTTCATTTGACAGCAAAGACACGAAGCTTAAAGATATCGCCAGACCATCCGGCAGCAGCGGGCAGAACATATCCAACGATTTTGGAGTGGCGCTCACGATACCGGACAAATGGCGTCAGCTCCCGTATTCTCCGCAAGCCCAGTTCTATAATGATTCCATGACACAAAGCCTGTCGATTGATGTCACTTCATTGACGGAGGGAGATACTCTGGAGGCTTGGATATCTCGGGACAAGAAGAACTTTGAAGAAACTTATACGTCCAAATACAGGGAGATCTCGGATGTCAGAGACGGTAAGATCGACGGAATGATTTCCAAGGAGCAGACCTTCTCATCGACCATGGGAGATAAGTGGGAAAGCGAACACCATATTTATGTAGTCAAGGACAGCTATAAATACAAATTTTCAATTTATTATCCCAAAGACCTGAACGCGGATGAAGCTGACCGTCTGAAAAGCTCCGTGATTGCTTCCATTCGTATAGACGGCAAAAGCATGGACCCTGCTATTGGAATTATTCAGGACGAGAATGAGCTGCTGGACAAAGACAAAACAACAACGGTTGTAAACAAGGACTACGGCTATTCCGTGAAGCTTCCGGAAACTTGGACCGAGGAATATGCTTCCGATTATGAAGATTCTATTCTGGAGAATGGAGAATCGTTCTTGTATAGCTTTGTTGGCGGTTATCTGGCTGTGGATGCGGTTGAAGGAGATGATTGGGAGACGGCTGCAGACGAACGCTCCACAGAGCACGAGGATAGTTCGCAAACCGATTCTGATTACAAATACACATCCAAAGACATACAATTGTTCGGGACAACGGCCCGTAAGCTCACCGTGAATTATTCGATCCGCAAAGTGGCTTACGAAGAGACGGAGTACATTTTCTCCCGGAACGGATACGTTTACCTGGTCAGAACCCGAATCAACGATGCTGTACGGACGGATGCAAATAAGGAACGCCTTGAGAAAGCCCTGCAATCACTAGAGTTTCAGAAATAGACGGCAGGAGCGAATAGAAGAATTGGGATTGCATGTCTATTCCCCTTCTTTTACAATGAGCTTACCAGGAACAGACGGCGGAGAGACGCGTTCTCCCGGCCGTCTGTTTTTCATTTATCCGCATGAAGAGGGGACATAGGACATGCATACACTCGGAGCTATCGAAGCGGGCGGGACTAAATTTGTTTGTGCGGTGGGAAGAGAAGACGGTACAGTTCTAGAACGCATCAGCTTTCCGACAACAACGCCGGAAGAAACGATGGCCTCCGTCATTCATTTTTTCGAGGACAAGGAAGTTGAAGCGATCGGGGTAGGCTCTTTCGGGCCGGTTGATCCGAATAAACAAAGCCCGACTTATGGATATATCACCACGACCCCCAAGCCTCATTGGGCTCATTACGATATGCTTGGCGAGCTGCGGAGGCGCTTTAATATCCCTATGGAGTTCGATACGGATGTAAACGGCGCAGCGCTTGGCGAGATGACCTGGGGGGCAGCCCGCGGGCTGCATAACTGTCTGTACATTACGGTCGGAACGGGCATCGGGGCCGGGGCTATCGCAAACGGCAGGGTCATCCATGGTCTGGCACACCCGGAAATGGGGCACCTGCTGCTCCGCCGGCATCCGCAGGACCCTTACGCGGGCAGGTGTCCGTACCACGGTGACTGCCTGGAAGGTCTTGCCGCCGGGCCCGCGATCGAAGCGCGCTGGGGTGTGAAAGCCAGCGAACTTGCCGCGGATCATCTGGCGTGGGAGATTGAAGCCGATTATTTGGCGAAAGCATTGATGAGCTACGTGCTGGTCTTGTCGCCGGAGAAAATTATTATGGGCGGCGGAGTCATGAAGCAGGAGCAGCTCTTTCCGCTTATCCGCGGCCGCTTCCAGCAGCTGATGAACGCTTATGTCCAGAAGCCGCAGGTACTTGCGGATATTGATGCTTACATTGTGGCTCCGCAGCTGGGAGATAACGCGGGTATTTGCGGCGCTCTGGCGCTTGCTTCCAAGGCGCTCGGATTAAAAATCGGATAGACACAAGGTATTCCGCACCTGTTCCTTAACCGGGACAGGTATTTTTTTATCCTACTTAAGAATGAGTACAATCGTCCTAAATATTGTCACGGGTTAAAGTGATAATGATTATCAACTTCATTGACAATAGTCTGGGCGTATCTTACACTTAGGGTAGAATTGACGGTCATCGGTCTATCCGATACGGCCGTGACAGCAAAGGGGTTTGCCGTCTTGCCTCTCAGAACGAATACCGCCAGAACAATAGGACTTATTGCAGGTGTCGTGCTGCTCATTCTGGCAATGGGCTGCAGCATCGTATACGGATATACAGGAACTACATGGCGGACCGCATGGGATGCTTACCAATCTTTCAATGGCTCTAACGAACATCTGATCATCCGGGAAGCCCGGATGCCCAGAGCGCTGATTGCAGCGGCTGTCGGCTCCAGCCTGGCAGTTGCAGGCGTGCTTATGCAGGCGCTGACCAAGAACCCGCTTGCTTCACCCGGACTGCTCGGCATTAATGCGGGCGCGGGACTGCTGATTGTGATCGCGATGTCCATCTTGTCCATCAGCTCCATGACCTCACTGGCCTGGATCGCCTTTCTGGGGGCCGCCCTCGCTGCGGCTGTTGTGTTCATGCTTGGTTCTGCCGGACGCGAAGGGCTCACGCCGATGAAGCTCACACTGGCGGGTGCCGCAATCGCCGCACTTGCGAATTCGTTGACGCAGGGTGTCCTGCTTTCCAATGAAACACGCATCCAGGATGTGCTCTACTGGCTCGCAGGTTCGATTGAAGGCCGCAAGCTGGATGTGCTGCTGCCGGTTCTTCCTTATCTGGGCGCTGCTTGGATTGTGGCCCTGCTGATCTCCAGTCAGATTAATGTGCTGATGATGGGCGACGATGTGGCCGTAGGTTTGGGACAACGGACCGCGGCTATCAAGCTTACTGCCGCAGTTGTCGTCGTGTTCCTTGCTGGCGGGTCTGTCGCCGTCGCGGGTCCGATCGGTTTTATCGGCATTATTGTGCCGCATTTGGTAAGGTTCATGTCAGGCGTGGATCACCGATGGGTGATTCCTTATGCGGGAGTATTCGGAGCGCTGCTTCTGGTTCTCGCCGACACGCTGGCCCGTTTCATTATTATGCCGCAGGAAGTGCCGGTCGGAGTAATGACCGCATTCATCGGTACACCGTTCTTCATCTATATCGCACGGAGGGGGTTTAAGGCTTCCTCATGAGTCGTTACAAACATATTCGGTTGAATAAGCCTCCCATTTCGTTTGTTCTTGATAAACGCGCTCTTCTCGTTACGGGCGTACTTCTGGCCATTCTCATCTTGCTGATGCTGGTCGCTACTGGAACGGGCGAGATCAAGATGAGTCCGCTTCAGGTCCTGAAGACTCTCCTGGGTATGGGGGCGCCGCAGGATGAACTCATTATCCACACGTTCCGGCTGCCACGTGTCCTGGTAGCCGTCCTGGTCGGAGCGGCCCTGGCTATGTCCGGGGCGATCATGCAGGGCGTCAGCCGCAACCCGCTGGCGTCCCCGGACATCATCGGCATTACCGATGGTGCCGGCGTGTTCGTCGTCGCCTTCATCGTGGCGACGGCCGGTACCGGCAGCGCCTTCCTGGCGAAGGCCGAATACCTGCCGCTTGCGGCATTCATCGGCGCTTCGCTGACGGCACTGGTCATTATGGCGCTGGCCTGGAAGAACGGGCTGCCGCCCGTCAGGCTGGTGCTGATCGGCATCGGTATCGCGGCTTCACTGGCCGCACTGAATACGATGCTGATCCTGATGGCACCGCCGGTCCTGACCACCCAGGCCATCACATGGAAGGTCGGCAGCGTGTACGGCTCCAACTGGAGCCATGTCGGCACGCTGGCTGCATGGATCGCCGTCCTGACGCCGATTCTCGCTTACATGATGCGAGGCATGAACGTGCAGGCGCTCGGCGATTCGGTCGCTACCGGCGTCGGCAGCCGGGTGAACCGGCAGCGCGTCGTGCTGATTCTGCTCAGCACCGCGCTCGCGGGTTCCGCCGTTGCCTTCGGCGGCGGTATCGCCTTCGTCGGGCTGATCGCGCCTCACATGGCGCGGCGGCTCGTAGGCAGCGCGTACGGCGCGCTGCTGCCGGCTTCAGCGCTGTTCGGCGCTCTGGTCGTGCTGCTGTCCGATTATATCGGACGCACGGCGTTTCCGCCGCATGATTACCCCGCAGGTATTTTTACCGCCTGCGTGGGAGCGCCCTACTTCATCTACTTACTGTACAAATCACGGAACATGTAAGGTTGGTTCCCGTCATATAAAATCTACACACGAGACACTGCCGCTACAGACAATAATCGGGGGCGTCATTATTTTGACAGCACCGTCCGCAAGGCCCATCTTTACTTGGCAAAGGAGATTGAGCGTATGTATGGAATCGAAACCAAGTCGCTGACGCTATCATATAATCAAACGGATATTATCGAGGATCTCGATCTGGAGATTCCTAAAGGTCAAATTACCGTCTTGATCGGCTGTAACGGCTGCGGTAAATCGACCCTGCTCCGCTCCATGGCCCGTCTGATGAAGCCAAAGGACGGAGCGGTGCTTCTCAACGGACAGGAGATCGCCAAGCAGTCAACTAAAGAAGTAGCCCGTCAGATGGCTATTCTGCCGCAAGGTCCGACTGCTCCCGAGGGTATGACGGTTTTTCAGCTCGTCAAACAGGGCCGCTATCCTCACCAGAACTGGCTGAAGCAGTGGAGTAAAGAGGATGAGGCCGCTGTTAACCGCGCGATGGAAGCAACAGGCATGGCCTCACTTGCCGAGCGGCAAGTGGATTCTTTGTCTGGAGGACAGCGCCAGCGTGCCTGGATCGCGATGACGCTGGCACAGGGTACGAACACGATTCTGCTCGACGAGCCGACTACGTATCTCGATATGACTCACCAGATCGAAATTCTGGATCTGCTGTGGGAACTGAACGAGCGTGAGAACACGACCATCGTTATGGTTCTTCACGATCTTAACCTGGCGTGCCGTTACGCTCATCACATTGTAGCGCTGAGCGACAAGAAGGTATATGCCGCGGGCAAGCCGGAGGAAGTTGTAACCGAGGAATTGATCCGTAATGTGTTCGGGCTTAACTGCCGACTTGTGCGCGACCCGATTTTTGGTACACCGACTTGCGTACCGTTCGGCAAGGGCCGCAGAGTTCCCGGCTGCGAAGAGAACTGCGAACAGCCATGTATTGAAGTTGCGCTTTAACCTTCACGGGGAATATTTTCTGAAAGCCAGCCTTCCTAATTAAAGGACTGCTGGTTTTTTTGCGTTTAAGTTCACAGCTTATAAGGCTGAAGAGGCAATTACTTAGGCCCGGGTAAGGATATACTATTCATTAGATATCCACCGTTCTTTTTTAAAAGTTGGATAAGGCTTTACCGGAACGGGATGTCCTTCAAGATCTAATCAACCTCCGGTTAATAATACTGGACAGGCAGAATCTTTTTCGTATAGAATAAAACCTTGTTTCCAATAAGGACATTCTTAACATAAGCAGGTGACAACATGAGTGACGTGAGTTCAGACAAAGCAGCAGGTAAAGGCGGCGGGGAACGTTTCTCTTCCCTCGGGTTCATTATGTCCGCAATCGGAAGTGCGATCGGCCTCGGGAATTTGTGGAAATTTCCTTACATTACAGGACTGTACGGTGGCGCAGCCTTTGTGCTGATTTTCATCTTTTGCCTTCTCATCGTAGGCATGCCGGTACTGCTGGCGGAAATGGCAATCGGACGGGCAGGCAGAGGGAATGCTTCTTCTTCTTTCCGCAACCTGGCCTCATCCGGACGCTGGGGCTTTTTTGGCTTCATCGGTGTGTTCGGTTCGTTTATGATTACTTCGTTCTACTCGGTCATTGCGGGATGGACGCTGCATTATGCGTTAAATTCTTTTACAGGCAAGCTCTACAATGGGGTAGACTATAATGTCCAGTTTGAAACCTTCACCTCAGGATACAGCCCGCTCGGCTGGCAGTTTCTTATTCTGGGGCTGTCAGCGTGGGTAATTGCCCGCGGGGTTTCCGGCGGAATCGAGAAATTTAATAAGGTGCTCATCCCGGCACTGGCAGTGGTGCTGCTTATTCTGATGGGTCGCGCACTGACGCTGCCCGGATCGGGTGAGGGCGTCGAATTCTTCCTGATGCCGGATTTTAGCAAGCTGACAGGTGAATCGATACTGGTGGCACTCGGACAAGCGTTCTTCTCCATGTCAGTGGGTATGGGGGTCATGATTACCTATGGCTCTTATGTGCAAAAAGAGCAGTCGCTTGGCAAGGCAACCGTCGCTGTAACCGGCGGGAACCTTCTGTATGCGATTATCGCCGGTCTGATTGTATTTCCCACCACCTTCTCGTTCGGATTGGAGCCTGCGCAAGGACCCGGCCTTGTGTTCGTCGTTCTTCCGGCTGCTTTCTCAGCCATGCCTCTGGGTGCAGCCTTCGGCGGCTTATTCTTCGTACTGCTGGCGATAGCGGCCTTCACTTCGATTCTCTCTCTGCTCGAAGTGCCGGTTGCGTTTGCTATGGATCGCTGGAAGTGGACACGGGCTAAAGCGACTGCATGGACAACAGCTGTCTGTTTTATTGTCGGTGTGCCTTCGGCTCTTTCCGTTGGGGGGGTACTAAGCGGGATTACGATCGGCGGGAAGAATATTTTCGATTCTCTGGACTTTGTGACCTCCAACGTTCTGCTGCCGGTCGGCGGTCTGGTCGTGACCTTGTTTATCGGGTACAAATCCAAACGGGCTATGGAAGAGGCGGGACTAAATGGGCCTATCTTGAAAATATGGGTCTTCCTGCTCCGGGTTATCATCCCGCCAATGATTGTGCTTATTTTCTTGTACTCGATCGGTGTCATTTGAGTGGTGATGTAAATCTGCTCATTTCTTTAGCATAAAGACATTGATGTTGCTTCATCCTATAGGGGTCTCTGACTAGGAATCCAGAACCAAATCAGACCGAGGGAGGCCCCAACATGGCAGACGAAGTACGTGAATACGACTCCAGCTTACAGTCGCAGAATCCAATTTCTCAAGCCCAGAATTCACTGGAAAAAGTGCACAACGCTGTTTCCCAGGCGTTGACGCATCCGACCGAGCAGTTGGAAGCGCAGGCTCATGCGGCAATCGGACATGCGGAGAGAGCTGCCGAGACGGCATCGCTCAGTCTGAATCAGCAGGCTTATGACGAAATAGAAGCCGGATTGCAGCAGGAGAAAGAGGATCTTCAGAACGGTACCCGCTCCTAACTGTCTGTTCTCCCGTGTTCCTTCTGCGCAGGATTCTCTGCCGGAAGGAACACGGGAGATTTTTATAGAAACGTGCTTTAGCTACTGCGTGGTACGTGGCGGGATTTTAGTTCGCGCCCGCTTTTATGATATGATTAAAGGAAGAAGTGTCCAGCAAAACCATCACTTATTGGGAGGGTTTATGAATATGCCTAAACATTTATCCGATTCTACCATTTTGAATAACGACGTCCGCATGCCTTGGTTCGGTCTTGGCGTCTGGAAAGCGACGGAGGGCGGTGAAGTGGAACGCGCTGTCCGTACCGCTATTGAGCTTGGATATAAAAGTATTGATACGGCTGCCGTGTACGGCAACGAAGCGGGTGTCGGCCAGGCGATCAAGGATAGCGGCGTAGCCCGTGAAGAGCTTTTCGTGACCACCAAAGTGTGGAACAGCAATCAAGGGTACGACACGACGCTGCAGGCATTTGAAGAGAGCCGCAACAAGTTGGGGCTGGATTACATAGATTTGTATTTGATTCACTGGCCGGTCAAAGACAAGTACAAAGAGACTTGGAAAGCGCTCGAAAAGCTGTACAGAGACGGAAGTGTCCGCGCCATTGGCGTCAGTAACTTCCAGGTGCATCATCTTGAAGACCTGATGCAGGGCAGTGAAATCGTGCCGGCCGTCAATCAGGTTGAATACCACCCGCGTCTGTCGCAGCGTCCGCTTCACGATTTCTGCCGCAAGAACCGCATTCAGCTTGAGGCCTGGAGTCCGCTTATGCAGGGCCAGCTGCTGAATAACCCGCTGCTCATCGAGATTGGCGAGAAGCACGGCAAGAACCCGGCGCAAATTATTTTGCGTTGGGATCTGCAGAACGAAGTCGTGACCATTCCTAAGTCCGTGACACCGGAGCGGATCGCGCAGAATGCCGATGTTTTTGACTTCGAACTGTCATCGGAAGACATGGAGCGCATTCATACGCTTAACCTGGATCAGCGTGTAGGCGCAGACCCGGACAACTTTAATTTCTAATTGAATTACATTTGCTTCACAGAGCTGCTTGGAGTCTTCGTGACTCAGGCAGCTTTTTTTGTTGCAGATATAAATTCATTTACAAAAAAGGTAAAATGTAGGTATGTCTAGGTGGGCTCGCTTGGAGGGAATTCAAACTTTGCTGATACAAGAAACTAAGAAGAAAAGAGGGATTTTTATTCACCTAAATAAAAATATTTTGTTTGTTCAAGTGCATGTGATTTGTACGATCCTGATTCTTATGAGTACAATCGGCTGCGCCAATCATGTTAATGATGAGCCGCAGCGAGTCCTGCCCGATTCGAATGTTCCCAAATCCAATCCGCCCATTATTGATAATGATGTAAGAATTGAAGGTAAAGCGACTCCTTATCCTCTTAATGTCCAGGACGCCTGCGGTTCAAACTTATTTATTGAGCGTGAGCCTGAGCGTGTCGTGATCCAAGGTGTCCGTGAAAAGGAATTTCTTATCGAAGCAGGGGCAGAGGACAAAATGATTGTTTTTGAAGGAAAAGGGATTGGCGGGTCTATTCATGAGACCGAGAGGAGAATTGCGGCGGAAACAAAGCCGGACCTTGTTATTCTGATCGGTGGAGAGGGTTCGTGTGAAAGTGCAGGCGCACTTGCTAAGCTAGGCATTCCCTCCTACGTGTCCGATCAATCTACCGTTAAGAGAATAGCCCGGGAGCTGCTGACAACCGGTATTGTACTGAATACACGAGAAAGTGCTGAGGAAGCCTCGGATCGGCTGCTGGAATCCATTCGTAACGTCGAAGAATCGGTATCCTCTGTAGAACAGGTATCCGTATACTGGGAGACTGGATTACAAATTGAATTTGAAGAAATCAAAGGATATTCAGCCCTCGGACCTGGCGCACTGGAGCATGACATGCTGACACTTGCGGGAGGAATTAATATAACGCAGGAATCGGCTCGGAATCCGTACAGGATTATAAAGAACCTGGATTCTATTATTCAGTCGGACCCGGATCATATCCTGATTTCGGGTTATGAACGACAGGCTTCCCGTGAATTTAAGGAAGTTGTACAACGTGAAGGATGGGATTCTTTACAGGCCGTTAAATCCGGCCGGGTGAAAGAACTTCCGGCTTCTTTTGGGTCTGTCCGCACACTTTCGTCGGACCTTTGTTTGTTATCGGAAATCCTTCATCCGCAGATCAGCCCGTCATCGGCTCAACAGAATCTGTTTAAGGATAACAATGGAAAACAAGACACCATGAAGAAATAATCCTACTGAGTAAGCTTGTAGAGGATACGGGTAGGAAGGACGGCCTTCTATATTGAGAAGAACAGGCATCCGCTCTTTGGCGTGCATCCCTGCTTGGCAAGAGCTGTGGCGCATATGAAATCCCTCTGTCGCAGTAATAGCATTCGCCCCGCTCAGCGTAACTTTCCGTAAGTGCATAGTTCCCCCTTTTTTGACTCATATTACAGGAAGCAATTGGTCCTATCGTCTAAAAAAGGAGTGTGACTCTATGGATACCGTTATGATGGCCAGGGCACTATTCGGTACGTCGATGGCGTTTCATATTATTTTCGCGACGCTCGGTGTCGGGCTGCCGATGATGATCGTATTTGCGGAGATCATGTATCATGTCAAAAAAGACCGCGATTACGTTCATCTTGCAAGAAGGTGGACGAAGGCTTCCGGCATCCTGCTCGGCGTCGGCATTCCGTCCGGCACGATCGTCGGCGTCATGCTGTCGCTGCTCTGGCCCGGCTTTATGAAGATCGTGGGCCAGGTGATCGCACTGCCGTTCCAGATCGAGATGTGGGCGTTCTTCTTCGAAGCGCTGTTCATGTCGATCTACCTGTATGCGGCTGATCGCCTGCCTCCGGTGATCCGCGTCATCAGCGTGATCTTCGTCGCAATCGGAGCAAGCGCCTCGGCTGTAATGATCACGGACGCGCATGCGTTCATGAACACGCCGCAGGGCTTTAACTTGACTCCGAACGGGGAGATCGTCGATGTGCAGCCGTGGGTGGCGGTGTTCAATCCGAGCCTGTGGTCCACTGCGCTGCATGTCCTCTCGACAGCCTACATGACGGGGGCTTTCGCAGCAGTCTCCGTAGCGGCTTACAGGCTGCTTAAGGCCCGCAGCGCGCCGAGGGAGGCCGCCTATCACCGCAAGGGATTGTTCCTGGCGCTGATCTTCGGCGGAATCATGTCGGCGTTCACAGGTCTGAACGGACATGCCACCGCCCAAATGCTGCATCATCACATTCCGGAGAAGCTGGCCGCAGCCGAAGGATTGTTCGTGACGCAGTCGCATGCGCCGCTTGCGATCTTCGGGAAAGCGAATCCGGATACGCAGATGATTGAGGGGGGCATCGAACTGCCCGGCTTTCTGAGCCTGCTCGCAGGCAACCGGTTTGACACTGTGGTGCGGGGCTTGAACGATTTCCCGCGTGAGAACTGGCCCCCGCTGTACATACACACTCTGTTCAACCTTATGGTGTTCATCGGGGTGTTCCTGCTCGCGCTGGCCTTCCTCGCGCTGCTGTACCGGATATGGCTGAAAAAGCCATATCCGAGGTGGCTGCTCACGGTGCTTGTAGCTGCAGGTCCGCTTTCGATGCTTGGCATCGAACTCGGTTGGATTTTTAGCTGCACCGGCAGACAGCCGTGGACCGTATATCATGTCCAGAAGACAAGTGAAGCGGCGCTCCAAACAAGCGGCATCGGCACCTTGTTCCTGATGTTTATATCCGTCTATGTGTTCCTGCTTGTGGTGACCAGTCTCGTCATGTATGTCTATTTCAAACGGCATCCGATCGGAGATGTGCTGGACAAAAGCGATTCTGCAGCAAGGACTCCGGCCGCTGAAGGGGAGGGAGCAAGCACATGAGCGACGTTACACTGGCGGTGACCGTGCTGTGGGTCTTCCTGTTCACCTACTCGATTCTCGGCTCCATTGATTTCGGTGCAGGCTTCTGGTCTATGCTTTACGGAGGCAAGCATCACTCCAAAGCCGGGGCGCTGGCGAACCGCTACCTGTCACCGACTTGGGAAGTCACGAACGTCTTCCTCGTTCTGTTCGTCGTGGCGCTTGTCGGTTTCTTCCCGCACGCGACTCATATACTCGGCGGTGCGCTTCTAGTGCCCGTCTCGCTCGTACTCCTGCTGCTGCTTATCCGCAGCACCTTCATGGTCTACGCTTACTCGGTCGCCAAGTACGGAAGGCTGCTGAACGTAGTCTCGGGTATTACCGGCCTGCTGATCCCCGGCCTGCTCGTCAGTGTCCTGCCGATTACATTAGGCGGCTTCGTAACCCTGACGGATGGTGTGCCGGAGCTTCATATGCTGGAGCTGTTTACCAGCACGACCGAGTACGCGCATCTGGGCTTCGGCTTGTCCACCGAACTGTTCATGTCGGCGTTGTTCCTTGCCGACTATTCCCGTGAAGCGGGGGATGAGGAGACTTACCTGGACTACCGCCGGCTGGCCATGATCTGGGGGCCTGTCAATCTGGTTATGGCGCTCCTTACGGTCAGCACCTTGTCTACACATGCGCCGTGGATCGTCGAAGGCTTCAAGCGCAATGGGCTGTGGTTCGGTTTCTCGGTCCTTGCGTTCATAGCGGCCTATATACTGCTGCTGATCAAACGGGAGGACGGCCGCAGAGGCTACCCGCGCGCCTCAGTCATCGCCGTTGTTATCCAATACGGGCTTGCGAGTTATGCTTATTTCTCGGCCCATATGCCTTATATGGTGTATCCGCATTTAACTTTTGACGAGGGGATAACCAATCCGGCGATGTTCCGCTCCCTCTTTATCGGGTATATCGTGAGTTCTGCGATTCTGGTCCCGGTGTTCTATATGTTCTGGAGGCTCTTCCTCAAAGACAAGCGGTATCTGCAGCCGGAAAAAAATTAGGAAAGAAAACAAGCTCATATCCCTTGTTTTCCCAAGTGTTCCAAAATAAATAGTATGCGCGGCAGCGGGGTTATGGGTTCGAAAAGGGGCATTACCGACCCGTTTTATGAGCTCCGGGACAGTTGAATTATAATGATTTTCTCCGGTTTGTTCGGTTGACAGTCCTTTCCAAG
Source organism: Paenibacillus sp. FJAT-26967 (assembly GCF_001541095.1). Taxonomy (GTDB): domain Bacteria; phylum Bacillota; class Bacilli; order Paenibacillales; family NBRC-103111; genus Paenibacillus_F. The sequence continues at coordinate 309,855 of NZ_LMXH01000004.1, forward strand.
CGGTGTTACAATCACACCAAGCTAACGCGAGAGCGTAGGAAAATGACCGGAGATGAAAGGGGGGATATCCATGTTTAGAATGTTGCCTGTTTACGGACATATGCATCTGTTCGCAGATCATAAGGGCACAGCTAAATATACGGTATCCCCTTTAAACCGCAATTCCGTGTAATATCGGCTGACATCGGCCGCTTACCTGCCGGAATGTATGCTTTAAGCTGGTTTAAATCAGTGCAGGATTCTTTTGTGCTGTGAGGACGTACCGTTTTGTTTCTGAAAACGGTGCGTCCTTTTTTCATGATCGGATGCAGGGACTCATTTTTCCATACAAAAGAGATAGAGAGTACAGGGTTGGTCGAAGCCCGGTACAAAGCTCTATGTGCAGCTTGCCTGAAATTTATGAAAAATGCTTTTACAAAGAAAAGAAAGAAGGTGACCCCGGTTGTTCAGTATTTTAGGTAAACTCGGCTGGTTCTTCAAAGAAAATTGGATTCGGTACACGGTAGCCGTTACGCTGCTTATTGTGGCGGGCATTGCCGAAATCATCCCTCCCAAAATTCTCGGCTATGCCGTCGATGAAATTCAGATGGGCTCTATTACGGCGGAACGTCTGGTAAGCATGATCGTGTGGACTCTCGTTATTACCCTTGGTATTTATCTGATTACTTACGTCTGGATGTACCAGTTGTTCGGCGGTTCCTTCCTTGTGGAACGCATCTTGCGTTCGCGCTTTATGCGGCATCTTCTTAAGATGACCCCGACTTTTTTTGAAAAATACCGCACCGGCGACCTGATGGCCCGCGCGACCAATGACCTCCGGTCTGTCGCCGGAACAGCCGGATTCGGAATTCTGACGCTGGTCGATTCCAGCGCTTTTATGCTCACGATCTTGTTCACCATGGGTCTCACGATTTCTTGGAAGCTGACATTTGCCGCTCTGCTTCCGCTGCCTTTTATCGCGCTGGCCATGAAGTTCTACGGGAAGACCATTCATGAGCGGTATACGATCGCCCAAGATGCCTTTGGACAGATGAACGATCAGGTGCTGGAAGCGACGGCAGGTGTCAGAGTGCTGCGCGCTTATGTTCAGGAAGCCAATGAGCAGGAGCGCTTCCGGGAGCTGACCGATGATGTGTATCGCAAGAATATTTCGGTTGCGAGAATTGATGCGCTGTTCGATCCCACCATCAAGCTGCTGGTCGGCGCAAGTTATTTGATCGGTCTGGGCTACGGGGCTTATCTGGTGTTCCAGACCGAGCTGACGCTGGGACAGCTGCTTTCCTTCAACATCTACCTCGGGATGCTGATCTGGCCGATGTTCGCTATCGGCGAACTGATCAACATCATGCAGCGGGGGAATGCCTCCCTCGACCGGGTAAACGAGGCGCTCGGCTACCGGCCCGATGTGCAGGACGATCCGCAGCATACTCGTATGGATGCAGGGCCCGGCACAATCGCCTTCGAGAATGCCAGCTTCCGCTATCCTGCGTCTGAAGTCAGCAACCTCGAAGGCATCAGCCTGACACTTCGCCGGGGCGAGACCCTCGGCGTCGTAGGGCGCACAGGCAGCGGCAAATCCACGCTGCTGAAGCAGCTGCTGCGGCAGTATCCGGTCGGCAGCGGAACGATTACGATCGGCGGCGTGCCGATTCAGCAGATTCCGCTTGACCGGCTGCAGTCCTGGATCGGCTACGTGCCGCAGGAACAGATCCTGTTCTCCAGAACCGTGCGGGAGAACATCCGCTTCGGCAAGCCGGGCGCGAGTGATGAAGAGGTGCTTGGAGCCATCGAGCGGGCTGCATTCGCGCAGGATATTCACACCCTCGCAGACGGCCTCGATACGCTGGTCGGCGAGAAGGGTGTGGCGCTGTCCGGCGGCCAGAAGCAGCGGGTATCGCTGGCGCGGGCGCTGATCGCCGACCCGGAAATTCTGCTGCTCGATGATGCGATGTCCGCGGTCGATGCCCGGACGGAAGCGCGGATCATCGAGAACATCCGGCGTGAGCGCGCCGGCAAAACCACGCTCATCACGACACACCGGCTGTCCGCTGTCGAGCACGCGGACCGGATCCTCGTCCTTGACGAGGGCCGGATTGTCGAGTCGGGGACGCACGAAGAGCTGCTGGCGCACGGCGGCTGGTACAAAGAACAGTACGAGCGCCAGCAGGTTGAATCTAATTTGACGGAAGCGGGGTGATGGACCTTGCAGGCAAGTACAGGAAAAAGACTGGTGCAGTATGCACTTCATCATAAGAAACTTTTTATTATCGCACTTATTATGCTTACGATCGCCGTGGCGGCCGAATTAACCGGCCCGTTTATTGCGAAGAGAATGATTGACACACACATCCTCGGGATTGAAAAATCCTGGTACAAAGCACAACCTGGAAGTGAAGATACAGTCTCGTACGGGGGCCAGGTTTACAAACGGGGCGACCGTTTCAGTGAAGGGGAGACGCGCGGTGACGAAGTGAGACTCCTTCAAGTAGGCACGAAATTTGTTTTCGTGGATGGCCCTATCCGTTTTGACGGGGAGCGCTCCCTCCAAGACGGGCAGCTGACGATCAAGAGGGGCGGAGATACCGCCGCGTATGCAGCCGCAGTCTTAAGTCCGTCAGAGCTGTACGCGTTCTACCAGCCGGAATTGATCAAATTGGTCGAACTGGCACTCCTTTATTTTGCTCTACTCGTGGTTTCGTCGATTTTCACGTTCGGACAGCGGTACGCTCTGCAAGTATCCGCCAACCGGGTTATCCAGAAGCTGAGGCTGGACGTATATGCACAGATTCAGCGCCTGCCGATCCCTTACTTCGATAATCTTCCCGCGGGTAAAGTGGTCTCCCGGGTTACGAATGATACCGAGGCGGTGCGGGATCTGTTCGTGACGGTACTGGCGAATTTTTTTACTGGAATCGTCTATATGGCGGGCATCTTCGTAGCTTTGTTCCTGCTGGATCCGAAACTGGGCGCCATCTGTCTGCTCATTGTTCCGATCCTTGTCGTCTGGATCATTGTGTACAGGAAATATGCGTCCCGTTATAACAAAATCATCCGTTCCCGCTTAAGCGATATTAACGGAATGATTAATGAATCGATTCAGGGCATGACCATCATTCGTGCTTTCCGCCGGCAGCGGGAAACATCCGAGGAATTTGAGGCTTTGAATGAGGATTATCTCAAGTATCAGCAGAAGCTGCAAAGCCTGAACTCCTTTACTTCCCATAACCTGGTAGGGGTTCTGCGGAACCTGACTTTTGCCGTCCTGCTCTGGTACTTTGGCGGTCAGGTGACGGGAGTCGGCGCCGTAATTTCTTTCGGTGTGCTGTACGCGTTCATTGATTACTTGAACCGGCTGTTCCAGCCGATTGTAGGAATCGTCAACCAACTGGCTACCCTCGATCAATCCGTGATATCGGCCGGCCGTGTATTTGAGCTGATGGATGAACCGGGCGAAGATATCGAGACGGGCCAGCTGCCTCGGTACAAGGGAAATGTTACTTTCGAACAAGTTTCCTTTGCTTATAAAGAAGATTATGTGCTCAAGAATATTTCTTTCGAGGCCAAACAAGGCCAGACAGTGGCGCTCGTGGGCCATACGGGTTCCGGCAAAAGCTCGATTATGAACCTGCTGTTCCGGTTCTATGACCCGCAGAAAGGAACGATACGTGTCGACGGCCAGGATGTCACGAAGCTGCCCAAACAGCTGCTGCGCCAGCATATGGGGATTGTGCTGCAAGATCCATTCCTGTTCACAGGCACGATCGCGAGCAACGTCAGCCTCGGCGACGATACGATCTCCCGCGAGAAAGTCGATGCGGCTCTGCGGGATGTAGGCGGGCAGCGGATCTTTGCGAATCTTCCGAAAGGCTTCGATGAGCCGGTGCTGGAGAAGGGGAGCACGCTGTCTGCCGGACAGCGCCAGCTGATCTCGTTCGCACGTGCTCTGGCCTTTGACCCGGCCATCCTCATCTTGGATGAGGCGACTGCCAACATCGACACCGAGACGGAAGCGATCATTCAATCGGCACTTGATGTGGTGAAGAAAGGGCGCACCACGTTTATTATCGCGCACCGGCTGTCTACGATCCGCAGCGCGGACTTGATCCTCTTGCTGCACCGGGGCCAGATTGTCGAGCGCGGTTCTCATGAGGAGCTGCTGGAGCTAGGCGGACGATACGCCCAGATGTACCGGCTTCAGCAGGGAGGCGGTTCATCCGCTCCTGCTTCCGGACCGGCGCAGGCTGATCGCTCAACGGTGCGAACCGGTTCCGTTACGTCAGGAAACGCAGTGACTTAGCACCATAACGGGCAGGTATTTTTTCGAAAAGATGGAATATATAGAGGAAACAGGCGGCTGGATGTGAAACGGGATTAATCATCATGCGTATGATAAGATAACCAACCGGAGCCGGGGAGGGCGATTGCCGGATGATAACCAGCTGTTTCACCTGACTGTCATCCGTGTATGTAAGGTTTGTTCTTATGCAGGCGTGACTCCAGGCGGTTTTGGCAAAAATAGAGGAAGAGAGCGTGGGACTTGCGCTTCTCTTATCCAGCGAAAGGTGAGGGTGACATGAGTTCGGATACAAAACGAATTTTGGGCACTGTGCAGCTGATTGTTGAAATTGGTATCGTGATCGGCTTTATTGTCGGCTTAATCCCATTCGGGTTCTTGTGGTCAGGCAGCTGGGTAGTTCCGCTCGTATTCGTCAGCGCCGTTATTGGTCTGATTACAAGTAACGGCACGCTGCTGGCGGCATTGGCCAACATCGTGATGGCTCTGCTTAGCTACGTACCGGTACTTGGCTACGTTACACGTATTGTCGGAATCTTGATTTCGTTCTTTATCATGACCCGTGCCCGGGGAACATCGCGTTACTAAACTGACGGCGATGATTGGCATCTGCTTTAAGATCCTTATGGAAGACCCGCGAATCTTGATGATTTGCGGGTCTTCTTCTGTATGGCTGAGAGTACCGGATGGATACTGGACTGCCCGCAAGATATTTAGCGGGTTGAATAACCGGATGTATGGCAGTGCAGCCCATTAGTTAAGTAATAGACGCATCACAAGCGAAGGAATAGGAGGGGGAAGATTATAACTTCCTTTATAACGGGTAAAAGGCCGCATCAGGGAATACTTCCAAAGGGGGTGTCGTCTATGGAAATTAGAATCGGATATGTATCTCAGTCGTTAGCCATCTTTCATAATACACCGAGTTCGACGTTTACCTTTAAACGGTTCAAAGAAGGGGGATACGAGAGCTCGCTTGCTAAAGCTATCGAAGTAGGACGCCGCAATCTGGAGGCTACCCGCCGGATTCTGTACTTTAATGCCGCCCATGGCATCCGGCTGTACCGGCTCAGTTCATCACTGATTCCCCTGGCTACACATCCCGAGGTCGGCATCGCCCCATCTGCCGTCTACGAGCGGGAACTTGCCGAACTCGGGGAGTTCGCCCGGGGCCATGACATCCGTGTGTCCATGCATCCGAACCAGTTTACCCTTCTCAACGGATCGGAAACTGTGGTGGAAGCCGCCATCCGCGACCTGGAGTATCATGCCGATATTCTGGATGGGATGGGGATGGGCACGGAATGCAACATGAATATTCATGTCGGAGGAGCTTACGGCAATAAGGCGGCATCCGCGGATAAGCTTGTCGCGAATCTGCCCGGCGTTCCGGAGCGGGTCCGGAGACGGCTGACGCTGGAGAATGACGACAAGACCTACACGGCCGAAGAAACATTAGCCGTCTGTGAACAGTCAGGCATTCCGATGGTCCTTGACCTGCATCACGACTGGTGCAATCCCTCCGCTGCGGCTGGAACGGAACTTCTGCCCCGGATTGCAGCGACATGGGGAGAACGACCGATCAAAATCCACGTGTCGTCTCCCAAGAGCGACAAGGACTTTCGCGCGCATGCGGACTATGTAGAACCTGAAGCGGCGCTCGGCTTCCTCAAGGTATGCAAAGCATACGGGCTTCAGCGCGTTGATGTCATGGTGGAAGCCAAACGCAAAGATTACGCTTGCTTGAAGCTGGCGGAAGATCTTGGAGCCGTACGGGGCATCCGGCGTATAGACGGCGGAGTTCTGCATATGTAAACTCCTTCTGCCACACTCCGGTTAAGGCGAATCGGCAGGCGCTAATGCGAGTTTTTCTCCTTGTGATTGTTGAGGAATTTATTTCCTGTGGGGACGTGAATTCCGCAACTTTTCTGCCCATGAGTCCGTCTCAAATGGTGAGAACTGGAATTCCAGATAATTCCGTTCGAACCCTATACTTTTAAGGAGGCAGATCCGGTTGAAAATTATTCGCAAAGCAGGCACGGCGGTGATGACTACTGCACTGCTGCTTGGCTCGGTTACACCCGTTATGGCGGACAAGGCGGTGCCCAGTACATCACCTGCTTCTACGGTCAACTCAAACTCAGTTCAAGGAAAAGAGCAGCTTGATCTCACTCAGGTAGAGCCTAAGATTACGAAGGATAAAGCTATTCAGCTCGCTAAAGGTTACATACCCCAGCCTGAAGGCTACACATTGCAGAGCGCTAATTTATACGTGAACAATGGACCTGACGGAAAGCAGAGGAAGACGTGGAACCTGGAATATTCGCTGAAAAAAAATAAAGAGTCGCTCGGGTACATGAATTATTCACTGGATGCCGATTCCGGCAGCCTGCTGGGGTACAATTTTTATGATAATAACCCCGACCGCAAGCCATCCTATCCGCCTAAGACAGATCTGAATCTGGCCAAATCCATCGCTGTCGATTACATAACGAAGCTAAGCCCGGATTTGCAAAAGCAGGTCAAGTACAATGATCTCCGGGAGGCTTCCTACAAAGTGCCTCTTAATGGCTTGATATCGTATCCGTTCGGGTTTGAACGTGTGGTAGACGGAGTTCCTTTCCCGCAAAACGGCATCCAAATCCAAATCGACGGAGAAGGACGTTTAACCGAGTATCGGGTAAATTGGAAGGAAGATATCAAATTCGATAAGAACGAAGGCGTTATTGCTCAAGAGAAGGCCGCAAAGGCGCTAAATGAGGCTTCCGAGCCTCTGCTTCAGTACGTCATTCCTTATCAGATGAAAGAGAGAAAACCTGTTATTGCTTACACGATGGCCGCTATTCAAATTGACGCGAAGACCGGTAAGCCGGTCCTGCAAAGTGGTACGGTTAAACCTGCGGATCTCCAAACGCTGACGGAGAAGCCGCAGCCTTCTTCGGGACCGATTGCAAATAAAGAAGCTGCGCTCAAGAGAGTACAGGCACTTATTCAAATTCCGGCTAATGCCAAGCTGGAAGAGGCCTCGTATGGCGAGAACAACAACGAAGAAACGAAGCAGTCGGAATCGACCTGGAATTTCCGGTGGTCGCTGCAAGATGAAGAGGGCGACAACAACGGAGCGATCTCCTTGGCCCTTAACGCGAACAACGGTGAATTGAATTATTTGAGTCAATACAACAATTCTGTCCGTAATCCGTTTAAAGCGAGCGACGTGAAGGTTTCTTATGCAGAAGCCAAAGCGAAAGCTATCGAGTTTGTTAAGAAAACTATTCCGGGCAGTACTCATCAGCTCGTACTGGACGAATCCTCAGAGCCGGAAGTAGATCCCAAAGCAACGGAAATTCCGCGCGAGTATTCCTTTAATTTCAGCAGGTATATTGACGGGGTCCGGGTAGAGACCGATCAGGTAGCCGTTTCTGTGGACAAAGGCACCGGCGTGATCTCGAATATGTACAAGAATATCAATACACTTCCTTTCCCTGACAAGAAACCGGAAGTGCTCGGTACTGATAAGGCGAAAGAAAAGTTGTTGTCCCAGTACCAGCTGCGCCTGATTTACCAGACGTCAATGGGTGAGATTCCGCAGGGTATTCCTATTGAAAAATATAAACTCATGATTGCCGCCGGTGATATTGGCGCTATTGATGAAATGAGCAAGAATGCCAGCCTCGTGTATACACTGGAAAACAAGTATAGCAGACAGCAGTATTTCCTGGATGCGGTAACGGGCCAGTGGCGTAATCGAGAGAACGGTGAGGTCATTTCTCTTGAACCGATTAAAGTATCCGATATTGCCGGCCACTGGGCACAAAATGAGCTGCAGTTAATGCTCGATTACCAGGCTCTGGAGGTCAAAGACGGCAAGGTGAATCCGGATCAGTCTATCAAACGGGGCGAGCTGATCAAAATGCTCGTTCTGGCAGACAGTGGCGGCGGTTATTATCCGACAGCGGCCATGAAAGATCGTGCGAACTCATTCGCGGATGTAACCTCATCCAATGAGTATTTCTCTTATGTCGAGACGGCGCTTGACCGTAAATGGATTGACCGCAATTCCGAAGAGTTTAATCCGGATCAGCCGATTACGCGCGAAGAGATGGCCTCTCTTATTGTCCGTGCTTTGAATTACAAGAAGCTGACGGAATATGAGGCGATTTTTAGCCGTAACTTCACGGATGCAGCGGATATCAAGAACATTGGAACGGCCGCGATTGTAACCGGTATGGGTATCATGAGCGCAGAGAACGGCAAGTTTAATTCGAAGGCTGAAGTTACCCGCGCTCAAGCGGCAACGGCATTTTATAGATTTTTGCAAAAGCGGTATTAGAACAATTGGAAGAAAATATATGGAAAGTGGAAGAGACTGCCGATTCGGCAGTCTTTTTTTTGGTAAAAATAGAGAGAAGGATAAATATTAGCTCTATTTTTCCTTGCTAAGGGCAATATTTGATTTTTGCCTATGCGGATAGGTAACATAAAGAGAAGAGTTTGTTCTACAAACATCTAGATCCAGACAGGAGTGGGGAATGGTGAGGGGCATCATCCGGTATTCGTTAAACAACAAACTCGTCATATGGCTGCTCACGATTATTGTGACGGCGGCCGGCATTTATGCAGGCTTGAATATGAAGCAGGAGACGCTTCCCAACTTGGAAGTGCCGATTCTGACTGTAACTACAGTTTATCCCGGTGCTTCTCCGGAGGAGGTAGCTGATCAGGTAACGAAACCGCTGGAACAGCGGGTGAGGAACCTGGAAGGTGTGGATGTTGTCAGTTCTACCTCTATGGAGAATGCTTCGTCCATAATGATGGAGTATTCCTACAATAAGGATATGGACAAAGCCGAAGCGGAGGTTAAAGAAGCCGTAGCGGATTTTAAACTTCCGCGGGGTGCACAGGAAGCTAGTGTCTCAAGAATTAACATAAACGCGTTCCCGATCATATCTTTGAGTATTTCGGGGGACAAGCAGTCTCTGGATGAACTGACGAAGATGGTCGAGAGTGATTTTAAACCATCGCTGGAGGGAATCTCAGGAGTGGCGAGTGTCGCTATTTCGGGACAAAAACAGCAGGAAGTACAGCTGACCTTTGACAGGGATAAGCTGAAGGCTTACGGTGTCAGCGAAGAGACGGTCAAAGGAATCATACAGGGAGCGGCGATCCAGATGCCGCTGGGTCTGTTTGAGGTCGGCCGCACGGAGAAGACGATCGTAGTGGACGGCAACGTGCGGAGCCTGGAAGACCTCCAAGCGCTGGAGATTCCGCTGGTTCCAGGCGGAGCCGGATCTGTCGGCTCCGGCGCGGCCGGCGGCACGGGCATGCCAGCGGGCAGTGGAGCAGCAGGAGGCACGGATGCAGGTGCAGCCGGTGCAGCGGCTCCGGGCGCGTCAGCCGTAGTGCCGGGCGCATCAGGAGGCGCTGCGCAGGGCGGTACAGGCGCAACCGGCGCTACTGGCGCAGCGCCGGGGGTTAACGCGGTACCGCCTGCGGGCGCAGCCGCATCGGCAGCGGGACTGCCGACCGTGAAGCTCAGCGAGCTCGCGAAGATTGAGCTCGCCGACCATGCCGATTCGATCTCGCGCACGAACGGCAAAGAGTCCATCGGTATTCAGGTGGTCAAGTCCACCGAGGCGAATACCGTAGATGTCGCCAGCGCCGTCAAGGAGAAGGCGGCGGAGTTCGAGAAGGCAAGCAGCGGAGTCAGCATCGTAACGATGCTGGATCAGGGTGAGCCAATTGAAGAATCGGTCAACACGATGCTGAGTAAAGCGGTGTTCGGCGCCTTGTTCGCCGTTCTCATCATCATGCTCTTCCTTCGCAACTGGCGGACGACCCTGATCTCGATCGTGTCGATCCCGCTTTCTCTGCTGATCGGCGTGCTGCTGCTTCAGCAGATGGACATCACGCTGAACATCATGACCCTCGGTGCGATGACCGTGGCCATCGGGCGGGTCGTCGATGACTCCATTGTCGTCATCGAGAATATTTACCGCCGCATGATGAGCCCTTCGGAGCCTCTGCGGGGCAAAGTCTTGATCCGCGAAGCAACGCGGGAGATGTTCATGCCGATCTTGTCCTCGACCTTGGTCACGATCGCTGTGTTCCTGCCGCTGGGCTTTGTCAGCGGACCTGTAGGCCAGCTGTTCATGCCTTTTGCGCTGACCATGGTATTCTCGCTTCTGGCCTCCCTGCTGGTAGCGATTACGATTGTACCGCTGCTTGGACATACGATGTTCCGCAAGCGGCTTGACCGGATGGGCGGCAAGGAGACTTCGCAGCCATTGGTCCGGTCACAAGGGGACTCAAATACTGCTGCAAGTGCAGGTGCATCCAAGGATTCCGCCCATGTTTCCGCGGGCCATGATGAAACCGGCCGCCTGGGACGCTTTTACAAGAAAGCTCTTAACAGCACTTTGAACCATAAATTAATTACGTTCGGAGTGGCAATGCTGTTGTTCGTGGGCAGTCTGCTGCTGGCGACTCAGGTTGGTGTCAGCTTCCTTCCGGAGGAAGAGCAGAATTACGTCATGGTGACGTACACGCCTTCCCCTGGTGAAACGCTCGAAGCCGTACAGAAGAAAGCGCAGGATGCGGAGAAATACATTCTTGCACGCGAAGGTGTAAAGAATATGCAGTACTCGGTAGGCGGTCCGAACCCGATGTCTGCCGGTAATTCCAAATCTGCGCTGTTCTATGTGGAATACGCCCCTTCTTTTAAAAATTTTGCAGAGGAAAAAGAGAAGCTTGTAGAGGGGATTGCCAAGGCTTCCCCTGGTGAGTGGAAACCGCTGGATATGGGCGGTGGTTTCGGTGGAAGTAAATTAAGCTTGTTCGTATACGGAGAGAAGCTGGATGAAATTCACGGCGCAGTGGATCAGATTCAGCAGCTGATGACGAAGAATCCCACTTTCGATAAGGTGGATTCCAGTCTTTCCGAAGCTTATGAGCAGTATAAAATTGTTGCGGATCCTGCCAAGCTGAGCAAGCTCGGACTTACCGCGGGACAGGTCGCAATGGCATTCAGCCAGGAACGGGAACGTCCTGTTCTCACGACAGTCCGTGTGGAAGACAAAGACTATGAAGTGTTTGTGCAGGCGGATAAGAAGACCTTCGCGGATATTTCCGCTATTGAGAATACAACCATTCAGTCGCCGCTTGGTATTCAAGTGCCTCTCAAAGATGTGGCTGAGGTCCAGGAAGGCGAGTCACCTAATACCATCACTCACCGCGATATGAAGCTGTATGCGGAAGTAACGGCAGATATTACCGCCAAGGACGTAGGGGCAGCTTCAACTGAGCTCAAGGATCAGATCGATCAGCTCAGTCTGCCTTCCACGGTGCGTGTTGATTTTGGCGGAGTAACCGAGCAGATCAACGAGACTTTCTCCCAGCTCGGACTGGCTATGATTGCGGCTGTTGCAATCGTGTACCTGCTGCTGGTGATGTTCTTCGGCGGGGCATTGACGCCATTCGCCATCCTGTTCTCGCTGCCGTTCACCATCATCGGGGCGATCGTCGCCTTGCTGGTAACCGGAGAGACGTTGAGCGTATCGGCTATGATGGGAGCGCTGATGCTCATCGGCATTGTAGTGACTAACGCTATCGTGCTGCTCGACCGTGTTATTCATAACGAGAAGGCGGGGCTCGGTACCAGAGAATCCTTGCTGGAAGCGGCCGGAACGCGGCTGCGCCCTATTCTGATGACAGCACTGGCTACAGTAGGGGCTTTGCTGCCGTTGGCGTTCGGTTTTGAGAGCGGCGGACTTATCTCGAAGGGACTGGCCGTGACCGTTATCGGAGGCTTGATCAGCTCCACGCTGCTCACCTTGATTATCGTACCCCTGGTGTATGAATTCCTGGCGAGGTATCGTCGCAAACGTCCTATTCTGGATACAGAAGAGTAATCAAACTTAAATCGAAACCTAAATCCAAACAAAAAAGCCGCTGAGAAGCGGCTTTTTTGTTTGTCGAATAAGGGAGTATATTCACTAACAAGTTCTCCTTTCGCTCTCCGTATGAATGGCAGCTGGCCAAAGTACAGCCCAGTGAAACAAAGTTGAGGTATTATACGTATTAGCGGCTAAGGGTTATTTTACCATTTGCCTGTAGGGGGTCAAAAACGATGTTATGGATGGGTTTATTTCTTGTACTTCTGGGGGCATTGATGGTTTTTAAGGCTCAGTTAATATGGCAACTTACGGAGAAGTGGAAATCTAATGACGGTACAGAGCCTTCGGACTTTTATATGCTTAACACGCGCGTTGGCGGTGTAATTTTTACTCTCGTAGGCTCGGCCCTATTCTTGGTTGCTATTTTGTTAGGATAGGGAGGCTTGTAAAGCGGTTCGTTATCGCCTCAGGCCTCTATTATTTTGTAACGCCAAGGCTCTCCTCTTCAACGAAAGTTGTGCTACAATGGTCTGATAAGCATGACCACAGGAGAAAAGGAGATAGCCGACGTGAGTACTGAGAATGGAAGAATCCTTGAAGATATCATCCGCGCGCACCATGCGCTGAGCCGGGTCATTGAGCCTTCGCCGCTCCAGCGTAATGAACTTTTGTCCAGACAGTATGACTGCAATATTTATTTGAAGAGAGAAGACCTCCAGGTCGTCCGTTCTTTCAAAATTCGAGGAGCGTACAACGTGATTCAGAGCTTGTCGGCTGAAGAGCGGAGCAGGGGAGTGGTGTGCGCCAGTGCAGGCAATCACGCTCAAGGTTTCGCTTACTCCTGTAATCTGCTCGGGATTCACGGCAAGATTTTCATGCCTACGACAACGCCCCGTCAGAAAATCTCACAGGTCAATATGTTCGGAGGCTCGTTTGTTGAGGTTGTACTGATTGGCGATACCTTCGACGATTCTTCCGCCCAGGCCAAGGTATATTGCGAAAGTGAAGGCAAAGTATTTATTCATCCGTTTGACGATCTGCGCACCATCGCAGGGCAAGGGACGGTAGGGCTTGAAGTGCTGAATCAGATGCCGGTAACCCCGGATTATGTGTTTGCCTCTATCGGCGGCGGCGGTCTTGCTGCCGGGGTCGGCACCTATATCAAGGGCGTGGCTCACGAAGCTTCTATCATTGGTGTCGAGCCCGAAGGGGCCGCGGGCATGCAGCGCTCGATGGAAGCGGGGCACGTTGTTACGCTGGATACGGTGGACAGATTCGTGGACGGGGCTGCGGTTAAACAGGTCGGTGAGCTTACGTTTGAGATCTGCAAACGCGTCCTCGATGACATTGTATTGGTGCCGGAAGGCAAAGAATGTACGACCATTCTGGATCTTTACAATAACAATGCCATTGTCATCGAGCCGGCAGGAGCGCTGTCTGTGGCCGCACTCGATGCTTACCGCAGCCAGATCGTAGGTAAGAATGTGGTGTGCATTATCAGCGGAGGCAATAATGATATTGACCGTATGCAGGAAATTAAAGAACGCTCGCTTATTTACGAGGGACTCAAGCATTATTTCATCGTGAACTTCCCGCAGCGTGCGGGCGCACTTCGTGAATTTCTTGAGGAGGTGCTCGGCCCTACGGATGATATCACGCGTTTTGAATATATGAAGAAGAATAACAGGGACAATGCTCCGGCACTGGTCGGCATTGAATTGAAGAATAAAGATGATTATGAGGGGTTAATCACCAGGTTATCTCAGAAAGATTATCCTTATATCGAAATTAACGATGATCCCAAGCTTTTTAACCTGCTGATCTAAATAGAAGGGAGCTGAGTCAACATCCGTTGACTCAGCTCCTTTTTCTTTTTGTGTATGCGATGAGAGAAACTTTTCAGCTACTTAGTTTACGCAATAAATAATTAATTAACCTAAGTATAATTAATTATAGATTTTGAACCAGCCAAGAGGTATAATCGTAACGCGGCAATGCTAAATCTGGTCCGGATTTACATTTTTATTCGTCATTTGCCTCATACTAATTTCAGGATCAGGGAGCCACAAACAAATTCAATATAGGGGGTAACAAATGATGAAGAAAATGTTTAAGCTATCACTAATGATGATGATCGCTTTCTCACTTGTATTGGCGGGTTGCGGTAATAAGCCTAGCAACGAGGGCCAAGGACAAACTCCATCTGGCAGCACAGGAAATACAGGCGAAACGAAGAAATCCGAAGCGAAGATCGGAATGGTAACGGACGTAGGCGGCGTTAATGATAAGTCTTTTAACCAATCCGCCTGGGAAGCACTTGAGAAGCTCAAAAAAGAAAACGGTATTACGACGAAATATTTACAAAGTAAAGGGGATTCCGATTATGTTCCGAACCTCAATCAGTTTGTTCAGGGCAAATATGACCTGACATGGGGAATCGGTTTCGTTATTGCGGATGCGATGAAAAAAGTTGCCGACCAGAATCCGAAGTCGAACTTTGCGATCATCGATAACGTGGTGGAAGCGCCGAACGTCCAGTCCGTGACTTTTGCCGAGCATGAAGGTTCCTACCTGGTAGGGGTTGTTGCAGGTCTGACAACGAAGACCAACAAAATCGGTTTTGTCGGCGGCATGGATATCCCGGTTATCAAACGTTTTGAAGCTGGTTTTAAAGAAGGCGTTAAGGCAGTTAATCCAGGCGCAAAAGTACTAGTCAACTATACGGGTGCATTCGATAAGCCTGATCTTGGCAAAGCGGCCGCAGCTACGATGTACAATGATGGAGCGGATATCATTTTCCACTCTTCAGGCGCTACAGGCAATGGTGTATTCAATGAAGCGAAGGATCGTGTTAAGCAGGGTAAGAAAGTATGGGTAATCGGTGTAGATAAAGACCAATCTCTGGAGTTTGGCGACGACGTAACGCTGACTTCTATGGTTAAGGATGTTGAAGGAGCTGTAACCCGCTATTCCAAGCAAGTTATTGACGGTACATTCAAACCGGGCGCTCCAGTAACACTCGGTCTCAAAGATAACGGTGTAGGCCTTCCTGAGACGTCGAAGAAGAATGTCCCGGAAGATGTTCTCAAGAAAGCCGATGAGTATAAAGAGAAAATCATTAAAGGCGAAATCAAAGTCCCTGAGAAATAAGACCGGAAATCAAGATCGTTGTTTATGCAAGGAACCTACAACAAGGCTGGTTGACTAACTGGCCTTGTTCTTACTTTTCGGACTTCTTTTATACTAACCTTCAGTAAGGGTGATCTCATGAGTGCAGCAACCCCTGTCGTTGAGTTAAAGCAAATTACTAAGCGCTTTCCCGGCATCGTCGCCAATGACTCTATCAGTTTGAAGCTACACAAAGGGGAGATCCATGCCCTGCTGGGCGAGAACGGTGCGGGTAAATCAACGCTGATGAATATTTTATTCGGGCTTTATCACCCGGATGAAGGTTCGATCGAAGTCGGCGGGAAACAAGTGCGAATTGACAGCCCTAACCGGGCGATTGAGCTTGGGATCGGTATGGTCCATCAGCATTTCAAGCTGGTGCAGCCATTTACTGTCACAGAAAACATTATACTTGGCATGGAGCCGAGAAAAGGCATCAACATTGATTACAAGTATGCCGCTAAGCAGGTTCAGAAGCTATCCGAACAGTATGGTCTTCAAGTTAATCCCCATGCCCGGATACAAGATATATCAGTCGGTATGCAGCAGCGCGTCGAAATTGTGAAGACGCTTTATCGCGGAGCGGATATTCTGATTTTCGATGAACCGACGGCGGTCCTCACACCCCAGGAAATCGCTGAATTGATGGTTATTATGAAAAGGCTGGTTGCCGAAGGCAAATCGATTATCCTGATTACGCACAAGCTCAAAGAAATTATGCAATTATCCGATATCGTTACGATTATCCGCCGGGGGAAAGTAGTGGATACCGTTAAGACGTCTGAAACTACGACCCGGGAGCTGGCTGAGAAAATGGTTGGCCGAAGCGTTTCTTTCAAAGTGGACAAGAAGCCGGCCGAACCGGCGGCTCCCGTCCTTCAGGCGGATAACCTTACGGCCAAATCCCCAAGCGGCATCCCGGTACTTCAGGGGCTTTCTTTTGACGTCAAAGCCGGTGAAATTCTCGGGATTGCGGGTGTGGACGGCAACGGCCAGAGCGAGCTGATCGAAGCCCTGACGGGTCTTAGGAGAATTGACGGCGGTTCGATCCGGCTGCTGGGCAAAGACATCACAAACCAGTCACCGAGGCAGATCTCAGAAGCAGGAGTGTCCCACATCCCGGAAGACCGGCACAAGCACGGTCTCGTCCTGGATTTTACGATGAGTGAGAATATGGTGCTGCAGACGTACTATAAGCCCGCCTTCAACCGCGGCGGATTCCTCAATTTCGATGCAATCGAAAAACAGGCGTCGCGCCTGATTGAGGCGTTCGATGTCCGTACGCCAAGCACTCAGACCAAGGCCCGGTCCTTATCCGGCGGTAATCAGCAGAAAGCGATTATTGCACGTGAAATCGACCGGAATCCGGATCTGCTGATCGCGGCGCAGCCTACACGCGGGCTGGACGTTGGCGCGATTGAATTTGTTCACAAGCAGCTGATAGCCCAGCGTGATCAAGGTAAAGCGGTGCTGCTGATCTCCTTTGAGCTCGATGAGATTCTAAATGTTTCGGACCGGATTGCGGTTATCTACGAAGGACAAATAGTCGGAGAAGTAAAGCCGGAGGAAACGAACGATCAAGAGCTTGGCCTGATGATGGCCGGCAGTATGAAGCGGGGAGGTGCGGCCACATGAATAAAGTGATGAAATTTTTTATGCGGGATTCCGCTATAGTTCCTCTTGTTGCCATTCTGCTAGGCTTTTTGTTCGGGGCTATCGTGATGCTGATGGGCGGATACAACCCGATTACAGCTTATTCTTCCTTGTTTTCGCGTGTATTCGGGAATATGTACGACTTCGGAGAGACCTTGCGTGAAATCACTCCGCTTATCATGACCGGCCTCGCGGTCGCTTTTGCGTTTCGCTCAGGACTGTTTAACATCGGCGGAGAAGGGCAGTTTATCGTCGGGATGACGGGGGCTTCTTTCGTGGGCATTAAGCTGGCGGGTCTTCCCGCTATCATTCATGCACCGCTTGCCATTATCGTAGGCGCCCTTCTTGGCGGCCTATGGGCGGCGATTGCCGGATACTTGAAGGCAAAAAGAGGCGTCAATGAGGTGATAACCACCATCATGCTGAACTGGATCGCACTCTACTTGGCCAATTACACCGTCAATAATTTCCTGCTTCTTGAAGGCCAGCAGCGTTCCGTGGATATTCAGCCGTCGGCATCCATCGCGCTCGTAGGGTTGTCCAGTTTCTTCGATAATGCTCGTCTTCACTGGGGGACCATCATCGCGGTACTCGGGGCTTTGTTCTTTTATTTTTTCCTCTGGAAGACCAAGCAGGGCTATGAGCTCCGGGCTGTCGGCCAGAATACGCATGCGGCTGAATACGCCGGAATGAACGTCAACAAGAATATCGTGAAGGCGATGTTCATCAGCGGGATGTTTGCCGGTCTGGCCGGTGTGTTCGAAGTACTGGGAGTATTCCAGTACCAGACGGTTATGCCGGCTTCTCCGGGCTACGGGTTTGACGGCGTTGCCGTTGCGCTGCTCGGCCTGACTCATCCGTTCGGCGTTCTGCTGGCCGCGGCGCTGTTCGGAATTCTGACTTATGGATCAGCGGGTATGAGTTTCGGGGCCGACGTGCCGCCGGAGCTGATCCGGATCGTCATCGGTTCCATCATTTTCTTCGTAGCGGCACAAGGAATCGTGCGCTGGATCATTGCCCCTCTCTATTTCAAACGCAAGAAAGAGAAGGTGGTATAGATGGATCTCGTGATTCTGGGCCAAATCATTAACACGACGCTTGTCTTCTCAACAGCGCTCATCTTCGCGGCGCTCGGGGGCATTTTCTCCGAACGTTCCGGGGTAACGAATATCGGGCTGGAAGGCCTGATGATAGCCGGAGCTTTCGCTTCAGCCGTCAGTACATTCTATGCGCAGGAAGCCGGCATGGGCAGCATGTCCCCGTGGATCGGCCTTATCGCCGCACTAGTATTCGGGACCTTGTTTTCCTTGATTCACGCGGTGGCGACGATTACCTTCAAATCGGATCAGGTCATCAGCGGTGTCGTCATCAACTTCCTGGCGGCCGGTACAACGGTTTATCTGGTCAAGCTGCTCTTTGAAGGAGCGGGCCAGACGGAGACACTGACAGAAGTATTCGGCAAATGGGCCATACCATACCTGTCGGACATTCCCGTAATCGGCTATGGAATCTTTACCGCCTATCCGACTACCTACATCGCGCTGATTCTGGTGGCTGTGTCCTACTACGTCTTGTTCAAGACACCGTTCGGTCTAAGGCTCCGTTCGGTCGGTGAACATCCGAGTGCGGCCGATACGGTCGGGGTCAAAGTACTGCGTATGCGCTACATTGGCGTTATGCTGAGCGGAGCACTAGCCGGTCTTGGCGGAGCAACGATTGCGCTGACAACGACCAGTAACTTCTCGCACAA
The DNA here is from genome assembly GCF_001541095.1 of Paenibacillus sp. FJAT-26967. Classification (GTDB taxonomy): domain Bacteria; phylum Bacillota; class Bacilli; order Paenibacillales; family NBRC-103111; genus Paenibacillus_F. The sequence goes on from NZ_LMXH01000004.1 coordinate 328,612, forward strand.
CACCATCTCAGGCCAAGGATATATCGCCTTAGCTGCGATGATCTTCGGCAAATGGCATCCGGTCGGGGCGCTTGGAGCAGCGGTTTTCTTCGGTCTCTCCCAGGCTATCCGCAACTACGTGCAGCTGTTTGCCTGGTCGCAGAGCATACCGCAGGAATTCATCTTCATGCTCCCGTACGTGCTGACGATCCTCGTGCTCGCCGGTGCTGTCGGCAGGGCTTACCCGCCTTCCGCTCTTGGAGAACCGTACGATCCGGGTAAACGTTAAAGGTTCGGTATTCACTTTTTGTTGATAGGGCAGCAGGCTGGAGACCACATAGACAAAGATGACTTCTGATTTATCAGAAGTCATCTTTTTAATATCCGCAACTCCTATTAATTCGCTCGCAGCGTCTTTTCCAGAAGATTCCTGTCCATCCGTGTTGTCGTATCGCTAGTGCAGGGTACTGAAATTAATGTAGACATATCCGAAGCAAGCAGCATTTACTAAAAATGTGATTCCGGCTCCGATAAGAATGCCTTGAAAAACGCCTGTCTTCCCTTTAACCTGAGAAATAATAAGCAGTGGTATGACATATATGAGCTGAACAATGCCTATGCCCAGATAAAAAGGTGCGGCAATCAACCAGATGAGATGGCAGGCGGCAACCCAGCCGATTCCTATCGCAACCTGACTGCCCTTCCATGGCTGATGAGGACGGGAAGGCTCAGTCTCTCCTGAAGCGGGCAGAGTAGGGGGTGATTCCCCCGGGACTGACGATTCGTTCTTATTCTCCGTCATCTTAAGCCTCCTGTCTCCGCGCGCAGCCCCTCCAGAATCTCCTCACGGCCATCCCGATAGAAAAGATTATAAGTATCGAAAGGAATTATTCTTCCGTCAGGGTGGGCGATGTGTACACATGATTTCTTGACGGACCGCACATCAAAATTATAAGGATCGAGAAACTGCATGATCAGCACGCGAAACACATTGTCATATCCGATGTGCTCCGGTACAGCTACAGAAGGCAGGCAGCAGAGCAGGTTCTTCAGCGATAAGGCGGATGAAGAAGGGGAATGCGCAGTGGAGAACAGATCGAACACCTGCTCTTTCAAGTTCTGATCCTGCTCGAATACAATCGTGTTGCGGCCGCCGTCCAGCAGAATCTGAGGATCGATCAGGCCGGTTAACGGAATGGCCCCTCCACCGAGTTTCAGGGCATAACCCATAGCCAGACAGTCAGGATGACAAGGAACCGGAATAATATCTTCCGGTTGGAATAGACCGGACTGTTCGATAATGAGCCGTCGCACTTCACTCAGTGTGAGCCGGTCCGTTGCCGGATCGAACGATTCCGTCCGTCCGGCGGCTTGAATGGGCTGGAAGGTGACACCCCGGACGGACGGCTGCTGAAGCCCGTAACGGATAATGTCACCCACTTCGCGGTCATTGAGCCCCTTTTTGAGCGTAACGACGAGTGTGGTTGAGATATTGAACTCATTTAAATGCTCAATAGCACGCTGCCGCACATCTCTTAGATCAGCTCCACGCAGCTCGCGCAATGCTTCTTCCTCGAAACTGTCGAATTGAAGATAGAGTTCGAAGCCCGGCATATAAGTAGCAAGTTTGCGGACGAATTCGCGGTCTTTAGCAATCCGCAGCCCATTCGTATTCACCATGAGATGCTTGATTGGCTTTGTTTTGGCTAAATCCAGAATTTCAAAAAACTGAGGATGTATCGTCGGTTCTCCTCCGCTAATCTGTACGATATCCGGTTCTTCTTCATTGCGGACGACGGCATCCAGCATAGCCTCGATTTGTTCAAGCGTACGCCATGTTTCACGTTTGGGTGAGGATTCCGCATAGCAGATCGGACACTGCAAATTACACTTGTCCGTGACCTCGATGAGAGTCAGGCAGCTGTGCTGCTCATGATCGGGACACAGACCGCAGTCATAAGGGCAGCCATAGCGGATGGGCGTGTTCCAGCGCTGCGGCATTTCCGCAGGTTTCAGAAATTCACGACAGCGCTTGTAATAGTCCACGTCATCGGAGATAAGCACTTTTTCACGGCCGTGATGTCCGCAATATTTTAATAAATATACATGCTCATCTTCAATAATTACTTTTGCCTCTACTTTTCGAAGACATTGGGAGCATATGCTGTTAGTCAGTTCATAGAACACGTAAGAACGATTTTTGATAGGCATAAGTTACATTCCTTTCCGGATCATAGAGGCTGGTCGGATGAATTTTCGGCGGAACAGGAAAGCGTAGTACAGCATCCCGGCAGCACAGGCAAGCTGAATATTGTTCAATCCCCCGTAAGGATGAGGTGTCGGCTTAATAAAATCTACCCCAAAGCGGAACATGAGGTAACTGCTCATAAATAGCATAAACAGGACTCCATCCGGCAGTTGAAGCCGGCCTTTTCTTGTACGCGCTTTCATGGCAGAGAGGACGATGCCGAGCACAAGCAGAAAGACTATTTCATACAGCTGAGTCGGATGGCGGAGAATGCCGTCGCCGAAATCTACTCCGGTAATCCAGCCCGTTGCTGTTCCGTAGGTATGATCGTCAAGGCCGGTGAGGAAGCAGCCGATCCGCCCGATCATCATCCCGGTAATAAGCGGAAGAGTCATATCATCTCCAGTAGACAGCGTGTGACCCAATCGTTTCTTGGTCCATTCGACTCCAATTAGCCCTCCTAGCAGCCCGCCTACAATGGTTTTTCCCTCTAAAAGATATTGAAGGTCATTCCAGTGTGTAAGAGTCATTACGGGATTTTCGATCCAGTAGAGAATTTTAGAGCCTGCTGCTGCGCCGAGAATGGCACCTATCAGAGCCCAGATGGCTTGGCTGGGAGGCATCTTTTCTTTACTGCGTGTATATAGGTATAGCCGGAAGCCGATAAAATAGGCGAGTGTTTCAAAAAGAAGATGAGGATGTATTTCGATAAATCCGATGTTTACGTAAACGGGAAAATCCATAATTCCCTCCCTTATAGTAGTAGGTAAATTATACCACATAATTTATATGGCTAATAAATACCGGCAGCAGGTCTGATATATTTCGACAAGTACTACAAACGTTTCATTTCATTCCGGTATTCGGTAGGGGCTATCCCGTAGTATTTGCGGAACTGTTTGGAGAAGTAAAGCGGATCACGGATTCCTACGGAAAAAGCGATCTGCTCGATCGTGAGCTCCATACGCTCCCGCAGCAGCTGCCGAGCTTTATCTACCCGCAGCCTGGAGAGGAACGAGACCGGTGTCTGACCGGTATGTTCCTTGAACAGCCGCGACAAATAGGCGCGGTTGTATCCGAGCGTCTGCGCCATCGATTCAATCGAGATGTCCTCGGAATACTGCGTGGACAAATAATGCAGCATCTGCTGCACGATCACCTCGGTCCTGGACTGCCCGGACCCGGATTTCGACACGGCGGGCAGTGCCGCATCGGCGTACTCGGCTAGCAGCAGATGCAGATAGCCAAGGGCCCGGCGCGAAGCGGTGCCGCTTTTGTGCCGGAGCGCGCGCTGCAGCCTCCTGAAGAGTCCCGGTACACGGCTGCCGGGTGCCGTGCGGATTACAGGCTGCCCGGGCGTGAACCCGGCGCCGCGGATCAAGGCGGCGGCTTCTGTGCCGGTGAAGGCGATCCAGCAGTAGCGCCACGGTTCGGCGCTGTCCGAGGCATAGCTGACAAGCTGCTCGGGCTCGATGCAGAAGCTGTCCCCGGGACCGAGCTCCAGCTGCCGACCGCCTGACGTGTAATACCCCCGTCCCGATACTACAATGTGAATAAGGAAGTAATCAAAGACCTTCGGTCCCAGACGGTGTGCAGGTTTGGTCTGGCTCTCGCCTGAGAAAAGGACATGCAGCGAAACGTCTCCGTGGGGAGAAGGGTTGGATACGACGTAATAGGTGTGGGCAGGTGCCATGGTAGTTCCCTCCTTCAACCGAGCAATAGTTATTTTCAATATACCACTCCGCCCTCACATTATTCCATGTTGTTCTGACATCATTCCATAGGAGATGGGATGGATTTATTTTATAATACAAGAGAGAAAGTTTCACAATGTATACACCCTAGAATGAAAAACATAGATAGAAAAGGCGGTGCCACAATGGCGGATATCAAGGCCCTTAGACAAAAGTTTGTTGATCTCTACGGAGGGACGGAGGAAGATATCACAGTTTTCCATGCTCCGGGACGTGTGAATCTGATTGGGGAGCATACGGATTATAACGGCGGTTATGTATTTCCGGCTGCACTTACTTTTGGTACAACGCTTCTTCTTCGCGCAAACAAGGACCGGCAGGTACGTTTCGCTTCGACGAATTTTGAAAACCGGGGATCACGGTCTCTCGAAGATATGATATACCGTCAGGAAGATGACTGGATGAATTACCCTAAGGGAATTATCGTCCGGCTCCAGGAGAAAGGGCAGGGCCTGCAATCGGGTTATGACCTGCTCTTTCATGGGGAAATTCCGAACGGAGCGGGTCTATCCTCATCGGCATCTATCGAGGTAGTCACGGCCTATGGACTGCTGCAGGCGGAAGGGCATCCCATTGACCGGGTGGAGATCGCGCTTCTTTCCCAGCAAGCGGAAAATGAATACATGGGCGTCAACTGCGGGATTATGGACCAGTTCGCCGTTGCCAATGGACGTGAGGATCATGCTATTCTGCTCATGTGCGACACGCTTGATTACCGGCATGTTCCATTCCTCAGCGGAAGTTATAAGCTCGTCATCGGCAATACCAACAAAAGGCGCGGACTTGTGGATTCCGCCTATAATGAGCGAAGGAGCCAGTGTGAGCAGGCAGTAAAGGATCTCCAGGTGCGTTTCCCGGATCTTGCTTTGCTTGGCCAACTGAGCTTGGAGCAGTTCGAAGCAAATAAAGATGTCATCACCGATGAGACGGTACGCCGCAGGGCGCAGCACGTTGTAGAAGAAATCGACCGGGTACTCCGGTCCATCGACGTGCTGCAAGCTAATGATCTCGAGGCATTCGGGAAGCTGATGATTGGATCACACGAATCCTTGCGTGACCTGTACGAAGTAACCTGTCGTGAGCTGGACGTGATGGTGGAAGAGGCGCTTAAAGTACCGGGTGTACTTGGCTCACGCATGACAGGTGCGGGTTTCGGAGGCTGTACGGTATCTCTCGTGCACGAAGATAGCATCGACCGGTTCCGTGAGGAAGTCGGACGCGTATATACAGAGAAGACCGGATTGAAGGCTGACTTTTATGTATGCAGTATCGGTGACGGTGTTAACGAAGTGAAGTAAGGCTTGCGGGAACAGTTCGATTACTTTGTACCGCATGATGTAAATACATGGAGGGGTATCATATATGGCAATTATGGTGACAGGCGGAGCGGGGTATATCGGTTCGCATGCAGTGGCAGAGCTACTGGCCAAAGGAGAAGAAGTAGTGATTGTTGACAATCTGCAGCAGGGACATCGTAATGCGGTCCTCGGAGGCAGCCTGTATGTGGGAGATTTACGGGACGCGGATTTTATGGATACGGTCTTCCGTGAGAACGAAATCGACGCGGTTATCCACTTTGCGGCTAATTCTCTTGTAGGAGAGAGTATGACGGACCCTGCCAAGTATTATCACAACAACGTTTACGGCACTCTATGTCTTCTGGACAAAATGAAAGAATACGGTGTTCAAAGAATTGTATTCTCCTCTACAGCCGCCACTTACGGAGAGCCGGAGAACACTCCGATTCTCGAGACGGATCGTACACAGCCTACGAATGCTTACGGTGAAACGAAACTCTCGATGGAAAAAATGATCAAATGGTTCGATCACGCCCATGGGATCAAATCCATTTCACTTCGTTATTTCAATGCGGCGGGCGCGCATGAGAGCGGTCAAATCGGTGAAGACCATCAGCCTGAAACGCACCTGGTTCCCTTGATCTTGCAAGTTGCGCTTGGGCAGCGCCAGCATATCTCCGTCTTCGGTGAAGACTACGCCACACCGGACGGGACCTGCATCCGTGATTACATCCACGTAAGTGATTTAGCCGATGCCCATGTGCTGGCAGTAGAGAAACTGCGTCAGGGCGGTGACAGCGGCGTATTTAACCTTGGCAGCGGCAACGGTTTTTCGGTTAAAGAAGTGATCGATATCGCCCGTGAAGTAACCGGTCATCCGATTCCGGCTGTAGCAGAAGCGCGTCGTGCCGGTGATCCGGCTGTGCTTATCGCTTCATCGGACCGGGCAAGAGAGCAGCTTGGCTGGAAGCCAAAGCGTGATAACCTGCAGGCGATTATCGCGAGTGCCTGGGCGTGGCATCAGGCTCATCCGCAAGGGTACAAAGACAGGAAGTAGACGTGACCCCGGACAGAGATGAATAGAGGATGCAGTACAAGATCCTACTGCGGCCCAGAGGGGCTAGGGAGTGAGAGGAATGGAAGGCTTGGAATCAAGAAGTGAGGAAATGAAAGCGTCAGAGGCTGCGCGAACCGTGGAACAGCTGCTTGCGTTTGCTTTACGTCAAGGAATGATCGGGCCGCTGGATATTTGTTCGGCACGCAATGCGCTGCTTGAAGAACTGGGACTTTCAGAGCCATGGAACGGTCAAGCCGGTGAATTCAGTGAATCCGTACCGGAGGAACCTGTGGGACTGCTGGACGTTTTGCTCGACTATGCTTGGGAGAACGGACGCCTGGAAGCCAATACGGTCACATACCGTGATCTGCTTGATGCCAAACTGATGGGTTTTCTGATGCCGCGACCTTCGGAGGTGGCGCGGAATTTCAGGGAGACCGCTGATCAGCAAGGGGTTGAGTCTGCAACAGATCAGTTCTACCGTCTCTGTATTGACAGTAATTATATCCGAATGGACCGCATCCGTAAGAACGATTACTGGCTCGCACCGACTCCGTATGGGGATATGGAGATTACTATTAATCTCTCCAAGCCGGAGAAGGATCCCCAAGAAATAGCTTTGCTGCGCACGATGAAGCAAAGCGCGTATCCGAAGTGTCTGCTCTGTGTGGAGAACGTGGGATACGCAGGCCGGCTGGACCATCCTGCCAGACAGAACTTGCGGGTACTTCCGCTAATCATCGACGGGGAGCCATGGAATTTTCAGTATTCCCCTTACGTCTATTACAATGAGCACTGCATCATTCTGAATGAGAAGCACGTGCCGATGCAGATATCGGAGCGCACGTTCCGAAGACTGTTCGATTATATCCAGCAGATGCCTCACTATTTCGTCGGTTCCAATGCGGACCTGCCGATTGTGGGCGGCTCCATTCTGAACCACGACCATTTCCAGGGCGGCCGGCACAAGTTCCCGATGGAGCTCGCTCCCGTAGCAAGATGCTTCAAGGCAGCTCCCGTGCCGGCTGTCTCAATCGGCATCGTCCAGTGGCCGATGTCCGTTGTCCGCCTGTCCGGCCGCAGCCGTGAAGACGTGCTGAAGCTTGCCGATCAGGTGCTGGCCTCCTGGCGCGCTTACAGCGACCCGGCAGCCGATATTCTCTCGGCGACGGTTCAAAGCGGAGTCACCGTGCCTCACAACACGGTGACTCCTATCGCCCGCTTCAATGCTGCGGGCGAATACGAGCTTGATCTCGTGCTGCGTAATAACCGCACGAGCGAAGAGCACCCGGATGGGATTTTCCATCCGCACGGGCATCTGCACCACATCAAGAAGGAGAACATCGGCTTGATTGAGGTGATGGGTCTTGCAGTTCTTCCGGGCCGCCTCCAGGAAGAACTGGCCGGTATCGCCCGCTATCTGACGGGCGAAGAGTCATGGGGCGGTGCGGATGGCCTCGAAGCCGGACATCCGCTTCACAAGCACGCTGACTGGATCAGCGAGCTGGTTTTCCGCTCCGACGCCAGCTTGGCTCCGGAGGCCGCAAAAGGGCTGCTTGAGCAGGAAGTCGGCATCAAGTTCAGCCAGGTGCTTGAAGATGCAGGCGTCTTCAAGCGTGATGAGCCCGGCCAGGCAGCATTCGATCGCTTCCTCGGAAGCATGGGATTCGCCTTGGTCGGCAAATGAATCCTCTCCGGCACCCTTTATGCCGGTAATTTCAAAAAAAACCTTACGGATCCCACTGATTGATGTAGAGGGGCCTGTAAGGTTTTTTTACTAGACAAGGAAAGGAGCCGGTAAAGATTGCGTATGGGAAAGGGACCTAATCTGTGTTGCTAGATGGACGGCAATACACGGTTAATTATTTGCATACCCCGAGATCCAGTATATCGCGCACACTTTCCAGGAGAGCCCTGAGTTCCTTGTCGAAAGTCTCTAGTTCTTGAATCCGGCAAGTAAGCAGATCCGTTTGTTCGGATAGGTCATCCGCTGCCTTTCTTAATTCCCCGAGTTTATACCGCTCGTTTTCATAGGCTTCGGAACCTTCGCGGTGAGAGGACAGCAGCGTATCTACTGCCGATATGTGATGCGGCTGCAGCATTGGAGAAGTGTAAGGGGAGGTGAGGCTCTTAATGTATGCCTGCGCCTGTTCATCCTCATCCAAGTGACGGATGTCTTTACTGCTTTTGTCCGGCGGCAGCAGTCCGCTTCTCGCGCAGCTGCATTTGAATTCATCGAACTTTTCATTTTTTTTAGTAGGACGATCCATTACAGTAAGGGACACAGTAGACCAACTCCAAGTCGCTATTCGATAAAATTTGCTCCCGGTTATGTACTGTATTCATACATTTTGTGACTTTATGTGCATTGGGAGTGGACATTCAACTTCTGTTATTATAACTTTTCAATTCGCAGAAACCAACCGGTGTATCATTTTTTCCAATCGAATGGAAAGCAAAAAGACATCCCATTCACCTATAGTGGTTCGGGATGTCTTTCGATTTTAGGGGGCTTAGCCCTTTCTTGCCAGAAGAGTAAACGACTTTGGAATTCCTTTATCATATACATCTGACGAACGGTTAGGCTCTTCATCCAGTCGTTCTACGATTAAACCGGCTGAAGCAGCTGCGGTCACAATCTCTCCAAGGGTCCATTTGCGGTGCTTTACTTTAATGAGAGAAGCTTCGTCCTGACCGGGCAGGAATTTGGAATATGCCACATCAGTTTCTTCTATAGAGGTGTCAAAATAATCGCCCGTCACTTTATGTTTACGTATCTTAGCCGTTGTACCCCGGGATGAAATCAGTTTCGTCGTAATCGGATGGAAATCTTGAAGAATAAGACGTCCGCCTGATGCTAGCAGCTTGCGGATTATTTCGAATAAAGGCTGCAAATCGAGAAAATAATGAAGAATACCAAATTCCATCACAGCCAAATGGTAATCCCCTGTCAGTTCTTTTTCCGGAAGCTCCAGTACATCCGCTATCACGTAACGCACATTCACATCCGCAGCTTGGGCAAGCTCTGTTCCGTATTTGGCGTTCTCGGCTGCTATATCGATCACCGTTACTTCACGGGCGCCGAGCAGTGCTAACGCCACCGCTTTACTGCCGTGTGAGCCCAGAAGATTCACTGCTTTTTGCCCGCTGAGATCCCCGAGATAGCGATAAAAGGACCGCACTGTTCCTTCGGGATTGCGCCGGATTTGCTCAGCAGCCGCTTCCGGCGTCCCGAACCGGTTAATCCAGGCTTCATAAGCGTGCTGATTCCAGGCTGATTGATTATGCTCGCTGAATTGTTTTTGCACGGGGATTCCTCCTTTTGTTCCACAATCATTCATCTTATAATAAAAACAGTGGCAATTCCATCCGATAATCAGATTTTTGCCCATAGGAGGAAGTAGAGTTTCAGCCGTGCGGCATCGATTGCACACCATTGCAAGCTTTCAGGAGTTTGCCGATCAAGCCGAGCACTATGTCAAAACTGCGCAGGAATTTGATTCCGATTTTGTGCTATTTTCTGAATTATTTACAACACAGCTAATGTATATCCCTTCCGAGGAAGGAAAGCTCGGTCTATAGAAGAATTGCCTTGCCTTTACCGAATACTACATGGAACTGTTTAAAGGACTGGCGAAATCAACGAGAATGCACCTTATTGGCGGTACACACATCATCGAGGAAGAGGGGCGCTTCTATAATACGGCTTTCTTATTTTATCCGGACGGCCGGGTAGGCGAACAGCGTGAAATTCATATTACCCCGTCTGAGGTTAAAGAGTGGAATATGGGAGCAGGGGATGACCTTCATGTTTTTGATACGGAAAAAGGCCGCATAGCCATTCTGGTCTGCTACGATATGGAAATTCCCGAAATCGTCCTTATGGCTAAAGCCCGCGGAGCTGACGTTATATTCTGCCCATCCTGTACGGATGACCGTCACGGGTTTCACCGCGTGCGCTATTCCTGTCACGCCCGGACGATTGAGAACCAGGTGTACGTGGTAGTGACGGGAACGGTTGGATCGCTGCCCACGGTCGATTTTATGAGGGGCAACTTCGGACAGGCAGCTGTGCTGACGCCTAACGATGCTCCTTTTCCGCCCCGCGGCATTCTGGCGGAAGGTGAAGTTAATCAGATATGGTGATTACAGCAGATCTTGATTTGGCTTTACTTGAAGAGGTGCGCGAGAAGGGCTCTGTCACGACATGGCGCGACCGCAGGACGGATTTATATACGGATTGGAAATAGAAACAAGAAGTGACTGTTTGATAAGATCCAAGATCCAATATCCTGGTATCCGTCAGAAGCAAAGGAGCTGTATGACATGGCGTATGAAGAATCCGCGAATTCACCCTTTTATTTGAAGAAAATATACGTATTTGATGGGGATAAGCCGGTACCTGCCATCATTAGAAACTATACGAGCGAAGACTTTGAAGGATTGATTGAGCTGCAGCAGGCGAGTTTTCCTCCTCCTTTTCCCGCGGAACTATGGTGGCAGGAAGAACAGCTTCAGAATCATGTTGAGTTGTTTCCGGAAGGGGCAATCTGCATCGAAATCGGCGGCAAAATCGTTGGTTCCTTGACGGCTATGCGGATACAAATAGACCCTCTGCATCTGGAACATACATGGGAAGAGATAACGGACGGAGGGTATATTCGCAATCATGATCCCGCAGGGAATTCCTTATACATCGTAGATATTTGTATTCTGCCTGCATTCCGCAAAATGGGTCTCGGTAAATGGCTCATGTCCTCGATGTATGAAACGGTCGTTTACCTTGGCATAACCCGCCTTATCGGTGGAGGGAGAATGCCGGGGTATGCGGCGCAGGCAGCCCGGATGACGCCGGATCAATATGTGGATGCGGTCGTAGCGGGTCTGCAGCACGATCCGGTTCTTACATTCCTGCTGCGGTGTGGACGTATGCCTGTACAGGTGCTTCCTGGTTACTTAAAAGATGAAGAATCCCTTAACTATGCCTGTTTGATGGAATGGCGCAATCCTTTTCTTTAAGAGGTACGGGATCTGAATATGCGAATGAAAGCACGGATGAAAGGATGATTGAAATGGAATATAGACGCATTACCCATATCCAAGACCCTCTATTTAAGCAAATGCATACATTAATGCAGGAAGTTTTTCCGGCGGAGGAAGTGCTTGATTTTGATCTCTGGAAAGAGCCGCTGGAGGATCCGGGAATCCGTGTATTTGTGGCTGTGCATGAGGGCGAAGTAGTAGGAGCGACGGAATACCGGTATTATACCGATTTAGGAACCGCGATGACAGATTTTACGATCATAGGCCGTCCCGGCCTTGGGATCGGGAGATTCCTAAGCCGTCAGCGGCAGGAGGATCTGGTCCGGTTAGCCCAGTCGGGCGGTAAGCCCATGATCGGCATGTTTGCCGAAATTTACGATCCCTATCGTATCCAGGATCATACCTTCGGCGGGGTCAAACCGATGGATCCCTTTGTCCGGCGAGAGGTCCTTTCCCATCTGGGCTACCGCAGACTGGATTTCGAATATGTTCATCCTTCTTGGCAGAACGACGGTGAGGCGGTTAATGAACTCGATTTGTGCTTTATGCCTTCTGATGAGGATATGAGCGCTCTTCCGTCTTCACTGGTAGCGGATTTTCTTACCCGTTATTATACCGTGCTTGAGAACAAGCCCGATACCTGGCAGCGAATGATCGAGGGACTGCGTGCATCGGAGCGGATTTCCCTTTTGCCCATTTAGATTTTGAAAAGAGGTTTGTTTATTCATGACAGATGTTTTCTCCTCCCGCTCAAGCGGGTTTCAGGATGATATAAGTTCCACTAATGTTGAGATTCGTGCGTTTCGGGGAGGATTAGGACAAAATTATCTCCGGCAGCTGGAGATTCTTGCAGAACAGTGTCGCAATCAAGAACAGCTTGGCGTTAAGTTAAACTGGAACATGCTTAAGGACCGGTCCTTGGAGCGGACGGATGATTTTGCTGCTTTCCATAACGGCAAGCTGATCGCATTTCTCGGGCTTTACAGCTTTCAGGATTCGGAGATTGAAGGAAGCGGACTTGTTGATCCGGGTTATCGCCGTCAGGGCATATTTAGTAGGCTTCTGCAGTTGGCTGCTCAGGAATGTGCGACTAGGAAGATCCCCAAGATGTTACTGATCTGTCCCCGTTCATCATCCGCTGCACTCGGCTTTGTTAAAAGACTCTCTGCTTATGCATTCTCGGAATATGTGATGAAATTTGCTTCGGATGAAGATCGAGATCAGCCTGAACCGGCTTCTTATGCCCGCGCAGTCCAACTACGGCAGGATCATCCTCAAGAAGCGGAACGAAAGATTCGTACCCGTCCTGCACAGCTATCGGATACCGAACGCTTGGTGAAGTTAAACTGCGATGGTTTTGAAATGTCGGAGGCTGATTCGCGTACCTATGTTGAGAGCACTCTTGCTAAGTCACCCGGCAACTATACGAGAATAGTAGAAATGAACGGTGAGGCTGTCGGTAAGATTGGTGTCATTGTGACAGGCTCTGAAGCGTATATTGTCGGTTTCGTAATTTCGCGTGAGTATAGAGGGCGTGGGATCGGCCGTATGATTCTTATGGAGACTGTTGATTATATCAAGCGCGAATTCAAACTAGCTGAAGTTAGATTAGAAGTAGCGGCTGTTAATGATCATGCACTCGGTCTGTATCAATCTTGCGGATTCCATATCTCAGATGCGAATGACTATTATGAAACAATGCCCGAAGCTTGTCTCCGCGATCTGGCTGTTAGATTATATGAATAGATCGTTTGTAAGATTTTGATTAGTAACACTCACAATAAGAAAAGCGGCCGCCCGTCTCCTTGGCGGCCGCATTCTTATTTCTCTCCGTCTGGTTCGGAATTCAGTTTCTCCTGGTTGCGTACAGCATGCTTGTCCTCGGCTAACTCAAGTGTATCGTTTACGAATTCCATATCCTGATTATCGACATTCATATTAGTAGTACCGGTATAGTCGCCTCTATGTGTTGAATTCTCCACGTGATTCACTCCTGTCAGTATTGTTGAAAGTTCAATTTAGTTTATGTCATATTTCGAAGGTTTATACTAGAGGTTAGTTTAGAGTCAGGGAGCAGCATATCGAGGTATAGAATGGGCGGGATTAGGAAATGATGTTAGGGTTATTCATGGTCACAAACAACTGGAATAAAAAACCTGTTGCAATCAAAATTCAGGCGTGGTACATTAATTGAGCTGAAGCGGACAAGTCGTTTGAAACATGAACGAAAACGCGAATCAGCGAAATGAAATAAAAAAAGTGCTTGACTCAGATAACGCAACATGTTATTATGTAATTCCGGCCATGAGAAATGCTGGTACAAACGAGTAACACGCAAGAGATTGTCCTTTGAAAACTGAACAACGAGTGATTGAAACGTCTTGAGCAATCAGGACGCTAAACAGAGAAGAAATTCTCGTCAGCATTAACTTTTTGAG
>NZ_LMXH01000005.1 GCF_001541095.1 Paenibacillus sp. FJAT-26967
GAGGTGGAAGCACAGCAATGTGTGGAGCTGACCAATACTAATCGGTCGAGGGCTTGACCTACAGGTCTTTACGCGAGTAGAGGCCAACATCTAAAGCATAGTCTATGGCTGTGCACCACAAGATCTTTGGATGGATCTTAGTACATCTTTCGCTGCTAGTTTTCAGGGTACAACCCTGCTATGAGTAGTATGTCCGCAAGGAGATGCTGCGATTTTCGAAGTCTCTAACACTTCGAAATATCCTGTTTGGTGACGATGGCGGAAGGGAACCACGCGTACCCATCCCGAACACGACCGTTAAGCCTTCCAGCGCCGATGGTACTTGGACCGCAGGGTCCTGGGAGAGTAGGACGTTGCCAAGCGTTATTCCCTGATAGCTCAGTTGGTAGAGCACTCGACTGTTAATCGAGTTGTCACAGGTTCGAGTCCTGTTCGGGGAGCCATGCTTCCATAGCTCAGTAGGTAGAGTGCTTCCATGGTAAGGAAGAGGTCACCGGTTCGAATCCGGTTGGAAGCTTGCCAGAAGGCCCGTTGGTCAAGGGGTTAAGACACCTCCCTTTCACGGAGGTAACAGGGGTTCGAATCCCCTACGGGTCACCATAGTGGAGGCTTAGCTCAGCTGGGAGAGCATCTGCCTTACAAGCAGAGGGTCGGCGGTTCGATCCCGTCAGCCTCCACCATATATGCCGTTGTAGCTCAACTGGTAGAGCAACTGACTTGTAATCAGTAGGTTGGGGGTTCAAGTCCTCTCGACGGCACCAGATTTACCTTGGGGATTAGCCAAGCGGTAAGGCAACGGACTTTGACTCCGTCATGCATAGGTTCAAATCCTATATCCCCAGCCATTTGTTTTGAGCCATTAGCTCAGTTGGTAGAGCACCTGACTTTTAATCAGGGTGTCGAAGGTTCGAGTCCTTCATGGCTCACCATTTTTACTTACATGCGCGTGTGGCGGAATTGGCAGACGCACTAGACTTAGGATCTAGCGTCTTTGACGTGGGGGTTCAAGTCCCTCCACGCGCATATTAATTCCAAGTATTTCTAACACAAATAATACTTGCTAATTAATAAGAAGTATGATATAATGCGGAAGTGGCTCAGCGGTAGAGCATCGCCTTGCCAAGGCGAGGGTCGCGGGTTCGATTCCCGTCTTCCGCTCCAACTTCATACGTGCCCTTAGCTCAGCTGGATAGAGCGTTTGACTACGAATCAAAAGGCCGGGAGTTCGAATCTCTCAGGGCACGCCATATTTTTTGTCGGGACGTAGCTCAGCTTGGTAGAGCACCTGGTTTGGGACCAGGGGGTCGCATGTTCAAATCGTGTCGTCCCGACCATATGTATGCGGGTGTAGTTCAATGGTAGAACTCCAGCCTTCCAAGCTGGTAGCGTGGGTTCGATTCCCATCACCCGCTCCATACATACAAGTACAGACCTCTAAGAGGTCTTTTTTTGTTATATCCGATAGTTGACTTATTTAAATTGTCGAAGGATTCTGCACATTTCCTTAAATTGCATGTGCTCTTTCTTTAAAAATAGCTATAATGCAACGCGTGAATGTGGTAAAATATTCTGCAATGAGTATCAATTTTGACGAATTAGGGTGTTTTTTGTTTCAGCGATTAACAGTAGAGAGAAGAGGCGAGGACATGTCGGATAACGAATCAATTGTTCAGAAAAATACAACGAACAACTTGCTTCGCAGGGATGTGCGATTTCTAGGGCATATACTTGGAGAAGTACTGGTCCATCAGGGTGGCAATGAACTTCTTGCCGTGGTAGAGAAGATCCGAGAACTGAGTAAGTCACTGAGAGCTCAATACGATCCTGCTATATATGCAGAAATCAAGGAAACAATAAATGGATTGCAACCTGAAATTCGACATCAGGTTATTCGTGCGTTTGCGATATATTTTCAGCTGGTCAATATTGCTGAGCAGAATCATCGGATCCGTCGTAAGCGTGATTATGAACGTTCTTCCGGGGAGACAGTACAGCCCGGTTCGATCGAAAGCATCGTACAGCGTCTTAAACAAAACGAAATTTCCTATCAGGAAGTGCAGGATATCCTTCAGGAAATTTCTCTTGAGCTGGTTATTACAGCACATCCGACGGAAGCAACCAGACGTGCTGTTCTGGACATTCATCAGCGTATATCCCAAGATGTTATCCTGCTTGATAACCCGACATTAACTTTCCGTGAGAGAGAAAACCTGCGGGAGAAGCTTTTGGCTGAAGTAATGACGCTTTGGCAGACGGATGAGCTTCGTAATCGTAAACCTACAGTTATCGATGAAGTGCAGAATGGGATGTATTATTTTGACGAAACTTTGTTCGATGTGCTTCCTGAGGTATATCAGGAGCTTGAGCGCTGTCTAGACAAATACTATCCGAATGAAACCTGGCATGTGCCTAGCTTCCTTAAATTCGGCTCATGGATCGGTGGAGACCGGGACGGTAACCCGTCCGTTACTTCTGATGTAACGTGGGAAACGCTTGAGCTGCACCGCGGGCTTGCTTTGAAGAAATACGAAGCCATTCTTGCAGATGTCATGAACCACTTGAGTTTCAGTAAGAATCTTGCCGAAATCAGTGAGGAGCTGCAGAACTCAATCGAAGTGGATAAGGAAGTATTCGGACCGCGTACTGAATTGTGGAGTAATAACGATGAGCCTTACCGTATCAAGCTCGCTTATATGATCGAAAGAGTGCGTAATACGGGGAATGCTCTTGCTGAATCTAATGAAAAGTATGCTTCTCCGGATGAGATGATCCAGGATTTATATATTATTGAAAGAAGCTTGCGGAGTCACTTCGCGGACTTTGCAGCGGATGCTTATATCAAAAAGCTCATTCGCCAGGTAGAGCTGTTCGGATTCCACTTGGCTACTCTCGATATTCGTCAACACAGCAGAGAGCATGAACTGGCGATGACAGAAGTCTTAAAGAGAACCAGCATCGTGGAAGATTACAGCCAGCTATCTGAGAAAGAGAAGATTGATCTGCTCAGCAAGCTACTTGACGAACCGCGTCCAATTACATCGCCTTATATGAAATATACGGAGTCGACTGAAGAGTGTCTCAATGTATATCGCAATATATATAAAGCTCAGCAGGAATTCGGACGCAATTGTTTGCACAGCTATCTGATCAGTATGACTTGTGGTGCAAGTGATATGTTGGAGGTTATGGTATTTGCCAAGGAAGTGGGCCTTTACCGGAAAGAAGAAGATGGCACAGTCGTGAGCACCATTCAATCGGTTCCTCTGTTTGAGACGATTGATGACCTGCATGAAGCTCCTGAAATTATGAATACGCTGCTGAACATTCCAGCGTATCGTGCCAGCCTTAACCAGGCGGCTCCCATGCATGAAATTATGCTCGGCTACTCGGACAGCAACAAAGACGGCGGTGTGATTACAGCCAACTGGGAGCTGCGCGTAGCTCTGCGTGAGCTTACCGATATGGGGAATAAGAACGGAGTTAAGCTCAAGTTCTTCCATGGACGTGGAGGTTCCTTAGGACGCGGAGGAATGCCTCTAAACCGCAGTATCCTGGCACAGCCAGTGGATACAATCGGCAGTGGAATTAAGATTACGGAGCAAGGAGAGGTATTATCCTCCCGTTATTCCTTGCAAGGTATTGCGTACCGCAGCCTGGAGCAGGCGACGTTCTCTCTGATCAAGGGTGCCGTGCTTGCCCGTAATCCCGAGCGTCCCGCTAAAGAGACGCAATGGGAAGCAATCATGAAGGATATTTCGGAAACTGCACAGAATAAGTATCAAGATCTTATTTTCCGTGACAAAGACTTCATGACGTTCTTCAAGCAATCCACACCGCTTCCGGAAGTCGGAGAGCTCAATATCGGTTCCCGCCCTTCCAAACGTAACAACAGCGACCGATTCGAAGATTTGCGCGCGATTCCATGGGTATTCGCATGGACACAGAGCCGTTATCTGCTTCCGGCTTGGTATGCCGCCGGTACAGCGCTCCAGACCTTCTATCAGAACAAAGAAGAGAATATGGAAGTTCTGAAGGATATGTATGAGAACTGGTCATTCTTTAGATCCATGATCGATGGTCTTCAAATGGCCATAGCTAAGGCAGATCTGCTTATTGCGAAAGAATATGGCAGCTTGCTTAAAGAGAGTGATATCGCTAATCGTATCTACGAGCTGATCAGCACGGAGTACAACTTAACCTCCGAGCTGATTCTGCAAATTACGGGTCAGCAGGAAATTCTCGATAACGTACCTGTTATTCAGGAATCGATCCGTCTGCGCAATCCATACGTCGATCCGCTAAGTTATTTGCAGGTAGATCTGCTTAAAGAACTGCGCGCGATCCGTGAGACCGACCAGGATGATGCCTTCCTGCTTCGCGAAGTTCTTCTCACCATCAATGGAATCGCTGCAGGCCTTCGCAATACAGGTTGATCGTCCACAACATGCATAGGCACTGGAACAACGAAGTCAAGCCGTCCTCCGGGCGGCTCGACTTTACGTGTTTTACCGAACATTAGTGAAAAGAAGCCCGCATTTCCTAGGGTTGGAGGAGTTATCGTTGAATTTAGTAGAAACACGATTAGCCAAGCTTGCAAGGAATGGGGATCGTGGTGCTTTTGAGGAACTGGTGAATTTATATAAAGACAAAATCTTTCACCTGGCCTACCGAATGCTCGGTAATAAGCAGGAAGCCGAAGATGCGGTGCAGGATACTTTTCTGCGCGTGTACAACAACCTAGACCGGTATGATGAGAACCAGAAGTTTTCTACCTGGATTTTCAGAATCGGAACGAATTTATGCATAGACCGGCTGCGCAAACGAAAACCAACTTATTCCCTCGACGCCGAAATGCCGGATAGCGACGGGAACGATTTTTATGCCATGCTTGCAAGCAAGGACAACCTGCCAGTAGACCAGATCATCCTATCGGAAACGCAGCAGGTCATACGCCGAGCCATTGACACCCTACCGGAAAAATATAAGTCCGTCGTTATTCTCCGCTATCTGCACGACATGTCGCTGCAAGAAATAGGAGACGTACTGAAGATGCCGGTAACAACCGTCAAGACCCGCGTACACCGTGGACGGGAGTACTTGCGCAAAAAACTTGAGGCGGACGGAAATTTTTCTAAGTAGTCCTCGATATTTTGAAACATCTTTGCCGGCCATACGTATGGTATTACACTAATGGCAAAGAACGAGAAAGGAGTGGCTCGGATGAATTGCAAACAGGCCCTCCCTTTGATGCACGAATATTTGGATGGGGATTTGCAAGGGTCGGAGGCGCTGGATCTAAAGCAGCACCTTTTGACATGCCCGGAGTGTCATGCGATTTTCCGTCAGATGGAAACAACGGATGCACTAGTTCGGTCCATACCGGCTCCAGTCGCATCGAATGATCTCACCGACCGTATTATGGGCTCTCTGCCTCCTGTTAAGAAACGCTCGCCTTGGATCCAGTGGGTGCGTAAGCATCCGGCCGTATCTGTCGCGGCAGTATTCCTTTTGACGATGGCAGGAAGCTTCGGGTCGATGTGGAACAACAACACGGAGTTGATGGTACGCGGCACGGACCTCGATAGGGTCATCATTCAAGGCGATAAAGTTATCGTGCCCAAAGGTGAGACGGTAAAAGGCAATCTAGTCGTTGAGAATGGGGAGCTAGTTGTCGAAGATAACGCTAACGTTGAAGGCAACCTGGTGGTTATAGACGGAAATATGTATTTAGCTTCTACTGCTCATATCACGGGAGACAAGATCCGGATTGATCAGGCATTGAGCTGGCTGTGGTTTAAAATAAACGAGATAGTGCACTGAGCGGCCGTCTCCTCCATTTCAATCAGTAGTGAAAGAATGAATTATTCACTCGAGGTCCTTTTTGGTAATTCCAAAAAG
Organism: Paenibacillus sp. FJAT-26967; assembly: GCF_001541095.1. Classification (GTDB taxonomy): domain Bacteria; phylum Bacillota; class Bacilli; order Paenibacillales; family NBRC-103111; genus Paenibacillus_F. The sequence goes on from NZ_LMXH01000005.1 coordinate 5,899, forward strand.
GACTTTTTCTCATTTTTTCCTGAAAATCGCTCCGATAGAAGAATTGCATGGAATGTGGTATTATCAAGGAATAGACAGATAAAGATAAGAAAGCGTAGAAGATTCTGATTCGTTGCTTTGATTTGGGGGAACTACAGTGGAATTATTCTCAGATATTTCCATCACGGATATTATTGATATTTCGATTGTCAGTTACGTGGTATACAAATTAATTATGCTGCTGCGCGGCACAAGAGCCATTCAGCTAATGAAGGGTATCTTCGTTGTTTTGGTTACGTGGGCCCTTAGTGTAGCATTTTCATTGAATACCCTGCAGTGGATTATGAACCAGATGTTCACCGTAGGCTTGATCGCAATCATTATTATTTTCCAGCCGGAGCTCAGGAGAGCCTTGGAACAACTGGGACGTGGGCGTTTCTTCTCAAGAATGTCCTCCAGTGATGTGGATCATGACGTGAACATCCGAATTGGAGAAGTCATTAAAGCAATGAACTACTTGTCCCGGCGCAAGATCGGGGCTTTGATCGTTTTTGAAAAGGAAACGGGCCTTACGGATTACATTGAATCGGGGATTGCTGTGAATGGGCGGATCAGTTCGGAGCTGCTTATTAATATTTTCATTCCGAACACGCCTCTTCATGATGGTGCGGTCATTATTCGTAACAATCAGCTGATGGCTGCGGGTTGTTATTTGCCTCTGTCGGAGAATCCTTTTATCAGCAAAGAACTGGGTACCCGGCATAGAGCGGCCATTGGTATGAGCGAGGTATCGGATGCTATCTGTCTTATCGTGTCCGAGGAAACAGGCCAAATCTCTTTGTCGCTCAACGGGCAAGTCGTACGTGACATTAAGGAAGAATCCTTGATTTCGAAACTGTTCGATGAACTCAGGCCGAAGGCGAAAGTCAGGCAGAACCCTTTGAAGAAATGGTGGGGGGGACGCAAACGTGGATAAATGGCTAAGGAACACTAACGTCGTAAGAGTAATTGCCATTATAATCGGAATCCTGCTCTGGGCGGTCGTCCGTATGGAGGGAAGTACGGTAACCAATACGGGCTCGTCGGGTATTAAGGAGCTGCCGATCAGCAACGTAGAGATTACCGCTAAATACGATTCTGATCAGTATTATATCTCTTCCATTGAGCCAAGCCGGGTTCAAGTTATTTTGAAGGGAAAAGATTCAGCTCTTAAAAAAGTCAGCACGAGTAACTATAAGGTTATTCTGGATTTAACAAAATCCTCCGGCAAGGGGGAATACGTTCTGCCGCTGGAAGCGGTCGGTTTCCCATCCTCACTCGAAGTGGAGATTGTTCCGCGGAATGTGAAGGTAGTTGTGGAAGAAATGGTGAAGAAGGAAGTGCCGGTCAAAATTAATGTAAAAGGTACTCCGGAATCGGGGTACAAGCCCGGAGATCCTATTGCTAAGCCGAATAAAGTACACGTAACGGTCCCTGCGGGCAAAGAGGGAGAGGTATATTCGGTTCAAGGAGATATATCGGTAGAGAAGGCGGATTCTGCAGTATCCAAGCAGGTTAAGCTGAAGGTCTATAACAAAGAGGGAAGTGAGCTGAATTACAGCGTAAGTCCGGCCGTAGTGGATGTGGATGTGCCTGTAACCAGTCCTTTCAAAACCGTGCCGCTGCAGATTCAGCTGACAGGAACCCCTCCGGCTGGATACAGTATAGGATCCGTTAAACAGAATCCGGATAAGATCATGGTCTATGGCCCGCAGAATATACTGGATAGCATGGAATTCTACTCGGCCGGTCCGATCAAAATCGACGGGCTCACGGCAACGAAAGAATTTACACTGGATATTCCTCTTCAAAAAGGGGTTACGCAGGTGGAGCCATCCAAAGTTCAGGTGACGGTAGAGATTGTACCTTCTACGAAGAAAGACTTCCCTGACATTCCGCTGAAAGTCGTCGGGCAGGCAGAGGGGACGGATGTGAAGTTCAGTTCTCCTGCGGAAGGGAGCATTACCCTCACGTTAGAAGGTGCGGCGCCGCAGATTGCCGCATTGAAGCCGGAAGATGTGCAGGCCATTGTGGATATAAGCAACTTGCCGCCGGGGACGCATGAGCTGCCGATTACGCTTAATCTGCCCTCCTATATCAAAGACGGGGGAACAGCGGTAACGAAGGCTACTGTAGTTATTACAGCAAGCGGCAATCCGAAGGAGACGGCCAAACCGACGCCTACTCCTGCTCCTACTCCTACTCCATCCCCGTCAGCATCGCCAGCTCCTGCAGAGCCAGGAACGGCCCGCCCGCCGGTGGAGAAAAAGGAACCGTAAGCCTTAACCACTGAAAGTCAGCATGGAATCCGAATAGTTTAAAAGTCGCCGGTAATTAACCAACTAACGGATTTCTATGTATGGGATCGGTGCTTTGTATATGAAGATGGATGAAGCTTGTGATAAAAGGGGAGAAAAGAGATATGGGGAAATATTTTGGAACGGACGGAGTACGCGGGGTTGCCAATAAGGAGTTAACACCCGAAATGGCTTTCAAAATCGGGCGCTGCGGGGGTTTTGTGCTGACGGGCAAGGCTAAGCACCCTAAAGTAGTCATCGGGCGCGACACCCGGATCTCCGGCCCGATGCTGGAGTCGGCGCTGGTCGCCGGTCTGCTGTCGATCGGCGCTAACGTGATCCGCCTGGGCGTCGTATCCACGCCAGCCGTCGCGTACTTGACGCGAGTGATGGGCGCCGACGCCGGCGTGATGATCTCCGCCTCTCATAATCCCGTGGAAGACAACGGGATTAAGTTCTTCGGCGGAGACGGGTATAAGCTGCTCGATGAGACCGAGAACGAAATCGAGCGTCTGCTCGACGCGGACTGCGACGATCTGCCGCGGCCGGTGGGCGGGCAGATCGGGAGCGTGTCCGACGATCTGAAGGCGAAGCAGAAGTACGCCGACTTCGTGAAGGCGACGGTAAATCACTCCTTCGGCGGCATGAAGATCATCATGGACTGCTCGAACGGAGCGGCCTACGAGCTGGCGCCGAAGATTTTCCGCGAGCTGGGAGCGGAAGTGATCACGCTCGCCGTTGAGCCGGACGGCTGCAACATCAACGAAGGATGCGGTTCGACGCATCCGCAGAACTTGCAGCGGGCCGTCGTGGAACATGGCGCGCACCTGGGGCTTGCCTTTGACGGCGATGCTGACAGGCTGATCGCCATTGATGAGCTTGGCGAGGAAGTCGACGGTGACTTCATTCTGAGCATTTGCGGGGATGCGATGAACCGGGCCGGCAAGTTGAACCACAGCACGATTGTGACGACGGTAATGGCCAACATCGGTTTTTTCAAGGGAATTGAGGGCTATGGGCTCAAAGCGACGCAAACCGCTGTAGGCGACCGTTATGTGATGGAAGAGATGCGTAAGGGCGGCTACAATCTGGGCGGCGAGCAGTCCGGTCATGTGATCTTCCTGGACTATAATACGACAGGCGACGGCATCCTGACAGGTTTGCAGCTGGTAGATACCCTCGTATCTACAGGGCGTTCGCTGAGCGACTCCAAAACCATTATGCGCAAGTTCCCGCAGGTGCTGGTGAATGTGCGCGTAGCCGACAAGAGCAAGCTCAGCGACAATGGGGCGATTGCAGGTGCGATCACAGCCGTTGAGAGCCAGCTTGGGGATAATGGGCGTGTGCTGGTGCGTCCTTCCGGTACGGAGTCTCTGATCCGCGTTATGGCGGAGGGACCCGATAAGGAGACGGTAGAAGGCTACGTGAACGATATCGTCGAGGTTGTGAAGCGGGAGCTAGGCTAAGCTTGCAGCGATCCCTCAGCAGCGTATGGAGGTCCTTGCCTTGGTAAGTGCACTTGAGGCTTCCTGATGGATATGAGAGTTGGTTTTTTTATAAATGGAAGCGTGAAAGGGTAAGCCCCTTTCGCGCTTTTTTTTGTCGGAGCAATGGTTTGGTTCTACCTTGGGGTGGTGATTTTTAAAAGGGGTATGGAGGTAACGAATGCGGTACGGTGGGTTTAAGTAATTGGTAAAATTGCTGCTAAACCAACGGGTATAGTACGTGGACAGTGGCTTATAACAAAGTGGGGAAACCTGATTAGGAATGGGGTTAGTTAACGGTACAAAGAAGGATGCATCCCACATATTTGCCCAATATTTAACTGCGGATTTGGTGCTTGTATCTCGATTCGCGGCATAGAAGTTGCAAAGCTGCGCAAAAATGAATATGATAGGGTATATCTTTTTTACTCAAGCATAGAAAGGTGGGTCGTTAAACGGGTTTCAACAAGCGCCAGAACTTGTGCGGAAAGCAGATCTCTCTGTAAGGGGTACGCGGACAATAGTCTAGTGTGCAGGGCAGAGGCGATAAGCGGAACCGACAAGTTGACGAGGTGAAGGTGTTCGAATTTTCGGCGGGGACCTTCCGGCATTCTCATTCGTGCCGACAAGCTGACATGCAAACTGTCCGGGTGACCGGGCATACAAGAATTCAGCGGAATGATCCATAGTTTGTATGTAGAGATAGGGGACTGACTTGTGCTGCTAAGGGGCCATGCAGATCTCATCTTCAGACTGCACATCGTATCGGACGGAACCGCAGAAGCGGCGAACGAGGCAGTCAGCTTTGTTTTCTTATGCCTAAGGGATCTGTGTGCAGATGCGGTCCTTCTCTTAAGGTGTATCTAAAAGCACCCTTCGGGTGTTGTTGAAAAAAACGGCTTGTGAAAAGCTTTTTTGAGTGCGCCTTTTATAGAAACCAGACGTTGTTGTCTTATAAACCTTACTTGATTTTAAATAATCACATGGAGTGGCGAGATAGAAATTCGTGTATGTCGAAAAAAGTACTAGCGTAACAGCGCTATAAAAATCGACCTTTTGATACGAAATGTATCGGTCATGAATAAAGCAAGATAGACGGCAGGAGACAGACGAGAAATGGAGAGAGAAATCCATTCACAGATCCGCCGATCTTTGACAAACAGCCTGTGATCATCCGCATGAGGCGGAGCGGGTCATGGAGCTTAATATTGGGGGTATTCACTATGTGCGGTATTGTTGGATATATTGGTAAACGTGATTCACAAGAGGTTCTGATCGAGGGGCTTAAAAAGCTGGAGTATCGCGGTTATGATTCGGCGGGTGTCGCTGTGTACACAGAAGGCGGGCTGGAGATCAAGAAGGCCAAAGGCCGTCTGGCGGTGCTGGAGTCGGAGCTGAGCGATGCACCTCTAAATGGTACGGTCGGAATCGGACATACCCGCTGGGCTACGCACGGCAAGCCTTCGAACGAGAACTCGCATCCGCATACGGACAATTCGAAGAAATTCTCCGTGGTTCATAACGGAATTATTGAGAATTACATTTCGCTAAAAGAAGAGCTGATTGCACAAGGGCATACATTCGTTTCGGAAACGGACACCGAAGTGATTTCGCACCTGATTGCAGAGCTTTACGAAGGCGATATTGTAAAAGCGGTTCAACAGGCGGTGAAGCGGATGAAGGGGGCTTTTGCTCTCGGAGTGCTGACGGAGTACGAACCGGATCGTCTGGTCGCTGTCCGTCTGGCAAGTCCGCTCGTTGTCGGCGTAGGAGATGGAGAGAACTTCATCGGATCGGACATTCCGGCGATCCTCGAATATACGCGCAATGTGTACATTCTGAATGATGGTGAAATGGCACTTTTAACGCGTGAGGGTGTCGAATTAATGACGATCGAGGGGAATTTTATTTCTCGGGAAATGTTCCACGTTGATTGGGATTTGGTGACAGCCGAGAAAGCGGGCTTCGATCACTTCATGATGAAAGAAATCTACGATCAGCCCAAAGCGTATCGCGATACGATCGGAAGCCGGATTTCGGAAGATGGAAGCCGGGTTGTGCTGGATGAAATCGGGATGACTGCGGATGAGATCCGTAAAATCCGCAACATTCATATCGTGGCGTGTGGTACGGCTTATCATGCAGGACTTGTCGGCAAAAGTGTAATTGAGAAGCTGGTACGCATTCCGGTCGAAGCGGATGTCGCTTCGGAGTACAGGTACCGGGCGCCGATTATTACACCGGAAACGCTGGTTATTGTGGTAAGTCAGTCCGGTGAAACGGCGGATACGCTGGCTGCGCTGCGTGAAGCAAAGCGAAATGGCGCGCGTGTCTTAGCCATCACGAATGTCGTCGGCAGCTCTGTCTCCCGTGAAGCGGACGATGTACTCGTCACATGGGCCGGGCCGGAGATCGCGGTCGCTTCGACAAAAGCTTACACGACGCAGCTCATGGCGTTCTATCTGCTCGGCCTGTATCTGGCGCAGACGCTGGAAACGCTGGAGCAGGCGGAAATCGGCCGTACGCTTGCAGCTATGCAGAGCCTGCCGGATCAGGTGGAGAGCATTCTCGCGCGCAGCGAAGAAATTAAAGCGTACGCGGAGAAAATTGCTGCGCATGAGCACCTGTTCTTCATCGGCCGCGGCATGGATTATGCGGTGGCGCTGGAAGGGTCGCTGAAACTGAAGGAGATCTCGTACATTCACTCCGAGGCTTATCCGGCAGGTGAGCTGAAGCACGGAACCCTCGCGCTGATCGAGGAAGGCGTGCCGGTCATTGCGCTGGGGCTTCAGACGGAGCTTATCGAGAAGACCGTCAGCAATATCAAGGAAGTCACCGCGCGCGGCGGTGAGGTGCTGGGGATTGCTTATGAAGGCGACAACGAACTGGCGAAGTCGGTCGACCAGACGTTCAGCATTCCGCGCACGCTGGATCTGCTCTCGCCTGCTCTGACAGTGATTCCGCTGCAGCTGCTGTCTTATTACGCATCGCTTGCTCGCGGTAATGACGTGGATAAGCCGCGGAATCTGGCGAAGAGCGTGACGGTGGAGTAGGGAGTTGGTAGTGGATCGACTCTCGCATTTGCCTTTTACATTGAAAGACTGTGAATACCAACATGCAAGATTATTTCCTGACATGCTGGGCAGTAGAAAGTGTGCCTTTGAAATAAAGTCGTACCGTTTATAAAAAAAGATGCACCGTTTTACCCCTTTAGACAGGATTGTCTGAAGGGGTTTTTGTTCATCTAAAAAAAGAACATCTAAAATTGAAAAATTAGTAGGTGACGTCACGTCAATTTCAAGCTTATTAATAAAAATTAAAAAAAGTCTAAAAAAGCCTTGAAGTTTACGCTGCGTCATTTTGTATACTATTTAGCAAATACTATAAATCCATTTTGATTATTCGACTATAAGCCCCGCCTGTCAGAGTTATTTATAAAAAGATTAGAAAAATAGGAGGGTTTAGATGAAACAGGGAGATATTATTATTTATGGCTGCGTCATTATAGGAGCAGGTATTGGACTGACAATGGATAATGCAATTCCCGGTGTGCTGATTGGTTTGGGAGCAGGATACTTGCTTAAAAAAATGTTTCATAAAGAAGAATAAATGCAGAATGAACAAAACTATTGTTAACGATAGAGTTATGACGCACAGAAAGGCTGGTTATCAGTGATACATATTAATAAGGTTGGGGAGCTGACAGGTGTTACAGTAAGAACACTGCGTTACTACGATCAAATCGGATTATTAAAACCAGCATCCAAAACAGAGGGTGGGCATCGTTTATATACGAATGAAGAAATAAAAAAACTACAGCAGGTTCAATTTTTAAAAAAGGCTGGATTTCCGCTGCATGAGATTAAGAATATGCTCGCTTCCAGTGCCTGGGATTGGTCGGAAAGTCTAAAGAGTCAACTGTCTTTTATTATAAAAGAACAGGAAAATTTAAAGAAAATAGAGTTATCTTTACGGGAAATGATACATGGAATTGCGATAGAAGGAGAAGAAAACTGGGTCGCGATTCAGAAGATTATGCAATTATCGAATAAAGATAAAGAAATACGGCAGTATTATCGTGAATCTGTATTTACAGACAGAGAAATAAGACTATGGAACAAGGTTCCCAATATGACAAGTGACAGCTCTGATTCACTCGAATGGATTGCTCTGATAGGTCAGTTAAAGCTCTATATGGATGAGGGCCCCAAAGCACCTAAAGTTCAAAATATCATTAGAAGAATGGATGAAAAGCGCTTAGAGGCGTTTGAAGGTGAGGATGAATTTCTAGATAAGCTGTGGGAAATAAGGATGTCGCCCAAGCAATCAGAGAAACTGAGTTTATATCCAATTGACCAGGATGTACTTGAGTTCATGGAGGAGGCATATGCCATTTTTACAGCTGAAAAGAATAATCCGCAACTGGAGTAAGGAGGGAGAACGATGAGCATAGAACTACTTCTCCTAATAGGGGGCTTGGCTCTATTGGACACGCTAAGCCCGGCCACATTAGGGGTAACTGTGTATCTGCTTCTGACAGATAAAGAGAGAGAGAGGCTTACCAAACGTTTATTGGTTTATTTATTGACGATAGCAGGATTTTATTTTGCTGTTGGAGTTTCACTCATGTTAGGATTAGATTTCTTGCTTGATATTATTTCTGGCGTATTACAAAATAGAATCGTAAGCTGGACGTTCTTTATTATTGGGGGCATCTTGTTCATAGCAAGTTTTTATGTTCCAACAAAGAAAGGTTCAGACCTGCCTGCACCAAAATCAAAAAGCATTCTTTCAATGATTGTTCTGGGATTCACTACTTCATTAATTGAAGTAGGTACTGCATTTCCTTATTTTGCAGCAATTGGCATCATGACTACTTCTAATCTATCGTGGGCGGAATGGTCTTCTATTTTAGCTGGTTACAACTTTATCATTGTGTTGCCTTCCCTCGTGCTGTTTCTCTTCTATCTCCTGTTTGGGAGGGGGATGCAAAAATCTCTCGAGAAGCTTCGAGTAAAAATCGCTAATCATACAGGATCGGCTCTTTCGTGGATTATGTGTATAGTTGGACTCATTCTGATTTTTAATAGCCTGGATTATTTGTAGAGTGTTATTCATGCAGCAGCAATAGCAAAATAATTTGTTGGGGATTGTGGTGAGGATATGGTTAAAGCAGTGGATGGGACCTCCTAAAACGAAAAATGCTTTAATTTTAGGAGGTTATAATAAATGATTTTTAATCCGATAGTCATTGATAAATGGAGCAGAAAACCCTACTTTGAACATTATTTAAACAATGTCAGATGCACCTACAGCATGACTGCAAATATTGACATTACCGGGCTGTTGAGAGAACTTAAGAATAAGGGGATTAAGCTGTACCCGGCGCTAATCCACATGATAACTACAGTGGTAAACCGGCACTCTGAATTTCGCACATGTTTTGATTCTGCGGGAAGGTTAGGTTATTGGGACAGTTTGTCTCCTAGCTTTACAATTTTCCATGATGAGGATAAGACTTTTTCAAGCATTTGGACTCCGTATAATGAAGAATTTAATGAATTCTACATTCGTTATCTTGATGATATGGAAAATTACGGAAAGGTGAAACAATTTGTCCCTAAAACAAATGAACCACCTAATACTTTTCCCATTTCCAGCATTCCGTGGGTCAGCTTCACAGGCTTTAACCTGAACGTTTATAACGAGGGTACCTATTTATTACCGATCTTTACTATGGGGAAATATTTTCAGCAGGACGAAAAAATACTGTTACCTTTATCGGGGCAATTTCACCATGCCGTTTGCGACGGGTACCATGCAGGCGTGCTGTATAATGAGCTGCAATTACGTGCAGATACCTGTAAAGAGTGGTTGCCAAATGATTAATTAGCTAACATATTCCGCTTCGTCAGTTCAAATTAAGCAGCGGCAGTCTGGGACTTATTTTTTTATCCAACGCTGCCGCTTTGTATTGCAGGGATAAAAAGCTCTAGGGCCCCTATTAGGGTTAATTCCTGCTAAATACGTACCTTCTAAGCTCCATATTAGACCCAGAGGTTAACCGGTACTAATGTTTTTAGCATGTTTTTCTATCGAGGCTACAATACTTGCTGAGCTATAGTTCCTATGGAGTTTAATGGACTCCTCCATTTCCCTGAATGATTAGATCTATCTGATGAATAAAATCCTCCGCAAGTTCAAGCTGTTTAAATGCAAACTCCAAATCTCCGTTGCCTGAAAGGGCAAAATCCAGATTACCTAATGTAGACATTAGTATACGTGCGGTAACAGCAAATCCAAAAGCTGCTAGATCGGGTCCATTGTTTATTTGGCTTAATATATATTTGAAGGTTGGCTCCTGAACTCCGCTGAATAATGCAAGATTCCCAACAAATGAAGCCAGGTCCCAGTATGCAGGCATCAGTGATAAATCTTCAAAGTCCGCCCAGATCCAACCCTCAGGACTTGGTAATAAGTTTCTCGTGTGGGCATCTCCATGACACGGTATTAGTAAACTTGTATCGAGACGCATCTGTCTATCAGCTGTTACGAACATATCTAACAATGCTTGTATGCGCTGGTCGGGATGATTCATCAATCTATTAACGGATTCACATGTACGCTCCCAAACTCCAAGTAAAGGAATTTCACATGAGAAGTCTTTCATGCCTAGTGAAAGCGTATTTACTAACTCAACGGCTTCGCTTGGTGAGGGCGGTTTTAAATGAGTTTGCGGAACATACTCCCAAAATGTCAACCATGTGCCACCAATATCGTATGGTCCTGCATCAATAGGGTCAGATGGTAATAATACGGGTACGCCCTTAGATTGAAGGTGACGTGCTACCCTTAACTCGCGATCAAGTATCTTGTATGCATAGGCTGCATCTTCTTTTGATAGGACAGTGGCTATTCGGGCAACAATTGGATGCGGATCCAAGTGAATGATCAGGTTCGCACCATTGCTAAGCTCGATAGGTGTGACCTTATTTAATCCAGCTTTCTCTGCTATTAATAACACTTCTGAAATAAGTTTACCTTTAACCGACACTAAAACAGCTCCTCGACTGTGTATAAAAATAATCTTAGCACCATGACTGTATGACTGATAGGTACAAAATCTTTAATAATCAACTCTCCATTCCTCTTTGTTCTGAACTTCATTCTTCATTTAACACTCTTCTTCCATTCAAGGGACTTACTTCTCAGACCATCTGAGACAAGTCCCTTATTCTGGTCGACCTGTTTTGTTGGAGATATCCGAAAACTATGCTAGATTTTAGAGGAGGTAAACAGATTACTGGGTAATGTAAAGTAACTCATAACTCTTGCTGGAAATTTTTAAAGCATTTTTTATATAAGGTAGTATTCAGCATTCTAACGGGGGCTAGTTGATGACAGAGAAGCTCGAAGAGAAGTTGTACCGGAATTTAGACGAAGCGGCGAAACATGTTCTGGCTATGGTCAGCGAGCTGATTAAAGTAAATACCCTTTTTGTTGCGAGTAACGATAAGGTATCCAATACGATATTCAAAGTGTTTAATCGTCATGAGCAGCTTATTGAGGAAGGGACGGTACTTCCTTATGAGCAGACCTATTGCAGTCTAGTGATCGAAGAAGGGGCGAAGCCCCTTGTGATTGAAGATACGACGGCACATCCTTTAACCTGCGGAATGGGTGTTACAGCAGCGTTGGGAAGTTGTTCATTCATCGGCGTACCCATCTGGCACAAGAATGGGCAAATCTTCGGCACGATCTGTGCGATGGACCGGGAGCCGTATACGTATACCGAACGGGAGATCAATCTTCTGAATTCCATGTCCATGTTTCTTTCTTACGTGATTGAACTAGAGAACTCCGTGGAAGAATTGCAAGAAGCCCGGCATGAAATCATGCAGGCCAAAGAGGTGGCGGAGCGGGCAACACAAGCCAAAACCGAATTCCTAGCCATGATGAGTCATGAAATACGTACACCGATGAACGGGATCATGGGCATGACAAGCCTGCTTCAGGAAACCGATCTAACGGAAGAACAACGGGAATACACGGAGATTATCCGCGGCAGCAATGAGTCTCTTCTGTCAATTTTGAATGATATTTTGGATTTCTCGAAGATGGAGTCAGGCAAAATGGTATTGGAACATCAGCCTTTTGACCTCAAGTCCTGTGTGGAAGACATCTTGGATTTATTTGCTTCCAAAACGGTTGGAAAAGATGTGGAATTGGTTTGCTATATTGATCCCGATATACATCCGTTCCTGATGGGAGACGTGACACGGCTTCGTCAGGTGCTGGTGAATTTGGTCGGCAATGCGGTGAAATTTACGGAGACGGGCGAAATTTTAGTTTCAGTCATTAAGGGGCCTGGAAAGAATTCAAAATCCTCCGAGCTGTATGTGACGGTTAATGATACGGGAGTGGGCATTCCTGTGGACATGCAAAGCCAATTATTCCAATCGTTCTCACAAGCTCATATGCCTAATACGAAACGCCGATATGGGGGGACTGGTTTAGGGCTTGCGATATGCAAGCAGCTGGTGGAACTTATGGGCGGCCGTATTTGGCTGGAGAGCCATGAGGGAATCGGATCTACCTTTCATTTTACGATTGCAGCTGAGAGCGCGGATCTCTTTCTGGAGAATGAAAATAAGGAGCTCCTGCTGCGGCACAAGCGCGTGCTCATCGTCGACGACAACAGCACCAATCTGAGGATCTTGAGGACGGTGCTCGAAAGATGGGGCATGTATGTGAAAGCGACTGTTTCAGCAAGAGAAGCGCTGCTTTGGATTGAGCAAGGAGATATTTTTGATCTGGCGATTATTGATATGCGAATGCGGGAAATGGATGGAATTCAGCTGGGACGCAAAATCCGGAAACATCGCACTCCCGAAAGTTTGCCTATGATCGTATTGACTTCCGTGGGTACGGACCAGCATGAGATAGATTTCAAGTCGATCTTTGCGGCTGTAGTCACCAAACCTGTCCGCGATCAGCAGCTGGTAGGGGTTATGCTATCCAGCTTGTTCGAGAACCACCCGGTACCGTCTAGAAAATCAAATTCCTCCTTATTGGACGCTACACTGTCCGAACGCCTGCCGATGAGGATTTTGGTGGCTGAAGACAATGCCGTCAACCAAAAACTCCTCCTTCGCATTTTGGAGAAAATGGGCTATTCGGCCGATGTTGTCGGCAATGGTCTTGAAGCGGTACAGGCTTTAGTCCGGCGCCATTATGATCTGGTCTTTATGGATGTTCAAATGCCGGTGATGGATGGCCTGGAAGCCACCAAGATGATTGAGCAGCGGATCGGCCGTGCACAACGTCCTGTGATCATTGCTGTAACCGCGAATGCTCATAAGGAAGACAAAGAGCAGTGTCTGGCTGCAGGGATGAATGATTATATGAGCAAGCCCCTGCGGCTCGATGATGTCCAGCGGTTACTCGAATACTGGGCCAGAGAAATACGCTTCTCTACATCAACGAAAACGAATAAGGCTGCTGAAGACGAAAGCGAGAATCTCATTGATGTAACCTTGATTCAGGAGCTCCGCAGACTGGATGAAAACAAGTCGTTTTTTGACGATTTATACCGATTGTTTGATGTCGAAGCGGCTTCGTGCATTAAGCAAATTCATGATTTGTGGAGTAAAAAGGAACTGGCTCAATTAGCTTCGAAGGTTCACATGTTAAAAGGGGTCAGTCTGAATGTAGGTGCAGCCCGGCTTGCTCATCTCTGCAATCATTTGGAGCAGGAATTAAAACATGCCGAAGAAATCGAAGAGGTCATTCAAGAACTGCAAGATGTATTTGAACAGACTAAATTTCAACTGGATAAGTTATCCGATATCTCCGGAAAATTGTGAATAAAAGAAAGTGCCGATGATTGTGTCGGTGCTTCTTTTGTCTGTAAGAGAAAATTGTATACAAATATTTAACAGAAAAGTAATTTACAACTAAATTTACGTATGGTAATATTTCTATTAAACAAAAGTAAACTTCTCGGATAAGTCAGTATACATAAATAATCGTGAGAGTCCGGTTTGTGTTCATTTGAGTGTGAAAATCAGAGCTTTCTCGTGATCTAAAAAATTAAAGAGACAAGAGGAAGATATCTATGAAAATTTTGGAGAACTCGATCCGATTAATGGAGCCTTACTCCGCAAAGCTAAATGTGAAAGAAACCCAGAAGGCACTGAACACGTTAAAGCAAGCGTTTGAGCTGCATCTCTCCACGGCTTTAAATCTGACTCGTGTCAGCACGCCGCTCTTCGTCCTGTCCGGCACCGGTATCAATGATAATTTGAACGGCATGGAGAGGCCGGTTCAGTTTACAGCGCTTGACCTTGGCGATCAGTCTCTTGAAATCGTACATTCGTTGGCCAAATGGAAGCGGATGGCGCTGAAGCGGTATGGTTTTGAACAGGGAGAGGGTCTATTCACTCACATGAACGCAATTCGCAGAGATGAGGGGCTTGATCATCTTCATTCGATTTATGTGGACCAGTGGGATTGGGAAAGAGTGATTGCCAGGGAAGAGCGGACATTGACGACTCTTCGGCAGACGGTTGAGAAGATCTACAGCGCTATGAAGGAAACCGAGCGCGTTCTTGTAGAGCAATACCCCGGCTTAAGCCGCAAACTGCCGGAATCGATCACATTCCTAACCGCTCAGGAGCTTGAGGACCGGTTCCCGCATTTATCCGCCAAAGAGCGCGAAGATGCGATTACCCGGGAATATGGAGCGGTATTCGTTATGCAGATCGGAGGAAAGCTCCAGTCGGGAATTCCGCATGACGGACGGTCACCTGATTATGACGATTGGCAGCTTAACGGCGATATTCTGGTATGGAATCCTGTTCTGAAGAGTGCTTTCGAATTATCTTCGATGGGAATTCGTGTGGATGAGGTTACACTGCGCCATCAACTGGAGGAAGCGGGGTGCCCGGAGAGATGTACGCTGGAGTTCCATAAACAACTGCTGGAGGGGCAGCTTCCGTATACAATCGGCGGGGGTATCGGTCAGTCCCGTCTAGGTATGTTCTTCTTGGAAAAGGCTCATATTGGTGAGATACAGGCTTCCGTGTGGCCTTCGGAGATGAAGAAAGTATGCGAGAGCGCTAATATTTTTCTGCTATAAAAGATGCATGCGAATTCTGTTATGAACCTATACCCGTATAAGCGGGTATTTTTTTATTTGGCTATGGTTCTATAGGTGGGTAGGGTATATAATAGTCAATAAGCAGGTAAATAAACCCAATAAGAAACAATCATAGGATCGAATGATAAATGGAAATACAAGGGCAAGGGACAGAGACAGAGACAGAGGGGGAACCGACGTTGATTGAAAAAGAAGTTGTCGTTATTGGAGGCGGCCAGGCTGCTTTATCGGTGGGATACTATTTGCAGCAGAACGTCCGCGATTTCGTTATTCTGGATGCGAATCCGCGAACGGGTGATAACTGGCGGAATCGCTACGATTCCTTGGTTTTGTTTACTCCAAGGATGTACTGCAGCTTGCCGGGGCTGCCATTTGCCGGCGTCCAGGACGGACTGCCTGCCAAGGATGAGGCTGCAGATTACCTGGAGGAGTATGCACGGTACTTTTCACTTCCGGTCGTTTCAAGCGCCGAAGTAAGCCTGCTGCAGAAGAGGCCGGATGGCTTCTATGTGCGAAGCCCTGTGGGGGAATTCAAGGCCAAGCAGGTAGTAGTTGCCACAGGCCCTTTTCAGCAACCCGTTATACCGGCCTTTGCTGCATCGCTCAGTCCTGACATTTATCAAGTTCATTCTTCCGCATACAGGAATCCTGCTCAATTAAATGAAGGGTCTGTTCTGGTAGTGGGTGCGGGTAATTCAGGAGCACAAATTGCAGTAGAGCTGGCCCGGGAGCGGGAAGTAACCATTTCGTCCAGTCATCGCCTCAGCTTCAGGCCGCTGCAAATTTGGGGGAAAAGCATCTTCTGGTACTTCAATACATTAGGGCTGCTGCAGGCGGGCCCTACCTCCACGCGGGGAAGATGGCTCCGGAGACAGGCGGAACAAATCTACGGGCTGGAATTAAAAGAAGAAATCCAGGCTGGGCGGGTTCAGGTGAAAACCCGTGCACTTCAGGCTGAGGGAAGAACGGTAAGCTTCGAGGGAGGATCACAGCTGGCTGTGAACAATGTAATCTGGGCCACAGGCTTCCGTTCGGACTATAAGTGGATGGACATACCCGGTGCACTGGGAAGTAACGGAATTCCTAAGCATGTTGAGGGTGTGAGCCCGGTAGAAGGGATGTACTTCGTGGGCCTTCCCTGGCAGTCTAGCAGAGGCTCGGCTCTACTGGGCTGGGTGAGCCGGGATGCCGAGTCTGTCACGAGGCACATCACCGCTGCAATTAACACCAAAAGCTGACTGCCGCTTGGCAGTCAGCTTTTGGTGTCAGAGGGAGGCTGCTGACCGAAGGGGGACATCTTCCTGATACCAGAAGAGAGCGTACTCCGTCATCGTGGAAGCATGACCCGTCTGGCGCAGCATGGTCGTGATATTCCCCCGGTGGTAGGTGCCGTGGTTGACAACTTGGAAGACGATTTGGGATAAACGAATATTACGGCTATCTGCATAAGGATTATCCAGCAGGATCGTTTTCTCCAGATCGGGCTGCTTTGCGAAGAATGTTTGATACTTCAGCGTTAACTCTTTAAATAGGGCTTCCAACTCACTGAGGCTCTTGGACTCGATTTCCTCCTGCATCTCATGTCGTGCCGTCATGGATTCCATCATATCTTTACCGTTCAGAATATCGAGCCACCCGACATCGACAAGATAGATGTGAGCGAGCGCTCGGGACAAGCTGGCGAAACTGCTGCTCTGTATCTCCTGCGTGTAAAGCTCAGCCGGCAGTTCTTTTAGCCGGTCGATAATCGTTTGCGTAGCCCAGGCATGGAAATGGTACATCGTTACTGGAGTTGTCATTTAGTATCGTCTCCTTTAAGATTCGCGTTTTATTTGTTCGCTGTTGATATCAGTATAGGAAAAGAAGTATGACAGCAGAGTGTCATACTTCCGAGTATGTTTTTAAAATTTTTTCGAGCTTAGTTTTCAACGTTTTTCTCAGCTCAAGAGGTTCCTTCACCTCAACGGTCTCACCGAAGCTTAGCAGCACGGGCAGCAGCCATCGGGTATCCGAAGAATTCGGAACTTTCAATGTGATCGTAAGCGTGCCGTCATCGTGGAAGGATTTGTCCATATCGTAAAAGTGGTCCATGGCTCTAGCCAGCGCGTCAGCCGAAAAATGAAGCACAACCTCTTCTTGGTTGGCGGATTTTGCCCAGTCTGGGCTAGAATCTCTATTGTTCACGGCATGATCGTGTGTGTATACCCGGTTCATCATAGTTACATCCGCCATGCGCGAGGTCCGGAATTCACGATAATCCATGCGGGTCTGGCAAAAACCGTACACATACCAGTTCCCGTGTTTGTAGTTAAGCTGGATAGGCTCGATAACGCGCGCCGCCCTTTCGTTCTTCATATTGATGTATTCAAATTCAATGATACGCCGGCCTGTAATCGCTGTGCGGAGGAGGCGCAGCAGTTCATTGGACTGCTGGCGGCTTCCGATATCCATCGATAAGCTCGGTGCTGCCGGGCCGGAGCGGATCGTCTGCAGACGATTGATCGTACCAAGAGCGCGCTCGTCATCAAAAACGGTGGACATGCTGTGCAGAATCGTAATGAGCGAGCCGACATCGTAAGAGCCGAGCAGGCTTTTATCCATCTTATATTCCTCGATAATCCCATAACCCCCATGAACGCCCTGATAGGAGACGACAGGTATGCCAGCCGCACAAATCGCGTCGATATCACGGTATATGGTCCGCTGGGATACGCCGTATTTTTCAGCTAAGGCTGAGGCGGACAGTACTTCGTTATTGAGCAGCATGTAAATCATTGAAATCAGTCGTTCCAATTTCACGGTCATCATCCTGTCCGGTGGTTTGGTAAACCAGTTCAACTATTTTCTACATTGTATCATATATTTTTCCAATTATTCGGCTGGCCGTTCATTCCCAGCCGTTTCCAGTAAGCACATCATATATCGCTGAGAGCAGGACGATATGCTTGAATAAGGAAGCAAGCGAGCCGGATGAGCTATCTCGATGCCAGGGGACAGTCATGCTGAATTAACACAAAAAACATCCAGACTTTACAAACAATTGCCACTAATTGTTAATTTGGTATGCTAAAATAAAATCGTTGGTTTACAGTCAGATACCCAAAAGGAGGATATTCATGGGAAACGTATTCGTCCGCTGGAAATCGAAACTGGTTCAATCGGTGCTTGCCCTGACGTTAGCGCTGCCGCTGCCATACATCGCGGCTGGAAACTCTCAGATTGCTCTGGCCGAGGGACCCGCGGACCCGGCTCCTTTTATTGAAGCGAAGGTTGTTAATGAGAATGCGGGAAAGAAGGTGCTTTTCGACAACACCCATGAACAGACAGCTGGTGCGGCAGACTGGGTCATCGACGGGGCTTTCTCGGATTTTGGGAACGCGCTTGCGAATCAGGGCTATTATGTCAAGGAACTCCGTAAAACCACTCCGATTACGCTTAGCGATCTGAGCGGCTATGATGTCTTTGTGGTTGCGGAAGCGAACGTTCCTTATAAGGTCAGTGAGCAGGCCGCCATGGCGGCTTATGTGCAGGGGGGCGGCAGCATTTTCTTCATCGGCGATCATTACAACGCCGACCGGAATAAGAACCGATGGGACGGCTCCGAGGTATTCAACGGCTACCGCCGGGGAGCCTGGACGAACCCGGCCAAGGGGATGAGCGCCGAAGAGGCGGCATCTGCCGCTATGCAGGACGTCGCCAGCTCGGATTGGCTCGGTGCGCAGTTCGGCGTCCGCTTCCGCTACAATGCGATCGGCGATGTGGCCGCGAGTAACATCGTCGCTCCGAGCCAGGCTCTTGGCATCACAGCCGGCGTATCCTCGGTCGCCATGCATGCCGGCTCCACGCTGGCGATTCTCGATCCTGCCAAGGCGAAGGGGATTGTCTATCTGCCGCAGACGAATGCGGCTTGGGCTAATGCGGTCGACCAAGGCGTCTATAACGGCGGCGGGGTCGCGGAAGGCCCCTTCGTGGCAGTCTCCAAGAAAGGCGCCGGGAAGGCGGCTTTTATTGGAGATTCCTCGCCTGTCGAGGATGCCACGCCGAAGTATCTGCGCGAGGACACGGGAGCGGTCAAGAAGACGTACGACGGCTTCAAAGAAGCCGATGACGGCGTGCTGCTCGTGAACACGGTGAACTGGCTCGCGAAGAAGGAGAGCTACACGAGCCTGTCGCAGGTCCCGGGCCTACAGCTCGACCAGCCGACGGCCCTGCTGCCGATGGAGGCCCCGGCAGCTTCGACGGAGCCTCAGCCGGAGCCATGGGCCGCGCCGGCCGCGGGCTACAAGTGGTATGACCGTACCACTTTCAAGGCGGGCTCCTTCGGCGGCGGCAGCGGCGGTCCCGGACCCGGCATTCCGGGCCAGGTCACGTACAGCTTCGTCCGGCAGGCGGTTCTGCCTAACGCGCAGGACTTCCAGATCCGCGTTGTCGTTGACAACCTGCCGGCGGGCAGCACCGTGAGCGGCTACAACGCCGGCATTTATCTGGCTTCCGGCGGCACGCAGGCAGCCAAGGTCCGTAATGCGGACGGGACATGGCCGTCCGCATACGGCTACAGCGCGGCGTTCAGCCTGACCGCCGACAGTACGGGCCGCGCTTACAAGGACCTGACGGTCCGGATTAAGCCGGGGACGAGCGGAGCGGCGAACCTGCGGCTTCGCCAGAACAGTACGAATCTGAAGACGGAAGCCGTTACGATCGGGAACGTCCCTGCCGAGCCCCTTCCGTAAACGGACGGGGTTATGCGGGCGGTAATGGCCGTAAGGAAAAGTAGGTTTAAGCCGAGGCGGCCGGCAGATGGAATGGCTGCGATCTCCCTCTGGCCGAGAAGAAGTAACTGGAGTAGAATGGAATCACAAAAACCTGTTTTCAAGGTTTTTGTGATTTTCTTTTTTTGTGCCGCGAGATCCGAAAAGACAGGAAATTATCCTATACTTGTGTATAACTGACGAGCTCTTAATCGAGGAGGTTGCGAGCCGATGCCAATGTCCGAATACTACAAAGACTTGCGTCATAAAATCGGGACACAAATGATTTTTAGTCCTAGTGCCGCTGCTGTAATCCGTAATGAGCAAGATGAAATCTTATTTCAGCGGCCCGTTTCAAATAGGGATACATGGAGCTTGCCTGCCGGGGCAATCGAACTCGGAGAGACACCGGCAGAAGCGATTATCCGTGAAGTATGGGAAGAAACGGGGTTACGGGTAACCCCTGTGAAATTACTAGGCGTGTTCGGCGGGAAGGATTTTAGATTTACGTATCCGGACGGGAACCAGGTTGAATATGCTATATTCCTGTTTGAATGCGTCGTTGACAGCGGAACTCTTGAAGCAATCGACGGCGAATCTGCTGAGTTACGCTATTTCAGCCATGCCCGCATGCCGGAGCTTGCCATCCCTTATCCGAAAGAAATATTCATCAAGACGGAGTCTGAACGTACTTTCTTTTAGGCTAGGTAACTGGGGATATTGAAAAAAACGGGGGACCGCTATACAGACGTTACTTACAGCATTCGCGGAAGAAAGCAGGGGCGCACTCTCTTTCTTGCTTTTTCGGCGGACGATGGATGCTTAAGCAGCTTGAATATTTCTATTATTAAAATTCCTTTCTGAGGTGGATGCTACGACTGATATTTGTGCACGTGTCCGAGCTCAGAAGCCTGTAGTTTCCCGCGTGATCACCTTGACCACATTGTAAGAATGGGGTATTTACTTTAAATGGATTTGAAATAGCGTTGACTCGTCATTTAATCAATAGTATATTATTTGTGTAACCGGTTACCTATGTAAGGTGGAGTGAAAAGATGACTTCCATTAAAGACGTTGCCAGAATTGCAGGTGTATCTGTTGCAACGGTGTCCAGAGTACTGAACGATAAAGGATATGTTGGGCAGAATACCCGGGAAAAGGTTGAGAAAGCGATTAAAGAAACGAGCTACAAGCCTAATGAGGTAGCGAGAAGTTTATTTAAGAAGCAATCGAATACGATCGGATTAATTGTGCCGGATATTATGAATCCCTTTTTTACGGAGTTAGCGAGAGCGGTTGAAGATATGGCTACCAAATTGGGCTATAACGTCATTCTGTGCAATTCTGACGGGGACAAAGACAAGGAACAAGCCTATTTGGATGTACTGAAACAAAAATATGTAAATGGAATTATAGTTTCTTCCAATACGCTTACGGCTCAGCAGGTGGAAGAACTTAATGTTCCCGTAGTAAGCATTGACCGGGAAATCAGCAAAGGTCTGCCGACTATTGTCGTAGAGAACAAGAAGGGGGCCGTGATGGCTACACGTTATTTGCAGGACAAAGGGTGTAGAAGAATCGGTCATATCAGAGGTTCCTACGGGGTAGCGAATGCAGAAGAACGTTATGAGGGCTACAAAGAAGTAGTTTCGAAAGAAACGTGGTTTAGGGAAAGCTTTATTGTCAACGGGGATTTTGATATGCAATTCTCCATTGAAGCGACGGCGGAGCTTTTAAATCGGCATCCTGACATTGACGGTATTTTTGCCGCGAATGATATTATGGCGATCGGTGCGATTAAAGCAGCTCATCAGCTTGGCAGGAAAGTGCCCGAAGAGCTTGCCGTCATCGGATTCGACGGAATCAAGCTGTCCGAAGTGATAACTCCGGAGCTAACCACCATTGTACAGCCCATTTATCAATTGGGCGAAACATCGACTACGATGTTGATCAGCCTGATGGAGCAGCAGCCGGTTGAACAAACGTATTATACGATGGCTGTGGAACTTGTAGAGAGAAAATCAACTTAAGGAGTATATCGCTGTGGAACAGAAACCTAGAATTACGGTTGTGGGCAGCATTAACATGGATTTAGTGACGATTACCACTCAAGTGCCGAAGGTAGGAGAGACAGTTTTCGGTAACCGGTTTCAAATGAATCCTGGCGGAAAGGGAGCCAATCAAGCCGTAGCAGCGGCCAGACTGGGAGCGCATGTTCAATTAATTGGTTGTATAGGCAAGGACGTCTTCGGCAAGGATATTCTGAGACATCTTCAGCAAGAAGGTGTCGATGTAAGCAATGTGGAACCGGTTACAGATTCGACGGCAACGGCAACAATCACTGTTTCTAACGGAGACAACAGTATTATTGTCGTACCGGCGGCTAATCAGTATGTAACGGCTGCATTCGTTGAATCCAAACGAGCTGTTATCGCCAACAGCGACATTCTCATTCTTCAGTTGGAAATACCGCTGGATGGTGTGGAGAAGGCAGTTGAGATTGCCAAGGAAAACGGAGTTACGGTCATTCTTAATCCGGCCCCGATCCGGGAGCTGCCGTCTGAATTAATTCAGCTGATTGATTATGTTACCCCCAATGAACATGAACAAACCCTGCTCAAACAAGGGAGAAGCAAGGAAGAGCTGGATGGGAAACTGATCGTCACGAAGGGCAGTCAAGGGGTCTCGATTCATGAAGGAGATAAGGAAATCAACATTCCTGCTTATAGGATAGATGTGGTTGATACTACCGGAGCGGGAGATGCCTTTAATGGCGGTTTGGCTGTTGCTTTGGCAAAGGGTACTCACCTGAGGGAGGCTTGCAAATTCGGAAATGCGGTTGCCGCATTATCGACGACCAAGCTTGGGGCCCAGACAGGAATGCCTACAGCTCAAGAGGTAGAAAAGTTTATAGGCAGCCGGGATTAGCCAGCTACGCGAAGCTGCTCTTTTCAACATATTGCAATCGCTTACTACAAAAATTCAGGAGGAATACAACCATGACCCAAACACCAAGACCTATAATTATTGACACAGACCCTGGAATTGATGATGCAGTTGCGCTTGCCATAGCGCTGTACAGTGAGAGATTGGATGTCCGCTTAATCACGACGGTTGCCGGCAATGTCGGACTGGAGAAGGTAACGTTGAATGCTTTGCGTTTATTGAAATTTTTCGGGAAAAATATACCGGTTGCCCTGGGGGCTGACAGACCGCTTATCAAGGAACCGATTGATGCAAGCGACATCCATGGATCTACGGGCATGGACGGGTTTGATTTTGAAGAGCCGACGGAAAACCTTGTGCTCGAAGAGCATGCTGTGAACGCCATGTACCGCGTCATTATGGCAAGTGAAGAGCCTATGACCTTGGTGCCGATCGGTCCATTAACCAATATCGCTCTCTTGCTGAGACTGTACCCGGAAGTGAAAGGAAAGATTGCTGAAATTGTACTCATGGGCGGTTCCACAGGACGGGGAAATTCGGGCGTGATGGCTGAATTTAATATTTTTGCCGATCCGGAAGCAGCCAAAATCGTTTTTCAGAGCGGCCTGCCTACTGTCATGGTGGGACTTGACGTTGGATTGAAGGCTCTCGTGTACCCGGAAGACAGCGAACAGCTGAAAGATATGAATCAGACGGGGCGGATGATTTATCAATTGTTCCAGAAATATAGAGGCGGCAGCATGAAAACAGGGCTGAAGATGTACGACAGCTGCGCGATTGCATATCTGTTGCAGCCGGAAATGTTCCAGGTTGTGGATACCTTTGTTGATGTGGAATTAGGCGGTTCTTTGACGACAGGATGTACGGTAGTGGATTTGAAAGGATATTTAAAGAAAGCCAGTAATGCCAAAGTATGTGTCGATTTGGACCCGCAGATGTTCAAGCTATGGTTTATGGAAAGTCTGAAGAAATGCAACTAAGCTGCATTCATATGAACAGGGAAGGAACAACACCATGGATTCTAACATTGTAATGTATGCTTCTGCTATTATAGCTGTATCCATAGTCATCTATATGCTAATCAAGAAAATGGATATCAAAATCACATTGTTCTTAATGGGGATTGTACTCATATTGATCAGCATGGGGATGGGAAAAGAGATCGCCATTAAAGGCTTTGAATCGACAGGATCGATCTGGTTAGATCCGCTTCAAGTCATCGTTACCCAGTTTAAACAAACTTTTGGCGCGGCGGGCTTTATTGTCCTTATATTGGGCGGATACACCGCTTATATGTCTTCCATCGGTGCGAATGAAGTAACCGTAAATGCTTTAACCAAACCTATTGCTAAAATTAAATCCGTCTACGTTCTCGTTCCGATTGTATTTCTGTTAGGAAACGTATTGTCTCTTGTCATTCCCAGCGCTTCGAATCTGGCCATCATATTGCTGGCTACACTGTATCCTATTATGAGAAAAGCAGGGATGTCTGCTCTGACGGCAGGTGCTATTATAGCAACATCGGCAACCATAGTGCCGACCCCGCTAGGAAGCGACAACGTTGCCATTGCGGAGGAATTAGCCAAACATTCATTGTTCGCCGGTATGAACGTGACGGACTATGTGTTTAACTATCACGCGGTGGTTTCCATACCGACTTTAATTTTTATAGCGGTCATTCATTATTTTTGGCAGAAAAGAATGGATCGTAAAGAAAACCAGCTCACAAAGCCTGCTCATGAGGAGAATATCGAAGCGCCTGCCGTCGCTGAAATCAGCGGAGGCAAATTATATAAAACGGTATACGCGATTCTTCCCGTTTTCCCTATTATTCTTCTGTTAGTTGTGTATGCGGTTCAACTTACTACAGGCCAATCAATCAATATGAGCGTGGAAGTAGCCGCATTAGTATCCTTGATTCTTGCTATTGTGTGTGAATTAATCCGTCACAAAGGAAATAAAAGCGTCCTGGAAAAAACGGAAGCATTCTTTAAAGGAATGGGTGGAGCTATCCCTATTGTGGCCCTGCTGGTTGCCGCATCCGTGTTCGTAACAGGGCTGAAATCGATCGGGTTGGTTGATGAGCTTCAAACATCCATGCAACAAATTCAAGGGAATGGGTTAGACTTTATTCTACCTCTCATCCTGGTCGCATTGACTGCTCTTATCGTCATTTTGAGCGGAAGCGGTACTGCCCTGATTTTCGCTATGGTGCCTTTGATCGTACCGTTAGCAGTTGCAGCTGGTATTAACCCCATTGCCATATCGGTTCCACTCGGTCTATCAGGAAACCTCTTCAGGGCCGTTTCACCTGTAGCTGCCGTTATTCTGATCGTTGCGGGAACAGTTAAGGCAGATCCTATCGCCATTGTAAAAAGAACATCTGTCCCTATGATTGCCGGAGTCGTTTTTATGTTCGTGCTCTCCATGATTATATTTTTATAAAATTACGCCTACAGCCGGTTATCGTTCTTTTCGATGACTGGCTTTTTAGGCAAAAACTATCACTACCATCTTAGAACGTTCGGAGAGGATGATCTGACTGCTCTTCATGGAGAATTCATGATCTTCAACAAGCGGCACGTAATTTATTGGGCAGTCCGGGACCAAGCAGGATCAGTGTCGGTGTCGTCCCTTTGCGGAAGCAGGCGGGTTATTCCTCGGTTCCAGAGGGTATACTAGTAAAATTAGACGCGGTTTTCTGAGGAAATCAAGTTGACATTTACATGGAAATGGCGTATACCTAAAACTAGCTAGAAATTGAATAGTCCCAATCAAATTCATTGACGAGAACGAGTACGCTAAATTCCTTGTCCCCCAGAGAGTCGGTGCTGTGCTGAAAGCCGATGTTCAAGACTTAGCCGGAAATCCTCTCCGAGAAGGAAAGCTGAATGCTGTGAGTAAGCTGCCCCGGAGTCCTGCCGTTAC
This sequence comes from Paenibacillus sp. FJAT-26967, assembly GCF_001541095.1. GTDB lineage: Bacteria > Bacillota > Bacilli > Paenibacillales > NBRC-103111 > Paenibacillus_F. The sequence goes on from NZ_LMXH01000005.1 coordinate 31,481, forward strand.
CAAGGACGCGTATGCTGGTACGCAGTGGAGGTGCCGTGGAGTCACACAATGGTGATTCTGACGGAACAAGGGTGGTAGCGCGAGATACAATCTCGTCCCTTAGGGGACGGGATTTTTTTGTTTTTTTTCAGATAGCAGGAGCAAGTTCCAATAGAGCTTAAACAAGAGGAGATGAAGATCCATGAGACAAGTGGATGTTAAAGAAAAAGCGAGAATGCGCGAGCTGCGTGTGCTCCAGCAGTGGAAAGAGAACGATACGTTCCGTAAGTCGATCGAAAACCGCGAAGGCAAGCCGAACTTCGTCTTCTATGAAGGCCCTCCGACCGCTAACGGCAAGCCGCATATCGGCCACGTGCTCGGACGTGTAATCAAGGATTTCGTCGGCCGTTACAAAACGATGTCGGGTTTCCGGGTTGTCCGCAAAGCGGGCTGGGATACGCACGGGCTGCCTGTAGAGCTGGGCGTGGAGAAGCAGCTAGGGATTTCCGGCAAGCAGGAAATTGAGAAATACGGCGTTGCCAAGTTCGTGGAACAGTGCAAAAGCAGCGTGTTTGAGTACGAGAAGCAGTGGCGTGAGCTGACCGAAGGAATCGCGTACTGGACCGATATGGATAATCCGTATGTGACTTTGACGAACGATTACATTGAGAGTGTATGGCACATTCTGTCCCATATTCATGGGGAAGGCCTCTTGTACAAAGGCCATCGTGTAAGTCCGTACTGCCCGGATTGCCAGACGACTCTGAGCTCCCACGAAGTAGCGCAAGGCTATGAGGATGTCAAAGATTTGAGTGCAACGGTCAAATTCAAAAGCAAGGCTGCGGATGAGTCCTTCCTGGCCTGGACAACAACGCCTTGGACACTTCCGGCTAACATTGCGCTCGCGGTTAACCCTCAGATGGACTATGCCAGAGTCAACTACGAAGGCGAAGTATATATTGTAGCGAAGAACCTGGCGGAGAAAGTGTTCAAAGAAAATTTCGAAATCCTGTCTGTGCATAAAGGTTCCGAGTTCGTAGGCACGTCCTATCAGCCTCCTTTCGGCTACATTTCCGTGGACAAAGGACATGTGGTAGTGGATGCCGACTATGTGACGGATGCAAGCGGTACGGGGATTGTTCATATTGCTCCGGCACACGGTGAGGACGACTATCGTACGGTGAAGCAGCATGAGCTCGCTTTTGTGAACGTGGTTGACTTGGCGGGGCGTTACACGGATCAAGTGACGGATTTTGCCGGACGCTTCGTTAAGGATTGCGATATTGATATTGTCAAAAACTTGTCCGAACACGGACTGCTCTTCTCCAAAGAACGCTACGAGCACAGCTATCCGTTCTGCTGGCGCTGTAAGTCTCCGCTTCTCTACTATGCGATGGAGAGCTGGTTCATCAAGACAACCGCTGTGAAGGATCAAATGATCGAGAACAACAGCAAGGTGGAGTGGTATCCTTCCCACATCCGTGAAGGACGCTTCGGGAAGTTCCTGGAGGATCTCGTCGATTGGAACATCAGCCGGAACCGTTACTGGGGTACGCCTCTGAACGTATGGCTCTGTCAGGAGCCGGGCTGTGATTGTCAGTATTCGCCGGGAAGCTTCGCCGATCTGCAGGCTAAGGCAGTTGATCCGGTGAGTGACGATCTGGAGCTGCATAAGCCGTTCGTCGATGATGTGCTGCTGCGCTGTACATGCGGCGGCGTAATGGAAAGAACGCCGGAAGTGATCGACGTCTGGTTCGACAGCGGCTCGATGCCGTTCGCGCAGATGCACTATCCGTTCGGCGACAAGCAGCAGTTCGAGGATCAGTACCCGGCAGATATGATCTGCGAAGGTGTAGACCAGACACGCGGCTGGTTCTTCAGCCTGCTTGCGGTATCGACGCTGTTTAAGGGCAAAGCGCCTTATAAAGCGGTTATTTCGACAGGCCACGTGCTGGATGAGAACGGGCAGAAAATGTCCAAGAGCAAGGGCAACGTTATCGATCCTTGGGAAATCATCGAGGAATTCGGCACCGATGCGTTCCGCTGGGCGCTCCTGTCGGATAGCGCGCCTTGGAACAGCAAGCGCTTCTCGAAAGGTATCGTCGCGGAGGCGAAATCAAAGCTCGTCGATACGCTGAATAACGTGCATGCTTTCTACGTGCTGTATGCCGGAATCGACGGTTATAAGCATGAGGATCATGCGCAGCAGGTGTCGGAGAATGAGCTGGACCGCTGGATTCTATCGCGACTGAACAGCGTGCTGAAGAATGTGATTAAGGGGCTGGAAGTCAATGACTTCCTCAATGCGGCGAAGCAAATGGAGCTGTTCGTCGATGAGCTGAGCAACTGGTACATCCGCCGTTCACGCGACCGCTTCTGGGGCAGCGAAATGACGACGGATAAAGTATCGGCTTACCAGACGCTGCATGAGGTGCTCGTGACACTATCGCGCATGGTCGCGCCTTACACTCCGCTGATTGCCGATGATATTTATATGAACCTGACCGGAGACGGCAGTGTACATCTGGCTGATTATCCGCAGGTGAATGAGGCGGTAATTGACGCCGGGCTTGAGAAGGAAATGGATACCGCCCGTAAGATCGTAGAGCTGGCGCGCAGCGTCCGCAACGAAACGGCGATCAAGACGCGTCAGCCTTTGTCGGAGCTGATCGTATCCTTGAGCGGGGATTTCGATCTGAGCCGTTTTGAATCCATCATCAAAGATGAAATCAACGTGAAGGAAATCCGCGTGGAGCAGAGCGACAGCCGCTACGTCCAGTTCAGCCTGAAGCTGAACCTGAAGGTCGCGGGCAAGAAGTTCGGCAAGCTCGTCGGGCCGATCCAAGGCCACCTGAAGCAGATGTCTCCAGAGGAGAGCAAGGCCGTCGTGGATAGCGGCTCCCTGAATCTGACGCTGGACGGCGAGGCGGTTCAGATCGCGCTGGATGAGCTGCTGGTCGAGAAGCACGCGAAGGAAGGGTTCGCTTCCATGTCCGGCTACCAGATGACCGTTGCGCTGAACACGGAAATCACCCGTGAGCTGGAGCAGGAAGGTCTTGTCCGCGAGATCGTCCGTGCGATCCAGGATTACCGCAAGAAGCTGGAGCTGCCGATCGAGAAGCGCGTGAACCTGGTGCTGAACGTGGATGCGGAGCTAAGAGCAGCACTTGAAGCATTCGACCATGTGCTGCGTGACAACGTGCTGGTCAACGAGGTTACTTATGCGGAGGAATCCGGCATGGAGACTTTCTCATTCGGCAGCAAGTCGTTCGGAATGCGGATTGAATAGGAACTGAATAAACAGGCTGTGCCCTTAGGGGTGCAGCTTTTTTTTGTATCGTTCGAGTAAGTGCTGGCAATGTCTGAAGAGAGATAAAGGCTAGCTGAAATGAAAAAATTATTGTTCGTTTGAAAATATGGTATATTTTGTTACAATGTTTTATAAGATGCGTAGGGAGGTTTGTTGATAATTTTAGAAAGAACAAGATATTGTAACGATGACCGGATTGATATGAAGGTGAGTGATAAAGCTGATAAGGTTTGAAGATTATAAAATTAGCCGTTGAGGAGTGATTACAGTGAAATTAAAGAAATTATGTTATTTTCTGCTTTTTCTCTTACTAATTGGTTGCACGAGCCAAAAGGAAGTTATTAAAGAATTAAAATCGAAATCGTCCGATACTTATACCCTGCATGTCTTTAAAGAAGACAGTGGGGCTGATGAAATAGATAAAGAAGTAAATAGGATATGGAATAACAATATTAAGAAAATTGAATCCGTTCAATTCTATGACAACTTTCAAAAACGTAATAAAGAGATGATTAAGGCTCTGGATATTGCGGATTTCCCAACTTTTGTTGTTTTGGATGATGCAAAGATTGTATTAAAAACAACGGACCTTAATGATGTGACTAAGATGATGGAAAAATAATTGCAGGGTTGTTTTAAAATATGTATTTGGAGGTAATAAATGTAAGAATTTATCTGAAGGAGGATTATTTATGAGGAAAAAGATTCCGACTGTACTAATAGCAACTGTTTTTGCTATTAGTACCCCTGTAGGCGGAATAGGAGAAACTTCTGCTCAAACGATTGATGTTACAGATCAGGTTAATAAAGATTTTGTTAGAAGTTTAAGTTTTGAAAATGTCTATCAGTTTGATGCTAAAACGTATAACAAGATCTCCAATAATAATAAAGTCACATTGAGTTTTATAGATGAGTCCAAGGCTGCACTGAATTTACAGTTGAATAACGGAAAAACAATTTTACTGAAAGATATAACTTATACTAAGAAAACTAGTAAGGATTCGAATTCTGATCTAACAGTCATTCGTGGTAAAGCTTCTCTAAATAGTGATGAATTTGTATCTTTCAATATGATTTATGATAAAGTAGAAAATGCAAATGGGAATATTACTATCACGAAAAAGAGCACTACTCTTCAACCAAATGGATCAAAAAGTGTAACCTATAATGATACTAAATATCGTTTTTATAAAGGTACTGATATTGCTCCAGATATTATTCAGTCTCTAAACAAAAATAGTAATCAGTCCCTAAATCAAAATAGTCAAATCACTCCATATGCAAGCATAGATTATCCCCAAACAATAAATTATAAGTATGGAAATAAATTTTATGTAGGGTACTTAATGAATTATAACTATATTCAAGGCAATGGGGGACAAAACCCTTTTCAAATAAAATTGAGTCCATTGGGTAGTTTATATACTTATAAACATTATACAGGTGAAACGGGAAGGCTTCGTGAAGACCTTTCATATATTTCTAAGTTTCTTTTTAGACACGAGCGTATAAGTGGTGTAGGAATGCAAACTTATCCTAATATAAGTAACAGCCCTAATAAATCATTTGATGTAGATTTAACATTTGCGTTTCCGGCGGGTATAGGATTTGGTTATACAGTTAAAGTTCCTATTAGTGGTTCAAATAGTGAAGAACATGGAAATAAGGCAAGATGGGACATGTACGATGTATTATTGGATATGAGCAGTAATGGAAGCCCAGTTAATGCTTTTTATATGTACGGATATATTGCTGGTACAGGATCTGGTACTACAACCTTCAGTTCGGGGGCATCAGCCACTTTATCAGCAATTTATAACTTCCCTAACCAACCCGCAGTTATAGTAGATATTTCTGAAGATATTCCTCTGCCCAATAAAACCATAAACGTCAAACCTTAATAGATACAGCATAGAACTATACAAGGAACGGTCTATATAATGGCTGTTCTTTTTTATTACCAATTGAGACATATTTCATATCCAAATATATAGATCAAAAACCATGCAACTAGGGTGAAAATAGCCGTGAGTGAGCAACAGTATTCGTATTAAATCATCTCTTCCTCCTTCTTGGGGTTTTATTGAAATTTTATTTATATTACATTATTGTGATAACATCGTGCCAACATTGTTCTCATATTCTTCTCAAAGGGGTATCTATATAATTTTATTATAAGTTTGAAAGAGAGCTTCTTTCCCTTCCGCTAATTAATCGATATACTAATAGTAATATCCAAAACTTAGAAAAACGGATGGAGGAGAAATCATGAAAAGTATCGCGGTTTTCTGCGGATCAAGTAATGGGGCTTCGGCCGTGTATAAAGAAGGAGCTGCCGCGCTCGGTAAGGAGCTGGCAAAGCGCGGGATTACGCTCATTTATGGCGGAGCCAGTGTAGGTCTTATGGGTGCCGTCGCGGATGCCGTTCTGGCTGAGGGCGGCAAGGTAATCGGCGTGATCCCTCAAATGCTGCAAACGCGCGAAATTGCGCATACGAACTTAACCGAGCTGATTGTGGTGGAATCCATGCACGAGCGCAAGGCGAAGATGGAACAGCTGTCGGACGGATTCCTGGCTCTGCCCGGAGGGCCCGGTACACTGGAAGAATTCGTTGAAATTTATACATGGGCTCAGCTTGGACTGCACCGGAAGCCATTCGGGCTGCTTAACATCCAGGATTACTACGAGCCGCTCGTGAAGTTTTTCGATCATATGACGAGCGAGCAGTTTCTGCAGGAGAAGTACCGTTCTATGGTGCTTGTGGATTCCGATCCGGCGGCGCTGCTGGATAAATTCGGTTCCTATGAGCCGCCTGCCGTGAAAACTTACATCAAGGAAGACCAGACGTAAACTGCCTTTTCGTGGTGGTCGTCTTCGTACCATCCGTTTGCATAGTGTTGTTTCTTACATAGGCAAAAAATAAAGGAGTGGGCCCGGCATGTTTGCCGGGGCTCACTCCTTTTGAATTTATACAGATGCTGCTGCGAGGCAGCTCGAATTCTTCGGAGATGTCGAAGAAGAACTGTACGGCTGCTCCTGGCGGAATTAACTCTCTGTTCATGTAACTGTGCAGATAGGGTCAGTCTGTCCGCTGAAGCACGATGTTCCTTGCAGCCTGAGGTTCTGGACAAGCATCGGGCCCGCTCTAGTTCTTAATCGGCAAGCTATACGCGCCGAATGCTTGGTCGAGCAGGGCTGCGGCTTCCTGGCGAAGCAGCGGCTGCCTGGAGCGGAAGTCGGCAGAACCGTCCGCGCCGACTTTCGTGTCCGGATCGGCGATTCCTTGCGAGAGGAGCGCGGAGATTCTCGCTGCGGCCCATTCATCCGTCGGGCCCGCTAACCGGATCTCAGACGCTGGTTTGGCCTGCTTGAGGTTCTGAATCATAGCTGCTGCCATTTGCCGGGTAATCACTTCGGATGATTCGAATCCGGGAATATCCGCCATCATTTGTTTCTTGTTGTTCTCACTCTGTCCGGGGAAGATGTACCAGCCATGAGCCTGAATTAGCAGGTCCGCGAATTCTCCTTGGGTCAGGGTCCTAGTGGGCTCGAAAAGATTGCCTTGTGCAGCCCCCATAATATCAAGTGCATTCAAATGATCAATATGAGGCTTGTACGGGCTGGCAGCCGGCACATCCGCAAAGGCTGGTTTCATCTCCACTTTCTGAGAATGTCCGACCACATTGATCCCGTTCTTGCTTGTGTAGTAGAAGTACTTGATGTTGCCGGCTGAATCCTTCTGGAAAGCCAGTTTCTCGCCGGCCTCGTCATCGAATAGGGTCGGCGTAATCATCCGGAGCGTATGCTTGCCGGTGCTTCCATCCTCCATGATGAGTTTTCCGTCCTGGTAGGTGAATCGGGCTCTTAAACCATAAGCGCGTGTATTCTGGTACAAGCCCAAATATTTCTGCGCGTCTTGCTCGGTCAGGTCTTGATAAGCAGGTGTCGGCTTTTTCACAGATTCCGGGAAATAGTGGTCCATGAACGCTTCATAGAAACCAAGACTCATTTGAGTATCACTATTGTAGGACATATAGAAGGCCGTGTTCCGCTCCGGGATCAGAACCATCAGGGAAGAGTGGCCTGGCATGTTGCCGCCTTTAAGAACGACATGCTGCCCATTCATTAATTCTTTGTAATAGCCTTCAAAACCTACTGTTGCAATCGGAATGGTTTTGCCGGCATCGGCAAAGGCGGAATAAGTGTGCATCGGTTCCATGCTCTTGGCACTGACAATCTGCTTGTCCCCGAATTTGCCTTTGCCCAGCTGCATGATCAGGTAGTTCGCCATATCAGTTCCGGTAGAAAGGATACTGCCTTGAGGGCCGTCGGTCGGCGCATGTCCAAAAGCCGGCTGAAGCTCGCCTGCAGGGGAGTAATGCTGCGCCATTCTAGACGTAAGCTCAGGCGTATAGCGTACACTGGTTGATTTCATGCCGAGCGGCTCAAACACTTTAGTCTTCATATACTCATCGAAACGCATTCCGCTCACGTTCTCCACGGCTAAACCTGCCAGCAGAAATCCGAAGTTGTCATACGTGTAAGCTTCGCCCGGCGGCCGGACGACTGTCGGCATGTGCCCGGCGATGAACGACTTCATCGGAATGTCCTGGCCGATATAATCCGGCGAGATGAAGGTGGTGATATCGGGTTTGTCCACCCCGCTCGTATAATTCAGCATCTCGAACAAAGTAAGCGGTTTGCCCGTTGTGTTCGGCACCTTCAATCCGCCCAGGTATTCATTGACATCTCTCTTCAGATCCAGTTTTCCCTCATCGACCATCTGCATCACAGCGAGTGCCGTGAAAGTCTTGGATACGGAAGCGATCTGGAACACCGTGTCTGGATCGACTGGAATCTTCTTCTCTTTATCCGCGTAACCGTATCCCTTGTTGACCAGCACTTTGCCATCTTTAACGACGACGAAATTCGACCCGGCCACATTATCTTTCTTCATCAATTCCGCAAAAAGAGGATCGGCGAACGCTTCGACTTCTTTACCGTCTTGCGGGCCGTTCGTTTTATCCGGATCAACCGGCTGAGACACCTCCGGTTTACCCGGTGCTGGTGTGCAAGCTGTAATTGCAGCGGAGGCTGCTAATAGGGCGGCTAGACTCAGGCTGCGTATCATCGTATTCATCGTGGGGTTCTCCTTTAACTGCTTGTATTTTACTGGTTGTTTCCTTGTGCAGGATCATCATTTTATACAAATAGAGCCGCTTCCTCCTTTCGGTTGTGTTCTCATCGTGTATCGCCCCCAAAGTATCTCAATGAGGCTGTCACAGCGGCAAGTTAGCTTTCGTCACGAGATGGAAGATCCGGACGGGGCGGGAATTTGCAGCCTGATGAATGATGAATCGTAATTAAGGCATGACACTTGTCTGCCGGCATGCACGAAGTGAGGATCACAACCTGCGAATCACGCTTGGGCGGTCTATTTCCTTATGAAATCAGCACCGGAGATTATTGCACGCGTCATATGACACTTTGACACTAGTCTTGTTGACACCAGGAGAGATAGGATACAGGCAGAAGCAGAAGAGAGGGGAAGGAAACTTTCGTACATGCGGCATAATTCAGACACAGGGCAAACATGCGACTTACTTGCACAGGAGATTGAAATACGAAGTTATCAGAAAAGGGTATCGAAAAAAATAAGCAGGAAATAGAAGAAAGGGAGCGGAACTTTTATGGAAAGAAGATTACTTAAGCACGTACAAAACTTTTGGTTTTTGTTGATTACTTTTGGAACAGGGCTATTTTATTTTTGCTTTTATTTGGTCAGTCTGATATTCGGTTTGTCACTGTCTTTTACGCTGATCGGCATTCCGCTGCTTAAGAACATCATGCGCACGACGCAGACTTTTACGCAATATGAACGGATTCAGACGAAGCTTTACACGGATATTTCTATTGAACCGTACCCCGGGAAAACATTAGCGGAAGGCAGCGTATGGCTGCAGGCCAAAGAGGAACTGCTTGATCCGGTTAACTGGAAAGCGATTCAGTGGCTCATGCTGAAGTTTCTGCTCGGTCTGGTTTGCCTCGTTGGGGCATTCGTCCTGTACCTCTCACCGCTGATCATGATCTTGGCACCTTTGATGCTTCACTATGTGGATATGTATATCGTGGTTCCAATCGATACGCTGTTTAAATCTCTGATTGTGATGGCGATTGGATTTATCTGCGTGTTCGCAGGCGGGAAGCTGGGGAGTCTTCTGGTAAGGCTTGCAGGCGGTTATACCCGTGGCATGTTTCAGGCTCTTAACCGGACCGACAGGAGAAAGAACTGGGATGTCTTCTCCCGTTGAACCATATACGTTATGTAGAGGTCTGGTCTATAATAGCGTAGGAACATATGGAAGAAAGAGAGCAGGGGGTGAGTGATTTGTTCGATGTTATAAAAAGATGGTTCTGGTATGACTGGCTGCTGCTTCTCATTCGAATTCTCAGCTGTATATCCCTCCTACTCACGGAGATCCAGGTTCGTAATGAATTAACGCTCCCGTTAACTATCGTACTTTTCTGGCAGATCGCCGCTTTTTCGATTCCGTGGCTGGCACTGCTTCTCAATTATAAATCTTATCTGATTACCGAAATGATCCTATTCGGCGGGATCGTCCTGTATCTGGTCACCCTATTTCCCCAAGCCTATTTGACGTATATTGTCCCCGCATTTCTGATCGCAGCCAATAGTGCAGGCAAATCCTATAAGTGGACGGCCCCCATCACTGTAATCGGCTTTCCGGTGCTCATCCTGCTCTTCTCTCAGGTAGACAAGGGCGGGGTCATTTTCATCAATTATGGGCTGGCTTATACGCTCGGATTTGCTTTTCACCTGCTTGTGGTCAACCATCGGCAGAATGAGATTATCCGGGACCAGAATCACATAATGAAGCAGTATATGTCTCAGATCGAGCGGATTACGCTGTTGGAAGAGCGCAACCGGTTATCCAAGGATCTTCATGATACGATGGGGCATTCTTATACGACGATTATCATGGGACTGGAGACGTTGAAACCAGAGCTGGCCACTGGGGCCGGGCAAGAAAAACTGGGCTCCTTGCTCCAGGTGGCACGTAAAAGCATGAATGATGTGCGAAGTTATCTACACGGGATAGAATCCGACCAAGAGAGTCTTCCGTTGGTCGAGTCTCTCAAGCAGCTCGCTGAAGAGTTTGAAGAGAATGCGAGAGTGAAAGTCGGGTTCCGCACGTTCGGGGAGGATCATCCGTTGCCGAAGCAGGCGCAGATGGTTTTCTACCGCTGCTTGCAGGAATCCTTAACCAACGCTGTCCGGCATGGCGGTTCGACGGAAATAGACGTATCGCTGCAGTTTGAGGACCGGCAGACCCGGCTCGAAATACGCGACAACGGACGGGGGGCAGACCGTCTGCAGGACGGTTTCGGCCTCAAGGCGATGAAGGAAAGGGCGCTCAACCTGCAGGGGCAGGTCTCGGTTTACTCCGGTTCTGATGAGGGAACGGTAGTGATGTGCACGCTGCCCAGACAAGTGGAGCAGCCCGAAGAGGTCATCCGTCTGCTGCTTGCAGACGACCAGCCGTTCATCCGCGAGAGTCTGCGTACTATTCTCGAAGAGCACAAGGATCTCTTGGTAGCGGGCCTCGCGGCAGACGGCCAAGAGGCCGTGGAGATGTGCGGCACTCTGGGGCCGGATCTGGTGGTGATGGACCTGGATATGCCAGGCATGGACGGGTTGTCCGCGACACGGGCCATCAAGCACAAGTGGCCGCACATCCGCATTGTGATTCTGACGACTTTCCAGGACAAGGAAAGGGCTATGGAAGTTCTGCGGAGCGGGGCTGACGGGTATTTGCTCAAGTCGATCGAGCCGCGCGAATTAGCCGAAACGATCCGGCTCGTCCATAGGGGCGGAACGATGATTGCTCAGGACATCTCCTCTAAATTATTCGAGGAGGCGGATCTTCCTGCGGCAGCTCAGTTCAAGGAGCCGGCTGCCGCAGAGGAGAGGCCGGAAGAACGGAGGGAAACCGACAACGAGTACAGCCTGACGCCTCGGGAAATCGAGATTTTGCAATTGCTGTCCCGCGGGCTGCGGTATAAAACCATTGCGGCCAAATTGTATTTGTCCGATGGCACGGTGCGTAACTATGCTTCGGCCGTGTATGCGAAGCTTGATGTGCGCAACCGTGAAGAAGCGGTGCAAAAGGCTGCAGAAGCAGGCCTTTTGTAGTTCTCGTTGTCTGGTCTAGGCATGTGCGGGGATGCCGGATCGCCCACTGTGGGTGTTCGGGTCGTAGGATCATGCCTGACGCAGAGATAAAAGAGACCATGGGAATGTGGCATTCCCATGGTCTCTTTATCTTGTTTGTTGCGTTACATCCTTGTTGGGTAGACCATCATCTTAGGAGGCTTCTCCCCCGCGTAATATTCCCGGCTCGGCATGCGCTGTCTGCCGCCGTGCTTGATGATTTTCTTAACCAGCCCTCCAGCCCTCCAACAATGTCCGGGTCTTGTATAGCGAAATGAAAGATGCCTGTTTTCCCGAATTAAAGTTATCCACGGTTTGTTCATCGTTCGGGAAATGAAAGAGGCCCATTCCGACTTTATCCACTTGTGGATAAGTGAGTGATTTTAAAACTTCCCCAGCCGGGACCGAACACATCCGTGCACATTGTGCCTACGGGACAATCACCTTCATCTATAACATATCAAATATATGTGATTAAGAATCATTCCGTGTTCTTTAAAAGAAAGTACCAGGCGGACTTGCCAAATGGCGGATCAGCAGTGGTATACTGAGCAATACAATGAAGATTGAACCTTGAACAAAAAGTGGGTTGTAAACATGGAGAACGAGAAGCAGCGACTAAGTATTGAAGCGGCAAGACTTTACTATCTGTCGGATTACAGCCAGCAGCAGATTGCAACAAGGCTTGGCGTATCCCGTCCGACAGTGTCCCGGCTGCTGCAGCATGCCAAGGAACAGGGCTACGTACGGATCAATATCGTAGATCCTCTGCAGGATTTGGACGCTCTTGGCGATCAGGTGAAAGCCAAGTATAACCTGGATACCGTGCTGGTGTGTTATTCGCCCCTGGATGAATACCAGGAAATCACCAAACAGATCAGCAAGAAAGCAGCCGATTATTTGCACGAGACGATCCAGGACGCCGATATTATTGGAGTTACGTGGGGCAAAACGATGTATGCGATCGCACGTGAGCTTCAGCACAAGCAGGTTAGAGGTGTTGAGGTCGTTCAGCTAAAAGGGGGCGTAAGCCATTCCCATGTGAATACTTATGCAGCCGAAACGGTTAATCTGTTCGCGGAAGCTTACCATACGATTGCCCGTTATTTGCCGCTCCCTGTTATTTTTGACAGCAACGCTTTGAAGAAGATGGTGGAGGAAGACCGGCATATTCAACGCATTATCCAACTTGGCAAGCAAGCGAATATCGCGGTGTTTACCGTTGGTACGGTGAAGGACGATGCACTCCTGTTCCGGCTCGGATACTTCACTCCCCAGGAGCAGAAGCTGCTTCAAAATAGCGGCGCCGGCGATATTTGTTCCCGTTTCTTCGATGAGAACGGGAATATTTGCAGCGAGGAAATTAACAATCGTACCGTGGGGATTGACCTTGCCGATCTGCGCAGCAAAGAAAAAGCGATTCTCGTCGCAGGAGGCCAGCGGAAGATCGATGCGATCCGGGCGGCTCTCATTGGCCGCTATGCGAACATTCTGGTGACGGATCAGTTCACCGCTCAAGCGCTGCTGGGGTGAATGCCAGGTTTGAGGTATGCTTGGGCAACAAGCAACAAGCAACAAGCAACAAGCAACAAGCAACAAGCAGCAAACAGCAAGTACGCAAGCATGCCGTCACGAGCGGCAATGCATCATGGTCAGTTATGACAAGCACTAAGCCGGGATTAATCAAATACCCTCCAGATGTGGAACAAATGGGATGGACAACCGTAACGGTCATCCTTTCCTTCCGCAGCTGCAGGGTATTTTTTTGCTTGAGCAGAGGAAGATGGGGCAGGTGCGGGCTTTTTTTCATAGATTGTTAAACCGGGTAAGGAAGAGGAACGTTGACAAAAAGGCTGTGCGATAAAGCTCTCAGCGGGTTAATGCGGCTTAAAGGCTCCGCTAATGAAGAGAGAGTGAAGGTCGTTTTTTTTGCATGAACAAATTTTCAATGATGGTTTTACATATGTTCATGTCTGTGCTATCATAGATTATGTAACCAATAACTAATTGAATGAAAGAGTAACATCTTACAGAAGATATAAATAGAAGGAGTTGTTGAATGTGAATATAGCCGCAATGATTGACCACACGCTCCTGAAGGCGGATGCGACCCGGGAAGAGGTTGCTAAACTGACAGAAGAAGCGAAGAAATATGGTTTTGTATCGGTATGTGTGAACCCGGCATGGGTGGCTTTTTCGGCGGAACAGCTGAAGGGCACGGAAGTTAAAGTATGTACGGTAATCGGATTTCCGCTAGGCGCCACTACTCCTGCTGTAAAAGCTTTCGAAACACAGGATGCAATTGCAAACGGCGCGACCGAGGTCGATATGGTCATCAACATAGGCGCATTGAAAGCAAAGGACAACGAGCTGGTAGAGAAGGATATCCGTGCAGTCGTTGAGGCGGCTAAAGGCAAAGCGCTGGTGAAAGTCATTATTGAAACCTGCCTGCTTACGGATGAGGAAAAAGTACGCGCATGTGAACTGGCAGTCCAGGCGGGCGCTGATTTTGTCAAAACATCCACAGGCTTCTCCACAGGCGGAGCTACACGTGAAGATATCGCGCTGATGCGCAAAACGGTCGGTGCAGGCGTGGGAGTTAAAGCATCCGGCGGCGTGCGCAGCCTAGAAGATGTGAATGGCATGATCGAAGCGGGAGCAAGCCGTATCGGCGCAAGCTCGGGTGTTAAGATCATAGAAGGCGGCACGTCTACTTCTTCTTACTAAAGGGAGGACTGAATCATGAAGGATCAATTGATTCAAGAAGCGATTGAAGCCCGCAAACAGGCGTACGTTCCTTACTCCGGCTTTCAAGTCGGGGCTGCCGTGCGGACAGGCGGCAAGATCTACCGGGGATGCAACATTGAGAACGCATCCTACGGGTTAACCAACTGCGCGGAGCGGACGGCCATCTTCAAAGCGGTCTCTGAAGGAGACCGCAAGATCGAAGCCATCGCGGTTGTGGCCGACACGGAAGGTCCGGTATCCCCATGCGGCGCTTGCCGACAGGTATTATCGGAATTTTGCGATAGTGATACGGTTATTTATCTCACGAATCTCCACGGACATACGGAAGAATGGACGATGGACCGTTTGTTGCCGGGAGCTTTCCAGGCTCAAGATATGGATCACCAGAACGAGAGTTAATCTTGTTCTTGTACAACCGGATATGCCCTTCTTCACATGGTTTGTAAGCGCTATAGAAAAGTGATATACCTCACAGTCAGCCGCTTACACCATACACAAGCTCACCAATGGGGGAAGCACAAATGAAATTTCTAATCGCAATCTTGGGCATACTTGTCATCTTCGGTCTCACATATGCAGCCAGCAACAACAGGAAAGAAATTCGTTACCGGCCTTTGTTTGTGATGATCGTCCTTCAAGTACTGCTGGCGTTTGCTCTCTTGAACACGGGTATTGGAGAATTTTTAGTAAAAGGCTTTGCCGGCGTGTTTGAAACGTTGCTAGGCTATGCAGCGGAAGGGATTAATTTCGTCTTCGGCGGTATTGCAAATGAAGGCGAAGGTCCGTTCTTCCTGAACGTGCTGCTGCCGATTGTATTCATCTCCGCTCTGATCGGTATTCTGCAGTATACGAAAATTTTGCCGTTCGTGATTAAATATATTGGTCTTGTACTCAGTAAAATTAACGGAATGGGCAAGCTGGAGTCTTACAATGCTGTCGCTTCCGCGGTTCTCGGACAATCCGAGGTGTTCATTTCCGTGAAGAAGCAGATCGGTCTGCTTCCGAAGCACCGCATGTATACGCTGTGCGCATCTGCCATGTCTACGGTGTCGATGTCCATTGTCGGTGCCTACATGACCATGATTGAACCGAAATATGTCGTTACCGCTCTCGTGCTGAACTTGTTCGGCGGTTTCATCATCGCTTCAATTCTGAATCCTTACAAGGTATCGGCGGAAGAAGATATTCTGGAAGTACAGGAAGAGGAGAAGCAGTCTTTCTTCGAAATGCTGGGGGAGTATATCCTCGACGGATTTAAAGTCGCGATTGTGGTAGCTGCGATGCTGATCGGTTTCGTCGCCGCCATCGCCATGGTGAACGGGATTTTCAGCGGAATCTTCGGGATTTCGTTCCAGGAGATGCTGGGGTATCTGTTCGCGCCGATCGCATTCGTTATGGGTGTACCGTGGAAAGAAGCAGTCGATGCGGGAAGCATCATGGCAACCAAGCTGGTCTCCAACGAGTTCGTCGCGATGCTGGATCTGGGCAAAATGACCGACTTGTCCGGACGCACCGTCGGAATCGTATCGGTATTCCTCGTATCTTTTGCGAACTTCTCTTCCATCGGTATTATTGCCGGAGCTGTTAAAGGGCTGCATGAGAAACAAGGTAATGTTGTAGCTCGGTTTGGTCTTAGGCTGCTCTTCGGTGCTACAATGGTGAGTGTACTGTCGGCAACTATTGCCGGATTGTTCCTATAATTGTTCCTTTAAAGATAGCCGAGAATGGAAAGGGTGCATAGAACATGGACGCATTTAAAAGAATTCACCTGATTGTAATGGACTCCGTAGGAATTGGCGAAGCACCCGATGCTGCCGAATTCGATGATACAGGTTCCGATACGCTTGGTCATATCGCCCGTGAAATGGGCGGTCTGCAAATGCCGAATATGGCCAAGCTGGGCTTGTCCAACATCCGCGAGATCGAGGGCGTGCCTGCTGCACAGAAGCCTCTCGCTTACTACACGAAGATGCAGGAAGCTTCAAGCGGCAAGGATACGATGACCGGCCACTGGGAGATCATGGGCCTGAACATCGCAACACCTTTTCGCGTGTTCGAGAACGGATTCCCGGATGAGCTGATTCAGCGGATCGAGGAGAAGACCGGCCGCAAAGTCATCGGCAATAAGCCTGCCAGCGGAACGGAAATCATCGAGGAGCTCGGTGACGAGCATGTGAAGACAGGCGCGTTGATCGTGTACACGTCCGCGGACTCGGTTCTTCAAATCGCGGCCCATGAAGAAGTGGTTCCTTTGAAAGAACTCTATGAAATTTGTGAGTTCTGCCGGGAAATTACTTTGGATGACCCGTACATGCTTGGCCGGATTATTGCCCGCCCATTCGTAGGAGAAAGCGGTCATTATACCCGGACCTCCAACCGTCATGACTATGCGCTTAAGCCGTTCGGCCGTACGACGATGAATGAGTTGCAGGATAAAGGCTTTGATGTCATCGCACTGGGTAAAATTTCCGACATCTACGATGGCGAGGGAGTTACCAAGGCAGTCAGAACGGTGTCCAATATGGACGGTATGGATAAATTGATCGCTGCGATGGACGAGTCTTTCACAGGGCTGAGCTTTGTGAATCTGGTTGATTTCGATGCCTTGTACGGACACCGCCGCGATCCCAAGGGATACGGGCAAGCGCTGGAAGAATACGATGCGCGGCTGCCGGAAGTCTTCGCGAAGATGAAGGAAGACGATCTTCTCATTATTACGGCTGATCACGGGAATGATCCGACCTATAAGGGCACGGACCATACCCGCGAGTATGTGCCGCTGCTGGTTTACTCGCCGCGCTTCACGGCTGGAGGTAAAGAGCTGCCTCTGCTTAAGACATTCGCGGATATCGGCGCTACCGTTGCAGAGAACTTCGGCGTTCAAATGCCGGAACACGGAACGAGCTTTTTGAGCGCTTTAAAATAAACCTAACCGGAGGTATTTGTTCATGAGCACACACATTGGAGCTGGCAAAGGCGAGATTGCGGAAACGATTCTACTGCCGGGAGATCCGCTCCGGGCGAAATATATTGCGGAAACTTACTTGCAGGATGTGACCTGCTATAACGAAGTGCGCGGGATGCTCGGTTTCACCGGAACTTATAAGGGCAAGCGTGTATCCGTTCAAGGAACGGGCATGGGTATTCCTTCGATTGGTATCTATGTCAACGAATTGATTCAGGATTACGGAGTCAAGAACCTGATGCGCGTAGGAACATGCGGTTCCATGCAGAAGGACGTTCATATCCGTGACGTGATTCTGGCGCAAGCGGCTTGCACGGATTCGGCTATGAACCGCCATATTTTCAGAGAGTATAATTATTCTCCGATTGCAAGCTTCTCGCTGCTGAAGAAAGCCTATGATCTCGGTGCCGAGAAAGGCTTGAACATGCATGTGGGCAACGTGTTCACTTCGGATGTATTCTACCGTGAAGACAAGTCCGTCGTGCAGAAGCTGATGGATTACGGCGTGCTTGGAATCGAGATGGAATCCACGGCACTCTACACAATTGCAGCTCAATATGGTGTGAATGCCCTGACAATCCTGACGGTAAGCGATCATCTGATCACAGGAGAAGAAACCACTTCGGAAGAACGCCAGACAACGTTTAACGATATGATGGAAGTTGCTCTGGAGACTGCTTATTCCCTATAAACGGCCTGACAAAGATAGAGTGGACCCGAAGTGCCCGCCTTGCGGCTGCCGGTTGAGGCCAGCGGCTGATCCGGAATTTCTTGAGACAGAGTGTCTCTTGGGATTCGGGGGGCGAGCATAGTTAATTAAGCACACACGAAGCGGAGTTTGGCTTACGGCGCTGCTGGCGGTGACTAAGGGTAAAGTGAGGAGAATAGACAATGAGAATGGTGGATTTGATTGCGAAGAAGCGTGACGGCAAGGAACTGACAACGGAAGAGATCAATTTCATTATTAATGGATATACCAAAGGCGATATTCCGGATTACCAGGTTAGCGCATTTGCAATGGCTATTTACTTCAAAGACATGACTGAGCGCGAGCGTGCCGATCTGACGATGGCGATGGTCAATTCCGGTGAAACCATTGACCTGTCTGCGATTGAAGGCGTCAAAGTAGACAAGCATTCCACAGGGGGTGTCGGCGACACGACGACGCTGGTGCTGGCTCCTCTGGTTGCGGCTCTGGATATTCCGGTCGCCAAAATGTCCGGACGCGGCCTTGGCCACACCGGCGGTACGATCGACAAGCTGGAAGCCATCGAAGGCTTCCACGTGGAGATCACGAAAGACGAGTTCGTGAACCTCGTCAATAAGCACAAGATCGCCGTAATCGGCCAGACGGGCAATCTGACGCCGGCCGATAAGAAGCTGTACGCTCTGCGCGATGTAACCGCGACAGTCGATGCGATTCCGCTTATTGCGAGCTCCATCATGAGCAAGAAAATCGCAGCCGGTTCCGATGCCATCGTGCTGGATGTGAAGACAGGCGCAGGCGCGTTCATGAAGACCGCCGAAGACGCCAAAGAGCTGGCCCACGCGATGGTCAGCATCGGCAACAGCGTCGGCCGCAAGACGATGGCGGTCATCTCCGACATGAGCCAGCCGCTCGGCGTTGCGATCGGGAATGCCCTCGAGGTCCAGGAGGCGATTGACACGCTCCGCGGTCAAGGGCCTAAGGACCTCGAAGAGCTCTGCCTCGCGCTCGGAAGACAGATGGTCTTCCTCGCGAAGAAAGCCGATTCGCTCGAAGAAGCGGAAGAAATGCTCAAAGAAGTGATGCATAACGGTAAGGCGCTGGAGAAATTCAAGGAATTCATCGCCAACCAAGGCGGAGACCCTGCTGTTGTCGACGACCCGAACAAGCTGCCAAAGGCCGCTTACCAGATCGAGCTTCCTGCCCGTGAAGACGGCATGGTAGCGGAACTGGTTGCGGATGAAATCGGCACCGCGGCCATGTTGCTCGGAGCGGGACGCGCAACGAAGGAATCCGAAATCGATCTGGCTGTCGGCCTTATGCTGAACAAGAAGATCGGCGACAAGGTCAAAGCCGGAGAGTCCCTGGTGACGATCCATTCCAACCGCGAGAACGTCGATGATGTCATCGAGATGTTGTATGCCAATATCCGCATTGCGGACCATGCGGAAGCACCTGTGCTTGTGCATGATATCGTGACGGAATAGGATTTGTCTCCCTCGGAACACATATATAATAAAGAAATAAGTACCGGAATACCAAAAGCAGACTACTCAATAATCTTTATAAATGTGTGTAAGTTACACTATGGTTTACTGAGACCGCCCAAAAAATTCCTTAACTACATCAAAAGGTACAGCCCACTCAAAAAATGAGGATGCTGTACCTTTTTTTTGGCATGAATAGTGTATTAATCTACAGTAACTGTATGTGTTGTTGATCCATGACATTAAGCCCGTATTCAATAATTTCTAATAGTGAAAACATGTTGAGTGGTGGACCCTTCGTTTGTGACCCGATCGAATGTTAAAATACCTGCTATTAAAAGCAATCTTCGAGTTATCCGACGTGGATATCGTTGAGCGCTCACGCATACTAAAGCCCATTATAATCCGAAATCCACAGGATAAATATTCCAAGAACGTTTTCGGAAACTGAGAAAAGCCGTCTGCGCCAGTGAGGAATTCATGAAAGTAAAAGCTTCCGGCGAAAATACAACCAATGTAAGGAATTAGCGAATGCTGTCCACCGTATCAATCACCGCCCTCGTAAATGTTTAGGCTGGAAATCTGCTCATGAAGCATTAATGGACGAACTATCGCACTTAGCGTGACAACCATCTAATAAAAAATGGTTAAATAAATAAAATATGGTAAAATTGTACAATTGCATGTTATGATTAAAAAGGTGGCCGCCTAAACTGGTTTTGGAGGAATTTATTATGTGCATATACAGACAAAGTAGATTAATAACAAGCCTGCTTTTAGCAATTACTTTGTGCTTAATTATTACATCGGTAGGTAGTGCGAATTCATCAGAAAAAAAACCTGGAAGTGATGGGCAAAAAATTGTTAAAAGTTATAGGGTTACAGAAAACGGATTAGTAGAACTTACACTCGATCAGGTTGCGAAGCTCTATAAAGACGGTGATATAGTTGAAAAGAACAAAAATAATATAAAGTCTAATATGTATAATATACAAAATAATATTAAAGGAATAGTGACTCCTCAAGCACCTGCATTTTGTGGAACTGTATGTATATGGGATGTATATAAACAATCCCATAGTTATCTTACACCTAGACCTACGAAAAGAGAAAGGGTTACACCGCCCGTATCCCCTGGTGGTAAGGTATCCTTTAGCGTTAATGAATCCTATACGTGGGAGGTAAATTTAACTTTTAATTCTAATTTAAAAAAAGCCCTAGATATAGCTCTGGGTGGGAGCTGGTCGCAATCAAGTCAGTATCAACAAACAATAAATGTGGAAGCACCATATAATAAATATGCTTGGTATGATTTTACACCAATTATGAGAAACTCTTATGGAATAACTGAGCATTGGGAAAATAGCTACTATACCTCATGGAAAGACAAGGTTCAGAGTACAGAATTTACAGACATATATATGGTGAATAAAGTTGGGGGATTTCAGGATGGAATTTTACAATATGTTGAATCGGATACTCCCCCTAATTACTGATGATAATAAATTATATAAGGCCTACTTTTTTTCATGGATTGATCGACCTGAAGGAGACGTTTTTGAAAAAAAATACAAATATGTCTGATTAATCAAAAGGACTGCCCCCTACTTATGAGATAGGGATCAAAACAACTTGTAAATTATGTAGCCAGTCGTCGAAATTCAACCGCGACTGGTTATTTAGTTTTTTGAATGCAAATAATTTATGGTAGAGTATGTAAAATAATCTGTATAAATTAAGAATTTGTTTACTGAGAAGTTTCAAGAAATGCTAGAAGCAGAAATAGATACACACTTGGGCTACCAACAGCACGAAGTGGCAAACAAAACAACTACGAAAAGCCGTAATGGAAAGAGCAAAAATCGCTTAATCAGTGAGTATGATGAACAAGAAATTATTCGTAGGGATCGTCAGGACGGGTTCCAACTTAACAAACAAGATTATCTCTTTATCAAAGGAAAGAGGTATAACTAAGTCTAATATGGTACCGATACACTGCACAGTCAAAAGGCGTTTAGTGTATCCGTAATTTTTCGTATGCGGGAGACAACTGTTAGAGGTGATTACAAGCAAAAACACTTTAATAAACGTGAGCAGAAACACTTATCTGACAATCGTATGTCTTACGTGTCAGTGAAAAATGAATTACGTACCCAGATGAATTTAAGCGTCTGTTTATCGTTCAATACATGCTAAAGAGAACGCCAAGAGGGTTTTTTCGAATCTAGCGGGTTTCTTGTAGAAATCCTCGGGATGAAGCGTATCGAACAAGGCGCAGATCGGTGTAAGAAGCTTACGAGAAGAATGGAATTATTGTCACAAAGGTAACTGTTGGGACAATGCTCCCCAGGTGTCTTGTTTCAGGCATATGAAAGATCATGTAAAGAGCAGTAATTGTATGACTTAGCCGAAGTGAAACGAGAAATTAATAGTTATATCCGTTATTATATTCATCATCGATATCGATGGGGCTAAAAAAGATGACTCCTGTGCAATACGCGATACAGGAATCATCTTTTAGTGCTGCTTAACGCTTTTTTAATGTTTCCTTGACAGAGGGTCCAAATTATTCCCGCGGATATCCAGCTATTTTTTTTTAGATGTGTAGTCTCCAATTTCGGCACTAATAAGAAATGCTATCCCGAGTAGAAGAGTTAGAACAATTAATCCTGTAAAAGGTTCTCCAATTACATTAAGGAAAATTGTATAATTTTCGAATTTACCACCTGAGGTAGCAATAGCAGCTAACAAGTTAGGTAGGATATACAGAAAAAGAGAAGTGATACAAAAAACTACTCCAGATCCTCTTTTTGTCATGAATTTCTCCCTTCGCAATTATTTTATTTATTATATATATTACCACTCTTTTTTTTTAGAAGGAAGAACTTTATTCATTTTATGGAATAATTGGGTTTTATGTGAAAAATCCATGGTAACAGAATAAGAATATCTACTTTATTTAGCAAGCAAGGGCGTGACCGTATACCGGTTACGCCTTTGTTTTTTGCTCAAATATCGATTAACAGTGAGTTCTTTAACCCTGGAGGAAATATCTGTATATTTGTAGAAGTTATTTAAGAAGCTTAAGAGAAACGGTTAAGTGAGGAGTGGAATTATGACGGAATACGAACGTGGTTTAGTCCTTTTCGTGCGGGAAGCCAAGCATAACGCTTATGCTTCCGGAAGCGGCAGCAGGGTTGAGCCTTCCCGGCCGGGGGCCAAGGACATTCCTTATGAGAGTGGGGAGTTTACCTATCTGGATAGTTAATACGGTGAGCTCAATTTTATCGGACAGGAAGTGGTTTGGCGCAGCGGACAGGCGGTTTGGGGGATGAATTACCATGGGGTTACGGCAGATCCGGTCCCGGGCTTTCCGGATTTTCTGCTTGCAGCTTTGAGAAATGCTCCTGCCGAGACTCCTTACAGAGGACCAGAGTCTTACACGGATGGCGAGTTTGAAAATTTTGAGTATGCGTGCAGTTGGAGCGGCGGCTTCGGTAATTTTGCCGGGCAGGAGCGTATTGTATACAAAGGGAAAGAAATTTATACGCTAAAATTCCATGGAGGCCGGGTGGATTACGCTTAAGATACATGAGAGTGCAGGGAGCTGCCGCATCCCCTTCCTGGCTGGAGAGCCGGTTGCCGCTTGCGCATAATAGGCAGCCCGAACTTTTATCAGGTTGATGATTGACGGTGTAAAGCTCTCTCGGCGGCCCATGAACCTGCAGCAAAGGACAAACCCGTCCCGACAAAAAACAGTAGAAAACGCAGAATATCCGGCGAAAAATAATAATCCGGGTTACAGAAAACACCGAAATACATGAAATACGGGACCAGTAAACCTGCACCAATCAAGCTAAAGAAAGACAGAGCTAGGGCATCGGAAACAGGTGAAGTAAAGCCAAGGATTCTGCGGATACAGAGCAGCGTGATATAGACGGGGACGGCAATAAAGAAGTAGATGACAGCTTTCGGGTCATAAAACTCCTCCCTGTGGTTGAAGACCTCTTTATGAAAAGGAAGTTTGGCTAGTGTGCCAAGCAGCATCCCTGGAAAATAACTCGCGCTGATTACCAGGATATAGAGCAGAAATCGCAACATAAGTGCATACACCTTCCTTTTCCCGGCTCAGATTATTTGGAAGAGAAGAAGCCTCACTTGTATTTTAGCGGGGGAGTGAAGTTGCCAGTAGTACTATCTTTTATAGTACGGGTGTTTATTAGCCTCAACAGCTGTCAAAACAATATGAGAACTTTACAGGAGATCGTGCCATGGATATTTATGCAATCAAACTGAAGTTGGACGAGGAAGATGAATTCAGGAGAGTAGAGCGGCTCTCGGGCTATATAACGGAGGAGAAGAGGGCGAAAGCGGAGCGTTTCGTCCGTGCCGAAGACCGGATGAGGGCGATTGCTGCGGATGTACTGGCCCGGTGGAGCCTGTGCAGGAAGCTTAACGTGCCTAATGATGAGCTCCAGTTCTCGGCGAATGCGTACGGCAAGCCTTTTTTAAGCGGCGCGGCAGAAGAATGCAGCTACAATGTTACTCATTCGGGTGAGTGGGTGGCGGTGGCGGTCGCAGACGTTGAAGTTGGAATCGATGTGGAGCAGATCAAGCCGATCGACCAGGGAATTGCGGAGCGGTTTTTCTCACGGGGAGAGAATGACGATCTGGGAAGACTTCAGCCAGAGGACCAGCTGGATTATTTCTATGACTTGTGGACGTTGAAAGAAAGCTACATTAAGGCCGTAGGCAAAGGCTTATCCATTCCGCTGGGTTCCTTCACGCTGCGCAAAAATGGGGAGAACATCGTGCTCGAACCGGAGGAAACGCATTTTTTCAAACAATATGAAGTAGATGGGCCCTACAAGCTGTCGGTGTGTTCGGTCAAAAGAGAATTCCCGCAGGCGATAACTTTGCTGGAGTTAGAAGATTTGAGACTGTAACCTTTGGAGTACAAGACATCTGTTGATCAAATCTTTAGCAAAATTAAGCGGGAATTGTATTGGAAATAATAAACAGGTGGTTTATGATGAATGGGCTTAATTAATTTCGTCTAAGGGGATAAATACAATGAAGAAAAAGCTCGCAGCAGCCTTAGCTGTAGCACTATTTATCGGGATTCCGCTAGGTTACGGCAATGTCGCAGAAGCAAAGGCCAAGACGTACAAGAATTGCACCGAACTTAACAAAGATTACAAAGGCGGCGTAGCTCGTTCGGCTTCCGTCAAGAACAAAGGCGGTAAAACCAAGTACAAGCCTTACGTTTCACAGGAACTATATGACGCTAATAAGAAGAGTGATCGGGACAAAGATCTGATCGCTTGCGAACAATAAGACAGAGGGCCCTTCGGCAGAAGGGTCTTTTTCTATTCACACCTTGCCCCCGGAAATAGTACACTCTAGTAAAGGACAACCGAGCAGAATATGGAGTTTGAAAGGAACCGTTATGAATTTTTTTAAAAAATCCACCCATGAAATCAGAACCCCCTTCGAGCTTGAGTTGCTTGAAAAAGCTCAGAATATGCAGCAGACCGTCCCACCGGAGCCATGGATCTATGAAGTCATCGTACCGGCTTCGGGCGTTACCGCATGCGGCTGGGATGAGGATGAGAACCTCGTGCTGATCAGCGGCTCCGGGTACAGCATTACCCAGGCGATTACGGGAAATAGGATACATAGAGACCGGGATTCCTCTCTAACGGACGAAGGGATGAGTAAGGATTATTTAAAATTTACAATTCCTTTGACGGGCCTGGAAATTGGTATTTTTGGATTCCAAGCCGGGGATGGCAGCTTCGGGACGGATGACGGCTGGCGGCTTGATGTCATTTATCCGTGGTGGCCGAGAGCTTCCGTTGTTCTGGATAACGTGTTCCGGCAAGGCTACCGCTATTTGAAGGATGCGGTCATGATTGACCTCAAGCGCTTGGATGGACCGGTCAAATGCGGATTTTCCCCGTCGGGCAAGCATTTTGTTGTAATGGGTTCGGGAGGCGCACTCGTGTATTCGAGGAATCTTGCCGCATGAATCCCCGGCGAGAACATCATAGAACCGCTGACCGCTTTAACTATAGCCGGGATCGTGCTAACGGTACTAGACCGGATAATTCTGTATCGAATAAAACCAGATAAAGCTGGCACCGGATGAATCCGGGGCCAGCTTGTTTGCTCTATTCGTCCACCATACGCTTTTTGTACAGAGTGACGACCGGTACATGGACCTCGATTCACCGCAGAGCGATGATCCCGGGATGGGGCAGCCCCTCGGCAAACATTAAATTGATCCAATCTTTAGAAAACAACTGAAACATTCTACCCATTCCCGCGTCTCCAAGGATGAAAGGAGAAACAAGCATACAAATTCATACCAGATGAAGGAGCCGTTTAAACCATGATAACCAAACTTATCCTTACGGCTGGAGTTGTAATGACTCTAACCGTTTCAGGCCTATATGACCGCATTCCGTTTATGCCTGTCTCGGAGCACACCAAAGTGCCGAATACGAAACAGGATTTTGAAAAAAGCGTTCGGCAGAAAAAAGCCAGCGCATTGGAACTTAAAAATAAAGTGCCGGCTGACGAACGGATATTGACGACATTTACTTTTGCCAAAGCGCTGTCCGAACAAGAAGTGCAGAAACTGGTGGATCTGTATGAATTGGAATTAACACACGTTTACTCCCGGTTCATTGATGGACAAGGTCTGCGGGCAACTTCCGTTAACAGGGTCAAAGGAACCCCGTATGTCGACAAAGCTTTTATTGACGACCAAATCAAGAGATTGGGCGGAGAATATAAAGGCATTATTGAAGCGAATGGCTATATCAAAGCCGGCATGTTGGAGAAGGCGGCCCAAGAGAAACTTATTTATGTAGCGGACATCGACGGCGATCCGAAGGTGACTTACAACCCCAAGAAAAAATTCCCTGTAGGTCAGTATTGGAATTTAGAAGATTACAAGCTGACTCTTGCCGAGTAAGCCCGAATATAGCAGCTTAGACTGAGATTAGAGGTGCTGACATGAGAACTCTAAAATGGATCATAGCCGTCATTTTGCTGCTGCTTGGATTCTTCTCGTTTTATTTTACTCGCCGCCTGTATTTGTTAAGTGAACCTCAAGCGTTGAGAGGGCAGCCGGGTACCGGGGTAGGTTTATGGGAATTTAAAATCCGCAGCGAGAACATTCGAGACGATGGTCGTGTTGCTGATCGCCGGTGTCGTGTTCACGCTGCCGGGACTCATTCTGCTGTATACGACGCTCCGCCGCAAAAAGCATAAAACCGAAAACAAGGCGGGCATCGGATGAATTTCGGCGCCCGCCTTGTTTGTTCTATTCGTCCACCATACGCTTCTTATACACCACCACTGCCAGGACATGAACAACGATAGCCCACAGCAGAATGACCCCCAGATTCGGCCACACACCTGCCAAACCTGCGCCGGATTCCACCTGATTCGCTAATTCAACAAGTTGAATGTTCGGCATGTACTCCGCGATTTTGAGAATCGGGTACTGCTCGGTATAGGCGGTAATCAGAGATCCGAAGGAAAAGAGCAGAAAGATCGGCATAACAGCCACGGAAGCTTCCATCACGTTCTTGGTTACCAGTCCGAGCAGGGTCCCCATACCGATGTAGAACACCGCCGAGAAGAGAAGCGCAAGAGAGACGATCACAATATTGGCCGGATTGTACTCCATGAGCAGCATAGAAGCAGCCAGGATAACGATGGTGCCGAGCAGACTGAGCAGGCTTTTGCCGCCAATGATGTCTAAAGTACTGGCAGGGGAAAGCATAAGTCCCCGCAGCGTGTTCTTTTCTTTCTCCTCTGCAATAAGAGAGCACTGGATAAACGTGGCTACCAGCGTGAAGGTGATATTAAACACCATAAAGTAAGAATTTACCGTCCCCATTCCCATCCGGCTGTACAGCGCAGCCATGAGAAGAGGAATGAACAGCGTGGTGGATACATACAAATTTTTGGAAATATCCTTAAAATCTTTCTGTAAAATAGCCATCGAACGTTTCCATGAAAATGTCATGCCAGTTCCCTCCCGGTTATGTCTACAAAGATGTCTCCCAATGTGGGGTTGTTCGAATATACGGATTTAACCTGGTTTGCATTCATGAAGTCGTACAGCGTCTGGGCGCCTTCGGACCCGCGCTTCACGATCACCAGGGTTCCATCGTTTAATTCTACGGTGAGTGTGGCATCTCCGAATTTCTCACGCAGGTTGCGGGGGGAATCCATGAGTTGAATCGACCCGTTGTTCAGAAAAGCGACCCGATCACACAGCGTCTCCGCTTCATTCATGTCGTGTGTCGTTAAGAAGATCGTCGTTCCGCCGGCTTTAAGACGGGCCAATCCCTCATAAACGTGCTTGGTGTTCACGGGATCGAGTGCCGATGTAGGCTCATCGAGGAACAAGAGCTCCGGCTCATGCAGGAAAGCACGGGCCAGCGTCACCCGCTGGAGCATTCCCTTGGATAGCTTGGCGACGGTTTTCTTCCGTTCGGAAGCCAGATTCACCATCTCCAGTACCTCGCCGATCCGCTTAATTGGAACATCGTACAGGTCGCAATAGAGCTTCAAGTTGTCTTCAATGCTCAAGCGGGTATACAGGGAACTGTTATCGGTAAGCACGCCGATTTTCTTACGGTAGGCCTCTTCTTTTAATTGAGTAGTCGGGACTCCGAACACACAAGCGCTGCCTGAAGTCGCATGGAGCTGTGCCGTTAATATTTTAATGGTTGTGGTTTTTCCCGATCCGCTCGGACCCAGGAACCCAAAAGTTTCTCCCTTCCGTACATGGAAGGATACGTCCTTGAGGGCCGGAGAATTTGTAAATAATTTGCCTAACGATTTGACTTCGATGATGTTTTCCATACTCGCTTGCCTCCACTCATTCGTTCGTTTTGTCGATACCCTTACTCTAAACGAGCCTGGGAAAGCCCGCATTATAATGGCATTGAAAGGAGCATACGGGCCTGTGAATGGAGCGTATTTGGAGGCGAATGGAGTGGCTAAATGAGCGGATGAAGCGGTTTTCGGGCCGAATGGAGCATTTTTCAGGCTGAAAATCGCACGGAATCAACTAATAGGAGGGAATATTTCCATTATCTTAAAGTTGTATGGGTTTAGCGCATGCCAGTCATTCAGACCTCATTTGAGTCCGAGCATTTCCTTGAGTTCGGCCATTTTGGTCTTGGACAGAGGCACCGATGACTTCGCCTGGTCCTCCAGAATGAGACTGTAACTGTTCCGTGTCCAGGTCACAATTTCTTTGACCTTCTGCAAATTCACAATATAGGAACGGTGGCACCGGAAAAATCCATAAGGACGCAGCCGCTCCTCCAGTTCATTGATTTTGAACGCACTCGGATACACATCGCCTTTGATGTAAATATTCGATTGCCCTTCGCTGCTTTCGATGTAGTCGATCTCAGGGGGATCGAACAAAATGATTTTATCGTTCATCTTCGTTGGAATTTTGCCAAAACGGACGGGCTGCGAAGTAACCTCAGGTTCCGCATCATCTTCATCATTTGCAGTTTCCGCTGCGACAGCTGCATCCGATGCCGTATCCGGTGCTTCAGCCGCCTCCCCGGCAGCCGGTTCATGCTCAACCACTGTACCGGTTACTGCTTCGGGTTTCTTGGAAGCCGCTGTGACCTCCTGCTGTTCCGCTAGTCCATCTTGCTCCTGGTCGTCGGCGATATCGAAGGCGTGAAGGCCTTTATGATCGAGACGATACACTCTATTGGTAAGACTGAGAGCTGTTTCCATGTTCCCGGTCAGGACGAGAATGCTTTTGCCGCTTGCGCTGAGACCACGGACCATTTTCTGAAAAACCATCTTCGTTTCATTGTCCACATTCTGTTCCGGTTCCTCATACACATGCAGAGCCGGATTCTGACAAAGCAGCCGCGCATACTGCACCCGCTTCTTCTCCGATACGGAGAGCTTGCTCACCCGGATATTCGTTTTCATTTCCAGCTGTACCGTCCGCATGACTTCTTCTATTGGAAAAGGCGAATCATACAGCTTTTTGAAGAAAACCAAGTTCTCTTTCACCGTCAGCCGTTCATACATACCGTCATCTAATAGGGAAAAGCCGATTTGGGCAAAATACCGCGCTTTATTCTTCGAAAGCTGCTGCTGATTGATTTGAATCTCGCCGCTGTAAATCGCGATTTTGCCAAGCAGCATATGGAGCAGCGTGTGCCGCACATTCATGCTGGAATATAGTGCGATTACATCATGCTGGCTGATTTCCAGACTAAACGCGGGAAATACGATCATATTCTCCGTATATTTCTCTAAATCCTTAATGGCTAGAACCGCCACTTCTCATCACCTGATCTTCGTCATATTCACGTTATGGAGTGTAGAGGTAAGACTTTTTTTATTATACATGAGGGCGAACGCAATGTAATGGATAAGAGACGTCCCGTTGAAGATACAAAATGACTAGAATCATTCTCTCTCTGGATAAGCTGCCATTCAACAAGTAGAGTGAGAAGTATAAATGAATAGAAGATTCGTATCAGTCAACCTATCAATCTATTACGAGGGAGGACGTATGAAGATGCCGATAATTAAAGAATTCACGCTGCCGCATCCGAACTCGGGGCCCTACGGAATGACACTCGGACAAGATGGCTCGATGTGGTTTACGGAACAAGAAGGGAATCGGATCGGAAGAATAACCGCGGATGGCGATATCCGGGAGTTTCCGCTGCCTACTGCAAACGCAGGAGTTTCTTCGATCCTGTGCGCAGCTGACGGTACCCTGTGGTTTACCGAATATAAGGCGGGTAAGATAGGGAAAATGACCATGGACGGACGCCTGGTGGAATATGATGTGCCTACAGAAGATGCAGGACCCTATGGCCTTGCAGAAGGACCGGACGGGGCTATCTGGTTTACGGAAATCACGGGCAATAAGATTGGGAACATTCGTGCAGCAGGTGAAATCACTGAATATGAGCTTCCGGAACCGGGGGCATTCCCTTCTTTTATAACGGCGGGGCCGGATGGTGCCTTGTGGATCACGTTGAACCAGGGCAATGCGATCGGTAGAATGGCGATTGACGGTACCCTGACAACGTATCCGCTTCCGCACCAACAAAGCGGACCCGTTGTTATTACTCATGGACCGGATGGTGCGCTTTGGTTCGTAGAAATTATGGGGAACAGAATCGGAAGAATCACGACTTCGGGTGCAATCACGGAATATCCGCTCCCCACCGAAGGTGCCCGGCCTCACGCAATCATTGCCGGACAGCACGGTGACCTCTGGTTCACGGAATGGAGTGCAAACCGCATTGGACGCATCACGTTGCAAGGGGATATATCGGAGTATCCCATCCCTACGGACCATGCTGAACCACATGGGCTTGCACTGGGACCTGACGGTTCCGTATGGTTCGCGGAAGAGTGCAACAAGATCGGGCGCTTAACGCACGAATAACCAAAGAGTATAATCTAAGAACAAAAGGCTCCAATCCTGTTGTGGCGACAGTGATTGGAGTCTTCTATTTTGAAAAGCGATGTTATTAGAAAGGTGTATAGAGTTTCTAGTCAAAATATTCCACGAATGTGATACGATAATAGAAAATAATTAGGGGGAAACAGGTTGGAAAAGAAAGCTCTGCAAGCTCTGAACATTAAAAAAGGTATACTTATCCTCATATCTGCGGCTTTGGTATATCTGCTCGTTACCAGTTTGCTGTCCGCTACACTGCTTCCTAATCGTACGGCGTTTGCCGATTTCGGAAAAGCGGAGACGTTATATTTCATGGAGGAACAGACCGGTCTGAAGGAGACGGCTCTGGTAAGCAAGTTTTTCTCCCTGAACGAGGACAAATGGGTGTCAAAAACACCCGAGCGGATACTGAAACATATGAAGCCGTCCTCCTTTACAAGGATCTCCTACGATTCGGACAAGGGCAGGAACCTGCTAATTGATGAACAAGGCCGGGTCTTTATTGCCCAAACGAAGTCGGAGATTCGCAACAAGTCCAGCCTTCACTGGTTGTGGTGGGTTCTTGAATTCAACAAGGAAGGTATCATTTATTATAGAACGGAGCCGGATCGGGCCGTCGTTGAGCTTGTGAAAGAGATGAAAGCCAGCTTGAAGTAGAAGATCGGGCTTTTCCTTGGTATAGTTAAATAGAGCAGGAATGGCCTGCCGTCGTTTGGATTTTTTTGCTGGGAGGTCGTTAACCTTGCCCTTAGATCACATTTCAGGTACCTAACATTTCTCATTTTAAAAGGAGTGCCTGAAAACATGTTGAAATATGCGATTCATACCTATTTGTCTCAGAATCCCGAGAAATTTAATGGCGCTGTTCTTGTTTCACAAGAGGGGCGGCTCGTATATAAAGAAGCCTTTGGTATCGCCAACAGAGAGTGGAACATTCCTAATACCTGCGCCACCCGTTTCCGAATAGGCTCCGTTACTAAATCGATCACGGCTTTGGCTATGTTGATGCTCGCCGGGAACAAGCGGATCAACTTGAGCGATCCGGTCGGCAAGTTTCTTCCTGCCTTCTCGACGGCCCGGGGAGCTACGCTTACGCATTTGCTGAACCATACATCGGGAATCGGTAATCTGACGATGCAGCCCGATTTTGCCGTGCGGTCTCTTCAACCGCATTCTGTGGATGAACTGCTGGAATGGATCGAATCTCTTCCGCCAGAGTCCGAACCGGGCGAGAAGTTTAGCTACTCCAATTCAGGCTACTTGATCCTGGGCAAAATCATCGAAACTGTCAGTGGTTTGCCGTATGAGGATTTCCTGGACCACAGAATTTTTCAGCCTGCCGGTATGCAGAATACCATTCTCGATTCCAGGACGATCTTGCTTCATAAAGCAAGCGGCTATGAGATGACTCCCGCGGGTGAGCTTCAGAACGCTTCGTACATGGACATGTCCAATGCCTATTCGGCCGGAGGGCTTGTCTCTACCGCAGAGGATCTGCATTTGCTTGATTCCGCGCTTGATGAAGGTGTTCTGTTCCCAAGCGGCATGACAGCACAGATTTTTGCTTTCGATGAGCGGCAGCCTTACCGGTACGGCTGGCATTTGGCCAGAACCGCCCGTAATCAAGCGTTAGCTTTTCATCACGGCGGCATTAACGGCTATACCGCTTCTTATATGAAATTGCTGGATAAGAAAGCCGCCGTCATTGTGCTGAGCAACGTATCTACTTTGCTGACTTCTACATTAGCAGGCGTTATTGCGGAGGCTCTGGATAGCGGCAATTAGCTCTTATGCCAAAAGAAGAAGATCAAGTTCCTCTCGGGAGCTTGGTCTTCTTCCTTTGTATTTAGAGCTCTGGAATAGAAATAGATTCTGCATGAATGTGTGCAACTTTTCATGCCGAAAACTTTGAGAAAAAATTCACAAAGTCTTCAAGATGAAGGGTGTATTTTGGAATAAAAATCCTTTATCATAGAAGTATGAAAAAGATTTCATTCACAACCTTCTCTTAAAACCAACAAGCATAGGGGATGAACTCCATGGCAAACGTATTCGTATTGGGTGGAACAGGATTTTTAGGGTATTACACGATCAAAGAACTGCTAACCCGCGGCTACAAGGTTTCGACGTTGTCGTTGCCGCCAATGCCTGCAGAAGAGCTGCTTCCTGGCGAAGTAGATTGCAAGTTAGGCGATATCAATGAGATGAGTGACGAGGAAGTCCTGGAGCTGCTGGCCGGCAAGGATGGGTTTATATATGCAGCGGGTGCCGATGAACGGATCGTTCCGGAAGCCCCGGCCATGAAATTCTTCTATGAGGCGAATGTTCGGCCGACTCAGAGATTGGCTCGTCTGGCGAGACAAGCAGGCGTAAAGAAATTCGTCCTGTTCGGCTCGTACTTTGCGCATTTTGCCGAAGTGTGGACCGATCTGCCGCTGATGAACAATCCTTATCCGCGTACGCGTCTGCTTCAAGAAGAAGTCGCCTGTATGGAGGGCGAAGGCGCGATGGACGTAACGACTCTGCGTCTGCCGTATATTTTCGGAACGATGCCGGGCCGTATGCCGCTGTGGACCATGTTCGTCGACCAGGTCAAAGGCAAGGAAATCGCCCCGGTACTGGGCGGTGGAACCGCTATGGTAACCGCGCAGCAGGTTGCCGAAGCGGCAGTCGGGGCCATGGAACATGGTGAGCACCGCGGTAAATACGCGATCAGCGGCATCAATATGAAACACAGTGAGTTTCATCAAATGATTCTGGATGAACTCGGCCAGACCGAGACCAAGGTTGTGGTTATGCCGCTGGAGCAGATGAAGCCAGCCATGGAGCAGCATGACGCAGCCACAGCGGCCGCGGGCAGAGAGCACGGCATCCACATGGGCGTCGCCGTACAGGTTCAGGACCGGGATGCTTATCTGGATCCGGCAGATACGATGCCGATTCTGAAGTACAGGGAAGACGATGTTATAGCATCGATCGTGGAGACCCTTCGGAAGTGTGTGAAAGGTTAGGAAACCAAGGAAAGCCTGCGCGGGAGCGTGGGCTTTTTTGTGTATATCCTTTTAATAATAGAGATAAAGAAATAGGACATTAATTAAACATAGGAATTAACATACTTAATAAAAATAAAAAGAGTAGGGGTGAGCTGAGCACAAGCAATTTTAAGAAAGTATAGTTGTGATTAGCAAAGCTTAATATTCTTTCCGTTATAAAATAAGAAGATGCCCCGTAAAGTCCAGTTGTTCCTCCTATAAAACCTCCGGTTAAATATAAACTGAATCTTATAAAATTTCGGAGAAACCAATTTTTTATAGGAATCCGAATGAGAAGCCGCTCTGACAATAGAGAAACGATCCCTCCATAGATGGTGATTACAGGAAGCGAGTATATAAAGTAGATAGAGAAACTAGAAGCGGATAAAATAAAAAGTTCTTTCTTATCAAGGTTAGTTATATCAAGAAATAAATTAGGGTTAAGGAAACTGAAAAAAATAACAAAGATCGCGGAAGCCCAAACGCCAACTAATATTTTTGTAAAGAGGAATTGCTTAGAAAAGAGATCGCTGTTATCCATGTCCCACACTCCTGTTCAATAGTTGACTGGCATTTGTGTATTATTATGGAAATAAAAGCGGGATAAATCAAGAGGGTTAATAAATAGCTGGCCCCTTTTATAGAGGAATTTCACGCTGGAACCTAGTATTAAAACTAGTTGATATATGTAAATTTTTTACTCCAAATGTTTACTGATCTTATGGTTTAATTAAGGAGAAGACTGCCAAGTTTAACCTGCTGCTGAAAAAGGTAGGGCTGTCTGCACAAAGTACCTGCCCGGGAATCTTTTCCTAACCACATTCATGTGTTCCGATATACGACAAAAGTATGTTCACCAGGAGGCTTTTCGATGAAAAAATGGTTGTCACTTGCATTATCCTCTTTTCTATTCTTAACGAATACGGTTTATGCCGCTGCTCCTGCCGCTAACCCGGCTCAAGTAACTACATTTAGTCAGGCTTTACAGTTTTTTATTATATTCATTGTGCTTCTGGCCTGTGCAGTGCTGCTTCTGTATCAATTAGTCCGCATCAGCAAGCTAAAGAGTCAGAAGAAGAAGTTTCTGGAGGAAGTCGAACGCTTCTCGGCCGCTTTGTACCGTGATAAGGCAAGGCTGTCGCTGCTGCTGGAGCTGTACTCCGGTCCTTCCGCAAGGCGGCTTATTCAGCCGGTAGATGCAGAGGTGAGCGAGATGCTCACGATTATCGAGGAACTACAAAGGGTTACGTCTGAAATCCCATCTGCTTTTTTCTCGTTCTCATCCGGAGCCTCCATAGAGGAATGTAAGGTGCTTTTTAAGGAGTACCAGGGTGTGTATGAAAATCTGAGTCAGAAAGTCGAGAAATTCAGCGAGCTTGAGAAAGAAAACAACAAAGCGATGGGTGAGCTGGAAGAAAAGATTCAGTTCCTGATGAATAGAACCCGGGATCGCGCGGGTATTTACGGGGTGGCGGAGATCGAAGCCGAGCTTGCGCAAGTGAACAACCGGATTGAGATCGTGAAGAGGGAACAGTTGTCCGATTTTATCAATGTCAACGTCGGGATTCAGCCTATCCTTAACCAGCTGTCGGATATTGAGCGTTTGCTCAAGGTGATTCCGGAGCTGTATGACAGGCAGCAGCAGTTTATCCGCGAGATCGGTGAGGTGCGGTCTACCGTAGACAGGAGTATGCATGACAACGGTTTGACTCCTGCAGAGCTTGATGTGCACCATGAGCTGGATCGTGCCCAGGAGAAGGCTGTTTTCCTGCTGGAGCAGCTGCAGGCGGGCAAAATCAGGGACGCGGAACGGTTGTCCAGAGATATAGCCATTACTATCCGGCGTGCGGGCAGCTCGGTACAGGATACGCTGGAGCTGCGGGACAGTGTCCACAAGAATTTGAAATTGCTGGACGATAATATCCGTGATCTGCATTATCCGGAGGCGGAGTATAGGGAAGAACTGCAGCGGGTTCAAGAAAATTTCCATGAAACCGTGTGGTCATCCATGGAGCGGGATTATAAGGAGTTTACGAAAGCTTACGAAGGGCTGAGAGACGAACTGCCCGAAGCAAGAGATCTGCTGGAGGCAGGCCGTTACAGTAAAGCGGGCGAGAAGGTCATGGCTCTGCTGGAATCTTACACAGAACTGTACAACAAGATGTCCCGTCTGAAGGTATATGAGAATGCGGTGGAGGAGTTTAACCAGCATAGAGCTCAAATCGGCCATCTCTGGCATACGTTCCAGGCGACGGTAGCGCTCATTTCGACCAATAGGCTGGAAGCCGCTATTCATTCGGAAGAGCTGGGTACGCTCCGCTTCAAGATTCAGGATCAGAAGGAAATGCTGGATCGGCGCCTGAATATGCGCCCTATCCATCTGAAGCGTCTGGATGAGGAAGTAGAGGTTTTCCAGAAGCATGTGAATGTCTTTAGGGAACAGGTTATGGTATTCGATGCTCAGAAGCAGTGGGTCAGATAGAAGGTGTACAAATGAGATTCCGGCATGCAGCGGGAAGCGGCGGCAGTTGTGAAAGGAAGAAGTACCTGTAAGGGATCTTGATAGCAATTGCAGCCTTCCTTTGTCTAAGAATAGCGTGAAATAACGAAAGATACCGTGTCTAGCAACGCGGTGTCTTTTCTTATGAACGTGCAAGTAATCGTTGTTTAAAAGAACTTCCCGGGTCGTGGCGCCCTCCCGTCTATAGCGTGGTGATAGTAATGGGCAAGATATGTCCTTTCGTGAATTAACATAGAGCCGATGACTATTTTTCGGGGATGTCGAATGTTTGACTTTTTATCAGTTTAGCACTAAACTCATTACTATAAGGCGGACTTATCAGGGAATTGGCGGCTGCTCGCTGCTCGTAAAGAAGAGGAATATCACGCAGTGAGAAAGCCAGGCCCGTTTCGTCATACATTTCTTGAATCACGCAAATATTATATGTAATCAGGAGGGTATCCCTATGGAACTGAAAGGCATTCACCACGTATCCGCAATTACAGCAAAGGCTCCTGCCAACTTCGAGTTTTACACGAAAGTGCTCGGCCTCCGGCTGGTCAAGAAGACAGTCAATCAGGATGATATCAGCGTCTATCACTTGTTCTACGGCGATGAGAAGGGGAATCCGGGAACGGAGCTGACGTTCTTTGAAATTCCGATGGCAGGCAAGAACCGGGAAGGAGTAAACAGTATTTCGGCGATCTCGCTGCGCGTAGCGAGCGATGAGGCTTTGACCTACTGGTCTAAGCGATTCGATGAGTTCGGAGTAGACCGGGATGAGATCAAGGACCGGGCGGGCAGAGCTACGCTGGCCTTCCGGGATTTGGAGGGGCAGCGTCTCATTCTCGTATCGGATCGCAAGAACCAGGGCGTCCAGGGTGGCATTCCTTGGACGAAGAGCCCGGTTCCCGGCGAGTTCGGCATTCTCGGGCTCGGTCCGGTCCGGCTGACCGTCGAAGATCCGCTGCCGACCACTGTCGTTCTCACGGAGCTGCTGGGATTCCGCCGCGCGGGCGAGTACGCCTCCGAGGCTGCCGGACAGCCGGACATCGTCGTATTCGAGACGGGGGAAGGCGGCAGCGGGGCTGAAGTACACGTCGAGGAGCGTCATGACCTCGCTCCCGAACAGCTCGGCCGCGGCGGTGTGCACCACGTGGCGTTCCGCGTAGACAACGAGGAGGAACTCCGCGAATGGATTCAGCGGATCCGGGCCGCGCGGTTTGCGAACTCAGGCTTTGTGGATCGCTTTTACTTCCGTTCGCTCTATTTCAGAGAGCCGAACGGCATTCTGTTCGAGCTGGCAACGGACGGCCCGGGATTCGATACGGATGAAGATATCCTTCATCTGGGTGAATCTCTTGCGCTGCCGCCGTTCCTCGAATCCCGCAGAGCGGAGATCGAGGCACACCTCAAACCGCTGGATACTAAAGGGGAGTAAAAGGTGGACCCACATCAGGTCGAGGCTGGCAATAAAAACAGTACTTTAGCAGCATGAAATTAACTAGTTGGAAGGTTATGATCGATTCATGAGTACTGGGAGCACGCAGGTACATTAACTTCAATGTAGTAAGATTGTTAATTGAGCTGCTACCTCCGGCAGCTCAATTAACACATTAAGGAGCAGCTCTATTATGCTAAGATTTCATATCTTCTATATGATCTTAAGTCTGCCCGTTTATTTGATTTTTGTTTATCTGCAACAAAGAAAAAATAACCCCAAAGTATACATAAGCTTAATTTTTCATGGAATCTTTTATATCTATGTATGCTATGTCATCAAGTACACACTATTTCCAATTCCGGTGAATGAAAATTACTTGAGTCTTGTAAGGCCTGGCACAGCATTTAGGCAAAACATAAATATGCAGCTCTTATGGTTGTCCGACAATTTTTCATTTACTAAAGAACATGCTTTAAATATCCTGATGACGATCCCATTTGGTTTTATCATTAATTATTTAATAAAACCTCGCGGTTTCGGAAGGATAATTCTGCTTGGCGCACTAGTAGGAATTTGTATTGAATGCTTCCAGTTAAGTATCTCTGTCCTCTTAAATTACCCTTACCGAATTATAGACAGTAACGATGTTGTGATGAATTTAGCCGGTGTAGTCGCAGGTTACTTGATTTTCAGGGTGATTTCTTCGGTCTATATAAGGTTGGCTGATACTCTTCATATGGAACACAACTCATTTACTAAATATGTATATGATTGCAGTAAAAACTAATTAAGTCGGATATAGAGGTCAAAAATCTCAGGTAATCGTCGCAGCAAAAAAATCACCAAAAACGCTTCTCAGACACGTCCGACGTGCGAGAAGCGTTTTGTTTGGTTATAGGGAGGATTACGACTGCCGTGATCGTGATCCTTCGTCCCCTAAATCTTCAACCCGGCAAAATAAGCCCCTTCGGCCGCGACTTCGCGCTGATTGCTGCGTTCCAGCACCTTCACGGCAATGGTACGGCCCTGCTGGAATTGTGGAAGCTGATCCCTCACAACAACGGTGGTTAACTCCGTCCGGAATGTCTCTCCGCTTTCCATAGTGACGGCCAGTTCCAGAAATACTTCCGGCTGGTCATCCACCTGTACGGAGGATTGGGTGAACGCCGTTACGACCGCGCTTGCGGGTGTGCCGTTTGTAAGGATGTGTTTGGTTTTACGGATCTCTTGGATAAACGTATTCCGCTGCCTGATCATCCTAACCGCCGCAGGAACGATCAGACTCAAGACCACGACGATCCCTGCAATAATAAAATCCATAGTATGTACCGCCTCGCCTTGCAGTAGTTTAAGGTTAACAGCCTTGTCCAATTATACCGAATTAACTTCATGGGAGTAACCTTTATCGATGTACAGCAGTCCAAACCAGATGCTTGCTCTGTATTCGAATGGGATCAGGCAAAGATTACCCGTATCCCCGACTTGACGAAAAGAACAAATCCAAGTATAGTGTCAATATACCCATACGGGTATCAGTATTAAAGAAAACAAGGTTTATGAAATCTGAAGCCTTGGCACGTGAATGAAGCAGGAAGAAAGAATGGATACTAAACAGACGCAGCTTGTGCTAAGAGGGCGTGAATGTCCTCGATGCGAAAAGTCCGGTCGGAATAGTAGAGCAAACTACCTACAAGGAGGCACCCATATTATGTCATCCATTAAAGCGGACCAAGTCGTAGATGCAAGAGGACTGGCATGTCCGATGCCGATTGTCAGAACGAAGAAGTCTATCGAACAGCTGCAGTCCGGACAAGTGCTGGAAGTGCAGGCGACGGACAAAGGCTCCCTCGCGGATATTAAGAGCTGGGCCAAGACCACCGGCCACCAGTATCTCGGTTCTAATCAGGAAGGGGATGTATTTCACCATTTCATCCGTAAATCCGACCCTTCCGAAGTAAAAGAAGAACACAAGTTTCCGCACACCATATCCAATGAGCAGCTGCAGCAGAAACTTCAGGATAACCCGCAAATCCGGGTGTTGGACGTTCGCGAGCCGGCTGAATATGCATTCGGCCGTATCCCTGGCGCGATTTCGATTCCCTTCGGAGAGCTGGAGCAAAGACTGGGCGAGCTTAACCCGGAGGAGGAACTGCACGTAGTTTGCCGGACAGGCAGACGAAGTGATATGGCTGCCCAGCTTTTGACGGAGAAAGGATTTAAACAGATCCGGAATGTAGTGCCGGGCATGTCGGAGTGGAATGGCTCCCAAGAGCAGAATTAAATGAACGTAACTTATTATATTTGAATCCCAGGAGGGCTTACGATTATGACTAACAAAGTAGCGATTATCGCATCCAACGGCGGATTATTTGACGCTTATAAAGTATTTAATATCGCCACGGCAGCCGCGGCAACTGATGCTCAGGTTGCTATCTTCTTTACCTTCGAAGGGCTTAACCTGATTCACAAGGACATGCACAAGCAGCTGCCGCTTCCGGCAGGCAAAGAGCAGATGGCTGAAGGTTTCAAGAATGCCAACGTACCCGCAATCGAGCAGCTGCTGGAAATGGCTCAGGAAATGGGCGTCCGTATTATCGCCTGCCAGATGACAATGGACGTAATCGGACTTAAAGAAGAAGATTTCGTGCCGGGTATTGAAGTCGGCGGCGCGGCAACCTTCCTGGATTTTGCCTTTGACGCGAATGTAACTCTCACATTTTAAGGAAAGTTAACTGCTTGAATCATTAACGGTGCAACAGCAGCAGGCGAACAAACACAACTATGGAACAAAGGGAGGAAATATGAAATGAGTACAGTGGAAATCCGGGGAATGACAGCAGCTGAAGTAACCCGCAAAGTGCTTCGTGACGAGCCTCTTTTTATACTAGATGTACGTAATGAGGATGATTTTAACGATTGGAAGATTGAAGGCAACCGGGTGGAGGTTATTAACGTCCCTTACTTCGAGCTTCTTGACGGCGTGGACCACGTACTGGACAAGATTCCGGCTGACGGGGAAGTGCTGGTCGTCTGTGCCAAGGAAGGCTCCTCCAAGTTCGTCGCAGAACAGCTGGCAGAGAACGGCCGTACGAATGTAGCTTATCTTCTGGGAGGAATGAAATCCTGGAGTGAGCATCTGGAGCCGGTTAAGGCTGGCGACCTGAAGGACGGGGGCTCGATCTACCAGTTCGTACGTATCGGTAAAGGCTGTTTGTCGTATATGGTAATCTCCGGCGGAGAAGCGGCTGTAATTGACGCGGTACGCACCACGGATGTATTCGCGGATTTTGCGAAGGAGCGCGGCGCCGTCATTAAGCACACGCTGGATACGCATCTGCATGCGGACCATATTTCCGGCGGCCGTAAATTAGCGGAGCAGACGGGCGCAACCTACTGGCTTCCTCCCAAAGACGCCGATGAAGTGGTCTTCAGCTATGAGAAGCTGGAGGAAGGGGCGGATATTACGGTAGGCAGCACGAGAATCGGCATAGAGCCGATCTATTCTCCGGGCCATACGATCGGAAGCACATCGTTTATTGTCGATGACCAGTATCTGCTGACAGGCGATATTCTATTCGTGGCTTCGATCGGGCGGCCGGACTTGGCAGGTAAAGCGGAGGACTGGGTCGCGGACCTGCGGACCACGCTGTATGACCGCTACAAGCGGTTGTCAGACGAACTGCTCGTTCTCCCGGCTCACTTCGGTAAGTTCACAGAGCTGGGCGAGGGCGGCCTGGTGTCCGCCCGTCTCGGAGACCTGTTCAAGGATAATCCGGGCCTCAATATTCAGAATGAAGCGGAGTTCAGAAGCACGGTATCCGAGAACCTGCCGCCTCAGCCGAACGCTTATCAGGAAATCAGACAGACGAACATGGGCAAAATTACGCCCGACGAAGAAGAGCAGCGCGAGATGGAGATAGGTCCGAACCGCTGCGCTGTTCATGACA
Source organism: Paenibacillus sp. FJAT-26967 (assembly GCF_001541095.1). Lineage (GTDB taxonomy): Bacteria > Bacillota > Bacilli > Paenibacillales > NBRC-103111 > Paenibacillus_F. Next base: position 73,323 of record NZ_LMXH01000005.1, read on the forward strand.
ATTAAGGAGGAATACACACATGGAATCCAACATTACAGTAGACACCAAAGGCATGGCTTGTCCGATGCCGATCGTTAAAGCGAAGAAAGCTCTCGATACGCTGGAGAGCGGTCAGGTTATGCAGGTCATCTCGACCGATAAAGGCTCACTGAACGACTTTCAGGCCTGGGTGAAGCAGACGAAGCACGAGCTTGTGAAGCATGAGGAAGACAATGGGGTGTACACGTTTTATGTGAAAAAAATATAAGGGAGTGAAGCGGACCCGTTCTGGTGTTCGCTTCCCTTTTGTGGGGCTTCGAAGGAGGTCGTGGAGGATATTAACGGTTGAATTAAAAAAAATTTTAACCTAAAATATACGTATACGGGTATATGTAAAATACAAACAGCAAAGAGGTGCGATTAATGGAGATGGAGAATCAGAAGGAACGAACGACGATTGTACTTTTCAGCGGTGAACTGGACAAAGCCATTGCCGCTTTTATCATAGCTAACGGCGCAGCCGCTTATGACCACGAGGTCACGATTTTCTTCACATTCTGGGGCCTCAACACGCTCCGCAAGGACGAAGCCGTGAACGTGAAGAAAGGCTTTCTCGAGAAAGCCTTCGGCTGGATGATGCCGCGCGGCCCCGAGAAGCTCGGGCTGTCCAAAATGAATTTTGCCGGCATGGGTCCGCAAATGATCAAACACGTCATGAAGAAGCACAATGCACTGTCCTTGCCGCAGCTGATTGAGCTTGCGCAGGAGCAGGGAGTCAAGCTCGTTGCCTGCACGATGACAATGGACCTGCTGGGCTTGCAGAAGGAAGAGTTGATTGACGATATCGAATACGCCGGTGTAGCCGCTTATCTGGGTGACGCCAACGAGGCGAAAGTGAACTTGTTTATTTAATTTCATACACGGGAAATAGAAAAGCAGGGAGGTTCTCCTCCTTGCTTTTTCTTCGTCTGAATGAACGGTACCGAGGAAGGAAGCGGCAGCCTTTTGGTTTAGGATATGCACGGATTAGAAAGTTAATTCTTCACGTTTGTCAGGTCTCTTTTGCATGATCTGATATACTAGAAGGCAGAAGATGACTCCCTCATTTTACGAAAAGAACTTGAAGGGTGTGAGCAGAATGTTTCGATGGATCGATAAACATTACGAGAAATTGACATGGATGATTCTTCTGGCGGGCGCTATTCTTTTCTTCACGGCCCGTGCCTATATCGGATTTAGTGTTACCGCTTACCTGATCGTCAGTATCGTTAAGGAGCGGAAGGCCATACGTACACGGATCAAGGGGACCTCTGCGCGAGGCAAGCTTTATTATCTGATTGGCTTTATGCTATTAATAGGCCTTATTATGCTTTGTTTCAAAGCCGTTGCCCTACTGAATCTTCCCGTATGGCTGCTCTATATCACGATATTTATCCTATTGAATGCAGCCTCCATAGGGTATTTGACCGTTATGAGAAAATGGACTTTACGAGATAGGGAAAGGGAGGACTGAGCTTGCAGCTAGACCAACTTCTGCACAGACCAACCAAAGAAAACCGGGCACTTCTGATGAAGAAGATTGTCTGGTTTTTCGTTGTTTGGCAGAGAGCCAAGTATAAGGTGGTTACAAACTTCTGTTACTTACTTGTGGCGACCTTCTCACTTCGTGTGTATCAGACTTTCTCTAATGCTAATTGAGAATCGTATCTGGTCATGAAGCTTCATTATGAAGCATGTAGTACAACCCGATAATCATTATAATCTGCATAATTTTGTTTGTATGTGAAATATAAACCCATGGTTTGTCCTTATAATCCCGTATAAACAGCTGATTTTTTCGATATTTGTTCAAATGTATAAATATACAATTAAAAAACGCTTTATAAGATTGACAGATGAGGGGGAGGTGCTATAATACTTTAAGTAAGCCTAATTGATAATGAATCTCATTCTTAATGAGAAAGTTTCTGTTAACGAACTATTCATTCAACATTACTACGCCGCCCAAAGGAACTGTTATGAAAAAGAGATATCTCGTCATTGCGCTCATCGTCTTTTCATTTATCTCACTGTTTATCGGGGTTAAGAGCATAAGCCCTTTGGATCTGTTTAATCTGAGTGATGATAAAGTACAAATTATGCTCGTCAGCAGGCTGCCACGATTAATAGCGATTCTGATCGCGGGAATCTCAATGAGTGTGGTCGGTCTGATTATGCAGCAGCTAAGCCGCAACAAGTTTGTGTCACCGACAACGGCCGGAACCATGGATTCCGCGAGGTTCGGTATTCTCGTTGCAATGATGCTGTTCGGATCCGCGACTCCGCTTCAGAAAATGCTTGTGGCTTTTGCTTTCGCCCTCCTCGGTACCTTCATCTTTATGAAGATTCTAGACCGGGTGAAATACAAAGATACGATTTTCATTCCTTTGGTTGGATTGATGTTCGGTAATATCGTTAGTTCCATCACAACCTTTTTTGCTTACAAGAATGGTCTTATCCAGAACATGTCCGCATGGCTGCAGGGTGATTTCTCGATGATCATGAAAGGTCGCTATGAGCTGCTCTATGTAAGCATACCGATCCTGATCATTGCTTACTTCTATGCGAACCGCTTCACCATTGCAGGAATGGGGGCAGAGTTCTCAACGAATCTCGGTCTCAAATACAAACAGGTCGTCAACATCGGCCTGATTATCGTAGCGCTTGTGTCTTCCGTAGTTCTGCTGACTGTCGGTATGCTGCCCTTCCTGGGTCTGATCATTCCGAATATCGTTACCTTATACACGGGCGACAACCTGAAGAAAAGCCTTCCTCATACAGCTTTGCTGGGCGCCATCTTCGTTCTGTTCTGCGACATCTTGGGCAGGATTATTATCTTCCCGTATGAGATTTCCATCGGACTGACCGTCGGCGTTATCGGAAGTGGAATTTTTCTTTATCTGCTTATGAGGAGAAAGGCATTATGAACGCAAAAGTACAACTGAAAATCAGCATCTTAGCCATCATCGCGCTCGTCCTCATTGCCATCTTTATGACGATTGATGCAGCGGGCAACTGGGACTATATACTGCGGACTAGACCCAAGAAGATTCTCGCCATTATTCTGACGGGCGGAGCGATCGCCTTCTCGACGATGGTCTTCCAGACGATTACGAATAACCGGATTCTGACGCCGAGCATTATCGGACTGGATTCCTTGTATATGCTGTTCCAGACAGCCATCGTCTTCCTGGGCGGCTCAGCCAGCTTCCTGCTTAACAAGAACGTCAACTTCCTTCTTTCCATTGCGCTCATGGTCATGTTCACCGGGGTGCTGTACAAACTGCTTTTCAAAAGAGAAGGCAACAATCTTTACTTCCTCCTGCTGGTCGGGTTAATCTTCGGGACGTTCTTCCAGAGTATTTCTTCGTTCATGCAGGTACTGATTGATCCGAACGAGTTCTTGCGGGTACAGGACAAAATGTTCGCCAGCTTCAATAACGTGAACACGGATTTGCTGATCATCTCGATTATCCTGCTGGCGCTGGTCATTGCGTACTTCGCCCGGTTTACCAAATATCTGGATGTGCTGGCGCTGGGCAGGGAGCATGCCGTGAACCTGGGGATCGATTACGATTATGTGGTCAAAAGGCTGCTGGTCGTGGTCGCGATTCTAATCTCGATTGCCACCGCGCTCGTCGGTCCGATTACGTTCCTGGGGCTCCTGGTTGCGAACGTGGTTCATGAATTCCTGAGAACCTACCGGCACAAGGATCTTATTACGGGTTCCATCCTGATCAGCATCATTGCTTTAGTAGGAGGTCTGCTGATTGTAGAACGGGTATTCACCTTCTCAACAACTTTGAGCGTGATTATCAACTTCATTGGCGGTGTCTACTTTATCTATCTTCTATTAAAGGAGAAAAAATCGTGGTAGAGGTCAAGAACGTATCCAAACAATACGGCGGCAAAAAAGTCGTCGACAAAGTCTCGGTCAAGATCGAGAAAGGGAAGATTACTTCTTTTATCGGACCTAACGGGGCCGGCAAAAGTACGCTGTTATCTATGGTCAGCCGCTTGATTACTAAAGATGAAGGCGAAGTCTTCATTGACGGCCAAGAAATCGGGCAGTGGAAAAGTAACGATCTGGCCAAGAAAATATCTATTCTCAAACAATCCAATCATATCAATATACGCCTTACGATCCGGGATCTGGTTAACTTTGGGCGGTTTCCATACTCTCAGGGCAGACTTACTGCCGAAGACAACAAATTCGTCGATGAAGCGATCGCTTATATGGAGCTTCAAGAGCTGCAGGATAAGTTCCTGGATGAACTCAGCGGCGGCCAGAGGCAAAGAGCCTATCTGGCGATGGTGCTGGCTCAGAATACGGAATATATCCTGCTCGATGAGCCTTTGAATAACCTGGATATGAAGCATTCCGTGCAGATTATGAGGGTGCTCAGAAGGCTGGTGGAGGAGCTTGGCAAGACGATCGTCATCGTGATCCACGACATCAACTTCGCTTCCTGCCACTCCGATTACATTGTCGCTCTGAAGGACGGCAAGGTGGTAAAGGAAGGGAAGACAGACGAGATTATTGATTCTGCCGTTTTGAAGGAAATCTACGATATGGATATCGAGATCCACAACGTGAACGGCAACAGATTCTGTCTCTATTTTAACTAGTATCTTATAATACTTAAGCCTGTCTGCAGTACCTGAAGCTGTTATTCAAACAGTGGATAAACTCACACAGAGGTGCGGCTTATCCACATGTGTATAATACAAATTATTCTATAGGAGTGATTCAAGTGAGTAAAAGAATTTCGATGCTTTTCATGACGTTAATCCTGGCAGTCGTTACAGCGGCCTGCGGGAACAATAAAGAGGTAACTTCCGGCGCATCCAAGGATGGGGCAGCGCCAACCACATCGACCGCACCGTCCAAGGACATTACGATCAAGCACCAGCTCGGTGAGGCTACGTTCAAAACCAATCCGGCTAAAGTTGTCGTATTCGATATGGGCGTACTGGACTCCCTGGATAAACTCGGCGTACCGGTAGCGGGCGTACCGCAGGACGGGCTTCCTAAATACCTGGAGAAATACAAAGATGCTAAGTACACGAACGTAGGCAGCCTGAAAGAACCAGCCTTTGAAGTCATTAACAAATTGAAGCCGGACCTGATCATTATTTCCGGCCGTCAGCAAGAAGCTTACAAAGAGCTGAATTCGATCGCTCCGACGATCTTCATGGGTGTAGATGCTTCCAAATATATGGATTCCTACAAAGAAAACAATAAGAACCTGGGTCTGATCTTCGGTAAAGAAGCAGAAGTGGAGAAAGAAGTAGCGAGCGTAGAAGCCTCCATTAAGACGCTGAATGAGAAAGCAACGGCAAACGGTAAGACAGGTTTGATTACGCTGGTGAACGGCGGTAAAATCAGTGCTTACGGTCCAGGCTCCCGTTTTGGAATTATTCATGACGTATTGGGTGTAAAACCCGTAGATCCGACGATCAAAGTATCGACTCACGGTGATACGATCTCCAATGAATTTATTGTTGAGAAGAACCCGGATTACCTGTTCGTAGTTGACCGCGATTCCGCGATCGGCAACGAAGGAGCCAGTAAGAAAGTGATTGAGAACGAACTGGTCAAGACAACGAAAGCTTTCAAAGAAGGCAACATTGTTTACCTGAACCCGGATTACTGGTACCTGTCCGGCGGCGGATTGGTGTCCGTAGCTGAAATGGTGAAAGAAATCAGCAGCGCTATTAAATAAGCGGAAGTACTTTTCCGGTAAGCTCAGCCAAAAGGTTGAGCTTTTTTGTTTATTTGTTGGCCCAGACAGGATTTGGATAAATTCGTATAGAAGAGAAGAAATAGGAAGTACATATAAACAGGAGGATTGAATGCCATATGGATATCAATCAGGAGAAAGCGTTCCCGTCCAGCGGAAATACAGATCTTCACCCCGCTCAGCGGCAGTTTAATTATCATGAGTGGGCTAACCGGAGAGTCATCACGTCCATTCTGGAGCTTCCGGCGGAAGAACACCGCCGCCGCATACAGAGTACGTTTGCTTCCCTCTCGGAAGCGATTATCCACATGTATGCGATAGATGCCAGATGGCTTAGTGTGCTCTCAGGTGCAAGCTTTGAAGAATCCGGAGGGCTTCTGATGAAACTTACTGATGAAAGCAAAGAAATGCCATTAGAAGAGGTGTGGGCACGGTATAACGGGATTTACGAGCGTTATCACGTATTCCTTAAGGAAGCGGATCTGGATGCCTTATTTGAACTGGCCCATCCTCAGTTCGGAGTTTTCCATATAAAGCTTTCCGAAGTCATCCAGCATGTCGTTAATCACGGTACCTACCACCGTGGCAATCTTTCCTCTATGCTGCGGCAATTAGGTAATAAGAGTGTGCCGACCGATTATATGTTTTATTTGTTTGCAGAATCCCGGCAGTAAGCTCTAGCAAAGATGAGCAGCGCTTGAGATCTGTGTGAGATAGGGAGTTATTCCGTTTTCTCTCCCGTTTACGGCAACCGATCGTATCCCAAAGATGCACGCTTGAAGACACTTTGACCCGGCGGTTGAAGTGTCTTTATTGCGCGGCATTGTTCGAATTGGAGGAAGATCGCTGAATTAATATTTTTTTTCTAAATAATAGGAATAGATCTTGACTTGAATGAAAATGTTCCATAATCTATACATATAAACGAGCATAAATAAGCACAAATAAACATCGCGTTCATTCATACCCGGTGTAATTGACTCTATACAGACAGGAAAGGATGTGACTGCTAATTGCTTGCGGCGGAACGTAAATTAAGAATCGTGGATTATGTCAAAGAAAACCGGATCGCTGCGGTATCGGTGCTTGCTAAAGAATTCAATGTACATGAGGCAACGATCCGCAGAGACCTGGCCGAGATTGAGCAGGAAGGCCTGCTGCGCAGAACACATGGCGGTGTCATTGTGGACCCCGGGGCCAACATAGAGCCTTCCTTCTCGGAACGGGCGAGCGATCAGCTGGACCAGAAGAAACGGATCGGCAGGATGGCGGCATCCATGATCGAAGACGGAGAGCATGTCATTCTGGATTCGGGAACGACGACGATCCATATTGCGCAGCACCTCGTCAACCGGACGAATCTGACGGTCGTGACGAACGACATCAACGTCGCGGCGGAGCTGCGGGATTCAGCCGGTGTCACAGTCATCATAACCGGAGGGGAGCTCTATCGCTCTAGCTATATGCTCAATGGCATGTTTACCGATCAGATCTTGTCATCCCTGCATGTTCAGAAGGCTTTTCTCGGGACTCCCGCCATTCATCCCAAGCACGGGCTTACTCATCCGGAAGCGCAGCTTGTCGTGACCAAACAGGGAATGATCCGATCTGCGCAGGAAATCATTGTGGTGGCCGACGATACTAAGATTGGCAAGGTATCTCTGCATTCCGTGGCGCCTGTTCAGGCTGTCCATACCTTTATTACCGGTTCCGAGGCTTCTGATCCGCAGGTGAGATCGTTTCAGGACGCGGGAGTCAGAGTCATCACGGTGTAGCCTGGCGGGGGCAACTGCTGCAGGTGCACAAGTGCGTAAGGGAGTAGGAGCGTAGGTGTGTAAGTCGTAAGTGCTAAGTGCTAAGTGCATAAGTGCTAAGTGCATAAGTGCTAAGTGCTAAGTGCATAAGTGCTAAGTGCTAAGTGCGTAAGTCGTAAGTGCTAAGTGCGTTAGTTGTAAGTGCATAAGTGCATAAGCGTGTTAATGCTCCTGCTGCTTGAAGGGAATTCCGCTGCCCATCTGCCCATGACGCTGTCCGGGAACTGATTGTGAATATGCAGACTGAAATAAATTCGCTAACTTCACCTTGAGGAGGAATATCATGAAGACGTCTGTAGAAAAGGTTTATTGGCAGGCACACCGTGGAGGCGGAGCCTATGAGCGCCCCGACAATACGATGGCGGCCAATCTGTACGCATGGAGCCTCGGAGGAATCCCTGAAGCGGATATCCGGACGACAAGAGACGGGATCATTGTATGCCTTCATGATGAGACGCCTGCTAGAACGACAACGGCGCCGGATGATGTCAAGGACCGTCTCGTCTCTTCTTTTACGTTCGAGGAAATCCGGCAGTGGGATGCGGGGGTGAAATTCAGCGAATCCTTCAAGGGCGAACGGATTCCATCATTGAAGGAAGTGTTCGAAGAGATGAGCGGCAGGCCGGAGCGCTTGTTCTATCTCGATCTTAAAGAAGTGGACTTGCAGCAGCTTGGAGCCCTGATCGATGAATACGGAGTTCATGAGCAGGTGATTTTTACCCACAATGTCCAGGATAATTGTAAGAGGATGAAGACGATCGCTTCCGGTGTCCGCAGCATGCTGTGGATAGGCGGTAACGCGGAGCGCATCCAGGAGACTTTCTTGCAGGCGCGGCAATCAGAGTTTGACGGGCTCGATCAGATTCAGCTCCATCTGAAAAAGTCGGGTCAGGATGGAGCTGTCTGGCCGTATGCACTGGAGCCGGCTTTCTTGGAGGATGCCTTGGCTGCCGCGCAGAATGCCGGTCTGGATTTGGAGGTATTTCCATTTGAATTCGAGGAGGCCTCTATTCATGCTCTGCTTGATATCGGAATTCGCTGGTATGCAACGGATGAACCCGCGAAATTCGTACAAAGTGTACGTTCATGGATGAGTAATTAGATCCTTGCTGTGGATAGACTTTAGAGGGCGGTTCTCCGGATTGGAGAGCTGCTTTTTGTATTGCGTGAGCTGTGTGGGAAGAACTAACTACATCTGTTTTCTGGGAAAAGAGTGTGGTATAATCGTATCCCCGTCAATCGGTAAGGATAAATTTTGGTGGAGATATGCACAGGTTTATACACAAATCAACAGGTGTTCAAGTGCCTATTGTGTATAAGTTTATCCGCTTGTATGAACATATCCACAGATAAAGTTATCCACATGTTTTCTTGATATAGGGGAGAAAGAGTCATGTGGATATGTTGACAGAAATGGAAGAGAGTATTATAGTGAATTTATACCCATAGGGGTATATGGAGGATTTACAATGTGCTATGTGCGATATGCGAATATAAATGAAATATCGAATTTACATTTACGACCGGTGCAGAAGGTCTTCTGAATTTTAAATAGAAGAACGGAAGAGCGAAAGATGAGGATGGCTTTCAAATCGAGGGTCTATACAGTGCAGGAAGTTCCAGATTGTCTGGGAATCGGCGGACCCCTGCCGTTATTGATATGCGCCGGTTCCACATAATTTGTAAACGTATAGCCGGATGCTGTAAGCTTGTTCGTTTTTTTTGGTATAATCATAACTATAAGCGTGTGTAAAGAAAGGAAGTATCCTTATGAATTATGATGAAAATATTGTGCGGCGTTTGAAAAGGATGGAAGGACAAATCCGGGGCGTTCTCAAGATGATGGAGGACGAGAAGAACTGTAAGGACGTAGTAGCTCAGCTTTCAGCGGTCCGCAGCGCGGCTGACAAAGCCATGGCCTATATTGTGGCCACGAATTTGGAACACTGCATCCGTCAGGAAGAGCAGGAAGGCAAAGATACCGGCAAGCTGGTACAGGAAGCGGTGGAACTGCTCGTTAAGAGCCGCTGAAGCTGATCTTCAGATAAGGTGGCCAAGTCTGAAGTCTGGTAACGCACGGCAAGCCCCGGTAGAGTACAGGGGCGGAGAGCGGAGCCGGCAGGCGCATTTAGGAAGCGATAGAGCGATAGACACGGGGAGCTGCCCCTGTTTATAGAGAAGAGGTGCCCGGGGTCCGTAATGGACTCCCGGGCACCTCTTTTCTCAGCTGCGGCCTGATTACTGCCCCTGGTCAGTTCATTGTGCTGTAGATTGCTTGCAGAAGCTCGCCGTCCAGATTCTGGCCGTAATCCCAGAACATGATGCCGCCAAGGCCGCCATTTTTCAAATAATTGACCTTATGAGTAAGCGATTCGGTGTCATCGTAACCCAGGAAGCTGCTGCCCTTGGTCAGGTAAGGTGCTTTGGCCGTATCGTCCCATTGGCGAACCCAGCCGTTCTTGTTGATATAGTTGTTCTTGAGATCGTCATACTTGTATTCCCCGAGTCCACGGGAATAGAAGGCTCCGCCGATCACGATTTTATTTGCCGGTACGCCGCGCCCCTTATAGAGCTGTACGGAATTATGCACGCTGTAGCTCGGGTTCAGGGGAGAAGTGTACAGGTTAGCATGGTGGCTGTTCGAATTAATCTGCATATCATACGTCATGATGTTGATGAAGTCGAAATAAGGATGGACAGCCGCCAAATCAATTCCCTGAAGGGAATATTCGGAGGCACCCATGGCCGCAGTAATCTGATAGCGCGCTGCGCCTGTGCGGCCATCGGCCGCACTTCCGGCATCCAGCACTTCACGGAGTTTCTTCAGCAGCAGCGTATAATTCTGCTTGTCCCCTGCCGCCGGATATTCCCAATCCAGATCGATGCCATCCAGCTTATGCGTACGAATGTATTGAAGAGCGCTGTTCGCAAAGGCGGTACGGTTAGCTTCGGTGGAAGACGCGCTGACAAAGCCCTGCGAACGTCCCCAGCCGCCGACGGAAATCAGCACCTTCAGGGCCGGGTTCTTCTGTTTCAGAGTGACCAATTGGGCAATATGCGAGGCATTGCCGCCGCTCACGCCATTGCCGGCCACGTCTGCGAAGGCGTAGAAAGCATGCGTCAGCTTATGGGCAGGGACCGTGCTGACGTTGGGGAAATTCCAGGCGGCTACATAAGCGCCGATAATCCCGCTCGGCGGGTTGGAGCCTCCGCCGTCGCCGCCAGCCGATGTCTTAACGGTCAAAGCAGCGCTGGCTGCGGAGAGGTTCCCGGCTGCATCTTTAGCTTTTACCGTGAAGGTGTAAGTGGTATTGGGAGTAAGCCCCGTTACCGTCGTGCTTGTTCCCGCTGTCGATACGGCGAGTACTGCTCCGTTGTATACCTCGTAACCCGTTACGGCGACGTTATCCGTGGAAGGCTGCCAGGATAGTGCCACACTGGTTGCGGCTGCCGCACCTGCGCTCAGATTAGCAGGCACCGTTGGAGCGGTGGTGTCCGTGCCTCCGCCCGTGCAATCCGAGACGGTCTTCCAGACGCCCCAAGTGCCGGATAAGTCCGGCCGGTCACCTTGTGTCCACCACTTGGCTTCGTATACTTTGCTCAAGTAGGTAACTCGCTGCCCGCCCGTGTAGGCAGTGCTTGCGTTCCACTCGGCAGGGGCGCAAGCTGCGGCAAGTGTGTTCGCGCCAGCCTTGAAATTGGCAGTCTTCTCGGCTGCTTGTGCGGCGGTTGAGTCCGTGGCATCCACGCGGAATATGACCTCCGGTGAGTGGGCCGGAGCTTGGCCGGCGGCATGGGATGTCCCTGTAGGGAGCAGACTAATACATAACATGAGGGCAAGTAAAATACGCACAATTACGGGTTTTCCCGACAGGAAAGCCTGTCTGATCATAATCTGGATTCCTCCTTTAAGATGAAATATAGAGATGAATAGGTATACCGGTGTGTATCGTGTATCATCACCCCCCTTTGAATCGGCTGTCGATGAGATAGAAGAAACGGTTGGGATAGCGCTTTCATAATACTTCGGACTAAAGCGCTCTTTGTCTCTGTAGACATAGCTGCTCTTTTAATTATCCGAGATATTGCTTGTCAGTAGAAGGGAGAATATTTTACTTTGAAGGGGTATTTTCCTCTTTTTACCTCAGGTGGAAGCGGAGTGGATGATTTGATTTTGGCCTTGCGGGGACGGGAATGACTCGGATTTTTAAACCTCATATAGAATATGGTATGATCAGGCAGGTACAACTCTCTGAGAATAACAGGCCTGCAAAGGCAAACTGTCGCATATGAAAGGCAGGTACTCCACATCACCATGCATACAAAATTACAGGGAATGTTAACGCGTGCTTTTCTGATAAGTTTATTCACTGCGGTGGGCTTCGGTGTAATTGCGCTGCTGGTAAGCCAGCAGAAAATCGCCGCATTTGATCTGGCCATCATTTCAGCCGTACAGGGCCTGGAGAGTCCCGGCTGGACCCGATTCGCCATACTGCTTGATAAAGTAGGCTCTACTGCTTTTGTGCCCGTCATTACGGTGGTGGCCGGACTGTACTTGTACGTGGTGCTGAAGCATAGATCGGAGCTGGTGCTTCTGATCGCGGCGATAGGCGGAGCGGCACTCCTTAATACGATTCTGAAGAAAATGTTCCAGCGCGAAAGGCCGACTCTTAATATTATTATGGAAGAAACCGGCTTCAGTTTCCCGAGCGGACATTCGATGGCTGGATTTGCGCTCTATGGAATCTTGATCTTCCTGCTCTGGAAACATATCAGGAGCACGGCCGGACGAGCGATTCTGCTTGTACTGGCCGGAGGTATGATACTTGTGATGGGAATTAGCCGTATCTATCTTGGTGTTCATTACCCCAGCGATGTGTTGGGAGGGTTCCTCGCCAGCGCTTTCTGGCTGACCGTGTGTATCTGGACGTACCAGAGATATCAGCTCAAGAGAGAGCAGCGTACCGGCCGGGCGCAGGATTAGAACGGTCCTGCCGGCGTTTCCGGGCAGGAAGCAGCCCGCCCGGCACATAAGAAGAGGCCCCCGCGAAGATGAATTCGCGGGGGCCTCTTGCCTTTACTCTTGTCCGGCCGTAATGTGGCCGAACAGCAGCTTCGCGGCGCCAAACATGCCGGCCGATCCGCCAAGCTCGGCCGGGATGATCGGCACCGGCGTCGCCGTATAAGCGGGCATGGTGATGTCCTTCACATGCCGCCGGATCAGATCGAACAGGAAATCCCCCTGTTCGGTAACCGCCCCGCCCACGACAATGGCGGACGGGTTGAACACATGGATGAGGCTGCTAAGCCCGATGGCGACATATTCGGCATACTGTCGGACGACTGTCATCGAAGCCTCATCCCCGGCGCGCGCCTGCGCGAACAGCTCAGGCGGAGTCGCTCTTGTCAGCGATGCGGCGCCATGCTCGCGCATGAGTCGCTTCAGCGCGGTCACCGACGCGTATTGCTCCCAGCAGCCGCGGTGGCCGCAGGTACACGGCTGTCCTCCTGCTGCCACAACCATGTGGCCGTAGGCACCGGCGAATCCGTCACGGCCCCGCAGAGGACGGCCCTGCCGGATGAAACAGCCGCCGACCCCGGTGCCGAGCGCTACGCAGAGGAAGCTGTCCCAGTCTCTTCCTGCGCCAAGCCACTGCTCCCCGAGTGCAATGACGTTAACGTCATTGTCCACGGCAGCAGGCAGGCCGGACAGTTGCTCGATGTCCGCACGCAGGGTCGTGCCGCTCCAGCCGGGCAGATTATCGGTCGCGAAGGCGACGCTGCCTTCCCGGTTGATGTAGCCTGCGCTTCCGATACCGATGCCTGCAATCGGCAAGTTCAATTGATTGGCCTCATGCTTATAACCCTGAATGAGCTCACTGAGCTTGGCCATGAGCCCGGCCTTGCCCGCTGATGCTTCTGTTTCCAGTTTGCGGGTTGCGTGCACGGTGCCATCCGGTCCGATCAGTCCGCTTTTGATATGAGTTCCGCCGATGTCAATACCGATGGCTGCGTGAGAAGACATGGGAAATCCCCCGTTCGTCTATTTTTGAAATGGAAACTATTTTTCGTAATATGAATTGCAGAAGAGTGCTTAGCTCCTTTTTATTATAGGAGAAGGCTGGAAATGTGTAAATGATAATAACTAAAACCGGCAGCTTCATTTGTTCCTAAAGAAAATCCAATCCTCACAATGGTCCTCTATTTAATGTAAGGTTTTTTGGAACCTCCTCTTTTTGATAGCTGAATTTGATCATAGCCGCAGCTTTTAAGGGCCTGTAGAACATAATTTTCAGCTTTTTTAAAAAAAATTGATATTCTCTGTATTTTCCTGTTTCACTCGGGCTTCATTGGGGTATAAAAGCGCAGCAACGTGCCTTGGTGTCGAAAGCTGTCAGGCAAATTTGAAGGAATTACCTTGTTCCCGAGGGGTGCAAATTTTCTTATTAGGGGAACCTTAAAAGGCAAAGTTGCGTAGGAATAGCAGCACAAGGTATTCATTCTCAGTCTTATATGTAACGGGTTTACCAGGACAATACGGGAAAAGAGGGGAGAGCCTGACGGGGCAAGCGGGAAGCGGAGATACGAAAATCACTCCTTCTAAATAAGTTCTATTTACAAAATATTTTGTGAAATTTCCTCTACTTGCTATTGTAATCATACTGGAGAACCACTACCATTAGAGTTAACATAACTATCGACTACCCATGAAATTATACTATGTTATATACAAATTCGGAGGAAAAGCCGTATGTCGGAACATGAAAAGAAATCCAGTGAATCAACGGATATTTTAGACGAAAAGCAATTGCTTCAAGTGCTGCTGGCTTTTAAAAAAGGCGACTTTTCTGTTCGGATGCCTTACGACCTGAACGGGATGCCGGGTAAGATTGCGGACACCCTGAATGATATTCTGGATATGCAGGAAAATGTGGTGCAGGAAGTCCAGACCGTTGAGCGCATCGTAGGCAAAGAAGGCAATACAAACCGCCGTTTCACGTGCCGGACTAATGGTGGAAGCTGGAATACGTTCAATGATTCGCTGAATAATTTGATCAGTGATCTCATCCAGCCGACAGGCGAAATGGTTCGTGTGATTAACGCAGTTGCCCAGGGGGATCTATCCCAGAAAGTCGAAGTCGATTTCGAAGGGCGTTCTCTGACGGGAGAATTTCTGCGTACGGCTAACAACATTAACCGGATGGTTAACCAGTTGGGTACTTTTGCCGCCGAAGTTACGCGCGTAGCGCGGGAGGTAGGTACCGAGGGGATCTTGGGCGGACAAGCCGAAGTCACGGATGTCTCGGGTACTTGGCGCGATCTGACCGAAAGTGTAAACAATATGGCGAGCAACTTGACTGATCAGGTCCGGAATATCGCGGATGTGACAACGGCTGTGGCGAAGGGTGACTTGTCGCGCAAAATTACAGTTAACGCCAAAGGCGAAATCCTGGAGCTGAAGAACACGATCAATACGATGGTGGATCAGCTTAGTACGTTCGGCTCCGAGGTTACCCGTGTGGCCCGTGAGGTAGGCACCGAAGGTAAGCTGGGCGGACAAGCCGACGTTAAGGGCGTTTCGGGAACTTGGTACGATTTGACTGAAAGTGTTAACGATATGGCAAGCAATTTGACCAACCAGGTCCGGAACATTGCGGTTGTGACGACGGCGGTAGCGAACGGGGACCTCTCCAAGAAGATTACCGAAGAAGCGCAGGGCGAGATTCTGGAGCTGAAGAATACGATCAATACGATGGTGGACCAGCTCAGCACCTTTGGTTCCGAGGTTACGCGTGTGGCGCGTGAGGTAGGTACGGAAGGTATTCTCGGAGGACAGGCGGACGTTAAAGGCGTGTCCGGAACATGGCGCGATTTGACCGAGAGCGTGAACTACATGGCGACGAACCTGACGAATCAGGTGCGGAATATCGCCGAGGTCACGACAGCGGTAGCGACAGGCGATTTGTCCAAAAAGATCGCCGTAGACGCCAAAGGCGAGATTCTGCAGCTGAAGAGTACGATCAATATCATGGTGGATCAGCTCAGCATCTTTGCTTCCGAGGTTACGCGTGTAGCGCGTGAGGTCAGTAATGAGGGCAAGCTGGGCGGCAGAGCGGATGTTAAAGGCGTGTCCGGAACTTGGAAAGACCTGACGGATAGCGTGAACTACATGGCGAGCACGCTGACTGATCAGGTCCGCAATATCGCGGAAGTCACAACCGCTGTTGCGAAGGGTGACTTGTCCAAACAGATTACGGTAAATGCGACAGGTGAAATTCTGGAGTTGAAGAACACGATCAACACGATGGTGGATCAGCTCAGCACGTTTGCGTCCGAGGTCACGCGTGTTGCGCGGGAAGTAGGCACGGACGGCAGACTGGGCGGTCAGGCGAACGTGAAAGGCGTATCCGGTACATGGAAGGATTTGACCGACAGCGTTAATGACATGGCCAGCAATTTGACCAATCAGGTCCGGAATATCGCGGTGGTGACGACAGCGGTAGCGAACGGCGATTTGTCCAAGAAAATTTCCGAAGACGCCCAGGGCGAAATTCTGGAGCTGAAGAACACGATTAATACAATGGTGGATCAGCTCAGTACGTTTGCATCCGAAGTTACGCGCGTGGCGCGTGAGGTAGGTACGGAAGGAAGATTGGGCGGACAGGCCCAGGTTAAAGGTGTAGCGGGTACCTGGAAAGACCTGACGGAGAGCGTTAACGACATGGCGAGCAATCTGACGGATCAGGTTCGGAACATCGCGGACGTGACGACTGCCGTAGCGAAAGGTGATTTGTCGCGCAAAATTACGGTAGACGTTAAGGGCGAAATGCTGCAGCTGAAAAGCACGATCAATACAATGGTGGATCAGCTCAGCAACTTTGCGTCCGAGGTTACCCGTGTGGCGCGCGAGTTCGGTACGGATGGCAAGCTCGGAGGCCAGGCGGATGTGAAAGGGGTCTCGGGTACCTGGAAAGACCTGACGGATACGGTGAACTACATGACGGGCAACTTGACCAGTCAAGTTCGTAATATCGCGGACGTGACGACAGCCGTAGCAAACGGAGACCTGTCCAAGAAGATTACGGTTGATGTGAAAGGCGAGCTGCTCGAGCTGAAGAACACGACCAACACGATGGTGGACCAGCTCAGTTCCTTCGCCTCCGAAGTTACGCGTGTCGCCCGTGAAGTAGGTACGGACGGCAAGCTGGGAGGCCAAGCGCATGTGAACGGAGTCGGCGGGATCTGGAAAGACTTGACCGACAATGTTAATACGATGGCGACGAACCTGACCAACCAGGTACGGGGCATCGCCAAGGTCGTGACTGCCGTAGCGAACGGTAACCTGAAACAGAAGCTGACGGTCGATGCGGCTGGTGAGATTTATGATCTGAGCGAAACGATCAATAGCATGATCGATACGCTCGATACGTTCGCTGACCAGGTTACCACTGTTGCACGTGAAGTAGGCACGGAAGGTAAGCTGGGAGGCCAGGCGCATGTTCCGGGAGCATCGGGTACATGGCGTGACTTGACGGATAACGTTAACTACATGGCGTCAACCTTGACCACTCAGGTGCGGCAGATTACGAATGTAGCTACGGCCGTAACCAAAGGAGATCTATCCCGGAGCATTGATGTTGCCGCGGGTGGGGAAGTTGCCACACTCAAAGACAATATCAACGAGATGATCCGTAATCTCAAGGAAACGACCCGGATCAATACCGAGCAGGACTGGTTAAAAACGAACCTGGCGAAATTCAGCCGGTTGCTTCAAGGGCAGCGTGATCTGTATGAAGTCTGCCGCATGATCATGTCCGAGCTTGCACCGCTTGTCTCGATGCAGCACGGTGTATTCTATATGAACGAAGCTAACGGGGGAGAGCCTCTCCTGCGGATGTTCTCCAGTTATGCCTACCAGCAGCGGAAGCATCTGTCGAATGAGTTCCGCATGGGGCAAGGGCTTGTCGGCCAGTGCCTGATCGAGAAGCAGCGTATCCTTCTGACCAATGTACCCGAAGACTACGTGGTTATCGGTTCCGGTCTGGGTGAGGCGGCCCCCCTCAATATCGTGCTATTGCCGATTATGTTCGAGGATCAGGTCCTGGCGGTTATGGAGCTCGCCTCCTTCCGCCGGTTTACCGAGATCGATATTGCCTTCCTGGATCAGCTGACCGAGAGCATCGGTATTGTGCTGAACACGATGCAGGCGAACATGCGAACGGAGGAACTCCTGTCTCAGTCCCAATCGCTTGCCGAGGAGCTTAAGAAGCAGCAAGAAGAGCTTCAGCATACGAACGACGAGCTGGAAGACAAAGCGAAGCTGCTTGTTATCCAGAAGGCGGAAGTAGAGAGCAAGAACAATGAAGTGGAGCAGGCCAAGCACTTCCTCGAAGAGAAGGCGGAACAGCTTGCGCTGACGTCCAGATACAAGTCCGAATTCTTAGCGAATATGTCGCACGAGCTCCGGACTCCGCTGAACAGCTTGCTGCTACTTGCCGAGCAGCTGTCCGAGAATCCGGATCATAACTTGACCGGCGATCAAGTGAAGTTTGCCCGGACCATTCACGAGTCCGGTCTGGATCTGCTTAATCTCATTAACGATATTCTGGACTTATCGAAGATTGAATCAGGCACGATCTCACCGGATCTCAATGAGATTAAGCTGACCGAAATCTCCGATACGATGGAGCGTACGTTCCGTCACATCGCTAATGACAAGCAGCTTGATTTCAAGATCAAGATGGAGAAAGCTCTGCCTGAATCCATTATTTCTGATTCCAAGCGCTTGCAGCAAATTTTGAAAAATCTGTTGTCCAACGCGTTTAAATTCACCGAGAAGGGTGAAATTGTCCTTCTTATGCGCCGCGTTTCCAGCGGTTGGAGCCAGGATAATGAATCGCTGAACCGGGCCCGGATGGTTCTCGCATTCTCGGTAGGGGATACCGGAATCGGAATTTCGGAGGACAAGCAGCATATTATCTTCGAGGCGTTCCAGCAGGCCGATGGCAGTACGAATCGCGTATACGGCGGTACCGGACTGGGGCTGGCCATTTCCCGTGAAATTGCCGGTATGCTGGGCGGGGAAATTACGCTCTTCAGTGTCGTAAACGTGGGAAGCACCTTCACACTGTTCCTGCCGGTTGATCTTGATCCGGCTATGCTGGAAGCTGCTGCAACCTATGTGCCTGAAGTGATTGACGTTACGCCTCCTCCTCAGAGTTATCTGGGTGTGGATCGGGTAGAACCGACGCAGCTTGTAGATGACCGCAACGATATCGAACCCGGAGATCGTGTGTTCCTTATTATCGAAGACGACATGAAGTTCAATGAAATTCTGCTGGATCTGCTTCATAAAAAAGGACTGAAGGGTGTTATCACGCCTAAAGGTAACAAAGCTGCGGCGCTTGCGAAGAAATACAACCCTGTAGCGATTACGCTGGATTTAAGGCTCGAAGATATGAATGGCTCCTCAGTACTCGATCAGTTGAAAGATGACATCGAGCTGCGTCATATTCCAGTTACGGTCATGACGATTGAAGATGATGCGACCGAACTTCTGCAGCGCGGTGTATTCGACTTCCTATGCAAACCGATCAAGAACGAGGATCTGGAGAACGCTATCGATAAGCTGAATGCATTCAGCGAGAAGCCCTATCAGCAGCTGCTTGTCGGGATGTCGGATGCGGACCGCCGGAAGCAGACAGTAGATCTTGTTAAGAATTCAGATATCAAAATCAGCTCGACAGATACCGGGCGTAAGGCGCTGAATCAGCTGAAATCCAAAGATTTCGACTGTGTACTCGTCGATACGGATTTACCGGATATGGGTCCGGCCCAGTTTGTCAGAGAGATGCAGAAGAACGCTAAAAATAAACACAAGCCGGTACTGATTAACCGCAGCCAGAAGCTCTCCAGAGAAGAAGAAGCGGATCTGGAGGAACTACGCTCCATTGCGGTGATCAAGGATGTCAGAACGCCAATTGGCATTGTTGATGAAACGATGTTGTTCATGCACCGCAAACTGGATAACCTGAGGGATGATCAGAAACAAATTCTGATTAAGAATCATCAGTCTAATGAACATATCGAGTCCAAAACAGTTCTGATCGTCGATGACGATATCCGTAATATCTTTGCATTGACCACTATTCTGGAGCGTCAGAATATGAAGGTTCTTTCCGCTGAGAACGGGCATGATGCAATTGAAATCCTGGAACAGTCGCCGGATATCAACATCGTCCTGATGGATATTATGATGCCGGTTATGGACGGTTACGAAACGATGCGCGAAATCCGCAGCAGACCGCATTTCGCGGACCTACCGATCATCGCGCTGACCGCCAAGGCGATGAAGGGTGACCGCGAGCAGTGTCTGGAAGCGGGAGCTTCGGATTACATTACGAAGCCGGTCAACAGCGCGCAGCTCTTAACGATGCTGCGCGGCTGGTTTATGGCCCAGGACGGGCAGGAGCCTGCTCCTACCGGGGCGCCGGGTTCCGAGCCGTTCGGATGGATGAAGGGCTAATAGAAGGGAAGATAGAGCCGTGTGCGCAAGCACACGGCTCTTTTTTAAGGGATGATATGGAAGAAGGAGCTTGTTGTGAGTTGGTGAATAAACAGAAAATTTACTCCAAAATTATGTTGAATTACGGATAATTACTTCATATAATGAGATCAACCCGATCTTTTTAGACCGCGGGATTTCTTGAAAGAACGAATAGATGGTACAAGTGGGCAATTCAGCGCACATACAGATAGATTGGCCTAGCTACGAACAGAACAAAGGCCATCCGTGGGAGAGACCCGTAAGATGAATGGGGATACGTCTTAATTTGCAGATCGTCCTACACACACTGGAGGTACAATTATGGACAAAACCATGCTGGAAAAAGTACGGGGAGGAATCATTGTTTCGTGTCAGGCGCTGCCTGAGGAGCCTTTGTTCGGCAGCGAAGTGATGGCGAAAATGGCAATAGCTGCGCAAGCGGGAGGCGCAGTCGGGATACGGGCCAACACCCCGGTAGATATTGCAGCTATTAAAGCGGAAGTGAATTTGCCTCTGATCGGGCTGTGGAAACGCGATTATGAAGGCAGTGAAGTCTATATTACTCCTACTCTCGAGGAAGCCGAAGAAGTCATCCGCGCAGGAGCGGACATCGTAGCGCTGGATGCGACCTCCCGTCCCCGCCCCAAAGGGGAGACGCTGGAAGAGCTGGCGGCAAAGCTCAGAAGCCGGGGAGATGTCCTGCTGATGGCGGATATTTCTACAGTGGAGGAGGGGCTGCGGGCGGAGGAGCTCGGCTTCCATATTCTCTCGACTACGATGTCCGGATATACACCGTACAGCCCGCAGCAGGAAGGCCCCGACTTTGATTTGATCCGGGAGCTTGCCGCGAGAGCTTCTGTACCGGTGTTTGCCGAAGGGCGCATCCATACCCGGGAAGAAGCGGTCGAATGCTTCCGCAGCGGCGCGTATACGGTTGTAATCGGAGGTGCCATAACGCGTCCTCAGCAGATTACGAAGCGGTTTACCGACTTTGTCCGGACTCAAGGGTAAGACGCTGCGACATAGATCCGGCTGCCTGTTCTTCCCCAGGGCGTTACAGCCGAAGCTTGTAAGTGCAGGGGCGGAGTCCGCAGAAGGAAGCGGACGTAGTCGGATGGAATACAATAGAAAGCACAGTTAATTCTTGCTTGGGCTGGATAGACGTTCATCTTGTTATTCATACATACATATCCAGATCAGGAAGAAGCCCGAACCTAATTATTTTTCCATGTATATGAGGAGGATATCAAGAATGACGAAAATCGCTTTTGTACCCTTGGACGAGCGGCCCTGCAATCTGGAATTCCCGCGTCAGCTAGCGGCTATGACCGATCTGGAAATGTCGGTACCGCCCGTTTCCATTCTGGGCCGGAAGAAGACGCCGGCAGACACGTCTGCTCTGCAGGACTGGCTGCTTCATGAAGGGGAACAGGCGGATCATGCCATCGTTTCCCTCGATATGCTGGTATATGGGGGCATTGTGCCCTCGCGTTTGCATCACTTGACGGAGCAGGATACGCTGAACCGCCTGGAAGTGCTGCGTGAACTGAAGCGAATACGCCCTCAGCTGCGTATTCATGCGTTCAATCTCATTATGCGCGTACCGGCTTATTCCAGCAGTGAGGAGGAGCCGGATTATTACGCGGACTACGGCCGCGAATTGTTCCTGTACGGCTGGTACCGGGACAAAAAGGAGCAGGAAGTCCTGACGGAGGAAGAGGAGCAGGCTTACGCGGATATTCTGGCAAAAGTACCGCCGGAGGTGCTGGCTGATTTCGTAGGCCGCCGGGCTATTAACTCCTTCGTGAATCATCAGGCCCTGCAGCTTGCTGCGGAAGGCATCATCGATTATCTGATCATCCCTCTGGACGATAACTCCCGCTACGGCTTCTCGCCTCTGGAACAGCGGGCGCTTGCCATTCGCTCCGAGGAACTGGATCTGCTTGACCGCGTAGCGATCTATCCGGGCGCGGATGAGATCGGCTGCACGCTGTTCGCGCGTATCTTCTGCGAAACGAAGCAGTATCTGCCCAAAGTGTATGTGCGCTATTCGTCTACACGCGGGCCTTTCTGCATTCCGAAGTATGAGGACCGCAGCCTGGGCGAGAGCATCAAGGCGCACCTGACCAGTGCGGGCGCCTTTATGGCGGACAGCTCGCATGGCGCAGACGCCGTGCTGATGGTCCACTCGCCGGCTGTCGGTGAGGCCGACATGGCCGAGACGTCCCATGCGTGGGGACAGCGCCACCGCACCTACTTCTCCGAAGTGAATATGCGCGAGTTCGCCCAGGCGATGCGCGTCTACCTCGGCGAAGGCCGCACTGTGGCGCTTGCTGACGTCTCCGTCTGCAACGGCGGAGACACAGTCCTGCTCAAGCTGCTAGCCCGCCTGGGCCAGCTTGAGGGGCTGTCCGCGTATGCCGGATGGAACACCTCCGGCAATACGCTGGGCACGGTGATCGCCCACGCGATCATCGAAGCGTACTACGCGGGCGCAGAGAGCGCCTCTGCGGGCGCCTTTGCGCAGGCGGCTGTGTCTGGCGCATCTCTGCCAGCAGAGGCGGCAGCGGCTGTCTCCGCGGCCGGAATTCCGGCAGTAGAAGCCGCCCCAGCCGCAGCAGCCGGGACGCCTCTTGGCTGGCAAGGTGCGCTGACGCGCAGCGAAGAGCAGCAGCGAAGCAGCCGGGCGTTCTATCTGTACCGGCTGGTGGAGGATTGGGGCTACCAGGCGATTATCCGCAAGGAAGTAACGGAGAAAGTACTGCCCGGGCTTGGAGCCAACTACTTCAGTCTGCCTGGAGTACAGCAGCAGGTTGAAGATCTCATTGCGGACAAGCTCCGCGCTTTCGCGGAAGAGCGTCTTAACGGCATTACGCCGCTTCGGATCGATATTACCAATGTGCACCTGCCTTGGAACCGGATGTTTGAGGTCGGTTTTGACCTTGCTTTGAAGAGCGAATAAAAAAGGTTTGTCCCGCTTGTCCGGGACCTGCCGGAGCCGTTCTCTGTCATGGACAGGGACGGCTTTTTTGGTTCTCCGGCATAATGTTCAGGGCTGCGGATGAACTGTTGTCCTTTTTTCCGGAACAGGCCCATACAATATAGGGTGAATGTCATTCGCACAACTGCCGTGAAACAGGTATAATGGTGATGTCGAAATATGTAGATTGTGCCCATGCAATCTTGATCATTGAGGAGGTACCTATGTCCGGATTTATTGGGAAGATTAAACAGGGCGCAGCCGAAGCGGGTAAGAGAGCGCAGCAAACAATCGAAGTAAACCGGCTGAAGCTGCAAATAGCGGCCAAGCAGAAAGATATGCAGAAACTGTATACCCAAATCGGTGAAATCGTCTATGAGGCCTACAAACATGAAGATCCATACCCAGACAGTCAGGTTGCAGCCGTAACGGGCGATCTGAGCACCCTTGACGCCGAAATCAAAGCCATGCGGGATCGTATGTACAGCCTGTATGACGAAAAGTCATGCGAATGCGGCCATGTTGTCGCCATCGATACCAGGTTCTGTCCTAACTGCGGCCGTAAATTCGAGCCGTATACAGAGCCGGCCCAATTTAATGCGATCGTGGATCTCAAGCCTTTCTGCCCGCACTGCAAAGAAGATATCGAACCTGGCATGCAGTATTGTACCGGCTGCGGCTATCATTTGAGTGAAGAGGATATCGCCAAGCAGGGGCAAGAAGGCGGAGTTCCATACGCGGGTAAGTATGAGGATACGTTCGAAGACTCCGCAGTTAATCAGGAGGACCGCGATCAGGGAAACAGCCGCCAGTCCAACCAGTATGTGCAGCGGGATGTGAATCATGCTGAAGATGCCCGCGAGGAAACGGACAACAGATATTACGGGAATAGCTACGGCGGAAGCTATGAGAATAAGCCGGACAATAAATAAGCTCGCAGCTGGAATTTTATCGTTTTAATTCGGGCGGTGGCCTGTCGGCTACATGATTGGCTCCGGTACTCAGTTTTATTCCCGGTTCAGC
Organism: Paenibacillus sp. FJAT-26967; assembly: GCF_001541095.1. Lineage (GTDB taxonomy): Bacteria > Bacillota > Bacilli > Paenibacillales > NBRC-103111 > Paenibacillus_F. The sequence continues at coordinate 97,449 of NZ_LMXH01000005.1, forward strand.
AGGTAGTCCCAAGTAAAGATGCTATAGACTGCGGTACTTTCTTTTTAGAAGACCCGATATTAGAAAAATCCAGTGCTGCCTGCAAATATATGGCGTATGCTGAGAATATCCTTGCATCAGGCATGGCTCCTTCAACACGGGCCATCCCGGTGGAAGGATTTTTTTATTGCCATTATTTATGATAGCGCTTGCAAAATTGTGGAAAACGTTAAATAATAAGATGGAATATTCCATATATATTAATTACATTGAAGAATAAATTTAAAAGGAGGGACGTTTGGTACCGGGTAACTGGCATACATCAAAACAACATACACAGGAGGATGTTATGACGAAAAGAAAGCGTTCTCGTATTCTTGCCGCTGTTCTGGCTCTTGGCTTGACACTATCCCCCGCTCTACCCTATGGTTCCGGGTCCGCCGTCTACGCGGCAGGTGCCAAGAACGTATCGCCGCCTCTTTTGATTACGGAGCTGATGCCCGACACAGAGAATGTCAATGGGGCAGACGGGTATGAGTTTATTGAGATCTATAACAATACGGACAAGCCTCTTCCGTTTCATGATTACAAAATTCTTTACCGCTATCTCGAGAGCTCAACACTATGGCCGTCGGTTCCGGATGATGTAGTCATTGAGCCGGGCGGAACCCTTGTTTTCTGGATCATGAACGGGAAGAACGGTGAGAAAACCGTCGCGGATTTCAATACCCACTTCGGGACACAGCTTGTAGAGAATAAGGATATCGTCCAGATCTATTCGGGCGGCATGGCGAATACGAGAATGCGCGAGGTAGTGGTTACGACCAATACGGGACGTGAGCTTGTCTCGGCTTTTTATAATGAGGGGGAGCAAATATCCGCTCCGGATAAAGCTATTCTCTATCAGTACCCGGAGACAGGCGGCAAGCAGATGAAGCTTATGGGCTGGGGCACGAAGCCGGGTACTCCGGGGTCTGTCAGCCCCGATCAGGTTCCTGCAGTGCCGGTCCAAGTGACGGATACGCTGCCGCCGGCTATTGAGGATCGTACGGACAAGGAAGCAGCCGCATCCGGAGAGAATCTGTCCATTGTCGCCGAAGTCACAGATAATGTCCAGGTGACCAGTCTGACTCTGTTCTACAAAACGGACAAACAGAATGACTACCGGAAGGCTAACGTACGGTTAGATCCGGAGGATGGGCTGTACCGGTACTCAATCGGATTGCTGGATCTTCTTGGCGGCAGTTATATCGATTACTATTTTACCGCTTCCGACGGCAGACAGGAGACAACAAGCGGCACGAGCCGTATTGCTTATGGAGACAGTCAGACAAGCCCCAGACTGAATGTCCAGAGCGGTAAAGTTCTCGGTGGCTCGACCGTTCTCAGAGGGACAGTGAACGGAACCTCCCCCGACCAGTTAAAGCTTACGATAGACGATACATTGGTGACGGGAACGTATCCTTCGCTGGAAAAGCCGGCCTATTTCGTTTTCGAAGCGAACGGAATCGGGCAGGGCAATCAGAATGCCCTGACGATCGGTTCGGAATTAGTAGGCCTGGTGGACAAAACGGCTTCTAATTTCGAGACGGTCATTGTCCCGGTAGATCCTTCCCTGCTCCGGGAGGGGAAGAATGACATTGCCTTCCGGGCAGGCTCAAGCACGGGGACTTATTATGAGGACAAGCCGATTACAGGGCTTGACGATTATGACGTGCGCAATGTCCGTCTTGTGCTGCCGGACGGTACAGAGCTCCGGGATCCTGCCTACGCGGACCCGGCCGCTTTGATCGATATGGGAGACGACGGGCGCTTTCTCCCTGTTGTGACCTTCTCCTTCCCGGTAGCGGGCGAGGAGCTGACATCGATTGCTTACCCTTGGGACACTGCAGGCGTAACGGACGGAGCGCATGTGGTTAAGGCAACAGCACCGGATGGCCAATCGGCTTCAGCACGCGTCATCGTGGACAATAACGGCCCGTCCATCGCTACGACGCTGGAGGAAGGAAAGCAGTATAAGGGGCCCTTCACCATTGATGCGGACATAACGGATGCGGGCGCCGGCATTGCATCTTCTCAGGTGATGCTTGACCGGCAGCGTATTCAGCTTCCTTATGAGGCGTCATCTGCGAAGCTGGCCGCTGGCAGCCACGAGCTGTTCATTACCTCTGAGGATAAAATCGGCAACAAAAGCGAGCTGACGGTCCGGTTCACTGTGCCGGCGGAAGCGCCGGATCAGCCTGTCCTGGTGACTCCGGAGCACGGCGCTGAAACCGGTTTGAACCCGGAACTCCGCGTATCGGTGAGCGATCCGACGAACGATGACCTCAGTGTCTCCTTCTTCAAAGGCTACAAGTACGATGCGGCCAGCGGAGGTGTGCAGCTCTTCAAGAATGCGACGGAATGGGAGCCGCCGTTATCTTCTTCCCCTGCGGGAGAATCCGCTTTGACGGAAGAGGAGAAAGCAGCGGTTAGCGCTTCCGATGACCAGTACGTCACGGTCGATTCGGAGACGGAATTTCCTTATCTGCGCTTCCAGATTAAGCTGGACGGACAGATCGGAGCGCAGGACATCGTAGAGGTGGACTGGGTGGGCAAGACGCTTCCAGGCCGTAAGGTAACTATGTATGCCTGGAACCATACCAAAGCCAAGTGGATGCCGGTCACTTCGCATGTGCCTTCCAGTGAAGCGGACTTTACCCTTAAAGGCAAGGTGAGCGGTCAGGATTACGTTCGGGAGAATATCGTGAATGTCTTGATCCAAGATCTGATACCGGGACGCGGCGACTATGACTTTACGATGGTTTGGATGTCGGATACCCAGTTCTATTCGGAGCTGTACCCTCAAATTTACGAGTCGCAGGTTAACTGGATTAAAGATAATGCCGGGGCTATGAATATCCGTTATGTGGCCCATACAGGGGATATTGTCAACGAACCGACATCGGTATTCCAATGGGAACGCGCCTCCAAGAACATGCAAGTATTGGAGGACGCCAATGTGCCTTATGGCGTTCTTGCAGGGAACCATGATGTAGGCACGACGGACAGTGACTATACGACTTATTATCGTTATTTCGGTGAGGACCGCTTTGACAAGCAGCCTTACTACGGGGGGGCCTACAAGAATAACCGGGGCCATTATGATCTGATTTCGGCGGGCGGCAATGATTTTATTATCGTTTATATGGGCTGGCAGCCGGAGGATGAGGATATTGCCTGGATGAATCAGGTGCTGCGCGAACATCCGGACCGCCAAGCTTTTCTCGGTTTCCATGATTACATGCAGCCTAACGGTACACGTTCAAGTATGGGTGAGCGGATCTACGAGCAGGTCGTTGTGCCTAACCCGAATGTAAAGATGGTTATGAGCGGGCATTATACCGGCAGCTCTATGCAGACCGATGCCCTGGATGACAATGGGGATGGCACGCCGGACCGCACGGTATACCAAATTTTGAATGACTATCAGGGACATGAAGAAGGCGGTCTCGGCTACATGAAGCTGCTGCATTTTGATACGGAAAGCGGCAGCGTGTACTTGAATACTTATTCGCCCTATAAGAATGATTACAATTACTATGAACCGGAACAGTATCCTGGAAAAGATGAGACTACGCTTTCATTTGATTTAACACCGCAGATGAAAAGAGTGGCGACCAATTATTTAACGGCTAAGCTCTATACGGATGAGAAAATCGGCAGTCCTGTGCAAGCCGCAAGCGGACAAACCGCGTCGGTAGAATGGTCCGGCCTTCAGGCGAATCAGCCTTATGGATGGTATGTACGGGTAGAGGATTCTTTCGGCGGATTGACCTATGGAGATGTCTGGAGCTTCCGTACCCGGAATTTACCAGGTGTACCCGCTAATCTCCGTGCCTCGGCCGTAACGGAATCATCGGTATCTCTGGTATGGGATCAGAACGGGGAGCCGGGAAGTGTAACCTATGATGTGTATCAGAACGGGACGTCAATTGCCTCCGTGAGCAGTGCTCCCTATCAGGTTAGCGGTTTGTCTGCCGATACGAGCTATCAGTTCTATCTGCGTGCACGTGACGGCAACGGAGTTCTTTCGGAGCCAAGCGAGACGATTACCGTCAGGACAGCGATCAATCTGGGAGTCCTGACGGACCAGACGAACCGGTATATACAATCAGGTGAGCTTGGAGGACCTCTGGCCAAACAACTGACGAATAGTCTGGAGCAAGTGCGCCATCATCTGGATAAAGGAAACACCAAGCAGGCAGCTGGACATCTCGAGAACTTCCAGAAGCATCTCAACAACAAGGCGCTTCAGAAACATATTCAAGCTGCCGCCAAAGAGCTGCTGAATCAGCAGTCCGACGCGCTGCTGAAAGCATGGAGAACTCAGTGAATCCGGTTTACCGGATGAAGTGAGCGATAGGTAAAGATAAAGGCACTTCAATACGAATCTTTACACGCAGCAGCGGCTGCTTCCCGGAATGAAGAGGGAAGCAGCCGCTGTTTTTTAATGGAATCATCCGACCCGTGTTCGGATTCTGGGGTTCTGTCATTCACAAGGATCTTCGTTGGTCTTCGGACGGCTGTTTCCCGTTTCCTGCATATCTGAGCTGTTACCGTAGTTCTTAACTGCTCTCCAAGCATCGGTATCGTCGATTTCAGCCTGTCCTTGATCGTCATCGTTAGGAGAAGCGAGGATCGGTTCCAGGACCTCTTCTTCTATAGGACGCTGAACCTGTGCGGCCGTATCCTCGCCCTCACGGACCTCGGAATGCTCCACACAAGTGGAAGCCCATGGAATAGCTTCCAGCCGTTCGAATGGAATCGGCTCGCCGCATACCTCACATTTACCGTAGGTATCTGTCTCAAAGCGGCCAATCGCTTGTTTGACGTCCGCAAGCTGCTGCTGGATATTCTCATCTACTGCCTGATCACGCCCCCGTTCAAAAGCTTCTGTAGCTATATCGGCGGGATGATTGTCATAAGACGACAATTCTCCTGTAGAATCTCGGATGGACTCCTCCTTGCGGTCGGTATCCAGAATATGTTCAAGCTCGTTTTTTTCGCTATATAATCGTTGTTCAATCAATTGTTTTTCTTCGTTGCTTAACCCTGCCATCGTCGATTTCCCCTTTCGTATAAACAGGTTTGCATCGGTCAGTACTTTTCATCAAATCTCCGAAGCAAGTGTACAAATCTATTACCCGGACAAGCCTTCGTTTGACGCACGAAGAGACACGGCGATAGGGGAAGTATGTGGGAAACTTCCTTTTGAATACGGGGGGAACAGCAATCTGTAAGGAATTAAAGAGTTTTTAATTGGAAAATAAAAGCTTGTAATCGCCAAAAGGATAAGGTATGGTAAGAATAACCTTATATGTATCGGGAGCTGGATAAAGTCCGGCTGAGAGTGTGACCGCATGTCACTAACCGTATCTGATCTGGGTAATGCCAGCGTAGAGAGAATAGCCCTGCCAATCCAAGGCCGCACGGTATATTCCGTTCGGTCTTTTTATGTTCATTGCAAGCCGTAATCTTCATCTTCATATCCCCATCCACAGGTGTTAGAGCCTTATGATCATTATGGGCGTCCGCTGCCGGGGAAGAATTGAAGATTGCCTCAAGCTGTTGAGGCGGCGGCAGTAAGGAGCATTATGGATACGGGTCAGCCACTTTCTGCGGGAAGTGGTTTTTTGCGTTTGTATCTTTTACTGGCCGCACCTTTGGAGGAGCGATATTGCATTTCGGAAGCCAGGAGGTAGCAACTAGGGAAGGGGCGGAGGATATGAGCAAAACCGGCGGGTTAACGAACGGATACAAAGCACATCCGCAGCTGCATGCGGTTTCGACCGGGCGGCAATCTCCTGACACTTTAGTACAAATTGCATGCGAGATACATCCTTATCTGACCTTCTTTCATCTTCGTGAAAAAGAACTCCCGCCCCGCGAGCTTTGGAGGCTGATCGAGCGTCTGGTGACCAAGGGATTCCCGCTTGACAAGCTGGTCGTTAACGACCGCGCGGATGCGGCTTGGTGCGCGGGCGCAGCGGGAGTGCAGCTGCCTGGCAGCGGGCTCCCGCCTGCTGTTGTAAAGCAGCGGTTTCCCGGGCTGAGAGTAGGGGTGTCGGTGCATTCGTCCCAAGAAGCACGGCAGGCCGCTGCGGGGGGCGCGGATTATGTGCTGGCGGGACACATTTACCCGACAGGCTCTAAGCCCGGTCTTGAACCCCGGGGAATCGGCTTGCTCCGGGAGGCGGCAGAGAATTGCGAGGTGCCGGTGATTGCCATCGGCGGAATCATGCCCCGGCACGCGGAGGAACTGCTGAACGCCGGTGCCGGCGGCATTGCCGTCCTGAGCGGGATATTGAACGCGGATCATCCCGCCGAAGAGGCGGAGCGTTACAGGAAGTGTCTGCTGCTGGCGAGTGGGATGTGCGAGGCGGATCTCAGGCTTTGAAAATGTGGATGATCTTATGGGGACAAGACAGGAGGAGACAGAGAATGAATCTCATTGTAGATACGGTTGTGATCGGAGGAGGTGTAATTGGAAGCTCCATCGCTTACCAGTTGGCCCAAAGAGGCCGGTCTGTGGTCCTGCTCGAACGTGACCGGATCGGCGGGCAGGCGTCCGGCGCGGCCGCGGGTATGCTCGGTGCCCAATCGGAGATGCATGAGCCGGGGCCCATGTTCGATTTGGCACGGTTGAGCCGGGAGCTGTTCCCGGCAGCTGCAGATGAACTTCGGGAGCTGACCGGGATACATATCGGGCTGACCCCAAGCGGCATGCTCAAGGCGGCATTCACGGACGCAGATGAAGCTGTCCTGAAAGCGGACATACACTTTCAGCGCGGGGAAGGCGGCCGCGCCGAGTGGCTGGATGCGGAGGATGCCTGTCGGCTCGAACCCGCATTGAGCCGGGATATCCGCGGCGCGGAGTATCTGCCGGACGAGGGACATGTTCTTGCGCCGGAGCTGACGGCTGCACTGGCTCGCGGCGCAGAGCTGCTGGGCGTCCAAGTGATTGAACACGCCGAGGCGCTTGAGCTGCTGACGGAGCGGGGCCGCATCTGTGGTGTGAGGACACGCGGGGGCACGATCCGCTGCGCGGAGGCAGTGCTTGCAGCCGCGCTGTGGAGCGACCGCCTTCTGGCTCCACTCGGAGTGGAGCTTCCGGTATATCCGGTGAAGGGAGAATGCTTCTCCCTCACTGGCGGTGCCCCGCTCCTCAAGCGGACGCTCACCTCGGACGGCTGCTACATCGTGCCCAAGCCCGGCGGGCGCATTATCGTGGGCGCGACGGCACTGCCGGGTTCGTTCGACCTGCAGCCGCGTCTGGGCAGCCTGATCTCACTGGCAGCGAAAGCGCAGCGGCTGGCACCGGTCCTGGCAGAAGCAGCGTGGGAGCGCACCTGGGCAGGGCTAAGGCCCCAGACGCCCGACGGGCTGCCCTACATCGGCGAAATCAGCGCCTGCCAGGGGCTGTTCGCGGCGCTGGGCCACTACCGCAACGGCATCCTGCTCTCGCAGGCGACGGCAGTGCTGGCTGCCGCCGTGATCACCGGAGGCACTGCCGCAGCGGCTCGGGAGCTGCCCGGTGCCGGTCAATTGCTGCAGGCGTTCCGCCCGGAGCGGGGCGTTCTTGCTGGAGCAAGCCATGAATAGAATGGGGGTTCTCCAAGATTCAAGGGCAGCGGCTTGCCGATTTGGCACCGGAGCAGAGGTGAACTGAACCGGGCCGCAGGCAGGCTTTCCTTAAAATGACTTTAACCTAGTCAGATGGTTTTCATGAAGAGCCGTATTCTGCACAGGCTGGAAGGGTGAGAGGTGGTATGCAGGCTGTCAGTAGCAGGTACCCGGAGCCTGTTTACCGGTCGGTTAATCCCTTTGCGGCTGCCAGTATTTATTCTTCTCAAAGGTAAGGAGAGATTGGGAATATGAAGCTACATGTTAACGGCGATGCCATTGAAGTTCCGGACGAATCCTCGACAATAGCGGGGCTTCTGGAGCATCTGGGGCTTAGCGCAAGTTTACTCGTCGTCGAGACGAACGGCCGAATTTTGCAGGCGGAAGATCACACCGGTACACCCATCATGGATGGGGACCGGATCGAAATTGTTCATTTTGTAGGAGGAGGATAATCATGCTGACAATCGGACCCTATTCGTTTAAATCACGGCTGCTTCTTGGGACCGGCAAGTTCCCGGATTTCGAGGTGCAAAAGCAGGCGGTGGATGTATCGGAATCACAAATCCTGACGTTTGCCGTGAGGAGAATGAACATCTATGACCCGCAGCAGCCCAATTTCCTGTCGATGCTCGATGTAAGCAAATTTAAGCTGCTGCCGAACACGGCGGGCGCCAAAACGGCTGAAGAAGCGGTGCGGATCGCCAAATTGGCTCGTGCGTCCGGCCTGTGCGACATGATCAAAGTTGAAGTGATCGGCTGTGACCGCACATTGCTGCCGGACCCGGTGGAGACGCTCAAAGCTTCCGAGATCCTGCTGGAAGAAGGATTCCTGGTTCTGCCTTATACCTCCGATGATGTGTTATTGGCACGACGTCTGCAGGAGCTGGGCGTGCATGCCATTATGCCGGGGGCATCGCCGATCGGTACGGGACAGGGCATTATCAATCCGCTGAATTTGAGCTTTATTATCGAGCAGGCGACCGTGCCGGTTATTGTGGATGCGGGAATTGGAGCGCCTTCGGATGCGGCTCTGGCTATGGAAATGGGAGCGGACGGCGTTCTGCTGAATACAGCGGTGTCCGGAGCGAAAGATCCTGTTCTTATGGCACAAGGGATGAAGCTTGCGATAGAAGCCGGCCGTGCCGGGTACGAAGCTGGCCGTATTCCGCGTAAGCGCTATGCATCGGCTAGCAGTCCGGTGGAAGGAGTCAGCGTAAGCTGAGGAATGGAAGTAAGTTAAATATTATTACCATATTGAGAGATGTTGGGGTTTTGGGTTCTTTTGGTTGAACGCAGCTCCGGTGGGCGTGGGCAAGAACGAAGAACCAAGAACGAAGAACCAAGAATGAAGAACCAAGAATGAAGAACCAAGAACGAAGAACGAAGAACGAAGAACGAAGAACGAAGAACGAAGAACCAAGAACCAAGAACGAAGAACGAAGAACGAAGAACGAAGAACCAAGAACCAAGAACCAAGAACGAAGCACCAAGCACCAGAAGGCACGGCTATAAAAAGGAGGCAGGGAAAATGCAGAGAAGCAGCGGAACAGCCGCAGGTGAAAGCGATAATATCCTTTCACAGCCGGATAGTCTCGGCCCGGGAATTCCAGTCGCGCTGACGATTGCAGGCTCCGATAGCGGGGGAGGCGCAGGCATCCAGGCTGACCTGAAAACCTTTCAGGAGCTTGCGGTATTCGGCACGAGCGCCTTAACGGCGATAACAGCGCAGAATACCAAAGGTGTTCACGGGGTTTATCCGATTCCGCCAGAGAGTGTCATCGGACAGATTGATGCGGTAGCGGATGATTTATTTCCTGCAGCGGTTAAGACCGGGATGCTGTTCAGCGCAGAGATTATCGAAGCTGTGGCCGAGCGTGCAGCCCGTTACGGCTGGCAGAATCTTGTCGTCGATCCGGTAATGATCGCCAAAGGAGGCGCGCGGCTTCTGCAGAAGGAGGCCATTCAAGCTCTGACGGTGCTGCTGCTTCCGCTTGCTTCTGTGGTCACGCCGAATATACCCGAGGCGGAGGCGCTGACGGGCCGGAGCATTGGGACAATGAGCGAGCGGAAGGAAGCGGCTCGTCACATTCACAGCTGGGGTGTCCGCCACGTTGTTCTCAAAGGCGGCCATGCGGGGAACAGGGCGCAGGCAATCGATCTTCTGTATGACGGCAACGGGTTTACGGAGTTTGCCGCTCCGTGGGTGGATACCCGGCATACACATGGAACGGGCTGCACCTTTGCCGCTGCCCTGACAGCAGGTTTGGCACGGGGTATGCGTCTGGATGAAGCGCTGCTTCTGGCTAAACGGTTTATCCAATCCGCCCTGACAGATCCTCTGGGGATCGGAAGCGGACACGGCCCTACTAATCATTGGGGCTATAACCGCACCTATGGAGACCTGCGCCGCATAATCCCGTCTAAGGAGGCTGTTATCTTATGATGGATCATCCGGAAGCGGAGACTGCCCTCGCCCGGGCAGGTATGCTCCGCGCGGCCTTGCATCTCTACTTCGTGATGGGCAGCCCTAACTGCGCGGGTCGTTCCCCGGCGACAGTTCTGGATGAAGCGATCCGCGGGGGCATCACGATGTTCCAGTACCGGGAGAAAGGCCCGCATGCCCGTGAGGGCATAGCGAGGACGGAGCTCGGACGGGAGCTCCGCGAGCGATGCCGCCGGGCGGGGATCCCGTTCATCGTGAACGATGATGTCCGCCTGGCGCTGGAGCTGGAGGCCGACGGACTTCATGTCGGCCAAGAGGATCAGGCGCAGCAGTCTGCCGCTGAGCTGCGCCGCCTTGCCCGCGGGCGGATCTTGGGGATATCCGCCCACAATGTTGCCGAGGCGCGGGAAGCGGTCCGTCAGGGCGCCGATTATATCGGCGTCGGACCGATGTACGCCACGGCGACGAAGTCCGATGCCCGCCGCGTGCAGGGCCCGGCGGTAATCGCCGAGATGCGCGCAGCAGGCATCTCGCTGCCGCTCGTCGGCATAGGCGGCATCACGCCGGCAGGGGCGCGCGCCGTTCTTGAGGCCGGAGCAGACGGAGTCGCGGTGATTACTGCGATCAGCCAGGCGCCGGATGCCGCCCGCGCGGCAGAGCTTTTTCAACAGGTGTACAAAAATAAGGAATTTGCGGGATGAGCGTCAGGTGCTGATACAACGAGATGTTCTGATTTTTAATAGGTCCAGGTCAGTCAATTTATCCAATTAGAGGAGGAAATTTAATGACGAACGCCAAAAATGTTCAAGAGCCTCACGTATCCGCATTTCCAGGAAGCCGGAAAGTCTATGTGGAAGGATCGCGTCCGGATATTCGGGTAGCTATGCGTGAAATCGGATTAAGCCCGACAAGCGGGCGATTCGGAGAAGAAGAAAACGCACCGGTACGGGTATACGATACGAGTGGACTATATACGGATACCGGTGAGCGCACGGACATCCGCAAGGGACTTCCCGCCAACCGCTCCGGCTGGGTGATGGAGCGCGGGGATGTCGAAATGTATGAGGGCAGGGAGATCAAGCCGGAAGATAACGGTTTGCGCACGGAAGAGGCCATGGCTAACACAGAGATATTCCCTGGACTGGACCGCAAACCTCTTCGTGCGAAGCCGGGCCGTAATGTTACACAGATGCATTACGCCCGCCAAGGCATCGTTACGCCCGAGATGGAGTATATCGCCATCCGTGAGAATGTTGCCCCGGAATTCGTGCGGGATGAAGTGGCTCGCGGCCGTGCGGTTATTCCATCCAATATCAACCATCCCGAAAGTGAGCCGATGATTATCGGACGTAATTTTCTGGTAAAAGTCAACGCTAACATCGGGAACTCCGCAGTCGCTTCTTCCATCGAGGAAGAGGTGGAGAAAATGACATGGGCAACCCGCTGGGGAGCCGATACGGTCATGGATTTATCCACAGGCAAGAACATTCATACGACAAGAGAATGGATCGTACGCAACTCTCCTGTACCCATCGGAACGGTGCCGATCTATCAAGCACTGGAGAAGGTCGGAGGCAAAGCCGAGGAGCTTACTTGGGAAATCTACCGGGACACACTGATCGAGCAGGCGGAGCAGGGAGTCGATTATTTTACCATTCATGCAGGGGTACTGCTGCGCTACATCCCGATGACGGCCAAGAGGACGACGGGGATCGTATCCAGAGGCGGCTCTATTCTTGCTGCCTGGTGTCTGGCTCATCATCAAGAGAATTTTCTGTACACCCACTTTGAAGAAATTTGTGAAATTATGAAAGCTTACGATATCTCTTTCTCGCTGGGTGACGGTCTACGTCCCGGTTCTATTGCCGATGCCAACGATGAAGCGCAGTTTGCCGAGCTTGATACGCTGGGCGAGCTGACCCGGATTGCCTGGAAGCACGATGTGCAGGTTATCATTGAAGGACCGGGACACGTACCTATGCATCTCATCAAAGAAAATGTGGACCGTCAGATGGAGGTGTGCCACGAAGCTCCGTTCTATACGCTCGGACCTCTGACCACTGATATCGCACCGGGCTACGATCATATTACATCCGCCATCGGCGCAGCCATGATCGGGTCGTTCGGAACGGCGATGCTGTGCTATGTGACGCCCAAAGAGCACCTGGGACTGCCTAACAAAAACGATGTCCGCGAAGGGGTTATTGCTTACAAAATCGCGGCTCATGCAGCAGATCTTGCCAAAGGCCATCCTGGGGCGCAGGATCGCGACAATGCGCTCTCGAAGGCGCGCTTCGAATTCCGCTGGCGGGACCAGTTCAATCTGTCTCTTGATCCCGAGCGGGCGATTGAATATCACGACGAAACATTACCTGCCGAGGGGGCCAAGACGGCACATTTCTGCTCCATGTGCGGGCCTAAATTCTGCTCCATGCGCATTACTCAGGACATTCGCGAATATGCGCGCGTGAATGGCCTTGATGAAGATGAAGCCGCCCAGGCGGGAATGGAAGATAAAGCAGCTGAGTTCAGGCGTGAAGGCAGCGTGATCTACACTTAAATGAACGGCGTCAGAGAGAGTATGATCAAATAAGCTCGCTATCCCATCGTAAAAAAAGCACTGCCGCGTCCCTGTCAGGGAATAGGCAGTGCTTTGCTTTTAATATGTATGGGGGGAATCTAGGCTAGGGGACGTGCCGTCATGGTATGTGATGACCTGTCAGTCCCCTGACTATTTTTACCCCTGCGGTCCGCTCTGCTGTTTATGGAGTTCTGCCGGATTCGAGCTTCCTTCTGCACTTAATTGGGACTCGGCACTTAGTTTATCCGGAGGGATGTGAATGGGTTCGGACGGCTCTTTTTCTGGAATTGTAGCGCCTGATTCGGGCTCTGTCCATTCTTGGATGGACCCTTCTTCTTCTAACCATTCGCGGGATTGAAATTGAGGTGAAAGGTCCTCCTCCTCGTCATCGAACCCGACAGATCCGTACTGATCGCGTGCGCCTTGTATACTTTTTATGAAAACGGTTACAACTAAAAATCCGAATACGAGAAGAGTGATCGTTCCCCATAGGGCGGTCATAATCAGAGCCTCCTTGACTTTACGAATCCAACTGCGAAAGAGGGGTGTAAAACCTCCTACCGTATGTACGCATGAGATGAAAAGAAGTTTCTTCTTTTTTCGGTAAATATGTAAAGAATTTGTGACTGCATTAGGAGCCGGCGGAATTAAATCATCAAGTTAAGTGTTGAGGGGGAAAAACTCATGCTGACCTGTGTTAGTGTTAGTCAGAACAGAGGGAATTGGAACAGAAAAGGCAGGATTGAAACAGAATAATGCTTAAATTTATGTGAGAAAATATTACTTTTATATGACAGATTTCTATCGAATGTTAGATAATTTCACCTATCAATGCATTATTTGCTTGAGAATTAGTTAGCAACTGCCGTATAATACAAATAAATCTATATCATTTGAACGTCTCTATTCAATTTATGTCATATAATATAACGCAATTGGAGGGCTGAAGATGAAGATTGCACTAGTGGCTCATGAAGTGAAGGCAATGGAATTGATTGATTTCGTAGTGGCCTACCGGGAGTTATTTGAACGACATGAGCTGTATGCCACCGGAACGACTGGAACCATGTTGACGGATGCAGCCCGATTATCGATCAATAGGATGCGGCCGGGCGATCAGCAGATCGGCGCCATGGTAGCCCAGAATGATGTGGATCTTCTGATTTTCTTTCGAGATCCGCTCGCTTCATTGGGGCATCAGGCCGATATAACGGCCTTACTTCGATTGTGTGATGTACAAGGCATTCCGGTTGCTACGAATATGGCGACTGCTGAAATTTTGGTAAGATCGCTCAATTTAGGATATTACGACTGGCGGTATGCGGTTCAGACTAAGGGGCTTCATACAGAAACGGAGCTGTGGGCGAGCGGGGTGGAATAGTCCATAGGCAATAAGAGAGTCCTCTTCCTGAACAGGAAGAGGACTCTTAGTATTTGCTGCGGACGGCTAGACGGAATAATGCTGGCTTTGAGTGGGTTGAATGTACTGGGACAAGGTTGGAGCATAGTTTGTTGATGGCTGAGTGTAATCGGTGGATGGCTGTGTATACTGGAAGGCATTCTGGCTTCTGCCGGCAACATATTGGCTGACCAGTTGTTGTGTCTTTTGTTCGGACTTGTGATAGGACTGAATATGCTTTTCGATTTCTTGACGAAGGGCCGGTGAGGCAGCGTTGTACATGTTATTCTGCTTCATGAACGTATACAGCTCGCCCTGCAGTTGCAGAGAATCCAATGTCAACTGATTGAACAATTGGCGGATAGACGGACAATTGGATTCCGTAGCTGCAGTTGCATATTCTCTAACAACGCGCTTCAGGTCTGATAAGATTGTATAGAGCAGGTCCTGATCCTTGAGGACGGAACTGCTTTGCTGCTGGCTTGGTGAATATTGATGTTGTTGAGGCTGTTGATGTTGTTGGTGCTGCTGCTGATGCTGTTGGTTCTGCTGGTGCACAGAAATCCCTCCTTTGTTCCATGTATGTTTGCTTATTGTTGCTGTTGTTGTTGAGGCTGAGTCGGTGCAAGATTGATGTGCTGGTGGAGGGCATTCATCAGCTGGCTGTAATGGTGCTGATGACGCTGCACGGAATGCTGGGCGAACTGCTGAATGGCCGGATTTTGTGAACTGACTAAAGCATTGATGGATTGTTTGATAAGCAGATCTTCGTTGGACATCGAGTCCGCGATATATTCAAGTTCTTTGGCCGTAATCGGTTGCATGGAAATCCCTCCTTTCGTATCTCTTTGTAATGTAACCAATTCATTTGGAATTATGCGGTAAATAATGAAAATGCTTCGGAATACATCTGAATGAGTTTCAGAATGGTCCCTGCATACAATCCGGCTTGATCATATGGCATTAAAAAAACCATGCATATTAGCATGGTCCGGAGCTGGTTATTCCGTAGAGTCGGATGAGCCTGTCGATTGGTTTCTGCGGCCGATTTCTTCGGTTACGATAAAAGCAAGATCCTCATTGCCGAACATGGACAAAACGCCTAACAGCGTATCATCCGGAATGTCTCCAGCCTCTTCCTTGGGCACGGTAAGCTCTAGTGCCTGTTGAAGCTCTGTGTTGCCGCTCTGCTGGGGATAGGCCCGCATATATAACTCTGCAGGATCTAATCCATGGTTGATGCACCACTGTGCAAAAATAAGAATCATCATCCGCTCATCGCGCTGATAATTTTCGATAATTTGCTGTTCCATCTCTTTTGAGTTCATGTGAATAGTAAAACTCCTTTCCTTGTGAAGCAAGGCTTGTCATTAATCATATGGTAACATGAAGGGACGTTAGAGAGATACTGGCGTTATACAGGGGAGAAAGGAACCGCTAATGGATAATCAGGAGGAATCTTCCTGACCAGGATAAAAAAAGATAGATTCCGGGACTGTTTTAGTTTATGATAAGGATAACAGGGACTTGGGGACTAGTCATCTAGTCTTACATCCCGAAAACCAAGCTACGCATTCTCCCAGGAGAATGCACAGTCGTGCGAGTGAGTCACATGGGGTCTGTGACCGTCCGGCTGTTGTCGAGCTTGGTTTTTTTGTGCATTCCAGGCGTGATATTATTAAAGAAGCAAAGCTAGTTATAGCGTGAACTGTACAGAGGGAGCTGGATGTTTGCATGAAATCCAAAAGGTTTACGAATTTGAACCCGGAGGCCGGACTGAGTACGTTTGCCGATTTGCGCAAGTGGCGCAAGGAGCGCCGGGGTAAGGTGAAGGATTTGTCCTTTCAAATTGAGCTTTGTCCCCAGCGGGATCCCGTTTATTTGCAAGGCAACCGGAATGATACCACCATTACATGGATCGGACATTCAACCTTCCTGCTGCAAAAGGAAGGACTGAATATCGTCACGGACCCGGTGTGGGCGAACCGGATGGGACTGGACCGCCGCCTTGCTCTGCCGGGTCTGGCGATCGAGGAGCTGCCTCCTGTTGATGTGGTGCTCCTGTCCCATGGGCACTATGATCACCTCCATATCCGGTCGCTCCGTCAGCTTCCCGGATCGCCGAAGCTGCTCGTGCCGGAGGGGCTGGGCAGCATGCTCCGCCGCAAAGGATTTCATAACATGGAGGAATTTTCATGGTGGGAGAGCAGCGAGCTGGGCGGTTTGCTGTTCCATTTTGTTCCGGCGCAGCACTGGACACGGCGCTCCTTGTGGGATACGAATACATCCCACTGGGGAGGCTGGGTTATGGAGCGGGCCGACCGTCCGGGCGATGATGCGGACAGCCTGTATTTCGCGGGCGACAGCGGATATTTTGAAGGGTTCGGACAAATCGGAACCCGGTTTAAGATCGGCAGTGCACTCATGCCTATCGGCGCTTACGAGCCGGAATGGTTCATGTCTACCCAGCACGTATCGCCGGAAGAGGCTGTGCAGGCTTTTCTGGATGTAGGCGCCGCTTATTTCGTGCCGATGCATTACGGCGCATTCCGTCTGGCGGACGATACGCCTAAGGAAGCGCTGGACCGCTTGAAGGCGGATTGGACGCGGCGGGGCTTAGAAGAGGAGCGGCTGCAGGTGCTCGTCCATGGGCAGACGTTGAAATCACCCGCGCCTTAGTGGCTTCAAAGTGCTTTTTCGGGACAAACCGTCTTTTTTGAAGACAGTGGTGCATATACATCTTGGAGAATGCCGGACAGGGTGAGGACACCAAGATGCCCATTAATTCGAGAGAGCGGGGGAGACGATGAAGCGCTGGATGGTCGTGCTGATCCTCGGTTTTGCCGTGTATGCAGCGGGAATTTTGATGTATTTCGGCTGGGCGGATATATACAGCCTGCCGCCTGAGATGTTGGGGACCAACGTGGACCCGGAAACTTTCATGAGCCCGGATCAGATTCAACGCGCAGAGGCGCTTTCACGTGTTCGATCGATCGTCTATTTTATCGAAACGCCTCTTCAACTGATTCTTATGGTTCTGCTCGTGGGGATTTCGATCCGCTTTCGCAAGGCCGTTGAACGCTTGACAAGAAGGCGCGTAATGCAGCTGGGATTGTTTGTCTTGTTATTCCTATCGCTGGTGTATGCCCTCATGCTTCCGTTTGATTATTTGATGCTGCTGGTGGAACGGCATTATGGCGTGTCGAATGTAGCAAGCGGAACCTGGCTTACCGATCGTGCCAAGAATCTGGGGGTTGAGTGGGTAACTTCGAGTCTCTTGTTCCTGGGACTACTCGCCATTATGCGCCGGAGCCCGCGCCGCTGGTGGGTGTGGGTATGGATGTTGTCCATACCTCTGCTGCTGTTTGTCCAGTTCATCCAACCGGTCGTCATCGAACCTCTTTATAACGAGTTCACTCCACTGCGTGAGGGGCCCCTCAAAAAAGAACTGCTCCGGCTAGCGGCCGAATCCGGGATTTCTTCGAAGGATATCTATGAAGTGAACATGTCGGAGCGGACCAGCCAGTTAAATGCCTATGTTTCCGGTATTGGTTCGAATGCGCGTGTGGTTCTGTGGGATACGACACTAGAGAAATTGGAACCTCGTGAAATACTCGTTGTTATGGCTCACGAAATGGGCCACTATGCAGAGCGTCATATTTTCTGGGGGAGCGGTTTCGGGCTGCTCCTAAGTTTCGGACTGGTCTGGGCGGGAAGTCGTTTCTATGAGGTAATTATCCGGAATTGGGGGGCTTCCCGGGGTCTCAGCGGACCAGGAGACCTGGCTGCGCTGCCGGTGCTGCTCGCGGTTGTCTCTCTATTCACTCTGCTTGTAACACCGCTGGACAATGCTGCTTCCCGGCTGATGGAGGTTAGGGCCGACCGTTATGCAATGCGGCTGACAGGAGATGGGATGGGAGCTGCAAGCGCCTTTCAGAAGTTGGCTGCAACGAATTTGAGCCCGGTGACACAGCCTCGTCTGCAGCAATTTTTTCTGGGTACCCATCCGACTATCGAGAAGCGTATCCGATATTTTAATAAGTACAAGGATGCCTCTGCGCCGCAATAAAATAAAAAACACCCCTTGGAAATATCATTGCGGAAGCAGCTGCTTCTATACAAGGATATTTCCAAGGGGTTTATTTAATTGCACAGAGCGCGCGACGGAATGATGTTATTCCGAAGCTTGCCGGCTGCGTGTCATCTGCTGCCACACGGAACCTTCGGCAGCGTGTCCGCCCTCAATCCGGGCGATAGCCATCTGCACCTGCATGGAAATTTCGAATTCCGGGTCATCTGCAGCCTCCCGCAGTGCTTCCAATGCCGATTCGTCACCTGCTTCATACAGGAAGCGGGCGGCACGCCAGCGGACGATTTTGTTCGCGTCCTTCAGGGCGGTTACCATGACGGGAATAGCGGCAGGATCACCGAGATCGGACAAGGTGTCTCCTGCCGTCCGCCGAACCGCCGGGGTGCGGTCTTCCATAGCCTGGAACAGGTAAGGAAGGGCCTCGGGTTCTTTGATGTCCCCCAGGAACACAATGGCCAGACGGCGGACCGATGTTTTCTCATCGGTAAGCGCTTTGGCAAGCAGCGGCAGCGTGTCTACGGCAGGCTTGATACTTTGCAGCGCCGCATATCTTGTCTTCCAGTCGGGATCTTCCAGCAGCCGGTCGATCTCGTCATAGGTCAGTTCCGCGGGCTGCTGCGCAGTCCGAGCCGCGGTTGTATCCGATATGCCTTGAGCGGCTTGCTCAGCCAGAAGGCCTAAGCGCTGATCATCGTAGGAAGCATCGATTTCCTGCACGACATCCTGCAGGACTTCCTGAAGATCACCGTAGCGGACATCCAGCTCCTGAAGCTTCCGCTCCTTGAGCAAATAGGGGGAACTCTCAGTGGCTTTCATGGCCGCTTCCGAGAAGCGTTCAGGCATAGCTGCGCGGGCCTCCTCGCCAGCTGCGTTCACACGCACCTGCAGCGGAATTCCGCGAAACATTTGCAGAAGCACCTTCACTTCTCCGAAGCCTGAGCCTGCCTCGTCTTCTCCGGGAAGGGATGCCTGAGAGTCCCCGCTGCCAAGCACTTCGCGCGCCTGGGTCAGGATCTGCTTCCAATCTCCCTTGGGAGAACGGTCTAACGCGATAAAATCGGCTACCTGAAAAACACTGGTTACACCAGGAATATCAAGCAGCTGCTGCATATAACCCGGTGCGCCTTCACGCTTATCACGGGTAAAAGTCAGGCTGCGGCCTTTGGGCAGCGCCTTGTCTACATTCAGTTTCATGCTATTCGGGCTTGGAGTCGGTTCAATCGACGTTAATTTCACACCAAACACCCTCCTTTACTCCTATTATGATACCACATTTTCCGGAAAAGAAAGTTCAGTGACTAGATGGCGAAAAATACCGTTAAATCGGGCGTGGAACGGAAAATTCCTATCCTTTCAAAATTTTTTCTTCTATATAATAGGGGAGGTATAGGGGATTCTACGCTGCAGACAGAGAAGAACTCCCCTTCGCCGAAGGCTGCAAGGAGAGTCACAGTTCAACCATTGTATAGGGCTGGGACGAGTCCGCATTCTAATCTAGTTCTACAAGGTTGCGGTGGAGATAAGTATCCAGTGTTTTAGTCAAATCGAATACGGTATGAGCGATATCAATATTTTCGAAAGAATGCTCACAGAAATCGCGGTATTGCATTTCTTCATGATAGTGGGACATATACAGGCTGATTTCCTTATCGGAGTGGCCGTTCTTTAGCATTCGTGTCTCCAGCACATCAGGGCCCGCATAAATACAGATACGGACAACGTTATCCGCATATAGTCGTTTGAGTGCTTCCGCGCCGAAGCGGTTAAGAATCAGATAAATAGCTCCGGCATTGCCGAGCATAATCTCGATATCCATATGTTGGATGCCGTATAAGTGGGTGTCAATGTCGGTAACCTCAAGGAAATTTCCGTCATCCTTATCTTTTAAGAATTGTTCCTTCGTTATGAAATGATAGTCCTGTCCGTCGACTTCAGTCGGCTTTTGAGGGCGTGTTGTATAGGAAATGACCTGTTTAATGCCAAGAGTAGAACCAGCCATCTCTGCAACAGTTTTGCGGCCGGCGCCATGAGGGCCCGTGAACACAAATATTTTGTCCTGTTCCTTCAATTCATACATACTAAAGCCTCCTGTCGTTCGGATATCGAGCAAAAGGGCATGTGCATAAGAAGGGATAAACAACGTCAGAGAAATAGAGGAATATAGTCTATTCTACAATGAACAGAAGGGGAATGGGGAAATTTTGTTATTGCGGCTTCATTTATTTGTTTATCTTTTGAAAAAGAAAAAAGAACCGGGAAGCCTATAAGCTTCCCGGTTCTTTATATTGGATGTATAGTCCACCATCCGCAGCGTGAGAATCCTGCGGAATTGAGTTGGGCAAACAGCGGGATTATCTGCCGCGCTTGAAGCCGCCGCCCCGCGGAGAGTTCCCCCGTGGGCCGCCTCCGCGTGCCGATGGTCCGCGCGAGCCGGAACCGCCGCCCCGGGAACCTTTGGGGCCGCCAGTGCCGCGCGAGCTTCCCCGTGCTCCGGAACCGCCCTGCCCTTTGGGGGTGCGCTGGGAAGCTTCACGCTGAGCTGCGCTGAGGCCCCAGCCAGCTTCGCCGAAAGGACCGCTGGTGACATCGCGTGCTCCGCCGCGCGGAACATTGCCGCGTTCACCGCGATCGCTGCTGTTGCTGTCGCGGCCTGCGCGGAAATCCGTGCCCGCTCTTCCGCCGCCTTCACGGCTGGTGCGGAAATCTGTATCGCGGGAGCCCTCGTTTCGCGATGTGCCACCGCGAGGATTGGAGCTGCGTCCGCTAGTGCTTCGCGCAGCACCGCGGTCAGACATGCGTCCGCCGCCATAAGCCGCACCATCGCCGCTGCCGCCGCGACGTCCGCCCGTGCTGCGTCCTGCCGGCTTGCGTCCGCTGTCACGGCTCTCGCTGCTCCAACTGTCGCCGCGGTCTGCACCGCGAGGAGCGTCTGCGCCGCGTGCACCGGCACTGCCGCCGCGTTCGCTCCAGCCACCGCCGCCGCGTGAGCCACGCGCGTCGCTGCTGCGGGTATCGCTGCCGCGTGCAGCACCTCCGCGGCTTCCGCCGCGGGAACTGCTTCCGCTCCGCTTATCGTCGGCGGAGCGGTGCTCCCAGCGGCCCTCAGAACGGGCCGCAGCGCGGCGGGCGCCGCCCTGTCCGGTATATTTCGTCTTGCCGGGCCGGCCTGCTCCGCCTTGTCCGCCGCGCGAATCGCGGCTGCCTCGTTCAGGACGGTCACCGCCTGCACCTTCACGCTCACCGTGGGTCGCGTCCTGTCTGCGCAGCTGTTGGCGGATGCCCTGCTCGATCTGATCGACATAGACCTGATCGCGCTGAGTAGCGAACGTGATTGCGACCCCGGTCTGACCGGCGCGTCCCGTCCGCCCGATGCGGTGGATGTAGCTCTGTGCATCCTGCGGGATGTCGTAGTTGAAGACGTGAGTTACGCCTTCAACGTCAATCCCGCGGGCCGCTACATCCGTAGCAACCAGCAGCTGGATGCTTGCATCCCGGAAACGCTTCATGACCTGCTCACGCTTGGATTGGGACAGATCGCCATGCAGCTCGTCCGACTTATATCCGCGTTCCTGCAGCTCAGCGTTCAAGGCTGCCGCTCTGCGTTTGGTGCGGCAGAAAATCATGGCAAGGTAGGGCTGCGATTTGTCGATTGCTTTACACAGCGTATCCAGCTTGCCGCGATCGGTAGTGCGCACGACAGTCTGGTCGATTTCCGTCAACGTCACCTGCGGTGCTTTCACCCGTACTTCTTCCGGGTTTCTCATGTAGCGCTGAGCCAGATTCCGGATAGGATCCGGCATAGTGGCCGAGAACAGCATCGTTTGACGGAGATGCTGCGGCGTCTGGGCAATAATTTCTTCCACTTCATTCAGGAAGCCCATATGAAGCATTTGATCCGCTTCATCCAGTACCAGCATGGACAGCTTGTACAGGTTAAACGATTCTCTGCGCAGATGGTCGAGCAATCTTCCCGGTGTGGCAACGATAATATGCGCGCCGCCGTTGGAAGTGAGCTTGCGGAGCTGCTTCTCGACATCCTGTCCGCCGTAAGCGGCAAGAACGTTAACGCCCATGTACGGGGCGAGCTTGGCCGCCTCCGCTGCGATTTGAATGGCTAGTTCCCGCGTAGGGGTAAGGATTAGTCCTTGAACCTCAGAACGGGAAGTATCTGTACGCTCCAGCATTGGCAGCAGGAAAGCAAGGGTTTTGCCCGTGCCGGTCTGGGCTTGGGCTATTACATCACGGCCGCCAAACACGATAGGGAGCGCAAGCTGCTGAACGGGTGTCGGCTCATTGATGCCGTGTCTGGTCAGCAGTTTGGCTAGCTCGGGGCTGACGCCAAGATTAACAAAAGGAAAAGACATAGAAGTGATAACTCCTTCGGATTAGGGATGCTTCCCATTCTACCCTAATGGCCGCACCATGGAAAGCGATTGCTGCACATAGTCGGACTTTCACGGCATAATTATGCTTTATCGGCATTTGGGCAAGGGTTTAAGCAGCAATCGAGAATGGAAAGAATGATTCATATTTCTGCTTTTAGGGCAAACTGACGAGTGATGGTATTTTTACGGGGTACATAATTAAGGAAGTTTCTCCGTGCCGAAGATCTGAGTAACACTTTTATTGAATTCACTTATATAGGGCTGCAGAGATGCGCCTGCGGCTGAATAAAGCTTATAAGCGTTTAACTGGTTAATGAAATTCCGGTTGGCCGAAATGTAAACGTCGTGAACCTGCGGATCGGCGGCCCGTATTTTCTCTGCAATGCGCTGTTTAAAAACATGGGATAAATTCCGGTGATCCTTCACGGTATCGTAGCCAAGGAAGTCTGTTGCCAGTTCATTCGTGTATAGATTCTGGTAATAGGGCTGAGGCATATTATTTTTAGGATCAAGGGGCCCCCGCGTAAAACGCTCGTTTCCGCCCGATTTGGTGCCGGCGGCGGCTCGGTCAAGCATGACGGCTACATAAGCATTGTTTTCGGTACGCATTACAATAGCGCCCATCACTCCGTGCATTGCGGCTATTTGATTGGAAAGGTTATGATCGTAGGCCATTGCTCGGTTATTATGAATGATCGAATGAGCCTGTTGTTCCGTCTGGTAGGCTCTGGATTGATTATGGCTTTCCTTCCGTTGCTGGACCAGACCGTAATTGGTTTCTTTGGGATAGGTGTTGGTACACCCTGACGTGAACAGAATAAGCGCGCATGCAGACAGAAGCGGAATAGAGCGGCGGAGCGTAGTCATAACGAATTCCTCCTCGTACAGCTGTGTTGTAATTTAGGATGAGGCGGGTCCGGATGAATTATACTTGGCAATGTGAAGCATATTAAAGTTAAAAAATCACGTATCGAACAAAAAAACTCAGGGGGATATCTGAAAATTTGACGGCTTTTAGAACAATTTGTGAACTTCTGTAGAAGAATTGACAAAAAAGTTTTACCTAATTATAGTTAATTAAGTGATAAGGTTGATTGACATAGGCCTGTCGTTCGTGGTAAAAATATTGGTTTACAAAAGTGGGGTTGATAAGCAATGAGTCGATGGAAAAAGAATTGGCGTCTGGTCCCCCTATTTGCGGTGATGACGTTCCTACTTGCGGGTTGTGGAGACCCGACGCTTTCCGCTTTGCGGCCAAGAGGCCCGGTGGCAGAAGAGCAGTTATTCTTAATGAAAATCTCGCTCGCCATTATGCTATTGGTTGTAGTAGTGGTATTTGCGCTGTATTTGTTCGTAATCATCCGTTTCCGTAAACGGAAGGGGCAAGAAGGTGTTCCCAAACAAGTAGAAGGAAACCATGTGCTGGAGATTGTATGGACGGTCATTCCAATCCTGCTGCTTATCGTGCTAGCTGTTCCAACGGTGTATTATACGTTTAAACACTCCACGAACCATGTGCAGGACAAAGATGCTATCCATGTAAAAGTAACCGCTCACCAATTCTGGTGGCAGTTTGAATATCCGGAACTGGGCATTTCGACTGCGCAGGATTTAGTCATTCCAAAAGGCAAGACAATCGCGCTGGAGCTGACTTCAGCAGACGTTACTCACTCCTTCTGGGTTCCGTCACTGGGCGGTAAGCTCGACACGAATGCCGGTATGACGAACATCTACTACTTACAAGCAGATGAAGTGGATGTATTTAAGGGCAAGTGCGCCGAGCTGTGCGGTTCGTCTCATACTTTGATGGACTTCAAGGTAAAATCGCTTGAACAAGCCGATTTTGACGCTTGGACCCAGAATATGAAGACTCCGGCCGTTATTGCAGCTGATGCCAAGCAGGGCGAAGAACTGTTCAAACAGAAGTGCCTGCAGTGCCACGCTGTTGATGCTCAAGGACTTGGCTTCGGACCTAACCTGAACGGATACGCGGATCGTGAAATGCTGGCAGGCGTTCTGGAGCATAACGATCAGAAACTTAAAGACTGGATCAAGGACCCGCAGGCTGAAAAGCCGGGAACTTTGATGCCTATCGTTCCTTTGGAAGACAAGCAGATTGATGAAATTATTAAGTATATGAACAGCTTGAAGTAAGACTTAGCAAAAAGGAGGTTAATACGTTGGCACAAGCACACGCTCACGCAAATGCGCATGCGCACCATCAAGTCAAACGCTACACGGGTTTGATGGATTGGCTTACCACCGTGGATCATAAGAAGATCGGCATTCTGTATTATCTCGCCGGCGGACTCTTCTTCTTGATCGGTGGTCTAGAAGCAATTTTGATCCGGATTCAGCTGATGAATCCAGATTTGAAGATTTTCATCGGAGATACGTTCAATCAGCTGACTACGATGCACGGAACGACGATGATCTTCCTCGCGGCGATGCCGATGATTTTCGGATTTATGAACGCGCTTATCCCTTTACAAATCGGGGCTCGCGACGTTGCCTTCCCGTTCTTGAACTCACTCGGGTTCTGGCTATTCTTCTTGGGAGGCGTACTCCTTAACCTTTCCTGGTTTCTGGGAGGCGGTGCGAACGCGGGCTGGACAGCGTATACGCCACTCTCGACCATTACAACCGATTCAGCGTTAGCTGTCACGGTTGGGGGTAATGTAACAGGCGTCGACTTCTATGTGCTCGGATTGCAGATTGCCGGTCTCGGTACTCTAATCGGGGGTATCAACTTCCTGGTAACGATCATTAACATGCGTGCGCCGGGCATGACTTACATGCGTATGCCGATGTTTACATGGGCATCCCTAATCACGTCCGCACTGATTTTGTTCGCTTTCCCGGCCATTACGGTGGGCTTGGTCGCGTTAATGTTCGACCGCATATTTGACGGTGCTTTCTTTGATCCGGTTCGCGGCGGCAGCACGATTCTATGGGAGCATTTATTCTGGATCTTCGGGCACCCCGAAGTATACATTCTGATTCTTCCGGCATTCGGTATTATCTCTGAAATCGTCAGTACGTTCTCAAGCAAGCGTCTGTTCGGTTACAGTTCCATGGTATTTGCAACGGCTCTGATCGGATTCCTGGGCTTCATGGTTTGGGTCCACCATATGTTCACTGCCGGGCTGGGGCCTGTTGCCAACTCGATTTTCTCGATTGCAACGATGGCCATTGCAGTACCGACAGGTATCAAAATTTTCAACTGGATTTTCACCCTGTGGGGCGGACAAATCCGCTTTAACACATCGAACCTTTTTGCAACATCGTTTATTCCTACGTTCGTAATGGGCGGGGTTACAGGCGTAATGCTTTCCGTTCCGGCTGCTGACTTCCAGTACCACGATACGTATTTCGTTGTCGCTCACTTCCACTACGTAATCGTAGGCGGTCTGATTCTTGGCTTGTTCGCCGGTTCTTACTACTGGTGGCCTAAGATGTTCGGCCGTATGCTGAACGAAACACTGGGTAAAATACATTTCTGGACCTTCTTCATCGGTTTCCACCTGACATTCTTCCCTCAACATTTCCTTGGTCTGATGGGTATGCCTCGCCGCGTATTTACTTATGATCCGGGTCTGACCGCAGGTAACCTTGTCAGTACGGTTGGCG
This sequence comes from Paenibacillus sp. FJAT-26967, assembly GCF_001541095.1. Taxonomy (GTDB): domain Bacteria; phylum Bacillota; class Bacilli; order Paenibacillales; family NBRC-103111; genus Paenibacillus_F. The sequence continues at coordinate 123,624 of NZ_LMXH01000005.1, forward strand.
CCATTCTGATGGGTGTCGGTACTATTGCCTTCATCATTAACATCATTGTGACGAACAGAAAGCCGATCGACGCTCCTAACGATCCTTGGGATGGCCGTACGCTCGAGTGGACAATTCCGTCCCCGGCTCCTGAGTATAACTTCAAGCAGACTCCGCTTGTTCGCGGTCTGGATGCACTATGGAAAGAAAAAATGGCTGGCAACAAAGAGATGACGCCGGCAGAACCGGTTGGTTCGATTCATATGCCGTCACCTTCTATTCTGCCGCTGGTTATGTCCATCGGATTGTTTATCGCCGCATTCGGTTTCATGTATCACACGTATGTGGTATCCATTATCGGTATCGGTATTACACTGATTTGCATGGCTCTTCGTTCCATCTATGACGATCATGGCTGGCACATTGAACCGGAGGAGCTTAACGAAGACAAGGGGGTTAAACGATGAGCGCGCATACGCACGAAGCGGACACTCTGCCCCTTGAGCCTGAGAAGGCGACCCTCGAAGGCAAGAATAAAGTCCTCGGATTCTGGCTTTTCCTTGGCGGGGAAATGGTATTGTTCGGCACCTTGTTTGCCGCTTATATTGCCCTTCGGAACCAAATTCCGGATGGCCCGACTCCACAGGAATTATTTAAACTGTCGACAGTAGCCTGGGCAACCATGATCTTGTTGACAAGCAGCTTAACGAGTGTATTCGCTATGATGGCTATGCATCGTCATGATCTTAAGAAGATGCTGATATGGCTAGGCGTTACAGTTGCTTTGGGACTTGGATTCTTGGGTCTCGAGATTTATGAATTCTATGAATACGTGCATGAAGGTCACGGCTTTACGACCAATGCATTCTCCACTTCCTTCTATACGCTTGTCGGCTTCCACGGGGGCCACGTAGCATTCGGTATTCTCTGGATCACTCTTCTGATTATCCAGGGCACACGTAAAGGTCTGACAGTTGTAACGGCGCCTAAGTTCTATGTTGCGAGCTTGTACTGGCACTTTATCGACGTCGTATGGGTATTTATCTTTACGGTCGTTTATCTGATGGGGAAGGTGGGTCCTTAAGATGAGCACACACGAAACGACTTCACCAAGTAAACGTCACAAACACCAAAGTCCTGCGAATCATTATTTTTCGTACATTGCGTCCATCCTGCTGACTATGATTGCTTTCTTGCTGGTCATGTACGGAGGTCTCGACAAAACGTTCTTGTACGGCTTCTTGCTCTTCATGGCTCTCATCCAGGTAGCGCTTCAGTTGTCTTACTGGATGCACATGAAAGAAAAAGGACATTTGTTTCCGATTGTCGGTATTATTTTCGGCGGAATAGTCGCATTGACAGCAGTCGCTGCGGCAGTATTCTGGATGTGGTGGTAAGTTAGTAGAATAGAGGCGGCTTCGTTGGCTTTGATGCAACAAGCCGTCTCTTTTTATAACAAGAACGGGAAGTTGAATTGTTGCTGGCTAAAGCATTGCACGACTATTAAATTTAAAAAGGAGATGACACAGCGATGGGTTTTTTTGATCTGTGGAACCCGGTTGTCCTGCTGTTCGTTGTCGTTGTCGGCCTGGTTTATCATAATCTGACTTCTCCGTCTAAAGCGGAAGCTGAGGGTAGAGAGCCACTTCGTACAAAGATGAGATTGTCCTTTTACACAGGACTCGCTTTGTTCTATATCGGGCAAGGAAGCCCCTTGAGCTATATCGGTCACCATTACTTGTTCAGTGTACACATGGTGCAGCAATCGATTTTGTATCTGATTATGCCGGTCTTTATCTTGAACGGCATTCCGGATTGGTTGATACGCCCTATTTTTAAGAATAAGATTGCTAAAGGGATCTTGAAATTTGTCACACAACCTTTGATTGCGATCTTGGCGTTTAATCTGTTATTCTCTATATATCACCTTCCGTTAATTATGGATGCGCTGATGAAGAATGAGTGGATGCTGACAGGTTATCATACGCTGCTTCTGCTAACGGCGTTTGCTATGTGGTTCCCGGTGTTCGGTCCGCTTAAGGAATATGCGAACTACTCCGGATTAGTGAAGATGGCTTACATTTTCGGTAATGGCATCTTATTGACTCCGGCTTGTGCGCTTATTATTTTTGCAGATGTGTCGTTGTATGAGATGTACCGGAATGCCGTTGTGCCTTTCAGTGCTTTACCGTTACTGGAAGATCAGCAGCTCGGAGGCGTCCTCATGAAGATTATTCAGGAAATCGTGTACGGCACTGTGCTTGCCATGGTTTTCTTCAAATGGTATCGAACGGAGAGGGAGCAGGAAGAAGAGTTGTCGGATGAGCCCAGCGAGAAAAGCGGCCTGACAACGGCGTAATAAGCCTGCAAGAGCCCCTCCGCCCAATAAAGGAAATGGATGGGATCTCAAACATGCATGTATTACCTACAATCAGTACGATGTTTATTGTGATTAGCGCCATTTTTGTCGGTTTCGGTTGGTATCATATTCGCAAAGGGAATCGTGAGACCCATACGAAACTAATGATTGCAGGTGCGATCTCGGCACTGACATTTTTTACGATCTATATGTCGCGCACTATTTTTCAAGGGAATACAGCCTTTGACGGACCGGAGAATTTGAAGCTGGCTTATCACCTCTTCTTGTTCTTCCACATTACACTCGCTACGGTGGGTGCTGTGTTCGGTATTGTAACCCTGATCCTTGCGTATAAGAAGAACTGGATTCGTCACCGCAAGCTGGGTCCTATTACCGCGACCATTTGGCTATGTGTAGCCCCGACGGGTGTGATGGTGTACATTCTGCTTTATGTGCTTTATCCGGGCGGCGAGACCAAACCGCTCATTGATGCCATTTTTGGTCTTTAAAGAGGTACGATTACAAAAAAGCGGCTTTTATTTTCTTCGGAAAATAAGGGCTGCTTTTTTTTGTGCGATAAGATGGAAATTTTTATTGCGTTGCTGTGTATATACTGTTAATATAAACATACACAGTAAGCACAGTAAGCACACCGATCACATTATGTCCAGGGATTTTAAATACTTTGAATGAGGTGTCTCGATGAACAGCACATGGGAGAATATCTGGTGGCTGGCTAAACAGGAATTAAAAATGGTTCGTATGGGCTATCTATGGAATTTTTTATATGCGATGAATGCCTTGTTCGTTATAACTATTTTTGGGGGAACGGGTAGTGGCATGCTCGTTTCAGGAGATTCTCATTTATTTCTGATAACGGTGTTTAATTTTTTTCTGCTCACGGTTATTCAAGTTTTTGGTTATTCTTTTGACTCGCGTTATATGAATTATTGGAAGAAGGATTCCTATACAAAACGTGTTGTGCTTTTAAAGATGCTGCCGGTGACAAACAGGGAGATCATCCTCAGCCGCTATGTGAGCTATCTATTGTATGGCGCTACGTATATCGTTTTGCTTTTTGCAGGAATAAAAGTTTGTATGGCTTTCGGCTTGATAGAATCGGTCAGTTGGGGAACTTGGACCGGGATGCTCGTGACTTGGTATAGTACAGTGTTGTTCGCCGGAGCATTTTATTTATATGGTGAAATGTCGATGCGGGGAAGATCATTTTTTAAGATGGGATTTGTCTTGAACGGATTAGCGCCTCTGATATCAATCGCTCTCTCGGTAACTGGAGGATTCTTGGTATGGTCTATCGTTATTAATAGGGTGAAAGAAGACGGAGCACTGCTGCCTGTACTTTCATTCCTGACTGGTGCTTTTACGTTGTACTTGTCCTGGAAACAGCTTGAGAAGAAGATGGCAAACAGAGATTTCTACTCGTCCTAATAATTGGCCGCAAGATTCAATAGGTTGAAGGAAACGGCTGTGGATTTAAACGTTTGAAAGCAGGTGAACGATTGTGCATATTCCGATTAAAATTTCGCCGGATAGTCCAGAGCCTATGTATCATCAAATTCAAGTGCAGCTAAAAGCACTTATTCTAAGCGGTCACCTCCCGGAGGGGACACTGCTGCCATCGATAAGAGAGTTTGCCAAAGATTTGTCGTGCAGTGTGATTACGATCCGCCGTGTATACCAGGACCTGGAGACGGAAGGCATTCTAAGAACGAGGCAGGGAACAGGAACATTCGTTGCCAAGGTGGGAACGGTAACAAGAGAACAATACCGGAAGGAAGCGGTGGTGGAAGCGATGAAAGAAGCGCTGCGGAGCGGCTTGCGGGTAGGATGTTCGGTCGAAGAATTGAGAGTGCTATTTGAAGAAGCGCTGGTGGAATTAAGGGATGAGGAAGCAGCAGGTGTTAGTGCTGGTATAACCGGTCCTCTAGAGGGCCGTGTATGGTCAAAGCAGATACGGGCAATAGAGGGCCTAGGGGAGGAGATTCACAGTGAGTGAACATGCGGTGATGCGAAATCAGTTGAGCAGTAACCAGGCGGCAGGCAGCAGCGCAGGTGACCGGTCTGCACTGCGTATGAGCGGAATTGTGAAGAGGCTGGGCGAGTTGACACTCGGTCCGCTCGATTTCGAGATCGAGCCGGGGACAGTGGTTGCCTTGGTAGGCCCGAATGGTTCCGGCAAGAGCTCGATATTCCGTATGCTGATGAATCTCTCCAAACCCGATCAAGGTGAGCTTCGGATGCTCGGAAAGGTATATGGCAGCGATGAAGATGAAGCGGACGTCAAGCGCCGGATGGGCTATGTACCCGAAGAATCAAGCTGGGATGAGCTTGGCTGTACGACGATCAGGCAGCTGCACCATTTTGTGTCCCGGTGGTATCCATCCTGGAATGAAACTCTCTATCGGCAGCTGATGATTGACTTCGAGCTTCATGAAAGGATGAAGCTGAGTACGCTGTCCAAAGGGATGAAGCGTAAATTAAGCTGCATCATCGCCATATCTTATGAGCCGCAGGTTCTTCTCCTGGATGAGGCTACATCCGGACTGGATCCGTTTGCATCCAAGCGGATGATTGAACAGCTCGTGCGCTATATGGACGGCGGAGAAAGAAGTATATTCTTCTCTACTCACGTAATGGAAGAGGTCAGACGCCTGGCGGACTATATTCTGTATATCAACCGGGGAAGATTCGTTGGAGTGTTCGAAAAGGACCGGCTGCTGGATGACTGGAAAAAAATGTGGGTGCGCGAGGCGCCTCAAGCAGCAGGGCAGCTGCCTGGGGTGGTGGCGATTGAGCCGGGAAGAGACGGGGGTCTGGTCCAGATCATTTCGAAGGCTTCCATGGAAACCGAAGCGGCCCTCTCTGTACAGGGAATCGTTCCGGTTCGCGTCACGGGTATGGAACTGGAAGATATTCTAGAAATACTGGGAAGACAAGATAGGGAAACATCTGAAGAATAAGGCACTGCAGCCAGTTAGCCTATCTATTCCAGGAAATCGAAAGGGGAAAGCAGAGGATGAAACCATTAGAGTTGGAACAGGTGTCTAAACAATACGGGGACAAAACGGCAGTTAACCGGATTTCTCTGGGAGTGAAGGCGGGAGAGATTTACGGCCTGCTGGGGGGCAATGGAGCCGGCAAAACAACGACTATGCGGATGTCGCTCGGATTGATTTATCCCGATGAAGGCAGCATCCGCTGGAACGGGAAGGGATACAGCGAAGAGCTCCGCAGGATCATGGGCTACCTGCCTGAAGAGCGCGGCTTATATGCCAAATACAAAGTGTCGGAGCAGCTTGTCTATCTGGCTGAGCTGCGCGGGATTAAGCGCAAAGAAGCGGATAAGGCGCTTAAACTGTGGCTTGAGAAGTTCGAGGTGCCGGAGTATTACGATAAACGCGTAGAAGAACTGTCCAAGGGGAATCAGCAGAAAATACAGTTCATTGCTTCTGTGCTGCATGATCCGGAGGTCATTATTATGGACGAAACCTTCAGCGGGCTTGATCCTGTAAATGTGGAACTGCTGAAGAGCACGGTCAAGGAGCTGAGGGATAAAGGCAAAGCCATTTTATTCTCCAGTCACCGTATGGATCATGTGGAAGAATTGTGCGAGAACATTTGCATTCTGCATAAGTCAAACACCGTTCTGCAGGGCAATTTGCGTGAGATCAAGCAGTCTTTTCCAAAAGAAAGGGTTATTCTTGAAACGAAAGATCCTGTTCTGGCGCTTGATCAGATCCCAGGGGTGCTGTCGGTCCAGAGGCATTTAAACGGCTATGAAATCCGCATTAGCGAAGCCGAAGCGGCTCAGCAAATTGTGAAGCAGGCGGCATCCGCTACAGATATTTTGCGTTTTCAGATTATGGAACCGACGTTGAATGAAATCTTTATTGCAAAGGTGGGACATTCGCATGAATAACATGATGACCGTAATCCGGTTCACCTTATTTAACCGGTTGAAGACGAAGTCGTTTAAAATATCGACGCTCATTTTTGTGCTCATGATCTCTCTAGTCGTGAATTTACCCGCTATTATCGAATCTTTTTCTCAAGGCGACGGGGATAAGGCAGTTAAGATCGGGGTGATGGCAGCAAAGCCGGAGCTTAGTGAACAGTTATCGCAATACTTCGCCAAAGCGCAAGAGGGCGGTCTGACTGCCAAGATCGAAATCGTGCCGATGAACCGTGCGGACAGTGTAGAGGCTGAGAATGCTCTGATCCGTGAAAAGCTGAAGTCAGAGGAAGTGAAAGGAGTCCTTGTGGCGGCAGAGGCTGCGCAAGGAGAGTTCCCTGCTCTGGTGTATAAGACAGAAGATGCCGGTTTTTCTCTTAGCTCCGGCGGAGATTCCACCGCTGGGGCCCTCCAGACCGCGCTGCAGACGATCAAAATGAATGCGGCTGTCATTCAGTCGGGCATCGATTCGGCTGTGCTGGCGAAGATCCAGGAGCCTGTCAAGCTGACCTCCGAGTCTATCTCGGTCAACGAGAATCCGGTTAAGAGCAAAGAAGAAATGGGCATTGCCTTTGTTCTCGTCTACGCTCTCTTGTTCCTGCTGTACATGAGTGTAATCGGGTATGGCAGCATGGTCTCTACGGAAATCACGGCGGAGAAAAGTTCTCGTGTGATGGAGATTCTAATCTCCAGCGGTTCACCGCTGAAGCAAATGTTCGGTAAAATTATCGGGATCTGCATGCTCGGACTGCTTCAACTTGTTCTGATTGGGGTGGTCGTAGCTGTAAATCTGATGTTCCCTTGGAACGTAGATGTCATCAAAGACATGAATATAGACCTGTCCCTGCTTCCATTGGATCTTCTCGCTTACTTCCTGCTGTTCTACCTGGGTGGATTCTTCATCTATGCAACGATCTTCGCTGCAATCGGCTCGCTTGTGAGCCGCAGTGAGGAAGTGCAGCAGGCGGTTATGCCGGTTACGATTCTCATTATTGTCGCGTTCATGTCCGCGATGTTCGGCTTACAGAACCCGGATGCTCCGTTTGTAGTCGTCATGTCGTTCATTCCGTTCTTCTCCCCGCTGATTATGTTCCTGCGGATCGGTTTGGGAACGCCGGCGGGCTGGGAGATCATTCTCTCTATCGTGATCATGCTCGGCTCGATCTTTGCTCTAGGCTGGCTCGCTGCCAAAATCTATCGCACGGGCGTGCTCATGTACGGCAAGCGCCCTTCGTGGAAAGAGCTGCGTAAAGCGATGAAGGCTTTTGAAGGATAGAGGTATAGGTTAAATAAGTATGTGATTTATCTTACCTATCGGTTAAAATTTCGCGTGTGGATGAATGGTATCTGATGAGAAGGATTTTCTCGATAGTCCGAGACTGCTTTTTTTTGCAGTCTCTTTTTTTGCTTTTCGCCCAGCTCAAAAGTTCGTTCGGTTCAAGACTTATTAATAAATCAAAGATAATGGAATAAAGCGACAACTATCGCCATATTCATACAAATTTCAATTATTTTCGTTAAAAAATGGTATTCAAGTCCCGATAAATTTTATATGATCAAGTTGCGGTCTTTGGAATTATTTGGGCCAGCCTTACGGAGAGCGGGGAGACCGGGCGTGTCGCATTCATTGAAGCTGTTATCATGGAACATTGAGAAGTTTAATGCGGATAAAATGAATGATGATTTTTTTATCAAATATGTCGCGCGGGTCATCCGGCTTATGGAGATCGATGTCGCAGGCATAATGGAAATCGTCGGCTGGATCGGCAATGAAGTGTGCACCGCCATTGTCAATGAATTGAACCAGCAGGAGCAGCAAAAGGCGACCGGCGTCGTGTGGAGCGGGCAAGCGAGCGAGATGACGCCCAGCGCGCCGAACGAGCAGTATGTATTTGTGTGGAAGTCGGGCTTGTTCAGTTCCGTGGAGTGGAAGCTGTGGAACGTGCTAGGCGAGAACGCGTTCGATACGTTTTTCGCAACCAACAATATTACCGATGAAGACGAGAAGTTCCAGGTGACCCAAAGCCTGGCTAAAAACGGATGGATGAACGACTCATTTATGGTGCCTTATAGCGCTTATAGCAAGCTGGTAGCCGATCCGCAAAATTTGGACTGCACAAAAAAAAATCCGACGCTTAATTTGACCGCTCAACAAAAGCAAGATTTGTCGGCCATTCTCACGGCTTATGCTCCGGAGACCTTTCCCTATCCGAGGTCGCGACCGCCGTTCATCTTGCGAGTAACGACGGCGGATACAAACACGGTCATTACATTTGTTCTTTTGCATGCGCCGGGCCCGAGCGATACGTCGCCGATCACGGCCAGCAATCAGATTAGTTTAATCGACCCGGTTATCCAGGCGGATGTAGGCGTCGTAATGGGCGATTTCAACGTCACCGAGGCATGGGCGAAAAAAACTTGGGCGCTGCAATACTATAATTGGGACCTGGGAAGGCTTCGTTACGTTCTGGACGACAGCGGACAGTACATTTTTGCCGCGCCTTTCCAGCGTTTGACCGGACCTGATTTCGCTTCCAATTCGACAACTCAACCGGCGCTGACGACGGTACAAAACTATAGTTTCCGGCTGCAGGACAATCTGACCAGTATGACCTCGACGCTGGTGGCCCCGGATGCGATCGCCGACAGCACGGTGATGCAGTCCATATTGTCCAGTCCGTATGATAAATTTTTTGTCCGTTCCACCCAGACGGACCCTTCCGATCCTTATGTGTGCAATTTGGCAGATCTGACCACTCCTAAGGAAGTATGGACCGGGGTGATAGATACGGACGGCAATCCGGTCAATGATACCCGTTCTACGACGCCAAGCACGTATCAGCGGGATTTGAGTTCGCTGACGGCGGCTATCTACAACAATTGGTACAACCGTCATGCCGGCAAATCGTCAAGCCTTAATTTGCAGCAGATTCCGAAGCTGAACGTAAGGCCCACCACATTGCGGGAGGCGCAATATGCTTATTATTACGCCATCAGTGACCATATGCCGATCTGCATGGAGCTGAAGTACGCAGCGGACCCGGACAACGACATGACGGCGGAAGGAGTCAATTTCGAATGAGCTTGCTCGATACTCTGCTCGGCATGTACGACGCCGGAACGCAGCAATTGAATTTGAATATGACGGCGCTGGGCGCATGGACGGCTCCTTTGGCGCAATCGTCCGGAAGCGGAGCGTGGCAGTTCGGCGGTGTCGCACAGTCTCCGTCCGAACAGGCGGGGACGATTACCTTTGCAGCGTCCGGCTTGAAGCTTACGGGGACGACACCGCTGATCCTGTTTCCAGCCGGGCAGTTTTCGTCTATTCAATGTGCCATTTATAACGCGGATACAAGCCCGGTTTTTGTTGTATCCGCTTTCACTTCGTCGAATTGGAATTTGGCCAATTCCTTTCCGGGCTTGCAAGGAACATTTTGGGAGGAGCTTGCGGTCAAAACGGACGATGCGTCCCGATTGCCCCGTCTGCTGCTTGCTTCGGGCACGGTTGTGGAACCAAGCCTTAATCGCAGCTTGTCTGCGGGCGTGTCCTTCTTTGCGGTGTTCGATGAGACGCAGGGGCTGTTCGCTCCAGCTTCGTGGATAGTCGGTCCGGCTCCCGTCGGCTTTGGCGCCATTGTAGCGGCGGCGGGGCTTGGCACTAGTCTGGATATAGGTTTAGAAATATCCACCTCCACGAACGGCTTCCCGGGTATTTTCAACAATTTGCAAATACCGCTTGCCGCCTCGCTATCGTTCGATCCCGCCGATCAGGACGCAACGCCCGGTTTGAGTTTCTCCGCCCAGTTAAGCTGGGGAGGGCAGCAGCAGACGCTAAGCGCCGTGCTGCCATCCGAATCGGGGGGGACGGTAGAAATCGGACTGACCGGACAACTGGCGCTTCCCGGACAAGCGGAGCTTGCCGATTATTTTGGCGGGACAAGCATTACTTCCTATTTGCCGGACCCGTTCAAAAATGCTATGAACAGCATTTGCATAAGCAGTTTGTATTTAGGAGTCGGTCTCGGGTCAAAAAAGCTGGAATACGCGAAAGTGACGATATCGGCTTTTACAGATACTTCTCTTGCTATTATCGCGGACTATATTGAAGTCGAAAATATTGCGGTGTCGGTCACAGTCAACGATCCTTTCGGCAGCCCGTCGGCAGCATACCGCATGACAGGAGTACTGGATATCGGAGGCGTAGAGCTGGATGTTGCCGCCGATCTGGTACCAACGATCATGTCGCAGGTTCTGTCGGTCAGCGTCGATCTGGCACAGGGGGAACAGCTGAATTTGACCGCGATCGCGGAGAAGTTCGGACTGCCCCCGGGAGCTCCGAGCGTCATGCTGACCGAGTTCCATATGGGAGGATCAACGGACGGCACATTTTATGTGGGCGCTTCTTTGGAAGAAATACCGACCGGCAGCGGGCAGCAGGCTTTCGTTCTGAGCGACCTGATATTTGAACTGGACTACAGCAGCCAGGCAGAGCCGGCTGCTACATTCAGTATGACGGGATCGATGACGATCGCCGGGGTAGACGCGGTCCTGTCGCTGACTGCCGGGAACGGCTGGGAAATTCAAGGGGAGACGGGGACGGATACGCCAATCCCTATCGGAACGCTCATAGAAGATTTCGGAAATCGGTATGGACTTACATTCCCGAATCCGGTATCCAGTCTCGAGCTGCAAAATGTTGCGTTTACTTACGCGAAGACGGCCGGAGCTGCGCAGGGCAGTTTCTCGTTCAGCTGCGAGGGAACCTTTACAATCGATACCGCTCCGGTATCTGTCGCCGTCACGATCGACATGGAGCCGGATGCGACCGGGAACGGCTATCATTCGACATTCGGCGGAACGATAACGATCGGCTCGCTAACGTTCGCTTTGATCTTTGATACGGGCAATATGCAGTCGGACATTTTCGCCGCTACCTTCAGCGCCAGCGGCGATTCGCCTTCATCCATTTCTATTTATGAGCTTGTCTACGCCCTTTCGCCTGAAGCGGCTTCTGTCGTTCCGCAAGATTTGGAAGTGGAACTGAAGGACGTGAAGTTTATCTACTACAAAGATGCTAGCGGATCAAAATATGCCCTGGGCCTTGATTTGTCTGCTTCCTTCAGCTTGAGCGATTTGCCGCTTATCGGCAGCGATATGAGCGGAACGGATGCATTCAAGGTGAACGATCTGCAGTTTCTATATGCGTCCCAGCCGTTCGCGGCCGCAGAAGCCGGAGCGGTGAACGCACTGCTTCCGCAAGGAGTTTTTCCGCTGCCGTCCGCCGGCTTTGGCTCCGGTATGACCGTCGGAACCGAACTGCAATGGGGCGGGCAAACACAGACGTTCATGCTGGCTATGGGATCAACCTCCGCCACCCGCACGCCTGCGAAGAGAAGTTATGGCGCAGTGGGCAGTGTATCCGATTCAACGGCATCGGCATCCGCGCAATGGTTAAGCATCCAGCGCTCGTTCGGTCCGGTTGCTTTGAACCGGATCGGAGTCAGCTATCAGAATGGCCTGCTCTGGTTTTTGCTTGACGGTTCGCTGTCGGCGTTCGGGCTGACCATTACGCTAAGCGGAATGGGCTTTGGTTCTCCGTTATCGGCGTTCGAGCCGCAATTCTCGCTACTCGGGCTCGGATTTGATTTGAAGGAAGGACCGCTGGAGATCGGCGGTGCTTTTTCCGAGGTATCGCCTGCGCCGGACGGCACCGCTTTTTCCTATGAAGGCGGCGTCGTAATAGAAACGGAACGTTTCTCTATAGAGGGGATCGGCTCCTATGCTGAGCTGACGGACGGGCAGCCTTCCATGTTTGTATTTGCCACGGCCAGCGCCTCGCTTGGCGGACCGCCGGCGCTGTTTATAACAGGCTTGTCTGCCGGTTTTGGATATAACAGCTCCATGGCGATGCCTGCGCCGGAGCAGGTGGCGGATTTTCCTTTGATGGCTCTGGCAGGGGGAGGGACGCCGCCGCCGCCGCTCCTTGGGCTGTTGGCTGAGCTTGACGGAACGGCGGATTACGCGCCGGGCAAGCGGCAAGCTTGGATCGTTCCAAGTAGTGGCGATTCCTGGCTCGCCGCCGGCATCTCTTTTCAATCCTTTGGGCTTATTCAGAGCCAAGCGCTTTTGCTGGGGAAATTCGGTAGTGATCTGGAATTTGCGCTGCTCGGAACATCAATGTTGCGTCTTCCAAAATCCGGCGATACGGTGTACGCTCAGGCGGAGCTTGAGCTGCAAGCGATATGGAAGCCATCGAGCGGATTTTTCGGTCTTACTGCCTTGCTGACCCCGGATTCGTTCGTGCTGGATCCGAGCTGTCATTTAACAGGGGGCTTTGCCTTTTACTTATGGTATGACGGACCGAACGCCGGGCAATTTGTAGCGACATTAGGAGGCTATCATCCGGCGTTTCAGCCGCCATCCTATTACCCGTTAGTCCCGCGGCTTGGTATCAATTGGGCGCTCAGCGATCAGTTTCAAATCGAGGGTGATGCTTATTTTGCCATAACGCCGGGGTCGATTATGACGGGGGGAGCGCTCAAAGCGCTGTATCATGACGGCAATCTCAAGGCATGGTTCACCGCCAATGCCGATTTGCTGATTACATTCAATCCATTCAGCTTTCAAGCGGATATTAGCGTAAGCATAGGAGCGTCTTACCGGATCAATCTGTTGTTTACAAGCAAAACGATCAGTGCAGAGCTTGGAGCGTCGCTGGAGCTGTGGGGGCCGCCGACCGGGGGGAAAGCCCGCGTTCACTGGTGGATTATCTCATTTACGATCGATTTCGGAGCGGATGCGAGTGCCGCTCAGAACGACCCGCTTGCTTGGGAGCAGTTCAAGCCGCTTCTTCCGGCGCTCGACAGCGTTGTGACCATAAAAGCGGCGGGAGGGCTGGCACAGAGCCCGGCTGCCGGAACGAATGGAAGCGGCTCGAAGCTGGACGATTCGGACCTTGGCTGGCTCGTACGGGCCGGAACATTTAGCTTTACAACGCAAACTGCGTTTCCGGCAAGCCATTATGCGGCCGGTTCGAGCCTTGCGGCTATCCCGGACCCTGCCTATCCGAACGGATATTCCGTTCAGGTCCGGCCGATGAATACGACGAACGTGTCGGCTTTGCATCAAATTGTCATTAAACAGGGCGGCAGCGAGATCGACTTGTCAGGCTGGACGCTTGCGCCATACGGCTCGAACTTGCCGTCGGCGCTATGGGGAGAGCCGCTTAAAGATGCGGCCGGACAGTTTGTGCTTAACCCGCAGGTGCCCAGCGCCGATACGGTGGCGAATGTGCCTTCCGGATTAGCGGTTTCTCCTCCGCAGACGGAGCTCGGAGCTTCCCGCTCGGCGCTATCCGGCGAACTGCTCGCTTTTGAGGATTTATCGCCGCAGGGTGAAATGCCGCTTGCTTTGTCTGCCCAGGCGGAGCCGCTCTATGTTCCGGTATTCGCCGAGGATACGCCGGATTCAATAGCAGCCGTTATGGGAACTGCGATGCAAAATAGGAACAGCATTTATGAAGTGTTAAGCGGATTGCAGATTTATACGGGCAGCAACGGTTCGCTCGCAGGGCTCGCTTCGCAGGCGGACAGCTTGTACTGCGATTCCCCGCTGCAGGTTGCCGCCGCAGGAAGGAGCAGGCGAGATGGCTGACAGTTTGCCGATTGGAGATATTCGATTCTACGACAATAAGATACCGGGGCTGGAAGCCGGCACATATACGGTAACGGTAAGCCACCAAATCGAAGGGCTGGGATTGACGGCGGCGGAGCAGCAGCAGTTAACGGCTGTGCAGTCGTTTACGGTGTCTGGTCCGCAATTTGCGATTGACGCATCGGAAATCCACAGCGTCGTGCCGCCCGCAACCGCATCGGGTGATTTCGGTGGCGAATTGCCGCATATTGTGCTGAACGAGCCTATTCTTCCGTGGGAGAGGAGCATGAGCGCGGCCGGAACGCCGTGGCTCGGCTTGTTAGTTTTCAAAGAGGGGGAATTGCTTCCGGGGGATCCTGACGCGACGGATGCCGCGACTTGCGCCATCCGGACGACCGCAGGCGATTTTATGGCCTTGCAGGGAAGCGGAGATATTCTGATACCTCCTGGTCTTGTAAAAGATCCGGCTGTTCCGGACAGTCTTTCTTGCCGGTATATCCAGATGAGCAAAGAGCAATTTCAGGCGATGACGCCTTACGCTGCCGAGCTTCCCTATTTGGCGCATGTGAGGGAGATCAACGCCGGGGATAAGGCTTCAGCGGGGGATGACGGCTGGTATGGCGTCGTCGTTGCGAACCGACTCGTAGCGTCCGATCAGGACGGCGGGAATTATACCGTTCATCTCGTGTCGTTCGAGGGGATGGAAAGCATGATGGCGGCGGATGCCTCTATTGCACAGCCAACCGTGGCGCTGTTATCGATGACTTCCTGGTCGTTCCGCTGCCTGTCGTCAGCCGGCGAAAACTTTGGAGGGCTTGCGGCGGGAATTGCGCAAGGCGGCATGTCCGGCGGAGAGTACAATCCGGATCTGCTCTGGCTGCGCCATCCGCAAGCCGGTCAAGTGACGGCCGGCGATGCCGCCCATACCGAAGCGGCAAACCGGCTGATGAACGGCTACGTGGCGCTGCCGTACCATACCCGTACCGGCGAGGATACTTTTGCATGGTATCGGGGGCCACTCGCTCCGGCGGTGCCGGCAACGCTTGCCAAAAGTACACCGTTTCTGTCGTCGGACGCCGCTTTGATCTATGATGCAGGCAACGGCCTGTTCGATTGCTCGCTTGCTTCCGCTTGGGAGATCGGCCGATTTATGGCGCTTGCCGACGAAAGCTTCGGACGCACGCTGCTCCAGTACCGGCAGCAGAGTACGGGACTTACGCAAAAGCTGTATGCGCATGCGGAGGCTCACGGGCTAACGGAAGCAGGCGATTTGCAAAAGCTTGCGCATCCCGGAGCTGTCAAGCATTCGTGGCTGGACACGCTTGCAAAAGATCTTGGACGGCTGATAGGAAGGAAGCATTCTGCGGAATCCGCGGAATCTGCGGAATCTGCGCAAGCGCCCGTTCTGGCGGCATCCGGCGCTGTCCGCAAGCGGGCGGAAGCTCCGTCTTCGGACCGGACAGCTTCATTGCGCCGGTTCATGCAGCAGGAGGATATTCGTCAAATGGTGCGTGACGGCGCATCGGAGCCGCTGCAAGCGGCAGCGGCTTGGATTGCACGCAAAATGCTGCTGGAGAATGTACCGTTCGGTCATTTGGTTCCTATAGAATCGATGCTGCCGCCGGAATCCATTCGCTTCTTTTATATGGATATGAATTGGATGGATGCGATGCTTGACGGGATGATGTCCGTTGCGATGCAATCCCGTCTAGATACGCTCGCTTATCAGCTTGACAAAGAAGCAATCGTAGCGGCTGTTAAGAGCAATCTGGAAAGCTACGGGAACGGGCTTCAGGGGGACGGAGCCGATCCCGGTCCAGACGGGGAGACGCGTGTAGCGGGCTTTTTACTCCGATCCGCCCTAGTGTCGGGCTGGCCCGGAATGTCGGTGCGCGCATTCGATGCCCAGGGCAATCCGTTAAAGCTTCTTCGTCTCTGCCGGCTTTCTTCCGGCATAATGTTCGCGTTGTTCTGGGGGGTGCCGTCCAGTCTGGTGTTCAGTGAGCCTCAGGAAGGCTTACGCTTCGGTATAGATGATGCCGGCACCCTTGATTTGCGCAGCCTTTCAACTACTGACGCGCAATATCCGTTCGGCAGCGAACTTGGCATCCATTTGCCGTTGTCCGGGGATTATTTGCGGAACGGGGAGTATTTGAATTTGAATCCGGACGATCCGAATGGACTTGTCCAGTCCGTCGCCGGGCTGATATCTCAGAAGCTGGCGGAAGGGGCGCTTGCTATAAGCTCGTCCGATCTGGCGCTGCAGCTGGTTAAGGCGCCGGAGCGGCAAATATTTGTGCCTGATAGCTCGGCTTTCGCTTTGCCGGAAAACGGCAAGCAGCAGCGGGAAACAGGCCGTAACCAAGGAGGGAACGATTAATGGCCGATCCGATTGTGCTTGTGCCAATGGAAGTAAGCGCTTTGTCGGCGAACGCATATGTGCTGCAAAATCAGCCGTTCCGCCGATGGGAGGAGACATACGGCAATATTGCTCAATTTGACAGCGCGGAGCCGGGACCAACCGACGTGACGGGTGGATTCGGAAGCTCCAACACGGGTGTTTATTTGCATTGGAAGCTGCCGGATGCTTGGACGCACGGGTGCCAGCAGCCCGATTCGCAACAGGTGCAGTATCCGCTAACTCCGAACCGCTGGCTTATCGTACGGCTAAGCGGCCCGCTGGCCGCAAGAACGGCATCCGCTTTCGTGGTGGAAAGCGACGCCCCCGGAACGGCCGATTCCAGTGTCTGGCTGTTCGATCCCGACATTGTGTCCGCATGGGAGGGTAGCACCGATCCGCTGCGTCAGCAGGCAGGCAGCGCTTTGAGCGGTGCGGGACCTTTTATAACGGGCATGCTTGGAAGGTCCTTTCAGTTGGCGGACTGGAAGGAGCAGGGAATTGAGCAATTGTTCGTGACAGCCGTCGCTCCGGGCAACCATCTGTTTAACGCTTATCAAAGCCATTGCCGCGAAGTTTTTTCATTTTACGATGCGCTTGCAGACGTCACGGAGCCTGACAGTACGCTCAGCTACTTGGTAGCCGGATGGTATTCCAATTCAGTCTCGGACCCGGTCGCTTCTTGTTTGAATGGGCAAACGGGGGATGAGGCGGAGCAGCTTCTGTCGGCGCTGTTATCCGGCTATGGCTGGTCGCTTGATAGAGCCGAGGGCGATCCGCTTCCGGCGGGAACGGTCTGCCATGGCATGGTATACGGGGTGGATTGGCAGCCTCAAGGTACGATGCAGACGGTAAAAGACCGCTTTACGGCCGCAGGCGGGTCGATCAGCGTTGCGGTGGGAAATACGTCCATCGACGCTTTTGCGGCTATGATCGGGCAGCAGCTTCAGTCGCTGTCCGCAGGGGGCAACGCGGAGGCGGTACAAATATTAGCGGAGCAGCCCAATGCAGCAGCACTGCTCGAAGCGTTCCAGTATAACTTGCTGCACATGGCCGACAGCGGCGATTGGGCCGGACTTGATTACCGGATTCGGCAGGAGTGGTTCGGCTCAAAAGCCGGAGGTTACCGTTGGACAATCGTTGATATTGCCGCGGCGGATTCCGCAGCGGGCGAAGGCGTGAACGACGAGAGCTGGCTGAACGGGCTGAATGCGGATCAAGCGGCCTTTGACGCGGCTCGTCTTCAATTGCATGATGCACAGTGGGAGCTGTACGCAACATGGTGGAAGGAGGGGCGTTTTGCTACTTATCCCGGCTTTGCGCAGCCTTCCGGCGTTACTCAGGCCCAATTTGCGATGGCGCTCGCAGCGGAAAACGATCCTTCGTACAATCCGGATCAGCCGCCCGGGCCGGCCAATATATACAGCGTGCCGAAAAAAGTGCTGGATTTGGCGAATCTTCTTAGCGGCACACTTGCTCCAAAGGTGCCTCAGCCGGTATATGCGGATGCTGCCACTACGCCTGAAGACGCGTTTCAGGCCGGTATCGCCGTTTTTGAGCAGCAATTGAGAGCGCAGGGCCTGCTGGCGCAAAACCGCGGACTTAAAGCTGCGGCAGAGCCGAGATTTTGGCAAGCGCAAGATCCCGTCGTTCTGATTTCGGGAGCCGGCAATACGGCGGAGATTCCGCAGGCCGGCAGCCAACTCCCGTGCCGAATGACCGCACAAACGATTGCCGGGCTTCAGAATGGCGGGACCGTTATTCCGGCCTCGTCAATTGCCGGACTGCCAGCTTTTCCGGCTTCGGCTGAAAATTTGGCGGAGATGCTGCAAGGCGCCTATAGTTCGGCTGATTTTGCCGCGGCGGTGTCGGCAGCAGCAGGGGCCTTGTTTACCGAGTGGCTTTTGTGCGATCCCGACAATGCGGCATCCATTTCCGTCACCTATCCGGCGTTTACAAGAGAAAGGCTGGCCGAGCACAACCCATCCGATTTTGAAGGGGGGCTTCCAGCGCTGCTGCCGGAACCATGGTCGCAGCCATGGAATCCGTTCATGCTGAAATGGGTCGCGGAGTGGTATCCGCTTCCTTCCGTCGGCAGCAACTGGACCTTTCAAGGGACGGATTACTCTTATACAGGAGGAAGCCAGTCGCTGACTCCCCAGGCGATAGGCGGGGATTGTCTGCTTACGCCTCAAACGGCGTTCTTGTTCAGGAATCGGCTAATGCAAGCGGCCGCCGCGGGCGGCGATCCCGCCGACGCGGCGCTAGGGCAGCTTGCCGACTTGATCGGGGAAGCGGACCAGTGGGATTTCATCTCCCAGCGCCTTAGCGGCTTCGGGGATCAGCTGTCGCTGCGCGATTCGCGGACGAATCAAGCGCCGGCTGCCGATGTCGCCTTTACGTTCGACGACGGCACGACACACACGCTCGCCGAGCTGACCGGAAATCAATTCGACAGTCTGCCGCTTATTCTGGATACAGGCGGCACGACACCGTTTCAGGCCGTCCGGCAAGGACAGTTCTGTTTTTCTTATTTAGCGTTGTACGACGCTTTCGGTCAGGTGCTAGAAGTCGTGGGCGATTCCGGCCTGACGAGCTCGTCGCTGTTCGCGCCTGTTGCGGCAGAAGGTCTGAAGCCAGACACTCCGGTCGTTCAGGCCAATCCGCAGCGTTTTCTCCAATTGCCGCCTCGGCTGCTTCAGCCGTCGCGTCTTGATTTCCGCATGGTCGATGCGAACAATCCAGACCAGCCGACCGATCTGGATTCTGGCGCAAATCCGGTTGCCGGCTGGCTGATTGCGAACCATTTGGACGGATCGGTAGCTATTTATGGCGCGAATGGGGATGCGATCGGCGCAGTCAGCCAAAAAATTGGTGCGCACGGTGCGCCGATTCTGAGTTTGGCATTTGCTCCGGATGGCGGCTATCAGTCGCTTGCCGAACTGACGGAGGCTTCTCCGCAGCTGGCCGCGATGCTGCAGGGGCTGCTTACGCAGAGCGCAGCCGCCTTTGAAGATTTTCTGGAAGCGATCGACAATACGCTCTGGACGGTCGATCCCGCCTCGGTCGGCTTGGACAAAAGTTTGGGCATCTTGTCCGGCAAGCCGCTTGCCCTTGTCCGCGCAGGCATGCAGCTTTCTTTGGCGGATCAACCTCTTGGCGATACTAGCTGGGCGGCTACGTTCTATCCGCCGGTACCGGATTTCATCGTCCAGCCGTTCGAGGTGAGGCTGGGCGATTCGGCCCTTCGCGAAGATGGACTCGTCGGTTACTTTTTGAACGGATCGTTTGATTCGTTCTATTGCGTGCAGCCGCCCGCCGAGGCGGACGGGTATTTGATTGCAATCGGGCAAGGGCAGTATATCCCGCTTCGTTTCGACGGCAAGACAAGCGCAGACCTGCTTATGCTCGTCGATCCGATGTCGGCCGTCCACGCTTTTACCGGCATTCTTCCCGCCCAGCCGGTCAAATTGGACAGGCGTTTCTTCGATACGGCTTTAGACCGGCTGTCTGTCCGATTACCGGTAGGGCCGATGCTGACGGCGGTGGGGCCCAATCCTCAGCCCATATCAGCTCCGTCAATGCCCGCCAGCGCCGTCAAGATTCCGGTTCCGGTAGAACGGGGGAGTTCGTGGACCTGGATGGAGCTTGCGGCGGCGGACGAGGTAACGATACAGAGGCTTGCAGTTACCGATACGGATGGGAGAGCGGTTATAGACGGCAGCGATCGCTCCTTGAGAGAAGGACAGATGGTAGTTCAATTGAAAAAGGAGGAAGAAAAGCATGAACGAAAATGAATATGGGGTAGTCACAGACGCTCCGGTATTGCTGACCTATACGATTATGACCGACCCGGCGCCGCTGTCGGCGAGCACGCCGACCTACAATTCTTACGGCACGATTACGGTGACGGTATCTCCCGCCGCAGCGAGCGTTTATTGCAAAGAAATAGATATTTATATTCCATCCGGCATTGTCAGCCGGACGGATCAATTCGTCGCTTCCGCCGACAGCAGCAATTGGCAGACTCATGTGGGGAAAGAGGTTCCGGGCAATCAGGTCGGGCTTAATCCCCGTCTCAGCTATGTGCAAGTTAAATTTATGTGCAAATCGCCGGAGTTCTATTTGGTTGCCAGTCCGGTCAATCTGACCGTAGGAATACAGCAAATGACTCAGCAGCCGGGATGGATCGGAAGTCTTGGCCTGACCGAGATGTCGACAAATGATTCGAGCCAGCCCTACATTTTGCGGTCGATGACATTCGGGGTTTCGGTTGGCGCGGCTCTGTTGTTTGCGCGCAACTTCACGGCAAGCGCAGCAGACGGAGGAGCCTCTCCAGCGGGCGTTTTTACGAACGGTCAGCCGATCCAGCTAAGCTGGGAAAGCAACGGAACCGAATTCCAAATTTTTGAAGCCGCCGGCTCCGGTCCGCTGTATACCGGTACGGATAATTCCTTCAAGCTGTCT
This sequence comes from Paenibacillus sp. FJAT-26967, assembly GCF_001541095.1. GTDB lineage: Bacteria > Bacillota > Bacilli > Paenibacillales > NBRC-103111 > Paenibacillus_F. The sequence continues at coordinate 144,453 of NZ_LMXH01000005.1, forward strand.
TCGGGCCTCGCGAAGACGACGACCTTCATTTTGGCTGCCAGCCAAACCGATCTTCGAGCCGAAACGCAGTATATTTACGATAGCGTCACCGTTGTCATTTCGAATGAAGATTCAACCCCTCATTCCGTTACGGCAGCCGGTACAGTATCGGGTGCATTAGTGGAATCGACAGGAGAAATGCTCGCTCAAGGCAAATTTACCGCCAGCGGGGGAGCCAGCTTGGAAGGCCAAATAGACGTGAACGGCCCCTTGAACGTAGAGGGGGGGATACAATGCAACGGTGAAATGTCTATAAACGGAACACTATCGGCGACCAATACGGCGGCATTTCAGTCCGTCATCGTTTCAGGCCTGCTCGGCTTGAGGGGCGGCAGCAATATATTCGGCGTTCCTATGCCGCTGTTGAGTGACAATGGCGTTACCTATATCGCTCATACGGACGGTTATGCCATAGCGACCATCAACCCTCCGGGAGGGGATATTTCCTCGACGATTTCGACTTGCACCGTTACTTTGCTCACCTTTTTGAATGGGCAGACTTTGTATGAATTATCAGCAACGGGAGGCTTGGCGACCGCATACAACTCCTCATGGACAACGGTCAATTGGTATAGTCCGAACAGCGTTACGATGCCTGTGCCGCAAGGATATAGATGGCAAATCTTAGTTAATCAGTACAGCGGAAATGACAAAAACCCGACCGTTTCGCTGTTTTGGATTCCGCTCGGAAACAATGAAGGTTAGATTTTTTTCAATGTCTATTCAATAGGGGCTTGACCACATGCCGATCGGGATTTTTTATGTTGAAATTCAAACCTCTTTAAGCTCTATACATTTTATATATAAATATGCAGGGCGACATTTTACGGATATTCTCAGAAATTAACGGGGTCGGGATAGCGTTCGCGGTTGTCGGCGTGTATAAGTTCGGAGTTAGACAAACCTGAATTTCATCCTCAGAAAGAAACTAAGAAACCAGGCAGCGTTCTGCTGCCTGGTTTCTTCTCGTTTTTATTTACTTTTCATATTCATTTTAAATACATCTCCTGCTTTGCCGCCAAAAACGATTAACCCTCCTTCAGGAAGTACAGCTGAATGGGTGCTGCTTACCTTTGAGAAGTTCACCAGCACTCCCTTCGCGTCATAAACGGCAAATCCCCCGCTGGCCGGAGCCTGGACGTTGATAACCTTATTGGCTGATTTTTTATCAATTTTATACCAGACGGCCTGACCGTTGGATGGTATGATGCAAATCGGGGAGTTTCCTTCAGGAAGAGCTTTAATTGCATCTTCACTGATATAAGATTGTCCACCGATGTTTACATACTCTTTTTGATTCACGTTATAGAAATTCAAATCAAAAGCATCTCTTCCGTTCATAACAGGAACAGCGGATACATTGACTGCTTTATTCTTGTTAACGATTTTAGTGCCGGATGCGTATCCATGATCGGAATCAACGTTTATTTCTCTAGCCAGAAGCGCCTGATTCAGATAACCGACAGAAGTTATTTTTTCTTCCAAGGCGTAGTAACGCTTTCCGTTTCTTTGTTCCCAGACCTTTTTAGTTTTTTTGTCAAGCGGGTTGGGGTCCAGCTTTTGATAATCATATGTCACCATAACGGTTTGGCCTAATCCTGGAACGTCCAGGTACCTGTTAAATTTCAGATAAGTTTTTCCGTTCTTTGCCCGGTCGAAACTTAGGGTGATATTTCCCTGTTTATTTTTGAATTCTCCCTTGCCCGTGTAGACAAACTTTTCAGGCGGGGTCAAACCGCCCATAGCGGGCAAATCTATCTCTCCGTTCTTTATTTCCAGATTTAACGTTGTACCCACGAAGCCGTATATTCCGGAGTAAGCCTGCAAATCCGGCGGCATATCTGTCTTCACGGCCGGTTGGAATGTTTTTTCGGGCAAAATTTCTTTAATGATGCCTTTGGCTTTTAAATATTCCAGTAAAATATTGGAGGTCATAATACTGTTGTAGACAGAAGCCCCTCCTGATGACAGCACCGCTACAGAAATATCATGCTCGGGGAGTGTGGTCAGATTTGCGTGATACATTTGCGTATCCCCGCCTTTGGATAATGCCGTAATCCCGTAATCATCGAACGGAGCTAGCTTGACGGCGTCCCAACCGAGACCGTAATTAATAGTGTTGGTCTTTTCCGGGACCCACAATCCCTTTCGGTACTCATGACTTTGCATGGCCTTGACCGACTTCTCGGACAAAAGATCTGTCCGGTTCCCGATTAAGACTTCAGCGAACTTGCTTACTTCTTCGGCGGTGGAGTAAATGCCTCCTGTCCCGATCAGATTGACATTTTCTACGGGCAGAGCTTGGTCAATCCCCGGAACATAAGTTTTTGCAAGCCTGCTTCGGTCAAATGAATCACGCGGTGTCTTGGTAAAGCTTAAATCAAGAGGCGTGGTAAAATGCTTATTCAGAAACTCGCTGTAGCTTAACCCGGTTACTCGTTCAACCAAGATTTCAAGCAGCTGAAAACCATCGTTGCAATAGACCGAAAATTCGCCGGGGTCTGCTTTTAAATGTTCGGATCTTAATTTGGACAATAATTCATCATGAGTTCTCGCATCATTATCATCAAGCAAGAATCCATTCTCATAGTGACTGCCGTAAAGTCCCGAAGAATGATTCATTAACATGCGCGGTGTAATCTTTTTGTATCGTTCGTCGGCCATTTTAAATTCCTTTAAATACGTGGTCAGCGGTTTATCGATATGGATTTGATTGGAATCGGCCAGCTTCATCGCTGCGGCGGTCACATATAATTTACTTACGGAACCTATTCCAAACATCGTGTCCTTCGTTACCGGGGTCTCGGCAGCTTTATCTTGTACACCTGCACCGCCGGATAAAACAACAGATCCATGATCCTTGATCGCATACTGTATGCCGCTTACGCCATAATCGGACACGATTTTCGAAGCTAGTGTCTTTGCCTTTTCTTTAACAGGATCCTGAGTCGTTTGAGCAAATGCTGAGGTGACCGGTACTGTCAAAAGCATAGCGGTCAATAATACAGAAACCATCTTCTTCATGAACAATTCCTCCTCCTATTTCATTTGGATAGACTTGCTGTATTAATCATACAAGGAAAAAAAGCGGCTCAAAAAAAAAACCCCCAAACGAAAAAAACAATCCCTAAACAACAAGTGTCTAAGGATTGTTCGTTAAAAAGGGCAGAAGGACCATATTATTAAAAACTTTATGTTTTGTTTCAAGAGTCATATGACCCCCGTACTTGTCGCAGATTCTGGATATATTCGTTAGTCCGATCCCATGAAATTCCTGGTTTGGTTTTGGGCTGCGTAAGTGGGCGCCTTCATTCTCCATATGATTCATGATGTGAATGAGCAGGGCGGACTCGGCAGCATGTATTTTTATAAGAATGTATCTGTCTTCCGCGATCTTGATATGTTTGGAAGCTTCAATTGCGTTATCCAGCATATTGCCCAAGACAACACATAGATCATAACGCTCAATCGTAATTTCTTGGGAACGCAGGTTAAGTCTGGTGTCGATTCTTATGCCATTGGCCTGCCCGATATCAAGTGTATTGGTGACAAGGGCATCTATAACCAGATTGCCTGTATTCACCCGTTGATAGGCTCCTTCGACTTTGTTTAATGTTGTTGTGATATGTTCCTTTGCCGCTGCTAACTCATTGCGCTTAATACATTCTTCAATATACAAAAACTGTTGATTCGTATCGTGAATGATTCTTTTGATGGATTTGAAGCTGTGAACAACTTTTTCGTAATTCGCATCCTGATAGTTCATCTGCTGCTGGAGCTGAGCATTGTCATGCATAAATTGAAATTTATCCATAATTGTATCAAATATATAGACAATCATAACGTTTAAGAAAAGAAAGCCGATAGCCGAAAGGAAGGTATAGAAGCTCTTATAAGTCAGAATATTCAGGTGGTATATACTCATGAGCGGAATAACCAGAAATAAGGCGTAGTAGCGATACGGCAATGAAAAACTTCTTCGTTTGGTACCTAGCCGCATCATCTGAATGACAGCAAACATAATCATGCAGCTGATTAGAACAAGTTTCGTGTAGGCGATTGGATCGGGTTGATTTACAAGGCTGTCAAAGTCGACTGAATCCAGGATATATAAAATATATAGGGAGATAAAATTAGCGATAGACATTAATACACCGTAAAGCAGTGAAAAAATGATCTTGGCTCTGATTTCTACTTGATAAGACTGGACAACACTGAATATCATAAGCAAGGGAAGAATCGTATATAAGATTGGAGAGAAGGGAATGACCAGATAGAAGTAGCCAGACAGTCCAAAGATGAGGAAATAGAAGAAGCGGTTATGTTTTTTGGCTGATTTATCGAAAACCGAGTTGAAGAAGAAATTAATTTGAACGCCAATGACAAGTATAACGCATATGGCAATAGGTAAATTATTTTGAAACATATCAATCGACCTTCATAATCATAAACTTGGTATAAAAATCTTTAACCTCTTTAACTTTAGAACGCCCAATGGGCAGTTCCGACCCGTTTGACATTAGAACAACCCCGCTAGCAAACTTCCTCACATGAAGCAGGTTGATAATAATGGAACGATGGATTTGCAGGAAGTTACTGTCTTTTAAGGTCAAAGCATAATCGGAAAGGGTTCCTTTGCTTCCATAGGTTTGATTAACGGTTGTAAAATGTAGTTTGCTTTTAATAGTTAAGCTTTTGGCAGCTTCAATACTGATGAGGTCATCATATTTAATAACGACTTCATCATAGGCTGACTTGATGACCATAAACTTTTTATCCAGTGCTTGAAAGTATTGGCACAGCTTGATCATTTTCTCTTCCAAGATCGGGGGAGCAACGGGTTTTATTAAATACTGGAATGTCATGACGTCAAAACTTTCTACCATATATTCCGGGTAATTTGTCAGAAAAATAATTTGTTCATCCAGGTTATTTAGCCCTCTTAGTCTACGGGCTGTTTGAATCCCGTTGATTCCGCCCATTTCAACATCCAATATTAGAATATGGAACGGGGGGTTATGGTGCAGATAATAGGTTACCAGCTGCTCTCCCGAGCCGAACAATTCGATTTCAAATTCTATATTGATCTTTATCGACAAAGTAATCAGGATGCTCTTAACAAGTTCTCTTTGTTTCTCCTCATCATCGCAAATAGCCACCCTATACATAGGATTCACCTCTCAATTCCATTCCATTATTACAAGCACTCTATGTAAGCATGATATATTTTTTGGGCTTTGTATATACAGATTTTGGATGAAATGCAAATTCCAGTCCCTGAATAGAATTATATGGTGAGGTTGCAAGCATGGGCAAATAAAAACGACTTCCCTGATTGGGAAGTCGTTGTTCTGGCTGGCATCTGACCGCAGCGGCCTACTGGGATATGAAAGGCCCGAAGAAAATTCCCATCAGTGAGTAAATAATGATTGTCAGGAATAAGAGAGTCATATGGATAAGTGAAAAAATGAACATGGATTTCGCCCATTTTTCAGATTCCATTTTTTTGTAGCCGTATACGCTTAAGACAAGCCACGCCACGCTTAGAAGAAGTGCGACCAGCATAATGCCAATACTTAATGTTCCAAAGAGAAAGCTTACTGCAATTAAAACAACCAGATACACATTTGTTTGTATATAGGTTCTTTTAACACCCTTAACGACCGGGAGCATGGGAACATTAGCCGCCTTATAATCATCATGTTTACGAATGGCAATCGCATAGAAATGAGGCATTTGCCAGAGAACGGTTATGACGAAAAGTCCAAGAATCGCGGGATGTGTAATATCCGGATAAATAGCGGCCCATCCAATAAGCGGCGGCATGGCTCCTGAAATACTTCCTATCTCCGTATTGTAAATCGTGCGGCGTTTGCTCCACATCGTATAGGGGACCACATAAATAAACAACCCCGCAAATCCCAAGACTGCGGCCAGCGGAGTCGTAAAGGCAAGAGCGGTTAATCCCAGAACGGCCATCACAATGCCGAGCCACAAGGCGGTCACAGGCTTTATGGCGCCGGTAACGGTGGGTCTGTTCTTGGTTCTTGCCATAACGGAGTCAATATCGCGATCGTACAGGTTGTTAAAGGTACCCGCGGCCCCGATGACCAGAATCGAACCGATCAGGGCTAATACAATGACCGGAAGTTTCCCCACCAAATCAATCTGGTAAGTGTATAGTGCCAAAGTCAGACCGGCCAACATCGGTAATAAATTTGATTTAATGATCCCTGTCTTGACGGTTTGCGCCAGTATGGTTGACAAAGGCTGTGGCGGCGCAGCCAAGGGAGTGGGCTGATTGTTGCTATTGCTGGGCATTAGTTCTGCTTTCATTCCTTTCCTTCATACACAAATTATTTAAATTGTAGCATAAAAAGACCCTTCTATCTGCAAATATAGACTTTGTCCGTGATCGTTCATAATTGCTGACGTGGAAATGCTGCTATTATCTTGTCTTGGAGCTCTATTATGAAAGAAAATCCCGGTGTGATCTATTTTGATACAGGGATTGTGGTAGTAACACGTAATTTGAACGGAATTTTGTGGATAGCAGATAAGGGGTAGTATTGTGCGAGATACGTTTTTTTGTGAGGGAAGGCTGGACATCTATTTTACGTTGGTAATAAAATACAAACATAGAAGATTGGAGGAATGTGCGTGACTTATTCCATATTTGAAGATACCATGTCCGACATGAGTTGGACGGAGATTCAAGCCAGCATTGACAAAGGGGCTATTGTATTACTGCCGTCTGGAGTTATAGAACAGCAGGGACCTCATATTGCTACAGGATCAGATATATATGTCAGTCACTTGATCTGCCGGAAGATTAGAAACGAGCTTAGGAAGAATAACAGAGAATGTCTGATTGCCCCACCCTTTTATTGGGGAATCAATCATGTCACGGGTGGTTTCCCGGGTTCATTTACTTCAAGGAAAGAGACAGTCATTCATATCCTGGTTGATATTTTTGCGAGCTTGAAGCAATGGGGAGTTAAACAGGTGTTCCTGGTGGATATCCACGGTGACCCCGTGAACGGAGAAGCCTTATATGAAGCGATCACGGCTGCGCGTACAGAGCTGGGCCTGGATACCCGTTCTTTGATCTCCCATTGGATTGCTGAGGATCTGGGGATCGATCAAGAGAATGAAAATTTCTTAATCTTTGATGTGGATCTGGTACTGGAGGATCTCTACGCACCGGAATACTTAGATGTCCACGCGGGAGAGAGCTGCACAGCCATGATGAATAAATTTTTCCCTGAGCTGGTGAATGTTGAACTTGTCCGGGAACTCGAATCTACGAATCTCAGCCATGAGGATTTTAAAAAATGGCTTGCCGGTGGAGAAGTGGCCAAAAGCATAACTCCGCATGGTTATTTTGGTGCTCCGGCGGATTATGGCAAGGTAGACCTTACTGAAATCAACTTTGTAGATAGTTTTAGTAAATTCGCCTCCATTCGCTTAATGGACTATTTGAAGTAATATATTGGAATGATTTTGTCAGCTGCGTGACATGGTTTGTTCGACCGGCGGAGAAGTGTAAAAGTTGATTCTGCGGATAACCTAAAAGGACACTTACATCAAGAATGGAGATCTGCATATGTACGAGCTAAAAACCAAAGAAACGGATGCCAGTGTTATCGAATTCATAGAAAGTGTCGGCAGCCCACAGAAACGTGAAGACGCCTATCAATTGTTAGATATTTTCACTGAAGCCACCGGGTACACAGCCAAGATGTGGGGGCCGACTATTATCGGATTTGGCTCTTATCATTACAAATATGAATCGGGTCATGAAGGCGATGCGCCACTGGTTGGCTTTTCACCGCGTAAAGCGAAGATAAGCTTGTATTTTGCGACAGGGGATACCCGAAGAGATGAACTGTTAGAGAAATTGGGCAAACATACGGCAGGAAAAGCATGCGTGTATGTGAATAAGCTGGCGGATATTGATGTGGATGTATTACAATCTTTAATCCGCCAGTCGGTGAGTTTTTTGACAGAGAGATACCCGAGCGAGTAAGTCTAGTATTGAAATGCAACCCGTAGGTAGACACTTTGGGGAAAATTTTCTTTGGGCCTGAATTCATGGAAAAGAAAGAGGGGGGATGCATGCAAAAGTCCAACCCGACAGGGAGTGGCTTTCTTCCCTATTTATGGTTACAGGTCTTTCTAACCGTATATTTGATACTATTCGAAACCATCGTTTACGGGATGACAGGCCCTGTTATGGAACCGATGTTACCAACTGTAGGTGAATATTTCACCTTCCTATTCATGGGATTTATTATTATTTTTAGTGGTATTTTTTTATTTAGCTTATTGGCACTGTGGTTTAAGGAGAAATTCTTTTCCGGATTGAATAAATGGATATACCATAGCCTAGTCAGTATTATATGTTCCGTTTTTTACTTGCTTGTAACTCAAATTATACTGCATGATGATCAAAAGTGGATTTTTTATGCCTTGGTTCCATTAACCACCTATGCTATATTTTTTTTCGTTTTTGAGTGTTTTTTATATAGAAGGTATTTTTCAAAGTGAATAATTAAGTGAATATGAATCCCGGCGTGAACGGGCAGAGAGGCGGGCAAAAAGGATGGTGAACAAGGGCGAACTTGACTATTTAACAATAGCTGAACAAGCATTGTATCGTTATCCGATCCGATGCGATTCCATTGAATGGATAAGGGAAAGTGAAAACATCACATTCCACGTTCAAGATAAAGAAGCAGAGCAAGCTTTTCTGCTGCGTCTGCACAGGCCAGGATATCAGCTGAATGAACAAAGATGGGGACTTCTCCACGCAGATTTGCATGAGGACAATTATCTTGCCCATGATACTCAATTGTTGCCGATCGACTTCTCCTGCTGCGGCTTTGGTCCCTTCCTGCTTGACGTTGCCGTGACATGTCTCCATCTCGATGTGCCAAGACGAAAGCAATTAGCGGAAGCTTATATACATGAGAGAGGAATTGCTCGGGAAGAACTTCTTAATCTGGATGCTTATATCATCCTCGCTGTTATTCGCAACTTTGCTTTCCATACGCGACATCCGCATGAACATGAGGGATTAAGGAACAATCTTCCGTTTTTCGCCGAACATTATTGCCGGCCTTATTTAAATCGACCTTAAGCTCATTAATTATTTCACTCGTCTACATTTGAATCGGACCCATAAAGACCGGCAAAACTATTGATTTTTTGAAGAGAGTATGCCAGAATACCACACAAAGCTCCAATTTCCTTAATGTTCCTGATATATTGATCTGAAGTAGAAGAATCCAGCTTCATTCTTGCCTTCCATTACCGTGAAGCGGTGATGAATCCGATCCTGTGAGGAGGAAGATAGGCTCTGAGTCTATCGAAATCAAATGAAATTTGTTTGCGTAGAATGTAACAAGGAATTCTCAAGCTTTCGCTATACCTGTACTTGTAACGGAATGCTGGATATCCGCCAGGATTTCTCCGGACTGGATGCGGAAGAGTTAAAACAGCTTTTTCACAGCCGTCTCTCCGACCGGTTATCTCCATATGCGAGCGGCGTATGGCGCTACAAAGAGCTGATCTTCCCTGAAGTGGACGACTCCGCAATCGTAACCAAATACGAAGGCAACACGGGCCTGTACCGCAGCGAAGCTGTAGCCCGCTATGCCGGAACTCGCAGCGTGTGGCTCAAGGCGCAAAGCGAGAACCCAAGCGGCTCCTTCAAGGACAACGGCATGACGGTTGCCGTCACTCACGGCCGTTCGCTTGGTTATGACCGCTTCACATGCACGTCGACGGGGAACACATCGTCCTCCCTTGCCATGTATGCGTCCATCGCGGAACGCAGCTCTTACGTGTTTGTGCCGAACAAGAATATTTCACTCAATAAAGTACTTCAAACTTTAGCTTATGGCGCTAATATTTTCTCTATTGAAGGAACCTATGATCACGGGATCAAATTCCTGGAGGAAAATAGCGAGAAGCTGGGTCTCTATATTTGCAATTCGATCAACCCGTTCCGGATTGAAGGCCAGAAGAGCATCGTGTACGAGCTGGCCCAAGTACTGAGCTGGAAGCTGCCGGACTGGATTGTCGTCCCTGGCGGTGCGCTCAGCAATGTGTCGGCACTGGGCAAAGGCTTGTCTGACCTGTACGCTCTCGGCCTGATCGACAAGCTGCCGCGCGTCGCACTCATACAGGCCGAAGGCGCGAGCCCGTTCTACAAGATGATCTCGGAAGGCAAGGCGGCACTCGAAGCGGAGCCGAATCCTTACACGAGAGCATCAGCCCTGAACATCGGTGATCCGCCTAGCTGGCGCAAGGCGCAGCGTACGCTGCAGGAGACTAACGGTGTGGCGGTTTCCGTTACGGACGAAGAAATCCTGAATGCCAAGGCCGTCGTCGACGCTTCCGGTATCGGCTGTGAGCCCGCTTCTGCTGCAACAGTAGCGGGACTTAAGAAGCTGGTCGGCCAGCAGATCATTGATAAGGACGAGACGGTAGCCTGCATTCTGACGGGCAACATGCTCAAAGACACCGATGCGCTCCGGGAATATCATTTGGAAGAAAACAAGCCGTTCTCGAACAAAATCATTCCGGCGAGTCTAAGCTTTGAAGATATTCTGGCAGCCATCAAGTAAAGAAGCACTACCGGCAGCCGGTTAATCCAATAATCAAGCAAACTAAAGAGCCCTGACTTTTCCATTCTCCACTGGAAGGTCGGGGCTCTGCCTGTTTTTGTATGGCCGGACGTTATTCCTGTTTGGCGCCTCTTCTTAGGCGTGACGGTTTATTTTTACTGGTTAAGATGCCGAAGGCTACGTAAATAATCAACCCCAGGAATAAGCCGGTTCCCGCAATGATATAGAATATGGTGAAAATCTTGCCGAACTCTGTCTGCGGCGCAAAATCCGGATGGCCGACCGTGCTGAGGGTAGCTACACAGAAATAAAGGGAATCAAGCCAGGATAGTCCTTCTGCTTCATGATAGAAAATGGTGCCCGAAAATAAGATCAGCAGGGTAAGTGTAAACAGGACTTGAAAATCCTTTTCTTTAAATGCATGCCATATTCCGGTCAGCAGTCTTTTAAGCGTCAGTAGAAAAGATACCATATTTCTATTTCATCTCCATTTTGATGTATCTGGGTGTCCTGGGATGGAATAGCTCGATTGCCTATGCCATTTCTACGCCCGGGCAGGTGTGTCCAGGGGCAGCTTCATCGAACTAATGTGATTCTGTACATCTTCATTCAAGGCAAGCATTCTGCGGTCCAGAGAGGAGATCATATCTGCCGTATCCTTAAGCTCCTGCTGGATTTGGGGAGGTATGCCTGCGTTATATTTGTAATAAATCTTGTGCTCCAGACTGGCCCAGAAATCCATGGCAACTGTCCGGATCTGAATTTCTACAGGCACATGCTCCACCCGGTTCGTCAAATAAACCGGAATATCAATAATGAGATGCAGGCTCTGATAGCCGTTTGGTTTCGGATTTTGGATATAATCTTTCGTTTGTATGACACGTACGTCATCTTGTCCGCATATCATTTCATAGATCTGGTACATATCCGTTGTAAAAGAACAAATAATCCGGATGCCCGCAATGTCACGGATATATTGTTTCGTATTCTCGATACTTACATCCAGATTTTTGCGTTTAAGCTTGCTGACGATGCTCTCCGCCGATTTAATCCGGGTCTTCATATGCTCGATGGGGTTGTATTCATGAATGAACTGGAATTCTTCATTTAAAATTTGCAGTTTCGTACTGACTTCATCCAAAGCAAATTTATAAGTGAGCAAGAACCGTGCCCATTCTTTCATATTTTTTAATTCCAATTTCAAATTAATCCTCCTATATAAAAACCTTTGCACTGAGGATGTGTCTTATCGGAAGAGACGCATAAACAGCTCTATTTAAAAGTTTACAAGTTCCTGGCCGCGAACACAAATTTGACGGGGGACCGGCATGTAAAGGAGAGATCCGCTTTTTGTAAAAAAGAGTGCAGATTTTTCATGCCGGCTCCGATAAATACAATAGACTGTAATGGACGTAGGACAAGCGGTGCCTCAAGGCTTCACATTTGCCGCCGGTAAGTAAGCTCGGATTTTGTGGTGCACACAAAAAAACCAGACGTCGTGACGTCCAGTCTAGTGTATAACATAAATTAGAGCAGCCTCTGCAGCTCGCAGCAAGCTTCTTCATAAGCCTGCCACAGCTCTTGCATCACAGCAGGCGAGTATTCAACCGCCCCGCCTTTGGCCTGTGTTTCGATATTCTCGAACAGCTTAGACAAATGGTCGATTCCAAGACTCAGACTGGTTGATTTAAGATCGTGAGCCATGTAGCGTATTCCTGTCAAATCTTTGCTCCGCATCTTCTCTTCGAGTTGATGAAGCTTAGCGGGCGCCTGCTCTTGGTACATGCGCAGCAAGAGAGCAAGGACACTGGGAGAGCCGGGCTCATCCAAGCCGTTCAGCTCCTCAATGACTTCCGGCATAAGAATATGTCGGCTGGTTGAGATAGGAGGACCTGCAGGCAGCCATTTGCGCACCGCAGCCTGCAGCTTCGATAGCTGAAGCGGCTTGGTCAGGTAATCGTCCATCCCGGCGTCCAGACAGCGCTGGCGGTCACTGGTCATAGCGCTGGCCGTCAGCGCGATAATAGCCGTGCGCGGGTGCCGTCTTGCGGTTTCCCACTCGCGAATCAGCTGAGTGGCCTGCAGGCCGTCCACGATGGGCATTTGCGAGTCCATCAGAATAAGCGAGTAGTCTTTGCGGGACCTGGCTTCAATGGCTTCTTCGCCATTCACGGCCGTATCAATTTGCGTAAAACCAAGCTTCTGCAGCTGCAGAAGAGCGACCTGCCGGTTAATCGCATTATCCTCGACAAGCAGCAGAGGCTGCTTGCGTTCTTCGTCCGTAAAGGCTTGTGAGCGGGCATTAGCTTGATTGGCATTCCTGGAAGCCGCGGCCGTATCCGCCTGATAGTCGGCTTCGGCCGGCAAGGCCAGCTGAAGCTCGAACCAGAAGGTGGAGCCGGAACCGATCCTGCTCGTTACATCAATTCGTCCCTCCATCCATTCGACAAGTCGTTTGCAGATTGAAAGACCGAGGCCCGTGCTTTTCTGCGCATCTTCGTGCTGTGTATGTGCCTGGTAGAAGGGATCGAATACCCGGTGTACATGTTCATCGGAAATCCCGATTCCCGTATCGGATATTTCAAATCTCAGCGTCTGGTATGCGGCTGAGCTTTGCAAAAGCCTGATCCGGATTTGAATTTCACCGTTCTCCGTGAATTTAATGGCATTACCAGCCAGGTTGATCAGGATCTGCCGGATTCTTCCCGCATCACCGATCAGATGGCTGCTTATCGTGTCGTCTATGACACCTTGCAGGGTATTGTTCTTGCGGGCCGCGTTAGGCTCAAGGAGCCGGATGGCATGATCAAGCAGCTTCCTGACTTCGAAAGTTTCCGGTTCCGCCTGCATGTGCCCTGCTTCGATTTTGGATAAATCCAAGATGTCATTAATGATGGTGAGGAGAAGAGAAGCGGACTCCTCTATAATGGCGATGGATTGTTTCTGCTCATCTGTCTCCAGTGTATGGGACAACAATTCCGCCATTCCCAGTATGCCGTTCATAGGGGTACGAATTTCATGGCTCATGGTCGCCAGAAACATACTTTTGGCTTCGTTAGCCCGTTCTGCTTCCGCTTTGGATTGAACCACCTCGACATTGGTCTTGGATAGTTCCCTCTGAAGGTTAACAAGCTCGTTATTCAGGGCACTGAACTGGGATAATACTTGTTCCTCCCGGTGTCTTGCTTGTATGAGCTGATTAGACAGCTTCTCAATCGTCTGGCGATAATGGGTGATTTCGGTTAGGTCTTGCTCGGTGTAATTCGGATCCACGTAGAATCCTCCTTCCTCGGTAAACGAAGGCCTTTAAATAGGCCGTGCTAGTTCGTTTCCGATACGGTGGTGCTTCCAGTGGTCCGCCAGCCGGATGGCCTCCTGCGCGTCGTTGGCGTAACCGTCGGCTCCGACTTTACGCCAAAGTTCCCGGTCAATATTAAACGGCAGTCCTCCCACTAGAATGTGCACATTATCTCCTGCTTCGCTGCTGCGAATCTCAGCGATCAGTTCTTCCACCAAGTGCACATGGAATGTCATCGTTGCCGAAATAGCGACTATATTGGCCTTCTTCTCGACTAGTGTTCGGATTAGACTGCGTGAGGGGACATTGGCGCCTAAATAATAGGTATCCCAGCCATTCAGCTCGAATAGGTCAGAGACCATGCGCAGCCCGATCTCATGCAGTTCTTCACCGACACAAGCGGCTACCATAGTGCCGCCGGTTCGCTGCGTTGCGAATAAGTACGGGTATAAGTGCGACATCACCATCTGCGTGGCGGCGGTACACAAGTGCTCCTGTGCCACCGAGATCTGATTGGTCTGCCAGAGGCGGCCGATTTCCCTCTGGGACGGTTGGAATACATGAAGGTATAGATCAGTGATAGGGATGCCCGCTTCCACGCGGTCCAGAACGAGCTGCAAAGCCTCTCTGCGGTCCGCCCGGAGCAGGGCATTCGTGTATGCGGTAGCCATATCCGCTAACGGCTGGTCAGCGGTCAGGAAAGATTGTGAAGCAACAGCGGATTGCATTTGATTCAGTCCGACCTGTACATACTGGACGATCAAGTTCCGGTCCGGTTCTTCGAAATGTTCATTTACAGCTTGCTCGATCAACCGGTAGTTAAGGGCCATATCTTCCTTGGACAACTTGTACCCGGCGAGCAATTCCATGGCCCAGGACGTATAATGACTGAATAAGTCCGGGCTTTGCATATGAACGCTCTCAGCCAGATATCGGATACTGTAATTGGAGTCCTGCCGGGCCAATTGCCGGCCGCGCTCTCCAAAACGATCCATCAGATCAGGTTGAAGCTGATACTGCAGATGAGTGACATATTCCGCTAATTCGTCGGCCATTTGTAAAAGGCGCCGGCCCGTGTCTTCATGATTCATGATTCGGGTAGACCTCCTTTAACAATACGAAGGCTTGTAAGAATGAACTAGCCTGCGATTTATGCCTTGCGACAAGGTGAAAATTTCTTGTATATCTTCTATTATACTCTTTTACGGCACATTTGGAAATTGTTTGGATGGATATACCCTTTAAATAGTTGGGCTTTTTCTGCGATATTTATGATACGATAGGAAAAATCATTCCATTTCAACAAGGGAAAAACAGAATTTTCCAATAAAAAAAGTCGTAATAAAACTAGCGGGGGAATCGTATGAGGCGGTGGCTGGGGCGTTCGCTCAAACGTAAATTATCTTTTCTGATGCTTGTATCTATCGGGATTCCGCTCCTGTCGTTCGGTATATTTTCTTATCAGATGGCCGCCTCGGTGACCGAAGAAAAGGCATCGCAGGCAGGTATGAATTTATTGGCCCAAATGCGGACGAATCTGGAGCTCATGGTACAGGATGTCGAAAATATGTCTATATTTCTAATCGGGCAAAGAGATGTCCAGCAATACCTGTCGGACACGCAGTGGGATGCTCTGAGACCTACGATCATTATCGGTTTTTTGACTAATTTGGCTTTCTCCAAGGCTTATATCGCTGAGATTACGATCCATTCAGCCCGTGATCTGCCGGAATTGTCCAATACGAGTATTGTAAAGTCCGGAATGCCGGATTGGCCCGGACCCAAAGACATATCGGAAGGAGACCGTCCCAAATGGTGGACGCCTCTTTATACAAATCGCACTACGATAGGAGAGCAGAGAGTGATCTCCCTTGTACGTCCTGTTCGCAGCACGAATACATTTGCCCATCTGGGAAGAATGACCATCAGCCTGGATCAGAACGTGATTGCGGAACTGGTGCGTAAGTCGGCAATCAGTGAGAACGGGCAGGTGTTCCTGCTGGACGGAGAGCGGAAGTTGATCGCGGGCGGAAATTCGCAGCTGCTGAACAGTCCGATTAAAGAATGGATGCCGGATCTTCCCGAAATGGAGGGTTCTTCTGGAACGTTTAATATAGGTGAAGGCAGCGAGAAGAGGACGGTTCTTTACGATACTGTGCCTGGTGTAGACTGGAAGCTGGTCGGGGTTATGCCGTTCAAAGATTTCCGCAAGCAGAATGAGTATGTACTGCTGCTTACTGCTTTGGCCGCTGCGATTGCGGTCGTGCTGGTGTCGTCCCTGGTCTTGTTCTTCGTGCAGAAGGTGACCGAGCCGCTCTTAATGCTGACGCGTTTCCTGAAGGACACCGATCCGGAAGAACCGATGAAACCTTTGCCGGTTACATCCGCAGATGAAGTCGGGCAGCTGATGAGAAGCTATAACCGGCTAAGCGATCGTATCGAGCGTCTGACCGAGCAGGTTAAACGCAATGAAGCCCGCAAGAAGGAAACCGACATGCTGGCGCTGCAGGCACAAATTCATCCTCACTTTCTATATAACACGCTGTCCTCGGTGCATTGGATGGCACTGATGAGCAACGATATGAAAATAGCCGAAATGGTAGGACACCTGAGTGATTTCCTGCGTTTCAGCCTGAACAAAGGTTCCGAATTCTGCGAGGTGCAGCAGGAAATCTCGCATGCGCAGCATTATGCGGCCATTCAGGCGGTCCGCTATCCGGATAAGTTTACGATTGATTTTATTGTGGATTCTGAAATCAGGAAGAAGAAGGTGTTGAAGCTGCTTCTGCAGCCGCTGATCGAGAATGCGCTTATTCACGGCATTCAGAAGCAGACGGAGACAGGGAAGATCTGTATCTACGTCCAGCAGATGGGTACCGATATCACATTCATGGTGGAAGATACGGGGGTGGGTATCGATCCGGATAAGCTCAACGAAATTCGTGCTGCATTGTCCGAAACGGCGGACGAGCCTGTTGTGCCGGGCAGCTACGGGCTGCGCAATGTTCACCGCAGGCTGCAGCTTCATTACGGACAGGAAGCCGGCCTGCATATACGCAGCCGAATAGGCGAAGGAACGATTATTACCTTTACGATACCGATCATAGAGGGAGCTGGATTATGAATATTCTGATTGTCGACGACGAAGTCATTATCCGCACCGGACTAAGTACGGTCATCCAGTGGGAGGAGATGGGCTTCAGGCTGCTGCCGTCCGCCGAGTCTGCGGAGGAAGCGCTGGGACGTATCGCCTCCGAGCATCCGCATATCATTCTTACGGACATCCGCATGGGCGGAATGGACGGCATTACGATGGCGGGGAAGGTCAAGGAAGTGCTGCCGGAGACGGAGATCATCGTGTTGACGGGGTACGATGATTTTGCTTATGTACAGCAAGCTATCCGCAGCGGTATTGGTGACTATTTGCTCAAATCAAGCCGTCCGGATGAAATTATACGTGCGGTGATGAAGGCGAAGCAGCGGCTGCTCAGCAAATGGGAGACCCATAAGGCGGATAACATGCAGCGCAATGCTTACCGCGGCAAGATGCTGGAGCGGCTCGTGACGGAGGGGATCGACGACCCCGAGTCACTGAAGCAGGTGCCCCGGCTGCTCGGCAGGCTTGGACTGGCAGCTCCGGCTCAGGCGGAAGAATACGCGGAGCAGGAGTCTCCTGATTCATACAAGCTGCTGGCTGCGGAGGGTCTTCCGGGGCGGTCCACGCAGCAGGGAGCGGACGAGCCGCGCAGGGCAGACCATCCGCATGGAGAATATGAGCGCCCGCCGGCCGGGACTGGGGCGCGGGCGGGCGCCGGGTCCGCGCCGCCCGCGGGTGCTACCGCCCAGCCTTACGCCGGGCAGAACCGCCGGCTGCAAGAGCCTGAGCTGCAGGTGCTGCTGCTCAGTGTGCAGGGCTGGGGCGACACCCGCGCTTCCGGCGGCCTGCTCCGCTTCGCCGTGGATAACATGCTCGGCGAGCTGCTCCCCTGCGAGACGCTGCAGCGTCAGGGCGACATTCTCGCCGTGCTGCGCACCGACGATCTCGGTACGGAGGCGCTGCGCAGTGAGCTTGCACGCATTTCAGACAAGCTGAAATGCGTGCTGTTCGCCGCCGCGGGCAGCCCTGTGCGCGGGCTCGCTCAGCTGCCGCATTCGTACCGCGAGGCGGTCTACGCGGCATCCTTCCGCAGCATAGCCGGCAGCGAGCTTCTACTGCTGAGCGAGACGGTCAAGGGGCGCAAGGGCGGCCGGACCGTCTGCTCGAAGGAAGAGGAGTCGGAGCTCGCCGTGCTGCTGAAGGGAGGCAATCCGATCGACCTGCGCCACTTCGTGGAGCGGGTGATGGATGCGGCGCTGGTAAGCCCCGATGCGACACCCGCTTCTCTGCAGGCCTACTCGCAGTCGGTCGTGATTGCAGCCCACCGGTGGCTGGAGAGGACTGCCTCCGCGCTGGGCCTGACAGATCTGCCGCGGCTTTTGCCGTCTCTAGGCGAGCAGGCGGATACGGGACATGCCGGATCGGATGCCCTGAGTCTTGCGCCGGGCACGGCAGGGGACGGGCTGGGTGATCCGGGAAGCATGAAGGACACCTTGTACAAACGGCTGCGCGTGATCATGGAGACCTATTACCAGTACTTGTCCGAGGATGGGGTCCTCTATGTGAAGAGGGCGATTTCGTATATTCAGGACAATCTGGATCATGCGCTGACTCTCCAGCAGGTGGCTGGCCATGTCCATGTGAATCCGAATCATTTCAGTGAAGTGTTCAAACGTGAAACCGGCGTTACGTATATTGAGTTCGTTATGCGCGAGCGCATCCGGCGGGCTGCCGAAATTCTGAGCGAGACGCCGATCAAGATCAGCGAGGTAGCCAAGAAGGTCGGATATGAAGACATCAAATATTTCAGTCAGCTGTTCAAGAAGTTCACCGGGCAGACGCCGTCCGATTTCCGCTCCAACCGGGAAGGGAAGTAAGAGATAAACAGCCAGACCGGAAGAGAATTCTCTTACCGGACTGGCTGTTTTTTAATGGAGCAAAGACTCCCGGATCGGCGGGCGCGAGAATTATGGGTATTTATACAAAGGTACAAGGTTTAGTTGAATGTTTGCGCTTACAATCGCCTGTACGGAAATAGGGGAGTTTGATAAAACGACCGGGATTATTCTACCCTTCACCCGAAATCTATCCCCTTTTGCAAAACAGGGCATACTTTTATACTGAAAAAGAATAGAGATAAGGAGGGGTTTTAACTTATGAAAAAATCAGTCAAGACAGGTATTGCTCTTATTCTGTCACTCTCACTATTATCCGCATGCAGCAAATCCGAACCGCAAGCTGGTGGCGCAGACGCTTCTAAACCAGGTGAAAAAGTAAAACTGTCCCTGTGGCACAACTTTACAGGTGAAGATGCGCGTGCCAAAACGATGCGTGCAATTGTAGAAGAATACAAAAAAGCAAATCCTAACGTAGAGCTGGAAGTGCAGGCGATTCCGCCAGATGGTTATAAAACTCGTTTGAAAACGGTTGCAGCGGCAAATGAAATGCCGGATCTCTTCGTTATGTGGCCGGGCGCTATGACTAAGGAATTTGTAAGCGGTAACCTGCTTCAGCCGGTTAATGAACTGCTTGATAAGAATGCGGAGTGGAAGAACGGATTCCTGCCGAACTCTTTTGACGATTTCACGATTGACGGCAAGACATACAGCATTCCTATGTCCCTGTCCCCAACCTCCATCTTGTACTACAACAAAAAAATGTTTGACGATAACGGTGTGAAAGTGCCGAAAACCTGGGATGAAATGATGACTGCGGTTGAGACTTTCAAATCCAAGAAAATTACGCCGATCGCACTGGGTAACAAAGCAGCTTGGCTGGCGCAATCCAGTATTCTGAGCTCACTGGCAGACCGTTATACAGGCACCGAGTGGTTCAAGAAAGCTGTCGCTCAAGACGGTGCGAAATTCACCGATCCTGAATTCGTAGCTGCACTGAAAGGTCTGCAAGACCTCGGCAAAGCAGGCGCATTCCAGGAAGGCTTCAACTCCATCGACAACACGCAAATGGAGCAGATGTTCGCACAAGGTAAAGCGGCTATGATGATCGATGGCGGCTGGGCACTGACCAACCTGACCACAGGTACACAGCCAGAGCAGCTCAATAATATTGAAGTAACGGTTCTTCCTTCGGTTCCGAACGGTAAAGGCGATCCGAATTCCCTGTCCGGCGTAGTCGGCGTAGGTCTCGGAATGAACAAACGTACGGAAGGCACGAAGAAAGAAGCTGCACATAAACTGATCCAGGCAATGGCTGGACCGGAAGCGCAAAAACGCACACTCGAGTCTAACCAGCTGATTTCTTACAAGGTCGAACTCGATAAGAGCAAGGTGTCCAGCCTGTTCGCTAAAGTAAACGATCTTGTAGGCCAAGTAAAACGTACACCGGTATACGATTCCCAATTGTCCTCCGCTGCATCCGAAGTGATTAACAACGGTATTCAAGAGCTGCTGATGGGCGGCAAGCCGGAAGATATCGCCAAAAAACTGCAAGATGCTCAGGCTAAATCACTGGGTAAGTAAGACGGTTTGAAAGCTGAGAGAAGCGGGGCGCCGGTCGCCCCGTTTTTATCTCACAGAGAGAGAGTCCACCATTAAATCGGACCTAAAAGAGAGAAACTTTTTTCGGATATTCATACGTGGAAATCGGTCCGGGACTTACCGCCTTCCGATTTCTAGGTATGTAGACCTGCTACTACCCGCCGTTGACGCGGTCATTGGCTAATGGCCCGTATGCGGCGGTTATCTTATCAGGAGGGGAGAGACACCATGATTACGTCATCCAGAACAAACCGTTTTATCGTGCTTGGTCTCCTGCCGGCGCTGCTCATTTACAGCGTATTCGTCATCATTCCTATTTTCTGGTCTGCGTACTACGGTTTTTTTGACTGGAAAGGAATTGGAGAAGCCAAGTTCAATGGATTCGATAACTATATCGAGGCGCTGAAAGATCCGATCTTCTGGCTTGCCTTGAAAAACAATATGATCGTAGTAGCCGCTTCCGTCCTAGGTCAAGTACCGATCGCATTGCTATTGGCGCTGGTACTCAGAAAAAGCACGGGCTTTCAAAGATTCATACGTTCCGCTATTTTTATGCCTATGGTTCTTTCGTCCGTTGTCGTAGGTATTATCTGGAGCTATATCTATCATCCGCAGATCGGGATTTTGAACTTCCTTCTTGAGGCTGTCGGCCTGGAGAGCTGGACGAAGGCCTGGCTTTCGGAGAAATCAACTTCCATGTACGCACTGACCGTTCCGATTATCTGGAACTATATAGGTCCTTACCTCATCATGTATATTGCCGCACTTCAGAATATCCCTTCGGATGTTGACGATGCCGCTAAGATTGACGGCGCAACGGGTAGCCGCAAATTGTTCTCGATTACTCTGCCTATGATCTGGGATACGGTTAAAGTAACGATTGTCCTTTGTATTTCGGGCAGCTTGAAAGCATTTGACCTTATTTATGTCATGACCGGGGGCGGTCCGGCGCATTCAACGGAACTGCTGGCCTCCTATATGTATAACAACACGTTCTCCGTTTATCGTTTCGGCTATGGCAGTGCGATCTCCACGCTGATCATTATTATCAGTCTGGTGCTTATTACAGCCAGCCAGAGGCTGATGAAACGCAACGATGGATAACGAAAGGAGGAGGGCTTAGATGCCGCAAATAACTGGAACCGCAACGTCCCCTTCGAAGAAAGGGAAAGCCGGACATGAGGGTAAAGGCTTCAGCAGTATCCTGAAAACATCGGGCTTGAATATCGGACTGGCTCTTTATGCGCTGGTCACCTTGTATCCGCTCATATGGCTGTTTATCAGCGCATTCAAAACGAATGAAGAGTTTTTCGACCGTCCATTCGGTCTTCCGCTTAAATGGCAGTGGGATAACTTCGTACAAGCCTGGAAAGTGGCCGAAATCGAGACGGCTGTTCTTAACTCCGCTATTGTTACCCTGGGCGCTCTCGTATTGACTTTGGTGATCGGGGCATTAACGGCCTTCATACTGTCGCGGTTTAACTTCCGCATGCGCGGACCGCTGATGGGTTATTTCCTGCTGGGGATGCTTATTCCCGTACACAGTACGCTTGTTCCGCTCTTTATTATGATGAATAAAGCAGGAATGCTGGATACGTATTGGGCCCTCATTCTGCCTTATACGGCTTTTGAACTGCCGCTGGCGATCTTCGTTATCGCCGCTTATATGACCTCGGTGCCCAAAGAAATCGAGGAAGCGGCCCTGATCGACGGAACAGGCTACTGGGGCATTTTCACGAAAATGCTGCTGCCTTTGTCCATTCCGGCTATCTCTACCGTAGGAATCCTCGCATTCCTTCGTTACTGGAACGATTTCGCGTTCGCGCTCGTCTTTATCAACAAGCCTTCGCTTAAGACGCTCCCGCTCAGCTTGTCCCAGTTCGCTACCGGCTTCGGGACGGACTACAGGCTGACGATGGCCGCGATGGCCATCTCGGTTATTCCGACGATCATCGTGTACCTCGCCTTCCAAGAGCAGATTATGAAGGGTATGGTTGCGGGAGCGGTTAAGGGTTAATTGATTTGATAGATCAAAGTCAGGGGCCACCGGCTGTTTTCTCAGCTGTTGGCCCCTGTTTACAAGCCGGCAATCGTCTCATTGCTTACTGGTTGGTAGCGGCATACATGAAAAGAAGGGCAAAGATGAGGTAAGCTGCACTGACGTTCTTCATATAGGAGTTAAAACCCTTGTTTCTCCTGAAATCCATGTAAGCACACACGAAGGCGGCCAAGATGAAGAAGCAAGCGGTAGCAGTAGTGAGAGCAGGGCTGAAGTGCCAGAACTTGATAGCTACCAGCGCTAAGACGCTTGCCAGGGAGTACGCCAAGCCGATCATCCAATCACCTCGATTCCCAAGTGAACTGATGCATAGTTTTAAAGCTGCCATCGTCAGCATCTAAAAAAGCAGGCAGAGCTAAGCTCTCCTGCTTTTTTTATAGGAACGCCCGGCCTGAAAGTGCGCGCATGTAGGCCCGGCGGTATTAGGGATCTGGGGATTGTCTCGGAAGCATATAGCCGGAAGACAGGGGGTAAGGCCGGGTACATTATTGTACGCGGCTTTGTTTTTTGCTGCTCATTTTGTCAAACACCATATCGACGATTTTAGGGACAGCCGCCAGCAGAATGCCTGTAGCAACTTTGCGGAGCAAGGATGATTGCATGTTCATTCTCCTCTCTAATTCCGTTGTATCCTTAATTAACCGGAGGGGAGTCGGATGAAACGTCTGCGGGCTTTTGATAATTAACTAATTTATGGAAGAAGGGGGTGGCCGCTTAGTCAGTGCGGGTAAGATCGGCAATTATGTAGTTGTTAAGAACCTTGTACGGCAGGTTGTAAAAAGGGCTGAAGGAAGCAGTTGCCTTGAGCTGATCTATCACATATAATATTACTGACTGAACGTTCAGTATAGGAAGAGGTAGCCATCATGAACTCACGCAAACGTGAAGGAGAATTGACGAAGCTGCGGATCGCAGAGAAGGCGAAGGAGCTATTTATCCAGAAAGGCTATATTGCGACCTCTATGGAAGAGATTACGACGGCTTCGGAGACCAGTAAGGGGAATATCTATTATCACTTTAAGAACAAAGAGAATTTGTTTCTGTACATTCTTGAGCGGGATTATGAGAAGTGGAAGGATGACTGGGATGCGAAGAAGGATTCCTATCCGAGTGTGACCGAGAAGCTGTACGGGATAGCGGAGCATCTGGCGCAGGATTTCAGCAACCCGATTACCAAGGCCGCTGAAGAATTTTCTGGAACACAGCTGGCGAAAGAGGATGTTTTCGAGAAAATTCTGGAGATGTCGCAGCATCCGTACAAAGTTTTTCGTGAGCTGCTTAGGGATGGCATAAGAGAAGGCGAGATCCGGGAGGGAAACGCCGACGACATGGCGGATGTTTTTCGTGCGATGATGTCAGGTCTGGGCGTTGTTTACTATCAGAAAGAAATAGATGAGTTATTCAGACTGTACCGTTATTCAGTGGAAGTGTTTCTTAAAGGGGTGGCAAAGTAACTGCCCCGCATTTTTTTGGGATTTTAACTGACTGACCGTTCGGTTAAATTGCAGCTTTTTTTTCGCATTTAACTGACTGGACGTCCAGTCTATAAGTAGAGGTTAGTCTGAAGAAGAGAAGTTCCAACATATTAAATGAAGAATGCGGGGGATTAATGAATGAAAGCACTATTGAATAACCGGGTATTTATGCTGATTCTCGGCTCGGATCTGCTGCAGCAGATGGGGATTTGGATCCGGAATATGGCGATGCTGTTCTTCGTCATGGATATGACGGGCAACGACCCGGTAGCTGTCTCGCTGCTGACGGTTATTGAGTACGCGCCTATCTTCTTGTTCTCCTTCCTTGGAGGGGCGCTGGCTGACCGGTGGAATCCGAAGAGGGCGATGATCACCGGCGATTTACTGTCGGCTTTGTCTGTGGTGGCGATCATGGCTGTGCTTGCGACCGGATGGTGGCCGGCGGTATTCGCCGTTACCTTCGTATCCAGCGTGGTGAGCCAGTTCTCGCAGCCGGCCTCTGCCAAGGCGTTTAAGCGCAACGTTCCGGATGAATTAATCGGAACTGCAATAGGGATTACGCAGACGCTGCAATCGCTCTTCCTCATTATCGGACCGGCAATCGGGACGCTGATTTATGTGAAGGTCGGCATCGAGGTGTCCTTGTACAGCCTGATCGCCTTGTTCCTCCTCTCCGCGCTCCTGCTGTCTCTGCTGCCGCGAATGGAGAGCAGCAGAGAGCGGGAGGAAGGCTCTACGCTCGCCCGTGAGTTCCGCGAAGGCTACTCCTACGTCCGCAGACACGGCAGTCTGCTGCCTGTAATGGGCTGCTTCGCGCTGGTGGGGCTCGGCACGGGACTGACTCAGCCGCTGGAGGTGTTCCTGCTGACAGAGCGGCTCGGCCTCGGCAAGGAGCATCTGCAGTGGTTCACCGCCTTGTACGGTGTCGGTATGCTCCTCGGAGGTGCGCTGGCGGCATCCATCGCACCGAAGCTGAATGTCCGCCGCATGCTGATGATTGGCCTGCTGTTCGAGTCGGCCGCTATCGTCATCGAGGCCATCTCCACCTCGATTCTGCTGACCGCATCGCTGCGCTTCGTAACGGCCGTTCTGATGGCCGTCGTTCAGATTACGCTCAGCATGTTTATGGTCAAGGAGGTGGAGGAGGCTTACATCGGCCGTGTGAACGGCCTCATCGCACCCGTGCTGATCGCCATGGTACTGGTCGGCTCCTCTGTCTCGGGACTGCTCATGCAGGCCACTTCGCTGATCTTCGTGTATACGCTGGCGGGTATCTTCATTGCGCTTTCGCTGTTGCCGGCCAGCAGGCTGCGTTCTCAGTCGAATGCGGCTGCAGTTGCGGCTGCCGAAGATCCGGGGAAGCAGGCAGCGTTAGACTGAACTGCCCAGTAGCGGGAGATGGCCCTCCCAGATAAAGAGAAACGGACCTGATGAGGTCCGTTTCTCTTTATCCAAGCGACTGCTTAAGGAGCCTGTCGCCTGCTCGTAAGAGGTGTATCGTAAGAAGATGGCCGGAGCCTTGAGGGAGCGAACTCTATTAATTTGGACACAAAAAAAGCTGGATGCTTTGTCTCAAGAAAATGTAAACGACCCTGTTTATGTGTGCATTTAGATTGACAGTCCCTGTCACTAGTAGGATAATATTGGTAACCGAAATTGGGAAAGGGTGTGTCTATTTACAGCAAATGGTCGCTGGCCGGATTTGACCTTTTTAATCAGCCATTGCGAATAGGAACGGATTTCTAACCTTCTGAAGGAGTGATATTTATGTTCGAGAAAATCATTGATATTTTATGTGAAATTAAGGGGGAAGACCTGGAATTGCGGGACAATCTGACTCCTGCTACGGACCTCAATAATGATGTCGGACTGGATTCGTTACAAATGATCCAATTTATGCTGAAGATTGAAGAACGCTTAAATATAACCATCGACTATGATGAATTTGATTATATCCATCTGGAATCTATCGGTTCGTTTATCGAATTCCTGCAAAGCTGTGAATCGAAAAATCATCAATATGAAGATGTTAAACAGTGAGCGGATGAGCTCTCTCCGGCAAACCGTTATGGGGACCTACGATCCGGAGACACGCTGGCGGGCTTCTGGCTTGTCTTCTCTTCCTGCCCTGGCGGATCGTGACCGGGAACCTGTCGTCCTCTGTATGGATGAGCTGTTGTTCCCGTTCTGCGGCCCGGATGATGTGCTCTACACAAGGTGCAGGATCCATGATGATCTGCGCGCGCATCTGGATCAGCTGGGATTCAAATTCCAGTCGAGGCATGTTTTTGACTGGAGTGCCGGTCAGATCGCAGAACCTCCGCTGACGCTGGAGCAGTTCAAGCCCTGTATCTTCCGGCTTGCGGCGCGGCAAGGGAGAAGCGGGCATGGACACACGGCCGGGGAGGCCCGGCAATATGTGAATGCAGGGGCCCGGGACGCTCATGGTTCCGAGACAAGCTCCGGCACGGCAGCTGCGTATGGCAGTGACGGGAGCCATGTAACAGGCTTGTTATCCCCTTATGCAATTACAGAGGATACGGCTGCTTATCTCAGCGTGTATCCTCCCGTGAAGCCTCTGCCTCTGTTAGAAGCCGTGATAAAGGTGAATTCCAAGTTCTACTCTAACCGTATGCTTCAGTCTCTGGGAGAGAAAGCATACGGCATCGAGGTTCACAGCGCTGCGGAGGTTGAAAGTCTGGGCCAGAAGCTCTTGGACCAGGGAGCCTATCTCATTAAGGACCCCTTTGGGGTCTCGGGCAAAGGCAATCTGCTGATCGACAGCAGTTTTATGCAGAGCAGGGTAGCTTCCCACTTACGGAAACAAGAAGAAAGCGGTCTGACGACCCGCTTTCTTCTGGAACCCTTTCTCGCCAAGGAAACGGATTTTTCCTCCCAATGGCTGATCCGGGATACGGGGACGATCGAGCTTATCTCTGTTCAACGGATGATCAATCATCAGTTAAACTACGGCGGCTCTATGACGGCAGATTCGGCCTTTGCGGACAGATTGGACAAAGCCGGTTATTTCAATGTCCTGGAACAAGCGCTTGGCCGCATGTTCGAGGACGGCTATCACGGATTTGTATGCGTGGATTCCATGATTTTGCAGGGAGGGGAACTGGTCCCTATTGTAGAGATCAATGCCCGCAAATCAATGGGGCTGATCAACGCTTACCTGGACCGCTTCTGGAACCGGTTCGACAAACAAGGATGGCTGACCTTTCTGTCAGTGGGACTGCCGTCAGGATTTAAATTTGATAGTTTCATGCATACTCTCCGTGATTCGGAGCTCCTTCTGCAGTCACCGGAGGGATATGGCGTCATGCTTCTCTCTTCTAATACGTTAACGATTAATGAGACTCTGGCCCAGCATGCGGCGCAGGAGGGCTCTTCTCCCAGAAGAGGGCTCTCTAAGGGGAGGCTCTACGTATCGGTTGTCGGACGTGATGAGGAGCACCGCAGCGAAATCATGACCCGGCTGCGGGGGGCGCTCTCCGATATGTCCGTGAAGATCTACAACTAAATAGGAACGGGAGCTGCCTATGAACTCTACCTCGGTTACCTTGCTTGCGTCAGGAAATTCGCTTGGCGCATACATGCCGGCGATGCACTTGGACCGTTTCCTGCAAAGCCAGGGAATCTCTACGCATGTTCATGTTCTGGAGAATTTGTACCATGCCGAGGTTCGCAATAAGATCCGCGCAACCAAAGCCGCTTTTCATGCCAGCTTTTCCGTTGCCCGTATGGGACATAAACTGGCAAAGCCTGTCGATACTTCCTTGAAGGAAGAAGAAGTAGAGAAGCTTCTTCGGCAATGGAGGGAGAACGGCCAATCCAGATTTGCCGTCTTTACCGGCTTCTGGCTGCCTATCATGGAGCGCTATAAGACGTTAGCGGGCTTCCAGGTAGATATCCAGCTAATCCGGATGGATGCTTATGACACCCCTTCTTTTAAAGTGCACCGGCAGCTCTGTGCACACTATGACCAGGTATGGTTCTACGATCCGGCTTCGCTGCCTCGTTATTACGTATCGGCGGAGACAGATGAGCCGATTTCCTATGAGAAGAGAAGCGGACGTTATCTCATCCACGGCGGGGGCTGGGGGATCGGAACTTACCAGGACACGGTGGAGGCTCTCAGGGAGCGCGGCTGCCAGCTTGACGTGATCGTCTACGATCATTCGGAAGTCCGCGAAGATAGTGAAGCGATACGATATTTCGGGACGGCCCCGGACTGGAATCCTTGGGATCGCAACGCGCAGGGAAAACATACATATCCGCCCATGGTCCGGTTCGTACGTGAAGGCGGCGCAGTGAACGAGTATCCGCTGGCGGATTACCGGGATTATCTGAACATAGTCCGCAACTGCAAGGCTATTCTCAGCAAGCCGGGGGGCGCCACGCTCAATGATTCATTCTCCCATGCCGTGCCGTTCGTGATGCTTGAACCTTTTGGGGACCATGAGCTTCATAACATGGAATATTGGGAAGCGTGCGGCTTTGGAATCCGATTTGAAGATTGGCAGTCTCAAGGTTTTGCCGAGAGCAGTCTGGAGCTTTGTTACGGGCGTCTGGCGGAGCAAAGGTTAAAAAAAGAAAACTTCGGGAGGGTGTACTATGCAGCCAAAAACAGCAGTTACGTTTGATCCGATTACATTCCGTAATATGAAGAGGACTTTAATACCGCTGGCCGAAACAGGCAGAAAACGCAGAGAAGACCCCACCTATGCAACACCCATTCCATATGAAATTGGAATTAAGCTTAATAACGGATGCAATTTGCGGTGCAAACACTGCTTCGAGTGGAATCCGGAGGGCTTTCACCACGGGTATGCCAAAGAAGTGAAGAATGATGAGATCGACATTGCGGTGGTTGAAAAACTGCTGGCCGAAACGCGGGAGCGGAAGTCCCGTGTATTCCTGTGGGGCGGAGAGCCCTTATTCTATTCCAAATTCGACGAACTGGCAGAGCTGCTGGCCAAAGAAGACCGCTATACGACGATCTGTACGAATGCCATCCTGATCGAGCAAAAGCTGGATTCCATTCTGAAAATGTCGGAAAACTTGGTCATGCTGGTGAGCCTGGAAGGGTTTGAGAAAGAAAACGACGCCATTCGCGGGAAGGGCACTTTCAAGAAAGTGATTAAGGCCGTGGAGCTGCTTCTCGATTTGCAGAAACAAGGGTTGTACAAAGGCAAAGTTTCCGTAGCCCTGACGGTGAACGACAATATGATCGGACAAATGTACGCATTGATGGAATATTTCGAAGAGCTTGGCGTAGATTCCGTCTATTTTTGCTTCCCTTGGTACATTCCGGAGAATACGGCTGACAAAATGGATGCGTATTTCTCCAGTCATTTTCCGGGCCTGGCCTCGCGTTTTGCACCGGAGCACAAGAACAGCTGGCATTCCTTCACTTTCCATATTTCGCCCGAGAAGCACGCGGATCTTCTGGAAGAGATCGAGCGCGTCAACTCCAGGGTGTGGAACGTACGCATCCGCTACCAGCCGGCGCTGGAGTCGGATGACATCAAGGACTTTATAAGCGGGGGAGAGAAGCCCGCGATGAATAAGACCCAGTGCTTCTCGATTTCGAACCGGATGGATGTCATGCCGGACGGGAAAGTAAACCCGTGCAAGTTCTTCCCTGAATTCAGTGTCGGCAATCTGAACGAGCAAAGCGTCGCAGACATTTTCCATGGAGATGAGCTCAAGCACCAGCGTGAAGTGGTCGCTTGCGGACTGATGCCGATCTGCTCCAAATGCGTGCTGCTGTACAACAACGGAGTCTAATTAAGAAGTGACGATGGTTTAACCGGCGTTTTCCGGCAAGGGCCTGGCAACAGGCAAGGTTGCCGGAAAACGCTCATTAACGAGGGAATCATTCAGGAGGGGCAGGATGGACTTCATCCGTGTGAGGGAACTGCATAAATCGTTTATTTACTACCGGAAGGAAGCGGGCCTCAAGAACTCGCTTAAGAATTTGTTTGCACGTAAATCTCTCGTCAAGGAAGCGGTGAAATCAGTTTCCTTTGATATCGGGCCGGGAGAATGCGTAGGATTTCTCGGTCCTAACGGAGCCGGGAAGACTACGACCCTCAAGATGCTTTCGGGTATTCTCTACCCGACGGGCGGCGAGGCTGAAGTGTTGGGCTACACTCCATGGGAGAGGAAAAATGCGTTCAAACGGCAATTTTCCATCGTTATGGGCCAGAAAAACCAGCTCTGGTGGGACTTGCCCGCAAGTGATTCGATTTATCTCAACAAATGTATCTACGAAATTGATGACGCCGCCTATTCGCGAAGTTTATCGGAATTATCGGAAATGCTCGATGTCCAGGAGCTTCTGAACGTCCAAGTTCGCAGGTTGTCACTCGGGGAACGGATGAAGATGGAGCTGATAGCTGCCCTGATTCACCGTCCGAAACTTCTCTATCTGGATGAGCCGACGATTGGACTGGATTTTCCTTCCCAGAAAAAAGTCAGAGAATTCCTGAAATTTTACAACGAGCAGTTCGGCGCGACGATCATGCTGACGAGTCATTACATGAAGGACGTGGAGGATTTGTGCCGGCGTACCATCATCATTAATGAAGGAAGCATCCTGTATGACGGCGAGCTGCAGAAGATCAATACCATGTTCGGCGAGCAAAAGGTGATGCGGCTGCAATTCTCAGAACCGGTAGCCGATCAGCGCCTCTCCAAATTCGGACGCATCGTAAGTTCGGACGGTTATCACGCGGTGCTCGAATTGCCTAAACAACGTCTGAAGGAAGTGTCCCGCATTCTACTGGACACGTTCCCGGTTATCGATTGGACCTTGGAAGACGTACCGATTGAAGAAAGCATCTCAATGCTTTACCGCAAGGAGTCTGTCGGATGAAAAATCGTGAATTGTACCGGGTTTTGTTCTCAATGGGTGTGCAGCACTCCATGGAATACCGGTTTCATTTTTTTCTTGGCCTTTTGAGCGCGGTATTTCCGATTATGGTGCAGTATTTCATCTGGACGGCCGTATATCGGCATTCGGGAGAAACAGCTCTTTTCTCTTACTCTTACAGCCAAATTATTTTGTACACCATTCTGGCCGGGCTGATCTCTAAGCTGATCGCAACGCAGTTCGAATATCAGATTGCGGAGGACATCAAGAACGGGGGACTTAACAAGTATTTAATCAAACCTGTCAGCTACTTCGGCTATAGGCTTCTTTCATTTATCGGGCAGAAAGCGATCTACTATGCCGTTACGGCGCTTCTACTTGCAGCCATTTTATGGACGGCCTACGTACAAGGCGTTTTCATTCCGGAAATTGACCGTCTTCTGCTGTTTGCCGTTTCTTTATGGGGAGCGTTAGTCCTTCATTTTCTTATCGTTTACTGTATTTGTGCCAGTGCATTCTATCTGCACGAAATTTCTTATTTTTTTCTTATTACAGGCTTACTCATTAATATTTTAAGCGGAGGAATGTTCCCTCTTGAGATTTTCGGCCATACCGTTGTGAGGCTGCTTCAGTTTACTCCTTTTCCTTACACCATTTATTTCCCTGTTAACGTACTAAGCGGCAGGACGGAGGCGGCCGGCATGTATGAAGGCCTGATGATCCAGTTGGGCTGGATTGTGCTGTTTCTGTGGATTGCCCGGGTTACCTGGCGGGTCTCCATCCGGAAATATTCGGCGGTGGGGGGGTAGATGGCTATTTTGAGTTTAACTAAAGTAAAAAAATATGCGGTCCTGTACCGGATGTTTATTAAAAACTGCCTGATCGCTCAAATGGAGTTTCGCGGAAATTTCCTTATGAGTCTTCTGGTCGAATCTGTCTATCTCTTGGCCAAGCTGTTGTATGTACTCGTTGTTTTCCGGACAGATCTTCATGTGGATGGGGTTCCGCCGGAAGGGCTGCTGTTATTTATCGGGATGCACACCGTAGCGACCGGAATTTATGTGGGAATTTTCTTCACAAATTTCACCAAAATTCCCGATTATATTAAAGACGGCACTCTCGATTTAATGATAACCAAACCAGTTTCACTGCAATTTATAGCTTCCTTGCGCTATGTGGATTTGGCGCTGCCGATTCCCGATATTCTGGTTGGGGCAGCCATGATCATCATTGGATGGAATGCCATGGACATTCCGCTTTCTTTGTCCACGATTTCAGGATTCTCCGTGCTGCTGCTCGTTTCCGTCATCGTTACGTACTGTCTGATGATCATACCCGCTTTGCTGTCATTCCGGTTCGTCCAGACCGGGTCAGCATCGGAGATTGCAAATTCCCTGTGGGACGCCAATAACTTCCCGATGGCCATTTATCCGGCATGGGTCCGCAGAATCGGAACTTTTGTGGTCCCGTTGTTCCTGGTTACGAATTTTGGCCCTATGTTTGTGCTCGGCCAATTAACATGGGTGCATATTTGCCTGGCTTTGGCGGGTTCTTTGCTTCTCTTTGCAGCAGTCCGGGCAATCTGGCAGCATGAAGTCCGTAATTACAGCAGTGCAAGCAGCTAAGGATCATCTTGGGATCTGACAGTTCGGATAAGAACGTATAACTTCCAAAAGGGATGTGTTTAATATGTCGAATCTTGAACTTAGGGCGGGAAGCAGGTCCTTGAATTGCATCTTTGAGCAGGCGAACCGGATCGTGTTCAGGGAAGAAGATGTGCCGCAGCCCGGACCGGAAGAAATTTTGTGCGGGGCAAAAGTATCCCTAGTCAGCACGGGAACCGAGCTTTCTTGCCTGAGGGGGCGGTTTGATGCCGGAACGGTGTGGGAATCGTGGGTGAAGTATCCGTTCTATCCGGGCTACTCGATGGTAGCCGAAGTCATGGAAGTTGGTTCTGCTGTTGAGGGAGTCCGCGCAGGGGATCGTATAGTATGCCAGGCCCCTCATAAGCAGTATTTCGTGCTGAATGCCCGGGAAGCAGTCATTGTACCGGATTCGATCTCTGACGAGCAGGCTGCTTTCCTGCCGATCAGCCGAGTTGCGCTGCTTGGCGTACTTCGCGCGGAACCCGCGTTAGGAGAGCGTGTAGGTGTCATCGGACTGGGATTGATCGGACAGCTGGTTATTCAATTTTTGAATCTGTGCGGCACACGGCAGCTTATCGCCATTGCCCCGAGTTCTTCGCGTCTTCAGCTCGCCCTTGAGAATGGAGCGACGGATCTGCTCGATATGGAAGCGGCAGCGGCGCTGGAGCCTATAGAGGAGCTGACCGGTGGGAAGATGCTGGATACGGTGTACGATGTTACCGGATATCATGAGGTGCTGCAGTCCTGCACGCGTTTCACAAAAGATTTGGGTAAAGTCATCCTTCTTGGAGACTCCACTCAACCGACCAAGCAGTCGGTGGGGCCGAAAGTGGTTTTTAATTCCGTGTCCATCCTCGGAATTCACGGGAGAATGATGGCCGGATTTAAGGAATGGACGGAACCGGGGATGAATGCCTACATTTTTGACTATATGAATCGTGGCAAGCTGAATGTGGAGCGTTTAATTTCGAAGAAAGAAAGCCCCTTGAAAGCAGATTTGGTGTACGGGCAATTGGCGGATCCGCAATCTGGTCTGATGGGCGTAATTTTTGACTGGACACAACTGTAGGACTTGATTAGGGGGACGAGTAAATGAGAACGGTTGATCAGCTTACCTTAAAAGAGAAAATCGGGCAGCTGTTGATGGTAGGTTTCGAAGGAGTGACTGCGACAGAAGAAATCAGTAAGCTTCTGCAAGAGCATCATGCAGGGGGCGTCATTTATTTTATCCGCAATATTGAGAGTACCGAGCAAGTATTTGCGCTTACGCAGGAGCTGCAGATGATTGCAACGGATGCCACGGGGATCCCTCTATGGATTGCCGTCGACCAGGAAGGCGGCATGGTTGCCAGACTGCGTGAAGGAATTTCGTACTTGCCCGCAGCTATGGCCTTGGGAGCAGCGCATAATCCGGAACTGCTCTATGAAGCAGCCAAGGGTGTAGCGGAGGAGCTTGGGGCGCTCGGGATCAATATGAATTTTGCGCCGGTTGTGGATGTGAATATTAATCCGAGAAATCCGATTATCGATGTCCGCTCTTTTGGTGATGATCCGGAGCAGGTGAGCGAGCTGGGGATAGCGGCTATGCGCGGTTTCCAGGACGGGGGTATTGTTTCTGTCATTAAACATTTTCCGGGGCACGGTGATACAGAATCGGATTCGCACTGGGAGCTGCCGGTTGTGAATCAGCCGCTGGAGAGAATCCGGCAGGTTGAGCTGGTGCCTTTCCGGCGGGCTGCTTTGGCAGGGGCAGAGGCGGTTATGTCCGCTCATGTCGGAATACCCGCTTTAAGCAGAGGTGAGCGGGTGCCGGCGACTTTATCCCATCCGATTCTGACGGGTATTCTGAGAGAAGAATTCGGATTCGGAGGGTTAATCGTAACCGATTGTATGGAGATGGAAGCTGTATCCAAAGATATCGGTGTACCTGAAGCGGTCATCCGCGCAGTAGAGGCGGGTGCGGATATTATGCTCGTCAGCCATACGCATGAGGTGCAGTTAGCGGTGATTCAGGCATTGGAGGACGCTGTGCGGAGCGGACGTATTCCGGAAGCGCGCATTGATAGTTCCGTCCGTCGTATTCTGGAGCTGAAGCAGAAGAAGGCTGGAAGTATCGAAACAACCAGCTGGGAAGATACGCGTATCCGGCTGGAAAAACAGCAGACCTTGGATGCCCTTAAACGGCTGCGCAAAGAGAGCATTACGGTTGTGAACCATGAGCCGGATCACTGCAAGCTATCTCCTCATAAGAGCACGCTGGTGCTGTGGCCGGAAATTACCCAGGCTTCCCATTCGGAAGATGTGTTGTCCCATCACGTCTCTCTCGGCAGTTATGTGAAGCCGTTCATACAAAAGGACTTCACCGAACATATTTACAAAACCGATCCTGGCCGCGAGGAAATAACCGGACTTGCTGCAGAGGCTGAGGGTTACGATCAGGTTGTGATAGGGATTTTCCATGCTAACTATAATCCGGGGCAGTTAGAGCTTGTTAACGAGGTGCTGGCTGTACGTCCGGATGCGATTGCAGTTTCCCTGCGCAATCCGGTCGATTTGGCGGCTTGGCCTTATCTCAAAGGATTCGTAGCCTGTTATGAGGGGCATCCGCATACGCTGCAAGCTGTATCGGAACTGCTGCTGGGACGTTTGGAACCTGCAGGCAGGCTGCCGGTCACTATTCCGTATTCGCATTCAGGAGGAGAACATTCTAATGCCTATGAACGTGAGTCTGAGCAAGAGTTCCAAGCAACTGCCGGTATCAACCCCACCTCTTAAAGGATTTCTGAGGTGGGCCTATACGCTATCGATTACAAGCTCGTACAGCCAGACGCTGCCGTGGTATTACAGCAATTTTATTCAACTCTCATGCACAAAGCGGTTTTTGGAGGATGGAATCCAGTGCTTTGTAGATTTTCACCGGGGACAGCCGAATGAGCTCAATTTCAACAATCCTTTTCTGATAACCTGCTGTGTAAACTACTCTATCCTATCCAATCTCAGCCTGGATTCGCTGATCGAGTTTTTTGTGCACCAAATCCGTAATGAGTACTATTGTATCGTTTTCCTGGATGAATCCCGGTTGTCCGTATCGGCCTCCTTCGAGCAAGAACCTTTTCCACATCACCTGTTTTTGTATGGATACGATACCGACGAGCGGGTTTTTCACGCCTCGATGTTTGACAAAACGGGAGTTTACCGCAATCTGACGATCACGTTCGACGAATTCAGGAATGCCATCCAGTCTATGCGGACTCTGCTGGAAAACAACGAGACAGGAGATCATCATACCTATTTATATCAATTTAAAGATGGAATCTATAAATTTGATCATACGGCAGTGAAAGACCAGCTCAAAGATTATTTGAACAGCGAGAATCACATCAATCGCATTAACTTTAACGGTCAGAATCTGGTGTACGGTCTGGAAATTTATGATTATTTGAAGCTTTACTACGAGGCTGTCCGGGATGGAAATCCATCTCTTGTATGGCAGAACGATATAAGGCATCTGCATGTGCTGTGGGAGCACAAAATGGTGATGAGCGAACGGATTTCATATATGATCGGTAACGGAATAATAGGGCAGGACGAGATCCTGGTGGACGGATACAAAAAGCTGACGCATCAAGCGATGCTGCTGCGGGACCACTACATTCGTCATAGTATGCGGCCGGATGCTTCTATTTTTGATCGGGTATCGGGGAAGCTTCAGGAATTTAAGGAACAAGAGGCGCACTATTTGGAGAAGCTGCTTCGTCAATTGGAGAAGTAATGTCTGACATGCGGCAAAAGCCGAGCGGATGCCCTTGGGAATAAGGCATCCGCTCGGCTTTTGCCGGTATACGGGATAGGATA
Organism: Paenibacillus sp. FJAT-26967; assembly: GCF_001541095.1. Classification (GTDB taxonomy): domain Bacteria; phylum Bacillota; class Bacilli; order Paenibacillales; family NBRC-103111; genus Paenibacillus_F. The sequence continues at coordinate 180,936 of NZ_LMXH01000005.1, forward strand.
TGCGGCGGCATAGTTATCTTCAACGGGCGTGACCGGTATTGGCTGCCATGCGCTGGGCCAGATTGGCTACAGCCGGATCCGGGTCCGTCACATAATACATGGTGTCGGATTTGCCGGGGTCAAGCTTCCACCAAAGCCAGTGAAGACCGGAACGATTTTTGATTTCGGTTTTGGAAACAGGCATGTAGATTCGCCCTTGGGCATCAATTAGAACGGGTTTTCCCCGGGTGCCGTTATAGATGAAGCGAAGCGGCTCCTGCGTCTGAATGAGTGCGGCACTGATGGCAGCCTCGGGCTTGCGCGAAGCTTGCTTGGCACCAGCGGTACTTGTAAAAGCCGTAATTAAGTCCGGATCAGTGACATAGTTTCCGGTTTCGGGTAAGTAGAAGGAAGCAGGCATTGTCTGGGCGCTTAATTCTCCGTAGGACATGCTGCCGGGTACCAGCCTGTTAAGCAGGAAACTGAGTATTAATGCCGCAATAACAGTACTGACCACGATGGAGAAAAGCAGTTTGCGGATGAGTCCGCTCGGGAAGTTCCATTGGCCGAACCATTGAAATAAGCGCAGTGTCATCGGTAAGCCCTCCTTGGGTGCATATTCCACGGCGACCTGTAAGCGTTTTCAAAACTACTTTTTCAACCTGTCTGCAAGAAAGGCAGGTGGCGGCAAAAAAATCGTTCGTTGTCTCCGGTTTATATGTACAGCGGGTTCGTATCTTCCAGACCCGATGTAAGAATTACTTAAACGATTTGGAGTTTATTAAACGCCGCAAGGAGGAAAATGCTTCAGGAGTCCTAGCCAGAGCAAGGAAAGGGGCGGAAGTCCCGCTCCTCACATCCGATGGGAGATTGATACAGTTCTTAAGGCCCTCCGCAGCAAGCAACTAACCTTCATGGACGAAAAAGCCGCCGCAGCCAAAGCGGCCGCGGCGGACAAATCATGAACGACAGGCAGCCGATTAATACGAAGTCGTAATGACTGGGGTGCCGATGGTTATACGGTTCCGACCGGTCTCGCTATCCGTGTGAACGGCCGCTTGCAGATTGACGCGGTGTTGGCCGCTCTGCACATAGGCTTGCAGCCTTGACGAACTCATGGTGATGCTGACGGTATCTCCGTCCGCATAGCGTTCAAGCTCCCGGGTGCCGAGCAGGCCTCCCAAGTGAGCCTGCAGCTGCCGAGCCTGTGCCTGGGCCTCCGGCAGCGGATCAGAGGCATCGCCCTGCAGGACGATGTTGGCGTCCGCGTGCACGCCTGCGGCGGCCAGCGCGGCCCTGACGGCCTGCAGGCGCGCTGTCAGGGCCGTGAGGCCCGCCTCAGCGCGTTCGTCCAGTCTGGCGATGACGAATGCGCCGCCGTCATCCAGACGCGTGAGCTGCAGCGACAGGCGTCCGCCTGAGGCAAGCGGCGCGGCTGCCGCATAGACGGGATGCCCCGTCTCGCGGCTAAGCGTGCCTGCCGGAAGGCCCAGGCTGCCGGCCAGCTGCCCGCCGGCTGCAGCGAGAGCGTCATCGCCGCCCGGCACGGCGATCGGAGCGGCATAGCGCAGCGTGACAGCGGCGTCCTGCGCGAGCAGGCCGTCCGCGGCTGCAAGCAGCGCAGCCAGGTCATTGCGGCCGCTGTCGTCCGCGGAATTCCGCTGGCCGGCAGCAGACCAGCCGGCCAGCAGGAGCGCGGCGATCAGCGCGAAGCCCCAGAAGAGCCCTTTCGCAGTAAGTTTCCGTTTGATTGTGGGCTGCATGGTATGAGGCTTCGTCATGATTCATCGCTCCCGTCCGAATCTACTAATCTAGTAACAGTATAGCCGGGAACGGATGGCTCCATACCTGGGATGAACCGGATAGACACGATGCAGGGTAAGAAGGGAATGCCAAAATCCCCCTTCAAAACGCTAAGCGCTTTACGAAGGGGGAGAGGATTGGGTGCCGGAAACTACCGGCGGAAGTTAATGTCTTCTTTATTGCCAAGCAAATCCCGGTTACTGTCCGCCGGAACATGGTCGGCTCCGCCGTAGACATCGGGCCGTCCGTCGTGAGTACCGTCGTCTGAAGCGCCGCGGCTTGTCCGCAGGATTTTATTGACTAATTCCCATTTATCTTCAGAAGTTTCTACCGTAACCAGAATGTCGCCTTTGTTAACCCGGCTGTGGTAATCCTCGATCTGATCTTCCGGAATCCCGGCGCCGATGAGTGCGCCTGTAACACCGCCAGCGCCTGCTCCGAGCGCGGCTCCGGACAAAGCGGCAGCCAGCGGGCCGGCGGCGAGGAAGGGACCTATACCGGGCACCGCCATCAGGCCGATGCCGGCAATGAGGCCTGCGGCGCTGCCGATAGCGGCTCCGCCTATTGCGCCCTTGTCAGCCTTTGTTTCTTCTTCGCCGGTGGTGACTGTTCCCCCGGCTTCTTCTTTATGCTTAGCGAGAACGGAGATGTCCTCGTCTGTGTATCCGTGTTCTTTTAATGAAGTAATAGCTGTGTTCGCTTCTTCTCCCGTATGAAAAACACCTATTGCTTTGCGGCTCATGATATTTTCCTCCCTTGAAGTGGACTACCCATCGTTACCCTTTCCTCAGGGGGATGAATCGGAGCCGCGAGAGAAGGGCGGCCTAGAGTTTCCTACAGATCGAGTGTCCGGTCCCACTGGACAAAAATGCGTTTTAATTCATCCATGGAAATCGGTTTGCTCATGTAGTCATCCATCCCGCTTGCCAGACACTGCTCCTTGTCTACATTCCGCGCCGAAGCGGTGACCGCGACAATAATAGGCACCTGATCAGCGGGAACCAGCTGCCGGATCAAGCGGGTCGCCTGAAGCCCGTCCATGACCGGCATTTGGACATCCATGAACACCAAGTCATAAGCTGAACGGGTTACAGCCTCCACCCCTTCCATTCCGTTATGGGCGATATCCGACCGATAGCCGAGTCTGGTCAAATATTTCATAAGCAGCTGCTGGTTGACGGGATGATCCTCTACGATAAGAATTTTTAATGAAGACTCTTTTCTTTGCGGATTGTTCCAGACATTATGTTCGTCCATATTATCGAGCTTTGGGAGTGTACTGGCTTCTGGGACGGTACTGTTAGGAAGAGTGAAATGGAAAATCGATCCGACGCCTTCGGAACTCTCCACCCAAATTGTACCTCCCATAAGCTCGACAAGCCGCTTGCAGATGGAGAGTCCCAAACCAGTGCCCCCATATTTACGGTTAAGCACGGGATGCAGCTGGGAGAAAGACTGAAACAGCTGGCTGAGCTTGGCGGCAGGGATGCCGACACCTGTATCGGAGACGGTGAAACCGAGCAGCATCGTTTGCGAATCGGCAGAAGCCAGCTTATCCACAGTTACCTGGACCGATCCTGTTTCGGTGAATTTAATCGCATTGCCGACGAGATTAACCAGGACCTGCCGGACACGAGACGAATCGCCTGTATAGATTGGCGGCACATCCGGAGAGATTCTGTATCCCAGGTCGATCTGCTTTTCGGCGGCTTTGGGATAGAATAGCTCCAGGGTGCTCCGCAGGACACCTTCCAGGTCGTAAGGCTCATGGACGAGTGTCATTTTACCGGCATCAATTTTACTGAAATCAAGGATGTCGTTCAGAATTTGCAGCAAGGCGTCGCCACTGCTCCGGATAATCTCCGCATAATCAAGCTGCTCTTCATTTAATTCCGTCTCCATAAGCAGATCCGTCATGCCGACAATCCCGTTCATGGGAGTCCGGATTTCGTGGCTCATCATGGCCAGAAACTCCGATTTGGCATTGGCGGCTCTCTCAGCGGACTCTTTGGCCTGAATAATTTCTTTCTCATCCGTAATGTCATTAAACACGACCACCGCGCCCTGGATCTCACCGTTATCTATAATCGGAGTCACCCGGTAATCCACGAGGAAGCTGGATCCGTCTTTCCTCCAGAAAATATCTTCCCGGATCATGCGCGACTGTCCATCTCTAACTGTCATGTGGATCGGGCATTCTTCTACCCTGTATGGGCTGCCGTCCGCTTTGGTATGATGGATTTCATCGTGATTGTGGATGCCGATAAATTCCTTGAGTGTGTAGCCCAGCATAGAAGCGCCCGCCGGGTTAATAAACATAGACTTACCGGACGCATCCATTCCGTAAATTCCTTCTGACACAGAGTTCAGAATTAGAGTGAGCTGATAGCTGAGATTCTCGATTTCGCTTATATAGAGTTTACGGTCCGTAATGTCGATCGCAATCCCATATACGCCTACCAGCTCCTCATCGACGTAAATGGGTATATTGGTTACATTGATTTCAATGGGAGATCCGTTCTTATGCATAATGACTGTGTCATAGTTTTGCGGCATTCCCTGTTTGGCGCGTTCAAAATGATGCAGCGTCATTTCCAGATGCTGAGGGCTGATGAGCGGCATGAAAGAGATCGGCATCAGCTCTTCCTTGGTATAACCGATCATTTCCTCCAGCTTGGCATTCAGCGTGACGAAGTTCCCTTCCAGGTCAAAAGAATAGACACTTGAAGGATTGTATTCAAAAAGAGATTTGTACCGCTGCTCGCTCACCTGGAGCTGACGCTCTGCCGTTTTCCGGTCCGTGATGTCCCGGGACACAGAGACGATTTCCTGGATGTTTCCCTTGTTCTCATCATAGGTGTAGCACCCGGTGCTCTCGAACCAGATATACTCTCCATCTTTGCGCCGGATCCGATAAGTAACCGTATAGCGGCCGATATTCTCCAGGTTGGCCTGCAAGTATTCTGTAACGAGAGGGATATCATCCGGATGGAAGTAATCGTAGGCGCTAGTTCCCACTAATTCATCCGGTTCATAGCCGAGCAGTGCTTTGCAGGCTGGTGAAGCATAGACATACCGGGCCTCTTCGTCTGCCGTATGTCTGGAGATGAAATCGAGTGAATGCTCGGACATCAGACGAAACTGCTGCTCGCTGCTTCGGATCCGATCTTCCATTTTCTTGCGCTCCGTAATATCCTGAACCGTTCCGAACATTTGTTGAGCGATTCCGGCCGCATCCCGGATCACATGGCCCACCGCATGGACGCTCTTGACTGCCGCCTTCTCCCCGGTAATGCGATATTCCAGATCAAAGGCCGCTCCGTCCAAGGCATTCGATACCGCTATTTTCACCATGGCGAGGTCCTCAGGATGGATACATTGAAGAAACTGCTCGTAGGTATGCAGGGGTCTTGTTTCCGTTATGGAGTAAATTTGGACGCATTCTTTGGAATACTCGATATGATTCAGCTGGATATCCCAGCTCCAAGAGCCTAATTGGGCGATACGCTGAGCTAGAGCCAAGGTATCCTCACTTTTTTTGAGCTGTTGATCCGTCTTCATACGGTGAGTAATATCCCGGCCTATTCCCAGCGCCAGCTCAATCTCTCCATCTTGTCCTCGTATATACCGCACGGTTGTTTCAAACCAAATATAATGCCCCTGTTTATGGCGGTATCGGCCTGTCAAAATATCCTCATCGGGCGCGGCACCGTGGTTCTTCTGGAGATCGTCCGGTAAATATTGATCGAGCAAATTACTGCCGGTGATTTCCTCCGGGGTATAGCCGAGTAATTTGGTGATAGAGGGAGAGACATACTGGCAGATTCCCTGCGGATTTGTATAAGTGATGATGTCCCCGGCGTTCTCTGAGATTAACCGGTACAATTCCTGGCTTTTCTCAAGACTGCTCAGCAGTTCTTTCTCCCGGGTAATATTCTTAGCCAGTCCATATACACCAACGATATGATCTTCAACCACAATAGGAATATAAGTGACGGAAGCGATGATAAGCTGTCCGTTCTTATGTTTGAAAGTGATTTCGAAATTGGGAGAATGACCCTTGCGGGCTTCCTGGAAGTTTGTCTGCCGGATTTTGGTGTCATCCTGTGTAAAAAGCTGTTCCGTCTGCAGACGGATAAATTCCTCAGCCGAATATCCTGTTATTCGTTGAATCGAAGGATTGGCATCCAAGTAATTTCCATCCAGATCCATGACGTAAATAGCGTCCGGATGGTGCACATACAAGGATTTGTAGATACCGTCTTCCGAAATTGCGCGACTGAGTGCAGCGGCAGTTATTTTCTCCAAGGCTGACAACTCCTTTCTATGCCGTTCTTTTTTATAAGAAATCGTGATAAATGGCGATTAAAGAACCTGATTGATATTTAATGCACTTGTAATAAAGGGTTGTCTATTAGTATCTTCCTACATTTCTTACTTAATCGGAAGAGGGGGGCAATTCTTTTTATTTTTTTGCTCTAGAAATACGGGGTGTTATTAATTCTCAGGCCCTGCGGTCGTCTAGCGAGTCTTTGTCCTTCGCCGGTTCGTCTAAGATACGAGAGAAACAGAAACGGACTAATAGGAGTGGAGAAGTATGAAACGCACCGGAAGAAGGCTGTTGTTACTTGCTCTGATAGCAGCAGGTTTATGGCTGTGGAAGGGAAGCGGCGGAGAAGAGCTGGAGTTTGATGCTAGAGCAGCGGTACTGATTCATGCGGACACAGGCAGCGTTGTCTATGAGCGAAATGGGGATGAAAGTCTTCCGCCAGCTTCCATGTCCAAAATGATGACGGAATTAATTGTCTATGAGGAGGTGAAAGCCGGCCGTGCATCTTGGAACGATCAGGTGCGGACAAGCCGTTATGCCAGCGAGGTTACCGGCGCCCAGATCGGATTGAAATTCGGGGAGCGGCTGACACTCAAAGAAATGCTTGCCGCAGTAGCCATTGAGTCGGCCAATGACGCGGCTGTCGCCGTGGCGGAGCATATTGCGGGCACCGAGGATGAATTCGTTGTGAAGATGAACCGCAAAGCAGCCGAAATCGGGCTGTCGAAGGGAACTGCTTTTGCGAATGCAAGCGGATTGACCCGTGCAGATCTCGGTTCCTATGCGTCCGAGAAGCATAGGGGAGAGAGCGTCATGACTGCGAAGGACACGGCCCGGCTCGCCGCTTATTTGATCCGTCAATATCCGGAAGTGCTGGAGCTTACCCGCAAAGCGGATTATGAGCTGCCCGGAAGATTCGGATTGATTCAGACTACGAACCGGATGCTTCCGGCTGCCGGAGATGCGTTTGCGTATGAAGGAAGCGATGGCCTTAAGACCGGCTTCACCGACCTGGCCGGGTACTGCTTCACCGGAACGGCTGTCAGGGACGGGCAACGGCTGATTTCCGTGGTGATGGGAACGGGAAGTCAGGAAGGACGATTCAATGCCACCCGTAAATTGCTTGATTACGGATTTGAATCAGTTAACAATAGCAGCCGAAAGGACAACTTATTCGGCGCCGAGAGATAGTAGACTTGTTCTTTTTTGCGGAGTGAACGGGTTGAATGGCCTGCTTCCTTAACTTCAGAGAGAATTGGGAAAGCCCTTCCGTGCGTATTGACATTAACGTGCAATACATGGAAGATAATACCTGAATCCTGGCCCGTTGCGTAGGAGAGGGGCAGGATGATCTGGAATTTATTTTCTCAGGAGGACAACGGTATGACTTTTACGAAACTGGTCGATGTCTTTGTGCCTGTTTCCGATCTTGATCGATCAGTACCCTGGTACATCAAGGTTCTTGGTCTTCGCTTGCTGGGCCGCGACAACGAGCACGCGAGACTTTCTTTCTACGAAGGGACCTGCCTGACGCTCACCCGGCAGAAGGAGCTGAACACGTACAGTGCAGTTGCTTTTAATGTGAATGTGTATGATGCCCATGTAGATTATGTACGCATGAAGGATGCCGGAGTCACGATGGTAGAGAAGCTGAAGCCTCTGCAGTCCATGAGCCGCTTCACCATTGCGGACCCGGACGGGAATCCCATTGAAATTGTCGGATGGGAGGAAAGCGGGCACGAGAAGACGGGGACCATCCGTCTGGGCGGCGCGTATTTGCCCGTCAAGGACCTGGACAAGTCGACAGACTGGTACGAGAGTAATTTAAACGCCCTAATCGGTCAGCGCTTTACTATTTCGCCTTCCGGAGGTACAGATGAAGTAAGAGCCGTCGCGTTTACAAATATTAATCTTTGTCTGATCGAGACGCCGCAGAATGCTCCGCTGGAGCATAGAGCGTTTACGATCGGTTCTACAGATCCCAGAGGGGATTATGAACTGTTAAGGTACCGGAGTGCCGTGAAGCTTTCTACTCTGACCAAGGAATTTAACCGCGATGTGTTCGGCCTGCTGGATCCGGACGATAATCAGATCGGAATTATCGGTATCTTGCATTAATACGTGCTTTTACGGGTGTGTGCTGTCATCTCTGCTATTCCTTCTTTTACGTAAAGCACCGGTATAGTATATTGAGGTCATACGGCAAATTTTACCTAATAGAAGAGCCTTGCTGCCGTATGGAATTTCACGCTTAGGAGACGTGCCTATGTCCATTCGCACAAGGCTTTTACTTTCCTATATCGCCATGCTGATTATTCCTCTAGTCCTGTTGTTCCTGACAGGTATAGGGCTTTATTATATGCTGGTTCAGGATTTGAAGCGGGATTACCACGTGGATCTCAGCCAGAATAATCCTATTAAGGAAGTTGCCACGATCGAAGAAGAGAATTATCAGAAAATCCGCAGCGAAATAGCCAAGAATCCGATAAGCGCGGATGATCCTTCCAACTGGACCCACTGGGAAGAGCTGGTCCAGCGCGTCAATATGGGGATTGTGCTGCGTAAGAATGACCAACTGCTCTATGTTTCACCTATAATAGAAGATAAGGAAGGACTGGAGGAACTGCCCGCCTACAGTTCTTATTCAGGATTGTCGGACGCAGAGCTCACGAACAAATTTTTTGTGCTGCGGCATCATGATTTTCTATATCCGGATGGAAGCAAAGGCAGTCTGTTCATTGGAAATCATGACTCCGTGAGCAGTAAATATTTGATGAAATACGGTCTTCTTTTTCTCTCTGCCCTTGTGGTGGTGCTGGTTCTGACCAATGGCGTGATGACTTACCTGATGTCCAGAAGTCTGATTAATCCGCTCCGATCCTTGAAGCGAGCGGCTGAGCATATCAAGGATGGACAGCTGGATTTCGAAATACGTCCCGCCTCCGGGGACGAAATCGGGGAGCTTGCGGTTTCCTTTGAAGAGATGCGGAGGCGGCTTAAGGATTCGGTTGAGCTGCAGCTGCAGTACGAGGAGAACCGCAAACAGCTGATTTCGAACATTTCGCATGATCTGAAAACCCCTGTGACCGCGATTAAGGGCTACGTGGAAGGCATTATGGACGGGGTCACGAATTCGCAGGACAAGTTCGACCGTTACCTGCATACGATTTATGCCAAAACAGTCGATATCGACCGGATGATTGATGAGTTATTTCTGTATTCAAAGCTTGATTTAAAAAAGCTGCTCTTTCAATTCGAAGAGGCGGATTTGACTGCGTATCTTAAAGATTGCGCGGAAGATATGCAATTCGATATGGAGAAGAACGGAATCCGGTTAACGCTGGAGCTCTCTTCTCAGGACCCGCTTCCGGTTATCATTGACCGTGAGAAATTGAAACGCGTATTGACGAATATAACAGAGAATGCACAGAAGTATAGGGACAAGAAGGAAGGGCATATCCGTGTGTTCGTAGTAGAGAGGCCTGAATTCGTTCTGATTGGCGTTCATGATAACGGCCAGGGAATTCCGTCCGATGTACTTCCGCATATTTTTGACCGCTTCTACCGGGGCGATCCCTCGCGCAGCACGCAGACAGGGGGCAGCGGGCTTGGTCTGGCTATCGCCAAACAGATTGTCGAAGAACATGGCGGCAAGATTTGGGCCAGCAGCCGATATGGCGAAGGGACTACGGTTCAGTTTACAATCCGCAAAGCGGATCAAGGTGAGAGGAGAATAGCCACATGAGTGAAATCGGCCGCATCTTGATTGTGGAGGATGACGTGAGTATCGCCGAGCTGGAGCGGGATTATCTGGAGTTGGACGGCTTTCAGGTCGATATGGAACATTACGGGGAACGGGGGATGCAACGCGCGCTTACGGGCGATTACGATCTTGTGCTTCTCGATGTTATGCTTCCCGGAACAGACGGTTTTGCTATCTGCGAACGAATCCGGATGGAGCGGGATATTCCGATTCTTATGGTTTCCGCCAAGAAAGAGGACGTCGATAAAATCCGCGGTCTTAGTCTGGGGGCGGATGATTATATCATTAAGCCCTTCAGTCCGGGGGAACTGGTCGCACGCGTGAGGGCTCATCTGTCGAGGTACCAGAGGCTCAAAGGCAGACATGGAGGCGCAGCGGACAAGGATGAGATCCGGATTCGCGGACTGCTGATCAACCGCGCTTCCAGGCGCGTGTATATGAACGGGCATGAAATTATTTTTACAACCAAAGAATTTGATCTTCTCGCCTATCTCGCCATGAATCCGAACCGGGTGTTCAGTAAAGATCAGCTATTCGATCAGCTGTGGGGCATGGATTCTTCCGGTGAAATTTCAACGGTAACGGTACATATCCGCAAGCTTCGCGAAAAAATAGAGCCGAGTCCGTCGGACCCGGCGTACATTGAAACAATATGGGGAGCAGGATACCGGTTTAAGCCTTAGATTCCCGATTCCGGGCGACTGTTCCCTGGGCAGGAGGGGCGGCCTCGACAGGGAGGTTGGTATCACCTGCGGTAGTGGACACGGTTCCGGTGGGGTTCGAATAGGGGCCGGGGGGGCGGATTTGCCGGATATGCTTGATCCGGGATTCCATCCGAACGGGACCACTCCCCCCGATCTGCATCACAGAAGAAGCGGAGACGCCCAGGACTTTGACGGAGCCTACTTGAATAGATCCCGCCTGGCTGGTGGTCTTGGTCGCTCCGGGAGGAAACCGTATGTCGGGGAAAGGCTCTATGAAGATAGGGTATGCTTCGAATGCGCCTTCTTCCTCGATGAAATTCGGCACTTCCCTCTGTACGGCAATAGCGCGGTAGCGTGTATAGATCCCTTGGTTATCTCCGATCTGAAAAACAGCGGAGTCGGCTACGCCAAGCACCTTCGCTTGTCCGAGGTATACCATCCGCCGCCTGCTGCTCATCTTTCGCTCGCCAGCGGCACCAGAGGGCCAATAATGACGGATTCCGGCGGCGTGTCAAAAACGGAGGCTGCTGAAATCGAGTCCGTATCTCCGATTAAGAATGTTGAAGAACTCGATACCCCGATAATGTAAATGGACCCGACTTGGAGGCACTTGTTCTCTACATAAAGGTCCACACTCACGAAGAATCCCTCCCGTCTTCCTTTTCTTGCCGATATCGGTTCAAATAAATCCGGATGCCTTCACGAATATCCGATTTGGTTTTCTCTATTAATTTATGGGTTCTAACCTCGGCAGATTCCGCTGCTTCGCTATGTCCGGGAGTCCTGGAATAATGCCGGACTCTCGCCTCGATTTGGCGTCTTAAATCATCCATAATTCTTTTACTTTCGCCTGGAGCGACATTCAAATGCTGTTTGGCGGCGAGTTCCATCAGTTCTTCCATGGCCTCGCGGTCTAGAAACTCATGCAGCTGCTGATTCGCCTGCTGCTCCATAATCGGAGGCTCCCGCTCTCCGGGCGGCTGCCGGTATTCATCCGAAGTGAAAGCGGAAGACACCGGCTGGGCTGCGTTTATGTCTGCTCCCGGGGGCGGTGATACCGGCATTCCGTTAACTGCCATGTCTTCGATCTCATTCATCGCGGAGGGAGACACGCCGATTGTCAGCGTTCCATCCAACTGTTCGACCTTGAGCTGATCGAATTTGTATTCGATCCGGTCGATATGGATAGCCCGCTGACGTCCCAGTTCTTCAAGCTCCTTCCGCATACTTTGGACAGACTCTTCAAGTCTGCGGAGCCGCTCTTCCTGCCGCTGGGTGTAAGCCCACAGCTGCTGAAGCTGCTGCTGATAATACGGATAAGAACCATCGGGGCTGTACATAGGCGCGCTTCTCCTTCCGTGATTGGATATGAAGTTCTCCGGTATGAGGCGCGGAAGGACGGCAAGCGCACGCGGCTTCAAGAGATTGCGGTGCTGCCGCCCGTATCGCCTGCGTGATCCGTGCTGGCGCATGCCGGCAGATCTCCCGGGCAGCGGCAGCAGCGGAGCCGCGGGTGCAGGCACTGCCGCAGGCGCCCCCCGCAGCAGCGATGCGCAGCCCGCCTTGCCGGCAGGCGGCCGACATGGCCGCGCGACTGCCGGCAAGCTCCTGCAGGCGGCCGACAAGCTCCTGCAGGCGGCAGTCGGGCTGGCTGCCTTACATGGGCGGCAGCGGCGGCAGCAGCTCAGGGCCCGGACAGAGCGCCTTCGCAAGCGGCGCGGGAGCGGCATTGCCCGCATCCGGTCCTTGCGCCGCCGGGCCGGGACCGCCGCCTGAGCCGGCAGACCCGCCGAAGCCGGCCAGTTCGCCCTTACCCGGCTCAGGAGCGGGCCCCGTGAAGCCGCCGGTGTTGTACTGATTAGAGAGGGCGCGGATACTTCCCGCGCTCCCGATTTGCAGCACCGACGAATTGGAGACGGCATCGACCCTAAGCTGCTGGATCGTGATGGTTTGATGGATCGTCCAGCTCATGCCGTCGCCGTCTTGTTCGCTTCTGCTTCGACAAAGTCGCTGTCATTCGTATTCGTCGCGCTGATCGCGTTGTAGACCGAAGGCAAATCTCCTGTATTAAAAGAGCCTGCTCCTGCAAAGCTTTTCGAAGAGCTGTTAGGAGAAATAACAAGACAGTCCCCGAATTGAACGACGGAGCTGGGGCCCACGGACAAAATTTTGACGTTCCCGACGATGGCCGGCATAGGCGTTCTCCTTTGCTGCGTCTTCTTGTTTATTCTATGTAGGGAAGTGCCCAGATGTTCATATCTTTTCCCGTATGTTTCGGCAAGGGTGCTTCTTTCACTCACACCAGGCAGCCCTTTTTTCATATAATGCCAGAGAAGCGGGGTGAGCTGCGATGAACCAGCCAGACATGAACAAATGGTTGAAATGGGAGCATATTGAGAAATTTCTTGATCAGCCGCAGAAATATATGGAGAATATAAAATGGATCGAAGGATTCGTCCGGGATGTATTCGACCGCACGATACCGCCTCCGGTTGTCAGTGCCAGCAGGACTGCGAATAGCAGTGCAGGGCAGCAGAAAGAGCTGTCGACGAGCGATGTGTTTGAGACGCATACGCATGTTTTTATACGTGTGAAAATCCCTAAACGGGAAGACCCATATTCTCTGCAGGTGCTCGTTAAAACCAGTCACGTCAAGATTCTCGGTCTGATTGATGAGCCTAAAAAAACGATTAAAATGCCCAGCCCGGTAAATCCCAAGACGGCAAAAGCGCGCTACCGGGAGAATGTCCTGCAAATTCAGGTCCGCAAACGCAAGTTCAAAGATAACTATCACGAAGCGTATATAGAATTCTGATGTAGGGACCGGCCCCGCGCCGGTCCTTTTTTATTGATAAGAGCGTATGCGGCAACGAAGTCCTTTAGAATGAGCAAAAGCACACAACAAGTAAGATGCTGACTGCATATACTGAAACGTAAAAAAGATGGACAGGGAGGGGGAGAACAGCCTAATGGGAATCCGGTATCTGCGGAGCAAGTGGCTGAAAACTAAAGCGATTAATGGGGACAGTCTCGTGAACATCCACATTCCGGAAACGAAGAGATATACGAAGGATGTCCTCAGGGACATGCTGAATAAATACGGCATGGTGTACATTAAACCTGAAAGTGGTTCTCTTGGAATTGGTGTCATCAAAGTGGAAAGAATTCGGGGCATAAAGCCCGGAGGATGGACCTATAAATATCAGAAGGGACTCCGTAAAAAACAATTTCAGACGTACGGCGCTATGTACGATTCCATCGAGAAGGATAAGGCGCCTAAAAAATATTTGGTTCAGAAAGGCATTCGTACTCTGAAGTATAACAAAAGATCTTTCGATATGAGAATCATGGTACAGCGTGATCGTTCCGGTATATGGAAAGTGACCGGTACGGTGTGCCGGTTATCCGCACCGGGCCGCATCGTGTCCAACGGAAGCCAAGGGGCTACCCTGCACACGTTGAAGCAGATGCTATCGCCTTATGCGGATGGCGCCCGGTTAGCGGCTGTTACAAACAGGCTTGAGCGGCTGAGTATCCGGGTAGCCAAACAATATGCGCGCAACTACCGGTTTACACGTGAACTGGGGCTTGATGTAGCGCTGGACGCCCGTCTGTATCCCTGGATACTCGAAGTAAATACGACACCGCAAATAGCGCCTTTCAAAAATATAGATGTTCCCATGTACAACCGGATCAAGGCTTTCCGCAAAATCAAATAACTCCCGGTAATCAGCCCTTCGGGAGTTTGATTTCAACCTGGGTGCCTTCTCCGATTTCACTCTGGACAGTCAGGGTTCCGGCATGCAGCTTAACGATGCTTTCCGCAATGGCAAGTCCCAGCCCGACACCGCCGTTCTTCCGGCTGCGGGCTTTATCTACCCGGTAGAACCGGTCGAACAGCCGGGGAATGTCTTCTTTATCGATGCCGATCCCTTCATCGATGACAGCAATTCGGATGGAGCGAACTTCGTCCTGTGCATGGATTTGAATCGGTTTTTGACTGTATTTGACCGCATTGTCCAGAAGAATAATGAGAAGCTGTTTAATTTTCTCCGGATCACCAATCATCTTCATTTTACTGCCGTTATCCGGCAACTGGAGCTTTACTTCCCGGTCGAATGTGAGCTGGATAGAGGCGGCTGTCGCTTGAAGGAGAGGACGCATTTCGAACTCCTTCCAGTCTACGCGCTGCCGCTCGTCGGAATCGGCTATGGTAAGCAGGCTTTTGGTCAATTCTCTAAGCCTTACGGATTCACTTAATATGGCTTCAATAGCTTCCTCACGAAGCTGCGGATCGTTGCTGGCCCAACGCTGGAGCAGTCTGGCATAGCTTTCGATGATGGTCAGCGGCGTCCGCAGCTCATGGGAGGCATCGGCAAGGAACTGCTTCTGCTGGTCAAAATGTTGTTCAAGCCTGCCGATCATCTCATTAAAGGTATGGCCAAGCTGTGCAATTTCATCTTTACTGCGGCTGGATTTTACCTCCAGTCTCTTGAACGTGCCGCTTTTCTGAATACTTTCCATGGTCTGGGCCAGCCGGTGAATAGGATTGAACACCAAGGTGGAGTAGATATAGCCGAAAATGATCGACAGCACCAATGCGCCCAGAGTCGTATAAAAAAGAGCCAGGAAGAGCACTTGGACGTTATCATTCAAAATAACCAGCTTACGGGCAATTTCAAGTGTCGCGATCTGCCGCTCATCCTCGATGACAGGCGTCTGCACGTAGAGACAGAAGCCGTTATCGGTAGAAACCAGCTTGGAAGTCGGCGCGGTAGATGGAATATATTTGGCCGGCCGCTGCAGCAGGGTTTCATCCGTATAAATTTCCTTCTGTACAGTAGAGTCCGGACCGATTAGACGGATGAGCTCATTAGCCACGAGAAAATCTTTGAGCAGGAACGGGTTCTCCCAGTATTCCGGGTGCTGGATAATATTCTCTTGAAGCAAGAGCTTGGCTGCCTTACGCTCAATGCTTTGGGTCTCATTACGGGAATTGTTCTCGATAAACAGATAGTAGATGAAGAAATTGACTCCGAGCAGAATGAGGAAGAGCAGGGAAGTCTGCAGAAGGGCAAAACGAAATTTAAGACTCATCGGAGCTGCCTCCTTTGATGAGATAGCCGACACCTCGGATCGTATGAATGACCTTCCCTGCAAAATTCTTCTCCAGCTTCTGCCGCAGGTAGCGGATGTACACATCTACGATGTTCGTATCGCCGACAAAATCGTATCCCCACACGTCGGAGATAATGTCCTCCCTCGATTTAACCGCTCCCTTGTTCTGGATCAGATATTGAAGCAGATCAAATTCCTTGGGCGTGAGTTCAATGACCTTGCCGCTGCGGGTCACTTCTCTGCTTTTCAAGTTCATGCTGATATCATCCGCCTGCAGAACTTCGCTGTCCCCCTGCGTCTGCGGGCCGGTCAGCCGGAGCAGGTTGCGGATCCGGGCCAGCAGTTCTTCGATAGCGAACGGCTTCGTTACATAATCGTTGGCACCTTGATCAAGGCCGCTGACACGGTCAGGTACAGCATCCCGCGCAGTCAGCAGAATCACGGGTACTGCCGTCTGCTGGCGAAGGCGGCGCAGCACCTCAAGCCCGCTCAGCTCCGGCAGCATGATGTCCAGCAGGATCAGATCCCATGGCTCGGCCAGAGCCATCTCAAGTCCGGATCTGCCGTCTTCCGCCATGCTGACCTCGTAGCCTTCGTGCTGCAGTTCCAGCTGCAGGACGCGGGCGATTTTTGTCTCATCCTCAACCAACAAAATTTTGCTGCTCATCCCCCGCACACCTCCTGCATTTACAGGTAGTGTTTGTACAGGAGATGGATTCCATTCATACACAACTTATTTACATTAACTGTATTTTTCATATAATAAATACACAAAGGAGTATTTTATGAAAAAAATTAAAAACACATGTTTGTTGACGCTATGTTTATTTACTTGTATTCAATTTACCGCAGTTGCTGCCCCTTTAGTAAATAGCGAAGCTTTTCATGAAGGTTACCTGTTGTCGGGAGTTTCTAATGTAGGGTATTGGGAGGATCCAACAGTCAGTCAGATGGGATACAGTTATTTTATGGCCAATGCCAGAGCAGATTATGCTGCCATAAGTAATGCCAATATTGGATTTATCAAAGCTTCTTCAGAAAGTGAGGCAGCTGTAAGATTTTACGCCAACTGGTTTAATTATGATTGGTATGGTTCTATGGATGCTTACATGCTTGATGGAACAAAAGATCATACTCTCACACAAAAATGGTATAAATGCCATGTAATAATGAATGATAAAACAATGACTCAAGAAGGATGGACTAATTCCGAAAAGCACAAAACTGCCCTCCATGAATTAGGGCATGTACTTTCATTAAAGCCGCCGGGACCCGGTGGATACGAAGACCAGCTATAAAAATGCGCAAAGCGAGTTTATGGGCGAGCAGGCGGAGCATTTTAACGCTTTAAAAAAGCAGGTGCTTGAAAAATTCCAGGAACAATTAACTGAATAATTGCAGCAGGGGCGAAAGCTAATTAGTTTTTGTCCCCTCTTTTTTTAGGAGCATCACAACAAAAGGGAGCTTGCTTTACAAGCAATCAGATTACTAGTATACTGATAATCGGAAGTTAAATAAATTTGCATAGCCTTGGAGAACTTAACAACTAGAAATCTAGAAGGAGTGGTTTACATTGACGAACACCAAGGTAGCTGTTATTTATTATAGTTCGACAGGCACAAACTACAAGCTGGCCCAGTGGGCTGTTGAAGGTGCGAAAGCAGCAGGAGCGGAAGTTAAACTTCTGAAAGTTCCCGAGCTGGCTCCGGCTGCAGCCATTGATTCGAACCCTGCATGGCGCAAACACGTAGATGAGACGAAAGATGTTCCGGAGGTCACACATGCGGACCTGGAATGGGCGGACTCTTTTATTTTCAGTATTCCGACAAGATTCGGTAACGTACCCAGCCAAGTGAAGCAGTTCATTGATACTGCCGGCGGTCTATGGGCACAAGGCAAACTGCTGAACAAGGTTGTCAGCGCCATGTCTTCGGCTCAGAATCTGCACGGCGGACAAGAGCAGACGATCCTTTCCCTTTATACGACGATGTATCACTGGGGAACGATTGTCGTAGCGCCAAGCTACGGGGATCCCTCTACGTTTGCTGCCGGAGGCAACCCTTACGGTACAAGCGTAACGATCGATGGAGAGGGGAATATGAAAGAAGACGTGGAAGCAGCGGTGAAATACCAGGCTAAACGTACAGCCACGGTCGCTTCTTATGTAAAAGCAGGCCTGGAAGGCAAGTAACAGGACTGCGGGGGTATGTAAAATACCCTCCATCCTCTTCTGTTCATGCGGTAGTCGTGCAGAATGTATCCTCTCTCGGCGGGACATTGACACGTTATCAGATTACACCTACACTGATAACAATACTCACAAGAGATGAGGTTTTTATTGTGGACAAAAGATGGTTTACAGACGAGAACACCGTAAGCCTGCTCATATGGCTGAGACTAGTCCGGTTCTACCAGCGGAGCAATCAGCTTTCTAACGATTATCTGGAGCAGTACGGAATTACCGTCAATCAGTTTGATACATTGGCTCAGATCTTAGTTCATCAGCCTGTTACTCAAATGGAACTGGCCGAGCACATGATGATCACCCGTGGCGGGGTTTCCCACATGCTGAGCCGGTTGGAGCAGCAGGGCTTTATCAGCCGCAAACAAGACTGGAAAGTTAAGTACATTTCACTTACGGATAAAGGCAGAACACTGATCGAAAAAATCATGCCTCTGCAATCCGATTTCCAGGCCTCGATGTTCAGCGATGTTCTGAATGATGAGGAACAACAGCAACTGCACGAGATGATGAAGAAGATCCATAAACATAGCCTGAAGAAAACAATCCCGCAAATGGAGGAAGAATAGCGTTCAGTGCGGTGCGGGAATGAAAATACCTGTTGAAGGGAAAGGGCTGATTAAGATGAATATACAATCCGGCAAACGAAACATTGCAGAGGTTAAAACTATAAAGCTGGAGCAAATAAGCCATGTTCATACGGCAGGGCCTGTTATGGAGCCCGGATACTGGAGTAAATTCGATCCGTTCCTTCTTATGATGGAGGATAAATTCCGTAAGGGTGCCTTTGACGTCCATCCTCACAGAGGAATCGAGACCGTCACCTACGTGATTGACGGACAGCTCGAGCATTATGACAGCAGCACCGGTGACGGGGGTGTTCTAATGCCTGGAGATGTGCAGTGGATGACGGCCGGGAGCGGGGTCGTACACAATGAGGTCCCATCCGAAGGTATAACGGCACACACGCTGCAGCTCTGGGTTAATCTGCCAAGAGAGCAGAAGATGTCAGCACCTCGCTATCAGAATATGAAAAGCAGTGAGATGCCGGTAAGAGAAGAGGAAGGAGTCCTAATCCGCGTCTTCTCAGGCTCATCCGGGGGCGTAACTTCGCCAACCTTGAATCATGTGCCTGTTACGATGGTCGAAATGCTAATAGAGCCAGGAAAGACGGTCAGCCAAGATCTGCCCGGCAGTTATAAAGGCCTTATTTATATTCTGGAAGGCCGTGGTATGTTTGGCGCTAATCAGGTAGAAGGGTCCAAGGGTCAGGCACTCTTTTTTGGAGAAGATACCGAGGGGGAAGAGACCGAAATGGAGCTGACCGCCAAGGAAGCGCTGCGTCTGCTGCTCTATGCGGGTCAACCGCTCAGAGAGCCTGTTGTTGCCCGCGGACCGTTCGTTATGAATACGGAAGAGGAGATTTATCAAGCGTATTCGGAGTACCGGAGCGGGACCTTTTTAAAGTGAAAAAATTGCAGGAATAAGGCTACGTTCTTTGCACTATCAATTTACTAATAAATCGTAATGAATGTGCTGCGGTCCGATTTCCCGTCAGGCCGAGGAATTCAGTCCGTTGGGATCAACATAAGATAGGATGCGGATCGAGTAGAGCGGCGCATTGGAATTTGGAAATAAAAGTAGCTTGTTATGTCATGCACACAAAGAGCATAATAGCAAAGGACGTTTAGTGAACATTGCTAGCGATGATAGAACAATGAATACAACCAATGGCTCCATGCCTGTTGACGAGGTAAAGTCGGAAGAACCCGGCTTGTCACAGGTATGGAGCTTCCTCTTGAGAGAGGATATTACGCAAAATAAGGGGTAGGGAAGACATCATGAGCGAGAACAGAAGAAGCTTTCATTTTGCGTGGATCGTATTAATCGGATTGTCCATTATGGCCGGATTCGCCAGAGGCGGGATTAACACGGCAGGAGGGTTGTTCCTGACTCCGGTATCCCAGGATTTAAAGATCGGAATGGGGAGCTTAACGCTTTACTTTAGTATTTCGGCGCTGGTGATTTTAATCTTCCTGCCGCTTGCAGGAAAGATGATGGCCAAGTATGAAATTAAATTCTTATTAATCATAGCCACTATTCTGCAGGCGGGATCATTTGCTATGTTCGGGTTTATGAACTCTGTCTGGGGCTGGTACATTTTCTCCATACCTATGGCGATCGGTTCCATTTTCGTTGCGCAAATGGCTGGTCCGGTGTTGATTAACAACTGGTTCAAAAAAAGTAACGGCTTGGCGATAGGAATTATGATGGCTGCTGTCGGTATGTTTGGAGCGGTGCTGCAGCCTCTGGCTGGTAATCTTATTGCCAGTGAGGGCTGGAGAAGCACCTATAAGATATTGGGGGTATTGGTCATAGCTGTTGTGGTTCCCGTCATTCTATTAACCATACGAAAGTCACCCCGGGACAAGGGCTTGCAGCCTTATGGCGGTGAGGTTGAATCTACTGGAGATCAAGATGCAGTCTCTTTCGATGAAAGAGGGGTTACAGCTGCTGTAGCAAGAAAATCTTCTGCATTTTACGCTCTCGTTCTCTTTTTCTTCTTGATTACCTCCGTAGGCAGCTTTGCCCCGCATGTCGGTCCCTTTGCCATGGGACTCGGGTATGACGTTCAATTTGCAGGGAATGTAATGGGCTTCTTTATGCTCGGCTTGTTAATAGGTTCCTTAACGTTTGGTTTCATGAGCGATAAAATCGGCGCCAAAAATACGGCCATATTTGCAATGCTAACGGGTCTGGTCGCAGTGGCCTTGTTAATTATGCTTGCTACAAACCCGCTTGTGTTCCGGATAGGAATCGGTATCTATGGTTTCGTTACAGCTTCCATTGGTGTTCTGGGTCCGCTGTTAACCTCGGCTGTATTTGGAAACAGAGAATATAGTCAAATCTATGCAACTGCAGCGATCGGGCTGGCTGTTGCGGGTATTGTAGCCCTTCCGGCATATGGATTTGTTTATGATATGGCTGGAAGCTACACACCGGTGTTGTATACGATTGCGGTCATGCTGATCTTGAATATCGGCGCCGTTATCTTTGCTTTCAGAGGGAAGAAGAAGCTTGAGCAAGAAGGATTGTGGAACTGATAAGCATGTTTTCTTTATAAAAGGATGCCGCCGGCTGCGCTTTTGCGTATGCGGACGGCATTTTTATTTACGTTGGGTCAGCAACTTCCCACGGATTTACGCGTCCCACTTCATGGAAAGGGTGAACCGTATGAAGTCGTATGTACGATTTATTTCATTAATGACCGTAATGTTTTCACTGAGCGCTTGCTATAGCATCCGGCAAGAGGCTGTTGAGAAGACTGTGCTCACATCCAATCTGGATATCGCTTCTTATGAAAAGAACGAATTGGTTCTGGATGCGGATGTCATCGCCGAAGGGAAGGTCATCTCCAAAGAAGTACAGAAAGATTTTGAAGGCTTTCCTGCGACAGACACCAAGATAAAAATGACTAAGGTATATAAAGGAAGTCCGGAACAAGAGGTCGAGGTTCGCGTCCGGGGCGGTGAGCTTGGTGATGTCATTTATAAATTTGAAGAAGAAGATGCAATTCCGACTTTTCGAGAAGGAGAGCGAGTCTTCTTATTTCTTACGAGCAATAAGGGAAGCCGTACCGATAAGAATGACTTCGATTACTTTGTGGTCGGTCTATATCAAGGGAAATTCAGTGAAGTAGACGGGAAGTTGAAAAACAAAAAGTTTGAATTTGACTTAAATACGTTTCCACAGGAACTCCAAGCACTAGAAGAATTCAACAAGACGAATAAGATCCGAACAAACACTCTTCCCGAAGGTCAGGAAAGCAAAATATAACTTCGGATGAGAGAATGGGAAATCTGATTGTTCAATAGAACGAGATGCCGGTCAACAGTAGTCTGAAACTGCCCGCGGCATCTTTTTTGTGTTCATTAACTTTTGGGAAACACCAATACCATTCCAAGCAGGATGATTACCACAAATAAATATTTTTCGAAATTGTGGGCCGGAATTCGTTTGTTCAGAAAAACACCGAGTGCGGTAGCGGCGAGGATAGCCGGCAGAGAATAGGCGTAATAAATGAAGGCGTCAGATGTCCATAATCCTCCGAGCGCATGTCCTGCTACAACGAAAACGCCGGATATCAGAAAATGAGCCTGCAAGGTGCCGCGGAAGCGATCGGGATTCCACCGTCTCAAGGTGCCATATACCACAACGGGCACACCGTTAAAATTGTAAGCACTGCCGAGCACTCCTGAAGCAAAACCAAAGGGAAGTACCCAGCCGGGATTGTTAAGCAGCGGACGCTGTATGGCGCGTGAGAGATTCTTTTTAAACAAAGAATAGCCTCCGAATGCGATTAGAAAAATACCGAGTCCTGTCGTAATTACAATTGCAGAAGCCAGATGAAGCAGAGCAAGTCCGGCGGGGATTCCGATTACGGTTGAAACCGCCAGCCGGATTAAGACAGGGCGTTCAATGTGACGCCATCCGCTGAATACGGTCAGCAACGCTACGGTGAGTCCGGCCAATCCTATCAAAGAAACGGAAGTCTGTAGAGGGATCGGAAGAAGTGCCAGCAACGGCATACTTACGATGGCCTCCCCGAAGCCGAAAACCGATTTCATTAAGGCACCTATAGACACCGCCGCGACTATCAGCAGGATCAGTGTGATTTCCATGAAAAAACTCCTTCGTACTTTTGACGTTATAATATAATAACATGATAAATGATGATATAAAACACGAATTTTAAGTGCCTTGATCGGCTGTTTGGATGTATAAAAACCCATCTTTAATGGTGGGGGATGTGATTTTTATTATAACGCCTTAAAAAGCTATTTAAGAGGGTTTGAACAGATTGCGAGTTTAAGCTTTTCCGGAGCATAGAATAAGAGCGGACCCATGCTTATGACGAGAATAAAAAACAGCCAGACGCTTGTTCAGGTCTGGCTGTTCATGTACCATGGCATCCGTATACGAAAAAACAGCCAGAACCTGAATCGGTTCCTGGCTGCTTCTTATCCTGCTATTGTAAAGTCATCTATACTCTCGTGCGAGATAGCGCCGACAACCTACACGCCGTCGAACTTGAAGTCGTCGTCGCTCAGCGGCTCAACCTTCAGGGCGCGGACGTAGCCGTTGCCCTTCTTGGAGAAGAAATCATGCTGCTTCGTCTGGGTACGGATGCCGTTCAGCACGATCGGATGAACGGGCTCTTCCGGGAAGTACGGGTCGCGGCCCAGGTTCATCAATGCTTTGTTAGCGTTATAACGCACATAACGCAGCACATCATCCTGCAGGCCGAGCGCAGTGTACAGCTCTTCGGTATAGGCCTTCTCGATCTCGTAGAGCTCCAGAAGCAGCTTGATTTGCTCCTCGGCCGCTTCCTGCTGCTCCTCGGCACTCAGCGAGGCGTACACTTCCTGCGCCAGCGTACCCACGTACAGGCCGTGGATGCTTTCGTCGCGCAGGATGAGGTCGATGATCTCTCCGCTGTTGGTCATCTTGCCTTGTCCCGCCAAGTAAAGCGGATAGAAGAAGCCGCTGTAGAACAGGTAGCTTTCGAGATAGACGGAAGCCGTCATCGCCAGATAGAGATCCTTCTCGGTCTTGATGCTGTTGTAGTAACGGTTGATGAGATCCGCCTTCTGCTGCAGGCGTCCATTCTCTTCTACCCAGCGGAAAATGCCGTCGATCTCTTCGTTGCTCGCCAGCGTCGTGAAGATGCTGCTGTAAGATTTGGCATGAATCTGTTCCATCATGCCCATGAAGGACAGCACCGCTTTGCGCTGGAGCCCGTCCATGTGCTCGACGAGCCTTGGCATGCCGACGCCGCCTTGTAGCGTATCGAGCAGCGTCAGGCCCCCCAAGACCTTCTTGTAGACGTCCTGCTCGGCCTGGCTCATCTCGATCCAGACCATCTTATCGTCGGACAGCGGGATTTCCTCCTCCGTCCAGAACTGCATCACATTCTGCTGCCAGAACGACCAAGTGTAATCATCATCCGGGCGGTTCCAATTGACTGCTTTCATCATCGCGGGTTCTCTCCTTTAGCTTTCAGGCAATGGATGCTTCTCTACTTCTCTAGTTCTCTAGTTCTCTACAGAGAGGCAGCGCATGGAACGGGATACGTGTGTAACGAAATCCCGCTATGCGCTGTTCTTGTTTATCGCCCGTACGGGCGTTTCTTTGTGCCAGAAATTAATCGTATCGGATACTTATTGCAGGACAAGCCTTTTATACCGAGCAGCTCAGGCATTCCTCTACCGACAGGCGCTTTGTGCGTGTGTAATAGAGGGATTTGAGCCCTTTCTTAGCGGCGTATAAGTAATTGCGGGCCAGTTCACGCGTCGAAATATCGCTGTTCACGTGCAGGACCGTCGAAATTCCTTGATCGACATGCTCCTGGATTTCGGCGATCAGGTCGATAATTTTGAACGGGTCCATCCGGTAAGCCGATTTATAAAAGAACATATTATCCTTGGACAAGTAAGGCATCGGATAATAAGTCGTCGAGTTCGCATAAGTCCGGGTCTCAATCTGATCTACGATCGGCATCACGCTGGAAGTGGCATTCTGAACGTACGAGATGCTCTGCGTGGGCGCAATGGCCAGGCGGTAAGCGTGATACAAGCCGTGCTTCATGACCTGCTCTTTGAGCGCCTTCCAGTCCTCCGGAGAAGGCAGCGGCATGCCGTTGAATAGAGCTTTCACTTTCTCCGACCCCGGACGGTAGTCTGTCTCTTCGTATTTTGCGAAATAGGTACCCTTCGCATATTCGGAGCGCTCGAAATCGTGGAACGTTATTCCGCGGTCACGGGCGATTTCCATGCTTTTCTCCAGAGAGTAATAATTGATCGCCATGAAAAAAGCACGAGCGAATTCCTTGGCGTCTGCGCTCTCGTAAGCAATCTTGTTCTTGGACAAGTAGCCATGCAGATTCATGGCGCCAAGACCGACCGAATGCAGCTCCTTGTTCGCTTTGACAACACCCGGCGCGTTGGCGACGGTCGTGTGGTCGCTGACGGAAGTCAGCGCTTCGATGCCGGCGTGAACGGAATCACGGATAGTCCGTGTTTCCATTACATTCACGATGTTAAGCGAAGCGAGGTTGCACGAAATATCCCGGCGGATAATATCGCCTTGACCGTAGTCGCCGATTTCGGTCGTCTCCTGCAGCTGGAAAATCTCCGTGCACAGGTTGGACATTTTGACCTTGCCGATGTCTTTGAGAGCATGACCGCGGTTGGCATTCGACCGGTTCATGATGTAAGGGTAGCCGGATTCCAGCTGAATGACGGCGATTTTGGTCAGCATATCGCGCGCGCTCATGACGATCTTCTTCTTCACTTTCGGGTTCGCGAGAAGCTCGTCATACATCTCATCGATGTTCATATCGTCGAGATGCCGGCCGTACTCCTTGTAGACGGAGAATGGCGCGAATACATGAAGCGGTTGGTTCTGTTCAGCCAGCTCGTAGAACTTCTGGGGTACGATCAGGCCGATCGACAGCGTCTGGATACGGGATTTCTCGTCCGCGTTAATCTTCTTGCAGTCGAGGAATTCGATGACGTCCCATCCGAACACGGAGTAGTAGACGGCGCCGGAGCCTCTGCGCTGGCCCATTTGATCGGCGTAGGAGAAAGCATCCTCCAGCAGCTTCATGACCGGCATGATGCCCTTAGCGGCTCCCTCAACGCCTTTGATAGGCTCGCCGCGTCCGCGCAGCTTCGACATGTTGACGGCAACGCCGCCGCCGATTTTGGACAGCTGCATGCAGGTGCCGATGACGTACTGAATGGAATTCAGGGAGTCGTCCATCTCCAGCAGGAAGCAGGACACCATCTCGCCACGGCGGCTGCGTCCCGCATTGAGGAACGTAGGCGTTGCCGGCTGAACGCGCTGCTCGATGATCGCTTTGGCGATGCGGCCTGCTTTGCCGAAGTCGCCTTCGCCGAGATGGAGGGCTACGATGGCCGCACGGTCCTCGTACGACTCAAGCACCTGCTTCTTATCGTTGGTCCGCAGGGCGTAGTCCTTATAGAATTTGGAAGCGGCCATATAAGATTGAAACTGGAATCCGCTGTCCGCTATTGTCTTATGGATGGATTCGATTTGCTCGATCGTATAACGTTCATAAACGTTCTCATAGAAATCCTCGCCGATCAAATAATCATAACGCTCTTTAATGGTGCCGAATTTCACGGTTTGTCCTTCTATTTCTTCCAGAAAAGCCTCCAGAGCTTCACGGTCTTTTTCTAATCTATAAAATCCGTCTATTCCCGGTATCATCAGTTCATTGTTCAGTTCAATATGTCTCAAGATGCTGCACCCCTTCGTGGAATCGTTCTACGTCACCGGACGTGCCGGATAATTCGAATTTTGCAAGTACAGGTACGCCGTAAGCAGATGAAATGCGGTCTGCGCTCATGGCAAAAGATTGTCCCCAATTCAGGTTGCCGCTTGCGGCGACCCCGCGCAGCAGGGAAGAGTGACGCTTCAGGAAATCCATCACTCTTGCTGGAATTTGACCGAATCCGGTCGTATATGTAACCAGAACAAACGGTTCCTGGATCGACAGGTCTTCCTCAATCCTTACGGCCTGCATGCTCAGTTTGTTGATGAATCGCTGCACATTTCCTGTGCGGGAGTCGTATACAATCAGCATGGAACTCTCTTCCTTTCCACTCTCAAAAATACCGGGCGCGCTGACCGTAAGTGGAGGGTCAGCGCGCCCGGATAGAAGCCGCTCCGTCAAGAAGCGGCTTGCGTTTCCCGGCTGCGGCCGTCCGTATGCGGTGGGGGTACTCCCCCCGGCTCATACGGCTGGCTGCGGTTTCCGCAAGGTGCCGTGCGCTTCCTTCTCATGCGCTCATGCGCGAAAGCCGCACATCTTGCGCCTCAAGCATGCGCGGAGTTCGCGTACATGCGCTTTAGAAGGAAGCTGGCATCCTGCGGCAGGCAGGAAACAAAAGCTCCGGACACCTCCCTATCTCCCGTAGGTTCAGCGGTGTCTGGCGGACAGGCAGGTCTCCTGGCTTCAGGTTCATCACGGTCCGCCGCCTTCCCGACAAATCTAATGTCAGTGGCTTGCCTGGCGAACCGTTTCCCTGTGACAGTGGCGGGACCGCGCCGGATTCGCACCGGACTTCCCTCTTAATCCCCTCCCTAGTAGGCGGGGAAACCTGTCCACTCAATATGTAGATGGTAAATATGAATTTACATCAAGATATTGTGGTCTGTCAACCGTTCTAACGTCCTGATCCTAGGTAGAAAAAACGAGGAAAAGGACGAAAACACGGTGATAAACAGCACTAAAACGGCTGTCATTCTCTTTCAAATTTTTTTTTGAATTCACCCATATGCCATACAAAATGTGGGATATTTGGTATACTTGCACGGGGTATTTTATTCCTTATTTTTTTATGAAAGAGGAGGTTGTCATGAGAGGTAATAATCCGTTCGTAGTGTTCTTGTTAATGATCGGAATCGGAGCAGCGGGACTTCTATCGGGCTGTGAAGAGAAAAGCAAACATGCCGTTGTCGTAAACCCGGATCAACCCGATGTGGTTGTTATCGGTTCGGAGATAGAAGGCATCTATTTAGCCCGTGCGGCTGCTGACGAGGGATTATCGGTGGTCATTCTTGACCCGAGAGAGAAGCAGGGCGGGCAGCTGATTCAAGGAGAGATGCAGTATCTGGATGAACCTTTCGATGAGAAAGGCAAATCATTGCTGCAAGGAAGGGTTAAGGAACTATTCGATCAGTACAAGGACGGCAAGATCCGTAAACCTGAGCAGTTCCAGGCTTATTACAGCTCTTTGGCGGAAGGGATTCCGGTAGAATCGGGTATTACGATTACAGACATAGAGCGGACTAGCGGTACAGAGTCAGGCAGCCGGAGCATTAAATCCGTTACATACAAGACCACAAGCGGAGATACCAAGACAAAGACCGCTAAATACTGGGTAGAGAACACGGATTTCACAGCACTTACGAGTAAGCTTGGCACAGCAAGGATACCGGGTGTGGAGACCGTTTTTAATTCCCCTGGCCGGGACTATATGGCTTCGTCCATCATGCTGAAATTCAGAGGAGTGGACTGGAAAGTCTTTCAGAAAAAAGTCGGAGGCTTGAGTAAGGCAGAAAGGGAGTCGGTCTATGGCGGGAATACCTATGTGAATGGCACGTTTGCATACGGACTGGGAAATATAGGGGCCACCTATAAGCCGAGCCGGGATAATTTGTTCCTTAGAGGATTGAATGTCGTGAATATGCTGGACGGAGAAGCTTTGATCAATGCCCTGCTTGTGTTTAACGTGGACCCGGCTAATCCTGAGAGCGTGAGGCAGGCCATAGACCAGGGCAGGCAGGAAAGCGACCTGGTGGTGCAGCATTTGAGGCAAAAACTGCCGGGCTGGGAGAAAGCCGAAGTGAACGGGTACCCGGACTATTTGTACATCCGCGACTATGACCGTTACGAGACGGAATACGTCCTTCTGGCGACCGATGTACTCAGCGGCCGTATGCATGACGATAACGTCAGTATTGCGGGCTACGCGATTGACCTGCAGGGAACCCAGCATTCCCCATGGGGGAACAGCACCGGCAAGCCTGACAAATACGGTATGCCGCTCCGTTCCTTCCTGCTCAAGGGCTACTCCAACGTCATCGTTGCAGGCAAAAATGTAGGCGCCTCGGCTGTCGCATACGGCAGTGCCCGCATCCAGCCCAATACTTCTCTGGCAGGAGAGGTGATCGGCATTATCCTCGGGCAGATCGGCAGTGAGAAAGAACTCGCTTCTCTGACTGCTGAGGATATGAATAAGCTGCATGCTTATATCAAGAAGGAGTACAACATCAAACTGGCCGGAGTGAAGGCTGTGAACAAACTGGAGGGCTACAGCGAAGAGGAGCTCGCTAAGATCAACGCAGGTTCAATGTCGCTGAAGAAGAAGTAGAAGAATTCCGCCAGCTTGCAATCAGTATCATTTTCTATTTATGATAGGCAAGCAGATCGTAATTTTCAGACAAGTTCTCGGTCAAATATATAGAAAAAGTTCAAGCTCCTATTATAAGGAACTTGAACTTTTTACATGTGAATGTCTTTATTTCGGTTCTTTTTATACAGTATCGTAAAACCGGTTAGCAACCATTCAATTATATGAAAAATTACAGATATAGTCAGAGCCGATAGAAAGTCTTGTAGATACACTCCGGGAATAAGGGAGGCAAAAAAATAAATAAGCAGCCAATCTGCAACGATCGTAATAAGCTGCTTGCTGAAAAAGGAAAGAGGTCGTTTGAGAAGGGTGCGGGCTATGGCAACGGTAAGAGGGTGAATAAAAGTTTCAAACAACAAGAAGCTGAGTAAAATAAAAACAGAGAAGGTGAACAGGTTCTCCGCAGCATTAAAACGGATTAAGGTGCTGGTATTTTCAAGACTTTGGAAGAATGTCATATATAGAAAAGAAAAGCCTGTTATCGGCCCCAAGATGAGCAGCGATAAAGTAGGTATGGCCCAAATTTTCGTCTTCCAGGAAGGCTTGGTTTCACGATCTCTTCGCGCTAAGTAATTGATTACAAGATTTAATGCACAGAATAGAAAAAGCAGCAGTCCGGTTAACAAGACATAAAGGTTCATAGGGTCCTCCAGGAGCAATGGGATAGTAAGTTTTCCGCAAATTTATAAATAGATTTAGAAAACATACCCGGAGATGAACATATTTTATATGCAATAACCTAAAATTACCATTCGATTTTATTTATATCAACATATCGTTTCGCTGCTGCCACAAGAAAAGGCCTCCTCCTTAACGGAAGAGACCTTTTGTGCTATTCATTATTAAGAAGATTAATTATTCGTAATGATTTCAGGTGTTGTCAGCTTGTCGTAGAAATCAACGTACTTATCTTTCTCTGCTGTATTCCGAAGAGCCATGGCTACACGCGGATGCTCGTTAAGGGTACCAGCAATCATGTAAGGGATAATGTAGCCCCACTCGACTTTCTCGCGCATTGGAATCAGATGGTTCTCAATCAGCTCAAGAATAGGACGCACGTCGTAACGCGGGTTTTTGAGGTAGCTGACAATGAGCTCGGTCGGACAGTTTCCTGCTGCACGGCCCATTCCATAGACGGAAGTGTCCAGGAATTCAACACCCTTCTCCGCCCCAACGATTGTATTGGAGAATGCGAGCTGCATGTTGTTATGCATATGCAGGCCGAGTTTTTTCTCGGGAAGCAGACGCTGGAATTTGTTAACCATATAATCGATATCTTTGTGGTTCATGCTGCCGTAGGAATCGACCACGTACACAACGTCGACCGGGCTTCTGTTAATAAGCTCGAATGCTTCATTAAGCTCGTTCTCCATAACATGGGAAAGCGCCATAATGTTCAGTGTTGTTTCATAACCCATGTTGTTGAACTTTTGTACCAGCTCCAGCCCTTTGTCCACATCTTTGATGTAAGAAGCGACACGGATTAAATCCAGTTGGCTTTGCTCACGCGGAAGAATGTCGTTCTCATCCACACGGCCGATATCAACGAGCGCGGAGAGTTTCGTATCCGTTTTCGTCGTGATGACTTCACGCAGGAAGTCTTCGTTCAGAAAACGCCATGGACCGGCATTGTCGCTTTTCAGCAGCTTGGCTGAATTTTTGTAACCGATCTCCATATATTCAACGCCGGCTTCATTCAAACCGCGATACATATCCTGGACAAATTGCACGCTAAAATCCCAATTGTTGACGAGCCCTCCGTCGCGTATTGTACAATCGAGAATTTTATGCTGATCGTGTTTCATTTCGTTGCCCTCCAAAGCCTCATCCGGCTCAATATTTTGCTATATTATCACGCATCCCGCACAGCTTGTCAATTCATGACACGAAATTGTTTTGTAAATTTTGTAAAAAAATCAGGACAGACCTTCTCCGTATACGAAAGTCCGCCCTATTTTCAGAGGAGTGACGCAAAGCTCCTGCTGTCGGTGCTACTTGACCAAAATAATTTTCCCGATAAATGGAAGCGGTTTCATTCTGCCGTCGTGCGCATTCCGGATTCCGACAACCATGAGCGCAATAGCTGTAATATCAATAAAAGGCATAAGAAGCTGTTCGGCGGCTGGCGGCAGCGCAGCCAGGAAGATATGCGAACCGATGGCGCACAGAAGTAGAACCAGTCCCTGATTAGCGTGATACATGGCGAACCGGGATTGCCGGGCAATCATGAGCGGCAGCCAGAAGAACAGATAGGCCGACATAGCGGCATTCTTGTTGCTGTCGATATCAGTAGGATTGTGCATAGACGACACCTCACCACGCGGAATCGAGATACGTACCTTACAACACCTGTGATACTTCTACTATAGAATATGTTTAACCTGTTTGGGAAGCATTGGACGCACATATTTTTGGAATATACAGTAAATTTGGGGAAGCGCTTAGAATCCGGTTCATCCGGTATCAAAAGACAGGTTCCTGCGGACAATAAATACGACCGCGGTTTCTTGCCAGGTGAAGAGAATGCTGCGGATTGAACTTATGTGAAAGGATATCTCAATGAGTGATATACCCATTTTCTTTGAATTTCCGCAGGAGCAGGCACTAAGGCTTGCTTATGATACGTTATGTGAGCTCGGCTACAGCCCCGGCATAAGTATGGGAACGGCCAAGCCAACGCTGCATATTCATGTGGAGGGTCAAGATTTGTCCTCCGCTTTGCAGATTGCACAAGCGAGCGGGGGAGAATTACGTGTGAGTGAAACGGAAGATTATCAGGAGACGCAGTTGTACAACTCCGCTTACGATCTGGATCACATTCGTATTCCCGCACATTTAGTGGCTGATCCGGAGAGCGATGCGGAGGGGAACATACGGGAGGAGCCTGGCGTCAGGGGCCGTTCTAATACAAACCCGGACTCGGCCGGGTCCTGCGAGGAGCTTCAATCCGGCTTCGATCCTTCAGATGATGACTATGACGGATTTCAGGGCGGTATCCATATTTAAATGAGATTTATCTTGTAAGTGAAAGAACGTCGGCCGCTTGGATGGCTGACGTTTCTCGTTAATGCTGAATACCGGAGCCGCACGGATTGTTATTCTCAATAGTATGCGCCTCGTTTCAGGCAACCCAAAATCCCGATTCTCTTAGGAATCGGGATTTTTAGTCAGTCTTTCGGTAGCAGGCTGTTTTGGACACAGATTGATTGCAGCTTGCTGCGCGGACGCCTCGCCGCCCAGACAGGATCTTATGACTCTGCTGCTGTTCCGGCAGCGAACATAGCCGCATGCTTGCCTGCTGTATATCCGGTTGCAAAAGCGGCGGTAATGTTATATCCGCCCGTGTATCCATGGATATCCAGTACTTCTCCGCAAAAGAACAGTCCTTCGGCCAGCTTGGATTCCATCGTTTTTGGATCGATTTCCTTCAGATTAACGCCGCCGCCCGTTACAAAAGCTTCTTCGATCGAAAGCGTACCGTTTACCCGTACAGGGAAAGCTTTGATCAGCTTACAAAGCTCCATCCAGTTCTGCTTGGGGATATTGTCGTGGGTAATGGCTTCGTTTAGTCCGGCTTTTTTTAATAGGATAGGAATGATCCGTTCAGAGACGTAGCTTTTAAGAACGTTTTTGATCGCTTTTTTGGATTCCGCTTTTGTAAGAGCGAGTGTCTCTTCATAAATCTCTTCCGTGTTCTTGTCGGGGAACAGATCGATGGTGACCAGGACACTATCTGCCTGGGATTTCACGAGTTCTTTGACGACAAACTGGCTGCAGCGCAGAGAAATCGGACCGGACAATCCGAAATGAGTGAAAATCATGTCTCCCCGGTGGGTAATCAGCTTCTTGCCCTTGGCATTCCATACGGTCATAGCAGCCTCACGCAGGGACAACCCCTGAAGCTCCTTGCTTTGGATAAAAGCTGAGCTGGATGTAAGCGGCACTTCGGTCGGAAATAGATCCGTAATTGTATGCCCGGCATCTTCTGCCCATGCATAGCCGTCTCCGGTAGAGCCCGTCTGTGGAACGGATTTGCCGCCTGATGCCACGATGACGCACCGGCTGTGCAGGAGCTCGCCCGTTTTAAGGCGCACGCCTTCAACGCAGCCATCCCGGTACAGAACGCGGTCTACCGGACTGTTCGTGCGGATCTGGACGCCTTGTTTACGCACCTGGCCGACGAGTGTCTCTACAACGGTCTTAGCTTTATCGGTAACGGGAAACATTCTTCCGTTGTCTTCTTCTTTGAGCGCGATTCCGAGATCTTCAAAAAAAGCGATAATATCATGATTATTAAAATGAGAGAATGCACTATGGAGAAAACGTCCGTTGCCTGGAATATGGCGGATAAGTTCATCCTGCTCTTTGTTGTTCGTTACATTACATCTGCCGCCGCCGGAAATCCCCAGCTTGCGTCCCAGCTTATCGCCTTTATCCAACAGAAGGACACGGGCACTGCCTGAACTGGCAGCTACTGCGGCCATTAATCCGGCAGAACCGCCGCCTATTATTATCACATCGTAAGTCATATCAAGCTCCTGAACTCAAATTTTCTTCGATCATATCACGGATCGTTTTCATTTCAAAGAATACCCGGCCGCAGAGGACCGTTCAGAGCGGGAACAGTTTCTCAAGATCACCAGCGTGCCGCTAAGGTTTGGGTCTGGGCTGGAACGCCTGACATTCTCATACGTATTCATTAGTATGAAGTAAAACGGCTCTCAGCATTTCCTTGTGCAATGAGAGGAAGAGCATTAAGCGGTTCCGGCTGAGGTGAATACGGTTTACTAGGCTGATGGTTAATCGGGTTTATAGTCATTGGAGGTAATCGTCCCGTTCTGGCAAGATCTTGACGGCTTTTCCTTAATTAAGGCCTGTGTTGCCCTAAGGTCTGATGCCCTCCCCGACTTAAGTCCAGGATCAAAAACCGCCGCGAGTCCGTTTTGGCAGTTGCTGATGTCGTCTAGAATAAGGACATAGAGAACGAACAAAGAAAGGCGGTGACAAACAAAAGATGAAACGAAACCCTAATATGGGCCTCGCGCTCGTACTGATTGTTTTCGGAGCTTGGATGATCCTCAATATGCTGGGCATTCACCTCGGACCGATCATGAGCTATTTGATCCCAATCGCGATGGTTGTCATCGGATATATGGGCATTAAGAGAGGAAGCAAGCTGGGCTGGGTCATTGCCCTCTTCGGTATCTTTGCTCTTCTGGGCAAAATGACGACCTTGTTTATTATCCTAATCGCTGTCGCCATGATCGCATTCGGCGTATCGATGCTAAAAGGCACTTCAAACACATAAGCCGAACCAGCCACTATCCTAACATGCTGATTAAAAAGAAGGTGGTAATAAGATGAGTATCTTAAAAAGAATCCGAGATATAACCGTTGCAACACTGAACGAGCGGTTGGAAGAAAGTGAAGATCCTATCCGCCTGATCGATCAATACCTTGCATCCAAAAGAGAGCAACTCATGCAGAGCGAACGCTTGCACCAGCAGTGCACGGCACACGCTACTTCGCTCAGACATCAATACCTCTCCGCTCTTGAAACGAAGGAGAAGCGCGAACAGCAGGCATCGCTGGCCCTTAAGGCAGGCGAAGAGCAGATGGCCAGGGTTATCCTGCACGAGAAGCTTCAGGCGGAAGAGCGCAGTGATCAGTATAAGAAGCTGTACGAAGAAGCCAGACAATCCGCGGCAGAGCTTGAGGAAGAGCTCCAAATCATGCGAGCCGACTTCCAGGAAGTGCTTAACAAGCGCGGCTATTATTTGGCCCGTATCGAATCCGCCCGCTTACAACAGCGGATGCACGCCCGTCTGGGCCACGATAACGGCTCATCGCCCCGCATGTTCTACCGGATGGAAGAGCATGTAAGCGACATTGAGATGGAGACGAACGCTTTGCGTGATGTCCGCCGCTCAACCCGCGGAGGCTATTCCGAGAATGGTCACCCGGCATTAGAGAAGGAGCTCGAAGCGCTTCGGCGCAAGATTAGTCAGGAGGAGTCCTAATTCATGAGAAAACTATACCGCTCGCGTACCGACAAGAAAGTAACCGGGCTTTGCGGCGGACTCGCGGAAGTTCTGAATGTGGATGCGACCCTGCTGCGGCTGCTTACAGTCGTTGCGGTCTTCATCACCAGCGGTTCGCTGATTCTGCTTTACTTCATTGCCAGCTTTATCGTTCCTAAAGAGCCGGGATTCGATCCTCCGCGCGGTCCTTACGGCGGCGGCCCCTATGGCGGTCACCCGCATGGCGGCTACGGCGGCAACTATGGCGGCAGCAATTATGGTGCTCAGGGCGGAAATCAGAACTATAATAACGGCGGCTGGAACGACAAGAATTTCAAGAACTACAAGCAGGAGCCTCCTGCAGGTTCTTCGTATGGAGCGTCCGCACCTAAAGCCGATAACATTGACGAAATGATGAAAGATATCGAGAAGAAGGCTATGAAGAAAGAAATTGAAGAGCTCCGCAGTAAACTGGAGCGTCTTGAGAAGCAGCAGAAGCCATCTAACAACCAATTCAAAGGAGATGTATAACATGGGAGTTTTTTCGAGAATTAAAGATATGACGAAGGCGTCGATTCATGAGGTATTGGACAAGGTAGAAGATCCGGTCGTTATGCTCAACCAATATATCCGTGACATGGAAGAGGAAATTGCCAAAGCTGAAGTGACCGTTGCTAAGCAAATCGCCAACGAGCGTAAGCTGAAGCAGCGTCTGGAAGAAAGCGTGCGCTTGTCCGCTGACCGCGAAGGCAAAGCCGCTGCAGCACTTAAGGATGGACAGGAAGAAGCTGCCCGTCATGCCCTGGAAGAGAAGCTGTACCACGATGAGAAAATCGCCGAGTTTACAGACCTTCACACTTCCTCCAAAGGACAGGCGGAAGAACTGACTCATCAGCTGCACCAGATGAAAGACGAGTACTACAAGCTGCGCAACAAGCGCAACGAACTTGCGGCACGCACCCAACTCGCTAAAGCGAAGAAGCAAATGGCGCAAGTCAGCTACAACGGTGTAATCGAGAGCGGCAACGCATCGAGAGGCTTCCAGCGCATCGAGGAGAAAATCATTCAGCTTGAAGTTGAAGCCGAAATCTCCCGCAAGCCTTATGTTCCGGCTTCCGGCTACGGCGTATCCTCTTCAAGCAGCTACAACCCGGCTGATTCTGCAAAACAAGCCAAGGTTGACGAGCAGCTTCAGAAGCTGAAAGCCAAAATCGGCGGGACTGAAAAGTCCGAGTAGTTTAGTAATTCAAGGGGAAGGAGCTCCGGCAATTCTGAGCAGGAATAGCCGGGCCTGCTCCTGAGCATCACACACCTTTTGCACGAAATTCAACGCGACATTCCATTATGCTTGGGCCTTCGGAGATCGGACTCCGGAGGCTCTTTTTTTATATTCCATGCAAGTAAAGACTTAGAGCTGCGGGATGACCGGGCCATATGGAAGAGTCCGAATGACGGCGGGCCGGAGGGCGCATACTAGCAGTAAAATGGAAGGGAGATGAGTACATGACCCGCAACGACAGCAACAATTCCAAAGCCCAGGATATTCAGGAAAAAGAAAATAAAAACGGAAAGTCAGAGGCCGATCCGACCGGAACTCATGACAAGAAATTGAACGGTCCTAATTTTCCTGCTACCTAGGACAGGAGCCTGATAAACGATTCCAATTTCCATTAATTGGACCGATGAATGAGTTTGCCCTTTGCTTTCGCCTCCCCCGGCTGTATAATATAAATGGAAATCTAATAATGTCCATGACATTGATCACAGGGGAGTGAACCAATTATGGTGATGTCTTTTGACTCATATATGAGAGACATGGTACAGCCAATGCGTGAGGATCTGACCAGAGTCGGCGTGAAAGAACTGCTGACACCGGAACAGGTAACCGAGGCGCTGGAGCAATCCAAAGGCACGCTGCTGCTTGTTATTAACTCGGTATGCGGTTGTGCAGCCGGTCAATGCCGTCCTGGTGTTGCCAAAGCTCTGCAGAACGAAACAACGCCGGACCATTTGTATACGGTTTTTGCAGGCCAAGAGAAAGAAGCGACTGCCAAGGCACGTGAATATCTGGCACCGTATCCGCCTTCTTCGCCGTCTATCGCGCTGTTCAAAGACGGACAACTGGTGCACTTTATTCAACGTCACCAGATTGAAGACCGTTCCGCTGATATGATTGCCGGCGATCTTATTGACGCATTCGATAAATATTGCAAATAAGACAAGCCGAATTACGGCTTAATCTTTTAAAGAAGCTCTTTTCCTTTTTTTATTAAAGGGAAGGAGTTTTTTTTATTTGTATCAAAAGAAGAAATAGAAAGTGAAGGATCGCAGTGAATTCCTGTAAATGGTAGCGGGGAACTAGTATCTTGAGCATTTCAGACTATAGCCACAGCTAGTACATTTTCGTTACAGTTACGATATAAAGAGAGCGTTTTCATAACGGCGGCAGAAAGAGGTTAATGTGACTTCCTCATCGCGCTCTATAAGCAGCTTCCGGTACAAAACGCGAGTGGGTGTAATAGTGAGCTGAATCCAGGCACGCGGGCGCCTTGCTGTCCAGATAAGACGGCCGTATTCTTTCTTTAAAAGAATACAGGTCTGATGACATGCAGTCGGTCGCGGATGGCGGTGTGAAAACCTGCTGGTATGGAGGAGGTGAATGAAACTCAATTTGTTAGGCGGTAAGAAATTCAAACTTTTATGAAAGCGTTTTCTTTATCATCCTTATTCCTGTACTGAACTTATTGAGCCTGAGTGCTTACACAAAGTTGGGGCGAATCGTGAATTCATGAATCCGTTATTCATAGCTTTACTAGACTAAGTGAGAAAGAAGGGAATATTAATATGCGTTCTAAGAGAGTTAAAGCCGCCCTTGTGGGCTTATTAGCAGTGCTGTGTACGTTTACTCCTCTGCTCGGAGCGGGAGGCAGTCCCGTTCAAGCAGCGGCTGCAGACAGCAGCCAGAAAATTGTCGGGTATTTTACCTCATGGGGAATTTACGGGCGCAATTATAAAGTACCCGATATCGATGCAACGAAATTGACGCATCTCAACTATGCGTTTGCGGATATTTGCTGGGGCGGCCGTCACGGCAATCCGTCTCCGGACAGTCCGAACAAGAATACGTGGTCTTGTACAGACCCGGCTGTTCCTCTTCAGAACAAGCAGGTGCCTAACGGGACCATCGTGGTTGGTGAGCCCTGGGCGGACGTGAATACCCCTTATGGGAGTTACACGTACGATGAGTGCAATACCAAGGCGCTTTGCGGTAATTTTGCGGCGATGCGCGACCTGAAGAAAAAGAATCCATCGCTCAAAACACTCATTTCCGTAGGAGGCTGGACTTGGTCCAACCGCTTCTCCGAGACCGCGGCGAGCGCAGCTACCCGGGAGACTTTCGCCAATTCAGCGGTTGAATTTATCCGTGCCTACGGTTTTGACGGAGTGGACCTCGACTGGGAGTATCCCGTGGCCGGCGGTTTGGCGGGCAACACGTACAGTCCTTCGGACAAGCAGAATTATACGCTGCTGCTCCAGAAAGTCCGCGAGAAGCTCGACGCGGCTGGCGCTCAGGACGGCAAGAAGTACCTGCTGACGATTGCTTCCGGCGCGAGCCAGAAGTACGCCGACAACACACAGCTGGCTGAAATCGCCAAAGTGCTTGATTGGATTAACATCATGACGTATGACTTCCATGGCGGCTGGGAAACCGAGACGAATCACAATGCAGCGCTGTATGTAGATCCGAATGATCCGACGGTCGGCGACAAGCGCAAATATAACACCAACGATGCGGTGCAAATTTATCTGAACGAGGGCGTTCCCGCGAATAAAATCGTACTGGGACTGGCCTTCTATGGTAAAGGTTGGAAGGGCTGTGCGCCAGGTCCGAACAATGACGGGCAATACCAGAAGTGTACACCGGGCTGGGACGGCAGCACGCTGCCTACAGGGACATGGGATGACTGGACATCCGGGAATAGCGGAACGTTCGATTACGGCGATCTCGCCGCGAATTATGTAGGCAAGAACGGCTATACGCGTTACTGGAACGATACAACCAAGACGCCGTACCTGTTTAACCCGACGAACGGAGTCTTTATCAGCTACGACGATATTCAATCCATCGGAGCCAAGACAGCTTACATCAAAAGCAAGGGTCTCGGCGGAGCGATGTTCTGGGAAACAAGTTCAGACTGCCGCACAAGTCCGAAGTTCTCCTGTACGACTAAACTGCTGGACAAAGTAGCCAGCGACTTACTGACGGGAGGTCCTGTACAACCGGATACACAGGCTCCGACAGCGGCAACGAACCTCACATCGCCTTCCAAAACGGCAAACAGCGTAGCACTGAGCTGGACGGCTGCCACGGATAATGTTGGGGTAGCAGGCTATGAGGTTTCTTACGGTACCAACAAAGTAACGGTGACAGGTACTGCCGCCAACATTACAGGCCTTCTGCCGTCGACGGCGTATACATTTACCGTCAAAGCGAAGGATGCGGCTGGTAATTTGTCTGCACCGGTATCCATTACCGTTACAACAAATGCAGGTGGCGCTCAGCCGGATACGCAGGCGCCTACAGCGGTAACGAATCTGGTTTCCACTGGTAAAACAGCGAACAGTGTCGCGCTCAGCTGGACAGCCGCGACGGATAACGTAGGAGTCACTGGGTACGAAGTCGCTTACGGCACGAATGTAGTGAACGCCGCCGGCACGAGTACTAACGTAACAGGCCTGCAGCCGAATACGGCCTACACGTTTACCGTAAAAGCCAAAGATGCGGCAGGCAACCTGTCTGCCCCGGCTTCTGTTACCGTTACGACGGACACCGGCACAACTAATCCTGGCCCTGGCGTCGAGACAACTTTTAAAGTAACAAGCGATTGGGGAACGGGTTACAACTACAGCTTCACCATCAAAAATACAGGTACAACGCCGATCACCAACTGGAAATTAGAATTTGATTATGCCGGCGGCGATATCAATGCGATTTGGGATGCTACGATTGTCAGCAAAACCAATAATCATTATGTGATTAAAGGTTCCGGATGGAACAGCACACTTCAACCGGGTGCTACCGTTACTTTCGGCGGCGGCGGGTTGGTAAAATCAACGCCTACGAACATCACAGTTACAAGTAACTAAGAGTGTCAGAACTGAGAGGATAACCTGAGAAAGCCGCTAGAAAAAGTCGCCCCTGACCATACGATGGTTGGGGGGATTTTTTTTGTGGTAATATAGATACAAATCTTTAGGAGTGGAGAAGGAGGATGACAAGATGAGTTTACAGCAGGAGATTATCCAAGAACTCGGCGTTAAACCGGTTATAGACGTACAGGAAGAGATCCGTAAGCGGGTAGACTTTCTGAAAGATTATGTGAAAAAGGCGGGGGTTAGCGGTCTTCTGATCGCAATCAGCGGAGGAATTGACAGTGCAGTGGCTGCAGGCCTGTGTAAAAAAGCAACCGATGAATTAACAGCGGAGACGGGCAAAGAATATAAGACAGTCGGGGTTTTCCAGCCTTATGGCAAGCAGGAGGACATTCATGACAGCTATGCGACAGCCGATGCGTTCGATCTGAAATACCGGATGGAAACGAACATTGAGGAATCCGTTAACGAAGTAGCGCTTGAGGTGGAGTACGGATTGAAAGGAATCGGCGATTCCCGTCATATGACCAAAGAAGGCAAGGGCAATGTAAAAGCAAGAATGCGGATGGTCGTACAATATGCGATTGCTTTTGAAATGAACCTTCTTGTCGTAGGTACTGATCACGCTTCGGAGGCGATTACCGGTTTCTTCACGAAGTGGGGAGACGGAGCCGTGGATATTACGCCGCTCAGCTCGCTTAACAAAAGGCAGGTCCGCGCTGTAGCGGCAAGCCTCGGTGTGCCGGACAGCATCGTTAATAAAGCTCCGACCGCAGGATTATGGGAAGGGCAGACCGACGAGAAAGAGCTGGGGATTAGTTACGAAGATAACAGCGACTATCTCGAGGGCAAACAAATCGATCCTGCTGCCGCGGACAAGCTGGAGAAACACTACCAGAAGACGCATCACAAGCGTAGAGGTATTCCCGGGATCTAAGAAAAAATATCGGAAGAGCCCTTGGCTCTTCCTTTTTTCAGTTTTATAATCGGGGCGCGCAGTACCGTTTTTCAACGGTATCAAGTCAGCTGCCTGCCAGACGGGAACCATGTAAGCGGAGGAGGAACAAAGTATGATCACGGGAGTCGGAATGGATCTCGTTGAGATCGGACGGATTGCGGAGATAATCAAAGAACCGTCGGGCGACCGGTTTCTCCGGCGGATTCTGACGGAGGAAGAGAGGGGTTTAGCGGATCGGCGCCAAGGCAGGCTGAAGGAGTTCACCGCCGGGCGGTTTGCGGCTAAAGAAGCGGTGGTCAAAGCACTTGGCTGCGGCATCGGTAAGCAGGTCGGCTTTCAGGATATAAGCATCGTGCCGGATGAGCTCGGCAAGCCTCACTGCCGTATTTCGGCAGCGGCAAGAGACAGACTCGGCCTGCACCCGGAGCTTTGCATCCATATAAGCATCACCCATACTGGATCGCTTGCGGCCGCTTATGCGGTAGCGGAGCAGCCGGATCACCACTGATCGGGCGATTGCACACCACGAACATTTACCGGAATATAGCATTATGCAATGTACACAATTAACTGAGGCTGGATACCGCTTCCTTCGGAATGCAGAGAAGCTCCTGAATCAACAATAAAACCGCCAGTTCATTGGACCGGCGGTTTATTGTATATATAAGGCTTGCAGGTGAAGGGATTAAGAGTAAAGTGTAGGCATCTGTTAGGGGAGTGCACACTCAGGAGACTATTCGGCAGATACGCGGGACTGTGTACGTGACAGTGACCAGGCGCATACCAGCAGGCTCAAGCCGCTCATGCCTTGAAGAATGACGCCCGAGTAGCCGAGATACCAGAGTGCGATGATTACGGTAAGGGTGAAGAGCCATAAGCCCAGCCAGAAAAGACGTTTGTCGATAGCCGTGCCCAGAAGCACATACACTACCGATAATAGGAACGACCTCAACAGAGGGGTGAAAAAAGGTCCGACAGCCTGTACATATTCAAGTGCCGCGACCGCTCCGATCAGCATGGCAGCCGGGAAAGCGAGCATGATGATGGTTATGGAGCTGCTCCGTACCGCACTTGTCCTGCGTGTTACACGCAGCCAGAGCAGAAGACTTATAAGCACGGCCCCTATAAATAAGGCCTGTGCCAGCCAGCGCAGATCAATCCATACTTCGAAAAATTCAACAGCAGCCGCTCCAATTCCATGTACGCCCCAAAGTGCCAGAAAAGGCGTCAGCCAGCGCAGACTGGAGGGGGCGCCTGCCGGCAGGCCTGCTCCAAGACGGGCTTCGTTCATTAGCGTGTGCCTCCGTTTCCATACCAGTAGTCCGTTAATGCGATTACGACAAGAATAACCAATTACAGCGGTAAAAACAAGCTGGACCCCGGCCTGTTCCATCTCTGTACCGTTTGTTTTATAATAGAGGTTTGAGAAGTGCCGGAGAGGAGAACTGTTACGAATGCCTAAACGACAACAGCCTGACAGCGGCAGCGAACATCCGTTAGAGGAGAAACCGGTCGGAGCGGTGAAGCGCACCAAAGCTGCCGGCTCCAAATCAAGCAGAGTTTTCACGGAATATCCTGCAGAGCAAAAGCAATTTTTCTCCACCCATTTATTGGCGTGGTATTTGATACATCGGCGTGATCTTCCCTGGAGACGAAGCCGGAATCCTTATCATATCTGGATCTCAGAGGTTATGCTGCAGCAGACGCGTGTAGATACGGTTATTCCTTATTTCCACAAGTTTACGGAGCTGTTCCCTACGGTAGAGGCGCTTGCTACGGCGCCGGAAGATGAAGTGCTGAAGGCTTGGGAGGGCCTCGGCTATTATTCGCGGGCCCGGAACCTTCAGCAGGCGGTCCGCGAAGTTCATGAACAGTACGGCGGGACGGTTCCCGACAGCAAGGAAGAGTTTTCTTCCCTCCGCGGCGTTGGGCCTTATACCTCAGGCGCTGTTCTAAGCATCGCGTATAACAAACCGGAGCCGGCTGTAGACGGCAATGTGATGCGGGTATTGTCGAGATATTTCTTGATCGAAGACGATATTGCCAAACCTGCCGCGAGGATCGGTATGGAGAAGCTGGCGCGTGATCTTATCCCCGAGGGTGCCGCAGGGGATTTCAACCAGGCGCTTATGGAGCTTGGCGCGATGGTCTGCACCCCGCGGTCGCCGCAGTGCCTGACTTGTCCTGTCATGGACCACTGCGCGGGCAGGCTGGCCGGCAGGGAAGAGACGCTGCCGGTGAAGACCAAAGCGAAGCCGCCCAAGCCGGAGCGGCGGCTTGTAGCTCTCATCGAGGGCGAGGGCGAGAACGCGGGACGGATTCTCATCCGACAGCGTCCGCAGGAAGGTCTCCTCGCCCGGATGTGGGAGCTGCCGCATGTCGCGGTTGGACCGTCTGCGGATGGTCCAGGCGCGTCAATGGCAGCGGCGTTCCCCGGCACCGCGGAGCCGGGGGAGCACGAAGCGGCGGCACAGTTAGCCGCTGGAGATGCGGGCACCGTCTTGGCGGCGCCCGGGGAACCTGGCGATGCCGCTGCGGGGGGCATCGCACCGGCTTCCGCGGCCAGGCGGGGCCGCCGCGGGGCCGGGGGTTCCGCAGACAGCCCCGCCTGGGGCGGTGATGCGCGGAACATGGCACTGCTGCAGTCCGCGCTCGCGGATGAGGAGCACGTGGACGTGCTTCCTCAGGAATGGATCGCGGACACGAACCACACCTTCAGTCACCTGTATTGGGACATGAAGGTGTACCGCTGCCGGCTTGGCGGCTCAGCCGGCGCGCCGGCGGGCCAACTCCCGTACCGGTACCGCTGGATGGCACCGGAGGAGATGGAACGCTATGCGTTCCCGAACGTGTTCCTGCGCGTGCTGAAGATGTATGAGGAGGAACACGGACCCGGCAGGGCCGTACAAGCGGACAAGCCGGATGCTTAAGCCAGCACGGGCGAAAGCAGACGTAGAGCCGGCTGTACGAATTGATTAACTTCGTGAATAATTATGTGCCATGTTTATTATAAAGAATTAAGATTTAAAGTTAGATTCGTTCAATTCACTGAGTGGGCCTGCCTCAACTAGGGTAGATTGACGTGATGGAGAAGCTTGCATGGCAGGCAATCGCGAAAATCCTAGAGTGGCGGGCCCTTTGCCCTTCGCGGGCCATTCCATCGCACAAAAAAAGCACTCTCCTATGCCCGAAGGACATAGGAGAGTGCCGGTGTATCGGGTTAAGCTGAAATTACTTCTTAGCAGCTTCGTAACGAGTATTAACAGCATCCCAGTTAACAACATTCCAGAAAGCGGCGATGTAGTCCGGACGCTTGTTCTGGTAGTTCAGGTAGTAAGCATGCTCCCATACGTCCAGGCCAAGAAGCGGTGTGTCGCCTTCGAAGAGCGGGCTGTCCTGGTTAGGCAGGCTGTATACTTTCAGCTGGCCGTCTTTGCCCAGTGCAAGCCATGCCCAGCCGCTGCCGAAACGGGTTGTCGCCGCTTTAGCAAA
This sequence comes from Paenibacillus sp. FJAT-26967, assembly GCF_001541095.1. Classification (GTDB taxonomy): domain Bacteria; phylum Bacillota; class Bacilli; order Paenibacillales; family NBRC-103111; genus Paenibacillus_F. Next base: position 225,505 of record NZ_LMXH01000005.1, read on the forward strand.
GTCTTCTTTGAATTTATCAAAACCGCCCAGCTCGCTATCGATAGCTTGCGCTAGGGAACCTGTAGGAGCTCCGCCGGCGTTCGGGCCGATTGTTTCCCAGAACAGGGAGTGGTTCGCATGGCCGCCGCCGTTGTTGCGAACTGCGGTGCGGATGCTTTCAGGAAGGCTGTTCAGATCGCTGATCAGATCCTCCAGGGATTTGCTTTGCAGTTCTGCATGTCCTTCAAGAGCTGCATTAAGGTTAGTTACGTATGTGTTGTGGTGACGGTCATGGTGAATCTCCATCGTAGTTGCATCGATGTGAGGTTCCAGAGCGTTATTCGGATAAGGTAGAGCAGGTAGTTGATGTGCCATGATTTTAATTACCTCCTAATGTGATGAGTGATCACTATTACCATTCCATTTTATTATAAGGCTAATTTTGATAGTAAAGCAACATTTATGTATCATAAGTCGGCCGGTCTCTTACTTTGCGTCGTTCTATCTCCTGAATCACTTGGGCATGTATAGCCGAACCCTGGGCATTCATCCAAGGCGACAGCTCGCTCATGACGGCGTGATGGTAGGCAAGTTCCTCTTCATTCCAATCGGCAGCTTCTAGCGAGCTCAGCTCATGCAGTTGTCTGCGTTCATGATCCCCGGACATATCTTTTCACCTCCGGTATATAGGATTAACCGCTTGTCCGGCTTCTTATCCCACGGAAAGTCAATTCCAGGGAAATTCGTAAGTCTCCTCCTGCTGATACTGGGGAAGAGGTGTCTCATACTATATGTAAGCGCTTAACATATTCTTGCTTGCTAAAGAAAAACCATTGACACTCTTCCTGAAAGCGTTTATCTTAAATTTATGAAAGTTAAACCCTTTTAACTTTTGAGTCGTTATGGCGGAAGGAAACTCACTAGAATATGCATCTTTGCACCTTTCCTTGTTTAAAAAGGCGTTTATAGCATGATACCTGATTTGGTTCCCATGAAATGAACGCCTTTTGTTTTAAATAAAAGTTAAAGCGTTTTAACTTTTAAGAGGAGGATGCTATGAAGAGCCATGCCGCAAGGCACCAGACGTTCTGGTTTTATGTTTTCGTTTCGCCTTGGCTTTTGGGAGCCGCTTTGTTTGCTTTCTATCCCATCGTGTCGTCGGCTTATTACAGTTTTACAGAGTATGATATCGTCAATCCGCCTAGATGGGTCGGGCTCCGGAACTATACGGATTTGTTCGAGGATAAGGTGTTCTGGATCTCTATTTGGGCAACCGTCCGGTATACGCTGCTCAGCGTACCGGTCCAGCTTGCGCTTTCGCTGATTTTTGCCCTGCTGCTTAATCAGAGAATTCCGTTCAAAGGCTTTTTCCGGACTGTGATGTATTTTCCGAGTATGATTTCCGGTGTCGCGATGGCGCTCATCTGGATGTGGATTTTTAATCCTCAAAGCGGGCTGCTCAATCAAGGTCTGAGCTTGTTGGGATTACCCGGACCGCTGTGGCTGTTCGATGAGAATTGGGCGATTCTTGCACTCGTGCTGATGTCTCTGTGGACGGTAGGGGGAGGTATGGTGATTTTCCTGGCCGGACTGCAGAGCGTGCCGCCTTCCCTCTACGAAGCAGCTGAGATTGACGGAGTGACGCGAATACGTTCCTTCTGGCACATCACGCTGCCGATGATTTCGCCGGTCTTCCTGTTCCAGCTCATCATGGGGCTCATTGAATCGTTTCAGGTATTTACACAGGCCTTTATTATGACGAAGGGCGGCCCCAATTACTCGACGATGTTTTACGTGTACTACTTGTATCAGAACGCCTTCAAGAATTTCAAGATGGGGTACGCTTCCGCTATGGCCTGGCTGCTGCTCATCGCCGTTATGCTTCTCGCTTTGCTGATTATGAAAGGATCCAGGCGATTCGTTCACTACGAAGGGGGAGACGGGGCATGAATACGGCTGGCACAGGTCCACAAACGAAGAAGGCTCACAAGTCTTCGGTTCTAAAAGCAGGCAGGCGGACATGGTTCGACTGGGTGGTCTTTGCGGTGCTTCTGCTCTTATCCGTTCTGATGGTTCTTCCGTCCATTCACATGCTGTCCACTGCTTTCAAAACAAGGGCGGAATCGCTAAGATTCCCGCCGACTTTGATCCCGGACACAATCGTGACCGAGAATTTCACGAAGCTGTTCGAACTTGATTTTGTAACCTGGTACCAGAACAGTCTGATGATTGGAATTCTGACGGTTACCGGTACCGTGCTTTCCTCCGCTTTTGTCGCGTACGGCTTCTCCAGATACCGCGCCAAAGGCAAGAATATTCTGTTTGCTTTTCTGCTCGCCACGATGATGCTGCCTTACCCGGCTGTCATGATTCCGCAGTTTATTCTTTTCAAACAGCTCGGCTGGGTCGACAGCTTCCTGCCGCTTATTGTTCCGGCGTTTCTGGGTTCCGCTTATTTTATTTTCCTGCTGCGGCAGTTCTACACCTCACTGAGCGGTGAGTTGTTCGAGGCAGCTAAAGTAGACGGCTGCTCGGAAATCCGCCAGTGGTGGAGTATCGCTCTTCCTTTGTCCGGCCCGGCTCTTGCTACCGTTGCGATTTTCTCCTTCATATGGAGCTGGAACGATCTGCTCGGTCAGGTGCTTTACCTGAACTCGACCGAGAAGTTCACGCTTCCGATCGGCATGGCCGGTATGGTGTCCTCAACCACCCGCCCGCCTTCATGGAACGTGGTTATGGCCGCGTCTCTGCTGGCAATTGTCCCGATCCTGGTTTTATTCTCCACCGCGCAGCGCTACTTTGTGCAGAGTATCGTGCTGACGGGAGTCAAATAAATACCGAGCCAATAGAAGGAGGTCTATTCACAATGATGAAGCCGAGGAAGGCGATAGGAACGGCGATGGCCGTATGGATGGCGGGGGCGCTGGCGTTAACCGCTTGTTCAGCAGGGGAAACCGCGAAGGACCCCGGCACAGAAGGCAAGGGAGAAATCGTAACGCTTACGCATTATACCCAGGATGCGCCGGATAAAGCTTATGTCGAGGAGCTTATTCCCGAATTCGAGAAACAAAATCCCGGCATTAAGGTAAAGATCGTGAAAGCTCCATATGAGCAGTTCGAATCGAAGCTGCAAAGCATGGTAGCATCAGGCAATGCACCGGATGTAACGTCCCACTGGGGCGACGCCGGGTTCGCCGAGTATTACGATAAAGGCATGATTCGTGACATGACGGACCTTCTCAAGGCGGATAATTTTAAAGCCTCGGATTATGGAATTCCGGATCACTTGATGGACATCTATAAGGTTAATGACAGAACTTATGGAATTCCAGTCTATAGTTACGTTTCCGTTCTCGTATATAATAAGGATATGTTTGACAAAGCGGGCCTGCCGTATCCGCCGTCGGATTATGAAGATAAGTCCTGGACTTTTGAGAAAATGCAGGACTATGCCCGGAAACTGACGAATGTTTCCAAAGATTTGAACAAGACCCAGTTCGGAATTGACTGGGGCTGGTCTGAGCGGGATATGCGTCCGCTCTATTTCGGAACCAGTGTCTATCCGGAGGATACATTCACCAAGAACGGTGGCAATCCCGCCTCCTCGCGTTTTAACTCGCCCGAGGTCAAGGATGCTTACCGGACCATTTATGACATGATGCACAAAGATAAAAGCATGATCGATCCCGTTACGAGCAAAGCGGTAGCGGGCGAGGGCGGGGATCCGTTTGCAGCAGGCAAGGTAGGCATGTCTGTCGGGGGCGCCTGGCTGTTGGCCGGCTCCAACGATTTCGGCTTCAAGGTCGGTGTGGCGGCCATTCCGGCCGGCAAGAACGAGAAGATCCGGGACGTCTTGTATGTCGATCCGCTGTTTATCCTGAAAGATTCGAAGCATCCCCAAGAAGCGCTGGAATGGATCAAGTTTCAGCTCACCAAGGAAACACAGGAGAAGGCGATCGAGCTTAGCGGCGGAACCCCTCCGGCTAATGCCTTGGCGGCTGAGAAATATTTCAGTACTTTTGCGAATATCGATCCTAAGGATGTAAAGAACGTGTACGAGGGCGGCATTAAATACGGTACGGAATCGTGGAATCACATGATCCCGGGGTATGCGGAGCTGAATACGATCATTAAGAACGAGATGGAGCCGCTTGAAAACGGTCAGAAATCGGTAGATGACGTCATGCCGGGGCTCCAAAAGCACATCAATGAAATTTTGGCGAAAAGGCAGAAAAAATAACAGGGTCGGACTCTTAACCAGCCCTGTTGAACAGAAATTCGACGTTGGGAGTTCGATTGGATGAAAATCAGTATTTTTGACGTTGCGAAGAAGGCCGGGGTGTCGGTTGTTACGGTATCCCGGGTTCTCAACGATTTCCCATCAGTCAGAGAAAAGAACCGGCAGAAAGTGCTTCAGGCTATTAAGGAGCTGGACTACCGGCCGAATTCGGCTGCGCGGAGTCTTGCTATGGGGAAGACAGGCGTAATCGGGCTGACGCTTACGACGCTGCAGGACACGCTGTTTGATGGAATTATCAAGAGTGTGAATGATGCTCTAAAGGAACACGGATACTTTCTGGCTCTGTCTATTGAGCCTGAGACAGCGGAAACTGCTAATGGAGAGAGCAGCAATTTCCTGTATCAGGAAGACCGGGTGGACGGCATTATTCTTCTGTCCCCCCTCAATGAAGAGCGCGATGTGCTGGAGCTCAAAAGAAAGAAAATCCCTTTCGTCCTGGTGGATAACCAGCTGGAAGATACGAGCGCCTCGGTTGTTAATGTCGATAATTATATGGGGGGGCTGACGGCAACCCGACATTTGCTTGGCCTGGGCCACACGCGAATTGCGCATGTCTGCGGCCCCGCCCTGTACCGGAGCGCGAGAGAACGCAAACGGGGCTATATGGATGCCATGGCGGAAGCCGGACTTACGCCCTATCTGATGGTCGATTCCGATTTTAACATCCGGGACGGTTACGAAATTGCCAAGAGCTGGCTTGCCGGAGGAGAGTGTCCTACGGCGGTTTTCGCAGCGGACGACTTCATCGCGCTTGGCATTGTGGAGGCATTCCGGGATGCGGGCCGTCACGTTCCGCAGGATCTGTCTGTCATCGGCTACGATGATCAGGCTTTTTCTGCGGATATTCATCCCCGGCTGACTACGATCCGGCAGCCGGCGGAAGGGATTGCTCAGGAAGCGGTCAAACTGCTCCTGAGAATTAAGAGCGGAGCCCAGAGGCGCAACGCGTCCATTAAGCTGGAACCGGAATTAGTCGTTCGCGAATCTACGACCGTCTGCCGGCCGTAAGTATAGGAAAGATAGATTATATTGCACGAAACAGGAGAGGGAGAGCCGTGAATTATTACTTGGGAATGGACGCCGGAGGAACTAAAACTTACGCCGTCATTGCCGACGAGTCGGGGAATGTCGTCGGAACAGGCAGGAGCGGAATGGGAAATCACCAGATTAACCATGCTGTTGCTGTACACAGCATCAACGAAGCGGTAGAGGGTGCACTTCAGCAGGCCGGATTAACCAAGCCGGATATCGCTTTTGCTTTTTTCGGCTTGGCAGGCGCAGACCGGGAGACGGATTTCCGCATTCTGCGGGAAATTCTGCGCAAGGTGGAATTTAAGAACTGGGACCTGGCGTGCGATACGATTGTCGCCATGCGTGCCGGCACGACGAGACAATCGGGCGTCGTGGTCATTTCGGGAACAGGCGTGAACTGTTCCGGGATGAATGAGCGGGGAGAAGCGTATCAATGCGGCGGCTTCTCTTATGCTTTTGGCGATTTCGGAGGCGGCAGCGGGCTTTCCACCGAAGCCTTCCGCACGGTGATCCGTGCCTGGGACGGACGTGAGGAAGAGACGCTGCTGACCGGACTTGTGCTTAAGCAGCTTGGCTACGAGTCCGTTGAGGACATGTTCAATGATTTCCTGGACCATGAGAAGAGAATTCCGAACAACTTGACGAAGCTCCTGTTCGAAGCGGCTTCGCAAGGCGACGCGGCTGCCCTCCGAATTCTACGCCAGCAAGGGGAGGAGCTCGGCTTGTCGATCGGAGCCGTCATTAAACGCCTGGACATGTCGGAAGACGAGTTCGATGTCGTACTGGCAGGAAGCGTATTAATGCGCGGCGACGGTGACTATGTGGAGAAGTACATTGAAGAAGCCGCCAAGAAAGCGGCGCCCCGCAGCAAGATCCGAAGACTGGAAGCCGAGCCTGTTGTCGGTTCTGTGCTGTTGGCGATGCAGCGCGGCGGAATGACGGTGAGCGAAGAAGTAAGCGAGCGTCTAAAGCAGCTTAAGATGTAGCTGGAACCGCTGAGAGCCCTTTGAGCGCCCGGCGGGCACGGCAGGAAGGCAGGACGGCATCCTGCAAGGGTTCGGGAGATAAGGCTGCTCTGATTAAGGGCAGCAGAAGCAAACAGTTCGTCCGTTTCAAGAGAGACAAACTAATCGGGGAGTGAGAGAAATGGAAAAAGGCTTGAAAATTGTTGTTATTGGCGGAGGTTCTTCTTATACACCGGAAATCGTGGAAGGGTTTATCAATAACTATGACAGGCTTCCGGTCCGCGAAATCTGGCTCGTAGATATTCCGCAAGGGGAATGGAAGCTGGAGATTGTCGGCAATCTTGCGAAGAGAATGGTCGAGAAGTCGGGTCTGCCGATTGGGGTCAATTTGACTCTGGACCGCCGGGAAGCTCTTCCCGGAGCGGATTTTGTCTCCACGCAAATGCGTGTGGGCATGCTGGAAGCACGCTCATGGGACGAGTCGATTCCACTGAAATACGGCATTATCGGCCAGGAAACTACCGGTCCGGGAGGCATGATGAAAGCATTCCGTACGATCCCGGTCCTGCTGGATATTTGCCGGGATATGGAAGAGCTCTGTCCGGATGCATGGCTGCTTAACTTTACGAATCCGGCCGGTATGGTAACGGAAGCACTATCCAAACACAGCAAGATCAAATCAATCGGCTTGTGTAATGCACCTATCGGTATGCACAAATGGCTGATGAAAGAATATGATGCTCCTGCATCCGGCATTTATATGGAATTCGTAGGATTGAATCACCTGCACTGGATTACTCAGATCACGGTAAACGGTGAATCCAAGCTGGAAGAGCTGCTGGGAAGCGGCAGCGGATATTCCGCGAAGAACGTACCGCAGCTGGAATGGAACAAAAGCTTCATCAGCGGGCTGGGAGGAGTGCCGTCTTACTACTTGAAGTACTTCTATCTGAGAGATGAAATGCTCAAAGAACTGCAGGAAGCTTCTAAGAAAGATGGAACCCGTGCAGAGGTAGTGAAGCGCGTAGAGGAAGAACTGTTCGAATTGTACAAGGACCCTGAATTAACCGAGAAACCGAAGCAGCTGGAAAAGCGCGGGGGCGCTTACTATTCGGAGGCGGCAGTTAATCTTATGTGTTCCCTGTACAACGATACACGCGACATCCAGACGCTGAATGTACCGAATAACGGCGCGCTGGATTTCCTTCCCGGTGACGCTTGTATCGAGGTTAACTGTATCGTGACTAAGCAGGGGCCAATTCCGGTTACCGTCAAAAAAGTTCCTGAGTCGATAAAGGGCCTGATCTGCGCAGTCAAAACGTACGAAGTGCTAGCGATTGAAGCTGCGATTACAGGCGACCGCGGAATTGCACTGCAGGCGCTTGCCCACCATCCGCTTATTTCTTCGGTTAACGATGCCGAGAAGATGCTGGAAGAAATGTTGGAGCAGAACAAGGCTTATCTTCCAAGATTTTTTGCAGTCGAGTAGGGTCTGACTGCCGTCTTAGTGTTTGGTATGCAATCATTCTTTTTGAAAATACGCCAGGCCGGTGAAAGAGCCTGCCTTTGTTGATAAAAATCCCTTGAAGTAGACGGTGTGGTGTAACCCGCGCGTCTTTACTTCAGGGGATTTTTCTCGTATAAGGCGAAAAAAAAACAGCCTCAACCCGGGACAATGCCGGACTGGGGCTGTTCTAAAGGTTTCTTTATAGAAATGGACTGACCGCGTGACCGCTTGACTGCTTGAGGGGAATTACATTGCATACTGGACTTGCCAGCCCTCGGTTAACTTGATTGATGAGTCGTTAACGTGTTCGTGATGTATCCGGATCAGAAGCAGCCGGGTCCCAGCATTCAATATTGTCGAGTCCGGGAACACGGTCTTTCGTAAACACGGGATCTTCGCCCGCCTTTCTCTGTTTGATGTAGTCTTGTAGGACAGAGAATGCGATTTTTGACAGCAGGGTTATCGCGATCAGATTGACCACAACCATGAGACCCATAAACAAATCGGCCAAATCCCATACCAATTGAACTTGGGCGATAGAGCCGAAAACCACCATGGCCATAACCGCAATCCGGTAAAGCTGGACCCAGATTTTATTGGAATTCAGAAATTCAATGTTGGTTTCACCGTAATAATAATTGCCCAGCAGCGTACTGAACGCAAACAGGAACACCATGATGGCCAGAAAACCCGAAGCCCATGAACCCATATGAACGCTTAATGCGGCTTGTGTCAGTTCGATGCCGTTAAGACTCGGATCGGTATAGGACCCGGAGAGCAGAACGATAAACGCGGTACTGGTGCAAATAACCAGTGTGTCGAACAGGACACCCAGAGCTTGGATCAGCCCTTGCTTGGCCGGGTGGGAGGTGGTTGCCGTTGCTGCGGCATTCGGGGCACTTCCCATACCGGCTTCATTGGAGAAGAGGCCGCGTTTCACGCCTTGCATAAGCGCCGCCCCGAGCGAACCGCCCGCGATCTGCTCGAAGCCGAACGCGCTCTTCACGATCAGAGCCAGTACGGCAGGCATTTCCGTGATGTTCATCATTACGATGAACAAGGCTACGCCGATATAAACGGCGGCAAGCACGACAACGATATATTCGGACATTTTGGCAATTCGTTTTACACCGCCGAATATAATTGCGGCCAGTATAACCGTCATAATGATTCCGACCGTCAGGCGGTCAGTCCCGAATGAGTTCTCGAAAGCGATGGTAATGGTGTTGGACTGGACGGCATTAAATACAAGCCCGAACGAAATCGTAATCAGCACGGCGAACAGAGCGCCCATCCAGCGCTTCTTGAGGCCAGTCTGCATATAGTAGGCCGGTCCCCCGCGGAAGCCGTTCTTATCCCGGATTTTATAGACCTGGGCCAGGGTGCTTTCCACAAAGCTTGAAGCCGAGCCGATTATGGCGATGACCCACATCCAGAATACGGCTCCGGGGCCCCCCAGAGCTACGGCGATGGCTACGCCTGTAATATTCCCTGTCCCGACGCGGGCGGCCATACTGATACAGAACGCCTGGAAGGGTGAAATATCGTCACGGGAGCCGCCTTTGGACTCAAACAAGACCCGAAACATATCCCGGAGCATACGGAACTGCATAAACTTCGATCGATAAGTAAAATAAAGACCGACGGTGATGAGGAGAACGATCAGAAGCTTGGACCACAGAAAATTGTTCAGGGAATCGATTATTGTTTGCAATAAATCAATCATGCAGCACCTCTCTTGTTGTATATTTTTGTGCCCGGTTTTGCATATTCTAAACAAAAACTTTTTAAGTATAACAAGTTTTTGCACGATGAGGTAGGACCTTGATACCTGTTTCATAAATTGGAAATCGGGTAAAGAGGCCGCTGGCTGCTGCTTGTCGTCTGCACCATGACAGCCGGATTAAGCTGACTTTTGATCATCCATATGTAACGGGAGCGGAATTACTTGAGGCTTTTAGTCATAGGAAGTCCGTCTCGTTAACTGGTAAAATTAGTTCTTTTTAGGCGATTGAAAGGAATAATGACAATGTAACCGCTTAATTTAAAGCGGTTACATTAAATTTGTTTAGAAAACTACAGTTTTTTTAAAAAAAGAGAGGATTTTCGGCGTTTTTTGTCGTAAGATTATCCTTACAAATTGATTTGTGGGAGTGGACCTCATGCGTGTTCGTTCTTTTCGATTGTCTGATTACAGCCTCATCTCGGGTTTGCTTCAAGAAGCACTCAGTGAACTTTGTTACAAAGAAACCATGCAGGCTTTTGCTAAGCAGCTGTCATGGGATGGCGAATTAGTTTTGGTTGCGGAGGATCAGGGAGAACTGGTTGGCATGGTGATTGGTACTATTGATGATAACAAAGGGTACTATTACCGGCTTGCCGTAGCACCCGGACACCGCCGTAAAGGAATCGGCAAGGCGTTAATTGAAGGAATGAAACAGCGTTTTATTCAGCGGAAGGTCAATCGTATTCTCGTGACAGTCGATCACCACAATGAAATGGTGATTCCTGTTTATGAGTCAGTAGGCTACAGCCCGTCTGATTTTACACGCAGCGCAAATCGGCTTAGCATTGTAAAGAAAGCGAGCATGTAGGGATCAATTATTGTATAATGAAGGCATATCTTTTTGTCGAAGCGGACAAGCTCCGTTCCCGGGAGGAAGATATGCCTTTGTTGTTTGGCAGGGTGAATGCAGGCTCCGGACGGAGCTTTTTTCATCGCCAAAATAAGGTTAAGGCAATGAGTCTTTAGGATGCCGGACTGTTTCTTAGCCGCTTCCTTTACCGGATCATCAGTTAGTGGAATTAATGATAAATGACCATGAAGGTTTAATGGATATAATGACTGCCTGTCTATTCATGATTGCAGGATCATAAGCGTGTACGTTCCAATGTCGGAATGAGCCGGATTAATATAGAGGGGCAGAGTTGAATGGATTCTTTTACACACCGCATAATTAAAAGCTTCAAGCATGACGGCCATCTGCACAGAATGTGGCTGGAGAACTGGAAAGTTCCGGAGGAAGAGCTCCTGCCCGAGCACAAGCGTGAGGCTATGATCGTACTGATTAACAATCAGACGAAGATTCAGGAATCAGACGGAAAAGAATGGACAAGCCGGATTCCGGGTGTCTCTTTTTTTATTCCGGGAGAATGGTACAACATCGTGGCTTTGCTCGAAGAGGGGGGAGTGCGATATTACTGCAATGTCGCTTCCCCGGTCTACCAGGCCGGTCATGTACTGACGTATATAGATTACGATCTGGATGTGATTCGGATGCCTGCGGGCGATGTCCATATCGTGGATCAGGAAGAATATGAACAGCACAAGTTGCTGTACCGCTACCCGTCGCTGGTAGAAACGAAGGTCAAAGCGGGACTGGACTCCTTGCTGAAGCGGATCGAGAGATCGGATGCTCCTTTTCATGACGAGAGTGTGAGAAGGTATTATCAGTTATGGAAGGACCGTGGAACGGAGGTCTGATGTGTCGCATTCCGGGCAGACTACTAGGAAGACCGCTGCATCTGCAGATTCTCAACAAACCCGTTTGAGGAACCGGAAAGAGCTGCGGCATGCAGCCGGGACCGTTCTCCTCATTGTGCTGGCGGTTCTGGTTATTCAGCGCTGGGGATTCAACATTTCAATGGTACGGGGAACGTCTATGCAGCCCACACTGCAGCCGGAACAGTGGTTGTTCGTTAATAAAACAGTGCCTTGGATGGGTGAATTCGGGCAAGGAGATATGGTGATCTTGAAAGAGCCCGCTTCCGTGAACAGGGGGGAGCATCCTTATCTGGTCAAAAGGATTGTTGCCACTGCCGGGCAGCGTGTTGAAATCGCGGACGGACGCCTATATATCGACGGCAAGGAAGCGGTAGAGCCTTATTCGGATGCGCGAATCGAGGACGGTGATTTCGGCCCTCTTGTGGTAGCGGAAGGAACCTTGTTCGTTATGGGGGACAACCGCCGCCGTGAAGGCAGCCTGGACAGCCGTTTTTTCGGCTCCGTACCTGAGGGAGGGCTTATCGGACGCGCGGAGTGGATTGTCTGGCCGCCGTCCAGTATGAGCGGGTTATAACCCGGAAGTAACGATAGGGGCAAAGGAGGAATTGTGATGCGCTTGTCCGTGACATCAGCATCCGCCAAGGAATGGCTTCTTTTGAAGCAGGAGCTGATTGAAGCGGCGCCGTCGATGGGAATCGACAAGATTGGTTTCGCCTCGGCGGAGCCTTTTCATGAATTGAAGGACATTCTGTTAAGGCATAGGGAAAAAGGTTACGAATCGGGATTCGAGGAGCCGGACATTGAGAAGCGTGTGCATCCCGAGCTTAGTCTGGCGGAGCCGAAGTCTATTCTCGCGATTGCAGTTGCTTATCCTTCCAAGCTGAGCAATCCCCCGCGCTCGGAGAAAGGCGCGTACCGGGGGATGTTATCGCGCTCGGCATGGGGGCAGGACTACCATCATGTGCTGAGGGAACGGCTTAAGAAACTAGCCGGTTTCCTGGAGGAGCGGGTGGAGGGTCTGCGCTTCGAAGATATGGTCGATACCGGCGCCCTCGTGGACCGCGCCGTTGCAGAGCGGGCGGGCATCGGCTGGGTCGGCAAGAACTGCGCCGTCATCACGCCGGAGTGGGGCTCATGGGTCTATCTCGGCGAGCTGCTTACAAATGTGCCGTTTCCCGCCGATACATCTATTATGGATCAGTGCGGAGATTGCACGATTTGTATAGATGCCTGTCCGACCGGAGCTCTTGTCGGACCCGGACAGCTCAACGCGGGACGCTGTATTTCGTTCTTGACGCAAACGAAAGGGCACATGCCCGACGAATTTAAAGATAAAATAGGCAACCGGCTGTATGGCTGCGATACCTGCCAAGTCGTCTGCCCGATTAACAAGGGCAAGAACTGGACGCATCATGCGGAGCTGCAGCCGGATCATGAAGTCGTTAAGCCGCTGCTTGTTCCGCTGCTTACGATGGGCAACCGCGACTTCAAGGAGAGGTTCGGTCAGAGCTCGGCGGCGTGGCGGGGCCGCAAACCGATCCAGCGCAATGCCGTGCTTGCGCTTGGGAACTTCAAGGACCGGTCCGCCGTGCCTGTTCTCCGCTCTCTGCTGAGAGAAGATCCCCGGCCTGAGCTGAGGGGAACGGCGGCATGGGCGCTCGGTAAGATCGGCGGGGATGCCGCAGCCGAAGCAGTGGACGAAGCGATGCGGCATGAGCGGGACGATATCGTGTCGGAAGAGCTGCTTAAGGCAGCGAGGAAGCTGGGTCTGCTCCGCGAACCGGAAAGTGACGGCAATCTGCCTGGCGGTTCCCGGTATAGTCCTGAACCGGGAACCGGTATGCCGCAGGTGGAATGGGAAGAGAAAGAGGATGGGAATCATGAATGACGGCCATGACTCTGAGTTTATTGATTATGATGTGCTGGAAGAGTCTCCGGCAGGCCCGCTGCTGCTTGCCGCTACGGACCAGGGGCTATGCACCGTGGCGTTTGGAGGCCTTCCTGACGCGCTGGAGAAGCTTCGGCGGTGGAAGATGAACTGGATGCCCGAAGCGGGCTTGCGCCGCAATCCAGGCCGTCTGCGCACGTTTGCCGGGCAGCTGGATGAATACTTTGCCGGCCGGCGCAAAGAATTCGACCTGCCGATTGATCTGCGCGGGACCGAGTTCCAGCGACGTGTATGGACGGCGCTTCTGAAAGTCCCTTATGGGGAGACGGCTTCCTATAAGGATATCGCAGAATCCATAGGGGCGCCCAAAGCAGTGCGGGCAGTGGGCGGTGCCAATAACCGCAATCCCGTTCCCATTCTGGTTCCTTGCCACAGGATCATCGGTGCCTCGGGACAACTTGTCGGCTACGCCGGCGGGCTGAATATAAAGACGACTCTCCTGCAGCTGGAAATCAGTGCAGAGACCAGTTAACCTTACAACGAAGAAGCGGGAGTGGAAGGCATGAAGTATGTTCCCATTGATTCCATAGAAACAGGACAATATCTGGGTAAAACCATTTTCTCAGGAAACGGGGCTGTTCTTCTTGCAGAAGGTGTGCAGCTGACAGTATATATGATTACCACCTTGCGCCGAATCGGAGTGACGATGCTCTACATCCAAGATCCGCTTACGGAAGATATCGAGCTGCCGGAAGTGGTCAGTGATGAGACGAAGCGCATTGTAATGAAAAAGATGCAGGACACGCTCAGTACGACCCGCTCGGGCAAAGATTTCGATTCGCGCTCCCTGAGCATCAGTATCGACACGCTCCTTAACGAAATTATGAAGAACAGCGATGTTCTTATCCAACTGACGGATATTCGTACCAAAGACAACGACATGTATCTGCATGCGCTGAATGTATGTACGATTTCTACGCTGATCGGGATTAACATGGGCCTCAACCAGCTCCAGCTGAAAGAGCTTGCGACAGGAGCGCTTCTTCACGACATCGGTAAAATGGATGCGATTACAGACGACAAGTCGCCGGATGAACGGCTGCATCATACATGGCGCGGGTTCGAGCTGCTCAAGCACAAGCGCGAATATAGTCTGCTGATCGCACACGTGGCTTTCCAGCATCACGAGACGCCGGACGGCTTAGGTCAGCCTAGAAGACTGCTGGTCGATCAGATTCATCTCTACGCCAGAATCGTATCCGTTGCGAATACATACGACAATTTGCTCCGCAGCGATGAATTAAAAACCGGAATGCTGCCTCATGTAGCCATTGAACATATGATGGCGCTGGCTGGAACCAAACTTGACCGCGAAGTGCTCATCCAATTCCTGCGGACAGTATCCATCTATTCGACGGGCACTTCCGTCCGCTTGTCCTCGCGTGAGACGGGCGTTGTGGTCGGCCAGCACAGAGGACTGCCGGGCCGTCCGATCGTCCGGATCGTGAAGCAGGAGGGCGGCAGTGACCTGGAGGTCAAAGAAGTGGATCTGGCACAGCATACGACTCTTTTTATCGAACACGTGCTCGGGTAAAGAGCTTGGATTTTCTTGCTTAATAATGCTATTATAAATGGGATTACAATCTTTGGATGCAGGGGGAAAGCAAGATGTGGGACATTATCATTCCGATCTTAACTTTGATTGTCGGGTTAGTCGGAGGATTTTTCATCGGGGTATACTATCTCCGCAGACAGCTCGAGTCAATGCAGAATAATCCCGAAATGATTCAGAAGATGGCCAAGCAAATGGGTTATAACATGAACAAGCAGCAGATGACTAAGGTGCAATCGATGATGAAGAACCAGAACATGTCGCCGAAGAAGCCTAAAGCCAAAACAAAGTCCAAATAAGATGTCCTGAGAGCGGCTGCCGGATTCCCGGCATCGGCTTTTCGGCGTATGTCACATTAGAACAGACCAGTATTATCCAGAGGTGGTTGGCTTATGCCCAGCAACAAAGACAAAATTCTCGCTGCTGCCATGGAACTTTTTCACGAGCAAGGCTTTCAGGCTACCGGTCTGGAGGAGATTCTCTCGCATTGCGGCGTATGCAAAAGTAATTTTTATTACCACTTCAAAAGTAAAGAAGAGCTTGGGCGTCAGGTAATCCAGCAGAAAATTGCGCTCATGAATGAGCAGATATTCATTCCGTCACTGGATAATAAGGCGTTGTCTCCGAAAGAAAGAATCAGCCGGTTGTTCCGGCTCATGCAGGCGGCTGCCGAGGAGCATGATTGCCGCAGAGGCTGCTATATCGGGAATCTGGCGATTGAGCTGAGCGGCCGCTACGAAGCTTTGCGCGGAATAATCAGCGATTTTCTGGAGGAAGTGCAGCAGAGGATAGAGGCTTGTCTGCTGGAAGGGACGGCTGATCAAGATATTAATCTTCATGGTATGAAGGCGCAAGAAACCGCTGCAGCTCTGACGGCTCTTCTGCAGGGAGGCATGCTGCTCAGCAAAGCTCACCGCAGCAGCCTCGCTCTGCAGTACAGCGGTAGACTCGTCGATCATATCGTGGGGAACGGATGGGAAGGAGACCAACATGCCGGCTAAGGAATACAAAAACAAAAGTGTCGCGGATAACCGCGAACAGATTGAAGGACATATTCGTGAAATCCTGCGTTTAATCGGAGAAGATCCACAGCGTGAAGGTCTTCTGGACACGCCTGCCCGGGTTACCCGGATGTACGAGGAGATTTTCGCAGGCTATGATGCCGATGTGAATGATGTGCTGGGCGTTAGTTTTGATGAACAGCACGAAGAACTGGTCATTATTAAGGATATCGTGTACTACAGCCAGTGCGAGCATCATATGGCGCCGTTTTTCGGCAAGATTCATGTAGGATATATCCCGAGCGGCAAAATCGCGGGACTAAGCAAATTTGCCCGTCTGGCCGATGCCATTACACGCAGACTGCAGGTCCAGGAGAGAATCACTTCCCAGATGGCTAACACACTGGATGAAGTGCTGGAGCCTCACGGCGTGATGGTTGTTGTTGAAGGGGAACATCTGTGCATGTGCGCAAGGGGAGTTAAGAAGCCGGGCAGCAAAACGGTGACGTCCGCAGTCCGCGGATCGTTCCGCACGGACCCCGCTCTGCGTGCTGAATTTCTGTCGCTGATCAAAGACTAACTTATAGGATCGACTACCATAAGACGGCCGCGTGCCGTCTTTTTGGTATGCAGCGGCACAATCCAAGCCGGCTGCCGGAAAGATGGAGAGCATTTACCGGATCGCTTTAGTATCCGTAACCACATTCGTAACCACATTCGTAACCGCACCAGTAACCGCACCAGTAACCGCAACAGTAACCACATTCGTATACGTGCAAAAGACCCTTGCCTGCCGTAAGCAGACAAGGGGCCGGCGCACTTCAGTAAGGAATCCAGGTGAGCTTACGGGCGGGCTCAAAACGGTCGTTGACATGATCCCAATTAACCACTTTCCACCAGTCTTCGATGTATTTGGCCCGGTTGCTTTTATGCTTGAGATAGTAGGCATGTTCCCATACATCAAGGACGAGAAGCGGGATGACGTCCCATTGGGACAAGTTCTGGTGCTTCTCGGCTTGCAGAATTTCGAGCCGGTGGCTGCGGGGGCTCCAGACGAGAATAGCCCAGCCGCCTCCTTCCACCTTCTTGGCAGCTTCCGTGAACTGCTTCTTGAAGCGCTCGAAGCTTCCGAAAGTTTTGTTAATCTCCGCGGCTATGGGACCGGAGGCTTTGCCTCCGCCGCCAGGCTTCATAATATTCCAGAAAATCGTGTGCAGGTAATGCCCGGCGCCATTGAAGGCAAGTTCCCGTTCCCAATGCTTAACCAGATCGAAATCGCCCGTTTCGCGCGCTTTAGCGAGCATTTTCTCTGCTTTGTTAAGATCGTCCACATAGGTCTTGTGATGCTTGTCGTGATGTTCGCGCATCGTCGCTTCATCAATATAGGGCTCCAGCGCATTGTATGCGTAGGGGAGCGGAGGAAGCTGGTGGCCACCTATGGGTACCGGCTTATAAGACGCGAGGGCCGCAGCGGAAGCCTGGGACACCTGTGCCGGCTGGGCCGCAGGTATGTCAGGCGTCTGCTGCTCCGCAGCATCGGGCGGCCGGTCCTGTTCCGAGCGCAGCTCCGGGCCGACCGGGCGGTCCGTGTCCGGTGCGCTGCGGGTATACAGGATCGGCCCGGCCGGCCCCCAGCCCGCCTGGCCGGACGCGCCTCCGGAGCCGTAGCTGCCCGGAGCGAAGCCCGCAGGCGCCCCGCCGGGCCAGGAGCCGCCACTCACCGGGGCAGCCTGACCTGGCGCCGCGCCCGGTCCATTGCCCGGCACACTGCTGTAGCCGGCAGCGAAGGCTCCCGGTGTTCCTGCGCCGGCCGGCTGTCCCCCCTCAGGCGGACCGAAGATGGCAGGGGCACCCGGCACGGTCCCGGGCCCCTGGAAGCTGCCCGGGGGCCAGTAGCCCTGCGAGGCTGCTCCGCTATGGCCATACGGTCCAGCGGCTCCTGCGCCGCCTCCGTAGCTTGGGGCCCCGTAAGGAACTGGAGGGAGAGAGGACTCCAATCCCTTGAGCGTGCCGAGGAAATATTCCGACTCGCGTATGATGTGCTCGATTACGACTGGGATTACCGGATTTGCGCTGACGGGTTTGCTTTCTTTTTCTATAAGCTGGAGCAATTCTATGAACTTGACGGACTGTTTCGTAGAGACATCGACCAATTGCTGGAGCTGCCGCTGCAGGAAAGGGTCAAGGGGATTCTTCGTTCGTATTGCCCATTCGATCCACTGGACGGCAGCATGCTGTGTTTTGGCAAATACGCCTTCCCATTCCTTTAAGGCCTGCACATAAGCGGGCTCCAGATCGGGGACAAGCTCGCGTATGACGACGGTATGTTCCTTCTCTTGCTCTTTCCAGAACCGTATTTCTTCTAAAATTCTTAATGGCATCAAGCTGCCATAGACAGAAAGCATAAAGCCAGCCTCCCCCGGAATCACATTACTACCGATTGTATTCCGGGGAGAGCCTGGCTTATTCGTTTTAACGGTTTATTTCATTTCGACAAAACCGGCTTCAGGCAGCTGCGGACGAGCAATTGTTTGAAGGAAACCGAAGGTGCGCGTAATATACTCATCCGGCTTGGCTGAATATATCAGTTCATGCTTGCCTGTGGGGATAACCCAATAGTTAGATGCCTGGTTGCTTTGGTTCTTATAGATTTGTTCAGCGATTCCATAAGGGGCGCGTTCGTCTTCATCGCCGTGAATAAAGTAAATCGGCATCGGATACTCATGCGTCGTTACGCTTTGATAAGGAATCTGATTCATGCTGACGCCGTTGAGCATCGGGAAAAATAGACGTACGAGAGGCAGAGAAGGGAATTTAGGGATATTCACGTACTGCTTCATATTATGATAAAGCGTATCGGGACTCAGCAGGAAGGAACTGTCGAGTATCATGCCGTCAATATCCTGCGTATTTAATGCGGCTTGAAGAGCAGTGCCGGCTCCCATAGAGAATCCCCATACATATATGTTTTGACTGCCTTTATTCTTAATATAGTTAACTGCGCCGAGCAGTTCCTTGGATTCTTGGATACCTGCAGTCACTATGCGCTGATTATCAGGCTGTACATAGCCGTAATCGAACATAAGCACATTGTATCCGCTCTCATTAAGTTTTTTGGCAAGGGAGTAGATGGGAACCCACAGCTCTTCACGGTTGCCGCCGTATCCATGCGAGAAAATGACCGTCTTATCGGAAGCCCCCGAGGGAATATACCATCCGTTCAAATTACTGTTTCCTGTTGAACTGGGAAACGTAACATCTTCGTAGCTCAGTCCGACGGCTTTGGCCGGATTGGAACTAAGAGGTGCGATTGTCGGTCTTGCCAGTGTCCATGCGATAAAACCGTGAAAACCAAGTACAAGGCTGGTGAAGAGCAGGAAGACACAGAGCAGGGAAAGAAGGATCGCCTTCTTACGGCGGGTTAACGTACGGACAGGTACATGCTCCAGAGATGCAGGGTTAAGCGGATTTGTGTTTACAGGAGTTGTATTCATTAGGTCCCCTCCTTTGCAGAATGGGTCTTTGTAGGAGATTTAGTCGTTAGGAACCTGATTTGCCTGAGGTCTTAATTAACTAAATTTTCTGAAAAGAACCTTGTGGTAACCTAATATTATGTCAACTTTCATAGTTCGTCAATATGTGCAACAGAATGTTAATTCTCTTGTAATCTCCCTGTAATACAAGGGTTACAGCGGTTTTTTACTTTGTATTTAGAAGCGGTATCCTGTATAATAAAAGAAACAGGGTTTCACTATGTGAAACAGAATTAGACGGTGGTGACTACCTATGGAAGAAGCGAAATCGACCGTACGGGCTGTGGAACGGGCATTGGATATTCTCCTTTGTTATACCGATGCCACAGAACTGACATTGACGGAGATCTCGACACGTGTATCTTTGCATAAAAGTACGGTATACCGCCTTCTGGCTTCTTTGGAAGCCAAAGGCTTTCTTATACGTGAACCGGAAGGGGATAAATACCGGCTCGGGTTTAGCATCTGGGAGCTGTCGGCTCATATGTCCCAGGGCGATGATCCCGGTATGGTGCTTCTGCCGGAGATGGAGCGTCTGCGGGATCAGGTGAATGAGACGATCTCGCTGTACGTGCTGAGCGGCCAGGAACGCGTCCGCGTCCAGGCGGTGCAGAGCAATCACGCAATCCGGAGGGTGGCGCCTATCGGTGTGAGAATGCCCCTGTACGTCGGGGCATCCAGCAAGATCCTCCTCGCCTTTGGCGAGGCGCAGGTGCAGCAGCAGGTCATGATGGATGCCGAGCTTGCAGGCATCCACCGGGACACGTTCCTGCACCAGCTTCATGAGACGCAGAAGGCGGGCTACGCCACCAGCGTCGAGGAGAGGGAGCCCGGGGCGGCTGCTTTATCCGCACCGGTATTCAACCGTGCGGGCAAGCTGGTTGCCGCACTGGCGGTATCCGGGCCCTCGAACCGGCTGACGCTCGAGGTGATGCACGAGCAGGCGCCTGTGATCGTCGAGGCCGCCCGGCGCATGAGCACCATGCTGCGCTGACCGCAGAGTGCCGGTAGGGCATCCGCCGGTTCTCGTGTTGTTTTTTATAGAAGAAAGCGGCCACATGCCTTTAATAAATTCCCGTGTTTACGAGCGATGAGGGTGCCCTGACAGGCATCCTCTTTTGTTGCTTTTAGCCGGCATAACCTTCTTATCAACGTGCGCATGCAGACAAAATCCGCGTTTCTTAGTATAATGAGACATTGAGTTGTAAAATTTTGCGTTTCATCAAGTTGATTTATGGGTACAAGTGGACCGGCTTGGTACACATCCGGGATATCGCATCCACATTGTTTCCTGGTTTCTCCTAGTCAGCTATTGCCGCCCGAAGGAATTCTTTATGCTAGAAAGATTAGCAAGATTGACATCAAGAGCATGCTTACGCAAGGGTGACGGATAGAGGTCACAGGGGGTACAACGATATGCACGTCTTTTATAAAAAATTTGCTATGCTGGCCTTATTGGCCGTTATAGCCGCAGGCTGCCAGAATCAGAGCAAATTGGAGCAGGCACAGTCCGCCGGACCCGCTGCCGGGTTTTCTGCAGAGAGTAAGGCGGATATCCGCCATGAGGCAGCCTATACGCCGGAAGTTTCTGCGTCTTCTTCTGATCCTATGTCCAAAACACTTCCTGCACCGTCCGCCCGGGTGGACGGAGGAGTTACAATGGACAAAAACTCCAGCGGGCCGGAGTATTTAAGTCCGGTTGAACTGGTCAGCTTTGTTCATGAGGTTGCGGAGAAAGGCCATTCGCCTATTCTCAAGCGACTGCTCGCAGAGTGGACAGGAGGAAGTAAGAACCTTGCGTCTTTGGAACAGAAACTCGCGGATTTAAGCAAAAATGCAGGCGGGTACTACAAGCTTGCTTATATAGAGATTGAGCTGAAAGATTTAACGGAAGTAGCCAAAGAGGACTTTCGAGAACGCGGTGTTGTGCCCAAGGACGATAAGAACCCGGCTGTGGCCGCAGGCCAGCATCTGGTGTACGTGTCCGGCGGGGAGCAGCAGTATTTGTGGACCGTACTTATGAAGCCGAATAAGGCGGGGTATTATCTGGACAGCATGAGAGAGTTTCCGAGTGAAACTCTGAACGGCTACTTAAAGACACCTGAGAAATATTTGCAATAATTAATACAGATCCGGAACTTCCGTTCATCACGGAAATTCCGGATTTTTTTTATAAAGAGAGGAGAAAGTTTAGGAAAAGAAAGGAATTTCAGGCCTGGCAAGGGCTATACTATAGCGGAAGACGCTTTAAAAGGGAGAGGATGCCGTTGAACCGGCAAAAGTCAATGATAGCTATGTGGATCAGCCTGATTAGTAATGTCCTCCTGACGGCGATCAAATTGGCAGTAGGATGGCTGTTCGGCAGTCAGGTGCTGATCGCTGACGGCATCCACAATGCGGGCGATGTCATCGCCACGGCAACTGCGTACAGCTCGATGAAGATATCGAGCCGCCCTGCCGATCACGAGCACCCTTACGGACACGGGAAGGCGGAGGTACTCGGCTCCGGGGCGGTCGCACTGCTGCTTGCCGCTGCTGCCGTGTATATGGGATATCATGCGGTTGCAGCACTGTTCGAACCGCCTGGAGAGGCTCATCTGATGGCTTTGATAGCCGCTGTTATTTCCCTGCTATGGAAACAATGGCTCTACGTCTATACGATCAAACTCGGCCGCCAAATGAACAGCAAAGGCCTCATTGCTACGGCCTATGACCATCTGGCGGATGTCTATGCTTCTATCGCTGCCTCTGCGGGAATAGGGCTTGCCTTGGCCGGTGACCGCTTTAATATCCCTATCTTGGCCTATGGAGACCCTTTCGCGGGTATTATCGTTTCGCTGCTTGTGCTTAAGCTGGCTTATTCCATGGGCAGGGAGGCAATTGATATCCTAATGGAAAAAAATGTGGACGATCGTAAGCTCCAACAGTATCAGGCGATTATTAAACAGTTTCCCGGAGTCAAAAGAATTGACCGCCTGCGGGCGCGTGAGCATGGACATTACATTCTGGTGGATGCGCGGATCGGTGTTTTGGGTACTCTTACGATTCAAGAGGGACATGACATCGGACGAGGGATTAAGGAGAAAATCAAAGGAGAGCACTCTGAGGTTGACGAGGTGCTCGTGCATTTGAATCCGTGGTACCCGGATGAAGACAAGAATTCAGATGATGACCCAGATGGGAAGAGACAACCCGTTAACGGTTCCAGTTCTAACGTCATTATTCAAGTCGATGATTCGGGTTAGCGGTAGGGGGATTTGCTGCTTTAAATAGTACCTCTTCTTGTGGGGTTAGAGTAGGTCAAAACAAAAAAAGAGAGCCCGCGGGCTCTCTTTTTATTTGATTATCTTAAGCGTTAGACTTCTCGTACATCATTTGACGAAGGACGGTTTGCAGGATACCGCCATTGCGGTAGTAGTCTACATCCACCATGCTGTCGAGACGGACGATCGCTTTGAATTCGAACGTGGTGCCGTCTTCACGTGTAGCCGTAACGGTTACTTGCTCGCCAGGCTGAACTTCGTTGGACAGGCCGTTGATATCGAATGTCTCACGTCCGGTCAGACCCAGCGTGCTCCATCCTTGACCTTCCAGGAATTGAAGCGGCAGAACGCCCATGCCGACGAGGTTGCTGCGGTGAATACGCTCGAAGCTTTCCGCGATTACGGCTTTGACGCCGAGCAGGAACGTACCTTTGGCTGCCCAGTCACGGGAGCTTCCGGTTCCATATTCTTTACCCGCGATTACGACGAGGGAAGTGCCCTTGTCCTGATACTTCATGGAAGCATCGTACACGGACATGACTTCGTCAGTCGGCAGGTAAGTCGTTACGCCGCCCTCGGTGCCCGGAGCCACTTGGTTACGGATACGGATGTTCGCGAACGTACCGCGCATCATGACCTCATGGTTACCGCGGCGGGAACCGTAAGAGTTGAAGTCTTTTCTCTGAACGCCATGCTCGGTCAGGTATTCGCCTGCAGGGCTGTCTGCCTTAATGTTACCGGCAGGAGAGATGTGGTCGGTTGTAACGGAATCGCCCAGCAGCAGCAGCGTTTTGGCGCCTTGGACATCCTGGATGTCTCCGATGGTCTGGCCGAGGTTCTGGAAGAACGGCGGATTCTGGATGTACGTGGAGTTTGCGTCCCACTCGTACAGTTCGCCTTCCGGTACTGCGATTTGGTTCCAACGCTCGTTAGCGCGGAATACATCTTTATATTTCTCGCGGAATGCTTCAGCCGTAACAGCTGTAGCAACAGCCTCTTCGATTTCTTTGTTGCTAGGCCAAATGTCCTTCAGGTACACCGGCTCGTTCTTCTGATCGTAACCGATCGGATCTTTGGTCAGGTCGATGTTCACTGTTCCTGCCAGAGCGTAAGCGACAACCAGCGGCGGGGAAGCCAGGTAGTTGGCTTTAACCTGTGCGTGTACACGGCCTTCGAAGTTACGGTTACCGGACAGAACAGCGGCTACTGTCATGTCATTGTCGGCAACAGCTTGGCTGACTTCGTCCGGAAGCGGACCGGAGTTACCGATACATGTCGCACAGCCGTAGCCGGCAACATAGAAACCGAGCTGCTCGAGAGGTCTCAGCAGGTTGGCTTTCTCCAGGTAATCCGTTACGACCAGGGAACCCGGGGTCAGGGATGTCTTCACGTATGCAGGAGTTTTCAGGCCGCGCTCGACAGCTTTCTTAGCGAGGAGACCTGCGCCCAGCATAACGTTCGGGTTGGATGTATTCGTACAGCTTGTGATAGCTGCGATTACAACAGCGCCCGTACCCATTTTGGCTGTTTTGCCGTTCGCATAGTTAACTTCCACTTCTTCCGCGATTTTCTCATCGGAAAGTCCGTATCCGCCTTTGTCTACAGGCGTACGAAGAATGTCGTTGAACGATTCTTTCATCGAAGTCAGCTCGATGCGGTCTTGAGGGCGTTTAGGACCTGCAAGGCTCGGTACGACAGTGGACAAGTCGATTTCGATGATATCGGAGTAGATCGGATCTTCCATATCATTCGTGCGGAACATGCCTTGCGCTTTATAGTAAGCCTCAACGAGGGCTACTTGCTCTTCGCTGCGGCCTGTGTTTCTCAGGTAGTCCAGTGTGCTGTCATCAACCGGGAAGAAACCGACGGTTGCGCCGTATTCAGGAGCCATGTTGGCAACAGTCGCACGGTCAGAGAGGACGAGTTCGTTAAGGCCAGGGCCGAAGAACTCTACGAATTTGCCGACAACGCCTTTCTTACGAAGCGTTTGTGTAACGGTAAGAGCAAGGTCGGTTGCTGTTGCGCCTTCTGCAAGGGCACCAGTCAATTTGAATCCGATAACTTCCGGGGTTACGAAGTACAGAGGCTGTCCGAGCATGCCCGCTTCAGCTTCGATACCGCCAACGCCCCAGCCAACGACTCCAAGACCGTTGATCATGGTTGTATGGGAGTCAGTACCTACCAGGGAATCCGGATATACAGTCGTTTCACCGTCAACTGTCTTGGTAGCTGCTACAGAAGCAAGGTACTCAAGGTTAACTTGGTGAACGATACCCGTTGCCGGCGGAACGGCGCGGAAGTTGTCAAATGCGGTTTGAGCCCAGCGCAAGAAACGGTAACGCTCTTCGTTACGTTCGAATTCCAGCTCCATGTTGGTTTCAAGCGCCATTCCGTTGCCATAGGCATCAACCATTACGGAGTGGTCGATTACCAGGTCAACCGGAACGAGCGGGTTGATTTGTTTAGGGTCGCCGCCTGCGCGTGCAACGGTGTCTCTCATTGCAGCAAGGTCAACTACAACCGGTACACCGGTGAAATCCTGAAGTACGATCCGTGCAGGGATGAAAGGAATTTCTTTATTGTTGTCGAGGTTCTCGCCCCAGCTTGCGATTTGCTTAACGTGCTCATCTGTAATGGCGTGGCCGTCGAATTGGCGGACAGCTGCTTCCAGAAGAACTTTAATGGAGAAAGGTAATTTGGATATTCCTGCGAATTTTTTCTCGAGGTCCTGCAGGCTGAAGTAGTGATAAGATTTTCCACCGACTGTCAGCTGCTTACGTACGTTAAAAGCGTCTTTGTGTGACATTGCATGGCCTCCCTAGTCCTCTTTTAAAGTTGCGAAGTTGAAATTATACGGGATGAAATAGTAAGGGGGTAAATCTTGTGGTTTCATCTGATGAAACCCAATTTCATATTTCGCTATATCCTTAGTATACCGTTTCCGCCCTTTCCCGTAAAGAATAAATTGACTCATTTTTAATTCATTTTTTTCATATATTTAAGACGAATTCATGCGTGTAAGACCAGTCTGAGAAATGACTGGGGCGCTCTTAGGAGGGAAGGGCATGTCCTGGAAAACAGCGCTGTATGATTATCTGCACGCGCGCAATTCGGCGGAAACGGAAGCGTCTGCCGGAGCGCTGGCCGAAATTATTCATAATGACCGCTTTAATGAAGAAAGTGATAGACGACTGGCACGTGTACATGAGAACCGCAGGCACCGGGGGGTAAAAGCACTGCGAGGCGAAACGAGGCTCAAGCTTCACCAGGCGCGCGAACAAAGTGAGCAGGTAGTTGCGGATCTGGACTACGTCCGCCGGTTTACTTACGAGCTCGGGGGCAGGGAATATAACGAATGCACAGTCTCAGCCGAACGGATTACTTTGGTCGAGGCGGGCAAGCGCTGGCGGATAACCGGAATAGAGTTACGCGAAAGCGAGCGGGAACGGATCAGGGAGATGTATTCCTGGGTACCGGAAGACGGCATCTACACGCCAGCGGGAGAAATCTCCTCGTCGCAGCCCTATCTGAATTATAGTATACTGAACCAAGTCGGAACTTACCCCGGTTACCGGAAGAAGATTTATGACCGGAATCGGGCCGTCAAGTACGCAGATCTCTGGTGGGACCGCTATAATCCGGCGTTTGCGGAGTTGGAGGTAGATTGCACCAGTTATGTCTCCCAGTGCCTCTTTGCAGGGGGAGCGCCAATGAACTATACTGGAAAAAGAACCTCCGGCTGGTGGTATGCCGGCCAGCAGGGAAGCAGGGAGCTCTGGAGCTACAGCTGGGCAGTCGCCCAAGCTCTGCAGCTGTATATCCCGGCGTCCCGCAAAGGTCTGCGCGGTACGATTGTTTCTTCAGCCGCGGAGCTTCGCCCGGGTGATTGTATCAGCTATGACTGGGATGGCGACGGCCGCTTCCAGCACAATACATTTGTGACTGCGCTGGATGCCGCAGGAATGCCTCTTGTCAATGCGCACACGGTCAGCAGTAAGCACCGTTACTGGGATTACAAGGATTCGCACGCATGGACGGATAGGACGCGTTACGCCTTTGTCCGGATTGCAGATGAAATGGATGAATAATTAACAACCGATTTATAGGAAATCAGGCGGAGGGGAAACATGAGCCGGAAATTGCGGATAGGACTGATCTATGGCGGAAAATCCGGGGAGCATGAGGTATCTCTGCAAACCGCAAATGCTGTCATTGGGGCAATGGATTTAACTAAATACGAAATTACGCCTTTCTATATTACGAAGCAGGGAGAATGGCGGCAGGGCAAGGAATTAAGCGGCCCTGTCGCGAGCAAGGAACTGCTTGCTTTCGACGCTTCGACCGAAGCGCCGGGCTCGGCTCTTGCTCCTTTCTTCTCCGGTCTGGGACAAATATCGGGAGCGGAGGCCGAAGTGGCTGCTTCGGGAGAAAGCATGCCGGCGGAAGCAGTCGATGTTGTCCTGCCTCTGCTCCATGGTACCTTCGGGGAAGACGGTACCATTCAGGGCCTGCTCGAAATGGCGAATATTCCTTATGTGGGCGCAGGCGTGCTTGCTTCGGCTGTCGGTATGGACAAAGTCGCCATGAAAAAGATGTTTGCGCAGGAAGGGCTTCCTCAATGCGTCTTCCGTCATTTTACACGTTCGCAGTGGGATAAAGACCAGCCTTTCTTCCTAATGGAGACGGAGATATCTATCGGGTATCCTTGTTTCGTGAAGCCTGCGAATCTGGGCTCGAGCGTGGGCATATCCAAGGCCCGTAACCGGCAGGAACTGATCGAAGCCGTTGAGTACGCGTTTCAGTTCGACCGTAAGGTTGTCGTCGAGGAGTTCGTGGATGCCCGTGAGATTGAGGTCGCTGTGCTAGGCAACGAAGAGCCGCAGGCATCCGTACCGGGCGAGATTGTGTCGTCCAGCGAATTTTACGACTACAAGGCCAAATACATGGATGGTAAATCCATGATGATTATTCCGGCTGAGCTGCCGGAAGAGACGCGTAAGCAAATTCAGGAACTGGCGATTCAAGCGTTTCAGTCTATAGACGGATCAGGCCTGTCCCGCGTGGATTTCTTCCTGACGCGTACGGATGGTCAAATTTATATCAACGAAATTAACACGATGCCGGGTTTCACGCCTTACAGTATGTATCCGCTTCTCTGGAAAGAGTCGGGTAAACCGTATTCCGAGCTGCTCGATGATTTAATTCGTCTTGCTTTGGAGCGTCACGCGGCCAAACAACGGATTAAATATACTGTAGAATAACTCGTTTATTCAAATATCCGCACATGCATGTCAAGATCAATGCCAGGAGGGTTTTATGGGATTCCAGACCGAATTTAATTCCGTATGCAAATTCAAGTCCGAGCAGGAACTCTACGAACTGCTTGAGTATGGCCGCTGCAAAATGCGTAAAACCGGTTTCCGTGTCTATCCGACCGGCCAGAAGGTCATTGCTTACTCGCCCGGCAACGCTGCCGTGGCCATCGTGAAGATCAGCGCTTCTATCGCGGAGATTACCTTCCAGGGCGATGAAGTGACGCTGGTTGAGATGGATCTGGTGCGTAAGCTGACCGATGAGGAAGCACGCGTGCAGACCATGCTGGCTCA
Source organism: Paenibacillus sp. FJAT-26967 (assembly GCF_001541095.1). Taxonomy (GTDB): domain Bacteria; phylum Bacillota; class Bacilli; order Paenibacillales; family NBRC-103111; genus Paenibacillus_F. The sequence continues at coordinate 253,696 of NZ_LMXH01000005.1, forward strand.
TGAAATGTTTTTTGGCGAGCAAGAAGCAAGCCAGAATAGCGGGGGCACGGAATAGCGTACCTCCGAACAACGAATAAGTTATAAACAGCCTCCAGAGTACCCGTGTAAGGGTGACTTTGGAGGCTGTTTTCATTTTGTTTGATTCGGCTTTTGGAAGGAAGGTGAGAATTGGATCAGTTGTCAGAGACTTGCACTGCTGTAAGTACAAAAAATGGATGACTGCCTCTATGTATAAATATAGTATAGTCGTCAAATAGAGAGGGTGATTCCACATTATGGGTATAGGGGCGGATCTGCCGCCGGTATACACAGAGATGTAGAAAACGTACTTATTGGAGGAAGAGAATGAGAACCTGCTTATCATGGATCTTGGCAATCGAAATTGTATTTGGATGGGTACAAGCTGTCCCGACCGTCGCATCTGCGGCTTCATCAGGTGAATGGACCGTGAATCACGCTTATGCTCTGGGCGATACGGTTACATATCAGTCTTCGACTTACGAGTGCACCTTCGCTCATACCTCGCTTCAGGGATGGGAGCCTCCGGCAGTTCCGGCACTCTGGAAGAAATCTGCGGGAACGCCAGGTCCTTTACCCGTGCCGGGTTTAAAACCGCTGCCCGCTCCTCTTCCGGCAGCCGTTGTCTATCCTGTTGAATTGTCGAAGGGAGGTACTGTAGACGGCGGAGACGGATGGAGTCCGGATCATGAGAATAAAGAGATGGCATTTGACGACAATTTGTTTACCAAGTGGCTGGTCTATGCCAACAGCGGCTGGCTGCAGTATCAATTCCCCGCTAATCAGCAGCAAACGGTATCTTCCTATAGCATCACATCAGCGAATGACGAGCCGGTACGTGATCCGAAAAGCTGGACACTGAAAGGTTCGAACAACGGGACAGACTGGACGGTATTGGATCAACGTCAGAATCAAGTGTTCTCCGATCGTTTTCAGACATTGACTTATCCGATCGCAGCACCCCAAGCTTATACCTACTATAAATTAGAATTAACCGCATCCTCCGGGGATATGCTTCAGCTTGCGGAAATCGGGCTGTATAACGGAGCTTCGGTCACCTATACACCGCCAGCCGCTCCGGCTGTAACCGTCAGCGCTGAGAAATCTGCGGATGCAGGCAAAGCTAACCTGCTGGATGGCGCTTCGCTCACTAAGTGGGCGACAGGAGCTCAATCCGGTTGGGCGAAGCTGAGCTACAGCCAATCGGTATCTATAGACGGATATGCTCTGACCGGCACGAACGGCGGTGTTCTGGAGCCGGCTTCCTGGACGCTGAAGGGATCCGACGACGGCACAACTTGGACCGTTCTTGATTCAAGGACGAATCAGACGTTCGCGATAGCTCATCAGCGTAAGTCTTATCAGATAAGCGCCGCCTCTTATCGCTATTATCAATTTGATTTTACCAGCAGAGCGGCTAACGGGCTTGAAGTAGGTGAAATCGAATTGACGCGTATGGATACTCCTTCGTATTCGGATGTTCCGGAGCTGGAAATCCGCAATACCGATACGGTAAAAGGACAGCTGTTTACAAATTCCTTGCCGGATGCGGAGAACGAAATCCGGGCCATCATTCGTAAAGTCAACACTCTGCTGTACGATCACCCGAGCCAGAGGAAATTCGGTGCCCGCAAGCTGGTTATCCGCATCGAAGATTTTGATGGAATCGCTTATGCGACAGGAGACCAAACCGAAGGACAGATCGTGTTCAGCATGCGTTACCTGGACGGGGATGGCAACGGGGATGCAAGAGATGAAATTATCGGCATTCTATACCATGAAATCGCCCATCCGTATCAGCAAGACGACCACCGTTATGGGGAAATCAACTACATTGTTGAAGGAATGGCGGATGCCGTCCGCTTCAAAGTGGGCTATCATAACCGATACGGAGTTTCCAAGGGCGGAAGCTGGATGGATAGTTATCAGACTACAGGAAGTTTTTTCCTTTGGATCGACGAATACAAGCATGCGGGCTTCCTGAAAAAGCTGAATCAAAGCCTCAGTCCGTTTGACGGAGTGGATTGGACCCCGGATGCTATCCGTACGATTACAGGCACTCCGGTAGATACGCTGTGGGCTGAATTCCAAAGCACACTTAAATAAACGAGGTAACAACTCTAAATGATCGCAACTGCCTCTGCACCCTAATGCGAGAATTCGCTCCCTCTCAATAACCGGAATTCACTCTCTTGGATCTGACAGTGCTCCGGAATCCTTCCCAGGTCCTTCATTAAGCAAAAATGCTTCAAGCGAGGCGTATTTGCCGGAAGGGCGTGGGATTTTTTTGTCTGTACGGCTAGTAAGGTCGGGCTTTCTGGGCATCTTAAAGGTAACTTAAAAGCAAGGGAAGTGACCTTGGGCCATGATCGTCCGTTTCGGCTATGTTGCGATGTCAACCGAAGTCAAGAATGCGTCGCCCTCCAAAACGATGACGGCCACCGTGTTCGGTCAGATCCGGGACCGCGAAGCTGCCGTCCGTAAATTGGAAAGAATCGGTGCAGAGAATCTGCACAACACGCTGCGTCTGCTTCGCCATAATCGGGCTTACGATATTAAAATGTACCGGTTATCTTCTAAACTCATCCCTCTGCTCGGACATGAAATGCTGGATGGCTGGGACCCCATTCCGGCTTTGCGGGATGAATTTAAGGAAGTGGGGGATTACGTCAAGCTCCATGGCATGCGGACAAGCTTTCATCCCGATCATTTTACGGTATTAAGTACCCCACGCAAGGATGTTCTGCTGAAGTCTTATGCCGATTTACAGAGGCACTGCGCTATGCTGGAGGCTATGGGACTAGGCGAGGATGCGAAATGCAATATCCATGTAGGAGGAACTTATGGAGATAAGCCTAAAGCGCGCAAGAGGTTCGAAGCCCATTTCGCCAATTTGGATGAGACGGTCCAAAGACGGCTGACGCTGGAGAACGACGATAAAACTTTTACGGCCAGAGAAACGCTTGAAATTTGTGAGCAGGTCGGGGTACCGATGGTACTGGATGTTCATCATCATCAGGTGAATCATGAAGAGGGGGACAACATCCGGGATCTATGGCCGCATATCCATCAAACCTGGAAGGGACAGAGGGCGGTTTCACTGCCCGGAGAGCCCGTACTTCCTCCCAAAATTCATGTGTCCAGCCCGAGGAATGAGAAGGATATTCGGAGTCATGCCGATTATGTGGAGGTAGATCCGCTGCTGGACTTCTTCAGAACCATCGCAGACTTTACGCCGGAGCTCGATGTGATGATCGAAGCCAAGATGAAGGACGGCGCTCTTTTTCGTTTAATGAAAGATCTGGAGGGCAAAGAAGGGGTGGAAGTTCTGAGTGAAGCTTCTGTCAAAATAAAGGCATAGCGGGCTTTCCGGTTCCTAAGGAACGTGAAATTGGAGGGTGTATACAGCACCTTTAAGTCTTCTTGACGGGGAAGTGTTTGGGCACTGTTCGGCATGTTCCCCTTGTCTTCCTCGCTCAAATGGGGTACCTTGAGAAAGAATGAGGGTTTGTCTAACTCAAACCGAGAGGAGACTTGCGAAGTGACAACATCAGGATTATTAAGCGGCAAAAACATATTGGTAATGGGTGTGGCAAATGACCGGAGTATCGCCTGGGCGATTGCTCAATCCCTTGCTTCCCAAGGAGCTAAACTGGTATTTACTTACGAAAGTGAACGTGTACAGGAGCGGGTTAGTAAGCTGGCTTCGACTATTGCGGATTCTGTCGTTCTGCCATGCAACGTAACAGTCGACGAAGATATTGACGCTCTCGCTGAGAAGCTGAAAGCCGAATTCGGTGTACTGCACGGCGTCGTGCACAGTATTGCATTCGCACGCACGGAAGAGCTCGAAGGCATGTTCGTAGACACTTCCCGTGACGGTTTTGCACTGGCTCAAGATATTAGTGCTTACTCGCTGGTTGCCGTTGCTAAACGGATGTATCCGCTGATGACTGAAGGCGGCAGCATCATGACCATGACTTACATGGGTGCGCAGCGTGTTATGCGCAACTACAATGTTATGGGAATTGCCAAGGCTTCTCTGGAAGCGAGCGTCCGCTACCTGGCAGCAGATCTGGGTCAGTATGGCATCCGTGTGAACGGAATCTCGGCTGGACCTATCCGTACACTTGCGGCCAAAGGGATCAAAGATTTCAACTCGATTCTTAAGCAGGTTGAGGAAAAAGCGCCTCTGCGTAAAACGACGGAGACTGCCGAAGTAGGCGATACGGCTATGTTCCTGATGAGCCACCTGTCCCGGGGTATTACCGGTGAAGTCATTTATGTAGATGGCGGATACAACATCGTAGGCGCTTAATATCCTTAACGGACGGCGTCATAGAAGTACACATATTAAGCGACAACTACATATGCATAAATCAGCCCCCTAGAGAAACGTACACCCGATCGCATCGCGTGCAGACTTCTCCAGGGGGCTTTTTTTGCAGCGGGCAGGCTGTTTTATGAATCAGCCGGTTCCAGCGTTTAAGTCCGGCACTGTGCCGGCCTTTTCTACAACCATCTAATGCGGCGGATGAAAACAGCGTCTTATTTTCCCCGTGCTGCTTGAAGTCAATGGCAGGAAGCAGAAACTCGCGTGCGGGATCAGGCGGGTGGTGAGAACCTGGAGATAAGTGAAAGCAAAATAGGGGATAGGCAGAGATACCATTTGGATCAAAGCTGTTATTTGAATGAAGATGGATCGGCGACTGAGCCTATCTGTGCTTAAACATAGTCTTTTTCGTTTATTTTGGTACAAAGTGAGGAGCAGCAATGGTGCGTTTTATGACACGGATCGGTAACGAGCTCATTGAAATGAAGACAAGTTCAGCTCTGCTCGGAGAGTGGCTCACCGATTCGTTTGACAGAGGATTTGAGGATGAAGGGGAATCTGTGCGTCTGCGTCTTGAAATCATAGAGGGCTATGGAGTCCCTTTCGCTGATTTTGATGTAGCAGCGGAGCGTACGGGCAGCAGTGTGACCTACACGCGTGCAGATTACCGGATCGAGGCGGACGAGGAGATTACGGCCGCGAGGGTCGAGGTACATGACGAGTTTGCGCTCAAGCATGCGCTTATGAATATATACAGCGCTTTTCTCATCCGCAATGAGCTGGGGCTGCTCGTACACTCTTCGTGCGTGGTACAAGCCGAGGAAGGTTATTTGTTCGCCGGCCCGTCGGGAGCAGGCAAATCAACTGCGGCGCTCTTGTCGCGGCCGCGGATGCTGCTCAGCGATGAAGCTACTGTCATCGCTCTGCCAGAGGGCGAGCCGGCCGCGCTAGCCCATAACTCACCGTTCCGCAGCGACTCGCGCTGGGATATCGGCGAGTCCGTTCCGGCTGCACCGCTGGCCGGTATGTATGTGCTGAGACAGTCCGGGGAAGTCCGGACGGTTCCGGTGAAAGCGGCGGATGCGCTGCCGCTCGTACTGAACCAGGTCTTCGTCTGGACAGTTGGAGCAGACGAGACCCGGACGGTCATGCGGCTGTGCAGGCGCTTCCTGGAGCGTGTTCCCGTCCACGAGCTGTATTTCCAGAAGAACGACAGCTTCTGGAAAGTGATTGCCCCGCATGGAGCCGGTGAAGGGGCTGGCGGACAATGACCGGCGGCTCCGGCGGAAGGGGGACGAGCGGGGACACACGCGGCGGCGGAGATGCAGTTGCAGGCGGCGCAGGCTCCCGCAATGAGGCAGACAGGCGGGCGGTAAGCATCACACGTACTAATAGTGAGGCCGGAGCGGATACGCCGCCTGACGCCGGCAGTGGCAGCGGCCCTGCCAGAGGTTCGGGAAGGCGGCTTACGGTCTCTGTGGCCGGTGATGCGGCAGCTGGAGAACCGCGCAGCGGCACGAGCCCGGGAAGCCGTGATGCCGCATGGAGGAGCACAGCCGGGTTCAGCCGTATTTTTAGCGGCAGGGCTGCAAGCGGCAGGAAAGCCGCCGGCACCGGCCATGCTGGCGCAGCAAGCGGTGCAGGAAGCAGCGACAGAGGTAGTTCAAGCGCTGTATATAGGGATGATACAAGCACAGGCGAAGCAATCAGCGAAAGTATGGGCACGATGCTTAACGCCGGCAGCCGTAAAGGCCAAGGTAGTACCGGTACCGTAAGGACCGGCAGGCGGCTCACGGTCTCCATGGAATCGGAGCTGGAGCTGCACGTCATCAGACGGTCGCTGGAGCAGCGAGGCCGTGTCGAGATCCCTTCGCGAGGTACAAGCATGCTGCCGCTTATCCGGGAAGGCAGCGTCTGCACCTTCGAGCCGGCGGGCCCCGATGAAGTGCAGCGGGGCGACATCGTGCTCTTCGAAGCGGCCGATGGCGGATTGATTGCCCATCGGCTGATCAGGCGGACGGGAACCGGGAGCGGGGCTGTCTTCTACTGCAAAGGGGATGCGAATACTGGCTTTGACCCGCCCGTAGCGGCCGGTAACCTGCTGGCACGGCTGGTGCAGATCCGCCGGGGAAGCCGTGAAATCTCCGGCGGTATGCTGAGGTTTAAGCTGTGGGGCCGGGTCATGACGGCTCTTCCCGGGCTTGCCCGCGTTATCCGGCTTGCAGCTCGTCTGAGCAAGCAAAAGTAAGGAAGAGAGTAAGCTTAGCGGGATTCTTCCGGATAATTGATGAACAGAGCTGCGGCCGCGCGAGCGGCCTTTATTTTTGGCAGATCCTACGAGGAAATTTGGGTAAATCTATGTAGCACTTAAATCATTATATTTACTATACTGGTACTATAATAGATTGTGAGAAATGAGTGATTCCGTATGTCGACTGTAAATCAGGAACCTTATCGCGTTGGCGGTAAAAGCTTCACGGCTGTTGCAATTAACACGGCCGCCAAAGCGGGCGAATGGATCAAAAGCCGGCTGGGGGACATTCGTCAGGTACATGTAAAATATTCTCCGCATGACCTTGTAACCGAAGTGGACAAGGGGTCTGAGAAAATGATCAAGAATCTGATTATGACTCATTTTCCGCACCATGCTTTTCTCGGGGAAGAAGGAGTAGAGCCAGGTCCGTTAGCTTCGGCTTCTGCACTTGAAAACGTAAGTGAAGCTGAGTACTTGTGGATCGTGGATCCGGTGGATGGCACAACCAACTATGTGCACGGATTCCCTTTTTTCAGCGTATCGATTGCGCTGGCTTACAAGGGTGAGGTCATTGTCGGCGTTGTCTATGATCCGATGCGCGATGAGCTCTTTGTTGCGGAGAAAGGGAAGGGTGCATACTTAAGAAGCGTCAAGCTGAATGTGTGCAGCCAGATTTCACTCTCGGAGAGCTTAGTCGCTACAGGCTTCCCGGCGGACCGGAGCGGAGCTTTGGCTGTGAATATGGCAGGGATGACGGCCATTATCCCCAGGGTCCGCAACGTGCGCAACGCCGGCTCGGCTGCGCTTCACATGGCTTATGTGGCATCCGGACGGCTGACGGGCTTCTGGGAGATCGGACTGAACGCATGGGATTTGGCGGCAGGGGCGCTGCTCGTTCAGGAGGCTGGCGGCAAGGTCACGGATACGGCCGGGAGCCCTTACACGCTCAGCGTACGCAACGTGATGGCTACGAATAGCAGCATCCACGACGAGATGCAGCAGGTGCTGCAGGAAGCCGGCGGCACGGGGCTGTAGGCTGTTCACACGGGCTTCGCGTGATAGGCGGCAATACGGAGGAAATGGATCATTTACAGGTAACTGTAATAGATGATCGGATTTTGCTGCTGATTAGCAGCCTGCCGACAGATATCGGATAGATGAAATCGCCCGGCCTCGTAAGATCACATCGCAGGAGAGCCCGGCTGCTGTAGAAACCACCTGCATGACAGACCCCGAATGTGAGCCTTCGGGGTCTATTTGTTTTTTTGTGTCCGACCAAGTAACATGACAACAGAGAGGTATGTTTGAGGGGGAACGGAAGAATATGAAAAAATGGATTTATGTGCTCATCGGTCTTTGTCTCGCAGCGGGTATTTATGCGGTTATCCGCGCGAATATAGATCCGACTTTAGCGCCTGACGATATCAAGCTGCGTACCCGTATCGTGCCTGCGGCAGAGGCGCCTCCGCAAACGCCCGCATCTGAGTCTTACACGGCTCTGTATGAGGTGGAGCTGGAGAGTGCGGACGGTAAGGCGCTGGATCAGGGCGGATATACGTACAAGGTATACCCCGGTCTGGATAACGCGGAGATTGTGGCTGCGGAGGCGGCTCCGGATGTGATCAAGAACGGGCACAAGCCCGAGAATTATACGTTTGGCGGAGAAGACGCCAATACGCTGAATCCGGCTAAGGAGATGCTGGAGCGTATAACCGGAGCGGCCACAAGCACGGAGGAAGCCAAGCGGGCGGGGATGGCGTCGGGTTTTATCTACAAGGGGGCCGATTTCCCGGCTAAAGTGCGTTATTACATCAAGGAGCGAGACCCTGTCAAACAGGAAAGCCGCTCCTACGTCCTTTTCTCGTATCACGAGGTGAAGTGGGGCAAGGACGTAAGCTGGGTCAAGGCTGTGAAGCTGGCGCCGTAACTTTGATTTGCGGGCCCGGTATTCATCGAATATTCCTGGCTGTTCTGCAAGCAATCAAAGGCAGCGAGCTTGCTTGCGGGCTTTGTCTGCATGGTCAAACTAAGAATCCCCTATCGGGATAACTTCCGATAGGGGATTCTTGCCGTTGTTGATCTGAGACTTTTCGCCGCGTAGAGGAGTCAAGCCGGCAGGGCCGATAAAAGGATGAAACGGAGGCCTTGCCTTGTACGAAGGCAGGGCGCCCGGCTCCCAGAAGCGGCATTGACAGGGAATCCCGCCCAGATGATTCCTTCTTCCCAAGGCTGTGCTGTCAGCAATTTGGGGGAGATCCTGCAAGTCCTCCTCTGTAAGAGGGGGCCCTTAGCTACTCCGCTTCAGCATGTTCTTCGGGCTGCTCCAGAGACCCCAGCTTCCCGTCCCGGTATTCACGGGGAGATAGGCCCATCCGTGACCGGAACGTACGATGGAAGTACGAATAGCTGTGGAAGCCGCACGATTCCGAAGCCTGCTCGAGCGTCATGGCTCCGAAGCGGATACGCTCGCAAGCCATGGAGATCCTGACTTCGATCGCATAGTCCATCACGGATTGGCCGAATGTTTCCCGGAATAAGTGTCCGGCTCTTGAGGCGCTGAGTCCCACATGCTCAGCCAAATCATTGAGCGTGAATGCCTCGGGGGCATTCTGCTCGATGTACGTCTTCATCCGCTGCACGATATAAGAGAAGCGGGGTTTCTGGGGGAATGATTCGAGATCGGCGAGGTCCCCGATGACACGGTCCAGTGACAGGCAGAGAGCACGCACCAAATAATCTCCAATTTCCTGGAGATTGTCATGCAGGCGGCGCTTTTCCCGGAAAATTTCGCGCCATAAATTCAGCCAGCTATCGTCAAGTCCCACACGGATAATGCCGGGCCGCTCCAATCGGGACCACCACTCATCCATCCAGCTCCCCGCACACATGAGATAATAATCCCCGCTGAAGATTGTGTCTTCGGAAGGTTTTTTAACGCCGGATTGAGCAGGCAATCCGCCGATGCGAAGCTCGTAAGCGTCTCCCGGGCTGTAGAGCAGCAGGTCTCCGGGTTCCGCGGTTACGTAACGGTCGTTCTGCCAAACCTGGCAGGTCCCCTCGGTTTGAAGGCGCAGTAAATAATACGCGATACCCTCGCGCTGATTCGAAACGAACGGTTTACGGTGAACTGAATAGCCGGCCGAGAGAATTCGGACCTTGGGGTCCTCTCCTGTCTGGCCTTGTCTTCTTATCACAGGTCATCTGTCCTTTTAAATAATTTAGCTAAATTGTTCATGTTCTGCATGGATCATTCATTCCCATTATAAACGAGAGATGGTAACAATAGAAGGAGAGGTTTTAACCAGGGAAGCGTTTACCGCATCCCGCAATTTCATTCGCGGAGCAGAGGAAAGGGGATTCATATGTCTACAATCGGAATTGGCGTGCAGCTGTATACTCTTCGCTCAGAGGGAAGTAAGGATTTTAAAGGGATGCTGCGCAAAGTCGCGGAGCTTGGATACGAAGGTGTGGAATTTGCAGGATATGGGGGTCTGGAACCTCAGGAGCTGAAAGAACTTCTACAACAGCTGGGTCTGACTGCTATCGGGAGTCACGTAGGAATCCCGCGCCTGAAGGAGAACTTGCAGGAAGAAATCGAGATGAATGCGGCAATCGGCAGCAAATATGTAGCATGTCCCGGATGGTTTAAAGAAGGAAGGACGCAAGACGAGTTTCTTGAAGTCGTACAAATTCTCCAACATAGCAGCCGCCGGTTCGCTGAGCACGGCATCGCATTCGGTTACCATAACCACTCCTTTGAATTCGAGGAAAGAATGGGCGAGGAGACCTTATTCGACGCTTTCTTCTCTGCTCTTCCTCCTGAGGAGCTGTTTGTCGAGTTGGACGTATGCTGGGCGCATAACGCGGGGCTTGACCCGGTCGATGTTATGAAGCAGTACGCCGGAAGAACGCCGCTTCTTCATGTCAAGGACCTCCGCAAAGAAGACGGTAAATTGCTCACGGTCGAGCTGGGCACGGGTGAGGTGGACCTCAAGCCGATCCTGGCCGCAGCACCTGAGACCGGCGTAAAATGGTTCATCGTGGAACAAGATGAATGCCAGAATCCGCCGTTTGACAGTATCGCGACAAGCAGAGAGTGGCTGCGCAGCAGCTACCGCTAAATTCATAATTCTGTAGAGAGTGCTCCGCTGGACGGAGTGCTCTTTTTTGTATATGAAAAAAAGCCTGCATCCGCAATTCGAACCGGGAAAGTACTTTCCCGGGAAGGAAAATACTGCTACAATAACTTTGTCATTGTAAACCACATAATTTTAAATTAGTTGACAATTGAATGATTTATGGAAATTTCGAATGAATATTAGAGAGGAAGCTGAACTTATGAAATTAGAGGCAACAGATAAACGGGACACCAGTTCCGGCCATACGTATTGGAACCGGTTAGCAGATAAATCGCTGGCTGGAGAGCTGCTTACAGAGGAAGAGGCCTTGTCTGTGCTTCGGGCTGACGATGATGAACTGCTGCCGCTGCTTCATGCTGCTTTCCGGGTCAGGAAACATTATTACGGACGCAAAGTGAAGCTCAACCTGATCATCAATGCCAAGAGCGGCCTTTGCCCGGAAGACTGCGGTTATTGCTCGCAATCTATTATATCGAAGGCGCCTATTACGAAGTACCCTTTGCTGGAGAAAGAAGTGCTTGTAGAAGGAGCGCGCAAGGCGATGAGCATGGAAGCCGGAACCTATTGTATCGTTGCAAGCGGCAGAGGACCGACTAACCGGGAACTGGATCAGGTGGTGGCGGCCGTGCAGACGATCAAAGCCGAGATGCCGATGAAAATTTGCGCCTGTCTGGGAATCTTGACGGATGAGCAGGCGGCCAGGCTGCGGGAAGCAGGTGTTGACCGGTATAACCATAATTTGAATACAAGCACATCGAATTTCTCCCGGATCACAACCACCCATACATACGATGATCGTGTCAAAACGGTAGAACAGGCCAAACTGGCGGGAATGTCACCTTGTTCGGGCATCATTGCCGGAATGGGTGAAAGCGATGAAGAACTCGTCCAAATGGCATGCGCCCTCCGTGAGTTGGATGCGGATTCGATCCCTGTTAATTTCTTGAATCCGATCCCGGGGACGCCGCTTGCCGGTTACCGGCAGCTCACTCCGCGTAAATGCTTGAAGGTGCTGGCTTTGATGCGGTTTATTTGTCCCCGCAAAGAAATCCGTATTGCAGGCGGACGGGAAGTTAATTTGCGATCCTTGCAGCCACTGGGTCTCTATGCGGCGAATTCTATTTTCCTGGGTGATTATTTGACGACAGAGGGCCAGGACTCAAGCGAAGACCATCATATGCTGGAAGACCTGGGTTTCGAAGTTGAACGGTGTGCATTATAGGCATATATCATAGTGAACGGGACGACAGTTGGGACTATTTGACTGGAAAAAGAAGTGCAGGGACCTACCTGTGAAATAAAATATTATTTCCACGGCTCAGACTAGAGGGTATACTTACAAGTATATCCTCTTTTGACATATTGGGATGAAAGGAGAGAAGCATCATGTATCAAGTACTGCTGGCTGATGATGAATATCTTGATCTGGAAGGACTAAGAGCTTTTATTCCGTGGGAGCGACTCGGCCTTCATGTTGTGGGAGCGGTGAATAACGGATTCGATGCCGTCAAATTAATGGAGCAGGAGAAAGTAGATATTCTCGTAACCGACGTACGGATGCCGAGCATGACCGGACTTGAACTGGCACGGCAAGCGTTGGAGAAATATACCGATCTGCGGATTATTTTTGTGAGCGGACATCAGGATTTTGCCTATGTCAAAGAAGCCTTGTCTCTGAAAGCCTGCAGCTATGTCCTCAAACCGATGGATGACAGCGAAATGATTCAATCGCTGGAAGCCGTCATTCAGGATCTCGACCGTGATCAAAAGCGCCGTAAAACGGAGCGAGCCTTCGAGCAGATGAGGCCGATCGTTCATAACGAGTATGTATTTCGTTTACTGGAAGGCACGGCCGACCGTCAGGAACTGGACGAGCTGCTTGCCGAGGAAGGGTTAAAGCCGGTTAAGTTTCCAGTCAGAGCGGCTGTTCTGGAGACGGACGATTTGTCCTGGAAGCTCAATCCTTACACAGCTAAAGAACGGCAGGACATGTTGAATGATTTTGGCGGGAATCTGATCGATCTTTGCACCCCACGCGGGATTAACCATACATGCCGTATCTCCAAGCAGAGGCTGGGCCTTCTGATTACGTCGGATGAGAGCGGTTACGAAATCTTGAAACAAGTCATTGAACATGTGAAGTCGAACTTCCCTTTCACGATTACAATTGGGCTAGGCGGGGCGGCCGACAGTCCGACTGCTCTTCAGGAATCTTACCGCGAAGCTCTGACAGCCTTGGATACGAAGATGTTCTACGGCAAGGGCAAAATTCTTGAGTCCGGCGTCCTGAGGGATGAAGAAATCGCGGATGCCAAGCTGCTGGAGTATCGGCTCGATGCACTATTTGCAGCCACCGTTAACTACGATCTTGTCGCTATATATGACGAAATTGATCATCTGTTTAGTCTGGCCGTACGTCTGCGTTCCAGATTCACGATCATAAACTTTGCAACTTATATTATCGTCAAACTGGATGGGTATCTGCAGTCGATGAACGAACAGTTCTTCTCTATGCTGGGCATGGAGCTTCAGAATCTGGATATTATTCTCCAGTTCGAGACGATTGATGACATCCGGGATTGGCTGCGGCGCAAGCTGTTCGAGATTTCGGAGCGGCTGCGCATGAGTCAGCAGAATAAGAACCGTAAACTTATCCGGGATATGATGGATTATGTCAAAGAGAAGCTTGCGGACAATGTGACACTGCGGGATGTGGCCGACCGTTTTTCCTTTTCGCCTAATTATCTGGGTCATGTCTTCAAAGAAGAAACCGGCCAGAATTTCAGTGATTTTGTGATCTCTCTAAGAATGGAAAAAGCGAAGGAACTTCTCGGTGATCCGACCCTCAAAATTTATGAAGTGGCCGACCGGATCGGCTACCGGTACCTGCCGTATTTTAGCAGGCAGTTCAAAGAGACATTCGGAATGACGCCCATGCAGTACAGACGTAATCATTAGCGGATGGAAGGGTAGGGTGTTATCGGGTGAAACCGGCTAAAAGACAGCGGTTTGTTCCGCTATCCTATAAATTGATGCTGTCCTATATGTTGTGCATTCTCGTACCCGTTATCGTAGTGGGCTCTTTCTCCGTCTCTACTCTGGTGAAATCCATGCGTCAGCAAGCGGAGAATAATGTTCAGGGTACACTCAGGCAGATTAAGGATAATATTTTATACAAAATACAGGATACCAATCGGCTGTCATCTATGATTTACTATGATGAAACGCTTGCCCGGCATTTGAGAAACTATGAAGAGGGCTGGGTAAAGTACGACGCGACTATTAATTATTTGCAGCCCAAATTTCTTCAGACCGTCCAATCTACAGACCGCAATATCTGGTTGTCTGTTTATTTGCAGAACGGGACGATCGGTGAAGTGTATTCCAATCATGAGAATAGCGATCCTCTGCAATCGATAACCAATACGTATGATATCTACCACATGAGCCGGATCAAACAAGAGCAGTGGTATTTGGACTATCCTTCCAAGGAACAATACGGCAAGACGATGCAGTGGAGACAGATACTCGATGACGATAAGCACGAAAGAATTTCACTGCTGCGGAGAATGGTTGACGTATCCAACTATGCTTTGAAAGAAATCGGCTTTATACGCATCGTCGTCAATAAGAATGAGTTGTTTGACAGTGTGGATTTCAGTAAGATCGGTGAAGGAAGCGCTATTTATATTGTAGGTAAAGATGAAGAAATCATTCATTCCTCTACGGCGCTAGACAGCATGAAGGGGAAGAAGTGGAACAACGCTTGGGCAGACAATCATCTCGTCATCCGGGAACCGTTAGCCAGCCTGGATTGGAGTCTGGTTACTCTGGTGCCGACGAATGTGATGGAGCGGGATGCGGCGAAGGTGCTTCAGCTAACGATCATCGTATGCCTGATCGCTGTTCTCGTTATTTTCTTTGTGGGATGGATGTTCGCGAGATTCTTCTCCAAGAGAGTAAAGAAAATCGTATCGGTGCTGGAAGCTTTTCGCGAAGGGGAGTTCCGTAAGCGGATGGCCTACGAGGGACGGGATGAATTCGGCCAGATTGCGGTGGCTTTGAACGATATGGGCCAGCATACCGAGGGATTAATCCGGGAGGTCTATCTGACCAATATCCAGAAGAAAGAAGCGGAACTGGAATCATTGCAGGCCCAGATCAACCCGCACTTCTTGTATAACACCTTGTCGTCTATCAGCCGTCTGGCCCGGTTTGGTGATATCGATAAACTGCACAGGATGGTAATCGGACTTGCCAAGTTTTACAGGCTTACATTGAATGACGGAAGAACGTTTATACCGCTGAGCAAAGAACTTGAGCAGGCGCAGGCTTATGTGGATATTCAGACTATCAAATACGGGGACCGCCTCGAAGTGCTGTTCGATATCAAGCCGGAAGTGTACGGCTACGATACAGTGAAACTCATTGTGCAGCCTTTTATTGAGAATGCTCTGCAGCACGCATGGTGCGGGGATCAGATTTGTATCCGTATCACAGGTGAAATACAGGACGAGGCTGTCGTCCTCAAAATTATCGACGACGGAGTCGGTATCCAGCCCGACCGGCTCCGCCGTATGTTCAATCCGCTGGCGCAAGAGGAGATAGGCTACGGCATTCGCAACGTGGACCAGAGGATCAAACTTCATTTTGGCAAAATTTACGGCATCACGGTAGCCAGCCGTCCTGGTATGGGTACTGCCGTGATGATTAAGGTGCCGATGTATAAGCATAAGAAGATATGATCGGCTTGTGAAAGATGAAAAATCCCGTCTGCTGAGCAGTACGGGATTTTTTTGTATGTTATTTTTTATTGTCAGTGGATAGTAAAAAATGTAAAATTAATTAAAGGCATTAACAAAATTGGAGGAAATCCGAGAATGAAAAATCTAATTATCAGCCTTTCCTTATGCACAGTCGTGGCGGTCGAATCACTTGGTCTTCAGGCAAGGCACTCGGATACAGCAGAATACGATTAAATAGTGGAGTTTCAAAGAGAAACGATTCCCACTCTCGAAGAAGCCATTAAGAAAAAATTCCCCAAGCAAGCAATTACATCCGAGAATGAAGTCCCAGCTGGCAGTGATTCCAATCAGCCCAGTGAGATATTCGACTATTATTTCTATAATAAAAAACAAGGTTCACAAGAGGATGATCCCAGGGGCTAAAGCTTACATTTAGGATTAACCTCTTTTTTAGATGGATTGCTTGATAAAAGTGTGGCAGCTAAAAACAAAAAGGCCCATGCAGCTTTCATGTGTAATGGGGATCACCAAAACACCATTATTTACAGGAGAAACCAAACATTAGCTACTCCCATCTTAGAGCTTACACGGCATAGACCGCTCTGCTCGGCAAGCCAATTCTCTAAAGACCCACAGGGGTTCGAGAGCGTCAAGCTTTTGGGGACTTGGAATTCATAGCATCGTATTAAGTCGTGGTGAGAGCAAGGCGTATGCGGGCCACGCTTGTTGAGCGTAAAACCCGGATCGACTTCGTCTTTAAAATATCGCTCATTCCATGGAAGTGGCTTTCTTGTATACCCAGAGCCAGTTTTCGCTCTTCTTCGTGAGTTATTCCCCGTGGCTTTTGCTGCGGTAACGTAAGAAGTACTGGCCTATACCACTTACCTCATAAATAATCGGCCTCGTAATGATTAAACTGGAAGTACGCTCATGATGCCTTCATGGAAAAGTTGCCGCATTTGGCATGATTCCTCTTATATTTAAATAAAGGAGTATGTAACCCCGGCATTTTTAGCGCCAGCTTTTTTAGGAAGTACCTTTTATCAATATACTTATCTATACGATTATCCTGTTGCAAAAATGCAAGGTCAATAATATATAGTGAATCTAAAGTGATTAATCTAAAAGCAAGTTATTTATTTGAATAACCAAGCAATCTTTTAAATGAATAGTTCGTCTACCAGACAAATAATAAAGGAGGTGAATTACGTTGCCGCGTTTCATATCAATTACGTTTCTTATATTAGTGGCACTTACCGGCTGCAGCTGGGCGAACAAAACCATTACACTGGAACAAGTGGTATCGGCGATTCAGAAAGAAGGAATCGAATTGGTTTCAGAAGAAGTAGGACCTAACAGGATACTCGTCAACGTTCAGCCTCAATTATTTAGCCTTTCAAATTCTGGAGATAAAACAATCAAGGAATATATCTATATTTATATTTATGATACTGAAAAAAATGCTAAGCAGGCAGAAATCGACCAGCAATTTGATACAACGGCTGCAACATTTCTTTATAATTACCGGCACAAAAACACCTTAATTGTCTATTCATCTCAAAAAAAAAATGATAGGCATAATGAACAGATTGAGGCGGTTTTGAAAAAATTGTAAGTGGGAATATTCGGAATAACCCAAAGAAAGATGAGCTGCGTACAGATAAACTTAGATCGTTTAAACAAAAACACCTCCAAGGCTGCTTCCGGCTCTCACGGGTCGGAAGCAGCCTTGGAGTGTGTTTGGTTTGAAAGCAGGCGTGGCAAGCCCTTATACATAAGACGTGCCGCGTGTGCGGTGCTATTCTCGCAGCAGCCTGAAGGCTTCGTCCGCGGCTTCCAGCGTGAGGGTGATGTCCTCGTCCGTGTGCGCGGTGGTCAGGAACCACGCCTCGTATTTCGACGGCGCCAGGTTAATGCCGCGCTCCAGCATCAGCTTGAAGAAGCGGCCGAACAGCTCGCCGTCCGTGTCCTGCGCCTCGTCGTAGTTCGTGACCGGGTGATCGCAGAAATGCGTCGAGATTGCACCGGCGATGCGGTTCACCGTCAGCCGGGCGCCGTGGCGAGCCGCCGACTCGCGGAGGCCGTCCGCCAGCCGGGTGCCAAGCTGCTCGAGGCGCTCGTACGTGCCGGGCTGCCTCAGCACCTCGAGGCAGGCGATGCCGGCGGAGATGGAAGCAGGATTGCCCGCCATCGTGCCGGCCTGGTACGCAGGTCCGAGCGGTGCGACCTGCGCCATGATCTCCTTACGGCCGCCGTAGGCGCCAATCGGCAGCCCGCCGCCGATGATCTTGCCGAGCGCCGTAAGATCGGGCTCGATCTCCGCAGGCCGGCTTCCCAGGCCCGCGTAGGTCTGTACCGTTCCGTAGTGGAACCGGAACGCGGTTATGACCTCGTCGTAGATGACGAGGGAACCGTTCTTGCGCGCGGCGGCGCAGAGCCCCTCGAGGAAGCCGGGCTTCGGCATTACCATGCCGAAATTGCCGACGATGGGCTCAACCATCACGGCCGCGATCTCATCGCCCCAGCTCGCGAGGGCAGCTTCGAGTGCCGGAATATCATTGAACGGCACGGTGATGACTTCCTGGGCGATGGAGGCGGGTACGCCTGCGCTGTCCGGTGTGCCGAGAGTAGACGGGCCGGAGCCTGCGGCAACGAGCACGAGATCCGAGTGGCCGTGGTAGCAGCCGGCGAATTTGATGATCTTGGTGCGCCCGGTATAGGCGCGCGCTACTCGGATCGTCGTCATGACGGCCTCTGTGCCGGAGTTGACGAAGCGGACCTTGTCCATCGACGGTATCGCTTCTTTGAGCATCTTGGCGAATGTTACCTCCAGCTCGGTAGGCGTGCCGTAGAGCGTGCCGTTCTGCGCAGCCCGGCAGATCGCTTTCGTCACGTGGGGATGTGCGTGACCGGTAATAATTGGGCCGTAGGCAGCCAGGTAATCGATGTACTTGTTACCGTCCACATCCCAGAAGTAAGCCCCTTCTCCACGCTTCATGGCAACAGGTGCACCTCCGCCGACGGCTTTGAATGAGCGGGATGGGCTATTTACACCGCCGACGATATGTATCAGTGCTTCTTCATGAAGCTGTTCGGATTTTGTATGGTTCATTTGAACGAATCTCCTTTTGGTTATTAAAGTGGCTTAGCCTGCTAAGAAAAATAACGTGCCGCCCCTATAGGGAATGCGGACACGTTATGACTATCTCATCAATCAGTGGAGATTCCATAGGACCAGGACCTCCAATGATGTTCTGCTATCTCTCGCTTCTGGAAGAATTGCCGGAGCCGGAGCCGGTGCTTGGGCTGCTAGGGCTTGTACCTGATCCGGTCCCGGATTCGCTGCTTCCCGGAGAGCCGTTTTGCGTGCCGTCAAAAACATCCTGTATATAACGCTTGAGGCGCGTCTTGTCTACGCCGATAACTTGGGCGCCTCCGATCCGTCTCTCAACCACGAGTTCCTCAGGAGGAATCTGCACACCGGTAATTCCTTGCGCTTTGGCGTCGAGTCCCAAGGAACCGAGCTTGAGCATATCGCTCAGTGACAGATTGGTTGTGATGTAAGGCTGCATCTTTTTGAGGATCGACGGCAGTTTCACGATCGACTGAGTCGACTGCATTTTCTCGGCTACCGCCGTCAGGAATTTGCGCTGGCGCTCGGTACGGGCAAAGTCGGATGCCGCATCATGCCGGAAGCGAACGTACTGCAGGGCCGTTTTGCCGTCCAGATGCTGCATGCCCTTTTTCAAATCAATGTCAAACACATGCCCGTCGGCGGAATCCTTATACTTCATATCCTTCTCCACCTCTAGGTCGATACCGCCTATGGCATCCACAAGCGAGATGAAGCCTTTGAAGTCCGTATACAAGTAGTACTGGATCGGAATTCCGGTCAAGTCACTGGCTGTTTTCATAGCCAGGTTGGGTCCGCCGATGGTGAACGCTGAATTGATGCGTCCTTCTTCGTTGCCGGGGATCTTCACCCAAGTATCGCGCAGAATAGACATGAGATGGGCTTTCTTCGTTACAGGATCGATGGACGCGATCATAAGCGTATCGGAACGGAGCGGTTCCCCGCTGTCATCTCCCCGGGCATCGGCCCCAAGCAGGAGGACATTGACTCTTTCCGTGCCTTCCCAGGCAGGGGGCCTGTATTCCTCATTGTTATACTTGGGATTAAATGTGGCGTCTCCTATTCGATTATCATTTCCGCTAATGTTCCCGGCAAAGCTGTATATACTGAAAACATAATAACCTAGTGTACATAGTAAGGCGAGCAAAAGCGTGAATAGCAACAATCTCCACGGTTTCCACTTTCGGCGTTTCTTATTGGGCATGGAGTTCCTTCCCCTTCATCTCATAATAGTCTTGTATTCAGTCAGTACGCTATTAACTGCAAAACCGTTAAATTGAAACGGAGTGTCACCGCAGAGAGCCTGACCTGGAAAGTCCTACGCTATTTCTCCCCAATGCCATTTTGTTGTATGATGATGTGTGGGAACGGCGGAACCATGTATTTCATTATAGGGGCAACTTCTTCGTTGCCGCAAGTTTACATCTGAATACATAGGGCTTCTAATGTTTCCCATTCTACTTGTCCACAGGAGGAAACTATGCAAGCCATTGAAGTCAGAGAGCTCCGTAAAGAGTTCCGTGTGCAGAAAAGCCGGGGCGGACTCAAAGGGGCCTTTCGTGATTTATTCAATCGTGAATACAATCAGGTTACGGCCGTTAAAGATATCAGTTTCGATATTCCTCAAGGGGAAATCTGCGGGTACATAGGAGAGAACGGGGCAGGTAAATCGACCACGATTAAAATGCTGACCGGAATTCTGGTACCGACCTCGGGTCACTTGAAAGTGAACGGTTTCGTTCCTTACAAAGAGCGTGAAGCTTTCGTGAAAGGAATCGGTGTCGTCTTTGGGCAGCGAAGCCAGCTCTGGTGGGACATTGGCGTGATTGAATCCTTCCAGCTCTTGAAGAAGGTTTACCGGGTGCCCGACAATGATTTCAAAGAGCGCCTGGATGAGCTTTCCGACCGTCTGATGCTGGGTGAACTGCTCAGCAGACCTGTCCGCAAACTCAGTCTGGGACAGAGGATGCGGTGTGAGCTCGCAGCGTCACTGCTGCATAATCCGGCGATTGTATTCCTGGATGAGCCGACCATTGGTCTGGATATTGTCGTGAAGACCGAGATCCGCGAATTCCTCAAGTCGCTCAATCAGCGGTACGGAACGACGATTCTGCTGACCACGCATGACCTTCAGGATATCGAAGCGCTCTGCTCCCGTGTCATTATGCTGGATGACGGCCGCATTATTTATGACGGTGGTCTGGACCAGTTGAAGGAAACGTGGGGAAAAGGCAAAGAGGTTGTGCTTCAATTTACCCAGCCGGTTACACTGGATAGTCTACAGGCTCTTACATCCGGGATGGATGTGACCTGGAAACGGGAAGGGGAACTGGAGGCAAGGGTATTCATTCCTTACCGTACAGCGAACGTGTCTGACGTTCTGGCGCGTATTGTCGGCATTGTCAAGATTGACGACATCCGCATTCTGGAGACCAATACGGATGATATCGTCCGTGAAATTTATAAGTCGGGTTCCGCTGAGGCCAGCCCGACCTTCGGCGAATTCTCAGCCTCTGAATCGGACAGTCCTGCGGGATCAGAAGAATCAGGCACCTCTGATGAGCGGGATAAAGGAGCGGTGCCTCGTGTATAAAGCTTATGTGGAACTGATCCGCATCCGGTTTATTACGATGCTGGCATACCGTGTCAATTATTACAGCGGAATTCTGGTGTACGCTTTGAATATCGGTTCTTACTACTTCCTATGGAAAGCTATCTATGGAAGCCAGGAGACACTGGGCGGTCAGACCTTAGGGCAGATGACCACCTATATCGTCGTTTCCTGGATGAGCCGGGCATTTTATTTCAACAATCTGGACCGGGAAATTGCAAATGAAATCAGGGACGGCAGTGTGGCTATCCAGTTTATCCGTCCTTACAACTATGTGGTCTACAAGATGATGCAAGGATTCGGAGAGGGCCTATTTCGTCTGTTGTTGTTCACGGCTCCGGGGCTTGTGATCGCTTCCTTGTTGTTTCCGGTCGAGCTGCCCACGAACCCGTCCTTATGGGTTGTTTACCTGCTTATGTTGTTTTTTGCCTTTCTGATTAATTCCCAGATCAACATCATGACGGGATTGTCAGCCTTTTTTCTTGAGAACAGTGAGGGTATGATGCGAATGAAGAGGGTAGCTGTCGATCTGTTCTCCGGTCTCATTCTGCCGATTACGATGTTTCCGGGATGGACAGCCAAGTTTTTGGAATGGCTGCCGTTTCAGGCCATCACATACCTGCCGGGATCCGTTATTACGGGCCGTATTGAGGGCAGTGCCGTCTGGCAGGCTTTTTTCATTCAAGTTATCTGGTTCGTCGCTTTGCTTGTGCCGATTGCTTTCATGTGGCGTAAAGCGAGAACCCGGCTGTTCGTGCAGGGGGGTTAAGGCATGTTCTATCTTTCGCTTATTTGGGATTACCTGAAGAATTACCTGAAAACCAGACTGACCTACCGTTCCGACTTCTGGATTGAGGTGGCGTCGGATCTTCTGTTTAACGGTCTGAATTTGATTTTTATTCTCGTGGTCTTTCAGCAGACGGAGCTGCTAGGTGAATGGAACCGGGAACAGATTTTGTTCATCTACGGGTTCTTTATGATTCCGTACGGCTTGTTCACCACGATTTTCAATCTATGGAATTTCAGCGAGCGCTATATTGTGAAAGGGGAAATGGACCGGATTCTGACCCGTCCCGCCCATAGTCTCTGGCAGCTTATGCTTGAGAATATGGACCCGGCGTCGCTGTTCAGCGCTCTTGCCGGAGCTGCTGTTATGGGGTATTCATGGATGGCGCTGGACCTTCCGGTCCATTGGAGCGACCCGTTTGTGCTGCTGCTGCTCATTGTGTCTGCCGTTCTTATCTACGGCGGTATTTATGTGACACTTAGCGCGCTGGCTTTCTTTTCGGATTCGCCGACAGGGATTATGCCGCTGATTTTTAACATCCAGAACTATGGCCGGTACCCGGTCACGATCTACAACAAGCTGTTGCGGGGCATTCTGACCTGGATTCTTCCGTTTGCCTTCGTCGGGTTCTATCCGGCTGCTTATTTTCTGGATCCGGAGAACTGGAAGGGCTTTGCTCTGCTAACGCCGGTGATGGGTGTCATTTTCATTACCATTGGATTGAGCGTGTGGAATTTGGGAGTGAGGCGGTACCGGGGAGCAGGTTCCTGATTCCATGGGGTTTACCGTCAACACCCTGTCCCGCTTGGCAGTCCACGTGCTGCTTGTCGGGGTGTATCCAATTTTTTCATCCCCTTTTCAGCAAAGATTTAGGTTTTCCTAAGCTTACCGTAAAAGTTTGTTCATAATTTCTGCCTATACTTGGGATGTAACATACTTAAGCACCCAATTGAAAGGTGGAAATTACATGAACGGTACAACTCGTAACAGATTATTAGTCAGTACACTGACTGCGGCACTTCTGCTCGGCGGCGGGGCGGCACTGTCCGGGAATGTATTCGCGGCAGACTCTGCCGATACAGGCAAGACGAGTACGACAGACAGCACTCACTCCAAACGGGGAGATAAGGGTGACAGAGGCGGGAAGTTCGGGTTCGGCGGCGGTTCTCCCTTTAAGAACGCTGCGCAAGTTCTGGGCGTGGAAGAGAAAGCTTTGATGACTGAGCTTAAATCCGGTAAAACGCTCGTTGAGATCGCTCAGGGCAAAGGCATCAGCCAAGCGGATCTTATCTCCAAGCTGACGGCATCGGCCTCCGCAGACATTGATGCTCAAGTAACCGCAGGCAAACTGGATAGTGCTAAAGCGGCTGAATTGAAAGCCAATCTCGGGACGCGCATAGAGAAGGCAGTCACCAGTAAGAATGACTTCGGCAAAGGCGGCAAGCATGGCGGCGGACATAAAGGCGGTTTCGTTAATAAGGAGCAGCTCGCCGGCATACTTGGCTTAACCGCAGATGAGATCAAGGCGCAGCAGGAGGCCGGTAAAACTTTGGCTGAAATCGCAGCGTCCAAAGGGATCTCCAGAGAGCAGCTGCTTGAGAAGATTAAGGCGGAAATGACTCCATCGCTCGAAAAGTTCATTGATGCCAAGAAAGGCGACAAGCCTGAAGGTAAAAAAGGGACGGGGCAAGCCCAATCTCAACAAGCCCAGTAAAACATCGTCTGTTTCGTTTTTTGGCCGTCTGCACCGAACTCAATAGAGGCAGGCTTCGGTGCAGTCCGCCGCGCTATTCATAACCGCTCCGCCAGCGTTAAGCTGCGGAGCGGTTATTTTTATCGATGCGGGATTTTGATTGAAGCAGCCGGATTAGTATAATAGGTGGAAGGCAAATTGCCGGCGTAAATAATTAACAGCATTTATTTCCCGGGAAACAAACACTGTACTTGAAGGAGGTAGTATTGGTATGACAGCAGAGCTAGGCAAGGAAGCGCCAGACTTTGAACTGCCCGCAAGCAATGGAGAGAAGGTTAAGTTGTCGGACTTTCGTGGGAAGAAGGTTGTCCTGTATTTCTATCCCAAAGATATGACACCGGGGTGTACGACGCAGGCCTGTGATTTTAGAGATAAGCACAGCGAATTCAGTAACCTGGGGACAGTTATTCTGGGCGTAAGTATAGACTCTTTAAAACGGCATGAGAAGTTTATCAGCAAGTATGAGCTGCCTTTCGTGCTGCTTGCCGATGAGGAACATGCAGTTGCTGATTTGTATAATGTGTGGGTAGAGAAGAATATGTACGGCAAGAAGTTTATGGGCATCGAACGCTCAACTTTTATAATTGACGAGCAAGGAGTACTAATCAAACAGTGGCGCAAGGTCAAGGTTAAAGGCCACATCGAAGAGGCGCTTGCCTACATAGCAGAGTCGAAATAACATTCAGGTTCACGAATCCGCGCCCTCTGAGCATTTGAAGATTCTGAGTACCTTCGGAGTCAGGACATAAGGGCTGCATCCATATTAGGCTATCATGCGAAGAAACACAGAGGAACCTCTCTGCATACAAATCAGCCCCTCCCCCTGTATAGGAGTGAAGGGGCTGGAGGAGCTTGTTGAGTGTTAGAAGCAGTTGTGCTATACCTTCTTAAATATCCACCCACTGCTGCCGCTTGTGGCTTTCCAGGATAGCTTCGACAATCCGCATTACCCCGCAAGCCTGCTCAAAGGTGGCGAACTTGGAATGAACCCCAGGTTCAGTCCCTTTTTTGCTGATCGTCCTGTAGAAATCGTAGAACAGATTTTTGAGTGCATCCGGCCAGCCTTCCTCATGTCCACCCGGATAATGGGTAATGAGAGCGGCCTGGTCGCTCATGAGGCTGGCATCCCTCATCAGAATCCGGTTCGGTACATCTCTGGAGCCGATCCACAGCCGGTTCGCTTCCTCTTGATCCCAGCGCAGTGCTCCATGTTCGGCGGCAATTTCAAAATACAATTTATTCTTACGGCCCGAGCTCACTTGTGAAATCGCGAATACTCCTTTCATGCCGCCTTCGAAACGCACAAGCACCGATCCGAAGTCCTCGGTATCCACTTTAACCGGTTCGCAATCCTCAATAGCCGGCAAAGAAGCATTGAACGTGTTGACCTGACTTTTGGGCTTGTAACGGACGGGATGTACAATGCCGAGATCGGCAAAGACCGATACAATCTTTTTGCCCACCACATATTGAACAGTATCCACCCAGTGGGAGCCGATATCCGCCATAGCGCGGGAAGGTCCGTTTAATTCAGAGTCCATTCGCCAGTTATAGTCGGTTGCATGCTGCAGCCAATCTTGGAGGTAGCCGCCTGTAATATAGTAGGGGTTGCCATAAGTTTGTGCGGCAATCTGCTGTTTGATTTCCTCGACAAGCGGATAGTGACGGTAGATGTATGAGACACCGGCCACGAGTCCCTTTTCTTTAGCCAGCTGCTGGAGTTCATCCGATTCTTTAACGGTTACGGAGAGCGGCTTTTCGGACAGGACGTGTTTGCCTGCGAGAAGAGCGGCTTTATTGTATTCAAAATGCAGATGATTGGCCGTGCAATTGTGTACAACTTGAATATCCGGGTCCTGGATTAATTCCATCGCCTCGCCATAGTACATGGGAATGCGGTACTTAGCCGCTATTTCTTCGGCACGAGACAAACGGGAAGAAGCAACGGCAACAACCTGAACGGAAGGTATCCGCTGCAGAGCTTCAATGTGAGCGGTCGCGGAGAAGCCTGTTCCAAGTATCCCGACTTTAATATCACCCATTCCATCACCTCTTTGTTTAAAAATATGAAAGCGCATGCTATATACCCTTTTACCCCAAAAAAGAGGAAATTGATTTAGTTTTAGAACGTTGTTTGGAAAAAAAGAAGAAAAGAGCCTAAATTCGGTTCGTATACCTCGCTATAGCCGCAGAGGACCATAAGGTAAAGTTTCCGCACCCTTCTTCCAATTCATACGCCCCCGCTTTGCAAGTTATGAACCCTCCTTCTGTTAAAACAGACAAACGTCCGTCCTTGTGATTCAACTGAGATACTTAGATTGCGCAGGCGGTTAGCATACCTCTCTGAAATCTCTCATATATTCTACCAGCAAGCCAAATGATGGAGTATTCGGAGGGATTGTCATGTTAACCCGGTCGCGAATGGTCAGATTTACTCGGTTCATCCTGCTAGTTCTGCTAATATCCGCCCTTCATCCATTTTTACAGCTTGAACCCGCAGTGCATGCCGCCGCCCGGGACGATCATTCATCCAGCGAAATTTATGGGGAACTGAAATCCGGCCGCTTAACGCGGGCTGATAAGCCTTACAAGACAACGGATACTCCGACGGTTTATCTGACTTTCGATGATGGGCCCAGCCGATACACACCCCAGGTACTTGAGATTTTGCGGAAAGAAGGCATATCCGCCACTTTCTTCGTAGTCGGGGAGCAGGTGCAGGCATACCCGGAACTGGCCCGGCAGCTTGTGCGAGAAGGGCATGCCATAGGAAATCACAGTTTTGATCACACTTACAAAAATCTGTATAAGGACTTTACTGAATTCTGGGAGCAGGTGCAGCAAACCGATCAAGCGATCCGGCAGGCTGCCGGCATCAGAACGAAGCTGTTTCGTGCACCCGGCGGCACGGCTCAGAACTTTGATGCCTTCTATTTCTATTATATGAACCAAGCGGGCTTTACCGTATTCGACTGGGATGTGGACAGCAATGATTCCAAAAGAACAGGCGTCCCTGCGGCCGAGATTATCCGCTCGATCAAGAAGGCGCCTCCGAAAAAAGAACTGAATCTGCTGTTCCACGACGGCATCGGCCATGAAGAAACTGTTAAAGCTCTTCCTGAAATTATCCGCTATTTCAAAAGTAAGGGATATGCGTTTGCGAAATTGGATGAGCAAGTAAAGCCAGCCCAGTTTCCTGTCCGTACGGCAGAACGATGGAATCGCATTATTCCGGAGGAAGAAGAGTTCATAAGTAATGTAGAGGCGCTTCAAGCTTGGGCGAATCCGGGTACACCGAGCGATACGGGAGGACCGTGTGCAGCCTGCGAACATGGCAGCTTAGAGGCTGAGGGGGGAGCCGGAGGAATCCGGATCGCCACCGCCGAACAATCTCTGCCCCTTTTGTTAACTGTGAACCGTCAAGAAAGACGGCTTGATGCCGATCAGGTTCTTTATCCAGACCGGCGTCTGGAAGTTCCGCTGAGAGTGCTCGCAGAAGAAATGGGAGCCCAAGTTGTCTGGTCCCCGGATACTAGAACCGCATCGGTATCCTATGGCTATACCCGGCTGGATTACAACTTATCCACTTATACATGGACGGTAAACCGGTGGGGCAAGCAAACGGAGGTTTATTCTTTACCGGATATCCATCTAATAGAAGGTACGTTGTACGTGCCGCTTCTTCAAACGGCAGAAGTACTCGGCGCTGCAGTAGAAGAGCGCCGCACCGATGCGTCCGCTCATTATGTCACTCTATCTACTAACCGTTTCTATTTCCTGTCGCTCTAGCACGTCTAATTTAATAGAGATCGGGAAACACTGGGAATAGATGAATTCCATTAGGAGGCTTTCCCGTGATTTCCAATCGAACCTTCTTATTTGACCAACCCCAACCTCTTTTGAACAAAGTGGTCGATCAAGTCTCGAAAGTCGTGTTCGGCAAACGCGATGTTATTGAAAAATGTGTAGTTGCCATGCTGTGCGGCGGACATATCCTCCTGGAGGATGTGCCGGGCGTTGGCAAGACATTGCTCGTCCGCAGTCTGGCGGCTTCTATCGGCTGTGAATATAAACGGATTCAATGCACCCCTGATCTGATGCCATCGGATATAACAGGCGTGTCCGTTTTCAAGCCGCAGAGCGGCTCCTTTGAATTCAGTCCCGGACCGCTGATGAATCCGGTGGTTCTGGCGGACGAGCTGAACCGTGCGCTTCCCAGAACACAATCGGCCTTTCTTGAAGCTATGGAAGAGAAAAGTATCACCGTAGACGGAATTACTCATGAGCTTCCCGAACCCTTCCTGCTGCTCGCAACACAGAATCCGCTGGATCACGAAGGGACCTTTCCCCTCCCCGAGGCTCAACTGGACCGGTTTTTGATGAAGCTGTCCCTCGGGTATCCGGATCAAGCCGGCGAGTCCGCTATGCTGGAGCGGCATCTGCAGAGGCGTCCGACCGATAAGCTAAGGCCTGTCCTGCTGCAGGAAGAGTGGGTCGAG
Organism: Paenibacillus sp. FJAT-26967; assembly: GCF_001541095.1. Classification (GTDB taxonomy): domain Bacteria; phylum Bacillota; class Bacilli; order Paenibacillales; family NBRC-103111; genus Paenibacillus_F. The sequence goes on from NZ_LMXH01000005.1 coordinate 281,968, forward strand.
CTTCAGCATGAAGCGGCGGCAGTGAGTGTGGACGACTCACTCCGTGAGTACATTGTCAGCCTTGCGGCCGCTACGCGAAGACATCCGGATCTGAGGCTCGGAGCAAGTCCGAGGGCTTCCTCTGCGCTTATGCGGGCCTCGCAGGCTAGAGCTTTGATGCAGGGGCGCAGGTATGTGGTGCCCGATGATATCAAGAATCTGGCTGCTGCCGTGTTCGCACACCGTCTGCTCCCTGTGCCTGAAGCGCGGATGGCCGGACGGAGCGCAAGGTCCGCCGTAGAAGCGGCGGTTGCTTCTGTACCTATCCCTGTGCTGCGTTTTGCAGCCATTCGCTAGGTGAGCCTCATGATCAAATCATGGCTGGTTTTGTCTGCGACGATTCTGGGAGCCATAGCGGCCCACGCTGTTTATTTGAGCATAGGGGGCATAGCTCCTCTCCTGGTAGAAGCGCTTCTATGGTGCAATGCTTGTTCGGGTGCGGCCCTCTTTCTGTTTACGTTGAACGGAGCCGTTCTAGACCGGGAAATCCGTGTTTCACGGCTAACAGCCGGACAAACCGCGCAGATACGGCTCCATATTAATCATCGTTCGTTTCTTCCGGTATGCTGGCTGGCTGTCCGGGAATATTGGCAGCATGAGGAGCGCGGGGAGAGCAGTTGTGTCACGCTGCTCTGTTTTCCGTGGTTTCGCAGAACCATCCCTCTGAATTACAGGATTGAACATATACAGCGCGGTCACTATACTCTCATGAAGTCCGAAGTGATTAGCGGGGATCTTTTCGGTTTTTTTATCAAAAGGGTACAGGCGGCAGGGAAAGCCCATTTAACTGTTTATCCGGCCGCTGCTGAATCTCTGGGCAGGACTCTTGCTGCATCAAGGCTGGAGGAGAGTGAGACATGGAGCCGGGAGGCTTCACGGCTCTCAGCCTCAGTGTATGCCGGAAGCCGGGCGTATATTTCAGGTGATCCGGTGTCCTGGATCGATTGGAAAGCAACGGCACGGGCTGGGACTCTGCAAACGCAGGTCCGATCTGCCTCCGTAAAGCTATCCCGTATGGTTATTCTCGACCCCGATCCGCTTTGCGGAGAAGGATCAGCTGCTTGCCGCTGCGGGTTTGCCGCCCCTCTTCACAAAGACAGGAAGAAGAAAAGGCCGGTTAAAGTCTTAGCAGGCAAAACACAACCGCTGAGTGATGAAGAAAATGGCGAACTGTGGAAGCAGCGAAAGAGGAAGCAGCGAACGAATCTCAGCAAGATAACGGGCCCGGACGAAGATGCATGTCTGTGCGGATTCAGTCTGCTTGAGAAGCGAATAAGTCTGGCTGCAAGTGCGGTAACCGAACATGGCTTCGGGGCGCGAGGGATTGTTGCCGGAACCACATTCCGGGACAGAACAGAGATTACCGATGTGTACGAACAGCAGCCGGTTTACGAATATACCGCTACTGCTTCCGTAACGGATAATGTCCGCGTAAGCGCGCCGCTTGAACTGCTCGCTTCTCTTAGAGGGGAGAAGGGCCGCGGGCTTATGATTCTTCAGAAGGAACATGCCTCACTCCCGCCTGGGATCGGTATGATTTATTTGACATCCAGGCTGGATAAAGGAGTAGTTATGGGCATCATTGCGCTTCTTGCAGCACGGAGACCTGTGGAGGTTGTGTATATTCATGCAGCCGATTCACTGTCTGATGAAGATCTTCGTGTCGCCGCTATGCTTAGAGACGCAGGCGCAGCATTTGTTTCTATTGCTCTATCATCTGATTTTCATAGAGTGGCAGCAGACCGTAAGAACCATCAAGCCGTGCGTAATAATCGATTTCCGGATTTGAGTCTTACGGGTGAAGGGAGGCGCGGGAGATGAATTCACACGAGACGAACTTATACGAGGATAAGCAGAGGACGCTTAAACCGTGGAAATCAGAAACCCCATCCGCACCCTCACTATCATCGTTTACCGTTGAGACGGGTGAATATTATCCAGGCAGATTCAGGGATTCGAGTGTCTTCACGAAGGAGTCTGACACCGTCATTTACAGCACGGGCGGCTTGCTGATTGTGAGGAATACCGTACTTACTGTGATCTGGTTTCTGCTTCTTCTTGAATGGCTGCGCCCCATGGTTTCGGAAGTTGGCATAATGCAGCGCAGCGGTATATCACCTTATGCTTTCCTTTTCGGCTACTTCTTAATGCTCTCGGCTGTAGTCCGTTCCGCTTATGTATTGTGGATAGGGAAAGTTACTGGCATTACGATAATGATCGGATACCTCTATCGCAGCGGTAATTTCCCGTGGGGTGGGTGGCCGCTTCACATATGGAATGATTTGTATTCCGATCTTGGTCTAGCGGCTGCGGGTAGATTCGGTGAAATCAGCTGGGTGCTGGAGACTCTGCTTTTTCTGATCGGCTCTGCGGCTTTTGTTTCCGCCTCGAACCAACTTTTGCTGCATCGGCAGCATGGTGCTTGGTTTGCCGCTGCAACAGGAGGATACCTGGTTGTTCTGCAAATATGGGCGGGCATGGACACGACTCCCGGTTTGGTTCGTACGGCTGCATTAGGACTTCTGCTGCTCGCTCTCCTGACCATCCCCCGTCTTAGAAGACGGTTTGCTATGTCAGAGGAAGGAGCTTGGCCGTTGTCCTGGATTGCGCTCAGTCTTGCCGCAGCGGCTGCTCTTTATATCGGCGGAATCTGGGCGCACGAGGAGAACAAGCTTCTTCCCATGCGGACTTCAAGCCTGCAAGCTGCCGCGGACGGATGGGTTAACCGCCTTCTCAGCGGACGGCATTCCCTTTCCTACAGTTCTCCCGGGCTTTCAGAAACAGCGGTGAGTCTTACCGGCTATGGCAGCGATGATACGTGGATCGGCGGTCCGATCCTCCCCGATAACCGGATCGCTTTTAAGGCTAAGACACCCGTGATGACTTATTGGCGGGGAGAATCGAAGAGCTTTTATGATGGAAAAGGATGGTCTCAGCCTTATTCACAGCTTCAACCTGCTTTTTCTGTACCGGGAAGCGGAGGCGGGGACTCTAAATTTGGAAGCGAGTCTTCTGCCGAAATTGGAACAGAGAAGCGGGAGAAGGAGAGGCAAGGTGATCCTGAGCAGCTGCTTAATTCCTCCGAGTTACTGGTTCAGGAAATTACAGAAATTGCAGGGAATCAACTGGGGACCCAGATTTTCGCAGGGGGTACTGTAAAAGCTTTACAGGAAGCAATCAGCATTTCAGGCAAACACATTCAGCCGGCCGAAATCCAGTCAAGCCGCGAGAGTGGTAAGGTTACTATGAATCTTAATGCCGAAACGTTAAAATCATACCGGATCGCGATTACACCCATGCGTTTTGGAGCGGATTGGCTTGTATGGAAATCTCTTGGTCGGAACGAAAAGGAGCCGGTCAGCGATGCCGAGCTGCGAAGCGGACTTAGAGGGTCAGTCAGTAGTTGGAAGGTTCACGGAGGCCCTCCGGCAGAGGAGTCCGAACTCTCCGATACCGAGCTTGCTGCGTTTTTGCAGCTCCCGGGGCAGCTGCCGCAGCGTGTCAAGGAACTCGCTTTCCGTTTGACTGCGGACCATGGAGAGGAGAAGCTTAGTGCTGCACTAGCGATCGAGCGGTACCTGCGTACAGGGTACCGCTATAGCATGAGCGAGCCTAAGCGGCCGGTTGGGGAACAGGATGCCGTCGACCATTTTCTGTTCACCAGCCGAGTGGGCTATTGCGACCATTTCTCAACATCCATGGTCGTTCTGCTTCGCTCTGCAGGCATACCTGCCCGCTGGGTCAAAGGCTTCGCCCCCGGTGAAGCGGGCGAACGCGCTGCGGACGGCAGCCTCTCGGTTACCGTCCGCAGCCGCGACGCCCACTCGTGGGCGGAGGCCTACATCCCGGGCGCCGGCTGGCTTGCTTTCGAGCCGACGCCCGGGTTCGCGGCACCGCAGGCAGGCGACGCAGGGCCACAGGCTGTGCCTGCCTCTGCCTCCATCCCGCCGGAGGAGGCAGAGCAGCCGGGCATAGCCCCGCCGCCGCAGTGGGCGGCAGCGCTGCTGCCCGCGTTTGCGCGGGCGGCCCAGTCTCCGGCCGCCCTGGCTGCTGCCGCGGCGCTCGTTGTACTCGCCGCGGCCCTGATGATGCGCCGCTTGCTTATGAAGCGGCGCGGCAATGCCCTTGCGCCGCGTCTAACCGCGGCGCTCCGCCGCAGCGCGGGCAGCGCCGCGCTGATGGAACGGCTGTGGCTGCGGGTATTCCGCAGCCACGGCAGCCTCGCGCCGCAGCAGACACTGCGCGAGTACGTTGCGGCGCTCGGAAGCGTGGATGACTCGCGTCGCAGAGCGCTGGAGGAATTTGCCGTCTTGTATGAAGAAGTCCGCTATGACCGGAGCGGCGCAGGGATCGTCGGCAAAGGCCGGATTCTCGAGATTTGGAAGCGGATTGAGGGATGAGAATGCCTTGATTCCTCCGCCTTTGTTATATATAATGATCAAGATTATACTAGGAGGCGGACCATGGATATCATAAAGTCACACGAAATGATTGTTGTATTAGACTTCGGCGGACAGTACAATCAGCTGATCGCCAGACGCATTCGCGACCTGGGCGTATATAGTGAATTACTGCCCTACAATACCCCTGCGGAGAAAATCCGCGAACTGAACCCCAAAGGGATTGTTTTCTCGGGCGGACCGACAAGTGTGTACGGTGAAGGTTCCCCGATTGTGGACCCTGCAGTTTATGACCTGGGTATTCCGATCATGGGCATCTGCTACGGCATGCAAATGATCGCTCATCAACTGAATGGTAAAGTAGAGCGCGCAGCCAAGCGGGAATACGGCAAATCCGAAGTGCAGTTCCAGTCACATAGCCGTCTGGCTAAGAATCTGGATGCTAATCAAGTCGTATGGATGAGCCACGGAGATCACGTTTGCGGTCTGCCGGAAGGTTTCGTTCTGGACGCAAGCACCGAAACTTGTGAGATTGCGGCTATGAGCCATCCGGACAAGAACATCGTAGCTGTCCAATTCCACCCGGAAGTCCGCCACTCGGCGCAAGGCAATGAAATGATCCGCAACTTTATCTACGATGTTTGCGGATGTGCGGGTGACTGGAGCATGGAAAGCTTTATCGAAGATACTATCCGCGACATTCGTTCACAGGTAGGCGACCGCAAAGTACTGTGCGCATTGAGCGGCGGTGTCGATTCCTCTGTAGTGGCAATCCTGCTGCACAAAGCGATTGGCGACCAGTTGACCTGCATGTTTATCGATCACGGCCTGCTGCGTAAAGGCGAAGCTGAGAGCGTTATGGAAACTTTCGTCGGCAAATTCGATATGCATGTAGTCAAGATCGATGCGCGCGATCGTTTCCTCGGTAACCTGGCTGGTGTCAGCGATCCCGAACAGAAGCGTAAAATTATCGGCAATGAATTTATCCGCGTATTCGAGCATGAATCCGAGCAGCTTGGTGACTTTGCATTTTTGGCGCAGGGAACCCTGTATACCGATATCGTAGAAAGCGGTACGGCAACAGCCCATACCATCAAATCGCACCATAATGTAGGCGGATTGCCTGAAGATATGAAATTCGAGCTTGTAGAGCCTCTCAAAGCCCTATTCAAAGACGAAGTACGTAAAGTCGGCGAAGAATGCGGTCTTCCGGCTGCTATTGTTTGGCGTCAGCCATTCCCGGGTCCCGGCCTTGCAATTCGTGTCCTGGGTGAAGTTACGGAAGAGAAGCTTACCATCGTTCGTGAATCCGATGCAATTCTGCGCGACGAAATCGCCAAAGCGGGTCTTGATCGTGAGATCTGGCAGTATTTCACCGCTCTTCCTAACATGAAGAGTGTCGGTGTAATGGGCGACGCCCGTACGTATTCCTACACAGTAGGCATCCGTGCCGTTACATCCATCGATGGTATGACAGCGGACTGGGCACGTATCCCTTGGGATGTGCTTGAGAAGATTTCCGTACGTATCGTTAACGAAGTCGACAACGTCAACCGTATCGTCTACGACGTTACGTCCAAGCCGCCGGCAACGATCGAGTGGGAATAGGTTAGTAAGTTTCGATGCTGTCAGTTGCTCGAAAGCCTTGATACATAAGGGTTTCTAGCGTTGGTTGTATCGAAATCCTGCGTAGACCTGCAACAATAGAGTGCAAAAAATTACTCTCTTTTATCTGCGTTATTTAGCAAATAGAAGGGAGTATTTTTTATGACCAAAATTCATGAGTTGATCGAAGATTTCAAGCTGAACCAAGAAATTTTGGGTAGAGAAAAGAAGTATGTTGATCTTTGTTTGTTTCGTTTGTACAGGTGGGAGAGGTTTACCGTTAAAGAGTTGGGTGTAACCGAGGTCGAGGAAGTGACGCAACTTAGTATCAAGAAGTACATCCAAGAACGTCAGCGTGTCGGAAAAGAAGTCAACAGAACGATCAATAACAACATAGCTACATTAAAAGTGTTTTTCCAATACTTAGTGACCGAAGAGTTTATCGATGAGCAGAGTAACCCCATGCGTAGGATTAAGAACCTCAAAGAAGAAAAGACGGTCATTGTCACGTTCAATGATGATGAGGTGTCGCGGATAATAAATGACCTCAAAGAAGAGACGTATTCCAATATTCGTGACAAGCTCATTCTTATTATGCTTTTTGACACTGGTATAAGGGTTTCTGAGCTGTGCGGCATCAAGAATGATGATATAGCGCGGCGACACATTTTAATTCACGGAAAAGGCTCTAAACAACGTCTGGTGTATATTAGCAATATCATGCGTAAATACATGAGACGGTATGAAGCATTAAGGCAAGAAAGATTCAAAAAACGGCTACAGGATGATATTGAAGAATATTACTTCTTAGACCAATCGGCTGTGCGGTTATCCCGCTCCCGCATCAACAAAATATTAAAAGAGCATTGTAATAATGCTGGTGTGAGAAAGGAAGTCCGTTGTTCTCCGCATGATTGCAGGCATTATTTCGCACAAAAGCAGTTAAGAAATGGAATTGATATATACAGTTTGAGTAGATTGATGGGGCATTTTGATACTCAGATTACTTCAAAGTATCTACGGGGATTAGAGCAAGAGGATATTTTGCAGATTGGTCGTTTGCATAGCCCGCTCAACGGAGTAAAGATAAAACAAGGCTCAATTCAGAGTCTGAAACGACAAAACTAAACAAATTGGTCTTGATGACGTTACTATTCAACGCTGTTATAGACCGCTCAGTGCCATTGTAAGCTTGTGAAGGAGATTCCTAAGACAAATTGCCTTGCCAGACTCTAGGCAAGGCATTAGAGCCAAAAATGAGCGTCTGAGAGAGGGGGCAATGGTTGACCGTCTCACATTAGGGTATGTTAGCGCGGAGGATTAACCGATCAAGAAATGATATGGTAAAATGGAAAAAAAGGTTTTGTTATAATAAAAAAATATAATCTTACTAAAGGAGTGCCCAAATGGATTTTTCAATTGAGTACGTATCAGAGCGTATATACCATCCTAGATCAAAGGAATATTTTCAAGAAGTTATTAGTTCATACAGCAACGGGAACTATCGGTCTGCTTTAGTGATGTTATATTCTGTTGCCATATGTGATTTACTATATAAAGTAACAGATTTAAAGGAACTTTATAATGACCCTACTGCTATATCAATTATGAGTGAGATTGAGGATTTACAGAAAGCTAATCCTAAATCGTCCGAATGGGAAACTAAGTTAGTTGAATTTGTTGAGGCTAGAACCTCGCTTATTAACAATGCTGAGAAGCAACACATTGAAAACCTTAGATTACATCGTCACTTATCTGCACACCCTGTAATCAATGAAAATTATATTTTGCACAAACCCAACAAAGAAACTGTTAGGGCACATATTAGAAATATACTTGAAAGTGTATTAATTAAAACGCCTCTTTTATCGAAAAAGATTACTAATGAGTTACTAGAGGATTTATCAAGATTAGATGGAGCTATGTTAGATGACCTACAATTAAAAAGGTATTTGGAAACAAAGTATCTAAAACATTTTGTATCAGAAGTAGAGTCTAAGGTATTCAGAGACTTATGGAAAATCGTTTTCAAACTGGAAAACAGTGAGGCATCTCAGTACAGAGCAATAAACTTTCGTGCCCTAAAAATAATGTATGAAAGAAATCATGTAAATCTTTTAAAACAAATCAATGAAGAGAAGAATTATTATAGTGATGTAACCCTCGGAGACCCTATAGAATATTTGATAGGTTTTCTTGTACAATACCATGGTGTATATAACGCGCTAAATGATGCTTGCAAAGCCTTAGTTGAGAGGACTGTTAGCGATAACAGAAACTTATTCATATCTGCCTGGTTTTTGTATGATGATTTAAATCAGCATTTAGATCGAGTAATACCTTTGATGGCGAGCGAACCAGGAAACTATATTGAGCCAAACAGAATAAAAGATTTGTTAGTAATTGCAGAAGATCAGGGATTACAGACTAAGGTGTATGAACTCAATATAGTGATATTTGGAAAAAGCTATAACTTTGATCAAACTGACTATAATTACAGCAATTTTATAAAACCATTTATTCAAAATTTCAATAGAGAAAATATGTTGAATTTGTTGAATGTAGCTAACAATAATAGTCAGATATATTGGGATGATCGTTCCAGAAAACGTGAAGAAGCTCGAGAAATCAAACAATTTGCAGATCAAGTTCTTGGAGAAGGTTTCGATTATGCCCAATATTCGAGATATATTTAATTCATAGAGAATTTATACAAGAAACGAAACGTTTTGTTACTTCACTGGTGGCAAAACGTTTCTTGTCTTATGTAATTTCATATTTACTAATACTATTTAGCATCTCTAATTTTCTCCGTGCTGTTATTTAATGCTGACTGACGCGGACAACGCTTCGCTTTTGTCCTTGTCTACGAATCAATTCGCTTCGCTCATTGATTCGTTTGGAGGTTAGTTCCATACTATTAAGATTCAAAAGAACAATAGTAAATTCAAATTATATAGGTGGGGAAAATAAAATGATACTTTTTAGACAGACCACAACGCAGTTGTGGGATGGGAAAAAGTATATTTTTTTGCCACCATAAGCGAAGCTTATTGTCTCGTTAATGTCTGACTATCAAATTAGAGTAGCATCAATATCGCTGTATTGTTTTCCTAAATAACTTATGCATCTAAAATATTCCAACAATACTTCCCACATTGGCGCATAATGTTGCATTTGTTTCAGTCTGCGGATTCTGTCTGTGTCTGATCTGTTGGAGGTGTTCTTCTGCCTTTTTTCTGCAAGTTCCAATGAACGCTTGCTATGCTTATCCTTGAACATCTGAGTCATGATGATTGCATTTGCTTCTGTTAAACCTAGTGCAAATTCAAGTTCGCCTCTATTACGCAACTTATCTAACGTAGTAAATAGTCCTGCATCTGAATCTTGTAGTACACAATCATGTGCTTCATAGTAGTATTGCAATCCTAATTGTGCTAGAAGATTACTGTTAAAGGCTCTCTTGAACTCTTTTACTCCTTTCATGTTAGCCTTAAACAAGTCACTTCCCTTTAGATTATGAATAATTAGCAGTCTTCTTCGAAGATCGGCAATTTCCTTAATCTCGGACTTATTTAACTTCCGATGCAAACCGTCAGTGCCGCATCCCCAGACTTCCTTGATATGGATGATTGCTCTGACTTTGCTTAGTTTATTGAATACTGACACCAGACTCAACTTCGTATGTTTGAGATACGTTTGGATAAACTCTTCTAGCATCTCAAAGTCTTTTTCGTCTTTGTCATAATCTTCGATTGCATCGGTAAATTGCTTTTGGAGGTTACCTATATGATGACCTCTAGTAATGTACATAGCATTAGAAAGTTTGGCATCAACTATACCGAGTTCAAGAATCCATTTGGTAGCAGACATAGGATTGATCTTATTGTTTTTCTTGATTAGATAGTCAATAACGAGCGAACATAGGTCAAACTCTCCTGCAAGTTGCCCCTGACCATTGTTTGAGCGCCTATCTTCACGTTTGGCTTTAACAATACGCTTGCCATCGCATGTAATAATGCGCTTTGTACCTCTGCCAGTAACATCTACGGTTTCCCATTCTTCACGCGCACTCTTGATAATGCTGTTAAATGAACGAGTAGGTATTTTACCGTTTTTCTTTAACGCTTGCTTCTGCTCCTTGCTACCGTACTTATTAACCAATTCTGTTAGTGTAAATTTATGATTCAATTTGATCGACTCCTCTTAATTTTATTAGTATTTTATGATCTGAAAAATTGTGCAAGATCGAGGTATTAATTATGAAATAAATTAATAGGTCGATTCTGCACAGTTTTTTCACCACTTTTATTTTGATAATTACTGATGGATTAGGGATAGTTGCACTAACATTACCACTAATGGATGCAAAGATGATCGTTGCGTGACTAGCCTCCCGGCGCGCTAGTAATTTTTCGCCTAAAGGCTCAAAATTGCTAGCTTTTTAGCTCGCCAACGCTACGCTGTTGGCTCACTCTGAGTTTTGGAACTTTGCTCGAATAAATAAAGGTAAACTAAAAGGTATTTCATATTAACATGATCTAGAATTTCCGCAAAGATCACTTACAACAACTTTTTCCTTAAAGACAAGCAAAAATCCCAAGCATTTTCGGCTTGGGATTAGATATCTATATAAACATTGGGCTGACCAATGAATGCTTGCTGTTGTTAAGATGATTTCTGATTTAACGAACTACGTTCAAATGACCACCCACTCACATGCGCTATTCTTCCATTTAATACATTGGAGATATTCTTCGGATAAACACCAAGTTCGCAAGAGGCTTCTTTCTGCGATTTAAACTGTCGTTGTTCACCAGTGTCCAAATGAGTCGCGATTACTGGGTTCTCATTCTTCTTAACTAGCCCAGTTTCGTGGGCATGAGCGATATTCTCTTTTCGTGTCATCCAATTTAAGTTATCAAGTCTATTGTCTAACTTATTCCCATTTTGATGATTGACTTGTTCTTTGTTCTGTGGATTAGGAATAAATGCAGTTGCTACCAACCTATGGATAGGGAATCGCTTTTTTTGACCCTTCTTGGACAGATCTACTCTTTTGTATCCATCTCTTTGGAGTTGCGGTTTCAGAATCTTTTCTTTGCAAGTACCACTATTGCTGAGGCGCTTGACTCGTCCTAGATTTGATACCTCATAAAATCCTTCATAGCCTACGATTGGAAGCCACTCTTCGTTTTGAAAAACCTCAATTTGATGCTCAATTACTTCATTATTTCTCATAATAGCCCATCCCCTAAATTTCAAAATTGGTTGATGGGAGGAACGGCAAAAAACCTTGCCATGGCTGGCAAAGGTTGATCTTTTCCTAAGTTTAGGAAAGACGTTTGTACCTCTTTTCTCCCTCACTTCCTAAAGTGTTGAAAGTGCTTTGTGTTATCGTGGTTTGGCAACACTAAAAAATATGAATATTTTACTTGGAGACTGAGAAGTAACCGAAATATAGTAGCGGTGTGATAATCTATCGTATCGTGAAAAATAACCAATGGGTGTCTGGAAGGGGGTGTTATGGCGGTATTTGGTGTCCAGTTTCTGCTGTCACCTGTAAACTACCCCCCCTCCTCGACCATTAACTTCATGAAAACTCCTTGCGGTCAATGGTGTAATGATGTTTGTTACCTCGAAAGGGAATGTATTGATGGGGGATAGATTGTTGCAAAAACGAAGGTTTATGGGATGCTTGCGTGAGACGGCTGGATGCCTATTAAAATTGTTAAAAGTCCGTATGTTTTGTATCATAACTCATCTCAAATTCTATGTATCAATAAATAGCGTTTAGTGGTATAATTATCCTACACAAGAATATGGGAGACGGTGCTAGATGATAATTGGGTACGCAAGAGTATCTACGGCAGATCAGACACTTGACCTTCAACTGGACGCACTTAATAAATATGGTGTAAAGAAAGTATTTCAAGAGAAAGCAAGTGGGGCGAAGGACAATAGAGAACAGCTACAGATTGCGTTGGATATATTAGGCGAGGGAGATACACTTGTCGTTTACAAATTAGACAGGCTTGCTCGTTCAACGGTGAAACTCATACAAGTCCTTGATGAGATTCAACAAAAAAAGGCGCATTTGGTTTCCATCAATGACAATATAGACACCACCAGTGCCGCAGGAAAGGCTTTATTTGGGATGTTAGCAGTCTTCGCGGAGTTCGAGCGCAACATCATAATTGAACGAACACAAGCTGGACTTAAAGCGGCTAGAGCGAGAGGTCGTAAAGGTGGTAGACCTGTAAGCGATCAAAAGAAAATCGAAAAAGCTTTGAAGTTGTACGACACACAAACATATACAGTGAAAGAAATAGAGGAAATGACAGGAGTAAAGAGGGCTACATTATATAGGACTATTGCAAAAAGGAAACTAACTTAGGAAAGTATTAGCTAAGTGATAAGTGCAAGGACATAAAATACAAGATTAGGGGATAAATATGAAGAGAAGCATTTTTTATTCGTGGCAATCAGATCTGCCCAATAATCAGAACAGAGGTTTTATTGAATCTTGTATATCTGCATCTGTAAAGGAATTAAGTAAACTACAGGATTTCCATATAGAATTGAATTTAGACCGGGACACCAAAAATGAGCTTGGAACGCCAGACATTGTAAATACAATCTTCAAGAAGATTGATAAATCACAACTCTTTATTGCTGACATAAGTATTATTAATAGTAATTCTGATGGAAGGAAAACACCTAACCCAAATGTTCTACTAGAATTGGGCTATGCAGCCAAAGTATTAGGTTGGGAGAAAATAATCTGTATTTTCAATTCAGATTACGGGGATTTTAATGATTTACCGTTTGATTTACGATTTAGGAGACCTTTAAGTTATAGCTTAAAGGGGAAAGAACGGTTAGAAATTAAGGATATGATTACAAAAGTAATCACACAAACAATCAAAGAGTTACATAGTAGAGGTTTGTTAGATGATGAGTTCAATGAGTATTTTAAAATGCAAGTGGACACTCAAATATTATCAGTAATGAATAACATAACTAAAATACTTTTTGGTTATGATGAAATTAATAGATTTAAGTCATATAATGATCTTCTGAATTTGAAACAAGAAGATTACCTCACACTGATAAGTGATAGAAAGTTTCTTGGATTCCAAGTATATAAAAGATTTGAACCTATTGCTAAAGAGTTGAACAAGTTATTAGAAACATTAACCGCATCTTATTTTAACAAAGAATTAGGTGTTGTAATTGTTAATTTTATTAAATGGATTAGTAGGTTTGATAAATTTAACAGCCTGAGACAGTCTTCTGATTTGTTTATATCAAGTGGTGAGGTAGCCAGAGGCTATAGAACGGTGTATGCACCAGATATTAATCCGAACAATAAAGATGGCTACTTACTGTTGAAAGAATTAAACGAAAATAATGGTCAAGTTATTGATTTTGGTGAATTTCATGAGAAACAAAAGATAGACTCAATGTTAAAATACGTTTATTTGAATGAAAATTACAAATTAAATTATGCCGAACTGCTGTTTGACTGTGTGGGGCTTATTACAAAGTGGCTGGAATATACAAATGGTGAACTGATATTTGATAATCTCAACAATTTTGAAATAAGGGAAGTAGTCACTCCTCCTCAAAAATTGAAAGAAATATTAAGTAAAACAACTGTTTCGTTAGAAGATGACCTAATGATGTTAGCGAACGACAAATTTAACTTTGACTATGCTTCTATTATTCAAATAAATTCATTAGTCCACTTTATTCGTCAAGGATTCATTCTTGATAACCACCTAAAAGCAATTGATAACCTTAATCGACAAATTAACGGTAAAATACAGTTGCGCGGTGATTTATCAATAATACCTATACTTGAAGATGAATTTAAAATCTCCCAACTATCGGAAGATGAGAGGTTAGAGGGGATTGAAAAGTTAAAAAAACTCCGACGAGGTTCATTTGATGTTGATTATATTTATGTAACGCACAAGTATAAGCAGATGCATGAAAGATTAGACAGACTGTATAACAATGCGTCCCTAAGTGATGGAGCAAAAAAGCATATATTACAAATTATTAATGATAGCCAAGTTAACCTGCTAACGCATATGATTGAACCTTTGAAGAGGTTTGTAATTGAATCTGCAATTGCTGAAATTGACAGTTCACTTAATTTTTTGAATGTGTACGATGAATTTAACAAACAAAGAATTTATCATGAAAGAGATATCAATCTGTTATTTAGTGAGGTTAGACACTTATTACAAAAGTAGCAAAACTAAACCTCAGAATAAAGGTGATAATTTTATTTATTATTGAAGAGGACACATTTCTGGTTTAGGCTTGAAACCAGTGTTTTCACCAGCTACAATTGGTATACGAAAATAACGCAATAATTGAATAGTAATTTACTCTATTGTAGAACATACTCTTACACAGTAGGCATCCGTGCAGTCACTTCCATCGATGGCATGACAGCCGACTGGGCGCGCATTCCTTGGGATGTTCTGGAGAAAATCTCCGTGCGGATCGTCAACGAAGTGGACAACGTCAACCGTATCGTCTACGATGTAACGTCGAAACCGCCAGCAACGATCGAGTGGGAATAGTACGGCAGCGCCTTTTCTTCTCCATAATCGGAGAGGGAAAGGCGCTTTTTTATGGCAAAACGATTTAATTACAAGGAAAACTATCGGGATTAATCACGAACATTATTGCTTTTTTGCCAAATTAATATTCGTCATTCCGTATTGACAGAATAGATGCGGCTAACTAGAATGAAGAAGAAGAGGGAATAACAAAACTGAATGCTTTTCGTATAATTCCGGGGATAGGCCCGGAAGTTTCTACGAGGTCACCGTAATGATCTGGCTACGAAGAGAACGTGCAGCCTAGCGATGCATGGCGCCGCTTTTTGAAATGGACGAACCTGAGATCTGCCTTAAGCAGCCTGGGGTACGTTAATATCAAAAAGATGTGGCCTGCCCGTGGCAGCCGCTCTGCTTGCAACCAGTCCGGGTGACAGATGTCACCGGGATTTTTGTTGTTCTCATCTAATTTAAGGGGGATTTCGTTGCAATGGATCGTTTTTTTAAATTGAAAGAAAACGGGTCAAACGTTCGGACAGAGATTATGGCGGGCATCACGACGTTTATGGCAATGGCTTACATTTTAGTCATTAATCCGAACATTCTAACCGCCTTCGGTAAAACAGGCATGGAATGGTACCCGGTCTTCCTGGCAACCGCCATCGCTGCTGGTGTATTTACGATTGCAATGGGTCTGTTCGTAAATTTCCCTGTTGCACTTGCTCCCGGTATGGGACTCAACGCGTATTTTGCTACCGTGGTTATTTCCACCGCATCGACAGGTAATCCGATTACTTGGCAAATGGCACTTACTGCGGTTTTCATTTCAGGGCTCATTTTTATTCTGCTTACGATTACACAGCTTCGGCAAATGCTTCTCGTCGCAATTCCGGACGGTCTCAAGCACGCCATTACGGTAGGTATCGGTCTTTTCATTACCATCGTAGGCTTGAAGAACACCGGGCTGCTGTCGGTAGCGGTTGAAACCGTTAATGATATTCCGAAGGGTCAGTTTACACCGCTCCAAGGTTTCGAAACGATTTTTGAGCTTGGAAAATTCTCGAATCCTGATGTTGTTCTTGCTTTAGTCGGTCTGGCCCTTATCTCGATCTTGATGGTCCTCCGGGTTCGCGGAGCTATCTTGTTCGGTATTCTGGGTACTACAGTGGTTGCGCTGCTCATGGGCCACATTAACCTCAGCTCGCTGAACAACCCGCAGACTCCTTGGATCCCGGATCTTGGACAGCTTAACTTCTGGGAATTCGATTTCGCCGGTATTATGGGCGTGGGTATCGTATCCGTAATCGTTACCTTTACATTCGTTGAAATGTTCGACACTTTCGGTACGCTGGTAGGTACGGCTAACCGCGCAGGTATGATGAAAGATAAGAAAGAAGGCAACAAGCGTGTCGGTAAAGCGATGTTCGTCGATGCTTTTGCAGTAAGCGGCGGCGCTATGGTCGGTACAAGTACAGTAACCGCTTATGTTGAAAGCTCTGCAGGGGTTGCCGAAGGCGGACGTACAGGTTTGACGGCCGTGACTACGGGCGCTCTGTTCTTGCTCGCTCTGTTCTTCGCTCCAATCGTTGCGCTAATTCCCGGGGCTGCTACGGGTTCCGCTCTGATCGTGGTTGGCGTTCTGATGATGCAGGCTGTGCGTGATATCGACTTCCAGGATCTTGTTATCGGGATTCCGGCGTTCCTGACAATCACATTCATGCCTTTCACTTACAGCATTGCTAACGGTATTTCACTCGGTATTCTGGGTTACGTACTTCTCGCAGTTGTTTCCCGAATCAGCAATCGTAATGAGCAAAAGCACGAAATTCACTGGCTTATGTGGGTCCTTTTCGTTCTCGTTGCTGCCCGTTATATCTTTATGGGTACGAGCGGCTAATGTAATAAGACTGCAATTCGTTACAAGACTATGTAAAAAGACCGGCTTCGGATCCTCTCCGAATAGCCGGTTTTTTTGTTTCCTTAAAGAATTTAGACTGCGTTTCTTCTATAAAGAGAGACAAGGGAAGCTAAGTTCATAAATCTTCTTAATTCAGGTAAGGGGAGAAGGTAGTGCTGTTTGCTGCTTCAATATAACCCGCGGTCCTAAGGAGACATATTGCTGTTAATGAACTGTACATTCTATAGAGAGGAAAAGCTGCTTTTGAATTTAATAAAAAAGTTCTTGCTTTCTGAATTAGTTTTTGATAAAGTAATCTCTTGTCGGCACAAGCAAGTTGCTGATGAGCAAAAAAAGAATTTCAAAAAGTTCTTGCATAGTTCGACACGATATGATAAATTATAAAAGTTGCCGCTGAGACATTAGCGGAAACGACAAAGAAAGACAGAACGAAGATTGTCCTTTGAAAACTGAACAACGAGTGATTGAAACGTCTTGAGCAATCAGGACGCTAAACAGAGAAGAAATTCTCGTCAGCATTAACTTTTTGAGCTATTCAGCTTGAGATAAACGCCGGCTCCGGCCGGCACCCTTATCGGAGAGTTTGATCCTGGCTCAGGACGAACGCTGGCGGCGTGCCTAATACATGCAAGTCGAGCGGAATCGATGAAGTGCTTGCACTTCG
>NZ_LMXH01000006.1 GCF_001541095.1 Paenibacillus sp. FJAT-26967
TTCCAATCCTTCAATCCCGTATAACTCATACCGATGCCGCCATTTCACCAGTGTACCTACACTGATGTTGTATTTGTCGGCGATCTCCTTCCGAGTGGCTTCACCTGTTTGAAGCTCCTCTATGATCGCCATTTTCTCGGTCCCATTATATTCATGTATGTATGCCAAAAAGAAATGCCCCCTCCAAGTAGTCGGTTTATTTATTAAACCTGTCTACTTAAAGGGGAGCATATCATTTTCGAGACAGCCCTTTATTATTAATCTTGCCGGGCACTACCGGGCATAGAATTTGCTGCTTACGCGCCGCTTGGGCAGACCGCCGTTTCACAGGTGTCCATGATGCAATTTGCAAATTCAGCGCATTCTTTTCCACGACTCAGAACAGCGGAGACAAGAGCCTGCCCATAACCTCTTTGCCCTTCTGGAAGCGGGAACGCTTCTCGAATTCGGAAAGAGACAGCTTCTTGCTGTTTTTCAAATCGTTAATAAAATCATGCTCCAGCCGTTCAATAGACTTCTGGTCGAAGAGGATCGCATTGAGCTCAAAATTACTATAGAAGCTGCGCATATCCATATTGGCGGTACCCACTGTTGCGAACAAATTATCAATAATGGTCACTTTCGCATGAACGAAACCAGGCTGGTACTGATAGAATCTCACGCCTGTCTGCATAAGGTCCTGAAGATACGACAGAGAAGCATAATGCACGATCCAGGAATCAGGAATCTCCGGAAGGATGATTTTCACATCCACACCGCTGATGGCGGCTGTTTTGAGCCCCATAATCAGACTCTGATCGGGAATGAAATACGGCGTTGTAATATAAATCCTCTTCTTAGCCGTCGTGATTCCTCCGAAGTAAGACTCCAGGATAGAATCCCAGTGAGCGTCCGGACCGCTTGCCACAACCTGCACCGGCTGATTCCCCTCACAGGTATGCTCGGGATAGAACAAGGTTTCGCTTAATTTCTGCCTGCTTACAAATTCCCAATCGGATAGAAACGTACTTTGCAGGTAGTAGACAGCATCTCCTGTAATCTTGAGATGCGTATCCCGCCAGTAACCGAGCACCGGGTGCATCCCCAAATATTCATCCCCGATGTTAATACCGCCGAGAAAACCAACAAGTCCGTCCACCACAATGATTTTGCGGTGGTTCCGGTAATTCATCCGTTTATCGAAGAACGCGATAAAAGCCGGCAGGAAGCAGTACGTTTCAATCCCCGCCTCCGTAAGTTCCCTTATGTACTTCGCAGAAAGCTTATAGCTGCCGATTCCGTCGTAAATAACCCTTACTTCGACACCCTCACGGGCTTTACGAACGAGCAGCTCCTGAAACTTCTTGCCCGTCTCATCATCCCGGAGAATATAAAATTCAAAGTGGATATGATGCTTAGCTTGTTCCATCGCCTCGAACATAGCCTCATAAGTCGCCTTTCCGTCCGTCAGCACTTCAACTTCATTATTCCTAGTAATCGGCGAACTGGGAATATTGCTGAGCAGCCCGAACAGCCGCGGTTCATTAATAATGTTCGGCACCGGGTAGTCTTGGCCTTTCTTTGTTTTTTCCAGCTCCCTGCGCATCTCGCGCTGCATTTCCCCCAGAACACGTCGTGTTTTGCGCTTTACATTGCGGCGCTGCGAGTACTCCTTGGCAAGAAAGTAATACATAATAAAGCCGATAACCGGGAAAATAAACAAAATCATCAGCCATGCGACAGTTTTGGATGAATTACGAAATTCCACCACCACAATTGTGACCGTCTGAAAAATAAATAAAATCAATACAATGACTAGCCATAGCATCTTAACCGGTTCTCCCTTCCTTATCCAAAACCGGTCTAACTGCTGGACCGGGGTATGCCGTTTCTATAGGGTGTACGTACTTTTAATCCACTATTCGGTTTGCATAAACATCAACTCTCTACAGTCCTGCAAAAAGGACTTGTGAAGAGAGTGTTGGGTTAACCCTTCGGGACATGATATAATAGTCGTTAAACCTATATACAGAAGACCAGGAGACCAAGCTGATGAGACAAACCATTTTGTTTGATTTGGATGATACCCTTATCCACTGCAACAAATATTTTAACGTCGTGATCCAACAGTTCGTCGATACGATGCTGACCTGGTTCGCAGGGCACGGCCTTACGGAAGAAGCCATTAAACAGAAACAATTGGATCTCGATCTGGCTGGAGTTGAAGTACACGGCTTCAAAGCGGAACAGTTTCCTCAATCTTTTATAGAGACGTATCACTACTACTGCGACACCTTCGGTATTCGTGCCCGCACGGAGAATGAGCGGTGGCTCAGTCAGCTCGGGCACAGCGTGTACGCCCACTCTATCGAACCTTATCCGAATATGGAGCCGACTTTACAATCGTTGACCGAACAGGGGCATGAGCTGTTTCTATATACAGGTGGCGATGCTACGATTCAAATGCGTAAAGTGGAGGAAGCCGGATTGAACCGTTACTTCGGGGAGCGGATTTTTGTCGCCCTGCACAAGACGAGAGAGTTCATGGAGACCCTTATCCACACGCAGGATTTTGAACGCAGCCGCACATGGATGATCGGCAATTCCGTTCGCACGGATGTGATGCCTGCCCTGGAATCCGGCATTCACGCCATATACATTCCGGCCCAACTGGAGTGGAAGTACAACGTTGTCGACATTACGGCCACGCCTAAGGGAGCGTTCTTCACCCTGCCTTCCCTGGCTGAGGTTCCTAAAATCATCTCGGACTATACAGGCCAAAGAGCCGTTAATTTGTAGATTCACGGGAAATGCAATAGCTGCCGCCCCTGAATAAACAAAGCCTGGATTAGGCGTCCATATGCGCCTCAATTTTTGTGTTCATGATGTACCTATTCGGTACATTCATGCAGTTAACCTTGTCTTTTCCATAAAAAAAGACTGCCGGACAAATTCCGGCAGTCTCCGAGGAGCCTAACGGCTCCTTTTTTTGTTGCAGATTCGGCGATTAAGGCAGATTAGAACTGCCCATCAGGAAGCGGTCTACTTCACGGGCCGCCTCTCGCCCTTCATTAATTGCCCAGACGACCAAGCTTTGTCCGCGGCGAACATCGCCGGCAGCAAAAATACCGTCTACGTTCGTTTTGTACTTGCCGTATTGTGCCTTGGCATTGGAACGGACATCCTTCTCGATACCGAGCTTATCCAGCAAATTCTGCTCAGGGCCGGCAAAGCCCATTGCCAGGAACACAAGCTGAGCAGGGTAAATCTTCTCGCTGCCTTCTACCTCTTCCGGTACAACGCGTCCCTGATCGTCGTTCTTCCACTGGATCTGGACCGTTCTAAGACCGGTCAGGTTGCCGTCCTCGTCACCGACGAAGTTCTTGCTCAGCGTCAGATACTCGCGCGGGTCCTTGCCATGTACGGCTTTCGCTTCCTCATGACCGTATTCGAGCTTGTAGACCTTAGGCCATTCCGGCCACGGGTTGCTCACTTCACGCTTAAGCGGCGGCTTCTCGCGATACTGGAACTGTACGACACTCTTACACTTGTGACGTACGGATGTAGCGACACAGTCAGTACCCGTGTCCCCTCCGCCGATAACGATAACATCTTTGCCCTCGGCATTGATGAACTCACCATCCGCAAAATTCGAATCCAGCAGACTCTTCGTATTCTTATGCAAGAACTCCATTGCCGGGTATACACCCTTGAGCTCGCGGCCTTCAATATCGAGTTCCCGCGGACGGGTTGCCCCGATCGCCAGAATCACGGCATCGAATTCCTCTTGAAGCTGTTCCACCGGTACGCTCACGCCAATTTCAGCATTCGTAACGAAATTGACGCCTTCTGCAGCCAGCAAGTCAACCCTGCGCTGCACAAGATGCTTCTCCAGCTTCATATTCGGAATACCGTAGGTGAGCAGACCGCCGATACGATCGTCGCGCTCATAAACCGTCACGGTATGTCCCGCTTTGTTAAGCTGGGCGGCTGCCGCAAGTCCGGTCGGGCCGGAGCCGATAATCGCGACTTTTTTGCCTGTACGGGACTTCGGTGGCTCAGGTACGATCCAGCCCTCCGCGAATCCGCGGTCCACAATCGCTTTCTCAATATCTTTGATGGTGACTGGATTGTCGATCAAACCGACTGTACAAGAACCTTCGCAAGGCGCCGGACAGACACGTCCCGTGAATTCCGGGAAGTTATTCGTTTTGTGCAGCCGGTCGAGCGCTTCACGCCACTGTCCGCGGTAAACGAGATCATTCCACTCGGGAATGAGGTTGTTTACCGGGCAGCCGGTCGTCGATCCGGAAATGACTTTGCCTGTATGACAATACGGGATCCCGCAGTCCATACAACGCGCTCCTTGAACCTGCAGTTTCTCCTCGGAATTCTTGTTGATAAATTCCTTCCAATCCTGAATCCGCTGCAGAGGGGCGCGCTCAGTGGGCAGTTCGCGTTGATATTCGATAAATCCGGTAGGTTTTCCCATTGCGCTTCCTCCATCGTATAGAATCTGTCTAGCCGGGTATGATTAGTTGCCGCCAACACGGGCCAAATCGCGCATGTTCTCTTCGAACGCCTTCATAACAGCGTCTTCTTGGCTGAGTCCGGATCTCTTCATCCGTTCGATTGCATCGAACATCCGTTTGTAATCCTTCGGTATAACTTTGACAAACTTCCAAATATATTCATCCCAGCGGCTCAGAACACGATGGGCGATTGCACTATCGGTAAATGTAGCGTGATATTTGATCATGCTTCTCAGCTCGTTGATTTCATAGCTCTCTTCGACCTGCTCCAGGGAGACCATGTCTGTGTTGCAGCGGTCTGCCATCGTGCCGTCTTCATCGAGCACGTAAGCCACGCCGCCGGACATCCCTGCCGCGAAGTTGCGGCCGGTCTTGCCTAGAATGACGACGCGTCCGCCTGTCATGTATTCGCAGCCGTGGTCACCCACGCCCTCCACTACGACCCGGACACCGGAGTTACGGACTGCGAAGCGCTCTCCCGCGATGCCGCGGATATAAGCTTCACCATCCGTTGCTCCGTAGAAACCTACGTTGCCGATGACGATATTGTCCTCTGGCGCAAAGGTCGACTCGCTCGGCGGGAAGATCACGATTTTACCGCCTGACAATCCTTTGCCGACGTAATCGTTCGCGTCACCCTCAAGCGACAGCGTGATGCCTTTGGGCACGAAGGCGCCGAAGCTCTGGCCAGCCGATCCGTTGAAATGAAGACGGATTGTGTCGTGCGCAAGCCCCTTGGCTCCGTAGCGGCGGGTCACTTCGCTGCCGAGAATCGTACCTACAACACGATTCGTGTTGTTGATTGGCAGCTCGATGCGCACATGATCCTCAAACTCCAAAGCCTGCTGGACTTTAGGGAGAATTTCCCGCACATCCAGTGACTTATCAAGTCCATGATCCTGCTCCATCTGGTGGTAGCGGCCTACATCTGCCGGCATCTCCGGCTGGTGAAGCAGCGGACTCAGGTCGAGACCTTTGAGCTTCCAGTGGTCCACATCCTGATCTTGCACCAGGCACTCCGTACGTCCGATCATCTCCTCGATGGTCCGGAAACCAAGCTCCGCCATCGTCTCACGGACATCTTCCGCCATGAAGCGCATGAAGTTCACGACATGTTCCGGCTCACCCATGAAATGCTTGCGGAGCTCCGGATTCTGCGTAGCCACGCCGACCGGGCATGTGTCAAGGTGACACACACGCATCATGATGCAGCCAAGCGAGATGAGCGGAGCCGTCGAGAATCCGTACTCCTCGGCACCGAGGAGGGCTGCAACGACGACATCGCGGCCGGTCATCATTTTGCCGTCCGATTCCAGAACGACGCGGCTTCTCAGGTTGTTCAGGATCAAGGTCTGGTGTGCTTCGGCAAGACCAAGTTCCCATGGCAGCCCGGCATGACGGATGCTCGTTTGCGGCGATGCGCCGGTTCCGCCGTCATATCCGCTGATGAGGATGAGATCCGCTTTGCCTTTGGCAACGCCTGCGGCAATCGTGCCCACGCCCACTTCGGAGACGAGCTTAACGCTGATGCGAGCCTGCGGGTTCGCATTCTTGAGATCGTGGATCAGCTCTGCCAGATCCTCGATCGAATAAATATCATGGTGCGGCGGAGGGGAGATCAAGCCCACACCGGCCGTCGTACCGCGTACTTCCGCTACCCAAGGGTAAACTTTCTTGCCGGGCAGCTGTCCGCCTTCGCCCGGCTTGGCTCCTTGGGCCATTTTAATCTGAATCTCGTCCGCATTGACGAGATAGTTGCTCGTAACGCCGAACCGGCCGGAGGCAACCTGTTTGATCGCACTTCTGCGCAGATCGCCGTTCTCATCGGCCTTGAAACGGTTCGGATGTTCTCCGCCCTCGCCCGTGTTGCTGCGGCCGCCGATGCGGTTCATGGCGATGGCAAGCGCTTCATGCGCCTCTTTGCTGATCGACCCGAAGGACATCGCTCCGGTTTTGAAGCGCCTTAGGATCGCCTCAATCGGTTCGACTTCCTCAACCGGTACCGGTGAACGATCCGATTGAAGCTTCAGAAGGCCGCGCAAGGAAGAAGTCTTCTTCGCTTCGCGGTTCACGAGATCCGCGAATTTGCGGTACATCCGGTAGTCGTTGTTGCGGACTGCCGTCTGCAGGGAATGAATCGTCTCCGGTGTGAACACATGGTCCTCGCCATCGTGACGCCATGAAAGCTCGCCGCCGGTATCCAGCACCTCATCCCGTCCATCACGAGCCGAATAGGCACGCTGATGACGAATGAGCGTCTCCAAAGCTACTTCTTCTAAACCGATTCCTTCCACAGGCGTGTACGTCCAGGTAAAGTAACGGTCAACAAATGACTGGCTGAGTCCGACGGCTTCAAAAATTTGTGCACCGCGGTAACTTTGTATCGTAGAAATCCCCATCTTCGCCAAAACTTTGACGACACCTTTCGTCGAAGCTTTGATGAAGTTGGCGATGGCTTTATCGGCCGCAATATCTTTCATCTGGCCGGTTTCGATCATATCCTGGAGCGTTTCCAGCGCCAGGTAAGGATTGATGGCTCCGGCTCCATACCCCAGAAGGAGAGCAAAATGATGCACCTCGCGCGGCTCACCGGATTCTACAATCAAACTTGCTTTTGTTCTTGTGCCTTGACGCATCAGATGATGATGGAGTCCGGCTACAGCGAGCAGGGCCGGGATAGCGGCCTGCTCCGAATCCATTCCTCTGTCTGACAGGATGAGGAAGGTTGCGCCGTCTTCAACCGCTTCATCCGCGGACCGGTACAATTCTTCCATAGCCTGCTCCAGCCCTTGACTGCCTGCGGAAGCGCGGAACAAGGTCGGCAGCGTAACGGATTTGAAGCCCGATCGGTTGATAAGACTCAGTTTCGCGAGTTCTTCATTGCTGATGATCGGAGTCGGGATGCGGATCTGGCGGCAGCTTTCCGCTTCCGGACGGATTAAGTTGCGCTCCGGCCCGATTGTTGTCTCCTGTGCTGTAACGATTTCCTCGAAGTTGGCATCGATCGGCGGATTCGTTACTTGAGCGAACAGCTGTTTGAAATAGCTGTAGAGCAGCTGCGGACGCTCGGACAGTACGGCAAGCGGCGCATCGTAGCCCATAGAACCTATCGGGTCAACGGCTGTCTTCGCCATCGGCTCCAGGAACTTACGCAGGTATTCGAAGGTGTAGCCGAAGGCCTGCTGGCGCTGAACGAGCACGTCATGATGGGGCTGCGGCTCCGGCGCTGCTTTGGGCAGGTCGCCGATGGAAATCAGGTTCTCCTTCAGCCACTGCTCATAAGGCTGTTCCGAGACGATCTGGCCTTTGATCTCTTCGTCTGTAATAATGCGGCCGGCTACCGTGTCCACTACGAGCATGCGGCCCGGCTGAAGACGCTCTTTTCCGGCGATCCGTTCCGGCTCGATGGTTAGTACGCCCGCTTCCGACGAGAGGACAATAAGGTCGTCATGCGTGACATAGTAACGTGCAGGACGCAGACCGTTGCGATCGAGCAGAGCGCCGATAATACGGCCGTCCGTGAATGAAATTGCCGCGGGACCGTCCCATGGTTCCATCAGCGTACTGTGATATTCGTAGAAAGCGCGTTTGGCGGGGTCCATCGTATCGTGCTTGGACCACGGCTCCGGTACCATCATCATGGCTGCATGAGGCAGCGAACGACCGGAAAGCATCAGGAACTCCAAGCAGTTATCAAGAATTTGCGAGTCGGAACCGTCTGTATCCACAATCGGCAGCAGGCTTTGGAAATTATCTCCGAATAGATCGGTCTCGATCATAGCCTGGCGTGCGTGCATCCAGTTAACGTTTCCTCTAAGGGTATTGATTTCACCATTATGAATGACATATCGGTAAGGGTGTGCGCGCTCCCAGCTCGGGAAGGTATTCGTACTGAAACGGGAATGGACAAGAGCCATGGCTGTCTCGAAAGACGGGTCCTGAAGCTCTAAGTAATAAGCGTCCACCTGCTCGGGGGTGAGCATGCCTTTGTAAACGATTGTGCGGCTGGACATACTGGGGAAGTAAAGCTCTGCACCGTCAAGCGCGCGGGTTTCGTTCTCAATGCGCTTGCGGATCACATATAGTTTGCGTTCGAAAGTAAGTTCGTCTTGAAGATCGCCCCGTCCGACAAAGAGCTGGCGGACAAAAGGCTCGGATGCCTTAGCGGAATCACCTAGCGTAGTGTTATCCGTAGGCACAGTCCTCCATCCGAGGAAAGGCTGGCCTTCTTCCTGGATAATGCGCTCAGCAACGCGCTCGCACTGCTGCCTAGCCTCCAGAGCCTGCGGCAGGAACACCATCCCTACGCCGTATTCTCCGGCTTGCGGGAGCTCAATTTTCTCATCAGCGCATACTTTGCTCAGGAATCCGTGCGGAATCTGCAGCAGAATGCCGGCGCCGTCACCCGTATTGGCTTCACTGCCCTGGCCACCCCTGTGGTCCAGATTGCAAAGCACCGTTAACGCCTGCCCTACGATTTCATGGGAAGGCTTTCCTTTCATGTTAGCGACAAAACCAATTCCGCAGGCATCATGTTCGAACCGCGGATCATACAAACCTTGTCTGGAAGGGGGAGCGTTTCTGTTCATGATTGTGCAACCTTTCCTCTTGTCAATTTGGGTACAACATTCGTCTCATGCCTGCATTAAAGGAGTAAAGCCGACAAATACAGCGCTACTCTAAGCAAATAGGCTGTATCTGCCAAAAACCGAATCTTCTAATGACCGGCCTCGATATTTTTCTATTATATTAACATTAGACTTTCGAGAGTGCAATTTAAAAAAAGATTATGGCTTGAAAAAAAAATTTAATGGGAAACGCTGGACAGACCTTGAAAAACGAAGGTTTTCACCGTGATAAATCAGTTTTATACAACTTCAAATCTATCATTTTACGTCAGGTTTGACGTTCCTTAAATCCGAAAATTAAATAGATTAATAGCCTTTAATGTTTGTGTTTTGGCCATTTTTCAAGAGATAGACCTGACACGATTAAGGATTTGCTCTCCTGCAAAATAGATAATTCCGGCACATTCACGCAAAGTATAGTAATAAATAGCGATCGGTTTAATCCGGACAGGTTCAGCCGTTACGTTCATGTCCAGACTGCGTGCCATGAGAAGAGAACGGTACGTATGGAAGCCATGTGTAACAATGATGGCAGATTGCCATTTCTCCTGTTTCATAATGTGCTTGCTGTTCCGGAGATTCTCCATCGTAGACGTCGATTCTTCTTCAGTCCGAATGGCAGATGCCGGAACCCCGTTGGCAACGAGATACTTCTTCATTACACTTGCTTCGGAAGGTTCGCTGGTAACCGTTCCTCCCGTTGTAATAATGCGGGGCGCCAGCCCCTTGTTGTACGCTTCGAGCGCTATATCCAGGCGCTCCTTCATGGCATTGCTCGGCTTCCCGTTCCAGACTGCAGCTCCGAGAACAATTATGGCATCGCTTTCCGATCCGTGAGACGTCTGTGCAACATAATGAATCCATCCGCTCATTCCTACTATATATAGGACCATAATTCCGATCAGGGACAGACTGCCGTACAACCATTTTTTCCAGCGTTTCATTTTCTTTTCCTGCTATTGTTAGGAAGCTTTCTTGTCATCAACTGTTATCTCTCCTTGTTTCCTGTTCCAAGTTACCACTGCATGTAATAAGGCTGTCATTATGACTCCAATCATTTTCCAGTCCTGTCTTGTTATCATAACGTGCTTGAAGCGGCATAGCTACAAAAAAAGAGGTTTATTGGGAAATGCTGGATTAAAATTCACTAGGCGAAGACACCGCTCTTTTTTCCATGATGCAAAACATGATATGATAGCATATACCGTGCTACGTTTAAGATAGAGAGGAAGTCTTCCTTTTGGCTAAATTATATTTCCGATACGGGACCATGAACAGCGGTAAATCCATTGAGGTTCTGCGGACTGTACACAACTATGAAGAACAAGGCAAGAAAGTACTTCTCTTCACACCCTCAGTCGATGACCGCAGCGGAGTCGGTTTGGTTGCATCACGCATCGGCATGCAGAAGGCAGCCATCGTCATTGAAGACGGCGTGAATATGGTGGAAATGGCCGCCAAAGAAAGACCAAACTGTATCCTGATCGATGAAGCCCAGTTCTTAAGTGCGGGGCAAGTCCAGCAATTGACACAAATAGCCGATGACCTCGGCATTCCAGTCATTGCGTACGGCCTTCGTGCCGATTTCCTCGGGAATCTCTTCGAGGGAAGTTCCAGCCTGTTTGCCATAGCCGATAAAATCGAGGAAATCAAAACCGTCTGCTGGTTCTGCGACAGAAAAGCGACGATGAATATGCGCTGCAAGGATAGTGTCCCTATTTTTCATGGAGAACAAATACAAATCGGAGGCAACGAAAGCTACATTCCCGTCTGCCGGAAATGCTATACCGAGAAGAAAAGACAAGCGGAGCAGAAGTGATCCGTTCACAGATACATCCGCCCGGTGCTTGACCCGAATGCAGTCCAGAGCATGCTCGTGCGCTTCCCGGCTATTTTGTCGATTAAGGAAAGGTGAGGTTTCTTGAGTAAAAAACGAATTCTGCTCCTTTCGGAGGGATTCGGCTTCGGCCACACCCAGGCGGCACATGCGCTGGCGTCTGCGCTGCGGAGAACGAATCCCGGACTAATCATCCGCGTACTTGAGCTCGGGGCTTTTCTGCATCCGACTATTGCACCCTGGATATTCTCTACCTACCGCAAAACAATTGTGTCACAGCCCAAAATGTACGGTCGATTGTACCGTTCCCAATCCGGGAAGCCTCTTAATGAGGTGCTGCAGCTCGGCCTTCACCAGATTTTTTATCGCAAGGCTTCTGCTGTCATTGACCAGCTTAAGCCGGATATCATCATTTGCACCCACCCTTTCCCGAATCTGATTGTATCCCGGCTGAAGCGCCAAGGGCTTAAAATTCCCCTGTGCACCCTTTTGACGGATTATGATGCGCACGGGTCATGGATTAATCCTGAAGTGGACCGGTATTTCGTCTCCGCTCCTGATGTGAAGCGCAAGCTCGTCAAGAAGGGCGTGCCTTCACGCAGAATCAAGGTAACCGGACTGCCCGTCCATCCGAGCATCTCCCAGCACCACATTCCGGAAGAGATATATCTGGAGTTCGGACTCCGGGACATGCCGACTGTTATGCTCATGGGAGGCGGATGGGGGCTGCTGGATGACAAACTGCTGAACCACATCGTCAAATGGCGGGATAAAGCCCAGCTGCTATTCTGCCTCGGCACCAACGAAAAGGCCCGCCAGCAGCTCCTGTCGGAAGAAATCTTCCGGCACCCCAACATTCATGTTTTCGGTTATACCCGCGAAATCGGCAAGCTGATGGAGATCTCGGATCTTCTCATCACCAAGCCCGGCGGGATGACCTGTACGGAAGCTATGATCAAGGGAGTGCCTATGCTGTTCTACAATCCGATTCCCGGACAGGAAGAAGAGAACTGCCTTTACTTCACGGAGCACGGCTTTGGCCGCGAGCTGGCCTCACTGGACGAGCTGGACGGACATTTCAGTGAGCTGATGGAGAAGCAGCGGGATAGATCGGGGCGAAGCCACGGCAATCCCCGGTTCGTATCCCGGCTGTTCTCTCAAAGTGTGATTGAACTGCTGCGCTGAGTACCTTCAGACCCTACACGAATATCACATTGCCCTTCCACCAATTTCACACAGCATTTCCTAACCCGCGGACCTCGGTTCCGGGTTTTTGCGTTTCCACTCCTTCTGTTCACGATACTCTACTCCCCCTATCTGCCTTGCTATTTGTCTTAAAAACAGGCATGTACGCTAATCGGCCCGAATAGAATCGAACAGGGGGCTCGGTTTTCTTGAAAGGAAGGTCGATTGCATGAAGACGAAAGGAAACAAGAAAGAGCTTACTCTCATGCTGATTCCAGGAGCCGGGCATAGAGTTGTCCGCTTCAAGCTCCGCCGCATCAGTCTTTATCTCGTTCCCACTACAGCTATTATTGTCATCCTCGGCTTCTCCCTGACCATCTACGTTCAGAATACCTCCTACCAGAATACGACCCACCAACTCACCGAAACTTTCAACGGTCAGGAAAAACAGCTCACGGATCAACTGATGCTGAAAGATTCGGAGCTTGAAAAGCTGCAAATCGAACTGATCGATTTATCTAAGCAAGCGGAGCAGTTCAAGGCGAGGCTTGAGGAAATCCGCAAATTGGAGGACAAATTCAGTTCCGGCCCCGCCGCAGGTAAATCTGAATCCGCAGCCGGATTTCCTTCTCCCTCCGCCCTTTCTTCTATGGGCGGTCCAGCCATTCCGGCTGAAGAGCGGGATATGACCGGCCTTGCTTCCAAAACCCGTTCGGAGCTCTCCGGCATGATCACCGACATCGAAGGGCTTATCACCAGTTTGACGGAGAGCGAACGCAAACTCCAGGAGGCCCGCCGGACCAAACGGATCACGCCTACCATTTGGCCCTCCGACTCCCGCAGTATCACTTCAACCTTCGGCGTACGGAGAGACCCGTTCTCCGGAAGTCCGAGCGTTCATGCGGGAATAGACATCGACGGAGAGCTGAACGATCCGGTCTACGCCGCAGCGGACGGGATCGTCTCTGACGCGGAATATAATCCGCAGAAGGGCAACTTCATCGCCATCGATCATTCCCGGGGCCTGCAGACGGAGTATCTCCACTTGAACCGGACAGAAGTCCGGCCCGGCAGCACGGTCCGCAAAGGGCAGATCATCGGCAGAGTCGGCTCGACGGGGCGAAGTACAGGCACACATCTCCATTATGAAGTGCATAAGAACGGCGTAAAAATCAATCCGTCCCCCTATTTGATTTCAAATCGAAAGGATGAAGAATGAGATGGTTTTTGAAAAAAAACGGCAAGCAGATCTCAAAACGACCGATACCGTCATCGGGGAAAGCTCGATTTGTGAAGGCAAGTTCGTGACCGAAGCCAGTTTGCGGATCGAAGGACAGCTTATCGGGGATATCGAATGCGCCGGAGACATTGTCATTGGCGAGCATGCCGTAGTCCATTCCAACATTCAGGCTAGAGAAGTAACCATCGCCGGTAAAGTAAAAGGAAACGTCACAACCAAAGGCAAACTGACCGTCATGAGTACAGGAGAATTGATCGGCAATATCCAGGTGCTTTCTTTTATTGTTCAGGAAGGCGGTATTTTCCAGGGTTCCAGCCATATGAGGACAGCTGCCGGTACGGTTGAGGAAATGGATAAGAATGTGAGCAAAATCAACGGCACTTCCTCAGGAAAATCCCGCAAGGAAGAGCAACCGCTGGCAAGCGCAAACTAAAGTCAAGCAGGAGGTTCCTACATTGCCTCACAAAACAAGGTTGAGCGTCTGGGAAGAGCACCGTTTCTGGCTGGGTATTCTCTATGATCATGCGACCTTCGTCTGGCAGGACTTGGCGCCCAGTGAAGTGCCATTAATCCGCCAAGCCGAAGAGTTCCGTCAGGCATTCGCCGCGATTATCCAGCGGGTAGATCAGATTCCTCATGATTTGCCCGTAAATTCAGACCCCATGATCCAACTGGCTGCGGAAGCACAGACTTTGGCTCATAGTTATTACGAGTTCGAAGGTCATATTCAGCATTTGAGAATCGACAATGCGATTGTTATTTCATTAACCCCTTCCTTCTTCAATGGCACCCTGATCGAGAACGAGGAATATCTGCGGCTGCTCTCTTTCTGGACGCAAGGTCTAGAGGCCGAGGAGCTTTCCTTGTACGGCCTGCTGGATATGTGGTTGGAGGATCAGCTGGGTCATGCCGTGCTGCTCTGGGATCATCTGGACCCTGTAGAAGTGGAATTATCCGAGACGGGCCGAAGATTCTCTAACACCTTCCAAAGCTATATGGTCAAAAACAGAGCCATGGGCGGGTATCTCCGGTTTACGCCGCCCGGCTTCCCTGCCCAGCGCCGTTTTGCTTCGGATGTAGCTGCAGCTACTGCCAGCTTCTATGAATTTGTCGTGCGAATTATCAACTTATATGAGAATCAGGAGCTTCTCAGCCGCCTTACGCTCCGGTTCCTCGATCACCACTTGCCCGAGAGCTGCTATTTTCTCTACAAGCTGTCTGCGTTCGAACCGAACATCCTCATTCCTAAGAGTTGTTTTCTGTTCAAACCGTTAGCCCCAAGTGAAGATCTCACTTATCCGCTGGTTCCAACGCAGCCGCGCACCGATTAGTCTGCATTCCCCTTGGGTAAAAGGGAGAAGATGCAGCGGCTTGTTCTTGACCCGCTGACGCGCATAGAAAAAGGCGGTGGCGAAACAATGAATACGCAAAGATGGGATACACTGATCATCGGATCGGGGCTTGCCGGTTTGAGCTGCGGCCTCGAACTCGCGGAACGCGGACAACGCGTACATATTCTGGAGGCCGCTCCATACCCCGGCGGGCGTACTTCCAATTGGGCCGATACCGGCATGGAGGTCGAGTCGGGCTTTCACAAATATATCGGCTTCTATCAAGCTCTTCCCGATCTGCTCCGGCGTGCCGGGATTAAGCTGAATAAAATGCTCACCTGGGAAAAAACGTTCGAAATCCGGCTTCCGGACGGGGAAACGACCGGTGAGTACGGAATCGCGCCTCTCAAATCTCCTATTAAAACCGTAAGCGGCGCCTTCGGCAACAGCGATATCCTGTCCGCAGTAGACAAGGCATCCCTGATGCCCTTTGTTGCCGAGGGTCTCCGCCTGCTTGCCGAGGATCCGATGGAGCTCGATACATACAGCGTAGCCGAATTCGCCCGCAAGCACGGCGTCAAGGACGGCGCGCTGGACAACATCCTGACGCCGCTTACTTCCGGCGTTCTGTTCCTGCCGCCCGATCGTTATTCCGCGCTCGTGTTCTTCGGGCTGTTCGCGCCCGGGCTGCCGAGATTCTACAAGCTTCAGCTCGGAGCGTTCAACGGCGGCATGACGGACGTCATGATCGCTCCGATCGTGGCGAAGCTGGAATCCCTAGGCAGCCGTGTCAGCCTGAACAGCCCTGTGAGCGCGCTGAGCGTGAAGGAAGGCCGCGTCACCGGCGTGTCACTGGCGGACGGCTCCACCCTGGATGCGGACCACGTTGTTCTTGCGACCGAAGTGTCCGCGGCCAAGCACCTGCTCCAACCGGCGTTCGACGGGGAACAGTGGCTCCGGCCGCTCCAGGAGCTGCCGACCATGCCCGACGTGACGATCCAGCTCGAACTGAGCAAGCCGTTGCTGCCGCAGGACCGGGCAACCTTCGGTCCGGGCACCTGCATCGGCAGCTTCAGCGAGCAGTCGCGCACGACGTTCCGCGGGGTCCCCGGCCGCGTGTCCATGATCCTCACACCCCCGGAAGAGTTCATCGAGATGCCGGATGAACTCATATTCGAGCGGGTGTGCGAGGATGCGGACAAGCTGGGGCTCGGCCTGCGGGCTGCCGCGACGGACTACCGCGTGATCCGCCGCCCGGATCACTTCTACGCCGTCCAGCCCGGCAGCGAGCGGCTGCGCCCCGAGCAGCGCACGCCCGTGCCGGGATTGTCGCTGGCTGGCGATTATACGCGCCAGCCGATGTACGCGACGATGGAAGGCGCGGTGCTGTCAGGCCGCAAGGCGGCCGAGGCCGTGCTCGGACGCGAGCTGGATTAGCAGCCGGTCCGCCGGCGGCGGAGGCGGTGAAGCCGTGCCATTACATCCTCTTCATGCAGGGCCATCAGTCAGATCCTAAACCGAAAAGGCCTGCCAATATGAATTGGCAGGCCTCTTTTAAGTTCTTCTGTTTTCTCATATCCGCTTGCGGTTACTTCTTCTCTTTTTTAACTTCATCCAACAGGGTTAGATCCAGGAATTTACTCAGATCAAGCTCTTCCTTCTTCACGTTCTTAATGAAACCGGCGTCTATGGAGACTTTAGCCATCTCCTCAATCGCTTCCTTACTCACATCCGGCGTCAGATTCAGACGGGACAATGCCGCTTTAATCAGCTCGTTATCGAGACCTTTGCCGCTCAATTGTTTAAGCTGTTTATTAATCAAGTCGTACGATTTATCGGGATTAGCTTTGATAAACTCAATCGCATCGATGTTCGCCTGGATGGCACCTTTCGCCATGTCACGGTGATCCTTGAGGAAGTTGTCGCTCGCAACAAGAATGGTAAGCGGGTAATTGCCGTTATTAGGCGGAATTTTGTCCCAATCAACCAGGATCTTGCCTGTTCCTTCCTTCTCCATCTGGGTTCCCCACGGCTCGGGGATAAGTGTAGCATCGATTTCCTTCTGGCGCATAGCAATCAGCGTATCGGATGGTGCACGGGCAATAATCTGTACGCCGGACGTATCCGTCGTGACTTTCAACCCTTCCTGCTGAAGCAGCAGACGAAGGGAAATTTCATTGGTGCTTCCGCGCGTCGGGATGGCGACTGTCTTGCCTACGAGATCCTTCGGACTGGCAATGCCGGATTCCTTACCCACTACGAGAACAGCTCCGCCGTTGTTGGAACCGGAAATGACCTTGAAGTTCTTGCTCTTCAAATACTGGTTCGTAGACGGTCCGGGACCTACAAAACCCAAGTCAATCTGATCCGTTGCCAGCGCCGTAGAGAAATCCGATCCGTTATCAAACGGAGTCACTTCTACTTTGACGCCCTCTCCCCAATATTTCTCGAAATATTTGTTTTCAAGGGCTACATATCCGGCGGCATGCGTCACGTTTTTGAAAATACCGACGCGAACCGTTTCCAGCTTTTTGCCGGTAGTTCCTGCGTCACCGGATTTTTGGGAATCCCCATCGCCGCAAGCCGTCAATACCGTTCCAACCAGAAGGATAAGCGTTAATAACCATGCGATTTTCTTCATCTCTATTTCCCCTTTTCCTATTCCTTATCCAACTATTTATTTACTGCCTGATGCAAGGCCGTATCTGACTAAGATCGTATCTTCCAGACGTTTGAAGAAGAAATGGTCGGAGATCGTGCCCAGTACGGCAATGATAATTACGATACAGAGCATCATAGCCGTGTCGCCGAGGTTCCGTCCATCTTGAAGCATCTGCCCCAAGCCGACGCCTCTGGCAATCAGTTCTCCGGCAACGAGCGCACGCCATGCGAACGCCCAGGCGACACGCACTCCGTTGATGAGATGCGGGAATGCCGCGGGAACCATGATCTGCCAGAACATCCGCAGGCCATTGCCGACGCCCATCGTCTGAGCGGCCTTCAAGTAAATGCGCGGGATGTTCAGAATGCCGGTACGGCTGGACATCGCCATCGTCCATGTAGCGCCCAGCGCCGTAATGAAAATAACCGACGTGTCCGTTAATCCGAACCAGATGATTGCAAACGGCAGCCAAGCGATACTCGGAACGGTTTGCAGAGCAACGACCAGAAACCCGATCGTATCATCCAGAATCCGGTAGCGTGCGAACAAGAAGCCCAGCAGCGTACCTACCACAAGCGAAATGGAAAAGCCGATCAATAATCTCTTCAAGCTGCTGAACGTCGCCTCCAGCAGCTGCCCTTCGGTAAAGCCGATCCGGAAAGCATCGAGAGTCTGCAGGACAGAAGGAAACTTCCACCCCCAGTCGAAGATTCTATATCCCGCCTCCCACGCTATCAGAAGAATTACGAGAAAAATCGTTCTTCTTAAGGCTGTACTCATCGCCCATCTCCTCCTTTACCACTTTCTCGAGTTCTTCCGCAAGCACATCCATAATCGCGTTCTCCACATGATGAATAACCGAATCTGCATGGTCGCGAGGTCTGGCGGCTTTTACTGCGAATTCCTTCTTGATTGTGCCGGGACGCGTGGACATCACCACAACCCGGTCGGAGAGGATAACGGCTTCCCGTATATTATGGGTAATAAACAGAATAGTCTTACCCGTTCTCATCCAGATTTCTTCTAATTCTTTGTGCAAAATAAGCCGGGTCTGCTCGTCGAGCGCCGCAAAAGGCTCGTCCATCAGCAAAATCTCGGGGTCCATTGCCAGCGCCCGTGCAATAGCGGCGCGCTGCTTCATACCGCCGGATAATTCGTGCGGGTACCGGTCAGCGAACTTGCTCAGATGCACCGTTTTGATCTGCTCCATTGCCTTCTCATAGCGCTCTTTTTTGGATACGCCTTTCTGTTTCAGACCAAACGCTACATTATCAAGGACAGTGAGCCAGGGGAACAAGGCATGCTCCTGAAATACCACCACCCGGTCCGAACCCGGTCCGGTCACTTTTGACCCGTTAACCTCAATGATGCCTTCGTCATAGCCTTCTAATCCCGCTACCATGTTCAGAACCGTCGACTTGCCGCAGCCGGAAGGCCCGAGCAGGGAAACGAATTCTCCCTTATGGATGGTCAGGGATACATCATCAATGGCAGTAAAGGTACCGCCTTTGCGCTGCTTGAAGGTTTTGTGAACATGCTTGATTTGTATCATCGCTTGATCTCTCCTTCAGACACGGACGAATGTAAACATTCATTTCATTGTTCCGTTCTTTTCTATATACCAACTTATTTTATCGGAATTATCATATTTGTCAACCAAAAAATCACAAATTCTCATCATTTCCAGTTTATAGCTTTTCAAGAAAGCTTATTAAGGACGAAATTAAAAATCGCTTACTTTCTTATCCTTGTATAACCAGCACAAAAAAGCCTGCCTCGCAGCGCGAGATCAGACTTGTTTGGCGATAACGTGTGAGGGCCCGTATCCGCATTTTGCACGTTAAACGTTCGTAATGATCATTCGGCTTCACGCGCCTGGTCTGCCTGGAGGCAATGTCCCTCCTGCTCTGCCGCGTTACTTCTTCTTCCCCGGCTCATACTCGGCAACGATGAGTACGTCCATGCTCCTCGCCCCGCGCAGAATCCGCTTCACGATAGAACCGTGGCAGAGCCGCTCCCACAGCGATTCATGCGCCTGGCCGATGATGAGCTGCGTCGCCCGGACATCCAGCGCGCGGGCCAGCAGTCCTCCTGCCGCCTGCCGCCTCCCGGCGGCTTCCAGCACTTCGAAGCGGCCTCCGAGCCGCTCCGTCAGCGTGCGCAGGGCATCGATCCGCGTCTGCGCATCCGTATCTGCGGCTTGCTCGGCGCTGATGTACGCGACATGCCACTGCGCCTTCAGCCGGTAAGCGATGCGGAAGCCGCGCCGGATGATCCGCTCCGCGTGCTTGTTCAGCTTCACGCAGACGAAGATGGATTCCTGGCGGCGCCACGGACCGCGCAGAGAATCCATACGCTCCCATGCCTCCAGGCGCTCGTCGACGTCATCCGCGATTTCGCGCAGCGCAAGCTCGCGGAGGGCGATCAGATTTACGGTTTTGAAAAAGTTGCCCAGCGCCTGGTCCACTTTGTCCATTCCGTAAATCTTGCCGTCTCTCATCCGCTGCTGAAGCGTCTGCGGCGTCACGTCGATCAGCTCGACCTCGTCCGCGAGCCGCAGGATGCTGTCCGGTACGGTTTCCCGGACACGCACGCCCGTCAGCTGCTCTACCGCATCGTTCAGGCTCTCCAGATGCTGGACATTGACGGTCGAAATGACGGAGATGCCCGCATTCAGCAGATCCAGTACATCGGAGTAGCGTTTCTTGTGCTTGCTGCCGGGCATGTTCGTGTGAGCCAGCTCATCGACCAGGACAACCTCCGGCAGGCGCCGGATGATCGCCTGCGTATCCATTTCCTGAAGTGCGGTCCCTCTATAATTCATGATGCTGCGCGGAATAATCTCCAGCTCCCCGATCTGGGCTGCCGTTTCCTTGCGTCCATGCAGCTCCAGCAGACCGATGACGACATCAATCTTCCGCTTGAGGAGATCATTGCCTTCGCGCAGCATCATGTACGTCTTGCCCACTCCCGGGGCGGCTCCGATGTACACCTTGAACTTCCCTCGTCTCACGCGTTCAATCTGGAGCTGCTTCTCTTGTCCGCTCGGCCTGCGGTACCGTTCACTGTCCTTCTGGATCGGGGCCTTGTGCCTGGCCGGCAGAATACGTTCCCCGTCCACCTCCGCTCGGTCTGCAACGACGAACAGATCAATCCCCTGCATCCGGCTTACGAGGTCGTTCAGTACGGAGCCCTGCCAGAACTCCTGCCAGCGGCTGTGCTTCGAATGGCCGGCAACGATCCGGGTCACCTTCTGCTCCAGACCGTAACGCAGCAAAGCAACCCCCAGGCGGCGCCGGCCGGGGAAAGGCAGCTCTTCGAAGCGTCCCCCCACCTTCTCGACAAGTTTGACGATAGACCGCCGGAACGCCGCCGCTTCTTTGGACAGCTCCTTATTCGGGTTCTTAAATGAAACAACAAGGAGATCGCCATTCAGGCGATCTGCAATCTGCTGGCCTCTGCGGACATAAATAGAGCCGTTCCAGTGGTACTGGGTGGAAACTAATATCCGCTCATCCGCACCGGAGGGACCTACAAGCCCCATTTCTCCCCGGTGCTTCTCCAGCGAATCGTTCACTCCTTCGGCTACGAGCCTCAGTGCCAGTTCCCGGAGCACGCCGATGTTGCCGCGCTCCAGAACTTTGCGCTCCTGTTCCCTGCAGCCGTTCATACTTCCTTCTTCGAGCCGTTTCAGAATCGTTTCGGGCGATGCGTCAATGAGCCGCACCTCATCGGCAAGCTCCAGCGTATCGGAGGGCACGGTATTCTCGACCGTGATGCCGGCAAGCCTCAGCGCAGGTTCCCGGACACCCTCCAGCTCATAGACATTAATAGTCGTGATGACGCTGATTCCTTTGCTGAGCAGAAAATGAATATCGTCCAGCCGGGTCTTGTTCAGGGCGCCGGGCCGGTTGCGGTGCGCCAGTCCGTCGAAGAGAACCACTTCGGCATTGCGGTCCACCAGCTCCTGCAGCGGAAGATCCTGCTGCCGGACACCGTCTTTCTCCCAGCCGATACTCGGGATTTCTTCCAGCCCGGATGCCTGCTCAGCCGTTTCAGGGCGCCCCTCCATCGACACGGCGCAAATCACCACATCAATTCCCTGCTGCTTGAGAGACTGGCCTTCCCGCAGCA
Source organism: Paenibacillus sp. FJAT-26967 (assembly GCF_001541095.1). Lineage (GTDB taxonomy): Bacteria > Bacillota > Bacilli > Paenibacillales > NBRC-103111 > Paenibacillus_F. The sequence continues at coordinate 21,529 of NZ_LMXH01000006.1, forward strand.
TGTGATACGTCTTGCCGGACCCGCTGACGGCACCGATATAGACTTTCAGTCTTCCCCGGTGAATATCGGAAATCGACAACAGAATTTCATCGGGCGTTTTTCTACGGAAACTCTCCATGGAGCAGCTCCTTCCGTGATTTCAGCAAGCGGATATCTTACTTCGACAGCTTCTGAAGATCGATATTCAGCTCCAGCACATTCACACGAGGCTCACCGAAGAGGCCCAGGTCACGGCCCTCCGTATGTTTCTGCACCAATTCCTGTAATTGCGATGCCGTCAGTCCTGTTTCTTTACTGATCCGCGGAATTTGAACTTCGGCCGACTCCGGTGAAATATGCGGGTCCAGACCCGAAGCGGAGTTCGTGATAAGACTGAGCGGAAGCTTATTTACGGAAACTTCCGGATTTTCTTTCTTCCAGGCTTCGACGGATTCCTGCGTACGCTTATGCATATCCGGATTAGACGGTGCATAGTTGTTCGAGCCGGAGGCTTCCGCCTTATATTCTATAGAAGAAACACGACCGTGGAACAAGCCGGGGCTGGTAAACTGCTGGCCGATATTCTCCGAGCCTATAATTTGACCCTGCTCGTTCTTAATGACGCTGCCGTCTGCCTGCTTCGGAAAAATAACTTGAGCCGCGCCAGTACTGACGAGCGGATAAATAATCCCGCACAAGACGATGAATATAACGGAGATCCGGATCGAAATCGATAAGGCTGATCCCGTCCACTCCTCCTCTTCTTTATCCTTCAACGCACCTGTATTCATACCTTTTCATCCCTCTCTACATGGAGCCGGCAGCTGCTTTGCTTCCTGAACGGCCGGCTTTTTCCTGACTTGCTTTGAATTTATTTCTTCTATATATAGTCCTATAGCCGCTGCTGTTAAATAAATAGATGAACGAACAGATCGATGACCTTGATGCCGATAAAAGGAGCTACAACTCCTCCCAGGCCGTAGATGAACAGATTCCGGCTCAGAAGCTTCTGAGAGCTCATCGGGCGGTACGCCACACCCTTCATAGCCAGCGGAATCAGAAGCGGAATGATGATCGCGTTAAAGATAAGAGCCGACAATATCGCTGACAGGGGTGAGCCAAGCGCCATAATGTTCAGCGCATCCATCTCCGGAATAGCCACCATGAACATAGCCGGAATAATGGCAAAATATTTGGCGATGTCATTGGCAATCGAGAACGTCGTAAGTGCACCGCGTGTCATCAGCAGCTGCTTGCCGATCCCGACTACTTCGATGATCTTCGAAGGATCGGAGTCGAGATCAACCATGTTGGCCGCTTCCTTCGCAGCGATGGTTCCGCTGTTCATAGCCAGGCCTACATCGGCCTGGGCCAGTGCAGGGGCGTCATTCGTGCCGTCGCCTGTCATCGCGACAAGCTTACCGGCTGCCTGCTCTTTACGGATGACCGCGATCTTGTCTTCCGGCTTGCTCTCCGCGATAAAATCGTCCACTCCGGCTTCACGGGCAATCGTTGCCGCCGTGAGCGGATTGTCGCCGGTACACATGATGGTTTTGATCCCCATTTTGCGCAGAGTATCAAATCGTTCCTTCATTCCCGGCTTCACCGTATCCTTCAAATAAATAAGTCCGTATATGTGTCCGTCCACCGCCACTGCAAGCGGTGTCCCGCCTTCGGAGGCAATAGTGTCGCCGCTTGCCTTCAAACCCGCAGGAACGGTGCCGCCCTGCTCCTGGGCCCATTGGATCACGGCGTCTACAGCGCCTTTGCGGACTCTGCGGCCGTCTGTGAGATTGATCCCGCTCATCCGGGTCTCGGCCTTGAACTCGATGAATTCTCCGCCTGCCGCCAAAGCGGCGTCATAAGGAAGATGATCTTTCTTCATAAGTTCAAGTACAGAACGGCCTTCCGGCGTCTCATCTTTCACGGAGCTTATTGCAGCCCAGGCCGCCAGTTCCGACAGAGAAGCAGCTCCTACAGGAACGAACTCGCTTGCCATCCGGTTACCGAACGTAATCGTACCCGTTTTATCCAGGATGATCGTGTTAATATCCCCGGCAGCTTCCACTGCTTTACCTGACATCGCAAGCACATTAAACTGCGTCACCCGGTCCATGCCCGCAATACCGATGGCAGACAGCAGTCCGCCGATGGTAGTCGGAATCAGACATACCAGCAAAGCGATCATAACGGCGACATCAAGCTCCACTCCGACAAAACCTGCGATCGGCCCAAGCGTAACAACGACGATCAGGAAAATAAGCGTCAGTGTCGTTAATAGAATGTTCAGGGCGATTTCGTTAGGTGTTTTTTGCCGGGACGCACCTTCGACGAGAGAGATCATCCGGTCGATGAACGACTCGCCCGGGTCACTCGTAATGCGGACCTTAATCGAATCGCTCACGACCCGCGTACCGCCTGTAACCGAATTGAAGTCGCCGCCCGTTTCTTTGATAACGGGTGCCGATTCCCCTGTAATAGCCGATTCGTCAACGGAAGCTAACCCTTCAATGACTTCCCCGTCGCCAGGGATCATTTCCCCCTGGGAAACCTTCACGATGTCTCCTTTGCGGAGCTCGGTGGAAGGTACCACTTTGATTCCGCCGCCCGTTAACTTGTTCGCCGTAATTTCCTGTTTGGATTTCTTGAGCGAATCCGCCTGCGCTTTCCCCCGGCCCTCAGCAAGTGCTTCCGCGAAATTCGCAAACAATACCGTGAAGAGAAGAATCAGGAACACAGTGAAGTTAAACCCGACTTTATCTTCTGTACCGAAATATCCCGGCATAACCGTCATCAGCAGCACGATGAAGGTGCCAATCTCCACAACGAACATGACAGGATTCTTCATCATCGTTACCGGATTTAATTTAATGAAGCTTTGAATCAGCGCCTGATTTAGAATTGCGCTGCTTAGCATCGATTTTCTTTTTAATTGAGAAGAAGCATTTGAGCTCATCCTTGTTCACCCCATCGTTTCTTAACGCAATGTTAAATATTCGGCTACGGGACCCAGCACCAGAACGGGCAGGAATGTCAGCGCCCCAATAATGATTACCGTGCCGATCACAATTCCCGCGAAGAGCATATTATCCGTACGGAAGGTTCCGATCGTCTCGGGCACCCATTGTTTGCGTACCAGTGAACCGGCCACGCCAAGCAGTGCAATAATGGATACATAGCGGCCGAGCAGCATCACGATCCCCGTCGTAATGTTCCAGAACGGTGTATTGTCGGCCAAGCCTTCAAATCCGGAGCCGTTGTTGGCTGCAGAAGACGTATACTCGTAGAGCACCTGGCTGATGCCGTGGAAGCCCGGGTTGGTAACCGCGCTCCGGCCGAGATCCGTCATCAGTGCCAGCGCCGTCGGACCGAGAATAATTAGCGGATGGGCCAGAATCGCGATGGCAATCAGCTTCATCTCGCGGGACTCGATCTTGCGTCCCAGAAATTCCGGGGTACGTCCGACCATCAATCCGGCCAGGAACACGGCGAGTATCGCATACATGAGCATATTGACAAGCCCGACCCCGTCGCCGCCGAACACGGTGTTCAACATCATTTCGACCAGCGGAACCATGCCTCCGAGTGGAGTCAGCGTATCGTGCATATTGTTGACCGTCCCTGTCGTTGCCGCTGTAGTCACAGCCGTGAAGAGAGCGGACTGCGCAATACCGAAGCGCACTTCCTTGCCTTCCATGCTGCCTTGGGCGGATTCTACTCCCATTGAGTTCAGCACGGGATTGCCAGCCTTCTCCGAGAAGAACGCCACCGATAGGAATACTAGGAATAATAGCAGCATAGCGCTGAAAATAACCCATCCCTGCTTCTGATTCTTCGCAAACCTGCCATACGTATAGGTTAAAGAAGCCGGGATACACCACATGGACAAGATTTCAATCACATTCGTAAGCGGGCTCGGATTCTCGAACGGATGTGCGGAGTTAACTCCAAAGAATCCGCCCCCGTTGGTCCCGAGGTGCTTAATCGATACAAGAGAAGCCACCGGACCCACCGCGATTTGCTGCTCTGTCCCTTCAACCGTTTGGGCTGTAATCGTCGCATCGAAAGTCTGCGGAACTTTCAGGCCGACCAGCACCAGCATAACGATCAGTGCAAGGGGCAGCAGCAGACGCGTGTGCCCTTTTACAAAATCTACGAAAAAGTTGCCGAGTGAATGACCCTTCGAGGTCAACCCGCGGATAAACGCAATGGCAACCACGATGCCTGTCACCGCCGAGGTGAACATCATCATCATGATGACAGCCATTTGGGCGAAGTAGGATAAGCCCGTCTCACCGCTGTAATGCTGCAGGTTCGTATTGGTCATAAAACTGATAATCGTATTAAAGGACAAGGTCGCTTCCATATTGTCAATTCCATTCGGATTAAGGGGAAGGACCTTTTGCGTACGCAGAATCAAATACCCCGCAGCTACCAGTACGATATTGGTCAAAACCAGGCTGCCGGCGTATTTTTTCCAGGTCATCCCGCTTTGATTACGAATACCGGCCAGCTTGTAAATCGGTTTCTCTATCCAGCCAAACCATTGATCCGTCCGGTTCGGCTGATTAGAGAAGATATGGTAGATATAAGTTCCAAGCGGCTTTACCAGCAGGCAGAGCACGCCAATAACAATTAAGATCTGTAAGATTTCCATGGAAACAATTCCTCCTCAAACAACATCGCGCTTAGCCATCTAAAATTTTTCCGGATTAATCAAGGCATAGATCAAATAAACAAATAAAGCGGCGGCAAAAATAACAACAATAGTCATAAACGCTCGCCTCCCGAGTTTCGTACAACCCGGCCGCACCAGACCAGAAATCCATAAAACATCATATATATAGCACCCAGTAACAGGATCATATAGAGATCATTCATGCTCTCGACTCCTTTTTTTCACATCAATCGCTCTGATTAAGTTCAGCCTACCGGTCGTTCGGAACGAAGGAGGAAAGAGACCTGGTCCTTGTTCGTATGCACCACATGATCGGCGCCCAGCGCTTTATAGATCAGCCGGGGTGTCGGATTCGTCTTCACGACCACAATGTTCCCGGTAGTCCAGCTTCGGACCATCTGCAAATATCTGCAGCATAAAGTCAGACTGTCTTCGAACAAGTAGACGTCTCCAATCGGCAGCTCGGGAACTTCCCAAGCCTCGTGGTGGACGGTATCGACCTCGATGATATGCTTGGCGCCAAGCTGCTTCATCCGCTGCTTCTCTACCGAGTTGTTCACCAGCACAGCAAAGGGCCGCTGATAGATGTGCAGCAGTTTCACGAAATTTTCTCCGATTACGCACGGAGCGGCGACAAGTGTATACATAATTAGTTCCGATTGGTGTTCCATCTGGCTTATCCGATTCCCTTCTCCTATTTTTAGGCAACAAAAAAGAAGCCTGCGGAAGAGGAACTCTTCACGCGGCTTCTTGGCAGGCATAGTCAAGTAGACTAGGCCCAGTAGCGCGGTTAGCAGTTGCCTCTCTCGTTACGCTTACGAGGTTAGCTGTCGGATTCGGGCGTGAGAGTCGCCCTACCCTGCAGTGCGGCGGTAAGCCGCTGCAAGGATTCACCCCATGAGTCCGCGGCTGACTGCCGCTAGTACTCGTTGGTTCCCCCGTTTTCCACGAAATTCCTGGAAATTCAGCGATACAAAACTTGTATTGGTTTCAAATACATTTAAGCGAGTTTAACTAAATCTGAACACAACAAAACCACAGCGAAACGAAGTCCCTGTGGTCGATAGCGATCACAAGCTTCTTCAACCCCTCCCGAACTCTTATGCTTACGAGGTTAGCTGTCGGATTCGGACGGTGAGAGTCGCCCTACTTGCAGCTGCGGTTCCATGGCGGTCCGCCGCTTCAAGATTCACCCCTGCAGATCCTGCCTGGCTCTCACACCGGACAAGGTACTGCGATGGTTCCCCCGCTTCCCCGGTTTGGGGAAATTCAGCGAAAGCAAGAAACTGTTTTTTTAATTGATGGAATGAATATTACACCTCCGTACAGCCTTTGTAAAGATATCCGAAATCCGTTTAGAATCAATTTTCAGGCAAAGTTTAACTTTTATGCGCTTACATACTTCTATTGTTGCTCCTAGCTTAATTTTTCTTCCATTACCTCTCGTTTTTGAAGAAATAGGCTGACGGATTTCCGCTCTCTCTTTCTTTATTTATGAAGTTGAAGCATGGCCTTCAGACAGAATGAATAGGCATGTATAAATAAGGTAATTCCTTACATATTTTCATCGAAAAAGAAATTTTCTCTTTTCAGAAAGCAAAAAGCTGATATACTATCATGTAAGCGTTATCAAACAACCCGCAGGGAGGCAGTTATTATGAGAATGGGATGGAAATCAATCTTGCTTTGGGGAGGTATTTCCATTGTCGGAGCCATTGCTTTCGGGCTGGTTGCGCTCGGTCAGGGAGAGACCATTAATGCGGCTTGGCTCGTTATTGCAGCCGTCAGCTGCTATGCGGTCGCTTACCGTTTCTACAGCCGTTTCCTGGCCCGGAAAGTCTTTGAACTCGATGACAACCGGAAAACACCCGCAGAAGTAAACAACGACGGCAAAGATTACGTGCCTACGAACAAATGGGTCCTGTTCGGACACCATTTCGCCGCCATTGCCGGAGCGGGACCTCTGGTCGGCCCGGTACTTGCCGCGCAAATGGGCTACCTGCCCGGTACGCTCTGGATCATTATCGGGGTCATCCTCGGAGGAGCTGTCCAGGACTTCGTGATCCTGTTCGCTTCAACGAGGCGTAACGGCAAATCGCTGGGCGACATGATCCGCGACGAAGTCGGCAAATTCACCGGCACGATCGCCATGCTCGGTATTCTCGGCATTATGGTGATCCTGCTGGCCGTACTGGGACTCGTGGTCGTCAAAGCTCTGATCGGCAGCCCCTGGGGGATGTTTACGATTGCCGCAACTATACCGATCGCTCTGCTCATGGGCGTCTATATGCGCTACATCCGACCGGGACGTGTCGGAGAAGCCTCGCTCATCGGCGTGGTCCTCCTGATCCTCTCTCTGATCGGAGGCAAATATGTAGCGGAGAGCGCCGCGCTCGCTCCCATGTTCAGCTTCTCCGGCGAAACGATCGCGCTGATGATGATTGCTTACGGCTTCATCGCTTCCGTCATGCCGGTGTGGCTGCTGCTTGCGCCGCGCGATTATCTCAGCACCTTCCTCAAAATCGGCACGATTGCGGGTCTGGCCGCCGGAATTATCTTCGTCCTGCCGGAACTGTCAATGCCGGCTACAACCAAATTCATTGACGGTACGGGCCCTGTATTCGCCGGAAATCTGTTCCCGTTCCTGTTCATCACGATTGCCTGCGGAGCCGTGTCCGGCTTCCATGCGCTGATCTCTTCCGGAACGACGCCCAAGATGCTGGAGCGTGAAACCCATGCCCGGCCGATCGGGTACGGCGCGATGCTGATGGAATCATTCGTCGCGATAATGGCGCTGATCGCGGCCTGTGTCATCACGCCGGGCACCTACTTCGCGATTAACTCCTCCGCAGCCGCGCTCGGCGGTACCGATGTTGTCACAGCGGCCGCTACGGTGACGAACTGGGGCTTCACGATCACGCCGGAGGAGCTGACCACGCTCTCGAAGGACATCGGCGAGAGCACCATTCTGTCACGGACAGGCGGTGCCCCAACCTTCGCCATCGGGATGGCGCAGATCCTGTCCTCCGTCGTCGGAGGCAAGGCCATGATGGCGTTCTGGTATCACTTCGCCATCCTTTTCGAAGCACTGTTCATCCTGACGACGATAGACGCAGGCACCCGGGTGGGCCGCTTCCTCATTCAGGATCTGCTGCGCTTCGGCAGCAAGAAACTCGGCAACACGCAGTCCACGCTCGGCAATCTCATTGCCACAGGGCTCTGTGTCGCCGGCTGGGGCTACTTCCTCTATCAGGGCGTGATAGATCCGCTCGGCGGTATCAACTCCCTGTGGGCGCTGTTCGGCATCGCTAACCAGATGCTGGCGGGCATGGCCCTTCTGCTGGGCACGACCATTTTATTCAAAATGGGCAAGAAAAAATACGCGTGGGTCACACTTATACCCACCGTCTGGCTGCTTATCGTGACCATGACGGCCGGCTGGCAGAAGCTGTTCCACGAGAAAACGAATATCGGGTTCCTGTCCCATGCCAAGCAGTACCAGACGGCACTGGACGGCGGTACCCTCATCGCACCGGCCAAGAATGCCGACCAGATGAAACAGATTATTATGAACGACTATGTCAATTCGTCGCTGACCGCCTTCTTTATGATTGTCGTTCTGATCATCCTGATATCCTCCGTCCGCGTATGGATCCGGGCGATCAAGAACAAGCCGATGGACACGACCGAGACACCTTATATTCCAAGAGGGCCGCAAGGCGGATCGGGGGCGGCGAAATATGTTTAACCGCTTGAGAATCATGTGGAGCTACCGCAGGCAGTTTCTTGACCTCCTGGTTGGGGTGCCAAACTATGAAACCTATGTGGAGCATATGAAAACAAGCCACTGCGACCGTCCGATCCTGAGCCGTGCAGAGTTCTTCCGGCAGGCCCAGGATAACCGCTACGATTCTAAAGACGGGAAGATCACCCGCTGCTGCTGAGGCTCCTGCTGAGGCTGCCGCTGCCGGCATCCGGCAATAGAAAGCTCCCGCATCGCCCGCAGCCGGAAATCAAAATAAAGACTCCTGAACCTCTATCTTGTTCAGGAGTCTTTATTTACTTTGTAAGTATCCTTATCAAAGCACGCAGGTTTAGTGAATATCTTTCTTCTTGAAGCGTCCGCCCTTCACATCGTGAATGTTGCCGACCGCAATAAACGCATTTTCGTCCCATTCCTCGACGATTGTTTTGAGCTTGGCTTCTTCCAGACGGGTGATTACGATAAAGATTACTTTCTTATCGTCTCCCGTATAAGCACCTTCCCCATGCAGGAATGTCACGCCGCGGCCCAGACGCTGAGTGAGCGCATCGCCGATTTCTTTATACTTATCACTGATGATCCACACCGATTTGGACTGATCCAGCCCTTCGATGGTCACATCGATCATTTTCATAGCTATATAATACGCAATCAGGGAGTACATCGCATGGTCCCATCCGAAGACGAAACCGGCGCTTCCCAGAATAAATAAATTTACGAACAGAACGATCTCACCGACGGAGAAAGGTGACTTTTTGTTAATGAGAATCGCTACGATTTCCGTACCGTCCAAAGAACCTCCTGAACGGATAACCAGGCCGATCCCGACGCCGAGAATAACGCCCCCGAACACTGCCGCCAGCAGCGGGTCCGCGGTAAAGGCTGGAACAGGATGAAGCAGATACGTACCGACCGACATGGCCAGAATGCCAAAAAGCGTTGATAATGCAAAGGTTTTACCGATCTGTTTGTAGCCCAGATATAAGAAGGGAAGATTCAGAAGAGTCAGGAAGATACCGAGAGGAAGTCCAAGAAAGTGAGAAAGCATGATGGAAATGCCCGTGATACCGCCATCAATGATGTTGTTCGGGACGAGGAAAACTTCCAGTCCTACCGAGAAGAGCCCGGCGCCTATAATAATAAAGACGGCCCTGCGTACAAGCTTAGCGATGGATTGCTTGGAACCTTTGGAACTTTGAAATGCCGCATTGTCTACATTCAATGGCCTTACACCCCTTTTATAATATATACAGCCGGATGCCGCCTACCGGAACAAAAAAAAGGAAGTCTGTTTGCAAACAGACTTCCACCTGGTAAACAAACATCGAATACATATATTATATCATATTATTCGACTAGGATCACTTAATTTAACGATTTAAGACGTTTTTTCGGCATCCGCTACATTGACAAGCTGCTTGCCGATATTTTCGCCTTTGAAGAGGCCCAGGAACGCTTCGATCGTCTGGTCAAAACCTTCTACAATAGTCTCTCTGTACTTCAATTTCCCTGCTTTTAACCAGGACGCCAGATCCTTCATTCCTTCGGGATAGCGCGCACTATAGTCACCTACGATAAAGCCCTTCATAAGCGCACTGTTGGTCAGCAGGCGGCCTTGGATGCGCGGCCCGTTGTCCGGCTTCTCCAGGTTATACAGAGCGATTTGGCCGCACAGCGGAATGCGGGCCCCTTTGTTAATCAGGCTCAAAACCGCATCCGAGATTTCGCCGCCTACGTTATCAAAATAAACATCCACGCCGTCCGGACAGGCTTCCTTCATGGCTGCATGGATATCGCCCTCGCTTCTGTAATTGACGACTACATCAAAGCCGAGCTCCTTCTTGAGATAGTCGGCTTTCTCTTCTGATCCTGCTATCCCGACTACCCGCGCACCTTTGAGCTTGGCGATTTGGCCGACGGCTGTTCCAACGGCTCCGGCCGCGCCGGATACGACGACAGTCTCCCCTTCCTTGGGCTGACCTATATCAAGCAGTCCGAAATACGCGGTCAGACCCGGCATCCCCAGAATGCCCAGCGCAGTCGTTACCGGAGCCAGTGAAGGGTCTACCTTCGTAACCTGGCCTGCTTTGACTACGGAATACTCCTGCCAGCCCAGGTTGCCGACCACATACTCACCTTTCTTGAATTCCGATGTCTTGGACTCCGCTATTTGTCCGACAACACCGCCTGTTATGATTTCCCCTACCTTATAGGGCGGTACATACGATTTCTGATCGTTCATTCTGCCGCGCATATAAGGGTCCACCGAAAGATATAAAGCACGCACAAGGGCCTGTCCCTCTTCTAAGCCCGGAACCTCGGATTCTGTGAACTCGAAATTGTGCTTACCGGGCATACCTTCAGGTCTGCTGATCAAGCGAATTTGCCGGTTATTCATCATGGATACTGCCTCCTTGAGATCTATTTAAGACTTCCGTCGTTTCCAGGACCTTTTCAACCTAATATAATCCGGTCTCGTCCTCGCAAAGAATCGCGCATGAGTCCGCGTTCATCCCCCGGTATTTTACCCTGCGTTCCCCCATAGAAAACAAAAAGCCCTGCAAGCAGACACACTTACAGGGTCTATACTATTAAAATGGCTATAACCGACCGGCCGGCAGGCCCAGTTTCTCCTTCTCGGCCTTCGTCAAGCCTTTCACCACAAGATGATACGATATATCGATCATCTCCTGCAATTCCTCCGCCGGCACCTTCCGATTCAAGAGCACGGTATTCCAGTGCCTTTTGTTCATATGGTACCCCGCCAGGACCGTGCCGGGATACTGCTGCCTGAGCAACTCCCCTTCCTCCGGTACGCATTTTAGCGTCACACTGCCCGCCTCGCCAGACGCATCCGATGGCATCAAGGCAAACATTTTGCCCCCGACCTTAATTACATCCGTCGTCTCGTCAAAAGGCCGCTCCGCAGCTGCCCCGGGCTTCTGTAAGCAATAGGTATAAATATCTCTGACGTTCACAGCAACAACCCCCTCCCGCATTTTGTGAAAATAACAGTCCTTGACCTTCAATCTTATGGGGACTATAAGGGATTTCCATACCAACCCGGTTAATTCCTCCGTAGTAACCGCTTTACGTTAAACCGCATACTTTTCAAGATACTTTTGCACCCCCTCTGTACCAATGCCAATTTCATTTCCTGCCTAAAATAAAATAAAAAACACCCCTCAGGACTTACATTGGAGGATTATCCAACGAAAGTATCCCAAGGGGTGCTGCTTACCGTTCTTGCCTTCTCCACATCCCGAGACGGGATGATACCCGCTGCTTACGCAAGCATCTGCGCTTCCACCAGCGCTACGACTTCTTCGGCCGTAGACAGCTCGATTGCACGGGCTGCCAGTTCCTGCATGTCAGCGAGCGACAGCTTGACGATCTGGCTGCGTGCAGGCAGAATCGAAGTCGCGCTCATGCTGAACTCGTCGAGGCCAAGGCCCAGCAGCAGGGGAATAGCCACTGCATCTCCGGCCATTTCTCCGCACATGCCGGCCCATTTGCCTTCGCGGTGAGCCGCGTCGATGACCATTTTGACCAGACGCAGGATGGCCGGGTTGTACGGCTGGTACAGGTAGGATACCCGCTCGTTCATCCGGTCGGCCGCCATCGTATATTGAATGAGGTCATTCGTTCCGATGGAGAAGAAGTCTACTTCCTTCGCAAACTGATCGGCCATTACCGCCGTAGAAGGAATCTCAACCATGATGCCGAGTTGAATGTCATCGGCAGCAGGTGTTCCTTCCGCCGCGAGCTTCTCCTTCTCCTCGAGAAGAAGAGCCTTGGCCTGGCGGAACTCATCCAGTGTGGCGATCATAGGGAACATGATCCGCAGGGAGCCGTGCACGCTGGCGCGGAGCAGAGCGCGAAGCTGGGTGCGGAATATGTCCTCCCGCTCCAGGCACAACCGGATCGCACGGAATCCGAGGAAAGGGTTCATCTCCTTCGGAAGCTTCAGATACGGCAGCTCTTTGTCTCCGCCGATATCCAGTGTGCGGACGACGACCGGCTTGCCTTCCATCTTCTCCAGTACCGCCTTGTAAGCCTTGTACTGCTCTTCCTCGGAAGGCAGCTGATCGCGGCCCATGTACAGGAACTCCGTCCGGTACAGGCCGACGGCTTCGCCGCCGTTCTCCAGCACGCCTGCCACGTCGGCAGGTGTACCGATGTTGGCGGCCAGCTCTACGTGGTGTCCGTCCGGTGTAACGGTCGGCTCACCCTTCAGCTTGGCCCATTCCGCGCGCTGCTCGGCATACCGCTGCTGCTTCGCGCGGTATTCCTCGACGATGTGCGGCTCGGGGTTGATCAGGACGTCGCCGTCCAGACCGTCCACGATCAGCAGATCGCCGTCCTGAACCAGATCGAGCACGTTCTTCGTGCCTACGACCGCCGGAATCTCAAGCGAGCGCGCCATAATCGCAGAGTGCGAGGTGCGGCCCCCGATATTGGTCGTGAAGCCTTTGACGTAAGTGCGATTCAGCTGTGCTGTATCCGAAGGCGTCAAATCTTCTGCCACGACAACCGTCTCTTCCGAGATAGCGGATGGACTGACGAATTTGACGCCGAGCAGATGAGCCAGCACCCGCTTCGTCACGTCACGCATGTCGGCCGCGCGTTCTTTCAAGTATTCGCTGTTCATGTTCTCGAACATCTCGACAAACGTCATTGCCACTTCATTCATCGCAAATTCCGCATTCACTTGTTCGTCACGGATCTTCGCGATGACAGGATCGATCAGTTCCGGATCGCTTAATACGAGCAGATGCGATTCGAAGATCTCCGCTTTCTCCTCTCCCATTTCCCGGAGAGTCTGTTCTTTGATCACCTCAAGCTCTGCCCTGGATTTCTCCAGCGCAGACTCGAATTTGGCGACCTCTGCTTCCGCATCCTGAACCGGTTTCCGCGCCACGGTCAGATCGGGATGCTCCAGGCGGAACGCCCGGGCGATGGCAATGCCCGCCGAAGCGGCAATGCCGCGGATGTTAGGCATGAAGCTCGCCCAGCCCTTCTTTAACCATGATCTCTTCCAGCGCGGCTATCGCTTCAGCGGCATCTTCACCCTCTGCCGACAAAGTAAGAATGTCATTCTCTTCCAGACCCAGGGAAAGTACACCCAGAATCGACTTCATCGTAACTTTCTTGCCTTTGCTTTCAGCGAATACGCCGGACTTGAATTTATTAGAGGCATTAACTAGAGCCGTTGCCGGACGTGCGTGAATTCCTGTGTCGCTCGTGACTTTAAATGTTTTTTCCATGGTTAACTCATCTCCGCTCATAGGATTTAAATTACTTCTGTCTATATTAACCGAAATCGGGAAGTTAGAAAAAGGTTACTTCAGCGTGATGATATTCTTCTCGCCGGATTTCACGTCACCTTGCTTGTTCAAACGGATTTCGGTGCCCTCAGGCAGGTTCGTAAAGATTACCGGCGTGATGATCGAAGGCGCATGTTCCTTGACGTAATCCAGGTCCACCTGCATGATCGGCTGGCCCGCTTCCACGATATCACCTTCGGACACAAGAACATCAAAGCCTTGGCCTTTCAGTTTTACCGTGTTGACGCCAATATGAACGAGCAGTTCTTTGCCGCCGTCCGACTGGATGCCAATCGCATGCTTGCTCGGGAACACATTGAAAATTTTACCGTTAACCGGAGACACGATCGTACCGTTCTTAGGCAGAATGGCAAAACCGTCACCGGTCATTTTCTGCGAGAAAACTTCATCGGGAACAAGTGTGATATCCATCAGTTCGCCATCAGCAGGGGCAACAATCGTCTCCTCTGCGAGAATATGACTACGCTCTGTGTCCACCGTCTCGACTACAGGAGCCGCAGTTGGTACGCGTCCAGCCATAACATCCTGGATCTGATTTTTGAGGGAATCGGATTTTGTCCCGAAAATCGCCTGAATGTTATTGCCCACTTCCAGAACGCCGGATGCGCCAAGTTTCTTCAAACGCTCCTTGTCCACTTCACCCTTATCCTTCACTTGTACACGCAAACGTGTGATACAAGCATCCAGATTCGAGATGTTAGGCGCACCGCCGAGGGCCGCGAGGATATTGCTTGGAAGCTCTGCCGAACCCGCAGCAGATGGAGCGGCGGACGGTTTGCCTTCCGTATCGCCATCCGTTTCCTGAGCGGCTTCACGGCCTGGTGTAAGCAGATTGAACTTCGTAATCGCAAACCGGAACACGACGTAATAAATGACCGCGAAGACGAGACCTACCAGAATTGCAAGCCACCACGGCGTACGGTTAGGCAGTACACCCAGCAGCAGGAAGTCGATCGCGCCGCCTGAGAAGGAGAAACCCAGCTTCACCTGAAGCAAAGTCATGATCGCAAAAGACAGACCTGCAAGCAATGCGTGGAGTACATAGAGCAGAGGAGCTACGAACAAGAACGAGAACTCGATCGGCTCGGTAATCCCTGTCAGGAAAGCCGTCAGTGCCGCGGAACCCATAATTCCTGCTACGAACTTCTTATTCTCCGGACGCGCCGTATGATACATCGCGAGACACGCAGCCGGAAGGCCGAACATCATGAACGGGAAATTACCGCTCATAAACGTACCTGCCGTCAGCTCCGCCCCGTCTTTCAGCTGAGCGAAGAAAATCTTCATATCACCGCGGATCAGATTACCAGCCGCGTCTGTATATTGGCCAAATTCATACCAGAATGGCGCATTCCAGATATGGTGCAGACCAAACGGAATGAGAGAACGTACGCCGACTCCGAATACAAAGGAAGCAAGTACCGGGTTCGCGTCGAGAACGGAACGGGAGAACGTGCTGAGGCCATGCTGGACCGGAGGCCAGATAAAGATCAGGATCAGGCCTGCTGCCAGAGCGGCCAAGGATGTAATGATCGGCACAAAACGTTTGCCGGCAAAAAATCCGAGATAGGACGGCAGCTCGATTTTATGAAACCGCCTATACAGCATCGCCGCTATGACCCCCATAATAATACCGCCGAACACGCCGGTTTGTAGGGTTGGAATGCCGAGGACGCTGGCGTAAGACGGATCTTTGAGAGTCAGTGAATAAGGGGTTACACCTGCAAGAACCCCCATCGTCACGTTCATGATGAGGTAGCCGATCGTAGCTGCAATACCGGCAACACCGTCGCCGCCCGCCAGACCGATTGCCACACCAATCGCGAACAGCAAAGCCAGATTGCCGAAGATAATGTCACCGGCATTGGACATCAGCGATGCGGCTACTTGAAAGCCGTTTCCGCTGAGAAAAGGCATCAGCTCAATCGTATCCGGTGTCTTCATTGCCGCGCCTAACGCCAGAAGCAGACCCGCGGCCGGAAGAATGGAAACCGGAAGCATCAGGGCCTTGCCGACTTGCTGAAGAGCACCAAACGTACCTTTTAACATGTGCTTCACTTCCTTTTCGATGTATTCGATGGTAATGATTGTCTATGGATTATTCAACGCCCCAGGCAAGCCCGAAACACCAAAAAAGGCATGAGCAGCAAAAGAGATGCCGGAACCTGTATCTCATAAGGGTTAATATAACCCGAATGAGACAGCTTCCATTCATTCTCTTTCCCCTGCTCATGCCTGATCGAATCAGTCACACGCGCATATCGCCTGTTCAGTTGTCATAAATCCTAAGCACCGTCATTATAGCACGGCCATTTCGATTCGACAATACTCTTTCTTACACAAAATAATCTCACATAAAACTCCATTTTAGGGGTCTCTCTATCTTAGCCGGTCAAGTCTCACACACGAACTGGATTCCAGTCATTCAGGGTCCGGAGCAAGAATAAAAGCTGCTTCTCCGGGAGCAAGGGGAGGCTGGCCTGGCAGCACCCGGTCGATAAAAGGAGTCGTGTCGATCTTGGCCAGTTTGGTCCTGCCCGGCCCCCAGCCGATTAAAGCACGCCAGCTTCCCAATACACCGGACTCTGCCAGCTTCTCCTCATCCGCGCCGCCGGGAACATCGCCGTATGGAGAAACATACAGGGCATCCGCAGGGCAATAGACTTCACATACGTAGCAGGTCTGGCAATCATCCTGCCGGGCAATGACCGGAATGCGGTCAGGCCCCTCGTCGAACACATTCGTGGGGCAGACTTTCACGCATATGCCGCATTCCACGCAGCGCGAGGCGCTCACAAGTTCAATCATCCGCGGGTCACTTCCTTCCATGACGCACCCGGATTCCGGATCGAATCCGCGCGTGCCTCCGATTTGCTTCCGCTCCGGATCTCAAGCGATGCCCTATGCAGAGGAGCACGATCAATCGGAACCGGGATGGGGCTACTCGCTGCCGGGACAGCTTCCTTATTCTCAAAGGAAGCCTGAATGACATCCAGCCCGGAGACAAGCAGCCGCTGCTGCATGGCAGGGTCCGCCTGCGGATACTCCGCAAGCGTATGCATCCCCCGCGTCTCGCGGCGGGCAAGAGCCGCCGTATGTATCCAGCGGGCACTTGCCACCAGCGCCGCGGCTTCGCGGGCGCGTACCCGCTGGCCCGCTCCGGACGGGGCCAGCGCTTCTGCCAGCGGCCACAGCCCGTGGAGCCGCTGGAGAGATTCCCGCAGCACGGGT
The DNA here is from genome assembly GCF_001541095.1 of Paenibacillus sp. FJAT-26967. GTDB lineage: Bacteria > Bacillota > Bacilli > Paenibacillales > NBRC-103111 > Paenibacillus_F. Next base: position 38,528 of record NZ_LMXH01000006.1, read on the forward strand.
TCGCTGCGGAAGTAATTGATATGCAGCGGGAACATTTCCGCCTGCACAGCGCGGATGAGCTCAGCCGCATCCGCCCTCTGGCCCCCGGCGGAAGCCGCCGGCACGATGCCCGCGCCGCCTGCGGGCTTCAGCTCGCGCAGCAGTGCCTTGGGGCCAAGCTTCAAGGCATACTGCGCGGCGGATTTGCCCGACCATGTTCCCGACGAGATCGCCCACGAGGCGTTGAACGCCCCGCCGCCGGACTGACCGCCGGTCACACGCTCGCGCGTCGCGGCATCGCCGGCAGCGTATAGACCCGCCACGGTCGTGCCGCAGTCATCGCCCGTCAGGCGGATGCCGCCTGTACCGCGTACCGTGCCCTCGTACCGCAAAGTCAGCGGGAACCGCTGCGTGAACGGATCGAGGCCTGCGCGGTCAAGCGGGAGGAAGAAGATCGCATGCGACCTCCGGAGAATCGCGCGCTTCTCCGGGGTGTCCGCTTTGTCCATAACCGCGTACACCGGGCCTTGGCTCAGCATCCGCGGAAGGAAGTCGTGCGGCCGTGGACCTTCACTGTGCAGAATCGTGCCGTCTTCGGTGCTGTACGTCGCCCAGTTCAGCAGCCTGCCGCGCGTATTCGTGCCGAATGCGGCGCTCGGGGCGTACTGGCGGCTAAACTCCATTCCGGACAACTCCACGCCAAGCTCGGCCGCCATCAGCAGGCCGTCTCCGGTGAGTACGTTGCAGCCCAAACCTTTGCTGAGGAAAGCACAGCCGCCGGTCGCAATGACCACGGCACCGGCTCTTACTTCCCAGTCCCGGTCATCCAGGCGGCAGACCCCTCTTGCCCCTCCCGCGCCGTGCTCATCCGTAAGCAGCTCCAGGGCCGGAGACTGGTCCAGAATTCTCACGCCTGCTTTGATGACGGCCCGCCGCATCAGCTTCATATATTCCGGGCCCTGCAGATGATCGCGCATCGGCACACCTTCTTCGTTCCTGCGGAAAGGGTAACCCCAAGATTCTACCAGCTCAAGGCTCTCATAGACCTGATCGAGCACCCGGTGAATCCATTCGGGCTCCGACAAGTAACCTCCGCCCTTCATCCGCTTCTGTACCGCTTCTTCCCTAAGAACCGGATCTCTTGGAAGGTACAGCAGGTTGGTCCCGCCCGGAGCTGTGGCCCCGCTTGTTCCGAGAAATCCCTTATCCGCCAGAATGACGCGTGCTCCCTGGGATGCGGCGCTCCATGCTGCCCATGCGCCTGCGGGACCGCCCCCGATAACGAGCACATCTGCTGTCAGCCGCAGAGGCTGCTTTTGACTCATTGCACTTCCCCCTATCTCCTGTCAGCCTTTTCTTCTCACGGCTTCCTCTGCTTGTTCCTCTTCTTTATTTCGCAATCCATTCTTCTATGGAAAAGTCATTTTCGGCGAGCTTATCGCTGACCAGAAAATCTTTGGCCGCTTTCAACTGCTCCAACCCCTTCTCCGTAAACGTTTCTTTCTGGATGCGGCCTATGGCACTCGTCTTGCGAACCAGCTCCAGCGAATTCCCCGTATTCTCAACGAGAAACGCATAATAATCCTCTTCTTTGGTTTGAAGGTCTTCCAGCGCCTTCACCCGCAAATCGTTCCATACTTTCGGAATATCCGGGAACTTCTTCAGGTAACTTTCCGATACGACCGTAATGCTTCCACCGACCAGATCGGGGTGATCCTTAAGTGCTTCATCCAGTACCGGATAGCCCTGCGGGATCATTTTGAGACCGCGAACCTCTGTAGTGGCGATCGCATCGACCTCACCTCGCACCAGCGCCGCATCCGCGTCCTCATCGAGCAAATGGATCAGCTGGACGTCCTTGATGCCCTGTTCTTTTAAAAGGCCGGCCACATAACGGTGCATGTAGGAGCCCTTTTTCACGGACAACTTCTTGCCTTTAAGCTCCGCGAGGTTTGCGGGACCGCCTTTTTTGGCCAGAATAAACGCGTTGCTGTTGGCTGCATTCAGTGTAATCATCTTGGAAGGAGCCCCTGCGGACTTGGCCAGAACAGCAGGCGTATCTCCCAGAGAGCCGATGTCAATTCTTCCGCTGATCAGCGATTCACTGAGATCGGGGCCGCTCGGGAAGCCGACAAACTGCACGTCCGTTATCCCGTGCTTCTGCAATTCCTGCTTCGTAATACCTGTATAGAAACCCCAGCCTTCTGCCCCGCCAGGCAGATTAAGCTTGGTGGAACCGATATAGCCGATTCTCAGCACAGTAGGGATTTTACCCGCTTCTTGACCTCCTGAAGGGTCCGCTTCAGCCTTGCCGCATGCGGCAGCGAGTAAGACCAGCGATATCAGCGCGAGAATGGTACTCAGCTTGAATGACGTCTTTTTTTGCGCAAGTTTACCCATTTTGTCCAGTCCCCTTTTTTATATAAATCTCCAGTTCTCATTTCTTCGGTCCCACTCTGTCTGATCAAATCTCTTCGCAATTCGCATGTACCTTGCTTATCCCTCGTAGCTGTCCCGCCACTGAAGCAGCCTATGCTCCAGAATCCGGACAAAGGAATCCACCATTTTGCCTACAACCGCAAATAGCAGGACGCCCACAAAGATAACTTCCGTCGTTGAATTCTGTTTGGCAAAATTAATAAGGAATCCGATGCCGGATTGGGAACCGATCAGCTCCGCCACAACCAGACCGAGCCAGGAAACCGCCAGAGAGAGCCTCAGGCCGACCAGAATCTGCGGCAGTGCGGAAGGCAGGATGACCCGGACTATTTGTTTGTAGCGGTTGAACTGCAGAACTTGAGATACTTCGAACAGCTTGTTGTCTACGCTTCGGATACCGAGGAACGTATTGATATACAGCGGGAAGAACGCACCGCTTGCAATGATGACCATTTTGGATGTTTCTCCGAATCCGAACCACAGAATGAACAGGGGCGCAATGGCCAGATGAGGCACCAGCCGGATCATTTGGAGCGTCGGATCAAACACTTGCTCTACCCGGCGGAAGTAACCTGCTGCTATGCCTAGCAGGAGGCCCAGCGTACCTCCCGCCGCGAAACCCGATGCCGCCCGGCTTACACTAATCCCCAAATGCCCGGATAGCTCGCCCGTTACAGTCAGATTCTTGAAGGCTTCTGCGATCATAAGCGGCGTCGGCAGAAAGAACGTCGAAATAAGTCCCAGGTTTCCCGCCAGCTGCCAGACGATAAGGAGCAGAGCCGGAACCAGAGCGCCAACTGCCAAATCAGCAAATTTCTGTCTGAAAATCGCCCACTGGCGTAACTTTGCGGCACGTTTGGCGGGAACGGGTGAATGATGAAGCACCTCGGCTGAATGGCTCATGAGTCAATCTTCTCCTTTACTTCCCTTCGTAGCTGTCCCGCCACTGGAGCAGACGTTGTTCCAGCAGACGAACGAGTGAATCAGCGGCTTTGCCGATTAGGGCAAATAAGATAATGGCGACGAAGACCACGGATGTCTTGTTAACCTGGCGGGCTTCCGACATCAGATAGCCTAGACCCGATGTCGCTCCCATCAGCTCGGCTACTACAAGCCCCAGCCAGGCGATCCCGAGTGAGATCCTCACGCCGAGCAGGATATGAGGCAGGGCCGCGGGCAAGACTAGCCGGATGATCTGCTTGTAGGCACTGAAGCCCAGCACCTTGGCTACCTCAAACAGCTTCTTATCCACGCCGCGGATCCCGAGAAAAGTATGAATATAAAGCGGAAAGAATGCTCCCTTGGCGATCAGCAGAATCTTAGAGGATTCTCCGAATCCGAACCAGAGAATAAGCAGCGGAGCGATTGCAAGATGCGGAATCATGCGGAGCATTTGCACGGAAGGGTCCAGGACTCTTTCCGTTCTGCGGAAAAGCCCGACCAGCAAACCGAGCAGCAGCCCGGCACCGCCGCCTAACCCGAACCCGGCCGCTGTCCGCATCAGGCTGATGCCTAAATTCTCGGCAAGCACACCCGTTTCCACCAAGGTGCGAAAAGACTTCGCAATCGTCAGCGGTGTCGGAAAAAGCAGCCGGGAGATATAACCGGCATCACCTAATAGCTGCCAGGCGACCAGCAGGGTGACGGGAAGCAGCGCTCCGATCCATAGGGATTCCAGCTTCAGCCTGCGCTTACTTCCAGCATGCGCCCCGCCTCCTCTATGTATGGCAGTGTCTCCTGCCGCGGAAACTTCCGCCGTCAGAACTTCGAGCGGCTTGCTCATTTCATTTCACCCCCAGCGTTCTCAGATACCTGCGCTCTCCACCAGTTCAAGCTCATCAAGCTTCTCAAATTCACTTAAAATTTTGTAGCGGATCTCCTGAAACGAAGTACTCGCTTTTTTACGGGGGAACGGCAGATCAATAGGGACGATATTCTTGATTGCCCCGGGGCGCGGTTTAAGAATAACGACCCGGTTCGCGAGAAAGATCGCCTCGTCAATATCGTGAGTGACGAAGACCATCGTCGTCTGGTTAGCCTGCCAGATATCCAGCAGCACTTCCTGCATATGCGCTCTCGTAAAAGCATCCAGCGCCCCGAACGGCTCATCCAGCAGCAATATTTTCGGATTCCGGAGAAGAGCTCTCGCAATGGAGACCCGCTGAGCCATCCCTCCTGACAGTTCGCGGGGATAAGCTTTTTCGAAGCCGGTCAGCTTCACAAGTTCAATCAGGTTATCCACCTTCTGGCGGACTTCCGGTTTTTTTAACGACAGGTCCGCCGCGATATTCTTCTCCACGGTTAACCAGGGAAACAGTCTCGGCTCCTGAAAAATAAAGCCTTTATCAATCCCCGGACCTGTAACCTTCTCCTGGCCGAGCCGGACCTCTCCTTCGTAATCCGTATCCAGACCTGCCGCAATTTTGAGCAGGGTGCTTTTGCCGCAGCCGCTAGGACCAATAACCGTAATAAATTCGCCCTCTTTTATGGCCAGGTCAATGTTGTGGAGCGCGTGAACCCTGCCTTTCTTCGTCTCGAATACTTTGTTTAATCGTCCAACCTCAAGCAGCGGAGCACTCATTTTCATTCCCCTCTCTGAATTCCGATTACTTAAACTTCGTACAATCCCGCCCGGTTGGTTTGCGCGGTTTAGCGTCCTCAGACCGCTTCTTATCGCTTCTGATGGAACGATGCCTGCCTATCTGGATGGAAAAACAGAAAAAAGCGCATGCCGGCCGAATGAGGTACACTCGGTAAGCAGGCGCTTCTAGTTAACTAGTCAGCGAATATTTCACACTATTCTTATAGGAATAGACAAATATTATCACCCCGTACAAGATCGGTCAAGACTCTATTTTGCAAAAAAGAATAAATAAAAAAGAGCTCTGCGCCGCTGCGCAGAACCCGTCTTGTCGGATGTGCATATAAATTCAGAGAACAGAAGAAAGGGCCGTGTCCCGTATGCTCAATAGAAGGCCATACGTCACAAGCCCGTCCGAAGGGGCCAACCGTAAGTCAGAATCAATATCCGTCTGTGCCTTGGGCCTCATCTTTCTGTAAAAGACGCAGCAGATGCATCGTCAAGTAAACCGCTTCCGCTTCGTAAACGGGCTGCTTCAATCTGCGCTGCATGACCTTCATCAACGTCCAGGCAATCGAGTACAGCTCCGGGTACTGCTGCTTAAGCAGTTCACCCAGCTTGTCCGGTTCGTTGACCTTCTCCTTGCGGCGAATCCTCTCGATAGCGAACCTCAAATGGCGGAGCAAACGGGAATATGCAATGGTGCTCCGGTCAATCGTAATCTGCATCCGGCTTTCAATAAGCGCGATCAGCTCCGCGATCAGCCTCGAATATTCATTCACCTCAGAGACAGGACGATTGGTCAGGGCGCCATGTATATGAAGCGTAACAAAGCCGACCTCCGCTTCAGGCAGGTTCGTATTCATTCGTTCATTGATGGTGTCGATGACATATTCAGCCATGCCGAATTCCTTGGGATAGAGTTCTCTTGTTTCCAGCAAAAAAGGATTCTGCAGCACGATGCCCTGCTCAAGCCGTTTGATAGCGAAAGCGATATGGTCAGTCAGAGCAATATGGATGTGTTCATTCAGCTGCGAATCGCCGTTCTTCGAAATATATAAGATCACTTCATTCATGACCTCGATGAGTTTCTCATCAATCTGAGGAATGAGCTGCTGGTACTGCTCCTTTTCCTTTTCATTGGTCAGAATAAACAGCTTCTCAATCGCATCGGAACGGATTAGATCTTTGGCCTTGCGGTTGAACCCGATCCCCTTGCCGATAACAACGACTTCCTGATAAACGGGATGTAGTGCTATGATCACGTTGTTATTCAGCACCTTAACCACTTCTATGCTGCTGTTCTTCACTTCGCACCTCTTCCGGACCACATGTTGATTCCTCAAGATTACTAAAAAAGGGCGTTTGCTTCAAGTAAGTGGTGGTAAAGGGGCATCGGACCATTCCGAAATATAGGCCAAACGATCTTCAGCTGCCATCATTCCTCCCTGATTCCCCTCACGTCGGCGGCCGCCGTCGGCCGGTGGATCAGCTTCGGGAGGTGTGAAGGCGCACCCTTGCTTAACAGGTGTGACAGAAGCATAACGCTGCCGCATATGTACCGCAGACATTGCAATAATCCGGGGCTCCAGCTGGTTCTTATTGATCTGCAGACGGCGGAATCCGCCGGGGTGCAGCATACCCATCAGCACATGCAAATACCGGGTCGTCACCCAGCGCCACAAGCCGTTCTTCAGAGGCAGCACGGTAAAGCCGAACCGCTCCGTTCCGCGGTGAATCATAGAGATGCCATACACGCCTTTGATTCCGGCGGGAGCGTCTTCTCCCAGAAGACATTCGGCCAGTACGGGCATGGTACTCTCCATGGCCCGGATCATATGCACGGCGAGCTGCATCACCGAGCCGCTGCGGGCGTTCGCCTCATAGAGCCACTCGTTGCCGAGATGCAGCTCCGCCACAAGGTCACCGGGGCGGATTCTCTCCCCGTCCCCCAGAGGCAGCTCCTGACCGCGATAAGTCAGGAGGCGGTAGTGCAGGAAGCGGTTATGCGGATCGGCCGGTTGTACACCGTACAACCGGTGAAACAGCCGCTCCCACCGCATCCAGAGCCCCACCGCCACGGAACGCCGCCGCGGCAGGTGACGCTCGGCGAGGCGATCCGCCAGCGCACTTGGCTGCACCGGAGCCTCCGGCAGCGCGCCATCATCAACTCCCCTGCCAAGCAGCTGCTCGTCCACCCGCTCGAAGCGGAGCCCGCTGCGCCGGGCATCCGCAAGGACTTCGGCGAGTGCTTCCAGCATGTGCGCCGGGGCGTCCCGGTTGGCTCCCAGCGTATCCCCGCTGTCATGGAGCAGAATGACCGCACCGCTTTTAATCCTGTCCCTCAGCCGGAGCAGGATTTTCTCTTTGCCCCCGGAACTGCGCCAGTCATAAGCCGCTGTGGACCAGAGCACGATCCGGAACCGGCGGATGAGCAGAAGATCAAACACATTGAACACACCCCAGGGAGGCCGGTAGTGAACGGGCCTTGTACCTGTGATGCGTTCGATAATATCGGCAGATTGACGCAGGGAACGGCGTACCTTCCACGGGGTCATCAGCCCGTTGGAATGATGTACATAATTATGCAGGCCGACGAGATGCCCTTCCTCATGCATCCGGCGGATCAGCTCCGGATGATGCTCCGCTTTGGCTCCAAGCACGAAGAAAGTCGCCCTAGCCCCGCTTGCCGCCAGCAAATCGAGCAGCCGGGGCGTATACTGCGGATCGGGGCCGTCGTCAAAAGTCAATGCCGCACTCGTGCAATCACTTCTGCCACGGTAGACGCCCAGTCCGAACCTGCGGATCAATGCAGTCGGCAGGAGGGTATAAGCCGTACAAAAAAGCAAGACCATCCACAAAACTTGCTCAAACATGACTCAACACACAGCCATCGCCCGAATAATCCCCCATTATACGGAACTTTAGCGGCATTCTTCGATTCATGATCACGCTTCTCTCACCTGGCTCCTTCTTCAGCGGGTTTAGAGCGGCACCCTATCTCTTCCAAGATGTGAGCGGCAATCGTCTCTCCCGCATCTTTTTTTAACAGACTCTGCCTAGTATGCTCTGTACAGGACGGGGGCCATTCAGTACGGAGGATCCGCCCGACCTGCCTAATCAGCTCATCGGGGCGCGATGCCGATAAAGCCGCTGCTTTTTTCACAAAAAAGGCCGCATTTTCTTTCTCCTGCCCTAAATGAGGCCGGTAAATCACGACCGGTACGCCTATCGCGAGCGCTTCGGATAACGTGACTCCCCCTGCTTTTGTAATCAGGCACGAAGAAGCGGCCATCAACTCGTGGATATGGTCCACGAATCCGTATATACGCACCCGATCTTGTCCGTCAAAACACCTCTTGAATTCACGCTTCAGGCGTTCATTGCGGCCGCAGACTACCGATATACACACGTTAGGATAACTATCTGTCAGACGGGTGCACAGACGTCTGAGCCCTTGTAACACGCCGTACGCTCCGGCAAGCAGAAGAATCATAGGCTCCCCGGCTTTACCGTTCCCGCCGGGCAGTACGCTCCCATCCCCCCGCTTATGATAGAAAGAGGCCCTTACCGGAATTCCGCTCACATTAATTCTGTCCGGCACAATGCCTTTGGCAATCATCAGAGTCCTGAACTCCTCCGCCGGTACAAAATAACGATGGACCCCCGGGTGCAGCCAGCGTCCGTGAAGATCATAATCCGTTACAACCGAGAAAGTCGGGACATGAATATCCGCAAGAATCCCCGCTTTGGGGGCCGTTTGTTTCTCCGGTTCCTTATCCCGCTCTGTTTTCGGCTCTAGTCTTGTGGAGCCCTGCAGCGGGAACGTATTCACGATCGCATCGGGACAACGTTCCCGGATCAACTGCTTCAACCTGCGTTCTCCGATAGAATGCAGCCATTTGGCCAAGAGAGTATCCGGCCGCATATCTTGCGTTAAATAATAGCTGAGCCCGTACAAGCCAAGCGAGGAGCTTTTTAGATACAACTGGCGGGTCAGATAGCTGAAGAGCGGATGCGCATGAGAGAATAGATCCACAATCTCGACACTCCGGACCCCTTGGATACGAAAAGCCTGCTGAAGCGCGCGGGATACTTGCAGATGACCGTCGCCGTAACTGGCGTACAAAATCAGAATTTTGGCATCGGAACTCACTTCTCACCCACACTTCCTGTACTTGGAATAGGGTTATTATGCAAAGATTACATGCATATTATAGTTCCGCTCACCAAATTTCTTGTAAAACGGGCGCATAACGCCGCTGCGTCCTTGTCTGAAGCATAATCCGCACCGCCTCCGCAGAAGCGTTCATCCGCTCCATGCTTTCCAGCTTGCTGCGCATGGCTGACAGCAGGGAGGGGTTACGCAGGAATCCGTCCAGATGACCAATAAGGCCTGTCATATTCCCCGCCTTGACGGCGACACCCGAGGCAAGCAGGAAACGGGCGTTATCCTCTTCCTGGCCCGGCAGCGCTTTATAGATGACGATCGGCAACTTCATGGCCATCGCCTCGGATATGGTGAGCCCGCCGGGCTTGGTAACGAGCAGATCGGCAGCCGCCATCCATTCGTGTACATTGTTCACGTAGCCTGTAGCGATAATGCGGTGCCGTGTCCGACCGGCCAGGTCCGTTATCTGGCTGCGCAACTTCTCGTTGCTGCCGCACACGATAACGAGCTGTGTCCGAACCGGCAGGGATTCAATCGCTTCCAGACGATGCAGCTCACTTCCCATCATGCCGCACCCGCCCCCCATGAAAAGAACAGTCGGCATCTCCGGATCCAGACCCAGCTTGGTTCTTGTCTGGCTCCGTTCGTACGTCCCGTGAAACTCCGGACGGATCGGGATTCCCGTTACTTCGATTTTATCGCGCGATACCCCCGCGTGTATCAGCCCTTCGAGCACCGTACCGGAGCCGACCAGATATTTGTCCGTCTCCGGGTAAACCCAATAGCTGTGGTCCGTGTGATCTGTAATTACAGTCACGGTAGGCACCTCATACAGCCCGTAAGCACGCACCGCAGACATAGCCCCCGCAGCCGGCGGGAAAGTCGATACCACGACCGTAGGCTCGACTTCCTCCAGCAGCTTCAGCATACGGCCGAGGCCGAGCCGGTTAAAGCGCTTGAGGATATAGGAGAACATATTGGCTTCCCTTGTTTTGTTGTAGACGTATCCGTATGCCGACGGGAAGGTCTGGAGGCCCTTCAAGAACATATACCGTCCGATTGTATTCGTAAAAGGATGCGTCCACTCCATAAAATCCAGCAGAACTGTCTCCGCTCCGGGATAACGATGCAACACTTCACGCCGTATCGCTTCCGCAGCCTGTTTATGGCCGTCCCCATAGCTGCCTGAAAGAATCAATACTCTATGTCCGTTCTTATTCATAGCTCGCAACCCTCTCCGTAACAAGTAATCTTGTCACTATTCTACTCGGCATAGCGGCTGAATCAGAACCGACTCCCGGCGGTTTTATACCTAGTCTTAGGTCCAGGTGACTTTTGTCCATGAATGACGGCGATTCCTGTGTTATCGGCAATTTGAAACACTCGGAAGCAATTTGTAACAGTTATCAGCCCAAAATACCCCAAGCTTCACACATTGTTTATCCGCGACTTCACCGGGAGTCCGTCCCATATAACGGAGGATTCTGCAATCCGCTGCCGCATATAGGGCTCATCCAGAAGAGTGGCAAAATTGGCGGAGGGCAGGTGGCCGAGGCCGTGTTTTGCCGCCAGCCTATCCAGATACAGCCGGCCCGAAGGGCGGTTAGCAGACAGGTTGCCGCCCTGATCGGAGAAGGCATACAAAACGCTTGCGACCGGAAGCCGAACAACGGAGTATAAGGCAGAGACCCTCAGGATAAAGTCCCAATCCCAATAGTGGTACACGTCCGGATCGAATCCTCCGATCACGGAATGAATATGACGGCGGTACAGGCAGCCGGATGGGATAAAAGTAGAAAACTTGCGCATTTCGGCCGGATCATACTCATAAGCGAACAATCTGCGGCTTACCGGAATTCTCCCGTTTCCTTCTACCCGGTAGTTGAACAGTTCTGCGTCCGAATAGGCCAAGTCAGCTCCTTCTGCCATAACCTCCAGCATGCGCCGGATATGTCCCGGAGTCAGTAAGTCATCATCATCGCAGAGCATGATAAATTCCCCTCTGGCCTGCTGGCATCCCAGATTCCGGGCATGTACTTGCTTGAGATTACGCTGCTGTACCGTAACCTTAATATTCAGTTCCGGGAAAGCTCTCCTTACAAAATCTACCGACTCCCCGGCATCATTCACAATCAGCGTCTCCAGATTCGGATAGTTCTGCGCGGCAATGGTCTCCAGAAGCTCGGATAATACAAAAGGACGATTAAACGTAGGAATAACAATGGATACAAGCGGCTCTTTCAATTAAATTTCACCCTTCCGTTTTCAACTTCGCGTTACTAGTTCTTATTACCTATTCTCCTTTCCTATATCTTATGCAAAGAGAAGGATTTTTCCTTTCATTTCAGGCAAAAAAAGGATAGAATGTAGGGTGTAAACCTTTTTTTGTTAGGAAAAAAGTAACAGAGCGCGAATGTTCGGTTGGATTTTTTCTTTTTTTGAGCACGTGCAGCAACTAGGAGGTTCGTCATGCATGCAGGTAAAATTCTCGTTGTCGACGATGATCACCATATTTTAGAGATCGTGTCTCTTTATCTCCGCCGCGAAGGTTTTGAAATCATCACGGCCGATCACGGGGATCATGTTCTTCAAATGGTGGCCGAACAACGACCCGATCTCATTTTATTGGACATACTTCTTCCCGGTGTAGACGGGATTGAACTGTGCCGCCAGCTGCGCAAAACAAGTGATACGCCCATTATCTTTTTATCCGCGAAATCGGAAGATATCGATATTATTCTCGGTCTGAGTATCGGGGGCGACGATTATGTAACCAAACCGTTTAGTCCCGGGCAGCTCGTTGCCCGTGTCAAATCGTTGCTGCGCCGCTGCTCTCCTAATCGTCAGTTGACTGATCCTCACATTTTAAAATTTCCAGACTTGGAAATCGACCTGCATAGCCATATCGTTAAAGTCAGAGACCAGCCTATTGCATTGTCCGCCAAAGAGTTCGATTTACTGAGTCTGCTTGCACAGAATCCGAATCGCGTGTACCGCATTGAACAGCTTTTCGAGCAGGTATGGAGCCTGGAGAGCTTCGGGGATCCGCGTACCTTGATCGTTCACATCAGCAATCTCCGTAAAAAGATTGAGCCGAATCCCTCCGAGCCCCGCTTCATCATTACAGTCCGGGGCGTGGGCTATAAGTTCCATGGCACACCATTGTAGCTGGCTTCACCATCCCATCCCACCATTAGTGGCAACGGAAACACCAATAAAAACGACGCAACTCTTATGGAGTTACGTCGTTTTTATTTCGACCGGCAGAATAATATCAATCGTTGTCCCTACTCCCGGCCGGCTGGATATATTGAGCTTGCCCGAATGATTCTCAATGATTTTATTGCTGACCATGAGCCCGAGGCCCGTCCCGTTGTCTTTGGTTGTGAAGAACGGCTCTCCGATACGGGACAGATCCTCAGGATTGATTCCACTTCCTTGGTCCGCTAACCGGATCTGCACCCGATGCTTGGTTAGAACGGATAAAGTGATCTGCAGCTGTCCGCCTTCCGGCATCGCTTCAATGGAATTTTTCACCATATTTATAAAAACTTGCTTCAACTGATTAAAATCACAGTCAATCTCCGGCACTTTGCCTTCTTCCTCCAGAATCACACGGACTCCGGCATCCCTGCACTGATTATCAAACAGTTCCAGCGTTTCTTGAAGCAGCGGCATAAGGTGGTGGCGGTCAAACCTGCTGTTCACCGGCTTGGATAACAGCAGGAAGTCGCTGATGATTTCATTCATCCGGCTTACTTCCGAACTCATCATCCCCAGGTAAGATGCACTTCCCGCCTGCTTCTGGGATAGCTGCAGGAACCCCGAAATAATCGTCAGAGGATTACGAAGCTCGTGCGCCATTCCGGCAGCCATCTGCCCGACCAGGGAAAGCTTCTCCGTGCGTCGTACCTGGAGCATCATATCGGTAAACCGGCGGATTAACAGAATGATGAGCATGAAAATAAAAGCTAATACCCCCAAGTACGTGAGAGGCGCGAACATCATGCTCAGGCTTAAACGGTATTGGATAATATCCAGTACCCCTGCCAGACAGATAATGATCGTACCGGCAAGCAGCAGCCTTGCCCCCTCGGTCCTTTTAACCGCACACTGTGCGATACGCACAAGAACAAGCGGCATGGTGGAAAGAAGAACAATCTGATAAATATCGATAATAGCCATGACCGAGAACACTTGCCATGTATGAAGAAGAATGGTTCCGATCGCGTAAATCAGATGAATTTGCCAGATACGCCTTATGTATTCAAATTTTCCCGCTCCGAGCAAGTGTTCCACGAATAGAAGAATTCCGATAACTCCAGCGAAGAGAGAGACGAGTTCGGCATAAGTCAGCAGAGCCGGATGATCGAAGACGAGATAGATCACAGAGGTGCGGCAAATGCTGTAAATGCCGAAACTGGCCGAAAATAAACTGAAATCAAGAAATACTTTATTGCCTCGGAAAGCAATGTAGACGTATAAAGCCACAAGGCCCGCTAAGACATACGTGACCCCGAGAACGGCCCGTCCGAACTCTGCGCGGACCATCTGCTTAACGAACCCGCTCTCTGATCCATATAAAACGCCCTCTTTAATACCAATATTGCTCGAGCCCGAGTTCAGGTGGAAATATAGCATTCCTTGGGTCCCACCCGGAAGAGGGACGATGCGCTCCGGCGTTCCGTAATAGGGATGTTTCTTGCTCGATTTCCAGTCACCGAACCGGTAGATCAATCCTTGTTCATTATAAATTTCGACATTGTCGTATCCCTTCATCAGAATGCCAGGGTCACTAAATTTACTGCTATCCGGAATCCGGACGCGCAGCCATAAATCTTTGCGCCCCATCCGGTCCGCAGGATTCTTTAATTTGTCCACAGGCTTCCAGTCAGGCACTGCATTCCACCAGAAGTCTCCGTCGCCGCCGTCCCATGTATATTCCCAATTCGTCAGCAGCACAGGGTGCGCATTCAATCGTTCATTTATTACATCGGGAGAGGCCAGCGCAATGCTTCCCTCTAATAGATGGATAAACATCCAGATCAATAAGGTTACCCATATATAATGTTTTTTCTTGGTCATAGTATTTATCCTCTTGCCGAGTTGATGCCAGATTTCGGCATATCCTGGTTATTCTGTAAGCAGATGTTTCACTAAGGAATTGATTTCGACCCCCGTGCCAAATTTCCTGTATCCCCATTAAATTTTTATCAATTTACAACCTATTTCGACAAATTAAGACATTAAATTTAAGTAGGGTTCAAAATATTTGTCGAAAAAAAAGTTCATAATAAGAGAACAGAAAGGAGATTGAAGGAATGTCCAACGATAAAAGCATGGATCCTATGACAGGCGATACTGTTGAAACAGATGGTGTGTATGCGGATGAAGCGGGACGTGAAGTCACCCTTAAGCGCGGGGATACATTCCCTGCCGATCTCGTACTTGGCCGAACAACATGGGAAATGAAAGGCTTTTCCATGAATGAAGCGGAAATTGACCATCAGCAGCAGGAAAACACACCGCCGCGCCTGCATGTTCAGCAGGGTGACCGGTAATAAGATTAGAACGGGCCTCTAAGGCCCGTTTTTTAATGGATCAAGAATACGATCTTGCTCCTGCATCCCCCTCAAATCTTGCTGTTCAACCGTATGATAGCTGCCCATCCCATATGCTATAATGGGAATTCATCTTAACGTTTGTCCGGAAGGAGCAGCTCGCGTGAGTCAGAAACAGCATGTTGTCATTGTGACGGGAGGCTCCATTGGCCCTTGGGCTCATGATCAGCTGGAAGGTCTCGATCCCTCCTGCGATTATTTAATCGGAGCCGACCGAGGCGCGCTTCACCTGATCCGCGGAGGATACAGACCGCAGCTTGCGCTGGGCGATTTCGATTCCGTTACCCCGGAAGAACGGGAAGAAATCCGCGCTGGCAGCGAGCAGTTCATTACCTGCGATGCAGTGGATAAAGATTGGACGGATACAGAGCTTGCCTACAATATGGCGCTCGAACGCAGTCCGTCCCAAATCACTTTACTCGGAGCTCTCGGTACCCGTATGGATCATACACTTGCCAACATCCACTTGCTTCGCAAAGGTACTGAGAGCGGGGTCCGTTCCCGCATTATGGATGCTCATAATGAAATTGAGGTCATAAGCAGGACGACCGAAATTCTCTCCGGATCTTATCCTAACGTCTCGCTGCTTCCTCTTACAACGGAAGTTACTGGTATTACGTTAACAGGTTTCCGCTACCCGCTTAATGATGCCACACTCACCATCGGACAATCCCTTGGAATCAGTAACGTTCTGGAAACAGAGCGCGGGATCATCCAGATCCGTTCCGGGCTTCTTCTGGTGATCCGCAGCCGCGATTAAGCCCCGGGATGAGCATTCTGGATTTCAGCAAGTTAATTTATAAAGCATATGGTACTAAAAAAACAGCAGAGCGCGTCTCTGCTGTTTTCTACGTGCGAATTTAGTTTTGGGTTCGTAAAAGTTTTTTGATCGATGTATCATTCTCCTGAATGAGGGCGACCATCTGAGCGTTCTGATTAAGCAGAGTGTGTACGGTCGCTGAAAGTTCCTGAAGGGCCGCTGTCGATTCCTCCGTAATGGAAGCGAAATTATTGGTCGATTCTTCAATAGATCCAGCGGATTCACGGATCGTCTCGATCATTCCATTGGTGCTGCGCGTACGTTCGCCCAGTTCACGAATCGAAGCCCGAAGCTCTTCGAATGCCTTGCGCGTTGCGGCCGTCATTTCACTGCTCCGGTCCATTTGCAGGGCCACATTGTTCATGTTCTGGCTGGTTTGAACAGCCTGACCGTTCACTTCCGCGAGTTTAAGCGAGATCTGCTCCGCCGCATAGTCTGACATCTCCGCGAGTTTGCGGATTTCGCTCGCTACCACCGCGAAACCGCGGCCTTCCTCGCCCGCTCTGGCCGCCTCGATGCTGGCGTTCAGCGAGAGCAGATTCGTCTGCTGGGCAATCTCACGAATAGAAACGTTAAATTCGGAAGCTTCCCCGATCCTTGCTGTCAGTGCATGAATGTCCTTGGACATTTCCATAATGATTTCTTTGAACTGTTCAATGACGCTCGCCAGCTCATCCATCCGCTTACCGCCTTCTTCAGCGGATTCTCCGCTCGCTTCCATATTACGCAGCAAGCCTTCCATATTGCCGAACATTTCATCCAGCATACCGTTGGAATGCTGGATGGAATCCGTGATACTCAAAGTGGATTCCATCTGATTGTTTGCGCCCTCCGCAATTTCCTGAAAAGCAAGGCTCATTTCGTCGAACGACAAATTATTTTCCCCGCTTTTTTGCGCCAGCATAGAAATGTTCTCCGAGATGATCGTCACCTGCTCATTCAGCAGCTTTTCCTGCCGCTCCTGTTCCGCAAGCATCTTCTCGGCTTCCGTCTGCGCCGCAACAATTTCATCGACCAGGTACCGGGCGCTTCTGGTAATTGCCAGACAAAGAACAGAGATAAGAATAAAATAGAAGAAGTAGGTACCTTTTATAGTAGAATTAATAACAGCTCCCGTATCTGACACGAACAGATGAACGATCATCAGGACAAGTCCGAGCCCCATTCCAGTAAGCAGCATAGGCATTTGCATATAGACAAGTGCAATAACAAGTAAAAAGTAAATCGAGAACACGTTTGTTTCGTTGGGCATCTGCATTAGGATAAAAAAAGTTGTGAGCGCATTACCGATAACAGCGACATAGCCAATCTTATGAATGTGTTTACCGGTCCGGTGCAGATAAAAAACCAGTCCCACCGTCAAAAGACTCAGACCCGTCGTGCTTAAGGCAGACAGCAGGGGAATATCAACAACCATTAGCAGCAGAATAGAAAGTGCCAGCGAGATGCATAAAGCTTTTAACACAAGAGAGTTGCGGATAATGGTGTTTTTCTCTGAAATTCTGGAAATCAAGTCCATGAACAATTCCCCTTCTTATAGGTAAGTGGGACAATTGTACCACCCTTAGTTAGAGAAAGTGTTAGGAAATCGTCAGGAAACTGTTAGATATTATAAGCTTTAGTTAAAATAATCCATATATTTACCATGGTTATCTGCTTATTTGTTTTCTTCTTTTAACTCCAGCCCATACGTTCTCTCAAAGAAGTGATATGGGCGACATGATGATTCCCGTGCCAGGCATAAAGTCCCAGTACGGTCCCAAGGGTAGTCTTCCCGCTAACCGGATGCACGAACGCCTTTTCCCATTCCGGTTCATTTAAAGTCCTAAGCCAGCTGGCCCACCGGTCGTGAAGGGCATCCAGTAACGCAAGGGAGCCTTCAACCGGCGCCGACTTCGCATCCGCCAGTTCTGCCCAGCGCTCCTCCAGGTAAGGCTTAATCACGGGCTCCGATTCCGTAGCAACCAGCTTGAAGCGGATGTAGCTGTTCATGTGACTGTCCGCCACATGATGAACAACCTGCCTTACCGTCCAGCCGTCCGGCCGGTATGGAGTATCCAGCTGTTCCGCGCTGAGGCCGGTTGCAGCTTGACGCAATCGCACGGGAAGCGAGGCCAATTCCCCGATCCAATTGTCCTTCACTTGCCGGTCAAACTCTCCCTCAAATCTAAACAGTCCTATCGGGTATTTCAAATCTTCCATTACCCAGCACCCCTTCCACATATTAGTTTGTTATTGTAGTCCGTAAACAATTATCGGCATATAGACGAACAAACTTATCCATATATCGGCAAAAAGTTCGTCTTTTCGTCATTTTACCACTTTTCAACCTCACATGTCTGGAGTATAATGAGGAACACGCATACCCAGTCAATTAAATAACCAGCTCGTATAAAGGCAGGAATAGGCCTGCCAGTCTCTACCTGATCACCGTAAATGATCAGACTACGAGTGATTGAGAAATTCGCTTCCGCCCTAGCGAGTTCCACCGGATCTCTGACTTCGGTCTGTCTTCCGGCTGAGCTTCTTTTGGCGTTTTGTGAAATTTTGGACTTTCACTCGAGTAAACCGGCCTTCGCGCCAGTTGATTCGGGTTTTTTTAGTTTCTTGGGGTGTTTCCAATATATTTCATTCGCGGAGGTTGACACAGTGGAATTGTTAAAGAAAAAAATTGTCGAAGAAGGAATTGTCCTGTCCGGCCAAGTGCTCAAAGTGGATGCTTTTCTGAACCATCAAATTGATCCTCTACTGATGCTCGAAATTGGCAAGGAGTTCAAGCGCCGCTTTGAGGGAGACCCCATCACCAAGATTTTAACCCTGGAATCCTCCGGGATCGCCCCGTCCGTTATGACGGGTTTGGAAATGAACGTGCCTGTCGTATTTGGACGCAAACAGAAATCATTGACTCTAACCGACGATTTGTATGTACAAAGCGTGTATTCTTACACCAAACAGCAAACCAATGAAGTCACCGTATCCCGCAAGTTCTTATCCGCCGGGGACCGTGTGCTGATCATTGATGATTTCCTGGCTAACGGAGAAGCTGCGCTGGGTCTGGCTAATATCGTAAAAGAAGCCGGCGCTCAGGTAGCCGGAATCGGAATTGTCATTGAGAAATCGTTCCAGCCTGGAGCGGACAAACTCCGCGAAGCCGGTTACCGGGTGGAGTCGCTGGCACGGATTGCCTCTCTTGATAACCAGAAGCTGCAATTCGTGAACGAATCCGCTGCTGAGGAGGATTCTCATGTTCAGCTGGTTTAAAACGGGCTCTCTGGGCCTGCAGCATGTCCTGGCCATGTATGCCGGTGCGGTCATTGTGCCGATCATCGTAGGCACGGCGCTGGAGCTGACGCCGACGCAGCTTTCCTACCTCATCTCGATTGACCTGCTCACCTGCGGGATCGCCACTCTGCTGCAGGTATGGGGGAACCGCTTCTTCGGAATCGGACTGCCCGTCATGCTCGGCTGTGCGTTTCAGGCTGTTGCGCCAATGATCGCCATCGGGAATAAATACGGAATGACCGCCATCTATGGCTCGATCATCGCCTCCGGCATTATTATCCTGCTGCTCGGCGGATTATTCGGCAAACTGGCCCGGTTCTTCCCTCCGGTGGTTACAGGCTCCGTCGTTACCATCATCGGACTTACGCTTATTCCGGTCGCGATACAAGATATGGGAGGCGGTCCCGGCAGTGAAGATTTCGGCAGCCTGCAGAACCTCGCTCTATCATTCGGCGTCCTTGCTTTCATTATTATCATGAACCGCTTCTTCACCGGTTTCCTGCGTGCCGTCTCTATCCTCATCGGACTCATAGCCGGTACGATAGCAGCCGCTTTTATGGGAAAAGTTAGCTTCCAGGGCGTCTTCGACGCTTCGTGGTTCCATATGGTCCAGCCGCTGTATTTCGGCGCTCCGACCTTCCACCTGCCGGCAATTCTGACGATGACCCTCGTTGCCATTGTCAGTGTGATGGAGTCTACAGGTGTATTCATGGCCCTCAGCAAAATTTGTGACAGAGAGTTAACCGAACGTGACCTGGCCCGCGGATACCGTGCGGAAGGTCTTGCAAGCATCATCGGCGGGTTTTTCAACTCGTTCCCTTACACCACCTATTCTCAGAATGTCGGTCTCGTCCAGCTCACAAAAGTGAAGAAGAGAAGCGTGATTGCGGTCGCGGGCATTATGCTCATTCTGCTCGGATCTGTGCCCAAGATCGCCGCACTGACCATGCTTGTTCCTACGGCCGTACTCGGCGGAGCGACAATCGCGATGTTCGGAATGGTCGTAGCCTCCGGCATCAAAATGCTCGGAACCGTGGATCTTAACCAGCATGAGAATCTGCTTATCGTGGCTTGCTCGGTAGGCATGGGGCTTGGCGTAACGGTCGCGCCGACACTGTTCGACCAACTGCCGGAGAGCATTCAGATTCTCGTAGACAACGGAATCGTTGCCGGGAGCTTCACGGCTATTCTGCTCAATGTTGTTTTCACCTTAGGCAAGAAACGTAAGCATGATGTTCAAGTCCAGCCAGCTGTCGCCAAAGAAACCCCTGAACTCGGGGTATAGATCAGGACAATCTTTTCTCATCCTTGCATCCTATACGATAAAAAATAAACAGCGTCCGGAATCCGGGCGTTGTTTTTCTTTTGCCGCCCAAGCATTCATTATTGACTCTGCTTCATTTCATACTTCTTTATCCGGTGCGTGGTCACCTTCCCATTCAGGAGCCTTCGGGTCATTTACTAAAATTTAGGCGGATGGAAGCCGATAATATCCTTAATGTAGATCCTGCACGGTTAGATATAAGCCGGCAGCTTCTTAGCTTGCCCTGAATTCATACACGGAAGGAGCTTGGAATGAAGAAGTTTACGCACCGTTTAACGATAACATTAGTCCTGCTCGCAGCATTCTCAGGGTTATATGCCGGGCCTGCAAGAGCCGGATTGACGGAGACCCCTTTTCCGGACGTAGACAGCGCCCAATACGGCTGGGCCGTCCAGTCCATTAAACTCATGGCGCAGAAAGGCATTCTGCAGGGCTACCCCGACGGCACTTTCAAGCCCGGACGTTACGTAACGAAAGCAGAATGGGCCGTTATGACATACCGGCTGTTCGATAAATACCGCCCCAGCCTGCGTCCGGAGCTCAAAGGCTACAATTTTATTGACGCCTATGCGGATGTCCCCGCTTCCCACTGGGCTTACCGGGAAATCTCCGATTCCTTCGTCAGTATAGCCGACAATACCGTCACACGTTCCGGTAATCAGGATTTGTATAACCCGGAGTATACATTCAGCCGGTTTAACCTGGCCTCTATGCTGCACGGCTATTACGGAATTGAAGAATGGACGGAGACCCGGAGTGATGTATGCACCCAGCTCGGACAGCTCAAAGATATTGAAACCCGGACCTTCACGGCCGATTCAGATTTAGAGTCTTTCCGCAATAATGAAAAGACAGACCGGTACGAATCCGGAATTCCCGGAGGAGTCTTCCCTATTCTCCTGCTCAAAGAGCCCGGCGGCACGTGCTCTTCCAGCCACGACGATTACAGCGCTCTGAATGCAGACGCCCTGTTAAATGTCCATACTTCGGGCATCCTTACAGCGGAGGACACAAGCGGTAAATTCTATCCTTCCGCGAAGCTGACACGTGCAGAAGCCGTAACGGTTCTTCATCGCCTACTCGATCATCTCAAAACCGAAGGCGTCCTGCACGAGTATTCCAGCATCACTCCTTCCGATATCCTGCGGCCTGTTCCCATGCCCGCACCGAAGCCTGGCGAAGCTGCCGAGGGAACCGGGCCGTACAGCCGCGATCTTCAGCGGGAAGGAGAATTCAATACGATTGTTTATCCGGGCGGTAAGAAATATATGAAACTGGAGCTCACCTCCAAGGATGCGGTCGATCTGTACCTCTACATGAACGGAGATATTGCTTTTCTGAGACAGGAAGAACTGCCCCGGTATATTCAAGTGGACCGGGTGGCGCAAATCGGCATCAAATCGCAAAGCCGCAACCCGGAGAAAAGATCGCCGCTGAGCACGTACCCGGCCTCCCTGCACGTTTCGTTCCACGATGAGATTCCGCCAACAACCAAGCCCGGTAAGGGCACAGGCAGCGGCAGTGAAACGAACAACCTGATCGCTCCGCCGGGAGCCAGCGCGATCCGTGATCTCAAGAGAGAGGGAGAGCTCAAGCAGACTTTCCCTAACAACGGATCTAAATATGTGACTATCCAGTTGATTTCTCAGGATAAGGTCGATTTATATGTACAACTGAGCAGCGGCACCGCCTTCTTGCGGCAGGAAGAACTTCCCGTGAAGCTCAAAATGGACGGCAATTCTTCCGTGACCATCCGAACCCAGAGCCGGAACCCGGAGAAGCGTACCAGTCAGCAGTCTTACAATGCACATCTTTACGTAACGTTTACCAATCAATAAAACTCGAATGCGGATATGCTCCTTCATTCTTCCGCGACAGCATGAAAAGAAGCCATGAAATCCGTCTTAACGGAATTCATGGCTTCTTTGGGGATTAGCGCGCTTGATCAGCCGCTTGCTCCATGCACGCTTGCATCATACATCCGCTAAGGAGATGCTTGCTGCGGCGGCGACGCAGCCCTCAAGCGAAAGGCTCGAAGAAGAGGCACTTGCGGCGGGTCTTTCGCCAAATCAAGAGTCTTTGGCGCTGCGGTTCAGCTTGTTGACGGTCATGAGGAGACCGCGGACCTGCCTGAGCAGCAGGTCCGCCTCCTCTTGATCGCCGTCAACACGGGTGAGCAGCTGGTCCGGTATGCAGGCGCCGCGCTTCTCCAGCTTCCGGCCCTGATCTGTCAGCTGGATGACGACGCTGCGCTCATCCAGGCTCGACCGCGTCCGGGTAAGAATACCGGACGCCTCCATCCGCTTCAGCATCGGCGTCAAGGTGCCGGAGTCGAGGAAGAGCCGTTCTCCGAGCTCCTTAACCGTCGCCTCCCCTTCCTCCCACAACACCAGCAGAACGAGGTACTGCGGGTATGTGACGCCCAGCTCGTCCAGCAGCGGTGTATACATCCGCGTAATTTCGCGCGAACAAGCGTAAAGAGCAAAACAAAGCTGATTCTCCAGCTTATGTCTGGATTCTGAATTCATTTGAGATCATCCTTACTTTACAGGTCAAGTGAAGCTCTATCGCAACTTGTTTCTTTATTCAGCAAGAAGCTTCTCAATGTCATCCGCAATTTTGGCAGGGACCGTGGTCGGCGCGAACCGTTCTACCACTTCTCCGGAGCGGTTAACGAGGAATTTGGCAAAGTTCCACTTCACTTCTTTGGATAAAATCCCCTTGGTGCGGCTCGTCAGATATTCAAACAAAGGATGGGCATCCTTTCCTTTTACATCAACTTTGGCAAACATGGGAAAGGATACGCCGTAATTAACTTGGCAGAACTGCTCGATTTCTTCCTCTGTCCCCGGCTCCTGCTCCATAAACTGATTACTGGGGAAGCCGAGCACTTCAAAACCCCGGTCTTTATATTGGTCATAAAGTTCCTGAAGTCCTTTATACTGGGGCGTAAATCCGCATTTACTCGCTGTGTTGACGATCAGCAGGACTTTTCCTTCGTAATCCGCAAGTGACTGTTCTTCTCCGTTA
The DNA here is from genome assembly GCF_001541095.1 of Paenibacillus sp. FJAT-26967. GTDB lineage: Bacteria > Bacillota > Bacilli > Paenibacillales > NBRC-103111 > Paenibacillus_F. Next base: position 61,775 of record NZ_LMXH01000006.1, read on the forward strand.
ATCCGCTGAGCCTTGTATTCGTATACACCCATCTTCTTAACCTCCCGAATTATCCATTTAGAACCAATTTAAATTGCACAAAATTAAAATGTCTAAAATTAATATACGTTTATAACGGGAGGAAGTCAAATTAAGGTGAGTTCTTGAACCCTTTGTATGGATCATTTATAAAACCGATTGTTCCAGCTTGGGCAGTATGGGCGCATGCGCCAATGGCGATGACAAAGCGACAAGCGTTGTCGGTTTGCCGTACTGCATGGATGCGTCGATGAATAGTTCGAGATCCCGCACAGTACTCGTGATGATTTTGGTCAAATAACTGTATGGACCCGCAATCCTGTGGCACTCCGCCACTTCCGGAACCGTCCGCACGAACTCGACGTATCTTTTGCAATGCTCCGTCTCCATCAGGATGTAGGCTACGACGGTCTTACCCAAGGCATCAGGCGATACAGAAGCGCGATACCCGGTCAGAACCCCCCGATCCTCCAGACGACGGACACGTTCCGCTGCGGCCGGTGAAGTCAGCCCCACCTTTTTCCCCAGCTCCGTCATACTGATGCGTCCGTTCTCCTGAAGAATGACTAATATATTGTGATCTGTGTGATCCAAAACTAGCTCCCCCTTTTCTTTATCTGCTATGAAATTTTCTGCTAGTTTTCCCTGACCTTCAAATTTTAAGTTATTATCGCAAGCGACTTACAAAGAAATGGATGAGGCGTTCATTTCCTTTCAGTATAATCTGTTCCATCCCTGCTTTGCCACGTAAAATATAAGCAGAAATGAAAGGAGCTGTTTAGTATGCTAATCAGCAGCAACGCCGTCCTTCTCCTTATCGACGTTCAAAGGGCTTTCGACCATCCGCGTTACGGCCGCAGAAACAATCCTCAGGCGGAAGCCAATATCGCACGGCTTCTCGAGACGTGGCGCCGGACAGGACGGACCGTCATTCATATCCACCATATCGGTGTATCCCCGGACTCCCTGTTCCGCGAATATTCCGAAGCCGTCCTGCCTAAGCAGCAAGCGCTGCCGCTGCCGGATGAGCTGGTGCTCCGCAAATCCGTGAACAGCGGCTTCATCGGCACAGATCTCGAAGAGCGGCTCCGCCGTCTGGGCTGCGACTGTGTTGTTACGGCCGGACTTACCACGAATCACTGCGTCGAGACAACCACACGCATGTCAGGCAATCTGGGCTTTCCTACCATCCTTGTATCCGATGCCGCCGCAACTTTTGACCGGATCGGTCCGGACGGTAAACTTTATACGGCCGAGGATATTCATGCAATGACGCTTGCGAATCTTCACGAAGAGTTCGCTGTAATCGCGGATACGGCTGCCGTTATCCAAGCGGCAAATGTGACGGGAATCTAATATCCGGTTTACGCTTGTCTGCTGCTTGCATCATTCTACCCGTTTATCGGATGATTGCCTTTCTTTTATAAGACCTCACACGAAATGTTCGAAACATGTCGGTTTTAAATCTTCGTTCTCCCCATTTTTTTCCTATATCGGCTGTTACAAAATCATTTAGGAGGTTTATGATTGCTAGAGCATATCTTCAATCCTGCTGATCTTTTAAAGCAAGAAATACTAACAGCAGAAACCTGTACATGAATGAATCGTAACAATACCTGTAAGGAAGCCCGGAAAAACCTAGGCTCCAAAAAAGGGGGAGGCAAGATGGGGAAAAAACGGCAAAGAAAGAAACTTCCGGCCGGGTACAAAAAAATAAAAGAACCCGGCTTCTGGGCCCAGTTATTAAAGGTCCTTCTATTCATGGCTGGTTTAGCCGTGCTTCACTACATACTGGATTGGCTGCAAAGACGGCTCTTTTTCCCTCAAGACGGGTGGGCATTTTATTCAACCGTTAATATCCTGCCCGCATTTCTGATTGCTTTTCTGGTCATGCTGGGCTGGTGGATGGGAAGCTCACGCAGAAGTAAAGCAATCCTGCTTGGTACTTATGCAGCAGTCGCTGCAATATCTGTACTCAGCCTGCTCACCTACCAGTACCTGGATAAGGATGGCATACACGTAAACAGATTCTGGAGCGGAGAGAAGCTCACGCCCTGGTCTTCTGTCAGCCAAGTTGCATTCGAGCCGCGAATGTCGGGCGGCAAAACCAATCATCTGCAAATACGATCCACATTCTTCTCCAAAGAAGCAGAGGCTTTTACCCTTATATGGGTCGATAAAAGAGAAATCAGTACCGCTAAAAAGAAAATTCAAGCACAAAAAATCCCGGTTACAGTCCGTCCTATGGATCTTGCGGAGGCCAGAGCAATTAACCGGTATAAAGAAGACAACCGTAATGCGGTTTTGGAACTCCTGGACTTGAAAGACCCTGCCCCCTCCGCAGGACGTCCGATCATGGGTAGCACGAAAGCCAAGGTAGAAATTGCGCAAGTGTGCGCCGTTACGGATAACGAATGCCTCAAGCTTCATGACGAAATATATGAAGCGTTCAAAGATTCCGTCATGAATAACGAGATACGCTTCCGTTTCATTCATTATCCCGTTCTGGAGGACTCGGAAACGGCTGCTTACGCAGGAGAAGCCATATTCAGACAGAACCCTCTCTCCTTCCAGAAATATTTCCGGGAAATCGCTTCTCGGCGGGGGGCGAGCTGGACCTCCGCCAACCTCGCGACACTTATCCAGACCCGTCTGCCGGGGATTGATGCTGACCGGGTCATGCGGGAACTGAATACCGTCAGTGTCTACAATGCGGTATCGCGCGATCATAATGAAGCGTTGTTAATGGGGGCTGAAGAGACACCGGCGTTTTTTGTGAATGGACGCAAACTGCCTGATGTTACGGCGGATAAAAGCAAGGAAGAGATCAGTAAGGAGATCCAGGCTGTGATTAATGAGGCGCTCGGTAAGAGTTCCTTTTGACTGCTGCTAATTTTTAACTCCTATTCCAAAAGAACGGAACGTCTGTGGATCCCGCAGACGTTTTTTGTCCGTTCTCCTGCGCGTTACTGAAAAATAACGGACCTCTATTTCTGTCAGGTGTTCAAATAAATCATTCAGGAAAATTATGTAACATTTCGATCAAATGATTCGTTATGGCATGTAGAACAACCTCAATCGGACAGTAGGCGGTAAACGCTCTAGTTCTTAAGACGTAGAATTTTTAATTTGTCTAACATAAGAGGGGATGAACTCGATTTTATTTAATAGAAAACGGCTGTATGTAACCGGCTTGCTCCTGCTTCTAGCCGGAAGTTATGCATCGGTAAACCAATACCCGCCAACCCGTATGCAATCTGAAAAATCCGTTAATCAGGAGGGATTTCTATTATCCACTTCTCAAGCCGACTATAAGGTATATAAAGATCTTAAAGAACTGGAGTCTTTTTCAAAAGTAATTGTAGAAGCCCAAGTTGTATCCACGGCTAAAGTAGAAGAATTCACTCAGAATGGCCATAAGATTGATGCGGCAGGTAAAGTCGATGTGAAAGTAAACCAGTCCTTTAAAGGAGATCTTAATCCCGGTGACATCATTACCGTGTATGAACCGGGCTATATGGAGGATGGGATGTATGTAAATACGGAAGGGTACAAAAACATGACCGCAAGCGGGAAATATATGCTCTTCTTAGCTAAATCACCCGAAGGGGTCTACGCCATTAGAGGTCTGTACCAGGGGAAATTCGATTTAACGATTAGCCAGCCTGCTAAGGAAAGCGATTATAAAACGACAAAGTATACGCTGCAGGAGTTCGACAAGCTTGATTATGTCGGAAGAGAAGTCGGCCAATTTAATAACCTGAAGAAAGAAGTGCTCTCTAAATACGGGTCCAAATAAAAAATGCCCTGCCGGTCTCTCCGGCAGGGCATTTGGTATAGGATCGCACAGTTAAAAAACGCGACTCCTCGTTAATCGAGAAACCGCGTTAGTGTCAAGTTCATATGTTTATAAAAATGCTGGTGAAGGGAATTGAACCCCCGGCCTACGCATTACGAGTGCGTTGCTCTACCCCTGAGCTACACCAGCATATTCCGCTACAAATAATGCCGGTCAAAACCGACCTGTATTAGAATACAATGCGTCTGCGTATTTTGTCAAGCGCCAAACCGACCTGTTTCCTCTCCAGTTTACAGGATCGGACAAGCTTTTCACGACTATGGATTTTATTGGGGAAGTCTCTTCTCGTACAGACGGTATTCAAGGCAGCCATATTTATGATACACTAAAAGGAAACATATGTTCCTATTTGAGTTTCGACGACCAACGGGAGGCTCCTGAATCCATGAATCCAGTCCAATATGAAGAAGTAAAAGCCAAGCAAGTCCTTAATCCGGTTAAAGAACCCTCCATGCCGTTTGAGCACTCGATCAATCCTTACCGCGGATGCCAGCACGGCTGCAGCTTCTGTTATGCCCGTGCTATGCATTCGTTTCTCGGGATGAACGGAGACGATACGTTCCAGCGTCAAATTCTGATGAAGACCAACGCCCCCGAAGCGCTGCGGGAACAGCTCCGCAAAGCGGAACGCTCGCGCAAAGGGTTGGCGGGCATAGGCCGCATAGCGATCGGCACGGCAACCGATCCTTACCAGCAGGCCGAAGGCAGAGCGAAGCTGACGCGCGGATGCCTGGAGGTGCTGGCGGATTATCCGGTGCCCGTCTCCATCACGACCCGCTCCCCGCTGATTCTGCGGGACCTGGATCTGCTCCGGCGGATGCGGATTACTTCTGTGAATATCAGCCTGAATACGCTAAATACAGCCGTTTGGCGGAATTTTGAACCGGGGGCGCCATCCCCTGCCAAACGGCTGGAGACCGTCCGCAGGCTTGCAGATGCCGGCATTCCCGTCGGCATCTTCGCGGCTCCCCTGCTCCCATATATAACGGATGGGCGGCAAGAGCTTGAAGCCCTTTTCGCAGCCGCTGCCGAGAGCGGCGCGAAGTTTGTGATGACCTCGTACCTCAGGCTCAGCGCCTCCGATGTGAAGGTATGGTTCTTCGAGTCTATCCGGCGGCACTATCCTCATCTCACGGGCGCATACGCCAAGCTCTACGAGCGTTCGGCCTATGCGCCCAGGGAATACCGCGCCCCCGTCCAGCACTATATCGACGGGCTCAGGGAGCGGTATGGGCTTGGCGATGCGGAAGAGGAAGATGGGGCGGACACCCAAGACGCTCTCCCCTCCGACTCAGTCCGTGAAACCGGTCCGTTCCCGCTGGAGGTGCCATGGCTGCCGCTAGAGCAAGAGCCTAATCATGCCGGGGAAGAACGGCAAGCGGATGAACCGCCGACTCAGCTCTATTTTGCATTCTGAATGTACCCCCCTGGATGAATCCGCTCCATCATGCGCCCGGAGTGGTCCTTCTTCGGATTTATATGATATATTTCGTTTAGATTCCAGCAACGTTAGAAGGAAGGGATTTTCCATGCACCAGGAAATATTCGATATCTATGACGAAGAAACCAACCACATCGGCACAGCCCCCCGGGCAGAGGTACATGCCAAGGGGTACTGGCACCAGACATTTCACTGCTGGCTCGTACGGCCGGAAGGCGACCGGCGGATGGTCTTGTTCCAGCAGCGCCAGTCTACCAAAGACACGTTCCCGGATCTGTATGATATAACGGCCGCCGGCCACATGACTGCGGGTGAAACGATCCGTGAAGCGGCACGCGAGCTCGAAGAGGAGCTCGGGCTTTCCGCAAACTTCGATGTTCTGTCACTCTTGTTCACGACCCGCTATGAAGCGCGGGGTACCGTGTCAGGCAAGCCTTTTATCGACCGGGAAATCTGCCATGTCTTCGGTTATTCAAGCGATCTTCCGCTAACGGCGTATAAGCTTCAGCAGGAAGAAGTCGCCGGCCTGTATGAAGCGGATTTAGAGCAGCTGACGGCGCTTTTCGAGGGCAAGGCGGGCTCAATCGAGATCCGCGGGGTGTCAGCCGAACCATCTGCCGCTGGCGCAGCGGCTGCCCCGCTCCCCGTCCTTACCGCCCGTATCGTGCGCAAAGAGGACTTCGTTCCCCATCCGGACGATTACTACCTTCGCGTCCTGGATATGCTACGGAAGCTCTAATGCAGCCGGGCCGGGACACCGGCGGATTACGCACCCTTCTGGGCGGGCGGAATACATTGTTGCATAAGTAAGTTCCAACAATGTGTTCCAGGAGGTTTGTCATGTATCCCATTTATCCTTATGTAGGCAAAGAAACCGTCTGTAAAGAGCAGCCGATCTCCTTTCCCGCGCAGCACCAGGCCCGCCAGCCGGGGATAGAATCCATCATGTCCCCAAGACCCATCTCGGAGAATCCTTATTACAACGGCAGCGGCAAACTTCGGGATAAGGTCGCCCTGATTACAGGCGGCGACAGCGGTATCGGACGCGCGGCTGCGATTTCCTTCGCCAAAGAAGGCGCTGATCTGGCTATCGTGTTCCTCTATGAGTGGAGCGATGCCGAAGAAACCAAAGCCCGAATCGAACAGCTGGGACGCCGCTGCCTCCTCATCCAAGCGGACTTGCGCTGTAAAGAGGCCAGCTGCGAAGCTGTTGAACGGACGCTGGCGGCTTACGGCAAATTGAATATACTCGTTAACAATCATGCGGTCCAGTTCCCGCAGCTGGGTATTCTGGCCATATCGGAGGAGCAGCTGCTGGACACGTACAGAACCAACGTATTCCCTTTCTTCTTCATGACCCAGGCTGCGCTGCCTCATCTGCCGTGCGGATCCGCTATTATTAACACCGCCTCTATTACCGCTTATCAGGGTAAGAAGGATCTCATTGACTATTCATCGACCAAAGGCGCCATTGTCTCCTTTACCCGCTCACTCGCTCTCTCCCTGGTCGAGCAGGGCATTCGGGTGAATGCAGTCGCGCCGGGTCCGATCTGGACACCGCTTATCCCTTCCAGCTATTCGGCGGAGACGGTGAGCACATTCGGGACGGATGTGCCAATGAAGCGTGCCGGTCAGCCTTTTGAATTGGCCCCCGCTTATGTGTATCTGGCCAGCGATGATTCCAGCTATGTGACCGGTCAGACTATCCACGTCAACGGCGGCGGAATGATCACTACTTAGACTTGCATGCTTGCATACCTGCATACTCAGCAGTCCACTTAAGCAAAAGAGTGCGGGACAGCTCCCGCGCTCTTTTTTGATCGTATCTTGCAGGTTCATAAATGCCATTTATCCTTCATTGCTTTATCCGATTAAACCCTCTATAATACATCCCTGTACTCAACATAGGTATACAAAAGGTGCAATAAAGGAGTCCTTCTAAATGTCTAACGAACCGCGCAAACTCGGTTTGCTTCCGCTCATTTCTCTTGTCGTCGGTTCAATGATCGGGGGCGGAATCTTCAGCATGCCCGCCGATATGGCGCAGGATGCGGGAAGCGGCGCGGCCCTGATCGGATGGGTGCTTACCGGTCTCGGAGTCATCATGCTCGCCCTTACTTTTCAAAGTCTAGCTAATCGGCTGCCTCATCTGGATAATGGAATTGTCCGTTATGCCGAGACGGGGTTCGGCCGTTTTGTCGGTTTTATAAGCGCCTGGGGGTATTGGCTTGCTAACATGCTTACGATAGTCGCAAGCTCTGTGCTGCTTTTCGGGGCGCTCGATTATTTTGTCCCTATCTTTGACGGAGGCAACAATCTCCTTGCCATTCTTCTGGCTTCCATTCTCATTTGGCTCCTTCATGCCCTGCAGTTAGCCGGTATGAGAGAGGCGACTTCCGTCCATATCGTGGTGACCATGGCGAAGCTCATCCCTGTGCTTGTCTTCATCGCGATTACGGCTGTATTCTTCCATTCTCCGACATTCCTGGCGGATCTGTGGACGACTGCCGTATCCTCTCCATACGAACCGGTCAGACTGACCGATGTGGGAGGCCAGATTAAGCAGGCCATGTTCGTAACCGTCTGGGCCTTCCTCGGCGTAGAAGGTGCCGTCGTCCTGTCAGGACGCGCCAAGCGCAAGTCCGATGTCGGCAAAGCAACCGTTATCGGGCTGATCGGCACACTCGTCCTGTACATGCTGCTCTCTCTGCTTTCCTACGGAGTGATGAGCAGAGAAGAGCTGGCGGGACTGCAGACCCCGTCTGCCGCTTATGTGCTCGAAGCCGCGGCAGGTCCATGGGGGGCTCTGCTGATCAACGCAGGGCTGATCGTCTCCCTGCTGGGGCTGCTGCTCGGCATGTCACTCTTGTCGGCGGAGACATTGTTCGTAGCCTCCAAGCGGCACATTATGCCGCGCTGGCTGTCCCGTGAGAACGGCAGGGGAGCTCCCTCTGCCGCTTTATGGATGACGACGGGGACGGTGCAGCTGTTCCTGCTGCTCGTGGTCCTGGCATCCTCAACTTACCGCGCGCTCTACCTGGTAGCGACTACCGCTGCCCTGATGCCGTACCTTCTCTCCGCTCTCTTTCTGGTTAAAATGGCCTTGAGCGGTAAAGCTTACGGACACTCTGCGGATAAGCTGCCGGATGCAGCCTCCGCCACATGGTCATCCGTGCGTACGCGCGAGCTGCTATTCGGCTGCACGGCTTTTCTCTACTCCCTGTTCCTGCTCTATGCGGCGGGTATAAATAATTTGCTCTACGTTTGTATGCTGTACGCGTTTGGCCTGCTCTTCTATTCATTCTCCGGTACAAATAGAGGCGGCCCTATCTCCATGTACCGGCCGGCGGAAGCCTTCGTCGCTTCTGCGATCGTGGTTCTTGCCCTCTACTCCGCCTACCTGTTTATCACAGGAAATGCATGAGCCGCCGAGATAAAGCGAACGAGCTGCAACGATGCATAAAGGGGCTGTTCCCTAAGTCATAGGATGACTTGGGAGCAGCCCCTTTATGGCGTAATCAGGCATTGCGCAGCTGTAACCGCTTGGTAAGCCGGGATCACCGGCAGGGACTACTAAATCCGGAATGCCGAGACCCGGTGCTGCATCTTTACCGCATCTGGCTGCGAGAGTCGGCAGCAGCTGCAATATTGCTCATCGGATGAAGAAGCATCAGCGCCAGCAAATACGTTTGCCGAGCAATTTCAGATAGGGTTCTCGGGGATTCCCGGACTGTTCAGCCTGCAGACTAAGCATATATACAAAAATAACCGCAGGCCCACTCGCCTCAGATACGGCTGTCCCCCTTATTACGCGTGTGTATTACTGGAAATATTGAGCAGCGCAACACCCAAAATAATGAACACAATCCCCGCCACTCCCGCGGCACTTAGTTTTTCCTTCCATAGAAGGAACCCGATAATCGCTGTTAAAGCGGTTCCGACTCCTGACCAAATGGCGTAACTCACACCCAGCGGCATGGTTTTAAGCGCAAGCGAAAGACAATAAAAGGCGAATCCGTATCCCAGGACCACCCCGGCGCTGGGCAGCAGTTTTGTAAATCCTTGCGAATATTTCAGCATAGTCGTGCCTAGAATCTCTCCAGCAATTGCAATGGCTAAATACAGATATCCCATTCGTCCGATCCTCCTGTCCCTCTATTATTGTCCTCATTATACTGCACAAAGCGAATCACCCGCACGCTTAAAAAAGCTAAGGCACCGGCCGTTGGCCGATGCCTTAAGTATCTCATAGGGGCAAGCTTGTCCCGATCTTTCCATTAAAAAAGCCGCTGTCTTCTCCCTGTCACGTCTAACGACCGATTTCCCTATAGGCCGAAATTATTTCCGGATGGGCACCGTATACTGCGCTTCGGTAATCCATTTCTTTTCCTTGAAATCGCGGCCTCTAATAGAAACCGAGTCTTCATACACCTCTACATAGAGACCTTCACTTTCTTCCTCACCGAGCTGCTTCTCTCCACCGTTGCCATCAGAAGACCACGGCCGCTCAACTGAAGAGGAATTCACCATTGTGAATCCGTCATTCACCAGCGTATTCGGCTGATTCAGTTCCCAGTGAGAATGGCCCGTAAAGAAGATAACCTGGGGATATTCAGACAATATACTTTTCAGTTCCTTATGCTGTACAACGGCTCTTTGGTTAGACTTGACGGATGAACCCGCTACTGTATCCGGCAGGGGCTGGTGAAGGAAAACGAAAATCGGCTTGGCTGATTTGCCATGCTTCGCTAGCCGTTCTTTCAGCCAGTCCAGCTGTTTATCCGATAAGAAAGCATCTTCCGCGATACTGGGATCCGATTGCCGGTATTTTTCCGAGCCCAGGAAGAGAAACGGATAACCGCCAACCATTTCCTCCCGGTAAACTTTCTGTTCTCCCGCAAATTTAAGGAAGCTTTGAATGGAATCGGAATCCGACACTTTATTCGGAAAAGAATCCGGACTCCAGTCGCCATCCTTATTCAGCCAAGACGAGTAAAACTCATGGTTCCCGATATTGGCGAAGGTCCGGGGCGGAAGCGGTACCTGCTTCCATATTTCGCTCAGCAGTTTATAATCCTTAGCTGTTCCATTGGTCAAATCCCCGTTGATAACCAGCGCATCCGCGTTCGGATCAATCCGGTACAGATCCTCCACAGCCGCTTTAAATTTACTTTGAGATTCCGGGCGGTCAACCGATACGTGAATATCGCTGATAACCGGGAAGGACAGTTTCGGCTCTTCTATCATTTCCTGTTTCGCGCTTGCGGGAACGGCGGTCAAGAGAAGCAAACTGACTGACATCAGCAGTGATAAACTTGCTTTTTTCTTCATACACATTCCCTCCTCGTTATGGCGGAAGAAAGCGTCGTATCATTCAAGGCCTTTAAAGTGATGAAGGGTTTATACAAACGACGGGCGTCCGCCGCACAAAGGCTTTAGATGCACCTTGAATGCAAACGACCTTTTCTCCCTCTAAAATGGAAAATTCCTTAGAAGTACAAGTACCCGCTCTATACAAAGGAGAAACGTTTAAGAAAGAATTGAAACCGTTTCAATGAATCGCCGCCTGTTCGGTACCGCTTATACGGCAGTGCTATGTACGAACCAAATCCGCCGCTACGGACAGCAGCCGTTTGTCCGCTGTTCCTTATTTTCTCATGCCGATTCGTTCCTATGCGGAGATAAGAAGCTGGTTAAATTTACTCTTGATTTTTACCAGCTGCTCTTTTCCACCGTATACCAGCATTTTCAAAATGTTTCATAGGATACGACCATTTCCACTCAAGGAGAACACGCCTTAAATCCTTTTATATCAAGGGTTTATGGCATACATAGCCCTTCTTCCGGGTTATAAGGATTATCTTCGGGGATACCCCGGCAAGTTGCTTTAACACAAAATATATGGTAAAATGAGTTATTCGTATAAGTTTAGAAATCAGTTCACATATTACAAAGGATATCACGCAGGAATGGGTACACTTTGTAATGTGTGAACTTTTTTCCTAAATCGATACGAATGAATCTTTAAATTTCTAGGAGGTTTTCCAAGAATGGAAACAGGAACAGTAAAATGGTTTAACGCAGAGAAAGGTTTTGGCTTCATCGAAGTTGAAGGCGGCAAAGACGTATTCGTACACTTCAGCGCAATTACTGGTGAGGGCTTCAAATCACTCGACGAAGGACAACGCGTACAATTCGACATCGTTCAAGGCAACCGCGGACCGCAAGCTGAGAACGTTGTTAAACTATAAGCAACTACACAATCTATAGAAGGAACTGCCTGTCCTGGGATTAGGCAGTTCTTTTTCATGGCAGTCAAGTTCACGTACGGTCTTGCGTACTATAGAAGTAGGCCGACGAAATGAAGGAGGGTCACTATGCATTATTCCAAAAAGAACATGGAACCTGTTCCAGAAGAAGAAATTGCCGTTTGGGCCTGCAGCCAAGAAAGCTGTGTGTGCTGGATGCGGGAAAACTTCTCGTTTAATGAAGTCCCCCTCTGTCCGATCTGTAAATCTGAGATGGTGAAGCAGGTCAAAATGCTTCCTATTCTTACGAATCATAATCACAACGGGTCGGCGTAAAGCCGGGCCGTCTTTCTTTAATGCCGCACAAAAACGGAGGCCAACCGGCCTCCGTTTTTGTGCTTCTATCGTCTGTTTATTCCCGTCTGTCCTGTCTGACCGGAACGAACGGTTATGAAAATCGCGACAACCCTGCTAACAGCCGGCATCCCAATTCTTGCAGCAGACTGAAGAATAATCAGAACCAGCGCTGCTCGCCGCGCTGTGCGAGCTTATACCCGCCCTAGCTGCCGCCCCGCGCTGGCGTCTTAGTGAACGTCAGCGGCAGGCTGCTGACGCCATGCACGATGAACCCGCGAGCCGGCGTTAGCGGCTCCTGGTTCGCGCGGGCAAGATCCGGCAGGCGCTCCAGGATCGCCTCAAGCGCGACCTTCGCCTCCAGGCGGGCAAGCGGCGCGCCGAGGCAGAAGTGAAGCCCATGCCCGAACGCGATATGCGGGTTCGGGCTGCGCGTAATGTCGAAGGTGCCCGCATCTTCGAACTTCTGCTCATCGTGATTGGCGGCCCCCATCCACGCCACGACCCGGCTGCCGGCACGGATCTTCTGGCCGCCAATCTCGACATCGCGCGCTGCCGTACGGAACATCGCCTGCAGAGGAGAGCGGTAGCGGAGCACTTCCTCTATCGCAGATGGGAGAAGCTCCGGCTGCTCTCTCAGCTTCTGCAGCTGTTCGGGATGATCCAGCAGCGACCGTACCGCGTTGCCGATCAGATTGGTCGTCGTCTCATTCCCGGCAACCAACAGCAGGGCGCAGAACGACAGGATGTCCTTCTCCGACAAGTGATGCTGCGCGTCCTCCGCAGCAATCAGCGCGCTGATCAGATCATCCTGCGGGTTCAGACGGCGCTGTGCGATGATGCTGCGGAAGTAATCATCCATAGCCGAGCGCGCATCCGCCGCTTCGCTGCTCTGCTCTCCCGCGAAGTTGTCTGCAGAGGCCACCACTTCGTCCGACCAGTGCTTGAACTGCTCACGGTCCCCGCTCGGAATACCGAGCATCTCTGCAATCACTATAACCGGGAGCGGGTAGGAGAAATCTCCGATGAGATCCATTTCACCGCTGGCACTGACTTTGTCCAGCAGCTCATGGGTCAGTTCGGCGATCCGGGGCTCCAGCGCAGCTATGGCCTTGGGCGTGAACGCTTTGCTGACAAGCGAGCGGAGCTGGGTATGCCGCGGCGGGTCCAGCGTAATGAGACTGAAGCCTCCTGCACTGCTGTCCGTATTGTCTGCATGATCGGCGACTGAAGCCGGATCGGGGTCCTTAGGCTTCAGCCGGTGTTCGGAGGAGAAATTCGCGTGATCGAACAGCACACTTTTGACATGATCGTACTGAAATACAGACCATGTCTGCAAAGGTTCCATATACATAACGGGCTGATTGCTCCGTAAATAAGCATAAGTCGGGTAAGGATTCCTCAGAAACTCAATGGAAAACAATTCATTCATCTCGATCGCCTCCGTTTTCTTCTTGAAAGTAACCTTCCGCACAGACCGGCATCCTCGTCGCTAGAGCATAAATCAATTGATTTCCCCGTTTGTTCCTAAAGCCAGCCGGAGTTGGGAAGACATTTCATTCAGCGCTTCCTGAGTGCGCGGCACAAGCTGGTGCATATTCATAAATCCGTGCACGAGATCCTCATAGTTTTTATAAACGACCTCTACTCCGGCGTTCATCAGTTTCTCCGCATAAGCTTGTCCGCTGTCGCGCAGCGGGTCATACTGGGCCGTCACAACCATTGCAGGCGGCAACCCCGTCAAATCCTCCGTTTGAAAATGAATCGGATACGCATACGGGTTCCGGATTTCTTCTTCCTTGTTCAAATACTGCTTCGAGAACCATTCCATCATGCCGGCAGTTAGAATATAACCCTCCCCGTTCTCACGCAGTGAGGCCGGATCTTCCTCTTCAAAACCTGCGGCCGGATAGCAGAGCAGCTGATAAAGAAGGGCTGGCTTGCCCGCGTCCCTCGCCTTGATAGAGGTCACTGCCGCGAGCGTGCCTCCGGCACTGTCGCCCCCCACAGCCATGCGTGCCGAGTCGATGCCGAATACGTCCGGATGCTCCGCAATCCACTGCAGGGCTTCGTAAGCGTCCTCAACCGCAGCCGGAAATTTATGCTCTGGAGCGAGCCTGTAGTCGACGGAAATGACAACGGCATGGACAGAGTTGGCCAAGTTGCGGCAGATCGAATCGTGTGAATCGAGACTGCCCAGCACGAAGCCTCCACCATGGTAGTAAACCAGCGCAGGATAAGGCGCCTCTCCTTCCGGTGTATAGACCCGGACGGTCACGTCACGGCCTTCAAGAGGAATTGCGCGGTCCGCGACCTGCTGTACTTCCTCTCTTCCCTCTTCAGACACATAGACCGGATTCTTACTCCGGCGGAGTTCATCCGCAGACAACTGCTCATAATCGGGTTGTGGAGCCGCATTCATTTGCCTCAGCATAAATCCGATTCGCGGTTCTACTGGCATCGGTTTACCTTCTCTCCTCTAAATAGTTCCATTATCGAATAGTTTAATCACCTAACTTTATCCTGTTTTAATCGTAAAAGAGCCTGGAGACAAAGTCAAATTTTCTGAAATTATCCATTATAATGCAGTCTTATAAACCGTCTTATCCTATGCAAGCATCATAAAAATCAACGCGATCTAAATTTGTAAGAATTTTGTTGAAAAAACTCGATTAATGACGATATAGGTCGCATGAAGCCAACCAAATCAACTATACTAAAATAACACGACATGGCAGGTTATAAGCCTTCCTGCATGTTCGCAGGCCTCACGACAGCAAAACAAGGAGATCTAAACCTCATGAAAGCCAAATTAACGGGCTGGTTCCGTAAACAGCGCATTAAAAATAAAATTATGACTATTTTTATCCCGCTTGTCGTCATCCCGCTATTCTTACTTGGTCTAATTTCTTACTACGTGTATACCCAGAGCATTGTGGAAAAAACCAAAAAGAACGTACTGGACGAATCCAAGCTGATCGTCACCCGGATCGATATGATCCTGACCAATGCGGAGAGCTCCGCAAATATGATTATGATGGAATTGAATAAAAGCGTCATCCGCACGCCCAGACAGCCTAACCCGGACCAGCCGGAAAGCCAGGGCCCGCAGGAGGCCGATGAGCTCGTGTACCGTCAGCAGATTGAGGACAAGCTGAAGTTCGCTCTGATGACTTTCCCCGATATAGAATCGGCGGCCTTCATTGATAAAAGCAACCAGATCTACAGCACCCAGAGCCAGATGGAGGCCGGGCTGGATAAGGCACTCGAAAGCCGGCTGATCCGCGAAATCGGGGGATCAAACGGCAAGCATTTATGGTTCCCGCTGCAGGTGAGAGATTTCCTGGTCTCGGATAAGACCCAACCCGTCCTTACTCTCGGCAAAAATATTCTGGACACCGAATCGATGGATAGCCTGGGCGTCCTTGTCCTCAATATTAAGGAACAGGCTCTCTCCTCGGTCTATAACACAATCGGCCCCGTGAAACAAAGCGATTATTACATCGCCGACCGGGAAGGAGTGATCGTCTCCTCCCTCGATAAGAAGAATATCCTTCAGCCGATTGAGGATGAGAATATTGCAGCTCTCGCCAAGTCTGAACAGACCGTTGCGGAGATTAGAACAGTCGGCAATCAGGACAGGCTTGTCACCGCGATGAATTTTCAAAAGCTGGACTGGAAACTGTTTAACGAAACCCCGCTCAAAGCTTTGACCGAAGATACGCGTAAAGTATCCGCCGCGATTATCATCATCGGCCTGGTCTGTGTTCTGCTGGCATTGGCGGGCGCGCTTATCCTGTCCCGCGTTATTGCGGGTCCCGTCATCAAGCTCACCAAGAACATGAGCCGGATTCGGGACGGCAATTTCGAAGGGCCGATCGAGGTCAAAACCTCCGATGAGGTCGGTATGCTTGGCTCCGGCTTCAATCTCATGATCGGACGGGTGAAGGATCTGCTCGCCAAAGTAGAGATCGAGCAGAAGAAGAAGCGGGAGCTGGAGCTGGCTCTGATGCAGGAGCAGATCAAGCCGCATTTCTTCTATAACACACTCGATTTGATCTATGTGCTCTGCAAATCCGGGGAACCGGATGAGGCCAGCAGAGCCACCAAGGCGTTGGCCGATTTCTACAGGATCGCGCTAAGCAACGGCAAAGAAATCATAACCGTGCGTGAAGAAATCCGGAATGTTTACAATTATTTGCTTATCCAGCGGACACGCTATTCCGATACGTTTGATTTCCAGATCGATGTGCCCGAAGAGTTGATGGACTATTTAATCCCCAAGCTCACGTTTCAGCCGCTGGTTGAGAATTCGATCTACCACGGCCTGAAGGAGAAGGGCACCTTCGGCAAGCTTATTCTTCAGGGCCGCCTGGAAGGCCAGCTGGCTATTATCGAGATTAAAGATGACGGAGTCGGGATTGCGCCGGAGCGTCTGGCTGCCTTATTAAACCGGCCTCAGGAAGAGAAAATCTCGTTCGGTCTGGCGAGTGTAGACGAAAGGATTCAATTATATTTCGGAGAGCAGTACGGAATCACAGTCACAAGTGAGCCTGGCATAGGGACTGACGTGATCGTCACGATTCCCTCACCTGTCAAAAGAGGAGGCAGCTCAGATGTATAAGGTAATTATTGCTGATGATGAAGCCGTATTCCGCAAGTACCTGCGGCATGCGATCCATTGGGATTCCTATGAATTTGAAATATGCGGGGAAGCTAAGAATGGCCTGGAAGCCCTAGAACTCGTGGAGACCCACTCTCCCGATATTATCTTCGCAGATATTAATATGCCGTTCATGGACGGTCTGACGTTTGCAGAGCGGGTCCGGGAAATCCACCCCCATCTGGCCGTTATTCTTGTAACGGGACACAGCGAATTCGAGTATGCCCGCAGGGCGATCCGGATCGGGGTGGTTGATTACATCCTGAAGCCCTTTACCGAAGAGGAGCTGCTGGTGACCCTGCTCAAAGTAAAGGAGTCGCTCGATAAGAGGAAACACCGCGAAAACCGGGAACAGGCGGACCATCTCCTGATTCGCGAGAGCTTCCTCAACTCACTGATTAGCGACGAATATAGCAGCGGAGAAGAGCTGCACAAGAACTTTGCGCTGTTCGGCATTCCGGCACAGCTGAATTATTTCCGGGTAGCCTCCGTTGAAATCGTACACACGCAGGACCAGCTGCCTGATGCCAACGAACTGCGCTTCCGTAAATACATTATCGCCAATCTGCTTAGTGATCTCATCGAGTTAGAAGGCAGTCATCTGGTTTTTAACGGCCCCGAGGGCAGAGTCATCTCGATCATGATGACGGAATCCGAAGAACAGATGCCCGCGCAGATGCGTGATCCGTTCCGGAAGCTGTACCATTTTATCAAACGGCATTTCGGGTTTAATGTGACAGTGGGCCTGGGCAATCCCGGAGCCGGCTGCGCCTCCATCCGCAAATCGTATATGGAGTCCATCGTGGCTCTGCAGAACCGGATGGCTCTGAGCGGGGATGAAGTGATTGATTATTCAGCCGTCGAGTCCCGAACGGCCAACATCGGCTTTTATCCAAGTGAAATTAACGAGAATTTGCTCCTTCACCTCCGGCTGCATGACTGGGACGGCATACAGGCCGATCTGAAGGAAATTTACGATTACATCCGGGAGCGGCACCTGTCGGGGGACTACACGTACATGATCCTCGCCGGACTTGTTTCCTTGTGTCTGACTCATATCTATGAGGTGGAAAAAACGGTCGACGAAGTATTCGGCAGCGATTTCCTTCCCTACCGCGAAATCCGCAACAAACCGTCTCTCGAATCCACATTCGAATGGCTTTCCGGCATGTACCTGGCGACGATGAATGCATCCGGCAGCGGCAAGCTGTCCAAAGCAGCCAAGCTGCTCTCTCTTGCCCGCAGTTATATTGACGAGCATTACAAGAATAACGAGCTGAAGGTGGAAGAGGTCTCCAATCATCTGTATATCAATTCCCGGTATTTGAGAAAAATTTTCAAAAACGAGCTTGGCCTCAGCGTTAACGATTACATCACAGAAGTCCGCATGCAGAAGGCCAAAGATTTGCTCAGTTCGGGAAATAATATCCGGTTGTCCGATATTTCCGAGATGGTCGGTTACAGCGACCCCGGTTATTTCAGCAAGACCTTCAAGAAGCATGTAGGTCTTTCGCCCAGCGAATATGAGACCCGCAAGAGCAGACTGTCCGAATAGTACAAATGAGTGCCGTTTTGTCCATGCTGTAAAAGACCCATTTCCTATAGAATAAGTGTTGCACCAACAGATGAACTTACACCTAAGGGGGATTAGGGATGAGAAAGACAGCAGTTAAAGGAATGAGCCTCCTGCTTGCCATGGCACTTGTGCTGATGCTTGCAGCGTGCGGAAACGGCGATGACAAGTCTTCTGGCGGTACGGGAACAGACGGCAAAGCAGGCGAAGCGGTTAAACTGAAGTTCTATGCCCAATACAGTGGAGAAAACATTCCAGTCTATGACGCGGCAAAAGCCGAACTGAAGAAAGTTATGCCTGAAGTTGATGTTGATTTTGAAGTAGCGGCTCAAGACGATGAGCAGAAAATCAAAACGTATGCGGCGGCAGGCAATCTGCCTGACATTTTCTTCGCATCCAGCGGTTTGATTGACGTATTCAAGAAATCCAACAACATTCTTGCGCTCGACAACGTAATCAAGGAAAACAAAATCGAAGAGAAGCTGAACGAAACGTCCAAGACTCTTCTCTGGGACCAAGACGGCCACTCCTATGCAGTACCTAACGTGGGCCAGTGGGCATCGCTTATTTTCATCAATAAAAAGGTGTTTGAAGATAACGGCGTCAAAGTTCCTGCTAACTACGATGAGTTCCTGACAGCCGTACAAACGTTCAAATCCAAAAACATTACTCCGCTTTCCCTCTTTGCTAAAGAAAAATGGCCCGGCGTACAGCTGATGGATATGGCTATTGTCAGCGAAGAACCAGGCGGCCTGAAGAAGCTTGAAAGCGGACAAGGCACTTTCTCCGATGCCGCTTACACCAAAGCAGCGGACAAATTGTCCAAGCTGACGGCAGCCGGCCTGCTGAGCAGCGGCGCGTTCAACACCAACTGGGAAGATGCGCTTGCGCAGTTCACTTCCGGTAAAGCGGCTATGACCCTGAACGGCGCCTGGGCGATGAACGATATCACCAAAGCTATGGGCGACAATGTAGACATCATCTATGCTCCTTTCGCTGATAAAGACAAAGCGGAAGCCGTGAAATGGAATGTCAGCGGCGGCGGGTTCAACCAGGGATTTGCGGTATCGGCAAACTCCAAGAACAAAGATATCGCAGCTAAATACGCAGCCTTGTTCTCCATTGAATTTGCAAAGCAAAGAATCCTGCTGCTCGGCGATCCAAACCCGATTCTGAAAGATGCTCCGCAGCCTAACACACCGCACGGTGCTCTTCAGAAGAAATACGTAGCAGATTCCGCTAACTTCAAGACGATGACCACCTTCCCTTGGGGATTGTCCAATGCGAAGTTCAAGACTTCCGTAGAAGACAACACCCAGAAGTTCCTGGTCGACCGTAAAACAGACGCTTATATCAATGACATGAACAAAGCGCTTGAGTTAGCCCGCAAATAATTCGGTAGAAATAAAAACAGGTTATCCTGCAGAGGATAACCTGTTTTTAAAAGGAGGAAACCATGAGCACAAAATTCAAAAATAATCTGGCGCTGCTGGTTTTCACGGTTCCCACCCTGCTGGTATTTACCGTGATTGTCTTCATTCCCATTCTTCAAACGATCCAGAAAAGCTTCTACGATTGGGACGGCTTAAGCACCCCGATCTTTAACGGTCTCGATAACTACATCCGTCTGATGGATGACCCTGATTTCTTCGTATCCGTCAAAAACGGACTGATCTTCGCACTCGTTCTGGTCGTCTATCAGATCGGGCTCGGAACCATCCTGGCGATTGCCCTGTCCAATGCCAGACTGAAAGGCCGCAAGTTCTTCAAAACAGCCTACTTCGTGCCGGTCGTTCTGTCCGGTGTCGTCGTCTCGCAGCTCTGGATTGCCATTTATAATGCGGACGGCGGACTTCTCAATAACATTTTCGCTTCACTCGGACTGGATTATCAGCAATCCTGGCTGGCCGGAGAGCACACGTCCATCTGGGCGATTGCCTTTACGAATGCCTGGCAGAACCTCGGGATTCAATTGATTCTGATCTATACCGCGATCAAGGCGATTCCCGAACATTTGTATGAAGCCGCCGCGATTGACGGCGCTACATCCTGGATCAAACATACGCGCATCACGATCCCTCTGCTCAGCGAGACGTACAAGTTCTGTCTCATCATCGCCATCACCGGCGGTCTGAATGCGTTCCAGAACATGTTCGTCATGACCAACGGAGGCCCGGGCAATATTTCCTACACCTTGACCTTCATGATGTACAAAGCCGCGTTCCGCGCGAACGAATACGGTTACGGGGCCGCATCGGCGACCATTCTCGTACTCGAATGCCTGCTGTTCACGATTCTGATCAACCGTTTTATCGCCAGAGAAAAAATCAGCTATTAGGTGGGAGGCCATCATGAAAACTTTTAAGAAAACTGCCGTTTATGCAGCCCTCTCCGCTTTTGTCGTGGTGAGCTTGTATCCTCTGGTCTGGCTGCTGTTCTATTCCTTTAAAAACAATGAGGAAATTTTCTCAACGAACGTATATGGATTGCCCCAAGTATGGCGCTTTGAAAACTATGTAAATGCGTTCAAAATGTTCGATCTCGTCCTATATTTTAAAAACAGTCTGATCGTCTCCATTGCCACCGTGATCTGTACCGTAGTACTCGCGCTCATGTTCTCCTATGCAACGGCCCGTATGAAATGGAGATTCGCGGGTGCGGCACGCACCTATGTGACGATCGGCATGTTCATCCCGATGCAGATCATCCTGATTCCGCTGCTTATTATCGAGCGCACGCTGCATCTGCAGAACAGCTACCTGGCGGTCGTTGTGCCATATGTGGCGTTCCAGCTTTCTTTTGCTACGATTATCTTCTATGCGTTCTTCCGTTCGCTTCCGCACGAAATCGAAGAATCGGCCGAGATCGACGGAGCCAGCATCTATACGATCTTCTTCAAAATCATGGTGCCGCTCGTAATTCCTGCGATCGCATCGGTCAGTATCTTCGTCTTCCTGTTCGCCTGGAACGAATTCCTGATGGCACTCGTCATGATCAGTGAAGAAACACTCAAGACGCTGCCGCTCGGACTCTTGTACTTCCAGACCCAGTTCAGCTCCGATTGGGGCGCAATGGGCGCTGTAATGATGATTGCAACGATTCCGACACTGCTCATCTACCTGGTGTTCTCCGAACAAGTAGAGAAAGCACTGACGGTCAGCTCGGCTGTCAAAGGATAAGGCAGTCAAATGAAGCCTGTAAGATACAGCCTGTGAAGAACGGCGATTGGATAGCGCCGCAAAGCCCACCCCAAATATTGGGATTACTTTTGTAAATATGGAAAACACGCTGCATGGACTGGCAAGCTCTCCAGGCAGCCTTACCATCACATGCACCATGGAGGAACATTCATGACATACGCTACCGGAACTTACGCCATGAACGTCAAGGGAGGAGAAGGCTTCCGCATCTCCCTGACTTCCCTTTCCAGCGAAGGGGGAATCGAGCTTGTCCGGCTCCGCATGGAATCGGACACTCCCCTGGCCCCGCGCGATATCCAGATCCGCTGGAATCATCCCGCAGTCGATATCCAGGGGTACTGGGACCCGGGCGCAAACCGCGACAAAGGGCTGCGCATCGACTTCAGCCCGGCTTTCGATTCGAAAGCCACCTCGCTTGCGCCCGTGTACAGCCTGTACAACTTAAACGGTCTGAACCGTCTGACCGTCGCCTACTCCGATGCGCTGCGCCCGCACAAGATGCGCGCAGGCATCCATGAGGAAACCGCCGAGTTCGAGTGCCTGCTGCAGCTCTTCACGGAGCCGAGCCCCCCGATGACCGAGTACGAAGCCGTCATCCGGCTCGACACCCGCGAGCTGTTCTACGCGGACTGCCTACGCGAAGTCGGCGAGTGGTGGGCCGCGATGCCCGGATACGAGCCCTCACCTGTTCCGGCTGCGGCCCGGATGCCGATGTACTCGACCTGGTACAGCTTCCATCAGGAGCTGGTACCCGGACAGGTCGAAGAGCAGTGCCGCCTCGCCAAACAGCTCGGCTGCGAGGCCGTCATTGTCGACGACGGCTGGCAGACGACGAGCAATGAACGCGGCTACGCCTACTGCGGCGACTGGCAAGTGTCGCCGGAGCGCATCCCCGACATGAAAGCTCATGTATTCAAGGTGCACGAAGCCGGACTGAAATACATCCTATGGTACTCCGTACCGTTCGTAGGCCCTTATTCCGGCGCTTACAAGAAGTTCGAGAACAAGTTCATCGATACGTACGGTACCGATGGCACAGCCGTGGTCGATCCGCGCTTCCCGGAAGTCCGCGAGTACCTCATCGGCACTTACGAGCAGGCTCTGCGAGACTGGGATCTCGACGGCTTCAAACTTGATTTCGTCGACTCCTTCAACCTGTCGGAGGAGATGAAGGACTCTCTCGGCGGCGGAAGAGATTACGATTCCGTACCGGAAGCGGTCGACCGCCTGCTGACTGACACCATGACGCGCCTGCGCAGTATCAAGCCGGATATCATCATCGAGTTCCGGCAGAAGTACATCGGTCCGCTGATGAGGAAGTACGGCAACATGTTCCGCGTGGCGGATTGCCCGAACAACTCCAGCCAGAACCGGATCGGTTCCATCGACATCCGGCTGCTGAGCGGAGATACCGCGGTTCACTCGGACATGCTGATGTGGAACCCCGATGAACCCGTTGAGAGCGCTGCGCTGCAGCTTATCAACTCCTTGTTCTCGGTGCCGCAGATCTCCATGCTGCTGGACCGTCTCCCGGAGGATCACCAGCAGATGGTCAGCTTCTGGCTCCGCTTCTGGATGACCAACCGGGATGTGCTGCTCGGCGGCAAGCTCACACCGTTATCGCCGGATATGCTGTATCCAGTCGTAACGGCGGCTGCTGAACACAAATCCATTACAGCCGTGTACGCCGAACATATCGTGAAAGTCGGCGAGCTCCCGAGGGATTCCTTCATCTTCGTAAACGGAACCCTGCAGAACCGGATTGTCGCTGATTTCACCGTGGATTCGGGTGAGCGGAATATGACCGTTCTCGATTGCAAGGGCAATGTAGCGGCTTATCAGTTGGTTTCGTTCACGCAGGGCCTGCATTCTTTGCCAGTGCCTCCCGGCGGACTGATTATTCTGCTTTAATTACGATAATTAACTGTACCCGGCTTGATTAACCAGTCCCCCTGGTTCTATATGCTCCCGCCTTCTGTTAACATTCAGAGCGCGGGAGTTTTTGATTTGCGCATCGCCGAATATGAGATAGGTACAAAGGCCCTTCCTTTCACAAAAAAATAATAATAATCTCCACATTCCCTAGTTCCGAATCTGCCTTTTCTGATGTATACTTATCTCGTAAAGTCGTATGTCGCCCAAGTTAGTAGACGCCTTGCCTTATCTCGGAAGAGACCGCTTGCAACCCATTAAAAACGACAGGGTGATCACACATGAACGTATTCAAAAGCTTGCTGTACAGTTGCACCTATTCCTTACTGGCCTGGCTCTTATCGGTCGGTTTGAAATTCAGTTTCTCTTTTACTGTCGTTGTCACCGTCTCAAGCTTTGTCGTTGCGCTCGTCGTATGGACATCTGTCCTTCATAAGGTCAAGCAAATTACGGTAGAAAAAGGCATCTGGGCAGGCGTATCCATCGCTCTTCTGATTCATCCCATATCCTGGCTTGTCGCTTATGCGCTGCCTGAGTCCGGGCTCACACTCTTCGAAGTCCTGTTTGCCAGCATGTTCGGAATGGGTACCATCGGCATCCCGGCTTCTGCTGTCGGCGGTTTGATAGGTTTCCTGATCGCCAAGCTTCACAAGCAGAGCTCTATTGCCAAAGGCTACGAGCTTCAAGCCCCGCAGCCTCCAATGATCAATACTTCACAGCCCTGAATCGATAATATTCTTGCATCCTATACCAAAAACTCCCCCGGCTGCTCTGCCGTAAGGGAGTTTTTTTGCTTGCGGTTGTCCGGGTCACCCGGAGTCGGAGTGCTCATCTTCGCTTCAGCGCCGATAGCCGGCGGTTTCGCCCAACCGGCGGACCATTCGGCATTAGGCTCATATCCGGGTTCGTACAACCGGGATCCTATAACGACAAACTATCCACAGGCACGTCAAACAGGTTCTTCATCACAAAACCGACCGCAAGCGCCGTCTCATCCGGAGAGGAAGCTAACTGCCTGATCTCCACATTTCTGCATGTCTCCGGGATATCCGTCTTAAGAAGATCACGGAGCCTCGGCAGCAGCTGATCACTAAATGCTTCCGTGATTCTCCCTGTCAGCAGAACCTGATCGGGATTGAGAATGGTAATCAGATTCGCCACTGTCACACCGATCGCAGTCATAATTTGTTCTCTGAGCTCCAATGACTCCGGTCTGCCTTCCCGTAACTTTTGCCTGAATTCCTCGAATGTCTGACCGGTGTTCCCTTGAAGCCCGCTGATCGAAGCCAGCGTAGTCAGGCATCCCGTACCTCCGCAGAAGCACCGGTGAGCGTCCGGTCCGAAGAAAGCCTTATAGTGCCCGACTTCTCCCGCTACGAACGAAGCTCCCGCAACCAGCTTATTATCCGATATAATCGCGCCCCCGATGCCGTAGTCGAACTTGATCGTCAGATTGTCTCTGGAACCGCTCAAGACGCCGTTAACGTTCTCCTTCAGCGACAGAAGGTTCACGTCATTCTCAATGAAGATGGGAATGCCGTATTTATCCTCCAGCAGCTCTTTCATCGGTATTCGCACCCACCGGAGTCCCGGAGAACGCAGAACAACCCCATGCCTGGAGTCCACAAGACCCTGGACGCTCAGCCCCACACCCTTCAAGGTACTCCGGTCCGGAACGTGCTGAAGAAGATCATCCATACAGGCGCAGATAATATCCAGCAGATGCTGCTCGCTCTCATACTTGACTACCTCCCGCTCAAAACTGCCGAGCCGGTTGAAGCTGAAGTCCAGGAGAGAACCGCGCACATACTTGCCCGCGACCACAATGCCGATTCCGTGCAGGTGAGAGCCTTTGATAGTCAAGGGGACGGGTTTGCGGCCTCCGGTACTGGATACCGGCTCCCCCTCCTGCACGAGCTTTTCTTCCAGAAGACGATTCACTATATTGGTTACGGTCTGCTGGGTCAGACCCGTTTTCTCCGCTAATTCAACCCGCGAAATCGGTCCTTCCGTAAAGATCAGATGGACCACTTTTTGCTGGTTAATGGATTTTAAAAGCTGGTGACTGCCGAATTTTTCGATCTGCATCAATAACCTCCCCCCTTCTTATTTTAAATTATAAATGAGCCGCTTCATTACGCATATGACCTTCTATCTTTTTCCCATCATCTGCCGGTTCTCCATCTGCGCGACCTTCTTAAGCCAGGGCAGTGTCAGCCGGAAGGCCTTAATTTCCTGCCAGGTCATTCCCCACTGATACAGCACAAACAAAGGGCGTCTGCTCGCATAGAACAGGGCCTTCATCCCCAAGGAATCCGTAATGTACTTCATGCGTCTGATGTGAAAAGAATTAGAGACTACCAGGCACGTGCCCAGTCCCTCCTCTGCCATCATGATCCCGCAGTTCACCATATTCTGAACGGTATTGCGGGATAACGTTTCCAGCCGGATTCTGCCTTCCGGCATCCCGTTCCGAACCAGATACCGCTTCATGATCTCAGCTTCACTAAGGACCGAAGCTACCGCACCGCCCGACAATATAACGGTTTGGTAGCTGTGTTTATCGAACAAATAAAGCGCCGTATCCAGACGATCCTTCAGAAGCGGATGCAAAGAATCCCCTTCGCATTTGAAGCCCAGCACAATGAGTGCATCCGCGTCCCTGCCGGACATTCTGGAAGAATGCATCCAGATAAAGTAGGCCAGGTATAACCCGGCTGCCGCCATAACCGCCCACACAAAGATAAACATATTCTCATCCTATTCTACCTATATATTAAGCTTTGCGGAAATCACCAGGACATTCTGAGCAGGTTGACAGATTGTATGGCCGAGGAATGCTGCCGCTGTAGGGTAAAGCGCTTACTCCATCAGGTGATCGAACGCGCATCCCCGCGCTGATACGTACCCGTCTTGTCAGGTGTCAGCGTCTGCGGCTCCAAGCCGAAAACATACCGCTGAATCGCCCGTGCCACCCCATCCTGCTCATTGGTATCCGTGACAGCATCCGCCGCACGCTTGAGCTCCTCCTCGGCGTTGCCCATCGCTACGCCCCACCCGGCAGCCTGAATCATCAGCATGTCATTATGATGGTCCCCGATTGCCATCACTTCGTGCATGCCTATTCCGAGCAGCTCGCACACCTTGCGTACCCCGTACTCTTTGCTTACTCCCTGACGGGTAACTTCCATATTAATATCCGCAGAGCGGGTAATCTCCAGATTGCCGAATGCAGCCGCATCTTCACGCAGCTTAGCAATTGTAGACAGATCGTCATGCCGGATCCCGAATTTGAGCCAGTCACGCTCGAACATCTCCTCTGTCCATTCACCAGCTCCGGTCAAGCTCTCTACACTGTACCCCCAGAACCATGCTCCCGCATCGACCGCGAGGTTATGCAGTTTGCGGATTTCCTGGCGGGATAAATAATGTCGCTCCCACAGCTGGCCCGGGCCTTTCCAAATTTCTGCCCCATTGAGCATGACCATCGGAACCTCCAGCCGCAGGTCATCCCAATACATACTTGCCGTCTGCATTCCCCGCCCCGTCGAGAAAATAACCGTGACACCCGCTTCCATTGCGCGCTTAATCCAGTACCGGGTTTCATCACTAATACGTTTGTCTTCGGTCAGAGTCGTGCCGTCTAAATCCAGGGCCACTAATTTGTATGACGTCATTATGCCAATCTCCTATCTTGGTAAAAAAGTATTTAACAAGCTGTTCCTGATAAAAATATGATCCTCTAAAAATTAACCAAACTTAATCAAAACAAATGATTAAGTTTATCTTATAAGACCCTTTCTAATTAAGCAATGTTTTTCTGGATACAATAACAAGGCGCTTATTTTTCAAAGCTTCCCTTGGCTCTTTTTCTATTTTCCTGTAAAATAAGAACATTGATTACGTACAACCAAGAGCTTCGAACCCCTCGGACGCTTGCTTCCGCAGGGATTTTTTTTGTTGTAACGGAAGGAGAACATCATGTTTCAGCTCAAAGAAAGATCAACAAATGTTAAAACAGAGGTACTGGCGGGACTAACCACCTTCCTCACACTGGCTTACATTATTATCGTGAATCCCAAAATCTTGTCCGACGCCGGGGTTCCGTTCGAGCAGGGCTTCACCGCCACGATTGTGGCAACGGTCGTCGGCACGCTTTTCATGGCGCTTCTGGCCAACTACCCGATCGTCATTGCTCCCGCTATGGGACTCAATGCTTATTTCACTTACTCGGTGATCGTGAATCACCAGCTGCCTCTCAGCGTGGGCTTCTCGGCTGTTTTCATAACAGGCCTGCTGTTCCTGCTGCTCTCCCTGACCAAATTCCGCTCCAAGCTCATTGAAGCGATTCCGAATAATCTGAAGCATGCCATAGCGGCAGGAATCGGCTTATTCATCGCTTTTATCGGGCTCCGGCTCTCGGGCATCGTCACGGATCATCCGACTAATCTGGTGACCCTCGGGGACTTCGGTTCTCCAGGCGTAGCCCTTACCCTCATCGGGATAGCAATCACGATTGTGCTCATGGCGCTGAATATCAACGGTGCGCTCTTCATCGGTATGGTGATTACCGGTATTATCGCTTATGCGACCGGGCAGCTGCAGTTTAGCGAAGGAATCGTATCTCTTCCTCACTTGCCCGAAGGCCTGGTTGCCGTGAATCCGATTCAATCCATTCAGGATATTGTCGAATATGGATTGTACGGGGTTGTGTTCTCCTTCTTATTCGTGATGCTGTTCGACACGACCGGCGCTTTGCTGGCGATCACCCGCCAGGCCGGACTGCTGAAGGACGGCAAGCTCGAACGCGCCGGACGGGCTTTCACCGCCGACTCGGTGGGTACCATCGCCGGGGCGATGACAGGCACGAGTCCGACAGCGGCCACCGTCGAGTCTTCCGCCGGCGTAGGCGCGGGCGGCAAGACCGGCTTGACGGCACTGACGGTCGTCGTGCTGTTCGCGGCCGCATCCTTCTTCGGCCCGCTGATCAACACGCTCGCCGGGGTGTCCGCGATTACAGCGCCGAGCCTGATCATTGTCGGCTGCCTGATGATCCGCAGCATCTCCGAGATCGAGTGGAACGACTTCGAAGAAGCGTTCCCCTCCTTCCTGATCATCGTCGGCATGCCGCTCACATCCAGCATTGCGAACGGGATCGCGCTGGGCTTCATCGCCTACCCCGTGATGAAGATCGCGAGGCGCAAGTTCCGTGAGGTGCATCCGCTCGTGTATGTGTTCGCGGTGCTGTTCCTGCTTCAGCTTATTTTTATAGCGTGACGAGATCAATTGAATGAAGATCGTTCGCTCATGACTTCTATCTCCATTCCTAAAGTTGCTCCTGTCTACATGGGAGCAGCTTTTTTTAAGTGCATGAACTATTCCCCCGCTCGTTAATCATTGGCACCGTAAGTTTTTAGCTTGGGAAATGATCTCCCGCGTTAAAAATGAACCATCACCGCGACAACGACATAATATCACCATAAAAGATAAGCGAAAAACAGGCATCACTACCTCAGCGGAGTTCGCCTGAAGGAATAAGACATCATTCCGCTACAAACCGCCACGGCAGATCAACAGCTTTGCTGATACCGATTCTCGGCGTGGCCCTAATGATGCCGGTATCCAGCTTGCCTGTCTCCAAAGACAATGCCTTGTCCGGATTCCGGAGCAGATCATGCCCGTTCAGATCCAGACCGATGCCAAGACCTTGAGCCAATTTCCCAGGTCCGCTTAACAAATTACGTTCCGGCACATTGCCCCTGTTAGCACGGATAAGATCCAATCCTTCCAGCGGCCTGGCCCCGCGCAGCAGTACAGCCCCTACTCCGCCGGGTTCATGAGCCACTACGTTGATACACCGGTGTATGCCGTAAATAAGGTAGACATAGAGCATTCCTGCTTCGCCGAACATCAGTTTATTACGCGGCGTTACGGCCCGGCAGGCATGACTGGCAGTGTCTTCCGCTCCTTTGTAAGCTTCCGTTTCTGTAAGAACTACACGGATAAGCCCATTGTCGGTCTCTCTGACCAGTTGACAGCCGATTAATTCCCGGGCAACCACCACCGGATCCCGCTCTAAAAATGCTTTATCCATCGTTCTTCCCCCTTTCGGCAGTATTCCCTTCACATACCTTACCCAAAATTTTACCGACCGCTATAGTAAAAAACGGTAAGACTTCCGGCAGCAGCTCGATTAAACGGCCGCATCCTTCTTTTCACGAAAAAAGCGGTCCAAATGTCCCGTTTACCGACCTCTTCTGCTGTGCATATAGATACATTATAAGCAAGAACCAAAGGAGAGGGCTCAGGATGCGAGCAAAGAAACCCGGCACGAAAAAGCGCCGCCCGCTTCGCGTGATGAAGGCTAAAGCCACTCTGTTTGTTACCTTCTCAGATGGAATCAAACGGTCGTTCCGAAACCGGGACCAAGATCCCTCATACGGAAAAATCCGTATCCCTTCATCCCGCAGCGTATCCTACACGAACTTATTCGTTAATGGGGTTCTGCAGCCCACCAGCGTATACAAGGTTAGCTTGGGGAGGCTTACACTCCTCAGCCGGGAGATTCCCGAGAAAGGCGTTCCGATTATCCTCCAATTCGTTTCAATATTGGGTGCAGACTGCCGCTGCCGTAAGGTTAGAAGACCACGACATTCCCGCTCAAGGTGCATACAGTAAAGTAAACAAGCCAAAGAGGTGATCGCTTATGCCCCCGTCTTTAATCAAGCTCTTCGTTACCGCAAGCAGCGTAGTAGCCGGAACCGTAACCACTGTCACGACAACAACTGTAGATGACAATGTAAGAAGATATCATGCCGTTGTAACGCTTGGAATGATCAATGGCACAGCAGGCACCACAACGATCCCCGATACCAGCTTCCTAGATGATTCGGGTACAGCGGTAGCGGCCGGAGCCCTGCCCGTCCTGCCCGCCGGCGGTTATTACAGTCTCTATATAAACGGTGTTCTGCAAGAAGGCGATCTGTCTGCGCTTTCGACTACCGAACTGGTCATCGTTTCCGCCGCGCTTCTGCCGGGGACCCCAGTCATTATCGAAACCCACGATTACTCCGGCACGACCTCAGCCTCCGCATCTACTCCTGCTTTGACGGTTACCACAACCATGAACACGTAAAAGGGGAGTTGATTGTTGCTGTGCCGAAGTCGAGATGAGACAATCTGAATTTAAAGAAATTTAAAATTTTGAATAAATAAAGGAGCTAAGCGATTTGTATGTGCTTAACTCCTTTGTTTTTTTGCGCGGGCAGGCGCTTTCTTCAGTAAATTGTAATCAAGTGAAGGGCATCCGGCCACCAGACTTACTTTGGGTCTGTCTCTGCATGTGTCTGCCGGCTTACATGACTGAGCACCGTCTGCGGCTTACGGCCCGTGATTAGCCTGCCGTCCATGCTGTAGCCTTCTTCCCTGCCATCCAGTTCCCTGGCAAGACGGTCCCGCCAGTAACCGAGACGCTCCCCGTACCGGGGGTCTCCAGCAAGGTCGGTCAGCTCCTGCGGATCGGACGTAAGATCAAACAGCTGCTCCCTCCCGGACTGGGAGAACCAGATGTATTTCTCCCGGCCGTCCGTCATGTACTGGACGGACAGAGGGCCGGCCTCATGCTCCCCGTGGAGGGCATCGCGCCACGGGACTCTCTCGCCGCGCGCGAGCGGAAGAACGCTGGAGCCGTCTACACTGCGCGGAACGGCCGCGCCTGCGGCATCAAGCAGCGTCGGCATAATGTCGCGCAGCTCGACAACTCCGCCGACCCGGCTGTGAGGCTTAATGCCCGTGAATCCGCCGGGATCGGACACAATCAGCGGCACCTTCGCGCTGCCCTCGTACGGAAACGTCTTGCGGAACAAATGATGATCGCCGAGCAGCTCGCCGTGATCCGAGGTGAATACAATGATTGTGTTGCTGCGCACTCCGTACTCATCCATCGCGCCGAGGAAGCGCCCGATCTGGTGATCGATATGCGTGATGAGCGCATAATAGGCGGCTCTGGCATGCCTGAGGCGTCTGGCGGGCACCTGACCCGTGGAGGTGACCGGATTGAGGCCGCTCCGGTCCGTATCCTCCTGCTCGGCCCAGTCCCCGACAACCGGGTCCGGGATGTCCGCATCGGCATAGAGATCAAGATAAGCCTGCGGGGGATCGAACGGCGGATGCGGCCTTACGAACGACATCCACAGGAAGTAAGGCTTGCGCGGGTCGCGCCTGCGCAGGAAATCAATCGACTGGGTCACGACCCAGTTCGTCGGATGCAGGGCTTCCGGCAGATGCCACGGCCGGGCGACTGTGGAAGCGTTACAGTCCAGCCCCAGATCGGTCAGGTCTGCATCGGCACCGGCTCTCTGGCGCAGCCAAGGCAGATAATCATCGCAGTGGTCCTGCGACTCCACCACAGTATTGCGGTCCTTGAACCGGCTGTGGTGAAGGTAGCCGTCGTGCAGCACGACATTGTGGAACCCGCACAAGTTGCGGGCGGGATACATGTGCATTTTGCCGACGCACTGCGTATGGTAGCCGGCCTTGGCCAGTTCACCGGCTATCGTGTGCTCGTCGTCCAGCGGCACCCCTTCCTGATAGCCGACACGGCCGTGCGAGGTCTGGCTTTTGCCTGTCATGATAGCCGTCCGGGCCGGAATGCAGCTGGGTGTCGCCGTATACGCGCTGGTGAACAGCGCTCCGCTCCGCGCCAGCTGATCCAGGTTAGGGGTCTCCACAACCGGATGACCCAGAATGCTGAGACAATCGGCGCGCATCTGATCCACCGTGATGAATAACAGATTAGGCTGCTGCGTACTCATTATAATCTCCTCCTGATCAAAAAACCGAAGCCGAAGCAGGTAAGCCGGATCTGCTCGTGGCTTCGGTTCTCGTTGGTTTAGTTTCAGTCACACCTGTAGGTAAGACGGGAAGGATGACCCTGCCGCCCAGTCCGGGCTACATGGGCCGATCCCGATTCGCGGTTAATGCTTAGAGACTGCTGACGGCAGCTGCGGATCGGTATATGCCCATGGATGGTCTAACGAACGAACAATAGGCAACATCGCGTATCGCAGTTACTCTCCCGTGAAATTCAGAATGCTCTGATCGACGGCAGCCTCGATGCCGAGATCCGGCTTGTCATCCAGCGTGACCACCGGCCGGCCGGCTGCTGCATGCAGCTCGAAGATCACAAGCTCGTTACGGCCGTTGCGCAGCAGAGGACCGGGCAGGTACAAAGCGTTCTGCGGACCGCGCTTCCAGTAACGGCCCAGATTGAAGCCGTTGATGAACGCTGCGCCCTTGTTCCAGCCATCCAGACGAAGGAATGTGTCGGCCGTTTCCTCGGCTTCAAAATAGCCCCGGTAAAAAGCAGGCCGGTCGGCTGCTCCTTCAATTCCTTCAATTGCTTCTTGCGAGGCGTCCGGTTGAGCCGAAGTTCCCGAATCCCATTCTTCAAGTGGCGAATACTCCAGCCCATCCAGCGACAACAGCGGAAGCGTATAGATGTCCCAGCCGTACTGAAACTGATTATCAATCCGTACACCCTCGGTAATGCCCTTGTGATCCCGCAGCAGCGGACCGTAATTGACACGGCCCATATTCTCGACGAGAATATCCAGGCGCGCTCCGCCTGCCGGGATGCTGATCTTCAGCGGCTTCGCGTCCCATCGCTCAACTACGCCGATATACGTGCCATCCAGGAAAACCTGCGCTCGGTCGCGCACGTCCTGGATGTGCAGTTCTTGTCCGCTGCGCGGTCCTGACACCCTGGCCGAGTACAGGATGTAGCCGTAATTCTGCCCGAGCTTCTCCATCGGTTCCGGGGCTGCACGGCGCACCGGCTGCGACAGCGTGAGCAGCTGGTCCAGCAGGTCGGCCCGTGCCGTCATCCGGACCTCTCCATAACTTCGCGCCGGGACGGATTCCGGCAGCTCGGGGAAGGAAACGGTCCCGCTTCCCGGAGCAGTGCCCGCATCGTCCTTGACTCCTGCTGCATCGGCGCGGATTTCTTCCGCATATGTCTGCCCAACTGCAGATAGGTTGCCTGCCGTCCCTGGGGCATATTTACGGATAACCTCACGGAAAGACTCGAACTTCACGGTAGGATCTCCACGCTCCGTCAGTGCGGCATCATAATCGTAGCTCGTTACCGTCGGCTCGAACGTCTTGATGTGATTCGCTCCGCTGTAGAAGCCGAAATTCGTTCCGCCGTGGAACATATAGAAATTAACGGACGCCCCCATACCGAGCATCTCATCCAGCACTTGAGCCGCATCTTCCGCGTCACGCGTATGGTGGTCCTCCATCCAATGATCGAACCAGCCGTTCCAGTACTCCATACACATAAGCGGTTCATCCGGCCGGTATTCGCGGAACTTCGCGAACGATTCCTGAACGCGGGAACCGAAGTTCACCGTCGCCAGCACTTCCGGTAATGTACCTCCCTGCAGCATTTCATCGGACGGGCCGTCCGAAGTGAACAACAGCACATCCATGCCGCGTGAAATCATGCCTTCCTTAATATGCCGCAGATAGTCCTTGTCATTGCCGTAGCTGCCGTACTCATTCTCGACCTGCATCGCAATGATCGGGCCGCCATTGGTGCAGAGCAGCGGCTTGAACTTAGGCAGCAGCTCGTCGTAATAAGCGTCCACCTTGGCGAGGAAGAGCGGGTCCGAGCAGCGCAGCAACATGTCCGGGTATTTCAGCAGCCATGCCGGAAGTCCGCCGAACTCCCACTCCGCGCAGATATAAGGACTCGGGCGCACGATCACATGAAGCCCCAGTTCGCCGGCAATTTCCACAAACCGGACCACATCGGCTATCCCTGAGAAATCGAACTTCCCTTCCTCCGGCTCGTGAACATTCCATGCGACATAAGTTTCGACGGTATTGCACCCGCCTGCTTGCAGTTTCATCAGCCGGTCGCGCCAGTATTCCGGCACTACCCGGAAATAATGAATGGCCCCGGATATAAGCTGAATAGGCTGTCCATCCAGCACGAATTCTTTTCCTTGAACGCCAAAGTTCACCGTCGTCATCGCCTGCTCTTATCCTTTCAGTCCGCCTACATTGATACCGGCGGTTATTTTGCGCTGCAGCAGCGCGTACAGCACGAGCGTAGGAATCATTACGATAACCAGGCCCGCGAACAGAGCCCCCCAGTCGGTCGCATAGCGCTGAACTTCCATCAGGTATGCGATCCCTAGCGTCAGCGTCCGCTTGCTCTCGGTCGTAATGAACGAAAGTGCCATGATGTATTCATTCCAGTAACTCATGAAGTTGAAGATGGCGACCGTAATCATGCCGGAGCGGGCCATCGGCGCAATAATGCGGAACAGCACACCGAAACGCGAACAGCCGTCAATCATCGCCGCTTCTTCGTATTCTTTGGAGATGCTCTCCAGGAAGCCGGCCATCAGGAAAATCGTAAACGGAATGGTCGTCGCCGAGTAGGCCAGCACAAGACCGAACAAACTGTCGAGCAGGTGCATATCACCCAGCAGTTGGAACAGCGGAACGATTTTGAACGCTACCGGGAAGAACAGCGCAACCAGGTACATTTTTTTCATCCAGCGAAAAGCCTTGAAATCATACCTTGAGATGACATACGCCGCCATGAAGGAGAGTATCATACAAATAGCCATCGAAAGCAGTGTAACCAGGACCGAATTAACAAAATAAGAGCCGATACTCGCTTCCTTGAACGCATTGATATAATTCGTCCATTGAAAACTCTTGGGCATAGACCAAGGATTCTCATAGAATTCATTCGTCGTTTTGAATGAGGTCGTCACCGTCCACAGAAGCGGATATAAGACGATGACACTGTAAATCAACAATATCACCCGTGCGGGCAGATTGGAAAGAAATGATTTGAGCTTCATACAGCCGCCCTCCTTAATATTGGACCGAATCGCGGCTCATCAGTTTATCGCTAATTAACGACAGCGCGACTGTAATTAGCAGCATAAATACCCCGATTGCCATCGCATAACCGAAATTGCCGTTACCGAAAGCCTGGCCGTACAAATAAGTCATCAAGACCTGGGAGGAATTATCCGGCCCCCCTGCAGTCATTACATTCACATAAACAAAGCTTTGGTTAAATACGTTGATCAGGAAGAAAATAACCGTAATCCTCATCACATTCCAAATGAGAGGCAGCGTAATCATACGGAACTGCTTGATGCTGGAGGCGCCTTCCAGATGAGCAACTTCATACAAATCGGGCGGTATGCCCTCGATTGCAGCAATATAAATAATCATGTAATAGCCGATTGCCTGCCACACCATCGGTGCGACAAGAGCCCACATCACCGTCCCTGTCTCACCCAGCCAAGCATGCACAAGACTTTCGAAGCCCAGTGAATTCAGCAGAGCATTCAGAATACCGAAAGTAGGGTGGTAAATAAACGACCATAAGATCGAGATCACGACAAGCGCGAGTACATTCGGGAAGAAAAAGATGGTGCGGTAAAAACCGCTCTCTTTGAGCTTGTTGTTCTTGCGTGTGAGAAGAACGGCAAACAACAGGGAGAGGCCCATGGTTACGGCCGGAACTACAATGAGCAGGAACAGATTATTTTTGAGCGCAACCCAGACAACCCCGTCCTGCATAAGTGTTCGGAAGTTGTCCAGACCGACAAACGTCTGATCCTCCGAAGTGCCGCTCCAGCTATAGAAAGCCATGATAATGGCCCGCAGGAACGGATACAGATCGAATACAGCGAATAGAGCAAGTGCAGGCAAGGTGCAGGCCCACAGAAACAGCATCAGTTTTTTCTTGTCTTTCATTCGTCCACTTCCCACTCCGAGAAAAGATTTCCGATGAAGGCCAGGCCCTCACCGGAGTTCTCTGTTTATTATTTACTTGGCAGCTTTGGCAATGACGTCACGGAGCTTCGCATCGGATTGCTCCAGACGGTCGATCCATTGGTCCACAGTCATCTCTTTGTTCATAACCCGGCCGATTGGCTGGAATACGTCATCCTTGATCTTCACTTCGGTTTTGGGAGTGACCTTCCACTGGAACATGAGCGGTTTAACGTCCTGCTCCAGCACTTTAACGGATTCATACACGGATGCCGGTACGAACTCCTTGGCGATTTCCGCACCGTTCTTCACTGCCATAACCGCACCCGACAGTTTAGCGCTGAGTCTCACGTTCTCTTCTTTATACTGGTATTTCATAAATTCCTTGGCAAGGTCCGGGTTCTTGGCTTTAGCCGGGATAAACAATCCCTCGAAAGAGGTCATTGCGTATCTCTGCTCGCCTTCCTTGAACACGGGAGGAGCCAGGAAGCCGAACTCGAAGCCTTCTTCGCGCGGAGCATCCTTCATCTCGCCTTCAAACCAGTTGCCGTTGGGTACGAAGAGCGCTTTGCCCTTCAGGAATTCCGTCTGCGACTGGGTATGGTTCAGTGCTACGGTACCTTTGAGGAGGTAGCCTTTCTGGGCAATGGCATCGTAGACGGAGAAAGCTTGACGGACACCTTCTTCCTTGTAGGCCCCTTCTTCGTAATTCTCGATTTTCTTGATGAGCTCCGTGCCGCCGGCGGAAGCGACAGCCGGCCACAGCACTCCCTCGTTATATGCAGGATTGATACCCGGATATGTAAAGAGGGCACGGCCGTCCGCTTTCGCTTTCTCGCCGAGCGCCATAAACTCATCCCAAGTCTTCGGGGCTTCCCAGCCCTTCTGTTTGAACAGCGTTTTGTTATACCAAAGGCCCAGGGTAGAGATATAGTTAGGCGCCATATAGATTTTGCCGTCTCCATAAGGCTTGGCATAGTCTAGAATTCCGTCCAGCATCTGATCCTTGAGCGCACCTTCCTGGTCCGGCGCCTTGCCTTCAAAAACATCCGTTACATCCAGGAACGCCTTCTCCGAAATCATGGAGCGGATCGTACCGGACGGCTCACTCAGCGGAGCATAGATGAAATCCGGCGGATTTCCTGCGACGATCTGCGGCTTGATAACATCCATGACCTTAGGATTGGAGGTCAGCTTTACTTTTACGCCGGGATGATCCTTCTCGAAGCTCTTAATGACTTCTTCCCAGTAAGCTTTACCGTATCCGCCCTCGAACACGGCGATGCTCAGTTCTTTGGACGCCTCGCCCTTGACCGCGCCATCTTCGTTCTCATTTCCGGCAGAGCCGCAAGCCGATGCTGCACCGACGAGTAAAGAAAGAACCACAGCATTAGCCATCCATTTTGTCTTGTTCATATCTGACCCCCACTTTTTATATGAATTTAGATTGTGTAATTGCTTACATTCCTAGCATATAAGATCTGGACCTTCGCTCACATGAACGCAATTATCGGAAACATGGACAATTCTTACTTCCAGATAAATTCCATATAAAAGAGAGCGCATGAACGATGCGCCCCCTCCTTGAGAACCTGCTATTCTTGTACCCGCTTGCCGAGCACCCTCCGCTTATATTCGGTGGGATTTATTCCGGCGTGTTTCTTGAACAGGCGGTTGAAGTAGAAAGGATCCTCCACCCCGACCGCCAGCGCTACGCTCTTGACCGTACAATCCGGGTCCTTCAGCAGCTCCTGCGCCTGCTCCATCCTCGTCTGGTGAATGAACTCCACAACGGTCTTACCCGTCTCCTGCTTAAAAAAACGGGACAAATAATTCTCGCTCATGTTGACTTCCGCTGCAATTTGTCCCAGGGTAATCTTCTTATCGAGGTTGCGCCGGATGTAATCGATAACCGCCGTCGTCTCCTTGCGGTAGAGGACATCCTTGAGTACTGCCAGCAAACGTCCCGTCTCTGTGACGGCCCCCGCAAGAGCCTCTTTATACTCAGTGAATGAGGACGCTCCCTGAAGTCGCATCCCGTATTCTTCCAGCGGGGAAATCGTCGTATTCCCCCACCCGATCAGCTGCTTCTCCAGCTCGCTGAGAACAAGCATTCCCCACCGCTTAAGAGGCTCGGGACTCAGACGTTCCTCTTCCGCCCGCTTCAGTACAGGGGCCAGCAGCGATAAGATGGTGCCGGTCTCATTGCGGTCGACCGCCTGCTTCAGCTCCCGGCTGAGGAAGGTGAAGGCTTCGGCTTCGAGTGTCTCCGTGTGTTCGACCTCCCCGATATGAAGAATCGGGCTTCCCCCATAGAACAGCATGTCCATCGCGTGCGCCGTCATCAGGTAAGCCTCCCGGACCTCCTCATACCTGTCAAACTGGCCTCCGACGGTAATGCCTACTTCCAGATTCAGGTACATCTTCAGCACGCTCGCGATATGCCCGGCGAACTGAAGCTGCTTCTCCTTCCCGGTGCAGCCGCCTTCCGAGGACGCGATTACGGCATAGGTGTCCGGACTCAGCTCCGCTACATCCACCGCCGCTCGCTCCCTCGCCGCTTCGCCGACGATATTATGGACCGAGAAGCCCAGCAGCTTCTTGTCCTTGATCTTGCCGCTCTGTAGCGCCTCCTCGTAAGACTCGATGCGCAGGCAGAGCACGAATCCCGGCTGCATCACCGCGGCGATGCCCAGCTTCTCCGCCTGGCGCCGCAGCGCCGCCAGGCTTGTTTCTTCGAGCAGCAGCTCCCGGTAGAACTGGGTGCGCAGCAGATACCGGTTCTCGTTCCACTCGGAACGGATCCGGTACTGCTGCTCCTGCTGCTCGCGGACATCGCGGAGCTGGGCGGACGCCTTCATCAGCAGCTCCAGCAGCTCTTCCGGCTGAAGAGTGACCTTCAGCAGGTAATCCATCGCGCCGAGCTTCATCGCCTCGCGGACCAGCTCGTATTCGCCATAGTTGCTCAGCACGATGAACTTGCCGTCATAGCGGCGTTCCTGGAGGAGCCTCAGCAGCTCCAGGCCGTCCATGCCGGGCATTTTCAAATCCGTAATAAGGATGTCCGGCTGATGATGCCCGATCAGTTCCAGTGCCTGGGCAGCATCCTGGGCCGTTCCGATCAGTTCGAATCCGTTCTCTTCCCAAGGAATGATCGTTTTGAGGGCGATACGGACAATCGCTTCATCATCAACGACCAATACGCTCATCCTTCTCATGCTCATCTTCCACCTCCGTGATGTACGGGAGAGTTAGCGTAACTTCCGTACCTTGACCTACTTCACTGTGAACCTTCAAGCCGTAAGACTCGCCAAAATTAAGTCTGATCCGCTCCGCCACATTCGTAACGCCTATTCCTGCGAATCGGCGGTCCGGGCCTTGTCCGAGCAGCTCGCGGACCGTGCCGGGGTCCATACCCTGCCCGTCATCCCGGATGCGGATCCTAAGCTCGTCCGCGGACTTGCGGCACTCAATCAGGATATGGCCGACAGCCTCCTGCCCTTCCAATCCGTGAATAATGGAATTCTCCACAATCGGCTGAAGCAGGAACTTCAGCATCCGGCATTCATACAGCTCCTCGGGAATATCATATGCCACGGTAAAAGACGTTCCATAACGGACCCGCTGAATAATCACATAGTTCTCAATGTTGCGGATTTCGGTCCACAATGTAACAAGTTCCTTCTTATCGACAATCGTATTACGCAGAAGCTCCGCCAGTGCGCCCAGACCGCGGCTGACACTGTCCGCTTGGCTCAGCATCGCGGTCCACTTCAGCGAATTCAAGGTGTTGAACAAGAAGTGCGGATTGATTTGCGCCTGCAGCATCTGGATCTCGGTCTCCCTCTTCTGCTCCTGCTCATCCTTGACCTGCTGGATTAAACGCCGGATCTGCTTGAGCATCAGGTTGAACATCCGGGACAAATATCCCAGCTCATCCTGGTAATTGTCGTGAATCACCACATCGAAATCACCTTTCATAACCAGCCTCATTTTGCCGACAAGCCGGTTAAGCGGTTGAGAAATACTTCGTGAAATAAGCAGCGCCAGAATGAGACAGCAGATAAACAGGATCAGGCCCACGATCGAAATCACTTTCAGGAATTGATCCGATTCCATATTCAGGTAGGAGAACGGGATCAGACTGACTACATACCAGTCCGTCACCGGATCATAAGTGAAAGCAGCCAGCTTCCGGTTCTCTTCAGGACCGACGGGAAAAGAAGATGTCTCTGTATTTTTAAGGGCACTAAGCTGCACAGCCAGCTCAGGATCTTCAGGCTTTCTACCGACGACGAGATCGGGATTCATGCTGGAAAGCACCGTGCCGTCTGCATCAAGCATGGAGACCGCTGAGCCGGTACCCATATCGGTATCCCGGTATATCTTATAGAAGAAAGCTTCATCCAGAGCAATCATCACATATCCCAGCGGCGTGTCGGGAACGGATTGCGAGTAAATCATACGGCCGAACAGAATGCAGTTCGTTCCCTTGACCGTTCTCGCGTAGGTCCAGATATCTTTGCCGATATCCTGATCGATTTCTTGC
This sequence comes from Paenibacillus sp. FJAT-26967, assembly GCF_001541095.1. GTDB lineage: Bacteria > Bacillota > Bacilli > Paenibacillales > NBRC-103111 > Paenibacillus_F. The sequence goes on from NZ_LMXH01000006.1 coordinate 102,422, forward strand.
ATCCATCTGGAGGTATCTTCATCCCGCAGCAGCTCGTAGCCTAGATCATATAGAAGGTCGCCAGATTTTGTATAAATTTTCATCGTTTTGATGTGCTCGATCAGCGTAGATTTATCGCTCAGCAGAGCATTGATATCCATAGCGAGCGACCATTTCGACCATTCGTCAAGGTCCGAATAATTATGCAGCGCCTTCTGCACGAAATTCTGATAGACCACCTGATTGCTCAGCAGATCTACCTTCTGTACCTCTACGCGGATAGTCTGCTGAAGCAGCTTCATGATCTCAGAGGAATAGGTTCCGATTTTAGACTCAATTGCATCCGATGATTGTTTGTAAGAGAAATAGCCGGTTACCGTTAACGGGATCAGAGACAAGAGCAGGAAAGACAAGAGGAGCCGATTGGGAATTTTAGAACCCCTCAGAAGACGGGCAGGCAGCAGCTTTTTCATAAATTTCATAGAGAATCCCCTTACAGTCCGGTCTAGTAGTCCGTATTATTGTTGCTTCTCTAGATACACTTCTTCATAGGCGCATTTATATCCTCTGGTCTAATTATCCAGTCAGGTCTACCTTGCGGCTGGGTAAGCCCGGCATGCGGGATAGATCCGTCCTTATGGGAGCGCTTACGTTTTACCGGTTAATGAATAGAGCGCCCCCTATTCTAACGATATTCAACATGCAGCCAAAAGAACATGAACAGAATTGTCCAATCCCTGCACATTCCTTGCTTTTTCTCCGTTCGAGCATATATGTAATATATTCTTCAATCTGCCGACAACCTGCGCGTATGCGAGGAGAGAAATCCAATTGCCCGGAGACAGACAATCAGTTAGCGGCGGAGTCGGATAACTCTTGGCGTGCAATCGGAAAATTAACTATGCACTGCAATAAAAGAGCAGCTCGATTATAAAAAACGATCTGCTCCTCTCCAGTCTTATTTATTTTTGGCGTATAGATAATTATAATAGGCCGCATGCTTCATCTCATCTGTCATAATTTCGAACATCCAGTTCCTGAATTCAGGTTTAATATTCAAGTAGATGCCTCTGTACTTCTCAAATGCTTTTAACTCACCCATAAGCGCCGTTTCAATCCCTTCTATATAACTCGAAGGCAGCGGCTCCTCTTGATCAGAGACTTGCGGCGGCATTTGGCCGGTTAAATAATAATACATGCTTCTGAACAGCTTCCTGTGCTTTCTCTCATCGTCGCGAATTCCTGCAATAATATCCTTATCCTTCTGCGCAGGTGCGATTTTAATCAGATAATCATAAAAAAGCTCATCATTCCGCTCGCCTTGAACGGATTCCAGAATGAGGGCAATCACCTCTTCTTCCTTGCTTCCTGTTCTCATCCATGCCTGGAATGGTGCAGATGAAGTCGTATAAGGGCTCGCGTAATACATAGGGAACCACCTTTCTTATCAAGAATCTCCAGAAGCTATTCTCCTTTAAAAGCAGTCTATTCCCTAAATGCCTATTACGTGAACGCATGCTTATAATGCCCGAGAGGGATTTAACCATTTTATTCCAAACACGTCATCTTTGCCGGAAGTGTAAATCAGGAACCCTTAGTCCGCTTTATCATATGATGTAGAACACAACTATGAAATCAAGGGTGGGCTATATGAGCGACGATGACGGCAAGTATCTGATCAATTTAATTATCTTGTTTGTAATTGTTTTCGGATTCATTGCGGGGATTGGGACGGATGGCGAAGGCGGTGACAGTGAAACCGTTATAGTTTGATATGGATGGTGACGACCCATGATAAAAAAAGGGAATGGGAATGGGAATGGCAGCGGCAATGGCAATGGTAACGGCAATGGTAAAAAAGGCAAAAAGAAAGCCTCGTCCGCCCAGCTCACCCCCCAGCAAATCGCGGTCGTCGTCGGACTGCTGACGAATGCTCTCGAAGTTCTTTCCGTCTTGATCGACAAAGATCAGAACATTCAAGTTGTCCTGCAGGGCTCCATCCGCAAGAAAACCAAAGCGGACCGGCTTGCCGAGGAGCTTGATGAGGTCAGTGTCGGGGATCTGATCGAAGCATTTATACGAAAATAACTCCGGGTCACTTCAGTCACAAGCTCCGGACCGGACTCGTCCACCCGGGGGACATGCAGACGGGAATGTTTCTGCGCTTCCCGGCGGCCGCCTTCAGAGCATACGAAACCGCTCCAACTGTTCCCGCAGCCCCTCTTTCCGCAAAATTTCTACCTGCTTAGGACCAATCAGGTCAAAATGCGGGAAAGATGAGCGGTTATGAATGTAGCGCGGACTTAAGCCGTTCTGTATACACCACTTGGACAAGCGGTCCAGATCTGCACAGCCGACCTTCGTAACGGTGGTTACACCCGGAAATCTGGGCTCCAGCCAGTAGTGCGTCAAGTAAGCAATTTCTCCCCGGGAGACTGCTTCTTTCCACTGCTGCAGTTCTTCTCTCTTGATGCCGAAAGCCATCTGCTGCTCGTCCTCCTTTTAGATGCGTCATATTTATGAGATTAGTTCATTATAACGCCGAAAAGCCGCCTGACAAAAAAGGCGGCCGCTCTATGTTGCTATACCGGCAAAGAGTGGAAGACGCTGCCGCTTACGAACAAGGGATTCAAAGGAAGGTTCTGCTTGCCGTATGATGGACAACCTCCTTCAGATCCCTCCTCTGTCATCCTGTTTCCTGCGGCCCTTCGCCGATTTCATAATACCCATGACAGCCGCCGATACGAAAATAAGCCAGCTCAGATGGACCCCCACATAATCTACGGTCATATACATTTCATCCATTATAATTCCTCCCGAATTTGTATGATGATTTCATCGTCTACGTTGTCCGTTATCAGCAAAGAAACTATTTTCTGTCATATACCCGACTGAGATTTTCTTATTCCCTTTTTCCAGATCACAAAGACTCCTGAAGCAAGAATCGCAATAATGAGAGCGGATTTTATTTCGGTCATGGCCAGCAGTTCCGTCAACCTTTCACCCCACAGCACGCCAAGCCCGAATACAAGCAGCGTCCACACAAGAGCGCCTGAATATGCGTATATGGCAAATTTCTTATAAGGCTTGCCTGCCGCACCCATAAATACCGGGAGTAAATAACGGACGATCGGGATGAACGTGCTGATACATAGCGCCGCGCTCCCGTACTTGTCCAGCAAGCTTTCAGCCGTTGAATAATAACCGCTGAACCGCTCATTGCGGCGCAGTCTTCTGAGCAAAGGCGGTCCGAAATATTTGCCTAATCCGTATCCGGCCGTCAATGCAATCAGCAGTCCGGACAACGTGCTTATATATACGAGCCACGGATTCAGCAGTCCGCTGTCTCCGGTCATACCTGCAGTCATCACCGTTACTTCGTTCGGTACAGGAATGCCGAAAGGCCCCAGCGCCAAAGCCAGGAAAAAGATGAAATAACCGTACTGGTCCACAAGTTGAAGGATGGTGTCATTCATCGCCCCTCGCCTCCTTATCTATATATGTACCTTTTCAACCCTTATCCTAATCTAAAAATCTTACTATCTCCGGTCGGTAATTCTGAAGAAAATCTTAAGAAACGGAATTTTTGAAATTTATATTCCAGAATCATGCATGAAAGGAAGTAAAATAGTTTGAACGCAAGCTATGAAAAAGAAATACGAATAAGCCAGATCCAGTTCGGACCCGACTTATTTACGTCCCAGCATATCCGCACCTCATGCACCGTAAAGTTCTGGAATATTTCCCTTCACCATGCTGGCCCTTACAGTGGTTAACTTGCAATTTTCTCCGTATCCGGTGCAAGCTTATTCTTCATCCCGAAAGCAAAAGGAATTTTTGTCTCAATGATCTCCACTAACAGCAGCGTACCCATCAGACCGAGCAAAGAGGCACTGATTGCCAGGGGAATGTCCCAAAAATTTGCCGTAACCGTAAAGAACGGAATAAATGAAACAGCCAGAATGGGAGGAGCGTTCCATTTCAGCTTATTAAGCCAAATGATAATGAGTGTGTTAATAAACATGGCAAAAATACCCGGAATCAGATAATAAATAGCGGTTCCGATCACCGAGGCCAGCACAGCACCTAATGAAATCGAGCCAATATCTTTGACCGTGAATTTGCGGGAAATAAACAAGAAACTGAAAGCCCCAAGTGCCGGAAAAAAGAGACTGTGCATAGCCGGAAAATGCTTGGAGACCCCGTATATCAGCATGATATAAAATGCTACACCTATTACTTTAACGTTCATTATAAGTTATATCCTTTTCTCCGAGATGGGTTAATCGCTTAGAAGACTGGAGATTATTCTACGCCTCCGGCTGTGTTCCGTCAAGCAGTGAGGAGAGGGTGCAGAGAAATCTACCGCCCTTGAACCTTTTACCCGGTTAAACGATCGGTAGTTTAAGGATTTACGTATATTAAAAGACGTCCACACCGAAAGTGCGAACGCCTTTTGTACATAAACATATACATAGTTAGTTTTGTCTGGTTAGATTGATTAGTTGGATTAGAGGACAGGCTCTGCATTATCTTCTGCCTTATCTTCTGCCTGAACTCAGTTCATATTCATTCTGGTGGAGCTCCTTAATCATGCTTCGGAGGAAACTGCTTTCCTGCATGCCGAGCCCTTTTTGATTTTCTTTGAGGATCATTTCTCCGATGGTGCGTTTTAGAATCTCACTGCGTCTTCCCAACATTTCAGCATACGTCAAAACGATTCAACTCCCGGTTGTTTTAGTTTCATTTTGCTCTCTTATAAGTATAGGGAAAGATCGCTTTTATGGAAAACGCGCTGATAATGGCTCACTCCAGCTGAGCCGGGGTGAGCCGGGGTGAGGGGAAGTCAGCGGCTGGCGTTCAAAAACATCCTGCCAAATCCTCCGGTATCCTATAGAAAATGGTAATAATAGCTTGTTGGGAGCAATGGCCGTCTAGTTATCGAACATAATCAGGCCTTCTTGCGTCTTCTTGTGAAATATTGTCCTTATGCTTCCTCATGCTCGTCCATGAACGGTTTATTCACATAATGATACATGACGCCCATGAAAATAGACCCGCCGATCAAGTTGCCTAAAGTGACCGGAATCAGATTATGAACAACTCCGCCCCAGGAGATCGTCTTCGGATGGTCGACCACCAGCGCAATTGCAAACGTGCACATATTGGCAATGCTGTGCTCATAACCGGAGATGAAGAAGCAGAAGACGAACAGCATCATCGCGAACAGCTTTGCTCCGTCCCCTTTTAGAGACATGGGAATGAAGAACGCCAGACACACCAGCCAATTACATAGAATTGCCCGGAAGAACAGCTCCATCGAAGGGGCATTCATCTTTTTCTCCGCCACACTGAGCAAGAACGCATTGACCTCATGTTCCCGGAACAAGCCCGTCGCAAGAATAAGCAGCGCGAAAGCCGCCGCCCCGAGAATGTTGCCCCCGTAGCTTGTCAGCCACAAGCGGATGACCTCCGGCCAGCGGAGCCTCTTGCGCAGCGCCGCGAACGTGTAATAGAACGTATTACCCGTGAACAGGTCCCCGCCGCCGTAAGAGATTAGAATAATCGCGGCACCAAAGGTCAGCGCAGCCATCGGATAAGTGAACGGCGAATGTTCCAGATAGAAAAAACTTCCTGTCTTGAAAGCCACAATAACACCAAAACCAATAAACATACTTGCCAGCGCTGAACGGGACAAGTAACGCAGTTTGCTCTGCCTGAAAATCTTCATCTTCTTCATAGCCAGCTTCTCTACCTGCAGCAGCGGCTGTACTTCCATGCTCCGATCTACCACCCTCCCGGCGGACAATCCGCCATTACCTTGTTTTATTTTCCATTATCAAGTAGCTTACAATGATTTGAGCTTTTTTTAAAGGACAGAGATCATTGAATTCAAGGTAACCGCTCTATCAATAAATATTTTTGAACGCGACTGGTATTCATGAACATATAAAAAAGGACTTCCCACATGGGAAAGTCCTACTATCATTCGAGCAGCTCTCTACACTTTAAACTTGCTCAGCTCTTCTTGCAGCTGCTTCATCGTGCTGTCCAGCGAGTGCATCGATTCCTTCATCTCTTCCATTGCACCGAGCTGTTCCTGTGTAGCGGCAGCCACCTTATCCGAATCCTGCGACGTATGCTTGGCAATCCCCTGCATTTCTTCCAGAGACGCCGAGACCTCCTCTGCACCTGCGGACATTTCTTCGGAAGCTGCCGATACTTCTTGGATGTTGGCGGCCACGTGGCGGGATGAGCGGAGAATATGACTGAACTTATCGCGTACTTCCTCGATCAGCTTCAGTCCTTCCTGCACATTCCGGTTGCCGTCAGACATGGCTTCGACGACGCGGTCGGTCTGGCTGCGGATATCGCTGAGCAGATCCGAGATTTTGCCCGCGGAATATTTGGACGCCTCGGCCAGTTTCTTCACCTCTCCGGCCACCACTGCAAATCCGCGTCCGTGCTCACCGGCACGGGCCGCTTCAATAGAAGCGTTCAGTGAGAGCAGGTTGATCTGCCCGGCCAGTTCCGTAATCGTATCAACGATACCGGAGATTTCGCCGGAGCGCTCATGCCACTGCTCCGCTGCATGCAGCGCATTCGAGGTACCGCTGCTGATCTCGCCCATCTGGCGGACGGTATGCTCGACGACTTCCGCTCCTTCTTCCGCTTCGCGTGCCGCTTCAGTAGCCGATTCGGCAACCATCGCGGACGTTTCGGCGATCCGCACGATGCCGCGCGACATCTCGTTCATCGAGATGGCCATCTCTTCCGAAGCGTATGCCTGAGACTGCGCGCCTACCGCAATACCGGCGATAGCCTTGTTCGTCAGGCGGCTGGAGTCTGCCGCGCTGTCGATCCGCTGTCCAAGCTCGCTCCCCAGTTGAAGAACTTCGTTCGAAGATTTCGAGACGCCTTCGATCAGATGCTTCAAATGACCGACAGTCAGATTGAAATCTTGCGAAAGCGTAGCGATTTCATCATTCCCCGCAACCTCGACGGAGTTGGACAGGTTTCCTGCCGCTACGAGTTTTACCGCCTTATTAAGACGAATAATAGGCTGTATGAGCCTTGTGGCGAACAGATAAATCAATCCGCCGGCAATTAGCAGAGTAACAACCGATATTAACACAAGGATAAGCGACAGCCGGTCAACCGGTGCATACAGTTCGGCGGTAGGAGCCGTGATGAAGATCCCCCAATTCAAACCTGTAGGAGCGTAGGAGACGTACTTCATCTCTCCGTCTGATTTGTACTCAGCCGTACCGCTTTCGCCGGCTGTAATTTTACTGAATGCCTGCTGCAGCTCGGGCACGTTGACGTCCTTCAGGTTGGATTTCAGAATCATCTCGTTATCGGGATGCCATAGGAACATACCGCTCTTAGTGACCAGATAAGCGTAACCGCTTTCGCCGAATTTCTCCTCGGACACATACCGCTGAATTTCGTTAATCTGAATCGTTGCACCTGCATAGCCGGTTTGAGTTGAGCCCTTCATGATCGGTACGATCAGGGTCACCACGTTATTCCCCGTCCTTATGGAAACATTGGGCTCGGAAACGACTATTTTGCCGGTCCCTTTGCCCGCTTCCTGGTAATGCGGACGGTCGCTGAGGTCTTTGGATTCCCCTTGGAAACTGATTACTTTTTTGCCGCTCAAATCATGGGAAAAGAAGAATGTCTCAAATTCGGGGTACTGCTCCTGAGCCTGTTGAATCATCTTCAAATCCTGATTATAATTCGAGTCTTTGGAAAGCAGCTTCGTAACGGTCTCCGCAATAGCAATTTTGCTCTCAAAGAACTTATCCAGCTTCATAGCCAGCTGCTTCGACTGCAAGGCGGATTCCTGGTCCAGTGAATTCGTCAACATGGCGGAAGCCGTTAGATAACTTGCCGCATACACGGTACCTAAACTAGTGACAAGAATAAGGCACATAAGCACAATCAATTTCTTTTTCAAACTGTCGAAAATCATTAGACCCTTCATACACCATTCCCTCTCCTGATCCGTTCTGTCATACTATCTGCTTATGGCATAACAAGCGGGCTCTCAGCCGGCTGTCCACGCAGATTGTTGTTTCCGCATTTGTAGGTTTTTCCAAACTTGTCCATTAGGTCCCTTTGTTTATATCGGCTTTTTTCGATACTTCTTTATGCCTAATTTCGACATTTCACGATAAATATTGTAGTTATTTGTTGAATCATGGTGTTTTAGATTAATTCATTCGTGATAAAAATCTAAATCTATACATATAAAAAAACCGTTTCCAGTTTTAACTAAATAATTAGAAACGGCTCTAATTCGCAGGCTAATCTATTTATATCTATTCTTTTATTCCTTTAACATCCTGATAAAAGCGCCAAACCGTTCCGAGATCGCTGCCATCGTCGCCGTCACAGGATCGAAATCTCTGGAACCCTCACTCAACTTAGGTCCCCTTCCACATAATCCAGATTCAACCCGTGAAAAGGAAATCTTGCTGTCCCGCTCAATTTCTTATCGTCCACGCATACAACCTTATCTTTTCGCAAAAGAATCGGCTTATCATTCAGCTCCAAGACACAATCTCCATCCAACCTTGTAAGGAGCCTGCCGGTAAATTCCATCAATTCGAATGCCCACTCCGGATAAGAAACGATGATGTCGATGTACCCGTTATATTTTAACTCCACTCCGTAATCTTCGCTTGCAAACACCACACCATGTCCACCCTCTTGAAAAAACAGTGTAAAACCGTTCGTTGATACGGTGAACTCATCTTCAGAATCTGTGAACCCGGCATCCTCCAGGAGTCTTAGAATTGTTTCTTTAAATTCACTCCATTCAGAGCAGCCTCCGAAATAAAAAGAACCAAACATTTTCCGCCCCCCTGAAAACAGCTGTCCGCTTCATTCATGTGCTCTTCCCCCGTCTTCCGACCCTTGCAGCGAGCCCGCATGAATAATTCCCATCATATAATGAAAAGTTTAACATTTTGCCCTTCGCAAATAGGGTTATATAATCCTAATAAAGACTCGTATTCTGGCATGCAGGAGGCTCCGCCGCTGTGAAACCCGTCATCCAGCATTCCTGGAACTTAACGGAAACCGAAGCAACCGCACTTCAAAAGCAATTAGCTTTGCAAGTTACCCTACACGATCAATTAAACCCTATTCATTATATCGCCGGAGTTGATGTCGCTTATAGCGAGCTTTCAAACAAACTCATTGCAGCTGTTGTTATTCTAGAAGCAGTCTCCCTTCATGTAATCGAGACCGTCGTAATGGAAGATATGACTCAGTTCTCCTATATTCCAGGCCTGTTTTCATTCCGCGAACTGCCTCCTGTAGTCCAAGCCTTCGAGAAGCTCGGGAGCTTGCCTGAATTGGTCGTCTGTGACGCTCAAGGAATTGCTCATCCCAGACGATTTGGATTAGCCAGCCACTTGGGCGTTTTATTCGATATCCCTGCCATTGGCTGCGGGAAAACCAGATTGATCGGCGAGTATTCGGAGCCCGGTCTTACGAGAGGATCGTATTCTCCTCTGCAAGCGGGTGAGCAGATAGTAGGCGCAGCTCTAAGAACACAGGATAACGTCAAGCCTATCTATGTATCTATCGGTCATAGAATCTCGCTGCCCACAGCCCAAGAATGGATATTGAACCTATGTCCGCAATATCGGCTGCCCGAAACAACGCGGCAAGCGGATCAGCTGGTGAGAAGAGCCTTGGCTCAAATTTGAACAAAATACAGCCCTTTGCTTCTCGTACGTTCAAGGCCTATGTTCAAGATCGCATATGTTCTACTTTATCTATTCTCAAATCTTTTCATATAATCCTCACACATGCTCCGTGCAGCCGGGCCAAATGGGGGCAGGATCTGTTCGATCCGCCGCATAATGATTCCCCCCCCCCCCGATAGGACTCGATCCCATTGGAATCAACCATCCCTCACCAGTGCGCGGTGCCTTTGGGCTGCTCTTGGTCAATCGCCAAGTGCAGCTTCACAAGCTCGCGTTGGGAGTCCAGCACTTTGCCCTGAAACGAAATTCCGGACTGCTTTCGAAGACTTGTATTTCATCGGTAGAGGAAGCTTCGAGTACCGCCGCCCCGCTTCCTGTGCTGGTTGCTGTTTCTTCAACTCTTCTGCAACTAACCTGTTCACGTTTGCCATTCTATTCGTTCTCCATTGATTTTAGGCATGCCAAAAAGCTCATTCCTACTCATGATTCAAGTGGGAAAGAGCTTTTGAAAGTTTATCAAGTGTTTGAATCAGTTAGGTGTTTGGTTGTTGTAAAATTTCAACTAAAACTATGTAAACCTAGGATTTGTGTAACTCTTTATTCTTAATAGCCACTCTTCCAGAGCCAATATACTCTTTAAAAAACTGAAGTCAAATAGTTTCGCTATAAACGCTATCTGTAATACTTGATACACCTATCTTGGAAGGGGATTCTATCATCAAGCAGCAATTCTTCTTGCAGTAATTTTTTCATTATGAACTACTTCAATTGTAATTTTAGGAACCCATAATTTCGATTGTTACAGAATTTTAGATAATTTTATACCATCAAACTCATCCCCCCATCCTTCGTCTTCCTTTATAGAAGATTTCAAGAATGGTTCAATATCAGGTAATGGAAATCCGTTATTCATCATATGACAGATAAGTGTTTCTAATGAATCCAGACTTCTTTTTCCATATCCACTAATATTAGTATAAGCATGACTAACTCCAAGTTCATGAATATCTCGCAGTAAGGTATGTATTGATTCGTCAATATTTTGATATAGATTATATAAACATAGGTATTCATCTTCACTTATCCGCTCAAAATCTTCATCATATGTTTTAGTTTCCATTAAATTTTCAGGAATTAATTCAGCTGTTGCTGAGTTACAGTCTTCTAAGTTATTTGAACTTGTGAACTCCCATAGATATCTCAAAACAATTTTCCAGTCATCTGAATTGTATTTTAATGATATTAGTGCATTCTCAAAACAACTAATCCCATATGCAACTCTACCTCTGAATGAAATTAGTTTAAATCTATCCATATTCATATTCAATTTCACTCTCCTCCTTTATACCATCCAGTCAGTGCATCCGCTACATTTCCTTTAAAGGTAAAGGAACAATTTTTACAGGCTTCTTTTGCTTTTCCAAACGCACTCGGAGTCGTCTCAACAGTGTATAAGTACAAATCACTTATTTTAGCACCTTGATTTAAAGCTTGATTAACTCCATCTACCTCTGCACAATTCCCCAAAGCGTATTTATTCAAAGAGTTTTCTGGTAGTAACCCTGCCTGGTCTTTCCCACCAAATAATATTGGGTGTTTAGCATCACCACTCAATTGTACACCTTTATTCATTCCGTAATAGTATTTATCTGTTCTCAAGTCATAAACTACGGCAGCTGTATTAAAGTTATCCAATTTTCTTTTTGATGGTGCTAGTTTTTTCTGCATGTTTGACCACTCAGTAACAGCATTAAGTAACTCCTCATCAGAAGGTAACTTTGGTTTAGCATCGCCCGTCCCCTCAGACTCCCCTTTGCTCTTAACTCTCTTCGCCGCGTTCTCTTCCATTCCCTTTATGTAATTTTCTTGAGTAGGTGTTTTCTTTAACTCTCCTACATCATCAGTTGGATTGGACATCCTCACATGATCAGGTCCATTTGCCAGAGCTAATTTCTCTTGTCTGAGAGCATTACTCAACTCATCTAAGTTCTGTTTAGCTTCCTGCGTGTATGTTTTTCCTAGTTTGCTTCCCTCTCCTGCTAACCTGCCTATCTTAGTTTGAAGGTTCTTTCCTACTGACAGGGCCCCATCTTTAAGGAATTTAGCTACCGGAGCAGCAGCGGCAAAAATACCACCGAATAATACACCATCTTTAAACGCACTCATGCCTCCACTTAAAGTACCCGTCCGCCCTTCTATAAGTTCGGATACGGCATAACCTGTATAACTATCTACCCCACCAACAAACATCATGCCGCCAAGTTTTTGCGCTAATTGACTGGTTGTCTGTGGCAATAGTGAGCTTGTTGTTGCGCCCATACCAAATGGTCCGAATATGGCTCCGCACAAAGCTCCTATTGTTCCTCCTTTAACCGCATTATACAGATACTCTTCAAAACTGCTCTTCGTTCCATTCATCTTATCCGAAATTGCGGTTGCAGCTACTGCTCCAGTTGCGCCAATAGCGGCCCCCATAAGTGCCCCGCCTAGAATGGCCCCGCCAACCCCGGCCGTTCCTACAACCAGAACCACTACGGCCACGACAGCAACTACCGCTACTGCTGCCGCAATCAGTTTCCCCCAGCTAAACTTCTTTTTTTCCTTCGGCGGATCGGGCGGAGGCGGAGGCGTACCCACAGCCGGCTCATCTTGGTAAGGCGCATACGCTGTCCGGTCCGATCCTTCCTTAAGCACATTCTCGCTGAGAAAGTGGTACTCCCCCTCGATCGCGAAGCCGCTCTGCGCCGTCAGCTTCTTCACCATCAGCTGGCTGGTCGCCTGGATCACAATCCGCTTGGGCGTATACAGCGAGATGTCCTCGCCTGCCTTCATCGTCAGCTTCTTGTGGCTGGTGATCGTGACGCCCGTGGCGTCGTCGAAGCTCAGCTTCAGCGGTTCTTTGCAGCCGCTGACCACATTAACCGCCGTAGGCGTCAGCTCGACCTCGCTCCCGTGCTCCGTGCCGAAGTAGCGGTTGCTCGGGTTGCCCGTCTTCGCGCAGCTGTCGCCGTTGGTGCGCACGCACTCCAGCACCTTGGCGCTGCTGCCGCTGTCGTCCGGCACATACAGACTCGCGTCTGTGCCGACTTTGGGCATGCAGTACATGGCGCTGCCCGTCGCGGGCGCAAACGGAAACCAGTGCGCGGTGCTTTTGGGCTGCTCTGGGTCAATCGCCAAGTGCAGCTTCACAAGCTCGCCTTTGGAGTCCAGCACTTTGCCCTGAAGCGAGATTCCGGTCAGCTTGTCGTTATGCAGCGCAGGCTGGTACATCCCCTCCAGCCGGGAGAGGCGGTACGTATACTTGAGCTGCCCCGCTTCCATCCGGGCGGACATTTCGCTGACCCGCATCGCTTTGTCCCGGAATTTCAGCTCGTCCCCCAGCGCATAGCGGTGGCCGCTTTCGAATTCGTATCCGAAGAAATCCGTATCATGCAGACCTGCGCTGCTGCCCCCTGCTTTTTGATAAGCATACAAGTCTTTAAAAGCGGTGTAGGACGTATCGGCAGGCAGCGTACTGCTGGCGCACTGAGGCACGCCGAAGCAGATCTTGGGCTCGCTGTGCCACAAATGGCTAAGAAGCACGGCGTTGAACCTGCTCGCCAGCCGTTTCAGCAGCTCCCAGTCCGTCTCATCATACTGGATCACGGGTGCGCCGATGGACTCCCCTGCCCCGACACTGAACAGAACATCCTGACCGGGATACTCCTTCAGAATCTGCTCAACCAGCGCCGGATAATCCATACGGATCTGCTGAAACGAACGCTTTTTCCGGGTAATATCCAGCAGGTAGCTGCCCGTCATCGCTTCGATCTCCAGGCTATAGACGCCACTAGCATTCGTGGTCCCAATTCCTGTAATCCAGCCCTTGAAGATCGGTTTGTCCCCATCCCCGCTGCTTTCTAAGACTTGTATTTCATCGGTAGAGGAAGCTTCGAGTACCGCGCCGATATGGTCCGCATCGTCTACAATCCCGCGCAGAACCATCCGCCCATGCTCACCCGGCTTCCATGTGATCTCCATGTGTTCGGTCCGCTTCATCCGGTAGGGAGATATTACTCGTATCTGGTCGTAACCTATCATACCCCGTCAGCCTCCGCTCGGATTATTGATCCTGCTGTCCGCCTCTAGTTGTGAGTATTCTTGCCTTTTTCATAAAAACCGGCTAAAAACCTCAACCATAGGTTCATCACCGGTCCGTACTTGGGTAACGTATGTATGTAGCAGTTCCAGTTGGCCGCTTGTAGGTCACCGGCAAATTCACACCATCATTAAAGTCAGTTAGAAGCTTAATGACCTGCCGGCTCTATCGGTCCGGTGGTTTCCGCTTGCTTTCGTTTGTTCTTGCGGTATTTGTGATACGCGAATGTCCCTGTAATTCCCTGTCCCAAATAATAGAGGAAAAAGAAAGTCATGATTATACCAAAGGTGTTTACGTCATTCGTGGAAGCTATAAGGATTAACTTCGATACCAGATAGTAAGTAAATAGCAGAACCGCACAAATACGACTTTTTTTGTACACACCCACGGTTAATCCGACTGCAAGGATAGGATCCGACAAATACGTCCAAATTGATTCCGAATATTCGGGGCTGTCTAATACCGCATATAATTGGATTACTGTAATAAGAGAGCACAACATGCCTGCTACAACAGCATGGGTTATTTTATTGTTAATGGTAGTTAACGGATCTGTATAAGACACTACGGTTAATTCCTTTCGTTTATAAAAGTGAATAAAGCCTCAATCATGCTGCCCGTCGTTCAAGAATTTGATAATTCCCTTAAACTCGCAGTATATCTCCGACTTAGTCGTCAAAGCCGGCTTGCCGTCTACTTTGGTCGTCTCTTTGGGATATGTCCATTTCCACAGGATAGAAGGCAGGCACGGTTTCCCTGTATGCAGGGTTGTCCCGTCTTCACCGATGAAGCATACGTTACCTCTACTTGGATTAAACGGGCTGCTGCACACACCGAAGTGGGATATATTTCCTGGCGAGAAGTCATCTTCATTCAACATCGGCTTCCCGTTGACATAGGACCCGTGGCTATTGGGCAGGTTGATGTGCCTCTTATGTGAACCGAAACTGCATTTAATACACGCCCCTCTTACCACATAGCGGGGTTCCGCTGACACTCCGCCCTCGGATGCTTCCATCTTAGTCGACCTCCTCCGTTTACTGGTTTACGACCGGCCGGTTACAGTCTGTCGAACTGCCGTTTCTGCTCGGCCAGGGCTTGTACCGCCGCCCCGTTCCGTTCTCTGCCCAGCTTCTCCGTTAATTTCTCTACAAATTCTGCTGCTCCCGTGCTCATGAGCGGAACCCGGACGGTGCTGCGCGCACCTTGCAGAATGACCTGCCCGCCGAAAAAACGGGTGAAACCTACGCTTTGGATCTCTTCAAAGTCTACGGACTTGCTCCCGATCACCAGATAGGTTCGTACCGAGCTATCCGTTACAACCGTTTTGGACACTAGGACAATCAGGGTACACATACCCAAAACTACCGAACACCCCCCGATAACAAGCAAAAACTGCCTGCTTTCCTCCGGGCTCATTTCTATATAGGGACTCATAATCAGAACAAGCAGGGCAAACAGAAATCCTATACTAATAAACCAGCGGAACGTGGCTAGACGGGTCAGTTTCATATCTCCCTCCGCATTTCTTTTGGCAGGCCCGTACATCGGCATTATTATTTTTCTGGTCAGTTGTCTCACTAATACAATGGACATCTCGAAATTTCTACTCCTTTAACAACTCTTTATATTCGGACAGCTGCACCCGCTACGCTTCCTTCATCTACCGCAACCCGCTCCAGGCAGATGCCTTCAAAATCCCGCCGCAGCAGGCTTTCGGCCACATCCAGACGAACCACGATCAGCGGCTTCAAGCTTTCTTTGATCTTGAATATCCTACGCCCCGCTAACTTGTCTCTTTGCAGAACCAGCCGCTTAATGACCGAACCATCGAGATTAAATTCGCTGGCCGGACTCAGCACATCCGCATCTTCAAAGACCGGGAGATGGTAGTTGCTCTGTTTGCGCTGAACCCGGTCAATGAGAGGAATCAGCTTAAACAATAGGCGCGGTTCGTATAGGCTTACTATTTGTCTAAGCCGGTCTGACATTAAATACAGCTGTCCATCCAGCACATCCGGGTATTCCGTTTCCTTCGTCGACTTCACGTGCATCACCACGGTGCCGGGGATATTGCCTGCCCTCATCGGATGAATGTCCCGGACGTCAATCTGGCTCCGCACATCCAGAAGCACGGGAACATCCGCGTACCGCCGGTCTTGTTGTAACACGAAGTAATCCATCATCGGTTATCCGCTCCAGTAGCGCTGCTGTCCTCATCCAGTGAGCCATGCAGCAGCTCGCATTGATCTCTATATTCTCCCGCCAGGAAAGCAATCTTAGGCGATTTGCTCATCCGCTCGTAACCGCCGCATGCAAGAAGCCGAGGCAGCATATTGCGTATGAACTCGGCTGTCAGCAGGTGATATTTCACTGCCTCAATCTGCTTGATCCGGTCCAGATCAGCCGAAGTGATCCGTCTTGCATAAGGCTTCCTCGTCTCCTCCAGAGCGGCCATCCGGAGAAGCAGGGGATCAAAAATAAAATCCGGCTGCCACTCTGCCATGCAGTCCGCCGTATCCATAAACCAGTTCTCGTCATAGGCTTCAATCCGGTAACAGGGCCTGTTATCCAGGAGGCTCGTCCGCATGAAAGAGAAGTAGAGATACCGGATCCCGCCCTTGCCCCCCTGATCCTGAAACCCCGCAGCTTGCCTGCACACCGTATCGAAAACCGAGACGAAACCCGCCTCTATATCCGCCTGCTGTTCTTTGTATGTATGGTCAATCGTCATCAGGTCATCCTGCCACCGGTGAAAAACATGCTTCTCCAGGAAGTCCTCCAATGCCGACACTTTATCCGGGAATAGGATCATTCGATATTCACCTTGCCGCCGGTAATTTTCACTTCATCCTGGATAATGAGGCGCGCAGCCGCCTGCACCAGATCGATCCCTTCATCCCCCTGGATAATCACTTTGGCGCCGCCGGTAATTTCGATATCCTCTGCTGCCGAGATGGCGATTTTCTTGTGAGAATTAATTTCAATTCCACCGTCGTCCGTCAGTCGCATCAAGAGGTTGCCGCCGCCGATAATCTCAACAGAGCCCGGCTTGAAGACGATCTGCTTGCCGTACTTCGTGCTGATGCTTTTGACAGAGGGATCGCTGCGTTTCTGGGGGTCGGAAGAATCCGTGTCGACTGAACTGGCCGCAAAAGCGTTCTTTTCCTGCTCATCCGGAAAATACAGCCGCACCTCATCCCCGACCTCCGGCATACAGTACCAGCCGCTTCCGTCCGGAGATGAGTACACGGTGGAATAGGGGAACCACATCGATTCGCTGGAAGCTCCGTCAATCTGGAGCCGTACCTTCACCTTATCCTTCGATACATCCCGGATGGAGCCGAACAGCGAGGTTCCCGCAAGCGCATATGCATAAATCGTAGGACAGCTGAAACCCTGTTTGTCCCTCAGTACATACCGACTGACCAGAATGCCGCCTTCCATCTGCGTCTGAGCACGGTATACGTACAGCTTCCTGCGCTGAAAATTCACCGGACTGCCCAGCTCCAGAATTTTGCCGCTGCTGACCTCATAGCTGATGCTGTCCTGCTCATCCAGACCGCTGATGCCGTTCTCCGACTTCCGTTTGTAGTCCTTCAGGTCTTTGCGGATGCTGTAGTTAAACTCGTCCAGCTTATACGGTTCGCCCAGATCCGGTACGCCCACGTAGCATTTCATGCCCTTTTGCGAACTTAGAGGCAGCAGCGGCATATGCAGACGGGAAGCCAGACGCCTCGCGAATTCCCAGTCGGTTTCCTTGTACTGGACGAGCAGCCCGCCGACGCTTGTTCCGCCTGAAGCCTCCACCACCACATCCGAATTCGCATACGAGCCAGTAATACGATCGAAGAGGCCGTTATAGGTTTGCTGGCTGTTCTGGAAGGAGCGGGTTTTCTTCTTGATATCCATTAACAAGGTCGAGCTCTGAGCTTCAATCGTAATCGTGCGGACATTCTGCACCGCCTGGACCGCCATATTCGTCACGATTCCCTGAAAAATAACCAGCGTACGCCCCTCATCCTGTACCGACACCGCAATATGTTCATTCTCATCGGCCTGCTCCACATAACGGTCCAGCATGTCTTCGGGTACGATTCCGCTGATCGTGAGCTTCGTATGCTCGTTCACTTCTTTGACCAGCTTCAAGTCCGTAATTCTCTCGAACTTGTAAGGCGCGACCGAAATGTCGGTAAACGTATAAATAGATGGACTCATTCCTGCTCCCCGCCTTCCTCCTCCTGAATTACACGCACGGCCCTCATCATCTCAAAGGCGGTATCCCGCCAAGCCTCATAATCGCTATATTTACAGCTGAATGTCCCCATCAAAGTCTTGCCGTCCAGTTCCATAAAGAACATCAGATTGTACAGAAACGTATCCAGCGCCGGACTTTTGAACTCGAAGTACCCGGCAGTTTTCCCGTGAATTTCCTCTATTCCATTGGTAAAAAACACATTAGACGGATTGACCTTCCGGAGGATCGCCATCATGCCTTCCGTTAATTCCTGAACCCAGTCATCCTCCAAATCCTGATCGATCCGGCTCAGCGTAATGTTAATGCTGCCGTCTTCATTCATTTTGATAATCTGGGGACGCTGGGTATGAGGATACTTAATCGCACTCATATGATCCGGCATATCTGTAAAATCCTTCGGAATATAAACCAGCAGCTTGTCCTCATAAAAAGCCTGCTGCTCAAAATCATACGAGCGCTGCCCGATATGGATCGGCCCTTCCCCGATACGTTTGGCGTGCTGTAAATCCTCCATCTTGCTCAGCATGGCAATAATTTTCTCGTCCGAAAATGACACTGCACTCACCGCCCTCTCTAAGCTCTAATCGACGATCATACGCTGTGGTGCCCCGAATCTTCCGCCCGGCACCTGCCTGCCCCCGCTCCCTGCATCCTCCAGGATCCGGCACAACTGCGTATGGATTTGAACATTCGTATAGGCCTTGTAATCCCGGCCCGATCGTGCCGCCACATAATGAAGAATGGCTTCCCGGTCTACCGCCTGCGTGTTCAGGCAGTGCATCGCGAACACGAGATCATGCGGATTGGCCGTGCGGCTTTTCATCATCTCCGCAGCAAAATAACGCAGAAGCTCCGGATGCAGCGTGCTCTGACGGAAACCGGCATACTCGGCATGAAGCAGATTGAGCGTGTTGTATTCCGTCGCGAAATCCGTGAAGCTCCGGTAGTCCCGGCGCAGCTTGGCGCCCTCCTTCAGCTTGAAGCGGGCAAGCTCCATTTCGTCCGGAGCCGCCTCATCCGCCTCAACGAGCAGCAATTCCGTGCGGTACACGGTGAAATCTCCGTCTTTCTCGGCGGGATAGAACCGCAGCTTCAGTGCGATTTCCTGGCCGCAAGCCTCATAGGGAAGCTCACATTCGCGCATCAGCGTATAAATGCGGCCCCCGTGCTTCACGATGCCTGCACCGACAATCAGGCTGTTCTCACGGACCTGCACGGACACTCCGGCCAGAATGCCGTCCGAATACTCCCGGAAATACAGGTCGGACAACTCATGAGGATAATCTCTCAGACTTTCGAGCATATCTGTTCTCAGAATCCGCCCTTTGGCGAAATTCGGATATGTATGGGTAAACAGAAGAGTCCCCCCTTTCTTGGCCGCTGCTTATTACGCCTTCGCTGCTCACTTCAAGCCGTCAAAGAAGTCAATCTCCGACAAATCGTTCTCGAAGGCGAAGAACCGCTTGGCTCCCAGATACAGCTGTTCCTTGCGGCGCGCTACGGGTACGACATGGAATCCCCAGTTCTGGCCTCCGCCGAACACGAAGAACTTCACTTCTTCATTCACGATGGAATCCGTGTCATCCTGAGGAATTTTGCCGCCGTAGGTTGCCATGATGTCTTCATAGAGCACCGGTTTGAAACCCGCCGGACGGCTCGGGTATATATATCTCTGCCGGAGTTTACCGTTCATATCCTTGAGATAGAACTCAATCTCCGCCGCTCCCCAAGGTCTGGATATGCAGCCCTGCGCGGCGTTATCCCGGTCAAGCGTGCTGATCAGTATTCTTTCAATTCGGCTGTGCGTGTAAGCGGTCACGGAATAAGGAATAACGGCTGACTGGTGCGTCATATTCGTCTCGATCACGCCCGCCTTTTTATCCCTCAAATAACGGATCGCTCCTTTTAAACAAGCCAGCTTCAAATCCGGCACCTTTTCGTTCTCGTCTACTTTTTGCGTGAACTGTATGGTCCTGCCCGGCACGAACTCTTTGAGCGCTTCCCGGAACACATCTATGCGGCAGGACTGACCCGTCAGCTTGATGATGGAGTATGTTTGCAGCTCGCCGCTCTGGTAGAAATCTTCCAGGAACTTGCGGACAATTTCATAGATATCCGCTTTAATGAGATGATTGATCTCTTGAATAGTGAATACCGCATCCGGAAATTCATAACGGTCTTTAAACCCGCCCTGTTCACGTATGGACAAATACCATTTGTCTACTCCGGTAATCTTCAGATCGTGTTCCCGCACATCTCCGTTTCCGGCATGGAACCGATTACGGAGAACGCCTGTTTTGCGAAAAAACTCCGTCTTCATGCTCTCCGCCATTTCCCATAAGAAATGGTAATTGTTGCGCACCCGGTTGTAATCTTCACGGGTATGGTTCCCATACTCCCGGTAGCGCGTTGGAATCAGCAGCTCCGCTTCCCGGTACCGCGCTTCCAGCCGTTCGTAGAGAGAACCGATTCCGTATTCGTCTACATACCGGAATACATCCCCGCTCGAAATTCCGATGAGGCTGTCCATACCGGTAACGGATTGCCCGCAGCTGTAATACTCGGCGAACACGATTTTCATATACTGCATAATGCGGTGCGTCAGATTATTGCCTCCGAAGTTCGTGTCTCCGTTCTCATAGGTCGTCTGAACATCGAGCCGGTAGGCCATATGCCCATCCTCAATCCGGAACCGGCACGAGGACAGGTCGGTCGTACCTCCGCCGCAATCGATGACGAGAGCTTTGTAGGTCTCCCCATCCTCGAACCGGTTCTGCTCCAGACGGTCGGCAATGGTGTTATACAGCACCGCCATTCCCTCATCGAGAGCATTCTCCGTCTCCAGCTTGTATGCCGGCAGAATCTCTGCGAACATATCTTGGAACTGCGCCTTGAGTTTGACCGGGCTGGTCATATGAAGATTCCGGAACTGACATTTGAACTGGTGCTCCGCCGTCCGGATAATGTAAGTGAGGTAAGCGCGGATAATTTCACTTCTGCTCACATGAGCGCTATTGCCGTTTGCATCCGTCACTTCCTCGCTTCTCACATAGTCGTTCACCCACCGCTTAATTCCGTGAAATACAGTCGCCTGCGTGCCGGATCCGAGCTTCTTCCGGTACAAAAGCGCCTCGTGTCCGAACTGGTACCGGATGTCCGAAGGATCGGAACAGTCCGCCACGCGGACGACCGTCGGCAGCAGCTCAATCCATTCGCCCTGCGGATCAGCCGGGTCCGGGAAAGCTACATAGTTGATCGCATCCAGCCTTACGTTGCCGTGAAGCAGGTCCTGGCTGCAGGGTGTCTGGATATAGCCCGCATCCAGATAGACTCCGGCTGTTGTATTGGAGGTGCCGAAGTCTACAGCGAGCACGGCTTCCGTATGCTCCGGCTCCCGGATCTCCAGGTCGGCCGCCGGTATGCGGCAGTAATGCAGATTGACAGGAGGCAAGGGCTTATTCTGATGGTAGATCCTGTAGAGATAATCCGAGTCCTGCGGACTGAAGAAGAGGAGACTATACTTCCGGTTGGATGTGCGCCTCAAATAAGCATGCCGGTCCCTCGTCAAATAATAGGTGCCGGGCCTCACTGCATCCTTGACCACTCCTAGAATGCCGCACAGCTCCATCTGCTCGTTCACCAGCAGGACATTCGTTCCTTCGAAGCTCGCAGCCCCCTCCAGGCGATAGCCGTCCCGCTCATCCAGGCAGAGTCCCTCGTAGAGAGTGATCCGCGCAGGCACCTTCGTGCCCCGGTCTCCGAGCGGTGTACGCAAATACCGCCGGAGCGCGGTCTGCACACGATCTTCTCCGCCCGGAACCGGACTGCCGATCATAAGCCGCTCTTCCGACCCGCGGAACTTGAGAATCGTTCCGATTAACCCGTCACGGTCCAGCGTGTTCACCAAACCTTCGATTAGCTTCTCTTTGCTGCAAATCACGCGGAGCTGGTACGTCGTCATATCCGTAAGCTCGTCACGGCTGTAGCGTACGACGCCCGGTTCGGTGATTCTATCTTCCGGATGCTGATACAGCCTGTATGAATATCCGTTCATCGTTGTCCTCCTTCACGGCCGGTCAATACATCGCAATGCGGTCGAGCCGCATCGTCTCTTCCACGCCTAATATGCCGAAATGCCGGTTCCAATACAGTTCCGTTTGAAAACGAACAGGAAGGAGCAAGTCCAGCAGCAAATTCATTCGGATCCAACCGGACTCACTCTCCTCCTTATCAATGTAGAGGAGCAGTTCATTCTTCTCCTCGCAGTTTGCGTATATGGTAGAGCCCGGAAATAAGGAGCGGACCGTCCTTTTCAGCGTAAACAAGGCATCCCCTGTTTCGTACATTTGCAGCACACCTGCCGCAATAGTATCCTGTTCGTCTCGGCTGCACTGAACGAAATTCCTCCGCACCTTGTCTCCGAATATTCCCGCTTCCAGGTCCCGCTTCACAAAACGGATTTGGAATTCCCGCTTGTTCATCCCCTGCATCAGATCAATATCCGCCAGGAAGTGAATCAGAATGTCAAACAAAGCGGCCCGGAACTCGGCATCTTCCGTGTAGTTAATATCAAGCATGCCGCGGAACATCTCGTCAAACCGGTAGAACGGATTGATTTCTACGGTTTTCTCGACCAGGCTCGCATTCATATCCTCCATGCTCAGTTCCATATAAGGGGAGTACACGGCAGCAGCGGAGAATTGAATCTCCCGCTTGCTGATCCCGCTTCGTTCGGCCCTGATCAGCAGATCCCAAATGTAATTCAAACCCATACCCCTTCACATTTATATTCGGGCAGGTACATTTGAACCTCGGAGACCACGAAGCTCATAAAATCATTCCTCATAAAATCGTCCCGGCCGAACGTCTTCCCCGGCCGGAAACTCAGGCGCAATACAGCCCTGCCGATAGCTGCTCGGACCTGATCACTGATGAACGGGTTCATTTCATACGTCTGGGCTTCTGTTCCGGAGCGGCGGGCAGACACTTCTCTTCCTGGGTCCTCTATGACCCGAGTGTCCTCGAGCACCAAATATTCGGAAGCTTCCAGCGAATGCACAATCCGCGCTATCTCTCCTTTGGAGCGGACGACCATCGCCTGCTTGCGTGTGTATTTGCCCACGAAGCTCTCCGTACAGCGGTTGGAGACAAGCGGATACTCCAGACGGCCAATCTGGATATCGACCGGCTGGACAACCTTAAGCACACTCCAGATTCCTGCCCTCTCCTGCGGAGAAACAATCGTCAGCTCTTCCTCGGAGCGTTTAATATAACGGATGTCCGCTGCATGTCCGTCTACCAGATAACCATGCTCAGTACCTGTTTTTCTCAGCGAAAGAACATGCTCGAAGTTCACGCGGTCCGAAGCCGGTACAGGAAACCCGCTGTTCTTGATATAGAGCCTTTCAATGTTCCAGAGCGGAATCCGGTCCGTCCGTTTGAATGCCTCGTACTCTTCCAGATCAACCGAAATTTCGGTCACGATATCCTTGAGATCCGGAGTGCCTTCACAACCTGTCAGGACGATATCCACGAATTTATAAGCGAACGGGTGGTTGATGGTGCGCCACGGGAGGCCGTTTTTCAGAAACACATGATACAGATTTTCAATCTCTTGAAGGTATTTGTCACAGGGACGCAGCTCGACCTTAATCCGGTAAGCGCCTGCTGCAGTCTTGATTTGTCCGCCGAATTGCCTGCCGCTCTCGATCAGACCCTTGATGCGCATGGAGTCACATTCCAGGAAAAGCGACGTCAGACGAGCTTCCCTCTGGTCCCGCAGCCCCTCTACGATAGAGGATATATCGATTGCCGTGTTCTCCAAGTCCTCCGGCCGCATCGGGTACAGAAACTCATGAATAGGGTCCCATTCATCCCTGGAGCATAGACTGACATAAATATCACATCGGCCTTCCCAATCTTCTATCTCATCAAAAACGCGCTGCTCCAGCTGCCGGCTCATCTGCTCCTGGTAATCCACCAGGTTCAGAAATAAACCCGACATCAGCTGTTTGAGCATCCGGCGCTGCTCCAAATCTTCGATTTTGCCCAGACGTTCCAGAATCAGCTCTTTCATGCGGGCGGGCCCCCTCCTTCTTCCTTAGCTGGCTGTGATTGGCCTTCGGTAACCGGCGGCTTGGAAGGCCCCGGAGCGGCGGGCGCTGCGCTGGCAGGACTACCCGCTGCCGGCGGAATAAGCTGAGCCTGCCCCTGCTGCTGCGCAGAAGGCGCAGTCTGCTGTCCGCCCGCCCCCTGTCCCTGTCCCTGTCCCGGAAGAGTCTGCTCTCCTTGCGGTGCAGGCAGTGCAGGCGCTGCAGACGGAGCGGCGGGAACCGGATTCAGCTTTTCTTCCGCCTTGGTTATTTTCCGTTCCATCCCGAGCACTCGCTCAAGCATCTTGATCTCCTGGTAAATCTCCTGCGCGGAGGCGAAGGCTGAAATGGCGGAGGCATAATCCTGAGCGGCCATGCTCCTGTCCCCCTTCTTGTCCAGCTTGTCCGCTTCCAGAAGCTTCGTCTCCTTCTCCAGACCGGCGATCTTCTCATGAGTCTCATCCAGTTTCTCTTTGATGAGTTTATCGCCGTCCGCGAAGGAAGCTTCTGCCGAAGCCTGCTTGGCCTTCTGGTAAATTTCCAGGGCTCCTATATAGTCGAGTGCGGTAAATTTCTGATCGCCTTCTTTGACAACCTCCATCACAGCCGAATAAGCCTGCGCCTGCCCGATCCGCTGCTCCAGATGCTTGGGATCAAAGTCATCCTGGTTCTTAATCTCGGACTGCGCTTTGGTGAAGCTGGTGATGGCCTTGTCATATTCCCTTTCCTTGAGGAAAATATCTCCGTCCACGATATATTGGGCGGCGCGCTGCTTTTTGGTGAAGAGGATCGTGTGAACTTTATCCTTTATTTTCTGGGAATCGCTGCGGGCTTCACTGTATTCTTTGAGGGCTTTGGCATAATCGCCTTCAGCCGCATAATCGTCGCCGCTTTTACCGTGATCCAGCATACCTGCGGCCGCCTCTGCCTTACGTGCGGCTTCTTTGGCCATATACACGTATGCGCCGCCGCCCACAAGCAGCAGCGGAATCAGAATCAACGCGATTCGTTTGGCCCACTTGCGCTTCTTGCCCTTCACTTCCTTGTATACCTTATTGGCATAAATGGCCGCAGACGTATAGTTCGGGATGTCCCTCTTCTGCCTGCTCAGCAGCACTTCTTCCAGTAAATCAGCCAGCTCAACCGGCCCTTTCGCTTCCTGGGCAGCATCAATCATCTCGGCGGAAGGCACATTCTCCCACATGCCCGGCGTATTCATAAGCAGGATATCCCCATCCTCCAGAAGCACCTTCGGGGAAACGTACGGCTCGAATACATCCGGCTTACCTACGTAGTTAAGCAGATTGTGCCGCTCCTCATGCCGGTCTACCGATTCCTGGGGAATCCGCTCCTCATCCGCCCAGGACTGGGCCAGACTCTGATCCCGGCTCCGCTCCACCAGCCGTCCTTCGCGAACCACGTACAGCCTCGCATGTCCGGCAACCGCCCACACCATTCTGGTGTAATCCGTCACAACGATCAGCACACTCGCCTTCAGCCGGACGCGTCTGCTCTCCTCGTTCAGCCATTCGCTCGCTTCTTGCATATACCGTTTGAGCCTGGCGGCCGACATGGAAGGCCTGTTCAGAAAGCGAGACAAAATACTGCGGACCACCATCTCCGCACTGTTAACCTCGCTATCTGAATCAAGCCCGTCGGCAAGCACCCAGCAGGCCATATCTTCCAGCTCCACGAAAGCAAAGTAATCCCTGTTCTGCACAAAGGTCCCCGCTTCGGTAACGAAACCCGTCTTGAAATCACTGTTCTCTTTTCTCATTCGTCCACCCGCTCCCTTTAGCCCAACACGGTATTCCGCAGTCCGATCTACCCGCTTTTCTCCAAAATAATGACCGTTGCATTGTCCTGGTAGCCCAGGTTTTTCACTTCAATAGCATCAATCATGCCTTGAGCCGAATCTTCCGGTGAAGTGCTGCTTCTCAGGATCTTCTCCATCTCTACCTCGGTCAGAGCATTGTAGACACCATCACTGCACAGAATGACTTTGTCCCCCGGCTTAAGCGCGAAGGGTTCATCGCCGATCTCCATCTTCTGAAATTGCTCATAGCCGAGGTAATTGATCAACTGCCTGCGCTGGGGATTTACGATCACATCTTCTTTACTGATTTCTCCAGCCAAATATCGCTGCTCCAGCACGGTCTCATAGGTATGTTTGGGGTTCACTGACAAGAATTCACCGTTTCGGAAAACGAGAATGACACTGTCCCCAACCGCTCCCCAGTGAAGGTTATCTCCATCGATAATGCCTGCTACAAGAGTCGTTCCACCCGGGGACCCTTTTAGCTGCCGGAGCATCTCAGAATTGGCCTTCCGTGCCGTTTCGGTCAAAAAATTCGGAATATGCCGGACATGCCCTACGTTCAGATATTCCTTCACAAACATGGATACTGCCATCGTGCTGCACATTCTTCCGTTCGCAAGCCCGCTGATTCCATCCGCAAGTACAGCCAGCGTACCTACCGATGTCGTGGCGCTGGCAAAATAATCATCCTGCTCGCTTCTTGCCCCAATCGTCTGCCCGTTGCCTATCCTTACGGCAGGTAGTTCCGGCTGCCATTTGTTCAGCCTGTTCCGCAAATACACCAACAGCAGAATCAGGAGAACGGCAGTCCCTACTATGAGATAAGGCGCCCCCTCTTCTCCCACCAGCATTTTCATCAGGCGAGACCTGCAGCTGCCGTATTATCCCACTCAAAATGGGCTCCGCAGAGCGGGATAAAAATAAATTTGCTGCGTCCGAGCTGGAGCAGATCATACGCAGTCAGTTCTACCGGCGAATAAACGGCTTCATTGTTGTGATAGGCAAGCCCGGATGCGTCTCCTGGAAGCAAGTAGAAATTCCGTTTTTTGGGGTCGTATACAATGACAGCATGATTGCGTCTTGATATGGTGTTATCGCCGATAATCCGAATATGCATTTCTTCGGAACGCCCGATAAAATTCTTCTCCGCCATGATCCGGTAATCTTGACCAAGCTGAGGCCCCTCGATACATACCAGCCAGCCTGTAACGGCCTCAATACTACTTGTCTCACCCAGGTACGGCATCGTTTTGTCGTCTTCCTGAACCCTGGACGCCCTTACTTCCTCCGCTTTGGCAGCCGGCTCCACTGCGATACTGCAGTAGGGGCAAATATTGCCGTGCTTCCTGGTGCTGAACATGTGTCCGTTGGCGCATCTTGTCAAACTCATCCTGTTCATTCCTCCGTTTGTCGTATGGACTTATCTGTCGCTAGGCCTAGCATGCTGTCCGGCTATTGGCTATTTCACAAGAAGCCTCGTATTGGCTATATATACGATATCTCCGATATCCAGTCTGTGCGGCTCCTCGACTTCTTGTCTGCCTCTGGGTCCCCGTCCGCTTTTCTGAATCCCTACACCGCTGCCCGAGTCGATATCTTCAATAAACCATCCGGTTTCATTCCGGTTTAATACGGCGTGCTCCCTGTTAATCAGCGATGCATATTCCGCATCGGTCAGATCTATATCAACCTCGCCTTGACCGGAGCTTTTTCCAATCAACAAGGAAGTTTCCCCCTGGATATACCACTCCTTGATGCTCTCCCCGTCCTCATTAAGCAGGATAAGCTTGGCGATAGCCTCCCGTTCCGGTTGGTCTACAGGGATGCGGTAGTATATAAAACCGATAACGGATAGTACAATGGCGCAGACAAGGCTGGTATACATTTTCAGCGTGTTATCTGTATTAATAAAAAAGACATACAGCAGAGCTGCTGCCGCAAGCACCCCAATGGAGATGTCTATTCCGATAATCCATCCGGATTTTCTGCCTTTCACGTCGTTTACCTCCATGTCATTTGCAGGATTACGATACGGACTGCGTTACCAGTTAAACGCAAAAAAAGTTCCCTTCCTGACGGCAAGATGTGCCGACACATCAGCCACCGAAGAAGTGGAACGCCTTGCTTCATCAGCGCCCTGCCGGATAAGACAATAGAAGGGACGCCTCGCAAGCGGACCTTGCTTATGCGCGATTGCCGCAGCAGACTATTTCTTCTTGGCATCGAAGAACCGCTGAAAGAGGTCTGTTGTATCGATCGGATTTTTTGAAGCTTGTTTAGCCTCCCCGCCTGCTTTGCCGGCGAAACCAAAAAATTTTTCAAAATTCTTTCTAACATCACTTGGATTGAAATCGGGTTGTTCCTTTGTAGAACCGCCTGCCGTATTGTGCCGTTTGTCCGTACCGGGCCGCTTTGAATGACTATTGTTCTTTAAATTCCCATCGTAAGCTTGGCGCGATGCTTCATCTTCCAGCGTCTGATACGCTTCATAGATCTGTTTGAACCGTTTCTCCGCTTCCGGATTGCCGGGATTCAGATCGGGATGATACCGCTTTGCAAGCTGTCTGTACGCTTTCTTTATTTCCGCTTGAGAAGCACCGGAATTTACTCCAAGCACATCGTAATAGTTCATTCTCTTCAATCCCTGCGTCTATAAAAATAGATTTTAAGAGGCATAAAGCCTCTTAAAATGGTTGGATAAGAACTTACTGTGCGAAGCACGGCAGAAATTATACGGCGTATCCGCCTTCGATTTTTGCCAATTCGGTTTTGTCTTTCTTTTGCTTGATCAAGAGGCTGAATGTACCCACGCCTTCGGTATCACCGAATTTCTCGTTGTAGTCCACTACGAATGCGTTCGGGAAGTAAATTTTGCGGACAACTTGATCAGCCGCAATCACTTCCAGCGTCACTTTTCTGTAGCAATCTGCTTTCTCAGCAGGAACCAGTGACCACAGACCGAGCTTCAGCGTGTCATCCGCGCTGTCGCCATCGGTAGCGGTGATGATTTTGCCGGAAATGCGGAGCGTTGCACCAACGTCAGTTGATCTTGCATTGGAATCGTCTGGCGTGTCCGTGTCGTATGCGACTGTTTGGATGTTGTCCATGCCAAGTTCAAATGTTTCTGCACCTTCGATTTTAAGTCTGAAACCCATGTGTATTACCTCCTTGAATTTGTTGGATAGTGTTCCCGGCTGCGGCAGCCGCTCCCGGGATTTATGTTGGAAGGCAGGTTTGGGAAACCACGCCTTTAACATACGCTTTAGCCAGCGGATCATACTTTGACCGGCGAGGTACCCTTCGTAATGGTCACTTCGAGATTCTTCACGTTGCCGTTAAAGACGAGATCGATATGGCACAGATTGCTCTTGTCATCGATAATGTAGCTCATATCGTCTCCATCCTGGATGATCGAGTTCACGAAGCCCCGGGTACCGAGCCATTTGCTTTTCTGGCTGCTAGGATTGTTACTGAAGAATTTGACGATATTCTCATGCTTGAAATCACCGGTCTGGAAGCGGAGAATACGCTCGATATAGGTACTGACCAGTGTTTTATATATGGAATCGAATCCGTCTTCGGCCATAGCCAGGCTGCGTGCTTTGTAGACGGTGATTCGTTTGATATCCCGGTCTTGAAGCTGGGCATTCTCCGAGGAGAAAATAAATCCGAAGTTCTTGCGGTTAATCGCATCCTTGATATTGTTGGTAAATCCTGAAATTTCCTTGGCCATCGTGGATACGGCCCGCAGACCATGATCACCGGCTTCGATATCGAAGCGGACGCCCGGATAATCCCGGCTGACACTCTTAAACTGCTCCCGCAAATATTCAGGACACTGGTAGGCCGCAACTAGACCCGCAGCAACATAACCCGCGCCGATATATACGCCTTCAATCCACAGCTTCAGGATATCTTCCTTCTCCTGGGAGAGCCTGGCTCCATCTTCGGTATGCAGCATCCGGCTGTCGATCACCACACCCGACTTGTCCTTCGGAATAATTGTGAAGTTCGGTACGCAAGGTACGGCAAATTCGCTGTATTCTTTGCGTACAAGCGGGCTGCATTTGTCGATGTATTTGTCGATACCTGCCGTCGCCATGCTGTTGAACGTGGTCTCTTCACCTGATTCGAAGCTGAAGAAGAGCTGCACTTTGTAGTCCTTCAGTACCTGAAGCAGCATAGACACGGCCTCCATCGTATTGCCGTCCGGTTTGATAACCTTCTCGTTGCCTTTGAAGCGCTCACGGCTGACTTTGACTTTGCCCGCCGTTTCGAGCTCGACGGAGGGTACAATGCCGAACCAGATCGTGTCGCTGAAATCGTTCTTGGCGTTGACTGTATTCAGGTAAGTTTCCAGACGCGGAATATTGCCGCTCTTAACGGTCATGTCCAGCTTGCTGTTCGTTACTACCAGGGTAGGCTGCATGCCCTTGTTCTTAGTTGCATACTGGTCAAAATACATTTTGATACCCAGAATTTTCTCAACAAGCGGCTTCACCGTTTTGACGAAATCGTCTTTTGCGTTTTTGTAGAACTCCAGATATGTGTTGTAATTCTGAACTTCCGTCCCGACGTCCACGGAGCTCTGCGTTGCAGGCAGCGGACAGAACGTGCGGACCACGAGATCCTTTACGTAGCCGGAAGGCGTTTCTGTAATCGAATCGTAATCTTCCTCGAACACAGATACGAGCTCCGTGGAACTGTTATCATCGAGAAGCATCAGCTCCGTGCTCTCACTCTTCGGCGCCTCGATAATTTTGAGCTCGCCGCTGCTTCCGATAGTCAGCATGCCGATCTGGAATGCCTCGGACGTATTCTCTTCCTGGGCATTACCGAGCAGAAGGCGGGTTTTGATATCCTCGATAGCAAGCGGAAGCATCGCCATCACGTTGTTGTAATTCTTGCTGGCGTCCTCAAACATCCCGTTCAGCTTGTCGCCCAGATCGAATTTTTTCGGGTCCCCTTCGTCAAGCTTCTCGTACTGGCCATACAAGTAATGAATTTCTTTGCGGACCTGACGGATGTCGTCCATGACTTTCTTGGGAGAGATCATATCGAGCAGATTCTCGAATTTAAAATCAACATTCGGGATGCCCTGGCTGCGCTTGGTGTCAATCAGCGTGAACAGCATTTTAAGAAAATCATTGCTCTGATCGATTCTGATCTCGGAGATGGCATCGTCCGCCAGACCCTCCGGTTTTTTGAGCGTATACATGACCTTCTGATTAGCAGCATTGAAGAATGAATATACAGTGGGCGAGAATTTGTCTAGAAACTCATCGAAATTCCGGACAAGCAGATGCTTGTTAATTTCTTTGATTTTGTCATCACTCAGACTGTCGATTCCTTTGACATCTCCTACGATGGTGACTAGGTCTAATTTCTCAGGGTTAATCTCCTCAAAAAGCATAGTTCGGTTGGTTTGATTGATAATGTCCATAATGGTCAGCGGGAAGTTCACCCTCCAAAAGTCCTTATCAGGACTTCCATACTATAGAGTAACTTTCCGCTTCCTCCTTCCTGTGAGTTTAGAACTAGTTAGTTATTAATTTTGTAGTTATAAGGAACTAATATGTAAAAATGTACCTAAACAAATCGACTTTGGAAGAAAAACCGATTTGTGACTTCTCTTTGGGTTTTATCATAATGACGCCCGTCTTGATTTGTCAATATTTAATAATTAAGGGTTTGATGACCTTTTATATCAGTAGATTTACGCTTTAAAAATAAAATTTTACTTTTTTTATATCGTATGTTCATTTTTCATTGGGATATGCCGATGTAAGGTTTAAGGAATAGTAAGTAAAATTACCAATATCTTGGTAATTTATTTTATTTTAACGATATCAAGTGTAAAAGGTGATGTTATGACCGGGATTTTGAAATGTATCAGGCATACAAAAGGGATCATTGGGACACTCTTCGTGACCTTGGTTGCAGGACTATTG
Source organism: Paenibacillus sp. FJAT-26967 (assembly GCF_001541095.1). GTDB lineage: Bacteria > Bacillota > Bacilli > Paenibacillales > NBRC-103111 > Paenibacillus_F. Next base: position 134,384 of record NZ_LMXH01000006.1, read on the forward strand.
GCTTTTCCTACAGGACTATGGGCTGCTAACGTTCCGCCTGAACAAGGACTCGATGCGATGTTTGTGCTCGACACGAGCTTCTCCATGAATCAAACGGATAAAGACGGCATCGCGTCGGAAGTTGTCAAAATGTTTATGGACCTGCAGGGAACGGGTAATTCGCGCGCAGGTTATGTAGCGTATAACGATAAGATCGTCTCTTCACTGCCGCTCTCAGAGCTTACTTCAGGCGACCGGAATACGTGGAAGTCGACGCTCGATGGACTCAGACGCCGCGGGTATTCCGATATGGGATTAGGCCTTCGTAAGGCGGCTGAATTGATGGAGAGCGGTTACGATGCCTCGCGCAAGCCCTTTCTCATCCTGTTGTCCGATGGGGGTACAGATTTCGGCAAACAGCCGGGCGGCAGAAACCCTGATATTTCGAGCCGGGATGTCGAAGATTCGATCGGTATAGCGAAGAAATTAGGATATCCGATCTATACAGTCGGACTTAACCGGGACGGATCAGCCCGGAAAGATGAACTGGAGCGCATAGCTGCAGCGACCGGCGGAGCTTCGTATCTGGCCGGCAATGCGGATGACCTGCCGGAAATCTTCAATCTCATTTTCGCCAAGCAGCTTCAGTCGGCACTGATTTCTGTATCTGCGGTGTCCGCAACAGGAGAACTCCAGGAAGTAACCGTTCCAATTCCAAACTCAAGCATGAATGAAGCGAATATCATCCTTTTGTCCCAGAGTCCGGTTACGGAAGCGCAAGTCTATTCGACATCTAAGAACGTCAGGCTCTACAAGTCGGACAATTACACCCTCATGAAAGTAATTGAACCGCAAAAAGGCAGCATGCGCGTTATTTTCCGGGGGAAACCGGGCGATCTTGTAAAGGTAAACCTGCTCGGCAATTATAAACTTCAGGCAGGCGCGGATTCACCGGCGGAGGCGATGAAGGGAGCCCAATCTCCTTTTACAGCACGACTGTACAAACCTGACGGTAAACCGCTTGAAGATGCGGATGTGTACGCAGCCATGAAGGCCGAACTGGTTGTATACGACCCCGCCAAGAAAGCGGAGGAGCGCATTGCACTCAAACCGGAAGGAAACAGTTTCGGACTCGGTCATGTGTTCCCGTCTGTAGGGACGTACAACTGGAAAATCATCCTGACTGCACCGGATTTCAACCGCGAGACCGCCTCCTCCGAGATCAAAGCCGTTAATGCGCCGCCCGTGGCACAAGCGGGCACGTTACAGCTCAGCATGGAAGAGGGCAAGGCGCGGATCGACTTGAATGAATATTTCCAGGATGCCAACCGGGAGAAACTTACGTATGCTGTGAGTCCTGCGGACGATGACCAGCTTGTAAGCGCGCAGATTGTAGAAGAAGGCTTCCTTCTTCTCAATCCGCTGACAACCGGCAGCGGCAGCGTCCGCATCACTGCGGTAGACGGCGAGGGTGCCAGCGCAATTTCCGAACTTTCCTTCACGGTTGTGTCCGTGTGGACGCTCATCATCAAAGTTTTGCTGGCCGTACTTGCTGCAGCCGTGCTGGGGTTGGTTCTTTACCTGGCATTCCGGCCAAGGCCTAAATTTACGGGAAGGCTGGAAGGGTACTTCCTTCATACGGCGAGCGGCAACGACATTCCGGTGAAATACTGGCCGCTGACTTCATTCGGCTCTAGGAGCATTTCCCTCCAGGACCTGTTCACCAGTCTCGATGTTCATGAGTTGCTGCCGGAGAGCAACAACATTATCTTCGAAGCCGGCAAGAACGGAACCTTACTATTCCGGCACAGCACCAAGTGCCTCGTGCAGAAAGGCACCCTCATTCTGGGGAAAACGCCCAAAGAAACACTGGCGTATAACGATAAGCTGTACATTACGTTTGAGGATGGAGTCACGGAAATTGAGCTGCGGTACAAAGCAGCCAAAACCAGTCTCCAGCCGCAAACACAAAAAGCGCAAACCGCCGGGACTTAACCCGGACGGTTTGCGCTTTAAGTCTTGCAGTTCAGAAGCTCTGCGACTGAACAGGCTGCTGGAGAATTCGCGAGCCTTTCAAAGAAAACCACCTTGAGATTAGCTTCGCAGCTAAGTCTTCCAGGCGGTTTTCTTGTTGTTGCCAGTTTGTATTCAATCCCATGTGTTTGATGCGGCAGTCCTCGCTTTTATGGCTTGGCATCTGCCGCCTTTGACTTCCTCTTAGGTTCCCGCTTTGTATTTGTCTTTTTGTTTGGTTTTGACTTTGTATTTGTCCTTAACTCCACTTCGGACCCCGCTTCGGAGTTTACTTCGACGCTCATCTTCGGGGTCCCCTTGGAATTGGGGTTCAATCCGGAGCTTGCCTTCTCCCCCGCAGCAGCTGGATCTGGACCTGCACTTGTACTTACTTCTCCGATTGCTGCGGCAGTCTCCCTCCACGCGGACTGCACGCCGGATAGAGCAGCCATGGAATCTTCGGCTGTCTCCAAGGACAGCAGGCTTACCTTCCTTTGCGGCATCCCGTTCCGGTAAGGGTGTCTCTTGGCCCGCAGGCCGTACCATAGACTCTCTGCTATTTTCCACAACAGCGCCTCGGCTTTGACGGCGTCTGAGACTTTTTGTAGAGAAGTCCATCTCTGCTCGGCTTTTACTGATAAACAGCCCCTGATTGCATGGGACAACTTCGGGGTCACCTTGCCGCGTTTCTTACGGAAAACCGTCTCAAGCGGATCATTAAAAAACCTCCGGCTGACCTCGACCGGCGCTTCACCGCACAAACAGTAGTACAAAGTGGCTCCCAAACTGTATAGATCGGATACAGGCCCTTGGCTGGAAGAAGCGGAATAAAACTCTAACGGTGAATAGCCCGCTGATGTAAAGATAGGCCGATCCGTATCCGATTGATGAACAGCCGAGCCGAAGTCAATCAGCTTCACCTGACCGTCTGATGCTACGATCAGATTAGCTGGCTTGATGTCCCTGTGCAGGATGCCCTGATCGTGGAGGTACGCCAGAGCTCCAATAATAGATGGGATGGTTTTCTCATAAAAAACCGCTTTAGAACGAATAAGTTTCTTCCGGATTGCCCGTTCCAGCGAAATTCCCCGGCACTTCTCAAGAATGGTATAGAAGGTCCCGTTCTCCCCAATGTGCCCCACTAGCTTTACGATATTCGGATGTTCAAGTGAGCCCAGAAGAAGAGCTTCATTCTGAAAGGAACCCGTTATGGAATCGAACTTGGTCTTCAAAGAAGGCATCCTGGGAAGAACAGTTCTCCCATCCAAATCTCGCATCACCAGAGCCTGCGGGAAAAATTCTTTGACGATCCGATGAATTCCGGTTCTTGTTTCTCTCGCGGAGTACACAATAGACAACTCACTGGAAGCAATAACCCGGACGATCCGGTACCGTTCTCCGTCTAGCATAGTATTAGCCTGAAGTCCGGAATGAGTGCTTACCGACATGACCATTATGACCTCGTTCTCCGGCCTTGCTGAATGCCCCGTTCAATCGGACTATTAGAGCAGCAAAGGCACAAAATGATAGTTTAATATTACCATATCGCCAATGTTCTGGGTAATATGTAATCTCCTGAATTCGATATTGTTTAAGATTGTTCTGTGGCGTTTAAAGAGTAGTGGGTGATCTGGAAAAATAAACCACAAATAATTACACTATTTATTTTTCCATTTTATAATAATAAAACAATTACTTTACAAATTTATGGAACTTGTATACACTTTATATGTAATAAAAAAACTATAAAGGATGTGTATCGATTGAAGAAAATGAATGTTACCGTTGCCTCCAGTCTTGCTCTACTATCCCTTGTAGTCTCTTTAAACCCGATTACAGCTGCGTCTGACAGCAAGGATCTCGAAGCCGACATTGCTGCCGGAATTGCAGGAAACGAGCGTCAGCTCATGATGGATGTTATGAAGAACATTCCTGAAGATGAGCGGGAAAATGTTATTTATATTGATGATAACGGACAAGTATATGCTAATAAACCTGAGTTAAAAGACGTATTCGTCAAAACCGACCCTTCTGCCGATCATACGGTAACGGTCAACGGCGGAGAGAAATTTACCCTATTAAACGAATCTACTAAAGTCAGACAGCAGGCAGCTCCCTCCGCTATTACTCCACTCGCGGGCTATGCTTGCGGAAATGCGGGCGGTCCGTACAGACGCGTATTCTCACAACCCGGTTACTCGTGGTGGTCAGGCAAGGTTTATCTCCCTTCTAGTACCAATAATGAAGTATACGTAAATAACACGAATTCCAATGATACTCCTTATATTTATACCGGCGGGCATGCAAGCAATGGGGCCTCTGAAGTAGATGCCGGTTTCCAGTACAGCAAAACTTATAATAACTGGGCGCATTCTATATTTACCGGCGGTCAATATTACCACAACACTTCGTTCCGGTTTAAGGCCGGACAAACTTTGACTTTTAAATATTATGTGCCTGCCGATGGACAGGTTGCACTTTATGCAGCCGGGGTCCGCTATGATAATAATGCGGCGGACAATTACACCGTTGTAACGAATGCCGCAGGCTGGAAAAAAAGCGGAGCAGGAAATGAGATCAAAAGAATAACGGCCATTGCGAGCAACGACCCGCAGCCTTACGACACCGGTTCGTACTTGAAGAATGTTAAATGGTCCGCCTCCATGATCGGTACCAGCTCTACGAGCAATCATCAATGGCTGGCAGCGGATACAGGCGGATACTGTTCTTATCCGAATTCCACGCAAGTAAGCACAAGCTTTGTAAACGCAGGTGAAGAAACCGTCAATATCAAAATGAACTGATATCTGCCTTTGTATGAATAGTAAAGCTGTCTTATGTTTAGGCAGCTTTACTTTTTTTATTACGTCCGCTGAACCCATGATATATCACGGTTTATCTACCCTGCATACGGACATTATTCCGGTTTTATTTGGAATTAATAGGTTAGTTATCTGGCAACTAGTTTAATAATAATTGGTTCCATAACCAAAATTTATGGTAACGGAGGGAAATTATGATGTTAAAAAAACTAGGCAAAAAGTCGATGATCGCGGTAACCTGTACGGGGCTGATGTTCTCCTCCCTTTCACTCGCAGGCTCAGCATTCGCATCGGAAACATGCGGAGGGTATTTAACAAACATGACGGACCCGCTCGCTATCAAAATGGAAAACGGACAGAAAGTGATCTGGGATAATGTCGATCCGGATCTGATTAAAAAAAGAGACACCTATGTCAATTTACTTAAACAGAAGAACTGGACGATTACTTTTAATTCCGCCTACCGGCCTTTTCAATATCAGCGTCACTTATATGAGATTGTAGAAAATGCATCGAAATCAACCTGTGTCGCCAACGAGAAGGCGGCTCACGGCCTCGGCTCTGTCGTAGCCAAGCCGAGCAGCACCGCACCGCATACGCGGGGAATCGCCTTCGATGCGACCGTCCGGGATGCTGCCGGAAATGCGCTTAACGGCAAAACCTTCGTTAACAGCCAGCTTAAGGCTGTCGCGCAGCAGGCCGGACTCAGCCTCCCGCTTCCAACTACGGACGGCGTGCATCACGTCCTGGCAAGCGGTGGCGGCGGCGAAGAGCCGGACGATGGCGTCCTGAAGGTAGGCGATTCCGGCGAGCAGGTAAGGTCCATGCAGCAGCAGCTGAATAAAGTCGGCTACACGCTGAGTGCCGATGGGATCTTCGGCAGCGGCACCGAAACCATCGTCAAGCAGTTCCAATCCGCACACGGATTGACGGCAGACGGGATTGTCGGTCCGGCGACATCCGACAAGCTGGACGCGCTTGCGACCACAACGGCCGTTCTGCGTAACGGAAGCTCCGGAGACGCAGTGAAGGTACTCCAGCGTCTGTTGACGAAGAAGGGCTACAGCGTCACTGCCGATGGTGCCTTCGGCAGCGGCACAGAGACTGCCGTGAAGAAGTTCCAGACAGCCAGTTCGCTGACTTCCGACGGTATTGTCGGCTCTGCAACCTGGAGTAAACTAAGATCTTAATGGAATCCGCCAATCCGGCCTTATCTTCTATTATGATTAGCTTGCACGAGATCGATCCTATTAATCGAACTAATAAGCACCCGGGTTCCTCACGGTTCCCGGGTGCTTTTCTTGTTTGGTTTCCTGCCGTCGGCCTTCCTAATACTAACCGATCAGGTTACGGCCCCGCCGAAGACCCGGCCTCTCCCGCCGTTCAGTATAGTAAAGTCATATTCCTCTGCGGGCGGTTATTCGGTGTGAGTAACGGCAAATTCCACTCATTCATATGTCGAACGATTGGCCTTAAATCACCGAACTCTTCACCTTCTTCCTACGCCAAATCCCCCTTGACACTGCCCAGCTGAGCAGGAAAAGCGCCACAAGCGCGTAGCCCAGAATTCCAAAATCAATAGCTTGGAACCACATCCAGATCGCTCCCCGCCAATTCATTTCGGTGGAAAAGACCTGAGCCAGCTGCACGGTGCCTATAATGAATGCTGCAGTCACGCCCAGCCCGGTTACGAAAATATTGTAGTACAGCTTACGCTGCGGGGTATTCAACGCCCAGCGGTAAGCGCTGGTCATGAAGATCCCGTCTGCCGTGTCCATCAGTACCATCCCTGCTGCGAATAGAATCGGCAAAGCGAAAATCCCTACGGCCGGCACACCGCCCGATATCGCACTGCCTGATACGACGAGCAGCAAAATTTCGCTGGCCGTATCAAGTCCGAGACCAAACAGGAAGCCGAGCGGGTAGATATGCCAACTGCGATTCACTAATTTGTAAAGCGGCCGGATCCATCTGGATAATAACCCTCGTTGATACATGAGCTCCCCGGACTCTTCCTCTTTATAAGCGCTGCCGTGCAAGCGCCGGAACAACCGGACGAGATCCAGCAAAACCCACAAATTCAAAAATCCGATGAAAAGCAGGAACAGGCCCGATATCGACGGCCCGAAGATCCCGCCGACTTCCTGAAGAACATCCAGATTCGTATTCATCCAGTGCATGGACAGAACCATGATGACCACTGCAACGAACACGACAGAGGAATGGCCTAACGAGAAGTAAAAGCCCACGCCTGCGGAATTGCTCTTCTGCTGGACGAGCTTGCGGACCGTATTATCAATGACGGTGATATGGTCCGCATCAAATGCATGACGCAGGCCAAGTGTATAAGCAAGCAGCCCCAGTCCCCACAAGGACGGGCGGCCGTCTGCCGCAATTAGGAGGAACAACAGCCCGATCACATGCAGGATAAGTACGGGAATCATGTAAAGCAGCCACTTACGGTTACGCCGATAATAATTCATAACAATCTTCCTTCCGCCTGACTGTAAGTGCCGAGTGCTTTCGTCTCCTTCGTCAACACTTCGTTCATGCTCCCAGTCCGGTACCCTTGCAAATCCAGGGTGACGTAAGCGAACCCGAGTTCCTTAAACTTCTTATAGACGGCGTCCCGGTTCTCAATCACGAGAGCCATCTCCTCCGGCATCACTTCGATCCGGGCCAGCTTATCGTGATGGCGCACCCGCACCTGGTAAAGCCCGAGACGAGACAGGAAATACTCCCCTTCGTCCAGCTGATCGATTTTCCATTTCTCAATCCGGGTGCCATACGGAATTCTGGAGGATAAGCAGGCAAAAGACGGCTTATTCCACGTCGGAAGCCCCAGTTCCCTGGAAAGCTGACGGATCTCCTCCTTGGTCAGTCCGGCTTCCTGCAGGGTACTCCTTACTCCCTGCTCGTTCTTAGCCTGGAGCCCCGGACGGTAATCGCCCAGATCATCCACATTGGATCCGTCCAGCACGTAAGGATAACCCTTCTCGGCAGCTATCTCCCGCAGGTGAGTATACAGTCCTGTCTTACAGTGATAGCAGCGGTCGGGATTGTTAGCTGCAAACTCTGCGTTGTCCAATTCCTTCACTTCGGTTGCCCAGAGCTTCACGCCCATCTCTTCTGCCAGACATACAGCAGCATCAAATTCACGGGACGGAAACGTTTCAGAAGCGGCTGTCACGGCGAGCACCTGGCTTCCAAGCTCCTGCTGAGCCCGCTTGAGGACAAAAGTACTGTCAACGCCTCCCGAGAAGGCCACCATCACACGTTCCATACTGCGGAGAATTTCACCCAGCTTCCGATCTTTCTTGCGGGTTGATTCTTTTATACCCATCACCGCTTCCTCCCAGTCGTCATCTTTGCAAAGCTCACCGCTATCTTAACGAACGCCAAACTACTAGAGTTTCCTTGCATAAGCCCTCTAGAAGCCCTGCCCTGGATAAGCCTCCAAACTTTCCTGCATGCCTGCACACAGGACAATTTCAATCAAATTACAGACGGAACAGGCAAACCCCAGTAAAACGCTTTCATTATCCACATGCTACACTAGTCACAAGACAATCCCAAGATTACAGCCGGAGAGGATGGTAACGATCATGAATCAAGTCCGTATTGGTATCGTTGGTTTAGGCAACATGGGTACAGGACATGCCAGACATTTAATCCAGAACAAAGTCAGCGGAGCCGTATTAACGGCGGTATGCGACCAGAACCCGGAACGTCTGGAATGGGCCAGGCAGGCGCTGGGAAATCAGCTCGCTATTTTTACAAATGTAGAAGACATGTATGCCTCGGGTGCAATTGACGGAGTGATCATTTGTACACCTCACTATGCTCACCCATCGGAAGCCATCGCGGCCTTCGGGCACGGTCTGCACGTACTTACCGAGAAGCCGGCCGGTGTCTACACCAAACAAGTGCGTGACATGAACCAGGCAGCCAAGGATTCCGGTAAAGTGTTCGGCATCATGTACAACCAGCGGACACAGCCTCTCTACCGGAAGGTGAAAGATCTCATTGCCGAAGGCGAGATCGGTGAGATCCGCAGAACGAACTGGATCATCACCCTCTGGTACCGGGCCCAGAGCTATTACAACTCCGGCGGCTGGCGCGCCACTTGGGCCGGGGAAGGCGGCGGCGTGCTGATCAACCAGTCCCCGCACCAACTCGATCTGTGGCAGTGGGTCGTCGGCATGATGCCCACCCGCATGCGCGCTTTCTGCTCCTTCGGCAAATACCGGACGATTGAAGTAGAGAATGAAGTTACGGCTTATGTCGAATATCCAAACGGCGCCACCGGCGTGTTCATCACTTCAGCCTGCGAGACACCGGGTACGAACCGGCTGGAGATCATTGGCGATCGCGGCAAGATCGTAGTAGAAGACGACCGGCTGACCCTCTACCGTTCACGCCAGTCCGAGACTGAATTCAATGCCGCCTTCACAGGTATGTTCGGACAGCCGGAGTTCTGGAAAATCGACATTCCCGTAGCAGAACCGCGCGGAGAACATTATCTGATCACCCAGGACTGGATCAACGGAATTCTCCAGGGCACGCCTCTGCTTTCCCCCGGTGAAGAAGGAATTCACGGCCTTTCGCTTTCGAACGCCATGCTGATGTCCACATGGACTGACGAGTGGGTGGACTTCCCGCTCGACGAAGACCGGTTCTATGAATTGCTCCAGGAACAGATCCGTAATTCCGGCACCGCCAAAACTGAGGCATCAGCCGGTACCCGGCGGGTGTAACCGCTCCAACTCCGCTTGGTGAACAAAAAACGGCATGGTACACTGGATGGAGCAGATTTCCTGACAAGCTGCATCCGAATCTGCTCATATCCAGATGAAACGCGGTGCATAACGCCTATGTTCTCCAATTTCTCCGTTCACGAGGATACGCTCGGAATTACATACCGCAACGACAATCCGGTGGGCTCCGCCTTTCATTCCCACACCTACTATGAGGTGTATTATTTTCACAGCGGGAGCTGCAACTATCTGATCGGCGGCAGTATCTATATGCTTCAGCCGGGAGATCTGATCCTGATGAACGGGATGACCCTCCACTGTCCGAAGGTAGATACATCCGTTCCTTACATCCGGACGACTGTCCACTTTGAACCGGCTGTTCTGAAGCCGTTTCTTGAACTGCCCCATGCCGTCAACATGCTGCAGCCTTTTCAGGAACTCAAGAATTTCAAGCTGTCTTTGCGCGGCCGGGAAAAGGAAGAAGCGGAGCGCATTCTGCTTGAAATGCATACGCATCATACCTCAGGCGGCATTATCGGCTATAACAGGCTGCATCTGGCTTTCGTCGATCTGCTTTACTTCATTCATGAGCAGTGTCTTCGGACGCAGCGGACCCGGCGCGAGTTTACGTCGGAGAAAGAGAAGCACGTACAGCGGATCGTCAGCTTTCTTGAGGAGCATTATGCGGAAGACCTGCAGCTCGAGCACCTTCAGAAGCATCTGAATTTCAGTAAATTTTATCTTTCCAAAATATTCAAGGAAATTACAGGTCTCACGATCTTTCATTTTATTTACCGGCGCCGCATTAATGAAGCCAAGACCTTGTTCATGCATGATCCGACTCAGTCGGTTACAGAAGTATGTCTGCAGGTCGGATTCAAACATCTCGCCCATTTCAGCCGTTTGTTCAAGCAGCAAATCGGTCTGACACCTGAGAAATACAAGAAAATCATCCGGGACTCCCTGTCTACTTGAATCTGTCTACTTAAGCTTATTCATCCACTACGCCGTTACATGCACAGATAGTAAAATCCTGGATCTTTGGATAGCTGCGCGCAGGAACGGCTTGTTGGGAAACCGGCTATCACGCCATACTCAGAAAATAAAGCGAAGAATCCGGGGAATTGTATGGGCAAGATGTGCATGCATATTCCAGCTTCTTTCTACACCTTTACATGCTTATCCACTCTAGTTTATTGGGAGGTCTCCCACTTCATGAAACTTTCCGTATTCACTGCCGCTACGCCTGATCTGACGCCGGAGGAACTTGTCTCAGCCGCACGGGATGCCGGAATCACGGGCGTCGAGTGGAGATACAAGGACGTGCCGCCTGAAATGGCTCACGAAACTCCTTCTTACTGGCGCAATAACCTCTGTTCCATCTCCTCCGACTGGGACGAAGCAGAGCTCATCCGGTTCAGACAGGCGGTGGAAGCAAACGGCATGATCACGGTAAGTGTGACGCCCTACCTTACCTGCGGTGATCTGGAAGGCACGAGGCGCGTGCTGGAGGCAGCGCGCAAGCTCGGTGCTTCCTTCATCCGGCTCGGCGTCCACCGGTATGACCGCTCACGCCGCTACGGCGGCTTGTTCGAGGAACAGCTGGCTTATCTGAAGGCAGCCGAAAGCCTGTGTGCCCAGTATGGTGTCAAAGGGCTCGTCGAGACCCACCATGTCACCATTGCTCCCAGCGCCTCAGCAGCTTACCGGCTGGTAGAAGGCTTAAGCCCTGATCACATCGGAGTGCTCTATGACCCGGGCAACATGGTCTATGAAGGCTTCGAGAATTACCGCATGGGCATGGAGCTCTTGGGCCCTTACCTGGCTCATGTACATGTTAAAAATGCCGGCTGGGAGCCTGGCCCCGAAGAAAACGGCATCGTCCGCTGGACCTCAGGCGGATGTTCTTTTCGTTCGGGCATGGTCGACTGGCGGCAGGTCATCAGTGACCTCCAGGCCGTCGGTTACCAGGGCTGGCTTGGTGCCGAGGACTTCAGCGGAGAGTTGTCCGGACGCGAAATGCTCCGGCAGTACGGCCAGTTCATGAACTCCCTGTTGAAGTAGCCTAGATCTGGTAAGCCGGCTGCCATCCGTTAGTGGCGGCGGGCCTGTTCAGCTAGTTCTGTGCTCTGCTAGTTCTAGCTAGTTCCGCTAGTTCCACTTGTTCCACTTGTTCCGCTTGTTCTGCTAGTTTCGCTAATTCTGCTACTTCTGCTAGTTCCGCTAGTTCTACTAGTTCTGCTAGCTCTGCTGCTCCACTAGTTCTGCTAGCTCTGCTTATTTCGGCCACCGCTCGAACCGCCAGAAGCTGTCGTTGAGCGGATCGCCCAGGTCACGCGCGATCTTCCCGATGATGATTAGGCGCGCTCTTTGTCAGACGGACAATTTGGCGGCATATATGCTTCAGAGGGACTTACACTTGCATCCTTTTCACTTGTAATATCCTATAACCGGAGGTATACCAATGAGCTTTGATCACAGGGAAGAGCATCGAGATCCTGCCATGCTAATGGTTCAAGCCAATCTGGATGATATGAACCCCGAATGGACCTCTTACGTGTCCGACCGGCTGTTTGAAGAAGGGGCCAACGACGTCTATTGGATTCCGATTCTGATGAAAAAAGGCCGCCCTGGCATCATGCTCAATGTCCTCGTGGAGGAGACCCGGCTGGAGGCGGTAGAAACGGTTATTTTCCGCGAAACGACTACGCTCGGGATCCGTTATGCCCCCGCTGTATGCCACCGGTTATCCAGGGAATTCCATTCGGTCGAGACTTCCTGGGGTCTTCTGACGGTCAAAGCTGGCTACCACAGAGGTAAGCTGGTCCAGTATGCGCCCGAATTTGCAGAGTGCTCCGAAATCGCACGGAAGCACGGAATTCCGCTCAAATCCGTGTACGATGAAGTACGGATGCAATTTAGCAAGCTCAAGTCCGCGCCTGCGCCGGAGTAATCCGTTTTATCGGTGAATGGATGGTGGCAGGGGCCGAGCGGCTCAATGCAAATAGCACAAGCACCTTCGGGCCCACTGTTAGAGCGGTTCCCAAGGTGCTTGTGCTTATCTGTTAGGACTGCCTCACTTGGACTGCCTTTGCGGCAGGCTCCATTCGGCAGCCCTCATGCTTTGTCAGCTTCGCATTAATTCACAGGTCGTCCGTCTCTTCTGACTCCCTGCTCTTCCACTGTAATCACAGCAAGCGGGTCGGCAGCCCCGACGATCGCTTTAAACTTCGGCATCTCCATGAAATGAACGACATAAGAGAATGAATGCGGTGTGCGGCGGCTTCTGTGCCTTGCTCCCCCTGCATCTTCTTCTCCGGTCAGTGCCCCCCTATTGTCTTCAAATTCATCAGCCGGCTGCTGTGGGTATTGGGCAATGCGTCCGAGGCGCCTCTCCACCTCCTGCTCAATATCCTCAGGCCATAAGCTAATAATATTCACCCGCCGATGAACGGTAAATCCTCTCATCGCAAAGTGAACCATTTCATAAGCCAGCAAATAGGCAAGAATCGAATACATGGCCTGTTCCCAGCCGTAAATAAAACCCGCGCCGGTTAAGATCATGAGATTGAGCAGCATCACTCCGTGGTACGCGGCCCCCGCATCTTTTAATTTCCAGGTGCCGTTCGTCATTTCCAGAGTATCGAGCGTACCTCCGTACCTGACCACAAGACCTATCCCCAGACCTAAAGCCAATCCTCCCCCTAATGCGGCAGGAAGTCCGTTCTCAAGGAGGGCCGGTACGGGATGCAGAAAGAGAGTGCTGACCGAGAAGACCAGCAATCCCAGGAAAGTGACGAGTATCCATTCCCTGCGTACACGGCGGTAAGACAATAAGATAAGCGGCAGATTCAGCACAAACAAGAACAAACCGAGCCGCATTTCTGTAAAATGGGCGAACAGTGCGGAGACACCCGTCATTCCGCCTACAATCATCCCGTTCGGTATAAGAAACAATTCAAGCCCGACAGCGGCAAGAAAACTGCCGAGAACGACCATCAACAGCTTAAGCCCCCACTGTGTTCGGGTTAGCCTGCCCAAGGCAGGCTGCTTAGCCGGTCCTGCAGGAACACGTACAAGCTTCATTCCGATTCCTCCTCTTCGCTAGGTTAATTCCATCCGCAAGGATGGTTTCTTACCGGACAGCGCTTTGGATCCGAATACAGATCAGCTTCCTCCTTCTTTCGGCCGATTCTGTTTTATTACCTTGGAAGGCGGTTTGAATTTAAAGACTTTATCCAGCGCTTTATAAATGTGCTTGCTTTCCTTGGTCAGAAGCGGCCCCAGAATAGCGAGGATGAGCACATAGAGTGCCGCAAAAGGCTGAATAATCGTGAGCAGGCCGCCTGCTTTGGCCATGTTGGCCATAATAATGGAGAATTCACCGCGGGCCACAATCGTCAGACCGATATTAGACGAAGCTTTGGGCGAGAGTCCTGCCGTCTTACCCGCGAACATGCCCGCAGCGAAATTACCCAACAGCGTAATGAGAACCGCTCCCAGCGACAGCCATACCGCCCCGCCAAGCGCGAAGGGATCGATCGTAAGGCCGAAGCTGAAGAAAAAGATCGCACCGAAGAAATCACGGAACGGCAGAATGAGGTGCTCTATCCGCTTAGCATGCTCCGTTTCAGCCAGGACGAGTCCGACCAGGAGAGCGCCGATAGCTTCCGCGACATGGATCGTCTCCGAGAATCCCGCAATGAGGAACAGAATGGCAAAAATGACGAGCGCGAACAATTCGTTCGAGCGGATATTGAGTGCTTTGTTCAAGAAGGGTACGGCCTTCCTGCCCGCAACGAGCAGCACCAGCATGAAGCCGAGCGCTATCAGTGCGGACATTAGGACGCCGCCGAGCGTAGAAGAACCGCTGAGGACCAGACCCGAAAGAATGGAGATATATACGGCAAGGAACACATCTTCGAACATGATAATACCCAGAATCATTTCCGTTTCTGCATTGGCTGTTCTTTTCAAGTCAACAAGCACTTTAGCCACAATCGCACTGGACGAAATGGTTGTGATCCCTGCGATCACCAGAATTTCCTCCAGCGGAAATGATAAGGACCAGGCAAATAATACACCCAGTGAAAAGTTAATGAGAATATAAATCGTTCCCCCGATAGCGATAGAACGGCCCGACTTGATCAGCCGGCCCACGGAGAACTCAAGCCCCAGATAGAATAAGAGGAAGAGGACACCGATCCGTCCCATAAATTCAATCAGCGGCTGACTTTCGATAAACCGGAAGTCAAAATGCCACCACTGTAAAGCATGGGGGCCTACCGCCATTCCAACCAGAATATAGAATGGAATGACGGAAAAGCGGAGTTTGGCAGACAACAGTCCGGCCCCTGCAATAAGTGCAATGGCCAGACCTACCTCAAATACAAGATGATTCATCTATTCAACCACTTCCGTTCAGTAAAATTTGTTTGATAAGTCTTTGCTGTTCCCGTTCACCTGCGACAATCAAGGTCGTTTCGGCTTTGAGCACAACTTCCGGCCCCGGGTTAATCTGCTGCTTCTGATTCCGCTCTACGATGGCGATCACCGTTGCCCCGGAGTTCTGCCGGACATCCAGCTCCCCGATTGATTGTCCCACACACTTGTAATGGGATTCGATTTTATACCACTCGATAATAAGATCGTGAAGGGCGACTTCGATCGTCTCCAGCGCTTTGGGCTTATACGTCATTCCGCCTACAATAGCCGCGACTTGTCTAGCCTCATCATCATCCAGCGTAATCATCGAAATGCTCTCATCGGGATCTTCATGGTCAAAATGGTACATTTCACGCCTTCCGTCATCATGAATAATAATGACCAGCTTATCTCCGCCCCGGCTGTCGATCACAAACTTCTTCCCGATTCCCGGTAAATCCGATTCTCTAACGTACATACTCGTATTGCCTCCCATATCATTCATAGTTATAACGGACTCTTTGCAGCAGCAAAGCCGTTATTCTGCCTGGTTCCTGCCCGCGCAGCGATATAAGGACTCACCGGCTGAAGACACACGGGTCCCTTGGTTTACCGGCTGTTTTTTTGACCGGATTAATCTGAAACGTCCTGTATCATTCCGTTGTTTAATCACTAACTCTGCCACAAAAATCAACTTACGCTATCACGATAACAAGCAAACAGGCGTACTTATAGAAACCGGCTCAACCGGCGTTTTTTTCAATTAAATCCGCACATAATTCAGTGAGTTAATAGATAAGGAGTTAAATCAAACAAGAAGGAGTATGGCCCACGAACGTGGAGGTGAATTTAATGGGGTCAAGCAGTTGTCTTCGTTTTAACAGGGATATGTAAGGTCTGAAGGGGACACTCGTAATAAAGGCGTTGAGGGCAAGGAACAGAGGCAGAACAAACAAGACCAGTAAAGTATTGGCCACATTAACCAGTTTTTTAAAAATTTTAGCGAAATGAGGAGCGCTCTTGCGCACCGTATTTTTCGAAGTACCATCCGTAAGTGGAATCGAGGTATCAAAGCTAAACTCGGTAAACACATTATCATTGATTTTGGCGGGAACGGAGACGCTGCAAATCAGGGAGAGGATCAGGAAAATAACCCAGTTCATTCTAACAAATGAATGTCTCAAATCCTCTCCCCCTTTGATATCTGTTACTAATATGATAACACATTTGGAGCCTATCTCCAAGTAAACGCCTACATTTTATGAGGTATCCATTACTTCATACCTATGAATAAATTCACCCGTCCATGTCAAAAAAACAGCTTCCGCTAATATACGGAAGCTGCTTGAAGGTAAAATTCAGTTGGAGCCTGGGAACTATGGCAGCCCTTTAATGATTATGCTTAGGACTCTGCTCCAGTTCATTTGGAGGTTCGGACTCTTGAACCGGTTCGTGACTGTGATCATGCACATGGCTCTGGCCGTGATCGCGGTTGTGATCTTGCATATGGCCGTGGCCGTGATCGTGATCCTGGCTGTGCCCATGATCGCGGCTGTGATCATGCACATGGCTGTGGCCATGGTGATGTACAGGATCATGATCGTGGCTGTGTGCATGTTCATGCTCATGAGAGTGAGTATGCGCATGGCTGTGCGTATGCGCGTGCTGCGTCAGGCCGGACGTATCTGTTCCGACTATGACACGCAGCACGTTAGGCTGCTCCGGCAGGTCGCGTGTACCCGCACCGTAGCCAATCGCCTCTACGATCATCGGCGGAATCCCGTCGCAGAACTCATCGACGATTCCGGAGACGACACCCGCTCCAGTCGGTGTTGTCAATTCGTAGCGGAGCTTCGTCGAAGCAACGGGAAGCCCGCGCATCATCTCCAGCGTAGCCGGGGCAGGCACCGGATAGACACCGTGGTCAATCCGGATGGTCCCTGAGCCCAGCGGTACCGGTGACGAATAGATTTGATCTACCTGAAGAGAATCTATAGCAAGTGCAATACCGACGATGTCCACGATAGAGTCAATAGCCCCTACCTCGTGAAAATGAACGGTTTCCAGCGGAATTCCATGAATTTTGGACTCCGCCAGACCGATTTTCTCGAACATCGCCAGACTTAAGCTACTAACACGTTCGTTAAAACCCGCCTGGGTCAGCATGGCAACGATCTCGGAGTAATGCCTGTGATGAACAGGCGGGTGCCCGGGATCAGGCACAACATCGAATTTCAAGGATGAGATGCCCCGCTTAATGACACGTTTCCACTCAAGTGTGAACGGTTCCAGTCGAATCCGCTGAAGCTCTTCTTCCAAGTACAAGCGATCCGCCCCGGCATCCACCAAAGCGGCGACCATCATATCTCCGCTTAAGCCGGAGAAGCAGTCGAGATACAAAATACGCATAGGACTCATCCTCTTTCATGAGTATTTTATCGGATCATACTTGCGTAATAACCGCCGCCGAAACCATTGTCGATATTCACGACCGCGACTCCGGGAGAGCAAGAGTTGAGCATGGAGAGCAGCGGAGCGAGACCGCCAAAGTTGGCTCCGTAGCCGATGCTAGCCGGTACGGCTACGATCGGCTTAGAGACGAGTCCGCCAACCACGCTGGCAAGCGCCCCCTCCATTCCGGCGACCACCACGATGGAATTGGCCCCGCGGATGAGCTCCAGCCTGCGGAACAGCCGGTGAATTCCTGCCACGCCCACATCATAGATGCGCTCTACGCGCACGCCCATGTACTCGGCGGTTACAGCGGCTTCTTCCGCTACAGGCAGATCCGAAGTACCGGCGCAGACAACCGCCACATACCCTTCATGCAGCACAGGCGGCTGACTGCCGCTGCGGTACCAGGTAACGGCCCGGGCAGCTGTATGATAGACCGCCCCGCTCACAGCGCCGGTGAGCGCCGCGGCCTTATCCGTATCAATCCGGGTGGCAAGCACGCGATCCGAATGCTCGGACAGCTTCTGAAAGATAACCAGCAGCTGCTCCACCGTCTTGCCCTCGCCGAAGATCACTTCCGGGCAGCCCGTCCGCTTCTCCCGCTGCAAATCCAGCTGAGCGAATCCGAGATTCAGCTCCTGCTCCGCTCCTGCACGGCTGTGCATTGCTGCGGTAATTTGCTTCTCCGCCTCGGCAGGGTTCAGTGCCCCGCTCTGAACGAGCTTGAGTATATGTTCGAGATCCGTCATTAAAGGCTTCCTTCACCTTTCATTAGGAATATCCGTAACAAAATCATTGTAGCACAATCTTTCCGCTCAGGAGTGCTTCGATATGGACAGAATAAGGATCACACCGACCGGCGCGCAACGTACGGTGCCGGGTTATCGTCTACATATAAGGAATCATTCCGCCCAGATCCATTCATTCCCTAACCTTGACTCGGATAACCATCATCAAAACTTTACTGGCAGGTGTTCTCAATGCTTAGCTTTTATTTATTCCCGATCTCTTACGCTTTCGCCAGCTTTCCGGTTGCGGCTGTTCTGTTCACCTTGCCCTTCCTGCTCTTTCAGTACCGGAAGCATGGCTATATTAACAAATACCGGGCTTTACTGCTGTATTTGTTTCTCTTATATATGATGAACGTCCTTTACCTGATCATTCTGCCGCTGCCGGCCAGCATCCATAATGAGCCTCCGCAGGCAGCCTCCTATGTCCAGTTGGTTCCTTTCCACTTTGTTCTGGACATTCTGAAAGAAACAGCCGTTGACCCGCAGCAGCCGGTAACCTATCTTCATCTTTTAAAAGAAAGGGCATTCCTCCAGGTCGTGTTCAATGTCTTGCTCACCGTCCCGTTCGGAATTTTCCTGCGCTATTATTTCCGGGTCAGATGGGTCGCCTGCCTGCTGCTTTCTTTCAGCCTGGCTCTCTTTTTCGAAATGACGCAGGTCACAGGCTTATACGGCATCTATGATTATCCTTACCGGCTGTTTGATATTGACGATTTATTGATGAATACCACAGGAGGTATGCTTGGTTTTGTTGCAGCAGCTTGGATATCCGCTGTACTGCCGCGTATGGACAAACTTGATGAACATGTGGATTTTTCGGCTAAGCGGGTCACTTATACGCGCCGGGGGCTTGCTTTTATGATGGACTGGTTACTGGCGCTGCCTCTGCTAGCCTTCCTTAGCGTACTCGACTTTCCCTATCCCTTCGTATCTATGGTGCTGGTCTATTTCATGGTCATCCCGTATGCTACGAACGGATTTACCGCCGGCAAATGGATCGTCCGGATCCGTCTGCAGGGAAAAGGAAAACGAATCCGTCTTAGCGAACTTCTTATCCGGTATGGGCTGCTCTACTTGCTCCTGGGAGGCCTTCATGTACTTATGCTCCAGATTGTAAGCAGCTCTCTGCCGAATGTGGCCAAAGCCCTCTACACCATCGTTCTCTTCTTCACCGATATGACACTTGGCATTCACCTGCTGCGCTGTGTGTTCAACCGCAGCCGCCGCCTGATCTACGAGGCGAAAAGCGGAACACGGCATGTCATCCACTGGGATGAGGAGAAGAAGTCCCGCGTTTAAGCATAAAAAAAAGACCTGGCTCTGTTTACCGAGGCCAGGTCTTTCCGTATGAACCATATGAACCGCACCGTTCCATGGGACAAATGCTCTTATTGATGCTTCATCGCATCTCTTGCGCTAGTACCGGCGGTTTGAAGCTGTGGGGCCTGCGTGCTCTAGAGCTTAACCGCCGCCCCGCCTGTCTCTCTTACTTCCAGCGTCACGGGCTGCGTGTACAAATCATAGCGGCCTCCGCCTTCGATTGAAGCGGTGTATCTAAGCAGTACATGAGCGGTTCCCTGCTCTTTCGCAGTCACTCTGCCTCCGCTTACGCCGATCTTGTCCTGCCCGTCGAGCACAATAATTTCCGCCTTCGAATCCGTCCTCGTTCCTTTGAAGGTTTCCACGATAACGGACAAATCCGTGCTCTCATTCACGTCCAGCACTACTTTTTGTATGCCCGGTGTGACCGATGCGGCCCAGTCCGAAGCCCAGAATGCGTAGTCTGTCGTAATGCCGTAAGCCCCGTAACCGAAGTACCGCATGAAATTCGCTTTGTCGTTAAACGTCCACGGAGAAATAATAAGCCCCCTGTGCTTGGCGGCCTCCATAAAATTCTGGCCGAGCCCTGAGTAGGTGGTATTAAGCGTCGTGTTCCGCATCTGCATGAGCTTGAGTGTGTCGGATAATGACTGATCGACTTTCGATTCATTCGCTATTTCACCGGTCAGCAGCCCGCATGGCATTTCCGGCATCAGCTCGGACAGCCTTCTTAGCTGATCGGCATCGAAAGACATCACGTTCATGAGGTCTTCGGCACCTTTGTCTCTGATAACCTGAACCAGCTTCTCCATCGCGGCCGGATTCTTCGATTTCATTTCCGCCAGGATCATTTTCCCCTTGCTGCGGGCCAGATCAATCTGCTCCTCCAGCGTCGGGATTTGTACATTCGGGTATCCGCTTGGAAAAAGCTTATTCGCATTCAATTTCTTGAGCTGCGCGAGGGTGAAATCCTCCACCTTGCCTTTTCCGTTCGTCGTGCTTTCTACAACGGGATCATGAATAATAACAAGATGACCATCTTTGGTCAAATACATATCGTTCTCTATAAAATCTGCCCCGGCTTCGAGTCCGAGCCGGTCGCTTATGATGGTATTCTCCGGAGCCTTGGATGGCATTCCGCGGTGTGCAATGATGTAAGGCTTGCGAACGAGTGTCTTCTCGTGGGAATACAGCTTGAGAGCTCCCAGCGCGATCTTCGGCGAATCCGTGACAATCCCGTTTACTCCCGCTGTGATAAGCGTGTGAACCGCCAGATTGGTACGGGGCGCATCCGAAATCTCCTTGGCCCATACGACGATCAGGCGCTGCTGGAGATAGTTCACCGCCTCTCTGGAAGAAGCCGCCGCAGGCATAATGGCGATCTTGGCCAGGCTCTTGGTTGTCTGGCGCCGGATGTTCATCAGCCCCTCACGGGATAGATCCCGCTGCGCTAAAATCGACAATCCCGCGTACAACCGGATATTGGGTCCGGGCTCTTTTAACCAGCTCGCCCTGATCCGAGACGACAAAGGCATCCTCGATGCCTTTTCTCTTCAGCATACTGACCAGCCGGTCCACCGTTTCCTTGTTCTTCACATAGAACGCCGGGATCATCTGCCCGTCCACCGTACTGAGCACGGTTTCCAGATCCCCAACTTCTGTCTTGCCGGTGGAGTCCGTCACGACCAGTCCGCTGTTCACATGCAGGATCACTGTAGCAGGCAAAGCCGGAGCTTTGAGCTTACTGAGCTCTTCCTTGCTCTGAAGCTCGGTGACAATGGTTGGAGCAAGCGCGATCCGGGTATCCGGCTCCATGACCTGTATCAGTTTGTTACCTGTTACAGGCTTGGTTCCGGCGCTGCCACCGGTCTGGGGGCTGCCTGCCTTGCCTTCGCCCTGCGGCCCTGTTTCACCTTTGGCATGACTGGCTTGTCCGCCGGATTGCGCTTTATCCAGGGTACGGTCGGGGCTCGCGCCCGCGCTGATTTGCCCTGCAGGTATCCTGCTGCTTTCAAGCACCTTACTGTCCGTATCGGCCATTTGGGCATGCGGCAATCCCGCTTGAAAAGGAATGACGATACTAACCAAAGCCAATAGAACTCCCACACACAAAAAACTCCAGCGACGTGTCAACAATTTCCGTTCTTTCCCTGTGGAAGGTTTCAGGTACTTGAAAAATTTTGCAGGATGCTGCACGGCTCTCCCCCTGACATCAATTGAATTATAGTGAACCGCTAACTCTGATAGACACTAAGAACCAGGGACTGAGCAACCTTATACCTTGCCTTGTATAATAAATCTATTTGTACACTTGTATTGTATCAATTTCTTATGAGCCGGAAATCAATTCCGGATAAAGAAACGTTGAACTTTCCTCAAACTTTTCTGACAAATTAAAAACATCCCGAAGGGTTTTGTGCCCTTCGGGATGTTTTTTGTCGAATAACTACGTTTTTAAGGCATACTGTTCAGCTGTGGTTTCACGGTTTTGGCAAAGGTGTATCCGTTCGAACCGTCCCAGTTAATCGACCAGGTCATAGCTCCCCGGATATCCGGGTACTTGGCGACCGGCTTGTAGCTGCCGCAGCTGTTGCCTGTAGCCAGGCAGTTCAGTGCCTGATTAACGACTGCGGCAGAGACATAACCGCCGCCCGCAGCAGATGGAGTGGCCGGTACACCGAGGCCGAGTTGTGAAGCCGGTACCCATTGCAGCGTCAGATCAGTCAGTGCAGTCAAGAAATCGACCGTTCCCTGCGAGTAGCATTTGCCGTCGCGGCCGAGCATACAACCGGAGTTATAGTACTGCGTATTGATGACCGTCGTAATATCTTTGACATTCGCATAGAACTGCAAATAACTGCTCTGATTGCTCTGCATATCGATCGTTTGAGGAGCCATGGTCAGAATGAAATTCGGCCCTACTTTCTGCTGAAGCTGACGGGCTGCACTGGTCATATTCGGCACGTTAAAGCCGTGCTCCAGATCTACATCCAGACCATCAAAACCATATTGAGTAATGAGTGCGGACATGCTGTCCACAAAATTCTTTACGTTCGGGGATGCCGAGCTAAGGTCGATGTTGCCCTTCTCGCCGCCGATGGACAGAATGATTTTCTTGCCCTGAGCTTGCTTGGCCTTGATATCGCTTAAAAATTCAGCTTCGGTATAACCGCCGAGAGCCGTTGCCAGACTTGGATCAATCGCAAAAGTCACGCCGCCCGGTTTGGTACGGTCCATCTCTGCGAAAGACACAGCAATAATGTCATATTCCGCCGGAACATCGCGCAGCTTCAAGTTCTTGGCACCGTTGACAAAGTTCTGCCAGTACCCGGTGAGAATATGCTTAGGCAGCTGACCGCTGCCTCCGCCGCTAGGCAGGGTTTTGGCACTAATCGCCGCGCTTGCTGCCGACACGTTGCCGGCACCGTCTTTGGCTTTGACGGTAAAGTTGTAAGAGGTGTCCGCAGCCAGTCCCGTCACTGTGGCAGTTGTACCGGTCACTGCCAGGGCCAGCGTACCGTTACGGTATACTTCATACTGTGTAACGCCTACGTTATCCGTAGAAGCGTTCCAGGACAAGGAAACGCTGGAGGTTGTTGCTCCTGTCGAAGCAAGTCCCGCCGGGACTGTCGGAGCTTGTGTGTCCGGTCCGCTGCTGCCCGGCTGAGTCGCCGCGCTGAGCGTGTTGCTTACACCGGATACATTGCCTGCCGCATCCTTGGCTTTGACCGTGTAGGTGTACGTTGTATTCGCGGTAAGCCCGGTATCCGTATAAGTCAACGTCGTCCCGGAAGCGCTTCCAATTAAGGTTGTACCACGGTAGATATCATAGCCTGTCACACCCACATTATCCGAGGCTGCGTTCCATGCAAGCGCAATGCTTGTCGTCGTCGACGTCCCGGACACCCTCAAATTCGATGGAGCAGATGGAGCCTGAGTATCCGGCGTACCCCCGCCAGTAACTACTTTCCACAATGCGGGCACGTTCGGCGGCTCCCAGCCGTTCAAAGACGTATGCGGTTGTACAACCTGATAGGTTTTGCCCCCGTAGCTTACCGTGTCGCCGGATGCATAGGAAGTCGAAGCTGTCCATGCTCCCCGGTCTGCCGCCGAGGCCATCGCCGGAATTAGGCTGAGGAAAAGAGTAGTCGTCAATACTAATGTAGACGCTTTCTTAAATATCGACTTTTGTCCAGTCAAATCTTTTTTCATTAATCGATCCCTCCTAGAATTGGGTTGTACAATAAGATGCCCCGCTTTGGTATCCATTCACATGACATCTCTCCGACTTTGCTTTCGCACCTCCATTTCCTAATGAGGCAAATATTGAACTTCAGGCCGATAAATCCGGCCCTATTTCCATTAAACCATGCAGCGTTTTCCAGCTGTAGGGATAAATTGCTTGAATACAGGGAGAAGATTTGGTTATACATCACAAAAGCCCGGCGCATTCTGCTGCCGGACTTCAGTTCTTATTCAAACACAGGCAGATTATCGCCCGTTAGTCATTTATGAACTATCTCATAAACTCGTATAACTGGAAAAAAAGTCCATTGAAATGGAAAAAGCAATTCTGGTTCCGCCCAAAATTTTATCACCTTAGAAGCTTCTACTCTTCCTCACGCACCCACAAATCCTGATATTCTTTCTTTCTTCTAAAGAGCGCATGGGCAAATGAGCACGCGGGTACTATTTTCATGTTATTTTCACGCGCATGCTGAACGACCCGGCTTACCAGCTCTTCCCCGATCTTCCTTCCCCGCAGAACCTCAGATACGAAGGTATGTGTAATAACCAGAGCTTCCCCCTGGGGCACAAAAGTAATTTCTGCGACAACATGCCCGTCTATTTTCATAGCGAACCCGTTACCTTCCTGTACCATTTCCTTCATTTTTTTCACTCCTTATTAAGTATGTATGGCAATCGAACGGCCTGCCTATATCCGCTAGTTGTATAAACGGCAGCCCCTCTTAGTCTAACCGCTTCCTCTACCCTTAACCGTCAAGAGAGCGCATTAATCCGCCTGAGAACGGCCAAACGCAGTCAACAGCCCAAAAGAGCACCGATTCTGGTAGAATCGATGCCCCGGTACAGGATAAGTATTCTAGCCTTCTTCCAGCTTGAAATCGCCCGAGTTGGTTTTGACTTTCAGCTTAACATCGCCGCTGCCGAAGGTTCCTTTCAGCACGTCGCCCTCTTCACTCTTCTCCTGATACTCAATGCCTGTAAAGTCTACTCGGCCGGTGCCGGAGCCGCCACGGAAGTCAACTTCGAGAGATTTAGGCTGCCTGGTCAGTTCAACGGTCACATTCCCGCTTCCCAGCTTCAAATCGGTATTATGAAGCAGCTCTTCCGCCTCTATGTTGACGTTGCCGGAGCTGACATTCCCCTCCAAAGCGGATTGTCCGTCGAATAACTCAGCGTTGCCGCTTCCCAGATCAAATTTCAATACATCCGCTGTATACTTCGACACATTCAAATTACCTGATGCAAGCTGCAGATCGATCTGATCCGACTCGATTCCAGATAATGTAGCATTCCCGCTTCCGCCGCTCAATTCGATCTTGTGGAAGGCTATTTCCTGCGCGCTGATATTGCCGCTCCCTACCTTGATCCCGATGGAATCGCCCTTTAGCTCAGCCAAATCAATATTCCCGCTTCCGGTCTCAAGCTTGGCTGATTTCCACTGCTTCTCAGGCAATTCCACGTTCATTTCGATGTCCAGCACTCTAAACCCGAAGCTGATGACATCCTGTTTCAGTCCCAGTACGAGTGTGTCTCCTCTGGTTTCTACTTCCAGAGCCAGTTTGTCGGCATAATTCGAACTTGCTCTGCCACTCAGAGTGACTCTGGCTTGATCGCCGCTTCCACGTGTCACTTTCACATCCGCACTGCCGACATCCAGTTCGAGTTTATTCAGCGAGCTTGAATCCACGGATTTCTCTAAATAAATTTCTTCAGTTCCGAGAGACAATCCGGTCCAGGAAAACACTCCAATCGGATTCAGAAAATACAGCAAGGACAGCAACCCCGCTCCTATCAAGAGGAATCCTACATTTCTTTTCAAAATTATCTCTCCATTCCTGTATCAATAAATACGGCCGAAACTTACTTGGCCACCTCATTATAACACCACATTTTTCCTTATACATTAGACCTCCGAACGTAATTTTTCCCCGTCCTAAGTCCAGGTCTATTCCGCCTCCAGAGGGATTCCGGGTCTTTGCAGAGAAAGCGGCTGCACAAGCGCCCATCGGATTCATATACTGAAACAATTGCGTCTGTTCATCAAGAAAGGAGGGCCCGCATGCTTCCCCATCCTTATTATGTATGGCCAAGGCAGACTGACTATGCGCCTTATCCCTATACCGCCTCCGGCTATCCCGCCTATGGGTACGGCAATCCGGACTCGGAACGCAAATATCCGCCCGTCAATACGAGCACGCTCAGCCAGTCTATCCTAGCCTTCCGCAAGTTAATGGCAGACGGAAGCCAGGTGCTGGCCAGACTGGCGGACAATAGCTTCGCCCATCAGGTCATGTCCGCCGCTCAGGCCGGCAATAAGCTGGAAGTAGACCGCCTGATGAAGTCGATCGGGGTCAGCTCGATCATTACGACCCGGTACACACCCAGCTCCATTATCCTGGAAATAGATCCCGATATCGAAGGCACACCCTGCTGCCATTTAACGATGGCTTTAAAATGGGGACAGTAGAAGAGGGACCGTACACGTTCGGAATCGGCTGCATTGCCGTTAAGAAAAGCCAAAAAGGCCCCCGGTATATATACGGGCGGCCTTTCGGTCTTAAATGATATCCAGCGGTATTTTATTCACAGGAGGCGGAAATTCTTCATCCAGTCTTACCAAGTCATCTTCTGAAAGCTGAATAATCGCAGCGCCGGCATTCTGCAGCACATGTTCTTCCGTCGACGCTTTGGGGATGGCCAGCACATCTCCTCCTCTGATGCACCAGGCCAGCAGAAGCTGCATTGGCGTAATCTCATGACGCTCCGCGATATCCTTCACCGCCGGACTCTCAAGGAGCTCACTTCTTAACGAACCCGCCTGAGCAAGCGGGCTGTATGCCAGGACCGGCATACGATAATCACGCTGCAAAGGCAGCAAATCGTATTCAATCCCACGGGAGCCCAGATGATAGAGAACCTCGTTCGTGGCGCAGTTTACTCCGCCCTGCAGTCCGGACAGCTCCAGCATGTCCGCTGCATCGAAGTTGGAGACGCCCCATCTGCTTATTTTCCCCGCTTCGACCAACCGCTGCATTCCTTCTATCGTCTCACTCAAAGGGACATTGCCCCGCCAGTGAAGCAGGTAAAGATCAAGATGATCGGTTTTCAGCCGCTTTAAGCTTGCTTCACAGCTCTTCTCCAGCTGATCCAGCCCGGCATGGTGAGGATAAACCTTGGATACAAGGAAGACATCCTCCCTGATCCCCTGAATCGCCTCTCCGACAAGCGACTCCGATCTGCCGTCCCCATACATTTCCGCCGTATCAATGACTTTCATGCCCAGTTCTACGCCGAGTCTGAGTGCTGCAATTTCATCCTGCCGCTTAGAGGGATCATCTCCTATCCGCCAGGTTCCCTGGCCCAGCCTGGGCAGCAGCGTGCCATCCGCCAGTCTGATCGGATTCGTGTTCATAGCCTGCTGAATGTGATCTATTGCAGTTTTTTTAAAAACGGTCATTGCCTCACCTCATAATTCGTTGTATTCCGCTGTCTATTATTTTTCCCGAATACGTCGAGACTGAATCAATATCTGAAAAACGGGAGGGCACAAATTACTAATAACAGGTAATTTACCAAAAATTGTTTGACAAATCCGCTCACGATTTTTATAATATCCATATAAACCCATAAGAATAGTAGGATAAAAACCGGACCCACCGATCCTTCGGAGGCTGTCGTTATAAACGGCAGCCTTTTGCTGTTTTTTGAAAGGGGGAATGTCTAACGGATTGTGCGGCCTGTTCGCGGCTCAGATCAATCTGAGTTCATCGTTCCACATACCGCAAAGCGGTAATCAACCATTCTGGAGGGATTATTAATGAGAAAAACATTCACTTCGCTCACTTTGACAGGAGCTCTGCTCTTAGCGGCCGCCGTACCGGCAGGCGCAGCTTCTACCGAAGCCGCGGCAACCCCCCAATCGGTCGCGCCCAAGTTCCTCGGAGAAACGTGGAATGCGCCGGCAGGTTTATCGAATGATGAGAAAGTCTGGAGCTTCCTGGATAGCAAGAAAGGCGCCATTCAACTCGGCAAGTCCGCCAAAGAGCAGCTAAAAATCGTGAAACGCCAAAAAGACGCCGCTTCAGGAACGGAGCATTACCGGCTGAAGCAGTACATCCAAGACATTCCTGTCTATGGTGCCGAGCAGACGGTGCATCTGGATAAGAAAGGGAACGTTTCTTCCTACCTCGGCAGCATCTTACCTGATGCACAGCAAAATGTATCCAACGGATTGACAGCCGTGATCAATGCTTCCCAAGCCATTGCCAAGGCTAACGCCGATGCCGAGAAAAAACTCGGTAAACTCGGCGAACAGCAGAAAGCTCCTCAGGCGGAACTGACGATCTATCCCCTGGAAGGCAAGAACCTGCTCGCTTATGTGACCGAAGTGAACGTGTTGGAGCCCTCTCCGGCCCGTACCCGCTATTTTATTGACGCGGTAAACGGTGAGATCATCCGCAGCTATGATCTGCTCCAGCATGCGGTAGGCACCGGTACCGGCGTTCTGGGCGATACGAAGCAGTTCATCACCACGCAGAGCGGAAGCAGCTATCAGCTCAAGGACACGACTCGCGGGAAAGGAATCCAGACCTATACCGCTAACAACCTGTCCTCCCTTCCCGGCAGCGTGGTAACCACCACGAATAATAACAATTGGACGGATCGTGCGGCCGTCGATGCTCATGCTTATGCGGAGAAAGTCTATGATTTTTACAAAAACAAGTTCAACCGCAACAGTCTCGACGGAAACGGCCTGCTGATCAAATCAACCGTCCATTACGGTAAAAAATACAACAATGCCTTCTGGAACGGCGTACAGATTGTATACGGGGACGGCGACGGAACGACTTTCCTGCCTTTCTCCGGAGATCTGGACGTGATCGGGCATGAGTTGACTCACGCCGTCACCGAGTATTCCGCGGGTCTTGAATATTATGGAGAGTCCGGGGCCCTGAATGAATCCATCTCCGATATTTTCGGCAATACGATCCAAGGTACGACCTGGCTTGTAGGAGATGACATTTATACGCCTAATACCCCGGGTGACGGCATCCGCTCCCTTTCTAATCCGGAGCTGTACAACCAGCCCAACCACTACAGCAACAAATATACAGGCACGGCTGACAACGGCGGCGTGCACATCAACAGCGGCATCAACAACAAAGCCTTCTATCTTCTCTCCCAGGGCGGCACTCATTCTAACGTAACTGTAACCGGCATCAGCCGGGATAAGGCAATCAAAATTTATTATCATGCACTGACTTATTACCTTTCCCCTTACTCTACCTTCGCAGATATCCGGGATGCAGCCGTTCAATCTGCCGTTGATTTATACGGAGCCGGTTCCGGCGAGGCCGTCTCTGTAGGCAAAGCTTATGACGCTGTAGGCGTATATTGATCAGACCTCTGTCTCATTTGTGCCAAAAAAAAAAGCAGCTCCCCTTACCGGGCGGGCTGCTTTGTTCTGTCAGGCGCTGCCTGAACCTATTGTATGAGAAGTTAAGCGTACAGCAGGAAGAAATTGATATCATGCCCCAGCTGCTTCAGATAGTTGAACAGTTGGGACCGGTGGTGAAACATATGAGTGACGACCTCGATCAGCCACTTACTTTGAACCATTCCATGATCCAGATAGAAGGCCTTCGTCGATTTGCGCAGCAGTTCTTCCTCCGTAAG
Source organism: Paenibacillus sp. FJAT-26967 (assembly GCF_001541095.1). GTDB lineage: Bacteria > Bacillota > Bacilli > Paenibacillales > NBRC-103111 > Paenibacillus_F. Next base: position 163,868 of record NZ_LMXH01000006.1, read on the forward strand.
TCCCGTGATATACACCTTGAAGCTCTCGAAATTTTCCCGCAGCTGTCTGGACAACTGCTCCGGATCGGATATTCCCTGCACACGATTCTCGACAGCTTCCACCTCTGGCTGCTCTTTTTCCTGAAGAATCGCAAGATCCGATGCCGGAATCGAGACAAGATGATGAACCAGCTGCTGCAGCGTACGCATGTTTTCCTGCGGCGTGTACGTCCATTCCTCCGGTTTAATTCTATTGATCAGTGATTCACTTGTACGAACTGCGAGTTCCAATTCACTCAGGAGATGATCCCGGATTTCCAATACTCCGCTCATGTGATTCCCGCCCTTTCTTCCATCCGTGATATAAAATCCTGTCCGCTGCGGCCGCCTGCGTTCCGCGGTCCGAGACGCAGGCGGTCCGTTCGACAACCCGCTGCTCTCTGCCTGCAGAATTGCGTGCAAGGCTGCATGTAATTCCAGTATAACCCTAAACTCCGGTCAAGAATTGGATAAATCGGACATGCACCTGTACTCCTGCGCAGCTATGACCGGCGTATCCCCGTAGAAACGCTTGAATTCCCGGATCAGGTGAGCCTGATCATAGAATCCCCTCTCCAGTGCAGCCGTCCGCCAATCGGTAATGCGGCCTGCCTTTATCTCCCGCAGCACGGACTGAAACCGCACGATCTCCATGAATTTTTTGGGACTCGTTCCTATCCACTGGCTGAATTTCCGGTTCATCTGGCGTGTACTGACTGCCTCCGATGCCGCCATACTCTGTACGTTCTCTTGGCCGCCCGAAATAAAGATGCGGTGGAGAAGGTTTTGTACCAGTGAGTCACCGTCTCTTTCTTGCTTACGCAAACGGGCCAGCAGATAGCTCTCCATCTCCCGGACCTGTTCCGTGACGGAGGCTGCCTGCAGAATCCGTTCCCGCACACCGCTTCCCAGATCCGGTAAAAGCAATTCCAGCGGTAAAGCCTGATTGGCAAACCCGTTCAGCGGGATTCCCATAAACCGGCAGGCACCTCCGGGGAAAAAGCGGACACCGAAGCTTCTTACAGGCTGCTGCTCGACATATTTAATCGTAAAAGCATGATCGAAAATGCCGCAGTAGATAGCAGCGCAGTGATCCCTGTACAGGTCCTGCTTAACAATAATATCCGTACATCCATCCGGCAGTACACGGTCAACGCTTGTACCCGATGAGCTGTTGAGCGGCCCTCCATGCACCGGCGGAGCCGGTTCGGATATCCAATAACAAGCCACATAAGGCCTGAGTGCAGGCGAGGGGGTCATTTCGCGATACACATAATTAGAGGCTCTGCCATTGCCCTGAACCGGGCTAAACAGAGGATGCAAACGGGCATCCATCGCACTCCTCCTATTCTGCCATTCTGACTGGAAGCCGCCTGGAAGAAGGGTCCCATCGCTCAACCTTTCTTCCGTCGGCTTCATTTCCATTATTTGAGATCACTATACCTCTATAAATCTAGTAAGGCAACTACACCGCCGCCCTGTCATCTTCTTTTTTTACAATAAAAGCCTGGTCTTGTTTTTACCAGCCTTGTATGGATTTCAAGAAATTTTTTTACCAAAAATTATTTATTTTCTTGTAATTAACCAGTTGGTCAAACTGTCTTATTTAATAGTCACCTATTTCTAGTAGAAAGAGGAGGGAGCTTGCAGTTTCATCTAGCTTGATGTAAGTCAAATTTCCGGATGAAAAGAGGGAACTAGTTGAACAATCACCGCCTGATCAAACAATTGTCTGTCGTATCACTCGCCTTTACGTTCATTGCGGGAACGAGCCTCGCACAGGTTCAAACGGCCCAAGCCGCCCAGAGCAACGGTTTTAAACTGAATACTCCCGGCGCGGGCACAAAGGCACTGCCGGATCAAGCAGCAGGGTATATTTCACCGAAGATCAACACCACTACTACTGAATCGGTCCGAGTCATCGTACAATTGAAAGGCCAGCCAGCCGCAGTCGGCAAATATGCCGCCAAAACGGGCAACAGCTCCCTTGCAGCAGAAGCTAACGAATCCTCCGTTAATCAAGAGCAGACCACTTTACTGAACAGCGCCAGAAGCAGCGGAATCGCGATGACCGTAAACTATCAGTACAACACGGTACTGAATGGTCTCGAAATAACCGTTCCAGCGAATAAGATTCCTGAACTCGCGAAGCTTCCGGGCGTAAAATCCATCCACCACAGCGCTAATTATTATCCGATTCCTGTCGGTGAACCGGCAGGTCTCGATGCCAATAGCCCCACATATGACAGCAATCCGCTCAAGCAGATAGGCGCCGATGCCGCCTGGGCCAAAGGGCTTACCGGTAAAGGCCTGAAGGTCGGCGTGATCGACACAGGCGTGGATTATCTGCATCCCGATCTCAAAGACGCCTACAAGGGCGGCTATGATTCTTTTGAGAAGGACAATGATCCTTACGAGGAACCCCCGCTCACTCCGGAAGAAGATCCGTACAAGACCGGGTTCGAAGGCACTTCTCACGGAACCCACGTATCCGGTACAATTGTCGGGCGGGCGGCTAATAAGACTTCAGACATCGTGCAGAAGGGCGTCGCTTATGAAGCCGACCTCTATGTGTACAAAGTACTCGGCCGCAATACGGAAACCGGTAGAGCCTCCGGGTCGTCGGCACAGGTCATTGACGGGATCGAGCGGGCGGTCAAAGACGGCATGAACGTCATCAACCTGTCCCTGGGCTCCGATTCGGAGAAAGATTCGAACTCCCCCGATGTCGTGGCGATTAATAACGCCGTACTCGGCGGGGTCGTCACTGTCATTGCCAACGGGAATGCAGCGGACAAGGGACCTTACTATTACTCCCTCGGTTCCCCGGCAACCTCCCCGCTTGCCATTTCCGTAGGTGCCGTGACGAGTACCACGAACCAGTACAAGGCTACCGTAACGGAAGCAGCCTCTGCCGCGGCCACGGCAGCTGCCTCCGCATCGGCTTCTGCGCCAATCTCCGCTGTTGCACAGAATCAGGCGGCGACCGTTACCGCGGCAGCTTACGCGCCTTACGATCTCAACGTAATGGCTTGGGAGACCGGCAAGGAGAATTTCGCTGCCCTGCTGGGCACGGGCGCCCAAGATGTCGTCTACGTGGATCTCGGACAGAATGAAGACTATGACGGCAAAAATGTCGCCGGCAAAGTCGTCCTAATCTCTCGCGGAGGCATCGCCTTCGTGGATAAGATCACCACTGCGAAGAGTAAAGGCGCCAAAGCCGCCATTATCTTCAACGGCAACACGGAGCGCAGCAACCCGAATGCTGCCGATCTGTCCCCTTCCGTAATCGGACGTGACGGGCATATCGGGTCCGCCGCCTTCCTCGGTGACGGGTTCGAGTATATCCCGACCTTCGATATGAAAGGAACCGAGGGGCGCGCGCTGGCACGCAAGGCACTCACCGCTCCGGGCAGTGCACTGAAGCTTGCCTTCGGACCGGAGTACCCGTATACGGAAACGCCGGGGGATACGATGGCAACCTTCAGCTCCCGCGGGCCGAACGTAGATGCTGATCTGGGCATCAAACCGGATATCACCGCTCCGGGCGTAAGCGTACTGTCCACCTGGCCGGCCTACGGCAAGTTCAAACCGGGCGCTTCGTATGACCGCGCCTACAGCCGCAGCAGCGGTACCAGCATGGCGGCTCCCCATGTGGCCGGACTTGCCCTGCTGCTGAAACAGCAGCACCCGGCCTGGACACCTGCCGATATCCGCGCCGGGCTTGCCAACACATCCGACAAGATCCGCGATCTGAGCGGAACGCTGTACGATGTATATTCTCAGGGCGCAGGGCGCGCTAATCTGGCGAACGCGATCCAGACACCTGCTCTTCTGGAAACGGTAGAGCCGATCACCATCCTGGATAAATACTGGAATCCGCAGCCGGTAACCAATTACGGTTCCTCCGCATCCTTTGGTGTCGTGGCGCCGGGAAGCAATGCCCAGAAAGAATTACAATTCAAGAACACATCCAAGCAATCCCAGACTTATTCCGCTAAAGTCGTCCTTCATTCGAAAGTGACTTCCGATCCGAATGCACCGACGCCTACACCGGATGTCAACAATCTGACTACCGAGCTCCTCGGGCTGAGCAGCGGCGGGAAAATCACGGTAGCCGCAGGCGCAGAGAAATCATTCTTCCTCTCCGTAACGCCTAAAGCTAATGCCGTGAAGGGTGTATACGAAGGTGAAGTCGTACTGGAGAAGACAGGCCAGCCTACGCTGCATCTGCCATTCGCCGTTCACGTCGGAGCTGAGAAGCCGGAGAATGGCTTCGGACTGCAAGAGCTGGAGCTGACCGAAACGGTCATTTATCCGGAGAATGACGAGGACGGCCCGACAGCTTCCGATCTCTCCTTCCGTCTGACGGCCAAAAATATCAATTCTTTATCACTGTGGCTCTTCGGACTGGATGACGAACTCATCGGCCGCATCGATCAGATCGCGCAGCGCAACAGCGCGGGCGAGTACAAGCCGATTGAACCTGGCGTCTACTCTTTTGAAGGTATTGACGGTTCTTATGTCGACGGAGAAGCAGATGAGAATGGCGAACTGATTGTGAAAACACTCGGTTCCGGCACTTATAAATTGGCGGTTATTGCAGAAAAACTCGACAAGTACGGCAATAACCCGGAACAAATCGCATACACGGCCTATACCTCGCTGCGTATTGCCAATCTGGAAAGCGACAAGGTCGCACAAGCCAAGGATAAGTTCAAAACGGAAATCGTGAACACCAAGAAGCTCAACCAGCCTGTACTCAAACTTCCTAAAACCGATGGTATTTCCTATAAAGTGACGAACAGCAACAACAAAGCTTATATTGATAACAAGGGCATCTTGAAACTGGTTCCGGCAAAAGGAATCGTAAATGTCGAACTGACTGTCACGATCTCTTCCGTCAAAAATCCGAAAATTAAAACAACAGTCAAAGTGCCTGTCGTTCTGAGCAAGTCCAAGGTTCCCGATCGCAAAACCACGGATGAACTTATTCCTGTAGAGTAAAAGGTTCCACAGTAAAGGTTCCAGTGTAAAAGAAGAGCCGTCTCCCGAACAGCTTTGGCTGCTTAGGGGACGGCTCATTTCATTCTCTTTTTTTATTCACTCACTCTTTTATTTATTACGCTGCCCGTAATTGACCGTTAGGCGGGATTCGCTTCAAGGTTCCGGGCTTTTGTTTTACGGTGAAGCACAATAAAGTAGGTTAGGGTAATTCCGGCGAACAGGACGGCGAAGATACCCAGAATGCCTAAGTTACTCCACATGGAATCGTAATTACCGCTTGAAATAACATCCTTAAGACCTGCAACCGAATAGGTCATCGGCAGCCAAGGCGTTACTTTCTGCAGCCAGTTCGGAATCAGTTCCAGCGGGAAAGTACCTGCCGAGCTGGTGAGTTGGAAAATCAGGATCACGATGGCCAGGAAACGGCCCGGATTCTGCATCGTTGTCACCAGGAACTGAATCAGCATCATGAAACAGATACTCGTAATAATCGAGAACAGCATAAACAGCGGAATGCTTTTCACTTCCATATCAAGCAGCCATAGAAGTGCGGCGTCTGCCACGATGGCTTGGATAGTCCCTGCCGTAATCAGTGTCAGTGCTTTACTCCAGAACCAGCTCCAGCCGCTTCTTGGAGCAATGGCAGGCTCACGTACCGAGTACACAATGGTCAGTACAAGAGCACCTACATACAGGCCCAGCGACAAGAAGTATGGCGCGAAACCTGTTCCGTAGTTCGGAACTTCGTTGATTTTCTCGGTATCGGCTTTCACCGGTCCTGCGAACATATCATACATCGAATCGGATACTTGGAGTCCGGATGTTTTGTCCGTTGCATCGCTCAGCTTAGTGGACAACTCATTCGAACCGTCATTCAGCTCAGTAAGCCCGGATGCGATCTTATCCGCCCCGTCTTTGAGCTGCTGCGAACCATCGATGAACGGATTAATATTGGTCGTAAGCTGAGTGAGGCCTTTATGCAGTTCAGAAGCACCGCCGGTCAGCTGCGCTGCCCCGGTTGCGAGTTCTTGGCTTCCAGCTTTGGCTTCGCCGAGCTTGGCTCCGAATTGATCCATCCCGCCAGTCAGCTTCTTGGCGCCCTCAGCTACCTGCTGGCCGCCTGCAGACAGCTTCTGTCCGCCAGCTGTGGCTTCCTTCAGCTTGCCGTCAAATGCAGCCAGGCCGGTATTCAGCTGGCCCAGACCTTGATTAAGCTGAGCCGCGCCCTGGCCCAACTGCTCCTGGGCTTCCTTGGAGCTGGTCATGCCCGCCGCGAGCTGCTTGCTTCCTGCGAGCAGCTTCTGGAATCCGGCATCCTGCGCAAGCTCCTCATTCTGCTGCGCAAGGCCTTCGAGCCCCTTCGCGAGATCGGCTGCGCTCTTCTCCAGCTTCGCCGCGCCTGCTCCGGACTCGGCAAGACCGTCCGCGAGCTGCTTGGAGGCCTGCGAAGCCTGCCCGGAGCTGGCGGTCAGCTTGCCGCTGCCGTCTGCCAGCTGGGTGAGGCCGCTGCTTAAGTTCTGCGCGCCGGTTCCCAGCGATGCGGCGCCCGTGCCCAGATCCGCAGCGCCCGAACCGAGCTGCTTCTGGGCTTCTTGCAGCTGCGCTAAGCCGCCCGCCAGACTGCTTGCTCCGCTGTTAAGCTTCGCGGCGCCTTCATCCAGCTTCGCACCGCCGGCTTCCAGCTTCACGGCGCCTTCTTTTAAGGTTAACGTGCCGTTAACGAGATTGCCGAGGTTTTCTTCGATTTTAATAGCGCCGTCTTTAGCTGTAGAGGTTCCTTCAGCCAGCTTGCCGGCCCCGTCGCTAGCTTTGCCGATACCATCGGTCAGCTCCTCGACTTGATCGAAGACGGTACGGGCATAGGTTTCCGTAATGTTCTTATTCAGAGATTCCTTCATTTTCTCTACAGCTGTCCCCCCGATTTGGGAAGCCAGGAAGTTGAAGCTCTCATTCGGCAGATAGGTGAACCGCGCCGCAGTCGGATTGTCAGAGGTTAAAGTTGTCGTCTTCTCCGAGAAATCCTCCGGTATTTCAATCGTCATGTAATATTTCTTGTCCGCCATTCCGGCAGCCGCTACATCCTTGGATACGAATTCCCAGCGGAACTGCGGGTCTTCCTTAAGCTTTTGAACAAATTCATCGCCGATATGCAGCGTCTTTCCATTAAACTCCGTGCCTTTATCCGCATTGACAATCGCTACCGGTAACTCGGCCATCTTGGCGTAAGGGTCCCAGAAAGCCACCAGAAACATGGCGGTGTACAATACGGGAACCATCAATACCGCAATAACGGGGATCAGCACCTTGCGGTTGCGCACAATCGAAGCCAATTCACTCCCGAATTGTCTTTGTCTAGTACCCTTCTTCATCTTTCCCACTCCTATAATTTACTAATTGACTGTTTTCGTCAAACGGTCATTTTCTTGCGTAAAAAAAGGCCAGCGCTTATGGAGCCAACCCTTCTTGTAAATAAAACCGGAGCAATTCAGCCACTTGCTTTTTATCCAGCCGTTCATGCGTATTTCTCCAGTCCGAGGTCAATGCTATAAACAGCTTCAGCATCACGTACGCTGTAATTTCGGGATTGCAGGGCTTGATTTCGCCTTTATCAACCGCATACTGAACCTGCTGCTGAATGTAACCGACAATCGCCTTCTCTATCTGCTGAATCCCTTCATGCGCCATTTGCGTACTGATCTCTTTGACCTCTTGGGAAAGCTTGATAGCCAGTTCGTGCTCTTCCTGAAAATCCAATATTCGATCCAGCACTCTGCCCAAATTCTCAAAAAAGCGCAGCTTCGGATCCAAAGCCTCTTCGGCCACATGCTTCAGCTCCTGAATGAGCCGGTTCATGATTTCCTGGAACAATTCTTCCTTGTTGATAAAATAAGTATAAATGGTTCCTTTGCCTACATTGGCGATTTTGGCAATCTGATCCATTGTAGTCGCTTTGTACCCGAATAGAGCAAAAGATTTTGACGCCGCTTCTATAATAAGTTCACGACGGTCAACTGCCATTTCATCACCCCAATACGATATGACTAAAATGTTCATTTGGTCATTTTCTAAGCTGAAGTTATTCTATCATGCTCATTTCTTTTTTGCAAGACTCGAATGCAATGACATTTCATACAGAAAACGAAACTGGATCGCATTTATAAATTAAGCTCGCTCGATCGGGCTTGAATCTTCTGCGGCTATTGTTATGAGGACAGCGATTAGCAAGCCGGTTATTAAGTTTAACATCCCCGGAAACCCTCCTGATGATCATCCGATTAACCAAAAAAGCCGACTAATCACTCTGGATTAGCGGCTCCTTCTCTTCCTTTGCTTGCCCCGCACAATCATCCTCACGGCCTTTCTCTAAGCTGAATAGACTCTCCAGGGACCAGCGTGACATAGATTCGTTCATTCTCTACGGCTTCGCCGGAGATAATCTTCAGCAGCTGTTCGGCAGCCAGGGCCCCCCACTTGTGCTTGGAGTAATCAATCGTAGCCAGGCGCGGGGTCATGTAAGCGGACAATTCAATATTATCAAAGCCGATGATGTGGATATGCTCTCCGATCCGGTACTCTGACTGCATGACCGTATTATACACGCCGATAGCCATCTCATCGTTAAGGCACAATACAGCTGACGGCTCCTTGTATTCCTGCAAGATGCGTTCTGCCGCTTTCTCGCCGGAAGATTTACTGAAGTTGCCCTCGATTTCCGTATATTCGGCATCCGGGACCCGGTCCATTACCTGCTTGACGGCCTGCAGACGCTTGTTGGCGTCATAGGAAGCTTGCGGCCCCGTTACGACATACAGTTTGCGATAGCCAAGATCCAGCGCATGTTCGGCCGCCAGTGTCGCTCCCGCTTTGTTATCCAGCAGCACCTGATTAATATTCGGGTGAACCAGTTCCCGGTCCAGGACGACAATCTTATGCCCCCGGTCCGCATGCTGCAGCAGTTCCTTATCGGAGAAGGCCGCGTCCAGCACGATAGCGCCGTCAATCATCCTCTCCGGAAGGAAACGATGAGACTGCTCTCCACTGCACACGATAAGCTCATAGCCTTCACGGTCCAGCCCTTCTTTAATACCCTGCAGCAGCAGACCATAGAACGGGCCGCTAAAATCCGTCAGAAAAACACCGACAATTTTCGTCTCCCTTTTCTTAAGGGTCCGCGCCGCTGCATTGGGCGTATAGTCCAGTTCTTTGGCGATCGCCAGAATACGGGCACATGTTTCATCCGTTACCTTGGAGCTGCCGTTCAGCGCGTAAGATACCGTCGATATAGAAACACCCGCTTTTTTTGCGATATCTTTAATGCTGACCACAATACTCTCTCCTCACGTTTCATTTATATATAGGTTAATCATACCATTATTTTGCATGCTTACTATCCCCTAATGAATCCGGTTGTAAAAGCAAAAGGACGGTCCAGCAGGACCGCCGTTTCGGCTCAGTTAACTAGTTCAATAACGTTTTGGCTATTGCCCGAAAGGTGCTTTAGCAGCTCCTCACGCTTGATCCGCAGACCTCCCGTACGGTAACGGTTGGCCACTTCCTCCGTAATCAGATCGTGTCCGTTCACACTTACACGCCGGACCGGTTTACCCGCAGAATGATACAGGAAGGTGACAGGGATATCCATAACCCGGAAATCAAACCGCAGACCGTCAAGTTCCGCCGGAAGCACCGGATCTACAACAAGGTCCCCTCCCTGGGTCCGTATCCCCAGGCAGCTCGATATAAGCTGGTTCATGTAAATTCCCGGACCGCTGGAATAAATTCTCCAGCCGCCTTTAACGGCAACGCTGCCATCCCGAAGCTCACCGAACCGTTCCTGGGCTTCATAACGGGTGTTGAACTTGCCGTCCGAGCTGCTGAAGTAAGCGTTACTCTGACGGAGCTCGGCACTTGGCACAACATCCTGGATTCGGACAGGGTTGATCACCTGCAGGCCGCGCCAGACTTCATCGGCCTTGCCCAGCTTGGCCATCGCTTCTACAAAGCGGATATGGGCATGGACATACTGCAGGCCGACCTCCCGGCCCAAATTAGCTGCCTGCTCCGCCCGCTTGAAGTGGCGGCTGACGCCACCGTCGTAATGAGCAGGCCGGTTCATCAGGCGGACGCCGTCAGGGTAGTACATCTCTTCCTTGATGAGGCGGTAGTGCGCTTCAGCCTGCTCTGGCGTAAACAGCTCACTGATCATACTGCGCGTCATCGGCAGCAGCCGGTAAGAGATGCCCGTCTTCGTATCCGACGGATGCAGCATAAATTCGGTCTCGCCGGGTTTCTCCATATAGACGAAACCGGGAATAACATCCGTATTCAGCACGTAAAGGGAGAAGTCCCGCTTAATACCGGCTGCCATCTCCCCCAGCTCTGCCGATAAATCCGGGTCCGCGTCTGACAGTACGGCAGACAGCTGACGGACTGCCTGGTAGGTCAGTGCCACAGTCCAAGAGCTGACCATGTACTTCTTGAGCTGGGCATTAGCCGGCTGAAGCGTGTCGTCCCAGTCTCCATCCCCGTATGAGGACAGGTGCGTATCATGCAGGAAGTTACGCCGGATATACTGGACTTCTTTGCGGACGTGGTCCTTCAAAGAAGCCTGCTCCTCTGTGAAACCAAACGTATGCCGCTTCGTGTAAGGAAGCTTTTCCTGGAGAAAAGCCACATCCCCGGTGGCGGCCAAATAATCGCCGAGAATTTTCAGCGGCCACACGATGACATCCCCATGGCTCTCCTCCTGCTGGATATGGGCATACCGGTCAAACATGAACCACTGCGGCCAGTTGCCCTCATCTTCATACTGATGGGCATATACGGTACGCAGAATGTCACGAATTTCATCAAACTTGCCGGTGGCGGCAAAATACTCCGTCGGCCCCTGGCACACGTCCCGTGTTCCCCATGCGGCTCCGCCATACTGTTCCAATCCGTGCGGAACCGAGTAGTGGACGAGCATATTATGGGTGTACCACCAGGCCAGCGCATTCATCTTGTCCAGTGCCTCATCCGTGCCGGCACCGGAGCGCGACAAGCGGAAGCCGTTCATGACGGATTCCAGGAAATCCCGGTAGCGGGCAGCTTCCTGAGCGGCATCTGCCCCAGTGAAGGCAGCTTCTTCCCCGCGAAGCAGCCCTTGCACTGTCAAGCTCCACGAAGCACTCGCGCCAATCTCCAGCACGACCAGCGAAGCCGAACCCGGTGCGGCATTAGGTGCCAAGCGGCTCTCATCCCACACAGCGAGACTCGCGCCCTCCACGCGCATGCGGTAGCGCAGGTCCGGCCATACGGTAGCACTGTCTGAAGCGTTATCAGCAGTGAACGCAATGGTTTGTCCGTCCGCTTCAAGCTCCAGGCAGAACGGAACCTCGTACTCATTGTTGTTCATAACCGCTTGGTTGGTCACGAGATACCGGTACGCCTTTCCTTGCTCCGAGATGATCTGCAAGTGAACTTCAGCCGCGTCCGCAGCGGTGAAGTTGGTGATGATGAGCATATCCCCGGGCATTTTATAATACCAGCGCGTGTAGTTGAATCCGATTTCGAACAGAGAGGGCAAAGTGAGCAGCCGGAATTCTCCCCCACTCTCTATATAAATGCGTTGTCCCGCCGTCTTGGGAACGTTCAGGGCATTACGCGCATGGGACAGCATTTTGTTGAATGACGTATTCCCTACGGTGAGCTGGGAGTTAAACACCCCGTACATATAGGAAGTAGATGTGATAACGGACTCATTCAACCGGGCGTTATCGCCGCTCATCAGGATGTGCCCGTGCGGACGCTCAACCTGAAGTTCTTTTGCTTGTAACACCACGTGCTCATACGTTCCCGTAAAAAAGGAGAGCAGCTCGTCTTCTTGACGTTCCTCCAGACGGCGCTCCGGGAAATAATGCTGAATCTCTGCCGGAGTGAAGCTTTCTCCCGTCAGCGGTTTGCCGATATCGGAAGAGAGAAGGACAGGCTCGGCTGCAGTGAAGCCAGCAGCGGCCCCACTCTCGGATCGTGCTGCAATCCCATTGGTTCCGGAAGCTGCATCTGCATACATACGCTGCGCTAATTCCCATGCTTCCGCTACTTCCTCTTCATATTCAAGAGACGTAACGGCTTCCGGATGGCTTGACTTGAAGAGACCGTAGAAGACGAACCGGGCCGCTTCGCCCTCGCTGCCTATACGGACCCGTTCCGACTGAAGTGCTGTATACGCAAACTCATACTGGTAAATTTCATTGGCAAGTTCATTGCGGGATAGCGCTTCCGGCTTATCCGTTGCCTTGTAAGAAAGCCCGTAGAACTGGAACCCGTCCGTAGAGAAGCCGGCTGCTTTCGTTAAGGAACCCTGCTGTATATAAGGAAACAATGTTCCTTGAGGCTGATTTTGACGCGAGCAGACGACGCGCCCTAATGAGCTGTCGTCAAATACCGTATGATCGATATATTGAGACAGATAAGCTTCATTACTGCGGACGGCCCCCCGGTCGGCAAGACCCAAGTCCTGACCGTATACCAAATCGATCTCAGCATCCGTAGTTCCGCTGACCTGAACGTCCCAGAACCAGATATCCCCGGGCGTCAAAGTGAACGTCACCCGGTAGGACATCCCCTCGGCCGTTCCTTCCCAGACCACCTGGGAAGCGCTGTACTGGAAGCGGCTGTCCGAATGAACGCCCAGCAAAGGAATCGCTTCGATTCCTTCCTCCCGGTGCAGACGCAGGTACAAATTATTCAGCGATCCGTCAATCGGATTAGCCAGCCATTGATTGATCAGGAAAGGCCCCGAAGTAATTTCCCGGATATCTCCGCTGTTTAGAAAAGCAAACCGCAGGCTCCCCGCCTGGATATCGAACGATGTGCTCGTGAATGTGGTCATGGTGTTGGCTCACTCGCTTTCTTTACTTGGTTAACCGGAACCGGAGCTCTGCGGTATCCCGGCTGTTCGGTCCGACAAAAACGGCGAATTCTCCAGCGTCGCTCGTGTGGCTCAGGTCCGCATGATAGTAGCGGAGCTGCTCTTCAGATAAGGTAAACGTAACCTTTACGCTTTCTCCGGGTTCCAGCAAAATTTTCTTATAGGCTTTCAGCTCTTTAACGGGCCGCACGACCTCGCCTGCGAAATCCCGCACATAGAGCTGAACCACTTCTTCACCCGGCACAGCTCCTGTGTTCGTAACCCGGACGGAGACCGCAAGCGGCTGTCCGGCTGTCATCGTATTCCCTTCTATACCGGCATCTTCATACGCAAAGGCCGTATAGCTCAGACCGAAGCCGAATGGCAGCAGCGGTTCGTTCGGGATATCCAGATATTTCGATACATAATGTACCTGTGCATCAGGCGCATCTTGGGGACGGCCTGTATTGAAATGATTGTAGTATACCGGAACCTGACCGACGCTGTACGGGAACGACATCGTCAGCCGTCCCGACGGATTCTCGGCGCCATAGAGCAGATCGGCAATCGCCGCGCCGCCCTCTGTTCCGGGGAACCAGGCTTCGAGTACGGCATCTGCTTCGTCGATGATGCCATGCAGGTCGAGCGGACGGCCGTTGAACAGCACGGCTGTCATCGGCTTGCCCAGCGCCTTCAGCGCGGCGACCAGCTCAAGCTGCGGAGCGGGCGGCCGGATGTCTGCACGGCTGCAAGCCTCGCCGCTCATTCCGGAGTGCTCCCCGAGCGCCAGTACGATGACGTCCGCGCTGCGGGCAGCCTCAAGCGCCTGCGTGATCTGCTCTGGTGTGCCGCTCTCGACGCCGCAGCCTTCCGCAACTGTAATCCGGGCCGGGTCTGTATAGGCGGCGAGACCCTGGTAAAGCGGCACCGCTTCTTCTGCGGAGCCCATCCAGGACCACGGCCCGAGAATGTCCCCGCTCTTCGCGAACGGGCCAATCAGCGCGATCCGGCTTTCCGGTCTAAGCGGCAGGACGCCGCCCTCGTTCTTGAGCAGGACGCACGACTTCCGTGCCAGCTCACGGGCTGCTTCGCGGTGATCCCCGCTCAGCACAATCTCCCTCTCCCGATCCGGGTCAGCACCCCTCAGCGGGCTCTCGAACAGGCCCAGCTTCTGCTTCAGGCGCAGAATCCGGAGAACCGCTTCGTCGATCAGCGCCTCTTCGATCACGCCTTGCTCAACCATCGCGCGCAGATGGCCGATGTAACACGTCGTCATCATCTCGATATCAACGCCCGCAGCAAGTGCCTTCCGGCCTGCTTCGGCCTCATCGGCGGCAGTGCCATGCGCAATGAGTTCCTTGACCGCGCCCCAATCCGAGATGAGTACACCGTCAAAGCCCCATTCCGTGCGAAGCAGATCCCGCATCAGTCTGGTATTGCCGCTGGCCGGTATCCCGTCTACGGTATTGAAAGCTGTCATGACCATTTCACAGCCTTCATCTAACGCCGCTTTGTAGGCGGGCAGGTAGAATTCCCGGAGCTGACGTTCCGACATGTCCACCGTATTGTAATCGCGTCCGCCCTCCGCTGCTCCATAGGCTGCGAAATGCTTGACGCAGGCGGCTACCCGGTCCGAATCCGCGCTTAAATCCTCGCCCTGGAATCCGCGCACAAATGCCCGGGCAAATTCGCTGTTCAGATAAGGGTCTTCACCCGTGGATTCCATTACCCTCCCCCAGCGGGGGTCACGAACCAGATCCACCATGGGTGCAAAGGTGACATGGACACCGGACACGGCAGCCTCTTTGGCTGCGATTTCCGCGCTCTTGCGGGCAAGCTCCATATCCCAAGAGCAGCCGATTGCAAGCGGAACGGGGAAAATCGTCTTATAGCCATGGACGATATCCGCCATAAACAGAAGCGGAATACCGTGCGGATTTTTGCGAAGATGCGCGTTCTGGATGGCAATGACCTCGTCGGCACCCGTAACCCCGAGAACCGATCCCGTATGGGTCAGCACTTCATCCGTAATGCCCATGGCAGCCATAGGCCCGGTAATTTGCCCCTGGCTTGATGCCCCTTCAAAGAACGGTCCCGCCAACTGCTGAAGCTGCGCGATTTTCTGATCCAGTGTAAGCTTCTCCAAAATGGATAACAGCTGTTTCTCAGACATTGTAGTGCCCCCTTATGATGTGAGATTGGATTGGTTGATATATACGTTCATAGTTTTAAAAAGGATTAGTGAAACGTTTCGATTTGTGATAATCCGAATTATAAACCTCTTCTTTCAGAGATGTCAAACTCACAAAATAACTAAATTCGTTAATTGAAAGCGGTTTATTTTTCCTGAAAAAGAAACTTGAATCCGATTACAAGATGATTTATAATGAAATCGAAACGTTTCGATTGCGTTTGATAACCTTATTTATTAGGCACAATAAGATTACACCCTATTTATTCATAATCACTCATTAACGGGAGGAAACAAGAATGAAGCGTAACAAGTGGGCAGCGGGACTAGCAGGTGCCATGATCCTGACCAGCGTATTATCTGCATGCGGTAATGGGGGAACGACAGAAGGCGGCAGCAGCGCAGAAGGCGGTAAAGTCACCTTAAATGTGTGGGGTATGGGCGAGGAAGCCAAGTCTCTGCCCAAAATCGCCGAGCAGTTCGAGAAAGACAATCCGAATATTAAAATTAATGTCCAGGCTCTTCCGTGGTCTTCCGCTCACGATAAGCTGCTGACGGCCGTCGCCTCCAAGAAAGGCCCCGATGTCGTGCAAATGGGAACCACGTGGATTCCTGAATTTGCGGCAGCAGGTGCGCTAATGGATCTGACGCCTATGGCCGCTAATTATCCGGAAATCAAAGAAGACAATTTCTATCCCGGCTCGATTCTGACAACCAAGTATGAGGATAAAACCGTAGGGGTGCCTTGGTATATCGATACGCGCGTGCTTTACTACCGGACAGACCTGCTTAAAGAAGCCGGTTATAATGAAGCACCGAAAACTTGGGACGAGCTGCAAGATGCCGCCACGAAGCTGACTCAGCGGGGCAAAGGCAAGTACGGAATTTCCATCGATCCCAAAGAGCAGTCTCTGGCTTTCATGTTCGCAAGGCAGAATGGCTCCAAGCTGATCGACGGTAAGACGCCGCTTTTCGATCAGCCGGAATTCGTTGAAGCCGTCGATTATCTCAATAGCTTCTATAAAAACGGATCAGCGCCGAAAGATCTGGGCATCGATGCTATTCAAGGCCTGTCCGGAGAAGGTGTGGTACCGATGTTTATCAGCGGACCCTGGATGGTTAAGCTGATTAACGATCAGGCACCTGATCTCAAAGGCAAATGGGCCACTGCGGTACTTCCGAAGAAAGAAAACAATATTTCCGCACTTGGCGGAGCCAACTTGTCGGTGTTCCAATTTACCGAGCATAAAGAGGAAGCTATGAAGTTCCTTGCTTATATGAGCAAGCCGGAGACACAACTGAAATGGCTGGAAATGACACAGTCCATGCCTTCAACCAAGAAAGCTTGGGAAGATCCCGCTCTTCAGCAGGACCCTCACTACAAGGTCATCGGTGAGCAGATGAAAGCTTCCGAGCCGATGCCAATGATCAAGCCATTTGAAGAAATTGCGCAGACTTACCTGAAAAGCTTCGAGCGGATCTACCGTGGTCAGGCAGAGGTTAAACCCGAGCTTGACGCTTTCAATAAGCAGGCTCAATCGATTTTAAACAAATAAATGATCTGATCCATCGTAAAAAGACCCGATGCTAGCCGGCCCCGCAGGCCGGTTTAGCTATTAACGGCCCGCCTATCCGGGCGACAGTGAAGGAAGGGACATGAGATGAAGGGATTCAGCAACAGCAAAGCGCCCTATTTTTTTATAGCACCTACCATGATACTGCTTACACTTTTCTCCCTGCTTCCTATCTTTGTTGCATTAATTATCTCCTTTACCGATATGGATCTGGCCGGATTGGCCGACTATTCCAACATTAACTTCATCGGCTTCGAGAACTATATCAATGTCCTCCAGGATCCGCTTTTCCTGAAAGCCATCACGAACACCCTGTTCTATGTCATCATCGGGGTACCGTGTGTCGTTATCTTCTCCCTCGGTATCGCATTGTTGATTAACTATGGAACTTCACGTATTTTCAAAGCGTTCCGGGTCATCTATTACCTGCCGTCCGTCACTAACGTAGTTGCGGTGGCCGTCGTTTGGAGTTACTTATACAATCCTGCCTTCGGCCTTTTCAATTATGTACTGGAATCAGCAGGTTTTGATAAGATCCCATGGCTTACCGATCCGGTTATGGCTAAAATATCCTTGATTCTTCTGGCGTTATGGCGTGCTATAGGGCTCAATATGATTATTTTCATCGCTGCTCTGCAGGGAATCCCCAAAACCTATTACGAAGCCGCACAGCTGGATGGAGCTAACACATGGCAGCAGATGATTCATATTACGGTGCCTATGCTCCGTTTCGCGATCTTCTTCGTTTCGATCACCACCATGATCGGCTGGCTCCAGTTCTTCGAAGAACCCTTCGTCATGACGGAAGGCGGACCGCTGGATGGAACGACGTCTGTCGCACTGTTTGTGTATAACAACGGCTTTAAGCTGAGCAATTTCGGCTATGCCGCTGCAGGTTCTTTCGTCCTGTTTATTGCGATTATTGTCATTACCATTATTCAGTTCCGGCTCCAGAACAAAGAAACCGATATCTGATACGAACGGAGGGAAACCTTGTGGCTGCAAAATCCGCAAATCTGCGAACGGTCCGGACGAGTAATTCCGGATCCAGTACTTTGTTTCAATGGATCGTCTTTACCTTGCTGACCCTTGGCGGCATCCTATTCCTGATTCCGTTCGTTTGGATGATTCTATCCGCGTTCAAACCGGAAAGTGAAGTGCTGCGAATACCGCCTACCCTATTGCCCGAAACGTTCACCATGGATAACTTCAAGAATTTGTTCGCCAATATGAACTTCGGGGTTTATCTGAAAAACACGCTGATCATCGTATTGTTCTCATTTCTAGGCCTGTTCCTGAATGCCATGGCCGGCTTCGGCTTTGCCAAATACAAGTTCAAGGGCCGTGACAAACTGTTCTATCTCGTTCTTGCCACTATGATGATTCCGGGACAGGTTACGATGATTCCCGTCTATCTCATCCTGAACTCGATGGAACTGACGAACACCTTGATCGGTATCGTACTGCCGGGTCTTGTCGGAGCGTTCGGCATCTTCCTGTTCCGCCAGTTCATGTCGGCGATTCCGGATGAACTGCTGGAAGCGACCCGGCTTGACGGTGCCAGCGAGTTCCGGACGTTCTTTCAAATCGTTCTTCCGATGTCCAAGCCGATTCTATCGGTACAGGCTATCCTGACGTTCATAGCCGGATGGAACAGCTTCCTCTGGCCGCTGATCATCGCCAACGACGAGAAGCTGTACACCCTGTCGGTCGGATTATCCCTGCTGAAGGGCCAGTACAGCAGCAACTTCGCGCTGCAGATGGCCGGTTCAGCGTTCATGGTGGTACCTATTCTGATCATCTTCGCGATCTTCCAGAAATACATCATCGACAACTACAGCATTTCAGGCATGAAATAACGCACAAAAGAGTACATTCCTTCCTGAGGATTGTACTCTTTTGCTTTTGCATCCTATTCCAACCGGGACTTCCACGGTTTATTTGCCGCTGAATTCCTCAACATCCTTCAAGGTAATCTTGCTGTTCTTCTCCACTCCGATCGAATACTTTACATAGCCGAATTCATCTTTGGCCCCCGCGTCTTTGTCTCCCATGACATTACCGTTTATGGTAAAAGAACGATAATCGTAGCCTTCCGCATTCAGGAGAGACTGAATAACCTGCGCGGCAGCCAGCACCTCTTCTTTGGCAGCCTTTGTCGAATCCAGGACGATGTGAATGTACAAAGGTTCATCGAATTTCAGACTCTTGTTCCAACGGGTGTCCCCGGCATACTGCCCTTGAACTACTTCCAACTGAACCGTTACTTTCCTGACCTCCGGGATCTCAGGCTCAATCTTCCGCTTGATCTCCTCCCCCGCCTCCTCACTCAGCTTATCCATGAGAGTAAAGTCCAGATTATCCATCCGGATACCGTCTATAACCACCTTAGGCTTAAATCCTCCCACCTCGAAATCATGCTCTAGCGCAGTTCCTTTGTCCCCTGAGGTCCCAATCTCCACGACTGTAAATTCGTATCTTTTAAATTTGAAGTTATACATTCCCTCTTTAATCCGCAGCTCTTTGTCCGGATATGTCTTGGTTATAAACTGCTGAAGCTCACGCTTGGCCAGCCATTTACTGACGGGATTCCCATTGAGCGAGTTATACAGCGAGCCCACAAAGAGCACAAGCACAATCAGCAGAGCGAGATAAAGCAGCTTCCGTTTCTTTTTCTTCTTCATCCTGCTTCCCCCTCTTTCCGAATTTTCAACACCAGCAAACCGATTAGAGCGCCTATTACGGCGAACAGGCCGTGAATCAGAGCCATCAATCCCGCTCCAAACAGCGATTGCACCAAGAATGAACCGAGTGCAGCCCCTCCTGAGGTCCCACTCATCATCTGAGCAATGCTGTCTCCGAGCGACCAGATAAAAATCGGTACGAGGGATATAAACAGCACGAGCTTCATCTCTTGATAGAAAAGATACGTGACCAGCCCCAGCACGGTGTACCAGAGAACAAAACCAAAGCTTTCATTAAGAATCGAGGTGCGGATGGCCAGGAAAAAAGAAATCGCGATAAACAGCATCTGATAGAGGGAAAGCTTCCGGTTAATGTTCTTCATCATGCTCTCATAGTCGGCCGCGGCGGGTATTTCCGCTATAGGGAGCGGCTCCCGGGACATCCGGAGCAGATCCTCGTATTCCTTATTCCCTTGGATCTGGGCTTCCAGCCACTTCGTCGTCTCCTCGCTGAGCAGCCCTTCCGTATACAAAGGAAGCAGATCCTCGATGATATGCCGCACATTATGGTCCATAATATCCCTCCAGCTCTTTGTGCAGTTGCAGCTTGGCCCGGTGAAACCTGACCCTCACACTGTTCTCGGCAGCGCCTGTCAGCTGACCGATTTCTTTGAAGGACAGCTCCGCGTACATGCGCAGGGTAACGATCTCTTTGGACAGGTCGTCCAGGCGGTCGATCTGAGCCAGCAGCCGCTGCTGCTGCTCACTCTGGATAACCTGCTTCTCCGGCGTGAGCGATTCCGCAGCAGGCTCACCTGCGAGCTTAAGCGCCAAGTTCTCCTTGCTCTTCTTGGAGCGGTAATAATTGCTCAATTTGTTCTTCGCTATGCCGAACAGCCAAGTCCGAACCGTCGACTGCCCGGTGAACGACCGGTATCCTTTGACCGCCTCATAGAAAACTTCCTGAGTCAAATCCTCCGCCGCCTCCCTGCTGCCCGTCCGTATGTAGAAGAAGGCATGCATCCGCGGTTGTGTATCTCTATAGAGTTCCTCCAGCGCCATGCGCTCCTCCTCATCCGAACATGACCGAACGGCAGGCTTCGCTTGAAACCTTCTCCGCTGTTCTTCTCGATTTAGTGAATCACTCTATTTGTAACAGATGACTGAATTTCGTTACAAGGTTTCGTTATTTTTTCATAAAAGAATATTCAGGAAAGGTTAGGCTGGTCTCCTCCATACGCAACGCAAAAAAACAGCCGCCCCTTCCGGGGACAGCTGTCCTGGTTCAAAGAGCCCGGATATCTGGATACGGCCGATTTTAATTTCATACGATAGCGGCTCGTTCTTCATCCTCCGCATACCGGAGCAATTCTACGATTTCCCCGGCCGGAAGCGGCCTGCTGAAGAAGTAGCCCTGCATCTCGGTGCAGGCCCGTCTTCTCAAGAAATCGAACTGTTCGGCTGTCTCCACGCCTTCGGCGATCACTTCGAGCTTAAGGCTCCGCGCCATCGCAATAATCGAGGAAGCAATCACCGCATCATCTTCCGACTGCGTCACTTTGTTCACGAAAGAGCGGTCGATCTTCAGACGATTAATCGGAAACTGCTGCAGATAACTGAGCGATGAATAACCGGTCCCGAAATCGTCGATGGAAATCTGCAGACCGAGATTTTTGAGCTTTTCCAATTTGACGGAGACCTTATCCGCGTTGCGCATCGCGACACTCTCCGTAATCTCAAGCTCCAGATATCTCGGCTCCAGTCCGGTTTCCTCCAGAATACCGGAGACAATCTCGACGATATTGTCCTGCATGAATTGGGAGACGGACAAATTGACCGCCATCCGTACCGGTTGATAGCCGGCGAGCTGCCATTCTTTATTCTGCCTGCAAGCCGTACGGAGCACCCATTCGCCGATACCCACAATCAGCCCCGTTTCCTCAGCCAGCGGAATAAAGTCGGCTGGGGAGACCATCCCCCGCGTCGGATGATCCCAGCGGAGCAGCGCCTCAATCCCGACGACCTCTCCCGATCCCAGGTTAACTTGAGGCTGGTAGTGCAGCACGAATTCATTGCGCGCACCGGCCTTTCGCAATTCCTGCTCAATGGCATGACGCTCCAGTGCATCTGCACTCATGGATGGAGTCGACCACTCGTAGGCGTTCGGATTCTTTTCCTTGGCGCGGTACATGGCCGCATCCGCATTCTTCATGAGCATGCTCACATCCGCTCCATCATCCGGGTACATGCTGATGCCGATGCTGGTCGTTACCGAGCATTCCTGCCCGGCAATCATAAAGGGCCGGTTAATCGACTGGATAATCGAACGGACGACTGTCTCCACTTCCTCTTCCCCCTGGACGACTGGAAGAAGAATGGTGAATTCATCTCCCCCCATCCGGGCGATCATCCCCTGTCCTTGAAGACATCCGGTCAACCGCTTGGCTACAATTTGAAGCAGCTGGTCTCCGAAATTATGCCCCATAGAGTCATTTATGTATTTAAACCGGTCCAGATCCAGGAACATAAGCGCAAGCCTCTGCCGGCTGCAGATGGCATGCTTCAAGGCAAGGGACAGCTTTTCCTGAAAAAGTCTCCGGTTCGGCAAATCGGTTAGTGCATCGTGGTAAGCCAGATGGTTGATAGTTTGCTCGGATATCTTCTGCTCCGTAATGTCTTTGCCGATTCCGAACACCCCGACAACTTCCCCGCCTACAATAATGGGCACCAGCCTTACCTGAAGTTCGACCGGATGTCCCTCTTTGTGCAGGATAGCCATTTCAAAACTGGAGGATTCTCCGTTCCGGGCACGTCTGAAATACAGGACCGTACGGGCAACGCTCTCTTGTTTCATAAAAGGTTCGCACTCGGAGCCTAGCAGTTTACTGGTGTCGTAGCCCGTAATGGTCTCCGTAGCCGGATTGGCCGTAAGCAGTCTGCCGTCCAGACTGAATGAACAAACCAGATCCGGGTTGTGTTCGTACAAAGATTTGTACCGGTTCCGGCTCTCCTCAAGTTCGATCTCGGAATCCCGCCTCTCCGTGATATCCCGGATAATTCCGCGAAACCCGGCAGGCGCCCCTCCGTCTATTCCGTTAATGAGAACGATTGAGCTTTCGACGAACCTAGCGGGCTGCCCATCCCCTAGCACTTCCCACTCCACGCAGTTTACCGGAACATCCGTCTGCTGGACCCATTTGAACGTCTGCCTGAGCTTCTCGGCATGTGCCTCATTCATGAACGCACTGTAATGGGAGCCTCCGAGTTCTTCCGCAGGAACCCCAAGCAAATCACTTAAAGATTGGCTGAAAAATGTAAAATGGCCGTCTATATCCGTTTCATAGTATCCGTCTTTAATACTATCGAGCGTAGCACGGATTTTATCGTCCGCCTCCTGCTCTCCCTGGGCGGCCTGTGCCTGCGCAGCAGCTTCAACTTTCCGGAACAGCAGGAGGCTGCCCAACCCGCAAGCCAGTGTCAGAGCAGCCAGCTTTATCCATACATTCATAAATGCCGATTGCGGGCCGCCTCCGAATACTTCCTTGCCCACTAACTCGATTCCCCACTGAAGAGACATTACCGCTATTAAATAAGAAAATAAAATACGTTTCGACATAAGTCTGGTCATAGAAGTCACCTCTACAGCACTAGGAAAGTATGAGCAGAGGAAGGTACGAGTCCCCTTTTCAAGTTGAGGGAGGACTCTCCACTACTGCACAGCATAGACGTTTAAGGCCGGCAGCCCGGGACGCTGAGCATATGCCGCTTAAGTCTACTTCTTTTCTCCTCACTTTGCAGTATTAAATATCACACTATTAGGATAGGAATAGAATATAAGAAGAAAAGATTGCAATATTGGGCATTTAACATTATCATTATTGATAATGATAATGTTATGGAGAGGGAGATTGCGATCTATGAAAGAATCGAAAGCGGATCTCATCGTCCATCCCATCCGCATGAAGATCATTCAGACTCTTCTCGGAGACCGCAGGCTGAGCGTCCAGCAGATCGGGGAAAGATTGCCTGAGGTTCCTCAGGCATCCTTGTACCGTCATATCCGCAAGCTAGCCGACGCGGGAGTGCTTCAGATTGTTGAAGAGCGGGCCGTGCGGGGGACGATCGAGAAAGTGTACGCGCTGGCTGCCGCCGCCGTAGGCGTCTCGGCCGATGAAGCGGCCACAGAGACTCATGAGGCCCATATCCGGCACTTTATGACCTTTCTGGGGAGCATGCTGACAGACTTTGATACCGCTCTGGCGAGTAAGGAGCTGCCCTTCGAGCAGCGGGCCGGCTACAGCCAGCTTACTTTTTACCTGACTGAGGAAGAACAGCTTGAGCTGTTCAAGGAAATTTCGGATGCCTTTCAGCGGCGAATGGGGCATGAACCCGGACCGGATCGTCGTAAACTGACGGTTAATACCATCCTTACCATACAAAAAAAGCCGGCAGCCGGCACCGCTGCTTCAGCTGCAGAAGATGAATCGGAACCGGACGTTAACCGCTCCGTTCAACAAGCACCAACCGAAACAAAGGGGGACATACAATGATCGAGATTAAAGGAGTAACCAAGAGCTACAACGGTAGTACCAAAGCGGTAGAACACCTGGACCTGACCATTCCCAAAGGAGAGATCTTCGGCTTCCTCGGCCCTAACGGCGCCGGCAAGACGACCACCATTAAGATGCTGACCGGAATCATCCGGGCGGACAAAGGGTCGATTCGAATTAACCAGGTCGATATCGCGGAGAATCCGCTCGAAGCGAAGAAACAGTTCGGATATGTGCCCGACAGCCCGGATATGTTCTTAAGGTTAAAAGGATTGGAATATTTAATCTTCATGGCGGACATCTATGAGGTACCCAAAGAAGTGCGCCGGGAGCGCATTGAGAAGCTCGCCGCCCGTTTCGATATGAGCGCCGCGCTTAACGACCCGATCCAGAGCTATTCCCACGGCATGAGACAAAAGATCGTGGTCATCGGCGTTATGCTTCACGATCCTTCGGTCTGGATTCTGGATGAGCCTCTGACCGGACTCGATCCCAAGTCCTCCTACACGCTCAAAGAAATGATGCGTGAACACGTCAACGCCGGGAACACCGTGTTCTTCTCCACACACGTGCTGGAAGTCGCCGAGAAGCTCTGTGACCGTGTCGCAATCATTAACAAAGGCGTTATCCTGTTCTGCGGAACGTTCCGGGAAATGCAGGAGCATTTCAAGAAGAACGGCTCGCTTGAAAGTCTGTTCCTGGAGCTGACGAACAATGAATAGAACGTGGCTGCTCACCCGGATGCTGCTTAAGAACGGCGGCGGTCTGCTCATGATGGGCGGAGCCGGTGAGGCTTCGGCGCGGGGAGGAGGGGTCGCCGGCAAGAAGAAAGCCCGGCAAACCGTCCTGAAAGTGCTCCTTGCCCTTGTACTCGCCTCCCTGATCTTTCCGATCTCTGCTTTTGTCTCGTCCCTGTATGAAGGGCTGGCCCAGACGGGACAGGAGGGAGCTCTGCTTGGTCTGGGTATGTGCGTCGTCAGTATGGCCGTACTGCTGTTCGGCATCTTCTATGTCATCAACGTATTCTACTTCGCCCAGGACATTGATCAGCTGCTGCCTTTGCCGCTGCGACCGTATCAGATCCTGTCCGCCAAGTTTATCGTGACGCTGCTCTACGAATATGTCCTTATCGCCATCTTCTTCGGCCCGCTTCTGGTCGTCTACGGAGTCAAAAGCGGCGCCGGTATTCTGTTCTACGTATACGGTCTTGCTGTCTTCCTTGCACTGCCGGTCATTCCGCTCGTGATCGCTTCCCTGCTGGCTATGGTGCTCATGCGGTTCACGAACGTAGCCAAGAACAAGGACCGCTTCCGGATGTTCGCAGGCATTCTGGCCGTAGCCTTGTCGCTGGGCATTAATCTGATGTTCCAGCGCATTACCAACCGGCCCGGCGCTGATCCGGAGCAAATGCAGCAGATCCTGACTCAAAGCAACGGAGGCCTGCTGGATCTTATGACCCGCATGTTCCCGAATGCCAAATTCGGGTCTCAAGCTCTGATCATGGCGGACAGCTGGACCGGTCTCGGTTACCTTGGCCTCTTCCTGGCGCTGACCACAGTATTCTACGGCGTTTTCACCTTCGTTGGAGAAAAGCTTTATTTCGGCGGCGTCATGGGCGCTTCCGAATCGTTCTCACGCCGCCGGGCTGTCACCTCCAAGCAGTACGATCGTGCAGCGGCACCAAGCTCTACTGTGCGGGCCTATACCCTCAAGGAAATCCGGGTTCTGCTGCGCACACCGGCCTATTTCCTCAACACCGTGCTGATGAGCCTGCTGTGGCCGGTCATTATGGCCATTCCGCTCGCCAGCAACACGGAGAATTTAGCGGGGCTGGGAGAGATCGGCTCCATTCTTCTCGACCCGGAAACGGGCGGAATTTTCCTGGCCATCGGGCTGGGCGTCCTGCTGTTTACATCCGGAGCCAACTCGACATCGGCAACGGCCATTTCGCGTGAGGGGCAGATGTTCTTCATTAATAAGTACATGCCGATTCCGTTCCGGACCATTCTCTTAGGCAAAATCATTCCGGCCTTCCTGCTCAGCCTGATCACCATGGTTCTGCTCCTGGTCTCGATTGCCGTGTTCCTGAAGACGCCTCTGCTCTTCCTTGTCATGCTCTTTGCAGCCGGCCTGCCGCTTCTTCTCTTTATGTCCCTGATCGGCATCTGGATCGATCTGATGCATCCTAAGCTGCACTGGGACAATGAGCAGAAAGCCGTTAAGCAGAATCTGAACGCTCTCTTCCCGATGCTGCTTGGACTTCTGCTCGGAGGCGCGCCGATCGTTCTCACTTTTTTACTGAAACTCGGTGTATATACGGTGTTCATCTCCATGCTAGTCTTGTTTATCCTTCTGAACGTGGCTCTCTACCGTTTTCTCATGGCAAAAGGACCCGCTTGGCTGGACCGCATCGAGAGTTAAGCTCCAAACAACGCGAAAACCCGGTTTGCCCGCCTCAAGCGGCATACCGGGTTTTTTGTGATGAAATTATAAACACGAGGATGATCCCCGCCCGGGCTTCTGCCCCCACTTCGATCAGTTATCGGCTTACGCCGGGGCAAATCCGAATTCCTGCAAATACCGCGGAATATCGGACGGAGTCACCGCCAGTTTATCGGGTCTCCCGGCTTCCAGCAGCTCCGGCTTGTCGATCCCCCATGTTACGGCGATCATCCGCACCTTTGCCTTCCGGCAAGCCTCAATATCACGCTGCTCGTCCCCCACATAAATCAGGTCAGCAGCCGTCAGGCTGAGATCCTTCTGAAACTGCCGCAGCTTCTTATGCTTGCCGAACAGGCTCTTCGTGCAGTACACATGATCGATGTCCGTCTCCATTCCATGGGCGGCCAGGAATGTTCGTATCGCCGGTTCGGAGTTCGAAGACAGGACGGCCAGCCGGTAACCGGCTGTTTTGAGCTCGCCGAAGAGCTCCTTCATACCGGCATACGGCTGCATCCCGCTCATATCCTGCCGGTACAGGCTGTTAAATTCGAGCACCAGCGACGGGAGTTTGTACAGGGGAAGGCCCATCCGCTTGCATCTTTCCGCGATAGTCAGAGAGCGCAGTTCATCGAGCGAGTCCTGTTCCAGCCTTTTAAAACCGTGCTTATCCGCTAACTGGTTAATGACCTGCTCGATGCGGTCCAAAGAATTTGCGATAGTTCCATCAAAATCAAACAGGACAAACTTCATAGGAACGGCTCCTTTTCACATAAGGTCTGATTGTTGTTCCCATTGTATCAAATATGGCCGGGAATCTCTCTTGTTTGTGGCTCCGCCGTCAAGAGGACTATAATGAAAGAATGCAAAGAAGAAATTTCTAAGCAAAGTCAGGAGGAACTTGGCATGACAACAGCGCAAAAACTGGGCTACAGCGAAACGGACCGGTTGTTAATTATCAACGCGGATGACTTTGGAGCTTCACACACCGGCAACGAAAGCATCTCGCACCTTCTGGAGGAAGGAGCGCTTTCATCCGCTACGATCATGATGCCGTGCGGCTGGGCACGGGAAGCGGCACGCTGGAGTGCCGCCCATCCCGAGCACAATATAGGGATTCACCTGACTTTTACGAGCGAATGGGAAAATCATAAATGGGGGCCTGTCACCCGGAATGCCGGCACCGGATCTTTAACGACAGCGGAAGGTTATTTCCCGGCGGATTGTCTGACCTTCGAGAAGAACGCCGACCCTCAGCAGGTACGGATCGAAATCGTCCAGCAGATTGAACTGGCTATCGCAATGGGCATAGATCCTACTCACCTGGATAATCACATGGGCAGTCTGTACGGGCTCAGAACAGGCCGCGACTTCCTGGACATTGTGTTCGATGTCTGCGCGGCTTACAAACTGCCTTTCCGCATGCCGCGTTACTTGACCGGGCAATACATTCAGCCCGCAATCATCGAGATTGCGGCGGCAAGAGCCGGGCTGGCGGACACTATGGGCGTCCTCATTCCCGATTATCTGATGGACTGGCCTTACGCACCGGGAAGCGGAGAAAGCTATGAAGAAGTAAAGCAGCGTATGATCGCAACGCTCCGGGCGCTGAATGCCGGCGTGTCCGAGCTGATTATTCATCCTTCCCTTGTCACCGAAGAGCTTAAAGCGATGACCCCGCACTATGCTTGGCGCGGCATTGAATTGGCACTATGCAGAGATGCCGAGATCCGTCAGGTAATCGAAGATGAGAACATCAAGCTCATCCGCTGGTCGGATCTAAGAGAGGCGCAGCGCGGACAATAATGGAAGTGCAGATGCCGCAACATACAGAATGCCCAGGCTGAGTTCCAGCTCTGGGCATTTGCTTTTAGTAACCGCAAGATCAAGCAGCCAAGAAACTAATCTCAGCGGCAAGCGGCACTGATATAGTAGAATTCATATGCAGACGGGAGCCTGCTACAAATTACGGTTCATATTGAGACACAGAAGCCTCCGTTTCCCTGGAATATACCGGGGTCTGGAAGACATTATTTGAAATCTGGAAGGCAATTTATTTAAAAGCCGGCAGCCAGCTGCCGTGTGCTTCGATAAGGTCATCGCACAAGGACACGATGTCGTCTATGGACAGTTCCGCGGACGTATGCGGGTCCAGCAAAGCGGCGTGGTAAATGTGCTCCTTGCGCCCGGTTACGGCCGCCTCGATGGTGAGCAGCTGAGTATTAATGTTGGTCCGGTTCAGTGCAGCCAGCTGCGGCGGGAGGGCCCCCACATAAGTCGGCGTCACACCGGAAGCGTCAACGAGACACGGCACCTCGACACAGGCTTCGTCGGGCAGATTCGTAATAAGACCTGTATTCATGACGTTGCCGCCGATTGTATACGGCTTATCGGTCTCCATCGCATCCAGAATGCGGGAAGCATATTCATGACTGCGTGTGTGCCCGATGTTCCCGCTCGCGAGCAGCTTCTCACGCATCGATGCCCAGCCGTTAATCTGATTCACGCAGCGGCGCGGATATTCATCCAGCGGGATGCGGAAACGCTCAATGAGCTCGGGATAGCCGCGCTTAATAAAATAAGGATGGTATTCCGCGTTATGCTCCGACGATTCCGTGACATAGAAGCCAAAGCGCAGCATCAGTTCGAAGCGCACCATGTCATTGTGCCCCTCCTTCTGCTTCTGGGCGGCACGGCGCTTAATCTCCGGATACAGGTCGACGCCGCCACTCTTCACTTCAAGCAGCCAGGCCATATGGTTAATGCCTGCGATCTTCGACTGGACGCCCGTCTGGTCCATATCCAGCGCTTCGAACAGCTCCGATACGCATTTCTGCACACTGTGACAGAGGCCGACCGTCTTAACGCCGCCGACTGTATTCATAACATTCGTCAGCACGGCCATCGGATTCGTATAATTCAGGAACCACGCATCCGGACATACGTCCTGAATATCCTGGGCGAAATCAAGCATAACGGGGATCGTCCGCAGATTCCGGAAAATGCCCCCGATTCCAAGCGTATCCGCAATCGTCTGACGCAGGCCGTACTTCTTCGGGATTTCAAAATCCGTAATCGTGCACGGGTCATAGCCCCCTACCTGGATCGCATTAATGACATACTTGGCGCCACGCAGGGCTGTTTTCCGGTCTGTGTAGGCTTTGACTGTGCAGCTGCTTCCGAGGGTCTGCTTCATGCTCTGCAGCAATTGCTCCGAATCTTTCAGACGCCCGGCGTCAATATCGTATAAAGCCAGCTCAAATCCTTGAAGAGCTTCCGTCAGCATGACATCACCCAGAACATTTTTGACAAAAACAGTGCTTCCCGCACCCAGGAATGTGATTTTGGACATCGTAAGTTCGCCTCCGTTTAAGTTGGAACATTGTAGGATAGGAATTAACCTAACTATAAACGGGGCTGTGCGGGAAGAACATGGAGTAACCCATTAGCTGCATGTCATAATCCAAGTTCTGAATCCGTATATTCTCCCTCTTCCATCCTTTTATTTGTTATGATCTATGTTACACGGAAGGAATTGAGGTGCTCCATGGCTCAGATTAACGTCGTCAGCTCCAGGCATTCCCTGCAGGGCCAGATGGACCTCAGCCTGCTGTTCTTCGGCAGGCAGGACTGTCCTCCCGGACACTTCTGGGGGCCGGGTCTGCGCGACTCCTACATCCTGCACTACGTCCACAGCGGATCGGGCACCTACAGGATCGGTGATAAGACCTATACGCTGACCGCCGGGCAGGGGTTCCTGATCCCGCCCGGTACGCTTGTCTACTACCGGGCAGACCAAACCGACCCATGGACTTACTCCTGGGTCGGTTTCAAGGGGCTGCATGCCAAAGCCTTCATGCAGAGGGCTCAGTTGTCCCCCGAAGATCCCGTCTTCGATGCGGGCAGGGGCAGCTGGCTGGAGCTGTTCTACAGCGAGCTGGAGAGCGCCCTCGCCGAGCCCCACGGCGATCTGCTCAGCCAGAGCACGCTGTACCGGCTGATAGCCGAGCTGATCCGCTGCTCTCCATCGGCAGCTGCCAAGCCGGGGCCCTCCAATACGAAGGAGGCCTACGTCGGCAAGGCGATCGAGTACATGGAGAGCAGCTACAGCCAGCGCATCTCCATCGCGGATATCGCCCGCTTCGTCGGGCTGGACCGGACGTACTTGTCCAGCCTGTTCAAGGTCCGGTTCGGCGTATCCCTGCAGATTTATCTGCTGGAATACCGCATGAACCGGGCCGTTCAACTGCTCCGCAGCAGCAAGGAGCTGACCGTCAGCGATGTGGCCCGGTCCGTCGGCTACACCGACCCGTTTCTTTTCTCCAAGATGTTCAAGAAAGTCATCGGCTCTTCGCCGTCCAGCTGCCGGGAACCGGCGGATTATCTGGAGGAGTAACTGCAACGGCTTCAATATCGGAAAGATTCCCTAAAGGATTGCCGACTGGTTCTGCGTTCCTGCACTTCGGGCAAGGCTCCGGGCTGTACTTCTGCCGCGGCAGTCTAAGTCTGCTGATAATGAACCGCCGCTATCCCGCAGGGCTGACACAGGAAGCCGTAGTAGATCCCCTCGCCGTACACCTCCACGTCCGCGCCGTTCAGCTGCGCAATGAATTTCATTGCCCGGGAACATTGCGGGCAGTCCGGATATTCCGCGTCCTGAATCCAGGCCGGGTGTCCGCCCACTTGAGAGGATGCCGCTGGCTCCATTGTCCATACAGCGGCATAATAAGGTCCGCGCGGCTCAGCAGATAGCCTCAGCGAGCGGGGAGCACTCCAGTCGCGGACGTCCTCCCCGTCTCCGGTTTCACCCGCGCCCATCGGCTTCCCGTTATGCACGCTCCAGGCAAAAGTCCCGTCTGTCTCCACATCCGTATACATATATCCGTAGCAGTTGCAGGTCAGACAGGCGGCGATCTTCAGCCTCTCACCCCCGATCCGCAGAAACTCCAACGAAGGATGAGCGAGATTAAGGTCGAACAGGACCGCCAGCGGCCGGCCGCACCACTGACAGCCTTGCCCGCTCTCTGTCAGGAGAACAGCGGCGTCATCCGGGGCAGAGGCGCCTTGTTCAAACGGATAGCTGGTCTTGTAGAATAAATCCCTCCGCTGCCCGTCTTCCGTCAGTTCCCAGCCTGCTTCATGCGCATATAGCTCGGGCGCCACATACAGCTCCCCGCGCCATACCGGAGGCTCTGAACGCCACCTACGGAACAGCTCAACGACCGTCTCATCCCCGATCCAGGCCAGAGCAAGCAGCAGATGATTGCGGTTGCCTGCATCCGTGTCAATCTCGCAGATCAGATGGTCTCTGATCCCGGCGGGTGCCTGCCGGTACAGAATTCCGGGGTAATACCGCTGCTCACGAATGAGGTCTCCCAGAAATTCGGCAATCGGCACCTCAGCAAAACAGGCAAGAGAGAGAAGTATCTCCTCTGCCTGGTCCATCCTGCTCTGCCCGATTAATTCCGCGGTATAAGCTTTCAGCTTAGCCACATCGTGCTTCGAGAGCATGCGGTAGAGCTGTTCCGCGCTCTTGTCATATGGAATATAGTTTTCCAGCACATTTCGCTGTCTCGGGGTATACATGATCTTCAGAATTTCAACGGGATCCGTAACATTCTCGTAGAGGTTGATGTCCTTGCGGTTAAGACGGATATACTCCTCCTGCTCCCGCCGTTTCATCGCTTGCCGGCAGGGCATGCAGTAGCCGCCTGTTTTGTCGGCCGTGGCCGGCAGAATAACAGCCGCACAGTTTTCACTTTTGCAGGGAATGCGGATGACAGACACAGGAGAATCCCCTTTCCAAACGACTCAATTTTTCAATCTAACCTTACATACCATGAATCTATTCTACAAATGAACATACAAAAAAGCACCGATCCTGTTAGGCTCAGTGCAGCTTCCCTGCTTCACTACTTGCTGCTTACGATCTTATCTATTTCGCTTTTCAGCAGAAGATACCTGTGGACGCTTCTCATGATCCGTACCTTGGTCAAGTTGTTTTTATCGACATACACCTTCATTTGATCCTTGGAAAGGCCCAGTAGTTCTCCTGCCTCGGTAAGCGTTAAAACCGCTACATTGCTCGTTGCATTAAACGTTTGCTTAACTTTTTGGTTCCAATCTTTACCTGCATTCATTATACAGACAGCCCTTCTATTAGATCTTAAATGGTAGAACCTTTATTATACCACGAGTTTACATAAATCCTCAGTAAAATATTCATCTTTTTTCCGCAGAACCGCACAATGGCCCGTCTTAAACATGAGAAGCGCCCACGCTGAACCAAATAACCGTGATCTGGCAAGCTTCAGCACCGGTTAGCTCTGCTTATGAACACCGTAGACGCCACGCAGCGTATGTGCCAAAAAGGCCTGCGCACATAGCGCAAGCCCTGGATGACAAGTCTTTGACGAGCTATGCAGCTCCCCCGTCCTTATGGACCTGATTGAGAAACGCTATCCGAACTATAAGGATCGGCATACTTTGTCGATGTCTTGTTATCCCATACATCCGCGTATTCCGGATTCTGCTCAAACTGCTCCAAGGCAAAGGAACAAGACGGAATAATTTTACGGCCCTTTTCTCTCGCTTCGTCTACCACCATGTTAAGCAGCTGTCTTGCGAGATTATGGCCGCGGTAACGGGGATCAATATACGTATGATCAATTACCCAAGTACCCACATCGACCATTTGATAAGTGATTTCCCCTACTTTGCCTTCTCTGCCCGTAAGCACGTAACTGTTGCCCTGTTTCTGCACACTGACTTCCTCGGTTGTTCCCTCAGTCGTTTTTCTTTCCTCTTCCATGTTGTATGGCACCTCCGTTATAGAGAGTTGATCGTGATTGCTGCTTATGTGTACTTTCTTACCCGCCGCTCACAGTTATGAAGCGAAACGGTTTTTCTAGGGCAGATCTACGATAAAAATGCGGACTTTTCAGACACTTGGAAAACTGGATTTTTTAGTAAAATCAATAATCAAAAGGTATTTATTATTTATTAATTTTGATTACTATTTAATAATTTTTATAAATAAGAAGTCGCCATTTTATGGAGAATTATTCCGTCTTATCTAATCATTTATGTCGAAAACATCTACTCATTGTCGAATTTAGTTGATTAGTGTCATTTTTTCTATCAAAATTTGTGCTTTTTTTATAAAATTTTTACAAAAGTTTTGGATTTGTTTTCAAGACTCATAAATTGTCGATTGCAATTCTATTTGGATATGATACTATAAATTGGAATAAAGGACACAAACAAAAACTATCAATAAGATAGAGTTTACGAAAAAAGGTGCTTTAACGCTTTCCCTGAAGAATGATAGTACGGGACCTACGGCATTATCGACATCTTTCGCATGCAAAGGAGATGAGTGTTTATGAATGGATGGGTTCCGAATTGGAACGGATTGTACATGCACGTCAAATGGTTTACGGAGGATATGGATTGGCATCCTATGCCCATGGCTAAAGTTATTACTCCCATTTTTTTATTCTGGTTAGGCTTCACCTTGGTCGTTCTACTCCTGTCCGCTATGTTCAACGAACGGTTGGAGCGGATCAGTCTAATTCGCAAAGTTCATCATTTTTTGGATCGTCTAAAGCGCTTTCAGATTCCTATTCTGCGAATCGGCCTCGGTTTGGGACTGATCTTGCAGCTTAGTACCGGCAGCTACCTTGCACCGACCTTTGTATCCGAGCAATGGTGGGTCTACGCTGTGCTCAGCATAGCCATTATAGGGCTCCTTCACAGGAAATTGTTATTTGTAAGCGGTATCGCTTTGACTATTCTCTATATGTATACGCTATCACAATACGGGTTGTTCGAATCACTGGATTATATGTTCTACGTCGGCATTATTTATTACCTGCTTATTATCAACACCAAGTGGAAAAGCTCCGCACTCCCAGTGCTCTATACCTTTACCGGATTATCACTCGCCTGGCTTTCGATGGAGAAAATGACGCTGGCCAAGCTCGCTTGCTCGCTTATGCACGAATACGGCATTCCGACACTCGGTTTTACCGTAGAAGATTTCGTCTTGATCAGCGCGTTTATTGAATTAGGACTTGCCTGGGCGTTTATTGTAGGCCTCATGAACCGCTTCACGGCCCTTGCCCTGACTGGCGTGTTCCTGTCCACAACCACTTTTTTCGGTTTCACCGAAATCGTCGGACATACCGTCGTCCACACCTTGTTGATCATCTTTCTGATTGAAGGCCGGGGCGAATCCAAGACGCTGTTCAATTTCCATCGCAGGCCCGCGCTGCGTTATACCTTCGTAGTAGTCAACTTCTGCGTGCTGCTGTTCGGACTCATGGGGGTATACATCTGGATGGGACAGCCGGGTAACCAGTTTTTCGCAGTTAATTAGATTTCATTAATGAAAGAGGGGAATTAGCAGACTAGCCGCTGGAGAGCGAACGCGTACGAGCAAGGTGCAGACCTATGCGTACGGGCTCTCCGGGCTGCCTTTATCTAAATAAAGAACTTCCAAGAAACCTGCCGTTCCTGCTTCAAAAGATGTATGTGTCTACAAGCTGCGGAGTTTGATCACGCCCTGCTTTCCTGAATGCCAAGGGCATCGAGTTCCTCCAGTGCAGCCTTTGCATCCCGTTTGGGATTCAGTGCAGCAATCAGTTCCTCTGTAATCGCGGAACCGCTGAATATCTGAAGAACCGCATCAAGATGGACGGGCTCATCATAATAGCTTTCTGCCCAATCCGCATACTGCTGCGGCGTATTCTCCAGTCTGCCCAACAGGAATCCGGAACCGTCATCCAGTCCCTCGGGATTCTCAACCTCTCCTGTCCGCCACTGTGAGTCTCCTGACTCCCGCCATATGCAGAATGTCACATCCTCGTATTCGAACATTTCGTTATCCTCCAGGTAGACAAGCAGTTCCTTGGGCGTTTCTTCGTATATACCGGGCCAGACACCGTATTCTTCTCCCGCATGGGGACTTAGTGGGGACAGATGGTCGAATCCTTTGATGATGACCCCTTCCGGTGCATACACGATATACAAGTCGTCTCCCGCTCCGTTATCTACGATACCCAGCTCGGCCCCACCCCTCCACTGCGGCTCATAACGATGCACGCGCGGCCATTTATCCGCAGAGAGGATCACATCCAAAGCCGCCAAGATCCGTAGACGGTTCTTCAACACGCCCGGTTCCGCCAGCGGGCTGTCCCATATTCTCATACCAGTTCCTCCTCAGAATAATGCCATCTATGCCGGACTATTCCGTTCTAAATCTATTGGAATTTTCCTTCTCACACATGATCTTCTTATACTATAATGGAAATATCGACCATAAGAATTCCCATTTTAGATGATAAGAAGCGGAGATGAAAGTTCATGTTCAAAAAAGCAGCTGCCGACATGCTCGGGCTCAGCGATATCGGTGCGGTCATCCGCCCGGAGAACTACGATAAGGTAGATGCCGACGATTATGTGATGCATGAGGATGGCGAGAAAATTTATTTCCTGATTAAATCGAAATCCGATGAATACTGTTTCACCAATCTTGCCCTCATCCACCTGGATGGAACCAGCGCGATCAGCAAGAAACGTACGCTTAACCGTTACCCGTACTACTTGTCTCCAATTACTGCCGTCTCGATCGAAACGGCGGGAACGGTCGACCTTGATGTGGAAATCAAATTCACCATCGGTGATCGTATCTTCAGCATCGATGTGCATAAGAAACATCTTGAAGAAATTAAAGACCTCTACAAATCATTAAACAAAATCTCAGAGATCACGTACGACAATGAGATTAAGCTCAGCCATTCCAAAGAAAGCCTGGCCATCGCCGCCAATACACTGAGCAGCATCAACAAGCTTGACGGCAATCTCGTTGAACAGTTTAACGGTATTAATCAGTCGGCCTACGAATGGATGGAGAAGTCCTACAAACAGTACAAGGTCAAAGATTTTGCACCGATTTTCGAACGTTATATTCATTTCTAGTCCCGAATATTCACTTTATTAAACAAGAGAGACCTGATCCGGATCAGGTCTCTCTTTATTTCTGCACATACTGTCCACAATTCCTTCGAGCTTGCGTCTACAATGGCACACCGACATGCCGGCCTGTTAAACGTCAAGCATGCGGCCTCTTGCACTTGATCGTGTATCAAAATGCCGCTCTGTCCGCTTTACGGGCTGCTCTGCATTCTGCCGCCCGGAATACAGGCTACCACCGGATTTGCCGGATAAGTCCTGTCACCGCCTCCTTGTGCGCGTGGCTGAACGGTCCGCTCTGAATTTCTTGTATAATACGCTCCAGATTCGTATATCCCTTGGCCAGCCCGTTCAAGCGGGCTGCCAGCGTTGAGGTCATCCATTCATCATCCGAAGGATACAGAAGGCGCAGCTTATCCACGGCGTCCGGGTACCTTTGGAGATAATACTTCTGGTGTCTCTTCTCGGCAAGGTACCAGCGGGAATACGGGGCGATCTCCGTCTCCGGCCTTCCTTTACCTAGTGCAGCCCGCTTTTGAATAACATGCCGGATCTCTTGGCGCTGCTCCTCATCATGATGAAAGAGCAGGGACATGTATTGCCGTCCCTTGTAATCGTTTATGTTAACCGGATTGTGACTGCTCCAGAAAATGTCTAAGATTTCCCCGAAAGTGATCCCATCCGGATCAAAGTCAATTTGAACCGTCTCCGAATGATCCCCCATCTCACGGTAAGACGGATCCGAGGTGGTGCCGCCCGCATAACCTGTACGGGTTCTAACCACACCCGGCAAATGCCCGAACAAGGCTTCCGGGCTCCAAAAGCAGCCCATACCAAGCGTTGCGGTCTGGAGGTTGTCCCCTCTGGCAGAAGGTTCAGTCGAATCAGGCAGTCTGGTCTCATTACCCATCGTTTTACAGCCTCCTTTCTCACATCTTAACATAAACAAACAGACATCCTGTCATGCAAGATGTCTGCTGTAGCTATTCTATCAAGAAGAACTATTTAAAACTCCGGTTAAGAAAAGCCTTCGTCCGGTCGAACTGGGGGTTCGTAAAGATCTGCTCCGGATGGCCCGATTCGATTATCTCCCCGTGGTCCATGAACATCACCCGGTTAGCCACCTCTCTGGCGAACCCCATTTCGTGAGTCACGACGATCATCGTCATATGCTCCTCTGCGAGCTTCTTCATCACCTGAAGCACCTCGCCCGTCAGCTCGGGGTCAAGGGCGGATGTCGGCTCATCGAAGAGCAGGATCTCGGGGTTCATCATCAGCGCCCGGGCAATCGCAACCCGCTGCTTCTGGCCGCCCGACAATCTGGACGGATACTCGGACGCCCGTCCTCCGAGGCCTACCTTCTCCAGCAGCTCGGCGCTTCTGCGGCTGATTTCCGCACCTGTTTCACCTTTTACGACTTTGGGGGCGAGCTCCAGGTTTTCTTTTACCGTCAGGTGGGGAAAAAGATTGAAATGCTGGAACACCATTCCCATCTTGGAGGTGATTCTCTTAATCTCCCCCGGCTTAGAGTAGAGTCCGTTCCGGACCAGATACTCACCCGACACCCGGATGCTGCCGCCATTAATCTCTTCGAGGTGAACCAGGCTGCGGAGCATCGTGCTTTTGCCTGACCCGGAGGGCCCGATCACCGCAACGACATCATTCTTATGGACGTCGAACGTCATTTTCTTCAAGACTTCCAGGGTACCGTATGATTTGGTAAGCCCATCGACTTCAATAATAGCCACAAGCGCCATTCCTTTATTCGTATTTAAATCTTCTTTCCATCCATTTGAACAGCAAGGTCAATAGAAGGGTCATGATCAGATAAATAATACCCGCTATAAAGAACGGGACAATGGTAAAGTCACGGTTTACGGCGGTCTGTGCAAAGTGCAGCAGCTCCGGCACCGCGACCGCATAGAGCAGCGCCGTATCCTTAATCAACGTGATGGATTCATTGGATACTGCCGGCAGCACGACCCGGAACATTTGCGGCAGGATAATACGCGTAGTGGTCTGCCATTTGCTTAAGCCGAGCACCTGAGAGGCCTCATACTGCCCTTTGTCGATAGCAAGCAGTCCTCCGCGGAAGATCTCCGCGAAATAAGCGGCATAGTTCAGGATGAATCCCAGACAGGCTGCGGCGAACCGGTCCAGTACCAGATATTCGCCGACAACGGGCAGCATGGGCAGCCCGAAGCAAATAATGAGCAATTGAAGCAGCAGCGGCGTACCGCGCATGACATAAATATAGGTGTGGGCCAGCCAGGAAACCGGTTTGCTGCTGCTTTTGACCGCCAGTGTCAGCCCGAATCCGAGCGGTATCGAGACCACAATAGCAATCAAGAACAGCAGGACGGTCATCTGGGCCCCTTCCAGCATAGGCAGGACCATGGTGTTCCAATAATCTGCAGACATAAAAAGTCCCTCCAAAAACAAAATGGGATTTCAATTAAGAAATCCGATTTGTTTTATCTTCATTCAGTTCTGATTACTTCAATACTTTATTCTCGCCGAACCATTTCTCGGAAATCTTCGCAGCCGTACCGTCCTGATTCATATCATCGAGGGCTTTCTGAAGCTTCTGAAGCAGAGCTTCATTGCCCTTCTTCACGCCGATTCCATATTCCTCAGGAGCCAGCGAATCATTCAGCAGTTTAAAAGTCCCCTGATCCTTGGCCATGTAATACTTAATCACGACTTCATCAATGACAACCGCTTCCACCCGGCCGATTTTCAAATCGCTCAAGGCGAGGACATTATCCGCATATTCCGTAACGGACTTGATCTTCGATTTAACCGGATTCGCATTCAGCGCATCGGCAGCCGAAGAAAGTGACTGGAGCCCTACAACTTTACCCGCCAGATCATCCAGCTTCGTCACAGGTGAATTACTCTTCGTAACTACAACCTGTGCATTTTTAAGATAAGGCTTGGTAAAAAGAACTTTCCCTTTACGCTCGTCCGTAATCGTATATCCGTTCCAAATCAGATCGATTCGTCCGCTGCTCAGCTCAGATTCTTTGGTCTTCCAGTCGATTGGCTGGAATTTAACCGCCTGGCCCATCTTCTCACCGGCCGCCTTGGCGTAATCGATATCAAAACCGACGATTTCGTTCTTCTCATCCCGGAAACCCATCGGCGCAAATTTGTCGTCAATTCCAATGACCAGCTCTTTGCTGCCATTCTCTGCTCCTTTGGACGAACATCCCGTAAAAATAGAAAGGGCTGCTGCCATAATTAGAACCATTGATGCTACACGTTTCATCTGTAAGAGGCCACCTTTGAATAAGTTTGGTTACTTTATTGCGTTACCACGTTATCAAGAATAGCACATTCTCTCAAATGGGTCGATAGCTGTTGAGATATTTAGAGAATGAACACAGCAAATGACATACGAAGCCGGCTAGTCTCGCTTCAGACCGGAGTTTTCAAGGCCGCTCCGATCTTGGCTATATCTTTTAATAACTTAATCTCCATTTCCATAATTTCATCAGATAAACTGTTAATCATAGAAGAACTGGAGTTTTCAAGACCGGCCTTCCTTCTCCCCGTATTAAGCACGATGATATTGGTGAGCTTTTTCCATAAGCCGCTGCATTCATTCATGAGGATCCGGATATGCTCTACATGGGAAGGGTCCTGATCGTGCATGGAAATAAAACGGTTAAGAATGTTAAATAATATTTTTTGACTGGATATATAAGCCATGATCAACTCATTATCGCTATGCGCAAGATACTCAAGTTTAGACTGGATGAAATGCTCCTCATTTCCCGCAAATTCCATTATCATATCCGAGATGTCAATTAATGCGTTCAGACTGGAATCTATCGCAGGTGCTTTTACCGCTCTCATCGCTTTTATACTTCCATCCATATAGACGAAGGATTCCTTATACATGTCGAAACCGCTTTCCAAAGTCTCGTAGAGCATATAGAACTCGGAACATACGTCGCCGATCTTGGTCCGCAGAGCCGGATAGGGCCTGCTGTTCGTTAAGGAAACAAGCTGCTCGCCATCCTGTATGACAAAGCGTCTTCTTTCCCGGTCATAACCTTTTACAAGAATAAGATGCGGATGGTCATTCCTCAAATATTCTTCACAATAGAAGATCGCTTTCTTACTTACAGGCACGAATACGGGTCTTCCCTCGGTTAAATTTTCTTCAATTTTCTCTACCAGGTTATCTTCTATGTTTATATCGGCCATCTCTAATCCTAGTTTTTCTTTGAGGAGATAAGATTCAATGGAATCTAAATCATGATGATAAAGTCGAGGAGCATCACGATCGGCGGGATTGAAATTATAGTGGAAGAACAAGTAGAAGTACAAATAAAACAAATCGGGATATTCCTGGTTAAAGGTTTGCGTTGCTAAATATTTGGGTGCCAAAAAACAGTTGAGCCCATGCTCATCATATAAGTACTGGTCAAATATACAATCGATTCCGTTTAAAACTTTCATCACTTAGCCCCCCATACATCATTAATAGTTATGTAAAGCGAGTAAGACACTATTCCTTCGATGATACGCCCCGGCAATCCGGATTTTTTCCATTTACAAATCGTATTTCCAATATCAGTATTAATCATTAGCCGTTTTTTTACAATACTTTTTCACTCTAATGGAGCATGAAGAAGGACACCCCGCCATGCCTGGTATCTGGATCATGAAGCCGCACTCCCCAGTCATCTATATGCAGCCGATTCATATCAAGGTTCTATCAAGTATGATCCTTATGTAATAAATAGATTTGTAAGAATTAATAATAACAATTAAAACATTGAAACTAATCCAGTATGCCTAACAGGGTCACCTAGGCAATGGAATTTTTAATTCTTTAAACCATGGGACCAGGATGTGCTACCCTGTTAATTTAATCGCGGTTCTTCGCCAAATTACTCAACTTCAGTTCATAATGACACAAATAGTTGTTACCAATATATTGAAAAGGGGTCTGATATGATTTAATCTTAGTAAGCAATATTAATTATTTAGTTACTTAAAAATAAGGGGAGAGATTATCCGATGAAGAAAAGCTTCAAACGTCTTTCAGTTACGACCGTACTTGCTTTGTTCATTTCGTTATTCGCATCATTCACGGGGCTGGCTGCAAGCGAAGAGGGGCGTGTCATGCGCTTTGATTCAAAGCTGGGCGGCTATGTCACCATTTCAAATGTAGTTGAATTAACAATGACCGAGGACGTAGGTTATGGTGAGGTTAAGTATTTAGCGACGGGCCCAGTGAAGGTGACCTTCTATGGGGAACTGTCCGAAGAAACGGCAATCGCCAAATGGGTGGACGATGAAAGCCTGGAATACGTAGATATCGTCAATAACTCAGCGGTGCTTACAGAAGCAGTGGATTACGGTATTTTCCCTGTATTCCAAGGCGAAAACAAGGACGATAATGCTCCCATTCTACTGCAAGTAATTGGAGGCGAAGCGGGTACGGAGGTTCTGGGTACGGAAGAGTCTGAGACTTTGTCAGCGATTCCTACACCTTCCAAAGTATTGGTAAACGGCAAAGATGTGGCATTCGAGGCTTACAATATCGAGGGTA
Source organism: Paenibacillus sp. FJAT-26967 (assembly GCF_001541095.1). Lineage (GTDB taxonomy): Bacteria > Bacillota > Bacilli > Paenibacillales > NBRC-103111 > Paenibacillus_F. The sequence continues at coordinate 205,766 of NZ_LMXH01000006.1, forward strand.
ACAACTATTTTAAATTACGGGATTTGGCGATGTCGGTAAACGGCACGGAAAAGAACTTCGAAATCAGCTGGGATGCCGACAAGAACGCAATTGCCCTCGCCACTAATAAAGCTTATACACCAGTAGGCGGAGAACTGGCTGCTGCTGAAGGATCGGCAAGCAAGCAAGTGCAGGAAACGTCAGCCAGTGTATATCTCGATGAATTTGAAGTGTTTTTCGTTGCATACAATATTGATGGGAATAACTACTTCAAACTTAGAGACGTTGCAGAATTGATGAATATCGGTGTTACGTGGGATGCCGATGCTAATTCCATCCGGATTGATACGAAAGATGACTACAAAGCAGAGTAAGGGAAGCGGGGAATGAAGCGCCCCTCATACATACTCCATTCCGTGCTTAGAAACTCACGCTATAGAGATATGACAGTTAACAAGATCTATGTTGAAAGAATCCCGGGTGCTGAAATTCAGCATCCGGGATTCTTTTTGCTTGCACACATGTATTTGCTTGCACACATGCAGGATCTGCTGCTTCCTGTTCAGCGGTTCCCGTATGCTTATTATTGCAAGGGAACCTCGGACCCGACTTCTCCCCTAAGAAAAAGAAGCTTGATTTACTTCTGAATAGTAGGGCCGCTAGTACGAAATCAGCTTCACACCAAGGGTAGAAGCGATTCCTTTGGCTCCATCATTCATCACCCTGCTGTGGTTCCATATAAATACAGGCCTCAGAATCGGCCCGAGCAGATTCATCCACCTCTTGTTCGGATTTACCTGCCAAATGTACTGGACATGAGCCACGCTGCCTTCCTGAGCTAATCTCCAGGCGCCTTGGCCCTCCAGCTCCCCACTCGCTTTTATTTCCAGATATTGCGGTTCTTCTCTTCTTATAACTTCGGCTATAAAAGCCAGCTTGTACGGAAGCTTCGTACGGAAAACATAATTATACTTGCTGCCGATTCCATTGGGATCCGAGCTCATATGTATAGGCTCCGAACTGACTCCCGACCACCAATTATTATCCGCGGTACCGCCGATCAACTCCCAGACTTCCCGGATATCCGCATTAAACTTCCAGTTCGTTTCAAAATGATACGCATAAGCGGGCACACCCTTCAGCCTCCTGCATCCTTGCCAGCCCCCGTGCACCGGTTTCAGCTTAGCTTGCTCACCCGCATACCGGCTTCTGCCGCAAGGTTTCGAATTAGTAAATATACTTTTTATAAACAATAATCGGGTTAAATAATCTTATCGCTTGCTCCCTATGCCGGTCAGCGCCGTCGCTCCCCCGGGCAAATCCCAATGGCTTATGCTTATAACAATCCAAAAAACCTTCAAACCACTTGAAGTGGAATGAAGGTTCTTTAAGTTGCCGCCCCTAATGCATGAAGCTGCTTATACCTACTGGCGCATACCCGTCCTAGGGCCTGCTCATTTCACCAGGGCCGCGTTTTCCGCCAGGCTCGCCCGGATTGCCGCCTCCGTGTCCTCCCCCGAATCCGCCCGGACCGGAGCTTCTCGCCGTAGTCACGCCGTTCTCATCGAGCCATGTCACTATACCGGAGACAGTGAAATCAACCGTTTTCGCTTCTCCGGTATACAAGGAGTAAGCGGCATCCTTTTTGAGATCAGGCGAGCCTATGACTATCGTCTGAAAACTCTTGTCAGGGGTATAGCTTGCCAGTGTTTTCCCGTTCTTGTCCCGCAGCTCGACCTTCGTCCCTGCCTTCTGCGCCTGAGGATAGGTCATCAGAATAGACGATTGAGTTGAGGAATCCGATGGTGCCTGCGCCATTCCCGAACTGCCGGCTGCAACCAGCAGACCTCCGCTTAGCTCGAAGGAGCCGTCATAATCGAGCGCGCCGTTGCCATTCATGGTCGGCCCGTTTACATAGACGGTCCCGCCCGACATCAGGATGGATCCGTTGGAATCCAATCCGTCGCCGGAGGCATTCACATAAATACTGCCGCCTGTAATCTTAAGCTTGTTGCCGGCAGAGGAAGAATTCAACTTATTCTGCCCTCCACGTCCATTCGTCGACGATCCGTCCGCCCCTCCGCCGATATTAATCCCGTCGTCGCTCGCGGTCACATGAATCTCCCCGCCTGCGAGGGTGATGTCCGAGCTCTCGATCCCTTCATAGCTCTTGGTAATCTGAATCTTGCCGCCGCTGATCAGAATCGACGAATCCGCATGAATACCGTCATCCCCGGATGCGATAGAGAAATCCCCTCCGGCTATAGCAATGATCTGGTTGCTGTGAATAGCATCATCCGCTGAGTCGATGCTGAATGTCCCCTTCGCAATCGTGATAGCCTTACCCGCTTTAATAGCTTTGGCGCTGGCCGTTTCCGCAGCCGCATCGTCTGCCTGGGCGCTGCTCTTCGGTTGGGTAGCCGCCTCCGATGTGACTGGCTTGTCTGCTCGCGCTCCGCCTTCGCCGTTCATTTCTCCCGGTGCCCCGCCTTCTGCTTGGCCCGGGAAACCTCCCGTTCCTCCCTTCATTCCGCCCGGCATATCCCCTTTCATGCCGCCTCCTGCTTCACTCTTCGCAGGAGCGCTCGCGCTCCCGCCACCGGATGAGATCGCGAATGTACCGCCGTTCACTTGCACAGAGGCTGCCGCCTGTATGCCATCTTTGCCCGCCTTAATCTGAAACGTTCCTCCGTCTACATGGATGATTCCTTTGGCGGCATCCGTGTCATTAGTCGATTTGATTCCGTCTCCCGCAGCATCAATCAAAACCGTGCCTGCTTTGAGCGCTACCAGATCTTTTCCCATAATCCCGTCATCAGCAGCAGAGACCGTAATCGCCCCTCCGGTAATCCGAAGATCGTCCTTGCTCGTCACTCCATTATTGTAATTACCACGGACGGTCAAAGCGCCGGTTCCGTTAATGGTAAGATCGTCTTTGCTATAAATCGCCGCATTCGGCTCATCCGTCGTGGAATCAACCACCGTATACTTGGCCGCATCTGTTACTGCGTTCTTGGTGCCTTCCTGAAGCGTAACAATGGTTTTATCCGCTTGCTTCACATAGATCGCCGCACTTACTTTGCTCGTAATTTCTACACCATTCAGCACCAGCCAGACCTTGTCTTCTTTGGGCGCATCAACAACAATCTGGCCTCCATCCCATAAGCCGCTTAAAACATAGGTGCCTGCCGCGGTAATCGTCAAGGTACGATCCTTTGCCGCTGCCCCGGTCCCCGTAATGTCCGCGCCCGCCGCGCTCAGCTCAATATAGTTCGGGCTCGCCGCCTTCCAATCGATATTCTCGTCATCCTTGCTGTAGGACACAGGGACCGGTTCGGTTGAAACTTGAGATTGCATCGCCGCTGGCGAAGCTGAGGAAGTATCAGTTTGAGTAGCCCCCTGGCTCTGACAAGCCGGCAGCATCACTGCGCACAAAAGCGCCAACAATCTAATCTTCTTTGTATTTGTATGTTTATTGTTCATCGTCATCCATCCTCCTCAGGGTTTAATAATCCGAAGCTTGCGGGTTCATAGTTAAAGTAATATTCAAATTCCCGTTCCTGCATCTGAGAGCATCGATCAAATCCTTTTGGTTCGCAGCCGGATCCATAGTAATCGAATACACCAGTTCGAAGAGACTGCCTAACTCGGTCGTTTTGACCTTTTTCAGCTCATGATCGACTTGGAATTGTCTAAAAACCTCCAGGAAAGCTTCCTCATACGCCAAATCTTCCGGCACCGTTATTTTCAGCAATTTCTGAGTGGTTTTTTGGGCGCCGAATTTGAATTTGTGGAGCACGATCATCAATGTACATAAAATCAAGGTAAACATAATGGCATACCCGTAAACACCGACACCGCAGGCAAGACCCGTTGCCATCGTAAACAGAACAAAAGCGATATCCTTCGGATCACCGGGTGCGCTGCGGAAGCGGATAATGGAGAATGCACCGGCTAGACTGAAAGCTCTCGCAATGTTGTTGCCGATCAGCAGAATAATAATCGCGATGATGGAAGGAATCAGAATCATCGTCAGCGCGAAGTTCTGGGAATAAGTCTGTTTGCTGGTTTTCATATAAGTGATACTGATAATTCCGCCTAACAAGAATGAAACCACAATCGTCAAGAGCGAGTGACTGAAGGTTAAGGTTGCGTTAGTTGTTGTCGTCGAAAATAAAGATTCAAGCATATACACGTTCTCCCTCCGGATGTTGTTGCTGCATGCGCATTTTTCTATATTCATTGCCGTACTTCGAGAAACTCGTCCGAAACATGCTGTGCTCCGACAGCAGGCGGGCCAGCCAGACGGGGATGGTCTTCTCCGCTTTGACTTCCATGAGCCATTGTCCGGGGCCAAGCAGCGGCTCACCATGGTTACCGCTCTCCAGCATCAACTCGGTTCGCCTCGACCTTATATTACAATCGAACGTAATCCGCAAATCCCTGCTCTCTTTACTGAACATCGCAATTCGGTCATAAGCCAAGTACACCTTCGGCTCCAAAGCATATCGCTGAAGGAAGTATTCGATTTCGCTCAACACTTGCTTATTCATGTAGCTTGCAAGTTCAGGCTTGACTCCCGTGCGGACAAATTCATACGCTTCATCTGTCTTCAGAGCCGTCCTCCGCTTGTTCACGAGGCCATGAACCTTCTTCTTGATCTCCATATACACCTTGGCCCCCGGCTCAGGAACCCCGTAGGAACGAAGCCTAAGCTTTTCTTTATACTTGGGCTTGAGCAGGGAATTCCGTATTAAAGCATGGTCCCTCGTATCGTAGTAGAGGTTACTAATGGAATAAAACGTATGCTTCCGGTTATATTCATCCAGCTCCATGTATGCAAGCAGCTTCTCATGAATCATGCGGAAGCTTGTGTCATCAAGCAGATATTTGTTCTCATATCGGTTAAACACCTCAATGGCCATCCTACTTGCTCCTTCCTGTGTATCTTGGATGGCTCCATCTTAGGACGTGAACCTTTAACGAACCTTAAATACTTTTCTGGGATCTCTCAAAAGGGAAAAAAGCCCTAGCCATAGGAGTAATTGGCTCCTTAGAACCGAATCATACGGCAAGCCGTAAAACATTCCATTTAAGGTTCATTAAAGGTGCGGAATGCTATAATAGTCCTACTACAACCGCTGTTAGCGGGAAGGATGGAGTCAGAAACCATGAGAATCCTAATCGTTGAAGACGAAACTCATTTAGCGGAGGCTCTCGCCCATATCCTTCGGAAGCAGCACTATTCCGTTGATGTGGTCCATGACGGCAGCTCGGGTCTGGATTATGCGCAAAGCGGGATCTATGATCTGCTGCTGCTGGACATTATGATCCCCGGAATGAGCGGACTGGCTCTGCTGCAGACGATCCGCAAAGAAGGAATCGCTACGCCGGTTATCCTTCTTACAGCGAGGGGCGAGACGGAGGACAAAGTATCCGGGCTCGATTACGGAGCCGACGATTATATAGCCAAGCCGTTCGTTACAGAAGAATTGCTGGCCCGCATACGTGCCGCACTCCGGCGCAAGGGCGAAGTTGTTCCGGACAACGCCCTGCATTATGGCGATATCGAGCTGAATACGGCCACATTAAAGCTCTCATGCAGAGGCAAGGAAATTAAGCTTATTTTGAAAGAAAGCGAGCTGCTGCAGCTCTTCATCATGAGGAAGCAGGCGGTTACGCCTAAGGAATTAATCATAGAGAAATTATGGGGCTTTGATGCCGAGGCGGAGCATAATAATGTGGAAGTTTACGTTTCATTCTTGAGAAAAAAGCTCGTCCACCTGAATTCGGCTGTAGGAATCAGCACCATTCGGGGAGTCGGCTATGTGCTAGAGGTGAAAGCTTAATGTTCAACAAGCTGCGAAATAAATTTCTCCTCCTGAATATGATTATCATCTCTTTCATGATGCTTATCGCATTCAGTTCGATTTATATCATCATGGATCAGAATATTAGCCGTGATATCGATATGGAGCTGCACCGGGAATCCGATTCTCGTAAGCCGGCAGGGAAATCCGCTCCGTTCAGACCTAACACTGCCCCTCAGGAACCTCAAGCGGGCGCGGGTAACAACGGAATGTCGCCTCCGCTTCGTTCCGCATCTTTTGCGCTTGTCACGGACAAGCAGGGCACAATCCAAACCGTTTCATCCCGCTTTGATATGACCGCTGAATTCTATAACCAGATTAAAACCGCAGCCTTAGCCAAAAACAAGCAGCAGGGGAAGCTCAAGCTCGATGATGTTCATTGGGCCTATGCTGTGCAGACTGTTCCCGACGGCTATGTGATCTCCTTTCTCGACGTTACCTCCCAGCAAGCCTTCTTGACCAACTTGATCTATGCATTCCTAGTCGTGGCTTCCGTCATGCTTGTCATCATTTTCTTCATCAGCCGTTTCTTCGCCAATCGTTCGATCGGACCCGTACAGGAGGCATTCAACAAGCAAAAGCAATTTATTGCCGATGCTTCACATGAACTCAAAACCCCTCTTACCGTAATTAACACCAACGTAGATGTGCTGCTGGCTCATGAAGACGACATCATCAAAAATCAGTCAAAATGGCTTATGTTTATTAAATCCGAGTCGGAACGGATGGGAAAACTGACGAATGACCTATTATATCTAGCGCAAATCGATCAAATCGATACCGGTGTGATGATGGCTCCCTTTGAAGTAAGTGAGGCTGTAGAACAAGTAGTCCTTACTATGGAAGCCGTTATTTATGAGCAGGATATCCACCTTACCTATGAGATCGAGCCTGGATTGACAGCGCGAGGCAGCATTGAGCAGTTCAAGCAAGTCGTCATGATCCTGCTGGACAATGCGATGAAATATACGGAGTCCGGCGGATCGGTCGATCTTACATTGAACAAGCGCCACCAGAATCTGGTCCTAATCGTCACCAATACGGGAAAAGGGATTTCTGAAGAGCACTTGGACAAAATCTTCGACCGATTCTACCGTACGGATTCATCCCGGACCCGCGGCCAAGGCGGTTATGGTCTCGGATTAGCAATCGCTAAGGCCATTATCGAACAGCATAAAGGAAACATCTATGCGAAAAGCGTGAAGAATGAGCAGGTTTCCTTTTTCGTGGAATTGCCCGTTCATATATAAGCGGAGGCTTCCATCGGTACATCAAAAATCCCCAGCCGGAAGGTTAGGGATTTTTGTTGTATTAATATCTTTATATTTAGATCGGCTCCACACATACTTGTAGTCTAGCCGTTGATTCCGGGATAGTTAATCGTCCCTGCGGCGTGGATCATTCAAATGGAATGACATCCTTTGTAGCGGAAACTGACAACCAACATTAGGGGTATTTAATAATCATGCAAATAAAAATGCACCCTTTGAAATGAATCAGTCAAACCCGGAGGCTTTTTCCGATATCCGTTTGTAAGGGTGCAAATTTAAATTTACAGCTAATTATACGACCGTTACTGACTGATAACGGCACATCCTTTGTAAGGTATTTCCTTTAAGCCTTTGTCTTCCTATTAGCAGTTAAATTACGAATCCGGGTATTACTTACTTCTCTGTGCCGCCGTAACCATCAGGAAAATAGCAGAAAGCAGATGCAAGATCCATCCCAAGAATGGAACCCAAGCAAGTAAAGAGGTCACAATCCCTAATATGGACCCGTAATTCGGTTCTCTATTCCGGCTGGAAAGAACCAGTGTAATTACATGCAAGATGAACATAAATGCTAAGACCGTGTACCCGCTAGCAAGAACAAATGCTCCCCCGATAAACGGAATAGCTAATCCCAGCTCTAACCCTCCGGATATCCATTTCATGACTCTAGACCCCGTCATACCAAACACTCCTCTAGGTAATATTTCCTATTCATTGTAACTTAACAGGTTCATTTCGACTAGAGATTTTTCATTAAATTAATCATTTTTCCATATTTTAAAAAATACTCTTTCTAAAAATGTCAGGAATCACTTAATATCAATCTATTTCAAACCGATATAAGGAATAGATAGGATTTGAAACCAATGAACTGATTCTAAAGTATTATGTCTTAAGAACCATAAACTTCAGAGTTCATGGAATATCCGTTTATTTTATCTATTACAGGAGGGTTCTAAATGAAAAAAGTATTTAAGATCGGCTGCTTAGGGTTTGTGATGTTATTCGTCTTAGGAATCGTTATTTCTATGCTTTCCGTCAAAGATGATCCAGGGACCACTACCGCTAATTCTGCGGCCAATGTATCGGCTAACGAAAAACCGGAGGCAACCAAACAACCAGCCAAAGAAGCTCAGATCAAATCCATTGGTGAAGAACTCAAGGTCGGAGATGTTGTTTTCAAAGTCAACAAGGTTTCCACTACAAAAGAAATTAAGGATGGGCCTTATCTCTCATACAAGACTGATTCAGACGGAAGTGTATTTTACATTGTTAATGTCACCGTTAAAAATGACGGCACTAAAATGATCAGCACAGACTCTTCCTTCTTCCAACTTAAAAAGGGTGAAGTCACGTATACACCTTCAATGCTCATTACCACTTCCCAAGAATTCTTCTTATTTGACGGAATCAACCCCGGCTTATCCAAAACCGGAAATGTTGCGTTTGAGGTCCCCAAAGACGTGACTGATTTTGTCTTAAATGTTCAAACGGGTTTCTTCGGAACCGAACAAGGCCAAATTAAACTAAAATAATTTAGCAGCTCCAACAGCACTAGGACCCAACCGCAAGGTTAGGTCCTTTGCTATATAGGGAGGTAACCTCCGTTGGTTCATAACTATCCACCACCTGATGCCGTTTGGTTAGCTGCCTCTATATCCCCTTGCAACCGGGTTCAATTCTCACTTTTCTTCCAATTTACTTCTTATATAGCCTGGTCATGCACTGACCATTTTCAGAGAGTAATAACAAATCCTCCACAGGACCGATACTAGTCTAAAGTCTAGGTTCAGACACCCCCTAAGACGGTTATCTCAGGCAAACACAGCGGATATAATGGGTTTATAACTCAGAGCATGACTTATGAAGCAAAAGGAGTGTTTGAATATGAAAGCAACAAAAGCACCTGCAAAGGCGCCAAATGGCAAGGTGAGTTGGGTGCTTTTTAATCCAAAAACCTATGCAACGATTCTCTATTTATTGCTGTCCCTCCCATTAGGGATCATCTATTTTACAGTAGCGATAACTGGACTTGTGCTATCCATCGGTTTAACTCCTATATTTATCGGAATACCGTTGTTTTTTGGAGTAGCTAAGCTGTTAAATGGGATTGTGAATTTTGAACAGAGCATGATTAGGCAAATTTTAGGTTTACCGAATCCGCCTGTTTCGTATATCTACAATCAGCAGTCTGAAGTCGGACGGAACTGGTTGATGCGGATGGTGAGAGGTTTTGACGGTGGGCTATTCATTCGAAATTTGCTGCTCGTAGTTCTAAAATTTGTAACAGGCATTGTATTCTTTGTTGTTATGGTAACGGTGATTTCACTAGGACTAGGATTGATCGCTCTTCCGGTCGTACATATCATTTTAATGAATGAAATGCAGATTAATATTTTAGAGAATAACCTGTTTAATTATTTCCATATCGATTGGACCTATAATCAGCAATATATGCTGTACGCAGGTGTTGGCCTTGTACTTTTTTGGATCGCGCTTCGCGTTGTGAATGGGCTCATGCAAATTCAGCGCAGAATCATGTATGTGGATGAGCCATATCAACAGCCGTCAGTGCCCGCTGAAACACAAATACATGCGCCGATTCAGTCGCAATATTATGAGTACCAAGAGGATCAGCCCACTCAAGGGATGATGCAGCCAGCCTATAGAAAGCTTTAACTTGCTGACCGTCAGTATAATAGACCCCCGCATTTTGCTGCGGGGGTCTATTATTGGGGTTAATGGGGCAGTATTTCAATCCAATCCCGTGCCCCTTCGAATCCGCTGCAGTCCGCGCGGTCTGAACCTGTGGGATTCTCCGCCCTGCCTACTGGAACAGCAAGAAGGCCCCAGTCTATCTGCTGGGACCTTCTGCTGTTCTCTGTATGGAGGCGAATCGCGGTGTAGCAAATCCACAGTCCGCTGCGTGACGTTAAGATATTTGGTGATACTGCATAAACATGAATTCTGCTCTATCGTCACGAAGTCTCCAGAACATAGTCCGTCCTTAACGAAGCACTGCTTAGTTGTTATTCTGTACTAGCACTTTCAGCAACACCGTCACAGCTTCTGCCCTTAATGTCTTCGCATTCGGTTCGAATCGGTTGAAATCCTTACCTTCTATCAAGCCTACCCTCTTAATCGCTGCAACTGCACCTTTTGCCCACGCCGCAATCTCCTTGTCATCTGCAAAGCCAGATGCACCATTGGTTTCGGCCTTTAGACTGAGCGCATTCGCGACCATCACTGCCATTTCGGCGCGTGTAATTTCTGCATCTGCACGGAACGTATTGTCCTCATAACCCGTAATGATACCCGCTTGTACCGCTTGCGCCACTGCCTTCTGAGCCCAGGCTCCGATCTTGCCTGTATCTGTGAATGTCAGCGCTGCTCCTTCTCCCTCCGGCTTCACCGTATTCATCAGCATCACTGCAAATTCTGCACGCGTCACTGTATGATTCGGCTTAAACGATCCATCCGGGTAACCGCTGATGATCCCGCTGCTTACCGCTTGGTTGATGCCCGCCTCTGCCCAGTGCTCAGAGATGTCGTTAAAGCTAATTGTCGGTTTCGTGTCTGTCGGATCAGTTTGACCGACTGCGAATACTCCGAATTTGGTAAAGTGATTAACCTCAACCGTAATGGTTGAGCCGTTAATCTTACCGCCCCCGACCTCTACCCATGCTTTGTCCGTTTCGTCATAATAGAACACAGACGGTCTTTGGCCGTTATTCAAAATTTTTGCATCAAAAGCAATGGTCAGCGTTACCGGATTACTGAAGTTTTCCGGGAAGTTTTTCAGAATCTCATAGATCGGACTGATTAAAGTTTCTTTATTCGTCAGAAGTTTCTGAATGTCCATTACAGGGTCTATCGTTAATCTCATTTCCTTATCTGCCGCATTAGCCGGAATAACGATTGTAACCTTATTATGCAAACTCACATTGCCTTTTTTACCAGCAGGAAGCGTTAGTTTGCCATCCTTAGCGGTAACGGTGTTATCACTTGAGGACGAGGAGCCCCCGCTACCACCGGATGAGGACGAGCCGCCGCCTCCGGATGAGGATGATGACCGTGGCGTTACACTATAGACATCCGTTGATACACTGCTGCCAACGCTATTAGACGCCCTTACCGTGAATGTATAGGTCACGCCATTCGACAAACCTGTTACCGTAATCGGGCTTGATGCTCCCGTAACCAAGATATTTCCCGGCATTAAAGCTACCTCATAGCCTGTGATAGGACTTCCGCCGTTATCCGCTGGAGCGGTAATACTAATCATGGCTTGTCCGTTGCCTGCCGCAGCTGTTATGCCTGCAGGCGCACCCGGCACCGTCATGGGCGTTGCGCTCACTTGATTGGAAGCTGCACTGTCTCCTCCTGCGTTGATCGCTTTTACCACAAAATAGTAGGTCGTTCCGTTCGTCAACCCTGTCACATCGTAGCTGTACACCGAGCCGCTCACGCTGGCCACTTCAGTTCCATATGTTGCGGAAGCTACACTCTGGAATATTTTATAACCGGATGAACCGTTCTCCGGATTCCAAGATAGCGATACTTGCGCATTACTTGCAACAGGTGACTGCAACACCGGGGCTCCAGGTATTGGAGCTTGCGGCGTAGCGCTTATAGCGCCGGAAGATGCGCTATCCCCTACAATATTCGTTGCAACTACAGTAAAGGTATATGTGGTTCCATTCGACAAGCCTGTTACCGTAATCGGACTTACGGACCCGGTAGCCGTGATTCCATTGGGATTTGAGTCATCCGGACTTGAAGTTACTGTGTAGCTTGTAATGGCGCTTCCTCCATCGCTAACCGGTGCCACGAAGCTAATCGTCGCCTGTCTATCCGCCGCTGTTGCCGTTACGTCTGTAGGGCTACCCGGCACGGACGTCGTTACCAGCTTCTGTATGCGATTGTTACTTGGATCTGCCACATACACATTACCGATGCTGTCTACCGCCACATTCACTGGATAATCAAACTCGCCCAAGCCGTTTCCCTCTCCGCCGCCACTCTTTTCCCAGGCGGTCCAGACCTCCGTCGCTGCGGTTAGCTTCTGTAAGCGATCGTTATAGGAATCCGCCACATACACATTACCGATGTTGTCTACCGCCACTCCTTCCGGATAATTAAACTCACCCAAGCCATTTCCGCTTCCGCCGCCGCTCTTTCCCCATGCGGTCCAAACATCCGTTGCCGCGGTCAGCTTCTGTATGCGATTATTTTGAGAATCGGCTACATACACATTACCATCCCTGTCTACCGCCACTCCGTTAGGATATTTGAACTCACCCAGACCACTTCCATTGGTCCCCCATGCGCTCCATGTACCCGTCGCTGCGGTCAACTTCTGTATGCGGTGGTTACCGATATCCGCTACGTACAGGTTCCCATCACTGTCTGCCGCCAATCCTTTAGGAGTATCAAACTCGCCCAATTCACTTCCATATTTGCCGTCGCTCTTCCCCCAGGAGGTCCAAATTCCCGTCGCTGCAGTCAGCTTTTGTATGCGATTGTTATCAGCATCGGCTACATAAATGTTACCGCTGTTGTCTACGGCTATACCATCTGGATAATCAAACTCGCCTAATCCGCTTCCATCTCCGCCGTCGCTCTTTCCCCATGCGGTCCAAACATCCGTTGCCGTGGTCAGCCTCTGTATACGATTGTTTTCAGAATCGGCTACATACATATTGCCGGTACTGTCAACCGTAACTCCACTTGGATAGTTAAACTCACCCAGAGCATCACCGGAAACAACTCCCTCGGTTCCCCATTGATTCCATTGCCCCGTTGTCAGTGTCAACTTCTGAATACGATAGTTATCTTCATCAGCGACATACACATTGTCGTAGCTGTCTACTGCCAATCCAGATGGATAATTAAACTCGCCCAGTTTATTTCCAGAATTGGCGCCGCCTTTTGCCCATGAGGTCCAAACACCCGTCGCTGCAGTCAATTTCTGTACGCGATTGTTATACAAATCTCCCACATACACATTGCCATTACTATCTACCGTCACTCCAGCCGGATAATTAAACTCGCCCAAGCCACTTCCAGCTCCGCCGCCGTTCTTTGCCCAAGACGTCCAAATATCCGTTGCTGCGGTTAGCTTCTGTATGCGGTGGTTACCCAGATCGGCCACGTACACATTACCGATGCTGTCAACCGCCACACCCATTGGATAGTTAAACTCGCCCAGGCCATTTCCAATTCCACCGCCGCTTTTCCCCCATGCGGTCCAAATCCCTGTCGCCTCTGTCAGCTTCTGTACACGATTATTAAGCCCATCTGATACATATACATTCCCGGTGCTGTCTACCGCCACTGCAGATGGATAATAAAACTCTCCCAACCCGTTTCCGGCAACGCCGCCGCTCTTTCCCCATTCGGACCAAACTCCGCTCGCTACGGTCAGCTTCTGTATGCGATGGTTTTGATTATCGGCCACATACACATTACCGATGCTATCTACTGCCACTCCAGCCGGATAATTAAACTCACCCAAGCCATTTCCTCTTTCGCCGCCGCTCTTTCCCCATTCGGACCAAACTCCGCTCGCTGCGTCTAGCTTCTGTACGCGATGATTTCGACTATCTGCCACATACATATTACCGAAGCTATCTACCGCGACTGCTTTGGGAGCATCAAATCCCCCTGCTTTTGAATCTCGAACCGTCCCCCTTAAGCCATACTGACTCCACTGCTCTGCAGCTTGTGCCGGAACTGCATTTAGACCTATCGTTATAATCAATACGACCAAGCTAAGTACATACCATTTCCCCATTACTTGCCTTCCATTTCTTTGATCCATACGTTACTCTATCTCCCCTCGATCATCTACGCCTTAAAAGTTAAAGCCTAATCCAATTACAATAACGACAATTCTCGCAGATTCCTGTTTCCTTTTGTCAACTTTTGACGTAGTAGTCTTACTTTAAAACGATTCCAACAAAATAAAAATCCCCCAAACGGGGGAGTTTACGGTGATAAATAGAGGGTATCATGCATCATTTATTCTTTTGCACGCTGCAGCGCTTGAACCCGATTGTTCACTCCAAGCTTTCTGTACACATTTTTGATATGGCTCTTTACGGTTTCGGCGGAGATGTTCAGACGATGGGCGATTTCCTTGTTGGACAATCCACCTCCGATTAACTGCAAAACCCTCGTTTCCTGCTCGGTTAGATTATCTTTAATTGCCACTTTCGTTTCCTGCGAGACCTGCATAGCTTGAAGCAACTGCTTTGCATAGGTCATAGAAGACGGGGAAAATTCTGTTGAGCGTCCACCTTGCGTCACCTTCAAATAAGCGGACAGCAGCTCCACCATCATAGCCCCTTCGTCTATAAAGCTGCGAATATATCCCGCCGGCTGCGCCAACTGAAAAGCGGTCTCCAACGGAACAAGTGCGTCCTCCGTCTGGCCTAAGCGCTGATGTGCTACACTCATCAGAATGAGTACCTTAATTCGATCCCGGAGACGATCTTCCCTGTGTAATAAGTGATTCAACCGATCCAATAGATACAGGGCTTCTTCCATTCGTCCACAGGATACAAGAACCCTGGCCAACGCTAAATGTTCCAGCACATGATACAATGAAACCTCATCGGTATACGCCAGACCGGATCTTTGCAACCACTCCAGCGCATAGTCGAATGAGCCTTGCTGCAGAGCCAGACACGCTTGTTCTGCTTCGATACTCAACATAAATAAGTCGTAATCGGGTGAGTCGATCTGCAGCTTCACTTGCTTAAGCACCTCTGAGGCTCGATCGGGGTTTCCTAAGGCCTGCTGAATCCGTGAAGCGCTAATAGCTATTTGAATCAAAATCCGCGCAAAAGGCTTCATATCCTGGCGTCCCAGAGCCTGACTCACACACAAGTCGGCTTCTTCCAGCCGATTCCACTCGTACAGCAGTTTACTGTAAGATGCATACAGGAGACCGACGAAAGGATATTCTTCCTTTTCTCCCCAAATTGTAATCCACTTCGACAGGAATGCCTCGCCTACATGAAGATCGTTGATAAACGCGAAATAATCATCAAACGAATCATAGCCTTGATATCGATTGCGCCCCATCGTTTGAAAGAAGCTGCCTTCCGGCATAAAGCGTTCCACCAACTCGAAATATTTGGAGGTTTGATCCATGTCCTTTTGAAGGTACGAGGTAATTGAACAGAAAAAGTAAATGTTGCCCATGGCTTCTTTCCACTCTGCTTCGTTCCATTTTCCCTTCATCTCTCGAAAGCGGGTGAGAGCTTGCCCCACTCTGCTGAAAGCCGCATCCCATTCTCCAACTCCCAGCAACACCGAGATATAGAACATTTCAATCATCGGTTTCTCCGCAAAGGCGTTCTCCGGTAAAAGAGAGACCCATCTATGGAGCGCAACGCTTTTCGATTGCACCAGCGCATGAAGATTTTTCTCGATCAATCGAACGGCATCGGCAACCTGCTTCCCTTCCAAATAATGCTCTACGGCTTCTTCGTCGTATCCATGCTTCTCCAACCAGGTGCCCGCACGAATATGCACTTGTATCCATTGATCCGGATCCGTTCTTAGCAATACTTGTTTCAAGAAATCGGAAAGCAAATGATGATATCGATACCAGCTCCTATGATCATCTAGCGGAACAATAAACAGATTCAATTTCTCCAGTTTTTCCAATTGATTCTGACTGTTTATTTGGCCCGTTACAGCCTGGCATAAGGATTGATTCATACGGTTTAAAATAGACGTTTCCAATAAGAAAGAGAGCATGGGTCCTGATTGATCATGAAGAACCTCCTCCAACAAATAATCGGAAATATCTTGCTGCCTACCGCTGAATCTTTGAATCGTTTCGGCTATATTATTACTTTGCTTTAGTGAGATGGCTGCCAGCTGCAAGCCGCTGATCCAACCCTCTGTCTGGTGAAAAAGCTCGGTCACTTGCTCTTTTGTGAGCAATAAATCGGTCGTATCCCGAAAAAAGACAAGTCCTTCATCCAACAGAAAGCGTAAATCCTGCATGAGAATTCGATGATACTCCCCTTTTGCCAGAAGCCTGGCAGTAGGTATACTCAGATCGGTACGGCTGGCGATATATAGATGAATACGGGAAGGCAAATGATCCAGAAGATATATGAAAGAATGGTGGATTGCAGGGAGCTCAATGAAATGAAAATCATCAAGAATAATGACCAGTTCCTCGGTTAATTGATTTAGCTCATTCAGCAACGCAGGAATCGTATGTTCCAAAGCAACGGAGAGGCCTTTTTCAAGATAATAAAAGACCGTACTGCCAAATACAGGAATTCTCGCCTGAATCGAAGCTGTTACCAAACTCCAAAACTGAATAAAGTCGTTATCCAGCTTATCTAGCGAAACCCAGGCTGTAAGTTCACCGCGTTGTTTTGCCCATTCGCTTAACGCTGTAGTTTTCCCGTAACCGGCCTGCGCGGAAACAAGCGTTAGTTTACTGTCCATTCCCTCATTCAACATGCGCATTAGTCTCGGCCTAATTACCAATGCTTTACGCAATTGGGGGAAATGAAGCTTGGAGCTTATAATCATTGAATTTCCTCCGCATGGAAACTTCTATAGTTAGTTAGTAGGAATATTCGACGATTTTCAACATTTTTCCTTTATTTTAGGGGCCTGAAGTGCCGTCTGTAAAAAAATGATGCTGGAGATGAGTTTTTTCGACTTAACAGAGCTGCGGTCCGCGCGATAATAAGCTTCACCACTTAGCGCTTTTTTCTTTTGCAGCATCAGTTGAGTCATTCAATAAATGATTGACAGTCACTCCATATGGCTGAGTCTTTCGTATTTCGCCTATGAAAAATCCCCTCCAAGTAAACCGTAGTGCGCTTTTCACACACACTGTCTACTTAAAGGGGATACTATCAAGGGTAGGCTGACTCAACTGTTAATACACCCGGATTTCCACCAGCTCCGCGCAAGATGTGCCATTCGTTTCTTCCATAACGACGCGCAGCGCATCGGCCAGGATCGGGTCCTTGAGGTGGATGCGATTGCTTCTTCGCCTATTATCCGCAGCGGAAGCCACCGTACACCACTGCCCTTGAACCCGGGCCTCAATCCGGTACGACTTCACCAGTTCGGGGATGATATCGAATGGCGTACGATGATGGTGAAGGTTGATTAGGTCTTCATTGACATCGTCATTCCAAGTCAGAAGGATTTCCTTCACGGCAATGTCCTGCTCCCACGCCAATTGCAGCCAAGCCTCGTGCTCCGGCCCGATCGGCTCGGATGCCCACAGATTCGGGCCCCCGAACGGCCGCTTGAATCCTCCAATCGCCTTCTCCGGCGCATAGGCTTCGGATGTGCCCTTGACCTTGAAGCAGAATGGCTGGCGGACCAGCGCCTTCATGCTCCAGGCCACGACGGGCTGATTCTCGTCGTGGTCCTCCAGCTCGGCCGAAGCGTTAGGGATGGCACCCTTCTCGAAGGCGAGGACGCCAGTAAGCGGTTCGGCCGACCTGTACAGGCAGACACCCGGATTTTCTCGAATGATGACAAAAGCATTCTGCGGCCCATCCGGCGCCCAGGCAAGCGGCAGGGATACCCACTGCGCTTGCCCCTTGGAGACGGCCGTTTCGGCTTCGGCCAGCTTCGAGTAAGGCACGTAATTCTCCAGACGGCCGGTGTTCCATAACTCCACCGTAATCCGGGTATCCTCGGCCGCGTCTACAAGCAGCTCCAGCCCTTCGAACGCAGGATCTACCGGGAAGAGCACCGCGACATCCCTGCTCAGCTGAACAGCTGACTCCGGCTGATCAACGGCGATGATGCGGCGGACCGATGATGCCGTTACCCGGGCCAGGCGGGCCTGGTCCCCGTCGTCTTCATGCCGCAGGCCGATGATGGAGGCATCGTGGCGCAGCAGTGTCTGCTGCAGCTCTTGCAGATGCGAGAGATAGATGTCTCTCGGGATCACGCCCTTTGCAGTGCACAGGGAAGCTGCGGTACCAGCCGCTTCCCCCATGACGGCGCAGGTCGCCATGACGCGCGTTGTGCCGAACGCTACGTGAGAAGCGCTTATGTTCCGGCCAGCGAACAGCAGGTTTGATACGTTCACCGAATACAGGCTGCGGTACGGGATATGATAGTTGCCGTCCGCATGCATATGCTTGGAGCCGCTGGCTTCGGCATACATCCCCTGCGGCGGATGCAGGTCGATCGACCAACCGCCGAAGGCGATGCGGTCATGGAACGGCTCCTGCGCGATGACGTCGTTTTGGTTCAGCACGTAATCGCCGACAAAGCGGCGGTATTCCCTTTTTCCCGGGATGGATCCGACCCATTCCAAGGTCATATTGTCGGCCTCGAACCGGCCGGAATTTTTGATATAATCCCAAATGCCGTAAATGACAGACGACAGCTCGTCCCGGATCACTTCATTGTCATGGACCGTATCCAGCCCGCCACCCCATTCGATCCACCAGTAATGGCAGCCCGAGTCGCCGCTGCGGATCACACGCTTGATCGGGATCTGCGTCTGTGCGATGTCTTTGGCGAAAGAAGGCGGCACGAACCGGACCGGATGATCCTCTTCTTTCGTGTAGAACAGCAGTGTACTGCCCAAGGTAATGCCGTCCGCCTCCTCCGGCGCCCATTCTTCCCCATATTCATGGGAGGCTTCCCGTCCGATCCGATACCGGGCACCCGCCATGAAGCCGACCAGTCCGTCTCCGGTACAATCCAGGAAGACTGGGCTTTCCAGGCGGATGCGCCGCTCGGAGCCCATCATCCAGCCGGTGACAGACCGGATCGTCCGGCTATCCTCCGGACCGTCCGCCTCGACTTCATGTACATCGGTATTCAGCAGCAGAGTAATGTTCTGCTCCGCCCGAACGGCTTCCAGGATAACCAAATCCCACAGGTACGGATTGCCGTCCGGGTTGCGGTACTGGTTCTCCACGAACAGCTCTCCCATAATGCCGGTCTCCCGCGCGTACCGGTTGATGCCGTGGGCGGTCGCTCCGCACACCCATACCCGCACCTCGCTGCTGGAATTTCCGCCCAGGACCGGGCGGTTGTTCACGAGCACGACCTTGCTGCCGAGCCTTGCCGCCGCAATGGCGGCGCACACGCCTGCCAGTCCGCCGCCGATGACCGTTACGTCGCTTTGAATCGTTTCCGTTCTCATCTTCTCACCCTTTCACCGCTGAGTTGGTCAAGCCTTGAATGATATAGCGCTGGCCGATCGCGAACACGACGATCATCGGGACGATGCCCGCAGACGCCGCGGCCATCATGCCGTTGTAATCCACCATATTTTCCAGGATGAAGTTCTGAAGTCCAAGCGGAATGGTGTACAGATCCTCATCAATCAGGAAAACGAGGGCGTTCTCGTAATCGTTCCAATGCCAGGAGAAATCGATGATGGCCAAGGTCGCAAGCGCCGGTTTGGCCAGAGGCAGAATGAGCCGGAAGAAGATCCGGAAATGCCCCGCCCCGTCGATGAAGGCCGACTCGGAAATCTCATGGGGAATAGACAGGAAGAACTGGCGCAGCATAAACACGCCAAAAATCGTAAACATGGCGGGCAAGATCAGCGCCCAATGTGTATTGTAAATACCTGCCCATTCAAACATGATGAACTTCGGCACGAACAGCACCTGCGGGGGAACCATCATCATGGACAGATAGAGCATGAACAGCCCGTTTCTACCCTTGAATTCGATCCGGGCGAAGCCGTATGCCGCGAAAGCAGACAGAAACGTGGCTCCGATCATCCCGATCAGGGAGATTTTCAGTGAGTTCAGATAATAGGTACCGAAGCTATTCGGACCGCTCCATACCTTTACATGATGTTCCCAGGTCGGATTCGAGGGAATCCATTCGATCGGGTATTTGAATACCTCGGCCGGGGTTTTCAGGGACGTGCTGATCATCCATAGGAAGGGCATGACCATCACGATAGCCAGCGCCAGCATAACCAGCGTCGCAAGCAGCCTGCCTGGCGTGCCGGCGACTAGTCGTTTTTTGATTTCCATGATGCCTCAGGCCTCTCTTTCTCTTAATAGTGGACCCAACGTTTTTGCCCGATCCATTGGATCGCGGTGATAATCAGGATGATGATAAATAGCGCCCACGAGATCGTGGAGGCATAGCCCATGTCGTAATAACGGAAGGCATTCTGATAGACGTAGAGGGACAAAATGGTCGTGCTGTTTCCGGGGCCGCCCTGCGTCGTCGCCTGTATGATGCCGAATGTCTTGATCGTCATGATCATGCCTGTCACCAGCAGCAGGAACGAGGTGGGACTGACGAGCGGCCAGATGATTTTACGGAGAAGCTGACCTGGACGTGCCCCGTCGATTTTCGCAGCTTCCAGCAGCTCCGACGAAACCTCCTGCAGTGCGGCCAAATAAATGATCATGTTGTAGCCCATCAAGAACCAGATCCAGATGATATCGATGGCGAACATGGAGGACGTGGTCGTCGACAGCCAGCCCGGCGGATGATCGATGCCGATGGCGCGGAGGAATCCGTTGATCGGTCCCTGCGTCGGCTGGAACAGCAGCATCCAGACGAAGGCGACGGCCACTCCGCTCGTAATATACGGCATGAAGTACAAAGCGCGCAGCAGCTTTTTCAAATGAATGCGCTGGTTCAGGATGACCGCAACCAAGAAGCCGAGTGCGATCGATACCGGTACCGACAAAAGGAAAAGGACTGTATTTTTCAGCGACAGATAAAAGAGTTCGTCATGCAGCATCCGCTTAATATTATCGAAACCGACGAAATCAACCTTGGGATTCATGAACTTGTAATCCGTGAAAACAAGCCCCAGGGAGTATGCGGCAGGTATGAGAAAAAACAGCAGCACTCCGAGCATGCTGGGTCCGATAAAGATGTAACCGAGCCTCTGCTGCCTTCTCATCCAATTGTTTTTCATGCGTTTCCCCTCACTTCTTGATTTGATGTCCTCAGTCTATCAAGCCGGAACCATTTGCGAGAAGGAACAAAACCATCGACTTCATACCACAAAATGATGCAAAAAAATGCCGCGCGGCTAGCCGCATGGCACTTGTTCATCAAAATGTTCTATCGGTAATCGACAATCGGGCTATCCAATCAATGTAGGGGCAAGTATGTACAAGGTTCCTGCGATCGATGTTGTTCCCGGATTTCTTATGATTGTGCATTTGCATAAAAAGGGGACGGCCGTCAATCTTGGCCGTCCCTTGTCTTTAAGTCCGATTCCTCGCATCGACAGCGGTTACTTCCCCGGATTAGTCTTCAAATACTCTTCATGCCGTTTGATCATCGCCGCCATTGTCGTGTCGAGATCCTGAGTTCCCAGGAAGTATTTTTCATACTCCTGCGAACGCAGGTCCATAACCACCTGAGGAACGGTGCGGACGAACGTCGGCGCCTTGTTGTCGAACATGACGTACATCAGGGATTCCTTATCGTACGTGTCCCCTTTGTCGCCAAGCATACTCTTCAGAGCCGCATCCTGGTCAGCATCCTTGGATGCCGGCAATCGCCCGCCTGCCGCCATCGGCGCCATTCCGCCGTCTGAGTACCACTTCAGAAACTCCCATGCTTCCTTTTGATGCTTGGACTTGGCGTTGATCGAGATGTAGTCGCCCAAACCGCCGCGGGTCACGAAGTTCGCCGCATCCCCATCCAGTCTTGGCACCGGCGCGAATGCAATTTTGAAATCGCGAGGATAATTGGTGAAATCGTTGGAGTTGCGGAGCAACCATGCCCCGATGTTCAGCATCGGTGCTCCGCCGCTGAGGAACATTTGCTCAACCGGCATTTTGGACGTCAACTGCTCGCCGAGCGGCGGCGTCGTTTTATCCTTCGTCATCATGTTGTTCAAGGACTCCAGCCATTTGCGCACCAACGGATGGCCCAGATTGGACGTGCCGTCCGCTTTGGTATAGCCCGCTTTGGCGAGCACCGAATCAATCGGGTCAACGAACGGTTCAGTATTCTGAATGAAGCCGTACCCGTCGCCTTTTTTCAGTTTTTTGGCGTATTCCATCATCTCTTCCCAGGTCCAATCCTTAGGAACCGGAAGATTAGCCGCATCAAGGGCATCCTTGTTCAGCGCAACGAAGTAAGAGCTTTTCGTTGTCGGTACGCCGTAAAACTTTCCGTCGATCTTCCAGTTTTCTGCTGCCGGGCCCATTTTCTCAGCGATGTTATAGTCGGTGAATGTGCTCAGATCGGCCGCAGCCCCCGAGGTAACCCTTTTTTTCGCATGTGAAGCAGAATAGTTGACGAACAGGTCCACATCCTGGCCGGTCATAATGGCGGTATCCAGCTTCAGGTTACCTCCATCGTCGTTCACATAACGCACGTACTCCACTTGAATGTTCGGGTGATCCTTGTTCCAGGCATCCACGACCTTCTGCGGACCGGCTTCCGGCGGAACGCCGCCCCACATCTTCAGTTTGACGCTGGAGCGCGAAGCAGTCTTCGCGTCCTCGCCCCCCGCTTCGCTTCCGCCGCCGGAGCAGCCCGATATCACACCAGCGATCAGCGCCAACGATACGAATCCCGCAAGCCAACCTTTTTTTCTCAATTGAAGACCCCCTACACACCTATGAAATGTTTGTTGTAGCTCAAGGATAGCAAAGCAGCGGATCTTCTCGTAAGTAACAGAATCATGATTTCATGGAACAGATATACGCAGTTCACGTGCCTGTAACCGGCTAACGGATATGCATTTTTGTTCTATTGTTTCATCCGGTACTGGCTCGGCGTCATTCCTGTCATTCGCTTAAAAATTTTAATAAAATAGTTGTCGTTCATGAACCCGACGTTCTGGCAGATCCGATTGACCGGAAGGTCCGTTGTCGTCAGAAATTCGATCGCCTTTTCGACCCTCGTCCGGTGCAGGTAATGGATCAGCGTCTCCCCGGTTTTCTTTTTGAACAGAGCGCTGACGTAATTTTCCCCCATCATGACGTAGCGGGCGAGCGATTTGAGTGTAATGTCCTGGTCGTAATTTTGTTCGATATAATCTATGATTTTGTTCACCTCGGGATGGGTAATCTTCTCCCTCGGCGCCGCAGCCAAACGCGCCGGACGCTCGGCCGGGGCATGCGCAGCCGACAGCTCCCTGCTGACCTTCTCCAGCGTCTCCCGCAAATCCTTGACGCTCATGGACAGCTTCAGAATATAATTGGATGCTCCGTATTCCATCGCTCTGCGCATTGATTCGAAATCGCCGATACAGGTGAGCATGACGAATTTAGATGCGATGCCGGCTTTCCGCGTTTCTTGCAGCAGCTCAAGCCCGTCCATCTGGGGCATGACGATATCGCACAGCACCAGATCCGGCGGATCGTCCACGATCATCGGAAGCGCCTCCAATCCATTGCTTGCCTCGCCCGCTAGCGTAAAGCCCATCTCTTCCCAACGGATGATTTCCTTAACCGATTCCCTTACGAACGTTTCGTCTTCCACCAGTAATACCTTCCACATATGCGTTTCCCCTTCGCTGTTAGCTAGATGATATCGGATTGCCGTTCATGGTCGTAAGGCTCGGACAGCAGCTCCGGCAAATGCATGCGGCACAGCGTGCCTTGTTTTAGCGGAATGATCTCCAGCTCTCCTCGGTCCTTGAACAACAGGCGCAGCCGCTCCCTCACATTTTGCAGACCGATGCTTGGACGCTTGCGTCCTTCGCTGCGATTGCGGCTGGACTTCCCGAGTCCGACGCCATTGTCCTCGACCTCCAGCGTAAGCCGATCCGGCCGCAGCGGGCTGCGTTCCATCCGGATCAGAATCCGCCCGCCTTCCGCCATATTGCCGATGCCGTGCTGAATCGCATTATCGACCAGCGGTTGAAGGCTCAGCTTCGGCACCAGTGCGTAGATCAGCTCCTCGTCATAGCTGAACTCCACCTGAAAGCGGTTTCCATATCTGACCTGCTGAATATAAAGAAATGCACGTGTAAGCTCGATCTCATCGCGGAGGTGAATCAGGTCTACGTCGGAGTTCAAGCTTGTCTCAAGCAGTTTACCCAGGGAGAGGCAAATATCCACGATCTCCTCGTTTCCTTCCCGCAGTCCGATCCACTTCATCGTATTCAGCGTATTCAGCAGAAAATGGGGGTTCATCTGAGCCAGCAGCATTTGAAAATGCACCGCGTCCTTCTGACGTTCCTCGGCCCGCAGCCGCTGGACGAGTCCGTTCATGTCGACCATCATCGTGTTGAACGTCCGGGTTAGCTCCAGTATTTCGCCTTTGTAGTGCTTATCGGGCACCCGGATCATAAGATCCTTGCGGACAGCCTCCTCCATCTTCCGCTGCAGATGTGACAGCGGCCTCGTAAACGCATGTGAAATCATGAACGCTATCGCAATAAACGCGGCAGTAATGACGTAAAAAGTTACAAAATACTGCTGCTTCAGTGTTTCGATCTCCCGGAACAACAGATGAAGCGGAATGCGGTCCACGAGATACCAATCCAGGGAGGACAGATAGCTGTAGTTGACTAGCGAATCGGACTGCTGATCGGTCCAATGACCGTTTTGCGGCAGGTTTGCGATTTTATGCACGGCTTCCGGAGACAGTGAAGAATCAGGAATCGACCTGGCAATCACCTCGCCGGAACGGGACATGATGAAGTAGGCCTGATCACTCTCGGATTTTTGCAACATTGATTCGAACCAGAACGAAAAATCGATGCTGATGCGCACCAGCCCGTAAGCCCGTTTGTTGCTGTCCCGCAGTTCCGCATATAGCGATAACAGCGTAGGGCTTTTGCTAATATCCCGGGACACGTAATTGGCGTCATCGGATACCCAAAGGTAGGAGCCTTTAGTCTCCTCCAGCGCTTTGAACGACGGGTTCGAAGCGATCTCGCTATAATTCAGGGACTTATTTGGCGGGTAAGACGTATATACGTGGCCGCTGTTGTCAAGCAGAGTGAAATAGACGGATGGATTATACAGGAAAAAGCTGTTGTTGATCCCTTTGAATTTGTCCTCCATGATCTCTTTGTTGTCCAGAACCGAGCGTTCCTGAGGCTGCTGCAGGATGCGCCTGATTTCCGAATCCTGCTCCAGGAAAATCAGTGTTTTGAATGCAATGCTAAGCTGGTCCTCCAGCGATCGGTGCAGATGATCCAGCTGTTCGTGGCTCTGCTCGCTGATTTTTTTTTGTACAAGTGATTCGATTTTTTGATAGTTGTATAAATTTAACACGCTGAACGGAAGCAAAATGACGAGCGCAAACACGGCAAACAACCGGTATTTCAGCTTGTGGGGAACGAGGTGACTTAGCCATTTCCGCATCACGTAGGCTCCTTTACTCTTGGTGCTTCCATTATATCTTACACGATGTTTATAAATAAGAATGTTCATGCAATAACGTAAATATGTAGGGTACAGAGACGATCAAAAGCATCAAATCGTTCTATTGACACTTTCCGACACAGTTTTCGCTCTCACTCAAACAAGGAAGCGGCAGCGCCGGTCTCTAGTACGCACCTTTGCCCCGGATTCTAGAGATAGCGATCTTGTTATAAAAAAGAAAGCTGCGGTTCGCAGCTTTCTTTGGATTCAGGACTTAGTTTCTGCCGTAATACAACTTTCGGTTCATGATATCCACAAAGTATAAAATATCGATGCCTTTGTCGTTTCGCTCCACGCTAAGCCGCTCGATCGGCCTCCCTGGCGCAATGGACGTTTGGGTCCATCCGCTGCCCGAAGGGACAGCCATGTAGGCGCGGTCCGTACCGCTGCTTTTGGCGTAATACACCCGAGGCACCGAGCCCGCCCAGGTGATATCGATAGCCGCTTTGGTTTCCGAAGCGCTATAGGCCGTTTGCAGATTCCAACCGGCGCTGCTGTAGGATGCATACTTCACGGAGAAGGTGCTGCTTCCCTCTTCACGATAACGATACGCGACGACGGGGCTGCCCGCCGGGTTGACGGCCAGCTTGGCGCTCTGAACGCCGGGGCCTCCCGGATCGCTTCCTGATTGAACATACGTTTCGGTCGGTGCGAGCGGCTGGATGATATCCGCGGTTCCCGGCTTCAATGGCAGGGAGACGGCGCTGCCGTCTGCTTTGGAGAAGCTGCCGGTAGACGGGCTGTATTTGATATAAGACAATTCATGCCGCAGTGCGCTGGCCGCAAAAGCGGACCATTCGAACAGGATATGCAGATCACCGTTCGCATCGAACACGAGATCATCGGGGTAGAATGATCGGTTCAAGGACGAGCCGATTATGGCCACCTTGGACCATATCGCAGCCTCATTGTCCCAGCGGAACAGCTGCCCAGACCGATAGCCGGCGGCATCTTCGCTGGAGCGGATCAAGAGGTATACGTCCCCGTTCGGCGCCGTGGTCAAGACGGGATACGTGCCTTTGAACGAGGCAGGCGTCGGCATGTCGGCGGAATGGTTCTGCGGCGGTCCCCCGGCCGTATCGGAACGGAAATAATTCCAAGCGGTGTCATGCATCGAAGCAAACACATGGAATCTTCCGCTGCCGTCCCTTGCGATCGACGGCTGGCTATGCCCCACATTGTCGCTGAACTCCGCAACCTTGCTTCCATCCATCACCGGAATGTTGGACCATACCCCGTTGCCGTCCCTACGGGCGATGTTAACCTTGTGCGTTGACTCGATGCTTCCGGGGGCATTATAGGCCATATACGCGTATTCCAACCCGGTTCCATACGTTTCGAGCGGCGTCCACCATCCCGCCTGGTTGCTTGAATCCATGGCGTACGGCACCTCGGTCAATGCCGCAGCGGAACTGCCCGTTCCTGCAGGCAGGAGTGCCGCCAGCATCAGCGCCGCCATCCCTATTTTCAGGCGTATACCTTTTTTCATTTCATTATTTGCCTCCCTGGGTGTATGAATTGAACTACCTTATTAGCCATAATCATGAGCTCTACCCGGCCGAGTATGGTAACCGCTTTCATTTCTTGATAAGCATGACGACGTCATGGATATCATAGCACGATGGCCTGCGGAATCGTCATATACAAAATAATGCGTTCCATAGAACAAAATCACTTCATTTTCACGTTGTGCCCCTTATCCATAAGAAAAACGACACCGGTTTCGGTCACGTCTTCCAGCTTTCACTTTCATAGGTTCGTGCTCTTTCTCTACCCCTGAATTACTCTATTTTTAGAACCGGTCAGGAAAATAATTCAGTAAATGGTCCGGCTTAATCCCAGTTTGTCCGGCGCCTCCGCCTTCACTTCATGCCCGGGTGCTTGTTCTAATATTTGGCTGCCGTCGCGAAAGCAGCGTAACTGCCCTCGCGACGGCAATGATATTGCTGTTGCTGGGCACGTCCACCATTGAGAGCACCGGACGGTCGTCCAAAGCCGATATCTTACCAAATCTATTGTAAATTTACGTTCTGAAATCTATTACCGAATCAGACAGCTTGGGGAAGCCGCAGCAAATAACCAACAATAAAGCGGGAGGACGACCATTCGGCCATTCTCCCGCTTTATTGTTAAGTATCAATTAATTGCGATCCATCAAACCGAGCTGAATAGCCAGTCGTTTCAAGATGACGACTGCTTGCGCGCGGCTCGATTGCTCATGCGGCGCGAATACACCGTCGGAAACTCCATTCATCAAGCCATTGCTGACAGCAAAAGCAGCAGCTTGGATAGCCCATTCGCTGATTGTGCCGCTGTCCGTGAATGCTTGCAATTCGCCTGGTTTTCCTTGCGCGGACTGATCATTCACAAAGTCATTGGCGCGTGCGGCGAGAATAGCCAATTCCTCGCGGCTGATCACTTGATTTGGACGGAACGTGCCGTCCTCGTATCCATCAACCAGTCCTGCTTTGGCTGCTGTAGCTACCGCTGTCTCAAACCAGTCACCTGAACCCACATCGCTGAAAGAGTCGTTACCTTGTCCATCGACGAGACCAAGCGTACGGACCAGCAGTGCCGCAAACTCAGCCCGGGTAATCGAGCGATTAGGCGCAAATTCATGATCCGTTACACCTTTCACGAGCAGCTTGGAGGCGAGCAGGTCGATATCAGCCTGTGCCCAATGATTTTGCGTATCTTCAAAAGTTTTGTCGGCGGTGACAACCGCGTAGAGGCCGTTGCCGGTCCGCTTGATCGTGACGATCGTCTTTCCGTCCGCCTGCTTGAAATTGGCGGGAACGAACGTCGCCTCCCTGGCGGACGAATCAAACATCACCGCAGTTGCATGGCTTGGTGTTTGGCCCGAAAAGCTAATCGCAGCCTCCACATACCGGTCTTCAAAATCATGAATCTCCAGGGATCGGCCGCCGGCTTGTACGAAAATACGGAAATTGTAAGGGTCACCCAACATTTTTCCATTTTCCGCTTTCACAGCGTCCTTGAATGCTGCTGCGTCCGCTCCGGTTATCTTCTCAACCGCTACCACGACTTGGAGGTCGTCCGTTTTGGCATCGAGCCCCTTCGCCAGCGAAGCGACGTCGAGCATGTCGGCAGGTAACCGGTAACTGACATCGCCTGCTTTCACAATCAATACTGCACCTGTTACCGAGTCAGCTACCGTAGTGAGCTCTTCTGCGGGAAGCGTGACGAGAGCGACCGGTTTCGTGGCAGGCACGTCGACGATCAATTCTTTGACGCCATGCTTCTTCATAACTTCAATCGCTTGAGTGACCATCTTATTGTCCAGCGTCACTTTCATAGCCGGTTTGCCGTCTGCATCTTTCGTCTCAACGGCGGTCGCAGGCAAGATTACAGCGCCGTCAACCAGCTTCGGCTCCGATGGTGCTCCCCCTCCGGTCCCGCTGCCTGGGGAAGAAGAACCTGAACCGCCCGGCGTGTAAGTCAGTTGGATCGACTTCTCGTTTGTTTTCATTCCGTCGACGTACACGGCGAAAGTGACAGTGTTCTTGCCTTGCTGCAGATTAACGGTGCCGGTAAAATCGCCATTCGCAGCTACCTTAGCAGCGGTATCGTTCAATTTTACAGAGACCTCGGTTCCCGGCCCCAGAAGTTTGACATTCCCTTTGATTTGCGGACTGGCTGTCGTTACTGTCTTCCCGTCATAGTCCAGGAAACCGGAAAGAGCTGCGGACCGAATGTCGTCCCCGACATTGTACGAATTGGCCAAGAGCTGACGCTTCGTACGTACTCCGTTCTCGTCGAGACCGGAGATAACCATGCCACCCTCTGGAATAGCACTGTTATTGTTTTCAGGAGAGCCCCAGTTCCAGTTGATCGCTTGCGATTTGTTGACGACCTTGGTTACTTTGCCGGTCGCATCGGCTACAACTTCGACACCAAAGCGGTTTCCGCCGGTCGATGAGCCGAATTCTTCGTTGTAGACGTTCAAGTCGCCGGAATTCCGGCTGACGTTATAATAGCTGCCTTCAATAAAAGAAGAAGGATCGCCCGGCTTGCTTATGCCGACCTGATAGTTCTTTACGTACTCTTGGTTGTCGATGGACGCTTTAATGATCGGCCAGTTGGCCAGAGAAGCGTCGAACAGCATCAAACCGTTCGAACTGCCCAACGCGGTTTGGAAAATTTCCCGCTGCAGGGCAGGAGATTGCAAGTCTACCAGTGCCATCCCGGCATACAGCGGAACTTCGCCGTTCGTTACGATGGAATCCAGCGTCAAGTACCGCTGTATTTCCGGCGTCGTGCCGTAGTAGGTTCCAACCATTAAGAAATCCATCGTATCGATATAACCGGTTTGATAATACTCATCCGTATAGAGTGAAGCGTTCGGCAGCTTCAGCCTGCTGTCGTAGCGGAAGTCTTTGCTTCCCCAATGGACGCCGTTCAAATAGTAAGACTCGAACCAGGCGCCTACGTAAGCGGACATTTCGATCTTTTTACCTTTGGATGCCGAGTAGCGGTCAACCAAGGCGCGTGATTCCTCCATAAAGCTGGCTATCGTGCCGGAACGGAACTCCCACCAGTCCTGGATAAGCGGACCGTCTACCCGTTTGCCGTTCACATAACGGAAGATATCGTCCGGCCAATTCGTAAGCGTCTTGTTCCGCTGTTGCAGGAACGCTTCGAACTTGGCCTTCGTCACATCGCTGAACTCGGCGGTTTCGTTATCATAACGGCCCCGGTCGTGAATAATACCGTCGACGTTATAGTTTTTCATCACTTCCTCGAATGTTTTCAACTGGTAGTCGCGCACTTCGTCGTTCGCAGGATTCACGAACAGCACTGCCGCGCCGCCCGAAGCTCCGGACAATCCCTTTTGTCCGTAAGCACTTTCTCTGAGACGTTTGATTTCTCCGTTATCCTCCGGACGGAATACCCGCTCTTCCCAGTCCAGATGCTGATCAATCACGGCAAAGTCATTTACCGCAATGGAGCCTTCGGCAAATACGTTAAATGCTGCATGTATCTTCAACCCGAGTGCATGTCCATGCTCCAGGAACAATTCAAGCAGGTCGAGATCGGGAGCGCCTCTCCGATCGCTATCAATCATCTCGCTGACATAAGGACGCTGAGTCAGATCGTTTTTCTTGTAAGAGGCGTAGCCTTCGACCCCTTTGACGTCAAACGCGATATCAGTCACGCCCGCTTCCTTCGCTTGGGTGAGGAAGTGTAAGACGCTTTCACTCGTCTTGAACTTTTTCGCGTTGGACGCCTGGTCCACCCACAAGATAATTTGCTTGTCCTTCGTGAGGGAAGGCCTGCTAAATACGACGATCGATCTGCGGTCCAGCTCCT
Source organism: Paenibacillus sp. FJAT-26967 (assembly GCF_001541095.1). Lineage (GTDB taxonomy): Bacteria > Bacillota > Bacilli > Paenibacillales > NBRC-103111 > Paenibacillus_F. Next base: position 236,567 of record NZ_LMXH01000006.1, read on the forward strand.
TCCCGTTCTTGGACAGAACCGCGTCGATATAATTCGGTCCAGCCACAAGTGCCGCTGTATGGCGGAAGGTACCGTCTGCCTGCAGCACAACCTCTTGCCCGCCGATCGTCAGTAAAGCCTCTGCCGGATTCGTGATTTTACCGGTAATCGTCGTTTGTGTATCATCTGTTGTAAGCATCGTGAGACCGTCCAGTTGCAGTCTTGGGACTGCGCCTGTACCGCTCATCAGGTCAGCTACGGGGACGACATTGCCGTTTTTACGCAGCTTAGCCAAATCGCCTACTTTAAATTTGGTCGCCACATATTTTTTGATATCGTAAGTGCTATAGCTGTTATCTTGAGCCATAAGAACAAAGCCGCCTTGCGGAATTTCGAGTTCGCCCCCGACCCACGAAGGCGTACTATTGCCGTTGGCCGCATTGATCATCTTGGTCACTGTTCCGCTCGCATCGACCTGAATAGCCACGTTGCTGGCGGGAATTAGTATTTTCGAACCGTATTCGGTCGTAAACAGGGCAATGATATTCGGAATCCCTGTTACATCCTTGTCGATGTAGTTAATCGTCTTCTTAGGTCCTTCAACGTTAATCGTTATGTCTATAGGAGGAGCCTCGATCTCAATCAAATCGCCGCTCGTTTGCTGATAGACGATCTCAAGCGGAGTTTCCTGTAGAACATCCGCATTTTTGAGCAGCTTGACAGCAATCTTATTAACTCCTTCCTCCAGCGTCACGGTCTGGCTAAACGTTCCATCCGCACCGATTGGAGCCGCTACATCTCCTACTTTCACCGACAGCCCGCTACCCGTCGTGTAGTTAAGCACTTTTCCCTTCACGTCATGCGCAGCTGAAGTTACGGGTGAAACCGGCTGGGCTTCTACTTGCAGGCTGGGCTGTCCCATGAAATCCGCAGCCGTGACCGGTATGCCGCCGCGCTCGAGGATAATCGTATCGCCCGCTTGAAACGCATTGTACAGCGCCTTACGGAAGTCTTTGCCTAACCAGTCGTTGTCGTTAGCCAAAATAACGAACCCGCCCGAAGGGATTTCTATGTTTTGACTTACATCCCACCCATTCGGCTTGTTATTGCTTGAATTAATTCCCCCCTTGGGGCCCACCACTTTGAGCACAACACCTTGCGCATCCACTTGGAGCGCAACATTCGTGCTTTTCACAAACACTTCGTTGCTGTTAGCTGCCACATTGGTGACAGGTGTCCCGCTTGTAAAAAGAGCCAAATAGTTACTTTTCTGCGGGACATCCACATTGGTGTTGATGTAATTTACTTTCAATTGGAGACTACCGTCCTGCGATACCGCGTATACGTCATCGCTTACGCTTGAGCCCCCGCTGCCGCCAGCCGCCTGCGCCGTCGTTTCCCATTTCGGAAACAACAGTGCGATCAAACATACGACGAGGAACAAGCTCAATCTTCCCAAATTACTTCGCATTAACATCCACCTTTCCAAATCCAGTTTATTGGAACAAATACATTATAGATGGAAGCGTTTTCAAATTATAGGGAAGATGGTGACAACTTTTGGTACTCAGGTGACATTTTGGAGAAAATTACCACTACACAGATTGAATTAGCGGGTTTCGCCCTGACTTCTGCAATTTTATAATGAAGAGACCTATGGGATGAGAGTTATGCCTTGTCCTAGAGAACTATAATATTCTCAATCCTTGGACACATTTCTTTGTACGGTGCGCGAGCGCTAATTAAGAGTTTGTATATTTACATACAAACAGTATGTATGTTATGATAAGGCCAAATTAAGACTAAAGGGGATGTTTACCAATGATCACTACAAGCTTCTATCCTGTTATATTGACGGATGATGTTGCCTTGAGTTCAACCTTTTACTCCACCTATTTTCAATTCGAAAAGGTTTATGAAGCCGACTGGTATGTGAGCCTTAAACTGACTAATAGTAAAGTCTCTTATGAATTAGCTCTGTTGGACGCATCACACCCTACCATACCCCCTGTTTACCAAAAGAGAGTCCAAGGTTTGATTCTAAATTTTGAAGTAGATGATGTGGATTCAGAGTATAAAAGGCTTATCATAGATGAGAAACTGCCCTTGCAGCTCGATATTCGTAATGAAGAATTTGGACAGCGGCATTTTATAACCAGCGACCCTAATGGTGTATTAATTGATATCATACAAATTATCCCTCCATCAGAAACTGAGAGTGCTAAATATGCAGAACAGATATGGTTGACTAATAACGATGGTGAAATGGTATGAGTACTACGGTGCCATCCGTTCTTATCTTGAAGTTCACTTAGAAGATACTATAGATCAGCTAAATCAATAGTCGCGGTGCGAACCCTCAGGTCCGCCGTTTAGTTAGTGAAGGAACCCGCCCGCGTCTTCCTTGGGCAAAACGAATTCACGTAATCAAGGGAGGTCTTGCGACAATTGCACTTTTAGAGAAGCTTTGAAAGCAGTCTGATTAATGGGCTTGAAGAGATCGAGACAGGAGACACATCGTTTATGAGAAAAAACAAAGAAGAAACCAATGAAACCATTAAGAGATTGATAGAAGTTGCCAGAGATTTTTTTACCGAACACGGGTATGCGGACTCAGCTTTGGAGGATATCGCCAAGGAGTCCGGGCTAACGCGAGGGGCACTCTATCACCATTTTAAGAACAAAAAAGGTCTCTTTCATGTTGTACTGGAGTCGGTTCAAAAAGACGTTGCAGAAAGAATTGAGACGGAAGCAGCGAAAAGTGAGGATGTATGGGAGCAGCTGCTCCTTGGGTGCATTGCCTTCGTAACTGCCGCAGTTGAACCTCAGAACAAGCGCATTATGCTCGTGGACGGACCCGCTGTATTGGGATGGGAAACTTGGCGGAGTATGGACGAGCACAACTCCATGCGTTTACTTCGGGGGCAGCTGCAAACAATGGAGGAGCAGGGATGCCTCAAAGATGGGTCGATTGAAGCCATGACTCATTGTCTGTCTGGGGCCTTGAATGAATCAGCGCTCTGGATTGCACAAATGCCGGATTATGAGCAAGCATTGGCGGAAACCAAGATCATCATCTCCCATATGTTGAATGGTTTTAGGAGTTAAGTTGAATGAAAATGTAAGAGAAAGCAAAAACCACATTCTCATGCGGATGTGGTTTTACATGGTGAAGGCGAGGGGATTTGAACCCCTATCCGAAGATCACGCCACACAGGCTTCTGCGGGTGTAGTCACGGATTTGATGTCACCCGAGTCTCGCCCCGTTTATAATTGACAAAGTTCATTTAAGATGATAAATCGGCATAATACCCATTTTTTGGTTCATGTTATAAGGGGCGCTTTACATGCTTTTACCTGTACACAAACGATTCGTGTGTCAAGCAAAGGAACAACTTAGTCAAGATCGACGAGTTCGAGGTCTCCTTGCTGGTGGTTCGATGATGACGAACACCATGGATGAGTATAGTGATTTAGACCTTATCATCGTATATAACTCAGCCTACCAGGAGCAAATCATGAATCAACGTCTTCTCATTGCAGAAGGATTGGGCAATTGCTTTCTGGATTCACAGGTGAACACGTTGGTGAACCTCGTGTGGTTATTTGCTTATACGGACCAGAGCCACTGCACGTCGATCTTAAATTTGTAACATTGGAAGAGCTTGAAATACGCATTGAAAACCCGCTTATTTTATGGGAAAAAGATCAGGAAATCAGTAAAATCTTTAAAGAAACCTCTCCCTCATTTCCATACCCTAATTCACAATGGATAGAGGATCGCTTCTGGGTCTGGATCCATTATGGCGCCACGAAGCTAGGAAGAGGAGAATGGTTTGAATTGATCGATCATATTACATTTATTCGCAGTGTTGCATTAGGTCCTTTGGTTTTGATGCGTAATGGTCAACAACCTAGAGGCGTTAGAAAGCTGGAACAGTATGGCATCAGTGAAATAGAAGATCTAAAAAAGACGATCCCTTTACACAGCTTCGAGAGTTGCTACCATGCGTTAAAAAGCACTATCCACCTCTATCAACACTTGCGCCAACATTCTGATATACTTTTAAAAGAAGAAGCGGAACATGTTTCTATTGCTTACCTTGAAAAGGTCTATGCTTCGTTGATTAATTAGAATGCAAAAAGAGCACCTTATGATATTATCCCCTCCAAGTAAACTGTAGTGCTCTATTTAAGCACTTGTCTACTAAAAGGGGATAATATCATAATACGGTGCTCTTTCTCATAGTATTCGTGGAGGCGAGGGAGTATTGAAATGTCCATTTAACCTGCTTACGATGACAACTCGACGTTGCCCAGCTTAGCGGTACATTTCAACCCGTGCTCCCTTCGCATACGCTTCGGTCCGCGCGGACGGAGTTTACAGGAGATCGAGCTTAACCTGACAACATTGACCGCGGGGCTCTTCGCCCTTGTTTCATGATCGTTTATTCCTTGATTAGAGGTTTCAGTAAAAGAGAGTAAAACTTTTCAAGGATATCGTCTTGTAAGTATCCTTTCTCTTGCCGTTGATATAAATAGAAATCAGGACTTAGAGCAGATAAAAAAACATCTGTTGTATAAGATAAATCAATAAGTTTTATTAATTTTTGTTTCTCCATTTCTGTTAGCAGACTATAGATGGTTTCATACATGAAAACATAAGGTTCTGAACAAAAATAAGTAGCCGATCTTCCTTTTAAACTATCATATGTTTGAATAACTTTTAACCAACTTGATAGTTCCTCAACCATATTTACATATTCACGCAAAACTTTCTGTAACTGAACTATAGGGGAACAATTGTCCGTATCGGCTAAATAAGCAGTTACCTGTTTCTGAAAATACAAAAAACGTTTTTGAACCAAATCTGAACATAAATCCCCTTTATCTTTATATCTCCGATATAAAGTCCCTTTTCCAATACCGGCTGTTTGAGCAATTTCTTGCATACTCACATTGTCTATACCATGCTTCTCAAAGAGAACCTCTGCAGTTTGTAAAATAAGTCTTCTATTTTCTACAGCATCCTGTCTTTCTTTTCTAACAGCCACTTGTTTCCCCTTCTCTACAAAAAAATTGAATTCTTTATTGACAAAAAATAATGACTTTGTTAGACTCCCAATAAACGGACCCGAGTCCACTTAATAGCAGTAACTTACCTTCTGAGTTCGTTCAATTTCTAGTATTGTACTCACTTCATTCTAATTAAGTCAAACCCATAAAAAGGAGGCAATTCAATAATTGAATTAACTGAGTTGATCAGCACACGGCAGAAGATATTAAATAAACAGATATTTATTACCACCTTATTTTGTATATTAAAAACTTCATGTTGTCCTACTTTAGAATAACCTTTAAGGACATGGAAAGGAGATAGATGATGAACAATACGATAAAAAACCACAGTAAAAAAGAAATCCATATGCCCGTGACGGTCATCGGTTTAGGTTACATGGGCCAAGCGCTAGCTGGGGCGTTCTTGAAGGGGGGGCACCCAACAACTATCTGGAATCGCTCGGCCAATAAGGCTGATGACCTTGTCAAAAATGGAGCTGTTCGCGCGGAAAAGCTTGCAGATGCAGTGTCGGCGACATCAGTGGTGGTCGTCTCTGTGTCGACTTACGAGGTCATGTATGAGCTTCTTGATCCCATAGGTGACAATCTCTCTGGTCGTGTCATTATCAATCTCACTTCAGGAACACCCGAAGATGCTCGCAAGGCGGCCAAATGGGCAGCAAAAAACGGTGCCAAATATCTCGAAGGGGCAATTATGGCAGTGCCACAAATGATTGGATCGCCCGAAGCCCTCATTATATTCGGCGGACCACAAGATCTCTTCAAGGCCCACGAGCCCATTCTAAAAATCCTAGGAGGCAACATTACATATCTCAGTGAAGATCCTGGTGTGCCAATGTTATATGACGTAGCAATGCTCAGCATGCTCTATGGCGCTACGCACAGTTGGCTCCACGCCAACGCCTTGATGAGAACGGCCAACATCTCTGCATCGGAATTCCAACCGTACGCATCCGCATGGTTCAACAACGTGATCACGCCTATTCTTACCGACCTCGACCAAGCACGTGCACTCGATGAAGCAGACTACGCAACTGAGGGTTACAATCTCAAAATCAATCAGTCATCCATTGGAAACATCCTCAAAGCTAGCCGGGAATTGGACATAGTTTTCGATTGGTTGACACCCATAAAAGCTATCTACGATCAATTGGTCGAAGAGGGTTACGGAGACGACAATCCTCTTCGCATCTTTGAACGAATGAAACACCAGAGAAATGAACGATAGTAACAAATTCCGTGGCTAATATGAAAAGAGCAAGTTCCTAAACGTCTAAGACTTGATCTTTATGGGGTCACCGTAAGGGTACCGCCAACAAAACGCAGAAAACGTACGCTAAGCAATTGACAAGCTATAACTGTTAAAGACATATTTTCCACTTCACCACTATTTATAATACTCAACCTCAAACTTGGCTTGCATTGAAACGCCGTATCCACAAATTCCAGCTATTCGGACAACAAAAAGCGAAAGATATACTGGAGATATTTTCAAAGGGTAATCTAGACACTCATATAAAAAGAACCCCTAAATAAAACAATGTCATTAAGTAAAGACCAGAGACACCACCGGGAAAATGGAATCCGAAACGGCATGGGAAAAAGCCCTGTGCCGTTTGTTTTTTTGTGCAAGCAAGGAAAAAGCGTACAGTAAACAAAGCGGATGGAATATCCTCTTAAAAAATGTTCATGGGAACCGAGTTATGCTACTCTTAAAACGAAGCTACCGTAATATTCAGAGATGCGTGAGAAAGTCCCTCCCCCCCCCCTTATTTAGGTAGTGCTTTTTCATTTTTTTAAATGGAGACTATCGGTTCTGTGGCGTGTGTGAAAAGGGAGTTTCGCCCGTCAAATGGAGGCCAAGATGAACGAAACAACATTAGAGCTTCAGTTATTTGAGAACTTAAAGCCTGAGTTAACATCGTTCTGTTACAGAATGCTAGGATCCATCGATGACGCAGACGATGCTGTTCAGGAAACCTTTATTCGTGTTTGGCAAAGTTGGCATTCATTCAGGCAGGATTCCTCATTTAAAACATGGGTTTATCGTATTGCATCAAACTTATGCCTGGACAAGCTTAGACAAGCCAAACGCCGCACACGTCCCGTTGACCTATCCGACCCAGCGGTACCTATCGTCGAACTCCTAGAGAAGTTTCCCGACTCAGCTTGGATTTGGCCTGCCCCTGATTTCTCGGGGAGTCCGGAAGATATTTTCATTCGCAAAGATACCCTTGAACTCTGTTTTATTACACTCTTACAGATCTTACCCCCCCGTCAACGTGCGGTTCTTATTTTGAAGGATGTATTCGAGTGGTCCTCCAAACAGATCTCAGAAACTTTAGGAATATCGCCGGCAGCGGTTAACAGCGCCCTGCAAAGAGCCAGAGAAACGATGGACCGAGAGAAACTTCATTCTAACGAGTTTAGCATGATGGATGTCGAACCTGATCGTGAGCTGCTATCACGGTATGTGGAAGCCTTCGAACAATTTGATATCAATGCGCTGGTAGCGTTGTTTCATGAGGAAGGCCGTCTGTCAATGCCGCCTTTCGCAATGTGGGTACGCGGCAAAGACGATTTGTTCAAGTTTTTTGTGCTTACACGCTGGCATTGTAAGGGATCCCGGTTTTTGCCTATTACTGCGAATGGGGGTTATCCTGCTTTCGCACAGTATGTGCCAAGCGGTGAAGACTCCTACTTGGTACCCTGGGGTATTCACATGATTGAAATAAAGGACAAGCAAATATACCACGTCCAAAATTTCATTAATACAAAATTATTTTCCCGATTTGGGCTTCCTGCACAAATACACCGATGAATATCGTAATCTAATTTCGTCTAAATAAATGAGAAACAAAATTACGAATATCAAAGATAGAAAGGACGATAGTTCATGCGTAAAATCATTCTATTCATTCATAGTACTATTAATGGAGTTGTCACTGGCGACCCAAACGAGGACAAAACCAACTGGGCGGTTTGGAGAAATAGCGCTGGCATTGAGGAAGGTTCTCAGTATCTATTAAATATTTTCGAGACAGCTGATACCATTTTGCTTGGCCGCGGAACCTACGAAGACCTCTCTAGAAAGTGGCCGAATACTCGAGGTTCAAGCCTGGGTGATAAGATAAACAACGCCCACAAACTCGTTGTAACAAGCGCGCGCCCACACGAAAGTCTAAAATGGGGAGAATTTAAAGCTCCAAAACAATTGACTGGCAGTAATATAGAAGAGCAAATTAAGGACCTAAAAAATGGTGACGGTGGCGACATTGTTATTTTCGGTAGTCCAACGCTCGTGCGATCACTTGCAAACGCAAATCTTATTGACGAATATCAGATAGTCATGCACCCGGTTGTGGTCAACGTAGGTGAGCATCTGTTTGACAATCTTAATGAGCAGAAGGAATTCCATCTCGTGGACGTCAAAACACTTAAGGTTGGTTCCCTCTTGGTAACCTACAGACCCGTTAAAGCTTAGCTCAACCCGGCAGATCATTACTGTCAACACAAACAGTTACCCATTTGATAATGTGCAATGGACCGTCAGCCTATACTATAATTGTTTCAACACAGTAGTACTATACGTCCCAAAAATGAAAAGACAGTTAGCTTGAACGCCTAACTGTCTTTTCATTAGTTGAACCAATTCGTTACTGCAAATCCACCAAGTAAGTATATCGTGTTCGTTTTTAGTAAGGTTGGTGGAGGCGAGGGGAGTATTGAAATGTCCATTTAATCTGCTTACGAGGACAACTCAACGTTGACTACCTTAGCGGTACATTTCAATCCCGTGCTCCCTTCGCATACGCTTCGGTCCGCGCGGACTGAACCCCCGGGGTTCTCCTCCTGCCTCCCCACAAAACAGCAAAAAGGCCCCAGCCTCTCGGCTGGGACCTTCTGCTGTAATCGGTATGGAGGCGAGGGGAGTATTGAAATGTCCATTTAACCTGCTTACGAGGACAACTCAACGTTGACTACCTTAGCGGTACATTTCAATCCCGTGCTCCCTTCGCATACGCTTCGGTCCGCGCGGACTGAACCCCCGGGGTTCTCCTCCTGCCTCCCCACAAAACAGCAAAAAGGCCCCAGCCTCTCGGCTGGGACCTTCTGCTGTAATCGGTATGGAGGCGAGGGGAGTATTGAAATGTCCATTTAACCTGCTTACAAGGACAACTCAACGTTGACCACCTTAGCGGTACATTTCAATCCCGTGCTCCCTTCGCATACGCTTCGGTCCGCGCGGACTGAACCCCCGGGGTTCTCCTCCTGCCTCCCTAGAGCAGCAAAAAGGCCCCAGCCTCTCGGCTGGGACCTTCTGCTGTAATCGTATGGAGGCGAGGGGAGTCGAACCCCTGTCCGAAGATAACGACACATAAGCTTCTACGGGTGTAGTCACGGATTTGATGTCACCCTAGCAAGCGCCCCGTAACAGGCTATCGCTAAGGTCAGCCTGATTGTCTTCTTCAGCTCACCCCAGGCGGAGATGAGACAGCGTAGTCCACTACTTGTTAGCCCCTATTCTAGTCACATGGACGATGCTAGATAGAAGCACGCACACAGTTTCTTAGGCTGCGAAAGCGTAGTTTTGTTGTTGTTTGCCGTTTAATAGGCTTTAGCGTTGATGAAGCGGACGCGTCCCCACTACCCGCTACCCATGCTCGAACTACCCCCGTCGAATCCATAAACGCCCCCGTAATAGAAAAGGAACTGCGGATGCAACGGCTCATCGAGCCGGATGCTGTTTGTTGCTGCTTGCCTTACTCCACTTATTATACCACATCTCACGCAAAAAGCAGGTGAAGATCGTTGGAAGTCCAGAAGACGTTTCCCACTACTGGTATAGTACTTACTTCAATTACTTATTACCTGGCGACTTTCTGCTTCTCACGCAGCACTCGTTGAATGTCCCGCTGCGCATCGCGTTTGGCCGCGGTATCGCGCTTGTCGTACTGTTTCTTACCTTTACCGAGTCCAATGAGCAGTTTGGCGTATCCGTTGCGGACGTAAATCTTCAGCGGAACCAGTGTGTAGCCTTCCTGCTTGGAAGCACCGATCAGCTTGTTGATCTCCGCTTTCTTCAGAAGCAGCTTTCTCGCTCTTGTCGGATCACTCGGGTTGTTGCGGTTCCCTTGTTCAAAAGGACTGATGTGCATATTGTGCACGAACGCTTCGGAATTGCGGATCGTTGCGAACGAATCCGAAATATTTGCTTTGCCCATCCGCAGGGATTTAATCTCCGTGCCAGTCAGCACCAGGCCGCACTCGTACGTATCTTCGATAAAATAGTCGTGAGACGCCTTCTTGTTCTGTGCAAGCACCTTACTGTCTGCCTTCTTAGCCACGGTTATCCCTCCAGTCGTTCATGCTATTCTTACCCCATCTGTGCCTTTTTGAAAAAGCGGAGTGTTCTTTATTTTATCAACATCTCCGTTAAAAATCAAGAAACGCCCGGACCATACGGCAATTCAGCATAGAGCTGCTGCCGCATGGGCGGGCGGTTATCTTAATTCCAGGCTTACATCTGTGACTGTGATAGGTCAGCAAATAGCAGCGACTATCACAAGGCTTGCAAATTCCGAACGGAACGATGAGCGTCTAATCAAAGTCCATCCGCCCCTCGTTCCAAGGAAACGGCCGTTTCTTCTATCGGCCGGCACCCGCAGCCCTGTCCCGCCAGCCTACCTGCGGCCGCGTGGACGTCTGTTCTCCGACGGATCGCGCCCGTCCGGCGTGTGCCGGTCTCCGCGTACCGTCTTCGTCAGAGCGTTCACCGACTTCGCCCAGTCGCCGGAGTAAGGCGCCAGTGGACGCGGAGCGCCGTCGCTGCGGCCTCTGCCCGCGCCTCTGCCAGGCGCAGCATCTCCAGCTGCGCCGCGGCCCCGCTTGCGCTGTCCCGGCTCGCCAGCGTCATCACGCGCGGTCTCACCGCTAGCGCCTGCATCTCCGCGCAGTGAAATGCCGCGCCCGCCCGCTTCGCCAGGTGTACCGCTCTTGCGGCGTCTGCCGCCTTCGCTGCGTGCGGCAACGCTCGTACCGGCATCGCCATTCACGCCGCTTCTGCGGCCCGCTCTCTCGCTTACGCCAGCTTCGCCCGCAGCGCCATCAATGCGTCCTGCACGGCCGCTCTCCGGACTCACAAACTCGCCAGCATTGCCCGCTTCGGCTGAAGCACCGCCCTTACGGCGTCTGCTGCGTTTACGACCTCCGCCATCGCCAGCCTCAGCATTGCCTGCTCTTCTCTCGCCCTGCTCAACACGGCCTTGATCAGCGCCGCCTTCGAGCCCGTGTACTTCGCGGTTGTCTGATCCGGCTTCTCCGGCCGCTTGTGCACCGCCTTTACGGCGTCTGCGCTTACGTCCGGTGCCTGTGCCTTCCTGCGTCAGACTCTCGCTCCCGGGCTCTGATGCTCTTACCGCAGGCGTAATTGCCATCGGTGCGCCTTCACCTGCCGTGCTTTTCTTCTTCCGCTTGCGGCGTTTACGGCCGCCGCCTTCTTCGGCTGCTGCACCGGCAGCTGGAGTATCACTCGGCTTTACAAGCACATCGCGCACGCGTCCGCGGTCTTGTCCGCCTTTACCGCCTCTTCCGCCGGATACACGATTCTTAGGGCCGCCGCGTCCGCGGTCTCCGCTTTTCTTGCGGTCCAGCATACTGAACTTATTGGAGCGCGGTTTCATATCGACCATTTCAAAGTCGATGGTCCGCTCGTCCATATTTACGCGGCTGACGCGGACTTTAACCTCATCACCGATCCGGTAGATCTTAGACGTCCGCTCACCGATAAGCGCATGCTGCATTTCATGATAATGGTAATAATCGTCGGTCAGATCACTCAAACGGATCAAGCCTTCAACCGTGTTCTCCAGCTCCACGAAAATGCCGAAGCTCGTCACGCTCGAAATAATCCCTTCGAAATCCTCGCCGACTTTATCGAGCATAAACTCCGCCTTTTTCAAAGCATCCGTCTCACGCTCTGCATCAACGGCGATACGCTCACGCTGCGAGGATTGCTCGGCAATATCGTCCATCCGTCCTCTCAGGTACTCCTGGCGCTTATCGGACAGGCCTCCGCCGTTCTCAAGCACCTCGCGGATCACCCGGTGAATAATCAGATCGGGATACCGGCGGATCGGAGAAGTAAAGTGGGAGTAGAACTCCGCTGCCAAGCCGAAGTGACCCAGACTGTTTGCATCATAACGCGCCTGCTTCATCGAACGGAGCAGCACCGTGCTGATGACCGTTTCCTCTTTGGCCCCTTTGATCTCCTCCAGCAGGGATTGAAGCGCTCTTGGATGTACGGTATTCCCGCGCCCGCGCACCACATAACCGAAGTTCGTAATGAACTCCATAAAATGCGCCAGCTTCTCTGCATCAGGATCTTCGTGGACCCGGTACAGGAACGGCACCTTCATCCAGTGGAAATGCTCCGCAACGGTTTCGTTCGCCGCCAGCATGAACTCTTCAATGATCATCTCGGCAATTGAGCGTTCCCTCTTGATAATATCAACCGGCGTGCCTTCTTTATCCACGATAATTTTGGATTCCTGGAAATCAAAATCAATCGCGCCGCGCTGAATTCGTCTGTTACGCAGCTTCATCGCCAGTTCTTCCATGAGACGGAAATCGTCAACCAGGTAACCGTAACGTTCGATCAGCTCCGGATCAGGTGTTTCCTCCGTAAGCAGCTTTCGTACATTATTATAGGTCATACGCTCCGCAGTCCGGATTACACTCGTAAAAACATCGTGCCGCACGACATTCATAGCCGCATCGAATTCCATCTCACACGACATGGTCAGGCGGTCTACCTGCGGATTAAGGGAACATATCCCGTTGGACAACCGGTGCGGGAGCATCGGAATTACCCGGTCCACCAAATAGACGGAACAGCCGCGGTTATAAGCTTCCTGGTTCAGTGCAGATTCTTCCGTCACATAATAACTGACATCTGCGATATGAACACCAAGGAGATAATTGCCGTTGGGCAGGCGTTCTACGTTAACGGCATCATCGAGGTCCTTGGCGTCTTCCCCGTCAATGGTTACGATCCGCTTGCCGCGCAGATCTCGGCGATTCTGGCTGACGATCTCCTCTTCAGTGATGGAGTCCGGCACGCTTTCGGCTTCCTCCATCACTTCTTCGCTGAACGCTTCGGGAAGCTGGAACTTGCGGATAATCGACAGGATATCTACACCCGGATCATCCTTGTGCCCCAGAATCTCAATCACTTCGCCCTGCGCCGCTGCGCGGCCTTCCGGGTACTGAATGATATTAACGACGACCTTCTGACCGTCAGCCGCTCCCATAAAGGCATTTTTCGGAATAAAGATATCCCGCTGCACTCTTTTATCGTCGGGGACGACGAATCCGTAGCTCTCGTGATTCTGGAACGTGCCCACGATGCGCGTATTCGCGCGAATAACGACACGTACAACCTCGCCTTCCAGCTTACCGCCGGCCGCGCCCTTACTCGTGACGCGCACAAGAATGATGTCGCTGTTCATAGCGGTATTCATATCATTCGCATGAATGTACACATCCGGATGATCCCTGTCGTCGGGAATCAGGAAGCCGAAGCCCTTGGGATGAGCCTGCAGGCGTCCACGGATCAAATTCATCCTCTCCGGTACCCCATACCGCTCATTGCGCGTACGAAGTACATGACCGGATTGCTCCAGATCATTCAGCAGTTTCACGAAATCCTTAAATTCCGAAGCGCTGCCGATGCCAAAATGTTTCTCAAGCTCCTGATATGTCATGGGCTTGTACGCATTTTCACGCATAAAATTCAAAATATCCTGCTCTGTTACCATAGTTGTCACCTTCTTATTAGGTTGAGCTCCTCCGTATTCATACCCGATAACGTATCCTTTGAACAGGTTTAGCCGCTGCTGGAAGCGCTGTAGTCGCTTGCGCATCAAGATAATCAGCAATTCCAGAATCCTGTTGCTTCCGCGAAGTTCCGATTCCTGCTGCCGGTTACGGGGCATACAGTGGCTGAAAGCGAGAAGGTGTGTTAACTGCGGCTTGTCTTAGCCCAAAGCTAAGCTGGCCCGCAGGGGTAGGGGGCGGCGCATTTACTTGATTGATTCTACTCTTGCAGCTTTCCGTCTTCGTACAAGGCCTTTTACAGGCACTTGCGCTGCTGCCCATTCAGTCAAGCCTACGCTGATCCATAACAGCCGGACGTAAGTTACTAATCAGTATAGCCGGAAAGATCTAAATCATAACCTGTTCATAAACCTCGAACATCCTACTCCTACAGCTTACCACAAATAGGCAGCCAGAAAGAGGCATGAAAAAAACAGCAGGAGTAGCATTCCCCTGCTGTCTGCAATTTATTTGCATGTTGTTCAATTGTTACCCGGCTTTAACTACATATGCAACGAGTACAGTCAAGATGATAAAGATAGCGGCCAGGACGGTAGTGATACGTACTAGAACCAAATCCATGCCTCTTGCCTTCTGCTTGCCGAACAAATGCTCAGCACCACCGCTGATGGCTCCGGAAAGTCCAGCACTTTTACCTTTTTGTAGAAGAACGGTTACGATTAAAGCGATTGAAATTATGATCAACACTACTTTAAGGAAAATGACCAATTCGACACCTCATTAGCAAGTACTTATTTTAGAATATGCATAGAAATTCTATCATATTCAGAGGGATTCTGCAAGATAATGGATGGATTTAGAAGAGTCACTTCGTATCTTTACATAAAATTCAGCCCGGCTTTAGGTCTCGCGGGTTACATGGCAGCTATTAGATAGTCAGCAACCGGCAGTTTACTCCCGGTGCTGTGGCACATAAACAGAAGAAGATGAGGTTGCTTTCCTTCCGCCTCCACTTCGGCTTCGTGAGCCCTTCGAACCTCCCAGAAAATACTGGATGGCTGTTTTGGCACACCAAAGCGAAAAAACTAGAAACAGGACTCCCCAGCCTATCGCAGGTATACCTGTAAACGAAGCCAGATTCGTAGCATCTCCGGCTTGGCTGGGTTTCCCGGCAGCCAGCATTGTCAGCGTCAAAGGCCCATATACAGACTCCTCCAGACACAGGAAGGCAATGATCAGATAGTAAGCGTTACGTATAAATCCGCTCGTAAAGGCAAGGACGAGAATATTAAGCAGGATGAAGCCGATCAGCCAGCCCACACCGAAGGTGTTGCGGACAAACAGGATGAGCGATAGAATCGCAACTCCCGTCATTAACTGAAGACCCAATCTTTGCTTGCCGCGTGCATAAGCCCAGAAAAGAAAAACCGCAAACAAGGACGCCGCGATATACCCCGCCATTGAAATGGGAAGGAGTTTCCACGAGGAACTGACCGATGAGTAGGTGACCCCACTGTGGTCGGCATTGAGCACAATCGCCATGACTTTACCCGATAAGGCCATCGTCATAGCAGCATGCCCGAACTCGTGAATCATGGTGTCCAGGTTGCGGAAATATTCGGAGAAAGGGATGAATTGAGTCAACAAGGCGGAAGCGATTAAGAGCAAAATCGTTTTTACCCAAGCACTCATAGACTGATCCCCTCTCCGGCAATACAAGGTTAACAATTAACCTTATGAAAGATTGGCTTACTTGAAGTTTTTCAGGTTGTAGAATGCATCTTTACCCGCGTATTGAGCAACGCCTTCGAGTTGATCTTCGATGCGAAGCAGCTGGTTGTATTTTGCAACGCGGTCCGTACGGGACGGTGCGCCTGTTTTGATTTGGCCAGCGTTCGTAGCAACGGAGATGTCAGCAATTGTGCTGTCTTCGCTTTCACCGGAACGGTGGGAGATAACAGCCGTGTAACCTGCGCGTTTTGCCATTTCGATCGCATCGAAAGTTTCTGTCAGCGTACCGATTTGGTTAACTTTGATCAGGATGGAGTTACCGATGTTCTCGTTGATACCTTTGGACAGACGCTCTGTATTCGTAACGAACAGATCGTCGCCAACCAGTTGTACTTTGCCACCCAGTTTCTCTGTAAGCAGCTTCCAACCTTCCCAATCGTCTTCGGAACAACCGTCTTCGATTGTAAGGATCGGGTATTTATCAGCCCAAGAAGCAAGGAGGTCAACGAATTCAGCCGGTGTAAAGGATTTGCCTTCGCCAGCGAGCTCGTATTTGCCGTTCTTGAAGAACTCGGTGGAAGCTACGTCCATACCCAGGAATACGTCTACGCCCGGCTTGTAGCCTGCACGCTCGATAGCTGTGATGATGGTTTGGATCGCTTCTTCGTTGGAACTCAGGTTCGGAGCAAAGCCGCCTTCGTCGCCCACAGCCGTGTTCAGGCCTTTATCTTTAAGTACGGATTTAAGGTGGTGGAAAATCTCAGCACCCATACGCAGTGCTTCTTTGAAAGAAGGAGCGCCTACAGGCAGAACCATAAACTCTTGAACGTCAACGTTGTTATCGGCATGCTCTCCACCGTTGATGATGTTCATCATTGGAACCGGAAGAGTCTTGGCATTGAATCCGCCCAGGTAAACATACAAAGGCAGTTCCATTGCTTCCGCGGCAGCGCGGGCAACAGCCATGGACACGGCAAGAATCGCGTTAGCGCCCAGTTTACCTTTGTTGTGCGTTCCGTCAAGCTCGATCATTTTCTTATCGATGGATACTTGATCCAGAGAGTTCAGACCGATAATTTCAGGAGCGATAATGGAATTTACGTTATCAACAGCTTTCAGTACACCTTTACCGAGGTAACGGCTTTTGTCGCCATCGCGAAGTTCAACAGCTTCATGGGCGCCAGTGGATGCGCCGGAAGGAACAATTGCACGGCCTACTACGCCGGATTCCAGATATACTTCTACTTCAACAGTAGGATTACCGCGGGAGTCCAGTACTTCGCGAGCATAAACGTCAGAAATTATAGTCATTTGATTGAACACTCCTTAACAGGTTATGTGTATGAAAAACTTCGGGAACTCATTCCCTTTAAGGGCAGCGCGCACCTTACCGATCAAAATAAGATGCTGGTTCTAACATGGAATGGTTCCCGAAAGCTTTTGTTGTAGGGTAAATCACAAGGATTACGGTTATTTTTTCTCTTCGATAATGGATAGACCTGTCATTTCCGGCGGCTGCGGCAGCTTAAGCAGGTGCAGCAGAGTGGGAGCAATGTCAGCCAATACTGCGCCTTCACGCAGATTCACATCATTCGAAGTCACGATAAAGGGAACCGGGTTCGTGGTATGTGCAGTGAACGGACGATCGGAATCATCGAGTACAAGGTCCGCATTGCCGTGGTCGGCCGTGATGCAGACAACTCCGCCTTTGGCCAGAATCGCTTCCACGACTTGACCGAGGCATTCGTCAGTCGCTTCAACGGCTTTGATCGTAGGCTCCAGCATACCGGAGTGGCCTACCATGTCTGGGTTGGCGAAGTTCAGGATGATGACATCCTGCTTGTCCTCATTCACTTCTTTGACAGCGGCCGCGGCGACTTCGTAAGCGCTCATTTCCGGCTTCAGGTCATAAGTGGCGACTTTAGGCGAAGGAATGAGAATACGTGTCTCACCCGGCAACTCAACATCCCGTCCTCCACTGAAGAAGAACGTAACGTGCGGATACTTCTCCGTCTCGGCAATACGCAGCTGGCGCATGTTGTTCTGAGCCAGAACTTCACCGAGCGTATTATCGAGATTCTTCGGTTTATACGCGACATAGCCTTCGACCGTTTCACTGAACAATGTCAGACAGACATAGTACAGATCCTGCGGGCACTGCTCGCCGCGGTCGAATCCGCGGAAATCTTTATTCGTAAATACCTGGGACAGTTGGATCGCACGGTCTGGGCGGAAGTTAAAGAACACAACTGCGTCCCCCGATTCAACAAGCCCGACAGGTTGGTCATTCTCATTCACAATTACGGTAGGCATGACGAATTCATCGAATACGGACTTCTCATATGATTCCGTAATAGCTTGCACAGGATCTGTATAACGCGGGCCATCGCCATACACCATTGCGCGGTAAGATTTCTCCGTCCGCTCCCAGCGTTTGTCTCTGTCCATCGCGTAATAACGTCCTTGCACCGTTGCTACCTTGCCGATGCCTACTTCTGCAATCTTCGCCTGCAGCTGCTCCATGTAGTTCTTCGCCGAATCGGGCGCTACATCGCGGCCATCGAGGAATGCGTGGATATAGACTTCGTCCAAGCCTTCGTTTTTGGCCAGCTCAAGGAGAGCAAACAAATGCGCGATGTGGCTATGTACGCCGCCATCAGAGAGTAATCCGTACAGGTGCAGCTTCTTATTGTTCTGCTTCGCATGGCGAACGGCACCGTTCAGCGTCTGGTTGTCAAAAAAGTCGCCATCGCGAATCGATTTAGAGATCCGTGTGAGATCTTGATAAACAACTCGTCCGGCACCGATGTTCAGGTGCCCTACTTCAGAGTTACCCATTTGGCCTTCCGGCAAACCTACAGCTTCGCCGCAAGCGGTCAGCGTCGTATGAGGAAACTGGCCCCAATAGCGGTCGTAGTTCGGTTTCTTGGCTTGCGCAACGGCATTGCCGTGTGCTTCGCCCCGAAGTCCGAAGCCGTCAAGAATAATTAACGCTACGGGTTTAGTTGCCATCTTACTTCGCCCCCTCAACCAGTTGGATATAGGATACAGGCTCTAAGCTCGCACCGCCAACAAGAGCTCCGTCGATATCAGGCTGTGCCATGTATTCTGCGATGTTGCCCGGCTTCACGCTGCCGCCGTATTGGATACGGACAGCATCCGCAACGGAGGAGTCGTACAGGGAAGCAACCAGCTCACGGATGTAAGCAATAACTTCATTTGCATCTTCCGAAGTGGAAGACTTACCTGTTCCGATGGCCCAGACCGGCTCATAGGCAACGATAACTTCTTTAGCCTGATCGGCGCTGAGGCCTTTGAAAGCACCTTCCGTTTGAACACGGCATACTTCTTTGGTTTGACCGGCTTCGCGCTCTTCCAGCTTTTCGCCTACACACAGAATAGGTGTCAGATCATGTTTGAATGCAGCAAGTACTTTTTTATTCACAATCTCATCGGTTTCGTTAAAATAAGCTCTACGCTCGGAGTGGCCGATGATCACGTGAGTTACACCGAGGTCTTTCAGCATTACGCCGCTGATTTCGCCCGTGAATGCGCCATTATCTTCGAAATGGAGGTTCTGCGCACCGACTTTAATAGCCGTGCCTTTTACAGCCTCAACAAGAGCCGGCAGATTGGTGTATGGAGCACAGATAATGCTTTCTACGCCTTCTACTTCAGCTTTACCTTTTATATCATTCACGAAGCTGGTCGCTTCGGATACGGTTTTGAACATTTTCCAGTTGCCTGCAATAACGGGTTTTCTCATGATTGGTTGAGCTCCTCTCAATCTTACTTATCGTTAAGTGCGACTACGCCCGGCAGAATTTTGCCTTCCATAAACTCAAGGGAAGCACCGCCGCCAGTCGAGATGTGATCCATTTTGTCAGCTTGGTGGAATTTCTCAGCCGCTGCCGCAGAATCACCGCCACCGATTACGGTGTATGCGGAAGTCTCCGCGCATGCTTGAGTCACTGCACGGGTACCGTGGGAGAATGGCTCAATTTCAAATACGCCCATCGGCCCGTTCCAAACCACCAGTTTGGAGTTCTTGATCACATCCGCGTAGATTTCACGGGTTTTAGGACCGATGTCAATGCCTTCCCAGTCGGCAGGAATGGAATCAACGCTTACGATATTGGTGTTCGCGTTGGCGCTGAAATCATCCGATACGACGATATCTACCGGCAGATGGAAGTTCTTGCCCAGCTTCTTCGCTTTCTCAATAAAACCGAGTGCCAGCTCAAGCTTCTCGTTATCTACCAGGGACTGGCCGATTTCATGGCCTTGTGCCTTGAAGAAAGTGTAGGAAAGACCGCCGCCAATGAGAATGTTATCGGCAATTTCAAGCATTTTATTGATAACATCAATCTTATCCTTAACTTTGGAACCGCCAATGATAGCAGTGAACGGACGCTCCGGGTTGTTCAGCGCTTTGCCTAGAACCTCCAGCTCTTTCTCCATAAGAAGACCGGATACAGCCGGCAGCAGATGAGCAATGCCTTCCGTCGATGCATGTGCGCGGTGCGCTGCGCCGAAAGCATCGTTGACGAACAGATCAGCCAGCTGTGCAAACTGCTTAGCCAGTTCCGGATCGTTCTTCTCTTCGCCTGCGTAGAAACGTACATTCTCAAGAAGTAGGACGTCGCCGTCTTTCAGCTCGTTTACCTTCGCTTGAACGGCTTCACCCACAGCTTCGTCAGCCTTTGCAACAGGCTGGCCCAGAAGTTCGGATAGACGAGCCGCAACCGGCGTCAGACGAAGATCTTCATTCACTTGACCTTTAGGACGGCCCAGGTGGCTCGCCAAGATTACTCTTGCGCCCTTTTCGATCAGGAACTTAATCGTCGGCAGGGTTTGACGGATACGATTGTCATCCGTAATTTGACCATTCTCGAGAGGTACATTGAAATCTACACGTACAAATACACGTTTACCGGCTACTTCCACATCGCGAACACTTTTCTTGTTCATGAAAATTCCTCCTCATAGCCTTCTGGACGAAGGCTGGCGTCGTAAGCATGGGCTAAACCTTCTAAAAGGCTGGCATCGCAAGCATGGATTACCCTTCGTATGAAGGCTACCATTGTAAGCATCAACAAAGCTATTCTCGTAAATACGGAGCAGTTCGCCACTCGGACAAACTGAAGCCACAGGTAAACTTTTACCCCGAGAACGGTAAGCATACCTCTTGTCTTGTTCTCTACTAAGCATACCTGTTCCATTACACGTTCTCAAATAATGGCAAGCTTCCGTTCAGGAAAACCTTCTTCGCAAGCCTTTTGGCCAGGCTTTCCTGAGGAAAGCTTCTCTAGCGTAAAGCCGGGAAGTTCTAACGATCCGTTTGTAACCCGTAAGCAATGGGAAGAGGAGAATTTCTTCTCCTCTTCTTCCTTGCTTATTTGTGAATTACAGACCTTTTTTAGCGACGAAAGCAGCCAGGTCAAGAACACGGTTGGAATAGCCCCACTCGTTATCGTACCAGGAAACAACTTTAACCATGTTGTCGCCGACTACCATTGTGCACAGGGAGTCGATTGTGGAGGAAGCCGGGTCACCATTGTAGTCGCTCGATACAAGCGGCTCGTCGGAGTAGTTAAGAATGCCTTTAAGCGGGCCGTTAGCCGCTTCTTTAAGTGCATTGTTCACATCGTCAACCGTTACGTTTTTGTCCAGCTCAACAACCAGATCCGTTACGGATACGTTAGGTGTAGGAACGCGCATAGCCATACCGTTCAGCTTGCCTTTAAGCTGTGGAAGAACCAGGGAAACAGCTTTAGCAGCACCTGTTGTTGAAGGAATAATGTTCTCAGCTGCCGCACGTGCACGGCGAAGATCCTTGTGTGGCAGGTCGAGTACGGACTGGTCATTCGTGTAGGAGTGAACAGTCGTCATCATGCCTTTTACGATACCGAACTTGTCGTCCAGTACTTTCGCGAAAGGAGCCAGACAGTTAGTTGTACAAGAAGCATTGGAGATTACAGTATGAGCAGACGGATCATACTTGTCTTCGTTTACGCCCATAACGATTGTGATATCTTCGTTAGTTGCAGGTGCGGAAATGATAACTTTCTTAGCTCCGCCTTTCAGGTGAGCTTCCGCTTTTTCTTTAGCTGTGAAGATACCTGTGGATTCTACAACGATCTCAGCGCCGTATTCGCCCCAAGGCAGGTTTCCTGGATCACGCTCAGCAAATACTTTGATAGATTTGCCGTTTACTTTGATCTCGCCTTCGCCAGCTTCAACTGTTGCATCTAGTACGCCATGAGTCGTGTCATACTTGAGCAAATGCGCAAGCGTGCTTACGTCCGTCAGATCATTGATTGCTACGATTTCTACTTCAGCGTTGTTCAGAGAAGCGCGGAACACGTTACGTCCGATACGACCGAATCCGTTAATACCCACTTTAACCATTGTTGTGATTCCTCCCATAGTGAAATATATAT
This sequence comes from Paenibacillus sp. FJAT-26967, assembly GCF_001541095.1. Classification (GTDB taxonomy): domain Bacteria; phylum Bacillota; class Bacilli; order Paenibacillales; family NBRC-103111; genus Paenibacillus_F. The sequence continues at coordinate 258,637 of NZ_LMXH01000006.1, forward strand.
TTCAAGACGTGCCTATGGCCCGTCAAGATAACGCATGTTTGAGCATTTCCACAGCTGCCGCTTCATCCGTTACCAGAATGTCCTCCTGGCCGTATTTTAAAACCGAAGCGACAGCCGCACCTTTACTTGACCCGCCGGCAACACCGATTACGACTTCACAGTGCTGGATATCCTCGAGCCGGAGTCCGACTGTCGGCATCTTGTGTACAACCCTGCCCTGCGGGTCAAAATAGTATCCGAAGGCTTCTGCAAGAGCACCTTCACTGCGGAGACTATCAATGGAATCCGAATCTACCTTGCGCCTTCGCGCCATGACTAAAGCATCTCCGATTCCGTGGATAACGATACGGCAGCTCCGTATAACATCCATCATCTCGTGAATATTCGGTTCTTGAATCAGTGATTGATAGGCTTCCTCCCGCAGGTGGTCGGGTACATGCAGCAGCCGGTACTTGCCGCCTGTCTTCTTCGCCATCTTCGAGGCGATCATATTCGCCTGCAGCTCCACGCTTTCGCCAAGACCGCCTCTAGCCGGCACGAATAGGCTGCCTTTGAGCGCACTCGTCGTAGACAAGTGCTCGGCTACTTCCGCCATGGTCGAGCCGCCGGTTACGGCGATCACATCGTGCTTGGTGACGTGCTTGCGCAGCATCAGTGCGGCAGCACGGCCCAGCTCCTTCTTGGCGAACGGAGAAGTGTCCGAATCTCCGGCCACGACAACGACCTGCTCGACACCAAAATGCTCGCGAATCCGTTTCTCCAGCTCGCTGAGTCCGAGCATTTCCTTGATAAGCGGCTGCAGCTTCTCCAGCAGCTCACGCCCTGACTCGCTGATGCGCATTCCTGAGGTTTCTGTCTCGATCAGACCCTGACCTTTAAGAAAATCCACTTCGCTCCGCAGCACCCGCTCTGTCATATCCAGCGCACTGGCCAGCGTTCTGCGGCCTACGCTACCAAGGAGAAGAATATGCTGGAGAACTCGGTACCTTTTGTTCATAACCTCCAGCATATCCGGCAATAGCTGCTTTTGAATGTCGAGAATGTCTCTCATGTAATACACTCCTAAAAAGCTTTCTTGGACTCATTATGTCCCGCGAGTGCATTTTAAGTCCCACATAGATTAAAAAAAACTTGCCTTGCACAACATCATTATACCCAGTTCGTATAAAAGAATCAATGCGTGCAAAGTTTGATTTTTTATGAAGGAAGCCTAAAAAAAGAAAATGGGCATAAAGACTTGCTTTTTCTATACCCCTATCATATAATAACCATTGCTGTTACTTATTGAAACAACATGCGCCCGTGGTCCAATGGATATGACGTAGGCCTCCGGAGCCTGAGATCGAGGTTCGATTCCTCGCGGGCGCGTATAAGATTGTTAGGAAAAGCCCTTGTCTTCGGACAAGGGCTTTTTTTTAATTCACCTGCTCCCTATTAAGTCTATCCTTCCATTCACAATGTCTACCTCCCGCTTCTTTGTATTAATAAATCTGACAATGTCCTCCATTAATCACGGCAAGGCTGCAACTCAGCCGCTTCCTCCTTTAAGAAAGAACACGTATCAAGATGGCGACGGAAGCGGCAATGACGATACATTGCCCCACCCCGAACATCAGCCCTGTAACCATCCGCAGCATATTGCTGCTTGTTCTCCATCCCCATTTTTGCGTAAACCCGTCTATAAGCAGGGGCAGGCACAATAACAGGCCTATCTTATATTCATACTCCGTTCTGTATAGCAAAAACAGAGGCAGCGCCAGGTACCCAAGCAAGATTCCCATACATCTGGCGCACAAAGGAAGCTGTACGCCGCGCAGACGGAATGAGCGTGAACTCATCCGGTGACACGGCACTGCTGCCAGGAACTTACTTACAACAATCACAATCCAGCCCACCCTTGTCGGTTCCATCGCAATTCAGGAAGTTGATCACAGGAATATCACCGCAATAATCACTAGCCGCACTTCGCCCAGACCTTCTCCGATAGTAGAAAATTTGCAGCACTAAGATGAGGAGACCCGCCGCTATAAGGATGATTCCTGCCACGCTGCTGCTTGAAGCCAAGGCAATTCCGGCAATCAGCAGAATAAGCCACAGAGTTAGAATAAGAAAAAACAAAACCACTCCCCCTTTTTGATATAACTGTCTCGAAAACACCATATATTTCCTACCATGTATACGAGTTGCGTAAAAAAAATGTTTCGTTCACAGCCCTCTCGGGGAAAGGAAAGAGAGCTTTTTCCAAATAAGTTTGACCTTTCTTGACCTTGGGACGTTTTTTCGTTATCATATTTGTAGATACTGAAATTTAACGCAGTTATAGTGGCGTATTATCTAAGGAGGGTTCAAGATGAGTTTTATTCCAATGGTTGTCGAGCCTGATGCAAGAGGAGAACGCGCTTACGATATTTACTCCCGTCTTCTTAAAGACCGTATTATTTTCCTGGGAACACCGGTGAACGATCAGGTTGCCAACGCGATTATCGCTCAACTGCTTTTCCTGGATGCACAGGACCCGGACAAAGATATTCATTTGTATGTTAACAGCCCCGGCGGTTCTATCACAGCTGGAATGGCGATCTATGACACCATGCAGTTCATCAAATCAGATGTCTCTACAATTTGTGTAGGAATGGCTGCTTCTATGGGCGCTTTCCTGCTCGCTGCAGGCGCCAAAGGCAAGCGTTATGCGCTGCCGAACTCGGAAGTCATGATTCACCAGCCGCTCGGCGGAGCCGAAGGTCAAGCGACAGATATCGAGATTCGCGCTAGACGTATTCTCAAAATGCGTGAGAACTTGAACAAAATTCTTGCTGAACGTACCGGCCAGCCGCTGGAGCGTATTGACAAGGATACCGACCGCGATTACTTCATGAGCGCAGCAGAAGCTGCCGCTTACGGACTCATCGACAAAGTGATTGAGAAAACTGACGCAGGCGTCGGCGTGTAAGAATGCCTTCTTGTTGCTTTAACAGCATGCAAGAAACCCCGGATAACCGATCATGATCGGTTATCCGGGGTTTTCTCTTTATTCATTGGGCGAATAATGTAAGTATGAATCAATCCAGATCATCTAGCGGATAGAAAATGAGATCAACCGGGAATGCAGAGCCTGCCGGAGGCGTAAACTCGATATCCAGAGACTTCTCGTTACCCGTAGTTCGGTGCAGAATCTGCATGCCGTCAAAGGCTGTAATCACGCCGGAGTAAGGAATCGACTGGATTTCACCGTTGATTTTGATCGGCCCCTTAAAGACGCCTCCGCGTGCGAGCAGCATGATAGCCATCTTGCGAGGCTTATCCGCGTGAATTTTGTATACGACGCCGTAGTTGCCGCCGTTCTTCACGTTCTCCTTGCGCATTACGTCGTATCCGTCAACAAACGGGTCTGTCTTCCCGTCCCCTATAATGAGCCTGGACGGTTTGGTGAAAGATGTCCCGTCTATATCCCATTTAATCTCCGAGACGTCGAAGGTACCCCTGACATGGCCGTTAAAAGCAAGATGCTTGCTTTGGCTCAGCGTCTCCGCTGACAATTCCTCTGTAGCTACGAATGAGAACTGGACATCTCCGTCCGTTTCCAAATCGTAGAACAGGTTAACGCCGTAACCCGGGTAAAAGTCAGGAAGCTGACGGTACACCAAGGTATCCTTCGGCGGAATTGTCATTTTCTCGTTGTACGTGTTACCGAGGAGGAAATCGACGGAAGCTTCGCTTCCAATCAGGTTAGCATAAACGGAAGGCCATACTTCGCCTTTGTTAGTCGTTTTGACAGTAATAGGCTTGTCCGTCGTATTCGTTGCCAGAATGGCAAAGGTCATCTTCTTATCGGTTCCATTAATGTGGTCCACATATAGACGGGATTTGCCGCCTACCGTGTCCTGGTATAGAATACCTGGCTCTGTGAACGTCTCCGGACTGTCGCTGACAAGCAGCTTACGACCGGTCACATTAGTCACATCTTTAGTCAATTGCGGCAGGTTGTAGAAATAAGAGGTTAGCGTACTCCAGTCCAGTTTGTAGAAGCTTCCGATGGATTGGTGGTAGACCGGATATTCCGCTTCTGACAGATAAGGTACATCCTCGACAACGATGTTCTTGGTGAAAGCCTTGCTTACATTGCCATTGCGGTCCGATACTTTCAGGGAGACAGGATAAGTCCCTGCTTTGAAAAAAGCATCTTTTTTGCCGGTCCATTCAAATTTAGGAAGACCTTCGGCATCGGGGTCATAGCTGAGATCAATATATTTGATCGTTTCCCCAAGCCGGTACTTCTCCTTGTGTGTAGTGAATTTGGCTACCGGATTGGAATTATTCTTACCAGGGTCATAAATACCGCCAGGATTCGGTACATGTACAATTTCAACCTTACGGGAATCGCCGTAGTACGTATACTTCGCGCCCATGTAATCCGCTACCCAAGTAAGCTTCACGAGGAGCTTGCCGTTCTTGATGGCAGCCACGGTATCAAATGGAACCTCTTCTCCGTTAATGTAAGCTTTTTTGAGATCACTGCTCAGTACGATTTTGTAGCCCGGCGGCTGCATCGTAATGGTACGGGCGGCATCATCCCAGACAACCGGGAAGCCAAAACTGTCGCCAAGAAACTTAGCCGGAACGAATGTCTTGTCCTTAATGATGGTTGCAGGGGATTCCAATTCCAACTGCTCTGAATTAACAAAAGCTTGTTTATTGTCCAGATATAAGACAATCAATGAGGACGAGGTCGATACCGCCTTCGCTTGAGCCGGCAGGATTACTGCTGCAAGCAGCACCATTAACGCGGTCAGAAGCGATACTTCTTTTTTCCATTGAACCATTCTCCTACTCCTTTTCCGTGCTTTTTTCTATAAAAAGACATGACAAATAACCTTTTCCGATCATTCGCCCATTTCTTAGACGCTTTTGGATTGGAAAAGGTTTCTTATCGTGCCAAAATAAAAAAGCTCCCTTGTCAGGAAGCTGCAGGCCTTATTGATTTTCGAGTTCTTCTTTGCTGACTAGAGATACTAAAGCGTTTACAGCCTGTTCTGCATCCGAACCTTCTGCGCTTATGTAAATTTCAGTTCCAGTACTGATCGCCAAACTCATAATGCCCATGATACTCTTGGCATTAACCTTCTTTTCATCCTTTTCTACGAAAATCTCGGACGAAAATTTATTCGCTTCTTGTACAAACAAAGCAGCGGGTCTGGCGTGAAGACCTGTTTTCAACTTCACCACTACTGGGCGTCTCGACATGGAATGGATTCCCCCTACGTTCTTAATTTGCAGTATATACAGCATCCCCGGCATAATCGCTCGGAGGTTCCCCTTACGGTAAACTTATGTCGGTTAGGCATCAGGCATGATGATTTCTATTCATATCTGTATAGAAGGCCAACGAAACTGGGGATCTTGCGTCCGGCGGCGCTTGTCTATGAAATACCGCGAAAGCCGTAAAATGTGTATTCTGCTTTAGATTATACCATTTTAGAACGAAATACTCTAGAAAAAAGTTCCTAAGGCCCATTGTTATCTGGCTGGCGCACCATTACGTATCTTCTCGGCCATTTCGTCGATTTTACGAAGGCGGTGGTTTACGCCAGATTTACTGACGCTGCCGCGCAGCATATCTCCAACCTCTTTGAGGTTCATGTCCGGGTGCTTCAGGCGAATTTCAGCAACTTCCCTGAGCTTGTCAGGCAAGCTCTCAAGACCGATTTCTCTCTCGAGGAGCCGGATATTGTCGATTTGCCTCACGGCAGCACCGATCGTTTTGTTCAAATTAGCCGTCTCGCAATTCACGATCCGGTTCACTGAGTTACGCATGTCCTTCATAATCCGCACATCTTCAAAACGGAGCAGTGCCTGGTGGGCGCCGATAATGCTTAGGAATTCAATAATTCTCTCGCCTTCCTTGATATAGAAAACGAAGCCCTTCTTGCGCTCTATACATCTGGCATTAAGCTCAAAACGGTTAGCCAGCTGGCAGAGAGCCTCGCAATGCTCCTGGTACATGGAAGCAATCTCAAGGTGATAGGAGGAACCTTCCGGATTGTTAACGGAACCTCCCGCAAGAAACGCACCCCTCAGGTAAGCTCTCCGGCAGCAGTTCGACTTGACGATACTCTTGTCGATCCCGGGGGTGAATTGGAATCCTTCGAACACAATATGAAGATCCTGGAGCATTTCTTGGACCTGATTCGGAACCCGGACGATATAGACGTTATTCTTCTTCAGCCGCATCTTCTTACGGACGAGAAGTTCCATATGAATTTTGTACCGCTTCTTAAGAAGCGAGTAAATCCTCCTGGCGATCGCGGCGTTTTCCGTCGAAATATCGAGAACAACACGCTGATTGGTAAGCTGTACAGAGCCATTCATCCGGATAAGCGCCGACAGCTCTGCTTTCTCACAACAGTCATCCGCTTCGATTAACGTTAATTCTTTCTTGGTCTGCGCCGCAAAAGACATGGGGACTCACCTCTTCCTGAGCATCCAGCTTTCTACGATCTGGTAAATATGCTCGCTTAATTTATCCGCATCGTGACGCAGATAGGTCCGGAACAGTACCAGCTTGTCGGCAATGACGTGATAACCCCGCTTCGTCACTTCGTCAAGATCCAGATGGACGGCCTTGGCACCCTTCTCGGCGTATTTGTTCTGTACCTGGGGAGGAATCTCCCCGTTATTTACAATGACATAATCAAACAGGTGATGCCCCAGATGCTCGTGTACAGCGGCCAAATGGTCCCCTACAGAGTAACCGTCCGTTTCTCCCGGCTGGGTCATCACGTTACAAATGAACATTTTTACAGCGTTTGATTTCAAAATCTCTTCTGCAATTCCCGGAACAAGCAGGTTAGGCAGTATGCTGGTATACAGGCTGCCAGGCCCGCAAAGAATCGCATCAGCCTCCTGAATCGCCTCGATCGCTTCCTCAAGAGGAGTAACGTCCGCAGGTTCAAGTAGAACTCGGTGGATTTTTCCGCCTGCTTTGGGAATCTTCGATTCCCCTTCCACAACGGAGCCGTCCTCCATGATCGCTTTCAGAGAGAACGCCTGCCGGGAAGCGGGAAGCACCCGTCCACGGACGGCGAACACGCGGCTCATCTCACGTATACCGGTAACGAAATCACCGGTAATGTCCTTCATCGCCGCGAGAATCAAATTGCCCAGACTGTGGCCGGCGAGTCCGGTGCCGGCCGAGAAGCGATACTGCAGCATCTCGGAAAGCAGCGGCTCGACATCCGCAAGTGCCGTAAGCACATTGCGGATGTCGCCCGGAGGAGGTATATGAAGCTCCGATCTGAGAATCCCCGAGCTTCCACCGTCATCCGCTACCGTAACAATGGCCGTTATGTCCAGAGGCTTTTGTTTAAGCCCTCGAAGCATGACAGACAGACCTGTGCCGCCTCCAATGACGACAATCCGCGGAATGTCAGCAGGGGAGTATACTTTAGACATCGTTTCACCCTCTTATGGTCGGTCGCGTTCCGCATCTCGATGATTGACTCTGACGAATTCTGTCTCGCTATTTCCCATAACTTTGCCCAAATACTCTGCAATAGCTACGGACCGATGCTTACCGCCCGTACAACCGATGCCCACAACAACTTGGCTTTTGCCTTCTTTTTTGTACTGGGGAACAAGAAAATGAAGCATATCCAGCAATTTAGCCAGAAACTCCTGCGTTTCATTCCATTTCATCACATAATCATAGACTTCCCCATCCTGACCTGTATGAGGCCTCAGTGTATCTATATAATGCGGATTAGGGAGGAATCGCACATCAAAAATCAGATCGGCATCAATAGGAATGCCATATTTAAATCCAAAAGAGATGACATTTATAGATATGCTGTCACGTTCCAGATTGGTGAACCGTGAAGCAATTTTCTGTTTGAGCTGGACCGGTTTGATGGTGCTGGTGTCAATCACCTGCGAAGCAAGCCCCTTCAATTCTTCCAGCAGCTTCCGCTCCATAAGAATACCTTCAAGCGGGGCATCATTCGGAGCAAGCGGATGACGACGCCGGCTCTCTTTGTAGCGTTGAACTAGTGTGGAGTCTGTCGCATCAAGAAACAGAATCTCATAGGTCAACGTGTAATCTTCTTTGATCGAACGCAGCGATTCCTGCAGCGCCGTAAAAAACTCACGGCCCCGGAGATCAATTACAAGTGCTACTTTGCCGATCTTACCATGGGATTGCTCAATTAACTCTGCAAATTTAGGAATGAGCACCGGAGGCAAGTTGTCCACGCAGAAAAACCCGAGATCTTCGAGGCTTTGTACAGCGATCGTTTTGCCTGCGCCCGACATCCCGGTAATAATCACAAGCTTGGCAGCCGCATTGCTTTCTTCCATGAGTTCACCTTCCCTCATCCGTTTTAGGGGTACCCAGTAGGGCGGAAGCCATATCAGACCAAAGATCTAGCGCAAGTTCAAGCCTGCCGCACCTACAACACCGGCATCATTACCCAGTGTGGCCGGGACAACCTCGACACCGCTATACGCACGTTCAGGCGCTAATTTGTGGAACGTTTCACGAATCGGATTAAATAAAATCTCACCGGCTTTTGAAACGCCTCCGCCAAGAATAAAGCGCTGAGGGTTAACCGTAATTGCAACAGCAGCCATAGATTTCCCGATATAAAATGCGGCGCGGTTAACAATCCGGGTGGACACTTCGTCTCCGGCTTTAGCCGCATCAAACACATCTTTGGCTGTGATTGTATCAATCAGAGCTAAACTGGTGCGGTCTCCCCGTTCCTTAGCGTCATTGCCCATTCTTACAATACCCGTTGCTGAAGAAACGGTCTCCAGACAACCCGTCTGTCCGCAGTTGCAAGCGATCGCTTCCACATCCGGTACAACCGACATATGACCTAGCTCGCCGGCCATTCCGTTGTAACCTTGATAAATCTTGCCGTTTATAATAATGCCTCCGCCGACACCGGTTCCAAGTGTGTAACAGACTAGGTTCGCAATCCCCCGGCCTGCACCGCCCCACGCTTCTCCAAGCGCCGCGACGTTAGCGTCGTTATCTATCGTGACGGTTTTGCCGAGCTTTTCTTCTAGGGTTTTCTTGACTGCGACGTTACGCCAGCCCAGATTTGGAGACAATTCTACAAATCCGTTCGGGATATCCAAGAATCCGGCTATCCCCGCACCTATTCCCGCTACTTGCTCCCATTCATACGCCGAATCGCTAACCAGCTTGCGGACGTATTCTTCAATACGATCAAGCACATAGTCGGGACCATGCTCGGTACCGGTCGGGCCTTCAAAAGTCTGAACCAGCTTGCCTTCTTCGTCGCAGAGGCCTACCTTGATGCTGGTGCCCCCTAAATCCACTCCGACATAAATCCGTTGTGTCATGCAATGTCACCTCAGTGAAGAGTTAAATTATTTCCGGTCTCGCACTACTTCGTACGGCTCCTGTACCCACTATAAGCCAAGGATTTGGGAAGGTCAAGGATCGCAAATTGAAAAAACGTGGAAGGTTCTGAGCCGTTCCACGTCTTTTTATAGGTTAGTGAAATTCTAAATTACAAGGATTTGCTCCAGTCATGAACCATATGTCCATCCAGGAATTTCTCACAGTCTAGAGCAGCCATACATCCGCTTCCGGCAGCTGTAATCGCTTGACGGTATTTCAAGTCTTGTACATCCCCGCAAGCGAATACACCCGGAATATTGGTTTCGGTCGTACCCGGTTTCACGAGAATGTAGCCCGTTTCGTCCGTAGTAATCTGACCTCCCAGGAAAGCTGTGTTAGGAGTATGTCCGATCGCTACGAAGATGCCATCGGTCTCCAGTACTTCTTCAGCTCCTGTTTCATTGTTACGCACCTTGAGGCCTGTAACACCTTTGTCACCTGCTACAACTCCAAGCGGAGTAGCATTAAGGTTCCAAGTGATTTTCTCATTCTCACGCGCACGATCCTGCATAATCTTGGAAGCGCGGAGCTCCGATCTGCGGTGAACCACCTTAACTTCCGATGCGAAACGCGTCAGGAAGTTCGCTTCTTCCATAGCCGAGTCTCCGCCGCCTACGACAATGATTTTCTTCCCCCGGAAGAAGAACCCGTCACAGGTTGCGCATGTGCTTACGCCGCGGCCGATGTTCTCGCGCTCGCTCTCGATTCCCAGCAACTTAGCGGAGGCGCCCGTGGAGATGATCAGGGATTCCGCCTCGATCTCTCCCATGCCTTCTACAGACAGTTTAAACGGACGTTTAGACATATCAACGCTATTCACCCAGCCGGTTTTAAACTCAGCACCGAAACGCTCAGCCTGCTTGCGCATATTATCCATAAGTTCCGGTCCCATGATTCCTTCAGGGAAGCCCGGGAAGTTCTCGACTTCGGTAGTTGTGGTTAACTGCCCGCCGGGTTCAGGTCCTTCGATAACCAATGGATTGAGATTAGCGCGTGCCAGGTAGATGGCAGCTGTTAAACCGGCGGGGCCGGTTCCCACAACGATTGTTTTATACATAAATGACCTCTCCTCCTTCAAATGAGTCATTCTGCAAAGACATAATATACAGTTGCTTGCAGAATGGCCCGGATTCTATTTCGCTGCAATCATTCTCTATTTAAAATAATTCTAATTTAAATTACTATTGTATGCAAGTTGTTTACTCACTGCCCTTGTTATCCACACTCCAAAGCTTCGGAAGAATGGCGTCCATCTTCTCCTTCAAACCGCATGCTTCATCAATAAGCTTCACGTTCTTACTCACTGTTGACACGGTTGTATGATAGCGGCTGGCCACCTCATGATAGGAAACGGACCGGCGGTGCATTTTGGCAACGAGATATTCAAGCGCGGCCGACCAGCCCTCCACTTTTGTAATACGCGGAACACTCGGATAAACCCTGCTCAAATATTCTACCCACAGCGTCTGCAGGTCATGCTGTTGAATCATATCATAACGCTGGTGCATTTGACGGTGGGCGGTTTCCATCACAACCTGCCATTTCGGCTCCCATTTAGGGAGATCTGCTGCATGGACCGTGCTCTGAATCGTCTTTAACCCGCCATCCAAATGCGCTTCCAGCGGTTCATCTACACCAATACTACGCAGGACAAACAAGGCGACCTTCTTCAGGTAATCGTCTTCTTTGGGATCTGCGATAAATTCAGACAGCGCTTCTTTTACTTCATTATCGCCAATGTGTCCGAATGTCTGTAGTACTTGAAGCTTCGTTTCGACATCTCCATGGCGGAGTGCCCAGAAGAATGAACTCCTGACAAGAGGATCTTTGGCTATCTGATCCGGGATTGATTCAGGAGACTGCTCCAGTTGCCGGAACTGCTCCTCAAAAGGCAGATGATAGTGGTAGCTCAGCGACATAGGACGGTCGTCCGAGCGCCGGTTCAACTGTTCCAGATAGAATCTCGCGATGTCCGAACCCGGGTCAAGCTTATCCACCTGTTTCCAGAAACTTCTGGCCTCATGAAATCTTCCGATATTGCAAGCAGCCACTGCCGCGTAGTGATACAGGCAAGGATCAAGAGACGTCTCGCTGGTCTTGTGAAGACGTCTAAAAAGCTGATACGCTTTCTCATGGTCGCCTAGAATCCCCATTGTCGTAGCCAGCTTAAAGACATGTTCTTGTTGGAACGGAAAAGTCTTGCGAAGGGTTATGGACAGCTCGGCGAGTTCTTCCTTGCGCCCCAAGTGCTGGTAGAAAATTGCCAGATTACACAAGGCATGAAGATTGCCGGGATCTATATCCAGTACTTCCAGAATCGCTTCCAGCGACTTCTGAAAATGACCTGTGTAGTAATAGGCCAGCGCCAGATTGTTACGCGCCGCTAAAAATTCGCCGTGTTCCTCGACGATCTGCTCCAAAAGGCGAACCGCTTCCGCAAATTTGCCTTCTTCCAGCAGCAGTCGCGCCTGGTCATGCTCGTACAATCCCTCGCGGGATTTAATTGTCTTCAGCTTAGTCGGACGTTCCAGTTCATAGCTGAGGAAATCGAGCATTTCTTCGGCTTCTTCTAAATATTGGCCACTTGAATCATTCTCTAAATAACGAACAAGCGCTTCCTCCGCCAGTTCATGCTGATCCATATTGGCGTAATTGTTAGCCATATAGAAATAACACTCGGTCATAGAGGAATCAATCCGATCCAGAACTTCTTTCAGGATCTCGTTAGATTCCTCGTATTTGCCAAGTTCCGACAGAACACCTGCCAGATTACAATGGTTGACCGGGTTATCCTGTTCGTATTCCACCGCACGCCGGAAGTATTTCAACGCCTTATCATAATGGAAACGATCGAGCGATTGAACCGCTCTTTCGAAAAAGAACGTGGCATCCATGCTGATAGGAATTATTTTTGGTTCCGGCTTTACGGAGACACGCTTTTTCTTTTCCATGAAGTAGGCACCTCCGGTACTTTGAGATCATATGATCCAGTATAGCATAGTCCCCGAGGTTTCAAAAACACGTTTTAAACGCCGCCGTACTTAAACAGCGAGGATAGAGAGCCGCCGTCACTAACGATACGGATCGCATGCGAGAGCAGCGGAGCCACGGACAAGACTTTAAAACGCTCCGGATGTTCTTCCGGAATCGCAAGGGAATCCGTAATAACAACTTCACGAATGTTAGGGTGATCAAGCCGCTGCAGGGCAGGACCGGAGAACACGGCATGTGTAGCACACACATAAATATCATTAGCTCCGCGTTCCTTGAGTCCTTCTACTACGTTGACAATAGTCGTTCCGGTATCAATGAGATCCTCGATAATGATCGGCGTACGGCCTTCCACATCTCCGATAACGTGAGTAATGACAGCTTCGTTATGAGCCGGGCGCTTCTTGAACATCATAGCAAACGGGGCATCCAGAATATTCGCAAGTCTTTCCGCAGTTGTAGCTCGTCCGGCATCCGGGGATACAATGACCGGATCTACGATATTCTTCTTCGTGATGTAATCACTGATCAGATCCAGAGCCGTTAAGTGGTCAACCGGAATATCGAAGAAACCTTGGATTGCCGGGGCGTGCAGGTCAATCGTAATAAGGCGGTCAGCTCCTGCAGCTCCAACGAGATCCGCGACAAGTTTCGCAGAAATCGGCTCACGGGGAGCTGCTTTTCTCTCTTGACGGGAGTAACCATAGTAAGGCAGAACCAAGTTAATCGTACGTGCAGATGCACGCTTGGCCGCATCCATCATTACCAGCAATTCCATCAGATGCTCGTTGATCGGATGAGAGAAGGTTTGAACCAAGAATACATCACAGTTACGTACACCTTCTTCATACAAACAATAAATTTCCCCGCTTTTAAACCGGGACAGCTTGATTTTACCAAGCGGTACGTGCAGCTCGTCGCATATTTGCTGTGCCAGCTTCGGGTTTGAAGAGCCGGAGAAAATTTTAATGTTGGAATCCATGGTTACCTCCGATATGTTTTTGATAAATTGGGATCGTACACAGGGTCAATCTGATCAATTTCTTATTATTATACCGCTGTGCTTTGCGCATACATTAATACGCTTACAGCGTCTGAGTAACTAAGCTGAAGGAGTTGATCCTTCTTCATCTATAAGGGGGATTTTATACCCCACACCATTATACATGAAACATGTCGAAATTAAAAAGCACGGCCGCAGCCAATTCGTGGGTAATTGTGACTAGTTTATGAACAAGGAAGCAAAAAAGCGGCATCCGTTCCTCTCCCTGCCAATTAGCAGGTAAGGTTCAGAGACCGCTCTTTTTCATTTACTTGGATTTGCTTATATGACGCCGTCCCAGCTCTGCCAGCACGTCATCAAGAGGCAGCTTGGATTCACGCATAAGCACCATTAGATGGAAGATCAAATCGCTTGTTTCATAACGTAGTTCGTCATGGTCACGGTTTTTAGCCGCGATAATAACTTCTGCCGCTTCTTCGCCGACTTTTTTGAGAATTTTGTCGATTCCTTTCTCAAATAAATAAGTCGTATAAGCCCCTTCCGGTCTCTCCGCTTCACGCGAGGCGATGACGGATTCCAGTTTCGAGAGGATCGAGAATCTGTCCCCTTCCGATATCGGATCACCGTTACCGGTGTCCGGGGAATCACTATTGAGGTCAGTTTTCTTCACACCCGCGTCACCCGCCACCTCAATCTCCGTACTGAAACAAGTATACGTTCCGTTATGGCAAGCAGGTCCTGTCTGGTTCACAAGCACGAGCAAGGTGTCCGCATCACAATCATACTTCATCGATACAACCTGCTGGGTGTGTCCCGAAGTTGCCCCTTTGTTCCATAACTCGCCGCGTGAACGGCTCCAGAACCAGGTCTTGCCTGTATCAACTGTACGCTGAAGCGAATCGGCGTTCATATAAGCGAGCATTAACACATCTTTGCTAACAGCATCCTGTACAACAGCGGGTACAAGTCCTTGGGCATCATAACGGATACGATCTAGCTGCGCATTAATCATCGAATCTCCACTCCTTTGTGCTTCAGACTGTCTTTTACGCTTTGTACCGTCAATTCTTTATAGTGAAAAATCGTTGCGGCGAGACCTGCGTCCGCCCCGCCTTTCGTAAACACATCATAAAAGTGCTCTTCGTTCCCTGCGCCGCCTGAGGCAATAACAGGTATTCTCACGGAATCCGTAACCGCCTTGGTCAGCGGCAAATCAAAGCCGTCCTTCGTACCGTCCGCATCCATGCTGGTAAGAAGCAGCTCGCCGGCACCCATGCTTTCCATCTGCTTCACCCACTGCAGAACCTTGATGCCGGAAGCATTGCGGCCGCCGTGCGTATAGACTTCCCACTCGCCCCAAGCTTCGTTGTATTTCGCATCGACAGCGACAACGATGCACTGGGAGCCGAACCTGCGGGCTCCGTCCGAAACGAGCTGAGGATTCAGAACCGCGGCTGTATTGATCCCGATTTTATCGGCTCCCGCACGCAGCAGACGCTTCATATCCTCCGTATTCGAAATTCCGCCGCCGACCGTGAAGGGAATGGTGATTTCACCTGCCGTCTTCTTAACGACTTCAACCATCGTCGCCCGTCCTTCAACCGACGCGGAAATATCGAGGAAGACCAGTTCATCCGCACCTTCCCGATCATAGATCGAGGCCAGTTCAACCGGGTCGCCGGCGTCTCTCAGATTCACAAAGTTAACTCCCTTGACGACCCGTCCGTCTTTCACGTCTAGACAGGGAACAATCCGTTTAGCCAGCATATGACCTTCCCCTTTCATAAATATTGCGGAGTCCGCCCGATTCCAGTCAGTTCTCTGACTTTTCTTGCTACTGTTTGACAAGCTCCAACGCGTCCTTCAACTGGATGCTGCCGGTGTATAGTGCTTTGCCGACAATCGCGCCGCCGACTCCGTTCGTTTGCTCGGCAGCGAGCTTCTGAAGGTCACTTGTCTGGCTAACCCCGCCCGATGCGATTACGGTCTGACCCGAAACCTGTGCCAGACGGACGATCGCCTCTACATTCGGTCCGCCCATCATACCATCACGCGAAATATCCGTGAAGATAAATGTCTTGGCGCCATGCTCAGCAAGCTGTACGGCCAGATCCTCCGCCTTTACTGCGGATGTCTCCAGCCAGCCTCGCGTTGCTACCAGACCATCCCGCGCATCAATGCCAATCGCTACCTTTTCTCCATGCTTAGCAAGGAGTTTCTGAACGAAGGCGCGGTCCTCGATCGCTGCCGTACCGAGAATAACCCTTGATACACCCAGGGATAGCAGACGGTCTACATCTTCTTCGGTACGCAGTCCGCCGCCGACCTGCACCGGTACCTTCACGCTTTTGGCAATCTCGCCGATCAGTTTATCATTAACAGGATGGCCTGCTTTCGCTCCATCCAGGTCAACCAGATGAATCCACTGTCCGCCCTGCGCTTCCCATTCTTCAGCCACTGCCAGCGGATTTTCGTTATAGATTGTTTCCTGGTTATAATCGCCCTGGACAAGACGGACACATTTGCCGTCCCGTATATCAATTGCCGGGTATATGATAAAAGACATTATTTATTCCTCCACCTGTCTAGGCCTTCGGGGGCCTGCTTTCCTATCCGATTGCATGAACCGTGTTACCCGTGTACTTTATTTACTTCCACATAACCGGACAAAATTGTTCAACAGCTGCATACCCAGATCTCCGCTTTTCTCCGGATGAAACTGCATGCCATAAATAGAACCACGGCCGACGATAGCCGTTACCGGCTGATTATAATCCGTTACGGCAAGCAGGTCCTTATCGTCTTCCGGCTTCACATGATAGGAATGGACGAAATAAACATGCCCTTCTTCCAATCCCTCGAAAAGCGGACTTTGCTGCCGGTACTCCAGCTGGTTCCAACCCATATGAGGCACTTTGTAATCGCCTTGAAAGCGAACCACCTTGCCTTGAAGGAGATTAAGACCCTCATGGTCTCCATGCTCCTCGCTGGTTGTGAAAAGAAGCTGCATGCCGAGGCAGATCCCCAGCAGCGGTTTGCCATCGGAAGTGAGCCCTTGCAGCAGCCGGTCCAATTCCAGAGAGCGCAGCTGCTCCATCGCATCGCCGAATGCTCCTACCCCCGGCAGAATTAGACCATCCGCTTCCGCCAAAACCTTCGGATCAGCCGTTACGACAGATGCGCAGCCGAGCCGTTCCACGGCTTTGCTGACACTATGCAGATTACCCATGCCGTAATCGATGATGGCGATCATGCTAGAGAACTCCCTTCGTAGAAGGGACACCCTGAACCCGCGGATCGATGACGGTAGCTTCATCAAGTGCACGTCCGAGCGCCTTAAATACCGCTTCAATCATGTGATGCGTGTTCTGCCCGTAATGGACGATAACATGAAGGGTAATACGCGCTTCCAAAGCGAACTTCCATAAGAATTCTTGAACCAGCTCCGTTGTGAAACTGCCTACCTGCTGAGAAGGATATTCTGCGCGGTATTCAAAATGCGGACGGTTGCTGATGTCGATCACCACTTGAGCAAGTGCCTCGTCCATCGGTACGAATACACTGGCATACCGTTTAATTCCACGCTTGTCTCCAAGTGCCTCTCTCAAAGCCTGTCCCAGGCAGATTCCGATATCTTCCACGGTGTGGTGGTCGTCAATCTCAATGTCTCCGCGGGCATTCACCTGCAAATCAAACTGACCGTGCTTCGTAAGCAAATCCAGCATGTGGTTCAGAAAAGGAACATCGGTCGTTAAATCCGTAATACCTGTACCATCCACTCCAAAAGACAGCGTGATATCCGTTTCATTCGTCTTCCGGGCTACACTTGCCGACCGTACGGCGGCTTTTCCCGTTCCTGCTTCTGTCTCGATTCCCATTTCCGCTCCTCCTCTTTCAAACCCGGCTTCTTATAAATGCTCCATCTCGCTGATCTCAGCCCGGTTTCCCATAGTGTTCTTCAACGCGTCTTATCACGGGATCGCAGAGAGATTTACTTGCCTTCTTTCTGCAGCCGTACCTCTATCGCCCTGGCATGCCCTTCAAGTCCTTCATTGCGGGCCAACGTCATAATCTGCCGGCCATTTGCCAGAAGCGCTTCCTTACTATAAGAAATAACACTTGATTTCTTTATAAAATCATCCACGTTCAACGGCGAAGAGAATCTTGCCGTTCCGTTGGTAGGCAGGACATGGTTCGGGCCGGCGAAATAATCGCCGACGGGCTCGGGGCTGTAGGCGCCGAGAAAAATGGCGCCGGCATTCTCGATCCGCGGCAGCACCGCGAACGGGTCCGCGACGAGCAGCTCCGTATGCTCCGGCGCAATCGCGTTGACCACGCGAATGCCTTCATCGAGGTCGGCCACGACCACGATGGCACCCTTCTCCGCCACAGATACGGCGGCGATCGCTTTACGCGGCAGCAAGCCCAGCTGCCGCTCCACCTCGCTGCGCACCTGCTGGGCAAGTGTGCGTGAGGGCGTCACCAGAATAGCCGGTGACAGCTCGTCGTGCTCCGCCTGGGCCAGCAGGTCCGCGGCGATGAATTCGGGGTCCGCCGCTTCATCGGCCAGGACCACGATGTCCGTCGGTCCCGCAATCATGTCGATGTCGACAACGCCGAACACCGCGCGTTTGGCGAGAGCGACATAAATATTGCCGGGACCGACGATCTTATCCGCCGCACGGATCGACTCCGTGCCGTAGGCAAGTGCGGCGACGGCTTGTGCGCCGCCGACGCGGTAGATCTCCCGCACGCCGGCCTCGGCTGCCGCCACCAGGATGTGCGGGTTGATGCCCTCTTCCCCGGCTGTAGCCGGAGGCGTCACCATCACGATCTCAGGAACCCCGGCGACCAGCGCCGGAATCGCGTTCATGAGAACGGAGGACGGATAAGCCGCCTTGCCGCCGGGGACGTACAATCCGACCCGCTGGAGCGGCCGGATGATTTGGCCCAGCAAGGAGCCGTTGTCCTGCAGGTCCATCCAGGATACGCGCTTCTGCTTCTCATGGAATGCGCGGATATTGGCGGCCGCTTGACGCAGGGCCTCGATAAATTCGGCGTCTACATGGTCATAAGCCGCCTCTATCTCCGCTTCACTCACGCGGAGTTCCTGCAAGTCGACACCGTCGAACTCTTTCGACAAGCGCCTCAGTGCCCGGTCGCCCTCGCTGCGGACCGCAGCGATGATCGTTCTTACCGCTTCGTTCTGCTCCGGTGTACCGTAATCGACTTCGCGGTCCAGCTTAAATTCATTCGCATCAACGATCTTCATACGCCATCATCCTTTCCTGACGGGAGTGCCGTCGATTTTATATAAGGCCTTACAGTCCCCGCGGGCTGAATAGCCGAATTATTTTATATACACCCTTGCGTTCCGTTCTCTTATTCCTCTTCAGGCAGGGCGATGGTTGCTTGCAGAGCATCGCAGAGCTGCTGAATGCGCTCGTTCTTCATCCGGTAGCTGACGCGGTTTGCGATCAGACGGCTTGTAATCGGGAAGATTTCCTCATATTCAACCAGCCCGTTCTCGCGCAGTGTCTGGCCGGTTTCCACCATATCCACAATGCGGTCCGCAAGCCCGATCATCGGGGCAAGCTCAATGGATCCGTTCAATTTAATGACCTCAACCTGCTGGCCCTTCTCACGGAAATACTGTGATGCGACACGCGGATATTTGGTAGCGACACGCGGGTTCAGAACCTGCTGCCAGTCTGGCATTGCGATAACCGACATCCGGCATCGTGCTATCCCGAGGTCAAGAAGTTCATACACATCTCTGTTCTCTTCCATCAGCACGTCTTTGCCGACAACTCCGATATCGGCTACACCGTACTCCACATAAGTAGGCACATCAACCGGTTTTGCCAGAATGAATTCCATATTCGCTTCCGGGAATGTCACGATCAAGCGGCGTGAGTCATCTCCACTATCCTCCGGCATCGGCAATCCCGCACGGCGGAACAGTTTGAAGGCCTGTTTATAAATACGCCCTTTAGGCATGGCTACTTTGAGCATTTCCTGCATCCGTCCTGCCTCCTATACAAAGGGGATAACGTCTGTGTACAAGACGCCGTCCAGCCTGCTTCGGCCGTCCCCAAGCTTGTCGATATGGCCCGCATCCCATGATGTATGGTCGGGAATAAGGCGAGTTATAATTTGATTCCCTGATTCTGCCCGCAGTGTCTGAGCATGGTGGAGGGCATCACGCCGATGTTCCGCCGTATATACGATGAGCACCCGGCTTGGCTGATACACATCTTTGGTCCCGGCAGCTTCCAGTATCCGGTTCGTCTTAAGCGCAAAGCCTGTAGCCGGAGCCGGACGCCCGAACTGCGCCAGCAGATTGTCATAACGCCCTCCGCTGCACAGCGGAAATCCGAGATCGGCTGCATAACCCTCGAATGTAAGACCGGTGTAGTAAGAGAAGTTACCGATCATTGTTAAATCGATCAAGACATGCTCGCTAACTCCATAATCTTCAAGCACGTTCCATACCTTGCACAGATGGTCAATGGCTGTCTGTGCCGTAGGATCTGCGGTTACTGCTAGCGCCTGCTCGCAAATATCCTTGCCTCCACGCAGCCTGAGAATGCTCTCCAGCTCTTGGCGGCGGGATTCATCGATATCAAGCTGGCGGATTGCATTGCGATAACCCACATAATCTCTGCCCAGGAGGAAGCTCTTAAGCTCTACCTGTGCATCCGGGCAATCCTTCAAAGCTTCCTCGAACAATCCGTGCAGAAAGCCTACATGTCCCAGTGCAAACTTAAATGTTTGAACACCCGCCGCCTGCAGACAGGCAATCGCCAGTGCAACGACCTCCGCATCCGCTTCGGCGGAGGCGTCCCCGACAAGTTCAACGCCCGTCTGAATGAATTCCGAGTCACGGCCCGCTTCTTCTTCCATAGCGCGGAAGACATTGCCGTGATAACACAGCCTTACAGGCAGCCGCTCTTCCCGGAGCAGCGATGCAACCACTCGCGCAATAGGCGCCGTCATATCGGATCGCAGGACAAGTGTCTTGCCGTTACGATCCAGGAGTTTAAACTGTTTACGGTCTTCGATAGAGCTTGCTACGCCGACCGTGTCGTAAAATTCCAGCGTAGGCGTAACAATTTGATTGTAGCCCCACCGCTCCATACATTCGAGCACGTTAAATTCGACCTGACGGAATCTTGCTACAGATTCCGGGAGCAGATCCTTAAAGCCAGTAGGCTTCTCAAATACTTTCGGTTTAGACATAACTGTCCCTCCTGCTACCGGTGCACTTCTATTTTTTACCGCACTTTAGTGCGCTACCATACTACCAAATTGAAGTTATTTCGTAAGTTTATCACGGAATATTAGGTCCGTCAATTTCCTTCGTTTCTTTATCCCCGTCTATTTTAACTAGCCGCCCTCCGCCTTGATTGAAAGGGCCTATTTTCATGTGCCTTATTATTAATTCGTCCTAAATACATATTGTCCTCTCCCCACAACAAAAAAGCAGTTCGTCCTCCCCCCAGAAGACAAACTGCTTGTATAAGACCTGATTTCCTTCCACTTCTCACGTCATTGATCCGTTAAAGGATCAGACACATCCGCCGTTCCCGCTAACCCGTCTGAAGCATTGCTCCTTATGACCCGCATCGGATTGCCCGCAACGAAAGTATGCGGAGGAACGTCCTTATGCACGACCGAGCCGGCACCGATAACCGCATAATCGCCGATCGTTACACCCGGCAGAATCGTTGTATTGGCTCCGACCATCACATGGGAACCGATATTCACCTCGCCCAGACGGTATTCGCGAATCAGGTATTCGTGAGCCAGGATCGTGGTGTTATACCCAATAATGGTATTAGACCCGATTTTAATTTTCTCAGGGAAAAATACATCCACCATTACCATCAGGGCAAACGCCGTATGGTCCCCTACCTGCATACCAAGCATACGCCGGTATATCCAATTCTTTACGGGAAGTGAAGGGCAGTAGCGGCTAATTTGTATCCATGCAAAATTTTTGACAGCTTTCCACTTACTGACTGTCCGGTAAATCTGCCATAGGGCATTCGGCCCTTCGACGGGATATTTCTCAGTCTTTCTCAAGAGCTCTCCTCCGGAATGCCGAACAGTGTGTATAGATCTCTCATGTCTCCGATAATATGTTCAGGCGAATATTGCTTCAGATATTCTTCGCCCTTCAATGACCAACTGACGGCGACTGCATCGACTCCTGCAGCTTGGGCTGCTTCAATATCATAGTGACTGTCGCCTACCATGATAGCTTGCACCGGCTCAGACTCCAGCTCCTGCAGAGCCTTAAGTATCCCTTCAGGATCCGGCTTCGGCTGCACGACATCTTCCACGGTCACGATACTGTGTATGTAAGGCAGCAGCTCACACAATTCAAGACCGAGCATGGTCGTCTTGCGTATTTTGCTCGTGACAACTCCGATTCGGACGCCATAAGCATGCAGCCGGGCAAGTACCTCTTTTACATGTGGAAATGGCCGGACTAACTCATCGTGATGCTCCAGATTATACGTCCTATACATGAGCAAAAGATCGTTCACTTCATCCAGACCGCTGAAAAACTGAAGCTGATCAACCAGCGGACGACCCATGTGCGGGATAATATGCTCCCTTGAAAAAGGGCCTGGGGCCCTCCCTTCCAGCGCATGCAGGAATGAACGGATAATCAGCTCATTGGTATCAAGTATCGTACCATCCAAATCAAACAATACCGTATGCTTCATGTTGTACTCCTTAGAATAGGCTCACTACCTGCACGATAGGCTCCGAATAACAGGACTTCTGTACATCTTTGCACCTTGCAGCACGCTTGATCGTTCCATCTTTATTATTTTCCGCTGTTTGCAGACACCGGTTTGATTGCTTTTCTTTCGATCGGATCGCTGTACTTAGGCAGCCCAGGCACAATCTTACGGCGCACGACAATAATGACGATAGCCGCAAATATAATGAGGAGGGCAAGCAGTTGGGAAATCCGAATGTTCCCCCCATAAGTCATCGCGCCGGCTTCACCGAATAGCAGAGACATCGGGGACCACAGGCTGTTCATCAAGGATGCGAGCCATTCTGGGCCCGTGAAATCCAAGCTGTCCGTGCGAAGGCCTTCGATATAGAAGCGGCCCAGCGAATACCAGATAAAATAGCTCATGAACAATTCGCCTGCACGAAGGAACGGTCTGCGGCGAAGCCAGAACAGGAGCAGCAGGCCTGCCAGATTCCACAGTGATTCGTATAAGAATGTCGGGTGGTAGAACGTTCCCTGAATATTCATCTGATTCACGATCCAGTCCGGCAGATGGAGCGTCCCGCGCAGGAATGATTCCTGAACCGGACCGCCGTGGGCTTCCTGGTTGATGAAATTACCCCAGCGGCCGATCATTTGGCCCACAATCAAGCCCGGAGCGCAAATATCCGCAATTCGCCAGAAGGATACGCCTTTACGCCGGACATAGAAGAGTGCGCCGATAATAGCGCCGATAAGCGCACCATAGATCGCGATTCCGCCCTCCCAGATTTTAAAAACATCAACAAAATTGTTCTTATAGTTCTCCCATTGAAAAGCTACATAATAAATGCGCGCCGCGATAATAGCCGATGGAACCCCGATCAGAAGCAGATCCATGAAAAAATCGGGTTCCATATTGAATCGTTTACCCTCGCGGATGGCGAGAAGCAGGCCCACAAGCGCAGCGGTGCCGAGTATAATTCCGTACCAGTGCACACTGATAGGTCCCAGTGAAAAAGCGATTGGATTAATCATCTACGGTTGTATTCCTCCTATACCTTTCCTAAATAAAACAGACTCTATCCCTGCCGGTCTTAGTCCAGATCATCCAGATCTTCTGCCAGCGTCTCCGTCAATTTGTTTGTAAACTGAAGCGCCGCATTGAATCCCATCCGCTTCAACCGGTAGTTCATCGCCGCCACTTCCACGATTACAGCCAAGTTTCTGCCCGGGCGTACCGGAATCGTAATAAGCGGAACGTCCGTTTCGATAATACGTGTTGTCTCTTCATCCAATCCAAGGCGGTCATACTGTTTATCCTGCTGCCAAGTCTCCAGCCGTGTTACCACCGAGATCTTCTTCACATTACGTACTGCGCCTGCCCCGAAAAGTGTCATCACGTTAATTATGCCTACGCCTCTAATTTCAAGCAAATGACGGATCAGATCCGGTGCGTTCCCGTATAAAATGTTATCCGCCGTTTGCCGGATTTCTACCGCGTCGTCCGCAACAAGGCGGTGACCGCGCTTAACGAGCTCAAGAGCCGTCTCACTTTTACCGATGCCGCTGCCGCCTGTAATCAGCATTCCGACTCCGTATACATCGACAAGGACACCATGAATGGTAGTCGAAGGAGCCAGCTTATTCTCAAGAAAATTCGTTATACGGCTTGCTAGAATGGTTGTAGCTACCTGACTGCGCAGAACCGGAAGCTGATGCTTCTTCGCTTCTTCCACTAGCTCTGCCGGAATATCCAGTCCACGGGTTACGATAATGCAGGGAGTTTCTTCACTGGCACAGAGCTGCTGGGCCCGGTGAAGCCGGACTGTCTCATCCAGCGTTTCAAAGAAGGACATCTCTGTCCGGCCAAGCAGTTGAACCCGCTCCTGCGGATGGTAATTAAAATACCCTGCCATTTCTAGACCTGGGCGGTACAGATCATCTACAGGTATGGTCCGTTTCAGACCTTCCTCCCCGCAAATGACCTCCAGGTTGAACTGTTCAACCAGTTCTAAAACTCTCACTTTTTTGCCCATGGTTCATTCCCCTTTGTTTTCCCATTGCTTCCATCGTAATTCAACTGCCGGGTCAAAATCAACCTGCTCCGCTCATTCCTCCTGCAACTTGTTGAAAATAATAAAAAAGCCAGTCGCAATGGACTGGCCTTTATAAGACATTCTTATCCGTTAAGCAGGATGGAATGTGTGCTTTCTTTGTCGAAGAAATGAACTTTGTTCATATCCAGAGCAAGTTTAACGTTAGTGCCGTCTTTCAGACCGGAACGTCCGTCAACACGGGCAACTACTGTACCTTCACCGATACCGGCAAGGTGAACTTGCAGTTCGTGACCGAGGTTCTCGGATACTTCGATCAAAGCATTTACAACCGTGTTGGAAGATGCTTCGAGGAATACAGGCTCATCATGGATATCTTCTGGACGAATACCCAGAACAACATCTTTGCCTGCATAGCCTTTGTCGCGAAGTACTTGAGCTTTACCTTGCGGAATCACAACGTCAACGCCTTTAGCTTTGAAGTGCAGGGAGCCGCCTTCGTCTTTCAGCGAGCCGCTGACAAAGTTCATGGAAGGGGATCCGATAAATCCAGCAACGAACATGTTAACTGGGAAGTTGTAGATCTCTTCCGGTGAAGCTGCTTGCTGAATGATGCCTTTGTCCATAACGACAATCCGGCTTCCCATTGTCATTGCTTCTGTTTGGTCATGTGTTACGTAAATGATCGTAACGCCAAGACGCTTGTGAAGCTTGGAGATTTCAGCACGCATTTGTACACGAAGTTTAGCATCCAAGTTGGAAAGCGGCTCATCCATCAAGAACACTTGCGGTTCACGGACGATTGCGCGGCCCAGGGCAACACGCTGACGCTGACCACCGGAGAGAGCCTTCGGTTTACGGTCAAGAAGGTGTTCAATATCGAGAATTTTAGCCGCTTCACGCACGCGTGCGTCGATATCGGCTTTTTTGAATTTACGTAGTTTAAGACCGAATGCCATGTTCTGGTATACGTTCATGTGCGGGTACAGGGCGTAAGACTGGAACACCATCGCGATGTCGCGGTCTTTCGGTGCTACGTCATTCACAAGTCGGTCGCCGATGTACAGTTCGCCTTCGGAGATTTCTTCAAGACCGGCAATCATCCGCAGTGTTGTGGATTTACCGCAACCGGATGCTCCTACTAATACTAGAAACTCTTTATCTTGAATATCAAGATGGAAATCCTTAACGGTTGCTTCATTGTTGCCTGGGTACCTCTTTACGATATGGTTAAGACGAACGCCTGCCATAGTTCATTCCCCCTGGTTCTTGAATTCATTGTATAGGTTCATCTTAGCCTAAATACCCGGAGATTGACTATGCACAATCTTCACAAAAAACTCACTTTCTTTTTGTTACTTTGTACAATACGATAGCAAGCTTAACCAGAACCGCATCATGAAACGTCCTTACATCAAGACCGGTTTCGTTCTTGAACTTATCCAGACGGTACAAAAGTGTATTCCGGTGGATATACAATTTCTTTGCCGTTTCACTGACATTGCAATCCAGAGCGAAGAAATGCTCCAGCGTAGACTGCGTCTCCGAATCCAGGGCATAATCCTTTAGCACCTGCTCCAGGAATTGGTTCTTCTCCAGCTCAGGAATTTGGTGAAGGAGCTTCTCCATCTGCAGGTGCCACGGCATATGAATATTGCTGGCCATGTTATATAGGCGGCCCAGCATTATCGTACCGCGCAGCGATACCATCGAGCTGAGAAGCGACTGTGCAGGCTGAATCGGATAGTGGACGCCCAGATGGCTTTCACCTACCCATTCACTCGCCAGCATTTCATGCAGACCGGAAGCAAGGGCATCCAGCATCTGCTCCGTGCTTTCCTCCTGGACATCCAGCCTGTCCTCTTGGCTGACATTCAGTAGATTATCCGGAGCGAGAATCAGCCACTCTTTCTCAAGAAGAGGAACCAGGATGATTTCGGTATCAAAAAATGTCTCCAATAACTTCTTTAATTCCCGGTAGGATACACGGATATTAGGGGAATAATCCCCATATAGAAGAAAGGGAATTTTATTGGAGTACAGGGACGCCTGAGATGCAATGGAATCCGGCATTTCTACGTTGCCTTCCGAATCCGCATGCTCCAGGAGCCAGCTCCGAACCGCAGCGAGCTTCTTCTCTTCCTCCAGAAAAAGCATGTTCCGCTGTTTCTTCTCCGGCTGAGATGATTCGATAATCCATTCGATGAGACTTCGTTCATTGCCATGAAGCTTCTCCTCCGGGATGGAGATAGCCTGAATCTGCTGATCATCCTTCTGAAGAAGGAAATACACATCCTTATCGATCAGAAAGCTTCCTTTATCTTTAGGCGGCTTTTCGCCGCTTTGCGTCATACGTTCCCACTCTGCCGGTTTTTTTGTAACCAGCCGGACCGGACTTTTGCCGATCGACTCCAATTGTTTCTTCAGCCTTTCCCAATCCATCTGAGTTAGCTCCCTCTGTGTAATATCGAAGCTGCTGCGTTGCTTCCTATTATTGTAACACAGGTAAGAAAGCGATTCACTTCATGGGAACGAAGACAGCATCCCTCTGTTCCCTTTCATCCAAACAAACTTATTCCTTATATACCAAGAAAAAAGCCTTTCATCGGATATCCGAATCCAGGCCAGGCTGCACCAGCGATTGCCATGAAGAAAGTCTCAAATCCCCATCAGAACGACAATAATAGACAGCAATGAGAACAGTGCACCGATGAGGTAAAGAAACGAGACCGTCTGAGTCTGTGAAAGTCCCCATTTCATCAAACTGTGGTGGGTATGAAGTTTATCCGCATGATGGAGTCCATTTCCTTTAAGGAGTCTTCTTGTAAAAACAATGACGGTATCCATAATCGGGACGCCCAATGCCAGAACTGGAACCAGAATGGAAACGAAAGTCGCACTTTTAAAAGCGCCATCAATCGCAACGACTGCAATGGTGTATCCCAGAAAGATAGCGCCTGCATCTCCCATGAAAATTTTAGCGGGATAGAAGTTAAAGGCAAGAAATGCAAGACCCGCTCCGACCAGGATTGCAGCCAGCATGGCGGAATCCTCCTGCCTTTTGACCAGTGCCGCAACAAGCAGAGCTATAGAGGCAATCGTAACAATCCCCGAGGCCAAACCATCTACCCCGTCAATAAAATTAATCATGTTCGTAATTCCAAAAACCCACGCCATCGTAGCCAGCCAGACAAGCCAGACCGGAAAAAAAACCATTCCCGTGAATTGTAAATTGGAAACACCGATGATTTCGATCCCAAACCATAGGGGAACTGTCGAAACGCCGATATAGATCAATAACCGCGGCCACACCGGGAAATCTTTGCCCCTGGTCTTAAACCAATCATCGGTCAAGCCTGTTAGCATTAGAATCGTGCCCCCGATGAGAACCGCTTTCGTAAGGTCGCTGTTTCTGCTGAACAACAAAATCGAACCCGCGCAGGCGATATAAATAGCAACTCCACCCAGCAGCGGAATAGGAGCACTATGTATTTTCCGATTGTTAGGACGATCTACAAATCCCGTGGCTAGCGCAAACTTTCTCAAGATGGGAACCAGCAGCATGACGACTGCGAAGCTGATCAATAAAGAAATAAAATATTGCAATAGGTTACCCCCTGCCGGCATTTCACAATTACGGAGCAAGCCTCTCTCGTAAGCCGCCCTTCGCTTCTCCGCACTGTTAGCGTCTCCTATTTGAAAATCCCCCATACTTCTTGCTCCCTGGGAATTAAGATTGTTTAATTTCCAGCCGCTAACGGTTAAACAGGCTGTTTCTGGAAAAAATAGAAGTTGGAAGGATGCGATATTGTGATACTCCAACTGTGCTATGGAACGGAGCAGCTTAACATCTCCTGGCCGGAGAGTCGTCTACCCCGGTTGATTGCTCCCGCGCTGCCTGATCCCCTACCGGATGAGGCGATACAAAGTGCACTTCGGGCGCCTATCGGATGCCCGCCGCTGCGGCAGCTTGCGTCCGGCAAACGTTCAGCCGTCATCCTGATCAGCGACGGCACCAGACTCAGCCCCAGCGAACGCCTTCTTCCTCCGCTGCTGGAAGAGCTAGGCGCAGCAGGCATTCCGGATGACGCGGTCACCGTGCTGGTTGCGCTCGGAACGCACCGGCAGCAGAGCGAGAGTGAGCTGCGGCGGCTGACAGGTGACGATGTCTATGAGCGTGTCCGCGTGCTCAACCATTCCTCCAACGCGGAGGAATGCGTATTCGTCGGCACAACCTCGCTCGGAACACCGATAGAGCTGAACCGCGCAGTTGTTGAAGCGGGGATGTTGATCATCACCGGCAACATCGAACCTCACCTGCTCGTGGGGTCTTCCGGCGGTGTGAAAGCCCTGATGCCAGGTGCCGCCTCCAGGCGCTCCATAGAGCTGCACCATGCCTTATCCAAGTCTTATAAGGCCAAGCCAGGCTGCGTCGATAATCCTCTTCACCGCGATCTGGAGGAGGCGCTCCGCTTTGTGCCCGCACCGTTCCTGCTTAATACGGTGGTGGACATGGAGCGCCGGCTCCTTGGTGTATTTGCGGGAGACGTGGCCCTCGCTCACACCGCAGGAGTGAAGCTGGCCAACTCCGCCTTTCTTGTCCGGCGTTCCCGGCTCTACGATGCCGTGATTGTATCGGCAGGCGGCTATCCCAAAGACGCCCAGCTCTATCAAGCTGTCAAAACACTGACAAACGCGGCTGCTTTCGTGAAGAAGGGCGGCCGTATTCTTCTTGTTGCGCGCTGCCAAGAACTGTATGGGCATCCCAAGTTTGCCGAGGCAGTCGAAGATCATCCCGATCGTAAAAAACTGCTTCAAGAACTCGGCAAGCGATTCGTCCTCGGCGCTCACAAGCTGGAACAAATCCATACGATCCTGCAGGACAGGCAGGTGTTCCTGTACTCGGACGTACCGCCTCCCCTTATTGAGCTGATCGGCTTCAAACCTGTTGTCTCCCTGGAGGAGACAATTGCCGCCTGGGCCTCAGATACTGCTGCAGATATCGCCTTCATGCCTTATGGAGGGCTTACTTTTAGCAAAACCGAATAATTCCGAGTATTACGCCACTTCGCAGCTTGTATAAAAAGGAGACTTCTCTATGGTATGGACTGATTGGACCTTAGACCGCACCCTTGTTTTATTTACTTCTGCCGCTTATCTGCTGGTCGCCGTTCAGGTGACCATGTCGCATTATCGGCAAAACTTTCATCAGAAAATCATGCTGGCTCCTGTCATCAGTGCACCCCTCTACTTTGTAGTCGGGATAGCCCTGGTCCTTCTGAACCGCTCTTGGCTTTTCACACTTTTTCATATCTGCATGTGGCTTGGTGTTCTATCCGGTCTATACGGATTTTATTTGCATGTTAAAGGCGTCGGTAAAAGAGTCGGAGATTACGCTCCGCGCAATTTTCTGATAGGCCCTCCGGTCGTTATGCCGCTGCTCTATACGGCTATAGGTTTACTGGGGCTTATCGCCATTTACGGGAGGTAGCATTCATGAGAAAAATGACGAAATACCCTTCTTTTGATGTAATGGCTGAGCGGGAGCACTGGGATCTTCATACACAATCGATTGTGAGTGACCGGCTCGTGAGGCAGTCCCAACATCAAGTCCTGAGTCTGGAAGAGGCGGAGCTTCTGCGAAGCTGGTGTTCCCGCCTTGTCGATGATGACCGAGCTGAGATGATCAATTATGTCATTGAACATATAGATACTACCTTGAGCAGCAGCACAGGCGAAGGTCAGCGTAAGCCTGAGGTCCCCCGTCAACGTGAGCTTATTCTCCGGGGTTTGCAGGCAGTAGACAAAATAGCCGAAGGTTTTCACGGACAACCCTTTCACCATCTCAGCGCATTAGAGCAGCGGGAAATCATGAAGAACATCGCTGAATCCAAACTTCCCCTGACCGGAGAATGGACAATGACCGTGCAGAATGAGTGGTTCAGCAAACTCCTTAAATTAACAGTGGAAGCTTATTACTCCCATCCAACCGTGTGGTCCGAGATCGGCTATGCCGGGCCTGCCTATCCAAGAGGCTACATCCGCACCGACAGAGGGCAGCTTGACCCATGGGAGGCGAAACCGGAACTATGAGACACGCTACTTCTCAATCGGCAGTTGCCGATGTCGTTATTGTGGGGGCAGGAGCCGCAGGAGGCGTTCTAGCAAGGGAGTTGAGTGAAGCGGGCCTGGATGTCGTTGTGATCGAAGCGGGACCGCTGCGCGATCCCCAAAGGGATTTTGCCAGTGATGAATTATCGATGCAGAGTCTCGGCTGGCAGCAAACAAGGCTGGTTAACGGCAGCAATCCGCTTACGATGGGACACAACAATTCGGGGTGGGGAGTCGGCGGAGGCACCCAGCACTTCACGGGCGTTTTCCTCCGCTTTCACGAATCGGATTTCAAAACCCGTTCCATAGACGGTGTCGGTGAAGATTGGCCTCTTCATTACAAAGATCTAGAGCCCTACTACGATAAAATCGAGAAGGACATCGCAGTTTCGGGACCACGGCATTTTCCTTGGGGAAACTTTCGTGGACCGTACCCCTATCCTGAACGTGATCCGCTGAGCCCGAATGCCTATCTTTTTCAAAAGGGCTGCGAAGAGCTCGGCATAAGAAGCGTCACCGCTCCGCTTGCCATTCTTTCGGCACCTTTCGATGGAAGACCGCCCTGTATTAACCGCGGCTTTTGTAATCAGGGTTGTATGCCGAATGCCAAATTCAGCACGCTCATTCACCATTTTCCCAAAGCGGTAGAAGCTGGAGCCACCGTATTAGCTAATTGCATGGTAACACGCGTTGAGACAGATACAGCAGGCCGGGCAGCGGGTGTAGTGTATGTTAAAAATGGCGTAGAGCATCGGCAAAAAGCCAAATATGTCATTCTCTCCGCCTATGCAGTGGAAACGCCTCGTTTGCTGCTCAACTCAGCTAATCCCCAGTTTCCCGATGGGCTGGCTAACAGCAGCGGCTGGGTAGGCAAGGCGCTTATGACTCATAGCAGCCATGATGTGTATGCGAAGTTTCAAGAAGAAGTCCGCCTGTACAAGGGGACTCCCGTGCTTGCTACTACACAGGAATTCTATGAGAGTAACCCAAATCGGGGTTTTGCACGCGGGTATACTCTCCATGCTCACGGGTCCAGGCCGTTGGCTTTTGCGGAGGGCATTACTAAATCCGGGGGCTCTTATCCTGTATGGGGTACAGCACTGCGTGAGACGATGCTGGATTACAACTATTACGGCCGAGTCACATTGGTCGGGGAGGTCCTTCCGAATGAGAACAACCGTGTGACTTTAGCGGATGAAAAAGATGCAAACGGCATGCCGCGCGCCACGGTTACGTTCAGCTTCGGCGATAATGATCAAAAGCTTATCCAGCATGCTGTCGAGAACATGCAAGCCATTTTACAAGCGGCGGGCGGCAAACCGGAGTTCGTCGTGCCCGACACCGCCCACCTCATGGGAGGATGCCGTATGGGAAGCGATCCTGGCCGCTCGGTCGTAAATTCGTATGGGCAGACGCACGACATCCCGAATTTGTTTGTATGCGATGCCAGCATATTCGTGACTTCGGGTGGAGCTAACCCTACAAACACGGTCATGGCACTTGCAGCGCGTACAGCTGACTATATTTTAAATGAGGCTACGAAGTAAAAAGGAGAGAGTGGGTGATAGCATCCAGAATGAGCAGATAGCAAATATGCGCAGGATTCAATACTGTGCCGGTGGATCATCACTCTTACAAACCATCGTATGACAGTTGATTGGCAGTTGAGGTCAAGACTTGGACGGGCCGGCAGATCAACGGAAATCTCTTCCTGCCCAGGCCTGCTCGGATCACACCAGAACTACCGTATGGGACGATACAACCATCGATAATTTCTTACATGAAAGCCGTTATCCAACTTGGTAGCTTGCTTCTGGCGTTTCCATTAAAATAAGGGGACACGCTAATTAAAGGAGGGTCTTGTTATGGCAATTGTTGAAATCACGGTTGTTCCCATCGGCACTGCATCTACAAGCTTAAGTGAGTATGTCGCTCATCTTCAAAAAGTACTAGACAACCAACCCCTGCACTATGAACTAACCCCTATGAGCACGATAATCGAAGGACCATTGCATCAAATTATGGATGTGGTTATGAAACTGCACGAGAGCCCTTTTGAGAACGGCGCGATGCGCGTTTCGACCTCTATCAAAATTGATGACCGCCGAGATAAACAGGCATCCATGGAACAGAAACTCCAATCCGTCGCGGATAAGCTAGGGCGTATATAGCCCTGCGATTAAATTTGCTCATTTATAGCCAAGAACAACAAAAAAGAGACCATATAGGTCTCTTTTTATATAAAATATTAATTTTCATGAAAAGTGAGCCATGAAGGACTCGAACCTTCGACACCCTGATTAAAAGTCAGGTGCTCTACCAACTGAGCTAATGGCTCTCGGTGTAAAATACTGGTGGAGGCTGATGGATTCGAACCACCGAACTCGTCAGAGAACAGATTTACAGTCTGCTGCGTTTGGCCACTTCGCTAAGCCTCCACATTGCTGCCAAGCTCTTAAGTTATGAGCATTGCTTGACTTAAATGGTGGCTCGGGACGGAATCGAACCGCCGACACGAGGATTTTCAGTCCTCTGCTCTACCGACTGAGCTACCGAGCCATACTATGAAATTCATGTAAAACTAAAATGGCGGAGCCGACGGGATTCGAACCCGCGGTCTCCTGCGTGACAGGCAGGCATGTTAGGCCTCTACACCACGGCTCCGTATAAAGTTGTACATGGTGGACGCTGACGGGATCGAACCGCCGACCCTCTGCTTGTAAGGCAGATGCTCTCCCAGCTGAGCTAAGCGTCCTTATGTAGTTGTATGGTAGCGGCGGAGGGACTCGAACCCACGACCTCACGGGTATGAACCGTACGCTCTAGCCAGCTGAGCTACGCCGCCTTAAACTGGCGGAGAGAGAGGGATTCGAACCCTCGCACCGCTTACGCAGTCTAACCCCTTAGCAGAGGGTCCCCTTATAGCCACTTGGGTATCTCTCCAAACATAAATCAATCGAACTAAACAGGTTGTACCCTGAAAACTAGCAGCGAAAGATGTACTAAGATCCATCCAAAGAT
Source organism: Paenibacillus sp. FJAT-26967 (assembly GCF_001541095.1). GTDB lineage: Bacteria > Bacillota > Bacilli > Paenibacillales > NBRC-103111 > Paenibacillus_F. Next base: position 291,981 of record NZ_LMXH01000006.1, read on the forward strand.
CTTGTGGTGCACAGCCATAGGCCATGCTTCGATGTTGGCCTCTACTCGCGTAAAGACCTGTAGGTCAAGCCCTCGACCGATTAGTATTGGTCAGCTCCACACATTGCTGTGCTTCCACCTCCAACCTATCTACCTCGTCGTCTTCAA
>NZ_LMXH01000007.1:0-10298 GCF_001541095.1 Paenibacillus sp. FJAT-26967
CAGGCAAAATTAAACGGCCTCAGTCCCGTGGAGTTCAGGACTAAGGCCGCCTAGTGTCTTTACTTATTTATAGTGTCTACTTGACGGGGTGCAGTTCACCCGTGAGATAGTCTTTTTTGATGTTCATTATAGCGGTTCCCCACAAGAAGACGAGAAACATTCGGGCTCCTCTTCGAGAAAACAACCCGGCTCTTTATGAGAACGGAGCCAGGATCTCATGCAGCTCATTGATTTTGCCGGGATCTATCTCGTCTTCCACACCTTTGGGCCCGCGGACCGCACTGCCGAAATGCACTTCCTTCACACCCGTACCGCTTATGAAAGAGGCGAGTGAAGCTGCGCCAAGGCCGCTGCCGGCCAGGATCGTAATGTGAGAATTCCGGCTCATCTCCACCAATTCTCTCATCCGGTCTACCGCATCCAGTGCGCTGGGCTTGCCCCCGGACGTCAGAATACGGCGGATCTGCCGGTAACCCGACAGAAAATCGTACGCGGCCAGCTGATCCTGAACGACATCAAAAGCGCGGTGGAAGACAACTTCCATATCACCCGCTTCTGCCAGTAAGGCTTCCAGCACCGGCACATCGATCTGACGGTCTGTAGTAAGCGGACCAATGACAATTCCGGCCGCACCGATCTCCCGGATCATCCGGATATCTCTCAACATCGCACGGACATCATCCGGATCGTACACGAACGATTTGCTGTGCGGTCTGACCATGACTGCTGTCGGGATCCTGACGCTGTTCACCGTTCCTTCGATCAGTCCGGCGCTCGGGGTTAATCCCCCTTCTTTCATTCCGGTAACCAGCTCCAGCCTGTCCGCTCCGGCTGCCTCGGCCGCCTTGGCATCTCCGACTGTTGTTGCAATGACTTCGAGTAACATCTGATCTCCTCCGAATCCGTTCTTGTTTCCTGGCCGCTATTTAAGGGCCTGTCTGTGTTATTTTACCACAAGAGAGCATTCGGGTACTACAGCAACGAATGACGAACAAGTAAGGGCTGCTGCCCGGGGAGAGCCGGGCAAACGGCGAAAAACCGTTCGTATCGAACGGTCCTTCGTCAGCGATGATGTCTGTTACCAAGAAAGCCTACAATGCAGAAGAACCTGGCAGGACGAATTAGTAATTAAAAACTGCCGGGCAGTCTTCTACCGTCGGCGAGAAGAAACAATGGTTCTTGAAGCGCCCTGAGTTCGCCTGATCGTACCAGGTAGGAGGGCAGCCGCCTTCCGGCCGGAAAAACCAGAGAGAATTCCTTGCGGGATGTGTCCGTTCCCCGTTGATCGCACGCTTGGCAAGGCGGATATCGCGATCTCTGGCGGCCTGATAAAAATATCCTTTGATCGTAGCCTCAAAACCCCCGGGACGCTGAAATACCATTTGTTCAAGATTGCGGATATTTTTAAAATCAAGGCAATTAGCCAGTACGCGGTTGACCCCCACGTTACCGACCATCAGCATACCCAGTTCCCCTTCTCCTTCAGCCTCAGCACGCATTAGCCGGGCAAGCAATTTCGTTTGTGCAGCATTCGTTTTAATAATCGCCAATTTCATGTGCCTCCTTCTTGACTCATTCGTCCTGTATGTATTGTATGGGGCTGCTGCCTGCATGGTACTTTCCCCATCCCCGTATCACTGCGCCTATAACAGACAGGAGCCCACGCCCGGCAAGGCGTCTGCACATATACTACAGCGAGAAGAGAAGAAACGAACCGGAGGGAAAAATTTATGCATACCAAAGATCTGCATTCTCTGTGTCAAAGCTACATGAACCGCTATGTTCGGGTACAAACGAAATCAGGTCAAACGTGGGAAGGCACTCTTATCCATGTGGACCTCCATTATGTTCAGATCCGGGTCCCCGGCTATCCGGTCTACGGGCAAGGAGAGCACAGCCACGGGCAGCACCTCCAGCTGCAGGGACAGCCCGGTTACGGACAGGGAATTAGCGGAGGATATGCCGGAGCCAAAAAAAGCTGCGGGTGCGGCGGTGGACGGGAATCCGGACCGGAGCTTGAAACAAGGGCCTTCTTCCCTCCTTTTGGAAACCCCGGCTACAATGACGCCATCCTTACGCTTGCTTTGTTCGATCTGCTGACGCTTGTGCTCCTGATGTAGCTTACTGATCCAGCCGGGCAGAGCAAAGAACCTTCAACTCACGGACTATCCGTTGAGTTGAAGGTTCTTCAGGGTGTGCGCGGCGGCTGTGGCGGTCCGGCCGGGGCTTAGCGCTTTAGTCCGCCCACAGCCGCCTCGAACCAGGCCCAATCCGCACCTACATGCTCCGGCTTGTGCGTGTCGGAGCCGTACACGAGCGGTATGCCGCGCTCTGCGCATGCTGCAAGGAAACTCTGCGGCGCATAGGCTTGTCCGCAGGTCGGCACTCGCAGTCCCGCGACGTTCACGTCGATGCCCAGACCGGCGGCTTCCAGCTTAGGCAGCAGCCCGGCCAGCCTGCGCTCGACCAGTTCCGGATCGATTGGCGGCAGCGCCTCCCGGAACTTCTCGATAAGCTGCACATGTCCGAGCCGTTTGCGCATCGGAAGTGCGGCCGCCCATTCGATAGCCTGCTCGACATGGTTGTAATATTCGTTTACCACAGCATCCATCGTGCCGTAATAAGAAAGCAGTCCGTCGCGGAAATCATCCGCTTTGTAATCCAGACAGCGGATGCCGCCTCGGCCGGGGAGGTAATGCACAGAAACGAGTACATCTTCAAGACGACCGCCATACCGTTCCAGCAATTCATTGGAGAAATCTTCACGACCATGCAGATAATCCATTTCAAGACCGACTGTTACCTCCAGCCGCTCTTCGTAGCGCTTCTTCATCTCTTCCGCGTAAGCCAGGTAAACCGGCAGCTCTTCCAGCGGCATAGCCAATTCCGCCATCAGCTCCGGGTCGGCTACCCACTGCTCCGGCAGCGGCGGGTGCTCGCTGATCGTGTACCTCTGGAAGCCCAGTTCAATGGCACGATCCAAATAAAGGGGCTGTTCGGCCGGATTGCCATGGTAACAAAACTTCGTATGTGTATGTCCGTCCCACTTGAAGATCACGCGAATTCCCTCCCTTTTGCTCCTTGCATCTTATTCTACTTTAAGCTCCACCTGAGGCATCGTATGCATAGTCCTGGCGGAAACATGGGAAATAATCGAGTAATTTCCCGGCTCCGTAAACTTCTTTTTCAAGGTATAAGCACCGTTTTGGCCGTGTTCCGCTTTAATTTTCTCATGCTTGTCGTCCGGTGTCCCTTCCTTCCATACTTCGAAAAGAACCTCCTCCGCATCGTCAACCGGTTTGCCTGCCTGAGTAACAATTACTTCTACAGTAGCCGTCGATCCTGCTTTTACCGGCTCCTGGGGAAGCTTCACCTCCGCCTCGATAGGCGTAAGAGCATCCGCCCCTCCGGGCAGATTGCCTCCGGCGGTATGCCCTTCGTGCCCGCTCCCTCCGGAAGAGCTTCCGCATCCTGCCAGCGCCATAATCGCGATCATCATCAGGACGGCCAGCCGCATAGAGGGACTGAAGTGCCGACGCCTTGTTTCTTGTCCTCTTGAAACTTTCGTTCTCACATTAAAGCCTCCTAAACATATCCGCTATTGAGAGTTCATGTCTTACGACACATAAGCACAGTGTTATGATAGTACTGCTTTCTTATAACCAAACACATTCATTATACCTGTAAGCCGCCGGAAACGGGATAGCTCTTCTGGGCCCTAATTGTAACAAAGCCGTGACAATTGACAGACACTCCCTTATTCTTAACAGCGAAAAAGACCCGCAATCACCATCCTGATGGCTGCAGGTCTTCTATAGCCGGCTGGAACTTCAGCCGGTTTAACGGCCTATTTCCAGTTTAATTTCCACTTTCTTTTTCAATTTACCGCCGTCATCATAGGTTTTTACCAAATCACCCTGGAATTTCTCTCCCTCTGCGCCATACGTATCCTGAAGCATTTTCCAGCTGTCCTTCTCCACTTTGGAAGTAAGTACGACGGAATATTTACTTTTCTCCTTCGGCTTCTGGAGCACAAGTTCAAAAGAGCCATCCGGACTCACCTTGGTATGGCGGGCATAGCCACTCGTCCAGTGATTCGGAATTTCTATATCTCCGCTTAATTTGCTGCCTTCAAGCAGATTACTTGTGCCTTTGATGTACACATACTTATCGTCCTCTGTTAATTCCGGCTTCATCCACACGGCTGATTGTCCGTAGTCGGCGGGTTTATTCCACTTTGGCTGTTCCAATGCGATTTTGCCTGACGGTTCCTTGTCCTTGTTATCCACTACAGCGGTTATCCTTGCCACCTTCTCCGTCTGCTCCCCGCTGCCCGTTATATACACGAGAGGCCCTGTGAGCTTCTCCCCTTTCTTGCCGTATACAGGTTCTAGCGCGGCACCTTGGAGATCCGGCTTAAATTCCACATGGATTTTCAGCACATCTTTAAAATCAGGCTTTTTGAGCTTCGCCTCAAAGCTCCCATCCTCTCCGACTTTCACCGTATTGCTGTAGCCAATGACGGTATGATTCGCCGCCTCTATATAAATACGCACGATGGCTGTCGGAAGAAGGTTACTCTTGCCTTTCACAACGACTGAATCCTCCGTGAATTCCACGTCCCCGCTGAACGTTATTTCCAGAGTGCCCTGATTTGCCGAAGTTCCCTTCGAATCAGTAACTTTGTAATCGACTTTCCCCTTTTCCTCGCCGGCAGGCGTTTGAATCGGAGCCGGTGTAGATGCCGCCTGCTCATCCGGGGCTTCCCCCGAATTGCAGCCGGTTGCCATCACCATAGTGATTGCTGCAGCGGCTGCAACCGCCCCCCACTTATGTCTCATCTTCATCTGATCTTCCCCTCTGCATACTTTCTCTTTCTGTATTTAATCCAAAATCTTCCCTTCCCAAACGACAAAGAAGATTATTTCACTTATTCGCGGATTTTTTTATCTTTACTCCCCTATACCAGCCCGGCCCTTCACTTCCGGAAACTTATTTGTATAATAGCCAAGCAGCCCGGCATAAGCCTAACGGTAAAGTGATCACCCCAATCCGTCTGGAGGGACTTATCTTGATTACAAGAATCAACCGACTCGCGATTGAACTGCCGAAGCCGGATCATCCGGATGCCAATGCCGCTTCTGCTATTCAGGAGCTTCTGGGGGGACGTTTCGGTGAAATGTCCACCCTCAACAACTACATGTTCCAATCGTTTAATTTCCGCGGCAAAAAGAAGCTGAAACCGTTCTACGATCTGGTCGCCAGTATAACTGCGGAGGAGTTCGGCCATGTGGAACTGGTCTCCAATGCGATTAATCTGGTGGCAACCGGGACGACGTTCCCCGGCGATCCGGACATTACTCCTATGAGGGACGCCGTAGATAAACGCAATACCCAGCAATTCATTGCCACTGCACAAACCGCTATGCCAGCCGATTCAATGGGGAAGCCCTGGAACGGCGACTATGTATTCAGCAGCGGAAATTTAATCCTGGATCTGCTCCATAATTTCTTCCTCGAATGCGGGGCTCGTACGCACAAAATGCGGGTATACGAAATGACAGACCACCCCGTAGCCCGGGAAATGATCGGCTATCTGCTCGTCCGCGGCGGCGTTCATGTCGTCGCTTACGCCAAAGCGCTTGAAGTCGCAACGGGTGTAGATGTAACCAAAATGCTGCCGATTCCGAATCTGAGCAACAGCAAGTTCGATGCAACGCGCAAATTCGAAGCCCAGGGACTGCATCTTAAGCTTTATACATTCAGTGAGACGGATTACAAAGATATTCGCTACATTTGGAAAGGAAATGACCCCGAGAGCGGACAGCCTCTCGAAGTAATAGAAGGAATTCCAGAGAACAGCGGGCCGATTCCGGACCTGGAGGAGCTTCCCGAGGAGTTTGCGCCCGGCATTTCTGCCGAAGATTTCATGAAGATTGCACAGCGGCTGCAGCGGTCGGCGGGATTATAAATCAGCCTGCTCATTTAAACAAACGGGTGAAAATCGTATACAAATACAAGATTTCCAGTACGATACAGACCAGAAAGAACAGCAGGAATAACGTTAGAAATGCGTTACCGACAGATTGGGCAGCTTTTCGCAAAAATTTAAAATTCCGCAGGGCGATCATCTCCTACTTTTAACCCCTGATACCAGTATATAGTTTGCATCTTTTAGAGTAAATAACGTCATAAATTATCTTATAAGAACATGTTGTGACCGTATTTATTTGTCTACACTGGTAGTAGGAGCGTGGGCAGATGGATAAACAGAATGAGTTTTTAAAGATGCTTGGGGCTAGAATTAAAAGTTTACGGGCCGAAAAGGGATACACCCAGGAGCAGCTTGCGGAGGCGATGCAGACTTCCTATTCCTATGTCGCCGCAATCGAACGCGGTACTAAGAATGTAACGGTAGAGACTCTTTACAAAATCGCTCATGCGCTGGATACCACGGTACAAGAACTATTTACCTATGAGGAAACGATGTACCAGCAGAGCAGCAAAGATACCGCCATGCGTATTCTGGAGCTGCTGGCTCAGCAGAACAAATCGGATAGCGATAAAGCTTACCGCATTTTGCTGGAGCTGTTCAGATAACGAGCCCTTGTTAATGTGCAAAAGCCTGTGAGCCTTTCTGAGAAGAAAAGGTTCACAGGCTTTTTGAACGGGCGGGAGCATACCGTTCCCTGCTCATTGAAAAAGGCATCCTGCCGGGTCCCCCCTTACAAGATGCCGTAACGCAAGAAAGTGTCGTTTCCCTGTTCCGGATTCGCCTAGGATTCCGACGAAATGTAGGCTTTGTACTGCTCGGCTGTCATCAGCGACTGAATGGCTTCCTTGCCCGTAATGTCAATAACGGCAACCCAGCCCGCCCCATACGGCTCGCTGTTGACGAGCTCCGGAGAGTCTTCCAGCGCACCGTTCGTCTCCGCTACAATACCGATGACCGGTGAGATCAGGTCGGAAACGGTTTTGACCGATTCTACGCTGCCCAGCATATCGTCCGCCTTGACCGGAGCGCCTACTTTGGGAAGTTCCACGAACACGATATCTCCCAGCTGTTCCTGTGCAAAAGGCGTCATTCCTACACGCACCTGCGTATCGGACAACACCTCTACCCACTCATGATCTTTGGAATAAAACAAACCCGATTTCACTTCACTCACGATTCTACCGCCTCACTTTAATTCATACGATGATATTTTTAGCTTACCCGAATGAAAATGGACAAGTCAAGTTAGTAAGCCCCTTCTATTGACAGCCACTTTAAAGGGTGTTAACATCCTTTTAATTTCCTACTTTTCTCATAGGATTAAATTGGTATCGGAAAGGATGACATTTCTATGCACTTAATCTCACGTACTCGTTTATCCCGAATCGGCACTCTGGCTGTAACGGGGGCACTGCTTCTCTCCTTATGGTCTGCAGGACCCGTGCAGGCAAATCAAGTGCCGCCTCCGGCCGCTGCCGCCCAGTCTGCTGATGACTACCAGCAGTTTATTAAGGAACAGTTCGGTTACTCGCTGCCGCCCTCTCCTACCAAAGGAGATTTCATCTTGGCAGTAGCCGGCGTACTCGGTCTACAGTCCAGCGGCATCGCTAACCCGTTCCAGGATATCAGTGTGACTTCCTCAGTCTATAAGCCTGCACTCGCCTTGTACGAAAGCGGCATTCTAACCTCGGATATATTGGGTGAAGACCAGCCTCTGACGCAAAGCACTGCGCTGTACATCGCGGTTAAAGCTGCCGGACTGAAGGAACTGGCGTATACATACCCGGCGGACAAAGCCGCCAAAGCTCTTGCCAAGATTCAGCCCGGCGAAGCTCCTGCCCGGGGACTTACCCCTCAAGCGGCGCAGGAATTAGCAGCGGCCGTAGATACGGGTTTACTGCCTGAGACTCTCCATGCCGGTTTTGAATTAAACAAGCCTGCCTCCGCTTCATTCGGAATCCTTGTACTCGGCAAGGTGCTGGAGGCTAAAGGATTGTACAAGCACTACCTCGGCAGTGTGTCTGATCCGGATATCACACGTATCGTCCGGGATGCCTGGAGATACCAGAGCCTTGTCCAGCAGCCTGAACTGCAGGATACCGCCGATCAAGCTCTCCAAGCAGGCCTCATTACCGGCTACAACATTAAAGACAACCGGTTCACTCCAAACTTCGAGAAACAGCGTACTCTTACCTACGGCCACAGCGAAATTGACCATGCACTGCAGCTCATCGGCCTTCTTCGAAGCGAAGGAATCGATGCCAAGGTACAGTTGGAGCCGAAAACATCCGCCTTTATTTATTTGAAAGAATGGGGAGAGCCTGTACAAACCGATGACTACAAAGTCGTGCAGATCAAGAACGGCAACTTCATCGCCTACGCGAAGGAATATGATCTGTCTTTGGAATTCGTGACTGCCGGACAGAAAGCCCGTTTTCAAGACATTGTCCTTCAATACGCCAAAAAAGACAGCGAGGATCAGACCGGCCTCATCGCTCATTCCTGGTGGCAGCCGCTGTACTATTCAAGAACAGAACTGGCTGACTATGAGGTCATAACGAACAACAAAATTACGAAGGGACATCATTATGTCCAGTCGTTCTCATTGAACGAACAATCCGAGGCTATAGCCGCAGGGTTTAAAAAAATCAGCCCGCAGTCCGAGGTAGAAACCTATAAATTCTGGGTGGACGGACCATTCTACAACTATTTGCTCGGTGAGTCTAAATAAATGAAGCAATCCCCTGAAGCGCAATCCGGTGCAGGAACCGTTTGCTTTCAGGGGATTTTTAGAATAGAGCAAAAAAATCTCCCCTAAGCCCAAGGCAGAGGGGAAGCATGAAATTTGTCAGATTAGTCCAGCTTCTCGATGATGATCTCGGCATTCGTACCGGCACCGCTCAGCGTCAGCGTAAGACCTGATACGTTCAATGTGAGATTGCCCGGCGTAGTTGCCTGGAATAGAAGATCTCCCGTAATAATGCCTCCGGCAATCAAGAGCGAGAACACAGAACTGCTCGGTTGAGGAATAGCTGTCCCGGTGAAGTTGGCAGACACCGAAGAAAGAAGACTAAGTGTTCCTGTGTACACATTGAAACTTACCCGGTAATAGCCGGGGGTGTTGATAACAAACGTCGTAGTCGGTGTTGTCGGGCTTGCCGTTATATCCGTTCCAAAAAGTACTCCTGGCGTGTTGAATGGGACTGTTCCACCCGCCGTAATGGTTGTTCCACCTGTATTCGAACGACTGGCAAATGCAGGAAGTCCCGTCCCTGTTGCTCCAGTTTCTCCCGTTGCTCCTGTTGCTCCTGTTGCTCCATCAGCTCCCGTGGCACCCGTTGCACCTGTAGGTCCAGTTGGTCCTGTAGCTCCGTCAGCTCCCGTTGCACCTGTCGCTCCACCGGCTCCTGTGGCACCTGTTGCTCCATCGGCTCCCGTTGCGCCCGTTGCGCCATCGGCTCCCGTGGCACCTGTCGCTCCATCAGCTCCCGTGGCACCCGTTGCACCTGTCGGTCCAGTTGGTCCTGTAGCTCCAGCAGCTCCCGTAGCGCCTGTCGCTCCGTCGCCTCCCGTGGCACCCGTCGCTCCGTCAGCTCCCGTGGCACCTGTCGCTCCATCGGCTCCCGTTGCGCCCGTTGCTCCATCGGCCCCCGTTTCGCCCGTTGCTCCATCGGCCCCCGTTGCGCCCGTTGCTCCATCGGCCCCCGTTGCGCCCGTTGCTCCATCAGCTCCCGTAGCACCTGTCGCTCCATCGGCTCCCGTGGCACCTGTTGCTCCATCAGCTCCCGTGGCACCTGTTGTTCCATCGGCTCCTGTGGCGCCTGTCGTTCCAGCAGCTCCCGTAGCACCTGTTGCTCCATCGGCTCCCGTGGCACCTGTTACTCCATCGGCTCCCGTTGCGCCTGTCGTTCCATCAGCTCCCGTGGCACCTGTCGCTCCATCGGCTCCCGTTGCACCTGTTGCTCCATCGGCTCCCGTTGCACCTGTCGCTCCATCAGCTCCCGTTGCACCTGTTGCTCCATCAGCTCCCGTGGCACCTGTTGCTCCGTCAGCTCCCGTGGCACCTGTTGCTCCATCGGCTCCCGTGGCACCTGTCGCTCCATCGGCTCCCGTAGCACCTGTTGCTCCATCGGCTCCCGTGGCACCTGTTGCTCCGTCAGCTCCCGTGGCACCTGTTGCTCCATCGGCTCCTGTTGCTCCTGTTGCTCCATCGGCCCCCGTTGCGCCCGTTGCTCCATCGGCCCCCGTTGCGCCCGCTGCTCCATCGGCCCCCGTTGCGCCCGCTGCTCCATCGGCTCCCGTG
>NZ_LMXH01000007.1:10390-192677 GCF_001541095.1 Paenibacillus sp. FJAT-26967
CCTGTCGCTCCATCGGCTCCCGTGGCACCTGTCGCTCCATCGGCTCCTGTGGCGCCCGTCGCTCCATCAGCTCCCGTAGCACCTGCTGCTCCATCGGCTCCCGTTGCGCCCGTCGCTCCATCGGCTCCCGTAGCACCCGTGGCACCTGTCGGTCCAGTTGGTCCTGTAGCTCCTGTACCACCTGTCGCACCACCGGTCGGGCCGGCTGGACCGGTATCACCTTGCGCACCGGTTGCACCAGTGGCTCCGGCCGCACCAGTTGGACCTGTTGCACCGTTTGCACCGGTAGGACCCGGAGCACCTGTTGCTCCTGTAACACCAGTTGCTTCTGCTCTTGTCAGAACAATCTCGTCGACCACAACATTCGAAGAACCGGCTAGTGGAGTCAGCGTAATCAGAACGGTAGCATAAAATGCATGATCCGGAACCGGATCGGTCACTGCATACAGCATTTTCCAATTGCCTTCGGAAGCATCCGGTAAGGTGCCGGAAAGAATGACCTCGGAATAGCCTAACGAAATGAATGTGTAGGACGCATCATAGTAAATAACAGATAAATTGACCTGCGGACTGACTAGACCACTTTGTTTGGCAAAAGAAGCAGAAACGGAATAGCTTGCACCAGGTTCCGCAACGGAAGCCTGTAAGATTCCTGCTCCCACCAATCCGCCGGTCAACTGCATGGCGTATTGCCCCGACTTCTGAACAGAATTCACCACTGAACTCGCGTAGACGGCCCATGGTGATGGATTTCCCGTTTCAAAATCCCCGTTTGTAATCAAATTAAAAAAAGTTACTGTCATTTTTCCACACCTCCTCTCTCTTAATCTATTAATAAATCGATGTAAACGACTGTAACATCCATCTATTTTCCGCTAAATGGTCATCTGTTGGTAAGTGGATTTCACTGCGTTCCGGAAACTGTAATTTTGATAATTAGGAACCGGTATGGTAATTTTAAAAGGAAGTGGAAATTTGTATATTTCCATATGAAGTGTGAAGAAGGAGAGACAACCATGCAGCTTACGAATAAAACAGCCATCATTACCGGCGCTGGAAAAGGCATCGGCAAAGCAGCCGCTATCGCCCTCGCTAAGGAAGGCGTACATCTGGGACTTCTTGCACGCAGCACGTCGGACCTGGAAGCACTTCAGCAAGAACTTTCCACAACTTATGGTGTTAAAGTACATTTCGCATCTGCGGATATTTCCAAATCTTCTGAAGTGAATCAGGCGATCCAATCTCTTACGGACGCACTGGGGCAAGTCGATATCCTCATTAATAACGCGGGAATTGCCCAATTCGGCACGCTTCTCGATATGGAGCAGGACGAGTGGGAACGCATTATTCAAGTCAATCTCATGGGAACTTACTATGTGACCCGCGCTGTCCTTCCTTCTATGGTGAAACAGAATAGCGGCAGCATTATTAACGTAGCTTCGACTGCCGGCGAACGCGGTTTTGCGACAGGTTCCGCTTACTGCGCTTCTAAATTCGGCGTGCTGGGCTTAACGGAATCCGTTCTGCAAGAAGTCCGCAAATCGAATATCCGCGTCACCGCTCTGACGCCCAGCACCGTCAATACAGACCTGGCGACTAACGCAGGCCTCAAAATCGGCGATGAAGACCGGATGATGCAGCCAGAAGACGTTGCCGAACTCATCCTGGCCACTCTGAAGCTTCCAGCAAGGGTCTTTGTCAAAGCGGCAGGAATTTGGACAACCAACCCTCAGTAAATTTTAAGATTCATCAGGAAAATAAATAGACCCTGCAGCTTTTTATTGGCGGCAGGGTCATTTTTATAAGACGTAAAGCAAGTCCAGTCCAGAAACGGAGGAATCTTTATGCCGAAGAAACCGGAAATCCAAACGCTATTGTTCAAAGATGAGGGAACGATTCCCAACAATCCAAGGCTGCCCGTCCTTCTCTATAAGGGGGCATTCGAAGGACAGGCCGCTAATGCCGAGAAGATCTTCAACCGGAATAACTGGTTGAACAGCTGGACGGGCGGCGTGTTCGACTACCATCACTACCACAGCACGGCTCATGAAGTGCTGGGCGTCATCAGCGGCTCCGCCGTTATCCAGCTCGGCGGAGAGCATGGACAGCCGGTCGAACTGGAGACCGGCGATGTGATTGCGCTTCCGGCCGGCACCGGCCACCGGAGACTATCGGCAACCGCCGATTTTCGGGTGGTCGGGGCTTATCCGGACGGGATGGAAGCCGATCTGCTTACCGGGCAAGCAGATGAACGGCCCGAAGCGCCGGAGCGGATCCAGCGCGTACCTGTTCCTTCATCCGATCCGGTCCACGGTGAGGACGGCCCTCTGCTAATTCACTGGAAGCAGACGTAAAACACCCCTTACAGAAAGCCGGACTGTTCCTATGGCCTTCGGCCGTCCGGCTTTTTTTTCGTAAAGGGGTGTGCTTTTATATTCCTTGTCCATTTCGGCTTTGTTTTTTAGCTCTGGCAAGTTCCGTTGCCGTTTACCGGCGCCCGCTTTCCCCAACTTCCTCACGTGCTTATTTGGCATGTCGTACAGGAACCTCTTTACTCCCCTGACTCATCGGGGACTTACACAGCGGGCAGCTCTTGGCCGGGGGCTCTGCTTCCACGGCCCCGGTTATCCGCGACCACGCCGGACAGCCGGACGCGCCGCAAATCCAGGCTGCCACTGTTTCCGTGGCAGCCGGAGAACTCCCTCCGGCCGCAGAAGACGCTGCCGGTGCAGCCGTCCAGATCGTGACGGATGTCCTTCCGGCACGGGCGGCGGCTGGACGCTTCGCAGCAGGCTCCGTTCCCGCTGCAGGAGGCGCGGCGAATGCCGCCAGCAGGAAGCGGGAGACCGCGGCCTGTCGGCCTCTGAAGCTGGCGGGAGAGCTTACGAACAGCTCCTCGCGCGCCCGCGTCACAGCCACATACGCCAGACGCCGCTCTTCCTCCAGCGCCGCGGCTTTGTCCGGCGCTTCGGCATCCAGCGCAGAGCTGTGCGGCAGACTGCCGTCGACCGCTCCGATTACGAAGACCACCGGAAACTCCAGTCCTTTGGAACGGTGAATGGTCATGAGCGAGATCCGGCTGCCTCGTTCCGGTGACCGCTCCTGTCTGCCGGACGTGGTTTTGACCGCAATCTCATTCACAAACTCCATAAATTCCGGAATCGTATCAAAACGCGCGGCGGATGATTCCAGCTCATCCAGCATCTCCTTCAACATTTCCTTGTGCTGGGTAACGGCCTGCTTCTCATCCGTCTCTACATACGCATTGTAGAACTGCTTGCGGATAAGCTTGATCGCCGCGGCCGGATTCATAGGAGTCAGATCGCGAATCAGCTCCAGCTTCTCCCGGATCTTCTCCTTGTGATAGTCTTTGCAATCCGGCATCGTCATCAAATGAATCAGCGGGCCCTTCTTGGGCTGTATTGCTTCCTGCCTGCGGATATGAGCCATTGCCTTCTCCCGGCCCAGATACATCGTGGGCATAATCCCCTCCATCGCCTCAAAATCACGCCGGTTCAGCGACAGCCGCAGATAATCCATGACGGGCTTGATCAGCCCATGCTGGTACAGCAGCTGCCCGTCCCCGTAATCGATATACGGGATATTCCGCAGCACCAGCTGCTCCAAGAGAGCCCGACAGCTGCCCGCCGAGCGGAACAGGACAGCGAAGTCGCCGTACTCCCGCCGCTTCCGCTCCACCTCATCCAGAATGTGGCGGATCACCGCATCGGCCTCATCCTCAGCCGACTTGGGACGCAAGTACCCGGGTACCGCCTCGCCGACCTTGGTTGCCTTCAGCTTCTTCGGCCGCCGCTTCACATTGCGGCGGATAATCCGGTTGCCCAGCCCCACGATCGAAGCTGTCGAACGGTAATTGATATCCAGCGTAATCACTTCAGCTCCCGGATAGATCTTCTCGAAATCCAGAATAAACTCGCTTCTTGCCCCGTTAAAGGTATAAATGGTCTGATCATCATCCCCGACAACCATCAAATTCCCATGAGGCTCGGCGATCATCCGGATTAGCTCGTACTGAAGCCCGTTCGTATCCTGGAATTCATCCACCATCACATATTCAAAACGGTTCTGAAGCATCCGCAGGAGCTCTTTATTCTCTTGAAGAACGTTGTGCGCGATCAGAAGAACGTCGTCAAAGTCCATCTTCCCGTTAGTCTGCATCCAGGATTCGTACCGGTTCAGAATGCTTTTGACGGCCTTCTCATGACTCGTCCCCTCCGGCAGATCCCGGAGTGCCATCCGGTTTATTTTATAAGAAGATAAAAGCGCAAGCAGCGTTTCGGGAGGATAAGCCTCCAGCGTTCCCAATTCCCGCATCATTTGTTTAAGCAGAATATGCTGTCTGCGCGGTTCGTTAAAAATCTCCAGACTGATCCCTTGTCTGCGGATAATCTGCAGAAAAAAAGAATGAAACGTCCGCGCCTCAAGCTGCGCGATATCCCGTTCCGTGATGCCCGGCAGCTTAGCGATCCGCGTTCTCATTTCGGCGGCTGCTTTGGTCGAGAAAGTGACGAGCAGAATATTCCTCGCCTGCACTTTTCTTACGGAAAGCAAATGCCCGGTACGGCAAATTAAAACGGAGGTTTTCCCTGAGCCTGCCCCTGCGATCGTTAACAGAGGGCCTGTAAAATGGCGGACCGCCCGAAGCTGTGGTTCGTTAAGTTCGATGCCCCTGCTCTCCAACTGGCGGAAATACGCCGTATCTTCTTCTCCGGGACCGACCAGCTGAACAGTGGTCTGAGCCGAAGCCAAGGGTGCTTGCGGAACGGCTTTCTCAGCCGCCCCCGCCGGTGTGTGTCTGACTGGCTGTGTATGAGTATCCAATTGCGTCTTCCCCTTCATTGCTCGTAAGTCTGCTATCTAGTACTATACCATCCCTGCTCCACTTTAAAAAACGCCGGAGACATCATTTGTAACACAAATGAAATGCAGTTTTCATCTTCTTTTAATGTAAGTAGCCTATACTAATATTCGACCCCCTTTTTTAATAAATAAACCTTAGACCTGCAGCCCGTTGCTGCGGGTCTCTTTTTTTGTCCGTCCTGTTTCGGTCGCCAAATCGAAGAAGCGAATTTTTTCTCCATGTACGGAGGCAATCTGCACATACTCTTCGAACTGTATAGAGACGAACCGGTAAGTTGGCCGGCTCCGTCACTCCCCTGTTTGCCGCTGATAAGCGTGGGCGGCAGCTTTTTATGACCAACGTAGGCCCCTTAGTCATATTGTCACGTCAACAACGTGGTCAGAAATTAAGAGGAGGAACACATACTTATGAAGAAACTACCTATCGTACTATCTGCCGCAGTTTGTGCTGTCGGCTTTGCAAGCGCCGCTCCTTCCGTCTCGGCTATGTCTTTGTCGACCGGAACCCAGAGCGAGCACGTACTGGATTTACAGGAGCGCCTCGATGCGCTCGGGTATTTTAACGCAGGCGTAACCGGATATTACGGAGCAGTCACCAAGGATTCCGTGGCAAAGTTCCAGCGCGCTTACGGTCTTCCCGCTGACGGGCAGGCGGATTCCCGGACCATCGCCAAGCTCAAACAAACAGCCGCGCCTCAAACGGATGCCCTGGAGCAAATGGCGCGCATCATCTATGCCGAGGCACGGGGTGAATCCTATCAGGGACAAGTGGCGATTGGCGCCGTCGTCATTAACCGCGTACAGTCCAACTCGTTCCCCGATTCGATCCCGGGCGTCATTCATCAGCGGGGCCAGTTCTCTGCCGTGAGAGACGGGCAGTATGCCATGAAGCCTAATGCGAGTGCTTACCAGGCGGCCCGTGCAGCTTTGAACGGATCGGACCCGACATCAGGCGCGCTATTCTACTACAATCCGGACATTGCCACATCGGCATGGAGTAAAGCGCGTCCTGCCAAAACTGTGATCGGAAATCACGTCTTCACCCACTAGGCGCAAGACAGGGCTTTCCTACACAGGTCTTACACGCTAATACAGCCATCTTTGCCCAGACCACGCAAAGATGGCTTTTTATTTGGGGAATTTGTCCAACTTCATGTTTAATCACACAAAAGTCCTCCTTATAGAGGCCGCTGCAAAACGAATACAAGTTTTGTAAATAACAACCCAGTACCGCGCCGGTACTGGGTTGTTCTATTGGTTGTTCTTTTACTGGTCCAAAAGGAAAGGGAGTGCTATTAAGACCAAAGCAGGCTTGCAGCGGTCTCTTTATAGCCTTTTCTTGTTGCAAGATCATGAGCCTGTTCCTGAATAGCTTTTGATGGCTTTATTCCAAGCCAGATAAGCCAGTGAAAATAAGAGAACCCCGACTAACGGCGAGCAGTAAGCCAGCAAATCGGCATCGGTGAAGGATTTTAAAAAGAGCTGGGATGGATAAAAGGCGACAAATCCGATGGGGAGGATAAACGTAAACAGAAATTTAAAAAAATTATTAAAAATGGTTACGGGGTATTTGACGATTTCTCTGAACCGGAAAACAAAAGCGATCACATGAAACGGATTCGTAATCCAGAAACCCGTTGCCGCTGCCATAATCATTAGAGAAACCATAATTAACGAAGAGCCCAGCAGAGCAATCAATAATAAAACGATGCTTACCAAATTCCAGGAGAGACCGAGTTGGACGGAAGCATAGATCAATCCGGCAGCCCCGAAGGCTAATTGGCTTAATCCTTTGATGTCAAAGACTTCGGACATGTAGTAGAACATGACATTAATGGGCTTCAAGTAATATTTGATAAACGTTCCGTCGATCAGATGGGTCCACAGATTCCAGATGTTATCGAAGAAAAGCTGCAGCGGGGATAAGGCAATCAGGGAAAACGAATAAATAAATAAAATTTCATAATAAGTAAAGCCTTCCAGGCTGGAGACGGAATTGAAAATGATCCACAAAGGCAGAATCCCCACAAGATTCGTTACCAGCATCCCGATCGAGCTTATAATAAAGTCGGCCCGGTATTGCATTTTCACTTTAAAATATTGAGAAGTGATTTTTAAGTAAATTTTAAAGTAAAACAAGAGTGTTCTCACTGCCATTAACCCCCGTTTATTGTGATGACCTTTAATGCCCTGTGATGAAAGAAACGACTAAGGATGAATAAAACAGAGATCCAGAAGAGTTGAACGGAGATGAATGTAAGGTAATCGGATGCCTGTAAGGTTGGTGTAATCAGAATAGTTAACGGAGTGTTGTAGATGGCTTGAAAAGGTAAAAGCTGAACAACTTCACGCAATGGTTCAGGAAAAAATGCCAAGGGAACCAGAGCGCCGGAAAAAAATAAAACGACCACTTCTTTGGTAATGCTGATCCCCCATATGGATTCGGTATAAAAGGAAAGCAAACCAATCATGTAATCGATCAGGAAAGCAATAATCAGGGCAAAGATAACGGCAAGAATAAAAAAGAGAAAGTTCAGTCGGATTTGAATGCCTGCTTGAAATACAAGAAGAATGAGCAGAAAGGACGGAACCGTAATCGTCAGAAAGTTAGAGAAGACGCCACCCAGCGAATTACAGAACCGGTTGAACTGATAGTCAAGAGGCTTAATTATATCGGTTATAATGTTCCCGCTGATAATGTCTCTGGACATGAACCATTCCGTATAAACTTGAAACATCACGGCCATAGAGGAGGCTAACGCGAGGTAAACAAAAACCTCATTGAAGGTCATGCCGTTGATTTCAGTGTTGTTCTTATAAATAGAGGACCACAGGAAATAAATGACGGTCAAATACAGAATATTGCCCAGGAAAGCAAAGATAAAGCTTGCTCTCCTTGATAATTCCGTCATGAAACTATTTCTGGCAATAACGAAATAGCGTTTCATGATACACCGCCCTCATAAATATTCCGGATGATTTGTTCGATATCGACCTCTTCGATTTTGATATCTTTCACCTGAAAGTGACTGATAACGAAATTCAGAACCTCCATCAGTTTTACCTCGTCCTGATTGATCGTCAGACTTATCCAGTAATCATCCGCTTTAACGACAGGTATAGTGGTTTTCGCTCCGAAATTAGCCTGTACTTTCTCCGCGATCTGAAGATGAAGGTCCGGATCATTCTCCGTACATTCCAGTTTGAGCGTTCGGAACGCCCCGAAAGAGCGGCTTACCGCCTGAATGCCCCCATCATAAATAATCGTCCCTTTATCGATAATAACGATTCTTTTGCATAAAGCCTCTATATCGCTCAAGTCATGCGTCGTTAAAATAATGGTCGTTTTCTTAATCTCATTTAATTTTTTTATGACATTTCTGATTTTATTCTTAATGGAGACATCCAGACCAATCGTGGGTTCGTCCAGAAAGATAACTTTGGGATTGTGCAGGAACGAGGCCGCTATGTCGCATAACATCCGTTGTCCCAGAGACAAAAACCTTACCGGTGTCGCATGCAGTTTATTCAAATTCAGGACTTCATTAAACGTATCCATATTCTCGTCAAAGCTCTTTTGATCCACCTTGTAGATTTCTTTCAAAATATTTAAAGACTCAATCACGGGCAAATCCCACCAAAGCTGACTCCTCTGGCCGAATACAACGCCAATTTGCTGCATATTGCGGGTCCGGTTCTTATACGGAATCTGGCCGTTCACCATAATGCTGCCCTCAGTCGGTTCCAATACACCTGTCATTATTTTGATGGTCGTGGATTTCCCGGCGCCATTGGGCCCCATGAACCCGACAATCTCTCCTTCTTCCACCTCCAGGGAAATCCCCTTGACGGCATGAACCATCCTGTAATCCCCGGAAAATAAATCTTTGAAAGCTCCCGACAATCCTTGCCTCCGGTTCAAAACTTTAAAGCTCTTGCTCAAATCATTAACTTGAATGATTCCCATCTGTGCATCACCGCTTCTTATTTGATAAAACAAGGCAGGCATCCGGGGCCGTTACGGCAGCCCCAGGCTCAGGCCACCGCAGTTCCGATCCGTGCCAGCTGATCCAGCAGCTTCCGCTCAAGCTGAATAATTTCCTCTTGAAATTGGCTGATTACGGTCTGATTTTTCTGCGTCTCTTCCGCACTGCCTTGTTCTCTTTTATGGATAAACATGACAAAATGGATGAGTTTCTTCCACGCTTCATGGCAATCGTTCATAAGCGTCTGAGTCTGTGCTATCCGAGCCGGATCTTCTTCGTTTGCCGCCATGAATTTCAAGATCATTTTAAAGAGCACTTTTTGCGTGTTCGCATAAGCCATACCCATGCCCGTATCGTGATTCAGAAGATAATCGAATTTGGGCCCGATCAGTTGCTCCTCTTGCCCTGCATATTCAAGAATCATACCGGACAGATCTGTTAATACGCCGGAAGCAGGGGCGGTGACAGGCGAAGTAAGAGGTTTCAGGACTTTAATGGTGCCGCGCATATATTCAAAGGATTCATTATAAAGCCGGTACCCGGATTCCAGCATCTCGTAGAGCATGTAGAATTGGGAACATACATCGCCGGTACGGGTGCGCAGGGCAGGATAAGGTTTGCTGTTGGTTAAGGAAACGTTGTGCTCGCCATCCTGAATAACGAATACCTTTCTTTCGCTGTCAAACCCTTTAATCAGGGTCAAATGAGGATGATCTTTCTTTAGATATTCCTCGCAGTAGAAGATCGCCTTTTTATTGACCGGTACAAAGACAGGCCATCCGTTCCTTACTTGCTCTTCAATCTTCAGGACGAGGTCCTCATCTGCGGGTAAAGCAGCGATCTCCAGACCCAGTTTTTCTTTCAGAACAAAGGCTTCGGTCAAATCTAAAGAATCGTTATTGTAAGGCTGCGGAAATTGGGGATCGGACCGGACATTATAATGGAGATAAAAGTAGAAATACAGATAGAACAAATCGGGATTCTGTTGTCCATACGCTTGAGTCGCTATATACTTGGGCACATAAAAGCAATTCAGTCCATGTTCGTCATACAAGTTCTGATCAAATAAACAGTCAATCCCATCAATGACTTGCATCGCTTAACCCCCCGGCAATTTAGACTCGGTTCCTCAAAGTACACTCATACGGCTTGTACACTAAATGGGCCTACGCCCGTGACGGCCATTTAACAAACCGCCCGTCCTTCACCTGGTGTGTGTTCCAGGCAAAATTCATAGGCTCCCCTTTGTAGTTCACGTGCAGCTTCCCTACAAGAGAATCCTTCGTAAAGCTCTCCATCCGGATCTTGTCGATAAACGCATGCAGCCCTCTTTGAGCCAGGATGTGAATGGACTCCAGACCTTGACGGGCGGCCAAGTAACTTGTTACCGAATAGGCCCCGGGTTCCAGGCCCGACAAGTCCACATACCTTTGGCGAAACGCTTCATAATCGGAATGGTCCGTATTAACTCCCGTAGAGACCACATAGACTTCACCCTGTAAACCTTGGGCCGCAGCCAGAAACTCCTCCAGATAAGCATCGTCTCCCAGAACCACCGAACCTCGGTAACCGGCTTCCTTTAACTGTTCAAGAAGTTCTGCCCCTGCCAGATAAGTTCCGGCAAAAACAACGGTGTCCAAACCGGCCAGATTAGTGGCGGTCAAGGCATGGCCCTTCCCGTCCGATTCCGTCGCCACCTCGATCCCGCTGCGCACAAGAGTGCCTCTTAATAATCCGGCCAGAGTACGCCCGTACAGAATATCCTGCCAGACGAGAGCAACCTTGCCGGCGCCTCCCCGTACGACCACATCCGTCATCGCTTCAGCCATGTCATCGTCTCTTCCGTAATACCGGACAACATTGCGCAGCCCCATCGCCGTAAGAAGCGGATTGGAAGTACCCGGCGCAAGGAAGGGGATGCCCGCTTGCTCGTACACTTGAGCGGCACGGAGAGCCTCCGTGCTGCTGCAGTGACCGATCACGATATCCGCTCCTGATCTGACGAGCCGCCTGGGAGCGGTACTGTCGTCGTTCTCATCGAGCGTATCCTCTTCCCACAGCAGTTCAAGCTCGTAGGGAGGATCGCTTTGCAGCCATTCTTGGGCGCCTGCCAAACACCCGAAGCACAGCTCCCTGGCATGCGCACTGGTCAGATTGCTGCTGATTCCCAGTCTGACCTTGGGGCGCCGGTTATTGGTCCGGGGAAGTCTGAGAAGCTCCCCCGGATTAAAGGATGTGGAACCGGCTATCGTAGCTAGGCTGTTCATCGGAACACTCCCGTTCTCCTCATATTCGCCTCGTTAGACGGTCGGCATGAAATAATGGTAAAATTCCAGATCCTTCTCAAATCCGACTCTTTCGTACAGCGTCTGAGCGCTGTGATTATGTACAGAGGTCGACAGAATCAGACCTTTGCCTCCGGTACTCCGTGAAAGTTCCGCTGCCTTCCCAATCAGCATTTCTCCCACCCGCTTGCCACGCATTTCCGGGATGACGTACAGGTCATTCAGAATCCATAATTTTTTTAGAGAGACGCTGGAAAAGCTCGGATACAGCTGGGTAAACCCCACTGCGGTATCATGCTCGTAAGCAAGGAAAAGAACCGATTCCCCATTCCGGAGCCGATCTTCAAGGAATCTCCTGGCTTGACCCGGGTCACTGTCCTGCTTGTAGAACTGTCTATAGGAGTCAAACAGCGGAACAAGATCGTCGATCTGCTTGTCAGATGCGGCAATAACACGGACATTGGCTGTTAATTCAGACATTCTTAGCCCTCCTTATCTCGAAATAGTGGCATTATCCTGGCTATAGCGGTGGGAATCAACCCAAGGCTGCACCCTGTCAAAGCGTGACGCGTAGAAAGGGGATAAATCTACGGTGGAAGCTTTTCCGTGAAGAATAAGCTCGCTCAGCCCTCTTCCGATGGCAGGAGCCGTCTTAAAAGAAGTCCCGCTGTCTCCCGCAACCGTGTACAGCCCCGAATACGGCTCAAGCGGGCCGATGACCGGACGCGAGTCCGGACTTGTCATGAACAAGCCGGCCCAATTCCCGCGTGCGTTAGCGTTATTCATAACCGGATACCTGCTGGCCAGCAGCTCCCGGTATTCCCTGATCAAATGATCGGGAACACTCTCGGACGCCCTGATCCTTCCATGAATGGGCCTGACACCGGATTCGGAACCCATCAGGGTACAGGACTCGCTCGTCGGACGGAACCAGGTATTATGGACATAATCCATACATGTCGGGTGCCTCTGAGTCCGCTCCGGCGTCCAGCGAAAAGTGACAATGCGTGTCAGAGTAGGTGTCAGTCCCAGGTCGAGACCCAAAGGTGCAAACAAACGATTCGCCCCGATTCCCGCTGCTACGACAACGACAGGCGAATGGATCATTCCCTGATTGGTCAGGACCCCTTGAACCTGGTTGTTGCTGTGCACGATTCTGACGGCTCCCGTCCCGATCCGGTATTCAGCACCCAAATCCCGGGAAGCCTGCATGAAAGAATAATTAGCCGCATTAGGATCGGCATATCCCGCCGATTCTTCAAAGCCCACATAATCAATAGACTCTTCCATATACATCGAAGAGTCTATTTGATTGACTTCATCCCGGGCAATTAGCCGGATCGGGATACCCATAGCTCGCTGCCAGCTCATATTATGCTTCAAATCGGCAAGTTTGCCGGGCGGCACGATAACGACCAGGCCGCATGGGTCGAACCCGCAGCTTCCCCCGACAATCCCTTCCCAATTCTGAAAATATTCCAGGCTCGTTAAAGCCAGCCGGGCCTCTGCTTCATTGGTATAGTTGCAGCGGACCAGCCCCCCGCTTTTTCCCGTTGCACCTGTGGAAAGCTGGGATTTTTCCAGCACCACGATTTTCCCCGCCTTTTCTCTCGCAAGATGAAAAGCCAGGCTGGTGCCGTTAATGCCGCCTCCGATAATGACTACATCCGCACAGTCGGATGATGCGTGCTTAGTCATAATAACGTCTCCTTAAACACTCAAAAGTGTATCTTCCAGGACTTGCTCCATAGAGCGTCTTAAAATACCAAGTCCGGCCTTCAGGTTCTCATCTGAGATCGTCAATGGAGGAAGCAGCTTAACGACTTGATCGGACCGGCCGCAAGTTTCAATGATCAGACCGTTCGTAAATGCCTGCCTGGAAATCGTTTCGGCCAGAAGTCCATGCTTCACATCCACACCAAGCATCAAGCCTCTTCCTTTTACGACTGCTTCCCCTTCCGGAAAAAGAGTGCACAAATCCTGCAGCGTCTGCCGAATATAAGCAGACTTCACAGCAAGCGATTCCTGGAAGCGCCTGTCTCTCCAATAATTGCGTATGGCTGCAGAGGCCCCTACAAAGCCCAGGTTATTCCCTCTGAAAGTTCCGTTGTGCTCCCCGGGCTGCCAGACATCCAGCTCCGGTTTGAGCAGGACAAGAGCCATCGGAAGCCCATAACCGCTTAAGGACTTGGCAAGACACACGATATCCGGTGTGATTCCCATTTCTTCAAAACTGAAGAACGTCCCCGTTCGGCCGCATCCCGCCTGAATGTCATCCACAATTAACGGCACTTCCAGTCTGCGGGCGAGTGAAGCAAGACCTTGCAGCCATTCGGATGTTGCCGTGTTCAGGCCTCCTTCTCCCTGGACCAGCTCCACCAGAAAGCCGGCCGGCGGCTCTACTCCGCTTCCCCGGTTGGTCAGGGTCTTCTCCATGTATTCCAGCGTCGTATCGGGGCTTCCCAGAGAGCCGCAATAAGGCATGAAAGTGACACCCGGAAGACTGATCCCGGCCGCCGACCGTTTGACTGGGTCCGTAGTAGCCGACAGCGCTCCGAGACTCATGCCGTGAAACGCATTCGTAAACGCGATGATGTTGGTCCTTCCGGTCACTTTGCGGGCAAGTTTCATGGCAGCTTCCACCGCATTGGTGCCGGCCGGTCCCGGGAATTGCAGTTTGTAGTCCAGCCCCCGGGGCTTCAGAATATGGGTTACGAAGTCCTCGATAAAACTCCGTTTAGCAGTCGTATACATGTCCAGGGAATGAACGATCCCCTCCTCCTGCAGATATGCGGTAATTTCTTGCCGGATCGGCCCGTTATTATGCCCGTAATTTAACGAACTCGCGCCTGATAAAAAATCCAGATAAGGGTTGCCGGCTTCATCATAGATCAGGTCTCCCGAAGCCTTTCTGAAAACCGCCGGAAAACTCCGGCAATAGCTGCGCACATTAGATTCGTACTCTGCAAATGTAGAGTCATTCATTCTCCTATCACTCCTTTTACCCGCTGAAATATTCGGGGCTGTTCTACTTATCCTGGCTAACTTTGGGTCTAATCTGAAACGGATTGCCGCTTTCATCAAATAACTGCTTGAAATCAAATGAGGCCAGCGTAGGGCCATTGTCATGCAGGAGCTCCAGTTTCCTGCTCGCTTCCTCCCAGGTCGGAATCTCACCTTCCTCTGCATACCACATGGCATAGGTCGGCCATTCCGGCTTAACGAACCATTCATGGCGCTGCTTGAGTGCTGTAAGGTGAAGCCCCTTGTAGACGAACTGATAAACGGAGTCAATGTCCTCCCAGAGCGATAAAGTCGAAGCCCGGGTATCGGTGGACATCGTAAACCCACCCGTATAGAACCGGGGGACACTGAAAGCCCCCCATTCTCCCCAGTCGCGCTCAAAGTTGGTGAGGTGCGTCAAATCGTCGGTTTCTTTTGCTCTGGCAATAAAACCGGGGCTGTCTTCCGCCACCTCGAATACGGGCGGCGTCAGATCCTCAAACCCTTGGACTTCTTGATGACCGTACGGTTGTTTCATGATGGCAAAAGTGGTAAAAGCAACTCGGGCCAATACATTCACCTCATTCATTAATAGACTTACATCTGATACAAACGTTCCTTAACTTCTTCTGATTTCGTCAGGTTATGAACCGCGCTCTTGGCAATCTCCATGGAACGGAGCGAAACC
Source organism: Paenibacillus sp. FJAT-26967 (assembly GCF_001541095.1). Classification (GTDB taxonomy): domain Bacteria; phylum Bacillota; class Bacilli; order Paenibacillales; family NBRC-103111; genus Paenibacillus_F. The sequence continues at coordinate 25,234 of NZ_LMXH01000007.1, forward strand.
AGACTGAAGGAGCCTGCATCGCCAAGCCCGTGGGTCGACTCGCACAATCCGTTCAAATACAGATGGGGAAGCGCGTCCTCTCCCACTAACTTCACGGCGTAATCCCTCTCAACTTGTATGACTCCGAATTCGTCTACGGGCAAAGCATTCTTGACCCGTTCAAGCAGTGGCGGGAACTTCTCCCCCTTATGCCCGACTCCGAAATCCAGGAACCCTGTCGCCAGAATGACAACATCCGCCTGAACTTGACGGAAAGCTTTCGTATGGATTTCCTGCGTTAACAAATTCCAGCCCTTGTCTGCCTTTGTAATCTCTTCAGTACGGGTATTATTTATAAAACGAAATCGGTTCTTCCCGTCCAGCTTCTCTTCGTACAGGCGGAGATACAATTGGTTAATGACATCCCCATCCGCAGATGAGTAGTTCGTGTTATTAAGCTGGACCGCTATCTGTTGTTTCGAGTCCCGGGATAAACTGTAGTAATAGTCGATAAATTCCGGGAAATACACGTGATCGCTGAACGGGCTCGTATCTTTGAGGCGGAAGCCGAACGACCGGTGAATCGAGCAGATTTGTGCCGTAGAGGTCCGGTTCATGAGATCAAGCAGTATTTCTACCGCACTTTGGCTCGCGCCGATGACGGCAACCGTGGTATCCTCCTGCAGGTTGAATGATTCGATTTTCTGGATATACTCCGTCAAATGAAAAATCGAGGAACCGATATGCGGTTTGAATTCCGCCGGAATGTTAGGTGTTCTGCCCGGACCTACGATCAGGCTGCGGCACAAGTACTCTTCCCCTGCTGAGGTTTGAATCTGCCACAGCTTCTGCCCTTCCTTCCCCGCAACCATATCCACATGTGTAACCTGTGTCGAATATTTAACGGATTCGGAAAATTGTTCTGTAACCCACGATATATACAGGGCGTATTCTTTACGCAGCGGATAGTGAATACCCAGATTCAAGTATTCAAAGAAACGGCCGACTTCCTTCAAATAGTTAATAAAGGTATAGTGGCTTCGCGGATTACGCGGAGTAACTAAATCCCGGAGAGGATTATTCTGGATATCGGAACCGTCCAGCAGCATCCCTTCCTGCCATTTTCTATTAGCCGATTTCTCAAGAAACAGAAAGTCCAGATCTACGTCCATTTCTTCCAATGCAATGGCAAGTGCGATATTGGATGGGCCGAATCCTATTCCGATCAGGTCATAAATGTGCGACATAAATACCTCCCATTATGAAGAACTGGACACCGTGCTTACTGCCAATGCTTGAAGTGTAATTAAACCGGGCGGCAGAGGTCGTACGTTACCGATCACCGGAAGTTCTTTCCAGGACAAAGGTCCGGAAATTCCTAACTCTTCTGCGAGCCGGGATGCGAATGTGGGCATCAAAGGAGCCGCAAACAGGGCAAGGGCGGCCATTGCCGGGCCGATCCCTGCAGGTGTACTATCCGCCTCAGTCTTCACCAGCTGATCTTCCACCAGATCCATGTAGTGGACGAAGGTCTGGGCCGCTGTCCGCAGACTGAATGTATCGGGACTGTACACGAGCTCAAATCTATGCTGAAATGTCTGAATCCAGGAATTCCATTCCGGAGAGACTTGTCCGGTTATCACACCTTGTCCGACCCGTTTGTTATACAACGACCGGATTTTTTCAAACTTATCGACCAAATTTGTCTGAATCCAAGCCGTCATCGTGTCCAGTGAACAATTGGTTTGCTGTGTTTCCGGATTGGTATAAGCCAGGTAGAACCGGACGGCGTCCGCATTGTACTTAGCGAGAAGTTCTTTTCCCCAGATCAAGTGTCCTCTGCTTGTGGAAAACTTATCGTTATCCAGAAGGTAAAATTCATTGGTGATAAAATGACTGGCTACCGGAACGGAGAGACCCGCATCCTGTGCAGCCATTGCCAGAGCCACATGTGCGATCGTATAGAAGTAGGAATTGTCGAAGCCGAGAAACTGGACATAAGAGAGGGTGTCTGCGCTTTCTTCCGTAGCAGTACGACCCGCTTCCTTCAGCCAATACAAATGCCCCGGATACATTTCGGCCCAGACGTTGTAAACCGATGATTCCAAGCCATCAAAAGGAATACGGATTCCCCAGTCCGAGACGTACGTAACCGGAAAATCCTGCAAAGGAGATTGGAGGAGTTCAGTAAGCAGTAATTTGAGGGTAGGCCTGATATGTTGTTCACTTTCTTCAAAAAACGTCTTGATCCGGGCCCTGTAAGATTCCACGGGCAGGAACAAGGCACGTACGGTTCTAATCTCCAGCCCGTCCTTTCCCGCAGAGGAATTTACGGGCCCCGCATCGATCAGCGTGAACGGGTCGTTAGGATGGCCGCAGCTTTCGCAAATATTGCCGTTAGTCGAGTCAAAACAAGTCGGACATCTGCCTTTAATATAGGATTCGAACAGATACCGCTCGTCCGCTGTGCTGTAATAGACCTGCACTTGTTTCTCAATGAGACTGCCTGCCGCATACAGGGTTTCAAAAAATTCCGATACGAACCGGGTATACTTCTCGTCCGGCCTGCCTACAGTATCAAAATGAATAGCTGCCATTTGCAAAGTTCTGCGAATATCATCGTAATTTTTTGCAACGAGTTCTTTCGGATCCTCCTGCAGCCTTTCGGCTGTTGTCACAACATAGGACTGGTTCTCATCGATACTCAGTGCACTTGTGACTTGGCTGCCTCTCAACCGTTGGAACCGGGAGAATACATCTGCGCCGAAATACGGACCGGATAAGTGCCCGACATGCAGGTCCCCATTAGGAGTAGGGGGCGGCGCGATTACATGAAATGCACGATTAGCTGTCATCATCTTCCTCCTTCACTTCTGACAAGAAACGTTCTCTCCGGGATTCTTGTTCAAATTCTGGACGCTCTGGACTCTACCAACTCCTCTGCCATTCTTAGCATCCGTTCATTTGCTTCAGGGCTCCCCCAGTAAATGGTAATGAATTCAAGTCTTTCTTCTTCACTGCTGTTACGGATCGTATGCTGAAGATTCGGTGGGATATAGATGATATCGCCACTGGATACCTCGGCCGTTTCATCCTCGATCGTCATCAGTCCCCTGCCCTTCAGGATGATGAACGTCTCATGTTCGTCATGAGCATGGGGCGCAGTGTTTTCTCCGGCTCTTACAGAAGCAATCGCACTTCCCCATAACGGATCAATAAGCGACTCCCATGGGTAAATCCTTCTTAAGTCACACCCATATTCGTAGGAAGTCTCTGCCTTACTTGCATACTGGATATTCATAATAACCACCGCCTATTCTGAGTTAATAACGCGTCTGACCGGTTTCAAACTCACTTCCATCTTATGCTTATACACGGTTTAACCGTCCCAATCCTCTGTTTGAAGAAGGATGCTGGAACTGCTTTCAGCCATTTTGCTTTGAATGAGACGGACTATTTTCTTGACATCCGTCTTAGCCGTCGTCATGGCAGGGAAATTACGGCATAACAGAACGGCCCTGGGAATCATGTAATTCGGCAGCTTCAGCGAAATTTGCCGGATCACGTCCGCCCCGAACGACGGCTCCATAGATTCTTTGCAGATGATAGCGGCAACCAGCACCTTGCCCTGCTTATCTTCAATGGCGGCTACAACTCCGTCTGCGACATGATCCACGCTGATCAGCGCGTTCCTGACTTCGTTCAGATTAATGCGGTAGCCGAACACTTTGACTTCGTCATCTCTTCTCCCCAGATAGTGACAGATTCCCTGAGGATCAATCCTGGCAACATCACCGGATTTGTAATACCGGATTCCGTCTATCGTTACCGTTCTCGATGCCGTGAGTTCCGGCCTATTCCAGTACCCCCTCATTACATGGGTGCCGCCAATAAGCAGTTCGCCCTCTTCATCAGGACCGAGCGTACTTCCTTCCTCGTCCACGATTCGCAAAGAGACGCCCCGGAGCGGTATGCCGATCGGATAGAACTCGGTACGGTCAGGTTCAATCTCCGTAATCGGATAAATGACGCATACGCATGTCGTCTCCGTCGGTCCATACGCATTGTAGAGCCGGATACCCGGCACTTCACGAAGCCATGTCTGGATAGCGTTCACGTTAAGCACTTCTCCACCCGTCAGCAGAACTTTCAACTGGGATAAATCCCTTTCCTGGAATTCACCGGCCGCTCCCGCCATCAAAGTAATGGTGGATGATATCGCGATCAGATGTGTAATTTTCTCACGCTCCAGAATGTCAAAGAATCGGGTCGGGTACATCAAGCCTGAATACAGGAAGACACGAGAACCATAGTACAGAGGAGCGAATACATCTTCAATGGACACATCAAAATTAAATGCAGACGTATTGAGGCATACGGAACGCTCATCAAACTGCACGATATCCTGAAAGGTCTGAATGAAACTGAGGACACTCTTGTGTTCAACTTGAACACCCTTAGGCTCGCCGGTTGAACCAGAGGTATACATACAATAAGCTAATGTGGAATCTTCTACGGTTTCTAGCGGAAGCTCTAATTCATGGATCGGGATTTCTCCCCAGACAGGGCAGTCTCCCGGAATAACCTGCTCCAGATGAATGGCGGGAATGGATTGGAATATAGACGGATTCAGTCTTTCCCTAAAAGAGGAAGGCATAATGAGATACGCGGGTTTTATATCCGAAATCAAATACTCGATTCGTTGTACGGGATTAGTCGGCTCAATCGGAACGTAAGTAATTCCGGCCTTCAAACATGCAGCTATCGCAATAACGACCGACACTTCCTTGGGTGCAAGGATCGCCACATGCTGGTTTGCGCACACGCCCTCGCTGATCAGAAACCGGGCCAGATGACGGCTCGCTTGATCCAGCTCTTTGAAAGTAAGGGAATGCTTGCCATCGCTAACGGCTTCCCGGTCAGGCCATCTCTTGGCGGGTTCACCTAAAAAATCGCTTAAAGATCTTACGGATCCATTCACGGTTAACGGCATCGTTATTCTCTCACTCTCCTAGTAATAGAAACACTTGAGGAAGGGGAGACCAAAAGACAGCTAATCACTTCCCCCGACGGCGTGTATTCCTGCTTTTTCTTTTTGGTAAGATATAAAATTCAAAATCTCGGAAATGCTTTTGAAATTGTCCAGTTTTAAATCCGCCGCATCAACCCGGAGGCTGAATTCTTTCTCAATCTCTACGACCAGATTAATGAAATCTACTGAATTCAAACCGTTGTAAAGCAGCTCGGCATCCGTTGCCAGTTCTTCAACTGGAACAAACAATTTGAAATTCTGCCGTAAAACCTCTCTTATCTTTGCTTCCCATTCTCCAAAATCGGTCAAAAAATTCCCTCCCATCGTTCGTCATCTACTCTAAATCATTCAAAAACTAGATGAAACAGGAAAATATGCAAGGAAAATTATTACAATTCGATCATAACTCTACCAGTAATATCAAGTCAACTCCAAATAAAATATTAAAATACTAAAAAGAAAGTGCCCGAAATGAAAATATTTTAAAGAATTTATCTCTATTTTGTTTGTTTAAATACAGTTTTTGTTTTGTTAAAATATTTTAAATAATAATAAAATTAAATGAAATTTTATATAATAAAAACCAATTTTGCCCATAACCGAAATACCCGCGGTAGATCTTAATGCCTATGATTTCCTGTTACAACACCTACTTAAGCCATTTGTATTTAAGGTTTAATTCCTAACTGATTATGGCAGCTTAGCCGAGATGACTAGTCCTGTATCCCATGTATGGGACTTGGAACCTAGGAACAACTCCTATGCGGAGGGCATAAAAAAATCCGTGGTAATCGCCACAGATTAAGATAAAACTATTCTTTAGAACAATTAATAACCATTTAATAATCTCAGCATATACTTGAACGGACGATTACTCCAAGTTATCCGGCAAGTCATTCGCTTCCTTGGAACTCTTTGTGAAAAGCCCTTTTTCTATCTATAATAGACATAAGTTTTCCATACGGATTACAAAAGGAGAAATCGTATATGAATTCCGTTATTGATCTTTTGATGAATCACCGTTCGATACGCAAGTTTAAACCGGAACCTCTTGCCGCCGAGCAGAAGAAAGCTATTCTCGGGGCCGCTCAGATGGCGTCTACTTCAAGCAATGTACAAGCCTACAGCATAATAGCGGTCACGGACCCTCTCTTAAAGAAGGAACTCGCAGAATTCGCGGGAAATCAAGCTTATGTAGAGCAGTGCGGACTGTTTCTCGTGTTCTGTGCCGACTTATCGCGTTTGCGGAACGTGACGGAGAATTGCGGAGAAATTTTTCACCAGAATACGGAAAGCTTCCTCGTGGCCTCACTCGACGCTGCGCTGGCGGCGCAAAATGCAGCCATTGCGGCCGAATCTCTGGGCCTGGGCATCTGCTATATCGGCGGCATCCGCAATGTTCCCCACAAAGTAAGCGAAGCGCTGCGCCTTCCGGAGCTGGTTTACCCTGTGTTTGGCATGTGCATCGGTGTACCCGATCAGGAGCCGTCTCTTCGTCCCCGCCTCCCTATGGGGGCTGTCGTGCATGAGAACGCCTATGATACCGGAGCAGTCCTCGAAGGAATTCAAGAATACGATGAAACAACCCGGCGCTACTATAGGGAACGGACTGGGGGCCAATCCGAGATGTCCTGGTCCCGCAGCATGGCCGATAAATACCGGCTGCCTGTCCGGCCTCATATCAAGCCATTTGTAGAAAATAGGGGCTTTAAGCTGGATTAAGCGGAGCCTAAATAAAGCAGAGCTGAATAAAGCTGCCCCCGGCACATTACCGGAAGCAGCTTATCCTTGTTGCCTTCGATTACGTTCAGGCTATGATGGGGCCCATGTAGGATAGGGCCCTCCCTTAGAGCTTCGGGCGGCAGAGAATAACCTGCCGCTCGAAGCTGCCTTTGCGGACGACGCACCGGTCGTCCACCTCAAACCCGGCTTGCGCCAGCGGTCCGTCAATCGGCTCCGCCGTGATGACCACAGCCCTCCGAGCAAGCCGCCGGGCACTCCGCAGCATGTCGAGCTGCTCCTCCCTGCTAATTCTGGAGCACAGGTTATACGGCATGTCCAGAATCAGCGCATCGTAGTCGCCATCCAGGCTGCGGATATCCGCAATCTTCACCACATCCGGGAATCCGAAGTGGTGAAGATTCTCGCGCGCGCCGCGGACCGCGAGCGGGTTAAGATCGCTGCCGACGATGTCGATCCCCATCGACAGGGCCTCGACCAGCACCGTGCCGATGCCGCAGCACGGATCGACTGCGCGGACGCCCTCCGGCCGGGGCACCGCGATATTGACCGCTGCGCGGGCAACCCGCGTGCCGAGCGCGGTCGAGTACTGGCGCGGCTTACGGCTGTGCGCCAGCCAGAGCGCTTCGCTCCTGCGGCACTCGCCGAGCAGCCAGCGGCCGCCCGCCTGTGCCAGACCGAGCAGCCGCTGCGGGGTCTTCATGTCCGCCTTGCCCCGGACATGAAGACCCACCGCGCGCTCAATCGCGCGCTGCTCGTCATAGGAGGCCTCTCCTTCGGCCTCCACGTACTGAAGCTTGAACGTATCCCCTTGGAGGTCAAGCGATTCCGCCTTGGCGGCCAGCTCATCCAGGCTGGCCGCTTCGAGCTGGGCCGCGATCCGGAAGCGGATAAACGGGCTGCGGCTCGGGTCCAGGCGGACCGTACTCCGGGTGAAGCGGCGGCTCTCCGGCTCCTGGCCGAATAAAGCGCGCAGCTCCATCGCGCACAGCTGCTGTTCATCTTCATGACAGGCGTAGGTATACAAATACGCTGATGCTGTCAGATCGTTAAGTGTGAAAGAAATTGAAGTCAATTGCGCGTACCATCCTTGATCAAGGTTTCTTGTATCCCCGTATCATAACGAATGAATAGAGCCGCGTCCACCTCACCTCTTCTCCGTCACTCGACATCTCCACCTTATGCTGCCCGGTAACGAACCGCCTGCTTTTCCAAACAGAGTGAGCACCCTATCTAAACCGGAGGCTTGCCTATCCCGGTATACACGAAGACCGCTGGAATTCCAGCGGTCCGGTGGAGCCGGATTTGAACCCCCGGCCGTCTATTCTGCCAAGCTTGCGCCGGCCTCTAAAGCTTAACAATCGTCCATTTATCCGGAATATCGGCTTTGGTGGTCAGCCATTGTCCCTCCTGACACATTTTTCCGTCGGTCCAGTAACGGTTATAGATGTAGACTTCATCCCCATCCCGCAGTGTACTATCCGTGGGATCTACCTTGCGCAGGCGCCAGCCCTGCCGTTCTTTGTTGTAATCTTTCTGGTAATAATAGAGTTCGTGACGATCTTTCCATGCACCGAGGCAATTGTCTTTCTGCATTTCCGTCGTCTCGATCCGGATCTCTGCCTCGTCTTTAAGCTCGCCGCCCTCGGTTCCCTGCAGAAGAGACAGCTTCAGTTTGACCTTGTCGGTCGGGCTTACTGTCGGGAAATTAAAATAAGTGGGCCACTTCCCTGTCTTAAAGCCTGCAACATAGCCGCCTGTCTGATTGCGCAGCAGCACCACATCGCCGGACTTAATAACCGCCCCGGGTACCGGCGGAGCAGGCACTTTGTAAGGAATGGTTTCTTGCATCAATACTTTTGCCTGAATCGTATCCGGCTGGCGCGATCCCCATGAAGGAAATTCGTAATAGGTACAAGCGATCGGATCTTCCTTGCCTGCACGTTTGAAATCCAGAACGGCAAAAGCGTGATTGTAATAACCGTCCGTCTGACTCACGAGCGGCATTGCCTCCATGTACGGAACCTGCTCGGCATAATCAGCATTATGCGGGCTGTACGGAGTTTCTCCCGTCGTTTCTTCATAAGCGGAGGAGCCAACCAGCCGTCCCTTAGCCAGCCCCATCAATCCGTCGCGGAATAACGCCAGATTATGCTCATGCCCCCAGAACCAGCAGGCAATCCGGTCAAAATACGGGGAGAACGCGCTCATTAAATGCTCATTCATCCAGGGTCTTTGCGCAAAGCGGCTTTGAATCGGGCTGTGCTGGGAGAAAAGCTGATGATGGGACAGCAGCAGCGTGCTTCCATTAAAATTTCTCAGCTTATCCGCATGCCACTCTACCTCTGAATCTTCCAGCCAAGGCCCGTTGTAAGTCGGGTCCATATCGTTCTTCGGGTTGTAATCGTGGCGTCCGGTGTCCATTCCGAGGAACTGCCAGGCACCGTCCTGCGTGCGGAGACTGAAGTAACTGGCTTCCTGCTTCCAGTCAGGATGATTGGCGTTAACCTTATCTATCACTCCACTATAAAAGCCGTAACCGAATGCGTAGTAATCGTGATTACCCGGGATCGTAAAAACCGGAATTCTCGGCTTGCCCGTCTCCGCAAATACCTCATCAAAAATCGCGTTAAAATTGCGGTTGCATTCATCCGGTGTCCCTGAGTAATAAATATCGCCCAGATGGATAATCGCATCCACACCCAGATTAACCATATGCTTGACGAGTTCCTTGGCATCTGGCATGCCGGTCGCCCAGTCACCGATAAGACCCACCTTCGCATCGTCCGGCAGAACGTAAGGAACGACACCATACGTTCCAATCGGCTGCCCGAGCTCTTTCCAGTCGCGATAGTACGGATTCCGGTACTTCGTATAATATTCAATGAAGGTGGTGATACAAGTCGCCCATCCGGCATAATCACCCGTTGAATATTTACGGGCTTCCTGCATGAGACGAAGTGCCTCCTCTTCATTTCCCTCCGCCTTGGCAATAGCCGCCTCGTACATAAGACGGGATGCCTCTGCGGCATCTGAACCCGGACCCGCTTCTGCCGATGCATCTAATGCGCTGCCGGACGCCCTGAGAAGAGGACCGGGATTGTCTTCTACCTGCTCCCGCAAGATATGCTCGTGCAAGGAGGCAAGCAGTTGAGCCGGGTTATCCGCTGCAGCAAGCGGAGCCGCTGCCAGCAGATCCGCCTGCTGCTCAGGCTGCTCCTGCCCGGACTTCAGCAATTGATCCTCCATGCTGCTGCGGACAGTGTCGGTTACGGCCGACTGCCAGAGTGATAAGCTCCGGCTTGGAACGGTGCGAAAACGTGTCATATAAATCCCCCTTAGTAAAATGTTGCCAAATGGACTTAACTGGTAACATTTCTAAATATATGACAAAAAGGCACATTTTTATATAACTCCAAAGGGGTATTTTTTATAGCTCATCACAGAACTCAAAAAGAATGGAACTGCATCCTTCCTTCTCTCTATACGCTCATTCGATTGAGGAAATTCTCCATCATTCGCCCATCCAGTTATCAGGTACGTGCATTCCCGCTGCAGCTTCTGAACGGGGAGGTTTCTTACGGGCTGCTGTGTCCGAGGTCCATAAGCTCGATCTTTACAGCATCGAGGATCGGCGGCTGAGATAAAAGCACCAGAGGTCCCGATGTAACACTGATCCTCTCTCCTATGCCGCTTGTATCATAAGCCTTCTTATCTTTAAGGGTGTACCAGGCGATCGTGCGTTCTTCCATCGCACGCTTAATTATCTCCTCTGATGGATACTCCTTCAGATCCTTGCCAGTGACATTAGTGGCCACCAGAATACGGTGATACTCGTCTACGACTTCCTTATTCACAATAATTCCTTGCACCGTTTGGTGGGGACTGTCCGGGTGCTGCACCGGATCAGCCGCCACACCTTCCATGCCCGTATGCCCCGGCGCACAACCGGTTATAAGACAGGCCATAACGATCCATACCATACATATAATGAAAAGCATCCGGAAACAAGTTTTCATGGCAACCACCTTCCTAGTTCTTCTCACTCTTAGTAACGCTTCCCTATAAAAAATGTTGCAGATGAACGGGGTGCGATAAAACCGCCGATTACTTAATGAGCAGCATCCAGCCTCCTTATCCCACTAACGGCGTCGTCCTGCTGCATGCACAAAAACCGCTGATTGATACCAGCGGTCTTGGCATATTCCCCTGCTCTACTTCCAATGGGAACGGATAAACTCGTCCCGGCCCGACTGAGCACGATCTTCCTTGTAATGTTTTGGATTCTTACGGTGATAATTCTGGTGGTATTCCTCGGCTTCATAAAAAGGACCGGCAGGCGCGATCTCCGTCACAATCGGCTTATGGAACCGCCCGCTCCGGGCCAGATCAAGCCTGGATTGCTCCGCAAGCTCCCGCTGCTGCTCTGTATGAGTGAAGATAGCTGTCCGGTACGACAATCCGCGGTCCTGGAACTGTCCGTGAGCATCCGTAGGATCAATCTGCTGCCAGAACAATTCAACCAGCCTTGTGTAGGGGAAAATTTCCGGGTTAAAACGGATCTGAACGGCCTCGGTATGCCCGGTGGTCCCCGCTTTCACCTGCTCGTAAGTCGGATTCTCTTCCGTTCCTCCCGTATAGCCGGACACGATACCCTGTATGCCCGGCAGCTCTTCGAACGGGGTAACCATGCACCAGAAGCAGCCTCCCGCGAATGTCGCCAGCTCTTCCCGGCCTTGTCCCTCTTTTGTCTCCATCTGACGGCCTCCTCTGTATGCTCAATCTGCATGCTTAGGCAGATTATGAATCGGACAATCCATTCCATGCCTTATAGACTGATCTGATCCGATCCGATCCGATCCGAACCGAACCGATCAGCTCAAGTGTTTTAGGCTGGACGCGCTCCTACTTTCACTTGTTCTTTGCCGGTAAAATACCCGCAGCAGAATCGCTGGCGGGCATGCTAAGCAAGGTATATTGCCTATCTGAGAAAGTACCGCTTCACACGCCGGCAGCTAAGGTCAGTCCGCCGAGCGGGAACTATTCCGCCGGGACTGCTTTCCGGGCGGGCGGCTAATTATTCCTCGTCCGGCTTGTCTTCGTCTGCGGATTCCGGTTTTTCCAGCCGGCTTAACGCGGTTTCGATCAGAAAATCGAACAGATCATCATCCTCTTCGAGCTTTTCTTCGATAAACGTAATTTCTTCCTCACTGCCCGATTCCTTGGTAAAGTTCAGGCTGTACATCCATTCCTTCCCTTTCTTGCTGAAAAGAGCGACTTCATACGCGGTTGTGCCCTCGGTGGCTTTGAATTCCACTTTGCCGATATACCCGTTGTCCTCGCTATACATCATGCTGGCGTCTAGTACCGTAATTTGCATGTTCGTTCACCTGCTTCTATTAGAGTGATTTCATGAATTGTTCTACATGTTCTTTATTTTCTACAAAGGCGTATAAGTATTCATCGTAAAGCTAAAAGCTCCGCTGTGCAACTGTTCCGATGTATATCATCACGATCCGCAGAGACTAGCTTTCCTGCAGAAAGGCAGCTAATAATTCATAAGATTGGAGACGTTTGCGGTAATCAGGCAAATTCGTTACGATCATGAATTCATCCACGCCGTACTCTCTCTGCATCTGCGTAAGCTTTTCCCGGATCTGCCCCGGAGTCCCGGCTAGAATCCGCCGGGATGAGCTGTTCGGCTCCGGGGATCTGCCTCCTGACTGGGTGCCGTCCGGGGCGCCGGATGCTTCCTCCTGTCCGGAAGAGCTGCCCGGATGCGGGACTTGAGACGCCGGCTCCTGCCTGAGCCCTCCGGGCCGCTCCAGCGGCTGCGCAGATGCGGCCGGCCTGACATCGGCGTCTAGGCCGGAAGAAGCGGCAAGGTGCGCCGCTGAGCCTCCCGCAGCCGCCCCGGGCTGCTGCATACCGGCGCTTTCAGCCGCAAGCGCAAGTGCCTCCTCTTCCGTCTCGGCACAGACGACGTGAACCGCAGCAATCGCTTTCGGCTTAGCCAGCAGCCGGGATGGCTCGAACCTGCTGCGGTATGCCTCCAGCACGGCGGCTCCGTCCACATCGCTCATGAAGTGTCCGAACACATACCCCGTGCCGTATTCCGCAGCGTAAGCGGCACTTTTGACGTTCGTGCCGAGCAGCCACAGCTCCGGGGAAACGGGCGGCACCGGACGCGCCGTGATCAGCTCCCCCTCCAGGCGGTACTCGCCTGCGAGCAGGTTCGAGAGATCCTGGATCTTCTCCGGCATCCGCCGTATATTCTCCAGGAAGTTGCCGCTCAGCGCCATCATGACGTGCGCAGAGCCTCCGGGCGCGCGGCCGATGCCCAGATCAATGCGTCCGGGATGCAGCGTCGCCAGCAGATGAAACGCCTCGGCCACCTTGATCGGCTGGTAGTGCGGCAGCAGAACCGCACCCGATCCGATGCGGATCTTCTCGGTATGCGCACCGATATGTGCGAGCAGCACTTCCGGGCAAGCCGAAGCCAGCTTATCCATATCGTGATGCTCGGACACCCAGTAGCGCGTGTACCCGAGCCGCTCCGCAGTGCGCGCCAGCAGCACGGCCTGCTTCAGCGCAGCCGGGGAATCGGCGTCCTGCATGACGGGGACCAGGTCCAGCACGCTTAGCTTCAGCGGAGGGAGCCCCCTCCCTGCTTCCCCGCTTCTACCTGCACGCTCAGAAGCCATAGATCGTCATGCCTCCATCCACATACAAGGTTTGTCCGGTTACATAGCTCGAAGCATCAGAGGCAAGGAAGACCACGGGGCCGACCAGCTCCTCCAGCTGTCCGATCCGGCCCAGAGGCGTGCGTCCGACCACCTCGGTCATGAAAGCTTCGTTAGCCAGCAGCTTCTCGGTGAGCGGCGTATGGAAATACCAGGGGCCGATGGCATTGACCAGAATGCCGTGCTTCCCCCACTCCATCGCCAAGATGCGGGTCATGTGAACGAGCGCAGCCTTCGTGGTGCCATATACGACGCCTGTGCGCAGAGCAACATGTCCGCCGACGGAGGCTACGTTCACGATTCGTCCGCTGCCATGCTCTTTCATATGACGGCCAACCGTCTGGGACATCAGGAAGGCAGACTTCAGATTTGTCTGCACGATCACGTCCCATTCATCCTCCGTCACCTCCAGCGCAGGTGTGCGGATGTTCATGCCCGCATTATTGACGAGCACATCGATACGTCCGGCAAGACGCACCGCCTCTTCTACCGCCGCCGTCACATCTTCACGCACGCCGACATTCGCTGTAATCGGATAGGCTCGTCGTCCGGTCAGACCGGTAATCTCTTGAGCCACGGACTCCAGATCGCTCAGAGTCCGGGATACCAGCATCACATCCGCTCCCGCTTCTGCAAGCCCGATGGCCAGCGCTCTTCCGATGCCTTTGCCCGCTCCGGTCACGAGCGCCGTTTTACCTTCCAAATTAAAGCCGGGCAGATACATAGGGTCAGCTCCTTTCTTGATCACGTCTTAACTTCACTAGGATCTAGCCATACTAAGGAGGCATTCCTTATTTATAGCCATTTATCTATAGCCATTCTTCCTCTATCTATTTCCAGGCATTCTGCACAGCACCTGTCTAGTCCAATTCCGGTAAGAACCCAAGACCCTTGGGACCGTTTCTCCGGGAGATTCATTTTTTATAATCTTTACCCATGATAAAAGTTTCGCACGCAGAAAGCAAAGCGCAGGGACAAACGCATCCGCTACTCCCTCCGCGCTTGCTCAAAGAACCGTTAAACATTCAGACAAATGCAGAAGCCCCCTCACCGTCCGAGGGGGTCTTCTGCATTCGTCCATCCATCATCTATGACTACTTCCGCCGGTTCACCAGCTGACGCGGATCTATTCCATTGTCCACAAGCAGCGGATTCTTAAAAGATTTCGCCAGCTTATCCCAGGCTACAATTTTAAAATTCTGATTTACAGCGGTGCCGTTGTCAATGTTCTCATCATCCTGGGCAACGAAAATCCCGTTAGGGTACGCATCCCCCAGCCCAAAACCTAACACGTCTATCCCATCCGTCTCCGAAGTTCCGTCAATCGCGCCGTCCTTAATGCCGAAGCTCCCGAGATACCGGTTGTTCCCTTGACGCTCATAGACGGCATAAGTGCTGCTGCCCTGGCTGGATGCAAGGAGATATCCTTTGCCGTCAGCGGCGTAGTATAGGGTCAGTCCTTCGATATCGGCCGTCAAATGCGAACTGTTCACATCGTCGACGCTGGCTTCCGGCTTGCTCCCGCTGCCTGGCTCCGCGCCCACCTTCCAGATGGCTTTGTCTTCTTCGGCCAGATAAATTATCGCATACTCATCGTCTGCGACAATGCCTTCCGCCTGCGAACTGACTTTGAAATCCCGTACGCGCTTTCCTGTTATGCCGTCTGTACCCGGTATCAGCTCAATCTGCTCGAACTCTCCGTCTTTGCCGAGAACCAGCGCGTAGAACTTATCCGTCTTCAGACTGTGATACAGACTAAAGCCGTACACTTCTTTCATCGCCGGTTGAATAGGCTGGGACGTAATACTCTTCAGTTCGCCGGTTTCCGGGACGATCGCAAACACATCAACCGTGTTCGCCGACCGGTTCGTCGCGGCTGCAATATCTATCTTCTTCCCGTTAAGCGGAAAACCGTAGCGCACATCGATGTTGTTCATTTTGCCGAGTTCATAAGATTGTACCTGCTTGCCAAACAGATCATAAACGAGAATGCCGCCGCCTTTGTTGGTGGCGATAATCCGGCTCTTGGACGAATCCTCCGGATGAAGCCAAATGGCAGGATCGTCGGCAGCGTCATCGCCGCTGTCGACGGACTCGGTCTCGCCGTCTGCCGTCACTTCGGCCAGCCTAGGCCGCTCCTTGTCCGGCTGAGCAGGCTGGGTAGACTCAGGGGGCTGCCCAGCGCTAAGTCTGCTCAAGACCAGCTCGATCAAACCCGGAGGAACATATGTCGCGTCCGAGATGAGCTGAATGCGTCCGTTCAGTTTGACGGTCGTGCCTTCGAACTTATACTCGCTGCTGCCGATCGTCACCGAACCGGACGCACCATTGTGCAGAGTAAAAAAAGCCGTCTGCGAACTCTGCTCCCAGGTCACACGCGCTCCTGATTGTTCGAGCATACTTCGTAGAGGAAGGTATCCTTCTTCCACAGAAGCGTAAGCAGACGGACTGTACAAACTTGCGGCAAACAAGAGAACTCCCAAGCTTTTCAACCATTTAAGTGATTGTCCCGATTTCATCGAATAAGTCACCACGGCTTTCCGGCAGAATACGTTCTGCCTTCAGTATGGCGAAGAATTATTCGGGGAAATTACGCGCTGCGTTAAATATTTGTAAATGATTTACAAGTTCCAGCTTCCGCAGCCAATCCATCTCTTCTTTCAGGATATTCAGCGGATCGGGACCGAACCACTCCAGCGAAGCGGGAATCCCGGTACGGTGTATGTACTTCAGGATACTCCTGTAATCCACGGCCCCGCCTCCAAGCTTCACGATCCCCTCGCGTGTCCCGCTGGAGGAATACACATTATGAGGCTGAAAAACGTCCAGATACTGCGGGGACGAAATATTTTTCAAATGATAATGCTGCACCCAAGGTTCCAGAAGCCGCATACATTCCTGCAAATCCTCGCCCGCTTCCCACAAATGAAGAAAGTCGAGATTGATGGCGAGCTGCTCATGCCCCGTTTCTTCCAGTACCACCAAAGTAGAGGCGAGTGTGTCTGCAAGGGTATTGGGATGTGTCTCAATAAGCAGCTTCACCCCATGCTCCCCGCACAAGTCGCACAGCTCGCTTAACCGCCGGGTGTAACCTTCCCTTGCGGCCGGCGTTACGCCTGAGCTGGGTTCTTGTCCTGCAAAAGTACGGATGCGGTTCGTTCCGAACGCGCCGGCAAGCTCGATAAGCCTGCGGCATTTGGCTGCCGTCTGGCCGAAGTCCGCTTGCGGAGATATATCCAGATAATCACTGATCATCGTTATGTTCATGTTATGAGTACGCAGATAGTGAAGCTCTTCCAGTTCTTGCTCCTGCCTGTTGTCATACAGATGCTGTGCATGAATCCCCCATAGCTCAATGCCGCTGAAACCTTGTGCCTGTGCGTAGCGGACAAGTTCACCAAACGATATCAGAGCATGACGAAACGAAATGGTACCTAGCGAGATATTCATCGGGTAATGTCTCCCCTTTCTATTAGGAGGTTGCTGCAGAACTTTGTTCTTTGCGGGAAGAGTCCCACCACTGCGCAAACTGGCGTCCGATCTCTTTTTTGAGATCAAATTCGATCCGGTCCGCCTTATCCACTGACTCCAAGAGGCCCGGTACAAGACCCGGATCCCCCTTAATCGACACTTTAGCTGCGATATACTGGATAGTATTGAAAGCCTGAACGAGATCACGGATTTGCTGAGCCCAGTATTCGTAGAGCTCCTCGGGATACCCGAGCGCGTCTCTGAAAACCATCAGCGCATAATCGTAGCTGTACTTGCGGATAGCGAGAATATGAATCTGTTTGAGAGCGAGCATCAGCATAGCGAGTGTAGAGCCGCTTCGTCCACTGGCGATTTGAAGGATCGTTTCCCGGATGCGGGACGTCAGCGGATTGATGTCCTCATGAAAACCGGCGTGAAAATACCGCTGGATCGTGCCGGCTGCAGGCGCTTGAATATTCAAAGCATCCACATAAAATCCTCCGCCAAAAGGATTCTGTATAATCGCCTCAATCACGCGTTCTTTCCTTATATTTCCTTCCCACCGGAAGTCCGGGTCGAACATAAACCATTCTTCCGGATCGGAAGTCTCAGACAGTACGAGGTAGTGCGGAAACGGCTTCTGATAAAATTTGTTCTCCCGCTCCGGGAGCACAGACATATCAATCTGCACAATCAGATGGCGGTGATCCGGCCGGTCCGCTATTAATTGAAGAAACATGTCCAGGTTCTGCTGCCTGGTCCGGCCGGGATCATACCATTCATGCACGCGAAGCCCGAAGAACTTCTCGTACCAGGACAGGAAATAATCATGCCGGTGCCCGTCGGCATAGTAGGTAATGGTCCCATCTTCTTTCACCGAGAACCCGGAATCCCAAATTCCGAAATAATAAGGCCGGTGATCGACCTTGCTGTTTCTTTTAATAATTTCGCATAAACAGCTCATCAGACAGTGAACTTTGATCATACGGTACCGCCAGACGCGAGGGGGCTTAGCTGACCGATAAAATCGAGAAGAGACCCGATCGTCAGGAAAGCCTTCGGATCGATCTCATCTTCGGGAACCTGCAGGCCCAACTCGACCTCAATGTGGACCAGCAGTTGAAGAATCATAACCGAGTCAATCCGCAAATCTTCGCGGAGCCGGGTATCATCCGTAAGGTAAACTCCCCTGGGCACCTGCAGCTTTTCTGTAAAAAGAGCGTTCAGCTTCTCTCGCCGCACTTCCCGCAAAGATTCCATATCCCGCGGCGCCGCAGGTTCTGCTTGATCTTGCTTGCCGTTCATGACAAATCCCCCATTTCCAGTAATCTCCGGCTGATTTTGCCCCCGGTGTTCTTAGGAATTTCACTGACGATCCTTATCTCCGACGGCACCTTGTAGGGAGGCAGCCACTGCATGCACCAGTCCATCACTTCCTGCGCGGCTACAGCGGGCTCGGCTACGATCTGAGCCTTGACGGTTTCTCCCATAACGGGATGCTGTCCTCTGTAGACAACCGATTCTCTGATTCCCGTACATCTGGAGAGGACATCTTCCACCTCCATAGGGAACACTTTTAGTCCCGAGACGTTAATGACATCATCCATACGGGAGACGACCCGCAGATTCCCTTGCTCACTGAGATATCCGATATCTCCCGTGGAAATCTTACGGCTGTTCGTCGTCACCAGCAGCTCGGACGGATGGGCCTCATCCTGACTTACAGCCACCTGCAAATGCCCGAGCGGCTTCCCCATGTCCGCATTCGTTTCCATCTGATTGGAGATGGAGATACATCCGGCTTCGGAGCAGCCGTACTGCTGCATCATAACAGGCACCACAGGACGCAGCTTGTCGTAGAGACTGCCTGGCATAGGCGCGCCGGAGCTCATGATTTTATGGAAAGGAACAGATTCGCCCGGAAAAGAAGACAAGATGTGAAGCAGCGGCGGAACCCCGTACACGAGATGTTTGGGCGTATCCCGGATCAGGTTCAGTGCGAACTTAGGATTGCGGTTCGTCACAATAACCGGACTGGCTCCTCTGCGAAGTGAAGCCAATACTCCGCACAGCAGCCCGTACGAGTGAGTGACCGACGGAAGCACAATCGGCACTTCCGATTCATCGGTTTCCAGTGCTTCGTTGTAGGCTGCCAGCTCTATATCAATCTCCTGCCAGGTCCGCCGGATAAGCTTGGCGCTGCCGGTCGTACCCGAGCTGAACTGTAACAAGGACGGCTCATTGCCGGAGCTTGTGCCATACGCCGGGGGAAGCTCATGCTCCAAGCCCGCAGCAAGAGTATCTTCCGGCTTGGCATACCGGTCCTGACCGGCGGAAATCCAATTCTCGGGATTCTGGTACACGAGCCCGCTGCATCCCGCTTGTCCGGCTTGGTGCAGGGCTGTCTCCAGCGGTGTATCGCCATGAATCAGCAGCACGGAGCCGCCTTGCCCCCGTACCAGCAGAACAAGCCGGACAACATCGACCGGATCGGATAAGCACAGCGCAATCCTCCGGCCTTCGATCCTGCGGAAATGCGCCATCCGCTCGTAAGTGAGCAGACGGTTGCTAAACTCGGCCGCATCTATCTGGGTGCGGTTAACGGCTAACATATAACTTTCCCTCCTTGGTTATCAGGCCTGGCCTGACTTCTCCAGCTGCCGGGTTACCGCGAACAGCGGATTGGGCACCTCATGCGTAAGTGAATCCCGCTGAGGATACAAGCGGCGCTTGGTAAGCTGCTCCACCCGGCAGGTCGGCACGAACAGATCCGCCTGCCTGTAACGCTCCGCGAGCTGCGGGAACCTGCGCTCATATTCGCCCAGCACCTGCGCGGCCAGTTCCCAGAAACGGGTTTCCTCATATCCGCACCGGTCTGCCAGCAGGAGCGCCAATTCGCCGAGATTGATGAAGAACAGAGCGCCGAGCGTCAGGCTCCGGACGGATGCGACATCCGCCATTTCGAAATAGGTTCCGAGGGGAGCACCCTCATAAATTTCATGCGCCTGCGTAAAATCAGGGCATTTCTCCGGCTGCGCCAAGTACTCCCGGCAGAAAAGGACATCCTCGTGAAAATCCTTAAGCGCAACCCTCACGGGCATCCCGTCCCGGTGAACGAGCACCATGTTCTGTGCATGCGTTTCGAGCGAAACGCCATGCGCGACTAGCAGATGAACAATGGGCAGAACAGAGGTTTCAAACAGTCTTCTCAGCCAGCTCTCAATCCCTATAGACTGAAGCCATGGCAAAATGTACGGCGTACCGTCCAGTTCCAGTGCGCACAGCGCATTGAACGGAACAGCCTCTTCTCCTTTTTCCAGGTGCCGGTGAATGCTCTCCCTCCAGATGCAGCCGAGTGATCCGGCAGCCCCCTCAGCCCTCGGATCATCCGCTGCTGGCGGGTCATAAGAGATCCCCGCGAACTCACGCAGCAAGATGAGCTTCGCCTCGTTCTTCAAATAATCGTCGCCCTCCACCAGCCCGTTCAGCCAGTCGGACACCATCGGCGCTGTCGTAACGAAATGAGGCGGCAGATGGCGGGAGCTGGAAGTGTTCAACAGATTCATAGCCAGCTTCAGGGAGGCTTTAGCGATCCTGCTCCGGTTGGCCATCGTGCGGATGGATTGCTGCGGCAAATACTCGTCCGGTGATTCACCGAGCAGGATCATCCGCCTGTCCCGCAGATGCGCCATGTACGCCGGCGCGATTTTCTTCTTCCACTGCCACGGATGCACCGGCACGAAGTGGTAGTGCCGGGGATCGCATCCGGCAGCCCGGACTGCGGCATTGAGCCTTGCCAGCTCCGCTTCGCCCAGTTCGGCAGCCAGCAGGCCGCCGAAGTCCGATCCGGAGCTGATGGCCGCCCGGGTATTCTCCCGGCTCACGGCCACCCACAGCAGCCGGAGGGGCTTCTTGTACTCCGGCCCGTAAGCCATATGATCGGCATAGTCAAAGCCGATCCTGGACTTGTAGCTCGGGTGATAGGGATGTCCGTCCGTCAGCCCGCTTTCGAGCGCGTCGTAGCCCTTCCCTTGGAGGCTGCCGTGTTCCGCGCTCTGCACACTGTTTTGTGTACCGCTTTGTGCATTGTTATTCGCGTTTTGTACACCGCTATTCGCTCGCTCATACTGGCTCAGCGTGTCCTTCAGCACCGTTTCTTCCAGTTCTTCAATGAAAGCTTCCAGTTTCTGTTCATCCGGTTCCATACCGCTGGATGAACGATCAGGTTTGACGACTTCGCGCATAAAAAGAGCTACGGAAGACGCCTCTCCCCTGCCTTCCGCGGATTGCCGGATCACCGGCGCCTCGGTCAGACGAATGCGCCCAAACGACAAGCGCCGTTTGCCACAGCAAGTATAGAAGCAGGGGCGGCCCCGTGAATCGGTGCCCCGCAGAGTATATAAAGTAACGTCCCCCTTCTGCTGCGTCTGGGCTTCTATCACTTCCTCGTACAGCAGAGATTCAATCAATTGCCGGAACACTCTGCTTAGAACCTGCGCATATTGCGGGGAGGCGATAGCCTCGCTGACCCGCATGTCCTGCGATATCCGGTTCATCCTCATCCCTCCCTTTTATCCCCATTTTGTCGGGTTTCTCCTTGCAGCGGGCTTCCTGCTCCCATCAGCAGCCGCTTTAACCTTGTTGCCCTGCTTCGAACATCGAACATAATGAAGGCTGTATCCTAAGGGAACCTCGAGCCGCAAGTGTCAACTTTAACTGTCCTTGCACTATCTACGCAGGCAGGCTGCCTGTAAGACAGCTACCAGCTTCCCTGTGGCATCTTCCGGCAACCTCCGTACAGTTATCGCGGATATCCCGTCCCTAGCAGTAAATCTCACTTTCCGGATGCGGCGTGCTCTTGCCGGCTCTTGAAGCTCTGCTCCTCACAAAAATAATGAAGAGCAGCAGATTCACCATACACAGAAGAGCTGCCGCAACAAGCGGTGCCGTTAAGCTTATTTCACGGGCCAGCGAGGATGCGAGCAGCGGAGACAGCAGTTCGCCCACATTCTGGAACGATACGATCACGCTAAAATGAAGAGACAGGCTGCTTCCGCTGCTGCGGTCGAACAGCATGACGTCCAGTACAGCCATCGTTAAGGCCAGGAACAGCCCGTACAGCATGCGCCCGATAATCATCACCACCAAACTGTCTGCCGCCGCCTGCAAGAGTAAACCGATCGACATGATGGCAATACCGGCCGTATAAACGGCCGTTGACCGCTCCGGCACGCAAAGTCTCCGGATAAGAGGCATCGCCGCCACCGCCATCGCGCTCGGGATCAGGAACAAAAGGCTCCCCATCTCTGTCCCGGTACCGAACCTGGCTTCTGCCAGCGGGGTAAAGAACGGCCGGATCAAGTTGTTCGCCAGCGCCAGCGTGCAGAATACAATCCCAATAGCCAGAAGGAAGCCATACCTCTTCACAATACTCGGAGCTGAAGCTGTGCCGTTCAGGCTTGCCGGCTGCTTCCCTGCCGGCTCCTGCCGATTACCCACTTCAGTTCCTTGCGCTTCTGCCGCATGCACCCGCTTCGATGCTTCCGCTGTCCGGGCGTCACCCGTCACTGCGGGCTCCGCTTTGTCTGCGGCCTGGCCCGCATACCCCCGCAGCACCCACACGCAGAGCGCAAGCTGTACGGCGTCAGCAGCAGCTGCCCCGTAGAACAAAGTAAGGGGCTGCTCCATGCCCAGCATTTTGGCACCGACCAGTGTAGACACAATAATGGCGGTATGATGAACCGCATGAAACTTCCCGGCAGTCGCCGCGTTTTTGCGTCCCTCGGATAACTCGATCATGAGCGGATAGATGAGCATGTAACTGCTTTTGAACAATAGAAGCAGAACCGTTATGGCAAGGAATTCGGCAGCGGTACCGGCCGTTGCCATCAGTGCCGTACACACGGCTGTTCCCGCCTGTCCGGCTGCCAGCAGATGCTTGGCCTCAAACCTTTTGGATAACAAACCCCACAACGGGGAAATAAGTACGACGGTAAGTCGGCACACGAAAATATAGACGCCGGTAAATGCGTAATCTTCGACGCCGAACACTTTGCTGAAAAACTGAGGATAAAAAGGCGACAGCAGCACTTCCGTAAACAAACCGAGAAACACACAACCCAGAAGTACAGTCTGGGCCAGCTGAGCCCGGGGGGAGCCGGCTCTAAAGCCTGCGGGCTTCGTTCTCATCGAATCCCGAATTGCTGGAAAACGTTGCGTTCACGAACGGGATACACCGTTTCGCCCGCAAGCGAGTTAATAATAACGCTGTTCCGATGGGCTCCCAGACCCAAATCCGGCGCCCCGACTCCATGCGTATGAAGCTCCCCGTTCTGAATATAAATCGAATTGGCCAGCTCTTCCTTCAAGACAAGCTTGTAATCGCCTCCTACTTCATAGCGTCCGGCTGAATCCCAGCGGATCAAATCCTGCAACGATCCTAAGCAGCCGGGTACCGTATGCGTGTAGCCTGTCGCCATAATCACTACATCACTGTCATGCGTAAAATGCTCATCCTGGATCAAATGCCTGCAGGTCAGTCTGACTTGCTCGCTGTGCTCCCCGGACACCGGTTTGATATTGCGTACCTCCGTGGACGCAAGCAGTCTTACGGCAAGCTCCTTCCCGCCGACGCTCGCCTCGTACAGCGCCTCATAGATGTCCGCGATCGTAGCGGCACTAATTCCCTTGTACAGCAGTGCCTGTCCTTCCCGGATCTCGTCCTTGACGGCCTGCGGAAGCTGATAGAAATAATTCGTATAATCCGGGGAGAAGTGCTCCAGACCGAGCTTGGAATATTCCATCGGGAAAAATCCGGCAGACCGCGTAAACCAGTCGAGCCGGTAACCGCAGGCTTCCTGCTCTTGGAGCAGCCGTAAGAATACCTCTCCCGCGCTCTGCCCGGAACCGATGACCGTCACCGACTTGGCCCTGCGGCACTGCTCCAGCTTATTCATGAAATCGGCCGAATGAAACACACTCTCCCCCAAATGCGTGCGGAACCGCTCCCCAACCGAGGGCACACTTCCTACCCCGAGAGCCAGATTGCGGGTCCGGTAAGTCCTCGTTTCATTAGAAGCCGCATCGTACACGTCTACCTCGAACACGCTCTCACTGCCCGACGAATCCAGCCGGACATCCCGCGCCTCCATACCGAATTGGCAGGAAGGCAGCTTCCCGGCAGCCCAGCGGCAATATTCGTTGTATTCGCGTCTTGGGATATGGAACTTCTCCAGGAAGTAAAAGGCATACAGCCTCCCCTGCTCGTGCAAATAATTTAAAAAACTGAGCGGATTCGTCGGGTCCGCCATCGTAACCAAATCCGCGAAAAAAGGCACTTGCAGTGTCGTTCCTTCAATCAGCATTCCTGCGTGCCAGTCAAAACGGGACTTTTGATCAACAAAAAGAGACTGGATGTGGGGTGTTTTCTGCAGCAGAGCCGCCAGCCCCAGATTAAAAGGACCGATCCCTATGCCAAGCACATCATAAAGGATGGATTCCGGCGATCTAGCTGTTCCCTCAGCCTGGGCATGCAGCCGGATTTCCTTGTCGGCCCCCGCCGTTCTCAACATCTGGCCTTGCACTTCTTCCTTCCGTTCGCTTCGCATTTCATATCTCCTTACCTTCCGTCTTTCTCTCATATGAGAATGATTTCATTGGCTGTCCAGTCCGCTGCGGACAGGGTCCAGGCCTCTTTGTGTAGAGAACAAACGAGTCCGGATGAAGCACTGGATGACACAACCCCGCTGTCAATTGCCCCAGCGTTCATACCCGCCATCTTCTCCGAACCAAGGTGTGAACACCTTGATATCAGGGAGCTGTCCCCACTGCTGCTTCCATTTTGCGCTGAAAATCTCCCGCTTCAGGAACATCAGCGCGCCTTTTTTATCGGGAAGCGTAACTTCTTTTTGGAATACAAAACCGCATTTCTCGAAAATATGAATCATTTTGCCGTTCCGGATATCAGGCTCCGCAATAATTTTCAGCGTATCCGCATGACGAAACAGGAAGGCAACCATCGCTTGGAGAAGCGGGAGGGCGTAGCCTTTACCCGTGTATTCAGGCGGGCCGATCAGCAAATGAACGCCTTGATCCGCCGGATGAGCCTCATAGTGCCGGCCAATCACATCGCTGCGCGTCCAGTAAGCTTCGAAGTAGCTCACGGGAATCCCGTCCAGCAGCCCCAGATAGAGCGTCTGGTGCGTATCGGCAAGGAAACTCCGCAAATGGGCGTGGTACTGATCCCGGCTTACATTCAAATTCCAGTAAGGAATAACATGGGCTTGCTGCTGCCAGTTGTGCAGAAGCTCAACATCCTGCTCCAGTGAAACCGGACGGAACGAAATCGTCTTGTTCAAGCCGGGATGAAAGAGCTGGAAGGCGCAGGCCCCCTCTTCGGCTGCAGATCCGTTAGAACCAGCAGCAGCTTGCTCCCCGCTACCGTTGTCCGAGCTCAGCGAATACCTGCTTGCCGTCATCGCAGCCAGCCTCCTTTGCAAGCGGATTATCTACGAGGCAGTAAATGGACTGGGTATCCATCGCTCCCACAAGCTCATCCATGTCATACAACCGGGTCAGAAGATTGGCTTTGCAGGGCAGTTTCTCTGAGGTCAGCAGACTTCTCAAGAATACGGAAGGTTCCCTGTCTTGAGGCAAGAAAGCCTCCAATGCCGCGCGCAGTTCTGCCAGCAGAACTCCTTCATCAATCAGTCCCGCGGCACCGAACCCGTTAATCAGACCAAACATGTGATTGTAAATGAGGTAGTACCGGAAGCGCTCGTCTGCAACCGCATCTTCGCAGACCGTCTGGCTTTTCTCACCGATTCCCGGCAGAAGATTGTCCAGCAGAGGCCGGGTCGACCGGCAGAAATAATATCCCTGATTATCACGATAACGGAACCGCTCCGGGTATCCTTCCTTGAGCTGCACCACGCTGTTCTGCTGGTGCGCTTCCAGTGCCACGCCATAAGTCAAATAGAGCCACACCATCGGACGGAGCGAAATATCCAGATAACGCCGGAACCAGTCCGTGCTTACCTCTTCCGTACTTCTTCCTTCACGGGCAGACAGCTCCCGGATGATCCGCGCTATCCGGGTCTGCTGGCCCGGCAGCGCGTCCTGTACCAGACCCGCTACAAGCGTCGCATTCTGCGCTTCGCTTGATGTCGCGGTTTGGCGGAACGAGTTATCGCGCAGGACCACTTCAAAGCCGGATTCTTCCTCTTGTCCGAGTCGAAGTGTGAGGTAGGCCGGATCGCAAGTAATATCGAATCCGGGGAATAGGTCCCTCACGCGCCCGAGATCCGTCAGAAGCAGGCGCTGAACCTCAACGCCCCGTTCCAGCTCCTTGAACAGATTCACGCGCAGGGAATTCGTCACCTTCACCTGCACGGAGAATTTGAACATAAAGCGGGATTCCGGATGATATACCGTTCTCAGCGAAGAAGTAGCTGCGTAAGGCTGTCCAAGCTGTCCCATATCCTGCAGCAATCCCGCTTCCATGTATCGCTGCACCTCCGGCCGGGTGAGAAGCCACCGGGCCTGAAGCGGATGAACCGGGATCAGCGAGTAGTCGTCAGCAGCAGGGCTGTCCGCATCATTTGCAGAATCCGGGTCTGCTTCGTTAGCCGGCCGGTTTACTTCGTCCGGGTAACCGACGGCTGCTTGCTTACGGACGCTTCCGCAGAATTCTTCCTTAAAAGCCAATGGCACCGACGGATCATCGCGCAGACCCGCTTTGACCAGCTCCGAGGCTGATTCGGACAATGCCGAATCTTCACGGACGATGGAGCGGTGAGCGCGGAAGTAATGAAGCTGAAATTCACCCTTCAGCTCCGGCGAGTACAGGGCCTGCTCTTCCTCGGGTATGCCCTGGCGGCTCTTGGGAGTGGGATGAATCAGATGACCGAACAACAGCGACTGCTCCGCTTCGATAAAATCCGTATCGAAACCGTACAAAGACTCCGTATCGTCCCGGCGGCTAGAGACGAAGGTTTCGATGTTGCGGGTGCTCTGGATCAGCCGTAGAATAAGCTCATCCACTGTGGAATGGCGCGCTGCGGCCGTCACAACCACGGGGGGCGCCTCCGCTGCCGATGCTGCTTCTGATGCTACTTCTGAGGATGCTTCTGAGGTGCCTTCTGAAGTTGCCTCTGAGGCTGCTTCTGATGCCACATCCAAGGCGGATGCTGCTTCTGAGATTGCTTCTGAGGCTGCCTGCTGGAATGCATCCGACGCTGTCTCCTCTAACGTCTCCGCAGCCCGCGGTTGAAGCGAGAGCTCTTTCACGAGGATGGCAGCCAGCGTCACATAATCCGCCTCCACCCACTTCTGCCCGGCCCCCGTCCGGTAATACACGGGAAAGGCGTATACATGCCGGCCCGTGGGTGACTTATACCGGACTCCGGCTGCAATAACCACCCCTTGAAGAGGCAAATCCACTTTCGTATAGACGGCGGTTTCCTTGTCTGCCGTTCCAAGTCCGATTTCATCTGCCGAAGCCCAATCTCCACTGCCCGTTTCCCGCAGATAACAATTGAGAAAGCTCTGCATGGCCGCTTTGGCGGCGATTTCCCTTGCACTCATGTAACGGTTCCTCCTGTTTGAGCTTAGATTAATATCATGATCTGCCTATGAATCCGGTCGTGATCTTCGCACCTGCAGTAATTCGCCGGCACGCGGCTTGATGGACCGAAGTCAGTCGCAGTCCGTTTCCTGTCGGGCTTCTCAGCCTACCGCTTCAACGGCCCTCCCAATCTCCTGTGCCCTCTGCAAAATTTGCTTCGTATGCCTCAGCTCCGTGCCCGGATTCAGCAGAGTGAACTTGAGCCACAATCGCCCGTTTGCTTTCGTGCGCGCAAGCACCGCCGTTCCCTCTGACAACAGTGTGGAGCGAATGCGGACGTTAAGTTCATCCGACCATTCTTCGGGACTCCGCCCAGCCGGGCAAGAGGCAGGAACGTAGCGGAAGACAATTGCGTTCATAACCGGCTCATTCATCATTTCAAAAGCAGGCTCCTGCCGGATAAGAGCAGCCGTACCTCTTGCCAGCTCCAGCGTATAATCGATCATCTCGCCAAAAGCCAGCCGTCCTATATGCTGCATAGAAATATACAATTTGAGCGCATCGAAGCGGCGCGTTGTCTGGACGGATTTGGTCACCAGATTCGGCACGCCGTCCTCTTCGTCCTCTGCCGGATTAAGATAATCCGCCAGCTGTCTCATAAACCGGAAATCATGCCGATCCCGGAGCAGGAATGCTCCGCATGAGATCGGCTGATAGAACATTTTGTGAAAATCAACGGCAATCGAATCCGCCAGGTCAAGACCAGCCAGCAGACCCGCGTGCTTATCGCTCAGCAGCAGTGCACCGCCGTACGCGGCATCGGTGTGGAGCCAGAGGTCATGCCTGCGGGCAACCGCAGCCAGCTCAGGCAGCGGGTCTATGCTGCCGAAATCCGTAGTGCCCGCTGTCGCCACCAGCGCGAACGGCAGCAGGCCGGCATCCCGGAGCTGCGTCAGCTGCTGCTCCAGCAGGTCAAGGCGCATCCGGTGCTGACTGTCCACCGGTATGCTTACCACGGCCTGTTCGCCTAGGCCCAGCTGAGCCGCCGACTGCTTCACGGTGAAATGTGCGGCTTCTGAGCACAGCACACGCATTCTCGAAGCAGCCGGATGGAGCCCGAGCTCCCGGACATTCCAATGCCAGCGGTTCATGCAGAAGCGGTCGCGGGCCAGCAGCAGTCCCATGTAATTGGACTGGGTGCCTCCGCTGGTGAACACTCCGTCCGGCTTGGCTGCACTTAGACTATCAAGCTGCCGGATGCCGGAAGTTTTCTCATGCGGGAGCGGCTCCGTTGAAGGGCTTGAGCCTTGCCGTTCCCGCTTGTTGGGACTGCCCTGAGCGCTTGTTCTTTCCTGCCTGCTTAGAGCAGAACCGGCTGCGCTGTGCGCAAGGCTTTCGGCAGAAGCTGACGCCGCGCAATCCCTTCCCTCAGCCTGACTTGCATAACCTGCCAAGCCGCACAGCCACCGGATCATCCGCTGCTCCAGCAGAGTCCCGGCCATGCTCTGATCCCACGAATCCATCGACTGATTCGTCGCGGAGATCAACGCTTCCGCTGCCAGCGAGGATGCCAGAGGCGGGCAGTGCAGATGTGCCGCACAAGTGGGGTGGGTAACTACGGCGCTGTTGCGGAGGATGGTTTCTCCCACACTGCCGAGCACATCGAACATGTCCGAACCGTTCTCCGGACAGATAGTTAATTTATCTACTAAGCCCGCAAGCTGCTCCGGACTGAGACCGCTGTATGGCTGCGGCGAGGATGCAAAATCGCGGATGATTACCTCGACCGCTGTGGTCATCATGTCGCGATAGCTCCGCTGACTCTCAGCCGTTTCGTTCAGAAAAAGTGAACGAAACGCCTCCGTTCTTGAACCTTCTATTCCTATAGGCATAGTTGAATTTTCGGCGGAAGAATCACCCGTTGAAACCGGGTCTTCACCGTTTACAGCGTCGGCTTGATTGCCATGGCTTACAGAGCCTTCTGCATTTATGGGTTCTGCAACCTTTGTCTGCTCTGCACTGCTCACAGCATTTATATCGCTTACTGCACCTTTCCTATTCACTCTGTTCTCAGCTTCAGCGGCACTTCCGGCACTCGCAACACATGCAGCACTTGCACCCTCTGCCGACGACTCTTCACTGTTGGCATTCCTGGCATTCTGCGCACGCCCAGCATCCGCGGCCATCATGCTTCTACCTCCCGCATGCCGCGGACCGCGCGCTGTGCGGCCATTACAGACTCGCCGAAGATCCAGGCGATGTCGTCGATCTGCTCCTCCGTAATGATAAGCGGAGGCAGGAACCGTACCACGCTGCCATGGCGTCCGCCCAGCTCAAGAATAAGACCGCGATCCAGGCACTCCTGCTGGATGCAGCGGGCCAGCTGCGGATAGGCGGGATAGCTGCCAATCCGGTCGGCTGCCCGGTCTGAGTCGACGATTTCGACGCCGACCATGAGTCCTCTGCCCCGCACTTCTCCGATGCAGTCCGCCTGCTGCTGAATCTCAAGGAGCGCGTTCATAAGCCGCTCTCCCGCCACCGCGGCGTGCTCGGTCAGCCGCGCTTCGCGAATGAACTTCAAGGTAGCCGTCCCGGCTGCCATAGCAAGCTGGTTGCCACGGAAAGTTCCCGCATGGGCTCCCGGCTCCCAAATATCCAGCGATTCATCGTATACGACGACAGCAAGCGGCAGACTTCCTCCAATCGCTTTGGAGAGGATCAGCACATCCGGCGTAATGCCTGAGTGTTCAAAAGCAAACCATTTCCCTGTCCGGCCGATACCGGTTTGTACTTCGTCTATAAGCAAAGGGACCAAACGCTCCCGGGTCACGCGCCGCATTTCACGCACCCATTCATCCGGGGCGGGAATTACGCCTCCTTCTCCCTGTACAATCTCCATGATCATACCTGCCGGACTTACAATCCCGCTTTCGGGATCATCCAGCATATTCTCTATGTAACGGCTTCCCAGCCGATTCCCTTCATCCCCGCCTACGCCGAAAGAACAGCGGTACGGGTACGGATATGGCAGAAAGTGTACGCCAGGCATAAGTCCGCTGACGTTTTCTTTGGGGCCGCGGCTGCCCGTTAAGCTTAGCGCACCGTGTGTCATGCCATGGTAACCGCCGTGAAAAGAGAGAATCGGCCCCCGGCCGGTCGCTGTCTTCACGAGCTTAACCGCCGCTTCCACGGCATCTGCGCCGGATGGCCCGCAGAACTGAATCTTGGCCCGCTTGGATAAATCCGCGGGCAGTATGGCAAACAGTTCATCCACGAACTGTTCTTTTACCGGGGTAGTCAAATCAAGCGTGTGCAGAGGAAGTCCGCTCGCAAGCACCTGCTCGATGGCTTCCACAAGCACCGGATGGTTGTGTCCTAACGCAAGCGTACCGGCGCCTGCCAGACAGTCATAGTACGTTTTGCCGTCCGCATCCTTGACCCTCATTCCTTTGGCCTCGCAAAGAGCCATAGGGAGTCTCCTCGGATAAGAACGCGCGTTGGACTCACGCTTTTGCTGGCTGTTCAGGTAATGCGCATTGCCCAAAATCATAGCTTTAATTCTCCCCTTCTCAGGTGAAGTCTGTTAATTGAGAATTCTTATCAATTACTTGTTGCCAATTGTAAATGATTATCATTATCAACACAAGAGGTAAATGGATAATTTTTCTTTATTTTGATAATTTGCGACCATAGGCCTAGGCAGCTCCATTTCCACAATACACACAGAAAATAAACAACGTTTTCCTTCATCGAATGCCGGATTTTATCCCGGAACGATTTTTTTACTACTATAGGCGGACGATGAACCCTTTGCCCCTAAATAAATTACGCCCATCCTGCCTAGCGGTTTTCCGGCACAAACGAACGATTCTACCTGCACTTTCAGTCAATTTACACGGCTTGGATTCTTAAAAATTTTTAAGCCGAACCCCTATTCCAAAAAAAGGGTTGACAGGACCTGGAAAAACCTTTTTAATAAACAATTGATAATGATTATCATCATCATCTATCCGCATGCATTTACATACTTTTTAGGAGGGAACCACCCGTATGAATCACATGAACCGTCCGAAACGGTCTCTATTCACGATTTGCCTGCTCGTTCTTACGATGATTGCTGTCGTAACCGCTGGCTGCAGCAGCACCGGCACTACTCCGTCAGCTTCCGGAACACCAGGAAGCACCGGCACTCCTGCACCAGCTGCTGACACCGTCCGTGAGATTACGCACGCTATGGGCAAAACAGAAATCAAAGGCACGCCGCAGCGCGTCGTCATTCTTACAAACGAGGGCACCGAAGCTCTGCTTGAACTCGGTGTTAAGCCAGTCGGAGCCGTTAAATCAGGCGTCGGCAACACATGGTACCCCCACATCAAAGAAGCGATGCAAGGGGTAACTGAGTTAGGCGAAGAAGTTCAGCCGAACCTGGAGCTGATCGTCTCCTTGAAGCCGGATCTGATCATCGGCAATAAAGTCAGACACGAGAAAATTTATGACCAGCTGACCAAAATCGCTCCTACGGTATTTGCTGAAGATCTGAGCGGCAAGTGGAAGAAGAATTTTGCTTTGTACGCCGAGGCTCTTAACAAGAAAGCGGAAGGCGACAAAGCGATGGACAGCTACAACAAACACGTTGCTGACGTGAAGGGCAAATTCGGAGACAAAACATCCGCCAAAGTATCCATTGTCCGCTTCCTTCCGAATGCGGTCCGGATCTATCAGAAGGATACATTCGCCGGCATCATTCTGCAGGATCTGGGATTCGCCCGTCCGGCTGCCCAGGATAAGAATGCCTTCATGGAGGTTATTACCAAAGAACGCATGGCCGATATGGATGGCGATATTATGTTCTACTTCAACTCTGATTACGATGACAGCAAGGGCGGTACGAAATCCCAGCAGGAGTGGATGAAAGATCCTCTCTACACGAATCTGAATGTTGCCAAGAACAACAAAGCGTTCCAAATCGACGAGATCATATGGAATACATCAGGCGGTATTAAGTCAGCTAACCTGATGCTGGACGATTTCGTGAAATACGCGGATAAACTGTAAACTGCAAGCTGAAAATCCCCCTCATACAACACGTCATCATCGGATGGCGGTGACTGTATGAGGGGGATTTTTGTGCTTCTCCCGTGCTTGTACCACGTGTGCAGACGGCCTTACGGACAGGCGTTACCAAGACTAAGGTCCAGATCACAACTAAACCCGGGGCTATTATGAACAGCTTCTCAACTAGTTATACTGATAAAGCACAAACAAATGTCGAAGTCTTGAAGGAGTCTACAATGGAATGGATCAGTGAGCTATTCGAACAATACGGATATGGAGTTTTGTTTCTGGGGTTATTCGCAGAGTCCCTGGCCATCCCCTTCCCGGGAGAATTGGCCATGGCGATTTCCGGTCATATGGCGGCGGGAGGGACGTTTCACCTGCTGTGGATTATGCTTGTTTCTTACCTGGGAGCTATCATCGGCACGATCGTCACTTATGTGATGGGCCGTAAGCTCGGCAGGCCTTTTTTTGATAAATACGGAAAGTACATTCTACTCAAACCTCAGCGGATCGACACCTTGACCACCTGGTTCGCCAAATACAGCGATAAGCTCATTCTCGTCAGCTATTTCGTCCCAGGTCTGCGGCATTTTACCGGATATATTTCGGGCATTCTAAAAGTCCGCAGCCGCACTTTCTTCCTCTACAACTCTGTAAGCGGTCTGATCTGGGTCATCCTGTATGTGATGGTCGGCTATATCTTCGGCAATAAAATCGAGCAACTGCTGCATCTGATTGCCCAATATTCCGTGTGGGCCGTGGCGGGCGGAGCAATTGTGCTGACGACGCTCATCCTCGTGCGGAAGAATAAAGCCAGCTTGGCTGCCTGGGCTCGTTCCCGTTACCACCGCCTATTTAAGCTCTCTGCCGATTCGGATCGTTGAGCTTGTTTAGTAACGGAGCGCTTCCAGCCTGGCCAGCAAATCGCCAGCCGTAATCTCAGGCTCCCCTGCATTCACACGGTAGATTTCGTTGTTTCCTTGCCTGTTCGGACCTTCCTTGATTGTAAAAAATAACTGGAAACCGATACCCTCCGCAATCTTTTTGACCCGGTCTGTATAAGCTCCGTAAGGAAAAGCCAGCAGCTTGGCATGATTGCCCAGCTCCTCTGCAAACCTTCGTTCCATCAGAGACAAGTCACTGCGGATGCGAACCGCATATTCTTCCTCTGTCTCCAGCCGGCCCAACGTCTCAAGATACATCGCATGGGTTAAAGCCGGCTCGCAATTAAGCTGCCGGTCCACCGGCACCTGATTGTGAAGCCGGTAGGTATGACTATAGAATTCCATCCCTGCCCGTTTCATCTCTCTCATCTGATTCCAGCTCAAATGGGGAATAGCCTTTGGCTGATAGAAATCTGAAGACTGCCCTATTATGAAATTGGTTGCCGTCATTTTGAAGTCTTGTAACAGCGGGTAAGCTTGCGTATAAAATGATTCATACCCATCGTCAAACGTAATCACAATGGAGTTAGGAGGAATCTCTTTTCCCAGGAGAATAAATTCGGTAAACGTGCTCATAGAGATCACCTGGTAATGCAAATCCGACAAGGCCCGGAGATGCTCTCTAAACTGGGATGTCGTAACGGTTCCGCGATTCCGGCGGTCCGCGCTCTGATCAGGAACAATATCATGATAGAGCAAAACCAACACGCCATCTTTATATTGGGCCGGTATCCCCCTTGGCTTATATTCAATAATCCCGCCTATTGACAGAAGCACAAACACGCAAAAAATAAGTCCGGTTACTACGAATCTCCACACCCGTTAACTCCGCCCATTCCATAAATATAAATCTTTTACATTTCTATATTTTACTATATTCTGATCAGAGATTTGTATAGTTTTAGCGGAGTCCATGCAAAAATGGCGCCGGTTTACGCCGGCGCCGTGGTCTCGTGATACATTCGGGGGTGGATTCAGCGACTGGAAACACAGCGGATGGAGAGGATTGATAGGCTGTATCTTGCAAGTCTATGAATGATTTGCACAGTTAATTATGAAGGACGTTATAAGAACCAACATCCGCATGGCGGATAGTCCCCAGCATTATGCCGTTTATTTCGAGGACCAAGGCCGCATCAAGGCCGAATTGGCGGTACCGGGCGTCAGAAGGAAATTCCTGTGCCGATTCACATTTCCGCATGCGTAAACATCTCATATAGGCTGCGATACTTGTGCAGTTTAGCCAGTACCGCATCGGCCCGGGCCGTACGCTGCTGCAGAGTCCCCTGCAGCAGGATATAAGGGATACGGCGCATGTGCAGATCAGCCAGTATCTGCTTCTGGAACAGCTGCCGCTTCACATCGCCCGAGCGATCCCATGTGTCGTCATACGGAATGTCCGTATCACACACGAATACGAGATCGTAGCGGGATGCCGCAGCGTCAGCGAGTTCATGGAGCCGGGGCAGAGCCTCCCCGTAGTAGTCCATCGAGAACTGCAATGTCGTCCGTGCATCGGTATCGACGAACAGGAATCTGCGGGCGTCCGCTGCCATCTCGTCTTCCCTGGCTGCATGGCCTTCCGCAATCTCGACCAGCTGCTCCTTCGTTACCCGGCGTCCGATCTGGTGCTCGGCCCAATACTCCCGTCCGTATTCAGGCATCCAGACGGTATGATGCCGGGCCGCCAGATGCGCGGTAAGGGTGGTCTTGCCGGTGGAAGGGGCCCCGAGTAAGACGACCCTGGCGATCAGGTCCCGGTACACAACCGGGTCCACATAACGGCGCTCGGCGTAGGGGTCCTGCCGCACACTGGTACCGGAAACCGGCACCCGGATGCGCTGCGGATCTACCTGCCGGTTCACGGCTCCGAGCGCCACGCTCATATGCTCACCGTACCGCTCGCT
Organism: Paenibacillus sp. FJAT-26967; assembly: GCF_001541095.1. Taxonomy (GTDB): domain Bacteria; phylum Bacillota; class Bacilli; order Paenibacillales; family NBRC-103111; genus Paenibacillus_F. The sequence continues at coordinate 60,672 of NZ_LMXH01000007.1, forward strand.
ACTGTAGAAGTTCGTGATCGTCCGGCCGTTCAGCAGCCGGATAATATAATCCTCGTGGCTTGCCTCGATCTCCCGCGTGTAGCCGGTCTCGGACGGTCCTCCCCACGCCTCGATAACCTGAACGGCCGGATACAATGTCCGAATCCAGCCCGCCCTTACCGGTAGCGGAATATCCGTGACCTCCGGGCTGTCGTAAATGATGACGATCACCTCATCATTCTCACGGAGTGCCGTCTCGATCATGAGCTGATGCCCTTTATGCAGGGGAGCGAATTTGCCCAGCGTAAGTCCGGTTGTCGGCTTAGTTTGCTTGGTTTGCTTGGTTTGCTTGGTTTGCTTGGTTTGCTTGGTTGACTCGATTGGCTTGCTTTGCTTGATCGGCGTTGTTAGCTCAGTTTGAGGATTAGTTTCCAATGCATATGCACCTCTTTTCATGAATTTTTATAGTGGGAATCTTAGGTCCTCTTAACCTTCAACGGCTCCGTTCATTGTTCCAGGCTGTGCTGCCGCAGATTCCATCTCTTTCGCCGCCTTCGCCTGGTCTGCCCTATAGTTCCTTCTCCAAGTTACCAGTCCCGAAATCGCAATTCCCAGATAGATCAAGTAGAGCAGCGCGATCATATCCAGCCCTTTATACGCGTACATCCCGACAGACAATACATCGATCACAATCCAGATGATCCAATTCTCCAGAATTTTAGCCGACAGCAGAATCTGAGCAACAATACTCAGCGTTGCAATAAAAGCATCCACGTATGGAATCGACGCGTCCGTATAGCGCTCCAGCACATATCCCCAGCCGCCCGAGGCTGCTACGAGAAACAGCGCAAGCGGGAGAATACCCCATCGACGCAGCCTTCGTGTCGGCCTTACGCCTGCCGCCCCTCTGCGTGTCAGCCAGACAATCCAGCCGTAAATGCTGAGGATGAAGAAGAAGATTTGCAGCGTCATATCCGCATACAGCTTCACTTCCCAGAATGTATAGAAGAAGAGGGCCACGTTGATCATCGAAATCGGCCAGGCCCATATATTTTCCCTGGCGGTCAGCCACACACAGAGCAAACCCGTCGCGGTGGCGGCAATTTCAAGCGCCGTGGACGAGGTCAGCCAGGCTAACATCAAGATGACAGCCAGCAGGATGATTAGCGTCCATATTTTTTTCATAGGAAACACTCCTCATATAATTAATATAATAATATCAAAACGACAATATTAAACCTTAAAAGAGAAGCCTAGCTGTAAATGGACAGCTGAGGCGAATAATCGGTAAACCGGTATAGCTGTGCGGCACGCTGCGAATATTGGTTGGACAGCTTCCGCTTCCCTTGATGATCGAGAATCTCTTCGATAATTCCTTCCCGGCTCTGTGTGGACGTAATCTTGCGGATAAAATTCCGCTCTTCGAACTCGGGCACGACGGTCTGAATGACCTGATACAGCTCACTCATCGTGAATTCCGCGGGAAGAAATTCCTTAGCGATAGTCGTGGTCAGCATGTGCTGCCTGATTCGGTCTGCCGCGTCCCGCAGAATCTGCTTGTGGTCAAAGGCAAGCTCCATTCCAAGCGCCTCCTCCACTGTAAAAAGCCTGACGTCCGCTGCATCATCCGCCGCCTGACGGCCCGCCAAGTACTGCTCATGCACGAGGGCAAAGAATGCATGCGAGATAATCCAGCCTCTCGGGTCGCGATGCGGCGTGCTGTACACATTGAAATACTCCATGTGTACGTCCGCGACGCCTGTTTCCTCTTTCAGCTCGCGTCTCGCGCAGTCGTACATGGTTTCCGTCTCTTTGCAGAAGCCGCCGGGAAGCGCCCACTGCCCTGCGAACGGCCAGCTTTTACGCTGAATCAGCAGTACTTGCAGTTCGCGGTGCGGCAGCGACTTCTTAGCCGTCTTCCTGGCGGTGGACGTGATCGTGAAAATCACGATGTCCGCAGGGGCCCCGTCCGGCGTCCGGTACTTGCCCGCCGAATAGCCGTCGGCCTCGCTGCCATTCGGGGCAGCTTGACCGGATGCGCTTTCGGCGGATTCGGCATCGGATGCGGGGCGTTTAGCAGCCGGTAACTCTGCTGCTCTATTCTGTGCGGTCGCGGCTGTCTGCGAAGATTCAGATGCCGCTTGGTTGAAGCTGCTGGTCATTTTGGGTGGATTCAAAGCTGCACCTGCCTTTCTGAATTTATATAATCATTATGATAATATCAATATGACACATTAAATAAAAAGTGTCAACTTCAGTTTAGTGCTATACGACTCTTTCCAGAGCATAACGATGAATCTGGAATACCTGATCACACAGCAGGTCGATATCCTCTTGATTATGACTCGTTAAGAGAATCGTCTTTCCCTCCTTTTTAAACGTTAAAAGCAGTTCACGAATGGATTGAACACTGTCTGCATCCAAAGCATTAAAAGGCTCGTCCAGGATCAGAACTTCCTGCCTTTCCATAATAGCCTGGGCAAGCGCCAGCTTTTGTTTCATTCCCAGCGAGTAATTCTTCACTTTCTGCTCCGCATCAGGATTAAGACCTACTTGCGTCATCGCTTGCCTGATCTCCTGGGGCGTAATGCGACCCTGGATATCCGCGAGCCGCTTCAAATTCATATACCCCGTGATGCCCCCGATATAGCCGGGACGGTCGATAATAATTCCGAAATTAACCGGAAAATGAGAGCGCTTATCGCGGTAAACCGGATTAATCGTAATCTCCCCTGCATCGGGATGTATAAATCCGCAGATCATTTTAAACAAAACCGATTTGCCGGAACCGTTATGCCCGACGATTCCGTGAATCTTGCCTTGGTCAAACTCAGCAGTCGCATGTTCGAATAATTGAATCCCTTTATAGGATTTACTCACATTATCAAGGTTAATCACCTTCATATCTCCCGCTCCCTTGTTACAATGAAATTTTTCTTTTCCTGAACAAATAAATAATCAAACCTATCTCTAGAAGAAGATAAGTGACCAATACAATCGTAATCCGGAATATTGCATGGCTCCCTTGCGCGACATAGCCCATGCTGTTTAGTGCAAACGGAAGCCATTGATCAGGATTAATGAAAGGCAGACCCATCACGATTAGGAAACCTATTGCACCTAGGCTGTAAGCGGCTTCCTGCCAGATCCAGCTTACAATAAATACGATCAGAATGTAGTTCAGCATCTGGAGCAGCCCATTAATAAAGAATTGATACAAGTAATAGGGAAGTAAAGCAGATTCAGCCCCTCCCCCATTCCATTTCATATTGAGCCCTTGCAGGAGACCGGATACGATTGCGGCACCAGCGAGCAGAAGCAAAAGTCCAAGTATACTCAGTACGGTCTTCTTCATCATTTGCCCAAACCAGCGGTTGAGGGACTTATAACGAATCAGCAAGTAATAAATACGGCCATTCAATAGTTGGCTCAAATGCAGCTGAAATAAATATACAAATCCTACAAAGACCACACAGTAAAATAAATAGACGTACAGGGAAAATCCTTCTTCAGAAACCCCATAGAACAATAAGTAGAGGTTCTCCCAGACCGTCGCAACCCTCACACCCGGATGCGTGAATTGTGTGGCAATTCCCAATACGCAAATGGCGATATAAACAGGGATACGGTAGTAATCAGCCAGAAAAGTACATATTCTCCTCATTTTCGCCTTACTCCGAACAGCGATGAAAGCAAAGCAGAGAATCATGAAGAAAGACATGACGAGAAATGGCGGTAGTAGAGAATTAAAAGAATCATAAGAATAAGAAAGGATGCTATAGTTGGTTACTTTCGCATAATGGTACGAGGCCGGCACAACTTTAAACGATAGGACGGCTCCGATAAATAGAAACACACTTGTTCCTGCCATCACCCCAGGCTTTGGGAACAAAACGTAAACCGAGGCCGCAAGCACATGAATCGTAATCAGAAACAGACTGATTAAAGCCGTCTGGATCAACAAAATCAGCCAGGGAGAAAAACCCGTTTTCTGTAAGGAGAAGAGAAAGACATTCATAGGTCCTTCCGTAGATCCCCAGATACTCCAATCACTTTCCTGCGGAAGACCCGCAGTGACTACAAAGCTTACGATTATCCACAGAAGTTGAAGGAGTAATAAATACGGACAGATCTTGAGAATCGTATAGAACATCCACTTCGGAAAACTTTTAAGCCGGATAAGAAGCGTATATTCCCACTCTTTGATTAGCATCTGACCGGATAAAAATAACCAGAAAGGGAGGAGCAGATACAGAATAAAAAAAGGACTGTTCAAACTCGTAAAAACGATATCCCATTGATTGAAGGAAAGCTCCTGCTGATTCGCATAGGCCGTTACCTTCGTTCGGGTACTCCATCCAAAGAGGACAAAAATGAAAACCGCGAACATCCATTTCCATGTTATGAACTCGTGCCACATCTCTCTCCAATATCTCATGCCAGATTGCCATTGCGTTCCAAGTTCTTAGTCGCATGGACGTACAATGCCATACAGAGGAAGGTAAGAAATGCCAGAGGTACACAAGCAGTCCAAATGGGCATCTGCACGGAGCTAAACGGGAAGATTGCGTCTGGAAAACGGAATGCTTTCATATTCGCCGAACTCGTGATGAAGCTTCCAAGAATATAGAGAAGAAACGGGAATGATATCGCTGCAAATTGATTCCGCATGATTAACACCATAAAGAAACCAAGCGAAGCAAAAACGGCCGCATTCAAAGCTACCCACCCCGAATAAAGGAAACCGTAAGTCAGTGAGCCATATTGCAGCAGTTGTGTGAACGTATGCCGGGTGTACGACTCTTGAACAACGGTAACCTCATTTAATTTGTATAACTCAGGATGATAGTCAACCAACCCGAACAGAGGCGAGATATAGAATGAAAAGAGGAAATAACCGAACGTAAACACAAAAAAAGTCCCCCAGGTAAGCAGAAAATTAGCGGCAAACTTAATCCGCAGCAATTTCCGGAGGGGAAACCGCATGCGCGTATACACAATAAACCGGTTTTTGATTTCCCCCGCAAATACACCTAAATAAACCAGGGCAGCTAAAATTACAAAAGCAAGAGGCAGTACGCCCTCCAGCATAAAAGTAAATACATCTAACCGATCCCTGAAGGAGTAGTTATTGCGCTGAAACATAAAGTAAATGAACGGCCACAGCATCAGAATAAGCGAGATCACGACGCGCTTGAACGATAGGGCACTGCGGACCTCTTTCATAACGGAATAAGATATAAGACAACATCCTCTCTATAAAGTTCTTTCACCTGACATCTCAAAATGGCTTACTCCTGCACCTCCATCTATTAGACGAATCTTTGATATGATTTGTTTTATTTTTACAAATATTCCACTTTATCATCACGCTTGCTACCTTACCCTCGCATATAAAAAAGCCCCGGCTGATCCTGCCAGCCGAAGCGAGTTATTACGTAATTTTTTAAGACTGTGATGCACCAGTAACATCAGCCGCCCTTCGGCCGCTATCTTTTTTCTCAATCACAATCAAGCATGTGCTGTCCGGCAGAGGTACTTCGCTCCCTTGTTCATCGGTAAAGACGACTTTACCGGCCAATGCCTCCGTATAGCCTTCCTGCAGAAAATGCCGGGTCTCGATAATTTGCGCTTCCTCCCCCAGCGTCTGCCGTATAAACGATTCGTACTCGGATGGAGTGAAGTACCCGAACTGCTCCTGCACTTCGTGCACGTAAGCTTCTTCCCCCCACGTATAGGTGTACAGAAATTCCATCGCATCGTTAACCGGCATGATCGCTTCACCATCATTTGTCAGCTCATAGCGGATCGGACGCCCGGCAAAATCCTTGGCATACCGGCGCAGCCACTCCCGGTCTTCCCCGTCCAGGAAACGGATACGGCGCATAAGACCGTCCGGCTCGGTCATAATGCCGTCGCGGATAATAATCCGTCCGCCGGGTGCCAGCACTTCAAAGGCGCTGCGAAGGGCCGCACCGACCGTGTCCGGGTTGAATTTGCTGCCGTTCCACTCGATATACGAATACAGCTCATGCAGAATCGAGGAAAAAATTACAGTGCCGATGCTCCCCGGCTCCACGTAATCCTTGAGGTTCAGCGCATCGCCTCTTTGCACCTCCCAGCGGTGATTCCCAAGCTGTTTCTTGCGCTGGAGGGCTTCGATTACATTCGCGGATATATCGATCCCGATCGGCTTGGTATCCGGCAGGTGCTGCTCGATCAGATCCAGCATCACGCCTCCTCCGGGCCCGATATCGATTACGCGCTCTCCGGTGATATAGTCCAGCATAATGCTTTTATAATCCGCAGTCGCGTTCATGTCCGCCAGATAGTCTTCCTCGTTATGAAAACGGTCGTACGCATCCCGCCGGAGCTCGAAAAGATCGAATAAGAGAAGTACCGCCTTCTCATATAGAGGGGATTTCTCCGCTTCCACGCAGAATTCGATCAGCTTCTCCGCTGCTGCCGAGAACTCGAACGTGAAGAACACGGTATCCGCCAGACTGCCGCTCCGCTCCACCCGATGTGCCAGATGCTGGTTAGACCTTCTGCTGCGGCCCGTCACAATATCTTCAAAAGACAGCTCACGAAGATATTTCTCAATGATCCGTTTCTTGTAGACATTGATCTTCTTCATGCCCCGGTAATCGTAATACATCGCATTCATCAGGCGTTCGAAGCTAATGTGATTAACGCCCCTTGCCTGTGCAGAAGGTTCTTCCTTCACAGCGAGCAGCAGCACTTTCACGACCTCTTCCAGAGTGAAATCTTGAAGAGCAGACTCCACATACCAGAGCGTGGCGTCCTCCAGCGGGCGAAGCAGCGTCTCCAGATCGCGGCTATGAGGCGCGGAAGGCGCAGACCCGTCGACCCGCGCCCCTGCGGCTGCCGCTGTGCTCACGGACTGCTCCACCTGCTTGTACCCGTCATCGAAGTTCTCTCCCCTTCGGATAGAGCCGGCCCTCAGCCTGCGCAGCCGGTCCTCCAGCGTCAGTCTTCCCGGACCGGCTCCGTCTGCGATGTATCCGATCAGATCCTCGACCTCGGAGCGGACTTCTTCCCACAGCTGCGGTGATACGGCCGTGATGATGCACTGGTTCAGCGGCATCAGCAGACTGGCCAGCTCTCCCGGAGCAAGCAGCCCTTGATGAACTAACTGAAGCAGAGGAAGGTTGCCCTGGAACGGGACCTCTCCCCGTATGTATTGGCCGATCAGGCCGTGAGTTTCGATTAGCGTGTGAATGACCGAAGTTCTTCCCTGGAACGGGACCGGGGCTGAGGCTGCTGTAGTTGTAACTGCACGTTGATCCATACCCTCAGCTTGTACGAACGTGTCATAGATCTGCGCAGAGCCGATGTTATGAACGAACAAGTTAATTCCGGCTTTCTGCCATTGGAGCCGCTGGCGCAGAGTTCCGCCTTTGGCCGTCTCCGACCAGACCAGCACTTCCTCCAGAATCTCGCGCACCCAGAAAGACAACTTCAGTCCGTCCAGTACTTCCAGCGTACGCTCTACATAATCCAGCACCGGATTCGCATTTGCCAGTTCCTGAAGCGATTGAATCCGCTCCAGATTCACCACACGTTCCTCCGCAGAGACGAGATAATGGAGCCACGGAATATCCTTTTCGGATACAGATTCATCTCCATGACGGTAGGCCGAAATAGCAGATAATGCTCTAAGCATAAGAAACACCTCACACCTCTCCACACCAAATTAATATAACTCCACGTACACCAGACATTCATTCTCCTGATATTCTCCTAATCCCCGTCCCCATCGCTGTGATGATCGCCCGAATCTCAAGGTTAAGCAGGATTTTGTCCAGACGTGCCTTTCCGGGCCAAGATCGCCTGTTGGCCTTGCTAAGCGTACTTACCCGCCATCGGTAGAATCAGTTCAGTTTTCTCATCGATAAAAACGACTGTGCTGCCGGCTCTCTCCGAACGGCTGAACGCCATGCGTACGCCCGTACCCACAATAATGCCGAATACGTCCGGCAGAATCAGGCTGGTCAGCAACCCGGCTCCCATGGCCGTGCCGGTCTTGGCCGAGCGTGTAAGAATCGCCGGGAGGACTTGCTGGAAGCTGCGCTTGCCCGTGATGAGATGTCTGCCCTCGCCGACAGCGATCAGCACGAAGGGAAGCCCCGGGAGCAACGCCTCCAGAATATCCTCGCTGACCGAGTCGAACAGGGAAGCCATCGGCGCTTCAACGGCCTGCTCGATATCTCCGTTATATAGGCCGCTTCCAATGATCATATCCGCCGTGCCGTCCACATCAGCCAGCACATCGTCGGTCACGAGCACTGCAATATCCGGATAGCGCTCAAGCGCCTCCTTCACATAGCCGATCGACTCCGTCGCCTTCAGGGAGAGTTCCTCCACAACCGCTCCGCTGTCATCCGTGATGACAAGGTCCCACCCGGGCTGTACAGCGGATTCCGCAAGCTCTGCCGTCTGTCCCGGCTCCAGGTGGATATCCCCTACATATTCGCCTTCGTTGAGCTTGTCCCTTACCAGCACTTCAAAATATTTGCCCTTCCAGGCGCTCACAAGTCCCGCGAGCTGCTCTGCCCCCATCCCCGCTGCTTCATCCAGGCTTGTGGTTGGGAAAGCCAACTGGAAGGCTTCGTCCATTTGCGGGGTGATGAGAGATTCGTCCAGACGATCTCCATAGAAAATCGAAGATAACCCGGTTGCCAGTGCCGCACTGTCGAGCAAGGCCTTCTCGCGTCCTGCGAGGTGCTTTTTATATAAATCCTGAACGGTCTTCCTGCCCTGATGTCCCTCTGACCGGACCTTAGCTCCATAGTAGGAGGATAACTTAATCAGTTCAGCATCCATATCATTCCACCTGCCGCCGCAGCGGATATACATGCCGAAATAAGAACGGCATACAAAATCAGCTTACTGTTCTGCATCCGGCACGCATTCGTCTGCTCCCTCATATCCTTGGTAAAATCAGACAGGGTTTGTTCCAGCTCCGCCGCCTGCTTCTCTAAACTCGCCATCCGATCCCGGATACCACTCAGTTGATGCGAATGAGCGCTCAGGGTCTGCTGTGCATCATCTATACGGCTGCTGAGCTCGGTCAGCCTAGTATCCGCTGTATCGCGAGTCTGCTTCAATTGTCCCCGCAGCGTGTCGATCTCCCGGTCCACACCGATCAGAATCTCACCGTACACTTCACCAAACTCCGCAATTTTTTCTTCTACGTTTTTGCCGGTCAGGCTGTTATAGCCCTTTTTAACCTTATCCAGAATTTTCATGATAATCTTCCTTCTTCCTGCTGTCCTACGGGTCTTAAAGGCCCGATCTTTTTTGCTCTTTTTCGACAAAAAGGAGATGATTTCCTTCTTCCTGTGACTGCCTTCCCCAAGAAGTCTCTATGCAAGGGGGCAGCAAGAGTTCTGCCCTTTTCTGGGAACAGGATTTGTCTTGCACATTGGTGGAATTGCCGCTACAGTTAAACTAATTAGGACATAAGGTCTTACCTATCCGCTCGAAGCGGGAGTTAGGCTTGCTGCCAGATTAGCTTTTCTACAAACGAATCGGAGGGACGCACCATGAATGTACTCATTATGGGCAGTGCCAGCGCAACGGGAAGCAGGGAAAGAGACAATACCTACCTGCTTCTTCAGCATGAACTCGGGGATTGGCTTATTGACACCGGAGGCAATCCGCTCGGGAAGCTTAAGCAGGCTTCGATACCTCTTGACCGTATCCAAGGAGTCATTCTGACTCATTTTCATATCGATCATATCTATGGGCTGCCTTCCTTGCTGTGGGGAATGTGGCTCGGCCAAAGAAAGCAGCCGCTGATCATCTGCTGCCCGCACGACCACCAGGACCAGCTTCAAACTATTCTGGATGCGTACGGCACGGAGAAATGGCCGATTGGTTTCGAAATTCAGGTGCGTCCTTACGACTGCGCAGAGGAAACTCTTCTGCTCCGGCAGGGGGACCTGAGCGTTACTTCGTTTACCAGTCTGCACTCCGGTTCAACAGCGGGGATGAAGATCTGCCAGCAGGACAAGGTCCTCATTTATTCTTGCGACACAGCCCCGAACCCATGGATTAGAGATCAAGAGCAGGTGGATGTCCTGATCCATGAAGCTACCGAGGCACGCGGTTCGATGTCGATTCACACAAGTCTGGAAAACATCTTCCAGTACTATCCGTTAGAGCGGATCGGACAAGTCATCGCGATCCATCTGACCGATGATGAACCTTATGAAGAAGTTATCGAACAGTACAAAGAAAGCGGCACCTTTAACGTAACACTGGCACAAGATATGATGAGGGTGGATCTGTAGAAGATTTACCCAGATTCTCCAGAGGAACATACTTTCGCTGGCAAATAGGTCGGATAACCTTGCTATCATGCAGGTATTAACACATAAGAGGTGGAAACATGAAATTTATCGTGTATGATCTGGAAATGACAGTCACACGCAAAAAGATCCAGGTCTCCGAGATTATCGAAATCGGTGCCGTTCAAATCGAGCTGGTCGACGGCAAGCCGGCGGTCACAGGTACCTTCCAGTCATTCGTCAAGCCCGACCGCTCCCCCGTTATTTCAGCATCGACCCGGGCACTTACGGGTATCACGCAGAGCGAGCTGCAGTCGGCGGAAACCTGGCCGCTCGTGCAGGAGCGGCTGCTGGAGTGGATTGGCGGCGGCGAGTACTACTTGTGCGCCTGGGGGCCGGACGATCTCATTCAGCTCGGCAGCGACTGCCGCATGCATGGGACGAAGACGGACTGGATCCGCAACCACAACAACCTGCAGAAGCTGATGGCGGGCCTGGTCCAGCAGGATAAGCAGCAGCAGATCGGCCTGAAGACGGCGCTGGAATACTGGAACATTCCGTTTGACGGCTCCCATCACCGCGCTCTGGACGATGCCATCAACACAGCCAAACTGTTCGTTCACCTGTATGACCAGCTGACGCTCGAAACCAACGAAATGAGCGATCTTCCGCTCTACTCCACCGAAGTGGTTTATAAGACGGGGACTTTTACGAATTCACCGTTTGAAAAGCTCGCCCTGTTTGCAGAAAAGGAACCTACGGCTTAACGTAGGTTCCTTTTTCTTGTATGCATTTCTTGTATGCAATTATATAGGGTATAACTCCGCGTTACAGCACGGCCTCGATCTCCTGCTCCATATCAAGCGGATCAACCGTGGATTCGAACCGCTGGACGACCTCACCCTCACGGTTAACCAGGAACTTGGTGAAGTTCCATTTCACGTCGTTACCGTGCAGCAGGTGGGGCTGCTTCTCCTGGATAAACGCATTCAGCATTTTACCCGAAGGGTGATTCAGGTCAAAGCCTTCGAACGGCTTCTGCTCCGTCAAGTAAGCGAACAGCGGATGCTTACCCTCTCCACGGACGTCGATTTTCTCGAAGAGCGGAAAACTCACGCCATAGGTAAGCTGGCAGAACGTATGGACCTCTTCGTTCGTGCCCGGCTCCTGCTCGCCAAACTGGTTGCATGGAAACCCGAGCACCATGAGTCCCCGGTCGCGGTATTTGTCGTATAGCTTTTGTAAATCCGCATACTGGGAGGTGAAGCCGCATTTGCTGGCTGTATTCACCAGGACGAGAACCTTGCCCTTGTATTCTTCGAGCTTCGTTTCTGTGCCGCGAATGTTGCGGGCCGAATATTCGTAAACGCTCATGGTATGGGACGCCTCCGTTGGTCCGGGACATGTCGAAGTCGTTTGCATGTCCCGGATTTTTTATATACACAATTTAATTGCGCGCAATATATGTACTTCATTCAATTTAGCATATTCAATTCAAGGAGTCAATTTTTACCGGTATACTCATATAGATAGAATCTTTTCTCCCCCTTCTCCAAAATTTACAATCATCACCTAAACAAGGTATGATAGTATACAAATCGACTCAATAAGGTGGTATGAAGATGACAGGCAAGCGTAGAAGTACAGTAATTCTGATGGCCATGCTCATGACCGTGCTGCTCATCCTGGCAGGATGCGGGAAAGCGGCGCCGGAAGCAGGAACAGGAGGTGCCACGGCGACTCCTCCGGCAACAGCTACACCAAGCCCATCCCCAAGCGATCAGCCGAAGACCGACGGCAAGAATCCGATCGTCACGATCGAGATGGACAACGGCAAGAAGATCAAAGCCGAGCTTTACCCGCAAGTCGCGCCGAATACCGTCAACAACTTTATTTCCCTGATCAAAAAGGGCAAATATGACGGTACGATTTTCCACCGTGTCATCCCAGGCTTCATGATTCAGGGCGGCGATCCTGAAGGCACCGGTATGGGCGGCCCCGGCTACGGAATTAAAGGTGAATTCACCTCGAACGGCTTCAAAAATAACCTGAAGCACACACGCGGCATCCTGTCGATGGCACGTGCGCAGGATCTGGATTCCGCCGGTTCCCAGTTCTTCGTAATGGTAGCCGACGCCGAGCACCTGGATAACCAGTATGCTTCCTTTGGCAAAGTAACCGAGGGTATGGAAGTCGTGGACGAGATCGTCAACTCGCCTAAAGGCGCGCAGGATCGTCCGAACACCCCTCCGGTAATGAAGAAAGTAACGGTGGATACACTCGGAGTTGAATACCCGGAACCGCAGACCGTAAGCAAGTAATTTTACTTTTACTCAAGTGAGAGCCTCATCTGAGAAGGACAAGCTGTCCCCGATTCGTTCGGGTCCGCTTGTCCTTTTGTTTGTGCGGGCGCAGCTACGTTATATCCGCAAGAATAGCCTCGGAAGCCGCTGCCAGATCCGTCCCCTTCACAAATATTTGAAGGCCTCTGCGCCCCGCGCTGATGCTGACCGGATCAACCTGAAGCACCTGCTTGTCGAGATACAGCGGATATTTCTTCTTAGCGCCGAGCGGCGATACTCCGCCCCGTATGTAGCCAGTCAGAGCTTGAATTTCTTTGACAGGCACCATCTCGACCTTCTTATTGCCGCTTCCTGCCGCAAGTGCCTTCAGATCAAGTTCCCGGTCTCCGGGAATACAGGCCATCACAATCCCGGTTTTGTCGCCGCGGAGAACAAGCGTCTTGTATAGATGCTGCACATCAAGCCCGACCTTGCCGGCAACCGTCCCTACGTCGAGATGATCTTCGTCCCATTCATACTCATGCAGCGTATATGAAATGCCGAGCTTGTCCAGCAGGCGGCAGGCATTTGTTTTAGCGCTCATCGATTTCACTCCTTTTTTAGTTGGGTTTTTCGTAGTCCGTCATTAACAAATAAGCTTCTGACTGAATTATAAGAGGAGTCATGATAGAAGAAGGATAGTTTACATTATGGCACATAAGGAAATAAACGTGCAGATCTACAGCCCTATTATAAATACTTATGGTACAAGCGATGTTCTGCGGCCATCAATAAGCGAACGGGCAGTTCTGCGAAGCAAGAGGATTTATAGAATATGTGATAAAATCTGGATTATAGTGAGGTGATAGGATGCTAAACATGCGAAATGCTAATATGTCTGACTATAAGTTTCTGGTTCATATTGACTTAAAAAACGATGGTTACACAGTTACAAATCAGGCTGAAATGACTGAACGAGAAAATGAGGAACATAATAAGAAAATACAAAGGTATCTCACTGATCCAGATAAAGGTGCATTTATTATTGAGGACTCCGTTTATAACAAACCAATTGCTATGTTAATGTATTCCGTAGCAAACAGGGATTCCATGTATCCTTGGAAAACAATTTTCAACGAAATAGACCGAAAATTATTTCAAAGTGATGGTCGATTTATTCAAATATTTCAATTATGGGTTCATCCGAACTATCGTAGACGGGGATTAGCCACAAAGCTAAAACTCAAGTTGGAAGAAGAAGCTCTATATCATCATGTTGATTTAATTTACACTCATACCGAACTAACAAATAGCCACGTCATCGAACTCAATATTAAAATTGGGTATGTAGCCCATCAATCATAAAAAAAAAGCATCAGTAAATATTCTACTGATGCTACCAAACAATTACATAAAACAAGTTTTTATTTTATTTCCGATATCAATATCCATACCGTAAACTTCAAAATACGAAGTATCAAATGGACGAATTTCTATTTCTGCCTCAGGATGTTGTAATCCTTCACCTTCTTCAGTTTCCGGTAATGTATTAGAATCCCATCCAATCTTTTTGCCCTTCTTAATCCCAATGAACACCCCCGAATGGAACTGGATTATTTCTTCTGCCTTTTTAATCAGTTCATATGTGCTTAAAATTTCTGAATATGGATTGGGAAATAACACTTCAGATACTTGATTACCGCTACCAAACACATCAAAAGCAAACCAAGTAAGATTAGAAGTTTCATGTTGTATACAGGTTAGTATTTGAACTAACTGTTTTCCTGAGCAACTTATCTCACTTTGGAAATGCCCCCTACTTAATCTAAGTATAAACGTAGGTTTTTTGAGATTATTGTCCTCCAAATTCCCCACCTCCATCACTTAAAACTCCAGGACCCATCTTGAAAGACTGCGGGATGGTCATGTGGATTGGTATGATTCTGCGGACGACCATGGTCAGTCCAATCTGTACGTTTCACTGGAACACCATTTTCTCCCCACTCAAGGGTTTGAATATAATCTCCTTTTCTACCTTTTTGCCATCCAATTTGAGTATGGGGATTCATTGATTCAGGCACATGAACAGTACCATTTATCATTGTTCCGTCAGTTCTAGGAAGAGGTATGGGGTTGTCGCTAGCATCCTTGGGAACATACTTCGGTGTTGGAACTTTACCCGTTCCCTCACCCACACTCCGTCTACCGTTACCCGGAATAATCCCCAGGTTCATGTCACCTTTGCGGTGGGCTCTGCTGTAAATATTGCGCCAATCCATACTGCCGATGAAATGATATAAGTTCACACCCACATCATAGCAGTCAGACATGTTGCTAAGGGCCTGAGAAAGATTCGATCCTATATTGACGAGTTCGTAGGCATCCTGAGCCCGATCACTCCATTTAGCGGCGTTACCTGCTGTCTTACCGACATAAGAACCTGGGACAAACGGAGTCAGTGCGGCACCCGCATCCCACGCTAAATACAAACCGTTAGACAAGCTCGGGTCTTCATAGAGCTGAAACGCACTATACCCTATACTTGCCATGTCAGCAAGGGTCTCAATCACGTTACCGCTTGGATCATAATATTTTACCGGATTACCTTCCCCGTAGGTGTAACGATTTAAGCTTGCCGGTCTGTTCGTAGAACCCCGGTAGGAATCTTCTGTTAAAAATCTCCCTTTGCCCGGATCGTAATACCTCGCCTTAAGATATTGAAGCCCCGTCTGATCGGTGTATTGTCCAGCATATCCGATAGGCTGATGAATGGATCCTGTCTGCCCGGTTACTTGTCCCCATGGATCATATTGATAGGTGGCTGCAATTTCACCTGCGGGAGTTGCAACACCTCTTACATCTCGATGACCGTCATATAGATAATTTAAATTGTCCTGCAGTGAAGGTCCCTGGGCTCTACCTTCTAATTGGTTGCCGTATAGACCAAATCAATAATAATTTATTGACATATCTAAAAATCTCATGATTAATTATATAATCTGGATATTGTACAAATATGTGTTAAATAATGACTAGTAAATTTATTGATTAATAGAAGGGAGAGATTAATGTGAAATTAAAGAGGATTATTCTTGCTGGCTCATTTTTACTAGCCATAGCTGGCGTATCATTTTTCTTCGGAAATTCAGGTGAAGCGAATACGCTGGCCATACTCCCGGATCAAGCTCAAACTACTGTGAATAAGATGTTAGATTCTATCGATCATTTCAAAACGGTTAAAACGAAAATTAAAACAGAGGGAGTCCATGAACAATCGAATGTGACGGAGATTGAAATAAATACCGTACGGAAATTCACAGCTTCGGCTACAACTACCTATACAGATGGAAAAGTAATAAACGAATATCAGAATGATCAATTTTTAGTGGAGGATCCTGTTAAAAAGGAATTTACTCAACATAAAATTTCCAAAGAGAATAGTGAAAAGTGGAAAGAAAAACCGAAGAAAAGAGTGGAGTTCAACGAACAGGGCGAAATACAATTTCATCCTAGAAAAAATCCTATTTTTGTAGGAACGGCGACCTCTAACAACTTAATATTTCCACAAGATCTGGCTCTAGGTATCATGATGAGAGCAGAAAAAGTGGACTATCTAGGGACGGAAAAACTGCTGAACAGAAATGTGTCCGTTTTGTCTATCATCCCTATGGACATTCAGCAATCCAGCCTTGGAAACTATATTAAAATTTGGGTCGATGACCAAACCGGGATTGTAGTCAAGTACGTCTCCTATAAAGACAACACTCTGTTCCTATCCAATGAAATGCTAAGTCTAGAAATCGATTCCGAAATCTCCGTTAAAAGCTCGCCCGATTTATCCGCCTATAAAAATATAACGAATCAATAAAGGCTCTACGTGTTAAAGGCAATAGCACGATCCTGCCAAATACGAAAGGATCATTCGTCCGATAAAGGACAGAATGATCCTTTCCCTGTAGATTACTCGGGAAGAACGATACCTTGAGCAGAGAACAGTTCCCGCGCCTCGTTCCAAGTCAACTGGATATCTCCGTTTGCATAGGGCAATTCAATATCATACAACTCCTCAGACTTAAACGTATCCGTACGGAAATTTTCCTGATGATATGTTATATCGCCTTCGAAGCTTAATGTTCCTATGGCAACGCCGTTGCTGATTTCTCCCGTGAACAGAATTTCTCTGGATGTATACTGCACATTGTCGCGATCATTGCATCTCCATGTGGCATATACCTTCGACCCTTCAGCGGGCAACGCATATTCCTTGACCCAAATAGTGCGGTATACTTTGCCGTTGCCGTCAAACTCTCCGTCATTGCCCGGCTCCCTGCCCGTACCGTCCCTATTCTCCGAACCGAAGAGAACCGACTGTTTGTATGTATAAAATTTCAGCTGGCTTTTGTCTTCCTGGCCACCGGCCACAACCAGCGTTTCGGCGAATTTTTTGGCTTCTTCACTGACCGCGAACCAAATGTTAGCTAGCGAATCCGCAGGCATCATATAAACGCCATTAATTTTTTTTATCGTCATCTGGCCGTTCAGAGGTATTTCTTCTTCCTGCACAAGCGGACCATCGGGATTGTAATGGACAAAATGCTCTGTCTCCTCTTCTCGGAAAGTGTTTGTTTCCTTCCTGTTCGTAGTCGTGACGCTGCCGTCGCTATTTTCACGGTACCCGATTCCGAATGCCGAACTGATTTCTTTTACCGAGAAGTAAGCAAGGCCTTCATGCATGACGGGCTTTGTACGGAAAACAACAGGCTGATTGTCCAGTTTAATCACGGGAGCGGCATCTTCCACAGACGAATTCTCCGCTTCGGTCCCGGTGAGTTCGCTTGGCGGTGAGAGGATGGGCAACCAGCTTGTGTCGGACACTTCGCTTGGTCTCGCCTGAAGTTCGCCCAAGCCTTGATCCGCCATATTTTTGATAAATTGCACGGCTTCGGCGCGGGTAAGCGTCCTAGCGCCTTTAAATCCCGCTATCGACGGCTCCGCTTCCTCTCCTTGAGCGAGATTTTTGCCGTATAAATACCGGATGGCGTCCTCTCCTTCGTAATGCTCGCCATGTGTCGAAGCTATAAGCTCGGCGACGCGGATACGTGTAATCGGCTCGTTTGGCTCGCGGCCGTTTGCCGTACCCACGGGATAATTCAAGGATGCCGCCAGATTGTAATAAGGCTCCGCCCAGTCGTTGCCCTTGCCGCTCTCCAGATCGGGTTTGTACAAATGAATAAGCAGGGTCAAAAATTCAGCTTCTGTCACAGTCCGTTCCGGTCTGAACGTCCCATCCTCGTATCCGCTGACGATATGGCTGCTTATCGCCCAGGCCACGGTTTCGGCAGACCAGTGTGAATTTACGTCCGGGAACGAAACGATTACCCCGGGATTTTTAGCGCTTGCCGCATGCGGCGGCAAAGCCGCGGTGGCAAGCAGGATCGCCGCTTGCACCGATCCTAACAGCTTCCATGATTTTTTCATCTTCTTCCCTCGCAGTTTATTCATGATGGCATATTTGCAGCTTCAGTGCCCGGAATTCGGGAACTGAAGTTTCTGTATGTAGTATAGCCGCTGACGCAAAAATGCGGAAGGAAGATTTCAACAATTAACTTACATAATGTAAAAAGAAGATAGATTCGACACACTTCTCGCTAGTCCTTCTCAAATTTTCACGCGGTAATAACCAAGCTGTTCTTTTTGGGAGTTTAATAAACCGAAATCAATGCTTGGCGGAATAATTGAAGTATGGGAATGTAATCGGCATCGGACGGATTTAATCGTCAAGCATGGTTTAAGGTTTAGCTTAAAACTCAATCCGTCGTCTCCATCAAATAAACCTTCGCCTTAAATCCGCCTCTCTCCGCTGCTTTACCGTCCCGCACGGCTTCCAGCTCCTGAACGGAGCAGTGGTGTACACCGGCTAGAGCTTGTATCACTTCAAGCAAATCGGCGAGTTCCTCTACCGCATGACGGTCGTCCTGTGCGGAGGCCTCCAGATATTCCCGAAGCTCTTCATGCAGCTTCTTGTGCAGCTCCTGCTTATATTCCGCTTCCGTTAAGATTCGTGTCTGACACGTTTGACCGTTGCCGCGAATCATTTCCGGTATACGATCCCGGACTAGTTTATTGTAGACAGCCACTTAGATTCATCTCCATTTTTCATAATAAGTCTCTGCATGTACTGCATATTTCCTTCGACATCAAGCCTGCTATACACCTCCCGGCTTTACAAAAAATCACTTACAGAACCGTCACAGGTAACGATACCAAGGTGAGCGGCGAATCCGCCCCAATGGTTCATTGCACCTGCCCCGGTGGTAAATTTGCCATGTAAGAATCAACGATAACAAGGAGGCTGAATCATGGCGGATAAACGGCTGGATGGCAAAGTTGCTGTGGTGACAGGAGGCGGCTCGGGGATCGGCAAAGCGGGCGCCATCCGGATGGCGGAGCAGGGTGCGAGGATCGTGATGCTGGACCGCACACCGGAGAAAGCCGAAGAAACGAAGAGGCTGATTGAGAGCGCGGGCGGTCAGGCTCTTGTAATCGGGTGCGACGTATCCAAACCGGAGATGATCGAGCAGGGTATGAAGCGGGCCGTGGATACATTCGGCAGGCTGGATATCGTATTCGCCAATGCCGGATTGAACGGCAAGCTGGCCCCCATTGAGACGATGGAAATCGACGAATGGGACTACCCGATGAACATCAATCTGCGCGGCACGTTCGCTACCGTTAAGTATGCCATTCCTTTTCTGAGAAAAAGTGGCAGCGGCAGCGTCATCATCACCAGCTCGATTAACGGCAACCGCGTTTTCTCCAATATCGGATTCTCCGCCTATTCGACAACCAAGGCCGGGCAGATCGCTTTTATGAAAATGGCCGCGCTGGAGCTCGCGAAGTACAAAATCCGTGTCAACGCCATCTGCCCGGGAGCGATTGCCACTAACAGCGCAGACAATACCTACCGGTCCGATGACCTGAAGCAAGTGGAAATTCCGGTGGAGTTTCCCCAAGGAGGACAGCCACTCAAGGGTGAATCCGGGAAACCCGAAGAGGTCGCCGATCTTGTCCTGTTCCTTGCCTCGGATGAGTCCTCTCATGTGACCGGAACCGAGATTTATATTGATGGCGCGGAGTCGCTGCTGGTCGGCTGAGTCCGCAAGAGACAGACGTATAGGATCTCCAGCGCACTTATACGGCAGCACGTTAGGCCCTTCACCTGTGCATAGCAGGATAAATGAAGGGCTAATTTCTTTTATAGGATAAGGAGTCACGCTATGTCTCTGCTGCTATGCATCTACTCCGTATGCTCCATCCTCGCCTTGATCGACCTTGCATACTCGGTTGGACTCATACCGGCCGCTTGCTTGAACATCCGGGAAAAAGAATGTACACTCCCGTATCCGAGCTGCTGCGCGATTTGCGAATAGTTGCAGGTTTCTTCCCGGATCAGCCGCTTCGCCCTGTCGATTTTCAACCGGGTCCAATATTTCATGAGAGTCATTCCTGTCCGAGACTTAAACAACTCCTTGAGCCGGGTCGGGCTCAGATGAAACTGTCTGCTGAGTGCCTCTACCGTCAGAGGTGCTTCCAAATTCCCCTCCATATAGCGGACAATCCTGTCCGTCAATTCGGCTTGGCTGCGCTCCTGGGCAGGTGTGGACAACTGCTTGCTGGCAGTGGAATGCCCACACTCCAGCAGAGCACGTCTTATCAGTCTCAGCAGAAAGATTTCCAGGTAACAGCGAAGCAGCTGTTCCGCGCCTTCCGGAGCACTCTGCTTTCGCCTCAGCGGATATTCGAACGGAAACTCGAACGCGTTCTCGCCTTCTTGTATAAGCTGAGCCAGGACATTCCGCTCCTCATCCTCCAGCCGGATGACTTGTCCGCTCAAGATGTCCATAGCTGCTGAATCGCAATCAAAGGTCAGCACGATGACATTGGGAGCTGTGCCCGGGGCCGCCCGGAAGCGGTGAAACTCATTGGGACGGTGAAAAATAACCGTTCCCTGCTTCAGCAGATGGCTCGCATGATCGGTCCACACTTCAATTTCACCTTTATCCACATAGAGAAACTCCCAGAAATTATGGCGTTCCCCCTGAAATACATAATCTTTGCCATGCTCAAAATAATACATCGTAATGATCCGGCTGATCGTCAAAATCTGTTTCAGATATGTTCTCTGCATCCCGTTCAGCTTGGCCTCACGCTCATCCATTTTCATCCCCCCGGCTGTCTAAATCTTTAAACGTGATGATTCAGGATGGTTTCCTTCGTAAGCCTTCTATACTTCTTATTACCACCCTATCGTTTGTTAAGGACAAAAAAACCGTCGTTTGAGACAAAGATAAAAATAAATCCCTCTTTTATACTAACGGTAATAGCTTCACATTGAAAAAAAGGGGGACGCACGTCATGAAATTAGGTGTTATCGGGTACGGAGCCCGGATTCGTCACGTCATCGCAGAAATAATCAGACAGGACCCTGCCTGCCGGGTCACCGCAATAGCCGATATCCGGATGGAATCAATCCGCAGAGAACTTAGCAGCAGCGGCCCCACAGACATCCGTTTCTACGAATCGCCAGCCGCCATGCTGGAAGCGGAAGAACTGGATGGTGTTCTCATCGGGACGCGCTGCTCTTTGCATACGGTCATGGCGCTTCAAGTACTGGCCCGCAGCCTGCCGCTCTATCTGGAAAAGCCGGTTGCCACTACGATGGAAGATTTGCTCCGTCTCAAGTTGGCCTATGAGTCTTCGCGTTCACCCGTCGTAGTCTCTTTCCCGCTGCGCGTTACTTCTATAGTAAGCGCTGTGAAGGAAATTATCGACTCCGGCAGGATCGGAACCGTAGAGCATGTACAAGCCGTCAACAATGTTCCCTACGGATCGGTCTATTACCAGAACTGGTACCGGGACGAAGCCGAAACCGGCGGACTTTTTCTTCAGAAGGCCACTCATGATTTTGACTATATCAATTATATCCTGGGAATGCGGCCGACTGCCCTGTGTGCCATGACCTCCAAGCAAATCTTCAAAGGCACAAAGCCTGCGGGACTGAAATGCACAGTGTGCAGCGACAACAAAACCTGTCCGGAAAGCACCGCTTTCCGGGAAGACCTCCCGCCGGAATGGGAATACTGCTGCTACGCGGAAGACACAGGCAATGAAGACTCCGGCAGTGCCCTGATCCGTTATGAGAGCGGCATGCACGTCGCGTATTCCCAGAATTTCTTTGCCCGCAGAGAAGCAGCCGCACGCGGTGCGCGTTTTCTCGGGCATAAGGGGACGGTCGAGTTCGATTTCTATACCCGCCTAGTAAAGGTGATCATGCACCATATACCACGGGTAGAGACGATTGAAATCGGAGCCGGTGAAGATCATTTTGGCGGGGACGCCTACTTAGCCCGCAATTTCACTGAGGTTATGCGGGGCGAAGCCGCCTCTGCCGCTACTTTAGATGAAGGAATCACCAGCGCGCTCCTTTGCCTGAAAGCCAAACATTCCGCGGAAACGGGCACTTTTCAGAACATTTCATTCGATTAGGCCGGATCACACTTATTCAATTAAATGGCCCAAGTTGTCTAGTATTTTCCAGACATTGCGAATATAATTGGAATAAATATTCACTACTTACGAAGGAGTACGAAAATGAACGCCATCCAGAAAAAGATCCACGATCTTCACCACAACAAGCGTCCGCTGACGCTGGAGCCCGAATCCATTGACCGCTTCTGGGATGAGACACTGGCTAAATTCAAGGACAAGCCCCTAGAAGCCGAAGCCGTTCAGCGGGAAACCTTTATGGCAGGCGTGGACGCCTATCACGTTACCTTTCAGGGGTATGATGATACTCCGCTCAAAGGATGGTTTCTGGTCCCGTCTTTTCTGCGAAAGGAAACCTATCCCTGCCTCGTTTGTTTCCCCGGTTATACGGCCGATAAGGGAATTCCTGAGAGACATGCATCCTGGCTGCTCCAGGGATTCGCGGTTTTTGCGCTGGATGTAAGAGGCCAGGGGGGAGAAACCGGCAACAACCTCGACTACGATGCGGGGACAAGTGTAGGCTGGATCACCCAGAATATTCTGGACAAAGAACGCTGCTACTACATGGCGATTACGATTGACGCATTCAAAGCCGTGGACTGGGTGATGAGCCGCCCCGAAGTCAACAAGGACAAGATCGCCGTCATGGGAGGAAGCCAGGGAGGCGGCCTGTCCCTGATTACAGGCGCGCTTCATGACAGCGTCTCCCTGATCATCGCCGACATCCCGAACATGTGCTATCTGGATTACGGCGTGCTCAACTCGGTCGGCTCGCTCAAAGAAGCGGCTGATTACGTTAAGCGAAGTCCGGACCGGATGAGTACGGTCCTGGATACGCTCGCTCATTTTGATATCATGAATCTGGCTCACCGAATCCAGGTTCCCGTCCGCATGAGCGCGGGTCTCAAGGACATGGTCTGCTGGCCGGAAACGATCTTCGCCGCCTACAACCGGATCGTCTCGGAGAAGCATATCGACGTGCATCCGTTCTCCGGGCACGAAGTCAGCGAATGGCAGAAACGGAGCCATATGCGTTATCTGGAGGCATGGAAAGAGAGCTGATTCACAGCGCTCCTTAGTTAAAGCAGCACATAAAAGGACCTTCAAAACCACTCCAAAAGTGGGATTGAAGGTCCTTTTATCTTTGCTTATCCATCCGCTGCTGGATTTCCGGCTCTCCATCCGGGGAACCGCAGCTGTTTTTACACGACCTCGCCTCTGCTCTGAAGCGACTCTGTGTACAAGGCAATCTGGTCGACCGTACGAACGAGTTCTCTGGTTAAGATGTCCAGTTTCTGCAATGCGACTGGTTCAATGGTCCCGCTTCCCGCATCAATCTGAGCTTTATCAATCACAAGCTGATCCGCGAGCACATTCGCATAAACACCACGCAGGACGGTACGGAGATTATTCAGCGCATTAATGCCCCCTTTGCCGCCCCCGGCAGCCGCAACGATTACCGATGGTTTTCCTTTGAAATGCGGGAATCCCAGAAAATCGAGCGCATTCTTCAAAGATCCGCTGATGCCGCTATGGTACTCCGGTGTACAAATAATAAATCCGTCTGCCTGGTCCGCGTAAGATCTAAGTCTCTGCACTTCCAGATGGCTCTCTTCGGATGGGTCTCCCGCATATAAAGGAAGCGTATGAACCGCCACGTCAAAATTCAATACTTCTATAGACGGCCCTTTAAGCAGGGTACGGATATTCGAGGCAATAACCCCTGTGCTGGATTGTTTTCTTGCACTACCGCTAATAACCAAAATACGCATATCTATTCCTCCTTGAAATAAGTCTTTATTTGTAATGCCGAACAGGAAATATTTGCCTTATACCAACAACTATAATAAAATTGAACACAGATTAATAATATCTATTTCGCTATGTATACATATACTCCAGTATATGTATTAGGAAGGTGATTTCTATGGAAATGCTTCAACTCCGTTATTTTCTGACCGTTGCCAGGCTTGAACACATCACCCGGGCAGCGGAGGAGCTCCGAATTGCGCAGCCTGCGCTTAGCAAAACCATCGCAAGATTGGAGGAGGATCTGGGCACGCCTTTGTTCGACCGTCAAGGCCGGAATATACGCCTCAATCCTTACGGCCGGGCTTTTCTGGCCAAAACCCAGGCAGCGCTGCAGTTACTGGAAGAAGGCCGCAGAGAAGTGGCGGACATGGCAGGCCTTGAGCAAGGACGCATTCATCTGGCCCTGACCAACATGGAACAGATCAGAGAACCCTTGAAAGAGTTTCTCTCCAGACACCCGCAAGTTCATTTTCACATTCGTCAAGCCTCAATGGAGGAGATGGATCAGCTTATCGAAACGAATGAAACGGACTTCTATATGACTGCGATGGCTCTTCACCATCCCGGCATCCGTCAGATGCCTCTCTTAAAAGAGGAAGTGTACCTCGCTGTGCCACCCGGACATCGTCTGGCTGGTAGAGGGAGTATTAACTTGATCGAAGCCGCTGACGAATCGTTCGTGGGCTACAAAGAAGGGCATCCGCTGAGAAAAATGAATGACGAGTTTTGCCGCCATGCAGGCTTTGTCCCCAAAGTGGTGTGCGAAGTGGAAGATCCCGCCAGCATTGCGGATCTAGTCCGTTCCGGGTTCGGCATCGCGTTCATCGGATCGTGTAGAAGCAGCGAAGATCTGAAGCTTATCAAACTATCCGTCAACAAACCTATCTGTCAAAGGACCTTCCATATCGCCTGGCTGGATAACCGTTATTTGTCCAAAGCGGCCATTGCCTTCCGTGAGTTCCTCCTGCAGCATTTTGAGGGTCCATCCCGGCAAAGCCTCCGGACAAGTGAAAGCTCATGCTTTCTTGAAACGGGGGCGCTGATCTGATAACAAATCTCCGGCAGCACAGCCTCTCATGAGAAGACTTCCCGGGCGGATGACGTCCGGTCCTTTTTAACTGGTTCAGACACCTTGCCCTAAGGGTAATTTCATGAAAGATCAACTGAACTTGCACAGGCTAAAGGAGGATATCATCATGTCAGATAAACGCTTAGAAGGTAAAGTTGCTGTGGTATCGGGAGGCGGCTCAGGAATCGGTCAAGCATCGGCGATCCGTCTTGCGGAGCAGGGCGCTAAGGTCGTTATGCTGGACCGGACGCCCGAGAATGCGGAGAAAACCAGACAAACGATCGAGCAAGCGGGCGGCGAGGCCATCGTGATCGAATGCGATATTTCGAAACCGGAGACGGTTGAGCAAGGATTCAAGCAGGCGGCCGAGAAGTTCGGACAGATCGATATCGTCTTTGCGAATGCCGGGATCAACGGTACCAAAGCCCCCATCGAAACAATCGCAGTGGAGGAATGGGATCAGACGGTTAACATCAACCTGCGCGGTACTTTTGCCACTGTGAAATATGCCATCCCTTATTTGAAAGACAATGGCGGCAGCATCATCATCACCAGCTCCATCAACGGAAACCGTGTCTTCTCCAATATCGGATTCTCTACGTATGCGTCTACGAAAGCCGGCCAAGTCGCTTTTATGAAAATGGCCGCTTTGGAGCTCGCACGGTATAAAATCCGCGTCAATGCGATTTGTCCGGGAGCCATCGAGACGAATATTGATGACAACACGTATCCATCGGATGATTTGAAAGAAGTGGAGATTCCCGTTGAATTCCCTGAAGGCGATCATCCGCTGAGAGACGCTCCCGGCAAGCCGGAGCAGGTCGCCGATCTGGTGCTGTTCCTTGCGTCGAACGAATCGACTCATATTACCGGTACCGAGATTTATATTGATGGCGCGGAGTCTTTGCTGCGCGGATAAAGATATGTAGAAAGCCCTGTCCGTCTGCGGACACGGCTTTCAGGCTGCACTCCTTATGCGGGAGCGCGGCTTTTTTATTTCTGCGTCTTGGTGCTCACCGGACGAATCTGCTTTCGGACTGCTTCCGGTAAAGGCCGGACATAAGCATGGTTGCCTTGGGGAGCAGGCCCTTTACTCCCGCCTGCTTTAAATGTGCCGCCTGGGGCCGGTGCGGCTACGCGTAATCCGAATGCAGATAAGACACTGGCAATCGGTGTGCTGATCGAGCGGTTTCCGCCGCCTGCGAAGTTCAGCGCCGCTGCAAATCCGTCCCTCGTAATCCATACGGAGCCCGAATCGCCGCCTTGCGAGACAGGACTGCTGCCCACAATTACCGTCTGGTTGCGGAACAACAGAGTTGCATTACCGACCTCCCTGTAAGGCCCGACCATCTGGTCTGTCCCGATACTTTCGACGACACCGCTGACAAATCCGGTCGTGCGTCCGGATTTAACCAAGCTCGTTCCCACGCGGTAGCTGAGCAGATGGCCCCGCAGTGTAATGAGCCGGCCTGAATTAATCAGATATCTCGGATTCAGAAAACTGTTGGTGATAGGCTGCGCGATAGCAGCGTCCATGAAGTTCACTCCGCCGACACGGAAAGGAACAAACCTCACTGACACACCGATCCGGTCGCTTGCCTGTCCTCCATCCAAAGGCCCCGGCTGCAGAATATTAGCTGCGAAACGGTTGGCAGCCACAATCACATGATTGTTGCTCAGTACATATAATTGTCCATTTCGGATAGTGATAAGGCCTCCCGTTCCCGTAATTCCAAGCGAGCCGGTAATCCGGCCGATACTGACTCCTCCCGGAACCGGACGCAGACGACTGCGGAAGAACTCCGCCTTCACCCTTTTGCGGGGTGCCGCCCTGCGGCGGGATACACTGCCGGATTGAGCCTTGGAATGAGGTTTGAACGGATCGGTGTTAATCAGACGGAAAGGATAGCTCACTCCCGCCTTTTTTAACATCGTGCTTTTAATTTCAGCCGCTTTAACATTGGGATGCGAATAGACGATAATGGCCGCTCCGCGGTCCGGTTTGTCCGGGTCCGCATAGCCTACCCCCACTCCATAAATACCAGGTTTGCGCAGCAGAGTGAGTGAAAGCTGGTTTTTGAGCCGCATCGTTTCATAGAAATTCGCCATGAACAGTCCCCCTATTCTAGGATGCTATCAATCTATGTCGATTGAACTGAGAGGGAACTAGCTTCCGTCTATGAAGCAGGCTGAAATCGGCTGGAGCCGGGCCCTTTTCTTGATATAATGCAGTGTCCATACTGACATTGGAGAATATCTGACTGATTTCAGTGCTTTCAGGCAAAGCTACTGACAAATTGAATTGGCAAGTATGGAAAATAAGCGAGCCCTTAGTCGCATTGCGGTTTAAACAACTCAACTTACAGAATTTTAAATTTGTATTGGAATGCAGGACACCAGTAAAAAGCATCCACATTCGGAATCGCCTCATCAAATTCATCTTCCCTTTGAAACCACGGTTTATTAGGATTCAATTCCCTTACCTCCCTAAAGCAAAACCAACTATGACGCAGATCTTCTCCACCGTCGGACTTAAAGTCGGACCGTAGGCAGTACGCGCATATGTGAAATTCTACCTGTAACTGATTTCTCAAATCTTGTAAGGCTATCGAGAAATCGTTTACCGCCGCCGTATTATAGTGTATCCCCTTGTAATTACACCCTAAACTAAAAGATAGCGTTTCCTCTCCCAAATCATCTGTTGATAAAAATAACTTTTCCTCGATAATTATTTTCTCCAACGACGCTTGGTTTGTTCGAATAAATAGGGCATCTTCTAATAGCAACGTAGAGTTTGTTTTCTTCAATAACTTCGTCATGCAATCGCAGTAATCAATGCCTTCAAAACAAAAGATTTGAGTATTTATCGCGAGATGAAATTTAAACCCATCCTTGTATTCCTGAAATAGTCTTGCGTCCTCTACCTGCCCATCTGCAAATATGATCTTTCCGCAGCGAGATTTTTCATGATTCATATTCCCTTCATCCCTATCAATAAAAATAATCAACTATTTTCGTAACCGTTTGATTTTTTGCAGCTCAGTAGAGTAAGTTTTACTATTAAAAACTGGCTCATAAAAGATTCTATTGTTAAATTTTTTTACTCTCTCCTTACTGTTGCCTGTGTTATAAAGGTTACGATCTTCTTCTCTTCACAACCAGCAGCACCGTCCCCACAACAAGCACGCCGGCAACTGAAAAGCCTGCATAAGGATGCTTTAACAGCCGGTGGTATGCTCCGGTTACAGAAGCGAATGCATTCGTATACCTCAGCCTGCTCATATCATCTTGATAGTCTGCTTCTACTAGCGGCTTCTCCCCTTGCCCGATTTGCTCCAAGACGGCACTCGCGCCAGACCATTCCGCCGTCAATGAGCAAGTGCTCGTCTGTAAGAACGGCAGTTTGTCATACCGGTTAGCAAAAACAAGATACTTCCGGCCCACTTCGTATTCATTGCCGCAAGCGTCTGATCCGCCGTAACTCGTGTTTACGATCACCTGATTCTCGGAAATCCCTTTCCACGCAGCGTGCACCTCAAATAAAACAGCGTTCTTATGCTCAAGAATACCGGCGCTTTCTATAACCTGTTTGCTTACTTCTCTTACTTTTCCCGAAAACACGGCATCCGATTTTTCCAGCGCTTGAGCGGGGTCCTGTCCTGTTCATATTCGCAGCTGCAACCGTAAGTTCTACCCGGAATAACAACCATCATAGAGACAAACCCGAATACAGTTAAAAGCAGGAGTAAGGATACTTCTTTAATAGATTTTCTCATATTAACCAGCCTTCCATATCTAGCAGTTCTACCCAATAGACGTGTGCCCGTTTCAAAAGTTTCATGGACTTCAAAGGGGTACTGCTAAATACCAGCCGCGGGCCCCTTGAAAATGACTAGACAAATTCAGCAGATAGATGAAAACACCCGTCCTTTATTAAAACGAGTGTTTTCACTTACTAATCTATTTAATTCGCTGGAATATCTAACTCTTTACGTAATTCTTTCACTGTTTTTCCTGGTTGTTCTTTGTTTAGATATGCCCGTTGTTCTTTTTCATACCTGGCAACTTTCTTCTCCAGCTCTTCAGCTTTCTTCAGATACTGACTATCTTTTGTCTCTTCCGCCATGTGTTTTAGTTCACTTACCGAATCTTTCATACCAGCTATATAACTTCTAAGTTGATTCGCAAATTCTTCTTCACGATCGGGATCAACAATTCGCTCTACTTTTGCCACTTCCTTACCCAAATCTTTGAGCTCTTTACCAGCTTTAACCGTAGCCTCAATTTCTTCTGGTGTTTGATTCGGCATCTCGTTTAATTTCTTTTTCTTTGATTCAAATTCTGACTTTAACTCATTCAGATTTTTGATGTGATCTACGTCCCCGAAAGCTGCTCCGGCTAGAATACTGCTTCCAATAATACCGACAACGATCATGATAACAGTTAATTTATTTTTCATTTTTGGTCCCCTTCATCTAATTTGAAATTAACATGCGGCTTGTTTAACGATATACATAGGAAACCGTGCCTTCATCCATTTTTCCCGCATGTACCACCCTTCCATATCTAGCAGTTATACCCAATAGACGTATCCCGGTTGCAAAAGTTTCGAAGGGATACGCCTAAACACCCAGCCGCAGCGGGTCCATTCCTGTATCACCACAAAAATGAACAGGCCGCCGGGCATATCCCCGGCAGCCTGTTTTCATTCTTTTGATCCTAACCTAACGCTTAAATCGCTTTCTCTTGAATTCTCTATCTGGTTATCCGGAATCAGCATCCGTAAGTCCATACAGCAACAACCAGCCGCAGCAGCTCTTACGGCTGCCTAAGATGTACATTCTCCCACTTATTCATCATCACCTCGTACACCTCTTCCAGAGGATAAGGCAGACTGGCTTGCGTAATATTGACTGTAGCCTTCACAAGTCCACGGTTCGCCTTCATCAGCATCCTTGTCATGCTTTTCTGACGGGCCAGATAGGCTTCCGTGTCGTACAGGTTCAGGCCGATAAATCGCTGGCCCATGTAGTCATACAAAATAATTTCCTCGATATCCTGCCACGGGATCAAGCCTCCGCTAATGGCTGAAGAATTGTCAGTGACTCCTTCATCGTTAACGATCAGGGACGGCTTCTTGTTAAAAAGCTGGAAAACCAGATAAAGCAGACACAGACCGAAGAAGACAATACTTATGATTCCCACAACCATTAGAACCGCCGATTCTTCTTCATCGGTAAGCCCTACCCAGAACAGGAATCCTCCAGCTACTACAAAAGCCAGTGCAGCTAATACGAGAACGAATACTTTCTTGGGACTGGAATGAATGACCAATTCATTCTCATTATACGCCTCCAATATTCATGACCCCCTATAATTTACCTTTAAAAAGCGTATAAACCAAAAAGGGTGAGATTGAACCAGCCTATACTTTTATTCACCATATGGAATCAGGATAAATACATCCGGCTTTCGTATAACCGGGCGATCTGCCTGGAAGTTCCCTCCAGCACATCCTCATCCAGCCCCTCCAATTCATGAAGGTGTCTAAGCCTCTCCTCCAAGGTAATATCCTGAAAGGCATACAGACTCCAATTGGTCAAATTCTCGATGGTTTCTTCGAGTTCAAGACGGCTGTATTTCAGGTAGGCTCTGTACAGATAGCAGCTGGCAAATCCGGGATCCAGCTCAAGGGCCCGGTTGAATGCCTTCAGAGCCGTCTCTTCTTCCCCCTCCAGACGGAAACAGGCAAGCCCGATATTATAATGGGCTGACGGACTGTCCGGATGAAGATGGCTGTACGCCTCCGCATAGTCCCGCGCCGTATCATAATCTCCCATCAAATAACGCACATAGCCCCGCATGCTGAGCAGGTCGGTATAAGAAGGGTCCTTCTCATATCCCCGGATGCAGTCTTGCTCCGCTTTCTCGAGCTCTTTCAGATCAATAAAACACTTCGCCCGGCTTTCATAATAAACCGCATAGTCCGGCGTAAGGTCAATCGCCTTCCCGAAAGAGGCCGCAGCCATTTCCAGCTCTCTCATTTCCTGCAGAACGTGCCCCATGGCATGGTGGTAGCTGCTGCTGTCTTGAACAGATGCATCCAGCTCGGCCGCATAATGCAGATCCATCAGCGCTTCATCATAGCGGGACTCCATATAATAGGCGAAGCTCCGCTTGGAGCGTAAGTCCGCCCGGTCCTCCCGCTCGATGGCTTTGCTGTAAGTTGCCGCAGCCTGCCCGTATTGTCCCATCTCGGAGAGAATGGCAGCGCGCTGCATCTCATTCAGCGGGTCATCTTCCTCCAATTCGAGAAGATGTCCGTTCACATCCAGCGCCCGCTGGTATTGGCCTGTCTTGGCATAGGACTCGGCCAGCCAATAACAGATAAGCGGATTATCCGGGTCCTCTTCATACAACTGCTCCAGCATGGGAAGTGCTTTCTCCTCTTGCTGCCGGGACCGGTAAATCAGTATTTTCTCGAAGGAGACATCGGGCTCATCCGGATCTAACTCTGCAACCATGTCCAGATCCGCCTCTGCAAGTTCCCATTGTTCCGTATACCGGTATAGGACGGCACGCTGCAAGTACAAATCGGATCTATCCGGAAATAATTCCATTGCAAGATGGATAATTTCCAGTGCCGCTTCATAATCTTCCATCTTGATATAGATTCCCGCCAGATCTTTGCGGAACCCGCACGTACGCTCCACTTCTTCCCGGAAAGTACGGAAGGCTCCCGATCCGAATCCTGTCCGGAAGTAAACCTCACGTTCACCCCGGTCGGAGATGTACTCCCATTCGGCCTGCATATCGACGGCTTTTTTCATATAAGAAGCAGCCTCTTCCGCCTTGCCTTGAGCCATTAGAGATTTAGCCATCCGGTAGCTGAAAATCGGAATTTCCTGATTCTCGTAGCTGAGTACTTTCCGGAACGTCTCTTCCGCATTCCCGTAATCCCCATGATCCAGATAACAGACACCCAGCTCATAGTACGTCGATACGACTGAATTTGCAGGCTCCCTGAGCACACATTCCTTCAAATCCCGGATTGCTTCTTCATACCGGTTCAAATCCAGGTAACACAATCCTCTTGTATACCAATACATATAGGGATCGGGATTAATCCGGATCGCCTCGTTCAGATCCTCTATCGCCTCTTCTTCCCGGTTAATTTCTCTTAGAATATGGGCGCGGCGTTCATACGCATGATCGGAACGGGTAGATTGAATGATTCCACTCAAATACGTCAACGCTTTCTCGATATGTCCCAGTTCATAATACAGGTCTGCCACCTTCACCTGCTCTGAAATCTCCAGTGAATCGTACTTCACCTTCTCATAAGCTTCGAGAGCTTTGGGCAGATTCCGATCCTTTAAATACTTCCTGCCATTCCTCAGATGAACAAAATCAAAAATCCCCACCCTGCAGCCTCCTTCTATTTATCTGTCTCTTTATCTAACTGCACATACGGCACCGCCTGGAGCAAGTTTCACATGAATTCTTCAAAACAATGGATAAAGTAGGGAGCAAAGACTCCCCCGAAGCGGGCGTGTAAAAGAACGTTAGAAGACAGATGTCCCCTAACGTTCTAAACTATCCGGTTCTGAGTTAGACGAAGAATAGACAACCCTAATCTTAAGGTGAATAAAACTCTTCAATTAATATGTAATTTTTGTCATATCCCTCTTATACCATACCGGAGAATACTAGATGACGTCAATCCTAAGCTGATCCGTAAGAGATTCACACTTCAACTCGTTTCCAAACGCCTTTCCTGCAGCTTTACACACTGCTTAGATAGCGATAACCTAGAATAAGAAAGTCTGGCATTCCACATTCGAATATAATCAGCCTTTAATTAAGGAGACACCACTCATATGAATGCACACTCACCTCAGCCGGATCAATACCAGCCTGGTCCTGCACAAAGCAGCCGTATCCTGATCATGACTCCGGTTGCAGCCGAACAGGAAGCCGTCCTCCGCGGCCTGCAGGGCGAGCCCCGGTTCGACGTGGCGATAGCCGGCGTCGGTCCTGTTGCCGCTGCCATAACTACCACGTCCGCACTGGCTGCAGGCAGCTATGGTCTCGTCATCAACATGGGCATCGCCGGAGGCTTCTTGGGCCGGGCGGAGATCGGCTCGCTCGTAGTAGCGAGCGAGATCATCGCCGCGGACCTGGGAGCGCAGAGCCCGGGCGGGTTCATCAGCCTGGACGAGCTCGGCTTCGGCACGGCCCGCGTCCCCGCCCATGCCGGTCTTGCGGCCCGAGTCGCGGACGCGCTGCGCGCGAGCGGACTTACCGCCGGCATGGGCGCCGTGCTCACACTGTCCACCGTCACGGGGACAGCAGAGGCCGCGCGGGAGCTGGCCGCCCGCATCCCCGAAGCAGCCGCCGAAGGGATGGAAGGCTTCGGCGTAGCCAGCGCCGCCTATAGCCGCGGAATCCCCGCGCTCGAAATCCGCTCGATTTCGAACGCGGTAGGTCCGCGCGACAAAGCCGCATGGCGGATCAAGGATGCTCTCGCAGCGCTCGAACAAGCAAGCTCAATTTTACGGGAGGTCCTATAAATGAAAATCGCTTATTCTCCATGTCCGAATGACACCTTCGTATT
Source organism: Paenibacillus sp. FJAT-26967 (assembly GCF_001541095.1). GTDB lineage: Bacteria > Bacillota > Bacilli > Paenibacillales > NBRC-103111 > Paenibacillus_F. The sequence continues at coordinate 94,293 of NZ_LMXH01000007.1, forward strand.
TCACGCGCTGGTTCATGGCCTGGTGCCCGGTGCACCTTCGTTTGACGTGACTTACGCTGACATTGATATTACTAATACTCTGGCGGCTGAGCCGGGCGGCCCTGAAATTATGAAGATCTCTTACGCCGCCCTGCCTTGGGTGCGGCCCGAATACGCGCTGCTCCCGTGCGGAGGAGCGCTTGGCCGGGGCTGCGGACCGCTGGTACTGTCCAAAGGCTCGGCAGACCCCGCATCGCTGTCCGGCAAGCGGGTTGCCGTTCCGAGCGAGCGGTCGACCGCCTACCTGCTGTTCCGGCTGTGGGCCGCGCAGCAGGTGCCCGGCGGCGTAGGCGAGATCGTCGTGATGCCGTTTCACGAGATCATGCCCGCCGTCCGCGACGGCAAGATCGACGCGGGCCTCGTCATCCATGAGGCCCGCTTCACCTACCCGTCGTACGGCCTCGACCTGCTGACCGACCTCGGCAGCTGGTGGGAGTCCGATACGGGGCTGCCGATCCCGCTGGGCGCGATTATCGCCCACCGCACGCTGGATCTGGCGGCCATCGCCGGATGGATCCGTTCCTCCGTCGAGTACGCATGGACCCATCCCGCAGCGTCGCAGGAGTACGTGCTCCGGCACGCGCAGGAGATGTCCGCCGAAGTGGCCGAAGCTCACATCGCGCTGTACGTCAACGAATTCACCCTGAACCTCGGTGAAGACGGCTACGCCGCAGTCGAAGCTCTGCTCGGCCGGGCGGCCAGGGAAGGGCTGGTGCCTGCCATGGATCTGCGGGCGCTGCGTCTGGATTCACCGGCTGGGCAAGGATGAGTTCAAGAATGAGTTGCAGGATGAGTTTGGTCATTGCCTGAACTCACAAATCCGAGAAACGAATCTTCAACAAGGAATTCACAACAAGGAAAAGGATCGCCCTTTGTCATATGGAATGACTTGGGACGATCCTTTTTTTGTTATATGATGTGCACTTGAACTTGCACATCCACTAGCATTCTTACCTCTTAAACAACCGGGAACCATCCTGGCGTATGGATAATGCCATTCCACAGCGGCCCTGGAATAACCAGGCGTTCCTGGTCTTCTCTGCTTACCGTTACCCGGATTTCGGATTCCCGGCCTTCTTCCACCTTCTGTACCCAATCCGGCTCCATAATCAGTTCGCGGCCCAGCGCGATAAGAGGAACGCCCGTTGCTAATGCTTGCAGCGCCTCATCCGCACTATGAATCGAACCCACACCGATTACAGGCACGCGGTCTGCCGCCAATTCCTTAATAAGCTCTATGCGGGGTCTGTCCGTGTCCGCACCGCTTCTCGGAGTCGACCAGAAGTCCATCAGGGATACATGCAGGTAATCGAGGTTTTTATCCGCCAGAGCATCAACCAGTTTGAGCGTATCGTCCATGGTAATGCCCGGAGTCTCTACTTCTTCTGGCGAGAAACGATAACCTACGAGGAACGGGTGCTTCGCATGCTCGGCCACAACGCGGTTCACTTCATCGACAATCGCAAGCGGGAACGCCATCCGGCGCTCCACGCTGCCTCCCCACTTGTCTTCTCTCCGGTTGGAGTGCGGGGAAAAGAACTGCTGGATCAGATATCCGTTAGCGCCATGAATCTCAACGCCGTCGTAACCCGCCTCGATAGCACGCCGGGTCGTCTCGCCGAAGTCCCGGATAATCGCCTCGATCTCCGACTCGGCCAAAGCTCGGGGAACCGGGCTTCCGGCCTTTTCCTCCGCGACGGCACTAGCGCTCACGATGTCACCGCCGGGTACCAGTTCCGGAGGGCAGGAACGGCCGCCATGGAATATTTGAAGGACTGCCTTCGCTCCCTTCTTCTGGATAGAAGAAGCCAGCCGCTTCAAGCTTGGAATCATCTCATCCCGGTCGCCCGCGAATTCACCAGGGAAGCCTTGGCCGTTAGGCGTAACAAAGGTACAGGCTGTAATAACCATACCGGCTCCGCCGGATCTGCGCTCATAATAAGCAATTTCCGCATCCGATACCGTTCCGTCTTCATTGGATGAATAGTTCGTCATTGGAGCCATGACCACGCGGTTTTTAAGTGAAATTCCTTTGTTGAATGTGAAGTTCTCGAATAAAGGTGCATATTTGGTATTCAAAGTTTGGCCTCCCTCAATCTATGTGCAAATAAGTCGGATCTTAGAATGTAAAGCTCTAGACACCTTCCAGCCAGCCCGTATCAACTACGTTTCTGAAATATATGGCTTTGCGGATGCGCTATGACTGTTATTTTATTGATAACAGTTCGTAATGTCAAGAGAAGTTCCCGTCCTGCACTTCAAATGCCCGTAATTAAGCCGATATGCCTTATCGGCTGTTTGCTTTCATATACCCCGGTCCGTATAATAATGGTTGGAAAGACCGTTCTGATTGTAAGAATGATTTCTGCCCGAAGCGGTTCCACCGGAGCCTGCCTGATGGCTTTACCTTATATAATTAACCACCCGGAGGTGCTCATCTATGAAAGTTGAAATCTGGTCTGATTTTGTGTGCCCGTTCTGTTACATCGGCAAACGCCGGTTTGAAGAAGCGCTGGAGCAATTCGCCCACAAGGACGAAATCGAAGTCGTGTACCGCAGTTATGAGCTGGACCCGAATTCCCCGCGCGATACTAACCGTAGTATGGCCGAAATTCTGGCTTCTAAATACGGAATGAGTATTGAGCAGGCAGAGGCCACCAATGCCAATATTACAGAACAAGCTGCCGGAGTAGGTCTGACTTACCGGATGGACAAGCTTATTCCTACGAATACGTTCGATGCTCACCGCTTGGCGCATTACGCTGGCCAGCACGGCAAAGCGCATGAAATGACCGAGCTTCTGCTCAAGGCTTACTTTACCGATAACAAACATATCGGCGACAGGGATACGCTCGCAGCACTGGCTGCGGAAATCGGACTGGACAAGAATGAAGCAGCCCAGGTTCTCGCAAGCGACCAGTTTACGCAGGAAGTCCGCGCGGACGAGCAGGAAGGCGCCGATCTTGGAATCAGCGGTGTTCCTTTCTTCGTGATCGACCGCAAATACGGCGTATCAGGCGCACAGCCTGGCGAAGTGTTCGTTCAAGCTCTGCAAAAAGCATGGGATGAAGTAAAACCATCCCTTACACTGGTAAATGATGCTTCCAGCGAAGCGGCTGATGATGCTTGCTCAGACGGCGTCTGCGGCGTTCCTCCGAAGAAATAACGGCACGTAAAATTTTAATAACGATAAATGTCACGTAAACTTTACTTGCACCCGATCCGATCGCAAGCTTCACAAGTAAGCTCTCTTGCTGCTTTAACGGCAAGGGAGCTTGTTTGTATGTATCCGCCTGATCCGCTAAACCTCTGACATTTGCATCTTCTCCAATTCAAATGTTACATTTATTAACAGATCTAACGAATTCATCTTCTACTTTTAACTTGCCGAAAGGATTGGAAGAATGCATGGAACGAATAGAGACAAAAACACCTGCACCTACAAAGAAGAATGAAGTTTGGGAATGGACACGGGCGATTCTTATTGCCGTCATTTGCGTAGTTGTCGTCCGCTGGTTCCTGTTTGCCCCATTTATCATCAACGGGGACTCTATGGAGCCTAATTTCTCCGAGGACGAAAAATTAATCGTGAACAAAGTTCTCTATAACTTTGCAGAGCCCAAGCGCGGAGAAGTGATCATTTTCCATGCGAATGAGCGAGAAGATTACATTAAACGGATCGTTGCCCTGCCTGGCGAGAAGGTCAAAGTCGAAGGTGATCAGGTTTACATCAACGGCGAACCGCTGGACGAGCCTTACCTGAAAGAAGCCGTTGCCAGCGCCGCAGCCAGCGGCAAGACTTATAACAATCTGAATTACCCGGAGCAGACGGTACCGGAAGGAACTGTCTTCGTACTGGGCGACAATCGTCCGGGCAGTAAGGATAGCCGCAGTAGCAGTATCGGTTTTATCCGGAACGATACGATCATCGGCCGAGCCGATCTCGCTTTCTGGCCGCTGGGCAAATTCGGACTGATCTCCCACGAGTAGGTGAGTCTCACAGGACCCGTGCCGAACTTCAGCCGGGCTTCATTAATTTAAGCTCCGTTAGGCTCGATGATCGAATAGGCTCGCCCTTCTTAGAACCAACACTCCCGGACTCAAAGAAGACACAGAAGCCGCTTGGCTTCCTGTGTCTTCTTTGGGTCTTGGGCTTCAACAGCAGCTGTTAAGCACTCACGCCATTGTTCATGCCCCTTAACCGTTAGCAGGAACGATATTTTTCCCATAAAAAATCTCGTCCATTTCCAGCTTGAGACTTTCCGTAATTTCCTGCTGCTCCTGCGGAGTCAGTTTATCCTTGGTGTATCCGAACAAATAGTTGTTGAGATCAAATTTACGCAGTTTACATTTCGTATGGAAAATATTTTCCTGATACACGTTGACGTCAATCATGTCATACGTATCTTTGACGTTATCCGGAATATAATTCTGGATCGAAGTGATTTCATGATCGATAAACAGCTTGTGCCCGTGAATGTCTCTCGTAAAACCGCGTACCCGGTAATCCATCGTAAAGATGTCCGTATCGAAGGAATGAATCAGATAATTGAGCGCTTTAAGCGGAGAAATCTCTCCGCAGGTCGATACATCAATATCCGCGCGAAACGTACTGATTCCTTCATCCGGATGATACTCGGGATACGTATGCACGGTGATATGGCTCTTATCGAGCTGCATAACGACGTTGTCAGGGAGCGGTCCCGGTGACTCGTCGAACGATTCCGTCGGCACTTCTATCACAGGGCCTTCCGAGACGAGCATCGTCACACTCGCTCCTTGAGGCACATAGTCCTGCTGAGCGGTGTTCAGTACATTCGCGCCGATAATATCGGTTACGGTGTTCAAGATTTTCGTCAGCCTCTCGGCACTGTACTGCTCGTCAATATATTCAATATACGCTTCCCGCTCTTCCTTCGTCCGCGTATAACAGATATCGTACATATTAAAGCTTAATGACTTTGTAAGATTATTAAAGCCATGTAAAGTAATCCGCTGTTCATGAGTTAACTTCATTCTAATTCCCCCGATCCCTAGGTAATGGCTTTTGTCTCCCGTAATAAGCTCATGTGATAAAAATCGACAAATTCGCGTATAAAGAGCTATTTTTATTTTTACCCATTCTCATTAATAAAAAACATCTGTGCTTGAAAGGACCGCCCGAACCCCTGACTCCGGTTCTTCGATCCATACCAAAAACGCCGCAATGTCCGATCACATTGCGGCGTTTCCCATTACAGCAGCATCTTACGAAATCCACAGCCCCTGCTCTTTCAAAATTCTCTCTTCATAGTAATCAAACACATTGCGTATAGCCGCTGCCCGGCCATTCATTTCTTTGCGTTTGGCAAAATATTGTGCCGCCATTACGGTGGAGTGCTCCATATACGTTCTAATCCGTAGTTTGGATACCTCCTGCAGTTCGCTCTCATGTTCGATAAGCTCAAACAACTCCCGAGCGTCTTCCTTTTCCCCCGCCAGGCTGAGCAGCACGATTTCTTCACACAAGATAAGCATACCCATAATTCTTTCGCGGCGCTTTAAAGTGTTTTCTTCGAATCCGTCCCTGATCACGGCAATAAAATTAATCCGGTTAATTCCATTCTCCCCGCTGATCTGACTGAAATATTTGGCATAGTAAAGAACAGCCAGATCGTCGAAATTGTCGGCGATAGCCTTTTTGTCGGGAATATATTTATTGAATAAATACCTCTCGGACTCTTCCAGTAAATAGGCCAGACTTTTCTCGCGGGGCACGGGTACCGAGTACAGCACATTCCAGTAAAAAAGCAGCGCTTTGGACGGATCAGACATTTTGCGTGCCATTCTGCCATCTGAGAACAGCAGAGTCCCTCCTCCGTAAATAAGAGACAGTATCCCGAACATCGTGACGAATAAGGTATCGTAGCTTGCTTTGATGACAGTCAGAGCCAACACTCCCGTCAGGATACTGGCAACCGGCCCCAGAATGAAAATGATAGACTGCTTCGCATTATTCTCCCTGTAAGATTCATCGTCTTGGAATTCCGCTACATCGACCAGCACGTGGCCTATCCAATAGAAATTTTTCATCGAAACGTACATTTTCTTATCCAAGACTGATAGAGTAAACGGCCCTAACCGGAAATAAACCACCTTCCTGCATGTAATAAAAGCTCCTATGACGTGTCCCGCCTCATGGATGAACAGCGCGGCAGCGGCAGCCGCGGCGAAGGCGGCAACGGCTAACAGCGCTTCCATTAAATCTACCCGGAATAATAGAAGCAGTACGATAATGACCGCTAGGAAAATAAGAAGTTTTGTTGATTTTTTAGTCATAGCTCTCTCCTTTGCGTATAGACAAGACCTGCGCCCTGGGGATCGGCAGATTCCTGATTGTACAATAGCGATATTTTACCATATGTTGAAAAAGCATTTCAAAGTTTGGAAGCAAAAAACTTTATCGCGTTAATTAATTGTAGTACAAAAATACCCCGAGTCACTTTGTTCAGTGACCCGGAGCAGCGGGATAGATAAACATGCGCTCGCAAGGAAACGGACCTATCCGATAATCACCATCGTTCGAATTAAATGTCTTAATTCCAGCCTGATTAGTTGTTAACGTTAACTTCCTCTGCCGTCATGAATCGGAGATACGGACCGGTGATCTCCAGTATCAGGCACCGCTGACCTCTGCGCCCGCTTCAACCAGCAGCTCCCTCTTCATAAAGTGCCCGGCTGACGGCCTCTCCAGTCCCAGATGCTCGCGCAGCGTCCTCCCGCTGTAATCGCTTCGGAACAAACCGCGGTCCTGCAGAATAGGCACGACCTTGTCCACGAAATCATCCAGATGTCCGGGAAGCACGGGCGGCATGATGTTGAAGCCATCGCAGCCGTACTCCTCGAACCACTGCTCCATCAGATCCGCCAGCTGCTGCGGCGTGCCGACGAACTGGAGGTGGCCTCTGGCTCCGATGAGCCGCTTGCCGATCTCGCGGATCGACAGCCGCTCCCGCCGGGCCGTGTCCATAATGAGCTGGACACGGCTTTTCATCCCGTTGGAGGCGCCTACGGGATCGGGGATCTCCGGCAGCTGCCCGTCGAGCGGATAACTGCCGAGGTCGAAGTTCAGCAGACCGGACAGCATCAGGACAATCGTATCGTCCGGGATGAGATCCTGGAGCTGCCTGAAGCGAAGCTGCGCTTCTTCTTCGGTGTCGCCTATGACCGGCGACAAGCCCGGCATGATCTTCAGGCTGCCGGGCTGCCTGCCATACTCCGCCAGCTTGCCGTTTAAGCCGGCGTAAAACTCCTTCGCCGCAGCCAGCGACTGCTGTGCGGTGAAGATTACTTCGCCGAAGCTGGCGGCGAAGTCCTGCCCCGGGCCGGAAGACCCGGCCTGGATGAGGACGGGATAGCCCTGCGGAGGCCGCGGTACGTTGAGCGGCCCGCGTGTAGAATACCACTGCCCGGTGTAACCGGCAGGGGTGATCCGCGCCTCGTCGGCGAACTGCCCCGACTGGCGGTCCAGGATGAGCGCGTCATCCTGCCAGCTGTCCCACAGCCGGGTCGCCGCTTCCGCGAACTCGCGGGCCATCTCATAGCGGAGACCGTGCTCGGGATGCTTCTCGCGCCCGTAGTTCTGCGCCTCGACATCCAGCTGCGAGGTGACGATGTTCCAGCCTGCACGGCCGCCGCTGATGTGGTCCAGCGTTGCGAACTTCCGCGCCACATTGTAAGGCTCATTGTATGTCGTTGACACTGTAGCCGTAAGACCGATCCGATCCGTCACGACCGAGAGGGCCGACAGCAGCGTCAGCGGCTCCAGCATTCCTGCCGCGGCAGGACCGACGTTCTGTGCGTAAAGCAGATCCGCGAAGAAGATCATATCGAATTTGCCGCGCTCGGCAGTCTGCGCCAGCTTCTTGTAGAAGCCCAAATCGAACATGCTCTCGACGCCTGAGTCAGGCTGACGCCAAGCTGTGTGATGATGGCCGGTGTAGTACAGAAATGCACCCAAGTGAAGCTGTCCCTCTCTCCGGCCGGCACGTTCAGGAGAACTGTGCCCCCCTGAATCCCCCGTTGTACTAGCGATTTCATCGCTCTCCCTGCTTTTTTTCCATTCGTGCATCCCATTCCATCTCCCTTGTAGTAATTAACTTTACTTTTCCAACCGGTTTAATAGACTTTAGGTTATAAAAAAAGAGACCTAGCGGCTGCCCCAACAGGCACAGCGCGCTAAATCTCCAGTGGTCTGGTAGAATTACCGTCTATTCAATATACGAAGTTTCACATGACGTTATTGTAACGAGACTTGTGAAAAGCTGTCAATTCAATTTTGCGCTTGCTGCCTTCCTGTCCCTCTCCCAGTAAAAAAACAGTTATCCGGGACGGATATGTCCCGTTAACTGTTCTCGCGCTCCATTACCCTGCCCTTATGTCCAAGCCCAGAAAAAACCGTCTCGTTCCCAGGCCACTTTGCCGCCATGCAGTTTGCGGAAAGCTTTTATCACATCTTTGGATAGGGATGCATTTCCGTTCTCATTCACATGTACGAAGTGTTCGCCAAAATGCGATTTGATATAGGCTATCGCCTCTTCTTGTCTGAGAATTCCTTTGAATTTCGTTTCGTTAACCATCCATTCCGCAACCTCTTGAGGTGTAATTTCCACGGCTACCCACTCCTTATCTGTATCTAAAGTAACAGGTCATCCGCTGTAATGCAAAAGTCCGGATTTACCTGCATCACTTCCACTTTTGCACAATGAAGATGCTAATAAGCGTAATCATCGTCCGAACGATTCTGAAAATACCGCTTTTGAATATCCGCAGGACTAAGATGCTCCATCAGAGGCAGGCCTAACGAATTAACCGGACACCCCTTACCTGTTCGTCACAAACTTCTTTACGTCCGCGACTTCATTTCGGCCAGCATATGCTCCGCAATTTCCTGTACGCTCCTGCCGCCAAGATCACCCTCGCCTCTTTTGCGGATCGAGACAGTACCCTGAATCCGCTCATTCTCACCGACAATCAGCATGTAAGGGACTTTCTCCATCTGCGCTTCGCGGATCTTGTAGCCGAGCTTCTCGCTGCGGCCGTCTACCTCGATGCGGATACCTGCATCCAGCAGCTCTTTCCTCACCTGCATAGCATAGTCCAGGTAATTATCGGACACCGGCAGAACCTTGGCCTGTACCGGTGCCAGCCAGAGCGGGAATTGCCCGCTGTAATGCTCCGTCAGGATTCCGATAAACCGGTCGATGGAGCCGTACACGGCGCGGTGAATAACCACGGGCCGGTGCTTCAGGTTATCCTCGCCGATATAGGACAGCCCGAACTTCTCGGGCATCTGGAAGTCCAGCTGGATTGTAGCGCACTGCCAGCTCCGCTTCAGCGCATCCCGGATATGGAAATCAATCTTGGGACCGTAGAACGCTCCGTCCCCTTCGCTGAGCCGGTACTCCGCTCCGCGGCGCTCCAGCACGCTCTTAAGCGCATTCTCGGCCTGATCCCACAGCTCTTCCGAACCCATGGAATCTTCGGGACGAGTAGACAGCTCCATCGAATATTCGAAGCCGAACACCTGATAGAACTGGTCGATCAGCGAGATGACGCGGGAAATTTCCTCTTCAATCTGATCCGGCCGTACGAAAAGATGTGCATCATCCTGACAAAATGTGCGGACACGCATCATGCCGTTCAGAGCGCCTGACAGCTCGTGCCGGTGCACCTGGCCGAATTCCGACAGGCGGATCGGCAGCTCCCGGTAGGAACGGAGGCTGTTTTTGAAAATAAGCATATGTCCCGGGCAGTTCATCGGCTTCAAAGCAAACTTCGTCTCATCGACATCCGTAAAGTACATGTTGTCGCGGTAATGATCCCAGTGTCCGGACTGCTCCCACAGCCGCTGGTTCATCATGAGCGGAGTGCGGACTTCCTCGTAATCCTCCTTCGCCTGAAGCTCCCGTGAGAAGCTCTCCAGCTCGTTGCGGACAGCCATCCCGCCCGGCAGATAGAACGGCATTCCCGGCGCTTCCTCCGAGAACATGAACAGGCCCAGTTCCTTCCCGAGCTTGCGGTGATCCCGCTTCTTCGCTTCCTCGAGCATATCCAGATGCTCATCCAGCTGAGCCTTCTTCGGGAACGCCGTTCCATAGATGCGCTGCAGCATCTTGTTGTCCGAGTCGCCGCGCCAGTAAGCACCCGCCACATTCAGCAGCTTGAAGGCCTTGATCCGGCCGGTCGAGGGCAAATGCGGTCCCCGGCACAGATCCAGAAACTCACCCTGCTCATATATCGTAAGGACCGCCTCTTCCGGCAGATCACGGATCAGCTCCAGCTTGAGCGGGTCGTTCTTCTCTTCAAAAATTGCGGCTGCTTCTTCACGGCTTACAACTCTGCGCTGAATCGGGAAATTCTCCTGGACAATCTTCCCCATCTCCTGCTCGATGGCAGTGAGATCTTCGGTAGAAAGCGGCTTTTCTATATCCATGTCATAATAAAATCCATCGTCAATGACGGGCCCGATTCCAAGCTTTACCGACTCTTCCCCGTAAATACGCTTGACCGCCTGGGCCATCAGATGCGCCGTACTGTGCCGGTAAATCTCCAGCCCTTCCTTGCTGTCCAGCGTTATGATCTCCAGCACGCAGTCCTCCTCAACGGGACGGCTTAAATCCGTGGGAACACCGTTCACCAATCCCGCCACGGCTTGCTTCTTCAGACCGGAGCTGATCGATCCTGCGACTTGTTCAATCGTCGTGCCGTGCGAGAACTCCCTAACATTTCCGCTTGGCAGCGTCACTTTGATCCACATATCCATTCCTCCAGATTAGGGTTATTTGAACGCAAAAAAAACGCATCGTCATCCAAGGGACGAGTGCGTTCAGCTCGTGGTTCCACCCTAATTCGACCCCTTTGGTCCAGCGCCGGCTAGCCGGGCTTCTGCATCCAATAAGGGTCCTCATCAAGCATCCGTTAACGGGGATAAGGCGGCGCTGCTTAATTGCTCTGCTTGCACGAGCAGCAGTTTCAGCAGCACGGCTGCAAAGGGGTAATTCCGTTATCAGTCGCTGAAGGGGTTCGCAGCTTGTGCCCCTCTCTCTGTGCAGCCGGATAACGGAATGTTGTCTCTGGTCAATGCCGGGTTGATCTATCTTGGGGATCATTATATAGTTCCACATTGTGTCAGGTCAAGAGCAAACAAGCGGATTATTTGACCGGCCTGTCACGAATGAGCCGCATCTCGGCCGAACGCCTCAACTTCATTGGGGGCCGGAAGTGAGGTCTGCGCAACCAAGCGCGTAACCGTGATGGCTCCTAACTTGGAGGCAAAAGCGAAAGCTTCCGTGAACTCCGCTCCCTCTCTCAAGCGTACAACCCGGTGGAATTCTTCTTCATTCTTCTCTTTACAGAATTTCCAGTATCCTTCAGAATCAGGATAAGGGGAAATCTCACAGGCTTGTTTTCCCCCTGAGACTATATCTGCTGGAGGAGTGATCCTATGTCCAAGAAGATCCTTTTCATTACAGGCGATGCCGTCGAAGCTCTGGAAATTTATTATCCTTATTATCGTACACTGGAAGAAGGTTATAGTGCGGTCATCGCTTCACCGGCCAAAAAAGTACTGAACACGGTCATTCACGATTTCATCGGGTGGGATACATACACCGAGAAACAAGGATATTTGCTCGAATCCCATGTATCCTTCGCCGATGTGGACCCTGCCGAATTCGATGGTCTTATCATACCTGGTGGCCGGGCTCCCGAGTACATCCGGCTGGATGAGAACATTCCGCGCATCTTGAGTCATTTCTTCGAGAACAACAAACCCGTCGGCGCGATCTGCCATGCAGCGCTTGTTCTTGCCGCTTTGAAGGACAACCAGTACTTCCAAGGGCGTACGATGACGGCCTATACGGCCTGCCGTTATGACGTGGAAAGTCTGGGTGCAACCTACACGACGGATACGCTGCACGTCGACGGCAACATTGTGTCAGGCCACGCCTGGCCGGATCTGCCGGGATTTATGCGGGAGTTCCTGAAGTTGATTAGAAGTTAAATTATTACATTAATTAGTCTTCATACATTAAAAAAACAGTGCCCGCCGCAGGCACTGTTTTTTATTCAAATTTTGCGTAAATATAGGAAATCTCGCGATCGTCAAAATATACAATCTCTCAAAATTGTGATAAATAATAAGCATATTCAATGGGTCTGCTATAGATAAGTTTCATATGTTTAAATCGTTTCATATCATGATAAATAGTTTTTTGGGGTTTTCCGTTCATTTCAATAATCCATAACTTCTTCTGTTCATCCAGGACAAAATCCACACTCAGTTCTCCCAGTAATCCCGTAATAGTTTCTGCTTCTTTAGCAGCTTCCACACTTACCTCCGACAGAGATTTGAGGGTTTCGTCCATTTTTTCCGCTGAAAATAATTTAGAAAAAATTTCTGCAGCATCGCAGACAGTTTTGCACATGCTCGTGTTAAAGTAATCATCGTAAGCCACTCTTGATGTCAAGGCAGAGACCGTCCATTCTCCAAGAATGCCTTTCTGGACAAGGACACGGATATCAAAATACTGACGATCAAGCCGACCCGCACGGATTCCTTGCTGGACCATATATTTCCCCGTACTGAGCAGTTCATTTAATTTAGCCTGAATGTCTTCATTTTTCCTGCAAATAAATCTTGGAGCCAGAGTGTGCATAGAGATGTGAATATCCCCATACTCCATTCGTTCAAGCCGGTAAACGGACTCTCCCTTAGATCCATACAAAGGCTTAATATACAGAAGTTTATATTGCTCTAATAGTTTTGATATATTCACTTCATGATATAAAAAAGAATCGGGTACATAAGGATAAATAGCGGACTGTTTTAACAGGTGATAGAAGTCCCATTTATTAAATGAATTAATACTGTTAAAACATTTATTCCTTCCGATTGTTCTCTCCAACCGTTGTATGGTTATTAATCTATCTTTGTTAAAACAACGGTTATAGACAACATGCGGAAAAGGGAAGGAGCTTTGTTTCCATTTGCCCTTTGTGAAGCTAAATCCAATAATCTGCTGTTCTTCCCACACAATATCTTCCGGAGTAAAAGCGTAAAGTTTAAGTTTTAAATGGTGATACCGTTGATAAAGCTCCAATATTCTCTTCCGGCTGCTCCTCTTCTCTACCAAAATACCTATTAAAGGGCGTTTCTCCACTCCCATCACTCCCTAGACTTTCTTACCTTATCAAATGCAGGCAAAGGAATAATGGTATGGGGCTCCGGCATAGCTGAAAGATATTCAGCCAATGTACGCCTCTATTAGCCTATTTAAAATTTGATAGGTGTTTGTTGTGTCTATCTTTCCAGGCTTTTAATAGGATGAATTACGTTTGCTAAGGGGAGATGAGCATATGGGAAAATGTAATTGTCCACCAGGACCTCCAGGACCAGAAGGGCCAAGAGGCCTCCAAGGGCCGCAAGGAATCCCAGGACCTACTGGACCGGCAGGAGGTCCGGTTGGCCCCACAGGGCAGGCGGGACCTCCCGGGCCGGCAGGTGCTACAGGTCCTGCGGGACCCGCGGGAGGGCCTCCAGGACCCGCTGGTCCCGCAGGACCGACTGGTGCCACAGGACCGGCAGGAGGTCCGGTTGGACCGACAGGACCCGCTGGTCCCGCAGGACCTGCTGGAGCCACAGGGCCCGCGGGAGGTCCGGTTGGACCGACAGGGCCGGCAGGCGCCGCAGGATCGGCAGGACCCGCAGGCGCTACAGGCGCTACGGGACCGGCAGGACCGGCAGGTGTTACGGGTCCAACAGGTGGAGTATTAGGCTTTGCTGATTTTTTTGCATTGATGCCGCCGGATAACGCAGCTACAGTCGCCCCCGGTACAGACGTAAGTTTCCCACAGAACGGACCTACTAGCGGGGCCGCTATCGTTCGTACGGGCCCCAGCACATTTAACTTGGCTGCAATCGGCACATATCAGGTTTTGTTCCAGGTAAGCGTGGCCGAAGCAGGCCAACTCATCTTAACCCTCGGCGGTGCTGATCTGGCTTATACTGTAGTCGGGCGAGCAACAGGCACTTCTCAGATCGTAGGAATAGCTCTTGTACAAACAACAGTCATCAACTCCATTCTCACCGTACGAAATCCTGCGGGCAACTCCACGGCATTAACCATCACCCCTCTTGCCGGAGGAACAAGGCCGGTTTCCGCACACCTTGTTATCACACAAATCGCATAGAGAGAAATGGATCGGCTCATTCGTACCAATCTGCATTTAACGCCTGCTGCTATCCATCTTCAAAATGGATGATGTAACTGCGGTAGACACAATAATTTTAGTGTTTTAAAACAGCAAAGAGGGCAGCCTGTGACGGCTGCCCTCTTCTTTTTGGCGGACGATAAACTAAACCTCCTGCCGCTTCTTCCCCAGAAGAGCTGCAGGTGCGGACGATGAAGAACCCGCCGCGCCTCCCTATTTCAAAAGCCCCGCTTTCGCCAGATAATCCTTGGCGGTCTGTTCGGTCGAAGCTCCCTCTACATTCACCTTGTAATTCATTTCGCGCATCTCATCATCGGTAATTTTACCGGCCAATTGATTCAGCACATCCCGGAGTTCCGGATGCTTATCGAGTGTTTCGGTACGGAGTACCGGAGCGCCCTGATAAGGCGGGAACAGCTCCTTGTCATCCTGAAGCGTCGTAAGATTGTACTGTCTCAGTTCGCTATCCGTAGAGTAGGCGTCCACCATCGTGATATCTCCTGACTGGATCGCCTGATATCGGATTTTGGGCTCCATTTTGCTCAGGTTAGGGAAAGTAAGTCCGTAGAGCTTCTGGATACCCTTATAGCCGTCCTCACGATCGGAGAATTCGAGGGTGAAGCCCGCTTTGATGGTGTTCTGCACCTTCTGAAGGTCGGAGATGGTCTTCAGGTTCTGCTTCTGCGCCAGGTCCGCCGTGACGGCTAACGCATACGTATTGTTATAAGCCATAGGCTCCAGCATCTCCATGCCGAACTTATCCAGCATTCCTTGGCGCGCCTGGTCGTAGACCTGCTTGCGGTCTGTGCTGACCGGCGTTTCTTTAATAAATTCCGAGATCGCCGTCCCTGTAAATTCCGGATAAATGTCGATCTCGCCGGACTTAAGAGCATTGAAGACGAACGAAGTCTTGCCGAGCCCCGGCTTCAGTTCGACCGTAAGGTCCGTGTCCTGCTCAATGAGCTGCTTGTACATCTGAATGAGAATTTCCGGCTCGGCGCCAAGTTTCCCCGCGATCACCAGATTCTTATCCTTGCCTCCCGTGAAATACGGAATTACGATCAGCAGCGCAGCGACCAGTACGGCCGCACCTGCGACTGGCAGGAAGCGGCGGAAGGACAACCGTTCGAAGCCGCGCAGCAGCAGGTCGAACAAAATCGCCAGCAGCGCTGCCGGTATTGCGCCGAGAATAATCAGCGCCGAATCGTTGCGGTCGATTCCGAGCAGAATCAGCTCGCCGAGGCCGCCCGCTCCGATCAAAGCCGCCAGGGTCGCGGTGCTGATGATCAGGACCGTAGCGGTCCGGATGCCCGCGAGGATGACGGGCAGCGCAAGCGGCAGCTCTACCTTGAGCAGCCGCTTGCGGCTGTTCATCCCCATGGCCCGCGAAGCTTCGATCAGAGACGGATCGACTTCCTTGATCCCTGTGTAGGTATTGCGCAGAATCGGCAGCAGAGCATAAATGACCAGCGCAATTACAGCCGGCACTCGGCCTATGCCGAATAAGGGAATCAGCATCCCGAGCAGCGCCAGAGACGGTATCGTCTGAAGTACGGCCGTAACGCCGATGATGCTTTCAGCCGCCTTGGGCTTCCGGGTCAAATATATTCCCAGCGGAATAGCGATTAGCAGGGCAAAAAAGAGAGCAATCACCGACAGGATCATATGATCTATAATGGCTCCCAGCAATTGCGATTGTCTTTCCTGGAACACCTGGAAAAATGTATTCATTGGACAGCACCCGCCTTGACCCGTTCCGACATGAATTGCAAGAGAGATTGCCGCGTAATGCTGCCGAGTATCGCGCCATTCTTCTCCACGATGATGCTGTCATCCGCCGCAAAAAGCTCCAAAGCATCTTCCAGCGTGGTGTCCGCGCTCACAACCGCAGCGGGCGCCGGGGTCCCCGCTATGGCGCCAGCTCCCGCGTGATCCGCATGGACCTCAGTGCGGCCGGCTGCCCGCAAGATCTCTTCGAGCGTCAGATTCCCGCTGAACATCGACTGCCTCGATGCTCCGCCGACGAATTGCCGGACGAAATCGCTGGCCGGATGCTCCAAGAAGCCCTGCGGCGTATCGAGCTGCTCGATTCTGCCTTCGTTCATGAGGCAGATGCGGTCTCCGAGCTTCAGCGCTTCTTGAATATCGTGGGTAACGAACACGATTGTTTTCTTAATGCGATTCTGAAGCTCGAGCAAATCATTCTGCAGCTTCTCGCGGCTGAGCGGGTCCAGTGCACTGAACGGCTCGTCCATCAGAATAATCCCAGGATCTGAAGCCAGGGCCCGGATCACTCCGATCCGCTGCTGCTGTCCGCCGGACAGCTCGGCCGGCTTGCGGGAGCGGTACTCGGCCGGGTCCAGCCCGACCATCTCCAGCAGCTCATCCACCCTTTTGCTTATGCGGCTGCGCTCCCATTTCCTCAGCTCCGGAACGATGGAAATGTTCTCTTCGATTGTCATATGCGGGAACAGCGCAATCTGCTGGAGTACATAACCGATGTTCCAGCGCAGCTCATGGATGTCGTACTCGCTGATTTTTTTACCGTTAATCCACAGGG
Source organism: Paenibacillus sp. FJAT-26967 (assembly GCF_001541095.1). Lineage (GTDB taxonomy): Bacteria > Bacillota > Bacilli > Paenibacillales > NBRC-103111 > Paenibacillus_F. Next base: position 111,145 of record NZ_LMXH01000007.1, read on the forward strand.
TGCCTTCCGACAGCGGGATTAGTCGGTTGATCATTTTTAGCGTAGTCGTTTTACCGCAGCCGCTAGGACCGATCAACACAAAAAATTCACCCTCCCGGATCGTCAAATCCAGAGAGTCTACGGCTGTCACATTACCTGCGTAATGCTTGGATACATTCTCAAAACGGATCATAAAGTTCTCCTTTACCGGCGGCTCAATTCCTTCCATACATATGCGGGTGTGTCTGTTCATAAGCTTATTTTGTATGAGCCCCATAACGGCCTGTTTGTTTCTTCTATATAATAGCCGCTAAACGCATAAATGAATCTCTTCCGTACCTGTCTAGGCGGGGAAACTATTGGTAAAACAAAAATACGCGAGGACCGACAAAGCATCGATCGCCGCGTATTATTCAGATAATCATCTCTATACAACATAAACAGCATTGACTATTTCTTCATTTGAAATATAGTCAATGTTGTTTATATATTGAATGAAGCCAAAAGCGTATTAGCCTTGACTCTTGGCAGCCAATTCCCGAAAATCGGGAGCTGTAGGGTTAGAGAGGTAGTGACCGCCCTCTACCTGCAGAGTTTGACCGGTAACGAATTTGGATTCATCCGAAGCAAAGAACAGAACCGCGCTCGCAATATCATCCGCTTCGCCATGATAGGGAAGGGCGTTGTATTTTCCGAAAATTTCCAGCATTTGCGGAGGAATGTTGTTCTTCGCAGCCGGAGTCAGTATGAGTCCGGGCGCTACGCCGTTGCAGCGGATATTCTGGCGGCCGTATTGAGCCGCTACGTATTTGGTCACATTTACAACCGCAGCTTTGGAAGCTCCGTATGCAAGACGGATCACGTCTCCGGCAAAAGCAGCCATGGAAGCCGTATTAATGATGGACCCGCCGCCCGCTTCGATCATATGAGGAATGGCATATTTGCAGCCGATAACCACACTCTTAAGATTTACATTCATCAAACGGTCCCATTCGTCCAGATCAATGTTCACTACATCCAGATCTTTCTGAAGATTCGTTAAGCCTACGTTGTTGAACAGCACATGAATAGCACCGAACTTCTCAACAGTTAGGTCGATCGTCGCTTTAATGGATTCTTCTTTGGAAGCATCCAGGAATATACCGATAGCTTCGCCGCCCTGGCTGACGATTTCCTGCGCCGCCTGCTCGGCTCCGGCTTGATTGAAGTCGGCAATTACGACTTTAGCGCCTTCTTTGGCAAACATTTGAGCGGTGGCAAGACCGATGCCCGATGCTCCGCCTGTTACAATAGCTACTTTACCTTGTACGCGTCCCATAGATGTCTTCTCCTTTAAGTTGGAAGCGGCTACCGGCGGCATTACCGCCGGTAGCCGCTTGTCCTATGTTGTATTGTATAACCGCTTATATTATCGCAGCATAATGGAGCCGCCGTCCACCATCAAGGTTTGACCGGTCATGTAATCGGAATCGGAGCTTGCCAGGAACACCGCTACACGGCCGATATCCTGTTCAGGATCGCCCATTTTGCGGAGCGGAATCTTGTTCACCGTAGCTTCATATTCCGCCGGGAAATGCTGCTTCCAGTTCTCTACGCCCGGTGTATAAGCGATAGGGGAAATCAGATTGACATTGATCCCGTCCGGACCCCACTCGTTCGCCACGACACGGGTAAGACCGCGGATCGCTTCTTTGGCAGCCGCATAGGAAGCCTGATTCAGCATACCATTGAGACCGGCGCCGGAAGCGAAGTTGATTACTTTGCCCTTCGTCGCTTTCAGATGAGGGTAGCATTCCTGCATGAAATAATAGGTCGGATAGAAACCGGTATTGAATGACAGGGCCAGCACATCATCCGTCGTATCAACAAAAGGCATCTGCTTGGAAACATGGGCATTGTTGACCATAATATCCAGCTTGCCGAATGTTGACACGGTTTCTTCTACGATACTTTTAATGACCGCGCGGTCCGTAATGTCACCTTTGATGAATTTACCCTGGCTGAGCTCGTTGAGTTCTTGCTCCGTAGCTCTGCCCTTCTCTTCGTTGACGTCAACGATCACAATTTTCGCGCCTTCCTTGGCCATCGCATGGGCCATCCCTCTGCCGATTCCGGAAGCGCCGCCTGTAATAATCGCGACTTTATCTTGTAATCTCACAATAACTCCACCTCTCATAAGATGTTATATTTTTAAGCCATATTTCTAACATACGCCTTTTAATCGGCAAAAACAATTTTCTCCCCAGCCGTTCAACAGACTGACAAAAAGTGAGTGATTTGATGGGCAAATTTTACTGGATACATTGGACAAAACGCTATATTCCACACCCTTGGGAACTGTTCCAGTATTTGCAGGAAAGACCGCTTTTAGTCATAAGATCTTTTATACAGGATGCTTCCAATTTATAAAATAGGTGCACCCTCTTGCACCTCCCGGAAATAAAAAATATGCCTGATTAGGCACGGAGCTTCATGTTATAGGAGACAGAGCGTTATCTATGCTGCCTTTGCTTCGGAATTTGCCGGTAATAATAAAAGGCCCCTCCCGGGGCCCTTTATATTCCCTTACTTCCCGTCCGGATAAAACTTCATCGTCATTTCCCCTGCCGGAAGTTCGTAACTTAAATCAGCTTCGGCATAAGTAATCCCCTCGTAAGTAACCCGGGTGTAACAATGATCGACACCCAGCACATTCCCCCAGTGCTCCTGCACGTAGCTGTTCATCCATTCCTTCTTCGCTTGTTCGGGCAGCTCCTTGAACTGGACTAAAGCTTCCCGGGTCGGCATATCGAGAATCATGATGGCCTCATTCGGATTTAAGCCGTACATGTTGCCCTCGTCGATTCCGTCTATTACTTGCTGGTTGATTTCCTTCTTCAGCTTCATAGCTTTATAGTAAGTCGAATTCATGTCAGGCTCGGAAGTTTTATAAGAGTCTTGCTCATAGTAGCCGCTCGATATGACTTTACCCGAAGAATCGGACCGCTTGCCGATTCCCTCCGCCCGGCCGTCATATACTTCTCCTTCATAGATATCACCGTTCTCGTATAGGATTCTGCCCTCCCCTGATTTCATGAAATATTTAAACTGACCTTCGTAGTTTAATCTGCCGTCAGGCCCGTACCACTTCCCGGCCCCATGGGGAATGTCGTCCAGAAAATCTCCCTCATACATCACTTGACCCTGCATCAAGGAACTATAGAGCTTCCCCTTGCCCTGCTTGAGGCCATTCACGAACTGCCCCTCGTAATTGAGATGACCGCCGCTGTACGTTTTACCAATTCCGTTAGGGGTACCATCCACAAATTCTCCCGTGTAATACAAGCTTCCATCTTCGAAATAATATTTTCCGCTTCCTGTCCGGATATTATCTGTATAATTGCCTTCGTACTTTACTTTTCCATCTTGGTAATAGAGCTTACCGGTCCCTTCTCTAGCTCCGTCAGCAAATTCTCCGATATAGTATGAACCGTCATCGTAAATCATTTTCCCGTGCCCGTTTGCAAGATTGCCGCCAAATTGCCCTTCGTAATACGAAGATGGATTATCCAGATCAAACTGTTTGCCCATACCTTCCATGCTGCCGGACTTAAAGTCTCCTTCGTACCATAGTTTACCTTGATAAAAGTAACTTCCTTTCCCTTCTTTGATCCCGCCTGCCCGATCACCCTTATACACAAGATCGCCTGAATAGAGCAGATCGTTGGTATTGGATTTAAGCGTCGAATTTATATGAATCATTTGGCTGACATCAGAATCCCCGCTCCAGGCTACGGCTCTTCCTGTTGCTTCTCCTACAAAGCGCAGGGGAATGAAGGTCGTGCCGTTTGTTAGTCTAGCCGGGACAGCCAGTGTCATCGTTTCGCCATTGACAACAGCCGCAGGCTGATTGATGGCAAGCGAAATCGTCCACCCGCCCTTTTTACCGGAAACCGTCTGTGTATCTGCATCCCAGAGAACCTCAATCCCGAACTTTTCAAAAAGAGGACGGAAAGGAACCAGTGTGACTCCATCCTCCACATAAGGCTCTTCATCAAAATTCATTAATTCGGCGTCCACAAACACGAGGATCTGAGGTGCCTGGGCATACATGTTGGCTGGCATGCACAGCAATAAAGCCAAGACCATTGCAGTTAACCATTGTTTCTTCAAGTGATTGTTCTCCTTTGGATATGGTGTAGTTGTTTACTTATTTTTCCTCCCGATTATATTCGCTGTATGCAGGGTCAAGTTCCTCCGGAATTCGCTGTCTCAATAAAAAAAGCCGAGGCAGTTAAATACTGCCTGGCTTGTGGTATGTCCCATTTATTCAAATCCCCTTATGTTCTCTTCATCCGCAATGTTCTGCACATCCTCCGGGGTGATAAGCATGCACACGTAACCTTCGTCCTCCTGCTTCTTGAGGGCACGTTCCTTCATGAACTTCGGACTTCCCTCTCCCGCTTCTTCGTCATAGAACAGCAGGATCCCATCGGTTTTGCGCAGCAGCAGATCATCTCTGGCTTTCAGCTGCCACACTCCGCTGTAAGGCTGTTTGCTGACGGCCGCATAATAATCGACCCCTTGAAGAATCCGTCTGTAAAAGTCCTGTTTATCCTCTTTCCACTTCTCTTCCGGATTCTCGTAAGCCGTAATGACCGACAGCTGCAAGTGCGGATACAGCTTCTTCAGCTCAATGACAACCTCGCAAGCCCACAGATCGACGCCGTACTGGCCGGCCGTAATGACCCATTCGAGCCCTTCCTCGATAAGGGGAACGAGCTTGCCGGCGATCGCTTTTTTGATATAGGGAATGCCTTCATGCTTCTCGTTAAAAATATTCAGCTCATGCGCCCGGTAGCCGGTGACGAGGAGGTTCTTCATGCTCGGTAACTCCTTCAAAGCAGTTTATGTGCCAGAATAGCCGGCATCTCATACTTGGATATGGATTATATCAGAAAGTCCATGTATTGGATACTATCGCCATCCCCCGGCCTCAGCCTCCCCCATGTCTACAGGCGCGGATCGATTTCCTTCTCCTGCGCCACCTCGAACAGCAGCCCCGCGGCCGCTTGCTTGTAGGCCTCATGGTCCGGCGCAATATCCGCAAGCGGGATTTGCAGCATGAGCTGCCCGAGCCGGTGCTCATTCAGAGAAGTCCTCAGCTTCTGCCGGATGCTCTTCTGCTTCATCAGCTTGCTGTACTTGTGCGGGAACCGGTAATCGTAGCCGTAGATGATGGACATGTACTCTGCATTGCGTACTTTCATGTGCGGGACCGCCTTACTTCGTACTGCGTCCGCCCCGGCCTGTTCCGGCTTGATGACGACGCCTTCCATACCGTTCTCCGCGGTAAGCTTCGCAAAATACGCCCCCGCTTGCCCGTAAGAATCCGCCGAGGTCAAATCCAGCAGAAGGGCCTCGTCCTCCGACAGGAAACGGTACATGTCGGAAGTCTTCCATACCGGCATTTCCTCACGGCCGTCCGTGTAGATCATTTTCAGAACGGCAAATGGCTTGTAGGCCAGCTCGCCATCGCCCGCATACAGATCCAGCTGCTTCTTGTAGGTCTCATACGCGGCCCGATGCCCCGCAAGCGGAACCTTATTCTCCAGAATGCCGCGCAGATTCTTGTAATTCTGGTACACGCTGGACCCGTATTTCTCGCTGAGAGCCGACTTGTTCAGATGAAACTGATCCTGCTCGAAGCCGCTCTCGCGGTACGCTTGCGCCAGCTGCCCGAAGGCCTGCTCGAAACCGCTGGTTTCCAGGAAGGCCAGCTCGGTTTCCAGCGCTTTCTCAATCGGCCGGAACTGCTTGTCGATCAGTCCCTCGCCCAGTACGCGCCATGGAAGCAGCTCTCCATCCAGAATCAACACGGCGAGATCATTCTCTTCCATGTAAGCGCCGAACTTATCCAGCAGCTTCTCATAGACAGGCGTCAGATTCACGCCAACGATCTTGTACCCGTTCCGGCTGACCGCATAGCTCCCGGCCGGGTCGCGGTGCAGGTACACATTGCAGCGCGAGCCCATGTATTTGGGCTGGAGTATAACTTCGGTTACACCGTGCTCCTTGTAATAATCCAGTCCGCGCCTTAGCGACTCCAATTCACCGGACGCCTCATCCTTGTCCGCCGGGGACATGGTGCCCGAGATGAAGTTAATCCGGTTGTGTGAGCAATAGTTCAGTCTGCGCAGATCCTCCGCATCCAAGTCGTGAAGCGACACGTTTCTTTCCAGCTGGAACAATGCCTGAAGCTCTTCATGCAGAACTGTTCCCCGCGCCCGGCGGGATTTATAGACCGGCTTATACGTAATGCTTACGGCTGTCAGCGCATTCCCCTGCACAGAGCCGGTATCCAGATGCAGCTTGTTGCGGATGCGGAAGGCCTGCTTGGCCGCCACATGCCCGAAGATGTGGAACGGGTGATTCTTAACCGCTTCCTCCTGCAGAAAAGCAAGCTGCTCCTCCAGCGGAGCGCTTCGGTCAATGCGGAAGTTCCGCTGGTGGCGCGCCGAGTTCGCGTCAAGCTTGCCGATGTACTTATTGCGGCAAGGAGCGTGTGTCACGAAGAACGACGGCCCCTGCACTCCGATCAGCCGGTAGAACGGCTTGGAGCGCTCCACTAGCGCATTAAACTTCGCGAGCAGCTCCTGATCGCCGGCTAATACCTGCGTCGAATCGAAATACGTATGCAGCAGTTCCCGGTCGATCCCGCTGATTTCCCCGCGCAGGTACTTGTACACGAAGTTCTCGTGATTGCCGAGCACCAGCAGAAAATGCTCCCGGTTCTCATACAGAAACTCGACCGTTTCGCGGGTGTTCCGGCCCTTGTCGATCCAGTCGCCGACGAGGATAATCTTCGTGTCCTGCATCCGGCCTGTGGCAATCAGGCGGCTGCCTTCGATTCCGAATCCGTAATCCATGAGCAGGCCTTTCAGCTCTCCGGCACATTCGTGGACATCGCCCACGACGATGTATTTCCGGTCCTGCGGCAGGATGGCCGCCATATACTCCGCTTGATCATCCACCATGATTTTATAAGCTTCATTTGCCCGCCCCTCTTCGGGCAAGTAGAAATCCTTGGCGCGAATCTTATGAACTTTCGTATACCCTTCCCGTCCAAGCGATCCGAGCACTTCTTTGCGCAGCCGGTTAATGTGGCTGGTGATCAGTTTCTTGGAGCGCTCCGATGCATAATAGTCTTCTCGTTGGCGGTAATCGAACAAGATGACTTCGAGGTTGTAGTTATGGTCGTGCGCGATCTCCCGGACTGCTGCCCTGAAATCTTCTGCGAGCCCCGTTGTATCCACGATGACGAACTCCGCATTAACCGGGAACGAGGTCGCCATCTTGAGACGGGTATACAGCAACTGAAAAGCCTGCTCGCTCGCCTCCAGCATAACTTGATCGTACTTGTCGTATTCGAACCCGAGTATTTCCTGGCGGATACTGTCCGAAGACAAGTACTGGACATTCGCCTTCAGAGCCCTGGTGTCATCCTGAAACCGGAGCTGGGGAATCAGAACCTCCCGGGCAAACGTCGTTTTACCGCATTCCGTTGATCCTACCAGCATATAGATCGTATGGACCTTCGTTCTAATCTCCACCTGCCACCGCCTCCTTTTTCTTCACAATCACGCCCTGTGTCGTCTGAATACCGTTCACTCCGTCTCCGATCGCAACGTATGTATAATCCAGCTTCAGCCTGCCTTCCGGACCGGCTTCTTCTTCCAGTTCACGGGCCAAATCTGTAAACCACCGCCGGAATTCTTCCAGTCCCATTTCCCATTTGTGATCGGCATGCCGGAATCCGTCCAGCTCATAATACTCGTTAAAATCCGCATTAGGCGTCGTTATGACGAATGTATGAAAATCAACCCTTGTGCATACTTGCTTAATCAGCTTCCGCGCTTCCTCCAGGCTCATATGCTCGATAACCTCCGTCAGCAGCACATCCACCTGCTCGCCGTTATACCCCTCCAGGAATGCTTCTATGGAAGCCAGCGCAACCAGATTATCCAGCTCCTTGGCACTGGCCTTGCGCTTCACTACTTCCAGCGTCTCCTCATGGATATCCACCGCATAGTAACTGCCTTCAATTTTCCCGGCAAAAGGAATCGCATAGAACCCTTCCCCGCAGCCCAGATCGAGGATGGACTTGTCAAAGGGGAGAATACCGCGGATGTAATTCCGTCTCTGATGCGCGGTGCTGCCGAAATCAAACCGGATGCTGTAACGGTCTGTTTGTTCCAGTTCCGCCTTGTACTCCTTAAACCGTTCCTTCGAGGTCAGGAAATTCCTTACGAACAAGCTGCGAATATAGAACGGCGCGTTTATAACGTGAATACTGCTAATATATTTGCCCAGGATGTTATCCGAAATGTCGATATATTCTTCTCCGAACTGAGCCAGGAACAGGCATAATACGCTCACCACATTCAGCAGTTGATACAAGCTTCTGCCCGTCGTCACGGTCAGCGAGTAGCTTTTGTGTGTGAGATGGGTCAGCGTGAAGGTGAAATCGGGCAGGTGCTTTTCAAAAAACTCCACATACCGGACCAGCTGCACATGAATCACCGGAATCGTACAGGTATTCTCGTAACCATCCGTATCCCGTGCATCCCGTACCTTCAGCGGAGCGGAGAAAAACTCATTCAGAGCATTCAGCGGGAACAACGGCGTGTTGTAACGGGACACGTTCAAATATTCAAAATTCTCATCCTGATGTTTCTTGTAAGAGATCTCGTTGTCCGCATCTTTGAAATACACGTTAAAAGTGGAAGAGTCCGTATACCAGCCGTAGGCTGTTCCTTTACGGACCGACCTCAGCATCATGCCGGAGCCCGGATTTTTCTTGATGATGAAGGACAAATCCGGATTGGTGGACTTCACCTGAAATATAGCCATGTGTATCAACTCCTTATCTAATGTTCTATTCGTAAAAAAACGCCTATCCCCACACTTCATGCAGCGCCGAACGGAAAAGCTTATCCAGCTGCTCCTGACCCGGAAGATCCGCATCATCCATGGCCGCTGCCGTTTGCTCGAAATGCGCGATCCGCTCTTCCAGAAATTCATTCAGCTGGGTCAGTTTTGGCTCGTAATCCAGCTCTTCGCCCGCTTTTTTGCGGGATAGAAGCTGCTGGATTACGCCGTACAGCTCGCTCTCCTTCGGTATAAGCGCATCGACCAGCGTGCCGAATTCCATCGGAGGCATGCTGTTGCGGGACTCAATCCAGGTGCAGGCCAGAAGCGGCCTCAGCACGTAGAAGTACTTTTTGATCTTCACCCGATCCCCCTGCAAATACTGCCGGTAGTTCCCTTTGGCCATATTGAGGTAATGGTACGTACACGACTTCGGGGAGAAAGTTAACGGAGATAAGCTCCGGATCTGCTCCGCCACCGAGTATTCCTCATAATAACGGATCGGGGACTGAAGCCACTCCAGCAGCGGCGGATTCGATTTGCGGAACAGGTAGAGCGCTTTGCGCAGATCCCAGCCGCTCAGATCCAGCAGATCGTGGATCGGCTTCTCGATCACATCTCTCTTTTCAAATACAGACAAGTACCATGAGAGAGGCCGCACGTATATAAAACGGACGTCATAGTCGCTGTCGCGGGAAGGAAATCCCCAGGCACGACTTCCCGATTCGCAGGCATATAAAATACGCACGCCCTCTTGCTGCTCGATATGCTGAAGCTCCGTTCGTATAGTCGACCGGTAATCTGACATATGATGTCACTCCTTTGCTTGTTCACGATATGGTTCAGGTTCAGGTTCAGGTTCATTGGAGCGTCCGGCATGATATAAATCAGCTTCGGCCGATTCCGTCCAATCATTCCCACGCTTAGGGATATAAACGAAATAGGCCACGGACTCAAGAGTCCATGACCGGATTTCACACTGTATCAGGAGGCACATGGCAGACTCCAATTTAAATAGAGTCCGAATAATCCCTCTTATGAATACAATTCCGGCAGGCCGCTGAGCGTGCACTGCTTCTATGAAGATGTGGCGCGATAATAAGACGTTCATCCTGCTGCTGATTAAGCCCGCAAATATCCTGATGCAGATTTAGCATGGTCATCGGCCTCCTTTGAATTAGTAGTGAAAGTATACTTTATGTTCCAAATATTGTAAATCATAACCTTTTATATAACGTTATGCGCCTGCTTATCCCGCGCTACTCTTGGGAGCTATCCAGGCTCATCGCCGACACCAGGCACAGACTGCTCTACCAGTCTGTGCTATCCTGCCTTGCGGCAGGAGTGGGATTCGAACCAACGGCAAGTCGCTTAAAAGGTGAATTAACCCGTCGGGGCGCCTCAATGATCTGATCGTAAGGCCGGCACCGGGATGCCGATCTCGCCCTCTTATCATCGCTCATTCCGGCCGCAACGAACATGGCGAAAGTATTACGAAAGCCGAAAAAGTTTGGCATTCCGCCCAGATGCTCCCCTTTTTGATAGAATGAAAGAGACGGGTATACAAAAAGCAGCGAGAGGGCGGCCGGGCCCTGCTAACGGGAGACAAAGAAACGGGGAATGTTCAGTGGCTAGAGAAAGTTTCGATAAAGAAATCCAGTTCCTCCGTCTGCTGGCTTTGACTAGCGGAGCCTACAGCCGGCAGCAGTTTGCGGAGCGTCTGGGCATATCTGTACATACGTTCGATAAAACACTCCGGCGCCTGAAGGAAATCGTTAGCGCCGTACATAATCAGCTGCCCGAAACACAAAGCAAGGAATTCGCGGAGATGCTCCGCTTCAATTATTATGAATCGGCAGATCCGATGCTTCTTTTCCTGTACCGCGCCAAATCTCTCAAGGAATCCGAATCCCGGCGCCTGTCGCTCATTCTGACCGCGATTCAGGACCGGTCCCTGACTGCCTATGAACTGATGGATGCCTGCTGCCGGGGTCTCCCGGAGGACTTGTCTCTGCCTGATGAGAAAACAATTCGCTCGGATCTCAAATATTTGGAGGAGGTCGGCGTCATCCTCCGGGAGCCGGGAGGACGCCCTTACCGGTATCGCATCCAGCATGATCTGGTCCGGGAACTCAGTAACGAAGAGCTGCTTGATCTGTACGATTACGTGGATGTAATGGCGAATACACAGATTCCTTCCGTCCAGGGTTACCTGCTGCGCGACAGCCTGAAGAAAGCACTCAAGCAGCAGGGGCTGCAGGCTGAGATCGCGGAGCCCTTCCTGTACAAGTACCACTACTATTCCCGTATTCTGGATGAAGCGCACTTGTACACTCTCCTGGAGGCAATCCGGCAGCGCAGGAAGCTTTCCTTCCTTTACTTCTCGCCGAAGTCGCGCAAAAGCTATGCCTCACAGAATACCAATCCGCTGTTCGAGCGCGACATCGCAGGCCGGCAGGAGCTTATTCTCCCGCTCAAAGTCGTGTACGATCATCAATACGGCCGGTGGTATCTGCTCGGCCACACTGCCCGCCAAGGCATCATCAAATTCCGGATGGAGGGCTTGACCCAGATTCAGGAGGGCGCTCCCGTAACCGAAGAGACTTTCCGGCTTAGGCTGGGAGAACTGGAAGCGAAGACACGCTACAGCTGGCTGATCGACACCGGCAGCCCCGTCCGGGTGCGGGCGCGTTTCTACAAGCCGGAAAGGGCTCCTGCCGATTTCGTCAAAGAACGGGTGCTCCTTCAGGGACAGTGGGGCGAAATTACCGAAGAAACCGCAGAATCATTCGTGTACGAGATCACGGTTAACGGAATGACGGAAATTAAGCCGTGGCTCAGGAGCTTCGGGTCCAGCTGCGAAGTTCTGGAACCTGCCCGGCTGAGGCGGGAATTTATTGCGGAGTGGAAGGAGATGCATGCGTACTATGAACCTGTTCGAGAAAATCTTTAACTATCAGATCATCTCGCGTCTGGATGAATCGGGCCTTTACACCCTGACTTCACACGAACGGAGCTGGCTCAAAAGCATGCTCGCCCACCCTTCGGCCGCCGCAGCCTTTTCACCCGGGACATTGGAGAAACTGCGGAACCTGCTGGAGCCGGAGCAGACCGCGGATGTATCCTCCAGCTTGACCGAGAAAGCCAAAAGCCGTGAAGGCGAGGCGTTCCCTCCCCTTCTCCGTCAGCTTCGCCGCTTGCTGAGAGCCCGGCAGGGCTTCCGGCTGACGTACCGGGTCAAGAACGGGCGCATCCAGCAGGACCGATCCGGACTGCCCTACAAGCTCGAGTATTCCATGGTCAAAAGAGAGTGGTACCTGCTCTGGTACAGCCTCCACAACCGGACCTTCATGTCCACCCGGCTCCAGAACATCACCCGGGTAAGCGAAGAACCCGTAACCGCTGAGGTCTACAGCAGTGTGATTAGAAGACTCGAGGGGGCGCTGCTGTCTCGTAAAGATCAGATTGTCATCGAGGTGATCTGCCGGTACAACGCGGAATTGTCGAGAATCCTCTATGCCTTCTCCTGCTTCGAGAAAGAGGTAGACTACACGACTGATACGGATACGTATCGGATCCGGCTTACCTACCAGCGCGATGATGCGGAGTACATTCTGTCCAAGCTCCGATTTCTCGGGATGCGGGTTAAGGTCGTAGAGGGAGCGGAGCTTCGGGAGAGGATGCGGGAGACATCAGCGAAGGCACTGAGAAGGTATGAGATTGAGCCCAATACGGCAGAGCTGGATAAATTTACGGCGGATGGACTTGCTGCTGAAGAGGCAGCTGCCAGTACGGCCGAGGAGATATAAGCCGCTGGTGCCGGGCCCGGGTTGTCGAGCGGACGGACTCTCTCGTTGCCGGACTCGGCAGGAGAGGCTCCCCCCATACAAAGACCAGAAGAACAGGATAGCATGCCGCCGTCATATATACGAACCTTGGATCAAGCATCCGCTCACTTGAGCAAGCGGTCTGATTCCCCGCGAACAATGAAAATGAGAAGCCGGTTTTTACCTTTGGCTTCTCTTTTTAACGAAGTAGCTGAAGAACTTGTTGAGGGGCTTGATTAGCCTGCGCAGCCATGGCTTGCGCGGCCTGGGTCAACATACGGATTTTGGTTAATTCCGCTATTTCTTTGGCCATATCGGCATCACGGATGCGAGACTCCGCCGAGATGAGATTTTCTGAAGAATTGCCGAGATAGTTAATGGTATGTTCAAGGCGGTTCTGATAAGCACCCAGACTTGCACGCTCAGAAGATACCCGGTCTACCGCTTCACTTATCTTTGTAATCGCCTGGCTGGCGCCTGATTGCGTAGTGAGGTCAACCTGATGAATGCCCAGTTTATTCGTACGGATATCCGGAAGGCTGATTTTCATGATTTCACCTTGGTTTGCACCCACCTGCAAGATTAGACCATCCTTGATTCCCGACATTTTAAAATCCGTCAAAGAGTAGCTGCTGCCGTTCATCTCTCTGGCAAAGACGATTTTATCTCCTTCATTTAAGGCTATAACGCCTGCATTCCGGTCGCTCAAGACCTGGTTTAAAGTGGCGATTATACTGGTAGAGGTATAGGTGCCGGACGGGACCGTCACCTTTCTTACCTGGTTGCCCTCTACAGTAAATTCCCATTCATTGTTGCCGTCTTTAATATCAATGCCGCTGGCGATATCCAAGTTGGTCACAATTTTACTCGTTGATGAGGGATTCCAGGTAGCTCCCGGTTGCGTGGATCTCAGAAACAAAGGATTGAGTGCATTGCCCGACAGCAGCTGAATCGTATCGTTAGCCCCGGACCGGTTATGCTTCAGCGCAAGAATATAATGATTATTCCCCATTGCGGGTGAATCATTAACTCCGACAGACCCGGAGAATGAAGCGCTTATATCGGCTCCGGTTTCCCCGAATCTTTTGTTCAGTTCAGCGGCAAGCTCATTGCGAGTATAAGATCCTTCCTGCAGTACGATGGTTTTATCCACACCGCTGACTCTGATGTTTAAAGTGTCGTTAACACCTGCTTTAACCGTATAACCGGTAGAAAAGTCCGCTTCCCTTCCCCAGACTTCATAATTACCGAAGTATTTCTGAGTCTGTCCGAAGAGATCGGCAAAGCCGCTTCCTTCAACTTCTATGCGGTGTTCTCCGGAAATCTTACTCTCCAGGATATTCTTCATGTGGGTACTGTCCCATGAACTATAAACCGAATGCAGCTTAACGGGAGCTCCGGCAGCCTGCAGCTTATCATTAATATCTTGATACAGGGCCGTAGTCGAACCATCGTAAGTGCCGGCTGTGATCTTAATCGTATAGGCCTGTCCGTCGAACTTAACCGTTAATTCGTCGTTGATCCCGCTTTGAATTTCTAAACCGCCGCTCATATGTATGTTGTGGCTGTTTCCGACTATGGCGGCCAGGTTTAACGTGTTATAATCCTTGCCTGCAATTTTAGTGATTTCTCCGCCGCCGATATCTCCATTCAACAAATGGATCGTGTTGAACGTTGTCGTATTGGCGATCCTATCAATTTCTTCCTTCAGCTGGTTCATTTCCGCTTGTATTTTCATCCGATCGTTGTCCGCGTACGTATCCGTAGCCGATTGAACCCCTAACTCATTCATCCTCTGCAGGATCGCATGAATTTCCCCCAGAGCGCCTTCAGCCGTTTGGATCAATACGATGCCATCCTGTGCGTTTCGTTGCGCTTGCTCCAATCCTCTGATCTGGGCTCTCATTCCTTCGGAAATCGATAGACCGGCTGCATCGTCAGCTGCCCGGTTAAGTCGGTAACCCGATGATAATTTCCCTATCGAATTTGCCTCTTTTTTAGAATTAGCTTGTAATTGATTCTTCGTTCTCATCGCCGACAGATTATGAGCAATTCTCATCTCGATACCTCTTATAACTTAATAAAATGAATAGAATAATTACCGACACTTAGTTCTACAGACTCATATTGATCCATAACCATTTAGCTTATCCTATTAATTATTCTATAATTAGTAGATGTTTTCCTTTATTTTTAGGTCAAAATAACTACTAAATAGAAACGACCCCCATTTATCTGACGGGAGTCGTTATGTGCTTATTGTTCGCTCAATCATTCACTTCAGAGTGCTCACGTTTAAAGTCGGTGCCTACTACACCGGCTTCGTCCCGACCCGTTTCGCCAGCTCGGTCAAGTCCATGCCTTTCAGAGCCCCTTCTACCAGCACGGGAAGCAATGCGGGCGTACATGCGAAACACGGGGTCCCATCCCGGCTCAGCTGTTTGGCAATGCGCTCGTCATAGAACGGTTCGCCCTCGTCGGACAATGCCAGCAGGCACATCGTTCTGACCCCCGCTTCGCGCAGCTCGCGCATACGGCGGATCAGCCCGGCCTGATTGCCTCCTTCGTACAGATCCGACACGATGATGAACAGTGTTTTCTTAGGCTCCTCGATAAACTGCTCACAGTAAGCGACAGACTTATGAATATCGGTCCCTCCGCCCAGTTGAATGCCGAACAGCATATCGACCGGATCGTTCGCACACTGCTCGGTCAAATCGACTACCTCGGTGTCGAACACGACGACCCTTGTGCTTAGCGAGGGAATACTCGCGAAGATCGAGCCGACCACCGAGGCCCAGATGACCGAGTCGGCCATGGAACCGCTCTGGTCAATGTCCAGAATGACCGTCCATTCCTTGCTCCGCTTGGCACGGTCGAAATAATAAAACTTCTCGGGAATGATCTGTCGCCGCTGCGAGTCATAGTTCTTTAAGTTGCGCTGAATAGTCCGCTTCCAGTCAATTCCGCTGAGGGAAGGAAGCGGAGAATGCTGTCTGCGGTTCAACGCTCCTGTAACGGCCCGGCGCATATCCTCATTAAGCCGCCGGGTAAGGTCATCGACGACGGCCTTGACCAGCATGCGCGCGGTGTCCTTCGTCTTCTCGGGAATTTTGCCTTTGAGCGACAGAAGTGTCCCTACCAGCTGAATATCCGGCTTGACCGTAGCCAGCACCTCCGGCTCCAGCAGCAGCTGCTTCCAGCCTTTGCGCTCCATAGCATCATGCTGGATAACCGATACGACATCATCGGGAAATAAGCTGCGCACATCCCCGAGCCATTTGGACAGCCTTGGAGCGGAATTCCCCATTCCGGCACCTCTGCTGCCTGCGGAAGAGGGGCCGCCGTCACTTATCCCGCTCGTATCATCATAAATTGCCGCGAGCGCTTCATCCATAATCCGCTCTTCTTCCGTCAATGTGATTATCCCCGCGGAACTGCTTGTCAGCTGCTGCTCGGCTGAGGCTCCGAGGATGAGACGCCAGCGCGACGCCAAATTGGGATCATCTTGTGATGGATGTATGTTCATAGTCAAAAGTCCTCAAAATCAAAATCGTTCAAGTCATCTATCATCTTCGCTTCTTCCTCCTTCAGCTCGCCGGTCAATACCTCGGCGGCCTGCTCCGTGTCTACGCCCCACAACTCTCCGAGCACCTCGGCGATCATATTCTTCTCCCTGGGAGCGAAGGTACTGAAAGCACGCCGCAAGAAGACCAGGGCACGGACGAATTCATCGTCGGACAGTGAAGAGATGTATTCATTGAGCTGTTCCCATAAGCTCATCCGGGATAAAAGGGCGTACCGGTTGCGTCCGGACAAACCCTCGAACCAGCCGGCCCCCAAATCGGCCGGAATTCCCGGGGAAAGCCTCCGGGATACTTCCTGCGCGCACTGCTCTGCCGTAATGGCATTGCGTTCCATCAGCAGCGCGCAGGAGTAACCGGACAGACGCGCATTCCGGTCGTCCCGTTCCGCCAAATGCAGCAGCTCCCGCAGCCACAAGGCTTCGTCGATCTGCTCGCTGTGATCCAGCGCGATGCCGTTGATCTCGCCCATCGCGACGATCATGGCGCCTGCGGCCTCATCGCTGCAGTTGCTCGCATCCTGCAGGAACAGGCAGGCGCGCAGGAACAACTGTTCCAGCAGCGGAACCAGCGGCCCTGTATCCAGACGCCGGAGATCTCCGTAACGGATAATAGCGGACAGCTGCCGTGCTGCGATAGCAATCTGCACGACATCCCGGCTGTCCACCGCAAGCCGCTGAAGCGTCTTGCGCCCCGCTTCCATCTGGGCGGTCATCCCGCACTCGCAAGCGGTGCGGATGAGCGTGGAGGCCTCGGCAATGGAGCTGCACTGCTCCAGCTTCTGCTGAAGCACGTACGCCGAAGCCACTTCAACGGTTTCGCCGTGCAGAGTGGACTCCACCACCTGAATTTCCACTTCTGGCGACCATTGGAGCACCCAGTGCTCCGCCCAAGTAGCGCCGTCCTGCCCGCTTGGCCTGATCTTCGCGAGTTCAATGCCCAGCAGCTTAAGCCGGTGGAGCAGAAACGAGCGGTTCAAATCGAGAAAAGCCGATTCTTCGCTTTTGACCCGCCGGTTCTCGCGAAGATCCAGCGCCAGGTCGACCGCCACCGCCGTCTTGTATTTCTCCAGCTTAAGCCGCTTAAGCAGACGGTTCAAGTCTTCCTGGATCGGCGTCTGGCTGACACCCTCGGCAAGCTCGCCGATATTCGTTCCGACGTCGGTCCGCGCAAGCGCATCGGCGACGACGGACAGATCGCCATGGCCGAGCAGTGTCTGCGCCGCATCCCTCAGATCGCGCAGCGTAGGCGCGCTTCCGTCATGGAGAGCGGCGAGAGACTCGGCCAGCCGGACCGCCTCAATTACCTCGGCGGTCGAGCGGTGGGTTCCTTGTTCACGCATCAAGCGGGCAATTGCGGACAGATAATACCCCGGCAGCTCGTTAAGTGTACCGTTAACCATATGCTCCCACATCAGCTGGAAGTAGTTCGGGGCATTATTGCCTGCACCATAGCCCGACATAGAAGAAAGCTTGAAATATGAATAAGGCATCAGAGTAAGTTTAGTACTGCGGACAGGCAATGATTTAAGTTCCCGGTCCGTCATGGCCCCGCTAAGATCCGTCAATGCAGCCGCATGATAAGCGCCGCATACGACGACAATCCTGCTTGGCTCATGCCCCGAAGCGATCGCCTCGCGGATTTTCCGTCTCATGTAAGCTTCCCGCACCGCGTTATACGCGTATTCGGAGACCTGCTCACGGCGCTCCTTCTCTTCCGACAGCTGACGCATTTGGGCAGAGAAAGCCAGAATCGCTTCCCGGTAAGCACCCGTACTCAGATTGTGCTCATAATGACGCTCCCAGTACATGTCGTAGTCGTGTTCGCCCGCAAGCTCGGCAATCCGGCTGTAGATAGACCGGGATGTCACATGTGCCTCGTCCAAAGAAAACGATTCCCCCGCCTCTTCAGGTTCTGGTTCTTCATTCCCGTCACGACCCGGCCGGCTTGTCGTTTCTTCGACCCGGCTTGGGTCCGTTGACGAAGCGGACGGTATAGATGCTGCCGCTGCTTGTCCTGATTGCCCTGCTTCTACATTTATTTTCACTGTTGCTTCTGCTTCTGCTTCTGCTTCTGCTTCTGCTTCTGCTTCTGCTTCTGCCTCTGCTTCTGCCTCTGCTTCTGCCTCTGCTTCTGCCTCTGCTTCTGCCTCTGCTTCTGCTTCTGCTTCCTCAGCCTCGCACCCCACCGCACCTTTCGCATTCCCGGTTCCGCAGTCCATGTCTTCCGCGACAAGCTCAGCCTCTTTTCTCCGGACGTCCTGCAGCGCAAGAATAACGGGAGTGGGAAGATCGATAAAGGCCGCATAGGCCCCGTTGTCCTGTGCCCACTTCATCGCCTGATACTCAGGGGAGTATACTGCGAAAGGCCAAAGCGCCGTATGTACCGGCAGATCATCCGTAAATGCCAGAATGGCTACCGGAGGTTTGGTAGTGCCATTCGTCAGATGCTTAATTTCCTCTGAAGCGTCGGCGGGTCCTTCGATCAGAACGGCCGTAGGCTGAATGTCGCTGAGAAATTCCAGCAAATGTTTCGAACCGCCCGGGGAAAGATGCCGCACCCCAAAAATATGTACCGATTCCTCCGCAGCTCCGGGACTCACTCGTTCATCTCCTTGCAAGCCGTATACAAACCGCGCCACTGCGCTCCCCGCTTCTTCATGACATTGTCCAGGTATTCCTTCCAGACAAGTTTGTCCTTATCGTCATCCTTCACAATCGCCCCCTGCAGACCTGCCGCCAGATCTTCATCGGTCAGCTCACCGGTTCCGAAGCTCGCTGCCAGCGCCATGCTGTTCGTGAGCAGTGAAATGGCCTCGGCCGTTGAGATTACTCCAGCAGGAGATTTTACCTTATCCTTCTTATCCAGCGTCATCCCGCTGCGCAGTTCGCGGAAAATCGTCACGACCTTGACCAGCGCCTCATCCGAAGGGACAGCGGCCTGCAAATCGTAAGATGAGGCAATTTCGCCAACGCGCTTCTTCACGATCTCGACCTCGGTTTCCATGCTCGATGGAGCCGGAAGAACGATGATGTTGAAGCGTCTTTTGAGAGCGGCGGACATTTCGTTGACTCCGCGGTCCCGTGTGTTTGCGGTAGCGATAATAGAGAAGCCTTTGCGGGCGTTCATTTCCTTGCCCAGCTCAGGCACGGATATGGTCTTCTCCGACAGGATCGAGATCAGCGCATCCTGCACCTCCGAAGCGCAGCGGGAAATTTCCTCGAAACGGGCAATACCGCCTGCTTCCATCGCTCTCATAATCGGACTCTGTACGAGCGCCTCCGGTGTCGGGCCATTCGCCAGGAGCATGGCATAGTTCCATGAATAGCGGACATGCTCTTCACTAGTGCCTGCCGTGCCTTGTACCACAAGACCGGAGTTGCCGTAGATAGCTGCCGACAAATTCTCCGACAGCCAAGATTTGGCCGTTCCGGGTTCTCCGATCAGCAGCAGCGCGCGATCCGTTACCAGAGTAGCGACAGCCATCTCGATCAAACGCTTATTGCCGATATATTTGGGGGTGATATCGGTTTTACCTGCTTTACCGCCTGCTATAAAAGTGAGGACGGATTGCGGGGACATTTGCCAACCGGCGGGAATTTTGCCCTGATCCGCTTTACGCAGCGCTTCCAATTCATCCGCATACAGCTTCTCCGCTGACAATCTCATTTGATCCTGCATCTGCATTTGTCCAGTTCCCATTTACTCGTCTCCTTTAACTTTGGGGGTCAACAGAATTGGCTGATTCCTGCTCATTGCGTCCAGAGCAAACCGTATCTGTTTCTCGGCGGTTGACCGGTAGAGAGGAAGAGCTTCCTTCAGCCTTGCTTCATATGATTTCGGAAGCATACACAACTTCTCAAAAACATAACCGTCCAGTATATAGCAGTTTTTATTCCGTTTGTCTTCAAGAGCCGACACCAGAGCTTCCCGCCGGATCTCTTCCTCAACTTCCGCCCGCTCAAGTCCGAGCAGGAGCTCGCCTGCTAAGCGGTTACGCAGTTCGGGCTTCAAGCTTAACTGCCGGAGCAGAAACTGCTGCGCGGATGGTTGACCGGGACGGGCAAAAATACTCACCAGGGTATACTGCTCCAGTTCGATGAATCGTTCCAGCCAGCGTGGGTCCCAGCCCGCCTCGATTTCCTCAATTGAAGGAACAATCGGGAAAGCGAGCCAGTGCAGCCAATCCGGCTGCGCTCCTTCGGCTGCTTGGACTTGTCCGTTCCGGTAAGCAAGAACCTGATTTGCGATCACTTCCATCAGGTTCTCCTGCCGCTTCACTGCTTCTTTCGTCTGGCGGCGGATGACCAGAAGGTCTTTGAATTCTTCATAAAGTCGCGAAGGAGACAGCAGGCGGAACGCAGCCCGGAACGCGAAGGAGACATAACGGGCATCTTGCTTATAGAGGGGGAGGAGCAGCTCAAGCATCTCGGACGGCCCCAGATAAGCCGCATAACGGGCCGCATCGTCAACCAGGGACTTCCAGCCGTAAGACAGATACCGGGAAGCATCTTCCAGCACCCGCGTAAACAATTCATCCAGTACATCATGCTGCTTGTGATTCAGCGCCCTTAAATAATGCCGGATACGCTCCCAGGCAAGATCGAATGCCTTCTTGTCCTCCCGGATTGCTTCCGCATTCTGAAGTTCCGCGTCCAGGTCGCGTACCAGGCGCTGGAGAAGTACCTCCGAATCCGAGTTTACGGCTGCTTCTGCCGCAAGCTGGATATCTTTACCGGAGAAAGCCTCGTGCAGGCGCTCCGCTCCTTCGGCGGACCCGCCGGCCGCAAGAGCCTGATAGGCCGCCTCCCGGATCGGTTTCCTCTTCTCCCGGGTCCAGCCGAGCAGCGCCTGTACGTAGGCTCCGTGACCTGCAAGCAGACCTATAGCGGTTACCCTCACATCCTCCGAACCGTTCTCAGCCGCCTCCAAGATGAGAGGCAGCACTTCCTGGCCGCCTGCCTGCGCGATAACCCTAAGCTTCCTCGTCTCAGCTTTGCCTCCGGCACGATCAAAAGAAGCCGTCAAATGAGGGAGCACCACCGGGCCGTAGGCGGGCAGAATGGACGTCATCGCAAAATCGGCGAGTTCCGCGTAAGGATCGTTTAACGCAGCTATAGCGGCATTGAACAGCCGCAAGTCCTGAAACAGCCCCTCCCGGAATGCCTCCGTCACAATTTCATAGCGTCCGCTGCCGGTTGTCGAAAGCGCCTCGCGAACCGCCGAAATCTTGCGGTAGGAATACGAAGTGGAGAGCGGAACCGGACGGCTCTTAAGATCGCCGGGCTCCCCCGCCGGCGATGTCTTACCTTGCGTATGCAGCACGGAGCTTAACAGCAGGCCCAAATCTTGCAGACTCCCGGCCGGATTACCGCCTCCGCCGCCTGAAGGCTCCAGCACCCGCTGGATACCTTCGCCCAGTTTTTTGAAGACGGGGGCGCGCTCTCCCAACTGCTGAAATTGAGGCAGCAGTTTCTTCAGCCGAAAATCTCCCGCCGCCAGTTCACTTCCGGCTATATACAAACGGCGCATTTCTGTGTGCAGTTCTTGCAGTAATGCAGTGCTCATTTATAAACCTCCTCCGAAATTGGAACGCTAGAACAGCAGACGAACTATTTCCTTATCTTTAATAACCGAGAGCGGCTGCGCCATCAGACACCCGCTGTCCAGGTCATGAGAGAACATAACCAGCATAGCCGAATCGGTCAGAAGCTCCGGACGCAGAAGCGGCAGCAGTTCCAAGGATTCATACCCCAGGGACACTAGAACATCTCCCAGCACAATCTGATTCCCCGATTCGTCGGTTATCACGTATTCGCCCCGATCTGTCAGCAGCGTATTATGAACGTGAAGAAGCACAACCGGACTGGTGTCCGCCAGCGGATTCTTCAATTGGCCCTTCACTTGCTTAATCACGTCGGCATAGCTCCGGCGCGCATGAGCCGCAGCCGCTTGAAGATCTTCCCCTGCCAGCGGCCGGGACTTCATTTCTTCGAAACGGATTCTGCGGTTCATCTCTCCCGGATAACGATACAGCGTCTTGACCTGCGCCACATCAAAGAACGTATCTTCTTCCCGCATATGCTTGGCCGCTTTGTGAGGGCGGTAACTGATCGTCTCGTGGATATCTCCCGTGGCTGTCTCCAGCCAGAATCCGGCGTCTACATACTCAAGCCGGGCGGCGTCATCGAAGCTGAGGAACGAGAGCTGGATCAATTCCGCCTGCTCTGTAATCAGACCCAGGTCCCTCAGCTCCGAGAGCTGCCACGCGTGACCCAGCCATTCTTCAATTGTCGATTCATGATCCAGCTTCAGATCGGGGTCCGCCAGTCTCTCGTTCAGATGAGCGCGTCCTTTGCGGATAAAAGCATGAATGCGCGTAAGTCTGTCCATAGCATGGGTATAGATCTGCTCGTGTTCGTAATGCATAAAAAGAAGCGCCAGACGCCGAAGCTGTGTCTGTGCTTCCGGCAAATAATAATTACCGAGCTGCTTCACATGTTCATTTAGCGTGAGCAGCTTTTTGTTATCCATCGTAGCAAGCCCGCTGCGGATCAGCGATTCGGTAAATTTCTCAAGCAGATCAAGCCCTTCCAGCTGGGCTTGGAGTTTTTTCTTCAGCGCCGATTTATTGACCTTCTTCGGTTTAGGGGCTGCGCCTTCTTCTCCCTGCTTCGCCTTCTTCTCTTCGCGTTTCTCAGCCTTCCCGCGTTTGGATATAATATCTTCAGGCACAGGAGCTTCGGTAAACGCCGCCCCCCCTGCATAAGCGTAGAGCAGACCGAGCGTATGCTTGCATGGAAGCTGTCTGCTCGGACAAGAACAGCGCAGCACCGGCTTCTCCGCCACGATAAAATCAGCGGAGCATAAGTAATTAGAGCTTCCGCTACCGGCACATTCTCCGAATAGCAATTCTCCGTTCTCCGAACGGTTTAATTGTATGTACTTGTTCTTCTTAACAAGACCCTGCGCATTCTTGATGGCGGAGCTGTTGGGAGCGAGCGAGTCGATATAAGCCTCCGTAATTTGGATCAAGCTGAAATCCTCCTGTCCTAATGCAATTAAGTGTTTAAGTTCATTAAGTAATACTGCCGAGTTCCCTTAAAAGTTCCGCTATCTAGTGTTAAAAAAACAAGTTTATACGATATATTCCATGAAAAATCGCTTTAAAACCCTTTATTATTGTTATATAAAGGACAATAAAATTGTTGAGAAGCACAATGATTTGGCATCTACTAATTGATTATACGAAATATATCCAAAATAAACAAACACATGTTCCTATTTTTTTCCTTTATTCACTTTTCAGGTCGCTCCACTTCGTCATGCAGCACTATACAGCTGAAACCACTCCTACAGAAGCCTAAAAACCAATCGTTCGTCACTTATTTATAGCATTATGTTAAAAATAGTTTACATATTGATTGAAATACTATACAATCTAATTTAAGGAGGGATTCAATGGAAAGAGACGGACACTTAACGAACACGCTGTACATGCTGCGCGCATCCAAACGCTGGTCTCAGCAAGAGTTGGCCGAACGCCTGGGCGTCAGCAGACAGACCGTTGCTTCTATTGAAGCAAACAAGTACAATCCCTCATTAATCTTGGGGTTCAAAATTGCTCATTTGTTCGGGGTCGACATTAATGAAGTTTTCCAGTTTGCATCCCATCATCCAGAGGAGGAGTAGTCATGGTAGAGCTCAGTTTATTAATCATCGGTCTAGTAACCCTAGTCATTTCCGTGTGGGTAAATAACAAATTTGACCGGAATGAAGGGAAAGATGAAAGAGGAAGCGAGATTCGGGGGCAGTCTGCCAAAACGTCTTTTTTGATCGTCACAATGGCATTAGTGGCGGTTCTGGTGTCGGATTCGTATTTGAATTATTCAAGAGATACCCTCATCCTGCTCGTATTCTCCGTGCTCATTGTAGCTCATCTGGCTTCCGTGATCAGTCTTTGGAGATACAAAAAATTGTATTCGTAGACAGAGCCGGCTGCGGACAACTGCGGAATAACAAGAAAGGAACCACTCTTCTGTAAGAGGGTTCCTTTTCCTATTTCACTTCCGCTTCCTTTTCCTTTAAAGCTCAGTCTAACCTTTTCCTGCCTGTCCCCCGCCTGCGTAGACAGCTCCGCTCAAAACGCGAACCTCTCACGGGCGCAAACAATCCCTCCGGGATCACTCGTTCAAATGATCTCCCAAGTACTTCATAATCCCGTCCTCGCTATCCTGAGAGTACTCCCACACCATCGCACCGCCCAGATTCTTGGCTTTGATGTAGGCAATCTTCTCTTTCAAAGCTTCTTTATCCTCGTAAGAGATAAAGGTTTCCCCGTCAAACAAGTAGGCTGCTTTGGCCTGTTCGTCGTAATATCTTTTAAAATTATTTTTATCGAAATAGTCTTCCTCCAGAGCCTTATAGCTCAGATCAACCTTGTTGATCTCAATCGGAGTGCCGGGTGAGAAAGAGCCGTCGCCCTCGCTTTTGACATCCTTCCATCCGTACGAATAAGCCGGAACGCCAAGAAGAATTTTCTGCGGATCAATGTGATGCTCCAGGTACATGGAGATAATCTTATCTACGCTCGTAACGGATTTGTTATCCGCATCGGCATATAAATTCGAATTATAGCCGGTCGTATCCGACCATTTGCCCGTCAAATCGTAGCTCATCAGATTGATGTAGTCCACATATTTCTGTACAGTCTCGACCTCGACATTCTTGAAATACCAGTCCTGAGTGCCGGAGGCAAAAGAAAGAATATATTTCTTCTTCTTATGCGGCAGCAGATTCATCTTTTCTCTCAGCTCTTTCATTAGAAGAGTGAAATTCTGCGTGTCCTCCGGACGCGATTTCTGTGTTCCCCACGCATCAGAAGCCGGATATTCCCAGTCAATATCAATGCCGTCGAGATTTAGTTCTTTGAGGAGCGCGATAATGTTGTCCGTAAATTCACGCCTGTTCTCTCCCAGACTCGCATCCGAGAATCCACCTGCGCCATATCCTCCGATAGCCAGCACAAGGCGTGTTTGAGGGTTATTCTTTTTGAGCGTCTTAATATTCTCCTTGATCTCCCCGTCCACTGCCTTGTCCTCATGAAAATACACACGGTTCTTATCGATTTGGGCAAAAGCAATGAAGGCGACGTCAATGTTCTTCTCCGCAAACTTAACCTCCGTGATCTTGTCCCAGGTCGGTACGATATAGACGGAGTTGATTTTTTTGCTCTCGGCACGCTGATTGTTATACAGGTAAGCTCCCATACCGCCAACCAGCAGAACCAGAATAAGCTTGGTTATTAAGCTGATTCTCATAGCCGTTACCCCCTCCCCCCGAATAAGACTGTCGTCACGACTTTGCTGAGGTTCAGAATCTTCACGACGATGTAACTGACCGCAAACACGGCGCCGAGGTTATACAGATGCATGAGTGTGGTTTCCATCAGGCCGCTCTCGACCTCACTTCTTTTTGACACCAGGATTTCCACGAGCAGGTGAACTAAATAAATACTGAAGCTGGCCTTCGAGAAGGAGCTGATCAGCTTCTTCACTTTGTCGTTAATCCGTGCGTTAATAACCGGTTCTTTTTCCTGAAAATAAAGAAAGATTCCCGCCGACATAAAGAAGGTCGTGATCGAGTAATTCCCATAGAACATCTCGTCCAGCACCCCGCTGTAGAGGGAGACAAAATAAGTGGCGATGGGTGTCAGAAAGAAGGAAATGATCCCGATATTATACAGCACGGTTTTAAGCCTCAAGGAAACTTTGTAGTGAAACAAATAATAGCCCAGAATAAAATACCCCAGATACCCCATAAATAAAGGGATATTCATGATCGGTACATAAATGCCTTCGGATGTCACCCGGAAAATCGTATCCGATACAAACCGGTACAGGATGCTGATCACAAACCAGAGAATCAAGTAATAGCGAAGTTCCTTCTCCGTGCATGCTTTAACCAATCGGGTAATCAGTGGAACAGTTATGTAAATCGCGATGATCGCATACAGAAACCAGAGATGGATATAGTTCTGGTCCATGACCAGTTTATAAGCATAATCGATAAGAAATTCATAGGCATTCATCGTGCTTTGCCGGATTACGTACTGGTTATACAAGCCGTAAATTAACGACCAGATCACAAGCGGAATCACCAGAGGCAGTACACGCTTCCTGTAGAATTGTCTGTAGGAAGTCACTTCAATCCGCAGGATCATGGCCCCGCTTATCATAAAAAACACCGGAACCGCAAAACGCGCCACCGAGTTAAAGATGTTGCTAATCCACCAGGATGTGGTGTCAAAGTCATTGGTTCTCGTCAATAAATCAGCCGTAATATGCAAAATAATAACAGCGAGAATTGAAATAATCCTTAGTATATCGATGTAAATAATGCGGTTTGTTTTTAGAATAGGGTCCATAACCGTTCTCCTCATTCCGTCCGAGTCATATTAAGTCGTGGTGGTCACGTTGCCTGTAATCGTAGCTACCCCTTTGCGCTCTACATAGCCCCAGCCCTCGTCGTTGTCAAAGTATTTGATCGTTCCCACAATATTGATAAAGAGCAGTACGTTGCGGTATGTGAGAAGTTCAAACTGGCTAAACAGAAACATATGGATATAATCTCGAAGCGAATAGGTGCTTCCATATTTTTTGCACAGGTAGAGGGAAACCAGAATTTGCAGCGCGTTAACGGTAATCGAAAGAGACAGCATGATCAATGCGAGCCCTATATTCTTGCCGGACAAAAGAACCTGAATAAGGAAGAAAATAGACGTAAAGGCCGTCAGCGTACCCAGTACAAACCCGTCAATGGCGAAAAAAAGACTGACGCCCTTACTGAATTTCTTGGACAAGTCTGACCAGTAGATGAGAATGCAATCAATAAAAGCTTTCTGCCAGCGGATGCGCTGCTTATAGAAGTTAGGCATATTCTCGGGGCATTCCGTGTAGCAGATCGCTTCCGGGGCATAGACGAGCTTCTTGCGAAGCTGGTTCGCCTTCATGTATTCGTGGATTTTGAGGGTAATGTCTATGTCCTCGCCAACCGTACTTCTGAAACCTTTCACGTCGATCAGGACCTCTTTGTAGAAAGCACCGAATGCGCCGGAGATGACGACAATGGAATTGAATACGGATTGGGTGAGCTTCCTCACATAGAAACCGTGAATATAGCCGACAATCTGGCTCTTGATAATCCCCTTGCCGGTGAACTTCTCCATGATGACGCCGTCTTTCTTCTCCGCACCCTGGACAATCTTCACCGTACCGCCCAGCGCAATCACATCAGGATCATGGAAATATTGATTTACATACTGCAGAGAATGCGTCTCGAGCATAGAATCCGCATCCAGCGTAATGACGATATCGGATTGGGCATAATCAATTCCCGCGTTAAGAGAGTCCGCCTTGCCACCGTTGTTCTTATCAATCACATACACTTGAGGATGAAGTACCGATCTGTAGACTCCACGGACAGCCTTGTATTCCAGCTTTCCGTCCGCTTCGCGCTCATGAGGCATCAGGGATAGAAGCTCGTCCAGCTTATGCATCGTCCCATCTTTGGAGCCGTCATTAATAATGAGGAGCTCATAATTGCTGTACTTGAGCCCTTCCATCGCATCGATGCAATTCTTAATCGTCAATTCCTCATTATATGCGGGAACCAGCACTGAGATCGTTTTCTCCTCAAGCGTCTCATCCAGCTTCTTCACCTTGCTGAACAGCAGGGGAACGAACATATACAACAGCTGAAAGATGAGAAACACCAAGGTCGACACATATAAAAAATACTGCATGCTCTCCTGCTCCTTTTTATCCGTCTCTTTTTCTATAATCCGGTGAATCCAGCTTACTTGATGCAGAAAAACAAATTATAAGATTTGAGCCTTCACCTTCTTTCGCTTACAAAAATGTCTCTTTTTATATATTTTATTTCACCATACCAATAGTGTAAAACTCTTACATCTGTGAAAAAAGCGAATACATTCCCTGTATACTGTTGCAATCTTCCATTTTTGCGCTCTTTTCTTCACAGCTTAATTTTCCATCTTTTAGAATTATAAGTTTTTGTAAACGGTTATTATTTAGCAACAAATTTGCTTTGACTTTTCACCTATAAATCAGATTTACCATAATCTATCCATACTTTTTAACCATTGGATGAATAATAAATTCACTTTACGACCCTGAGATTTAATTGTAAAATTAGTTAATATATTTCATTTTTTAATAAATTCATATGGTGAATTCGATAAAAACATCCCCCCTTACGAAAGGAGGTGAATTTATGAGAAAAGTTATCCTATTGGTCCTCTTTGCTTTCTTTGCCTTATCCACAAGCGCATCTGCCGCTTATACGGCAACGTCATCCGATTTGTATGCCTATCAGTCCGGGCCTTACAAATTGAGCGTTGGCCTCTGGAGCTCTACCAATGAGACCGTTCAACTGACGCTGTACTCCAAAGGTCCAGCCGGCCAGTTGAGTCCGGTCTACTCCACCACCGTAGCGATCGGACCTTCCGTTCCAAGCCCGGTAGAGAAAAACGTAGGTTACCTGGCCCCGGGAACCTACGTCGTCAAAGGCGACTTCCAAGGTTCCTATGGAAGCCTCGGTCCTGTTGGTTTGTATCAAGTCTATTGATAAGAGGAACGGACAAGCCCAGATGGGCTTGTCCGTTTTTGTCGGGATAGCTGGGTGGAGTTATCTTCGGGTAGAATTCCATATCATATACTGCAGCAGTTCTGAATCGAAAAATAATTTTGCACCGCTCCTCTCATTAGGAAACCGCTGAATCCTGTCTAATAAAAAACTTTGAACCTGCTCTAGATTTATACAGATAAAACCAGGTTCTTGCCATGGATAATGAGTAAACAAAATTTTCCCTACCTGGTGGTACCTGCCCGCAACAACTGATTGACTAATTAATTTCTGACTGTATTCAGTTGTTTTAGCCTGTCCAAAAAATCCAATTCTTTTCAAGGCATATTTCAAACGATCTTCCCGACCCATATAGATTTCAGACCGGAAATAATTTCCGGACTTCACTTCACAAATCAGTCCAATATTTTTGTCTAAATTAAAATGATTAAACAGCCATTCATCTCTGTGATCCCTACCGACGGCCTCATCTACATACTTCGGCCTTACAGCCAATATATCTACATCTGCATTTTGGGGGCTTTCCAAGTCTTTATTGTGCAGGACGAAGTTAGACATCGGAAAAAAACCATTAAATCTCAAGTACCAATAAACCATTTCTTCAGCAAAATTCTTCATGAGGCACTCCCCCGCACTAAAAAGGCCACTTTCCTACCCTCTGCATAATAAGTTCTAGCCACTATATACCGCTCCTTTAAGATACTGAAGGCCCTTCCATTCGCTAAACATAGTCCTTTATACCTATTATACATTCTTTTGGTTATATATGGATATAAACGTACAGAATTAAGTATCCCGAAACTTCCATACCTTTTATGCGTATTCATGGGAAATGATTACACTCCAAAATAGGGGAAGGGGCTGTTCAGAATGGAGCTCTATTTTGCAGAAAACTTCTTCAGTACAGGCAAACGTCCCATCATGAATAGCGACGGTTCACATGCAGGTACATTAGATATGAAAAGTCTTTTTAGTTCTTCGATTGATATTTACAATCTGGACGATCGCAAAGTTTGTGGGGGTTCGTTCCGGTTCCTGTCATTCTCCAGTAAGTGGGAGGTGACAGACGGTATGGGAACGACTCTCGGTGTACTTCGACCCAAATTCAAGCTGTTCTCCAAGAAATTCGAATATGACGCAGGCCCGCGCGGACTCTACGAAATCACATCGCCGATGTTCTCCAAACACTACCTTGTGCTTGATTCACATGAAGAACTTGCAGCTGAATTCGAGCAAACCAACGGCTGGCTGCAGAGCGGGGCATTCCGGCTTCGTAATGAATCATCACAGCTGGGCAATTTTGAACTCGTTGCCGTTATTATGGGAATTCATGAAACACAGCGGCGAAACAACCAAACAGTTGCGAGTACAAGCTCATCTACTTATACGCCCAATATGTAATCTTAGAATTGGATATCTTCCCAAAGCTTCAATACTTTCTTCATCTGAAATATGTCGCAATACTAGTTTGCTATAAAAAAGAGCAAGTTCTTCCTCCTAAGAGGAAAAACTCGCTCTTTTACAAATGAATTACACCATGATTTTGCAAATGTTGTTCGTAAACTCCACAGGATCGTTAACCTGCAGGCCTTCGATCAGAAGCGCCTGATTGTACAGCAGGTTCGTGTACAAGTTCAGCTTGTCCTGATCTTTCTCAAAAGCATCCTTCAAAGACTGGAACACCTCATGGTTGATGTTAATTTCCAGTACTTTATCGGCTTGAACATCTTGACCGTTCGGCATGGCCTTCAGAATCTTCTCCATCTCAATGGTCACTTCGCCTTCCGTAGACAGGCAGACCGGATGTGATTTCAGGCGCTTGGACGCTCTTACGTTCTTCACTTTGTCCGCAAGAATGCCTTTCATCGATTCGAAAAGAGCCTTGTTGTCGTTCTCTTCTTCTTCGGTTTGCTTGTCCTCTGCATCAGGCTCGATTCCGAGGTCGCCGCTGGAGACTGACTTGAACTCCTTCTCTTTATAGGTCATGAGCATCTTAATCGCGAACTCATCGATATCATCGGTGAAGTAAAGAATCTCGTAGCCCTTGTCGGAGACCATCTCGGTTTGCGGAAGCTTCTCGATTCTTTCGATCGAAGGACCGGAAGCGTAGTAGATGTATTTCTGATCTTCAGGCATGGCCGCAACATATTCATCCAGGGTGACGAGTTTCTTCTCTTTGGAAGAAGTGAACATCAGCAGATCCTGCAGAACGTCCTTATGCATGCCGTATTCATTATAAACTCCGAATTTCAGCTGTCTGCCGAACGCATTGTAGAACTTCTCGTACTTCTCTCTCTCGTCCTTCAGCAGGCTTTGCAGCTGGCTTTTGATCTTGTTCTTGATGTTCTTGGCGATCAGGGTCAGCTGGCGGTCATGCTGGAGCATTTCGCGCGAAATATTCAGGGACAGATCCTCGGAATCTACCATACCTTTGACGAAACCGAAGTAATCCGGCAGCAAATCCGAGCACTTGTTCATGATCAGCACGCCGTTAGAGTACAGCTCCAGTCCCTTCTCGTATTCCTTCGTGTAGTAATCAAACGGCGTACTCTCGGGGATAAAAAGAATCGCCTGATACACGACAGCGCCATCGGCACTAATGTGGATATGCTTAAGCGGCTTGTCGAAGCCGTAACGCTTCTCCGCATAGAAATTATCGTAGTCTTCCTGTGTCAGCTCGCTCTTGTTTTTGCGCCAGATCGGAACCATGCTGTTGACGGTTTGTTCTTCCTGGTACTCCTCGAATTCATCTTCGCTGTCTTCTTTAAGCCGTTGACCCTTTGTATCCATTTTGATCGGGTAACGGATGAAGTCGGAGTATTTCTTAACAATCGCCTTTAAGCGATATTCTTCCAAATACTCATCGTAATTATCATCTTCCGTATTCTCTTTGATTTTCAGAGTAATCTCGGTACCCACGGAATCTTTCTCCGCCGGCACAATTGTATATCCATCGGCGCCTTTGGACTCCCATTTGAAAGCCTCATCGCCGCCCTGCGCTTTACTGATTACGGTAACAACATCCGCAACCATGAACGCCGCATAGAAACCGACCCCGAACTGGCCGATAATGTTATGGCCGTCCTTGGATTCGTTTTCTTTCTTGAACGCCAGGGAGCCGCTCTTAGCGATAACGCCAAGGTTGTTCTCCAGCTCTTCTTTGCTCATGCCGATTCCTGTATCCGTGATGGTCAGCGTCCGGTTAGCTTTGTCCGCGGACAATTTGATGTAATAATCCTCTTTGTTGAACACCAGACTCTCGTCTGTGAGCGCTTTGTAGTACATTTTGTCGATAGCATCACTTGAGTTCGAAATAAGCTCTCTTAAAAAGATCTCCCTCTGTGTGTAGATGGAGTTAATCATCATTTCAAGCAATCTTTTCGATTCCGCCTTAAATTGTTTCTTAGCCATAAAGAATGGAGCTCCTTTCGATATAAGAAATAAGAGTGGATTCATGTTAGTTATAAGGTTGTAAGTTAAGTATACGTCAAAATGGCTGACATAACCATTAGCACTCGTGATAGATGAGTGCTAATTCCTACTTTTTATATACCATATCCTTATTTTTGAAGTCAATATGTTAAAGAAATGGTTCACTAAAATTAACCGGCAAAGCAGAAATGAAGGTGTCACATAGCGTTCACATTTTGTTCATGCTGCGTTCATCTTTCTCGTTTACAGTTAGTAAGGTAACTAATGATAATCATTGTTAGGAGAGAATTGATATGATAAATCACAGTAAATGGCTTATGCGCATTGCGGCCATCTACTCCCTAATCGGAGCTTTGATCGGATCTGACATGGCGGGCCGAAGCGATGTATCCCTCACTCCTGTTCATGCCCATATCCTGGTGGTCGGCTGGCTGACTCTGTTTGCTTACGGCTTGTTCTATTATGTAGTGAAAGAGATCAGCATGACTAAGACAGCCAAGCTGCATATTTGGACGAGTCTCATCGGCGGCGGGCTTATGCCGTTCGGTATGCTTCTCTACTACAAAATCGGAAGTACAGCGACGCTCCTGGCTTTCATTCTTCCCGCCGTTATCCTGCTCATCGCGATTGCCTTGTTTATCGTCCTGCTCTTCTTCGATAAAAAAATCTTTGCAAAAAAATAAGAAGCCTAAAGTAAAAAGGAACACTCCGTTGCTGAGGAGCGTTCCTTCTTTTTTGTATTTTCACATGATCAGCACTCTGCCCTGCCTAACTGTAAGCCTCCCCTATAAGCCGTGTCTGCTTGTGTCCCGGATACAACTTCTCTATAGCTTCCTGCAAACGTTCCTTCTGAACAGGTTTTACGATAAAATCACTGGCCCCGCTGCGAATCGCATCCATAATCATACGCTGCTGTCCCATAGCGGAACACATAATAATTCTGGCGTCGGAATCGGCTGATTTAATATGCCGGACAGCCTCTACCCCATCCATATCCGGCATGGTAATATCCATGGTCACAAGATCCGGCTTCAGGAGATGGTACAAATCGACCGCTTCCTTCCCGTTCTTCGCCTCACCTACAACCACGCAGTCCAGCTGTTCCAGAAACATGCGCATCATGACCCTCATAAATGCCGTATCGTCTGCTATCAGTACCTTCATGATATGTCCCCCAGTCTATAGGACATACTGTATCAAACGAAACTGAACAAAATCTAAACATTCTGTGCCCGGAGTGTAAAACTTAGCGTTAAAAGCAATGATGCTGCCTGCGGCAAGCTCCTTAAGGCGTCTCTTTTAGCAGCTTATATATATGAAAAGACTTTCTTGCATACCGTTCATCCAGACTTCCCTCAGTCTGCTGTCTTAAGCTCCAGCTCCCTTGCCGCTATCAAAGCCTGCGTACGCGAAGTAACGCCAAGCTTGGCATAGATGCGGGACAGATAGACTTTGACTGTCCCGATCGATAACGTCAGCTCCTGCGCGATTTCCTTGTTGGACGCGCCCCGCGCCAGCAGTTTCAACAGAGATGCTTCACTGCGTGTCAACGGCTCGATGAGCCGGCTCTGAGCGGGAGCAGCCGCGGTCTGCGGCATGAAGATGTCCAGAAGCATGTCTACATACACAAGCGATACTTCGTCCCCGGCGGCTTCCGGACACAATCCCGCTTGCGAGTTACACGCGGAAATCCGCTGATCCCTATATTTGCGCAGCAGTTCCCCTATAGCCGCCCCTTCGTCCACAAAGCTCCGGATATATCCATTCGCTTCCCCCATCCGCAGCGCTTCATGGAGATAACCAAGCGCAGTGGCGGTTTGCCCTCGCTCAGCTTCAAACAGGGCCTGAAGCAAGGTGATCTCCATCCGGACGGTCAATTGCCCCTCCCTTGCCGCTTGAGGCTTAAGCAGGTCCAGCAAATGCAGCGCCTCGGACTCCCTATGCTGCGCGCCAAGCAAGCGGGCCAGCGTACCATAGACATATTCCTGATGGAGAGCGGGCTTATCTTGGGGGGAGAAGCCCGGCAGCAAACCTGCCAGCTCCTTCGCTTGCAGGACCTTCCCTTCCATCAGGTACAATCTGATCTGATAAGCACGCAGATAATGCAGCCAATGGGACTCGGAGAGATGCTGCTTAACGACCGATTCGATGGCGTGCTCAATCGTCTCATGAGCCAGCCGGTGCTGCCCCCTGGCCTTATACAGCCGGGCCTGCATCAGCCGGTTCGGGACAGATAACCCCGGTATTTGACCGGTTGCAGAAGAACGGTCCACTTTTAGAAGCAGCGCATGACTTTCCTGTAAACGATTCAGTTCATAATAGCCTTCCGCCAATGTCTGATTCATATAGAGAGTGATGAGGGTATCCTTCCACCCTTTTGATTCAAGCACTTGGACAAATCGAAGGCCGATCACTTCCGTATCACTGGACAAAACTCCTTTCAGTCCAAATTCAGTCCGGCGTACGAAGGGCTCTCGGCGATTGTAATTAAATCCATAGAACAATGGGCTTTCAGGGAGAAACCGGTCCTTAATCCCGTCCGCAAACCGGTACCAGGCTTCATATTCCCCGCTGTAAAAAAGCAGATTCGATTTCATAAACAGAAGGCCGCTTTGGATGAGTCTTCTTCTCTCGGATGGTTCCATGTTCTCATGGTCCGCTTCTACGGTCTTCAACACAGACTCGGACCGGTCCAGTTTACCTGCCGCTAATAAAATAAAACCGTGCAAGAGACGCATTTCCGGTGTCCGGACAATTCTGGACGGCACACTATCAAACCAGCGGAGCAAGGAAACTATCTCTCCCCGCTGCAGTACATCCGGAAGGTGCTGAGCCAAGAGGCGATCGGCAAGACTATAATCTTCCGCCGCTATCGCATACTCGATCGCCTCATCCAATAGGCCGCGCCGGGCATAGCACTCGCTAATATGACGGTTGAGCCCCTGCATATTTCCAGGCTTTTTCCGTTTCATAAAACTGCGTGCGAACTGTGCAAACAAATGATGATAGCGAAACCAGACCTGATCATTGTCCAGAGGAACCAGGAAAATGTTCCAGTTCCTCAATTTGTCGAGGATGGACTGGCTATTGCCCCGGCCGGTCACCGCATCACACAGATCTGCGTCCATCCTCTCCATCAGAGAGGTTTGCAGGACAAATTCCAGGATATCTTCCGGCAGCCCGCCGAGAACTTCATGAAATAAATAATCCGCCACATTGCGGTGATTGCCGGTAAATTGCTCAATAAACAGATCTACATCCGTTTGTGAACGCAGCGAAATAGCCAGCAGCTGCAGGCCGGTCACCCAGCCTTCTGTGCGGTGAAAGAGTTTTTGCAGGTGCTCCGTTTTTAAAGGAAGATCGGATGAATGATGGTAAAAATCGAACGTTTCCTCCAAAGTGAACGGGATTTCCCCGGCATTGATTTCGGTACATTCTCCGCGGGAAATCCACTTAACCGTAGAAAAAGGAATCTCATTCCGGCTGGATAAGATCATATGGACAGAATCCGGCAAATAGTCAATGAAATAGGCCATATTGGCATGGATACTATCTTCTCTAATAACCTGATAATCATCTATAACGAGAATAAGCCTTTCATCCATGGCCGAAAGCTCGTTAAGGACGGCATCGAGAAAGACCGGAAGGGACAATCCCGGCAGAGCCTGCGACAGCTCAAGAATCCGGACTGAAGCGGCCGGTGAGGCGGCATCGGTTATTGCATGACAGACATAACGCCAGAACCGCAGCGGATCATTATCCCTGCTATCCAGTGAACACCAGGAACTGCGGCAGCCGCTGCTATGAATCCACTGGGCAAGCAGGGTCGTTTTACCGGACCCTGCAGGTGCGCACAGAGTGGTCAGACGTCCGGTTGCCCCCTTCTCCAGCACCTCAACCAGGCGTCTCCTCTTGACCCAATTTGGCTTAAGTGCGGGAATGCTAGTTTTGGTCCTGAGAATAATAGACTCCGATGAATGTATCATTCCGCCTCCATATATCGAACATTCTTTATTTTTTATATTTAAGTTAACCAAAGTTAATATTCAACGTATAAACCATCTGCTACTCTATCAGAATAACGGTCAATCTAGGAAATGTACATCCATTCTGTGACCTGACAAGAGAATTTCGTAGAGGAGTGATCGGCATTTCATGCATACAATATTACGCAGATTGCTAGGGACACTTACCCTGGCGGGAGGACTGCTGAGCGGTTGGAGCGAAATGGCCCAAGCGGCAGTAATTATGGAGCCGCTACCTGCTTCCGCTAATCTGCCCGAGACGCTAGAAGGAATGTCGGCCGGTCCTTCGCTTAGCGGCAGCAGTATTCTTGTGACAGGGGGGCAGCAGAGCGGCAAGGATAAGTATTCCAACTATTCCTATGCATTCAATCCAGCCAATCTGTCCTGGTCTTCTTATGCCCCTGCTCTGGAGGTCGCCTATCACGAACAATCCATGTTGAAAGACGGACGAGTAATCGTAACCGGCGGAAGCAACTTCGTTAACCGCGTGGGCTATGTCTATAATAATTTGGCACGGATATACAGTCCGTTCACGAATGCTTGGACCACTGCCGCTGCTCTGCCCAAAAACATACTCGGTAACACGCAGAGTACTTTGCCGGACGGCCGGGTACTCATCGTCGGAGGAGCGGATTCCATCTATTCTCCTAACAGCAGCACCCTCTATAAAGATGCTTATCTCTATGATCCGGCGGCAAACCGCTGGGATGCAGCCGCTCCTTATCCTATCGGGATCTACGAGGGGGCGCAAAGCACCCTGAAGGACGGCCGTGTTCTAGTAACAGGAGGGCTGGGCGGTTATATCTACCTGTATGACTCCTACATTTATGATCCTTCAGCTAACAGCTGGACTAAGGCTGCCCGGTTACCGTACAGCGGTAACGATCTTTTTTTCAGACATGCTCAAGTAACTCTGCCTAACGGTAAAGTACTGGTCATGGGAAATTACAATTTCTATTTGTACGACCCGGCCACCGATACATGGACACAGGACAATCCAACGGCCAAAAGTTTAACGGATGCCAAGTTAATCTTAAGCGGCAGTCATGTGTATGTGATGGGAGGATATGATCGGAATTATGAGCTGAATTCCACCGTCTATAAACTGTCCTTTGATTTTAATGCGCCTACCGCTCCCCTTATTACAGGGGTAACAGCAGATTGGACCGCCTCAGACGTGAATGTGACCCTCTCTCCGGGAACAGATGCAGAATCCGGTGTGAACCGGACCGAGTATAGTTTGTCTGGAGCTACAACGCTGGACTGGACGGCATACAACAGCGGAGACCTCATTACGATTACAAACTCAGGACGGACGACGATCCTCGCGAGAACAGTGGATAACGCCGGCAATATCAGTGCCGTAACAACGGCTGCAGCACAAATAGACCGGACCGGGCCGGCCGCTCCCTCCATTCATCCCTCGGCTCCCCCATGGTCAGCGACAGATGTGGCTGTAACGGTGACAGGAGGAAAAGATACGGGGGGAGCCGGGGTGAACCGGACCGAGTACAGTTTGTCGGGAGCCGTAACGCTGGACTGGACGGCATACACGGGACCCGTGACTGTTAAAGCAGCCGGTATCACAACGATCAAGGCCAGGACCGTCGATAACGCGGGCAATGTCAGCCCCTCCGGCAGCGCAGTCATCTCCATTGACAGAACTTCTCCGTCCAGCCCTGCTGTCGTACCGGCAACAACCTCGTGGAGCAAGTCAAGCGTCACGGTAAACGTTACGCCGGGAACAGACGCGGAATCCGGTGTGAACCGGACCGAATACAGCTTGGCGGGAGCAGAGACACTCGGCTGGACAGCATATACCGGGCCGCTGACGATAAGTGCCGAAGGACAAACAACGGTAAGCGCCAGAAGCATTGACCAGGCTAACAATATTAGCGGGACCGGGACAGCGGTCGTTAAAGTGGATACAACGGCCCCTTCCCCACCTGCGGTGAATTCCGCTGTATCAGTTTGGACTTCCGCTGCCACAGTCCAAGTAACGGTCACTGGAGCAGCAGACAGCGGTTCTGGTGTCAGCAGGACGGAGTACAGCCTGTCCGGGGCCACGTCGCAAGGATGGACAACATACAGCGGACCCGTATCTGTTTCCAGAGAGGGCCTGACTACCGTCCATGCAAGAGTCATAGACCTTGCCGGCAATGTCAGCGGGACATCAACAGCTGAGGTAAAAATTGACCGCACCTTACCGGCAGCTCCTGCCATAAGCCCGTCCTCCTCTTCATGGCAGTCCGCAGATGCCCGGTTGACGATTACGCCCGGGACTGACACCGTGTCAGGCGTGAATCGGACCGAATACAGTTTGGCGGGGGCAGCGTCCCTGGACTGGACCGCTTATACGGGATCTATTAACGTATCGGCTGAGGGTGTGACCACCGTATCCGCAAGAACAATAGACCATGCAGGCAACAAGAGTGCGGTCAAGGAAACAACTGTACGGTTAGATAAAACTATACCCGATCCGCCTGTGCTGACTCCCGGCACGACAGCCTGGACTTCAGCAGCCAGTGTCCCGGTTACTCTCAAGCCGGGCACAGACGGAGGCGGTTCGGGCATTAAGATAACGGAATACAGCCTGTCCGGGGCCACGATACAGGGGTGGACAACCTATACGGGCCCGCTGGCTGTTACCGCCCAAGGGCAGACCACTGTCCGTGCCAGAACGACCGACAACGCCGGGAATAGGAGCACCCTCCCGGAGGCTGTCATCTCGATAGACCGCACAGCACCCGCAGCGCCAGGCATAATACCAGCGGAGACGACATGGACCTCCGCCGCCGGCGTACCTGTCACGATCACCGCAGGAACGGATATCGGCGGGTCCGGGGTTAACCGGACCGAATACAGCTTGGCGGGAGCCGCAACGCTCGGCTGGACAACCTACACCGGCAGCCTTAAGATTACGGCTGAAGGCCAGACCGCCATCAGCGCAAGAACGATCGACCATGCAGGTAACATCAGCCCAACCGCCGCTGCCACCGTCTTGATTGACCGTACGGCGCCGGCAGTTCCCGCCATCCTTACCCCTGCGCGAAATGAGCTTCTGGGCACCAATAAACCGTCTATTTCCGGTACAGCTGAAGCCAACGCCAGCGTTACGATCCGCATAGACGGCCTTGCACTGCCGCCAGTCAAAGCGGATGGTACGGGCAAGTACACCATAACGCCCTCCACTCTGCTTGCAGACGGTGCGCATACGGTAACGGCTTCGGCTGCCGATGCAGCAGGCAATAGCAGCCCGGGCAGCACCGTGTTAACTTTTACCGTGGATACGGCAGCCCCGTCAGCTCCGGTGATAGCCCTTCCGGCCGATGGCGATGTTCTTAATAACGCCAGACCGACCGTCTCAGGCCAAACAGAAGCGGCCGCCTCCGTCACCTTGTATCTCGATGCGAAGGCTGTCGGAACGGTTACGGCAGACGGCAGCGGAACATGGACGTATACATTCACCGCTGCATTACCTGACGGTATACACAGCTTCCGGGCATCCGCAGCCGATAAGGCGGGCAACATTAGTACCGCTTCTAATGCTGTCGCTTTGACGATCGACACAGAGGCTCCTGCCGCTCCTATCGTACTGACGCCGCAGGACGGCACGGTAACAAAGCAGGAACGGCCGCTTTACTCCGGAACCAGTGAAGCGGGAGCCCGTATCCGGATTTTATTGGATAAAAGGGAAGCTGAGACAGTTACAGCTAATGGCAGCGGAGCTTGGACCTACACGCCTGCATCGCCGCTTGCAGACGGGAAGCATACCCTTCAAGCAGAAGCAAGAGACCGTGCAGGAAATAGTGGCCCTTTATCTTCTGAAACAACCATTCAAATAGATACTCAAGCTCCTGCAGCACCCGTCATTACCGCACCTCCGAGCGGTATGCTTGTGAACAGCTCCAAGCCGGAGATCACAGGCCAAGCAGAAGCTGATGCAATTGTCGGCCTTGCGATAGACGGCGGAGCCGTTATCACCGTAGTTGCCGACCCGAACGGCAAATGGTCCTATACACCATCCGCACCGCTTCATGAAGGACTGCATGCCGTCAAAGCTCAAGCATCCGATGCGGCGGGCAACGTGAGCCTCTTCT
Source organism: Paenibacillus sp. FJAT-26967 (assembly GCF_001541095.1). GTDB lineage: Bacteria > Bacillota > Bacilli > Paenibacillales > NBRC-103111 > Paenibacillus_F. The sequence goes on from NZ_LMXH01000007.1 coordinate 151,668, forward strand.
CAACGGAAGTTTCTTTCACCGTTGATTCGCAAGCTCCCCCGGCTCCTTTCGTCTTAGAACCGGCTGACGGTTCCGTAACGAACGTATCGACACCAGCCTTCACAGGGACCTCGGAGGCAAGCGTCACGGTCAGTGTATATCTGGATGGCGCGTATGCTTCTTCCGTAATTGCCGACAGCTTCGGCAGATGGAGCTATGTTCCTGCGGCCCTCTTATCCGTAGGCACGCATAAGGTGAACGTACAGGCGACGGATGCGGCAGGCCATACAAGCCTGCTATCGGCAGACAGCACGTTCACCATTGTTTCTTCCAATGCCAAGCTTCAGACTTTGCAGCTCAGCGGGATAACCTTGAACGAGACCGTTACGGGCTCGACTTACCAGTACACCGCACAGGTTCCTTTTGCGGTTACGGCTACCTCTATCACAGCGGTACCGGCCGAGCCTCACGCATCTGTGCGGATTCTGTACAACGGCCTGCCGGCCGTTAATCCGGTTGACCTGCAGGTCGGTGCGCAAACGTTTACCGTTGAAGTGACCTCACAAGACGGAACGACCGTACAGCCGTATACGGTTACGGTTAAGAGAGCCGCTTCCAGCGAGGCGGGATTGAGCGAATTAAGCGTAAGTCCCGGTGTGCTGACTCCTTATTTTGACGGATCGGTTACATCCTATACGGCTACTGTCACAAATGATGTATATGCCTTAACGGTGCACGCAAAAGCAATCAGCCTGGATGCTTCTATCCGGATCAACGGCACTCCATTCGCAGGTCCGCAAGGAAGCCTGCCTGTCGATCTCGACGTAGGTTCGAATCATATAAACGTAACAGTGACCGCCCAAGACGGTACAGCTGTACAATCCTACCAGATCGAGGTCAGCCGTGCGCCAAGCTCGAATGTTACGTTAAGCGGCTTGGAGCTTTCGGAGGGCATCCTTGAACCCGGCTTCGACAGCGGCATGGTGCACTACCGGGTCATGGTCGGGAACGAAACGGCCGGCACCTCCGTGACCGCTTCCGTGTATGATCCTAATGCGGCCATAACCATTAATGGGCAGCCGGTTATAAGCGGACAGCCTTCCAGCAGGATCCCGTTAAAGGTTGGAACCAACCCCATTACGGTATCCGTAACGGCCCAAGACGGCATCAGCACCCAGTCCTACGTCATCGATGTTATCCGCGAACCAGGCTCTAACGCAGGATTGACCGGACTAGAGCTTTCCGGCGGACAACTACATCCTGCTTTCAGCAGCAGCACCAAGACTTACGAGATGAACGTCAGCTACGGAACCGAAAGCACAACCGTCACCGCCTCGGTCTATGATACCGATGCCCGTATCCTGGTGAACGGCATCACTGCCGTAAACGGCCTGCCTTCCGATCGGATAGCTCTGAGAACCGGCATTAACCGTATTACTGTTACAGTTACTGCGCCGGATCAGTTAACACAGGAGATCTACACGGTTATAGTAAACCGTTTATCCGATTCAGGATCTGACGGCAGTTCACCGGAAGAAGCGGTCGAGAAGCCCTCCGAACCGGAAATCCCGGTGACGCCAGAAATTCCCGTGGTACCAGGCAAGCCGGATCTTCCTGGAGATCCTTCCGGTCCAACGGATCCAAGCTGCAGCCCGGTTTCCTCCTCTGCCGCTGCTTTTACCGACATGTTCGGCCATTGGGCGGAGCATGAAGTGAGAAAAGCTGCGGACTGCGGCATCGTCAACGGCTTTGAAGACGGGACGTTCCAGCCTTCTGAGCCTGTCACGCGCGCCCAGTTCGTCGTCATGCTAGCCCGCGCCTATGGGGACGCTTATGCTCAGCAGGCAGCGTCCGGCGTCCGCCACAACTTCGCAGATCAGCCAAGTATCCCCGGCTGGGCCGCTCAGGATATAGCCATGGCTAGTCAAAGCGGTATTATCAGCGGTTATGAGGATGGTACCTTCCGCCCGGATGCGCCGGTAACCCGCGCAGAAATGATCACCATGGCAGCCAGAGCCGCGAAACTGCTGCCGGTTTCTGCCGGGCAGCTGCAGGCCTTGTATGCAGATGCGGACACTATCCCAGACTGGGCCGGAGGATATATCGCCGCAGCTCAGCAGCGCGGGTTCATTCAGGGCCGGGATCACAGAACCTTCGCCCCGCTGGCCCCTACGACTCGCGCAGAAGCCGTTGTCGTGCTGCTGCGGATTCTGGATGCGAAGCAGCAGCCCCGCCCGATCGAGGAGCCTGGGGAAAGATAGAGCAAGATATTATTGAAGGGAAATAAAGCTTAAAGCGGTTCATTCGCTGGATAGATTGCTTTCAATCTTAACCATTCATCCTAGAGATGACGCCCATGCTGGGCGTACTAAAATAAGCCAGCAGAGATCATTAATCTCTGCTGGCTTTGTGTTTCATAGTTCACTCATGCCGGTCTCCAAGCCTCCGCTCCGGTTTGTGGAGCTGTATCCAGATAGGCGGAGCCCTCAGACTCGGGTTGTTATTATAACCGAATCAGGAGCAGCATAAGATTGCGAACCCCACACTAGATCTATGTGTCAGCCGCCCAGAAAAGGAGAACCCCGCCTACCGGTTCAGCAGCTTCTCCAAACGGACAAGCAGCACAACCGCTTCCGCCCGTGTCGCCGTCTCATCCGGTTCAAAACGATTGCCGCTGCGGCCGTTGATGATTCCATGCTCAACCGCCGTCTCTACAGACGACTTGGCCCAGCCAGGAATGTCCCCCTCATCGGCAAAAGCGGGTGCTCCGCCTGCTGCGGTCGGCCAGTTCATGCTCTTGGCGAGCATGACAGCAAGCTCCGCGCGGGTGACAGACCGCTCGGCACGGAACGTCCCATCGGCGTAGCCGTTCACAATGCCCTTGGCTGCTGCGGCGGTTACCGCTTGCTGCGCCCACGCGGGGATAGCATCCCCATCGGTGAACACTGGCTTAGGCGCTGCATCGGCATCATCCATCAGCAGCCGCTCCAGCATGACAAGCCACTCGGCGCGGTTGATCGTCCCTTCCGGATTAAACTCGCCGGACTCATACCCCTCGATGAGGCCCAGGGAATAAGCCCGGGCGATATCCGCTTCTGCCCAGTGTCCGGCAATATCGCCAAAGGGATTCTTCGTTCCCTCTCCAGGTTCTGTTCCGGGGTCGGGCTTGGTGCCCGGATCCGGTTTCGAGCCGGGAACAGGTCCCGGACCAGCGGAAGCTTCCCGGATGATCGTCAGCTTGTATTCACGGCCGGATCCGTCTTCCGCTTGCACAACTACTCTGAACTCATTGCTTCCTTCTTTCAAAGAAGCCGTAAACTCCCGGCCGGCAGCCTTTTGTCCGTTCATCGCAACTTGAGCGTAGGAATCTATCGCTTCGTAGCGGATCACGACACGATCTGTACGGACCAACGCGGTATACTCGCTGACGCCCGGCTGGAATTGCGGCGTAAGAGAGACCGCTTGCTCCCCTACCCGCAAACTAAGCTCATTCAGCCTGCTTTCCGAAGAAAGCGAAGACGAAGAACCGGATGAGCCGGAAGAAGATGCAGGTGCGGTTCTTACGCTCCCGGCCAGTTCCGTGCTGCTGTTGCCCGCTGCGTCCAGGGCTTTCACAGCAAATGAGTACGCCGTATCGCTTGACAGGCCGCTTACCTTGTAGCTGTATGTATCGGCGCTAACCGTGGCCAGCAGCGTGCTGTTCTTATAGACCTCGTAGCTGCTGACACCTGCCAGATCGGCAGCTGCGGGCCATCCCAAGCTCACACTGCCTGTGGTGAGTCCGCTGAAGGCAAGCGCGCTGCCGGCAGGCCAGGCGGGCGCTGTGACATCCGCCGCGGCTGCCTTAACCAGCGTCACAACCGCTGCGGAGCCCGCAGTCCGGCCCGATTCGTTGCCCGCCGCATCCGACGCTGTGATCACGAACGCGTAGCTTCCAGGCGCCAGATCACCGATGTCTGCGGCTGCCGTCGAGCCGTCAGCAAAACTGGCGCCAAGCTCTACCGGGCTGCCGAGTTCAGCTGCCGTCACCGTACCGTCTCTATCGGTATCCTGCCACAGATAAGCCTTCACTGCCGCTCCGGCTTCACCTACTGAACCCGCCGCGCCGTATAACTGATCCGGAGTACCCGAATAATTATCCACAACGCTGAATTTGGATATATCCACGACAGGCGGAGTCGTATCCGGCACTGCATCATTCTCACGGATGGTCACCACCGCTTCCGTTAATGTGCCAAGCACGGCACCGTTCGCAGGACTGCTCAGCTTTACGGTGAATGTCCGGTCTCCCTCATAGGTTAGGTTGTCCCGCACGGGAATGCCGTAAGTCTTGCTGGTCTCCCCATTCTTAAATACAAGAACATCATCAACTGCGGTATAATCTCTTCCCGCAGCTGCCGTTCCATCCAAGGTTTGAATCCGGACCCGGGTCTGGCCTTCACTGCTGTCCGTCCTTTTAACCGTAAGAGTTGCCGTTCCACCATCTTCGTTCGCTTCAAAAGCCCCTATAGCAAACGACAGCGTCCCTTCACCCTTGCTATTGAACACATATAAGCCATCGCTGCCTGCCATTACAAGATCGGAACGGCCATCCCCATTGAATTCCCCAGCCGTAAAATGAGGAATATTCTGGCCGAAATAATAGTTCAGAGCCGGCTGAAACGTACCGTCTCCGTTGCCCAGACGAATGGACCGGTGACTGAGAATATCCAGCACACCATCGCCATCAAAATCCCCTAACGCAAAATCTAGCGGGTAGGTTTCTGTCCCGTACAAAGCGGGCGGGTTAAACGCACCTCCGCCAGCTCCGAGGAGCACAGTTACTCCATGGTCTCCATTCGCGACAAATGCCAAATCTATCAGGCCGTCCCCATTGAGGTCAGCCGCTTCGATCCTTTCAGGCATTATGCCGGATGCATAGGCCGCTGCGGTGTAATTCGACCCGCTTCCATCGTTCGTCAGGATACTGACCGTGTCAGATCCCGAATTAGCGACTGCCAGGTCTTTAGCTCCGTCCCCGTTCATGTCTGCCACAATCAGACTGCGGGGAAGATTCCCCACCGGAATATTTAACGCTGCCGCAAAATTCCCGCCCCCCGTTCCAAGCAGAATCGACACGGAATTCGAAGAATTATTGGCCACGGCCAGATCCATGATACCGTTGCCGTCCAAGTCCGCCGCCTCTACTCCAATGGGATAATCTCCAACGGGATAAGTACCGACGACATGAAACGTCCCGTCCCCGGCACCCTTGAGAATACTCACCGTGTCGTCACTGGTGTTGGTCACAGCCAAATCCGCACCGCCATCCCCGTCTAAATCTGCGACTGCGGCTCCTCTCGGATTAATCCCGACCCCCGTGTCTGCCTGCGGCAGAAACGAGCCGTCTCCCTGGCCCAGCAGAACCGCAACCTTATTATCCAGATGCTTCAGTGCGATCACATCTGCCAGCCCGTCGGCATTCACATCAGCGGTCTCAACCTCATAAATGTATGAACCCGCATAATAATGAACCCCATCCTGAAAAACCGGATTCGCCGCATATACAGACCGGGGCAAGGCCAGTAGCGAGATGCCTAGTGCAACGGGCATCCATTTTTTTGTAAGCTTGCTTTTCCACCCTTCCAACTCTCCCACACTCCCTGCCAAATACTAGATAATCCTTATTATAAAAGATTTCGTTCCATAAAAAATCCCCCTAAACGGGGGAAAGGGAACAAAATTTATATTTACCTGTGATTGGTCAGCACGGCTCGTTCTGCAATTGCGTTAAACAAACGACTCATTTATTATAAAAGAAAACCAATTTTCTATATAATCCCAGATTTAGTTCATTATATATAACGTTGAATAGGTGGCACTAATGAAAAAAACAAACAACCGAATGCTAGTCGGCTTTCTGCTCACACTCGCCCTTTCCACGGGTTTTATCGCCTATAAAAGCTATTCGTACTATCAATTAAAACAGTATGATTTGACTGGCAATCAGGCAAGTAGAGAAGACGGAGCTGTTTATATTAATAGCTTAAAGATTAGCAGTGCCTACGATGAGAACAAACACGTCCCCGAGAAAATAGTCGGCCGACTCAAGGGTGAATCCTTTTTCTTTAGCGGGGCGTCCATCTGGAAACTCCAACGAATTTCTGAGGATGAATGTATCCTGTTTAGAACGTATATGTTTAATGGTGTTTACTGTAAGAACGATGTATAGGAGCAGGAGTAGCAGGACCCCCTCCCCATTTCTGCATAAGAACCTCCAGGTTAATAGTGTCCTTATTACTGACTATCGTGAGGGGAGAATACCTGAGCAGCAGGCAGCTCGAACTTCCACGGACCTCTCAGCAGTACTTCCGGTTCAGTCAAAGTCAAACGAACCTCTCTGCTGTTCGGATCGATTGGAATTTCCAGATATTCCAGCGCTTTTGTTTCTGGATTCAGGGTGGCGCTGTGATCGATCTTGTCCAGCCGGAAATTGTGAAGGGATTTCGCCGCATCCTGCCGGTAACCCACATCCACATAAATCCTCAGCAGCTTCGGCCCGACACGCTCAAGCTTAGTTAGGGTAATAGGAAAGCCTGCCAGGTCGATTGTCTTACCGACTGCCTCCTCTGTCCCGGAGGGGAGTTTTAATGTAAGCTTGGCCTTGTCCTTATACACCACATTGATTTCAGGGAGGGTAACCTTGTAGCTCGCGGCTGCATTGTCCGATAGAGTAAAGAAAAACTCCCGGGCAGGACTAGAGAGTCCCAAATGCCGCTCAAGTTCATATTCCTTCCCCTTCTCATCGGTAACGCTGAGCTTCTGATCCTCATGGATACCGTTAAATCCATAATTTTCCACACTAAATTCTAAAGAATGTTGTGCTGCAAAAGAAATTCTTGCCTGTGCTCCTATCCGGTCTGCAATCATTGTAAGGGCCAAACCGTTTACGTCCGTTGTTTCTCCCATATCCCGGTAGCTTTCATAAGTTTCGGTCTTAGTAAGTTTGATTGAAGTGGAGATCTCCGAGCTTCTGCCTATTAACATCCTCATTTCCCCGCTTACTGGAAACTTTCCCTGGTACCAGAATGAGCTTGACCAATTGCCCGGACTCCATAAGGACTGGGTGGATGGGATGGTGATGGATTCCCCCTGTTCATTCTCTAATCTGACCGACTCGATTTTGGCTGTATCCTTCCCAGACATCGTAATATAGGTCATTTGTTCATCAACCATCATCCCCGTAATGACTACCATGCCTTTCTCTATCGGGATCGTAACGGGCTCATGCAGCGTGTATCTCTGCTGCGGAACCTCTTCCTCAATCATCATTCCGATTCCGGGAATAAACTGAAGCGTCTTCTGAATTGCAGCGCGTACCTGATCATAGAATACGAGCGATGTCAGTAGAAGAAGCCCCAATAAGGCAGCTGCTATGACGCCGGAAGACCTTCTTCGGGTTCCTCGGGAAGTCTTGCTCTCGCTGTCTTCCACAAATGCCTGCCTCATTCCCTGCCTGCTTCTTTGATGAAGGCCCGCCGGTATCGGGATATCGTTCATTTTTTTCTTGATCGGATTATCCACAAATATCCCCCTCCACGGTTAGTTTGCGGAGCTTTTTCAAGGACCTGTACAGTATCGTTTTGGCTGTCCCTAATGGAATTTCTAAGATCTCTGCCGTTTCTTTGATCGTGTAATCCTGATAAAAGCGTAATAGAATCACACTTTTCTCATCCTCATCCAGCAGATCAATCAAATCCTTGAGCGAGACCGACAGCGGGATATCCCCTTGGTCATCTGCCGTTATCGTATCCAGTGATAGGTAGTCCCTTGTAAAAATCACGCTCTTGCTGCGCTTGCGGAGCAAATCAATCGAGCACCGGATCGCAATCCGGACCAGCCAGGTTCTGAAATACTCGGGTTCCTGGAGTGACCTGATCGACTTAAAGGAACGGTACGCGGTCTCTTGAATCGCATCTAGAGCATCTTCCTGATTCTTCAAATACACGTATGCGATGCGGTACAGTTCCTCTTCAAACTGCTGGAACAGCTTGATGTATGCTTTTTCGTCGCCACGCTGGGCGTTCTTCACAAGCTTTACGATCCCTCTTCACCTACTCACACTTGGGTTGATACCTATTAGACGTACGGGATGGTAATTTAGCTCTCGCCGGGACAATATTCACCCAAAAATTACAACATTACCCAAGCGTTCTCTCTGTTCCACACGCAAAAAATCCCCCTATACCAGGTTAGGGGGCCTAAAACGATCTTACAATTTCACTTCGCTTTACTTGACGTGTTCCTCTGGATCTTACCGGCATATTCGCCTGGCGTGAGCCCGGAATAGTTCTTGAAGCATTTCAGAAAATAACTCTTATTGTCATAACCGAGCAGTTCCGCCAGCTCTGCCACCGTGATATCTGTCTGGTCAATAAGTTCCTTCGCTTTCTCCATCTTGGTGCGTGTAACGAATTCAACAAAGTTCTCCCCGGTTTCCCTTTTGAACAGCCGGCTGAAATAGCTCGGGTTCAAATGAAGGTACTCCGCGACCTCTTCTTGGGTAATCCTGCGGTTCACGGACCGTAGAACATAAAGCTGCGCTTCCGCAATTTCCTTACGCTGGGGCTGTTTATAAATATGCTCCATCACTGAGAACGTACGATGCAGCAGGGAAATAATCATTTCCCGAAGCTGCTCGATCGTCTCTGCCTCCAGAATCGACTGATGAAGCACTTCAAGTGAATAGCCCGATTGAAAGTGCTGAAGGGACTTGAATTTGAGCTGCAGATCCAGCATCATCTTCAGGAACCATTCCTTCACCATCCGGGGATGATAGCGTTGCTGAATGATGACGCCCGTCCATTTGCCCGTCACCGCATCCACCCGGTCTGCCGCCTGCTCCAGCACGACCTGTTTCAGCTCTTCCAGAGCGGTGGAGTAATAAGTGAATAAATCTTCCGCCGTATAGGCTACCCGGCTGTATCTTGCGATCACGCCGCTTCCCGCATAGAATCTCGCTTCCTCCGCACCTTCCAGAAGCTCCGAAATCCGCTCCTTGAGCGACTGGATGTCCTGCCCGTGCCGTCCGATCAGGAACGTCACCCGCACGCGCAAATATTGATGCAGGGACAGCTGAATCTTCCGGAGAGTTTCCTCCGCTTCACTCAGTCCGACAGTCGAGAGTTTAACCGTCTTAACCGGAAAAAGCAGAAGGAGATGCTCCGGTGACGGACGGAAGATAACCATACCGTCGGACTCGCAGATCAGTTCCTCCATCACATTTTCTACAGCGAAAATCAGATTATCTTTGGATACAAAGCGCCTATGTGTCTCGACAAAACGGTCAATGAAACAAAGAACCGGTAAATACCCGCTATGAGCAAGCTCAATGCCGTACTCCCTTGCCTGCTCCGTCAATTGTTCCGGGAACAAGAGAGGATGATACAGCAGGGTCTGGAGAAACTGGCTTCGGATAGCGAGCCGGCTTTCCTTGGTTATCTGCTGCAGCCGCTGCACCTTCCGGCTCGCGGTCTGTGTTTCTTCAAGCTGATCTGCGAATTTGCGGAGCAGCTGAACGATGTCCTCGATTTCCATCTTTTCTTTCAGGATATAATCATTCACATGAAGCTTTACCGCTTGCTGCGCGTAGTTAAAGTCATCATGGCACGATAGAATGACGACCTTGAGCGGCGGGCAGGCCTCCTTCATTTTTGCGATAAGCTCCAGCCCGTTCATGTGCGGCATCCCGATATCCGTAATCAGAATGTCCGGAGCGGATACCTTGGCTGCGTCCAGCGCTTTGACACCGCTCTCGAATACGCCTTGAACCCTCATATGCAGCGATTCCCACGGAACCGATTGACTCAGAAATTCCAGCACCGGATAATCATCATCCACCAGCATGACGTTAAGCATGATTCTCACCGCTTTTTAAAGGGATTTGCAAGGTAATGGTCGTTCCTCTGCCGGGTTGGCTGTCTATCTTGTAACGGAACCGGTCCCCGTAAATCAGCCTCAACCGTTCGATCACATTATTCAAACCGATACCGGACAGCCCTCTTTTCACGGAGAGCTCATCCCCCGTCTCCGCAGCTTGAGTCAACTTCTTCTCCAGACGCTCCAGTTCTTCCGGGCCCATACCCCGCCCTGTATCGCTAACCTGCATCATCAGTTTGTCCTCCTGCCTCCAAGCCGAAATCATTACGGTGCCCGGATAATCGCGGAAGCCATGAATAAGCGAATTCTCCAGAATAGGCTGTAAAATGAACCGCGGAAGCTCAGCCAGCGCTGTCTCCGGTTCGATATCCGTCTCCAGGATAATCGGTTCGCCAAGCCGGAAGTTCATCAGCTGAAAATAATGGGCGACGGTTTCCACTTCTTCGTGCAGCGGAATACATTCATTGTTGCGGTTAATCGTCATTCGGAGCAGAGACGACAGCGAGCTGATCAAGGCCGCATTCTCCTCATCGCCTTTAAGCTTAATGCGCATCCGGATCGAGTTGAGCACATTGAACAGGAAATGCGGATTGATCTGCGCCTGGAGCATTTCAAGCTCCGCTTTGCGCTTGCGGCTTTGTTCGAGCGTCACCTGCCGGAGCATCTCCTCGATGCGGTCCAGCATCCGGTCGAAGGAATGACCGAGCCGGCTTATTTCATCCCGGCCTGTAATGCCGGTGCGGACCTCAAGATTACCGGCCTCCACTTGGGAAACGACGCGTCCAAACCGGTACAGCGGTTTCGTGAACTGCCTCACCAGCGTAACCAGTATAAGGAGGAATACGATGAAAAACAGCGCCTGCAAGAGAAAATTAGTGCCCTGTACGGTATTGATCTGAGCCACGGCCGCCCTGTACGGCACCAGGCTTACCAATATCCAATCCGAATAAGGAAGCTTGCGCTGAAGCAGCAGATGCTCCTCTTCCTTAACCTTGATCAGATTGGATCCGTCTTTGTCCCCAAGCTGATTGAAGTACGCAAAAGGCTGCCCTATCCTTGCTTTGTCCGAATGGGAGAGGATCGTCCCTTTGGAGTCGAGCAGCATATGTTCCTGATCCATTTTATTCTGAGTAAAAATTTCATTGATTTTTTCCTCATTCATACTGACGATCAGATAACCGTAGGGTTCGGAGGAAAAACTTTTGATAGTGTTGGCGATCGTGATGAGATACCGTCCCTTCTCCTTGTCGGATGCGAGGTAAGAAGGGTGGGTGCCGATCCAATAGGTAACAAAAGAAGGCATCTGAGTCAGCTTCTCAAACCAGGTCTCCCGAAAAAACCGGTTCGGGTCATAATCAAGGTGTGAATAGTTGGTGTAGCTCGTTCCGTTGTTCAGCAGAATCGTGATGTGGGTTTTATCACCGGGAAACGAGATGTTCTCCAGCTTACTCGTGATCTTACGGTTATTCAGAAAATGCTCGACAAAACGGTCTTCACCGCTGACCGGCTGTCCGCCTTGCTGCTGCATAATAATGGACTGAATTTCACTGTCGAATTGAATATAATTGGAAACATAAATCATTTTGTTCACGGTATTCACAATATAACGTTCCATGACATCTAAGGTGCCCAGAGCATTATCAATGACATGACGCTGTACGACTGCTTCCGTATTCCGGTTGGAGAAAGTCAAAATAACCGCAGCCGGCAGCAGCAGACAAATAATAGAAGAGACAATCAGCTTTTGCCGTATGCTTAATTGACGCAGAAACTGGAATAATGTCATACGCAACACCTGCAGCTCATCATTAGTTAGTAAAGAGGAGCCTGCCGGCTCCCCTCTATCGTTCACTCTACCACCTTTATGCTCCAAGCGCTATCCGGCTATTTTTTGTTAGCTGCCACGATCTCTTTCACTTTCTTAGATGTATTCGCAAGCGCTTTCTCAATATCCTGTTTGCCGAGCAGCATCAGTTCAAATTCGGACGAGTAAGCTTTATTGACTTCCTCTGTATAAGCGACCGGGATTTGTCTTGTAATCGACTTGGAATTCTCCAGTGTATACAAGAGGGATTCTTTGTCCACCATCTCCGGGTTCTTGGAAGCGTTGATCATTAAATCGATGGCAGATGCCGTATCTTCCTTCTTCCACGAAGACAAATATTTCTTCATCATTGGAATACCTTCGGTTGTAAAGAAACGCAGGAATTTATACGATTCTTCCTTATGCTTGGAAGTGGAAACGACGCCCACAAAGTTCGCATTCATAAAGGAATACCCATTCGGATCTTCCTTCTTATTCTTAGGCATTGGAGCAAAGACAGTCTTGAAGTTCGCCGTGAACTCTTTTCCTCCGCCCACTTCGCCGATCATCCAGGAACCGGTAGGCATCATGCTCGCCTGCTGGTTAAAATAGAGCGGACGGTACGTAAGCTTCTGCGAGATGATATCCACGTACGGTGTGGCCGATTTGTCTACGTGCTCCGCTTGAGCCCGTATCTCCATCGACTTTTTGATGCCGGGATGGTCAATATTGACGGTATGATCGGCAAGTACGAGATCATTCTTCTCCGGTTGGTTCCATAGGCCAAGCAGGAAATAATCGATCCAATTGTGAAAATAAGTGCCGTAGCGCTTCGTCGCTCCCTCACCCTTGGTCATTTTCTTGGCATAGTCCAAATATTCATCCCACGTCCATTCTTTAGGAACAGGCAAATTGGCCTCATCAAGATGGTTCTTGTTCATAATGACGAAATATTGCCGGAACGTACCCGGAAGCCCGTAATAGTTGCCGTCAATCGACGTATCGACCTTGTACTCGTCACCGAATTTGATCCCTTCCTTCTTCATCAAATCATTCAATGGCTCCAGAAGGCCGTTGGCGGAGCGCTGGGCATAGCTGCGGTCATCCGGGAGCAGAATCGCATCCAGTTGCTCGCCCGAAGCGGACAGCAGATCAATCTTCTTGACATTGTCCGCCGCATTCGCTTCATTCAGCGGAATAAACTCGACGAGAATTCCCGGGTTTTTCTCCTGAAACTTAGCAATGACCGGCTCAAGATCCTCCTTCTTAAAAGAGATGCCGTCTGCATGGAACTTAATTTTGACTTGACCGCTCGGCGTGTTTCCTTGGGATGAAGACCCATCCTCCGGAGCAGGCGAGCAGCCGGCCGCTAAAGAAATCGCCAAAACCAGGCCGGTGAAGGAAAACCATCTTTTCATGGACATCGTCATCGTCATTTCCCCTCTAAATTAGTTTTGTATACGCTTTATATTTGCTGTACACCGGGTAACGGGTGCTGGGTGCACAGGGAACACCATCGCCGATCGTTAACCTTTGACCCCGCCAAGGGAGATCCCTTCGATAACCTGCTTCTGCCCGATCAGGAATACAAGCAGGAGCGGAACAATGGCAATAACCGAGCCGGCCATAATCAGAGAGTAGAACTCGCCATAGGCGTCTGCGAATTTGCGGATACCGAGCTGCAGCGTGAACAAATGCTCCGACCGCAGGAATATGAGCGGATTCTGGTAGTCGTTCCAGGTCCAGATAAACCGCAGTATACCATAGGTAGCGATAGCCGGACGGACCAGAGGAATGCCGATCGTAAAAAAAATGCGGGTGTGCCCGGCACCGTCCATTTTGGCCGCATCTATATATTCATTGTTAATGCCCAGGAAAAACTGCCGGAGCAGGAAGGTCCCAAGAACACTGAAGCTGTTAAGCAGAATGAGGCCGGTATGGGTATCGAAAAGCCTCAGCTCGCGGTAAATAATAAATTGAGGAACGAGAATAGCCTGGCTCGGGATCATATAGGTGGCCAGTACGATCAGGAAAGCGGCTTCTCTCCCTTTAAAATCAATCTTCGCGAATGCGTAAGCGGCCATGCAGGAGAACAGCAGGGAGCAAAGTGTAGTGAGTACGGTCACTTTGATCGAGTTCCAGTAGAAGAGGTAGAACGGATACTGGCCCATCCACACCTCCGAATAGTTCTGCACGGCCTGCCACTGCTTCGGAATCCATTCGATCGGATACTTGAACACGTCTGCCTCCGGCTTCAGAGAAGTCGACACCATCCATAGGAATGGAAGCAGGAACGCTAATCCGATCGCAAGCAGAATCGCGGTCATGATGACTTTGCGGATATCCAGATTCCGGAATGTCATTTGGCTTCACCTCCTAGTAGTTCACCCATTTGCGCTGGCCATACCATTGAATGAGCGTAATGAGAAAAATAGTGACGAACAGCACCAGGGCCATTGTAGATGCATAGCCCATTTTCAAATGAACGAATGCGGTCTCGTACAAATGAAACACAACGACAGTGGTGGAGTTAGCCGGGCCGCCTCCGGTAAGTACCTGGACCAGATCGAATACTTTGAACGTCCCGATCAGTCCGGTAATCAGAAGGAAGAAAGTCGTCGGCGACAGCATCGGCAGCGTAATACTGCGGAACTGCTGCCACGGCTTGGCGCCGTCCATCTCCGCAGCCTCGTAAAGCTCAGCCGGTATGGACTGCAGCCCTGCAATATAAATAATCAGATTGTAGCCGATGGACACCCAGATCATGATCATCATGATCGACGGGAGTGCAAAATTGACGTCCGCAATCCATTTCGGAGGGTCCGAGATGCCGATCGACATGAGCATCTGGTTGACCGGACCGTAGGACGGGTGGAACAGCACCTGCCACACCATGGCTACGGCTACGACGCTGGAGATATAGGGCATAAAATAAATGACCTTGAACATGTCTTTGAAATACACATATTTATTAATGATGACGGCGAGCAGAAGCGACAGAGCTAAAGTGGCCGGCACCACAAGCATAAAGATCAGATTGTTCTTCATCGCTTGCCAGAAAATACTGTCCGCAAACAATCGCTCGAAGTTACGCAAACCGATAAAATCAATACGTTTGAAGCCGTGCAGGAAATTCCAATCCGTAAAGCTGAGGAAAAAGGAAGCAATAATCGGCAGCAGGGTCATGATGGTAACTCCTATAAGCATCGGAGTTATAAACACATAGCCGCATACATTCTCGAGCAGCCGCTGCTTATTGAACCGTGGCCGCTTGACGCCGGGAGCCGAAGGAGAACGCGGATGAATCTGCAAGGAGACCACCTCTTTTGTCTTGAGTATTTGTGAGCTTGGCTTTACTTCGGGAAAGATCTGAACGGTCGGCATACAGCAGTCCAGGCAGGATTAGGGTAAGAATCAGCGCTCGTTCGCACCTATGACCCAGAAGCGGCAGCTTCATCCGGCTAAGTTGATCTTCTTAACCAGTGATCCAGGAAATTGTAGGCCCATTCGCGCACGGGTTCAGGAAAATCATGACCCGAGGTGCCGATGACGGCCTGCAGCCTGCTCCCGCAGCCCAGGAATTCATACAGCTGGTGCAGTTCTGCAGCAGCTTCACCGATTTCCTGCCAGTGAGGCATATAAGTATCCTGCTGGGCAATCCAGCAGAAGAACGGCGTCGGGGCGGCCAGTGCGGCGATTTCGTGGAAATCGAAGGAGAGCCTCTCCTGTGCAAGCGCCTCCGTTACCTCCGGCAGGTGCGTATACCAGCTCCGCACTCCCCAGCGCTCCGGTTCGGGATCTCCATGGAAGGTGGAGAGACCGCAGCTGACCGCGACAGCTCTCACCCGTTCATCTACACCGGCCAGGAAATAAGCGTTGTAGCCTCCAAGCGAGTGCCCGATGGCGCCGATCCGCGCCGAGTCAACCTGCGGCAGGGTGCAGAGCAGATCAAGTCCCTGCAGATGATCGGCCAGCATTTTGCCTACGGCCGACCACTCGGGATGACGGGTATAGAAAGCTCCGGTATGGAAGAAGCCGCTTCCTTCCTCCCGACGCTCCCCGGCCGTTATGCTGTCCGGGGCTAACACCACATATCCGCGCCCCACCAGCTCAAGCGCATACTTGCGGCCGTCCCTTCCCGAAGCCAGCGCGATGTCGCCTTTGCCCGCATCCGCAGTCGGATGCAGGGCAAGCACGGCCGGCAACGGCGCCTGCGCCCCGGAGCCGTCCGCAATGTGCGGCACCAGCAGGTACGCGGTGACCTGATCGCCGTGCACCGTATCGTAGCGGATATGATGACGGGTATGGGCAGCTTCGGATGTAGACGACAGCCAGTCGATACGGACCGGCACCCGCTCCGGCAGACCGCCCATCAGCTCCAGCCACTGCTTCAGAATAGCTGCGCGTTTGGATGCCCATTGCACCGGGTCCGTAAGCTCTGCGGTTAACGATGCAAGTTCCCTGCGGTAGACAGACATTGCGCTATGACCGCAGCCGGACGGGCTTACCGCTCAACCGGCTCTCGTTGGCTGCTTCGATAAAACGGATGATTTCCCATGTCTCATCCAGCGTCACCGGAGACACTCCCTTATGGAAAAAGGGCATGATCTGCTCAAGCAGGCTGGCATAATACGGCTTATCGTGCGCATAAACATCGACCGGCCGGGAGCCCTGCTCCCTATGCACCATCGCGCCGAAGGTCATGTTACCGCAGCGGTTGCCCCGAATCGTGCCGATGCGGCCATCCTTCCATGTGCCTGTGACGACATCGTGGTGTTCGGTCATCGCAGCCGTTACTTCGGAGCAGCCCGGCCCCATAAACGTGTACAGCATCTCCACACTGTGGATGCCGTACCAGAACAAGCCCGGCTGCGTCGGCTGCAGCTCCATCGGGCCGTAGCAGTCCGCGCCGATAATCTGCCCGAGTTCACCGGCAGTCAGCGACTGCCTCACTCCCTCGGCGAACCGGAGAGCGGAGCTGCTCATGACAGGCACAGCGCTCTCCTCAGCCAGCCGGATAATTTCGGCTGCCTCAGCGGCGTCCACCGTGAACGGCTTATCAATAAATACCGGCTTGCCGTAGCCGACTATCCGGCGGAACTGCTCCAGATGCACGCGTCCATCGACGGATTCCAGAAGTATGGCGTCACACTGCCGGGCCACCTCTTCCGGGGAGTCTGCGATCTGAACGCCGTACTTCTGCCGCAGCTCATCCGTGAAGCCCTGTACCCGGGAGCGGCTCAGCTCAAAGTCGCCGGAACCCCCCGGGTATGCTGCGGTAACGATGCCGCCCTGCACGTGATAGGGGTGACTCTCCTGGCTCAGCAGCTCGGTAAACGCTGCCGCATGCGAAGTATCCAGTCCGATGATGCCCAGCCTCATCTTGCTGTCTGTCTTCATCATCCCGCCCTCCTATCGTTTTCCGTAGAAGGAAGCGACCTTGTGAATACCTGCTACCATCTCGCCGATGTCCTTCTCCGTATAAAATTCATTGACTGGCAGCCGCACCGCCGTCTGCAGAATGCTCTCCGCGTTCGGGCAAAGCCCTCTTTCATACGTCATTCCGGTCAGCTCGAAAGGATAATGAGAGTCCGGATACGCCGTTCTATTCTGGAATAAAGGCTGCATATACACCACATCCGGAATGTACCCTTCCATATTCGGAATCCCCTCCGCTTCAAGCGCCTTGCAGAATTCCGTACGTGTGCAGCTCAGTTCGCTGAGATTCAACCGGAACATGTAGAACCAGTACGTGCACTCGTTGCCCGGCTCCACTACGTGCGGTTCAATCCCCGGAAGCCCACCGATCTCGGCCGTAATACGGTCACCGTACTGCTGCCTGCGCTCGCATATGCTCCCAAGCTTCTTCAGCTGCGCAATGCCGACCGCGCCCTGAAGCTCCGTCATCCGGTAGTTGGGCGCCAGATGATGCAGATCACGCTGGACGCTGCTGCCGAAGCGCTGGTAGTTTTTATCCGCAAAAGCATGCGTCACATGATAATCCTTCTCATCTCCGGAATTGACCGTCACCAGCCCTCCATCTCCGGTCGAAATATGCTTGAAATCATTCGTGCTGAAGCAGCCGTAATCACCGATCGTGCCGACCAGCTTGCCTTTATACTTCGTCAGGTAGCTTTGCGCGCAGTCCTCAATGACCTTAAGCTTGTGCTTGCGGGCAATCTCCATAATCGGGTCCATATCAGCCGCATTGCCTGCCAGATGAACAACCACGATGGCTTTGGTCCGCCCGGTGATCCGCGCCTCAATTGATTGCGGGTCCATGTTGTACGTATGCGGGTCGAGGTCGGCGAAGACAGGAATCGCGTTCTGGTACAGAATGCCGATCAGCGTCCCCTGATCCGTAATCGGGCTCGTAATGACCTCGTCCCCGGCCGTTATGCCGGCAGCTCCAAGCGCCACATGGATAGCCGCAGTCCCGGAAGACGCAGCCACACTGTAGCGGACACCGTACATTTCATTGAAGTCATGAAGAAACTGCTTTACCTTGCCGCCGAAATGATAGAAAAGCGTATTCTGATTCAGCGCCTCCACAAGCTCCGACACCTCTTCGAATCCGAACCGTTTGCCCGTTCCAAAAGCCGTCGTCTTGACCTTACTGCCGCCGTGAATCGCTAATTCTGCTCTATTCATCCGTATTCCGCTCCTCCCAAGTGCTGTGCTTAACTTGCTTGATACAAGGAATGCCGTATCGGTATACAATCTCATTGGGTTCTTTGGGTTCTTTGGGTTCTTTGGGTTCTTTGGGTTCTTTGGGTTCTTTGGGTTCTTTGGGTTCTTTGGGTTCTTTGGGTTCTTTGGAATCCCGGGATTCTGCGGGTTCTCCGGGTTCAATGGTCTCCGCAGCTTCGCTGACCGGCAGCCATACCGCCAGAGCTTCCTCCACGCCCGCTCGCTCCAGCTGAACCCGTCCGGATTCATCTATGCCGGTCACCTGTATCTTTCTTCTCGCCCGTTGCCAGTCATTGATTTGCTTCGAGGTCCAGAATGTGAAGCCCATCTGGTTGGCTTGCAGCACAACCTCGCGTATGGCTTGGCGCACCGGCTCCAGACCGTGTATATGAATCTGGTGAAAAAGAAAGTGCGCCACGCCCCCTACATTCGCAACTTGTTCCAGAAAAGGCTCAATCACAGACGTATCGGACAAGCTGGGGTGGTTCATGTCCTGGGTCAGGAATCCGATTTCCAGCACATCGTATCTCCGGTTCCCCTCGTCACACCAGGCGATTGGAAAATACGGGTGACACGTCCCGAACAAGAATCCCACATTGCCCCGCTTTGTCGGTCCTCTTGTCTGATCGGCGGCAACGCCGTTCGCCTCGCACCAGCGGAACAGCTCACCCCAGCCTTCATATCTGGTATAGTGGTTTTTGCTCGAAGTGACTTGTTCCACTCCCGTCGCGGCCTGCACCCACAGCCGCTGGCGCGTGAATTCCTCCAGACTCCAAATGCCGTTCTCCTGCTCCAGAGCATTGTAGTGCAGAGCCAGCTCGTGCCCCTCCGCCTGTACCCGCTCATATACTTGAGCAGAATAACCGGGCTCGATCATGCACCAAGTGGACGGGACCTTCAGTTCCTTTAGAACGTCCAGTGTGACGATCGCTCTTTCGTCCTCATTAAAATCACTATCGAACGAGATAAGCGCCACCCGCCCCGTTCCCTCCGGCCAATAATCCAGCAGCGGGAGCGACCGTCTCGTCGCCAGTGCACATCGGATCAGATGAGACAGGAGCACCTCCCGCCAATAATCCGCATGAGGATAAGCAAAATAAGGCATTCCCGTCGCCGTCCTGCTGCGGTCCCACTGCCAGTCGAAACTGACCTCGTCATCCGCCTTCAGGATACCCTCATCAATGTTAGCGCTTCCATCCGGAGCCGGAATGCCGTCCTGATAGACCGGTCCCCTCCCTTGCTGCAAATGGACGACCGTGGCCGGAATATCTACCGCCCACCGCTGAATCGTCCCTTTGCCAACCGCAAAGGAGTGCAGCACCGGACCGCTAAGCTCGCCATGAGGCGAGGCTGCATGCAGCTCTCCGTGCTCCGTGCCGGAGTCTTCCTTATCCGCCTGCCATGGCTGAGCGGATAAGCACCGCAGACCCGTCGGCACCGCACGGAACTCGGGCAGCCGGGCATAACACGTGCCCGGACGCGCCCCCTGCGTGCAGCCAAGCCGCTTGGCAAGCGGTCCAAGGCCGCCGTAGGAGATGAGCGTCCCCCCGGCTTGCGCAAAATCCCACAGCAAACCCATTGCCGCATCGTTCTCCGGTACGACCGAAGCAATCACAATATCGAACATGGAAGTGTCCAGCGCGCCGCTGTCCGCGATCACCGTAAACGGCACTCCCGCATGTTCAAGAATTTCTTCTATGTAACACTCGAACACATTCACGCCGCAATTCTGGCGCTTCTTCACCGTCGCTTCATCGATAAGAACGCCTAACCTCGCCAGCTTCATCCTGTCACCTTCTTCTTATCAGTTACACGTATTGTACCGAACCCCGGAAGGACATATAAGAAACTCCATTGACCGATTTGAAAATATTTTGACCTTTGGAGAAGCTCCCAAGCCGTCAAGGATAAAAAAACGACCCTGAAAAATTGATTCAGGGTCGTCTGTACATATGTATTTTCAATTGAGCTACCTTCTGAGTTTGAGACTATGTTAAGATGAAAAAAAGGAAAAATATACTATCCCGGACCAGATGATAGGAAAGAATGCATGATTGCTGCCGCCTGTTAATTACTTCATAGTGGGAGGAGATGGATATGAATAAGTATACAGCTTATATTTTTGTCAGTATCCTCGTAATACTTATCCCGTTGACAGGATTACTATATGGATTATGGGATATGAATCAACCTAAAGTCGGCCCGATCGGGAATGGTGACATAGCAGGCCCTTCCACTGTTCAACTAATTGTGATTATCAGCACCATGTTGACTGGAATTCTAAATTTAATCATTGCCGTTAAAACATATTCCGACCAGAAAAAATCAAAATAACAAAGAGGAGCCCAGGCTCCTCTTTGTTATTTATACTTTACATGGAATGGATGGAACTAACGATCGGGAGCCATTCGCGAGAAAAAGAAACGCTGACCATAGCCTGACGCTATGTGCGTCAGCAATAGCGCAACATCACAGGACCAAGCTGTAAATAATGGCTCTTTTCAGATGCTGTCCAGCCTCAAGAAAATTTACTTCAATATTTCACTCTTACCTACTCCTTTATTGTTTCTTAGACTCTTTACCTGTAAAGACAACCAGAGCAATAAGGAAGGTAAAAGGAAGAACCAAAGTGTCCCAGCAGGATTCGGAGAAAATTGAAAAATCTGTGCGAGCACGAAGGAATATACGTTATACGCTAAAAAAATCATCCAATTAAACCCCATCTGACCGGGAACCAGCCAGCAATAAAGTCCAATGAATAAACCAATCAGGCTCACCAATCCCACAGAGACAAGGTTGGCAATTCCACTGTTCTTAGGTTGAAGTAATTGATAACCCAGCAAAAAATATGCGGCAAAAGCAAGCAGCACTACAACAAAGAGGTACACCGGATTAGTCTCGGCAGCAATAAGAAGAGCTGACATCAGAAGAATGAGCAGGTGGATTCCGAGCGAAATCAGATTGTTACGGATCATCGTTGGACCTCCGAGGATTAATAAACAAGTTATTTTATACGATTTCGCTCCTTATAGTTTCAAAAGTTTTCCTAGATAGATCTATATGGTTGTTAAGGTAAAAAGTTAAACCCACGTCTGGACAAACTATATTCCTTAAAAGGTAATAGTTCAGACTTGTGAAATCAACAGAACTTACCGTTTTGATTTTCTGATTTTCACCAGATTGATAATAAAAGCTGAAGTCATACATACAATAACGAGAATATAACCAATTGAAGGTGCGTTAGGAGTTATTGCTCTTCCCCAGATTCCAAATAATATAGAAGCTACAGCTAGTAGGCACAGGACGGTTACCCAATTGTTCTTCATCTCGCTTCCCCTCCACATAAAATCAACAATGATCTATCGAATGCATATAATTTTAACATAAAAGGATGATAATGTTATATTTGATAGAGCAATCTCTACAAGGGTACATAAATTTTTATTCACGGAATAGAGATGGCAAAACAGAAGGGCACGTTCTTGTCATCCCAGCCTGCTGCGGTAATAACCCTTCGAGCCGTCTGGACGGGTCGAACGCTCATACGCTTTTTGCGGACTATTCAGAATAATCTCATCCGGACATGCCGGTCCATCATCTTCCCCGAAAGCACGTATACAAGCCGTTTGACAGAAGCAAAAACCGTTGAAAAGACTGCCCCGGAATGACCCGTGGCAGTTTTTTCAACGGTTGATTTGGCAAAGTTACTGGCAGATGAACCTTAGTTCAGAAGTCTGAACGGATGATCGTGCCGCTATTTTACTTGTAGGGCATTCGTAATCATCATGACCGCTTCGGACCGAGTTGCGGCTCGCTGCGGCTGGAAGGTTTGATCCGGGTAGCCGGTAACCATTCCCATTGCTGCTGCTTTTGCTACAGCCTCCTGCGCCCATTCGGAAATAGATGCAGCGTCCCCGAAGTCGGCAACTTCCTTGCCTCCGGCATTCTGTTTCTTCACATTCGTAAGAATAACTGCCATTTGTTCACGTGTAATGCGTTCATCGGCACCAAATACAGCCGCATTATGTCCACTAATGACGCCATGTGCGTATGCCGTATCGATGGCCTCTTTCGCCCAGTGTGCAGTAGTATCGCGGAACTCCGCTTGCCCGTCTGCTTTTGGCTGTAAACCGAAGGCTTTGACAACGACCTCTACAAACTCCGCACGGGTAATCGTCTGATCGGGTTTGAAAGTTTTATCCGGATAGCCTGCAATGGCTCCGGCTTGAATCAACTGTTCTATCCGTTTTTGCGCCCAGTGTCCTTGAATGTCCGTCAAAGAAGCAGCAGCAGGATTCTCTTCCATTTTATCTCCCGGAAGCCCTACAATCGTAAACGTGCTGAATTTATCGACCCAAATCGAAATACCTGCGGGCTTCTTATTCTCATCATATTCAATCTGGCCTTTATCCAGTTTACTCTCCCCGTCACTGTGTTCGATGAACACGCCGAGCGAACGTAGAAAAGAGTCTAGTTCTTTCGGATCAACAGGAAGCTTCATCCCTGTCAACGGCAATGTGATCTTTGATTTTCCGGCAAAATTAGTCTCAATGTGCAGCGGTGTTCCCACTACAATTGCGCCTGCTTCTATGGCTTGCAGCCGTGTGCGCGTTTTCTGCACCTCGCTCTTTCCTGCGACACGTTCCATCGTGATTTGAAGATCCTGTTTGTCTAAAGCAGCGATGGTTTCCCGGGGAAGCGTCACTTTTGCTTTCTCCGCCATCATTTCAATAGAAGCTTGACCGGACGCCAGCGCCGCAAGGGCTTCTTTTACAACGGTAAGTGCAACTTGATCGGCTTCACTGCTTTTGCCGTCATACATAGGGATCAACAGTGTCTTGTTGTTTCCGTCCGCCTTCGCAAGCGCTTCTTCCGCCTTAGATTTGGTAAGAGTGACAAGATCTTTGGTACTTCCCCCGGTTGTCGTGCGTGTAATTTCCACACTTACTGCCGGAGTTCCTTTGCTGCCGCCTGTAAGAACCGAGACGGTTCGTGTATCACCGGAAGGAGAAGACGTGTTCCAGCTGCCTCCACCCCCGCTTGAAGAATCAGCACGATTCACGGTGAGTGTGTAGATTTTGTTAGTCACCCCGTCTTGCGCCGTAACCGTAACCGGTATCACGTTCTGTCCGACTCTCAGTACAATGGCTTGACTCGGCTGACCGCTTGTTACGAGCGTATCGTTTATTTTTACGGTGGCTGACGGGTCGGCCAGCGTTGGCGTTACGGTGATGCTGGTTGCCGTATTTCCTACATTCACCGTGTACTGAAGCGTATCCGGTGAAAAAACAAAGTTATCATGCGAGCTTACGAGAGAAACCAGTTCCGCATTTTGCTGAGGATCATGTTTCAGCACCCGCACATGATAGGTTTGGGTATCCGAAGCATTGTTCTTGGTGATGGTTGCCGTCAGCGTCACATTGGCATCTCCCGCACTAAATGCCGGGCGATGTATCGTACCGTCAGACGCAACAACCGCCGGATCGCTGGAAGACCAGCTAATCGCAGTTTCGTTCAGTCCCGCCGCAGACAAGACCACATTCTGCGTCACGTTAACCGCACTGTCTCCTGCCGCATAGCCGACAGCAAGAGCCGCCTTAGCTTCCGCAACAGCCTCCGCGTCCGTGCGCTGCGCAGCCGTCACAACAACGGCAAAAGTTCGCGTATCCGTTTCGCTTCCCTTAGTAATCGTAGCGGTTAATGTAACGCTCTGATTTCCAGCCGCGTATGGTGGACGCTGCACGGTACCATCCGATGCTATAACGCCCGCTTTATCGGAAGCCCAGCTCACCGTCGTACCGTGCAGCCCTGCCGTATTCAAGGTTACATCCTGCGTAACATCGCTTGCGCTATCCCCCCCGGCATAGCCGACAGCCAGCGCCGCTTTGGTATTCGCCACAGCTTCCGCATCCGAAACTCCCGTAGAAACATATCTCATGACCGTGGCTTTATCCCCATTATCATCATCCCGGAAAACTACATAAGGCGTTCCATTGTCTACCGTAATAAAAGGTCCGGAAATCGTGCTTCCCGTAAAGCCGACAGGACCCACCGTCTCCCAGGCCGCCCCGTTAAACTTCATCACAGTTGCTTTGTCATCCTCCATATCATCCTCGAAAACGAGATAAGGCGTTCCGTCCGCCACCGCTAGCGAAGGTCGTGAAACAGGTCCAGGAGTGAAACCGGCGGGACCTACCGTCTCCCAGACCAATCCGTTAAACCTCATAACCGTTGCTTTATCATCTTGATCCTCATCTTCAAAAGCCACATAAGGCGTACTGCCCGACATCTCCAGCGAGATACGGTTAATAGAACCTGTCGATAAAACGCTGGGACCTACCGTCTCCCAAGCCGATCCGTTAAACTTCATAACAGCTGCTTTCTCACCTTCTGTCACGTTCACAAAAGCGACGTAAGGGGTTCCTCCAGCAAAAGCCAGCGAAGTGTATTCAGCGATGCCTTCCGAGAAACCGGGATCACCTACCGTCTCCCAGACAGACCCGTTAAATTTCATAACCGTCGCCTTTTCACCGTTGTCATTATCCAGAAAAGCTACGTAAGGCGTTCCATTATCGAATGCCAGCGACGTGTAATTCGAATAGCCCGAGGAAATACCGCCGGGGCCTACCGTCTCCCAAGCCGCCCCGTTAAACTTCATGACCTTCGCTTTTCCTCCGTTATCTTCATCCACGTAGGCTACATAAGGAACCCCGTTATCCACAACCAGCGAAATCGAGCCCGCATAATCACCCGTGAAACCGGGAGTACCTACAAGCTCCCAAGCGGTACCGTTATATTTCATGACGGTAATTCCTTCACCAGCATCTTCATCCCTAAACGCGACATAGGGCATTCCATTATGCATAGCCAGCATAGGAGAACCGGCATATCCGGTTGAAAAACCGGCAGCGCCTACCGCCTCCCAATCTGAATTCGCATACGCGAGATGATTAGACGATGACACCCAATTGTATGCGGAAAATAATACCACAAAAGAAACGATAATCGAACAAGCGAATTTAAAATTTTTCATGCAGGCCCCATCTTTCTGTTAGTTTAAAATTAGTAGACTAAACGTCCGTTTGTTATTATAAAGATTCCTTCTGAACTAATTCTGAACGCGCCTGTTTCCAGGCTCATTCGTACTAATCCCTTGGAATATACCCGGACAGCAAAAAAGAAGCGCAGGCCTTAGGCCTGACGCTCCCAAATTATATGTCCCGCATGATCTTATCAGAGTGATCCTTTTCCATTAAGATTTTTTACTCTTCTCAATATGCTCCGCTCTGATCTTAGCGTCTGTAAGATTCGCTTTAGCGATTTGCTCATAAATCTGCACAATATCCGTTTGCGAAAGAGACGGCTCCGAATTCTCTGTCTTCATGCGCACAATCTTGCGCCCGATAAACTCCGAGAGCTCTACATCATACACGATAAGTTCATCAGATTGAATCTTCCGCAGCTCCGGATCTATGCTAAACCGGCACCGCATCGCAAACGAAATCATCGAAATGAATTTCACCTGCTTGTACGCTGGAATTTGCAGCTCGACCGCTTTGATATGCCCGTAGTTCTGCATCAGCGGATTGTACATGTTGAACCGGTTACTTACACGCCAGTATCGGTCCTTACGCGTACCCTTGATTTCCCCGTTGTAATTCTTCGTTTCAATGACAAAAAGCCCATAGGGAGAAATGACCAAATGATCAATTTGAGAGTATCCTGACCGTGACTTTAGATTCGGAATCAGCAGATCGCTCAGATAACGGCATTCCTTTGGAAGCTGATCCAATTGAATATTGATTTTGTGCTCCCCCAGCTCCCCAATCCGGGTGGCTTCCACTTTGGGGCGTTTCGCGGCGGGTCCCTGTTTAGCTTTCTTTTGGGGTGGTTCTGATGCTGGCTTGGCAAAAAGCGCCCGTAGTTTAGCAAACATACGTATCTCCTCATTCATAAAACGATATAAGACATCATTCGCTAAAATTCCATGGATTTCCTTTCTTGGAGGGCACAAAACAAAAAAAGCCTAGGTCTCGATACCTATACGGTAATGAGACCGAGGCTTTGAGCTGTGTATGGATTGCGGAATTTTTTCCTTTTGGTTGACTAAGAGCTAAACATGACCTGCCAGTCAATCGCTATAAAGCTGGGACAAAATCTTGATGCCGTCTTGTACTCCTGTGACGTAAATCCACTCTTTCTTCATGTACTCCAAAGCCAGTTCCTTGTCCTGCCACTCTCGGAAAAGCATTTGCTGATCCGGTTCAAGTGATTGTAATAATTCTAACTCTAAGGCATTAAGCTGTTCCATCATAGGTTGGAAAATCGTTGACGTGTCGACCCTTTCTGCGAGCTTATCGAAACGGTGGATTAAGGAATTGTTATATCGTTGAGTCATGAATAATTACCTCCATCCTGTAGGGTTTAAGGATAGATTAACAGAATTTTGCTTGTGGTGTGGTACGTGAATGCGTAATCAAATACGGTTTACTTTTCTATTACAATCACACATCTCCACGTTCAATTATGCTAAGATGGGAGTAGCTCATGTGGGGTTCTCCTGGAGAATATGGTTGTGTGGTAACTTCCATTTCACACGAATCCATTCATAGGCTTCTTTGTATTTAGCTGTCGCACTTCATATTACAATCCGTCATGTTTAAAAAACTTTGCACGAAAACCTATATTATATTATATTTGTAAAAATAGGTTCATAAAGTAACAAAGGTTTATTGTTTCAATCATTACTTTTATGCTTGTATTTTCTTTCACTATTAGCTCTGTCTCAAATGCAAGAAAAAATGAAGAATCTAATAACTCCGTTTCTTTTTGCAAACGAAATATTTATCAATCAGGTTACAAAAATCGGAGAAGTCAATATTACAAGCAATGTCGAAAGCATTACTACTACCAATGGAATTGAACACACTTACCATAAAAAATAATATTTCTCAATAATACCAGGAGGAATATGAAAATATTTGATAACTATGTTTGATCAAGCAGTTGAAGCAGAAGAAAAAGCATACCAAACTATCAAGAAATTGTAGCTATAATGTTTCCCATAGCCCTGTGAAAGTACAAAAAGGAGGGCACATGTACGCCATATTACTCATTCTAGCTTATTGTTCTGTAATGTTTTTCGTAATAATACGAATTTACAAGAGTATAAAAAAACCAAATAATGTTGTTGAGAATGCATCTCTTATTCTTATGACAATACCGATCGCTTTAACATTGAGTATATTTATTAGTGCTATGGGGTATGCCCTACTAATTGTAAGCATAACTTTTTTTATTCTTTATTTATGCTGGGTAATAGTAAACAGAAAAAAACGGTAATACCTCAAAACAACAAGCTAGTTCCTGTCCATCAGGTGCTAGCTTGTTTGGTTTCCTATCCTAACTGGAAATAACCTTACAGTAAGAGGTATTGGATCATTAATAAGTCATGTCATTTAACCCTCGTGAACTATTTCGTTTATATGATGTAAGACATGCGGAACTAAGTGAACTTTCCAACAGTAAGCGCACGAGTATTAAATTTAGTCACATAGAAAGAATCGCCGATGCACTTGGCATCAGCGATCTACGGGAAATTATTGAATTGGTTGAGGATAAAATAAGGTAAACACTAACTGATCTCTTTGTCTCTCGGCCAAAACCATCCTTTTCAGAAGAACGCCAATGAAAGAATAGCGTTTACAGCACTTATTATCTTCCTGCGTTATAACGTATACCAGCAGCAGCTAAAAAGTTTAAAAAAATAACCCCACTCATGCCTAAGATACGTAGGATGATCGGAGTTATCGTGGCAACCCCCTTCTATACTCTCAAGACTCTCAAGATAATAATGGCTATTTACATTAGGATGACGAGTGAAACGAAAAGCATAATATTCAACACACGCTCTAACAGAACCAAAATCTACGATGTTTATCTCCCCGCCTTCACTCGCTCCACGAATGTGATCAAAGCATACCCAAGCCCAAATACCAGGCCAGTGGCAATAAAAAACACATAAAACAAGAACGACTCCGCCGAGAAGGGACTTCCGCCTCCAAAAGCTGCAAGTATAAATAAGGTTGGAAGAACAAAAATGAACGCACAACTTAGAGGATACAGAATGAAACGCAAAAGTCCCGTTTTTATTTTGGATGTAATATAGGAACATATCACAAGATAAATGGGAACCAAGATGATTACATACGCAAGTCCCGCCCAATACTGAACGGCTCGCAAGTCTCCTTCACTCATAGTCTGCTCCCAGACTAACCACAGAACAAATTGATAAGCCCACAAACCTGCGCAATAAGACAATAGACTATTGAATGCTAGAACAAGATATCTACGAACTTTCATTCTGTCACCTTCCCATGTATGCTCGTTATGAAGAAATTGACTCTATCGATCGGCGTTGGTAATAAGTCAATTGTATACTAACGGTGTGTGTAGCAAGTAGTTCTAACTTTTATAGTACCTGCGTTGCCACAGCTATAATTTATTTCATTAATTAATCTAGAACTAATCCTACTATCTGTTTTACAGAAAAACGGAGATGTTGTTAAGGCTGTAGAACCGATATGAATCAAACGGAGCCTAATTTTCCCGCCAAAATCAAATAAAAAGTCTGCAGGCTATATTCCTATTAAGGAAAAACCTACAGAATTTTAGTATACGTAACTTACTTTTTAACTTGTTTTAAAAAAAGCCTGCCATCGACTTTCTTAATTTCAAACAAAGCATCGCCACGTGATACAACTCCACCACTATTAGTAGTCACTTGAATCTCTTGTATAGATGGCATGGACCACTCTTTAATAATTTTATCATTTTTTATAAACAACAGCTTCTGATCATTTTCATAATCAATCAACATCTCGTCATCATCTACTACTTTTTTACCTAACGTTGTATTAACTTCTTTCCCATTCGTATAGGATCCGATATGTACAAATTGATCCCAGTCAAAAGGGTAAAACGATGATAGATCAACTGATTCCCGCTGCTTTTTTTGCATTTCACCTAGTTTAGTCGAAAAATATACATTTGAATATATCTCCCCTCCATATCTGAGGGATGTATAAGCAATCAAGCTGGCGAGAATAAACAAAACCAAGTACTTTTTCTTTTTCATATTACTCCTTTACAAAAATAAATTGTAACACTTTACTAAGAATGTATGTGCCATGAACATAAAAAGGGAGTTTCCGCAGTCATTCTTGAGGGTGCATTTAACAACAATAAGTTATGCAATGGTATTGAGGTTGTTTAGTAAGTTCTTTTACAAAAATAATGCTTGAGAGGGAAAATAGTCCATATGAAATTCAAGTAAAATTTAACGAGGAGAATCTTCGTAATCGTGTTCAAAGAGCTGTTATGGATATCTCAGTAAAATGACGTGATATCATTTGAGGTGAAATTGTACGTCACTCGAATATCTTAAACATGTAAGCCCCATCCAATTGGACGGGGCTTTTATTTATTGCCTAATGTACGGAGTGTTGACCTAATCATCTTCGGTTCCTTTAAGAACCCAAGTGCAAGCAAGCCAAACAAAAACAGCATTAACAATAATAGATAAAATTGTATCTAGTTTCGTTGCAATAAAAACGACTGCAAGTAAAAAAGGGACGGTTAGAAGTATTCTTTGGGTGCGAGTTTTCATAACATCACCACCGCCTTACTACTTATTTCAAAAATTTAAAGGTTGTAGTAATCTTTAGTAGTGAGATAAACTTTATACCCTGCATCCACGTGAGGTTCGCTCAAGATAGTTTTTTTCAATTGCGTCCTATATGGGTCTGCGTAAATATCCTCTACGTAGTAGTATACATCCCTTCCATAGTAATCACTATATGTTTTGTAAAATGTTGTAGTAGTCCATTTATAATCCACATGGTTGGTAATAGTGCCAGACGCGATTGAGGCAAAAGTTGAAAGGGCCGCTCCTGTTTTCGGACTCTTAGTTAAAGTGCCGCCAATTAACCCAACAACACCAATAACTGCTCCTGTTACAAATGTAACAACGTCTTTTTTAACTGCGTTTTTATAATCGTTTGATTTCTTTGACAGTGCAATGGTTTCATTTCCCCAGATAGGGTCGGACTTGGGAGTGTAACTATCAGGGTTAGCTACTGTTTAGCATTATGTCGATTAGCCAAGAATTTTTCTGCTTAAGTACGAACACTCGAATTTGCTTGGAGGATGTCGGAATCCTCTGATCCAGCAACGAAGGTAACACTCACTCCATCTTTTATGATGGTATCCGTATTATTGCCAAGGGACTCCGTGCCGTTTTCTTCAACTTTAGAGGCATAGGATGTTGTCTCCTGACTAGGTACACTAGCTAAAGCATTGTACGGAATTGCGGTAACAATGAGTACGGCGGACAAAGTAGACAAAATGGTTTTCTTCACGACTCTCTCCCTTAAAACAGTTTATTGGATAACACCAACAAATACTACCAATAATTTACATGATAGTAAATGGTAATTATTTGTTGTATTTTATTCTAATTATTAAATTTGATCGTAACTCTGCTTATACATGAAACAAATATAAACAGCATATGATGACCTTCCCCCTACAGCTGTATGTAGGCAATAAAAAATCCCTCCTTTAGAGGGATATCTTTATAAATTCAACTCATTTCATTAATTCACTGTCTTACGTTTCAACATTACCGATTTCATTGTTAATTACGTTCATATAGATCATAAAACTTGTGCATTGAAACTCCGTTTAACACACCTACCGCCTAAGCCCCAACGTCCCCGCAACCCCATACCTTGCCAAAAGCTTACGCCCTAGCAGCGCGACAGCACGATCTGTAATAAACCCCATCAGCCCCAGGCAGATTAGCCCTACGAAGATCCAGTCCGTGCGGAAGAACAGCCGCGAGTTCCAGATCAGGTAGCCAACGCCTTCGTTGGAGGCGATCATTTCGGCGCCGATGATGGCCATGAAGGAGGTGCCCATGGCGAGGCGGATGCCCGTGAACATGTACGGCACGGTGGACGGGATGATGACGTGCAGGACGATCTGCCACTCGGAGGCGCCCATGCTGCGTGCTGAGCGGATTTTGTCCTCCTCCACGGCGAGCACGCCGGTCAAGGTGTTCAGTACGACGATGAAGAAAGTCGCGTACAGGATGAGTACGACCTTCGAAGTCTCGCCGATGCCGAACCAGACGAGGAAGAGCGTGATGAACGCGATCGGCGGGATGAACCGAATGAAGTTCAGGAACGGCTCCGCGAAAGCGCGGATGGCGCTAACTTTACCGATAACGAGCCCGACCGGGATGGCGAGCAGGCTGCCCAGGGTCCAGCCGAGCAGGACGCGGTACGAGCTGATGCCGATATAATGCAGCAGGGTGCCATCTGCCAGCAGCTCGTAGCCGCCCTGGGCGGTCAGAATCGGGCCGGGCAGGATTTCCGGGCCGTAGACGAGCGACAGCCCGTGCCACAGCAGCAATCCGGCGACCCAGAAGAGAAGGGTGAGCAGTGTTTTTTTGAACCAAGGCTTGCGTATGAATGGTTTCCGGGCAGAAGCAGTAGCAGCCGTAATTGGCGGCTTGGTCGTGATCGGTTTTTTGGCGGTAATGGCGTTCGTGTTCATATCGGCTTCTCCTCCTTATTCGTCGAAATGCGCCTGGATGCGGTTGTACAGCTCGTAAAATTCCGGCGACCCCAGATCCCGCGGATACGCGAGGGGCACGTCGTAGATGTGCGAGATGTTGGACGACGGGCCGGCGGACATGATGCCGATCCGGCCTCCGAGCAGCAATGCTTCCTGGATGTCATGGGTGACGAAAATGACGGTTTTGTCGGTTTCCTGCCAAATCCGCTGAAGCTCCTTCTGCATGGTGCGGCGCGTCATCGCATCGAGCGCGCCGAACGGCTCATCCATGAGCAGAATGGCCGGATCGTTCGAGAGCACACGGGCGAGTTGCACGCGCTGCTTCATGCCGCCGGACAGCTCGCGGGGGAATTTGCTCTCGTGGCCCTTGAGACCGACCAGTGCGATATACTGGTCCGAAATCTCGCGGCGCTCCGCCGCAGGGACACGCTTCATGCGCAGGCCGAACTCCACGTTCTCCCTGACCGTGAGCCAGGGGAACAGGGATGAATCGGCCTGCTGGAAGACGACGGCGCGGTCCTGGCCGGGCCGCTCGACCTCGCGGTCACCGACGCGCATCTGGCCGGAAGTCTTGGAGACGAAGCCGGCGATGAGACTGAGCAGCGTCGATTTGCCGCAGCCGCTCGGTCCCAGCAGGACGAAGAATTCGCCGCCCCGGACCGCTAGATTCACGTCTTGAATGATGTAGGGCAGCTCACCCGCGGAAGGCTGCATGTAGCTTTTATCCAGACGTTCGATGTGGATTTCGTTGCGTTTCGGCGCTGTCTTCGTACTCATAGTTCATCCTCCTGTTCAGTTTTGTTACGTTTTTTTGCTTGCAGTTTTCGCTGCATGACAGCAGTGGGTATTTCGGCGTAAGACGGTGTTCGGCAACCGCTGCCAGGTGCGCATTGCGGAGTTTTGTGCGTAGTGGTCGATCCAGCCCATGCTCCCGATTTTTCGATATCCGTATTGCTGCATGACAGCGGCCGGTATTTCGGCTCAAGACGGCGTTCGGCCGACCTCTGTCGGGCACGTATTGCAAAGTTGGCGTGGTGGCCGACCTCTGTCGGGATACGTGCTGCAATGTTACGTCGTGGTTTTCCCGGCCCATGCTCCCACTTTTCCAATATCCGTACTATTTCAATTCAATGACCCGATCCGGGAAGGCTTCCCGCAGAATATCCAGGTTCAGCTTGCTGTTCAGGTCAAAATCCTTCTCGATGATTTTGTTCTCGACCATGTATTTTTTCTGCTCCTTGTAGCCGTTGTAAGCTTTATCGGTGAAACCGATTTTCCACGGGTTCTTGGGCAAATCCTTCAGAGTCGCTTCCTTCGGCTGCTTAACTTGCTTATACATGATATCCGCCGTTTCCTCCTGGTTAGCCTGTACGTAAGCGGAAGCTTCATCGAGCGCTTTGACGAAAGCGACGAATCCGGCCTTATTGTTCTTGAGAAGCTCATTCGGAGCGATGAGACCATTCCCCAGCCGGACCGGGGTTTGGGACATGTCCGCCAGCTCATGAGCCTCGGCGAGTGCCGCGAACTTCTCGTTCAGCACCGCGCCGTATACCCATGCGCCGTCGATCTCGCCTTTTTTGAGCGCGACATACGCTTCATCAAAGCCACCCTGGCCGATCAGCTTTACCTCAGACAATTTGACGCCGTTCTGGCCCAGATACACATCCCACAGATACGGGACAAAAGTGCCGCGGGAGAAGCTCAGCTTCTTGCCCTTCAGCTCCGCCGCGCTCTTGATCTCCTTGCGGACGAACAGCTTCCACTCGCTGGCGCTCAGATCCGTTGCCGTACCCGATGAAGCGAAGATGGAATAGTCACCCTTGCTCACCGCATTCAGCAGCGGAAAATCTGCGCCGAACGCCACGTCCACCTGTTTGATGAACAGGGAGTTGACGCCTTCGGCCGGTGTGGCGAACGAGACGAGCTCGGCGTCGATGCCGTGTTTCTCGAAGATGCCCTTGCTCTTGGCGACGCGAAAGATCGAATTCGTCGAGATGTCCGCAATTTTTAGCTTCAGCTTGGCGGCGCCGCCCTGCTCCGGGTCGGCGGCCGCTTTGCCGCAGCCGGCCAGTACGGCGAGCAGGGAGACGGTCAGCGCAAGTGCCAGCAGAATGCGGCCCCAATGTCTGTCATCGGTTGCGCGCTGCCGCCGGTTATGTTGAACTGCAACACCCGTATTAGCTGCTGGCGCAGCATGATATGCACAATCTGTACGCTCTGTACTAAGTCCCGCACGACCTTTAGCGGAGATAGGCTCTGTCTGTCTCCCGACGCCCGCATGATCCGTCTGTTCTGCATGTTGACCGGTATATGTACGCATTCCGCTCACCCCTATCCTTTCTCCGGCTGGCTTTCGTCCGCCCTTGCTACGCACAGCGCACCCTCGCCGTACGAAACCGTTCCTTCGACTTCCACCGTCGTCACCGCTCCCCGCGCAGCCGCTCCCGGCAGGCGGAAGTCCGCCACATCGATCGGCGCAATTTCCACTTCCTCCGGCAGCTCCAGCTGCGGCACCCACTCGTAAGGCACGCGGTAGGCACGGTAGACCATGTTGGAGTTGCGTTTGTTTTTGTAAGGCGAGATGTATTCCCACACCAGCTCATGCTCACGTGTCACTTCAAAAATCCGGCCGTCCGCACCCTCCGTAATTAACGTATTGCCGTTCGGCAGGCGCTGGGCGGAGCTGATGTACGGGCTGTAGAACCGGTACGAATCAAGCGGAGCCTGGAAACCCGCTTCCGTCGGCGTGTACTGCCACTCGATTTCGAGTGTAACCGGGTTGATCTCCAGGATGCGCGAGTGATCGCGGCGGGCGTTCTTGATACCGTCAGGCGATTCCGGATTCGGCGCGCCATAGCCGCCCCATCCGCCGTTATCGAAGATCAGGATGTTGCCTGCGCCCGGCAGTCCCTGCGGAATGAGGTGGGCGTGATGCTGCCCGATGATCCAGCCGATATGTTTCGTCTCTTCGGTGTTATAGTCAGGGCCTAGCTTCCAGACGATTTTACCGGTCTTTTTGTCCGTGATGGCAATGATGTTCGTCTCCCGCGCATCCCAGATAATGTTGTCCGGATGAAACCTCTCATCCCCCGCATCATAATGCTTATTCGGCCCGAGGACCGAAGCGGAGTTGATATGCATCCAGTCGCCGGCATTCGCCCCGAAGAATCGGGTGTTCGGATCGTTGTACAGCGCCTTCTTGGCATCCTCGTCAAAGCCCAGTTCTTCAAAATGATCACTTGTCGTCCACTCCCAGAGGACATTCCCTTCCCAGTCCACTTCGAGAATCGTGTCGTCCAGAAGCTCCTTGTCGGAGATTTCGGGGCGGTTTACATTTTTATGAGCGAGAATGATCGTATTGCCTGAAAGCACTTGGGGCTCCTGACCCGGCACATAGTACCCGACCGGATTGCCTTCGCGCTGATAATCGTGATGCTGGCGGGCCATCCACTGAGGCTGGTGCCCGGGGTCTTCAATGTGCTCGTAGCGGTCGAACTTCCACACGATATTGCCGTCCCAATCCACCTGCACCAGGTTCACTTCATCCTGAAACCCGTACTTCGGATCGCGCTCCGCTGTGCTTCCAAACACGTATCCACCCGGCAGCAGCTTGTTCGGGAACCCTCTGAGCCCTTTCCACAAATGCACTTCCCGGCCGTTCATGTCGATCAGCAGCGCCCCCGTATCTGCCGCCTGGTAAATCGTGTAGCCGCTCCAGCTTTTGCCCTTGTTATATACCGTTGTTCCTGTCGGATAAATTGTCGGATGTCCCATATGTACAACTTCCTCTCGAATTTTAATTGTTTAACTCTTCTTTTAATTTTTAATAGGAAAAATATTGATCTATTTATAAGGTCTAGCTGCTTAAAATCTGTGATTCCAAAATTACCCATCCGCTAAAAACTTCATGTCACTAATCATTCAGGCCATTCCTTAATCGGAATACTAATAGAGCCAGCCATTTAAGATTTACCGCTACAAAAAGAAACATGCTGCACGCTCCGGCCCTGTTGCATCCCTTCCATCCCAAACTGCGGCGTTGCATCCTTTAGTAAGAAATAAAATGCTTCTTCCGGTTCGCTGCTTTCGGTGCAGCGTCGGTCCGATCCGCTACCGCATCCTGCCGGGGATCAAAGACGGCCTGCCTGGTGCCGGTTCTCTCGTCCGATGTCTCATCTGGAGTCCCACCTGGAGTCTCATCCGGCATATCATCTAGACTCTCATCCGGGGCCTCATCTGAAGTCCCACCCGGAGTCTCATCTGGGACATCATCTTGGCTCTCATCAGGGGTCCCATCTAAAGTCCCATCTGAGCTTTCACCCGGGTTCTCATCTGGAGTCCCACCCGGAATCGCATCCTGAATATCATCCCCGGTTTGCCGGAGTACCGCTTCCGCAAAACCATCCAGCCGTTCCAGCAGCCTCCTCGACAATGCGATCTGATGCTTCAACTCTTCCTGCGTATAGCCGCTGAACAGAACCTCGATCATGCAAGCGCTGATGCCGCTGCTGCGGCCGATCAGCTCCCTGCCTCTGTCCGTTATCTCCAGCGCAATGGCCCGGCGGTCCGTCGCGCTTCGTTTGCGGACCGCGTAGCCGCCCGCTTCCAGTTTGTCGCACAGCGCCGTCACTGCACCCGAGGTGAAATCCAGCTGTTCCGCCAGCTCCCCGAGCCGCTGCTCCCCTTCGCGTTGAATGGAGTTCAGGATGAGCATGCCCGGCAATGTAATGCCTCCGACCGAAATTTTATCGCGCTCCTTCACGAACTTGCGGACCATCCTGCGGAACAGCCAGTCGGCTTCTTCGAGTAATGCCCAGTCCTTGTCCTCCATGCTGCTCCTTTCGCAATAAGGGCCAGTAGTCAGCAAGCCAATGCTCGCTGCTGTGCTTGGATGCACGGTCCGGCGGGAATCAGCTCATCCATACTCCATATGCCCGCTCCATCAGACGATGCTGCCTGCCGGAACACAAAAAGCTCCCGTCTTCTCCTCCGTACGTCGGCAAGAGATTCCAGGAGCCTTTGGCTGTCCAATCGGCTGTCCTTATTGATTTGATTTAATTTTAAGATAATGACCATTCATTTAATGATCGTTCACTGGATTACTTTTCATATAATGATCTTGAAGCAAGATTAAACCAATTATTCATACCTGTCAAGTAGGTATTTAAAAATACATCTATCCTCACCCGCTATCGGCTGCTTCACTCCCAGAAACACCCCCCGCTTCTTCAACTTGTGCCGATGCCCACTCATCGGCGTATTTTAGAGCATCCCTTCTGCTATTTATGAAAAATAATCCAAGCGGGCACTCTGAATATTGTCATCAGATCCGTTATTTTACCTGGATTTCATGTATAATTTTTCTAATGGCTGACATTCGCCTGAATCCAATAATCCTTTAAGAAAAGAAGATTATCTATGACCAAAAGTAAAGTTTTCCTCATTTCCGGTTTTTTCGTCCTTATACTCACTGTCATCCATCTGCTGTGGAATCTCTTCTATGCAGGTCCCCTGCAGCCCCATGCAGTCCGGGGCCAACTCGACTTGCGCGGATGGGACTTTGCCGCAAGCAGATCCGTCACTTTGAACGGGGAGTGGGAGTTCTACCCGGACAAGTTCATCTCTCCAGGAATGTCCGGCTCTGCGGGAACGTCTTCTTCCCTTGCGGAAACACGCCTGATCCAAGTCCCGGGCAACTGGAAGGAAACCCTCCACCCGGAGAATCCTTCGAGCATCGGATACGGTTCCTACCGGCTGCGTATTCTGGTTGATCCGGAGGATCAGCCGTATTGGGGCATCCAGATTCCCAGGATCCCCGCCTCTTCTAAGGTCTTCGTCAACGGGAAGCTGCTGCTGCAAAACGGAGAACCGGCCACCGTAAAAGAATTGTACACTCCGCGCAATCTTCCCTCCACGGCTTATTTTGCAAATGATCAGAGGGAAATGGAGCTTATTCTGCATGTCGCCAACTTCGATAACCCTAAGAGGGGCGGCCTCTATCAGCCGATCAAATTAGGGTCCGAGAAAGCGATCAACCGGGCTGATCTATTGACGACGGGGCTGCAGCTGCTGATCTGTATTATTTTCGCCATCCATGCCCTATACGCCCTGATTCTGTATCTCAGCGGATTCTCGCAGAAGCGCCAGCTCGTATATTTCATGCTCACTACGCTAAGCGCGATTATCATGACACTCGTGGATGACAAGCAGCTGCTCCTCCTGTGGCTGCCGATAAGCTATGCCGCCGGCGTCAAGCTGTTATATGTGTCGTATACGGTCGTCGCCCTGTTCCTTCTCCAGCTGGTGCTGCATGTACTCCCGCAATACAGCAAATACAAGGTATTCCGCTGGTTCACAGGGATGAGCGTCCTATACGTCATCTTTGTTGTGCTGGCTCCTGTTGAGATCGTGCAGCTTGCAGTGCCGGCTTTTCAACTCGTTTACTTCCCGCCTTTCCTGATCGTAACAGCCTTGACGCTGCGGCAAGCTCTGACGAGCAGCAAGGATTCCATCTATCTGCTGCTCGTTGCATCCGCACTTACCAGCAGTGTAGGCTGGGGAGTCGCCAAGAGCCTGGGCTGGGCCCAGAATGTATACTATCCGTTCGATCTCATTATCGGATTTGTCGCCTTTGCCGCCTTTTGCCTGAGGCAGTTCATCCATACCTACAACCGGATGTCCGAGTTCGCGCAGGAGCTTCAGAAATCCGACAAGATGAAGGACGAGTTTCTGGCGAACACATCGCACGAGCTGCGGACCCCTCTCCACGGCATCCTGAATATTGCCCGGCAGGTACTGGAGACAAGCGGACCGGTACTCGATGCGAAAAGCACACAGAACCTAGAGCTCCTGGTCACTGTAGGACGACGCATGTCGCTGATGCTCGGCGATCTGCTGGACCTGACCCAACTGCGCGAAGGACGCGTGAAGCTGCAGCCCGGCAGTGTCCGCATCCAGGCGGCTGCTTCGGGGGTGCTGGACATGCTGAAATTTCTGACGGAGGGCAAAAAAGTCCGGTTCGTTATGGATATTCCCGCCTCATTCCCGCCTGTCCTCGCCGATGAAACACGGCTGATTCAAATTCTGTTCAACCTGACGCATAACGCCGTTAAGTTTACCGACAACGGAACCATCCTGATCCGTGCCGAGATTCGTGCCGGCCAGGCCTATATCCATGTATCCGATACCGGATGCGGCATGGATGAGGATATGCAGCATAGAGTCTTCCGGCCATATGAGCAGGGAGACGCTCCCAGATCCTCTTCAGCGGGCGGACTCGGGCTCGGCCTGAGTATCTGCCAGCAGATGGTGCAGCTGCATGGAGGCAGGCTGACCGTCCAATCCGCTCCAGGGGAAGGATCGGTGTTTACGTTCAACCTCCCTCTGGCTGAAGAAGCGCGGGACGGCCAGTTTTTGGCAGGCTCGCAGCTGCTGATCCCGGAGGCTTCGGACTTAGGCACGGATTCAGCCGTGGCGGCGACAGACTACGCTGCTCTGGCCAATCGGGCCGTAAACGCAGCTGCTGCCTGGGCCTCATCAGGCTCGGCTGCTGCGTCCCAAGCTGCGAATGCTTCATCTACCGGAGATTTGGAAGGATCGGGAGCGGCAGATGAAGCCCTTGCAGCAGAGGATGCAGCCCGGGCTTTTGCAGCAGAAGCTACAGTCGGCATTCTTGCAGCAGAAGTTGCAGCCCAAGCTAACTTGGAAGCTGCTGCCGGAGCCGCTGCAATAGAAGCATCCGCCGCCACGCCGCCCCTGAAGCAGCACGTCCTGACGGAGGGCCGGCCGAGAATTCTGGCGGTTGACGACGACCCTGTCAACCTTAGAATCCTCGGCGACATTCTCCTGGCCGATGCGTATGAGGTCGTCTTAACCGCCCAGCCCCAAGAGGCCCTGAAGCTGATCAACTCCGCTTCGTGGGATCTGATCATTGCGGACGTGATGATGCCGCACATCTCCGGCTATGAGCTGACCCGCCTCATCCGGGAGCGCTATTCACTCTCTGAGCTTCCAGTCCTGCTGCTGACGACTCGCAGCCGCCCGGAAGATATCTATTCCGGCTTCGTGGCCGGAGCAAGCGATTACGTGACGAAACCGGTCGATGCGCTGGAGCTCAGATCACGGGTCCGGGCGTTGACCGATCTCAAACAATCGATCCACGAACGGCTGAGCATGGAAGCCGCATATTTGCAGGCGCAGATCCAGCCGCATTTTCTGTTCAACACGCTCAACTCCATTACGGCGCTCAGTGACATCGACACGGACAAGATGAATGACCTTATCGAAGCGTTCAGCACCTATCTCAGATTGAGCTTTGACTTCCTGAACTCCGCGCAGCTTGTCCCTCTGGAGCGTGAGCTGGAGCTGGTCCGCTGCTATCTGTATATCGAGAAGGAACGCTTTGACGAGCGCCTTACCATCGTATGGAATAACGAGCCGAATTTGAACATCCTGCTTCCTCCGCTTACGATTCAGCCATTGGTGGAGAATGCCGTGAAGC
The DNA here is from genome assembly GCF_001541095.1 of Paenibacillus sp. FJAT-26967. Taxonomy (GTDB): domain Bacteria; phylum Bacillota; class Bacilli; order Paenibacillales; family NBRC-103111; genus Paenibacillus_F. The sequence goes on from NZ_LMXH01000007.1 coordinate 192,200, forward strand.
ACGGCGCACTCAGCCTTCCCCGGGGAGGTACCGTGTACATCCGCATGTACCGCGAAGAGGGAGCGATCCGGGTCTCGATTGAAGATAACGGCCGTGGAATGAGCAATGAGCTGATTCATGACCTGCTGGAGCCTCCGCAGCGCCCTGCATCACAGGGAATCGGCCTCCGCAATACTCACCGCCGTCTAAAGCAGTTGTACGGGCACGGTCTGACGATAGACAGCAAGCAGGGCCAAGGCACCACTGTTTCTTTTGAAATCCCGAGGCCGGATTTGAGGCCCCGTACACCGCAATAAGCCGCAAGCTTACATATCCTGTCCAGTAGAAGCAGACTACCCCGGCCTCACGGATAAACAAAAGGGCTGTTCCACAAGTCATCTGAACTGCACCCCGTCAAGTAGACACTATAAATAAGTAAAGACACTAGGCGGCCTTAGTCCTGAACTCCACGGGACTGAGGCCGTTTAATTTTGCCTGT
>NZ_LMXH01000008.1 GCF_001541095.1 Paenibacillus sp. FJAT-26967
CACAGCAATGTGTGGAGCTGACCAATACTAATCGGTCGAGGGCTTGACCTACAGGTCTTTACGCGAGTAGAGGCCAACATCGGAAGCATGGCCTATGGCTGTGCACCACAAGATCTTTGGATGGATCTCATACATCTTTCGCTGCTAGTTTTCAGGGTACAACCCTGCTATGAGTAGTATGTCCGCAAGGAGATGCTGCGATTTTCGAAGTCTCTAACACTTCGGAACATCCTGTTTGGTGACGATGGCGGAAGGGAACCACGCGTACCCATCCCGAACACGACCGTTAAGCCTTCCAGCGCCGATGGTACTTGGACCGCAGGGTCCTGGGAGAGTAGGACGTTGCCAAGCAATAAAGTAGTTAACAGACTGTTGCATAGTGAATTCACTGTGCAACAGTCTGTTTCGTTATTTAATGTTTGTTTTTTATTATTTTTTTAAAAGCATAAAGTAAAGGGGCTACCAATTTATCCTGAGAATACTTAGGATGGAATGATCTTCAAGCATGATTCAAAGTTTGTCCGCATATCTTGAGAAAGAATATGTGGACAGGGGGAAATTCCATGATGGCGTTGCTGAACGCGTCACCCGTTGCGTGGGGCCAGATGCTGACTATTTTGATTATGGCTGTAGCACTCGGGTTCGATGCGTTTTCTTTGGGAATAGGTATAGGGATGAGAGGCATACGATATCGGCATATTTTAAAAATCAGTATCGTCATCGGGTTATTCCATATCGTAATGCCTTTACTGGGAATGTACGCAGGCAGCTATCTGGGTGTTCTTCTTGGACATGTTGCTGTAGCTGCAGGGGGAGGACTGCTTATATTACTCGGTTCTCATATGGTATACAGCTCTGTGCGTGGAGAAGATAGTGCAGCATTTAACCACAATACCTTTTGGGGAATGATTCTTTTTGCTCTGAGTGTAAGTGTCGATTCCTTCTCGGTTGGAGTATCACTTGGAATTTTTGCGACAGACATAGTCATGACTGTTTTGCTTTTTGGACTTCTGGGTGGAGGTATGTCTATACTAGGGTTAGTACTCGGGCGTCACGTTGGAAGCTGGATCGGGGAATACGGAGAGGCACTGGGCGGTGTGATATTGTTCCTGTTCGGTTTGAAATTTCTTCTCTAAGGCACCCTGTTATTTGAAATTTACGTTACAATAATTTGTATCAACCATAAATCTAAGGGGTTACAAATAGATAAGAATCATAACTCGTCCATATCAAAGGAGGTTGTTAATCATGAAACATATTCTGTTTGTATGCACAGGGAATACATGCCGAAGTCCTCTTGCGGAAGGTATGCTAAAACAATTGGCCGGGCAGGAAAATCTGGAGATTCATATTCGTTCTGCAGGTGTTTACGCCAATGATGGGAGTCCAATATCGCAGCAATCATCCTCGGTGTTACGGGAAAAAGGCTGTGAGGCATCGATAACCAGCAGACTATTGGGAATTCAAGAGGTAAAGTGGGCAGATCTCATCTTAACGATGACCAACGAGCATAAACGCGGCGTGGTTCAACGATTTCCAGAGGCAGCAGGTAAGACTTTTTCGCTTAAAGAATATGTAGAGGACGACCCGTCAGTACTAGCCGCTGTACAAGAGCATGAGCAGTTAATCGCAGAAGTTCAAGTCAAGGTGGCTCTATCCGAACCTATTACTCAGGAAGAAAAAAGTCAACTCCTTCTATTGGAAAGGCAGCTTCCCGTTTATGATATATCGGATCCTTACGGAGGTTCTTTGTCTGTGTATCGCAGAACGGCTGCAGAGATTGAAGAAGCGCTGCTCAAGCTAATTAGCCAGCTAAAGAAGAATAGATAGCAGATAGGTGAATTGGTGCACACAAAGATGCAACCCACCGTTTCCCCCTTGGGGCTGTTAATTAAAAACTGTGCTTCAAATGAGCATAAATACGAACATTAACGAGTAATTCCTATAAAATGTTCATGATTTCGGGCTTTACAGCTCTTCGTGGATGCGTTAAGATAAAGGTATCATTTAAGACCCGGTGTAACTGGCGACAAGTGGGTGTAACCACAATGGAGCATCGGGATATACGGCCGGTCGCCTGGGCAAAAGAGCAGTGCATGCGTATTTACGCGTGTCATGCTCTTTTTTTCATACCATTTCCTTGCAGCTAATGTCGGATACTAGCTTATTTTCGCTCCGGCGTGTCGGTTTGGGGTATAATAAAGCCAAACGCATATTTATTTCCATCCGAGGAGGAATCGTTATGAAAATAGCAATTGGCGCCGATCACGCCGGATACCGGCTTAAAGATGTTATCGTTCCTTATTTAGAATCACTGGGTCATGAAATCACGGATGTAGGCTGCAACTGCGATCAATCTGTGGATTACCCGGATTACGCTGTGCCTGTGTGTGATCTTGTACTGGCTGGTAAGGCAGACAAGGGCATATTGATTTGTGGGACGGGAATCGGCATGACGATCGCAGCCAACAAGTTCCCAGGCATCCGCTGCGCGCTTGTACATGACATGTTCTCGGCGAAAGCGACACGCGAGCATAATGATACGAATGTGTTAGCGATGGGCGAACGTGTAGTCGGACCGGGGGTTGCTCAGGAAATCGTTAAGATTTGGCTGGAAACTGAGTTTTCAAACGGTGAACGTCATGAGAACCGTTTAAGCAAGGTAAAACTTCTTGAAGAGAAATATACGATTCATCCTTAAAGGAAGCGGTGAGATCGTATGAGCTCAGAACAACAAAAGATGTTGGATGGAATCGGCCCGGCTGTTGAGACGAATTTCCGCGCATTAATTGAAGCAGGCGGTTTACGTTCGGGCCAGATCGTGGTTATCGGCACTTCGACGAGCGAAGTGCGTGGGCAAAGAATCGGCACTTCCGGTACTCCGGAAGCTGCCGAGCGGATCTATGCGGCAGCAGCCCGCGTGGCCGCCGAGCATGGCCTGTGGCTCGCATTCCAATGCTGCGAGCACTTAAACCGCGCTCTCGTCATAGAAGAGGCGCTGCTGGAGAAACTGCCGTCCCTCGAAGAAGTGAGGGTCGTCCCGGTTCCTAAAGCCGGCGGCTCAATGGCGGCTCACGCCTATCAGCACATGGCGCGTCCCTGCGTTGTGGAGGAAATCGCGGCGCATGCCGGAATTGACATCGGCGATACGCTCATCGGTATGCATCTCCGCCGGGTCGCTGTACCGGTACGGCCGCCTGTGCCCCGGGTTGGCGAAGCCCATGTGACGATGGCTTACACACGCCCCAAACTAATCGGCGGGCCTCGCGCAGTTTACGAATTATATTCAGAGGGAAATGACTCGGGTAAAGCAGAATCATCCTCTAAGAGCTACTCCTATGCTGCCAAAGATAGCGATGCCTGTGAGTAATGAGGCTAAGAGTGAATGACCTGATTGAGCAATAAGAAATTGTAATGAATACTGAGATCTTAATCCATGGGAGGTATTTTGGAAATGGTAGAATTCTTACGTAAACAGGACCCTAAAATTGTAGAAGCGATGAACTTGGAGCTTGGGCGTCAACGTGACAAAATCGAACTGATTGCATCTGAGAACTTTGTCAGCGAGGCTGTTCTTGAAGCGATGGGAACTGTCTTGACGAACAAATATGCGGAAGGCTATCCAAACAAACGTTACTACGGCGGATGTGAATACGTAGATATCGTGGAAGATATCGCTCGTGACCGTGCAAAAGAACTTTTCGGTGCTGAGCATGCCAACGTACAACCTCACTCTGGTGCACAAGCAAACATGGCTGTTTACCTCGCAGCTTTGAAGCCTGGTGATACCGTTCTGGGTATGAACCTTGCACACGGCGGTCACTTGACTCACGGCAGCCCGGTTAACGCATCCGGTATTCTTTATAATTTCGTTGCTTACGGTGTAAGCGAGAAAGATTCCCGCATTGATTATGAAGACGTGCGCAAAGCGGCTTTCAAACATAGACCTCGGATGATCGTTGCGGGTGCAAGCGCATATCCGCGCGTAATCGACTTCGAGAAACTGGCTCAGATCGCTGATGAAGTCGGTGCCCTGTTCATGGTCGATATGGCTCATATCGCGGGCCTTGTTGCAGCAGGTCTTCACCCGAATCCGGTGCCTCATGCACATTTCGTTACGACTACAACGCACAAAACACTCCGTGGACCTCGCGGCGGTATGATCTTGTGCCGTAAAGCATGGGCAGCTGCTATCGATAAAGCTGTGTTTCCAGGCTCCCAGGGCGGACCCCTAATGCACATTATCGCAGCAAAAGCGGTAGCTCTGGGCGAAGCTCTTCAAGCGGATTTTAAAACATACGGTCAAAACGTAATTGACAACGCGAAAACTCTTGCAGAAGGCTTAGCGGCAGAAGGCATCGATCTCGTTTCCGGCGGAACAGACAACCACCTTATTCTGATCGACCTTCGTAACCTGAACATCACAGGTAAAGATGCTGAACATCTGCTCGATGAAGTCGGAGTTACGGTGAACAAGAATGCTATTCCTTTCGACCCGACCAGTCCGTTTGTAACAAGTGGTGTCCGCATTGGTACACCTGCAGCGACTTCCCGCGGTATGGGCAGCGATGCAATGAAGAAGATCGCGAAAATTATCGCGCTTACGCTCAAAAATCCATCTGACACTGCTGTTCATGAGCAGGTTCGCGGCCTGGTTAAAGACGTGACTTCCCAATATCCGCTCTACAAAGGTCTCGAGTATTAATAACAATATTCGTGTGGAATATAAATGAATACAGTTAGTTGCTTTTATTTAAATAGAAACTAATATAAAGTTACTTGAGGAACCCTATAGGGTTCCTTTTTTTAGGAAATAAAATTGCTATGTAATTTTAAATATGTAAGTTCTTGTAATAGATCACAGTGCTTTTTGGGGAGGATATCTAAAGAGACATATGATATAATAAACAGGGTTTATGGGAAAGTCAGCGAGATCGAAATTCGGGAGGAAATACTATGAGTAAGGTGTTCATTTGCGATCACCCTTTGATTCAGCACAAACTTACATACATTAGAGACGTAAATACGAAAACCAAGGATTTCCGCGAGCTGGTTGACGAAGTTGCAACTTTGATGGCTTATGAAATTACACGTGACATTCAACTAGAGAATATTCAGGTTAAGACGCCAGTGGCAACTGCTGATTGCCGCATTATTTCTGGCCGCATGCTGGGTATTATTCCGATTCTGCGTGCAGGACTGGGTATGGTAGACGGGATTCTGAACTTGATTCCTGCCGCTAAAGTGGGACACATCGGACTGTACAGGGATCCGGAAACACTTCAGCCGGTGGAATACTATGCTAAGCTGCCTACCGATGTACAGGAGCGCGAGCTGATAGTCGTTGATCCGATGCTGGCTACAGGCGGTTCCGCTAATGCGGCGATCACTGCCTTGAAGAACAGAGATTGCCACCAGATTAAGCTGATGTGTCTGATCGCTGCTCCAGAAGGCATTGAAGCTGTTCAGAAAGCACACCCGGATATCGATATCTATGTTGCGGCAATTGATGATTATTTGGATGACCACGGGTACATTATTCCCGGCCTTGGAGACGCAGGTGACCGGTTATTTGGCACGAAATAAGAGGTAGGAGGACTTTAGTCCAATGAAAAAGTTGAAAGTCATTACGATTTTCGGTACAAGACCGGAAGCCATTAAGATGGCTCCGCTTATTCTCGAACTTCAAAAGCATCCCGAATCTATTGAATCACTTGTAGCCGTAACGGCACAGCACCGTCAAATTCTGGATCAGGTTCTGGAGATTTTTAGAATCCAGCCCGATTTTGACCTTAACGTAATGAAGGATCGCCAGACTCTAAATGAGGTAACGATCCGTGTCCTCCAAGGACTGGAGCCTGTTTTTAGCGAAGCAAAGCCGGACTTGATTCTAGTGCATGGGGACACGCTGACGACATTCCTGGCGAGCTATGCTGCCTTCTTACAGCAGATTAAGGTAGGTCATGTAGAGGCGGGACTCCGTACATGGAATAAGATGTCCCCGTATCCGGAGGAAATGAATCGTCAGCTGACCGGGGTTCTTGCAGACCTGCACTTTGCTCCAACCGAATGGTCGGCGGGCAATTTGCGCAGAGAGAACAAGTCAGAAAGCTCGATTTATGTGACCGGGAATACGGTAACGGATGTATTCCAATACACGATTAAGAAGGACTTCAAACATCCGGTTTTGGATTGGGCGCAAGGTAAGCGTCTTATCCTAATGACTGCACACCGCAGGGAATCGCAGGGTGAGCCTCACCGCCAAATCTTTAACGCGGTCAAGCGGATTGCCGATGAGTTTGACGATGTGGCTATTGTTTATCCGGTCCATCCAAGCCCGGCTGTTAAAGAGCCCGCATACGAAATTCTTGGAAATCATCCGAGAATCAAACTGATTGAACCGCTGGATGTATTCGAACTGCATAATTTCTATCCGCATACGTATATGATTCTGACTGATTCCGGCGGACTTCAGGAAGAAGCTCCGACTTTTGGCGTTCCGGCTCTGGTACTACGCGATACGACAGAGCGGCCAGAGGGCGTTGAAGCGGGCACATTGGAGTTAGTCGGTACGGATGGGCAGAAGGTATACGATCGTACACGCGCGCTTCTGACGGATGCACAGACCTATGATCGGATGAAACAAGCTGCCAACCCTTATGGGGACGGACAAGCTTCGCGAAGAATTGTACAGGGAATTCTGCATCATTTTGGATATGAAGCTGACAGACCGGACTCGTTCTGATGTATTTTTTCTAACATTGTGACGATGCTATGACAAAGGTCACAGCATACAGTTGTACTGTTTGGTTTTATTTGTCTGAAACCCTTGATATATAAGGGTTCTTGCGAATGAGTTCACGAAAATTTTGATTTTGTTCGAATTGACAAACTAGACTTTGCTCCGATACAATATATGAGGATTGATAGGGGTCAAAGCCATGAATAACAAAGGAAATCGCGATAATCCTTGGAAAGCTGCCGGAATGGTAGGGGCCATCGGGATTGATATCGCCTTCTGTATGATTGCCGGTTATGCTATCGCTACCTATCTGGTGAACCGTTTCGGCGGTTCTAAGGCTTGGATCGCGGGCGGTTTGATGATCGGTCTCTTCGTCGGAATCGTATCCGTTGTCATGTTGCTCAAGAAGTTTTTGGAGGAATCCGATGAATGACCTGCTTAAAACCGCATTACGCATAACGCTTTTTGTATTGGCTGCAAGTATTCTAATTTGGGCTGCATACCCACCCTTGCGTACAATTACTGCAGGGCTGACTATGGGCGCCGTTGCAAGCGGAATCAATGCCCTGCTGCTTCAACGCAGAGTCGATATGATCGGCAGAACCATTGCAGAGCAAGGCGTTCAGCGTACGAGCCTAGGTTTTATGAGCCGGCTGGCAACTGTGCTACTTGCTGTTATGTTTGCGCTTAAATTTCCACAACACCTCGATATCGTCTCAACCATCATTGGTTGCTTTTTGGTACCATTCTTTATTTTGCTAGTCGGTATTACAAAACGACAACACAAACCGTAATGCATGGAAAGGGGTGAAAATGAAAAATGCATGAGTTTCCCGTGCTACATTTTAACAACGGAATAGATATTGATATTTCCACTTTCTTTGCTATTACCGTTACATGTTTGGTTGTGTTTATTCTCGCCCGTCTATCCGTACGTAATCTGTCGGTCGATAAACCTTCCAAGATGCAGAACTTTATGGAGTGGGTACTTGAGTTTGTCCACAATACGGTTGCTAGCACCATGCCACTGAGCAAAGCTAAGACATATGTTTCGCTCGGTATGACACTGATCATGTTCATCTTCGTTGCCAACCTGCTAGGTCTTCCGTTTGGTATTGTAACGGATCATACAGAAGAGTTCAGTTTATTTGGCCAAAGCGTTCTATCGGATGCTCGCATTCATGAACTGCATGACCAGGGCAAGCACGCTTCAATCGCTTGGTGGAAATCGCCTACAGCCGATCTTTCCGTAACTTCAGCGCTTGCCATTATGGTGTTTGTAATGACTAACACCCTTGGCTTGACACGTAACACTAAGCACTACCTGAAACACTATATTGAACCGTTCTGGTTCTTCCTGCCGCTGAACATTATTAAAGAGCTTTCCAAGCCTTTGACGCTTGCTCTTCGTTTGTTCGCGAATATTTTCGCCGGCGAGGTTTTGATCTCCACCATCTTAATGCTAGGTGTCGTTGGGGTACCGCTTCTTGCCATCTGGCAGGGCTTCAGTATCTTCGTAGGCGCCATTCAGGCATTCTTGTTCACAATTCTTACCATGGTTTACATTTCCCAAGCCAGTGTTCATGAAGAACACTAACGATCGGCATGCAAGTCTTTGCAGGTTGAAGTTCGGTTAATTTAGCGCTAGGCGCGGGATCATAATACACACAATAAGGTTAAAAAACCCATTTTCTGAGGAGGAAATTTTTCATGGAATTCCTAGCAGCAGCATTAGCAATTGGTTTGGGCGCACTTGGCGCGGGTATCGGTAACGGTCTGATCGTAAGCAAAACAGTAGAAGGTATCGCTCGTCAACCAGAACTTCGTGGCACGCTTCAAACAACTATGTTTATCGGTGTTGGTATCGTCGAGGTTGTTCCGATTATCGGTGTCGTACTTGGCTTCCTGATTTTCTTCAGCTAATTCATATTGACTCGGTTGGGCGGGGAAGGCCTGAGCCATCCGCGCCTTCGTTGTGAATTAGGATTGTAGGATCGCCAGCACACAGATACGGAAAGGAGTGACTCGAATGGCTTGGAATTGGGAATCTTTTGTATTCGCGCTTGTCGCCTTCGGGATTTTATATTGGCTGCTAAGCAAGTATGCATTTGGGCCATTAATGGCTACGATGGAAGAGCGCAGAAAGCTGATAGCTGAGCAAATGAACTCGGCGGACGCTAACCGTGCTCAAGCTGAGCAGATGCTCGCAGAGCAGAAGCAGGTTATCCAGGATGCTCGTAAAGAAGCATATCAAATGATCGAGCAAGCTAAACAAACGAGCTCCAAGCAAGCGGAAGAGATCGTTGATAAAGCAAAATCCGAAGCGGATCGTGTGAAAGAAGAAGCAATCCGTGAAATCGATAGCGAGAAAAACAAAGCGGTTGCGGCTCTGCGCGGTCAAGTTAGCGCTATGTCCGTTATGATCGCTTCCAAAATTATTGAAAAGCAAGTGGACGAAAAGTCGCAGGAAGAATTGGTGAACCATTACCTTAATGAGGTAGGGGGACAAAAATGAGTGACATCGTTGTAGCGAAAAGATATGCGAGAGCACTTTTTGAGGCGGCGAAAGAGCAGAGTGCGGTCGCTCAAGTCGAAACCGAATTGAACGAAGTTGTTCAGACAGTTCAGAATCATGCGGAGCTCCGCAAAGTACTGGATCATCCGAACATCGACGTACCTGCGAAACGCCAGCTCATGTCAAGCATCTTTGCGGGTCGGCTGTCGCCGCTCGTTCTGAATATAATTAATCTTCTGATTGATAGAAGACGTCAATCTCTGCTTCCTATTGTACTTTCCGACTTTGTTCAGATTTCCAACGAGTCGCTTGGCCAAGCTGACGCGACGGTATATACCGCGCTGCCGCTGACGGAAGCACAGGTTAAGGAAATTGCAGAACAGTTTAGCCGGATGACTGGCAAGCAAATTCGTGTACAGACGGTAATCGACCCGAGCCTTCTTGGCGGCATTACCGTTCGGATCGGTGACCGTCTCTACGACGGTAGTTTGGCAGGCAAACTCGAACGTTTGGAAAAATCACTGAAACAAGCTCAAGCAATGTAGATAGGGGTGAGGTTCGTTGAGTATCAGACCTGATGAAATCAGTACGCTGATTAAGCAGCAAATCGAAAATTATACAGCAGATCTGCAGGTCGTGGAAGTTGGTACGGTTATCAGTATTGGTGACGGTATCGCACGTGTTCACGGTTTGGATAACGTCATGGCCGGTGAGCTTCTCGAGTTCGCCAATGGCGTTGTCGGAATGGCGCAGAACCTGGAAGAGAACAATGTAGGTATTATCATCCTGGGACCTTACTCGGATATCCGTGAAGGCGACCAAGTGAAACGTACAGGACGCATCATGCAGGTTCCTGTAGGCGAAGCGCTGCTAGGCCGCGTTGTTAACGCACTAGGCCAACCGGTGGATGGAAGAGGACCGATTGAAGCTGCAAGCTTCCGTCCGATCGAATCCCCGGCACCGGGCGTTATGGCCCGTAAATCCGTACACGAGCCAATGCAGACGGGTATCAAGGCAATCGATGCGCTTGTACCAATCGGCCGCGGTCAACGTGAGTTGATCATTGGTGACCGTCAAACGGGTAAAACCGCGATTGCAATGGATACGATTATTAACCAAAAAGGCAACGGAGTAAAATGTATCTACGTTGCAATTGGTCAAAAACAATCTACCGTTGCTAACGTAGTAGAAACTCTTCGCCGTAACGGCGCACTTGATTACACAATCGTTGTAACGGCAAGTGCTTCTGAACCGGCTCCACTGCTCTTCCTGGCTCCTTATGCAGGCTGTGCAATGGGTGAGTACTTTATGTACAAAGGCGAGCATGTCCTGATCGTTTATGATGATCTGTCCAAGCAAGCCGCTGCTTACCGTGAGTTGTCCCTTTTGCTCCGCCGTCCACCAGGTCGGGAAGCATATCCGGGTGACGTTTTCTACCTTCACTCCCGTTTGCTCGAGCGTGCTGCAAAGCTGAACGACGAATTGGGCGGTGGTTCCATTACGGCGCTTCCATTCATTGAAACTCAAGCGAGTGACGTTTCCGCGTACATTCCAACGAACGTTATTTCGATTACCGACGGTCAAATCTTCTTGGAGTCTGACTTGTTCTATTCCGGTCAGCGCCCAGCGATTAACGTAGGTATCTCGGTATCTCGTGTAGGTAGTTCCGCGCAGGTAAAGGCAATGAAGAAAGTTGCCGGTACCCTCAAGACTGACCTTGCACAATATCGCGAATTGGCTGCTTTCTCGCAGTTCGGTTCCGACCTTGATAAAGCAACCGTTTCCCGCCTTAACCGCGGTGAGCGTACAATGGAAATCCTTAAGCAGGGTATCAATGAGCCAATGCCGGTTGAAAAACAGGTTATTAGCATTTATGCCGCTACTAAAGGCTTCCTGGATGAACTGCCGGTGAAAGATATCGGCCGCTTCGAGAAAGAGTTCCTTTCCTACCTCGATGCTAACAAGCCTGAAATTCCAGCATCCATCCGTGATACGAAGGATATTTCCGCCGACACGGAAAAGGCGCTGGTTGCAGCTATCGAGACCTTCCTTAAAGGATTCTCGGTATCCGAATAATTATGAGAATTGTTGATTCCATAATAAAGCTGCAGGGGGTGAAACAGTATGGCTAAAGGTATACGCGAAATTAAACGGCAAATTAAGAGTAAACAAAACACCAGGCAAATCACGAAAGCAATGGAAATGGTTGCCGCTTCCAAGCTGAAAAGAGCGCAGAACAACGCGGAGGCTTCTCGCCCCTATGCGGATAAGATTCGCGAAGTTGCATTCAGCGTAGCCGCGGGCTCAAAGGGGATCCAACACCCGATGCTCCAGGTTCGTGAAGTTAAACGTACGGGATATTTGGTTCTGACTTCCGATCGTGGACTCGCTGGAGGATTCAACGCGAACGTCCTGCGTAAAGCGCTCACTACAATTCGTGCACGCCATAAATCTACAGATGAGTATGCAGTTTTCGTTGTAGGACGTAAAGGGAAGGATTTCTTCAAGCGTAGAAATATTCCTGTCTTCGATGAAGTGACGGGGTTAAGCGATTCTCCTACCTTTGCCGATATCAAGCAGCTTGCTTCTTCGGCCGTGCAGAATTTCATCGATGGCAGCTATGACGAGCTGTATGTAATCTATAATCAGTTCCACAATGCTCTTACGCAAACACCGATTGAGAAGAAGCTACTGCCTCTTGAGCAGACTGAATCCGGTGGAAATGCCATCTCTTCCTATGAATATGAACCCTCCGCCGAAGGTGTTCTGGAAGTACTGCTTCCGAAATATGCGGAAACGGTCATTTTCAGCGCCGTGCTGGAAAGCAAAGCGAGTGAATTCGGCGCGCGGATGACCGCAATGGGAAGCGCGACGAAGAATGCGTCGAAGATGATTGCAGAGCTTACACTTTCCTACAACCGTGCACGTCAGGCGGCAATCACCCAAGAAATCTCGGAAATTGTCGCTGGCGCGAACGCATTGAATTAATGCGGAATACGGATCTTAGCATTTGAGTACAGGAGGGAATACAATGAGCAAAGGACGTGTTGTTCAAGTCTTGGGCCCGGTTGTCGACATTGAGTTCGACCGCGGACATCTGCCTGAGATTCTGAACGCCATTAAAATTCAAAAAACTGCTCAAACCGCTGACCAGCAGGACAGCGAAGTGACAGTTGAAGTTGCCGTACATCTCGGTGATAATCAAGTACGTTGTGTAGCTATGGCTTCCACAGACGGACTTGTGCGTGGCATGGAAGCTATTGATACAGGAGCAGCTATTTCCGTACCAGTAGGTCCGGCTACTCTAGGCCGTGTATATAACGTACTTGGTGATCCAATCGACGGTAAAGGCCCTGCAGACCGTACTTTGACATCTCCGATCCACAGACAGGCTCCTGAGTATGTCGATCTGACGACTCAAGCTGAAATGCTCGAAACGGGTATCAAAGTAATTGACCTTCTCGCTCCTTACATGAAGGGTGGAAAGATCGGTCTCTTCGGTGGTGCGGGTGTAGGTAAAACCGTAACCATGCAGGAGCTTATTCATAACATCGCACAAGAGCACGGCGGTATTTCCGTTTTTGCTGGTGTAGGTGAAAGAACACGTGAAGGTAACGACCTTTATCACGAGATGAGTGATTCCGGCGTTATTGCAAAAACAGCGATGGTATTCGGTCAAATGAACGAACCTCCAGGCGCTCGTCTGCGTGTAGCATTGTCCGGCCTGACAATGGCTGAGTACTTCCGTGATGAGGAAGGCCGCGACGTACTTCTGTTCGTCGATAACATCTTCCGTTTCACACAAGCAGGTTCTGAGGTTTCGGCCCTTCTCGGACGTATGCCGTCCGCAGTAGGTTACCAGCCAACGCTGGCAACTGAAATGGGTCAACTGCAAGAGCGTATTACATCCACAACCAAAGGTTCCGTAACTTCGATTCAAGCGATTTACGTACCGGCGGATGACTATACGGATCCGGCTCCGGCAACTGCTTTTGCTCACTTGGACGCAACAACTAACTTGGAGCGTTCGATTGCAGCAAAAGGTATTTTCCCGGCAGTTGATCCGCTTGCATCTTCTTCCCGTATCCTGACTCCTCAGGTTGTTGGCGAAGAGCACTACGAAGTAGCGCAAGGCGTTAAGCGTCTTCTGCAGCGTTACAAAGAACTTCAGGACATTATCGCGATTCTGGGTATGGATGAGCTTAGTGAGGAAGACAAGATTGCCGTTAACCGTGCAAGACGCGTTGAGCGTTACTTGTCCCAACCACTGCACGTTGCGGAAGCGTTCAATGGTATGCCTGGACTTTACGTACCTGTTAAAGAAACAGTACGCAGCTTTAAAGAGTTGCTGGAAGGCAAGCATGATGATTTGCCAGAAGGAGCTTTCGTTAACGTGGGTTCGATTGAAGAAGCTGTTGAAAAAGCAAGAACGATGGTATAAGCAATCAGTACAAGCAGGCTCTGTCTGCCAATTCTGATTATAAGCCGAGCTAGCGGGGGAATTAATTCCCTGCAAGTGAGGCGAAGCTTACGAAGCGAACTTTCTAGCGAAAGTTCTGGGGAGGAATGAGCGTGAGTACTTTCCTATTGGAAATTGTAACTCCGGAGCGCATCGTATATACCCAGAATGTTCGCATGATCACTGTCGAGGGCGTTGACGGCCAACTGGGGATTCTTCCGAACCACATTCCGTTTGTGACACCTTTGAAAATCGCACCTGCCTCAATCAAGCTTGAGAATGGCAAGAATGAATCTGTTGCATTAAACGGAGGATTCATGGAAGTGCGTAAGGATAAGGTTGTTATACTTGCGGAGAGTGCGGAACTGCCGAGCGACATTGACATCGAACGTGCTAAAGCAGCGAAGGAACGCGCCGAGAAGCGTTTGAGCGGTAAAAAGGACGAGGCGGATTTCAAGCGCGCCGAGCTTTCACTCAAACGGGCGTTGACCCGGATCGGGGTACACGAGCACAGATAAGAATAAAGGACAGAGGACGTTGCATCAACGTTCTCTGTTTTTTTGTGTCCAAGGAAACGTTTTCATTAAATTCATTTTCATTAGACACAAAATTTTAGCGTATGCTATAATTGGAAGGTGTTGTATTACCATATTTTATGAGATCAATTAGAATATCTTATGAAAATGGAGGCGGTTTCAAGCGGATGTATACGGTGAAATATTTGATCGTTGCCATTTTCGTTGCACTCGGCGTCTTACTGCCCATTGCAGCTTTGACGATCGGCAGATTGCTAAGGCCTAATAAACCTACAGAAGACAAGGCAACCACCTATGAGAGCGGCAACGAGCCAATTGGGGAAGGTCAGATCCGGTTTAATATCCGGTATTACCTTTATGCGTTGATGTTTGTCATTTTTGATGTAGAAACTGTGTTTCTGTATCCGTGGGCAGTCGCATACAATCAACTTGGGCTATTTGCATTGGTTGAAATGTGTATTTTCATTGTGCTTCTTGGTGTCGGACTACTTTACGCTTGGAAGAAGAAGGTGCTGCAATGGACTTCAATTTAGGATCAATTACACCGGAAGAACGCGATGAGCTTAACCGCAATGTATTTATGACCACCCTTGAGCAGGTAAAAGCCTGGGCCCGGAGCAATTCACTGTGGCCGCTTACTTTCGGTCTCGCCTGTTGTGCTATTGAAATGATGGGGACTGGCGCGTCTCATTACGACCTTGATCGTTTTGGGGTCATTTTCAGGACTTCCCCCCGGCAGTCCGATGTAATGATTGTGGCAGGTACGGTTACTAAGAAGATGGCTCCTTTGTTGAAAAGGTTATACGATCAAATGCCCGAACCGAAATGGGTCATTGCGATGGGTTCCTGTGCCACTGCCGGAGGGCCCTATGTGAAATCGTATGCCGTTGTAAAAGGGGTCGATCAAATTGTACCGGTCGATATATACATACCTGGTTGTCCACCGAATCCAGCCGCATTAATCTACGGAATTAATAAACTTCAGGAAAAGATCCGTTACGAAGCTAAGACCGGGAAGCAGGTGACGAATCGTTGAGCGACAAGGATAAAGATAACCAAAAACAGCAGGATGTGACAAACTCACCTGAAGTTTTGGAAGTGCATACAATTGAATTAGAGGAAAAAGAAGTAAATAGATCGAAAATGGGGGAATCCACCGCAGAGGCTTCCGCAGACGTCGGCAAAGCGCAGGCAGCGGCTGAAGCGCGAGCTAACCGTGCGAAAGCCCGCAGCGCTAAGGATGCAGCTGATTCGGCTGCGCCGAAGGAGCCATCCCCTAACCAGCCGCTGCTGGATCGGCTGGTGGAGATTCTTAAGGGAGCGGTGAACGAACAGGCCGTTGAAGAGGCATACATCAACGAGATTGACGGTCACCGCCCCTTTGTGGTGATCCGCAGCGAGGACTGGCTGCGGACTGCTGAGGTCTTGCTGCAGCACAAGGAGCTGCAGTGTACGTATTTACGCAATGTAACGGGTCTTGATACAGAGTCGAACCTGGAGGTTGTGTATCACTTTCTCTCGATTCCTCTGCGTAAAGAATACGGCGTTAAAGTTCGGACAGACCGTACAGCTCCAGCTGTACCCTCTGTATCGGCAATATGGCCGACGGCAGATTGGAATGAACGCGAAATCTACGATTTGCTGGGCATTGAGTTCCCGGGTCATCCGAATTTGACCCGCATTATGATGCCGGATGAATGGATCGGACATCCGCTTCGCAAAGATTATGAAGCGTACGACCCGGAGGTGTAGCACTTGTTACGGACTGAAGAACTTCTGTTAAACGTCGGCCCTCAGCATCCGAGTACGCACGGGGTATTCCGCATTATAGTAAAACTCGACGGGGAGATTATCCGGGAAGCTATTCCTGTTATGGGCTACCTGCACCGTGGGACGGAGAAGTTAGCGGAGAACTTAACCTATACACAAATTATTCCATATACGGACCGAATGGATTATGTGTCTGCCATGACGAACAATTATGTGCTAGTGAACGCTGTTGAGCGAATGATGAACGTACAAATACCAGAAAGAGCGGAGTATTTGCGTGTACTTGTCATGGAACTTCAGCGGATTGCCAGCCACCTCGTATGGTGGGGGACTTATCTGCTGGATATTGGAGCTATGAGTCCCTTCTTATATGCATTCCGTGACAGAGAGATGATCATTGATTTTTTTAACGAGCTATGTGGTGCAAGGCTAACCTACAATTATATGCGCGTGGGTGGAGTGAAATGGGACGCACCGGACGGCTGGCTGGACAAAATCCGCGCATTTATTCCTTATATGAGAAGTAAGCTTGAGGAATATGACCGGCTGGTCAGCGGTAATGAGATTTTCCTTGCCCGTATTAAAGGCGTAGGCAAATACGATGCGGCAACTGCCATTGCATATGGTCTGAGCGGAGCCAATCTCAGGTGCACTGGAGTGAGCTGGGATTTGAGGAAAGACCAGCCTTACAGCATTTACGAACGCTTTGAGTTTGACGTACCCGTGGGTCAGAATGGAGACTGCTACGACCGTTATTTGATCCGGCTGGAGGAGATTGAACAGTCACTCCGGATTATTGAACAAGTACTGGATCAAATACCCGAGGGCGATACGATGGCGAAAGGATTGCGGGTAATTAGGCCGCCCGAAGGCGATATTTATGCACCGATTGAATCGCCAAGAGGGGAAATCGGGTGTTTTATTATGTCTAAAGGGAAGACCGAGCCTTACCGGTTAAAATTTCGGCGGCCTTCTTTTGTCAATCTGCAAATCCTGCCTAAACTGCTGGTAGGCGAAACCATGACCAACTTAATTACGATTCTGGGTGGTATTGATATCGTTGTTGGGGAGGTGGATTGCTGATGCTGGATTTGGTCGGACAACCGCTGACATGGACTCATACCCTTATATTTGTGGCTTACGGTGTAGTGCTCCTTCTAATTATTCTGGGATTCGTCACCTATGCCATTTATTTTGAACGTAAAGTGATCGGCTGGATGCAGGGCCGCTACGGCCCTAACCGGACGGGTCCTTTTGGACTACTTCAGACGGTTGCAGACGTGTTTAAGCTCCTGATTAAGGAGGATACAATTCCGCGTAAGGCAGACCGGCCATTGTTTATTTTGGCTCCCGTAATTACATTCATTCCGGCGTTTGTCGTTGTAGCGACGATTCCGTTCACGGCCAACCTGATTCATGCCGATCTGAATGTGGGCCTCCTGTATTATGTTGCTCTGTCCGGCATATCGACTATCGGAATGATACTCGGAGGCTGGGCTTCGAATAACAAGTATGCACTGCTCGGGGGTATGCGTTCCGCTGCTCAAATGATCAGTTACGAGGTACCGCTTGTCATTTCTGTAATCGGGGTCATTATGATGACGGGCACGCTGAATCTTCATAAGATTGTGGAGGCTCAGGGCGACAATTTCTGGAACTGGAACTTCCTCCCTCAAATCGTCGGGTTTATCGTTTTCATGATTGCAGGCGTTTCGGAGCTGAACCGGACTCCTTTCGATCTTCCTGAGGCTGAATCGGAGCTGGTCGCAGGATATCACGTGGAGTATAGCGGTTTCCGTTTTGCTTTCTTCATGCTCGCCGAATATGTATATGTATTTGCCATTGCATCTTTGACGACCGTCCTTTTTCTGGGAGGGTGGCATGCCCCGCTTGCCTTTCTTGCCTTTATACCGGGTATCGTCTGGTTTCTGCTTAAGTTCTCAATCATCGTATTCTTCTTCTTCTGGATCCGGGCGACAATGCCGAGGATCCGTATCGATCAGCTGATGGGATTGGGCTGGAAAGTCCTTTTACCGTTAGCACTGCTCAATATTTTTATTACCGCGGTCTATATGGGCATTACTGCATAGGGCGTCGGATTGTAAAGACACAGGAGGAGGAGAAAGCTCATGAAAGGATTGCTCCAAGGACTAGGCGTGACGCTCAAGACGATGACTCAGAAGAAAGTAACCTATGCGTATCCCGATGTTCCTCTGACCATGCCGGACCGTTTCCGTGGAATCCAGCATTTTGAACCCGATAAATGTATCGTATGCAATATGTGCGTGAAGGTCTGCCCGACCGAATGTATCTCTTTGACCGGCAAGGCTAACCCTGATCCCGAGAAGAAGGGGAAAGTGATCGAAACCTACGATATTAACTTTGAAATCTGTATTCTCTGTGATTTATGTACAGAGGTCTGTCCGACGGAAGCCGTCGTAATGACGAATCATTTTGAGCTGAGTACATACAGTCGTGACGATCTGTTTAAGGATATGAAATGGCTGACTGACAACAATACTCTGGTTAGAAAAGAAAATAATTATGCCTTTCCAAGGGGAGGCGCGAAGAAGGATGTTTAGCGGACTGGGCGGTTTCCTGTCTGACGGGCATAACTGGTGGTTCCTGTTATTCGCGATAGGTGCGATTGGCGGAGCAATCTATATGATTAACTTCACGAAAGTGGTTCATATGGTCTTGTCCGTTGCCTTTACTTTTATAAGTCTGGCAGGTTTATACGTACTCTTGGAAGCGGAATTTGTCGGCTTTGTTCAAATTCTCATTTATGCGGGTGCGATTTCTATTCTTATGATCTTTGGAATCATGATGACGAATCATAAAGGAGAGGAAGCATCGAAGAAAAGACCGGTATATCATGTACTTTTGACTATAGGGTCTTTGGGATTGTTCTTTATTCTCTTCTATGCGATTCAGAATACATCGTTTCCATCCGGCACTTTCGAAGCAGGGGGAGATAATACGCTTGAAATCGGCAAGCTGCTGTACAGCCAGCATGTCATTGCATTTGAAATTATGTCCGTTCTGCTAACGGTTGCGTTCATCGGCGCTATCGTCATAGCTAAGAGGGAGGAGGATTAACCTTGAGTGGTGTTGCTACTCCTTACTTGACGCTGGCGGCCATTCTTTTCTGCATAGGGTTGTATGGGGCTTTGTCCAAAAAAAGCGGCGTCATCGTGCTTCTCTCCATCGAGCTGATGCTCAATGCCGTGAACCTCAATCTTATTGCCTTCGCGAAACTGGGCGCAAATCCAGCGCTGACGGGCCATATTTTTTCCCTGTTTACCATCACGGTAGCCGCAGCTGAAGCTGCTGTCGGCGTTGCTATTCTGATAGCACTCTATCGTAACCGTGGGACAGGTGACGTTGAGGACATGAATTCGATGAAACATTAGACCCGGCTCGGTTCGTGAATCGGTTCAAGTATCCGAATAGTGGTTTAACGTCACTGACTTGAAGGAGGAAGGGAAGAAATATGGTATCCGTATTTTCACAATATGCCTGGCTCATCCCTGTATTTCCCCTGCTTGCCTTTGTACTACTGGCGGCAGCCGGAAGCAAAGCCCGCACAGCCGGCCCCTACGCAGGAATTGCTGCTATACTTGCATCCTTTATTATGGCACTGCTGGTTTGTATCGAAAGGCTTGACAGTGGTGCGCAGAATTATATCCGGGATGGTTTCAAGTGGCTTCAGGTCGGAGATTTCACACTGAGCATGGGCTTCGAAGTGAGCAACCTGAATGCCGTCATGCTGCTGATTGTTACGTTAGTCAGTCTGCTCGTCCATATATACTCCCTCGGGTATATGAAAACAGATGAACGAATTCACGTATTCTTCAGTTATATCGCGCTCTTTTCATTCGCTATGTTGGGCCTTGTGCTATCTGTTAATATGGTGCAATTTTACCTGTTCTGGGAGTTGGTCGGGGTCTGCTCCTTCCTGCTCGTCGGTTTCTGGTACAGTAAGCCAGAGGCTAAGGCAGCCGCCAAGAAAGCGTTTCTCGTGACGCGGATCGGGGATCTGGGCCTCTTCATTGGTATTCTGCTGCTGTTCTGGAGCATGCCGGGTCATGCACTCGATTTCGCCTCGATTCAAGCGGCCTTTGCATCCGGAGGGATTCCGGCGGAGACAACGACCTGGATCGCCGTGTTGTTCTTCATCGGAGCTATCGGCAAATCAGGCCAATTCCCGCTTCATACTTGGCTGCCTGATGCGATGGAAGGGCCTACACCGATCAGTGCCCTTATCCATGCGGCTACAATGGTAGCAGCCGGTGTGTACCTCGTCGCACGCAACTTTGATATCTTCCTGGCATCGGATACCGCTATGCAGATCGTCGCCTACGTAGGCGGATTTACCGCTATTTTTGCCGCGACTATTGCCATAGCCCAGAGCGACATCAAGCGGATTTTAGCTTATTCCACAATTAGCCAGCTTGGCTATATGATGATGGCGCTTGGAGTCAGCGATACTTACACAGCCGGGATTTTTCATTTGCTGACGCATGCATTCTTTAAGGCGTTACTCTTCCTTGGAGCGGGAAGCGTAATTCATGCCATACATACACAGAATATCCATGAGATGGGCGGCCTCGGTAAACGAATGAAGATTACGGCATGGACATTCGCTGTCGGTGCTCTGGCTCTTTCGGGCATCCCGCCATTCTCGGGGTTTTGGTCCAAAGATGCGATTCTCTCCGCAGCCTACGATAACAATCAGCTGCTATTCTGGATCGGCATTGTTACCGCATTTTTCACGGCCCTGTACATGGCACGCCTGTTCTTTCTGGTCTTCTGGAGAAAGGCGGAGACGGAGGCCGGACAGTCCGCTCACGAATCTCCCTCTACGATGACAGTACCTCTGCTAGTCCTGGCTGTTCCTGCTGCACTCGCGGGTTTCTTGTATACGCCTTGGAACGAAGGGTTCGGAAGCTGGCTGAGCGGGGTCGATCAACAGCACAAAATACACCTGTTCGTGATGCTCCTATCCTCGTTTGCGGGAATTCTGGGTATAATGGTCGGCTATATTCTTTATGCGAAGAACGCTATCGCGAAGGATCCTTTGCAAGCTAAATTACCGATGCTGTATACCCTTCTTGAGCGTAAGTATTATGTTGATGAGATCTACCGTTACTTCATTATCATTCCGTTCTACGGAATCGGAGCGGTACTGAAGACCATTGATACATATATCGTTGGCGGAACGGTACGACTCGTAACGGCTGCCGCATTCGGATTTGGTCAAACCAGTACGCGGATGCAGAATGGCCAGGTACAGACCTATGGTCTTATAACGCTGCTGGGCCTCCTGATTCTGATACTTGCAGTGGCAGGAAGGAGGTTCATTGATGTCGGATAATCTGCTTAGTCTGATTGTATTTTCTCCGCTTATTGGGATTATTGTTCTTCTTTTCCTACCGAAAGACCGGAAGGTAATCCTGCAAAAAGTCGGAATCGCGGCGACGGTGCTCCCGCTTCTTCTGAGCGTCTGGTTATATGCGGCATATGTCACTCAAAATTCGGGGATGCAGTTCAAGCAGCAATTCGACTGGATCACGATTCCGCTTAATAAGGAAGGTGTGGAGGGTCTTACGAATTTTTACTGGACCATTCCGTATCACCTATCCGTAGACGGCTTGTCGATGCCGCTCGTATTTTTGTCCGCCCTTATTTTTACCATGGCTGCGCTTGCGTCTATCTACATCAAGAAAAGATGGAAGGCATACTTCATCTGGCTTCTGCTGCTTGAGGTAGGTGTACTCGGGGTCTTTACCTCTCAGGATCTCGTCTTATTCTTCTTATTCTTCGAAATCACCCTCGTTCCGATGTTTTTCCTGATTGGAATCTGGGGCAATATAGACCGCGAAAAAGCCGCGAACCGTTTCCTGATCTATAATGGGTTAGGTTCCGCAATCATGCTGATTGTCTTTGCTATTTTGATTTCCACTGCGGGTATTTCCCAAGAAATCGCTGACAATAGTCTGACGGTTTCATACAGCGGAGATATTCAGAATATAACGCGCAATCTGCTGCAGGATTCGGAATCGCTGGTGAATCAGGCATCGGGGGATCCGCAGAATCAGAATCCCTTTTATCTTAGCGACGCGATGAAAACAACACTATTCTTGCTGCTGCTTGCTGCATTTGGAATCAAACTGCCCATCTTCCCGTTCCATACTTGGATGCTCAAAGTTCATACAGAGGCACCGCCTTCTGTCGTGATGATTCATTCAGGTATTCTGCTCAAAATGGGTGCGTACGGTCTGATCCGTTTCGGTGTGCTGCTGTTCCCGGCAGAGGCTTTGCAGTGGGCTTGGATCCTTGCCCTGCTTGGTGTAATCAACATTCTTTATGGAGCGATACTGGCTTTTATGCAAAAAGAGTTCCGGCTCGTGCTGGCATACTCCAGCATCAGCCATATGGGGATTGTGCTGCTCGGCCTGGCTGCTTTCAATCCGATCGGCATGCAGGGAGCGGTTTTCCAGATGATCTCACACGGCTTGATCTCAGCACTCATGTTCCTGCTTGTCGGCAGTATATACGAGCGGACTTCAACGACGGAACTGGATAAGCTCGGCGGTCTAGCTAAATCCATGCCATTCCTTAGCGCTGTGCTGCTGATTGGGGGTCTGGCTTCACTGGGGCTGCCCGGATTATCAGGGTTTGTCAGTGAATTGCTTGCTTTCCTCGGCTTGTTTGGATCAGCGCGCACACTCGCCGTTATTGGGGCGGTTGGCATCATACTGACAGCTGCTTATGTGCTGAGGGGGATTATGAAAATTACGTATGGACCTATTCGGGATAAGCACCTCGGTTTACCTGACGCCAAATGGATCGAGGCTGTGCCGATGATTACGCTTGTTGCTTTTATTTTGCTGCTCGGTGTGTATCCGGCTGTACTCAGTGAACCTCTGCAGCAGACCGTAAACGGGTTCGATCGTATGATTCACAGTATAGCCGGGAAGGTGGGGGGGTAGACCGTGGGACCGATTAGACTGCATTTGCAGGACTTGACGCACTTGCTACCGGAGATCACGCTTGTGGTCACTGCGGTACTACTTACCGTGATTGACCTGCTGCTGCCGAAGAAGATCGACCGCAAACTGATCGGGTGGCTGTCTTTGGCGGGTATAGCCGTCTCTATCGGATTTGTCAGCATGCAGATGAATCCTGCACAGGCTGTAAGCCTGCTGAACGGCAGCTACCGTATTGATGATTTTGGTAACTTGCTTAAGCTTGTATTTCTGGGAGGCACTGCCCTTATAACGCTCATGAGTCTGGGCAGTGTAGAAGAGAAAGACATCCCGCACATAGGAGAATATTATTATTTCCTGCTGCCGGCTGTGCTTGGAGCCATGATTATGGCCTCATCCTCTGACTTAATCACATTGTTCGTCGGTTTGGAGCTGCTCAGTATTACCTCTTACGTCATGGTTGCCATGAAGAAAAAGGATACAAAATCTAATGAAGCCGCATTTAAGTATGTTGTACTAGGCGGCATCTCGTCGGCCATCATTCTATACGGTATGTCCTTCCTGTATGGAATGTCGGGTTCGACGAACCTTGCAGTCATCCAGCAAGCGATCATATCGGGCTATTCGGATTACAAACCTCTGCTTTATGTGGCGGTGTTCCTGCTGCTGGCGGGCTTCGGCTTTAAGATAGCGGCTGCTCCTTTTCATTCGTGGGCGCCTGATGTTTATCAGGGTGCTCCTACACCGATCACCGCGTTTTTGGCGGTTGTGTCCAAAGGGGCTGCTTTTGCGATTTTGTTCCGCGTGTTTTACGCGCTGTTTGCCCTTGGTCAATTTCCGGAGGACCAGCTGACAGAAGATGTGTTCCTGGCGTTATCAGTCGTAGCTGCCGCCGCCATGATTGTGGGGAATACCGCTGCTCTGCGCCAGAGGAATGTCAAACGATTGTTGGCTTATTCCGGTGTGGCGAATGCCGGTTATCTGCTCGTACCGCTCGCGGTTCATATCAACTTGGTGCAAGTGGATAATTTCTCTAAGTTCCTGTTCTATTTAATCGCTTATCTGCTGATGAATATCGGGCTATTCGCTGTCCTGATAGTAATTGAGAAATCCATGGGGGATACTGATCTTAAAGGCTTTTCAGGCTTATACTACCGTGCGCCGTTTACGGCGGTCGCTACAATTCTGCTCATTCTTTCCCTTACGGGAATACCGGTATCCGCCGGCTTTTTCGGTAAATTGTATCTTCTCATCGGAACCATGCAGGCGCATATGTACTGGCTTGGCGGTGTGATGATCATAACGGCTGTTCTATCCTTTTACTATTACTTCGGATTAATCCGTCAGATGTTCATGCGCGTTGACTCGGAAGACAGGCCGATTCGAATCACCGCTCCCCTTGGTATTGTGATCTGGTTCTGTGCAGGAATCAGTCTGGCGCTTGGTATTTTACCAGGACTTTTGCTCCGTTATATCGATTCTATTTTTAGTTTGACTAGAGACCTCCTAATCCTGTCATAAATTTGATATAATATAAGCTTCTCCGCTTTTTTATGAGCCGGGAGGCTTTTTTCTTGTGTTTCCTGTATAGTAGAGGGTCTAGCTGTCTGTACAAAAGGAGTCCCTTGTCCGTCGCATTGCGAACAGCTGAACAACTATTGAATTCTGCAAAGCTGAATGTTAAGCCAGTTTCTAATGTTCCTACACAATGAAATTGCGATTGCCATAGCTGCAGCGGAAGTGCCGTCTGTCGTCATCCTTTCCATATTTACAGCATCTGAGCAGGTAAAGATCAATTTCAGTGACTTTGCTAACAGAAAAACGAGAAAATGGCAGAGGTTCGTTTTCCCGATTTGGCTGTAAATTTAGAAATTTTTTAAAAATGCCGAAAGAGGACTCTCCAAATGAAACCAATATTACGATATAAATGGATGTACGGAATAATTGGCATGCTTGTAATCGTCTTGGGGCTGGGTACGTCCTATGCGAAGGCATACTCAGTGTCCAGCGATCCGATGCGTATCAAACAAACTTATTTGGATCAAATTCATATGGATCAAGCTTGGCCGGAGGCGGGGATGTCTGAGGAGCCGCTGATTGTGGCGGTGGTGGACACCGGTGTGGATCTCGACCACCCCGATTTGGAAGGGCGGCTCGTCCCGGGAACTAATTTGCTCAATCCCCAAGCTAAGCCTATGGACGATAACGGCCATGGAACGAATGTAGCGGGTGTAATTGCTGCCAAGATGAATAATGACAAGGGCATAGCGGGGATTGCGCCTAATGCCAGAATCATGCCGATCAAAGCACTCGAAGCGGATGGCACCGGCGGAGAAACGAAGCTGGGTGAAGGTATCCGCTATGCCGTCGACCACGGTGCGAAGATCGTAGTGCTCTCCCTGGGCTTGAATAAATATTCAAGCTATATGGCGGGGACGGTCCGCTATGCCGAGGAGCGCGGGGTACTGTTAGTTGCCGCTTCAGGTAATGAGGGAGGCAGCGTGAAGTATCCGGCGGCCTACCCGACGGTATTGGCCGTAGGCGGCATGACCGCCGGAAGACAGGCGGATGTGCGGTCGAACTACGGGCCCGATCTAGATCTTGTAGCGCCTTGGAGCGTATATACCACTGCAAGGGGCGGAGGCTATGAGAACAAGGAGGGGACTTCCATGGCGGCTCCTCAGGTTGCCGGGGCTGCGGCCCTTCTGTGGGGCAAATTCTCTTACCTGGAGCCGTGGCAAGTTCGCGAGATGATCAAGCAAACGGCTGAAGATCTGGGTCAGACCGGATGGGATGCTGCGACCGGATATGGTCTTCTCCGCGCGGACCGTTTGCTCAAGGAATCTCTGCTGGGTGATCGGTTTGAGCCGAATGACGAGAGAAACCAAGCCCGCATGCTGCCCGTCCACACGATGGTCCATGCAGATTTCAGCTCGGGAGCGGACATAGATTGGTATAAGATTGACAGCCCCTATGACGGGTATGTGAAACTTGTTGTAAAGTCAAGTGACGCTAGTCCTGTTTCTATTCGTCACATTCAGGATAATAAAGAGGCAGAAGATGTTTTTATCACGGACCCTAAAAGCCGGACGGTTACTCTTCCTGTTAAGAAGGGAATAAATGAGATTTCTCTACGTCTGTCGGATCCAAATGAAGTGCAGCCGATAACGTATTCTGTGCAGACGGAGTTTCTGATTTATTCAGATGCTTTTGAAGATAATGACAAGCAATACAAGGCATCTGCGCTGCCCGCGAGAAGCCAAGTTGTGAAGGGCACGTTTCATCAAGAGAATGATCAGGATTGGTTTGTGATTTCTTTCGATAAATCGGGGACTCTGCGCTTGAAAACTTCCGTGGATACAGCTAGAATAGACCCGGTAGTATTGATTCAGA
Organism: Paenibacillus sp. FJAT-26967; assembly: GCF_001541095.1. Classification (GTDB taxonomy): domain Bacteria; phylum Bacillota; class Bacilli; order Paenibacillales; family NBRC-103111; genus Paenibacillus_F. The sequence continues at coordinate 26,408 of NZ_LMXH01000008.1, forward strand.
AAAAGGGAGAAAAATCGACAACGTTTGATCAATTTGGAGAAGGAACGACCGAAGTGACTTCTCTCCTGAATATAATGCCCGGGGAATATTATATCCGGATCAGCAATGTGAAGGATAATACGCAACCGGTCATGGGAGAGTATACGCTTGAGGTCGATTACACGCCTAAACTGATTGACCCGAATGAACCTAATGACAAGCCGTACCAGGCTGCTACACTGGCCTTGCATGTAGATCATCCCGGCGTAATCGACTCTGCACGTGACGTGGATTGGTTTCAGTTCACACTTGAGCAGGAAAGTCTCGTACAATTGAATCTCAGATTACCTCAATTCGGTGGCGATGCTTCCTTTAAGCTATACGATCATGCTCTGGGGGGAATCGGCAGCGAAAGCACGAAGGGTATGGCGGGCAACTTTATACTCGAACGGCGCTTGCCGGCGGGTTTGTATTACATCAAACTGCAAAGTGAGCAGACCGCAACCGAGATTATGTATGAACTGAATGCAAGCACGATGCCGCTTGTCGCCGGATTTTCAGATATTCATGGGCATTGGGCTGAGAATGCGATTGCCGATCTGGCCCGTGATCAGGTTGTTGGCGGGGGCGAAAGCTACCGGTTTGAACCGGATCAGCCCATTACACGTGCGGAAGCTGCAGTGATGCTGAGCAACGGATTTCGTCTGGAAAGAATTAAACCGGCGGAATACCCGGACGTCAGTAAAAGCCATTGGGCGTATCATGCCATCGCCAAAACGACGCTGGCCGGATACATGGACGGATATGAGGATGGGCACTTTCGTCCGGATCAGCCTCTGACCCGAATGGAGATGACTCGGGTTCTTGCGAATGCGATGGGAATGGCCGGCAAGTACCGCGGCCGGTCTCCTTACCGCGATGTAGCGGATGATTATTGGGGGGTTGGCATTCTCAAGCAGATGGCCTTGGACAACTGGATTCGCGGGTTTCCTGACGGGACCTACCGACCAGACGTGAAGGCCACCCGAGCGGAATTTGCAGCCCTATTGTCCCGGTTTACGCATTCGGTAGGGAAGAAGAGGTAGATTCATGTCGAATTTCGAACAATTAACGAATGAAGTACCGCAGATGCCATTGATTAACATCTTGGTTTATCTGATTGCTGTCGCCTTGTCTTGGTGGGCGCTCCAGGAATTTCGCTTTGACGTCCTGCTCAAGCGTCCCCGAAGCGCCCCGGCCAAAATGCTGCAAATCTTTATGTCCATCGGACTTGGGTATTTGGTCGCAAGTTTTTTCTTGAAATACCTGGAGTGGTCTGTAGGATTAAACGGAATTTTTTAACATTTTGTCGAATAACATCACGTTTACTTGTAAACAATGGTAGTACAACGGTGCCAAACTGAGAACCCACTGCGAATAGTATGAAATGTTGTGCGTTCATGACACATAGACGGATTGTCACGTAACAGGGAAAGATCAATAATATAAAGACGCGGAGGGACCGAGATGAGCAAAATTATCGTCCGCGGTGGCCGTAAATTAGCCGGAAGGGTAAAAGTTAACGGCGCCAAGAATGCCGTACTCCCCATCATTGCGGCCTCAATTTTAGCTGCGGAAGGAGAAAGCGTGATACATGACGCTCCTCCGCTTGACGATGTACTGGTAATTAACAAGGTACTGGAGAGCCTGGGTTTACAGCTCAGCTATGATAATCAAAGTGTTCGTGTGAATGCCGAAACGATCCACACCTGTGAGGCATCCTATGAGCTTGTCCGCAAAATGAGGGCTTCTTTCCTTGTGATGGGACCACTTTTGGCCCGTATGGGCAAAGCGCGTATTTCTCTTCCAGGAGGCTGTGCCATCGGGACGCGCCCAATCGATCAGCATCTCAAAGGCTTTGAAGCCATGGGTGCGGAAATTGAGCTGGGACAGGGTTATATCGAAGCACGGGTAAACAATCGTTTAAAAGGCGCCAAAATCTATCTGGACGTAGCCAGTGTGGGTGCAACAGAGAACATTATGATGGCTGCCGCTCTTGCTGAGGGAACGACGGTCATCGAGAATGCGGCTAAAGAGCCGGAAATCGTTGACTTGGCCAATTACCTGAATGCCATGGGCGCCATTGTCCGTGGAGCGGGAACGGGTGTCATCCGCATTGAGGGTGTCGAGAAGATGAAGGGCGCGGTACATACCGTCATTCCGGACCGCATTGAAGCGGGTACTTATATGATTGCCGCCGCTATTACTCAAAGTGAGCTTTATGTAGAAGGAGCGATTGGAGATCACCTTCGTCCGGTCGTCTCCAAGCTTCAGGAAATGGGAGTCAGCGTCGAAGAAGACGAGAACGGGATTATGGTGCGTGCTGATAAACCGCTGCGTGCAGCAGATATCAAGACGCTTCCCTACCCGGGCTTCCCGACTGATATGCAGTCTCAGATGATGGCACTGCAGCTCGTTGTTGACGGAACCAGCCTGGTAACGGAGACGGTGTTCGAGAACCGTTTCATGCATGTGGATGAGTTCATGCTGATGAACGCCTCTATCAAAGTGGACGGCCGTACAGCGGTTGTCAGCGGAAGCAACAAGCTTAGAGGCGCCAAAGTGTGCGCAACCGACCTTCGTGCAGGCGCAGCCTTGATTCTGGCCGCACTTGTTGCAGAAGGGGAGACGGAAATAACCGGTCTGCATCATATTGATCGGGGTTACGTGGACATCGCTTCCGCTCTGCGTTCCGTGGGAGCGGATATATACCGGGTAGCACCGCAGGAAGAACAGCAGACGCAGGAACAGACGCAGGAAATCGGAATGTTTGCGGTCCAGCCTACTTGGGCCTAATTCATTCGGATAGCGCGAAACTATAGCAAATCAGGTACAGAACGAAGCCGGCCCTTCACTCAGAGGGGCCGGCTTCGTTCTATTCTATTAATCTGCCTCATAAAATGAAAGTAATCCCGCTCCGGCAGGTAGGCGATGAGAATGAAGAAGAAGGGCAACCCTGTTAGTTCTAATCATGCCTGACAGTCTGCTTGGAACGGACATTTCGGAGGCGCTTCTATGAAATTCAAAAAACGATCGAAGCCGATTCACCCTGCTATTTTATGGACGACTCTTGTATGTTCGGGTCTGCTGTTTGTGACGATCCTGCTTCCTGCTCTTCTAGTAAGTAAAGAGGATACATCGTCTGAAGTAATGAAAGAACCGGAGGCGGACAGATCAAAGGTGAAGCCGGTCATGGTGCCGATCTACTTATCCAAGCAGCAGCAGATCCGTACCATAAGCTTGGAAGAGTATGTGCGGGGAGTGGTCGCAGCAGAGATGCCCGCTGATTTTTCGGCGGAGGCGTTAAAAGCTCAGGCGATGGCAGCGCGGACCTACATGGTAAGGAGAATTCTGGAGAAGGATTTCAGTAATGTGCCTGTCAAGGAGGCTTGGGTGACCGATACGATCCAGCATCAGGCCTACGCGACCGAAGAACAGCTGCATAGACAGTGGACAGGCTCCTCTTATGAAACCAACCTCCGTAAGATTGAGGCAGCCGTGAAGGCGACAGAGGGCAAAATCATTATCTATTCAGGCCGGCCCATACAGGCGACCTTCTTCTCTACTTCGAATGGATACACGGAGAATGCCAAAGAAGTCTGGGGATCGGAAGTGCCGTATTTAAAATCAGTCGATAGTCCCTGGGATGCTAAGCTTTCCCCGAAGTTCAAGCAGAATCTCTTATTTTCATATAAGGATGTCTTACAAAAGATGGGCCTTCCGAATTCCAGTGCAGCGGCAGGAAAAGAAGACGTTCGTATCTTAGAACGAACTGAATCCAAGCGAGTCAAAAAGGTCTCTATTGCAGGCAAAATATTTAGCGGTAGAGAAGTACGAGAAAAACTGGGGCTGAATTCTACTGATTTCGAGGTAACGGGCAGCGGCAGCAATTGGACATTCAAGGTCACCGGTTACGGTCACGGCGTAGGGATGAGTCAGTGGGGAGCCAACGGCATGGCGTTGGACGGCAAAAAAGCGGAGGAGATCATCGATTATTATTATACGGGTACAGAAATAGCTTTAGCCTCTTCTCTATTGAACCATCTGGAGCTGCAGTAACCTGCTAGAATTTCTTTTCTGCAAATGTATAAAACTCTCAAACGTGTCAAGAATGGTTACTGAGGTGATAACCATATGAGAGATGGTAAACAAGAGTTTCAAAAGAAGGAAGACGCTCCCCAAACTGCAATGGGAGCCGCAAATGTACCTAACTCCGCATGGAAAAGATTTTTAGCCAAAAAGTGGGTATTCCCGGCAACCTATGTAGCGGCAGCGGCAATTATCTTAACCATAATGTGGGTCTATCAGGATGCGATGAAGAAACCGGTAGCACTAGACACACCGGCCAACGTCCAGTCCGATAAACCTGCAGGCGAAACGGCTGGCAAAGACAATGCCGTTCCGGTAGGCGCCAAAGCCGAGAGCATGCAATGGCCGGTTAAAGACCGCAGCCAAGTCACGGTTACCCTTCCGTCTTACGACAGCAAGGCTTCCAATGAAGCCAAGCAAGCCGCTATGGTAGAATACGGCGACACTCTTACGCCGCATGTCGGTATTGACCTGGCACGTAATGACAAGCAAGCTTTTGAAGTAAGTGCTGCCCTGAGCGGTAAAGTAACAGCGGTTGATAAGAATCCTGTTGTAGGTAACCTGGTTGAAATTACGCACGAGAACGGTCTTGTAACCGTGTACCAGAGTCTGGGTGATATTAAAGTGGCTGCCGGTGCAACTGTGAAGCAGGGCGAAATTATTGCACAAGCCGGCCGTAACGAGCTGGAGAAAGATCAAGGCGTTCATCTTCACTTCGAAGTACGCAAGGGTGAAGCAGGTGCAGTGGAACTTCCGGAACAGCTTCTTCCGGAATATAAACAGCAATAAAATGAATCTTGGCGGATGGGGCAACCTGTCCGCTTTTTTTGCGCGAATTTGTGGGATAGCGGATTGGAGGCAATAAGGCCGAATTAGGACAGGCTTATGTCTTGTCCGTCAAAATAAATGGACGGAAATGGCTTGTCGGCCAAGGAAACAAAGAATATTAGGCCCTGCCTCTCATATAATGTACCAAACTATCCGAGTAGGGAGGCGAGGGGAGTGCACGATTACATCAAAGAGCGAACCATTAAGATCGGAACTTGCATCGTTGAGACGAGAAACACGGTTCGCACCATAGCGAAGGAGTTTGGAGTTTCCAAAAGCACGGTGCACAAAGATTTGACGGAGAGGCTGCCCGAGATCAACCCGGAGCTGGCCAACCAGGTCAAAACGATCCTCGAGTATCACAAATCCATCCGGCATCTTAGGGGAGGGGAAGCGACCAAGATTAAATATCGCAAGACGAAAAACGTCAAATCCGCCGAACCGCTTGTTACGGTTAAATCCTGATTCCCGAGGCCCGCCCTTCCTTCCGGAAAATTGTCGAAAAGAATCTGAAAAAAGAGGAGTTTCTGTTTTTTTCAACGAAATTAGCTTATAATGAAAAATATGTATACTATTCGAAGCACCGCTTCAGTTTATGGGGATGGACGGTTAGTTTAGGGAGGATTCAGTTTCATGTTTAGTAAGGATATCGGAATCGATTTGGGCACTGCGAACGTCTTGATTCATGTGAAAGGACGCGGCGTAGTGCTTGATGAGCCCTCGGTAGTGGCAATCGAAAGCGATACAAAGCGTGTACTTGCGGTTGGAGAAGAAGCAAGAAGAATGGTCGGGCGTACACCCGGCAGTATTGTGGCGATTCGCCCTCTTCGTGATGGCGTAATCGCCGATTTTGAAATTACGGAAGCCATGCTCAAGTATTTTATCTCCAAAGTCGGAGGTAAAAGTTGGTACTCACATCCTAGGATCCTCATCTGTGCCCCGACCAACATAACCTCTGTGGAGCAAAAGGCGATTAGAGAAGCGGCCGAACGCAGCGGAGCCCGGGAAGTTTTCATGGAAGAAGAACCGAAGGCTGCGGCCATCGGCGCCGGAATGGATATTTATCAGCCGAGCGGTAATATGGTAGTGGATATAGGCGGAGGGACGACTGATGTAGCTGTTCTTTCTATGGGAGACGTCGTCACCTCCTCCTCCATCAAGATTGCCGGCGATAAGTTTGATACGGCGATCACGAAGTATATCAAGAACAAATACAAATTGTTAATCGGAGAACGCACATCCGAAGATATTAAGATCAAAATCGGTACGGTACAAGCTGATTCATCCTTGTCTGAAATGGATATTCGCGGCCGGGATATGGTGTCGGGTCTGCCGCTTACGGTTACGATCCGCTCAAGTGAAGTACAGGAAGCGCTATGGGATCCGATTTCTTCCATTGTCACTGCAGCAAAAAGTGTATTAGAACGTACACCTCCAGAACTTTCTGCCGATATAATAGATAGAGGGGTTATTTTGACAGGCGGAGGAGCTATGCTGCATGGTTTGGATCAACTGCTGGCGGACGAGCTTAAGGTTCCTGTCCTTATTGCGGAAGATCCTATGCATTGTGTAGTAAAAGGCACGGGCATCATGCTCGACAACCTGGATAAAGTGACCAAACGAAAATTCTGATAGAGGGTGACTTATGCTTAGGGGATTATATACTGCGGCATCTGGAATGACGACGCAGCAGCGCAAGCACGATACCGTTACCAATAACATTGCCAACATGAATACACCTGGTTTTAAGCAAGAAACGACCTCAGCCCGCTCTTTTCCGGAAATTCTTATTTCCCGGATTAACGGTGGACAAGACTCTGCCGGAGCTTTAAACGTCGGACGTCTGCACACGGGCGTGTTTGCGGAGGAAACGATTCGGAAGATGCAGCAGGGTGATTTGCAGCAGACCGGCAATGTGCTTGACTATGCCCTAGTCTCGGACATTCAGGTAAATGGGATGAACTTTGACAATGGCGGCAAGGCTATTCGTCCGGATGGAACGGTTGCTTATCAGCCGCAAGCATTGTTTGTCGTCGAGAATCCCCAGACGCCGGGAGATTTGCGGTATACGCGTAACGGCAAGTTTACGGTAGATGCAGAGGGATACGTCGCGAATACGGATGGATACCGTGTTCGGGGAGCGGATGGTCAGCCGATGCTGTATAATCCGGCCGACCCTCCTGCGCCGCTTGTTATGAAAGTAGACAATCCGAATGTTCTTCTTCCGCAAGGTAACGGATTGTTCGCCGTAAGCGAAGAAGATCAGCAGCAGATCGTGGCTGTAGCCGCGAACGATCAGGTTGAGGTCCGCAATGGTTTCGTCGAGCGTTCCAACGTAGACCCGACTCAAGCTATGGTAGATATGACAACGGCTGCGCGTGCTTATGAAGCCAACCAGAAGATGGTGCAGTTCTATGACCGCAGTATGGATAAGCTAGTTAATGAAGTGGGCCGTGTATAATACAATAAGATTGCCGGCTCCAATGGAAATGTTCGAGGGCTTTCGGCTGAAAGCCCGGAGGAGACCAGAATGAATAATTCGATTATAAACGCATCGATTTCGATGCAAGGGCTGCAGCAGAAGCTGGATATTCTGGCTAACAACATGGCTAATGCGGATACGGCGGGTTATAAGAAGAAGGAAGCGAGCTTTCAGAACGTGCTGACGAATGTTCTCGGAGAGCCGGAAGGCTTTCGGCAGAACGGACGGATGACGCCGCTCGGACTGCCACAAGGCTGGGGATCCAGGCTGGTTGGCCTGCAGAGCAATATGAAGCAGGGAAGCCTGAATCAGACGGACAACCCTTACGATCTGGCAATTGAAGGCGACGGTTTGTTTGAAGTAACGGTGCCTGGATCACAGGAACCGGTATGGACACGTGACGGCTCATTCAAGTTGAGCGTTTATGAGAAAGTCGATCCTGCAACGGGAGCCCGCACCAAAGCAATGGGATTGACGACCAAAGACGGCTATTTTGTTAAGGACGCCGCGAACAATGAACCTATACAAATCGCGATCAATCCCGCAGATCCGACTCTGCAGAACACTCGGGTAAGAATCGATGAGCTGGGCCGTGTCTATGTCCGCAATCAATCCGATCCTTCGGATGCGGGCAGAATGGCTGGGCAAATTAAGCTGGTAAAGGTTGTAGCCCCACAACTGCTGACTGAAGCAGACGGGAACTATTTCCGTATACCGCCTAACATCGCGCAGAATACTGTGATAACACCTGTAAACACAACAGCGGATGGTGTAGCTGTGAAGCAGGGCTTCATTGAGAAATCTAATGTAAGCCTTCAGGATGAGATGACGGAACTAATTATGGTTCAGCGGGCATTTCAGCTTAATTCCAGAGCGATTTCTTCAGCGGATACGATGATGGGGCTCGCTAATAACCTGCGTGGGTAATACGTAAAGGAGGCGATTCTCATGTCAACGGAAGCAAACAATGAGGAGAAACCTTCCCGGACGGAGCAGAGCAGCAGCAAGCCGAAGAAACGGTCTTCGGGTGTGTCGACCGCACTTCGCATCCTCAAAATATTGCGTATCCCGCTTATTTGTTTGGCCGCCCTATTTATCGGGCTTTGGCTGGGGTATGCGTGGTTTGGTGGACAGCCCGCATCAGATATATTTAAAATCAGCACATGGAAGCATCTTTTTAATCTGGTGTTTGCAGACTGAGCCCTCCGCTCCCGCAAGGGAGTTTTCTTTTTGCCTTAAGAAACGGTATAATGGAAAACAATGAAAATCAGGAAAAGTACCTCGTAACCAGCCGGAGTCATAGAAAGGGAGAGACGATTGAATTTACCAAACCTGCTTACTTTAAGCCGATTTTTTCTAATTCCCGTCTATCTGTATATTTTCTATGAAGGCTATACGAAAGTGGCTTTTCTTATTGTCGTCCTTGCAGGCATCACTGATATTGTAGACGGATATATCGCCCGTAAGCGGAACCTGGTAACACAACTGGGGATTATGCTCGATCCGCTTGCCGATAAACTGATGATGATTGCAGTCATCATTTCCCTGTTAAGCTCCGGGATGATCCCATGGCTGGCAGCGGTGGCATTCTTTATCCGGGATATCGGCATGATCGTGGGGTCGGCTTTTTTTCATTTTCGCGGCAAGAATACGCTGCCCGCTAATGCGATGGGCAAGCTGACGACGGTATTGTATTACTTGGCCGTGCTGCTGATCATTTTCCGCATTCCATATGCAACGGAATACTTAATTGCCGTTATTCTATTTTCTTTCGTTACATCCATTATTTATGTGGTTCAGTTCGCTGCTGCGAACCCAGGTAAGAAAGAATTGCTGCGCGAGCAGTCGGCTCCGGTAAAAAAAGGGTCATAAAGACCTTGTTCGAACCCTGAAAAATTGTTTATAAAAGATAGGGAAGATAAAAAAGAGCATATTCTACGGTCTAGCGTGACCGCAAAATACGCTCCCTTATATCAACCTTCACTTCTGCAGTCGTGAAGGAATATGTTTAGTTTGGGTTGATTCAAACCAAAATATACAAACGTAAGAGTATTGGAAGGAGCAACAAACATGTTGGACAGCAAACAAATCCAGGAAATTATTCCTCACCGCTACCCCTTTTTATTGGTAGACCGTATTTTGGAGGTTGAAGACGGGGTACGTGCCGTCGGTCTCAAAAACGTAACCGTTAACGAACCCTTTTTTCAGGGGCACTTTCCAGGTTATCCGGTTATGCCGGGAGTCCTTATTACAGAGGCGCTTGCACAAGTTGGCGCATTTGCTATTCTGAATGTGGAAGCTAACCATGGCAAAATCGGTCTTCTTGCAGGGATTGATAACTTCCGATTCCGCAGACAAGTCGTGCCGGGAGATACACTGACGCTGGAAGTTAACATTACCCGGCTGAAGGGATCAATCGGTAAAGGCCAAGCTACAGCTAAGGTAGGAGACGAGCTGGTAGCCGAAGGTGAGATTATGTTTGCTATTGTAAACGCTTAGGAATCAAGGCGATGATTCAGTATCATTTTAAATAAGGGGACGATAACGAATGACTCGTGTGCATGAGCTTTATGAAAAATGGGTGCAGGATCCAGCTATTGATGAAGAGACCAAAAAAGAACTGATTTCAATCGCCGAACAAGCGAAAGAAATCGAGGATCGCTTTTATAAAGATTTGGAATTCGGAACCGGTGGATTACGCGGCGTTATTGGCGCAGGTACGAACCGGATGAACATATATACGGTAGGAAAAGCGACTCAAGCTTTAGCGGAGTTCGCATTAAATCAAGGGGTGGCGAGTCCTTCGGTTGTCATTGCTTATGACTCCCGCCATCGCTCTCCGGAATTCGCGCTGGAAGCTGCTTTAGTACTTGCCGGCAACGGTGTTAAGGCCTATGTGTTTGAATCACTGCGTCCGACTCCGGAGCTGTCCTTTGCCGTTCGGGAACTGAACGCTTCTGCAGGTATCGTTGTCACGGCCAGCCACAATCCGCCTGAATACAACGGGTACAAAGTATACGGGGCAGATGGCGGGCAGCTGGTTCCGCAGGATGCTGCGGAAGTGCTTGCCAATATTCAGAAGATTGAAGGCTTTGACGGGGTGAAGAAAATTTCCCGGAGTGAAGCGGAGGAGAAAGGCTTACTGGAATGGCTGGGCAGCGAGATGGATGAGAAATACTTGGCGGCGGTTACGTCGGTAAGCCAGCATCCCGAGATTGTGAAGCAGACAAGCGGAGACTTCCGCATTGTATTTACTCCTCTGCACGGTACGGGCAACAAGCCGGTACGCGAAGCACTGGGGCGAATAGGTTTTGAGCAGGTGCATATTGTCAAGGAGCAGGAACAGCCGGACAGCAACTTCTCTACCGTGAAATCTCCCAACCCGGAAGAGCGTGAGGCATTTACACTGGCTCTTCAGGTTGCCAGAGAGACTGACGCCGACATTATTGTCGGTACAGATCCGGATGCTGACCGCATGGGAGCTGTCGTCAAAGACGATAAAGGGGATTATTTCGTGCTGACGGGCAACCAATCCGGTGCGATTATCGTCAATTACTTGTTGGGTTCTCTGAAAGAGCGCGGTGAACTGCCTGCTAATGGCGTTGTCATCAAAACAATCGTAACCAGTGAAATGGGTGCGGTGATTGCGGAAAGCTATGGAGCGAAGGTTCTTAACACGCTGACCGGATTTAAATATATCGGTGAAAAAATGACCGAATTCGAATCCACAGGCGAGTATCAATTCTTATTCGGTTATGAGGAAAGCTACGGTTATCTGGCAGGTACCTATGCCCGTGATAAGGACGCCATCGTTGCAGCTATGCTAATTTGTGAAGCGGCCGCTTATTACAAGAGCCAAGGCAAGACGCTGTATGATGTGCTTCAAGAGTTGTACCGCACGCACGGATATTTTCTGGAGAAGCTGGAATCCAAGACGCTTAAAGGGAAAGATGGCGTGGAACAAATCGGTCGTATGATGGAAGACTGGAGAGCCAATCCGCCGGAAGCCATTGAAGGGATCGAAGTAGCAGAAGCTATGGATTACAGCAAAGGTATTCAAGGATTGCCTAAGGAAAATGTTTTGAAATTCATCATGAAGGATGGCTCATGGTTCTGCCTGCGTCCATCCGGAACCGAACCTAAGATTAAATTTTATTTTGCCGTAAAAGGTACGACCGGAGAAGAGTCCGCTGAGAAGCTGGATCAGTTGGTCCGCTTCGTACTCAGCAGAGTAGAACAATAATAGCGAAACCTCTCCAGGTCCCTGCGTTTTTTGAAAATGCCGGATACCGGAGAGGTTTTCGAGTGTAATTGATGAAGCAGGAATCATGAAACGGAGTGAACAGATTGATGCACGGATATAATGCGGCAAACCGGATGCTGCGCAAGCTATTATGGTGGTTTGTCATTGTGGGGCTTTTGGCTTCTCTGCCGCTTGCGTTCTTCCGTCAAGAGACGGAAACCTCGGCGAACCAGGTTGAATTTGTATTCGATTATCGCGACTTACTGGAGATGTCGGACGTGCGTCCGAATCCGCGGGGATTCGTTCTGCAGCAGCTACAGGCAATGAAACAGGCTGGCATCGAGTCCCTGGCCGTGTATGAGTCGACCTTGTCTGAACTTAGGCTGAGCAGGCGGATCGAAGTGTTCTCCTCACGTGAGGCCACCTCGCTGACGCAAAAGCCTATTTCGCCCAATGAAAACTTCACGTACATTTTGTTTACGGATCCTTCTTCCGAAGCGAAAATAAAGCCGATGATCGAGAACACTTTTGCGAAGCTTAACGTGAAGACAAGCCCGTGGGATTTTAAAAACCAACCGGGTCTAATCATCGAAATGAATATGGAAGAAGCCAACCTGAAGCCAATGGATCCGGATCCGATCACGCTTGAAATGCTGAAGGATCATGGTTTTCATATCGTCGTCCGTCTCGGAAACAAACGTGAGTTTGTAACGAATGAAATGGATGCTATGCTTGCTAATTTATACAAAATGGGGGTTCGCCGCTTACTGATTGATGGTGACTACGCCCCGGGATTCTCTGATGATCCCAAACAAGTCCAGCTTCACAAGATGGGTATTTTACTCGAGAAATACGACATGGGCTTAGCCAATATTGAGATGCTGAAGCAACCTCAAAAAGGCTTTGGCGTTCTTGCCGAAGAAACTGGCTACAATGTAGTGCGGCTCCACTCCTTTACCGAGAAAGATGGGGAGAAATTGACCGAAAGTCTCGTCAAAGAAGATAGGGAAGCACGGATTCAACAGACGGCGGACCGGATCGTACTGGCCGTCAAGGACCGCAACATCCGTATGATTTTCCTGAATGGCAGAGCTGTTAAGAATCTGGAAAAAGGTGCGATTATAACACCTTTGGACGCTATCTATGAAAGTTTGAATGGGCCAGATGGAGCCATTAAGCGTATAGAAGAAGCAGGTTTTACTGTAGCTCCTGCCCAAAAATTCGACTATAGCTATAACGACTATCAGAATATCGCAAGATTCTTTATGCTGCTTGGCAGTATCAGCCTAATTGTTTTGCTGTTGGGGTATTTTATACCCGAAGCGTCGCTGCTTTTGTTTGTTCTAGGCCTTATTGGCGCATCGGGCTTGTATTTCTTGTCACCAAGTCTGTATGCTCAAGCGCTCGCTTTGGGCACATCAATCGCCGCTCCGAGTATCGCAGTCATTGAGGCGATTCGTTCCGTTCAAGCAGGCAGGGCAGCCAAGGCCAAATCAGCTGTGGTCTATGCGATCGTTCAATTAGTCAAAACAACCCTGATCTCATTGATCGGTGTCGTGTACGTTGTGGGCCTGCTGAATCACATTTCTTATTTCCTGGTTATGCAGCAGTTCAGAGGTGTAAGTCTGCTGCATTTGCTCCCGATCGCAATCGTAGGGCTCTATCTGCTCCTCTTCCGCGAAAAGCTTAACTACCAGCAGCGCGGGGAGCAGGTTAAGAAGCTCCTTAAAGCCAATATCAGCGTTTTATGGGTAGTTGTAGCTGCAGCAGGTGCCGCTGTTATTTTCTACTACCTCTCACGAACAGGTAATGAAGGACAAGCTTCGCCGTTTGAACGTTATTTCCGTTCATTCCTGGAGAACACTCTGGGTGTGCGTCCGCGGACGAAAGAATTCTTGTTGTCTCATCCGCTCTTCTTGTTCGGTGCGTATCTCACGGTAAAATACCGGAATGCGGTATACCTGCTTCTGATCGGCGTAATCGGGCAGCTCTCCATTGTGGATACATTCGCACATCTGCACACCCCGCTTCACATTTCAGGCATTCGTGTCGTGTACGGAATTGTGTTCGGACTCATCATCGGCTTGCTCTTGATTGCAGCCTGGGAAATCGTCACAAGGAGTTGGAAAGCATGGGCAGCCAAACGCCGCGCAGCGGTAAAAGGGTAGTTCTCTCCGGTTATTACGGCTTCGATAACAGCGGAGATGAGGCTGTACTGCAGTCTATTCTGCTTGCGCTGCAAGAACAGGGTGAAGCGGCTGGTGTGCGCATTCAGCCGGTCGTTCTGTCAGCTAATCCTCAGCGGACTACCGAAATGTACGGAGTCGAGGCGGTACACCGGATGAAGATCCCGGATTTATTCCGGACGATCCGTTCATCGGACGGGCTCATCAGCGGAGGCGGCAGCCTGCTGCAGGATGCGACTAGCTCACGCACCATCCCGTACTACCTGTTGGTTCTTAAACTGGCCCAGTGGTTCCGCAAACCGACGTTTATTTATTCGCAAGGTGTCGGTCCCGTGAGCAATCGCCGCTTCTATTCCTGGATCGGGTCCACATTTAAGAAATGTCCCATGATTTCGGTACGAGACCAGGAATCTGCAGATTTACTCGGCACCATGGGCGTGCCGGCTTCGTCCGTCCGGGTTGTACCGGACCCGGTGATGGGTCTTCCGCTGCGCTCGGCAGAGGCGGGAGCGGAGAGCGACAGCTCCTCCGGTCACCAGTCGCCACTAACTGCCGGCAGGGCGGGACAAGCACCCGATGACGGCGCAGGATCTGCGGTTCCCGTCATCGGAGTATCGGTCCGTTACTGGAACACGGACCGCTCCGAGCTGGACGCGCTGGCAGAAGCGCTGCGCGTCGTGATGAGCAGGCGGCAAGTTCAAATCCGCCTGCTGCCGTTTCATCTCCCTTCGGACGAGGAAGCATCCGCTTACGTGGCGGATCGAGTCGGCCCGAAGGGCGAAGGGCATGACGTCCGCATTGTCAGCGGCGTCACGCATCCGCAGGACATGCTCGCCGAGGTGAGCGCCTGCGATGTGCTCGTCGGCATGAGATTGCATTCGCTGATCTATGCCGCCTCGCAGTTTGTTCCGATGGTCGGCGTGTCCTACGACCCTAAGATCGATCAATTCCTCGCGAGGCTCGGAATGGTTGCGGCCGCGTCGACGGAGCAATTCGATCCGGCGGCTGTAGCCGCCGAGATCGAGAGGCTGCTCGACGGGCGCGAGGCTTGGGCGGCCGAGAAGAAAGCCGCCATTGACCGGCTGAAGAAAGAAGCGCAGCAGCCGGCGCAACAAATCGTGCAATATTACCGTTAAGAGGGATGAGACCAATGACTGCTAACGATAACGCAATGGTGCCGATTGTTCGGATATACGGCGTTCCCGTTTCCAAGATGAACATGCAAGACACGGTAGCCTACTTAACTGAAGCGATAGAATCTCGCCGGCCGCACCATGTCATTACGGCGAATCCGATCATGATTATGGCAGCTCTTCAAGATCCTGATTACATGCGGATGATGCATACCGCGGATCTGATTGTACCGGACGGGAACGGGCTTGTTTGGGCCACCAAATACGTAGGCCAGCCGGTATCGGAGCGAGTTCCGGGAATCGATCTTATTCATGAGTTAATGAGAACCGGCGAAGCCCGGAGATGGAAAGTTTATATGCTCGGAACGACCCGGGAGACGATAGCGGCCGCGGCTGCCAAACTTGCGCAGCAGTATCCGCTGATTGATATTGTCGGGTTTCGTGACGGTTTTTTCGGAGAAGAGGAAGACGATGCGGTCGTAGGTCAGATCAGGGCTCTTGAGCCTGATATTCTACTGGTCGGGCGTTCGGCTTCGACTCAAGAACCTTGGATTTCGAAACATAAGCAGGGGTTGGCCGTTCCTGTTATAATGGGTGTAGGCGGGAGTTTTGATGTTTTTGCAGGGAAGCTTAAAAGAGCCCCCAAATTGTTTCAGAAGCTTAAATTAGAATGGTTTTACCGGCTGCTGCAAGAGCCTTCGAGGCTTGGAAGAATGATGGTTTTGCCGCAATTTGTAATGAAAGTGGTTCGAGACAAAGAAAATGTGTTAAAAACCGTTGAAAAGCGATGAAAATTGGCCGCTGTACGCTGAATTGAGATGAAATTGAGATTAGCGTTCTCAATCGAGTAGAAGTATAATTTGGTCGGCAGAACAATCAGTACAAGTTACTCGCAATAAGAGGGGTTGAAAAACCGATTATGAATGTATTATATGTGCTAGGCTTTGTTGTATCCTGCCTATTCGCACTGTTGTTAACACCGCTAGTCAAACGGTTTGCTTTCTGGGTTGGCGCCACGGATAAACCTAACCACCGGAAAGTACATACCAAGATTATGGCGCGGATGGGCGGAGTAGCTATATTCCTGGCATTTGTAGGTGCTTTCTTTGTAATATCTCCGGCGCTTTCGGGAGTAAATGCCAATGCGGCGCTTGCACTGGTGCTTGGCGGATTGGTCATTGTAATTACAGGAGCACTGGATGACCGCTTTGAACTCTCGCCTAAATGGAAGCTGCTTGGACAGATTATTGCGGCCTGTATCGTAGTTGCTTTTGGTTTGAAAATTAATGAATTCAATGTCCCGTTCGGCGGACATATTTCTTTACCCGATTACATCAGC
Organism: Paenibacillus sp. FJAT-26967; assembly: GCF_001541095.1. GTDB lineage: Bacteria > Bacillota > Bacilli > Paenibacillales > NBRC-103111 > Paenibacillus_F. The sequence continues at coordinate 42,726 of NZ_LMXH01000008.1, forward strand.
ATGCCTTTGACTGTCCTATGGATTGTAGGCGTTTCGAATGCTGTTAATCTGATCGATGGACTTGACGGTCTATCGGCTGGTGTTTCTGGAATCGGAACAGGGACCATTCTTATTCTCGCACTGCTGACACCATTCAGTGATGCGGTTACGGTTGTGCTGTTATGTACCATTTTACTTGGAAGCATTACAGGCTTTCTGTTCTACAACTTCCATCCGGCCAAAATTTTTATGGGCGATTCGGGAGCGCTTTTCTTGGGTTTCGCGCTGGCGACACTTTCTATCCTCGGATTTAAAGTATCGGTCGTACTCTCCTTGCTTACACCGATTATGATCTTGGGTGTGCCGCTTTCGGATACTTTCTTTGCTATCATGCGCCGTTTCCTGAACAAGAAGCCGATTTCTGAAGCAGATAAGAACCACTTGCACCACTGCCTGCTGCAGCTTGGGTTTAGTCACCGGACGACTGTGTTGATTATTTACGGCATCGCTGCTATGTTTGGCGGAGTAGCAATTGTCTTGAATAATTATAATGATTCCGCTTGGTTAACGGTTCTGATTGTAGCCATCCTGCTGTTTGTTCTAGTGGTAGGTGCAGAGGCTATCGGAATTATCAGCAGCAGCAAAAAGCCGGTTATCCGGTTCTTGCAGAAGCTGGGTGTTAAATCAACAAGTTTCAACAGCCGCTTGCCGAAGTGATAGTGACGTTATAAAGATGACCTAATGTGAGTTTTGGATAGACTATATCTGTTGATAAGGCTAAGCGACCGTTCTAATATTTTCTTTCATAAATAAATACCTGTTTTTTTATATGAGAAGGCCACTCCGTTGCGGGGTGGCTTTTTTGGTGGGTTTTAATTTCCAAATACTGATAAACACCTAAACTTTTCAGAAAGGCATACCGATATTTAAAATACGACTACTTTATTTTAAGACGGCTTATTTGCTTTGAATTGGAAGGAGGCCCCTTAAAGCAATACCTTTTCATGCTATCCGTCGATTAGAACCTATTTATATAAGGAGGAGTTATTTTGAAAATGAAATCCCGCAAATGGCTCAGCGTCGTGATGATGTTTGCCATGTTGATCAGTCTGCTTCCGCCCCTTACGGCGTATGCGGCTTCGACCATTTCCATTACGAATATGTACAATAAGACCGTTAACTTCGGCACGGATAAGGAAGCTCCCGAGGATTACAACAACGTAACCCGTGTAACTCGCAATCCTTTTACTTTAAAAGCAAGTATTTCTAACATCAGTGAATCACAAATCCCTACAATTTATTACGAAATTACGAATGTAAATACAAAGCAAGTTACGGTAGAAAAGTCTCACAAACCTTCGCTGACAAGCGCTAATGAAATTACCTTTACGAACATTACCCTGTCAGAGGGTCTTAACCGCATTGTTATCAAAATGGGCGATACCAACCAGCTTTCTTCCGCACCCGGCTGGATTTATTATACGCCTACAACGAACCTGACCGATTTTACAATCAACAACGAAAACCTTGTAGACGGTAAAATTTATCCGGTAGACCGCAACAACATCAGAATGGGAGTCACCGCGGTAGATATTAAAGCGAAGGCTTCCAATGCCAATCAAGTTAAGGCATATGAGTCGGGCAGTGCCAATGCGAAGCTTGGTATCCTGAACCGCAGCGAAGGCATGGTGTATTTCCGTGGCGGCGACGCAGCAGGCAATTGTGGGGCCACCGGCGAGATCTGTTTGAAAGCCGGGGATAACCGGATCGTTTTTGATTCGAGCAATGATTCGAATTCCTACCAGACTGAGAAGCGCTTTGTTTATGACAACGGCCAGCCATTTGCTTTTGGCGTGGAGATGGGAAAAACCAGCGCAGGACAAACGGAATCTCTGTTAAACAAACCAAACTTCGATGTTAAAGACCTGACACTCAAAACAAATCTTAAAGTAGACTACAACAGAGATGGTACGAATGCGCCTACATCTCTTCGTTATAACTTGGTAGATATCATGGTGAATGGTAACCAGGTTGCAGCTAATCTGGATCTTAACACACCATCTTCCTCTGTCGGGGGTGCTGTTAAGCAGTTTGGCAAAGGAACAGGCCTGAAGAATGAGTACGATGTATTCAACCTTACTCTTGATCTGAATGTAGCCGGGATATCTGAATGGACAGCAGTCCGCAACCCTCAGCAAGTTCAGTTTATTTTTAAAGATTCACTGGGAGTAGCCGGAACAGCGTCTTCTACTTACACCTTCAGCTACACCAATCCGAGCGAAGCCGGAGTAACGGATGTTGCTATGGTAACGGGTAAAGATGCGGCAACGAATCAGAATATTTATACTTCCTTGTCTGAGTTGGCGACTACAGAAGTTAATGAATTACCAGTAGAAATGAAGATTCTAACGAATGCTCATACAGCTAAAATTAGAGTTCTGCTTGATAACAAACAAGTTTCTGAAATCTCTAACCCAGGGAACAACGAATTTATTTACAAACTGGAGAACATAACGGACGGGCAAAAGCAGTTGAAATTCCTGCCGATAGATGCAGCGGGGATTCCGGTTGAGAATGGCAGCCGGGAGTATAGCATCCAAATCAACAATGCACCTTACATTATTGCCAATCAAATTTCCAGTCCTGGTAACACAGGGATTACGATCCGTGGTGTGGATCAGCTCACTTGTGGAACAACAGTAGGATGTCTTTCCGGTAAAGCGGTCAACTACCTTCCAACCGGAGCAGGCAATAAAGTTGAGCTTTATGTGAATGACAAAATGATCGAGCTTCAGGCAGCAGATTTTGATGCTAATCGTCAATTCAAATTTGAATTAACCAAATTAGCGGCAAAATACGGAATTACAGCAGCTCAACTGTTTAGCGAAGGAGCTAACCAGATCAAGTTCTATATGTATGTTAACAATTCATTGATCAGCCGGGCTGTCTATAATGTTAACTTGATTACGGCTGAAGCTCCTGAAGTTGTTCTTTTCTTGCCGAAGGAAGATACAGCTGGCAAAACTAAGTTTCCCAAAGCTCAGAAGCCGGATATGTATGCAACTACAGAGCGCACTGTTCAATTGAACGGTAAATATTTTAATACGAATGCAGGCAATGTGACCGTTTCCCTGAACGTTTACTCCAAAGATAAAGACGGCAATCCAAAAAACGATTACCATACTTGGAGCTCCACTACTGGATCTAGCACATCGGTATCAGGCGGATTTTTCGCAAGTATGCCATCTTCGGGGGTAGACTTCACAACCAATGCAATCGCCCTTCCGGAAAGAGGCGAGATGACATTCCAGTTCACGGTGACCAATCAAGCGAATATGAGCGTGTCCAAAACCGTTACTATCGCTAGAGAGCCCTTGGCCTATGTCATTAAAGAACCGATATTGATTGAGAATGAAAAGCATGAATACCAAGCCAATATTAATAGTAACTTTACCAAAATTGTGATTGACGCTGAGAAAGCGGATAGTGTTGTTTTCGGTAAAGAAAAAGCGGATAAAGAGACTTTGTATGAAAACGGTTTGGAAGTCGATCGTTTTACTTATGAAGTGAGAGATCTTAAGGCTGGCAAGAACACAGTCAAATTTACTGTTAACCGGGGCAGCACCAAAACAAGCGGAAGTATCGTACTCTTTAATACGAATACGCCAGTTGCAGGCGCGCAGTATCTGGATAACATGGGCTCCAGCTTCAAAGTGTTTGATGGCGGACTCCAGCTGAAATTTGATAAAGACACGAAGCTTAAACGTTATAAGCCTACATTTGATAACAAAGAGTATATTACCGCGGACCGCAAATTGTATTTCGGTATCGCGGATAGCATTGACGGACGAGTGGATAAGTTCTCCATTCACAATCAGTTCCCTAACGATTATGCGAAATCCCGCTTAGCTGTCAAAGGCAAGTCTGATAACTTCAGTACGGCTAGCAAGTTATATTATGTGGATGCGGGTGTGATTAATGAGAAATCAAGCGCACAAACTCCAGAAGACTATTTAAGCTATGCTTTGCAAGGCAGAGGTATTGAGCCATACGATCCAAAGACAAACTTCTTTACACGCTCAGTCGATCAAACAGTAGTTCCTACTAAACGTGGTACTTTAACGCTTAAGTTTGATCCTTCTATCCGTGATGATGCCGGCAAATACATTTCGGTCTTCTTCTTTGATACGTATGAGCAGTACAACACTTTGACTGGCCGCGGATGGGTTAATCTCGGTGGTACAGTGAATACGGGAAGCAACACCATTACCGTACCTTTCGAGAAATTCGGTTACTATCAAGTTATGTACATGGACAAAGGATTCGATGATTTAACGGGTCACCCGTGGGCAAGAAATGAATTGGAGATGTTATTCTCCAAAGGAATTATGAACAGTAAGACAAATTACTCGTTTAGTCCGAACGAGCCGATTTCCCGCGGTGAGTTCGCGACGATGCTTGTCCGTATCTTTGATCTCCCGCTGAATTACGGGGGGACACCAACGTTTATTGACGTATTCAAAGTCGAGAACCTCTACGGACTGTATGATTATAAGTACATTGAGACGGCAGCTCGTGCCGGTATCATTCGTGGTACTGCCGGCAACCGTTTCAGTCCGGATAGTTCTATTACCCGTCAAGATATGGCGGTCATGATTGCACGCGCAGCTGATTTGAAGCTTGCAACGGACGCGAATAAGACTTTGAGCAGCCTGCAGAAGACATTTACGGATGGCAGCGCCATTGACTATTATGCACGCCCGGCCGTAGAAGCGGTATTCAAGAAGAAGTATATTGAGGGCAAACCTAACGTTCTTATTGAAGGCCAGAAGAAAGAAACCGTGCGTTTCGATCCGCTGGAGACCTTCACAAGAGCAGAGGCTGCTATTGTGGCATCGCGAGTTATGGGTACTAAGTAAGGATTATTATGGAAGATACGGCCGTGCACAATGTGCGGTCGTTTCTCTATATATAGTAGAAAAACGGCTTAATAGCAGTGAAATTGGACATGCCTAATAATTCCAAGCTATAATACATAAGAAGTTACAAAATAATTTCAAAAAAAATCGCAACAACCGCAACTTTTTCCGAAACCGTTCGTTTAATACATTGGAAGAGAAAGAAAGCCCCTAAACACTAAGGTTTTCTGGAATCATTTCTCAAAATTCTTCTTTACGTAGCAATAACGCCAATGTATAATGTTTAAAGTGGTGTTAGATGTCTACATATCTATTATTTTCTCGTTACTAGATTCTATGCGGACATGAGATCTGCAGATGAATTAGTTATACTATTTCAGGCTCTACAACTCTGGAAAGGGGGTGAATCAAACAATGAGGAATATGAGCTCTAGATTTCCCAATCACTCTCAAAACCCGAAAGATATTCAAGGAGGAGACAAAAAGGTTATGAAAAAAAGTTTATCCGTTATTCTTTCCACAGCTATGGCATTATCCGTATTTTCTTCCGTAGCATTCGGTGCTAAAGCAGACGATTTCTCCGATCTTAAAGATCTGGACGCGGCTACAAAAGCCAAGTTTGATTCGATGATTCAAGCAGGTATCTTCGACGGTGTTGAAGAAGGCCGCTTTGGTCTGAAAGACAAAATGAACCGCGCTCAATTCGCTAAAGTTGCAGCTTTGGTTTTCGAACTGAAATCCAATGCTACTACTTCCAGCTTCACTGATGTTAAATCCAGTGACCCAGCTAACGGCTATGCACTTCCTTACATCGAAGCTCTTAGAGTTGCTGGTCTTACTGATGGTAAAGAAGAAGGCAAGTACGTACCAGCTGGCGACGTAACTAAAGAAGAGCTTGCTACTTTCTTAGTTCGTGGTCTTGGCAAAGAAAGCGAAGCGCTAGCTAAGCCAGGCGTTTCTGACCAAACCGTATCCGGTTGGGCTAAAGGCTATGTTCAAATGGCTCAAGAACTGAAATTGTTCGATACTCCAGCTGGCCAGCCTTTCAACGGTTCCACACCTGCTACTCGTGACCTGCTTGTAACAGCTTCTTACCAAGCTCAACAAGTCGTTAACGCTAGCAAGAAGCTTTCCGTAACTGAAGCTAAAGCTACAGGCATTAAGAAAGTATCGGTTAAATTTAACCGTGAAGTAGATACAACTAAAGCTACACTGGCTCTGAAAAGAGGAACTGCAGCAGTAGCTACAGACGTAGTATGGGCAGAAGACAAGAAGTCTGCTGAACTTACTCTGAAAGACGTTAAAATCATCGATGGTACTTACAGTGTAACTCTGTCCGGTGTAGATTCCTCTACAGTAGACAAATCCACTGCTGAGTTCCAAGCTACTGATGAGAAAGTAACTAGCATTGATTTCTTGAATACTTCCGACACAATTGCTTATGGTAAAAAAGTCGGTATCAAGATCAAAGCAAGCAACCAATATGGCGAGAATGCGTCTTTCTCCGCTAGCAACTACACTGTTTTCACTTCCAACGTTGAGAACAGCCTGAAGAAGAACGAAGACGGAACTTTGATTCTGACTCTCAAAGTTGACGATCGTGATTCCAATGGAAAATCTTTGAACGGTATCACTCAAGGTATGGGTGTTATCCCAGTTAATATCTTTAACAACGAGTCCCGTGTTGCTAAAGACAAGACTTTCAAAGTAAACGTAGCTCCTTATGCTACCAAGCTTGAACTTAGTGATGTTGTATACAGCAACACTAACAAAACACTTGCTAATGTTGGAGAAACAGCAACTGTAAATCTTTATCAATACGACCAATTCGGCAACATCATCTCTGATGTTGATGCTGGCAACATCTCCAGTGTACCGAACGTAATCGTAACTCCTTACGAAAAAGGCCTGTCAGTTTCCGAGAAAACATTTGAGAAAGTTGTATTCTCTCTAACTGAAAAAGCTAGCTCGAGTGCTGAGTACACAGCTACTATCTATGCTGGTGCATCTTCCGCAACTACGAAGCTTAGCGTGAAATCCAACAAATTTGCTAAAAAAGTTGAATTCGGAGATTTCAGCGGATCTTTAGCGGCTGGCGATGGCGAGAAATTCCTCCCAATCAATGTTTATGACGAGAGCGGCAATGCTCTTACAGCACAAGAAATCGTAGACAATGCTGATATCATCAAAGTTAACAGCAGCGTTGAAAACGTATCTCTGCAGCTTACTGGTGAGAACAAAGGTAAAATCAGAATTGCTGGTATTCCTGCAACTCTTGAGAATGGATACATGAACATCAGTGTTTCCATCATTGCTCCAGGAGTTAACAGCTATGTTAACAAGAACTTCAAAATCGACAAATCTCGTATCGCTGATTCACTTTCTGTAGCTACTGAGTCCAAGCAAAAAGCAATCGCTGGTGCAGAAACCGATCTGATTCTGAAAGTTAAAGATCAAAACGGTGAAGTAGTTAACAGTGTGAGTAATGCAGACTACAGTGTTAAAGTTACCCTTGAAGGCAACTCCACTAATGTTTCCTTAGTAAATAAAGACCAACAAACTCTTACTCAAAATTATGCTAACACTGATTTAGAAACATTCAATAAAGGTTTCACAATTAAAACTGCACCAGGTGCTACTGGAACCTTTAAAGTTGTAACTAAGCTCTATAAAGGTACTAATGAAATTGATTCAATCTCCAGAGAAGTAACTATCGCTAAAGCTGACGAGAAATTGACTTACAACGTTGCTGCTGTGAGTGACCTGTTTGCAATCCTCGACAATGCTAATGCACCTGCTGCTGATAAAGCAAATGCTTATGACAGCAAAATGGGTCGCAGTGTAACTATTGAAGCTAAAGATGCAGCAGGTAAGACTGTAGCTGTACCTACTAACTTCATTACAGGCGTATCGTCTTCCGATAATACTGTAGTTAAAGCAGTTTATGCTGACAATGCAGGAAAAGCTAAACTTGTTGGTAACAAAGCAGGTACTGCAAACGTAGTTGTTACTTTCAAAACAGCATCCGGTGAGTCTAGTGACCAAACATTGGCTGTTAAAGTTAAGAATGATGCTGTAGCAGTAGCTTCTCTGACTTCTAAGTCGGCTAAGAAATATGTTAATGATGTGTACACTACTATGGAACTGAAAGCAAAAGACAACTATGGCATTGAGTATGCTTACGATGCAAACATCGCAGCAATTGATACCAATGTTATCGAGAAATATGACGCTTTCCTTGGTATTCGTTTCTCCATCAGCGGTATTGTAACAAAAGCTAATGGTACGGATAATGGTGTTTCCTTGGGATCTAATGGTACCCTGAACATTGGTAATGATGTAATTGAGTTCACACTCAAAGCAACTGCTCCTAACGGTACTTCCACAACTACACTTGTAACTAAGTAATTTGTAAAAAAATAAGAGGGCCTAGGCCCTCTTATTTTTTTTTAGAAAAAATCAAATATGGAGGTGGTTTACATGAAGAAGTATTTCTTAATGACAACCACATTGTTGGTTTTCGTATCTACTATATCTATTACTAATGCCGCTGCCCCGACCCCAGGCTCTGTGGACGATCCAGTCGTTACAAAAAGCTACTTAGAACAATACGTCCAAAATCTTGGAGGATCTACAGGCGGGGGGAACAATTCAGGTTTAACGGAGAGCAAGGTTAGAGAAATTATTGCTCAAGAAGTGGCCAAGCTGCCCAACAATGGCGGGGGAGGTACTACTTCTCCAGGCACATCTGCTGATTTGAAAGTTGTCGTTTTGAAATCAGGCCAAACTCTCTATGCAGATGCAGGTGCTGAACTGATTGTCCGCACGGGCAAGACGATTGCAGTAAGCAGTGATGATAATGGGATTCCAGACGTAACAGCGGGTAAGGATCTAGCCGCTGGGACTGTTATTACTAATAATCATCTGCTTATTTTCCCTAGAGACGGACGCGGTGTTAAACCGGATCTCAAGGAAACAGCAGAGGTATATGTAATGGTACGTGGAGGCTATGTGGTTCAGAATGCCGATGGAACACGTGTGGCGCAATGATGGCTATATAACACAACAAGTTAGTTCATATCGAAATGCTTGTTGTGTTTTTTTCGTGTGTTTTTCTCTCCATAAATTAACCCTGCTGACAAGAAATTATCCGCGTTTTTTGTGAGGAGAAGGTGATACTATCTGTACCAATATGTAGAGGAGTGAAAGAAACATGGCAAGCAACAAAAAAGTAGTACCTGAGTCCCATAAGGCACTTGATTTACTCAAGTATGAAATTGCTGCGGAAATGGGTCTTCCTGTAGGGAAACAAGCTTTGAACAGCTTAGATTTCAATACGGAATTCGCTTCGGATCTTGGTTCCATACCAGCCGCTTCCATTAAAGAAGATTACTGGGGACATATATCCTCACGTGATTCGGGAGCAGTAGGCGGGGCTATTACAAGCCGTTTAATACGTAAGGCGGAAGAGGTTCTTTTTACGTTATAATTTATGATTGTTTCTAGGTTATGCTGGTTTGACTTTCCCTTATAAATACAGTAATATATTTTGAAGAAGGTCATGTTAAGCAAGCAACCTTTTCCATCACGGAAAAGGTTCATTTTTTGTGTAAGTTTGCACTTGTTTTTACATACTATAATGGAGTAGGAGGTCGGTGACATTGACACTAGAACGCGGCAGACGTTTATTTACATCCGAGTCCGTGACAGAAGGTCATCCCGATAAAATTTGCGATCAAATTTCCGATGCGGTGTTAGACGCATTTTTGGAGAACGATCCGAACGCACGCGTAGCTTGTGAGGTATCTGTAGCTACCGGTTTGGTACTCGTCATCGGCGAAATTACTTCTCGTTCCGAGTACGTGGACATTCAAGCAATCGCACGTAAAACGATCAAAGATATCGGTTATACACGCGCTAAGTTTGGTTTTGACTACCAGACATGTGCCGTACTGACTTCCCTTAACGAACAATCCCCTGACATCGCACAAGGGGTTGACCAAGCTCTTGAGGCTCGCGAAGGTCAAATGAGTGACGCTGAGATCGAGGCAATCGGTGCAGGCGACCAAGGTCTTATGTTTGGTTACGCGACGAATGAAACACCTGAATTGATGCCGCTGCCGATTTCGATGGCTCATCAGCTCTCCCGTAGGCTTACTGAAGTTCGTAAGAACGGTACCCTGGACTATCTTCGTCCGGACGGTAAAACTCAAGTAACGGTTGAGTATGACGGGGACAAGCCTGTTCGTGTAGATGCAATTGTTGTATCCACTCAGCATGCTGAAGAAGTTACGCTGGAGCAAATCCAGAAGGACATCAAAGAGCACGTGATTAAACCCATCGTTCCAGAACAATTCCTGGATGAAAATACGAACTACTTTATTAACCCGACTGGCCGCTTTGTAATCGGTGGACCTCAAGGGGATGCCGGCTTGACTGGCCGCAAAATTATCGTGGATACTTACGGTGGTTATGCGCGTCATGGCGGTGGAGCATTCTCCGGTAAAGATCCGACAAAAGTCGACCGTTCTGGTGCTTACGCAGCTCGCTACGTAGCTAAGAACATCGTCGCTGCGGGCCTTGCTGAGAAGTGTGAAGTTCAGCTTGCGTATGCCATTGGCGTTGCTAAGCCGGTATCCATTAGCGTGGATACATTCGGTACAGGCGTAGTAGCAGAGGACAAGCTTGTTGATTTGATTCGCAAGCATTTTGATCTGCGCCCGGCGGGAATTATTAAACAGCTGGATCTGCGTCGTCCAATCTACAAGCAAACTGCTGCTTACGGTCACTTTGGCCGCAATGATTTGGATGTTCCTTGGGAGCGTACAGACAAAGCGGATCTTCTGAAAGCCGATGCTCTGTAAACTATAAGATATCTTGAAGAACACGGTCTACCCATTGCGGGGAGGCCGTGTTTTTTAAGTGTTGGGAAATAATTTCGCTTGAGTAGTCTGTAATTTGAGATTAGGTTATCAGGAGATTGCTAGATTGCTAGATTGCTAGATTTCTAGAGTAACACCCGTGTGCACTGGAATTGAATAGATTGTCCTTTTCTATAAGACTTATGTAACTCAAGACTCAAAAATCCCTCAAATATCATCCTCCCTACGAATCCTATAGCTAGTAACTAGAGATTCCTTTCACTACTGCACTATTAAAACTCACTTTTTAAAGCAAAAAGACTCTATTATTCGCTACTTTGACACTCAAATAGTCCCTTTTCCTCTTATTCTGTGAAAAATCGAACGAAATACGTAACTTTTTGGCTAGAATGAGAGTCTATACTATTGTGCGTTCTAGTTGATTTTACCTATTTAGGAGAGAGGAAAGTGAAACAAGCATGAGATTTACCAGCAAGTTGTGGAGAACGACACTGGCTTTTGTCGTCGCATTTCAAGTCGTCGCTTCCACACCTTTACCGACCTTTGCCGCAGAGCCGTCCGTCACTCTCAAATCGGAGAACATACTAACATCGGGTGCCGTGATGAAAAGATATGTTTGGAAGTTTACCAGAAACAATAAGCAGGTTACGGCGAATGCCAATGTTATTGAAGTGGATTTAACAAGTCCCTATGTCAAACTGGATGTAATGTCGGGGAAGACTACGACGTTAACGGATAAGCAGACCGTAATCACTATGGCCAAAGAATCAGGAGCTGTAGCTGGTGTGAATGGAGACTTTTTTAATACCCAAGCAGAGGGTGTGCCGTTAGGTCCGCAAATTACTAATGGTCAAATTATTACTTCGCCGGTTAATAACATGAAAGGCTTGTATGCCTTTGGTGTAACGAAAGACAACAAACCGGTAATTGATCTGTTCGCGTTCCAAGGTACGATTAAAGCAAGCAATGGTGCGGCTTTTGATCTGGGTGGTATCAACAAAACCTACTATTGGTTCGACGATGGTACTCACAGCCATAAAGACGGGTTGTTCATGTATACAGAAGCATGGGGACAAGTGGAACGCTCGAATGACGGTCAATCGACTCCTACTGAGGTGTTAGTGCAAGATGGAGTGATCAAGCAAATTGCCGTTAACTCTGTCATTAAACAGGTGCCGCCGGCGAACGGCTATATCCTGCGCGCTGCAGGCAAGTCTGCTGAGTTCGTTAAAACGAATTTGAAGGTAGGCGAGAAGCTGACTTCGAATTATGCTTTTACAAATCAAAGAACGGGTGCAGTTTATCCCAACGATACATTCAAAATGATGATTGGAGGCCACTCTATTCTAGTAGACGGGGGCAAGGCTACAACCTTCTCCAGAGATGTTTCTTCTCTAGGCGGCTACCGTTCCCGTACAGGAGTAGGGTACTCGAAGGATATGAAGACGGCTTACGTAGTTACAGCCGATAAGAATGACAACAGCGCGGGCATGAGTCTGCAAGAGTTCCAGAAGTTCCTGATCGCCATAGGTGCCGATAAAGCTATGAACCTGGATGGCGGCGGGTCGACCCAAATGGTAGAGCGTCCGCTTGGCACTACAAATATACAGCTGGCCAATCAGACGGAATACGGTTCTCAGCGAATTGTCGTCAATGGACTGGGTGTTTTTTCGACAGCTCCGAAGGGTCAGGTCAAGAGCTTAGTCGTTAAAGGCGATACAGAGCTGTTCTTGAATGAGAAATCTTCTTATACATTCAGCGCTTATGATACTTATTACAACCCGATGGCCTCGAATGGAATTCAGCCTCAGTGGCAGGTAACGAATGGACTGGGTAAATTCGAAGGAAACTCGTTTATCCCGACGAAATTCGGCAGTGGAAAGCTAACGGCATCATCCGGGGAAGGTTCATCCAGCCTGGATGTTAAAGTCATCCGACGTGCGGACCTTAGCTCGATGAAGGTTACTAAATCCGGCGGGCCTGGCCTGGTTGCGGGTGGAAGCTATAACCTGACGGTGTCGGCTACGACCAAAAGCGGCAAAACCAAGCAGCTCTCTCCGGCATCGCTCGAATGGGAAGTGCTAGGCATTAAGGGAGCAGTGAAAGATGGCGTGCTTCATGTAGAAAGTCTGGAGGGCGCTAAAAATGCCCAGGTTATTGCCCGTTATGACGGTTTCAGCAGCATGGTTAGTATTCCGATTGGCAATGAGTCCATGTGGTACAACCTGGACGACAAGTCTGTCCTGACCAATACGGATAAATATCCGGCAGAGGTAGAGGCGAAGGCGAGCATTGTGAAGAATGAGGCGGGCAACAACAGTTTGCAGCTGGCCTACGATTTTACAAAAGGTAAAGGTAACAAAGCAGCTTACGCGGTATTTAACACGAACGGAGCACAGCTCTACGGGTATCCTCAAGCCATTAATTTGCGCGTGAAAGGGGACGAAAGCGAGAACTGGCTGCGTGCGGAGATCATTGATGCAAATGGTAAAAAAGAGCTGGTCGAACTGGCCAAAAATATTAACTGGCAGGGATGGAAGTCCGTATCTGCCAATTTATCGGGTTTAAATCTAAAATATCCGCTGACTATACGCAGTATTTATGTCGTGAATCCTGAGCAGGGCCAGGACGAGCGTGCACTGCAAGGCAAAATAGAACTCGATGATATTTCATTCAGTTATCCGGATTACGGTACGGCGGGATCTATGTCCAAAGTGAAGCTGCAAATCGGAAGCAAGACAGCGACCGTCGATGGTAAATCGTATGTGCTGGAACAAGCTCCTATTAATGATGCAGGCAACACACTGGTCCCTATACGTTTCGTGTCCGAAGCGCTCGGAGCTAAAGTATTGTGGAATCAGGAAGAGCTGCGCGCGACCGTAGTTAAGAATAGTAACATCGTAGATATGTGGAACAATCAGCTGGATTTAATTGCCGACGGCAAGCGTGTTACAGCGGAAGTCCCTCCACGGATTGTGAACAATTTGACGATGGTACCCCTGCGGATTATCACTGAAAATCTGGGCTGGAAAGTCACTTGGAACCAGCAAGAACAGTCCGTTACACTGCAATAAATAGTTCTATTAGTTTACTCTCAAATGATCCAAAGTATGGTACTATAGAAGGCAGACCAATTTGTTTTTGATAAAGGAGTTTGGAGCGAGTTGCAGGTAGATGCATTGGATCGTGTCATCAAGAATGCTATCGAAGTCATGGAAAGCAGCAAGTATCAGGTCTTCGAAATTTGTGAAAGTGCGAGGAGCGAACGCGAATCCCTTCTCAAAGAATTGCAGCAAATTATCGAGGAAGTTTCCCAGACAATTGAATCGGTAGATACCCTGGAACGCGATTACAAGCGTGCACGCGTACGTCTGACGGATGTGAGCCGCGACTTTGCCAAATACCGGGAAACCCATATTAAAGTTGCATATGAGGCGGCCATCTCGCTACAGCTTCAGCTTACCGTTTCAAGAGAAAAAGAGAATCATCTGAAAGCAAGACGCAATGATATTCAAAAGCGTATTAAGAATGTAGATAGACAGCTCGAGCGGGCGGAAATGATTGTCTCTCAAATGAATGTGGTGCTTGAGTACTTATCGGGAGATTTGAATCAGGTAACCCGTATTCTGGAGTCGGCTAAAAATCGTCAGCTGCTCGGGCTTAAAATTATTTTAGGGCAGGAAGAAGAACGTAAACGAATTGCCCGTGAAATTCACGATGGCATGGCCCAGACCATGGCAAACCTTGTACTTCGTACAGAGATTGCAGAAAGAATGGTAACAAAGCAAGAGTACCAGGCTGCCAAAGAAGAACTTATGGATCTTAAGTCCCAGTTACGCAGCGGGCTAGAAGAAGTACGTAAAACGATCTATAATCTTAGGCCAATGGCTCTAGATGACCTTGGGTTAATTCCAACCTTGCGGAAATTTTTGCAGGATTTCGAGGATAAGACCCAAGTACATACAAAATTCGAGCTTTCTGGAAAAGAAACAAGACTTCCATCCGGGATGGAAGTTGCTATATTCCGTTTGGTTCAAGAAGCATTTTCAAATATTCTCAAACATGCTCAGGCAACATTTGTCACACTCGAATTATCTCTTCGTGAAGATCTGGTCAACATATCGATTAACGATAACGGAATCGGATTTAATGTGGAATTGACCGAGCACAAGATCGCCAAAGGTAATAATTTCGGAATACTGGGGATGCGGGAACGGTTGAAGCTACTCGAAGGGGACATGGCCATCTACTCAGAAAAGGACGTGGGAACGAAAATTACGATGTTGATTCCCATTCGCGCAGAGAACAAGGAGGAAATTGGTAATGGACAACCAGGGGAGTCCCAAGCGTAATGTAAAACTCATTCTTGCGGACGATCATCAGCTGTTTCGGGAAGGCCTCAAACGAATTATCAACATGGAAGATGATATGGAAGTTATCGGAGAATGCGGAGACGGCATTCAGGTAATCGAGCTTTGCAATGACCTGCAGCCAGATGTGGTTTTGATGGACATTAACATGCCGCTGGAGAATGGTGTAGTCGCTACAGAGCGTTTGAAACTTATTTTTCCGGATATCAAAGTCATTATTCTATCTATCCATGATGATGAAAGTTACGTATTCGAGACACTTCGTAAAGGGGCATCCGGATACCTGCTTAAAGATATGGAAGCAGAGGCACTGATTAATGCGATCCGTTCCGTAGTTGCGGGACATGCTTACATCCACCCGAAAGTTACAGGCAAACTGATCAATCAGCTGCGTCGTATGACTTACCTGGACGATAACGGAGTTATGGGTTCAGGCAATGGTGTGCAAGAATCAGGCTTGAAGTATATTCACGTGCCAACAAGCCCGCTTACTAAGCGTGAGGCGGAAGTACTGCGTCTAATGGCTGAGGGCAAAAGCAACAAACTGATCGGAGAGTTCCTCTACATCAGTGAGAAAACCGTTAAGAACCACGTGAGCAGCATTCTTCAGAAAATGGAAGTCGACGACCGTACGCAGGCCGTTATTATAGCCATCAAGAACGGCTGGGTTACCTTATAGGAACCAACCCTCCCGCCAAGGCATATAGTATGCTAAGGGAGGGAGCCGTCATGTGGATTGGATTATTGTGTGTGGTAGGGAGCTACATCCTGAGTGTATGTATGCTCCACGTGTTTAATCGTTCCAGGAAGGCCGATCGCACGTATCGCCTGCTGCTTGTTACCAAAGATAATCAGCTGCATATTGAATGGTACATCCGCTCTTTATTTTTTATAACCCGTCTCAGCGGAAAATCCATATCTGTCACCTTAATTGACGAAGGATCAACGGATGATACGCTTGGAATCGCCGAGCGGTTATCGAAGTTGTATGAACTGGAGATTATGGCAAACAGACCGGATCATTCCTGGCAACAATGGGCGGAATCGTCTCAGCGCGATGAAATCGTTATTATGCATGTAAGCAATCAAAAACAGTTGGTCAAACTACCTTTGTTTGAATAAGCGATTGCAGATCAATTCCGGGTAAACGGGACTAATTTTGCGTAATCGTTTACATGAAAACAATCCATAAAGCGGGTGAGCTATGAAGGTTCATGTCTACGCCGCTGTCAACGATACAAATTGGCAATGGCATATCTCTTTATCGATTTCTGTTGATTGCGAGTATTGGTTCGAAAGGTTCGGGCCTACAGTACGGATTGTGCTGCTGGAGCCCCCTGTCTCTATGGGACAAGCTCTTAGTATAATTGAGTATTTTGTTTCGAAAGATACAAATCCGCTTGCAATATCAAGCTTAACTGCCGCATATACCATAAATTCAAATGAATATAATAAAATTCCCCCAGATACCCCTTATTATAGAGAAACCTGTCAATTGGCAGATAACACGTTAGAAGCGGCTGCATTATTCCCGGCTCTCTGCCCGAAAGAACGATACCCCTCTTTGGATGAAAAGCACTCTCTTGTATCAACTAGTATGTTCCCCGGTTCTAAAGGCCCAGCACGACAACAACCTTCACCCGATCCATCTCAGAATAATCTCCGATCCTGTTCAGCCCATGTAACTCCACCCCAGTCGAATTCAATGCCGCTTATTTCAAACGTTCCCCCTGATCCTTCTAAACAATTCCATCTAGGTATAAAGACTCACCCCGCAGCAGAGCTTAGAAATTCTATTCATCTACATAAACCTATCCCAAAAGAAATTTATAAATTTCTCCCAAAAAATTTTTTCGAGATATTTTCGGATTTACACTTTCACATAATTACTTTTGATAGTTGGATATCCAGCAACAAGCTGAAGAAGTTAATTGATGTTGACCTTTATATAAATATCGTGCGGGCCCTTGAGGGCAGGAATTTGCAGAAAGATGAGGTGCTGAGATTACTGGATTCTATAGGTCTGCAGCATTTAATCACAGAAAAAGGGGAATGGAAAGATTATCTGCAGTTAGCTTATCTAAACGAGGATATAAAGGTGACGAATGGCTTGGAGTGGCATCGACGGGGCACCTTTCCTGCGTGGTGGCGTAAAGTGCTGCATTATTCATGCAAGCGCTGCGGAAGTTCAAGATTCCACACAACTCTTTGCTATCACTGCGGAACGGACTGCCCTTATTGTGAAGAGTGTCTCACTATGGGGCGCATGAGATTTTGTACTTTATTAGTCCAGGGGAGCCGGAATCCAACTGCAGCAGTCCTGGCTAATGATTTCGATCGAAGAGATCTGCTTGAGGGTGAAAGCACTAAAGAAGAATTTGAACGCTTTCTAAAGCCGTGGGGTCTAAGTTCGGCACAGATGGCTGCTTCGCTTGAAGCGCTGTCTTTTCTCTGCACCACAGCTCCCGGCGCGGCGGCGATTCAACAGCCGCGCCAAGAGCCGGCGCCCAGTTTTCTAATCTGGGCCGTAACAGGAGCGGGAAAAACCGAAATGATTTTCCCGCTCCTCCAGTACGAGCTTGCGCACAGACGCAAGCTTGCCATCGCCACGCCGCGCAGGGACGTCGTGCTCGAATTGCAGCCGCGTCTTATGCGCGCATTCGAAGGCTGCAGGATCGTCACGCTCTACGGCGGCGGCAGCCAGACCTGGGAAAGCGGCGATATTACGATAGCTACCACGCATCAGCTTATGCGCTTCGCGCATGCGTTTGATTGCGTAATTATCGATGAGATCGACGCTTTCCCGTACCTGAACAGCGCGGCGCTAGAATTCGCCGCGCGCAAGGCTCTGGCGCCGGGAGGACGCTATGTCCTCCTCTCGGCGACGCCTCCACGGGCACTGCAGCGCGAGGCAGCGGCGGGCCGCCTGCCTCATGTCACCGTGCCCGTGCGCTATCACCGACAGCCGCTGCCCGTTCCGCAGCGCCTGTCGGTACCTCCGCTGCGGAAGATCCTCCGCAGCGGGGTCCTGCCTCAGGCGCTGCACACACGCCTGAGGGGTTCGCTCGAACGCGGCGCGCAGCTGTTCGTGTTCGTGCCGCAGATCAAGCTGGTGGACCCGCTGGTGCAGCTGCTTGAGACTTTTTGGCCGGACAAGCGGATTGCCGGCACTTCGTCTAAGGACAGCGAACGATCGGGTAAAGTAACCGACTTTCGGGGGAAGAATACCGATATTCTTGTGACTACGACGATATTGGAGAGGGGAGTGACTGTTCCCAAGACCGATGTTTTTATTCTCGACGCAGACTCCTCGCTGTTCAACGAAGCGGCTCTTGTTCAGATGGCCGGCCGCGCGGGCCGTTCTAAAGACGATCCCAAAGGGCGCGTTTATTTGGCAGCACCCGAAAAAACATCGTCACAAGCACGTGCTGTAAAGCAAATACAAAGAATGAACTCCATAGCCCGAAGAAGAGGTTATCTGCTTAAAGAGTAAAAAAACAATTGGAGGCTGAAGATGATAGGCCTGTCTGAACCGGAAAAAAGCACGAGATGGTGGAGTAAAATAAAGCAGATGTTTCAACTTGTTGTTGGTGCCGGCAGTCACGGATCTGGCCGTTCGGCTTGTCTTAGCTGCGGAGGAAGCAGAAATGGGCAGGAGAACTCACTGGCTCTTTGCAGGGGTTGCTTTGATAGGATCCCATGGATTACTGAAATCTGCTGCCTCATATGCGGCCGTCCCGAAGATTGCCCAGACTGTAGACGGCGTCCGGATACCTATTATTGCTATAGCAGAAGCGCTGTAAAATATGATGCCTTGATGAAGGAGTGGCTGGCCGCTTACAAGTATAGGGGGAACGAGCGGATGGTTTCCGTCTTGACCGGCATGCTTGTACACGCTTATCATCAGCTGCATAAAGAAATCTTGGCCCAGGGTGGAAGTTTTGACTGTGTGAGCTATGTTCCGATGAACCCAAGCCGGTTAGAAGAAAGAGGATTCAACCAGGCGGAAGCAATGGCATCTGATCTGGGAGTTCTGCTCCGGCTTCCCGTTGTCCCTCTTTTGGAAAGGACTCGTCATACGGCCAAGCAGAGCTTCAAAAGCAGATCAGATCGACTTCGGGATCTGGAAGGAGCTTTTCAAGTAAGAAGGGAAGGCAGAGAATGGCTGCGGGGTTATTCTCAGACATTCGGCCGAACCACCTTACGTGTGCTCATTCTCGATGATGTGTACACGACGGGGAGCACCCTTAATCAATGTGCGAAGACTCTGACAAGGGAATTTCCTTTAGAGGTATACGGGTTGATGTGGGCCCGATAATTTTTTGCTTAGAGACCAGCGGTAGTTGATTATCGGTTAGAATTTTGGTGTAATTTATTCTTCAGGCAGCTTTTTAGCATAAGGATTCTGGTTGGTTAATTAAATAAGGTGGAACTCCATATGTTTCTTTTATTTTATGGGTATACCCGTTGTACGCTTTGTCCTATAAAAGGCGAATTCTTCAAAATTTCCACATACTTCCGGGCAGCTCTTCTCAAGGTCAGATGGATACGTTACACTAGGTACATACCCTATTAACAAAGGTGATTACAATGAGTATGAACGTACAGAACTGTCCGAGATGCGGCAAGTTATTTGTAAAGAGCTTCGCAGAGTCCTGCCCGGCGTGTGTAAAAGAAACAGAGGCGCAATACACGGCGTGTGTAGAATTTCTCCGCAACAATCGCAAATCCGACCTTCAGGAACTCCATGAGGGAACCGAAGTCCCAATGCGGCAGATTATCCGGTTTATCCGGGAAGGCAGAATTTCCATTGCGGATTCCCCTAATGTCACATATCCATGTGAAGTTTGCGGTTCGCCGATTCGGGAACACACGATGTGTGACTCCTGCCGCCAGAGATTAGTTAAGGATGTTAACCAGGTTTTGGAAGAAGGCAAAAGCAGCGCAGCTGCTGAGAAGGAGTCTCTTCATTACCGGATTACAGACCGTTTGAAAGAGCGTCATTAACAGAAACCCGTTTTTTAACTAAAAAGATTATACTCTCCTGCCGATAATAGTAATAACGATTATCGGTTTTTTTGTAAAAACCGGCCGGTTTCCGGTCGTTGCTACATAGAATCCTCCAAATGATATGAAGAGGTGATGAGATGAAAATCAACGAGAGCCACCGGATTGGGAACGTAAATCCGTATGCCAAACATAAAGATCAAATGCAGGTATCAGCAGCAGATAAAAGAAACCGCCCGAAGGACGAGGTTCAAATTTCAACGGAAGCCAAGGAACTTCTCGGAGCCGCTGGAGATGACATCCGGACCCGTAAAGTAGAGGAACTGAAGCAGCAGGTGAAATCAGGTACGTATCATGTTGAAGCCGGCAAAATCGCAGAGAAGCTCCTCCCTTATCTTAAATAAGACTGACAGAAATAGGTGACTACCATGCCTGTAACGGAAATTGCGTCTGTACTGGACCGGATGATCGAATGCCACCAGCAGCTTCAAGTAATCGGTGTTCGCAAGAGAGAAGCGATTCTGCAGAATTCTATTCAAGAGCTCTCGGCTCTTGTTCACAAGGAATCGAAGTGTGTTCGTGAAATACAGGAACTCGACCAGCAGCGGATTCTCAAGATTAACGAATACCTCGTTTCAAGATGTTATAAAATGAATCCCAATATTACCGTGAGTGAGCTCGTTAAGCTTGTTTTTAAGGCAGAGGAGAAGCAGCTTCTAATGGATCGTCAAGAGAAGCTGCTTCGTGAGCTGCTGCAGCTCAAAGAGCTTAACGAGACGAACCGTCAACTGGTTGAACAGTCTCTTGGATATATAGATCTTTCCCTTGATCTATTGACGGCTACGCCTGAGCAAGACGCGGTGTATGCACATCCGGCTCAGCAAGGACAATCCAAGCGGAAGAACGCTTATTTTGACACAAGAGCTTAACTCTATAAACATACTTGCCGTTAGCAGCGGCGAACAGCAAAGGAAGTGAGTACATGCGTTCAACATTCCACGGTCTGGAGCTTGGCAAGCGCGGCGTTATTGCCCAGCAAGTTGCCCTCAATACTACCGGACATAACATATCGAATGTAAATACACCAGGTTATTCCCGTCAGGTAGCGCACATGGTTGCATCGCGTCCCTTGGAATATCCTTCTGTCACTAATACAACTGCAGCGGGCCAATTAGGGATGGGTGTAGAGGTGAATGCGATACAACGTATTCGCGACATTTATTTTGATATCGAGTTCCGGAACCAGAACTCGGCTATGAACGAATCTAAAGTGATTAATGAATCTTTGAGCAATATTGAGGGAATCGTCAATGAGCCTTCTGACAATGGACTAGCCAAGAATGTAACCGAGTTCTGGAAAGCTTGGCAGGTGCTGAGCAAGAATCCTAGCAGCGAGGATCTCGCTGCCCGTTCAGCAGTCGTTCAGCAGGCTCTGGCCATGACGGATTCTTTTAACCATATGGCATCACAGCTCGACACGATGAGCAGTAATATTACAGCGAGAATCGATGTCAAGGTGTCGGAAGCGAACAGTTACGTGACCGAGATATCTGAATTGACCAAGCAGATCAAGCATATTGAATCCGGCGGGGATGACGCGAATGACCTTCGTGATAAGCGGGATTATCTGGTTGATCAATTATCACAGCTCGGTAATGTCAAGGTTACAGAGACCTCCCAAACTTATCAGATTACGTTTGGGACTACACTAGTTATCGACAACATGACTTCGAATCCGGTTACCCAAGCTGCGGTAGCTGGCGTGACAAGCGGACAGATTTTTGGCTACGTGCAGTCCCGCGATACTTTTGTTGCTGAATATACCAAACAACTGGATCTTATGGCCAATACACTTGCGACCGGTAAAATCGAAGTTACTTTGCCGGCAGGTACCATCCTGCCTAAAGGAATGACGGTTCCTGCGGGAGCGCAGATAGATCCTACAAACCCTCGTAAACTGGCGGCTGAAGCTAAAGTAACCGTTGATGGATTAAACGGCTTGCATAAGCTGGGTTATACATTGGAGGAACCGGCAGCGAATGGAAGAGACTTCTTTGTTACTTCAGACGGTAGCAGTCCTTTCACGGCGGCTAATATCCGTGTGAACCCGGCTATCGCCCAAGATTTGAAGCTGTTAGCAGCTTCTCTAAGAGTACAGACTGTGAATAATCCTCCTGCACCATCCATGGACAAGGTTATTCAGAGTAATGGCGATATGGCTCTTATTATCGGTGGATTGTCTGAGAAAGCATTCAATTTTGGTGCAGATGCCTTGACTGCTTCGGCGAGTTATGGCGGGTACTATGAAGCG
This sequence comes from Paenibacillus sp. FJAT-26967, assembly GCF_001541095.1. Taxonomy (GTDB): domain Bacteria; phylum Bacillota; class Bacilli; order Paenibacillales; family NBRC-103111; genus Paenibacillus_F. The sequence goes on from NZ_LMXH01000008.1 coordinate 65,194, forward strand.
GTTATGAGCCAGCTTGGGATTCAAACCGATCATTCCAAGAAAATGACAGAGAATGGTGAACTGCTTACCAATCACGCAGATAGCCTGCGTCAATCTATAAGTGGTGTCTCGCCGGATGAAGAAACGGCTAATTTAATTAAATTCCAGCATGCTTATACGGCCTCAGCCCGTGTAATCACAGTTATGGATGAACTATTAGAAAAACTCATTAACGGCACCGGCGTAGTCGGTAGATAGGGGGTAAATAAAAGATGAGGATCACCCAGAGCATGATGAGCTCTTCGATGATGAGAGGCCTCCAGGCGAACTATAGCCGGATGAATAAATATCAGGAACAGGCTCTTACAGAGCGGAGGATCAATAGACCTTCTGACGATGCCGTTGGTATTGCAAGCGCACTGCGTTATCGGGGTGAGCTAGGTATGACGGAACAGTTTGAGCAGAATGTCGAAGATGCTGACTCTTGGATGAAGTTTAATGATACGATGATGAGTGAAGCAGTAAAAATTCTCCATACGGTCTCTGAGAAAGCGGTACAAGGTACAACTGAGTCTATAAATCCGGAAGCTAGGAAGATTTTGAGTAAGGAAATCGACGAGTTGTACAAACAATTGGTAGCCATCGGAAACTCTCAGTTTAAAGGGAAATACATTTTTAATGGACAAATGACCGATCAGAAACCTTTTTCTGACGATCCTGCCAATACGGCTTTCACGCTAGATGATGGTAAGATGCGTTATCAAATTGGAGCGGGTATTTATGCCGAAGTAAATTCACTTGGTAAAGATGTTTTTGGTGCATATCAGGACCCTGCCGATCCGACAAAGACCACCAATGTTTTCAAAGCACTGGATAATCTCAAAAAAGCACTAAATAATGATTCCACTGCAGATATTGAAAAGGGTATCACCGAAATACAAACGAGTATGGATCGCATAATCTATGCGCAAGCAGATGTGGGAGCGCGGCAGAATCGATTGGCGTTTACAGCCAGTCGTTTAGAGGATCTAAATCTCAATTATGTTGATTTACAGTCCAAGGTTGAGGATATTAATGTTCCAACAACCATCACAGAACTCAAAACAGCTGAAGGTATCTACCAGCTTTCTCTGGATACAATGGCAAGAATCATTCGTCCAAGCCTCATGGATTTTCTAAGATAGGGGGCGCTATGGAGCTTCCTCGTATTCAAATTAACCAGCAATATACGAAGGTTGGATTATCTAAGGGTCGTAGCGAATTATCTATAGAGCAGCCCAAGGTAGAGTTAAACCTTCATCAGGAAAATCCTCAAGTAAATATAAGTACGGGAAAATCTAGCCTTGAGATTGACTCCACTAAGGCTTGGTCTGCTTTGGGCAGCTCTAAGTTGATTGAAATGAGAGACCGTATAGCTCAGAGCTCGGTTGACGTATCCATGAACTATATCGCAGAGATTGCCCAAAATGGCGATCGCATGATGGACATTACCAATAAGTCCAGTGCATTTGTTGATATTGCCCGTCAGAACGCTTTTAAAGACCGACACATAGAGCTTACGGGAGAACCCTCTTATGACAATGTAGATGTGCTGTACACACCTGGTACTATTAGCACGGAGGTTAGTAAAGGATCAGTAACATTTGATCCGGAATACCATAAGCCTGTTATACAATATGATGCAGGTAAATTAGAAGCTTATATTATTCAAAAGAACGCCATTACTTTCTCTGTAGTTGGCGGGAAATTTAATGCATCCATTTAGTCCTTATGAGACAATAGCTATAATTTATAGCTATTCTTTTTTTATTGGAGGTTAATATATGATTATACGGTCAACAAGATTTGGCGATATTACTTCGTCGGAAGATCAACTTATCACGTTTGAGCCGGGCATATTCGGTTTTGAAAATCACCATAAGTATGTACTGCTGCAACTTGATGAGAAAGATTCTACTTTTCAGGCACTTCAATCCGTTGATGACGAAGATTTGGCTTTTGTAATCACAGAACCCTTTTTGTTTAAGCGGGATTATGAATTTGAACTGCCCGTGGCTGTAAGAAATCAGCTTGGTATTGAACGTGAAGAAGACACCCAGGTATTTTCTATCATAACTATACGATCGCAAAATGATATTACGATTAACTTAAAAGCTCCTATTATTTATAATAAAGCTCTGAACAAAGCAGCACAAATTGTTCTGGAAAGTGTGGTCTATTCTATCCGTCATCCTCTTACAAAAGGAGGCTCTTAGCATGCTGATTCTGTCCCGACTTAAAGGTGAAAAGATTATGATTGGGCAAGATATAGTGCTGACTATATTGGATGTAGCAGGCGATCAAGTGAGAATTGGTATAGATGCACCCAAAGATATCTCGATCTACCGTGAGGAAATATATAAAGCCATTCAAACTGAAAACAAAGCAGCTGTTCGTTTGGATGGAGATGCTAAGTCATTGTTACAAAAGATTTTATCTAGCCAAGACGATCTAGGACCAAACATCTAAAATTTTTTTCGAAACTATTCAAAAACCTCTAAACTAATCTCAAGATAATCCGATATATATATCATGGGAGAAAAGAGGGCATCTGGCGGCCGACAGAGCTTTCTCGATCCACTAATAGGTGAACGCAAGGATGCGATCACGACCTAATTCAGGGAGGAATTTATTATGCGTATTAATCACAATATCTCTTCTTACAATGCACAACGTCAACTGTCGACTAACAACAATGCACAAAGCAAATCTCTGGAGAAACTATCTTCCGGCTATCGCATCAACCGTGCTGCTGATGATGCTGCAGGTCTTGCAATCTCTGAGAAAATGCGTAATCAAATCCGTGGTCTGGAGCAAGCGTCGAAGAACTCTCTTGATGGTATTTCCTTGATCCAAACAGCAGAGGGTGCTTTGAACGAAACTCATGCTATGCTGCAACGTATGGGCGAACTGTTCACACAAGCTGCGAACGAAGTATTAACTACATCCGACACTGCAAAGATTAAAACAGAAGTAACTGCTCTTAGCGATCAAATTGATGCTATTGCAAACCAAACACAATTCAACACTAAAAAATTGCTTAATGGAGATACTACATCTCTGAAGTTCCAAGTCGGAGCTAACGAGAACGAAACTATCAGTCTGAGCTTGGTAAGCATGAAGGCTGCTGCCCTCGGCGTAGACGCTGGTACTTTGGTTGACCTTGGTGCCTCTACTGCTGCTACTATGAATAAAGATGCATCTGACAATATGAAATTAGTACAGACAGCTATTGACACTGTATCCACAACTCGTTCGAACCTGGGTGCTGTTCAAAACCGTCTGGAACACACAATCAACAACCTGGGCACAACTGCTGAAAACCTGCAAGCTGCTGAGTCCCGTATCCGTGATGTAGACATGGCGAAAGAAATGAGCGAATTCACGAAGAATGGAATTCTGCAACAAGCTGCAACTGCAATGCTTGCTCAAGCTAACCAACAGCCACAAGGTGTTCTTCAATTGCTTCGTTAAGATTAGCATAGAGCCGGCCGGGATTCCGGCCGGTTTTTTTTAATACTTAGGTTAGGAGAGTATTAAATGAAAGTAAATCAAGGACCTACGCCTACTTCCCTGACACCGCTGTTAAACATTATTTCTTCTTCATCTATCCCGGACACAATAGAAACCGATTTATCTACAATTACCAGTATAGAAGAGTCTTATACTCTACCTCAGCTTGTTGAAAAGTTGAATACAGCCCTTTCTGAATCGGACACACATATTCAAGTGAAGATTCATGATAAAACAAACACGATTATGGTAGTCGTTGTTAATGATGATACCGAAGAAGTTATTCGGGAAATTCCTTCAGAGAAAATCTTGGATTTAATGTACAACATGTGTGTAAATGTGGGTGTTTTCTTAGATAGAAAAATCTAAAAGGAGGGATACAATGGCAGGCATAAGTGGGCCAACGAGGTTAACGGGATTTAGTGGACAGTTGGATACGGATAGTTTAGTCAAGAAGTTAATGGATACCGAAAGGGTCCCATTAAATACCTTGCAAAAGAAGAAACAACTAACATTATGGCAGAGGGAAGATTATCGTTCAATGAACACATCTCTACTGACTCTACGTAAAGCAATGAATGAGCTCAGATTTGAGAATAAGTTTGAAACTGTTAAATCGACATCATCAAATACAGCTGTACTGGACGTTGTATCCAGCGGCGTAAATCCTGGTGTAAGTAGTGTAAAAATAACCCAATTAGCTAACTCTGCTTCTGTAATAAGCGAGAAAGTAAATAAGTTACCAACAGAAAAATTAAACATCAATGGATCATTTACTATTGAAGGTGCTGATCCGGCTAAGTCTGTGGAAATAACAATTACTGCAGATTCCACTATTGATTCTGTTCTTAAGGATATTAATGGTGCATCAGCCAAAACGGGAGTAAAGGCTAATTTCGACAGGGCTAGTGGTGTTTTATATCTAAATTCCATAACAACGGGCGCTGGATCAAAAGTTAAAGTTACAGATGCAAATGGTACATTTGCAAATATATTTGGGGCAAATACGACACTGACTTCAGAAGGTAAAGATGCAGCATACAGTGTCAACGGCACGAATATTACTGCAACCTCAAACAGTGTAAATATTAATGGGGTTCAAGTAACACTTCGTAGTCTAGGAGAAGCTTCAATCGGGGCTGTAGTGGATCGTTCAGCTGCAGTTGACAAGATCAAAGATTTTGTAAAGCAATACAACGAATTGGTTGATAAATTTTCCGAAGCAACTACTACTAAAAAAAATCGGGGATATCAGCCGTTGACTACCGAGGAAAAAGAAGCCATGACAGAATCCCAGATAACGTTGTGGGAGAAGAAGGCTCGCCAAGGTGATCTTTATAACGATAATTTACTTAAAGATACCTTATCTTCTATGCGGTCTGCTCTAAACATGCCATTAGAGGGAATAACCAACCCCCCGGATCCAAAAAGCCAATTAAGAATGCTTTCGCAAATTGGGGTTAATGTAATGAATGATTTCCGTGAGAATGGTAAGCTTGAGATTGATGAAAAGAAGCTCGAAGAGGCTATTAATACTAGATTCGATGAAGTCAAATTGTTATTCACTAAGTCCTCAGATACACCTAATGATACTCCTGAAAATATGAAAAAACGAAAAAGTGAATTGGGCTTTGCAGATCGTTTGTATGAAACGATTAGCGCACAGTTGACTAAATTCACTAAAAAGATTGGCTCAGGATCAATAGAAGCTTTAGATGAAAGTGTGCTTGGGAAGCAACTGAAGGATTATAATACAAGAGAAACAGATCTGGAGCGTAAACTAGTAGACATCGAAAATCGTTATTATAAGAAATTCACAGCCATGGAGAAAGCACTTCAGAAATTAAACAGTCAGGGATCTTGGATTTCATCGCAGCTAGGCGGTTAATAATTGTTTATACAAACTACAACTGATGAGAGAGGTTTAACAAATGCAAAACGCTAAACAGCAGCAATATTTGAAGGTTCGTGTAGAGACGGCAAGCCCTGGAGAATTGACATTGCTGTTATATCAGGAAATGGTCAAATTATTGCTTCAAGCGAAGCAGTTGTATTCTCAGAGTCAGTATGAAGACATGAATCAGCCGCTTTACAAGGTAAAAAGCATACTTGGTGAATTGATTGTAACACTTGACATGAAATACGATATATCTCAAGATTTAAGTAATTTGTACATGTTTTACAACAATTATATTGCTGAATTTATCATCCGAAAAGATGAAAGCATGCTTAATGAGGTTCTTGATTTCGCTAGAGGAATGGTTGACACATGGAAGCAGGCTATGCTTTCACTGAAAACCAACGGGAGCCAAATTAATGCTTAGTAATCGACAGATACTTAATGAAATTTCAATAAACTATACATGCATACTCAAGTCCCCGTGTTTTGAAGTTTATGAAGAATACTCTGAAGTAATTAATAAATTGTATTCTTTACTTGAACAAAGAAGTATCACGGACGAAGATAAGTTGAAGTTGAAAGAAATTAAAAATATGCATGATGAAATTATGCAGGCCTTAGAATCAGAAAAGAAAACTCTCGAGAAACAAATTGTAGCGATAGAAAAAAAGAAAAACGCTTCAAACGTCTATAACAAACAAGCATCTTACATCAATGATGCTTTTTTTGTGGATATTAAAAACTAAATCCGAGGGGGTTGCCCTATGAAAAAAAGGATGGTAAGAACCATCAATTTGTTTTTGTCTTTACTTTTAGTGTTTACAATTTTGCCTAGTTATAGTTCAATGGCAAGTGCTGATGAGATTGTTAGAGTAACGAAAACTCTCAACCCGACTCAAATTTTGGAGGGGGGAGAATCGAATGTTACCCTTAATATACAAGGATCAGATAGTGTTAACGTTGTTAAGCCTAATGATATCATATTGATTATTGATAGATCCGGTAGTATGGATCCTAAGAATAATAATGGCGAAGATAAAATGACAAACGCCAAAAATTCTGCTACTGGATTTATAGACTTACTTGATTTTACTAAGCATCGCGTGGGTGTTGTAGACTTTGCGAGTAATGTGGGATTTAGAGATCTATCCTCTAATCCGGCAGATGTTAAAAACTATATTAATGGAATAAAGGCATCTGGCGGTACGAATACAAAACTGGCAATTGAAATGGCTCGTGAGTTATTAAGAGGTCATAGACCCGAGGCACAACCGGTTATTTTATTACTTACAGACGGAGAAGCTACTGAACCAGCCCCAGTTGATAATGCACGGAGAGCAGCTCTAGAACAAGCAAATGGGGCCAAAAGTGAAGGAATTGTTTTTTATACAATTGCTTTGTTAAAACAGAACGAGAATCCCAATACCAGTGCACCGAATTTGTTAATGAAAGATATGGCGACTACGGCTCAACATCATCACTTCGTACTCGGCTCAGTAGGATTAGCTGAGATTTACCGGGCTATTGTGGAAGAAATAGGGATGGCGAGCGCCTACGATGTTACCGTTAAGGATACAGTTGCCCCAGAATTTGAAATTGTTCCCGGATCCTATAAAGATAATATTCCACAGCCAACTGTGGTTGGAAATACATTAACATGGACTTTTAATGAATTAAAAAAGGAAACGCTTACTTTTAATTACAAGATCAGACATAAGACCGGAGAGAGAGTGGGACATCTATCGGTAGGTAACGAAGATATTGATGTCAATTTTAAGGATTATTTAGGTGCTCCACATCAATTGAAAGTGCCTAATCCATTTTTAGATGTAGCATATCCAACACCACAGATCACATCTCTTGTGGAGGATAAAGGCCTGGTTCAAGGTGGAGAAACAATAACCATACATGGAACAAATTTTAGGGCGAACCCAAAGGTGAGTTTCGGGAATACCGAAGTAAGTCCGGTACAATTTATTGATTCTAGTAAGTTGGTTGTGGTTGCTCCCCCAGGTACCCAAGGAACAGTAGATGTTAAAGTGACCAATGAGGATGGACAATATGCAACTGCTCCTTATCGTTATTTTGCTAATCCGGAGTTTCTATCTGTTACCCCAAGTCAAGGTGGCTTAACAGGGGGAAATGAGGTTGTAATTGCAGGGAAGTACTTCTTGCCTAATCCTCAAGTTAAATTTGGGCAAAATGAAGCAACCATCAAAAGCTCTACAAATACACAGATAGTTGTGACAGTACCTCCCGGCGATACAGCAGGATTTATAGATATTGAGATTATAAACACTGATAACACTAATGTTAAAGCTAATAATATATATGAATATGTAGAAGGTCCGCATCTAGAAACAGTAACACCAAACCAAGGATCGACCAAAGGCGGTGAACTTGTTTCTATTAAAGGGACTCATTTCAAAGAGGGTGCGGTTGTTAAATTTAATAATACCGTCGTAGCAACCCAATTTATAAATGAAATGGAGCTTAATGTAACAACACCACCTTGGTTCAAAGCAGAAACCGTTAAAGTTACCGTTGTTAACCCAGACAAGCAAGAGGGTTCATTAGAGAACGCATATAGTTATTTGAACCCTGCCCCTACGATAGAATCTATTACCCCGAATACAGGCTTAGTATCTGGAGGAGATCTGGTATCGATTGTGGGTAATGATTTTATGCCAGGCGCAAAGGTTTTATTTAAGGATAAAGAAATGATAAGCAGTTTTATTGATTCTAAGCATTTAAGAGTTAGGTCCCCACAGTGGAATCAAGAAGAAATAGTGGACATTGTAGTTAAGAATGAGGATGGTCAATCTGCTGTAGCTACAAATGCCTTCTCCTATAAGCTACCGCAAGGGGCTGTATTAATCTCTCTTTCTCCCAATAGTGGCCCTCTAGAAGGTGGTAATCAAGTAAGTGTTAAAGGAGCTAACATAAGCAGCAACTCATCTTTATACGTAGCGGGCGTGAAAGTACCTTTTGTTTATGTCTCAAGCGAGCTCGTTACATTTAAAGCACCAGTAACGACTAATGCAGGAAAAGTTGATGTCAAATTAGTCGACACATATAACCGGGAAAGTATTCTGCCAGAAAGTTACGAGTATATAGCGCCACTGCCACTCCCTGTTCCAGTGATATCGAATATAACACCTTCTGAGACTCTCAGAATTGGTGGAGAGTTTATTTATGTAAATGGAGATAGTTTTCAGGAAGGGGCAACTGTTTGGCTAAATGATATTAAAATAACAGCGGTATCATTTATAAATTCTAAACAATTACGCTTTAGAGCTCCTGTATGGGACAAAGAGCAATTGGTTGCTGTTAAAGTAATAAATCCAGACAATCAATATATTGTTCTATTAGATGGTTTAAGATTTAAGGACCCAGCTCCTGATCCAGCTCCAGAAATTATCTCTTTAACACCGGATTCAGGTGAAATAACAGGTGATTATTTTGTTACGATAAATGGAAAATTCTTTAAAAGTGGAGCAAAAGTATATTTTGGATCAAAGGAATTGTCGGCTTCCTATCTAAACGATACTCAACTACGTGTACGAGCTCCACAATGGAATTTAGCTGGCCCGGTAGAAGTGAAAGTAAAAAATCCAGATGGGCTTGTAGCAAGCAGCAATTTTACCTACACTCCTCCTGTTCTTGGACCCGCCCCTACAATTTCTAGTTTTAGTCCTGCTCAAGCATCAGTAGCGGGAGGGATTCTAGTCCTAATAAATGGAGAGAACTTCACTGCACAATCTAGTGTGAAATTTGGTGACAAGGTACTTATCGCTTCATTTTTATCCGATAAGCAACTACGTGTAAGAGTACCGGCATGGCCAAAAGCTGAAAAAATTAATGTTACTGTGTTGAATGCGGATGGACAAGCGGCAGTATCCAGTGCTGGCTTCGAATACATTCCAGCTCCAGCAGCCGTTATAACGAATTTAACCCCAAATCATATGCAGTTGGACCTTGGCGAACTTGTGATTATTAATGGAGAGAACTTTGAGACAGGTACCAAGATATATTTTGGGGATAAAGCGGCTACCGTTTCGTTTCTTACTGATAAACAACTCAGGGTCAGGGCACCTATCTGGAGTACGGCTGAAGTAGTTTCTATTAAAGCTGTAAATCCAGACGGACAAGTCACTACTTTGGCAAACGGGTTTACATTCGATCCGATACCTATGAAACCAGCGCCAGTCATCACTACAATCTCTCCTAATCATGCGCTTCAGTCAGGTGGAGATCTGATTTATATTAATGGTTTTAATTTTATTGATGGAGCCAAAGTATCGATTGATGGGGGGACTCCTATTGCTGCCTCATTTTTTGGCACCTCACAACTACGGTTCAGATTGCCGGCCTCTTCAAAGCTAGGCCCAGTTGAAGTCAGAGTTATTAACCCTGACGGGCAATTTGCAATAGTGGCAAATGGGTTTATATTTGACCCGATACCTATGAAGCCCGCACCAACTATTTCTACCATTTCTCCAAATAATGCAGTAAATACAGGTGGAGATTTGATTTATATAAATGGTTCTAATTTTGTCGAAGGGGCAAAGGTTTCAATAGATGGCGGTGGGCTAATTACGGCTTCATTTATAAGTAGTTCACAACTACGGTTCAGATTGCCTGTATCTTCAAAAACTGGACCTGTTGATATTAAAGTTATCAATCCAGATGGACAAACGGTTACACTTGTTGGTGGGTTCACTTACCGGTAAGTATTAAAACGGGTGCCTGTTACAGGCACCTTTTTTCATAATTTTTCGACAAGGAGTAATTTAATGAAACAACCTGTATCTGCTTGTATTATGACTAGAAATGAACAGGATAATATCGGGATATGCATTGATTCTATAAAGCCGTATGTGAAAGAAATTGTGGTTCTCGACACGGGTTCAGATGATAATACTGTCGATATTGCTCTAGCTAAAGGGGCAGTTGTTAACAAAACGGTTTGGCGCAATGATTTTTCAATGATCAGAAATGAATTAGTAAAATTAGCTACACAGCCGATTATTATAATGATTGATGCAGATGAGGTACTTATTCCAAACCAAGATAGGGCTTTCGAAAACACCTGCAAACGATTACTTGAGGATAATGGTTTAGTTGGAAAAATAGGCATTCTAAATGAAACCGATGATAATGGGGTTATAAGCGCGAATATTTCCAGGATTTTTAGTAAAAATAGTGGGATATTTTATAAAGGTATAATCCATGAGCAAATAGATTGTTCCCATAAGAAATTAAATTTCTTCCAGACAGATCTTGTCATGAGGCATAGTGGCTATTTGAAAAATAAAATAATGGCTAACAAAAAGTATGATCGAAATTTGACTTTGTTGTTTAAAGAATTGGACAAAAACAATAAAGATTCTTATATACATTTTCAAATAGGCAGAACTTATTCAGTAGCGGGGGTGAATGATAAGGCACTGTTTCATTTAAGTAAAGCATATACATTTTCGAATAGGGAACAGGCATTTCACAGTACACTTGTTCAAACATATGGCTGGGTTCTTTTAAAAAACAAGAAATTTACGGAATTATTTGAAGTTTTACAGGTAGGAATCGAACAATACCCTGATTATACAGATCTATATTTCCTTTATGGCTGCACTCTTGTGGAACTAGGGTCAGCAAAATTCGCTCATTTGATTCCTGATATATTCCTTACTTGCATTGAGCTTGGGGAACCGGATCCTCGAAAGTACGAGTCTGTGCTAGGCGTAGGTAGCTACAAAGCAAGATATAATTTGGGATTGTACTATGAATTAACGGGTCAGGTCGATAAAGCATTGATTGAGTATAGAATTAGCTCGGAAGCCAGTTTCACCCCAGCTATTGAGCGGCTAAATAAAATATCTGTTGATAGGAAATGAGGGACCCCAAAATGAAGCAGAATACTTTAATGCCGGAGTATATGAAAAACTTCAAGTGTATAGGAGGAGAGTGCGAAGATACCTGTTGTGCTGGTTGGACTGTATCTATCGATAGAAAAACATATAAGAATTATCAGAAGGTAAAAGATCCGGTATTGCGTGATAAGCTAAGCAGCGGACTTAGAAGGAATAAAAATAACGCTAACCGTAGTGATCGCTATTATGCAAGTTTTATTTTAACCGAAAAGAACTGTTGTTCCATGCTTACAGAAGATAAATGGTGTGCTATTCAGATGAAATTAGGGGAGAAGGCACTGTCTAATACATGCAATACGTATCCAAGAAATCTGAATAAATATGACCAAAATTACGAATTGTCGGGCAAGGTATCTTGTCCAGAGATTGCCCGTTTAGTATTGCTCCAACCGCAAGGGATTGAATTTGAAGAAGCGGAGTGTGAACTTGAATCCAATTGGCCCGTAGTAAAAACCGGTGGGATTCAAGTGCAAAACAATTACACGCAATATTTTTGGCCAATAAGAATGCTAGCCATTGAAATCATTCAGAGGCGTACCATGTTGCTAGGAGATCGAATGGTATTGCTCGGTTTATTTATTGATGCCTTACAGAATGACATAGAACGAAATTATGGATTATCCATTTCTGATATTATCGATTCTTTTCGATCTAAATTGCATAGTCCTGAGTATACTGATTCGATTGCCGAATTAAGAGTAAACCTCGATTTGAAGCTACAGGCGCTATTTGAACTTATAAAATCAAGATTAGATTATGGAATATCTATGGATAGGTACCAGGTTACTTATAAGGAAATGATGGAAGGTTTGAATCAAGACAGTGAGGTATTTGATCTAGATAAGTTCAGACTTAATTATGAGGAAAACTTTAAAGTTTATTATTCATCTTATATGGATGAAAAAGAGTACATTTTAGAAAACTACTTAGTTAACAATTTATTTGGTTCATTATTTCCCAACTTGTCAGAAAAAGAAATTTCATTGTTCGATGAATATGCGCTCTTATCAGTTATTTATGGGATGCTTAAGATACATCTTGTTGGAGTATCAGGTAAACATAAGGGGTTAAGTGATGAAATTGTTATTAGAACAATTCAAGCGTATGCCAAAACAATTGAACATAACAATTCGTATATTAACTCCATTCTAGTAGAATTAAAACGAAATAATTATGATACTCTTGCTCATATTTCATTACTAGTTAAAGATTAAGGTGATATTCAGTGGATTGGATTTAGGGTGAGTTTGAATGACGCAAAGATCTTATATAGGTTATTCGGGAGCAGACCTATCTCTACTTGACAAAGAGGGTGACGTGATAGAAACGACCTTGAAATAGCTATCGGATTTCGAATTTTATCCATTTGTACTTCTAGAATTCTAATAATATACACATATCTAACCTGTGGATAATGTGCATAACTCTGTTGATAACTCTGTGAATAAGTAGAAAAACCTCGCTTTGGACAAGGGTTTTAGGACTTAATGCCTATGCTGTCAAATCTGTGAATACCTAAATTTTCAAAATATTTGGGATTATTCCGTCATGAGATTGACACATTTATTTGGCGGGTGATATATTCAAAAGGTAAGTAAAGGCTTACATTTATTTGAAGATAGAAGGGAATGTGTTCGATGCAAGGTAAAGTGAAATGGTTTAATGCAGAAAAAGGATATGGTTTCATTGAGCGTGAAGACGGCGGAGACGTATTCGTACATTTCTCTGCGATTCAGACAGATGGATTCAAGACATTAGATGAAGGTCAAGAGGTCGAGTTTGACATTGTAGAAGGCGCTCGCGGACCACAGGCTGCTAACGTGAACAAGCTCTAATCACGCAAGGAACTTTTGCAATCATTCGGCCGTTGGCCGGTTCATAGTACAAGGCAATGACGTGTGAACCAACACCCTGGAGAACTCCAGGGTGTTTTTTTGCATGATGATTCAGAGTTCACAAATATGCTTAAGTATCGTCAAGGATTTGTAAACAACATATTTTGAATATTCAAATTAATTGAGGTATAATAGAGACATGAAGGGAGGAGTTTTATATGAAATTCACCGTTCGAGGAGATCATCTCGAGATAACAGCTGCCCTCAGAGAGTATGTGGAGAAGAAGCTGAGCAGGCTGGAGAAGTACTTTGAAGCCCCCCTCAACTCGGAAGGTGCCGTAACATTAAGTGTTACTAAAGGCATCCATACAGTAGAAGTGACGATCCCGCTCCAAGGCGTCCTGCTGCGTGCCGAGAATAAAGATGAAGATATGTATGCAGCCATTGATTTGGTGGTCGACAAGTTGGAACGCCAAATCCGCAAACACAAAACGAAAATGAACCGTAAAATCCGCCTGGAAGGCAACAAGCGAGACCTGTCTAAGCAACTCGAAAGCCAAGTAATGACGTTGGACGAGGAAGAGGAGGATTACGAACTGGTCCGGACGAAGCGTTTTACGCTGAAGCCGATGGACATTGAAGAGGCAATCCTGCAGATGAACATGGTCGGTCATAATTTCTTTGTTTTTTCCAATATGGATACCGAGAAAGTGAATGTAGTGTATAAAAGGGATGATGGAAAATACGGTTTAATCGAACCGGCTATCTGATGGAGCTCAATGAGCGCTCATGTAGAGTAACCCATTAATTCCAGCATCACTATATAGGGCAATGATAATTTTATACTTACGTAGAAAAAAGCGAGCTTGATCCCCAGGGATCAAGCTCTTTCATGTTCTAGGGGGACAAGCCGACACAAGTCGACACATACAAGCCCGGGAGGGTTCTTGGTACGGTTAACACACCTATAATGATCGTCCGGGAGTCCAAATAAAATTTTTCTGCCCCCTTTCGGTAAAATTTCACCAGCTTTGGAAATGAAACTCTTCCTTGCCGTTCGGTTCAAGTGCAACATCCCAGCGAGTTTTGCGTATGTAGAAGAGTGGGTTTGCTCCAGATATGCCTATCTGATACACTGAAATGTTCCCGTTAAGAATGCCCAGTTTTGTTGCGGCATGACGTGCAAACTGATACAATTTAAGGATACTGAGTGTAGGGAAAGGGGTTCACCGATGCTAGGACTGGTCAAAAAAATGTTTGGTGATTCCAATGAACGTGAAATTAAGCGATATCAGAAAACAGTTCAGGTGATAAATGGACTCGAGCCGGAGATTTCGGCGCTGTCGGATGAACAATTGAAAGGCAAGACCGTCGAATTCCGGGAGCGGTTGGATAAGGGCGAGGATCTTGACGATCTTCTGCCGGAAGCTTTTGCCGTTGTGCGTGAAGCGTCCAAGCGTGTTCTAGGCAAACGTCATTACGATGTTCAGCTGATCGGGGGCATGGTGCTTCACGAAGGCAAGATTGCCGAGATGAGAACAGGGGAAGGTAAGACGCTCGTCGGCACGCTGCCTGTATATTTGAACGCACTGGCGGGTAAAGGCGTTCATGTCGTTACCGTCAATGATTATCTGGCACAGCGCGATAGCGCGGAGATGGGTCAGATCTATTCTTTCATGGGCATGACGGTCGGTGTTAACCTGAATGACCTGTCCCACGAAGAAAAGCAGCAGGCATACGCATGCGACGTTACGTACGGAACTAATAATGAGTATGGCTTCGACTATCTGCGTGACAATATGGTGTTGTACAAAGAGCAGATGGTACAGCGTCCGCTTTCTTTTGCTGTCATTGATGAAGTAGACTCCATTCTTGTCGATGAGGCGAGAACGCCGCTTATTATTTCGGGACAAGCCGCTAAATCGACGGACATGTATTATGCCGCTGACCGTTTTGTGAGCAAGCTTAAAGAGGAAGAAGACTACTCGATCGACATCAAGGTGCGTTCTGTTGCACTGACGGAGCAAGGTGTAGAGAAGGCGGAGAAAGCATTCGGTGTCGAGAACCTGTTCGATCACCAGAATGTAACGCTCAATCACCATGTGACGCAAGCACTCAAGGCCAAAGCTATCATGCGCCGCGATGTGGATTATGTAGTGCAGGATGATGAAGTCGTCATCGTCGATGAATTTACGGGCCGTCTGATGACAGGCCGCCGCTATAGCGATGGTCTTCATCAGGCTATCGAAGCGAAAGAGCAGCTTCAGGTTCAGAATGAAAGCATGACGCTTGCGACCATTACCTTCCAGAACTACTTCCGGATGTACCGTAAGCTGTCCGGTATGACAGGTACGGCTAAGACGGAGGAAGAAGAGTTTAAGAAAATCTACGGCCTCGATGTAGTCGTCGTGCCGACTAACCGTCCGATGATCCGTCAAGATATGGCAGATGTTGTCTACAAGACGGAGATGGGCAAATTCAAGGCCGTCGTGGAAGAGATTGTGCAACGTTATAAAAACAAGCAGCCGGTTCTGGTCGGTACGATTTCGATTGAGAATTCGGAGCTGCTGTCGGATATGCTGAAGAAAAAAGGCGTCCAGCACAAAGTGCTTAACGCGAAATATCATGCCGAAGAAGCGGAAATCGTATCCCGTGCCGGACAAGCCGGAGCGGTTACGATCGCGACTAACATGGCCGGCCGTGGTACGGATATCGTGCTGGGCGGCGAAGTTCACGACCTCGGAGGCTTGCATATCATCGGTACGGAGCGTCACGAGAGCCGCCGGATCGATAACCAGCTGCGTGGTCGTGCAGGACGTCAAGGCGACCCGGGCTCCTCGCAATTCTACTTGTCGCTTGGCGACGAACTGATGAAGCGCTTCGGAGCAGAGAACATCATGTCGATGATGGACCGGCTGGGCATGGAAGAAGACCAGCCGATCGAGAGCAAACTCATTACGCGTGCAATCGAATCCGCTCAGAAGCGGGTTGAGGGCAACAACTTCGATATGCGTAAAGTCGTCCTTCAATATGATGACGTTATGAATCAGCAGCGCGAGATTATCTACAAGCAGCGCCGCGAGGTCCTGGAATCGGAGAACATTCGTGAGATTGTAGAGACGATGCTCCGCTCCAGCATTGAACGTATTGTAAATGCACATTGCTCCGAGGCTCAAATTCCGGAGGAGTGGGATCTTCAGGCGGTTGCCGATTATGTGAATAACAACTTCCTGCAAGAAGACGCTATTACCGATAAAGACCTGTGGGGCAAGGAAATAGACGAAATCATTGAATTTATCGATGCTAAAGTAAAAGAAAAGTATGATCAGCGTGAAGAAGAAATCGGATCTGAATTTATTCGGGAATTCGAGAAGGTTGTAGTTCTGCGCGCGGTTGATTCCAAATGGATGGATCACATCGATGCGATGGATCAGCTTCGCCAAGGTATCCACCTTCGTGCGTACGGCGGTACCGATCCGCTTCGTGAGTATCAGTTCGAGGGCTTCGAAATGTTCCACGAGATGGTAGACAGCATCCAGGAAGAAGTGGCGACCTACATCATGAAGGCTCATGTAGAGAGCAACCTGGAGCGTCAAGCCGTAGCGGAAGGCCAGGCAGTCGATCCTAAAGTGGAAGCAGCCGGGAAGAAGCCGATCGTGAAAGAAGATCAGATCGGCCGTAACGATCCTTGCCCATGCGGCAGCGGCAAGAAGTTTAAGCAGTGCCACGGCTCGTAGTATCTTCTCGCTGCACTTACCGCAAGAATAAGGTTCATTCATAAATACAGACCTGATGGTTGAGGTAAACAGATAATCCTGCTTGGCAGTGAAAGTGAATAGTTATGCATAGTTATTCATTTGTATGCATAATTTATTCAATCTTGCCATGCAGGGTTATTTTACCACTCAGGGTTCGAGAGGGATTCGAAACGGGGTTAGATGGAATACTTCTTATATAGAAGAGTTCACCGTTTCACTTGAGCCGCGTTTCATGGGAGCGGTTGAGTACAAGGCTTTTACATTACAATATCCGAGGTGTATCGATATGCTGGAACCTGAAGTTAAGCAAGACATGCGGGAAATAGCTAAGAGATTAACGGAATTAAGGGGGTCTCTTTGACTTAGATCATAAGCTCGAAGAGATCGCAGATTATGAAGTCAAGATGGCTGCGCCGGACTTCTGGGATGATAACGAAAAAGCTCAGAAGGTCATCGGGGAGATGAACGCGATTAAAAGTGTGGCGGACCAATTTCATGCTCTGGCCAGTGAGTACGAAGATATGGAAGTCATGGCGCAGTTGGCCGACGAAGAAGACGACCAGGAGATGGCCGCAGAGCTCGCAGACGGCCTTAAAGGGATTCTCCGTCAGCTGGAGAACTTCCAGCTGCAGCTTCTGCTCAGTCAGCCGTACGATAAGCTGAACGCGATTTTGGAGCTGCATCCGGGAGCGGGCGGCACCGAGTCCCAGGACTGGGCCGAGATGCTGCTTCGCATGTACCGGAGATGGGCAGAGAAGCGAGACTTCAAAGTCGAGGTGCTCGACTACTTGCCCGGCGACGAAGCCGGCGTGAAGAGCGTTACGCTGCTCATCAAGGGCCACAACGCGTACGGCTACCTCAAAGCGGAAAAAGGCGTGCACCGTCTCGTCCGCATATCGCCTTTTGACGCGTCTGGACGCAGGCACACCTCTTTCGTCTCCTGCGATGTAGTGCCGGAGATCGAGGACGACGTGGAAGTGGATATCCGCACGGAGGACCTCAAGATCGACACGTACCGCGCCAGCGGAGCGGGCGGTCAGCACATCAACACGACTGATTCGGCGGTGCGGATTACGCACTTGCCGACCGGAGTCGTGGTGACGTGCCAGACCGAGCGATCGCAGATTAAGAACCGCGAACGAGCGATGAAGCATCTGAGATCGAAGCTCTACGAGAAGAAGATCGAAGAGCAGGAGAAGCATCTGGCGGAAATCCGCGGCGAACAATCGGATATTGCCTGGGGAAGCCAGATCCGTTCTTACGTGTTCCATCCGTACAGCATGGTCAAGGACCATCGTACAACCGAAGAAACGGGGAACGTGGGCGCTGTAATGGATGGCGAACTGGATCCGTTTATTGATGCGTATCTGCGTCTGCAGATTCAGAAGAAAGAAGAATAAAGACGTGCGGAGAAACGGTTTAGTCGAAACCGGGACTCCGCACGGTTTTTTTGATTAGGCAGAAGTGAAGTGGGGTACATTCCCGGGCTTACCAATAGAGATCAATTAGACCGACGAAGTCGGATGGATGGAGGCACACCTATGGCCAGAGGGAAACGGAGAAAACAGAGGCTTGTACTGAACAGTCCGCAGCAGAAAATATACGAATACGGAATGCTTATTCTGGGGTCTTTTATTATTTCGAGCAGTTTTAATATGTTCTTGAACCCCAATCAGGTAGCATCGGGTGGAGTGTCCGGATTGTCGACCATTATTCAGCAGACGCTAGGATGGCAGCCCGCTCTAACCCAGTGGGGCTTGAACATTCCTTTATTCCTGCTTGGGCTGCGGCTTCTCGAAAGATCGTACAGCATGAAAGCTGTTGTCGGTTCCATTGTCCTGCCCCTCTTCGTGATGCTGACAAGCGGATTTCCGGTTCTGACCACTAACATCTTGCTCGCAACGATTTACGGGGGAATGGGCCTGGGGCTCGGGATCGGGATTGTTTTCCGCGGACGCGGGTCCACAGGGGGCTTCAGCATTGCCTCACAAATTCTACATAAGTATTCAGGTCTGAGCCTGGGGGTATCGGTAGCCGTATTCGACGGTATGGTCATCCTACTGGCAGGGCTGGTATTCGGCGCAGAGAAGGCCCTGTATGCATTAATCGGACTCTATGTGACCACCAAAACGATCGACATTGTACAGGTAGGTCTGAATACATCTAAAGTAGCGTATATCATATCCAACGATTCAGAGAAACTGCGTGAGGCGATTCTGAATGACCTGGACCGCGGTCTCACCCAATTAACAGGGGCAGGCGGATATACGGGCGACCCCCGCTTGGTGCTTATGGTTGTAGTCAGTCAAGGAGAGGTTAGCAAGCTGAAGGCGCTCGTGCAGTCGATCGACCCGCAGGCCTTTATCATTTTCAGCAATGCGAACGAAGTTCTGGGAGAAGGATTTAAGAGGCCGATGTGAGAATGAAGCTGGGAACGGATGAGTAAGGGTACTTTCTTTTTATGCACAAATATCTTTAACAACATGGTGGTATGCGGCAGCTGCGCAGGCTGCCTTTTTGTCTATCCAAATAACACATTCGCATTATGAGAATGAACCGATTAATCCCAGTCTTCCTCAGACAGAGTCCAATATAGTTTAAATTCGCAGGGTTTGGCAGGATTTCGGCTATTGCGGGGATCTCAGGGCTCAGAACACTGGAAAACAGGCTAAAAAACTCGTTGAATTAATATACCCCTGAATGTATAATAATACATATCTTTTTGGAACGTTTGGAGGGAAAAGCTTATGACTACACAGGTTCGTGCGGCGATTGTAGGTTCAACGGGATATGGGGGAGTCGAGTTAATCCGGCTTCTGTTAAATCATCCCCAGGTCATGATTACATCGGTTATCTCCTCTTCGAGTGCAGGGGCGCCGATTTCGGAGGGATTTCCTCATCTGAATGCCATAATGCAGGAGTCGCTTGATGCGGTAGACATCCCGTTGATCGCCTCCAAGGCTGACGTTGTTTTCCTGGCCACCCCGGCAGGTGTAGCGGCAAAGCTGGCTCCGGATATGCTGGAAGCGGGTTTGAAGGTCATCGACTTGTCCGGTGATTTCCGCTTGAAAACTCCGGAGCTATACACCCAGTGGTACAAGCGCGATGGAGCTCCGCAGGAGGATCTGGACAAGGCGGTTTTCGGCTTATGCGAAGTGTATGGAGATCAGGTGCAAGGTGTAAATTTCGTCTCGAATCCGGGATGCTATCCGACGGCTACTCTTCTGGGGCTGGTGCCTGCTGTTAAGGCAGGATGGATCGACCCCTCGACGATAATCGTCGATGCCAAATCAGGTGTGTCCGGTGGAGGCCGGGGCCTAAGTCTGGGAGCGCACTATGCGGAAGCTAACGAGAATTTCTCTGCTTATAAACTGAACCGTCATCAGCATATTCCGGAAATTGAGCAGGTGCTTAGTGATGCAGCCGGCCAACCCGTTACAATGACGTTCTCGACTCATCTGGTGCCGATGACACGCGGTATAATGGCAACCTGTTATGCGCAGCTCAGAGGGGAACATGATGCGCAGGCTTTTATTGACTTGTACCGCCAGTACTATGAGGGACGCAAATTCGTACGGATCCGTGAACAGGGCAAACTTCCGGCTACCAAAGAAGTCTGGGGTTCGAACTACTGCGATATCGGATTTGCCGTGGATGAGCGTACGAACCGGGTGACGGTAATTTCCGTTATCGACAACGTGGTTAAAGGGGCGGCAGGCCAGGCGATCCAGAATCTGAATTTAATGATGGGCTGGGATGAGACTGCGGGACTGAATTTCACGCCTGTATATCCATAGGAGCTATTCATAACATACATCCTGCTCTCAATTGAAAGGGCTGGTTTAACAAGGACCGGCCTAGAACGAAGACGAAATCATATAGGCAGGATCAAGGATTTTTAAGAGTAAGAACGGATTATTCATATTATCGATTCCTCATGGAAAAAGGACAGGTGAGCATCAATGACGCTGCTAGGCCGTTTTACCGTCGTGCCCGATGGCACGGTGACCACGCCCAAAGGATTCCGCGCAGGCGGGCTTCACTGCGGATTGAAAAAAACCGAGCGCTACGATCTCGGAGCGATCGTATGCGACGTTCCCGCAGCGGTTGCGGCTGTATACACGCTGAATGCGTTCCAGGCCGCACCGCTCCTGGTAACTCAGGAGAGCGTCGCTGCCGGAGGCAAGCTTCAGGCGATGCTCGTTAACAGCGGCAACGCCAACGCATGCACTGGCGAGCAGGGACTCGCGGATGCGCGTGAGATGCGTGCAGCATTGGCGCGTCAGCTGGGCCTCGCCGAGAACCTCGTGGGCGTCACTTCGACGGGCGTCATCGGCGAACTGCTGCCGATGCCGAAGGTTCTCTCCGGCATCGAAGCGCTGCCGGAGAAGGTGCACGCCGAGGGCGGCGACGATTTCTGCCAGGCGATCCTGACGACCGACCTGGTGAAGAAAGTCGCCTGCGTGCGCGTGAATGTCGGCGGCCGTGAAGTTCACGTCGCCGGAGCGGCCAAAGGTTCGGGAATGATTCACCCGAACATGGCAACGATGCTCGGTTTCGTCACAACCGATGCTAACATCAGCAGCGAGCATCTGCAGCAGCTGCTGAGTGCGGCAACCGATTCCACCTTCAATATGATTACGGTGGATGGCGACACCAGCACGAACGATATGGTCGTCGTGATGGCGAGCGGTCTTGCCGGAGAAGAGGCGCTGACTCCGGATCACCCGGACTGGGAAGCCTTCGCGGTTGCGTTCGCCTATGTATCGGAGCATTTGGCGAAGATGATCGCCCGTGACGGTGAAGGGGCGACGAAGCTGATTGAGGTGAACGTGCTCGGCGCAGCTTCGCGTGATGCCGCCCGGGCGATCGCAAAGACCGTCATCGGGTCCTCACTCGTGAAAACGGCCTGCTTCGGAGCCGATGCGAACTGGGGCCGCATTATCGCGGCTGTCGGGCGCGCCGGCCAGCCGGTTCAGACAGACACGGTAGATGTTCAGCTCGGCGACATTATGGTGCTCAGCCAGTCGAGGCCTGTGAAGTTTGACGAGGATCGGGCAGAGGAGTACTTGAAGGGCGATTTTGTACAAATTAATGTGAACCTGCATATGGGAAATTCCAGCGCGACCGCTTGGGGTTGTGACTTGACATACGATTATGTCCGCATCAACGCAGCTTACCGTACGTAATGGGAGCGGGCATGCCAGTGATGGAATCGGGGGCGGAAGTTAGATGAACAGTTTTGTAATGAAGTGCGGAGGCAGTACGCTTGCCGCATTACCGGACTCTTTCTTTGAAGATTTGAAGAAGCTGCAGGATCAGGGCATTGTACCTGTTATCGTACACGGCGGTGGTCCGGCTATTTCTGAGACGCTAAGCCAGCTTCAGATTGAGACCGAGTTCGTGGGCGGGCTTCGCAAAACGAGCGAGCAGGTACTTGATGTGGTCGAAATGGTTTTAGCCGGACGCATTAACAAGGAAATTGTGCGGCGAATACAGCTTTCAGGTGCCAAAGCACTCGGTTTATCCGGTGTGGATGGCCGTCTCATCACGGCGGAGCCCGTGGCTAACGCTGCCGAAGTAGGGCTTGTAGGCGACGTGAGCGATGTGAATGCGGAGCTTGTGCATGGAATCGTCGGCATGGGCTTCATGCCTGTCATTGCTCCGATCGGTCTCGGCAGCAACGGAGGCCAGCGCTACAACATCAATGCGGATACGGCAGCAGGTGCTGTGGCCTCGCGGATCGGGACGGAACGACTGATTGTCGTGACGGATGTGCCCGGTATTATGAAGATCGAGAACGGAGAGAAGCGGGTGCTTCCTACTGTGACGGTCGAGGAGATCGAAGCCATGATCGCAAGCGGTGATATCTACGGAGGCATGATCCCGAAGGTACGGGCCGCCATCCAGTGTATCCAGGGCGCTGTACGCGAAGTGGTGATCGTGGACGGATCCGTTCCGGGTATTCTTAGCCAGGTACTGGCTGGCGGCAATGTAGGAACGCGAATCATAAATTTGTAGCATCCGTTCTGCAGCAGGCAGATTGCAGCAGAGATTCACATAACAGCAGAATTTAGAGCAAGTTTGGAAGCACTAGAAGAGACAATCTAAAGATGGGAGTGAAGAACATGGTTCAGCAGGCAAGCCGTTTATTTCCGACCTATGCCCGTTTTCCGATTACTTTGGTTAGAGGGGAAGGTAGCCGATTGTGGGATGACCAAGGCAAGGAATACATCGATCTGATGTCCGGCCTCGCAGTTGCCAATTTGGGGCACGTACCCGCACCTGTAAAAGAGAAACTGGTTGCGCAGCTCGACCAGCTTTGGCACGTATCGAATTTGTTCCACATTCCGAATCAGGAGAAGCTTGCGAAGCTTTTGACTGACAACAGCTGTGCCGATGCCGTGTTCTTTTGCTCCACCGGAGCGGAAGCCAACGAAGCGGCAATCAAGCTGGCGCGCCGTTATGCACAGAAAGTGCTGGGCGAAGACCGCCATGAAATCATTACGTTCCACCAGTCCTTCCACGGCCGTACACTGGCGACATTAACGGCGACTGGACAGGAGAAGGTACAGGAAGGGTTCCATCCGCTGCCGGCAGGCTTCTCGTATGCGAACTTCAATGACATTGAGTCTGTTAAGAGTCTGATCAATGACCGGACTTGTGCAGTCATGATCGAAATGGTGCAGGCCGAGGGCGGCGTTATTACAGCCGATCCGGCTTTCATCAAACAACTGGCGGAGCTGTGCAAAGAGAAGAATCTGCTGCTGATTGTCGATGAGATTCAAACGGGCATGGGCCGTACGGGCAAGCTATTCGCCTACGAGCATTACGGGATTGAGCCGGATATCTTCACCATGGCCAAAGGTCTGGGCAGCGGATTTCCGATCGGCGCTATGCTGGGCAAGGCGAAGCTTGCCCCGGCCTTCTCGGCAGGCTCCCACGGCAGCACATTCGGCGGTACTCCGATTGCGATGGCGGCGGCTATCGCGACAGTCGAGTATATGCTGAGCGACAAGATCGCGGACCGTGCCGCTGAACTCGGCGAGTGGACTTTGAGCACATTGAATGAGAAGCTGGGGAATAATCCGCTGGTTGAGCAGATTCGCTCCAAAGGCCTGCTGATCGGAATCGTATGCAAGCAGCCGGTGGCTGAAATCATTTCGGAAATTCACGCTGCCGGTGTTCTGGTTGTCTCGGCGGGTCCGCAAGTTATCCGTCTGCTTCCGAGTCTGACCATCTCCAAAGAAGACTTGCAGCAAGGCCTTGATGTAGTATGCGATATACTGGCTGGCAAGGCTGCTGTTTTAGTACAATAAGAGAGGCTTCCATATAGAGACTCCGGTTCTGAACGGAGCGCCCATTTTTTCGAGAAGTAAACCAATCGGTCTATCCGTACATGACGGCTCTTCCTATTTTTCACAGCGGAAGAGCCTCACTAATCGGTGTAGGGCAGATAAGGGGCGTCCGCATGCGGATTCTCCGACATTATGAGAGAAGAAAGGACTGACTCCTATGTCCGGCACATTACAAGAAGACATGCAGACGCAGCTTAAAGGAAGAGACTTCCTGGGGCTTGTCGATTACACACCAGCAGAGTTGAACTATTTGATCAGCCTTGCCCGGGATTTGAAGGCAAAACAAAAGGCTGGAGAAGCCCATCAGCTTCTCAAAGGCAAAACGCTTGGCATGATTTTTGAGAAATCCTCCACTCGGACGCGGGTATCTTTTGAAGTAGGCATGTTTCAGCTTGGCGGACATGCGCTTTTCTTAAGTAAGAACGACATTCAGCTTGGCCGGGGGGAAACGGTTTCGGATACGGCACAGACGATGTCCCGTTACTTGGACGGTATTATGATCCGCACGTTCGCTCACCGCAATGTGGTTGACCTGGCCCGTGCCGCTACGATTCCCGTCATCAACGGGCTGACGGATTTCTCGCATCCTTGTCAGGCTTTGACAGATTACATGACCATTCAGGAGCACAAAGGAAGCCTGGAAGGCCTCAAAATCGCCTATATCGGCGATGGCAACAATATGGTTCACTCTCTGATGGTAGGGGCCGCCAAATTCGGCATGCATATTGCAGTCGCATCACCGGAAGGCTATACGCCGCAGGAAGAGCTCGTCCGTACGAGCAAGGAATTTGCGTCTCAAACAGGCGGCTCCGTTCTTGTAACGAACGATCCGAAGGAAGCGGCGGCAGATGCAGACGTGATCTACACGGATGTATGGGCAAGCATGGGCTTTGAAGCCGAGCAGCAGGAGCGGGAACGCGCATTTAGCGGTTACCAGGTCAACGAAGAGCTGATGAGCTATGCGAAGAAGGATTACCTCTTCCTGCACTGCCTGCCTGCACACCGCGGGGAAGAAGTCAGCGAAGGCGTCATCGACGGGCCGAATTCGTTCGTATTCGATCAGGCGGAGAATCGCCTGCATGCACAGAAAGCTATTATGGCTTCAATTATGTAGAAACCGTGGGTCGCGTGGTTGGATAAATATATTTTTTCGTCTATACTCGATTATATAAAAGTTTATTTAAATTATTGCAGCAAAGGTGATGGGAAACATGGCAAAGGAAAAAATCGTGCTGGCCTATTCGGGTGGTCTGGATACATCCGTTATTCTCGCATGGCTCAAAGAAACTTACGACGCTGAAATCATCGCGTTTACAGCCGATATCGGCCAGAAAGACGAGCTGGACGGTCTGGAAGAAAAAGCGCTCGCTACTGGCGCAAGCAAAGTCTATATTGACGATCTCCGCGAAGAGTTTGCAAAGGACTTCATCTACCCGATGTTCCAGTCCGGTGCACTGTACGAAGGCCAATACCTGCTCGGTACGAGCATTGCGCGTCCGCTGATCGCTAAGCGCATGGTTGAGATTGCACGCGCTGAAGGCGCAACAGCAATCGCACATGGCGCAACCGGCAAGGGCAACGACCAGATCCGTTTCGAGTTGACGGCTGCTGCGTTGGCACCGGAGCTGGGCGTTATTGCTCCTTGGCGTCTGGAATCTTTCCGGGAGCAGTTCCCGGGACGCGCGGAAATGATCGCTTATGCGGAGAAGCAGGGAATTTCTGTACAGGCTTCCGCGGCTAAGCCGTATTCAACGGACCGCAACCTGCTACATATCTCATTTGAAAGCGGCATGCTCGAAGATCCTTGGTTCGACGCAAGTGCGGAATCCAACCGCGATATGTACGTGCTGAGCGTATCCCCGGAAGATGCGCCGGATCAGCCGGAATATATCGAGCTTGAATTTGAGAAGGGCGACTGCGTGGCGCTCAACGGCGAGAAGCTGAACCCTCTGCAAATGATGGAGAAGCTCAACGAGCTGGGCGGCAAGCATGGGATCGGACGTATCGATATGGTCGAGAATCGTTTTGTCGGCATGAAAAGCCGCGGTGTATACGAGACGCCGGGCGGTACGATCCTGTTCGCAGCTCACCGCCGGATGGAGTCGTTGACGATGGACCGCGAAGTTATGCATCTTCGGGACTCGCTGATTGCGAAATACAGCGAGCTTGTATACAACGGATTCTGGTTTGCTCCGGAACGTCTTGCGCTTCAAGCACTCGTTACGGAGAGCCAAAAGAACGTATCGGGTACAGTTCGTGCGAAGCTCTACAAAGGCAACGTCATTGCTGCCGGCGTGAAGAGTCCGGTTAGCTTGTACAACCCGGATATCGCAACGATGGAAGCAGATCCGACCCAAGCTTACGATCAAGGCGATGCAGCCGGATTTATCCGCCTGAATGCACTGCGCCTCAAAGTTAGCTCTGGGGTGGAACAGTCCGGGAAATAATTTTCTGATCCCGATGTGCCGTTGAAGTGCAGGAATGCGGCATTTCGTTGTTACGGGAAGGGTTATTCCATATCAGCAGAATACTTCGTTAGAATGTAAAGAAGTACAACATACATGATCGATTAAAAAGTAACGGAACGGGCCGGAAGCGGCCCGTTGTTCCGTTCCAATCCAAGGAGGCAGAAGTCGTGTCCAAACTGTGGGGCGGCCGGTTCACCAAACAAACCGACCAATTAGTAGAGGAATACACCGCTTCCATCACGTTCGATAAAGAACTGGCGGAAGAAGATATTCAGGGAAGTCTCGCTCATGTTACCATGCTGGGCAAATGCGGAATTCTTCCGCAGGAAGATGTTGAGACTATCAAGGACGGACTGAATCGCGTTCTTGGCATGATCCGCCGCGGTGAGCTGGAGTATACAGTTGCGAACGAAGACATTCATATGAATATCGAGAAGACGCTGATCGATGAAGTGGGGCCTGTTGGAGGCAAGCTGCATACGGGCCGCAGTCGTAACGACCAAGTGGCAACGGACATGCACTTGTACCTGCGCAGCCGTGTAGTTGAATTTGTCGGCCTGCTGCAGAAGCTGCAGGAGGCACTGCTGACGCAGGCCAAAGCCAACCTCGACACCATTGTGCCGGGTTACACGCATCTGCAGCGGGCGCAGCCGATCCTGTTCGCCCATCATCTGATGGCGTACGTGTCTATGTTCCAGCGCGATATCGAGCGGCTGCAGGACAGCTACAAGCGGATCAATGTGCTTCCGCTCGGAGCGGGTGCGCTTGCGGGAACGACGTTCCCGATCGACCGTCACTTCGTAGCCGAGCAGCTTGGATTTGATGCGGTCTACGAGAACAGTCTGGATGCGGTCAGCGACCGTGATTTCATCTTGGAGTTCTTGGCGAATGCGTCCTTCATTATGATGCACTTGTCCCGTTTTTGTGAAGAGCTTGTCCTGTGGTCGAGTACCGAGTTCGCCTTCGTCGAACTGGACGATGCCTTCTGTACGGGCAGCTCCATTATGCCACAGAAGAAGAATCCGGACGTAGCCGAGCTGGTGCGCGGCAAAACAGGCCGTGTGTACGGCAACCTCTTCGGTCTGATGACCGTCCTCAAGGCGCTTCCGCTGGCCTATAACAAAGACATGCAGGAAGACAAGGAAGGAATGCTGGATACCGTCCGTACGCTTCAAGGAGCACTGCAACTGTTCGCTCCCATGGTCGCGACGATGAAAGTCAACAAAGACCGGATGCGTCAAGCCGTTAACCAGGATTTCTCCAATGCAACTGACATTGCGGATTATCTGGTTAACAAAGGGCTGCCATTCCGTCAGGCGCATGAAGTCATCGGCAAAACGGTCCTTTACTGCATCCAGCAGGGAAAATTCTTACTCGATCTGTCGATGGAGGAATTCACACAATTCTCAACTTTATTCGGCGAAGATATTTACCAGGTTCTCCAGCCGGAGCAGGTCGTTAATGCGCGTAATGTCTACGGCGGCACTGCGGGTCCGCAAGTGGAGGGGGCAATCTCTCGGGCAGAGTCCCGTATGGGAGAAACTGTTAGTTGGGTTGACAGCATGGTTTCAAAAAGTAAATAATGAATAAATAACTGAAAGGCTCATGAAATTCTTGCGGCTGGCGCAGCCCCCGCTTGATGCTCAGAGCCTTTCCTGTTTCATTCTTATCGTTGTATCCGGTCACGGAGATGTCTGCGACCAAGATCCGGTTACTCCGTCCTCGATGACGTTGTTTTGCGGCGGGGGTTGCTTTGCGGGTACCTTAAGCTTGCCGGTATTGGCTGCCACAACTTTGTTCTGCGGGGAGTAGCGGTCTCTGGAAATTCTTTCCCGGGAAACGACATTCCCGTTCTGTTTTTTGATCCGGAAGGTGTCTACGATAAATCCTTGTTTACCGGGGCTTAAGACGATCTGCTGTCCTGTTTGGAGAGCCGGATTATGAACGTATTTAACAGGTGGTGAGAGGGTCTCGACTGTCGTCGACTCAATCTCATACGTCGTATCCCGTGGAATGCTTCCGAACAGTTTAACTGTTAAGGCTGTTTCCGTCATTTCAGTGCGAATGAGGAGATGGGCATTTGTGTCGTTCCGGAAGCGAAAATTGATGTATCCTGTCGAAAAAGTTGCATCCTGCCCCATAGGTGCATAACTAATCGGCAGAGAGTGGTTTTTCCGTTCGACAATTTCCAGACCGGCCCTTAAGACGGCATTGTACAGAGTCGTGGAAACTTGGCAGATTCCGCCGCCAACTCCGGGGGTCAGCTTTCCGTTCAGAATAACGGGAGCCTCCCGGAAGCCGAACTTTTTGCCGGTCTGTTCAATAATAGGTGCGTAATCGAAGATTTCGCCTGGCTTCAGAATGACATCATGGAGCGTCGAAGCCGTAGAACGGACGTTATGTTTGCGGCCAGCCGAGGAGCTGGTTATAGCCGTAGTGAACTGAGTAAGGAGCCGATCGATACGCTGATCGCGTAACAAGCGCAGGGTCACATCCGGTGCCTTTTGATAAAAAGGAAGCTCGATCCCGGCAGGCTCCGCTTGCGCCAGAACATCGGGCTGTTGCAGGATCTGTTCGATGGATGCCTTCAAACGGCTTTCATTGATCGACAAGACGGTTTGTTCAGGCTCGTAGCGAATCTCATCCCAAGGGGTGATTATACGCTTGGCCGGAACAGGTTGATCGGCATAAAGAGTATGCCAAACAGCCCGGACCTTTGCTTCCAGCAGGCGAAGATCGACAGATAGATGAACGGCGGTCTTATGGCTGCGAAGCCGCCAGCGGTTGCGGGCGCGAGTCAGCGTGCTGCCTTCGGTCAGATCGTTGAAGTTCTGGCGAACCGCACTGTCATCTATACGTAGACCCAGCTGCTCCAGCGTGAGTGATTGGGAAGGGATCTCTGGTTTATTAGAGATAAGTTCGATCTTCCTTTGTTTGAGCCGATCAAGCTGCTTGTTCCAATTAGTTTCAAATTCAGCGTAACCAGTACCGCCGGCAGTCCAGCCCGATATGGAGAAGGCTTCCGGGAAGGCGGGGCGAGTGCCGTAATAAAACATAGAGCCGAGCCATAATGCAGCCGCAAGAGGCACAGCGATCAAGGTTACTACCATCATGCGTTTGACTGGCCTCATAAGAAGCTCCTTTGGTTTTCTTTGTAGAGTGTTGACTATCGGATTTAAAGAAACAGCTAATTCAGGGCGGATGTCTGTTCTATATGTGTATCGAGATAATCGGACAAATATGCCTTTGGGCGAAAACAGGCGAAAACGCAACATTTTCCGCGGTAAGTGTGAAAACATGTTGAATATTCCCCTTTTTTTAAAGGATTTTTGAGATGGTTGTCGAACTTCATAGGGAGCTAGGATCAATCCGCCATTAACAGGAAGTGATGATTTTGATCGAGATGCAGGATGTTTGGAAGACCTATCCGAACGGGACTCACGCGCTGCGTGGAATCGACGTTAAAGTCGACCGCAACGAATTTGTTTATATTGTCGGTCCCTCGGGAGCTGGTAAATCGACCTTTATGAAGCTGATTTATCGGGAAGAAAGGCCTACAAAAGGACAAATTTTTGTTAATGGGTTTAATATCGAGAAGGTGAAGCAGCGCAAAATTCCGTATGTCCGCCGTAATATCGGCGTTATTTTCCAAGACTATCGTTTGCTGCCGAAACTGACCGTTTTTGAGAATATTGCTTTCGCGATGGAGGTCATTGAGGCTCCGAAGAAGCTCATCAAGAAGCGGACGATGGAAGTCCTCGATCTGGTGCACCTCAAGGACAAAGCAAATAACCTGCCAGGACAGCTGTCCGGTGGTGAACAACAACGTATAGCTATTGCTCGGGCAATAGTAAATAACCCTGCGGTTATCGTCGCAGACGAACCGACAGGGAATCTAGACCCGGATACTTCGTGGGGGATAATGAAGCTCTTGGAAGAAATTAATTTCCGGGGTACAACGATCATGATGGCCACACACAACAAAGAAATTGTAAACACAATGCGCAAACGCGTAATTGCTATCGAGAACGGTCTCATTGCCCGTGACGAGCTGCGAGGTGAGTACGGCTATGAAGAGTAGGACACTGACCCGTCACTTGCGGGAAGGCTTTCGCAATATTATCCGTAACGGGTGGATGACGTTCGCGTCGATCTCCTCGATTACCATATCGCTCTTTATCCTTGGCGTGTTCCTGCTGCTGTCACTGAATGTGAATTACGTAGCAGATCAAATAGAAAAGCAAGTCGAAATACGCGTTTACATGGATATAAATATCCCAGATGATCAGACCAACCGGCTTAAGCAAGAGCTTATGGCTATGTCTGAGGTAAAGAATGTCACCTTCGTTTCGAAGGAGCAGGGCCTGATTGATTTGCGTGAAAGGCTTGGCGAGGAAGGCAAAGGATTCCTGGACGGATTCGATGGAGACGAGAACCCTCTGCCGCCGGCTTTTAAAGTAGAGGTTAAAGATCCCCGTCAGGTGGCAACAGTTGCGGGCAAGATCAACCAGATGAACGAAGGTAAAGAAACCAAGCTGATCGATAGTGTCAAGTACGGCCAGGGAACCGTAGAGAACATGTTCAAAATCACGGAAATTGTCCGGAATGTCGGACTCGTGCTGGTTGCTCTGCTTGCCTTCACCTCGATATTCTTGATTGCTAACACGATTAAGCTGACTATTGTTGCCCGTCGCAGAGAGATTTCCATCATGAAGCTGGTCGGTGCTACCAATTCATTTATCCGCTGGCCTTTCTTTATCGAAGGTGCCTTGCTTGGTATAGGTGGATCTGCTGTTCCGGTAATAGTCCTGTTGTATGGATATTCCAAATTGGTAGATGTAAGCAAGAGTGATTTAAGTATGGTATTTATTCAATTGAAGCCTTTTGGTGAAATCAGTTTTGTCATTGCCGGTTTGCTGCTTAGTCTCGGTTTTCTGATTGGAATCTGGGGCAGTATCATTTCCGTGCGTAAGTTTCTCAAAGTGTAAACGTGAGCAGGATCAAACGCGTGCACAATGTGTAAGAGGAGGATCAACACTTGAAGAAAAGAATTATGCCTTTAGTGATTGCACTCGGAATCTCGACAACATTGCTCCCGTATTCGGTAGCCATCGGGGCTTCCAACACGGCCAAGATCGATCAAGAAATTTCGAATATGAAGAAAATGAAATCCGCCGCCGAACAGAAAGCGAAGGATGTACAAAATCAGCTTACACAGGTAGAGAAAGAAAAGCAGGAAACTGCTAAAGATATTAAGACATTAATGGATCAATTGGATGCTACAACCGCTAAACTGGCCGGGTTGAACGAACAAATCGAGAACACAACCACTGATTTGGAAGAAAATGCGGTCCAGCTGGATGCGGCTGAGCAGCGTGTGGAAAAAAGGGACAAGCAGCTGAAATCCCGCGTACGTACCATGTATGAGAACGGCTCGGTCTCCTACTTAGAGGTTCTACTTAATTCGACTAATTTCTCTGATTTCATTGACCGGATGTCTGCTCTGAAATCGATTGTAGATCAGGACAAGGAAATTCTGGAGGAGAATAAAAAAGACCAGGCTCTAGTTATAGAGAAGAAACAGCAAATTGAGAAACAGCTTGCTTATGTCAAAACATTGTTTGCGCAGACGGAGGATATTAAGCAGGATCTGCTCATTAAGGAAAAAGCCAAAGAGGTGAAGGTTGCTTCTCTGAGCGAAGAGCAGAAGAATCTCGAAGAAATTAACAGCGAGCAGGAACAAGCAATCATCGCTTATGCCCAGAAGGAGTCTCAGCTTCAGGCAAGGAAGAAATCAGAAGCGGCAGCAGCCGCAGCTGCGGCTGCCGCTGCAGCGGCCAAGAAGGCAGCAAGCCAGTCTTCTAATTCTGCTATAACTTCTGGCGGCGGCGGTGGCAGTGGCAGTAAAGGACCGGCTTCAAGCGCCGGCAAAATGGGGTATCCACTGCCGTTCAAAGTGAATATATCTTCCGGCTATGGCGGACGTAATGACCCGATTAACGGATCTAGCGCCAATCACAGCGGCATTGATTTCCCGGCTCCGCTGGGTACCGATATTTATGCGGCTGAGTCAGGAACCGTGCTGGTTGCTTCGGAATGGAGCGGTTATGGCAACTGTGTAATTGTCGATCACGGCGGCGGCGTATGGACGCTCTACGGACATATCCGCAACGGCGGGATTAAAGTACAAAAGGGCCAATCGGTGCAAAAAGGCCAGAAGATTGCTGAAGTAGGATCGACCGGTCGCTCAACAGGCAACCATCTGCACTTTGAAGTCCGTATTAATTCCAAACCGGTTAATCCGTCCGGATATCTTTTCTAGAAGCTTCAACGTTTTAGGGACTGGCACTCATAAATTGGTAGAGCTTGTCATATACTAGTAAGAGCAGCTCACAAGGGTGCAAGTACAAGGGTGGTGAAACGGCAGTGCGATTTAAAGGACGTTCAGTTATAGCATTCGTCTTGCTAGGTATGTTCGTAAGCAGCATTTTGACACTGACGGCAGTCAGATCGAATCTGTTTCCAGGAGTGAGCAAATCCTTAGGAGTTGCCGCTCCTGCCGCTTCGTCCAGCCTCAGCAGTCAGGATGTCAATAAAATTGCGAAGACTTATGAGCTTATCGAGAACAAGTATTTGAGTGATGTGGATCACGATAAAATCATGAATGGCGCTATCAACGGGATGCTTGAAGCGCTGGAAGATCCTTATACAGTCTATATGGACAAGGAAGAAGCCAAACAATTTACCGAGAACATTAACTCGTCGTTCCAGGGAATCGGAGCCGAGGTGACGGCAGAGGACGGCAGAATCAAGGTTGTATCGCCCATCAAAGGATCTCCGGCTGAGAAAGCAGGCATTATGGCTAATGATATTGTCGTGTCTGTGAACGGAGAAAAGCTGGACGGGCTGACAGTTAACCAGGCTGTGCTCAAAATCCGCGGTGAAAAAGGAACGCAGGCGAAGCTGGAAATTTTGCGGCCGGGCTCTTCAGACCCGACTCAAGTTACCATCGTCCGTGCGGAAATCGACATTGAAACCGTATTTGCCGAAATGCTGGAAGACGGAATAGGCAAAATCGAAGTCCGCCAGTTCTCCGCCAATACGGGAGATCATTTCAAGAAAGAACTGGAGAAGCTTGAATCCCAGGGCATGAAAGGTCTCATTATTGATGTCCGCAATGATCCCGGCGGTCTGCTAAATGTCGTGATTGATATGGTGGAGCCGTTCGTGCCTAAAGGCAAACCGATTGTGCAGATCGAGAACCGCGACGGCAAGAAGGAAGCGACCACCTCCAAGGGCGGTACGAAGAACTATCCGGTTGTCGTCTTGACGAATAAAGGAAGCGCAAGTGCTTCCGAGATTTTGGCGGGTGCTTTTAAAGAAGCGGTCGGCAGCAAAACGATCGGAGAGACCACCTTCGGTAAAGGTACCGTCCAGGAAACGTATGTCAAAGAAATGGGAGACGGCAGCAACATCAAAATGACCGTCTACAAGTGGCTCACACCGGATGGCAACTGGATTCACAAAAAAGGAATCGAGCCGGATATTAAGGTAGAGCAGCCCGCATTCTTCAAAGCTTCCATTCTATCTAAGAAGGACACTTTGAAGCCGGACAGCAACAATGAAGATGTCAAGAACCTTCAGCTGATGCTGACCGGGATTGGGCATGCGCCTGATCGGACGGACGGCTACTACAGCGCCAAAACCGCTCAGGCGGTTAAAGCCTTTCAGACGAGCAAGGGCCTTCCGGCAACAGGGGAAGTGGACATTGCGACAGCCAAGAAGCTGGAGACTGCGGTACTTGAAGCCATCAAGCTGCCTAAGAATGATAACCAGTTGAAAGCGGCTGTGAAAGAGCTGCAGACCCAGCTTTCCAAGTAAACAAAAAGACGGTAAGGGGAATCGCGCACGGATAAGCGCAGCCCTTACCGTCTTCTTCTTTTTGACAAATGCAGAGGTGCGGAAGGAAAAAGAACAGGCGGGTCGAATAGTATAGGGAGTGTCAGAATGAGTTTTTATCCCATATAGACATGTAAGATTCGAGCCTGCAAGGAGAGTGTTATGGACATTATTGCGGATATTGCTGGTCGATTCTTGATGGCGTTCGGCCGCCTATGGCTGAACCCTTTTACTTATATCGGACTTCTGCTTGTTATTCTTCAATACCGGAAACAAATTCAGTTTGAACGCAAATTGTTCGCCACGAGTCTTCATTCACTGGTAGGGGAAACGTGGCGGACGTATTTGTGGGGCTGGGCGGCCGGACTGGCAGTCTCGGTCGCGATGCTGTTTATCGGCGTGAGCATTCAGCTTGAAACAGTGCTGCTGCTGTGGGTCCTGTCGATCCTGATGATCCTTATCCGGATCCGGTTCCTCTGTCTGGCTTACTCGGTTGGCCTGCTCGGTATTCTGCAGCCCTTGCTGAGCCTGGTGCCGCAGCAAGGAGAGGGAGGCTTCTGGAACGGCGTGCTGGCCGCGGTACGCGGCGCCGATGTTCCGTCGCTGCTTGCACTGGTAGCCATTCTGCATGCCGCTGAAGCGGTCCTGATCCGGGCGCAGGGATCACGGATGGCCAGCCCGATGTTCTACGAGGGCAAGCGCGGCAAGATTGTGGGCGGTTACCAGCTGCAGGGCTTCTGGCTCGCGCCGCTGTTCCTCGCGGTGCCGGTACAAGCGGGGGCGGCAGCCCTGCCCTGGACGCCGCTGTTTGCCGGAGACAGCCTCATGGCCGGCTGGACGTTCCTCGCCTTTCCGGCGATGATCGGCTTCAGCGAGCTGACGATGACGCGGCTGCCCCGCGAGAAGGTGAACCGCAGCTCCGGGCTGCTGCTCATCTACGCGCTCGTGCTCTTCCTGGCGGCGCTCCTCGCGCAGCTGTGGAGCCCGTTCACGATCGTAGCGGCCGTGCTGGGCATCGCGCTGCACGAAGCGGTCATGTGGTACGGACGCTGGGAAGAAGCCCAGCGCAGCCCGTACTACATTAACCAGCCCCGCGGGCTGAAGATTCTGGCCGTTGTGCCGGGCAGCCCGGCAGAGGAGCTGGGCTTGAAGCCCGGCGAGCTGGTCCACAAGGTGAACGGCCTGCGCGTTCACAGCAAGTCCGAGCTTCATCAAGCGATACAGCTTAGCTCTGCTTACTGCAAGCTGGAGATTGCCGATCACGCAGGGGAGCTGCGGTTTCACAAGCGTGCCGTGTTCGCCGGAGACCACTACCAGCTGGGCATCATTATATGTCCGGATCAGGAGGCGGTCTTCTACGTAGAAACGCGGCAGTTGCCTTTATTGACGTATTTGACACGCAAGCTTACCGGGCTGCTCAAAAAGGATTCAGAGGAAACCTTCTAACCGGTTCCTCACCCTATACAGACGAAAACCTCGGCTTCACCGACTGGTGAGGACCGAGGTTTCTTTGTGCTTCCGCAGAGAGGAGTCATATGAAATGCCGGATAAATCCCGTTTGCTGAAAACCGTCTGTTGAGCTGTTGAATTTACTGGGCTGCTTGCACCGGCTGTGTTTGTTCGGTTGGTTGAGTCTTCGGGGTTGTGGCCGGATCGGTTTGCAGCTCACGTAGAACAACAATTTCAACGCGCCGGTTCTTGGCCCGGTTTTCTTCGCTTGTATTGGGCAGTCTCGGCATCGTATCCGCATAAGCGGTAGCCATTAAATTGCTGTCGCCTAGCTTAGCTGTATTGGTGAAGTACCGAAGGACGGAAAGAGATCTCGCGGTAGATAATCCCCAGTTGTCTTTGTAGAAAGAACCTGCGGACATCGGAAGGTTATCCGTGTGACCCTCGATGCTGACTTTATTGTTTATGGTCGGAACGAGTGAGGCCAGCTTCTCCAGAACAGGATAGGCAGCCGGCTTAAGCTCGGCTTTACCCAGATCGAACAGGAACAAGTCGTTAAGCGTGATAGCGATACCTCTAGGTGTATCTGCCGCAGAAACTTTGGCTTCAAGGTTGTTCTCGACGATGTACGCTTGAATGGCTTTGAGCATATCCTTGAGCTGCTGTTCTTTCTTCTCGGCCTCTTCAGCAGCTGCGTTCTTCTTAGGCTTGGTTCCATCGGTGCCTGTCGGCATATTCGTACCCGATATACCGCTGCCGTGAGGCAGGATCGATTCGGACTTCATAAACTCTGAATTAAGGGCTCTTGCCATCGCATCATACTTGCTTGTATCAACTTTGCTCATAGCGTACATGATGATAAAAAAAGCAAGCAGCAGTGTAATGAGGTCGGAATAAGTAATCAGCCAACGTTCACCAGCTCCATGCCCTTCCTCATGACCGCCTCTTCTACCCCTCTTCCGCAAGAACAGCACCCACCTCTCCGCTGTTTTTACTGTCGGCTTTCTTCTCGTGAATGAAAGAAGCGAGCTTTTTACGGATCAATTGAGGATTTTCACCCGCCTGCAGAGCAAGAATGCCTTCCAGCATGAGCTCCATTTCGGAAATTTGTTCTTTGCCGCGCAGTTTAATTTTATTGGCGATCGGAAGGTAAACAACGTTGGCAAGCATAACCCCGTACAGCGTTGCGGCAAAAGCTACTGCAATGGCCGGTGCCAGAGCTTCCGGATCGGTCAGGTTGCCGAGTACGTGAATCAGTCCGAGAACGGTACCGATAATCCCCATGGTGGGGGAATAGCCGCCCGCGGATTCGAACATTTTGGACATGCTGTCGTTCTTGTGCTCGATGGAATCCATCTCTAACTCAAGAATTTGCCGGGTCAGCTCCGGATCCGTTCCGTCGACAACCATCATCAGGCCGTCTCTCAGAAAAGGATTAGGATGCTCGAGTGCTCTCTGCTCAAGTGCCAGAACACCTTCACGACGTGCGATAGAAGCCATGTCGACAATCTCGTCGATAGTTGCAGAGGAGTCACGCTCTGTTTGTTTAAAAGCGACAGCAAGTGCTTTCGGGGCTTTCTTCAGTGTACTGGTAGGGAAACTGACGACTACTGCGCCGATTGTCCCGCCGACAACGATTAGTATGGCACTAGGTATGAATAGGGCTAGTAAGTGCCCGCCGTCCCACATGTACCCACCGATAAGTGAACCCAAGCCGATAATGAGTCCTAACAGTGTTGCTAAATCCACGATTGACCACCTCTAAATTTAAATAAGTTCATGATGCTGCCCGATGCGTCCGGAAGACTGCCGAAACGTCTAAATATTTGCAACCGGGATCTAAAAAGAGTATACTGGAAAGGGAACACATATTCTTATTTCCGGTTGCTTGCGTTTATCCGATGTGGCGTTTTGTATAAGTTCTATATCGGATTTACCGGGATAAAAGTTTATAGTGATTAAATTGGACGGATTTGCATAGATCGATCAATAAGACTACCTGACGGTGGGTGATGAATTTTGGATCAAATAGTCAAAAGTCAAAATAAATTCGAACTTGTCTCGGATTTTTCTCCGCAAGGAGATCAGCCTCGTGCGATACAGGAACTTGTGAAAGGGATACAGGCAGGGAGCAGGCACCAGACTCTGCTGGGAGCAACCGGTACGGGTAAAACCTTTACGGCTGCCCAGGTTATTGCGCAATTGAACCGCCCCACGCTTATCATCGCGCATAACAAAACACTTGCTGCACAGCTCTGCAGTGAGTTCCAGGAATTTTTCCCGAACAATGCGGTGTCTTACTTCGTCAGTTACTATGATTACTATCAGCCAGAGGCGTATATTGCGTCTTCGGACACCTATATAGAGAAAGACTCCAGCATTAATGAAGAGATTGATAAACTGCGGCATTCCGCGACCAGCTCGCTGTTTGAACGCAGAGATGTCATCATCGTAGCGAGTGTCTCCTGTATTTATGGCTTGGGATCGCCGTCCGAATACGGCTCTTTGCTGCTCTCGCTGAGGACAGGGATGGAGAGGTCGCGGAGCGAAATCCTCCACCGCCTCGTCGACATTCAGTATCAGCGGAACGATATGAATTTCGTCCGGGGCACGTTCCGGGTCCGCGGCGACGTGATCGAGATCTTCCCTGCTTCACGCAGTGAACAGGCAGTCCGCGTCGAGCTTTTTGGGGACGAGATCGAGCGGATCACAGAGATCGACGTTTTGACGGGCGAGATCCTCGGCGAACGCGACCATATCGCGATTTTCCCGGCGTCTCACTTCGTTACCCATGAAGATACGATGAAGCGTGCGCTGGTAAACATTGAGCGAGAACTTGAAGAACGCCTTGAAGTGCTCAAGGGTCAAGGGAAGCTGCTGGAAGCGCAGCGCCTGGAGCAGAGAACCCGCTACGACATCGAGATGATGGCGGAGATGGGTTTCTGTTCGGGCATTGAGAACTATTCAGGCCCGCTGACCTTCCGTGAGCCGGGAGCAACGCCGTACACGCTGATGGATTACTTCCCGGACGACATGCTGGTCATGGTGGATGAGTCTCACGTGACGCTGCCGCAGATCCGCGCCATGTATAACGGAGACCGCGCACGGAAGGAAGTTCTGGTGGATCACGGTTTCCGCCTTCCGTCCGCACTTGATAACCGTCCGCTTAAATTCGAAGAATTCGAGCAGAAGGTTAATCAGATTGTCTATATTTCGGCGACGCCGGGGCCTTATGAGCTTGAGCATTGTCCGGAGATGGTCCAGCAGATCATCCGTCCTACAGGTTTGCTTGATCCTTTGATTGAGGTTAGACCGACCAAAGGTCAAATTGATGATCTTATCGGAGAAATCCAGGAGCGTATAGCTCGGGATGAACGGGTGCTCGTTACGACATTGACGAAGAAGATGTCAGAGGACTTAACCGACTATTTCAAAGAAATCGGGATCAAGGTCCGTTATTTGCATTCCGATATTAAGACACTGGAGCGGATGCAGATTCTTAGAGATCTCCGCCTGGGGACGTTCCATGTATTAGTCGGAATCAATCTCCTCCGGGAAGGATTGGATTTACCGGAAGTGTCGCTGGTAGCTATTCTGGATGCAGATAAAGAAGGGTTCCTTAGATCCGAACGTTCTCTGATCCAGACTATGGGCCGTGCCGCCCGGAACTCGGAAGGCCGTGTTATCATGTACGGTGATAAAGTAACGGATTCGATGGCCAAAGCGATCCAGGAGACAGAGCGTCGCCGTTCCATTCAAGAGGCTTATAATGCGAAGCACGGCATTACTCCGCAGACCATTGCGAAGAAGATTCGCGAAGTTATCGAGGCCACTAAAGTGGCGGAAGAGAAGACGGAGTACCTGGCGGGCGTTAAGACCGGCAAAATGTCCAAGAAAGACCGCACTTCCCTGATCCAGCGTCTTGAAGCCGAGATGAAGGACGCCGCGAAGAATCTGCAGTTTGAAAGAGCGGCCGAGCTACGTGATGCACTTCTGGAACTGAAGGCGGAAGGCTGAAGACAGGTGATTAGACTGAGGAAAGCAAACGATAGGCAGTTTGAGACTGGGTTTGCTTTTTTCGGTCTATCCTCGGTTAGAGCGGCGGCAGACGGAGGACACGGAATATGGTTTTCCTGCCTGTCTGTATGCTTAGAATGACTCGAGTAAGGACATAACTGGTAGAAGCAGGGTTTGAAAGATTGACTGTAATTTGATAGACTTAGTAGTTGCAGTGAGTATATACTTTCGTATATATTTAATTGTGCTATCCGAGTATGGATGTCTGGTGACTTTAATAGAAATATAGGCTGCTCTATGGGCTTCATATAGAATATAAGCATGAAAATATAAACAATAGATTCAAGACATATAAGCTAGGATAAGGGCAAGGACAATGATCGGCATGTAAAGGATAGTATCGGATTCGATGTCTTTGGGGACAAGCCGGTCAATGATAGAGAGGGTGGTACATTACTGTGGCCAAAGAAAATATCATCATTAAAGGGGCACGTGCCCACAATCTGAAAAATATTGATGTGACTATCCCGCGGGATAAATTCGTCGTTCTAACGGGATTAAGCGGATCAGGCAAGTCATCTTTGGCCTTTGATACGATTTATGCTGAGGGGCAGCGGCGCTATGTCGAGTCACTTTCCGCGTATGCCCGGCAATTTCTAGGGCAGATGGATAAACCCGATCTGGATTCGATTGAAGGATTATCTCCGGCAATCTCTATCGATCAGAAGACCACAAGCCGCAATCCGCGCTCAACAGTCGGGACAGTCACGGAGATTTACGATTATTTGAGGCTTTTATTTGCGCGTATCGGCAAGCCGCACTGCCCGGTTCACGGCATTGAGATTACCTCGCAGACCGTAGAGCAAATGGTAGACCGTGTAATGGAATACCCCGAGCGCACGAAGCTGCAAATCCTCGCCCCTCTGGTTTCAGGGAGAAAAGGGGAGCACACCAAGCTTCTCGCAGATATTCAGAAGCAGGGTTTCGTTCGGGTGCGTGTAAACGGCGAAACGATGGACCTCTCCGATAAGATTACACTGGAGAAGAATAAAAAGCACAGCATTGAGGTCGTCGTAGACCGCATTGTAATTAAAGAAGACGTTCAAACTCGCCTGGCCGATTCACTTGAGACTGCACTTAAGCTGTCTGAGGGACGCATCATCGTGGATATTATCGGACAGGAAGAACTGCTGTTCAGCCAGAACCTGGCTTGTCCGGAATGCGGCTTCAGCATCGATGAATTGTCTCCGCGTATGTTCTCATTCAACAGCCCCTTCGGGGCCTGCAGCGAATGCGACGGGCTGGGGAGCCAGATGATTGTCGATCCGGACCTTCTTGTGAGCAACCCGGACAAAACGATCGAGCAAGGGGCGTTTGAAGCTTGGGCGGGAAGCACTTCCACTTACTACCCGCAGTTTCTGGCGGCTGTATGCACACACTTTAAAATCCCGAGGGATGTTCCCGTTTCTGAGCTTAGTGCAGAGCAAATGAAGATTATTCTATACGGCACAGAGAATCAGCGTGTACGTTTCCACTACAAGAATGAGTTTGGAACCGTTAAGGATGCGTACGTCCCATTTGAAGGAATTGTACGCAATCTGGAGCGCCGCTACCGCGATACTTTCTCGGACGGAATTCGTGAGCATATCGAGGGATATATGAGCTCTAAGCCGTGCCCGAAATGTAAAGGACACCGCCTAAAACCCGAGACACTGGCTGTCACTGTCGGTGGCAATAACATCGCCTATGCTACGGAGCTGTCGATCGGCGACGCTCAGAGCTGGTTTGAAGAACTGGAGCCGGGACTCAGCGAAAAGGAACGGACGATTGCTCATTTGATTCTCAAAGAGATCAAAGCGCGCCTCGGTTTCCTGGTTAACGTGGGCTTGGACTATCTCACGTTGCACCGTGCAGCCGGAACGCTCTCGGGCGGCGAGGCTCAGCGGATCCGTTTGGCAACTCAGATCGGTTCTTCCCTTATGGGCGTTCTATATATCTTGGATGAGCCTAGTATCGGTCTGCACCAGCGCGACAATACACGCCTTATCCAGACTCTGGAGCATATGCGGAATCTGGGAAATACACTGATTGTAGTGGAGCATGACGAAGATACTATGATGGCTTCCGACTATATCATTGATATAGGTCCGGGTGCCGGTATTCACGGCGGTCAAATTATCGCTCAGGGAACGCCTGAAGAAGTTATGAAGAACGAGAAGTCGCTGACAGGCCAGTACCTGAGCGGTAAGAAATTTATCCCGGTACCCGCCGAACGCCGCAAGCCCAACGGCAAATGGCTCGAAATTAAAGGAGCCAAAGAAAATAATCTCCGCAATGTTAACGTGAAGGTGCCGCTCGGCGTATTTACCTGCGTAACCGGAGTATCCGGCTCGGGTAAAAGCACGTTAATTAACGAAATTTTATATAAAACGCTGGCTCGTGACCTTAACAAGGCGAAAGTCCGACCGGGTAATTTTCGGGAAATAAAGGGCTTGGAGCATGTAGATAAAGTTATCGATATTGACCAGTCTCCAATCGGGCGTACGCCGCGTTCCAACCCGGCTACTTATACGGGTGTTTTCGATGATATCCGGGACTTGTTTGCATCTACGAACGAAGCCAAGGTTCGGGGATATAAGAAGGGTCGATTCAGCTTCAATGTGAAAGGCGGCCGCTGTGAAGCTTGCAGAGGGGACGGCATTATCAAAATCGAGATGCATTTCCTTCCGGATGTCTATGTGCCTTGTGAGATATGCAAAGGCAAACGTTACAACCGTGAAACGCTCGAGGTTCGTTATAAGAACAAAACGATATCGGATATTTTGGATATGACAATTGAAGATTCTTGTGAGTTTTTTGAGAATATCCCGCGTATTCATCGGAAGCTCTATACCTTACTTGATGTCGGTTTAGGCTACATGAAGCTTGGACAATCCGGTACTACTTTGTCAGGCGGTGAAGCCCAGCGCGTTAAGCTGGCGGCTGAACTGTACCGCCGGAGTACGGGCAAGACCATCTATATTCTGGATGAGCCTACTACGGGGCTGCACATCCATGATATAGACCGTCTGCTGAAGGTACTTCACCGTCTTGTAGAAAACGGAGATTCTGTTCTGGTAATCGAGCATAATCTGGATGTAATCAAGACGGCCGATCACCTGATAGATTTAGGTCCTGAGGGTGGAAGCAGGGGCGGCGAGATTGTGGCAAGCGGTACGCCAGAGGCGGTCGTTAAGGTTGAAGGTTCGTACACGGGACAGTACTTGAAGCCTGTTCTCGAACGCGACCGCAAACGTTCAGATAATCATTCTGAGCGTGCCAAAGAAAGACTGCAGGATGCCGCGGGCTAACGGCGGAGCAATAAAAAAGGGCATGTGCGTCGTTGACGCGCATGCCCTTTTCTTCTATACAGCGTGATCATGGAATTATGATTCCTGATTGTCGGAATATCAGTACCGAGAGTGTTAAGCAATCCTGCTTTTCGAGACCACAAAGATTGCTCCTAGCCTTACGTACCTGCTGATCTAAGGGCCCCGTAACGAACAATAGCAGGCAGAAGAATGAATCTCCAACCTGCTATTAGTGATTTTATTAAGAAGCTACCGTAAGAAGCTGAGTGAGTTTTTCCTGGAAAGGGGCCGTCCCTACCCGTAAATAAAATTGATGGAAGCTCTCACCGTCATTGCGGGTATCCTTATAGAAACGGATCAGCTCGGCAAGAACGTGGCCTACGTCATCGCTCTTCACGCGGCCTTTAAGCGCTTGGTTGAACTGTGCGCCGGG
Source organism: Paenibacillus sp. FJAT-26967 (assembly GCF_001541095.1). Classification (GTDB taxonomy): domain Bacteria; phylum Bacillota; class Bacilli; order Paenibacillales; family NBRC-103111; genus Paenibacillus_F. Next base: position 109,125 of record NZ_LMXH01000008.1, read on the forward strand.
TCCGAGAATACCGCCGACTGCGATATCATACGCGCTGGTCATCCCTTCAGGCGTTCTGACAAGGGTACCCTGCAGACCGATATCGGCAATTTGCTTCTGTCCGCAAGCATTAGGGCATCCAATGAAGTGAATGCGTACTTCCTCATCCAGTTCAACATGCTCATCCAAATACTCGGCTACACGGCGTGCAAATTCCTTGGTTTCAACCAGAGCCAGGTTGCAGAACTCATTGCCTGTGCAAGAGACAGTACGGCTCATGAAACGTTTGGGGAACGGCGTCAGACGCTGCAGGACGGACTCTTGTAGAACGTTCTCTACTTGATCATTAGGAATATCCGACAGAATGATATTCTGGGACATCGTGGTACGGATGGTACCCTTGCCGTATTGATCTGCAATCCGGGCAAGTTCACGCAGCTCCTCCGAGTTAAGACGACCAACCGGAACGTTCAGGCCGACGTAGCTATAGCCGTCCTGTTTCTGAGGATGTACGCCGTCGAAGTAAGCGGCAGTCCATCCTACTACCTTGTCTTCACCACCGGTAGGCATAGGTCCGATCAGCTCGATAAGTTTGTCGAGGAACTTCTCCGGACCCCAGTCCGCTACAAGGAATTTCAGACGTGCATGTGTACGTTTCTGGCGGTATCCGTAATCACGGAAAATTACAGTAACTCCTGTAGCGACTTTTAATACTTCCTCGGGGCGGACGAATAGATCCAACTGCTGAGCAAGGTGAGGCTTAGCCGATAGGCCGCCGCCTACCCAAGCATGGAAGCCGAGCACTTCTTTGCCGTCGATGATTTTAGTAGCTGGTGTGAATCCCAGGCAGTTAATTTCCGCGTGTGCGGAATTATATATATTGGTTGAAATCGACATTTTGTATTTACGAGGGAGATTGGAGAAGTCTCTGTTCATCAGGAAGAAATCATTGACTTGATTGACCAGTTCAGTCGTGTCAAATAGTTCATCTGGGTCGATACCGGCCAGCGGATTGCCTACAATTGTACGAGGGCAGTCGCCGCAAGCTTCATAGGAATAGAGTCCGACTTGTTCTAAGCGCTGGAAGATGTCAGGCAAATTCTCAACACGAAGCCAGTGGAACTGGATAGCCTGACGAGTCGTAACATCGACTAGGTTCTTCCCGTAGTCTTCCGCAATACCGGCCATAGCCCGTGCCTGGTCACTTGTCAGAACGCCGGAATTGATACGGACCCGCATCATAAAATGCCCGTCTTTAGGTTTCTGCTGATAGACGCCCGCCCATTTGAATAAATTCATATCATCTTCAGGAATGGAATCATAGCCTTCTAGAGCATACTTTTCTATAATGGTCCGAATGACATCAAGTCCGTCTTTTTGAAGCTTAACCAGCTCCATTTTGTTCAACTTCGATGTATCTTGTGCCCAAATAGGTGAAGAAGCCATGCGTGAACCCCCTTATATTATAATTCCGAGTTGATTAGTGTGAATATCATAGTCTGATCCTACCATATTTCGTAAAGGGCGTAAATCGAAAGGTGGCAAAAGCGTATATAAACAATTATTATAGAAAGGACATAGATTGCTTATAAACTAAAAAGAAAGGCGTTATTTGGCTAAAAAGGTGACAAACTTGTTAACATGATAGCTAAGGCCTTGCATCTTGCGGTTGATACGGATAACATAGAAAGTAAAAGGCTAAATCGTTTGGTTTAATTTGGTTGGAGATAAATGAAGGAGGTCTCTCAATGTTGTATATTGCAGAAGAGGCAGAACAGGCATCTACATTTTCCGGTTTTGATCCGTTTGTGATCATCTTTACCATTCTGATTGCAATCGGTCTGTTCCGCTTGTTTAAAGCACCCCAGAAGAATGTATTCGCGATCGGCTTTGCCATTGTAAGCCTAGCCGTATTCTTGTTCATAGATGTCATTATGATCAAGGGCTGGTAAGCAAGCAGCCGACTACAAATATGCGTAATCAAAGAAGCCCCTTGTCCTTAGTAAATGGACAAGGGGCTTTTGGGTTTTTGTGAAACGGCATATGGCAATGGGAGCGGTGGACTACAGCAAGACGATAGAGCAATTCGCATCGGCTCTATTCATCAGCACCTCCGGACAGTATGACGACCTAGACCCACCACATATCGCCGAGAGGTTCTTTTATAAGAATCTGCTGGAGATTCTGAACAGCTTTGGTAAAGCCCTCGTCAATGGACATGAGGCCGTCCTCGTGCTCAATGCTGACGACATAGTCGTAACCGACCAGACGCAGCGCGCTGATAATGTCCGCCCATGTCTTCATGTCGTGACCGTAGCCGACTGTACGGAACTGCCAAGCGCGGTCCAGCATAAGGGCGTAGGACTGCATGTCGGTGACGCCGTGTTTGTTCACATTGATCGGATCAATCGATGTATCTTTGGCATGGAAGTGATGGATTGCATTAGCACGGCCAAGGATTTGAACCGCCTGCACCGGATCGATGCCCTGCCACCACATGTGGCTGGGATCCAGGTTAGCGCCAATGACATCGCCAGCCGCTTCGCGCAGACGCAGCAAGGTAGCCGGTGTGTGGACGGAGAATCCGCCATGCAGCTCCAGCGCGAGCTTGATGCCGCGGTCCGATGCGAATTTACCGGTTTCCGTCCAATACGGAATCACTTTCTCAGACCACTGCCAGTCTAGAATCTCTTGAAAATCGTTCGGCCATGGTGCTACCGGCCAATTCGGATATTTGGCATCTTCATGGTCTCCCGGGCAGCCGGAGAATCCGACAACGACAGGAACCTCAAGCTTCTCAGCCAATTCCACCGTCCGGTAGAATTCATCGTGATATTGCTTGGCGATAGCTTTTTGAGGGTGAAGCGGATTGCCGTGGCAGCTCAGCGCCGAGATGGTAAGTCCGCGGGAATCAAATGCTTGTTTGAATGCTTTCAGCTTGCTTTCGTCAGCGAGTAGTTCTTCAGGCTTGCAGTGGGCATTACCTGGATAACCGCCGGTACCGATTTCAACGGCTTCAACGCCTTTTTCTGCGATATAATCGAGTGTTTCTTCTAGAGGCTTTTGTCCGAACAGGACAGCAAATACGCCTAACTTCATATGGTTACACCTCCACGAATTTTAAAAAGAACGCGCGTACACTTGTTATTATAGCACCGCTTTCCAAGGAAATGAAGCGTCAGTTCCTGTTGAATATCAGATGTGGCTAAGAGATACAAACATTAATTAAACAATGGTCAATAAAAAATGACAGATAGACCAAGTATTTCACAGCAGCGGACAAATCATTCCTAAGGAACTAGTCATCTTCAGACCAGATTGGAATGAAATATCGTCTAGCGCTTGCAAGTAACGGCAGGTAAGGACTTTAAAGGCGGCCCCTAATAAAAAAGCTTTCCACTCGACCGTTCTTAGAACGGCAAATGGAAAAGCCCTTTGTAAATACGCATCACTCTATCGTAATCGTTCATGTTGATAATAATCGCGGCTACAACGAGCACCTGGGTAAGCAGGCAGCGGAAGTAGAAATAAGGTTTGGATACCTTCCGGCGGATCACCGTCGTTTTGCCAAGCAGGTTCTCAATCGCAATAATCACACCATGATACACCCCGTAGATCAGGAAGAGCCACGAGAATCCATGCCACAGTCCCATCAGCGTCATAATCAGGATCGAAAGTCCGGCGGTCATCAGCTTGGATGGTGTTTTGCGTGAAAAGAAGATGAAAATGTGGTCCCGGAACCAGTCTCCGAGGGTTGCATGCCAATTACGCCAGAACTGTGTGAGTGTAGGGGACGTGAACGGCTTCTTGAAATTCTCCGGAATCGTAAAGCCCATGAGCCGTCCGAAGCCGACCGCAATGTCCGAGTAACCTGAGAAATCCACGTAAATGAGCAGGTAGAACCAAATCATTAAGAATATACTCTGGTGGGTATGTAGCTCCTGCTTCATCACGATGTTGAAAATATCGGTCATCCAGACGACAACCACGACTTTCTTAAACAAACCCAGAATGATCCGTTTGACTCCAAATTGAAATTCAGCGGAATCGACGCGGTAAGGTTTTTTCAGATCAGCCATAAAGTCGCGGAATTTCAGGATCGGACCCGAAGTGAATGTCGGTACGAATAAGATGTAATTCACATAATCGAGCAGTTTGACCTGCCCTTCTTTACCGAAAAAATAAGCGAAATACAGCGCATCGATAATTTTCAGCACATTAAAGAGCAGTCCGAGCGTCATCAAGCCGTCCGCCAGGAAGGATCCTTCGGTGTTTTTGCCAAGCATGTGAAACAAGACGACCGCGCCAATATTAGCAAGAATGAATAAGGCGAACGAGAACTTCCGCCAGACGGGTGTCCGGCATAAGTAGACGAACATTACATAATTGACAGCGGAGTAGATGAGATAAAAGGTGAACAGCTTGCCGCTCCACAGAAACAGGAAGCCGACATTGAACAGCAGCATCAGAATGCGCTTGTTCTGGGGCCATTTTCTTGTTGCCATCAGCACGAACACCATGCCGCACATGGCTAGCAGCGCATTCATGTTCAAATAAAACATAGCAGGACTCCTTAATAAACGGAGAATCGGTAGGGTCTACAGACAGGCAGGCAAGCAGACAAACAAGTCAGCGTATAAGCAGACACGGAACTTGGCCGGCAGCGTCCTAACTTGATTGAGGTCTTGTCACAGCCTTCTTAGAACCCTTCATAAATAAACAATCCCTGTCCGGTGAAATAAACCAGTACCAGGTAGAGCATGAGGAGATAGATTAAGATTTCTGCGGTTTTCTTAAAGAAAGCAGCCATGCGTCAACCTCCTTCGTAAACACCGGAGCGCCTTCTTCACGGTTAAGGTGGACCAGGTCATGGAACAGTCCGGGTTCGTACCGGTCCATAAGGTCGAGTACAGGCACATCGGATGCTTGCAGACGGCTGTTCACTTCCTGTTTCATAGCTTCGGTATAAGGGGGCTTCTCATGTCCTTGAATGAAAGGCATCCAGACCACGCGCAGGGGCAGGTTCCGCTGTTTGCTGTAGGTAATGACCCACTGGAGGGCCTCCACATTGTCTTTCATATCTGCGAGCGTCATCCAGTTATACTTCTCGTTATAGCGAGCCCAGTCCTTCACAAGCTGCTCGGAGCTTTCCCGGCCGTAGTAAAGCTCTTTGTCGATCCAGCGCGGCTGATAATCGAGGCTCCCCTTCAAAGCAAGATTACGTACGAATTCCGTGCCTGTATCTAAAAAATCTGCCCGGTACGCATATACATAAGGCTTGTACCAGGGCTTGTGCCACGGAAACCGGTAGTCGGTATCCATCTTGTCCAGCATCGTATGCACATCGATCCCTATGACAAGCTCGCCCTGCACATTATAAAGTTCCCGCTGAAGAATTTCCTTCAGATCGGTTAATTTCCCGAGGGACATTCCCATTTCGACGAGCTTAACAGAAGATTTGTCTTCCATGTAAGCACCCGTTACAGCGGAGTTTCCATAGAAAACAGCCCCTGTACGCGACCAGTTGTGGTGGTACAGCGTTTTGGTAAAATCGTCTTTGGCAAAACGGCGGCTCGTCTCCATCGGATTCCAGAACATCAGTCCGATCTCGGCGAGTACAAAAATAAGAAGCAGCCCCAGGACGAAGCTGTTCTTCTTAAGAAAAGCGGGTATGTTCACGCGCTATCACTCTTTATATGGATTTTTCTTGCCAAGCTGTATACTGCTCACGGAACGATGCCGGCCAGTTAGCCTGATCCATTCCGTACTGGGCGAGGAACGCAAAGGCCCACCGTTCAATGCCGAAGCCCACACACCCTGTAACGGCCGCACGCTTGCCGACTTTAATGTCGAAGGCGTTGCCGAATGTGTTGCTGTGGAAGTTAACGGAGCTGCACGCAATGGACTTATCCAGGTAAGGAATCGTCAGGCGCAGTTCGTACTTCATCTCCTGGTTGCGCTGGAACGAAGCTTTAACTTGGAAGTCATTCGTGAAGAACGGATCGTTAGCGATCTCAAGCAAGCTGTCGACTTCCCATTCAACGGCGAGTTCTTTTAGATATTCAATCGATTTCAGACGGTTTTCTTTAACGAAATCCGGCTTGCCTACGAAAATAATTTCCCGCATGGAGAAATCGAGCAGACGGCCAAAGTCACTGTGGTTCTTCGATTCAAAACGGTGGCATTTGGCAATGGCCGTTACTACGATGCCGTCACTATCCAGCGTCTCCCCTTGAAGGCCTTCATAACAGTGATAGCAGGTCGATGGGTTCATCGTGAATTTCGGTTTTGGCATAGTGGCATTGAGATCGAGCGGAAGCTCGTCCTTCCAGCCGCCGGTTTCGCGGATCGAGTCAGAGAATGACTCAATAACGTCCAGATCTTCACGCAGATGCGTCAGGAAATGGATGTGTTCCGGGAATGAAGTGAAATGGTTCGTCTTGTTGAGTGTTTCGGAATGAATAACGGCGGGATAATGCTCTTCCGTAACATCGAACCGGTTAGCGATCTTGGTCACGAATGAATAGTCGAGGAAACGCATCAGCGAAGAGAAGGGCTCCCGGAAAATAAAGAGGCCGGGCTCAAGTACTTTCATACTTTTGCTTTCGACCAGCTCGCGGATAATGTCATCGTGATGAGGAACGGCGACTTCATTGCGGAAAAGGATGTTTTCCTTAAAACCGAAATCTCCTTTGGAGAAACGCTCGATAAGACGTTCCACGCGTTCCATAATCGCTTCGCTTCCTGCGGGGGATGTATGAACAATGCGAAGCTGTCCGTCATGCAGCGTAATTTCTTGAATATGTTCATCCACGAAGGCGGATGCGTATTTGACCTGGCCGTGTTGACTCTCGTGTAGCCGCTCCAGAGATATAGTGCATTCCGTGGTCATGGTGTTACCTCCCGGTTTTCGTGGAAATGAAATGTGCGATTTCTTGGATGGTGTTCATGGGATACAGCATCAGATCCTGATTGGTCACCTGAATGCCATAAGTTTGCTCGATATGGGCTATCAGTGCGGTTGCTCCCATGGAGTCAATGAACCCGTAATCAAACAGATGTACGTCTGTGCCGAAATCCTCATCGTCTGCTTCAATCTCATAGCGGCTGCGGATATGCTCTTCGAGCTGCTGGATGATATCTTCCATGTAAATGTAGCCTCCTAAAGTCATGCGGAATTTATAAAAGAAAGTTGTCAGGCATCAGAGCTTCCGCTTCTGATGCCTGCAACGGCAACATGTAGAGCTAACTTCATTATTGGGGGTTTCCCAAAGAAATGGAAAGGGAAGTTTTGTCCCCGTAGCGGGTTATTGTGTACGTGCTTGTCTTCTCGTCATGCCTAATCTCAACATCCTTAGGGTTTCCGGGAATCGATAGACCCTGTGGACTGTAGATCTTGATCTGCTGCATGCCTGCAGCCTGAAGATCGAGTTTCCAAATGCCGGTCTGTCCTGCGTCCAGCGCGAACGGCACATTAGATCGGACAATATGTGCCTGCTCGGCTCCTTTGCCGATATGAAGCTCTGCGTCCTCCCCAAGGCCAAGATAGAGCTTGCCCTTCTGCTCCGTGTACACGACCGCATCAGCAGCCAGGGAGTAAGGCGCGTATTTCTCGCCTTTCTCGATCACAACGCCAGGCGTATTCGTATATTCAGCTGCCTGTTTCGGAACACCGGAGGTGTCCGCTTGCAGCCGGAGAGACAGATGAAGGCCTTTGTCGAACAGGCGGTCTTTGACGTTGTCGATTATATAATCGGCCCAGCTACGGCTGACCGTGATCCGGGTTGTTAAAGTCGCCAGGAACGAACGCGCCATCTGGGGCTCCGTCATGAAGTTGTAATCATGCTGAGTACGGATTTCATCCAGATAAGAAGCGAAGGTTTCCAGGTCTCCTACACGATCCGGGAAATGATATTCGATATGCTCGAAGTAATCAATCGGCATATCTCTCTTCACATAGGAATCGTAAATGTCCGTTGTGGAGTTCGCGCCTTCTTTGCGAAGCACGGGAGCCGGCGTGTAGATGAGCATGGGCTCCCCGGAGCTGCCTCCGTCAGCGTCCTCCAGAAGAAACGGCAGCCCCCATATATAATCGGTGCCGAGCCGCGGCTCGGTAGGCGTATGGGACGGTGTAAAGCCGAAATTGAACCATATATCCTGATCCCGCTCATTGTTAAGCGTCTGCAGCCGGTCCGGGAAATTAATCCGCCAGGTATGCTGGTTCGTTCCCGGCATTACCCACGGAATCCCGAGCTTACCGAACGCCTGCTTATGCAAGGCGAGTTCTTTCTTTTCCTGGTCATCGCTGAAAAAATTATGGACGAATACGTGCGGATACAATTCCAGATGATTGTCCTTGGTATATTGCAGAAACTCCTGCAGCTGTTCTTTGTAAGGGAAATCCGGCGAATCCAGCGGAACCGGAGAACCGAATTCCAGCTGTCCGACGATGAGGTCGATGACGCCGTCGCCGTTCACGTCGTGCCACACCGGCACGGAGTTGTGTCCTCCGACCAGGGCATTGGTCCCCATCTGATTCAGTGTGGTGCCGTTTACCGTCCCCTGGTCGGTCCAAGTTCCGCCGCCTTCTTGGCGGAACACGCGAAGATCTCCCTCGTTGCTGCCGACAACGAGGTCTGCTCTGCCGTCGCCATCCATATCACGGACGGACGGCGCGGCGTACTTCGCGCCGACGCTTACAAGTTCGGCGGCGGCGGAGAGCCGCAGCGCGCCTGCCTGCGGCGCGCGGTACAGCCAGACCTTGCCGTCCGCGTCACCGACGGCAAGGTCTGCGGTACCATCGCCGTCGACATCGCCGACGGCGGCCACAGCCGGTCCGGGCACACGGATGGGCCCGGCGGGGTCCTGCAGGGCGGTTAGCGGAGCGAACCGCCCGCTGCCTTGGCCGAGCGCGATCCGCACGGCCCCGGTAGAGTCGCTGACGATGAGGTCAATCTGACCGTCAGCGTTCCAGTCCGCCGCATGCACGGAAGCATGCGGGCCTGTCTGCAGCGGCTGTCCGCCGTCCAGCAGCAGCTTCTCGGGCTTGCCGTACGCGTCCGGCAGCTTCAGGCCAGCCGGCGCGGAGTCGCGCTCGTACATCTCGGGCTTCTGGCCGAGATTCGGATACATATAGATGTATCCGTCGCTGCTGCCGGCAAGGAGGTCGTCCCGTCCGTCTCCGTTCAAATCGGCGAACGCCGGTACGAGCCGGTGCGGCTTATCCAAAGCATCCGCAAGCGAGCGGTAGTCCGGATATTCCGCGAGCCGGACAGGCCCGCCTTCAGCCTGCAGATGCATGCCGCTGCTGTAATAGGATGCCGGCTTCTCGCCGCTGAACGCCGGCTTCTCGTTGGTCCCCTCGTTGAGCTGCACCGTGGCGCTTTCTTTCCACTGTCCCCAGTAGAATGCGGAGCGGACAAGGGAGTACGAGGGAATCTGATTGTATTTCTTGGTCAGCTCGGCCCATTGAATGCCTTCTTTATTCTTGAACGCTGGCATCGCTTCAAAATGATTCTGGTAAGCCATTGCGGGCCGTCCGTAAGGACCGAGTATTTTGGTGGCGCTGTAGCCGTAAATTTCCTTGGATACATATGACACGAATTCGGTACGCAGCTGAGCGCCCGCTGACGAGAAGGCAAAGTGGAAATAGGGCTCCAGTTTCAAGTCTTTCTTGTCAAAATAAGTCGTGCCGGGATCTAGCTGCCGGCTCTTGTTGTATTGAGTGACGAGGCTGCCGAACCCCTGCTTAGGGTCCATACCGCTGGTCAAATCATAACCCGTTATGAAATACCGGTTAGGGAGGAACGTACTGGTTAAGAGCACCGTACCTTTACCATACTTGTTGCGGGCCACAATGGCTTGTCCGTCGAGCATAACCAGAGGCTCTGCTGTCGAAGGGTCCAGACCGTAGCCCCAATAGAACCCGGGCATGCTGTCCATTGATTCCCTTTTGAAGAAATTATCACTGAACAGCTTCATGACTTCCTGCAAGCCTTGAACGTTGGTCCCGACTGCGGGGTATTCAAATTTGGGCTTGGTCTGGGGAGCTATAAGCTTGGTTTGATAGGCACCCAGGAAGTCCGCAGGAAACATGCTGGCGAAACTATTGTCGAGTAGCAGATGGCCGCCATTTTCCACATAATCTTGCAGTTTCCTAAGGTAGCCTTTATCCGGGATATTGGCAAGTCCGGTATCCGGGACAACGGCGTCGTAAGCACCGAGCTGACGGTCCGACAATGTGCCGATCGGCTTCCGCTCTACCTTCAAGTTTGCTGCTAAAGATTGCTGGAACTGTCCGAATGCCGCTGTATCGAATTGATCTCCATTCGTAGCATACAAAAGGCGCACTTCTTCCTTTTTGGAAGTCAGGACAGCGGCTGCGCCGATCAGTACAAGCAGAGCGATTATACCAAACACTGCTGCAGTGTAACGTTTTTTCGACAAATTCATCCCTCAATTATGTGTATGATCCATGCCATTATAGCACTTCTGCCGGGGTTTGTTAACTTAAGAGACGGAGGGGATCGGTCTGCATCAGAGTGGTGCAGGGGGAGTGCAAATAGAAAGATAATACCGAAAAACATGTTCATAAATGGAGTCGCACTCGCCGATATATAAAGAAGATGATTATTTACAAACTGCAGATGGGGAGTTGCTATGGAAAAAAAGTGGAAGGAAAAGCTGACCAAGGGAATGCAAGGTGCTTCTCAGAGCCTCCAAACAAGAATTAGAGACATGAAGCCGGCACAGCCCGAATCGCTTTCATCAGGCGGGGGAGACAATAGAGTCCCTCTAATGAAAGCAGTTGGAACGAAACTGTTCATAATCTTTTTCTTAAGTATACTGATCGCGGTAGGGATTGTGGGAACCCTGTCGTACCAGACTTCCAAGAGTGTCGTAGAAGAGGAAGTATCGAAGGCAGCTTATCAGACAGTGGTTCAGACTAGTAAAAAAATCGATTACATCTTCAAGACTTATGAGAAAATGTCGCTCGACATTATGATCGACCAAGCGATTACAAGCAATACCGAGAAGCTCCTCGGTAATCTGAGTGATGCGGAAGCTATTTCCACCCGTATGAGCATCAACACGGCTTTGGAGAAGTACTCCCGGACAGATGAGAAAATCGCCGGCATTTTTGTAGTTCCGGCCGATGTAAACGGCAAGGTTGCCGGTTTTATGCAGGAGTCTCTGGTCAAGGAGAATGAGGCGGTTATTCAAAAAGCCGTGAAGGAAGACGGAAGACCCGTCTGGATGGATTCCAAAATAAACGGGTATTTCTCTCAATTGAACTTTCCTACGTTTTCCGTTGCCCGACTTATTAAAGATTCAGCGGGCAAGGGGAATTATGTCGTTTTCATAGAGATTAAGACGCAATATTTAAACGAGCAGCTTGAAGAGATTAAAATCGGCGAAACAGGCAGAATCGAGATCGTAAATCAGCAGAATCAGTGGATGGTTCTCGGTGATCTGGGGAAAATCGGCCAGGAAGCCGACATTAAACTGCCGGTCAATGAAGCCGATAAGAAGATCCAGAAGGAAGGCCAGGCAACGCTGGGTAAAGCGGGAGAGAATGATCTCGTTGTATTTAATACAAGCAGTCATACCGATTGGGTCGTATACGGTTATGCACCGATTGACGAAATTACAAAAAGCGCCAATGCTATCTTCAACTTGACCTTGTGGGTTGCCATTATCGCCGGTCTGCTTGCGATCGTCCTGGGCTGGTTGATGAGCCGGATGATCGGCAAGCCGCTCGTTGAGCTGGGCCAATTGATGAATGAGGGCGAGAAGGGCAACCTGGCTGTACGTACTTTGTTCACGCAGCGGGCCGATGAGATCGGGCAGGTAGGCAAAAGCTTTAACGGGATGATGAGTAAAATTACAGATCTCGTGAACCAGACCAACCGTTCTGCCGATAAGGTGATGGAGACCGCCCGCGATCTGACGGATGCTTCCAAGAAGACGGCTCTGTCCGCAAGGGAAATTGCGACGGCGACGGAAGATATTGCGGGCGGGGCGACGAGCCTTGCCGTTGCGGCCGAGAACGGGAATGATCTTAGTACGCAAATCTCGGAGCAAATGAAGTATGTCATCGAGAAGAACATCCGGATGGCGATAGCAACCTCCGAGGTACAGCAGATGAGTGAGCGGGGCATAGAGCAGATGGATGACCTCACTCAGAAGACCAAGCAGAGCGAGCAGCTCACGCAATCACTGGTAGAACGTGTAGACCGTCTCAAAACGACAACTGGATCTATCCGTAAAATTCTTGATGTATTGACGAAGATAACGGCGCAGACGAACATTTTATCCCTGAATGCGGGAATTGAAGCTGCCCGTGCCGGAGCGGCAGGTAAAGGATTCATGGTGGTAGCCAGCGAAATCCGTAATCTCGCCGATCAGTCGAGAGGCTCGATTGTCAGCGTGGCGGAGATTACGGAAGAGATTCAGCGTGAAATGGATGCCACCGTGAGAGCATTGTCCGATGCGTATCCATTATTCCGTCAGCAGACGGAATCGGTTGAAGAAGCGAACCAGATGTTCTCGGATGTGAAGACTCAGATGGACAACCTGCTTATCCAGTTGGATGAAGTATCCGGCTCCATCACAGATTTGAATGCCTCCCAGCTTACGCTTGCGGATGCGATGACCAATGTCAGCGCCGTTGCGGAAGAATCGTCCGCGACCAGCGAGGAAGTTGCTTCGCTCAGCAGCGAGCAGCAGAGTGTCAGCGAAGGTCTTGTCCGTCTGTCCGGGCAACTGGAAGAGGTGTCGAACCAGCTCGGCGAATCCTTGTCCAAGTTTAAAGTATAGATTTCAAGGCCAGTTAATGGGTAGAGACAACTTGTAGCTTGTCTGCTCCCGGCTATAAGAACTTGTCCGCAAGGCGGTTCCTTCCTTAACTGCTTGTTAAATCAGCCGTCAGACCTCGCACCGTTACGGTGTGTCAGGATCTGCGGCTTTTTTAATAAGAGGCTTGTGAAATATTACTGCCCGTAATTAAACAAACAGCCCTCCAAACTCTATGGAATAGAGGATTTGGAGGGCTGTTCCTGTTTATAGGCAGCTGCAGGATCAATTAGAATTGAAGTTTGGATTCAATGAACGCCTTCAATTCGCTGATCGGCATACGGGTCTGTTCCATCGTGTCGCGGTCACGGACCGTCACTTGTCCGTCCTGCTCGGAATCGAAATCGTATGTGATGCAGAAAGGTGTACCGATTTCGTCATGGCGGCGGTACCGTTTGCCGATCGAACCGGTATCGTCATATTCGACCATGAAGCTCTTCGCCAGGTCCGAGAAGATCGCTTGCGCGCCTTCGGACAGCTTCTTCGACAGCGGGAATACAGCTGCCTTGAAAGGTGCCAGTGCCGGGTGCAAATGCAGCACGGTACGGCTGTCGTCGCCTTCGAGCTTCTGCTCTTCGAATGCATCGATCAGGAACGCCAGAGTTACGCGATCCGCGCCAAGTGAAGGCTCGATACAGTAAGGAACGTATTTCTCATTGCCGGCTTCTTGGTCAACATAGTTGAAATCTTCGCCGGAATGCTCCATGTGCTGTTTGAGGTCGTAGTCCGTACGGTCCGCAATGCCCCAGAGCTCGCCCCAGCCGAACGGGAAGCGGTACTCGATGTCCGTTGTTGCATTGCTATAGTGGGACAGCTCGTCGTCGGAATGGTCACGCAGACGGATGCTGTCTTCTTTGACACCCAAATTCAGGAGCCAATCACGGCAGTAAGCGCGCCAGTACTCGAACCATTTCATATCTTCCCCGGGTTTGCAGAAGAATTCAAGTTCCATTTGTTCAAATTCACGCGTACGGAACGTAAAGTTGCCCGGCGTGATTTCGTTACGGAAGCTCTTACCAATCTGGCCGATGCCGAACGGGAGTTTTTTGCGCATCGTACGCTGTACGTTCTTGAAGTTAACGAAGATGCCTTGTGCGGTTTCCGGCCGCATGTACACGACGTTGGAGCTGGATTCCGTTACGCCTTGGAAGGTCTTGAACATCAGGTTAAACTGGCGGATATCTGTAAAGTCACGGCTTCCGCAGTCGGGACATGCGATTTCATGCTCATCCATCAATGCTTTCATCTGATCGAAAGACAGGCCGTCTACGACAAGCTCGATGCCTTTGGCATCTAAGGCGTTCTCGATGATTTTATCGGCGCGGTGGCGTGCTTTACACTGCTTGCAGTCGATCATCGGATCATTGAAGTTGCCCACGTGGCCGGATGCAACCCATGCTTGCGGGTTCATCAGGATAGCGGCATCCAGTCCCACGTTGTAAGGAGACTCCTGGATGAATTTTTTCCACCATGCACGTTTGACGTTATTCTTAAGTTCTACGCCCAGCGGGCCGTAATCCCAAGTATTGGCGAGACCGCCGTAAATTTCGGAACCCGGGAAAATAAAGCCTCTGTGCTTGGCGAGTGCTACGATCTGCTCCATGTTTACGCTCATTAGTATTCGCTCCTTTGATTGGATAATCGGTTGTGTGTCCTTCGGCGCTAGCGGCCGTTATGCCTGCCGGGAAGGGGGGATAATTCCAGACTGAACTGCAGCGAGCCGGGCAGGCCGAGTTTCTCTCAAAACTCCAGGCTGCCGTAATCCGTATCAGACCGCCGTCCGCGGACAATCGAAAAAGCCCCCAGTCCCACAGGCATCCTACATGCCTAGGGACGAGAGCTTGAGCACCCGCGGTTCCACCCTAGTTGATCCGCCGCCTCTGCCAAGTGAGCAGGGTGTGACATCTCGCGAATCTTCGTCTTATGCAGGACATGTGTTCCCGGCTGACAGAAGATCCGCCCGAGAATGTCAGGCTGACGCATCCACTTTTCCGCACGCGGCTCCGGACTGCCTTTTCTCTGATTCCTTGCCTGGGCTTGCACCATCCCCAGATCGCTGAACATCGAAGGAAAATCAGGTACTATTGGTCCTTCACGGCCGCACTGTATGCAGTTGGCCTTAGTTTACCTAAACTCGGAAAAAAAATCAATGCCGGGGCAGGGGATGGAAACTGGAGAAAAATGTTTTTATGGAAATAGAAGGGAATTACTGGAAGGAGTCGAATTGATTATACTAAAGACGCCGCCACCGCACTCGGACATTTGTTGTTTGCAGTTGCAGTGGCTGCAGATTGTGGTGCCTGAAAGTTAAAGCGCTTTACTTTCACGGGGGCACCGGCAAAGGGGGGGGGGCATAACAAGTCATTGGCATCGGTTAAACAAGGCTGACTGCTGATCGGGAGGGTGTAAGCGGATTCTGAGGCCCGAATTCAGGCCTTATGATGGAAGTACAATTTTGAAGGGAGAGAATTAACGAATGGCTCAACAAACCAAAAGAGGACTCGCATTTTGCCTGGTCGTACTACTGCTTCTTATGGCTTTACCGCTGACTGCTTTAGGTGCTAACCCATGGGCACCCAATACCGCTTATAAGACGGGGGATGTTGTCACATACAGCGGCAGCAATTATGAATGCATACAGGGGCATACTTCACTAACGGGCTGGGAACCTTCGAATGTGCCTGCTTTATGGAAGAAGCAAACCGGTACGCCGACTCCTGACACCCAAGCCCCAACCGCCCCTACAGTCCTTAAAGCAGGGGCAGTAACAGGAGCTTCAGTCGCTCTGAGTTGGACGGCTTCTACTGATAATGTAGGTGTAAGCGGTTACAACATCTACAACGGAACTACGCTGGCAGGTTCATCGGCCTCCACCAGTTTCACGGTGACAGGGCTGACGGCCAACACATCTTATACCTTTACGGTAAAAGCTAAAGATGCGGCTGGCAATCTTTCCGCGAGCAGCAATGCGGTCACCGTTACGACGACTGCTCCGGACACGCAGGCTCCAACAGCGCCAACGAAGCTTACCGTAGGTACTGTCACAGCTAACTCGGTCGCTCTGAGCTGGACGGCTTCGACGGATAATGTCGGGGTTACCAGCTACGAGGTATACAAGGGCACAGCCTTGGTAGCTGCCGTGACCGGTACTAGCTACACCGTAACGGGTCTGACAGCAAGTACGCTCTACACGTTTACCGTCAAAGCTAAAGATGCAGCGGGCAACGCATCGCCTGCGAGTGCGGCGGTAACTGCCACGACAACGGCCCAGCCTGCGGGAAATAATGAGATCATTGCTTACTTCCCAAGCTGGACTTCTTATAATACACCTGAATTTACGGTGGCTAACATCGATCCGACCAAAATGACGGTCATCAACTATGCTTTCCTGGACGTCTGCTGGAACGGCAGACACGGTAACCCGTCTACCGATCCGGAGAATCCGAATAAGAATACGTGGCCTTGCCAAGATGGGAATGGCGTGGCCAATAACGCACCGAACGGTGCAATCGTTCTTGGCGATCCGTATGTGGACGATAACGGTGGAGGCGGCGGCTACGAGAGCTTGAAGAAGCTCGCACAGCTCAAAACTCAAAATCCGAAATTGAAGCTTTTTGCATCCGTAGGCGGCTGGACATGGTCGAATCAATTCTCTAATCTGGCAGCAGATCCGGCAACCCGCCAGAACTTTGCAACATCTGCAGTATCCTTCTTGCGTCAGTACAATTTTGATGGCATCGATATTGACTGGGAATATCCGAACTCCATCGGCGTTCCTTGCGCGACAGGCCAAACCTGCCAGCGTACTGCGGACAAAGCCAACTACACGCTCCTGCTGCAAACGCTGCGTCAGCAGCTCGATACGGCTGGACAGCAGGACGGCAAGCGTTACTACATTACGATCGCTTCGTCTGCTAACCAGTCATTCCTCAACGATGCAGGCGGAACGTCGAACTGGCTCTCCCAGGCAGCGACGTACCTGGATTGGATTAATATCATGACCTATGATTATCATGGTCCTTGGGAGAATGTGAGCAACATCCCGTCCGCCCTGTACAAGGATCCAAGCGATCCTTCCGGAGCGACGCTGTTTAATGTGGAATCTACCGTAAATCTCTACCTCAACAAAGGAATTCCGGCAAGCAAACTTACCGTGGGAGAAGCTTTCTACGGCTATGGCTGGAATGGATGTAACGCGGGCGCCAAAGGCGACGGTCTCTATCAGAACTGTACCGGAGGTGCTACTACAGGCTCGGACGGTTCGACTTTCAACTTCTCTTACCTGCAGAACAAAGGGTATTTGACAAAGGATGCAAGCGGCAAGTATACAGTCGGCGGCAACGGCTTTACGCGTTACTGGAACGATGCGACCAAGACGCCTTATCTTTACAATCCGACTAGCAAAATCTTTATCGCATACGAGGACGAAGCATCCATTCATTTGAAAAATGAATTTATCAAAACAAAAGGTCTTCGCGGAGCTATGTTCTGGGAACTGGAAGCGGATAGCAACCGGAATCTGCAAACCATCGTCTCGAATGACCTGCCTCATTAATCAAGAAAAAGCTATGTAATCAACTGAATTAGAATTCGGAACACGTATCTTGAATTCGTATGATATTGAATTTCGTTCTTGAACTTATCCTGCGCGTAATCCGCGTGAACCGTCTTACTCGTATGAGAAGCTGTCTCCCTGGCACATTTCACTGCCGGCGGGACAGCTTTTTACATGTGGAGAGCAAACGGGTTCTTTTCTGGTAAAATGGCTATAAAAAGCAGGCCGGAAACGCTTATTCCAGGTTGCGGTCGGGGCTGGGCAAAGGTACACTAGTTATGTAACCTGATTTGCACAACGAAAGGATTTGAATCATGCGATCTTTACGCAGAGAAGATATAGAGCTGCTGGCCCCTGCGGGTGATTGGGACTGCCTGAGAGCGGCGGTAGCTAACGGAGCGAATGCGGTCTTTTTCGGGGTTGAGAAATTCAATGCCCGGGCTCGCGCGCACAATTTTAAGATGGATGAGCTGTCCGACATTATGTCGTTTCTTCATTTATATGGCGTCAAAGGATTTCTGACTTTTAATATCCTCGTGTTTGAGGACGAGCTGCGCGATGCGCAGGAACTGATCGAAGCCTGTGTGGATGCGGGCGTGGATGCTGTTATCGTGCAGGATCTTGGTCTTGTCAAAATGATCCGTGATATCTCGCCGGATTTCCCGATTCACGGTTCGACGCAGATGACGATTACTTCACCGGAAGCGGTGGAATTTACAAAACCATTCGATATCGAACGGGTCGTGCTCGGCCGGGAGAATAACTTGAAGCAGATCAAGACCATCGGAGACCAGGCCAAGCTGCCGATGGAAGTGTTTGTGCACGGCGCACTATGCGTGTCCTATTCCGGACAGTGCCTGACATCCGAAATGTGGGGCGGACGCTCCGCGAACCGCGGAGAATGTGCGCAGGCATGCCGCCTGCCGTACGATCTGATCGTCGACGGAGATCCTAAACCGATGGGTGATGTGGCCTACTTGCTGTCGCCCAAAGACCTCGCCGCGATTGAAATTGTACCGGAGCTCATCGAAGCGGGTGTAACCTCGTTCAAAATCGAGGGCCGCTTGAAGAGTCCCGAGTACGTAGCCAACGTGGTTAGCAAATACAACCGGGCGATTGACGCGTACTTCGAAGGCAAAGATGAGAAGCCGTCGAAGGAAGACATCCGGGAGCTTCAGCAGAGCTTCTCGCGCGGATTTACGACCGGCTTCCTGCAGGGGACGAACAACAAGCAGCTCGTGGATGGAACATTTCCCAAGAGCCGCGGCGTGTTCCTCGGCCGTGTGAAGCAGGTGCTGCGCGACGCGGTGCTGTGCGAGATCGAGGCGCCGCTTAAGCGCGGCGACGGTATCGTATTCGACGCCGGCGATCCGACGAAGAAAGAAGAAGGCGGCCGTGTGTACGACATCCGGCGCAAAGGAGCCAAAATCGAAGGAGAAGCCGAAGGCGGCATCATCGAGATCGTGCCGGGCCGCAGCGACGTGGATCTTGGCCGCGTGCGCGTCGGCGACCGGATCTGGAAGACCAGTGATCCGGCGCTGGACAAGCGGCTGCGCCAGACGTACGAGACGGAGAAGCCGTATCGTACGTTCCCGGTGCATGTGCGCGTAACCGGCACAGCCGGACAGCCGCTGAAGACGTGGTGGAGCGACCCGTCTGCGGGCCACAGCGTCTTCGTCGAGACGGAAGCCGCGCTCGAAGCGGCTCTGAAGCGTCCGCTCGGCGAGGAAGTGCTCGCAGAGCAGCTGGGCCGGCTCGGCGGTACGATCTTCGAGCTCGCGAGCCTGGACGTCCAGCTCGGCGGCGATGTGATCGTACCGATGCGCGAGCTGAATGCGCTGCGGCGCCATGCGGTAGAGCTGCTCGAGGCCGAACGTCAGAAGCCGCGCAGCTACATGAAGCGCGATGTCGACGCCTACGCCGACGAGCAGGTGCTTCAAATACCGGTGAGCGCTGAAGAGCGCCGCATGAGCGGCCGCGGGGATGCTGCTCCGCAGCAGGAAGACGCGCAGGCGTCCGCTGCAGCCGGTGGCAGTGAGGCTGCTTTGGCTGGCGGGCATGCGGGCCAGCCTTACGGCGTACGCCTCACCGCGCTATGCCGCGGCATCGAGCAGGTGCTCGCGGCTGTCGAAACCGACGTAGATATGATCTACGCCGATTTCGAGTTCATCAAGCAGTTTCCGGCCGCTGTGGAGGCCGCTCATGCTGCCGGCAAGAAGATTGCGCTGGCGACGCCGCGCATTCATATGCCTGGAGAGAACGGCTACTTCCGCAACATCTTAAAGCTGCGTCCCGATGCGGTGCTTGTGCGTAATACGGGTGCGATGTATTTCTTCATGAAGTACCTCGCGGAAACCACGGAAGACTATCGTCCGGAGCTGATTGGGGACTTCTCCTTGAACATCGCCAATCACAAAACTGCTTCGCTGTTTGTAGACGCGGGCTGCAGCCTGGTCACGCCGTCGTATGACCTGAACATCCAGCAGATGGTTGATATGCTGTCCCGCACCGATACGTCCAAGCTGGAAATGGTTATTCAGCAGCATATGCCGATGTTCCACACCGAGCACTGTGTGTACTGTACGTTCATGAGCGAGGGAACCGACTTCACGAACTGCGGCCGTCCGTGTGAAGACCACCGGGCATCGCTGCAGGACCGGATCGGCATGTCTCACCCCGTACGAGTGGACGAAGGATGCCGCAATACGGTATACAATGCCATTGAGCAGTCGGGCGCGGAGTACTTGAATCACTTCCTGGAGCTGGGCGTCCGTTCCTACCGGGTAGAATTCCTGGAGGAATCGCCGGAGAAGGTCAAGGAAGTTCTGGAACTGTACCGCCGTGCTATCTCCGGGAATATAACGGGAACACAGGTCTGGAAGACGCTCAAAGCAACGAATCAACTCGGCGTAACGCGCGGTCAGCTAGTCAAGTGGGGCCGTGTAGACACAATGGAATAAGCCGGGAATAGCAGAATAAATCAGGATAAAAAAATGGGCTTAAACCGCCCCTTTGCAGGTAAATAAAATACACCTCTTCGAACATCGGACGCAATCTCAGCTGCTCCGATGAATCGAAGGGGTGTATTTGTATATCCATGCTATTCCCAGTGATTCTTTACCATTTACCAGGAAATCCGGGCAGGTGCCGCTCTAACTGTAATGTCGAAGTCCTTGGAAGACACGTTCGCTGCCGCCGCCGCATCCAGATCTTTCTCGAAGGATAGTCCGTCAATCTTCAACGTCCGGGCCGCTTTGAGCAGCAGCTTGGGGGGTTCGCCGCTTTCATTCTCAAACGGAAATTCAATCTCCCCCACCAGTGAGTTCCCTTTGTTCTGCTCAATGGCCGTAACGGCCGCATACTTGATGAGCTCACTGTTCTGCAGATAAGCATCCATGAGTTTATCCCCATTCTTCTCTGCCGTATAGTCGCTGGCAAAATGGGTGTGTTTAACAACCAGGAGCCAGTGATCTTTGGCTTTGAAAGCATGGGACTTCACGATTTCAGTCAGTTCGCCGGACCCGAGGAAGTTCTCCACGGCTTCTTCGAAGGTAGGCCTGTCCTCTTCCGGAAACGATTCGATATACTTGTCGATTTTCTCGAGGAGGTTGCTCATGCTTTCTTCGGATGCGTCTTCCATTTTCTTCTGGAATTCGTCCCGGAGGGTTTGTACGGCTGCTATGGCTCCGGTATCCGCAATGTTCTGGGCCTGCCTTTTTTCTATAAAAACCGTAAAGTAATAGAACATACATACACTCCCGATAATGACAGCGCCAAGCGTGAAAACTGTAAGAATCGAAGTACTGCCGGTTTCATTCCGCAGGGGGCTGAGTGTATTTTTGAACATACGGATAGGTTTCATGGTTAGGATTCCTTCTTCTCGTAGAACTTGACAATCCAGGCTGCCGCCTCTGCACGGGTTACGGCCATTTGAGGATTAAGCCGGGGAACATCTCCAAACACCTGATGATAGAAATCGTCGAAGAAAATATAATGGTCGACCGCGACCCGGTAAATTTCCTGAACCTTATCGCCGTCTTTGCGGAATTTCATGAAGGTGTCCGAGTAATCTTGCTTGGGACTTAGAATCCGCTCGGTCCGCTGATACCAGCCCCACAGCTGTGCCAGCTCTTCGCGCGTCAGCTCCTTATCCGGTTGAAAAGAGCCGTCCTGCATGGCGGTGACCCGTTCTGAAGCTTTGAGGCCGGCTAATAGGTCTGCGTACGGATGGTCGGCCGGGACGTCCTGAAATACCGGCTGGTCCGGTTTTTTCTTGACGGTGTCCTTCGGATCGTATCCGTGCGCCCAGGCCAGAAATTCGCCGCGCTGAATCATTTCATTCGGCTGGAACATCTCGCCGTCCAGATTCACGGCTCCAGACGCGAGCAGCTTGACAATGGCCTCCTGTTCGATGTGGCCGGCGATGTCCTTCACGCGCAGGGGACCGCGGGGCGAGGAGGTGGCGTCACCGCCAGAGCCGCCTTCCGGTGACGCAGACGTCCCTGTCGGCGCAGGTGTAGCGGCCGGACTGGCGGCGGGTTTGTCCGCGGAGCAGGCAGAACTGAGCAGAAGCGCCGCCAGCAGGCAGGAGGCCGGAGCCGCTTTGATTCCAGAGTATTGGCGTTCCATCGGAACCCTTCCTTTCGCAGGCCGGCTATTTGTTCTGCCGCCTCTGTTCGAATTTGGTCTTCTCGTCGCCCGTCAACTCGTTATAGTAGGTGGCGATCCACAGCGCCGCTTCCGAGCGTGTGACGGAGCCTTGCGGGCTGAGTGCCGGCGTTTCGCCGAAGGCTTTGACGATGAGCTTGTTTTGAGAGTAATGGCCTACCGCACGTTTGAAAATCTCACCGACCTTCTCGCGGTCGCTGTACTTGCGGTAGCTGATCTCGGCGGCTGCGAGCGGAATCAGCGGGCTGACGACGTTGTCGGCGCTCTGGTACCAGCCCCAGAGCAGAGCCAGTTCTTCGCGCGTCAACTCCTTGTCCAGCTTCATACTGCCGTCCGGGAATCCGGTTACGACACCGGCGCCCTGCAAGCCCTCGATAAGGTCGAAATCTTTATCACTGACCGTCACATCCGTAAAGCTGGCTTTTTGAGGCTTACGGGGCTTAATCCCTTTGGAGTCAAAACCATACATCCAATGGATGAATTCCCGGCGGGTAATCGCCTCGCCCGGGCGGAACTGTCCGCCGCTATCGGCCATCACCGCTCCGCTTTCAAGCAGAGAGGTAATGGCCTTCTCGGCGGGATGTCCGGCGATGTCCGTCACTTGGACGCTGGCGGCAGGGCTAGCCTGCGGCTCGGATGCCACCACCTCTACCTCAACCTTCTTCTTGCCGATCTCCGCAGGGGAAGGAGAACCGGAAGGAGAGGGACTTGGTGATGCGGCCGGGGAGGCGGAGGGCGATCCGGTAGGTGCTGCTTCCGCAGACGGGCTGCTTTCTTCCGAACTGCATCCGGCTGCCAGGAGGGCGGCTGTGCTGATCGTCAGCAGCGTAAGCTTTAAGGAATTCAAGCGGGACACATCCTTTGTGCAGTTAAAGTGTCATACTTTAGAAGAACGCATACTTGGCAGCAACGAGTGCAAGGACAAGCAGCAGGCGGAGATTGTATCCTTTCCTCGTCTGGCGGTCTGCCTTGATATAAAGGGCAATGAGCAGGAACAAACCAGGGAGGAGGAGCAGGGCGCCTAGTATGACACCTGTCTGATATGAAATATAATCATGATCTCCTCCCAAATAAGCGATAACAAGACCGCACAGGAAGAAAAACAGGGTGTAAATCCCCAGCCATTTGCCCAGCCGGTCGGCACTGACATCTTTTAAGAAATTCATAAATAACATTCACGCCCTTGTCTTTCGCAGAATTGTCCGGCGATTACTTGCCGCCCTTTAGACCATATTGATTTTCAACCGCTTTATTCGCAGTCTGCTCGGTCGCTTTCTCGACCACTTGCTGCTGATTGGCTACCTTATCCAGATTGTTCTGGTTTTCCAGCAGGCGGTCGAATTGTCTCTGCGTCACTTGGTTTCCGTTGTTATTCCATTGGTTTAACGTATTGTTATTTACGGCATTCGGATTGATTTCTCCGTTCTGCCACATCCGGTCCAAGGATCGGTTCGTGATCTGTCTCTGACTGACATTGGCATCACTGAATCCCGGTGCCGTGACTCTGACTTCATCGACTGTTGTGCCGATATCTCTATCCAGACGAACCTGGTTCAATCTCGTTCTAAAGATGGGCTGGATAATAAAGGATTTGATGAAGCTTGTCTGAGCGGCCTCTCCATAATTAGGCTTTTCGCCTTTGATAAAAGGAGTAACGAAAAGACCCTCGGCAAAGCTGACTACGGAGTTGGCCATCCGCTTACCGAATTTGCTGACTGCTTCCGACCCGAGCACGTTGGCCACTTTGTCGATAACCAGTGCGCCTACGAAGCTTTCCACTCCCATTTGAAGATATTCCGTGGAGGTAGGGAGCTTTCCTTCGAAAGCTACTTTAACGGCCAGATTGATTCCAAAGTTAGAGAACATCGTGACATTAAAGCTTTTGCTGATTAAGGTCTTGCCGAACGCAGTTGCTGCATTCATGAACGTTTCCTTAATCGTAGCCCCCCGAAGCGCAGATAATCCGTTCCGCACGCTGGTAAACGTACCGCGGGAGTAAGCGACGATCCGGGAACCGATGCTGCTCATTCCGCCTTTGAACCCGGATGTTCTGAAGAGCTGGATTCCTCCGCGTATAGCTCCTATTACACCGGACTGTGCTACCGCTATCGTACCGATCGCACCTAATGCTCCAATGCCGATTCCCTTGGTCCAGCTAAAGTTCTCTCCGGACATGATGCCATAGATGCCGCCTGCGACAATACCGACAACAGCTGCGGCGATAAGCACAGGTGCTCCGATGGTAACACCGATAATAGCGGCCCCGATTACAACGACACCGATTACGATGCCTGCTCCAATGGCTCCGGCCACACTTCCTTTGGCAAAATCTGTTGCCTTGTCCCATAAAGTTTCGTACCAAGGCTTATCAGGCTCCTTGGTCTTATCAGAATCGGTTTTGCCCGGATCTATTTCTCCGGCATCCGTGCCTGCACCCGGGTCCAGTTTAGGAGGATTGAGTTTATTGCCTGACGGTGAATTTCCGTCTCCTTGATCCCCATCCGGATTGAGGGGATCGGCGTTCGGGTCTCCTTGTCCGCCGGGACTCCCGTCTCCTTCCGGATTTCCATTGCCTTCAGGGTTTCCATCGGCACCGGGGCTGCCATCCGCACCCGGCTGGCCTTCCCCGTCAGGTGAACCGTCAGCGCCAGGCTGGCCATCTGCGCCCGGATTGTTCTGGCCGCCCGAGTTTGCTCCCGGCGAGCCGCCGGATCCCGGGGTTGTTCCACCAGGATTTGTCTTGCCGTTGTCCGTGCCGCCGTCTCCGTTTCCTGTTTCGTCTGAACCGGGAGTATCTTTCCCTCCCGGAGTATCTTCACCGCCAGGCGTCCCATCGCCGTTAGGATCGTTGGGATCTGGCGCCATATCAGCCGGATTGGCTGTTTCGATCCGGATGTTGTCTTGTCCTTCGGATTGTTTGGGAGTAAGGGTCCGGGAATCATAGCCTACATCAATATCCCGTGCCGCCGCCGATAGTACAGTCAGGCAGGCGGTTGCAAAAAGCATCACTAACAAAGGAAGTGCCAGCCTGATCAGTCTACGGTACATAAATAGTCCCCTCTCTTGAAAAAAATCAAAGTCTTCCCCGGTTGCCGGACGGGGAGACTTTATGGATCCTCTTTCGGTTCTTTACGGATCGTAACCTCAGAGGTTATGGGTATGGATAGTCCTGTGGTATCAAACAACTGGCTGTTCGTCAGAAGCGGGGCTTCCAGGGTAACGGAGACCGTTACATAGGTATTATCCCCTCCGCCGGAGTAGCTCCGGCTTACTTCTTTTACGACATAGCCGGTAGCAATATTACGTGCGGCTATATCATAATCCGTATCCATGATATCCTCGGTCATCGCTGCCCGGGCACCTTCCATCGCCGCTGCTTTGGCCGTAATGGCCGTGCTGGCGGCGAGGGCAAACTGCCAGACGATCAGAATCATAAGCAGGAACAGCGGAAGCACGCCAATAAGCTCTATGGCCTGGGAGCCTCTTTCATTTCGAAGCCACTTCATACCGTCACCTGACTTTTGCGTTCTACTAAATTTTAATTTTATCGATAAATTCATTTAGCTTTCCCACCAGTTTTTCGGCAATTCCGCCATCTCCAAATGCGCTGATCAGCGCCATAATCAGAACAACCACGAGTGCGGCTACGCCGATATATTCAATAGCTTGCGCGCCTTTCTGGTTGCGGAGGGGCTGGATTGTACGCTGCCCAGCGGCATATAACCATGTTCCTAGCTGCTTTCTCATGTATGTCACCTCCTTTCAAGTGCGGGTAAGTATTCAGGATGGAAGCTGCTTTCATTTCGTAGGCTCGACCAGTAATCAGTAATCAGGAATCAGCTAAAAGCACTCCAATCGATTCCGATTCCTTCCGGGTTGTAAATAAAGTTAAGCACCAGCAATCCCATCACACAGAGCAGGACGGCCGGGAGGATGACGAACGTTGTAATCATCGTTACTTTCGGGCCTGCTTTAGCCGCACGTTCCTTGACATAGCCGATCCGGGATTCCCGCATGTCTTTGGCTAGAATTTTGAACGTATTGGCGATAGGCACGCCCAGCTTGCTGCCCTGGATAAGGGAAAGAACCAGCGTCTCCAGCTCTTTGCACTGATTGCGGTTCATCATCCGCATGTAAGCATCTTCACGTGGAACGCCAACGTCCAGCTCCTGCTGGAAACGGGTCAGCTCCTCGCTCAGCGGCCCCTCCATATTGCGCGTAATCTGCTTAATGGCAGGGTCCATCGGTACGCCGGCTTGTAAGGTCACGCTCATGGTATCCATAAAATCAGGCAGCTCAATCCCGATCTGCTGCTGCCGGTTCGATGCGGCTGAACGGATCCATACGATGGGGAGGAAGAGTCCCACCAGGATGAGCAAGATCTGGACAATTCCTCCGAGGCCGAGCCAGGATAGGAATGTGCCGATCAGCAGTCCCATGAACAAGCATAGAAACCGGAAGCCGTGGAATGAGTCTAGCGTCAGCCCGTTCGGATGGCCGGCAAGCGCGATCCTTCTCTCCAAATCTTTGTCGCTTACGAATAATTTAAATCGTTTTCCGAGCGGAGAAAGGCGGTCCGACCACTGGAAGACAGCGGCTTTAAACTTGTCGGATGCTTTCTGCCTTTTGCGTTTAGGTGTGATCTTAATAATTTGAAGCTGCTGGAGCAGCCCGATTCTTTTAACCTGCAGGCGCCATAACAATAAGGCGAATACAATCCAGCTGATAAGTGCGGCTGCCAGCAGTACATAAATCCAGGTGAGCATTCAATCACGCCTTTATATGAGAAACTTTACGGATAAGAATGAAGCCAACCAGCATCATAACAACGACCACAGCAAGCAGAATCAGACCCGGCAGCGTGAAAATCGGCATAATGAAGCCCTTGAATACGGTATTGAACACGATCACAAGAAACAGCGGCATCACGGCAAGGGAAATCGCGATATAGCGGGACTCCGCTGTCTGGTTGCTGATTTCCTTGTTCATTCGGGAGCGCTCTTCCAGCGTTTTCGCCAAATGATCGAGAGCTTGGCTCAGGTTGCCTCCTGCCTTGCGCTGAACAAGAATGGTCTGCGTCAAGAGCTGGATATCTTTACTGGTAAATCGCTCATGCAGTCTTTCCAGCACCTCATCCAGCGTTGTACCTATCTGGAGTTCGCTGGACATGGACATGAACAGCGGACCCGCCGGAGCTTTGAGCTCCTTAGCTACCATCTCAATGCCCTGCTGGATGCTGAGTCCGGCCCGCACCGAGCTGGATAACATCCGGCACACTTCAGGCAGCTGGCGGTTGATCTGCTCGGCATACTTCAGCCGCCGGCCCTTCAGCCACTGCTTAGCGCAGATGCGGACGCCGAAGTATCCGGCGATAAGGTTATACGGAGCTTTCAGGTCAAGCAGCGCAGTAAGCAGCACGGTTACGACTGCAAACAGAGCCAGCCGGATCAGCAGCCAATGCGCCGGCGAAAGCTTCAGATCGGCGCTTCTGAGCTGATCCTCCCATTCTCGGCCGTACTCAGTCCGGTTGAGCCTTTGCTCGGCCCGCCGCAGCGAGGAGTCCTTCTTCAGCGCATGCTCGGCATAGAGCGGTTTGAGCTGCTTATTCAGCGCGTTCTGTCGTTTACGGGAAGAGGTGATCTCTGCAACCGCCAGTACGCCGAACATGACGGTCAGGAACACGGCTCCATAGAGCAGCCATTCATCCCGCATGGTTTATCGAGCCTCCCTTCGGAAGGAAGAAATCACTTGGCAGTTCGTTTCCGAAGGAGCGGATCCGATTGGCGCAATCGGGCACATAACCGGTTGCTTCGAAGTTTCCAATAATGCGGCCGTTTAATTCAACGCTCTTACGATTAAAGACGAAAATTTCCTTCAAATTAAGTTGTCCGTCTTGTGTGACCGCTTCCGCTATCGAGACTATCCTCCGTGTGCCGTCCGTCAAGCGAAGCGTCTGCACGACCAGATGAATGGCCGCCGATATGAACGGACGTACGACCTCTGCCGTCATAGACGAATTGTTCATCAAGATCATGGCTTCGATCCGGGACATGGCATCCTGCGGTGTATTGGCATGGATCGTCGTAAGCGAGCCTTCGTGACCCGTGTTCATGGCCTGGAGCATGTCCATGGCTTCGCCCCCGCGAACCTCACCGACGATGATCCGGTCTGGCCGCATCCGCAGCGCGTTGCGGACGAGCTGGCGGATTGTGATCTCGCCGGAGCCTTCCATATTCGCCGGCCGTGCTTCCAGCGATACGACATTCTTGCGGCCGAGCCGCAGCTCCGCCATATCCTCAATAGTGATGATCCGCTCGCCTAAAGGAATGGCGGCGGAGACCACATTGAGCAGGGTCGTTTTGCCGCTTCCGGTTCCCCCGGAGATGATGATGTTCAGCTTCGAAGCGGCAGCCATCTCCAGGAACTGGGCCATCTGCGGCGATAAGGTCTGGAATCCGATGAGGTCATTCATCGAATAAGGGTCCTTCTTGAACTTCCGGATCGTCAGCACCGGCCCGTGCAGGGCAACAGGCGGTATGGCGGCATTCACACGGCTGCCATCTTCCAGCCGTCCGTCCACAAGCGGAGAGCTCTCATCGATCCGGCGTCCGATAGGAGCCACGATCCGGTCGATAATATGACGGATATGATCGTGGCTTTTGAAGGTTACATCAGAGAGTGTGATGGTACCTCTTCGTTCAATATAGACTTCGTTTGGCCCGTTCACCATAATCTCCGTGATGTCTTCCTCCCGTAGAAGCGGTTCAAGCGGTCCGAAGCCGACGGAGTCATTGAGAATCATGTTCAAGAGATCCGTTTTATCCTGCTGGGTGATGATGACCTTTTCCTGCTCAAGCATCTCCGTAATGAGCTTCTCGATCGTTTTGCGCTTCTGATAGAGCGGCAGCTTGATAAGATGATCCAGGTTGGTCTCCTTCAGGAGACGATCCTTGTAGTGCTGAAACAGGAAGTCCAGATAGTCCTCAGAAGTTTTCTCCACCTGGACTTGCTCATCGAGCCTGCTACTGAGCTTTTGGAAGATGGACATTCTTATCGCCTCCCATAGCTACCAGTAAGTCGGAGGTTAATCCGGCCAGATCGCGGACAGGCCCTTTCAGCTTCTTATCCTTGAGCTGGAACGACAGCGGCTCACCCAGATTGAAGTGAGACTGGAGCCCTTTGAAATCATCCGATATCTTGCTGATGACCGGAAGGCTGCTCATTTTGCCTAGATCATCGAGTGAAATATCCTGCTTCTTGCTGAATTTATTGACCACCAGAGCCACAATATCTTCTTTGAGCAGATGGTAGCGGTCGAGAATGTTGAGCACATCTTTCATGCGGACGATAGATGGACGCTCGAGATTGACGACATACAGAATCTTGTCGGACTGGCTTAAAGCACTGATCGATATCTCATTGAGCTCTTTGGGCACGTCGAGTATGATGCAGTCAAAATGCTGGCGGCAGGCCGACAGTAAGAGCTCGATATCCTCGCTGTGGAACATTTCCGCTTCCTGCGGATGGTTGGGCGACAGCAGAATGCTGAGCGGAGACGCCTCCGTTCTGCTGATCACGTTGTTAAGCTGGCTGAAGGTAAGCTCTTGGAGAACCGACTTCAGATCCCCGATATTCCGGTCATGCTTTAAGTTGAAAAGATGCTGAATACTCCCGAACTGCAGATTCAGATCGATTAACAGCGTGCGCATCTCGCTGTTGGCTGCGATAGCGTTCGCAAGGTTGGCAGCCAGGAAACTGGTGCCGGACCCGCCTTTGCCGCTGTAGACCGAGATAACAGTTCCGGACAGCTCGGCTGCCGATGTCTTGCTCAGCTCCGATTTGTGGCGGTTCTGCTTCAGCGTCTGCATAGCGCGCTCCAGCACCTTATCGAGCTGATCCAGCTCTTCCGGCACACGGATGACATCCGTAACCCCGCAGCGGTAAATTTCACGAAGCGTAGAGAAGTCCGCCTGCTTGCTCAGGAAAATAACGGGCGCGGTGCTGTTGACCTTGCGGATCTGCTGGATCGTCTGGGCAACATGGGGGTTGTCCTCTGATTCAACAAGCAGGATTACCCGGGGTTCCCTCGGGTCAATTTGCAGCGCCGCCTCGCGTGGCTTGTCGATCAGCTCCCCAACCGCCATATTGTGAAAATGAATGTTCTGGGCGAGCTGCTGGGTCAGCCGGTTATCGTCGCAGACGATAGAGATTTTCGGAGCCGTCATTTTTTCTCAGCGCCTCCTTCTTTAGATGCTTTCTGGGAGCCGCTCTTTAACACCCGGATTTCTTTGGCGTAATTAAGCCCCCATATTGCGCTTTTGGATTGCTCCAGAGTCAGGACGACTCCCATATTTACAATTTCATTATTGTTTTTCAGACCGACCGTGTTCACCGTAATATCTTTGAAAAGAACTTTCGTGATCCGTTTGTCACTCGGCCCGGAGGAATGGGGCTGTTCTTCGGCTTTGGGCGCATCTTCGGATTCATAAGTGACAATTAGATCTACTTTGTCTAATGCGCTAATCGTAGCATCGTCAAATACCGCTATAGGTGCCCGCAAAATGACCTGCCGGTATTTGTCGGACAGAATCGTGTCGTCCCGAAGGACGGTTGTCGTAAGAACTTCTCCTTTGGGGATAGGGACCATCGAGATCTTCCCCTTCAATTCATCTTTCGATTGGATCAGGGAAGGGAGCATGAATTTCTTCGGAATTTCCTTGGTTGCAATCAGGTTGTCCGGAATGGGTTTCCCGGCTTCGATATTGCCATCGGCTACATGAACCGTAACCATCTCGCCCAGACTTGCCTGGGTATTCGAGATGTAAGTGGAGAACAGCAGAATGGCAACGACCGCCATCCCGATGGAGATGGTCATGAATAACAGGGCGCGTCTTTTCGTTTCGAACATGGATGGCTACACCTCTACTGTGCTTTTGACGGAACATTTTTTTCGGAATATTTCGGTATATAAGTGTTGTTAGTAAAGCTAATATCCGCATTCATATCCTCTCATAAGCCTATAAGAATCAGGGTGGAGACAGCGATAAAGGGAGCCATAGGTAAATGGTCTACTCGTTTTGCGCCGGACTTCTTCAATTTTTGTAAGAGCAGAACCGGCCAAGCGATGCATGCAGCCAAAATGAACGTAAGCATAAGGGCCTGCAGCCCAAGCGTAAAACCTATTGCCGCCCCGATCATCGCGAACAATTTAATGTCCCCGCCTCCAAGCTGCCCCTTACTGGCCATGGCGATGAGCAAACAAATCCCTCCTAGGCCTAGAGCCCCTCCCAAAGTTTGAGTTAAACCCAAGTCGCCAAGAAATAAATGGATACCCACAAAATAAAGGAGACCCGGCAAGGTCAGCCAGTCATAAATAAGTCTGCGCCTCAAGTCCGTTATAACGGCCACAGTGAGAAGGACTAATAGAGGAAGCCAGACCCAGATGAACAACGCAGCACCTCCTTCACATCGTCTTCCTTTCCACAATATGGGTTGCATTACCACAAGGGATTCGAGATGAAACAGGGTTTTAAGACGCATTTTGACAAAAATACAGTAAAAATAAGTTAAAAGGTACTTTTGAACTAGAATAAAAATGCATTATAAGACCCTTAGAACTAGATAAAATTGTTAATAAGTAATAGTTATAAAGTGGAAGTATAAAAGTAAGTAATGCACTCTAGTTTAGAGAGTTAAAAACGATTGTCCGATAAAGATCAGAGAGTATTACCTATACATCTTCATAATTTGGACACATATTTTTAATCCAAGATTCAGTTTTGTTTAAGCTGTTTTTATTGTGTGCCAGCTATAGTAAGTACGGATTCTACAAAAGAAAGCAGTCTGACAAAAGAAGCTTAGCGGGGATGATCTTGTTA
Source organism: Paenibacillus sp. FJAT-26967 (assembly GCF_001541095.1). Lineage (GTDB taxonomy): Bacteria > Bacillota > Bacilli > Paenibacillales > NBRC-103111 > Paenibacillus_F. Next base: position 141,060 of record NZ_LMXH01000008.1, read on the forward strand.
TTAATATTTTTTCTGACAAAGGAGGAGTCCGTATTGCTGGAAGTGAACGGAGTCAGTAAGCTCTACGAGAATTCAAGAGGAGTCAGCGGAATTAGCTTCACGATGCAGCGCGGTGAAATTGTAGGTTTCCTGGGACCCAACGGAGCAGGCAAAACAACCACGATGAGGATGATTACGGGGTATCTTAATCCGACGAGCGGTAGCATTCACGTGAATGGTCTATCCATGGCGGACCACCCTCGTAAAGCGCGCCGCTCAATCGGCTACTTGCCCGAGACGCCGCCCCTTTACCCGGAGATGACCGTACGGGCTTATCTGAAATTCGTTGCCGATCTGCGCGACGTTCCCGCGAGAGATCAGAAGAGACGAATCGGCGAAATCATGGAGAAGCTCGGGCTGGGCGGCCGGGAGCACCAGATTATCCGCAGCTTGTCCAAAGGGTACAAGCAGCGTCTGGGTCTCGCCCAGGCAATCGTGCATCAGCCCGATCTGCTTGTGCTCGATGAGCCGACTTCGGGATTGGACCCGAAGCAGATCATCGAGATCCGCCGGCTGATCCGGGAGCTCGGCGAGAATCATACCGTGCTTCTGAGCACGCACATTCTGCCCGAGATCAACGCTCTGTGCAACAGGGTGCTGATCATTAACCAGGGACAGATTGTGCTGGACGAGAAGCCCGAGCTGCTGGGGCGCACGATGGGCGACACGTTCGAGGTGTCGCTTGAAGTGAAAGGGCCGCGCGAAGATATCGTGCGGCTGCTGGGCGCTACGCCGGGCGTGGCCGCGGTGGAGGTGCTGGGCAGCGATGGGAGCATCATCGATGCCGCTGCGGGGAGCGAAGCCGATGCGCGGGACACCGCGGCAGCGGGCGAGCCTCGCGCTGACAAGGCCGAGGCGGCAGGTACAGCCTCCAGCCTTTTACCGTTCAGCGCAGCGTCGGCTGAGGAACGGCAGCGTCCGCTGGGAGCGTCAGCGCTTAGCAGCCCCGGCGAGTGTGGCGGAGCGGGGGGTGATCCGCATATTGGCGGAGCCGCAGTCCTCGAAGACGGCACCGTTAAGCTTCGCGTGTCTGCTGCGGGCGGCACGGACATCCGGGAGCCGGTATTTTTCCAACTGGCCGAGGCGGGTTACCCGATTCTGGAGATGAAGCGGGAGAGACTCAGTCTGGAAGAAATTTTCCTCAAGCTGACAACAGATGAGAAGTTAGCTGGATCAGCTTCAGCCAATGAGGCGGATTCCGCCGCTCCGCAAGGAGGTGGCGAAGATGCGTAGAATGTGGGCTCTCTGCTCCAAGGAGCTGCAGTTGTTTTTTTATTCCCCGACATCTTACGTCGCATTTGCTTTTTACATCCTCGTGTCGAGTATTATGTTTTATGTTAATTTTGTCATGATCCAGCCAAGTCTGATTGACGTCCGGTATGTGGTCGGGAACACCTCTTTCATCTACTTGTTCATTATCCCGCTTCTCACGATGAGGCTGGTTGCGGACGAGTTCCGGCATGGGACGGATGAACTCCTGCTGACCTCTCCTGCCGGTACCGGGGAGATTGTACTGGGCAAATATTTGGCCGCGTTAATTGTTCTCTTCCTGCTCACACTCTGCAGCCTCGTGTATCCGCTGATCATGTCGGCCTTTGGCACATTGGATCAGCCCGTGCTGTGGCTTTCCTACTTAAGCATGTTTTTGCTGGGGGCGGCTATGATGGCGATCGGGCTGTTCGCCTCGACGCTGTCCAATAACCAGATGGTCGCCGGTATAGCCGGCTTTGCGATTCTGCTGCTGTTCTGGATGATGGACTGGGTGGCGGAAGGCTTCAACGGGAAGTTCCGGGAGTGGATTGAGCAGTTTTCGCTCAGCGGACGCGTAATCAATCTTCAAAAGGGTATTGTGCACGGTCCGGACATTCTTTTCTTCGTCACACTGGCGGCCCTATTTATTATACTCAGCATGCAGACTCTTGAAAGAAAGCGGTGGAGGTGACGGCGATGAAGAAACTGTTGCGCGGTACAAATACGGCGGTACTCACCGTTGCGGTCATTGGCATTTTCATTCTGCTGACTTTCTTTCTTCATTCGTTAAAAGATTTTCAGCTCGATTTGTCCAAAAATAAAATGTACACACTTTCGGAGCAAACCATTGGTACTCTCCAGGGCTTAGATCAAGATATTCAAATCACTGCTTTTACCAATCCTATGGAAGATTCCGAAGGGGTCTTGACACGGGAAGTCACGGATATGGTGCAGGAATACACCAAACGGAACAATAAAATTACGTTTAAGCAGTACGACATGCTCAAGGAGCCGTCTAAAGCGCAGCAGTATGGCGTTCAGCAGAGCAGTGTTATTTTTGAAAGCGGAGACCAGAAGAAAGTCGTCTCCTTCTCTGAAATGTTCACGGGCGGGGCGGGCGACGGTTCTTACCAGTTTACAGGTGAGGAGAAAATGACGCAGGCGCTCAAGAGTCTGACCAGCAAGGAAAAACACACCGTGTATTTCCTCTCGGGACATCAGGAGATCACACTGCAGGAAATGACAGCTTTGAAATCCAGTCTGGAAGGCGAGAATTATACGGTTCAGGAGCTTAACCTGTACCGTGAAGGCAAAATTCCGGATGACGCGGAGATGCTTCTGCTGATCGGACCCCAGACCGATCTGAACGATAAGGAAACCGAGCTTATTAAGCAGTACCTGGACGGAAAAGGCAAGATCTACGTAGCGCTGGGTTTTAGCAAAGACATGGCAACGAGCTGGAAAAACATCGATGCTATCATGAACACGTATGGAATTAAGGACCAGCATGCGGTAGCAATCGAGACCAAGCAGAGCACGCTTTATGATCCGCTTACCCTGATTCCCGAATACGGCACTCACGCGATCACCAGCAAACTGTCCCAATATAACCTGCTTACGATGATGTCGCTGACTGTCGCGCTAAATGCGGAAGACAAGGAAGGTTTCACGAGCACGCCTCTTATCCGGTCAACCGCTGGTGCGTATGGAGAGACGGATATTGCCGGCCTGATGCAGTCGAAGACGGATAAAGACGATAAGGACGTCCCCGGGCCTCTCAATCTGGGTTATGCGGTTGAAGACAAAGAGGGCAAACCGAAAGCCGTTCTGCTCGGTGGTTCAACCTTCCTGATGGATGGTGAAATTACCGTACAAGGAAATCGGGATTTTGCGATGAACAGTATAGGCTGGCTGCAAGAGAAGAAAGATCAGGTTACGATTCGGCCAAGGCAGAATGAAGCATACCAGACAGCAGCTCTGACACCGGGTCAAGCGCAAATCATTTTCCTGGGTGCGGTCGTCATATTCCCGCTGTTGTTCTTGCTCCTTGGCGGTTTCATCTGGTGGAGGAGGAGAAAAGGATGAAGAAGTTCATGCCGAGCCTGCTTCTGGTAGTGTTCCTCGGAGGGCTCTGGTATGCCTGGAGCCAAGACTTTTTCAAAGAACAACAGCCGCTTGAGCAGGCCAAAGCACTCGTTCAAGTTAATGTTCAAGAAGTACAGAGCTTCTCCATTGAAAATAAGGACCAGCCGGTGATTGAGCTTATCCGTAATGATGACGGATGGTCCATGGCGAGGCCCTCTGCCGCCCCGCTTAACCCGAACTTGACGGAAGGCTGGATCGATTCCTTTAATTTGCTGACACAGGAGCGGGCTGTAGATGAGCACGCATCGGATCTTGCCAAGTTCGGACTGGCTGAGCCGTCCTCCGTGTATCGGGTTAGCCTGTCGGATGGAACAACCAAGGAGGTCAGGATCGGATCAGCGACACCTGTTGAGGGATATGTGTATGTTCAGCTTAACGATTCCCCGGCAGTTTATCAGGTGAATGAATCTTCGATCACGGCGCTGAATAAAAGGCCGCTCGATTTTGTAGAAACGAATCCGGTGAAATTTGATTATGATCGGGTAAAAAGCATTTCGTTCAACTGGAAAAACCGCAAGTGGGATTTGGTAAAAAATGAAGGCGACAAACCGTCCGCCGAATCCAAATGGAAGATGGGCGGCAAGGAGATCGAAGGCGCAGAAGCTGTTCAAATGCTGGAGAGGGTACGATCCATGGATACGGAACAAATGCCCAAACCGGCACTGGAGGCGGCTGTCAAAGCAGTAGATTGGACGATGGAGATCGTCGAAACGATAGATGGCAAAGATCTTAAAAGTACGTATGAAGCCCGCCCCGACGAACAGGCAGCCTGGGTAATCAGGCAGGGGGGAGAATGGGCGTATGCCATACCGGCCTCGTTTGCAGAGGAACTGGCGGACTTGGGAGCTCCGAAGTCTGAAGGTAGCGGCGGATAGGCATTAAAGCGAATAAGCGAGGGATAAGGGCTTTCATGCCCTTGTCCTTTTTTTTTATTAGGTCAGTTAAGCAGTAGACTACATAGCTTTGGTTAAATATGGGCATGATAGACACAGCATACAGGCTGAAGGATAGAGCGGCAGACTGGTAATCGAAGTGGAAGGGGAGTGAATCAGACGTGCAACCTGACATTGTTAACCCAAGGGAAGAGACGCAAATACCCGCGGCAGGCTTGAAACGGATGGGTGCTTTAACTATACCGGATTTGCAGTCGTTGGGGGATTTGATCCGTTTCGAGGATATGCTGGCCAAGCGATGCTCCGAAGGTGCGGAGCGTTCGTCGGATCCTGAATTGCGCCGTGTTTTCAGCGAATTGGCTGAACTCCGGCTCGCAAGAGCGCGGCAGCTTTTGACTGCGCTCAGAGGCACGGAAATTTAACGAGTACATGTAGAAAGGTTGTATGCTGCATGTTCTTATCCAATTGCGGAGGTGCTAATGATGCAGGTAAATCTACAAACTGCCAGTCAGGCGGAAACAGAATGGGATCTTGCGGATCTTGCTGTGGCTGAGTTTAAACGTCTCGCTTCCAAGTATGCAGCGGCGGCCTGGAACGCCGACCAGCCGCAAATACGCGCCTTGTACAGGGAGCTTTTGCGGCAGACACTGGATGATCAGGACCGTTTATATCAAGTAATTGCGGTGCGGATGGGCAAGCGTAAAATTCATGAAGCCAATCCGGCCGAAGTACAGCAGGAAATTGCAAGGCATGACCAGGCACTCCGGGAGCTCGAGTTTTTGATCCGCAAAGAGTACAGCCAGCAGCAGTTGCTTGTGGATCAAGACAAGTTCGTGGAGTCTCGGGCGAATTCCGCGGATGACTTTACGGAATCTTTCGCGGATCCGCTGAAGGAGCCTGAGGAAAAACCGGTTCCGGTTTTTAATTCGGCGGCAGAGCTGCCTCCTGCAGAGCCGTTTCAGCCGCCTTCATTTCAGAGTGGAGGGTTCCTTGTTATGGGGAATGGGCTTCATGCAGAAGATATCTATGCGGCTGACACATCTGCTTCCGCTGCGGGCAATACGAGTGGGCCGGTGGTACCTGATTCGGATTCCGCTGCCGCTTCGGATAACGGCTCGTTTGTCTCTGCTCCCTCAATCCCTTCGGGGGCGGGGGCGGATTCCGGCCGTATGCCTTATATTGAGGGCGGACAAGGCGCACCTGTCGGTGAAATATCCGCTTCGTACGGCAGTTCTCCCCCGACCAGGGAAGTGCTGCCTGTAGATGCCCGCACGGTTCAAGCGGGGGACGGGTCGCCAGCGAACGGACCAGTGCCCGCCTACGGCAATGCTTATGCGTGGGGCGGCCCGCCATCTGCGGCCCCTCGCCCGCCGGCGTACGGTGCCCGCCCATTCATGCCTGCTCCGGCACCGGCGTATGGCGCCAGCACGCAAGGAAGCGGCGTTTCGTCGCGGATTGGCGCCGCTGTGCCGGCAAACGGCGCCGCGTCCGCCTACGGCACACCGCCGTTCGGCGCAGCCCGTCCGCCCGTCCGTTCCGAATCGGACGGGGCCTTTCCTCGGCCCTACGGACAGTCGGCCGGGCCGTCTAACCTGCGCGGCGGCCCAGGGTTGCCTGCGCAGCAGGCGGCTGCGCCCTACGGCCGTCCGCAGCCGCCTTACGACCGCCCGGAGAACATGGGCGGTCAAGGAGCAGAGCGCCCCGGTTCTCCGGGCGCTCCGCAGCAGGCGCCCGCGTACACGCCGCCTGCTCCGCCTTATACCGGTGGGCCGCCGCGTCACCGGTAATTTTCCCTGCTGCACGGCACGGAGTCCGCAGCGCTAGATCAGGAGCGCCCTCATTTTAAGAGGGCGCTCTTTTCTTTGTCCGTCGTGAACAAAGAACATGGTATGAAAATCCTTTGTCCCACATATACAAGTTACAGGGATGTCCAAGTAACTTATTTCTAGTAAAGGAAGTGTTCATTTATGCGTTCAACGCGTTTCAAAATGTCCTCGGTCCTTCTGCTTCTCCTTCTTTTCGCATCCAGTAGTGTTTTGACGGCCTGTAGTCTTCTGAACAAATCCGATACCTCCGCTGATCTTGCTTCTGCAGGCGGTCTGCCGGCTCTGGATGCACAGCTTGATCAGAATGGCACGGCCGCTACCATTTCCTACAAAGTCCGCAATCTGGCCATCGCGGGGGACAGATTAGGGGAGACTCATACAGATGGACAGGGACATTTGCATTTGTATGTGGACGGAGTCCAGAAAGCCATGCTCAAAACCGATGCTCCGGTTCGGCTAGAGAACATCCCGCCTGGCAAGCACACCATTAAGCTTTCCCTCCAGCAGAACGATCACGTGGCTATTAATGTGGAGAAAGTATTCGAGATCGAAGTCAAGAAATAACCTCCGGCCTACAGGCATTTCATACATACATCTCTGAAGAGATCCTCCGGCGCAAGAATCCGGGGAGGTCTCTTTTTGGCCGTTAGAGCATTCTCCCGAGATTCTTTCTTATGGTCTAACAGAAATTCTCTCTTTCGCGAACGTATATTCCTGTTTTATAATAAAAAGAAGCCAGTTTTCGTCATTTGACACACCCTGACGCGTAGCATAGACTGAGGGTATTGAAGTGCAGAGAGGCGGGCTTTCCGCCTATGCTTGAGCGGAGGGAAGATACGTTTTGATCGTAGACAGTTCCAAATGGAAACACGTGTTTAAGCTTGATCCCGATAAGGAAATATCGGATGAATCCCTGGACCGGATCTGCCTGTCGGGTACGGATGCTATTATTGTAGGAGGCTCTTCCGGCGTTACGTTTGACAATACCGTCGACCTGCTTTCACGCATACGCGGGTATGAAGTGCCTTGTGTGCTTGAGGTGTCTGACTCGGAGGCAATTGTCCCTGGTTTCGATCTCTTTTTTATACCTATGGTGCTAAATGCGGAAGATCCCGATTGGATTCTAGGCCGCCATCATGAAGCGATCAAGGAATATGGCGCTATGATGGATTGGAACGAGATCCTTGTGGAGGGATACGTCATCTTACATGCAGATTCGACTGCAGCCAAGATAACTAGAGCCCGTACGGGTTTAAGCGCAAGAGACGTGCAGGCATACGCGCGGATGGCGGAGCATTTGCTGCATCTGCCAATCTTCTATATCGAGTACAGCGGTACGTTCGGAGATATGGAGTTGATCCGCAGCACCAAGCGGGTGCTGGAGACAACCCGTCTTTTCTATGGGGGCGGAATAGACGGACCTGAGAAAGCGAGAATGGCAGCGGAAGCGGCCGACACTATCGTCGTAGGCAATCTTATCTATGAAGACTTGGAGCGTGCACTGGAGACTGTGCAGGCCTTGATATAATAAGCGGCAGCCGGCTGCAGCCGGAGGGGCCGTGGAAAGAAGGTACTTCCATGATTGATATACAGCAAGCTATACAGAGGCTTAACCCGCAGCAGCGCAAAGCCGTTGAAGCGACCGATGGCCCGCTCCTCATTATGGCAGGAGCGGGAAGCGGTAAGACCCGTGTGCTTACGCACCGGATCGCCTATTTAATCGGAGCCAAAAGAGTAGCGCCCTGGAGTATCCTGGCGATTACTTTTACCAACAAAGCCGCGCGTGAAATGCGGGATCGTGTAAGCCAGCTTATCGGACCGTCCGCGAATGATGTCTGGGTATCTACGTTTCACTCGATGTGCGTACGTATCCTGCGTAAAGACATCGACCGGATCGGATTTAACTCGAACTTTTCCATCCTGGATTCAAGTGACCAGCTTTCTGTTGTTAAGACCTGCATGAAAGAGCTGAACATAGATACGAAGAAATTTGAACCCAAAGCGGTTCAATCGGCAATCAGTACAGCCAAGAATGAACTCGTCACCCCTCAGCGCTTTGAACAGAAGGTTGGCGATTATTTTGACGGCCTTGTGGCCAAAGTGTACACCCTGTACCAGAAGAAGCTCAAAAGCAATAATTCACTCGATTTTGATGATCTTATCATGTCTACGATCCAACTTTTTACGGACGTGCCTGAGGTGCTTGATTTCTATCAGAATAAGTTCCGTTTTATCCATGTCGACGAATATCAGGATACGAACCGCGCCCAGTATATGCTTTGCCAGATGCTGGCCGACAAATCCAAGAATCTGTGCGTTGTAGGGGACTCCGACCAATCTATTTATCGCTGGCGGGGCGCGGATATCACCAACATTCTGAATTTTGAAGAAGACTATCCGAACGCGACGACTATTCTCCTTGAGCAGAATTACCGCTCCACCTCGACCATTCTTCAGGCGGCTAACCAGGTCATCGGTAACAATACAGGCCGTAAGGCCAAGAACTTGTGGACCGACAAAGGGGAAGGCGATAAAATCCGTGTCTACCAGGCGGATTCCGAACATGATGAGGGCTATTTTATAGCAGGGGAAATTAACAAGAATACGGCCGCGGCCAAAAAATACGCCGATCACGCTATTTTGTATCGTACGAATGCACAGTCCCGGGTTATAGAGGAAATCTTAATTAAGTCGGATATCCCTTACCAGATCGTAGGTGGGATCAAGTTCTACGACCGCAAAGAGATTAAGGACATTCTCGGGTATTTAAGATTAATTTCCAATCCGGATGATGATATTAGTCTTGTTCGCGTTATTAATGTTCCGAAAAGGGGGATCGGGGGCACTACCTTGGATAAGGTAGCGGACTTCGCGGCCCGTCGCGGAATTTCGATGTATGCGATGCTGGAAGAAGTGGAATCGTTGGAGATATCGGCAAGAACGCGCAATGCTCTGGCTGATTTCCGCGAAATGATTTTTAATCTGAACCGGATGGTCGAATATTTATCTGTTACTGAGCTGACAGAGAAAGTGCTCGAAATGAGTGAATACCGGTTGGAACTTCAAAGGGAGAATACGCTGGAATCCAAATCGCGCCTCGAGAACATTGACGAGTTCCTATCCGTTACGAATGAGTTCGAGACGCGCAACGAGGACAAGTCCCTGGTTTCTTTCCTGACGGATCTTGCCCTTATTGCTGACATTGATTCCATGGACAAGGATGATGAGCCGCAGGACTCTGTTGTACTCATGACTATGCACAGTGCCAAGGGACTGGAATTTCCCGTAGTCTTCATTATCGGAATGGAAGAAGGCGTCTTTCCGCATAGCCGCGCGAACACGGATAATGAAGAGCTGGAGGAGGAACGGCGTCTTGCTTATGTAGGGATTACGCGCGCTGAGAAAGAACTGTTCCTTACTTGCGCGAGAATGCGCATGCTGTTCGGCCGGACAAGCGCGAATCCCCCTTCCCGTTTCTTGAAGGAGATTCCACAGGAATTGATGGAAGTGCTGGCTTCCGGCGGCGGAGGAAGCACGTTCTCGGGCTGGTCCCGCAGCGGCGGCACATCCTTCGGCAGCCGCAGTTCATCCGGATTCGGCGGCGGAACTTCAGGGACAGGCTTCGGGCAGACGGCTTCCAGCGGTACATCCTGGGGCCAGCCTTCGGCAATGGGTAAACCGACCGGTACGGTTCGGAGTGCCCCCCGTACAGCTGTTCCTGCGGGCAACCAGCCTGCAGAAGGTTTCAAAATGGGTGATAAGGTCTCGCACGGCAAATGGGGTACGGGCGTTATTGTCGCGGTGAAGGGCAAGGGCGACGATACGGAGCTTCAAATAGCCTTTCCTGCCCCGGTAGGTGTCAAGCGTCTTCTTGCGAAGTTCGCCCCGATTACGAAACAGTAACTTTTATTTGACGGAGAGGAAGAATGCAGATGACCGACTTCGCTTCGGAGATGAAGACCCTCATCGAAGCTATCGACACGCATAATTATAATTACTACACGCTGGATCGTCCGGTGGTCAGCGATGCGGAGTACGATAAGCTTTATGACCGGCTTGTTGAGCTGGAGCAGACAACGGGGACGACTCTACCCAATTCCCCTACTCTTCGTGTAGGCGGGGAACTGCTCAAAGGCTTTGAGCCGCACCGGCACCTGTCCCGGCTCTGGAGCCTTGACAAGACTCGTGATAAAGAAGGGCTGAATGCGTGGCTTACACGCGTACTCAAGCTAGTGGGGGACTATAACAAGAACAACCCTGAGCAGCCTTTGCCGCATCCGACCTTTGTCGTGGAGCTCAAATTCGATGGACTCACCCTGAACCTCACGTATGATCAAGGACGTTTGGTACAGGCTTCCACTCGTGGTAATGGAGCTGTTGGTGAGGGTATTCTGGAGCAGGTGAAGACCATTCGCTCTGTTCCGCTTGAGATTCCATACAAAGATGGGATTATCGAAGTGCAGGGTGAAGGCCTGATGTTCTTGTCCGTTCTGGATCAATACAACCAGACAGCGGCCGAGCCGCTTAAGAATGCCCGGAATGCTGCTGCCGGTGCTCTGCGGAACTTGAATCCTAAGACGACGGCACAGCGCAAGCTTAATGCCTTCTTCTATAATGTAGGGTACTCGGACAATATCCGCTTTGATAACCATCAGGAGATGGTGGCCTTTCTCAAAGACAACCGTTTTAAGGTCAGCCCGGATACCAATTATTTCGATTCCATTGATGATGTCATGAGCCAGTTGGAGAAGATCGGCTCTGAGAGGCTTAGTTATGATTTTCTGATCGATGGAGCTGTAGTCAAAGTGGCCGATATGCGTACGCGTGAAGTTCTCGGTTATACGGATAAGTTTCCGCGCTGGGCAATTGCGTTCAAATTTGAGGCGGAAGAAGTCACGACAGTGCTGGAATCCGTGTCATGGGAAGTAGGCCGCACTGGTAAAATCACGCCGGTGGCACGGGTAGAGCCCGTAGATTTGGCGGGTGTAACAGTTCAGAACTGTACGCTTAACAATATCGGAGATATCGAGCGTAAGAACTTGAGACATGCGTTGGGAAGTCTGGTCTACATCCGCCGTTCTAATGATGTGATTCCCGAAATTCTGGGGAAAGCGACGGAAGAAAGCGACGGGGAAGAAATTGTCTGCCCGACCCAGTGTCCTGCCTGCGGAACAGAGCTGGAGCAGCGCGGTGCGCATTTGTTCTGTCCGAACCGGCTGGGTTGTCGCCCTCAAATGATCGGCCGCATTACACATTTTGCATCGCGGGATGCGATGGATATCGACACGTTCAGCGTGATGACAGCCGAGCAGCTGTATCAGGAGTGCGGAGTACGCGATCCGGCAGATCTCTACAAGCTGACTTATGACGATCTGATTAACCTCGATAGATTCGGGGAGAAAAAAGCCAATAAGCTCCTTGCCGCCTTCGACAAAAGCAAGGAATGCGATTTATCTTCCTTCCTGTTCGCGCTTGGAATTCCGAATACAGGCAAAACAACTACCCGCGTGCTAGCCGATCATTTCGGCAGCCTCGAGAAAGTCATGCAGGCGTCGATCGAAGAATTGATCTCTCTGCATGATGTCGGCGGGATTGTCGCCGACAGCATCTACACCTTTTTCCGCGATCCGCTCATGCAAGACAGCATCGCCCGCATGCAGGCGGCTGGTGTCCAGCCTCGCGCAGAAGAGAAACCCGCCGCCGCGGCGGACGAGAGCCATCCCTTCTTCGGCAAGACGATCGTGCTGACCGGTACGCTCAGCGCGATGAGCCGGGACGAAGCAGCGGATCGGCTTGAGGCCCTTGGCGCCAAAGTGACCGGCAGCGTCTCGAAGAAGACGGACATCGTCATTGCCGGCGAGAGTGCCGGCAGTAAGCTCGCCAAGGCTCAGTCCCTTGGCATCCGTGTCATAGACGACGAGCAGGAGCTCCTGGAGCTGCTCGGTGTTCAGCAGTCCTAGTTATTTGCCGCGTGCAGCTTTACGGATTTGTCCGGGCAATAACAGTCCATAGACCAGAAACCAGGCCATAAGCAGGCCTGGTTTCTTTTTATATGCTCAGGGAGATGATTGGAATGCAGATATAGAAATCTAGAATCTGTTCAAAGCGCTAATATTCGTTATTTCTAATATATAGTTCCACCTAAGCGCAGGTCACCCGTCCATTATAGAAATCGGGGGGGAGGGGCAGAAGCATTGTATTTTATTGACGTGGACCTCGGAACTAATTATCGATTTGCGTTCGTAAAGTTTACAGCGGACAAATTACCCTGGCGGATTTGCCGTGCCTTCATTTTTATCCATATCAAATGAGAGATAGCGAAACAACTAACCAACGGGATATTCGCTATGCGATATTGCAATGCAGACAAGTTCTTAGAGTTCGCTATGCGATACTGCATTTCAGAGAAAGCTCATAGGGTTGGTACCTTCTAAAAAATCCCTATATACCCAAGAATGCCGGGAGTGAAACGGCATTTTAAAAATAATTTAATAAAAGGGTTGCATTTCAAAAACAAACCTGATAATATTAGTTCTTGTCACCGCGAGTGACGCAAACATTAAGTAAGCTCCTTGAAAACTGAACAGAACGAATTTACAAACAGCAAATGAGAAGAAATTCTCGTCAGCATTAACTTTTTGAGCTATTCAGCTTGAGATAAACGCCGGCTTCGGCCGGCACCCTTATCGGAGAGTTTGATCCTGGCTC
>NZ_LMXH01000009.1:0-75859 GCF_001541095.1 Paenibacillus sp. FJAT-26967
ACAGGCAAAATTAAACGGCCTCAGTCCCGTGGAGTTCAGGACTAAGGCCGCCTAGTGTCTTTACTTATTTATAGTGTCTACTTGACGGGGTGCAGTTCAAAAAGGTCATAACTGACCTGAGAGATAGCCCTTTATTTTTTAATTAACGAGGTTTAGCAAATTTCAATAAAAGCACAGTGGCAATCTGGGGCGAAATGCCTGTCAGAACCAGCAGATTCAATACCAGATAGACAGGATCGGTGAATGTGTCCGTAATGACCAGAAGAAAGGCTGTAAACAGATAGAACAGACTGGCAAAGTAGGTATAAAAGAAGCTTCTGGAGCGGATTGCCCTGAACCTCGTATCATCCTTGGAGGCATAAGGGGCGAGATAAGCCTGAGCCAGCATATTTGCCGCGATAGAGAAGGTGAACATGAGAGTCGGCCAGTAGTTAAGGCTTGTGGAATCATTGGCTAGAATAAACCAGATGCTCACGCCTATCAGAACAAAAGCGCCTATAAGAAATAGAATTGTATTCTTCATGGCTTCACTTCCCGTGTCAGGTGTAACGTAGTGAAACTGCAAGAAATGAAGGGGCAGCAACTTCATAATTATACCAATCAGGTAAGTGATTGGCTACTTTCCATCCATTTACTCCAAATGGGCAAGAACCGCATCCAGATTCTGCGGGGGAACTTGCTCGATAAGATCGCCCATTTTGTGAATCCGGTCGATAATGACGTGCAGAGTAAATTCACGGGGATCGCTCCGCTGCTCCACTTCCTGCCACAGCAGCGGGGTGGACACCGTACCGGCCGTCCTGGCCCGGGGAGTATAGGGGGCCGACAAGGTTTTCCCGTACCAATGCTGCAGGTAGTCGAAATAGATCAGATCGCCACGGTTCTTTTTAAACCGTTCCACGGTAAAAAGTCCGGGATATTTCTTGACCGCATACGTCCCGATAAAATGGCCGATTTTCCGCAGCTGTTCGAACGTATATCCGCGCTGGATGGGTACATAAATCTGAATGCCGGTTGCTCCCGATGTTTTGGGAACGGACCGGATGTTCAGGGAATCCAGAATTTCTCCTATTACATGAGCGGCTTCCATAATACGCGGCTCGACTTCCAGGCTCGGGTCTATGTCGATGAGCCACTCGGCAGGCAGCGTGTCTCCGATGTGATGGAAGGAAGGATGAAATTCCAGACAGGCGAGATTTCCCAGCCAGATCAGAGTAGGGAGAGAATCCAGATTAACATAATTGATCCCGTCCAGCGGGGCCAGGTTAACGAATTCCGGCACAGGCTCGGGACTGTTTTTCTGATAGAACGATTTGTCGTGGATCCCGTGAGGAAAGCGGATAGTGGTTAAGTGACGGTCGCGGCAGTAGCGCAGCAAATAAGGAGAGAGTTCGATCAGCTTTTGCAGAAAATCGAGTTTCGTGATGCCGGCCTCGGGCCATAAGGGCTTCTCGGGGTTGGTAATGGTCAGTTCATGACCTTCGATCTTGATGGTTCCTTTGCTTTTCTTCGAACTCACGGACAATGCCTGGCCCCCCTTTCTTCTATGTATATGAAGTGTCCTCCACCTAAAAATTTTAGAAATGACAATCTTCCGGAGGAATCTGTGTGAACGATTGGATACTCGGCTGCCGTAAAGTTCCCCTCGGTGTCCATTCCATATAGTGAATTTTCACGGTGAGAAGCGGCTGAATCCATACAGCTTCCTTGGAGCGTTCCGGTATATTAGTAAAAGGTCTCTCGTCGATTCTAAGCTCCTCCGCCTGCCGGGTTATCTTCTTCCAATCCTGTACAGTCAGTTTGCCTGTACCTGCGTGGCCGATATATATCAGTCGCTGCCGGTCGTCATATAAGCCGAGCAGAAGCGCGTTGACCGTGCCAGCACGGCGGGTGACGCCTCCCACGACGGCAATCAGATCCTGGATGTATTTTTTCTTCATCCAGCGCTTGTCCTTCCCGTTGATCGCATAGGTGCTGTCCAGATTCTTGAGCACGATCCCTTCCAATTCGTGCTCCTTAGCTACCGTATCAAGCGGCTGCAGATCGGTATAGCTGGGCACGACTTGGACAATGGGATGAGGCTGTCGGATGATGGTATCCAGAAGCTGCTGACGTTCTCTCAGACTTTGACTGGTTACCCACTCTCCGTTGCAGTAGAGCACATCAAACACCATATAATGAATGGGGACTGCGTTGACCGCGTGACGGACCTTCTGCTCGTTCTTCAAGCTATCCCGTTTCATCACCTTATGAAAAGAAGGGGTACCTTCCTCAAGTGCAATAATTTCACCATCGAGAATAACGGAATCCGCACGACAGTATGAGCCGATATCTTGAAGTTCGGGATATTGCTGAGTCCGTTCGTTGAGCCTGCGGTTAATCAGGCGGACGGATTGGCCATCGAAGTATGTGAGCATCCGGACGCCGTCCCATTTAATTTGTGCTATCCACTCGTTTCCGCTTGGAAGCAGCGATGTGGAAACAGGCTCAAAAGGAATGACGGGATCATTAATCATAGTTCACCTCGCAATGGATTACCTTGTTTAAACCTGCGGCCAGCCTGGTTGCCCGGACAACGGTCGTTCTCCCAATATTCGTTAGACAAGAAAGGAAGAGAACGGGCTGGTGGGAAATGAATAAGCCGGGAGCTTGAAAGAAAAGCCCGGCCGGTTAGGCAGGGCTGTATCTTGCGTTCCATTCATTACGACACCGTTTCCTTCGCCTTCGCTTTGGCTTTGCTCTTGCGTGCCTTCGGTTTGGCATCCGCCGGGTCCGTTGCCACGGGCTTGACGGCTTCCAGACTGGCTTGCAGTGCCGACATGAGATCGATTACGTTCGTATGCGGCTGCTGCGGAGCAACCTGAACTTCTTGACCCGCAACTTTCTGCCCGATCGCTTCAAGCAGAGCGTTCCGGTAGTTATCCTGGTATTTGCCCGGCTCAAATGGCGTGGAGAGCTGCTCGATCAGCATCTTGGCCATGGTGAGCTCTTTATCGTTCACGTTGATCGCTTCGGGAAGGTTGGGCACCTGGTTAATCGGACGAATTTCATCCGGGTAGAATATGGTTTCCATCGCGATGCAGTTGTCAATCACGCGGATAGCCGCGAGGCTGCTTTTGGAGCGGATAGAAATATTGGCGATGCCGATTTTGCCTGTCTGGCGCATGGATTCAAGCAGCAGGTTATAAGCGTTAGCACCGGTATCCCCCGGGGATAAGTAGTAGGTTTTTTGAAAATAAATCGGATCGATATCATCCAGGTTCACAAAATCAAGAATCTTGATCTCTTTAGTCGCTTCTCCCGAAATTTTCTCAAGTTCTTCTTTCTCAAAAAGAACAAACCGTCCAGGCTCATATTCGTAGCCCTTCGTAATTTCTGCCCATTCAACCTGCTCATCACACGTTGTGCATGACCGCACATAGGATAGAGGGGTGGTACATTTTTTGTGGATATAGCGCATCGAAATGTCTTTTTCTTCGGTGGCGGAGAACATTTTAACGGGAACATGAACCAGACCGAAACTGATGGCACCTTTCCAGACCGTATGCATACTTACTCCTCCTTACGGATCAGCAGCTTGAGCTGCAGGATCGCAGTAGTCGCCTAGAATGTCTTTACTTATCAGTATATCCACCCTTTACTCTTCTTATGATCGGTTCGTGACTTGAATGCTTTGGACCTGTTGGAGGAAGTCTAATGCTATGTGTGCGGTTTGAAGCTTGAATCTAATCTGGAGTCAAATCTTGATTCTTGAATCTTGAAGTTTAAGCGGCAGCCTGTACTTCATAAACCGACTTAGGAGAGGTGAATAGTAATGAACGATAATCAGGGCAGAGACGATTATTTTATGGATATTGACCGGATGGTGAATGAGGGCCTCGGAGGCGGTCAAATCACGTATTCCAAAGGGGTCCTGGAGAACGGATTGATTGACGAATCAACGACCGACACGATGGAATATAAGGAGTCGCTGCAAAAAGAGGACGAAGAAAGCTGAGAACCGCGCCTGGCAGGCCTGTACGAGGTCTTGCGGGCGCGGTTTTTCGCAGGTAATCCAGATAGTTGTCAGAGCCTGAAAATGCCTTGCGTGCGGTTGCTACAAGACTCCATGAGGTCTATAATAGGAGGCAAACCGAACCGGAGGATTAAGGTCATGGAACAAGATGAATTCAGCCTGATCCGGCTCCTTACCGCAGGAAGGGAATCGGAGGAAGAACTGCGTACGCGCGGGGTCGTGACAGGGATTGGCGACGATGCCGCGGTTGCAGCTCTATCCCCGGGTATGCAGCTTGTTGCGACCTGTGACACAATGACAGAAGGAATACATTTCCTGCCGGTTACGATGCGGGATGAGGATATCGGGTTCAAAGCCATGGCTTCTAACATCAGCGATATTGCGGCGATGGGTGCGCGGCCGCGTTATGCGCTTATTGCGCTTTCTGTGCCGCCAGATGCGGATGTGGAGCAGATCCGAAGGATCTACGACGGTTTGTACGAATGCGCCGCGCTCTACGGCGTTACCGTTATCGGCGGAGATACCACTTCGACGCGCAGCGGAATCGTGCTGACCGTCACCGTTCTCGGCGAAGTCGCCGCAGGGGAAGCGCTGCTGCGCAGCGGCGCGAAGCCGGGCGACGCCGTCTTCGTTACTGGCCCGCTGGGCGGCTCCGCGGCGGGCCTGGCATGGCTGCTGCGCCGCGGCGTGAAGGCGGCCCAGTGGGGCGCGCTGCCCGCCGCAGAGGCGGAGCTGGTGCGCGCCCATACCCGACCGCTGCCGCAGGTTGCGGCGGGAGAACTGCTTCAGCGCACGGGCCTATGCCGTGCGCTGAATGATATCAGCGACGGGCTCGCGAGCGAAGCCGGCGAAATCGCCGAGGCTTCGGGAGTCGGGCTGCTCATCGCGGAGGAGCTGCTGCCGCTGGCGGCGGGTCTGGCCGCATGCGCGGAAGAACTGGCCGCCGACCCGCTGGAGTGGGTCCTGTACGGCGGCGAGGATTATCAGCTTCTGGGCACGGCGCAAGAAGCCGATATGGCCGTGCTGCGCGAGGTTTTCGCGCAGGACGGCCTGTCCCTGTACGTCATCGGCCGTGTGACGGACGCTGACGGCGGGGTGAGGCTGCAGCGCCCGGACGGGACTGTGCAGCCCCTCCCCAAGCGGGGCTACAATCATTTTGCAGCGAATTGAGGCGATGGACATGGCTTATCTCTACAGAGCCGCAAATGAAGAGGATACGGAATCACTGGCGCGGCAAATCGCTTCGTTGGTGATGGCGGGCGCCGTTATTGCGCTGGACGGTGATCTGGGTGCAGGCAAAACACGCTTTTCCCAGGCGATAGCCCGAGGTATAGGCGTGGAGGGCGTAGTGAACAGCCCTACTTTCACCATTATTAAAGAATACGAGGGAAGCGAGCTTCCTTTATATCATATGGATGTGTATAGGATTTCCCTGGAAGAAGCGGAGGACCTTGGACTGGATGAGTATTTCTACGGGGAAGGACTAACGCTGATCGAGTGGGCCAGTCTGGTTAAGGAGCTTCTTCCTCCGGACCGGCTGGAAATATACATAGAACATGGGGGAGACAATAACCGCGTGTTCCGGCTTACTCCCAGTGGGGCCGCTTATGAGGCCTGGTGCGCAAATTTGAAAGAGAACGGATGGTTAGTATGAACAGCAGGAGTTTGAAGATTGGGCAAGAGAACGCCCCCGCAGCCTCTTTGGATAAACATTCGGATGAGGGCGGAGGCGGGAGCCGCGTGGAACCGGGACTGCATGAAGCGGCGGCTGCTTTATCGAATCAGCCGATTATAGAGGGAAGTCCGCAGACAGCGGCTGGCAGTGCGGTCAGCGGATACTGCCTGGCCATTGATACCTCGACCTCTTCCCTCGCTCTTGCTCTTCTAGAAGATGGTGTTCCTCTTGATGAGAAAAGTTCTCAAGTAGATCGTAATCACTCGATTTATATTATGCCGCATGTTCAGGAACTGCTTGCGGCTAACGGGCTCCGTCCCCGGGATTTGCGGTCTGTCGCTGTCGGGCAGGGCCCCGGCTCTTACACAGGGGTCCGCATCGCGGTTACTTTGGCTAAGACATTCTCATGGTCGCTTAACATACCCATGGCAGCCGTTTCAAGCCTAGAAGCATTGGCGCTAGGCGGACGTACGGCTGCGCTGGAGCAGCAGAGGGAAGGCGATTCACTTTCCGTGACGAACAGGACGGCGCCGAGTCCGGAAATCCCGGGAGGCCGTAAGCAGGCGGGAGATACTCCTGTCCACGGTGCTGCAGCTCCGGTCCGCTGGTTCATCCCGCTCATGAATGCGCGCCGCGGGCAAGCCTTCACAGGTTTGTATGCGGCTGCAGGCGATGAGCCTGCGGCTCTTCTTGCCGCGGATGCAGCGGGAGATAATGAGAACGGGTCGCGATGGAGCTGTCTCATCCCGGACGGCATCCGGCTGATGACGGCTTATACGGCCCAGCTCAGCGAATGGGTCTCCGGCGGAAGCCTGCCTCCAGATGCAGGATTGCAGACCGATGGGGACCAGGTTACCTTCCGGCGGCCGGACGAAATTCTCTTTGTAGGCGAAACCGATATGTTTGAGGACGCGATCGCTCAGTTGTCCGCGAACCTGGCTATCCCTGTCCGTTCGCTTTCCTATGATTTGAAGGCCACGGAAGTAGGGCTTCTTGCCCTTGTGCGACTAGCTCGTGGCGAAAGCGATAATAACTTTACATTTGTACCGAACTATACCCAGTTGACCGAGGCCGAAGTTAAGCTGATGGCGAAATCTTGAGGGAAAGGGATGAACGAATCTTAATGGAAGACCGTAGATGGGAGCGGGAGCAGCCGATTGGCGCACCAATCTTTCGCATGATGCGGCTTGACGATATTCCGCTTATTTGCGAGATTGAACAGGAAGCTTTTACGACGCCTTGGTCGGCAGGAGCTTTTCACAATGAATTGACAAGCAATCATTTTGCCCATTATATCGTGATGCTGGTAGACGGGGTTGTGGCAGGATATGCGGGTATGTGGCTCATTATGGATGAAGCGCATGTCACGAACATTGCCATCTCGGGCAAATACCGGGGGCGTAAGCTGGGGGAAGTCCTCGTGAGGCAGATGCAGCACAAAGCTCGTTCACTCGGGGCTGTGCGCATGACGCTGGAGGTCCGTGCTTCGAATTTTATTGCCCAGCGGCTGTACGACAAAATGGGCTTCAAATATGTAGGCGTGCGCAAAGGATACTATACCGATAATAACGAAGATGCGATTATTATGTGGGCCGAGCTGCCTGAACAGGACCAGCCTGCTTAACGGATACAGGGCTGCATGATTATGGTCCTTAATAGTAAAAGCGTGTAAGTTTTGTTGATGTTCACCAAGGACTAGTCTTCTAATGTGTAAGCAAACGATTACGAATTACAAAGTCCTGCAGCACCTAACCCTCGAAGTCTGAGGAGGTGATCGGAAAAGGAATGAATGGAATGAATTCACCTGCAAAGTCTGTTTACATATTGGCCATTGAAACAAGCTGCGATGAAACGTCGGCGGCAGTTATCGAGAATGGCACTACTATTCGCTCCAATGTGGTATCCAGTCAGATCGAGACGCACCGGCGCTTCGGCGGTGTCGTTCCGGAAATCGCTTCACGTCAGCACGTAGAGACGATCACCTGGATTCTCCAGGAAGCCTTGGACCAAGCAGACTTGACCATGGAGGATATGTCTGCTGTTGCGGTCACGCAAGGTCCGGGTCTTGTCGGGTCTCTGCTTGTCGGCGTTATAGCTGCCAAATCGCTC
Source organism: Paenibacillus sp. FJAT-26967 (assembly GCF_001541095.1). Taxonomy (GTDB): domain Bacteria; phylum Bacillota; class Bacilli; order Paenibacillales; family NBRC-103111; genus Paenibacillus_F. The sequence goes on from NZ_LMXH01000009.1 coordinate 7,800, forward strand.
GCGTGCGCCCTGGAGCTGCCTCTGATCGGCGTGCATCATATCGCCGGTCATATTTATGCGAATCAGCTGGTCCATAAGCTGGAGTATCCTCTTGTGTCTCTTGTGGTGTCTGGCGGGCACACAGAGCTGATCTACATGGAAAGCGAAGGAAGCTTCCGCATTATCGGACAAACCCGTGACGATGCCGCAGGAGAAGCGTACGATAAAATCGCGCGTGCCCTGAAGCTGCCGTATCCGGGTGGGCCTCACATCGACCGCCTTGCCCAAGAAGCGGACGGGGAGATCAAGATGCCCCGGGCTTGGCTCGAGAATTCTTATGATTTCAGCTTCAGCGGCTTAAAATCTGCGGTGCTTAACGTGCTTAACCAATCGCGTATGCGGGGAGAAGAACCGGTGGCGGCTCATGTTGCCAAGGGCTTTCAATCTTCCGTGGTGGAAGTGCTCGTAGAGAAAGCCGGGCGCGCCGTGCAGGAGTACGGAGCCAAGCAGCTCCTTCTAGCCGGCGGTGTAGCCGCCAACCGCGGGCTGCGCGAAGCACTCGCGAAGCGCTGCGAAGAGCTCGGCGTTCCGCTGCTTATGCCGCCGATGGACCTGTGTTCAGACAACGCAGCGATGATCGGCGCGGCGGCCTTCCTGAAATGGAACCGGGGAGACATCACCGGGCTCGATTTCAAAGCGGAACCTGTTCTCAGTTTGGAGAAGTGGGGTTATTAGGCGGGGAGTCTTTCCCGATGAATTGTATATCTGAAGTCGCTGCTCAATAAGGCAGCGGCATTTTTTTTCGGGTTATAATAAGTACCGTGAACCAGTGCCGCTATATCCTTATTATCCCGGATGATGTATAATTGTTCTCCCCCATTGATTAAAGGAGCAGCACATTCAGTAAAGTACCTTGTTTGGGTGAGCGTCCTGCTGTTTAACTCGCCAATTTGGCTGACCAAATTTCCTTGGATCGCTTCGGCGATAAACAGAAGTTTTTCATAGTTATTTTTTATAGTGGCAGCGGTGCTTGGTGCTTGTGGACAAGAATTCAGCCAACGAGAAGATATCCACAGGGGATAAAGTTGTAATCTTATACACATGTGAATAAAACTGAATTTTTAGAACATTTATAATTTTGTATTGACTTTCGGTTTTGCAGCATACTATAATCAACACCAAGTTAAATATGGAAAACGCTAGGAACGGGAACAGTAAGGATGTTCATTTGACCAGAGAGCTGCGGGTTGGTGCGACGCAGTCGGATGATTCCTGAACACTCACCCGGGAGCGGTGAAGCTGAGAACACCCTATCGCAGTTGCTGAATCGGGAGACGCTTAAGTCCCTGTATCGGCATGATACCGTGAATGGGATCGTTAGGTGTGAGGTAGGCTTTGACGGATGGCCCACGTGATGGGCAGCGAAGGAGCATGCGGTACACTGTTGTGATTGCTTCCTGAGCACCGAGGTGGGTCCGTAATTGCGGCGGATCAACAAGAGTGGTAACGCGGAAGGCTGACCGGCCTGTCGTCTCTTATATGGAGACGGCAGGCCTTTTTTGCGTATAGGCACACCAAAAGGTACAGCATGAGGTTTGTATTTTTAACACAGGAAGACGGCCCGAGGGGCCGGCAGCTCATACAACAAACGTGATGAACAAGAGTAGTACGATCCGGTTACGGTACAGAGAGCTGCGGGACGGTGCGACGCAGTCCGTGAAGGATCGGAACTCGCTTGGGAGCGGGAAGTGAAGAACACGCGCAGACCGGAACCGGCCGGCGTGACTGAAGCTTAAGACCGGGCGCCTCCGTTATCGGGCAGCGGCGAATGGCTGCCGGGTGAAGAAGAGACAGCAAGCTGGTGTGGATTACGCACACATAATTCTATCTTCTGGACCGGCGCAGCATCGCCGCTACGAGCGGACTCTTCCATGTGAAGAGTCAACAAGAGTGGTACCGCGCCGGCTATGCCGCCGTCTCTTAACAGGAGACGGCGGCTTTTTGTGTTTTCTTATGTGCTTCGGATTATCCCGGAGGGATGAAATTGAGCATGCAGAGAAGAGACGCGACTGCGGTTCAAAGTTAATGATGCATCAAGAAACCTCCGCAAGGAGTTTCTAATACAGCCCTTTAAGGGTAACTAGGAGGAATAGACAATGACTAAACGGCAAATTAAGATTTTTGACACGACACTGAGGGACGGGGAACAGGCCCCGGGAGGTTCACTGTATCCGGAGGAGAAAATCCGGCTTGCCCGGCAGCTTGTTAAGCTCGGTGTAGACACGATTGAACCGGGATTTCCGATTTCAAGCCCGGGGGATTTCGCAGCGGTCCAGCAGATTTCCAGGGAGCTACAGGGCGTTGAGATCTGCGGATTCGCAAGAGCGGTCAAAATCGATATTGATGCAGCGGTAAAAGCGACCCGGGATGCGGCACTGCGCCGAATTCACATGTTTATCTCTTCTTCGGATATCCACTTGAATTTCCAGCTTCGTAAAACGCGGGAGGGGGTCAAGGAAGAAGCGAGAACGATGGTGGCTTATGCGAAGCAGTTCTGCGAGCGCATTGAATTTACGGCGATGGACTCCAGCCGGACCGGACGCGAATACCTGTACGAGCTGATCGAAGCGGTCATTGCGGAAGGCGCGACTATTATCAATCTGCCGGATACTGTCGGCTATGCGCTGCCGGAGGATTACGGACAGATGTTTGCCGATGTACGCCGTCATGCACGCGGAGCGCAGCACGTTGAATTCAGCACCCATTGTCATAACGATCTGGGTCTTGCGGTTGCTAACTCCATAGCCGCGATCAAGAACGGCGCCACCTATGTGGAGGTGTCGGTGAACGGAATCGGGGAGCGTGCGGGTAACTGTTCTCTGGAAGAAATCGTAATGGCGATTGAGACGCATTCCGAGGGGCTTGGAATGACGACAGGTATAAATCTCAGCGAAATTTATAATACTTCTTGCATGGTCAGCCGAGTGATGAACATGCCGATTGCGTTCAACAAACCGGTTGTCGGACGTAATGCCTTCCAGCATGAATCGGGCATTCATCAAGACGGCTTGCTGAAGAACCGCAATACTTACGAGATCATGGAGCCGGAGAAGCTGGGCATTCCCCGCTCTATGATTATTCTGGGCAAGCATTCCGGCCGTCATGCTCTCAAACATCGGGCAGGTCAATACGGCATTGACCTGGACGCAGCGGCTCTTGAAGATGTGTACAACCGCTTCAAGAACATGGCCGATGAGCAGAAGCATGTCACGGACGACGAGCTGCTTGGCTTAATCGGAGACCACACAGCAGCGGAGCGTTTCTCTCTGGTTCATCTGCAGGTCGTCAGCAGCAGCGACCGCAGCAGGGTCGCCTCCGCAAACATCCGGGACAATGAGAGTGGCGACGAATGCACCTGGTCGGGTACTGGAGACGGACCGATTGAAGCCATCGTGAATTGTATCCGCCAGGCACTGCCTATGGAGGTTACCTTCGCTGATCTGGAACTGCATTCGCTGTCCGCGAGTGAGAAGGCGACGGGCGAAGCTGCGGTTACCGTATCCTACGGCTCGCAGACGTACAAAAGCTCAGGCATTGACGGGGACATTCTCTTCGCGACTGCCAAGGCGTTCTTGTCTGCCTGCAATCAGGCTGTCCGTGCTAATCCGGACGCTTCACGTGATGTATCCTTAATGGCCTGAATTATTCACAGGGTGAGTGTGGAGAAGTTATGCACACCCCCTGTGGATAATGTGGATAACCCCTGAAAAACTTTATTTTTCAGGGGATTTTTATTTCCCGGGGTTCCGCATAACTTCCGCATAACTTTTGAACCTAAAACTGTGGATAATGTGGATAAATCTGTTCATAAGTGCCTGAAGCGGTGAAAATTAAGCTTTTTTTTATTAAGAGACTGTGGATGACTATGTGGATAAAAATATACTGGTTCGCAGAGGTTGAAAATCGTGTAAATAGGGACGATATCTTTATTCGGTAAGGAGTGAAACGGATGAATATTGAAGCCTTTTATCACGGGACTAAAAGCAACTGGGCCTATGCATACGATAATAATTTGATCCATCTGCGTGTCCGTACCCAGCGTGATGATGTGGAGCAGGTAACGGCGATTACAAGCGACAAATACGACTGGGACCGCTTTTACAAAGAATTTCCGATGTTAAAAACGGCTTCCGATTCCTTGTTCGATTACTGGGAAGCTGAGATTTCCCCGGAACACAGGCGGTTGTCCTATTGCTTCCGCTTTAGTTCGGGAGATCAGCAGCTGTGGATGACGGAGCAGGGAATTCGTGCGGAGCAGCCCTATCCGACCGGTGGCTATTATGCTTTTCCGTATATTCACGAAATCGATGTCTTCCATCCGCCAGCATGGGCTAAAGACGCGATATTCTATCAAATATTCCCGGAACGGTTTGCCAACGGGGATAAGAGCAACGATCCCGAGAGGACTCAGGAGTGGGGCGGAAGGCCCGAAGTGGACAATTTTTTCGGAGGTGATCTTCAAGGTGTTCTGGATCATCTCGACTATTTAACCGATCTTGGCATCAATGCGATTTATTTTACCCCTCTATTCCTATCTCCTTCTAACCATAAATACGACACCATTGATTATAAACAGGTAGACCCTCATTTCGGTGATAACAAGCTATTGAAGCAACTGGTGGATACCTGTCATGAACGCGGGATCCGCGTGATGCTTGATGCTGTTTTTAATCACTGCGCGCTGGATTTCCCTGCTTTTAAAGATGTCAGGGAGAAGGGGCCGGAGTCGAAGTATGTGGATTGGTTCCATGTGAATGAATTTCCGATAGCGGTCAAGGACGGAATTCCGACGTATGATACGTTTGGTTTTTTTGAAAGTATGCCGAAATTTAATACCGCTAACCCGGAGGTCAAAGACTACCTGATCGGGATCGCTAAGTATTGGATCGAGGAAATCGGAATCGACGGCTGGCGCCTGGATGTTGCGGACGAGATTGACCACCATTTCTGGCGGGAACTGCGGCAGGTTGTCAAAGAAGCCAATCCGGAAGCATACATTGTGGGCGAGGTGTGGAACGGCTCGCTGATGTGGCTGCTGGGGGACCAGTTCGATTCGGTCATGAACTATCCGTTCTCGGATAAAGTGCTGGAATTCTTCTCCGGGCCAGGGATGGATGGCCATTCGTTCGCAAGCAGCATGGGCTTTCTGCTTATGCGTTATCCGAAACAAGCCAATGAAGTAGTTTTCAACCTGCTGTGCAGCCACGATACTCCGAGAGTCTTGACGCGCGTCGGCGGTGACAAAAGAAGGCTGAAACTATGCGTAGTGTTCCTGATGACGTATATGGGTACGCCTTGCATTTTCTATGGGGACGAGGTAGGGCTTCAAGGGGGCGGCGATCCGGACTGCCGTCAGTGTATGCAGTGGCATCCCGATATGCAGGACAACGAGCTGCTTGATTTCTACAAGCTTCTGATCCATCTCCGCAAGAAAAACAAAGCGCTGCGACAAGGCAGCTTCCGTTTCCTGAAGGCGGATATCGGGGATCCTTGCATTATTTATGAGCGGATCGACGGGGACACTCACTTTACCATTTGGATGAACAATACGGAGGAGCGTGTGACCCTCGGGCATCCGATGAACACCGATGATTGGCGTGATGCATTGTCTGAAGAAGAGGTAAAACCTGTCGATGGCATGATGAATATCGAATTGGATGAACTTGGATATAGAATTTTGTACAGAAAGTTAAAATAATCGTCGATTGATGTCGATATAGTCCCTATAGAAACTATAGGGGGATCTAATGAGACATTTAAAATGGAAAGTAACGACCAAGTTGATCGCATTGACGACGGTACTAATGTTGGTTCTGTCCGGAGTCTTGATGGCTGTGTCCTATATCCAGCAAATAAAGGATTATCAAAGGAAGCTGAAAGCAACGGAGAAGGTTGTCGGACTGATGTGGGAACATGAGATTCCGCTGCTGACGAAGGTTATGGAGCAGACTAAGAAAGGGGATCAGTCTGAAGCCGCTAAAAAGGACAGGGAAGAAATCATCAGTATCGCGGATCACTTTGTTAAAGACAGCGATGTGTCGAATATCGTCCTCTACTATCCGGAAGAAAACGTAACTGACGGCAAGACTACCTTAAAAGTAATCGGGTCTAACTCCAAACTGGCAGCGGAACCTCTGATGGACTACCCGCTTTCGGAAGAGTACGGAAAAGCTTATGAGGGGATGAAGAAAGAGGGGCAGGGCATATCTCCCTTCTATAAAGATGAAGCGGGCGAGTGGATCAGCATCATGAGTATCATTAATGATTCCTCCGGACAGCCAGCCGCTTACGTGGGAGTAGATTTTGACTTCGACGATGCCTATGAAGAATTGACTTTCCGGTTCTGGATGAGTCTGGGGATCAGTCTGGGAATCGGGCTGCTGTTTATCGGAATTTTAAGTCTGTTTGTCCGCAAACTCTTGAAGCCGGTGGGTGAACTATCCCGTTTGTCCCTGGAAGTGGCTCAAGGTGATCTGACGGTGAGTATTCCCGTACGGAGTCAGGATGAGTTCGGTACGCTGGCACACAATTTCAACATGATGACGGCGAGTATCCGGGAGTTGATCACCGGAATTCGCGACTCGTCTGAGGAAGTGGGTCACGCTTCCGAAGTTCTTAAGACCAGTGCGAATCAGACAACCGAGGCCACGCATCATATTGCGGGCTCGATTGAACAGGTGGCCGCGGGTGCCGAGCGCCAGATGCAGAGTACGCAGGAAAGTACCATTGCGATGGAGGAAATGGCTTCCGGTATCCAGCGGATTGCAGAATCGGCGGGATCGGTCGCCCAATCTTCCGAGTCTGCCGCTGAAGAGGCTTCCCGGGGGAATGTGCTGATCCAGCGCAATGTGGCGCAGATGTCTCACATGAACGAGACGGTCCAAAGCTCGATGGAATCGGTGAATGAGTTGACCGGGCTATCGGAGCAGATCGGCAATATTACTTCCATGATTGCCGATATCGCCAAGCAGACGAACCTGCTTGCGCTTAATGCGGCGATTGAAGCGGCGCGTGCCGGTGAGCATGGCAAAGGGTTCTCGGTCGTCTCGGATGAAATCCGCAAATTGGCCGAACAGTCCAAGCAATCCTCCGAGCAGATCTCTGATCTCGTTGTTACGATCCGTTCCGGTACCGGTAAGGCGGTAGGGATGATGAAGCGGACGGCGGAGGAAGTGACGGAGATGACCCAGGTTGTTGCGGAAAGCGGCGAAGCCTTCCAGCGGATCGTGGATCATATGGATGAGCTTGCAAAGCAGATCCTGGAGGTGTCCTCTTCCTCCGAGCAAATGTCTGCGGGTACCGAGGAAGTCGCCGCTTCCATCTCGGAGCTGTCCAGCATGAACCGCCAAGCTTTCGACAGCGCACAAACAGTCGCGGCTTCATCCGAAGAACAGCTTGCTTCAATGGAAGATATTTCAGCTTCCGCAAGTGTTCTTAATGAGATGGCTCAAGAACTCCGGCTGAGTGTAAGCAGGTTTAAGCTGTAAAATGAACGGAATGATCCGTGCATTAATAACAGCTAAGTATCGCAATACAACGGCAAAGTTATTCGAATCCAGCGAAGCCCGGCACGATCTGGACGGATACTTAAAATTAACTAAAAAGCAGTCCTCCGGGAGACCACGTAGTCTCTTTGGAGGACTGCTTTTTTTAGCTGTTTAAAGGTAGATACGATGGAGACCGGATAAGACGTTCGGAGCCCAACCGCAGTTCCGGTTCTATCCTACGAGGGATTCCCACTCGTCATAGCACTGCTGCAGTTCATCGCGCGTCTGCTCAATGAGGGTGTTCTTCTCCTGAACCAGCAAATAGTCGTTATAAACGTCCGGATCAGCAAGCTGCTCTTCGAGAACCGTAATCGCCCCTTCCAGGCGGGCAATGTCTTGTTCGAGCTGCTCTACGCGGCGCTGCCGGTTACGTTCTTCACGCCTCGCCTGCTTGTCCGCCTCGTAGCCGGCCGCGGGTTTCTCGGCGGCCGAAGAGGCGGACGATTTCCCTTCGCGTGTGGACAACTGCCGGAGCCGCTCGGCTTCGATCTCGGCGAGTTCGGCTTTTTTCTCTGTGTAATCGTCGTAATTACCCAGATAGTGAGTGACCCCGCCAGGCTCAAGCTCCAGCATGCTCTCCGCCATTTTGTTCAGGAAATAACGGTCATGGGAAATGAACAGCAGCGTTCCTTCGTAATCCAGCAGTGCCGATTCCAGCACTTCCTTGCTATACAGATCAAGATGGTTGGTCGGCTCATCGAGGATGAGCATGTTGGCATTCAGCAGCATAAGCTTCGCTAGTGCGACCCGGGCTTTCTCGCCGCCGCTGAGGGAGGAAATTTTCTTGAAAACATCCTCGCCGGTGAACAGGAAGTTGCCGAGCACGGAGCGGATACGCGCTTCTTCTATAGAAGGAAACGTGTTCCAGACTTCTTCCAGGATCGTCTGCTGCGGATTGAGAGTAGTCTGTTCCTGGTCATAAAAGCCGATCTTCACGTTCGTTCCCCAGCGGATCGTTCCTGCATCCGGGGAATATTTCCCGATCAACGCTTTGAGAAGGGTGGTCTTGCCGACACCGTTAGGCCCGATCAGGGCAGCGGTTTCTCCGCGCCGCAGATCAAAAGAAACGTTCCTGAGCAGCTGCTTGCCTTCGCCGACCGTAATGCCGACATCTTTGACCTGGAGCACTTCTTTGCCGGAGGTCTGGTCAATCTGGAATGAGAAGCTGGCACGTTTGAGATCGCCGAGAGGTTTATCGATGCGATCCATCCGTTCTAACGCTTTGCGGCGGCTCTGCGCACGCTTGGTCGTTGTGGCCCGCACGATGTTGCGCTGGACAAAATCCTCCATACGCGAAATTTCTTCCTGCTGTTTCTCGTAGTGCTTCATGCGAATTTCGTAATCCGCTGCTTTAAGATCCACAAAACGGGAATAATTGCCCGTATAACGTCTGGAGCTTGTCCGCTCGATTTCGTAAATCGCAGTCACGAGAGAGTCCAGGAAGTAACGGTCATGGGAAACGACCAGAATAGCGCCGGGATAACCGCGCAAGTACGATTCCAGCCATGTCAGCGTGCGGATGTCCAAATGGTTGGTCGGCTCATCGAGGAGCAGTAAATCCGGCTCTTCGAGCAGCATTTTGGCGAGGGCGAGCCTGGTTTTCTGGCCGCCGCTCAGTGTCTCGACTAAGGTATCGGGGGGGAAATCGCCGAAGCCCATACCATGCAGAATTCCGCGGATTTTGGCTTCGGTTTCATAGCCGCCTTGCTCGCGGAAATATTCGGATCTCGCCGAATAGCGGTTCATCGTCGCTTCATACGCTTTGGGATCATTCGCCAGCTTCGGATCCGCCATCTGCCGCTCGAGGTTCCGGAGCTCCGCTTCCACAGCGAAGAGGGATGTAAAGACGCTGCGCATTTCTTCCACAATCGTTTTGTCTGTTTGAAGCCCGCTATTTTGACGCAGATAGCCGATACGCGTTTCTTTCGCTTTAAAAATTTCCCCTTCATCATAAGAAAGCTCGCCTGCCATGATTTGCAGAAGCGTAGATTTACCCGCTCCGTTAACGCCGACAAGCCCGATTCTTTCCCTGTCTTCTATTTGCAAGGTTATGTTAGAGAGCACGGCCGATACGCCGTAGCTTTTACCTATTCCGTTCACTTGAAGCAGCATGTTTCTTTTCTACCTCCGTATGGACTCTATAAATTTATTTACTTATTATTAAGGATAGACTGCCCGCCGTGTTCGTGCAGAAGGTATATTCGCAAGCATACCCTAAGTGTACAGGAAAAAAAGCTTTAGGAAAACTGAACACATTTTTTTCAAACTAACGGGCAATGTGATAAAATAGTGACAACTACCTTGAATAGATAAAATTTTCTATCAAATACAGATACGGTTGAAAAGAGGCTGCTTGCTTCTCATGAATAAGGATTATAAGAGCCAAGTGCGCAAACGTACGGAGAAGCTGCGATCGAGCCTCGCCCCCGCCGACCGCATTCAGCGGGAACAGCGGATTAACGAGCACCTGACAGCCTGGCTGCAAGTGGCTATAGCCGGAGGCGGCATCCGGGAGGGCAGACGGACTGCCCTAAGCCTGATGGGAGAGACATCCCACGATCCGTCTTTCTTTAGTGAGAATGAAACTGGAAACTTGCCGAACAGGATGAATTCCTTGCTCACGGATGGAGAATCGGCCAACCTCCCGCAAACCAAGACAGACCAGAGCGATGAACCTGCTGCCCGGTCTGCCCGCCAGGAAGAGTTTGTACCCCCTGTGCTCCTGGCTTACGTGCCCTTCCGTTCGGAATGTGACATTAAACCTGTTATCGAGGCTTGCTGGGAAACAGGTATCCGCGTCTATGTGCCGCGTTCACTCTACAGTACCCGCGAACTCAAATTTTATGAAATACACAGCTGGAGCGATCTTGGGGAAGGCATGCACGGAATCCTGGAGCCGAATGAGGCCAATGAGGTTCTGACCGATCTGCTGGCCGTGACCGCCGTGTTAGTACCGGGACTGGCTTTTGACCGGTCTTTCGGGCGGCTCGGCTATGGCGGCGGTTATTACGACCGCTTTCTGGAAAAACTCCTGATTGCCTGCGGTAAAGCGGAGAAGAAAGTTCCGCCTCTGCTGGCGGCGGCATTTGAGATTCAACTGGCCGATGACCTGCCTACGGAAGCTCACGATATCCGGCTGGATGTGATCATTACCGAGAGCGGAATCTATACAAGAACTTAAGAATGTGAAAGTAGGGAAAGCTAGTGGTTTCATCGGACAAACTGACTCATTTTAATGAACAGGGACGAGCCCGGATGGTAGATATCAGCGGGAAAACGACTACCAGACGCACGGCAGTGGCCCGTACGACCGTTACAATGCTGCCGGATACACTCCGCATAATCCGCGAAGGCGGTCTTGCCAAGGGGGATGTGCTTGCGGTATCTCAGGTTGCAGGGATTATGGCTGCCAAGAAGACATCGGATTGGATCCCGATGTGTCATCCGCTTGCGCTGTCGGGAGTTGATATCCGTTTTGAAGAGCAGGGAGACAACGCGCTCGTCATAGAAGCGGAAGTCCGGACGACAGGGCCGACCGGCGTCGAGATGGAGGCGCTCACAGCTGTCTCGGCAGCCGCACTGACGGTGTACGATATGTGCAAAGCGCTGCAAAAGGACATGGTGATCGGACCCACCATGCTTTTGACTAAAACTGGCGGTAAAAACGGTGATTTTAACAGAAATGATACCATTTCTTAATGAATTTTTGTTACAGTAGAGGGAGAGGTGAGGGGTATGCGCTGGAAGGTTGCGATTCTGACGGCCAGTGACCGCGGTTCCAGGGGAGAGCGGGAAGATACGAGTGCCCAGGTTATTCGCGAACTGGTAGAAGAAGAGATCCAAGGAGATATCATTGAATATCGTGTCGTTCCCGATGAAATGGATGAAATTATGGCATCCCTGATTGAAATGACGGATTATTTTCAAGCAGACCTCATCCTGACGACAGGCGGTACGGGGCTGGCGGCAAGAGATGTGACGCCGGAGGCTACACTCAGTGTAATCGACCGCTCGGCTCCCGGCTTCGCGGAAGCTATGCGGATGAAATCGATCGAGAAGACGCCGAGAGCTATGCTTTCCCGTGCGGTTACGGGGATTCGGGGTTCCACGCTCATTATTAATCTGCCGGGCAGTCCCAAGGGAGTCCATGAGAGCTTGATGGCTATTATCGATGTGTTACCCCATGCGCTATCGGTCCTTACCGGACGGGAACTGGGGCACAGTGATGAAAGCTGAGCCGATGCTGCGCGAGGTTAAGGTGGAGGAGGCTGTCGGCCTTGTTCTTGCCCATGATCTCACGCAGATTATTCCCGGCAAGTTCAAGGGCCGCTTGTTCCGCAAAGGCCACACGATTAAAGAATCGGATATTCCGGCTCTGCTGAGTATCGGCAAGGAGCATATCTATGTGCTTGAGCTTGCCCGGGGATATATGCATGAGGATGAGGCGGCTCTACGCCTTGCACACGCCGTATGCGGAGCCAATGTCCAGCAGACGGAGCCTCATGAAGGTAAAGTAACCCTTAAAGCCGCTATCCATGGTCTTGCCAAAATAAACCGGACTTTCGTCCACGCTTTTAATGAAATAGACCAGCTTGTGCTATCCACAATCCGCTCGAATACAGTCGTGCGGCCGGGCCAGCCTCTGGCGGGGACACGCGTCATTCCCCTGGTGATCGGGGAAGAGCCGGTTGCGCGAGCGGAAGGCTTGGCTGCGGCGCACAAGGAGCCCGCTGCCGCGCAGGACACGCTGCGCATGAGCCCGGGCGCAGCAGAGCGCGATCACACGGCGGGAGGAGGGCTCATCGCCGTGAAGCCGCTGCGCAGCCTGCGTGTAGGGCTGATCACCACAGGCAGCGAAGTGTTCAAGGGCCGAATCGAGGATCGCTTCGGCCCTATTGTACGAGCCAAGGTGGAGGCTCTTGGCTCGCAGGTGATCGATCAGAGGTTCACGCCGGATGACATGGAGGCGATTGGTGACGAGATCCGTCGTTTCCTCGGACTCGGCGCTGATCTTATCCTGGTAACCGGCGGTATGTCGGTCGATCCCGACGACCGTACGCCCGGCGCGATCCGCCGGGCAGGGGCCCGCATCGTCAGCTATGGTACGCCGATGCTCCCCGGCTCGATGCTGATGATGGCATACATCGGCGATGTGCCCGTCATGGGCTTGCCGGGCTGCGTCATGCACGATCCTTACACATCGTTCGATGTCCTTCTGCCGCGCATCTGCGCCGGAGAAGTAATCGTCCGTGAAGATATTACCGAACTGGGCTACGGCGGGCTGCAGGGCTGTTAGAGAAGCATATCCGTCAGACTGAAGGAGGAATACGTACACATGTTCCAGAATATAGGGTTTACTGAAATTTTGCTGGTCGCTCTCGTTTGTCTGCTCCTGTTCGGGCCGAGCAAGCTGCCTGAGCTGGGCAAAGCTTTTGGCCGCACCTTAAGGGAGTTCAAGAACGGCGCAAGAGAAATGATGTCGGAGAGCGAATCCGAGGACAAGAAAGCGGTCAAAGCTCCCGAAGCCACTCAGGAAGCTCCGGTACCGGCTTCGCTGACTCAGCAAGCCTCACAGCCGCCCGTTTCCGCTAGTGCGGAGAGAAGCGATAATCCCCGCCGGCTCCCGGATTAATAGGGTTTGCCTGTGAAGGTAGTGAAAGTAGATAGGTTGGTGCTGCATGGATAAAGAACAGCCATTGCTCGAACACTTGACCGAGCTGCGCAGACGGATTTTCTGGGTACTGGGTGTCCTGGTCGTCGGCGTTGTCATTGGTTTGATTTTTGCAAAACGTGTAATTCTCTTTCTCAAATCCGTACCCCCGGCAGACAAAATTGCCTGGCACGTCTTCTCGCCATGGGATGCCCTGCGTTTATACATGAATTTCGGTATGGTTGTCGCCCTGCTTATTACGCTTCCTGTAGCTCTCTATCATATTTGGGCTTTCGTGAGCCCCGGCCTCAAGAAAGCGGAACAGAAAGCTTCCATCTTGTACATACCGGGAGCTGTCATCTTGTTCCTTGCCGGTTTGGCATTCGGTTATTTTGTCGTGTTCCCGATGGCATTCTTCTTTACGACGGCGATCAGTCATTCGATGGGAATTACGGAATTGTACGGTGCCGCTCAATATTTTTCGTTTATGTTCAATATCATTCTCCCGTTGTCGGCACTCTTTGAGCTGCCCATCGTCGTTATGTTCCTGACGAAGCTGCGGATTCTCAATCCGCTCCGGTTGGCTAAAATGCGCCGGTATGCTTACATGGTACTCGTTATCTTGTCTACCGTTATTACACCGCCGGATGCGATTTCTGCTATTCTCGTCTCGGTGCCGATGATTCTCCTGTATGAATTTAGTGTCTTTTTGTCGAGAATTATTTATCGCAAGCAGCTTGTACAGGATGCGGCATGGGAAGCCGAATATGGAGATCAGGAAGAACTGGACGAGCAAAGCGAACAAGCGGTCAAATGACTGCTTGTTTTTTTATACCTTCTGGCGGAACTGCCAGTCATAGCGGAGTCCGTCAGGCCGCCGCTTTAACTGTTCAGGGGGGGAAGGACTGTTTATAATGAGATGGAGGAAGATTACGCGGGAATCGAGTGATTGAATGATGATGAATCCGGTTATTATGTTGTTGGCCGCCTATGGATTAGGCTGCTTGTCCACAGCGTATCTTCTTATTAGACTTCAGCATGGGCAGGATATCCGCACACTCGGAAGCGGAAATGCCGGCGCCCGGAATGCAGGGAGGCATTTCGGTTCCAAGACATTTGCTGCGATATTCATTGGAGATGCCGGCAAGGCTGTCCTGGCGGTTTATGCCGCTTCCTGGTTCACCGATTCACGGACCGTTCTGTATATGGTGTTGCTGGCGGTAGTGGCGGGCCATGTGTACCCGGTGTTTCTCCGCTTTCGGGGCGGGAAGGGAATGTCTCCCTTCGCAGGAGGGGCGCTGGCTCTGGACTGGCGTGTTTTTCTCGGTATGCTGGGATTAGCTTTGGTTCTGCTGCTTGTGTTCCGGAGGTTTACACCTGCAGGGCTTATCGCGATTGTTACTTATCCCTTCTTTATTTATGGAGTTGAATTATCGAGGGCCGGCGCTCTGCTCGGAGGGTTGACCGTCTTGCTTATTCTTTTTGCGCACAGAAGTAATATTAAGGAAATGATCAGGGGTGGGGCAGGATGAGTTTGATATATAAAATTGCTTCGACCAATTCGGAAATAGAGCAAATCCACCGTTTGAATTACCAGACGTTCGTGGATGAAATCCCTCAACATGAGCCTAATGCGGAATGTCTCAGGGTAGACCGGTTTCATGACGAAAATACATATTTGATCGGGAAAAAAGGCGAAAAGCTGGTTGCTATGCTAGCCATACGCGGACAACGTCCTTTTTCGTTGGATGAAAAGCTGGGGAACGTGGATGCTTATTTGCCCTTCAAGTCTAAGAATATGGTCGAAATTCGCCTCCTGGCCGTTGACAAGCAGTATCGGAACGGCTCCGCTTTCTACGGCTTGGCACAGTTCTTGAAGGGCTATCTGTGGGACTCAGACGTAGATATGGCCGTGATGTCCGGAACGACGCGGGAGCTGAAGCTGTACCGGCGGCTCGGTTTTGTGCCGTTCGCCCACACGGTAGGAACCAAGGAGGCTGCTTTCCAGCCGATGTATATGACCCGGCAGTCTTTCCAGGGATCGGAGACAGCGAAGCTGTTCAATAGCCCGGAGTCTGTGTCTTTTTGCGCCGGACCCGTGTCTATTGAAGCTGAAGTAGCCGGATGGATGAACCGCCAGCCTGTGTCGCACCGTTCCGCGCATTTTGTGGAGAAGATGACGGACGTGCAGGCAAAATTAACTGCTATGACACAGTCGGAGCATGTGCAGATTCTGCTGGGCTCGGGGACACTCGCCAATGATGCCGTAGCGGGACAGCTTTCGCGCTTAGAGGGAAGAGGGCTGATTCTCGTAAACGGAGAGTTCGGGGGCCGCCTGGTAGACCATGCCCGGCGTATGAGGCTGGATTTTGATGTGCTGGAAGAGGCTTACGGAAAGCCCTTTGACACGGAGTCGGTCGAGGCGATGCTTCACAAGTCTTCTTATTCGTGGGTATGGATGGTGCATTGCGAGACTTCGACGGGAATGCTGAACGACACTGAGTCGGTCGGGGAATTGTGTTCCAAGTATGGGGCAAGGCTCTGTCTGGACTGCATCAGCTCACTAGGAGCGGTGCGTCTGGATCTGCGGCAGGTGTATCTGGCGAGCGGTGTCAGCGGCAAAGCTATTGGAGCTTACACAGGCCTGGCGTTTGTTTTTCATCAGGAGAAAATAACTCCGTGCTCTCATCTCCCGCGTTATCTGGATCTGGGTCTGTATGCAGACAAGCAGAGCGTGCCTTTCTCGCATTCTTCTAATTTACTCGATGCCTTGAACGAGGCTTTACAAAAATATTCCGATTCCGGCCCTTATGAAGAATTAATGGACATGAGCGAGCTGCTCTATGAAGAGCTTGCCCGATTGGGGCTTAAGCCTTTGACGGAACAAGATCATGCCGCTCCTCTCATTGTTACGATACCGCTGCGGCACCCTCTTTCTTCCTGCGAAATAGGGGATGAGCTTGCCCGGCAGGGGTTCTGCCTGCAGTATGAAAGTGATTATCTGGCGGAACGTAATCTTATCCAGATTGCCACAATCGGCATCAGCAGGGAGAGCCTGCTCGATATGACGCGCGAGCTGGAAAAGATCCTGGGGAACCTGCGGTCTCCGAGCATGAGCTAAACAAGTAAGCCGGATAGTCGGCTTGACATGGCAACGGTACATAGGCGCGCTGAGAATGCTCCGGCTGGTGAAGCAGGCCGCATAACAGTGTGGCGTGGAGTTTAACCCTCGGTCTTCGGTCTGCGGAGGATTAGCGGAGATTAGCCGCAACAAAAGCGTGAGTCCATAGATGCGGCCGCGTGTGAATGTCTTTGGTACAAGACGAATAAAAAAAGCCGATCTCGGATACAATGGGGAAGGCACTTCAGTTTGGGAACGTCTTCCAATTCATTTTTTACCGGAAAAACTATAAAAAATAACAAAACCCACTTGCAAAACGATGATAAAATCATTATCATTAAAAGTGTTGTTAGCACTTAAGATGTTTGAGTGCTAAACCCTAAACCAATCCATACAAACCTAAAGGAGGCTATTTATCCATGATCAAACCGTTGGGTGATCGCGTTATCATTGAAGCCATTGCGAAAGAGGAAACGACTGCTAGTGGGATCGTACTTCCGGACACAGCCAAAGAAAAGCCGCAGGAAGGTAAAGTTGTAGCGGTTGGTAGCGGAACGCTGAAAGATGGCGAGCGTATTGCACTGGAAGTTAAAGAAGGCGACCGCATTATTTTCTCCAAGTACGCAGGGACTGAAGTGAAATTCGAAGGCCGCGAGCTGTTGATTATGCGTGAGAGCGACATTCTTGCCGTCTTAGCCTAATTTAGCACAATAACGTAGAACAACTATACTTAAGCATACATTCGTATACTTGCCGGGACGGCGAGACCGCTCTGACCGGGGGACAAGTAAGGACATAGATCGCAAACGGAAAGCGAATATCATTTCAGGGAGGGTTTTAAACCATGGCTAAAGATATTATGTTCAGTGAAGACGCGCGTCGCGCAATGCTTCGTGGTGTGGACGCTCTGGCGAACGCAGTAAAAGTAACACTCGGACCAAAAGGCCGCAACGTTGTACTCGAGAAGAAATTCGGCAGCCCGCTGATCACGAATGACGGCGTAACGATCGCTAAAGAAATCGAACTCGAAGACGCTTTCGAGAACATGGGTGCACAGCTTGTTAAAGAAGTCGCAACCAAAACGAACGATGTAGCGGGTGACGGAACAACGACTGCTACGGTTCTGGCTCAGGCTATGATCCGTGAAGGTCTGAAGAACGTAACTGCGGGTGCTAACCCGATGGTAATCCGCAAAGGGATCGACAAGGCTGTCCGCGCGGCTGTTGAAGAGCTTGCAAGCATTGCGAAGCCTATCGAAGGCAAGCAAAGCATTGCACAAGTAGCGGCAATCTCCGCTGCTGACGATGAAGTAGGCGAGCTGATCGCTGAAGCTATGGAGAAAGTCGGCAAAGACGGCGTTATCACCGTTGAAGAATCCAAAGGATTCGCGACCGAGCTGGAAGTGGTTGAAGGCATGCAGTTCGACCGCGGATACATCTCCCCTTACATGATCACGGATACAGACAAAATGGAAGCTGTCCTGGACAATCCTTATGTTCTGATCACGGACAAGAAGATCACGAACATTCAAGAAATCCTGCCTGTACTTGAGAAAGTCGTACAACAAGGCAAACAGCTTCTGATCATTGCTGAAGACGTAGAAGGCGAAGCTCTTGCAACGCTGGTAGTCAACCGTCTGCGCGGAACGTTCACTTGCGTAGCTGTTAAAGCTCCAGGCTTCGGCGACCGCCGCAAAGCTATGCTTCAGGATATCGCTGCTCTGACTGGCGGCCAAGTGATTACAGAGGAACTCGGCCTTGAGCTGAAATCCGCTACTGTACAACAACTGGGTACGGCTCGTCAAATCCGTGTAACCAAAGAAAACACGATCGTTGTTGACGGCGCTGGCGCTAAAGAAGACATCAACGCTCGCGTTTCGCAAATCAAAGCTCAACTGGAAGAAACCACTTCCGAGTTCGATAAAGAAAAACTGCAAGAGCGTCTGGCTAAACTTGCTGGCGGCGTTGCGGTAATCAAAGTCGGTGCTGCTACAGAAACCGAACTGAAAGAACGCAAACTGCGCATCGAAGATGCCCTGAACGCAACTCGCGCTGCTGTTGAAGAAGGTATCGTAGCAGGTGGCGGTACAGCCCTCGTGAGCGTGTATAATGCCGTATCGGCTGTCGGTGCTGAAGGCGACGAGAAAACAGGCGTAAACATCGTTCTGCGTGCTCTGGAAGAGCCTGTACGTACGATCGCTGCGAATGCGGGTCAAGAAGGATCTGTTATCGTTGAGCGTCTGAAGAAAGAATCCGTAGGTATCGGCTACAACGCGGCTACCGGCGAATGGGTCAACATGCTTGAAGCAGGTATCGTCGATCCTGCCAAAGTAACCCGCTCCGCGCTGCAGAACGCGGCATCCGTTGCTGCGATGTTCCTGACAACGGAAGCTGTTATCGCCGACAAGCCTGAGAAAGACAAACCAGCTATGCCGGATATGGGCGGTATGGGTGGAATGGGCGGCATGATGTAAGAAGAATAAAAACCCTTGGTGCAACAAGGGTTTTTAATAAGTAATGTGTTACTTGTTAACGTTTTGTTAACATTGGATCGCTAGTTTTGAGGCTTCTCATTAGTTCACCGAACTTTTGAGATGCCTCTATTTTTTTTGGTTTAGTTATATGTAGGTAGATGCGTCTGGTTATGTCGTCATTAGCATGTCCCAGGCGATGCATAATTTGTTCGAGTGAAATGCCGGCTTCCGCAAGGAGTGATGTATGAGTATGTCTTAGGGAGTGAGGGGTGAGGTCTTGATTGAGGCAAGATATTCGGAGTAGCCGCTTCATCCTGATCTGTATTACTTTTATGACTTCTGGATATCCAGCGTATCTTCCGGTTTTGGCAAATACGAAATCGTAATTGGCGTAGGCTGCATTCTTTGATTTTTCAATATCTTGTATGGTTTTTAAATTCATAAGATCGTCCATTATTTCTTGCTCTATTACAATGTCCCGAATTGAACTTTTTGTCTTTGGAGTATTTATTTTAAACTCGCTGTAATTGTTTTTGGGATTGTATAAGGTCTTGTTGATGGTGATTGTGCAATTATCGAAATCTATATCTCTCCATTTTAGTGCACATAATTCTCCAACACGTATTCCGCTGTATGCGAGAGTCCGAAATATTTCATAGTCTCGTTCTAATCCGTGTTCACTAGCGCATTTTAAAAACGTAGCCAAATCTTCTTTTTCTAAGTACCGAGGTATCTCTTCTTTATTTTCTAAGTCCGCTACCGTTTTTACTTGTTTGGGTACATATGCATTTTCTGCCGGGTTAATCTTTATAGCACCAATTTTTTTACAGTAATCGAAAATCATGTTGCCAGTTGAATGTATCCCTTCCAGAGTATTGTCAGAAATCCCACTTTCCTTTAAAGATATCAATGCGTCTTGATACATAATCTCGGTTATAGTACCAACAATAAGTTTTTGGAAATATGGCATCAATTTGTTTCTTTCATATGTCCTAATTCTTATTGTTCCATCTTTTTTAACCTTGCCATGTTTTTGGTAGGACTCTAACCACTGTAATGAAGCATCTTCGAAATTAATCTTTTGATCCTCTATATAATGGCCTTTGGTTAGCTCTGTATGAAGTAAAGCAGCGGCTGCCTGTGCGGCTGCTTTTGTCTTAAATTCACCTTTACCCTTCTGTTTCCTTTCTATGGCTTTATAGACAGCTCGGCGGACTCCGTGCTACTCAAGGATGATAATTTTTTGGACCAGGTTACCAAGGCAACCGCAGACGGCCTGGCGGAAGCGTTCGGGCTGCCCGCAGCTGGACTGCAAACGATCCGCTGCAGAATGCTCTGAGCAAGATGCAAAAGGCTGAATTGATCGACACTCCGGATTATTGGCTGGCTAACGCCCGCGCCGGTGGAACGGTCAAAGGTGAATTTGCTGAGCTGCTTATTATACGTATGGCTGATAAATTATAGGGGAGGGTCTATTCGATGGCTCAACAAATTACGGAGATTCTTGAAATGCTAATTCTTGCTGCAGTTACCGCTCTTGCAGGCGTAGTGGCCGTGGCGATTACGTCCGGCAAAACGTACCTTATTAATTGGCTGCAGGCCCGGACCAATGCGGCACAGCAGGATCTCATTTTTAAAGTCGCCCGCGAGGCTATGGCCTTTGCTGAAAATCAGGATGCGTTTATCAAAGGCAAGGACAAGCTTTCCGCGGCCATTGATTACGCGGCCAAGGAGCTACAGAACCGTGGGGTAAATGTGGACCGTAAAAAGCTGCTGGCAACGGTCCAGGCTGCCTGGATGGAATATAACAAGTCTTAACTTCCAATATGGTTTAAGATTTTTTTAGCCATATTATGAAGTCCGTCTGGCAGTGATAGCTCTGTTATCGAGAACACGAAAATATTATCTTTCGCTGATTCTAATCCATCCGGGAGGTCGTCGTAAATTGAGGTTATAAGGAAATTAGGAAAGGCTTTATGGCCGGCAAGCGTTTCACTTATGTTTAAAATCAGTGCATGTGAAACATTTTCATTAACATACAGACATCCGAAAGTTTGAGCCCAGTACCAAGATTGGAATAGGCTCCAAGCGTTCTGGCTGTTGCTTTTATCTTTAAACATATGATCGAAAAGCCACGGATTGGTTAGGTATCGAAGATCCAAATTTGTAATAGCTTCACTCGAAGGATTTAAAAACATTGAATGACTTAAATCTTCAAGGTATCGGTTCCACATTTCTTTTTTATTGTGAATAAAGACATCGTGTTCAAGAAGCCCTTCTTTATTGGAGTTAATCGCAGGGAATTTAGTCGAACCGGTATAAAAATTGGTATAGATATTATCTAGGAATTGCAAATAATTAAGAACAAAGGAACATGAGTTTGTTATCTGATTTCCTGTCATATTTCCTCCTTAAAATGTGATGATAATAGAATAGTTCCCAATGGCTTTTGATCCATTGGGAACATTAAGTTCATATTTACCATGCATGATTAAAAAGGATTATAGAACCCTATTTTACAATTAGGAACAACACTCATAACGACCCCGTTCAAACCATATGACTTACCTGTAATTGTAGCAGAATATGCCCCTTTATAGCCAGTTATGGATTCGTTACCACTCGCATTATTATTTTGCGATCCTGTTCCTGAGATATCAATAGTTTCTAAGGGAGTTCCTGTAGTTGTTGAAATTGTAATTTCCCCATTAAAGTAGTATGGGGCTGAAAAGGCAGGGTAAACTTCCCATCTGAAGTATTTACCGGAAGATATATATTCTTGAGACAAACGGATCGGAAAGCTTTATTCGTCGGGCAAAATCAGTCTGTGTCATTTCAGCTTTCGCGAGGAGATCAGGTAAACGACTCCTCCTGATCCGGATATTCAAAACAAGATGTGCCTCCTTGCTGCTAATGTCTGATTCATTATATATCGTATATAAATAAAAAACGAGCAGCCTCTAAGGGCGCTCGCCTTGTTTGATGCCAAGTGCGTCTTTTAATCCGGCTTCTTCGCTGGCGTCCCGTAGCCACTTAGGCAGCGTGCAGTTTTTGGTCACAGACTTGTTAGTTGCTTCGTCCCTGTAAGGCGGCAGGTAAACGTCCAGGTATACGATACGGTCCGTCGGGCTGTGCAGCTCGATGTCTTCGGGATTCGACGGATCAGGGATAGGCAGCCCCTTGTCTTCCATTTCAATGATTCGATCTATCATCATTTCTTTAGCGTTTTTGATGCCTGTCACAGTATCCGCGGCCATGACGGCTGTCCCAGGAAGGTCGGGAAAATACAAACTAACCCCGTCATCTGCCGTTTCGATAACAACCGGGTAGATAAATGAGTCTTTACGAGCCGGCGAAAAATCGAGATACATAACCTTGTGCTGAACAACCTATATATAATGCTTGCAGATGCGATGACAGACCGGATCATAAATGACATGACCGCGATCCTGAAGTAGCTACGAGAGCGAGATATAAAAATATATGAGGATGAGAGAGTGGACGATTTTCTAAGGGTCAGATTTACGTGCCGCGGCTACCAGGACGACATTGCTGTTACGCGTGATGTTGTTAAATCGGAGATCAAGGTCAAGCTGCAGAGGTACATGGGGGATATGGTCAAGGATTTGCAAAGTAAATAGTCAGCACAAAGAAAAGCGACTTATTGGACACTAATCCGCCCACGGTCACTTTTTATTATGATTTAGATTTGTAAAAGGATTGAACTAACGGGCAGGATTGCGTAACAAAAGTCTCCCAACTTCGTCTATAATTTTACATGGAAATAATTGGGTAGTTGATCGAATCAAATTCGAAGATAAATTGGAGGTTCGAATAGTATGGATGTAAAATCGGAGTTTCTAAAAAAATTAAAGCTGCATAAAGAGTATAATGAGAGTCAACGTAAATCAGGGCAATTGCTTGAGTTAGAAGGTGCAGATTTATCAGGTATTGATCTATCAAATAAGGATTTAAATAGTGCTATTTTGTATGAGGTCAGATTTAATAATACAAACTTAAAAAACTCTGATCTGTATGGTTGTTTTCTGGTTGGAGCATATTTTAATGGGGCAGATTTGACGGGAGCACTATTAAACAAAGCAAACCTAGATTATACTGCATTCGAAAATGCTACATTAAAAAACGTTTCTGCAGTTAGAGCAACATTGCTAAGGCTAACATATACCGAGCAGACTTATCTAACGCTTGTCTTATAAGGGTATATTTTAGAGAGGCAAATCTCGAGCAATTTAATCTTAGAAATGCTAATGTGCAAATTGGATTGATGTAGGTCCAGAAGGCGCCCCTAAGAGAATCGAGGGTGAAGAGATGCGTGCATGGCTATGTAATGCTGCAGATTGCTCAACTAACGGATAACGATAGTTGAATAAACAGTTGAGATGGCTGCTGACCCTTAATGGTACGGATGCCTTTACTCAACTAACGGGCAGGTTAGTGATATTGCTTTAGTGTAAGAAAGTAAAAAATGGAAACTTTTAACTTGTCACTTCGTCTATTTCATTAGAATTTAATATTGGGAGTGATGAATTTTGAAAAAGTTTGTTTTAGGTCTAATTTGCGGAGTTGGTTTAACAGCAACGACTGCTGTTTATGCAGCAGACACTATTCAAGCATACTTGTTTCCTGCGAAATTCGAAGTGAATGGACAAAACAAAGAAATCAGCAGTGAATATACGGTATTGAACTATAACGGTCATGCTTATGTACCTGTACGTTTTGTAGCAGAAAGCTTGGGGCTTGGGATAAGGTATGCAGACAAAGATAATGTGATTTTGATTATGAATGAGCCAACTAACGTTGATGAAGTAACAAAAAAGGTTTGGTTGGTCCAATACCGCATAACTAACGGAGTGGACAGAAATTATGTAAAAGGTCTTTTAGGCGAACCAAGCGTAGAACGAACGAATGATGATTCGCAACAAGCGGTTTGGAGATATGATATATCGCCGACTCAAGGATATAAATACGATGATTTAAACAAAATTGACATTAAGGGACTTGAACAAGGAGACATTAAAGCTCAGATTTTCATACATTGGTCTAATGAAGGCAAAGTTGAAAAAATTGAATTGTGGTACAAAAAAGATAAATGGATTATCGTGAACTATTTATACGAAGACGGCTCAACCACAGATGCTATATACGAATAAAGCTGAAAAAGCATCATTAAAGATGGTACTTTTTCACTACGCTAACGGGTAACGATAGTTGAATGAACTGCTCTTATTACAAAGAAAAGCGACTTTTGGATATGATATCCGTAAAGTCGCTTCTTTTTCAGATTTAATATTTATCACTGCTTTCAATACTCATCACTTGTTGCCTGTGCCATAACTGCTTCAGCAGTTCGACTGTCTCAGGGTCACTTGTAATCTGGTGCTCAAACGCCTGTTCCTGGCGCTGTGTTGCCGCTATATCCGCATTAACATGAATATGTTCCTTCTTGCTCCACCTTTCGGGGTAACGTCGTTCCAGAAGCCATGCGCCCGCCTTCCAATCGTGCTGTGCGTGACCACGAATCGTTTGGATTGTCTCCGCTTCACAGTCCGCTATAGCTCGATTATAGGCAAAGTAGAAGTCACTATGAATACCTTCGCTTTCTTGTTCGCCTTGCTTAAGCCATCGGTAAACCGTGTTCGTACTATTTCCGCAGATACCACAAGCAGTTTCTGGTCAAGGATTTGCAAAGTAAATAGTTTGAGACATTATTTCAGACTCTCTTGAAAAGAACAAATGTTCTAAATGGGGAGAGGTTTCCGTGATTAACTTAAAGCGATACATTGGCAGAAAGATTGAAATCATTTATGTTGATCGCTTCGAAAAAATCTCGCAGCGCACCATTAAGGTAAAAGGAATCGAAGGCGAGTTTATCAAGGCATTCTGCCTGGATAAGAATGCAGCACGTATTTTTAAAATGAAGCAGATCCTTTCTGTTAAACCGGCATCTTGAAATTGTATGAATGGGAGTAACTACTCAAACACATAAGCAGATTTAGTCCCAATACACCACGAAGGAGAGGTTTCGATGGATTGCGATCAGATAGGTTTGAAACATCAAAAAAGGATAGAAGTAGTTTTAACACGGTGTGAACAGAACGAACATGTTTTACATATAAAGCTTTCGTTGCTATTGAATGAACTCAGAATTATTCCTGGGGTAAGAGTTGAGGTGCTAACGGAAATAGAGGAGTTATACATACAGAAAGGCATCGACTATTGTTACTTCGCATATCATCACGGATTTCAAGATGGTAGAGCGAACAAATAAATTTGTTAACGTGTTAACGTATTGTTAACGCAAATTCGTTAACAACGGTGTTTTAGTGTGCATGATGTTGCAGAACAATTCAGCAAAATCGCACAAACAGCACAAGTTTGCAACGATGTAACACCCCTAGATTTTATGGGCGGCATGATGTAAGAAGGGCTGAACAGCCCTGTAATACCAGTAAAAGCGGACTCCTCCGGGGGTCCGTTTTTTTCTGTTACCTGAGTTAAAAATCTCATAGATTACGAAAACCACAAGATCTTTCTTTCTGAGCGGTCGTGGTCCACTTATCAGAGATTAAGAGGGAAGAATAACGATCCATTTATTTACAAAATATTATACCTGCTGGTAATTATTTCTGCTATACTCAAATTACCAAAAACAGGAGGTGTATTATGAAAAAGAAAATCATGTCCGTGACTCTAGCAAGTCTTCTTTCTCTCACTTTTGCAGTATCATCGGCCCTGGCGGCTGGTGATCAAGTCGTTTCCACAGGTGTAACCGGTAATAATTTCAGTTCTACAGCGATCATTGACGGTCAAGGGAAGAATGGGAGATTGACACTGAAAGTAAGCGGGGATGCTTATGGCATAACCTCCCTCTCCGAGAAATGTTCCAAGAGCTGGGTTAGTAAAGGTCTACTCAATACCAACTCGGTCACGAATGGCGGAGTAGTCACAGCTAACTTTTATTTGAAAAGCGGCTGCCAGTACAAAGCAGATTTATATGGCACAGGGGATGGACAAGCAACGGTATGGCTCTATAATTACAATGGTCCCATAGTACCGTAAATTCCAGTATTATAGGTGAGAAAAACACATAAAAAACGACAGCCGCTTTGAAGCGGACTGTCGTTTTTCTTGTCTAGCGGTTAAATGAATTTAGCTGCTTCCAGGAAGCGTTTCAGCATAGCGGCACTTTGTGCACGAGTCGCCTGCTCAAGAGGTTTAATCATAGTCGGTGTCATACCGTCGATGATTTTCAGATCAAGAGCTGCTGCGATCTCTTTCTCTGCCCAGATGATGCTGTTCGAATCACTGAACTTGGCAAGAAGCTGTTGGCTCTTTGCGGAATCCACATTCGTGTTTACGCCTGCATAGTTCAATGCACGCACCACCATAGCGGCCAGTTCTTCGCGGGTAATCTGGTTATTCGGACGGAATGTACCGTCTTCATATCCGTCAACCAGCTTCAGCTTGGCTGCAGTCGCAACCACGTCTGCATACCATTGGTTCGATGCTACGTCTTTGAAGTTAGAAGCGGCACTGTTAGGCTGTACGCCAAGTGAGCGGACCAGCATTGCTGCGAACTCGGCACGAGTGATGCTGCGGTCTGGCTGGAATGTCGTGTTGGTAACGCCATCCACTACGAGCTTATTAGCAAGCATCGTAATGTAAGACTCGCCCCAGTGGCCTTTGATGTCTGAGAAAGTTTTATTCAGTTCGAGTACACCGTACACACTGTGGCCTTGACGCTTGATCATGACATCTGTTTTGCCATCGCTAAACGTGTAGAAAGCAGGCACGAACATCATGCTCTTAGTGGTTTCGTTATACAGGAATGCAGTTGTTTTAGCTTGGCTCAGTACGGAGTTAAACTCCAGGCTGCGAGGTACGTACACGCTGCCTGTATCGATTGCTGCAAATTTATCTGCTGCAGTCGCTGCTGCCAGATTAAAGTCGGCCGGAGTACCTACAATTTTACCGCCCATAGCTGCTGCTGCTGTTTGCATGCTGCTGCGCTGTGCTTCGGATACGAACTTAATGCTGACGCGAATATACAGTTCACTTGTAGCTACACCCAAAGAGCTGGCAAGGGAATCGTAGCTTAGAGATGCTAAAGGTACATAGTAGACAGCACTGCCGTTTCTGACTTTAACTTGTTTGTTGGTGCTGTTGTCTTTCAGGATCCAAGCCGGGATGTTGACCATATCCCCATTAAGTACGATTTCGAGTGTATCGCCTTTGCTGAGAGCTTCTTGAAGCGCTTGAGCGTCAAGAGAGCCATCCGCTCCTGCTTTGAGGATGCTCGGAGCTGTATTCTCATCATCCGGTGTTGTTGCTCCACCTTCGTTACCGCCGCCTGGAGTAGTAGGGCCGGGGGTGGTATTGTTATCATCGTCACTGTAGTTGGAGTTGTACGCTTCCTTATAAACGGAATCTACTACAGAGTGCAGTCTGACGTAGGAATAAGTGGAACTAACAACGGTTGAAAAATCATATTTATATTGCTTTGTCGTTTCATCGTAGTAATTGGCGTATGTAGCTTTAATAACTTTCACCAAATTACCACTTGGTCCATATACATGCAGGTCGGTTTCATTTCCTACCTTACTATCAAGGTATACGGAACCTGATACGGTATCATTGTTGAATGTTACATTTGAGTAGCTTGTTTTGGCTAAAGCAAGAATCGGCATAAGAGCAGAAAGCATTAGCATCAAGCACAGCATCTGTGCAGTTTTGGTAAACCATCGATTCATCGGGGCAGCGCTCCATTCATTCTTAGATATTGTTTTTTTAATCTTGATCTTATGTTTCATCTTTTGTCGATTCACCTCCTTTGGCGACAGATTATAAAGCTCATGTTGTAAGTATTTAACAATCGTAATTATCCATATATCGACATATTGAAACATTTAGCTTATAAAATAAGCTTTTTTATCAAAATAAAGACCTCATCCATGAAAAGGACAAGGTCTTTGGTAATTGTTATTTAATTTAATCTTGTATTATTTTAGCGGGGGGGAGCTGGCAATGATCTGATCCACTTCTTGCTGTACAGTTGGGGATTGCCCTTTTGCTTTATCTAATGCGGCCTGATCAGTTTTATTCTGCAGTTTAAGTGCAGCCAAATAGTAACGCATTCCGGTTTGTTCGCTGCTATCTTTTAACTCGGAAGATACAAAAGGCTTCAGCTCTGCTTCTGTCTCAGCATATTTGCCTTGGGCAAAAAGCATTTGACCTATACTTAATCTCATAGCAGCCGTAACGTCAAAATCACGTCCTTGCAGCTGTCCTTCAGGAAGTTTAGACAGTTGTACTTTTCTATCCAGCACTTCCTGATATACCTTAGCCGCTTTATTCCAGGATTTTTCCGCTCTGGCTTTATCCTTGGCCTGGTATCCCTGGAAGCCCGTTGAGACCTCGTATTGGATCATTCTTTCATAGAAAGATATGTCCCAAGGATATTTCTGTAATGCTATGCCAATCAGTTGAGCAGCCTCATCCCGCTGTCCCTTGGCTTGAAGCAGACGAATCTGACGATCCAGGAGAAATTTGTTATTAGGTTCCTTTTCGCGTGCTTGCTCAATTAGAGCCTTTTGTTCGGTGTAAAAATCTTCATTCTTATCTAGTTCATATAGCTGTGCCAGCATATCCGTTTTGACCAAGATGTATTCGGGATGATTGGGCCTTAATTCAAGTGCATTGTTTAAAGGGGTCACGATATCCGTATAGTTTTGGGATGTTTTGGCCACCTCTAATGCTTTGGCGTACGAGCTGTTGGCTGTTAAATAACGTACGGACACAAAGAGGAATACAATTGAAAGTACAATCATCGCAGCAGGGAAAGCATACCGCACGGCACTGACCTGTTTAGAGAACTCTTTCGTTTTCACTTTGGAGAGCATACCGCCCAGACAGATGAATAAGAGAGCACCCATGTAGACATAACTGATATCAAAGTCAATCATACTGTGCGCCAGAATAGCCGATGCAAAAATAAAGTACAGGAAGTGACTATCCCGCTCATTCTCAGAACTACGGATATAGGTGCGGATATAAAAAGTAAAGATCGCTATTAATAATCCGGCTAAAACGAGGAAACCGACGGCGCCGACTTCAACCAGGTATTGCAAGAAGAAATTGTGGGCTTGGCGGCTTGTGTAAGGATTGTTCTGATACTGTTCATACAGCGCTGACCATGCTCCGCCTCCGGCACCGAACAGCGGATAATCTGCGAACAGCTTCATAGCATCTTTGTAAAAAGTGAACCGTTCTAAAACGCTGTGTTGGGAGAAATTAATCGTTTCGATTCGGGTGCGTACATTTTCAGGCAAAATGTTTTTAAGTGGTGTTGCCATTAAGATAATGAACCCCAGAATTCCGAGTAGAATCGAACCGCCTGGAATAGTCATTCTAGCCCGCTTGCGTGCAGAGAATGTCTCTAGTTTGCTTTCCAGTGCAGGAGCAGCAAAGCGTTGTACCAGAAGCGCCAGAATGGCATAGACAAGCCCTGCACCCAGCAGCAGCAACCATCCCTGTGCGGACAAAGAGGCCGAAAATTGTTTATTTACATCGATTCCGATTGCTGTCACTTTGCTCAGCACGGCAAATGACGCAAGAGTCGACAAAATCAGATGAATCAATAACAATATTTGCCTTGATGGCTTTTGAAAGATTAGAATAAGAAAGAACACCGCTGGAAGGAAAATTAGTGCACCGCGTGACAAAGTTAACATAAAGGATACAAGCACCGGCACCAGCATCCAGCTGTGGATCAAGACCTGCGGCCATTTGCGGTTTTTCGACACCAGGAACAGTCCGCAGCCCCATAGGGCGATCAAGAAGCCGGCGTACGTGTTCGCATACTGAAAGACCGATGCTAAACGGAGTCCGTTGGAGTCTGTCATCACTGCGTCTTGATAGATTCCCCTGACAGCATCTATAGGTGCGAACCAGCTAACAAGCGTGCCTGCAAGCTGACCGTTGCCTAGCCAGTTCAGCAGTCCAAACAGCACAATTACATATCCGCTTGTCAGTAAGACAGTCTGAATGATCCGGTTGCCGATCACAGAAGTGGTCAGATAGGCCCCGATCAAGAAAAGAGTAACTTGAACAATTTGAATTAACAGAAGATTCTGGCCCGTATAGGCCGATGCAGCCGGAACTAAGGATATCAAATAGCAGAGCGGCAAAAGGAAAATAAGAATACTTAGTAAATCCTTGCGGTCTCTAAGCTTCCAGAAATAAAAGAAATACACAGCGATCATCAGCAAGAATATGGAGGCCCAGACGACGGCTGAATAAATCGGTCTCTCGAAGTCTAGCGAATTACCGTTAAATAAGGCCTTTTGGAATGGGGCCCAAAACAAAAACAGGCTAGCAAACCCGATTAACAGCCAGAAAATAATCGAGCTTCTTTCGGCCTGTTCTCTTTCGTCTAACTTTGGTTTTTTATACGCGTACATGCATAGTCTCCCTCTCTTAAATCTCGACAATATTTTATCATAGTGGAGAAAATATTCCAATTTGAGTTTGGGTCAGAGAGCATGCGCTTGTACTTTATATGCTATTATGTTTAAGGTTGAATATCATATTGCTTAAACTATTACATGTGTGGAGGGGCAGGAATGAATGTTCTTGTAACCGGCGGAGCTGGATTTATTGGATCAAGTATTGTTGAACTGTTAATAGAGAATGGACATAATGTATCCATCGTAGATAATTTGTCTACCGGTAAATTAGAATTCGTGAATAAAAAGGCGAATTTCTATTGTGCAGATATAAATGATGATTTAAGTGAATTGTTCGAAGAGATTGAACCGGAAGTTGTCGTACATCATGCTGCCCAAATTAGTGTGCAGACGTCAATTTTAGAACCGGCTAAAGATGCAAACATAAATATAACAGGGACTGTGAATTTATTGGAAAGTTGCATCAAGTATAAAGTGAGAAAAATTATTTATGCTTCATCCGCAGCAGTTTATGGTAAACCTGCTTATTTGAGTATCGACGAAGAGCATCCTACTGTCCCTATTTCATTCTATGGGATCTCAAAATATACGCCGGAGAATTATATTAAACTATTCGCAGATCTATACGGAATAAAATATACAATATTACGTTATTCGAATGTTTACGGCCCAAGACAGGACTCTAAAGGGGAGGGAGGGGTTGTATCCATATTTTTTGACAAGCTATGTAATGATGAGATTCCCGTTATCTATGGATCTGGTAGTCAGACCAGAGATTTTATATATGTAAAAGATGTCGCATTTGCAAATTTAATGGCTTTAAATAACGGTGACAATTCAATAGCTAACATATCGTCAAACAAACAAACTAGTGTCAATGAGTTATTTGAAGTCATTAACAGAGCACTGGATATTACGAAAGTTGCTCGATATGGTAAACCCAGATTAGGAGACATATCGGATAGCTGTTTAAATAATCGATATGCAAAGGCAATTTTAAACGGGTGGGCACCAAAATATTCACTTCAGACGGGACTTGCTGAAATGATAGAATCAAATCGAATTTTGAAAAATTGCAACCATATATAAACCTAAGGAGTTACATTGTGCAAAATTTACTTAAATTAATGTTTAATCTTTCTATTAATGATTTTAAAGCTAGATATACGGGATCATTTCTAGGTATCGTATGGGGAATTGCTAATCCTCTTATTACTATTTTAGTATATTGGTTTGTATTTGAGGTGGGTTTTCGCTCAGGCGTCCGTCCCGACGGTACTCCATTTATCGTTTGGCTTGCTTGTGGAATGATTATCTGGTTCTTTTTTGCAGAGTCTCTCTCAAGTTCAACTCACAGTTTCATTGAGTATAGCTACTTGGTAAAAAAGGTTGCATTTAGAATAGGGATTCTACCAATAGTAAAAATTATATCTTCATTTTATAATCATTTATTCTTCTTGATAATTTTTAACATAATTTTAATTATGTACGGTTATTTCCCGAATGTTACTTACATACAATCATTTTATTATTTGATTTGTGCTTCATATCTCTTATTGGGAATCAGTCTTATTACTTCGTCATTAATTGTTTTTGTTAAAGATATCGGACAAGTAGTAGGTATTATCATTCAAATCGGATTCTGGTTAATTCCAATTGTCTGGTCAACTGAGATATTATCTGATAAATACACAAAAATTTTTAAATTAAATCCAGTTTATTATATTGTAGAAGGTTACCGAGATACTTTTATAAATCACGTATGGTTCTGGCACCGTTACAATCAGACCGCATATTTTTGGTTAATCTCATCAATCATATTAGTATTGGGTATCTATTTGTTTAAAAAGCTGAAGCCACAATTTGCAGACGTATTATAAAAACCATATTAAGGCGGTAATTATGGACGAGTACTCAATTAGATTAAAAGGAATTAGCAAGAAATACAAACTCTATAATAAGCCAGTTGATAGAATTAAAGAAATATTACCATTTCATTCAAAAAAACTGCATAAAGAATTTTATGCAGTTAATAATATATCTTTAGACGTTAAGAAAGGTGAAACACTCGGGATCATTGGGAAAAATGGTTCCGGCAAATCAACATTACTAAAAATCATATCAGGGGTTTTAACAGAAACAGCTGGCACCAAGGAAATAAATGGGGAAATATCTGCATTATTAGAACTCGGGACTGGTTTTAATCCTGAATATTCAGGCATAGAGAATATATATTTAAATGGTTTAATGCGAGGATATACTCGGAATGAAATGGATGGGAAGTTACAACAAATTGTGGACTTTGCCGATATTGGATCTTTTATAGATCAACCAATAAAAACATACTCTAGTGGCATGTTCGCTAGGCTGGCTTTCTCTGTTATGATTAGTTTTAAGCCAGAGATATTAATAGTTGATGAAGCTCTTTCTGTGGGTGATGTTTTTTTTCAACAGAAATGTAATAGATTCATGAAAGAAGAAATGCAAGGTGTGACCAAACTTTTAGTGACACACGATCTAAGCTCCATAGCAAACATGGCAAATCGTGTTATTGTAATTAAAAACGGAGTAGTTGTTTATGAGGGAGATCCTCTAAAGGGAATTGAGTTTTATACCAAAAGTATCCATACGGAATCTTTTAGAGTCAATAATCCAATCGCTTTGAATGAGCATGTCAGAACTAGCGATTCACTATTGTTGAATAATTTTGAAAAAGTGAGCCCGGACTCTTTAGGCGGTGCCCAGGAGCTAGTTATTACGGGTGTAAGTTTTACAGTAGATGACTCGGAGTATAAAGGGTTTATATCAAAGGGTTCTAAACTTGAAATTAGCATGATGATAGAAAGTAAGAAAGCAACTGAGGAACTGATAATCGGATATTTGGTTAATGATAAATATGGGAATGCAGTATTTGGTGAGAATACTCACAGTTCTCAAATTATCACTCGTGCAACGGAGCCGGGAAAAGGCTACCTAGTAAAGTTAACTATTGTTTGGCCAGAAATCCAAGAAAATGATTATTTCATTACTCTAGGGCTGGGTGAAGGGTATCATGAAATGAACCATATCATACAATGTTGGGCCCACAATATCATACAACTAAAGAATATTACTTTCAATTCGGTGCATGGACTTTTTAATAATAAAATAGAAAGTATAACACTGGAGGAAATTGAATGAATAAATGGAAGATAAGCGAGCCGGTGTTTGAAGCTGATTATAAAAATGAAAAGTTGAGAATAGCCCCGTGGGAAGGACATAGAATATTCGCATATGACTTTCTGAAGTTTTTCAAACCTAATAACATTGTAGAACTTGGTACCCACTATGGATGCTCTTTTTTTGCATTCTGCCAGTCGGTAAAAGATTTTAAATTGGATACAGATCTCTATGCAATTGATACATGGAGAGGTGACGAACAAGCGGGTTTATATGGAGAAGAGGTTTTTAATACTGTTAAAGATATTGTGAATGATTGTTTCTCAGATATCCGTGTAAACCTTATAAGAAAAACATTCGATGAGGCACTGGATCTTTTCGAAGATAATTCAATTGACATGATTCATATAGATGGCCTTCATACTTATGAAGCTGTATCGCATGATTTTTTGACTTGGTTGCCTAAATTAAAAGAAAATGGAGTTATTTTGTTTCATGATGTTTTTAGTCCGGCTGGATATGGTTCAAATCGCTATTGGAAAGAGTTAAAAGAGCAGTTTTCTTACCTAGAATTCAGACATAGCTGGGGACTAGGTTTGCTATTTCCTAAAGGAGATCATCTTCTCAAGAAGATGATGGAGATAAATATTGAAGATAAGATATCTTTATATCAATATAAGGCATTATATGAGTTTGAACAAATTAAAACAGAAGACCTGTCAAATATGGTTTTACAACGGGATATAGCCATTAAGAGCAATGAAGAAATGATCATTGAGCGCGATCAGAGTTTAAAAGATGCCCGTAATCTAATAAAGAGTAAAACGGATGCGTTTGAAGCAGCAGAAATAATGATAAAAGAACGTGACATGGCTCTGGTTAACTCCGAATATATGATAAAAGAACGTGATGAAGCTTTATCTAAAGCAGAAAATATGATAAAAGATCGTGACGAAGCTTTAGCGAGTGCAGAGAGCATGATTATAGAACGTGATGAGCTTATAAAAAACATGGAGAATATGATTGGAATTAAAGATAATGAGTTGAGGAATATCCAAGAAGAGGTAAATGATCTAAAAGATCAATTTAACGAATTAACTTTAAAGTGTGAAGAAAATGAAAGGATCATAGAATCTTATAAGTCTAAAAAAATTATTGTGAATTTAAAAAGACCGTATAAATAAGGAGATTACGATGGACCAGTTAGTAGAATTTATTGATAAGCAAACAAATGTAGCCTATGTTTTTTTCGATGTGTTTGATACGATTCTATTAAGAGAGGTTGATCCGGAATATACCAAGAAGATATGGTCTAAAAGATTGGCAATTCAATTGGGTGACGTAATAAGTTATGAAGAACTTTATCGCATTAGATTCGAAATGGAGTCCTCCTTATGCAAACAGAATGAGGCGGACGGGTTTGATCTTGAATTTAATTACAGCAAATTTATTCATACTTTGTATAGGTATTTGATTGATATAAAAATTATTGATGTTCATTATTCATACGAGAAATTTTTTGAAGAGTGTATACAGATAGAGTTGGAAGTTGAAAAGGCTGTACAATTCGTTGATCCAAAATGGATTGAGGTTGCTGATCATATTAAAAATAAGTTTAATGTGAAAATAGTATGTGTTTCTGATTTTTATCTAACACAGGATATGATGAAAGATTTATTTAATCACCACAAAATACTAGATTATTTTGACTTAATATACGTATCGTCAGAATATTTAATAACTAAAAGAAGTGGCCGTCTCTTTGATAAAATTTTAGAAGAACAATCTATAAATCCTAAAACTGTTGTGATGGTCGGAGATAATGAGATTTCGGATTTCGAAATGGCTAAGAAGAAGGACATAAATGCTTACCTTTTGGACCGTAATACTCAGCGGGATTTCTATACTTCGTTCTCCAAAAAAAATTCAATACAGAAAATAAGAGAGGAGTTAAATAAGTTAGCCAAAAACACCTCTAAGCTATATCCTTTTGAAGAGATTATATTTTCATTGTTTCTGTATGTCGCTCTATTACACAGACATCTACTTAAAAATAAAGTGAGGAATGTATTTTTTCTTTCTCGTGAAGGCGAATATTTACTAAATCTATTTAATATTTATCAAGAAATGGAAGGCTATAAGGGGATTCAGTACATTACACCTCATTATCTGAAGGTTTCAAGAAGAGCTACCTTCCTACCATCTTTGAAATCTTTAGATGAGGAAGACTTTGGAATATTGTTTAGACAATATCGGAATATAAGTTTATACGATTTTCTTTCCAGTTTGGGATTTGAAGACTCTGTTGTTACTGAGGTCAGTAATAGAATTAGAGTCGCTCCTCGTAACAAAGAATCAGATTTTCCTACAAGCGATACTTATTACAAATTAAAAGAAGATGAATTTTTTAAAGAGATATACGAAAACAGCAGGAAAGAGCAGAAAGCAAATTTCTTATTATATATGAAGCAATTTAAAGTGGACATTTTTAAAGAAGGTATGTACTTAGTTGATGTCGGGTGGAAAGGAACCATACAAGATAATATATATCGTATATTTGAATCTCAAGTTGATATAAATGGAGCTTACTTGGGTTTAGTTGCATCTGGAAATGCAGATGAACACAATATTAAAGAGGGGTTGCTTTTCAGCGCTATTCCGATTAGAACTCCATATTTTGATGTGTTCAATGAGAATCGGGCTCTATATGAAATCATACTTGGGGCTTCGCATGGAAGTGCTAATCGGTACATTTTGAGTGACGGAGAAATTGCTGTCGAAACGAAACAGGATATAAAAGAAAAAGAAATTTTTACAAAAATTGTTTCACCCATGCAAATAAACATGCAACAAACATTTAAACAAATTTGCAGTTTACTTTGCAAGAAAAGTATAAATATAGATGAACTTAGAATTGA
Organism: Paenibacillus sp. FJAT-26967; assembly: GCF_001541095.1. GTDB lineage: Bacteria > Bacillota > Bacilli > Paenibacillales > NBRC-103111 > Paenibacillus_F. Next base: position 44,193 of record NZ_LMXH01000009.1, read on the forward strand.
GTTTGCAAAAATTCATTCTCGATTAGTCTATTTTCCAACCCGGAAAGAGATTAGTTTTTTTAATGGTTTATATCATTTTGAAAATTTCGGAGTTATAGAATATACGGAGTTTACTCGCCCTTCTAAAAAAGGAATTGTGCATACTATGAAGAATACCGTCAAAATGTTAACTAAGCCCAGAAGCCTGTTTATTAATAGTTTTTGGGGACCAATAACTTTAGAGAATGCGGGTTTGCATTATTTAGTTAAATTATATGGACACTATAAATACCGTAAGAGTTTTAATATAGATATTGATAAGCCTGATACCGATTATCATAAAGTAAGTACATCGAAAGAGATTCTTCTGCTTCAAAATAAATTAAATGAACAAGATGAAGCTATAAAAAAAATGACTTTAATGATTGATGATCGTGACGACGCAATTAAAAGCATGACTATTATGATTGACGAACGGGATAAGCTTATTAAGGAGTTAAATGAGATTATAAACAAACAACAAACTACAGATTCCGAGGTTCTGAAATGATGAAGTGGGCAATGCTATTAGGTTCACCTGATATAAGTGGGGGCACTTATGTTATTTTTGAACATGCTATTAGAATTAGTAAAAGTGGCGTAGAAGTGACTATAATAACAGAAGATAAAGTGGATATGGCACGTTTACAATGGCATCCTGAAGCTAGAAGCCTCATTTGGAAGACCTTTAAAGAAATCGACAGTATGCTATTTGATGTCTGTATTGCTACATGGTGGAAGACAGTATTTGATTTGCATCGTGTGAATGCATTGAGTTACGTATATTTTGTTCAATCAATCGAATCAAGATTTTATTCGGAACAGGAAAAACCGCTTCGTAAATTAGTTGAATCAACCTACAAGCTTCCGCTTCATATTATAACAGAAGCAAGATGGATTAAAGATTATTTGCTTGAAAACCATAATCAGAAAGCAAGGCTCGTATTAAATGGAATAAGAAAAGATATTTATAAAAATACGGGGGAAAGAATAGCTGAGAGAACACCGGGGAAAGTGAGAGTTTTAGTAGAAGGACCAATTGATGTTCCTTTTAAAAATGTATCTAAGACAATAGAAATATGTAAACAATCTAAAGCAAGTGAAGTATGGCTGCTTACTTCTAGTCCTGTTGAGCGGTATCCTGGAGTCGACAAAGTCTTTTCAAGAGTTCCCATTTTTAAAACACCTGAAATATATGGATCATGTGACGTTATTGTAAAATTAAGTTATGTGGAGGGCATGTTTGGTCCTCCCTTAGAAATGTTTCATTGCGGTGGGACGTCTATTACCTATAATGTAACAGGCCACGATGAATATATCGTAAACGGGGTAAATGGTCTTGTTGCTGACAGGGATGATGATGATCAGGTTTTGAAATATATTAATAACCTTGTTGAAGATAATGCGCTTCTTCAAACTCTAAAAGATAATGCTATGCAAACGGCACATGCCTGGCCAAGTTGGGAAGAATCAGCAGCTGAATTTAAAGAGGCGGTTGTTGATATCATTAAGAATGAATCATCCGTCTCAAGAAGTGAGCTGCAGAATCAATCATCGTTTTTATTTGATTGGTATGTAATAGCTGAGGATTATAGAATCGCAGATTACAATAGAACAGGGAGTGAATTCAAGCTTAAATTAAAGAAATATGTTAAAACGCATCATCCGACAGTGTTTGAAATACTCAGAAAAATAAAATTTAATCTTTTGATTAGACGTCGTTAAGTTATGGAGAAAATAATATAATGAATAGACCGTTAAAAATTTTTGTTATTTCATTCATTTTTTCATTGTTTTTTTGTATTATGCTCCCATTTGAACCATCTAGTAAAACGGTCATAGAAATTGGAGCGACCGGTGAAAAGAATATAAATTCAAAGGGTACAGAAGTTTGGATCAAACAATTAATAGTTGATGGACGCGAGATTCCTTATAGTGAAATGAATTTACCTAGTGGCTGGGAAATAGTAAATGGTGTTCCTGTTTCAGTAAAGGAACAACCTAGCAAATTAATTTGGAAAGGAAAAGGAAAAACAGTTTTTATATCTCTCGTTAGTCATCCCTATTCTGGAAAAGCAGAAATTATTGTTAATGGGGAGATTTCAAACTATGATCTTTACTCCCAAGATGAGAAAATAGAACAGATCGAGTATAATACAAAGTTTAGTTTTTTAGATATTTTTAAATATGTGTTATTTATCGTTATGATATCTGGCTTCGTTTACTTAGTGATATATATAATTACTTCGAACAATGTATCGAGGAAAATTAATTCTAGTATAATATATTACATTCTACCTTTATCAATTTGGTTGATATATTGGTTGGCGTTCTTCCCTGGTTTAATGAGTGGAGATTCTTTAGATCAATGGAGACAGATTCACACTCTGGAATTGAATGATGCTCATCCGGCTTTTCATACCTTAATAAACTGGTTATTAACTCAGTTTTGGGATTCACCAGCTATTATTTCACTATCACAAATTATTTTTATGGTTATCATTTTCGGAAAAACAATGGTGTTGTTAGAAAGAAAATTTAACTTGAGCAGGATTACCCTAGTAGTACTCTGTTTAGTTATATCCATATTACCGGTTAATGGGATGTTACTGAATAATTTATGGAAGGATGTACCTTATAGTATTTGTCTGCTTTGGTTAACCTTACTCCTGATGAAGGTTTTTTTAACGAGTGGAAATTGGTTAGTATCTAAGAAGAATCAAGCATTATTAATAGTCGTTCTAATATTACTTACTTTGTTAAGACATAATGGCTTTATTCCTGCATTTGGTATAATGTTTTGTTTGTTAATTTACTATAGGTCATTTTGGAAGACATCTCTAAAAATTTTGTTTGTAGTAATCATATCTTTTTTTATTTTTAAAAATGGTATTTACAACCAGCTGAACATTGCTCCTACTCCAAAAGTATTAAGTTATTCTATACCTATACATCATATTGGTGCCCTATTAAACCAAGATATTGTGCTAAGTACTAAAGAAAAACAAATAATCGATGAATTGATGCCTTCTGAGTTGTGGAAAGATAATTTCCACAAATACACTGTCGACACTCTAATATATAATTCCAATTTTAATATGAGGGTCTTTGACGAAAAAGATATAAGTGGTGATTTTTTGAAGGTTTGGCTTGGATTAACTTTAAAAAATCCTGGTATAGTATTAAGAGATTGGATGCATATGACATCTATAATTTGGGAAATGAGAGAACCTATTAATAGTAAAAATCTTTACACAGAAACAACGATAGTAAATAGTATACCTGGTGCTACTTATAATTTGCATTCTCAATCTAAAATACCAAGTGTAAAGGAAACATTACTTAAATATTTCAATCTTACTATGGATCATAATCTTTCATGGATAATCTGGCGGCCAGCTTTACTTTTGTTATTTTCTTTATTTGGTTTTTATGTTTTGTTTAAGAAATATGGATGGAAAATTTCAATAGTATACCTGCCTTTAATGTTAAACCTTAGTAGTATTTTTCTAGCAATACCGGCTCAACAACTTCGATATATTTATTCTGCAACATTAATATTACCTATAATAATCACACTATGTTTTTATAAAAGAACTGGTAAATAACTCTGTACAAAGATCAATGTTATTTATGATGGGGTGTACAAAATGAGAGGCATTATCCTTGCAGGTGGCACTGGATCTCGGCTTTATCCACTTACTAAAGTGACTAATAAGCATCTCCTTCCCGTAGGTAAATATCCCATGTTGTATCATTCTCTTTTTAAATTAAAGCAGGCAGGCATTAAAGACATCTTGATCGTGACTGGAAAGGAACATATGGGGGATGTTGTCAACTTGCTTGGCAGTGGTCGGGACTTCGATTTGGCCTTTACGTATAAAGTCCAAGATGAAGCTGGCGGGATCGCTCAAGCGTTAGGTATGGCAGAACAATTTGTCGGCAATGAAAAAATGATTATTATTCTCGGGGATAATGTGTTTGAAGACGACATTTCAGGCTACGTACATAGCTTTTCCAGTCAACAATCAGGAGCTAAAATATTAATCCAGGAGGTACATGATCCTCAAAGATATGGCGTTCCAGAACTTAGTGGTAATAAAATCATCTCCATCGAGGAAAAGCCCATAAACCCCAAAAGCAGTTTCGCCGTAACGGGAATATACATGTATGATAAGCAAGTGTTTGATATAATCAAAACGCTAAAACCTTCCGCGCGTGGTGAGCTTGAGATTACGGATGTTAATAATGCATATATTGAACAAGGCGAACTGACTTTTGATATTCTTCAAGGCTGGTGGACTGATGCAGGCACCCATTCGTCGTTAGCCCGTGCAAGTGAGTTAGCAAAAGATACAGTGTATGGGGAGGAATTCGGCACACTAAAGCCCTAATTGAAAGGGGATTTAATGATGAACATTATTTCTACAAAGTTCTCTCAGGCTCTATTAATCGAACCCACGGTCCATGGTGACAGCCGTGGTTTTTTCATGGAGAGCTACAATGCTGAAAGATTTAATGAGCTTGGTATTCAGCACCAGTTCATTCAAGACAATCACTCACTATCCTCCGAAACAGGTGTTCTCCGCGGGCTTCATTATCAGCTTAATCCCAAAGCTCAGACCAAGCTCGTACGAGTTCTCGCAGGAGCCATTTATGATGTTATAGTAGATATTCGAACAACCTCCTCTACTTTCGGACAGTGGCAGGGTTTTATTCTTAGTGCGGCTAATAAGCGACAACTCTTGGTTCCGCAAGGTTTTGCTCATGGTTTTTGTACTTTGGCCCCAGATACGGAAGTATTGTATAAAGTGGATGAATATTATTCACCTGAACAGGATAGAGGAATACTCTGGAATGATCCTTCTCTTGCAATTGATTGGCCAACCTCTACTCCTATATTGTCTGATAAAGACAAAAAGCATCCGTTATTGAAGGACGCAGAGATTAATTTTGGCGAAGGAGAGGCACATCTATGAAGCTGTTGGTTACAGGAGGGGCAGGCTTTATCGGGAGTAATTTTATCCTATATATGCTTAAAAAATATCCTGAGTACCAGATTGTTAATCTGGATGCCTTAACTTATGCAGGTAATTTAGAAAATTTAAAAGAGGCTGAGGGTAATCCTCAATATCAATTCATTAAGGCTGATATTGCTGACGGAACTGCAGTTGCCAAAGCATTCGATCTGGGAATAGATGTTGTAGTTAATTTTGCGGCTGAATCGCATGTGGACCGCAGTATTTTGGAACCTGACGTTTTTGTCCGCACGAATGTCATGGGAACGCAGGTACTTCTGGACGCCGCAAAAGCTAATCAAGTAAAAAAGTTTGTCCAAGTGTCGACGGATGAAGTATACGGCTCGTTAGGTGAAACCGGATTATTTACAGAAGATACTCCACTAGCACCTAACAGTCCTTATTCTGCCAGTAAAGCCGGCGCAGACTTACTTGTACGTGCCTATCACGAAACATTCGGCTTGCCTGTCAACATTACGCGCTGTTCGAACAACTATGGACCTTACCAGTTTCCTGAAAAGCTGATCCCTCTTATCGTTGCAAATGCTCTTGAAGATAAATCACTGCCTGTGTATGGAGATGGACAAAATATTAGGGATTGGCTCTATGTGGAGGATCACTGCTCGGCGATTGATCTTGTGATTCATCAGGGTAAAAATGGCGAGGTATATAACATTGGCGGCAATAATGAACGAACAAATCTTGCGATTATAAAAACGATTCTTGAGAATCTGGACAAATCAGAAGAATTGATTACTTTTGTTAAGGATCGTCCGGGTCATGATCGCAGGTACGGTATTGATGCAGCCAAAATAACCTCCGAACTCGGCTGGAAACCGCAGTATCATTTTGAATCTGGGATTAAGGAAACAATCGAATGGTACTTGCAAAATAAAAGCTGGTGGGAAAATATCCGGACGGGTGAGTATAAGGATTACTATACGAAACAATATGGCTCAGCAGCGGGTGAATAAGATGAAAGTGTTAGTAACGGGTGCCAATGGACAATTGGGTACCGATATTTGCCAAGTGTTGAAAGCTGCCGGGCATGATGTATTCGGGTACGGGCGCAGGGAACTTGACTTCACCGATCAAGAACAATGCGGCCTAGTTCTAAGGAGAGTAGCACCCGATGTAATCATTCACTCCGGTGCTTACACCGCCGTAGATAAGGCAGAAAGTGAAGCAGATCAAGCTTTTCTGGTTAATGCGGTTGGCACTAGAAATCTTGCGGTAGAAGCGGAAAAACTAGGCGCTAAGCTCTGCTATATTAGTACGGATTATGTGTTCGATGGCAGAGGCACAGTGCCGTACAATGAATATGATCGCACTAACCCGCAGACGGTATATGGTAAATCCAAGCTGGCGGGTGAACTGCTCACTCAATCACTTTGCAGCCGTTTCTTTATTGTGCGAACTTCATGGGTCTATGGCAAGAGTGGAAACAATTTTGTTAAAACGATGCTAAAGCTGGGGAGAGAACAATCTTCTCTAAACATTGTGCATGATCAAGTGGGCTCGCCAACGTATACACTTGACCTAGCCTGCTTCCTGTTGGAGCTGATACAAACGGAAAAGTACGGCATCTATCATGCATCAAATTCTGGCACCTGTACATGGTACGAGTTCGCTCAAATGATTTTTAAGGAAGCTGGCGTAGAAGTTTTAATTAATCCTTGTTCGACGGATCAGTTTCCTCGTCCAGCACAAAGACCGGCATTCTCCGCTATGGATAGTATGGGGATTAGAACCAATGGGTTTAAAGGCCTCAGGCCGTGGCAAGAAGGTCTTGTGGATTTCCTGAAGGAGTATGCCGATGGAGCAAACAGATAGCGTTGTTGTTCTTTTATCTACTTACAACGGAGAAAAGTTTCTGGAAGCCCAATTGGATTCCATATTGAATCAATCTTACTCTAATCTCACTGTTATTATAAGAGATGATGGATCAACAGATGCGACTGTCTCCATATTGGAAGCATACCAGCAATACGATCAGATCATCTTGGTGTCGGATACCCGTAACAACTTGGGCCCTAAAATGAGTTTTGGGGAATTACTGAGACTTGGTCTTCTCGATACCACAGCAAAGTATTTTATGTTTGCCGATCAAGACGACATTTGGCTGCCGGATAAAATTGAACGGACTCTCCGGAAAATGAAACAGGAAGAAGCAGGTGGGGCATCTCTGCCCATTCTCATTCATTCCGACCTGAGAGTGATTGGGATACAAGGAGAAGAGATCCATCCTTCTTTTTGGGCATATCAGAACCTGAGGCCATCTAGAGATTCTTTCCCGCGGCTTCTTATGCAGAATGTAATAACGGGCTGTACGGTGATGCTGAATCGACAGCTGGCAGAATTATGTTTACCTGTACATCCGGATGCCATTATGCATGATTGGTGGATAGGGCTGGTTGCGAGTGCATTTGGCAAAATAGGTTATGTACATGAACCCACGATACTTTACCGTCAACATCAGCAGAATAGCGTAGGAGCGAAACGTTTTAACAGTCGTTATATTCTCAATAAGATTTTTGAACCGGTCTCTATTGAAAAGAATATTAAGCAGGCCAGTGCGTTTAGGGCAAAATTCATTCATACATTATCCGGGCAAAACCGTTTATCCTTGGATCAATACATTGCTTTAGAACACGCTTCGTATGTAAAGAGACGTCTAGTCATTGTTAAGAATGGATTCTATAAAATTGGTTTCATTCGCAACCTGGGCTTACTAATTAATTGGAAATAAATAGACCAAGCCCTAGCTTCGGTCTATTTGTTTGTAAATATTATCGCTTGCAGAAAGTGACATGCTATAATAGAAATATCTAGTAAATCGGATGTGAATTACATGGATCTGAGTATCATTATAGTAAATTTTAATACTCCCCAGCTTACGATAGATTGTTTACAATCCGTACACCAATCTGCAACTTCTTATACCTACGAAGTGATCTTAATAGATAATGATTCCTCGGACGATTCTGTTGCTCGTATTCAAGAGGAATTCCCTCAAATGAGGCTGATCGTAAACAGAGAGAATGTAGGTTTTTCACGTGCTAACAATCAAGGCATAAGAATTGCTGCTGGCCAATATATTCTATTGTTGAACTCAGATACTATAATAAAAAGAGATACGTTTCAGATTATGATCGATTTTATGCGGAACCATCCTCAGGTTGGAGCATCGGGCTGCAAAATTGTGCTGCCTGACGGAACACTCGATAAAGCTTGCAAGCGTGGATTCCCGACGCCTTCTGCGTCTTTTTATTATGCATTCGGTATCAGCAAGTGGTTTCCTAAGAATCCACGATTTAACCAATATCAATTATCGCACTTGAACCCGGATGATGAATACCCGATAGACTGCCTGGTCGGCGCATTTATGCTGGTTAGACGGGAAGTGATCGAGCAGGTAGGAATGCTGGATGAGGACTTCTTTATGTACGGGGAAGACGTGGATTGGTGCTACCGGATCAAACAAGCAGGCTGGCAGATCTATTATTATCCGCGTACTCAAATTATTCATTACAAGGGAGCCAGCAGCCGGCGCAAACCTTATAAGATCATTTATGAGTTTCATCGGGCCATGATATTATTTCATCGCAAACATTACAAGCAGAAGCACTCTTTCCTAACGAATGCGATTGTATATGCGGGGGTTGGAGTGAAGTTTTCCCTGGCACTTTTGAAGAATAAGGCAATTCCTGTGATAAAGCCTAATAAGAAAACGGATTTAGGGGCGTGAGGATGACGATAACCTTCGCGGGATTTCCTGCAGCCAGCCCCCATTATGTGATGAAAGATTTATGAGGTGAACATTCATGCTTCGCAGAAATCAAAAATTTCTAACACAAATTTACGCGATTTTTGATTTTGCCGTTATCCAAACGGCTTTTTTGCTTGCCTGGTGGGTGAAATTCGAGAGCGGGTGGCTGGATGCCAATCAGCCGATTCCGATTTCGGTTTATGCCATATGGAGCGCCGTATATGGAGCGGTGGCAATTGCAGTAGGCTTCTTTATCGGCCTATATGGTCCGAACCGTAAGAAGCGCTTTGCGGATTCCCTGCTGAAGATCGTGCAGACGCACTTCATTTCTTTGTTCATCCAGCTCAGCTTGCTGTTCTTCTTCAAGGAAGTTCATATCTCGCGTGAATTTCTGGCGATTTATATTACACTGGATATTATTCTCATCACAATCTATCGCTACATGCTCAAAGAAAGCCTCAAGCGCCTCCGTGAGAAGGGCTACAACAAACAGTTTGTGCTCATTTTGGGAGCCGGATCTCTAGGCCGTCGTTTTCATGATAATCTGACTCAGCATCCGGAGCTGGGTTATGACATTGTGGGGTTTTTAGATGACAATACGGACAGCAATCCTCTGCATACCAGACGCTTCAAGCCGGTGATCGGTACACTTGACGATCTGGAAGAGACTTTGCAGAACAAGCTGATCGACGAGGTTATTATCGCACTGCCGCTAGATGTACATCATAAATTTCCGCGTATTATTGCAGCGTGTGAGAAAGCCGGTGTAAGGACGTTGATTATCCCGGACTTTTTCGATTACCTGCCGGCACGGCCTTTCTTCGATAATTTTGCGGGCATGCCGCTTATTAATGTAAGGGACATTCCGCTTGATATGGTGGGGAACCGGATCATTAAGCGTACTTTTGATCTGCTTTTCTCGCTGACGGCGATTCTTATTACGCTTCCGGTTATGATTGTGATTGCGGCCGCGGTCAAATTGTCTTCTCCAGGACCGGTTATATTCAAGCAGGAGCGGGTAGGACTGAACCGGCGGAGCTTTTACATGTATAAATTCCGTTCGATGCGTCAGGAAACCTCCGCAACATCCGACACGGGATGGACGACTGCTAACGACCCCCGCAAAACGAAGTTGGGAACTTTCCTTCGTAAAACGAGTCTCGACGAGCTCCCCCAGTTTTTTAATGTTCTATTCGGACATATGAGTGTGGTGGGGCCTCGTCCGGAGCGCCCGTATTTCGTGGAACAATTCAAGGAAGAAATTCCGAAGTATATGGTCAAACACCACATCCGGCCGGGAATTACGGGGTGGGCTCAGAGTAACGGGCTGCGCGGGGATACGTCGATTTCGGAGAGGATACAGCACGACATTTTTTATATCGAGAACTGGTCTTTTATCTTTGATATTAAAATCATCTGGAAAACGATCATCAACGGGTTCCTCAATAAAAACGCCTACTAGTATAATAGGCCGTCATCTTCCCGATACTAGGATCATATCCTGGTAAAGGGGAGGTTTTTATTATGATCGATCATGAAGACGCTTACCCGGACGGACAGATGCCTATGGGACGAGGGCTATTGATCGGGATGCTGATGGGGGCGGTCATGTGGGCCGTAATCATTGGGGGATTCGTGTATCTCATCAACTAAAAATAAACGCTTATAAGGCATGTCAGCGTCTTTCCCGCACAGAGGTCGACCGACCGCTGTCATTCCTTGCAGCGGCACCTGCTGGAATTTGCACGCGATGCGTAAGCAGAGAAATGATATCTACTCAAAAAAGGCAGCCCAGCGCGATGCGCAGGCTGTCTTTTTTGGTATGCTCTCGCAATAGCCATCGCCGCCTCGCATTGCGATGCGGCGATGACGGTAATAAAAAAGCGCCGAACGCGAAAGATCCAGATCCAGGATTGGTCATTCACGGTCCAGCGCTTTTAACGAATCACAACCTTATCTTGCTGTCCATCCGCCGTCGATGATGAGCTCGGTTCCGGTAACGAACGAAGCTTCATCCGAAGCCAAGTACAAGACGCCGTAAGCGATATCTTCGGGTTGGCCCAGACGAGGCAGCGGTGTGCCCATTTCGAACATTTGACCGGCACCATTGTCCAAAGCTTCCTGGATCATTGGCGTTACAATAATTCCGGGATGTACGGAATTCACGCGGATCTTGTGCGGTGCGAGCTCAATAGCGGAAGCTTTGGCGAGTGAACGTAAAGCTCCCTTGGCAGCAGTATACGCATTCGTATAATTAAGAGCTACAATACCTGCGATAGAAGAGATATGAATAACAGAACCGCCGCCGGCTTTTTTCATCTCGGGGACGACGTATTTCATCCCGACGATACAGCCTGTCAGATTGATGCTCAGCACCTTATTCCACTCTTCGATGGTGAACGTATCAAGGGTTGTGTCTGTACTCACTCCGGCGTTATTCACGAGCACATCAATTTTTCCAAAATGTTTAACAGCTTGCGCGGCGACATTCTTCCAGTCTTCTTCAGACGCTACATTGTGCTTAACGGCGATCGCTTGACCGCCCTGGCGGGTGATTTCCTGCACGACTTGATCAAGCTGTGCTTCCTGAAGATCCGTAGCAACGACCTTTGCGCCTTCCTTGGCAAAAAGCTTCGCTTCCGCGGCACCCTGTCCCATTGCGGCTCCTGTTATAATAACGACTTTATCCTCTAAGCGTCCCATCTATATACACCCTTTCTAAGTCACACTTTGGAAGCGTATACAAATACGCCGAATATTTGCAATACAACTATCCAACAGTGAGTTGTTTAATTGACATTGTGTCAATTATAATACTAAAAGAGGAATTCAAATTGGACAACCAACAAAAAAATAGAATTTGTCGATTAATCATCAGAACCAGTTCCAATGTTGTTAAAGCGCCCTATGATAGACACAGGAGAGGGGGAATGTCGATGAAAGCCAAATCTAAAACCGATCCCCGGATTGTGCGCTCACGGCAAATGTTCCGGGATGCCTTAATTGAATTAATTAAAGAAGAGGGCTATAACAGTCTAACGGTGCAGAAAATCGCCGCGCGTGCGGATTTGAATCGGGCGACCTTTTACCTCCATTACCGGGATAAGCAAGATCTCATGCAGCAGAGCGTGAACGAAGTATTCAACGAGCTTACCCAAAGTCTGCACTTAAGTGAAGTGAACCCTTCCGGCTTTAATTACCAGACAGAAGAACCCCATCCTGCTTTTCTGAGGCTCTTTGAGCAAATCGGACTTCATGCGGACTTTTACGAGGTCATTCTAAATGAGCCCAACCTGCCCGATTTTACCGGTCGTCTAACGGAAGTGATTTCCCGTTTCGTAAACGCTGGAATAGATACGGTTGCCCCCCGGGATGACCAGCTGAATGTGCCCAGGGAGATGCTTGTCAGCTACACTAGCGCAGCTTTTTTGGGAGTTATAGGATGGTGGCTGAAGAATGACAGGCAGTTTTCACCTAAATATATGGCTGCCAAAACGATGCTTCTCGCGATTAAAGGCCCGTATGCGGAAAATCCTTTTTACTCGTGAAACCAATTTTAAAAGACTCCAGTACCCGCACAAAAAAAGACGGCTCCCGAATAAGAAGCCGTCTTTTAAACGTTCTAAGAAAAGCGTCCGCTCTTACTTTTCTTCCGCAAACAGAGGGACTTCTACGAAGCCCTGTTCTGTAATTTTGATCAATCCTTTGTCAGACAGGCGGAGCTCAGGAATAACGATGAGCGCGAGTAACGACAGGGTCATGAAAGCATAGTTCATCGTGCAGCCAGCCTTCACAAGTGCTTCACTTACTGCGCGAGACTGCTCGGCAACCTCTTCGAACGGGGCGCTGGACATCAGTCCGGCGACAGGAAGAGGAAGCTTGACGATTTCATCTTCCGTGACTACGGCAATACCGCCCTGCATGTCTGCTGCTGCATTGCCCGCTTTGGCCATCAGTTCATCGGAATTACCGATGATCATCAGGTTGTGGCAATCGTGGGCAACAGTCGAGGCAATAGCCACGGGCTTATTGAAGCCGACATTCGACACAAGACCGAGCGCCTGATTGCCGGTTCCGGTATGGCGCTCAATGACCGCCATTTTACAGAGATCCTTCGTGAGATCAAGCTCGATACGGCCCTTGTCGATGCGAACCGTAACCAGTTCTTCTTTGGTATCTACGTGGTTCTCACGCACTTGCATGGCTCTCGCCGTCAGCTCACCGGATTGCACGGGTGCCTGGATGACGAAGTCATCTGCCTGCAAGTCGCGGGCCAGGTGAACCGAGCGTATAGCCGTCTCGGGGTAATCAAACGCCGGCAGTTCCACCGTCATGCGGCCCTGCTCCGCAACAACTTGTCCTGCCGCAATGGTCATCCCTACATGGACATCCACGAGGCTTCCCTCAAGCAGAATAATATCCGCGAAGGAGCCTGGTGTAATACTTCCCACATCACGTGCTACACCGAAGCGTTCTGCCGTATTTATCGTCGCCATCTGGAATGCCGTTACCGGGCGTACGCCTTGTGCAATGGCATGACGAACCACGAAATCCATATGGCCTTCGTCTACCAGAGATTCGGGACTGCGGTCATCGGTAACCAGCATCATACGGCGGGTATCGATACCGTGCTCCGTATGGGCTTTGATCGATTCGGCCACATCATGCCAAGCGGAACCGCGTCTCATTTTGGCATACATGCCCAGACGGACGCGTTCAATGACATCCTGCGCATTAACGCTCTCATGACATCCGGTAATTCCGCTGGCTGCATAAGCAGACAATCTCCAATCGTCGACCGGCCATGTATAATGGCCATCCGCTACCCGGCCCGCACGCAAAGCGGCTTGAATTTCTCCTACCATTTTCTCATCGCTGAACACGACTCCGGGGAAATTCATGACTTCGCCCAGCGCGATCATATCCGGCCCCCAAGTGAACGCTTCCGCTACTTCGTCCGGTCCAATCATGGCTCCGCTTGTTTCCAACTCAGGACCCGTGGAAGGTACGCAGGAAGCGACCTGCATGTAAGCCGCCAGGGGCGTTGTTCGTGCTTCGTCCAGCATAAGCCGAAGACCGGGCAATCCGAGCACATTTGTAATTTCGTGGGCATCAAAGAACCCGCCTGTCGTTCCTTTGACTAGAACAGCTCTGGCGAATTGAGTCGGTGTAATCTGACTGCTCTCAATATGACAGTGCCCGTCGAGCAGGCCGGGTGCAGCATATTTGCCGGCTGCATCTATGACCCGGGTACCCGTGCCGATCATATGACTGGCGTCTTTACCGACAAAGGCGATGCGAGATCCTTGTACCCCGATCGACATACCCGGGAGAATTTCTCCTGAAGTAACATTGACGAGTCGAGCATTTTGAATAACGAGCGTAGCTTTCTTATCGCCTCTCGCAGTCGCAATCAAATCCGGAACACAATCTGCAAGGTGAGGCCGGGAAAAGCGGTGAGATGTCTCCATTTTTCTGTAGTCTCCTTTGATGGTTGAGTAATGGACGATCTATGCCTTCTAGTATAGTTCAACTACTGCCCGTTCACAAAACCGTGCCTAACTGCGGTCTAAACCAGTTCGTGCTATAACAATTTTCGAATAACTTCCAAAAAGGAAGATGAACGGGATAGGGCAGGTAATGAATGGGCGAGCTTGTCTCAGCTGATGAAATCAAGCCCCAGGCTCGTCAAACTAGTCCGCATAATTGGCCAAGTCCCCACATAGAGATGTATCAGTACATTTTTTAGGATGAGGGGATGATGATATGCGTCGGGTCACATGGATACTTGCCATCGTGATGAGTGCAGCATTGCTTCTAGCCGGTTGCGGGAAAAAGGATGCAGGAACAGTTGTGAAAGATTTGGATCATGTGATGGGCAAACTCGACAGCTATCAGGGAACGGGACGGATGGTGCTTCAGACGGGGCAGGAACCGCAGGAATACCAGGTGGAAGTCTGGTACCAGGAGCCGCATTATTACCGGATCTCACTGACCAATGAGAAAAAAGACATCACGCAGGTTGTTCTGCGTAACGATGATGGGGTGTTTGTCCTAACGCCTCATCTGCATAAAAGTTTCCGGTTCCAGAGTGACTGGCCAGAGAATCAGGGACAGGTCTACTTGTACCAATCCTTAGTGCAGAGCATCATGCTGGACAACGATCGTCAATTTACGAAGGACGGCAGTTCTTATGTGTTTGACGTGCTGGCGAATTATCCGAACAGCGGACAGATGGCGAGACAGAAAATATGGCTCGATCAGAAAAGTCTGGCGCCTCAGAAGGTAGAAGTGGCTGACGCAAGCTCCAAAGTACTCGTTAAGCTCGATTTCACACAATTTGAGTTTGGTAAGAAACTGGAAAAAGACAATTTCGACATGCAGCGCAACATGACCAGCTGGGATTTGAAATCACTGGATAAAACCGCTCCGGCATCCGGGGAAGTAAGCAAGGACGCAGGCAGCACGGCTGCTGCCGGCAAAGAGACGAGCGGTGCCGCTGCCACCGGCAGTAAGGACGCAGCAGCGCAGGGTGCCGCTTCCGCTGCGGACGGCAAGCAGCCGGCAGCCAGCGGTCCGGCCGCAGCGGGCACGGACAGCGGTAAGCAGGCAGCCGCTGGAGAGTGGGCCGCGACGGGCGCAACCACCGGCACGAGCGCGAAGACTCCGGCTGCCGAATCCGGGCAGACCGGAGCAGACATGAAGCCGGCGGCTTCGGGAAGCGCAGCAGCGACGGGAGCTGCTTCTGGCGGTAAAGCCGCGGCCGGGGACACCGCAGCAGCCGGCACCGCCGGCAGCGGCAAGACGGCAGTAGGCGGAACAGCTCCCGCCGCCACTCTGCCCGGCGCGGATCAGAAGGCTCCCGGCAGCACTGCCGCAGGCTTCGGGCTGATTGAGCCGTCGTACCTGCCTAAAGGCGTGGCACAGCAGGACATCAGCCAGATCCCGCTGGGTGAGAACACCGCGATTATGGTTCGCTACAAGGGAACCTACAATTATACGCTGATCGAGACGGCCCCGCAGTCCCAGACCGTATCGATTCTCCCGGGTGACATTGTAGACCTCGGCTATACGCTGGGAGTCATCACGGGAGACGAGAAGAAGACGCTCACCTGGACCTATGACGGCATTGAATTCCGCCTGTCCACAGGAGATCTCCCGCATGACGAGCTCGTCAAAGTCGCACAATCCGTTGCGGAAGAAGCGGGCAAGTAAAGCCAGCAGCCCCGCTGGATGGGGAATATTGCCCGGAACAATTAATTGACTTCAACCTGCGGAGCCTTTAACATTAATTTATCGGTTGAGGCGGCAGCAAAGCCGTCCGAAATAGGGAAGGGAGACCTGTCTTTATGCAGGATCTCCCTTGTCCCATGTACAGCATTGGAGAAGGTGAACGTAAGGTGAACGTAGACGTGGATGCTTTTTATCGTCCGACATATGTGGAAATTTCGTTGGACGCGCTCCGCAGCAACATAGGGAATTTTCGGCGGATCCTACCTGATTCCATGCACATTATGGCTGTGATTAAGGCAGATGCCTATGGTCATGGAGCGGTAGAAGTGGCTCAAGTCGTGATGGAGTGCGGGGCAACTTATCTGGCTGTTGCTTTCCTGGATGAGGCCATAGAACTGAGGAATGCTGGCATTACAGCTCCGATTCTGGTGCTCGGCTATACGCCCGTGGGAGGAATAGGGCTTGCGCTTGAGCATGACATTACTTTAACGGTGTATACGAATGAGATGCTGGAAGCGGCAGAAGAATACACAGCCGCACAGAAGGAAACGAGAACGCGGCAGGTCCTCCATATTCACATCAAAATTGACAGCGGCATGGGCCGGATCGGTCTTTTTGAGGAAGAGGAAGCGATTGCTTTTATCGAGAAAGCACTGAACACGCCCGGAATCCGTGTGGAAGGCCTGTTTACTCACTACGCCAAAGCAGATGAAGCCGACAAAACCTATACCTATAAGCAATACGATAAATTCAGCAGAATTGTACACAAAGCTCTCGCTTTGGCTCCGGCGGGTATTCCCTTTATCCATTCAGGTAACAGTGCAACGGCTATTGACCTGCCGGACTACAGCTACAATATGGTTCGGCTTGGCATCAGCATGTACGGGCTTTATCCGTCAGAGGAAGTGGATAAGCAGCGTATTGAGCTGAAGCCGGTGCTCAGTCTCAAGACGGGTATTATCCATCATAAGACGCTTCCCGAAGGATCGGGAGTCAGTTATGGCGCAATCTACCGTACTCAAGGGGACGAACAGATTGCAACACTGCCAGTCGGCTATGCCGACGGCTTTTCACGCCTGCTTAGCGGCAAAGCCGATGGGCTGGTCCGGGGAAGGCGCGCTCCGGTCGTCGGCCGTATTTGTATGGATCAGTGTATGATTAACGTAACCGATGTACCGGAAGCGGAGCTTGGCGATGAAGTCGTGCTCATTGGCTCACAGGGTGAGGAATGTATCACAGCCGATGAAATTGCGGAGAAGCTCGGTACGATTAATTATGAAGTAACCTGTATGATTTCTCACCGGGTACCCCGCATTTATATCAGCGGAGGACAGCGGGTGAAGGTGGTCAATTCGCTGCAGAGGAGCCACTTCTCAAGAGGCGTTTAACGTGCTTAATAAATTTAAGCAGTTTTTCATTGAACAAAAACAGGATTTTGCATCCTGCCTCGCGAATAGGTTACATGGAGAGTTTCATATAGCGTATGGCATAGGTGATATACCCAGCGCATATATTGATTTGTAGTATAATTTTGCTACCTCATCGACATAATGGTAGTAAAATGTTTTCGGATGTTTCTTGGGGGTGCTAAATCGGTGAATAATGCTCATAACACGAAGAGGATCATGATCAGTTTGCCAGACAACCTGCTTCAGGAAGTCGACGGCATTGTGGAGAAGGAGAACTCCAACCGAAGCGAGTTTATTCGCCAGGCCATGAAACTGTATTTGCTTGAACGCAAAAAGCGCAGCCTTCGCGAATCCATGCAAAAAGGCTACATGGAAATGGCCAAAATCAATTTAACGATAGCGGACGAAGCTTTTCAGGCGGAGGAAGAGGCGGACAATACGCTGGTACGCTTAGTAAGCGGGGTGTAAATTTTGATTGTTAAACGTGGCGATGTGTACTTCGCAGATCTTTCACCGGTTGTCGGGTCCGAGCAGGGCGGCGTTCGTCCGGTGCTGATTATCCAGAATGACATCGGCAATCGCTTCAGCCCTACGGTCATCGTCGCTGCAATTACGGCGCAGATTCAGAAAGCGAAGCTACCGACGCACGTAGAAATCGATGCAGAGACGCACGGTTTCGATCGGGATTCTGTCATTTTACTGGAACAAATCCGTACGATCGACAAACAGCGGCTGACCGACAAAATTACGCATTTGGACGAAGAATCAATGCGTAAAGTGGATGAAGCGCTGCAAGTCAGCGTGGGTCTGATTGATTTCTAGCCGAGCAAAACAAGCAGCATACAGCAGCGGTAGTAACCGTAATGGAAGAGGAGCGAGGGGCCGTTACTGCCCTCGTTTTTTCATTTATTCATAAGAATGTGGCAGGGTGGAAGTTAGCGGATTAACGGGTAGGGCTAATGAAGGCTACAAATGGCATGGAGGAATGACAATGGTAAAAACAGATGTACAAAATAGCCAAGAGACGCAGAGCACGACAGCCAAAAGTTACGAACGCACGGAAGAAAAAGCGGCGAATACCGCAGCCCGGATCGTGAAACAAATAGCAGGCGAGCTTCAGTTGAAAGCATCACAGGTTCAAACGACTGTCGGTTTGCTGGATGAAGGCAATACGATTCCATTCATCGCGCGTTACCGGAAAGAAATGACGGGTGAGCTCGATGAGAATTTCCTCCGCGATATTGAAGAACGCTTGAATTACTTGCGCAACCTGGAAGACCGCAAACTTGAGGTGCTTCGTCTGATCGACGAGCAGGATAAGCTTACAGAGGAACTGCAAAAGGCAATCGAAGCGGCGGCGAAGCTTCAAGAGCTTGAGGATCTGTACCGTCCTTATCGTCAAAAACGCAAGACGCGCGCGAGTGTCGCTAAAGAAAAAGGACTTGAGCCGCTTGCCAAATATTTGCTCAAGCAGCCGGGACAAGGTTCTCTGCAGGATGAAGCCCAGCGCTTTGTGAATGAAGAGAAGGGTGTGAATTCTGCTGACGAAGCTATTCAAGGTGCGATGGACATTGTAGCCGAACAGTTGGCGGATGATGCCAAGATCCGTGCCTGGGCGCGTAAATTTACACAGGATCACGCTATTTTGCGTACAGAGGCTAAGAAGAAAGAAGAAGAGTCGGTTTACGAGATGTATTACAGCTACCAGGAACCTCTCAAAAAAATGCCGCCGCACCGTACGCTTGCTATTAACCGCGGTGAACGCGAAGATGTGCTCAAGGTTGCACTGGACGTGCCCGCCGAGCGAATTCATGAATTCATCGGCAGACAGATCATTCAGGGGCCTTCCGTAACCCGGAATGTTCTTGAAGCGGCTGTGGAGGACGCTTATAAACGTCTTATCGCGCCTTCCATCGAAAGGGAAGTGCGCGGGGAACTGACGGAGCGGGCGGAGACGCACGCGATTCAGATTTTTGCGGCGAATCTGCGTAATCTCCTGCTTCAGGCGCCCGTGAAGGGCCAGACCGTGCTTGGCGTCGATCCGGCGTACCGTACCGGCTGCAAGCTTGCCGTTGTCGACGACACGGGCAAAATGCTTGAGGTTACGGTGACGTATCCGACGCCGCCGAACAACAAAGTTGCCGAAGCGAAGGCTGCTTTCCGCCGTTTGATCGATGCGTACGATGTCAGCCTGATCGTCATCGGCAACGGGACCGCTTCGCGTGAGACCGAGCAGTTCGTCGCGGATCTCATCAGCGAGCTGAAGTCGCGCAAGCTGAAGTACCTGATCGTGAACGAAGCGGGCGCAAGCGTGTACTCCGCATCTAAGCTGGCGCAGACGGAGTTCCCGGACCTGGATGTCGCTGAGCGCAGCGCCATCTCGATTGCGCGCCGCCTGCAGGACCCGCTGGCGGAGCTGGTGAAGATCGAGCCGAAGGCGATCGGCGTCGGCCAGTATCAGCACGACGTCTCGCAGAAGCATCTCGACGAGAGCCTCAAAGCCGTCGTCGAATCCGCGGTTAACCACGTCGGCGTCGACGTGAATACCGCATCGCCGTCGCTGCTCTCCTACGTCTCCGGCATTAACAGCACGATTGCGAAGAACATCGTGAAGTACCGCGAGGAGAACGGGAAGTTCGGCAGCCGCAAAGAGCTGCAGAAGGTTCCCCGCCTTGGCGCGAAGACCTACGAGCAGTGTATCGGATTCCTCCGCGTGTCGGAAAGCGGCAACCCGCTCGACAACACGCCGATCCACCCCGAGTCCTACGACGTGGTGGACAAGCTGCTGGCTGAGCTGAAGCAAGAGCTCGCCGGGATCGGATCCGCGCAGCTGAAGGATCTTCTGCATCAGCAGGAGCCGGAAGAGCTTGCGCCGAAACTGGGCATCGGCATACCGACGCTGCGGGATATTCTGGACAGCCTCCAGCGTCCGGGCCGTGATCCGCGCGAAGAGCTGGGCACGCCGATTTTCCGCACCGATGTGCTGCAGATTGAAGATCTGAAGCCGGGGATGGAGCTGCAGGGAACGGTGCGCAACGTTATCGACTTCGGGGCATTCGTCGATATCGGAATCAAAAGCGACGGGCTTGTCCATATTTCGCAGCTCAGCGACCGGTTCGTTAAACACCCGATGGATGTAGTATCGGTAGGAGATCATGTTACGGTTTGGGTTCTGAATGTGGATGTGAAGAAGGGCCGGGTCGGTTTGACCATGAAGCAGCCCCAATAAGCTTATTTTAGTGAAGTTAGTGATGAGACCTCAAGATCCTTACAGATGACTTGAGGTCTTTTGCTACATGGAAGGAATTTTACGGCTTAGAGAATAACACTTCGTGAATATGGCAAAACCAGAAACGGAAGACGTCCCGCAGTATACACGCTGCGAGGCGGCTCTTTGCCAGCTAATAAGTTTTTATAGATTCTTTTATGTCTTGCAGGCAAGGGACCCGCCAATTCTGAGGGCGTTTCCATTGGAGCGGAGGGATTACATATGAATGATTCACGAGTATGGAACAGAGGAAGAGTTCTCCTGATGTTCATCCTGCTCTTAACAGCTACAAGCTGTGGTTTCTTGAGCAAGGCGCCTGAGGGCAGCGGCACTCCTGTGCCGGTCAGAAGTTCGGAACCGCAGCAGACGCCGGTGCCTACTGCAGAGGATCCGCTCAAAGAGATGATGGCGGACATGACAATTGAGCAGAAGATTGGCCAGCTTGTCATCAGTGGCGTAGATGGCGTACAGATGGATGAGCATGCGCGTGAGCTGATTGATACGTACCGCGTTGGCGGTTTTATCTTGTTCAAACCGAATATTGCGAGTGCCGGCCAGACGGTCACGTTCCTTAATTCCCTTAAGACGGTTAACGCAGAAGCTGGAGGCAAAATCCCTCTTTTTCTCAGTGTCGATGAAGAAGGCGGGCGTGTAAGCCGAATGCCGGATAGTTTTGCCGATGTTCCTGCTATGCAGGTGGTGGGCAAAACGAAGGATAACCGTATGGCAGCAGACGTAGGAAATGTGCTTGCCAAAGAAATCAGCGCCCTCGGATTTAATTTGAACTATGCACCGGTACTTGATATAAACAGCAACCCGGATAATCCGGTTATCGGGAACCGTTCCTACGGAACCACACCGGAACTAGTCGGGAATATGGGTGTCGAAACGATGAAAGGACTCGCCTCTCAAAAAATCATTCCGGTGGTCAAGCATTTCCCGGGACATGGCGATACATCGGTTGATTCACACATCGGCCTGCCGGTGGTGAACTACGATTTAGAACGATTGCGTTCTTTTGAACTGGCTCCGTTTGCCCAAGCCTTTAAGTCCGGCGCCGATGCGGCGATGGTTGCACACATTCTGCTTCCGAAGCTGGACAAGACTTACCCGGCTTCTCTGTCCCCGGCTGTTGTCAGCGGTCTGCTCCGCAAGGAAATGAATTTTGGCGGTGTTATTTTTACCGACGATTTAACGATGGGGGCCATCATGAAGAATTACGGCATCGGAGAGGCTGCTGTTCAATCGGTAATGGCCGGTACAGATGTCGTGCTGGTGTGCCATGAATACGGGAATACGATACAAGTTATTGAAGCGCTGAGAGAAGCCGTCCGGAATGGTAAACTATCGGAGAATCGTATAGACGAAAGCGTATACCGCGTTCTTAAGCTCAAATACAAGTATACGCTCAGCGATACGGAAACAAAGACGCCGGATGTGCAGAAGCTCAATACCGAGATTCGGCAGACACTGGATAAATATAAGCGTTAGCCCTATGTATTAACGGCAGGTACTAGAACCAGCTTGGATATATCGGCGATAAAAAAGCAGGTAAACCCGCATAGCGCGGGTTTACCTGCTTTTTTCAAATGATCCCGAAAGCTCTGCGGGGGATCTTCGTGTCCGGTAAAAAAACCAGCTGTCGTTAAGCAGACGAATCTGCCGAGGGTTCTTGTTCTGAAACGCTCGCATCAGCTGATTACAAAGCCATTGCGGCATAAAGCCATCCCCTTCCTGCCTGACTACTTACAGCATATGGGGCGGATGCCCGCAGTGTGCAGGTCCGGTTCGTTTTTATGCGGCCGACTATACGTTTTCTTCTTCGTACTCCTCGTACCACTGTTCCAGTTGGGCCTGAAGTGCGCGGATTTCCGTAAGAAGAGAAATAAGGGGATACGCGGATTCCTTAATCGCCGCGAAGGTCGTCTCGAGCTTATTGATGTAATCCAGTCCGCCGGTAACCGTATAGGAAGTGCTGACGAGCTCCAGGTTGTCGCATTCCGCGATTACAGATGGAAGTGCCGGCACATTATGCGCGGTCAGCTTTTCGATTTCTTTGTGAAGACGGCGGTTCAGGGCAGTCAGCTGGTACATATGCGTACCGGGCATTTCGACAAACTCAAGTGAGTCATTCAGCTTCAAAATAGCATATCTCATAGCGCTATTCGACATGGCGGTGTTGCTCCTCTCTTGCATTCACGTTCTCGTTTACTACTTGACAGTATAGCGGTACATTAGGTACAAATTCAAGAGAGACTTGTCTGCAATTGCGGCATCTTATCATTCATACCAACCCGTGAACGGGGAGAGAGGAGGCGGATATAGATGGACGATCAACTTCTGCAGCAGTGGGTAGAGCAGATTTCTTTACAATCGTTCGGCTGGCCCTTCCTTCACCGGGCGAGGTTTAATAAGCGTCTTCACGCTACCGGCGGACGATATTTCACGAAATCCCACGATATAGAAATCAGCTGGCACCAATGGGTAAACTACGGGCGGGACGACGTGGAGAAGATCATCAAGCACGAGTTGTGCCACTATCATCTGCATCTTCAGAAAAAAGGCTTTCAGCACAGGGATGCCGATTTTAAAATTCTTCTCAAGCGTGTAGGAGGGACCAGATTCTGCCGGGCTTTGCCTCAGACCAGGAAGCCTATCCCTTACCGGTATAGGCTCGAATGTATGAATTGCAAGGCGGAATATTACAGGAAAAGGAAGGTCGATGTGCGCAAATATTCTTGCGGTAAATGCAGAGGAAAATTAATGAGTTATACGCTTGACATTACAAAAGGTTCATGATAAATTAGTTATTGTCCTTCCCTGATAGCTCAGTTGGTAGAGCACTCGACTGTTAATCGAGTTGTCACAGGTTCGAGTCCTGTTCGGGGAGCCATATTTTTTTGGAGAGATACCCAAGTGGCTATAAGGGGACCCTCTGCTAAGGGGTTAGACTGCGTAAGTGGTGCGAGGGTTCGAATCCCTCTCTCTCCGCCATTAATTAGCACTTAACAAGCTGCTCTCCGGAGCAGCTTTTTTAGTTTTTTATCTCGTTAATGGTCCAGAAATTAGTTTAATTTTGTGCTTGTCAATTTAGAAAGCTTACGCTATAATAACAAATGTCGTCAAAACGACACCTCATTTTATAGTTCGACAAGGCCCGTTGGTCAAGGGGTTAAGACACCTCCCTTTCACGGAGGTAACAGGGGTTCGAATCCCCTACGGGTCACCATGAGAGCCATTAGCTCAGTTGGTAGAGCACCTGACTTTTAATCAGGGTGTCGAAGGTTCGAGTCCTTCATGGCTCACTTTTATAGTGTCATACGCGGTCGTGGTGGAACGGCAGACACGCTATCTTGAGGGGGTAGTGCCCAATGGGCGTGAGGGTTCAAATCCCTCCGACCGCATCAGAACGAAGAGATCCTTACAATATGTAGGGGTCTTTTTGTTATATCTTTATTTGACAAAGAGGCCGTAGTTAGCTGCTTATGGTCGACAGCGGCATACTATTGCTACGGAGTGTCAGCTGCCTATTATTTCCCGAGAAATATCGAAAGGTAGGAAAGTGATTTAGAATGAATGGATTTCATGTCGAGAGAAGACATCTACTATCTAGTATGCATTCGACACCGGCAGATTTAAGACAAACCTGGAATTAGAATTAGAATTAGAAATAGAATTAGAGTACAGAATCCTGAAATGTAAACGAATCAATATTTATCCAAATTTTAACATAAAATTTGTACCCTTTTATTGGAATATCCCCTATGATGATAGAGAAAGACAACCCCATCATAAGGAGGTTTTATAATGGTTCAGCACGTCCGGTTTCGAGTGGCATCCGCTATTTGCTTGGTAACAGCTCTGCTCTGCTCCTCTGCGGTGAACGCAGCAGCACCTGCTCCGGTTCTTCATAATGACAACCCGAGCGCAAATTTTGGAGATTGGTATACGGGAGCTGTACCTCCCCAAGCTTCAAGCGACAAGCCGGTCATTTTATTTGTTCAAGGTCTGCATTCCAATTACACAACCTGGACCAAGACAGACTCCTATTATGATGCCGCCTACAATGCGGGCTACCGGACAGCTTTTGTCCAGTTGAAAGACTCGGACGGAACAGGCGGTAACATGTGGACCAACGGACCTAAGCTGGCGGAAGTAATCAAAAAGGTCGCAGCTTATTACGGGGTGCCCAAAATTAACATCATTGCGCACTCCAAAGGAGGTATCGATACGCAGACGGCGCTGGTTCATTATGGCGCGGCTCCATACGTGAATGTAGTCCATCAGCTCTCGACACCTAACAAAGGATCTGAAGTGGCGGATATGGCATACAGCAGCTGGACAAGCTGGCTCGCTGAGCTTTTGGATAAGAAAGATGAGGCGGTATATTCCTTACAAACTTCCTATATGGCTACTTATCGCTCCCAGACGGACAGTCGCCCCGAGAATGCGCTGACCAAAACGTATATGTCCGGGGGAGAGGGAGATGACGGCTGGTTTTCTTCGACTTGGTTCGCTCATGCGGTCCTCCCGGGTGAAGATGACGGGTTGGTAAGCGTTGCCTCGGCAATGGGGCTGCCGTACGGGATCCCGAATTTCACCAAGAATATTTCTCATAGTGCGATGAGAAATGCTTCGCAGACCTGGAGTCTGGTGAAACCGAAGCTGGCACTGGGGGCCGCCTCTGCATCTATGGCTTCAGGATCTGCCTTAGCATCTGAGAATTTGCCCGCTAGACCGGGCGGGGCGGAGGAGAACACTTCTTTCATCCTGCGGGGCGGTTCGCTTCAGGGCCAGCGTGTAACCGAGACGTTCCCGCTTGAAAGCGGGCTATCAAATTTAGTCATGGATGTGCTGACAGCTTCCGACCAAACCAAGATTACACTGATCAGTCCGTCAGGAGTCCGGCATGACCTTCAACCTGGGAAGCCTGAAGGAGACGAAGAAGCTCTGTTCGCAGGGGCGGTTCATCATAATTTTTCGTTAGAACGGCCGGAGAAGGGCGAATGGAACCTTGAGATGTCCGGAAGCGGGGATGCCTATTTTATGCTTGCCCGTCCTGAAGGGAAGATCAAGGGGCAGATTAAATCACCCCGTAAGCTTTTCCGGAAAGGCGAGAGTGCCAGTGTCTCCGTAGGCTTTAATGGAGTTAAAAAGTGGGATGCAGGAGGCGGCACAGGGGGCAGTAAGAACAAAGCGACACTAACTAGAGCGGGGAAGACGAATGCCGCCCATGCTATTCAGAAAATTAATGAATTGAACGTAGATACGGTTAAAGGTGATGTGCAGGTAAATTTCCAGGTGCCGACTGAGCCCGGGGTTTATAATCTGTCTTTTGACATTAACGGTTTGAACGAACGTGACGAGGCCGTTACGCGTTCGGTCAATTACAACTTTGCAGTGACGGATGCGAGCGGTAAATTGGACTAGTTCTTTTTATTTAATTATCGGCTTACAAGATCCTTTGGCTTGGATGCTTATCCGCGGTTTCGTTTGGCATTCCCTTCTTTCGGGTAATCTATATAAGTAGACGTGTTGAATTGAAAGGAGCTGTTTAGGAATGTCGAATCAAGAACTGGGAAAGAAAATCGAAGCTGTTTTGGATCAAAATGAGGTGTGTTCGTTCGCTACTGTAGATAACGGCAAACCTCGTGTTCGTTATATGGCTTTATTTCACGAAGGATTGACGATTTACTTGGCGACTAACCGCAAAACAGATAAGGTTGATGAACTGAAGGACAATCCTAATGTACATATCCTTGTCGGATTTGACGGTAAACCATCCAAGGAGATCCTCCAGATTGAGGCGCAAGCGACAGTCAGCAGTAATGATAGTTTGAGGGAGAAAGTGTGGCGGGATGACCTCAAAGAATGGTTTGACGGTCCTCATGATCCGAATTATGTGATTCTTGAGATCAAACCTATCCAGATCGAATATATACAAGGATATGACGATCCGCAGATTTGGCAGGCTTAGCGCCGGAAGTCTTGACGGATTCATAACCTTCGCATACAACGATAAATGCCGAATGTTCCTTGTTAAAGGACATTCGGCATTTTATATGCGTGGAAGCTGCAAAAAAGGCAAAGTCATATAACGTAAGTGACTTTGCCTTTTTATCGTCCTGTCCGAATTATCGGCTCAGATTCATTCTCTTTTGTGCCCAGCCCAGCAGGAAGTCCGTCAGCAGAGCGAGCAGTGCAGCGGGAATAGCGCCCGCATAGAGCCGGGCCGGGTTATCCATGTTGATGCCGGAATAAATCTCCCGGCCGAGTCCGCCCCCGCCGATTAGCGGGGCAATAGTCGCTACCCCGATCGCAATGACGGCCGCTACTCTCACTCCGGTTGCGATGAACGGCAGCGATAACGGCAGCTGTACTTTCAGCAGCAGCTGCAGCGGGCTCATGCCTACCCCGCGTCCAGCTTCCGAAATGGCGGGATTGACTTGGGTCAGCCCGACATAAGTGTTGCGGATGATCGGCATCAGCGAGTAAAGGAAGAGTCCGACTACGACAGTCGTGAACCCGAGGCCGAATACAATCATCAGCAGGACAAGCAGGGCGAGACTGGGGAATACCTGTACGACGTTCGCTGAGGTCAGGATGACCGAGCCCAGCCGCCGATTACGTGCGGCTAGTACGCCTAGCGGTACTCCCACGACTAGTGCCATGAGAATGCCCAGCGCGACCATGACGATGTGATCATAGGTTAGTCCAAGCAGATCGACCCAATTTTCACCTATATATTCAAAGAAAAGCTGCATATGCATATCCCCTTAACAATGACTTTCCGATCCACGGTTATTTCAGCAGCCCGACCTTTTTCAAGTAATCTTCAGCTACTTTTTTCTCATTACGCTTCTTTACATCGACCTCATAATTGAGATCAATCATCGTTTTTGCATCAATTTTTCCGATTAACAGTTCCATAATTTCATTTAATTCGGGATATTTAGCTAAAAGCTCTTTTTTGACTACCGGAGATCCGTCATAAGGCGGGAAGAATTGTTTATCATCCTCCAGTGTAACGAGATTGTACTCCTTGAGTCTTGCATCCGTCGAATAGGCCAAAACAATATCTACTTCTTTACTGGCAACCGCGCTATAGACGA
Source organism: Paenibacillus sp. FJAT-26967 (assembly GCF_001541095.1). Taxonomy (GTDB): domain Bacteria; phylum Bacillota; class Bacilli; order Paenibacillales; family NBRC-103111; genus Paenibacillus_F. The sequence goes on from NZ_LMXH01000009.1 coordinate 72,020, forward strand.
GAGCGACTTCCATGGGGAGCGTATTACCGAATTCAAGGCCATAATGTTTGGCGAAAGCCTTATAGCCATCGCTTTCTCTTTCCAGCCACGTTGTGTCTACTCCGAGTTTGATAGTTCCTGCGTCATTCTTCAGATCCGAGATTTTCTTCCATCCCTTTTCATCTGCCAACTCTTTGCGCACCGTAAAAGCATATGTGTTTTCAAATCCATAAGGATTAAACCATTTGAAATTGAAATATTTATCAAATCCTGCTTGCGCATCGGCTAGAAATTCATCCCGTGAACGCACTTTTTCTTCAAGCGGAAAATGTTTATTGAGCAGCTCGCCTGTATACAGCGTCGCTATTTGAATATCGTCTTTCTTCATCGCATCAATAATGACGGCACTGGAAGCCAGATCGGGTAAGACATCCACCTTCAGATCCGTGCGGTCTTCGATCAATAATCTGTACATTTGGGCGATGATTTTCGGCTCGGAGTAGGTCTGTGTTCCAATCAGAATCGTATCTCCTTTGCCGCACCCGCTTGCAGAAACAATGACTGAAGCGAGTAAGATGGTTCCGAGTATGCGTCTCCTCACACGTTTCATGCATAATCCCCTTTACTGGATTCCCAAGTATCTAGTAGTTTTTATAGTGATTCACCTGGAAATTTATTTCTATTATATAATGCTTTTTCTGCATCACGCTGGCTTTACTCCGGGAGATTTCACGCGGGCTGTCAGCCATTTTTCGATTACTCCGAGCAGGAAATCAGCAATCAGAGCCAGAATGACAGCTAGAATAGCGCCCGTGAAAATCAATTCCTTCTTGTTAACACCCATTCCGGCTACGATTAATTGACCCAAACCGCCTGCGCCGATTAAAGTAGCCAGGGTGGCCCAACTGATAATATACACAGTCGTTACACGAATGCCGGACATAATGTACGGGAGAGAGAGTGGAAGCTGGATGTTCACCAGCCGCTGTATTCTGCTGTAACCCATTCCGCGGGCGGCTTCGAGTAAACTCGGGTTCACCGATTGAAAACCGGTAAACGTATTACGCATAATCGGCATTAACGAATAGAGAAACAAAGCGATGATCGCCGGTTTCATGCCGACTCCGATTAAAGGAATGAGGATGGCCAGAAGCGCCAGACTCGGAATGGTTTGGAGTAAATTAGATAAAGCAAACACAATCGAATTCACAAATTTTATACGGTTTCCTGCCAGAATTATCCCTATCGGTATCGCAACCAGACAGCCGAGTGCCACCGATACGAAAGAAATGATGAGATGCTCACGAAATGCAACGAGGATATCCGGCATACGGTCAGTGAGAAATTGTATATAATCGCTTAGAAAATTCATTACGCACCTCCGCCGCTGGTGACTGGAACCTCCGGCCCGCCGTCCGCGGAAGAATCGAGTTCCGGTTCATTATCCGGAGGGGATTCTTCTTCATCAGGCGTATACACCTCGGCAAGATGACGTACAACGCTGCCTTTAGTCACAAGCCCGGCGAATTTACCGTCCTCGCGGACTACCGGAATATAAGGAAGGTTGTGCTCGTTCATCATCTGGATCGCAATCGATAAAGAAGTGCCTGCTAGCACTGTGTGCAGAAACGGCTTCGTAACATCCGCGAGCGTCATATTTTCTTGCCGGTACTTGTTCAATACCTGGAAAATAGACGCGGCACCGATTAAACGGTTCTGCCGGTCTACAATTAAAAGCGAATCGACGCGGTTTTTCTCCATGATTTTGATAGCTTCGGCTAATCCGCGTGTAGGGTAGGCCGTTACCGGGTGCTCGGCCATTACTTCATCTACCGTCGGGATTTCATCCATTCCCCCGGATCCGTGAAGACGCTGTTTGCCGACAAAGGTTTTGACGAATTCATTGGCCGGATAACGGAGGATATGCTCGGGACGTCCGTGCTGGACAACTTCTCCGTCTTTCATCAGTACGATGTTATCGGCGATTTTAATGGCTTCGTCCATATCGTGGGTCACGAAAATAATCGTCTTTTTCAACTCCTGCTGCAGCCGGATTAATTCATCCTGAAGCTGTTCGCGGGATATCGGATCAAGTGCGCTGAAAGGTTCATCCATCAGAATGATATCCGGTTCGGCGGCGAAGGCGCGGATGACACCGATTCTTTGCTGCTGTCCGCCGCTAAGCTCGGAAGGATAACGGTTGCGGTAAGTTTCGGGATTTAACGAGACCAGGTCCAAAAGTTCGTTCACCCGTTTATCAATCCGTTCTTGATCCCACTTTAGGAGTTTAGGCACGACAGCTACATTGCGTGCAATCGTCATATGGGGAAACAAACCGATGTTTTGTATCACATAGCCTATATTGCGTCGTAGTTCGACAGGGTCTTCTTGGGAGATATCTTTCCCCTTAATGGTAACTTTGCCTTCCGAAGGATTAATCAGCCGGTTAATCAGCTTCATAGTTGTTGATTTACCGCAGCCGCTGGGACCGATCAGGACATGCAGTTCTCCCTGGGCAAACTCGAGATTCAAATTTTTAAGCGCGACGAATCCATCGTCATATCTTTTGCTGACACCTTCCAAGCGAATCATTATATGCAGGACCCCTTTTCTGTAAAATACATGAAGTATTCGTATGGCTCTTTATGTAACACGTTAAGTAAACAAGAACGCTTCCTATTGAAACATGTAATAAAACCCAATTTAAGGATTCATACGACGAGTCCAGAAGCCGCCTTTGAAGAAACGGGGTTCATAAGAAATGACAAAAGCCTTGGGAGCATGCTCCTGAAGGATAAGAAGCAGTTTTTTCTCCAGAGAGCGTTTGGCCAGAACCTGCATAACAAGGCGCGGTCCGTCTCTGCCCTCGGCAACCCAGTGGGTGACGCCGTAGCCTTTGGCTCTAAGAGTGTCCGGCAGTTTCGTTTCGGTATAGTCCACCACTATCTGCAAGGTGGTGTAGCCGAGGGCGAGCCAGCCTTCAATACGAATGCCGAGCCACACGCCCGCGCCCCAACCGAGACAGTAAGCGATGATGTTCAGCGGATCGTCGATATTACTCAGTACAATATTAAGACCCATCAAATAAATAAAGATTTCAACCGTACTGATTACAGTAGCAAGTACTTTTCTTGCTTTCATGACAAGGATCATGCGGATTGTTGATAATGATACATAAGCGATATTGATAACAATAATAGTTAGGACAGTTTGGGCGCTGATCAAGGTTGTAGACTCCCTTCTATGGTGGTCTTGCGCTTAAGTATCCCTTGTATTACCCAATCTACAAGTAATCGAATTTATGCTGCTGTCTTTGTGCCTTTATATCTTCATATTAGAAAGTATAGAAAGCTTATAAACGATATGGATATTGGGTCGGCCCAATCAGAATAAACAGGTTTGCGATTATCTAGAATTAGTAACGTTTTATGTTTAACATTGCTGAAAAGGGACTAAACTATTCAGAGGTTGATTAAGGTGAAAGCTTGATAAGACATCATGTATAATATTGCTATTGATTGTAGGGGGGCAGCGTGGTATATTAAGTTTCTGCCCGTTGAGAGGCAGTGAAAAAAAGTGCTTGTAAGCTTACAACTTATGTGATATATTAGTTTTCGGCCGTTAGAAATAACAGCGATGACAAGTTCATGTGAGATTACTTACAAAAATGATGTTAGAAATAATGCTTGCAATGATCGAATGCATGTGTTAGAATGAAATTCCGGCCGAGAGAAACGCCGGTACAAATGAGTAACACGCAAGAGATTGTCCTTTGAAAACTGAACAACGAGTGATTGAAACGTCTTGAGCAATCAGGACGCTAAACAGAGAAGAAATTCTCGTCAGCATTAACTTTTTGAG
>NZ_LMXH01000009.1:77042-77796 GCF_001541095.1 Paenibacillus sp. FJAT-26967
AGCTGGGCACTCTAAGTTGACTGCCGGTGACAAACCGGAGGAAGGCGGGGATGACGTCAAATCATCATGCCCCTTATGACCTGGGCTACACACGTACTACAATGGCCGGTACAACGGGAAGCGAAGGAGCGATCCGGAGCCAATCCTATCAAAGCCGGTCTCAGTTCGGATTGCAGGCTGCAACTCGCCTGCATGAAGTCGGAATTGCTAGTAATCGCGGATCAGCATGCCGCGGTGAATACGTTCCCGGGTCTTGTACACACCGCCCGTCACACCACGAGAGTTTACAACACCCGAAGTCGGTGAGGTAACCGCAAGGAGCCAGCCGCCGAAGGTGGGGTAGATGATTGGGGTGAAGTCGTAACAAGGTAGCCGTATCGGAAGGTGCGGCTGGATCACCTCCTTTCTATGGAGACTCGGGTGCCGAAGCGCACCCAGTCAAGAAGGCCTTAAGCCTTCACAACTTCAATCACTCGTTGTCAGTTTTGAAAGGAGAATTTCCTTCTCTTTTCAAACTTTTTGCTGCCCTGACACTCTTCGGATATTCAGTGGCGCGAATCCGTTGTTCCTTGAAAACTAGATAGCGAAAGTTGTAACTAGAATCATCCAAAACCTTGTTATAGATGATCAGGTATCCGCACTTGTGCGAATACGAGGTCAAGCTAATAAGGGCACACGGAGGATGCCTAGGCGCTAGGAGCCGAAGAAGGACGTGGCGAACGACGAAATGCCTCGGGGAGCCGTAAGCAGGCTT